>NZ_KB900614.1:0-606688 GCF_000379065.1 Salinispora mooreana
AGGCGGCCCTCGATGCGGCCGACCCGCGTCATGAGCCCGGGGCGGCCGTCGGGGAGGCCGGGGCGGGGTGGCTCGCCGACGAGGTCGTCAACGAGCCGGGACACCTTGCGGCTGGTGGTCAGCGTCCCGCGGGCGGCGCGGCGCAGCACCTCGCCGGCGGCGCCGACGGCGGCGATTACCGCCGAGATGTAGAGCAGTGTCTCCACCGCGGACTCCTGACGTGCGGCTAGCTAGCCTTGACGGTCATGACTAGCACCATTCCTCGGAACGAGAGCGGACAGCAGCCCCACCCTCCGGTGACCCACCGCCGGATGTTCGCCCTGTCGCTCTGGACGGCCGCGTTCGCGATCTCCGCGGTCTTCCTCGGCGTACCGACCAGCGATCCGTTTCTCCTGCTCGGCTGGCTGTGGATGGCGACGATCGCGTGGAACAGCCACCTGCCGTGGCGGAGTCACCTAGCGTTTGTCCGGGACTGGGCGCCCGTCCTGCTCATCCTTTTGGTCTACAACATCTCCCGGGGGTACGCGGACGGGCTGTCGGCGCCGCACGCCATCGAACTCGTCCGGGCCGATCAGTGGCTGTTCGGCTGGCTCCTCGGTGGCGATGTCCCGACTGTCTGGTTGCAGCGGCACCTGTGGCAACCGGGGTCGGTGCAGTGGTGGGAAGTCGCGGTCTCGCTAATCTACTTCTCGCACTTCCTGGCGGTGCCGGCCGCCGCCGTGATGCTCTGGGTGCGGTCGAGACAGCGATGGAAGCGGTACATGTGGCGATGGATCGTGCTGACGCTTGCGGGTTTGGCCACCTATTTCGCCTACCCCGCGGCGCCCCCGTGGTGGGCAGCACAGCCGCAGCACGGCTCCCTCATCGCCCCGGTGGAGCGCATCTCCACAAACGGTTGGGAGGCGCTCGGGCTGCATAGCGCGGGCAATGCCCTCAACGCGATGCAGGTGGAGGCATCGAACCCAGTCGCCGCCATGCCGTCCCTGCACACCGCCTATGCGCTGCTGGTCATCGCGTTCTTCCTGCCGACCGTGCAGCGACGGTGGTGGCCACTACTGCTTGCGTACCCGTTGGCCATGGCTTTCACTCTAGTATACACCGCTGAGCATTACGTGATCGATATCCTGGCCGGCTGGACCTATGTGGGGGTCACCTTCATCGTCGTCGGCCGAGTGGAACGGTGGACCCGATCTCGCGATGAGGGGGAAGCCGAACAGGGGCGGCCGGCCATGCCGGCCGCCCCTGTTCGACAACAGTAACGGTTCGGTGTGCGGCTACAATAACGTCTGGCCCGTGAGAATTGCGACATGCGCTTTTTTGAGGTCGGGTCCGGGTTCAATTCCGAGGTCGCCGACAAAAAGCTGATGGGTGGTCTGATAAAACGCCAAGGCCTCGACCGAACGTCCGCTCCGATAGAGGGCGACCATGAGCCGCAGACGTAGACCCTCGTCGTAGGGGTCCTCAGCGAGGCGTTTGATCAACTCGGGAGCCACCGCGGCGTGTCTGCCGAGCGAGAACTCGAGATCTACGAGCAGGAGCAACGCCAGTCGCTGCCGCTCGCGGAGCATCGTCCGGCATTCGTCGGCGAAGGGAGCGTCGACGTCGGCCAAGGCGGGGCCACGCCAGAGATTGAGCGCGCCCCGCAGCCTCGTGGCCGCCCGCTCTCGGCAGCCTTTGGCCGACTGCCGCTCCGCTTCCGCACAGATGTCCTTGAACTGGCGCACGTCGGTGTCAACCTGCGCCTCCGCCAGCCGATATCCCCCGGGGAGCGTCTCGATGACGTGCCGCGGCTGGCCGAGGCGTTCGAATGTGCGCCGCAGCCGCGAGACGTGCACTTAGCTATGGCTCGGCTCCGTCGGTCATGGCGTGGCGAGACAGCCCCCGGAGCCGGACCACCGGGTCAGTTGTCGCGCGGCTGGTTGGAGTGAGGTCGGCGATCAAGGCTTCGAGCCGGGCTTCCTCGTACAGGCCGTCGGCGTCGGGCAGCCATTCGGTGGCACCGGGCAGGGCGAGCATTTCGGTGAGGAAGCTGCGGCCTGCGGTGTCGCGGTCAGCGGTGACCCGTAGTTGGACGCCGGCGGCGGCGAGGTCGCGCAGCAGTGTCCATGCCGCTGAGGAGGGTCGTCCGTAGATGCACACCAGCGGTAGGCAAGCGGTGCCGAGTCGATCGGCGGCGGCCTCGGCGACGGCGGGGTTCTCGCAGACGCGCACTACGGTCAGTCCGGATGCGAGCGCCCAGTCTGCGCGCAGGCTGCGGCTGGTCAGCCATACCGGTTCGCCATGTTCGGCTGCCGCGCCCGCGATCCGGGCTGCCGGGGCTTTCCCGGTCAGGGGGAGGTTGAGAATCAGGACCGTGGAGGAGACTCCATCGCAGCTGATGCCGTGCTCGGCCCACACTTGTCGCCACTGGTCAGCGGTCAGCGCGGTGTCGGCGGCGGAGGCGGCCTGGTCGGCGGTGGCGGTGGTGGCTGCGAGCAGGCGGGCGGCGGTGCGGCCGAGGTCGTGGTCACGGTCGAGGCGGTGCGGGTCCCCGTAGAGGGTGTTGGCGATTTCAGCGAGGGGTCGGCCGGTGCCGGGCAGAGCGTGCCACAGGTGCTGCAGGTCGTCGGAGCGGCGGGTGGCGGTGTCGGGGTCGGTGCCGAGCCAACGGCGTTTACGGGCAAGCTGTACGGCGTGGTCGGGAAGGCCTGTGGTGGTGAGGCTGGTGTAGGCGGCGTCGATGGTGGCTGCGGTGCGGGCGGCGGCTTGTTCGCGGCGGCCGCGGACGTCGTCGATGGCGCCGCCAGTGCGGGTCAGTAGGTCGAGCAGGTCGTCGCCGGTCCGGGTGAGGGCGGTGCGGAGTTTGCCGAGGGTTACGGGCTGACCGGATGTGTCCCACGCCACGCCAAGGTAGCGGGCCACTTGGGCTCGTTCGGTGGCGGTGAGCTCGACGCGGACGGTGACGCCGTTGCCGGTGCGGCGGTCCTGCAGCAGTTCCCGGACCGCGGTGAGAACCTTGTGCGGGCCGGGCTGAGCGGCCCACCGGTCGGTTGCCGCGCTCATGTGGGCTCACTTTCCTCGATGCCAGCCGCGTCCGGGGATTCCTCGGTGCCGGTGTGGTGGGCGCCGTTGGTGTGCGGTGGCTCGACCGGTGCCGGGTCGGTGAGCATCGTGGCGAACAGGTCAGGGCCGAGATCTTCGGTGCTGCGGCGTGGGGTGAGAGGGTGGTTCGGTAGCTTTCGTCCCTTGTGGGTTTGGGTTGGCATGTGAATGTGAGCCGTAGTCGTAACCGGGGAGGCCCGGCCGCGTTGGGCTGATCATGAATGGACGTGCGGCGTATCCGAGTGACCTGACCGATGATCAGTGGGCGGTGGTCGGGCCGTTTCTGCAGGCGTGGAAGGACCGGCATCCGTCGGTGTCGGGGCATCAGGGCCGCTACGAGTTGCGGGAGATCGTGAACGCGATCTTCTACCAGAACCGGACCGGGTGTCAGTGGGCGTACCTGCCACACGACCTGCCGCCGAAGTCGGCCACCTACTACTACTTCGCCCTGTGGCGTGATGATGGCACCGACCAGGTGATCCACGATCTGCTGCGCTGTCAGGCGCGGGAGCGGGCCGGCCGCCGGGAGGATCCGACCGCGGTGGCGCTGGACACCCAGTCGATCCGGGCGGCCAACCACGTCCCGGCCGCCACGACCGGCAAGGACGCGGCGAAGAAGGTCCCGGGGCGCAAGCGAGGCCTCGCGGTCGACGCCCTCGGGTTGATCATCGCGGTGGTGGTCACCGCCGCGTCGGTCACCGACAACACGATCGGTGTGAAACTGCTGGACAACGTGGTAGCGCACACCCCGACGGTTACCAAGGCGTGGGTCGATGCCGGGTTCAAAGACGACGTGCAGATCCACGGCGCCATCCGAAATATCGACGTCGAGCAGGTCCTTCGGTCCGACACGACGGCCGGGTTCGTGCCGGTGAAACGCCGGTGGGTGGTGGAGCAGACCCACGGCACCCTGATGCTGCACCGCCGCCTGGTCCGCGAGTACGAGAGCCGACCCGCCTCCGCGGTGTCCCGCACCTGGTGGGCCTCCACAGCGAACCTCATCCGCCGGCTCACCGGCACCGCCACCACGTCCTGGCGCGACACAGGCCAGCAGCGGTGACCCCGCCGTCGCTACTGACCCTGCTCACCGAACGCGAAACCGCCGCCGGCCTCACCGTCGAACGGCTCCGCGCCCAAATCGCCACCCTCAACGAACAGCTCACCACGGCCGAGACCGAAGTCNCCGAACTCGCCATCACCCGCAAAACGCTCCTGAGCCTCGGCGACCCACTCGACGCGGCACCACCCGCTGACCCGACCATCGCCAGCCCCGCCTACCAACAGATCCTCACCGTGTTCCACACCGCCACCACACCGATGCGCGCCAAGGACATCTGCCAGGCCCTGGGCACCGGCACCACCGCGAAGGACACCGAGAACCTCCGCGCCAAGCTCAAACGCCTCGTCACCCGCCAGATCCTCACCGAACCCGAGGCCGGACTGTTCACCCTGACCCCACCGTCGACGTAACCCCGACCACCAAGGCCCCTAATGAGCGGTCAAACCCAGTCCGGACATACGCTTCCGAACCACCCTCTGATGCCCACCCCTCAACCAAAACCCTTCGCCTTCTACGGACGCGTGTCGACCGAGGACAACCAGGACCCCGAGTCGTCCCGGAGCTGGCAACTCACCCGGGCGACCACCATCATCCGCCCGCACAGTGGACAAATCGTCACGGAGTACTTCGACGTCGGCCAGAGCCGCTCCCTCCCCTGGCAACGCCGGATCCAGGCCAGCCGTCTTCTCGCCGCGCTCCGCGATCCACGTCGCGGGTTCTCTGCCGTCGTGGTCGGCGAACCCCACCGCGCGTTCTACGGCAACCAGTTAGTGCCACTGTTCACCCACTACGGCGTCGAACTGTGGGTGCCCGAAATCGGCGGTCCGATCGACCCTGACAACGAAGCCCACGAACTGGTCATGTCCGTCTTCGGCGGCATGAGCAAAGGCGAACGTAACCGGATCAAACTGCGCGTCCGCACCGCCATGGCCGCCCAGACCCTCCTCGAGGGCCGCTACCTCGGCGGACGCCCGCCATACGGCTACACACTCCGCGAACTCGGACCCCACCCCAACCCGGCCAAAGCCGCCAACGGCAAACAACTCAAAGGCCTCACCCCAGACGAACAGACCGCCCCGATCGTCCGGCAGATCTTCACCGAATTCCTCGCCGGTATCGGCCTGTTCGCCATCGCTGAAGGACTCACCGCCAACCACGTGCCCTGCCCCTCAGCCCATGACCGCGCCCGCAACCGGCACCGCAGCGGCATCGCCTGGTCCAAAAGCGCCGTACGGGTCATCCTCACCAACCCCCGCTACACCGGCCGGCAAGTCTGGAACAAACAACGCACCGACGAGGTACTGCTCGACGTCGACGACGTCGCAATGGGCCACACCGGCGTCATGCGCTGGAACCCCCGCGACAAATGGGTGGTCTCCAAGGAGATCACCCACGAACCACTCATCGACGACACGACCTTCGAGCAAGCCCAAGCGATACTGCGACATCGCGGACGGGGAACCGGCGGCCAACACCTCCGGCAGCGCACTCGCAACCCGTACGTCTTCCGCGGCATCATCTACTGCGCCGCCTGCGACCGACGCATGCAAGGCCAGTACAACCACGGCGACGCCTACTACCGCTGCCGATTCCCACAGGAGTACGCCCTCGCCAACCATCTCCCACACCCCCGCAACGTGTACCTACGCGAGGACGCCCTCACCGACCCACTCGACACCTGGCTCGCCTCCGCCTTCGCCCCCCAACGCCTCGAACACACCATCACCGCGATGGCCGACGCCCAACCAGTAGCCCATCCGCCCGCAACCGGCATACCAGCCCAGACCATCATCACCGAGTGCGACGCCAAGCTAGAGCGCTACCGCGCCGCCCTCGACGCTGGCGCAGACCCGACGGTAGTTACCACCTGGATCACCCAGACCCAGGCCGACCGCGCCCGCGCCGAAGCAGAACTACACGCACTCGCGAGCACCACCCCACACCGGCTGACCCGAGCAGAAATCACCGCCCTGGTGACCGCACTCGGGGATATCGCCGCCGTGCTCCGCGACGCCGACCCAGCCGACAAGGCCAAGGTCTACCGGCAACTCGGCCTCCGGCTGAACTACCAGCCCGAAACGCAAACGGTGCGCGCTGAAGTGAATCTCAGCGCGCACCGTGGGGAAATGGTTTGTGTCCGAGGGGGGACTTGAACCCCCACGCCCTATACGGGCACTAGCACCTCAAGCTAGCGCGTCTGCCATTCCGCCACCCGGACTTGCGTTGTCCAGCCTACCGCGATGACCGAAGTGATCTTCTCACCTGTCGGCTACCCAGCGGGCCGCACGAGCAGTTACTGTACACCGCCCGGATGGATCATGCACATCGGCACTCGGCGGGCGGCAATACCGGACAGGAGGGCTGTTGCAGTAGCGTCGGGGCACGTCGGGCCGGCAGCATGACCACGTGTCGTATCCCTCGTCCTCCCCCTTGGCCGCGGTGCAACAGCGGGCTCTCGCTCTGCGTCACGTCGGTGACCTGGCCGGCGCGCGTCGACTACTCACCGACAGCGTGGAGTCGGCCCATCCGCCACCGTACGGCCTGGATCATCCCGACGTGCTGGACACCGCGCACCTCCTGGCGCGACTGCACCGGGAGGCGGGCGACCCGAGCGCCGCCCGCCGGGTGTTGGAGGAGGCGCTCGCGGCGGGTGAACGCCTCCGGTCGGATGCCGACCCCCTGTTGCTGGCGCTCGTCTTCGAGCTGGCGACCGTGGCGGACGAACTTGGCAACCGACACGAGGCCCGACGCAACTTCAACCGGATCCTGACCGCCGGTCCGGGCGCGCTCGGGGCCGACCATGCGTCGGTCCGCGCGGCGCGGGCCTACCTCAACGAGGCCGGCCTGGCTGACGGCTCGTCCGGCACGCCGAGCCCTCCGCTTCCCACGCAGCACAGTCCGGGGCGCCCGGGGGCCGGGACGGTCGCGGCGCAGCCCTCGGACGTTCGGCGGGCGCAGCCGCTGGTTCCACCGGTGGCCGCCCCGGGTCCACCGGGTCCGTTTCCCGATCATGCCGGCCATGCGACACCACAGTGGCCGGCGGTCGGACCGAGGCCGGACGGGCACGGCGGCAGGCGACGGCCCCGACCAGACCAATCCTGGGGGCCGCGATCCCCGTACAACTCTGTCGACGCCCGCCCCGCACCTGGGGTTCCGGCCAGTGAGCCCGCGCCGGGCCCGTCCCGGATGGGCGGCGACACCGTTGTCGGTCTGCTGTCCGCCGCACAGCCGGCTCGGGAGCCGCAGCGGCACGGCCGGAACTGGACCGTGGGGGTGGCGGTGCTCGCCGCCACGGGCGTGGCCGCGGCGGCGATCGTCGGCACGGGCGTGGTGATGCACTTTCGGGCCGGTCCGGAGGCCGCTCCGCTGCCGGAGACGCTGCGGGCGTCGGCGGGGGGAATGCCGAGCGGGGCGCCGAGTGCGCCGCCGCCGACGGAACTGAGTTTGCGGGACGACCTGACCTCGGTGACTCTCACCTGGACGGATCCCTCCGGCGGCACCGTTCCGTTCGTGGTTGCCGCCGGTCAGGCGGGGCAGCAGCTGGGGGCGAAGGGGCAGGTGGAGCCGGGGCGGACCAGCTACACGCTCAATGGTCTGAGTGCCGAGGTGGACTACTGCTTCACGGTGTTGGCGGTGTATTCGACGGAGACGTTCACCACGTCCGGGCAGGTGTGCACCAATCGCGAGCGGTAAATTGCCGGGAAGTGCGCTGCGTGCACACCGGTGGACGGTACGGGTTTCCTTGCCGATACAAGCCAAATAGGATGGCACCCGACTTCTGGGAGGGCCGCCGTCTTCGGACCCGTCACCTGCTCAACCGACACGGGGAGGCAATTGGTTGTGGCCACCGTCAACGATGTTGTGACTCCACGTCGCCGGCTTCGTGGTGGGCTGGTCACCATCGCCACGGTGACGGCGCTGCTGGCCGCGATGGGGCTCACCGTGCTCGGGGTGGGTGCCGCCGACAACGCGGTGGCCACCTTCGACGCCAGTTCCTGGCTGTGGAGCAGTGTGCGCGGTGAGTTGGCTCGGGTCAACGGGGTGACGGCGCGGGTGGACACCCGGCTGGAGGTTCCGGGTGCGCGGCAGCATCCGGTGCAGGTCGCCCAGACTGACCGGCTGCTCGTTCTGCGGGATCTGAGCACGGGCCAGGTCAGCTCGCTGGACCTCGCCACGTTGCGGATCCTCGCGACCTCCCCCACCACACCCGGTTTCGGGGTGAACGTCGTGCTGCACGAGGAGGCGGCGTTCGTGGTGGACGCGGTGCAGGGCGTTGTCCGGCAGCTCGACCCGCGTTCGCTGGCACCGATCGGCAATTCGGTCCACTTTCCTCCCGGCATCACCGGTGGTTCATTTGACGGTAAAGGTCGACTGTGGATTGCGGTGCCGAGTGAGGGAACCGTCTCGGCGATCAGTGCCGCGCCGCTGCCGTCACCATCGGCCTCTAGCGAGGGGGGCCTGAACCCAGAGCTGATCGAGACGTACGACATCACCGAACCGCATCACGAGTTGATCGTCTCCGCGCTGGACGACGGTGTGGCGGTGCTCGACCGGACGGCGGGCTCACTGATCATGGTGCGCCAGGGGGATGTGACGCGGACACCGCTGGAGACCTCCGCGCCGGCGGTGCTGCCCGCCCGTACCAACGGGTCGGCGGTGCCGGTGACGGTGCCGTCGCAACGGCAGGTGCACGTGGTCGCCGGCGGGGTCGTCACGAACTTCACGGTTCCCGGTGATGGGGGCGACCTCAGTCCGGCGGTGTCGTGGGCGGGCCGGTTCTACTGTGCCGACGAGGCGACCGGCACCGTCTATGTGCTCGACGAGTCCGGCCGGCTGGTCGATTCGATGTCCGGCGCACCGCTTGGTCCGCTTGAGCTGGAGGTTCGGGAGAACCACCTGTTCATCAACGCTCCGGACGCGTCGACCGCCCGGGTGGTGGACGACCGGCACCGCATGCGGGAGGTCGACAAGTACGCCAACGACGTGCTGGGCGGCGACCCGCCGCCCGCTCCCCCACCGCCGCCCCCGCCGCCGAAGAAGCCGAAGGAGAGCCGGCCGGGTCCACCGCAGGCGGTCACCGCGGCGGCCGGGGACGCCCGGGCCCGGGTGAGCTGGCGGGCCGCCGCCGCCAATGGCGCCGAGATCATCAAGTACGTGGTGTCCGGTGGTGGGCAGCGTGTCGAGGTCGGCGCCAACCAGCGGGCGGTGGAGCTCAAGGGGCTGACCAACGGGGAGACGTACGCGTTCTCGGTGTTCGCGGTCAATGCCAAGGGGGACGGACCGGCCCGGACCAGTAACCCGGTGACGCCGACGGCGGAGGTGCCGGACCCGCCGGCGAGCGCGACCGCCGAGGCGCGCCCGGACGGGACGGTCGCGGTGCAGTGGCCGGCGGCGAACGGGCAGGGCAACACGATCGACCGGTACGTGGTGACGGCCACCTCGGCCGGCACGAACTCCCTGGCCGGGGAGGCGACCGGGACGGAGCTGGTGGTGCCGGCGGGCGAGTTGGAGTTCGGCCGGCAGTACGCGTTCTCGGTCGTCGCGGTCAATGACAAGGGTGCGGGTTCGGCGGCCTCGCCGGTGAGTAACACGGTGGTGCCGTACGCGCCGCCGGGGGAGCCGGGGGAGCTACAGGCCACGACGGTGGCGGAGCAGCCGGGGACGGTCGCGGTGCGGTGGGGACCGGCGGCGGCGAATGGCCGGCCGGTGACGGCGTACCTGGTGGACGTGGGTGGTCAGCAGAGCGAGGTGACCGACACCCGGACGACGGTCGGCGGGCTGGGCGACGGGCAGCAGGTCACGGTCAAGGTCCGGGCGGTCAACGAGGCCGGGCCGGGGCCGGAGTCGACGGTCACCGCGCGGACCGTGGCCGCGCCGAAGGTGACGGTGACCGGTTCGTCGGCGACCGCCACGTCGGTGACGGTGAACTTCACTGTGGATGCCGGCGGTGGCAAGGCGACCTGCGCGCTGAGCACCAGCGGCAAGCCGGCGCAGTCCGGCCCGTGTTCCAGGATCACGTTCTCCGGGCTGACGCCGAGCACGGCGTACACGTTCACGGTGACGGCGACGAACGCGGCCGGCCCGGGCAGCGCGACCCGGGCGCAGTCGACCGCGGTGCTCTACGGGACGGCGACCTGCGAGAACGGCGACTCCGGGGACCAGGCGACATACTGTGACGCCGAAATTGACGGCCACCGCAACGGCAATGAGGTCTTCTCGGTGCCGCGGCAGGATGACCCCCGGCAGGTTGGCTGGGCCAAGCCGGGCACGCGGTTGAAGGCCTACTGCCGGCAGGCGGGCGAGGAGGTCTACGCCTTCGTCTACAACGGGCACAAGAGGAGCACGTGGTGGGTGCAGGTCGATTTCCAGGGGCGCAACTACATTCCGTGGGCCTGGCTGAACCTCGACGGTGGTGACGACATCAACGTTCTGCCGACCTGCTGACCGACGCCAGGCAAGGAGCACCAGCGTGAGTTCCCCCGAGTTGCTCAGTCAGTCGGAGGTGCAGGGCTTCGCCGCCCTCGCCGCCCGGCTGGCCGAGAACATCAACGCGGTTGTCCTGGGCAAACCGGAGGTGGTCCGGTTGGCCCTGACCGCCCTCTTCGCGCGGGGTCATGTGCTGCTGGAGGATGTGCCGGGGGTCGGCAAGACGACGCTGGCCCGGGCGGTCGCCGCCACGGTGCAGGGGCAGTGGCGGCGGATCCAGTTCACCCCGGACCTGCTGCCGTCGGACGTGTCCGGGGTGACGATCTACAACCAGGCCAGCCGGGAGTTCGAATTTCATCCGGGCCCGGTCTTCGCCAACATCGTCATCGCCGACGAGATCAACCGGGCCTCGCCGAAGACCCAGTCGGCGCTGCTGGAGGTGATGGAGGAGCGCACGGTGACGGTGGACGGGGTGCGCCATCCGGTTCCGCAGCCGTTCCTGGTGGTGGCGACGCAGAACCCGGTGGAGATGGACGGCACGTACCGGCTGCCGGAGGCGCAGTTGGACCGGTTTCTGGTGAAGTTGTCGGTCGGCTATCCCGATGAGGCGGTGGAGGTGGAGGTGCTGCGGGGCGCTACGGCGCGTTCTCCCGAGGCGCTGACCCCGGTCACCGACACCGCGGCGGTCGAGGAGATGGTGCGGATGGCGCGCCGGGTGCACATCGCCGAGCCGTTGTACGCGTACGCGGTGCGGATCGCCGCGGCGACCCGGGACCATCGGCAGGTCCGGGTGGGGGTGAGCCCGCGTGGGGTGATCGCGTTGACCCGGGCGGCCTGCGCGTACGCGCTGATCGACGGGCGGGGTTGGATTATGCCGGAGGATCTGAAGCTGCTCGCGGAGCCCGTGTTCGCGCATCGGCTGCTGCTCACCCCGGAGGCGCAGGTGCGGGGGGTGACCCCGACGGAGGTGTTGCGCCAGGCCATCGCTTCGGTGCCGGTGCCGCTGCCGTCCGGGCAGGCCGCGGCCCGCGGTTGAGCTGTGGGGGTTACTGCCCGGGGAATCGGGTTGTGTGTCGCTGCCGCTGCCCTGCTGGCAGCGGGCTTCGGGTTCGCGTACCCGGAGTTGGCGTTGCTGGGCGCGGCGGGGGCGACCGCGGGCGGCTACGCGTTGGCCGTAGCCGCGTGGCGGCCCCGGTTGGCGGTGGTCCGCCGGGCCGAGCCGGACCGGGTGGGGCGCGGTGAGCCGGCGACGATGACGGTGACCGTCCAGAACAGTGGCCGGCTCCGGTCGGCGAACCTGGTCGCCGAGGACCGCTGTGGTGGGGTGCCGGTGTCGGTGCCGGTGTTACGGCTGCGACCGGGGAAGGACACCACGGCCCGGTACGACGTGCCGACGACCCGCCGGGGCGTGGTGCCGGTCGGGCCGCTGCGGGTGACCCGGCGGGACCCGCTGGGCCTGGTGTCCTTGTCCCGCCCGTACGGCGAGACGGTGCCGGTCTGGGTTCACCCGCGGGTCCATCCGCTGGATGTGATGCCTACCGGCGCGGGGCGCAGCCTGGACGGCCGGGTGGATTCCGTCCCGCACGGTTCGATCACCTTCGACTCGCTACGGGAGTACGTGGTCGGGGACGAACTGCGTCGGGTGCACTGGCGGACCAGTGCCCGGGTGGGTGAGCTGATGGTCCGGGAGAACATGGACACCAGCCTGCCTCGCCTGGTGGTGTTGCTGGACAACCGGGCGGTGGCTCATCCGCAGCGGTCGGCGGGGCTGGCGGAGTCGTTCGAGTCGGCGTGTGAGGCGGCGGCGTCGGTGCTGACCGCCGCGTACCGGGCCGACCTGCCGGTGGTGCTGGTGCTGGTGGCCCCGGATGAGGAGGTCAACGCGACCGGTGCACCGGCGGCCGGGGTGGTCGGCCTGGAGCAGGAGGTCAGCGCGGCGGGTGCGCCGGATGCCGGGGTGACGGGCCCGCTGGACCGGTTGGCGGCGGTGGGACTCGGTGCCGACACCCTGGACGCCACCCTGACCCGACTGCGGGGGGACCGCCTCGGCGACACGCTGATCGCGCTCACCGGTCCGGGTGGGCGGGCGACGCTCGGCCGGTTCGGTGCGCTCCGCGGCGCGTACGCGTCGGTGGTTGTCGGGGTTTTCGGGGCGGCGGAGCCGGCGCAGCCGCCGACGACCGGCTTGGTGGTGATCGACGCTGTGGACGGGGCCGCGTTCGCCGCCGAGTGGGATCGGGTGCGACGGTGGTGAGGATCGCCGAACGCGGTGCCGGCCTCCCCGCGGGCAGGAGATCACTGCTGGCCTCGGAGCTGCTGCTGGCGGTGGTGCTGGTCGTGCTGGTGGCGCTGGCCGGGGTCGTCCTCGGGCGGATGTACGCCGGGGGTTTGCTCCCGCTGCTGGTTGCCGGTGCCGCGACCGGCTCGGTGCTGGTGGGGGTGCTCTGCCGGCGGCTGCCCTCGTGGCTGGTGGCGCCGCTGTCCGTCCTCGGGCTGGCGGCGTGGACACTGTGGTCGTTGCGGCTCACCGCCGATCGTGCCGACCTGCCCGGCCCGCTCGTGGAGATCGCTGGCGAGGCCGCCCGCAACGGCATTCCCCGACTGTTGACCGCCATGATTCCGGTGGAGCCGACGCCGGACACGGTCCTCGTTCCGGTGGTGGCCGCCTGGTTGGCCGGGCTGGCCGCGAGTGAGGTGGCGTTGCGGGCGGGTCGGGTGCTGCTCGGGTACCTGCCGCCGGTGCTGCTCTTCGCGGGCGCTGTCTACCTGGTCGGGCCGAACGCCGAGCCGGCGGTCGGGCCGACGCTGGTCTTCGTGGCGGTGGCGGTGCTCGGGCTCGCGTTGCCGGGACGGGGCCGGCCGGCCGCTGCGGACCGGATGGCCGGGCTGCCGCCGAAGGCCCGCGCGGCGACGCGGATTCGGCTCGTCGGGGCGTCCACGGCCGGTATGGCGGTCGTGGTGGCACTGGCGGTCCTGCTCGGTCCCGCGCTCGTCGGCATGGTCGGCGGCCGGCCGGTTGATCCGCGCCGGTACGTGGAGCCGCCCCGCGTGGACTCGCTGGACGAGAATCCGTTGATCCGTATCTCGGGTTGGGCGCTGCATCCGGAGCAGAAGCTGCTGGACGTGACGACCCTCGCCACCGCCGGGGCAGACCCGGCCACCAACGGGGCAGACCCGGCCGGCGCCGGGGCGCGGATCCGGCTGGCGGTGCTCAGTGACTATGACGGGGTTACCTGGCAGGTCGGTGCGACGTACCGCAACGCCGGCCGGATCCTCCCGGCGACGGACACCGCCCCGGGGAGCGTCGTGGAGACGGTCCGCCAGGAGCTCACCGTCGCCGAGTTGACCGGGCGGTTGCTGCCGGCCGTCGCCACCCCCCGGGAGGTGACCGGGGCGCGGGTGGCGTACGACCCGGCGACCGGGACCCTGATTCACCCGGAAGGGCTGGCCCCCGGGCTGCGGTACACGGTGCTGTCGGCTCAGGAGCGGCCGGAGGTCAACCTGCTGGCCATCGCGGAGGTGCCGGCCGGCGCGGAGGTGGCTCGGGTGCTGCGGGTCGCCGACGGGGTACCGGAGTCGCTGCGCCAGCTGGCGGAGCAGCTCGGCGAGTCGGCCGGCGCCCCGTACCAACGGGCTGCCGCGGTGGAGCAGTTCCTCGCCGAGCACTATCGGCTGGTTCCGGACGCGCCGAGCGGGCACGCATACCCGAATCTGGAGTTCTTCCTGTTCGGCCCACGCAACGCGGGTGGGCAGCGGGGAACGTCGGAGCAGTTCGCGGCGGCGTTCGCGGTGCTGGGCCGGCTGGTGGGGCTGCCGACCCGGGTGGTGGTCGGCTTCCGGCCGTCGGGCGACGGGCCGGTGCGGGCCGGGGACGCGTACGCCTGGCCGGAGGTGTTGTTCGACGGGCTGGGCTGGGTGCCGTTCGATCCGCTACCCCAGCCGGACACCGAGCCGCGGCCGGTCGAGGAGGGGTTGCGTCCCCCGCCGGAGAAGCCGCCGTCGCCGACGCCGACGCCGAGCACGGAGCCGACGGTCACTCCGCAGGCCTCCGGCGCACCGGTGGGGCCGGCAGACGCCGCCGGCGGTTCACCGTCGGTGCTGCTGGTCGGGGGTGTTGCGGTCGGGGTCGGGCTGGCCCTGGCGGCGATACTGCTGCTGACGCTGCTGTGGCTACGCCGGGCACTGAGCCGGGGCCGGCTGGAGCGGGGCTCCCCCGGTGCGCGGGTGGGTGGGGCCTGGCGGGAGGTGACCGACGCGCTGCGGCTCGCCGGGCAGCCGGCCACCGGTGATTTGGCCGCCACCGAGGTCGCCGTGGTGGCGCACGACGTGTTGGTGCGAGCCCGCGGGGCCGACGGTGAGCCGACGCTGGTCGCGGCGGTGGGGGTCACTGGGTTGGCGGACCTGCTCAATCGGGTGGCCTTCGCCCCGGGCACGCTCACCGAGCAGCAGGCGGAGCGGGCCGCGGCGATCGCCCGGGCGTATGTCACGGCGCTGCGGGTGGCCCGTCCCTGGTGGCGCCGTCTGCTGTGGCCGGTCCACCCTGGTCCGCTGCGCCGGGAGTGGGCGGATCGGCGCCGGCGGAGCGCCCGGACCTGACTGTCGTCCCGGTCAGCCGACGTACGAGTTTACGCAGCCCGGCCTGCCAGCCGTCGGGGTCCTCCGCGCGGCGGCGGGCGTACTCGGCGACCTCCGGGTGCGGCAGGATCAGGAACCGTTCCTCGGCCAGCCCGGCGACCACCGCGTCGGCCACCTGCTCCGGGGTGAGCACCGCGCCGGAGGCGGCGACGACCCGCGCGGCCAGGTGCCCCGCGGCCAGTCCTTCGGAGAGCATCGGGGTGGCGACGCCCTGCGGGCAGAGCGCACTGACCCGGATGCCCCGGTCTCGGTAGGTGATGGCGAGCCACTCGGCGAAGGCGACCGCGGCGTGCTTCGTGGCCGCGTAGGGCGCGTCGCCCACCGCGGTCAGCACCCCCGCGGCCGAACAGGTCATGAGCAGGTGCCCGCCACCGCGGGCGAGCATCGTCGGCAGCACCGCTCGGGCGGTGTAGACGTGGGCGAGCACATTGACCTGCCAGGCCCGATCCCAGTCGGCGTCCGGGGCGGCCACTCCCCCACCGGTAGCCACGCCAGCGTTGGCGCAGAACAGATCAATCCGCCCGTAGCGTCGCTCGGTCTCGGCAACCAGCGCGTGGACCTGCTCCTCGTCGGTGACGTCCACCTCGACGGGCCGGGCGACGGGGCCGACCACGTCGGCGACCGCGCGGGCGGCCGTGGGGTCCAGATCCGCTACCACCACGGCCGCCGCTCCCTCCGCCGCGAACCGCCGGGCCAGCGCGGACCCGATCCCCCCGGCCCCGCCGGTGATCACCGCCACCCGGTCGGTGAGGTTCATCGGGGCTCACCCCCGCCCAGCCCGGCGAGCACGTCGAGGAGAACCGCTGCGGCGCCGGCTGCCAGCTCGGGCGTGGGCAGCAGCGCCAGTACGGGCACGTCCACCCCGGCGGCGGCGTACCGCTGCACCTGGGCCCGGCACTCCTGCGGGCTGCCGTGCAGGACGAGCGCGTCTACCACCTCGTCCGGCACCGCCGCCCCGGCGCCCCGCCGGTCTCCCGCGGCCCAGGCCGTCCACATCGGGCCGAAGAGCTCGGCGCGCCCCAGCCAGCGGTGAAACTCCGCGTACGCCGGGACGGTCAGGTAGCTGGTGATGAGCCGGCGGCCCAGCGCGCGGGCGTACCCGGCGTCCGTGGTCGGGCAGACGAAGATCCGCGCGACGACCTCGAAGCCGGGGCGACGTCGGCCGAGTGCGCCCAGCACCTGCGGTAGGTCGGTGGCGGCGAGCCAGTTGAGAATCACGCCGTCGGCTTCAGCCGCGGCGAGCCGCAGCATGCCGGGGCGCAGCGCGGCGAGCAGCAGCGACGGGGGCACGGCCGGCGGGCGTTCCAGGGTGAAGCGCCGGACGGCGAAGGTGTCGTACGCTCCGTCGACTGTCTCTCCGGCCAGGGCTGCGCGCAGGAAGCGAAGCACGTCGCGGGTACGTCGGTACGGCTCGCTGAACTCGCCGGCGTTCCAGTCCCGGACGATCACCGGCGACGAGGCGCCGATGCCGAGGGCGAACCGATCGGGGGCGGTCTCGGCGAGGGCGGCGGCGCTCATCGCGAGCAGAGCCGGTCCGCGGGTGAAGACCGGTGTCACCGCGGTGCCCAGCCGCAGCCGCGGCGCCCAGGCGGCGGCCAGCGCCAGCGGCGTGAAGGCGTCCGCCCCGGTCACCTCGGCCGACCAGACGTCGGTGAAGCCGACCTGGTCGAGCGCGCGGTAGACCGCGGCGTGGTCGGCCAGTGGGATCCCGCTCAACGGTACCGTCATGCCCCATCGCGTCGTCATCGGTCGATGATGTCCGGCCGGCGGGCGGTGGGCAAGATCTGGTCTGGCCTCCCTGCCCGCTGCCCGCGCTACGCTGCGGCTCGTGACTTTCTCCCTCGTCGCCCGCTCCACCGACGGCCGGCTACACGGAGTGGTTGTGGCCAGCAGGTTCCTCGCCGCCGGGGCGCTGGTGCCGGCCGCGGAGGCCGAGGTGGGCGCGATCGCCACCCAGGCGCACGTTAACCTGGCCTACCGGCCGCAGGGCTTGGCGCTGCTCCGGACCGGGGTCGGCGCTGTGGGCGTGGTCGCCGGGCTGGTCGCCGCCGACGACGAGCGCGACCACCGCCAGCTCGGTGTCGTGGGTGCGACCGGCCCGGGTGCCTGCTGGACCGGCCCGGCCTGCCGATCCTGGGCGGGCGGGCAGTCCGGGGATGGCTGGGCTGCGCAGGGCAACATCCTCGCCGGCCCGCAGGTGATCGACGAGGTCCGCGACGGCTGGCTCGGTGGCCGGGGGCTGCCGTTCCCACAACGCCTCCTGGCCGCGTTGCGCGCCGGAGACGAGGCGGGTGGAGACCGGCGCGGGCGGCAGAGCGCCGGGCTGCTGGTGGTCGAGCGCGGCGCCGGGTACGCCGGCACCGGCGACGTCCTGATCGATCTGCGGGTGGACGACCACCCGGATCCGGTCACCGAGCTGAGCCGGCTCCTCGCGGCACACACTCGGCTGTTCGGCCGTCCGGACCCGGGCACCCTGCTGGATCTCACCGGGGCACTCGCGGTCGAGGTGGCCGGCCTGCTCACCGCGCTCGGGCATCCCGCCGAGCCGGCCGCTCCACAGGAGGCGCTGGTCGCTTGGGCGGGTCTGGAGAACCTGGAACGGCGACTGGTGCCGGGCCGGATCGACCCGGTCGTGCTGGAGCAGCTACGCCGGGCCGCCCCGCAGGTTCCCGCGCCCCGCGCTGGCCGCACCCGACCCACTACCTGAGCCGCTGGCGCGAAGCCCCAGCAGCGCGGCGGCTCGGGGCCTGCCCCGAAAGCGGGTCGTCGGCGAGCGTCGTGGCAGTCAGGCAGCGTCCCGCTCGGTGGCCACCTTCGATGCGGTCGGCGTCTACCGGCGGGGTGAACTTGGCCGCTCCGAAGTAGCCGGCGGCGTCAACCCGTGCCCGGGGCGGGGCGGGGGCCGCGAGCATCCCGGCGAGCCGGCCGACACCGGTGTGCACGTGGGCGATCAGGTCTCGGACGGTCCACGGCGGGCAGTTGGTGAGCCGGTCCAGGTCGGCCTCGGTCAGGTCCCGCAGCTCGGCCGCGAGCCGGACGCATTCGTCCCGAAACGCCGCCCGCACCGGCGTGAGCTCCGGCGGGTTACCGATCGTCTGTTCCACCATGGCTCAGCCCGCGTTACGGGGGATGAGGCGGTGCGCACTGACCAGGACCAGGGCCATGACGATGGCCATCGTACCGGCGATCTCGGTGGCGCCGCCCGCGTAGCCGGCGAAGAGGGGCCGGCGGGCCAACTCGTTCGGGGCGATCCGGGGACCGTCGGCGAGCCAGGCCAGGGCGAGACCGCCGGCGACGACCGCGAGCAGGCCGCCCGCGCCGAGTAGCACGGCGGCGAGCCGGTGCGCGTCGCCGGGGTCGACCTTCGCTCGCCCTCGCTGCATGATCAACAACACCAGCCCGCCGAGCGCCGCCCAGACCCCGACCACCAGGTACGCGGCGATGGCGTCGCTGGGTCGGTGCCATCCGGCGGAGAGAGTGGCCACGCCGACGGCGGCGGCGTAGCCGGTGCCGAGCAACGCGCCCAGGACTCGGACCGTCGGCGGCAGGACGAGGACCAGCGCCACCGCGACCGAGGCGGCGACGGTGGCGTGGCCGCTGGGCAGACTGTTGCCGGCGAAGATCCGTTGCGGGTCGATGCCGAAGTCAGGCCGGGCGAGGCTGTACTTGAGCGCCTGGGTGGTCAGGTTGGCGCCGACGATGAGCAGGGTGGCGGTGACCGCGAGCGCGACGCGGCCACGGATCAGCGCGATGAACCCGATCACGGCGGTGGCGGCCAGCAGCGCCGCCAGCGACATGGCGTTGAGGATGCGGTTGACCGGTCCCTCGATGCGGTCCTGGCCGATCCGGTTACCGGTGAGGGCGACCGTGTCGAGCCACTGGCCGAGCTCGGTGTGCAAGGCGGTGCGCCACACCACGATGAGGGCGACTGTCTGTGCCAGCGCCAGTATGGCCACCCAGACCGCCGTCCCACGCCTTGCCGTGTCATGCACCCGGACAACCTAACGGCAGGTGACATCGACTGGCCGGGCGGCCCGCACCTTCGACTTTTCACCTGTTCAGCGGAGCACGGCGGGAAGTCGGGGTGTGATCTGCCAAGACCCCGGACAGTTGACCCATGTCAGATCCGGCCGTGCGCTCGCGCCCGAGTGAACGGAGGGCACTGCTGTCGGGGGCAGACCCGCTACTGAGCGCGGGGCCGCTCGGCAGGTCGGGCCACCGGTACCAGCAAGCCGACCGGTGACGGGGGGCTGCGATGCCTTCTCGCCACGTCGGCACCCTGATCGCGGTGGTGGTGACCCTCGCGTGGCTCGTGATCGGCGGTGTGGCTCACTCCTTCCCCGGCCGTCTCGGCGAGGTGGAGACCGACAACTTCCAGACGTTTCTTCCCGCTGACGCGGAGTCGCAGCAGGCGCAGCGGGACAGCCGGGACATCACCGGTGCGGATACCACGCCCGCCCTGGTGGTCTACGAGCGTTCGGCGGGGATAACCGCCGACGACCAGGAACGGGCGATGTCTGACCTGAACCGCTTCGGTCAGGTGCAGTGGGTTGTCGGGCCCCTCGCACCCCCCGTCCAGAGCCAGGACGGGCAGGCCCTGCTGGTGGTCGTCCCGATCGACAACGCCGTGGGGCAGGCGGAGAACGACGTCATCGACCAGCTACGCGCGATCACCGGCGGCGACCAGGGCGGACTGACCATCGAGGTCACCGGTCCGGCCGCCTTACGTGGCGACCTGATCACGGTGTTGGCCGGGGTGGGCGGCGAGTTGCTGGTCGTCACCCTGGGGGCCGTGCTGGTAGTCCTGCTGATCATCTACCGAAGTCCGATCTTGTGGGCGCTTCCGCTAATCTCCGCCGGGCTCTCGTACGGGTTGGCCACGGTCTTCGTGTACTGGCTGGCCGACGCGGATGTGATCAAGCTGAGTGGGGAGTCGCGGGGGATCCTCACCGTGCTCGTCTTCGGGGCGGGCACCGACTACGCGCTGCTGCTCATAGCCCGCTATCGGGAGGAGTTGACCAAGCGGGCTCGCCCCGTTGACGCGATGAAGGTGGCGTGGCGCGGTGCTGCTCCGGCGATCGTCGCCTCCGGCTCGACGGTCATCCTTGGCCTGCTCGCCCTGCTGTTGTCGGTGCTCAGCTCCACCCGCTCCCTCGGACCGGTCTCCGCCATCGGCATCGCCTGCACGCTGCTGGTGATGCTCACCTTCCTCCCCGCGCTGCTCGTCCTGGGTGGGCGGCGGGTGTTCTGGCCGCGGACTCCGCGGCCAGAACAGCGGGCCGCAACCACCTCGCACCGATTCTGGACCCCGGTCGCCCGCCTCATCGGCCGGCGAGACCGACTCGTGTGGGTGACCGCCGCCATTGGTCTCGGCGTGGCCGCGATCGGGGTCACCCAGCTCGGAAAGCAGGCAATCAACCAGGATGACCTGCTCTTCTCCGGGAACCGGTCGTCGGTCAGCGGGCAGCGTCTGCTTGACCAGCACTATCCCGGCGGCACCGGCAGCCCGGCCATCATCGTGACCAACGCGGAGGCCGTTGACCAGGTCACCGCCGCGGCCCGTCAGGTGTCGGGCATCGCCTCCGTCGCACCAGTCACCGCGGCGGGTGGGGCCTCGACCGCAGCGGAAGAGGCCGGGGCCGCGCCGAAGGTGGTCAACGGACGGGCGCAGCTCAACGCAACCATGAGCGACGCGCCGGACGGTGACAGCGCCGAGCAGACCCTGCGTCGACTCCGCACCGCCGTGCACGCGGTTCCCGGCTCCGACTCCGTGGTCGGTGGCTTCACGGCAACAAATGTGGATACGGCCAACGCCGCCGACCGGGATCAGCAGGTCATCTTTCCGGTCGTCCTGGCCGTGATCCTGCTCTGCCTCGCGGTGTTGTTGCGCGCCCTGCTCGCACCGATACTCCTGGTCCTGACCGTGGTGCTCTCCTTTACCGCCACCGTGGGTATTTGCGTGCTGATCTTCCGGTATCTGCTTAACGTCCCCAAGGTGGACCCGGAGTTCCTCCTGTTCGCGTTCGTCTTTCTGGTCGCCCTGGGAGTGGACTACAACGTCTTTCTGATGAGCCGGGTTCGGCAGGAGTCCGAGCGGCTGGGCACCCGACGTGGAGTGCTGTCCGCACTCACCGTCACCGGTGGGGTGATCACCTCAGCCGGTGTCGTGCTGGCGGCGACCTTCGCGGCGCTGACCGTGCTCCCGGTTCGAATCCTGGTGGAGTTGGGCATCGCCCTTCCGATCGGGCTTCTCATCGACACCATCGTCGTGCGCTCCCTGCTGGTGCCGGCCCTCACCCATGACGTTGGTCGCCGAATCTGGTGGCCGAGCCGGCTTGAGCGAAGCGGCGGTGGCCCACCGGGCACCGATTGACCGAAACAGCATTCATATCCGGCGAGGATGCGCCTCACCGCGATCGGGAACGATTCGCCAAGTCGGTCAGAACAGCGACAAACGCGATGACGAAGAAGCAGATAATGACCGCTATCGCAATTCGGAAGGCGAGGAGCCAGTCACCGGTTCTGTCCAGGCTGGCGAAGAGCGCGGTGCCGACGACGGCGACCCCGAACCCACCCCCGAAGCGCTGACCCGTCTGGAGCATCCCCCCGGCACTGCCACCCTGGGCCGGTGGCACGTGTGCCAGGGCCAAGGTCTGGTTCGGAGCAATGACCAGCCCGCCGCCGACACCGGCGGTGACCAGTCCACCGCCCAGGCCAGCCAAGAGCAGTGGCAGGGCGGCCGTATGTGGGGATCGGGGACCCGGTAGGAACAGGTCGATGATCAACATCAGGGCGAGCCCGACCGCTCCGCAGGCCAGCCCCGCGGCGATCAGTGGCCGCCCGATCCGTTTGGACTTGGCGCCAGCAGCCGCCGAGCCGACGGCCGTGCCCAGAGCCAACGGCATGAGGGCGATGGCCGCCACCAACTCGTCGTGCCCGAGCCCTCGCTGCAGATACTCCGATACCAGGTAGTAGATGGCCTCGTAGCCGGCGAAGTAGAACGTGGCGATGAATGCGCCCAGGGTGAACGACCGGATCCGGAACAGGCCCAGGTTGAACACCGGCTCGCCGCGGCGGGCATAGAAACGCTCCCAGTAGAAGAAGGCGACCAGCGTCGCCAGGCCGGCCGGTAGGAGCAGCCAGCGGAGCAGCTCCGGCCACTGTTCTCCCTGCATCAGCCAGAGCAGCCCCAACCCGCACATCAGCAGGAAAGCACCGATCAGGTCCATGTCGGGTCGCTGCCCCCGCTCGGCGACGGGGAACAGCCGCCACCCGAAGCCGGCGACGATGACCCCAAGCGGAACATTGATCAGAAAGATCCACCGCCAGCCCTGCTCGCCGCCGACGGTAACCAAGGCGCCGCCGAGTATCGGACCGACCAGTCGGGAACCACTGACTCCGACGGCCAACAGCCCGAGCGGGCGCTTCCGGTCTCGGGGCGAGAACATCCGCTGGATCGTCCCGAACACCTGGGGCAGCGCTATCCCGATGCCAACTCCCTGCGCCAACCGACCAATAATCAGCCACTCCCCGGACGGGGCGAGACCGCAAACCATGCTCGCCACCACGAACAACATGACGCCGGCCACAAAAGTGTTGCGCCGGCCACGCTGGTCGCCGAACCGGCCGGCTGGCACCAGCGTCAGTCCGAAGGTAAGAAAATATCCGGAGACCAGCCATTGCTGACCGCTCGAGCTCAGGTCGAACACACGTCGGATCGTCGGCAAAGCGATCACGAGCAGGGAGATGTTCAACCCGCCCAGAAACAACGCCAGCAGTCCGACGGTCGCCGCCGGCCAGGGCCGGACCGACCGACCCGACCCGGTCCGGGGCGCCTCCCCCGCCTCCAGCTCACCCTCGTGCATCTGGCGATCCGGCACCAGGAAGAACCATCGTGGTCAACTCTTCGGACAGGCGGTGGCGAGTGCGATCACTCCGACAGGCATCGCCAACCCCACTCACCCCGTAGCCGCACGTCAGCTTCCGACCGGACAACATCGACTCGGCGGCCCGACCACCGGCGCTCCCCAGCTTGAAGAGTGCGCCGAAGCCCACCTTATGGGTGACACCAGCAGGCGGCCGGATCATCGGAACCCACTCACCCCAACGTGCCGGGCGAAGCGATGGCGTTACGGGCACTCAGGCGTGCAGGACTCCACCCCAGAGCTGGCACCAGCAGCGTCGAGCGGCAAGGCCTTCGCCAAGGTACGAGACATCCCCTAGAATCATGATCATGCAAGTTCTTCGATACACCGCGTTCACTGACGATCCAGCGGGTGGCAACCCGGCTGGTGTGGTGCTGGATGCCACCGGGGTTGACGACGCGGAGATGCAGCGCGTAGCGGCCGAGGTCGGGTACTCCGAAACGGCTTTCCTCGTGCCCAGCGATCAGGGGCACTTCGTGGTCCGCTATTTCAGCCCGAAAGCGGAGGTCCCGTTCTGCGGCCACGCGACCATCGCGTCAGCCGTCGCGTACGCTGAGCGACACGGTCCGGGAGTGTTGCACCTGAGTACCCGCGCCGGGGCGGTTGAGGTTTCCACCACGGTGCCGGCGGAGGGCACCGTCACCGCGACGTTGGTCAGCGTCACACCACAGACCCAACCGATCGCCGCCGACGACCTTGCGACGCTACTGGAAGCGTTGCGCTGGACACCGGGCGACCTGGAGGCGACGCTACCGCCACGGGTCGCCTTCGCCGGGGCGTGGCACCCGATTGTCGCCGCTGGAAGCCGCGCACGCCTGGCCGATCTGGACTACGACATGGCGGCGCTGACCAATCTGATGGCCGAGCGTGACTGGACAACCATCAACCTGGTGCACCAGGAGTCGGCAACGGTGTTCCACGCGCGGAACCCCTTTCCACCCGGTGGTGTCGTGGAAGATCCCGCCACTGGCGCGGCGGCTGCGGCGCTGGGTGGCTACCTGCGCGAACTGGGGCTGGTGACGCCCCCCACAACGGTGACTGTGCACCAGGGTCAGGAGATGGGCCGTCCAAGTCTGCTCACCGTCCGGATTCCCGCTCGACCCGGAACGGGGATCGCGGTGACCGGTGCTGCCGTTGCCCTCTCCCCACTCGGTGCCACCGGTGCGGGCACGGCTCCTCGGGCCCGGCGCCCAGCAGCGCCGGAACCACGGTCAGCACCATGAATCCGTGGTAACTCGCCGAGTGTATCGATCGTTCGCCTCGGCCCGACTCCGGCGGCATGCCAGCCGAGCCGGGCAGCGAGTGCTGCGGGATGCATCCCCCCGTTGCGCTCCGAATGGAGCTGATCCATCCCGCCGGCTATCCCCGTCCGGGTCAGCGACCCGTCGCCAGAAGGCTCTGAAAACGTGCGTTCGGTGTGCGGAGCTCCTAATAAACACACGTTTCTCAGCGCAAAGTCGATCTTACGCTCACCTTCGGCATGCCTGTCAACACCTGTGTCGCGGGCACTCGCGGTCTCGACACTGTCGTTTACATCACCAACGGCAACGATCACACTGAACAACACGGGGAGCGGGTGTTTCCGCCCGGGCTGCGCGTCTCTACGTCTTGAGGAGCAGCGCTTCTGCGCCGACCGGTCGGAACCCCGCCGCCTGGAACACCCGCACACTGCGGGCATTGCCCGCGGCCTGCTGCGCCCAGACCGGCTGCCCGGTCGGCACCAGGTGCCGAGCGGCCGTGGCCAACGCGCGTCCGAGGCCCGCCTCGCACCGCCCCTCGTCAACCTCGATCGCCGCCTCCCAGCGGCCGGCCACACCCCGGCCGAGGATGACCACTCCCCCATCGGCTGCCCAGGCCCGGATGTCGTCCCGACGCTGGCGCGCCCTGACTTCCCGAGGATGAGTAGCGTCGGCTAGCTCGGTGAGCCGCAGCGGGGGTGCACCCGCCAGTGGGCTCGCGACCGTCAGTAGGTCGATCGTGTCCATGGCACGTCCGGTGCGCTCGAGCAGTGCAGCCAGGAAGCGTGGATGCATTGTGGCTGCCAGCCGATCACAGTCGAGAGCGGCCAGAGCTTCACGGACCCAATGCGGATCCTCGTCGGTGAAGACCACGGAGTGGGCAGTGAACGCGATCACCCCGGCGTCGCGGTCGCAGGGCTGCGGCAGCACGGTCGTCCCGCCGTCCGGCGGGGGGAAGCGCCCGGCGGCCACGGCGGCCAGGATCTCGGCCAGCGTACCTCCCATGGTCATTTCCCGATGGTAGAGCCCTTCTCCAAGCGAAGAGGCTTCGCCGCCCGGCCAGGGCGAGGCGGGACACAGCGAAGGGCCCCAGCCCGGGGCCCTTCGTGCTGTGTCGGGTTGACTCGACCGTCGCCATTACTGGCGAACCGACCGCCCGCCATTCACCGCTTGTCGTACGCCTCCATCACGCCAACCGGGATGCGCCCGCGGTCCGAGACCTGGTATCCGTTGGCCCGCGCCCAGTCCCGGATCTCCTCGTTCCGCGCGCGGGTGGAACGCTGCGCGGTCGCGGCGGCTCCCCGCACCGCCCTGGTGATCCCACCGTGGCCGCTGGCCCTGCCGACGCGCTGGCCAACGGCGATATAGGGGGCGAGCGCCTGCCGAAGCGTGGATGCGTTCTCGTCCGAGAGTTCGATCGTGTATGCCCTGCCGTCGAGACCGAACTCAATCGTCTGGTCGGCCTCACCACCGGTTAGGTCGTCAATCAGTTGGGTGATTACCTGTCGCGCCATGCTCGGGTTAGCTCCATTTCACGAGTACGAAGACGAGGACATTAGCATCTAGACAGGGTGGTTGCTAAAGGACCCACAGGCGGGTTTCGCTGGGCCACCAAATCTCTCCCGTGGGTAGCGGTTACCACACCCGCCGTGGCTGTTCCTGAGACCACCGATCCCGGGCCACCAAGCGCCGGCGGCGAAGTTTCTGGAAGCCGCTATCCCGCCTACACGCCGCGCCATGTCGAGAACCGAGGCCACCAATTGCGGGAACGACCACTTTTGTCGTCGAGGTTGCGGGCCTCGCATTCCCGCCGGCACCGCGCCCGCCGCCAGGCTCCCCCGGCCGCAGCGCTTGGCGCCCAACGCACCGCCATCGCCGAAAACCGGTCCGGCCCGCGGGCCGGACCGGCCCGGCCACACCTAGTTTACGGACACCTGGTAGGGAATTTTCCTATATTGTCCGGGTCATGCACTCCCGGTCCCGCCGGTCATCGCCGTCCCGACGGGCCGCCCTGATCAGCCTCTGCACCGCCGCCACGCTGGTGTGGCTCGCGTTCTCCAACCTCGGGGTGGCGTTGCCGACCATCGCCACCGAGCTGAACGTCAACCTGACCGACATGCAGTGGGCTAATAACGCCCTGAGCATCTCCTGCGGAACACTCCTGTTGGCCGGCGGTCGCCTCACCGACCTCCACGGCCATCGAAAGATGCTGCTGCTCGGCCTGGTGATCTTCGGTGTCGCCGCCCTGGCGACCGCCTTCACGCCCAACCTCGCCGGCCTCATCGCCGGCCGCGCGTTGATGGGCGCCGGAAGCGCACTCATCCTGCCCTCCACCCTGGCAATGATCCCGGCGCTCTTCGAGCGGACCGAGCAACCCCCGGCCTTCGCCGCGTGGGCCGCGGCGACCTGGGCCGGCCAGGCGGTCGGACCGGCCATCGGTGGAACCCTGACCACTCTGCTGGGCTGGCGGTCCCTGTTCTGGTTGACCGCACCAGTGGTGGCCGTCCTGTACGTCGTGACCAAACGACACGCACCCGAGGCGCACAAGGGCCGCGGACGGGTCGACCTGATCGGGCTGTTCACCGGGGCCGGGGCCGCACTGTGCCTGCTCTTCGCGCTGACCGAGGGGCAACAGGTCGGCTTCAACGATCCGCTGATCATTGCTCTCTTCGGCGCCACCGCAGCGCTTACCCTGACGTTCGTCTACGTCGAGTGGAGAGTCACCGACCCGCTGGTGGATCTGCGGCTGTTCCGCACCCGCAGCTTTGACGGCGCTCTCATCGTCAACCTGACGATGAACATGTCCTTCGCCGGCACCCTCTTCGTGCTGTCTCTCTATCTACAGGACGTCCGCGGCTACAGCGCGTTCGCGGCCGGCCTGCTCCTGGTTCCGGCCGCCGGAACAATCCTGGTGTTCAACGCCGTCGGCGCACGGATGATCACCCGACACGACGCCCGCTCCCCCTCGATCTGGGGTCTCGTCCTGGTCGCCGTCGGCTGCTTCGCCATCAGCGCCCTGCTGCCCAGCCTCTCGGTTCTCGCGGTGATCCTGGGCCTGCTCATCATCGGTGTCGGGCTGGGCATTCTCTCCGTGCCCGTGGCCGACACCATCGTTGGCGGCCCACCGGTCGCCCTCGCCGGCGCCGCCTCGGGGCTCTACAAGACCAGCAGCATGTTGGGGGGCGCACTCGGCGTCGTCCTGCTCACCGCCGCGACCAACCGCTTCGGTCGGGCCGAGGCAGCCCCGGTGAGCACGGCGGCCGGACTCACCGAAGCCGAGTCCAACCAGGTCGTCAACGCGCTGACCAACTCCCAGACGGCGACCGCCGTCCTCGACAAGCTGCCAGCGAACGAGCGGAGCCTCGTGATCGCGGCCTACCATCAGGCATTCTCGGACGGAGTGTCAACCGCCCTCGTGTTCGGTGGCGTGATCGCGGTGATCGGCGCGGTGCTGGCCGCCTGGATCTGGCCCCGCCAGCGAAAGGCCCGCGGCCCGCGGCAATCCCAACAGACCTGACCGCTCAGCCCAGGTCTTGTCGTCGGACGCTGAGCCCCTTACCCCCAAACTCCTGACAAACGAAAGCAGGCTGGTGGGGCGTACTGAGCGCCGGTGCGTAGCGGTAGCCGATCTCGGCAAAGTCAACGATGTCCGCCGGGTCCTCAACCTGGGCGGTCAGCAGCCACCGGGCGAAGGCACCGCGGGCAATCTTGGCATGCACGACAACGAACCGCGGCTCGCCGGTCTTCGGATTGACCGTCAGGAAGCGGGGGCTGACAAACCGGTCGCGGGGCAGAAACCGGGTGACGGTCCGGTTGTACTCGATGGCGGCCAGATCAATGATGACGCCGGTCGGCGGTAGGCGCCGGGCAACGGCATCGCCCCAGAACTGGTAGAGGTTGGCATACCGCGGGTCCGGCAGGCGATAGCCCATCTCCAGCCGGTAGGGCTGGATGCCGTCGTCCGGGCGCAGAATCCCGTACAGCCCGGAGAGGATTCGCAACCGACCTTCGGCGTACGCCCGGTCGGCCGGGGTGAGGTCGCGGGCGCGGAGCCCGCTGTAGATGTCACCGGCAAAGCTGTCGATCGCCGGTGACTGCCGTTCCGGGTCGGTGCCCCAGTCGGCGAAGAGCCCGTGCGTTCGGTCGGCCAGCTCCGGGGAGAGCGCCATGACGGCGGCGAGCTGCTCCACCGAGAGGGTCTTCAGGTACGCCGCCAGCTCCTCGGCCCGGTCCCGTAGGGCGGGCACGGTGAGGGTCGCGCCGCCCTGGGGCGCCGGTCGCATCGCCTTGGAGGTGTGAATCAGAATGATCATTTTCGCCTCGTGCCGAGATCAAGATCCCCTGAGCATAGCGGCCCGATCGGAACTCGCTCACCTCCTCGGACAGTGCGTGGGGGTATCCCGCCGTCCGGCGGATACCCCCACGCCCGAGCTCCGAGCCAGCCCGTCGAGGCTGGCGGTCGCACTCAGTCCCGGGACATCATGGCGGCCGCCTCCCGCTCGACATCGACGTAGGCCTCACCGGAGACATCCGCGATGACCTGCTTGATCGTGGCGCCGGTCAGCTTCCAGGGACGGGCACCGGAGTAGTCATAGGTGACGGGAGCGCCGCGGTCCTGGCCGACGTTGAAGCCTTCCCCGGCGAGCGCGAAATTGCCGAGTTGAGTCTGCATCCCCTTGCACTCACCCACCTTCTTCTTGCCGATGAACAGCGAGGCGGTACCGATGCAGGCACTGGGCCGGTCGGAGTCGGGCGGAGTTAACATCTTCTCCTTCTCGAACGCGATGCCGAGCACCACCTTCCCCTTCGGCACGTCGATGTTCGAGGCGATAACCTGTTCCTTAGACCCCAGGTAGTTGTAGACGTACTTCAGTTTGCCGTCCTTGAGGTAGAGAGCGTGCCCGCCGAAGTTGGAGCCCTGCGCGAAGAGGACACCTTCTGCGTCGGGACCATCGATGACGACATCGGCCGCCAGGATGTAGGAACGCCCCCGAATGTTGACCGCGACCGCCTCGGGGACCTCCAGCGTGTTCGGATAGTAGACATAGTGGTCTCGCGACGGCGCGACCTGCGGTCGCGGCGTGCTGAGCAACTCGGCGATGGGCCGGTCGTCCACCGGTAGACCAGAGAACTTGCCAGCCTGGTGATACCAGAGCGCCACCAGCTCCGCGGCCAGCTCGGGGTGCTGGTCAGCCACGTTGTGGATCTCGGCACGGTCGACATCGGTGTGGTAGAGCGCCCACTGGTCCAGACTGAAGTGACCCCAGTCCGCCGGGGAGCTCGGGTGCAGGGCGTCCACCTTCCAGCCGTCCCGCCACAGCGCCCGCGTGCCCAGCATCTGGTAGAACTGGCTTTGCTTCGCGGTCTTGGCCTTCGGCTTTTCGAAGGTGTGTCTGAAGCTGGTGCCCTCCAGCGGCCACTGTTTGAAGCCCTTGACCGTCTCCGGCAGCTCGATGCCGAGGCAGTCATACACCGTGGGCACGATGTCGGTGACGTGTGTGTACTGGTCGCGTAGCTCGCCTTTTGCCTTGATCCCCGCCGGCCAGTGCACGATCATCGGGTCGCAGATTCCCCCCTCCCACACGTCCTGCTTGAACAGCTTGAACGGGGTGTTGAAGGCGAAGGCCCAACCGGTCGAATAGTGGTTGTACGTGCCGGGAGAACCAAGAATATCGAGCATCTTGATATTCTCGTCGATACTGCTCGGGACGCCATTGAAGAACGTGTTCTCATTGACGGCGCCGTCCGGCCCGCCCTCACCCGACGCGCCGTTGTCTGAGATCACGAAGATGAGGGTGTTGTCCAGCTCTCCGGCGTCCTCAAGATAGGAGATCAGCCGGCCGATCTCGTGGTCGGTGTAGCTGGAGAAGCCGGCGAAGACCTCCGCCATCCGCGTCTGCAGCTTCTTCTCGTCGTCGCTGAGCGACTCCCACGGCCGTACGTCGCTCGTGGCGGGGAATGGTTTGCCGTCCGCGCTGCGTACGTCGCTGAGCGGGTTGATCGGTGCGAGCTCGGTCCCCTTCGGGAGGATACCCATCTTGATCTGCTTCGCCAGGATCTTCTCGCGGATCGCCTCGTAGCCCATGTCGAACTTGCCCTTGTACTTGTCGGCCCAGGCCTTCGGTACGCTGTGCGGGGCGTGATTCGCACCGGGGCAGAAGTACATGAAGAACGGCCGGTCCGGGGCGGTCTGCTTGGCGTCGCCGATCATGCCGATCGCCCGGTCGACGAGGTCGGCGGTGAGCAGATATCCGTCCTTGCCCTCCTTCCACTCGTCAATACTGACCGGATCGGCGGGCTGGTCGACGAACTGCTGGTCCTGGACGAGGTTCGGGTAGTACTGGTTGGCCTCTCCACCGAGGAAGCCGTAGAAGCGTTCAAAGCCACGGTAGGTGGGCCAGTTCCGCTTGGAGGAGGCCATGTTGGTCTCGTCTTCGGCGACACAGTGCCACTTGCCCAGCGCGTAGGTGTTGTAGCCCCGGTCGCTGAGAATCTCCCCGATGAGGGCCGCCTCCCCGGGGATGTGCCCATTCATCCCCGGGAATCCCTGGGTCGCCTCGGCGACGCAGGACATGCCGACGGTGGTGTGGTTACGCCCGCTCAACAGCGCGGCTCGGGTGGGCGAGCAGAGCGCGGTGGTGTGGAACTGGGTGTACTTCAGTCCGTTGTTGGCGAGCTTACTCATGGTCGGCATCTCGATGGGCCCACCGAAGAAGTCCCAGGAGCCGAATCCCGTGTCGTCCCAGACCAGGACCAGCACGTTGGGCGCGCCTTTCGGTGCCTGGGGTTGGGCGTAGGGGTCCCAGTCCGGCGTCGAGTCCGCGGCGCCCAGGTTGATAACGCCCTTGAATTCTCTACTCATGAACGGCTTCTCCTTCTCCCGCTCCGCGGCGGGACACGCGACCTGCCCGTACTTTGCCAATCAACTCTTCGCGGTGTCGGATGGCGCCACCTGGCCGGTGACCAACATTCGGATGCTCACCAGGAGAACCCAGGCGGGGAAGATGAGCGTGAACCAGAGGTTCTGGTTGGTAACGACGAGAAGCAACACGGCGAGAACGTAGGTCAGGATCCAGAGCCACTTCGGCATCAGCCGGGTCTTGAGCCCCACCGTTCCGAGAGCGATCATGAACACCGCGGCCATGCGTACCGCGTAGACCCCACTCGCCTCAAGCATGATCGAACGGCCGAACCCGACCGTCTCGGTACCCAAGGACTGGGACCCACCTTCGGGGACACCCTCCAAAATGGCTCCTGCGACCACGACGGCGACGAATATCATGGCCAGGAAGAGCACCCCACTCCCGATGAGCAGGGTGGAGAAGAACCAGTCTCCCAGGTTTCCCATGTACTCCCGCACCACGCCCATGAACCAGAGGAAGAAGATTCCGGCGAACGGGATCAGGAACAACGCCACCCGCATCCGGCCAGCTTCTTGTCGCACCCACTCCACATCGGCGAAGGGCTCCTTCGGCAGGGCCGACCGAAGCAGGATAATACTAATCGAGAAGACCACTGCGAAAAGTATTCCTGCGACCGCGACCCCGCGCGGGTTTCGGAGCGCCCGAAACGTCTCTTGATCAGAACTCTTGCCCATCGGCAACACCCTTCACCAGCCGTTTCCACTGTCCCATGGAATGCGCACACCTCCTTTTCTCGTTGTACCAGAGAACGGGGCAACAGTGGCTGGAATGCGTCCGACCGCATGCTGGGCTCGGATTCGCAGCCTCAGCCCCGCCCCGGACCGCCGATTCCCTGCCGGTCCGACACCACGGCCCGGTCGTGGTCGACCTTGCCCCCGAAGCTCGCGGCCAGGGTCTGATCGAGCCGGTCGAGCTCGGCGTCCACCGCCGGTCGCCGGTCAGCCGGAAGCACCTCGCGAAGGTCTTCGAGCATGGCGCGGAGCCGCCGCAGCACCTGGACGGAGCTGGCCCCGTACTCGCGGATCTCGGTGACCGCCAGAGTGAGGTAGTCCTCCCACGTCCGGCCGGGCACAATCAGGCGTGGCTGGCCGGATTCGTCGCAGTAGCGCACCGTGCCGAGGGGCTGCTTCCCGATCATCCGGAGCAGTTCCTCCAGGTAGTCCATCATCTGCACCGCTGTTGTCGGATCATTGATGGCCGAGGAGAGCGCCCGCGCCGCGCTGTCCACCAGTATCCGCACCGGAAAGGCCGGATCACGCTCGATGGTCCGCTCGGTACCCATGGCCACCATGGCGTGGATCTGGCCGGTGGAGTCACCCGACGGCCTCGTTCCGAATATCTCCATCACTGGTTGCCCGGTGATGACGTAGTCGCCGGCCGCCACCTTTGATCGGAGCTGACAGCCGTGCTGGCTGGCCCAGCGGACCAGGGCTGCCTCATTCAACGCCTGCACCGATCCGGATCGTTGGGCCTGAATCACCACAGTGGGCTCCCCGGCCGGTTCCTCCTTGGTCACCACCGAGCCGCCCGTCTGGTCGCGCGCCGCCATCAGCTTCCGGGCGGTCCTGGTCACGTCGGCCGCGACCGCCACCGGTCGTAGTTGATGCACCAAGTGGTTGAGAAAGACCACGAAGAGCACGAAGCTGACGATGAGGCAAATCCCCGAGATACCGACACCGAGCGGCGGGATATCCGCTGACCCACCCAGAACAAGGAGCGTGAAAGCGAAGGAGACGGTCCCGAGGATAAACGTCACGATGGCCAGGTGGAATCGGTCCCGGTACAACAGCCGCAGATAGCGAGGAAAACTGTCGGCATGGAGTTCGAGCACCACCACGCTCACGGACACCACAAATCCGGCCAGCACCCCGGCGACCTCGACCACGATCGTGAGGAGCTCCTGTGCCGCGGACAGCTCGAACTCCCACGCCGAGGGCAGGGGAATGACGGCGTCAACCTCGCGGACCACGAGGGCGAGTAGCCCTCCCGCCACCAGCCCCAGCAGCGGGAAGAACCACAGGCTCCCCACCAGGTTCTGGCGGATTCGGAAGAACTTTGCCCACAGCATCATCGAACTCCTCGCCGCTTCGGGTAAGGACCCGACCGGAGCGTGCTGACGACCCGCCGCCGCATTGCGCTGGGGCAACCGATGTCTGCGGTTGTCCGCTGAGGGCCGGAATCACCCCTGGACCGAGCGGCTGTATGTGAGCCTTCCACACGTTCCGGCTCCGCTTGGGCGGAACCGTCAATCCGGCCGCGGCGGGCCGTCGTTCCCGCGCTACCTCGAGCAGGTGTAGCGGACGGTGGTCAGCCGGTGTCCGCTGATCTCGTAACTGCCGGTCGCCCCGTCCAGGACGAATCCCCGGTGCTCGTAGAACCTTCGGGAGCTGTTGTTCGCCGCGGCGCACCAGAGCCGGACAGTCGCTGCGTCGAGTGGGGCGATCGCGGCGTCCAGCAGGGCCGCGCCGACCCCCTGACCTTGGAGCTCCGGCAGCACGTAGATCGCGTAGATCTCGGCGAGTAGCGGATCCTGCCGGTCCGGCCCGGCCATCACCACACCGACGACCCGGCCCGGGGTGAACGCCAGCAGCGTGCTCCGGGCCGGGTCCCGCCGGCTGCGGAACCGCCGAGCCCAGTCCGCCTCGTCCAGGGACGCCAGCACCTCGGTGGGCAGGAGTTCCGCGTAGGCGGCACGCCAGCTCCGCACGTAGACCGCCGCGACCGCCGCCGCGTCCTCGGCGGTGGCCGGCCGGATGGCAGCACCGTGGGTCGGTTCTGCACCATTCATGATCACGATTGTGCCCCAGACCGAGAGCACACCCGAGCCGGACCCCCACACCACCGGTGTCGGTGCGTTGGGCGATTTCCGCGGCGAGGTATCGCATTGGTGCCAGACTGTGACTGGACGGTACGGTTCCACGCACAGCTCCCCACCCGCAGGGACGGTCGACCGTGGAAGCCCGGGAGACGCCGACGGGAACGAGCGTGGTGTGGAAGGGGGCCCGGCTCCCGGCCGGCCCGGACCACACTGAGTGCGGAGGCAGGGGTGGCGGAGAAGACGGAGACCCGCTGGCGGCGCCGGTACACCGAGCTGTTGCAGGAGCTGCGGATCGCGCAGACGGGGGTACAGATCCTCTTCGCCTTTCTGCTCGCCCTCCCGTTCAGCTCCGCGTTCGGCGAGACCACCACCTTCCAGCGGACGCTCTACATCATCTCGTTTCTCGCCACCGCCGCCGCGGCGGTGGCGACCATCGCCCCGGTGGCGTTCCACCGGGCGCTGTTCCGGCAGGGGCGTGATCCGGAACTGGCCCGCTTCACGCACTGGATGACCACCACCGGCTTACTGCTGCTGGTCTTGGCCGTGGTCGTCGCGGTACTCCTCGTCACGGATTTCGTCCTCGAGCTGCCGCTCGCGCTCGCGCTGACCGGCCTGACCCTGCTCTGGCTGCTGCTGCTCTGGGTGCTCGTGCCGTTTGGCCGCAGCCGGACCGACAGCGACTCCGGTGCTAGCGGATGACGCACCGGAAGCCGAGGTGGCAGGTGGAGGTGTCGATCGCTTCACCCTGCCGGGCCGCCGGCCGATACCGCATGCAGTAGTTGGGGGCGCACAGGTGGGATCCGCCCTTGATGACGTGGCGAGGAATGACCGCGCTCGGTCCGTCGGCGGTGACCGGCATCGTACAGCACGCCTTCGCAGACGGGTCAGCGGGGTACGAGAAGACGTCCCGGGTCCACTCCCAGACGTTGCCGGCCATGTCGTAGAGGCGGTGACCGTTGGGCGGGAAGGCTCCCACCGGCGAGGTTCCCGCGTACCCGTCGAGAAGGAGGTTCTGCCAGGGAAACGCGCCCTGCCAGGTGTTGGCCATCATCGTGCCCTCGGGGGCGAACTCGTTGCCCCAGGTGAAGGCGGCACCGTCGAGCCCGCCACGGGCGGCGAGCTCCCACTCGGACTCGGTCGGGAGTTCCTTGCCGGCCCAGGTCGCGAAGGCCACCGCGTCGGAGTACGCGACGTGGGTAACCGGGTGCAGCTCTCTGCCGTCGATGGTGCTACCCGGCCCCTCGGGATGACGCCAGGTCGCGCCCGGCGTCCACGACCACCAGTTGCGGTAGTCGGCGAGGCTGACCGGGCCGGAGGCCTTACGAAACACGAGGGAGCCGGGGACGAGCAGCTCCGGGTCGGCGTCGGGATAGTCGGCCGCCGTCGGTGCCACCTCGGCCATCGTCACGTGGCCGGTCTCCCGGACAAATCGATCGAAATCTCGGACGGTCACCAGGTGCTGGTCGATCCAGAACCCGTCAACCTCGACCCATCGGACGGGCCCCTCTTCCGGATAGAAATCCGCTGATCCCATGCGAAACCGACCGGCTGGGATCCAGACCATCTCCGGAGCAGGACGGGTCGTCGCTGGTGAGCTGAGCGCCTCGTGTACCACACCCCTCACCCTAAACCACCCGAAGCGCGACAACTCGGTGATTATCGGATCACGCGGATGAGCACGGCGTTGCGGGCGGGAATCCACCAGCAGCACCGGGATGGGCGATCGCGCCGCCGCGCAGAATCCAGGACCTTCGGCCCTGATTTGCGCTGTTGTGTGTCTGTTCGGTGGAACCAGGGTCACGTTTCCGCAGACTCGACCGGGAGGCGAGCCGAGGAAACCGCGGCCTTCACACCGATCGATGCTCAAAGGAGTGGTCTTGCTCTCGCAATCCTCAGCAGCAGTGGTAACGGCGACCCTGCCCGCTGTGCAGGCGCACGGTGAAGCGATCACCAGCCGTTTCTACCAGCGAATGTTCAAGGCCCACCCGGAGCTACTGAACATCTTCAACAAGAGTCACCAGGCCACCGGGGAGCAGCCAGCCGCGCTCGCCGCCTCCGTGGTCGCCTACGCCGAGCACCTCATCGGCGGCGGTGACGACAGGTCGTGGGAGCTGATCCTGAGCCGGATCGCGCACAAACACGCCTCGCTCGGCATCACCGCCACCCAGTACACGATCGTCGGCCGACACCTGCTCGCCGCGGTCGGCGAGGTGCTCGGTGAGGCCGTGACCGCCGAGGTCGCGACGGCCTGGGACGAGGTGTACTGGCTGCTCGCCTGCGAGCTGATCGCCCGGGAAGCGCGGCTCTACACCCAGGCCGGGGTGGGCGAGGACGGGTCGGTGTGGCGGCACTGGCAGGTCGTGGAGTGCATTCAGGAGACAGCGGATGTCGTCTCCTTCCGGCTGGTCCCGGCCGACGGCGGCCCGCCACCCACCTTCACGCCCGGGCAGTACGTCTCCGTCGCGGTCGACCTGGACGGCGGGGGGCAGCAGATCCGGCAGTACAGCCTCTCCGGCCAGCCCGGCGCAACCTACTGGCAGATCACCGTCAAGCGGGTACGCGCCACCGGCGACGCCCCCGCGGGCGTGGTCTCGACCCTTCTGCACGAGCGGGTGACCGCCGGTGACACGCTCCGCCTCAGCCCGCCGTTCGGCGAGGTCAACGCGGTCGGGGATGCGGGTCCGCTGCTGCTGGTCAGCGCCGGGATCGGCCTCACCCCGGCGATGTCGGCCCTGCACCACCTGGCCGCGACCGAGACCGACCGGGAGGTGGTGCTGGTGCACGCCGACCGCAGCGCCGCCGCGCACGCCCGCCGCCACGAGCTCCCGGATCTGGCGGAGCAGTTGCCGAACCTGTCGGTGCAGCTCTGGTACGAGGACCCCGCCGAGGGTGCGTCGGATCGGCTGAAGGCGGAGGTCAACGTCGGCCGCGTGGACCCGAGCCGGATCCCGCTACCGGCCGGAGCCGACATCCACCTCTGCGGGCCGGTGCCGTTCATGTACCAGGTCCGCGCCGAGCTCCTCCGCCGAGACGTGTCGAAGGACCGGATCGGCTACGACGTGTTCGGCCCGGGGATGCTGCGCGACTGAGTCCCTCGGGCTGATCCCATGGTGGGATCCTTCGGGCTGACCCCACGGCTGCCCGGCCGTGGGGTCAGCCCGTCAGGAGACCAGCACCAACGTGACGAGCACCAGAACCGAGCAGGCGATCTCGATCATGCCGACCGGGGCGGGACGCAGCGCACGGCCGGGCAGCAGCCACGCCCGGATCACCAACACCAGGAAGAGCGGGGCGAGCCTCACGTCGAGCAGGGTCGCCATGACCAGCGCCGCCAGGTGGAAGCCGATGGACAGGCGCCGGTAGGAGGTGCTGCCGCGCTCCCGGATCATGGTCTTGACGTAGCAGACGGTGCCGGTCAGGTAGAGCAGCAGCACCACGAAGGCCGGGACGACCCGCTCCGGCGACACCCCCGCGACTGTGGCCACGACAAAGATCAGCAGGCAGCTCTGCACCACCGAGGCGAGGTCGTTGAGCAGGGTCCGCTCGCGCCGGCGCCATGCGTACCCGGCGTTGACCGCCAGCAGCGCCGCGAAGGCGGGCGCGTACCAGAGCACAGCCGGCCGGACGACCACCACCGCCAGCGCCAACGGCGCCGCGACCAGGGCATAGAGCCGGATCTGGGCCAGGAAGCGGCGCGGTCGACGACTCTTGACGGCCTGGAAGACGTAGTAGGACAGCAGGTAGCCGGCCAACCAGGCGCCGAGCAGCGGAAGCTGCGGCCACCCCGGTCCGACCACGACGACCCCGACCAGGTACGGCAGGAGCAGCATCGCCCACGCACCGTGCTGCGGTGGCAGATAGCGGCGGAGCACGCGCTGGCGCCCGACCGGCCGGCGGGTCGCGGGGCCGTTGGTCCCGGGTGCCGTCGGCGACTGGGTACTCATACCGGTCGGGTGGCGTCGAGCGGGAGAGAGAGCCGCACCACACAGGCGGTGGGCGCACCGAACGGCTCCAGCACGGCGTCGGTCGCAGGGGCGCCCGCCTGCTCCAGCGCGCCACGGACGACGCCGACGTGCAGCCCGCAGATGGCCTCCGGATTCTGACTCACCAGTTCGAGGAAGGGGCAGGTGTGCAGGTGGATCTCGGTGTGCCCGTCCGCCGTCTGCTTCAGGTCGGGGTCGAAGCCCAGGCCGCGCAGGACCGCTATCGCGGTGTCGACCGGCTTCTTCCCTCGGGGCGTCGCCGCCGCGAGATGCCGTCCCCAGTCGTGGCCGGCGCGGGCGGCCTCGGCCCGGGCATCGCCCCGGCTCTTCCGGGCCAGGTGATCGAGCAGAGCCGCGGTGAGAGCGCGGTACGGCGCCGGCGCGGGGGCCTCCTCGGGCACCGTCCGGTAGCGCCAGGCCGGCCGCCCCGGCTGGCCCCCGGTGGCGCGCGCCTTGACCACCAGACCGGCGTTGACGAGCCGGTCGAGGTGGCTCCGGGCGGTGGAGGGGTGCAGGCCGGTCCGCGCACTGATCTCGGCGATGGTGAGGCCACCGTCCGCCGCACGGGTCAGCTCCAGGATTGACGCCCGGCTGACGGTGCCGAGCGCCCGATGCCGGGCGGTGTCGATGGCCTGCCCGGTCGGCCCGATGTTCACGGTTGTCACGCTTGGCAATGTTACAACGTCAGACATCGTCAAAACCCGGAGGCGAATCCGCCTCGGCCCCGCCGCACCGCCACTGTGCTGCCCCGACGTGGCCGGGGGCGGGGTAGCCGGAAAAGGAGGGGCGGGGCTACGGTCGGAGGATCCGACGCACGGAGAGGTGGGCCCCGGTGCGGCTACTCGGCTGGCTGTCTGAGTCCGTTGACGAGCGGCCGGACGCGGTCCAGATCAACGACTGGGGCGTGTCCTGGGCAGAGCTGCGGCGGCTCGCCGCGGCCGTCGCCGACGACCTGCACGGCCTGGACCGGGTGGCCGTCGAGGCCGGCACGGATCTGGCGACGGTGGTCGGGGTAGCCGGGGCGCTGCTGGCGGGCACGACGGTTGTGCCGGTGCCGCCAGACGCCGGGCCGAGAGAACGGGACCACATCCTGCACGACTCGGCCGCCGAGGCGGTACTCGTGCCGGCAACCGGCAACCGTCAGGACGACTACCGCGGCCGGCCCCTCATCCCGGTCGACCTCACCCGCCGGGCGGACAGCATCCGCCCGGAACCCGACCCCGCCGACACCGCACTGATCCTCTACACCAGCGGCACCACCGGAGCCCCGAAGGGGGTGGTGCTCTCCCGCCGGGCCATCGCCGCCTGCCTGGACGGGCTCGCCGACGCCTGGGGCTGGACCCCGGACGATCTGCTGGTGCACGGGCTGCCCCTGTTCCACGTGCATGGCCTGGTCCTGGGTGTGCTCGGCCCACTGCGGCTGGGCAGCCGACTGCACCACGTGGGCCGGCCCACCCCGGAGCGGTACGCGGGCGCGGCCGGCACGCTGTACTTCGGGGTGCCGACCATCTGGTCCCGGATCGCCGCCGCGCCGGCCGCCGCCCGGGCCCTGCGCTCGGCCCGGCTGCTGGTGTCAGGCAGCGCCGCCCTGCCCACGGCCGTCAGCACCGATCTCGCCGCCTTGACCGGCCGCCGAGTCGTGCAACGGTACGGCATGACCGAGACGTTGATCACGGCCAGCGCCCGCGTCGACGGTCCGCACCGGCCGGACACGGTAGGGCTGCCGCTGCCCGGGGTGCATACCCGCCTGGTTGACGACGGCGACGCTCCCCTACCCGCCGATGGGGAGACGATGGGTGAGTTGCAGGTGCGCGGTCCCACCCTCTTCGACGGGTACCTGCACCGGCCGGAGGCCGATGCGGCCAGCCACACGTCCGACGGGTGGTTCCGCACCGGCGACGTGGCCACGATCGGTCCGGACGGCTGGCATCGGATCGTCGGCCGGGCCGCCACCGACCTGATCAAGAGTGGCGGCTATCGGATCGGCGCCGGCGAGGTGGAGGACGCGCTGCTGGCCCACCCGGGGGTCCGGGAGGCCGCCGTGGTCGGCATCCCCGACTCCGACCTCGGCCAGCAGGTGACGGCGTACGTGGTGAGTGACGGCGTAGCGGAGTCGGATTTGATCGACTTCGTGGCCCGGCAGTTGTCGGCACACAAGCGCCCGCGGCAGGTACGGCGGGTTGACGCTCTACCCCGCAACGCCCTGGGCAAAGTGCAGAAGTCCCGCCTGACGACGCAGTGACCGGTGGCACCGCCCCGTGCAGGGTGAGCAGGCTCTTGGGGCCAGGGCTCAGGTGATACGGATCGGTGAACCAGTCCGGCCCGCGCACGGAGAGCGGCGACTGGTCCTTGTCCCCCGCGACCACGAGAGCCGGCGTCGTCATCGACGCGGCCGCCGCCGCCTTTCTCGCCGCCGGCGTGGACGTGCCGGTGCGCGACATCGCCGCCCGGGCCGGGGTGGGTGTCGGCACGATCTACCGCCACTTCCCGACCCGCGCCGACCTCGTCGTCGCCGTCTACCGGCACCAGGTCGAAGCCGCCGCCGAGGCTGGCCCGACCCTGAGGAACCGTTCGTCGTGGCCGAAGGACGCGGCGGGCCGTCAGCGCTTCCTGCTGGTCGCTGACGGCCCCCGCCGGGTCCACCCGCTGGCGTGGTGTCCCGGCTCAGGTGCCGGCCGACACCCCCACCTCGGGCCGGTCATCGGCGGCCGTGCTGGTGTTCCCGCGGGTGCTGTGCAGGCTCCACCCGATGGAGACCGCGATGGTTGCCACGATCATGCCGAGGGTGACCGGGATGGGTAGCTTGCCGACCGGGGTCTCGGAGAGGATCAGCTTGACGCCGGCGAAGGCGAGCAGCACGGCCAGGCCGTAGTGCAGGTGCACGAACCGACGCAGCAGCCCGGCGAGGCAGAAATACAGGCTACGCAGGCCGAGAAGGGCGAACGCGTTCGCCGTCCAGACGATGAACGTGCTGGTGGTGATAGCCAGAATCGTCGCGACCGAGTCGAGGGCGAAGATCAGGTCGGTGGCCTCGACCGCGATCAACACCACGAACAGCAGGGTGGCCACCCGCGTGCCGTTGATCCGGGTAAAGAACCGGTTGCCGTGGTAGGCCGAGTCGGTGGGAATGAGCCGGCGGACGATGCGGACGACAAGGTTGCGGTCCGGCGGTGTCTCTCCGCCGTGCCGGAAGGCCAACCTATAGCCGGTGAAGATCAGAAACGCACCGAACAGGTACGCAGTCCAGAAGAAGCTCTCCAGCAGTTCGGCGCCGACGATGATGAACACCATCCGAAACACCAGGGCACCGATCACGCCCCAGAACAGCACCTTGTGCTGAAAGGCAGCCGGTACGGCGAAGTAGCCGAAGATCAGCGCGAAGATGAACACATTGTCGATCGACAGCGCCTTTTCGATCAGATAGCCGGCGAAGTAGGTGCCGGCCACCTCGCCGCCCTGCCACACCCAGAGGATGCCGCCGAACGCCAGGCCGGCAGCGATCCAGATACCGGACCAGACCGCAGCCTCCCGGAAGCCGATGACATGGTTGTCGCGGTGGAAGAACAGATCGATTGACAGCATCACGGCGACGACCAGAATGAGGACGGCCCAGACCCACCAGGACACGGACATGGACGGAGTGATCCTTTCGACCAGCCGAGCCCACGGCAGTGGGCCGGCGCAACGTGGCCGAAGGTCTTCCCGGGCCACCGTGGCAACCGGCGACCGCGCCGCCGGGACCCGGATAGGCCGGATCCGTACTGACGACGGCGCGTCGTACGTCGGGTACTCCCCCTCGAACTACGCCCCAGTATTCACGAAGCACAGTTCACCTGTCAACGTCGCAGAGCTGCGGTCACGATGCTGCATTCGTGTCTTGGGGTGCCTATATTGGCGGGCAACACACCAGACAACGACGGGATGGTGGTCATGACACAGGCGGCCCAGCCCAGGACGGCGGACGGGGCGAAGGGGTGGACCTTCCTGACCAATCACGCGCATGTGCTGCTGGCCATCGCCCGCGAACCGACAACGCGACTGCGCGATGTCGCCACCGCTGTCGGCATCACCGAACGCGCCGCACAGGCCATCGTCGCCGACCTGGAAGCCGCCGGATACCTGCACCGAGAGCGGGTTGGCCGGCGCAACGCGTACACCGTCAACCCGGCCGGCCGATTCCGGCACCCGGCCGAGGCCGACCACCGCATCGGCGAACTGATCGACCTGTTCACCGAGGCACCGAACCCCTGACCCGTTCCACCCTCACCCATCACCCTGGCCAGGACACGAGGAGCACGTTCGAATGAGGATCGGGGTCTCCGGGACGCACGGGACCGGAAAGACGACACTGGTCGAGGCGCTGTGCGCCCGACTACCCGGCCACGTGGCCGTGGACGAGCCGTACCACCTGCTCGAAGAGGAGGGCCACGAGTTCCAATATCCACCGTCCTCAGCGGACTACCGGGCGCTGATGGCGCGCTCGGCCCGAAGTCTCTGCTCGCCCCCGTCACCGTCCGCCACAGTCTTCGACCGCACCCCGTTGGACTACCTGGCGTACCTGGTGGCGACCGGTGCGGACCCGTCGGAGGAGGCCGGTCACGCGCCCCTCCGAGCCGCCTTCAGCCACCTCGACATGCTGGTCATCACAGTGATCACGCCCGAGACGGAGCGACTGCTCCCCGGAACGGAGTGGCCCGGCCTCCGGGCACGCATGAATGAGGCACTGCTGGAACTCGTCTATGCCGACCCGCTGGACGCCTGGCCGGACACGCCCGTGCTGGAGCTCAACGGCCCGCTGGACGGCAGAGCCGACCTGGTCCTCGGCGCCGTCGCGCAGCGCGGCTAACCGGGCGGTCAGGCCTTGGGCTGGGTCAGACGATGACCGGGCTGCGGCGTTCCAGCAGCACCACGTCGCGCCACCGGCCGTGCTGACGACCGACCCGCTCCCGGGTGCCGACGACCCGGAAACCCGTTCGGGTGTGCAGGGCCAGGCTGGCGAGGTTCTCCGGGAAGACGGCGGACTGGATGGTCCAGATCCCGGCTGCCTCGGTGGCGGCGATCAGCGTGGTGAGCAGCAGCCGGGCGACACCGCGCCCCTGTTGGTTGGGGTCGACGTAGACGGAGTGTTCCACCACTCCGGCATACACGCGACGGCTGGACACCGACGATACGGCGATCCAGCCAAGAGCCGTGCCGCTGTGGTCAACGGCGACGTAGCGGTGCTCCGGTAGCCGGCCGGCGTCAAATTCCGTCCAGGTCGGGGCCTGGGTTTCGAGGCTGGCATCGCCGGAGTCGAGGCCCGCCTGGTAGATCGCCAGGATAGTCTCGGCGTCATCGCGACGCATGGGCCGGACAGTGATGTCATCCATCAGTACACTCCTCGGCTCCCTCCGCCCAAAGCGCCGGATCGCGCCCCGAGCAACGGATGCGCATCTTTCTCAGGTCTGTCACGTCAACGCCGACAGACTGATTGCTTGCACGCTGATTCGAGAAGTGTCAACCTAGACGAATGCCGAAGCAAGCGACACCGCTCCCCCACACCGTACTCGGCGACGACACCACCTGCTGTCCACCCCTGGCGCAGCAGCGCGTTCCCGCTGACGTCGCCACCGCACTCGCTCCGGCGTTCAAGGCACTCGGCGATCCGGTGCGGCTGCAGCTGATGTCGATGATCGCCTCCGCCGAGAATGGCGAGGCGTGCGTGTGCGACCTGACCCCCGCCTTCGATCTGAGCGGGCCGACGATCTCGCACCACCTCCGGACACTTCGCGAAGCCGGGCTCGTGGAGGCCGAGCGTCGGGGCACCTGGGTGTACTACCGGGCGCGGAAAACCGTCCTCAGTCAACTGGCAGCGCTACTCGCCAGCGAAGGTAGGACGACAGCCCCGTAGGCTCCACCACCACTTTCGCCCGGCAACGCCGTCACCCAGTCGCGAAACTCCCGCCACCAGAGTCGCCAAACTTGGCACACTGCTCTCATCTAGGTATAAAACCCATCAGATGAGGAGCAGCCGTCGTGCGCGACTGGAGCCACCTCGTACCAGGCTGGGCACTCTTCCTCACCTTCCTGACGTTCTTCGTCGGATTCGCGATGTTGGGTGCGCTCCTGCTCCACAGGCGGGCCAGGCAGATGTTCAGCGAAGAACCGAGGTGGCTGAACTTCATCACGCACACCATCATGATCAGCGGCACTTTCTACGCACTCCTGCTCGCCCTGACCGCCTTCTCCGCGTACGGGACCTACACCCAGGCCAGCCTCGCGGTCGCTACCGAGGCGGCGGACCTGAGCGCCCTCTACCGCACAGTGTCCAAGCATCCCGAGCCCGCCCGAACCGAACTTCAGGGCCTACTACGGGCCCATGTCGACTTCATGGTCGACGAAGCCTGGCCCGCCTACCAGCGAGGGCACAGCGCGGACGGCGAGCTCAAGGCGGAGAACAACGTTCACGACGTGTTGCTGACGTTCGATCCAAAGTCAGAGAAGGACGGGCAGCTCAACACTCTCGCCCTGTCGGAGCTGGAAAAGTGGAGCGAAGCGCGCCAACTCCGCTACACCTACACCACCGCCGCACTTCCGACGACGCTGTGGTTCGCGCTCCTGTTCGGCGCGCTGGTGGTCATTCTGCTGTCCTGCCTGATCCCCACCCGGACCCGACGCACTCTCACGATCATGGTATGCACCGTCGCCACTATGATCAGCCTCCTGCTCTTCGTGGTCGAGGGCATTGACGAGCCATTCCGAGGATCGATGATCGTTTCCGTTGATCCCTATCTCAAAGCCGGACAAACATTCAACTGACCGCCCCGGCTCGCCTGCCGCCGAGGAGGAGGACACCGCCGCTGCCGGACCGCTTTCTCAGAAACTGCCGGCACAGGTCACGCAACGACCTCAGCCGAGGCTGCTGCGACACGTCGCGACGGTGGTCGCCGACCTGAAGTTCGGCCTGGTCGACATTGCCCTGCCCGTCATCGCAGACAGGAGGCTGGGTAGGACCGAACGTGTAGATCAGCCACTCGACGCTGCTGGCTGCCCCGCCGTGAACCGGTCCACCGGGGTGCGGGGGGCGCCGCGCTGGGAGCATGTCGGTGCCGTGACACGGGAAGGTACCCTGACGGGCCGGTTGCGGTTCCTTCACGCACTAACTCTCTGCCACCCCGGAGGGCAACATGACAGACCAACCGCCGGCTCAGCACTCCTCGCCGACGCCGAACCCGATGCCGGGCCACCCGCCCTACCCACCCCATGCGCACCCTGCACCATTCAACACCTATGCGATTCTCGCGTTGATCTTCGGCGCCATGGTGTTTCCACCGTTGGGCATCTACTTTGGCAACAAGGCCAAGGGTCAGATCGCTCAGACGGGCGAACGCGGGGTTGAGCTGGCCACCGCTGGAGTCGTGGTTGGTTGGATCTTCACTATCCTCTACGGGCTGTTCTTCGTCGTCTGGTGCGGCATGATTGCGGTCCTCCTCGGCTCGGCATAGGGGTATGGCCCTGAGGGGAATCACCGGCAACGCTATAACCGTACGGTGACTGCCCGCCCCACTGTGGTCGTCGTGAGCGGACCTCCCGGATCAGGGAAGACCACCCTCGCGCACGCACGTGCCCAGACGATCGGCGCTCCGGCGATCTGCCGGGACGAGAGCAAGGAGCTCAGGCCGGCGGTCTCCGATTGATCCTCAGTCGTAACTGGGTTGATCCTCTGTGGGATGGGCCGGGACGACATCGAGCCCCTGGTCGCCGACCAACGCCTCGACAGCGGCCTGCTCGGCGCCGATTCCCGCCCAGTGCGGGTCAACATCGCTGGCCAGACACCAGCGGTGATCCGCGGGCCAGACGAACGCCGGCGGCGCGATGGTGCGCCCAGCCCCAAGCTCGGCCGCCCAGACATCGATGTCGTCGAGAGAACCGCGAAACAGGGCATAGGCACGATGGGGCAACTCAAGCAGTGGGCCGTGCCGCGCCTGCGGCGGCAACGGGGCATCCGAGTACCCCTCCCACAGGCAGAAGTAGCACTCCTGCGGAGTGGACGTGAACGCTTCGAGGAGATGCAGGGCGCGACGGGTCTGCTCGAGATCGCACGGGTGCTCGTCGGGAACAACAACATCCGCCTCCGACTCGTCCGGGCCCACGGGGTCCCGGATGAAGCGAAGCCGGGCGTATGCCGCAAAGCCAGCCGGGCCAAATGTGATCAATCGCCCCGCGGAGGCACCCGAGCGCGTGAGCCAGTCACCGGCGCTGGTCTCCGGGCAGTAGCTGAGTCGTCGCACGGCCACCCTTCCCTGGCAACACCTTCCACCCGAACGAAGATCTAGCAGGAACCGGGCGCGATGGGAAGCCCACCTGCTGCCGGCACCCCAGGTGAGACCGCTATAACCGTACGGTGACTGCCCGCCCCACTGTGGTCGTCGTGAGCGGACCTCCCGGATCAGGGAAGACCACCCTCGCGCACGCACTTGCCCAGACGATCGGCGCTCCGGCGATCTGCCGGGACGAGATCAAGGAAGGAATGGTGCACGCGTCAACATCCGCCGCCGGCCTGTTTACGGCGGGACCGGCCGACGAGTTGGCGCTACGGACCCTACCGACCTTCTTCGGCGTGTTGGAGTTGCTCCTTCGGGCCGGGGTGACAACCGTGGCGGAGGCCGCGTTCCAGGACCGGCTCTGGCGGCCGGGCCTGCAACCGTTGAGGGAGATTGCGGAGCTTCGGGTCGTGCACTGCATGGTTGACGCGAGCACGGCGTGGACCCGGATTCAACGTCGATGGGAGTCGAATCCGCTCCGCCGCGCCCACGCCGACCTGCAGGACCCCACTGACCACCCGCTTCGCCATGCGAACTTTGATCGCGTCGCGCTGGACGTCCCGCTCTTGGAGGTCGACACCACAGACGGCTACCATCCGGCGCTCCCGAAGATCATCTCGTTTGTGGACAGAACGAGGCAGGCCCCGCAGCGACGGCACAATTAGGGACCGCAGCACGTGCGCGCCGTGGGCAGGGCAGATACGGAAGGGCGGCGTGCTCCGGCGGGTTGCCGGAGCGCGCCGCCCGAGGGGCTTCAGGTGGGTTCGGCGAAGACCGTCCTGACCAGGTTGTCCAGGGCCGGGGGAAGGGTTTCGGCCGGGACTATAAATAACGGCCCTGTCTCACTTTCGGTTTGCGCCGTGAGGTGCTGTTGGTTCGAGTGGAGGTGAGAGACCACCACCTTTGGCCTGTCGCAGCAGGTTGATGCAGCTGGGGGCAGCCTTGCGCCACCGCCCTAACCCGCCACAGGGCGGCCTCAAACTCACCACCTAGAACACGGACCCAATGCATCATGTTGCCACTGAAGTAATCTCAGCGACTTTGCGGTAGGTACTTGTACTCGAAGTGGGTCAGGTGAAGTGCGGCGGCGACGATGTCGCTGATCCGGCGTGGGCTGGCGGTGGTGCGCCGGAGGGTTTTCCAGCGTCCGGTCAGGATCGCGAAGCCCCGTTCGCCCTGCCAGCGCAGTCCGCGTAGTAGCCGGTTGTAGGCGCGGTTGTCGGGAGCGAGTTGTTGCCTGCCGGTGGGTTGCTTGATCGGGACTTTGACGCCTTGGCCTGCGCCTTCGTAACCGGAGTCGGCCAGGGTGGGCAGGTCGAGTTCGGAAGCGGCCCAGTTCAGGGCGGCGGTGATGCCCTGCACTTGGGCGCAGGTGAGGTCGTGTAGGTGCCCCGGCATCACCTCGGAGGTCCACACGGGCAGTCCATCCGGACGCATGATCGCTTGAACATTTCCGCCGAAGTCGCGGTGCTTGCCGCAATACCAGGCGTCGATCGTGTCGCCCTTGACGCTGACGGTGGTTTCAGCCACCCGGTCGCAGTCGAACAGTTTCCCGTCCAGGATCACGTACGACCAGCCGTCGTCGGCGACACGGCGCAGGGCCGCGTGCAGATCCTGGGCCTGCGCGGCCAGCACCGTGACGCCTTCAGCCAGGTACCGGTACGCGGTCGCGCGGGAGATCCCGAACCCGGCGCCCAGCAGGGTCACGTCCTCGCCTTTACGGAACCAGACGAGCACCAGGAGCGCTTGGTGGAAGCAGGTCAACGCGCGAGTGTCGCGTCGTGTCCCCTTGGCGTTGCGTTGCGCGGCCAGCAGCCGGCCGAGGTACTGCACGAGTTCCCTGGGGACGTCGGCCGTGGCACGATATGCGATCACGTGGGGTCCTCACCGTGTGGGTGATCTTGTGGTGAGAACTACCTACCGAGGGCCCCACGCCCACTTCCAGCACCGTCCGATCTCATCGCTTTCGCCCGTGTCGCACCAATCAACACCTTCGCGTCGCTGAGATCAGTTCACTGGAGCAACCGCATTCTCCGACGAAGGCGGCTTCGCACGCATGTCAAGCAATGGTCCAGGATCGACGATAGATTCTGCATCACTGAAGGTTCAGCCAGTAATTCCGGGCCGCGTCAACTACGGAGTTGAAATCGACTTCTTCAATATTTGTCATGAAAATTGGACTGGGTTCCAGCGTCCCAGCCTCTTGCGCCACGATAATGAACCGCTCTCCGCGCACATAGCTGTAAACCGTCCAGCGGTCCAGTGACTCTACACTCGACATCGTGGTCACATCATGGAGAAATTCATCAACCGCCAATAATTCCATGAACTTGAAGAGATCAATGTCTAGCAAATCAAGTCTTCTGTCGTCGATTCGCGGACGATTCTTTAGCTGCGTCATAACTGATCCGATGATACAACCCTCGCTATCACCAACCAGTCGGCCATCGACGATCAGATGGAAGCGAAGCATGCGATGCCCAGAGAGTGGGCTCACCAGCAAGCCGAATTGACCGTCATCGTCTAAGAATCTCAATCTTCACCTCCGCCGAACCTGAATAGAAATATGATTCAAAGGTATCTCCACCGAATTACCCCGACTATCATGGCCGTTAGAGCTGCCGCTCCAATATCAGTTCCCATGCTCATCGTTGGAGTATCTGTAGTAGACAGCTTTCTTGCCGGACCCGATTTTAGTCCAACGCACGTCGCCGACAAGCACACTATTCGGAAAATGCTCTGCCGCGTCAGTCGGCAGGACGCCCTTCTTGGGATTGTATGGGTTCGGTCCACCGCGTGGATCATGGTGTCCAGGATTCTCATAGCCAGGAATCCTTGCGCAGGTGTTGTGTACGAGGACCGGGGTGTTGCCAGCTATCACATAGTACGTGTGGATTTTTAGCCCGTCACGTAGCGTGACTTACGTGTTCATGGCGTTTCACCTGGCCTTTCGTGTATAGCGCCAACTTGCCACATCAAAATGTATCGGTGTTGACGGCAACTCGAAGAGACCGTCACCGACAGCCCAGGACCTCGCTGCGCTGCCAGGCCAAACGCATCCCGCTCTCACCAGCACACCTGGTATAGTGTCCGCTATACTCTGGGGATGGCTACTGACGAATGGGAGATCTACCTCGTCAACGAGGTACAGGAGTGGATCGACAACCTCGATCCACTCACCCACGCCCGCGTCGTACAAGCCATCGACCTACTCGCCGAAACCGGCCCAGGACTCGGCCGGCCACTGGTCGACACGATCCACGGCTCCACCCTCGCCAACCTCAAAGAGTTACGCCCCGGCACCGTCCGCATCCTGTTCGCCTTCGACCCGTGGCGCGCCAGCATCCTGCTCGTCGCCGGAGACAAGGCCGGACGATGGCAACAGTGGTATACCGAAGCGATCCCCCTGGCCGAGCAACGCTACGAGATCTACCTCAAGGAACGCGCCAAGGAGGACCGACAGCTATGAACAGCTACGCACGCTGGAGCGACATCCGCACCGCCCACGTCGAACGCGCCGGCGGCGAACAAGCCGTCGAAGACGGCAAACAGGCACTCCTCGCCACCATCGTCGGACACCGCCTCGCCGAAGTACGCCGCACCCGCGGCCTGACCCAACAGCAGGTCGCCGACCGCATGGGCGTCACCAAAGGCCGCATCTCCCAGATCGAACAAGGCAAAATCTCCGGCCAAGACATCGTCGCCCGATACGCCACCGCCCTCGGCGGACGCCTCCACCAAGCCATCTACTTCGACGACGGCAACATCGCCGCCATCGCATAGCCCAACCCCACACCAAGATCCGACTAGCTCAAAACTGCTCTACAGGATCAAGAACGGCCCGGCAGAGCCGAGCCGCGCACGCGCTGTAGCCGTTCCGGCCCCGCGCGCACGCCCACCACACCAAGAAGCAAGATCACGGTAAGAACTGCCGAGCCGAACCGTCGGCCGGGGCCTCGACGATCGCCCAGGGTCAGCACCCACCGCCGAGGCTCCCGGTGATCGGCCGCACCGCTATGCGGCACGCCAGCGAAGATCTGACGTCCGACCACGACGCAGAGACACTACATCGATTGCCTCGGATGTATACCTCGCCGTTGACGGCAACGGTGACGGCAACCCGAGCAAACCCCGACAGCCGCCGACACTCTCCCGTCACGCACCGTTATGGTCGGTAAGTGCCAACACTTTGTACTCGATGACTCCGCGCTAATCAGTCGATCGCCGTTCTTGATCAGCAAGGCCACCAAGCTCCGATACCACGCGCCTCAGAGCCGCCACATATGACCGATAGTCACCAATCGATTGGCGATCCTCATCTGTCACCGGCTCGATCTGATCGAGCGACGACCCCAGTGAACTCACTTCAAGAATAAGTTGATCGAGATTTGGAACATCTTGTGCGCGCATTCGACCATCATGGACCTTAGATGCGTATCCAGCGATGTGCCCATCAATGGTTAGAAGCAGGGAGTTCCAATCTTGCAGCTCCAGTAGTTGCGGATAGGCCGGATAAGGCACGGATCGGAACATCATGAAGGCGTGCCGGAAGTCAGATGAATCAGTCATGCCAGGTCACGATCTTTCCGTCCTTGGTATAGATTCCCTCGCCTCCGCGGAAACCACCTCTGATCTTCCATCCTTCGCTGCCATCTCTCAGTTTCCAAGGAATACGATCTCCTTCGGGAGTTTTGGCCCACAGATTCTTCGCCTCATCTGTGTATTCGGCTAGCGTTCTCCCCTTACCATGCTTACCGACATGATACGTTGCCGATTCTTCAGCGCTTCTGAATGTTCCAGGCGACCAAGCGTCCACCGGGTCGCACGGTCCCGTGTTGTGAACCAAGACCGGCGTGTTGCCGGCTACCACATAGTACGTGTGGGATTTTCAGCCCGTCACGTAGTGTGACTTACGTGTTCATGGCGTTTCACCTGGCCTTTCGTGTGTAGCGTCCACCCTGGGCATCGAAATGTATCGGTGTTGACGGCGACGGTGACGGCTACCTGGGGAGACGTCCGTGCCCTTCAGGGGCCTGGGTATCGATGGCCGGTGTTATCCGAGGTAGGGGGTGTCGCGGTGTTGGGTGTGGTGGTGGAGGCGGAGGCGGACGGTGTCGTGGATGGGGATGTGGTCGAAGTCGGTGGGGTGGATGTAGCGGAGGTCGGTGGATTCGTCGCTGACGGTGAGTGTGCCGCCGGTGGCTCGGGCGAGGTAGGTGATGGTGAATTCTTGGCGGACTTCGCCGTCGGGGTAGGCGATGACGTGTGCGGGGTCGGTGTAGATGCCGAGGAGGCCGGTGATGGCGATGTCGAGGCCGGTTTCTTCTTTGACTTCGCGGATGGCGCATTGTTGGAGGGTTTCGCCGATGTTCATGGTGCCGCCGGGGAGGGACCAGTTGCCGGAGTCGGTGCGCCGTTGCAGCAGTATGCGGCCGTGTGGGTCGGTGATGATGGCGGCGGCGCCGGGGATGAGGCTGTTCGGGGTGGGGGCGTGGGGGTCGTGGTAGTGGTCGCGGCGGCCGGTCACGGGGTGTGCGTGGGGTAGGGGGTGGTGGTTTGCCAGATCTGTTCGAACTGGTCGGCGTGGGCGGCGAAGATGCCGTGCGGGGAGAGTTCGCGTAGGTGTAGGGCGGGGTGTTGGTAGCCGCGGGCGCGGTACAGGTGTGGGGTGACGATCATTTGGTGGTCGAAGCGGAACACCGAGTTGTACAGGTGCACGGTGTGCAGGCCGATCTGGACGCCGGGCACCTGGTGGAGGGGTTCGCAGAAGTTGAGTGCGTTGCGGATGCGGCCGGGGAGGGTGCCGCCGATCTGTTCGAGGTTGTCGCGTTCGGCGACGTGTGGGCAGTCGGGGTCGGCGAACGCGAGCCGAACCTGGGCGCCGTTGGTGGCTTTGTCGGTGATGAGTTGCATGGTGTGGGGCAGCAACTCTAGGAGGAATGGGTAGGCGTAGCCGAGCAGGTCGATGCGGGTGGTGGCGCCGGTGAGTAGGGCGGCCCAGATGTGGTGGCCGATGTCGGCGCGGTGGGCGTAGGCGGCGACGACCTCGGCGGTGGCTTCCGCGCCGGGTGCCTGGTCGGGTCGGGTCTGTGGCCACAGGTCGGCTTCGGTTTCGCCGAGGGCGTCGGCGACGGCGAGGCGGGTGCGTTGGTGCGGGACCCGGCCGGTGAGCCACCGGGTGACGGTTTTGACGTCCACTCCGACGGCTTCGGCGAGGGCTGCGGGGTTGAGGTGGGCGCGGAGCATGGCCGCGCGGAGTCGGTGACTCATACCGTCCCACGGTAGTGGATACGGTGGGACGCACCAGGGTCGTGGAAGTGTCCAGCATGGTGTCTGTCGGGACGTTGGGGTGTCCCGGGGTTGGTTCGTAGGTTCGGCGGCAAGGGCCTCGCCGGTTCGCTTGCGGCACTTTCGCCGGGCTGGTGGGCGCCAGGGGGAAGGGGCTGTCGCCGGAGACGGGGAGCGGCCCGGTCGCGGGCTGCGTGGTGGCCTCTTCCCTCTTCCAACGATCCGGGAGGGTGGTGGGGTTGTTGTCGATGCATCAGCCGATACGGCCGCAGTGGGTCTGTGCGGGATGCGGGGTTCCGTGGCCGTGCCGGACCCGGAAACGGCAGCTCGTGGCGGAGTTCACCGGGGCCCGGGTGTCGCTGATACTGCACCTGTCGGCGTACCTGGTCCAAGCATGCGAAGACCTACCCCACACCCCATCAGGAGTACTCCACGCACGGTTCCTCGCCTGGCACCGCTCACCCGCACTACACCACGAGTAGCGACACCCCAACCAAGACCGTGCTGGGTCAGGTCGGAGCGCCGCTGACGGGTGGGCCTGTCGGCGACAAGGCCTCAGTTGTCGGTGGGCGGGGTGTAGTCGTCCGGGTCGGTGTCGTCGGGGTGTAGGGCGCGGTTCATGGCTTCGATGTCGACCAAGAGTTCTCCCGCCCCCGCACCTCGCGACATTCACCACAGTGCATCGAAGTATTTGCGGCCGTGCCAGCTATCTGACATCAGCCTTGACGCACAACCACGCACTTCTATGCACAGGGACTGACGCAAATACGCAAAGAACGATATTACTCCGCCGCGGATCCATGAGTTACGTGGCCGCCTACCCCCTCGTCGACGCCGCGGCCGAAACGAGTCAGTTCATGAACAGCCTCCGCCGCCGAGCTACGCAACTCAAGCGAGTTCAGCTTATCTCGGTTACGGCCTGGCGCAACAGATCAAGCACGTCATCGCGAAAATCGGGTGCCCCATCAGGAGTTACGATGGTGAGCACCGAACAGCCATCTCCCAGGAGCAGTGCATCGAAGGGAGAGAATCCGTATTGAGAATCTCGTTGATACGGCTCCTCCCGCATGACGGTCTTGATCAGACCTCTCTCGCACGGCTCGTAATAGATAGTCAGCGGGCCCTGCCCTTTCGGATCGGTGAAGTATCCATGTTCTTCCCACGCATCGCTGAGCGCCGAGTCGCGAGCCACCATCACATCCCCCCGCAAACCGGGGAGTGTGACGGTACCACTTCGCCACTGGGAAAACTCGTGCTGTCGCTCGCCATCGTTGATCGACACCAGCATCGCTGGCCAACGTTTTCCTAGGGCGTCAAGCATCCGGCCGACCGTGGATGCCAAATCCGCTAGCCCCACGACGACAACCGTGTCCTCGCCGGTAATCATCCCTCAACCCCACTTACTGGTGGGCCCGAAGAATCTGGCCCGGTCTCTCGGCACCAGGATTCCACCGGGAATCTCGAAAATATGCCGACCTCTACCTCCACGTAGCGGCGTCAGAGACGACTTCGGCACCAGAAGCTCCATCACATACTCGCTCTTGGCGGAGGTCAGACCGAGCTTGCTCTTGAAGGCACCCCTTCCGGCACGCTCGACGTCCGCCGGGCTCATATTGGTGAAGAACGGACCTGCCCCGTTTTTGGAGTCGCCGGGCCGAATATGGTATGGACTACCAGCCCGGATCGCGTTGTATCCTTTCTTGTCCGTGTAGTGGAACACCGTGTCGAGATCATCGCCGTCACCACAGTTGCTGTTGTGTACGAGGACCGGCGCGTTGCCGGCCACCACATAGTACGTGTGGGATTTTCATCCCGTAACGCAATGCAACTTACGTTCTCATGGCGTTTCACCTGGCCCTTCGTGGGTGGCACCAACTCACCGCATCGAAGTTTATCGGTGTTGACGGCAACGGTGACGGCAACCTGGGCAAACACCTGCGCTGTTCGGCGACCAGGGCATCGATGAGCGGTGCCATTGGGGCGGGACGTGTCGTCGCGCTCAGCTAAGCATGGCGGTGGAGGCAGACGGCGTTCCCAGCGACGAAGACTGGACGCCAGCGCCGCCAAACGCTCTCGCAGCAGCCGCAACCGCACCCGAAGCACAGCCGGACCAAGGCCCTCGGCCAAGATCCGACTGGCTCAAAACTGCTCTACAGGTATCAAGAAGCGGCCCGACAGAGCCGGGCCGCGCGCACGCGCTACGGCCTACGGCCACGCGCGCACGCCCACCAACACCGAGCCGCTAGCCAGGAGCCAGGGTGATCCACTCCAAGACCGGGACGATTCCTTCACTTGATACTCATCGTGGGTGGCTCCGGGGATCGACGCCGCACCGCCACGCGGCACGCCACTGGTCCCACTTCCGTCGCCATCCCGACCGGGCGACACGCCATCGATACATCGACAATCTTCGCGCGCCTTTGACGGCAACCGTGACGGCAACCCGAGCAGCCAACGATGACCCCGAACGGACGGCCGTTACGCTCTGCCATCCCCGACTAATCCGCAGCCCTCCGAGCAGCCCGGTCACCTTCAGGAGTGTTCGCTAACCAGCAGCCTGCACCGAGCGGCTCCCATCCCAGTTCATCGCACTGCCGAATCACCTGATTCGTCAATTGCTCATGAGTTCCCTTCCATGGCCCGAAACCGTCCTCAGTAATATCTCCGGGGGTCATTAATCCGCTGTCGACTAACGCACGGACTAGACCGACGGCTGCATCGCGCAATGTGACGCCCTCACTTGAGGCTGAGTCTCGTGCCCCGCCGATGACCCGGTCAATGGGCACCCAATCATCCAAACCCTCGGCTAATATTTCCCGAATGACCGATTCACGGCTACTCGACATGGACTTTCAGACCCTTCGAGTTTGGCGGGAAGATATCGATCGTGGCACCGCCTGATCGAGAGGCTCCACGCCATTGGATTACGGTTCCGTCGGCCTGTCGGTAAACCTCAGGAATCTTCGGCCCGCGAGCCGGAAGCTGCTCGGCACCATTAGTCATCTGACCGAATAGGTCGCGTAGTTCATCTTCGCTACCGACAGTTCTGACATGTGATTGCTTGCCGGTCGGCAAGTTATCAAAACTGCTCCTCCAGCAGCCGCCGGTGTTGTGTACGAGTACCGGCGTGTTGCCGGCTATCACATAGTACGTGTGGATGTTGGCGACGGTGAGATTGTAGGCCATGCCGCGTTGGGTGGCGACCCAGTCGAGACCAACGACGGCGAGCGTCTGGCCGCCAGCGGTGTGGAGTAGGTCGCCGGGGTCCAGGTCCTGACTATCCTGCCACTGGCGGTCAGTTTCGTTCCAGAACGGGTGGTCCTCTGTTGTCGTGACGTCGCCGCCATCGACTCTGAGATCGACCAGTTGGTCCTCATGGACCCAGAGGTGTGTTACCTCGCGTGGGCCTTCTTTGCCGGTTTGGGGATCGGTGGCCCACACCAGGTCACCGACCTCGATGTCCTTGATCGGCTTGGTGCTCCCGTCAGCGAGTAGCACCTCGGTGTCGCCGGCAAAGCTCTTGCGGCCACCACAGCCTCGGAAAGGTTTACCCATGTAGCCGCCGCCACCGAGCTGACCCTCACTATCCCAGCCATACCGAATAAAACCTTCCTGTATGGCCTGCTCAAAAGTGCCGTAAAGGGCCTCGTCGTACGCCGCGCCGAATTCACCGCCGAGAGCCCCTCGCATGACATCGAGAGCGCCATACGCCCACTGGTCCGCACAGTCCTCGACGTACACGTACGCACATGCGAGAGAACTTTCACAGTTGCTGGCACCACCGCGGGGATCATTGCAATAGCTGATGACCTCATTGATGATCACGTCTTCGCTTGGCCCAGCGGGAACCGGAACCCCGTTCAGATGCAGCGCACCGGATGAGTTCTTGGTGAATCGATAGATCCCATTTGTAGCGATCAGCCTATCGCCGCGCGAGGAAGGCGACGGCCCCTTGGGGAGCTTCGGCGCTTTCCCGGTTATTACGGTTTTACCACCGTATTTGTAGGCACGACGGCCACTGCCGTGGATACCACCTTCTTCGAAGTACAGGCCGCTGGGGTCACTGAAGGTGGTGGGATTGTTATTGGAGTAGGCGTATCCGTGCCATTGTTGAGGGTCGGCGAGGCCCATGATGGGGTCGATGCTGATGAAGCGGCCGAGGGTGGGGTCGTATTCTCTGGCGCCTAGGTGGGTAAGGCCGGTGGGGTCGGTGGTGCCGCCGACGTAGCCTTTGGTGCCGATCCAGGGGGTTGGTGGGGTGGTGCGGTCTTCGCCGTAGGGCATGGTGCGGCGGCGTTGGGTGGTGAGGGTGTCGGCGTCGATTTGGATCTGGCTGGTGTTTTGGTGGTTGTTGATGGTCCAGGTGAGACCGCTGGCCTTGCGGATGGCGTTGCCGTTGTAGTAGCGGGTGCCGTTGGCCTGGGTGCTGCCGGTGGGGAGTTCGAGTTCGGTGTCGCCGAGGTAGAGGGTGGTTTTGTCGGGCGCGTGGGTGATGAGCCGGTTGCCGGCGGCGTCGTAGATATAGCTGGTGGTGTCGTTGTTGGTGAGGGTGTCGAGGCGGCCTTCGGGGTTCCAGGTCAGGTTTTGGGTGTCGCCGGCGGGGGTGGTGCGGGTGAGGGTGTTGCCGGCGTCGTCGTAGGTGAACGCTCGGGTGGGGGTTTCGGCTTGGGGGCCGGTGACGGTGATGGAGGCAACCTGGTGGGCGGTGGTGCCGTGGCTGGCGCCGACGTTGTAGGTCCAGGTGGTGTTGCCGGTGGTGTCGTTGTGGTCGGTTTGGGTGAGCCGGTTGCCGAGGTCGTCGAAGGTCCAGGAGCGGTGGTAGGGGTCAGCACCGCTGCGTTGTGGGTTGGTGCAGGTCGCCGTGTTCTGTGTCCAGGCCTGGGTGAGTCGGCGGAGTTGGTCGTAGGTGAAGCATTCGACTTGGTCGGTGATGCCGTCGGTTTGGCCGGCGATGGCGGTGATGTTGCCGGCTGGGTCGTAGGTGTAGTTGTTGGTGAACCGGCTGGTGAAGGTGCCGGGGGTGGCAGGGTCTTCGGTGGCCACGTCGTGGTTGTCGAGTCGACCGGTGCCGGTGTCGATGGTGTTGGTTTGCCGGATCTGGCTGCCTGGGTTGCCGTGCAGGGTGTGGTGAACGGGTCCGTGGAGGTAGTAGGCGGTTTCAGCGAGGTATGGGATGTCGGGTGAGCCGGCGATCTGGCCGGTGGTGGATTGGAGGTAGCCATTGGTGTCGTATTCGGTGGTGATGGTTTCCGCCGGGAGGCCTCCGATGCCCGGCAGGGTCTGCCGGACGGTCTTTCCGGCGAGGTCGTAGGCGGTGCTGCTGGTGTAGGTGCCGGCGAGGGCGCCTTCGGCGGTGGGGATGGTGATGTTGGTGCCGCTGGGTTGGTAGCGGTCGGTGTATCCGGTGACCGCGGTGGTGTAGGCGTTCCCGTTGTGCCAACGGGTGGTGGCCGTCGGCTGTCCCTTGGCGATGCTGTCGTAGAGGTAGCTGGTCAGGCGCTCACCGGTGTTGACGTCGCCGCTCCAGAGGGCTTGGGTGCGGGACATGCCGTCGTACTCGGTGGAGATCTTTTGGCCGCGGGCGTCGATCGTGTGAGCGACCCTACCGGCGGTGTCGTAGTGGGTGCTGCTGGCACCGGCGTCGGGGTCGGTCTTGCCGGTGAGGCGGCCGGCGAGGTCGTAGGTGTTGGTCCACGTGTTACCGGCAGGATCAACGAGGGCGGTGAGTTGGTTGAGCCGGTCGTAGGTGTAGGTGGTGCTCTGGTAGGCGTCCGGGTCGGAGGCCGAAGTGTATTGGTCTACGCGTGTGGTGTTGCCGCGCACGTCGTGGTGGCTGACGGTCTTGGTGCCTCCGGACGGCGGGACGACCATGGTGCGGTCGCCGTAGTAGGTGCTCGTCGTCTGCCGCCATCCGGCGCCGAGGTTCTTGTCCACCACGGTGGTGGGACGGTTGAGGTGGTCGTAGCTGGTCTCTTGGACTGCGGGGACGGTGGTGAGGTCGGGGTTGACCAGTCCGTTCCCGGCATCGGCACTGTTGTGGAACGGTTGGGTGGTGGCGGCGATGTTGCCGCGTGGGTCGTAGGTGGTGGCGGTGACGACCCGGCCGCCGTTCGGGCCGGGTTGTTGGTCTTCTCTGGCCCGGCCGAGCCCGTCGAGGTACTGGTAGGAGTTCAGGTAGACGGGGCTGCCGTCGTGCGACTGCAGCGTCTCGGTCTGGATCCGCGCGGCGGCGGTGGGTTGGCCGATGCCGCTGGAGGTGATGTGGTAGCCGAACCGTAGTGACGGCACCCCGGAGGACTTGGCCTGCCCGGGTAGATACACCTCGGCGAGACGACCGACCGGGTCGTAGAGCAGTTCGGTGACCTTACCGTTTTGGTCCGTGATCTTGGATGGTTCGCCGGTGTGTCGGTTGATGAGCGTGGTGGTGGTGTGGTTGAACTCGCCACCGACGGTGCTGGTGATGCCGTTGTCCGGCCAGTTGATCGCGGGACTGTAGCTGGTGGTGGTGGTCAGCCCGGTGGCGTCGGTCGAGGTGACCACGCGTCCCATGTTGTCGTAGGTGCTACGGCCGCTGGATACGTAGCTGGTGGGGTCGTGGTAGGTGTGGACCTCGGCGACGTTGCCGTCGAACGGTTTCTGGGAGCCCTCGACGGTGTAGGAGTCGTAGAAGATGACGATACGGGACAGCAGTGTGCCCGAGCCGCAGGTGTCACCGGACCAGGTTTCCACCCGTTCCGGGTAGTCGATCAGATACCAGGAACTCGGCTCGTCGCGCTGGGCGTAGGTGAACGAGGTGCAGGTGTTGTCGTCGACGCCGACCTGGTTGTACTGCTGCAGCCGTGTCGGCAGCCCGTATGTGGAGTCGTAGATGGTGCGCTGTGAGGTTTCCCGCCAACTGCCGTCGTCGAGGAGGACCCGGTGGTTTTCCAGACCCATGCGGACCTGGCGGGGATTCCACCAGCCGGGGCCGTCGAGGCTGCCTTGGATCTCATGGTCGTAGCGGGTGCTGGCGACCTCGGTGTAGCTGGCCTTGGCAGGGTTGGCGTTGTAGGCGGTCATGCGGTACTGCTGGGTTTGCAGAGCCAGTCCAGCTCGGGCGTAGTGGTCGTGGTAGGTGTTACCGGCCCAGTCGGTGATCTTGGTTTCCTTGATGCCGCCACCGCTGCCGGGATCGTAGAAGTCGTGGTACATGCCGCGGAAGTACTTCGACGTTGACACCGTGTATCTCGACGGGTCCGTGCCGGTGCCCTGAACGACGCGGACCTTGTCGTAGCCGGCGAACAGGTTCCACGTCTCGTGCTCGTTGGGAATCAGGGGGCTGCGCAGGTTCTTCCACGCCGGTGTGCCGACCGAGTAGTCGTACTGGGTGACCTGGTCCGGGGAATCACCCACCTGATCCTTTACCACGACCTTCTTGACAAGGTACTTGTGGAAGATTCCGAAACCCGCCTCGGCGCCGGGTGGAGTATGGAAGATCGGATAGCAGTCCTGCGTGTTGACGTCCCAGTTGCCCACCTTGCCGTCGTGCCAGGTGTCGTAGCCCGACTTGTTCGACCCGCCCTGCGGACACGGTCGCTGCGTACCGTACGTGACCTCGGTGCGGCCGCCCAAACCGTTGCGGACCACGAGGAGCCGGGGCATCCGCATCGCCGACACGCCTAACCCAGCCTCGTCGTAGTCGACCCGACCATCACGGTAGTTCGGCTGTACCCCGTCGACGTAGTCGAAGTTCACCGGCGGCAGATCAACCTTGTTGGCGTCCAGACCGATCAATCCGACTGGACGGATGTAGTCCAGGATGAACACCCGGTCGGTCAACCCAGTCGGGTTGACCACCTTGTAGCGCAGCTGCACCCGGCCGACGTTGTTCCACGCCCCCGAACCCGCGTTCCACTGATACGACGTGACCCGGTCCAGAATTCGGGTCGAGAAAAACGACTGGCTGTAGTTGCTGCACGAGGACGACCCACAGGAAAGGTCTGTCGGCACGTCCGGATATGACGACGGGCTCGACGATGTCGACGGACAGGACGGTGGAGTGTTGTTGAGCGGGTCCTCCTCGGCAGTGCGCTCCACGCACCGGCTCGCCCAGCTAAACACCGTCCGACCAACCGGAATCGCACCATCCTCGGTCGCGTTCTTCGCGTACAGCACCTCCGCCAGGTAGCCGCCACGGTCGTACTCCAGGATCGACCCGGTCAACGCCCGCTTGTAGTGGTTCGTTTCCCGCTTCCACACCAAAGTCGTGTCGTTTTCGTTGGGGTCCGAAACCCGGTCCAGGTTCCATCGCCACGGATCCCGACACGAACTCGGATACGAGCCATTACACGGCTCCCCCGCCTCGTCCCCCAGGAAGCTCATCTTCCATACCGAGTCCCGCTCATGCCCGAACCGGTACTCCGTGCCGTCCTGCGTCCACACCTTCCAATAGCCGTCGTTCTCCGCGCCACCGGACAGGAACTCCACCCGCCAGCCCAGATCGTCAACGGTCTTCCACACCCCGCTCGTGGTCTTCACAAGCTTCGTCGACTGCCCCTGCAGCGAGATCGTCATCAACGCCGAGCCCTGGTCGTTGGTGTCGGATTCACCATCATGGTCATCCGGCGACTCCCAGCACATCTCACTCGGATGCGCCGGACACGGTTTGTACTCCCGCTCGATGAACCCCGGCGAGAGAGTCCACCCCAACCCCACCGGACCAGACTGGTTGTTCGTCCCATGCGTCATCCCGTCCACCGACGACGAGTTGTAGGACACCTCCAACCCCAACGTCTGCCCGTACGGCAAAGACGGCTCCGGCAACGGGTACGAATACGAAAACGACCCCGCACTTTCGCCCACCTGCCACGAACCCGACTCCTTCAGATCCGTCGCCGTGTACGACCCGGTTGACCCACCCGCAGCAGAAGCCACCACCGCGAATACACCCGCCGAGGCCACCGTTCTGTCCGCCGATAGACCCGCGAACTCGCCCGTGAACCTACCGGGACCCCTCGGGTCACCACCAACGTCCACCACCGCCGTCAACGTCTCCGCGGCCGGATCGTTCACCGACGACACCCACTGCGGCTTCGCAGAACACGCCGCCACCTCGGGCAACGTCGCCGCGCACCCCGGCAACCGCACCAACGTCAACCGATCCGCGAACGACCCCCCGAACGCCTGCGCATATGCAGAGTAGTCAAGCTTCACCCGCACCGGGCCCGAGGCCGCTCCCCCGTCCGCACGGCGCAACGTGAACAGAGGACCCGCGCTGCCCAACTCCACCGACGCTGCCCGGTCAAACCACCGCACGTGCACCGTGTCGACCTCGTCCACCGCCACGCCGCCATCCAAGACGCCAACACCGGCCGGCTCTTCGGCCCGCTCGACCGTCAGCCCGGCCCGCTCTTCGGCCCGCTCGACCGTCAGCCCGAACGCCTCCGAGTCGGCGGCGCCACCCTCCAGGTCAAGAACCGCTTCGCCCCCTGCCGGGAACTCCGCCGCCGGCAACGGCTCCGTCACCGCCTGCCGATCGTCCGGATCCGGCCCCTGATCCGCCTCCCGCACACCAACACCAGCCACCGAAACAGACCCATCCGGCGCGGCCACCGGGTCCGCCGCCACCGGCTCACCCAACTGCACCACCGGCAACAACCCCACCAGCACCGCCGCAGCCAAGCCCCCGACCCTCGCCCTGCCCAACAAGCGAGAACGGTCAGCCCATCCACCCCGGCCACGGACAGCAAACATGGCAACCCCCGTGTCGACACTAAAGTGATCAACACTCTAAACATCCCGCCAAGGCAACATAAGACTAGGGTTCCACCGTCCGCCCAGAGCAGTGGGCCGAGTTCGGCCGCCTGCTGCGCCTGGCCGAACGGGCCCTCGACCTGGCCTCGCACCTCACACCCGAGGACCCCACCCCGTGGGCGCACCGGCTACGAATCATGATCGACCGAAGCGCGCCCCGGGAAGACCTCGATGAGGTGTGGACGGAACTGATCCGACGGGACCCCTGGAATCGAGATGGGCACGTTTACCGGCTGACCTCCCACTGCAGAAATTGGGGCGGCTCGCACCAGGCGATGTTCGACTTTGCGCGGTCGGTCGCCGCCACGGCCTCACCCGGATCGCCGCTCCACCTGCTGCCGGTGCGGGCCGCCTGCGAGTGGGCTCTCTGGGAACAAGATCGTGAATACAGTGGCACCGCCGAGGCAATCGGCCAACGATGGCGGCAGGACCCGACCATGCAGTCGGATCTGGACACCGCGCTGCACCGCTGGTTCCACCAGCCGGCCAGCCGACACGCCGAGTGGCTCGCGGACGTGAACTTCCTGGCCTACGGGCTGGCCCGTACCGGACGCGACGCCGACGCCGCGCCGGTCTTCGCCTCGATCGGCCGGTACATGACCCCCGTTCCCTGGGCCTGGTGGGACGACAAGAATTCCACCAACGCCTTCTTCCGCGCGCGCCGCCGAGCTCGCCGGGCTTGACCTGCCCCCCCCACACAGCTACGCCCAAGCCAGGAACCGGCGATACAGATCCGCGTTTCGGTGAACCTGCGACAGGTGCGCCTCGGCCTCCGCCATCAGCGCCGCAAGGTAGATGCGTAACGCGACGCGGTCGTCGTGGTATTCGGCCAGCAGGGTGCGGCGAGCAGCGGGGCAGGGCCACTCAGCCCGACAGGTGTCACAGCCCCACAAGGGCCGCATCGGCAGATGCCGCTCGTTCGCCATCAGGAGGCCCGGATTCGCGCCAACGCGGCGAGCAGGACCACGCGTAGCGCGTACTCATCAACCGTCGGCGGATAGCCGACCTGGGCTACACCGACCGCCCGGCCGACCGATGGCGGACGATTCACCGGCCGGGCGGTCACCGCAGCGCCCCGATCACCATGGCAGCGACGACGATCACCACGATGAGGATGGCCACCGCCTTCTGCCTGGTGGTCGGTGGCGGGGTGTGCACCGACGGGGCGGCTCGCCGTACTCGATCACCATCGGCCAACGGCGGCGCCCCGTGCGGATCATGGTTGGCCCGCACCTCGGCAGGGTTGTTGTCGTCGGCCATCACAGCCTCCGTAGCCCCGCCAGCACGGCCGCAAGCACGTCGTCGCTCGGGCGGGCCCGGCCGACACCAGCGCAGCCGACAACACTGCCGAGGAGCGGCCGTTGCTCCGAATCGACTCCGGTCACGACCGCGAGCTGACCGCTACTGGTCGAGCCAGGCGGCGCGGTTCGGCGTGCACGCTGCGGCAGCCGGTCGAGTGATTGGTATTCAGTAGCTGCTTTCATGAGTGCTCCTGTTTGAAAGGCATACTGCGGTGCTTGCTCTACCCGGGCGGCGGCTTCCCCACTGCCCTGTAGCCCACGATCAGCGCAATCGATCTCGGATGCAATGTCTCGGACTAAGAACCTCTATGCAGGACGATGCTTTTAGGGAATGATGCGAATGCCATCTCATGACATGCCCCGCCAGCGCATCAGGATGAGACAGGGAGACACCCACCAATGACCGACGTCGGATCGACAGTGCCGAGGCGGCAACTTGGCAGGCTGCTTCGACAGGCACGGGAACAGGCCAACATAGGGCTGGAAGCCGCTGCCGCTGATCTTGAATGGTCCCGCGCCAAGATGTATCGCATCGAGTCGGGGCAGGCGCCCATCCGCGTGTTGGACGTTGATCAAATGTGCCGGCTGTATGGAACGTCAGCCGAGATGACGGAAGTCATGAAGAGCCTCGCCAAGGAGTCGAAGAGCAAGGGCTGGTATCACTCCTACGGCGAGGCGATCCCCCGCTGGTTCGAGCTGTATGTCGGATTGGAGTCAGCGGCCAGCCGGATCCGGACCTACGAGCATGCTGTCGTGCCAGGGCTGCTCCAGACGCCGACGTACGCCGAGCAGGCCATCCGCACCAGGCCGGACCTTCCTTCGGAGGAGGTGGCGAAGCTCGTGGAGTTACGCGCCGAGCGGCAGCGCCTGCTGCGCCGAAAGCGGCCCGCCGCCCCAATCCTGGACGTCGTCCTGGAAGAGGCGCTCCTACACAAGAACGTGCCCGGGATGCGTGCGCAGATCGAACGACTGCTCGACGCCAGCACGACCCCGAACATCTCCGTGCGGGTGATGCCCCTCGGCGGCAAGCTCAGCCAGGTGGTGACCTCGGGGAGCTTTGTCATCCTGGACTTCCCCAAAATCGGGCTACGCCCCGCCGAGCCGACCACGGTCTACAATGAGGGGCTGTCCGGCGCCCTCTACCTCGATCGCATAGCGGAGGTGCGAACGTACGCCGACGCCTGGAATTCGCTGACCGCACAGGCGCTGGACGCCGACGACTCCCGGAAAGCCCTACTCACGATCAAGGAGAAGTACTATGACTAGGCTCAGTGACGCGATGTGGCGCAAGTCCGGCCGGAGCTCGGGCCAAGGGAACTGTGTGGAGGTTGCCGACAACCTTCCGGGTGTCGTGGGTGTGCGGGACTCCAAGGACCCGACCGGGCCCGCCCTCACCTTCGGCCCGGCGGCATGGCGCAGCTTCGTCACCTACACCAAACAGCGCTGACCAGCAGCCAGAGAGAAGGCCCGGCCTCCCGAGAGGAAGCCGGGCCCTCTGCTGCACTACCCGTTCTGAGCTGCTGATCGTCGACTGTGGCGGGCCACCGGATGGCGTCCGGCGCCCCGCCACAGTCGGCGGGATCAGTAGACGTCGACGCCGTAGACGTTCAGGGCTTCAACGACCGGCTGGAAGAAGGTCGTGCCACCGAAGAAGCAGTTGCCGCTACCGCCGGAGGTGAGGCCGAGCGCGGTCGAGCCGCTGAACAACGAGCCGCCGCTGTCGCCCCGCTCCGCGCAGACGTTGGTACGGATCAGGCCACGAACCGTGCCCTCGGCGTAGTTGACGGTGGCGTTGAGGCCGGTGACCGAGCCGCTGCGCAGACCGGTGGTCCGACCGGAACGCTGCACGGACTGGCCGACGAAGGCGTTACCGGCGGAGGTGATGTCCCGGTAGGTGCCGTTGTAGAGGTAGACCGAGCCCGGCTCCTGGCCGCTGAGGCTGACGATGCCGTAGTCGTTGCCGGGGAAGCTGGACCCGGCGGTGGAGCCGAGGTAGTTGGTCTGCGAGCTGTTGGAGTACCAGTTCGAGATGACGTCGGTGCAGTGCCCGGCGGTGAGGAAGTAGTAGTTGCTGCCACTGCGGACGTTGAAGCCGAGCGAGCACACACCGCCGCCGCCGTAGATCGCCTGACCTCCGGCGATCCGGGTGCTGTACACACCCGCCTCCGACTCGATGCGCATCGCACCGCCGCTGCGGGCCACGGCGGCCTCGACCCGCGCCAGCTTGGCACCGGTCACCGTGCTGTCGACGGAGACGACGACCTGGTTGGTCGCCGGGTCCGTCCACCAGGCCGTGCCGGGGATCTTGGCTGAGCTTTCCAGCTCCGCGGTGGCACGCTGCAACTCCGCGGCACCACGCTTGACGATCTTCGGGGTGGCTCCGGCGGTGCTGACCTGCTGGGCGGCAGCAGCGTCGGTCACCGTGACGATGACGGTGCCGTCGGCATCGGCATAGACGCCGGCTGAACGGTCGCCAAGCCGCTCGGCGAGATCAGCGGCGGCTTCCGGGGACGCGTTGGGGGCTGCCGCCTGCGCGGGGCTGCCGATGAGCGCTCCGACCACCAGGGTTCCGGCCGCGGCCACCGCCGCGACACGACGCAACATAAACCTCGTAGGTCGCATGTGACACCTCCGTTGGGGGGTGGGGGAAGGGCCACGCCGAGGGCGGCGGGGCCGGTGAATCAACCCCGGCCGAGCGGGGCTAACGGCCAGGATGCAACGAAGTATTCACATGTTTCGATTATTTGGCAAGCGCATCGACCTTGAACTTGCTCGACCTGGAAGCACCTTATGTCCGATTGCCACCACATGCGTGGCCCAAATCACCGTACTGGGGCAAACAGCGTGGACCGGCACTGGCGTGCGGCCCGAGCACACTGGAAAGAGGAACTTCGCCCGCAGCGCGGACAATAGGCGACAAGGGGGAAGTCACCACCTGATCACCCGCTGCCGCTGCCGTACTAGGTTGGGGATCGGTCTACCGGTTCGCCCCCGCGACCCGGTCGACCGTGCTGGTCGCGACGACGGGAGGGGAGCACGTGGGCGACAGTGCGAAACACCAGACGCCGACGCCAGAGCCGGAGTCCCTCACCGACCTACTCGGCGGACGACGTGGCGCGATCGACGCCACGGTGCCGCCGGTGGCGTTCGCGGCCGGCTGGCTGCTCGGCGGGGAGTCGCTGCAGATCGGAGTCGGCGCGGCGCTGGTGACCGGCGCGGCTGTGGCGGGCTGGCGATGGCGCCGTGGACATCGACCCCGGTCAGTTCTGGTGGGCCTGCTCGCCGTCTGCGTCGGCGCGCTGATCGCGCTTCGGACCGGACGAGCCGAGGACTTCTTCCTGGTGCAACTCGTCGCGAACGCGGCGAGCGCACTCGTCTGGATGGTCAGCATCGTGATCCGCTGGCCATTACTGGGAGTGGTCGTCGGCGTTGTGCTGCGACAGCGGACCCGATGGCGCCGGGACCCGGCGCTCCTGCGGGCCTACGGGCGCGGCAGTTGGGTCTGGACCACCAGCTTCCTGCTGCGGGTTTCGGTGTTCCTGCCGTTGTGGCTCGGCGGCCAGGTGGTCGCGTTGAGCGTGGCCCGGGTGGCGCTGAGCTGGCCGTTGGTGGCGGCCGTCCTCGGGGTGAGCTGGGTGGTGGTACGCCGTTCACTGCCGGCCGGCCATCCAGGGCTACGGCATCCGGTGCTCCCGGGCGAAGCATCGCCGCAGACCGAACCGGCGCCGCAGACCGAACCGGCGCCGCAGACCGAACAGGCACCCCGGCGCGAGTCGGCGGGCAGCCCGGGCTAGACAGAAAGGGAGAGGCCGCCACGGGGGGAGCGGCCTCTCCGGTGACGTACATTACCCCGTCGGGATCCGCTCCGCGCTCCCGGGGGCACACTTATTTCGGCCAGTTTGCAGATTGCGCGTACTCCGACCAATCGGGCATCCCCTGCCCAGGCTGATCGGGCACCCCGGACCACCCCGCCTCCTCGCGGATCCACCCAGTGATTCGGGGGGTTAAATGTACGGTTCTATCCTGAATCTAGCCATGGTCAGTCGTTCGGAAAGAGCCGCCCGAAGTCGGCGTACGCCATCGCGACATCGGCCTGAGCCCAGAACCGGTGGTAGCGGAACGTCGGCTCGGCGCCGCCGTCCAGATACGCCCGGACCTTCGGCCAGTCCGGATCGTTGAGGTAGAACGACCGGATCTCGACGAAACTCCTCCCCGTCTCGATCACGTCGCCGTTGGGCATCGTGCCCGTCCAGTCCGGCGGCAGGTAGAGGCCCTGACCGGTGCCGGCGTCGTAGACATCGTCGAAGCGCTCGTAGTCGCCCCGCGTCTCCACCGTCGACACACCCAGGGCATCACTGGCGGCGTGTAGCGCGTCCAACAGCCCCTTGGCCGTGTTCTTCGCGGCCACGTTCCCCGACCTCGCCGCGTACGCGGTCAGGGTCCGGGCGTAGGCGGCAGCGGCACCCACATCCTGGCCGGTCTCGGTCACCTCGACGTGCAGGTCGGTGTTTGGCTCAGGGGTGGCCGGATTCCACGTGTTCGGCTGGCCCGTCCAGGTGAGTTCGGCCGGAATCGACCAGTCCGCGCCCAGCGTGGTGTTGGCGATCGCCCACGGCACCCACCTGTCCAGCAACGCCTCGGCCCGGGCATCACCGGTCTCGAGGTACAGCTCGGCAATCCGGTGCATCGACCAGACCTGCATGCCGAACCACTGGTTCGACGGCGGGTCGTGGTAGACCGGCTTCTCGTCGTAGAACATGCCGTAGAAGGTCGGCGTGCCCGCGGGCGGCTGGCCGTACCGACCGCCCCAGCTGTTGGTCGCGCCACCGGCGATCGCACCCTCGGCGGACTGGAGCCAGGTGTACAACTCCAACTGCCGCTCCAGACTCTGGGCCCAGTCGGTGGACGCGCTCGGCGACCTCGGCTCGAGCTCCGGCACGGTGGTCAGGGCCCAGGCGGCGAAGGGGTTCTGGTAGCCGAAGTGGTTGTGGCTGGAGCCGATCCGCCACGACCAGTTCTGACCCGGCTCGTACGCGCCGCCCCAGGCGTAGTACCAGGACAGGAGGTAGTGCGCGGACTCCCGACCACTGCCGGCGGGGCAGGTGGACGCCCCGACACAGTTGCCGATCTGCTTGAAGTACTTGTCGAACATCGCGTACCGCAGGTAGTCGCCCAGCTTGGCGGCCTTGGCCACGGTGTCCGCCACCTCCGCGACCCTGCCCTGCTGCGTGGCCCAGGTCAGCGCCCAGTAGGCGGCCTGCACCGCCCGGGCGTCGGCGTCCGGCGCGTTGGTGTACTTCCACTGCTTCGCCGGCGCGTTCTGCTCCTGGACGGAGATGTCCAGGAAGCCGTACTGCCCGCCATGGGTGAAGGTCTCACAGGACGGCTGCGGGACGGTCTCCCAGACCGACTCCTGCTGCCCGCGCTGGAAGGTGTTGATGTACGCCGGCCGGGTGGTGCCGTCGCCGCAGCGGCCGAAGCCGTAGGTGTTGTCCACGTCGAGCAACCAGTGCATGCCGTAGATGTCACCGGTGCCATAGGTGGACTGGAGTTCGGCCCGCAGCGGGTCCTGACCGACCGGGACGCTCGGTTGCAGCTGCGCCGGGTACTGGCTGGGCAGGTCGTACTCGGCGGCGTACTGCGCGGTGCCGGGAGCGCCCGCGGTCGGCTGGTCGGCGGGGGAGGGGATGATGTAGTTCTCCAGCACCGTCCAGGCGTTGTTGAACGGCGCCCAGTCCTCGGTCACCCGGCCGTACTGCGCCTCCAACCAGAGCCAGAAGCTGAACGCCTCACTCGTGGTCTCGTGACCGTGGTCCGGCGCCTCGACGATCAGGGTCTCGATGGAGTGGTACGGCACCCCCTCGGGGCTGAAGTACCCGGAGTTCTTGACCTTGCCGTACTGGGTGAGGAACCGCGCGATGTACTCGTTGTCACCGCCGGGAGTGTCGTTGTCAATCTCCGTCGCGGCAATCGTCACGTCAGCGAGGCCGGCGGCGGAGGCGGTGATCGTCGCGCTGCCCCCGGCCGTGTCGGCGTCCTCGGCCGCCGACACGGTCACGTCAACACCGGTGTTCCAGTTCCCGGTGGTCAACGTCAGCGAGGTGGGGGCCACGGTGAGGTCGGAGTCACCGGTACGGGCGAGGCCCACCTGGACGTTCACGGCCGGTGCCGCACTCAACGTCAGCGTCACGGTGGCGCTGCCGCCCTCCGGTACGCCCACCGTGGCCGGGGTGGCGACCAGTTGCGGGCCGGTGGCGGGCGCGACGGTGAAGGACCGCTCCGCGATGGCGCTGAGCCCGGTGTCGTCATACGCCCTGGCCTGCACGGTGTAGGAGCCGGCCGGCAGACCCGGCAGCGTGTGGGCGTACGGGGCGGTGGTGTCGGTGTTGACCAACAGACCGTTGCGGTAGAAGTCGACCTTGCTGATGCTCCCGTCCGGGTCGCTGGCGGTGGCCGTCAGCGGCACGTCGGCCGGTGCCTCGAAGGGCCCGGGCGGCACGTTCAGCGAGACCGTCGGCGGCTGCTGCGCACCGCCGCAGGGGACGCCGTTGACGGAGAACGAGGTCGGGTCGGCGTTGGTACCGCTGTACGCGGCGTTGAAGCCGATCTGCGCGGTGCCACCGGTGCCGAGACTACCGTTCCACGACTCGTTGGTGGCGGTGACGTCGTTGCCGCTCTGGCTCCACTGCGCCGACCAGCCGTGGGTGATGGTCTGGTCGCCGGCGAAGGAAAACCGCAGGGTCCAGCCCGTGATCGGGTCACCGAGATTGGTGAGAGTGAGGTTCGCGGTGAAGCCGTCGCCCCAGTCGTTGGTCGTGTAGCCGACGTCGCAGGTCGGCGCGGCCGACGCGGCCTGCGCGGGCAGGACCGCCCCGCTGGCTACCGCAAGCACCGCCGCGGTGACTGTCGCCCAGCCGCGGCGTCGGTTCATGGGTCTCATGCGCGGTGTCTCCTCGGACCAGGCCGGAGCCCAGACTCCGGCGGGGCACCTGGCCGTTCTTCCTGCGGGGCGAGGCACCCGGGTGTGGACCCCCGGCCAAGGCCAGGGCCGGTGACGTGGCGTGGACGGGCATCCGTCCACCTCGGGGTGCCGCACCGGACTTCCCGGCTGCCCTCGGCCCCGCGCTCCCGCGACGGCGGCTCCACCACCAGCCTGCCACGACTGGAAACGCTCCCACAAGAGGACTGTCGCATCAACTCAGTTAGATATTTCAACTTTGTGAAGCTACTTTCTCAAAGCGGTTACGAGACGTTACAGTCGCACCAGAAATTGGGAGCGCTTCCACTCGACTCTCGTTTCCGCAGTGGAAGGAGGTGACTCCACAAGCCACTCGCGTGACCCGGCTCCCCCACGTGACACGCACGGCCAGACGCCACCGTCCGACCCGGCGTGTCCAGCACTGATGGGGGTGGGGGCCGCCCTCCCCCGCCCCCATTCCGCACTCCGGTGACAGCGCGGCCGGGGCGCGTCGCCGCACGCGCTGCCCAGAATCCCCTCGCTCCCGGGCTCCCGCCGGGAGGACCGGAGGCGTACCCTGTCTCTGGGAGCGCTCCCGGTCCGGTTCAGAACTAGCAGAGGAGACTCTCCCGATGTCGACACTCCCCCACACCGCGCAGCCCGCCAACTCGGAGCACCAGTCGGCGGGCACCCTGCGCTTTCCGCCCAACTTTGATTGGGGAGCCGCCACCTCCGCGTACCAGATCGAGGGTGCGGCCAAGGAGGACGGGCGGGGTGAGTCGATCTGGGACACCTTCAGCCACACCCCCGGACGAACCCGTAACGGCGACACCGGCGACATCGCCGCGGACCACTACCACCGGTACGACGCGGACCTCGATCTCATGGCCGAGTTGGGCCTGCGCAGCTACCGGTTCTCCATCGCCTGGCCCCGCATCCAGGCCGACGGCACGGGTGCGCCCAACCAGCGCGGACTGGACTTCTACCGCCGGCTGGTCGACGGACTACACGACCGCGGCATCCAGCCGGTGGCGACGATGTTCCACTGGGACCTCCCCCAGGCCCTCCAGGACCGGGGCGGCTGGGAGGCCCGAGAGGTCGCCTACCGCTTCGCCGACTACGCCGAACACGTCTTCCGGGCCCTCGGGGACCGGGTGCCGACCTGGCTGACCATCAACGAACCGAAAACCGTCGTGCAGAACGGCTACCTCTCCGGCCACCACGCCCCCGGCCACCAGGACCCGCAGGCCGCATATCTGGTCGCGCACCACCTGCAACTCGCGCACGGGCTCGCCGTTCGGTCGTACCGGGCCGTCGGTGGGACCGGGCGCATCGGCCCGGCGTTCAACCTGCACCCGTGCTACCCGGCCGACTCCTCCCCCGGTGCGACCGAGGCCGCCTGGCGCTACGACGGCTACGAGAACCGGCTCTACCTCGACTCGGCGCTCACCGGCCGCTACCCCCAGGACGTACTCGACGACCTCGGCCCCGACCACCGCATGGTCCGCGGCATCCACGACGGCGACCTCGGCATCATCTCCGCTCCCGTTGACCTCCTGGCGGTGCAGTACTACACCCCGTACTACGTCACCGCCGCGGGCACAACCGTGCAACGCTGGCCCACCTCGGAGGCCTCCTGGCAGCAGATCTACCCCGAGGGCATGTACGACATCCTCACCCGGGTCACCCGGGACTATGGCGTGATCCCGCTGACCGTCACCGAGAACGGCCTGCCCACCCCCGACACCCACGCCGCCGACGGGACAGTCGACGACGGCGGGCGGATCCAGTTCCTCCGCGACCACCTGGCGGCCGCGCATCGCGCCATCGCCGCCGGGGTGCCGCTGGAGGGCTTCCACGTCTGGTCGCTGCTGGACAACTTCGAGTGGGCCGAAGGCTACGACCAGCGCTGGGGGCTGGTCTACGTGGACTACCCCACCCAGCGTCGGGTGCTCAAGCGCAGCGCGCACTGGTACCGCGAGGTGATCGCGGCGGGCGGGTTCTGAGCGCGGGGCACAGCCCACGCCCCACCCGGGGATCGGTTCACCGGCGTCGGTGGCGCGGTGGTCAGGAAGGAGCGGTCAGCTCGCCGGTCCGGTCCAGGTCGGCCACCCCGGCCGCATCGCCGATCCGACCGAGTGCCACCAGCGCCGCGCCGGTCGCGCCGATCTCCGGGTTCCGCTGATGCCAGACCGACCGGGGCGCGAGGGCCACGGCGAAGGCTCGACGCCACCACTCGGACGCCGCCATCGCTCCGCCGCCCAGGACCACCTCGACCGGCCGCGGGCCCAGCTCCGACTCCAGGACGGCCAGGTCCACCGCGACCAGTTCACTCACGCCCCGCAACAGGGCGGCTAGGATCTCCACGGCAGTGGTGCCGAAGCCAAGCCCGGTCAACGCTCCGGAACCCGCCGAAGCCAGTCCGGGTGGCCGGTCGCCGCCGAAGCAGACGTTCGCCACCGGCCCCCCACCGACGACGGGCACCCGGGCCAGGGCCGCGTTCAGCTCGGCCCGGTCCGGGAGCCGCAGCTCCCGGTTGGCCCAGGCGAAGAGGTTGCCGCCGGCGGAGTACGCCCTTCCGGTGACGATGTGTCGCTGGTCAACCCGGTACCGCCAGAGGCTCGGTACAAGCCGGGGCAGCGGCTCCCCCGGCGCGACGGCCTGCACCACCCGGACCGCTGCCGAGGTGCCCACCGTCACCGCCGCCCGGCCCGGATCGACGCAGCCCGAACCGATGTTCGACGCGGCCCCGTCGCCGATCGGGGCCGCCCACCGCGCCCGGGCCAGCGGCGGCCAGCGGCGCGCGTACTCCGAGCGCAGCCGACCCTGCCAGCCCACCGGTGCCAACTCCGGCAGCTCGCCCGGGCCGGTGTCGGCCAGCGCACACGCCTCCGGGTCCCAGTCCATCGTGCCGAGGTCGAGCAGGCCGGTGCCGGAGGCCTGCGACACCGACATCGGGACCGGGTCCAGCAGCACGCCGAGGGCGTACTCGGCCAGCCCGGCGAAGCGGGTGGCGTGGCGACCGACTCGCGCCCGCAGCCAGGGCAGGCGGACTGACCAGTAGCAGCGGTGCCACCAGGTGCCGGTGCGTTGGTGGAAGGCCTCCGGGTCGGCCGGGCCGGGTTGCCCGGGCGCCGGCGCCGGTCGGGTGTCCAGCCAGGTGAGCACCGGGCCGATCGGGGTGCCGTCGGCGTCGAGCGCGACCACCGAGTGCCACTGCGCGGAGGTCGCCACCAGTTCGACTCCGTCCAGGTGCCCGCCGGCCGCCAACTCGTCCAGGCACTGCCCCAGGCGGGCGAGGTAGTCCCGCGCATCCAGCGTGCCGGCACCATCCTCGCCGACGGCGAGGCGCACCCGCCGCCGGGCCAGCGCCCCGGGCAGCAGCCGGGCTGCCTCGTCGAGCACCAGGCCACGTACCGAGGAGGTGCCCAGGTCCAGCGCGAGTGTGGTCATCGTCGGTCACGCTATCCGGCCGGGCCGGGTGAAGCCCTCGCTTCCGCCCCCCGGCGGTGAGCGCGTAGGGTGGTGCGCATGCTCGCGCACCTGCACTGCTGGTGGCCCGCCGACCCGGCGGCCACCCTCCGCGCGTAGCGTCACGCGGCCGCCCGTTGAGGCGGCCGTCGGTCTCTGACCGGCACCGGGCGCCCCTCGGGTGGCACCGGAACCGAGGAGACCCGATGACCCACCTTCCCCCGCTACTCGCCGCCGTCGCGGCCGGCACCGACCCCGGCCCGTTCGCGCTCATCCGCCGCGAAGGCGCTGACCACCTCGACCTCTACACCGGGTCGGTGCGGGTGGTAGAACGACTCAGCGACATCCCGGTACCAACCGGGGCAGCGGGGCCGGCCACCCTCGCGCTGGTGCCCTACCGGCAGGTGAGCGAACGCGGCTTCGACTGCATTGACGACGGCGCCCCACTGGAGTGCCTGGTGATCGACCAGCACGAAGAGATCGACCTCCCGGCGGCGCTGGCGGCGCTGCCGGACGCCCCGGTGGTCACCCACAACGCGGGCTTCGACAGCTCCGACGAGGAGTACGCGGCCACCGTTGACCGGGTCCTCGCCGACGAGATCGGCCAGGGAGCGGGTGCCAACTTCGTCATCCACCGCACCATGCGCGCCACCGTACAGGGCACGCCGCTGCGGGCGGCGCTGGCGGCGCTGCGCTCGCTGTTGCTGCGCGAACGCGGCGCCTACTGGACGTTCGTCGTGCACACCGGGGCCCGGACGCTCGTGGGGGCGAGCCCGGAGCGGCACGTCAGCGTGGACGACGGGTTGGTCCTGATGAACCCGATCAGCGGCACCTTCCGCCACACCGGCGCGACCGCCGACCGGGCTGACCTGTTGCGCTTCCTCGCCGACCCGAAGGAGGTCGAGGAGCTGTACATGGTCCTCGACGAGGAGCTGAAGATGATGGCCTCCGTGGCCGAGCGTGGGGGCCAGGTGGTCGGCCCGTACCTGAAGGAGATGTCCCATCTCGCCCACACCGAGTACCTGCTGGCGGGGCGGGGCTCGAAGGATGTCCGCGACGTGCTGCGGGAGACCATGTTCGCCCCCACGGTGACCGGGAGCCCGATGGAGAACGCCTGCCGGGTCATCGCGCGGCACGAGCGCACCGGGCGCGGCTACTACGCGGGGGTGCTGGCGCTGCTCGGTCGGGACGCAACCGGCCAGCAGACCCTCGACGCCCCGATCCTGATCCGTACCGCTGAGCTCTCCCCCGCCGGCGAGCTGCGGGTGTCGGTCGGGGCAACCCTGGTCCGGCACTCGGTCGCCGCCGGGGAGGTCGCGGAGACACACGCCAAGGCCGCCGCGGTGCTCGCCGCGCTGGGCCTCGGCCCGCAGGCGCCCGACGCAGCCGCGGGGGCGGCGCCCCGGCTCGCCGACGACCCAGCGGTCCGCGCGGCGTTGGCCGCCCGCAACGCACCGCTGGCCCGGTTCTGGCTGGACCAACGGCCGGAGGAGAACCCCGGCCGGCCCGGGCTCACCGGCCGCCGGGCGTTGATCGTGGACGGGGAGGACACCTTCACCGGTATGCTCGCCCACCAGCTACGCGCGCTCGGCCTCACCGTTACCGTGCGGCCGTGGGACGCGCCCGGCCCCCGTGACGGATACGACCTGGTGGTGGTCGGCCCGGGGCCCGGCGACCCGGCGGAGCTGGCCCAGCCGAAGATGGCGGCGCTGCGCCGGCTGCTCACCGAACTCCTCACCACCGGCCAGCCGGCCCTCGCGGTCTGCCTCGGTCACCAGTTGCTCTGCGGCCTGCTCGGGCTGCCCCTGCACCGACGGGACGCCCCGTACCAGGGGCTGCAGCGGGAGGTACAGGTCTTCGGCGTCCGGCGGCGAGTCGGCTTCTACTCGACGTTCACCGCGCGAGCGGACACCGATCACCTGCACACCCCGTACGGCCCGGTGGAGGTGGCCCGGGACGACACGAACGGCGCGGTACACGCGCTGCGCGGCGCCAGCGTGGTCGGGGTGCAGTTCCACCCCGAGTCGGTGCTCAGCCCGGACGGCGTGGACGTCCTCGCCGACCTGTTGGGCGACCTGCTGGCCGTGGGGAGCCGCCAGGGCGCCTGACCGGCGGCGACGCCCCGCAACACGACCGGCCGCCTCGCCTGATCCGCCCCCTGCGCCGCGCGGGTTAACCGACACACGAAAGGGAAGTCCACCCGCGCGTGCTGCCAGGACTCGGGGGTGCCAGTGCGGGATACAGAACCGACCGTCTCACCGGTTGTCGACGCATGGACCAAATCTCGGACGTCATCGGCACAGGATTGGCACATCGAGCGGCTGATGGAGGCGAAGGGGGAGAACAGGGTCAGCGTGGTGTTACCCGCCTACAACGAGGAGGCGACTACCGGGCCGATCGTCTCGACGATCCGCGAAGACCTGATGGAGCAGGTACCCCTCGTGGATGAGCTGGTCGTGGTCGATTCCCGGTCCACCGACCGCACCGCTGAGGTGGCCCGGGCCGCCGGCGCCGAGGTGGTCAGCCAGGACGAGATCACCAAGGGCCTGCCTCGGCTGGCCGGCAAGGGCGACGCGCTCTGGGCCGGCCTGGCCACCACCGACGGTAACCTCGTTGCCTTCGTCGACGCTGACCTGCGCGAATTCCGGCCGCACTTCGTACGTGGCCTGCTCGGCCCGCTCCTCACCAACCCATCGATCGATTTCGTCAAGGGCTTCTACCACCGACCGCTGGAAGATCAGCCCGGCCCCGAGGAGGACAACGAGGGCGGGCGGGTGACGGAGCTGATGGTCCGGCCGCTGCTGAACCTGTTCTGGCCGGAGCTGGCCGGCTTCGTGCAGCCCCTGGCCGGCGAGTACGCAGGTCGACGTGAGGTACTGGAACAGCTACCGTTCGTCACCGGCTACGGGGTGGAGACGGCAATGCTGGTTGACCTGCTGGGACTGGTCGGCCTGGACGCGTTGTCCCAGGTTGACCTTGGCATCCGGAAACACCGCCACCAGGACACCGAGGCGTTGGGCCGGATGTCCGCACAGATCATGCACACCGTCTGGGCACGGTTGCAGCAGCAGGGCTGGGCGGTCCCGGGCACCAGCCCAGCCAACCTGCTGGCCCAGTTCCGTCGTGGTGACTCGGAGGAGCTACCCAACCTCGACCGGGAGATCGTCGTCAACGACGTTTCGGTGCAGGAACGGGCGCCCTTGCGGGAGTTGCGGCACCTGGTGCCGCGCCGGTAGCGCGGGCGCCAACGCCCCGACCGTGGAGTCGCCGCTGGCCACCGGGCATCGGCGTAGCTCGGTCAGGTGGGTCAGGGGATCCGGACCAGCAGCATCGTGGCTACGGCGCTACTGACCGCGACTCCCAGGAGAACCCGCATGATGCCGGTGGCGAGGTCGCCCTGCTCGATCAGCGTGCCGGCCGCCGCGATCGCGACACCCGAGCCGGCGGAGAGGATCGAGAGCGTGGTCCCGGATGCCTCCCCGGCCCGCTCGGCCGGGACCATGGCCTGCGTACCCAGGTTGGTCAGGGTAAGGCCGGTCCGGTAGCCGAACCCGGCGACCGCCAGACCGAGCAGGTACGGCCCGATTTCCCCGCCAAACGCCACCACGACCAGGCCAGCCGCGCCGACCAGGGTGGCCGCGGCGATCAACCGATGCACCGCGACCCGTTGGCTGAGCCGACCCGCGAACGGACCGGCGACGCCACCGCTGATCGAGGCGGCGAGGACCGCCAGGCCCGCGACGAACGGCGAGTAGCCCCGGACCTGCTGTAGGTGAATTGTCGTGGCGAAGATCGTGACCACGAAGGCGATGTTGGCGACCAGCCCCATCAGGGTCACCACCACAAACGTGGTGTCGTGGAAGAGGTCAAGCCTGATCAGTGGACTTTCGGCTACCCGTTCCCGAAGCACGAACGCGGCCAGCAACACCAGTCCCCCGACAGCGACGGCAGTGGCCACCACCGGTCGCCAGGCGTTCATCCGGTCGGCGGCCACGGTGATCGCGAGGACCCCGAACACCACCACGACCAGACCAGCCAGGTCAATCGCCCGCGACACCGTCGGATCACGCGACTCGGGCAGCCAGGCAACGCTGGCAACGATGGCGACGACGCAGAGCGGCACGTTCACCAGAAGTACGCTGCGCCAGCTCAGCCACTCGGTGACCCCACCACCGAGCAGGGGCCCCAACGCCAGCGCCACCGCCCCGATGCCGTAGGCGTTACCGATCGCCCGCTTCGCCCGCTTCCCCGGGAACGCCTCGGTGATCACCGCGAAGGCGAGGGGGTACACGATGCCCGAGCCCATCCCCTGCACCACCCGAAAGGCGATCACGATCGGCGGATCGGAGCCCAGGCCGGCGCCGAGCGAAGCCGCCCCAAAGATGAGCAGGCCGACAACCAGCATGCGCCGACGACCGAGGATGTCGCCGAGCTTGCCACCAGGGATGAGGAACGCCGCCTGGGCCAGGATGTAGCCGCTGACCACCCAGTGCAGATCGGTGGTGGTCGTCCCCAACTCCGCCGCCATCGACGGCAACGCGAGATTCAACGCATAGAAGTCAAGCTGCACGAGGAAGATGCACGCAGCAGCCGCAAGCAGGGTCAGCCGGCGCCGTGGTCGGCCCGCATCCCCCGCCGATGCCTCACCTTGGCCGTGGGGCCGGGGCAGACGCGGACGGAACGACACACCGAAACATACCATTTATACGAAAATTACTCCCTTGTTCTGCTGATCCGATCCAGGCGTGGACGGTACGGGGTCGGTGCCGCCAGACTGGGCGGCACCGACCCGACGCGCTTCCCGTACTGGTTCAGCCGAAGAAGCTGAGGTAGCCCAGGAGCGCGCCGTAGCCGATGAAGCCGGCCCCCATCACCCGAAGCCCCTGCGCTGACCCGCGCCCCTGTTCCGCCGGTCGAAGCACCAGCTGGGGGATCCAGTAGTAGCTGATACCGCGCAGGGTGAAGAAGACACCCAGGAGAGTCACCAGGACCTCCGCCAAGCCACCCCACTCGAAGTGGGTGACCAGTACGCCGAAGCCGACGAAGAGGTGCACCATGCCGGAGATGTTCACCGCCATCAGATCCGACCGGTCGGCCCGCTGGGTGAGTCGCAGATAGAACTCGGTGGCCACGATAAACGCGACTCCGGAGGTCAGTAGATACAGCGCAAGGATTTTTCCGAGCGTCTGGGTCAGATCCATGTTCGCCGCCTCAGGGGTGTGAGAAACAATTGATCAGGTGCGAAAGATCCCGCTACCGAGTAGCTCCGACGCAATGCGCCCGTAGGTTGACTTCACCGCCGCCCCACCGTCGAGGCTGGTCAGGTCGACGCCGAGCAGCCGCCGCACATGCTCGTGGAGTGCGAGTGCGCCCAGGGACCAGATCGCGAGGAGCGCCGCCCGTTCGTAGGGGTGATCCGTCGGTCGGATCAAGCCCGACGCGACTCCTTCGGCGAGGTAGTCGACCGCGTCATTGACCATCTCGTCAACCAGCGCGGCCGTGTGCGGGGAGCCGTCCGCCAGCGCCCGGGCCAGGTATCGCAGCAGCGGCGGCCCATCACTCAGGTCACGCAGCTCCGCCGGGTCGAACCTTCCGGCCCTCATCACCTTCTGTTTGTGCTCCCGCACGAAGGCCGCGACATGCTTGTCGCAGGCCACCCGTAGCCCGTCCTTCGTACCGAAGTAATGAATGATCAATGATGGGTGGACGTCGGCTGCCGCCGCTATGGCACGAACCCCGGTGGCCGCCACGCCCTGATCGGCGAAGAGAGTGATAGCGGCAGTAAGGATGCGGCTCTTTGTGGAGGACTTGTCGTCTCTCGGCCGTGACTCATCGGACACACCCGACATGCTAAACGAGCGTTCGATTAATGTCCAGCAATAGCAGTGATTACCATGATCATATTCGTTAGTCACGTCGGCTGGGGCCATCGAGTGTGGTTGGCGTCCATCATCACCCGGTGGGTGTGCACCCACGCCACTCCATTCCACTCGGCGTCGACCAGGTGCGCGCGATCAGCGTTGACGCCATGCTGGTGCCGGAAGACGTCGGGAAGGCCAGCGGGCCAGAATCGGAGGGCGGTGAGTCCCGCCGCGAGCACCACGCCCGCCAGGAGCGCCCACGCCACGGTCAAGCCGGCCCCCGCGCCAACCCAGCCGACGAGGGGGTAGGTGAGCAACCAACCGAGGTGGGACAGGGAGAACTGGGCGGCGAACAACGCTGGCCGGTCGGCGGCCGCCACCGAGGCGCGCAACACCCGGTTGACCGTGACGACAATCAGGCCACCGGCGAAGCCGATGAGCAGCCAGACAACCATCGCCAACGGCCAGGACGGCACCATCGACAGCAGCAGCGCCCCGGAGAGGGCGAGCAGAGCCAGGACAGTGCCGATGAGCAGCACACCTCGATCCGTACGCCGACGCAGCAGCAGCGGCGCGCCGAACGCCGCCGCGATGCCGCCAAGGCCGGAGACGGCGAGCAGGAGTGGAACCTGCGCCTCGGTGGCGTTCAGCAGGTCGCGCACCACGTTGACCGTGCTGACCAGCGTGATGGCACCAGAGCCAGCGACGACCATGTTCAGCGCCAGAACCGCCCGCAGCCGCGGCGCGGCCACGAACATGCGCATCCCGGTGAAGAGGCGCTCGGAGAACCGGACCCGGCTGCTACGTTGCGCCCTGGGCACCGTCGCCGCGCCGACACACAACGCGGAGACGAGAAACCCCACCGCCGTCCCCACAAACAAATCCGTGAACTTCAGGACGAGCAGCAACGTGGCGGCGATGAGCGGGCTGGCGATATTCTCCAGGGAGACCGCAAGCTGCGACGCGGAGAGCGCCTTCGTGTAGTCCCCCTCATCCGGAATGACATCCGGGAGCACGGACTGGAAGGTAGGTGTGAAAATGGCGGACGCGGCCTGTAGCACCGCGATGAGCAGGTAGATCTGCCAAATCGCCTCGACCCACGGCAGCAGCAGGACGACCCCGAACCGAACCACGTCCGCGCCCACCATCACCGCACCCCGTGACACCCGGTCCAGCACCGCCCCGACCAGGGGCGACACGCACACGTAGGCGACCATCTTGATGGTCAGCGCCGTCCCGAGGACCGCTCCGGCCCGCGCGCCCGCGAGATCGTAGGCGAGCAGCCCGAGCGCCACTGTCGCCAAACCGCTGCCGATGAGCGCGACCGTCTGAGCAGCAAAAAGCCAACGATAGGTGCGATTACCCAGCAGTGCACGCACAATTAATCGCTTCCCTTTCCGGAATTCTCGCCGCCGAGAAGATTACCGACGAAAGTTGAATGCGACAATGCTGCCAATGCCAAAGGAGTGCAACAGACAGTCCCTGACAAGTACGCGCAGCGGGCGATTGTGTCGTGGCTGTCCCGCTGCCGAACCTGCGGTGCGCCGACCGCGCGGAATGCGCGTCGCCGCCCCGCCGCTCGCCGCGCCCCTCGGCCGCCCCTCGACCGTCCGTCACGCCTGAGCCGAGATGGGCCACGTCTGACGCGGAGCCGAGGGCGCGCGGCGGATAGGCTGCGGCATGCATATCAACAGGGCGCCCGAACCGATCAGAGGGGTCATCTTTGACTTCCACTCCACGCTGGTCCAGGGCGGCGACTCCAGTCGTTGGATCGAGGCCGCTCTTCGTCGTCTGGCGGAGGAAGGAAACGCGGAGCCGAATCTGAGCGCCAGCCAGATCACCGGCCTGTCTGCGCATCTTGACCAGATTGGGCAGCATACCCACACGATCGACCCTGGAAGCGAGCGCGATCTCAGCCAGGAGCGCCATTGGGACGTCTTTAGCAGGACGGTCTCGCTGTATCCCGGCATCAAACCCGATCTGATAGCCGCACTATACGCAGTAATGACGGATCAGTGGGTGCCGTTCGCCGACACCCTCCCGGTACTTCAAGAACTTAGGTCGCGCGGCGTCAGAACTGTGATGCTATCCAACATTGGGCTGGACATTCATTCGTTCCTCGACCGAGCTGGTGTGAGTGCTCTACTCGACGGTGTAGTGCTGTCCTTCGAGGTGGGCCTGGTGAAGCCTGACCCGGCGATCTTTGCCCACGCGCTGGAACTGCTGAACGTTCCAGGCAGCCACACCTTGATGGTCGGCGACAGCCCCCGGGACGACGTCGGCGGAGTTTCGCTGAAGATTCGCACGTTGATCCTGCCGCGGACCGAAGGCCCGGTTCACGGCCTGGGAACGGTCCTCCAGATGGTGTAGATCTCGTGGCGCAGCCAGCCTGCGGCGCGGACTTCGGCGGCTGGTCCGGCGACAGATGCACCCATTCAGCACGCAGCCTGGGCCCCGCTGTCCCAGGCTGCTTCGCGGTCAGGTGGATCGGGGCAGCCGGGCCAGCAGCACCGCGGCCACGGCACTACCAGCCGCTGTCCCCAGGAGAACCCGCATGATGCCAGCGGCGAGGTCGCCCTGCTCGATCATTGTGCCGGCCGCCGCGACTGCGATGCCCGAGCCGGCGAAGAGAATCGACAACGTCACCCCCGATGCCTCGCCGGCCCGCTCGGCCGGGACCATCGCCTGCGTGCCCAGAGTGGTAACGGTGAACCCGATCCGGTAGCCGAACCCCGCGACTGCCAGACTGATCAGATACGGCCATATGGCGCCACCGAAGGCCACCACGAGCAGGCCGAGGGCGCCGACCAGGATGGCGGCGGCGATCAACCGACGCACCGCGACCCGTTGGCTGAGCCGACCCGCGAACGGACTGGCGATGCCACCGCTGATCGAGGCGATGCAGACGGCCAGGCCCGCGACGAACGGCGAGTAGCCCCGGACCTGCTGTAGGTGAATTGTCGTGGCGAAGATCGTGACCACCAGGGCGATGTTGGCGACCAGCCCCATCAGGGTCACCACCACAAACGTGGTGTCGTGGAAGAGGTCAAGCCTGATCAGTGGACTTTCGGCTACTCGCTCCCGAAGCACGAACGCGGCCAGCAACACCAGTCCCCCGACAGCGACGGCAGTGGCCACCACCGGTCGCCAGGCGTTCATCCGGTCGGCGGCCACGGTGATCGCCACAATCCCGAGCACCACCACGACCAGACCCACCAGGTCGATCCGACGCGACACCGTGGGGTCGCGTGACTCCGGCAGCCAGACGATGGCGGCAACGATGGCCACGAGGCAGAGCGGCACGTTCACCAGGAGCACGCTGCGCCAGCTCACCAGCTCGGTGAAGCCACCACCGAGCAGGGGCCCCAACGCCAACGCCACCGCCCCGATGCCGTAGGCGTTACCGATCGCCCGCTTCGCCCGCTTCCCCGGAAACGCCTCGGTGATCACCGCGAAGGCGAGGGGGTACACGATGCCCGAGCCCATCCCCTGCACCACCCGAAAGGCGATCACGATCGGCGGATCGGAGCCCAGGCCGGCGCCGAGCGACCCCATGCCAAAGATCGCCAAACCCGCGACCAGGATGCGCCGACGACCGAGGATGTCGCCGAGCTTGCCACCAGGGATGAGGAACGCCGCCTGGGCCAGGATGTAGCCGCTGACCACCCAGTGCAGATCGGTGGTGGTCGTCCCCAACTCCGCCGCCATCGACGGCAACGCGAGACTCAACGCATAGAAGTCAAGCTGCACGATGAAGATGCACGCGGCGGCCGCGACCAACGTCAGCCCACGCGGCGGCCGACCGCCGTTCCCCGCCGACGCGACACCACGGCCGGGCAGCCGAGGAAAGCGTAGGCGGAACGACACACCGAACCGTATCATTAACGGGGAAACTTCCTCTTTGTTCCATCTCGTCCGGTAATCCCAGTTGACTACCCGCTGTATGCGGCCCACCAGGCAAGTCGTACGGTGGTCACCGGAGGTGCCAAATGCGCGTTTCGGTGTTTAGCACGAAACCATACGATCGGGAATTCCTGTCGGCGGCCAACCCGGCCGACGGCCACGAACTGGAATTCCTCGAGCCCCGACTCACCCCGCAGACCGCCAAGCTCGCCAGCGGCGCAGCAGCGGTCTGCGCGTTCGTCAACGACGACCTCGGCACCGAGGTCCTGGAGCGGCTGGCCGCGGATGGCGTCCGCCTGATCGCGCTCCGCTCCGCCGGCTTCAACCACGTCGACCTGGCCACCGCCCGCCGACTCGGCCTCACCGTGGTCCGGGTGCCGGAGTACTCCCCGTACGCGGTGGCCGAGCACACGGTTGCCCTGATCCTCGCCCTCAATCGCAAGGTCTACCGGGCCTACAACCGGGTCCGGGAGCACAACTTCGCCCTCACCGGGCTGCTCGGCTTCGACCTGCACGGCCGGACCGTCGGCGTCGTCGGCACCGGGAAGATCGGGTTCTGTGTGGCCCGCATCCTGTCCGGGTTCGGCTGCCGGGTCATCGCCAGCGACCCCTACCCCGACGACGCGGTGACCGCGGCGGGGATCGAGTACGTGCCGCTGCACCGCCTGCTGAGCGACTCGGACGTGATCACCCTGCACTGCCCGCTCACCCCGGACACCGAGCACCTGATCAACCCCGAACGGATCGCCCAGATGCGCCGGGGCACAATGCTGATCAATACCAGTCGCGGTGCGCTGGTGGACACCCGAGCGGTGATCGACGGGCTCAAGAGCGGCCAGATCGGCTATCTCGGTCTCGACGTGTACGAGGAGGAGACCGACCTGTTCTTCGAGGACCTCTCCGACCGGGTCCTCGATGACGACGACTTCTCCCGGCTCAACACCTTCCCCAACGTGCTGATCACCGGTCACCAGGCCTTCTTCACCGAGGATGCGATGCGCAACATCGCCGCCACCACGATCGACAGCCTCACCACCATCGAACGGGAGGGAGCGGACGCCGTACCCCGGTCGGCCCGGGTCTGCTGAGCGCGGTGACCGCACACCGACGCACTGTGCGATATTGACTGTCATGTCTGCACTGCGTACGCCGGACAGCCGGTTCACCAACCTGCCCGACTTTCCCTACCAGCCCCACTACGTCGACCTGGACGGCGTACGGATGGCCTACGTCACGGCCGGCCCAGCGGACGGGGAACCCGTGCTGCTGCTGCACGGGGAACCCAGCTGGTCATTCCTGTACCGGAAGGTCATCCCGGTGCTCGCCGACGCCGGGCTGCGGGCCATCGCGCCGGATCTCATCGGCTTCGGCCGGTCCGACAAGCCGGCCGAGCGCAACGAGCACAGCTACGCCCGACACGTCGAGTGGATCCGCAGGTTCGCCTTCGACAAGCTGGGCCTGACCGGGGTGACGCTGGTCGGGCAGGACTGGGGCGGCCTGATCGGGCTCCGTCTGGTCGGCGAGCACCCGGACCGCTTCGCCCGGGTGGTGGCCGCCAACACCGGGCTCCCCACCGGTGACCAGGCGATGCCGGAGCTCTGGTGGCAGTTCCGGCAGATGGTCGAGACGGCCCCCGAGCTGACGGTGTCCCGCCTGGTGCAGTCGGGCTGCCAGCGCGAGCTGACCGCGGCGGAGCTGGCGGCCTACGACGCGCCGTTCCCAGACGAGTCCTACCTCGCCGGCGTCCGCACCATGCCCACCCTGGTGCCGACCGCACCAGACGATCCGGCCAGCACCGCCAACCGCGCCGCCTGGACCGAACTCTCCCGTTGGGAGCGCCCGTTCCTGGTGGCGTTCAGCGACCAGGATCCGATCACCGGGGGGATGGCACCGGTACTGCGCCGTACCGTGCCGGGTGCAGCCGGAATCGACCATCCAGTGATCGAGGGAGCCGGGCACTTCCTCCAGGAAGACGCGGGTGAGCAGCTCGGCAAGGTGATCGTGGAGTTCGTCCGAACCGCTGCCGCGACCGCATCCTAGTCGGGCAGAATCTCATCGAGTGAGCGAACAGTTACCCAGAGCGCGCCAGGTGGACTAGCCTTACCTGCGCGTTCGCCAGCGACGTCGACACGCCTCGGCCAACCCTGCCCGCCCGATCGGCCGGTTTTCCGGAGAACCCTCACCGCTGCGTCGCTGATTGGGCAGGATCGTCGGCAACAAGGAGGTGCCGTTGTGCAGGACACCCGCGCTGTCGCCCTGACCGTCAAGGTGAGCGGCCTGCCACCGGTCAAAACCGAGGCGCTGTCCATCTTCGCCGCCGGCCATCGGCAGGCGACGAGGGTCCGCGCCCTACTTGAAGCAGCCTGTGCGGCGGCTCAGCACACCGGCTGGACCCCGTTGTCCGGGCCGATCGAAGTGGACCTCGTGCTGCGCTGCCCGCCGGGGCATCGCACATCCGACGCCAGCACGCTACTCGGCGGGGTGTGTGCGGTGCTGCAGGACAAGAAGCGGGTGGCCAGCATCGGTCTGGCCCACCTCGGCGTCCTGGTGGACGTCGCACTCTACGACGATGACCGGCAGATCAGAACAATGACGTACCGGGAGGAACCGGCGGAGGACTACTCGTACGAGGTGCGGGTCGCCGCCGTGCCAGCCGCGGTGTAACCGACGGCGACGATGGGGTACCCGGTCACCGAGGAAGGGAGCGCCGATGTCAGAGCCACACGTCACGCTGGAGCCCCGGGACGCAGTGCAGAAGAAGCTGCGCGGCCCACTGGAGGAGCAGCTGACCTCGGCGCTTCAGGCCGCCACCGACCGAGTCCGGGAAAGCTACGACGGCGAGCCGGTCGAGCAGGTCTGCCAGCGGCTGCTGGATGAGACCCGCGCCGGCTTGCACCCAGACATCGCGGCCGGGTTCCAGCCCGACATGGACGAGTTCTGTCGGGTGGCGGTGGCAATCGTCCGCGGCACGGCGGTGTGAGCGCTCCGCCCGTCAGAAGTGGCGGAGCGCTCTGCCATCAGAAGTGGTGCAGCAGATCGGGGAAGGCGGTGACGTGCAGCACCGCCGCGTCGCCGTGGTCCAGCGCGTCGTGCTCCAACACCCAGGTGTTCTCGTTCGGAACGTAGACGGCGTTCATCCCGGCCGCGCGGGCCGGCAGAATGTCTGACTTCGGCGAGTTCCCGATCATCCAGGCCCGAGCCGGTGCGAAATCGTGCTCGTTGGCCAGCCACCGGTATGTGGTCACGTCCTTCTCCGGCACGATGTGCGCGGCCCGGAAGTGGTGCAGCAGGTCCGAGGCGTCCAGCTTCCGCTGCTGCTCCTCCCGGTCGCCCTTGGTGAGCAGGAACAGCTCGTGCCGACCGGCCAACTCGTCCAACGCCTCCGCCACCCCCGGCATCAGCTCCACCCGGTGCTCGACCAGGGCGACGGCCAGCTCCTCGATCCCCCGCCGCTCGGCGGCCGTGGCTGGCCGCTCCCGCAGCCGCTCGAAACACTCGGCGAGACTACGCAGAAAGACCTTGCTGCCGTAGCCGTGCACGACCGCGTTGGCCCGCTCGATGTCGTCGAGAATCGTACGGATCTCGGTGCGCTCCAGAGTCGGGTGCGCCATCCAGGTCAGAAAGTCCTCGATGACCCGCTCGAAGACGATGTTGTTCTCCCAGAGCGTGTCGTCGGCATCGAAGATCAGCACCTGCCCGTGTCGACGTGCACCTGCCATGTGGCCCTCCCGTCAAGAGTCGGCGCCACCGTAAACGAGCCCATACCGATCCGGCCACCTGGTTTCGCACCCACCGTTGGGGAGAGCGGCGGCAGGCCCAGGCATCTGCGGGCGGCACCGTCCCTTTCGGAGGACGGGTGAGCTCCCGGGCAGTACCGCCACTGCACTACAGTGACGTAGCTTCTGGGCGTCCGGGATCCGGGGAGGGTGAGCGGGCATGATGGGACCGTCGCACGCGCTGTCTGGCGCGGCGGTGTGGCTGGCCGGCTCCCTGGCGCTGGACCACTTCGCCGGCTATGAGCAGTCGCCGCTCGCGCTCGCCGTTGGCACCGCGGTCTGCGCGGGGGGTGCGCTCCTTCCCGACCTCGATCTCTCCGGCAAGGTCACCCGAAACCAGGGCGGCGCCACGGTCGCCCGCACCTTCGGCGTCTTCTCCCTCTTCGTCGCCGAGGTGACCGAGAAGGTGTCGCTCGGCGTCTACTATGCGACGAAGTTGAGTCGCGACCCGCGTCGCACCAACGGGCACCGCACCCTGACCCACACCATTCCCTTCACCGTACTGGTCGGCTGGGGCACCACCGCGCTCTGCGCCGCGTACGGCAAGTGGGCGGTGATCGGCATCCTCTTCTTCATGTTCGGTCTCGCCCTACGCGGTCTCTTCGACGAATGGGCCGACCGCGCCGGCTGGTTCGTGGTGACCCTCGCCTCGCTCGCCGCGGCGTGGTTCACCTTCGCCACCCTGCCCGGGGACCGGGGCTATCCGATGATCGGGCTGGCGGTCGGCGTCGGCTGCTTCGTCCACATCCTCGGTGACATGATCACTCGGGCCGGGGTGCCCATCCTCTGGCCGATCCCGATCAAACGTCGGATGTGGCGGATGATCAGCCTGCCGGACTCGATCGCGCTCCGCGCGGGTGGCAAGACCGAAGTGGTCTTCGTCCGGACCGCGCTCACCATCGTCGCGGTGCTCTCCGCCGTCGGGCTGGTCGCCCCGCACCTGCTCAGTCGCTTCAACATCGAGGTCTGACTGCCGTGCCGGTAACCACCGACGACGCCGACGTCCCGGCGTTCTGGCAGGGCCTCGGTCTGCCCGGCCTCGCCGACGTGCACGTGCACTTCCTCCCGCCCCGGCTGCTGCGTCGGGTGTGGGCGTACTTCGACGCGGCCGGTCCGCTCCTCGGCACCACCTGGCCCATCCGCTACCGGTGGAGCGACGCGGAGCGGCTGGCGCACCTGCGCCGGATGGGCGTACGGGCGTTCAGTGCCCTGGCGTACGCGCACCGCCCCGCGATGGCCGCCGACCTGAACTCCTGGACCCTCGACTTCGCCCGCGCGAACCCGGACTGCCTCCCCTCGGCCACGTTCTTCCCCGAGCCGGCGGCGCCCCGGTACGTCACCGAGGCGCTCACCGCCGGTGCCCGGGTGTTCAAGGTGCACGTGCAGGTCGGCGGGTTCGCACCGACCGATCCGCTACTCGATCCGGTGTGGGGGCTGCTCGCCGACGCCGGGGTGCCGGTGGTGGTGCACGCCGGACACGCACCGGCCGGCACCGCACACACCGGCCCCGGCCCCTTCGCCGACCTGCTCGCCCGGCACCCGCGGCTCGCCGCGGTGGTGGCGCACCTCGGCGCACCGGACTATTCGGCTTTCCTCGACCTCACCGACCGGTACCAGAACGTGCGGCTGGACACCACCATGGCCTTCACCCCGTTCTTCGACCAGGCCGTGCCCTTCCCCACCACGGAGCTGCCCCGGCTACGCGAACTGGGCCTGGCCGGCAAGGTGCTGCACGGCAGCGACTTCCCCAACCTGCCCTACGCGTACGCCGAGCAGCTCACCGCGCTGGCCCGACTCGACCTGGGCGATGCCTGGTTGCGGGCGGTGTGCTGGACCAACGCCGCCGCCCTGTTTGATCTGCCGGGTTGACTACGCGCCGACCCGCTGCGGTGGGACGGTTAACCCGTACAGGGCCATCAACTCCGGGCTGTCGACCCGACTGCCGTCGGCGACGGTGTCACAGGAGATGTCGACGATCTGGTCCTTGTGCGCCAGCAGGTATGGACGGGCGCCGACATCCGCGCTGGCCAGCGTGGCGATGCCGGACCAGTGCCGGCGACCGAAGAGCATCGGGTAGCCGCGCAGTCCGCCGTAGGTGGCGCAGACCAGCACGTCCGGGTATGGCAGTGCGGTGACCCGCTGGACCGCCGCGGCGGTCAGGCCCGGCATGTCCACCGGAACGACGACCACCGCCTCGATGGCGTCGTCGTCGATGGCCGCGAGGCCAGCCTTGATTGAGGAGCCCACTCCGGTTCCCCAGGCCCGGTTCACCACGACGGTGGCCTGGGTGAGGTCAGCGGTCTCCTGTACCTGGTCGGCGGCGGCGCCGAGGACGACCACGATCTGCTCGCAGCCCGCCGCCGTCATCGTGTCGATCATCGTGCTCACCAGTGGTTTCTCGCCCTGGCACAGCAACGCCTCGGGGCCACCGATCCGGCGCCCGCCACCCGCGGCGATGATCATTCCTGCGGTCCGGTTCAGCGGTGCCACCTCCGTCTGGTAGCGGACCGGGCAGGCCACCTGCCCGGTCCGGGACGCACAACGGACCCAACGAGCAGTCAGCGTTCAGGTTCCGGGCATGAATCGGATATTCCGAGCATAAGATACAAAAGGTTAGATTTAGGCGCTCCACCTGGACTGGCGGCGTCCCATCGGGGAAGAGCCGAACAGCAGCTCAGGACGCGTCGGCGTAGCACTCAACGGTGGAGAGATCGAGCGGGAAACGCACCGGCGTCCGACCGAAGAGCAACGCGCTCGCCCGCTCCCCGCACCGGGTCACCGCCGCGGCCACCGCTGCGGCCCGCTCGACGCGACAGTGCACGATCACCTCATCGTGCTGGAAGAAGACCAGCTCGGCATCGCTACCGGCCAACTCCCCCCGCAGCATGGCCAGCAGCGTCGCGGCCCACTCGGCGGCCGTGGCCTGGATGACGAAATTTCGGGTGAACCGGCCGCGCGCCCGAGCCCGCGCCGACCGACCGCCCTCGCCCCCGGCCGGGGACGGGGCCGCCTCGGCAAGGTCGACCGAGCCGGGTGGGCAGGTGCGGCCGAGCCAGGAGCGAACCAACTCGCCGGACTCCCCGCTGCGCGCGGCCGTCTCCACGTAGCCGAAGGCCGCCGGATAGTTACGCCGCAACACCTCCAGCGCCGGTGCCGCCGAACCGCCGGTCTGCCCGTACATGGCGCCGAGTAACGCCACCTTGGCCCGCGCCCGGTCCCCGCCAAACGCGTCGGCGGCCAGAGCGGCGTACAGGTCGCCCGCCCGGGCCGCGGCGGCGAGGCGAGTGTCGCCGGAGACCGCCGCCAGGATCCGCGGCTCGAGCTGCCCCGCGTCGGCGACCACGAACGTCCAACCCGGATCCGCCACCACCGCCCGTCGGATCACCTTCGGGATCTGTAGCGCCCCACCACCTCGGGTCGCCCACCGGCCGGAGACCACACCGCCGGGTACGTACTCCGGGCGGAACCGACCATCCCGCACCCAGGCTTCCTGCCAGGCCCAGCCGTGCGCCGTCCAGATCCGGTAGAGCTCCTTGTACTCCAGGACCAGCGGCGCCGCGGGGTGGTCAACGCCGCGCAGCACCCAGGACCGGGTGTTCGGCACCTCCACCCCCGCCCGGGCGAACGCCCGCACCAGCTCCAGCGGCGAATCGACGTGCAGCCGCGGAACGTCGAAGGCGGCAGCGATCCGCGCGGCCAGCTCCGCCAGCCGACGCGGCAGCCCACCCACCGGGGAGGGGCCACCGAGCAGCTCGCCGAGGAGGGCGTCGTGCACGTCCACCCGCCACGGCAGCCCCGCCGCCCCCAACTCGACGGCGATCAACGCCCCCGCTGACTCGGCCGCGACCAACAGCCGGAATCGGCCCGGATGCTCGGTGGCGGCGATCCGAGCGAGCTGGTCAGCGTAGACCCGGGTCAGGGCCGTGATCCCGGGACCCGGCGGAGCCGGCGGCGACTCGAAGAGCGCGCCCTGGCCGTGGCCCGGGGGCTCGGCCAACCGCGGCGGCGGATCGGGCGGCACCGGCGCACCGGTGAGCCGCGCCCAGGCGGCGGCGAAGGAACGCGGCTCACCCCAGCGGCCCGCGTGACCGAGGAGCAACGCCTCGGTCAGCTCGATGTCGTGGCAACGGTCAACCCGGACCCCGGCCCGCAGCAACCCGGGGTAGAGCGCCGCGCCGGACGCCCAGACCCAGCGGGGGCGCTCCCTTCGCTCGCGATCGGCCACCGCGAGCGCCAGGTCGGCGACCTGCTCCGGCGGCCCAATCGGCGCTCCGGCGGCGTCGAGCGGTTGCAGAACTCCCCCGCCGACGCCGGTGCCCGCCTCCGGAGCAGCGGGGAGTCGATGATCCGCACCCGCCACCACCGCCACCACCGCCATGATCGCGATTCTGCCCGCCCGGTACGACAGAGCCCGGCAGCCCGGCAACAATCAGTCGCGAGGCTGGCCAGCAGCGGATCCGCCGGGCTGACGGCGGGCTACTTGCCGACGCCCGCGGTCAAGCCCGACTGCACCTGGCGCTGGAAGACGAGGTACACGATCAACACCGGCAACATCGCCATGGTGACCCCGGCGAAGAGGCCGGACCAGTCGGACTTGTATCCCTGATTGACCGACAGATCGATCAGGCCCTGGGCGATGACCTGGTTCTTCGGCTCACCATCTACGGACTGCATCAGCAGCGTCGGCAGATACCACTGGTTCCACTGACCGAGCACGTTGAAGATACCGATGCTGATCAGGCCGGGCTTCGCCATCGGCAGCATCACGCTGAAGAACAGCCGGGTGTGTGAGGCCCCGTCAACCAGACCCGCCTCGGCGATCGCGTTCGGCAGGGTCCGGAAGAAGGAGTGCATGAAGAAGACCGTGAACGCCAGTGACCACGCCACGTACACCAGGATCAGCATCAGGTGCTTGTTCGGCCCGAGCGGCGGGAAGACCACCCCGGTGTTGAAGACGCCCTTGAACAGTGGAACGGCGGCGAGGTAGATCGGCAGGGTGAGGCCGGACAGGAACATGTAGTAGATCAGTCGGTTGCCGGGGAACTCGTAGCGCGCCAGCACGTACGCGGCCATCGAGCCGAGCAGCATGGTCAGCGTGACGCTGCCGGCCAGCACGAGCACGGTGTTGAGGAAGAAGTCACCGAGCTGCCCCTCGGTCCAGGCCCGGCCGAAGTTCTCCCAGCGCAGCGTCTCCGGGATCAGCGACAGCGGCTGCCGGATGACCTCCGCGTCGCTTTTCAGAGCCGACATGACCACCCAGATCAGCGGGTAGACGACCATGATCGCCCAGACCAGCAGGAACAGGTGGGAGAAGCCGTTGAAGACCTGCGTGCCGGGCCGCCGGCCGCCGGGCCCAAAGCGACGGGCCGACGTGGGGCGGGCCGGCGGAACGAGATCCGGCCCGACGGGACCGGGGTCATGGGTCACCGTACTCATCGTCGACTCCTCAGTACTCAATCCGCTCGCGGCGGGTGATCCTCAGCTGCGCCGCGGCCAGCAGGATCGTGAAGATCGCCAATGCCACGCCCATCGCGCAGGCGTAGCCGAACTGGCCCTTCTGGAAGGCGGTGAAGTTGAGCACCGACGCGAAAATCTCGCTGGCGTGGTTCGGGCCGCCCTGGCTGGGCGTCATCACGAAGACCAGGGCGTACATGTCCAGGGCGATGAAGCCCAGATAGATCCAGGCCACCGAGACGGTGTCCCGCAGCAGCGGCAGCGTGACCCGGAAGAAGGTGTGGAACCGTCCGGCGCCGTCGAGAATGGCCGCCTCGAAGACGTCCTTCGGAATCGACTGCATCGCCGCCGAGAAGAGCACCATGTAGAAGCCGGCGCCGCTCCAGACCGCGATCAGCAGCAGCCACCAGAGCACCGCGGGGACGCCGAGGAAGGGCTCCGGGTCGTTGGTGAACGCGATCGGGTTCTCCGGGTCGACCAGCCCGATCTTCATCAACACGCCGTTGATCAGGCCCAGCTCGTCGGCCCGGTAGATCTGCTGCCACATGACGGCGACGACAACCAGGGACAGCACCTGCGGGAAGAAGAAAATAACCTTGTAGAGACCGGAGCCGAAGACACCCCGGATGCCGGCCCTGTCCTCGCGGCCGCCCACGTTGAGCAGAAACGCGAGGAACAGGGCCAGCGCGATCGTGAACAGCGGCACGGTGACCAGGAAGAAGACGTTGTGCCAGAAGGCCTTCCTGATCAGCTCGTCGGAGAAGAGCCGGATGTAGTTCTCCAGCCCGACAAACTGCTGCCGGTCGGAGTAGCCACCCCAGTCGGTCACCGAGTAGCCAGCCGCCTGGGCGAAGGGCCAGATCACGTAGAAGAGGTAGAGCGCGACCGGCAGGGCCAGGAAGCCCGTGACGAAACGCGCGACACCGTGCCGCATGGAACTCACTGCCTCCGTTCGGGTCAGGCGGAGCGGGTCTGCTTCTTGATCGACGAGTCACTGGCGACCTTGTTGGCGGCGCCCTGCATCCCGTCAACGAACTGCTGGGCGGTCAGCCGGCCGGCCATCAACTCCGCGGAGAGGTTCTGGCTCTCCTTGTCCAGGTCGGCGTAGAAGTTCCAGAACTTGACCGAGACGAGATCCTGCGGAGCGTTGCTCATCAGCTCGTTGGCGCTGGCCAACGCCGAGTCCTGGACGTTGTCCCCGGAGCCCCTGGTGGAGGCGAGCGATGTGGTCAGCTCGGCGAACCTCGCCGAGCCCTCCTTGGAGAGCACCGCCCGCAGGAACTCCTTGGCGGCGGCCTTGTTCGGCGCCTTCGACGGCACGACGATGCCCTCGCCCGCACCGGCGTAGACGTCGTTCGGCGCCTTGTCGCCCGCCCCCAGGCTCCAGTAGTCCGACAGCTTCATCTCGAAGCCCGGGGGAATGGTCTCCGCCATCTCGTTCTTGAGCCAGGTGCCGACCTGGATGAAGGCGGCCTTGCCATCGAGCCACGCCTGCTGCGACTGGGTGTGGTCGAGCTGGCCGGGGAGGAGCAGCTTGTCCTTGACCAGCTTCTCCCACGCCTCCAGGGCCGGCAGCACCCCGTCGGCCTTCCAGGCGTTCTCCTTGAGGTTGTCAATGTCGATCACGGCCTGCCTGCCGGCGGACTTCCAGATCGTCGCCATCAGCGCCCAGCGCGGATAGTAGCCATGCACCGCGTCGTAGACGTACGGGGCCATGCCCCTCGCCTTGATCTTCGGCGCGAGGGCGAAGAACTCGTCGAAGGTCTTCGGCGGCTGCCAACCCTCCTTCTCGAAGAGTGCGGCGTTGTACCAGTTCCCCCAGACCGTGTACGCGACGTTCACCACGTAGAACTTGCCCTGGTAGGTGCCGTCGTTGACGGTCCCCGGCAGCAGGGTGTCCGCCACCGTGCCCTCGCTGTCCCATGCCGGTGCGGCGAGCAGATCCTCCAGCGGCTCGATCGCGCCCTCGTTGACCAGGGTGCTGATGTCCATCAAGTCGGCACCGGAGTTCATGACGACGTCGCTGGGCCGGGTCGCCATCTTCGGCTGCTCTTCGGTCTTGATCTTCTGGGTCGAGGACATGTTGACCGTGACGTTCGGGCGCTTGGCCTTGAAGATGGCCTCGTCCTCCTTGGCCCACTGGTCGCCCAGCCCGCCGTTGAAGATGACCACCCTGACCGAGCTGCCGTCCCGGACGCCGAATGGGTTGTCCTTGCTCTTCTCGGCGTCGGAGCTCTGCTCCTGGGCCGGCTCACTGCCGGCACAGGCACTGAGCAGGCCGGCAGCCGGGATGGTCAGCAGACCCGCGGCGGCGGCACGACGCAGCAGGGCCCGGCGGTTGAGATCGGGGGTAGCGGACATGCGACTCTCCCTAGCGGTAGATCGGGGGTACCACTGCGGACTGGTGAATCCGTCGTACGACCTCGGCGGTCAGCGGGACCGCTTCGGCGTACCGAGGTGGGCTGATCATGAGCTGGCCTCCTTCGCCGCCTTGTGCCCCGCAACGGCCTGGGCGGTACGTCGCAGGGCCGCGTGGGCTCGGTCGTGGGTGCGCTGGGCGACAGCGATGTAGAGCAGGTCGAGTACGACCAGCTGGGGGTGCCGGGCGGACAGCGCGTCGGGGCGGAAGGTGGTGGCACCGCTGGCGGTGAGCAGCACGATCTCCGCCAGCTCGGCCAGCGGCGAGCGGGCGAAGCCGGTCACCGCGACGGTGGTCGCGCCGCGGCTGCCGGCCTCCGCCAGCATCTCGATGGTTTCCCGGGTCCGACCGCCGTGCGAGACGCCGAGCGCGACATCGCCGGCCCCCAACAGGGCCGCCGAGGCCAGCCCTTCGTGCACGTCGTTCCAGGCCCAGGCGGCGACTCCGATGCGGTGGAGCATGAACTGCATCTCCTCGCCGACCAGGGCGCTGCCACTGGCGCCGAAGATGTTCACCCGGCCCGCGCCGGCGATCGCCGCGGCGGCCCGCTCCACCTCGGCGAGGTCGAGCAGGGCGGCGGTGTCGTGCATCGCCCGGGTGTCGGCGGCGATGATCTGTTCGAGCACCCGGCGCAGCGGATCTCCGGGCTGAATCTCGCGGCCGATGTCGACGGTCCAACCGGCCAGGCGGGCCCGGCCGCTCTCGGCGGCGATGCCGAGCCGGAGGTCCGCATACCCCTCGAAGCCCATCGCTCGGCAGAAACGGGTGATGGTGGCCGGGGAGGTGCCACTGCCCTCGGCCAGCTCGACGATGGTGGCGCGGGTGACGGCCTCCGGGTCGCTGAGCACGTGTTCGGCGACCCGGCGCAGGGCCCCGGTCAGGTCGCTCACCCCGGCCCGGACCCGGGCCAGCACGCCGTCGGCCGCATCGGCACGGACGCCACGGCGGTCGAACCCGTCGGCGTCGGCCACCGCGGTCTCCGTGGCAGCGCCCACCTCGTGATCAACCATCCGAGACTCTTTCCGCAAAGAATGTTTACTGTTGGTAAAAGTTCTTACTGAACCCCCCGTCCTGTCAAGACCATGGATGAAGTTTTCAAAACGTTATCTTTGGGCCGACCCCAGCCGAGGCAGCGAAACCCGTCCGGCAACCGGCACTGACCAGCGCGAGAACACACCCGGGCAGATCAGCCGAGGCTTGACCGTTCTAGGCCCTAAGACCGACTTTGGGTGGTTGATCCCTAATTTGGGGTGTGGTCGGGGGCATGGTGGTGGTGGAATCTCGGTGGGCGTGGGGGCGTTACACCCTGCGTACGGCCGTGGAGGTGCCCCGCTCGGGCGGGTGACGCCGGGCATGGGCCGCCGGGAATGATGGTGGCCGGTCGGTCGTTACATCTGGACCCGGCGCCGTGCGTGTGGCCCGCTTGTGAGGCCCGCGGTCGCCGACCTCTTCCCCTTAGTTTCGTTGAGCGCCGGACGGTGCTCGCACCCACCCCGAACCCCCTTCGGGTGTGGGGTGTCGACCCCCGAATGGAGCAATCCCTGATGAACACGATTCTGCGTCGTAGCGTGCTGGGTATCGCTGGTCTGGCCCTGTCCACCGGTGTCGTCGCCGGCCCGCTGGCCACCCTCACCGACCCCACCCCCGCCTCGGCCGCGGCTGTGGTGCGGGCGGAGAAGCCGGACATGGGCACGCTGATCCCGCACGGCACCCAGGGCACACAGTCGCGCATCGCCCTGGGCGATGAGCAGGTGTCGAACGTGAAGGCCATCATCGAGGCCACCAAGGCCGCCGGGATGGACGAGCGGGCCGCCGTGGTCGCGATCGCCACCAGTTTGCAGGAGTCGAAGCTGGAGAACCTGGGCCACCTGGGCGCGCGTAACGACCACGACTCGCAGGGCCTGTTCCAGCAGCGCCCGTCCAGTGGTTGGGGCACGGTGGAGCAGATCACCGACCCCGCCTACTCCACCACCGCCTTCCTCAACGGCCTCAAGCAGGTCGAGGGCTGGCAGGACATGCCGTTGACCGAGGCCGCGCAGACCGTGCAGGTGTCGGCATACCCGTTCCACTACGCCCAGTGGGAGACCCAGGCCGCCGACCTCGTCGCCGAACACTGGACCAGCTAACCCACCCGCACCACACACACGACCCAACCCACACAAGGGAGAACGAAACTGGTGGCCGGCACCCGAACCAGGGCGCCGGCCACCAGCCATGTCTGGGCGAACACCGACCGGTGAGCAGCACCGTCCCCTACGCTTGCGCTCATGGGCCGCCTGCGCCGACTCGCCGAGGCGACACCGGCGAGCCGGAACCGCTACCTCGACCTACTCCGGGCCCTCGCCATCATCATGGTCGTTCTCGGTCACTGGAGCGTCGTCTCCATCGGGTACGACGCCTCCGGGCAACCCACCGCGCGCTCCGCGCTGCCCGACCTACCCTGGGCCTACCCCCTGACCTGGGCGGTCCAGGTCATGCCGATCTTCTTCCTGGTCGGTGGGTACGCGAACGCCGCGTCCCTGACCTCGCACCGCCGTCGGGGCGGTGACGCCACCGGCTGGCTACTCGGCCGCAGTGCCCGCCTGCTCCGGCCCACCAGCGTGCTGCTGCTCGTCCTCGCCGCCGCCGGCCTCGCCGCCCGGCTCGGCGGTGCCGACCCGTCGTTGACCCGGACCGTGGTCTACTTCGCCACCATCCCGCTGTGGTTCCTCGCCGCGTACCTCCTCGTGGTGCCACTGACCCCGGTGATGTACGCGCTGCACCGGCGCTACGGGCTACTCGTACCGGTAGCGCTGGCCATCCTGGTCGCGGCGGGCGACCTGACTCGCGGACTTGACCTGGACGACGCCGCCCTGCCGAACTATCTCTTCGGCTGGCTGGCCATTCACCAGCTCGGCTTCGCCTGGTACGACGCGGACAAGAAAGACGCTGACACGACGGCTCCGCGCAGCCGCTCGGGTGGGCTTCGAACCCGACGGCTGCCGCTGTCCCGGCGGGCCGGGTGGACGGCGTTGCTCGGCGGGCTGGCGGTGGCGGTGCTGCTGACCGGCCCCGGCCCGTACCCGGTCAGCATGATCAATATCCCGGGTGAGCGGCTGAACAACGCCGCCCCGCCCAGCCTCGCGCTGCTGGCGGTGAGCACCGCACAACTTGGGCTCCTCCTGCTGCTGCGCGGGCCGGCGCAGCGCTGGCTGCGCCGTGACCGCCCCTGGATGGCGGTGATCGCGGTGAACAGCGTCGTACTGACGGTCTTCCTGTGGCACCTGAGCGCGGCGATCCTGGCGATCGGCGCCCTGGACGCGGTGGGGTTGCTGCCAACCCCGGCCCCCGGCACGGCCGCCTGGCTGGCCTGGCGGATTCCCTGGGTGCTGATCCTCGGTGTGCTGCTGGCCGTTCTGGTCGCCATCTTCGGTCCGATCGAGGCGCGCACCGGCCGCCCCCCGGCCGCCCGAGAGCCCTTCCCGCCATCGGACGACCGGGCGGAGCACCGCTGGCGGGCCACCGGCAGCAGCGTGCTCGCTGTCGTCGCCTTCTTCGCCGTCGTTGCCGCGCTCGTGATCAACGCGACCGCCCCACGGGACGCCCCGCTGCTGCTCGGGCTGCCCGTCCCGGCGCTGGTGGCCTACCTGGCCGGGGCGGGCACCCTGCGGGTACTCAGGTCTGGATGGGGAACCCGAGGTTGACCCCACCGTGTCGGGGGCCCCGCCAACGGCTGGTGACCACCTTGCCCCGGGTGAAGAAGCGCACCCCGTCCTCCCCGTGCGCGTGCAGGTCGCCGAAGAGCGACGCCTTCCAGCCGCCGAAGGAGTAGTGCGCCATCGGCACCGGGATCGGAACGTTGATCCCGACCATGCCCACCTGCACCTCGTGCTGGTAGCGCCGGGCGGCGCCCCCGTCGTTGGTGAAGATGGCTGTCCCGTTGCCGTACGGGTTGGTGTTGACCAGGTGGACGGCCTCCTCGTACGAACCGACCCGAACCACCGACAGCACCGGCCCGAAGATCTCGTCGGTGTAGACCGACATCTCCGGGGTGACCCGGTCGAACAGGGTCGGCCCCAACCAGTAGCCGTTCGGGTCACCGTCCGGACGCACGTCCCGCCCGTCCACCACCGGCACCGCGCCCGCCGCCACGCCCGCCTCGACGTACGAGCGCACCCGCTCGGCGTGCGCGGCGGTGACCAACGGGCCCATGTCGCAGCCGCGCCGGCCGTCACCGGTGCGCAGCTCCGCCATCCGCTCGGCGATCTTCTCCACCAGCACGTCCGCGACCGGCTCCACCGCGACCAACGCAGAGATCGCCATGCAGCGCTCCCCCGCCGACCCGAACCCCGCGTTGACGGCGGCGTCGGCGGCCAGGTCCAGATCCGCGTCGGGGAGCACCACCATGTGGTTCTTCGCCCCGCCGAGGGCCTGCACCCGCTTGCCCGCCAGCGACGCACGCTGGTGTACATGCCGGGCGACCGGGGTGGAGCCGACGAACGACACCGCCCGCACGGCCGGATGATCCAGTAGGGCGTCCACAGCCTCCTTGTCCCCGTTGACCACATTGAGCACCCCGGGCGGCAGGCCCGCCTCGGCGAACCACTCTGCCAGCAGCAGCGCCGCGCTCGGATCCTTCTCGCTGGGCTTGAGCACCACCGCGTTACCGGTCGCCACCGCGACCGGCACGAACCACAGCGGCACCATCACCGGAAAGTTGAACGGACTGATCACCGCCACCACCCCGAGGGGCTGGCGAAGGTTGTAGGAATCCACCTCGGTCGAGATGTTCTCGCTGTACCCGCCGCGCATGACCGCGGCGATGCCGCAGGCGTACTCGATCACCTCCAGCCCACGCTGCACCTCGCCGGCGGCGTCGGCGAGCACCTTGCCATGCTCCGCCGTGATCACCTCGGCGAGCCGGTCGCGTCGGGCGTGGACCAACTCCCGGAACGCGAAGAGCACCGCCGTGCGCCGCGACAGGGAGGCGTCTCGCCAACCCTGCGCGGCCCGGTCGGCGGCCTCGACCGCTGCCGCCACCTCCGCGGCGGAGGCCAGCTCGACCTCCGCGGTACGCACGCCGGTGGCCGGATCGAAGACGTCGCCGCGGCGCACGGCCGTGCCGGAGAGCAACGTGCCGTCCACGAAGTGCCCGATGAGACTCATGCCGCCACCTCCCCCGCGGTCCCGCCGGACCGGATCGCGTCCACCAGAATTGCCAGGCCCTCCCGGGCCTCCTCCTCGGTCAGGGTCAACGGCGGGCCCATCCGCACCACGTTCCCGTAGAGGCCACCCTTGCCGACGAGCAGGCCGCCGGCCCGGCACGCCTCGAACACCTGGGTGGCTCGCCCGGGATCCGGGACAGCGGTGCCCGGGTGGACGAACTCGCAGCCGAGCATCAGCCCCTTACCGCGTACCTCGGCGACCCCGGGCAACCCGCCGACCGCGGCGCGCAGCCCCTCGTTGAGGATCGCGCCGACCCGGTCCGCGTTGGCCTGCAGATCGTTGTCGAGCAGGTAGTCGAGCACGGCGTTGCCGGCGGCGGCGGAGATCGGGTTGCCGCCGAAGGTGGAGAAGCTGATCGCCGGCACCGACTCGACCACCTCGGCCCGCCCGACCACCCCGGCAAGCGCGAACCCGTTGCCGACGCCCTTGGCAAAGGTGATCATGTCTGGGGTCACCCCGTGGGCCTGGTAGCCCCAGAAGTGCGTGCCGGTACGCCCCCAGCCGGTCTGCACCTCGTCCGAGATGAGCAGGATGCCATGCTCGTCGAGCACCTTGCGCCAGCCGGCGAGCAGCCCGTCCGGGCCGTGCACGAATCCGCCGACGCCCTGAATCGGTTCGGCGATCAGACAGGCGACATCACCCGAGGTCTGGGTGGCCAGGACCTCCCGCAGATCCTCCACCGCCGCGTCGATCCGATCCGCCTCGGGCAGCCGGGCGAGCAGGCCCCGCAGCCGCTCCCCCGAGTGCAGCCAGGCCACCTGCAACGGGTTCAGCGGGCTCGCCGACCAGCCGCGGTTGCCGGTGATCCCGATCGTCGCGTACGACCGGCCGTGATAGCTGTTGCGCACGGCGAGGATCTGCTGCGAACGCCGATAGTTGGTGGCCATCAGCAACGCGGCCTCGTTGGCCTCGGTGCCGGAGTTGGTGAAGAAGACCCGGGCGTCCGGGATCCCGGACAGCCGGGCCACCTTCTCGGCCAGCTCCACCTGCTGTCGGATCAGATAGAGCGTCGAGGTGTGCACGATCCCGGTACGCAACTGGCGCTCCACCGCCGCGCGGATCTCCGGAATGTCGTAACCGATGCTGTTGGTCAGCACGCCGCCAAAGAAATCCAGGTACGTGCGGCCCTGCGCATCGGTGACCCGGCGCCCCTGGCCAGCGACGAGTTCGAGCGGTTCGTCGTAGTAGAGCGGCATCCAGGACGGGAGCACCGCCCGGTGCCGGGCCAGCAGATCGTCGGCGGTCATAGTGACACCTCTCAACGAAGCGGGTGATGAGGGCACGCTCTCACCACCGCGCATCGCGAACAACTGGCACCGTGTAGCGTCACCACACCGTCCACCTGACACCACGTCAACGAGACGCCCCGATGGATCGGTCAACCAGCACCGAAGGGCGTGGCCCAGGCGATGTCCAGTACGGCGGCCAGTTCAGTGATCCAGGCACCGTGTGTGGGGGTTGCCCCGGACAGATTCCTCGCCACCAAGCAGGGGGTGCTCGGTGTAGCCGACCGGCGGTTGCCGCGTCCCCGTACGGGCTGAGGACTCCGTCCACGAGGACGGGACTTAGCGCCCCGAGGCGACCACGCGAACAGGTGACAGCCTGGCGTGGAGGCGGGGAGTACCGTCGATGGTGGCGGCCCGCCGGGGTTGAGGCCGGCGGCCCGCCGCCCAGTCCTCAACCTGGGAGGCCAACATGGAGCCGAAGCACGACCCAATGCCGCCCGGTGCGCGGATAAAGCTCTATCGCAAACGGCGCGGACTCACCCAAGAGGTGTGCGCCCAGCTCAAGGGTGTCAGCGTGGGCGCATGGCGGAAGTGGGAGTCCGGAGAGCGCTCAGTCAACAGCCTGGTTGACTGGATCGAGATTGCTCGGATTCTCAATGTTCGTGACCTCTACAAACTCACCGGCCATCCGCTCGGGGTAATGCCCGACGACCCGGCCGAACACGAATCGGTGCCGCCGCTGCGGGCGGCAATGACCGCCTACGCACCCGATGCCGACCAACTGTCAAACCTCGCTGAACTACAGTCGGCAGTCCGGCTGGCGTGGACGACGTGGCAACAGTCGCGGCAACGCTACACCTACACCAGCCCGGTCCTCCCTGGCCTGGTCCACGCATCCCGGGCCGCGGTCGCCCGCCTCGACAGCAACGAACGACGGCAAGCCCAGCGAGTCGCGGCCGACCTGTACCTACTCGTCCGCGCGTTTGCGAAGAGGGTCGGCGCTCAGGACCTTGCGATCATCGCCGCTGACCGGGCGCTGACAGCCGCATACGAGGCCGATGATCCCGCCTATCGGGCGTCCGCTGCGTGGAACATGGGCCAGGTGCTCTCCAATCGAGGGCATACCGAGGATTCGGTGGACATATGCCAGCAGGCCATCGCCGACCAGCAGCGCAGCGCCGGCGACGACCCAGCTCGCCTCGCTGCGCTAGGCGGGCTACACCTACTGCTGTCGATCCAGTACGCCCGGCTGCGAGACGAACGGCGGACACTTGACGTGCTTGACCGGGCCGACGCGCTCGCAGCCCGCACCGGGGAGACAGAGCACCACTTCATCTTTTTCGGTCCGACCAATGCGGCCATTCACCGTGCCGCAGCAACGCTGGAACTGTCCCGACCAGGGGAGGCCGCGCGGATCGCGGAACGGGTCGACGTTGGTCGGTCCCCGTCAATTGAGCGTCGACACTCCCACTTCACGCACCTCGCACGGGCGTACGCCAGCAAGCGCGATGACTACGCCGCGATCCACATGCTGCACGCGCACCGGGAGTCCCCCGAGGAGTCCTCGCTGAATCTGCTGATGCGGGCGACGGTTCGGGAGCTGCTGACCAGGGAAACTGCTACTAATCGGGATAAATTGCGCAGCATCGCAGAGCTGGTGGGTGTGGCCTGAAGTACCCCGCTACGGGGTGGTCCCCCATTCCGTGAGAGCCGCAGCGTAATAGCACGCCTACCTTCTGTTGTGGCACGGCTGGTTCGGCCCCCTCCGAATCAGCCGTGCATGACAGATCGGGTAGGGGCGGTTGCAGCCGAAAGGGCGGACGTCTCACCCACCATCGAGGGTGAGGGAGCACGCGCATGATCCGGCTATTCCGTCGACTCCGCCGCCGTTCCGCACGCAGGGACGGGTGAGCCCGGCTCGCCCGTTCGGGCTGACACTGTCCACACAGGTACATGCTGAGGTTCCGGTGGTTGACCTGACCGACGCCCACCTGGACCCGGTGACGCAGACCGTGATCGGTGTCGACGGCGCCTCCTTGGGTAAGCCGCAGACCACGCAGAAGGTCGCCACGAACAGCAAGACCTCCTACGATCACCAAAACTTCAACGACTCCACCCCGGACACCTACCAGGACTGACTCCCGTGACGATCCTGGTACTGACCGAACCCCACGACGTGACCGCCGACCTGGTCATCACCGCACTGCACAACCGAGAGGCGCAGGTACATCGCGTCGACACCGGCGACTTCCCCCAACTTCTCACCCTGACCGCAGAGAACGGCGGCCAGGGCGGCTGGTCCGGTGTCCTCACCGACGCCCACCGGCAAACCCGGCTGGAGAATGTCACCGCGGTCTACTACCGGCGGCCCGGCCCGTTCCGGCTAGCCGATGGCCTCGACGACTACGAACGGCGGTGGGCCACCCAGGAAGCCCGAATCGGGTTCGGTGGCCCGGTCGCGGCGCTGCCAGTACGGTGGGTCAACCACCCCCACCACATGGCGGCAGCCGACTATGGCTTTGACCGGGACAAGCGGTGTCCCGCTGACGCCACAGCGGTCTGCCACGGGCGTCACGTGGCCCTGCCCCCAGACCGCCAGGAGCCCGCCCTCGAACTGCTACCGCCGAGCGGCCGAGCGGTGTTCGCGGGGGCTCACGCCACGCCGGCGTTTGAAGGCGGTACTCAGCGCGAAGGAACTGCCGTAACCCACTCGGCGGGCGACCGCGCCAACGGTGGCGTCGGGCTCGCGGAGCAGGTCGGCGGCGAGGCTCAGCCGCCAACCGGTCAGATAGGACATGGGTGGTTCACCGACCAGTGCGGTAAACCGACGGGCCAACGCCGCCCGGGAGACTCCGGTCTCGGCGGCCAGTGACGCCACCGTCCAGGACTGGGCCGGATCGTTGTGCAGCATTCGCAGGGCGTGGCCGACGACCGGGTCGCGGTGCGCCCGGTACCAGCCGGGGGTCTTGGCTCCGGGGTGGGCGAACCATTCCCGCAGCACCGCGATGAGCAGCAGGTCGAGCAACCGGTCGAGGACCGCTTCCTGACCAGGGTCGTCCTTGACGATCTCGTCGGCCAGCAGTGGGATCAACGGGGAGTCCCAGGAGTCGCCGCGTACGACGAGCAGCGGCGGCAGCACGTCCAGCAACCGTTGGCTGACCTCACCCCGCATCGTGTACGTGCCGGTCAGCAGTATTGTCGGGCCGTCCGAGCTGTTGCCCCAGGTGCGCACCCCCCACTCGGTCATCTCGGACAGTTCCCGCCCATCCGGACTCGTGCAGCGTTGACCCGGATGGACCACGACCTGCGGCGCCGTGGACAGGTCGTCGGCGATCAGGTACGGGGAGGGGCCGCGGAGGATCGCGACATCCCCCGGGTTCAACCAGATCGCCGTGCCCTCGTCGGGTGCGACCCAGGCGTCGCCTCGGACCATGGCCACCAGGGTGAGTGGCGCTTCGTCCCTGATCGCAATAGACCACGGCGGGGTCAGGACCGAACGCATCAGGACCGCGCCCTGGGCTCGGGGTCCGTCCAGGAGACCGGCGACTGCGTCCATGTAGACGATTAAACACAAGATCGCGCGAATCAGCTATGTACCGTCTCACGTGGTTGCACTTAACTGGTCGGTATGGCAACTCAGCGAACGCAGCAGCAGATTCTGGTCCTCGGCGGCACCGGCAAGACCGGCCGGCGCGTCGTGGCACGCTTGCAGGAACAGGGCCTACCGGTCCGGGTGGGTTCCCGCTCCGCCCAGCAGCCCTTCGACTGGACCGACCAGGCAACCTGGGCACCGGCCCTGCGGGACATGAACGCCGTCTACATCTCCTACTATCCGGACCTCGCCGAGCCAGGCGCACTCGAGACAGTCTCCGCGTTCACCGATCTCGCGGTGGCGGCCGGAGTCTCCCGACTGGTGTTGCTGTCCGGCCGTGGGCAGGACAGTGCCCAACTTGCCGAGAAGCACGTCCAGTCTGCCGGGGCCGAGTGGACGATCCTGCGGTCGGCCTGGTTCAACCAGAACTTCAGCGAGGACTACCTCCTGGGTCCGATCCTCGGTGGCGAGGTCGTCCTCCCGGTCGGAGCCGTACCCGAGCCGTTCGTGGACGCCGACGACCTCGCCGAGGTGGCCACGGCGGCGCTGACCGATGACAAACATGCCGGGCAGCTCTACGAGTTGACCGGGCCCCGGCTACTCACCTTCGGTGAGGCGATCGCCGAGATCTCCACAGTCACGGGTCGCACCATCAACTTCGTGCGGGTTTCCCCCGAGGAGTACGCGGACGGCCTCGCCGCCGTAGGCGTCTCCGCTGAGGCGATCGAGTTGCTGACACACCTGTTCACGACCCTGCTGGACGGGCGAAACGCCCAGGTGACCGACGGTGTTGCGCGCGCCCTCGGCCGGCCGCCGCGCGACTTCGCCGACTACGCCACGAGCACCGCGGCCACCGGCGTCTGGGGCGGGGCATAGCCTGCGGTGCCATGCGGATCGACTCAGGCCACGCCGCTGAGGACAACGGCCTGAGTCGATCCACGTGGATCCAGCGGCGGAGTCGCCGCCAGGGTCAAGCGGCGAAGCCACCGTCCACAGCGATGGCGGCACCAGTGACATAGCGACCAGCGTCACCCGCGAGGTGGGCGACGGTCGCGGCGACGTCCGACGGCTGACCGAAACGACCGAGTGCGGTGAAGCTCTGCTGCACATCGGCGCCCTCGGCGTCGGCGGGGTTCATGTCGGTCTCCGTCGGCCCGGGATGGACCAGGTTGGCGGTGATTCCCCTGGCACCCAGCTCGCGGGCCAACGACCTGGTCAGGCCGATCAACGCGGTCTTGCTCGTCGAATACAGCGAGACACCGGGGAGCGGCACCCGCTCGGCCAGGCAACTGCCGATATTGATGATCCTTCCGCCTTCGGTCATGTGCCGTACCGCCGCCTGGGAAGCCACGAAGGGTGCCCGAACATTGACGTTCAACACGCGGTCGATGTCCTCCAGTGACATGTCTTCGACCAGACCGCGCACCAGAATCCCCGCGTTGTTGACCACGATGTCAAGCCGCCCGAACTCCGCGACGGCCTGATCCACGGCCGTGCGCACAGCAGTCGGGTCCGCACTGTCAGCCTGGACCGCCCAGGCCCGGCGCCCCAGCGCCTTGATCCGGTCGACGACATCCGCCGCGCGCTCCGCACTGTCCCGGTAGGTCAACGCGACGTCGGCGCCATCCGCTGCCAGCCTCAGCGCCACGGCCTCGCCGATGCCACGGCTGCCGCCGGTCACGAATGCCACCTTGCCGCCAAGTACCGCACTCATGTTCGCTCATCTCTCCTGTCGTGTTCGTGAACAAATGTTATGTTCACATGCTGCGGGCAGGGAGTCTGGCGGCAATCCGACGTCGCGTTCCGGCTGAGAAGTGCCGAGCACCACCCCTTAACGTGACGTGGCGTCTTCGTCTTCCAGATAGGCCGCGGCGGTCCATGCCACCACCGGGTCATCGTCGCGGGACAACCGTCGCAGGACGGGCTGTGCAACAGTTCGAGGCAGCTCCAGGATGGCCTGGGTGAGGCGGCTGCGGGCGGCGGAGTCCGCGGTGGGGGCGGCGAGTTCATCGGAGAGCGCACTCACGATCTGTTCGGCGCGGGCCAGGTCATCCGACAGGGCACCCAGGTGCTCGGCCGCCTCGACGTCGTGCCCGCCCTCGGCCACCAGGTCGACGAGGGCGGGCACGGCCGCCACCTCGCCCTGCGCACCCAGCGCCAGGGCCGCGTGTCGGCGGACCGTCGGGTCCGGATCGTCGAGGGCGTCCACGAGCACTGCGGTCGCCTCGTCACCGGCCAACTCGGCAACCGCCTGGATCGCGCGGCGGCGGATGTCCACGTTCGTGGAGTGGACACCGGACGTCAGGGTTGCCAGGGCCTCGCCGTCCGCCCGTCCGAGCGCCCACCGCAGCGCGCCGGCCACATTCGGGTCGGCTTCGGCAAGGACCGCGCCGGCCAGCAGCTCAGCGGGCACCCGTACCTCCTCGGCGGGAGCCAGGGCGCTCTGCTGACGCAGGGCGGCGCTGGGTGAGTTGAGCCCGGTGATGAGTTCGGTGATCCGCAGGACGTCCGGCCATCCGGTGGGCGCCGAGGCGGCGACCGTACGCAGCCGGTCGAGCAGCTGACGTTCCCGGTCCAGCCGCTCTTCGGTCCAGCGGATCAGGTCGCTCACCAGGCCGGCCGGCGTGCAGGTGGGGTCCTGGAGCGCCTGGGTGATCTGGCGCAGCGACAGCCCCAGTGACCGCAGGCTCTCCACCTGGAACAGCCGTCGTGCGTCCTCATCCGAGTATTCGCGGTAGCCGCCCGAGGTACGACCCGTCGGTCGTACCAGCCCCAGTGCGTCGTAGTGCCGGAGCATGCGGGTGCTCACTCCCGAGCGGCGGGCCACGTCGCCGATCAGCATGGCGGTTCCTCTTCCTCACCCACCGGGTCAGCCGTGCGGGCAGCGAGCCGTCCCGCCTCCTCGATGAGCGCGTCGTACTCGGCTTCCGGGTCTTCCAGGAGCAGCAGAGTAGCGTGGGCGTGCTCCCGCGTCGTCGGGTCCACGTCGGTGATGCCGGCCGCAAGGGCCGGCTTGACCGCCTCGCCGAGGCCGACCAGTGCCCGACTGAGGCTCAGCCACACGTCCCGGTCGCCGCGGCCAAGCTGGGTGACCAGTTCCGCGGCCAACGCCTTCTCCTCCCCGTTGGGGACGAGCACGACAGCGGCCCGCCAGGCGGTCCGGGCGACCTCGTCGTCGGGGTCGCGGAGCAGGGCCGCAACGATCGAGGGGTACACGCTCCTGTTATTGATCTTGGATAGCGTGTGGAGGGCCTGGCTACGAGCCTGGGCGTGCTCAGAGGTGAGCTCGGCGACGAGCCGGGGCAGCGTGACCGCCTCCGGGAGGCGGGTAAGCGCCCAGGTGAGCATGTCGCGCACGAAGAAATCCGGCTCGATCGCGCACCGCTGCACCAACTCGGCGGCAACGCTCGGGTCGGGGTGCATACCGACCGCCATGGCCGCCTGTAGCCGGGTGGACGATGTCTTGGCCCGCAGGGCAGCCACCGCACCATGAGTCGGGGTGTTCTGAGCCGGGTTCATTGGGTACCACCTCCCAGACACAGTCAAGACCTTGTCACTATGTCAAGGTCAAACAGACCGGCCGAGCCGCCTCGGCTTCACCTCAGAACTGTGGCAGGCTGCCACAGGCACACGCCCGGACGAGGAGGTGCGGTGACCGCGCAGCGCGCATCGGTACTGATGCTCTCCCTCGGCGGCACGATCGCCATGACCGGTGACGCCGACGGCGTCGTGCCGACCCTGACCGCCGAGGACCTCATCGCCGCCGTACCCGGATGGGCCGACACCGGCATCGACATCCAGGTCCAGACCTTCCGCCAACTACCGAGCGCCTCCCTGCACCTCGACGACCTCACCGCGCTCGCCGCACTGATTGCCGAGCGCACCGCGACCGGCGACGTGGACGGCGTCGTGGTCGCCCAGGGCACCGACACCATCGAAGAAACTGCATATCTGCTCGACCTGCTGCACGTCGGCGACGCGCCCATCGTGGTGACCGGGGCGATGCGCAACCCCACCCAGGCCGGCGCCGACGGGCCGGCCAACGTCCTCGCGGCGATCCACACCGCCGCCAGCCCCACCGCCCGCGGACTCGGCGCGCTGGTGGTCTTCGCCGACGAGATCCATTCTGCCCGATACGTCCGCAAGACGCACTCCACCAGTGGCGGCACCTTCCGCTCGCCGAACACCGGCCCGCTCGGCCACGTCGTCGAGGGTGTGGTTCGGCTGCTCGCCTACCCGCCCCACCCGCTGACCGTGCCGCTGGCGGCGGTCACCCGGACGCCCCGAGTCGGGCTGTACACCGTCACCCTCGGCGACGACGGCACCCTGCTCGCCGGCGCCGAACACCTGGACGGTCTCGTCGTGGCCGGCTTCGGTGTCGGCCACGTACCCCAACGCCTCATCAACCAACTCGCCGCTCTCACGGCGAGGATCCCGGTCGTGCTCACCTCCCGCATCGGTGCCGGACCGGTCCTGGAAGCCACCTACGCCTTCCCCGGCTCGGAGAGCGACCTGCGGCAGCGAGGACTGATCGGCTCCGGCTTCCTCAACAATTACAAGGCGCGTATCCTGCTGCACACCCTGCTCGCCGTCGGTGCCGACCGCGACACCATCGCCGCCGGATTCGCCGCCGCCGGTGGCACCGGAGATCCCGCCCGCTGGCCCTGGGCCAGCACCCCCTGAGGGCTTCCGCTGCTCCGCCGCTCCGGTCGCCGTGACGGGCATGGAAACCTCCCCGGCCCGGGCGTACGCGCTGATCGGCCCGGCCTGACCCGCGCCAATCGACAGTCCGGTTGGCCTTGGCCCACCTGCAACAGCGGACCCCGGACTTGGCCAGCGTCCCCCGCTCGAAGGGAATCGGGCAGTTCAGGTCGAGGTGGGCTCAGCTTCGGCGTTTGCTCGGCGAGGCGCGCGCTCCGACTGCTCGCCGACGAGCCATGCGTCGAAGGTGGTCGGCATGATGTGGGCCCCTTCGCCGGGCAAGAGCACCGAGCCGGCCATCGAGGAGTCGAAGATGCCCGACCACGTTGGTACGAGTCGCACCGTGCGACCACGGGCCTCGTTGGTGCGTCGCGCCAGGTCGACGAGGCCTTGCGGCTCCGGGCCGGCAACGTCGGCGTAGCGGCCTCGTGGCCGGCCCACCGCGATCTCGGCAAGGACGTCAGCGACGTCCCGGGGCGCGATCGGCTGCACGAGCAGGGGCGCGATGGTGGCGACGCCGTCCTGCTCAGTCCAGCCTGCGACCATCGCGGCGAAATCGTGAAACTGGGTGGCCGGGACGATGGTCCACGGCAACGGACCGCCGGCCACGAGGCGCTCCTGCTCGCGTTTGCCCGCGTAGTGTGCGGTCCCCGCGACGCGATCGATCCCGACGATCGAGAGTAGAACGTGATGCCGGACGAATGGCTGTTGCACTGCGCCGCGACACTGGCGCAACTCGACCCGAGCTCCACCGCATCGGCGGCACAACTCGCGCGGTACTTCGACCTTCCCGCGCCCTACCTAGCCAAGCAGCTACAGACACTCGTCAAGGCCGGCGTTCTGGTCGCGACGACCGGTCCCGCCGGCGGGTTCCAGCTCGCGCAACCGGCATCCGAGATCACCCTGCTACGGATCGTCGAAGCGGTTGACGGCTCATCGCCGCCGTATGCGTGCCGCGAGATCCGCCAACAAGGCCAGGGTGCGCTCCCCGCCGACGAGTGCCAGAACATGTGCGTCCTCGCCGAGAAGATGGCGGCGGCGCACGAGGCGTGGCGGCGCAGCCTCGCCGACGTCTCCCTCGCCGACATCGTCGCCACCCTGCCCCCGGCAGCACCGGCCCGCACCCGATCCCGCCTCACCTCGACGGGGAGGGCCGACCCCACACACCCGTCGCCAGGGTGAGCGCCGCCGGAGTCGCGGCACCAGGGTGAGCAGCACAGCCCTCCGGGCGGCGTTTCGGCCCGGTTCGCAGCTCGCCGCTCAGCCGGCGGTGTCGCGGACCGCCTGGGCGAAGACCTCGGAGCGGTGCTCGAAGTTACGAAACTGCCCGTAGCTCGGTGCCGCCGGCGACAGCAGCACCACCCCATCGGCCGGAGTGACCCGCCGGGCCAGCCGAACCGCCTCGACCAGATCGCCGGTGACCTCGCGCCGGACCTTCGGCAACCCGTCCAGCGCGGCGACGATCCGCGCCCCGCTGTCCGGTACGCCGATCACGGTGATCTCCCGCTCGGCGAGGTGATCGCGCAGCGGCGTGTAGTCCAGCCCCCGGTCGGCACCGCCGACGATCACGGTGAGCGGCCGCCCGTCGTACGCGTCGATCGCGTGCATGGCCGCGTACGGGCTGGTGGCGAGGGTGTCATCGACGAAGGTGAGACCAGACGGGTCAACGATCTCGGTGAGCCGGTGGGCCAGCCCCTGGAACCCGGCGACGGCCACCGCCAGGGTGTCCCGACGGGCGCGCACGTCAACGCCGAGCACGTCGAGCACGGCCAGCGCCACGCAGAGGTTGCCCTCGTTGTGCCGTCCGACCAGCGGCAGCACCGCCCGGGGGAAGAGCGGCTGGTTGCCGAGGTAGAACCAGGGCGTGCCGTCCGGGCCACCCGCCACATGAGTGGTGTCGGGGGTGCCGGCGCGCACGACGGGCCGGTCACCGAGCTCGGCGGCGAGCCGGGGGTCGGCGCCGTTGACCACGACGGTCTCCGGGCCGTGGGCCAGCAGGTTGAGCTTGTCGCGGTAGTACTCCCGTTCACCGCCGTGGGCGTCCAGGTGTTCGGGGAAGAGCGCGGTCACCACCGCGACCCGGGGTGAGTCGGTCAGGTCGCTGCACTGATAGCTGGAGAGCTCCAGCACGTAGAGGTCGGCCGCGGGCAGGTCCAACGTCGGCACCCCGATGTTGCCGCCGAAGACGTTGGGCTGATCCACCGCGGCGAGCAGGTGGCTGATCAGGCTGGAGGTGGTGCTCTTGCCCTTGCTGCCGGTGACTCCGACGGTGCGGGCGGCGTGGTCGGCCATCCAGAGCGCGGTGCCCTGGGTGACCGGCACCTGGCGCCGCCGCAGCTCGGCCAGCCACGGGTGGGTGTTCGGCACGCCCGGCGAGCGGACCACCACGTCGGCGGCGGTCAGCCGTTGCGCTCCCGCGTCACCGGTGACCAACGGTGCCGCCGTCGCCAGAAACCCGTCCCAGGGCGGGCTGACCGTCGAGCCGCCGTCGTCCACGGCGACCAGGTCCGCCGGGCCGTGCGCGGCGACCGCGGTCACCGCTGCTCGTCCTTCCCGGCCGGTCCCCCAGACCGCGACTTTGCGTCCGCGCAGGTCAGACAGGCGCACGGGCTCTCCTCGAAATATCGACGACGTCGGTGGGCGGTCCGGGCGCACGCGGGCACGGCGGACGAACCAGGGCCTAGTATGGCGTGTGCCCAACGAGCAGCTGCGGCGGATGGACGCCTTCACCTTCCCGTCCTACTCCTTCGACCTGTCCACCGGGGAGGCGTTGTTCGACTACGCCCTCACCGGGCCGGACGGCGAGCAACGTTTCACGGAGGTGATCACCCTCCCGCTGCCCGCGTCACCCCCCTCGGATGAGCGGGTAGCCACCCTGGGGCGGGTCCTGGAGCTGCTGCACGTGGTCGCCGGGGTCAGCTACTACAAGGCCGCCGCCCCGCACCGGCTGGTGCTGCCGGCTCCGCTGGGACCAGCCGCCGTCGCGCTGGTCACCGCCGTCTACACGCAGGGCCTCGGCGAGTACGCGTACCGCAACGCGCTGCCGCACGTGCTGCGGCTGCGCCCCGAGGTGCCCTCCGGTGAGCTCACCGCGGCGGTCGGGTACGACACCGAGGGCCGGCGACCACTGTCGGCGGTCGGGGGCGGCAAGGACTCGATCGTCAGCCTGGAGGCACTGCGCCGGGACGGGCTGGACCCGTTGCCGTTCTCGGTCAACCCCAACCGGGTGATCGAGGCGGTGAACGTCGCCTCCGGGTTGCCGGCGCTGGCCGCCCGGCGGCGCATCGACCCGGTGCTGTTCGACCTGAACGCCGCCGGAGCGTTGAACGGCCACATTCCGGTGACCGCGATCAACTCGCTGATCGCGGTGGCCACCTCGGTGCTGAACGGGATGGGCCCGGTGGTGATGGCCAACGAGCGCTCGGCGTCGGACCCGAACCTGGTCTGGGAGGGGCACCAGATCAATCACCAGTGGTCCAAGGGCATCGAGGCGGAGGGGCTGCTGCGCGGGGCGTTGGCGGAGCACGCCGGTCTCACCGACCCGTACTTCTCCCTGCTGCGCCAGCTCTCGGAGCTGCACATCGCCCGACTCTTCGCCCAGATCGGCGGGTACGACGACGTGGTGACGAGCTGCAACGCCGCGTTCAAGCTGCGCGGCGCGAGTGACCGCTGGTGCCGGGGCTGCCCCAAGTGCCGGTTCGTCTTCCTCGCCCTGGCGCCGTTCATGTCGCGCGAGCGGATCACCCGGGTCTTCGGCGGCGATCTCCTGGCCGATCCCGCGCAGCTACCCGGCTACCGGGAGCTGCTGGGCGTGGACGGGCACAAGCCGTTCGAGTGTGTCGGCGAGGTCGAGGAGTCGGTGGTGGCGCTCAGCCTCCTCGCCGAGCAGCCGGGATGGCGCGACGCGCCGGTGGTACGCGCCCTGATCGACGCGGTCCCGGAGACGGCCTGGAAGACGGCGGCCACCTCCGCCGTCTTCACGCCGGGCGGACCCAGCTTCACCCCCACCCGGTACGCCGACGCCCTCGGCTCCCTCACCGATCCGGTCCGGAACCTGCCCGGGTGACGGTGGCCGCCACGGGCCGGCGGATCGCGTCCAGTGCCAGCAGGGCCACGTGCAGACCGAGACAGGCGTCAACCGAGTCGAGGTCCACGTCGAGGATTCGACCGATCCGGGCCAGGCGTTCGTAGAACGCCGGGCGGGACAGGTGCGCCGCGGCAGCGCCGGCCGACTTGTTCCGGCCCTGATCCAGGTAGGCGCGCAGGGTGCCGAGTAGCTGTTCCCGGGGGTGCTTCGCGTCGTAGGAGAGCAGGGCACCCAGCTCCCGCTCGACGAAGGTCTGTAGGGACGGCTCGTCGCGCAGCAGGTGTAGCAAGCCGGCGAGCCCGACGTGTGGCAGCCGGTAGATCGGCAGGTTCCGCCGGTCCCGGCGGGCCGCCTCGGCCACCTGCCGCGCCTCGACCAGGGAGCGACGCGCCTCCCGCAGGCTGCCCACGCCCGAGCCGGCGCCGATCACCGCGGTGCCGGCCGGGGCGGTGCGGCCCGTGCTCCGCCCGCCGTCAAGTGGGGCGTTGACGTGTCCGGGGAAGACGTCCGGGCGGGCCCGGGTCAGGGCCGTGACGAAGGCGGTGAGGGCCCGCTCCTCGCCGGAGCGGTCGGGCAACGCGAGCAGCACGCCGATCGTCTGGTCGTCGAGCGCGCTGGTCAACGCGGTCAGCTGCGCCTCGTGTACGGCGTGGCCGACCGCCTCGGCGAGTTCCCGCAGCCGGATCGAACCAGCCAGCGGGCCACCCCCGGGGACGTGACCACCCTCGTTTGACGTGGTCGACGCCGGATCGTCGGCCCGATACCGGACCACCACCCCCACCAGGTGCCGCCCCTCCAACGGCACGCCGAGGGCGCGGGCCCGCAGCGCCACCTCGTCCACCGGCCGGGAGTGGTCGAGCAGGGCCGCCAGTAGGGTGCGGTGCACCTGCCGTTCCAGGCCCTCGGCGTCGCGCCGGATCAGCCGACCCAGGGCGAGGCTGGAGGCCGCCCGTTCCACCAGAATCGTCAGTCGGGTGGGCGGGGTGTCCGACCGGTCGCCGGGGGTCGCCGCCCCGGCCCCGAGCCACCGCACCAGCAGCCGCCCCCAGTCCTGCCCCCGGGCGCCGACCATGGTCACCAGCCAACCGTTGTCCACGTCGTACGCGGTCCGGCCGGCCGGCAGGATCCGCCGGGAGAGCTGCTCCCAGCCGTCGAGCAGGAGCGTGGCGCTGCCCCCCGCCGGGTCGTACGCGAGCACCTGCCGGGACAGGTTCTCCAGCACCACCGCGCAGCCGGAGAGTTCAGCCGCCTGCCGGACCACCTCCCCCGGTCCCGCGCCCTCCATCGAGAGCTCGGTGAAGCGCTGATGGATCTCCTCGGTGGCACGTAACTCGGTGAGCTGGGCGTCCACGATCAGCGCGTGCACCGCCTCGGTGACCCGCACGAACGGGGTGGCGCGGCGCAGCTCGACCAGGGGAAGCCCGTGCCGGGCGGCGGCGGCGACCATCGCCCGGGGCACCCCGCCGAAGTAGCGGCGGCCCAGCTCGACGACGAGGCCGGCGACGCCGACAGCGGCCAGGTCCGCGATGAACGCCCGCAGCCCGGCGTTGTCCGCCGGGAGCCCGATCCCGGTGGTCAGTACCAGTTCCGAGCCGCCGAGCAGGGAGGCGATATCGGGCACCTCGGCCACGTGTACCCAGCGGACCCGTCGGTCCAACGCGGCTTCGCCGGCGACGACGCGGGGCGCGCCGGAGCGCACCGGTTCCAGCGCGAGCACTTCCCGAATGGTGGGGAACACGGGCGACACGCTACCGCGCATGACGTTGGTCACTAAACTCCCGTGCCCAGCGGCGACGGCTGGGGTTGAACGGGGGTGCGCAGCGCGGCGCCCGGTGACGGTTACCGGTGTGATTTCGGCAGGTCACCGGTGGTCAGAGCGGGTCGTCCCGGCCGAGTTCCCAGCACGCCACGGCGGTCGCGGCGGCCACGTTGAGGGAGTCGACACCACGGCGCATCGGGATCACCACCCGGACGTCGCTGGCCTCCATCGCCTCCCGGGTCAGGCCCGAGCCCTCCGCTCCGAGCAGCAGCGCCGCCCGGGCCCGCTGGCCCGGTGCGAGGCGCTGGATCGGCACCGCGTCGGGGGCAGGGGTCAGGGCCAGCACGGAGAAGCCGGCGGCGCGGACCTCGGCGAGCGCGTCGGGCCAGGGGCCGAGCGACGCGTAGGGCACGGCGAACACCTCCCCCATGCTGACCCGGACGCTGCGGCGGTAGAGGGGGTCGGCGCAGGTCGGGGAGAGCAGCACCGCGTCCACGCCGAGCCCGGCGACGGCTCGAAAGATCGACCCGAGGTTGGTGTGGTTGTTCACGTCTTCGAGGATCACCACCCGGCGGGCGGTGGCGAGCACGTCGGCCGCCGTCGGCTGCGGCCGGCGACGGAACGACGCCAGGACCCCCCGGTGTACGTGGAAGCCGGTCACCTGGCGCAGCACGTCCGGGGTGGCGGCGTAGACCGGGGCGTCCCCGTTGTCCAGGTCGGCGATCTGCGCCACCCGCTTGGCGTCCACCAGGTAGGACCGCGCCGGGTAGCCGGCGCGCAGCGCGCGCCGCAGCACCAGCTCGCCCTCGGCGATGAAGAGGCCGTGCGGTGGCTCCCAACGGGTCCGCAGCTCTACGTCGGTCAGGGCGCGGTAGTCGGCGATCCGGTCGTCGTCGGGGTCGGTGATCTGGTGGACGGGCACCGGACGATTCTGCCGGACGCCGCTGACGGCGCCCCGTCCACCCGCTTGACACCGCCCCTAATGTCGCAAGCCTTTTGGGGACATTCTTCGCATTCATGTCTATTTAGGGACAGACTTCGGCTTGGCTCAAGGGTGCTACCGCCTGTCTGGTAGCCGAGGACCACCACCCGTACCGCCCCGGATGTTGGTTGCTCGTCCGTGACGGGGAAGGACACCGAAGCCGCATGAACCATCAGCACCACGAACACGAACCGGGCCGTCCCGGTGGACGCCGGACGAGGACCCGATGGTGGGCCGCCGGGCTAGCCGGTGTGACCGGCCTGGCCCTCACCACCGTCGGCGTTGCCGCCACCCCCGCCGCCGATTCCGTCGGACGACTACTCGCCAGCTCCGATGACCGGCCCGGGCAACCCGACCGAGCCGCCACCGGCAGCCAGCACGACAACAGCAAGGACCACAAGGGCAAGGACACGGGCCCCGGCGCAGGCACAGGCATGGGCCCCGGCGCAGGCACAGGCATGGGCCCCGGCCCAGGCACCGGCATGGGCCCCGGCAAGGGCCAGGACACAGCCAAGGGCAAGGGCACAGCCAAGGGCAAGGACACCGGAAAGAAGGAGGGAGACAAGGGCACGCCGGTCCCGTGTGACGCCGACGCGCTGATCGCGGCGATCACCCTCGCCAACGCCCGCGGCGGCGCCACCCTCGACCTCGCTAAAGACTGCACCTACCTGCTCACCGCCGACATCGACGGCGCCGGACTCCCCGCCATCACCACCCCGATCACCCTCAACGGCAGCAAACACACCACCATCGAACGCGCCGCCGCCGCCGACGAATTCAGAATCCTCACCGTCGACACCGGCGGCGACCTCACCCTCAACAAACTCACCATCACCGGCGGACAGACCAGCGAGGATGGCGGAGGAATATTCGTCGACGCCGGCGGAGCACTCACCACCAATCACACCACCATCACCCGCAACATTGCCAGCATTTTTGGTGGCGGCATCGCCAACAACGGCACCACCCGCATGAAAAACTCCACCGCCAGTCACAACCGCGCCGGCGTCATCGGCGGAGGTGTCGAAAATTCCGGCGCACTCGAAATCAGCAAGTCCTACGTAACCGCCAACACCGCCACCTCTGGCGGAGCTGGAGTCCTCAGTGTTGGCACAGTCCAGATCGACCACAGCACTATTACCGACAATACTGCTCAGGTCGGCAGCGGCGGCGGCCTCGCTATCTCGGGAGTCGGCATTGTGAAAGACACCGATATCACCAACAACACCGCCGTAAATGGTGGTGGCGCAGTCGTGAACGTTGCTGGCACGCAACTCATCCTCAAATCTGTCAACCTCGTTGGAAATACCGCCACAACAGGCCGCGGTGGCGGCATCGCGGGGAACTCAACCAACTCAATCGTTGTGGTCGAGGACAGCCTGATCAAAAACAATACCGCTCCCCTCGACGGCGGCGGCATCAGTACCGTCAATGAGCTGGTGTTGCGGCACACGAAGGTGATCGGCAACCAGGCCGGCGGTCTGGGTGGCGGTATCTTCAACACCGCCTTCGGCGCAGCCCGTCTCTTCGACACGAAGGTGGTCGAGAACATCGCTCTGACCGACGGTGGGGGCATCTACAACGACGGTGGCACGGTCGAGCTGAACACGGCCACCGGCACCGTGGTGATCAAGAACCGGCCGAACAACTGTGTCGACGTTCCCGGCTGCGCCGGATAGCCATCCGCGCTGCCAACACGACGCGCCCGCCCCGAGGGGCGGGCGCGTCGGCGTAGGGTCGGTCAGTTGCCGTCGGGGAGTTGGGTGACGAAGGCCCGCCATGCCGCCGGGCCGAAGACCAGCGCCGGCCCGGCCGGGTCCTTGGAGTCCCGGACGCCGACGACGCCGGGGAGATTGTCGGCGACCTCAACGCATGCCCCGCCGTTGTTGCCGCTCTTGCTGCTTTTGCGCCATCGCGCACCGGTCATGTCCATGATCCCGCCGCTTCTCTGATCAGCTCCAAGGAGGAAGCTCGGGGGAGGGATTCGCCCCTGATGCGCTCCCACCTTCGGCTCAGGGTAGCAACGTCGGCGGCCTGTCGGAGGATCTGCGCGGGCGCCTGACTGTCGACGTGGGCGACGTGCTCGACCTCGGGCAGTTCGGCGAGGATGAAGCCGCCGCCGAGCCCCGGATACATCCCGATGTCCTTGGGCACCAGGTGGACCTGCACCGTGTCGTCGGTGGCGCGCTCGGCGAGAAACTCAAGCTGTTCGCGCATCAGCCGGCGGTCGCCGTAGGCCGACTGGTAGAGCACTCCCTCGAAGATGACGGCGGTCAGCAGCGGGGGACGTTCCGTGCGGAAGATGGCCTGTCGATTGATCCGGGAGGCGACGAGCTCGTCGACCTCGCCCGGGGTCAACGCCTCGCCGGCGAGGGTCGCGCGGGCGTAGTCCTCGGTCTGGAGCAGGCCGGGTATCCAGGTGTGCTCGAACCAGCGCAGGGCGACCGCCTCATGCTCAATGTCGACCCATGGGCGAAACCACACCGGCTCGCGACGTTTGACGACATCCGGCCAAAGCTCCTCGACCTCCCGACCGAGGATGGTGGCCACCTGCAGGCGGCGACGGGGCCGCGGAATCCGTCCCGGCGTAATCCAACGCGCCGCAGTTTTCGGGTCGACGCCGGTCTGGGCAGCCAGGCTCTCCGCGGTCTCCCCCGCCTCCACCATGGCCCGCTGCAGTGCATAGTTCATCCTGCCTCCATTCAAGGATGTTCTCGGACGTCCCAACAACGTGCACAAATGCTGTGTACTCATCCCGTGGCGTGTTGACAGAGTGTGCGTCATGGAGGCGCGTGGGGGGAAGACCCAAATTTCGGCGAAGGCACGGACGGGGCATCCGTACCCGGAATGGGTGTGGACAGTTCGATCTAGAATGCGAGGGCGAGGATGAACGATGAGACCAGAACCTCGGCTGGTCAGCCGTTTCTACCGAGCGCTGCGCGTAGCTGGCGGAGCCAATCCGCGCCGAGCTGACGCCCATTGGGAAGTCGATCCGCTCGATCCCACCGCCATGCTGTGATCATCGCCAGCACCAGGAACCGGCACTCGCGGAGTAAACCTTTGTCGACACCGGGATAGTGCTCGTCGACCTCTTCGGGCGCATGGGCCAGGTCGAATTCGACCGGCCCTCGGCAGCACGTCTCCAAGTCAATAAACAACACCCCACCCGGTGTCGTCAGCACGTTACCTGGGTGCGGTTCGCCGTGCAGTAATTGCTCGGCGCCGCCGTGCTCGCTAACGGCCCGGCTCAGGCCGCGTAACGCGTTGCCGAGAAGTTCCCGATCCGCGTCGGTGAGCATCGGCGTACGGTGGCGCGAGCCAGGACATCGCAGGGCAACAGGCACAGCGTGAGCCTGTTCGAAGCCTGCAGGACGATCGCGTCGTCAACTCTCAAACCCAGTGTCGAGGCGATCGACTTGGCCACCGCCACCGCAGGTGGGACCGCTGACACCGACATCGTCGCGTAGCCCCTCCCTTGAGTACCGCCACCACCTAGTCGGTGGTGGAGTCCCAGACCCGCTCGAACGCGTCGCGCGTGATCAGGTAGCGACTCCAGTCCTCGTCCACGTCATCGAGGCTCACCTGCCCCAGGCCACCATGCTGGTCTTCCTCATGTCCGGGCCCGTAGCGGAGGACCGGACCGTGTTCATACGCCTCGATCTGCCGCACGGGCCAACCACCTTCGTCGACCTCGAAGTACCAGACCGAGGGACCCCAACCGTCGAATTCATCGCCTCGTGACTCGTTCCAGCGACCGCGGAGAAAGCGGCTCGCCACAGCGGGAGGATACGTGGAGCCTCAGCCGCGGCCCTCAAACCACCGACGCAGGTCGGTGAAGGGACCCCGGTCGTTGCCGGGCTCCTGCTGCCCACGGTCCGGCTCGGGCCGTTCGGCGGGACGGCGCGGATCACCGACCAGCTCCGAGCTTGGCGCGACAAACGCCTGCTCCGGCTGCCCCTGCACGGCGGTGGAGATCACCTCGGCGACCGCGTCGATCACCTGCACCTGCACCGCACTGCCGACCGCGTCGGTGGTGTCGTCGGGGTTCGCGGCGATGCCGGCGACCGCGATCTGCGGGGTGAAGCCGACGAAGCTCTCCGTGACGTCCCTGTCCGAGGTGCCGGTTTTGCCGGCGACCGGCCGGCCATCCAGGATCCGGTCCACCGAGGTGGCGGTGCCGCCGTTGCACTGGTCAGTCGAGGACTGCTGGCCGACCGGACAGCGGGCGGCATCGGTGGCGGCCCGCGCCACCTCCGCGTCGAGCACCCGCTCGCAGGAGGGCCCGACCGGCACCACCGAGCCGTCCGGCGCGGTCACCGAGACCACCGGCAGCGGCTCGCAGTACGTCCCCTCGGCCGCGAGGGTGGCGTACGCGTTGGCCAGGTCCAGTGGGGTGGCGGCGGCCACACCGAGGGTGAACGAACCCCAGTTCTCGGCGTCGTTCTCGGCGAACGCCGCGTCCGCGTCGGACCGGAAGGTGATGCCGAGGCGCTGCGCCATCTCCACCACCTTCTCCGGGCCGATCTGCTCGGAGAGCCACACGAAGTAGGTGTTCACCGAACGGCCGAAGCCGTCCCACATCATCCGGTAGCCGTCCATCCACTCCGGGTTGGCGTTGGCCGGGCACCAGCGTCCGTCGCAGCTCGCATCGCCCTCGGCCGCGTACCGGGTGGGCAGCTGGCTGGGCGCGTCGAAGCCGGTGGCGAGGGGCATCCCCGCTTCCAGGGCGGCGAGCATGGTGAACAGCTTGAAGGTCGAACCGGCCTGGTAACCGGCGACGCTGCCGCCGCCGGAGATCAGCGGGTTCACCGTGTTCGGGTAGTTCGGCTGCCCGGCCGGGTTCGCCTCCAGGCTGTAGTGCCGGTTCACCGCCATCGCGAGCACCCGGCCGGTGCCCGGCTCCACCGCCGCGAGCGGCAGCGCCCGCTCGTTGTCGTACCCGTAGACGCCGGTGACCTGCTGCTGCGCCGTCGCCTGGAGCTCCGGGTCCAGCGAGGTGACCACGGTGTAGCCGCCCCGGCGCAGCGCCTGCTCCCGCTCCTCGACGGTCTCCCCGAAGGCGGGCTGGGTAAGCCACCACTGGCGGACGTAGTCGCAGAAGAAGCCCACGTCGTCCGGGCCACTGGCCGAGGCGGTGCAGCCGTTGGGCTGGGCGGTGGGGCGCAGCGTCAACGGCTCCACCTTCGCGGCGGCGGCCTCGGCAGCGGAGATCTCGCCGGTGGCGACCATCGCGTCGAGCACATACCCCCGCCGGACCAGCGCCGCCTCCTGGTCGCCGTCGATCGGGTTGTACGCCTCGGGTGACTGCAGCAGGCCAGCGAGCAGCGCCGACTCGCTGAGGGTCAGCTCCGCGGGGGTCTTGGCGAAGTACCGCTGGCTGGCCGCCGAGATGCCGTACGCCCCGGAGCCGAAGTAGATGATGTTCAGGTAGCGGTTGAGGATCTCGTCCTTGCTGAGCTGCTGCTCAAGCGCGTTGGCGTACCGGATCTCCTGTAGTTTGCGCTCGGCGGTCTGCTCGGTGGCCGCGGCGCGCTCCTCGGCCGTCAGCCCGGGATCGGTCTTGAGCACGTTGCGGACGTACTGCATGGTCAAGGTCGAGCCGCCCTGCGGAGTCTCACCACCGCTCACGTTCGATACCAGGGCCCGGGCCATTCCGCGCAGGTCCACGCCACCGTGTTCGTAGAACCGGCGATCCTCGGCCGCCACGATCGCCGCCTGCATCGACGGTGCGATCTCGTCGAGCCCCACATCGGTACGGTCGACGTCGTAGAAGCTCGTGATCAACGTCGTGCCGTCGTTGGCATACAGGTAGGAGCGCTGCGGGGTGGCCGGGGTCCGCAGCGCGTCCGGCAGCGACGCGTAGCTCCCGAGCGCCGACCGGGCCGCGAACCCGAGCAGCAGGTTGCCCGGCAGCACGGCGACCGCCAGGACCAGACCAGCAAGCAGGCCGGCGAGCAGCACGGTGAACAGCCGAGACAGCGGCGTACGGGGCAGAGCCATGGCGTCCAGGATTGCCTGGAAATGCGCAGAACAGCCAGCCTGAACGACGACTGTCAGCCAATTCACCGGCTACTGCCAGCCGTTTCACGGCTTAACCGCCCCGGAGGCGCCTCGAGCGGACAAACCGCAAGGCGGGGTCATTACCCCCTTTTTACCAGGCTTTATCTGCTTGCTCCCGAATAGTCCGGTTATGCGATTAAAGAAGCGAGGCGAACACACCCCGGGCTACAGCTATCGATTTGGGCTGATCCGGCCCAGGGCGAGACAGGTCAGCCCGCGGCCAACGGTCCGCCGGTACCGGCCGGGCCACCGGCAGCCGGCGCCGCCGGCGCGGCCGTCGGGAGACTGGCATTGGTGGCGTCGCGAATGATGTCGCGTGGCAGCAGACGGCCGGAGCGGTAGCCGATGCCGATGCCGGCAATCAGCGCGAAGATCGCGCCGAAGGTCTGCAGCGAACCGATCAGCGAACCTGCCAGGCCGAGCAGCGGCGCCGCGATCATCAACATCACGCCGTCGCCCATACTGAACATCCCGGAACGGGCGACCGCCCATCCGATGGCCAGCCAGCCCAGGCTGTAGCAGGCAGAGCCGACCAGCACCAGGACCCGGGCGGTGGTACCGAATACCGGCGTCTGCGCGGCCAAGCCGGCGAACGGCAACATCAACATCAGGCCCGCGAGGCTGAACAACAGCCCGGTCACCGCAGCCCGTCGGCTCCGGGTCGCTGCCAGCAGACCAGCCAGCGCGAGCACCGCGACCAACCCCAGCCAGGTGGCCAGCAGCCAGCTCACCAGGTAGAGCGGGCGGCCGTCGCTCGGGTACGACGCGTTGCCGACACCCCGGTCGCTCGCCATCGAGACAATTCCGTAGAGGATCGCGTACGCGGGCAGCAGCCACACCGCCGCGCGGGCCAGCCGACGGATCGACCAGGCCCAGGTCGCGTCGGTAGCCGGCACGGCCGGTGGCGGGTCCCCGATGAACGGCAACACTCCGAACCCGCCACCGGCGCGGCGGGTTCCCAGTGGCGCGACCGGGTCGTGCGCCCCGACCTCCGACGCCGAGGAGTAGCGTTGCCTGTCCGCCTTCTTCATCCGTCACCTCGCTCCGCCCGAGCGGTGCGGGACGCGCCGGGGCGCCCCGAAACCTGGTCACCACCCGCCTTACGACCGATGGTGGCAGGCACCGGAGCGCCCCATGAGGTGTTCTCGCGTTATCGCGCGATGTCGACGGTCAGCCCCGCTCGCGCTGGTCGGTGGAGTCGTTCAGCACACTCTCCGCGGCGACCGGCTCGGGTGCGGGCAGCCCTTTCGGCTCCGCGCCTCCGGCGGCCTGCGCCTCGGCGACGCGTACCTCGTCGTGGACTTCCCGCGCGGCAGCCGCGGCGGCCTGTGCGGCCTCGTCGGCCTCCCGCTCGACCTGGCTGGCCCCGTCGGATGCCTCCGGTGACGGCGCGTCACCGGCCATCTGGCTCAGGCCTCCCAGCGCGCCGCCCATGCCCTCCAACGCCTTGGTCAGCTCGGCCGGGACGATCCAGACCTTGTTGGCGGAGCCGTTGGCGATCTGCGGCAGCGCCTGCAGGTACTGGTAGGCGAGCACCTTCTGGCTCGGGTTCGCCTGGTGGATGGCGTCGAAGACGGTACGGACCGCCTTCGCCTGCCCCTCGGCCTCCAGGATGCGGGCCTGCCGGTCACCGTCGGCGCGCAGCACCGCCGCCTGCTTCTCACCCTCGGCGGTGAGGATCTGCGACTCCTTGTGCCCCTCGGCGGTGAGGATCGCGGCCCGACGGTCCCGCTCGGCGCGCATCTGCTTCTCCATCGAGTCCCGAATGCTCGGCGGCGGCTCGATCGCCTTGATCTCCACCCGGGTCACCTTGATGCCCCAGCGGCCGGTGGTCTCGTCCAGCACGCCGGAGAGGTGCGCGTTGATCTCCTCCCGGCTGGTCAGCGCCCGCTCCAGATCGAGAGAGCCGATGACATTACGCAGTGTGGTCACCGTGAGCTGCTCGATGGCCTGCAGGAAGTTCGAGATCTCGTAGGTGGCGTGGAAGGAGTTCACCACCTTGAAATAGAGCACGGTGTCGATCGAGACGACCAGGTTGTCCGAGGTGATGACCGGCTGCGGTGGGAAGCTGACCACCTGCTCGCGCATGTCGACCTTGGTGCGTACCGCGTCGATGAAGGGCACCAGCATGTTCAGCCCCGGATTGAGGGTGCGCTGGTAACGGCCGAGCCGCTCCACCACGTCCTGGCGCTGCTGCGGCACGATCCGCACCGCCTGGGCCAGGGTCACCACGCCAATGATCGCCAGAGCTATCAACAGGACCGGCAACAGGAAGTCCATCTACTCACCTTTTCGTCTCAGGTAGCTCGCCGGGCCGGGAAACATCATCCCGCCACACCTGCGCGGTAGCGCCACGCACCTGGATCACCTGCACCCGGTCCCCCGGCGCGAAGACTTGGGTCGCGTCATAGGAACGGGCCTGCCACAGCTCGCCGTCGATTTTGACGAGCCCGTTGTCGGCGTCGACCCGCTCCAGCACGAGGGCCGTGCTTCCCTCGATCGCTCCGACACCGAATGTTCGATCCTCGGTCGAGGCGAGGGTAGTCCGACGCCGCAACGCCGGGCGGGCACCCAGCACGGTCAGCGCCGAGACCACGGCGAAGACGACCGCCTGGATCTCCACGGGCGCCCCGAGCGCGGCTGCGCCGGCAGCCGCGAAGGCCCCGACCGCAAACATGATCAGGAACAGCGTCGTCGTAAAGATCTCGGCGATGGCGAGCACCGCCCCGACGACAATCCACAGCACCGCGTCCACACCACGATCGTGACACGCCGGTGCACCTGTCATCGAATCGCCAACCTGCCGTGGCCCTACGGCAATGGTGCACCCGCGCGCCCCGGCTGGGTCCGCGAACCCGAACGGGTCAGCCGGGACGCCCCCACCGGACTCCGGCGAACCGCCCGGCTCCAGGTGCCGCCGGGCTCAGCTCACCGGTTCGGTGACGAAGTCGATCAACCGCTCCATCGAGTTGATCAATGGCGTCTCGACATCGGCGAAGGAGTTCACCCGGGACAGGATCCGCCGCCACAACTCGGCGGGCTCGGCCACCCCGAGCGCCGCACAGACCCCCTCCTTCCAGGGCTGCCCGGGCGGCACCACCGGCCAGGCCGAGATGTTCAGTGCCGCCGGCCGTACCGCCTGCCACACGTCCACGTAGGGGTGCCCGGTCACCAGTACGTGCGGCGAGGTCACCCGGGCCACCACCCGACTCTCCTTGGAACCGGGGACGAGGTGATCAACAAGTACGCCGAGCCGCCGGCCCGGGCCGGGGGCGAAATCGCGCACCCGGGCGTCGAGATCGTCGATCCCGTCCAGCGGCTCCACCACCACACCCTCGACGCGCAGGTCGTCGCCCCAGATCCGCTCCACCAACGCGGCGTCGTGCACCCCCTCCACCCAGATCCGGCTCGCCTTCGCCACCTGGGCGCGGACGTTGTCGACAGCGATCGAACCGGAGGCGGTCCGCCGCCGAGCGGCCGGCACCGTTGCCCGGGAGGGGCGGCGCAGCGTCACCGGCTCACCATCACGCAGGAACGCCGCCGGCAGCAGAGGAAAGGTACGCCGCCGTCGGTGCCGGTCCTCGAGCACCACCGCGCCGGCCTCGAACCCGACCACCGCGCCGCAGAACCCCGAGTCGGCGTCCTCGACCACCAGGTCGAGCTCCGCGGCCACCTCCGGGGTGACCCGGCGCCGCCGCCAGTCTCCCGCCAACACGTCATGGTCGTAACGCCCCGCCATGCCGATCAAGCTAGCCCCATCGGGCTCCACATCCGACCCGGCACGCCGGTGGGGGTGCGGGACGGCTGGAGCGGCAGCCGAGACAGAGGTGGGCGGGAGGACGTACCCTTTCGGCATGTCCACCCCCGCAGCGGGCGCGGTCACCCTCGCGCCACGCCGGTCCAGCCGGTTCGTTGCCTGGGTGCGCGCGTGGCGTGCCGGGCTGGTGCCGTTCGACGAGGTCGCCGACGCCATCTCCGGTGACGAGGAGCATCTGGTCGCCGACGCACCTGGGACCTGGACCGATGTCGCCCTGCCCGAGGCGCTGCCCACGCTCGCCAAGCTCTCACCCGACGTGATCCGCCTGGTGCTGCCCGCGCCCGGTGACCCCCGCGGGCTGCCCGGCCCGGGTGACTTCGCCGGTGCCGCCCTGCTCGCTGGCGAGGGGGTGGTCGCCGGTTCGCTCGGCCTGGTCCCGCAGCTGCGCACGCACACCTCCGGCTCCGGGGATGTCTTCGAGACCGTGCTGTGGCGGATCTACCCGCTGCCGGCCGACGCGCCGGCCGCATCGCTCACCCTCCCCGGGGCGGCGGAGGCCGAGGCGGAGCTGGCCGCCGCCCTCGCCGAGACCACCGCCACGCTGACCCGGCTCGACGTGGCCCAGTGGCGGCCGGAGCTGGCCGGGGCGCTGGAGGCGCTGCGCCGCCCCGACGGCACCACCGATCTGCCACCCGGCTTCGACCCCCGCGCCCGCCGGCTCTTCGCCCGCGCCGCCGTGCTGGACCAGGTGCTCGCCCTGGCGGGGCAGGCCGCGCCGGGGGGCGCGGTCAACAACTACGAGGCCCAGCAGCGCGACGCGGCGCTGCGCCCGTTGACCAGCGCCTGCCGGCAGGCGCTGGCCGCCGCCTGCAACGCCCCACTACGCCCGTAGCCGGGCCCACAGCCAACCCCCGGGCCGCAGCACCGGCCGGCGGCCGGCCCTCAGATCTCGTCGATCAGGTCGGCCACCGAATTGACGATCCGCGACGGCCGGTACGGGTAGCGCTCGGCCTCCGTCCGGCTGCTGATGCCGGTGAGCACCAGGATCGTCTCCAGCCCCGCCTCCAGGCCACAGAGAATGTCGGTGTCCATCCGGTCGCCGATCATGGCCGTTGACTCGGAATGCGCGTCAATCGTGTTCAACGCCGACCGCATCATCATCGGGTTCGGCTTTCCGACGAAGTACGGTTCCACGCCCGTCGCCTTCGACACCATCGCGGCGACCGAACCGGCGGCGGGCAGCGCGCCCTCCATCGACGGGCCGGTCACGTCGGGGTTCGTACAGATGAAGCGGGCCCCGTCGTTGATCAGCCGGATCGCCTTGGTGATCGCCTCGAAGCTGTAGGTACGGGTCTCCCCCAGCACCACATAGTCGGGCGCGAAGTCGCTGAGCACGTACCCGACCGCGTGCAGCGCCGTGGTCAGCCCGGCTTCTCCGATCACGTACGCGGTGCCGCCCGGCCGCTGGTCGGCCAGGAACTGCGCGGTGGCCAACGCGGACGACCAGATCGCGGACTCCGGCACGTCCAGCCCCATCCGGACCAACCGGGCCTGCAGGTCACGCGGGGTGTAGATGGAGTTGTTGGTCAGTACCAGGAACGGCCGGCCGGAGGAGCGCAGCCGGGCGATGAACTCCGGCGCACCGGGCACCGGCTGCCCCTCGTGCACCAGCACCCCGTCCATGTCGGTGAGCCAACTCTGGACAGGCTTACGCTCATTCATCTCGTATCCCTGGTGTCGGGCCGCCGAAGCGGTCAGGAGGGGCGGTGGGCCGGGACGCAGCAGGCCGTCGGGCAGGTGTCCCACATCGGCAGGTCGCCGAGGCGCCGGCGCAGCGTCGCGCCAGCCGGATCGGTACGCTCCCGGACCAGTTCGCGCACCATCGCCACGAACCGGGGATCGGTGCCCGGCGTGGCGGCGCGGACAAAGTCCAGACCGAGCTGCTTGGCGGTCTCCCGGGCTTCGGTGTCCAGATCCCACACCACCTCAAGGTGGTCGGAGACGAACCCGATCGGGCTGATCACCACCCCGGTGACCCCCTGCCCGGGCAGCTCGGCGAGGTGGTCGTTGACATCCGGCTCGAGCCAGGATACCTGCGGGGGCCCGGAACGGCTCTGCCACACCAGGTCGTGGGCCAGGTCCGGGGCAGCGGCGGCGTGTACCAGCCGAGCGGTCTCCGCCAACTGCGCCTCGTATCGGCCACCATGCGGGCCGGCCGCGGCCGCCGCGGCGGTGGGGATCGAGTGGGCGGTGAAGACGATCCGGGTGCTGTCCCGCCGCGCCGGGCCCAGCTGGGCCAACGCCGTACGCACCGCGTCGGCGTGCGGCTCGACGAACCCGGGGTGATCCCAGAACTGACGGAGCTTGTCGATCACCGGGGCGTCCGGACCGACCGCCGCGCGGGCGGCGGCGATGTCCTCCTGGTACTGCCGGCAGGAGGAGTACCCACCGAGGGCGCTGGTCACGAAGGCCAGGGCCCGCTCGACTCCATCGTTGCGCATCTGCGCCACGGTGTCGGCGAGCATCGGGTCCCAGTTCCGGTTGCCCCAATACACCGGCAGGTCAACACCGTTGGCGGCGAAATCGTCCCGCACCGCGGCGAGCAGTTCCCGACACTGCTGGTTGATCGGCGACACCCCACCGAAGTGCTGGTAATGCTCGGCGACCTCGGCCAGCCGCTCCGGCGGCACGCCCCGGCCCCGGGTCACGTTCTGCAAGAATGGCATCACGTCCTCGGGCCGCTCGGGCCCACCGAAAGAAACCAGCACCACCGCGTCGTACGCCATGGTCCCATTCTTCCCCGATGCCCCGGTGACCGGACAACGGCCCCAGGGTCACCCGCTGACCTTACGACGGCCCCTGCGCAGACCACAGGGGCCGCCGGTCGGATCAGGCGCCGATGGCGTGGTAGCCACCATCGACGTGGACGATCTCGCCGGTGGTCGCCGGAAACCAGTCGGAGAGCAGCGCCAGACAGGCCCGGGCGGCCGGCTCGGAGTCGGTGAGGCTCCAACCCAGTGGCGCCCGCGCCGACCAGGCATCCTCGAACTGCGCAAAGCCGGGGATCGACTTCGCGGCGATGGTACGCAGTGGCCCGGCCGCGACCAGATTGCTGCGGATGCCCTTCGGGCCCAGGTGCAGCGCCAGGTAGCGGCTGGCGGACTCCAGGCCAGCTTTGGCGACGCCCATCCAGTCGTACACCGGCCACGCCTTGGTGGCGTCGAAGGTGAGCCCGACCACCGCGCCTCCCGGCGCCATCAGCGGCAGCGCCGCGGTGGCGAGGGCCTGGTACGAGTAGGTCGAGACGTGCACGGCCGTCGCGACGTCCTCCCACGGCGCGTCGAGGAAGCCGCCGCCGAGGCAACTCTGCGGGGCGAAGCCGATGGAGTGGACGATCCCGTCGAGGCCGTCGACGTGCTCCCGAACCCGGTCGCCGAGCGCGGCCAGGTGCTCGCGATTGGTCACGTCCAGTTCGATTACCGGAGCTGGCTTGGGTAGCCGCTTGGCGATCCGCTCGACCAGGGAGAGCCGACCGTAGCCGGTGAGCACCACCTGCGCGCCGTTCTCCTGCGCGAGCCGCGCCACCGAGAAGGCGATCGAGGCGTCGGTAATGACGCCGGTGACCAGCAGCCGTTTACCGGCGAGCAGTCCTGACATGTCGATGTCTCCTCTCAGTGCCCCATACCGAGGCCACCGTCGACCGGGATGACCGCACCGCTGATGTAGCCGGCGGAGTCCCCCGCCAGCCAGGTGACGGCGCTGGCCACCTCGTCCGCTGCGGCGAACCGGCCAGCCGGGATGGCCTTGCGGTACTCGGTCTTGAGGTCCTCGGGTAGCGCGGCGGTCATATCGGTCTCGACGTAGCCGGGTGCCACCACGTTCGCGGTGATGTTGCGACTCCCCAGCTCCCGCGTGATGGAACGGGCGACGCCGACCAGGCCGGCCTTACTGGCGGCGTAGTTGACCTGACCCGGGCTGCCGTAGAGCCCAACCACCGACGAGATGAAGATCATCCGACCCCACCGGGCCCGGAGCATCTTGGTCGAGGCGCGCTTGGCGCAGCGGAACGCGCCGGTCAGGTTGGTGTCCAGCACCCCGGTGAACTGCTCTTCGGACATGCGCAGCAGCAGCGTGTCATCGGTGATGCCGGCGTTGGCCACCAGCACCTCGACCGGGCCGAGCTCCGCCTCGATGGCGGTGAACGCCGCGTCCACGGAATCAGAATCCGTCACGTCGCAGCGGACGCCGAAGAGTCGGCCGGCACCAGTCTCCGAGTCGGCCGCGTCGGCACCGGGCGCCGCCCCGCTCCGGTAGGTAACCGCCACCCGGTCACCCTGCTTGACGAAGGCCTGAGCGATAGCCAGACCGATACCGCGGTTACCCCCGGTCACCAGCACGGTACGGGCCACGATTCCCCCCTCAGCAGAAGATCTCCACGTCGCGTCGGAGCCTAGGGGTTACCGACAGGTAAGCGCTAGCGCGCCACGGCACCGACCGCCACCGACACGGTGAAACCCACCCCAACCACCCGGCGACTGTCACCCCCACCCGTCCGCTTCGAAGCCGCACCCACCAGGGTGTACGATGGCGCCGTTTTGCGAGCCCGCCTTACGACTCGCATCCCTGGGCCCCGCCGACCGCAGGAGGTGATCGCTGTGCGAGATAGCGATCCTCCGAGTCGTGGCCGGGCCGACCGTCAGCCCGCTGAGTCCCGTTAGCACGGCTGACCAGACCCGCTCCCTCGCGTAACCCGAGTGCCGGCCCCACGCCGGGCCGATCACCGGGTGGCGATCGGAGCTGCCGGCCACGACTGTGTGTGCGCGTTCTGACCGTCCTTCCGCGGGCCTCGACGCCCGCTCCCAGTCGCCACCGGAGCCGATTCCCATGAACCGTTACGTCGCCCCCCTGGGCTTCATCCTGGCCGCGGTCTGGGTGGCCGTCCTCTTCGTCCTGGCCGGCGGCGGTCACTGACCGCTACCACATCCCAGCCCGGACGCCGCCAACGGTGGCGTCAGACGATCCGGGAGGACCACAACAGACTGGTCGCCCCGGCACAGAGCGCCAGCAGCAGCGCCACCCCGACGTACCACTGAGTGATCTCGCGCGGTTCGGTCCGGAACCCGATCGACGAGCCCATGTCCTGGTAGACCTGCTTCAGCTCGCTCACCGAGGCCGCCTCGTAGAAGTACCCGTCGGTCGTCTCCGCCAGATCCGCCAGGGCGAGCCGGTCCACCGGCACCCGTTGGCGTTGGCCACCGATGTCGACCTGACCGCCGTCGGTCCCGAAGGCGATCGTGGAGACCGCCACGTTCGCCGCCTGCGCCGCCGCGGCGGCCTCCTCGACCGACCGGCCCGACGTGCGATAGCCGTCGGAGAGCAACACGATCCGGGCCGGCGGAATCCCCGCCGCGCCGTCGGCCGGCACCGACCGAATCGCCTCCAGACAGGTGAAGACCGCCTCCCCGGTCGCCGTCGACTCGGCCAGCGCCAAGCCGTTGATGGCGGTGGCCACGGCCTGCCGGTCCTTGGTCGGCGACACCAGCACGTTGGCCGCCTTCGCGAACGAGACCAGCCCAAGGTTGTAGCTGGCCGGCAGCTCGGCGATGAACTGCTGCGCCGCCTCCTTGGCCGCCGCCAGCCGGTTCGGGGCCACATCGTCGGCCTGCATGGAGAGGGAGACGTCGACAGCGAGCATGACGGTGGCCCGTTCCAGGGGCTGCCGGGTGTCGATCGACGGCCGGGCCAACGCCGTGGCGAGCACCAGCAGGCAGAGGAGGAACGCGGTCGCCGGTACGTGCCGACGCCACCCGAGCCCCTTCGGCGCGATCGTACGCAGCAGCTCCACATTCGTGAACCGCAGCGCGTATGCCCGGCGGTGCAGCTGCCGCCACACGTACAGCCCGGCGAGGGCGAAGACCGGCAGCACGGCCAGGAGCCACCACGGTTGCAGAAAACGAATCATCGTGTCGTCCCCCGGTTGCGGGTGTGCCGCTGCGCGGCGACGAAGCGCACCATGTCCAGCAGCCAGTCGCGGTCAGTGCGCAGTCTCAGGTGGGCAGCGCCCCCGGCGCGTAGCGCCGCGGTGATCTCCGCCCGCTGGGCGGCAGCCGCCTCGGCGTAGCGGCGGCGCAGCCGTGGGTCGCCGGTCCGTACCTCATGCAGTTCGCCGGTCTCCGGGTCCACCACCGGCAGTACGCCCACGTCGGGCAGCTCCAGCTCACGCGGATCGAGTACCTCGATGGCCAGCACGTCGTGGCGTACTCGTAGCTTGCGCAGCGGCCGGGCCCACTGGGCCGGCGGCGCCAGGAAGTCGGAGACGATGACCGCCACACCACGCCGCCGAGGCGGCCGGTTCAACTGGTCCACCAGGGCGCCGAGGTCGCCGCGGCCGGGCCGGATCTCGGTGCCGGCGACGGCCCGGACCAGGGCCTGCACCTCCCGTCGACCCGAGCGAGCGGGCAGCCGGATGAAACGGCCGGGTCCGGCCGCCGGCACGTCCCGACCAGCGGCGGCCGGCTCGCTCCCGGTGCCGATCACCGCGCCGATCCGGTTGCCGCCCCGGCTGGTCAGGTGCGCCAACGCCGCGGCGGCGGCCACCACCACGTCCCGCTTGAGCCAGCGGCCGGTGCCGAAGTCGAGGCTGGCCGAGAGGTCCACCGCGAGCCACGTCTCCAGTTCCCGGTCAGCCACCGTGCGCCGCACGTGCGGCATCGTGGTACGCGCCGTGACCGGCCAGTCCATCCGTCGAACGTCGTCACCCGGACGGTATTCGCGCGAGTCCCCCGCCTCGCTACCCGGACCGGGCAGCAGGCCGACGTAGTCGCCCTGGAGCAGACCGTCGAGCTTGCGGGTGACGAGCAGGTGCAACCGGGACAGGGTGGCCTCGGTACGCCTACGGGCGGTGGGGTCGACGGATTCGCGGCCGGTGGTGTCGGTTGACCGACGGACGGGTGGGGTCACGGCTGCTGCCCAGGCCACCCAGCACCAGGCGGCACCCCGGCCGGGGCAGGGCTGGCCTGCTGGCGTGGTGCCACCGAGGGCAGTGGGATCGTCGCCAGCACCCGGCCGACGACGTGGTCGGCTGGCACCTCGTCGGCGAGCGCGTCGTAGCTCAGCACCAGCCGGTGGCGCAGGATGTCGGGCGCGATGTCCTGCACGTCCTGGGGTAACGCGTAGTCCCGGCCGCGTAGCAGTGCCAGGGCCCGGGTGGCGCGGACCAGGCCGAGCGAGGCTCGTGGGCTCGCCCCGTACTGGATGTGCTGGGCGACGTCGGGCATGCCGTGCTCGGCGGGGCTCCGGGTGGCCAGCACCAGCCGAACCGCGTAGTCGATCAGGGCATTGTGCACGAAGACCTGGTCCGCCTTGCGTTGTAGCCCGACCAGGTCGGCGGTGGTGAGCACCGGGGCGGGTTCCGGTGGCGCCACGCCCATCCGGTAGACGATCTCCCGCTCCTCGGCGGCTGTCGGGTAGCCGACGACGATCTTCATGAGGAAGCGGTCCCGTTGTGCCTCCGGCAACGGGTAGACGCCCTCCTGCTCGATCGGGTTCTGGGTGGCCATCACGAGGAACGGGTCCGGCACCTGGTGCGTCTGGCCACCGATCGAGACCTGCCGCTCACCCATCACTTCCAGGAGCGCCGACTGCACCTTCGCGGGCGCCCGGTTGATCTCGTCGGCGAGGAGAAAGTTGACGAACACCGGCCCCAGTTCGACATCGAACTTCTCGCTCGACTGCCGGTAGATCCGGGTGCCCATGATGTCCGCCGGGACCAGGTCGGGCGTGAACTGCACCCGGCCGAACGACCCGCCGACCACCGTGGCGAGGGTGTCCGCGGCGAGTGTCTTCGCCACCCCCGGTACCCCCTCCAGCAGGCAGTGCCCCCGCGCGAGCAGCGCGACGATCATCCGCTCGACCATCCGGTCCTGCCCGACGATCACCCGCTTGACCTCGAACAGCGCCCGTTCCAGCAGGGTGGCGTCCGCGGCCGGGGTGCTCTGCGGAGACGGCGGGGTCGACCCGTCGGAGGTCCTGGCATCGGGCGTGCTCGGCTGGGCCACCGGTCCTCCACAGCATGATCGGTACTCGGGGTGTGGTGCGTACAAGACTGACATGATCGGTGGCGGTACGTGGCGGCGGCGAACCCCCGCTTCCCGCCCCGCGGTCCGATCCGCCGAACTCGCCGTCAGCGGGGTAGACAGCTATCGGTACGGGACGTGTACGATTCACCCGTCGCCGGGCGGCTCCCCCCGTGGTCGCCCGGCGCTCACGCTTCTCCCCGGCCACCTTAGACTGGCCGGGATGGATACCCCAGCAACCCCTGCCCTGGTCTGCTCAGCTCGTGGCTGTGCGGCCCCCGCCCGGTGGGCGCTGCGGTGGAACAATCCCCGCCTACACGACGCGACGCGACGTAAGACCTGGCTCGCCTGCCCCGAGCACCGGGTGACGCTCGGCGACTTCCTCAGCGCCCGGGGCTTCCTCCGCGAGGTTGCTCCGACGGCCGAATCACCTACTCTCGACTCGTGAACGCGCACAACGGAACCGCACGGTGACCGGCGACGACCAGGCCGGGCTCCCGCCCGCTGCCCCACCACCGACCGGTCCCCCACCCGGTCCGCTGGAGCCCTGGCCGGAGACCGTCCGCTGGCAGTCCGTCTCCACCGACCTGATCTGGGTTGAGTTGCTGCGACTGGCCGCGCTGATCGTCATCGTGCTGGCCGGGCTGGCAGTGGGGTGGGCGATCAGCGGCCAGGCGGTGTTCGGGGTGGCCCTCACCGGAGTGCTCCTGCTGACCGCGCTACGGACGGTCACCATCGCACGGGCCGTACGTGCGTGGGGGTACGCCGAACGCGAGGATGACCTGCTGGTCCGACACGGCCTGCTGGTGCGCCGGCTCTCCATCGTCCCGTACTCGCGGATGCAGTTCGTTGATGTCAGCGCCGGCCCGCTGGAACGGGCCTTCAACCTGGCTACCGTCCAACTGCACACGGCGGCGGCGGCCACCGACGCTCGAGTGCCGGGGCTACGCCCGGCGGAGGCGTCCCGCCTCCGCGACCGCCTCACCGCGCTCGGCCGCGATCGGGCGGAGGGTTTGTGAGCGAGCCGGCCGCGCGAGACCCAGAAGAGACCCGACCACCGGACCCACCGCCGCACCCCGGGGGGTATCCACCCACCCCGCCACCGCACCCCGGCTGGTACCCAGCGGCCGGCATGCCCACCCCACCGGTGCCCCCGCCCACCGAGCGCCGGCAGCGGCTACACCCGCTCTCCCCCGCGTTGCACGGCGCCAAGTCGCTGGTCGTGGTCATCGCCGCGCTCTCCTGGTCGACGTTGTCCCGGGTCGGCGTCGGCTGGTTCGCGGTGCTGGCGGTGGTGCTGGCGATCGGCGCCACCGTGCTCGCGGTGGTCAGCTGGTACAACACCGGCTATCACGTCGTGGACCGCGAACTGCGGGTACACGAGGGCCTACTCTGGCGACGCATCCGGGCGATCCCGCTGGAGCGGCTCCAGGCCGTGGAGGTGGTTCGGCCGTTACTCGCCCAGCTCACCGGATTGGCGGAGCTGCGCCTCGAGGTGGTCGGCGGCGGCAAGACCGAGGCACCGCTGGCCTATCTCAGCGTGGCCGACGCCGCCGCCCTGCGACAGCGGCTGCTCGCGTTGGCCGGTCCGCAACCGGAGGCCGCCGCCCTGGCACCCGGCACGCCGCAGGTCTGGCCGGAGGCGACGCCCCCCGGCGAACCACTGCACGTCGTCCGGAACACAGACCTGTTACTGAGCCAGCTCCTCACCCCACAGACCTTCATGATCCCGTTCGGGGTGGTCTTCGTGGCGACGCAGTTCCTCTCCGGGGATTCCTGGTCGTTCGTCGCGGTGGCGAGCACGTTGACCGCGATGGCCGGGGTGCTGCTACAGCCGATCCGCCGAGTGCTGGACAACTGGAACTTCCAGCTTGCTCGTGATGTCGACACCCTGCGGACCCGCAACGGACTGCTGGAGACCCGGGCGCAGACCGTGCCGCTACACCGGGTACAGGCGGTCGGTGCGACCTGGCCGCTGCTGTGGCGGGCGAAGGGCTGGCTGCGGCTGCGGCTGGAGGTGGCCGGCTACTCGACGGGGGAAATTGATGTGCGCAACCGACCAGACCAGCTTCTCCCGGTCGGTCAGCAACCGGTCGCCGAGGCGATCCTCGCCGAGGTGCTGCCCGGGGTACGCCTTGACGACCTGCCGCTGACCACACCTCCGCCCCGGGCTCGCTGGCTGAACCCGTTGAGTCAGCCGGTGCTCGGTGCCGGGCTGCACGAGCGGGTGTTCGCGGTCCGCTCCGGCCTGCTCACCCGCCAGATCGTGGTCGTGCCGTACGCGCGGATCCAGAGCGTACGAGTGGTGCAGGGGCCGGTGCAGCGACGATTGGGGCTGGCGACGGTGCACGCGGACACCGCCGGCGGCGCCGGGGCCGCCGCCAGCGACCGAGCGGTCGCCGAGGCGTGGGCCCTGGCCGCCGAGCTAACCGCACGCGCGCACCAGGCGCGCCGCGCCAACCGGCCGCAGTAGTGAGCGGCTGGTCCAGGTAGCGAAGCTCGGCGCCGATCAGCGGCCGGCGGCCACCGCCGCATCGGCCGGCGCCGAATCGGACGGCCCCGTGCTGGCTGGCGCCGGATCGGGCAACGCCGCGGTGGCTGGCGCCGCCCCAACCGGCCGGTCTGGGACGCGCCGGGCACGTCGGGCCGCCCACCAGCGCTCGGCCAGGCCCACCACCAGGAAGGCCATCCCCACATACACCCAACCGACCAGGACATCGATCACGTAGTGCTCCCCGGAGTAGACCAGGGTGAAGGTCATGGCCAGCGGGTACGCGAGCAGCAGCGGCCACCACCGCTTCCGCGTCGCACGCAGGAAGAACAGCACCACGAACAGGGCGAACGCGGTGTGCAGCGACGGCATCGCGGCGACCGGGTTCGACGCGAGCTGACCGGCGTTGAGCAGGTTCCCCGCGCCGTGCAGCCCGAAGGCCTTCCACCCCCGGGTGGAGATCCGGGCCACCTCCTCCAGCAACCCGTTCTGCGCCGCCCACCACGGTGGCGCGGCGGGGTAGAGGAAGTACGTCACCAGCCCGGTGGCGCAGAGGAAGCCCCAGCGACGCATGAACGCCGCCCACCGCCGGCGGTCCCGCAACCAGAGCACCGCGGCGGCGGCCAGCGCCACGACGAAGTGGGAGAAGTAGACCCAACTCACCAACACGTCCCACCAGCGCACCTCGGGCTGGTACAGGTGCTGCTGGAGCCAGACCGTGGGCACCTGGCCGCCGGTGGCCCAGCCGAACATCACCCGGTCGGCGACGATCAGTTCGTAGGCGTGCGGTGTCGCCCCGTTGTCGGCGAAGCCCCGAGAGAGGTTGTAGAGCACAAGCAGTAGCACCACCGGCAGCCAGTCGCGGGCAAAGCGCAGGTGGCTACGCCACGGCCGGGTGGAGTTCCAGGCGATGGTCGCCGCCCACATCCAGACGAAGGCGTAGACCGGATCGGTGGGCAGGCCGATGGCGAGCCAGCCGATGACGAAGGCGACACCCCACACCGACATCGTGATCATGCGACGGCGCCCGCCGTCGGCCACCGCCGGTGCCTCGGTGCGGGCAGGCTGTTGGGGATCAGTTGGAGCAGACATCGCGGTCCAGGCTAGCGACGGTGGTGCAGCGGCCGACGCAGGAGGCGCTCCCCGCGCTTCCGGGTGGTTCGGCTCAAGCGTGGCCGGCCCGCCATCTGACGCATAGGCTGGTGACCATGCAGGAGTCCTTCTCCCCGGGCTCGACCGCTCGGGTGGAGCTGACCGTCACCGATGCCGACACCGCCCAGGCCATTGGCTCTGGCGACGTGCCGGTCCTGGGCACGCCACGAGTTCTTGCCCTGGCCGAGGCGGCGACGGTCGCGGCGGTCGCCCGCCAGTTGCCCGGGGGCGCCACGACCGTGGGAGTCCGGGTCACGCTGGACCACCGCGCCGCCACCCCGGTCGGCCGGACCGTGGTCGCGCAGGCTCGGCTGACGGAGGTGGACGGTCGGCGGCTGCTCTTTGCGATCTCCGTCACCGAGGGCGGCTCCACCGTCGCCGAGGGGCGGGTGGAACGACTCCTGGTTGACCGGCAGCGCTTCATCGGGCGGGCCGGGCGGTCGTCATGACCCTTCGCTTCGTCGAAGTCGCCGACCGGGTGCACGTGCTGCGCGAGCCGCTGCTACAGGTCAACGTGACGCTGCTCGTCGGCGACGGCGCGGCCCTGCTCGTGGACACCCTCTCCACGGCCGGCCAGGCGGCGGAGTTGGCCCGGGCGGCGCGGGCCGTCACCCCACACCCGTGGGTGCTGGTGAACACGCACCACCACTTCGACCACTGTTTCGGCAACGCCACTCTGGCCGGCGATCCGCCCTGCCCGGTCTACGCGCACCCGCTCGCCGCCGCCGCCCTAGGCGACCCGGACCAGCTACGCCGGGAAGCATGTGCGGAGATGCGCGACGAGCAGCCCCACCTCGCCGAGGAGTTACTCGGCGTCGACATACTGGCGCCGACCCACCTGGTTGACCGGCGGGAGGTGCTCGACGTGGGTGGCCGCCAGGTCGTCCTGCGGCACCTGGGGCGGGCGCACACCGCCGCGGACCTGGTGGTGCACATACCCGGTGCGGAGGTGCTCGTCGCCGGTGATCTCGTGGAGCAGAGCGGCCCGCCGGCGTTCGAGGATTCGTACCCGTTGCGGTGGCCGGAGGCGGTCGCCGAGCTGCTGCGAATGACGACCCCGACCACGGTGGTAATACCGGGACACGGCGACCTGGTTGGCCACGAGTTCGTGCACGCCCAGCACGGCCTGCTCAGCGACCTGGCCTGGCAGATCCGGGCTGGCCATGCCGGTGGGACACCAGCGGAGCGGGTGGCCGCCGAGGCACCCTTCGGTGCCCGTCCCGCGCTGATCGCCACCCGCCGCGGCTACGCCGAACTCAACGGCGAGCTCTGACCGGGATCTAACCCGAAGGGTCCGAGTCCAGCAGGTCTGCCAGGCAGGTCAGGTACGGGGTGGCCGCCACGACCGCCGCGCGCGCCTCGGGCGAGAGCCGGGTCACCGCGGCGCCGAGCAGGGCGGCACGCTGCTGCTCGTGATCGGCGATCCGAGTGCGGGCGGCGTCGGTGAGGCGCAGCCGGGCGGTACGGCGGTCGGCCGGAGCGCAATCGCGGTGCAGCAGTCCGGCGGCCACCAGGTCCCGAACGAGGGTGCTCACCGTGTTGGGTGCCGCGTGCAGGCGACAAGCGGCATCCTTCACGCTGACATCCGGATGGGCCCGGACCAGCAGGAGTAGCTCGACCTGGGCCTCCGGCAACGGGATGCAGCTGACGTGCCGGGCCGCCGCGCGCCGCAGCCGGCGGTGCAGCTCGCCGACGACGGCACCCAACGCCGCCGTCGAAGCGGGGTCGAGGCACGGCACCGGCCGCGCCGTCACGTCCTCGGCCGCCACCGTATCGCCCACCTCACCTCGAAAGACTCTGGATGCAGAGCTAAGGTTACCCGGTTGACAGGCGAACTCCAGGGGACCTCAGTGACGCAGACCGCACCACCGACCGCACCTGCCGTAACCACTCCCGCCGGCCAACCGCAGCCGGCGGGGGTCGGTGGTGGGCTCGGTCTGCTGCTCCTACTCGGGGCGATCACCGCGATCGGCCCGCTCTCCCTGGACATGTACCTGCCGGCGCTCCCCACCATGGCCCGTGACCTGGACGCGAGCCAGGCCCAGATTCAGCTCTCCCTCACCACCTGCCTGATCGGGCTCGCCCTCGGACAGTTCGTCACCGGTCCGCTCAGCGACCGCTGGGGCCGGCGCCGCCCGGTGCTGATCGGCCTCACGGCGTACTCTCTGCTCGCCCTGGCCTGCGCCGCGGCGCCCAGCGCGCCGGCCTTCACCGTCCTGCGGTTCGCCCAGGGCTTCGCCGGCGGCATGGCCGCCGTGGTGACCCGTGCCGTCGTTCGCGACCTGTACTCAGGTCGGGCGGCAGCGAAGTACTTCTCCCGGCTCACCCTGGTCTTCGGTCTCGCCCCGATCGCGGCACCGACCGTCGGCAGCCTGGTGCTGCGGTTCGGGTCGTGGCGGACCCTGTTCGTCCTCCTCGCTGTCGTCGGCGCACTGCTCACCGCCGTGGTGGCGGCTCGGTTGCCCGAGACCCTGCCCACGCATCGACGCAGCCGCGACGGCCTCGGCGGCACCGTTCGGTCGCTGCGCGAACTCCTCACCGACCGGGTCTACCTGGGGTACACGCTGACCCAGGGGCTCGCCTTCGCCGGGCTGTTCGCCTACATCTCCGGTTCGTCGTTCGTCTTCCAGGACGTGTTTCACCTCTCGCCGGGCACATTCGGTCTGCTGTTCGGCCTCAACGCGTTGGCCTTCGTGGCGGTCGGGCAGGCCAACGTCCGCATGCTGGACCGGTTCCCGCCCCGCACCCTGTTGGTCAGCACCCTCGCGGTGAGTGCGGTGGCGGCCACTGGTGTGCTGGCCGGCGCGATCGCCACCAGCCAGCTACTCCTCATGGGCGCGCTGCTGGCCTTCATCGGATCGCTGGGCATGGTGATGCCGAACGGCACGGCCCTCGCCCTCGACCGGCACGCGCACCACGCCGGGACCGCGGCAGCGCTGATGGGCGCCCTCCAGTCGGTGATCGGATCGCTCGCCGCTCCCCTGGTCGGGCTGGGCGGGGAAGGCAGCGCCGTACCGATGGCAGCGGTACTCGCGGCCTCCGCCGCACTGTCGCTCACCGCCGCACTCACCCTGGCCCGTCCCCAGCGCCCCTGATCGACCACTCGCGGCCGCGGGGGTTCGCTCCACCGACCTCGGTGACATACGCCACCTGAAAAGGACACTGGCTACTGGCTATTGCGATCGAGCACCTCACCGTGTTGCGATAACGGCGCCGGACGACGCAGGGCTATCGCGCCGTCCGCTCGGGCACCCACGCGAGGGCAACGATCCAAGGACGGATCGCAGGTTCGCGTGCCCCTCACTCCTGCGCACGCCGCCTACACCGTGACCGCTCGTCGCTGCGGGCCGGCCGGGTGCCGCCCCGCGCCCGTCACCCGCGGGGTGGTAGGCGCCCCGCGAGTCAGGAGATCCCGTGTCCTCCACTCGAACCCGAACGGCCGCCGCACTGCTCGCCGCGGCCATGACTCTCCTCGCCGCCGTCGTGGTGCTCATCACCAGGTCAGAGCCGGCGGCGGCGCACGGTGCCGCCATGGTCCCCGGCAGCCGTACCTTCCTCTGCTGGCGGGACGGGCTTAGCCCCACCGGTGAGATCCAACCGCACAACCCCGCCTGCTCGGCGGCGGTGGACCAGAGTGGGGCCAACTCGCTCTACAACTGGTTCAGTGTGCTGCGCTCCGACGCCGCCGGTCGTACCGTCGGTTTCATTCCCGACGGCCAGCTGTGCAGCGGCGGAAACTCCGGATTCCTGGGCTATGACCTGGCCCGCACCGACTGGCCACTGACGCACCTGACCGCCGGCCAGAGCATCGAGTTCCGCTACAGCAACTGGGCGCACCACCCCGGAACGTTCTACTTCTACGTCACCAAGGACAACTGGAGCCCAACCCGCCCGCTGGCCTGGAGCGACCTGGAGGAGCAACCATTCCTGGCCGTCACCAACCCACCCCATCGGGGCGGTCCGGGCACCAACGACGGGCACTACTACTTCACCGGAACGCTGCCGGCCGAGAAGAGCGGCCGACACCTCATCTACTCCCGTTGGGTCCGTTCGGACAGCCCGGAGAACTTTTTCGGCTGCTCGGACGTGACGTTCGACGGAGGCAACGGTGAGGTGACCGGCATCGGCCCCGGTGGCACCCTCCCGCCACCGAGCCCCACCACCGCACCACCGAGCCCGACCACACCGCCGCCCAGCGGCGACTGTATGGCGGTCTACAAGGTGATCAACGCGTGGCCGGACGGCTTCCAGGGGGAGGTCGAAATCATGAACCACACCGCCACCACCTGGAGCGGATGGACGGCGAGTTGGACCTGGCCCAGCGGTCAGGCAATCACCCAGCTCTGGAATGGCACGCACACCCACTCGGGATCGGCGGTAGCGGTGACCAACGCGTCGTACAACGGCACGGTGGCCCCGGGGAGCAGGACCACGTTCGGCTTCCTCGCCAGCCTCACCGGACCGAACATGTCACCGACAGTGACCTGCACCGGTAGCTGAACCGCGGGCCACACCCGGGCTGTCACCGGTGGCGGTCGGCACCGCCCTGGTCCGCAGAGCAGAGCGGTGCCGACGTCGCTACGACCTCGCCGCCCGGATCACAAGGTGGTCCACTCGGTACAGATCGGACCGGAGTCAGCCGGGGTGCAGACCAACCGGGCCGGTCCCGGAGCGGCGTCGTCCAGCATGAAGCGTCCCAGACCGTCGGCGTCGGTGCCGACGGTCGACTCGGAAGCGGGCTGCTCTACCTGCACCCGAGCCGGCTGTGGCGGCACCCTCGGCCTCGTTGGTGGCGCTCCACCTAGCCTGTTAGTCGCTGCACTCCTGGCCAGGTACGCCTGGCGACCGAGCCGCAGCCCTGGCAGGTGGCCGGTCGACCCCGGCGGGCCGGGGTCTCCGCCTTCGGGATCAGTGGTACCAGCGCGCACGTGGTCGTGGAGGAGAGCCGGTGTCGGCGAGCGTTGCCGAGTCCCGGAGCCCCGCCGTCGTTCCCTGGCTGCTCTCCGCCAAGTCGCCGGTGGCCCTGCGGACACAGGCGGCCCGACTGGCCGCGATGACACACTCCGCGCCAGAGCTCAGCCCGGTGGCCGTGGGCTGGCCGGCACCGGCATCGACTGCCCGGCCATGACCCAGGACCTGTTCGAGAAGTACGTCGACTTCTTCGTCCGGGTGGGCTACTTCCCGCCGCCCGGCGCACACCCGGCGGCGGCCTCCGCCGGCGGTCGCCTCCACATCCGGCCGGCAACCACCGCCGACCTGCCGCGGCTGGCCCAGATCTGCTACCAGGCCTTCGAGGACACCAACGCCTCGCTGGGTCTACCACCCGAGTGGTCCTCGGAGCAGGCGGTGCTGGAGATGCTCCAGGGACGACTCGCCTCACCAAGCTGCGTGAGTGAGGTCGCGGTCGATGCGGCGGGATCGGTGGTGGGCTTCAACTTCCTCGTGTTGGGTGAGGAGGTGGCCGCCATCGGACCGTTGAGCGTCGCCCCCGACAGGCAGGGAGGTGGGTGGGCCGGAAGCTCATGGAGTCGATGATCGCCGCCAGTGACCGGCTTGGCTGGCCCTCCGTGCGCGGGGTCCAGGTCACCAACAACACATGGGGCTACCGGCTGTACTCATCGCTCGGCTTTGTGCCGCAGGAACAGCTCTCCCTGATGGCGGGCTTATCCCGGGCCGGCTGGCACCGGACCTGCTCAGCTGGGCCGCCCGTACCCGCGGGGTCTCGCTACTCCGCCTGGAGACACTGATCTCGCCGGGTAGCTACACTCCGCCAGAGGGTGGGGTGTACTGCCCCGGGCTCTCCTACTGAGACCTCGCGAAGGAGGTCAGCTCGGGAGGTCGTCGGGGCGGCTCGTGGAGCCGCCCCGACGAGCCCGGCCCGCGCGGGTAACACCCGGGCGTGGACCCGAGGCTCCCCGCCCTCAGCGGACCATGCTGCCGACGACCGGCTTCGTCAGCAGGGCCGACTGGTTGCGCTGGATGCCCGGGTCCAGCGTCTTGGCAACGAAGATCGCATGCCAGATGCAGAAGATCAGCACCGTCCAGACCTTGCGGGAGTGGTCGGCCTCCTCCCGCTTGTGCTCATCGAGCAACCGCAGCGCGTACGGCAGGTCGATCAGGTCACCGGCGCCCGAAGTGGCCAGCATGTGCCGGGCCCACTCGTACATCTCTCCCCGCAGCCACACCCGGGTCGGGGTCGGGAAGCCCAACTTCCGGCGGTTCACGATGGCCGGCGGGACCACACCCTGTAACGCCTGGCGCATCGCGTACTTGGTGGCGTCGGAACGCGGGGGCAGTCGCAGTTCGACCGGAATCTTTGAGGCCACATCGAAAACCGCCCGGTCCAGGAAGGGCACCCGCACCTCCAGCGAGTGCGCCATCGAGATCCGGTCGGCCTTGACCAGGATGTCGCCGCGCAGCCAGGTGTAGAGGTCCACGTACTGCATCTTGGTGACATCGTCGAGTTCGGTGCACTCGGCGTAGATCGGGGCGGTGATGTCGGTGTAGCGCACCGAGGGGTCGTAGCGGCGCAGCAGGTGCTGCTTCTCCTCCTCGGTGAACATCCGTGCGTTGCCGTAGTAGCGCGCCTCGATCGGGGTGGTGCCGCGCTCCAGGAAGCTCTTGCCCTTGACCCCCTGCGGAATCGCCTTCGACACCGCCCGCAGCCCCTTCTGCACGCCGCCAGGCAGGCCGTTGACCGAGCTCAGCGAGAGCGGCTCCCGGTAGATCGTGTAACCGCCGAAAAACTCGTCGGCGCCCTCGCCGGAGAGCACCACCGTGACGTGTTCAGCGGCCTTGCGCGCCACGAAGTAGAGCGGCACCAGCGCCGGGTCGGCGACCGGATCGTCCAGGTGCCAGACGATCTTCGGCAGCGCCGCCATCATGTCCTGCGGCCCGATCTTGGTGGGAATGGTGGTGACATCGAGGTGGCGGGCCGACTCCTGGGCCACATCGATCTCCGAGTAACCGGGCACGTCGTAGCCGACCGTGAAGGTCAGAATGTTCGGGTTGAAATCCCGGGCCAGCGCCACCACCGCAGTGGAGTCGATCCCACTGGACAGGAACGAACCGACCGGGACATCCGACCGCATGTGAATCCGGACGCTGTCCCGCAGTGTCTCCCGGATCTCGTGGTAGAGCTTCTGCTCGTCCGGCACCGGAGCGGGCCGGAAGATCGGTCGGTACCACCGGCGGACATCGATTCGGCCGCCCGGCGTCCAGGTCAGGTACTCCCCCGAGCCGATCCGACGGATCCCTTGGTGCAGGGTGCCGGGCTCCGGCACGTACTGCAACGTCAGGTAGTGGCTGAGGCTGGCCGTGTCGATGCCAGCGTCACCCTGGTAGTTGGCCGGTGCGAACGGCAGCAGGGCCTTCTTCTCCGAGGCGAGGTAGAGGCCGTCAGCCGTTTCCAGATAGTGCAACGGCTTGATCCCGAAGTAGTCGCGCGCGCCGAAGGCGCGCCGCTCCTGCCGGTCCCAGATCACGAAGGCGAACATCCCCCGCAACCGGGTGAGCACCTGCTCACCCCAGTAGTGGTAGCCGGCGACGATCACCTCCCCGTCACCGGAGGTGGCGAACTGCGCCCCGTAGTTGCGAGCCAACTCCTCCCGCAGCTCGATGTAGTTGTAGATCTCGCCGTTGAAGGTCAGCAGGTAGCGCCCGTTCGCGTAGGGCAGCGGCTCGTGACTCGACGCCACATCGATGATCGCCAGCCGCTTGTGGGCGAACACGCCGTCCGCGTACTGGCCGGTCGCGTCGCCGACAACTTCCACCCCGGTCTCGTCCGGGCCACGATGGTGCAGGCATTCCAACGCGTTGGCGATGTGGTCGCGGTGAGCCGCGGCGTCCCCGCGCGCGCTGAAGAAGGCCAGGAGTCCGCACATGGTCGTCATCTTTTCACGCCCCCGTCGCGGCCGTAGCGGCCGTCTACGCAACAAGCCCCAGCTACCGGCCCGGCCCCATCGGATACCGTCGGGCCAGCGACAACGCGAAGGGAGCGGAGATGACCGAGGAACGCATTCACCGCGATCCAGGAGGCACGGAATCGCACGATCCGACATTCCCGGCGGCACTCCTGGCGTTCATGCGGCGGGGTTGGCGGGACAGCGCGCTGCCGGTCGTCCCGCACCCGGCGGCGCCCAACTACGCCACGCGCCGGGCGGCCCTCTCCGCGGCCTTTCCGGGCGAGACCCTGGTGATCCCCACCGGCGGCGAGCAGGTACGCGCCAACGACACCGCCCACCGATTCCGGCCGGGCAGCGACTTCGCGTACCTGACCGGCGACTACGAGCCGGACAGCGTGCTCATACTCCGTCCGACCGGTTCCGGACACGAGCCCCTCCTCTACCTGCGGCCACACACGTCCCGGCAGACCGACGAGTTCTTCCGGAGTCGGCACGGCGAGCTGTGGCTCGGCCGGCGACGCACCCTCGCGGAGAAGTCGAACGAGGTGGGCATGCCCACCGCCGACCTCGCTGACCTGGACGCCGCCCTGGCCGACCTCGCCCCGGCCCGAACCCGGGTACTGCGCGGCTTCGACGCCCGGGTTGACGCGGCCCTGCGCCCGTACGACGGCGGGCGGGAGCGGGAACAGCCGCCGCGTGACCAGGAGCTGGCCAGCACGATCTCCGAGCTCCGGCTGGTCAAGGACGAGTGGGAGATCGCCCAGCTCCAGGACGCGGTGGATGCCACGGTTCGCGGTTTCGAGGATGTGGCGCGGGCGCTCCCGGCCGACCAGGGAGTCTCCGAGCGGCTACTCGAGGGCATCTTCGCGCTGCGGGCCCGACACGACGGGAACGACATCGGGTACGGCTCGATTGTCGGCGCCAGCGAGCACGCCACGATCCTGCACTGGGTGCACAATCACGGCACCACCCGCCCGGGTGACCTACTGCTGATGGACATGGGCGTGGAGAACGACCACCTCTACACCGCCGACGTGACCCGGGTGCTCCCGGTGAGTGGTCGGTTCACCGCGCTACAGCGTCAGATCTACGACATCGTCTACACCGCGCAGCAGGCCGGCATCGAGTTCATCCGGCCGGGGGTGGCGTTCAGGGATGTGCACCTGACCTGTATGCGGGTTCTCGCCGAAGGCCTGGCCGAGTTGGGCCTGCTACCGGTCAGCGTGGACGAGGCGATGGACGAGAAGTCGGCGGTATACCGACGGTGGACTCTGCACGGCTTCGGACACATGCTCGGCATCGATGTGCACGACTGCGCAAACTCGCGCAGTGAGATGTACCGCGACGGCACCCTGGGCGAGGGCTATGTGCTCACCGTGGAGCCGGGCCTGTACTTCCAGCCCGAGGACGAGTTGGTACCGGAGGAGCTGCGCGGCATCGGCATCCGGATCGAGGACGACGTCCTGGTCACGGCGAACGGCACGATGAACCTCTCCGCCGGGCTCCCCCGGACCGCTGACGACGTGGAAACCTGGCTGGCTGAGCAGCGGGAGGCGGGCCCGCGCCTGCCGGGCTAACCCAGCCGGCCGGGCCTCGGGCCGCACCGATTTCGTTGGGGACTTTCCGCTCCGAAGCGACATCAGCGCAACCTTTTCCTTTATAGGGAGTTTCGTCCGTTTTGCGCCAGCTCGACCATTCACTCCCACGTGCCTCAAATAAGTAGCTTTTTCGGATACATCCTCATCCGCGATGGATCCTCTATTACGGTGTTCATCAGAGAGTGGAAGCCGATTTGTAGCAGGTCACGCCACCTTCGGCTGGTACGGGCCTTCTGGGAGCCGAAAGGGCGAACGCTCTGATGTCCACCAAGATCACAAATTACGCGCCAGGGGCGGCCCGACCCAGGCCATCCTCCACGCCAACCAGAACCACGGCCCCGCGCTGACCCGCACCACGGGCGGCGGCGTCGTCGTGCGGACGTTCGCGATCGAGGAGAACCAACCAACGAACCACCTGGGCAGCGCGGCCATCCCGGAACGCTGCTTTGGCTGAGTTCCCGCTGAGAGCACCACCACATAAAGCGGGCTCCTCCGACCGTCACCCGGCCGGAGGAGCCCGCACCGTCTCCGGGCGCCCCACACCACACGAACAACCCCGTCCAGGGTGCGACGCCCCGAAGTCGGCTGCCCCTACAGGCCTGGTCGCACCAGACCCGAGACCGAACCTCGTCCTGATCTAGCTACCAACACTACAAATGCGGACTTTCTTCGGATAAGCCCTCAAGGTGAAGATGTTTCTCATACGGTGCTTCTGGGAGCTACAACCGATTTGTAGTAGGGACACCGGCTTCGTGATGCTGCGTCCCTGTCTGGTACGAGGAGAGGGCAGAGAGCTCCGATGTACAACTACCTACCGAATAACAACGCGGCCGACCTGGAGGCGACGTCGAAGCGCCGGCGCAAGCTCTGGCTCGCCAGCGGCGTCGCCGGCGCGGTCGGCATCGCCCTGGTCGGCCTTACCGGAGTCGGTGCCGGCGCCGAGGAGGTGTCCGGCAACACCACCCAGGTCACCAAGGACGGCGAGCGGTCCGCCGAGGACCGGGACATGGGCCGCGAGGGCGACTGGGATAGCCGGCACGACTGGAAAGACCGCGAGAAGAAGGAGCGCGAAAGGAAGGTGCCCTGCAAGACCGACAAGCTGATCCAGGCGATCATCTACGCCAATGACAACCAGGGCGGCGTCCTCAAGCTGGCCAAGGACTGCACCTACACGCTGACCCGCTCCGACGACTTCGGCAACGGCCTGCCGGTGATCGAGGAACCGATTAAGCTCGTCGGCCACAACACCAAGATTGTCCGGGACAGCCAGGCCGACTCCTTCCGGATCTTCAATGTCGGCCGCGGCGGACATCTGAAGGTCGAGGGTCTGACCATCAAGGGCGGCAAGACCGTCGATGTCGAGCTGGGCGAGAACACCGCGGAAGCGGTGTGGGCGCGCTTCTCGAACTCGGTCGCGGCGGGCGAGGCAGCCCAGGCCGGTCAGCCGTACCTACCGCTGTTGCAGGGCGAGCCGCAGGGCACGGACGCCGATGCCGCCACGGCGACGCCGACCGAGACGGCAGACACGACGACCCCTGCCGCCACGGCAGCGTCCGCCGACGCGGCCAGCACGGCCGCGAACGCGGCTACCCCGGCCGACATGGCACAGACCACACAATGGTCAAACCGCGCCGGCGCTACCAATGGGGACGACGCCACCAACGGCCAGAACGCCAATGGCAACGGCAACGGCCAGAACGCCAATGGCAACGGCAACGGCCAGGACGCCAACGGCAACGGCCAGAACGCCAACGGCAACGGCAACGGCCAGAACGGCAACGGGGACGACGCCGCCGACGGGGACGACGCCGCCGACGTGCTCGTGGACGAGAATGTCAGTGACGGCGCCGGCGTCCTGGTGCAGTCCGGCGGCTCCGCCGAATTCGAGAAGTCCGTTCTGGAGTACAATGTCGCCGGCGGACTCGGAGGCGGGATCGCCAACTTCGGCAAGACCAGCCTCTACCACACCACGGTGCAGGATTCCGCCGCCCTCACCTACGGTGGCGGAATCTTCAACGCCGGCATCCTGAAGGTGTCTTCGTCGAAGGTGAAGGACAACGGTGCCCCCTTTGGTGGTGCCGGCATCGCCAACGGGGCGGCATTCGTCGGGGGTGACGACATCGAGGCCGGCACGGTCAAGCTCGAGAAGGCCGATGTCAGCGGGAACAACACGCTCGGCTTCGGCGGGGGCCTGCTCGACATCGGGGGCGACACCACGGTCAAGGACTCAAAGATCAATTCTAACCTGGCGCTCCTCGCCGGTGGTGGTATCACGGCGGTCGGGCAGAGCAACCTCTACGTGAAGGGCACAGAGGTTGCCGACAACGACACTGTCGGGGTTGGTGCCGGTATGGCCTTGACGCTCGGCGCCATTGCCAACGTGGACAAGAGCAAGATCGTGGGGAACAAGGCTGGCACCTTCGGTGGCGGCGTGTTCAACGTCCTCAGCGCGGTCACGCTCCGCTACAGCACAGTCTCCGAAAACACCGCCGGTATCGTCGGAGCCGGGATCTTCAACGTCGCGGGCAGTGTTGACCTGACCGCCACCAAGGTGTTGAAGAACCGCTCCCTCTTCGAGCCGGGTGGCGTCTTCAGCGCCTTTGGTGAAGTAACGGTGGACAACAAGTCCGCGATCAAGGGCAATTCCCCAACCAACTGCAAGGGTAGCCCCGACGAGATCGAGAACTGCTTCGGCTGATCGATCAGCTAGCCAGTCCGGCCCCCTCCGCGCCAGCGGAGGGGGCCGGACCCCACTGTTCCGGAGGTCACCGCTGCACGAAGACCGCCAGACTGCGGGCCGGAACCGTGAACGTGCCGCTGTCGGCCGCGAACAAGGAGGTCCGCAGCGTCTCATCGGCGGAGCTGCGCAGCTCTGGGTGCAGCCTGATGTCCGCCCCGCGCAGGTCGGTGAGTTGTTGGGTAGCCGACTCCGGCCTGGCGTTGAAGACCACCGTCACCGACCGCCAAGGACCACCCAACCCACGGCTGTCCAGCGTCATCGTCAGCACGCCGGGCTGCTCCGCGCGACCCGACAACGGGAACGCCACCCGCTGCTGCACCTGCTCCGCCGTCCGCAACCCGAACACCGGCGACGAGGAGCGAATTCGGAGCAGCTCGACATACCGCGCCTCGGCCAGGTCCATCGTCGCGCAACCGGGCACCAGCGTCGGGTCGGCCAGCAGGGGCCGGGCGTACGGCCACTTGTCCTTGTTGTCGGACTCGGCCGGGAGCCCGACGCCGAACCCGTTGCCCTGGGCACAGTCCCACCGGATCTGGTTGAACCAGTCACCCGAGTTGTACGAGTTTCGGTCCAGGGACTTCGACCGCAGCCGCTCACTGCCGGCGGTGACGAAGCCGGTGCCCTGGCCCAGCAGAGCCGTGCCGAGCGCAAGCACCTGCATCCGGGCTCGGTCCACCGGCGCGGTCTCCGCTGGCAGCTTGTACGCCAGCGCGTCGTACAGGATCTCGTTGTCGTGCGCATCGACGTAGGTGACCGACTCACCCGGAGCGGTCGTGTAGCCGGCTGGCGATCCGTTGTAGTCCACCTGCGCCCCGGTTACCTGCTCGCCGGCGGTGTTGGTGAACCGGTAGTCGCGCAGGTTGCCGGTGAGCCCCACCTTGATCAGGTCGTGCTGGTGCAGCAGGTGCGCGCGCTGCTCCGCCGTTGAACCGTTGACCGGGTCGTGGTTGGGGTCGGTGTACAGCCCGGAGGCGAAGCCCTGTCGCCGTGGGTTGGCGTCGAAGGGGCCACCCCCGCGCACCGCGTCCCGGAGCCGATCGTTGAAGGTGCCGATACCGGTGCCGGCCAGGTTGGCCTGGGTTGCCTGAACGAACCGGGCGCCGTCGGCCACCTCGCCGAAGTTCCAGCCCTCGCCATACAGCAGAATGCCGCGACCGTCGACCCCGTCGCGGGCGACGGTCAGCTCGTCCAGGGCGGCGCGGACGGCCAGCATGTTCGCCTTCGGATGGTGCCCCATCAGGTCGAACCGGAAGCCGTCCACCTTGTACTCTTTCGCCCAGGTGACCACCGAGTCGACCACGAGCTTGCCCATCATGGCGTGCTCGGGTGCGGTGTTGGCGCAGCAGGTTGAGGTGGCGACCGAGCCATCTGCCAGCAGCCGGTGGTAGTAGCCGGGAACCACTTGGTCCAGCACCGAGTCCGGGTCGGTGCCCGTCGCCGAGGTGTGGTTGTAGACGACATCGAGCACCACCCGCAGCCCGGCGTCGTTCACCCCGGCGACCATCCGCCGGAACTCGGTGGTCCGCGCCGCTCCGGCTGGGTCAACGGCGTAGCCACCCTCCGGCACGGTGTAGTGCAGCGGGTCGTACCCCCAGTTGTAGCCGTCGGTGTCGGCGACCGCGGCGACGCATCGCTGCTGTTCGTCCGAGTCCGGCGGGAGCGCCGCCAGGTCGCAGGGGGGTTGCTGCTGGTCGGAGCGGCGTTCCGGGATCGTGGCGAAGTCGAACGCCGGAAGTAGGTGCAGGTGGGTCGTACCGGCATCGCCGAGCGCCCTCAGGTGTCGCATCCCCGCCGTGCTCGGGTCGGTGAAGGCACGGAAGGTGCCGCGTCGCTCGGCCGGCACCGTGCTGTCAGCGATCGAGAAGTCCCGCACCGACAGCTCGGAGATCTGCGCCTGCGTCGCCGGGACCGCCGCCGGTTTACGCAGCCGTGTCCAGCCTGGTGGCGCGAGCCGTGGGTCGGCGAGGTCGACGATCTGGCTGTGGGTGGAGTCGGGGGCGAGGGCCAGCGAGTACGGGTCGGTCACCGCCGCGGTGACCATCTGCTGCTCGGCCGGCTGCCACGCCTCGACCTGATAGCGGTAGTACTTCCCGGTCCAGGAGGGGGTTCCCCGCACCGACCACACGCCGGTGCGGTCGTCCCGGCGCATGGGGATTTGCCGCGGTCGCGACGTCGGTGTGTCGAACAATTGCAGTGCCACCGTACGGGCGGTGGGGGCCCAGACCGCGAGCGTCGGCGCCGCACCGGCGAAGGTCGGGCCGAGCCGCGCCCGGGTCGCCGAGGCGTAGACGTCGTCGAGCACTCCGGGGATCTGGACGCCGGTGGCGGCGCGGAGGATGCCCGCGGCGTCCCGCTCGGTCACCACGAGTTGTCCGCGCAGCGCCGCCGGCACATCGGCCAGGTGCTGTCGGTTCAGGGTGAGGGCCTGATACGCCCCCAGGTGCGGGAACCGCTCGCGCTGTTCCGCGGTCAGCCCGTGCCGCCGGACCTGCAGCGGGATCGTCCGGTACGTCCCGGTGAGTTCGCCGTCAACCAGGGTCACCCCGCCGGCCGCGGCGGTCACCAGGGCGTACGTCGTGCGGTCCGGGACCTCGGTCGGCCAGGCGACCGTGCGGCGGTCGATCCAGTGCGCCTTCTGCCCGGTGAGGTCGAGGCCGACGGTGGTCCCGGTTTCCGGTTGTTGGTGACTACCGGCGGCGAGCAGCGTGGTGGCGAGGTGCTCGGCGGTCCACGGCTCGGCACCGGTCACGGCCAGCACATCGGCATCGTCGGGCGGTTCAGGGTGAACGAAGGTGGTGGTGCCGGCGAGGGTGAGGGTCGCCAGCGAGGCGAGAGTGAGCAGCGCCTTGCGCGGAATCGGCGGGGGTTTCATCGACGGCCTTCCTCTGGTCGCTGATGAGCCGCACGCTAGCTGCCGCTGAAATTTTCTGCAATACCTTGCAACCACAGTCGGAGGCGGGCAGACATCTTGCACGGCTCACGCCCGGACGCAGCCCTCACCCCACCGCGCCGCCTGACATCGCCGCAGCGCCCAGCAGTGGCAGGCCATGGAAGGTCTCGTAGCGAGTGGGGTCGGGCGGCAGGAACCAGTGGAAGCCCAGTTCGAAGAAGACCGCCACCAGGTTCGCCGCCACAATCACCAGGAACAGCCCGCAGACCACCTTCGACGCCCAGCCGAACCGCACTCCCCGCGGCACCAGCTCACGGCCGAAGATGAGGCTCACTCCACAGAACACCAACACGACGCAGAACGTGATAAACGACCAGGTGTAGAGGTGCAGCCCAAGAACGGCCGACCCGTAGCCGGGATCTGGCGGCACGATGTGCAGCAGAATCTGACGGGCCGCCACGCCGGCGCCGACCACGGCGGCGACGATACTCATTCCGTAACCCATGGTGTAGTCGGCGAGCGTTACGTCTCCACGGCGGGCCCGCCCGATGATGTAGAGCGGCCCACACATCACCAGGATCATGGCCTGCCGTTGCAGGATGCAGAGCGGGCATGGGAGCTCGTCGGCCCCAAACTGCACCACGAACCCGGCAAGCAGCACACCGCAGTAGGCGAGAACGAAGAGGTGCGCGAGCCAGAAGCCCAGGCGGCCGGTCATGACACCCCTTATCGATCAGAAGTTCAGCGACAGTTTCGCCGCCATGTGGTGGTTGAACACCGCCAGGACGGCGCAGAGCGCAACCGTCCACACGACGAGGACCGTCGCACGCCGACTGCCCCGCACGGTGAGCCAGCCGGCGAGGAGCAGCACCGCAAAGATTAATATTGCCATTTACCGACGATATAGCAACCAGAGGTAAATTCCGGGCCAAAATGACCAAAACGACATCGACGCCCACCAGCGCCGGCCCACTCCACCCGCGAGCCGAGGTTGCATGAATAGCAAGACGGACGTACGGTTTTTACGCGCAGTCGGTGCAGGTAAGGGCCACCTAAGCACCGCACCGCCCCCGTCGGTGCGACAGACTGCTCAGGACTGCTCACGGCCACTGGTGTGAAGGAGTACGACGTGGCGAGCCTCGACACCTTCGGTGCGAAGACCCAGCTGCGCGTCGGCGACGCGAGCTACGAGATTTTCAAGATCAACAAGGTGCAGGGGCACGAACGGCTCCCCTACAGCCTGAAAATCCTCCTGGAGAACCTGCTCCGGACCGAGGACGGCGCGAACATCACCGCCGACCACATCCGGCAGCTCGGTGCCTGGGAGCCGACCGCGGACCCGAGCGTGGAGATCCAGTTCACCCCGGCACGGGTGCTGATGCAGGACTTCACCGGCGTGCCCTGCGTGGTTGACCTGGCCACCATGCGTGAGGCCGTGCGGGATCTGGGGGGCGACCCGACCAAGGTCAACCCGCTCGCCCCGGCCGAGTTGGTCATCGACCACTCCGTGATCGCCGACCTGTTCGGCCGCGAGGACGCCTTCCAGCGCAACGTAGAGCTGGAGTACGAGCGCAACAAGGAGCGCTACCAGTTCCTGCGCTGGGGTCAGACCGCGTTCAACGAGTTCAAGGTCGTCCCGCCGGGCACCGGCATCGTGCACCAGGTCAACATCGAATACCTCGCCCGTACGGTGATGGAGCGCAACGGCCAGGCCTACCCGGACACGGTGGTCGGCACCGACTCGCACACCACGATGGTCAACGGCCTCGGCGTGCTCGGCTGGGGCGTCGGCGGCATCGAGGCCGAGGCCGCGATGCTCGGCCAGCCGGTCAGCATGCTCATTCCCCGGGTCGTCGGCTTCAAGCTCTCCGGTGAGATGCCGGCCGGCACCACCGCCACCGACCTGGTCCTGACCATCACCGAGATGCTGCGCAAGCACGGTGTGGTCGGCAAGTTCGTCGAGTTCTACGGCCCCGGCGTCAGCGCGGTGCCACTGGCCAACCGGGCCACCATCGGCAACATGTCCCCGGAGTACGGCTCCACTGTCGCGATCTTCCCGATCGACGCCGAAACCGTGCGCTACCTGGAGCTGACCGGGCGCGACCCGCAGCAGGTCGCGCTTGTCGAGGCGTACGCGAAGGAGCAGGGCCTCTGGCACGACCCGGCCGCGGAGCCGAACTACTCGGAGCGGCTGGAGCTGGACCTGGGCAGCATCGAGCCCTCGCTCGCCGGCCCGAAGCGGCCCCAGGACCGGGTGCCGCTGGGCAACGCCAAGACCTTGTTCCGGGCAGCGCTCACCGAATACGTCGCCGCGGACGCGGCCGGCAGCGAACAGGGCATCAGCGGCCCCGCCGACGAGGCCAGCGCTGAGTCCTTCCCGGCCAGCGACGCCCCCGCCAACGAGGTCACCGACCCCGCTGACGCCCCACGCGAACTGGTGACCGCGGCGGTGGGCGCTGGCGGCCGGGCCACCAACCCGATCCGGGTCACCGGCGCCGACGGCACCGAGTTCGAGCTGGACCACGGTGCGGTGGTGATCGCCGCCATCACTTCCTGCACCAACACCTCCAACCCGCAGGTGATGATCGGCGCCGCGCTGCTGGCCCGCAACGCGGTGGAGCGGGGTCTGGCCCGCAAGCCGTGGGTGAAGACCACCCTCGCCCCGGGCTCGAAGGTCGTCATGGACTACTACGAGCGGGCCGGCCTCACCCCGTACCTGGAGAAGCTCGGCTTCCACCTGGTCGGCTACGGCTGCACCACCTGCATCGGCAACTCCGGCCCGTTGCCGGAAGAGATCTCCGCGGCGGTGAACGAGAAGGACCTCTCGGTCGTCTCGGTGCTCTCCGGCAACCGCAACTTCGAGGGCCGGATCAACCCAGACGTCAAGATGAACTACCTGGCGTCTCCGCCGCTGGTGGTCGCGTACGCGCTCGCCGGCACCATGGACATCGACCTGGCCAACGAGCCGATCGGCGAGGACGCCCAGGGGAACCCGGTGTTCCTGCGCGACATCTGGCCGAGCAGCACCGAGATCCAGGAGGTCATCGCCGCCGCGATCGGCGCCGGTGGCTTCAGCTCGGCGTACGCGGATGTCTTCGCCGGTGACGAGCGGTGGCAGTCGCTGCCGACGCCGACCGGCGACACCTTCGCCTGGGAGGGCGAGTCGACCTACGTCCGCAAGCCCCCGTACTTCGAGGGCATGCAGCGCGAGCCCGCTCCGGTCCGCGACATCGGGGCGGCGCGGGTCCTGGCCAAGCTCGGCGACTCGGTAACCACCGACCACATCTCGCCCGCTGGTGCGATCAAGGCCGACTCCCCCGCTGGTCGGTACCTCGCCGAGCACGGCGTGCCGCGGCACGAGTTCAACTCGTACGGCTCCCGCCGGGGTAACCACGAGGTGATGATTCGGGGCACCTTCGCCAACATCCGGTTGCGCAACCAGCTTCGGGTGCCCAGTGGCGACTCCGCCGCCGGGGCCGCGCTTCCGGAGGGCGGCTTCACGGTCAACCACCTGACCGGCGAAGAGAGCACCATCTACGAGGCCGCGGAGGCCTACCAGGAGGCGGGGATCCCGCTGATCATCCTGGCCGGTAAGGAGTACGGTTCGGGCTCGTCCCGGGACTGGGCCGCCAAGGGCACGATGCTGCTGGGCGTCAAGGCGGTCATCGCCGAGTCATACGAGCGGATCCACCGCTCCAACCTGATCGGTATGGGCGTCCTGCCATTGCAGTTCCCGGCCGGTGAGACCGCCGAGTCGCTGGGCCTGTCCGGCACCGAGTCCTTCTGCGTCACCGGAGTCACCACCCTCAACGAGGGCGACACCCCGCGGACCGTGCAGGTCACCACCGACACCGGGGTCGAGTTCGACGCGGTGGTGCGCATCGACACTCCGGGAGAGGCGGACTACTTCCGGCACGGCGGCATCCTGCAGTACGTGCTGCGCCGGATGATCGGCTAGAGCGGTAACGGACGGGGCTCCCACCGGTGTGGGGGCCCCGTCGCGATCCACCCGGGGTCAGGCTGGTGTCCGTCCTGAGCTGCGCCATCGGGCCGGGGCTACGTACCGAAGCGGCTGACCGGACGTCGCCGCGAGACAGCAGCCCGATCTCGGGTGTGATCTCGCCATGCTGTGCCAGGCTCGTGGTCATGGACGACAAGACCATCCTGAAGCGCATCTCCGAGCTGGTTGACGAGGAACACCAGCTCCGCGCCGCGGCCCAGGCCAACGAGGAGGGCACCGACGACGAGAGCCGCGACCGGCTCCGGGATCTGGCGGCGTCGCTGGACCAGTGCTGGGACCTGCTCCGCCGGCGGCGTGCCGCCCGCTCCACCCACGGCGACCCGGACGCCCAGGGCGTACGTCCGGCGCCAGAGGTGGCACGCTACCTCCAGTAGGGGCGGGCACCGTGCCCTCCCGCCACTCGAGGCGGTGTTCAACGCGGGCCGCCACCCCGAGCAGTGCTCAACCCAGGCCCGCCTCCCGGAGCAGACGTTCGGTGAGGGCTAGCGGGTCGGCCTGCTCCGCCGGCAGGCCACGGGCGACGAACCAGGTGGCGACCACCCGAACGTCTCGGGCCAGGTACTCCGGCCCCTGCGGATTGGCGACCAGGTCCACGACCTGAGGCAGGTCGATGAGGACCAGGCGCCCCTGGTGCACCAGCAGGTTGTAGGGCGACAGGTCACCGTGGGCGTGGCCAGCCCGAGCGAGTGCCACCAGCGCCTCGACGAGTTGTTCCCACAGGTCGCACAGGTCGGCCTCCGCCGGCCGAAGCTGCGCCAGCCGTGGGGCGGCCTGCCCCTCGTCGCAGTCACCGAGAAACTCCAGCATCAGCTCGGTGCCGCGTAGCTGGACCGGGTAGGGCACCCTGATCGTGCCGTACCGGGCACCGATCTCCCAGAGGCGGCCGAGCATGGCGAACTCCGCCGCCGCCCACTGTCCGGCGATCATCTGCCGGCCGAACGCGGTTCGCCGGGTCATCGCCCGCATCTCCCGGGAGCGTCGGACGCGCCGCCCCTCCAGATAGCCCGCGTCCCGGTGGAAGAGCCGGTGGTCGGCATCTCGGTATCGTTTGGCCGCGAGTAGGCAGGACCGATCGGTGTCGGGCACGGCGCGGCGGACGAGATGGACGTCCGCCTCCTTGCCGGTCTTGAGCACGCCCAGATCGGTGTCCTTGGCGGCCAGCTCCGTCACCAGCCAGGCGGGGTATGGCTGGGGACCGTGGACCGCGTCGTCCCAGGTCGACCAGGTCTGGGCGCCCGGCAGCGGGTCGGTGTCAGCGGGCTGCGGCCCGGCTCGCCGCCCGCGCGTGGTGAAGCGTGGTTCGTCATCGTCGAAGCGGCGTCTGCCGCGGTTCCGGCGCTCCGGCGCCGGAGAGTCGTGATCGCGCACTGCGGTGAGATCCCTCGGTCGAGGTCAATGAAGACAGCTGGAAGTGACCTGTGCAGACGGCCATGACCGACCTCCTCTCCTCGACGGGCCACTCGCCCGGGATGCATCGTGCGGCCCCATACTCGCCGTCGGATCGCCACACGGCAACCGGAATTACGCCGCGAGCACCGCGGCGAGGCCGGCGATCAGACCGTCGACCGTGAAGGTGGGGGCGAACCGTCCGTCGGTCCAGGTACGCCCCCGGTGCAGCCAGACGCTGGGCAACCCCATGGCCGCGGCACCGCCGATGTCCGCCTCCGGGCCGTCGCCGACCACCCAGGCCCCGCGCAGCGGCATCCGAACCCGCTGCGCGGCCAGGGCGAAGATTCGCGGGTTCGGCTTGCTGACGCCAGCCGCCTCGGAGATCACCCAGTCGACCAGGTAGCGGTCCAGCCCGGTTCGCCGGATCTTCTCCTCCTGCTGTCGTACCGCCCCGTTGCAGACCACCACCGGCATCCACCCGGCGTCACCGACGATCCGCAGCGCGCATGCCACCAGTGGATCAAGTCGGGTGCCGGCGAGCACCCCGTCGTGCAGCTCCTCCACCAGGTCGACCGAGCGGACCGCCAACGAGTAGCGGTTACGGATCGCATCGGCCACATCCCACCGATCGGTAAGCCCGTCCGCGTCAACGGAGAGCAGCCAATCGAGGTCACCTGGCGGCGCACCGATTTTGACCAGGAAGCGCTCACTCCAGGACCGGAACACATTTTCTCGATCGAGCAGGGTGTTGTCCAGGTCAAGAAGGAGCAGCGGCACTCCGGCACCTTACGGGACCGAGACATCCGCCCGACAGACCCAGACAGCCAAATGGCCAGAATTTTATGACAAACGGATGAAAACCTGGCAGGATGATTCGCCGAAGAGGGCGGACTCGGGGCTACCAGCCGGCGGGTCAAACCACAAGCCGTACGTACGGTTTGCGGGACGCCCGGGTGGTTTGACACGATCGACCCGTGCCCAGAGTAAGTCAGGACCAACTTGACGCGCGCCGGCAGGAGATCCTCACCGCCGCCCGGGTCTGCTTCGCTCGACACGGGTACGAGGGCGCCACCGTGCGCCGCCTGGAGGAGGCGACCGGGCTGTCCCGCGGAGCGATCTTCCACCACTTCCGCGACAAGGACTCCCTCTTCCTCGCCGTGGCCGAGGACGATGCGGCGGCGATGGTCGAAACTGTCGCCCGCAATGGCCTGGTGCAGGTGATGCGCGACTTGCTGGCCCGGGCTGCCTCCCCCGACACGACGGGCTGGCTGGGCAGCCAGCTGGAGGTCTCGCGCCGGCTCCGCACCGATCCCGCCTTCGCCCGACGGTGGACCGAACGGTCCGCGGCGATCGCCGAGGCCACCCGCGACCGCCTACTCCGCCAGCGCGAGGCGGGCGTCCTCCGCGACGACATCCCTCTCGATGTGCTCGCCCAGTTCCTGAAGCTGGCGTACGACGGTCTGGTCCTGCACCTGGCGATGGGCCGTCCCGCCGACGACCTCGGACCGGTGCTCAACCTGGTCGAGGAGGCAGTCCGCCGGCGTTGATCATCCCTGCCCTGGCGGCCTCCTTTCCGTGGGCACCGGTGACCCACAGTGGGTTCCATCCCCCACGACTGAACATCTCTGGCGGGGCTCCGCAGCGCTGGCGCGGTCAACGTGGACCCGGATCGGCGGTTGACCACCAGCGACCCGCTGCCCCTCGCCGGACGGGTGCGCCTCCTACGTCCCGCCCGCCGCCGGACCCAGCCGGTCCGCTTGACGGTGCCGGATGCGGCAGGATCAGGGCATGGATCTCGGCGTGAACGACCGCGTGTACGTGCTTACCGGTGCTTCCCGGGGCCTCGGCTTCGCGACCGCCGAGGCGCTCGTCGCCGACGGGGCTCGGGTCGTCCTCGCCGCCCGGGACGCCGAGGCGGTGACCGCCGCCGCCCACCGCCTCGGTGGCCCCGCGTACGCCGTCGGCGTGACCGCCGACCTGGCCGACCCGGAGCTGCCCGAGCGGCTGACGGCGACCGCCCGGGACACGTTCGGACGGCTGGACGGCGCGCTGGTGTCGGTCGGCGGCCCACCTCCGGGTAGTGCGGCCACGGTGACCGACGAGCAGTGGCGCAGCTCCTTCGAAACGATCTTCCTCGGCACCGTTCGAATGGCCCGGACCGTCGCCGCCGCGCTGCCCGCTGGCGGAGTGATCGGGCTGGTGCTGTCCACCTCGGCCCGGGCGCCGCTGGCCGGCCTCGGCATCTCCAACGGCCTTCGGCCCGGCCTGGCCGGGGTCGCCAAGGACATGGCCGACGAGTACGGCCCCCGGGGCGTCCGGGTGGTGGGGCTGCTGCCAGGGCGGATCCTGACCGACCGAAACGCGCAGCTCTTCGCGGCCGCCGGGGACCCCGAACAGGCCCGCGCCACGGCGGAGGCGGAGATCCCGCTCCGCCGGCTGGGTGAGCCGGCGGAGTTCGGCCGGGTGGCCGCCTTTGTGCTCTCCCCCGCCGCCAGCTACCTGACCGGAATCACGCTACCGGTGGATGGCGGCGCACTGCGCGGCCTGTAGTCACCCAGTTCCCCCGCAGCAGACGCCGGTCGGGGACAGCCGGCGCCGGCTAGTTGGCGGCGGCCGGCGGCAGCGCCTCCTCGGCAACGTAGGAGCGCATCGACAGCGTCACCGGCTCCGGCTCCGGCTCCGGCCCGGTCGCGTCCTGGTACGGCGTGGGCGAGTCGGCGACCGCGAACTGCGCCCGGTACAGCTCGGCGTAGAGTCCACCCAGGACGACCAGCTCATCATGTCGCCCCCGCTCGACGATCCGCCCCTGATCGAGTACGAGAATCTGGTCGGCCTCCCGCACCGTGGAGAGCCGGTGCGCGATGACCAGCGCGGTCCGCCCCGTCAAGGCCACCGATAGCGCCCGCTGCACCGCCGCCTCGCTCTCCGAGTCCAGATGCGCGGTGGCCTCGTCGAGGATCACGATCGAGGGTGCCTTGAGCAGAACCCGGGCGATCGCGATGCGCTGCTTCTCCCCGCCGGAGAAGCGATAGCCGCGCTCCCCCACCACCGTGTCCAGGCCGTCGGGCAACGCCCGCACGAGGTCCGCCACCTGAGCACCGGCGAGGGCAGCCCAGAGTTCGTCGTCGGTCGCCGCCGGCTTGGCGTACCGCAGGTTCTCGGCGATGGTCTCGTGGAACAGGTGTGAGTCCTGGGTGACGACGCCGATCTCGTCGCGCAGAGAGTCCAGGCTGGCGTCCCGGACATCAACCCCGCCGACGAGCACCTGACCGTCGGTAACGTCGTAGAGCCGAGAAATCAGCATGGAGAGGGTCGACTTGCCTGCGCCGGAGGGTCCGACCAGGGCGACCATCTGCCCCGGCTCGACGGTGAACGACACGCCCCGAAGCACCGGCTCGGTGGCCGTACGATCGAGTGCGGCGACCTCCTCCAGGGAGGCCAGCGAGATCTCGGCGGCGCTCGGATAGCGGAAACGCACCGACCGGAACTCGACCCGACCGTCGCCCCGCGGCACGGTGACGGGGGCGGCCTTCTCGGTGATGGCGGGTTGCAGGTCGAGCACCTCGTAGACCCGGTCGAACGAGACCAACGCGCTCATCACGTCAACCCGCACGTTGGAGAGCGCGGTGAGTGGGCCGTAGAGCCGGGTGAGCAGTAGCGCGAGCGTTACGACGGTGCCGGCGCTGACACTGCCGGTGACCGCCAGCCACCCGCCCAACCCGTAGGTGAGGGCCTGCGCGAGCGAAGCGACCAGCAGCATCGCCACGAAGAAGGTCCGCGAGTACATCGCGGACTGGATGCCGATGTCCCGGACCCGCTCGGCCCGCCCGGCGAACCGGCGCGCCTCATTGTCGGGCTGGCCGAAGAGCTTGACCAGCAGTGCCCCGGAGACGCCGAAGCGCTCGGTCATCGTCGCGTTCATCTTCGCGTCGAGGTTGTAGGACTCTCGGGTGATCTCGGCGAGGCGCCGCCCGACCCGGCGGGCCGGAATGATGAACACCGGTAGCAGCACCAGCGACAGCGCGGTGATCTGCCACGACAAGGTGAACATCACCGCTGCGGTGAGTACCAGCTGGATGACGTTACTGACCACCCCGGAGAGAGTTGAGGTGAACGCGCGCTGCGCGCCGAGCACGTCGTTGTTGAGTCGGCTGACCAGCGCGCCGGTCTGCGTCCGGGAGAAGAACTGCAACGGCATCCGCTGGACGTGGTCATAGACCCGGGTCCGCAGGTCGAGGATGATGCCCTCACCGATGCGGGCCGAATACCACCGTTGGGCGAGCGAGAGCAGCGCATCGACCACCGCGAGCGCCGCGATCACCAACGCCAGCCGGACCACCAGGGCGGATGCCTCGGTACCACCCCGCGTGATGGCGTCGATCACCTTGCCGGCGAGCACCGGGGTGGCGACCCCGATCATCGCGGCCAGCACGACGGTAGCCAGGAAGACGACGATGTCCCGCCGGTACGGCTGGGCGAAGCCGACGATCCGACGCGCCACCCCGCGCTGGAGCCGATGCGCCGAGATCTCGTCGTGGCTGCGCATTGACCGGAGCATGCTCCAGCCGCCCATGCCGCCGCCGGACATCGGATTGGACACGGTCACCTCCGGGTCATCGGGCCGACCACCACCTCCGGGTCGATTCTCCCGACGCCTGTGACAACCCGCCCAACAACCCGAATCTTCCCGTACGGCCCTTACTACTCTCCCCGGCCGGCGAGTTCCCGCAGCCGCCGGGTCTGCGCCTCCCGCTCGGCCCGTTCCTGCTCGGCCGGGGTGCGGCCAGACGCGCCGGCGAGCAACGCCTTGATCTCTACGACCGCGTTTCGGTCATTGGCGAGTAGCCCCGCCGTCAGGTCGCTGACCGCGCCGGCCAGCTCCCCGGTCGGCACGACCAGGGTCGCCAGCCCGATCCGGTCCGCCTCGGCGGCGTCCAGCCGCCGCCCGGTGGCGCAGAGCTCCAGGGCGCGCGAGTAGCCCACCAGCTCGACCAGGCGCTTGGTGCCGGCCAGGTCGGGGACCAGCCCGAGCGTCACCTCAGCCATGGAGAACCGGACATCCTCGGCGAGAACCCGCAGGTCGCAGGCGAGCGCCAGCTGAAATCCGGCACCGATCGCGTGCCCCTGCACGGCCGCGATCGACACCAGGTCGGGGCGGTGCAGCCAGGTGAAGGCGTCCTGGAGCTCGGCGATCCGGTCCGCGCACTCCTGCTCGGGCAGAGTGGAGAGCTCGGCGAAGGAGCCCGGCCCGGACGCCCCCACCACCGACAGGTCAAGGCCGGCGGAGAAGGCCCGGCCTTCACCGCGGACGACCACGACGCGCACGTCGCCGGGGAGCTTCCGGGAGAAGTCACGCATCGCCTGCCACATCGCCGGAGTCTGCGCGTTGAGCACGTCGGGCCGGGCCAGCGTGACCGTGGCCACCGCCCCGTCGCACTCCAGCCGGACCCCGGTCGCCTCGGCGGTCACCGGGCGGTCCGGGGAACGGTGCTGATGGGTGGCGCCGCTCGGCGGCTCACGCCTTCTTGCGACGCCGAGCGCCGCCACGCTGCCGCAGCTGCACCCCGGACTCGGTGAGCACCCGGTGGATGAATCCGTAGGAGCGGCCGGTCGAGGCCGCGAGCGCACGGATGCTCTCCCCCGAGGTGTACCGCTTGACCAGGTCCTTGGCGAGCGTCTGACGCTCGGCCCCGACGATCCGGCGACCCTTCTCAGTGCTGGTGGCTGTGCCGGTGGCTGCCATACTGTGTCCTCACGTCCCAGACTGTGCGGTTCGGATACGGTCCCACCTATTAGACCGCCTCGAACGATCATGCGCCAGATATCAACTATTCGCCAACCGACACGCTATGCAATGTCGGCTTCCCGATAGGGCAGAACCGGGGCCCACGATCGGTCAGGCCAGCTCGACCAGTTCCAGGAGGTCGTCGCTCCAGGCGTCCTCGTCCCCGTCGGGCAGCAGGATGGCCCGATCCGGCTTGAGCGCGGTCACCGCGCCCGGATCGTGGGTGACCAGCACGATCGCCCCGGGATAGCGGGCGATGGCGTCCAGCACCTGCTCCCGGCTGACCGGGTCGAGGTTGTTCGTCGGCTCGTCCAACAGCAGCACGTTCGCCCCGGAGCAGACCAGCGTAGCCAGGGCCAGCCGGGTCTTCTCCCCACCGGAGAGCACTCCGGCGGGCTTCTCCACATCCTCCCCGGAGAAGAGGAACGCACCGAGGATCCGGCGCAGATCGGTGTCACTCTGCTCCGGCGCCGCACTGCGCATGTGTTCCAGAATCGTCCGCTCGACGTCCAGGGTCTCGTGCTCCTGGGCGTAGTAGCCCAGCCGGAGCCCGTGTCCGGGCCGCACCTCGCCGGTGTCCGGTTCCAGCAGGCCACCGAGGATCCGCAGCAGAGTGGTCTTACCGGCGCCGTTGAGGCCGAGGATCGCCACCCGGGAGCCGCGATCGACCGCGACATCCACATCGGTGAAGATCTCCAACGACCCGTACGACTTCGACAGTTCACTCGCGGTCAGCGGGGTACGACCGCACGCCACGGGCGTGGGGAAGCGGACCTTCGCCACCTTGTCGGAGACCCGCACCTCCTCCAGACCGGAGAGCAGCCGTTGGGCCCGTCGGGCCATGTTCTGGGCGGCGACGGTCTTGGTGGCCTTGGCCCGCATCTTGTCCGCCTGCGCCATCAGCGCGCCGGCCTTCTTCTCCGCGTTGGCCCGCTCCCGGCGGCGACGCCGCTCGTCGGTCTCCCGCGCCTCCAGGTACGCCTTCCACCCCAGGTTGTAGACGTCCACCACCGAACGGGTGGCGTCGAGGAACCAGACCTTGTTGACCACCGCCTCCAGCAGGGCGGCGTCGTGGGAGATCACGATCAGGCCGCCCCTGTGGTTGGCGAGGAACCCGCGCAGCCAGGTGATCGAGTCGGCGTCCAGGTGGTTGGTCGGCTCGTCGAGCAGCAGAATGCCGCCGCCGTTCTCGCCCGCGTCGCGGAACAGGATCCGCGCCAGTTCGATCCGGCGGCGCTGGCCACCGGAGAGGGTGCCGATGGTCTGGGCCAGCGCCCGGTCGGGGAGCCCGAGGTTGGCGCAGATGCGGGCCGCCTCCGCCTCGGCCGCATATCCGCCGAGCGAGGCGAACTGGTCCTCCAGCACGCCGTAGCGGCGGACCAAGGTGTCCTCCGGTGTCTCGGCGAGCTTCGCCTCCAGCTCGGCCATCCGGGCCATCAGCTGATCGAGTCCACGGGCGGAGAGGACCCGGTCTCGTCCGGTCACGTCGAGATCGCCGGTGCGTGGGTCCTGCGGCAGGTAGCCGATGTTGCTGCGGCGGTCGATCTGACCGGCGTACGGCTGCCCCTCGCCGGCCAGCACCTTCAGCGTCGTGGTCTTGCCGGCGCCGTTGCGGCCGACCAGGCCGATCCGGTCCCCCGGCTGCACCCGCAGCGTGGTGTCGGAGAGCAAAATTCGGGAGCCAGCGCGGAGTTCCAGGCCGGTGGCAGTGATCATGTCGGAAGACTCGCTCTCGGGGTGGAAGGGCTGACTCAGGGCACGCGAAAGCACCGGCGGGCCGGAGGACCGTCGGTGCGGGGCGGTTCAGCCTTCGCAGAGCAGCACGCGGCAAGTGTAGCGGGACACCCCCGCCCAGTCCTGCGGAATCCCCCGCCAAGATCACTGACTGGTCCCGGGCCGCCCGCCGTGGGCCGGCACCGACCACCGGTCAGGTGGCGGATCCGGCGTTGCGCGGGGCCCCCACCTCGGGATCACGGACGAGGATGGGGACCGCTCGGGCGGCGAGAATGGCGTCGAGCAGCACGGCGCGGCGGGGCTCCGGCACGGTCAGCAGACGCTCGGCACGCAACCCGACCAGCGGAGCCAGCCGACGATCCGCGAGCACCGCGTCAACCGTCCGGCGGTCACCACCACAGACCAGGGCGGCGAGCGTCGGCACCGCCGGCAGCAGCAGGCGCACGGCCAGCTCGACCGCGTCCGCCACCGCCGCCTTCGCCTGATTCTCCCGCCGCCGGGCGAATCGCTGCTGCGACCAACCGCCGGCAGCCGTGCGGCCCTGCACGTAGTGGGTATCGACCTTCGACACGACCAGCTCCGCTCCCTCGGCGACGCCGAGGGCCATCGCACCCTTGCGGGCGAGCAGCAGGCCGATCCGTCGGGGCCGGGACACGGCCGCCAGGAACCCGTCCAGGTCGGCCGCGCCGGATACGCCGGGCGGGGCGTGCATCTCAGCGGTCGCACCGTCCGGAGCGGTCAACAGCAGCCCGTACTCCTGCGGGGTGGAGATCGACGGACCATGCCGGTCGGCGAAGCCGGCAACCCAGCGAGCGAGCCGGCCGGGGTCCACCTCAACCCACCGGCCGCCTCCCGCTGCGGGCCTACTACGCACACCCCGAACCTACCCCTGCGGTCCGGCTACCCTTCGCCCGGTCAGGCCGCCACGAGCATGACGACGGCGAGCGCAGCGATGATGGCGCTGGACACCAGGGCCGTGCCGAGCCGGCCACGGGGACCGCCGAGGATCCGGCCGACCATGGTGCCACCCCCGGCGACCAGTAGCTGCCAGCTCGCCGAGGCGACGAACGCCCCGAGCACGAACGCCCCGGCAGCCGGCAGAGCCGGGGCGGCGGAGTCCTGCCGGCCGAGCACGAGCGCCGCGAAATAGACGACGGTGGCGGGATTCAACAGAGTCAACGCCAGCACCCCGGCGAACGCCCGGGGCGGCGTCTCCAGGCCCCAGCGGCCCGCGAACGGTCGGCTGCCGGCGTCCGGACCGCTGGATGCGGATGTGGTGTCGGGGCCGGGGCCGGCAACCGAACCCGACCGCACGGAGCGCAGGGCCCGCACCGCCGTGTGGGTCGCCAGGGCGAGCAGTATCACCGCGGCGACCACCCGCAGCGGACCCGCGACCGGGGTGAGCACCGTGACCAGGGCCGCCCCGCCGAGGGCGGCGACGGCCGCGTACAGTCCGTCGGCCGTGGCAACACCGAGGGCCGCGGCGGCCCCCACCCGGAACGAGGTCCGCGCGGCCAGCCCCATGACGAGTACCGCGATGGCGCCGACGGGGATGGCCACCCCAAATCCGGCGGCCAGCCCCGCCAGAAACACCCCGGTCATGGTCGTGGGCAACGGGACGAGCCGGCGCCGGGCAGCCGAGTTCGCTGTCGGCGCCCGGCCTCGGCTGCGCGGACCGGAAACGGCAACAGGTACGGCTCGATCATGCCGTCATCCTGCGCCGTCCCCACGCCCACGGCTACCGGTTTACCCGACGAACCCCCGTGGCGTCAGACGTTGAAGCCCAGCGCCCGAAGCTGCTCGCGCCCCTCGTCGGTGATCTTGTCTGGGCCCCACGGCGGAAGCCACACCCAGTTGATCCGCATCTCGTTGACCAAGCCGCCGCCCGGACCGGTGGTCAGGGCCGACCGCGCCTGGTCCTCGATAACGTCGGTCAGCGGGCAGGCCGCCGAAGTGAGCGTCATGTCCAGCGTGGCGACGTTGTCGTCGTCAACGTGGACGCCGTACAGCAGGCCCAGGTCGACCACGTTGATGCCCAGCTCGGGGTCGACGACATCCTTCATCGCCTCCTCGACGTCGGCGACGGCGGCCTTGCCGGCCTTCGCGCCCGGCATGCCCTCCGGAGCCGCCGCACCGGTCGCGCCGTCGCCGGCCGCCGGAGTGGCCTCGGTGGCAGTGTCCTCGCTCATCCCTGAACCTCCGTCGGGCTCGTGTCCACACCGGCGCGTGCCGCGGCGTCCTTGAACGCCATCCACGGCAACAGCGCGCACTTCACCCGGGCGGGGTAGCGGGCGACGCCCGCGAACGCCACCCCGTCCCCGAGTACCTCCTCGTCCGGCGTGACCTCGCCCCGGCCGGACATCAACTCCACGAACGCCGCGTGCACCGCGAACGCCTCGCCGGCCGGACGGCCGACGAGGAGCTCGTGCAGCACACTCGCCGAGGCCTGGCTGATGGAACAGCCGAACCCGTCGTACGAGACATCGTGCAGCACCGCACCGTCGGTGGCGACCCGGACGGTCACCTCGTCCCCGCAGGTCGGGTTGACATGGTGCGCCTCGGCGACGGATGCCGCCGGGTCGTCCGCGTCGCGCAGCCCCCGGCCGTGCGGGTGCTTGTAGTGGTCCAGGATGATCTCCTGGTAGAGCTGGTCAACCTGCATCAGGCGAACACCTTCCGCACCTGCTCCAGCCCCGCCACCAGGGCGTCGATCTCCTCCGTGGTGGTGTAGAGGTAGAACGAGGCCCGGGTCATGGCCGGCACCCCGAACCGGGTGCAGACCGGGCGGGCGCAGTGGTGACCGACTCGCACCTGCACGCCCAGCGAGTCGAGCACCTGCCCGACGTCGTGCGGGTGGATGTCACCCAGCGCGAACGAGATCGTTCCGCCCCGGCCCACCGGAACGTTCGGCCCGAAGATCCGCAGCTCGGGCACCGTCGCCAGGGCGTCCAGGGCGTACGCGGTGAGTTGCTTCTCGTGCCACTGGATGGCCCGCATCCCGACACCGGAGAGGTAGTCCACCGCCGCGCCCAGCGCGACCGCCTCGGCGATCGGCGGGGTGCCCGCCTCGAACCGGGTCGGCGGCGGGGCGAAGGTCGACCCCGACATCGCCACCATTTCGATCATCGACCCACCGCCGAGCACCGGCGGCATCGCCGCGAGCAGCTCGGCGCGGCCCCAGAGCACTCCGATGCCGCTCGGGGCGCACATCTTGTGCCCGGTGAAGACGATGAAGTCCGCGTCGTAGTCGACCACGTCCATCGGCATGTGCGGCACCGACTGCGAGCAGTCGAGCAGCAGCAGCGCACCGACCTCCCGGACCCGCTGCGTGATCCGGGACGTCGCGTTGATGGTGCCGAGGATGTTGGACATGTGCACCAGCGAGACGATCTTCGTCCGCTCGTTGACCAGGTCCGTCAAGCCCGACTCGTCCAGCCGACCGTGGTCGGTGACCGGGAACCAGCGCAGGGTGGCGCCGGTGCGCTCGCAGAGCAGCTGCCAGGGGACGATGTTCGAGTGGTGCTCCATCTCGGAGATCACCACCTCGTCTCCCGGGCCCAGCCGGAACCGCGGGTCGGCGTCGGGACGCAGCGACGCGTTCGAGAAGGCATACGCCACGATGTTGATCGCCTCGGTGGAGTTCTTGGTGAACACCACCTCGTCCGGGCTCGGGGCGTTGATGAAGGCGGCGACCTTGGCTCGCGCGCCCTCGTACGCCTCGGTCGCCTCGGTGCCCAGCGTGTGCACCGAGCGCGACACGTTCGCGTTACGCCACTCGTAGTGCTCCCGCAGCACGTCGAGCACCTGCCGTGGCTTGTGTGACGTGTTCGCGCTGTCCAGGTAGACCAGCGGGTGCCCGTTGACCTTCCGGTCCAGGATCGGGAAGTCAGCGCGCACCGCCGCCACGTCGTAGCTTGGCACGTCGCCGTACTGCGGCATGCCCGGTGGAATCGCGATGGTGGTCATCGTGACCGGCCCTTCCTTGAGGTCGTCAGGCCCGCGCCGAGCCGGCCCCGGCGACGTACCGCTCGTAACCCTCGTCCTCGAGCTTGTCGGCCAGCTCCGGGCCGCCCTCCTCGACGATCCGGCCGGCGACGAAGACGTGCACGTGGTCCGGCTTGATGTACCGCAGGATCCGGGTGTAGTGGGTGATCAGTAGCAGGCCGGTGTCGCCGGTCTCGCGGACCCGGTTGACGCCCTGGCTGACCACCCGGAGCGCGTCCACGTCGAGGCCGGAGTCGGTCTCGTCGAGGATCGCCACCTTCGGCCTGAGCAGCTCCAGCTGCACGATCTCGTGTCGCTTCTTCTCGCCGCCGGAGAAGCCCTCGTTGACGTTGCGCTGGGCGAACGCCGGGTCCATCTGCAGGCGCTCCATGGAGCCCCGCAGCTCGCCCGCCCAGGTGCGCAGCTTCGGCGCCGTACCGTCGATCGCGGTCTTCGCGGTGCGCAGGAAGTTCGCCACCGACACCCCGGGAACCTCGACCGGGTACTGCATGGCCAGGAAGAGGCCGGCGCGGGCCCGCTCGTCCACGGACATCTCCAGGACGTCCGCGCCGTCGAGCGTCACCGAACCACCGGTGATCTCGTACTTCGGATGCCCGGCGACCGAGTAGGCCAGGGTGGACTTGCCGGAGCCGTTCGGGCCCATGATGGCGTGCGTCTCCCCCGACCGGACGGTCAGGTCGACACCGTGCAGGATCGGCTTGAGCTCACCCTCGGGCAGCTTGACCGACACCTGCAGGTCACGGATCTCAAGGGTGCTCATTATCGGGTCACTCCATTGCTTGGCATCGGGCGACCGTCGGCGCCCACTGGGATGAAGATGTCGCCGTCGCGGATCTCGACGGGGTAGACGGGAACAGGTTCGGTGGCGGGTAGCCCGGTCGGCTCGCCGGTGCGCAGGTCGAACCGCGAACCGTGCAGCCAGCACTCCAGGGTGCAGCCCTCGACCTCCCCCTCGGAGAGGGCCACCGCGGCGTGCGAGCACTCGTCGTGGGCGGCGTAGAAGGCACCGTCCTCGCCGTGCACGATCGCGATCTTCACACCGTCAACGTCCGCACTGACCACGCTGCCCCTCGGCACGTCCTCGGCGGAGCAGATGCGGATCATCACGCACCGGCCTTCGTGGCGATGTCCCCGCTCGCGTGCGTGGGGTCGGCGAACTCGCTCCCCCCACTGGCCAGCCGGGCCTCGATCGCCGCGCCGAGACGCTCCCGCAGGGACTCGACCGGGATCTTGTTGAGCAGCTCGGCGAAGAAGCCGAGGACCACGAGGCGCCGCGCCTCGGCCTCCGGGATGCCCCGGGCCATCAGGTAGAACAGCTGCTCATCGTCGAAGCGGCCGGTCGCGCTCGCGTGACCGGCGCCGGCGATCTCCCCGGTCTCGATCTCCAGATTGGGTACGGAGTCCGCCCGCGCACCCTCGGTGAGCAGCAGGTTCCGGTTGATCTCGTAGGTGTCGGTGCCGGTCGCCTCGGCCCGGATCAGCACGTCGCCGACCCAGACGGTACGGGCGCTCTCGCCCTGTAGGGCACCCCGGTAGCCCACGTAGCTGCGGCAGTCCGGGACCGAGTGGTCCACCAGCTGCCGATGCTCGAGGTGCTGCCCCTCGTCGGCGAAGTAGACACCGTACAGCTCGGCCTCGCCGCCCCGCTCGGTGTACTCCACGGTGGTGTACTGCCGGACCAGGTCGCCGCCGAGGCTGACCTGGATGTGCAGTACCCGGGCGGCGCGCCCCAGCCGCACCTTCAGGTGCTGCGCCTGCACCGCGTCGTCGGCCCAGTCGGCGACGGTGACCAGGGTCAGCTTCGCGCCGTCGGCGACCGAGACCTCGACGTTGTCGGCGAGCGTCGCCGAACCGACGTGCTCGAGCACCAGCGTCGCCTCGGCGAACCGGCCCACCTCGACGAAGGTGTGCCCGAAGGCGAGCTCGTCGGCGCCCTCGCCGACCACCCGCAGGGTCACCGCCTCGGCCAGCACGGCCTCATCGGCGACCCGCACCAGCTGTGCCTGCGCCGCACCGCGGTACGCGAGCGCACTGATCCGGTCCACCGGCACGAGTACGCTGCCGATCCGCGGATCGTCCTTCGTGACCGGCTCGACGGTGACACCCGCGGGCAGGTCGCCGTACTCGTGCCGGACCACGCCCGCGCTGGCCGGCACCTCGCCGGTCAGGCCCCGCAGTCGGTGGAGTGGGGTGAAGCGCCACTCCTCCTCCAGGCCGGTGAGGGCCGAGAAGTCGGTGACATCGTATGAGCGCAGCGCCTGCGACTTGGTGCTGGGCGGCGCGGAAGCCTGGGTAGTCATCTCTTCCTTGGTTCTGTTCTGCGACGACGGTGTCAGTAACGGGGACGGGCCGGGCCCGTCACGGCCGCGGCGGCCTCAGCCGACCGCGCCCTCCATCTGCAGCTCGATCAGGCGGTTGAGCTCCAGCGCGTACTCCATCGGAAGCTCCTTGGCGATCGGCTCGATGAAGCCGCGGACGATCATCGCCATCGCCTCGTCCTCACTCAGTCCCCGGCTCATCAGGTAGAAGAGCTGGTCCTCGCTGACCTTCGAGACGGTCGCCTCGTGCCCCATCGACACGTCGTCCTCGCGGATGTCGACGTACGGGTAGGTGTCCGAGCGGGAGATGGTGTCGACCAGCAGCGCGTCGCACTTCACGGTGCTCTTGCTGTGGTGCGAACCCTCCAGCACCTGCACCAGGCCGCGGTACGAGGTGCGACCGCCGCCGCGGGCGATCGACTTCGAGACGATGGTGCTGCTGGTGCGTGGTGCGGCGTGCACCATCTTGGCACCGGCGTCCTGGTGCTGGCCCTCACCCGCCATGGCCACCGAGAGCACCTCGCCCTTGGCGTGCTCGCCGGTCATGAAGACCGCCGGGTACTTCATCGTGACCTTGGAGCCGATGTTGCCGTCGATCCACTCCATGGTCGCGCCCTCGTGGCACACCGCGCGCTTGGTGACCAGGTTGTAGACGTTGTTCGACCAGTTCTGGATGGTGGTGTAGCGGCAGCGGGCGTTCTTCTTGACGATGATCTCCACGACGGCGCTGTGCAGCGAGTCCGAGGAGTAGATGGGGGCGGTGCAGCCCTCGACGTAGTGCACGTACGCACCCTCGTCAACAATGATCAGGGTCCGCTCGAACTGGCCCATGTTCTCCGTGTTGATCCGGAAGTAGGCCTGGAGCGGGATCTCCACGTGCACGCCCTTCGGCACGTAGATGAAGGAGCCGCCGGACCAGACCGCGGTGTTCAGGGCGGCGAACTTGTTGTCGCCGACCGGGATCACCGTGCCGAAGTACTCCTTGAAGAGGTCCTCGTGCTCCTTGAGCGCGGTGTCCGTGTCGAGGAAGACGACGCCCTGCTCCTCCAGGTCATCACGGATCTTGTGGTAGACGACCTCGGACTCGTACTGCGCCGCCACCCCTGCGACCAGCCGCTGCTTCTCCGCCTCGGGGATGCCCAGCTTGTCGTAGGTGTTCTTGATGTCCTCCGGCAGCTCCTCCCAGCTGGTCGCCTGCTTCTCGGTGGAGCGCACGAAGTACTTGATGTTGTCGAAGTCGATCCCGGTGAGGTCGGCGCCCCAGGCCGGCATGGGCTTGCGATCGAACAACCGCAGGCCCTTGCGCCGCAGGTCGAGCATCCAGGCCGGCTCATCCTTCTTGGCCGAGATATCCCGCACGACCGCCTCGTTGAGGCCACGCTGGGCGACAGCCCCGGCCGCGTCGGGGTCAGCCCAGCCGTACTCGTAGCGACCGAGGGCGGCGAGCTGCTCCTCCTGGGTCAGGGACTGGACGGTCTGCTCGGTCATCTATCTGTCCTCACAGTGGTGACGGTCTTACTGGACTGAACACGTCCCGGCTGGGCCGGAATGTGCGTCGTGCACACCCCGTCGCCGTGCGCGATGGTCGCCAGGCGCTGCACATGGGTGCCGACCAGACGGGAGATCACCGCGGTCTCGGCCTCGCACAGCTGGGGGAACTCGGCGGCCACATGCGCCACCGGGCAGTGATGTTGGCACAGCTGCCCCCCCGTGGCGATCGTGGAGGCGTTGGCGGCGTAGCCCTCCGCGGTCAGGGCGGCGGCGAGCGCCTCCGCGCGGGCGAGCGGGTCGTCGCCGGCGTCCTCCATGGCCGCCAGGCAACGGGTCTCCAGGGCGGAGACCTGCTCGGCGGCGAAGGCCGCCACCGCCGACGAGCCCCCACCCCGGGCGATCCAGCGCAGCGCGGCGGTGGCCATGTTGTCGTAGTGGTGGGTACCGCAGCGACCTCGGGCCGCCTCGGTCAGCAGGAAGACCTTGGCCGGACGGCCGCGCCCGCGGTGACCTCGGACCGCCGGATCGCGGGCGAGGACATCTCCCTCGGCGAGCATCGCGTCCAGGTGCCGTCGGATCGCGGCGGGGCTGAGCCCAAGCTCGCGCCCCAGCTGCGCGGCGGTGGTGGCACCCCGCTCCAGCAGCAGCTGAGTAACCCGGTCGCGGGTTGACGGGTCGGCCACGGCCGACCCACCGGCGACCCCGGCGGGCGCCGACGGGCGCCCTGAGACCCCCACCGCGTTTTTCACAACGCCAACGTTACGTAATTCGTCAGAGGCCTGCAAACTCGGGGTCCGGTGATCCACAACACCGTTGCGGCGAAGCCACCCGAGGGGGGCACCACTACGATGCGTAGGATTTACGCCGTGACTGTCGCCGCCCGGTTCCAGGTCTCCACCACCACGCTTCGCCGGCTGGCGTTCGCCAACATTCTCGCGAACGTGCTGATCGTCGTCACCGGCGGGGCCGTCCGGCTGACCGCCTCCGGCCTGGGCTGCCCCACCTGGCCCCGCTGCACCGACACGTCGTACACCGCCACGCAGGAAATGGGCCTGCACGGGGCGATCGAGTTCGGCAACCGACTACTGACCTTCGCGGTCGGCATCGTCGCCATCGCCGTGGTGGTGGCCCTCCTGCTACACCGACCGCGCCGACGCGGCCTGCTGCCACTCGCGGTCGCGGTCCTGCTCGGCATCCCGGCGCAGGCGGTGATCGGTGGGATCACCGTCCTCACCGAGCTCAACCCGTGGGTGGTCGGGCTGCACTTTCTCGCCTCGATGGTCGTGATCGCCCTCGCATACACCCTGTGGCGACGGATCGCGGAACCGGACGGCCCGACCGTGCCGGTGGTGCCGGGGCCGCTGCGCACCCTCGCGGTGATCACCACCGTGGTCTGCGTGGCGGTGCTCGTGGTCGGCACCTGGGTCACCGGCAGCGGCCCCCACGCCGGTGATGGTGGCGCCGCCCGCAACGGTCTCGACCCCGAGCAGATCTCCCAGGTCCACGCCGATGGTGTGTTCCTGCTGATCGGCCTCTCGGTGGCGCTGGTCTTCGCGTTCCGGGCGGTCGGCGCCACCGGCCCCGCCCGGGCCGCGTTGGTGTTGGTCGGGGTAGAGGCAGGGCAGGGTGTGATCGGCTACGTGCAGTACTTCACCAACCTGCCGGCGCTTCTCGTCGGGGCCCACATGCTCGGCTCCTGCCTGGTGCTGCTGGCCACCCTCGCGGTGCTCCGGTCGACCCGGGAGCGCCAGCCGGCCGCGACGCCCACGCCGGGCGTCCCCAGCGCCCGCGACACCGCGACCGAGCCCTCGGCCCCCGTTCCCGCCTGAGTCGTCGGTCCCGGCCGCTCCCAGTCGTCGGGCCCGGCCGACCGGCAAGGTCCCGGAGCCCCAAGCGCCGACGTCGTCGGCCCGCGACAGCAGCGGTCCGACGACGTCGAGCGAGGGTGTTTCAGGGTTTGCGGTGTAGTTGGGTCAGGATGGCATCCGCGAGACGATCCGGAGCGCCGTCGGCGTACCCGAGGAAGAGTGACGGCTCGGTCAGCTCCAGCTCGACCAAGAGCGGCGTGCGGCCCTCGCCCGGGATCAGGTCAACCCGGGCGTAGAGCAACCGCTCCGGTCCGCCCGGAACCTCGGCCAGGATCTTCTCCGCCACCGCCACCTGCTCCCCGGTGGCGGTGCGGGGGGTGATCCGCTCGGTCTTACGGGGCCCCTCCGGCCCCAGGTCCGGGCCGGTCAGCATCGCGCCCTTGCGGATCGCATGGCTGAAACGCAGGCCGTCGGGGCCGGCGAGGAAGAGCAACGCGGTCTCGCCGTCGGTGTCAACAGCGGAGAGGTACGGCTGAACCATGGTCACCCGCCCGGCCGCACCGAGGCGCCGAACGTGCGCCTGGGCCAGTTCCCGGTGCGCGGGATCGGCCAGGTCGTACCGGCCGGTGTCCTGGCTGTCCGCGCTGACCGAGGGCTTGATGACGTACTCCCCCCGCTCCGCGGGGAGTGACCACTGCTGCCCCGGCTGGACCCAGGCGGTGGGAACGGTGGCCACCCCAGCGGCGGAGAGCTGTTCGAGGTAGCGCTTGTCGGTGTTCCAGCGGACGACGTCCGCCGGGTTGGCCAGGGCCGGCACCGACGCCGCCCAGGCGACGAAGGCGTCCCGGCGGGCGGTGTAGTCCCACGGCGAGCGGAGGACCACGAGGTCATAACCCGCCCAGTCAATGCCGGGATCATCCCAGATCACCGCCTCGGCGGTGACGCCACGAGCCGCGAGCGGCGCGTGGACGAGGCGGTCGTCACTGTCAAGGTCAGGAAGGGCCGCGCAGGTCACGATGGCGACCCGGGGCTCCCCAGGGGTCGGCTCGGGCGAATTGATCACCATAGCCGGGAGCCTAGCGAGCCATCGTACGCCGGGCCATCGAGCGCCAGAGATCGTTACTCGGACGCATCTGGTCCATCAGTTCACGCTCCCACGCGTTTTCGACGGTGACGCCCGCCTTGGCGCACGCCTGCCGCGCGGCGACGGTGTCGTCCGCGAACTGGTCGCCCCAGACCCCGTCGGAGCCGACGAGGACGATGCGCGCACCGCGCTTGCCGACGTACTCGATGACCGCCTTCGCCCCGCCGTGCCCGGCGGCGAACGACTTGATGCCGGCCACCAGGCCACTGGGGGCCGGAGCGTTGGCGGCCTGCTCGGCCGTCAGCGTCGTATCGAAACGATCTGCCATGACGCGAAGCCTAAGCAGAGTTCCCTCCTTGCGGGCGAGTTCGGTGAACCTTTTGTGATGCCAGTTACCCCGAAAGTGTGACCGAAGATACCCCTTTTGACCTGATTTACCTGCATAACTTTCGCATTATCAGCCAGGAGATTTCCACAACATAAACCAGAGTGACGGGTTTCCGACCATCAGGTGATTCCCGAACGTCAATGGCTGGACCAGCAAATCCGACACCATCGCCTCGGCGGGGCAGAGCGGTCAGATCACCGCGTCCAGCGCAACCGCCACGAAGACGACGGTCAGGTAGGTGGTGGACCAGTGGAACAACCGCATCGGCTTGACCGCATCCCCCCGCACCACCCGACGACAGAGCCGGTGCGCCTCGACCAGGAAGACGGCCCCCACGACAAGAGTCGGGAGCCCGTAGATCGGCCCCATCCCGGCCCCGAGCGGCCAGGCCACCAGCGAGACCAGCACCGTCAGCCAGGCGAAAACGAGAATCTCGGCGTTGACCCGCCGGGTGGACGCCACCACCGGCAGCATCGGAATGCCCGCCCGCGCGTAGTCTTCCTTGTACTTCATCGCCAGTGGATAGAAGTGCGGCATCTGCCAGAAGAAGACGACCCCGAAGAGCGCCCAGGCGGCCGGCGCGAGGGAGCCGGTCACCGCGGCCCAGCCAATCAACACCGGCGCCGCCCCACAGGCCCCACCCCAGAAGGTGTTCGCCGCGGTGGTGCGCTTGAGCCAGGCGGTGTAGACCAGGTCGTAATAGAGAATCGCGGCCAGCGTCAACCCGGCGGCCAACGCATTGGTAAAGACGGCCAGCAGGGTGACCGAGAGCACCGCCAGCACCAGGCCGAAGATCAGTGCATTCCGCGGCGCGACGGTGTGCGCCGGGAGCGGGCGACGCTTGGTGCGCCGCATCACCTGATCGATATCCCGGTCGATGTAGCAGTTCAGGACACTGGCCGCGCCGGCCGCCAGCGACCCGCCGACCAGCACCACCGCCATCAGCCAGAGCGACGGCAGACCGCCGTGCGCGAGCATCATCGCCGGCACGGTGGTGACCAGCAGCAGCTCCACGATCCGCGGCTTGGTCAACGCCACGTACGCCGCGACCACCGCCCGCACGTCCCGCCGCGAGCCGACCGCCCCGTCCCCCGTCGTGCCGACCGGCTGCCCGGCGGTGTCGCTGACGGGGCGCTCGGTGATCATGCTCACGGATGCCACCTTCCGGCATGGGCGGGAGAGGTCGAAAAGATTGGGCCCCACTCCGGGACCACCACCGCCCCACCCTACGCGCCGCCGTATTGGCTGCCCTGGTGACCCAGCAACGGTGCGGGGCGTCACATCCGTACGCGACGAAGCGGCCGGAACCGGGAGAACAGCATGCACGGATCCGTGGGCGGACGTTTAGGACCGCTCGATAGGGTCACCGGTGAGGGTTCCGCCCATCTGCCGAGGAGCACAACCAACGTGGCTGACAACCGACCCGAGCTTCCTGCACTCAACTGGTCCGACCTCGACCGTCGGGCGGTCGACACGGTCCGCGTGCTGGCCATGGATGCCGTCGAGAAATCCGGCAACGGCCATCCCGGCACCGCGATGAGCCTGGCGCCCGCGGCTTACCTACTCTTCAACCGGGTGATGCGGCACAATCCCGCCGACCCGACCTGGCCCGGCCGAGACCGCTTCGTCCTCTCCGCCGGGCACTCCAGCCTCAGCCTCTACATCCAGCTCTACTTCTCCGGCTACCCGATGAGCCTCGCCGACCTCGAAGGGCTGCGGCAGTGGGGCTCTCTCACCCCCGGTCACCCCGAGTACGGGCATACCCCGGGCGTGGAGACCACCACCGGCCCGCTCGGACAGGGCCTGGGCAACGCGGTCGGGATGGCGATGGCCGCCCGTCGGGAACGCGGGCTGTTCGACCCCGAGCCGGAGCCCGGTGCCTCGATCTTCGACCACGACATCTGGTGCATCGCCTCCGACGGCGACATCGAGGAGGGGATCAGTCACGAGGCCAGCGCCCTCGCCGGACACCAGCAGCTGGGCAACCTCTGCGTGATCTACGACGACAACGAGATCTCGATCGAGGACGACACCCGGATCGCCAAGAGCGAGGACGTCGCGGCCCGTTACCAGGCGTACGGGTGGCACGTGCAGACCGTGGACTGGCGCCGCGGTGACGCCGACGAGGGCGACTACCACGAGGACGTGGCCACGCTGTACCGCGCGCTCCAGGCGGCCAGGGCGGAGACCGGGCGGCCGTCGTTCATCGCGCTGCGCACCATCATCGGCTGGCCGGCGCCGAACAAGCAGAACACCGGCAAGATCCACGGTTCGGCGCTCGGCGCCGACGAGGTCGCGGCGACCAAGGAACTCCTCGGCTTCGACCGACAGCGCACCTTCGAGGTCGACGAGGACGTCCTCAAGCACGCCCGCCAGGTACTGGAACGTGGCATCGCCGCCCAGCGCGAATGGACCGAGACCTTCGAGGCCTGGGGGCAGGCGAACCCGGAGCGCCGGGCGCTCTGGGACCGGCTGGCCACCCGGACCCTGCCGCCGGGCTGGACGGACGCCCTACCCACATTCCCCGCCGACGCCAAAGGCCTCGCCACCCGCGCCGCCTCCGGTAAGGTCCTCGCCGCGCTCGCACCGGTGCTGCCGGAGCTGTGGGGCGGCTCGGCTGACCTGGCCGACAGCAACAACACCACCATGAAGGGCGAGCCATCCTTCATCCCGGCCGAGCACGCCACCAAGGACTTCCCGGGCAACGCGTACGGCCGTACGCTGCACTTCGGCGTCCGTGAGCACGCGATGGGCGCCATCCTCAACGGAATCGCCCTGCACGGCGGCACCCGCCCGTACGGCGGCACCTTCCTCGTCTTCAGCGACTACATGCGCCCGTCGGTGCGCCTCGCGGCGATGATGAGGCTGCCGGTTACCTACGTCTGGACGCACGACTCGATCGGCCTCGGTGAGGACGGACCGACCCACCAGCCGGTGGAGCACCTCACCTCACTGCGGGCGATTCCCGGACTGGACGTGGTACGCCCCGCCGACGCGAACGAGACCGCCTGGGCGTGGCGGCAGGTCCTGACGCAGACCGACCGGCCGGCCGCGTTGGCACTGAGCCGCCAGCCGTTGCCGACCTTCGATCGATCCGTGCTCAACAGCGCGGAGGGGGTGGCCCGCGGCGGGTACGTGCTGGCCGAGGCCTCCGGCGGCAAGCCGCAGGTGATCCTCCTCGGCACCGGCTCGGAGGTGCAGCTCTGCCTCACCGCCCGAGAGCGGCTGGAGGCCGACGGGACCCCCACCCGGGTCGTCTCCATGCCCTGCCAGGAGTGGTTCCGGGCCCAGGACGAGGCGTACCAGGAGTCGGTCCTGCCCCGTGGGGTAAGGGCCCGGGTGAGCGTGGAGGCGGGTGTCGCGATGTCCTGGCGGGCCTTCGTCGGTGACTGCGGTGAGAGCATCAGCCTGGAGCATTTTGGGGCAAGCGCCCCGCACACCGTGCTCTTCGAACAGTTCGGTTTCACCCCGGACCGGATCGTGGGCGCGGCGCACGCCACGCTGACCCGGGTCGGCGACATCACCGGTAATCCGACCGGCAACTGAAGGGAGCGAGACGGCATGACGGACAGGCTGGGTGAGCTCACCGCCGTGGGCGTGGCGGTCTGGCTCGATGATCTTTCACGGACACGGCTCAGCTCCGGTGGGCTGGACCGGCTACGCCGGGAGAAGCACCTGGTGGGGGTGACCAGTAACCCGACGATCTTCGCCAAGGCCCTGGGCGACGCTGAGGAGTACGACTGGCAGCTACACGACCTCGCGATGCGCGGGGTGGAGGTCGAGGAGGCGGTCCGCACCCTCACCGCGTACGACGTGCGCTGGGCCTGTGACGTGATGCGACCGGCCTACGAGGCGTCGGCGGGAGTGGACGGGCGGGTCTCGTTGGAGGTGGACCCGCGGCTGGCGTACGAGACCGACCAGACCATCGCCGAGGCGCGGGCGCTCTGGTGGCTGGTGGACCGGCCGAACCTGTTCATCAAGATCCCGGCTACCGAGGCCGGGCTTCCGGCGATCACCGCCGCCCTGGCCGAGGGGATCAGCGTAAACGTCACCCTGATCTTCGGCCTGGACCGCTACTCGGCGGTCATGGAGGCGTTCCTGACCGGCCTGGAACGGGCGAAGGCGAACGGCCACGATCTGTCCAAGATCGGCTCGGTGGCGTCGTTCTTCGTCTCCCGGGTCGACACCGAGGTCGACAAGCGGCTGGAGAAGATCGACTCGGAGCAGGCCAACGCGCTGCGCGGTCGGGCCGCGATCGCCAACGCCCGACTGGCCTACGAGCGCTACAGCCAGGTCTTCGCCTCCGACCGGTGGCAGGCCCTCGCCGACGCCGGAGCACATCCGCAGCGACCGCTCTGGGCCTCCACCTCGACGAAGAACCCGGACTACCGGGACGTGATCTACGTCGAGGAGCTGATCGCCCCCGGCACCGTCAACACGATGCCGGAGCCGGTGATCAACGCCTACGCCGAGCACGGCGAGACCAGCGGCGACACCGTCACCGGCGGCTACGACGACGCGCGGGAGGTCTTCGCGGGCCTGACCGCGGCGGGGGTTGACCTGACCGACGTGATCGACACCCTGGAGCGCGAGGGGGTGGAGAAGTTCGAGGCGAGTTGGAAGGAGCTCCTCGCAGGTGTCCGCCGCTCCCTCGCCGCCGCCAACCGGGGCATCGACCACCCCGGCGGCGCCGCCACGAACAACGCGCAGGCCGCCGAGCGGGCGGGAGGCAACGCGTGAGCGAGCTTCTCGGACAGCCCGTCGAGGCCGCTGCCGGCCTCTCCGTACGCGGGGCGGACGCGGTCGACCAGGCCGCGGCCGCCTCCACTCGGACCGCGGTGACCACGGCCGGGGTTCCGGGCCAACTGGCCGCGAAGGACCCCACGCTCTGGGGGCCGGAGGCGGAGGACGAGGCGCGGATTCGGCTGGGTTGGGTCGACACCCACACCCGCAGCCGGGAGCTGCTTCCGCAACTCGCCGAGCTGACCTCGGAGCTGGCCGACCTGGACCACGTGGTGCTCTGTGGGATGGGTGGTTCGTCGCTGGCCCCCGAGGTGATCGCCCGGACGCTCGGCCGCCCGCTGACAATCCTGGACACCACCGATCCTGGTCAGATCCGGGCGGCGCTCGCCGACCGCCTGAAGCGGACCGTCGTCGTGGTGGCCAGCAAGTCCGGTTCGACCGTGGAGACCGACAGCCAGCGACGCGCGTACTGGCAGGCGTTCCTCGACGAGGGGATGTCCGAGGCGGAGGCCGGACGGCACTTCGTGATCGTCACCGACCCGGGCTCACCGCTGGCGGCGACCGCTGCCGAGATGGGAGCGTTCACCGTGCTGGCCGACCCGAACGTCGGCGGGCGCTTCGCCGCGCTGACCGCGTTCGGACTCGTTCCGACGGCGCTGGCCGGGGTCGAGGTGGCCGAGCTGCTGGACCAGGCCGAGGCCTTCGCCGGGTCGTTGGCCGCCGAGCGGGACAATCCGGCGCTGGCGCTGGGCGCCGCGCTGGGCGCCGCCGCCACCGCCGGCCGGGACAGGGTGGCGCTGGTCTCGGACGGCAGCGGAATCGACGGGCTCGGTGACTGGGCCGAGCAGCTGATCGCCGAGTCCACCGGCAAGTCCGGGATCGGCATCCTGCCGGTCGTCGTCGAGTCGCCGACCAGCCCGGGCGCCACCGGCGAGGACGTCCTCACCATCAGCTACGGCGGGGCGCTGAGCGCCGGGGAACTCCGCGGCGGGGAAGGTACCGGCGGCATGCCGGACGTGGCGGTCAACGGGCCGTTGGGGGCACAGTTCCTCGCCTGGGAGTATGCGGTCGCGATTGCCGGCGTGGTACTCGGCATCGACGTGTTCAACCAACCGAACGTCACCGAGAGCAAGGAGAACACCAAGAAACTCCTGGCCTCGGGCGCGCCGACGGAACAGCCGTCGTTCACCGAAGGCGCGATCGAGGTGTACGCCCCGGCGGGGGTGCCGAACGACCTGGCCGGCGCACTGCGCTGGCTGATCAACGGCGTGGATGACGACGGCTATCTCGCGGTCATGGCGTACCTCGACCGCGGGGCCGATGCCGACGCAGCCCGGCTCCGTCCCGTGTTGGCCGAGGCGCTCAGCCCGCCGGTGACCTTTGGCTGGGGCCCCCGATTCCTGCACTCCACCGGGCAATATCACAAGGGTGGCCCACAGGTGGGCAGCTTCCTCCAGCTAACCGGTACGGTCGACGATGATCTGCCGGTACCCGGGAAGCCGTACAGCTTCGGGGAACTACAGGCGGCGCAGGCCGCCGGCGACCGGCAGGCCCTGGCTGACCGGAAGCGTCCGGTGCTGCGGATACACCTGACCGACCGGTCGGCGGGTGTGGCGCAGCTGTTGGAGGCGGCTGGCGCGCTACCCAAGCGACGATGACGGACATAACAAGGCGGAGCGAGGAGACGGCGTGACAAACCCGTTACGCGACCCGCAGGATCGACGGCTGCCCCGCATCCCGGAACCCTGTGCTCTGGTCATCTTCGGCGTTACCGGGGACCTGGCCCGCAAGAAGCTGCTACCGGCAGTGTACGACCTGGCAAACCGGGGGCTGCTGCCCCCGAGCTTCGTCGTGCTCGGCTTCGCCCGCCGGGACTGGGGGGACGGCGACTTCGAGTCCCTCGCCCAGGCGGCGGCGAAGGCACACGCCCGCACTCCCTGGCGAGAGGAGGTGTGGGCGCGGCTGGCCGGCAACATCAAGTTCGTCGGCGGGTCGTTCGACGACGACGAGGCCTTCGACCAGCTGGCGGAGGCGTTGGGGAGGCTACGCCAGACGCACGGTATCCCCGGCAACGCCGCCTTCTACTTCGCCATCCCCCCGCCGGCTTTCCCGGTGGTGCTCAAGCAGCTCGCTCGCACCGGAATGGCGGATAACGCCAGCTCCGGCGGGTGGCGCCGGGTCGTGGTCGAGAAACCCTTCGGGCACGACCTACCCTCGGCGAAGAAGCTCAACGACCTGGTGGACGATGTCTTCACCCGCCGGGACGTCTTCCGCATCGACCACTACCTGGGCAAGGAGACGGTTCAGAACATCCTCGCCCTGCGGTTCGCCAACAACCTGTTCGAGCCGTTGTGGAACTCGAGATATGTCGACTCGGTGCAGATCACCATGGCCGAGGATGTGGGCATCGGCACCCGGGCCGGGTTCTACGACACCGCCGGTGCGGCCCGAGACGTGCTCCAGAACCATCTCCTTCAGCTACTCGCGCTGGTGGCGATGGAGGAGCCCACCAGCTTCGCCGCCGACGAGATCCGCGCCGAGAAGCTCAGGGTGCTCAAGGCCATCACCCTGCCACCCGATGTGGATCAGGGGACCGTACGCGGCCAGTACCTACCCGGCTGGGTCGGCGGCGAACGCGCGCTCGGCTACCTGGACGAGAAGGGAGTCCCGGCGGAGTCGACCACCGAGACCTACGTCGCGGTGCAGCTTGGCATCCAGAACCGCCGGTGGGCGGGGGTGCCCTTCTACATCCGCGCCGGCAAGCGGATGCCCCGGCAGGTGACCGAGGTGGCGGTCATGTTCAAGCAGGCCCCACACCTACCGTTCAACGACGCCGATGTGGAGTCGCTGGGCAACAACCAACTCGTCATCCGGGTCCAGCCAGACGAGGGCGTGGTCCTCAAGTTCGGCTCCAAGGTACCCGGAACCGCGATGGAGGTCCGCGACATCGCGATGGACTTCCAGTACGGCGAGGCGTTCACCGAGGCCAGCCCGAAGGCCTACGAGCGGCTGGTGCTGGACGTCCTGATCGGGGACCGCACCCTCTTCCCGGACGCCGCCGAGGTCGAACAGAGCTGGCGGGTGGTGGACCCGTTGGAGCAGGCGTGGGCGGCGACGAAGCCGGAACCCTACCGATCCGGTGAGTGGGGCCCCCGCCGCGCCGACGAGATGCTGGCGCGGACGGGCCGCGCCTGGCGGCGGGCGTGACGACCGAGCGACGCGAGCAGACCGGGAGGCAGCGATGATCGGCCTGTGGGACACCACCGGCAACGAGGTGGTCAAGGCGCTCGCTGCCGAACGGCGCAGCGCCGGCGGGGTGGCCAGTGGCATGGCACTCACCCTGGTCGTGGTGGTGGACGAGAAACGGGTCCGGGAGGCGGAGGCAGCGGCGACGATCGCTTCCGCCGCCCACCCGTGCCGGCTGCTGATCGTGGTTCGCTCCGATGTGGATCGGGATCGAAACCGGCTGGACGCGGAGATCGTGGTGGGTGGCCGGCTCGGCCCCGGCGAGGCGGTGGTGGCCCGGATGCACGGGCGGCTGGCCCTGCACGCCGAGTCGGTGGTGATGCCGCTGCTGGTGCCGGACGTACCGGTGGTGACCTGGTGGCACGGGGATCCGCCAGCCGAGATCGCCACCGACTTCCTGGGTGTGGTGGCCGACCGGCGCATCACCGACGCCGCGCAGGCCGACAACCCGATCGAGGCGCTGCGGCAGCGGGCGCACGACTACGCGCCCGGCGACACCGACCTGGCCTGGACCCGGGTCACGTTGTGGCGCGCCCTGGTGGCGGGTGCCTTCGACACCACCGAGGCGCAGGTCACCGCGGCGACCGTGGTGGCACCACCGACCGATCCGACGGCCGCGTTGATGCGCGGCTGGCTCGCCTCCCGGCTGGGGATCGCCCCCGAGTGGCGGCACACCGACCAGTACTCCCGGATGCATGAGGTGCAATTGCGCTGTGCCAACGGCGACGAGCTGACGCTGACCCGCAACGACAGCATGGCAGTTTTCCGCCGCACCGGTCAGGATGACCGCCTCCTACCGCTGGTGCGCCGGCCGCTCGGCGACGAGCTGGCCGAGGAGTTGCGCCGGCTCGACGCCGACCAGGTATACGCGGAGGCGCTCGGTGCCGCGGCGGGGCTCTCCGGGCTGGAACGCCGGCCCGCGCAACGGGTGCATGTCTGGAAGGACCCGGCTCAGGCCCAACGGGCCGAGGCCGGGATTACCACGCACGCTGGGATCGCACGGGCATGAGCGAGGCGAGTATCGCGGTCCACGCCGACGCCGAGCTGCTGGCGCAGGCGGTGGCCGCCCGGTTACTGGTCCGAATCCTCGATGCACAGACCGGGCGCGGTCAGGCGTCGGTGGTGTTGACCGGTGGGCGGATCGCCGCCGCCGTCTACCGGGCCTTGGCGGCCCTGCCCGCCCGCGAGGCGGTCGACTGGTCCCGGGTGGACGTCTGGTGGGGCGACGAGCGGTTCCTGCCCGAGGGTGACCCACAGCGCAACGCGACGCAGGCCCGGGCGGCGCTCCTGGACGCGGTGCCGCTGGACCCGGCCCGGGTGCACCCGATGCCGGCTTCGGACGACCCGGCCGGTAGCGACCCGGAAGAGGCCGCCACCCGGTACGCGGCGGCGCTGGCCCAGGCGGCCCGCCCCGGCACCGCCGTCCTCCCCCACTTCGACGTGCTCCTGCTGGGAGTGGGCGAGGACGGGCACGTGGCCTCGGTCTTCCCAGAGCATCCGGTGCACTACGAGAGCCGGCCGGTCAGTGCGGTCCGGGGCAGCCCGAAGCCGCCACCGATCCGGACCACCCTGACCCTGCCGACGATCAACACCGCCGAGGAGGTGTGGCTGGTCGCCAGCGGGGCGGACAAGGCCCGCGCGGTCGGCCTGGCGCTGGCTGGTGCGGGGCCGGTGCAGCTACCGGCCGCGGGTGTGCGGGGCGTCAACCGCACCCTCTGGTTGCTGGATCGGAGCGCCGCCGCCGACCTACCCGCCCGCTTCCGCAGCGTCCGCTGAGGTGTCGCCCGTGGCGGCACGGCGGCCGCGGGCGACACCTCAGCGGCGGGATGGGGTATACGAACCGCGCGCGGCTCGTCCGAAGACGAACCGCGCGCGGTGGTGACTCGATGTGCTGGGTTCAGCCGAGGCTGGACTGCTGAAGACGCAGCCAGAGCCCCAGACCGACGATGCAGGCGAACCAGACGATGCCCACCAGAACGGTGTAGCGGTCCAGGTTCTTCTCGGCAACCGACGACCCAGCCAGGCTGGAGCTGACCCCGCCGCCGAACATGCTGGACATCCCACCGCCCTTACCCCGGTGTAGCAGGATCAGCAGGGTGAGCATGACGCTCGTAATGACCAGCAACACGATCAACGTGTACGCGAACCAGATCGGCATGGCGGGGGACAGTCCTCTCGTTGCGATCCTCGCCCGAGCAGAACGGGCACGGCGGCACCGACCGGCGGACGGGCGGAGTCAAGGATAGCGAAGCGATCAGCCGGTGGTGTGCTCCGGGAACCGGCAGATCTTCGCGAACTCCTCAGCGTCCAGGCTGGCACCGCCGACAAGGGCACCATCCACGTCCGGCTGAGCCATGATGGCGGCCACGTTCGAGGACTTGACCGACCCGCCGTACAGGACCCGAACCCGGTCGGCCGTCTCCTGGCCGAAGTGCCCGGCAAGGCGCTCACGGAGCGCCCCACACACCTCCTGGGCGTCCTCCGGGGTGGCCGTCTTGCCGGTGCCGATCGCCCAGACCGGCTCGTACGCGACGACAACCTGGGCCACCTGCTCGGCGGCGAGCCCCTTGAGCGCGGCATCGAGCTGGTCGTTGCAGTGCGCCACCTGGCCGCCCTGCTCCCGAACCTCCAGCCCCTCCCCCACACAGAGGATCGGGGTGAGCCCATGGGTGAGCGCCGCCTGCACCTTCGCGTTGACGACCGCGTCGTCCTCGTGATGGTTCGCCCGCCGCTCGGAGTGACCGACCGCCACGTACGTGCAGCCCAGCTTGGTCAGCATCGACCCGGCGATGTCACCGGTGTGCGCTCCCGACGCGTGCGGCGAGAGGTCCTGCGCGCCATAGCCAACCAGCAGCTTGTCCCCGTCAACGGCGGTCTGCACCGTCCGTAGGTCGGTGAACGGCGGTAGCACCACCGTCTCGACATCGGTGAGCTGCTTCGCGGTGAGACTCGCGGCGAGCTTCTGCACCAGCAGATTCGCCTCGAGATGGTTGAGGTTCATCTTCCAGTTGCCGGCCATCAGTGGCCGGCGGGTGGGGTTGGCCATTCAGCTCTCCAAGGCCGCGATGCCGGGGAGGGTCTTGCCCTCCAGGTACTCAAGACTGGCGCCGCCACCGGTCGAGATGTGGCTGAACGCCTGCTCGTCAAGGCCGAGGACCCGCACCGCGGCGGCGGAGTCGCCGCCGCCAACCACGGTGAACGCGTCCGACGTCGCGATCGCCTCGGCGACGCCACGGGTGCCGTGCGCGAAGGCCGCCATCTCGAACACGCCCATCGGGCCGTTCCAGAAGATCGTCCGAGCGTCCCGCAGCGCGGCGGCGAAACCAGCCACCGTCGCCGGACCGATGTCGAGCCCGACCCGCTTGCTGGGGATCCCGTCGGCCCGCACCGTGTCGTGCGCGGCGTCGGGGGCGAACGCGTCCGCCACCACCACGTCAACCGGAAGCATGATCTTGCCGTCGGCACGCTCCAGCAGGCTGCGGCAGGTCTCGACCATCTCCTCCTCCAGTAACGAGGTGCCCACCTCGTAGCCCTGCGCCTTGAGGAAGGTGAAGCACATGCCGCCGCCGACCAGCAGCCGGTCGACCTTCGGCAGCAGCGCCTCGATCACCGCCAGCTTGTCGGAGACCTTCGACCCACCGAGCACCACCACGTACGGGCGGTCCGGCTCCCCGGCGAGGGTGCCGAGCACCTCCACCTCGCGCAGCACCAGCCGGCCCGCCACGTGCGGCAGCCGGGCCGGTACGTCGTACACGCTGGCGTGCCGACGGTGCACCGCGCCGAACGCGTCGTCCACGTACGCGTCGGCGAGCGCGGCGAGCTGGTCGGCGAAGGCACCCCGCTCCGCCTCGTCCTTGCTGGTCTCGCCCGGGTTGAACCGGAGGTTTTCCAGCAGGGCGACCTGACCGTCGGCGAGACCGGCCACGGTGGACCGGGCCGAGTCGCCGACCGTGTCCTCGGCGACGTGCACCGGCGCGCCGAGCAGCTCACCGAGCCGCTCGGCGACCGGACGCAGGCTGAACGCCGGGTCGGGGCTACCCTTCGGCCGCCCCAGGTGGGAGCAGACGACCACCTTCGCGCCGGCCTGGACGAGCGCGCCCAGGGTCGGCAGCACGGCCCGGACCCGGCCGTCGTCGGTGATCTGACCAGTCTGCTTGTCGAGCGGGACGTTCAGGTCCGCGCGGACCAACACCCGCCGACCCGTTACCTCCTCGGCGAGCAGGTCGTCGAGGGTGCGGATAGTCACCGGACCGACCTTCCCTTCGTTACCAGGCCCCCCGCGAGCTGCCTACGCGCACTCACAGCGACTGACCAACCAGCTTCACGAGGTCCACCAGGCGGTTCGAGTAGCCCCACTCGTTGTCGTACCAGCCGACGATCTTCACCTGGTTGCCGATCACCTTGGTCAGCGGGGCGTCGAAGATGCAGGACGCCGGGTCGGTGACGATGTCGGCCGAGACGATCGGGTCCTCGTTGTAGGACAGGACGCCGTTGAGCGGGCCGTTGGCGGCCGCCTTCATCGCGGCGTTGACCTCGTCCACCGTGGTCTCCCGGCCGACGGTGACGGTCAGGTCGGTGGCGGACCCGGTCGGGATCGGCACCCGCAGCGCGTAGCCGTCCAGCCGGCCCTTGAGCTCCGGCAGTACCAGGCCGATCGCCTTCGCCGCACCGGTGGAGGTCGGCACGATGTTCAGCGCGGCGGCACGGGCGCGACGCATGTCCTTGTGCGGAGCGTCCTGGAGGTTCTGGTCCTGGGTGTAGGCGTGGATGGTGGTCATCAGACCCTGCTCGATGCCGAACGTGTCCTGTAGGACCTTCGCCATCGGTGCCAGGCAGTTGGTGGTGCAGGAGGCGTTGGAGATAACCGCGTGCTTGGCCGGGTCGTACTCCGCGTGGTTGACGCCCATCACGACGGTGACGTCTTCGTTCTTCGCCGGCGCCGAGATGATCACCTTCTTGGCGCCGCCGTCGATGTGCGCCTTCGCCTTGGTGGCGTCGGTGAAGAGGCCGGTGGACTCGATGACCACGTCCACGCCCAGCTCGCCCCAGGGCAGCTTCGCCGGGTCCTTCTCGGCGTACGTCTTGACGGTCTTGCCGCCCACGGTGATCTCGTCCGCGCTGGCCTTCACCTCGTGCGGCAGCCGGCCGAGGATGCTGTCGTACTTGACAAGGTGGGCAAGCGTCGCGTTGTCGGTCAGGTCGTTGACCGCAACAATCTCGATGTCAGCGCCGGACGCCAGCACTGCCCGGAAGAAGTTACGGCCGATCCGGCCGAAGCCGTTGATGCCAACCCGGATGGTCACAGGTCCCATCTCCTCGCGTTCTAGTCCGCCGGCGTGATGACCCACGGGCCGGCGACTAGTCTGCGCCAGCCGGTGGAACCGGCCGTTTGACGGTTCATCTCGGCCACCCCGCCGCGGTCAGAGGGACCGACCGCCCGAGGCGGTGCGCACGGCGAGGAATGCCGAGTGCCGGCTCCCTTGCCGTACGCAGCGACCCTATCCGAGCACGGGGGTTCACGCTGCGGCGGGTGGCGATCCTGCCGCCCCGTAAGCCGCCACCGTCCTATCAGACCACGAGCATGTCCGGCGTGACTGCCGCTTCGGTATCCGGGATGCCGAGATCGCGGGCTCGCTTGTCGGCGAGCGCGAGCAGCCGCCGGATCCGGCCGGCGATCGCGTCCTTGGTCAACGGCGGGTCGGCGAGCGCGCCCAGCTCCTCCAGCGATGCCTGGCGATGCTCCAGCCGAAGCCGCCCGGCTGAGGTCAGGTGGTGCGGCGCGTCGTCAGCGAGGATCTCCAGCGCACGGGTGACCCGAGCGGCGGCGGCGACCGCCGCGCGCGCCGACCGACGCAGGTTCGCGTCGTCGAAGTTCGCCAACCGGTTCGCGGTGGCCCGCACCTCCCGCCGAACCCGACGTTCCTCCCAGGCCAGCACGCTGGCGTGGGCACCGATCCGGGTGAGCAGGGCGGCGATGGCGTCGCCGTCCTTGACGACCACCCGATCCACGCCCCGTACCTCGCGGTTCTTCGCGGCGATGCCGATCCGGCGGGCCGCGCCGACCAGGGCGAGTGCCGACTCCGGGCCGGGGCAGGTGATCTCCATCGCGCTGGAGCGACCCGGCTCGGTGAGGGAACCGTGCGCCATGAACGCGCCACGCCACGCCGAGACCGCGCAGCAGACGTTGGCAGCCACCACGTGCGGTGGCAGACCCCGCACCGGACGACCGCGGACATCGAGCAGGCCGGTCTGCCGGGCCAGGAACTCGCCGTCCTTGACCACCCGCACGATGAAGTGGCTGCCCTTACGCAGACCACCGGAGGCGAGGACGTGGATCTCGCTGGGGTAGCCGTAGACCTCGGCGACCTCACGCCGCAGCCGTCGGGCCACCGCCCCGGTGTCCAGTTCGGCCTCCACGACCACCCGGCCGGAGACGATGTGCAACCCGCCGGCGAAGCGCAGCAGCGCCGCCATCTCCGCCCGCCGGCAGCAGGGCTTGGGCACGTCAACCCGGCTCAGCTCGTCCTTGACCGCCGCCGTCATCGCCATTGTGCGTCCTCTCACGGACCGGTTCCGGCGTGTCGCCGGAGATTACGTACGTGTCTAACGAGCGGCGCCCAGGACGGGCACCAAAGCAGCGGCGAGAGCAGCCGAATCATGACAGGGCGTGCCGTCGTTAACCGCGACCGGGGCGAGGATCAGACGAGCACCCAGCGATTCTGCCGCACGTTCGACCGGATCCGGGTCACCCACCGCCTTGACGTCTCCGAGCACGCAGTCGACCCGCAGCTTCGGCAGGTACCACCGCAGCTCGGCCAGGTGGTCGGCGACGGAGAGCCCGAACGTCTCCTTCTCCGTGGCCAGGTTCAGGGTGACCAGCCGGCGGGCGGGGCTCGCGACGATGGCCGCGGCCAGCTCCGGCACCAGCAGGTGCGGCAACACGCTGGTATACCAGCTGCCCGGGCCGAAGAGGAGCCAGTCTGCCGCGCCGATGGCGGCCAGCGCCTCGGGGCAGGCCGCCGGAGCCGCCGGATTCAGCCGCAGCGACTCGACCCGCCCGGTGGTGACGGCCACCTGATGCTGGCCGCTGACGATACCGACCTCCGCCGGCCGGTCCGGGTCAACGCCCCGGACCCGCGCCTCGATCCCGACCGACTCGCAGGACATCGGCAGCACCCGCCCGACGGTGCCCAACATCGCACCGGCGTGCTCCAGCGCCGCCACCGGGTCGCCGAGCAGTTCCATCAGCCCGCAGAGCACGAGATTGCCGACGGCGTGCCCGGTCAGCCCGCCCGCCGCCGTCAGCCCGCCCGTCGCCGCCCAGTCGCCGGCCGTCGGCGTCGGGACCGCGGCGAAACGGTGCTGGAAGAGCCCGGCGCTGCGCTGGGTGGCGGGGTGGTCTCCGGCCAGCGCGACAAGCGCCTGCCGCAGGTCCCCCGGCGGCAGTCCGCCCCGCTCCGCGCGCAGCCGGCCACTGGACCCACCGTCGTCGCCGACCGTCACCACGGCGGTCAGATCAAGGTCGAGTTCGGGGGCGCAGCGCCGCAGTGCCCGCAGCGAGGCGGAGAGTCCATGTCCACCACCGAAGGCGACCACCCGGATGGCCGTCACTCGCGCCCCAGGTCCCGGTGCTGCGCGTTGGCGGCGAGGCCGGTCTGGCGCAGCCGCGCGGCCAGCTCCTCGGCGATGGCGACACTGCGGTGCTTGCCGCCGGTGCAACCGACGGCGGCGGTCAGATACCGTTTACCCTCCCGCTCAAATCCGGCGGTGGTGGCGTTCAGCAGGTCGGCGTAGGTCGCCACGAAATCCTCGGCGCCCGCCTGGCCCAACACGTACGAACTGACCGCCTCCACCTGCCCGGTGTGCTCGCGCAGCTCCGGAACCCAGTACGGGTTCGGCAGGAACCGGGCGTCGCAGACGAAGTCGGCATCCGGCGGCACGCCGTACTTGAAACCGAACGAGACCACGGTCACCCGCAGCCGCCGGGCATCCTCGGCACCGAAGAGCTCCTCGATCCGCCGACGCAGCTGGTTGACGTTGAGATGGCTGGTGTCGACGAACACGTCGGCCTGGTCCCGGGCCCCCTCCAGCAGCCCGCGCTCGACCGCGATGCCGTCGGCGAGCCGTCCCTCCCCCTGCAACGGGTGCGAACGCCGGACGCTCTCAAACCGCCGGATCAACACCTCGTCGTCGGCGTCCACGAAGACCACCCGCGGGGCGAAGCCCCGCTCCTTGAGTTCTCGGATCGCACCGGCCAGGTCGGTGGAGAACGCCCGGGAACGCACGTCCAGCACCATCGCCGTACGCCGGGCGGCGCCACCGGCCTTCATTGCCAACTCGGCCATGTCCAGCATCAGCGCCTGGGGCAGGTTGTCGACCACGTAGTAACCGACGTTCTCCAGGGCACGGGCGACGGTGCTGCGCCCACCGCCGGAGACCCCGGTCACCACCACGAGCGTGGTGTCGGTGCCCGACGGATCGGGCCCACCCGGCACGCTCGTCTGCGCCTCGATCACCTAATACCCCCAACGTGTGGCACCGCGACCGGAATCGGGCCACGGGTTCGAACAGCGACTCTAACCCGCCGAGCCACACAGATCTCCCGCGTCACATTCCCGACACCGGGACAGCTCGCCCACCATCGACCACCAGACTTCTCCGCCCACTGCGCACGGCCCGGGCGTGGACCGTCGCGTCAGGGGCCACTCGTAGACTGCGCCCCATGCCCTCCCCCACCGACCGGCAGCCCGCCGCGCTGGAAACACTGCGGCGTGTCTTCGGCTACGACGCCTTCCGGGGCTTCCAGCAGGAGGCCATCGAGCACCTGGCGGCCGGTGGGGACGCTCTGGTGCTGATGCCCACCGGCGGCGGCAAGTCGCTCTGCTACCAGATCCCGGCGCTGCTGCGGGACGGCGTCGCGGTGGTCGTGTCACCGCTGATCGCGCTGATGCAGGACCAGGTCGACGCGCTGACCGCGGTCGGGGTCCGGGCCGGCTTCCTCAACTCGACGCTGGACCTCGACGCCCGCCGCGCCGTCGAGCGGGCCTTCGTCGCCGGGGAGCTGGACCTGCTCTACCTCGCCCCGGAGGCCCTGGGTACCCGGGGCGTGCAGCACCTGCTCGACCAGGGGCGGATCAGCCTCTTCGCGATCGACGAGGCGCACTGTGTGGCGCAGTGGGGGCACGACTTCCGCCCGGACTACCTGGCCCTGTCGATGCTGCACGAACGCTGGCCGGGCGTGCCCCGGGTGGCGTTGACCGCCACCGCGACCAGCGCCACCCGGGCCGAGATCTCGACCCGGCTCCAGCTCACCTCGGCCCGGCATTTCGTCGCCAGCTTCGACCGGCCCAACATCCAGTACCGCATCGTGCCGAAGCGGGAGCCGAAGCGGCAGCTGCTGGCCCTGCTCCGGGACGAGCACCCGGGGGACGCCGGCATCATCTACTGCCTCTCCCGGGCCAGCGTGGAGAAGACGGCGGAGTTCCTGGTCGACAACGGTATCGCCGCGCTGCCCTACCACGCCGGCCTGGACGCGGTCACCCGCGCCCGGCACCAGCAGCGTTTCCTGCGCGAGGACGGCCTGGTCATGGTCGCGACGATCGCCTTCGGGATGGGCATCGACAAGCCCGACGTACGGTTCGTCGCCCACCTTGACCTACCGAAGTCGGTGGAGGGCTACTACCAGGAGACCGGCCGCGCCGGACGGGACGGCCTGCCAGCGACGGCCTGGCTCGCCTACGGTCTGACGGATGTGGTGCAGCAGCGCCGGCTGATCGACACCTCGGAGGGAGACCTGGCACACCGGCGTAACCTCGCCGCCCATCTCGAGGCGATGCTCGCGCTCTGTGAAACGGTCCGCTGCCGCCGGGTGCAGCTCCTGGACTACTTCGGCGAGACCGCCGCCGCCTGCGGCAACTGCGACACCTGCCTGCAACCGCCCGAGTCGTGGGACGGCACGGTCGCCGCGCAGAAGCTGCTCTCCACGGTCTACCGGCTCGACCGGGAGCGCCACCAACGCTTCGGTGCCGGGCACTGCGTCGACATCCTGCTCGGCCGCGCCACCGACAAGATCAAGCAGCACCGGCACGACTCTCTGACGGTCTTCGGGATCGGCACGGAGCTGAGCGAGGTGGAGTGGCGGGGGGTGGTCCGGCATCTGCTCGCCGAGGGGCTGCTGGCAGTCGAGGGAGACTACGGCACCCTTGCCCTCACCGACACCAGCGCGGAGGTGCTGGGCCGGCGTCGCGCCGTCATGCTCCGCCGCGAGCCGGCCCGGAAGGCCCGGCCGGCGAAGCCGCGCGGCGCAGCCACCGTGGTCGCCGAGCTGGCGCCGGCCGCCGCCGAGGCTTTCGAGCGGCTGCGCGCCTGGCGCGCCGCCACCGCCAAGGAGCAGGGCGTGCCGGCGTACGTGATCTTCCACGACGCCACACTGCGACAGATCGCCACCGATGCCCCGGCCGCCCTGGCCGACCTTTCTCGGGTCAGTGGCGTCGGCGAGGCGAAGCTGGCGAAGTACGGCGAGCAGGTGCTGTCCGTACTCGCCGACACCCCACACCCGGCTTAATCAACAGTGGGCAGCCGATCCGCTGCCCACCCAGGATCCGTGGGCTGGTGGAACACGCTGGCAATGTCGTCCCACCCGCGCCAGGCGCGGGGGCCGACCGGGCCGAGCACGGCGCCGGTGCAGGGCCGGGCGATGAACTCCGTCAGCACCGGGGCGAGGGTCTGCGCCGACGGTACGTGCCCCTCGCCGGGCAGCACCCGGTGCGTGCCCTGCGGCAGCGCCACAGCGGCGGCGCGGGCTACCTCGATCATCCAGTCCGGGCTGTCCCCGCCACTGAGCACCAACGCCGGAACGGAAACCCGGGCGGCGACCTCCACCGGCAGGGTGCCACCGCGGCTCAGGTCACCCATGACCGCCGAGTCGTAGGCGAGCGTCGGCGCGAGCGCCACCACGTCGGCCCACCACGGCTCGTGGCGCAGGTCGGCCACGGCCTCCGCCGGTACGCCGGTGGTCTGGAAGAACAGCGCCACGGCGTCGTCGCGTCGATCCTCCGCCAGCAGCGCGGTCAGGGCCTCGGCGTAGTCGCGGGCCTCCTGTCGGTCCTCGTCGGCGTCCGCGCCGAACGGTGGTTCGTGGAGCACGATCGCCCGGGCCGGCACCCCGGCGGCGGCGGCGTGCAGCACCAGTGCGGCACCGGACGAGTGCCCGTACAAGATGACATCGGCATCGAGGTCGTCGACGAGGGCGGCGATGTCCTCGACCTCCCGCTCGACGGCGTATGGGCTGGCGTCGCCGCTGTCGCCGCGACCACGGCGGTCGTAGTTGACGACCGGCAGGTGGGCGCCGAGCCCTTCGGCCAGCGGGCGGGTCTTCGCCCGGTCGCAGGTGGCGCCACCGACCACGATCAGCGGATCCCCGCCATGCGCCCCGTAGCGTTCGTACGCGATCACCGTGCCGTCCACGGATGTCACCTTCTGCATGCGCAGCCCTTCTGTCAGAAACGCTCCGATAGACAGGTACTACGTGCGGGGTTCATCTGACTGTGTCGAGTCGCCGAGCGCGGCGAGGATCGCCTCGGCGGTCCGCTTGCCAACCCCGGGGACCTCGGTGATCTCCTCCACCGAGGCGGCGGAGAGCCGCTTCAGCGAGCCGAAGTGGCGCAGCAGCGCCTTGCGCCGCACCTCCCCCAGCCCGGAGACCCGATCCAGCGCCGACTCGGTCATCCGCCGGGAACGCCGCTGCCGGTGGAACGTGATGGCGAACCGGTGCGCCTCGTCCCGCACCCGTTGTAGCAGGTAGAGGCCCTCCGAGGTGCGCGGCAGGATGGCCGGGAAGTCGTCGTCGGGCAGCCACACCTCCTCCAGCCGCTTCGCCAGCCCGCACAGCGCCACATCATCGACGCCCAACTCGGCGAGGGCCTGCGCCGCCGCCGCCACCTGCGGCGCACCCCCGTCCACCACCACCAGCTGTGGTGGGTAGGCGAACTTGCGCGGCCGGCCGGTCGTCGGATCGACCAGGGTGCCGACCCGCGGCTCGTCGGACGCGCCCGGCTCGGTCGAGGCCGGCCCGGTCGGGGCGGCCGACTCGACACCGACCTCGCCCGTCTCGGACCGCGCGTCCAGGTAGCGGGCGAACCGCCGCCGCAGCACCTCCGACATCGCCGAGAGGTCGTCGGTGGCGCCCCGGATGATGAACCGCCGGTACTCGCTCTTGCGCGGCAGCCCGTCCTCGAAAACCACCATGCTGGCCACCACGTCGGTGCCCTGGATCTGGGAGATGTCGTAACACTCGATGCGCAGCGGCGCCGTCTGCAGGCCCAACGTCTCGGCGATCTCGTCGAGGGCCTTGCTCCGGGTGGTCAGATCACCGGCGCGCTTGAGCTTGTGCCGGGCCAGGGCGTCGGTGGCGTTACGCGCCACCGTCTCCAGCAGGGCGCGCTTGTCGCCGCGCTGCGGCACCCGCAGCGTCACCCGGCTGCCGCGGTGGTCGGAAAGCCAGTCGGCGAGCGCCTCGACGTCGGCGGGTAGCTCGGGCACGAGCAGTTCCCGGGGGACATCAGCCTCACCCTGCTCCCCGCCATAGACCTGGGTGCAGAAGTGGTGGACGAGATCGCCGATGGTCAGCTCCTCGGTCTTCTCGACCACCCAGCCGCGCTGGCCGCGGATTCGCCCGTCCCGCACGTGAAACACCTGCACGGCCGCCTCGAGCGGGTCATCGGCGAAGGCGACCACATCGGCGTCGGTGCCGTCGCCGAAGACCACGGTCTGCTTCTCCATCGCCCGGCGCAGGGCGGCCAGGTCGTCGCGGAGCCGGGCGGCCCGCTCGAACTCCAGCGTCGCGCTGGCGTCGGCCATCTCCCGCTCCAACCGCCGGACCATGAGGTCGGTCCGGCCACCCATGAAGTCGCAGAAGCCGTCCACGATCGCCCGGTGCTCCTCGGCGGAGACGCTGCCGACGCAGGGCGCGGAGCACTTGTCGATATAGCCCAGCAGGCAGGGGCGGCCGACCTGCGCGGCCCGCTTGAACACCCCCGACGAGCAGGTACGCGCCGGAAAGACCCGAAGCAGCAGGTCGAGCGTCTCGCGGATCGCCCAGGCATGCGAGTACGGCCCGAAGTAGCGCACACCCCTGCGCTTCGCTCCCCGCATGACCTGGAGTCGGGGGAACTCCTCGGCAACGGTGACCGCTAGGTACGGGTAGGACTTGTCGTCCCGGTAGCGGACGTTGAACCGCGGATCGTACTGCTTGATCTCGGTGAACTCCTGCTGGAGCGCCTCGACCTCGGTGGCGACGGAGATCCAGTCCACCGATTCGGCGGTGAAGACCATCTGCCGGGTGCGCTGGTGCAGATTGACCGGGTCGGCGAAGTAGGAGTTGAGCCGGTTGCGCAGGTTGCGTGCCTTGCCAACATAGATCACCCGGCCGGTTCCGTCGCGGAACCGGTAGACCCCCGGTGACTCCGGGATCGTGCCGGGGGCGGGACGGTAGGACGAGGGATCAGCCACGTTCCGAGCCTAGTCGCCGGCTCCGACAGCCCCCTGCTACGCCGACTCCGACAGCCCCCGGCACGCCGGCCCGCCCGGTCAGGCGAGCGAGATCTGGTCGCCGGTGACCTTGACATCCCGCGGGGCGAGGGGCTTGGTCGACGGGCCGGCCTGCACCGCGCCGTCCTCGATCGAGAACTTGCTCCCATGGCAGGTGCAGTTGATCGTGCCACCGTCAACGTTCGCCACCGGGCAGCCCTGGTGGGGGCAGATCGGGTCGAAGCCCTTGAACTCCCCCGGCGAGGGCTGGGTAATGACAATCCCCTGGGCGGCATAGACGGCGCCGCCCCCGACCGGGATGTCACTGGTCCGGGCCAGTGACTGGGCGCCCTCCCGGTCGCCGCCACCCGGGTCGCCGCTCTCGGTCAGCGCCGGGCCGGGGCTGACCTCGGTTCCGCCGGTGGAGTCGTCGCCGCAGGCGGCCAGGGCCATCGCCGCGCCGACGGCGCCCGCACCGGTCAGCAACACCCGCCGGGTCCGCGCACCGTTGCCCGCGCTGGCTTCGCTGCCAGTCCCCGTCGGTATCTGCTCGTCACTCATTCCGCAATCTCCTCGGCCAACAAACCGCCGCCATGATGTACGCCCCCGCCGGCTTCCCGGACCACGCTTCCCGTCGGTTCACCCGGTCGGCGCCGCGTTCCTGGCATCCGCACTCGATGTCAGCGCTCGGGGGCTACCCGTGCGACCCTACCCGGGCCAGTCGACGCCACCACTCTGGTCACAGAGCCGCCCCGGTCCACGCCACCGGTCCCGGTCGCTGCGGTGACCAGGTCCGGTGGCGCAGACCCGGACCAGCGGCGACCCGGACCAGTGCCGTGGACCGGGACCGGTGGCGTAGCTCTTCTCACCGAGCCTGGGCAGCGGTCTTCCGGGTGGCGCGGGTCTTCGCACCGACCGCACGGGTCTTCGCCCCGTTGGCCTTGGCCGCCCGGGAGGTGGCCTGCACCGCGCCCTGCGCCGCGCCGTCGAGCTTGAGCACCTGGCGCACAAACTGGCCGGTGTGGCTCTCGGGCACCTCGGCGACCTCCTCCGGGGTGCCGGCGGCGAGGACGGTGCCGCCGCGGTGGCCGCCCTCCGGCCCCATGTCGATGATCCAGTCGGCGGTCTTGATCACGTCGAGGTTGTGCTCGATCGTGATCACCGTGTTGCCCTTGTCGACCAGCCCCTCCAGCACCATCAGCAGCTTCCGGATGTCCTCGAAGTGCAGCCCGGTGGTCGGCTCGTCGAGCACGTAGACCGTCCGCCCGGTAGAGCGCTTCTGCAGCTCCGAGGCGAGCTTGACCCGCTGCGCCTCGCCCCCGGAGAGGGTCGGCGCGGGCTGGCCCAGCCGGACGTAGCCGAGCCCCACGTCCACCAGCGTCCGGAGGTGTCGGTGGATGGCCGGAATCGCGGAGAAGAACTCCGCCGCCTCCTCGATCGGCATCTCCAGCACGTCCGAGACGGTCTTGCCCTTGTAGCGCACCTCCAGGGTCTCCCGGTTGTACCGAGCGCCCTTGCAGACCTCACACGGAACGTAGACGTCGGGCAGGAAGTTCATCTCGATCTTGATCGTGCCGTCGCCGGAGCAGGCCTCACACCGGCCCCCCTTGACGTTGAAGGAGAACCGGCCCGGCCCGTACCCCCGGACTTTGGCCTCGACCGTCTCCGCGAACAGCTTGCGAACGTGATCCCAGACGCCGGTGTAGGTGGCCGGGTTGGAGCGCGGGGTGCGGCCGATCGGCGACTGGTCCACCCCGACGACCTTGTCCACGTGTTCCAGACCGGCGACCCGGGTGTGCCGGCCCGGCACCAGCCGCGCCCCGTTGATCTGGTTGGCCAGCACCGCGTACAGGATGTCGTTGACCAGGGTCGACTTGCCGGAGCCGCTGACCCCGGTGACGGCGATCAGCTGACCGAGCGGGAACGTCACGGTCAGGTTCCGCAGGTTGTGCTCGCGGGCCCCCCGCACCGTCAGCTCCCGGCCCGGCGTCTGCGGACGACGCCGCTCCGGCGTCGGGATCTCCTTCCGGCCGGTGAGGTACGCCCCGGTAATCGACTCCGGGTTCTCCAGCAGCGCCGGGACCGAGCCGCTGTGCACGATCCGGCCGCCGTGTTCACCCGCCCCCGGGCCGATATCGACGATCCAGTCCGCCGTACGGATGGTGTCCTCGTCGTGCTCGACAACGATCAACGTGTTGCCGAGCCCACGCAGGCGCAGCAGCGTCTCGATCAGCCGGTGGTTGTCTCGCTGGTGCAGGCCGATCGACGGCTCGTCCAGCACGTAGAGCACGCCGACCAGGCCGGAACCGATCTGGGTGGCCAACCGGATGCGCTGCGCCTCACCTCCGGAGAGGGTGCCGGCCGGGCGGTCCAGAGAGAGGTAGTCCAGCCCGACGTCGAGCAGGAACCGCAGCCGGGCGTTGATCTCCTTGAGGACCCGTTCGGCGATCAGCCGCTGCCGATCGGTCAACTCGACGCCGGCGAGCAGCTCGGCGCACTCCCCGACGGACATCCCGCACACCTCGGCGATGCTCCGACCGGCGACGGTGACCGCCAGCACCTCCGGCTTGAGCCGGGCACCACCGCAGGCGGCACAGGGCACGTCCCGCATGTAGCCCTCGTACTTCTCCCGGGACCACTCCGACTCGGTATCCGAGTGCCGGCGCTCGATCCACTGCATCACGCCCTCGAAGCCGGTGTAGTACGAGCGCTCCCGGCCGTACTTGTTGCGGTACCGCACGTGCACCTGGTCGTCGGCGCCGTGCAGGATCGTCTTCTGGATCCGGGCCGGCAGCGCCCGCCAGGGTGTGTCGAGATCGAAATGCTCCGCCTCGCCCAGCGCCCCCAGCAGGCGCAGGAAGTATTCCAGGGTGTGCCCGTTGGACCAGGGCTGGATCGCTCCCTCCCGCAGGGTGCGCTCCGGGTCCGGGATCACCAGCTCCGGGTCGACCTCCTTCTTCGTGCCCAGGCCGGTGCACTCCGGGCACGCGCCGTAGGGGGCGTTGAAGGAGAAGACCCGGGGCTCCAGGTCCTCGATCGCGAGCTGGTGGTCGTTGGGGCAGGCCAGATGCTCCGAGTAGCGGCGCTCCCGCTCCGGGTCGTCCTCGGGCAGGTCAACGAAGTCCAGCAGCACCAGACCGCTGGAGAGCCCGAGTGCCGCCTCGACCGAGTCCGTCAGCCGCTGCTTGGCGGATGGCTTCACGGTCAGCCGGTCGATGACCACCTCGATGGTGTGCTTCTCCTGCTTCTTGAGCTTCGGTGGCTCGGTCAGCGGGTGCACCACCCCGTCCACCCGGGCGCGGGCGTAGCCCTTCGCCTGCAGCTCGGCGAAGAGGTCCACATATTCGCCCTTACGACCCCGGACGACCGGTGCGAGCACCATGAACCGGGTGCCCTCGGCCATGGCGAGGACCCGGTCGACGATCTGCTGCGGGGTCTGCCGGGAGATCCGCTCGCCGCAGACCGGGCAGTGCGGCTGACCGACCCGGGCAAAGAGCAGGCGCAGGTAGTCGTAGACCTCAGTGATCGTGCCCACGGTCGACCGAGGGTTACGCGAAGTTGACTTCTGGTCGATGGAGACGGCCGGGCTCAGCCCCTCGATGAAGTCCACATCCGGCTTGTCCATCTGGCCGAGGAACTGCCGCGCGTACGACGACAACGACTCGACGTAGCGCCGCTGCCCCTCGGCGAAGATGGTGTCGAAGGCCAGGCTCGACTTGCCGGAACCAGACAGCCCGGTGAACACGATGAGCGCGTCCCGCGGCAGGTCGAGACTGACGTCACGCAAGTTGTGCTCGCGCGCGCCACGGATAATGAGTCGGTCAACCACGGTGCGTGTACTCCCGGGGTGCGGATTGATGGCAGCTGTCGCCCGACGGCCCACCCGGGGGGTCTGATCCGGATGACGGCCAAGCGGTCGCGCTGTGCGGTTGTGTCGCCCCTTGGGCGTGGTGCTTAGCCTGTTTGGGCGTGGTGGTTAGCCCGTTGGGCGTGGTGGATACCTGGTTACCAAGCGCCAAGGAGCGCCTCGGCAAGCCTAGCCCTGGGGTGTGACACTTCCCTTCGCCCGCGCATTCCCCCAGCTCAGATCGGTCAGCCGTGCACCACCCGTATCCCCGGGGTCTTCACCACCGCGCCGCCGCCCGGCACCGCCACCAGCGCCCGCCCAGCGGAGTCGGGTCGGCCCGCGCCGTCCACCCGCCGGATCGCCGACGTCGACAGCGCCACCGCGCCGGCAAGCGCGTTCACCAGACTCGACCGGCCCGCCCGGGACGGGCCGAGCAGGCCGAGGGTCCGACCCGGCGCCACCTCCGCGCGTAGCGGGTCGAGCCCCGCACCACGCTGCGCGCTCACCGCCAGCACCGGCACCCCCGGTGCCGCCGCCGCGACCTGCCGCACCGCCGCCGCCGGATCGGCGACCAGGTCAGACTTGGTCAGCACCACCAGTGGCGGGGCCCCCGACTCCTGCGCGAGCGCGAGCAGGCACTCGATCCGTCCGAGGTCGGGCTCAGGACGCATCGGCTCGACCACCGCCGTGGCGGTCAGGTTGGCCGCCAGCACCTGCCCGTGGGCGGCCTTGCCGGCGGCCCGGAACACCAACGCGGTACGCCGGGGCAGCACCGCCTCGACCGTGACAGGCCGGTCGGGCCAGGTGCCGAGCAGCACCCAGTCACCCAGGCACGGCAGGTACGTCCGGTCCCGGGCCGCCGTGGCCAGCACCGCCCCGCCGAGGGTGGCGCGGAGCGGGCCGGCAGCCCCGAGGACGGTGCACACCCCCCGCTCCACCCGGGCCACCCGGGCCGGCTGACAGTCGGCGCGCCGTCGTGCGTCGGACGCCCAGTCGGCGTCCCAGCCCAGAGCGGTCAGGTCGATGGTCACGGACTCCACTACCTCCTCCGACCTCCCGGCCGCGCGTTTGTCGCCGACCGTAGGGCGCACCGGCGCGCACCCGAAACCGATTTCCCCGGCGACGAAGGGACGACCCGACCGCTAGGGTAGGGAGGTGACCTCCGATCCACTGCGGCTGACGGGCGAAGTGGACGACGCCACAGCCCGTCTCCTGCGCACCACGGCTGACCTCGACGAGACGAGCCTGGCCACCGCCTCCCTGCTGCCCGGTTGGACCCGGGGACACGTCTTGGCCCACCTCGCCCGCAACGCCGACGGGTTCGTCAACCTGCTCACCGCCGCCCGCACCGGGGACCCCATCCCGATGTACGCGAGCCCCGCCGCCCGCTCCGCGGACATCGAGGCCGGCGCCGTCCGCCCACCCACCGCGCACCGGGACGACCTGCGCCGCAGCGCGGACCGGTTCGCCGAGGCGGTGGCGGCGATGCCGGCCGAGGCGTGGGGTGCCACCGTCGACACCCGGCGCGGGCCATGCTCCGCGGCGAGCCTCGTCTGGGGACGGCTGCGCGAAATCGAGGTGCACCACGTAGACCTCGCCACTGACTACCAGCCCGCCGACTGGCCGGTGGCGTTCGGCCACCGGCTCCTGCGTGAGGTCGCCGCCGGCCTGGCCGGTCGCTCCGACGCGCCGCCGATGGTGCTGCGCTGCGACGGCAGAGAGCACGAACTGGTGGTCGGCGACCGTACCGCCGCCCCCACCGTGAGCGGCGCCGCGCCCCACCTCGCCGCCTGGCTGATCGGCCGCAGCCCCGGCACCCTGCTCACCGTCACCCCCGACGGCCCGCTACCGATCCCACCCGAGTGGATCTGACCGGGCCCAATGACCTACACCGGAGACGTCACCCCCGGCGGCCCGCCTGCCACCCGTGAGTTGGGCCGGCTCACCATCACCAAGGTGTCGGTGGGCCCGATGGACAACAACGCCTACCTGCTGCGCTGCCGGACAAACGGCGAGCAGGTCCTGGTGGACGCGGCCAACGAGGCACCCCGGCTACTCGACCTGATCGGCGACGCCGGCCTCGCCACGGTGGTGACCACCCACCAGCACATGGACCACTGGCTGGCGCTCGAAGAGGTGGTGGCCGAGACCGGGGCCCGGCCGCTGGCGCACGCCGAGGACGCGCCAGGGCTGCCGATCACGGTGGAGCCCCTCGCCGACGGTGACCGAATCACGGTCGGCGACTGCACGCTGGAGGTGATTCACCTGCGCGGGCACACTCCCGGCTCGATCGCCCTGCTCTACCAGGACCCGTCCGGCACCCCATACCTGTTCACCGGGGACAGCCTCTTTCCTGGGGGTCCTGGGAGGACAACAAATCCGACGGACTTCGCACAGATCATGGACGACCTGGAAGCAAAGGTATTCGGGCCGCTACCGGACGAGACATGGGTCTATCCCGGCCACGGCAACGACTCGACGCTGGGGGCGGAACGTCCGCATCTGGGCGAGTGGAGAGCGCGCGGCTGGTAGCCGACAACGCGGCTAGGAGGCGATACCCCGGTGGCGTCCGGGCTATATCCGGACCACCGTTTGGCGGTAGCGGGACTAACTGCCGGCGAGGGGTGGATTCCAGACGGCCCGGTGCCGGACGCGGACGGGCGGCGTCGGGCCCGTCGCCGCGTGATCTGCCGTTCCGCCGCCGGGTCGGTTCCCTGTTCGATCTCAGCCGTCGTCTGACGCGGGAGTTTGCCGAAGAGTTGTTGGGGATGCCGAAGCGGACGGACACGGGCTTCCGGTCGACTACAGCGCCGGCCCGTTCAGAGTGCTCGACGAGGCGCGTGACGCAGGCCGGGTGCGGGTGTGGTGTCTGGGTGTGGCACAGGATGCGCTCACGCTGGCTGGTGAGGCATTGACGGTATTGGTGGTCGATGCCAACGTGTTCGACCAGTTGGCGTATGGCTTTGTCAAGCACCCACTAGCCCCGCCAGAACCCCGTCAGCGTCACGGTGACAGGTTCGTTCGCGGCGAGTTGGGCACTGATGCTGACGACCTACTCGGCGCGGGCACGACCGGCCGTGTCTGCTGCACCGATAGGTGACAGTTTCGGTCACGCGACCTGACTGGCCGGTCGGGTTATGATGGTTTCGTACTCGATAGGGGTCAACCGGGACAGGGATCGTTGGCCTCGGCGACGGTGGTAGGTCCGCTCGATCCAGGTCACGATCCCGGTCCTCAGTTGCTGCCGGATCGAGGTTCGAAGGCCAAGGATGTTGTTCTGTAGCAGGCCGAAGAACGATTCCATGGCGGCGTTGACGCCGGCGGCGCGGTTGAGGCCACGGACGAATTTCTGGCTTCGACATTGCCTGGGTTCAACCGGTCGTTGCAACGCTTGTTGGTTGGAGTAACCGTAGCTGCTCGTCGAGAGCTTCGGCGGGTGTCTTCCAGTCGAGGACCTTGCGGGGTCTGCTGTTGATCGCTGTTTGTACGGCGAGGAGGTCTTCGAGGCCCCAACGGGACAGATCGGTGCCTTTGGGGAAGTACTGGCGTAGTAGCCCGTTGGTGTTTTCGTTCGTGCCGCGTTGCCAGGGTGAGTGGGGGTCGGCGAAGTAGACCGCAATGCCGGTATCGATCGTGAACTGGCTGTGGGCTGAGAGTTCTTTGCCGCGGTCCCAGGTCAGTGATCGCCGCAGACCCTCGGGCATGATGGTCATCGTGGACTGGAGTGCGTCCTTCATCGCGATGGCGCCGTAGCCGCCGAGGGCGGGCCCGTTCTTGACCGGCGGGACGGTTCCGTAGCCTTCGATGCGGGAAAGGTGGACCAGGAGCGTGTATCGGCTGGTGCGCTCGACGACGGTACCGATGGCGGAGCGGTGCAGTCCGATTATCAGGTCGCCTTCCCAGTGGCCGGGGACCGCTCGGTCCTTGACCTCGGCGGGTCGTTGGCTCAAGACGACATCAGCGGTGACATGCCCTTGCGGCCTGTTCCGCGAGCGTTCACGGGGCTTACGCAGCGCCCGACCGGTCCGCAGGCAGGCCACCAGCTCACGCGTGAGCGCGCCGCGTCCTTGGATGTAGAGCGCCTGGTAAATCGCCTCGTGGCTGATGCGCATATCTTCATCATCGGGGAAGTCGACGACCAGCCGTCGACTAATCTGCTCTGGGCTCCAGGCCGCCGCCCAGCGGCGGTCTGCACGGTGCGGCTTGTTCAGCCCTTTCCAGGTCGTCGCAGGGCCGGCGGCAACTGTCCCGTCACGACGGCACAGTTGCCCGCTCAGCCGGGCCTGTACGTACTCCTTCAGCCGCCGGTTACTCGCCAGCTTCGCCGGCTTGGGCCGCCGCGCGGTGACCTGCGCTTTCCACTGCGCCACGGTGGCCCGGTACTCAAGCTTGCCGCTGCGAGTCGCGGCATTGCGCCGCAACTCACGCGAGATCGTGCCCGGGTCCCGCCCGAGTTCCCGGGCGATCGCACGGACACCCTGCCCCTGCGCCTTAAGCAGCGCAATCTCCTCACGCTCTGAAAACGACAGGTAACGGCCGGAAGGCTCGGCCAGACTCAACGGCGGCATGCCACCAGCGTGACGAAACCACCGCACCGCAACAGGCGTCGACACACCGAGCTCAAGCGCTACCTCCTCAGTGCGCTTACCCCGCGCGATCAACCGCCAGAACGCACGCTGCACATGCCGCGCCGGCATCGGCCTGCCCGGCGAACGCATCGCCGGACGCAACGCCCGATCCGCCTGCTGCTGACGTCGCGCCATCCAAACACCTCCATCATCAAAGGTGTTGCGACGACCAGTTGAATTCGCCTTGCGACCCGCGGTCGGTGTGCAATATGCAGCCGGCCACGTCACCACGGCGGCCTACGGCGTTGTGCAGGGCGTTGACGGCCAGCCTCGACTTCATCCGTGAGTCGATGGAGTGAACTGATCTCAGCGACGCGAAGGTGTTGATTGGTGCGACACGGGCGAAAGCGATGAGATCGGACGGTGCTGGAAGTGGGCGTGGGGCCCTCGGTAGGTAGTTCTCACCACAAGATCACCCACACGGTGAGGACCCCACGTGATCGCATATCGTGCCACGGCCGACGTCCCCAGGGAACTCGTGCAGTACCTCGGCCGGCTGCTGGCCGCGCAACGCAACGCCAAGGGGACACGACGCGACACTCGCGCGTTGACCTGCTTCCACCAAGCGCTCNTGGTGCTCGTCTGGTTCCGTAAAGGCGAGGACGTGACCCTGCTGGGCGCCGGGTTCGGGATCTCCCGCGCGACCGCGTACCGGTACCTGGCTGAAGGCGTCACGGTGCTGGCCGCGCAGGCCCAGGATCTGCACGCGGCCCTGCGCCGTGTCGCCGACGACGGCTGGTCGTACGTGATCCTGGACGGGAAACTGTTCGACTGCGACCGGGTGGCTGAAACCACCGTCAGCGTCAAGGGCGACACGATCGACGCCTGGTATTGCGGCAAGCACCGCGACTTCGGCGGAAATGTTCAAGCGATCATGCGTCCGGATGGACTGCCCGTGTGGACCTCCGAGGTGATGCCGGGGCACCTACACGACCTCACCTGCGCCCAAGTGCAGGGCATCACCGCCGCCCTGAACTGGGCCGCTTCCGAACTCGACCTGCCCACCCTGGCCGACTCCGGTTACGAAGGCGCAGGCCAAGGCGTCAAAGTCCCGATCAAGCAACCCACCGGCAGGCAACAACTCGCTCCCGACAACCGCGCCTACAACCGGCTACTACGCGGACTGCGCTGGCAGGGCGAACGGGGCTTCGCGATCCTGACCGGACGCTGGAAAACCCTCCGGCGCACCACCGCCAGCCCACGCCGGATCAGCGACATCGTCGCCGCCGCACTTCACCTGACCCACTTCGAGTACAAGTACCTACCGCAAAGTCGCTGAGATTACTTCAGTAGCCCACGATCCGGTGGGACCACACGTCCTTGATCGCGCACAGGTAGAGCTTGCCCTCACCGGTGCGGTGCTCGGCAATGTCGGCCAGCCACAACCGATTCGGGCCGTCCCTGGTGAAGTCACGGCGTACCAGATCGTCGCGCACGGGCGGACCGACCTTCCCGCCCTCGCCCCGACGCTTCTTCTTGCTGAACGCGCTCCACCAGCCCATGCCGGAGCAGATTCTCCAAGCGGTGCGCTCGACCATCGGCTGGTCGGCAGCGCTGGCCTCATCGGCCAGGAACCGGTAGCCGAACTCCGGGTCGTCGCGATGGGCGTCCACCAGGACGTTCGCGTGGTAAGCGGCAACGAGTTCGGCTTCGCCGACGGGCCGGGCGAGCCACCGGTAGTAGGGCTGGCGAGCGATGTTCAATTCCCGGCACGTCACCGCGACGGGGATCCCGTCGGCGGCCAGCTCGCTCTCGAGCGGGTAGAGCCTTTCCCGGCAGATGCGCCTGCGACAGGCAGGCTGCGGCTCGGCGCAGGACCTCGTTCTCCTGCTCCAGCAGCTTGATCCTCTTACGGGCCTCACGCAGCTCGGCTGACTCGCCGCCGCTGACACCCGGTCGGGTTCCGGCGTCAGCGTCACCCTGGCGCATCCATTTGAACAACGTCATCGGGTGGACTCCGAAGTCCTTGGCGATCTGCTCGACCGTCACGCCCGAATCACGGTCACGGGCCACCCGCACGACGTCATCGCGGAACTCACGAGGGTGGGGCCTGGGCACAGCAACATCCTTCCAGCCCGCCACGAGGGCAAGCCATCTCAGATGTCACCTATTGGTGCAGCAGACCCCCGACCCCGCCGGCGGGGTACTCCAGAATGTCGCTGGGATCGCCAAGCACGACCCGCGCCAAGCCATAGCAACAGATCCTGCTGTAGGCCCTAACCGGCACGCAGTTCCAGTAGCACGCTGGCGTCGGGGCTACTCGCCCCGACCTCCTTCAGCCTATTCGCGTCCAGATCAACCGAGCCGGCCACCCCGTCGACCGTGTACTTGGCGTTTAGGGGCTCGTCACCAGACCAAATGAAATAGACGTTTGGAACATCAAGCTTGAGATATCCTGAGTCACCCCGAACGGCAAAGCAGTACATGGCCTCGCCTCCAGGGAGGAAGGTCTCGATCTTGATCTTAGGAGTGGAACCGGTGCAATCGGCCAGCAAAGTGATGTTCCCGTCCCCGGAGATCAGCTCGATACCGCGCTCCGCCTTGATCGTAACCGCTCCAGGGTAGGAATAGTCCTCGACCAAGGACCCCATGGTGTCAGCTTCGGCGTCGCTCTCGGTAGCCATGGCTGCGCCGCTCACCGCCCCACCACCGACCAGACTCAGCGCGAGCGCCAGCCACAGTGTCTTCGCCCTCATCCGCATGCAGTGCGCACCTTTCAAAATCCGTGTCTCCGTAGGCGTCGCATGCCACCGGTTCAGCAGTGTCTACACCAGAGCCACGTCCTCGATCGTCAAGAGGCCTCGGTGGTGCGGCGACAAGCCACACTTGCATAGTGACGCAAGTCACGGTGAAGCGGGGGTCTACTGTGTGACACTCCGCGACAAAGTCGACTTCGGCTGCACAACTGTCTATTATGTCCGCGTTGATATTGAATACAGACACGGGGTGGCCAATGAGCGACAAGAGTCCAGTAGCGACGCGATGGCTACGCGACGCATCGGTCGTCCTCGCCATCACGGTCGGGCTGGTCGCTCCGACGATCACTGCCCCAGGAGTAGCCGTCGCGGCAGAGCCCGCAAGCGCTGTTGACCGGTACGACGTGATCGATATGCTCGACACCGGAGGCCCTGTCCTCTCGCGTAGCGCGCGGGCCGCCCTGCTTGGAACCAACGAAGAGCTACACGAGTTTTTGACCACCGGCCAATTCCAGGCCCAGGTACAGGACAACCGGATCAAATTGTCCCGACTCATAGCGTTGAGTGGCCCGTTCATGAGGAACGCGGCGGTGCCGGTGCTGGCCGGAACCGACGATGATGTCCGCGAATTTCTGGAAACCGGGTACCAGGAACCACTCGACCTGGACCTACGAATCAAGGTCGCCCAGATCCTCGAGATCGGCGGGCCAGTCACCGCGCGCGAGGGGCAAGCGGCGCTAGAGGGCGGTCCCTCCGCCGTCGCGGAGTTCCTCACTATTGGATATGTGACGGCCATCAACCAAGACAACCGAATTCAGGCATCCCGACTCATGGCGGTTGGGGGTAGTGAGGTGAGGCGCACCGCCGAAGTCGCGCTACGTGGCACCCCCGACGAGCTCCAGGAGTGGCTTGACCGGGGACATCATGTCGCCCGGGCCCGCGACGATGAGGTTTTGTCCGTGGCCGAGCTGGCTAAGCTGGCCGTTGAGGCCCAAGCAGTCGCCGCCGAGGAACTGGTGGCGGCGAAGGATGCCTCGACACGGGCGCAGGCCGCCGCGCAACTCGCCAGAGAGGCCGCCGAACGGGCCGCCGACGAAACCGAGGCAGCGCAGGGAGCAGCGGTGAAGGCCACCGAGTCAGCCGGCCGGGCTGCCGACGCCGCTACCCAGGCCGCAGACGCCGCGCAAGACGCTATTGCGGCAGCAAAGTCGGCGAACACCGCGGCACGAGTCGCGGCGAACGCCGCCACGCGGGCCGCGTCCGCCGCCGCCGCCGCAGGCCAAGCAGCCACCGACGCCTACAATGCCGCAGCCCGCGCCGCAGTCAATGCCTCAGATGCCGATGCCGCCCGCGCCGCGGCCAAGAAGGCCCGAGACATCGGCAAGGCTGCGGCCGAGGCCGCCGACGCGTCCAGAGCGGCCGGTGACGCCGCAGACGCCGCTGGAGACGCCGCGAAGGCCGCCCGTGCCGCATACGGTGACTCGATCGCCGCCGCGTCCGCTGCAGAACGCGCCGCAAACCAGTCAGGAGTCTCCGACCGGGAGGCCGCCAGGGCCCGGGCAGCAGCGGCACGCGCCCGCCGACTCGCGGGTGTCGCCGATCAGGCTGCGGACCGCACCGAGGCGCTGGCCCGGCAGGCTGCAAAGGCCGCCCGAGACTCCGCTACCTTCGCCGCGCAGGCCGCGACGCACGCAAACAACGCGGCAGCCGAGGCCGAGCGGGCCGCGGAGCATGCCGGAGATGCAGAAACCGCGGCGGCCGAGGCGAACCTGCATGCAGGAAACGCCGCCACCGCGGCGACAACCGCTACCGCGGCGGCTGCCAAGGCCGCCGAGATCGAGCAGACCGCCCGCGAGGCCGACTCACTACGCCTGGAAACCGAGACGGCCGAGGCGGTAGCCGAGGCGAGCGCTGCCCGTGAGGCCGAGGAGGCTCTGCCGGTACAGCCGCTACCGGACACCCCGGAGTACGACCGGGTTGAGCCGGCCACACAAGCGCTCATCGACGTCGCCTCGGCACCGGACGCGACCTCGGCCGTATTGCTCAACGAGGGCCGGCAGGCGCTGATGGACCTCATCCAGACCGGCGGCCCGTGGACTCAGAGCACCGCCCGGGACGCACTGGCCGGCACCGAGGCCGACATACGGCTGTTCTTCACAGCTGGCCGCAAAGACGCGGCCGAGCAGGACGACCGCACGCGAGTGCTGGACATGCTGGAGAGCAGCGACAAGCCCGAGCTTCGTGCCGCCGCGCGAACCGCGTTGCAGGGCAGCCATGAGGACGTTCTGGAGTTCCTCACCTACCCGGCATACGACGGGAAGGTCCAGGATGACCGCGTCGAAATCTCCCGCGTCATGGCTGAGGGTGGCCCGGCAACCGCGGCGGCTGCACAGGCTGCGCTGACCGGCACGCCCGAGGATGCTCACGCATTCCTGCGCACCGGCCGGTACTCTGCCGCCGCTCAGGACGACCGGGTGGCCATCGCGGCGCGGATGGTAGACGCCGGCCCCGAGGTGACAGCTGCCGCGGAGATCGCACTAGTGGGTCCGCGAGAGCTCTCTCGGCGGTTCCTCACGAGCGAGCAGTACCGTGCCCAGATCCGTGACGAAGACACCGCCATGCATGTGAGCACCGTCCGCAGGTACGTGGCGATCGCCGCCGAGGCCGCCGAGTTGGCCAATCGGGACGCGGCCCTGGCCGCCTCGGTGGCCGCGCAGGCAAACGGCTATGCCGAGGAAGCACAGGAGTACGCCAACCAGGCGGCAGAGTCCGCCGTGCAGGCACAGGTGTATGCGGCCCAGGCCGCCCAGGCCGCGGCGTCCGCCAAGGCCTCCGCCGAGCAGGCGGCGGAGGCCGCGGAAACCGCACGCGATGCCGCCGACTCAGCTGCGCAGGCCGCCGCCCGCGCGAAGAGCTCGGCGACACAGGCCAACGCGTCAGCCACGGCCGCCCGGTCGCACGCCGCCAGTGCGCGTACGTCTGCTGCGAACGCCCGCAAGTCTGCGCTCGAGGCAGGGAAGAGCGCAGCGGAGGCCAGTCAGGCCGCGTTGGAGGCCTTCAGCGACGCGATGGCCAAGCGCGAAGCTGAGCTGATGAACGATGACGGAACCAACGCCGACTCGGTCATCTCGATCGAGGACAGCCGGCCCGACCCGTACACGCCTAGTGGTAACGCGCCATTTGGTTCTAAAAAGCGGCCGTGGTGGTCCCTGCTCGGACCCGACCCGAAATACCGATGGCTCTCTAAGCAGGCCGTCTGCCGGTCGATGGGTGACGGACAGGCTTGCGCACTGTGGAACCACTACTACGGCAAAACCGGCGAAGACTTCCAGGTCAACGTGGACGACTACCTGCTTGACAGCCAGTTCGAGTCGGCAGTCGACGACGTGCTCGATGAGATGTTCGACAATAGTAGAGAGCGTTGTCTAACCTCCAGCGATAGCTGCGACTTTCGCCTGGACAGCCGCTGGTTCGGCATCAATCTGACTGAGAACAAGGACTACTATCTGGGTGTGCGGGGTGTCCAGGTGCGAATCCGCGGCAATGTTACGGTCAGTCACTTCGGCGACCGGGTGCACCTCGGCGGTCAATACGATGTCGAGGTGTACAAGGACTGGAACTTCGATAAGGACGAGGGCCTGGGACCGCAAGATATTATCCCGTTCAGGCCTCACGCCGAGGCACACGAATACGGCCTGGCCCGAGAGTTCGCAGTCCGCGGCTACAGCAGCACCCAGACGGTCAACATCGGCTGACCAGCAGAAGGGGGACGAGCATGCGCAAGCGGATCATCGGTGGGACTGTGGCGATGGTTGTGATATTGCTCGTGGGCACGCTCGTCCTCCAGCTACGGAGCACGACCCGGTTCGATGACCGGGCCTACCCAGGCAGCAGTTGGGATGAAACGCCGGAAGCGGTCTTCGCCGATTTTGACCTTGTGTTTCCTGAGTGCACTGATGGACGAATGAGGTACTGGGCGGGCAGTCTGGAGCTGTTCGTGAGAATCACAGCACCGTCGGACTGCGTCGACCAGTTCATCGAGGTGAACCGGTTGATAAGCAGCGAATTTGCTCGCCCCGGCCCAGTAAACCTCGTCAATAGCGCAGACCGGGCGGCAGAGTTCGGATGGCAGTCGTCCGCGCATCGCAAGTACACCCGACACTCGCGCGGGGAGAACTGGAAGAACAACGTCTGGACCCGGGCATTCGTCGACGATGGCACCACCGAGCGGTCCCTGTACCTACATGCCTGGCACCAGTAGGTACTGCCTCGTCGAGCGTATCGAAAAACGCTTTTCAACCGCCGAAAGTGACTTTCGCAAATTGCGTCACGCTGCCCCGAGTTCGATCAACCAGTCCGTTCAGTTGACGGGGCGCACCCGGCACTCCTCCACATCGGACTTTACTCGGAGGGCAACTCATCCCTCGACTACCCAGACGCGAAACCTGACTGTCGAGGGAGCGGCAAGGCAACCCCTGACGCCAACGCCCCGTCTCAATAGCGAGCCCGTTACTGAGAGCGCAGTGGAAACATCTCCAATTATTTACGGCATACCGCTGCAAACGCACCACCATCGGCAACCCGGCCGCCCTGTCGGCACCGGACCTGATCGACCGGGACTTCACCGCCACCGCACCCGACCAGTGGTGGTGTGGCGACATCACCTACCTGCGCGTCGGTGCCGGCTGGTGGCATCTGGCCATGGTCATCGACATCGCCCCCGCCGGCTTGTCGGCCAACACCACATGCGCGCGGAGCTGGTCCCCGACGCTGTGGTCACCGCCCGTGACGGCCGGGTCGACGGCATAACCTTCCACTCGGACAGAGGCGCCCAATACGGCAGCGGTGACTACCCCGATGCCTGCCGACGGCACGGCATCCGCCGCTCGATGGGGCGGATCGGTTCGTCCCTCTTAACCGGCTAATCTTCGAGTTTCCCCTGGTCAGAGACACGCCGACGTTCTGGGGATTCCGGCAGGTTGCGGTCATTGCCGGTACATCTGTGTCTCATGAGCGAGGGCGGGCTGCGGCTCGAGGAACGAGATGACGGCTGGGTGCTGGCGGGGTCGGGCGCCGCGGCGTTCGCGTTGGTGGACGAGTATCTGGCGTATCTGGGCGACCGGAACTATTCACCGAAGACGGTCCGAGCCTACGGGTACGACCTGTTGGCGTTTTGCCGCTGGTTGGCCGGCGAGGACATGACGTTGACTGCGGTGGACACGGACGTGCTGTTGAAGTTCCTGCGGGCCTGTCGCGATGCCCGGGTGCCGGGGCGGCCAGGTCCGAACGTCGTGGCGTTGAGCGGGCGCAGGCTGGACAGGTATGCGCCGGCGACGATCAACCGCCGGCTGGCGGCGGTCTCCGGGCTGTTCGCGTTCCGGGCCATGCGCAACCCCGATGCGGCGAACCCGGTGCCGAAAGGACGTGAGGCGCGGTGGGTGGCGTCCGGGGAACGCACGGGGATGCTCGCGCACACCGTGCGCCGGCCGACGCGCCGCTCGGTGCTGCGGCTTCGCCAACCGCGCCGGCTGCCCCGGCCGCTGGACCAGGGACAGGCCGCCGAACTGCTGGCGAGCTTCCACACGTGGCGGGACCGGGCGATCGCCGGACTGATGCTCTACTGCGGGCTGCGCTCTGCCGAGGTTCTCGCGTTGGGCATTGTCGATGTGGACATCGGCGGCCGGTGGCTGCAGGTCGTCGGCAAGGGCGAGCGGGAACGGCGGGTGCCGCTGGATACCGACGTCGCCTCGGTGATCCAGGTCTACCTCCTCGCGGAGCGGCCGGAGACCGCCAGCGGCAGGCTGTTCATCGTGGCCAAGGGCCCCAACCGGGGCCGGGCGCTGACCGCGGCGGGACTGCGCACGATCTTCCGCTACCACCGCGGCATCTCCGAGATCACCGGCGGTCATCCGCATGCGCTGCGGCACACCTTCGGCACCGCGTTGGCCGAGGCTGGCGTCGACCTCGCGGTGATGCAGGCCCTACTCGGTCACGCCCATGTCGATACCACTGCCCGGTATATCCATCTGGCTCCCGCCCACGTGAAAGCCGAATTCGATGCCGCCCGTGACCGCATGCGCGCCCGCCCGTGACGCTGACGGCAACGCGCATCGCCACCGCGATGGCAATGCGAACGCCGCCTACCTGGAGTATCTGGAAGCCACAAGCCGCGGGAATGCTGCGTACTACCGTGCGGCCCGGGCGTTCTTTCGGCGGTGGCCCTGGCCGCAGGACTGGGCAGGCGAGCCGCTGGAGGTTCGGCTGTCGGCGAACTCGTCGACCCGGCCGCTGATCACGTTCCTGATGCTGCACCGCGGGCTGCGGCCCGGCTACGACTATCTGCTGGAGCGCAAGCTGTCCAGCATCTGGCGGGAGATCAAGGAGTCACCGATCGGCGTCGACCTGGACCGGTTCCTGACCGCCGCCGCCGAGTTGGGGTTCACCGAACGGGTCCGGTTCGCCACCGGCTCGCAGGTGCCGGCCCGCCTGCTGATCCAGACCGGCCGGAGACTGAACCAACTCACCGTGGACGATCTGGCCAAGTTCGCCACCGCATGCCGCGATCGCCAGGCCCGCACCGGCACCGACCACAAGCACTACCTCGCCGCGCTGAGCAACACCCAGCGAGTCCTGTTCCACATGGGCATCGCGGCCGACCTGCCCCGCTGCGGCGGGCCGATACCGTTGACCAAACGGCTGTCCGAGGTGGCGGCGCCGATCCGGGCGACGCTGATCGCCTACCTGGAACGCAAACGCGCAACCTGCGTCGCCAAGACGGTGTCGGCCCTGGCCACCCGGCTCAAGCACTTCGGTGTCTTCGTCACCGGCATCGACCCGGACCTGCCCAGCATCGCGTCGCTGCAGCGGTGCCAGCACATCGAGCCTTACCTGACCTTCCTCGTTGATGCCCGCAACACCAAAACCGGCGAGGTCATCACGGTCGCCGACCGGGCCCGACGGGTGCTGGCCCTGACGACCTTCCTGACCGACATCACCGAATGGGGCTGGCCCGAAGCGCCGCCTCGCAAACTGGTGTTCCGCGACGACATTCCCAAGCTGCCGCAGCCCCTGCCCCGCTACCTGCCCATCGACGCCGACCGGCGGCTCACCGACGCGCTGCGCGAGCACCCCGGCAACGAACTTGCCGCCTACGCCCTGCGGCTGCAACGGGCCTGCGGACTACGCATCGGGGAACTACTCGACCTCGAGCTGAACTGCGTGCACGAAGTCCCCGGCCAGGGCAGCTGGCTCAAAGTCCCACTCGGCAAACTCGAGACCGAACGCATGGTCCCGCTCGATGAGGAGATCCTCGACCTCATCGACCACATCACCGAGATTCGGTCGCCAGGCCGGCCACTGCCGCACCCCCGCTACCGCCGCCTGGCGCAGTTCCTGTTCACCCACCACGGGCGGCGCCTCGGCCAGCAAGCCCTCCGCACCGAACTCGACCGGGCCACCCAGACCGCCGGTCTCGGGCACATCACCTCCCACCAACTGCGGCACACCTACGCCACTGCCCTGGTCAACGCCGGAGTGTCCCTGCAGGCGCTGATGGCCCTGCTCGGTCACGTCTCCGCCGAGATGAGCCTGCGCTACGGCCGGCTATTCGACGCCACCGTCCGCGACGAATACGAACGCGCGCTCACCCTCGCCAAGCAGCAGGCCCGCACCCCCGCCACCAGCCGCACCAGCCTGCCGCTGGCCGATATCACCAGCGGCGCCAACTGGAAGACCACCCCGCTGGTCAAGTCCCGCCTGGCTAGCGGCTTCTGCCTGCGAGCTCCGGCCCAGGGCGCCTGCACCTACGCCAACATCTGCGAACACTGCCCCAGCTTCCACACCGAAACCAGCTCGCTGCCCATCCTCGCCGCCCAACGCGTCGACGCCGCGGCGCTGGCCACCGACGCCGAACAGCGCGGCTGGATCAGCGAAGCCGAACGGCACCGCAAACTCATCGCCCGACTCGACACCCTGATCAGCCAGGCGCAAGCCGGATGAGCAACACCGAGGACCTCAACCGCGTCGAGCGGGCCTGCGCCGACCTGCGCCGCGACGGGCAGCCGGTCACCTTCACCGCCGTCGCCGCGCACACCGGCCTGGCCCGCACCACCCTCTACCGCAACCCCCCGCTGCGAGCCGTCATCGACCACCACCGACACCAGGCCACCAACACCGGCACCCTCACCGCCATCACCGACGAGTTGGCCACCCTACGCGCCGCCGTCGGCGCCATCGCCGCCCGAGTACGACGCCACGAAGAACAACTCCGCCGAATCAACACCCGAGAACCGACCTGAAAGCGTTAACCGGCCAAACACCCAAGACCAAGATCATTAGCCGGATAATCCTAGGACATCGCCCTGGCCGAGGCGTTCTTCGCCACACTGAAGCAAGAGTTGGACGTCGACCGCCGACGCTGGGCATCCGAGGCTGATGTCCGCCGCAACGTGTTCCGGTGGATCGCCTTCTACAACCACCGACGCCGCCACTCCGCACTCGGCTACCTCAGCCCCGCCGACTGCGAACGGACCCTTGTGCCGACTACACTGCATCAAATCGCGGCATACCCGGTGTCCACATCCCCAGGGAAACTCCCCTGGTGTAGACACCCCGGCGTCTGTCAACTCGGTCGAGTCAACAGACGCCGGGGTGTCTGACGGGCCGTCTCAGCACGACTGTTGTCGTGAGCTTCCCTGCTCAGCTTTCTGTTGCAATGGACGTCCAGAAAGGGGCGCTGCCACGACGGTTCGTCGGGGCGTTACCAGCGGCGGGTGTTGTCGGGCCAGGAGTTGTACGGTTGGGCGGAGAGGATGGAGTCCCAGCCGCTGCTGGTGGTGCCGGTTGGGGTGTACGGGGTGATGTCGGTGCCGCTGCCGTTGAACGGGGACGTGTCCAGGTAGCCGGTCACGACGCCGTTGCCGTCGCGTCGGTAGTAGAGGCCGCCGCCGGGTGAGAACAGTGCGGTGGCATTGCCCCAGCCGCTGGTGGCGAGGTCTGCCCGGCTCCAGTCGTTGGCGCCGACGGCGGTGTAGGCGATGAGCGCGCCGGCGTTGGTGGTCGCCAGCAGGCGTCCCTCACCGGTGGCCGCGAGCGTGGGTACGCCGAAGCCGTTGCTGACGATGACCGTTCCGTTGATCAGGTCGGTGGCCGGGTCCGCGGGTTTGGCCTTGGTCACGGTGTATCGCAGCCACTTGCCGCCGGCGCGGCCGAACAGGGAGCCGTGCCCGTCGTAGACCAGCAGGTCGTGGGTCCAGCCGCCACCGAGACGCTCGGCGGTGCGGGTGAAGGTCAACGGTTGGGTGCCGGTGATGTCGACCCGGTGCAGGCTACCGGCCTCGGTGGTGACCAGCAGCGTGTCCGAGTTGAGGGTTGCCAGCGCTTTCGGCGTGAACCCGAGGGTCTGTTCCGACACGGTGCTGGCCACCTTCGCCCCGGTGACCGGGTCGAGTGCGGTGTAGGAGATCCGACCGTCTGAGTTCACCCCGTACACCGAGACCAGTCCGGTCCACGGCCGCGCCGACAGCAGCACCTGGTCCCAGCCGCTGCTGCTGACCGGATCGTTCGGGAAGGACTCGATGTCACTGCCGCTACCGTCGAACGGATTGACGTCACGGTAGCGGTCCAACCGACCGGTCGAGGTCCGCGCGTAGTAGTGGCCGCCACCGGGCGAGAGCAGTTGCGTCGGACCCGACCAACCAGTGCTCGCCAGGTCGTCCCTCGACCATGCCTCGGAACCGTTGCCGTGGATGGTGTACGACAGCAGGCGGTCGTCGGCGTTGCCCAGGATCCGTCCGGCGCCGGGCGACGTGATGGACGTCAGGCTGAAACCGGTGTCGATCACGGTGGCCCGGCTGATGTGCTCCGCACCGGTCGGCTTCTCGGTGGTCAGCGTCCGACGGCGAAGCTCGTCCGTGTCCTCGAGGATGCCGTAGAGCGACCCGTACCCGTCATAGGTCAGCCGGTCGTACGGAGACCACCCGTTCATGACCCAGGTGGTGGTGAAGGTCAGCGGAGCTGTTCCGGTGACGTCCACCCGGTACATCTTGCCGTCGGTGTCGGTGATCAGGATGGTGTCCTCGTTCAGCGTGGCCATCGCCTTCGGAGCAAACCCGAGGCTGACAGCCGACTGCCGGTCCGCCCGCAGGTCACCGGTAGCTGAGTCGATCACGCTGTAGGTCAGCCGGCCGTCGGAGCGCACACCGAAAATCTGCACGTCAGCGGTCTGCTCACCGAACCACGCGTCGAGGTCGTCGACCCGGGTGGCGGTCGCCCCGTCCCTGGTCTCCGTCTCCCCCAGACAGCCCTTCTGCCACGAAGTGTTGCTGACAGCCACCAGCGCGGGTGCGCCCTCGGCATCCCGAAACACCGGACCCCCGGCGTCACCCATGCAGATGGTCGCCCCAGCCGACGCCCCCATCAGTCCGACGGTGGTCGTAGCGACATCCTGGACGGTGAAGGCGGCGGCGTGCAGGCGGTCCGGCACCCACTCGGTGGCCGTACGGCCGTATCCCGCGACCGTGAGGGTCTCGCTGGCTGCGGGAGCCGTGTCGGCGAGCCCCACCGGAGCGATGTCGGTGACCGGTGCGGACAGACGCGCCAACACCAGATTCCGATCCGGGTGCGGTACGACCGTAACGACAGCACGCTCCTGACCGGCCGTCCCCGTCAGATCGGTACGGCCAATCAGCGCACGAGTGGGCTTCCCAGGCGTCCCCCGAACCACCGGCGTGCTGCCATCACCGAAACAGTTCTTCGCCGTGAGCACCCAATCCTGGTCGACCAGAACGCCCGTACACACCTGCTCATCACCGAACATGACCTTCGCGGTGAAGCCGTACGCCCCATCCGGAACCGGATCGGAGCCGGCAACAGCCCGAGCGGCGCCGCCGCCCAGGAGGCCAGCCGCGAGCACAGTCCCGACCAGGGCCGCACCCCAACGACGCAAACTATGAACCAACAAGATATTCCCTTACGGAAGAGTCGTGACATGGGCCGGCGGGAAGGCTGCCGGCATCAGCCCTTGTCTCGGCGCTCATGTAGCAGCCGATCTCGGGTCAACAGGCGTCTGGCACTGTGGGATTTCACATAACCGCATGCCACAAAAGCGACATGTCGAATTTCTTCAAGGTTTCACCTTCGTTCACGCCGGCATACGCGCCCGGTAGCTGCGATAGCGAACCGAAACCCCTGCTCCAACCCAGTCCGACATCACCTGCGGCGTCATCATCCCACACCCGATCCGCCCCGAGCTCAGGACCGATTAGGGGCTGCTTCGCGGTGTCCGCCACTATCCTTTTAGCACCCTTTACCCGTAACGGTAGGTGATACAGGGGTCCAGGACTTCCAGCTGCGGGACCGCTGGCTACGTTTCTAATACACCCGGTCCAAGAGGACACCGGGGTTGAGTACCCACGATGGATCGAGGGTGGCTTTCGCGGCGCGTAGCGCCAGCGCCACCGGCTCGGGGCGCTGCTGGTCGTACCAGGGCCGATGGTCGCGGCCGACGGCGTGGTGGTGGGTGATGGTGCCGCCGGAGGCGAGCAGCGCCGCGGAGACGGCGGACTTGATCTGATCCCACTGGGCGAGGGTGCTCCCCCACCTGCCGGCGGCGTAGACGCCGAAGTAGGGGGCCGGCCCGTCCGGGTAGACGTGGGTGAACCGGCAGGTGACCACGCCGGTCGCGCCGACCTCCCGCAGCGCCGCGCCGACCGCGTCGAGCACGGCGGCGCGCAACGCCGGATAGCGGTCCCAGGTGCAGGCGGTCTCGAAGGTCTCCACGATCATCGACCGGGCGGTGAGGGCATCCCGCTGGTACGGCATCCGCAGGAACGACGACCGCCAGGTGTCGGTGGCGCCACTCCCCTGAGACGCCGACGCGTCGCGCTCCCGGGGCGGCTCGGGCAGCGTCCCGCCGTGGTCGCGGCACAGTTCGACGGCACGGTCCAGCGCGGGCCCGACCGGGTGGTCCGCGGACTCGAAGCCCAGCACGAGCATCCCGCCGCCGGTGGCCGCGCCGGCGTTCAGCAGCGCCTCCGCCGGGTCGAGCAGCCGGCAGTTGCTCGGGTGCAGCCCGGACTGGGCGATCGCCCGGGTCGCCGCGACGGCCGCGTCGTGGTCCTCGAAGTGCACCGCCGCGTCGGCCCGCCACCGTGGCCGGTCCTGCAGCCGAAGCCACGCCTCGGTGATGACGCCGAGCGCGCCCTCCGAGCCGAGGAAGAGCCGGTCCGGTGAGGGTCCCGCGCCGGAGGCCGGCAACCGTAGGGACTGGCTGATGCCGGCGGGGGTGACCACCCGCAGCGCCTCCACCAGGTCGTCGATGTGGGTCAGGACCGTCGCGTAGTGCCCGCCCGCCCGCGTCGCGAGCCAGCCGCCGACGGTGGAGAACTCGAACGACTGCGGGAAGTGCCGCAGGGTGAGGTGCCGCGGGCGAAGGTGTTCCTCCAGCGCCGGCCCGAACACGCCGGCCTGGACCCGCGCCGCCCGGCTGGTCCGGTCGACCTCCAGCACCCGGTCGAGCCGGCCGAGGTCTAGACTGACCGCGCCGGGGTAGCCGTCGCCCACCCGGGGCTCCACCCCACCGACCACCGAGGAGCCGCCACCGAACGGGATGACCGCCAGGCCGGACCGCGAGCACCAGTCCAGCAGGTCAACCACGTCCTGTTCGGAGGTGGGGCGGGCGATCAGGTCCGGCGGGTGCCGTACCTCGCCGTGCAGGTTCCGGACCACGTCCCGGAACGCCTTTCCGTGCGCGTGGGCCGCCCGGTCGGCCAGCTCAGCCGAGCAGAGGTGCGCCAGCGCCGCCGGCGGGGTGACCCGCGCCGGCGGCAGATTCAGCTCAGCCACCGGCGGCGGTCCGTGCGGGGTCAGGTCAACGTCGGGTAGCAGGGCCCGTACCCGGTCGTTCAGCCGCGCGGCCTCCGCACCGGTGACCGCGTCCTCGACGTGGCCCCAACCCCACCATGAACGACGCTTCGCGGGCATCCGGTCTCCCCAAAGTCACCGACGTCGATGTAGGGGAAACCTACTCGACCGATGAGGTGATCGGTATCCCACCGCCCGGCGCCACTGACACGTCGGCCCCGGTCGAGGCCGAGCCCTGCTCCGGCGTCGGTGCCCGGTGGACGGACCCGGCTGGGGCCAGGTGCCGATCGTCGGGCAGTTCCGGCAGTAGCCGACGCCGAGTCACCGCCAACACCCCGGTGGCGAGCAACACACCGACCACCGTCGTCACCACCATCGGGCTGGGTGCACCGGGCAGCAGCCCGGTGATCGACCGGGCTGCCGTGCCCAGCACCAGGTAGAGCCCGCCCCACGCCGCCGCACCGAGCGCCGCACAGCTCACAAACCGCCGGTACGACATCCGCAACCCACCGGCGACCAGCGGCAGCAACGCGTTGAGGACCGGCAGGAAGGGCGCCACCAGCACCATCTGGCCGCCGCTGCGGCGCAACATGTGCTCCGCCGCCGCCCACCGCCGTTCGCCGATCCAGTCGCCGACCCGCCCGCGCCGCAGCCGGTCGGCGAAGCGACGGCCGGCCAGGAAGCTCAGCGACCAGCCGGCCAGGCAACCGGCGACCACTGCGCCGAGCACGGCGAGGCCGGCGCTGGGGCCCCGCGCCCCCACCGCTGCGAGGATCACCACGTCCCCGGGCACCAACACCCCCAGCAGCGGTACGGCATCGAAGATCATCACCAACCCGAGCACCCCCAACAGCAGCAGAGTGGGAAGCTCTCCGATCTGGGCCAGCCAATCCATGCCCGACACGTTAGAACCACGCCGCCTCTCTGGACATCCGGAGTAGCCCCCAGCTCCCCCTGATTCCCCGCTCAGGGTCGCCGTCGGCGTCGGTCAGGCGGGCCGCAGCACCTGCACCCGCCGCACCGGGGAGTCGGCAGTCGGCTCGGTGGTCGGCACCACATACTCGGCGACGACCGCCATCCCGTGGGCCGGTACGTGACCGCGGCCCGGCTCGCCGACCAGCACGTTGACCCCGGCGGACGCGGCGCGGCGGAGGAAGGGCAGCATCCGCGCCGCCATCGCCCGGTCGTACAGAACATCGCCGGCGACCAGCAGGTCCAGCTCGGCGGCGGCGTCGTCTAGCAGATCCCGGTCGGTGGCCGCGATCCGCACGCCGTTGGCCCGCGCGTTGACCGTGACGGCGGCAACCGCGTACGGGTCGGTGTCGGCGGCCACGACCTGCGCTGCGCCGGCCAGCGCGGCGGCGACCGCGACCACGCCCGAGCCGGCGGCCAGATCGAGTACCCGGCGGCCCGTCACCAGGTCGGGGTGGTCGAGCAGGTGCCGGGCGAGGGCCTGACCGCCGGGCCACACCGACGCCCAGTACGGCGGGGGCAGCGCGTGCCCGGCGCGGGCCTCCATCCGGGCCCACCAGACGATCGGATCCTCGGCGAGATGCAGGCGCAGTTCGGGCACGAACGGCACGGGCAACAGCCGCAGCCGGTCCAGGCCCTGGCCGGGCGCAGCGATCTCCCGTTCCAGGTCGACCAGCGCGGTCGCGGCTACGCCCACCGGGGCAGCATGCCCTAGTCTGGTGCGCCACCGTGCGGTGTTCGGTAGGTCCGCCCCGGACCGGTCATTTCGTTGCCTACGGCACTTCGACCAGCGGATTGGCGCGCGGCCCGCTACTGTCGGGAAGGTACCGGGCGATCATCGGCCGCCGGCCGGGGGTCGCCCGCTTGGAACAGGGAGAGATGCATGGCAACCGGCACCGTCAAGTGGTTCAACGCAGAAAAGGGCTTCGGCTTCATCGAGCAGGATGGCGGGGGGCCGGACGTCTTCGTCCACTACTCGTCGATCTCGATGAGCGGTTACCGGGAGCTGAGCGAGGGCCAGAAGGTCGACTTCGATGTAACCCAGGGCCAGAAGGGCCCGCAGGCGGATAACGTCCGCCCGGCGTGACCCTGCGCGGTGACGGCGGCTGAACCACCGGCCGCCGTCACCGTCGGCTGCACGGGAGGTTCGTACCGCGTAATCGCGTGTCCTTCCGCCGACTGGCTACCCCGGACCCGGGACGATCGGCGTGTCCGTCGCTTCGCCGCGGGCCGTGACCGGCTGCCCGCCTGCGCTGGTCGCGGGCAACTGGCTCACTAGGTGGGCCCACCGACGGTGAGCCCACCCGAGATCCTGGTCAGGAAATGGTGGCGTTGGTTCCGAGACGGATGCTGTTGTCGGGTAGGCCGACGGTGTAGGTGCTAAAGATACGGCGGTTCGGGTCTACCTGGATGGAGTCGCTCTGCCAGGTTCCCGAGGCGTCTCGGCTGCGATGCCAGACACCGCTGCCGTCCACGGCAACGTCCAGTTGCAGAGTGCCGTTATGGAGTCCGGCCGCTGAGACGGCGGTGATCGCCGGGTTGGTATCGACAAGGGCGGCGCTGCTGTTCGAGCCGGCACGGTGCCACACGCCGCTGCCCGGTACAGCGGTGAAGATGTGCAGGCCGCCATCGGGTGAGGCGGCCGAGGCGATCGCGGTGATCGAGTCGTTGGTGTCGAATCGGGTGGCGGTGGAGGCCCAGTTTCCATCAGCGTCACGTTTGCGGTCCCACGCTCCGCTGTCGGGCACGGCGACCTGTAGGTGCAGGGTCCCGTCGGGCAATGCGACCGCGGCGAGGGCGGTGATGTTCGGATTCGTGTCAATCTGGGTGGCATTCGGGGCCCAGGTTCCGTCGCCGGCACGGACTCGTTCCCACACACCGCTGCCGGGCACCACCGTGAAGACGTGCAGCGTGCCGTCAGGCAAGCCGGCCGCGGCCACCGCCGAGAGTGTGCCGTTGCCGTCAACCCGCGTCGCGTCGCTCTGCCACGCCTCACGATGCCACAGCCCACTTCCCGGAACGATCGTGAACAGGTGCATACCCCCGTCGGGGAGTGATGCCGCCGCTATCCCGGAGGTCGCGATATCCGCATCCACCCGCGTCGCACCAGAGGCCCACGTTCCGTCAGCGGCACGCTCCCGGTCGTATACCGGGCCATGTGGACGTGTGTCGGTGGTGGCGGGGTTACTGGCGGCGGGGATATCGGCGCAGCCACCATGGCGAAGGCCGGAGCGCAGTTCGGTGTTAGTGTTGCTGCTGTAAATGCTCCAGGTGGAGCCGTTGGTGCAGTCACGACGGTAGAGGATGAGGTCGGTGGCATCGTCGCCGTTGTAGTCACCAGGCGCGGGGATGTCCCTGCAACCGCCGTACTTGAACCCCGCCTTGAGGTGGGTATCTGTACGATGATTGTACATACTCCAAGTCGATCAATTGGTGCAGTCACGACGGTACAGGGCAAGATCAGTAGTGCCGTCACCGTCATAATCACCGGGCGCAGGAATATCCGTGCAACCACCGTAACGGTAACCACCACGGATCTGCTCCCCGGTAGCACCACTCTGAATCCACCAGGCCGATCCGTCCGCCGGGTTCGAGTGATACAACGCGAGGTCACTGCGCCCATCGCCGTCATAGTCGCTCAGCGCCAGGTTCTGGACACCCCTAATATTGCCAACCTGCTGGGTGCTCTCCACGGGCTGCGGGTTGTCGGTGCTGGTCCAGCCCGGCGCGTTACAGGCGTTCCACAGGATCCAATCTGTCAGATCATCAATCCGGGTACCGGTCGCCCCGTCCTGGGTGCGATCAGTTGCCAGCCCATACCGAACCCATTGATCCGCTTGGTCCAGGATTTGGGGAATTAATACTACTCACACCAAATTATGGTCATAAATTGTATCAAGAGACTGCGATCTTCGCCATAGGCATTCAAGGTAAGGCACAAATTCTCAAGAGTGTGATCTAAACTGACGGCAGAGTGCGCCAGAAAAACTCGTCAGCATTCGGGGGCCAGAGCTTGCTCCTCCACGCCCCCAACACACCTCTCACGGGAGAACTCTTGCCATCACATCACCGACGCCGTTGGAGCGCGGCGTTACTCGGATCCACACTGGTTGCCGGATTGTTGAGCGGTGGCTCAGCCAGCGCGGTCGCCGGAAGCGATCCGGTCCCAGACGGCGCTCACAGCTTTACCACAAAAATCAATTTTGGTGATATCTCTGCGTGTAGCGGAGCCCTGATAGCACCGAATTGGGTAGTAACAGCGAAGAGCTGTTTCGTCGAGGGGCCAGCACCCGTTGCCGCCGGGGCGCCCACCCAACCAACGACCGTGGTTGTTGGTCGTACGGACCTAACAGATCCTACGGGCTACGAAACCCCGGCGGTCGCGATCACCCCACACCCGGACCGCAACCTTGCCCTCGTCCGGATTTCCAGGCGTATGGTCGAAGTCCCGGCTATCCCGATTGCTGCCATCGAGCCAGCTTCCGCCGAGACACTCACGGTCTCCGGGTACGGTCGGACCTCGACTGAATGGGTGCCGAATCGGCTACATGCCGCCCCATTCACGGTCCAGGAAGTTGATCCCGAACTCATCAGTATTGATGGCGCCACGGCTGACGCCACGATCTGTAAGGGCGACGCCGGAGGCCCAGTATTCCGAGAAAGCAACGGCGACCCGCAGCTCGTAGCGATCAACAACACGTCCTGGCAGAAGGGCTGCTTGGGCGAAACAGCAACCCAGGACGGCGCGACTGGCACTAGAGTTGACGACCTCGCCGACTGGATCCAGGAAAACACCCCGCCCGGCTGCAACGCAGCAGGATGGGCCACCGGCAGTCAGGTGAGTCAAGTTGTCCAGTCCGGGGACTACACCGGTGACTGAAGTAATCTCAGCGACTTTGCGGTAGGTACTTGTACTCGAAGTGGGTCAGGTGAAGTGCGGCGGCGACGATGTCGCTGATCCGGCGTGGGCTGGCGGTGGTGCGCCGGAGGGTTTTCCAGCGTCCGGTCAGGATCGCGAAGCCCCGTTCGCCCTGCCAGCGCAGTCCGCGTAGTAGCCGGTTGTAGGCGCGGTTGTCGGGAGCGAGTTGTTGCCTGCCGGTGGGTTGCTTGATCGGGACTTTGACGCCTTGGCCTGCGCCTTCGTAACCGGAGTCGGCCAGGGTGGGCAGGTCGAGTTCGGAAGCGGCCCAGTTCAGGGCGGCGGTGATGCCCTGCACTTGGGCGCAGGTGAGGTCGTGTAGGTGCCCCGGCATCACCTCGGAGGTCCACACGGGCAGTCCATCCGGACGCATGATCGCTTGAACATTTCCGCCGAAGTCGCGGGTGCTTGCCGCAATACCAGGCGTCGATCGTGTCGCCCTTGACGCTGACGGTGGTTTCAGCCACCCGGTCGCAGTCGAACAGTTTCCCGTCCAGGATCACGTACGACCAGCCGTCGTCGGCGACACGGCGCAGGGCCGCGTGCAGATCCTGGGCCTGCGCGGCCAGCACCGTGACGCCTTCAGCCAGGTACCGGTACGCGGTCGCGCGGGAGATCCCGAACCCGGCGCCCAGCAGGGTCACGTCCTCGCCTTTACGGAACCAGACGAGCACCAGGAGCGCTTGGTGGAAGCAGGTCAACGCGCGAGTGTCGCGTCGTGTCCCCTTGGCGTTGCGTTGCGCGGCCAGCAGCCGGCCGAGGTACTGCACGAGTTCCCTGGGGACGTCGGCCGTGGCACGATATGCGATCACGTGGGGTCCTCACCGTGTGGGTGATCTTGTGGTGAGAACTACCTACCGAGGGCCCCACGCCCACTTCCAGCACCGTCCGATCTCATCGCTTTCGCCCGTGTCGCACCAATCAACACCTTCGCGTCGCTGAGATCAGTTCACTGCATACCCGACCTGATCAACCAGAATCCCGGTGGGACGCTCCGTGGCTGGCACGGCACCGGCGACCTCACCGCCGACAACAAACTATTCACCAACTCATACATCGTCGGCGGCGGCTGGACCACCTCGTCGTACCCACGCATCATCACCGGCGACTTCAACGGCGACGGCCGCACCGACATCATGAACCACAACACCGCCGGCCAACTCCGCATCTTCCCCTCCACCGGCGACCTCACCGCCGACAACAAACTATTCACCAACTCATACATCGTCGGCGGCGGCTGGACCACCTCGTCGTACCCACGCATCATCACCGGCGACTTCAACGGCGACGGCCGCACCGACATCATGAACCACAACACCGCCGGCCAACTCCGCATCTTCCCCTCCACCGGCGACCTCACCGCCGACAACAAACTATTCACCAACTCATACATCGTCGGCGGCGGCTGGACCACCTCGTCGTACCCACGCATCATCACCGGCGACTTCAACGGCGACGGCCGCACCGACATCATGAACCACAACACCGCCGGCCAACTCCGCATCTTCCCCTCCACCGGCGACCTCACCGCCGACAACAAACTATTCACCAACTCATACATCGTCGGCGGCGGCTGGACCACCTCGTCGTACCCACGCATCATCACCGGCGACTTCAACGGCGACGGCCGCACCGACATCATGAACCACAACACCGCCGGCCAACTCCGCATCTTCCCCTCCACCGGCGACCTCACCGCCGACAACAAACTATTCACCAACTCATACATCGTCGGCGGCGGCTGGACCACCTCAGCATTCCCACGCATCATCACCGGCGACTTCAACGGCGACGGCCGCACCGACATCATGAACCACAACACCGCCGGCCAACTCCGCATCTTCCCCTCCACCGGCGACCTCACCGCCGACAACAAACTATTCACCAACTCATACATCGTCGGCGGCGGCTGGACCATCTCGTCGTTCCCACGACTCTTCTAACTTGACCTTTAACCTGCCGGGCGGCGACTCCCGCCGCAGTGGTTAGAGATCACGTTTGGGGCGGCGGCCAGGCCAGAAACTGGCCGGCCGCCCACCCACCTGAGGCCTACAACTCGCTCGGCACGTCCCGTGCAATGGGCAGGACCAATGCCGACGGGTGCTGCGGATCGTGCAGGATCTCCCGCCATCCGGCGCGCAGGGTGACCGCGGTGCCGAGCGGTTCGCCGGTGCCGGGGTTCCGCGCATACCGGGGGTGGGCCCCGCCGGAGATCTGCACCCGCAGTCGGTGACCGGCGGCGAACCGGTGGGCCACCGGCCACAACGGCACCGCGACGCGGACCGCGCCCGTCGGGTCGGGCGAGAAGGCGGGCGGCCTGACCCGGACCAGCCCGTCACAGACGTTCCAGGAGCGACCCCGGCGGTCCACATCGCACAGCCGCACGAAAACGTCCAGGTGAGGTAGCTCGCTGCGGACGAAGACCTCGGCCTGGACCGGTCCGATGACCTCCACTGCCGCCGTCAACACCGCGCTGGTCCAGGTCAGCACGTCGGAGCGGGCCTCGACGGGCCGGTTGTCCACCTTGCCGGCCTGCTGGGCCACCAGCAGCGGACCCCCCACCGAGGGGGTGGGATCGGCCGGGTCGTACCAGAAGCCGTCCGGGGCTGAGGCGGGCGACGGCGCAGCACGCAACGCGCCCTCCGGGTGTAGGTACCAGGGAGTCGGCGTGGCTGGGGGCGGCCAGTCCGGCAACTCCCGCCAACCGCCGCCGGGGCCGCCGACGTGCAGGCGGACCGGGGCACGAGCGCGCCCCGGATAGCCACCCAGGTGCTCGTCGAGCCAGTCCAGTCCGTCGCGGAGCGCGGCGACGAAGAGCCCCGGACTGCCGTGCGTCCACGGCCCGACGATGAGCCGGGGCGCGGCACCGGCGGCACGCAGGGCCGCGAAGTCGCGCAGCTGGGCGGGGAGAAAGATGTCGTGCCAGCCACCGACCATGGCTACCGGGGCGTGCACCTCGGCGAGCCGGTCGCCGAAAACCCGGGCCTGCCAGTAGGCCGCGTCGGGCGTGTGGTGGCGCAGCCACTCCTGGAAGAAGGGCACGGTCACGCCGGTGGCAACCCGGTCCGCCTCGGCCAACGGCAGGTGGGACAGGCCGGCGGCGAGCCGGGGCTGGCCACGCCGGAGTTCCCACTGCCGGGCGAGCCACCCGACGGTCTGCGCCTGGAGCAGCTCGACCCAGGTGAGCACGGTGTCCAGGGCGAAGGACTCACCCGGATACGTCGAGTCGCGGGTGCCGGAGGCGGTCACCACCGCGACCATCGCCCGAAGGTCCGCCCCGGCGTCGGCGGCGACGGCCCACTGGACGAAGCCCTGGTAGCTGGCCCCGAACATGCCGAACTCGCCGTTCCACCAGGGCTGTCGCCGTAGCCAGTCGAGGGTGTCGAGGCCGTCCTCGCGCTCGTGTACCAGCGGGTCGAACCGGCTGCCGGAGCCTCCGGTGCCCCGGCAGGACTGGATCACCACGTGGTAGCCCCGCTCGCCGATGAGCCGGCCGAGCAGCCGCATCGGCCCACCCCGCCCGTACGGGGTGCGGATCAGCACCGTGGGCGCGGCCGGGCGGTCCGGGGCGTAGTGGTCGGTGCGCAGCGACACGCCGTCGCGAGCCCGGACCGGGATGTCTCGGGTCAGCCTGACCCGGCGGGTACGCGGTGGCGGCAGGCGCAACACGGCCGTGGCTGCCCGGGTTGTCAGCGCCGCGAGCACGGCCTCAGCCGTTCGCCCGGCGTGGCTCGGGGCGGGCGGCCCGGACCGCGTCGCGGTGTTCGCGGAGCGTGGCCCGGACGGCCGTGACGAAACGGTGGACGGTCTCCAACTCGTCGTCGGTGAAGCCGAGCATCACCGCGTCGGTCCGGCGGCCGAGCGGTTGGAAGAACTCCTTCGCCACCTCGGCGCCACGGTCGGCGTAGTGCACCAGGACCTTACGTCGGTCGGTGGAGGTGCGGTCGCGGCGGACGTGGCCGGCGCGTTCCAGCCGGTCGAGGAGGGCGGTGACCGACCCGGAGGAGAGGTCGAGTTGTTCGCCGAGGCGACCTGGGGTGATCGGGTCGCCGTGCAGTTCGGCGTCCATGACGGCGATCAGGGCCTGCAGGTCGGTGGCACCGAGTCCGTGCAGGTTGGCGAAGGCATGGCCGACATGTTGGGCGTCCACCGCGTACCGCCGGAGCTCGTTGGCGATCTCCGCGATCAGTTGCTCGCGCCGGGTGTCGCGTCGCCGGTACATGCCCTGACCTGCCACGTCCCGATTTTCTCCTCGTCCTGGTGATGTGGTTGCAGCATAGCGGAGAGACCGATAATCTCGTTTATCGAGATACTCGGCAGTCGCGTATTCTCGACGTGAATTACCGAGCCGTCATCCCGTCGAGCCCACGAGGAAACGATGTCCGTCTTCACCCACGTCGCCCGGGGCAGGTGGGCCGCGTGGCTCACCGTGTTCGCCACGATCGTCCTCGGCGCCGCCGTCTTCGGGCTGCCGAAACCCGACAACCCCGCCCCCGTCTCCGCCACCGGTCTCTCCGACCAGTGGCAGTCCACCCAGGTCGAGCGGCTCCAGGAACAGCTGCCTGCCAGCGAGGTCCAGCCGGCTCTCGTCGTCCTCAGCCGCGCCGACGGCGGAGCGCTCACCGCCGCCGACCGGGGGACCATCACCGGGCAGGTCGACGAAGTACGCCGGTTCGCGGTCAGTGGGCAGGTGCCGCCACCGCAGGTCGCCCCGGACGGCTCGGTCGCCCTGATCGCCGTGCCGCTCTCCGCCGCCGAGGGGCAGGAGCGAACCGTCGAGACCATTGACGAGCTGCGAGCCGCGCTGGCCGACACCCCGGCAGCCCTCACCGTCGAGGTCACCGGGGCACCGGCCTTCACCACCGACCTGACCCGGGTCTTCGACGGCGCGGACACCACCCTGCTGGCGGTAACCGCCGCCGTGGTGGCGCTGCTACTGCTGGTCACCTACCGCAGCCCGGTCCTCTGGATGGTGCCGCTGGCGGTCGTCGCCGCCACCGAGCAGCTCACTCTGCGCGCAATCGAGACGATCGTTCCGGCGGTCGGGATCAACCTGCAGTCAGGGGCCGTCACCGGCATCGCCAGCGTCCTCGTCTTCGGCGCCGCCACCAACTACGCGCTGCTGCTGATCGCCCGCTACCGGGAGGAGCTGCGCCGCGAGGCGGACCGCTTCACGGCGATGCGAACCGCCCTGGGCCGCACCGCGGAACCCATCCTGGCCAGCGGCTCCACCGTCGTCCTCGGCGTTCTCACCCTGCTGCTGTCCGAGCAGGAGAACAACCGGGCGCTCGCCGTGGCCTGCGCCACCGGTGTCGTGTTCGCCATGTTCTCCGCACTCTTCGTGCTCCCGGCCGCCCTGGTGCTCTTCGGCCGTGGCCTGTTCTGGCCGTTCGTCCCGCGCCTCGGCAGCGCGGTCACCGAAGGCCGCCTGTGGGGCCGGCTCGGCAGCGTGGTCCTGCGCCGCCCGGCCTCCGTCGCGATCCTGGCGACGCTGCTGCTGGCCGGTCTCGCCCTCGGCGGCCTGGGCATCCGCACCGGGCTGTCGGAAACCGAGCAGTTCCGGGTCGAACCGGAGGCGGTCGCCGGAGCGCAGACCCTGGCCACCGCGTTCCCCGCCGGGACCACCCAACCGGTCGCGGTGCTCACCACCCCGGCCGCCGTTGATGCGGTCACCGCGGCCGCCGCCGCGGTGCCCGGTGTCGCCTCAGCCCGCCCGGGTAGCACCGGCGCCACCATCGCCCAGGTCGACGTGGTGCTGACCGCCGAACCCGGCACCGCCGCCTCCGACCGGGCGGTACGGGAGCTGCGCACAGCGGTCGGCGCGGTACCCGACTCCGCCCCACCCGCGGTTGCCGGCACCGGCCCCGTCGACGGAGCCCTGGTCGGCGGCGCCGTCGCCGCCGGCTACGACACCGCCGAGGCCAACACGCTGGACCTGCGGCTGATCCTGCCCATCATTCTGCTGCTGGTCGCCGCCGTCCTGGTGCTGCTGCTGCGCGGCCTGCTGGCCCCGGTGCTGCTGGTACTCACCGTGATCGCATCGTTCTTCGCCAGCCTCGGGGCGGCGTGGCTGCTCTTCGACCACGTCCTCGGCTTCCCCGCACTGGACAGCGGCGTGCTCCTGCTCGCGTTCGTGTTCCTCGTCGCCCTCGGGGTGGACTACAACATCTTCCTGGTGACCCGGGCCCGGGAGGATGCCCGCCGCACCGGGACCCGCGACGGGATGCTCTCGGCGCTCCGGGTTACCGGCGGCGTCATCACCAGCGCCGGGGTGCTACTCGCCGCGGTCTTCGCGGTCCTCGGCGTGCTCCCGCTGATCCTGCTCACCCAGATCGGAGTCATCGTCTGCATCGGTGTCCTGCTCGACACCCTGCTCGTCCGGACGGTGCTGGTCCCCGCCCTCGTGTTCCTGCTCGGCGACCGGTTCTGGTGGCCCGGCCGCCCGCCGGCGGTGGCCCACAGGCAGACCCCGGCCACACCGGCGCCGGTCTCCGCCCACGACTGACGACCCTCGTTCGGGCGCCTCCGGGTGGGCGGGCGCCCGAACCGTCAGTGGGCGAGACAGACGCACTCGGTCATCAGAACGCGCACGTTGCCCACATAGCGCGGATTCGGGATGGTGATCGCTCCCTCCCCGCTCGCCACCGCAGCGTGGCCGTAGTTGTAACTGGCGATCACCGCGTTGAGCAGGCACGAGCTCACCTCGGCCGAGCACAGCGCGGCGGCCAGCCGGTAGTCGCCGTCAAAGTGCAGGTCGCCGATGTACTTGGTCAGCCAGGCCAGGTAGTTCGCACCGAGATAGGCGTTGTCGCGGTGGTCCCACACGTCGTAGCGCTGCCCGAACCGTTGGTTCATCCAGTCGGCGGTCGCGGGCATCACCTGCATCAACCCGATGCCGCCGTCACAGGCGACGATCGTGGACTGCCAGCCGCTCTCCTGCCACGCCGTCGCCTTCACCAGAGCCGACGGAATCCGAATGTCCGGTGCGGAGGTGCGGCACTCCGGCTCGGCGCGTCACCCGCCGGAGACCCCCTGCGGCGGGCGCGACTCGGTTGCCGCCGGACCCGGCGAGTCAACGGCGTCCGGGGCCACACCGACCGCCCGGTCCCGGGTCACCCACGCCACCATGAACACGGCCGTCCACGCCACCCCCAGTAGCACCCCGGAGAGCGCGCTGCTGGCGGTGCTCAGGCCGAGGTACAGCCGGGCGCCACCAACGCCCACCACCCCGGCGGCAGCGCCGGTCCAGGCAGCGACCGCGACCGGCCAACGGGCACCCCGGGACAGCAGCCAGGCGAGGGTGCACAGGCTCGCGGCGATCACGGCGGTCTGGGTCGGGAACAACACCGGCGGGCCGGACCGGTCGGGTTGGACCACGTCGGCGGCGACCGCCAGCACCACCAACGGCATGCACGCGCCGACGGTGCCCAGCACGCTGAGCAGGTCCGCCCGCCAGGGTCGCTGCTGCCAGGCCACCCCCGCCGCCACCACCGACACGAACAGGATCACCACCGGGCCGCGCAGCGCCGAAACCACGGCCAGCGCCACCTCCACCGCCTCCGGCGTACGACGGGCGGCGAACCAGTCCGCGACGGCGCCGTCCACCACCGACAGCCCGCTGCGCCGGACCACCACGCCGAGCCCCCAGGCAACGGCGAGCCCCGCCAGGAACAGCAGCAGGAGGCCGGCAGCCAGGTTCAGCAGCAACGTCCACCCCGGACCGAGGGACCGGGCGAGCAGGCCGAACAGCGCACCGTAGCGACGGGTCAGGCCTCGCACCGGGGGCAGGCCGCTCGCCCGGGACAGCAGCGCCCGTACCGGATCCGGGTTTCGACCCAGCCAGCGCCCGGCCAGCAGCACCGCCAGCACCGCCCCGAGCAGCACCAGGACCGCGCCCGTGGCCTGGCCGAGCAGGTGCGAGACCGTCTCGTACGACTCGCCGGCCAGGTGTCCGGCGATCACCGAGCCCCCCACCCAGGTCACCACCCCACCCAGGTTCCAGGGCGCGAACCGTCGGTACGGCATCTGCCCTGCTCCGGCCAGCCGGGGCACCAGGGTCCGGGCGAAGGCCACCCAGCGGCCGGTGAAGACCCCGCGGCCCCCCAGCTTTCCGAGCATCGCGTCCGCGCGGCGCCACCGGTGTGGCCCGATGCGGGCACCGAACCGGCTGGCACGCAGCCGGGGTCCGTACCGGCGACCGGCCCGGAACGCCACCGCATCTCCCAGCACACCCGCGGCGATCATCACCAGCAGCGCCGGCCCCAGCGGCAGGGTTCCGGTGTGGGTGAGGAATCCGACCAGCAGCAGAGTGGCCTCCCCGGGCATCAACAACCCGAAGACGAGCGCCGTCTCCGCGGCCACGATCAACGCCGCGACCAGCAGGATCAGCCCCGGCGGCAGCTCCTGCAGCCGGTTCACCAGCTCATCCACCCATGCCCCTGGTCACAGGGGTCAGCTTGCCAGCGGTCGATCGCGAGTTACAGGCGTTTCGGTAGAGATCCGGGATACCCCTGGGGCGGCCTGGGAAGACCCGAGATGACCCCGACGCCGCGCCGGATCCGTGCAGGCGGAAGGATGGAGGCATGCAGCTTCGCACCGACCTCCGCAACGTCGCCATCATCGCCCACGTCGACCACGGCAAGACCACCCTGGTTGACGCCATGTTGCGGCAGGCTGGCGCCTACGGCGCCCGGGGCGAGGTGACCGAGCGGGTGATGGACTCGATGGATCTCGAACGCGAGAAGGGCATCACCATTCTCGCAAAGAACACCGGCGTGCGGTACGTGCCAGCCGACGGCTCCGACCCGGTGACCATCAACATCATCGACACCCCGGGGCACGCCGACTTCGGCGGTGAGGTGGAGCGCGGCCTCACCATGGTTGACGGGGTCGTGCTGCTGGTGGACGCCAGTGAGGGCCCGCTACCGCAGACCCGGTTCGTGCTCCGCAAAGCCCTGCGGGCGCGGATGCCGATCATCCTGGTGATCAACAAGGTGGACCGCCCCGACGCTCGGATCAAGGAGGTCGTGGACGACACCTACGAGCTCTTCCTCGACCTGGACGCCGACGATTCACAGATCGACTTCCCGATCGTCTACGCCTGCGCCCGCGACGGACTCGCCTCCCTCACCCCGCCCGCCGACGGCGCTGTTCCCCAGGACAGCCAGAACCTCGAGCCGTTGTTCCGCACCCTGCTCGACACCATCCCGCCGCCCACGTACGACGAGCAGGCCCCGCTCCAGGCGCACGTCACCAACCTCGACGCCTCGCCGTTCCTCGGCCGACTCGCCCTGTGCCGGGTCCGGCAGGGCACGATCACCAAGGGCCAGACCGTCGCCTGGTGCCGCACCGACGGCAGCAGCCAGCGGGTACGCATCTCCGAGCTGCTGATGACCGAGGGCCTGGAGAGCAAGCCGGCCGACTCCGCCGGGCCGGGTGACATCATCGCCGTCGCCGGCATCCCGGAGATCATGATCGGGGAGACGCTCGCCGACGCGGAGGACCCACGGCCGCTACCGCTGATCACCGTTGACGAGCCGGCCATCTCCATGACCATCGGCACCAACACCTCCCCGCTGGTGGGCCGGGCCAAGGGCGCCAAGGTCACCGCGCGGATGGTCAAGGACCGGCTGGACCGGGAGCTGATCGGCAACGTCTCGCTACGGGTCCTGCCGACCGAACGGCCCGACGCCTGGGAGGTACAGGGCCGCGGCGAGCTGGCCCTGGCCATCCTGGTCGAGCAGATGCGCCGCGAATCCTATGAGTTGACCGTCGGCAAGCCGCAGGTCGTCACCAAGGAAATCGACGGGAAGACCTGTGAGCCGGTGGAGCGGCTGACCATCGACGCGCCCGAGGAGTACCTGGGCGCGATCACCCAGCTACTGGCCACCCGCAAGGGCCGGATGGAGCAGTTGGTCAACCACGGCACCGGTTGGATCCGGATGGAGTGGCTGGTCCCGGCGCGGGGTCTGATCGGATTCCGCACCCAGTTCCTCACCGAGACCCGGGGCACCGGCATCCTGCACCACGTCTTCGAGGCGTACGAGCCCTGGTTCGGCGAGCTCCGGACCCGCAACAACGGCTCACTGGTCGCCGACCGGACCGGCACCGCCACCTCGTTCGCGATGATGAACCTGCAGGAACGCGGCACCCTCTTCGTCGAGCCGAGCACCGAGGTGTACGAGGGCATGATCGTCGGAGAGAACTCCCGCTCCGACGACATGGATGTCAACATCACCAAGGAGAAGAAGCTCACCAACATGCGTTCGTCGACCGCCGACGAGACGGAGAAGCTGATCCCGCCCCGCAAGCTCTCCCTGGAGCAGGCCCTAGAGTTCTGCCGCGAGGACGAGTGCGTTGAGGTGACCCCGGCCGCGGTGCGGATCCGCAAGGTGCTGCTCGACCAGACGCAGCGGGCCCGGGCGGCGGCCCGCCGCAAGCACTCCAGCTGAGGCTACGCCGGGGCGCCGACACCGCGAGACGCGCGGAGGGCGCCCCGGCCTACCAGCTACCCTCAGTAGGTGATCTTCGCCGGTCTCGATGCGCACCTCGACCGGATGCCCGGCACCGTCTCGGCCTACCTGGCTAGTCTCGACGCCACCCCCACCTGGACCCGGCACCCGGACACCACCCACTACGCGGCCAGCACGATGAAGGTGGCCGTGTTGGTGGCGCTCTACCGCGCCCTGGAGGCCGGGCGCCTCGCCCCGGACACCGCCGTACCGGTCCGCAACGAGTTCGACTCGGCCCAACCCGGCGCCGCTCGGTTCTCCTGCACCCGCCCCGTCCACACCGACGACGACGTCTGGGACCAACTCGGCGGTACCGCCCCGCTATGTTGGCTGGCCGAACGCATGATTGTCCGATCCAGCAACCTCGCCACCAACCTGCTCCTGGACCAGGTCGGCCTGCCGGCCGTCGCCGACGTCTGGGCCCGGGCCGGAGCCCGGCACAGCAGCACCGGCCGCGGAATTGAGGACCTTGCCGCCCGTGCGGCCGGCATCACCAACCTGGTCACCACCGCCGACCTCGCCGCACTCCTGCGCGGCCTGGCGCGCGGCGCCACCCGGCCCGGCCCACTGGCCACACCGGAGAGCTGCGCCGCCATGCTCGACATCCTCGTCGCTCAGGAGCACCGCGAGGATCTCGCCGCCGGCCTGCCCGCCGGCACCCGGATCGCCCACAAGAACGGCTGGGTACGTGGTGTGCGGCACAGCGTTGGGGTCGTCTACCCCGACGACGCGCCCCCGTACGTCCTCGCCGTCTGCAGCACCGGCGACCACCCCGACCACCGCCCGGACGAGGATGCCTGTCAGCTCATCGCCGACATCTCCGCCCGTGCCTTCGCCCACCGCCACCGGCTCGGCTGAGCCGGGGCGCCGCCGCTTCGGAGGGCACCAGTTCGCCCCGCCACGGGGTAGGTCACTCCAGCAGCCGCGCCCGCAACGCCGCCACCAGTTCGTCGTTCACCCCAAGCCCGTCACGCAGGTACGACCCGAACGACCCGTACACCCGCCGCGCCTCGTCGTACCCGGCGTCAAGGTACTCGTCGCGTACCTCCAGCACCGGTCGCACCACGGTGACGTCCAACGCCGGGCTCCGCCGACGCATCCCGGCGAGGAGCACCTCCCGCAGGCTCTCGGTGAGCGCGTTGTTGGCGAGGTAGTCCGCCCGGATTGTGGCCTCGTCCACCCCGAGGGCGTGTAGCAGCACCGCCGTCAACCAGCCGGTGCGGTCCTTACCGGCCGAGCAGTGGTAGAGCAGGGGCAGGTTCGCCGCCTCCGCCGCCAATCGCACCGCCGCACCGTAGCCGGCCCGGGCCGACTCCCCGGTCACGAACCAGCGGTAGATGGATCGCATCGCCGCCGGAGTGCCCTCCTGCGCCAGCTCCGCATACGCGCTGAGGTCGTGACCGAGCAGCACCGCCGACACGTAGGTGAAGACCGGATGCGCCACGTCGTACACCGGCAGGTGGATCACCTGAGGTTCCCCCGGCAGCCGGTCCGGCGGGGCCACCGCCGCCTCCGTGGCGTCCCGCAGGTCCACCACACAGGCCGGCATACGCTTCGCCAGCACCGGTAGGTCCTCGTCAGTCAGCCGCCCCAGCGCCGGGGTACGCAGCAGCACCCCGGTGCGCACCCGACGGCCCCCCGCGCCGACCAGACCGCCGAGGTCACGTGCGTTCGGCGCGCCCACCAGCGCCAACTCCCGACCGGTCATACCGGTATTCCGCTCCGCCTGCGAGCCCCACTCGCCCGCACACCCGCCACAGAGGGCCACTCGTCCACGCAGTCTCCAATCGCCCGCCAGTCTCCTCCAGGGTGCCCGATGACGATCACGGCGGTACACCCCGGCACGGCGGTGGTGGCACCGGCTGCGGCGGGCCGTTGCGCCGCGAAGCTGGACCAGGTTCCAAGGTCGGTCCTCAGTCGCGGACCTGGACCAGGTTCCGACGTTGGTCCCGGGACGACTTCACCAGGCTTGCCACCGTCGCCAGCGTCAAGGTACCCAGGATGACCGTCAACGAAAGCCAGATCGGAATGTGTGGGGCCCACCCGACGTGCTCGCCTCCGTTGACGAACGGCAGGCTGTTGTCGGCCAAGGCTTCCAGCACCAGCTTGACGCCGATGAAGCCGAGTACCACCGCGAGGCCGTGGCTCAGGTAGATCAGCCGGTCCAGCAGGCCACCGAGCAGGAAGTAGAGCTGCCGCAGGCCCATCAGGGCGAAGACGTTCGCGGTGAACACCAGGTACGCCTCCTGGGTGATACCGAAGATCGCCGGAATCGAGTCGAGCGCGAAGATCAAATCTGTCGTGCCGATCGCGATCATCACGACCAGCATCGGGGTGAACACCCTTCGCCCGTGCTCGTACGTGGTGAGCTTCGCGCCGTCGTAGTCCCGCGAGATCGGCAGCGCCCGGCGGCTCCACCGAATCAGGACGTTCTCACTGAAGTCATCCTCATCCGAATCGCCCTGTCGAGCGAGGTTGATCGCCGTGTAGATCAGGAAGGCACCGAAGATGTAGAAGACCCACGAAAACTGGGAGATCAACGCCGCGCCGGCGGCGATGAAGCCACCACGCATCAACAACGCGAGCACGATGCCGATGAGCAGGACCTTCTGCTGGTAGACCCGGGGCACACCGAAACGAGCCATGATGATCACGAAGACGAAGAGGTTGTCCACCGACAGGCTGTACTCGGTGAGCCAACCGGTGTAGAACTGCCCCGCCGCGCTCGGCCCGGAGACGAGCCAGATTCCCGCACCGAAGACCAGTGCGAGGGCGACGTAGAAACCGACCCAGAGACTCGACTCCCGCATGCTGGGTTCGTGTGGGCGACGACCAATGATCAACAGATCAATGATGAGAATCGCGGTCAGTGCGACGAGCGTCCCCGCCCACACCAGTCCGGACACGTCCAAGGCTCAACCTCCGGCAGACACGCAACAATCGGCGCACCGTACGCCCGGAAGGGGGTGGGTGTGCCGATGACGCCGACTATGGTGACTGTCGGAGGTCTCTTCCGCCACCGCCCCTGCCGGGGCGACGACCGACGGAGCCGGGTCAAGTACCGGGTTCGGCAATCGACCGTGCTGACGACTCCATCGCGGGGGAATACTCCCCTCCGCCGTTCATTGTCGCCCACCGTGCGGAGCCACCGCACGTCGGGCGGGCGGTGTCCCCTGCACGCCCGCCAACTGCCTGGTCACAGCGGTGAGGCGTGCGGGCGAAGGTACCGTTCGGGAGGCTGTCGAGCTGCCCCACCGAGAAGACCGAGAAGCCCGGGCTGATGGTAGACGGCCCGGTTGGCCCCTGGCGATCGTGACTACCCGGACGGTGGGCCGGCTCCGCCACCGTGCGAAGCTGCTCACATGGTGCTCGAAGTTGCATTGATCGACGTGCTGCCAGGACATGAGGACGCCTTCGCAGCCGCATACACCAAGGGACGCCCGGTGCTGGCCGACACGCCCGGCTGCCGCTCGGTACGAATGACTCGCGGCGTCGAGTCCCCGTCCCGGTTTGTCCTACTGGTCGAGTGGGACTCGGTCGAGGCGCACGAACAGAACTTTCGTGCCTCCGACCGGTTTGCCCGGTGGCGGGAGCTGATCAGCCCGCACTTCGCCGATCCGCCGCGGGTCGAACACTTCACCGACGTGCCGGGCGGACGATGACTGCCCGGACGACCGGTACCCCAACGGCCGGGCCCGTCGACAGGTGACCAAGCATTGACCTGGGCGCGACCAAGGATGTCGCACCCAGCGCTTACGGTATCCCCACACGCGCTGACCGCTGGCCCCGATGCGCTCGGGGGCACCGGGTCCGGTTGGTCGCGCCGTTCGCACCCGAGTGCACGCCGCCGGCCCGGCGACCAGCGGCGTGACACCCCGTCGCCGTAGAGATACCGGCTGATCGGGGGGCGGGTGACGACGGTCAACAACGCTGATGGGTCACGACACGCCTGCGGCGTCCATCCCGCGCAGTTCCTTCTTCAGCTCCGAGATCTCGTCGCGAATTCGGGCGGCCAACTCGAACTGCAACTCCCGCGCAGCGGCGAGCATCTGGCCATTCAGCTCCTGGATCAGCTCAGCCAGCTCCGAACGGGCCATTCCCTCCCGGGCCGGCCCGGCGGCGGCTCGGCTACGGCTACGGGCCTCCTTCACCGGCGCCTTGCCCCGAGAGAGCTGCCGGGCCGCTCCACCGACCCGGGTGTCGGTCTCCTCCGCCTCCCGGTAGATGTCATCGAGAATGTCATGAATCTTCTTGCGCAGCGGCTCCGGACTGATGCCGTGCGCCTCGTTGTGCGCGATCTGCTTGGCCCGGCGCCGGTTGGTCTCCCCGACCGCCTCCGCCATCGACGGAGTGATCTTGTCGGCGTACATGTGCACCTGGCCGGAGACGTTACGCGCCGCCCGCCCGATCGTCTGGATCAATGACCGGCCGCTGCGCAGGAAACCCTCCTTGTCGGCGTCGAGGATGGCGACCAGCGACACCTCCGGCAGGTCGAGCCCCTCCCGTAGCAGGTTGATGCCGACCAGCACGTCGTAGTCACCTTTACGGAGCTCCCGCAGCAGCTCGACCCGACGCAGCGTGTCCACCTCGGAGTGCAGATAGCGCACCCGAATGCCGTTCTCCAGGAGGTAGTCCGACAGGTCCTCGGCCATCTTCTTCGTCAACGTGGTGACCAGCACCCGCTCATCGCGCTCGGTACGCAACTTGATCTCGTGCATCAGGTCATCGATCTGACCCTTGGTCGGCTTGATCACCACCTCCGGGTCGACCAGGCCGGTCGGTCGGATGACCTGCTCCACATACTCGCCCTGCGCGTGCTCCAGTTCCCACGAGCCGGGGGTGGCCGACAGGAAGACCATCTGGCCGACCCGCTCCAGGAACTCGTCGAAGCGCAGCGGCCGGTTGTCGGCGGCGCTGGGCAGTCGGAAGCCGTGGTCGATCAGCATCCGCTTGCGGGACGCGTCGCCCTCGTACATCCCGCCGATCTGCGGGATTGTCACGTGCGACTCGTCAACCACGGTGAGGAAGTCGTCCGGAAAGTAGTCGAGCAGGCAGTGTGGCGGACTGCCGGGCAGCCGGCCGTCGATGTGCATCGAGTAGTTCTCGATGCCGGAGCAGAAGCCGACCTGCCGCATCATCTCGATGTCGTACGTCGTCCGCATCCGCAGCCGCTGCGCCTCCAGCAGGCTTCCCCGCTGCTCCAGCTCGGCCAGCCGCCCACCTAGCTCAGCCTCGATGTCACGGATCGCCCGCTCCATGCGCTCCGGCCCGGCCGCGTAGTGCGTGGCGGGGAAGATCAGTAAGTGGTCGACCTCCCGGACCACATCGCCGGTGAGCGGGTTGAGGTAGTAGAGCCGCTCCACCTCGTCCCCGAACAGCTCGATCCGGACCGCCAGTTCCTCGTAGGCGGGAATGATCTCCAAAGTGTCACCCCGCACCCGGAATGTGCCCCGCTGGAAGGCCATGTCGTTGCGGGCGTACTGAATGTCGACCAGTCGGCGCAGTAGCTGGTCGCGATCCAGCTCCTGACCGGTCACCACCCGGACGGCACGGTCCAGGTACTCCTCCGGGGTGCCCAGGCCGTAGATCGCCGAGACAGTGGCGACCACCACCACGTCGCGGCGGGTGAGCAGCGACATCGTGGCCGAGTGGCGCAGCCGCTCCACCTCCTCGTTGATCGAGGAGTCCTTCTCGATGTAGGTGTCGGTCTGCGGAATGTACGCCTCGGGCTGGTAGTAGTCGTAGTAGGAGACGAAGTACTCCACCGCGTTGTTCGGCAGCAGCTCGCTGAACTCCTTGGCCAGCTGGGCACAGAGTGTCTTGTTCGGCGCCAACACGAGCGTCGGGCGCTGCAGCCGCTCAATCAACCACGCTGTGGTGGCGCTCTTGCCGGTGCCGGTCGCACCGAGCAGCACCGTGTGCCGGTCGCCACGCCGGACCCGCTTCTCCAGATCGTCGATCGCGGCCGGTTGATCGCCGGCCGGCTGGAAGTCACTGACGACCTGGAAACGGCCGTCAAGCCGGGGAATGTCGAGCGCCATGGCCCCACCGTACGCTCGGTGGCCGACACTCCGGGACGACTACCGACCTTCGGTGATCAGCTTCGATATTCTCGTTGTCGGCCCCCAGCTGGCGAGCTACGCTTCTCGGGTAGGCCGCTCGCGGCGGCCGACCGGGCCGGCACCGGGCCCAGGACGGCCCCCCTACCCCCGGCACGTGGTCGCAGCACCCGCTTCCGGCGTGCGCACCCGACGTGGTCGCGCTGACCGCGCTGACCGGCCGCCGCGAGCGCACATCCGCGTCAGGAGTCGGCGGTGTCGTCGTACCGCATCCGCGCCGGCCGCCGCGAGCGCACATCCGCGTCACCAGTGACCGGCCGACTCCGTTCAACATCCCGTGGAGTCCTCCGCCCGCACCCGCCGTTCCCGCCGCACCCCCCGGCATCGGCTCCCGCCCCACACCCGGCCCATCTCGACCACGTCCGACGACACCCAGACCGGCCAGTTCCCCCGGGTCACCGGCCGCCGTCTGACCATCCTCCGTACGCTCGCCTCGGTTGCCCTGCTCGCCGCCACAGCACTGGTCCTCGGGCTGAGCTGGGTACCCGACCCAACCGAGCCATCCCGCCCGCCAACCGCCGACGAGCAAACCCGACTCGCCGCGGTACGGGTCACCAACTACCGCGACCTACGAGCCGGTGTGCACCTGACGGCGGGGACCGGAGCCGCCCGGACCGATCTGGTCGGTTGGGTCGACTGGTCCCGACCGCTGCTCTACCTCGATCTCGGTGGTCCGGGTGTGGACGCCCAACGGGGTCTGCTCCAGGCGACGCCCGCAGTGCTGCTGCTCCGCCCGGACCCCACCACCCCGGTGCCCCCGGCACCGGCGCCCCCGCCTCTGGTACCCCCCGCCGACGGATGGCGGCTGGCGGGCCCGCCGGCTGCCGACCGTCTCCGGCCGCTGCTCGACCTACTCTTCGCGCTCGCCACGGACCGGGTCGACCCACCGGCCGGGGAGACGGCACGGTGGATTGCCAGCGCCGACGGGGCAGACGTCCTCGCCGCCGGGCTACCGCCGGCCCAACCCGGCGCACCAACCCCGCCCGCCACCGAGGTCCACTGGTGGGTGGATCGGGAGGCGCGGCTACACCGACTGGAGGCCCAGCTCCCCGACCTCGGCCCGGTCAGTGTACGGCTGAACCGCGCCGACCGACCGTCGCTACGTCCGGTGGCGGCCCTCGGTGGGCAGGCCGGCACCCCCCGACCGCTTAACACTGCCGAACGCCGCCGCCTGGCGTCACTCCCCACCCAACTCCGCGCCGCGCGCGAGGCACGCGCCACGCTCACCGCACCGCTCGGCTCGGCAACCAACCTTCGCGGGACGGGATGGATCAACTGGAGCCGACGCAGCGCATACCTCGCGGTGGATGACCTTGACTCCCCACGTCGGCGAACCCTGCTCCGGCACGAACGTGGGCGCACCACCCAGACCGAGCTACCAGCAACCGTCAACGCCAGCGTGGACCCCGTGCTGCCACCGCTGCCCGTCCCCACCGCCGGCTGGGAACCCGCTCCCGACGCCGGGCTTACTGCCCTGCTTGACGCCGCGCTGAGCGCGACGACCCCCGCCGAAGCGAGCACGGCGCGGCGGATTCGGAGCGATCTGCTGGGCGACACCGAACTCGACGTGGTCGAGGTGGTGGCGGCCGCCGGCGAACCGATTCGCTACTGGCTCGACCGTTCCGGGCTCCCCCACCGGCTCCAGCTCCCAACGGCAGCCGGGACCTGGGCGCAGGTGGACCTCACATTCGAGGACGGTGCCGCCAGCTGACCCCCTCGACGCACACCGACACCGACCCCGGGCGGCGCAACGCGTCACCGCCGCGAGCCCGTCACGGCCGTCCGCCGGGCCAGCCCGCCTCCCGGACATAGACGCGCACCGGGCGCGCCGGGTCGGCACTGCCGTGCACCCGTTCCGGCCGGTGTGACGCGTCCCGCCCCGTCTCGGGGAGCCGGGGAAACCCCGCCTCCGCGAGCTGTTCGGCCAACGCTCCGTCCGCGTCACCGAGGCGCGGCACGGTGAGCTGGATATCGATCACGTCCACCGCGTCTGACTCTGGCACCGCGGTCGAGCCGATGTGGTCGATCCGCAGGTCGGCTGGGGTGACAGCGCGGTGGATCCGGGCGGCCAGCCGAGCGTACTGCTCGGGCCAGGTCTGGTCGGCCTCGACGCGCCCGGATCGAGGCGGCTGGGCGACCCGCCGGTCGCGAAGATTGACCGCGTAGGGCAGCAACCGGTCGGCCCAGAGCGCGTCGACCGCGCGGTGCAGTTCGTCGCGGGTTCCGTCGTTGGTCAGCAACACGTCCGCTGCTGCGCGGCGCTGAGCGTCGTCGGCCTGCGCGGCGATCCGCCGCCGTGCCTCGGCCGGCGCCATCCCCCGGTCGCGGGTCAGCCGCTCCAATCGGATCGACAGGGCCGTCTGCACCACGACCACCAGGTGATACGTGGGCCCGAGCCCGGACTCGACCAGCAGCGGTACGTCGTTGACGACGACCGCGTCGGGTGGCGCCGCGGCTACCAGCTCGGCCGTACGGGTCCGGACCCGTGGGTGGATGATCGCCTCCAGGGCGCGGCGGCCCGGTTCGTCGGCGAAGACCAGGGAGCCGAGCGCCGCCCGGTCGAGCGCCCCGTCCGGGCCGAGCACCCGATCACCAAAGGTGGCGACGATCTCCGCGAGCCCTTCGGTGCCCGGCTCCACCACCTCGCGGGAGAGTTGGTCGGCGTCCACGATCACCGCGCCCAGCCCCGCCAGTCGGTCCGCTACGGCGCTCTTGCCCGACCCGATCCCACCGGTCAGTCCCACCATCAACACCGGACCAGTCAACCGGATCAGCCGCCAGCACGCCACACCGGTCCCGGCTCACCCCGGTCGGCAGAAACGGCGGAGCCCCGCCCCGACGATCTGTCGATCGCCGAGACGGGGCCCGTTGTCAGTACGGCTCCGGCTCGCCGCGGGGCGGCCCAGAGCCCTCGGATCACTTGCCGCCGGCGAGCTTCTCCCGCAGGGCGGCGAGCGCCTCGTCGGTGGCGAGGGTGCCGGACGGCTCCTCCGCCTGCCGGCTCGGAGCCGCGGTCGTCGTGGTGGTCGGGCCGACGGCCGGCGGGTTGGCCGCAGCCTCGGCGTCGGCGGCGCGGGATGCCTGCACCTGCTTCTGGTGCGCCTCCCAACGCTGACGCGCCTCGGCGTACTGCTGCTCCCAGGTCTCGCGCTGCTTCTCGTAGCCCTCGAGCCACTCGCCCGTCTCGGGGTCGAAGCCCTCGGGGTAGATGTAGTTGCCCTCGGCGTCGTAGGTCGCCGCCATGCCGTAGAGGGTCGGGTCGAAGTGCTCCTCGCCCTCGACGAAGCCCTCGTTGGCCTGCTTGAGCGACAGCGAGATCCGGCGCCGCTCCAGGTCGATGTCGATGACCTTGACCATGACCTCGGAGCCAACCTGGACGACCTGCTCCGGGATCTCCACGTGGCGCTCGGCCAGCTCGGAGATGTGGACCAGGCCCTCGATGCCGTCGTCCACCCGGACGAACGCACCGAACGGCACCAGCTTGGTGACCTTACCGGGCACGATCTGCTGGATCGCGTGGGTGCGGGCGAACTGACGCCACGGGTCCTCCTGGGTCGCCTTCAGCGACAGCGAGACCCGCTCGCGGTCCAGGTCGACGTCGAGGACCTCGACCTCGACCTCCTGGCCCACCTCGACCACCTCGGACGGGTGATCGATGTGCTTCCAGGAGAGCTCTGAGACGTGTACCAGGCCGTCCACGCCGCCCAGGTCAACGAAGGCACCGAAGTTGACGATCGAGGAGACAACGCCCTTCCGGACCTGCCCCTTCTGCAGCTTGTTGAGGAACTCGGTGCGCACCTCAGACTGCGTCTGCTCGAGCCAGGCCCGGCGGGACAGGACCACGTTGTTGCGGTTCTTGTCCAACTCAATGATCTTGGCCTCGAGCTCACGGCCGACGTACGGCTGGAGGTCCCGCACCCGACGCATCTCGACCAGGGAGGCCGGCAGGAAGCCGCGCAGCCCGATGTCGAGGATCAGGCCGCCCTTGACCACCTCGATAACCGAGCCACGGACGACGCCGTCCTCGTCCTTGATCTTCTCGATGGTGCCCCAGGCGCGCTCGTACTGCGCCCGCTTCTTCGAGAGGATCAGCCGCCCCTCCTTGTCCTCCTTCTGGAGAACAAGGGCCTCAATGTGGTCACCGACCGAGACGACCTCGGCGGGGTCCACGTCGTGCTTGATCGACAGCTCCCGAGAGGGGATGACGCCCTCGGTCTTGTAGCCGATGTCGAGCAGGACCTCGTCCCGATCGACCTTGACGACGGTGCCTTCGACAATGTCGCCGTCATTGAAGTACTTGATGGTCTCGTCGATCGCGGCGAGGAAAGCCTCTTCGCTTCCGAGATCGTCGACGGTGACCTTGGTGGCGCTCGAGGGGGCCTCGATGCTGCTCGTCATGTGGGCGGTTGCTCCGGTCGGATGGTGTGTCATCACGGATGTGAGCCGCGGTGACCTGTTCGCGCAGACGGACCCGCCGCCGGACACACCGTACGATCACTGCGCGGGATCATGATGTGGCTCCGTCGACCGCGCACCTGCTCCCTACCGAGGCACACAATCCGCGAGCGCGTCGTCTAGCCTACCCTCTGCATTACCACAGCGTGCAAGGCCTCCCACCCGCTCACCATCGCGCCACCTGCGAAAGCGGATTATCGTCGAATAACGCGCCCGACCTGCCACCCGAATCACACCGCCCCCACCGGCACCACCCAGCGGACGCGCCCGGCAGCACCGAGGCCGCACCCTCGCCCACCTATTGCCAAGACCATGCTTCTGTCGCTGGGTCATCAGGTGGCGGGCCGCTCGGCGACGAAGATGGCGGTCCCCGGGATCAGCCGGCCCCGCAACGGGCTCCACTGACCCCAGGTTTCTTCGTGCCCCGGCGGCCACTCCGGTTCCACCAGGTCGCGAAGGACGAAGCCGGCCGCACTCAGCTCCCGGATCCGATCGCCGACGGTGCGGTGCGCCTCAATGTAGGTCGGCACTCCCGCCGAGTCCTCTTCCAGGTAGGGGCGACGGTCGAAGTAGGAGTGCACCACAACCAGACCGTCCTCGCCGGCGTCATCCACAAAAACCCAGCGCAACGGATGGGTAACCGCGAAGACCCAGGCTCCGCCGGGTCGCAGCACCCGAAACACCTCGCGCATCAACGTCGCCGAGTCCGCGACAAACGGAACCGCACCAAACGCGGAATGTACGGTATCGAAGACGCCCGCCCCGAACGGCAACGCCAGGGCATCAGCCTGCACGAGCGGGATCCGCACGCCCGAGCGCTCGGCGGCCAGCCGGGCCTGCCGCAACATGCCGGCGGACAGGTCGAGCGCCGTAACCTTTGCCCCCTGCCCGTCCAGCCAGCGGGAGCCCGCGGCCGCGCCACAGCCCAGCTCCAGGAGCCGAGTCCCACCAACGGCACCGAGCAGCCTCGCCTCCGCCTCCCGTAGCCCCTCGGGACACCACACAAGATCAACATCCCCGAGGAACGCGCCGTGCTCCGCCTGATAGCTGTCGGCGTCGTGGTCCCACCACCGTCGGCTCGCCGCCCGCCCCTCAGCCGCTGACACCACACGTCGGGTGACCGCCGGTTCGGACTGCTGCATCCTGCCAACGGTACGGATCGTGGCAACCCCCGCGCGCAGCGGCCGTCGTTTTCGTCCAAGACCCCGACGGTGGCGGTGCCTAGCATGGGCGGCGCGCTCCACCACGGTGCGTCGGCCCGGCACTACGGCTGTTCGATCGACATGGTGACGCTGGTCGCCTACCCATGGGAGCACGAGACATGCGTAAGCTGGTCTACACCGGGTTCATCTCGCTCGACGGCGTCTTGGACTCCCCCGGCGGCGGGCCGGGTGAGGAGCACCGCAGCGGCGGTTGGGTGTTCAAGGACATCGAATTCCTACCCGAGGTCTTCTCGCTCAAGGGCGAGGAGCTCAAGGAGACCTCGGCGCTGATGTTCGGCCGCCGAAGCTACGAGGCGTTCGCCCCGATCTGGCGCGACTCGGACGACCACGCTGACTACCGGGAACTACCCAAGTATGTCGTCTCGACCACGCTGCCCGACGACGCCCTCGTCCCGGGATGGGGACCGACGACGGTCCTACGATCAACCGACGAGGTTGTCGAGCTCAAGCAGCGCGAGGGCGGCGCGATATTCATCCATGGCAGCGCGGACCTCGCCCGACGGCTCTCCGACGCCGGGTTGATCGACCGGTACCACCTGCTCTGCTTCCCACTCCTGCTCGGCGCCGGGAAGAGCCTGTTCAGCACGGCGGACAAGGCCAAGCAGGTACTGCGTCTCCGGGACACCGCGGCCTACCCGAACGGTGTCGTCAAGCTGCTCTACGACGTCGTCCGCTAACCCAGCTCCAGGGCGATCGGGCCGCCAGCACCCGCGCGGAGTTGCCGCGCCGTACGGCCCACGTACCGGCGCAGCGCACGAGCCAGGTGCGGCTCGTCGACGTACTCGAGCCGGGAGACGACATCGGCTACCGGGGCCGCGGCGGCCAGGAGTGCCGCCGCCTCGCGTACCCGTTCGACCTGCCGTACGGCGCCCTGGGTGAGCCCGGTCGCCGCTCGGAATCGACGTTCGACGGTCCGCTGCGAAACCGTTGGCCGGTGGCCTCGGCGGACCGCGGTGACGATCGGGTCACGGACTATGGCTCCCGTACGGACCAGGCGGTTTACCAGGGCCTCGGCGTCATCCGCGCCGGGAGTCTCCCAGCGGACGCCGGCCAGCCGGAAGGTCCGGCGGGTGGTGTCGGGAAGCTCGGCACCGCCGTCCACAAGAGCCGGCGTCGACACGGCCCGGAGCGACGTACCGACGGCGAAGTCGATCCCGACGAAGCTCGCGCCCTCCGGCACCGGTGCGGCACTGGTCTTCGTCTCGGGTCCGGTGATGGCCGCGTACGCGATGCCCTGCCGTTCCCAGAACACCAGGCCCCAGCAGACCGTCGCTACCGAGGTCATCTCCACGACCCCGGTACTCGTGCCGGACCACACGGCGTCAATCCAGGACGAGTCGGACCCGCGGGTCTGGAGTTGTAGGGCCACCGGACGAGGATAAGGGGGCGCTCACCGTACCCTCGCTGACTCACCGGAAACTGGACAAGGCGAACCGGCGCACCGCCCGACCTGCCGTTCCCGGATGCCGCTTTGGCGGGGCCGTCGGGCCGTTTCCGCAGATCCGGACCGGGTATCCCGGACCTGGCCGGACCGGCTTCAGACGGGAGGTGCCACGCCGTGAGCCGTCGGAACGACCCACAGCAGACGTACCAAGAGTTCACCGCGGCGGTGAACATGCGCCCCGGTGAACTGTCGACGTGGCTGGAGACCGAGAAGTCCAAGCATGTGGGCTGGCGGAGACGGGGCGACCAGGGCAGTGAGACGGTCGGCCACCGCTCCGGCCGACGGATCCTCGACCTGCTCCGGCGTCGGCGGGGTGACCTCTCCGAGGACGACTACCGGCACATGCGGAAAGTTGTCGGCTATGTCCGCCGGCACATGGCGCAACGGCCCAGCGGCGACGTTCGGGACACCCGATGGCGGTACTCCCTGATGAACTGGGGGCACGACCCCACCAAGGGCCCGCTGCCGCCACCGGGGGGCCCGTCCCGCAAGGCGCTACGCCGGCATGGTGCCCCACCCCGGGAACGCCGGGGCCCCGGCCGGTAGCGGGCCGATCAGTGGTCGGCGCTGTTCCAGTCCCGCCCCTCGCCGACCGACACCTCCAGCGGCACGGACAGCGGGTACGCCCCGCCCATCTCCCGCCGGACCAGCGTCTCCAGTACCTCCCGCTCCCCGGGGGCCACCTCGAAGACCAGTTCGTCGTGCACCTGGAGCAGCATCCGGGAACTCAGCCCGGCATCGCGCACCGCCGCGTCAACGTTCATCATCGCCACCTTGATGACATCGGCGGCAGAGCCCTGGATCGGAGCGTTGAGCGCCATCCGCTCGGCCATCTCCCGCCGCTGCCGATTGTCGCTGACCAGGTCGGGCAGGTAGCGGCGACGGCCGAGGACGCTCTCGGTGTAGCCGTCACGCCGGGCCCGGGCCACCACCTCCCGCAGGTAGTCGCGCACCCCACCGAAACCGGCGAAGTAGGTCTCCATCAGCCCGCGCGCCTCTTCTGCGGTAACGCCGAGCTGCTGGGAGAGGCCGAACGCGCTCAGCCCGTAGGCCAGGCCGTAGTTCATCGCCTTGATCTTGCGCCGCTGGTCGGGGGTGACCGTCTCGACCGGTACCTGGAAGACCGACGAGGCGGTGGCGGCATGGAAGTCGTGGCCCGAGTTGAAGGCGTCGATCAGGGCCTCGTCCGCTGACAGGTGCGCCATGATCCGCATCTCGATCTGGCTGTAGTCGGCCGTGAGTAGGCACTCATACCCTGCGCCGACCACGAACGCCCGGCGGATCCGCCGCCCCTCCTCGGTGCGGATCGGGATGTTCTGCAGGTTCGGCTCGGTGGAGGAGAGCCGGCCGGTGGCCGCCACGGTCTGGTTGAAGGTGGTATGGATTCGACCGTCGTCGGAGACCGACTTGAGTAGCCCGTCAACCGTGCTCTTCAGCTTCGCCACGTCCCGGTGACGCAGCAGGTGCCCGAGCACCGGGTGCGGGTTCTGGCCGTGTAGCCACTGCAGGGCGTCCGCATCGGTGGTGTAGCCGGTCTTGATCCGCTTGGTCTTGGGTAGCCCCAGCTCGCCGAAGAGGATCTCCTGCAGCTGCTTCGGGGAGCCCAGGTTGAACTCCCGCCCGACCGCCTCGTAGGCACCCTGCGCGGCGGCCTTCACCTCCGCGGCGAAGTGCGCCTCCAACTCGGAGAGGTATTGCGTGTCGGCGGCGATGCCGGTGCGCTCCATGCCCGCGAGGACCCGCATCAGCGGTAGCTCCACCTCAGCCATCAGCCGGGCCGACTGCTCACCGTCCCGCGACAACTCCGCGTCGATCGCCTCGGCGAGGTCGAGGGTAGCCCGCGCCCGCAGCATCAGGTTCTGCTCTGCCGCACCGTCATCGCCCAGGCCGTCGAGGGTGAGCTGGCCGGCTTCCGGCAGGTCAACCCGCAGCTCCCGGTGCAGATAGCGCAGGGCCAGGTCGGTCAGGTCGTAAGAGCGCTGGTCGGGCCGGGCCAGGTAGGCGGCGATCTGCGTGTCTCTGGTGATGCCTTGGATCGACCACCCGCGCGCGGCGAACGCGAGCACCGCCGGCTTGCTGTCGTGCAGCACCTTCGGTCGACTCAGATCAGCCAGCCACCCCGCCAGGGCGGCCTCGTCGGCGGCGTCGAGACGGCCGGGGTCGCACCACGCCCCGGCCCCGGCGGCGGTCGCCAGCGCCATGCCGGTCACGTCGGCGAGGTGCCGCCGGTTGGGCCCGGTGTCGAGCGTGACGGCGAGCCCGACCGGCGTGTTCGGTGTCGCGTGCGCCCCCAGCCAGGCGGCGAGCGCCCCCGGCTCGACGAGGAGCTCCCCCGCCAGGTCGAACCCTGCCTCGGCTTCCGGCTCAACAGCCTCCAGGTACTGGTAGAGCCGATCCCGAAGGATGCGGAACTCCAGCGTGTCGAAAACCTGGTGCACCGCCTCCCGGTCCCAGCCAGCCCAGCGTGTCTCCGCCAGTGGCAGGGGCAGCTCCAGGTCGGCGACGAGGCAGTTGAGCTCGTGATTACGGATCACATCGGCGAGTCGCTCCCGCAGATTTGCCCCGGCCTTGCCCTTGATCTCGTCGGCCCGGGCGACGACACCCTCGACCCCGCCGTAGGCGGTGATCCATTTGGCGGCGGTCTTCGGGCCGACGCCCGGGACGCCGGGCAGGTTGTCGCTGGTCTCGCCGACCAACGCGGCGAGGTCCCGATAGCGCTGCGGGGGTACCCCGTATTTCGCCGTCACCGCAGCCGGGTCCATCCGGGCCAGGTCGGAGACGCCCTTGCGGGGGTAGAGCACCGTGACGTCGTCGTCAACGAGTTGGAAGGCGTCCCGGTCTCCGGTCGTGATCAGGACCGACATCCCCTGTTCGCGGGCCTGCCGGGTGAGCGTGGCGATCACGTCGTCCGCCTCGTAGCCCGCCAGCTCGACCGCCGGGACGCGCAACGCCGCCAGGATCTCCTTGACCAGGCTGACCTGGCCCTTGAAGTCGGCCGGGGTCTCGCTGCGGCCAGCTTTGTACGCCGCGTACCTCTCGGTGCGGAAGGAGTGCCGGGAGACGTCGAAGGCAACGGCGATGTGCGTCGGCTGCTCATCCCGAAGAACGTTGATCAGCATGGAGGTGAAGCCGTAGACCGCGTTGGTCGGTTGCCCCGTCGTGGTGGAGAAGTTCTCGACCGGGAGGGCGAAGAACGCCCGGTAGGCCAGGGAGTGTCCGTCAACGAGGAGCAGGCGCGGCTTCGTGGCTGTCACGGTGGCGACTCTAGTCCGTGCCGCCGACAGGGCCGGGCGGCGGCACCGGGACGCCGGTGCGGAAAGTCACGTAGGGCGCGGTCGTCCTCGTGGGGGTGACCCGGACCCGCCGCGGCGAGCGGCGGCCGGTCGTCCGGTGCGGGACAACCGGCCGCGTGGGCGGCGACGCCGATCAGGCCACGCCCAGATACGCCTCCTTGACCGATGGGTCGTGCAGCAGGTCCTGGCCGGACCCCTCCTTGACGATCCGGCCGGTCTCCAACACGTACCCTCGATGCGCCCTGGAGAGCGCCTGCTGGGCGTTCTGCTCCACCAGGAGGATCGTGGTCCCCTGCTGGTTGATCTCCACGATGATGTCGAAGATCTGCTGAATGATCATCGGGGCGAGCCCCATCGACGGCTCATCCAACAGCAGCAGCTTCGGCCGAGCCATCAACGCCCGCCCGACCGCGAGCATCTGCTGTTCGCCGCCGGAGAGCGTTCCTCCCAGCTGACGACGCCGCTCCGCCAGCCGCGGAAACAGCTCGAACACCCGCTCCAGGTCGGCGGCGATTCCCGCATGGTCCCGGCGGGTATACGCTCCCATGTCGAGATTGTCCAGGACCGTCATACCCGGGAAGATGCCACGTCCCTCGGGCGACTGGCAGATGCCCCGCCGTACCCGCAGATCGGCTCGGAGGTTGGTGATCTCCTCCCCGTCGAAGCGGATCGCCCCCTGACTGACGGCCCGGAGTCCGGAGATTGCCCGCATGGTGGTGGTCTTACCCGCGCCGTTCGCGCCGATGAGGGCAACCACCTCACCCTCGTTCACGTGCAGGCTGATCCCGTGCAGCGCCTCGATCCGGCCGTACCGGAGGGTCAGATCGTTAATCTCAAGCAGCATCTGCGGGCTCCCCCAGGTACGCCGCGATCACCTTCGGATCGTCCCGCACCTCGGCGGGCGCCCCCTCAGCGATCTTCTTACCGAACTCCAGCACCACGATCCGATCGGTGACCCCCATGACGAGGCGCATGTCGTGCTCGATGAGCAGCACCGTGAAACCGCGATCCCGGATCTTGCGGATCAGTTCGAGGAGCTCCTCCTTCTCCGCCGGGTTGAAGCCGGCCGCCGGCTCGTCCAGGCAGAGCAACTTCGGCTCGGTGGCCAGCGCCCGCGCGATCTCCAACCGGCGTTGGTAACCGTACGGAAGGTTGCGGGCCAGGTCGTTGGCACGGTCGTCAATGCCGACGAAGCGCAGCAGTTCGTACGCCTTACGCTCGCCGGCGCGCTCCTCGAGCGTGTGCCGCGAGATACCGAACACCTGGGCGCAGGAGCGGCGAACCTGCTGCCAGAACCGCACCAGCCCGGCGGACGAATCGACCGTGGGCAGTTCCTCTGGCTTCGGCTTGACCCGGTACAGCCGGAACAGCGCACCGACCACACTGGTGCGGTGCTGGGAGTCCGCACCGACCAGCACGTTCTCCAGCGCGGTCATCTCCGGGAAGAGCCGGATATTCTGGAACGTCCGGGCGATTCCCATCTGGTTGATCCGGTGCGGCTTCCGTCCGCTGACCTGCTGCCCGTCGAACCGGACCTCACCGGAGGTCGGTCGGTATACCCCGGTCATCGCGTTGAAGCAGGTGGTCTTGCCGGCCCCGTTCGGACCGATGAGCCCGAGGATCTCACCCTTGTACAGGTTGAAACTCAGATTGTCCAGCGCCACCACACCGCCAAAGCGGAGCGTGACCTCGTCCACCTCAAGCAGCACCTCGGGCTTGGCGGCGTCCTCGGGCGATGTCTTCTGCTTAGGCAACATGTACCGGGGCCTCCTTCGCCCTGTCCTGCAGCTCGCGTGTTCGTCGCCGACTCGGCAACAGACCCTGCGGGCGCAGCAGCATGATGAGCACCAATGCTAGGCCGAAGGCGAGGACCCGGTACTCCGAGAAGTCGCGGAACCGCTCCGGCAGGTACGCGAGCAGGAAGGCACCGACCGCCACGCCCGCCATGTTGCCGGAGCCACCGACCACCACCATCGCGACGAACAGGATGGAGAGCTGGACGTTGAAGGTCTCGGGCTGGATGAAGGCCGACCGACTGGCGAAGAGCAGACCGGAGAACCCGCCCAGGGCAGCACCGATGGCGAACGCCCAGAGCTTGAACTTGAACGGGTAGACGCCCATCACCGCGGCGGCGTCCTCGTCCTCCCGGATGGCCAGCCACGACCGCCCCACCCGGCTGTGCTCCAGTCGCCGGACCAACAGGACCATCAGCAGCACCACGCTCAACGCCAGCCAGTACCAGGGCTTGATGTCAAGCAGGCCGAAGACCTTGTTGTCGGGCGACGGCGGGCCCTCCGGGCCGGGAATGCCGGGCACGCCCTGCGCCTCGCCGGCCCACCCCGAGTTCTTCGCGACGATCCGAATGATCTCGCCGAAACCCAACGTCACGATGGCCAGGTAGTCACCCCGAAGCCGCAGCGTCGGCCAGCCCAGCAGGACGCCCGCGACCAACGAGAAGGCCAACGCGATCGGGATGCAGATCGCCCACGCGATCGCCCAGTCCTGGGAGAGGCCGAACTGATCCTGCAACGCCCCCACAACCGGCGACTCGGCCGACCCGAACAGCGCCACGCTGTAGGCGCCCACCGCGTAGAAGCCGACGTAGCCAAGGTCGAGCAGGCCAGCCAGCCCGATCACGACATTGAGCCCGATCGCCACCAGAACGTAGAGGGCGCAGACGAAGAGCACCCCAGCCCAGTTGGCGCCGCCATCGATGGAGTCGGTCCGGAACCAGTCAAGCCCCGGGATGATCAGGTTCGTCCCCGGGATGTCGCCGAGGAACGGCAGGTAGTAGAGGAAAGCAACGCCCGCGAGCAGCGTCAGCCAACGCTGCCAACGGGGCAGCGCACGCCACCGGTCACCCATTTCCCCCAGCACGTGTCGGCGCCGCTCGTTGAATTGTCGTAGTGCCTCTGTCATGCCCTCGCCTTTCCGAGAGACTCACCGAGCAGGCCGGTCGGGCGGAAGATCAGCACCACCACGAGCACCACGAAGGCGGCCACATCCTCCCAGGTGGATCGGGTCAACGTCGCCGCGTACACCTCGATGACCCCGAGTAGCAGGCCACCGAGCAGCGCGCCACGGAGGTTGCCGATACCACCGAGCACCGCCGCGGTGAACGCCTTCAGCCCGACCACGAAGCCGATGTCGAACTTGGTGATCCCGTACCGCATGTTCCACAACAGGGCCGCGGCGCCCGCCATCAATCCACCCAGGACGAAGACCAGCATGATCACTCGGTCCTGGTGCACCCCCATCAGCGCGGCGGTGTCTGGGCTCTGCGCCACGGCCCGCACCCCGCGGCCGTACCGCGTCCGGTTGATGAACTGGTCCAACCCGTAGAGCATGGCGAGGGCGGAGACCACCATGATGATCTGCACGTTGGTGATGTCGGCACCCGCCACCGAGAGCACTGTCTCCTGCTTCAGCAGCGGCGGAATCCCGATCACGAGTCGGTTCTCGGTGAATCCACGCCCCGAGAAGAACCCGGCCATCCACAGCGCGAAGATCTCCACCAGGACGAGCGAGAGCCCGATGGCGGTGATTAGGAAGATCAGCGGCGGCGCGTTCATCCGGCGTAGTCGCCGGTAGGCGACCCGTTCGACGGTGAGCGCGGTGGCACCCGAGGCCAGCGCACCGACCACCAGACCGATGAGCAGGTAGACGATCGCCATCCCGATCGGCGGGTTGTCGGCCACCCCGAGCAGCGACCAGGTGCCGAGGATCGCGAAGGTACCCACCATGAAGATCTCAGAGTGCGCGAAGTTGATCAGACGGAGCACACCATAGACGAGCGTGTACCCCAGGGCGACGAGGGCATAGATCGCCCCCTTGGACAAGCCGTCAACAGTGTGCTGAGCGAGGTCGCCGAATAAGGCATCGAAATTCACGGGTTTCTCCCCTTTGGCACCGTTGCGCGGCCGGGGAAAGCCCCGGCCGCGCAACGGTCATCCTGGCTCAGCTGAGCTTGATCTCCTGCTGGGCCGCGATCTCACCGCCCTTGATCTCGTAGGCCCAGATCACCACCCGGGACTCGTCCACGTCACCGTTGTCGGCGAACTTGAGGGACTTCGAGACCCCCTCCTTGTCGTAGGAGTCGACCCACGCCAGCAGATCCGCACGCGTGGTGTTGCCCTCGGCCAGGCCCTCGATCAACACGTTCGCCGCGTCGTAGCCCTCAGCGCCGTAGGAACCCGGAGGCCCGCCGTACTCCGCTTCGAAGTCAGCGCTGAAGGTGCCACCGGCCTTGTCCGGCGGCAGGCACGGGCAGGTCACGATCACACCCTCGGCGCTGGCCCCGGCGCCCTCCGGGAAGGACGGGTCGTAGAGACCATCGAAGCCGAGGAAGGTCGTCGTGATGCCGGCCTCCCGCAACTGCTTCACCAGCGGAGCCGCCTCGTTCGTGTAGCCGCCGTACGCGATCGCGTCCGGCGCGGCAGCCTTGATCTTCGAGATGGTGGCGGCGAAGTTGACCTGCTTCTCCTGCACCTGGTCGGTGCCGCCCGCCAACGCACCGAGAGACTTGGTCAGCTCGTCGGCGATGCCGGCGCCGTAGGTGGTGCCGTCATTGATCACGAAGACCTTCTTGGCCTGCACCACGTCCCGGAAGTAGACGGCGGCGGCGGCACCCTGGACGGCGTCGTTACCGACCACCCGGTGGAACACCTCGTTGCCGCCCGCGGTCAGCTCGATCGCGGTCGCCGACGGGCTGACCATCACCATTCCGGCCGCCTCATAGACAGCCATCGTCGCCTTGCTCTCACCGGAGAACGCGCCACCGATGACGCCCAGGAAGGACTCGTCGCCGGTGACCTGGTTCGCGACCGGCGTGGCCTGGGTCGGGTCGCCCTGGGTGTCGAACTCCTGCAGGGTCACCTCGCAGTCCGGGTTCGCCTCGTTGTGCTGCTTCACCGCAAGCAGTGCGCCGTCGCGCGACGGAATCACCAGACCTGAGTTCGGGCCGCTGAAGGCGCCGAAGATGGCGATCTTGCCACCGCAGTCACTGCTGCCGGCGGTGTCGTCCTCCTCCGCCTGACAGCCCGCCGCGGCAATAAGGGCTGCCGACAATCCAACGGCGCCGAGCGCCCGTACGTACTTACGCCTCACGGCTACAGACCTCCTCCAGTTGCAGGAGCCCGAGCATACCCGAGGCAGGCGACCACACCAGTACGGCAGCCTCCCCACCTCAATGTGAGCCCGCACACCTGCTACGGCTCGTGATGGCGGATCGTACTGGGTCGATAAACGGTCCCGGAAGGCCTCGAAGCCACGCTTGTCAAAACGTTACTAATGCATATGCCGATGCGATCCGAACCCGTAACATCCTTCACGACCGGCCGGAGGCCGCGAGCACATCGGCGGTGACCAGCCCATTCGACCACCACCAGCAACACCGGCATCAATCGATCCGGCAGGAGAAAAGATCAACTTCTGGCTCGGTTCGCGCCGGGACGCACCCGAACGTACGGACGCCACGGCGGCGCCAACCCCGGCCGCAACGACCGTCGGGGAGAGAGGGAGAGGGACCGGAGCTACTGGGCCGGACGGGTTACCTCGCCACCGGCGGTCTCCTGGAGGATCCGCTCGGCGACCTCCTTCATGGTCATCCGGTGGTCCATCGCGGTGCGCTGGATCCACTTGAAGGCTTGCGGCTCGGTCATCCCGTACGTGGTCATCAGCGCACCCTTGGCACGCTCGATGATCTTGCGGATCTCCAACCGGTCGGTAAGGCCAGCAACCTCCGCCTCCAGGGCGGCGACCTCCGAGTAGCGCGACAACGCGATCTCTACCGCTGGGACCAGGTCGCTCTTCTGGAAGGGCTTGACCAGGTACGCCATCGCGCCGGCTGCCCGTGCCCGCTCCACCAGGTCCCGCTGGCTGAAGGCGGTCAGGATGATGACCGGAGCGATCCGCTCGCCGGCGATCCGCTCGGCGGCGGCCAGCCCGTCCATAATGGGCATCTTGATGTCGAGGATGACCAGGTCCGGCTTCAGCTCCTTGGCGAGCCGAACAGCCGTCTCACCGTCACCGGCCTCACCGACGACCTCGTAGCCTTCCTCGACGAGCATCTCGGCGAGATCCAGCCGGATTAGCGCCTCGTCCTCGGCGATCAGGACCCGCCTGCGCTCAGCGTCCGTCTGCGTCTCGGCCACGAGCAACTCCCACCAGTCCGTACCGACACCCGACCGGGTGCCGCGCCCCTTAGCCTAGTAGGTACTCTATAAGCCGACACCGAGGCTGTCGGTGGCGCTGTCCCCGTATTCCAACCGGTAGAGAAACGGAGCTCAAACCTCCGACAGTGTGGGTTCGAATCCCACCGGGGACACCACCCCACCGTGGCGTGGGCGGCGGTTGGCACATGGCGAGCGATGAAAGCTGCGGACCACGGCCCCGGTGGGGAGCGCAACGACGGCCACCCGGCCCGCCCGCTCCGCAGCAATGCGCAGGGCCCTTCGCCGCCGGGTAGCCGGCAGCCGCACCAGACCACCGGCGGGAGTGCGCGCTCGGCCAGCACCTCGACCGCCGCACCATCACCGCGCTGACGCTGCTTCAGCGTCTCCGCCGCCCGGCGGGGCGGGCTGGGTGACGAGCCGTAGCACCAGCTCGCAGGGCACCGTGGGGCTCCGGAGGGGCTGCTCGAAGCCTCGTCGATGGGCGACGAGTCGCCCCTCGACCGCGCGTTCGCTTCGGCATCCGGAGGCCATCACGGGGGCAATGAACATCTGACTCCGCAGGACCATCCTCTCGAACCAGGTTCGACGACTCTGCCATTGAAACTTGCAAAAGTTCGAGTAAGGATGTCACCATGGCCTCTTCCCCGAGTACGGCACAGCGCTACGCGAGCCTCGATGACACCGACCGCGCGATCCTGACGGAGTTGGCCGCGGACGGCCGCCTCCCGAACAACGCCCTCGCCGAGCGAGTAGGGGTGGCGCCGTCGACCTGTCTCGCCCGAACCAGGGCGCTACGCGGATGTGGGGCGATCCGCGGCTTCCACGCCGAAGTGGATCCGGCGGCGATGGGCCTGCCGCTACAGGCGCTGATCTCGGTACGACTCTCCGCCCACGACCGGGCCGTGGTGGACGCCTTCCGAGCCCGATCAGTAGGCCTACCGGGGATGGTGGCGGTGTTCCACGTGGCCGGTGCGGACGACTACGTGCTGCATGTCCGGGCCGCGTCGGCGGACGCGCTGCGGGACTTCGCGCTCGACCACCTGGCAGTCGATCCGGCGGTACAGCACACCCAGACCAGTCTGATCTTCGAGCAGGCACGGGGCCTGGGGTAAGACGAATCACCGCCTCGGTGACGCGCCGAAACAGGATCTTCACGTCCATGTCACGCCTGAGACGCGGACCGCGCCTAGTTTTGGTGTCGGTGGTGGTTGGCACTCCCGGTCGGGACGGGTCGGGGGCTGCCAGGTTGTGGTGCACCGGGCCGGCGTCGACGGATTCCGCGAAGCCGGTCCGGTGCCTCACTCGCTCACCCAGCCCTACGGACCGGCCCAGAGTCGGCCACCGCCTCCCGGGACGGTTCGGTGTCGGCCTCACCCCAGGGCGGTTCGGTAGCGCTATCACCGCGAGACCGCGTGGCGCCGCGGGCAGCGGCGACGACAGCCCGGGCACGACGGGCACGTAGCAAGGACCGGAGCGCGAACGCGAACGCGACCCCCCAGGCGAGCGCCAGCAGGGCATATCCCGCGGACCGCACGCCCGCACCGAGATCGAGAGCGTGCATCAGCGTACGAGCGTTGGTCAGCACGATCACACCGCCGACCACCGCACCGAGCAGTTGGGCCGGGACGAGGCGTACCAGCCAGGCGGCCACCGGCGCCGCGATCAGACCACCGGCCAGTAGCGCGAGCACCATCGGCAGCAGAAAGCCCTCGGAGCCGAGCCCGATCAGGAAGCCGACGCTGGCCGCACCGGCGACGAGGAACTCGGCGGTGTCCACCGATCCGATCACCCTGCGGGGTTCGAGTCGCCCACTGACCAGCAGCGCGGGGGTCGCCACCGGACCCCACCCCCCGCCGCCGGTCGCGTCAACGAAACCGGCGACCAGTCCCAGGGGGCCGAGGAAGCGGCCGCGCAGCCGGCCGGCCCGTCGTTCGGTGCGCAGCGGTCGGGCGAAGCGCACCAGCAGGTACGCCCCGAGGGTGAACAGAATTGCCGCCATCCAGGGTGCGGCGGCAGCGGTGGAGAGCGCGGACAGGAAGGTCGCTCCGGCGAACGCGCCAAGGGCACCGGGCACAGCGATCCGCCTAACAACGCGCCAGTCGACATTGCCGAACCGCCAGTGCGCCACACCCGCGGCGAGCGTGGTGCCCACCTCAGCAAGGTGCACCGAAGCCGAGGCCGCGGCCGGCGCGACACCGGCGAGTAGGAGCAGTGTCGAGGAGGTCAGCCCGTAGGCCATGCCGAGAGCGCCGTCAACGAGCTGCGCGGCCAACCCGACGAGCGCGAGGATCAGCAGCCTACGCACCACGCCTCCCTCATTTTCGGATATCTCCTATCGACTTGGTCGACAATGCGGGATGAGTGGGGCCTGGGTCAACCATCTGCAACGGCGAGTCTCGGCTCAGGTCCAGGCGCGCGGGTCGGCGACCAGTTCGGTAACCCGCGATGGAAGGGCGCCGTCGGCCACGTCGGCTACGGTGACCAGCTCAAGGATCTGGCGTTCGCTTGCCCGCAGGGCGATCCACACATCCTGCAGGGCCCGCGCGGCACCGTGGTAACCGAGCTGCTCCGGGCGCTGCCCACGGACATGGGCCAGCGGACCATCGATCACCCGAATAACCTCGGCGAGGGAGATCTCGCCCGCCGGCCGCGCCAGCCAGTAGCCTCCCTCCGGGCCCCGCTGGGCCTGCACCACACCGCCCCGACGCAGCTGCAACAGGATGCTCTCCAGGAACTTCGGCGGGATCTCCTGGGCTCGGGCGATCTGGTCGGCTGTCACGAGCCGCCCTCGGCCAGTCGAGGCACCGCCGGTCGCCGAGGCGAGCTCGGCAACCGCGCGAAGGGCATAGTCGACCCGGGCGGAGAGACGCATGGCAGACAGGCTAGCCGGCTCGGCCGCCAACGACCGACCATCCCTCGGCCCACCGAGCCGAAGCCTGTGCCCGGGCTGCCCAGACATGGCTGATGGCCGGCGCCCTGGTTCGGGTGCCGGCCACCAGTTTCTTTCCCCCTTGTATGGGTTGGGTCGTGTGTGTGGTGCGGGTGGGTCAGCTGGTCCAGTGCTCGGCGACGAGGTCGGCGGCCTGGGTCTCCCACTGGGCGTAGTGGAACGGGAACGCCGACACCTGCACCGTCTGCGCGGCCTCGGTCAACGGCATGTCCTGCCAGCCCTCGACCTGCTTGAGGCCGTTGAGGAAGGCGGTGGTGGAGTAGGCGGGGTCGGTGATCTGCTCCACGCTGCCCCAACCGGACGACGGGCGCTGCTGGAACAGGCCCTGCGAGTCGTGGTCGTTACGCGCGCCCAGGTGGCCCAGGTTCTCCAGCTTCGACTCCTGCAAACTGGTGGCGATCGCCACCACGGCGGCCCGCTCGTCCATCCCGGCGGCCTTCGTGGCCTCGATGATGGCCTTCACGTTCGACACCTGCTCATCGCCCAGGGCGATGCGCGACTGTGTGCCCTGGGTGCCGTGCGGGATCAGCGCGCTGATGTCGGGTTTATCGGCCTGCACGGCAGCGGAGGCCGAGGCGGGGGTGGGGTCGGTGAGGGTGGCCAGCGGGCCGGCGACGACACCGGTGGACAGGGCCAGACCAGCGATACCCAGCACGCTACGACGCAGAATCGTGTTCATGAAGGATTGCTCCATTCGGGGGTCGACACCCCACACCCGAGGGGGTTCGGGGTGGGTGCGAGCACCGTCCGGCGCTCAACGAAACTAAGGGGAAGAGGTCGGCGACCGCGGGCCTCATCGGGGGCACACGCACGGCGCCGGGTCCAGATGTAACGACCGGCCGGCCACCATCATTCCCGGCGGCCCATGCCCGGCGTCACCCGCCCGAGCGGGGCACCTCCACGGCCGTACGCAGGGTGTAACGCCCCCACGCCCACCGAGATTCCACCACCACCGTGCCCCCGACCACACCCCACACGGGCACAAAACCGTCATCAGGCGCAGTCGACGTGAGCTGTTCGGGCACGGCCCTTCTCCAGCGGTGAATCGGTGGAAAGGGGCCGTGCCTCCTCCTGAAAAGCAAAGCGTCAGGCCCCGACCTTACGCAGTAAGCCTTCCTGCACGGCGCTGGCGATCTGCCGGCCGTCCCGGGTGAACATCCGACCGGCCGCCAACCCGCGCCCCCCGGACGCCGACGGGCTCCAGCAGTCGTAGAGGAACCACTCGTCGGCGCGGAACTGCCGATGAAACCAGAGGGCGTGATCGAGACTCGCGCCCACCACTCCGCCGGGCCCCCACACCTCTCCATGCACCGACAGCACCGAATCCAGCAAGGTGAGGTCGGAGGCGTACGTCAGAGCGCAGGCGTGCAGCAGCGGATCATCCGGGAGCTTGCCGTCGATCCGCATCCACACCCGCTGGTTCGGCTCGGCCGGACGGTCACCAGGGCGCACCCAGCCGGGCTCGCCGACGTAGCGGACGTCGATCGGCCGGGGAATCAGCGCCCAGATACCCAGCCGCTCCGGGTAGCGGGCGAGCCGGTCGCTCATCGTCGGCACCTCGTCCGGGCCGGGCACGTCCGGCGGGGAGGGGGCGTGGTGGTCCAGCCCCTCCTCCTGACGTTGGAAAGACGCCGACATGAAGAAGATCGGTTTGTCGTGCTGCAGCGCCACCGACCGGCGGACGGAGAAGGACCGACCGTCGCGGACACACTCGACCTGGTAGTCGATGGGCACACTTGGGTCGCCCGGCCGTACGAAGTAGCCGTGCAGGGAGTGCACGAAGCGCTCCGGATCAACCGTCCGCCCGGCGGCAACCAGCGCCTGACCGGCGACCTGCCCCCCGTACACCCGCTGTGGGCCGACCTGCGGGCTCATCCCCCGGAAGGCTCGCTCGCCGGTCGGGCTGAGGTCCAGCACCTCCAGCAGTTGATCGACCGCGGCCTGACCGACCACCGCGCCGGACTCGCCCACCGGGGCCTCCAGTCGCAACCGCGGGGATCGCGGGCCCGGTTCGCTCCGAACGCTCACTGGAGCGCCCGGGCCGCAGCGAGGTCAACCAGCGACCCGAGCTGGTGCACGCGCAGGGTGTTGGTCGAGCCGGGGGTTCCGGGCGGGCTTCCGGCGACGATCACGACGTAGTCGCCGGGGTTGGCCAGACAGAGGCCGAGCAGCGCCTCGTCAACCTGCCGAAACATGGCGTCGGTGTGCTCAACGAAGGGCATCAGGAACGTCTGCACCCCCCAGGAGAGCGCAAGCTGGTTGCGCACCTCCGGCACCGGGGTGAACGCGAGCAGCGGCAGGCCGCAGTGCAGCCGGGAGAGTCGCCGGACGGTGTCGCCGGTCTGCGAGAACGCCACCAGGGCCTTGGCGTCGATCGCCCGGGCGATCGACGACGCGGCGATGGTGAGCGCACCCCCGTGGGTCCGCGGATCGTGCTGGAGCCGAGGCACCGAGATCGAGCCCGCCTCCGTCGTCGCCACGATCTTTGCCATGGTGCTCACGGTGAGCACCGGGTACTTTCCGACGCTGGTCTCACCGGAGAGCATCACCGCGTCCGCGCCGTCGAGCACGGCGTTGGCCACATCGGAGGCCTCAGCCCGGGTAGGCCGCGAGTTCTCAATCATGGAGTCGAGCATCTGGGTGGCGACGATGACCGGCTTGGCGTTCTCCCGGCAGAGCTGCACCGCGCGCTTCTGCACCAGGGGCACTTGGTCCAGCGGCATCTCCACGCCGAGGTCACCCCGGGCCACCATGATCCCGTCGAAGGCCAGGACGATCGCCCCGAGCTGATCCACTGCCTCCGGCTTCTCCACCTTGGCCAGCACCGGCCGGTGCACGCCCTCCTCGGCCATGATGGCGTGGACCAGCTTGATGTCGTCGGCGGAGCGGACGAAGGAGAGCGCCACCAGGTCGACACCGAGGCCGAGGGCGAACCGCAGGTCCTCGGTGTCTTTCTCCGAGAGCGCGGGGACGCTGACCGCCACATTTGGCAGCGACACACCCTTGTTGTTGGAGACCGGTCCGCCTTCGGTGACCAGGCAACGGATGTCGTTGCCGGTGACGTCGGTGACCTCGATCGCGACCCGGCCGTCGTCAATCAGCAGCCGGTCGCCGGGCTTCACCTCCTGGGGAAGCTTCCGGTAGGTGCAGGCGACCCGGTCCCGGGTGCCGAGAATGTCCTCACTGGTGATCACCACCGAGTCACCGGTGCGCCACTCGTGCGGGCCGTCGGCGAACCGGCCAAGCCGGATCTTGGGGCCCTGAAGATCGGCGAGAACCGCGACCGGCCTCCCCGCCGCCTCGGCTGCCTCCCGCACCAGCCGGCAGACCGCCTCATGATCGGCGTGACTTCCGTGGCTGAAGTTGAGCCTCGCCACATCCATTCCGGCCTCAACAAGGCCACGAATGCGTTCCGGCGAGGAGACGGCGGGGCCAAGTGTGCAAACAATCTTTGCGCGGCGTGTCACGCCCATCAGGCTAATCTCTCCTCCGGGCCGGTCCTCGGGCCGACCCCTGTCGCAATGCGAACACGTTCTCCGACGCTGCGCGGCTGCACGGCCGGCAGTGGATAGCCACCGGGAACGTCGTGGGGGGCGGGCGTCGGCGACCGCGTGCCCCGAGATCGTACCGCCCGCGGTAAGCCTGGGAGAAAGGCATGGGTGAACAGCGCACAGACATTCGACCTCGGTCGCTGGCTTCCGTTCCCCGCCCCACTGCGAGCAGGAAGTCACACACCTCGATTGGTCCGAAGTAGCTCGGCATGCGACCCGGGATACCAGCAGAGCAGCCGGCACAGCCCGGTGGGGTGGTCGGCGCGCCGACCACCCCACCGGAAACACTCCTAGACGGCCCAACAGTTGGGGTGGATCGACTCGTCACGCAGCGCCTGCCGGATCACCGTGTAGGTGGTCCCGTCCAGCGCCAACCCGAGGTGCCCGACCACCCGCAGCGGACACCAGCCCTGAATCAGCACGTTGCTCGCCCCGTCAGCCAGCGCGGCGTTGTCCACCGGCCGCACCAGCTGATCCTGCCACGTGCGGATCGTGGTGTAGCTGACCGAGCCGGGGGTGTCATCACCAGCGTTCAGGTTGGCGAGGAAGTCCGAGCCGATCGCCATCTGCTGACAGGCCACCACACCGGCGCAGCTGCCGAGCCCGAGGAAGGCGATGATGTTGGCCACGTAGGTCCCGTGCTGCGGGCTGCCGAGGCTGACGTACCGGCCGACCGCTCCGGTGCCACCGAGCCGCTTCAGGTAGTAGCGGGCCACCAAGCCCCCCTCGGAGTGCCCCACCAGATCCACGCGGGCGGCACCGGTGGTGGCGCGCACCTGGTCAACGTAGTCGGCGAAGGCGCGGGCCGAGGTCGGGATGTCGCCGAAGCCCAGCCCCGGCAGTTCGTAGATGAAGGGACGGAAGCCGTCGGCGTCCAGGCGCGCGGCGAGGGGCGAGTACGCGAAGGCGAAGCCACTCAACCCGCCCACGATGATCACGGGGTTGTCGGCTACGTCAGCCGGGCCGGCTGCGGCGGGACTGCTCGCCGGGGCGTGGTGAGTGGACGTTTGCTCCGTCGCGGTACCGGCGGGCGCCGCGCTGGCGGCGACGCCCGGGACGGCGATCGTGGCGCCGAGCGCGAACGCGAGCACGATGGCGGTCTTTCGAAACAACATGGATGCACCTCCATGAGGGTGGTGGGTGCGGTGCGTGTCCGATCGACCGGTGCGAACGATGATGCGGGCAGAAATCATTATTCGTCAATATCTAGCTACCCCTCAGTAACCTGTTGTTCCACCTACGGCACACTCCGGCTGTCCAGACAAAGGCCCCATAGGGGAAAGCAGCTCGCGGAACCATCGCACCACGGCGCAGGCACCACCCCTACAGGAGAGAGTCGCTATACCTAGAACCGTAGTATAAGTGCTATCTTCCAGAGTATGACTACAGTCGAACGGTCGGAGGCTGTCGAGGCCCCCCGAAATCCCGACGATCATCTGGTCCTCGACGTTCGAGACCTACGCATGCGCTACGGCACTGTGGACGTGCTGAACGGCATCGACCTCACCGCCCAGCGCGGCGAGGTGATCGCGCTGCTCGGGCCGAACGGTGCCGGCAAGACCACCACCATCGAGATCCTTGAGGGGTTCCGGCTGCCCTCAGCCGGCTCGGTCCGGGTGCTCGGCGTTGACCCCGCCCGTGGGGACGAGCGGTGGCGTGCCCAGGTCGGCGTGGTGCTCCAATCCTGGCGTGACCACGGCCGGTGGCGGGTCCGGGACCTCCTCTCCCACCTCGGCGACTACTACGCGCCGTACGCGACCGACCGGATCCAGCGCCCGTGGCCGGTGGACGACCTGCTGGCGGCCGTCGGGCTGACCGCACATGCCAACGCTCGGGTGTCCCGGCTCTCCGGCGGGCAACGGCGGCGGCTCGACGTAGCGGTCGGCATCGTGGGCCGGCCAGAGCTGCTCTTCCTGGACGAGCCGACGGTCGGCCTCGACCCGGCGGCCCGGCGCGAGTTCCACGAGCTCGTGCACCGCCTCGCCGACCTGGACCGCACCACCATCCTGCTGACCACCCACGATCTGGCCGAGGCGGAGAAGCTCGCCGACCTGATCATCATCCTGGCCAACGGCCGGATCATCGCCCGGGGCTCGCCGGACCAGCTCTCCCGCCGCCTGACCACCGATGCGGAGATCCGCTGGACCTGCGATGGCCAACGTCATGTACACGCCACCACGGACGCCACCAGTTTCCTGCGCGACCTGCTCCGCGAACGCGGCGACCAGGTGCGGGAACTGGAGGTACGCAGAGCCAACCTGGAGGACGCGTACCTGGCCCTGGTACACGAGGAGGAGACCGGAATCCGTACCGGCTGGGCCGAACGGGTGTGGCAGCAGGAGGAGAACCGATGAGCCCGAAGACCACCGCACTCCGGGCCGGCCTGCGGCGCGGAGCCATCGAGTTGCGCAGCACCTTCACCAACTTCCAGGACCTGTGGAACTACTTCTTCCCCACGGTGGTGCTGCTGGTTGCCGTCTTCTTCATGCGTGGGGCGACCGTGCCCGGCACCGACTTCTCCCTCGGTGCGCGGACACTGCCCAGCGCGCTGGGCATGGGCCTACTCTTCGGCGGGCTGCTCGGGTTGGCCCAGCACCTCGTCGTGGACCGGGAGGACGGCACCCTGCTGCGGGCCAAGGCCATCCCGAACGGGATGCTCGGCTACCTGGTCGGCAAGCTGGTGCTGGTCTCGTCGGTCGCGATGATCGGCCTGGTCGTCCAACTGGCCCCCGGGATGCTCTTCCTGGACGGGCTACGGCTGGGCGACCCCAGCGCCTGGCTCACCCTGGCCTGGGTGGTGCCGCTCGGGCTGGTGGCGACCCTCCCGCTGGGCGCGATGATCGGTTCTCTGATCGAGAACCCCCGCAACATGGGGCTGGTGATCCTGCCGGTGACGGGCCTCATCGCCGTCTCCGGCATCTTCTACCCGATCAACGGCCTGCCCGGCTGGCTCCAGGGCACCGCCCAGGTCTTCCCGCTCTACTGGCTAGGCTTGGGCATGCGCTCCGCGCTGCTCCCGGCCGACCTGGCGGCGGTCGAGATCGGCGGGTCCTGGCGCCATCTGGAGATGGTTGCCGTCCTCGGGGCGTGGGCGGTGCTCGGACTCGTGTTGGCGCCGGTGCTGCTGCGCCGGATGGCCCGCCGGGAGTCCGGCTCGCGGGTCGCGGCTCGCCGGGAGCAGGCCATGCAGCGGGTCGGATGAAAGGGCATCGATGAGCGAGACCGTGCACAACCGGATCGCGGTGCTGCGCGCCGAACGGAGTATCTCCCGACGGCAGCTCGCCGACGCGCTCGGAGTGCACTACCAGACCATCGGCTACCTGGAGCGGGGGGAGTTTCGGCCCAGCCTGCACCTGGCGCTGCGAATCGCCGCGTACTTCGAGGTGCCGGTCGAGGTGGTCTTCTCGATCGAACCGTTTCCCCGCATCGGCGACGCCGCCGTCGGGAACCGTCGCCCCGCGTGAGCCCGGGGCGGCGGCCAGCACCGCCGACGTCCGCACCTGCCCACGGCCGGTCGGCGGTCCAACAGGGACCGCCGACCGCCGGGCCGGGTTCAGCCGGTGACGGCGTTCAGCGCCGGCAGGTAGCCGTCGCGGTAGCCCTCGTCGTTGGGGTGGTACGCCTCGATGATCCTGGTGACGTCGTTGATCCAGGGTTCGTCGCCGCAGACGCCATGGCCGGCGAAGTAGGAGCGGGGGTCGGCGAAGGTGGCACCGGCCGCGGCGGCGCGGTCGGCGGTGATGCTGGTAAGGAGGTCAGCGGCGTCGTTGAGCTGCTGCCGCTTGGTGGCGCTCATCCCGAACAGGCCACACCAGCCGGTCTCGAAGAGGCGCGGGTAGCCGAGCACGATCAGCCAGGCGTTCGGCGCCCGATCCCGGATCGCCGCATAGGTGGCGTCCAGCCGGCCGGGCAGGGTGGTCTGGGCGAAGTCCCGGGCCTCGTCGATGGCCTCCGTGCAGGCCGAGGTGCTGCCGAACCGACAGGTGAGCATCACGCTGGCGAAGCCGGCGTCATTCCCACCGATGGTGACCGTCACCATCGTGGTACTGGCGCTGAGCGAGTCGACCTGGCTGTTGATGACGTCAGCGGTGACCGCGCCACCACAGGCCGGGAACTGGAAGCTGGTCACCGCATTCGCCGCAGCCCAGCGCGGGGCGTAGGACTTCTGACTGCGCAGGCAGCTAGATCCGTCGTACGGGCCGGCGCCGACGCCGGAGGAGTACGAGTCGCCGAGCGCGACGTAGTTGATGGTCGCGGCCTGCGCGGTGCTGGGGACCAACACCGCGCCGACGACGGCGACGCAGAGGGCGACCAGCGCCGCCAGGGCGCGGGCGGGTGCACGGGGTGGCATGTGGACCTCCACAGGGCCGGGGGTGGTGGAGCCCAGGGACCGCGCGCGTGGCCAGGGTAGAGCTTGTTACTAGCTGGTAATACTACCGAAGCAATTCGCTAAAGTGAATATGATGCACCGCCGGCCGCCCCCGGCCCCAGCCCCTCGCCCGCCCCTCAGCCGGCCAGCGGCCGAGCGTCCGAATCCACCGGCGCCGGCAGCGAACCCCGCCCGTCCAGGTACGAGTGAATGGCGGCTGCGGCGGCCCGGCCCTCGGCGATCGCCCACACGATCAACGACGCGCCCCGGTGCATGTCCCCGGCGACGAAGACGCCGTCCACGTCGGTCTGCCAGTCCGAACGGGCCGCCACCGCGCCCCGCTCGTTGCGGGACACCCCGAGTTGCTCAAGCAGCGGCTGCGGCTCGGTGCCGTCGAAACCGATCGCCAGCAGCACCAGGTCGGCCGGCAGCTCCCGTTCGGTGCCCGGCACCGGGGTGACGATCCGCCGGCCAGCACTCTTCTCCACCCTCACCTCGGCGATCCGGACCGCCCGCACCGCCCCGCTGCCGTCGTCCACGAACTCCTGCACGGCGACGGCGAAGACCCGCTCCCCACCCTCCTCGTGCGCCGGGTACTCCCGCAGAATCCACGGCCAGGTCGGCCACGGATCCCGCGCCTCGTCCCGCTCCCGGGACGGCTGCGGGTAGAGGTCGAGCTGGTACACCGCGGCGGCGCCCTGCCGGTGGGCGACGCCGAGGCAGTCCGCGCCGGTGTCCCCGCCACCGATGATCACGACGTTCCGGCCGGCCGCATCGATCGGCGTGCCGTCCGGCAGCACCGCGGCGGCCGGCGGCTTGTCCCCCGCGGCGGCGACCACCCGGTTGGCCGCGACGAGGTGTCCCATTGCCTGGTGCACCCCGCGCAACGATCGCCCGGGGGTTGCCGGGGTGTCCCGGCTGGCCAGGGCACCGCAGGCGAGCAGTACCGCGTCGTGCTCGGCCCGCAGCTGCTCGGCGGTCACGTCGCTGCCGACCTCCACCCCGGTCCGGAAGCGCACCCCCTCGGCGGCGAGCTGCGCCAGCCGCCGGTCGATGTGCTGCTTCTCCAGCTTGAAGTCCGGGATGCCGTACCGCAGCAGGCCACCGAGGGCGTCGTCCCGCTCGTACACGGTGACCGCGTGCCCGGCCCGGGCGAGCTGCTGCGCGGCGGCGAGCCCGGCGGGCCCGGAGCCGACCACCGCCACCGAACGGCCACTGGCCGGCGGCACCGACCAGGGCCGTAGCCCGCCGCGGGCGACGGCAGCGTCGGCGATCTCCACCTCGACCTGTTTGATCGTGACCGGCTGCTGGCCGCCGAGGCCGAGTACGCAGGCCGCCTCGCAGGGCGCCGGGCAGAGCCGACCGGTGAACTCCGGAAAGTTGTTGGTGGCGTGCAGCGTCTCCACCGCGGCGTCCCAGCCACCGGTGCGGACCAGGTCATTCCAGTCTGGGATGCGATTGCCCAGCGGGCAGCCATCGTGGCAGAACGGAATGCCGCAGTCCATGCAGCGGGTGGCCTGCTCCCGGATCAGCTCTTCACCTGCCGGTGGGTAGACCTCACGCCAGTCCTTGATCCGCACCGGCACGGGACGGCGGGCGGGAAGCTGCCGGTCGTACCGCAGGAAACCAAACGAATCAGGCACGAGCTACCTCCTGGACGGCCACCCGCGCGACGGGCGACACCGGCGTGGACGGTGCGGACGACGCGGACTGCGCTGCCGGCGCCGCCAGGGCACTCATCACCGCGTCATCCACGTCGTAGCCGGCGGCTTCGGCAGCCCGCATGATCTCCAGCACCCGGCGATAGTCCCGCGGCACCACGGCGGTGAACTCCTCCACCGCCTCCGACCAGCGCTTGAGCAAATCCTCGGCGACCGCGGAGTCGGTCTCGGTGTAGTGCCGCTGGACCAGGTCGTAGAGGGTTGCCTGCTCCTGCTCACTCAGGGGCGTCAGGTCCACCAACTCCGTGTTGACCCGCCGACGATCCAGCCGCCACACGAACGCGGTCCCCCCGGACATCCCGGCCGCGAAGTTTCGCCCCGTCGGCCCCAACACCACGACGGTACCGCCGGTCATGTACTCGCAGCCGTGGTCGCCGACACCCTCGACGACAGCAGCCGCCCCGGAGTTACGTACCGCGAACCGCTCCCCCGCCCGACCGCGGAGGAACACCTCACCCGCGGTGGCGCCGTAGAGGATGGTGTTGCCGGCGATGATCTGATCCTCCGCCCGCCGGCCCGGCATGGCCTCCGCGTTGACGAAGGGGGCGGCCCGATCCGGGCGGAGCACCAACCGTCCACCGGAGAGTCCCTTGCCGACGTAGTCGTTGGCGTCGCCGTGCAGGCGCAGGGTGACCCCGGATGGCAGAAACGCACCGAACGACTGCCCGACGGTGCCGTGCAGGTCGAACTCGATCGTGTCGGTGGGCAAGCCAGCCCCGCCGTGGCGACGGACCACCTCGCCACCGAGCATCGCGCCGACGCTGCGGTGCTCGTTACGCACCGGCACCTGCGTCCGCACCCGGGTGCCGGAGCGCAGCGCCGGCTCGGCGAGCGCGATCAGCTCGTTGTCCAAGGCCAGCCCGAGACCATGGTCCTGGGCGCGGACGCCCCGCCGAGCGGCCTCCTCGGGGAACTCCGGCAGGCGCAGGATGGGGCTCAGGTCGATACCGGCCGCCTTCCAGTGATCAACTGCGGGAGCGACATCGAGCAGTTCGGTCCGGCCGATCGCCTCGTCGATCGAGCGCAGACCCAGCTCGGCGAGGTACCCACGGACCTCCTCGGCGAGAAAGAGGAAGAAGTTCTCCACGAACTCCGGCCGGCCGGTGAACCGCTCGCGCAGCACCGGGTTCTGGGTGGCGATACCGACCGGGCAGGTGTCGAGATGACAGACGCGCATCATCACGCAGCCCTCGACGATCAACGGGGCGGTGGCGAAGCCGAACTCCTCCGCCCCGAGCAGGGCCGCGACCAACACGTCCCGACCGGTCTTGAGCTGGCCGTCAACCTGCACGGTGACCCGGTCCCGGAGCTTGTTGAGCAGCAGGGTCTGCTGCGCCTCGGCCAGGCCCAGCTCCCACGGGGTGCCCGCGTGCTTGAGCGAGTTCAGCGGGGACGCACCGGTGCCGCCGTCGTGCCCGGAGATGAGGATGACATCGGCCTTCAGCTTCGCCACACCCGCCGCCACCGTACCCACCCCGACCTCGCTGACCAGCTTGACGTGCACCCGCGCCGCCGGGTTGACGCACTTGAGGTCGTGCACGAGCTGGGCCAGGTCCTCAATGGAGTAGATGTCGTGGTGTGGTGGCGGAGAGATCAGGCCGACGCCCGGGGTGGCGTGGCGAGTCCGGGCGATCCACGGCCAGACCTTGCTTCCGGGCAGTTGGCCGCCCTCGCCGGGCTTGGCACCCTGCGCCATCTTGATCTGCAGGTCATCGGCGTTCACCAGGTACTCGGTGGTGACCCCGAACCGACCGCTGGCGATCTGCTTGACCGCGGAGCGGCGAGCTGGGTCGTGTAGCCGCTCGACATCCTCACCGCCCTCGCCGGTGTTGGACTTGCCGCCGAGCCGATTCATCGCGATCGCGAGGGTCTCGTGCGCCTCCACCGAGATCGACCCGTAGGACATGGCACCGGTGGCGAAGCGCCGAACGATCTCGCTGGCCGGCTCGACCTCGTCGATCGGCACCGGCGGGCGCACTCCGGTGCGGAGCGTGAACCGACCCCGCAGCGCACCCCCCTGGGCGGCCAGCGCGTCAACTTTCGAGGTGTACGCCCGGAACACGTCGTACTGCCGGCTGCGGGTGGCGTGCTGGAGCAGGAAGACAGTCTCCGGGTTGAACAGGTGCAGCTCGCCCTCACGCCGCCACTGGTACTCGCCGCCGACATCCAGCCGGTCGGTCGTCGCCGTCCCCGGCTCCGGCCAGGCGTGGGCGTGTCGAGCGGCGACCTCAACGTGGATCCCGTCCAGGTCGACCCCGCCGATCTTGCTGGGAGTGCCCCGGAAGTACCGCTCGATGAGCTGGCTGTCCAGCCCAACCGCCTCGAAGACCTGGGCGCCGCAGTACGACGACACGGTCGAGATGCCCATCTTGGACATAATCTTCAGAACGCCCTTGCCGAGCGCCTTGACGTAGTTGCGCACCGCGGTGCCCGACTCGACACCGGCCAGCGCCCCCGTCGAGATCATGTCTTCCACCGACTCGAACGCCAGGTACGGATTCACCGCCGCCGCGCCGTACCCGACCAGCACGGCCGCGTGGTGCACCTCCCGGCAGTCGCCGGACTCCACGATCAGCGCCACCTGGGTCCGGGTCTGTTCCCGAACCAGATGCTGGTGCACCGCCGCGGTGAGCAGCAACGACGGGATCGGGGCGAGATTGGCGTTGGAGTCCCGGTCGGAGAGGACGAGGATGCGTACGCCATCCTCGATGGCCTCGGAGACGTGCCGACAGATCTCGGTCAGCCGCGCCCGGATGCCCGCGCCGCCCTCCCGGATCCGGTACAGGCCGGAGACCCGGACCGCCTTGAAACCGGGGAGGTTCCCATCTTCGTCGATGGAGAGAATCTTCGCCAGCTCGTCGTTGTCGATCACAGGATAGGGGAGCACGAGCTGCCGGCAGCTCGCCGGCCCCGGCTCGAGCAGGTTACCCTCCGGCCCGATCGTGGTCTGGAGACTGGTCACCAACTCCTCCCGGATGGCGTCCAGCGGCGGGTTCGTGACCTGGGCGAAGAGCTGGTGGAAGTAGTCGTAGAGCAGCCGCGGCCGGGTGGACAGCGGGGAGATCGGGGTATCCGTTCCCATCGAGCCGATCGGCTCGGCGCCGACCCGCGCCATCGGCGCGAGGAGAATCTTCAGCTCCTCGTCGGTGTAGCCGAACACCTGTTGCCGGCGACGTACCGAGTCGTGGGTGTAGACGATGTGCTCCCGGGCCGGCAGGTCGGTCAGCTCGATGAGGCCGGCGTGGAGCCACTCCTCGTACGGCTGGGCCGCCGCCAGCTCGGCCTTGATCTCGTCGTCGTGCACGATCCGGCCGCCCACGGTATCCACCAGGAACATCCGACCGGGCTGCAGGCGCCCCTTGGCGACCACGGTGGCCGGATCCAGGTCCAGCACACCCGCCTCGCTACCGAGCACGACCAGCCCGTCGGAGGTCTGCCACCAGCGGCCGGGACGGAGGCCGTTGCGGTCCAGCACCGCCCCGACAATCTCGCCGTCGGTGAACGCCACCGACGCCGGACCGTCCCAGGGCTCCATCAGGCTGGCGTGGAACCGGTAGAAGGCCCGTTGGTCAGCGGGCATGTCCGGGTCGTTCTCCCAGGCCTCCGGAATCATCATCAACACCGCGTGCGGCAGGCTTCGCCCCGCCAAATGCAGCAGCTCCAGGACCTCGTCAAAGTTGGCCGAATCGGACGCCCCCGGCGTGCAGACCGGGAAGATCCGACGAATGTCGCCGGGCAACGCCGCACCGGCTCCACCGGCGAGCATCGACTCTCTCGCCTGCATCCAGTTCCGATTGCCACGGATGGTGTTGATCTCGCCGTTGTGGGCGATGAACCGGAACGGGTGCGCCAGGGGCCAGGACGGGAACGTGTTCGTGGAGAAGCGGGAGTGCACCAGCGCGATGGCGCTACACATCCGCTCGTCGGTCAGCTCCGGGTAGAACTCCGGTAGCTGGTCCGGGGTGAGCATGCCCTTCCAGACCATCGTGCGGCCGGAGAGCGACGGAAAGTACGCCGCCACGCCGCGCTCCGCCGACTCCCGCTCGGCCTGCTTGCGGACGCGGTACGCCACCCGCTCCAGCTCGATGCCGGTCAACCGGGAACCAGCCGGGCCCGTCGCCGAGTCGGTGAGCCGGTGCGCGGTGACGAAGAGCTGCCGGACCCGGGGCATCGCCGCGAGCGCCGTCGCGCCCAGACCCGCCGGATCCACCGGCACATCCCGCCACCCAAGCAGGTCGGCGCCCTCGACCAACGCGTACTTCTCCACCACCCGGCGGGCCCGGAGCTCGGCCTCGTCGTCATCGGGCAGGAAGACCAGGCCGGTCGCGTACTCGCCGATCGGGGGCAGCGGGAAGTCCACCACCGCGCGTAGTAGCGCGTCCGGCACCTGGATCAGGATGCCCGCGCCGTCGCCGGTATTCGGCTCCGCCCCCCGGGCACCCCGATGGTCCAGCCGGCGCAGCGCGGCGAGCCCGTTCGCCACCACCCCGTGCGACCGCCGGCCGCGCAGATCCGCCACGAACGCGACCCCGCACGCGTCTCGTTCGTACGCGGGGTCGTAGAGCCCGCCGGTGGACCCGTTCGGGCCGGAGTGCGGGACCTGCTGCGGGATGCGGTGCGGGTACGGAACAGCCACCCGGGCCTCCTGTCGTCACTCAGGCTGAAACTTGGTCGGGACGACGTCGGCCCTCAAGGGTCATTTGAGTCTACGTTAGGGGGGGCCGCACAAGGCCAGTGCAGATTGATCACACCTTCCAGAGTGTGAGAAAGCACCTCTTCCTCACCACACCGCCCTCGGCGGGCTCCCCGCCGGTTGGCGTCCGGAGCCGGTCAGGACGGGGGATGCCACTGGTCGGCGGTCGTGCCGGCGCTGCCCAGCAGCCGGGGAGTGAGGGCGCCGAGGACCGCGTCGCGGGCGCGGAGCGCGAGCCGACCACGGGCCTGGAGCACCGCCGACATCCGTCGGGTCTGCCGAACCGTCGCCGCCACCCGGGGCCGTCGGGTCCGGTCGTAGGCGACGACCGCGTCCGGCAGCCGGGACTCCCGGAGCAGTGCAGCCAGGGTGGCGGCATCCTCGAAGGCGAGGCAGGCCCCCTGCCCCAGGTGCGGGGGCATGCCGTGCGCGGCGTCACCGAGCAGCACCGCCCCGCCCGGACCGGTGGGAAAGCCGTACGTGCGGGGCAGCGGGCGCAGCTCGCGGATCTCCCGTTGGACCAGGTCGGCCGGGTCGGTGGCGTCGAGTAGATCGGCGATGGGTGCGGGCCAGCCGGCGTACCAGCGACGCAGCAGGGCGAGCTGGGTCTCCGGCGACTCTGGCCGGGGCGCACCGGCGGCGGTGGCCACCCAGTAGATCCCGCCGCGGCTGGAGGCCCCGGACGAGCCCCGTTCCCCGAGCGACACGTAGATGAAGCGGTACCCGGCACCGAGGATCTCCCCGGTCGGCGGCAGGTCGGCGGGGAGTTGGTGCGCCCGGTACCACGGGATCACCGCCCGCCACGCGGCCGAGCCGCAACTGACCACCGCGGCCTCCGGTGCGAGTTGCGCCCGAGCCACGCTGTCGAGACCGTCGGCGGCGACCACCAGGTCCGCCTCGTAGGTATGTCGGCCGTCACCGACCGACGGTCGGGCGCCCGGCTCCGCGCGAACCGAACGGAGGGTCACGCCGGTCCGCAACTCCACACCCTCGCCCAGCCCGGCCATGAGCGCGTCGTGCAGGTCCTCCTGGTGCACCACCACCGGGCTTCGGTCCGCCGGGACCGGACGGGGCCGCACCAGCTGGTGTCCGTCGGGTCGGCGCACCCCACTGCTCGCCAACGGGGTGGCGATCGCGTCGAGCCCGGCCGCGAGGCCGAGAGCCCGCAGTGCGCGCACGCCGTTGGGCCAGAGCACCACCGCGGTGGGTTCCGGACGGATCCGGTCGGCGCGCTCGACCAGCGTGACCTGCCAGCCGGAGCGCGCCAACGCGCCCGCGACCGCAAGGCCACCGACACCGGCGCCGACCACGACCGCGCTCCGCATGCGGCCCTCCTCGCTCAGCTGTCGCGTTGGTCGGCGGAGCGGGCGGCATCCGCCGGCCGGTCGGTGGGCGGGTCGTCACGTGAGCCCCCGATCTCCGACCGCGACGCTGTCTCGCCCGTCTCCTGCCAGTGCCGGAACTGCTCCTCGGCGACCACCTGGTAGCCCTCCGGCGCCGCCGGCTGGGCACTCGCCTCGCGAGCGGAGAGGTCGACCTGCGACACGTCAGACTCGGGCACGGACACCAGCACCTCACGGATCGGGACCAGGTACTCGCGCGGTCCGCGCACCCGCAGGAAGTAGATCAACGCAGCGAGGAAGACCACCGCCGCGGTCCAGACGTTCAGCCGTACGCCGAGGATCGTGTTCGCGTCGTCGGTACGGATCATCTCGATCCAGAACCGGCCGGCCGTGTAGCCCAGCACGTAGAGCGCGAAGGCCCGGCCGCGGCCCAGCTTCAGCCGCCGGTCGAGGAGGAAGACGAAGGCGGCCACACCCACGTTCCACAGCGCCTCGTAGGCGAAGGTCGGATGGTAGAGCCCCGCCTCGAGGATGGGCGTCCCGGCGTCGTCACGCAGGGCCCGGCCCGTCTCCGGGTCCATCCGGTGGATCTCCAGGCCCCAGGGCAGCGTGGTGCGCCCGCCGTAGAGCTCGTTGTTGAACCAGTTGCCGAGCCGCCCAATCGCCTGCGCCAGCGGCAGCCCCGGGGCGAGGGCATCCGCCACCACCGCGAACGGAATACCGAGCTGACGGGCGGCATACCACGCACCAAGCGCGCCACCGGCCACGGCACCCCAGATACCAAGACCCCCCTCCCAGATGGCGAAGGCCTTGAGCGGCTCGCCACCGGTGCCGAAGTACTTCTCCGGCGAGGAGATCACGTGGTAGATCCGGGCCCCGATGATGCCCGCCGGCACCGCCCACACGGCGATGTCGAGCACCGCCCCCGGCGCCACCCCGCGTTGCCGCAGCCGCCGCTCGGTGACCCAGCAGGCCACCACGATGCCGACGAGGATGCAGAGCGCGTACGCACGAATCGGCACCGGGCCCAGCTGCCACACGGCGGTGGTCGGACTGGGCAGGGCCGCCAGAGGGGTCTGCGAGGCGAGGGTCACGAGTGCACAGGCTACCGCCGATCGGCCTTGCCGTGGCACCCCGGCCCGCGCGGCCGGTGGTGCGCACCTCCCGACCCGTCGGGCCGGTCGCCGGCCAGGGCCGGCGTCAGCGAGCCGGGCTCCGGACGCCAGCAGCGAGTTCGGCGCTCAGCTCACGCAGGGCGGTCAGCCCCGCCGGCAGACTGGCGGCATCGAGCAGGCAGCGGATCAGGGCACTGCCGACGATGACGCCGTCAGCGAACCCGGCCGCCGTACCGGCCTGCTCCCCGGTGCCGATCCCGAGGCCAATGCCGACCGGTAGGTCGGTAACCGCCCGAACCCGGGACGCCAGCACCGGAGCCGCCGCCGAAGCCTGCGTACGGGCCCCGGTGACCCCCATGATCGCGGTCGCGTAGACGAATCCCCGGCAATGCTCGACGGTCATCTGCAGCCGAGCGTCGGTGGAGGAGGGCGAGACGAGGAAGGTCCGGTCCAGCCCGTACGCGTCGGAGGCGGCCAGCCACTCCTGCGCCTCGTCGGGAATCAGGTCAGGCGTGATCAGCCCGGTGCCGCCCGCCGCGGCGAGGTCCCGGGCGAAGGCGTCAACACCGTACTGCTCGATCGGGTTCCAGTAGGTCATCGTCACCACGGGCGCGCCGGTCGCGGCCACCGCGTCGACGATGCGCAGCGTGTCGGCGACCCGGACCCCACCGGCCAGGGCGATGTCACTGGCCCGTTGGATCACCGGACCGTCCATCACCGGGTCGGAGTACGGAATCTCCACCTCGATGACGTCCACGCCCGCCTCGACCATGGCGGTCATCGCGGCGATGCTGCCCTCGACGGTCGGGAACCCGGCGGGCATACAGCCGACCAGGACGGCCCGGCCCTCAGCCCGAGCCTGGTCGAACGCAACCCCGATGCGACTCACGCTGTCACTCCTTGTCGAGGACGCCGAAGTACTCCCCGGCGGTGTGCACGTCCTTGTCACCACGGCCGGAGAGGTTGACCACCACCACCGGCTCCCGGCCCAGCTCGGCGGCGAGTTCCGGGGCGATCGCGACCGTGCCGGCCAGCGCGTGGGAGCTCTCGATCGCGGGGATGATGCCCTCGGTACGGCAGAGCAGCTCGAAGGCGGCCATCGCGTCGGCGTCGGTCACCGGCCGGTACGTCGCCCGGCCGGTGTCGTGCAGCCAGGCGTGCTCCGGCCCGACGCCCGGGTAGTCCAACCCGGCCGAGATCGAGTGCGACTCGACGGTCTGACCATCGGCGTCCTGCAGCACGTAGGTCCGGGTCCCGTGCAGCACGCCCGAGGAGCCACCGGTAATGCTGGCCGCGTGTCGACCGGTCGCCGGCCCGTCCCCGCCGGCTTCGAAGCCGTACAGGCGCACGCTCGGGTCATCGACGAAGGCGTGGAAGACACCGAGCGCGTTGGAGCCGCCGCCGACGCACGCGGTGACCGCGTCGGGCAGCGCACCGACCAGGTCAAGGCACTGCTGGCGGGCCTCGTCGCCGATGCCCCGGACGAAGTCGCGGACCAGGGCGGGGAAGGGGTGCGGGCCGGCCGCCGTACCGATCAGGTAGTGGGTGTTGTCGACGTTGGCGACCCAGTCCCGCATCGCCTCGTTCATCGCGTCCTTGAGCGTGCGTGACCCGGCGGTGACCGGCACCACGGTGGCGCCCAGCATCCGCATGCGCGCCACGTTCAGCGCCTGCCGTTGGGTGTCCACCTCGCCCATGTAGACCACACACTCGAGATCGAACAGGGCGGCCGCGGTGGCGGTGGCCACCCCGTGCTGGCCGGCGCCGGTCTCGGCGATGACGCGCCGCTTGCCCATCCGCTTCGTCAGCAACGCCTGGCCAAGCACGTTGCGCACCTTGTGCGCCCCGGTGTGGTTGAGGTCCTCCCGCTTCAACAGCACCTGTGCGCCGATCTTGGCGGAGAGCCGCCGGGCCGGGTAGAGCAACGAGGGGGTGCCGGCGTAGTCGCGGAGCAGGGCGGCGAACTCGGTCTGGAACGACTCGTCCCCCATCGCGGTACGCCAGGCGCCGTCGAGCTCGTCCAACGCGGCCACCAGGGCCTCGGGGACGAACCGGCCGCCGAACCGGCCGAAGTGACCGGTGGCGTCCGGGTATCGACCGGTCGCGGCGGGCATGTCGACGCTCATCGCGGCTCCCTTCGTTCTGACCAGCGCGCGCTCAGCGCGCCGGACGGGGTGTCGCTGGGTGGTTACCGGCGTTGACCAGCTCGGCCACCGCCTCACGGGGGCTCTTCTGGGTAACCAGGCCCTCGCCGACCAAGACCGCGTCGGCACCGGCCGACGCGTACCGGATGAGGTCATGGGGACCGCGCACCCCCGACTCGGCGATCTTGACAACCCGGCTCGGCAGGCCGGGCGCGATCCGCTCGAAGACCGACCGGTCGACCTCCAGCGTACGCAGGTCGCGAGCGTTGACTCCGATCACCTGGGCGCCGGCCTCCAACGCCCGGTCCGCCTCCTCCTCGTCGTGCACCTCGACCAGGGCGGTCATGCCCAGCGACTCGATCCGCTCCAGCAGGCCAACCAGCACCTTCTGCTCCAACGCCGCCACGATCAGCAGCACCAGATCGGCGCCGTGCGCCCGCGCCTCATGCACCTGGTAGCTGGAGACCACAAAGTCCTTCCGCAGCACCGGAACATCGACCGCGGCCCGGACGGCGGCGAGATCATCCAGCGAACCACCGAACCAGCGCCCCTCGGTGAGCACGCTGATCGCCCGGGCACCACCAGCGGCGTATTCGCTGGCGAGGTCGGACGGATCGGCGATCTCCGCCAGCCGCCCCTTGGACGGCGAGGAGCGCTTCACCTCGGCGACCACCGCCACGCCGGGCCGACGCAGGGCCGCATACGCATCCAGCGGTGGCGGGGCGGCGGCGGCCAGCTCTCGAATGCGCTCCAGCGGGACCTGCTCCTGTCGCCGAGCCACATCCTCGCGTACTCCGGCCAGAATCTCATCCAGCACGCTGGGCTTCGCCGAACCGGCGTCGCTTCCGCCCACGTGCGCATGCTCCGCAGTCACCAACGCTCCCCTCTCCGGGCGTCATGGGCCGATGCTAGGCGGCGTACCCGATACCGGCTGCCGGGGGTATGGCGCTTCTCACGAATCGGCTTGCGGCATAATGCCCAACCTCCAGTGAAGGTGAGCTCACACACAGCCATCACCTCCCGGCCGCCGATCAAGGGCGATGATCATCGACCACAGTCAGCCCGAGTATTGACGTGACGCTATCCGGCGAGCTGATCATCAGCCGGGCGCACCGGGGCGGGGCTGTGAGCAAGCTCAAGGCCAGCGGACTCTTCCCAGGTCAGTGCCGCGAAGGCAGAGTTGACGCGGCGGACACTCCGACGAACGTGAGTCGACGAGCATTTCTCTCGGGCAGACTCGATTCAGCGTCCGCCCGCGCCACCCACCGACCTCCGGGATTGATCATGAGCACTGAGAGCATCGGCCTCACCACCATCTCCCGTACGGTCGCCTCGCTCGCCGTCGGCGTGGTGCACACACTCGAACGCGCCGTGGTCGGCGAGGCGCAGATGCGCACCGCACGGGGCAACGCGTGGGAGGCCGTCTGCGCCGACCGGGCCCGCGCCGACCAGCGGGCCGAGTTGGACCGGATCATCGCCGAACTCACCGCGGACCGCGACCCGCAGCCAATGGGCTGAGTCGGCAGACCAGCCGGACCGGCCGCGGTCGGTGCGGAGCAGTCAGTCGTCCGTCGGATCCGCACCCCGATCCAACGCGTCCCAGGCGTCACCGGTGCTCCGGCCCGACACCGGGCCGGTCGCCGCCCCCGCTGACCGCTCGTATCGAGCGCCCATCACCGACCATCGGTCCCCCCGGGCCGCGGTCAGCACGCCGGCGACCGCGGCGCACCCGCCGCCGAGCAGGCAGAGCAGTGGCCACTGCCGACTGACCGCGCCGCTGAACCCCGCGAGCAGGCCATACCCGCCACCAGCGGCCACCACCGCCGCGAGCCCGGTCAGCACGCCGCCGAGGAGCCGCCGCACCCGCCCCCGGGTGGCCAGCACCGCGCCCCATCCGGCGAGGGTGACCAGGGCCAGTGCGGGCAGCCAGGGAAGTAGCTGCGCACCGGTGCGGGCAGCGCGGACCGGTGGCAACGGGGCGGGGCGGGGCTCCAGCTCGACCACCCAGGCCCGGGTCACCGCCCACATCGAAAGGCCCGCTCCGGCTACCCCGAGGAGCACGGCGTAGACCAGTTCCCGCCGGCCGGTCCGGGGCTGCCCCGGACCGGCCTCCTCCCGAGCACTCACCGGGCCGCACGCAGGGTCTCGGCCGCGGCGATGGCGGCCAGCACGGCGGCAGCCTTGTTCCGCGTCTCCTGCTCCTCGGCGGCCGGATCGGAACCCGCCACCACACCCGCGCCGGCCTGCACGTAAGCGCGCCCACGATGAATCAGGGCGGTACGGATCGCGATCGCCATGTCGAGGTCACCGCCGAAGCCGAAGTAGCCCACGGTGCCGCCGTAGAGCCCACGCCGTACCGGCTCCAACTCCTCGATCAGCTCCATCGCCCGAACCTTGGGGGCACCGGAGAGGGTGCCCGCCGGGAAGGTCGCGACGAGCGCGTCAAAGGCGGTGCGGTCCGCGGCGAGTACACCGACCACCGTGGAGACGATGTGCATCACGTGGCTGTACCGCTCGATCGTGGCGAACTCGGGCACCTCGACCGTGCCGGGTCGGCAGACCCGCCCCAGGTCGTTGCGGCCCAGGTCCACCAGCATCACGTGCTCTGAGCGCTCCTTGGGGTCAGCGAGCAGTTCGGCGGCGAGTTGGGCGTCGGCCTCCGGCGAGTTGCCGCGCGGTCGGGTGCCGGCGATCGGATGCAGCAGGGCACGCCGCTCTCCGTCCACCTCGGTGGCCACCTTCAGGTGCGCCTCGGGAGACGAACCGACGATGTCGAAGCCATCGAAGCGCAGCAGGTACATGTACGGGCTGGGGTTGGTGGCCCGCAGCACCCGGTACACGTCGAGCGGGTCGGCCTCGGTCGCCCGTTCAAAGCGCTGCGACAGCACGATCTGGAAGCACTCACCGGCCCGGATCGCCTCCTTGGCCGCCACCACCGCCTTCTGGTAACCGCTCTCGGGCGTACGGCAGCGCACGTCTCCGACGGGCGCCGCGCCAACGGTGGAGGCCATCGGCGGAATCGGCCGGGACAGCGCGGCAGTCATCGCGTCCAGCCGCCCGACCGCGTGGTGGTATGCGGCGGTGATCGCCGCCGCCCGATCCGGCGCCTCCGGCGGCGGCAGGATGGCGTTGGCCACCAGGAGCGCCGAGCCGTCGTAGTGGTCGAGCACCACCAGATCAGTGGCGAGCATCATCCCCAGCGCGGGCAGGCCGAGGTCGTCCTCGGTGCGTTCGGGCAGCCGCTCGAAGTGCCGGACCAGGTCGTACCCGAGATAGCCGACCATGCCCCCGGTCAACGGCGGCAGCCCGACGGTGTCGTCGGGAGGTGGCCCGGCGAGAGCGGCGACGGTGTCCCGAAGCACCGCGACCGGGTCGCCGGCGGTGGGTAGCCCCGTCGGGGGCTGACCCGTCCACACCGCGACGCCGTCGCGTTCGGTCAGGGTGGCCGCGCTGCGGACCCCGATGAAGGAATACCGGGACCAGGTCATGCCGGTCGAACCGACGCCTTGCTCGGCGGATTCGAGGAGGAAGGTGCCCGGACCACCGGCCAGCTTGCGGTAGACGCCGACCGGCGTCTCCGCATCGGCGAGCAGCCGCCGGGTGACCGGCACGACCCGCCTCCCGGCGGCCTGCTCGGCGAAGGTCGTCGCGTCCGGACGGACGGTGCCGTCGGTCATGACCGAACCTGCCGTTCGTCGCCGGACACACCCGTGACCGGCAGGTTGTTGTGGAAGCAGGATCGCCGGCCGGTGTGACACGCCGGACCGACCTGGTCAACATCGACCAACAGGGCGTCTCCGTCACAGTCGAGGGCGACAGCGCGGACGTACTGGTGATGTCCGGAGGTCGCGCCCTTGACCCAGTACTCACCGCGGCTGCGGGACCAGTAGGTGGCCCGACCGGTGGTCAGCGTCCGGTGTAGCGCCTCATCGTCCATCCAGGCGAGCATCAGCACCTCGGCGGAGCCGTACTGGCGGACCACCGCGGCGAGGAGCCCGTCCGACGTTCGGCGCAGGCGCGCGGCGATGGCCGGGTCCAGGTGGGACGGCCGGGCCGGACCGCCGCTCGGGTCCGAGCCGGGCAGGGCGCCGGGCGACGGCGCGTCAGGTACGGGCATAGTCACCCATTCTCCGATACCCGACGGGCGGGTGGTACGGCACCCGTGCGCCTTGCTCACCCAATGAAATTCACCTACCGTTGAGTTCAACGATAGGTCTTTGCCCAGGAGGTGCGCAGTGCAGGACGCCATCGCCCTTCGCGACCTGGTTGTCGACCGGGGCGGGCGACGGGTGCTGTCCGGAATCAACGCCACCGTGCCGTGCGGGACGGTGACCGGCCTGCTCGGGCCGAGCGGCAGCGGTAAAACCACGCTCCTGCGGGCACTGGTCGGGGTGCAGGTCGTCACCGCTGGCACGGTCACCGTCCTGGGGCACCCGGCTGGCGCCCCACAGCTACGCCGGCGGGTCGGCTACCTGACCCAGGCGCCGAGCGTCTACGCGGACCTGACCGTCCGGGAGAACGCCCGCTACTTCGCCGCCCTACAGGGGCGGGGCAGCGCCCAGGCCGACCAGGCCGTGACCGACGTCGGGCTGCGGGCAGCCGCCGGCCAGCTGGTCGCCACCCTCTCCGGCGGCCAGCGCAGCCGGGCCTCACTGGCCTGCGCGCTGGTCGGCGACCCGGAGCTGCTCGTGCTCGACGAGCCGACCGTCGGTCAGGATCCGGTGCTACGAGCGGAGCTCTGGGCCCGGTTCCACGCGATGGCCGCAGCCGGCACCACCCTGCTCATCTCCAGCCACGTGATGGACGAGGCCGCCCGCTGCGACCGGCTCCTGCTGATTCGCGAGGGGCGGCTGATCGCGAACGACACACCAGCGGCGGTACGCGCGGCGACCGGCGTGGACGATCTGGAGGAGGCGTTCCTGCGGATGATCCAGGCAACCGAGGCCGGCACGGCCGGGCAGGAGGCGTCGTGAATCCCCGAATCCTCGCCGCCACCACCGGCCGCATCCTGCGCCAGCTGCGCCACGACCGGCGCACGGTGGCGCTGCTCGTGGTCGTGCCCGCGGCGCTCCTCACGGTGGTCTACTACATGTACGCTGACCAGCCGACACCACCGGGCCAGCCGGCGCAGTTCGATCGAATCGCGCTGGTGCTGCTGGGGTTCTTCCCCTTCATCATCATGTTCCTGGTGACCAGCATCGCCATGCTGCGCGAACGCACCAGTGGCACACTGGAACGGCTACTCACCACCCCGTTGGGCAAACTCGACCTGCTCTTCGGGTACGGCATCGCGTTCGGCCTGGCCGCCGTGGTGCAGGCGGCGATCGCAGCCGCGGTGGCCTACTGGCTGTTCGATCTCGACACCGCCGGTAGCAGCGGGCTGGTCATCCTGATCGCGGCGGTCAACGCCGTGCTCGCCGTCGCGCTCGGACTCTTCTGCAGCGCCTTCGCCCGGACCGAGTTCCAGGCCGTACAGTTCATGCCGGTCGTGGTCGCCCCGCAGCTGCTGCTCTGCGGGCTCTTCGTGCCCCGCAACGAGATGGCCGGCTGGCTCCAGACGGTCAGCGACGTCCTGCCCCTGTCGTACTCGGTCGAGGCGTTGCAGGAAGTCGGCTCGAGCGCCGAACCGACCGCAACGATGTGGCGCGACCTTGCGATCGTGGGCGGCGCCACGGTGTTGGCGCTGGTACTCGCCGCCGCCACCCTGCGACGACGCAGCGGCTGACCCGGCGACGGCAACGAACGAAGGGCGACGATGGTACGACGGATCGGACGGCGACCCGGCAACCCGGACACCCGGGCGACGATCCTGGCGGCGGCCCGGACCACCTTCGCCGAACGGGGCTTCGACAAAGCCTCCATCCGTGCCATCGCCGCCACCGCCGGCGTGGACCCGGCGCTGGTGCACCACTACTTCGGCAGTAAGGACAAGCTCTTCCTCGCCGCGATGAACGCTCCGGCCGACCCGGCCGAGGTGGTACCGACGGTACTCGCCGGTGACCCCGACCAGGTCGGGGAACGGCTGGTCCGCGCCTTCCTCGGCATCTGGGACTCCCCCGCCGGCACCCCCGCGGTGGCGCTGCTGCGCTCGGCGGTCAGCAACGAGTGGACCGCGCGGCTGCTCCGCGAGTTCCTCACCACGCAGGTGCTGCGCCCGGTCCTCGACCACCTCGTCGTGGATCCGGCGCAGGCACCGCTCCGCGGGTCGCTGGTGGCCAGCCAACTCTTCGGCCTGGCAATGGCGCGCCACGTGCTCCGGCTCGAGCCGATCGCCAGCGCTGCCCCCGAAACACTCATCGGCTCCGTCGGCCCCACCATGCAGCGCTATCTCACCGGCCCGCTGGAGGGCTAGCCGCCCCGCTGAGGGGCTGAGTCGCCGCCGCTGAAGGGCTGCGTCGCTCGCCCCGCCGCAATCACCGGGTCTGCTCCAGCCACGAGGCGTAGAGCTTCCCGTACACCGACTCGGCGTCGCGGACCAGCTCCTCGTGCGCACCCCGCTGCACGATCCGCCCTCGATCCACCACGATCACCTCGTCGGCTGCCTGTGCCGTGGAGAGCCGGTGCGCGATGGCGAGCGTTGTCCGGCCCCGGGTCACCGCGTCCAGGGTGCGTTGCAGACGCACCTCGGTCGCCGGATCGACCGCGCTGGTGGCCTCGTCCAGCACCAGCAGATCCGGGTCGGCGACGTACGCACGGGCGAGCGCGACCAACTGCCGCTCGCCCACACTCAACGCCTCACCACGCTCCCCCACCGCGGTGTCCAGGCCCGCCGGGAGGCCGTCCAGCCAGTCCGCCAGCCCCAGCTCCACGAAGGTGGCGATGAGCTGCTCGTCGGTGAGGTCCGGCCGAGCGAAACGGACATTCTCTGCGACCGTGGCGTCGAAGAGGAACCCGTCCTGCGGGACCATCACCACCCGCGAACGCAGCGAGCCGAACCGCACCTCCCGCAACGGCACCCCGGAGAGCAGCACGTCCCCCTCGGTCGGATCCATCAGCCGGGTGAGCAGCTTCGCGAACGTCGTCTTCCCACTGCCGGTCTCGCCGACCACCGCCACCCGGCTCTTCGCCGGAATCTCCACCGAGATGTCGTGCAGAACCGGTGCGCCCCCCGGATAGGCGAAGCCCACCCCGACGAACCGGATATCCAAGGGACCCGGCGAAAGCTCCCGCCCCGCCTCGCCGGGGTCCGCGACATCCGGCTCGGCATCCAACACGTCAAGTACCCGCCGCCAACCGGCGATCGCGTTCTGCGCCTCGTTGAGCACCTCAGTGGCGATCTGCACCGGCTGCACGAAGAGGGTCACCAGGAACAGGAACGCGGTCACCTCCCCGACGCTCAACGTGCGGTCAGCGCCGAGCAGCACCCCCAGCACCACCACGCCGGCCAACGCCAACCCGGCCGCGATCTCCCCGACCGAGCTACCCAGGATGCTGATCCGGATAGCCCGCTGCTGGGCCCGCCGCTGGCTGTCGATCGCCTCGTCGAGCCGGCGCGCGGTGCGCCCGGAGATGCCGTACGCCCGGATCACCGACGCGCCCACCACGCTCTCGGCGATCGCGCCGAGCAGCGTGCCGGTGCGCTGCCGCACCATCCCGTACGCGCCGGCGAGCCGCCGCTGGATCCGCCGGATCACGAACACCGCCGGGCCGAACGCCGCGTACACCACCAGGGTCAGCTGCCAGGAGTACGCGAGCATGACCGCTGTGGTGACCACCAGCTGACCGAGGTTGATCAGCAGGATCACACCGCCCCACTGAAGGAACTGGGTGATCTGGTCGACATCGCTGGTCACCCGGGACACCAACGACCCACGCCGCTCGGACTGCTGGTGCAGCATCGACAGGTCGTGGACGTGTCGGAAGGCGCGAACTCGTACGTTGGAGAGGGCTGTCTCACTGACCGTGAACAACCGCCGCATCATGAGGTACCCGCAGGTAGTGGTCACCACGAGCACCGCCGCGGTGACGGTCACCACCGTCCAGATCACATCCAGGCGGAGGCCGCCGGCGATGCCGTTGTCGATGCCCTGCTGCACCGCCACCGGCACGGCCGCCCGACCAACCATGTAGACCAGCGCCAGGCCGAGCGTGCCCGCCAACCCGACCCGCAACTCCGGGGAGAGCGCCAAGCCTCGCCGCAGCGTCCGCCAGGTCGACTCAGCCGCCGCCTCCGGCGCCATGGTGCTACTACTCACCGGTCCCACCCTTCGCTCGCGACTGCGGGGCTCGCAAGCTCACTCCTCGCACTCACCGGTCCCACCCCTTCGCTCGCGACTGACTCACCGGTCCACCTCCAGCTCGAGGCCGGTTGTCAGCGGCGGCGGGACCTCGTCGTACTCCTGCTGCTGGGCCTGCTCCACATCGGCCTGCTCGTAGGCGGTGACCAGCTCGGCGTAGCCGGGCACGGTGGCGAGCAGGTCGGGGTGCGTGCCCCGGGCTACCACCCGCCCGTGCTCCAGGTAGACCACCTCGTCGGCCAGGGCGATGGTCGCCCGCCGGTAGGCGACCACCAGGATCGATGTCGCCGCTTTTCCCGGCTCCGCGGCGCGCAGTCCGGCCAGGATCGCCGCCTCCACCCGCGGATCGACCGCGCTGGTCGCGTCATCCAGCACCAACAGACGCGGCCGACCAACGAGGGCCCGGGCCAGGGTGAGCCGCTGCCGCTGCCCCCCGGACAGCGACGTGCCCCGCTCGCCGACCCGGGAATCCAGGCCCTCCGGGAGAGCGGCGACGAAGCCGTCCGCCCCGGCCAACCGCAGCGCCGCCCACACCTGCTCATCACCGAGGCCGGGCCGGTCCAGGGTGATGTTCGCCCGCACCGAATCATCAAAGACGAACGGCACCTGCGCCACGAGTGCGACGGTACGGGTCAGCGAGTCCGCGGTGAGGTCACGTACGTCCACCCCGTCCACCTCGACGGTGCCCGCACGCGGGTCAACCAGCCGAACAGCGAGCGAGGCGATGGTGGACTTCCCCGCGCCGGTCGGCCCGACCAGGGCGACCGTCCGCCCTGCCGGAACGGTGAAACCGACCTCACCCAGCACCTCGGTGCCGGGCAGGTGCGCCTCGGCCGGCTCGTACGCGAAGTGGACGTCGCGGAAGGTGAGCGTTGCCGGACCGGCGTCGTCGGGGTCGAGCGTCCTCGCGCCGTACGGCATCTCGCCGGTGGCGTCGAGGACCCGCCGGACCCGTTCCCAGCCGGCGACGCTGCGCGGCAGCTCGGCCAAGACCCAGCCGATCGCGCGGACCGGGAACGCCAGCACGGTGAAGAGGAAGGCGACGCTGACCAGCTCGGCCACGCTGATCGCGCCCTGCCGCAACCGGAGAGTGCCGACCACCAACACGGCGAGCGTCCCGAGGCCGGGCAGGGTTTCCAGCATGGGATCAAAGAACCCGCGCAGCCGCCCCACGGACACCAGCGCATCCCGCAGGTCGCGGGCGCGCGCGGCGAACCGCTCGGTCTCCTGCGCCTCCCGGCCCATCGTCTTGACCACCAGCGCGCCGTCGAAACTCTCGTGGGCGATGCCACTGACCTCGGCCCGCAGCCGCTGGGCGCGGTCCTGCCGGGGCGCCATCCGGCGGGAGTAGACGACGTTGACGGCGAAGAGCGCCGGGAAGACACCCAACCCGACCAGGGCGAGCGCCCAATCGGTGACGAAGAGTGAGACCACCGCACCGACCAGCATCACCAGCGTGCCCACGGCGAAGGGCAGCGGGGCTACCGGGTGCCACGCGGCCTCGACGTCGGAGTTCGCGTTGGACAGCAGGGTTCCGGTGGCGTTGCGCTGGTGCCAGGAGAGCGGCAGGTCAAGATACCGGCGGGTGACCTGACGACGGTAGGCGGCCTGGAGCCGAAACTGCATGTAGCCGGCCCCGAGTCGGCGGCCGAGGATGCCGACCACCCGCAGCACGCTGAGCCCGAACAACGCAACGGCGGCCAGGGCGAGCGCAGCGGCGGGCACCGAGCCCTCGGCGATCGCCGGAACGACCACGTCGCCGACCACCGCACCCACCACGTACGCGCTGGTGACGACCAGCAGCCCGAAGAGCACACTGGAGCTCGCCGCGACCGCGAAGATCCTGGGTTGCTCCCGAATCGCCCGGCCGAGGACGACCAGCCCCCGCCACAGCACGTCCCGACTCGTCCCGCTCGCCACGTTCTCCCCCGCCGTAAGTCGCCATTATCTCTCTCATCCTTACCCGCTGGAACCCGGTCTGCCGAGTCGGGCGGGCCCCGGTGCGGTGCAATCGGCACAGCGAGCGTGTTGGGCCTACCATCAGGACATGCCGCAGTACGCCCGATCGGAGCGAAAGACACTCGCCGACCTGATGCAGACGCTGGGACCGGACGCACCCACGCTCAACGCGGGTTGGACCACCCGGGACCTCGCCGCCCACCTGGTGCTCCGGGAACGCCGCCCGGACGCCGCTGGCGGCATCCTGTTACCGCCGCTACGCAAGTACGCCGAGCGGGTCCGCCGACAGCTCGCCGCCCGCCCCTGGGATGGCCTGGTTGACCAGGTACGTCGGCCGCCGGTGTGGAGCCCGATCAGCAATCCGCTGCTCGACGAGGCGGCCAACACGATGGAATTCTTCATCCACCACGAGGACGTTCGCCGGGCAGAAGCCCACTGGCAGCCCCGCGACCTGCCGGCGGGGCTGCAACAGGCGTTGTGGCAGCGGGCATCGGGGCTGGCCCGGCTGACGCTGCGCCGTTTCCCCGCCGAGGTGCTGGTCCAGGCCCCGGGGTACGGGCAGCGAGCCGCCGGTCGGGGCGGCGAGCAGCTCCGGTTGGTGGGTGCCCCCAGTGAGTTGGTGCTCTTCCTGAGCGGACGGCAACGGGCGGCGCGGGTACAGATCGACGGCCCGACGGGCCCGGCAGACCGGCTGCGCGACGCCCAGCTGGGGCTGTGAAACGCCCGTACGATCGACAAGCGCCGCCGGCCAGCCGTGCCTGAGCCCGCCGGATGGCGGAAGCATCACCGTCTGGGCTGGCGCTGCGCGCGGTTCAGGCGATGACCGCTGGCTCCGACCACTGCGGCCGGCCGACGCGGTCCAGGCCGTAGCGGGCGGCGGCGATCCGGTCGACCGCCTCCACCAGATCGGCCTCGGGAAGGGTGAACGGCAACCGCAGGAAGCGCTCCAGCGTCCCGTCCAGACCGAACCGGGGGCCGGGGGCGAGGCGAACGCCCACCTGCTCGGCGGCGCGGGCGAGTGCGCTGGAGACCGGACCGTCGAGCTCCGCCCAGAGGTTGACTCCGCCCTGCGCCACGGTCACCCGCCACTCGGGCAGGCGCTCGGCGAGGGCACCGAGCAGGACGTCCCGCTGGGCGGTGAGCTGGGCTCGCCGGGCCGCCACGATCGCCGGCCCCTGCGCCAGTAGGTGGACGGCGACCAGCTGGTCCAGCACCGGACTCGCCATGTCCACCCCGATGCGGACGGCGGCGAGCCGCTGCACCTGTGGCGCGGACGCACGGATCCAGCCGATCCGCAGCCCGCCCCAGTACGTCTTGCTCATCCCCCCGATGGTGAGCACCCGGGAGTGTCGGTCGAAGCTGGCCGTGGGCGGGGGCATCACCACACCGTCCAGGGACAGGTCAACAAACGATTCGTCGATCACGAGTTCGGAGCCGACGGTGTGCGCGGTGGAGACCAGCCGTTCCCGTAGCTGGGCCGACATCAGGTGGCCGGTCGGATTCTGAAAGTCGGGGATCAGGTAGGCCAGCTTGGGCCGCCCCTGGCGGAGGGCGCCAAGCAGGAGGTCAGCGTCCCAGCCAAGGGCATCCGGGGCGAGGCCGTGAGTGCTGATACGCGCCCGCCGGGCGTGCAGCGCGGCCAGGGCGTTCGGGTAGCTGGGCGCCTCCACCAGGACACTGCTGCCCGGACTATGTGTGAGACGGAGCACCAGGTCCAGGGCGTGCTGGGTGCCATTGGTGACCATGACCTGCTCGGGTGAGGTGGGTAGGCCCCGATCGTCGTACGTGCGGGCGATGGCCTCCCGCAGTTCGCTGATACCGATCGGGTGGTAGCCCGCCCCACCCAGGTAGCGGGGCAGGTCCGCGGCGGCGGCCTGGGCGGCGGGCAGCAGCTCGGGCGGGGCGGCAAGGGCCGCGACTCCAAGATCAAGCATCTCGCGGCCGTCGAGCGGGGTCCAGAGGCCGCACCCCGCCATCCGATGGTTGCCGGGGAGCATGGTCCAGCTGCCAGCACCTCGCCGGCTGGCGAGATGGCCGCTGTCGCGAAGCTCCCGGTAGGCCGCGGTGACCGTGGTCCGGCTGATCCGCAGCGCCTCCGCCAGCTCCCGCTCGGCCGGCAGCCGAACGCCCAGCGACAGCCGCCCATCGGCGAGCAGCCCCCGGACGGCCGCGGCCAGCGCCGCGTAGTCGGGGCTACGTCGACGGCCGGGAAGCGCATGCCACTGACCGAGCAGCCGGGCCAATTGGGTTCCGCGTATCTGACTCGTCATGGGGCCACTCCAGCAACATTGGCTCTACTGGTTACTTGATTGGCTACTAGATTGGCACGGGTGAACCAGATTGGCAATCTCAGCTACCGGCCCGCGCGACGGCTGACCCAGCTCTACGCTGGGCTCACCCTCTACGGCGTGAGCCTGGCCCTGATGATCCGCTCCGGCCTCGGCCTGGACCCCTGGGACGTCTTCCACCAAGGGCTCGCCGGGCACACCGGGCTCTCCTTCGGCACGGTGACCATCGCGGTCGGGGCGCTGGTGCTGCTGCTGTGGATCCCACTGCGGCAGCGGCCGGGCCTCGGCACGGTCAGCAACGTGGTGGTGATCGGTCTCGTGGTGGACGCCACCCTCGCCCTGCTACCGGCGGACCTGCCGCTCGCCACCCGAACCGCCCTACTCGTCGGCGGGATCGTCGCCAACGGCACGGCGACCGGACTCTATCTCGGCGCCCGGCTCGGCCCCGGCCCCCGCGACGGCCTGATGACCGGCTTCGTCGCCCGCCGGCCACGATTCTCGATCCGGCTCGTCCGCACCACCATCGAGGTCGCCGTACTGGGGCTGGGCTGGCTGCTCGGCGGCGCGGTCGGCCCCGGCACGGTGGCGTATGCCCTGACCATCGGCCCGCTGACCCAGTTCGTGCTGCCCCGCGTGACGGTCCCTCCTCCGCCCAACCCCACCCCGCCCAGCCCCACCCCGCCCACCTCCACCCCAGTCCCGGCTCCCGGTTGAGCCGTGCACTCCCGCGCACCGTCCCCGTCACGCCCGCCCCCCAGCGGCTGTCCGGCCTACCGGTAGCGACGCACAGGACGACCCGTTGTAGTCCAATGGGAGGAGGTGTTTCCTTTCCGGCGGGGGATCGGCACAATCTGGCCATGGGGGAGAGACAGTGGCAGTGGACGGACGCTTGGATCTTCGTTTCGCTGGTGATCGCACATGGCGCCGGCCGGCACCGCCGAGCGGTGTCCAGCCGGCGGCCCCTGGGGGTCCGTCTCACCGACGTTCTCTCCACCGCCGACCACCTCAACCGCGCCATCCCCGAACGGCAGGAGGTCGAGGTGGCGATCCGCCGGTTGGTCGGCGCTGGCCTGGTCAGCGTCACCGACGGCTGGTTCCGGATCACACCGGAGGGCGAACGGCTCTGGCGCACCCGCCCCCACGCCGGCCTGGCCACCACAGTCGACACCGTGCAGGGCGCGTTGAGCCGTCGGCACACCCCGGGCGACGCGGACTGGCATCTGGACGAGGCCGAGCACGCGGCGGCGGTCCAGGAGTACGCGGTACGTTCCATCCCGACGCCGCGACGTTCCGTCGAAAACCACGCCCGCCGGGACTGACCGGCGTGGCCCGCCCGATGGCGGACGAAACGGGTTAGCGAACCGGGTGACCGGCCCCGCGAAGCGCGTCCTTGACTTCGCCGACGGTGAGTTGGCCGAAGTGGAAGACGCTCGCGGCGAGCACCGCGTCAGCACCGGCGTCAACCGCCGGCGGGAAGTGGCCCGCCTCGCCCGCGCCCCCGCTGGCGACCACTGGCACGTTGACCACCGCCCGCACCGCGCGGATCAGCTCCAGGTCAAAGCCGGTCTTGGTGCCGTCGGCATCCATCGAGTTGAGCAGGATCTCACCCGCACCCAGCTCGGCGCCACGCCGCGCCCAGTCGATGGCATCGATGCCGGCACCACGCCGGCCGCCATGCGTGGTCACCTCGAAACCGCTGGCCATCGCGGCGGAAGAGGTGCGCCGTACATCGAGGGAGAGCACCAGTACCTGCCGACCGAACCGCTCCGCGATCTCAGCGATCAGCTCGGGGCGGGCGATCGCGGCGGTGTTCACGCCGACCTTGTCCGCGCCCGCGCGCAGCAGCGCGTCAACGTCACTGACCTGCCGCACCCCGCCACCGACGGTGAGCGGAATGAAGACTGACTCCGCGGTGCGGCGGACCACGTCCAACATCGTGCCGCGGTCGCTCACCGAGGCCGTGACATCCAGGAACGTCAGTTCGTCAGCGCCTGCCCGGTGGTACGCCGCGGCCCGCTCCACCGGGTCACCCGCGTCCCGCAGGTTGAGGAAGTTGACGCCCTTGACCACCCGCCCGGCGTCTACGTCAAGGCAGGGAATCACGCGTACGGCCAGGGACATGCCACCAGCCTAGCCAACGCGATCCGCCGGTGGTCGACGTGTGCCACCGGTCATCGGCGGATCGCGTTGGGACGCTGCGTCCTACCGCCGAGGCGGGGCGGAACCCCTGCTCACATCCGAACCAGCATCTTGCCAAGGTTCTCGCCACGGAGCAGGCCCAGGAAGGCCGCCGGAGCGTTCTCGATGCCGTCGATGATCGTCTCGTCGTACGTGAGTTTCCCGTCGCGCAGCCAGCCGCCGACCTCCTGCACGAACTGCTCGCCCAGCTGCCCGTAGTCGGAGACGATGAAGCCACGCAGGGTGAGCCGCTTGCTGATGATCATCGCCAGGTTGCGCGGGGCGGCTGGCGGCTCGGTCGCGTTGTACTGCGCGATCATCCCGCAGATCGCGGCGCGGCCGTTCGGCCGCATCGCGCCGATCGCCGCCTCCAGGTGCTCGCCGCCCACGTTGTCGAAGTAGACGTCGATCCCGTCCGGCGCGGTGGAGTGCAGCGACTCCCGCACCGGTCCGTCGTGGTAGTCGAAGGCGGCGTCGAAGCCGAGCGCCTGCAGCCGCTCGACCTTTGCCGGCGAGCCGGCGCTGCCGACCACCCGGCTAGCCCCGCGAAGCTTGGCGATCTGGCCGACCATGCTCCCCACCGCGCCGGCCGCCCCGGAGACGAAGACGGTCTCCCCCGGCTGCATCGCGGCGACCTCGAGCAGTCCGGCGTACGCGGTGAGCCCAGTCATTCCCAGCACCCCAAGGTACGTGCTGACCGGGGCGAGGGCAGGGTCGACCTTCCGGACGGTCGTGGCGTCCAGCAGCGCGTACTCCCGCCAGCCGAGCCCGTGGAGCACGGTGTCCCCGAGGGCGAAGCCGTCGGCCTCGCTCGCCACCACCTCACCGACCGCCCCACCGTCGAGTGGCGCGTCCAGCGCGAACGGCGGGACGTAGGAGGCCACGTCATTCATCCGCCCCCGCATGTACGGGTCGACGGAGATGAAGGTGTTCCGAACCACGATCTGCCCCGGGCCCGGGGTGGGGATGTCGGTGGAGACCAACCGGAAGTTCTCCTCGGTCGGCCAGCCCTGCGGCCGCGAGGCTAGCTGGATCTCACGGTTGTCGGTCTTGCTCATGAGTGCTACCGCTCCTTGTGTTGGTGGATCGTTCTGGTGATCCGAGTGAGGGTGTCGCGCAGGACGACGAGATCGTCGGCGTCGAGCCCGGTCGCCTGGGCAAGCTGGCGTGGAACGTCGGCCATGCGCCCGCGCAGGGCCCATCCCGCCGGGGTCAGCTCCACCGCCACCCGTCGCTCATCGGCCGCCGATCGGCGCCGGACCACCAGGCCCGCCGCCTCCAGCCGCTTGAGCAGCGGGGAGAGCGTTCCGGAGTCCAGCTGCAGCCGGGTGCCGAGGCCAGAGACCGTCGGCGGCGGCTCCTGTTCGCCCTCCCAGAGCACCAACAGCACGAGATACTGCGGATAGGTCAGCCCGAACTCGGCGAGGATGGGCCGGTAGACATCGACCATGGCGCGCGACGCGGTGTAGAGCGCGAAACACACCTGCCGCCGCAGCACCAGATCATCGGTCACGCAAAAAGAGTAGCGCGCAGTTCAGTTGTGCACCACTGAACTGCGCGCTACGCGCCTCCTGGCTCCGCAACCACCGGTACGAGGAAGAACACAACCCACCCGCGGACCCAACATCTCGGCGGGCGCCAGCGTGGCAGGAGCGCCGGGTGAAATCAGGCGTCGGCCAGGGTCCGCAACGCCTCGGCCACGGTGAAGGCACCCGCATACAGCGCCTTGCCGGCGATTACCCCCTCCACCCCGACCGGCTCCAGGGCAGCCAACGCACGCAGGTCGGCCAGGGTCGAGACACCACCGGACGCGATCACCGGAGCGCTGGTGCGGGCGCAGACCTCACGAAGCAGCTCCAGGTTCGGCCCGCGCATCATGCCGTCCTTGGTGATGTCGGTGACCACGTACCGGGATGCACCGGCCCGGTCCAGCCGCGCCAGCACCTCCCACAGATCACCACCGTCCCGGGTCCAGCCCCGGGCGGAGAGGGTCTGCCCGCGCACGTCGAGGCCGATCGCCACCCGGTCGCCGTACTCGCCGCAGACCCGATCGCACCACTGGGGATCCTCCAGCGCGGCAGTGCCGATATTGACCCGAGCAGCCCCGGTCGCCAGCGCAGCCTGTAACGACGCATCGTCCCGCACTCCGCCGGAGAGCTCCACCCGCACGTCCAGGCGACGCACCACGTCGGCGAGCAGCTCCGCATTGGAGCCCCGGCCGAAGGCCGCATCCAGGTCAACCAGGTGAATCCACTCCGCTCCGTCCCGCTGCCAGGCCTGCGCGGCCTCGAAGGGATCGCCGTAGACGGTCTCGCTACCGGCGGCGCCTTGCACCAACCGGACCGCTTGCCCGTCAGCGACATCGACGGCGGGCAAAAGGGTGAGGCTCACAGAAACTCTCCTCGGATCAGGAACGACGGTCCAAGGCGATCACCACGATCGCCGGCAGTACGAGCAGCAGGAGCGCGACCAGCCCGAACCGCAACGCAAGATCATCTACCAGGGTCCAGATCATCAGGATCACGGCCACCGTCGACAGCACGATCGCAGCGCGCTCGCCTCGGGTTCGCCGAGGCAGCCGGCCGATCCGCCCCCGGCGTACCGTCGGGGTCAGCCGACGAAGCAGCGCGCGCCGCTGAGCCTGCCGGGCGAGCTGCCGCTGCCGCATCGCCCGCCGCTGTGCTGCCTCCGCCTCCCGGGCAGCCCGACGCCGCGCCCGCTCCTTACTCACTGACGCCCCCGGCAGAGTGGCCGGTCGCCGGCTGGACGCTCGACGAGAACGTACTCAACCAGTTGCGCAGCAGCGCGGCACCCGTGTCGGCGGACTTCTCCGGATGGAACTGGACGGCGCTGAGTGGACCCCGCTCCACGCCCGCCACGAACTCCGCCCCGTGGTCGGCGGTGGTCACGGCAACACCGGCAGCGGCCAGCGCGGCCACCCCGTCCGCCGCGTATGAGTGGACGAAGTAGAACCGGCTCTGGGCCAAGCCGGCGAAGAGCACCGAATCGGCCGGCGGAGCGACCGTGTTCCAGCCCATGTGCGGCAGCCGCGCAGCGGGGAGTTTCCCCACCTGCCCGGGCAGCAGCCCGAGCCCATCAGTCACCACACCATGCTCGGCACCACGCTCGAAGAGAACCTGCATGCCGACGCAGATACCGAGCACCGGACGGCCGTCGGCGACCCGCTCGACAATCACCGGACCGGCACCCAGCGCCGCTATTCCCGCCATGCAGGCGGCGAAAGCCCCGACGCCGGGAACCACCAGGCCGTCCGCCTCGGCAGCAGCGGCCAGATCGTCGGTCACCGTCACCTCCGCGCCGGCCGCCGCGAGGGCGCGTTCCACGGAGCGAAGATTCCCCGACCCGTAGTCCAGCACCACGACCCGGCTCACGAGCCCTCCCCCGGCAGCAACCACAGACCCCCGGCGACCGCCGCCAACATGGCCAGCGCCGCGGTGGTGAGCACCACCGCACGCGGCACCCCCTGACGGTGCAACGAGAGCGCCCCGCCGACCAGCACCCCAGCCAGAATCAGCAGCAGGGTCGGTAGCAGCCCAGCCATCAGCGCCGCCCTCTACTCACGACCACGGTCCTCACAATCTTCCCTTCGTGCTGGGCACCACGCCGGCAAACCGGGGGTCCACGGCCGTCGCCTCACGCAACGCCCGGGACACCGCCTTGAACTGGGCCTCCACCACGTGGTGGGCGTCCGGGTGCCCGCCCGGCCGGGCCGCCCGCAGCACGTCAACGTGCAGCGTGACCCGGGCCGACTGACCGAAGGACTCCCAGACGTGTCGGGTCATGCTGGTCGGGTAGACCGGTCCGATGTACGGGGCGAGCGCCGGCTCGTCGTGCACGACGTACGGCCGACCCGAGAGGTCAACGGCGGCCCGGACCAACACCTCGTCCATCGGAACGGTAGCCGAGCCATACCGCCGGATGCCGGCCCGGTCACCCAGCGCGCGATCAACCGCGGCGCCCAGCGCCAATGCCGTGTCCTCCATCGTGTGATGTGCATCGATGTGAAGGTCGCCGACGGTGTGCACGGTGAGGTCAAACCCGCCGTGCCGGGCGATCTGGTGCAGCATGTGGTCGTAAAAACCGACCCCGGTCTCGATATCGGCCTTGCCGCTACCGTCGAGATCGATCTCGACGAGAACCTTGGTTTCCTTGGTGACCCGCTCGACCCGGGCAGTACGACTCATGATGAAAGCTTCTCCACAGCGATCAGGAAGGCATCGGTCTCGGCAGGGGTGCCGGCGGTGACCCGCAACCAGCCGGGCAGGCCGACATCACGAACCAGGATCCCGGCGTCGAGCAGGACCTGCCACGCGGCGCGCTGGTCCCCGCCGACCTCGAACAACACGAAGTTGGCGTCGCTGTCGGCGACCCGGTGCCCGCGAGCACGGAGCTCGGTCACGATCCGGTCCCGCTGCACCTTGATCGCCGAGACGGTGCTCAGCAACTCGTCGCGATGCGCCAGGGCGGCCCGCGCCGCCGCCTGAGTCAGCGCCGACAGGTGGTAGGGCAGCCGGACGAGTTGCACGGCCGCCACCACCGCCGGGTCGGCGGCCAGGTAGCCCAGCCGACCGCCGGCGAACCCGAACGCCTTGCTCATGGTACGGGTCACCACCAGCCGGGGGTGGTCACCCAACAGCGACAGGGCGCTGACCGTGCCGGCCCGGGCGAACTCCGCGTACGCCTCGTCAACCACCACCATCCCCGGCGCCTCGGCCAACACCGCGGTGACCACGGCCAGGTCCAGGACAGTACCGGTGGGATTGTTCGGCGAGCAGAGAAACACCACGTCCGGACGGTGCTCACGGACCTGCGCCACCGCCTCGGCGACGGTCAGCCCGAAGTCGACGCCGCGCCGGGCCGGCGCCCACCGGGTGCCGGTGCCGAGCGCCAGCAGCGGATGCATCGAGTACGCCGGCAGGAAACCGAGCGCGGTTCGTCCCGGCCCACCGAATACCTGGAGCAGCTGTTGGTGGACCTCGTTGGAGCCGTTGGCCGCCCATATTTGATCAAGATTGAACCCAGCACCCAGGTACGCCGCCAAGTCGCCACGGAGCGCCACCGCGTCCCGATCCGGGTACCGGTTGAGGTCCCGCAGCTCGGCGGCGATCGCCCTGCCGATCGTCTCGGCCACCGCGTCCGGCACCGGGTACGAGTTCTCGTTCGTGTTCAACCGAACCGACACGTCCAGCTGCGGCGCCCCGTACGGGGTCAGGCCGCGTAGGTCCGCCCGGATCGGCAGATCGTCCAGGCTGGTCACGATGCGCCCTCCGACAGCCGAGCGGTGACCGCCTGACCGTGTGCCGGCAGGTCCTCCACCGTTGCCAGGGTGACCACGTGCGGCGCCACGTCCCGCAGCGCGTCCTGCGTGTACTCCACCAGGTGGACACCGCGCAGAAAGGACTGCACCGACAGACCCGACGAGTGCCGGGCGCAGCCCCCGGTGGGCAGCACATGGTTGGAGCCGGCGCAGTAGTCGCCAAGCGACACCGGTGACCAGGCACCGACGAAGATCGCCCCGGCGTTGCGCACCCGCAGCGCCCACTCGCGGGCATTCTCGGTCTGGATCTCCAGATGCTCGGCCGCATAGGCGTCCACCACCCGCAGCCCGGCCGCCAGGTCCGCAACGAGAACGATGCCGCTCTGCTCCCCAGCGAGCGCGGTGCCGACCCGCTCGGTGTGCCGGGTCGCCGGTACCTGCCGGGCCAACTCCTGGTCCACCGCGTCAGCCAGTTCCACCGACGGTGTGACCAGCACGCTCGCCGCGAGCGGGTCGTGCTCAGCCTGGCTGATCAGGTCGGCGGCCACATGCACCGGATCGGCGGTGTGGTCGGCCAAAATCGCGATCTCGGTGGGGCCGGCCTCGGCGTCAATGCCGACCAGGCCTCGCAGCAACCGCTTGGCGGCGGTGACCCAGATGTTGCCCGGGCCAGTGATCAGGTCAACCGGCGCGCAGAAGGCGGTGCTGTCGGGGTCAACCGGACTGCCGTACGCGAGCATCGCCACCGCCTGCGCGCCGCCGACGGCGTACACCTCGGTCACCCCGAGCAGGGCGCAGGCGGCGAGTACCCGCGGGTCGGGCAACCCGCCGTTGTCCTTTTGCGGTGGACTGGCCACGACCAACGAACGCACCCCGGCCTCCTGCGCGGGCACCACGTTCATGACCACCGTCGACGGGTACATCGCCAGGCCACCGGGCACATAGAGCCCGACCCGATCAACTGGCACCCAACGCTCGGTGACCGTGCCACCAGGTACGACCTGCGTGGTGTGGTCGCTGCGGCGCTGCGCGGCGTGCACCCGCCGGGCCCGGTTGATCGACTCCAGCAAGGCGACGCGGACCCGCGGGTCGAGCTTCCCCTCGGCCTCGGCGATCACCTCCTCCGGGACCCGCAGCACCTCCGGCGAGACCCCGTCGAACCGCTCACTCGCCGCCCGGATCGCCGAGTAGCCATGCTCCCGCACCTCCGCCACGAGCGGGCGGATCTGCTCGACAGCCGCGGAGACATCGAGCCGGGCACGGGGCAGCAGGCGGCGCGGGTCACGAACCCCGCCACGTAGGTCGATCCGGTGCAACATCCTTGCAAGTCTAGGCGGCTCGAGTCCGGGCTGACCGGCACGCCCACACGACGAGACGATGAGCCGAGACACACCCTCCGGAGGCCGATCGGGCTACCCTCGATCCGTGACTGCACGGCTGCCGGTGTTCCCGCTCGGGACCGTCCTCTTCCCCGGCCTGGTGCTGCCGCTGCACATCTTCGAATATCGATACCGCGCACTGGTGCGCCACCTACTCGCCCTGCCGGAGCAGGCGCCGCGCGAGTTCGGCGTAGTGGCGATCCAGGCCGGTTGGGAGGTCGCTCCCACCGCCCCGGACGGCCGCCCGTTGCCCGACGACGACCTCACGCTGCACGAGGTGGGCTGCACCGCCGAGCTGCGTCAGGTGACCGAGCTGCCGGACGGGGGCTACGACATCGTCACCGTGGGTCGGCAACGGTTCCGGATAGACAGCATCGACCGGGCCAGCGCGCCCTACCTGACTGCCGAGGTCCAATGGTTGCCCGAGCCGCACTCCCCGGATGAGGCCGGAGAGTTGTCCGTCCAGGTGACCACGGTCTTCCGGCAGTACCTGGGCCTGATCCGGGCTGACCCGGAGGAGGCCTCGGAGCAGCTCCCGGAGGATCCGACGGTCCTGTCGCACCTGGTCGCCGCGACGGCCGCACTGACCCTTGCCGACCGGCAGCGGTTGCTCGCCATCGACGACACCGCTGCCCGGCTCCGCGCCGAGCTGAGGCTGCTCACCCGCGAGGCGGCTCTGCTGCGCCAGGTCCGGGCGGTTCCGGTGCCGCTGAAGGAGTTGGCGTCTCCACCGACGCCCAACTGACGCCTGGCCCGGTTGACCCGTCGGGGGTTGGCTCCGGGCGCAACGACGGCCAACGGGACCAGCCCGCCAGCAGGGTGTAGCCGACCGCCGCACCAAACGCGGGCAGCAGCACGTTGCCGTACGGCACCGGCAGTAGACCCACCCACTCCACTCCCCCGGCCCGCAGCCGCGCGGGTTGTCCGAACGTCTGCCCCTCCGCGGCGGTCGCCAACAGGTGCTCGAAGGTGGCCAGCCCCACCCGTTGGCCGACCTGCCAGGCGACCAGCGCCGCGCCCAGCGACCCCAGCACGGCGGCAGCCAGTCCGATCGGACCCCGGGAGCGGCGCAGCAGGAACCAGAGGCCGACCGCGACCAAGAGGCCGAAGCCGAGACCGAGCAGGCTGAACCAACCGTCGGCAGCAATCGGCTGCTCCGGCTGCGACTCGCCGTAGACAGCGCCCGACTCGGTCTGCATCACCGGGGTGTCGGGGGCCAGCGTGGCCCAGAGCAACCCCAGCGGGACACCGAGGATCACCACTCCGAACGCTCCCGCCGCCGCCCACGAGAGCTGCGGCCGAAGCCGGGGCTGCGGCGCCTCGGCAACTGGCGGCGCTCCGTACCAGGTCAACGCGGCGGGCGGCACCGGTCCGGCGGCCGAAGCACGATCCGGGTACGGCGAGGTGGGGCCATCGCCCGGCGACTCGCCGTACGGCGGTACGGCCCTGGAACCGGGCCGGTCGGGGTCGGGGGTGTCCGCGCTCACCCGGTGATCCTCTCAGGAGTGGCGGCGCCGTGTGGCGCCGGTGGACGACACGCCCACTCAGCGGGCGAACGGCTCCAGCATCACCGCGGCGGCGCTCAGCCACGCCTCCCGGGTCGCCGGCTGAAGCTGGTGGTACTCGATTGACGAGCCGGACTCCAGGATCGGGTCATACGGCACCACGGTCACCGCCCGAGTCCGGGTGGCGAAGTGTCGTTCCAGGTCGGCGCGGAGCGCACTGCGCCCCGGCGTCGGGCACGAGATCAGGGTCACCGCGTTGTCGGCCAACTCCCCCATGCCCACCTCGGCTAGCAGGTCGAGCATCCAGTCAGCGCTGAAGGCGGCGTCCTCCCGCGGCACCGTGGTGACCACGAGTTGGTCGGCCGCCTGCATGACGGTACGCCAGTTGGGGCTCTCCACGTTGTTGCCGGTGTCCACACAGATCACGTCGTGGGTGCGGCGGAGCAGCTCCAGCACCCGCCGGACGGTGAACTGGTCCAGCCGCTGGGCGAAACGGGGGCTCTCCTCACCCGCCAGCACGTCGTACGAGCCGTCCGAGGCGTGCCGGAGATAGTCGTCGAGCTGGTCCAGCAGCTCCCGCCCCTCCTTGATCTCGATGTGCGCGAGGTCGCCGATCAGGTGCCGGATGGTGCGGGCATGCCGGGCGCTGCCCGCACGCAGCCCGAGCGTGCCCCGTAGCTCGTTGTCGTCCCAGGCCAGCACGCCTCGGCCACGCACGCTGCCGACGGTCGCTGCGGCCAGCACGGTCGCAGTGGTTTTGTGCACGCCACCCTTGGGATTCGCGAACGCCAGCACACGGGGGCCACCGAGCTCCCCCCGAAGTACGGTGGCCGCGCGTTCCGATCCACTTGTCGCTGCGGGCTGCCGCCACTCCACCCGGGCATAGCCCCGGCCTACCGCGGGCTGGTGCGCCGGCTCCGACCGATACGCCGGCACAGACCGATAGTCGTTCTCAGAGCGATACCCGGAATCAGCCTGATAGGCCGGCTCGGACCGGTAGCCGTTCTCTGCCGGCGGCGCGTGCCGGTAACCATTGTCGAGCAATGCGTAGCGGGACGGCACCGGCGGTGACTCCGGTTCGGAGTAGCGGGGCTCGGGCCCCGGAACCAACGGGGTCCGAAAGCCCGGAGCGGCCCCATCCGCCGGCTCGGCCGGAAATCCCGGCTCGGCCCGATATGCCGGCTCACCTCGGTGCCCCGCGTCCCGCGGATCAGCCCCGTAGGTTCGTGCCTCCGCGCCATACGGCAACTCGGCGGGCGTCGAGCCGGGGCCCGGCACGCGGGCCGCGTAACCGTTGCCGGCGGCCCGTCGCGGCAATGGCTCGGCTGGGGCCGCAGGCTCCGACCGTTCCGGCCCGGCTGGCTCAGCCGCGCGGCTACCGAGCCGCGCCCGGTCGAGCAACGCCCGCCACCGCGGTGCCGGTTCGGCCGGCTGACCCCAGCCGGTCTCGCTGCCCTCCACGGCTCGCCCTCCCAGCTTCGTGCTGCCCCGCCTGACAGGCTACGAACGAAAGCCTATTAGGGCTATACCGGTCCGCCTGCCACCGGGCCGACCGCCCCTTCCGAAACCGGCTCGGATGCCCCGCCGCCGACCGCGTTCGCCGAGGTAGCCGGCGTGGGTGACGCCGCGTCAGCGTAGCCGGAGCTGGGCGAAATCAATGGTGACTTCCTCCCCTCCGGGGCTGGGTCGGCAACAGTCTCCTCCGTCGGCGTCGGCGGGCTGGGGGGGACCGGCTCGGGATCCGGGGTGGGGGTGTCCGAATCCGGGGCCTCCGGAGTGAGGGTGGCCGGCGTGGGGGTGGTGACCGGATCTGGGACCACCGGATCGGGAACAACCGGGCCGGGAACAACCGGGTCGGGAACAGCCGGATCGGGAACAACCGGATCGGGGGTGGCCAGATCAGAGTCCGTGAGGGGGTGCGCAACCACATCCTGCTCCGGCAGGGGTGGGGTGAAGACGGTGCGGTCCAGCCGACGCACCTCCGGCGCGGGGTCAACGACCCGCACATCCGGCTGGGACGCCACCTGACGCAGCTCCACCGGCTCTGCGCGAACCACCGCCGCGTAGACACAGGCACACCCGCCGCGGTATGCCTTGGCTTCGGCCTCCGCCATCTGCGCCGCGCTGAGATACAGCGTGCGCTGCTCACGCTGCTCCGGCCTCCCGTCACTGACCGCGGCGGCCCGGGCCCGATAGTCACCCGCCTCCCGTTCCTTACGAGCCGCCAGGTCAGCCATGGCGGTGATCACGTCACCCGGCAGGCCCGGCACGCCGATCCGGACAACCTCGGTCTGCCGCTCCGGTAACGGCACCCGGCCGATGACAGCGGCGACCGGCACGTCACCGAAGACGCTGGCGGCCTGATGCGGCGTCAGGTACGTCGACAGTGAGACCAGCGCGAAGGTGTCGTCCTCCGGAGACGGGGACGCTGTCGGTAGGGCCGCCAAGTCGTCCGTGGCGTCCTGCAGGTAGCCGGGAATTGACTCCCCGGCGGCCACCCCGACCCGGGTGACCCCGTCCGCGGTGGGGGCGCCGGCCGGCGGAGCACCAATCGCCCACACCGCGGTGGCCGTCACCGCAAGGCAGGAGAGCAGCACCGCCGCGAGCAGGACCCCGGATTGGGCAGGGCCCTGGCCCAGCCGGTTCGCCGCGCCCACGAGGTGGGGTAACAGCCGCTGGTCCAGCTGCCGCAGCAGGTCACCGGAGCGCACGGACGGAGGCCCCCTCGTCGCGTTGGATCGGTCAGGTCATCGCGCGATTAGTCCCGCAGGATTCCCAGCGCGCGGTCCAGGTCGTCAGGGTAGTCGCTGACGAAGCAGACCTCCGCCCCCGTTCGGGGATGGCGGAACCCCAGCTCCCGGGCATGTAGCCACTGCCGATCCAGGCCGAGCCGCTTGGCGAGGGTGGGATCGGCTCCGTAGGTGAGGTCGCCCACACAGGGATGACGCAACGTCGAGAAGTGCACTCTGATCTGGTGCGTACGGCCCGTCTCCAGCCGCACGTCCACCAGGCTGGCCGCCGGAAACGCCTCAAGCGTGTCGTAGTGGGTGACGCTGGGCTTACCACCTGAGACCACCGCCCAGCGGTAGTCGTGGTGTGGGTGCCGATCGATCGGAGCATCGATGGTGCCGCGCAACGGATCGAGGTGCCCCTGCACCACGGCGTGGTAGCGCTTCTCCACCTCGCGGTACTTGAACGCCCGCTTCAGGACGGTGTAGGCCTGCTCGCTCTTGGCCACCACCATGATCCCGGTCGTGCCGACATCGAGCCGGTGCACCACGCCCTGCCGCTCTGCCGCGCCGCTGGTGGCGATCCGGTGGCCGATCGCGGCAAGCCCACCGACCACGGTCGGTCCGGTCCAACCGGGGCTGGGGTGGGCGGCCACGCCGATCGGCTTGTCCACCACCACGATGTCGTCGTCGGCATACACCACGCGGAGGCCGGACACCGCCTGCGGCACGACGGTCGGCGGAGCCGCCGGCGCCGGCAGCGTCACCTCGAGCCAGGACCCGGCCCGAATCTTGTAGGAATTAGCCCGCTCCACGCCGTCAACCAGTGCGGCACCCGCGTCAACCAGGGCCGCCGCGGTCGTCCGGGAGAGCCCGAAGAGCCGCGCGACGGCCTGATCGAGGCGGAGTCCGTCGAGTCCGTCCGGGACTGGCAGCGATCGTTGGCCACCGCCGGCCGTGTACGCCGCCGTCATGCCCGCTCCCGCGGCGCGGTGGGGGTTGCCCGTCGTCCGTCCCGGCCGAGCCGGCTACCGTCGCGCTGGCGGCCGGTCAGTTCAAGGAGCACCGCGAGGCACACGCCGCAGACCAGGGCGCTGTCGGCCACGTTGAACACCGGAAATGCCCGGCCGTACGGCTCGAGGACACTGATCATGTCGACCACGTGACCGACGAACCAGCCCGGAGCGCGGAAGATCCGGTCCATCAGGTTACCGAGGGCCCCGCCAAGCACCAGCCCCAACGACACCGCCCAGGGTGAAGAGCGCAGGCGCAGGGCCGTCCAGAGAATCCAGCCGATCACGAGGATGGTGATCAGCGAGAAGATCCAGGTGTGGTCAGCGCCGATGCTCCACGCTGCGCCGCTGTTGCGGGTGAGGCTGAGGTAGACCAGGCCGCCCAGGAGCTCGACCGGCTCCCGACCCTCCAACGTCTGTAGCGCCAGATGCTTGGTCCCGAAGTCGAGCGCCAGCACGGTGAGGCCGATGCCGAACAGGATCGACGCGGCACGGCGGCGGGTCGTCGCACCGGCGGCCTCGACGGGCCGGTCCGCCTCGACGGGCCGGTCCGCCTCGACGGCACCGTCCGGCTCGGAGGCCGGGCTGCCCACCGGCTCGGCGGATCCGGCCGCCTCAGCGCGGCCGGATCCCGGGGTCGGTCCTGCGGTCATCTGCTCCCCATCGACGCTCGCGGCGGCGGCGCCGCCTCACCGGGCTGCTGAGGAGCGAGGTCTCAGCGTCGCTCCGCCAGCTGCTTACAGGTCACGCAGAGGGTCGCCGACGGGAAGGCAGCCAGCCGCTCCACCGGGATCGGGTTGCCGCACCGCTCGCACCAGCCGTAGCCACCCTCATCGAGCCGCTCCAGCGCCCGCTCGACCTGCGTGATCCGTTCCAGGATGCTGTTCGCGAGGGAAATCTCCTGCTCCCGCTCGAACGTCTTGGTGCCGGTATCGGCCTGGTCATCCCCGGCCGAGTCGGTCAGCCGGTCGCGCTGCAGCTCGGTGATCTCGCTCAACGTCTGATCATACTCGGCGCGAAGCTCGTCTCGCCGCGCTGCCAGGGCTACCCGGATCTTCTCGGTCTCCGCTGCGCTGCGGGTGGACTTGGTCGCCGGCTTACGGCCGGCGGTCCTGGTGTCGGCTGGCTTCGCCATCGTCGCTCCCTTAGCCGCGGAGCCGCGGAGGACCGCGGCACCTGGACAGAGGCCGCCGCGTTCGGCGCCCCCAGGTACAAAACGGGCGCGCAGCCATACGGCCGCGCACTCCGGAGGTTCGCAAGGATACGGAACGTACAGGCGTCCGACAATGTGGCGCACCGACGCCCTGACGCCCACCCCGAATTAACACATCTCGGGCAAAAAGAACGCTAGCAGACCGATCGCTCCGGCCCTCGCCGTAATCGCCAAACCCACGCCGCCCGCCGCTGCCAGGCTCCGACTCGCGCAGCAGCCTCGGAAGCGTCCGCCGTCGCGGGTATCGGGCGGAGAACCGAGGGCCGGGCCACATACCAGGGGCCGGCCCAGGTACCAGAGGCAAGGCCAGGGCACGTGGTGGCCACCCCGCCCTATCCGTCGCGGAGCTGGTGCAGCGTCTGGGTGATCTCGGCGCCGACCCCACCGACATAAAAGATCTTGTTTCGGCTGGCCGCCCCAGCGCCCAGCGAAACCGCTCTCCGCCGGACTCCGAGCGCTTCGGCGAGGGCACGGCGCGCCGCCTCGGTGGCCTGCCCTCCCACCGGTGGTGTCGTCACCGCGATAACCAGAGCAGGGCCATAAGGACCCAGATAGCGGCCCCCAACCCGGGACCGAGACGATCCCGGCTTGATCCGGACCGCGACGGTCAACGAGTCACCGCCGCAGGCGGTGGGTGCCTCAGGCACCAGCGCCGCCGCTGGCGATCCGCCCTTCCTCGGTCAACAAGGCGGCGACCGGGGCGCAGTGGGCACACGGGGTAAAGCCGAGGTCTACTGCCTCGGCGACGGGAAGCGGCTCGGGCCCGCCGAGTAGCCGAGAACAGCCGGCCAGGTGGTAGCGGGGGTGGCCGTCAACCACCCACACCTCCCGGTCGAGTCGGGACAGCCGTGCTGCCTCCATCGGGGAGACCGACTGTGCAGCTGGCTCGTCGTTCGCAACCGGCTCGGCGACTGTGACCGGCGGCCCGGGTGGTTGCCGCCACCCGGTGCCGCCATGGTCGATCGGCGGGGGAAGATCCTGGCCAGGAAGCATGACGCCACCCGGCTGCCGGTCGGCGCTCCCACCGCCTCGATCAGCCTCGTACGGGGTCCGCTCCGCCGCAGCCCGGGCCGCGGCTGCCTGGCGGGCACCCACGACGAGCGCGACGGCGGCCAGCAGACTGGCGGCGATGGAGACGATCAGCAGGAGGCTGGATCCATCGGCGAGGCCAGCCACCAGCAACACCACTGCAACGAGAATGAGCAGGATACTGGCGACTATCAAAGCCCACTCCCGCGTCTCGTTCCGATTCTGAGCGAGACCGGGCGACCGTCAGCGCGACGACCGCCGGCCGGTGTGGTCAGCGACCGGCTTCCAGCGCACCAGGGCGACCGCCGCCGTAGGAGCCGGCGAGCCCCGCAGCGGCGAGGCCGTTTCCACCACCGGCACGCCCTCCACCATCAGTCCGGTCAATCTCGACATCCGGGCCCTGCCCACGGCTGTCAAGGTCACGCAGCTGACTCTCCAGGTACGCCTTGAGGCGGGTGCGGTACTCGCGCTCGAACTGCTTGAGCTCCTCGATGTGCTTCTGCAATGCGGTGCGCTTGGTGTCCAGGCCACCCATGGCCTCCTGGTGCCGCTGGCGGGCGTCCCGCTCCAGGGCGTCGGCCTTGGCTCGCGCCTCGCGGGTGACCTCCTCGGCCTTGGACCGAGCCTCGGAGAGCACCTGGTCAGCTTCCCGTCGGGCGTCGGTGACGTGATCGTCGGCGGTCCGCTGGGCCATCATCAGCACCCGGAGCGCCTGCTGCTCGCCGTCGCCGCCGGCCGGCACGGCACCAGCGCCGCGGACCTGCTCCAGCTCCGCCTGCATCGCGCGGGCTGCCTGCTCGGCCCCGGCCTTGTCCCGCTGGACCCGGTCGAGCTGGGCCTTCACGTCATTGAGCTCCGCGGCGAGCCGGGCGTCACCGGCGGGGCCGACCGGACCGGCGGGGCCACCGCCACGGCCACCGCGCTCCACCTGAGCGCGCAGCTCGTTGTTCTCCTCGATCAGACGGGCCAGCTCACGCTCGACCTCGTCCAGGAAGGCATCGACCTCCTCCTCGTCGTACCCCCGCTTGCCGATCGGCGGCTTTTTGAAGGCGACGTTGTGAACGTCGGCCGGGGTCAGCGGCATCGAAACTCCTCGGGTCAGTTGCGGCCGCGAAAGCGCATCGGTCATCCAGCGGTCCTGTTGATCGACGGCCCTAACACGAACTCCATCAGCACGAACAGGATAACCAGGAGCACAAGGGAGGCCAGGTCGATGCTCACGGTACCAATTCGCAGCGGAGGGATCACACGCCTCAACGCGTGGAGCGGGGGATCAGTGACGCTCCACACGGTTTCCAGCCCCGCCGACGCCCCACGCCCTGGTTGCCAACGCCGGCCATACTGAAGCACAGCACTCAACACAAATCGGGACAACAGGATAAGAAGAAAGACAAACAAGACCAGATACAGAACCTGGAGCAGGATTGACAACACGGCTGGCGACGTCCCTTGCACTCGGGCTGATCAACTGAGGCTGAAGAAGCCGCCCTCAGCGATCTTGGCTTTGTCCTCCGCGGTGACCTGGACATTGGCCGGCGAAAGCAGGAACACCCGGTTGGTCACGCGCTCGATCGTACCGCGCAGCCCGAACGCCAGCCCGGCGGCAAAATCAACCAGTCGCCGCGCATCCGCCTCATCCATCTCCGTCAGGTTGATGATGACGGGGACACCGTCTCGAAAGTGCTCGCCGATCGTCCGCGCCTCGCGGTAGGTCGTCGGGTGCAGCGTGGTGATCTGGTAGCGCTGCTCCTCCTCCGCCGGCACCCGCTCCCGGACCGGCGCCTGCGGCGCCAGGGCCAGGTTGTCGCGGGTGTGGTAAGTCAGCGCTCCAGACGACTCGGGGGCGGGCCGGGTGATCGACCGGACGCTGGTGCGTTCGACCCGCTCCGACTGCTCACCCTCCTCATGGTGATCCACGTCACTCGAGCGGGCCGCGGCCCGCTCGAGACGCCCCCGGTCACCGAGCCGCGAACGGGGCGGAGCAGCCTCCTCGACATCGTCGTCGTCTCCGAAGTCCTCGGAGTATCGGCTCGACCGATACCGTGACTCGAGGTACCCCCCCTTGTCGTAGCCACCATCGTCGTAGGCCCGCTCGTCGTCCTCCTCGACCAGACCGAGCCAGACCCCCGCCTTGCGCAGCGCACCCATCCCGCGCCCTTCCCATCCGCCCTACGGCACGCACCCCCGTGCCGTGTCGCCTGCCGCAAGTGGATCATCTCTGCTCGCCGGATCGACACCCCCCGGGCGCGCGCTTCGCGTCGCGCGCCACAACCCCGACGAGAGGAATGCCACTCCCACCAAACAACACCGATGTAATTTGCTCCTGGCGGTCAGGCTACCGCAGCGTGGGGCGCATTCCGAGTAACGCGCTGCCCACCCGGACATGTGTCGCGCCGTGCCGGATCGCCGATTCAAGATCCCCACTCATACCAGCCGACAACAACGTCGCCTGCGGATGCTGGACCTGGAACCCGGCCGCCACCTCCGCCAACCGGGCGAAGGCCCGGTCCGGCTCCCAGCCCAGCGGCGCCACCGCCATCAACCCGCCGAGCCGCAGCCCGTCGGCACCGGCCACCAGCTCGGCCACCGGATCGAGCCCCACGTCCGGGTCGGCGGAGTCGGGCAACGCACCGCCACGACCCACCGCCCCGTCGATGCTGACCTGAAGGAGCACCTCCAACGGCCGATCCCGTTCTGCCACCGAGGCCCGATCCAATGCCCGGGCCAACCGGACACTGTCGACCGACTGCACCACATCGGCGTATCGGACCACCGACTTCGCCTTGTTCCGCTGCAGCTGGCCGATGAAGTGCCACCGGGGCGTCACCCCCGCCGCAGCCACCTCGGCGGCTTTCGCCGCGGCCTCCTGGTCCCGGTTCTCCCCCACCTCGACGGCCCCGAGACCCACCAGGGCGACAACGTCACTCGCCGGGTACGTCTTGGTCACCGCGATCATGGCCACCTCCCCGGGGTCTCGACCGGCCGCCGCGCAGGCGTCGGCGATTCGGGTACGGACTCGGGCAAGGCCAGCTGCGAGATCGGCGTTCCGGTTGGTGGGCGCCGCGGCGGGGGTGTTGGTCATCGGTGGGGCTCAGGAACCGTTCTTGAGGAAGTCGGGAACATCGACATCGTCGAAGAGAACCCGACGCGGCGACTGCTGCGGGGCGGGGGTGGTGGACGGCGCCGGTACCGCTGGCGTGGCCGGTGCCGGCTGATTCTGATTCGTCTTGCGGGCCGGCTCGGCCGCCTTGTATGCGGGCGCGCCTCCGTCGAAGCCCGCGGCGATGACGGTGACCCGCACCTCGTCGCCGAGGGCATCGTCGATCACCGCACCGAAAATGATGTTGGCTTCCGGGTGGGCCGCGTCGGTGACCAGTTGCGCCGCATCGTTGATCTCAAACAGCCCCAGGTCGGAACCGCCAGCGATCGAGAGCAGCACGCCGCGCGCACCGTCCATGCTCTGCTCCAGCAGCGGGCTGGAGATGGCCGCCTCGGCCGCCTCCACCGCCCGGTTCTCACCCCGGGCACTACCGATTCCCATCAGCGCGCTGCCGGCACCGCTCATCACACTCTTGACATCGGCGAAGTCCAGATTGATCAGACCGGGAGTGGTGATCAGGTCGGTGATCCCCTGGACACCGGAGAGGAGCACCTGGTCCGCGGTGCGGAAGGCATCCATCATGGAGATGTTCCGGTCACCGAGCGCGAGGAGCCGGTCGTTCGGGATCACGATCAACGTGTCGCACTGGTTCCGCAGCTCGTCAATGCCGGCCTCAGCCTGCACCTGACGGCGCTTGCCCTCGAACGAGAACGGCCGGGTGACCACGCCGATGGTGAGCGCGCCAAGCTTGCGGGCGATGTTCGCCACCACCGGAGCGCCGCCGGTGCCGGTGCCACCGCCCTCACCGCAGGTCACGAAGACCATGTCGGCGCCCTTCAGGACTTCCTCGATCTCGTCGCGGTGATCCTCGGCCGCGTTCTTTCCGACGTCCGGATTGGCACCGGCGCCCAGGCCACGGGTCAGTTCCCGCCCCACGTCGAGCTTGACGTCGGCGTCACTCATCAACAGTGCCTGCGCATCGGTGTTGATCGCGATGAACTCGACGCCCTTGAGCCCAACCTCGATCATTCGGTTGACGGCGTTCACGCCGCCGCCACCGATACCGACGACCTTGATGACCGCCAGGTAGTTGTGCGGAGGTGTCATCTGAAGGTCCTTTCCCCCTCGAGATTGGCATGGGCCGCGCCACTCGGCTTGCCCAGGATCAACGGTTGACGACGCGGCCATCACCAGGGCTCGGTGTAAACCCTCACCCTCTACTAGAGGGTTACATTTATGTCAACCACTGATCCTCTTCGGGGCAACGTAAGCGCCTCCGCCCAATGTGCCAAGCAACCCGGCGGCGTGTCGCCCGGCGGGCAGATCACACATCACCGGACGGTCACCACGTCCGGAGCGCTGACATCGATCGTGGCCGCCGCCCCGTTCAGCAAAGCGGTGGCGACTCGCGCCTTATCTTCCCCCCGGGTCGCGTCCCCCCACACCACCCGCCGCTCATCGCGCAGGTGAAGCATGAGTCGGGCCAGCCCTTCCACCGTGATGTCCACGAGTTCGGCCCGTAGCTGCGGGGTGAGCTCGGCGAGCACCGCCAGAGCGGCCTGGGTCTCCGGATCGGCCGGCCCCGGCGCTTCCAGCCGGATCACCGGTAGGCCGTCGGGGGGAGCCGACAGCCGACGGAAGACGACCCCCGCGGCATCCACGACGAGAAACTGGCCCTCCTGCGGCACCACCGCCGCACCGGTCCGCTCGGTTAGCCGGACCACGAGGGCATCCGGCCAGTCCCGCGTCACGTCAACCCGCTCGACCGCCGGCAGGCCACCGATGCGCTCCGCGGTGGCCGCAAGGTCCACCTGGACCAACGGCGTGCCGTCGGGCACACCGGCGACGTCACGCACCTCGACCGGGGTCACCAACTCGACGCCCTCCACCCGCACCTCACGCACTCCGAACAGGCCAGTGCCGACCAGCACCCAGCCGACCAACCCCGCCAGCGCCAGTCCGCCAGCCGTGAGCGCCCAGGGCAGGACCGCTCGCATTCGGCGCCGCCGGGCCCGGGCCATGAACCGTCGGGTTGAGGCGGGCACCGCGTCCCGGCCGGCCCGAACCAGTTGCCAGCGGCGGACCGGCCCCCGGCGGCCGGCGACCCCCTCCACTCCGGAGGTACGCCGACGCGTAGGCCCCGAGCTCATCCGGCGGTGGAAGTATCTGGAGTGGAGCTACCCGGGACGCCGGGTACGGTGCCCCCCATCGTCGTCGCACGCCCAACGTCACCGCCGGGCACGGTGCCGGTCGAGCCCGCCGCGTCCCGCTTCGACAACGCGTCGAGTAGTTGGTCGCCCATGAGTGAACTGGGCGGCGCGCCCATCGTCACCACGACATCGCCCGGCTTGGCCCGGCGGGCCACCTCGATCGGCGCCGCCTCCCAGGAGTCCACGAAGACCTTCCGGTCGGCCGGCAACGGCACCGCCTCGATCAATGCCGCTGATCCCTCCCCCGGCTCCCGCAACTCCCCGGGGCCGAAGACCTCCAGCAGCACCAACTCATCAGCGATGGCGAGGGCCGCGGCGATCTCCGCCTGCAGATCCCGGGTGCGGTAGAGCCGGTAGGGCTGGAACACCACAATCAGCCCTCCGTCACCGGCCACCTCCCGCAGCGTCCGCAGGGCCAGCGCAATAGGTGTCGGGTGGTAGGCGTACTCGTCGTAGACCAGCACATCGTCCGCGACACCCTTACGCTCGAAACGCCGCCGCACGCCGGGAAAGGCCGCCAGCGCGGCCTGCGCCGCCTCCAGCGGCAGGTCCAGCAGGTACTCGGCGAGCACCGCCGAGGCGCTGTTGAGACCCATGTGTCGCCCCGGCACCGGCAGCCGGAACTCGCCCAACGACCGGCCATCGATCTCGGCGAGGTAGCGGATACCCCGGGTGGACGAGGCCATCTCGGTCAGCCGTAGGTCCGCGTCGGCCGAGGTGCCATAGGCGTACACCCGCCGCCCCTCGGCCCGCAGCGTCTCGGCCAGTCGCCGGCCACCCGCGTCGTCAGCGCAGGTGATGATGAAACCATCCGGGTCGGTAAGGCGGGCGAAGTCAGCGAAGGCCGCTTCCAGATTGGCCAGGTCGCCGTAGGTGTTCAGGTGGTCGGCCTCAATATTGGTGATGATCGACACGAATGGCCGATAGATCAGAAAGGAGCGGTCGCTCTCGTCCGCCTCCACCACGAAGTACTCCCCCGTACCGTGGTGTGCACCGGAACCAACCTCGGATATCTCCCCGCCGATCACGAAGGACGGATCCACCCCGGCCTGCTGGAGCACCATGGTCACCATTGAGGTGGTGGTGGTCTTGCCGTGGGTACCCGCCACCGCGACCGTCCGCCGGCCGGTCATCGCCGCGGCAAGCGCCTCGGAACGGTGCAGCACCCGCAGACCCCGACGGCGCGCCTCCACCAGCTCGAGATGGTCGGGCGGAATTGCCGAGGAGTAGACGACGGTGTCCACGCCATCGAGGTTGGCCAGCTCGTGACTCATGTGGATGGTGCCACCCAGCGCCCGCAGGCCCGCCAGGGATGGCCACTCACGCAGTTCGCTGCCGGAGACCGAGATCCCGCGGGTGAGGAGGAGCCGGGCCAGGCCGCTCATCCCGATCCCACCCGCCCCGATCAGGTGGATGACGCCGAGGTCCTCCGCGGTCAGCCGACCGGCCGGCGAGAACCTCGCCGCACTCTTCCCGCTCACCGGACCACCGCCTCATAGACAAAGTTGAGTAGTGCTTCGTCGCCGTCGCGATGCCCGTACGCGGCCGCGGCAGCCCCCATCGTGGCCAGCCGGTGCGGGTCACGGATCAACGGGATCACCGTGCTCTCCACCCAGGCTGGCGTCAGCTCGGCGTCGTCAACGAGTAGTCCGCCCCCAGCCTCCACCACCGGCAACGCGTTTCGTCGCTGCTCCTGGTTGCTGTGCGGGTACGGCACATAGACCGTCGGCAGCCCCACCGCCGCCACCTCTGCGCAGGTCATCGCCCCGCCCCGGCCGAGCATCAGGTCGGCCGCGGCGTACCCCAGCTCCATCTGCGACAGGTAGGGCAACGTCACGTACGGTGCGGGTAGGTCGGTCGGCACCGACACCGCCTCATTGCGTGCACCGACCACGTGCAGCACCTGCACTCCGTTCCGGGCCAGCTCCTTGGCTGCCCCACTGACCGCCAGGTTGATCGAGCGGGCGCCCTGCGATCCGCCGGCGACGAAGAGCACCGGCAGGTCCGGACGGAGACCGAAGTGGGCGCGGGCGGCGGTGCGCATGGCGGCCCGGTCCAGACCGGCGATGCCCCGGCGCAGCGGCACTCCCACCACCCGGGCCTCGCGCAGCGACTCGGCCTGCGCCGGCTGGTGCGGGAAGCCCACTGCGACGTGCTTGGTGAACTTCATGCCCAGCCGGTTGGCCACCCCCGGCGGCACATTGACCTCGTGGATGACGATCGGCAGCTCACGTCGCCAGGCGGCGAGGTACGCCGGGACCGAGACGTACCCGCCGAACCCCACCACCGCATCGGCCTGCACCTCGTCGATCACCTTGCCGGCTGCCCGGGCCGCGGTCCACATCCGGCCCGGGGTTTTCACCAAGTCCAGGTTGACCGAGCGGGGAAGCTGGTACGCGGGGATCTGACGCAGGTCATACCCGGCGGGCGGGATCAGCTCGTTCTCCAGCCCCTTCGGGGTGCCCAGGCAGGTGATCCGGATGCCGGAGTCGTGCCGGCGCAGGCAGTCGGCGAAGGCGAGTAGCGGGTAGATGTGCCCCCCGGTGCCACCTCCCGCAAGCACCACCGAACGCAGCGGACCCATCACCGTCTCCTCTCCTCCACCGACCCGCGCCGGGCCCGGTTCGCCCGGGCGGCACGCGGAGCGGCCTGGTCGTCTTCATACCGCCCCCGGGGCGCCCGGACCCGGGGAGCTGGTGGGGCGCCCGGGCGACGCCGGCCGGGAAGCGGCGGCAACGGGGCCCAGACTAGTCGGACCCATCGGGCCGGCGGACGGGCATGCAGGGCTCTCGCCGCATCAGGTTCGGCCCGGGCGAACGAGGCGAGCATGCCGACCGCGGCGAGCGTGACGACCAGGGCGCTCCCGCCGTCGGAGATGAACGGCAGCGGCACGCCGGTCAGCGGCAGCAACCCGATCACACCACCGATGTTGATCACTGCCTGGCCGATCAGCCAGGCGGTAGCCGCGGCGGCGGCGAGCTGCCGGAACCGGCCGGTCACCCGGCGGGCGATCCGCAGCCCGGTATACGCGAGCACCGCGAAGAGCGCCACGACCACACCGCACCCGACGGCACCCAGCTCCTCAGCGATGATCACGAAGATGAAGTCATTCTCCATCGCCGGAAGGGAGCCCCACTTCAGGGAACTCTTGCCCAGCCCGGTGCCGAACCAGCCCCCGTGCTCGATCGCGTACCGTGCTTGGAGCATCTGGTAGCAGTCGTGCAACTTGCAGGTGTCAAGCGGTGGCGGGTTAACGAAATTCGTCAGCCGCGCCAGCCGGAAGTTATCCCCGCCCTCCTCGCCCGCACTGCTCGACCCAGCACCGAGTGAAGCGACCGCCACCAGCAGACCGACACCGAACAGGCCGATCGCGCCCAGCATCGCGAAGACCCGCAACCGCACCCCGGCCGCCCAGAGCAGCCCGACGACCAGGGCCAGCAGACAGAGCATCGTGCCCAGGTCGTTGTAGCCGACCAGGACGAACAGCAGCCCCAGCACCGGGAAGAGCGGCGTGGCCAACTCCCGCCACCAGCCGAGCTTGGCGCCCTTGCGGGCGAGCACGTCCGCCCCCCACAGGACGAGGGCGAACTTCGCCAGCTCAGAGGGTTGGAGCTGGAACGGCCCGATGTACAGCCAGTTTATGTATACGGAGAACGGGCCAACCTGTTCGACACCGGCCAGTGAGCTGAGCGCGAGCAACAGGTTCAGGAGCAGCAGCAACCCCACCGTGCCCCAGAGGGCCGGCCAGGCGACCGCCTGGAAGGTGCGAACCGGCAGCCGCTGGCACGCCCAGAAGGCCACGATCCCGAACACCGCGAAGATGGCCTGCTCGGTCAACGACGCGGTGGCATCGCCGCGCTCGGCAAAGTCTTCCACGCTGGTCGCCGAGAAAACCATGGTGAGACCGATCAGCAGCAGCAGGCCGGCGCTGAACAGCAAAAGGTAGTAGGAGGCCAACGGCCGGTCCAGCAGGCCACGCAGCGCGGCCAGTCCGCCGGCGGCGCTCAGTCCGCTCAGGGGCGGAGCATCAGGAGGTTCCTTCGGTGGCCGCGCTGCCGGCGGACCCTCGACGGTACGCGTACCTCCCGGCAGCCAGCGCCGCCCCGTCCCCGAGCTGTCCTCAATTTCTGGTCCCTCCCCCACCCGCCCATCATCGCGGGTGGGGGAGGTGCGGCCCCCGCAACCGTCTCCTCGGCGTGTCGAGAAATGCGGTCCGGTCAACCGACGTTGGCTAGGTACTCGCTGTAGAAGAGGCCCAGGGCTATCGCCACACCGATGCCGGCGATGATCCAGAACCGCACCACGATGTTGACCTCGCTCCAGCCGGCGAGCTCGAAGTGGTGCTGCAACGGCGACATCCGGAAGACCCGCTTGCCGGTGGTCCGGAAGGAGATGATCTGGATCACCACAGACATCGTGATGATGACGAAGAGTCCGCCGATGATCGGCAGCAGCAGGATCGTCCGGGTCGACATCGCCATCCCGGCGATCAGACCACCCAGGCCCAGCGCGCCGGTGTCTCCCATGAAGATCCGGGCCGGCGAGGTGTTCCACCACAGGAACCCGACGCAGGCGCCGGCTGCCGCGCCGGCGATCAACGCGATCTCCAGCGGGTCCCGGACCGCGTAGCAGTACTCCTGGGTGTAGTTCGGGTCCGCGCACCAGTGCCGGTACTGCCAGAAGGCGATCAGCGCGTACGCCGCGAGCACCATCACCGACGCGCCGGTGGCCAGACCGTCCAGACCGTCGGTGAGGTTGACGCCGTTGGTGGCGGCCATCACCACGAAGATGAAGAGAATGACCGCGCCGACCTTGGTGAGCTCCAGTGCGGGGATGTCCCGAATGAAACTCAACGTCGTGCTGCCGACCGTCTCGGTGTTGGTCAACGTGCCCTGAGAGTCGGTCATGGTGCTCGGGAAGTAGAGCGCGACCACCCCGAACACCGCCCCGACCAGGATCTGGCCGAGCAGCTTGCCGCGCTTGTTGAGACCACCACTGTGCCGCTTGCGGACCTTCAGGAAGTCGTCAATGAAACCCACCGCGCCGGAGAACACCATCAGCCCCAGTAGCACCAGCGCCGTGATGGTCGGTTCGACCTGAGCGATCTGCGCGTCCGGCAGCGTGGTCAGGGCCAGGTGACCGGCGACGTACGCGATAACGGTGGCCAGGATGAAGACCACCCCACCCATCGTCGGCGTCCCCTGCTTGCCCTGGTGCATCACCGGCCCCTCGGCCCGAATGGGCTGGCCGGCCTTCAACCGGGTGAAGACCTTGATCGCAATCGGAGTGCAGAACAGCGAGACCAGGAAGGCCACCCCGACCGCGACGATGACCGCCCTCATGCCAGGCCACCGTCCGCTCCCGCGCCCCGATCGGGCACGGCGTCGACGCGCAACGCGTCCGCCACCTCCCAGGTGCGGTACCGCGAGCCCTTCACCAGGACGACGTCACCGGGCCGCAGGTCTCCCCGCAGCACCTCGACGGCGCCCGCCTGATCGGTGAGCTGCACCGATTCTCCTTCCCAGTCACGTACCGATGTTGCGCACTGATGGATTGGTGCCGCCGCCTCGCCCACCACGAGCAGACGGTCCACCCCGAGGTCGGCGGCGAGTCGGCCGACCTCGGCATGCCCGTCCTGCTCGTACGGCCCCAGTTCGGCCATGTAGCCGAGCACCGCGATGGTGCGCCGCCCCCGAAACCCGGCCAGCGCCCGCAGGGCAGCGGCCATCGAGGCGGGGTTGGCGTTGTACGAGTCATCGATGACGGTGACCCCGTCCACCCGCTCGAAGACGTCCATCCGACGACTCGAGACCAGCCCGAGCTCACCCAGGACGGTCGCCAGCTCGGTCAGCGGCATTCCCAGTTCCCGGGCCACCGCGGCGGCGGCGAGCGAGTTGGACACCTGGTGCCGGCCGGTCAGTCCGAGCCGCACCGGCGCGCGCCCCTCCGGTGTCACCAGCGTGAACGATGGCCGGCCCCGCTCGTCCAGCACCACGTCAACGGCGCGTACATCCGCATCGGCCGCCTCACCGAAGCGGACCACCCGCGCCCGGGTTCGCGTCGCCATCGCGGCGACGAGGTCATCGTCGGCGTTGAGCACGGCCAGCCCCTCGGCCGGCAGCGCCGCCACCAGTTCCCCCTTCGCCAGGGCGATGGTCTCCCGGGAACCGAACTCACCGATGTGGGCCACCCCCACGTTGAGCACCACGGAGATCTGCGGCGGTGCCACCTCGCAGAGGTGGCTGACATGCCCCACCCCGCGGGCCCCCTTCTCCAGCACGAGGTAGCGGGTGCCCGGGTCGGCCTGGAGCGCCGTGTAGGGGTGCCCCAGCTCGTTGTTGAACGACCCGGGCGGGGCGACCGTCGGCCCGAGTCGAGCGGTGAGGGCAGCGATCAGATCCTTGGTGCTGGTCTTGCCCGAGGAGCCGGTGAGGCCGACGACGGTCAGCTCGGGCAGCCGGTCCACCACCGCGCGGGCCAGTCGCCCCAGCGCTGTCCGGGCGTCGGCTACCAGCACCATCGGCACGCCGGGGAGCACCCGGGTGCCGAGCACCGCCACCGCACCCGCCCGGATCGCTCCTTCGGCGTAGTCGTGCCCGTCCACCCGTTCCCCGGGGAAGGCGACGAAGAGCCCGCCCGGGCCGACCTTGCGGGAGTCGAACTCGACCGAACCGGTGACCGCGACGCCCGGGTCAGCGGCGACCAACCGGCCGTCAACCGCCGCCGCCACCTCGGCCAGGCTCAGCCGGATCACGGCTGCCCCGCCTGGTCGCCAAAGCGGGCCCGCAGCGCGGCGGCCAGCTCAGTGCGGTCGTCGAAGGGATGCATCTGCCCACCAACCTCCTGCCCCTGCTCGTGCCCCTTGCCCAACAGCGCCACCACGTCCCCGGGCGCAGCGAGCTGCACCGCCTCCGCGATCGCCGCACGCCGACCGGGCACCTCCAGGACCTGCACCCCGGTGTCGGCGCGACGCACGCCGGCGAGCACCTCAGCCCGGATCTCGGCGGGATCCTCGGTCCGCGGATTGTCGTCGGTTACCAGCACCACATCCGCTCCCTCCGCGGCGGCGACGCCCATCAGGGGCCGCTTGCCCCGGTCCCGGTCGCCGCCGGCGCCGAGTAGGCAGATCAGCCGGCCGGTACTGAACTCCCGCAGGGCGGCGAGCGCGGCGACGATCGCGTCGGTCTTGTGCGCGTAGTCGACGACGCCGCGCACCGGGCCGGGGGATGGCACCAGCTCCAGCCGACCGGGCACGCCGCCGCAGTCGGCCACCCCCGCGACAGCGACCCGCGGCTCCACCCCGGCCGCCACCAGCACGGCGACGGCGAGCAGCGCGTTGGCGACGTTGTGCCGACCGGGCAGGGCCACCCCGGCGGGCAGGATCAGCCCGTCCGGACCGTGCAGGGTGAGGCGTTGCGCGTACCCCTCGCCACCGACCTCGTCGGCCCACCAGGTGGCGGAACGGTCGCCGGCCGCGGAGTAGGTCACGGTGGCGGGTCGGCGCAGCGGGAACAGCGCCGGATCGTCGTGGTTGAGCACCTCGACCTCGCAGCGGCCGTCGAAGAGCTTCGCCTTGGCGGCGAAGTAGTCCGCGGAGTCAGCGTGGAAGTCGAGGTGGTCGGAGCCGAAGTTGGTGTAGCCGCCGACGGTGAACCGGACGCCGCCGACCCGCCCCATCGCCAGGGCGTGGCTGGACACCTCCATGACCACGGCGGTGACGCCGCGCTCCCGGGCGGCGGCGAGCATGGCGTGCAGGTCGGTCGCCTCGGGCGTGGTCCGGACACTGTCGATCACCAGATCACCGAGGCGGGTCTCCACGGTGCCGATCAGGCCGGTGGTGTGCCCGGCCGCCCGCAGCCCCGACTCGACCAGGTACGCCGTGGAGGTCTTGCCCGCGGTTCCGGTCACCCCGATCACCGTCAACCCGCCGGTCGGGTCGCCGTACACCACACTGGCCAGGTCCCCCAGCACCGCCCGCGGGCTCGGCACCACCAGCATGGGCAGACCGGCTTCCGCGGCCGCCGCCGCGCCATCCGGGTCGGTCAGCACGGCCACCGCACCAGCCTGGGCCGCGGCCGGGACGAACTCGGCACCGTGCCGCCGGGCACCGGGAAGGGCCGCGTACAGGTCGCCGGGGCGGACCTCCTGGCTGGCGTGCGTCACCCCGGTGACCGTCGGTTCCGCTGGACCGGACCGGAGGTCGACGGCGTCCGCACCGGACTCGGCGGCGAGCCGAGCGGCGAGATTACCGAGCCGGATTCCGGTCACGCTACGAGGGCGAGGATTGCCGGACACGGCGTCAGACCCTACCCGGTCGTCCGGTTCCGGCCACACAGCCGCCCCGGTGGTTCGTCGGCACTCACCGATGATGTCCCGTCTTCGCTGTTCAGCGAGGAAAGACGTCAAAGTTGGGCGGCGGTGCCGGCGACTGCGGCACCCGATAGTGCTGCAAGGTGAACCGCATCATGTCGGCGAAGACCGGCGCGGCGATGTCGCCACCACCGCCACCGGGAGTGTGGGCGAAGACAGCGATCACGTAACGGGGCTTCTCAGCCGGGGCCATCCCGATGAACGACGCCACCTCACCGGGCTGCTTCCGCCCGTCAACCCGTCGCGTGCCCGTGCCGCTCTTCCCCGCCACCCGGTAGCCGGAGATTGCCGCGGCCTGTCCGGTCGCGCCGTCAACCGTGGTCACCGCCTCCATGATGGTCCGCAGCTCGGCAGCGTTCTCCGGGGTCAGCACCTCCCGGGTCGTCGGCGCCTCCGGCGTTGTCCGCTCTCCCTGCGGCCCGATGATCTCCTTCACCAGCTGCGGCGCGACGTACGTGCCGTCGTTGGCGATGGTCGCGTACACGGCAGCCATCTGGATGGCGGTGACGTCCACACTGTGCCCGATCGGCACCGACCCGTACGACGAGTCACTCCACTGGTCGACGGGGAGCAGCGCACCACTCGCCTCGCCGAGCAGCCCGACCCCGGTCGGCTCACCGAGCCCGAAGCGCTTCTGGTAGTCGATGAGCCGGTCCGGACCGAGCTGGTCGGCGATGGCGATGGTGCCGACATTGGACGAGTACGCCATCATCCCCGCCAGGCTCATCCGTCTACCGTTCACCGGGTGCGTGTCAGAGATACGCGTGTCGCCCTTGAGTACGCTGTTCGCCACCGGGAACGCCGTCTGCGGGGTGATGACGCCCTCCTGGAGGGCAGCGCCGAAGGTGATCGCCTTGTGCACCGACCCCGGTTCGACCACGAACCCGGTCGCCACGTCGACCCGGTCGGCCGGGTCGCTGTCGCGCCAGTCCGCGACGTCGTAGGTGGGGTAGGAGGCCTGGGCCAGCACCTCGCTGGTGCCCACCTCCAGGATGACCGCGGTGGCGGTCGAGCCGGTGACCGCCGCCATCGCCTCGGCCAGCTTGGCCTGCACCACGTATTGCAGGTCCCGGTCGAGGGTGAGGCACAGCGAGCTGCCCGGTTTCGCCTCCGTCGTCTCGCTGAAGCCCCCGGGGATCTGCGCGCCCCACCCCGCCTCGTAACGTTCCAGCCCGTCCTTGCCGGCGAGCACCTCGTCATAGCCGGCCTCGAGCCCTTCCAGGCCGGCCATGTCCTGGCCGGTGAAGCCGATCAGGTTGGCGGCCAGGTCCCCGCCGGGGACCTCCCGTCGCTCATCTCGCTTGGTGTCGACACCCTCCAGCTTCAGGTCCTCGATCTGCTCGGCCAGATCAACGTCCACCCCCCGTTTGAGGTAGACGAACTCCAGTTCGCCACCGCTGGGTTGCTTGCGTTTCCGCATCTTCTCGGCGAGCTCCGCCGCCGGGATGTCGAGCGGCTCGGAGAGCGCCTGCGCGGTGGTCACCGGGTCGTCGATCTGGGTCGGGTCGGCGAAGACATACCGGGTTTCGACACTGTGCGCCAGCACCTCGCCATCCCGGTCGTAGATCGAGCCACGCGGCGCCGGCAGAACAACGGACCGCAGCCGGTCCTCGATTCCGGCACCGGCGTAGTCCGGGTTCTCCACGACCTGCAGCGCGACGAGCCGAATACCGATGAGGGTGAACAGGGCCAGCGCCAGCGCGGTGCCGAGCCGCAGCCGACGGCCGGGGTCGGCCAGGCGGGGTGGCCTCAGCCGGCGGCGTCGCGTTGGCCGAGCTGAGGTTGGGCGCGGCGGGCGTCGCCGCGGCGGTGGCTCCTCCGCCGGTGGACGCCGGGGCACGGTGCGCACCACGGAGGTGCGACGCGGCGGGTTCGTCCGCCGGGCAGCACCGGCCCGCCCACCGCTGAGCACCTGGAGTGCCGGACGGAACGGGTCACCGGAGCGACTGCTATCTCCTCGCGGTGTCCGACGGGGCTCGGCGCGACCTGCGCGGGCGTCCCCCAGCCGCTGCTCGCCGATGCTGCGACCGCGAGGGGTGTAGGCCCGGGCCCCGGAGATGCCACCCCCCGACTCTGCCGGTCGGGGATCGGCCGGACTGTCGGTGCGGGACGGGCCGCGCCGGGACCCTTTGGCGTCCCGGCGCGGCTCCTCCGATCTCGGCGGCACAGCTATCCCCCGGTACCCGGCTGGCCGACCCCCGCCGCGGGCCCGCTGCCCGGCTGCGGCACATCAATGGCCGCGCCGCCGTCGGGAAGCTGGATATAGCCCGGCTCGAGCTCGACCAGGCCAAGCTTGCGAGCGGCTTCGAGCAGATTGCCCGGCGCCTCCGCCTCGGTGATCTGTTGGTTCAGCTGCTGCTGCTGCAGGTTGAGGGTGGTCTGCTCCCGCTGGAGTTGAGACAGCCGAATCGCGTTCTCGTTGATCTTGGTGTTGACCAACAGGATGCCGAGCACCCCACCGACCACCAGGACCACCACCAACGTGGCGAACGGCGCGCGCGGCACCGATACCGGCGCCGGTGGCGCCACCCGCAGCCGGGTCGTTCGGGTGTTGGCAGTCCGCGCGCTCGGGCGTAGCGCCGCGGTGCCCTGGGTCGGGAACGCTCGCGTGCCCCGCGCGCGGGTCGTCCCCGGCCGCCCCGCCGGGGGCGTCTGGGCGCCGGCGCGCGTGGTCCGCTCCGCCGCGACCCGGCCCCCCGACCGCGGCGTGCGCTGCCCGCCGCCGGCGCCGTTCCGGCGGTCGCGCTTGTCAATCGTCATGTCCCTCCCCCTCGTCATCCGTCGTCCCTGTCCCGTCGTCCCCCGAGGCCAGCCGCCGCACGGCCGACCCCGTCCCCGGTTGGTGCATCGCTCGGACCCGCCGCCGGTACCGTTCGCGGTCGGTACGCTGGCGCTGCTGCAGGGTCGGGTCGAGCCGTTCGGCGGCCCGCAGCCGCACCGAGGCGGCCCGTGGGTTCACCGCGACCTCCGCCTCGCCCGGCAGCTCCGCCCCTCGGCTGAGTAGCCGGAAGGTCGGGCCGGTCCCGGGCAACTCGACCGGAAGGTCGATCGGACCCTTGCTGCGAACCCGATCCGCGAGCGCCACCTTGGTGAGCCGGTCCTCCAACGAGTGGTAGGACAGGACCACCATCCGGCCCTCGATCGTGAGCCGGTCGAGCGCCGCCGGCAGCGCCGTCTCCAACGCCGCCAACTCTCGGTTCACTTCAATCCGTAGCGCCTGGAAGGTGCGCTTTGCCGGATGACCACCGGTGCGCCGGGCCGGCGCGGGGATCGCCTGCCGGACCAACTCGGCCAACCGCGCCGACGAGGTGATCGGGGCCCGGTCCCGCTCCTGAATGATCGCCGACGCGATCCGCGGCGCGAACTTCTCCTCGCCGTAGACCCGCAGCACCCGGGCCAGGTCCGGATGCGAGTAGGAATTGACCACCTCCTCGGCGGTCACTCCCCGGCTCTGGTCCATCCGCATGTCCAACGGGGCGTCCTGCGCGTAGGCGAACCCGCGATCGGGCGCGTCAAGCTGCAACGAGGAGACCCCGAGGTCAAAGAGGATCCCGTCCACCACCGGATGGCCGAGCCGGTCGAGCACCTCGGGCAACTCGTCGTAGACGGCGTGCTCCAGGTGGACCCGATCAGCGAAGCGGGCCAGTCGCACGCGCGCGTGCGCCAGCGCCTCGGTGTCCCGGTCGAGCCCCACCAGCATGGTCCGCGGATGCGCCGTCAGGATCGCCTCGGCGTGCCCGCCCAGCCCCAGCGTGGCATCGACGTAGACCGTCTGACCCGTCCGGTCCAGCGCGGGAGACAACAGCTCGAGACAGCGCTCAAGCAGCACCGGCACGTGTACACCGCGCAGCTCCCCCATGTCGCCCCCCACTGGTTCCGTCCCGTCTGTCGTGCCGTGCCTGTCGTCGGACGGTGCCCCCCGCCGTCGTACCACCAGATCCCCATCCGCTCCCGCCGACCTTCCGGCAACGGCCCCCGATCGGATCGTGCGCCTGGCACCGGGGAAGGGATGCCAGGAACTCGAAAGCGGCTGGAGATCTCGCGGTACGCCAGGCGCCGTCGCGCCTACAGACCGGGCAGCACCCCCTCCTCGATGTCAGCGAATTCGTCTTCGCTCTCGGCGAGGTAGCTCTCCCAGGCGACCCGGTCCCAGATCTCCACCCGGGTGTGCGCACCGATCACCACCAGATCCCGGTCGAGTGCGGCGTACTCCCGCAGGTGACCCGGGATGGTCACCCGACCCTGCTTGTCGGGGACCTCGTCGTGCGCGCTGGCGAAGAAGACCCGGCTGTAGGCCCGGGCCGCCTTGTGCGTCATCGGCTGCGCGCGCAACTGATCCGCGATGCGCTGGAACTCTGACGTCGGGAAGACATAGAGGCAACGCTCCTGCCCTTTGGTAATCACGACACCCCCCGCCAGCTCATCCCGGAACTTCGCCGGAAGAATCAGCCGACCCTTGTCGTCCAGGCGTGGGGTGTGGGTGCCGAGGAACACGGCCCAACCCCCTCGCCCTTCACGCGGCGTTCGCGGCGCCGCTGACCCCCGGGCCGGTGGGCCCTCCCGGCCGCACCATCGGGCCCCACTCTACTCCACTTCCCTCCACCCGCAACCAGAATCGCCCGCGTGGCGCGGCTGCCGCCCCGCCAAAACCGCACGTCAGAGCGGGTGGAGCGGAGTGGAGGGCGGCACCGCCCCGGGGACCGCCCACCATCCGACATAGATCGAATCCACTCCCTACCCCGATCCACTCGACCGCACCGGGGAACGAGCCGGACCGTTCCGCCCCAGCAGCGATCTGGAGAGTCCGCGGGTGGAGTAACCTCGCTCGCGTGACGGACGCGAGAATGCCCCTACGGGCGAAGGTGGCCAGCTCTGTGTCGCGGACCGCCGCGGCCCTGTCGCGGGCCGCGGGCCGCGGGGACGGATCGGTCATCGGTGGTTGGATCGGCCTCAAAATCGACCCGGAACTCCTCGCGCACCTCGCCGCGGGCCGCGCCATCGCCCTGGTCTCCGGCACGAACGGCAAGACCACGACCACCCGACTCGCCACCGCCGCGGTCGGCGTGCTCGGCAAGGTCGCCACCAACTCGTTCGGCGCGAACATGCCCACCGGGCACACCTCGGCGCTCGCCAAGGCCGGCAGCACCCCGTACGCGGTGCTCGAGGTGGACGAGCACTACCTCGCGCAGGTGCTGGACGCCACCGACGCCCACGTGGTGGCGCTCCTCAACCTCTCCCGCGACCAGCTGGACCGGGCCCGGGAGGTCGCCATGATGGCGCAGCTCTGGCGCGCGGCGCTGATCCGCCACCCCGACCTGCGGGTCATCGCCAACGCCGACGACCCGATGGTGGTCTGGGCCGCCACCCCGCCGACCAATCACGACCCGCGCATCACCCCACCCAAGGTCGTCTGGTTCAGCGCCGGCCAACGTTGGCACGACGACTCCTGGGTCTGCCCCGAGTGCGGCTCGACCATCGCGCGGCAGGACAACCAGTGGTGGTGCACCGGCTGCCCGCTGCGCCGGCCACAGCCGCAGTGGTCCGTCGAGGACGACGGCGTGATCGACCCGACCGGCGCCTGGCACAAGGTCCAGCTCCAGCTCCCGGGCACGGTCAATCTCGGCAACGCCGCCACCGCCCTCGCCGTTGCGGCGGAGTTCGGCGTACGTCCGGTTGACGCCGTACTCCAGCTCAGCTCAGTCACCTCGATCGCCGGCCGCTACGCACAGGTCGAGCGAGACGGGCGGCTGATCCGCCTGCTGCTGGCGAAGAACCCGGCCAGCTGGCTGGAGGCGTTCGACATGGCCGACGAGGCGCCGACACTGCTCTCCATCAACGCCCGCGATCCGGACGGGCTGGACACCTCCTGGCTCTTTGACGTCGACTTCAGCCCCCTGCGGGGTCGGCAGGTACTCATCACCGGTGACCGAGCGTTCGACCTGGCCGTCCGACTCGACGTGAACAACGTGCCGTTCCAGCACGTACGCTCCTTCACCGAGGCGATCCAGTCGGTCCCGTCGGGCCGACTGGAGGTCATCGCGAACTACACCGCGTTCCAGGACATCCGAGCGGAGTTGGACCGTGTTCTCTGACAGCCTGCGCATCGTCTGGGTCTACCCGGATCTGCTCTCCACCTACGGTGACCGGGGAAACGCACTCATCCTGGCCAGCCGCGCCCAGCGGCGCGGCTACCCGGTCGAGGTACTGGAGGTCCGCTCCGACCAACCGCTGCCCGCCACCGCCGACATCTACCTGGTCGGCGGCGGTGAAGACGGTCCCCAGGCGCTCGGCGCGCAGCGGCTCATCGCCGACGGGGGCCTGCACCGCGCCGTCGCGCAGGGCTCGGTGGTCTTCGGCGTCTGCGCCGGCTACCAGATCCTCGGCTCCTCCTTCTTCGCCAAGGGCACCAAGTACGCCGGCCTGGAGCTGCTGGACCTCTCCTCCGACCGGGGCCCCTCCCGCGCCATCGGTGAACTGGCCGGCACCATCGACCCACGGCTGGATCTGCCGCCGCTGTCCGGTTTCGAGAACCACGGTGGGCGTACCCACCTCGGCCCAGAGGTGTCACCGCTGGCCCAACTGACCGCTGGAATCGGTAACGACACCCGGACCGAAGGGGCCTGGCGGGGCAAGCTGCTCGGCACCTACTCGCACGGACCAGCCCTGGCCCGTAACCCGGCCCTGGCCGACCTGCTGCTGCGCTGGGCAGTCGGCGTCAACCAGCTCCCCCCGCTGGATGACACCTGGTCGAACCGGCTCCGCGCCGAACGCCACGCCGCAGTGGCCGCCGCCGCCCGACCATGACCCACGACGGCCGCCGCGACACCCCCCGCGGCGACCACCACGATCCGGGCGCCCCCCACCACCTCGACCGCCGGGAGCCTGCCGCTGTCCCGCCCCGCTGGTGGCGGGGGCGGGGCCCGGCGGCCTACCGGTTCGGCCTGCTACTGCTCCTGCTCGCCGGGTTCGGGGTGGCGCTGCTCGTGGTTCCCCGCCCGGACCCGACCGCCCTGCCCCACCTGGCCAACCAGTTGGGCGGGTACGCCCCGGTCACCGCGATCGCTGGCGGCACGCTCCTGCTTGTTGCGCTGGTTCCCCGCACCGTCATCACCCTGGCAGCCGGTGCCCTCTTCGGTGCTGTGGAGGGGGCCGCGTACGCGCTCGGCGCGGCACTGCTGGCAGCCGCCATCGGCTTCACGGTCGGTCGGTTCCTCGGTCGGGAGTTCGTCGCCGACCGGATTCGCGGTCGCCTCGCCCGGCTGGACGGCTGGTTCACCCGACAGAACGTGCTCGGCGTCGTCACCGTACGACTGCTACCGATCGCCGGCTTCGGCCTGGTCAGCTACGGCTACGGCACCACCGGGGCGCGGGTGTTGCCGTTCCTCGTCGGCAGCGTCGTCGCCTCCGCGCCGACCGCCTTCGGATACGCCGCCGTCGGCGCCGCGGTCACCTCGCCCGGCGAGGTCAACTGGTTCGCCGCCGCCCCGGCCGGGCTCGGCCTGATCGCCAGCGCGGTGCTCATCCACCGCTGGTGGCGCGCCGAGCGGGCCAGTGTGGCACGCCGCCCAGGACGGACTCCACGTCGGCGCTGACCAACGCCCCCAGGTCGCGGCGGGGTCACGGCCGGCAAGCTGGGTGCACAGCCGCGCCGTGGGGTGCCGGGGCAACACCCACATCAATCATGGAGTTGTGGTGGGACGGCCCGGAGAGCGCCGCCCCACCACAACTCCATGATCAGCAGTGCGGGCCAACAAACGGACCTCAGGCCACCACGGAGACCATTCGGCCGCGGACCACGATGACCTTACGGGGTTCCTTGCTGGCCAGCGAGCCGGCGACCGCCTCCAGCGCCGCCGCCCGGACGCTCTCCTCCGTCGCGTCGGCCGGCACCTCGATCCGACCCCGCACCTTGCCGTTGACCTGCACCGGGTACGTCACCGACTCGGCCACCAGCAGGGCCGGGTCGGCGACCGGGAAGTCGGCGTAGGTCAGCGAGGTCGGGTGGCCCAGCCGGCGCCACAGCTCCTCGGCGACGTGCGGCGCGAACGGCGCCAGCATCAGCACCAGCGGTTCGGCCACCTCGCGCGACGTCTCCGGCAGCCGGGTCACCGCGTTGGTCAGCTCGATCAGCTTTGCGATCGTGGTATTGAACCGCATCGCGTCCATGTCACCCCGGACCCCGTCCACGATCCGGTGCAGGAGTCGGCGGGTCGCCTCGTCGGCCGGGGTGTCCACCACCCGGGACGCGCCGCTGCGCTCGTCCACAATCGCCCGCCAGACTCGCTGCAGGAACCGGAACGACCCCACCACAGCCCGCGTCTCCCAGGGGCGGGAGACCTCCAGCGGGCCCATCGACATCTCGTACACCCGGAACGTGTCCGCCCCGTACGCGGCGCACATCTCGTCCGGTGTCACCACGTTCCGCAGGGACTTGCCCATCTTGCCGTACTCGCGGTTGACCTGGACATCGCCCAGGTAGTAGGCGCCGGAGCGCTCGACCACCTCCTCCGCCGGCACGTACGCCCCACGCGCGTCGGTGTACGCGTACGCCTGGATGTAGCCCTGGTTGAACAGCTTGCGGAACGGCTCGAAGCTCGACACGTGCCCCAGGTCGTACAGCACCTTGTGCCAGAACCGGGCGTAGAGCAGGTGCAGTACGGCATGCTCGGCGCCGCCGACGTACAGGTCGGTGCCCCCGCAGTCGCCCTCGCCACGCGGGCCCATCCAGTACCGCTCGGTCTCCGGGTCAACGAAGCGGTCGGCGTTGGTCGGGTCCAGGTAGCGCAGCTCGTACCAGCAGGAGCCGGCCCACTGCGGCATCACGTTGGTTTCCCGGGTGTAGCGCTTCGGACCATCGCCCAGGTCCAGCTCCACCTCGACCCAGTCCCGCCGTCGCGACAGCGGCGTCTCCGGATTCGACTCCGCATCCGCGGGATCGAAGGTGCGGGGTGAGAAGTCATCCACCTCGGGCAGCTCGACCGGCAGCAACTCCTCCGGCAGGGCGATGGCGGCGCCGGTCTCGTCGTACACGATCGGAAACGGCTCACCCCAGTACCGCTGTCGGCTGAACAGCCAGTCCCGCAGCCGGTAGGTCACCGCGCCCGAGCCGTGGCCCTCCGCCTCCAGCCAGGCGATGGTCCGGGCCTTGGCCTCGGCGATGCCCAGGCCGTTCAGGTCCAGGCCGCGTTCGGGTACCGCGCTGTTGATGGCCGGACCGTCGCCGGTGTACGCCCTGCCGGCAAAGTCCTCCGCCGGCGCGACGGTACGGACGATGGGCAGGTCGAACACCTCGGCGAAGGCCCAGTCCCGCTCGTCCTGACCGGGCACCGCCATGATCGCGCCGGTGCCGTAGCCGGCCAGCACGTAGTCGGCGATGAAGATCGGAATCTGGGCCCCGGTGACCGGGTTGGTGGCGTACGCGCCGATGAAGACGCCGGTCTTCTCCCTCGTCTCGGCCTGCCGCTCGAGGTCGGTCTTCGCCGCGGCCACCTTGCGGTAGCCCGCCACCGCCGCCCGCGGGCTGGCCTGCCCGCCGGTCCAGGCCTGGGGAACCCCCGCCGGCCAGGCCGCCGGTACCAGTTCGTCCACCAGGTCATGCTCGGGCGCCAGCACCAGGTAGGTGGCACCGAAGATCGTGTCCGGCCGGGTGGTGAAGACGCTGATCCGCTGCTCTCCCCCCGGATCCGAAGCCGAGGCCGAGGTGGGGAATTCGATGTGCGCGCCGATGGAGCGGCCGATCCAGTTCCGCTGCATCAGCTTGATCGGCTCGGGCCAGTCCAGCTTCTCCAGGTCGTCCAGGAGCCGGTCACCGTACGCGGTGATCCGCATCATCCACTGCTTCAGGTTCCGCTTGAAGACCGGGAAGTTCCCCCGCTCGGAACGGCCGTCGGCGGTGACCTCCTCGTTGGCCAGCACAGTGCCCAGCCCCGGGCACCAGTTGACCGGGGCCTGCGAGACGTACGCCAGCCGGTGTTGGTCAACGACGGCCCGCTGCTCGGCATCGGTCAGCTCACCCCACGGTCGCCCGTCCGGGGTGCGCCGGGAGCCGCCGGCAAACTCGGCGATCAGCTCGGCGATCGGGCGGGCCCGCTTCGCCTCGCTGTCATACCAGGCGTTGTAGATCTGCAGGAAGACCCACTGGGTCCAGCGGTAGAAGTCGGCGTCGATGGTGGCCACCGAGCGGCGTTCGTCGTGGGCCAGCCCCAGCCGGCGCAGCTGCGCCTTGTACCGGGCGATGTTCGCCTCGGTGGTGGTACGCGGGTGGGTGCCGGTCTGCACCGCGTACTGCTCAGCGGGGAGCCCGAAGGCGTCGAAGCCCATCGCGTGCAGCACGTTCCGCCCGGCCATCCGCTGGTAACGAGCGAAGCAGTCGGTGCCGATGTAGCCCAGCGGGTGACCGACATGCAGCCCGGCACCAGACGGGTACGGAAACATGTCCAGTACGTACAGCTTCTCCGCTGCTGCCCGCGGATGCTCGGGGTCGGCCAGCGGGCCGGTCGGATTGGGGGCGTGGAAGGTGCCCTCGCGTTCCCAGGTGTCCTGCCAGCGGCGCTCGATCTCGTCGGCCAGAGCCGCCGTGTAGCGGAAGGGGGGAATCTCGCTGGCCGGTGCGGCTGCCTCAGTCATGGCTCTCCTCGCTTCAGTCGGCGCGGATGGTCTCGTGCGGTGTCGGTCGACGCTCGCCACCGGCCGGCGGGACCGGGCCGGCGACGGGCACAAAAAAGCCCCTCGCACAGGAGGGGCCGCCGTGCTGTCGCGCGCTCAGCGCATCAGCACGGCCCGATAAGAAGCAGGAAGACTCCGGCCATGCCCCGGAGTGTACCCCGCCGGCCCCCGGGAGCGCGCCCGCGGCCACCCGGGCTGGTCATCCCCGGCCCGCCCGCCGGCGCACCGCTGGGACCCGCCCACCGAGTTCGTCGTAGCGCGTGCTCTCGGCCAGCGGGCTCCCCGCCCGGTAGGCGGCGCGGGCCAGGGCGTACCCGCCGACCGGCGCCGAGACGAGTTGCAGCCCGACGGCGACCAGGCCCACCAGCACCGTCCGGGGGCTGGGCAGCAACAGCAACACCGCCAGCAGGACGCAGATCAGGCCCAGGCTGCCGGACTTCGCGACGGCGTTCATCCGGTTGTAGACATCGGGCAGTCGGATCAGCCCAAGGGAGCTGATCACGATCAGGCTGACGCCGATGACCAGAATCACGGAGGCGAGCAGCATCCGGATCATGGCCGCCGCCGATGCACCAGGCGGGCCAACGCGACCGTGGCCAGGAAGCTGACCAGGGTGCCGGTGAGGACCAGGTCCAGCAGTCCGGGCGTGTCCAACCGAACCGCCAACACCGCCACCGCCGCCAGGAACACGAAGAAGCCGTGGTCGAGCGCGGCGGCGCGGTCGGCGTCAGTGGGGCCGACAATCAGCCGGCCGAGCACCACGGTCATCGACAGAGCGAGCACCACCAGCACCACGTCGAGCAGGAGCATCCGTCACCCACCTCCCTCACTACCGGTCCGGCCGCCGCCGACCGGTCGGACGGCAGCCAACAGCCGCCCCTCCAGCTCCGCCACGGCGCGGCGAAACGCCGTCGCGTCCGCGGCGTACATGCCGTGCACCCACATCACCCGCGGGTCCCGCCGCACCGCCAGCGCGAGGGTGCCCGGGGTCAGGGTGACGAAGAGCGTGAGCAGAGCCACCTCGGTGTCGGTCCGGGCGCACAGCGGAACCCGCACCACCGCGGGCTGCAGCCCCAGGCCCGGAGTGACGATCTCCCGGGCCACCACCAGGTTCGCCTGCACCAGCCGACCCGCGAACCAGGCCAGAAACCCCGCGATTCGCGCGGCCCGGACCGCGGCCCGCCACACCACGCCACTCATCGCCCGCTCACCGCCCGCACATACCCAGCCGGCTCCAGCAGTCCCGCCGCGGCGGCGTCGGCCACCTGCAAGAGCGGCCCGCCCAACGGCCCGAGCAACAGCGCGCACCCGCCGAGCGCCAACGGCGGTCCGAGCAGCGCCAGGCCGGGGCGGGCGGTTCGCTCCCGGGCCGCTCGCGGCACCTCGCCCCAGAACGCGATGCCCCAGATCTTCAGCATCGACAGCAGCGTCACCAGGCTGACCAACACCGCCACCATCAGCACGAACCAGTCACCGACCTCGTTGGCGGCTCGCAGCACCAGAAACTTGGCGAGGAACCCGCCGAACGGGGGCAGACCGGCCAGGGACAGGGCGGCGACGCCGAAGGCCAACGCGAGCAGCGGGTTGGACGAGGCCAGCCCACCCAGCCGGCTCAGCCGGTCGGTGCCGCGGGTGGCCCGTACCACCGCCGCGCACAGGAACAGTGCCGCCTTCACCAGCACGTACTGGGCCAGGTAGAAGATGGCGGCGGCGAGACTCGCGGCGGTGAACAGGGCGAGCCCAAGCAGCACGTACCCGATCTGGCTCACCATGTGGAAGGCCAGCACCTTCCGCATCGAACCGACGCCGATCGCGCCGAGCACCCCGATCACCATGGACGCCAGCGCCACCGCCACCAGCAACGGGTGGTACGCCGGATCACCGCCGTACAACACAGCGTAGATCCGGATGATCGCGTACAACCCCACCTTGGTGAGCAGGCCGGAGAAGAGCGCGACGACCACCGGTGACGCGACCGGGTAGGCGCGGGGCAGCCAGTCGTGCAGCGGCACGAGCGCGCCCTTGAGCGCGAACGCCAGCAGCACGACACCGCCGGCGACCGCGGCGGCGGGGACCTCCCGGGCCATCCCGGCGAGGTCCGCGAGCCCGACCGTACCGGTGACCCCGTAGAGCAGTCCGACACCGGCCAGCAGGATCGTGGAGCCGAGCAGACTGGTGGCGACGTACACCCGGCCCGCGCCGGCCCGCCCCGGGCCGCCGGAGAGCGCCAGCAGCACGTAGGACGGAACGAGCATGACCTCGACCAGCACGAACAGGTTGAACAGATCGGTGGTGAGGTAGGCGCCGTACGCGCCCGCCGACAGCACCATCGTCAGCGGCAGGAAGGCCTGCCGGCGATCGTCCCCGGTCCCGGCGGCGGCCACCAGGCAGGCGAGCACCACCGTCGCCGAGACCGTGACCAGCAACGCGCTCAGTGGGTCGGCCGCCAGGGTGATCGCGACAACCGGCGGCCAGTCCCCGACCCGAAGCACCGGGACCTCGCCGTCGCAGGTCGCCAGGAGCAGGACGACACCCACCGCGATGACCGCTGCCGTGGCGAGCAGCGCCACCACCCGTCGCAGCACCAGCCGGCCGGGGAGAGCGAGCAGGACGGCGGCGGCGAGTAGCGGACCCACCAGCGGAACAATCAGCAGGACGCTCACCGCGGCCCCCCGTCCCACGTCTCCGGTGGTCGACTCCCCCGCCGGGAGGCGCGGCGCAGCAGCCGCAGCAGGTAGACGGTGATGCCGAAGGTGATCACAATGGCGGTCAGGATGAAGGCCTGGGGCAGCGGGTCGGCGCTCTCCGAGCCCCCGCCGTCAGCCGGCGGCTCGCGCCGGTGCAGCCCGCCGGCGGCCAGCAGAAGCACGTTCACCGCGTGTCCGAGCAGCACGAAGCCGAGCACCAGCCGCAGCTGCCCGGGGCGAAGCAGGAGGAAGACGCCGGCCGCCACCAGCACCCCGACAATCAGCGGCCCGCTCATCGGTCTCGCTCCCGAACCGGCCCGGGCGCAGGTCCGGCGGGCGCGCTGTCCAGTCGACGGACCGCCGCCACAACCAGGGCCAGCACCATCAGGTACACACCCAGGTCGAACAGGAGAGCCGACGACACCGAACCGACGCCGGGCAGGGGGAGCTTGACCGGGGTCAGGAAGGCCCGGCCCACGGCCAGCGGCGCCATGCCCGCGACGAGCGCCAGTAGCAGGCCGACAGTGAGCAGTGGCGCTCCCCGAAGGCGGCCCAGCAGCGGCGCTCCCGCGGGGTGCGCCAGGTGGCCGAGTCCGACCGCGGTACCGGCGAGCAGTGCGGCGATGAACCCACCCCCGAGCTCCTGGTGGCCGCGGAGGAACAACACCGCGGACGCGGCGAGCATGACCGGAGCCAGTACCCGGTATGCCAGCTCGAGGACCGGATCGACGGCGTGCCGTACGGCGTCAGGGCGATGCCGTACGGCTTCGGCCGGCCGGGCAAACCCGATCAACCCAACCGCGACCACCGCGAGTACGACCGCCTCGCCGAAGGTATCCAGGGCCCGGAAGTCGACGAGGATGGTGTTGACCAGGTTCTGCCCACCGGTGGCCGAGGATGCCTCCCGCAGGTACCAGGCACCGACGGGCGACAGGTCGCGGCGGCCGGTCAACGCCGCCGTCGCCGCCGTCGCCGCCACCCCGGCGAGCACTGCCAGCCCGATGCCAGCGATGATCCCCACCCGACGGCCCGGCGCGACCAACCGGCCAGGCCGGCCCCGCAGGGCGAGCATGACCACCACCGTGGTGAGCACCTCGACCAGCATCAGGGTGAGCGCCACGTCCGGTGCCCCCGTGGCGAGAAACCAGATTGCCAGGATCAGGCCGACCGCGCCGGTCAGCGCGACCGCCGCGAGCGCCGAACGGGTGGTGACCAGGCCGGCGAGGGTGACCAGTAGCAGCCCGAACACGAGCCAGTCCCCGGGCCGGGTGGCATCCGGGTGCCGGGCAGGTAGCGGGCCGAGCAGCAGCGCGGCGACCGCCGCCAGCGCCACCACGGCGAGCAGCGGCCGGGCCAGATAGGGAGCGGGCGCCGTGACCTGGGCGGGTCGGGCCACGACCGCCCCTAAGCGCACCAACGCGCGCCGCCACCGCTCGAGGTGTCCGGTGAACGGAGAGGTGGTCGGTATCGCCGCGAGCACCGGATCGGTCCGGCGCCGGTACCAGAACAGCAGCGTCCCGAGCAGGACGGTGAGTACGGAGAGCCCGAGCGCCGGGGTAAAGCCATGCCAGAAGGCCAGGTAGGGCGCCTGCCCCTGGGGCCGGGCATCGCTGGCTGCCCGCTCCACCATCGGGCTGAGGAAGGCGACGGCGGGGCCGAGAGCGGTGGCGAGGACCGCCGCGACAGCCGCCGGAGCCAGGAAGGACCAGGCCGGTTCGTACAGCTCACGCTGCCGGGTCGGGCCGGAGAGGACACCATGGACCAGCCGCGCCGCGTACGCGAAGGTGAGCGTCGCGGCGAGCACCGCCAGGCCGGCGGCGATCCACCCGAGCCAGGGCACCTCGTCCACCGTGACGAGCGCCTCGAAGATCGCCTCTTTGCCGACGAAACCGATCGTCGGCGGCAGGCCGGCCAGCGACATGGCCGCCAGCACGGTGAGCGTCACGGTGATCGGCATCGCCCGCCACAACCCGGACAGGGCCCGGATATCCCGGCTGCCCGCCTGCCGGTCGATGATTCCCACCAGCATGAACAGCGTCGCCTTGAACAGGGCGTGCGCGATCGTGTACAGGATCGCCGCCGCGTCCGAGGCGGGCGTGCCAACGCCGATGACGCTGACCAGCAGGCCGAGCTGGCTCACCGTGGAGTACGCGAGCAATGCCTTGAGGTCGTGTTGGCGGAGCGCCAACAGCGCGCCGACGATCGCGGTGAGCAGCCCGAGGCCGATCAGCGTGAGGTCCCACGGCCACTGACCGCCAAACAGCGCCGAGAAGCGCATCAGCAGATAGATGCCCGCCTTCACCAGCGTGGCGGCGTGCAGGTAGGCGCTGACCGGAGTGAGGGCGACCATGGCACCGGGCAGCCAGAAGTGGAACGGCACCTGCGCCGACTTCGTGACGGCCGCAAAGATCACCAGGGCACCCGCCGCCCAGGCGGGTCCGGTCGCCAGCCGGCCCGGATCGGCCAGGATCAGATGAAGGTCGCTGGTGCCGAGGCTCGCGGTAAGCACGACCACCGCCACCAGCAGCGCCACGCCACCGGTGGTGGTGACGACGAGGGCCTGGATCGCCGGCCCGCGGGCCTGCGGGCGACCGTCCTGCCCGATGAGGACGAAGGACAGGATGCTGGACAGCTCCCAGAAGGCGAAGAGCAGCAGCAGGTCGTCGGCGAGCACCAGGCCCAGCATCGCCCCGGCGAACAGGGTCATCGTCACGTACACCCGGGTGTGCCGGCTGTCCGGGCTCAGATAGCGCGGACAGTACGCCATCACGGACGCGCCCACTCCCAGCACCAGCAGGGCGAAGATGAGACTGAGGGCGTCCATCCGCAGCTCCGCGTACACCCCCAGTGACGGTAGCCACGGCCAGGAGATGGTGACCGCCTGGTCGGCGAGGAGCACGGGGCGCTGGGAGATAAGCAGCCCCGCCCCGGTCAGGTAGCCGACGGCGAGCACATACCCGGCGTTTCGCCCCCACCACCAGGTCAGCACCGGCGCTGCGGCGGCGAGGAGGAACTGCCCGCCGAGGACGACAGCGAGAATCATGCCGGCCCGCAGCAACCGGGCCGGCGTCGCCAACGAGCACCCGGCACCGCCACGGCTGCCATCGCCTTCTCCCTACTCCGCCGACCGCGTCGGGGCTGCGGACTACCCGTCCGGCGCCCTTCGACACCTATTCCGACGGACGAATAAGCCGGATGTATGCGATGGAACACCGGTGGCGGTCGGCTGTGGTGACAAACATCGCTAGCCTGAGAGGCCAGTGAGATTTCTGCGGCAGACGAGGCTTGCGCGTGACCACGCGCACCAACGGCGGGTCCGGCCGTGGGTGAGGGAGCCGCCGTCGAGGCGACGAGGAGGACGTCCGTGACACAACAGACCCGGGACGAGGTGGACGGTCTGCTGCCACACGATGAGTTCCGCGCCGTCGGTGACGCCATCGTGGGGAACATCGAACAGGTCATCGAGGGCAAGACCGCCACCGTGCAGCTCGCCCTCGCCGTTCTCCTCGCCGAGGGCCACCTGCTCATCGAGGACGTCCCCGGAGTCGGCAAGACCAAGCTGGCCAAGGCACTGGCGCGCTCGATCGACTGCTCGGTACGCCGCATCCAGTTCACCCCCGACCTGCTACCCAGCGACGTCACCGGGGTCAGCGTCTACAACCAGGAGACGCACGACTTCGAGTTCCGCCCCGGCGCTGTCTTCGCCAACCTGGTGGTTGGCGACGAGATCAACCGAGCCTCGCCGAAGACCCAGTCAGCGCTGTTGGAGTGCATGGAGGAGCGGCAGGTCACCGTGGACGGCGTGACCTACCCGCTGCAGACGCCGTTCATGGTGGTCGCCACCCAGAACCCGATCGAGATGGAGGGCACGTACCCGCTGCCGGAGGCCCAGCGCGACCGCTTCACCGCCCGGATCGCGATGGGGTACCCGGACGCCGGGGCCGAGTTGGCGATGCTCGACGGGCATGGTGCCACCGACCCGCTGGAGTCGCTCCGGCCGGTCTCCGACGCCAGCACCGTCAGCCGACTCATCACCCACGTCCGGCAGATTCACGTCGCCGACGCCGTCAAGCGGTACGCGGTGGAGCTGGTCACCGCCACCCGCGAGGCTCCCGACCTCCGCCTCGGCGCGTCCCCCCGAGCGACCCTCCAGTTACTGCGCACCGCACGCGCGGTCGCCGCGCTCGAGGGGCGCGACTACGTCCTCCCCGACGATCTGCAGGTACTGGCCGTACCGGTGCTGGCGCACCGAATCATCCCGACCGCGGACGCCCATCTGGCCCGACGCACCACCGACACCATCGTCTCCGATCTGGTGCACCGGCTGCCGCTGCCGCTGCCGCAGGAGCGTCGGCGTTCGTCGTACGACACCCGGCCCGCCACCAACAAGGGCCGCGCCCCGTACGAGCCGCGGAGGGCATGAGGTGCGCGACGGGCTGCGCGGGCTGACCACGCGGGGCCGGTCGTTCCTCGCCGCGGCGGTCGCGGCGGGGATCTCGGCCACCATCCTGGGTGAGCGGGACCTGCTCCGGGTGGCGGTGCTGCTCGCAGTCCTGCCGCTACTGGCAGCATTCTACGTCGGCCGCAGCCGGTACAAGCTGGCCTGCAATCGTTCACTGGAGCCAGAGCGCATACCCGCCAGCGCCAGCTCCCGGGTGGTGCTGCGCCTACAGAACCTGTCCCGTCTACCCACCGGCACGCTCCTGCTGGAAGACCGGCTGCCGTACGCACTGGGCAGCCGGCCCCGGGTCGTGCTGGACCGACTCGGCGCACAGCAGGCCAGCTCGGTGGCGTACACGGTGCGGGCCGACGCACGCGGCCGATACAAGATCGGCCCACTGGTGGTCCGGATAGCCGACCCATTCGGTCTGTGCGAGGTGACCCGGGCCTTTCCCAGCACCGACCAGTTGACGGTGGTCCCGCAGGCCACGCCCCTGCCCACGGTCCGGCTTCCCAGCGAGTACGCGGGCAGCGGCGACAGCCGGGCCCGGTCGGTCGCGGTGCACGGCGAGGACGATGCGGCGACCCGGGAGTACCGGTTGGGCGACGACCTACGGCGGGTGCACTGGAAGTCAACCGCGCGCACCGGTGAACTGATGGTCCGCCGCGAAGAGCAGCCCTGGGAGAGCCGCGCCACCGTGCTGCTGGACACCCGGGCGTACGGGCACTGCGGTGACGGGCCGACGGCGAGCTTCGAGTGGGCGGTCTCCGCCGCCACGAGCATCGCCGTGCACCTGCGGCAGGGGGGCTACCGGCTACGGCTGCTCACCGGCTCCGGGACGGATCTCGACGCGACGGAGGCGACCGGGCACGGGCTCCTCCTGGACAACCTGGCCGACGCCCACCTCGACCAGCGGGCTGAGATCGCCACGCTGGTCCGGGAGGTTCGGCAACACGTCGCCGGCGGTCTGATCATCGGCCTGTTCGGGACCCTCAGCACCGCTGAGGCCGAACTACTGGCCGCGCTACGCGGCAACGGCGCCACCTGCGTGGCGTTTCTCCAGAACAGCTCCACCTGGCTCACCCTGCCGGCCAGTGCCCGGGCCGAGGCCGACAACGCGCACGCCAGCGCCGCGCTCGCGCTGGTACGAGGTGGCTGGCGAGTGATCGGCGTAGACCACGGCTCCCGGTTGCCGATCCTGTGGCCGCAGGCCGGCCGCGGCTCGCAGGGCTTCGCTGTCCGGGCCGCGTCGGCCGAGACCGTGGCGAGCAGACGATGAACCGGAGGCCGCACGCATGATCTCCCACCGGAACCTGGGCCTGGTCGCTGCCGCCGCGACACTGCTCGCCGCGGCACCGTTGTCGGCCATCTTCGACCGCTGGACCTGGCTGGTCCAGTCGACCATCGCGGTCGCGGTGGTGGCCGCGGTGGCCGCCCTGGCCCGGCTGGGGCGGGCCCCGCGGTGGGGGCAGGTGCTGGCCATGCTCGGTGGCCTGTTACTCGCCCTGACGTGGCTCTTCCCCTCCGGTGCCGAGTTGCTGGGCGTGGTGCCGACCCCGGCCACCATCGGGCACTTCGGGGCGCTGGCGGAGGCGTCGCTGGCAGACATGCGCACCTACCGCGTCAAGGTGCCCGACACCGACCCGATGCTATTCCTCACCGTGCTCGGCATCGGCGGGGTCGCCGTGCTGGTCGACCTGATGGCGGTCGGGCTGCGCCGGCCCGCGCTCGCCGGCCTGCCGATGCTGGCCATCTACTCGGTCCCGGTGGCGATCTACGTCGACAGTGTCCCGCCGCTGCCGTTCGTCATCGGCGCGGCCGGCTACCTGTGGCTGTTGGCCGCCGACAACGTCGACCGGGTCCGGCGGTTTGGCCGGCGCTTCACCGGCGACGGCCGGGGGGTGGACGTGTGGGAGGCCTCCCCGCTTGCCGCCGCTGGCCGCCGGCTCGCGGCGGTGGGGGTCGCGGTCGCGGTCCTGCTGCCGCTGGCGGTGCCGGGGCTGAGCGGCGACCTACTCGACCGGCTCGGGTCGGGCACCGGGGAGGGCACGGGTGGAGCGGGCCGGGGCACAACCGGCCAGGTCGACCTCTTCTCGGCCCTGCAAGGCCAGCTCAACCAGGGCGAGGTCACCGACTTGGTCAAGGTGACCACCAATGCGCCGTCTCCCTCCTACCTACGGTTCGGCACTGCCGACCAGTTGCGAGGCGACGGCTTCCGGGCGCGCTCTCCCAGTGGTGCAACGGTCAACCGGGAGTTCAGCCCGACCGTGCCGGACCGAGAGGGAATCACCCGCGCCCGCTATCAGGCGACGGTTGAGGTGACGGAGGGTTTCGACATGCCGCTGCTGCCGGTGTACGCCGAGCCGGTGCAGTTCACGCTGAACGGCAGATGGTCCTACGACACGAACCAACAGGTCCTCTTCTCCAACCGGGAGCGTTCGCCGGGCAAGCGCTACGAGTTCGAGTACGTGCAGTCGACCTACTCCCCGACGGCGCTGCGGCAGGCCCGCCCACTTCCGGCCGAGCACAGCCTCCGCCGGCAGACGGCCACGCCGACGGTGCCTGCGGTGGAGGCTTTGGTGGACGAGCTCACCCAGGGCCACCACACCGAGTACGACAAGGTGCGGGCCATCTACGACCACTTCGCCACGGAGAACGGGTTCGGCTACGCCCTCAGCACCGAGGGGGGCACCAGCGGTCAGGAGATCGTCGACTTCCTCACCAACAAGGTCGGGTTCTGCCAGCAGTACGCCGCCGCGATGGCGTGGTTGGTTCGCGCCGCCGATATTCCGGCGCGGGTCGCTTTCGGGTTCACCACCGGCAACAAATCCGACGGTGACGCCTACGTGCTGACCAACCGCAACCTCCATGCCTGGACCGAGGTCTACTTCGACGGATTCGGCTGGGTGCCGTTCGACGCCACTCCCGCGTATGGCGTGTCGGGGGCCGTCCGGTCCGACTGGGCCCCCGACCTGGATGCGGAGGAGGAGGTCACCCCAGGGCCGAGCGCGACAGCGGGGCCGGCGGGATCGGGTTCCGGGACGAATCAGAACCAGGTGGAGGAGGGGCTGGAGGAGGAGCTGTCCGGGCAGTCGAGTGGCACCGGCACCCCCACCCGGCCCGGGTCATCCTGGCTCTGGTGGGCTATCGGGGCGCTGGCCCTGCTCATGCTGCTCACCGCCCCGGCGTTGCAGCGGTCCACCCTACGCCGACGGCGCAGTGGCAGACGGATGCCGTCGGCCACGTCGGCCGGGGTATCCACGGGCGGGATGTCTTCGCGCGACCAGCACATGGTGGTGCTGGCCGACGCGGACCGGGCACGGGCCGACGCGCACGCGGCCTGGGACGAGTTGCTGGACACGTTGGTGGATTTCCGCCAACGGATCAACCGGGCGGAGACGCCACGCGCCACCGCGAGCCGGCTCGCCCGGGACACCTTCCGTGCGGACAGTGCGGCCACGTCGGCGGTACGGCTGCTGGGCCGGGCCGAGGAACTCGCCCGCTATGCCCCGGATCCGCACCCCGGGGAACCGCTGCTGCCGGCCCTGCGCCGGGTCCGGGCCGCGCTCGTGGCGGAATCCGACCGCCGCACGCGCCTGCTGGCGGCAGTCCTGCCCCCGTCGATGCTGCTGCGTTGGCGGGTCGCCGTCGCAGACGCCTCGGCCCGCCTGGTGTCGTCCTACGGCCGACTCCGGGCCGCGACCCTACGCTGGAGCCCGCGTCGGCTGCTCACCGACCGCGACCCCCGTTGACCACACTCGCCCCAACCGGCGAGGACCGGTTGGGGCGGGTGTGGTCAAGGGCTCAACGGCGCCCCTCCGGGCGCTGCCGCCACCGGTCCTCCATCCGGTCCAGGATTGACGGTCGACGACCCGACCGCCCACGGGGCCGGCGGCGCGCCGTCGTCCCACCCACGACATGCAGGTCGGGGGACTGCGACCGCCGGTGTGACTGCGCCCCGAAGCCCAACGCGGCCAACATGACGACGAAACCCGCCACCGCTAGTGGCGGGGTCTTGATCACCGCGCCGTAAACCAGCAGGGACAGGCCGACGACGACCACGCCGGCAGCGATGAGCAGACGACGCCGCGCGTGGAAACGCGGGTCGCTGGCGCGCACGGCCGAGGCGAACTTGGGGTCCTCGGCAAGCGACCGCTCGATCTGATCGAACAGCCGCTGCTCGTGCTCCGAGAGCGGCACGGCACTCCTCCCCGGTCACGTTGGTCGGCCCGGGCGGCCGACAGACCGTGGCAGCCAACCAGCTGCTTACCCGCAAGTCTACGAGGGCCCTCGCGCGTCGGAAAGCGGGACGACCTATGGCCGGCGCTGATTTTCCCTCAGGTGCTGGTCACGGGCGCGCAACAGGCTGGCTGGACCGATGACGGACCGCCCGAAACGGGCCGCGGCGGCGTCAACGGCGCGTTCGGCTTCCCGCCATCCCCGGGCGGGCTCACCGAGGACGAGTTGCCGAGGTGCGTCCTGGACGGACATGATCCGCTCGGCCCGGACGCCGACCAGCCGGATCGGTTCCCCGGGGTCGAGGAGGGTGTAGAGCGCCCAGGCAGTGTCGAACATCTCCCGACCGACATCGGTCGGAACATCGAGACTGCGGGAGCGGCTGACGGTACGAAAGTCGGCCAGCCGTACCTTCAACGCCACCGTCCGCCCCACCTGGCCGGAGCGACGCAGCCGGGCACCGACCTTCTCGGCGAGCCCGAGCAGAGCCCGACGGATCTCCCGCCGTTCGGTCACGTCATCGTCGAACGTCACCTCCGCACCGACCGACTTCTCCCCCCGCTCCGGGGTGACCCGCCGCGGATCCCGTCCCCACGCCAGCTCGTGCAGGTGCCGAGCCGCGGCGGCACCGAGCGCCCGACGGAGCATCCCGTCCGGCGCCTGCGCCAGCTCGCCGACGGTGACCAGACCGAGCCGGCGCAGCGTCTCGGCCGATCGCTCCCCAACCCCCCAGAGCGCCGCCACCGGCAACGGATGCAGAAAGTCAAGCACCCGGGCGGTCGGAACCACCAGCAGCCCGTCCGGTTTGGCCCGGGTCGAGCCAAGCTTCGCGACAAACTTGCTTGACGCCACCCCGACCGAGCAGGTGAGCCCCACCTCGCTCGCCACCCGCTCGCGGATCAGCCGGGCGATCGCCGACGGCGGGCCGAACAGCCGCTGGGCGCCGGCCACGTCGAGGAAGGCCTCGTCCAGGGAGAGGGGCTCGACCAGCGGGGTGACCTCCCGGAAGATCTCCATAACCCGGCGCGAGGCGGTCGTGTAGGCGGTGAAGTCGGGCGGCAGGAAGACCGCGTGCGGGCAGAGTGCCCGGGCCCGCACGGTCGGCATCGCGCTCTGGACGCCGTACCGGCGGGCCGGGTAGCTCGCCGAGCTGACCACTCCCCGCGGCCCGAGCCCGCCGACCACGACCGGCCGCCCGCGTAGCTCCGGCCGGCGGTGCACCTCGACAGCGGCGAAGAAGGCGTCCATGTCAACGTGCAGCACCCGACATCCGGAGTCATCGGCGTCCGGCCCGAAACGCGGGTCGCCGCCGCGCGGCAATGACTGGCTGCGGCCCATACCCGGAAGGCTAGTGCGGGTGTCCCCGCCCTGGCCAGCGGCACGGCAGCGGAACGCAGCTCAGCCCCGGACCACCAGCAGCGGGATCGTCATCTCCGCCGCGGTGTCCGAACCGTGGTACGCCACCAGCCGACTCGCCATCGGCGGCTCGGACCGAGTGGCCAGCACGGCGTAGCTGCCGTTGCAGAGCACGACCACGTCCCCGATCCGGCCCAGGTGCTCCTCGGGCACCGGGCCGAACCAGCCAGCCGCCACCAGCTCCGCCCGGGTGGTGACCCGGGCGGCAGCGCCGAGTACGGCCGACCAGGTGGCCACTACGTCGTCCAGGGCGCCGGGCCGCACGTGCAGGTAGCGAACTCGGGGCTCGCCGGCAACCACCGTCACACCGGTGCGTAGGCGCGGGTCGGTGTCCAGGTCGAACCGGTGCTCGGCGGGAATGTCGAGCTGACCGTGGTCGGCGGTGACCAGCAACGCCGCGTCCGGCGGTAGCCCCTCCACGAGACGAGCCACCAGCCGGTCGACATCGGCCGCGGCGGCGCGCCAGGGTGCCGAATCGACCCCGCTGAGATGGCCGTGCCGATCGAGATCCGGATGGTAGCCAGAGACCAGGGTGGGCCCGGACCCGGCCTTCAGCGCAGCCAGCATCTCCCGGCCCAACTCGGCGACGCCCGCCGCACCCCGGTAGTCGCCGCCCCGGTTGGCCGCCAGGGTGAGACCGCTACCGCCGAACTCGGGCCGGCTCACCACCGTCACCTGGACCCCGGCAGCCCGGGCCCGCTCCAGCTGGGTGGGGACGGGCTGCCAGCGCAGCGGCTCCGGGTCGCCGGCCCAGTCGATGTGGTTGAGCACCTGGTCGGTGCCGGGAACCCGCAGGGTGAACCCGAGCACGCCGTGCGCACCGGGGGCAGTGCCCGTGCCCAGGGTCACCAGGCTCGTCGGAGTCGTGGACGGAAAGCCGGAGGTGAGCGGCCGGCCGGCAGTTGCGGCCAACCCAGCCAGGTTCGGCGCGTACGGCGTGGCGGTGGGGATCTGATGCCAGCCGAGCCCATCCACCAACAGCACGGCGATCCGGCGCACACCGGCTAGCGCGGCGGTCAGGCCGAGCACGTCGGTCGCGCCGGGCACTCCCAGCACCGCGAGCGCGGCGGGCAGGATGTCAGCGAGGCTCGCCGCGCCGTACCGGGGGGCGAGGATCCCGAGCGGATCGCTCGCCCCGACGTCAACCGCGGCGGGCGAACCGGCGCTGGCCCCCGGCGACGGAGTGCCGGGCAGGCGGGTCTGCTCGGGTGGGCCGATCATGCTCGCCGACGGGCGAACAGGTGCAGCTGGGCGGCGAGGTCCCGCCAGGGCGGTTGGGCGGCGAGCTCCAGCTCCAACTCCAGCAGGGCGGCGGGCTGGCCGTCGGCGACCGCGGCGGGTAGCAGGTCGGTGAGGACGCGTACGCCGTGGATCTCCTCGACCTCCAGACCCGCGGCCGTGAGCAGCGCGGCCGCCTCATCGGCGGCGAAGCGCCGCCGCAGAGTGTCCCGGGGGCCGCCGGCTCCGGAGGAGCCGGCGGCGAGTAGTGCGGCGACATCCAACTGGCCGGTCATCGCCCGACCGAGCACCGCGGCGGCCCGCCCGGCGACCAGCGCGCTCGCGGCCCCGCCCGGGCGCAGCGCGCCGGCCAGTGCGGCGACCACCGCCGCCGGGTCGTCAACCACCTCCAGGACGGCGTGACAGAGCACCAGGTCCACGCTGGCCGGCTCCACGAGCCCGGCGAGCGCGTCACCGTCGCCCTGCACCGCGCGCACCCGGTCGGCGACCCCGGCGTCAGTAGCGCGGCGGGTCAGCGCGGCGAGCGCGTCGGGGTTGGCGTCCACGACAGTCACCCGGTGCCCAGCCTGGGCCAGTGGGACCGCAAAGCCGCCGGTGCCCCCACCCACGTCGAGTACGGTCAGGTCGGCGCCGGCACGACGGTCCAGCTCGGCGCGCAGCACCGACCAGATGACGGCGGTACGCGGGGTAAGCGGCGGGCCAGCGAGCCGCCCTCGGGTCTGCTCCACCTCGACCAGCCTAGTCACCACGTCCAGTCCCGTCCGGAACGGCTGGCCGGTCAGGACTCGCCGGCGGCGCCGACCTCCTCCTCGTGCCGCGAACGCACCGAGTTCGCCACCGGCCCCTCGGTGATCTCGTACTCCCGGGCCTCGGCGTGATGGGTGGGCACCCACCCGGTGCCGAGCCGGGTCCGGCTCGTGTTGGCCACCCCGCCGTTGTAGGCGTGATTCCCCGTCATCGGTTCGTCCCCTCGTACCGCGCGGGCCACGTTGCCAGCGCGGGCAGGAGTCTCCCGCCGCCCGGGGCGAAAAACCATAACCTGGATCACTTGACGATCACCGAAAGTCGCGTGCCGGCCGCCGAACCTGGAGTTCAAGCGGGTCCAGCCGGTCGGCGGTGAGGTTGATCACTCCCTCGTGCCGACGGAGGAGGCCCCGGACCACCAGCCCCCCGCTGCTCTTCGCCACCTGCCGATAGCGCTGCCACAACCCCGGGGAACAGGTGACGTTGAGCATCCCCGTCTCGTCCTCCAGGTTGAGGAAGGTGACCCCGCCCGCGGTTGCCGGACGCTGCCGATGGGTGACGATCCCGCCAACCCGAATCCGCCGACCCGGCTCCACCCGCGCGAGCCGGGCGATCGGCACCGCCCCCAGGGCGTCGAGCCGGTCCCGGACAAACCGGGCCGGATGACTCTCCGGCGACAGCCCGGTCGCCCAGACATCCGCGACGAGACGATCGACCGCCGCCATCCCGGGCAGCGTCGGCGCGACTGCGCCGGGCACGGTACCAGGCAGGCGGTCGGGATGCTCCTGGGCCGCCACCCCAGCGCTCCAGAGCGCCTGCCGTCGAGTCACGCCGAAACACGCGAAGGCATCCGCGGTGGCTAGCGCCTCCAGCTGCGTGGCGGTCAGACCCACCCGCCGGGCCAGGTCCGACATGTCCCGATACGGCCCGCGCGCTGCCCGCTCGGTCTCGATCCGCTCGGCCACCTCCACGCTGAGCGTACGCACGCTGCCCAGCCCGAGCCGAACCGCCGGACCACCCAGCCCCCACTCGTGCGGCGGCTCCCCCGGCTGGCTTCCCCACCGGGTGTTCGGGGTGGACTCCAGGACCGCCCCAGCACCGCTGGCATTGACATCCGGCCGACGGACCTCCACCCCGTGCCGACGAGCGTCATCCACCAGGGTCTGCGGCGAGTAGAACCCCATCGGTTGGGCGTTGAGCAGCGCGGCCAGGAACGGTGCCGGGTGATACCGCTTGAGCCAGGAGCTGGCGTAGACCAGGTAGGCGAAGCTCATCGCGTGGCTCTCCGGGAAGCCGTAGCTGGCGAACGCGGTGAGCTTGCGGTAGACATCGTCGGCCAGCTCACCGGTGACGCCCCGCTCGGCCATCCCGGCGTAGAGTCGATCGGCGATCCTGGCCATCCGCTCCGCCGACCGCTTGGCCCCCATCGCCCGGCGCAGCTGGTCCGCCTCCGCCGCGTCGAATCCGGCCAGGTCGATGGCGAGCTGCATGAGCTGCTCCTGGAACAGCGGCACACCCAAGGTCTTCTCCAGCGCGTTGCGCATCAGCGGATGCGGGAAGGTGACCGGCTCCTGGCCGTTCTTACGCCGGATGTACGGATGCACCGCGCCGCCCTGGATCGGGCCCGGCCGGATCAGCGCCACCTCCACCACCAGGTCGTAGAAGCAGCGGGGCTTGAGCCGGGGCAGGGTGGCCATCTGGGCACGGCTCTCCACCTGGAACACCCCGACCGAGTCGGCCCGGCAGAGCATGTCGTAGACCTCGGCATCGTCCAGGGTCATGTCGCCCAGCTCGAGCCGCGCCCCGATCATGTCGTAACCGTGGTGCAACGCGGCGAGCATGCCGAGGCCGAGCAGGTCGAACTTGACCAAACCGACGGCGGCGCAGTCGTCCTTGTCCCACTGGAGCACGCTCCGGCCGGGCATCCGCCCCCACTCCACCGGGCACACCTCGATCACCGGCCGGTCGCAGATCACCATGCCACCGGAGTGGATGCCCAGATGCCGGGGAAAGGTCTGCACCGCGTCGGCGTACGCCACCACCGACTCGGGGATGCCCTCGACATCGACCGCGGCGACCGAACCCCGCCGATCGATCTGTTTGCTCCAGGCGTCCTGCTGGCCGGGGGAGAATCCGAACGCCTTCGCCACGTCCCGCACCGCCGACCGGGGCCGGTACGAGATGACGTTGGCGACCTGAGCGGTGTGCTCCCGCCCGTACCGGGCGTAGACGTGTTGGATCACCTCCTCTCGACGGGAGGACTCGATGTCCACGTCAATGTCCGGTGGCCCATCCCGCTCCGGGGCGAGGAAGCGCTCGAAGAGCAGCCGGTGACGGACCGCGTCAACGTTGGTGATCCGTAACGCGTAGCAGACCGCCGAGTTCGCCGCCGACCCTCGGCCCTGACAGTAGATGTCCTGCTCACGGCAGAACGTGACGATGTCGTAGACCACCAGGAAGTAGCCGGGAAAGCCCAGTTCCTCGATCATGTTCAGCTCATGTTCAAGCTGCGCGTACGCCTCGGGGTGTGCCTCCGGTGGGCCGTAACGCTCACGTGCCCCCCGCGCCGTGAGATGACGCAGCCAGCTCATCTCGGTGTGCCCGGACGCCACCGGATACGCCGGTAGTGCCGGGGCGACGAGCTGTAGGTCGAAGGCGAGTTCCGCGCCGAACTCAGCGGCTCGGGCCACCGCCCCCGGATAGGCGGCGAACCGGGCCGCCATCTCGGCACCGCTGCGCAGGTGGGCGGTGCCGGCAGCGGGTAGCCAGCCGTCGATCTCGTCCAGGCTACGTCGGGCCCGGACCGCGGCGAGGGTGGTGGCCAGCCGACGCCGCCCCGGAGTGGCGTAGTGAACATTGTTGGTGGCCACTGTCGGTAGCCCGGCAGCCTCCGCCAGCTCGGCGAGGGCGTCGTTGCGGTCGGTGTCGACCGGGTGGCCGTGGTCGGTCAGCTCCACCGCGACCATCTCCGCGCCGAACAGCGCAGTCAGCCGATCCAGTTCCTGGGCCGCCGCGTCGACTCCCTCGGTGAGCAGCGCGGCCGGCACGTGGCCCTTACGGCAGCCGGTGAGCACCACCACGTGGTCCCGCAGCTCGGCCGCGACCTCCGCCAACTCCCCATAGACCGGACGGCCCTTCTCGCCACCGCGTAGCTGGGCCCGGGAGATGGTGGCGGCCAATCGGGCGTACCCCTCGTGGCCGTGGGCGAGCAGCAACAGGTGCCGCCCGAGCGGGTCCGGCTCGCCGTTGGGCGCGCCCGGCAGGTCGAGGGAGAGCTCCGCACCGAAGACCGTCGGCAGGTGCAGGGCACGCGCCGCCTCGGCAAAGCGCACCACGCCGTAGAAGCCATCGTGGTCGGTCACCGCTAGAGCGGTGAGCCCCAACCGGACGGCCTCCTCGGCCAACTCCTCCGGGTGGCTGGCACCGTCGAGGAAGCTGAAGTTGGTGTGCGTGTGCAGCTCGGCGTACGGCACCACATCGTCCGGGCGGGCTGTCACGGGCGGCGGATGGTACGGATGTCTGCCGGCCCGCGCGGGGGCGTCGCCGCCGTCGGCCGCCACCGCCAGCGGGTCCACCACGTGCAGATGCCGCTCGCCGTCTCGAGTACGCCGTTGCCCCCGGGTGGATTCGCCGCTGAGCACCCGCTCCAGCTCCGACCACGGCAAATCCGGGTTGTGGAAGCTCATCGGTGGCCGCCTGTGCCACGCAGCTCAGTCATAGCTCGCCTCCACCAGCCACCGGCCCCCCTCGACCGCGAGCAGCAGGGCGGCACCATCGGCGAGGCAGACCTGGAACCGGGCCCGCCGCCGGGCCTCCGCCGGTTCCCACCACCGCTCGTCAACCGGCCACGGACCAGTCCATCCGGTGATCGCCACCGGCCGGCCGGCCCCGATGGTGAGCCACGCCGGTGCCGCACTCACCGCCAGACGTGCGCTGACCACGACGGGCTCCTTGACGGTGTCCTGCACGGTAGCGGCCAGCGGCTCGGGGAGCACCACCGCTGGCGCCGGCGGCGGAAGCCGGCCCGGCCACGGCGGCTCCCCCGGCCGGGGCGGCAACCACCCCGACGTGGGGGACCCGGGGCGGGCCGACCGGCGTTCATCGCCCCACGGCACCAGGCGTACCTGGTCGGCCGGGGATCGCCCGCCGCCGAGTACCGCGGTGACCACCGCCTCGGGGCCAAGGAGACCCTGGATCCGGCTCAACGCCCGGTGGGCCCGGCCCCGCTCCTCCCCGGCCTCCCCCCACAGGCCGGGTTGTAGGGCCCCCAGCGCGACCACCCCGTCGGGCACCAGCCGTAGCCGGACGATGCCGGCGGTGGGCCGCACCGGTTCGGCACCCGACCGGCCACCGGAGAGCCACCCGTCGAGCTGCCACCGCGTCCGGTCGGCGATGGCGGCGGCGGTGAGCAGACCGTCGTGCCGCCAGGTTCGGTGCAGTTCCTGACCGTGCGCGGTCACCGCCTCAATACCGAGGCGGGTGCAGGCCAGCCCGTACTCGGCGAGGCGATCGTGCAGCCGCTCGGCCAACGCGCGGGCGACGAAGGCCGCCGCGTCAACCCGGTCGAGCGGTTCGTCCTGGTTCGCGGTCACCGTCAGGTCCACCGGAGGCCGCCGAACCGCAAGCGGACGATGATCCTGGCCCGCGGCCAGCCGGTGGGCCAGCGCACCGTCGGCGCCGAATCGGGCCAGCACGTCGCCGGGGGACAGCGCGGCGACATCGCCAAGGGTGCAGATACCGAGCCGACGCAGCAGGTCAGCCAGGGCCGGTCGGCCGAGCGCCTCGACTGGCTGGTCGGCGAGGAACCGCGGCGTCCCACCCGGGGGAATCACCTGGCCGGTACGGGCGGCCAGCCCGGCGGCGAACTCCCCGTCAGCGATGCCGACCTGGCTCTCCACCGCACAGGCCTGGGCGACGTGCTCGATGATTCGCTCCGCCGCCACCCCCTCACCGCCGAGGTGGCGGGCCGGGCCCCGGGCCGATACCGCGCACATCCCGGGGCGGACCACCGCCACCCCGGCCACCAACTCCTCGACCGCGGCCACCACCGGCTCGAACGCTCGCGCGTCCCGGGCAGGGTCGTGGGCGAGGACGGTGAGCCGGGGGCATCGGCTCTGCGCCTCCCGCCGCCGTAATCCTCGGCGCACTCCCCCGGCCCGGGCTGGCTCGGAGCAGGCGACCACCCGGTTGGCGTGCAGTACCGCGACCGGGTCGGTGGCGGGCACCCCCTCCACCAGCTCAGCGGCGACCACCGGCCAGTCCGGGCACCAGAGCACCATCGTGCGGAGCCCGGTCATGCCGAACCGGCCAGGGTGAGCGGCCGGGGCCCGTCGGTGGCCGGTGGCACCGCTCGGAGTCGGCCGGCACCGGAACGCCCCGTAGGCGAAGCCGCCCGGGTGCCACGGGTCGAATCCGGAACCACCTGGGTCGCACCAGCACCGGGCAGCCAGATCGTCACCTCCCGGGGACGGGTGGCGGCGCCCCGCCCCCGCGCCGCCACGGTGACCTCCCGCCGCCGCAGCCGGCCCCGACCGACACCGACTCCCTGCCAGACTCCCCGGGTCACCTGAAGGGTCAGGTCGGCGCCGTCCCACCGTCCGTACGGGACGAGGACGCTGCCCCGCTGCCGGGCCCGAGCCGCCAGCCGACTGGCGACCGATGTGGACACTGTGGCCGGGACGGCGGCGACCACGACATCCACCCCGTCGATCAGCGTGGCGACGACGGTGGCCCACTCTGGTCCCGGGTTCGGCACGAGGGCGAGCCGGTCCAGGGCGATCCCGAACTCGGCGGCGGCGATCGCCCCGAAGGTCGGCACCCCGACCACGGCACACCACGAGCCGGCCTGGGACGTCTCGGCGAGCAGCGCCAGGACCAGGGAGGTGGCGCCGCTGCGCCGGGGCTGGCCAGCGGCGACCGATATCGTGCTGCCGCGGCGTAGCCCCCGGTTGGGCAGCAGGCCGGTCAGTTCGGGGGCAACCGGCAGCACCCGCTGTCCCCCGATCGGGGCCGGCGCACTCGCCGGACGCACCAGACCCGCCAATGCGGCGGAACCGACCACCATACGGCCCGCCATCGGACCTACCCCCTGTCGTGCTGTCGTGCTGATGGACCAGTGCATTACAAATAGGTAAAGAACTAACAAAACGGACTTATCTGGAAGATTCTTCTACTACTGCCAGCACCCTCGGCGTCGCGGCTCGGGGTGCCCCCAGGCGGGGGGTGTCGCCGCGGCTCAGGCCGCCCGGCCACCGCCAAGGGACGGTGCTCGCGCCACACCAAGCGCGGCCTCCACCACCAGCACGAACTCCTCGGCGGCACGCAGCAGATCGTCGGCCTCCCGAGAGGTGACGACCCGCGGAATACCAGCCTCGGCAGCGGCGCGTTTACCGGCGGCCAGGACAAAGAACCGGGCCCACTCGTCGAGCTCGGGGGCAACACCGACGAGCAGGACCCAGACACTGGTAACCCGGCTACGCCGAGTCGGTACGGGGCGAGCACGGGCAGCGAGCAACGCCGCGGCGGCCCGCAGAGCAGCCAGGTGAGCCGCCGCGTAGCGGAGACCGTCAGGGCTGGTGCGGGCAGCTTCGGCGAGCCCGCGACGGGCCACCGTAAGGAGTTGGACAGGGGTGCGCTGCGGCAGCACGTGGGCCGGCACCGTTGGCGCCGGAGCTGGCTTGGTCGGCATGCTCTGTCTCCTCCAGGGGCCGAGGCGCCACCCGACGGAACTGATCCGCCGACGGACCGCCGGGTCGAGTGGTGCGGAGGAAGACGCACCGGCGGGGCCGACCGGGCGTGGACGCTTCCCCACACCACACCCGGCCGGCAGGACCAGCAGGTTCGTCGCCCGCCGCCGGGGGTCGAGGGCGGCGGGCGACGCTCCCGCCTGACGGGCCGGGGCTCGCGACTGCCCACAACCCTGGGCGCGACCCGCGGTGTCGCACCCGCCCGGAGCAGCGCCGCGAAACACCACTCCGGCTGTCGGAACGAGCATCCGAAGCAACAACCCTCGGTTAATCGAACACCCGTTCTAACTACTGCTGACAGTACACCCTCCCGCCGACAAAGACACAACGTGCGCCGCGGTCGCCGCACGTCGGACGGGTCGGATGCCGCCGCACCACCGCAGTCAACCTGGCGGCCTGACCGCCGTGGTCGCCACCTCGGGCTCGCCCGCCCACCGACCACCACCGCTGGCGTGGCCAACGAAACCGCCTGGGGCGCACCGGGAAGAATGGTCGGATGCACCCACACCCGAAAGTACGGGCGACACAGGAGGCGCTGGACGGCGCTGGCGTACTCGACGGCTCTGGCGCACCCAGCCTCGTCCGCCTGCTGCCCGACGCCGTCCACACCGCCGCGGCAGCCGCCGCCGCACTCGATGTCGAGGTCGGCCAGATCGCCAACTCCCTGGTCTTCGAGACAGACGACGGGCCGCTGCTGGTGCTGACCTCCGGGGCACACCGGGTGGACACCGTCGGCCTCGCCGCGGCGATCGGCGTCACCCGACTCCGGCGGGCCACGCCGGAGTTCGTCCGCGAACACACCGGACAGGTCATCGGTGGCGTCGCCCCGGTCGGCCACCCCCGGCCACTGCGCACCCTGGTGGACACCACCCTCGACAAGTACGACGAGATCTGGGCTGCCGGCGGCGTACCCCGCGCGGTCTTCCCCACCACCTATCCGGAGCTGCTGCGGGTAACCGGCGGCACACCGGCCGAGGTGGCGTGAGCGGGCTTGTCGAACGAGCCCCGCCCGGTCAACCGCCGGGCGCCGGTCCCCGAGTTGGTCACCCTGCACGTGTGGCGGACCAGCCGAGCCGGGCTGCCCCGGGCGCTGGCCCGGATGGCGGTCGATCCGCGCCGGCTCCGCGCGCTGCCCGGCGTCCGCTTCGCCAAACTGCTCGGCACCGGGGCCGGCACCGGCTTCGGTCCCCGCGACGCGGACCTGACCCGGTGGGCGGCGCTGACGGTGTGGGACTCCCCCGCCGCGGCCACCGGCTTCGCCGACTCCCGGGTGGGACGGGCCTGGACGCGCATCGCCCGCGCCGCCGTCCGAATCGACCTACGCCCGCTCACCAGCCGGGGCGAATGGTCCGGCCGGCAGCCGTTCGGCGACCCGCCAGGCGGGCGATCCAACGGCCCGGTGCTGGCACTGACCCGGGCCCGGCTCCGCCCCGCCCGAGCGGTCGCCTTCTGGCGGGCGGTACCCCCCGTGGCCCACGCGCTGCACACCGCACCCGGCCTGCTCGCCCGCTTCGGGGTCGGCGAGGCGCCGCTGGGCTGGCAGGGCACGGTCAGCGTGTGGCGCACCCCGGCGGAGCTCGTCGCATTCGCGTACCGTCACCCCGAGCATCGTGCCGCGATCATGCGAACCCCCACTGAGGGGTGGTACGCGGAGGAACTCTTCGCCCGTTTCGAGGTACGCGACGTGGTCGGTGACCGGACGGTGCTGGGCTGGACCACGGGCGGCGAGACGAAGGTGGGGACGGTATGAGGCTGGTGCGGTGGACACCGGACGACCTCGTTCGGCGACTGGACGACGTGGTGGCCGTCTACGGCGAGGCGATGGGATACCGCGCCGACCTGCTCAAGGCGCGGCGCGGCTACATCGCCTCCCACGTCCGCCGCCCGGGCTTCCGCGCTGTCGCCAGCCTCACCTCCGAAGGCCACCTGGCCGGATTCGGCTACGGATACCACGGGAGGCCCGGCCAGTGGTGGCACGACCAGGTAGGGCGGATGCTGGACCCGGCCACCCGCCGCCGCTGGCTGGCCAGCTGCTTCGAGGTGGTCGAGCTACATGTCCGACCGCCCGCACAGGGGCACGGGCTGGGTGCCGGCCAGCTGCGCGCCCTGCTCGGGATAGCGGAGGGGAGTACCACCCTGTTGTCCACCCCGGAGGCAGACGAGCAACGCTCCCGGGCCTGGCGACTGTACCGACGCTTCGGCTTCGTTGACGTCCTGCGCGACTTCCGCTTCCCCGGTGACGAACGACTGTTCGGGGTGCTCGGCCGGGACCTGCCGCTCCCTCCACCCGCCGCCTCCGGAAGGGCCCCCACATGACCCGGCCCACCGCCCTACCGGGGAACACCCTCCGGATCGTCTGGGCGCTGTTGGCCGTGCTGGTGCTGGCGCAGATCTGCTACCCCCTGACCACGGGGCAGACCCGAGCCCGGCTGACCGTCGCCACAGTCCTGCTCGGCTACCTGCTCTCGGTTGGTCACACGCTGCTCAGCCGGGGTCCCCGGACAGCGGCAGCGTTGCTCGCCGTGGTCACCGGCGGCGGCTTCGCCATCGAGGCGCTCGGCGTGGCCACCGGGTTCCCGTTCGGCAGCTACGACTACGCGGAACAGCTCGGGCCGAAGCTGGCCGGGGTGCCGCTGATCATCCCACTCGCCTGGACCTGGATGGCCTGGCCCGCCTGGCTGACCGCGGTCCGCCTCACCGGCGGCGGGCCGACCAGGGGCACCGGGCCGGCTGTCCGCCGAATTGCGCTGGCAGCGGTCGGACTGGCCGCCTGGGATCTCTTCCTCGACCCGCAGATGGTCGCCGAGGGGCACTGGGCCTGGCGGAACGCCACCCCCGCGCTGCCCGGCCTGCCCGGCATCCCCATCAGCAACTACCTGGGCTGGCTGCTCTTCGCGGTGCTGGTGATGGCCGCCCTGCGGCCACTGGCCGGCACCGCCGTGGCCACCACCGACAGCCGCGACGCTCCGATGCTCGCGCTCTATCTGTGGACGTACGGCTCCAGCGTGCTGGCCCACGCCGTCTTCCTCGACCTGCCCGCCTCGGCCGGGTGGGGCGCAGCGGTTATGGCGCTGACCGCGGTGCCGCTGGCGGTGACGCTGCTGCCCCGACGCCTCCGGCCGACGCTGCTGCCCCGACGCGGCCGGACGACACCAGTGGGCCGGCGACGTCGCGCCGACACATCGGTATGAGCGATCCGGCCCGGCGTCTCGCCGCCGGCCCCCGCCGAGGTGGGGCGCCGACATGATCCTGTTGCTGGCGATACTGGCCGGCGTGGCCGCGCTGACCACACACGCCCTGGTCAACGCCGGCCGTTGGCTGCGCCGCCCGGTCGGGACGCCGGCGCTGGTGACCGAACCGGTGGCGGTGCTGCTGCCGCTGCGCAACGAGGCCGCCCGAGTCACCCCGTGTCTGCGCGCACTGCTGGCCCAGCGCGGTGTGCCACAGCTACAGATCGTGGTGCTCGACGACGGGTCAACCGACGGCACCCACGAGGTCGTCCGCACGGTCGCCGGCGACGACCCCCGGGTCACCCTGCTCGACGGCGACGCTCCACCGCCGGGTTGGCTGGGCAAGCCGCACGCCTGCTGGCAGCTCGCCGCCCGGGCCGACCCGGCCGCCACCGTGTTGGTCTTCGTCGACGCCGACGTGGTGCTCGCCCCCCACGCCGTGGCCGCGGCGGTCTGCGAGCTACGGGCCGCGCGGGTGGCGCTGCTGTCGCCGTACCCCCGAATCCTGGTTGCGACGGTGGCAGACCGGCTGGTTCAGCCGTTGTTGCAGTGGTTGTGGCTGACGTTCCTGCCGCTGCCCGCGATGGAGCGGTCGGCCCGGCCGTCCCTGGCCGCGGCCGGTGGGCAGTTCCTGGTCGTAGACCGGGCCGGGTACACCACCGCAGGTGGACACGCGGCGGTGTCCGACCGGGTCCTGGAGGATCTCGAGTTGGCCCGGGCGGTCAAGCGGTCCGGCGGCCAGATCGCCCTCGCCGACGGCTCACAGCTGGCCACCTGCCGGATGTACGACGACTGGCCACAGCTACGCGACGGCTACTCGAAGTCGCTGTGGGCCTCGTTCGGTCGTCCCTCGGCGGCAGCCACGGTGGTCGCGCTGCTGCTGCTGCTCTACACCGCCCCGGCGCTGGTCGCCGTGGCCGCGCTGATCGGCGGTGCGCCGGGGGCAGCCGCCGTCGCCGCCGGAGCCTACCTGCTCGGGGTCGCCGGGCGGGTGATCAGCGCCCGGGCGACCGGCGGTCGGTGGTGGCCGGACGCGTTGGGGCACCCCGCGTCGGTAGCGGTTCTCGGTTGGCTGACCCTGCGGTCGTACCATCTGCGGAAGCGACGGCGCCTGAGCTGGCGGGGCCGTCCGGTCGGCTAGGAGGCACACCATGGCGCGAGTCGTGATCGTCGGCGCCGGGGTGGGTGGCCTGGCCACCGCCGCCCGACTGGCCACCACCGGGCACCAGGTCACCCTCCTGGAGCAGGGTGACACGGTGGGCGGCAAGCTCGGCCGGTACGTACACGACACGCCCGCCGGCCCCTTCCACTTCGACACCGGGCCCAGCCTGCTGACCCTGCCCCAGGTATTCCACGACCTGTTCGAGGCCACCGGAGCGAAGCTCGACGAATACCTGGACCCGGTCCCACTCGACCCGATCGTGCGACACGTCTTCCCCCAGGGTGGACCAATGCTCGATTCATGCGCCGACTCCGACGAGTTCGCCGCCCGCATCGGCGCGGCCTTCGGCGAGCGGGCCGCCGCCCAGTGGCGGCGCCTCTGGCGGCGTGCCGAGCGGGTCTGGACGGCCTCGGAACGGGATGTCCTGCGCCGCCGGGTCGACTCGCCCCGAGACCTGGCGATGCTGGCCTGGCGGCTGGGTGACCTGGCCGCTATCGGGCCGGGCCGCACGCTACGTGGACTCGGCCGCGCCCACCTGTCCGACCCCCGGCTCCGGATGCTGCTCGACCGGTACGCGACGTACGCCGGAACCGACCCGCGCCGGGCGCCGGCGGCCCTCGTCGCCGTCCCGTACGCCGAGCTGGCCTTCGGCGGTTGGTACCTCCGCGGCGGCCTGGGCACCCTCGCCGACGCCCTGCTGACCCGCTGCCTGGACCTCGGGGTGGTGGTTCGGACCGGCGTCCGGGTCACCCGGATCGACGCGGCGGGCGGACGGGTGCACGGCGTACGCCTCGCCGGCGTGAACGCCCCCGTGCCGGCCGATGTGGTGGTGTCCAACGTTGACGCGCTCACCCTCTACCAGGACCTGCTGCCCACCCCACGACGACTGGCCGCGTTGACCGACCGCAGCCTCGCCGGCTTCGTGCTGCTGCTCGGCGTGCGCGGGGACTCTGGGCTGGCCCACCACAACGTCTTCTTCCCCGACGGCTACGACGGCGAGTTCGACGCGGTCTTCGGGGCACCCGGGCGGGGGGTTCGGGCGCGCCCGGCCCCGGACCCGACGGTCTTTGTCACCGTGGCCGCCGACGAGGCGGTCCGCCCGGCTGGGCACGAGGCGTGGTTCGTGCTGGTCAACGCCGCTCGGCAGGGCACCGCTGCCGCTGCTGTCGACTGGCGACGCCCCGGCCTCGCCGAGGCGTACGCGGACCGGATCCTGGACGTGTTGGCCGCGCGGGGAGTCGACGTACGGGACCGGCTGCTGTTCCGGGAGATTCGTACGCCGGCCGACCTGGGCACTGCGACGGGCACACCGGGCGGCGCGATCTACGGCACCACGGGCAGCCTGCTCCGCCCACCAAACCGGGGACCGGGCCGTGGGCTGTGGCTGGTCGGTGGCTCCTGCCATCCGGGCGGGGGGCTGCCGATGGTCGCCCTCTCCGCCCAGATCGTCGCCGACTCCATCGGCCCTGCCTGGTAGCGGGTAGGCGCGGTCCGCCGATACGCCTACCGCACGGTGTCCCGGCTCGCAGGCGGCTCCGGTGGCCGTTCCCCGCACCTCGAACCCGGCTCCGGGGCCGCGAGCGTCAGCCGACGTTGATCAGTGCGCCCCGGACGGCGGCCATAAGCTGTCCGAGGCCGAAGCCGGCCAGTAGCGCCCAGACCGCGCTCGCCATGGTGATGGTGCCCGCGGCCAGGTCCGGCTCGATCAACCCGGCCAGCCCGGCCAGCAGCAGGCCGACCAGGGCCACCACGACCCGGGTCGGCCGCTCCCCCACAGTCACCGCACCGATCTCTCGCATTCCGGCGGAGGTTGCCCGGGCCCGCACGTACTCATGCAGCCAGGAGAGCGCACCACCGGCGGCCACCAGCGCGCCGGGCGCGCCGAGCAGCCAGAACGCGACCAGCCAGGCCGCCTCACCGAGCCGGTCAGCCACCGAGTCGTAGACGTACCCGAGCCGGGTGGTGCGGTTGCTCACCACCGCGACCGCGCCATCGAGACTGTCCGCCACCGAGGCGAGCAGCACCAGCAACGCGCCGAGGAAGGGCCCGTTCTGTGGGCGTACCGCGACCAGCGGCACGCCGAAGCAGAGCAGCACCCCGGCGACGGTGACCGCGGTCGGGGTGACCCGCAGCCGACCCAGCACGTAGCCCCCGTGGTACGCGAGACGCAGCCAGGCACGGACGGGCGGGGCCGCGGTGCGCGGATCGAACCCACCGTGCAGGCGCGCCCAGGCCGTGGCGTACTGGTCCCAGTTCAGCTGTCTGCCCACCACGGATCAACCGTCGCACCGATCGCACGGTGTCGTGGCGCGTCTGGTCACCCTGGGGTGCTGACTCGCAGATTCCGCCAGATCTCCCGGGTCGCTGTGGACCGGTTGAAGGTGATGAAGTGGATGCCGGGAACCCCCTCGTCCAACAGCCGCTGACACATCTCGCTGGCCTGCTCGACACCGAGCTGGCGGACCGCCTCCGGGTCATCCGCCACCCGCTCGAAGCGCGCGGCCAGGGCCGGCGGGAACGGCGCGCCGGAGAGCTGCTCCGACCGCTCGATGGTGTTGATCTTCGTTACCGGCATCACACCGGGGATGAGCGGTGTGTCACAGCCCGCCACGACCACCCGGTCCCGCAGCCGAAGGTACTCATCCGCGTCGAAGAACATCTGAGTGATCGCGAACTCGGCTCCGGCCCGGCACTTGCGGACGAAGTACGCCGTGTCGGAGTCGATGTCGGGCGAGCGGGGGTGCTTGTACGGGAAGGCGGCAACGCCGACGCTGAAGTCACCCGCGTCGCGGACCAGGCGGACCAGGTCCTCCGCGTAGTCCACGCCGTCCGGGTGTGGGATCCACTCGCCGGTGGGGTCGCCGGGCGGATCGCCGCGCACGGCGAGCACGTTACGCACGCCCGCAGCAGCCAACCGTCCGATCACGTGACGCAGCTCGGCCACCGAGTGGTTGACTGCGGTCAGGTGCGCCATCGGCAGCAGCGTGGTCTCGGTGGCGACCCGTTCGGTAACCGCCACGGTCGTGTCCCGGGTTGAGCCACCGGCGCCGTAGGTGATCGAGACGAACGACGGACGCAGCGACTCCAGCTCCCGAATGGCCTGCCAGAGCAGCCGCTCGCCCTGCGCTGTCTTCGGGGGCATGAACTCGAAGGAGAAGGTCGGCCGGCGGTCGCGGATCAGCTCCCCGATCGCCGGCTGCGGATTGGGGAGAACCGATGGAAGACCAAGCGCCACGCCATGACTCTAGCGGCGTACGGCCGCGTTCCCTAGACCTTTCCCCACCGCAAACGGTAACAAGGGGCACGGCACGGCCGACACCACGCAACACGGCACAGTCGACACCACGCGGTAAGGCACGGCGCGTCGCCAGGCCGCCGATGCGTCGCCGGCCGTAGCGACCGACTAGCGTCAGGGCGTGACCTACGCTGCTCCTGTCTCCCCGGTGGACCGTGCCGGGCTTCGGCAACGCGTCAACAAGGCACTGGCCGACTTCCTGGTGACTCGACGTGCCTGGATGACCGACGTTGACGCTTCCCTCGCCCCGTTGGCCGACGCGGTCGAGGCATTCGTTCTCGGCGGCGGCAAGCGGCTACGGCCCGCCTTCGCCTACTGGGGCTACCGGGGCGCTGGTGGGGTCGACACCGAACAGGTGGCGACCGCCCTGGCCGCGTTGGAGTTCGTGCAGGCCAGCGCGTTGATTCACGATGACCTGATCGACCGTTCGGACACCCGGCGGGGGGAGCCGGCGGTGCACCTGCGGTTCGCCGCCCGACACCGGTCGGCGGACTGGGACGGAGACGCGGACGGATTCGGTACCGCGGCGGCCATCCTCCTGGGCGACCTGTGCCTCGTCTGGTCGGATGAGCTGCTGCACTCCGCCGGACTGGACCCGCACACCGTCGCCCGGGCCCGGCCGGTGTTCGACCAGATGCGGACCGAGGTCACCGTGGGCCAGTATCTCGACGTGCTGACCCAGGCCACCGGGGACACGTCGGTCGAGCGGGCCGGCAAGGTCGCCCGCTACAAGTCGGCGAAGTACACCGTCGAACGCCCGCTGCTGCTCGGCGCCGCACTGGCCGACGCCACCCCCGAGGTTCACGCGGCGTACTCGGCGTACGGGCTGCCGCTGGGTGAGGCCTTCCAGCTACGCGACGATGTGCTGGGGATCTTTGGTGACCCAGCACAGACCGGCAAACCAGCCGGCGACGACCTCCGCGAGGGAAAGCGGACATTCCTGGTGGCGGCGGCGTTGGAGATGGTCGACGCCACCGGTCGGGAGGTACTGCTCGATGGCCTCGGCGACTCCGACCTCGACGACGCGGGGGTGACCCGGCTGCGGGAACTGATCGGCGCCAGCGGCGCGCTCGGCCGCGCCGAGCAGCGGATCCAGGAGCTCACCGACACCGCGCTCGCCGCACTGTCCACGGTTGACCTCGACACCGAGGCGCACCAGGCCCTGGCCGACCTCGCCATCGCCGCCACCCGCCGCCCTGCCTGACCCCCACCCCATCCAGCCAGACGACCGGACCGGGCGGGGGACCGCCGCGGTCAGAAGCCGAGGGCTTGGGCGCGGCGTTTGACCTCCCGGGCCTGATCGCCGGCCAGCGCCACGGCGGCGGTGCCGCCGGGCAGGGTGTCGTCGGGCTGATAGAGCCAGCGCAGGATCTCTTCATCGTCGTAGCCGGCGTCGGTGAGGAGATTCAGCACCCCGGGTAGATGCTTGAGCGCCCCTCGGGTCGCCACCAGGTCCGCCGGCACCCGACGGGCACCGTCTCGGCGGACCGCGATCAGCTCCCGGTCCCGGATCATCTGGTGGACCTTGCTGATCGTCAGGTCAAGGCGCTCGGCGACAGCCGGCAGGGTCAGCCAGGCAGCCGGTTCGGCGGCAGGGCTCACGGCGGGCTCGCCAGCGGGAACGGAGTCGGTCACCCAACCACCCTGCCACGCCGCCCCGACATCGAGCGAGGGCCCCCACGGCACTGGATCAGTGCCGTCGCGCCCCGACCGGAACTGCGAAAACGGCCGTCCGGTTGGGTCACCGGATTCAAAACGTCACTGCCGGCCTGTAGCATCGGTGCCCAACCACCTACCCCTGGACACATAGACTCCCTGCCGATGGACACACAGGTCGCCGACACGTTGCTGGGCTCACTGATCGATGGGCGCTACCGCATTCGCGGTCGGGTCGCCCGGGGTGGCATGGCGACTGTATACACCGCAACCGACGAACGCCTCGATCGCACCGTCGCAGTTAAGATCATCCACCCTGCGCCGAGCCCGGAGGCCCAGGGGCAACCAGCGGGCTTCGTGGAACGTTTCGCCGACGAGGCGAAGACCATCGCCCGACTGACCCACCCCAACGTCGTCGCGGTCTACGACCAGGGCATCTACGCCGACCGGCCATACCTGGTCATGGAGTACGTACGCGGTCGCACGCTGCGCGACGTGCTCGCCGAACGGCACCGGCTCAACCCCGACGAGGCGCTCGCGATCACCGAACAGATGCTCGCCGCGATCGCCGCCGCGCACCGGGCCGGGCTCGTCCACCGGGACGTCAAGCCAGAGAACGTGCTGGTCGCCGAGGCACCGACCGGAGGTGCGGCCAACCTGGTCGACAGCGTGGTCAAGGTCGCCGATTTCGGATTGGCCCAGGCGGTGGAGGCGAGCGCCGACGACGCACAGGCCGACCAGTTGATGGCCACGATCGCCTATGTCGCACCGGAGCTGGTGACCGACGGGCACGCCGACCCGCGCACTGACGTGTATTCGGCGGGCATCGTGCTGTTCGAGATGCTCACCGGCCGCGTGCCGTACGAGGGCCATCGCCCGGTCGACGTGGCCTGGCAGCATGTGCGACAGGATGTGCCGGCACCGTCGACCCTGGTGCCAGGACTCCCGAAGATCCTCGACGACCTGGTCATCCGCGCTACCCGGCGCGATCCCGCTGCCCGCCCAGCCGACGCCGGTGCGCTGCTCGCCCAGGTGCAGGTGGCTCGGGAGGGGTTGGGCAACCCGAATACCCACACCACGGTGCTGCCTCGGGTGACCGAGAAGCCCCCGGTGAGCGAGCCGACCATGGTGGTCGCGGCCGTACAGCCGGCGCAGCGCCCCGCCTGGGCCCGGTTGCCCGAGGAGGCCCCACGGGGCGGCCGACGGCGGGCGGCCGACAACGAGAGTGTCAAGTCGCTGCCCGGTCGGCTCATGGGTGAGCAGCGCGGCCGGCTTGCGGTGGCTGCCGTCGTCGTGATGCTGGGGCTGATCGCCGCGGTGGGCGGCTGGTGGGTCGGGGTCGGCCGCTACACGCAGGCCCCAGAGTTGGTGAGCCTGGACCAGGCCACCGCGGAAGCGCAGGCGAAGCGGGCCGGTCTGGTCCCCCAATACACCGACCCGCGCCACGACGACCAGATACCGAAGGACGCCGTCCTGTCCCAGGATCCGGCCTCCGCGTCCCGCATCGCGAAGGGCGGCACGATCACCCTCACCCTCTCGCTGGGCCCCGAACAGTTCGCGGTGCCGGATGTCGTCGGCAAAGAGTTCGAGTTGGCCACGACCGACCTGACCGAGGCAGGCCTGAAGGTGGTCAAGGGTTCCACCCGCTACCACAACAGCCTGCCGGAGGGCATGGTCGTCGCCACCGACCCGAAGGCGGGCACCGAGGTCAGGCCCGGGCACGAGGTCACGGTAACTCTCAGCAAAGGCCGGGCACCGATCTCGGTGCCGAACCTGGTCGGCAAGCCCCTGGACGAGGCCCGTTCGATCCTGAACCAGCTCGGGCTGGTACTCGTTGAGCCACCGACGGTGAAGGAATCCGACAAGCCCAAGAACGAGGTCATCGGGCAGAGTCCAGCCGACGGCGACGGCGTGGAGAAGGGGACGAAGGTCAGCCTGGAGGTGAGCCAGGGCCCACCACTGGTTGTCGTCCCCCGGGTGGTCGGCATGCCGTGCCAGCAGGCCAAGCAGGTGTTGGAGGGGCAGTCCTTCCCGGTCGCGGTGCAGTTCAACCAGAACGGCACCGTCCGGTTCCAGAGGCCCGGTGAGAACTCCCAGGTGCCGCCGGGTACCCAGATCACCCTCGGCTGCCTGTGATGGCGACGACGCGACCGGTCGGTGCACACACACCGACCAGCGGCGGGCTGGCGAAAGCCGCCCTGCCCTATCTGGATGCGACGGGCGCCGAGGTTGCCCAGGTCTACGTCTCCAATTCGCGAGGCTGGGCCCTGCCGCCCGGCAACCCGGCGCAGGACGCACTGTTTCGCGACGGCTGCGCCGAGCGCGGCGTCCCGGCATTCATCCACGCGTCCCTACTGGTCAACCTCGGCTCGCCCACGGCGGCGACGGTGGAGAGATCAGGGCTGACGCTGGCGCATGCGCTACGCCGAGGGGCGGCGATCGGCGCCCAGGGGGTGGTGTTCCACGTCGGCAGCGCGGTTGACGCCGGATACACCGACACGGCGATGCGCCAGGTCCGGGAAGTACTCCTTCCACTGCTGGACACCGCCGGTGACGCGGACGGGCCAATGCTGCTGGTCGAACCGAGCGCCGGCGGCGGACGCTCGCTCGCCGCCCGGGTAGAACAGCTCGGCCCCTACCTGGACGCGGTTGACCGACACCCGTGGCTCGGTGTCTGCTTCGACACCTGCCATGCCTGGGCTGCCGGGCACGACCTTGCCGTCGAAGGTGGCATGACCGCCACGCTCGACACGCTGGTGAACACCGTGGGGGCGGACCGGCTTCGGCTGGTGCACGCCAACGACTCGAAGGACCTCTGCGGCTCCACCCGGGACCGACACGAGAACATCGGCAAGGGCGCCATCGGGGAGCCCGCCTTCGCCGAGCTGATGCGCCACCCGGCGACCTCTGGGATACCGATGGTGGTGGAGACCCCAACCGAGAAGCACGTAGGCCACGCCAGCGACGTGGCCGTTCTCAAGCGACTACGTACCTGACCGGTCCGCTGTGCGGATCAGGTACGCAGGGCACGGGTGAGGACGTCGATCGCGCGGTTGATCGCCGCATCGTCCACACCGAGATGGGTGACCAGGCGGGCGGTACGCGGACCGAGCACACTGACCAGCACCCCTTCCGCACGGGCCGCGGCCGCGAAGGTGTGGGCGTCCATCGGTGTCTTGGTGAGATCCAACGGGACCAGGTTGGTGCGCACCTCGGCCGCCAAGACGCCGAACGGCGCAACCGCATCGGCGAGCCGGGCCGCCTTCGCGTGATCCTCGGCGAGCCGCTGCACCTGGTTTGCCAGGGCGTACCGACCGGCAGCGGCGAGGATCCCGACCTGCCGCATACCGCCGCCCATCCGCTTCCGGATGAACCGAGCTCGTTCGATCTTGTCGGCACTGCCTACCACCAGTGAGCCGGCCGGCGCACCGAGCCCCTTGGAGAGGCAGACCGACAGGGTGTCGAAGAGCATGCCGTAAGTGGCCAGCGGCACCCCGTCGGCGACGTGCGCGTGCCAGATTCGAGCACCGTCGCAGTGCACCGCGACCTGAGCGTCATCGGCAACCCGCCGTAGCTCACGCAGAGCCGCCAGCGGGATCACCCCACCTCCGCCCCGGTTGTGCGTCTGCTCCACGGCCACAGCCCGGGTGGGCACCGCGAAGTAGCCGTCGGGCCGAATCATGCTGGCGACCACGTCGGGGTCGACCGCCGCGCCGACCGCCGGCCAGGTCCGCGACGAAATGCCGCCGTACGTGGCAGCCGCACCGAGCTCATACGTCACCACATGCGCGTCCGCGTCGCAGAGCAGTTCGCCGCCGGGCGGCACCACCAACTGCAGCGCAATCTGGTTGGCCATCGTCCCAGTCGGGCAGAACAGCGCCGCCTCGTGGCCGAAGAGCGCCGCAACCTCAGTTTCGAGAGCGTTGGCCGTAGGGTCCTCGCCGTACACGTCGTCGCCCACCTCGGCGACGGCCATCGCCTCCCGCATCCCCGCGGTCGGGCGGGTGACGGTATCCGAGCGCAGATCGATCATGATGTCCTCACTCCTCGCGTCAGCCACAATCGTCCCATTCCGGCCGCCGACTGCGGGGCTCGCAAGCTCACTCCTCGCGTCAGCCACGGAGCATCTCGGCTACCAGGAACGCCAATTCCAGCGACTGTTGGGTGTTCAGCCGCGGGTCGCAGGCAGTCTCGTACCGGTCGGGCAGATCGACATCGCCGATGCCCTGGGCACCACCGAGACACTCGGTGACATCCTCACCAGTCAGCTCGACGTGCAGTCCGCCGGGGTGGGTTTCCAGGCCACGGTGCACCTCGAAGTAGCCCAGCACCTCGTCCACGATCCGGTCGAAGTGCCGGGTCTTGTAGCCGTTGGACGACTCGTGGGTGTTGCCGTGCATCGGGTCGCACTGCCACACCACCTTGGCGCCGGCGGCGGTGACCTTGGCGACGAGCGGCGGCAGGACATCACGGACCTGGTGGTTGCCCATCCGGCTGATCAGCGTCAGCCGTCCCGGAACATTGTTCGGGTTGAGCTTCTCGCACAGCTCGATGACATCGTCCGGCTTCGTCGTCGGGCCGAGCTTCACTCCAATCGGGTTCGCAATCCGGGAAATGAAGTCGACATGCGCCCCGTCGAGCTGCCGGGTACGCTCGCCCACCCAGAGCAGGTGCCCGGAGAGCCCGTACGCTCGGCTGTCGGAGACACGGGTCAACGCCCGGTCATACTCCAAGGCCAGCGCCTCGTGGGAGCAGTAGAGGGTGACGGTCCGCAACGCCTCGTCCTCGGTCATCCCGCAGGCCCGGATGAAGGCCAGCGCCCGGTCAATCTCCCGGGCAATCGCCTCGTACCGCTCGCCGGCCGGCGAGTTCCGCACGAAGCCCTTGTTCCAGTCGTGCACCGCGTGCAGGTCCGCCAGCCCGCCAGCGAGGTAGGCACGGAGCATGTTCATCGCGGCGGCGGAGTTCGCGTACGCCCGGATCATGCGTTGCGGGTCGGCAACCCGCGCCTCCGGTGTCGCGTCCAAGGAGTTGATCATGTCGCCCCGGTAGGCCGGTAGGCCACGCGCGTCGGTCGGCAGCGACCGGGGTTTGGTGTACTGACCGGCCGCCCGGGCGACCTTGACCACCGGCAACGAGGCACCGTAGGTGAGCACGATCGCCATCTGCAGCAAGGTACGGGCGTTGGCGAGCAGGTGGCTCTCGGTGTTGTCGGCGAAGGTCTCCGCACAGTCCCCACCCTGGAGCAGGAACGCCTTCCCCTCGCAGACCAGTGCGAGTTGGCGCCGCAACTGGTCGACCTCGTACGGAGCGACGACCGATGGGACGTTCTCCAACACCTTGCAGACCTCGGCGACCTGGGCACTGTCCGGCCAGGGCGGGGTCTGGGCGCGCGGCAGGTCCCGCCAACGGTCCAGGCCGAGGGCAGCGTCCTCGGCGGAGTCGATGGTGGGCCGGCTCGTCTGCAACACCGGACTACCGACAGCGGGATGGCTCAGCTGATGCCACTCATGGCGCATGCCAGAGAGCCTACGGCGACGGAGCTGGCACCACACCCGCGAGGGGGGCCGTTCCGGCAGGTGAGAGACCCGCCACGATGTCGAGCTGGGTCGGGCGCAGGGCGCCGGCCGCGGAACAGCCGAATCACTGGGTTTCGGTCGGCTCGGGAGTCGTGGTCGGGGCGGGCGCCGTACTGCCGGGTGTCTCACTCGCGATGCACCAGTCAGCCCCGTCCCGGGTGACCGTGAACAACAGGGGGCGGACCAACTCCTCCGCATCGGTGGTCACCGACAACGCTGCACTGACCTCCTCGCCCCGCGGACCGGGCTCGACCTCGGTGATCTGTGCCTGCGACACCTCAAAATGGTCAGCGAAGTCGCCGCTCGGCCCGGTGGCGACCGCGTCGAACGCCGGATGCATCACGGCGCAGAACTGGCTACGCCCGGCAGCCACGTCCTTCGCCGCTACCGCATCAAGGTACGCCTGCACCCGCTCCCGCGCCTTGGTCGCGCTCTCGACCGCGGGCGCCTGGTCCGCGGACTCCGCCGGCTCGTCCGCGCTGCAACCGAGGAGGGTCACCAGCAGACCTCCGCCAAGCACGCCGAGCCCCAGCCTCTGGTACGCCGTACGCATGCCACCTCCGAACGCCATGACTCTGACCGTCGACGGGCGAGTCTGTCACATCAGTCGATGCGCTGGTCCAACCGACACGGGCGGGGAAGCAGCGATCCGTGGCTCCTCTCCCGCCCGTGTCGAGCGCGTGTCAGCCCCGGGTGCTAGCCGAGACCACTCTCGATGGCGCTGATCAGCTCCCCGTCGGTCGTGTCGCCGGAGAGCTCCCAGAAGAACGCGCCACCGAGGCCCTCGTTCCTCGCGTAGGTCATCTTGCCGCCGATGGTGGCCGGGGTGTCGTAGCTCCACCAGTTGTTGCCACAGGTGGCGTACGCCGTGCCGCCGACCGTCCCGGTCACCGGACAGGCAGTCTTCAGGACCTTGTAGTCATCGAAGCCCGGCTCGTAGGTGCCGGGAGCCGGTCCGGTGGCGGTACCACCCGGTGCGGCCTGGGTGACGCCGGTCCAACCTCGACCGTAGAAGCCGATGCCGAGCAGCAGCTTGTCGGCCGAAACCCCCTTACCCTTCAGTTTCTGGATCGCCGCATCGGACCAGAAGCCCTGTTGCGGAATGCCGGAGTACGAGTAGAGCGGCGAGTGCGGGGCGGTCGGACCCTGCGGGCTGAAGGCGCCGAAATAGTCGTAGGTCATCGCCATGATCCAGTCAAGGTTGGGCGCCGCGCCAGCATAGTCGGCAGCGTCGATCCGGCCACCGTTGCTGGCGTCGCCGGTGATCGCGGCGGTGACCAGAGCCGACGGACCGAACCGGGAACGCAGCGCGTCCACCACGTTCTTGAACGCAGCCGGCCCACTGGAGTCACAGGTCAGACCACAGGCGTTCGGGTACTCCCAGTCGATGTCGATGCCGTCGAAGACGTCCGCCCAGCGCGGATCCTCCACCAGGTGGTAACAGCTTTCGGCGAACGCGGCCGGGTCCTGCGCCGCCTGGGTGAACCCACCGGACCAGGTCCAACCGCCGAACGACCAGATCACCTTGAGATGCGGGTACATCGCCTTGAGCTTGCGCAGTTGGTGGAAACTGCCCCGCAATGGCTGGTCCCAGGTGTCGGCGACGCCATCCACGCTGTCTGCCGCGGTGTACGCCTTTTCGTAGTCGGCGTAGCTGTCGCCGATCGCGCAGCGCCCACCGGCGGTGTTGCCAAAGGCGTACATAATGTGGGTCAACTTCGCCGCCGAGCCACTGGTGTGGATGTTCTTCACGTGATAATTGCGGGCGTAGACGCCCCACTGCGCGAAGTAGCCAACGATCTTGTGATCACCACTGGGCGGTGCGGTGGTCGTCGGGGGCGGCGTGGTTGTCGGGGGCGGCGTGGTCGGCGGCGCAGTCGTCGGAGGAGACGTGGTCGGGGGTGATGTGGTCGGCGGCGCGGACCCGCCGGCGCAGGGAGCACCGTTGATGGTGCAGTTCATTGGCGCCTGATAAGGGCCGGTCCCGGTGTACCCCCAACGGAAGCTGGCGCCCGGGGCGAGCGGCCCGGCCCAACTCTTCTTGACCGCTACGTAGTGGTTGCCGGTGCGGGTGACGTCGGCGTCCCAGAAGACGCCGATGCCGGTCCCGGCGGGAAGGTCGAACTCGATCCGCCAGGTGCTCAGCGACTCATTCGAGCCATTGGTGACCGCCACCTTTGCCTCATGGCCACTCCCCCAGTCCTGCACCTTGTCGAACGCGGCGGTGACGCTACCGGCCCCGTACGCCGAGGTCATCGGGACAGCCGTGACTGCCAGCACGACTACGACACCGGCCCAGAGAGCACGGCGAAGTGATCTCTTCATGTCACACTCCTCAAATAGTTAGGAAACTTTTTTAATGATTACGAGACGTTACTCAGAGACCGCAAATTCGTCAAGAAGTTCACACACATCGCAACGGAAAGCTCCGGACAATACCGAAGAACCCGTCACGCACCTGTTGATCGCAATTCCGACGCCACCGCAGAACACGTATGAAATAAATAAAGATATATGACTGAAAAACACTTTTACTCCAGAAACACCCGACCCCGAAGCAGACACCCGGAGGCACATGCCGTAGGCCGCCCGATGCTCACCGCCCGACCGAACGCTGGACCCGACAACCTTCATCGGCTACGGCCACGTTGGACGCACGGAACGACGATCAGCTCGAATGACCAGCAGTCGCGCAGCTCAGCAGCGCCTGCGGAGTGACCCGAAGACACCCGACACCGCCCGCTCGTGCGCGCACCCGCCACCGGCCGATTCCCCACGGTGACGGCCAGCAGGGACTCACCTTCCCGCCGCACCCACCGGGAGTCCTTTCGCAGGTACGCTGCAGTTTGGTTCGCAGTAGAGCGACTGGTAAAGTCCAGTTTTACTGGGTGGCTATTCACGGCGGTCGCGATGATCACGGTGGTCGCGGTGTGTCACGTGGTCACGTGACACACCGAAAGGCCGAAAACACATTTTCCGGGCCCATGCACGGCAGCTCGACCCAGCGGAACACTTTCGGACCAGCCCACCGATCCGGCGACACGGGCCGACAAGGACGGCGCATGCTGCATCACCCGGCCACACCACCCCCGCCTCGACGGCCCACGATGGTGGATGTCGCGCGACATGCCGGTGTGAGTCTCAAGACCGTCTCCCGCGTCGTCAACAACGAACCAGCCGTCGGCCCCGAACTTGCCGGACGAGTAATGACTGCAATCTCCGAGTTGGGCTTCCGGCCCAACGGGATTGCCCGAAATCTCCGATCCCGGCAGCTCAGCGCGACGATCGGCCTACTCATTGAAGAAATCGCCAACCCGTTCTATGCGACGGTCGCGGGTGTCGCGGCGGAGATCGCGGCGGCGCACCAGACACTGCTGATCACCGCCTCTTCGGAGGAGGATCCGGACCGCGAACGCACGCTGTTGCTGGAGCTGGTCCAGCGCCGGGTGGACGGCCTGCTCGTGGTTCCGGCCGGAACAGATCACTCCTTTCTTCGGCGAGAGGTGGAATTAGGCCTTCCGGCGGTGTTTCTCGACCGGCCGCCAGGGCAGCTCCTCGCCGATGTGGTCCTGCTGGACAATCAAGGCGGAAGTCGCGCCGGAATCCGCTCACTACTCGACGCGGGGCACCGCCGGATCGGCATAATGTTGGGTTCCTTGAACGTTTACACAATGCGTGAGCGACTGGCCGGCGTACAAGCCGAGTTGTCGGGTTCCGGAATCCCGTACGACGAGGCGTTGGTGCGGAGTGGAATAGAGGGCCCCGAGCAGGCCAGCCGGGCGGTGGCAGACATGTTCGGCCTCGCCGATCAGCCCACCGCCTTCTTCTGCGCCAACAACCGCCTCACCCTCGGCGCGCTCCAGGAGTTGCATGGCCGAGGCAGCAGTGCGGCGTTGGTCGGTTTCGACGATTTTGAACTGTCCCATCTGATGCCCCGACCGTTGACCGTCATCGCCTACGACCAACGTGAACTGGCGCGGATCGCGACGGAACAACTGTTCGAACGCATCGGTGGGGACCGGTCGTGGCCGTCAACCTCGGTCCTGCCGACGCAGCTGGTTCAACGGGGCCTGAACTGAGGCGGACACACCGCCGATCACCGCCCGGGACCCCACTGATCACCATCCGGCGGCCCGGCCGACGCCTCCGCCGGCCGGACCCAGATCGCTCTACGTTGGCCCCGGGCGGAACGCCGCGACGGCATCGGCGAGCGTAGGTGGATCGGCACCCCGCCGGCCGCAGGTGAGCGCGGCGACGGTGCTGGCCTGGTGCAGCCCCTGGCGCCACTGGCTCGGGGTAACGGCAGCGAGACGGGCACCCGGCTGGTCACCGAGCGCGCCGAAGTCCGCGAGGGCGGCGAGCAGGCCGCCGGTGAACGCATCGCCCGCACCGACGGTATCGACCACCTCACCCCGCCGGGCTGACTGTCGGTACATCGCCCCGTCCGGTGCCAGCAGACAACTGCCGTCAGCACCGCGCGTCACCACCGCGCAGGCCACCCCGGCTGCCCGCCACTCGGCCATGACCTGCTCGACAGTGCGGTCTGGGTAGAGCCAGTCAAGGTCCTCCTCGCTCGCCTTGACAATGTGCGCAGAGCGTATCTGTCGCTCGACCCGGCGCTGCTCCCCAACACGGTCGGGGACGATGGAGGGGCGCAGGTTGAGGTCGATCGACAGGGTGAGCGCCCCTCGGCCTCGCTCCCGGACGAAGAGATCCTCCACGACCGCCGCGCCCGGCGCCAGGGCAAGTGCCAGTGAGCCGGAGTGCAGGGCGATGAGCCAGGTGCCCGAGAGGTTCGGTAGCTCGGCCGTGGTCCACTGCCAGTCAGCGGTCCCATCCAGGTAGCACTGATAGGTGGCCTGGCCGGAGCCGTCGAGTGTGGCGACCACCAGCGAGGTTGCCTCGACCGCAGAAACCGCCCAGGTCAGATCGACTCCGTTGGCGTGCAGGTGGCCACGGATCCGCTGGCCGAAGCCGTCGTTGCCGAGCCGGGCGAGCAGCCGGACGGGATGCTGGAGCCGGGCCAGGGTGAGCGCGACGTTGGCGGGTGAACCCCCGGGCACGGCGCGGTAGCCACCGGCCGTGTCCTCGGCGACCAGGTCGACCAGCGCCTCGCCAACAACTGCGATCATCGGCTCACCTCCACCTGATCCGTCCCCACGGGAGCGTACAGACCAGCAAGGCTCGGCCTGATCGGCGACTGGGACAGCAGCACGGCCTGGTATGCGTGGTAGACGTCGGGGTGGCCGCGCCAGACCCGGTTCGCCGGCTGGTTCCTCTCGTCCAGCTCGTGGTACCACCGTCCCGTCTTCCCATCAATCAGGTGGCGGCCAGCGTAGTCCCAGAAGACCTGGTACCAGTGCTCGTAGGAGCGGTCGCCGGTACGTCGCCACAGCGTTGCCGCCGCCCCGATCGCCTCAGCCAGCACCCAGTGCATCCGGGATCGAACCACCGGCTGGTCCGACCAGTCGAGGGTGTAGACAAAACCATCCGCCCCGTCAACCGACCAGCCACGGGTGACCGCCGCGGTAAACAACGCACGCGCGTCATCGAGGAGCCAACGGGGTGGTGCTACGAGCGCCGTCTCGAGGTGCAGCAGCAGTCGCGCCCACTCCAACCAGTGGCCGACCGTGGACCCGTACGGCCGGAAAGGGTCCGCGGGCTGGTCGAGGTTGTAGTCCAGCTGCGGCTCCCAATCGGCGGTGAAGTGCTCGGGCAGCCGCCAGTCGTGTCGGGCAGCCACGTCGTGCACCAGGTGCTCGCAGATCGCCAGCGCGCGTTGCGCCCAGCGGCGGTCCCCGGTGACCTCGCCGACGGCCAGGAACGCCTCCACCATGTGCATGCTGCTGTTCGCACCACGGTAGGGCTCCAGCTCGGAGAAGTCCCGGCTCCACGACTCCCGGGTCCGACCGGCGGTCTCGTCCCAGAACCGCTCGCCCACCACCGCGATCGCCTCGTCAAGGAGCTGGTCGGCACCGGGCCGGCCGGCGCGGGTCGCGCTGCTCGCGGCCAGTAGGACAAAGGCGTGCTCGTACGCGGACTTCCGGTCGGTGACCGGTTCCCCATCCCACTCCACGGCGCTGAACCAGCCGCCGTACCGCGCGTCCCGCAGGGTCTCGCGCAGCGTGGCGACACCGTGGTCAACCGCGTCGGCGGTGTCGGGAACCTGGTCCAGGTGGGCGAGGGCGAAGACGTGGGTCATCCGACAGGCGATCCAGGTGTGCAGTGGCTCGCGCGGGTCGGGTTCGCCACGTTCGCCCAACCACCAGAACCCTCCCTCGGGTCGCACCGAGGTGTGGGCGGCGCGCAGCAACGCGCCGCGCTGGTTGGCGAGGAGACGCTGATGGGCGGTGTCCGGGATCTGGCCGGTTGGCGTCGACTGCCGGCTGGAGAGACTTTCGGTCATGTCAGCTCTTCACCGATCCCGCCATGAGTCCACCGATGAACCAGCGACCCAGGAATACGTAGACAACCAGAGTGGGCAGCGAGGTGATCAACGCCCCGGCCATTGAGGCCGCGTAGTCGGGGGATTGAGCTCCCGCGAGTGCGTTGAGCGCAATCGTGATCGGCCCATTACGGGTGTTGGACAGGAAGATCGCAAACAGGTAGTCGTTCCACGCGGAGGTGAACTGCCAGATCACGGCAACCACGAAGCCCGGGATCGACACCGGCAGGATGATCGACCGGAAGGTCCGGAGGAGGCCCGCACCATCGACCCACGCGGCTTCGACCATCTCCACCGGCACCGTCGTGGCGTAGTAGTTGCGGAAGATGAGCGTGCAGATCGGGATGCCGTAGACGCAGTGGACGAAAATCAGTGTAGGAATACCCGGCGCAATACCGAGGGTGCTGACCACATCCCGCAGCGGAATCATCACCGCCTGGTAGGGGATGAACATCCCGAACAGGATCAGGGTGAACACGATGTCCGCGCCGGGAAACCGCCACCTAGACAGGACAAAACCATTCGCCGCACCGAGCAGCGAGGAGATCAACGCGACCGGAATAGCAAGCTGGAAGGTCCGGACGAACGACGGGCCCAGGGCCGCCCACGCCTTGGCCCACGACTCGGTGCTCCACTGCTCGGGCAGACTCCACTGTCCGTTCACACCAATATCGGAGCCTGATTTGAAGCTGGTCACGACGAGAACGTACGCCGGCATCAGAACGATGAGCAGGAATATCAGCAGCAGGCCGTACCGGAGGGTGCGCCCGACTACGCCGGCGGCGGGACCGCGACGCTTTCGGGGCGGCGCCGCGACGGCCGGTGGGGACGTCCGCCGAGTGATCGTGGTGGTCACGAACGTCGCTCCGTTCTCATCGTCTGCACCAGGTAGGGCACGATGACCACCGCGACCAACAGCAACAAGATCACCGAGATCGCCGATGCCTTGGCGTAGTCACTGGTCAACAGGGTCTGCCAGACGTAGACAGCCGGCACCTCGGTCAGCCACTGGGCGCCGGAGACAGACATGATCAGGTCGAACATCTTCATGGACATGTGTCCAACGATGATCAGCGCGGAGAGTGCCACCGGAGTCAGCTGCGGAAAGAGGACCCGCCGGTATAGCTGGAAGGTGCTGGCCCCGTCGACCGCGGCCGCCTCGCGCAGCTCCGCCGGAATGCCGCGGAACCCCGCCAGGAACAGCGCCATGACATAGCCGGAGAGCTGCCAGATCGCCGGGACCGCCATGGCGGCCATGCCCCATTCCGGGTCGGTCCACCAAGGGTTTTGCAGGAACCCGAGATTCAGCTTCCCGAAAATCGCGTTCAGGCCACCAGCATCGTCACCCTGCCCGGAGTTCATCAGCCATCGCCAGACCACACCGGAGGCGACGAACGAGAGCGCCATGGGGAACAGGTAGACGGTCCGGAACAGCCCCTCCGCCCGCACCCCGCGCTCCAGGAGGAACGCCCAGAGCAGGCCCAGCAGCATCGTCCCGAGCAGGAAAACGACGGTAAAGATCAGCAGGTTCCGCAGTGAGTGCAGGAATCGGCCATTGACGTCATTGGTAAATAAGTCGACATAATTACCTAGGCCGACGAATCCGTCCGACTCGGCGGCGGTGTGCCGATCCGACATCGAGACCTTTATCGTCCAACCGATGAGACCGTAGACGAACACTCCAAGCAGGAGCAACGAGGGGGAGATCAGCAGAAGGCCGGGTCCCCATCGCCGGACGCGAGTAAGCATGGCAGATTCCTGGTGGGTTCGGACGGACGATGTGTCAACCGGACCGATAACCGCACGACCGGACAAGAGTGCCAGCCGTGCGGTTACCGAACCTGCGAGCCGTTCTAGTTCTTGCCGACCGCCGCGGCGGCGGACATAGCCTCTTGCAACCCCGCCAGGTCCTGGTCGCTGGAGAACTTACCGATCGCGGAGTTCGCCGCCTCGACGGCACCCTGCGAGCAGGCGGCACCGTGGGCGCAGGACGGGACCTGCGTGCCGGTCTTCCACGCCTGGATGGCCGACTGCTGGTAGGCGGGGTAGTCGGCCTCGACGGCGTCGGTACGGGCGGGGATGGAGCCCTTCTTGAGGTTGAACGCCTGCTGCCCCTCGGCGCTACCGACCGTCTTCAGCCAGCACTTGGTGCCCTCGGGGTTATCGGCCCCCTGCGGCAACACGAAGGAGTCGGCGAGCCACTGGAAGGTGTCCCCGTTACCCGGGAACGCACTGTAGCCGAAGTCGGTGAAACCCTTGGCTTCGAAGTCGCTCGGCGCCCAGTCCCCCATCAGGAAGAAGCCGGCCTTGCCGTCCATGAGGAGCTTGCCGGCGTCGGTCCAGTCGTAGGTGTCCCGGTCCGCGTTGGTGTAGCTGAGCAACCGCTTGTAGTTCTCCAGGCCCTGGGTGACCTCGGGGCTGTTCCAATCGGTCGCACCGGTCCAGAGGCCGGTGAAGCCCTCGGGGCCGAGGTCACTGATCAGCACCGCCTCCAGCAGCATCAGCTGGGACCAGTCCTTGCCGATCGCGAGCGGCGCACTGATGCCCGCGGCCTTCAGTGTGTCGAGCGCGGCGAGGAGGTCGGCCAGCGTCGCCGGCTCGGCCGTGACACCCGCATCGGCCAGGACCGACTTGTTCGTCCAGAGCACGTTCGACCGGTGGATGTTCGCCGGCACCGAGTAGACCTTGCCGTCCACGCTGAGGTTGTCGATCAGGCCCGGCGGCAGTGCCTCGGTGAGGCCCCACTCCTCGTACAGAGCGCTGAGATCCTCGATCTGGCCGGCCGCGATGTATTGCGACAGCGCGGCGCCGGCGTGGGCCTGGAAGGTGTCCGGCGCATCGCCCTGTTGGAGCCGGGAGGCCAGTACCTGCTTGGCGTTCGAACCGGCGCCGCCGGCCACCGCCCCGTTCACGAAGGAGTAGTCGCATTGCTCGTCGAAGGCAGCGACCAGACCGTCAAGGCCAGCCTTCTCGCCCCCGTCGGCCCACCAGGTGAAGACCTCCACCTCCTGGTCGGCCCCGCTGTCGGCACCACCGCAAGCGGCGGGCGACAGCAACGCGAGCGCCCCAACCGCGGCGACGGCCGCCCTACGCATCCTGCCCATGGTTCCTCCCGCTAGGGATGACATCGTTGTCTAAGGGTCACAACACTTTCGCTGCGGCCAGCTTTCGTCAACGTCGGCCCAGCCACGAATAAGTAACGATGACATCACGAGCCAGCCCACCAAAAGCTACTTAACCCACCTATTGGTGGCTGACTTTGGCCGGGCGAACACGAATTGCGCTAGGCGACACTCTCGGAGCACTCGCCACCTATTGACAACGTTGTCTACGGCCGACACGCTTTCTCCGACCATCGAGCGTGACCCCCCTCACGCTGGACGACCCCCTGGAGGATTCACGTGGGCAGACACCGGAGGGCGATCGCCATCGCGCTCGCCGTTGGCCTGGCGATACCGGGCACCCAACTGCCGGCGGCGGCGGCACCATCGCCCGACACCGACTTCTTCTCCTCGTTCGATTCCGACGATTCGCAGCCGACCTGGACCAACACCGCAGAAACCGACGCGGCTGGAAAGTCCAAAATGTTCGGCGTAACCGGAAGACCAGATTCCGACGGGATCCCCGGCAACATCAATGACACGATCGTCGATGTAACCGCAAACGGCGACAACCCGCCCAACGAAACTGTCCGACGGGTCATCGACGGTGACGCGTCCACCAAGTGGCTGGTCTTCGAGCCCACCGGCTGGATACAGGCCCGGCTCGAGACGCCAGCAGCCGTGGTGCACTACGCGCTCACCTCCGCCAACGACGCACCAGAGCGGGACCCGCAGGACTGGGAGCTACAGGGGTCGACCGACGGCGACACCTGGGTCACCCTCGACACCCAGACCGGGCAGGACTTCCCCGAACGGTTCCAGACCAGGGAGTACCGGTTCAGCAACGACACCGAGTACTCGCACTATCGCCTGGACATCACGGCCAACCACGGCACGGACATCGTCCAACTGGCGGATCTCCAGCTATCCAACGGCGACACCACCCCCAAGCCGCCGACACCGATGTACAGCGTCGTCGACAACGGGCCCGCGGGAAGCCCCACCGCGAAGGCCAACGCCGGCTGGAGCGGCGACCACGCGCTGCGCTACTCAGGGGGACAGACCGTTGACGGACGCGGCTACGCCTACAACAAGATCTTCGACGTTGCCATCGATGTCACCGCGACCAGCGAACTGTCGTACCTGATCTTCCCCGAGCTGACCCAGGGCGATCTCGACTATCCGAGCACCTACGCCGCGGTCGACCTGGCCTTCGACGACGGCACCTACCTCAGCGACCTGAACGCGGTCGACCAATACGGGTTCGGTCTGCACCCATTGAGGCAGGGGACCACCAAGTCGCTCTACGCCGACCAGTGGAACATCAAACGATCGTCTCTCGGTGACGTGGCCGCGGGGAAGCGGATCGATCGCATTCTGATCGGGTACGACAGCGGCACCGGCCCTGGCACCTTCCGGGGCTGGGTGGACGACATCCGAGTGACCGGAAGTCCCGAGCGCCCCACCTACGACCGGCTCTCCGACTACGCGTTGACCACCCGCGGTACGAACTCCACTGGAGACTTCTCCCGGGGGAACACCTTCCCGGCAACCGCGGTGCCGCACGGCTTCAACTTCTGGACGCCGATGACCGACGCCGGCTCGAACAGCTGGGTCTACCAGTACCAACGGGACAACAACACCGACAACCGGCCGACGATCCAGGCGTTCACCGCCAGCCACGAGCCCAGCCCGTGGATCGGTGACCGGCAGACCTTCCAGGTCATGCCATCGGGGGCCAGCGACGAGCCGAACGCCAACAGAACCGCGCGGGCGCTGGCCTTCCACCATGCCAACGAGACGGCCAAGCCCCACTACTATGGCGTGACCTTCGACAACGGACTCAAAGCGGAGATCGCTCCCACCGACCACGCCGCCATGTTCCGGTTCACCTTCACCGGGGACCGCGGCAACCTGATCTTCGACAACCTCAACAACCAGGGCGGTCTGACCCTGAACCCGGACGGCACCGTGACCGGCTACTCCGACACCCGGCTGGGCAGCGGGGCCACCCGAATGTTTGTCTACGGCACGGTGGACCGCCCCGTCGTCGCCCACGGTGGGTTGACCGGTGGCGGTGGCAACGACGTGACCGGCTACCTGGCCTTCGACACCTCAACGTCGAAGGTCGTAACACTGCGAATCGCGACCTCGCTGATCTCCCTCGACCAGGCTCGGAAGAACCTGTCACTGGAGATCGCTGAGAGCGACACCTTCGACACCATCCGCGACCGCGCCCAGGACCTCTGGGATGACAAGCTCAAGGTCATCGAGGTCGAGGGGGCTGGCGACGAACAGCTCGTAACCCTGTACTCCAACCTCTACCGGCTCTTCCTCTACCCAAACTCCGCGCACGAGAACGTCGGAACCGCGGACGCTCCGGTGTGGAGGCATGCGGTGCAGTCATCCACCTCCGGCACCCTTCCACCGGGGACGACACCAACCGAGACCGGCGCGGACGTGGTGGCCGGAAAGGTGTACGTCAACAACGGCTTCTGGGACACCTACCGCACCACCTGGCCGGCGTACGCGTTGTTCAGCCCCACCACCGCCGGTGAACTCGTTGACGGCTTCGTCCAGCAGTACCGGGACGGTGGTTGGGTGTCGCGGTGGTCTGCCCCCGGCTACCGGAACCTGATGACCGGCACCAGCTCGGATGTTTCGTTCGCCGATGCGTACGTCAAGGGGGTGCGCAACTTCGACGTACGGGCCGCGTACGACGCGGCGGTACGCAACGCCACCGTCGTGCCGCCCGGGAACGCCAACAACAGCAGCGTCGGCCGGAAGGGCCTACCGGAATCGATCTTCCAGGGGTACACCTCGACCGCGGTCTCCGAAGGCGTCTCCTGGGCGCTGGAGGGCTACATCAACGACTTCGGCATCGCGAACATGGCCGCCGAGCTGGCCGAGGACCCGGAGACCCCGGAGGCCGACCGGTCCCGTTACCGGGAGGAGGCGGAGTACTTCCGCAGCCGGGCGCTGAACTACGTGCACACGTTCGACCCGGCGATCGAGTTCTTCCAGGGACGCGGCGCGTCCGGGCAGTGGAAGTCGACGCCGGAGACGTACGAACCGCACGTGTGGGGGCACGAGCACGACTACACCGAGACCAACGGGTGGAACTTCGCGTTCCACGTCCCACACGACGGCGAAGGCCTCGCCAACCTGTACGGAGGGCGGGAGGCGCTGGCCGAGAAGCTGGACGAGTTCTTTGCCACGCCGGAGACGGGGACCTTCCCCGGCTCGTACGGCCGGATCATCCACGAGATGCGGGAGGCGCGGGACGTCCGGATGGGCATGTGGGGCTTCAGCAACCAGGTGTCGCACCACATTCCCTGGATGTACAACTACGCTGGCCAGCCAGCCAAGACGCAGAAGATCGTACGAGAGGTGCTCTCCCGGCTGTACATCGGCAGTGAGATCGGCCAGGGGTACGCCGGCGACGAGGACAACGGAGAGACCTCGGCGTGGTACCTGTTCAGCGCGCTGGGCTTCTACCCGCTCCAGGTGGGTAGCGAGAACTACGTGATCGGCTCACCGCTGTTCACGAAGGCCACCGTGCACCTGGACAACGGAAAGAAGATCGTCGTCAACGCGCCGAACAACAGCGCCGACAACGTCTACGTGCAGGGCCTCAAGGTCAACGGGAAGCCGTACCACCAGACCTCGATCTCACACGAGGTGCTGGTCGACGGCGCGGTGCTGGACTTCAGCATGGGCTCGCAACCGTCCGCCTGGGGCAGCGGCGAGGCGGATCTCCCCCCGTCCCTCACTCCCTCCGGTGCGACTCCCCGACCGATGTCCGACATCGCGGTGACCGGTGGTCCGGCGGCGCTGGCCGACAACACCTCCACCACCTCGGCTCCGGTGGCGGCGCCAGTGCAGTGGGCAGTAGCGGGTACCCCGGAGCGGGTCCTGCACTACACCCTCACGTCGGGGCCGGACACCGGGACCGACCCGGTGGGCTGGCACCTGCAGGGCTCCTACGACGGGGACGACTGGACCACCATCGACAGTCGCGCCGACGAGGAGTTCACCTGGCGACTGCAGACCCGGTCCTTCGCCGTAGAACGGCCCGGGCGGTACCTGCACTACCGGCTCACGCCCGAGGGCGGCGATGCCGTCCCCGTCCTCGCCGAGGTCGAGTTGCTCGCCACGACCTCCCCCACGTGTACGAAGACGGTGAGCGGCACCGTCAAGGGGCCGCTGAAGGTCGACTCCGGGGTGACGTGCCTGTCCGAGGCAACTGTCAACGGGCCGGTGACGGTGCGATCCGATGCCGCGCTCTACGCGGTTGACTCGACCATCTCCGGCCCGGTCGCCGCCAACGGCGCCGAGGCGGTGGTGCTCCGGGAGGTCCAGCTCGGTGGGCCACTGGCGGTGTCCCACGTCGCCGGCGAGGTGAGCATCGAACGCACCACGATCGCCGGACCGGCGGTCCTGACGCAGAACCAGGCGCCGGTGATCGCAGCGGGGTCGGTCGGCGGACCACTGTCGTGCTCCCGCAACACCGTCGCGCCCACCGACAACGGTGTGCCGAACTCGGTGCGGGGACCGGCCTCCGGGCAGTGTGAGGACCTGTAACGATTCCGGGGCCGTCCACTGGCACAGTGGCCGGCCCCACTGCCGGCCTCGAGGGTGCCCCTCGGGGCCGCTGCCGTCCAGCGGCGGTCAGCCCGCGGCCGGCCTGCTCCCGGCACGCGTCCCACCGATGTCCGTAGCCGCTCAGTCGGCTTGGGCGGCCAGTTCCCCGGCCCGGTCCCGGGCCGCCTCCAAGGCGGCCAGCAGCGCCGCCCGCACCCCGTGCTTCTCCAACTCGCGGACGGCGGAGATGGTGGTGCCGGCGGGCGAGGTCACCGCCTCCCGCAGCTTGACCGGGTGCTCGCCGGAGTCACGCAGCATAACCGCCGAACCGATCGCGGTCTGCACGATCAACTCGTGGGCGACCTGCCGGGGCAGGCCAAGCAGGATGCCCGCATCGACCATCGCCTCCACCAGCAGATAGAAGTACGCCGGCCCGGAACCCGACAATGCGGTCACCGCGTCCTGCTGCGACTCGGGGACCCGCAGGGTCCCGCCGAGCGGGGTGAACATCTCCTCGGCCAGGGCCAGGTGCGCGCCGGTGGCGTGCTCCCCGGCGGAGATCGCCGACATCGCCTCGTCAACCAGAGCCGGAGTGTTGGTCATCACCCGCACCACCGGGGTGCCCGCGGCCAACCGCCGGCTGAAGAAGCTGGTGGGTAGGCCGGCGCAGAGCGAGATGACCAGCTTCTCGGCCGGAATCTTCGGGCCGATCTCGTCCAGCAACGCCGCCACGTCCTGCGGCTTGACCGCGATCGCGAGCACCTCGGCCTCGGCCACCGCGGTGTGGTTGTCGACCACCCGTACGCCGTAGCGGAGGGCCAGCTCCTCGGCCCGCGCCTGCCGCCGGGTGGTGGCCAACAGCCGCTCCGCCGGCCAGCCCGAGCGCAGCAGGCCCGAGAGCACCAGCTCGCCGATCTTGCCAGCCCCAATGACCGCGACCGGGTGTTGCGCCGTATCCGTCATCGACGTGCCTCTTCCAGCGTAGGCCGGTGCGCGGCGGGCCGGGGGCCCACCGCGCACCGGTGGAGCGATCAGCTACCGAAGAAGACCTCGGCCTCGGCGTACCGCTCCAGCGGTACGGTCTTCAGCTCGCGGGTGGCCTCGGCCAGCGGCACGCGGATGATGTCCGTGCTCTGCATCGCCACCATCTTGCCCCAGTCGCCCTCGTGCACCGCGTCGATCGCCTGGAGACCGAGCCGGGTGGCGAGCACCCGGTCGAAGGCGGTCGGGGTACCTCCGCGCTGGATGTGACCGAGCACGACGGTACGAGCTTCCTTGCCGGTCTTGGCCTCGAGCTGCTCGGCAAGCCACTGGCCGACGCCGCCGAGGCGGACGTGGCCGAAGGCGTCCAGCTCCTGGTTGTGCAGGACCATCTGCCCCTCGAGCGGGTGGGCGCCCTCGGCGACCACGACAATCGGGGCGTACTGGTGCTGGAAACGCTTCTCGACGTAGCCGGCAACCTGGTTCACGTCGAACTGCCGCTCCGGCAGCAGGATCACGTTGGCGCCACCGGCGAGACCGGCATGCAGGGCGATCCAGCCAGCGTGCCGACCCATCACCTCGACCACCAGGGTGCGATGGTGGCTCTCGGCGGTGGTGTGCAGCCGGTCGATGGCCTCCATCGCGATGTTGACCGCGGTGTCGAAGCCGAAGGTGTAGTCGGTGGCGCCGAGGTCGTTGTCGATCGTCTTCGGCACGCCGATGACGTTGACGCCGAGTTCGTGCAGCTTGGTGGCGACACCGAGGGTGTCCTCGCCGCCGATCGCGATCAGCGCGTCAACGCCCTGCGTGGCGAGGTTCTCCTTGATCCGCTCAACACCGTTCTCAATCTTGAACGGGTTGGTCCGGGAGGAGCCCAGGATCGTACCGCCACGCGGCAGGATACCCCGTACCTCCGCGATCCCCAGCGGGCGAGACAGCCCCTCGAGCGGGCCCTTCCAGCCATCCCGGAAGCCCACGAACTCGTGACCGTAGTTGGCCACGCCCTTCCGAACAACCGCCCGGATGACCGCGTTGAGACCGGGGCAGTCGCCGCCGCCGGTGAGCACGCCGATACGCATGATCTGCTCATCCTCCTGGGAACATTGGGTAAAGCCCGGTTAAGCCCCAGGATATGTGTCGAAACAGACAATCGGCGCCGTTGCCGGCCCGGGGCGGGCCGTCATTGCGAACTGTAGTCCCGTCCGGTATGCGCTGACACCGCACCCCGGCTACCAAGCGGTAGCCAGCCCCCGGAGCGGTATCTGGTCACCGTCGACCCGGTCCCGTCCGGCCCGATCCCGTAATGGCCTGCCACCGAGCCAGGTTGTGCCGCGCGTCCACCAGCGCATCATGTCGAGCCGCGTCCGCGTCCGGCAGCGGCGGCCGACCCCGGTCATCCCAGAGCTGACGCAGGTCCTTGGTGAAGCGCGGGACCTGGCGGGGCAGCGCCGTCATCGCCCCCCACAGCTGCGCCAGCGACACGTGGTCGTACGCCGCGTACCACGCCCACAGTTCCAGCTGCTCGCCGGGGCGGCCCCGGACCGGCTCCAACAGAAAATCCTCAAGCTCGTCCCGGATCCGCGCGCGGGACCGCCAGGCCCGATCCGCCGGCGACGGCAGCTGACTCAGCACATTACGCCGCACCCAGGGCACCGCCCGGGAGTCGTCGAACTCGGTGGAGACGGCGTAGAAGTCACGGCCGTACTCATCGACGACGCCGATCGACACCAGGTCGATGGTGCGACCGTCCTCGATGAACTCACAGTCATAGAAGTAGCGATAAACCATCACCGCCATCCTGACGTACGCCGCCACAACCGAACCGGGGTGGGTGCCGCCGGCTGGAGCGCTCCGCATCCTCGCAGGTCAGAACTGGTATCGGATAGGTCTCGAAGGTCACGCAAACGAATTGAGGGGTGTACAGCAAGCGACCAGGCCGTCATGATCTGATGTGTACCGCTACCGGAGGCGTCGGAGCACCTTGGCAGTCTCTGTCAGGTTCACCCGGTGAGCGAGTCAAGGGTCCTTGACCGGGGGAGGGGTTGGGCCGTGGAGGTGCGGCTACCGGAGCCAGGTGACGCGCTCACGGGCGTCGAGATGTTCGCCGGCCTCGAGCCAGAAGCCCGGCAACGAGTAATCGCGGCGGCGGTGCCACGCACCTACCGCAAAGGGCAGCTACTCTTCGTGGAGAACGACCCGGGCGAGTCCCTGATCGTGCTACGCCGCGGCGCGGTGGCCGTCTTTCGTACGGCTCCCACCGGTGAGCGGGCAGTGCTGTCGGTGATCCGGCCGCCGGAGGTGCTGGGCGAGGTCTCGTTGCTCGACGCCTCCACCCGGTCGGCGTCCGCCGAGGCCATCGAGGACTGCGCGGCCCTGGCCCTGTCCCGGGGCGCCTTCATGGAGTTGGTGCACTCAAACCCACGCATCCTGGACGCGGTGATGCGTTCTCTCGGCAGCCTGATCCGCCGGCTGACCGAGCAGAACGCCGACCATGTCTTCCTGGATCTGCCCGGAAGGGTGGCCAAGACGCTGGTCCGCCTGGCCGGTGAGAGCCAGGCCCCCATGATCACCATTGAGCTCAACCAGAGCCAGCTCGCCGAGATGGCCGGGGGCTCCCGACAAAGCGTCAACCAGGCGATCGGCTCCTTCGCCAGCCGGGGCTGGCTGCGCACCGAGGGCCGCCGGATCGTGGTGACCGATGTGGCGTCGCTGCGCCGCCGCGCCGGCATGAGCGAGCGCTGACGACACGTACGATCAGGGGCGGGGTGGGCGATCGACCCCGGACGGGCCCGGCCGGCGACGCACCGATCGCAAGACGCGACCGAACGCACTCCCGCAACCGGTCCCCGGCGTGTCACGATTCAAGGCACGGCGGACACACACGCCGAGAGGCTTCGGGAGCGCGCCCCCGGCGCGCGATGAGGAGGTTGTCCGGTGTCAGCGGGTGGGGCCCGCCGGGGACGGCGGGACAACGGGATCGACGCAAGCGAGTACGCGATCGCCGGTGATGTGGATCCCCGGGTAGGTGAGCATCTCCTGGACGTGCTCGCCGCCGGCGGCATCGCCGCCTATCTACAACCCTCGGCCGACCTCAACCCGGTCACCCGCACCACCACAGTCCCGCCCCGGCCAATCGACCGACTGTACGTGGACCGCTTTCACCTGCGAACCGCTCGGGACTACCTGACCCAACTCGCCGACGAAGGCGTCACCGACCGGGCCCGGGACAACGAACCCGACATTGAGGCCGAGTGGGCACGGATAGTCGCCGGGTTCCACACCACCTCCGCCAGCGGTGGAAGCAGCCGGTGGCCTGTCGCAGAGGACGTGGACGACGACCGGGCCGGCCGGGCCTCCACCGACACGCGGCGACTGCCCTACGCGGCGGACGTCTCCGGCGTCTCCGTCAGCCAGGGGCGGGAGGAGGAGCCGTCACTCCTCGACGGGTTGGACACCTTCGGCGCGGACCTGCCCGACGACGAGGAGGAGGCAGAGCGGTACACGCCGCCCCCACCTCCACCCTTGCCCCGCATCTCCAAGTACGCCACGCTCGGCATCCTGGCCATAGTGGTCGGCTTCCTGCTCTTCCTCTACCCGCCGCTGCTTCCGGTAGACCCGGGGATTGTCACCCTGCTCGGCTTCACCGGCATCATCGCCGGCTTCGTCACCCTGGTCTGCCGGCTCCGCCCCGGCGACCGAGACGAACACGACCCGGACGACGGCGCCGTCGTCTGATCTGGGGACCCCCGAAGCTGAGGCGTAACAATGGTGTAACTTACGGTTAGTAGGAATACTGCTGTCCGTCATCCCCCTCCGCCGGCTGCCGGCCCTATCCCCCTGTTGCGGCGGTATCCGGCAGATCGGAAACGCTCGAGGTGCGACAGAATTCCCTGGTGGTGGTCGCCAACCGCCTCCCCATCGACGACAGTACGGCGCCCGACGGTGCCTGCGAATGGCGCTGCCGCCCCGGCGGCCTGGTGAACGCCCTACACACCCCGCTACGGCAGACACCCGCAGCCTGGGTGGGGTGGGCGGGTGGCACCGGGCCGGCACCGGCGCTGCCCGACGTTGACGGTGTCCGGATGCACACGGTGCCGCTCACCGCCGACGACCTACGTGACCACTACGAGGGCTTCGCCAACGCCACGCTCTGGCCGCTCTACCATGACGCCGTCGAACAGCCGGAGCACCACCGCCGCTGGTGGGAGGCGTACCAGCGAGTCAACCAACGGTTTGCGGCGGCCGCCGCCGAGGTGGCCGAGCCCGGCGCTGTGGTCTGGGTGCAGGACTACCACCTACAACTCGTGCCCGGCCTGCTTCGGGCACTCCGGCCGGACCTGCGAATCGGCTTCTTCCTCCACATGGCGTTCCCACCGCCGGAGCTGTTCATGCAGCTCCCCCGGCGAGCCGAGCTACTGCGGGGAATGCTCGGTGCCGACCTGGTCGGCTTCCAGCGGGCCCAGGCGGCACACAACTTCGCCCAGCTCGCCGACCGGGTGCTCGGGCTGCCGGCCACCGACCATCGAATCGCCGTTGACGGCCGGATCGTACGCATCGGTTCGTTCCCGGTCTCCATCGACACCGCCGAGATGGCCGCCCTGGCCGACCGGCCCGACGTCGCCGACCGCGCCAGCCGGCTCCGCCGTGACCTGGGCAGCCCGGAACACGTGATCCTCAGCGTGGACCGGATGGACTACACCAAGGGCATCGAGCAGCGGCTGAAGGCGTACAGCGAGCTGATCGCCGACGGGCACGTCAAGGTCCAGGACACTGTCCTGGTGCAGGTGGCGGTGCCCAGCCGCGAGCGGGTGGCGCAGTACCAGATCCTCCGCAAACGGGTCGAGCGCGAGGTCGGCCGGATCAACGGCGAATTCGGCCGCGTCGGCGAGCCGGCCATCCACTACCTGACCCAGCCCTTCGACCGCGCCGAGGTGGCCGCGCTCTACCGGATCGCCGACGTGATGGCGGTGACCCCGCTCCGGGACGGCATGAACCTGGTCGCCAAAGAGTACGTAGCCGCCCGGGTAGACAACACCGGCGCGCTGCTACTCAGTGAGTTCGCCGGCGCCGCCGCCGAGCTACCCCAGGCCTACCTGGTGAACCCACACGACCTGGAAGGCCTCAAGCTGGGCCTGCTCGCGGCGCTGCGGGCCCAGCCGGATCAGGTCCGCGAGCGGATGCGGGCGATGCGGACGCACCTGCGCCAGCACGACATCCACGCCTGGGCTCGCTCCTACCTGTCCGCGCTTGACCAGGACAGCACCCTGCTCAACCGACTCGGTACGGCCCGCTGACCAACCACCCGGGCTCAACCGCCGGACGGCTCCTTCTCCAACCAGTCGAGAATCGCGTCGATCGGTTCCCACCACCCGGCGTCCAGCATCAGGTCGTGGCCCATGCCGGGGAAGAGCAGCGGGGCCGAGGCGTACCGTCGGGCAGCCCGGGTGAGCGCTGAGCGCGGTACCACCCGGTCCTCCGGGCTACCCAGCACCAACACCGGTGGATCGCCCACAGCCGGCTCGGGCTCCCGCCCGAACAACAGCTGCCACTGGGCACGTCGGGCGGGGCGGCCCAGCCGAGACAGGTGCCGCCGCGCCTCATCACGGGGCAGTTCCGGACCGAACAACTGGGCATGGTTGCACCGCAGCCGGCCGCCAACGAGCGCGGGCAGCGTACCCAGGGGGTTGTGGCGCAGCGCCGTGAACGCCGTTGCCCAACCACCCAAGACCGGGGCCACCAACGCAGCGGCGCGGGCCGGGTAGCGGGCCAGGGCGTGCGCAACCACCAACGCCCCGGCGCCATGCCCGACCAGCACCGCCCGGCGGGGCAGCCCCGAGGCCACCTGCACCACGTCGTGGACGTACGCCCGCAGCGTGGCCTCCGGTGCTGGTCCACTGCCAGACTGCCCACGCAGGCTCAACGCGTACCCGGAGAAGCCTCGCTCGACGGTGTGCCCCAACCAGTGCTCGGCGAACGCCCAGGCGCCGTGACCGAAGCCAGGGACGAACAACAGCGGCGGTCGGCCCTCATCCAGCGCGGGGACGGCCTCGAGCACCTCGCGCCGAACCGGACGGACCGGTCGAGCCCACTCCCACCCCCGGATGACCCGTACCTGCTGGTTCACTGGGTAAACCCTCCGCTCGCGACTGCGGGGCTCGCAAGCTCACTCCTCGCACTCACTTGGCCTCCAGGTCGTGCAGGGCGCGCTGCAGGACGCGCAGGTAGTCGGCGTGACCGACCTCGAACCAGTGTCGGCTGCTCTCCTTGACCGGCCCCGCGTAGCGCTCTCCCGCCCGCGCGCTCACCGTGGCGGCGAAGGCTGCCGCCTTGCTGGGCCGGGTCTCCCGCAGTCGCAGCAACCGGGCGAAGAGCACGGTCTGCCAGTGGGACAGCGGGAAGATGCCGGAATCCGGCTGCACCAGGCCGGCCACGGCGAGGGTCGGGTGATTCGGCACAAAGGCGTTGAGCCACAGCGCCGGACGCCCGGTCATGCCATCGTCGCCAAGGATCTTCGGGTCGAGAAACTCGAACCGGGGCAGGTAGCCGGTGGCGAACACGACCAGCTCCGGATCGATCTGCCGGCCATCCGCCAACTCGACGGAGTCCGGGTGGAAGCGGACGGCGTCCGGCACCGGAGTGACCCGGCCATGGCTCAGATAGTAGACGAGTTGGCTGTTCACGATCGGATGCGTCTCCAGCATCCGGTGGTCGGGCTGCGGCAGACCGAAACGGGTCAGATCTCCCACACTCAGCCGGAGGAGGCGGTGCAAGAGCCACTGGCGGAGCCGCCGGGGCAACCGCAGCGCCAGCAGCAGGTCGTTGAGCTGGTCGGCCGGACGGCCGAGGAGATATTTCGGCGCATACCAGTAGCCACGGCGCGTGGAGTGCCAGCAGTGGGCGGCCTGCTGGGCTGCCTCGGCAGCGATGTCGCAGCCGGTGTTGCCGGCGCCGACCACCAGCACCCGCCTGCCCCGCAACTGCGCCGGGTCCTGGTAGGCCGAGGCGTGCATGACATCGCCGCGGAACTCGGCAAGGCCCTCGTAGTCGGGCAGCTTCGACGACCAGTTGTGGCCGTTGGCGACCACAACCGCGGCGTACCGGGAGGTCCGTTCCGGGCCATAGCCGCCGGTGCTGCGGGTCGTGACGTCCCACCGGTCGCCGTCAACCGGCTCGACCCGCACCACCTCCGTGCCGAACCAGACGTGCCGGCGCAGGTCGAAATGGTCCGCGTACCGCTCGAGGTAGGACAGCAGCTGGCGGTGATGCGGGTAGTCTGGCCAGTCGTCCGGCATCGGGAAGTCGGGGAACTGGGTCAGCGGACGCGACGAGATCAGGTGCGTGCTGGCGTAGACCGGGCTCCGGTCGTGCCGCCAGTTCCACACCCCACCGACTCCGGTCTCCCGCTCGTAGCAGTCGACACCGAACCCGTGCTCGGTCACATTCTTGATCGCGGTCAGCCCGCTCGGGCCCGCCCCGATCACGCAGACAGTCTCACCGCGGTCGGAGACGGAGCGGCCGGCACAGTTCCGGTCGAGGGTGCTCGGCTCCGGGTCGGGCCGGCCGTGATCGATGGAGGTGGTCACCGAGGCATCTCCTTAGGTGCGCACGGATGCCGGGTCGCGCAGCATCCTGCCCACATCGGATGCCCAATGTCCAGCCCGGCCGCCCGGCCGCCCGGCGGCCAGTCGGGCGGGGGCAGTAGCCGGGCGGCCGGGACCGGAAGGTGCGACCTGCCGCCGCAGCCGCCCGACTCGCCCGGTCCGACACCGTGACACGGATGACCACCCACCCGCGACGCCGCGTCGCCCCGCTGACCGGGATTGGTGTACGACCGGACCCGCGGCGGTGCTGAGTCGACGGCGGTGCCGGCCCTCGTCCTAAATCTGCCGGGCGAGGTCGGCAGCGCCGATGAGACCGGCGTTGTTGCCGAGCTTGGCGGGACAGATCTGCGCCACCGGCAGCCGGCCCCGCTGCGCGAGCGCCTCGGTGAAGGCGGACCGGGCCGGTCCCAGCAGCAGGTCACCGGCTTCGACGACGCCACCGCCGACCACCAACACCTGCGGGTCCAGGATCTGCGCCAGGTCGGCGAGGCCACTGCCGAGCCAGTGGCCGACCTGGGCGAAAGCCTCGGTGGAGACCGGGTCGCCCTCCTGCGCCGCGGCGGTGATCATCCGGCCGGTGGTCGCGTCCACGTCGCCACCGGCAGCCGCCAGCAGGGTGGAAGCGCGGTGCGGTTCCTGGCGGGCTGCGGCGCGGGCGAACCGCACCAGGGCGCTCCCGCTGGCGTACTGCTCGATGCAGCCCAGCCGGCCACAGCCACACTGGTGCCCGTCCGGCACGGCGAGCATGTGTCCCAGCTCGGCAGCGATGCCGTGCGCGCCACGCACCAACTCGCCGCCGAGCACGATGCCGCCGCCAACCCCGGTGCCGATGGTGAACATGACCATCGAGTCCTCGGCATCGCGGGCCGCGCCGTAACGGAACTCCGCCCAGGCGGCCACGTTGGCGTCGTTCTCCACGATCACCGGCAGGTTGGTGGCTCCGTTGACGAAGTCGCGCAGCGGCTCGTCCCGCCAGGCGAGGTTCGGGGCGAAGAGCACAGTTGAACGACTAGCGTCGATCCAGCCGGCCGCGCCGATGCCGACCCCCTCGATCGCCCGGCCCTCGGCCAGTTCTCGGATCACCTCGACGATGACGTCGCAGGTCTTGCCGACGTCATCCGCGGGAGTGTCCCGTCGGGTCTGCACGAGCACCGTGCCCGTGTCGTCCACGACGCCGGCTGCGACCTTCGTGCCACCGACGTCCACTCCGATGGTCAGCGTCACCGCTGCCACTCCCCTCTGCTGTACTGCCCGGCCCGGAGGCGTTGCGCCGGTCGGGTCGGGGGCGCTGGGTCAGGCCCCTCGGGCGCTCTCGCCCATGTCGCCGGGTGCCCGAGCGGCGGGCACCACGGGACGGTCAGCCGTCGCCGGTGCTTTGTCTGTCGCGGCCGACCCGGCGACGTTGACGGGCGGTGCGGCGGCCGGGACGGGGGCCTCCTCCGCCCGAGTCGCAGCGGACCAGACATCCCCCTCGGACGCCGACGAAGAATCATGCCTGCTTCGGGTGGCTGCCTGCCACACCGGGGTTGGCCGTTGCGGTGCCGCGGGTTCCGCGGTGGGGTCCGCCGCTGAGGTGGGGGCCGGCTGCGCCGAGGCGAATGCCCGGAGCAGGCTCGCCACTCCGGCAGCGAGATCACCGGCTCCGGTCGCGAGCCGCTCGGCGAATTCCGGACTCGGGTCCCGTAAGGCGACAATCGCCCGACAGAGCGGGCAGATGCAGCACTCCGCCGTTCCGGTCGACAGACCGGCACCGGTCGAGCTCCCCGCATGGCCGAAAGCACTCGAGACGACCTCACCGAGCGGACCCCACGAGGTGCCACCCTCCGCGCCGGCCGCGGAGAGCCGCGCCGCGGCCAACAGGGTCGCGACCAGTCGTTCCGCCTCTTCCCGGGCCGAACCCGGATCCGTTGCCCCCATGGTCGGCTCCTCTACCGAAAACGGCCGCGTCACTGCGGCCCGTCAGATGCTTTCTACCCGGCGCTTGAGCTGCTTCAACGCGGCTTCCATGATCATTCTCTCGGCCTTACGGCGAAACATCCCAAGCATCCCGACCGACAGCTCGACCTCCAGTGTGTAGGTCACCGTGGTCGTGCCATCGGCGTTGCCCACCAGGTCGTACGAACCGCGCTGGGTGCGCTGCATTCGGGAGGGCGCCGCCAGGTGCCACCCGATCCGGCTGAGGTCGTCTGCGTACTCGTAGACCAGCACATACTCGTCCACCAGAACGCCGGCGTCGAGGGTGAACCGCACCTGACGGGCGTGACCGTCGGCGTCCTCCTCGAGCACCTCCACCTGGCGCAACGCGTCGGTCCATTCGGGGTAGCGGGGCAGGTCACAGATGACTGCCGCCACTCTTTCCGGTGCCGCACCGATCGTGATCGACTGAATGGAGGAGTCCGCCATGGGGGGAGGCTACCCGGCCGTGTGACGAACCTGTCTGCACCACCCACCGCGTTGGACGGGTAGGTTGCGACAGAGCCGACCGCGAGGGCGGCCTGCCCGGCCAGCGTGAACACGAGGAGAGTGCAGGTGCGCGAGTTCTCCGTCCCACCGATCGTCACTGTCGGCGACTCGGCAAATCTAACCGATCCGGTCTGGGAAAACGCTGAGGTCGCCCCAGACGTGGTGCAGTTCATCCGTGTGGGTGCCGACAACGCCTCGGTCGACGTTACCTGCCGCCAGTTCCGCAACGAGGTGGTCGCGGTGGCGCGCGGCCTGGTCGCGGCCGGGGTACAGCCCGGCGACCGGGTCGGGCTGATGAGCCGCACCCGGTACGAGTGGACGCTGTTCGACTACGCGATCTGGGCCGCCGGCGCGATCACCGTGCCGATCTACGAAACCTCCAGTGCCGAGCAGGCCGCCTGGATCCTGTCCGACTCGGGGGCGGTCGCCATCCTGGTGGAGACGGACACGCACGCCGCGCTGGTAGCCGGCGTCCGGGACCAGGTGCCCGAGCTGGCGAACGTGTGGCAGATCGACAGCGGCGCGATAGACGAGTTGGTCACCGCCGGCGAGTCGGTTGACCCGGCCGAGATCGAGCAGCGGCGCGCCGCCGTACGCGCCGACGACCTCGCCACCATCGTCTACACCAGCGGTACCACCGGACGCCCGAAGGGGTGCATGCTGACCCACCGCAGCATGTTCGCCGACGTGGCCAACGCCGTGCCGGTATTGCCCAACCTGTTCGGCCCGGGCGCCTCCACGCTGCTGTTCCTGCCGCTCGCACACGCCTTCGCCCGGCTGATCCAGGTCGGTGTGGTGCAGGCGCGCGCCACGATGGCCCACTGCCCGGACACCAGCGACCTGCTCCCCCGGTTGCAGACGGTTCGCCCCACGTTCGTGCTCTCCGTCCCCCGGGTCTTCGAGAAGGTCTACAACAGCGCCAAGCAGAAGGCAGAGGCGGCCGGCAAGGGCCGAATCTTCGCCCGCGCCGAGGCCGTCGCCATCGCGTACAGCGAGGCGCTGGAGACCACGACCGGGCCCGGTTTGGCGCTCCGGGTGCAGCACGCGCTCTTCGACCGACTGGTCTACCGTAAGTTGCGGGCCGCGCTCGGCGGACGGTGCAGCGACGCGATCTCCGGCGGCGCGCCCCTCGGCGCGCGGCTCGGGCACTTCTTCCGCGGCGTGGGGGTGACCATCTACGAGGGGTACGGGCTGACCGAGACCTCCCCCGCCGCCTCCGTCAACCTGCCCGACGCCATCCGGATCGGCAGTGTCGGCCGCCCGCTGCCCGGAGTGACCATCCGGATCGACGACGACGGCGAAGTCCTCATCGCCGGAGAGCTGGTCTTCAAGGGCTACTGGCGCAACGAGGCCGCCAGCGCGGATGTGCTCACCAGCGACGGCTGGTTCCACACCGGCGATCTGGGCCAGCTCGACAGCGACGGCTACCTGCGGATCACCGGCCGGAAGAAGGAGATCATCGTGACCGCGAGCGGCAAGAACGTCGCTCCGGCGGTCCTTGAGGATCAGGTCCGAGCGCACCCACTGGTCAGCCAGTGCGTGGTAATCGGCGACCGGCAGCCCTTTGTCGCGGCGCTGATCACCGTGGATGAGGAGGCGCTGCCAGCATGGCTGGCGGAGGCCGGTCTGCCCGCGACCACCTCGGTTGAGCAGCTACGCGAACATGCGGGGCTGCGGTCCGAGATCCAGTCCGCGGTTGACACGGCCAACCGCGCCGTGTCCAGGGCCGAGGGCATCAGAGTCTTCCGAATCCTTCCCCGCGACTTCACCGAGACGACCGGCGAACTGACGCCGTCCCTCAAAGTCAAACGACAAATCGTGCACAAGTCGTACGCTACGGAAATCGCTAATATCTACCGAAGCTGACTACCATCCGTCCCGTGCCCGCCTCCACTCCGAGACCGCCCCGACCGCACCCCCTCGCCGCCGCCGCGCGCGTGGTGATGCTGGCCCTGGTGGCGGTACTGAGCCTGCTCGCCACGCACGACCTCGCCCAACTGTGGTGGATCGCGCTCCTGGCGGCGGCGGGCCTGCCGGCACTGCTCGCGCCGACACACGACCGGCTCGGGCCGCTGAGCCGGGGCGCCGAGGTGATGGTGCTGGGACTCGCCGCCAGCCACGTCGCCTCGATGGCGACGATCGGCGTGCAGAACGCCGGGCTGGGCGCGTCCGCGGTGCTGCCGTACCTGACCGTCCCGGTCACCATCACCGCCCTGCGCCGACGCTTCCGCGAGGGCGCAGGACTGCTGGCGATCATCGGTCTCACCCTGCTGCTGGCCGGGGCGCTGACCGAGGTTGACGGCCAGCGGCAGCTCTTCCAGGTCGGCTACCTGGCGGTCAGCGCCCAGTGGCTGACCCTCTCCGGCCTCGGGCTCTATGCCGCGCGAACCCTGCACCGAGTGATCCAGGCGCGCAGCGACAGCAAGCCCCAGCCATACGCGGAGGCAACTCGCCTCCTCACCCAGCTACGCACAGTAGCTCGACAGCTACCTGGAGCCACACTGGATCCGGGGGGCATCTCCGAGCACCTGCTGGAGGAGCTGCGGACGCTGACGCGGGCAGACCGGGCAGCCGTCCTGTCCGCCAGCGGTGGTGGACGACTGGTGGTCCTGGCCCAGTGCGGTACCGACCGGGTGGACTGGGAGACCACACTGGATGCGGACTCGGCGATCGCCGACGCGTGGGCCAGCCAGCAGCCACAGACCGCCGCGCACTCGCAAGCCCGCTCACCCGTCAGCGGAGAGGTCTCCGCGCTGATCGTGCCGCTGGTCGCCGGGGTGCGCACGGTCGGGTTGGTGGTGCTGGAGGCGGATGTCGCGCACGCGTACCCGCCCGCGGTCGTGGCCCGGGCGACCGGGCTGACCTCCCCCGCCGCGCTACGTCTGGAGGCGGCCCTGCTCTTCGACGAGGTGCGCTCCCTGGCCACCAACGAGGAGCGGCAACGACTCGCCCGGGAGATCCACGACGGGGTGGCTCAGGAGCTGGTGATGGTCGGCTACGGCATCGACAACGCCCTGGCCACGGTGCACGAGGACACCGAGGAGACCGCTGAGTCGCTGCGGGGGCTCCGTCAGGAGGTCACCCGGGTCATCACCGAACTGCGGCTCAGCCTCTTCGAGCTGCGCAGCGAGGTGGACCGGCACGGCGGCCTCGCCGCCGCCATCGCCGAGTACGCGCGCACGGTCGGGGTCTCCGGCGGCCTGCGGGTACACCTGTCGCTGGACGAGTCGACCGCGCGACTGCCCGCCGCCACCGAGGCCGAGCTGCTGCGGATCGCCCAGGAGGCGGTGGCCAACGCCCGCAAGCACGCCGGCGCCTCGAACCTCTGGGTCACCTGCGCGGTGGACCCGCCGTACGCCCAGATCGAGGTGTCGGATGACGGCCACGGGATCTCCGACCAGCGTACGGACGGGCACTATGGCCTTGCGATCATGGCCGAGAGGGCGGAACGTATCCGAGGTCGACTGGAGATCCGGCCGCGGCAGCCAAGCGGCACAACGGTGGCCGTGGTTGTTGGTTCGTCACCCCAGCGCGATAACGTGCGTGGCAGTACCACAGCAGAAGGGGAGTAACCCGAGGATGACCACACCGACACCGGCCACTCGCACCAAGGTCCTCCTTGTGGACGATCACGACCTGATTCGCAAAGGGCTGCGGCATGCCTTCGAGCGCGACCGGCAGTTCGAGGTCGTCGGCGAGGCTGCCACCGCGGCCGAGGGGGTCCGCCAAGCCGGCGCCCTCCAGCCAGACGTGGTCATTATGGATCTGCGACTGCCCGACGGCAGTGGCCTCGAGGCCACCCGCGCCCTGCGCAAGTCCAGCACCACGATGGGCATCGTCGTGCTGACCATGTACGCGGGTGACGACCAGCTCTTCGGCGCGCTCGAGGCGGGCGCGAGCGCCTTCGTTCCGAAGACCGCCCCGGCGGATGAGGTGGTCGCCGCAGCCCGGCACGCCGCCTCCTCGCCCAGCGCCTTCACCGCCGCCGACCTGGCCGAGGCGATGAAGCGCCGGCTGGCCCCGTCCGGGCCGCAGCTCTCCCCACGCGAGGGGCAGGTGCTACGCCTGCTCGCCGATGGGATGAGCGTGGCCGGCATCGCCAAACAGCTCTTCGTCAGTGAGTCCACTGCCAAAACTCACATTTCCAAACTGTACGAGAAGCTCGGGGCCGCCAATCGCGCCCAGGCATTGATGACAGCACTCCGGCTCGGCCTGCTCGAGGCCCCCGACGCGCCCAAGTTCTGAGCCGCCGCTCAGCTAACGAGCAGACAACTTCTCATCGACGACAGTGTCGGCCGGCGCGATGTCGCGCTAAGGTCTCCCCCGGCAGAGGGTTGGTCTGCAGGGGCGGGCCCCGTGCGCACGAAGAGGTGAGGCATGCGACGGCCGGACTGGGCACCCGACGACATCGACATCGAGCGTCCCAGCGTCGCCCGCATGTACGACTACTATCTCGGTGGCTCCCACAACTTCGCGGCGGACCGAGCAGCAGCACAGGCCATGGTCGCGGCCGTTCCCGAGGCCCCGCTGATGGCCCAGGCAAACCGCGCCTTCCTGCGCCGGGCGGTGCACTTCCTGGCTGATGCCGGGGTCCGGCAGTTCCTCGACATCGGCTCCGGAATTCCCACTGTGGGCAACGTGCACGAGATCGTCCAGCAGGTCGCGCCCGACTCCCGGGTCGTGTACGTCGACACCGACCCGGTGGCGGTGGCACACAGCCAGGAGATTCTCGCTGACAACGATCAGGCAACCGTGGTGCAGGAGGACCTGCGGCGCCCCGACCGGATCCTCGGCCACCCCGAGCTCCGTCGGCTGCTCGACCTCAATCAGCCGACCGCGGTGCTCATCGTCGCTGTGCTGCACTTCGTCTCCGACGACGACCGCCCCGCCGAGCTGCTGCGAACCCTACGCGATGCCCTCGCCCCCGGAAGCTGGCTGGTGCTCTCGCAGGCCAGCGACGAAGGGCGGCCGGACAGCGAGCGGAGCGACGCCGAGGCGGTGTATCGGCGCACCGGCAGTCCACTCTGGTTCCGCGACCGGTCCGAACTGACCACGCTCTTCGACGGTTTCGAACTGGCCGAGCCCGGGGTGGTGTGGGTTCCGCAGTGGCGTCCGGAGACGCCGGAGAGCAGTGTGAACGCCGAGGCGTCGGCGTTCCTCGGAGGCGTGGGGCGGATCGGTGGCTAGCCCAGCCACCGCGACTCAGCCGAGCGGCGCCAACTCCGGCATGGCGGCCTTCACTCAGGAATGGGCGAACGCGCTCACCGGAACAAGCTACCTGCCGATGACCCAGGCACAGCTCAAGAAGCTGCTCAACCGCCTCGCCCGGCAGCTGGCGACGGCCCTGCTCGCCGAGCCGTTCGACCTGCGAGCCGGTCAGCGCGTCGGCACCGAGCTGGTCGCCGCGCACATCGCCTCCGCCGAGGCGCTCGGGCGTACGGTTGAGGTCGTTCAGCTCCGCCTGGTGCGCGATCTGGGCCTGGTCGCCGAGGACGTTACGGACCGGCTGGCCCGGTTGCTCGCCGCCGTGACCACCGGCTACACCCGGGCACTGCGCGACCGCACGCTGGACGAGCAGGAGTCGATCCGGCGGGCCGCGATGGCGCAGCGGACGGAGGCCGAACGGGCGCTCCGGGCCAGTGAGGCCCGCTTTCGGCACCAGGCCACCCACGACGCGCTCACCGACCTGCCAAACCGGAATCTCTTCACCGAGCGGCTCACCGCGGTGCTGGAGGCGCCGCAGCGGGACACCGACCGGGTCGGCCTCTGCTTTCTCGACCTGGACCAGTTCAAGCGGGTCAACGACCTGCATGGACACCAGGCCGGTGACCGGGTGCTCACAGAGGTGGCCAACCGACTGCGGCAGGCCCTCGCCGGGCATCTGGTCGCCCGACTCGGCGGCGACGCGTTCGTCATCCTGATCGAACGCACCGGTGGCACCCGGGACGTGATCGCGGTGGCAGAGGCGGCCCTGGCTGCCGTACACGAACCGGCCGCGGTGGCGGGCCAGGAGGTGACGGTGCGGACCAGCATCGGCATCGTGGAGCGGCAGGTCGCGGGCGCCTCCGCGAACGAGCTGATGCGGGCCGCTGACTGCACCCTGCACTGGGCCAAGGCAGCCGGCGGCGGTCGCTGGACGCTCTACGATGCCGAGCGCGACCGCCAAGAGCTGACCCGCCAGGCGCTGACCGCGGCGATCCCGCCCGGACTGGACCGGGGCGAGTTCTACCTCGACTACCAACCACTTGCCTCCCTGCGCGACGGCCGTCTGCTGGGCGTGGAGGCATTGGTGCGCTGGCGGCATCCCGAGCTGGGCGTCCTACGCCCGGACAGGTTCATCGGCCTCGCCGAAGAGACCGGATTGATCGTCCCGCTCGGTCGGTGGGTGCTCGCCGAAGCCTGCCGGGCGGCGGGCAGCTGGTCGGTGACCGGCGGAACGCCGTTCGTCAGCGTCAACCTGGCCGTCCGGCAGGTGCACCGGCCGGGCCTGGTAGACGAGGTCCGAAACATACTGCGGTGCACCGGGCTGCCACCGGAACGTCTCCAGCTGGAGATCACCGAGAGCGCCATGATGAGCCCTGCCGAGGAGCCGGTGCGGGCGCTGCGCTGCCTCGCCGACCTCGGTGTCCGCATCGCCATCGACGACTTCGGCACCGGCTACAGCAACCTGGCGTACCTGCGCGACCTACCGGTCACCGAGTTGAAGGTGGCTGGGGAGTTCGTGGCCGGGCTGCGCGCCCAGGAGCCCCAGGCAGACGAACGGATCGTCGCGTCGTTGGTCTCGCTGGCCCACGCACTCGACCTGACCGTCACCGCCGAGGGGGTGGAGACGGCCGGGCAGGCCGAGCGGTTGCGGGCCATCGGCTGCGACGCCGGCCAGGGCTGGCACTTCGGCCGTCCAGAACCTGCTGACCGGATCCTGGCCCGACTGTCCTGACCGAGCACCGGCCGGGCTGAACCGGGTTTCCCGGCCCACCGCGTCGCTCAGGGGTGCAGGAGAGTGGACATCCGGGCGGCCTGGGTCTCCCACCGCCACTCGCGTTCGACCCAGTCCCGGCCGGCAGCACCGAACTGGCGGGCCAGGTCGCGGTCGGCGAGCAGGGTCGCCACCCGGTCGGCGAGCTGGGCCACGTCCCGCCCCCGCACCACGAAGCCCGTCTCGCCGTCGCGCACCGCATCCGGCGCACCGCCCGAGTCGCCGGCCACCACGGGCAGCCCGGTCGCGGAGGCCTCCAGGTAGACGATGCCCAGCCCCTCTACGTCCAGGCCCCGGTTCCGGGTACGACACGGCATCGCGTACACGTCGCCGGCAGCGTAGTGCGCGGGCAGCTCCGCCGCCGGCACCGTGCCGGTGAAGACCACGTCCCGCTCGACGCCGACCTGCCGGGCCAGCTTCCCCAGCCCGTTCCGGTACGGCCCACCCCCGACCATCAGTAGTGCCGTGTCCGGGACCCGACGGCGGATCTCCGGCAACGCCCGGATCAGCGTGTCCTGCCCCTTTCGCGGCACCAGCCGGGACACACAGACCACGACCGGTCGGTCAACCAGCCCCAGCCGCGCCCGCACCGAGTCACCCCGGACGGTCGGGTGGTAGGTGTCGAGGTCAACACCGGGCGCGAGTCGACGCAGCTCGGTCACCCCACGCAACGCGCGGTCCAGTCGGAGCCGGGTGTACTCACCCAGGTACGTGGTCACGTCAACGTCCCGGCCGATCCGGCGGAGCGCGGAACGGGCACCGGGCAGCGCTGCCCAGCCAATCTCATGCCCGTGGGTCTGCGCCACCACCCGCCGGACTCCGGCCCGACGTCGCAGGCCGGCGGCGAGCAGCCCGAGTGGTGCCGCTGCACCGAACCAGACCGTGTCGCAGTCGTGTGCCCGGGCAAGCTGGGCGACCCGCTGGGCCACCGGTGGGGTGGGCAGCAGCACCTTGGTGTCTTCCCGCACCACCTCGAAGGGCTGGTCGGCGTCGAACTGCTCGGCACCGCGCCAGCTTGAGGCGTAGACCACCACCGAGCCCACGGGCTGGCGCACCGCGAGACCATGCACGAAAGACTGGATCCCCCCGGGCCGGGGCGGGAAGTCGTTCGTGACAAGCAACGTCCGGCTCTCGCTCATCGGCTGGTCTTCCTGGCGTAGGCGCGGGCGGCGGCGATCCGCTCCACGGTGGACGGGTGACTGGCGGAGTAGAGGTATCCCAGCCGGGGTGGGTCGGGGTCGGCGAGGTTGATGCCGGCGAGTCGGCGCTGCATCGCCACAAAGGCGCCCGGGTCCTTGGTCAGCGCCAGCGCGTGTGTGTCGGCCCGCGCCTCGATCCGACGGGAGATCAACGCCTGCGCCGGCGTGGCAACCAGGCCGGCCACCGTCACCAGCGCCAACAGCAACGGGAAGGCGCGCGGTTGGTCAATCGAGTCGACCCCAGCCATCCGCAGCAGCGGAGCGACGAACCCGAGCAGGTAGAGCGCCACCACTAGCACCGCCGCGCCCAGCGCGCCGGTCAGCATGCCGATCACCACGTCCCGGTCTTTGGCGTGCCCCAACTCGTGGGCCACCACCGCGGTCACCTCCTCCGGGGTGGCTTCGCGCAGCAGGGTGTCGTAGACGACGATCCGGCGGGTCGGCCCCAGCCCGGAGACGTAGGCGTTGACGGCACGGGTGCGTCGGGAGGCGTCCGCCACCAACACGTCCCGGACCGGTACGCCGTCGCGGGCCGCCAGCTCCATCAACTCTGTCCGCAGTGGGCTGGGCGCCAACGGGGTGAACCGGTTGAACACCGGCTCCACCAGCACCGGGAACACGAACGACAGGAGCAGCACCAACCCGGCTGCCCCAGCCGCACCGAGCGCCCACCACCAGCGCGGCGCCAGCCGGATCACGGTGTAGAAGCCGCCCAGGGCCACTGCCCCGATGACCGCACTGACCGCGTACGACCGGAGCAGGTCGACGGTCCAGCCACCCCAGCCGTTGGTGGCCAGCCCGTAGCGAGTGAGCACGGTGTGTCGCCAGGCGGCGAGCGGCAGCGTCATCAGGTCGGCGACGAGCACCACGGTGAGCCCGCCGAGCACCGCCTGCGCGGCCCAGTGCCCACCGAACGGGCGGCCGACCAGCTCGACCAAGCTGCTGCCCAGCGGGGTGAGCCCAAGCGCGAGCGCCACCAGCAGGCCGACACCGAGCGCCGCCCAGCCGCCGGGCCGCAGTGCCGCCCGGAACTCCCGCCCCCTACTCACCTGCTCTTCTGGCAGCTCGTCCAAGGCGGCGAGTTGGTCGGCCCGCGGGGCCGGCGGGCGCTGCCACGGGATCAGCACGGCGGCGGTGACAGCCAGCGCAGCGACCAGCCCGAACAGCGTGAGCAGGGCCCAGCCACGCGGGCTCACCGGATCGCCCCCCGGCCCACGGTGCCGACGGACCCGCCCGCAGCGCGCCATTCCCGCGTCATGCCTCTCCTCCCGCTGTGCGCGCCCATCGTAGTGGCCACCCGGTCACGACGGGCGGGGCGCACATACCACCGGCGAGGGCCGGACGATCGCGGCCACCCCCACCCCCACGGGCAGGGTCAGGCCGCCCGATGGCGGCGGCCGGGCCGGCGCACCGGTGGCCGGGACTCCGGCAGCACCTGCACGTCGAACCCGGCCCGAGCGAACACCTCGATCGCCCGCGCCTCGGCGGTGCCGAACTCCACGGGCTCCTCGAGCAGCGCGGTCACCAGGCAACCCGAACAGCCGCCTGCCCGGCCCGCGCACCCGCCACAGTCGATCAACATCACGCCTCCCGCCGCGCCAAAGGTGATGAGGCCAGCAGGTCGCGCTCTCTGGTCACGCCCCACCCCCGCCTCTGCGAGGGTCTGCCCAGCACCATCGGTCACATCGACGCTAGACACCGCGTATGACAGAACCCGGACAACTCGATCAACTCGCCGCCGAGACTCCCCGGGGGAGAAGCGGACTGGGGCGTGTCCCGCCCCGGCTGGGACCGCCAGCCGATCAGGACCGGGCCAGCCGGCGCAGCAGCGCGTCGGCGCCCAGCGGGTAGGCACCGTGTCGGCGTACCCCATCGGCCACCTCCCGGTCCGCGGAGACCACCACCACCGGGCGACCCGACGGCTCGGCCCGGACCAGCCGCCGGATCAGCTCGTCGGCCGTCTCGCCCTTACGAGAGAAGAGCACCCGGACGCCGCGCGGACTCGGCGGCAGGCCGTGCATCCGCTCGGCGCCGTCGAAGACCACGGTTACCTCGTCGCCGGTCTGCGCGGCGATCCCACCCAGCCCGGTGATCAACCGCTTGCGCTGCTGCTCCAGCGACATTTCGCCGAAGCCCCGCTTGGTGACGTTGTAGCCATCCACCACCAGATGCGCCCGGGGCAGCGCGAGCAGCTGGTCCAACCGGGCCGGATCGTCGGAATCCCGGGCTCGGGTGGCGACACCCGGCACGGGAGCACCGGACTGGTTGGCGAAGGCGTCGGCGACGAAGTCGGCCGGCAACCGGTCCGCCGGATCCAACGCCAGCTCCCGCCGCAGTCCCACCGCGGCCCGACCGATCGTCTCCAGCAGCAGCCACAACCGGGCGTCGTCCACCGACCTGGACTCCTTGGCGCTGGCCCGGGCCACCCCGGCCGCCGCCTCCGCCTCGGCCAGCCGGGCCCGGGCCCGGCGCAGCTCCGCCTCGGCGTCCGCCGTCGCGCGCGCCGCCCGGCCCCGCTCCGTGGCGAGCAGCTCGCTCGCCCGGCGCTCTCGGGCCTGCGTCTCACGCAACGACCGGCCAAGCTGCCGCGACTCCTCCCGGAGTTGGCCGAGCTCCTCGCGGACTCGGGCCAGCTCGTCGCGGAGCTTGTCTGCTTCGACCCGAGCCACCGCACGGTCGTGTTCTGCGCGGGTAGCCCGCTGCTCGGCCTCTCGGACCAGCTCGGCGGCGACTGCGCTGTCCGCCTCGGCCCGGACCGCCGCGCCGCTGGTCTCGATGAGGTCCCGCCACCCCCGCGGGCGCACCAGGTACGCCAGTGCCGCGACCTCCACCGGATCGGCGGCAGCCGGCGCGGTCCCCCCGACCACCGCCGCGCCGAGGTCACCGGCGTCGGCAAGCACCCGCGCGGCCACCCGCTGGCGAAACAGTGGGTCGCCGGTCAACTGGGTCGCGATCATCGGCGCGCCGAGCCGCGCCCGCCGGTTGGGAGCGAACTTGGCCACCCGGCGCAGCGGGACCGGCACCTCGTCCGCGGGCAGGCCGGGCAAGACCGCCGCGGCCAGCACCACGATCCGCTGCCGGACCGGCTCCGGCAGCACTGGTTCCGGACCATCCTCCGCGGTGAGGTCGTCGGCGGACGGCGTGGGGTCGGTCCCGCTGCGGGGTCCGGAACCGGACGCACCGGCGGTGCCGGTGACAGCCGGGCTGGCGGTGGACGCGGTGGCGCCAGCGGCAACCGGATCATCGAGAGTGCCCCCCGTACCCTCGATGCCCGGCTCCGGCGCAGCGTCGACCGACTCCTCCGCGGGGCGGTGGTCGTCGTCGTACGGTTCGGCGAGGGGCATGTGGCAAGTCTCCCACTGTCGCCCGGCTCACCGCCGAGCGAGTGAACCGGTATCTCGCAGGACTGTTGTCAACGCTCCTCCACCGCTGGAATCGGCGGTTCCAGGGGCGATGTGAGGCAAGGCTGCGGAGTCCGGGGGGGTGTGGTGTCGGACCGGGCCGTTAGCGTGCCCGCCGATGGCACCGCAGAAATATGTTCAGGAGTTGTTAGCCGGTCTCGACCCCGCTGTCGGCGGCGTTGACCCGGCGCTACCGCTCTACGCGACCACCTTCGTCGTGGTCGACCTCGAAACCACGGGCGGCGCGCCGGACGGCGGCGGCATCACCGAGATCGGTGCGGTGAAAGTCCGCGGCGGCGAGCAGCTCGGCATGCTCGGCACTCTGGTCAATCCCGGCACTCCGGTCCCGCCCTTCGTCACCGTGCTCACCGGCATCACCCAGGCGATGCTGCTGCCCGCCCCACCGATTACTGAGGTCCTGCCGAGCTTCCTCGAGTTTCTCTCCACCGACGCGGTCCTGGTGGCCCACAACGCCCCGTACGACGTGGGGTTTCTCAGGGCGGCCTGCGCGGCGCACGGCTATCGCTGGCCGAAGCCGCGGGTGCTGGACACGGCGGCGCTGGCCCGACGGGTGCTGACCCGCGACGAGGTGCCCAACCGCCGGCTCGGCACCCTCGCGGCATATTTCCGCACCGCCACCCGGCCCACCCACCGGGCATTGGACGATGCGTTGGCCACCGTTGACGTGCTCCACGGGTTGATCGCCCGGCTCGGTGGCCACCGGGTGCACACCATCGGCGACGCGATCGAGTTCTCCCGGGCGGTCACCCCGACGCAGCGACGCAAGCGGCACCTCGCCGAGGGCCTGCCCCACTCACCCGGGGTCTACCTGTTCCGGGGCACCGACGACCGCCCGCTCTACGTCGGCACCTCGGTCGACATCGCCACCCGGGTCCGCAGCTACTTCACGGCCGGGGAGAAGCGGGCCCGCATCTCGGAGATGCTCGCCGCCGCCGAGCGGGTGGAGGCGGTGGAGTGCGCCCACTCGCTCGAGGCGGAGGTGCGGGAGCTGCGCCTGATCGGGACGCACGCCCCGCCGTACAACCGACGGTCGAAGTTCCCCGAGCGGGTGGTCTGGCTGAAGCTGACCGACGAGGCGTACCCACGGTTGTCGGTGGTGCGAAACCTGGCCCCGGGGGACGAGGCCTACCTCGGGCCCTTCACCTCCCGCCGCGCCGCGGAGCTCGCCGCGGCCGGCTTCCACGACGCGATACCGTTGCGGCAGTGCACGCACCGGCTGTCGCTACGGAAGGTCACGCCGGCCTGCGCCGTGGCCGAGCTGGGTCGCTGCCCGGCCCCCTGTGAGCACCGGATCACCCCGACGGAGTACGCGGACCGCGCGACGATGCCCTTCCGTACGGCGTGCGGCGGCGACCCGCAGGGCGTGGTGGACGCCCTGCTCGACCGGATCGAGACACTCTCGGCGGGAGAACGCTACGAGGAAGCCGCGGTGGTGCGGTCCCGGCTGACCGCCGTGCTCCGCGCGATTACCCGGATGCAGCGACTAGCCGCGCTCACCGGGATCGCCGAGGTGGTGGCTGCCCGGCCGGCACCGGACGGTAGCTGGGAGTTGGCGCTGGTGCGGCATGGACGGCTGGCCGGTGCCGGCGTATCTCCGCCCGGGATCCACCCACGACCGACGATCGCCACGATCCGGGCGACCGCGGAGACCGTAGCCCCGGGTCACGGACCTACTCCGGCCGCCAGCGCCGAGGAGACCGAGCGCATTCTGTCCTGGTTGGAGCGTCCAGAAACCCGGTTGGTGGAGATGTCGTCCGCCTGGGCCTCCCCGGCTGCCGGTGCAGGCCGGTTCCGAGCCCTGCTAACGAAGGCGGCAAACGCCGCTTCCCACCAATTCTCGACCGAAAGCCCATGACCAACCAGCTGATCGGATGACGCCCGCTCGCATAAGCTGTTAACAACAGCAGTCCTGCCTGTTTCTGGCCTGCTCCCGGCACCGGAGACGGTGGCCTGGGGGCCGGGGTGAGGAGGTATCCCTCGTGGATGTCGACGCCGGACACGGCGCCGCCTTGGAGGGCGCGCTTCCGCCCCCACCGGCAGAGCTGCCGCTGACCCGCCGGCTGCGGACGCTGTTGGCGTGGTCCACCACCGAGGCCGAACCGGTTGGTGAACTGGTCCGCACACACCGGAACATCCACTCCGGAACGGATCCGTCGGTGCTACGTCGGGCGTACACGATCGCCGAGACGATGCACCGCGGGCAGTTCCGCAAGAGCGGCGAGCCCTACATCACCCATCCGCTCGCGGTCGCCCAGATCTGCGCCGGCCTCGGCATGGACGCGACAACCCTGGTCGCGGCGCTGCTGCACGACACCGTCGAGGACACCCGTTACACCCTCCAAGCCCTCGCCGACGACTTCGGGCCCGAGGTCGCCCATCTGGTTGATGGAGTGACCAAGTTCGACAAGGCGTTCTACGGTAAGGCCGCTGAGGCCGAGACGATCCGAAAGATGATCATCGCGGCCGGCAAGGACGTCCGAGTGTTGATCATCAAACTGGCGGACCGGCTGCACAACATGCGCACGCTCGGGGTCCGCTCCGCCGCGTCCCGGGAACGCATCGCCCGCAAGACCCAGGAGGTGCTCGTTCCGCTCTGCGACCGGCTGGGCATCCAGAAGCTCAAGCGAGAGCTGGATGACATCGTGCTGATGCACCTGGAGCCGGAAGAGCACGACCGCATCTCCCGGCACCTGCACGACCGGCCCGGCTGGGACGCATACCTGGCGGAGGTCGTCTCCCGGGCGAAGACGGCGCTCCGGCGCAGCCGGGTCAACGCCGACGTTACCCCCCGTCCACGCCACCTCTACTCGATCTGGAAGGACACCCTGGCCGGCGACCACGCCACGCCGTGTGACCTGCCCCGGGTCGTAATCGTCGTGAATGGCCCGGCCACCGACTGCTACGCGGCTCTGGGCGCCATCCACGGCACCTGGCCTCCCGTGCCCGGCCGGTTCAAGGACTACATCGCCTCCCCGAAGAACAACCTCTACCGCTCCCTCCACACCAGCGTTCGCGGGCTGAGAGACCGCACTGTGGAGGTGCTGATCCGCACCGAGGAGATGCACCGCTGTGCGGAGTACGGCATCGCCGCCAGCTACCGCTTCCCCGGGGCCCGCGTGGACCAGTCCGTCCGGGAGGAACAACTGGACTGGCTGCGACGCGTGCTGGACTGGGAACAGGAGACCGCCGACCCGGCGCAGTTCCTTGAGTCGCTGCGCAGCGACCTCGCCGAGGCGCAAATCCAGGTCTTCGCCGACGGCCGACAGGTGGTGTTGCCCGCCGGGGCCACCCCGGTCGACCTCGCGTACGAACTCGGCACGGAGCGCGGCGACCACTGCCTGGCGACCCGGATCAACGGTCGACTCGCCCCACTCTCCTCCTGCCTCGAAGACGGCGACGTCGTGGAGATCTTCACCGAGACGGAACGGACGCCCGACGGCTTCGACACGGCCCCACGCGGTCCCCGCCGGGAATGGCTCGGCTTCGTCAAGTCCCCACAAGCCCAGATGCAGATCAACCGATGGTTTGCCGACCACACCGAACCGGGCATCTCCATCGCCGACAAGGTCCGCCTCGGCCGGGCCGCCGTCGGGCTGGCCCTACGCAAGCACGACCGGGGTCTCGCCAGCGACCTGCCCCTGCTCCGGCTCTCCGAGGAGCTCGGCTACCCCGACCTGGAGACGATGCTCGTCGCGGTCTTCGACCGGGCAATCGCACCGGACGCGGTGGTGAAGCAGCTCATCGACCTGGTTGACCACCGACAACGGTGATCCGGCCGGCCCCAGGCCGGCGGAGTTCCACCCGACGGCATTAGCCTGGACCCATGATCTGCCGCTCGCGGATATCCGGACGTGCCATCGCATACCAGGTCTTCTACCGGCTTCCGTTGCCCGTGCGGCGTCGCCTGGTCCGGCTGACCGTACCGAAGTACATCGTCGGTGCGGTCACCCTCGTTCGGGATACCGAGGCCAAGGGGGCCGGCCGGCTGCTCCTGCTACGCCAACCCCCGGGCCGGGGGTGGACGCTGCCGGCGGGGCTGCTGCAGAAGCGAGAGGCGCCGGTGGTCGGGGCGTGCCGCGAACTGTACGAGGAGACGGGCATCCGGCTCTCCCCCCGCGAGCTGACCCCGGCGGTACCGAACGCGATCGTCCACGACAAGGGTTGGGTAGACGTCGTGTTCACCGCAGAGGTGCCGGCGTCAACGACCAGCCTGCGGGTGGACGGCGCGGAGGTCTTCGAGGCCGCCTGGCACCCACTGGACGCCCTGCCCAGGTTGACCTGGCCCACGGCCCGCCTGCTCGGCTACTTCGACATCGGGCCGTTGGCAGGGCAGTTCCCACCAGCGCTACCCGAACCCCAGCAGTGACCGCCGTCGAGATCTGCGCGGTGGTCCTCGCCGCCGGCGAGGGCAGCCGGCTGCGTCCGCTGACCGAGCGGGTGCCCAAGGCGCTCTGTCCGGTCGGGAACGTCCCGTTGCTCGACCGGGTGCTCACCCGGCTTGCCGGGATCGATCTGACCGGGACCAGCCGGGTGGCGGTCAACGCGAGCTCTCTCGCCGAGCAGGTGATCGCGCACGTCGGGGACCGGGCCCACCGGTCGGTGGAGCCCGACGGCCCGCTCGGCACCGCCGGCGGCCTGGCGAAGCTACGCGACTGGATCGACGGGCGGGGCGTCCTGGTCGGGAACGCAGACGCCTACCTCGCCGACCCGGACCGTCCGCCGGGACCGGACATCGCCGCACTACTGCACGACTGGGACGGCGAGACCGTACGGCTGCTGGGCCAGCCCGCCGTGAACCCAACGGCACCCGGCACCTTCGACGGCCACGCCTTCACCGGGTTCTCCCTGCTGCCGTGGCGGCGAGTTCGGCACCTGCCGCTGGAGTTCGGCGATCTGGTCCGAACGGTCTGGCGTCCGGCGGAGGCGGCCGGCGAGCTGACGGTGGTCCCCTATCCCGGCACGTTCTACGACACCGGCACCCCCGCCGACTACCTCACCGCCAACCTGCACGCCGCGGGCGGCGATAGCCTGGTTGACCCCACGGCGCTGGTAACCGGCCCGTGCCGGTCGGCGGTGATCGGGGCGGGTGCGCGGGTGCACGGGGCTGTCACCGGGGCCGTGGTCTGGCCGGGTGCCACGGTGGGGGCGGAGGAGCACGTTCAGAATGCGATCCGCGCGGGGACCGATCTCACCGTCGTAGTCAGCGAACCCACCACTGCCGGGAACGTCTAGCATGAGCGGAGAAGCCGACGAACGGAGCGAACTCCTGTGATCACCGCGATTGTGCTGATCGACTGCGCCACCGACTCGATCCCCGAGGTGGCTGAGGCACTCGCCGCACTGCCCGGTGTCAGCGAGGTCTACTCGGTGGCCGGGCAGGTCGACCTGGTCGCGATAGTCCGGGTCCGCGAGTTCGAGCAGATCGCTGAGGTGATCGCCGGGCGCATCTCCAAGGTGTCGGGGGTGCTGAACACCGACTCCCACATCGCATTCCGCGCGTACTCGCAGCACGACCTCGAGCAGACGTTCGCGATTGGCCTCGCCTCCGCCGACTGACGGGCAGCAGACACGCCACGCAGCCGACGGCCGGTCCACCCCATCCGGGGTGGACCGGCCGTCGAGCTACCTCATCGTGGTCAACTATTGCCCGGAGCCGGGGTCTCGGTGCCGGTGCCGCCGCCCGGAGCCGGTGACTCGGTGGTGCTACCCGGAGCCGGGCTCTCGGTGGTGCCGGGGCCCGGAGTGGTCATACCCGGGCTCGGGGTCGCGGTGCCGGTACTCTGCGGGACCTGGACACCCATCTGGTTGGCCAGCTCGACCAACTCGTCGTAGTGGGTCTGCAGGGTCGGCAACGCGGTCTGCGCCAACTCGATCACCGACGAGTCAGAGCCCTGCGAGATCTCCGTCTGGGTGGCCTGGATGGCCTGGACGTGGCCGGTCAGGTTACTGGTCACCCAGAGCTGGTCAAATTCCTCGCCGCTGGCGTTGTTCATCTGGTCGGTGGCGTCCTGCTGGTCAGCCGTCAGCTCGCTCGTCAGCTCGACACCGAGCTGGCTGGCGACCTGCTGGACCGTCTCATCCAGTTGGGTGTGGTCAGTCCCGATCTGTTGGCCCAGGTCCTTGACCCCCTGGTCCTGGGCCTTCTGCCCAGCCAACTCCCCCTTGCCGATCTCAAACAGATTCACCTGGTGAATGGCCTGTAGGTACTGGGTGTCCTGCTGCGAAGGCTGCACCGCGGCCTGGGCAGCCGCGGCGGGTGCGATACCCACCAGCACCAACGCGGCAAGCAGGCCCAGGCGTTTGAATCCCCACATTCGTCCTCCCCCTCGAGACGTTGGACCGCACGGATACCCGACTGGCCGGGGTTATTCCTCGGTCCCAGGCCAGGTATGCCCCCACAGGCGTGGCGCCCGCCGGAGTTCTCCGGCGGGCGCCACGTGCGGTTACGTCGCGGGTGAGGTCAGCGGCGCTCGCCGCTGGTGATCTCCGAACGCTCGGTCTCCGAGTCGACCGGAGGTGCCGGCGATACCGGCGCCTCGGCGGGCTTCTCGATCGGGTAGAAGAAGCCCCGGATCGCCGGGCCGAGCGCGCCGAGCCGGTTCATCTTCTTCGGCACCACCCAGCCGACGTACTCCAGTTCGCCGTCCTCGCGGTGGAGCGGCTGGTGCACCTCGACGAACCGGCCGTCCGGCAGCCGCCGGATGATGCCGGTCTCGACCCCGTGCGCCAGAACCTCCCGGTCGTGCTGTTGGAGACCCAGACAGATCCGGTAGGTGACGTAGTACGCCAGCGGCGGGAGGAGCAGCAGACCGATCCGGCCACCCCAGGTCATCGCGTTCAGGCTGATATTGAACTTGTCGGCGATGACATCGTTCGCCCCGGAGAGCGCCAGCACCAGGTAGAAGGTGACGGCCATGGCACCCAGCCCGCTACGCGCCGGAACGTCCCGCGGCCGCTGGAGCAGGTTGTGGTGGCGGTAGTCCTTGAGGCGCCGGGCCTCAATGAACGGATAGAGCACGGACATACCCACCAGCACCCCGGGCAACACGACCGTTGGCCAGAACAGCGGCGGAATGACGTACCCATCGCCGATCGGAATATAGATCTCCCAGGCGGGCATCAGCCGGGTAGAGCCGTCGAGGAACATGACGTACCAGTCAGGCTGGCTGGCGGCCGACACCACCCACGCCTCGTACGGCCCGAACAACCAGATCGGGTTGATCTGGAACAGGCCGGCCATCAGCGCGACCACACCGAAGACGACCATGAAGAAGCCGCCCTGCTTCAACGCGTACCGCGGGAACATCCGCTCGCCGACCACGTTGTCGTTGGTCCGGCCGGGGCCGGGCCACTGGGTGTGCTTCTGCTTGAAGACCAGCCCCAGGTGGGCACCGATCAGGGCGAGCAGCAGGCCGGGGATGAGCAGTACGTGCGCGATGTAGAACCGGCTGATGATGATCGTTCCGGGGAACTCGCCGTCGAAGATCGAGGACGTGAGCCAGGAGCCGATCACCGGAATCGACAACATGATGCCGGAGGCGATTCGGAGCCCGGTGCCGGAGAGGCCGTCGTCCGGCAGGGAGTAGCCGGTGAAACCGGCCAGGAAGCCAACCCAGAACAGCAGCGAGCCGATGATCCAGTTCGCCTCCCGCGGCTTGCGGAACGCGCCGGTGAAGAAGACCCGCAGCATGTGCACCACGATCGCGGCCATGAACAGCAGGGCCGCCCAGTGGTGCATCTGCCGCATGATCAGGCCGCCCCGGACATCGAACGTAATGTCCAGACTGGAGGCGTATGCGGCGGACATCGGCGTGCCCCGCAGCGGGGCATAGCTGCCGTTGTAGAGCACCTCGGTCATCGCCGGCTCGTAGAAGAAGGTCAGGAAGACCCCGGTGAGCAGCAGGATGACGAACGAGAAGAGCGCAATCTCACCCAGCAGGAAGGACCAGTGGTCCGGAAAGACCTTGTTCAGGAGCCGACGGAGCGGGGTCGCCACCTGAAAGCGGTCGTCCACTCCCCGGGCCACGTTCCCCGGGACGGCTGCCATCTCAAACTTGCGCCGCTTCACGGCCGCTCCCAGAAGTCGGGCCCGACGGTCTCGGTGTAGTCGGACGTGGCCACGAAGTAACCCTCGTCGTCAACGACGATCGGCAACTGCGGTAGCCGACGGCTGGCGGGACCGAAGATGGGCTTCGCGTTGTCGGTGATCAGGAACTGCGACTGGTGACACGGGCAGAGCAGCCGGTTGGTCTGCTGTTCGTAGAGGCTGGCGGGGCAGCCAGCGTGCGTGCAGATCTTCGAGTAGGCGGCGAAGTTGCCCCACATGAAGTCGTCGTGGCCGATCCGCACGTTGGCCTCGCGGGCCTCCTGCGCATCCGCGTCCCGAAGGTGGATCAACAACGCTGGCGAGTCTGCGTACTTGTTACTCACCCCGTGGTCGATGCCGGGGAAGACGGTGATCTGGCCACCAGCGCTGATGTCCGCCGGGCGGATCGGACGGCCGTCCTCACGGACCAGCCGGACCTTCTGCCCGCCCTCGGTGGGCGCGAAACCCGTGGTGAACATCTGGTTGTTCTTGTGCGGCTGCGAGATCAGGCCCCCCACCAGCGGCGCCGCGGCCACCGCGCCGACCGGCGCGAGACCGGCCAGCAGCGAGACTCCCAGCAACGGCCGGCGCTTCACGCCCAGCTCGTCAGCCATGTAGAGCATCGTCTGCGCGGTGACGGTCCGGTCCCGCTCGTTGACCTCGCCCTCATGCCGGTCCTGAACCGAGACCTCCTTGGGCAGCAGCTTCTTGCCCCAGGTGAGAATGCCGAAGCCGATGCCGAGCAGGGAGACACCCAGGGTGACACCGAGCAGCGGCGTGTACCACTTGTCGCCGCCGTAGCCCAGCTCGTACTCCCAGGGCCACCAGATGTAGATCGCCAGGAAGGCGGTCGCGGAGGCGCCGGTCAGCAGGAAGAACAGGGCGACCGTACGGCTCAGTCGTCGCTCGGCCTTGCTACCCGGCACGACCTGCGGCTCGTAGTGGACGATCTCGATGTCGTCCTCACGGGCGCCCGCACGGACGATGTCGAAGCGACTGAGGTCCGGGTCATCCAGGTCGACCGGCTGGTCGCCGCCCGCGTTTCCAGGGTGGGTGGTGGTCATGCCGTCACCTCGCTGTGGGCGGTGCCGACCCGCGACACCGGCGCAATGTTGGTCTGGAACCGCCCGGTCACGACTTACCCGCAATCCACAGGGTGGTAAAGACCAGCGCGACGATGCCGACCAGGAAGATCGCCAGACCCTCGGTCGAGGGGCCGTAGCGGCCGAGGTTGAAGCCACCCGGGTCCTGGTTGTGGTTCAGGGTCTCCTGGATGTAGGCGATGATGTCGGCCTTCTGCTCGGGCGTGATCTGGTTGTCCCCGAACACCGGCATGTTCTGCGGGCCACTGAGCATCGCGGCGTAGATCTGCCGATCGGTGGCGGGCTTCAGGGTTGGCGCGTACTTACCCGAGGAGAGGGCGCCACCGCCACCGCCGAAGGCGTGACACTGCGAGCAGTTGATCCGGAACAGCTCGCCACCGGCGGCGAGGTTGCCGCCCTTGTGGAGATCTTCGCCGGCCGGTACCTCCGGGCCGCCGCCAAGCTCCTGGATGTACTGCCCGAGCTGACGGATCTCATCGTCGTTGAAGACCGGAGGCTTGCGGGGTGCCTGGGCCTCCTGCCGGACCATCGGCATCCGACCCGTGCCCACCTGGAACTCGACCGAGGCGGAGCCAACGCCGACCAGACTCGGGCCACGCCCCTCGACGCCCTGCGCGTTGCGACCGTGGCAGCTCACACAGCTTTCGTTGAACAGCGCCTTGCCGTCCGTGGCGGCGCTGGACATCGGTGTGTCCTGCGCCTGCACGCTGGGGGCGAAAGCCGTGTAGGCACCGCCAGCCAGCATCAGCGCTGCCAGCAGCCGGACCGCGGCACCCAGCCGGCGGCGGCCCCTGCTGCGCGCCGCGGGCCGCCCGCGCAGCCGCGCGAGCAGACCGCGTCGGCGGTCGTTGTCAGAAGTCATGACCTGTGTCCTTAACCGGTTGGACCTTGCCTGAGGGGACGAAGCAGCGGCGCGATTCGGGGCGCGCCAAGATCACTGAAGCCAGTAGATCATGGCGTAGAGGGCGATCCACACCACATCGACGAAGTGCCAGTAGTACGACACCACGATCGCCGATGTCGCCTGCGCCGGCGTGAATCGACCCATGGTGGTGCGAATCATGAAGATGACGAAGGCGACCAAGCCGCCCGCCACGTGGAGACCGTGGAAGCCGGTGGTGAGGTAGAACATCGATCCGTAGCCGTCTTCGTTGATCTTGATGCCCTCGTGGATCAGCTCCCGGTACTCGTTCAGCTGGCCGAGTACGAAGATCAGTCCCATCACGAAGGTGATCGTGAACCAACGCCGCAGGGCGTGCACGTCCCCCTTCTCCGCGGCGAACACGCCGATCTGGCAGGTCACCGACGAGAGCACCAAAATCACCGTGAACGTCGTCGCGTACGGAACATTCAGATGCGGAGTGTGCTCCGCCCACTGCTCCGGCGCCGCGGCACGGATCGAGAAGTACATCGCGAACAGCGCCGCGAAGAACATGAGTTCGCTGGAGAGCCACACGATCGTCCCGACGCTGACCATGTTGGGTCGCGTCAGGGAGTGGATCCGGCTCTTGTCAATCGCTGGGGCCGCAGTCACGCGGTCATTATTGCCGTTCAGCGAGGCCGGCGATCAGCGGGGGCCCAAACCGGTGCTCCGGGCAGCCCGATCGGGGGGTCCGATTAGCCTCACCTAAGGTGAAAACGTGCAGCGCGTCGATCCAGTCTCCATTGCTACCGAAGTCGCCGCACCGGCCGCGACCTCGGTCGCCGCACCTGCGGCACCCGCGGCCATCCCACCGCCATTCACCCTCACATCGATCTTCACCGAGGTGCAGCCAGTCAGCTGGATCATCGTCGGCTTGGCGGTCGCAGCTGGACTCTACCTCTACGGCGTACGCCGGCTCCGGGCGCGCGGCGACCGATGGCCGGTGACCCGAACGCTGCTCTTCCTCGGCCCCGGCCTCGGTGGCATCGCTGCGGTGACCCTCAGCGGGCTGGCGGCCTATGACACCGCGTTGCTGTCGGTCTACCTGACGCAGCACCTGGTGCTCTCCATGGTGGCACCGATCTTCCTGGCCCTGGGCGCCCCGACCACGCTGGCGCTGCAGGCATTGCCACCACGCCCTCGTGAGCGGCTGCGGACGCTGCTGCAGAGCCGGACCGCCCGGCTCTGCAGCCACCCCCTGCTCGCCTTCGCGATCTTCATGGCCACCCCGTTCGCCCTCTACTTCACCGACCTGTACCGCCACACGCTCGAACACGCATGGGCACACGAGTTGGTCCACACATACATCCTCCTGGTCGGGTGCGTCTTCTTCTGGCCGCTACTCGGGCTCGACCCGCTGCCCAACCGCTGGCCCTACCCGGGCCGGGCGCTGCTGATGCTGCTCTTCGTGCCGTTCTACACCGTGCTCGGGCTCACCATCATGCAGTCGACCACCCTCTTTGGTGGTGACTGGCACTCCTCGCTCGACCTGACCTGGGCCGACCCATGGGAGGACCAGGTGATCGCCGGTGGCATCCTCTGGGGCGGCGGCGAGTTCGTCAGCGTCACCATACTGGCGGTGCTGGTCGTGCGATGGATGCGCCAGGCCGAACGGGAGGCCCGCCGGATCGACCGCGAGCTGGACCGCCAGGAGGCCGAACAGCGGGCCAGCTCGACGGTGGGTTGACTGCCGGGCCGGGGGGCACCGCCCGCGGAAGCCCTGCTGGGTAGGACCGGTACGATCGGCAGGTAGCTACGAGGTGGGAGCCAGTAAAGCAATGAGCGATCGTCGGTGCACTGTCCTGCTCTACAGTGACGACCCGCAGGTCCGGGATCGGATGCGACTTGCCGTCGGTAACCGGCCCGCACCCGGCCTCAAGGTGGAGTTCGTCGACGCGTCCGACTACGCCGAGTGCATCCGGCTGGTTGACGACTACGAAATTGACCTCCTGCTCCTGGACGGCGAGGCCCACCCGGGCGGCGGCCTCGGCATCGCCCGGCAGATCAAGGACGACCGGGCCGACGCCCCGCCCACCTGCGTGGTGCTCGCTCGCGCCGCCGACCGATGGCTCGCCGCCTACGCCCAGGTTGACGCCACCCTGATGCATCCGCTCGATCCGGTGACCACCGGCACAACCGTCGCCGAAGTGCTGCGGACCCACGCACCGACCTGACGTCCCCACTCCGGCACCGCCTCGGCGCCGGATCCGCCGGCGCCGGATCCTAACCCCTGGACCGCTCGGGAGGCCCTCATGGGCGAACGGACCTGGCCACACCTGCTCGCCGCGCTGCTGCGCGGTGAGCAGCTATCCACCGCCGACACTGCCTGGGCGATGGGTGAGATCATGTCCGGATCGGCGGGCCCGGCGCAGATCGCCGGCTTCGCCGTCGCGCTGCGGGCCAAGGGTGAGACCCCCGCCGAGCTCTCCGGCCTGGTCGAGGCGATGCTCACGCACGCCGTTCCGGTCGATCTGCCTGCGGAACTGCGCGCAACCGCAGTGGATGTGGTGGGCACCGGTGGCGATCTCGCACACACCGTGAACATCTCCACCATGGCCTCCCTGGTCGTCGCCGGCGCCGGCGTACGGGTCGTCAAGCACGGCAACCGGGCGGCTTCCTCGTCCTGCGGCACCGCGGACGTACTGGAGTTCCTCGGTCTGCCGCTGGACCTCGGCCCCGAGGCGGTGGCGACCTGCGTGGCCGAGGCGGGGATCGGCTTCTGCTTCGCCGCCCGATTCCACCCCGGGATGCGCCACGCTGGTCCGGTCCGTCGGGAGCTGGGCGTACCAACCGCCTTCAACTTCCTCGGCCCACTCACCAACCCGGCTCGTCCCCGAGCCGGCGCAGTCGGCTGCTTCGACGCACGGATGGCGCCGGTCATGGCCTCGGTCTTCGCCGCTCGCGGTGACTCGGCGCTCGTCCTGCGCGGTGAGGACGGGCTCGACGAGTTCACCACCGCCGCCCCCACCCGCGTCTGGGCGGCGCAGGGCGGCACGGTCTCCGAGGCGCTGCTCGACGCGACCGACCTTGGGATACCCCGGGCCACCCTCGCCGACCTACGCGGCGGTGACGTCGCCTACAACGCCGACGCGGTACGTCGCCTGCTGGCCGGGGAGACCGGGCCGGTGCGAGACGCGGTGCTGGTCAACGCCGCCGCGGCGCTCGCCACCCAGGGGCCCCTGGACACAGACCTGACCGAGGCGTTGCGGGCCGGCCTGCTCCGGGCCGCCGATTCGATCGACTCCGGCGCCGCGGCCCGCACTCTGGACCGCTGGATCGAGGTCGCCCAGACCGTAAGGCCAGCGACCGTCTGAGCCAACGCCAGACCGGCCGAGCCAGACCAACTCCGCCAACGACGAACGGCCCGCTCCCGACAGGGAACGGGCCGTTCGACCAGTTGTCATCAGTGCTCGGCGGTGCGCCGGGTACCGCTGTAATACTCGAAGAGCAGGCCACAGGCGGCGAAGATGACTGCTACCAGGCCGACGGCCAGCAGCCAGAGCTGCCAGAACACGAGGCCGAGACCGGCGATCGTGGCCGCCAGCGCGATGCCGAACGGCCAGTAGCTGCCCGGGCTGAAGAAGCCCACCTCACCCGCGCCATCAGCGATCTCCGCATCCGGCCGGTCCTCGGGCCGCAGATCGATCCGCCGGGCGACAAACCAGAAGAAGCCGCCACACATCAGGCAGAGCAGGAAGCTCAGCAGCAGGGCGATGGTGCCAACCCATTCGATCTGGCCGCCATCGCCGTAGGTCCAGCCCCCGTAGAGCGCCGTGGCAAAGAGCAGGAATCCAGCGATGAGGAGGAAGATGCGCCACTCGGTCTTCATGCCTGCTCCCTCAGTTACCCGAGCCGGTAGCCGACTTGTCGGGGTTGAAGTTCGCCTCGGTGCGTCGCGTGTCGAACGGCTCGGTGGTCGTCGCGTACGGATCTTCACCGATCGCGGTCAGCGCCTCCTGCGTAGACCGTCCATCCTGCTTGGCGGCGATGAACTGGTCGTATTTCTCCGGCGTGACAACCCGCAGTTCGAAGTTCATGAAGGCGTGGTAGGTGCCGCACAGCTCGGCGCAGCGGCCCACGTACGCACCCTCGCCCTCGAGCTCGGAGACCTCGAAGACATTGCGAATGCTGCCGGGGAAGACATCACGCTTGAACAGCATCTCCGGCACCCAGAACGAGTGGATGACGTCGCGGCTGGTCTCCTCGAAGCGGATCGACCGGTCCGAGGGCAGCACCAGGATCGGGATGACCTCGCTGGTGCCGAGGACCGAAGCGATCGTGTTGGCCTCCACGCCCTGGCCATCGCGGTAGTTGAACTGCCAGTTCCACTTGAAGGCGACCACCTCGACGGTGACATCCGGGTCGCGGGAGGTCTTCCCCACATCGGTCTGCACGATCGCCGTGTAGTAGAAGAGCACGGAGACGATCAGGATCGGGGCGATGGTGTAGAGGAACTCCATCGGCAGGTTGTAGCGAGTCTGCACCGGCAGCTCGTTGCCCCGCTTCCGGTAGCGCACCACGCACCAGAAGATGAGGCCCCACACGAACACACCGACCGCGAGCGCCGCGATGCACGAGGCGATCCACAGGTCATACATCCGGTTCGCCTCAGGGGTGATGCCCCCCTGCGGCCAGCCGAAGCCGCCGAACGCGGCGCCGACATCGCAGCCCGTGAGCAGGACCAGCAGTGCCGCTCCGCCGAGACCGAGCCCAGCCAGCCGGCCGGCACCCCGCACCCGGCGCCCACCGGCTCCCGGGTAGGCGCTGTGCCGTACGGCCGACGGCCGTACCTCCGAACTCCTTGCGACCACCTGGTCCTGCCTCCCTAGCGCGCCGCCGTGTCATCTGATCTGCCGGCCTCCGCCGGAGCTACAACACCGGCGGCAAAGGGGTCACCGACGGTCGCAGATTACTCGACCAAGACCGGCTGGACCCGATTGGGGTGGTTGTCCGCCCCCATCGGGGTGATCACGGGACAGGGAGGCGATATCGTGGAGTTCCGTGAACGCCTCTCCGGTCTACCTGGACGCCGCCTCCGCCGCGCCGCTGCACCCCGTCGCCCGGCAGGCGCTGCTGGCCGCCCTTGACGACGGCTGGGCCGACCCACAGCGGCTCTACGCCCCGGCGCGGCGGGCGCGTCAACTCCTGGACGCGGCGCGGGAGGCCGCCGCGGCCACGCTCGGCGTCCGACCAGACGAGCTCTCCTTCACCCCGAGCGGTACCGCGGCTGCGCACTCGGCCGTCCTCGGCGGGCTCGCCGGACGACGCCGGGTCGGGTCCGGCCTGGTGCACTCCGCGATCGAACACTCGGCGGTGCTGCACGCCGCCGAGCGGCACGTGGCTGGCGGCGGCACGGCGACATCGATCCCGGTCGACCGGGTCGGCCGGATCGATCTGGACGCCTGGTCGGCTGCGGTCCGGGCGCCTGGCACCGCGCTCGCCGCCCTGATCGCCGCGAGTCATGAGGTGGGCACCACGCAGCCGATCGCCGAAGCCGGTGCCGCCTGCGCCACCGCCGGGGTGCCGCTCTACGTTGACGCGGCGCAGGTGGTCGGGCACGCGCCGGTGCCGGCGGGCTGGTCGGTGCTGACCGCGAGCGCCCACAAGTGGGGCGGGCCACCGGGGGTCGGACTGCTGGTGGTCCGCAAGGGCACCCGCTGGGAGTCGCCGTGGCCGATGGACGAACGCGAGTCGGGGCGGACCCCGGGGGTGGTGAACCTACCGGCGGTCGTCGCAGCGGCGGCGAGTCTGCGCGCGGCGGCGGCCGACGCGGCGGCGCGGGGGGCCCGACTCGCCCGCCTGGTGGACCGGATCCGGGCCCGGGTGGCGACCGAGGTGCCGGATGTGGAGGTGGTCGGTGATCCAGAAGACCGGCTTCCGCACCTGGTGACCTTCTCCTGCCTGTACGTCGATGGTGAGGCGCTGCTACACGCGTTGGACCGGCGCGGCTTCGCCGTCTCCTCCGGGTCGTCGTGCACGTCGTCGACGCTGCGCCCCTCGCACGTGCTGGCGGCGATGGGAGTGTTGTCACACGGCAATGTTCGGGTCTCGCTGCACCAGGACACGACCGAGGCCGACGTGGAGCGGTTCCTGACCGAGCTGCCGGGGATCGTGGCCGCGTTGCGGGCCGAGGCGGGAGTGGTGGGGCTGTGACGGCGCCCGAGGTACTCGACTGCCGGGGGCGGCGCTGCCCGCTACCGGTGATCGCGCTGGCCCGCCGCCTGCCCGAACTGCCGGTGGGCACCCTCGTCCGGGTGCTGGCCGACGATCCGGCCGCCGCGGTGGACCTGCCCGCCTGGTGTCGGCTTCGAGGTCAGGAGTTCGTGGGCCAGGTGGACGGTCCCGACGGCCCGGGATTCGACGTTCGCCGCCGGCGCTGACCCCCGGGGCCCGGGGATCAGTGCCGGCGTGGGATTACGGCACCAGGTGTGGGCGGACCTCTTCGGCGGCCGCGTCGCCGTACGACTCGGCGAGCCGCTTGATGAAGAGGTCTCGGCGGAGCTGGTACTCCTGGGTGCCAACGGCCTCCAGCACGAGGGTGGCCAGCAACGAGCCGACCTGGGCGGCCCGCTCCAGCCCAAGACCCCAGGAAATCGCGGTAAAGAAGCCGGCCCGGAACCCGTCGCCGACTCCGGTCGGGTCAACGGCGCGCATCTCCCGGGCAATCGGCACATGGATCGGGTCGATGCCCCGTCCGGCGATCTCCACGCCCTGCTTGCCCAGGGTGGTCACCCGCACCTTGACCAGATCGAGCAGCTGCTCGTCGCTGAGGCCGGCCTTGCTCTGCAGCAGCGACTTCTCGTACTCGTTGGTCATCAGGTACTCGGCGCCCTCAACCAGCGCGACGACCTCCTCGCCCGCCATCCGGGCAAGCTGCTGGGAGGGGTCGGCCGCGAACGCGTAGCCCCGATCCCGACACTCGGCGGAGTGGCGCAGCATCGCCTCCGGGTCGTTGGCGCCGACCAACACCAGGTCGAGGCCGCCGGACCGCTGGGCGATCGGCTCCAGCTCGATGTTGCGCGCCTCGCTCATCGCTCCCGCGTAGAAGGAGGCGATCTGGCACATCTCGGTGTCGGTGGTGCAGACGAAGCGGGCGGTGTGGGCGATCTCGCTCATGTGGACGGAGTCGCAGTCAACGCCGTGCCGCTCCAGCCAGGAGCGGTAGTCGGCGAAGTCGGCACCCACCGCGCCCACCAGAACCGGGCGCAGGCCGAGCTGGCCCATGCCGAAGGCGATGTTGGCGGCCACCCCGCCCCGTCGTAGCACAAGGTCGTCCACCAGAAAGGAGAGCGACACTTTGTCGAGCTGGTCGGCGATGAACTGTTCGGCGAATCGGCCAGGGAAGCTCATCAGGTGGTCAGTCGCGATCGAGCCGGTTACGGCGATCTTCATGTCATCCCTTGGGGTGTCGGGAGCGGGGCGTCGGTCAGCCTACCGCTCCGGCTACCCCGAGGTAACCGTTCAGTTGAACCACCGACAACTCCCGTACCAACCACCGGGGGGCCGGTCCCCGGGATGGAACCGGGGCCGGCCCGCCGGTCGGCGGTCAGCTGAACGAGTCGCCGCAGGCGCAGGAGTTCCCCGCGTTCGGGTTGTCGATCGTGAAGCCCTGCGCGTCAATACGGTCGGCGAAGTCGATGGTGGCGCCGCCCAGGTAGGGGGCACTCATCCGGTCGACGACGACCTCCACGCCGTCGAAGTCGGTGACGACATCGCCGTCGAGTGACCGCTCGTCGAAGAAGAGCTGGTACCGCAGGCCGGAGCAGCCGCCCGGCTGCACCGCGACCCGGAGCCGCAGGTCGTCACGGCCCTCCTGCTCGATCAGAGCCTTGACCTTCTGGGCCGCGACGTCGGTGAGGATGACGGTCGTGGGGGCCTCGGTCGACTCGGTCTGCGCTGGCGTGGTCACGTGGAATCTCCCTGCACACGTAAGGTGTGGTCGTCGTGGCCAACACCGTCGGTCAACGATTCCCACTGCGGTCCGGCTTTCGATTGTAGGCCGATCGTTGCCGGGTCACCCAGGTGACGGGGGCCGCACGGGGCCGATCAGCGACTCCACTGCCGGGCCAGCCGGGCCGCCAGGGTTCGCAGCCCGTCAGCCGGCTGACTGACCGCTGCCTCCACCCCGCCGTGTTCGGCCCCGCCGTAGTGCTCAACCAGGCTGTGCGCCTCGGTGACGCCCGCCGCGGCCGCCTCCCGTCGGCCCGCGCCCACCCGCCCCGCCAGCACCACGCACGGCACGCCTCGGTCCCGGGCTGCGCCGGCCACTCCAGCGACCACCTTGCCGCGCAGGGACTGCTGATCAAACGAGCCCTCGCCGGTGATCACCAGATCGACCGTGTCCAGCGCGGTGTCCAGCCCGACGGCGCGGGCGACCAGGCCGATCCCCGACTCGCACCGGCCGCCGAGGGCGAGCACCGCCGCGCCCAGCCCACCGGCAGCCCCGCCACCGGGCAGGGCGCCGAGGCCACCGGGGCAGCCGGGCAGGTCCCGTTCAAGGACCGTGGCGAACCGCTCCAGCGCCGCGTCAAGTAGCAGCACGTCCGCCCGGTCGGCGCCCTTCTGCGGACCGAAGACACTGCTCGCCCCGTGCACCCCGAGCAGCGGGTTGTCCACGTCCGTGGCAGCGACCAGCCGGGCGTCCCGCAACCGCGGCGCGCCGTCCAGCGCCGCGACGGCGGCCAGCGCCGCTCCCCCGTACGGCAGGGCCGCACCAACCCCATCCAGCGGTGGCACGCCGAGGGCGGCGAGCAGGCCCGCACCGGCGTCGTTGGTGGCCGAGCCGCCGAGCCCGATCACCACCTCGGAAGCGCCGCACTCGACGGCGGCGGCCACCAGCAGCCCCACTCCGTACGAGGTGGTACGCCTCGGGTCGTACTCGGCCGGGGTGAGCAGCCGCAGGCCACAGGCCTGAGCGCTCTCCACGTACCCGGTGCCGGCCGGGGTGAGCAGGATCTCACCGGCCGTCTGACGGCCGAGCGGGTCGACGGTTGATACCGGCACCCGACGGACGTCCATCGCCCCGGCCAACACGTCCAGGAACCCGGGACCACCGTCGGCGAGGGGGTGCACGAGCAGGTCGTCGTCCGGCGCCACCGATCGCCATCCGTCAGCCACGGCGGCGGCCACCGCCGGCGCCGCAAGAGTGCCGGCGAACTTGTCCGGACAGAGCAGCACACGCATGCCGAGCAGTGTGGCAGCACACACCGGCAGAAGTCGCAACGCGGTGGCGCTGTGGAACCATAGGGGCGTGACGTCGACCTGGGTTGAACCTTCCGCCACCGCCACCGCGCTCCTCCTGCTCGGTCGGGGAAGCGATCCGGCTACCGAACGGGGAGTCGAGTGTCCGGGCGAACTGCCGGCGCCGAGCGATCCCGACCTGGTGGCCCGGGCAACGGCGGCGAAGGCACAGCTGGGTGACCGGGTCTTCGTGCTGGGCCACCACTACCAACGCGACGAGGTGATCCAGTTCGCCGATGTGACCGGCGACTCGTTCAAACTGGCCCGGGAGGCCGCGGCCCGGCCGAACGCGGAGTACGTCGTCTTCTGCGGCGTGCACTTCATGGCCGAGAGCGCCGACATCCTCACCACGGACCAGCAGCGGGTCGTCCTGCCCGACCTGGCCGCCGGTTGTTCAATGGCGGACATGGCAGCGCTTCCGCAGGTCGAGGCCGCCTGGGAGACCCTGGCCGACCTCGACCTCGCCGAAGGCACCGTCCCGGTCACCTACATGAACTCCTCGGCGGACATCAAGGGTTTCGTCGGGCGCAACGGCGGCGTCGTCTGCACCTCGTCGAACGCCAGGCGGGCGCTGGAGTGGGCGTATCAGCAGGGTCAGCGGGTGCTCTTCCTCCCCGACCAGCACCTGGGCCGAAACACCGCCGTTCTGGAGCTGGGTCTCTCGCTGGACGACTGCGTGCTCTACGACCCGCACAAGCCGAACGGCGGGCTCACCGCCGAGCAGCTACGCGACGCTCGGATGATTCTTTGGCGGGGGCACTGCTCGGTTCACGGCCGGTTCACCCTCGACAGCGTCAACGACGTACGCGAGCGGGTTCCGGGCGTCAACGTGCTGGTGCACCCCGAGTGCCGGCACGAGGTGGTCCGCGCCGCTGACTTCGTCGGATCCACGGAGTACATCATCAAGACGATCGAGGCGGCCCCGGCCGGCTCGGCGTGGGCGGTGGGCACGGAGCTGAACCTGGTCCGCCGGCTGGCGCTGGCCAACCCGGACAAGCAGATCATGTTCCTGGACCGGGCGGTCTGCTACTGCTCGACCATGAACCGCATCGACCTGCCCCATCTGGTGTGGGCGCTGGAGGAGCTGGTCGCCGGCCGGGTGGTGAACCAGATCACGGTGGATGCGGAGACCGCGCACCAGGCCCGGGTCGCGCTAAACCAGATGCTCGCCCTGCCGGGAACGGAGAACCGGCCGCCAAGTGGAACGTGATAGCTGTCCGTAGCCACTCTGGCGCTAAAAGTACTACAACGCCGATACATGCCGCCAAGGGTGATCTGACCGAGTCCGTCTTCATCACCGAGGGCTATGCTGCCCTGGGCGACGACACGTGGGTGTCCGGTTACCGACCCCTGCCACCACAGATCGCAGGACATCCAACCCCACCGATACCCGGCACCACTCGACGCGCTGGAGGTTGCGTTGACCGATGACGTCCTGGTCGTACACGGAGGCACTCCGCTGGAAGGGCGAATTCGCGTACGCGGTGCGAAGAACCTCGTCTCCAAGGCGATGGTCGCCGCGCTGCTCGGGGACAGCCCGAGCCGGCTCTACGACCTACCGAAGATCCGTGACGTCGAGGTCGTCCGTGGCCTGCTCGGCGTACACGGGGTCAAGGTCACTGATGGCGACGAGGACGGCGCACTGGTCCTCGACCCCGCCAACGTGGAGAGCGCCAGCACCGACCAGATCAACGTGCACGCCGGTTCAAGCCGGATCCCGATCCTGTTCTGCGGGCCACTGCTACACCGGCTTGGCCACGCCTTCATCCCCGACCTCGGCGGTTGCCACATCGGCCCCCGCCCGATCGACTTCCACCTTCAGGCGCTGCGTGAGTTCGGGGCGACCGTCGACAAGCAGCCGGAGGGCCTACACCTGTCGGCGCCGAACGGCCTGCACGGCACGAAGTTCGCACTGCCCTACCCGAGTGTCGGCGCCACCGAGCAGGTGCTGCTGACCGCGGTGATGGCCGAAGGTGTCACCGAGCTGCGCAACGCGGCGGTCGAGCCGGAGATCGTCGACCTGATCTGCGTCCTCCAGAAGATGGGCGCGATCATCAAGGTGCACACCGACCGGGTGATCGAGATCCAGGGCGTGCCGAAGCTCCACGGCTACTCGCACCGCCCGATCCCGGACCGGATCGAGGCGGCCAGCTGGGCCGCCGCCGCGCTGGCCACCCGCGGCCACGTCGAGGTGCTGGGCGCGGAGCAGGCCGACATGATGACGTTCCTGAACATCTTCCGCTCGGTTGGCGGTGAGTACGAGGTCACCGACGCCCGCCCACCCCGGCTGAACGACCCCGGCCAGGAGGGCGGCATCCGATTCTGGCACCCGGGCGGGGAGCTGAAGTCGGTCGCGCTGGAGACCGACGTGCACCCGGGTTTCATGACCGACTGGCAGCAGCCGCTGGTCGTGGCGCTGACCCAGGCCCGCGGCCTCTCGATCGTGCACGAAACGGTGTACGAACAGCGACTCGGCTACACGTCGGCGCTGAACTCGATGGGCGCGAACATTCAGATCTACCGAGACTGCCTGGGTGGCACGCCGTGTCGCTTCGGCCGGCGCAACTTCAAGCACTCGGCGGTCATCGCCGGGCCGAGTAAGCTGCACGCCGCCGATCTGGTCATCCCCGACCTGCGGGCCGGGTTCAGCCACCTGATCGCGGCGCTCGCCGCCGAGGGCACCTCCCGGGTGTACGGCGTCGACCTCATCAACCGTGGCTACGAGGACTTCGAGGCAAAGCTCGCCGACCTCGGCGCGCACGTCGAACGACCATGACCCACACCACCGCAGGCGGCGATACCCGCTCCTGATGTCCGCGCCCGACGCACCGCGATGTGCACCGGGCGCGGACATGTGGCTACGCTTGGCACGTGCCCCTGTTTCGTCGCAAAGCCACTGACCTGCTCGACGAAGTCACCACACCGGTGACTCCCGAGGAGGAGCCCGCCGCCCACCCCCGGGGCTACACGCCGGCGAAGGGGCGCGAGACGCCCAAGCGGCCCAGCATCGGGCGGCGCCCCACCACGGCGGTCACGTCGCTGAGCAAGGAGGAGCGCCGCGCGGAGCGCCGCCGACTGCGCGCCGAGTCGGCCGCGGAGTTCCGCCGCGAGGGCGGCCCCCGAGACCGGGGGCCGGAGCGGCTACTCGCCCGCAACGTGGTCGACTCCCGACGCACGGTGGGCACCTGGTTCTTCGGTGGCGCACTGATCGTGCTGCTCGGCTCGAACCAGGCGATGCCGCCGGAGGTCCGGCTCGGCTCCAACATCCTGTGGGTGGTGCTCGCCTTCGCCTTGATCATCGACTCGATCCTGATCTCACGAAAGATCAAGAAGCTGGTCCGGGAGCGTTTCCCGAACACCGGGCAACGGATGGGCTCGCTCTACCTCTACGCGATCATGCGGTCGATCACCTTCCGCCGGATGCGAGCCCCCGTACCCCGCGTCGCCATCGGCGACCCGGTCTGACGGCACCCGCCGCGAGCAGCTGCTCGCCCCCCTTCCGACACCTCGACCCAGCACCAGCGGGGGCACGGACGCCACCGGAACCGCCCCCGGCAGCTACGAAGACCCTGTGGTCAGCTGTCCGGGATGCCGAAACCCTGGTCCGGATTTAGCCCACATTTCCGGAACATGGGATAACGTTTGGGTCCCGCGCGGGCGCCGCAGTGGCGGCAACCGAGCCCGCGCCGCTACCCTCCTTCCGCAGCTACGCCTTGCTGGACGGAAGAAGCTACGGCCGGCGGGTGCCCAGCGCGACAAGGTGCAACGAGGTGACAATCGCCGTGAGCGAGCGGACGCGAGCCGGTCATCGGGGCGCGCCCGAACGCAACCAGACGCCCCCGCCAAGTCTCGCGCATTCCCTGCGGGCAGGCCAGGGCAGCCCCCTCGGCCACGCCGGCGACGGGGCGTGCGGATGAGTCGCGGCGGATACGGCGACCCGTGGCACCACCTCGCCGAGCCGTCCTGGATGGTCGAGCCGACCAACGAGTGGTATCCGCAGTTCCCCGGCCAGCGCTACCCCGGCGACATCGGGATCGAACACACCCAGCCGCCTGCCGCGCGCGGGCGAGCTGCCAATGTCGGCCGGGCCACGGTGCCCCCGCTGGCGCCGACCCGCCCCGACGGGACGTACACCGGCCGATCCTGGGATGAACCAGACAACCGCCGGAGCCGCCGCGACGAGGAGCCGCGCCGCCGGCAACCCGGCGCGGCGCCCCAGGGGGCCGACCGAGGCCGGCGGCCGGAGTCGGGGGGTTTCCGCGACGGCGACCCCGCCTGGGACCGGGACCGCCACCGCACCCGCGCCGGGCACGGTCAGTACGCCCGTCCGGACCGGCACGACGACCGGAGTTCGTGGCACGAGCCCGGCGGGCGGAACCAGCCGGTCTCCCCCGCCCGGCACCCAGAACCGGGCTGGATTCCCGAACCGGACGAGGAGCGACCCCAGGGACGCGAGCGCTACGCCCTCGGCCGGGAGGCTGGAGGGCCGCCACCTCGAAGCCGCTACCCATGGGGACGGTCAACCGACACCGATCATGGTCGGCCCGGCGCACCGCCGGAGAGCGATGGTGGGCACCCGAGGCCGGACGGGCCCCAGGCGAACCGGGATGGGCACGTTGGCCCATTCCCACGACGGCATTCGGACGGCCACGGCCACCTGGCCGGCCCTGCTCCCGCTGCCGAGCACCACGCCGTCCACCCGCACCACGACGGAGCACCCGGACCGGTCCGCCACCCCGACCGACAGCCAGGCCAGCAGCCGCGCCCCAACCGTCGGCCCGGCACCCCACAGCCCTGGCCCCCACCCCAGCCGGGCCCAAGCCAGGAGAACCCCCGGCACGGCGAGCCACCCCGACCGCACCTCCCGCCACCGCACCGTCCGCCGCAGGGCGGTCCCCCGATGAGCACGTCGGCGCCCCCGTACGGCCGACCCGTGTCCGGTGCCCCCAGCCGACCGGTGTCCGGTGCCCCCAGCCGACCGGTGTCCGGCGGTGCGGGGACGGCCCCACCGCCCCCTCCGCACCAGCACCGCCCGGTCACCGGCGCACCTCCCGGACCGCCGCCACCTCCCGAGGCGGACGGGCCAGCACCAGCCACCAGTACATCGCAGCCGCGGCGGTATGTTCCGCCACCGCCCACCACCGAACCCGTCGGTCCGGCGCCGGGCCCGAGTGGGCCAAACGCCTGGTTCGGACCGGCCACCACCCCTGCCCCCGCCCCCGCCGAGCCACCCACGCCCGCCGCCGCGTCAACCCCGTCCAACCCGGATGCACCGTCGCCGACCGCCGCACCCGACCAGCCCGACGAGGGGTCAGCCGCCGCATCACCACCCTCCGCGGAGCCAGCCAGCACCGCCCCCGGGTACGCGGAAGCCGCCAGCACCCCCGGGGAGGAGGCGGAACCCGCCAGCACCGCACCGGAGGAGACCGAGTCAGCCGGTGCCGCACCGACCACCGCTGCTGCTGGCGTCCTCGAGAGCAGCGACGAGACTCCGGACGAGGATTCAGCCCCGATAGCGGACGCTGCCCCGACGGAGAGCCCGGACCCGGCACAAGCCGACACTGGCCTGGAACGTGCGCCAGCGGCGGGACCCGCCCCCACCGCCGAGCCCGCCTCGTCGGATTCGGAGGCCGCGAGGCCACCGGAGCCGGACCACATGCTCCCCGCGCCCACACCGCGACCGGCGGCCAACCCGGCGGAGACGGAGGCAGTGGAGGCCAATCCAGCGGAGACGGAGGCAGTGGAGACGGAGGCGGAGGCGGAGGCAACGGAGGCGCCCACGACGGAGACGCGGGAAGGCCCCGCACCGGAGACAGCGGCCACTCCCCCGCCGGATACGGTAGCCGCGCCCGCGACTGTTCCGCCCGCCGAGGACCGGGGCGACCCCGCGGATGCCGCGGACGCCGACGACACCGCCCCGCCGGGCGACCCCGAACGGGTCCTGGCCAACCTTCCCTGGCGACTGGACCCGGCCACGCTCCGCGAGGTCATCCCCGACCCGGGGCAGTTCCGGAATATCCGACACCGGCTGACCGAGAAGCTCGACACAGCCATGGACAACCGTTCCCGGGCCCGGCTGCTCAGTCTGCGGGCCGTGGCGTCCCGGGCGGCTGGTGATCTGGACGACGCGCTGGCAGACGGCCGACTGGCCCTGACCTACGCGGAGGCCACCGGCGAGTTGCGACGGTCCGCTCTCGCCCAGGCCCGGCTGGCGCACGTGCTGCGGTGGCGGGGCGAGTACGACGAAGCCGACCGCCTCTTCGCCCAGGCGAACTCGCCGGAACTGCCCGACCGACTCCGGGCGGCGCTGCACGAACATTCTGGACGGTGCTGCGTTGACCAAGGTCGACTGATCGAGGCCTGCCTGCACTTCGAGCGGGCGTTGGACCTACGTGGCACCGCCGATGCGGAGCTGCTGGAGCGGGTACGGATGAGTCTGGACGCGGTCGCCGATCGGGCCGCCAAGTCCGGCTTCGGGCCGTACCCCCGCAGCAGGGCGGAGTTGCTGGAGCCGGAACAACCACCGGCGCCGGCGCGCGACGGCGATCTCTGGGGGTACGCCGACCCGGACGGTGATCTGGTCATCGCGGCGGAGTACGCGGAGGCGCAGTCGTTCCGAGAGGGCCTGGCCTGGGTACGCCGCCCGGACGACCAGCGGTTCTCGCTGCTCGATCGAGCTGGCAGCACCGTGTTGACAGCGTCCTGGCTGGTGGTCCGCCCGTTCGCCGACGGGCTGGCCTGGGTGTCCCAGGGTGAGCCCGGTGGCTGGCGTGCGATTGACCCGCAGGGCGAGGTCGTGGTGCCACCGGGCTTCGCCGACGTGCGCCCGTTCCGACACGGGATCGCCGTGGTCCGGCGGGAGGGGTGGGGCGCGGTCGACCGCGCCGGCCGGCTGGTGGTACCGACCCGCTACCACGGGTTCGCCACCATGCTCGTTGCCGGCGGGCAGGTGGATGGCTTCACCGAGGACGGCTTGGCCGTCGTTGACCTGGCCGGGCGGTATGGCGTGGTGGACCGGACCGGACGGGTGGTCGTACCGCCGGTGCACCCGGCGTTGGTGGTGCACCCCGTGGCCTACCTGGTAGCCACCACCGCCGGCCGATGGGGGGCGTTGGATCGGCAGGGCGGACCGCTGATCGAGCCGACGCATCCCGACCAGGCCGAGGTGCTCACCGAGATCGAACAGCTACTCACCGATGCGGTGCCACTGCTCTGACCTGGTCGGACAGAAAGCTCGGCCGGCAACGGCTCGGCGACCGTCCCCGCTACTGCATCGGGGTCGGCGAGCAGAACCGTGCCCTTCGTGGGCGTGCCACCGAGCTAAGGTCAGGGAATGGAATTCCGACACCTGGGCCGTTCCGGCCTGATGGTCAGCGAGATCTCATACGGAAACTGGATCACCCACGGCTCGCAGGTTGAGGAGGAGTCAGCCGTCGCCTGTGTCCGGGCCGCCCTGGACGCCGGTATCACCACCTTCGACACCGCGGACGCGTACGCGGGCACCCGCGCGGAAGAGGTCCTCGGTCGGGCGCTGCAGAACGAACGGCGTTCCGAGTTCGAGCTGTTCACGAAGGTGTTCTGGCCGACCGGGCCGAGTCGCAACAACCGGGGCCTGTCCCGCAAGCACATCATGGAGTCGATCGACGGCTCGCTGCGCCGGCTGGGTACCGACTACGTCGACCTCTATCAGGCGCACCGGTATGACCACAGCACCCCGATCGAAGAAACAATGGAGGCGTTCGCCGATGTTGTCCGCGCTGGGAAGGCCCTCTACATCGGGGTCTCCGAGTGGACCGCGACGCAGCTACGCCAGGCCCACCCGCTCGCCCGTGAACTGCGGATTCCCCTGATCTCCAATCAACCGCAGTACTCGATGCTGTGGCGGGTCATCGAGTCCGAGGTGGTGCCGGCCAGCGAGGAGTTGGGCATCGGCCAGATCGTCTGGTCCCCGATGGCCCAGGGTGTGCTGACCGGCAAGTACCAGCCGGGCCACCCCCCACCCGCGGGCTCCCGGGCCACCGACGAGAAGTCCGGCGCGCACTTCATCGCCAAGTGGCTCAGCGACGACGTGCTGACCCGGGTGCAGCAGCTCAAGCCGCTCGCCGAGCAGGCGGGGCTGAGCATGGCCCAGCTCGCCATCGCCTGGGTGCTGCAGAACCCGAACGTCTCCTCGGCAATCATCGGTGCCTCCCGCCCCGAGCAGGTGCACGACAACGTCAAGGCGGCCGGGGTACGGCTCGACGCCGACCTGCTCAAGGCGATCGACGACATCATCGAGCCGATCGTCGAGCGGGACCCGGCCCGGACCGAGTCCCCCGCGCAGCGGCCCTGACCCGCCCACGGCGGTGGGCCGGCCGGGAGGACCCGGCCGGCCCACCGCCGTGCGAAATGACCGGCCCACCGCGGCCGGAGTGACCGGCGGTACCGCGCGGGCTCAACCCTGCCAGAAGCGGACCAGGTCCAGGCCGAGCCCGTACAGGCCCGGCGGTAGGCCCAGCGCGTCACCGACGGCGAAGACCGTCCCGAAGAACCAGCCGTTGATCCGGGGGTTCCACAGCAGCGCGAAGAGCAGGAGAAAGCCGTACGGCGCGAAGAGGTCGTACACCCGCCGGTACGGCGGGGAGAGCCATGGCTGGATCATGTTGCCTCCGTCCAGCCCCGGCACCGGAAGCAGGTTGAGCAGGCTCGCCGTGAGTTGGAGGAAGGCGAGCAGTGCCACCGCAGCCCAGAACTGCACCGGCCCGCCGCCGCTCGCCGCCAGCCGGACCGCGATGACCAGCACCAGCGTGAACACCACGTTCGTGGCCGGGCCGGCGAGGCTGACCAGGGTGTGCCGTAGCCGCCCCGGGATGGCGTGCCGGTCCACCCAGACCGCGCCGCCGGGCAGGCCGATACCACCGAGCAGCACCACCAGCACCGGTAGCGCGATCGACAGCAGCGGATGGCTGTACTTCAGTGGATTGAGGGTGAGGTAGCCCTGGTGCGCGACGCTGCGGTCACCGGCCCGGAACGCCACCAGCGCGTGCGCGTACTCGTGCAGGCAGAGTGAGACCAGCCACCCGGATACGACGAAGAGGAACACGTTAACCCGGATGTTGCCGCTTTCCTGCCAGGTCAGGAGTCCGCTGAGCGCGAAGAGCGCCACCAGCCCGAGGAAGACCGGGCTGGGGCGGAACGCTGCCCGGGGCACGCCCAGCACCAGCGGCCCGCCTCCAGCGCGGTCTCCGGTCATCACTCCGCCGGGGGCTGCAGACTCATCCGGTACTCCACGCGGTCGTCCTCGACAAGCAGGACCGCGATCACGCCGGCCGCCGCGAGTTCCCGCCAGGTCTGGCCGATCCAGGACTCGGCGTCCGCCTGGCTGGTGAACGACTCGGCCGGCCCGGACGCCGGCTCGCCGTTCTCGCCCTCGTACTGCCAGCTCCACGCCATCTGCGTGTCTCCCCTCGCCGCTGATCTCCCGTCAGCCTAGTCCGCCGCGCCGCCGACGGCTGCACGTCCGGCCCAGGCATGATCGTTTCGAGGCGGATGTGAGCAGTTCCGGGAGGAGCGGGGCGGGAGGCGGGCAGGCACCGGGCGGCCTTAAGGTACGGGCATGTCCATTGACGGGTGGAACACGGTCCTGGTGCTCGGCGGAATCCGGTCGGGAAAGTCCGAGTTCGCCGAGGCCCTGGTGGCCGACGCGCCGGCGGTCCGGTATGTGGCCACCGCCGCCGACACCAGCACCGACGATACGGAGTGGGCGACCCGCCTCGAAGCTCACCGCGCCCGCCGGCCGACGACGTGGACCACGGAGGAGATCGCGGGGGAGCCACGCCGGCTGGCGGAGATGCTAGCCGCCGCGCAGCCCTCCGAGACGCTACTCGTTGACGATGTCGGTGGCTGGGTGACGGCTCTCCTCGACCCCGCCCACCAACCCGCCGACGCCACGGCCACCATCGCCGAGCTGGCCGCGGCGGTCCGCTCCTGCCCGGCCCGGCTGGTGCTGGTGAGCTCCGAGGTCGGCCTCTCGCTGGTGCCGACGACCCCGCTCGGCCGCGCCTTCGCCGATGCGCTCGGCACCGCCAACCGGGCGATCGCCGACGCGGTGGACACGGTCGTGCTGGTGGTCGCCGGCCAGCCCATCTGGCTCAAACCGCTCCCACCGACCCGCCCGGCCGCCGTCCCGGCTCAGGTCACGCCGGCCGCCGCCGGCAGCAGAGCTGCTACCAGCCCGATCCTCGCACCGACACCGCTACCGGAGGTGCTGACCCCGAGCGCCCCGGCCGAGCTCGCCACCGGTGCCGGCGCCCCCTGGTTGACGCCGCCGGTGGCCGCGACCGGCCTGGCCATCGAGCCGGGCCTGGAGCTGCCTCTGCCCGACGAGGACGCCGGCTCGCAGGCCGTGGAGCGGGTGGCCACCCGGGACCTGCCCGGCGCCGGCTTCGGCGGGCTCACCCAGCTGGTCGAGTTCGCCGCCGCCACCCAGGGCACTTCGCAGCCCACCCCCTGGGGCAGCACCCGGCTGCTGCTGGTGCATGGCGACCACGCGGGCGGCGCTGCCGCCGGCACCGCCCCCGGCGACTCCGCCCGCCGAGCCCAGGAGGCCCGGGAGGGCCAGGGTGTGTGGGCCCGCCTCGCCGCTGAGGCCGGGGCCGAGCTGCAGGTGGTTGACGCCCCCGCCGCAGACCCGATCGAGACCGACCCGGCGCTCCCCCTCAACCAGGTCGAGGCGGCGTTGCAGCTCGGCTGGCGGCTCGCTGACCAGGCCGCCGACGCGGGCGTACGGCTGCTGGTGCTGGGGGCATGCGGCGCCGGCACCGACGCCGCCGCGGCAGCCGTGCTCGCCGCCACGGCCGGCGCCGAGCCACCCACCGTGCTCGCCCGGGTGCGCACCGACGCCGGTGAGTACGACGACGCGGCGTGGATGGTGCGCTGCGCGGCCGTCCGGGATGGGCTGCACCGCAGCCGCCACTCGTCCCGCGAGCCCAAGGAGATCCTCGCCGAGGTGGGCGGCGGCGACATCGCGGTCGCCACCGGCGTGCTGCTCGGTGCCGCCGCGCGGCGGCTGCCGGTGCTCCTGGACGGGCCGGTCGGGGTTGCGGCCGGTCTGGTCAGCCGTGACCTGGCCGGACCTGCCCGGCACTGGTGCCTGCTCGCCGACCACGGCGGGCACCCCGGTGTCCAACTCGCCGCCGACGTGCTCGGCCTCAATCCCCTGCTTGACCTGCGACTGGACGTGGGCGAGGGCGGGAACGCGTTGGTGGCGCTGCCGCTGCTGCGGTCAGCGCTGGCCGTGGCCGCGGCGCTGCCGGCGCACCCGTCGCTACGGGTCGGGTCGGAGGAGGCCGCGCCGACGACGGAGCGGGTGGCCGCCGGCTCAACAACGAACGAACCACACGAGGCCACGCCACCGACGGAGGAATCAACGCCGGCCAAGCCGACGGAGCAACCAGAGCCGGCGACGCCGACGGAGGACGAGCCGGACTTCCGCGAGCCAGAACCGGCCGGACCGGGGCCCACCAGTACCGATCCGGAGTCCACACCGCTGGATTCGTCTGGCCGGCGTGCCGGCTGAACCGCGGCTCGCCGCCGGGGCCCGGCTGGCGCTGACCACGTTTACCACATTGCCGGTGCGGGCCGGCCGGATCGACCGGGCCGTCGCCGGCACCGCGATGGCCCTGGCCCCGGCCGTCGGCGCGCTACTCGGCGCCCTCCTCACCGGAGTGCTGCTACTCACCGGCGGCTTCGCGCCACCACTGGTAGCCGCTGGCGTCACGGTCGGGGCTGGCGCACTGCTGACCCGGGGGTTGCACCTCGACGGGCTCGCCGACACCGTGGACGCGCTCGGCTCGTACCGGCGCGGTCCGGCCGCGCTAGAGATCATGAAGAAGCCGGATGTCGGCCCGTTCGGGGTCACCGCGCTGGTGGTCGTCCTCCTGGTGCAGGCGGCGGTGCTCGCGGAGTTGGCCGAGTGGTCAATGCCGACCGTGCTGGCGGCGGTGGTGACCGCAACCGCCGCCGGGCGGCTCGGAGTCGCGCTGGCCTGCCGGCGCGGGCTGCCGGCAGCTCGACCGGATGGGCTGGGAGCCCTGGTCGCCGGGACCGTCGGGCCAGGCGCCCTCGCTACCGGGGCCACCGCGGTGGCGCTGCTGGCGCTCGCCGCCGTGCCGGACCGTCCGTGGCAGGGACCACTCGTCGTCATCGCCGCCCTCGCCGCCGCGGTCTGGCTGCTCCGGCACGTGGTGCGCCGCCTCGGTGGGGTCACCGGCGACGTGCTCGGTGCCACCGTCGAGGTGGTCACCACCCTTGTCTACCTGGGACTGGTCTTGTCCGGCTGAGCTCCGCACATCCCGGCGGGTAGCGTGGCGCACGACAACACCGGCACGGCCATCCGGGAGACCCCATGCTCATCACGGACGACTTCCTGCCCGTACCGGTCCCGGAAACGCTGAACGCGACCTACCTGGTGCCGATGGCCGGGCTGCCGAGGGTGGGCACGAAGACCGCGGTACGGCAGCTCACCGGGCGGCTCGCCGAGCCGGTGCACGCACTCGCCCAGCAGATGCTGGACAGCCCGTTGATGAGCGTGGACACCCGGCCGATCCACGAGTTCCCCGAGCTGCCGCCGGACCTGCTCACCGCCTTCGGCGCGACCGAGGCCCCGCTGTCCCGGCTGGCGGCGGCGACCCACCTGGTCGTGGTGCAGGCCGAGTACCGGCCCGGCTGGCCGCCGGCGCACGAGTGGGCGGCGCGGGCGGTGGCGGCGGCGGTCGCCGACGCGGCCGGCGGCGACGTGGTGGATGTCTTCGGGCTCCAGTTCCTCGACCCGGCGACCGCGCTGCGGTCCCTGCCGGACGAGCAGGGCCGGATCCGGCTGGTCGACTGGGTACTGGTGCCGTACTCGTCCGACGCCGACGGGCTCTGGTTCACCACCAAGGGGCTGCGCCGGTTCGGGCTGCTGGAGCTACAGGCACAGGGCGTGCCGGACCACCTGACCCGGGCCTGGGGCGCGGTGATGACCGGCACAGCGCGGCGGCTGCTGCGCACGTGGACCGACGGCCTGGCCGGCGAGGAGCTGCCTGCGTTCGTGCAGCTACCCGTACTGGCCACGGTCACCGGAGGAGACATCGCGGTGGCGTACGGCAACCCGGAACAGCATGGGGCCACCGCCCCGGTGCTGCTGCGGTTGGAGCTGGACCCGGCGACGGACCCGGAGGCGGATTCGTTCCTCACCCTGCGGCCGCCGGCCGGCTACTCCGGACCGGACGGCCGCTACTACGCCTCGGCCTGTGGAACCCTCTTCACCGGCATCGCACCGGACGTGCGCTACACCCGCTCCGGCGACGCGATGAGCCAGGCGGTCGCCACCGCCCGCGCCTCCCTGGGCGAGATCCGCGCCCGCTTCCTCGCCGGGGCGCTACCACCGGAGACGCAGCTGGTGGTGAAGTACGGACTTCCCGGGGAGGACGGCCCGGAGTACGTGTGGGCCGGGGTGACCTCCTGGCCGACGCCGGAGCAGATCGAGGGCGCCAGCGCCAGCGACGCCACCACGGATCCGGCCGTACGGATCGGCTCCGCGGTGGTGGTGGAGGCGACCGACGTGGTCGACTGGGCGGTCCTGGACGGCACCGGGGTCCGGGAAGGCGGCTGGACCCAGGCCGTCCTGGACGCCGGCGAACGCCCCGCCCCGCCGGTCTGACCCGCCCCCGCCGATCGGCCGGGTGGCGCGGGCGCTGACCGGGGGGCGAGCTACCGAACCGAGGGGTTGACGAACGGCGGGCGGACCAGGCTCACCGCTGCCCGGCGTCCCCGGATGTCGACCTCGAGCTCGGCCCCGTCGGCCAGGGCCGGCTCGGTGTCGATCAGGGCCAAGGCGATGCCCTGCTTCCGGGTCGGGCTGAAGGTGCCGCTGGTGACCGCACCGACCGGCGTCTCACCATGGTAGACGACCATCCCGGGGCGCGGGATGGCCCGATCGACGGCCACCAGGCCGCGCAGCCGGCGCCGGGGGCCGGCGGCCTTCTCCGCGAGCAGCGCCGCGCGTCCCCAGAAGGCGGGCTTGTCCCAGCCGACCGCCCAGCCCGAACGGCCCTGCACCGGGGTGATCTCCAGCGACAGGTCCTGCCCGTGCAGCGGGTAGCCCATCTCGGTACGCAGGGTGTCCCGGGCAGCCAGGCCGCACGCCCGCAGCGGCTCATCGGCGGCGAAGAGCGCGTCCCAGACTCCGCCGGCCGCCGCGGCGGGCAGGATCAATTCGTAACCCCACTCGCCGGTGTAGCCGGTGCGGCACACGGTCACGTCGGCCCCGGCCAGCGCGCCCTCCGCGAAGCTCATGTAGCCGTGCTCCGTGGGCAGTCCCAGCGCGCCGAGCAGGTCTGCCGAGCGCGGGCCCTGCACCGCGAGGAGCGCGTACGCCTCGTGCTCGTCAGTGATCGTGACCGTCGGTGGCGCGGCGGCCCGCAGCCGGCGCACCACCTCGGCGCTGTTCGCGGCGTTGGGGATCAGGAAGACGTGGTCGTCGGCGTACAGGTAGGCAATGATGTCGTCCACCACACCACCGGTGGCATCGTCGCAGCAGAGGGTGTACTGCGCCCGGCCCGGCCCGATCCGGGCCAGGTCGTTGCTGAGGCAGGCGTTGACGAACTCCGCCGCCCCCGCGCCGGTGACCCGCACCTTGCCCAGGTGCGACACGTCGAAGACGCCAACCGCGTCGCGGACCGCCGAGTGCTCCTTACGCACCCCGCCCCCGGCGTACTCAAGCGGCATCTCCCACCCGCCGAAGAGGGCGAACTTGGCGCCGGCAGCGACGTGCCGGTCGTGCAGCGGAGAGCGGCGCAGCCGGGTGTCGGCGGAGCCGGAGGTCACGTCGGTCATGGGTGGCAACTTACCGGCATTACCCCGGCTGGTTAGCATCGGCGGGACCCGCCAGTACCACTGGCGGGACAGCCCTGGTCAACGGCGGGTACGGTCCGCCGGAGACCTTCATCGCTGGTGCGCGACGACGCGACCAGCCCGGCCCGCCCGGAGTAGCTTCAGTGACATCGCCCACTATTTCCCTCAGCCTCGTCGACACCGACCCCGCCGAGCTCGCCGTTGACGCGATCGTCATCGGCGTGCACAGCCAGCCCGGAGAGCTGGCCGGCGACCTCGTCGGCACCCTGCTGCTGGCCAGCGGCGCGGAGAGCATCGCCGCGGCCTTCGATGGAAAACTGACCGAGACGCTGGCGTTGCTCGGCGCAACCGGAGGCCCGGGCGAGGTGATCAAGCTCGCCACGCTCGGCACGGTTACCGCTCCGGTGATCGCCGCGGTGGGCCTCGGACCGGAGCCGACCGGCGCCGCCCCCGCCCCGGAGACCCTGCGCCGGGCGGCCGGTGCCGCGGTGCGGGCGCTGGCCGGCTCGGCCCGAGTCGCGCTGGCCCTGCCGCTGCCGGACGACGCCGACGCGCCGGCCGCGCTGCGCGCGGTCGCCGAGGGGGGCCTGCTGGGCGGCTACCGGTTCGCCGGTTACAAGACCCGCCCGCAGCCGGCCCGGCGGGAGCCGGTCGCGGAGGTGCTGGTCGCGGTCCCGGACGCGGGTGACGCCACCGCTACGGCCGAGGTAGCCCGGGCGCAGGCGGTCGCCAACGCGGTCCGGTCCTCCCGGGACTGGGTCAACGCCGCCCCCAACGAGCTGCGCCCGCCCGCCTTCGCCGACTCGGTGGCGACCGCCGCCCGCGCGGCTGGGCTGGAGGTGGAGGTGCTCGACGAGGTCGCCCTGCGTGAGGGCGGCTACGGGGGCATCACCGCCGTCGGGCAGGGGTCGCAGGCCCCGCCGCGACTGGTGCGGATCAGCTACACCCCGGCTGGTGGCGGCAACGGCAAGCGGGTCGCCCTGGTCGGTAAGGGCATCACCTTCGACAGCGGCGGCGTCTCGATCAAGCCGGCGCAGGGTATGTGGGAGATGAAGGCCGACATGGCCGGCGCCGGCGCCGTCGCCGCCGCGATGCTGGCGGTCGCGGAACTTGCGCCCGCCGTGTCGGTGACCGCGTATGTGCCGATGGCGGAGAACATGCCCTCCGGTACGGCGTACCGGCCGGGCGACGTCATCACGATGTTCGACGGCAAGCGCGTCGAGGTGCTCAACACCGACGCCGAGGGACGGATGGTCCTCGCCGACGCGATCGCCCGGGCCTGCGTGGACGGCTGCGACTACCTCCTGGAGACCTCCACGCTCACCGGCGGCCAGGTGGTCGCGCTGGGCAAGAAGGTGGCCGGTGTGATGGGCACGCCGGAGCTGTGCGAGCGGGTGCGGACCGCCGGCGAGGCGGTCGGCGAGCCGACCTGGCCGATGCCGCTGCCGGAGGACGTGCGCAAGGGCATGGACTCCGAGGTCGCCGACATCTCCCAGGTCAACGCGGGGATGGACCGGGCGGGTCACATGCTCCAGGGCGGTGTGTTCCTGCGTGAGTTCGTCACCGAGGAGGTCGCCTGGGCGCACATCGACATCGCCGGCCCCGGCTACCACTCGGGTGAGCCGACGGGCTACTGGACCAAGGGCGGCACCGGGGTGCCCGTCCGCACCCTGCTGCACCTGATCGAGGACATCGCCAGCCAGGGCTGACGTGTCAGCAGGGCCCTCGTACCGGCGCGGCGGGTACGAGGGCCCTGCGCACCACCCGCTGAGTCACCCACCTCCGCCATGGTGTCGAACTCACTCGCCAGCTCGGTTCAGAACAACTCGGGGCGACGCTTGCGGCGTTCGTTGTAGTCCCGCATCCGCTGCGGGTAGCCCATCAGGCTCACGTCGTAGACCGGGATGCCCAGCCGGTGGGCGAAGCGCCGCGCGCCGTCCGGGCCGTCGATCCGGCGGCGAGTCCACTCCCCGTCGTCGGCGATCAGCATGACCGTGGTCTCGGTGACGGTCGTCCGGGGCTCGATGTACGCCTCGACTCCCCGCCGGGTTCGCACGAAGTTCTCCAGGTGGCCCAGATCGCCCCGGTCAACCCCGCGACCCTGACTGACCGGACGTGCCTTCTTCCGTCGGAACAGTCCCACCGGTCGTCTCCCCACACCCGCACCATCGAAGCTGATGCCAAGGGTACGTGTCTCGGACGTGTCGTTGGGCACCTCGTTACCCGTGCCGGGCGTGGTGGTGACAAGATGACCGAGGTGGGGTGTGTCCGCATTACCCCACGGTGACCCCCGATGCAGCCAGGCGACCTGGGAGTTGGACGTGAGCGAGCCGAACGAGACCTTCGACATCGTCATCCTCGGAGGTGGCAGCGGCGGCTACGCAGCGGCGCTGCGCGCCGCTGAGCTGGGCCTGTCCGTCGCGTTGGTCGAGAAGGGCAAGCTCGGCGGCACCTGCCTACACAACGGCTGCATCCCGACCAAGGCGTTGCTGCACGCCGCCGAGGTCGCCGACCAGACCCGCGAGTCGGAGCAGTTCGGCGTCAAGGCCGAGCTGGTCGGCATCGACATGGCGGCGGTCAACTCGTACAAGGACGGGGTGGTCGCCCGGCTGTACAAGGGACTGCAGGGCCTGCTGGGTGGCGCGAAGAACATCACCATCGTGTCCGGCGCCGGCCGGCTGGTCGCTCCGAACACCGTCGAGGTCGACGGTAGGCGGTACACCGGCCGCAACATCATCCTGGCCTCCGGCTCGTACGCGAAGAGCCTGCCCGGCCTGGAGGTGGACGGCGAGCGGATCATCACCAGCGACCATGCGCTGGTGATGGACCGGGTCCCGGCGTCGGTGATCGTGCTTGGTGGTGGCGTCATCGGGGTGGAGTTCGCCAGCGTGTGGAAGTCCTTCGGGGTGGATGTCACGATCATCGAGGCGCTGCCCCGGCTGGTCGCCGCCGAGGACGAGGAGTCGTCGAAGGCGCTGGAGCGGGCATTCCGGAAGCGGAAGATCAACTTCAAGGTCGGTAAGCCGTTCGAGAAGGTCGAGAAGACCGACAGCGGCGTCCGGGTGACCATCGCCGGCGGCGAGACCATCGAGGCCGAGCTGCTGCTGGTCGCCGTCGGCCGGGGACCGAACACCGCCGGCCTCGGCTACGAGGAGCAGGGCGTCCGGATGGATCGGGGCTACGTGCTGACCGACGAGCGGCAGCGCACGAGCGTGCCGAACGTCTACGCGGTCGGCGACATCGTGCCCGGCCTCCAGCTGGCGCACCGCGGCTTCCAGCAGGGCATCTTCGTCGCTGAGGAGATCGCCGGAGAGAACCCGGCCGTCATCGACGAGGCCGGCATCCCGCGGGTCACCTACTCCGACCCCGAGCTGGCCTCGGTCGGCCTGACCGAGACCAAGGCCAAGGAGCAGTACGGCGCCGACAAGGTCAAGACGTACAACTACAACCTGGGCGGCAACGGCAAGAGCCAGATCCTCAAGACGACCGGCTTCGTCAAGCTGGTCCGGGTCGAGGACGGCCCGGTCGTCGGCGTGCACATGGTGGGTGCCCGCGTCGGTGAGCTGATCGGTGAGGCCCAGCTCATCTACAACTGGGAGGCGTACCCCGCCGAGGTGGCGCAGCTCGTGCACGCCCACCCGACCCAGAACGAGGCGCTGGGTGAGGCGCACCTGGCCCTCGCCGGCAAGCCGCTGCACGCGCACGCCTGACACGACAACCACGGCGTCCGGCGACGGGCGACGATCCCATCAGGGGAATGAAGGAGTCTGGAGAAATGCCGGTATCGGTCACCATGCCCCGGCTCGGTGAGAGCGTCACCGAGGGCACCGTCACGCGCTGGCTCAAGCAGGAGGGCGACACCGTCGAGGTTGACGAGCCGCTACTCGAGGTGTCGACCGACAAGGTCGACACGGAGATCCCGTCTCCCGCGGCTGGTGTACTGACCCGCATCGTGGTTGGCGAGGACGAGACCGCCGAGGTCGGCAGCGAGCTGGCGACGATCGGCGATGAGGCCTCGGGCGACAACGGGGCGGCGGGCGGCGGCGAGGCCGAGTCACGGCAGTCGGCACCCGAGCAGACCGCCGCCGCCGAGGGCACCGGCCCGGAGCCAGAGCAGAAGCAGTCGGCTCCCGCGTCCTCGAGCGAGGGCAGCTCGTCGGGCGAGGGCAGCTCGTCGGGCGAGGGCAGCTCGTCGGGCGAGGGCAGCCCGGTGACGATGCCGGCCCTCGGCGAGAGCGTCACCGAGGGCACCGTCACCCGCTGGCTCAAGCAGGTCGGCGACACCGTCGAGGTAGACGAGCCGCTACTCGAGGTGTCGACCGACAAGGTGGACACCGAGATCCCCTCGCCGGTCGCCGGGACCGTCCTGGAGATCACCGTGGCGGAGGACGAGACCGCCGATGTCGGCGCGACGCTGGCAATCGTCGGCGCGGCCGGCGCCGCGGCGAAGCCCAAGCCGAAGCCGGAGCCCAAGCCGAAGCCGGAACCCAAGCCGGAGCCAAAGCCCGAGCAGAAGGTCACTGAGCCGACCCCGGGCGTCTCCTACAACGAGCCGGCGGCCGAAGCCGAGAGCGCCTCCGATCCGGCGAAGGCGGAGCAGGCCGCCACCCCGTCCGCGCCCGCATCCCGGCCGGCGACGACCGGCGGCACGGAGAACGCCGGGTACGTCACCCCGCTGGTCCGCAAGCTCGCCGGCGAGCACAAGGTTGACCTCACCACGGTCAAGGGCACTGGTGTGGGTGGCCGGATCCGCAAGCAGGACGTGCTCGACGCGGCCGAGCAGGCCCGCACCGCCAAGACGGCTCCGGCCCCGGCAGCGCAGCCCACCGCCCCCGCGGCGAAGCCGGCGGCCCGGCCCACGCCCAGCAGCAAGCGGGGCACCACCGAGAAGCTGCCGCGGATCCGTACGACCATCGCGAAGCGGATGCACGAGTCGCTGCACGAGATGGCGCAGCTCACCACCGTGGTCGAGGTCGACGTCACCCGGATCGCCAAGCTGCGGGCACAGGCGAAGGACACCTTCCAGCAGCGGCACGGCGTGAAGCTGTCCTTCCTGCCGTTCTTCGCCCTGGCCGCCGTCGAGGCATTGCAGGCGTACCCGATCGTCAACGCCCAGATGGACCTGGGGGCCGGGAAGATCACCTACCCGGAGGCGGAGCACCTCGGCGTCGCCGTGGACACCGAGCGGGGCCTGATGGTGCCGGTCATCCACAATGCCGGTGACCTCAACCTGGGCGGCATCGCCAAGCGGGTCGCCGACCTGGCTGAGCGTACCCGGACCAACAAGATCAGCCCGGATGAGCTCGCTGGCGCGACCTTCACGCTGACCAACACCGGCAGCCGGGGTGCCCTCTTCGACACCCCGATCGTGCCGTCGCCGCAGTCGGCGATGCTCGGCACGGGTGCCGTGGTCAAGCGCCCAGTCGTGGTCAACGACCCGGAACTGGGCGAGGTCGTGGCCGTCCGGTCGATGATCTACCTGGCCCTGTCGTACGACCACCGACTGATCGACGGTGCCGACGCTGCCCGTTTCCTTGGCACGATCAAGGAGCGGCTGGAGGCCGGCAACTTCGAGGCCGAACTGGGCCGGTAACACCCGACCCGACGACGGTGGGCTGCCCGGTGATCCGGGCAGCCCACCGTCGTCTCACGGGTCAGGCCGCTCCGCGACGAACACGCCGACGCCGTGGACGCCCTCGACGAACCCTTGCGTCTGAAGCACCAGGATCGCCTGGCGCACGACCGTCTGCGACACGCCATGCTCCTGCCTGAGCTCGGCCGTTGACGGCAACTTCTCCCCTGGCGCCCACTCCCCGGACTCGATCCGCGCACGGATATGGTCCGCGAGCAGCACCCACTTCGCTTTGGCGGGCATCCACACTCCCAGGTCTGCACCGCCATTCGACCATGACCGGCCGACACGGAGCGCAACTCGCCGAGGCGAAACACGCCGCGCGTACTCCCCCGGTGGCGGCGAACTGACCCGCCGGTCACAGGTGGGGCGGGCCAGGTGGTTGACCCTCGCGCAGGCCTGGCGGGCTAACGGTGGGCACTGGTGACGGAACGTCCGCACACGCCGCTGCGGCCGCTCTGGCTGTGCCGACGATGCGCCGCACCGTGGCCGTGCGGCTCCGCACGTTGACGCTGCTGCGGGAGTAGGCCCACGATCGGGTTGCGTTGATCATCTATCTCGGTGGGCTACTGTACGAGGCCACCGAGCAACTGCACGCGCTCAACCCGCAGGAGACGCCGGACGCGGGCCAGCTCTTCGATCGGTTCCTCGGCTGGCACCGAAGCCTGCGTTAGGGGGACCAGCCCACCGGCGAACGGCACGAATGGCGGTGGAGCACCCCGTCGAAACCTCGCCAACGAGGTACGTCGCGAGTAGTTGGTTCGATACCCTACGCAGGTGTGGTCGCGACGCCGTCGTGCCCGGGACTGGCTCCAGCAGCGGGATCCGGACTATTGCGCCACCCGACGTGCGACGCGGTTGACCCTCATCGCCTGCCTGCTCTTCTACGGCTGCCGGTACGGCCTGGGCAGCCCCCTCATGGCGGCATACGCGCTGTTCGGCACGCTCGCCGCGGGCGTGTTCGCCCAGTTGCCGGGCGGGCCGGCCCAGCGGGCCCGAACGCTACTCGCCGCGCTACCGGTCATCTGGCTCCTGGTCGCCACCGGGACCCTGCTGGCCGCGAGCACCTGGACCGCCACGACCGGCATGCTCGTGATCGGGTTCGCCGTCGCCTTCGCCGGGGTCAGTGGACCTCGCCTGATCGGCCTTGCCAGCGCGTTCCAACTCTCCTACATCCTGGCCAGCTTCCCCCCGTACCAGCCCGACACGCTGCCGGAGCGGCTGGCCGGAGTGACGCTCGCCGTCGTTCTGGTCGCGGTAGCCGAGGTGACGCTCTGGCCCGGGCCCGCACCGGCCACCCCCGCGCAGCGCCTGGGCTGGGCCGCGCGGAGCACCGCCTCGTTCGTCGCCGCGCTCGCGGACATGTTGGCGGGGCAGCCCGCCGCCGCTGCGGAGGCCCGGCGACGCCAGGTCAACGCGGCCGACACCGTCACGCAGACCCAGATGTGGCGGCTGCCGCCGACCGAGCGGGCAACGTCGGCGAGCCGGCAGGACCACGCGCTGCGCGACGCGGCCACCGATCTGCACCAGACGGTACGGCTCGCCGAGTGGCTCCGGCGGAGCGCCGCGACGACCACCGACGGGGATGTGGCGACATCCCTGCGGCGCTGCGCCGCGTCCCTGGGCCGCTCGGGCGACGCCCTGTTGGGCACGGAGCCGGCGTCCCGCGACACGGTGGTGACCATGGAGCACCAACAGCCGACCGCCGGGCGATCCGCCACCACCGGCCAGCTACGCGTGGCCGCGATCGCCCGGTCGCTGGCGCGGCACACGGACTTCGTCGCGACCGCCGTGCGGATTGCGGAAGGCCACCGTGACACCACCCACCAACCGGCCGGACCACACAGCTTCTGGTACCAACGACGAAGCGCCCCGTCGCTGTACTGGCAACGGCTGCGGATCCATCTCACCCCACGCTCGGTCTTCTTCCAACGCGCCCTTCGACTCGCCGTCGCCCTGGCCGCCGCCCGGCTGATCGCCGGGGTGCTGAATCTGGAGCACGGCTTCTGGGTGCTCCTGGCCATCCTGACGCTCCTGCGAACCTCCGCGGCGGACACGTGGGCCACGTTCCGCCGGGCCCTGGCCGGCACCCTCGTCGGCGCCGCCGCCGGGGCCCTGTTGTTGCTGGCCGCTCCCCAGCAGGAGACGTACGCGGTGCTCCTGCCACTGACGATGCTGCTGGCCCTGGGGGTGGGTCCGCTACTCGGACTCGCCTGGGGGCAGGCTCTTCTCACGCTACTGCTGATCACCGCCTTCGCCCAGCTCACCCCGGCCGGCTGGGAGCTGGCCGGGATCCGCCTGCTGGACGTCCTGACCGGCGCGGCGATCGGCGTCGGCGCCGGAATCCTCATGTGGCCCAAGGGCGGCGGTGGCGAACTCCGCCGGTACACGTCGGTCTACCTCGGCGCGGGCGCTCACGCGATCGAGGAGACTGTCATGAGGCTGGCGGGACGAGACCACGCATCCGGCCGAGCCCCCTCCCATCGTGGTGCGACGGGTGGCGAGCAGACGCTTGCGGCCGCGCACCGGGCGCAGATCCTCACCGACGCGTCGTTCTGCCAATACCACCTGGAGCGAAACCATCCGCGACCCATCGACGTGGACTGGGAGGCGGCCCTGGCCGCGGGGCATCGCATCGTACGCGGCGCGGAGCGATTCGGCACCGGCGACCGGGTCGGCACGCTGGCGCCCCGCTGGCCCGGGCCCGTAGACCAGCTCGCACGCCGAGCCGAACGGCTACGCTCCGACTACACCGGCCTGGCCAGCCGCCTGGCGCAGGGGCCACCTGCACGATGCGACTCCCGTCGCGCCACCAACGATGGGTGTCGTCGAACAGGTCCACGAGGTCATTCAGGACGGCGACCGAGGGGCCGACGTCCTGCACCTGATCGAGGTCGACCACTGGCTCGCCGATCTCGGCCGATCCCTCAACCGGATCCCGGCACGGCAAGAGGCGGGGGGCAGTTCGTTCGGACCGTCGAACCCGTCGCCCGGATAACGCGGACGCGTGTGTTGGCCGTAAAGGCGGATCTTGGCCTGTAGGCGGTCGTACTGACGTTGGAGCAGGCGCATCCGCTCCTCCCCGGCTGCCGCACCGTCGCCCAGGCAGCGGAGAACATCGACACGCTCGCCCGTGGTCCGCTCCCGGCGGACGCGTACGCCGAGGTCGAGCGCCTGCTGGCGGATCTTCGGCAGATCCCAGCCGAACCGGTCAGGTGACCAACTCCACGCATCTATTGGTCACCAGTATCCGAGAATATGTGCATGCGGATTCTGATGGCCGGCGCGTCCGGCTTCCTCGGCACCCGGCTGGCCGACCGACTCGCTGCGGACGGGCATCACGTGACCCGGTTGGTCCGCCGGCCGCCGCAGAGCGCCGACGAACGACAGTGGAGTCCGACCGCGGCGCAGCTCGACCCGGCGGTGGTGGCGGAGGCCGACGCCGTGGTCAACCTGGCCGGCGCGGGGGTCGGTGACCGCCGGTGGAACGACGAGTACCGGCGGGTCATCCGCTCCAGTCGGGTGGACACCACCACCACGCTGGCGATCACGATCGCCGGGCTGCCGGCCGCCGACCGCCCGGAAGTACTGGTCAACTCGTCGGCGGTGGGGTGGTACGGCAACACCGGCGACCGGACCGTTGACGAGGAGGCGGCGGCCGGCGAGGGCTTCCTGGCCGATGTCTGCCGGGTGTGGGAGGCCGCGACCCGGCCGGCCGAGGACGCCGGGGTGCGCGTGGTCCGGCTGCGGACCGGATTGCCGCTGCATCGCGACGGCGGCCTACTCAAGCCGATGGTGCTACCGTTCCGGCTCGGCATCGCGGGACGGTTGGGCAGCGGCCGGCAGTGGCTGCCCTGGATCGCGCTGGTGGACTGGCTGGACGCTGCCGCCCTCGCCATCGGGCGGGCCGACCTCACCGGCCCGGTCAACGCGGTCGGGCCAGCACCCGTGACCAACGCCGAGTTCACCCGGGAACTGGCCCGGCAGCTACACCGGCCGGCGATCATCCCGATCCCGGCGCTGGCGCTGAAGGTGGCTCTCGGCGGCTTCGCGCAGGAGGCACTGACCAGCGCACGGGTCCTGCCAGGGGCGCTGACCCGGGCGGGACTCACCTACCGCCACCCGGGTCTGACCAGCGCCCTACACGCCGCGCTCGCGGCGGAGCCGGACCGATGAACGGCGAGCCGGTGCGGGGCACGACGACAAAGATCTGCCCTGGCGAGCTCTTCCCCGCAGGTCTGACCGGCGTGTCCAGGTCCGGTTGGTAACGTCCGCTGCGTGCCGACCTCGCCGTCCGTGGTGTCCCCGCCGACCCCACCCACGCCCGTTCGCCACCGCCGGGCAGATCTGATCGTGGCGCTCGTGGCGCTCGCCCTCGCGGTCTGGGTGACCAGTGGGCTCTGGCGGGACCCGAACGGTCGCACGATCATGGTCAACTCCAGCGACCAGGCGCTGTTCGAGTGGTTACTGGCCTTCGGTGGGCATGCTCTCACCCACGGGCAGAACCCGCTCTTCACCTACATGATCAACGTGCCCGATGGGGTCAACCTAGCGGTCAACACGTCGATCACCGTGTACGCGGCGCTCTTCGCGCCGCTGACCTACCTGATCGGGCCGCCGGCCACCTTCCTGGTGATCCTCACGCTCAACCTCGCCGCCACCGCGATCGCCTGGTACTGGCTACTCAACCGCCAGTTCGCCCGCAGTCCGCTCGCCGCCGGGCTGGGCGGGCTCTTCATCGGCTTCTCCCCCGGCATGGTCTCGCACGCCAACGCCCACCTGAACTGGACCGCCGGTTGGTTGGTGCCGCTGCTGATCTGGCGCGTCTTCGCACTACGTCGTAGCGGGCACCGGATCCGCGACGGTGTCCTGCTCGGTGTGCTGGTCGCGGTGGCGTTCTCCATCGCCGCCGAAGGGCTCTTCTTCACCGCGATCGCCCTCGGCCTCTTCGTCGCCGTCTGGGCGCTGCACCCGGCCAGCCGCGCCGAAGCACGCGCGGTGTTGCCGGGCTTCCTCGGCGGGCTCGCGGTGACCGCGCTGGTGGCGGGGGTGCTGCTGGCGTACCCACTGTGGCTGCACTTCGCCGGCCCGCAACGCTTCGACGGCACCGGCTTCGACCCGGTGATCCACTCCGAGGACATCGCCGCGTACGGCGCGTACCCTCGGCGCTCGATCGCCGGCGAGGCCGGGCTCCGGACCGGCCTCGCCCCGAACCCCACCGAGGAGAACTCGTTCTTCGGGATACCGCTGCTGCTGCTCGCCATCGCCTCCTTCGTGCTGCTGTGGCGGCGCGTCCAGCAGGCGCCCCAGCGGGCCACGCTCTGGGCACTCGGGGCGGTGGCCGTGGTCTTCACCGTGCTGTCGTTCGGGCCGCAGGCCACGTTTGACGGCCGCCGCCTCGACCTGCCGATGCCCTTCGACCTGTTGGCTCACCTACCGGTGGTGAACGCCGCGCTGCCCGCCCGGTTGGCGCTGGTCGTGGCGCCGGTGATCGGGGTGCTGCTCGCGTACACGGTGGATGCGCTCCGGGCCGAACCACCACGGTCCCGGCCGGCCCGGCTCGCCTGGCTGGCGGCGTTCGCCGTGGCGCTGGTACCGCTGACTCCGACCCCGCTGATCACCATCGAGCGGGAGCCGATCCCGCGCTTCTTCACCTCCGGCATCTGGCGGGACTACGTCTCACCGGGCGGGGTCCTCACGCCGATACCGCTGACCGTGGACGTGTACCCGGACGGGCAACGGTGGCAGGCGCACGTTCTCGCGGACCGGCAGGGCGAGTTCCGAATCCCGTCCGGGTTCTTCCTCGGCCCGGGCGGTCCGGACGGGCGCGGCCGGATCGGTCCGGTGCCCCGGCCGCTGAGCGCCATCCTCGACGAGGCCGCCCGCTTGGATGTGGTGCCGATCGTCACCGAGGGCACCCGGGAAGATGTCCAAGCCGACCTGCGGCACTGGCAGATCGAGACTTTGGTGCTCCCGGACCAGGTACACGGGGCGAAGTGGGCCGTCGATGAGGAGGCGCTCCGGCAGACCGCCACCGAGCTGTTCGGTGAGCCGGAGCGGGTCGAGGACGTCTGGGTCTGGCGGGTCTCGCCCGGCTGAGCCGCGGGACGGGCGTACCGGTGAGTCGGATCACGAGCCGGGGCGACTGGCGGGTACGAGACTAGGCTGGGCCCGTGAGCACGACTACCCCGGATCTGACCGTTGTCCGCGCCGGCACTCTCGGCTACGAGGCCGCGTGGGAGGAGCAGCGCCGGCTGCACGAGTCGGTGGTTACCGACGAACGTGGCGACGCCGTGCTGCTGGTGGAGCACCCCAGCGTCTACACCGCGGGCAAACGCACCGAGCCGTGGGACCGGCCGATGGACGGTACGCCGGTCATCGACGTTGACCGGGGCGGCAAGATCACCTGGCATGGTCCGGGTCAGCTCGTCGGGTATCCGATCCTGCGCCTACCCAACCCCGTCGACGTGGTCGCGTACGTGCGCCGGGTTGAGCAGATGTTGATCGATGTCTGTGCCGAGTTCGGGCTGGTGGCCGGCCGGATCGAGGGACGCAGCGGAGTATGGGTGCCGGCGGACGACCGCGGGCCCGCGCGCAAGGTCGCCGCCATCGGGATCCGCGTCGCCCGCGGCGTCACCCTGCACGGCTTCTCGCTGAACTGTGACTGCGACCTGACGTACTACGACCGGATCGTGCCGTGCGGCATCAGCGACGCCGGGGTGACCTCGCTCGCCGCCGAGTTGGGCCGACGGGTGACTGTGGCGGACACCCTTCCGGTGGTCGAGCGGCACCTACCCACCCTCATCGAACCCTGAGCCGACCGCACCGGCCCGCTGGGTGGGCCGCACACCGGGTCGCTCAGGCTGGCCGACGCCGGATCCACCAGAGCGAGATGAGCGACAGGGCGGCGGTCAGGGTGAGCAACACCCCGAGTTCCCGCCACTGCACCAGCCAGAACCGCCTTGCCGGCACGTAACGCTCCTCCTGCAGCAGCCCCTGTGCGCCCAGCCACTCCCGGCAATCCGGTGTGCACTTTTCCTGGTCGGTCGGCCCGCGATACTCCGGTCCGCCGGGCGTGGTCACGATGGTGTTCGACAGCTCCCACGAATCAGTTTCGCTCGGCCAGCCCTCGACCCTGGTCACCACGTCGTTCATTCTCGCGACCATGTTGGCACGCTCGGCGGTCAGCGCGGTGACGCGATGCACGGGGTCGGCGATCAGCGGGCGTAGTTCGACGGCGCCGATTTGTGTCGCCACGACGAGTGCCAGGGTCACCGCCGTCGCGGCCAGGGTCTTGCGCAGCATCAGTCCGGCGGTCACCCCGATCGCGAAGGCGAGGGTGGCGTAGCCGATCGGGACCACGCCGCGGGTGGAAAAGACCAACGGGGTGATCAGATTGGCGTGGGCCAGGGTGGCGTGGGCGTCGTCGATGGGTTGCGCCCAGCTGGTCAGGGCGAGGCTGAGCGCACCCGCGACGAGTACGGCTGCCAGACCACCGACCGACAGCTTGACGAGTAGCCAGCGGCGTCGGGAGACGGTTTGGCTCCAGGCGATCCGGTACGTTCCGGTTTCGAGTTCCCGTGCCACCATCGGGGCGCCCCAGAACACGCCGACCAGGGCGGGCAGCCCGAAGGACGCGCCGACGCCGGCGAGCTGGACTCGGCCGGCCAGGCTCTGCTCTATCTCGTCCAGGAAGGAGTCTGCCGCGTTCTGGCAGTCGTTGCCGGTGCAGCCGGTGTATCCGGTGCTCACCGCCAGACCGCGGACCTGCCACCAGGTGAAAAGGAGAGCACCGAACAGCACGGCCAGGCAGGCTGCGCCGACGATGGCCTGAGTCCGGAACTGCCGCCAGGCCAACCAGGTCATCGCTGTGCCTCCAGCACTCGTTCCGGCGCGGCCGCCGGGGCCGACTCACTCAGGTAGGCGAGCAGGATGTCCTCCAGATCGAGCTGGTCGGCCTGCCACGACGGGTCGTCGATCGGGGCGGTGCTGCGTACCACCAGGGTCGACTGCGCGGCGGTGTGCCGGTCCTCGATGAGAGTCCAGCCGTACGATGCGACGTCAACGGACTCACGCCGGGGGCCGATCAGGCGATGGTGGCTGGCGAGCAGGTCGTCGACGTCGCCGGCCAGCCGCACCTGGGAGCCGACCAGCACGATCAGGTGGTCACAGATTCGTTGTAGGTCGGAGACCAGATGCGAGGACATGATGACGGTCATCTCCTGCTCCGCCACCAGTTCCATCAGTGCCTGCAGGAACAGGCGGCGGGCGAGCGGGTCGAGCGCCGCCACCGGCTCGTCGAGCAGCAGCAGTTCGGGCCGTTTGGCGACGGCTACGGTCAGCGCCAGATTGGCTCGCTGGCCGCCGGAGAGCTTGCCGGCCTTCTGACTCGGATCGAGCCCGGCCTGGGCGATTCGCTGCTCGGCTATCGCGCTGTCCCAGGACGGGTTCAGGCGGGCGCCCAGCCGTAGGTGCTCGGCGACAGTCAGTCCGGCGTAGACCGGGGCGTCCTGGGCGACGAAGCCGACCCGAGCCGAGCCACTGGCCGGGCGCTCGCCGAGCACCTCGATCATTCCGGCGGTCGGTTCGAGCAGTCCGCAGGCCAGTTGCAGCAGGGTCGACTTACCCGCGCCGTTCGGGCCGACCAGGCCGACGACCTGGCCCACCGGCACGTCGAGCGTGCAACCGGAGAGCGCGGTGCGGCGACCGTACCGTTTGGTCAGGTTCTCCGACCGAAGCACGCTGGTCATGCCCTCGCCTCCGCGAACGCGCGGAACGTGTTCAGGAACAGCGCCTCGACGCCTTCGTCGTCGAGGCCCGCCTCGCGGGCCTCGACCAGCCACTGTTCCAGCTTCTGCCGCAGCAGCTCCTGTGCCGCGACCGCCGGGCCGTCGAGCGTCTTCGCGATGAAGGTGCCCCGCCCCTGCCGGGCCGTGACCAGACCTTCGTACTCCAGCTCGCGGTACGCCTTCGAAACCGTGTTCGGGTTGATCGCGAGCCGGGCCACCACCTCCCGGACAGTGGGCAGTCGGTCGCCCTCATGGAGCACGCCGAGCCGAAGCGCGTGCCGCACCTGCTGGATGAGCTGCATGTACGGCGCGACCCCCGACTTTGCGTTCAAGTAGAAATCGATCATCCGTCCACCCCCGTTCTACTAGTTCTCTAGCAGAATAACTCATTCTGGCCACGCGTCAAGATCGCCAAACCGAGCGCTGGGTACGGCACGGGTAAGTGGTGCTGTCGGTCAGGTTCCACCGCTCCGCGGGGAACTCCCCGCAGCACCGTGGCGGCACGGCGCCACGGCGGTGGGGCATCGGGGCGGCACGGTGTCCGGCGTCACCGCTGCAGCGGCGTGATGCCCGTCGCCCAACACGCATCGACGGTGGGCGACGGGCGTAGGCTCGACTTCGTGACGATCGAGCACTCTGCGCCGACGGCCGGTCAGGCAGCGCGTACCGCGACGCCCGCTCCCGAGGGGCGGCGCCTCCTGCGGATCGAGGCGCGCAACGCCGAGACGCCGATCGAGCGGAAGCCACCGTGGATCAAGGTCAAGGCCAAGATGGGGCCGGAGTACACCCAACTACGCGGGCTCGTCACGCGGGAGGGGTTGCACACCGTCTGCCAGGAGGCCGGCTGCCCGAACATCTACGAGTGTTGGGAGGACCGGGAGGCCACCTTCCTCATCGGCGGCGACCAGTGCACCCGCCGCTGCGACTTCTGCCAGATCGACACCGGCAAGCCGGCCGAGTTCGACGCCGACGAGCCCCGCCGCGTCGGCGAGTCGGTGGTGTCGATGGGGCTGCGCTACGCGACCATCACCGGAGTCGCGCGCGACGACCTGCCCGACGGCGGCGCCTGGCTCTACGCGGAGACCGTCCGGCAGATTCACGCCCTCCAGCCGGGCTGCGGGGTCGAGCTGTTGATCCCCGACTTCAACGCCGTCCCCGAGCAGCTCGCCGAGGTCTTCGGAGCTCGGCCGGAGGTGCTCGGGCACAACGTCGAGACCGTGCCGCGGATCTTCAAGCGAATCCGGCCGGCGTTCCGCTACGAGCGGTCGCTGGACGTGATCCGACAGGCCCGCGCCGCCGGCCTGGTCACCAAGAGCAACCTGATCCTCGGCATGGGCGAAGAGCGCGCCGAGATCTCCCAGGCCCTCCGGGACCTACACGAGGCGGGTTGCGAGCTGATCACCATCACGCAGTATCTGCGCCCCTCCCCCCGCCACCACCCCGTCGAACGCTGGGTCAAGCCGGAGGAGTTCGTCGAGCTCCGGGAGGAGGCCGAGGAGATCGGCTACGCCGGCGTGATGAGCGGGCCGCTGGTCCGCTCGTCGTATCGTGCCGGCCGACTCTACCGACAGGCACTCGCGGCCCGCGGCGACGCCCCGGTCAACGTCGTCAGCTGAGCGGCACCCCGGGTGGGCCGAGCACCTCGGCCCGTACCGCGGTTCGGCTTCTGCGGCGGCACTCGGCCAACGTCACCCTATTGAGTGACGCCAACCTGCAACACATCACCCAAAGTCGGACAAATGCCATGATCCGCTCATGGCCATTGATGCCGGCGAGCGAAGCCGGGTCACGTCGCGGGCCGCCCACCGGCCCCGGCTGCCCACCGCGCTCGCCGGCACGGCCCTCGTCGTCGGCGTGGGCTACCGCCTCCTCCTGCTGCTGACCGACACGCCCCCCACAAACAGCGACGAGGCGACGATGGGGCTCGCCGCCCTGCACATCGGGCAGGGGCAGGAGTTTCCGATCTGGTTCTACGGCCAGGCGTACATGGGGACGCTGGAGGCGTACCTGGCGGCACCGCTGGTCGCGCTCATCGGCCCGTCGACGCTGGCGTTACGTCTGCCCACCCTGGCTCTGTACGCCGTCTTCGCCCTGCTGGCCTGGCGACTCACGCTCCGCCTCACCGGGGACCGCTGGTACGCGCTACTGGTCACCGTGCTACTCGCGTTCGGGTCCGACCGAATCGTGAAGAACCAGCTGATCGCCGGTGGCGGGTACCCGGAGATGAATGCTGTCGGGGTGGCGCTCGCGCTGCTCGCGTACGACCTGGCAGCGGGCCGGCCCGGCCGCCGACCGGCCCGCTGGGCCGGATGGGGGTTCCTCGCCGGGCTGATGGTCTGGGTGGATCCACTGGTCCTGCCGTACGTGGTCGGCACCGGGGTGGTGCTGGTGGCGTTCCGGTGGCGGGAGCTCACGGGACGGGCCGGCGCGCTACTCGGCGTCGGCGCACTGTGCGGGGCGGCGCCGCTGCTGCTGGACAGCCTGGTCACGGGACGCAGCCCGTTGACCGCGGTGCTCGCCGCCAGTGGCGCCGGGCAGTCGACCAGCTGGGCGGAGCGACTGTTCGGGGGGCTGGTACTCGGCCCGGCGCTGGGCATGGGCTTCTGCTCCCCCAGTGCCTGTGCGCGCTGGCAGCTCTGGTGGTCCGTCGCCCTGCCGCTCCTTTTGCTCGCCGCCGCCGTGATCGCGTGGCGGCAGCTCCGGGGGTACCGGCAGTGCGCATCCACCCCGAACGGCAGCCGCCCGCTCGCGGACGCGATCGCGGCGGCCCTCTCCCTCGCCCTGGTCGCGGCGGCGGTGGCCACGCTGGCCAGCTACGCGGCCAGCAGCGCCGCCGGACGCACCCCGGTGGAGAGCTCCCGATATCTGTCCTGCCTGCTTATCTCGGTACCGGTGCTGCTCTGGCCGGTGTGGCGCGCGGCCCGACGACGGTCGCCAGGACTACCGGGTCCGGCACGCGCCGCCGCGATCGGGGTACTCGCCGGGACGGTGGGGACCGCTGCCGTCGGCACCGGGGCAACGATCGCCGCCGTACCCGCCTACCGGGCCAACCAGGCCCAGCACGCCGAGTTGGTGGCGACCCTGCGGGCGCTGGACGTGCGACATGTGTACGGCGGCTACTGGACCTGCAACCGCCTCACCTTCGCCACCGCGGAGGAGATCGTCTGTGCCGTCGTGAATGACGACCTGAGTCCGGGCCACGACCGCTACCCGGCCTACCGCCGGGCGGTCGCCGCCGCCACCAGCCCCACCTGGGTCGCACCAGCCGGTTCGCCGCTGGCTGCCCGCCTGGACGAGCAGGTGCGCACCGCCCCCCTCACGCTGCACCACATCCCCGGCTGGCGTCTCTACCTGCCCCACCGGTAGGGACGGACCTGCCCAAGACCGCCGGGAGCACTGCCGCCCAGCAGGACCAGTACGCCCGGGCCGCGCGAGATTCGTTGACCACTAGACTCGGGAGCATGGCAAAGCCCCAGGAGAAGGTCTCGTTCGGCCAGCGGCTGAAGCAGATCGGGATGGTGTTTCGGTTCACCGCCAAGCAGGACCGGTGGTTCGCGCCCCTGGCCTTCGCCGCGGTGGTCATTCCACTCGCCCTGACCGTGGTGGCGTTCTTCGTGTGGGGCTGGCTCTGGATCCCACTGGGCATCCTGTTGGCGCTGCTCTCTCTGCTGATCGTGCTCAATGTGCGCTCCAACCGGGCGATGATGAACGCCGCCGAGGGACAGCCAGGCGCGGCCGCGCAGATCATCGAGAACATGCGCGGCGACTGGCGGGTCACCCCGGCGGTCAGCTCGACCACGCAGATGGACATGGTGCACCTGGTCATCGGCCGTGCGGGAGTGATCCTGCTGGCTGAGGGGAACCCGCAGCGGGTGCGCGGCCTGCTCGGCCAGGAGAAGCGTCGGTTGGTCAAGGTGATCGGCTCGGCGCCACTCTACGACTATGTGATCGGCCAGGAGGAGGGTGAGCTGCCGGTCCGCAAGCTGCGGATGACGCTGATGCGGTTGCCGCGCAAGCTCAGCGGCCGGGATGTCAACGCCCTGGACAAGCGCCTGAAGGCGCTCAGCGCCCGGCCGCAGCTACCCAAGGGCGCCATCCCGAAGAACATGCGTCCGCCGAAGGGTGCCTTCCGCCAGGCCCGCGGTCGCTGACCTGCCGTAACCGCGGCGGATCGCCCGCTGAGCCGCCGCGGTTAGGGATCGTCCGCTGGCCCCCGAGCTGGGTCAGCGGGCGACGGGTGCGATGACCGAGCCCGCTGCTCGGTCATGCAGGCCACGACGGTCGGCATCCATGATCAGGGCAGGTATCACGAGCGCGAGCAGGCCACCGCGGAGCAGCGCACGGAGCACCCCGATCCGACCACCACTGGCCCAGGAGACACAGCGGATCCGGGTGAGGTACATCCCAGGAGTCTGGGCGAAGAGGCCGATGAAGAAGCCGTACTCGGCGATGAGCACGAGCACGGGGGCCCACCCGTCGTGGAACGGATCGGCGAAGATGCTGGCGACCAGCACGCAGAGCACCCAGTCGATCACTAATGCGCCGAAGCGCGGGCCCAGGCCCGGACTGGCGGAGACGCTGGAGCGGGGCGGTACGGGCTGGTCAGCCGAGGTCGTCACAGCGCCCAAGGGTAGCCAGTGCCGCAGACAGCTACTCGCCGACCTACATCATAAAAAGGGACCAAGCGTCGCAAGTTTCACTACACTGGCACACTGGCCCTCCCGGAAGCACCAGGACCGATCGCTCCAGTCAGCGAAGGCTTCATGGGGCCCTCCGCGGGGGACGTAACACGGCAGAAACATTGAAGACATGGCCGGGCAACCGCTCGGTCATAGCGTCGCCAGAAGCCTAGCCACTTCAGTGGACGAGCCAGGAGGACGAGTGTTCGCCAATCCCGAGGAACTCCTGCGTTACCTCAAAAACGAGGACGTGAAGTTCGTCGACGTACGTTTCTGTGATCTGCCCGGCGTGATGCAGCACTTCAACCTGCCCGCCGAGTCGATTGACGATGAACTCCTCACCGACGGCCTCGCATTCGACGGGTCGTCCATCCGCGGCTTCCAGGCGATCCACGAGTCGGACATGCTCCTGCTCCCGGATGTCGCCACCGCGTTCATCGACCCCTTCCGCGCGCAGAAGACCCTCGCGCTCAACTTCTTCATCCACGACCCGTTCACTCGCGAGGCCTACTCCCGCGACCCCCGGAACGTGGCGAAGAAGGCCGAGGCGTACCTGGCGGCCAGCGGCATCGCCGACACCGCCTACTTCGGTGCGGAGGCCGAGTTCTACATCTTCGACTCGATCCGCCACGAGACCTCGGCGCACCAGTCGTACTACTACATCGACTCGGTCGAAGGCTGGTGGAACACCGGCCGCGACGAGGAGGGTGGCAACCGCGGCTACAAGACCGCGTACAAGGGCGGCTACTTCCCGGTACCGCCGGTTGACCACTACGCCGACCTGCGCGACAAGATCGTCCGTAGGCTGATCGACGCCGGCTACACCGTGGAGCGCTCGCACCACGAGGTCGGCACCGCCGGCCAGGCTGAGATCAACTACAAGTTCTCGACCCTGCTGCACGCCGCAGACCAGCTCCAGCTCTTCAAGTACATCGTGAAGAACGAGACCTGGGTCAACGGCAAGACCGCCACCTTCATGCCGAAGCCGCTCTTCGGGGACAACGGCTCGGGCATGCACACCCACCAGAGCCTGTGGTTGAACGGTGATCCGCTCTTCTACGACGAGACCGGCTACGCCGGCCTCTCCGACACCGCGCGCTGGTACATCGGCGGTCTGCTGCAGCACGCACCGTCGCTGCTGGCCTTCACCAACCCGACGGTGAACTCGTACCGCCGGCTGGTGCCGGGCTTCGAGGCGCCGGTCAACCTGGTCTACTCGCAGCGCAACCGCTCCGCCTGCACCCGCATCCCGGTCACCGGGAGCAACCCGAAGGCCAAGCGGGTCGAGTTCCGCGTGCCGGACCCGTCGGCCAACGTCTACCTGGCCTTCTCGGCGATGCTGATGGCCGGCCTCGACGGCATCAAGAACAAGACCGAGCCGCCGACTCCGATCGACAAGGATCTGTACGACCTGCCGCCGGAGGAGTGGGGCGACGTCAAGCAGGTGCCGGGCTCGCTGCCGGCGGTGCTCGACTCCCTCGAGGCCGACCACGACTACCTGCTCGACGGCGGCGTCTTCACGCCGGACCTGATCTCCACCTGGATCGACTGGAAGCGGACCAACGAGGTCGACCCGGTGCGGCTGCGCCCGACCCCGCACGAGTTCGCGATGTACTTCGACTGCTGAACCCTGCAGCGACCGGCCCGGGTTGCCGCCGCATGTTGCGGCGGCAACCCGGGCCGGTTTTGGTTCAGCGCGACGAGAACGGGGCCCGGCTGGCCCGGGACCGCCACAGCCGCGGTACCCCCCACCCGGCAGCCGCCACCACCAGCCCGGTCATCACCAGCGCCCCCGGCGCCTTCACCAGCCGGGCCAGGTTGGTGCCGTCCGGCATGGTGAGAAAAGCCGCCGCCGCGCAGGGCAGCACGAACCAGGTCGTCCGCGTCGCGGCCGCCGCGAGCAGGACCAACGGCCAGGTCGCATACCAGGGGTGGAAGACGGGGGCGAGCACCACCGTGGCGACCAGCGCCAGGCCGGCACCGAGCAGGGCCACCCGGGGCCGAGCCGCCTCCAGCCGGACCACCCGCCGCCGGACGTCATTCAGCGCGCGCAGGGCTGACCAGGCCCGCCACCACAGCACCGCCAGGACCACCACCAGCAACGCCAACGCCAACGTCCGGACCACCGGCACCGCCACGGGGCGCCCGCCGAAGAGCTCACCGACGTAGTCCAGGACCATGCCGACCGCCGTGGGTGGTGATGTCCACTGCTCCAGGTCGCCGCTGCGGCGCAACCCGCCCACCCAGCCCAGGCCGAGGCCGGAGAACACCGACACACCCCCCAGGGCGAGCAGGGTGCCCACGGCCAGCCAGCCACCATCGCGCAGCACCGACCGCATGGTGAACCGACCGAGCACCGCGGCGAGCGCCGCGAACGGCAGCACCACCACCGCAGTAGCCTTCACCCCCACCGCCAGCCCGAGCAGCGCCCCCGCCACCACCAGCGGCCACGGTCGACCCGGGAACCGCACCACCACCAGCAGGCCGAGCAGCAGCAGCCCGAGCATCACCGCGTCGTTGTGCGCGCCCGCCACCAGATGCACCCCCACCAACGGGCACGCCAGCGCCAGCCAGACCGCCCGCCGAATCGGCACCCCCGCCGCCTGCGCCAACCCGGGCAGACACACCGCGACGAGCAGCACCCCGGCCACCGCGATCAGTCGCAAGACCACCACCACGCCGACCAACTCACCGCCGAACGCCACCGCCAGCGCGGCGAGCAACAGGAAGCCCGGCCCGTACGGCGCGGGCGTGTCCCGCCAGATCGGCGCGACCGCATCCACCCAGGGACAGCCCGCCACCGCCACCCCGACCGCGTACGGGTCAACGCCCTGCCCGTATGCCCAACCCTGACAGGCGTACGAGTAGACATCCCGGCTACCCAGCGGTGGCGCGACGAGCATCGGCATCGACCACAGCCCGGCGGTGCGGTACGCCCACCCCGTCGACGGCGTACCGTGCCGCAGCGCCCACCACGCGCCGGTCAGCAGGCCGGTGCCGACCAGCCAGAGCAGAACGGTCAACGGACCGTCGGCGGCGTGCCACACCCGCTCGAGGGTCGCACCGGGCAGCGCTCCCCCGACGTACCCGGCGACGGCCAGCAGCACCGCACCGACGAAACCGACGTACCGGAGCGCTACCGCCCGAACCGGTGTCCGCACGGCCCCACGCGGAGGCACGCCTGCTCCGGTCACCGGGGCACCCCGGCGGTGGGGAGCGTCGTCGCACCGGTCCCGGCGACGAGGTGGATAGACACGGTAGAACATGCTGCCAGTACGGTGGGCGCGGATACGGAGGTAAGCATGCGGGGCACCCGGACGGTGGTGGCGACGGCCGCCGCGTTGGCCGTGGTGCTCGGCGGGACCTACCTGCTGCTGCCGCCAATGGGCTCGGACCTCGCCGCCCAGGTGGCGCGGGCCGACTTCTTCGCCGCCCACGGCGCCACCCCGGTCGACCTGCGGTGGTACGGCGGGGTCAACCAGTTCGGCTACAGCCTGCTCTCCCAGCCGGTGATGGCGCTGCTCGGCGTCCGGGCGACGGGGGCGCTCGCACTGGTGGCGTCAACCGTCGCCTTCGCTGCCCTGCTGTGCCGCGTTGACGTACCCCGGCCGTTGACCGGCGCCCTGGTGGGGGTGGTCAGCTTCGCCGGCAACCTGGTCGCCGGCCGGGTCACGTACGGGCTCGGGGTGGCCTTCGGCCTCGCCGCCCTCCTCGCTCTCACGCTGCCGGCCGGGCGACGACGACTCGTGCCGGCCACGACGGGAGCGCTGCTGGCCGCCGCGACCAGTCCGGTGGCCGGGCTCTTCGTCGGGCTGGCCGGTGCCGCACTGCTGCTCGGCCGCCGCTACCTTGACGGCCTCACCCTGGGGCTGGCGGCAGCGCTGCCGCTCGGGTTCACCGCTCTGCTCTTCGGCGACGGCGGTTGGATGAACATCAGCCGCACCGACACCGTGCGGGCGGTGGGGAGCAGCCTGCTGGTGGCGGCGCTGGTGGCGTACCGGCCGGTGCGGATCGGTGCGCTGCTCGCCGCGGCCGGGGTGCTCGCGGCGGCACTGCTGCACACCCCGGTCGGCCTGAACGCGACCCGCCTGTCGGCGATGTTCGCGCTCCCCCTGCTCGCCGCCGCCGCAACCGTCGGTGATGGCCGCTGGTTGCCGAGGCACACCGGCGAGGGAACGCACCCCCGTTGGCCGGCCCGACCCGTTCCCGCCGGCAGCGCCGGGCTGCGCCGGCGGGTCAGCGGCGGACTCACCCTGGCTGTCCTGCTCGCCGCCGTGTTCTGGTGGCAGCCACCGGTCGTCCCGGCGGACCTGCGCAGCACCACCGACCCGGCCGCCCGCCCCGTCTACTACGCTCCCCTGCGCGACTTCCTCGCCACCCAACAGCTCACCGGGCGGGTGGAGATCCCACCGACGCGTACCTACCGGGAGTCGGCGGCGCTGGGCGAGATCCCGCTGGCGCGGGGCTGGCTGCGCCAGGCGGACATCGACCGTAATCCGCTCTTCTTCACCACGGTGCCGGGCGCCACCGGCACCGGGGTTCCACTGACCGCCCAGACCTACCACGGCTGGCTGCTGGCGAACGCGGTGCAGTTCGTGGCCGTACCCGACGCGCCGCTGTCCTGGGTCGGCCGGGCCGAGGCGGAGCTGGTCCACAACGGCCTGCCCTACCTGCGCGAGGTGTGGTCCGACCCGCACTGGCGGGTCTGGGCGGTGGTCGAGCCGACACCCCTGGTCGGCGCCCCCGGCACGATCCTGCGGGCCGATGGCGCGAGCGTGACGTTCCGGACCGACGGGCCCGCCACGGTCCCGGTGCGGGTCCGACACAGCCGCTGGTTGACCGCTGCCGGCGGCACCGTCACGGCGGACGGCGAGTGGACCGCTGTCACCGTCCCGCGCGCCGGGGTGTGGATTCTCGGCAGCTGAGGAGAACGAGACCACCGCCAGCAGCAGCATCCCGGTGCCGCCGCTCGCCCGGCCCGACGCCGCCGGGTCTGCTGCGCCCCCGGCATGCCGGGGGCGGTCCTCAGAGCTCGAAGACGCGTTGCATGGCGGCGCGGGAACGGCGACCGGTACGCAGATACTCGTCGAGGAACTCACCCGGATCGTCGCGGCCGAGGAGCCGAACCACCCCCGCCAGGTCCACCCCGTGCCGGGGAAGCTGATCAGCAGCCCGACCGCGCACCAGCATCAAGGCGTTGCGGACCTGCGCGGCGAGGGTCCAGCCGGCTGCCATCGCCGCGGCGTCGTCCGGGTCCACCAGGCCCGCGTCCCGGGCCGCCGTGAGGGCATCGAGGGTACGCGTGCCCCGCAGCCGCGGAAGCTGCCCGGCGTGCCGGAGCTGCAACAGCTGCACCGCCCACTCGACGTCAGCCAGCCCGCCCCGGCCCAGCTTGGTGTGGGTGGCCGGGTCGGCACCCCGGGGCATCCGCTCGGTCTCGACCCGTGCCTTGATCCGCCTGATCTCGACGACCTGCTCCCAGGTCAGGCCGGCCGCCGGATAGCGGATCGGGTCGACCATCGCCAGGAACTCGGCGCCCAGTTCCTCGTCACCGCAGACGAACCGGGCCCGCAGCAGCGCCTGCGCCTCCCACACCCGCGACCAGCGGGCGTAGTACTGCTGGTACGCGGCGAGGCTGCGGACCAGCGGCCCCTGCCGCCCCTCGGGGCGTAGGTCGGCGTCAACGCCGAGCGCCGGGTCGGGCGCCGGCATCCCGAGCAGTCGACGTAGCTCCTCGGCGACCGCCCGCGCGGCGGCGCTCGCCGTGCTCTCATCCATCCCGGCCGGCGGATCGTGGACGAAGAGCACGTCGGCGTCGGAGAGATAGTTGGACTCGTACCCGCCGAGCCGGCCCATGCCGATCACGGCGAAGCGCAGACCCGGCATCAGCGGCTGGGACGCCCGGGCGGCGCGCAGGGCGGCGGCCAGGGTGGCGTCGGTGACATCCGCCAGGGCGGTACCGACCGCGCCCACGTCGGTCAGGGCCGGAGCGGCCCGCCCCTGCACGCTGGGGGGCGACGGGGCCAGCGAGCCGGCCCGGCTCAGCACGTCGGCGCAGGCGAGGCGGAGTAGTTCCCGGCGGCGCAGCGCACGGACCGCGCGGATCGCCTCCACCGGGTCACCGGCGTGTCGGGCCGCCGCCGCCACGAAGCCCTCGCAGAGCACCGTGCGGGGCCGGGCGGCCAGCTCACTCTCCTGCGCGAGTAGGCGCAGCGCCTCCGGCTCGCGGGCGAGCAGGTCGGTTGCGTACCGGGAGGAGGAGAGCACGCGCGCCAGCCGGCGGGCGACCGGCCCCTCGTCGCGCAGCAGCCGCAGGTACCAGGGGGTGCTGCCGAGCTTCTCGGAGACCTTCCGATAGCTGAGCAGCCCACGGTCCGGCTCGGGAGCGTCCGCGAACTCGCTGAGCATCACCGGCAGCAGGGTGCGCTGGATGGCCGCGGTGCGGCTGACCCCGCCGGTGAGGGTCTGCAGGTGGCGCAGCGCCCCTGCCGGGTCCGCGAAGCCGAGGATCTCCAGCCGGTTGCGGGCCGCCGCCGGGGTGAGTCGCAGCCCGTCGGCGGGCACCCGGGCGACCGACTCCAGCAGCGGCCGGTAGAGCAGCTTGGCGTGCAGCCGGCGTACCTCGGTGGCGTGGGTGACCCGCTCGACCCGGAACGCCTCGACGGCGCTGCGTCCCGGTACCGCCGAATAGCCGAGCGCCCCCGCCAACCAGCGCAACGAGTCCGGGTCGGTGGGTACGGTGTGGGTGCGACGCAGCCCCTGCAACTGCAGCCGGTGCTCGACGGCCCGCAGGAAGTGGTAGCCGCGCAGCAACGCCTCCCCGTCCACCCGCCCGACGTAACCGCCGTTGACCAACGCCCGCAGGGCGGGAATGGTGCCCGGCACCCGCAGCGCCTCGTCGACCCGACCATGCACCAGTTGCAGCAGTTGCACCGCGAACTCGATGTCGCGTAGCCCACCCGGGCCGCGCTTGATCTCGCGCTCCTGTTCCGCCGGCGGAATGTGATCGATGATCTTGCGCCGCATGGCCCGGACGTCCTCAACCGCCTCCGGCCGCTCCGCGGCCCGCCAGAGCAGCGGTGCGAGCTGGTCAATCCACTCCTGGCCCAGCGCGAGGTCACCGGCCGCCGGCCGTGCCTTGAGCAGTGCCTGAAACTCCCAGGTCCGGGCCCACCGCCGGTAGTAGGCGAGATGACTGGCGAGGGTGCGCACCAGCGGGCCCCGCTTCCCCTCGGGGCGCAGCGCGGCGTCTACCGGCCAGGCGACCAGGCCACAGACGTGAATCAGGCGGGTGGCGATCGCGGTTGCCGCGGGAAGGTCGTCGTCCTCGGCAGCGACGAAGATCACGTCGACGTCGGAGACGTAGTTCAACTCGCCGCCGCCGCACTTGCCCATCGCCACCACGGCCAGCCGGGGCCGGGGTGTACCCTCCGGCAGCTCACCCTGCGCGAGGTCGTAGGCAGCGGTGAGAGTCGCGTCGGCCAGCGCGGAGAGCGCGGCCATCGTCTGCTCCACACCCCGGTTACCGGTCAGGTCCGCCGCGGCGATCCGGAGCAACGCCAGCCGGTACGCCGACCGCAGCCGGGCGATCGAGCCGTCCCCGCCGGTCAGCTGGAGCCGGCCGTCGGCGATGGGTGCCAGTCCGTCCGCGGTGCTCCGCAGGTCAGCCCACTGGCCCGGGTTGGCGACCAGGTGGTCGCCGAGCGCCGAGGAGGCGCCGAGTACGGCGACCAACCGCCGCCGCAGCCCCGGGTCGTCGTACAGGTCGGCGAGGAGCCCGGATGCGGCACCGATCCCCACCGGGTCAGCGCCATTGGCTGCTTCCCCGGCTCCCGCGGCCCGGTGTTCGGCCTCCACCAGCCGGTGTAGCTGGCGCAGCGCCAGGTCCGGATCGGCGGCCCGAGACAGCGCGGCGAGGAGCTCCGCTGCCCGCTGGTCCACGGGCTCCTGCGTTTCCGGCTGCCAGAGCGCCAGGCCCGTGGGGCCGAGCAGGTCACCGGCGCGGGCGCTGTTGTCGCTGGTGCCGAAGCCGTAGCGGGCGAGCCGTCCCGCGGCCCGGGTCGGCCGGTTCATTCGTGCCCGAGCAGCGGCAGGCTACGGCGGGTCCCCTCGTCGAGCTCGCCGCGGGCCAGGGCGGCGAACCGCGCCGCGAAGGGCTGCCAGACCTCCTCGACATCGACCATCACCGCGGCGCAGGCCGCGACGACCACCTCCGGGTCGTAGCCCAGCTCGGCGAGCAGGGTCGGATCCGCCACCCAGTCGGCGATCATCGCGGTGTCGCATTCGATGTGGAACTGCAGACCCCAGGCCCGGTCGCCGAGGCGGAACGCCTGATGCGGGTAGCGGGTGGAGGCGGCCAGCAGGGTCGCCCCGACCGGCAGCTCGGTGATCTCGTCGGCGTGCCACTGGAACACGTCCGGGATCAACGGCACGTACCGGAAGAGCGGATCCGTCTCAGCGGCGTCCCGGCGGCCCACCACCGCGGGACCGACCTCCGGCCCGGACTGGCTGCGCTCGACCGTCCCGGCGTGCGCCGTCGCGAGCAGTTGCGCGCCGAGGCCGATCGCCAGGGTCGGTACCCGGTGCCGGACCGCCTTGCGCGACAACGCCTCCGCCTGCGGGAGCCAGGATGCCGACGGCTCGCCGTCGGGCAGTGGGTACGCCTGCTGCCCGCCGCCGAGGACGACCAGCGCCGCATATCCGTCCAGGTCAGCTGGGAGCTCGTCGCCGGCGTGCGGCCGGGCTACGTGCAGCCGTAGCCCGGCTTCGGTCAGCCACTCCCCGAGCCGACGCGCGTCTTCGGTCGGGTCATTCTCGATCACCAACGCGGTTGCCACGCCGTCGAGGCTATCCCGTACGACCACCGGAAGGCTGATTAGGCTCGACTGTTGTGATCACCGACGAGGTACTCCGTCCGCCCGCGCTGTGTCCGGGCGACACCGTGCTCCTGGTGTCGCCATCCGGGCCCACCCGGCCGGAGCGGGTCGCCCGTGGCATCGAGTTGCTGACCAGCTGGGGTCTGCGGCCGGTGCCCGCCCCGAACGCGTACGCCCGGCGGGGCTACCTCGCCGGCGCCGACGAGCTGCGGGCGGCGGACCTGAACGCCGCGTTCGCTGACCCGGCCGTCCGGGGGATCATCTGCACCCGGGGTGGGTACGGTGCCCAGCGCATGGTGGACGCGATCGATATGGCAGCCGTACGCCGGGACCCGAAGGTGGTGGCCGGCTTCTCCGACATCACCGCCCTCCAGTTCGCGCTCTGGCGGGGTGCCCGGTTGGCGGGGCTACATGGCCCCGGCGCGGCGTGGCGGGACGAACGGACGGCGTTGGACTCCGCGCAGTCGCTGCACGCCGCGCTGACCACCACCGAACCGGTGACGGTGGCCGCCCGGGAGGACGAGGAGACCTTCCGGGTCCGGGTCCCGGGCCGGGCCAGCGGCCGGCTGCTCGGTGGCAACCTCTGCCTGATCGTGGCGTCGATCGGCACGGTTGACCTGCCGGATCTGACCGGGGCGGTGCTGCTGCTCGAGGAGGTACAGGAGCCCCCCTACAAGATCGACCGGATGCTCACCCAACTTCGCCGGGCCGGGGTGCTGGCCGGGCTGGCCGCGGTGGCGGTCGGGCAGTTCACCGACTGCGCCGACGGGTGGGCGGTTGACGTCGCCGATGTGCTCACCGACCGCCTGGGGGACCTCGGCATCCCCATACTCGGTGGGCTACCGATCGGGCACGGGGTGGGCCAGCTCACCGTTCCGGTCGGCACCGAGGCGGCCCTGGACGCGGACGCCGGCACTCTCACCGTCGCCCCGGCTGTCCGCTGACCCGGCTGTCCACCGCCGACCCGCCACAGCGGTGGTCGGTTCACCGACCGCCCCGGGCAGTCGCCCACAATTGCCAGCTGGCTCATAGCTTCGCCACGGTGTTCCTCCAGCGAGCGCGGTCACTGTCGATCGCGTACCGCACCACCCTGCCGAGTTGGAGGATAACCATGTCCCGCACGATTCGTAGGAAGCACCTGCTGGCCGGGCTCGCCGCGGCGGGCGTGCTCGGCGTCGGCGTGGCCGCACCGACCATGGCCATGGCCGCTGACAACACCTCGCCCTCCCCGAGCAGCAGCACCAGCACCAGCACCGACGCGGAGAAGGGCACCGACAAGGAGCAGAAGCGCTCCGACCGGCAGGCCGCGTTCGCCGAGGCGCTCGCCGAGAAGCTCGGCGTTGACGTGGACAGGGTAGCCACGGCGCTGAAGGAGCTGCACGAACAGCGGGCGGCCGACCGACCCGAGCGGGGCGACCGGGGCGAGCGCCCGGACTCCGCTGACCGGCAGGAGGCGCTCGCGCAGCGTCTGGCGCAGGCGGTCGAGGATGGCACGCTCACCCAGGAGCAGGCCGACGCGATCACCGCGGCGGCCGAGGCCGGCGTCCTCCGGGGCCCCGGCGGGCACGGCGGACCAGGCGGACCGGGCGGCTCCGCGGGTAAGTAGTTCGCCCCGCCCCGACGGCGGACTTCACGGGCGGCGCGCCGGTAACCCGGTGCGCCGCCTTTTCGCGGGAACGAGCCGCCCACCTCGCCCGCACCGCGGTCATCGTCGGATCCCGGTCGGATCCGACGACAACCGGGCCAGCGCGCAGGGCCGACGCCAGGAGCAGGACCAGCCGGGGCCGGAGATCAGAGCGAGAGGTAGTGCTGCCGCTCGTACGGGGTGACCTCGCGGCGGTACTGCTCCCACTCGGACCGCTTGTTGCGTAGGAAGAAGTCGAAGACGTGCTCGCCGAGCACCTCGGCGACCAGTTCGGAGCCGGCCATCACGTCGATCGCCTCGGCGAGGTTCTCTGGCAGCGGCTCGTACCCCATCGCCCGGCGCTCGGCGCTGGTCAGCGACCACACGTCGTCCTCGGCGCCCGGGGGCAGCTCGTACCCCTCCTCGATGCCCTTGAGGCCGGCGCCGAGCATCACCGCGAAGGCCAGGTAGGGGTTGGTCGCCGAGTCGGGCGACCGGACCTCGACCCGGGCCGAGTTCGGCTTACCGTACGCGGGGACCCGGACCAGCGCGGAGCGGTTCAGGTGCCCCCAGCAGACGTACGCGGGGCTCTCGGTGACCCGGTTCGGCAGGGCCTGCGGGAACAGCCGTTTGAACGAGTTGACCCACTGGTTGGTGACCGCCGTGTACTCCCGGGCGTGCACCAGCAGGCCGGCGATGAACGCGCGGGCGACCTTGGAGAGCTTCATCGGGTCACCGACGTCGTGGAACGCGTTGCGCTCCCCCTCGAACAGTGAGAGGTGGGTGTGCATGCCACTGCCCGGCTGGTCGGTGAAGGGCTTCGGCATGAAGGTGGCCTGCACGCCGGTGGAGAGCGCCACCTCCTTGACCACGTGCCGGAACGTCATGATGTTGTCGGCGGTGTTGAGCGCGTCGGCGTAGCGCAGGTCGATCTCCTGTTGACCGGGAGCGACCTCGTGGTGGCTGAACTCGACGGAGATGCCGATCCGTTCGAGGGCGAGTACCGCCTGGCGGCGGAAGTCCCGGGCGACCGCGTGGGTGGTGTGCTCGAAGTAGCCGCCGGTGTCGACCGGGATCGGCACCGAGCCGTCGGACACCCCATCCTCCAGCAGGTAGAACTCGATCTCTGGATGGGTGTAGTAGGTGAAGCCCTTCTCCGCTGCCCGGGACAGCGCCCGACGCAGCACGTGACGCGGGTCGGCCCAGGACGGGCTACCGTCGGGGAGCAGGATGTCGCAGAACATCCGGGCGCTCTCACCGCTGACCCCGCCCTCGAAGGGGAAGACCTGAAAGGTGGTCGGGTCCGGCATCGCCACCATGTCAGACTCGACGACCCGGGCGAAACCCTCGATCGCCGAACCGTCGAACCCGATGCCCTCCTCGAAGGCGGACTCCAACTCCGCGGGGGCCACCGACACGCTCTTCAGCGTGCCCAACACGTCGGTGAACCACAGCCGGACGAACCGGATGTCCCGCTCTTCCAGCGTACGGAGGACAAACTCCTGCTGACGGTCCACTTCCACCCCTCACAACCCTATTGTCCGCATTCGGCCCGCGAACGACCCGGCCTGACCGATCAGTCTCCACCGGCCTCGTTACGCCGACGTTACGCGACCTTCCCACGCCCGCACCGGCCTGTCCGACCCCCGCCACAACCGTGCTGGGAGCACCTCTCCCAGCACGCGCCGTCCCCCGCTCGGAGGGCTGCGGCAAGATAGGGACATGACCACCCTGCGTCTCGCACTCTGCCAGGTCAACCCGATCGTCGGTGACCTCGTCGGCAACGCCACGATCATTCGGGAATGGGCCCGACGCGCCGCCGACGCCGGCGCCCAGCTGGTCGCCTTCCCGGAGCTGACCCTGACTGGATACCCGGTCGAGGACCTGGTCTTCCGCCGCTCCTTCATGGAAGCGTCGAAGGCAGCGCTGGAACGGCTCGCAGCCGACCTCGCCGCGGATGGGTTGGGCGACCTGCCAGTGGTGGTCGGCTACCTGGACGCGGACGGCCCACCACAGGTCAACGGCGACGCCGAGCCGGGGCATGGGGCGCGTAACGCGGCGGCCCTACTGCACGACGGGAAGACCGTGGCCACCTACTTCAAACACCACCTGCCGAACTACGGCGTCTTCGACGAGGACCGCTACTTCGTGCCGGGCGAGACGCTGTCCGTGGTGCGGGTCGGCGGAGTCGATGTCACGCTGACCATCTGTGAGGACCTGTGGCAGGTCGGGGGGCCGTTCGCCGCCGCCCGGCAGGCGAACGTCGGCCTCGTGATCAACATCAACGGCTCGCCGTACGAGCTGAAGAAGGACGACGTCCGGCTACCGCTGGTCCGCCGCCGGGCCGCCGAGGCCGGGGCCACCATTGCGTACGTCAACATGGTCGGCGGCCAGGACGAGCTGGTGTACGAGGGCGACTCCATGATCGTGACGGCGGAGGGGGAACTGCTCGCCCGGGCGCCGCAATTCGTCGAGCACCTGCTGGTACACGACGTGCATCTCCCCGCCGCCGCCGACGGTCCGCCCGCCGACATCGAGCTGGCCGACGGGATGCGGGTGCTCCACCACTGCATCGGGTCGCTGCCGGCCGCCACCACCGACAAGTCGGCGGTCGGGGAACTCCTCGAACCCGCGGCCGACGAGGCGGAGGTGTGGCAGGCCCTCGTGCTGGGGCTGCGTGACTACGTCGACAAGAACCGCTTTCGCTCCGTGGTGCTCGGCCTCTCCGGCGGCATCGACTCGTCGGTGGTGGCGGCCCTGGCCGTTGACGCGCTCGGCGCGGACCGGGTGGTCGGGGTGTCGCTGCCGAGCCAGCACTCCTCCGAGCACTCCCGGGAAGACGCAGCGGAATTGGCCAAGCGCACCGGACTGGACTACCGGGTCGAGCCGATCCAGCCGATCGTCGACACGTTCCTGGCCAACCTTTCCCTCTCCGGCCTCTCGGTGGAGAACCTCCAGGCCCGGGTCCGCGGGGTGATCCTGATGGCCCTGTCGAACCAGGAGGGCCACCTGGTGCTGACCACCGGCAACAAGAGCGAACTCGCGGTCGGCTACTCCACCCTGTACGGCGACTCGGTCGGCGGCTTCAACCCGGTCAAGGACGTCTGGAAGACCCTGATCTGGCAGCTCGCCCGGTGGCGAAACGGCGAGGCGGTCCGCCGCGGCGAGACCCCACCGATCCCGGAGAGCTCGATCAGCAAGCCCCCGTCAGCCGAGCTGAGCCCCGGCCAGCTGGACTCGGACACACTGCCGGAGTACGACCTGCTCGACCCGATCCTCATCGGCTACATCGACGGCGACCTGGGACGGGATGGGCTGATCGAGGCCGGCCACGACCCGGCGCTCGTGGACCAGGTACTGCGGATGGTGGACACCGCCGAGTACAAGCGGCGCCAGTCCGCTCCCGGTACGAAAATATCGATGAAAGCCTTCGGGCGGGACCGCCGCCTGCCGATCACCAACCGCTGGCGCGAGGACGGCCGAGCGGCCGGAGCAGCCGGGCGGCTCGGGGGCGAATGAGTGGCTCGGGGGCGGGGCGAGGGCTCCGGCCGGGGCGGGTGAACGACCGGGGAGTGACATCCTGCACTGCCCCCTGCCGCTACCCCGCCGTGCGGTGCGACGATCGCGGCAGAGCCCGGGGACCGCGTACGCGGCCTCGAGGAAGGAGAGAACCATGCTGGAATCCAGCCCCGCCGAGGTGACCGCCCTCTACGGCGGACCGGCGACCCGACGGGTCCGCGCCCGTGACCTACTCGCCGCGAAGGAGCGTGGCGAGCGGTGGGCGATGCTCACCTCGTACGACCAGTACACGGCGGGAATCTTCGACGCCGCCGGCATCCCGGTGCTGCTGGTCGGTGACTCGGCCGCGAACAACGTCTACGGCTACGACACGACGTTGCCGGTGACCCCCGACGAGCTGCTGCCCCTGGTCCGGGCCGTGGTCCGGGCCACCCGGCAGACGCTGGTCGTCGGCGACCTGCCGTTCGGCTCCTATGAGGAGGGCCCGACCGCGGCCCTGCGCACCGCCGTGCGGTTCATGAAGGAGGGTGGTTGCCACGCCGTCAAACTCGAGGGTGGCCGCCACTGCGCCGAGCAGATCGCCGCGATCGTTCGCGCCGGCATCCCGGCGATGGCGCACATCGGCTTCACGCCGCAGCGGGAACACACCCTCGGCGGCTACCGGGTCCAGGGCCGGGGCGACACCGCCGAGGAGGTGCTCGCCGACGCCCACGCGGTCGCCGAGGCGGGCGCCTTCGCGGTGGTGCTGGAGATGGTCCCCGGTGACGTGGCGAAACGGATAACCGCCGAGCTGACCATCCCGACCGTGGGCATCGGCGCCGGACCGGACACCGACGCCCAGGTGCTGGTCTGGCAGGACATGGCGGGTCTCCGTACCGGCCGGATGCCCCGCTTCGTGAAGCGCTACGCCAACCTCGCCGACACCCTGGGCGAGGCGACCCGTCGCTTCGCCGACGAGGTCCGCGACGGCGGTTTCCCCACCGCCGAGCACACCTTCTGACCGGGTTGGCGGTGGCCCGGCCAACACCGGGCCACCGCCGACCAGCCACTCAGGAGGAAAGAGGTAGGATCCTCGATCGTGCTGAAAACGAGTTTCTTCCGGGCCCTGCTGATCCCTACCGCCGTCCTCGCCCTCACCGCCTGCGGCGGCGGAGACGACTCGGAGTCGGCCGCCTCCGAGTCGAACTCCCCCTCAGCGGCTTCCTCGCCGGCCCCAGCCGCAGCTGCGGCCAAGAGCGACGAGGAGGTCTGCGAAGCGCTGGCGGCAAACCTGAAGACCTTCCAAGAAGGCATGATGCAGACCCTCGCCTCCGCCGATGGCTCAACGGACGAAGCAATGACTGAGGTCTTCCGCGAGATGGCGACGGGAATGACCGAGATCGCCGCCACCGGCAGCGCCGACAGCGAGGTCACCGCCGCCATGCAGGTGATGAGCGCGGAGGCCGAGAAGATGGTTGCCGACCCGAACCTGATGGAAGGCGCGGACAACCCCGCCTTCGAATCGGCCGCCGACGTCGTCACCGAAGCTTGCCAGAAGGTCGGCGTCGAAATCGAATGATAGCGACCTGATCGGCAGGTCATAGGCAGCCGTGGGCTGACCAGAGCCATATCGCTCGTGTGCTCCGCCGGGATTCCGGCGGAACACACACTCATCGCCCACGTCCACCCACAACCCGGCGGCAGCAGGCTCCTACCCGGAGCTCACCGCCCCGACGGGTCTCCATTGGGGATCAATCCGAGTAGCATTCCCTTCCGTGCGTAAAACAACTCTCTTCCAGGCTCTGCTGGTCCCCGCCGCTGTCCTTGCCCTCACCGCTTGCGGAGGAGACGACCCGGAGCCGACGGCATCCGGGACACCGACGACCGACCCCACGACGGCCTCCTCCTCGGCGCCACCTGCGGCTGCCGCCGGCAAGGGCGACAAGGAACTCTGCGAAGCGGCCAACAAGGCCAGCATGGAGCTCAAGCAAACCCTGCTCGACGCCGTGTCGGCGGGCGAGGAGCCGACGACGGAGATGTTCCAGGAGATCTTCACCGGGCTGGCGACGGAGTTCGCCACCATCGCCGCCACCGGAGACGCCGACAGTGCGGTCACCGCCGCGCTGACCGCGTACAGCGAGGAGGCCGGCAAGGCGGCTGCCGCCGCGAGCCCGGAAGCCGCCGACAACCCCGCCTTCGACAAGGCCACCGACACCGCCATTGAGGCCTGCCAGGCGGTCGGTGTCTCGGTCGACTTCTGACCCACGGCAGCTGGGGCTAACCGACGGACATCCGCCGGCTAACTATGGCCCGGTAGGACATTCGTGTGGCCCGCTGGAAGCCCAGCGGGCCACACGCACGTTTCGTCCAATCTCCGAACGCCACCCCAATGGAGGGCCGGTGCGTCCGGACCCGCGCCACCTTCAGAGGTCGGTGACGCGGATGCCGGCGTGGGCCTTGTACCGCTTGTTGATGGCGATCAGGTTCGCCGTGAAAGCCTCGATCTGGTGGGCGTTCCGCAGGCGACCGGCGTAGATGCCACGCATGCCGGGGATCCGGGCGGCGAGGGCACCGACGATCCCGGCCAGTTCCCGCTCCTCGGTGCAGATCAGCACGTCCAGCTCGATCCGCTCGATCTGCGGATCCGCCAACAACGGGGCACTGACGTGGTTGAACGCCGCGCACACCCGGGACTGCGGCAGCAGCGCGGCTGCCTGCTGGACAGCGCTGCCCTCCGCCACGGTGAGGGCGTACGGGCCCTGCTTGTCGAAGCCGAGCGGGTTGACGCAGTCGACCACGATCTTGCCGGCGAGGGGCTCGGCGAGCGCGCCGACGATGCTGGCGTGGCCGTCCCACGGCACCGCGATCACCACCACATCGCTACGCCGGGCGACCTCCTCGTTGGCGGCCCCGGTGACGCTCGCCCCAGCGGGCACCCCCGGCAGGGCGGCGATCTCCGCAGCGGACTGGGCAGCGCGCTCGGCCGAGCGGGAACCGATCAGCACGGTCTGGCCAGCACGGGCGAACCGGTAGGCGAGACCACGCCCCTGGTCGCCCGTGCCGCCGACGATACCGACAGTGAGCCCGGACACATCGGGTAGGTTGCTCGCGTCGTAAGCCATGCGAACATCCTCGCAAACCGCCGATGCACGAGCAGCAGTCGATGCTGTGACAATCCCCGCTGGGGTCAGGCCCGCTCCACCGGAGTCCACAGTTCGGACTCCGTGGTCGCGGCGCTACTCCGCGTTGCGGGACCAGGCTCCGGCGCACCGTTCCAGTCGACGAGCTGGACGATGACACCGTTCGGATCGCGGACCTGGAAGGCGCGCTCGCCCCACTCCTCGGTGGTCAGCGGCATGGTGATCCTGACGCCCTCGGCCTGTAGCCGCGCCAGCTCGCCCTCAAGGTCATCAACCACGAACGCCAGGATCAGACCGCTGGCATGGTCGTCACGCTGGTCATCGGGGAGGGTGGCGAGTCCGCGCCGCAGGAAGACAACGTGGACACCGGCGTCGTCGCGGGTCAGCGAGGCAAACCCGTCCGCGGCCATCTCCTGACGAAACCCGAAGTGCTCGGTCAGGAAGGCGGCAGCGGCGGGGACATCCTCGACATTGAGTGATACGGCAGTGGAGGTGATCTTCATGGAAGAGTCCTTCTCGCGATGATCCGAATACCTCGTACGTCGTACGCTGTACATTGTACAGCGTACGGAGAAATTGCGGAGATGACTATGCGTGCACCTGACGTAACCAGCAGCGGAGACCCCACGCGTACGCTCGCCCTGCTCTGGCGAGAGCCATCGACCGCAGCGCGCCGAGGCCCGCAACGGGGGCTCAACCTGGACACGGTGATCGAAGCGGCGACCGCCGTCACCGACACCGAGGGGCTGACCGGTCTGACCATGCGTCGCGTCGCCCAGGAGCTGCGGGTCTCCCCCATGACCCTCTACACGTACGTGCCCGGTAAGGCGGAGCTACTCGACGTGATGCTCGACGCCGCGTACGGCCGGATGTCGCGCACCGACACCACCGGACAACCCTGGCGAGTACGGCTGACTGCCGTGGCCGAGGAGAACCGGGCGCTCTTCGCGACCCATCCGTGGACCGCCGCAGTCTCCACGTTGCGGCCCCCGCTCGGACCGGGCGCGATCGCCAAGTACGAGCACGAACTGACCGCGCTGGACGGCTTGGGCCTCGACGACGTCGAGATGGACGACTGCCTGACCCTCCTGCTGAGCTTCGTCCAGACCAACGCCAGAGCCGCCGCCGACGCCCGGGCCACTGCCCAGCTCACCACCATGACCGACGAACAGTGGTGGGCGGCCGCCGGGCCGCTGCTGGCCCGGGTCCTCGACCCCGCGGCCTACCCGCTGGCCAGCCGGGTCGGCAGTGCCGCCGGCGCGGCGCACGGCAGCGCCCACGACCCTGCCCACGCCTACGAGTTCGGCCTCCGCCGTCTCCTGGACGGGCTCGCCGCCCTCATCGAACGCGCAACACCCGCAGCATCAGGGAGGTCCTGATGCTGCTCCAGGATGGTCAACTACTGGTGATATCCCGAATGTTCACTCGGCGGGGCGCCGGAGCAGAGTGACGGCGAAGTCACTCTCCTCCCGCCACGGGCGCAGATCCCAGGTGGCGAAACGGTGCTCCCGGCGTAGCCCGGCAGCAGCCGAGTCCTCGTCGAAGGCCGACAGCGGGTAGCCCCGGTCCGTGCCGAAGCCAACCGCCACGATGCCGTCGGGGCGCAGGTGGGCCGCGATCCGGCGGAGCACGTCGGCTTCGGTGCCCGCAGCGACGAAGGTCATCACATTGCCGGCGATCACGGCGGCGTCGAAGGGTTCCGGCTCGTCGGCGGCGGCCAGATCGAGCTCCGCCAGGTCGGCCACGAGCCAGCGCGGACCGGGATAGGCGGCCCCCGCCGCCTCGATCAGCATGGGGTCGGCATCAACACCCACCACGGTGTGACCCCGCAAGGCCAGCGCGGCCGCGACCCGACCAGTGCCGCAGCCGGCGTCGAGGACCCGAGAGCCCGGCGCTACCAGGGCGTCGATCAGCCGGGCCTCGCCGGCGAGGTCCGCCCCCTCCGCCGCCAACCGACGGAATCGGTCGATATACCACTGGGAGTGCTCTGGGCCGGTGTCGGTCACCCATCGGGTCGGCTTTGCCATGACGACAACCGTATCCCCTGGGACCTTCACCCAGTCCGGCACCGGGCACCGCTGACCCCGGCCCCAACCAGCGGCTTCCCACCCGTGGCGGGCCTGGTCTTCGCCCAGATATGACTGGTGGCCGGCGCCCTGGTTCGGGTGCCGGCCACCAGCTTCTTTCCCCCTTGCGTGGGTTGGGTCTTGTGTGTGGTGCGGGTGGGTTAGCTGGTCCAGTGCTCGGCGACGAGGTCGGCGGCCTGGGTCTCCCACTGGGCGTAGTGGAACGGGAACGCCGACACCTGCACCGTCTGCGCGGCCTCGGTCAACGGCATGTCCTGCCAGCCCTCGACCTGCTTCAAACCGTTGAGGAAGGCGGTGGTGGAGTAGGCCGGGTCGGTGATCTGCTCCACGCTGCCCCAACCACTGGACGGGCGCTGCTGGAACAGGCCCTGCGAGTCATGGTCGTTACGCGCGCCCAGGTGGCCCAGGTTCTCCAGCTTCGACTCCTGCAAACTGGTCGCGATCGCCACCACGGCGGCCCGCTCGTCCATCCCGGCGGCCTTCGTGGCCTCGATGATGGCCTTCACGTTCGACACCTGCTCATCGCCCAGGGCGATGCGCGACTGCGTGCCCTGGGTGCCGTGCGGGATCAGCGTGCCCATGTCCGGCTTCTCCGCCCGCACCACAGCCGAAGCCGAGGCCGAGGCGGGGGTGGGGTCGGTGAGGGTGGCCAGCGGGCCGGCGACAACACCGGTGGACAGGGCCAGACCAGCGAAACCAAGCACACTACGACGCAGAATCGTGTTCATCAGGGGATGCTCCATTCGGGGGTCGACACCCCACACCCGAGGGGGTTCGGGGTGGGTGCGAGCACCGTCCGGCGCTCAACGAAACTAAGGAGAAGAGGTCGGCGACCGCGGGCCTCATCGGGGGCACACGCACGGCGCCGGGTCCAGATGTAACGACCGACCGGCCACCATCATTCCCGGCGACCCGCACCCGGCGTCACCCGCCCGAGCGGGGCACCTCCACGGCCGTACGCAGGGTGTAACGCCCCCACGCCCACCGAGATTCCACCACCACCGTGCCCCCGACCACACCCCAAACCGGTATAGACCAGATGGTAATGATGTTCGACCGTTACACATCTACAAATTGGGCTAGATCCGACTGTAATCCGTCCGCCCCCGAGATAGGGATATGGAGTGCAAAAACCAGATATGCCCGGTGTAGCACCGTAACGGGTGCACCTCCCGCGCCCAGCCGTACAAACAGACCAGGAGGCAACACCCGTTCGGCAACGAACCGGGCCCCAGCATCCTCCGGGCGAAATCAACAGACCAAGTCCGCAGAACCCGACCGGATACGCTCGGCCGCGTAGATCAGAAAATTGGGCCGAACTCGGTTGGGTCATCCCACCCCGGATCGCCTGGTGTCGTCGCGGGGTAGAGCCACACCTGCCCGCTCGCCGACGCGCCTGCAATCAGCGCGTCATACCCGTCCTGATCGGAGCGAATTGAGACGAGTTCGTCGCGTTCGGCCCAACCGCCGCTCGCGACCTCAACTCGGTCGTTGAAGCCGCCACCGGCCTTGCCCGGATACAACCATAGTTTTCCGGTGTCTTCCTCCACCGCCACCAAGTCGTCGTACGAGTCGTCGTTGAACTGGCCTCGCGCCAGAGCGCCAAGCATGTTCCAGTTCGTGGTGTCGAGGTCGACGCTCGTCGCCCAGGTGGCATTGCCGCGCCCTGCCCACATGCGCAGCTTGCCGGTATTCTTATCTACAGCCACAAGGTCGTCGTAGGCGTCGTCGTCGAAACGGCCAGCGGTGAGCCGTTCGTTTCCATGCCAACCCCATCCGACAGGATCCGTGCCCTTGTAGCCCCAGTCGGTTCCGCTCTCCGTGCCCGGCCATAGCCAAAGGTCGCCGGTGCTGGAGTTGATGGCTAGCAGGTCGTCGTAGCTGTCCGCGTTAAACCGGCCCACCGTCAAATCCCGGAACCCGATCCAGCCTGTACCCACCTGGATTCGGGGAGCCCACAGGCCGGTGCCCGTGCCCGGGTAGAGCCAAAGTCGGCCGGTACCCTTCTCGACGCCGATCAGGTCCGCGTACTCGTCGCGGGTGAACTCGCCGGTGACCGCCTCCAACAACCCGTGAGGCTGCAGTACTGGAACACGCCCGATCGGTGCTACCCGCTCGCCAAGCAGGCCGCCAGCCACAGTGCCGGGGTAAAGCCAGAGCTGGTCGTGCTCGGTGGCGATCAGGTCGTCGTAACCGTCGGGATTGAGCTTGCCGGCTGCGAGCGAACCATGTGCGCTACCGCCCCCGGCAATCGTGATCTCCTGACCCCAGACTGCACCGCCAGCGGCGCTACCGGGATACATCAGGAGATCACCGGTGTCCTTCGCCAATGCCACGATATCGTCGTAGCCGTCCCGGTTGAAGCGGCCGACGACCAGTTCGGTGAGGCCTCCCCAGCCCTTGCCAATCCGCGTTGACGCACTGAAACCACCAGCACCGTTGCCCGGCCACATCCGCAGTTCGTTCGTGGAACGCGCGACCGCTGCGATGTCGTCGTAGCCGTCCCGGTTGAACTGGCCAGCGACCAGGTCGGTTTTGCCTTGCCAACCGCTGCCGACCTGCACCCGTTCTCCGAGCCCTCCGGCACCGTCGCCGGGGAACAGCCAGAGATTCTCGGTAGCGGTTTCGATGACAAGCAGGTCTTCGTTGGCGTCCCCGCCGAACTGGCCGACAGCAAAGTCACGGTAGTTGGTCCAGTTGACATCCGATCGGACCTGGATCCGGTCGTCCCAAAACCGGTCGGTGGCGGTCCCAGGGTAGAGCCAGAGCTTGCCGGTACCCGGCTCGACCGCCATCAGATCATCACGGCCGTCCCCCGTGAACTCTCCTGTGACCGTGTTGGTCAATGCATACGGCTGCAGGCGGGTGCTCTCCCGGAACCAGTCGGCCAGATCATCGAGGCGAGTCTGGGTAGCATCGGTCCGGGTTTCGGTCTCACCGAGACAGCCACCTTGCCAACTGGTGTTGTTGATCGCAACGAGTTCGACACCGGACTCGGTCTCACGAAACGCTGGCCCACCACCGTCGCCCTTACAGATCGTTGCTGCGGCCGAGGTGCCGATGACCCCGATTGTCGTGGCTGCCACCTCGGAAACCGTAAAAGTAGCGGTATGCAAACGGTCGGGCACCCACTCGGTCGCAGTGCGGCCATACCCGGTAACCCTCAGCGTTTCCTGCGCCAACGGTGCGACAGTTGACCATTCTACTGGCATCACATTAGTGACCGGCGCCGACAGCTCAACCAGCAGAACATTACGGGTTGGATGCGGAACCAGAGTCGTCACTCCGAGGCGGTGGCCCGCATTACCGGCAAGATTGGTTCGCCCAACCAGTACGCTGGTCGGACGGCTGGGAACAGCCTCAGCAGGCGCTGACCCTCCTTCGGCAAAACAGGATTTCGCTGTAACGACCCATCGGCTGGCAACGAGAGCACCGGTACAGCTGTGCAGTTCACCGAAGTTCACCTTGACCGAAAAGGGATACCCCCCGTCAGGGACCTCCTCTCCGTCAGGGACCTCCTCTCCGCCGGAGACTGCAGATACAGCGCTACCCGTCAGCACGCCAGCGGCCAGCCCGACCACCAGCATGACGCCAACGCTGACCCGTGAAGATCTACTAAACAATTTTACTCCAAACTATCAAATACCGTATAGATCATCAATCAACGACACCCAAGGGTAGCCTCCCGCCAAAAAGCATCTCACTCACGGGGAAAGCTGGGGCAAATCACCCAGAGCTAAAATTTTAGACAAAATTTATATCGGCGGAAATTTGCCTAAATACACACCTAGCGCGTCTACCTCAATCAGTGCAGGGAGCCGATACCGCGCACTCAACAGACGATGGCGGTAACCCTCCCCAAGGCCGGGGATGTCGTACATCTGACCCGAGCCGCGAGCGTCCAGTTCATCAACCCCATCATGTTCCGAGTCATCCGCGTACTCGATTGGCCCACCTACGACCACTGGGTATGGCTCGACGGCTACCAACTCGACCGTAAGGGAGACGCCGTCGCCAGGCGGAGTGTTTACGTGCAGAAGGAAGGGTTGAAGGTCATGCGTGTCGGTTCGACCACCTAACCCCAACGCCGAAATCCCGACACTTTGTCCGCGCAAGCTCGACTGATCGAGTTTTTTCCTGAACAGCTAACAACCAGGACAGCCCATTAGCGACGGCGAAGTGCTACAGCACCAAGCTTAGCCAACTTAGCGACCTGTCTCGACACCACCGCCCGCTACTTTCGCCGTGTCCAAGGCGGTTCTTAATCACTCTTCCTGTTCTATCCGCATGTTCCAGCGCACATCCTGTGGAGCTTCAACACGGATCGTAAGCTGGCGGGCAGACGAGTATGCAATGCGATTTCCGGAAGGAGTTAGATCGGTTTTGTTGCATTCGATCGGAAGGCGAAGATCATTATTCAAGATGATTTCAAGCCGACCGCCTATACAATCGGTATTTATCCAAATTACGCCCGCTTCGGCCTGCACCGTACCGACTGCTGCTGTTCCATTAGTCGGAGGCGCGATCAAAAGAGTCTTCATTCCCAATTGCGGGTTGGGCGCGGGAGGAATTTCCGGCGTGGGTAGAGGCGAGGGTGCACTTGGCGCAGTCGCAGCGGGTGTAGGCGACTGTTCTACATCAGGGTCTTTGGGCTGGTCGCACCCCCCCCATGGCAGCCATGCACGTTAAAGCCGCTAGGATAGTGACAATATTGCCGCGCTTCCGAAGATACAAATTGAGTTCCTTAGTTGTGGTGTCTGGTGCCGCAAAGGCGCCGCCGGTCCGATGAGGACCGACGACGCCCCTAGCCTCGCTTATCCGCCCCAGACATTCCACCCTACCCGGGCAGGCAAGTAGCTGGTCACCCACGCTGACTGGCTGTTGCACGACGGGTATAGGATGCCGTAGTTGCCGTATACCTTCTGCCGCCAAACGCCGTAGTCACCGTAAACAGTCGTTTTTGCTCGCGCGGTAACCCGAATGCTGTTCGTGACGCTCGCGGTGAGGGACGTAGAGAGGTTGAGCCCCAAGGTTCCCTCGGCTTCAACCACCAGCACTGAACCCTTGACTGCAAGTGAGGTGGATGCGCTCCAAGACACCGTGCCACCCACAGTGGCTGTCAGGGTAACGGTCGCCGTGCTCGACGTGCCGTTATAGTTCTGGTAGCCAGGTCCCAGCCGGAAGTGAGTCTGACCCTTATTCGAGATGCTGGCATAGGAGTGCTCCTCGACGCACGCCAACGGCTTCACGTCTCCATCCGGGTCGGCCGCTTGTGCGGGCGCAGCCAGACCTAAGAGGACGACGACGGCTATAGGTGCAGCCGTCAGCATTGTTCGCCATTTTGGCATCCGTTCACCTTTTCCATTTGAGGATGTGTGCTCAAACGCATCAGCGAACATCGATGCTTTCAAGAGTTTGAATTGTGCTAGATATTCTCGGAAGCCGCACTTTCCGATCTGGTTCGCGACTATTCTTCTCCCCTGTACGGGGCATCCATCCGCTGCGCGTCCGACCGGAACCGCCAATATACGGGAAGCGCGCGGCTCCTACAGCCCCGTCGTAGCGACAAACGGGCCAGTGAGGTGATCTCAACACCTGAGTTCGGTCATTCCGTTAGTGCCTGAGGTTTGCTTGGGTGAGGGCGTCGAGGATGGCTTGTTGTTCGGGGTTGATCTCGGGTGGGAACGTCTGGATAGCGCCGTTGATCGTGAGGGTCGCGGAGCATAGTGGGCGCAGTTGGCGCAGGACGTTGCGGATCGCGAGTCCGGTGCGGGTTTGGGCTTCGCGAGTGACGGCCAGGGCGGTGAAGACGATGGTCAGGTGCGCTTCGATGGCGGCCCTCGTGTGGTGGAACATGGGTCGGGCGGCGAGATCGGTTTTGGACATGCGGAAGGACTGCTCGATGTGCCACAGGTCGTGGTAGTTGGAGATCACGTCGCTGGGGCTCATCACGGTGTGGGGGATGTTGGTGACGTAGCCCTTGAGGCCGACGAGCTTTCGTGCCCTGGTCAGGGACGCTTCGTCGAGGGTGCGGGCGTCGCCGTTGGTGGTGACGAACCTCGGGTTTCGGGTCGTCTTGTCTCCGGCGATGACGGCTCGTGTTTTCGCCTCTTGGGCGTTGAGGGTCTTGTTGTCCCGGACAGCGCGTGCGGTGGAGTAGGCCCATACCGCCCGCCATGCCGAGGTGTGTGTTTGGGGGTTCCACACCGGTTCGGTCTTGAGTGCGGGGTCGTTGTCTCGGTTGACGCCGGTGCGGGGGGTGATCGTGTCGATGGTCTGCCCGTTGGTGAAGTAGTCGCCGTGCCAGCGGTAGTGCGACTCCAGGTCGATAGGTGCCTTGGTGGTGCGCGAGCCGACGATGAAGCCGAGGCCGGCGTCGTCGAGTTCGCGTAGGTTGGTCGCGGAGAGCATGCCGGCGTCGGCGACGATGACCATGCCGGTGATCTGGTGGCGGGCCTGGAACTGGCGGATGACTGGCAGCAATGTCAATGTCTCGGCCTTGTTGCCCTCAAAGCAGCCGATCTCCAACGGGAACCCGTGCCGGTCAACCAGTAGCCCGACGACGATCTGCGGGTCCACCCGCCGTTCCTTGGAGTACCCGACCTTGCGTAGGTCGTCTTCCTTGTCGGCCTCAAAGTACAACGTGGTCACGTCGTACAGGCACAGACTGACGTCGCCGCTGCCCGTGGCGTGGGCGAAGCACAACCGCGCGACCTGGTCACGGTATGCGCCCTCATGGGCGCGGGCCAGGCTACGGCGCATCGTCTTCTCGCTGGCCGGCTTACGGCCTAAATCGATCAGTACCCGGCCGGTATCGCGGATCGAGGTCGGCTCCACGATCCGCGCGATCACCAAGTCCCGGAAGACCCTGTCACCCACCGCGTCGAATCCCAGCGACGTGAACACCGACACCAGCACCTCATACAGCACCCGCGACGCCGTCGCCACCACCCGCGGCGCAGCGACCAGCGGACTGCGTTCCCGTGAGCCCTCGACATCGAACAACGCCGCGTCACCGGCCGGGCCGACCAGCGCCGCTTTCGGCGCCACCGCATCGATGCCGAGCTCCAACTCGCCCTGCCCAGGATCGGCAATCAGCTCACGAGCCCGCACCATCAACAGCCCCAACTCAGCCTCGGTACGCGCCGAGCCGACATGAGCAACGATCCGCCGACGCCCACCGACGGACTCAGCGATCTGCACCGCCGTCGCGCCCGAGGCCGTCCGGACCCGCCGAATCCACGCCACACACCGAGCGTAAGACACCAATTAGTGCCTCAAAACCAGCCCATCAGAACCCATCACCCCAGGTCAGCGCGCCGCGCCCCGAAACTCCGAGAACCGATGACCAAACTCAGGCAGAAACGGACGGCTGAAATGACACGGCCCGAAATCAACCCAGCGCTCGGCCTGAACCTAGTTTCTCAACGCACCCTAGAACGCAACACCGGCAGGGTGAGCGTCGTCATCCCCGCACACAACGAGGCAGCAACGGTCGCGGAAGTCGTAGCCGAATCTCGACGTGGACTCGACCTCATCGGAGCCCAGGGGGAGGTGATCGTCAGCGCCAGCGGCTGCACCGACGGCACAGCGAAAGTCGCAGCCGACGCCGGGGCGAACGTCGTGGAGGCACCAATCGGGAAGGGCTCCGCAGTCCGGGCTGGGCTCGACGAGGCTGACGGCGACATCGTCTGCCTTGTCGACGGAGACATCCGATACTTCGGGGACCGGCCCCTCGTAGCCATCCTCGTGGAACCCATCCTGCAGGGCATTGCCGACGCCTGTATCACTGACCTCTACTGGCGTCCGCTCTACCCACAAATGTGGCTGCACGGATTCTTCGCCCCCATAGCAGGATACCTTTTCCCCGAAATTCTACCCAAGGTTGGCTCAACTCCATGGTCCGGACAACGCGCGGCAGTGCGCGAACTATGGCCCACGAATCTGCCGGACGGATTCACCGTCGACCTTGAAATTCTGATGCACTGGAACCGTCGTGCCCTACGCCTCCGGCCAGTACTCGCCGACGACTGGGTTAACCCACAAAGACCAAAGCCCGAGCTGATGGCGCAGGAGCTTAAAGTCATATTCCAGCACGCCATCGAAACAGGGCGAGCCCAGAACAACTCTTGGCCTGCCCTGGAACGTTGGTACGACCGCATTCACGCCGCCATGGTCGAGTACCAACCAGATAGCGACCAACCACAACAGTTCGAACAAGACCTGCTACTCAAATCACTGAACTGGCTTAAGAGCGAAATCGGCAAGATCCAAGAATCGTGAACACCCCTTCAATCCGTAACGCGACTCTGAGGCGGTTGTTGCGCGAAGGCGTCGGGCTCGGAATCACCCCCGCGAATGCGGGGAGCAGAAATGCGCGAGTACCGCCAGGTCGAACTCGCCTGGATCACCCCCGCGTGTGCGGGGAGCAGGAGGGGCTGCCGGTAGTCGTGGTCGCGCAGCAGGGATCACCCCCGCGTGTGCGGGGAGCAGGACAACGGCGCACTGGCCGCTCAGGTGGACAACGGATCACCCCCGCGTGTGCGGGGAGCAGGCTTCCTGACCTGCACCTCTATAGATCAACTATGTAGTTTTCGTTCACTTCGACCCGGAAGATCAAAAGTCAGGCACCCTTTGTAAAGCCATGGAGTCTGGATGCAGCATAACGAGCCCTCCTCAAGGGAGGATGACCCATGGCTGCCCCCTCGTCACCGTGAGCCCCCTGGCCGAACCTTCAACACAGCCCGATGTCGCTGTTCGGTCACACTCATCTCCACCAGCACTCGGCGGAGTGTCACCCATCAAGACGTGGCTGAAGCGTTGTCGGGTCTCAGGACCTGCGTGACAGATCAGTCTCGGGACGTGGGTGACACGTCCGGCTAGACGATCTTGTTTCTTGGTGTTCAGTCTGTCTCTTGGAGGGCCTGCACGAGGGTGTGGATGGTGCTGTAGAACTCGGTCCTTGGCCAGGGCGGTATCTCCGGGGTGCCTTTCCAGGTGAGGTGGATGAGTGCCCAGCGTTCGGGAAGTTGAACGAGGATGTCGTCCGACGCCTGGGACCTGGCAACGATCCTGGTGGGCTGGCCGTGCAGCGGGTGGCCGGGGGCCACCTCGTTAAGAAGTTCGGTGTGCAGGGCTTTGCGTTGTTGTCGTTCGACGGAGTCGTCTCCGCGTAGGTCCCACCACGGGTCGGTGAAGGTGGGTTGTTTCTCCATGGTCTCATTCTTGCGCAGTTCGTGGTGGTTCGGGCTTGCGGACCTTGAGGCGGGTGATGTCCTTGCCGGTGGTTCGGGGGACCTCGGTGAGGAGTTGATCGCCGTCGTAGACACGGAAGGTGGTGTCGCCGGCTTCGACGGTCAGTGTTCGACCGGCTTGGATTTTACCTACCTGGATGCGTTGGCCGGCGGCGACGAGGGTTCCTCGGTAGCTGACTCGACGTTCGACTCGCAGCGGTTCGGCTGGTGAGGTTGGTGGGGGTCCGGCGGGGCGGGCGTCGCGGATGTCGGCGATTTTGGCTGACGTCAGCGGGTTTGGCAGGCTTCGCAGCAGGATCCCGTCGGCGCTGATCTGCATGAGGCCGCGGTCGAGTCGGACGGTGACGCGGCGGCCGGCCAAGTGGTAGCCAACGGGGTGTTGCCGGCCGGCGAGGCTGATCAGGCCGGTGGCGTTGACGAGCCGTTCGACCTCGATGGGGGCGCCGGGCTGGGCGGTGCCAGTGGTGATCGGTGGTCGCCCGGCAGGTCGGCCGTCGTCGGTGAGGAGTTGCCGCAGGTTGGCGGAGGTGAGCCGGGATGGGACGGTCTTGAGTCGGACGCCGTTGATGAGCAGGTGGACGACGGTGGCGTCGGCCCAGAGGGTGACTGGAAGTCCGGCTCGGGTGGGGCTGAGCCAGAACTGTTGCCCGCAGACGGTGAGGTTGCCCGAGGCGGGAACGAGGCGGGTGAGCTCCACGGCTAGGCCGACATCATCGCCGGTCGTCACTGGTGCGGCGGCAATGGTGGCTGAGGCGGCGGATGACGTCGGTGCTGATGGTGGGGGTGGCAGCGGTTCTCGGGGGGCGGGGGTTGTGCTGGTCAGCGTCGGGGGCAGCCGCAGCGGCAGTTGCTCGTCAGCTAGCGGACTGGGGAACCGGTCGACCGGGAACGCCATCGCGAGGGATTGGTGCGGTCGTTGGGTGTTGTATTCGTGCCGGAACACGTTGATGGCAGCCTGGGCCTCCTCCGGGCTGGCCCAGACCTCGACATCGTCGAGGAGTTCGCGTTGCAAGGTCTGGTGGAACCGTTCGACCTTGCCGGTCGTAGCCGGGGTGCGGGGTTTGGTGTTGCGGGCCGCGATGCCGTTCTCACGGCAGATGCGTTCGAATAACACCTCGGCTGGGCGGGGCTGGTTGAACCGGCCGGTGAACTGCTTGCCGTTGTCCGTCAGGACCTCCTCGGGCATCCCGAACCGTTGCAAGGCTTCGGTGAAGGCCAGACACACGGCCCGGCCGGTTGCTCGGCGGACCACGGCCGCAATGACGCAGAACCGGGAGTGGTCGTCAACGCCGGTGACGACCTTGCCTCACCACCGTCAGCGAGGCGGATACCACCGACGATGTCCAGCTGCCACAGCTCCATCGGTCGACTGCGTTCCCACCGCTTGTAGTCCTCACGACGACGGCGGCGAGGTGTCGGGGTGACCAGCCCGTGTCGGATCAGTACCCGATGCACCGTGATCCGCGACGGAACCGGCCCAGGACAGTCCCGGCGGCCTAGCTCGAAGACGAGACGACGGGCACCCCAGCGAGGATGGTTCCGGCGCAGCTCACAGATCAGCGCCTCCACCTCTGACGGAATCTGACTGGGCGAGGTATGTGGCCGGCTGGATCGATCGGACAGCCCTTCCAGCCCCTCGTCGGCATACCAGGCCAGCCAGCGATGCACCGCCTGGCGGGAGACGCCGAACCGTTCGGCGACATCTGTGACCGTCGAACCGGCGAGCACGTCCTGGACGGTTCGATACCGCTGTTCCATCACGCTCATCTCCACCAACACTTGGCGGAGTGTCACGCAGGTCCTGATACCGATGTGTCACGCAGGTCCCGAGACCGGACAACGACATCCGAATGGTCGGCACCATAGATCGACATACGCAATCACAGGCGAGCCTCGCTGCCTCCAAGATCAGGCCGTCTCCAGGCCGTCAGGCCGTCGTCAGGCCGTCAGGCCGTCGTCAGGCCGTCAAATGCTGGCCAATCTTGACCGAGGCCGACCATTGACGCCCGGGTATAGGGCCAGCTCAGAGCCTTGATCAGAACTCTGAGCTGGTGGGCGACGGACGAGTCGACCTGTACGCCGGATTCTGTGCGCGACGCGAACCCGAGGGCACGCGCCGGCGGCGGTCATCCATCTCGGCCTGCCGTCACCGACAGGCTCCAGCGGCCTACCCGCAGACATCGGGCGGGCCGCCCTCGATCGCCTGCGCGGGTCGTCGTCTCAGCAGATGACGCCCCTTCTTGGCCTTGCTCCGGGTGGGGTTTACCGAGCCACCCCGGTCACCCGGGGTGCTGGTGGGCTCTTACCCCACCGTTTCACCCTTACCGTCCCCGTCCGGAGACGGCGGTCTGTTTTCTGTGGCACTGTCCCGCGGGTCACCCCGGGTTGCCGTTAGCAACCACCCTGCCCTGTGGAGTCCGGACGTTCCTCGACGGCGGGTCGGAACCCGCCGACGCGACCGCCCGGTCGACTCGTCCGTCGCGCACACATCCTAACGACGTGGTCGCCGCACCCATTTCCGCCCCAACCACCACACCGACCCGCCGCACCGGGTGCCGCGGGGTTGACGGTGCACCGCGGCGTACTAGCGTGCCTGACCATGCACATCGCCGACGTCGCGCTGCTCGTCCCCGCCGGCCTCGCCGCCGGCATGCTCAACGCGGTGGCCGGTGGAGGTTCTCTGATCACCTTCCCGGCGATGATCGCCGCCGGGTTGCCGCCGGTATCGGCGAACGTGAGCAACTCGGTGTCGGCCTTCCCGGGGTACGCGGCGAGCGTCGCGGGCAGTCACGCGGAGCTGCCGCGTGGTCGGGGGCTGTTGGCTCTGCTGCCCACCGCCGTCCTCGGGACGGCCGCCGGCACCGTGCTCCTGTTGGCCACGCCGGCCCGGGCGTTCGAGCTGGTCGTACCGTTTCTGGTGCTCGGGGCGACGGCGGTGCTGGCGTTCCAGGGGCCGCTGCGCCGGTTCGTCGGGCATCCCCGCGACCGGTCGACGCGCCACCGTACCGTCTGGGTCCAGGCCATGGTCGCGCTCGCCGCGGTGTACGGCGGCTACTTCGGCGCGGCGCTGGGGGTGATGTTGGTGGCGGGCCTGGCGCTGGTCCTGGATGCGTCGCTGGTCCGGGTCAGCGCCGTCAAGAACCTGCTCTCGGCGGTGGTCGGGCTCACCACGCTGGTGGTGTTCGCACTGTTCGGGCCGGTGAACTGGGCGGCGGTTGCCGTGGTCGCACCGGCGACGCTGGTCGGTGGGTACGCGGGCGCGCGACTGCTTCCCCGACTGCCACCGATGGTGCTCAGGACGGTGATTGTGGCCTTCGGGACCGTCATCGGCCTGTACCTGCTCTGGCGGACCAGAAGCTGAATGAACCAACCGGTGAGTAGGCCAACGGCTAAGTAGGCCAGTGGCGGAGTGGGCCAGCAGCCGGGGTGATCAGCTGGACGGGAGGTGGGCGGTGTCGTTGACGGAGCGGACGGCCACTCCACCGTCGGGCCACAGGTCCACCACGGAGATGCCGGCCGCATCGAGGAACAGCCGATGCAGCAGCGTGTCTCCGCCTCCGAGCGCATCCCGCAGGATCAGTTTGATCGGCGAGACGTGCGAGACCACCACGACGGTCTCCCCCCGGTACGCCTTCTGCAGCGCGTCAACGGCCCGGCGGCTGCGCGTGGCGACTTCGGCGAATGACTCTCCCCCGGGCGGGGCGGCCGTCGTGGCGGCGAGCCAGGCGTCCATCTCTCCGGCCCACCGCTCCCGCACCTCCGCGAAGGTGCGGCCCTCCCAGACCCCGAAGTCGCACTCGACGAGGTCGTTGTTGTCGCGGACCGGCTTTCCCCCGAGCGCCGCGGCGATGACCTCGGCGGTGTGCCGACACCGGCTCAGTGGGGAGCTGACCACGGCCGCGGCCGACGGGGCCAGCGCGGCCACCCGGTCGGCGGTGGCTTCGGCCTGGGCCCGACCGCGGTCGGAGAGGGGCACGTCCTCCCGACCGGAGTAGCGGCGCTGTTCGGTGTACTCGGTCGCTCCGTGCCGGACAAGCACCAGCCGCGTTGCGGTGAAGCTGGGCCGCGGTTCCCAGGAGGCGGGAGTCGTGGCCGGGTCGGTCCCGCTGGTACGGGGAGTGGCGGCGCGGGCCGCGGCCTCGCGGGCCGCCGCCCGGGCGGGCGAGTCGGCGGCGGCCACCGGTCGTGGTTCCTCGGCTGCTCGTGTTGCTGGCCGGGCCGGCGCTTCGGCGGCGGCGTCCATGGCGGCGTTGGCCAGGGCGTCGGCGTGCCGGTTTCGGTTTCGCGGAATCCAGGTGAACCGGACGGCGGCGAATTGGCCGACCAGCCCGGCTGCCTGCGCGGCGAGCGGACGCAGGCCGGGGTTCTTGATCTGCCATCGGCCGCACATCTGTTCGACCACGAGCTTGGAGTCCAACCGGGCTTCCACCTCGGCGGCCCCCAGCTCGGCGGCGGCCTCCAGGCCGGCGATCAGGCCGCGGTACTCGGCGACGTTGTTGGTGGCGGTGCCGATCGCCGCTGAGCGTTCGGCGAGCACCTCGCCGGTACCGGGGTCACGGAGCACCGCGCCATATCCGGCCGGACCGGGATTGCCCCGAGATCCACCGTCGGCCTCTACGACGACCACCTGTGGCGCCACGACTACAGCCCGGACTCGTGGGTACGGATCATGATCCGGCGGCACTCCTCACAGCGCAGCACGTCGTCCGGATCCGCCGCGCGGATTCGGGCCCGGTCAGCGCCGGAGAGCTCCAGCCGGCACCCGCCGCACCGACCGGCGGTGAGCAGGGCCGCGCCGAGTCCACTCTCCGCCCGAATCCGGTCGTAGAGCGCGACCAGTTCGCCGGGAAGGTCGGCGGCGAGGGGCTGGCGGGCGCCGCGCTTGAACTCCTCCTCCTTGGTGATCTCGCTCAGGCTGTCATCGCGGCGCTGCTCGACGGCATCCCGCTTCTCCCGGGCCTCGGTGATCCGTTTCTCGATCCCGGTCAGGACGCCCTGCGCGGTCTCCCGCTGCTCCATCAACTCCAGTTCGGCATCCTCGAGGTCGCCCTGGCGACGGTTGAGGGAGGCCAACTCGTGCTGGAGCGCCTCCAGCTCCCGGGCCGGACCGACGCCGGCGGCGAGGCGGTCCTCGTCCTTGCGCTTGCGGGCTCGTACCTGGTCAACGTCCTGTTCCAGCCGGTCGATGTCCCGGTCCAGGTCATCGATGGCCACCTGGGCGCGGGCGCGTTCGTCCTCCAGCGCGGACAGCTCCCGGGCGAGGGTGTCCAGTTCGGCCCGCTCGGGCAGCGTCCGGCGGCGGTGCGCGAGTTGGGCGAGGGTGGTGTCGATCCCGGCCAGGTCGAGCAGGCGGCGCTGGACTAGCGGTTCAGCCTTCACAGTCGGGCTCCTTGTCGTCCGCCGCGGGCGGGGCGGCGTGTACGGTCCACGGGTCAGTCTCCAGGTCGGACACGAGCGTCTCTACGCCCATCATCTCCCGCAGGGCGGCGGCCAGGTCGTCCAGCCACGGGCGTTCGGTCGCCCAGTGGGCGGCATCGAGCAGCGCCGGACCGCCGGTGGCCAGGTGCTCGCTGGTGGGGTGGTGCCGCAGGTCGGCGGTGAGGTAGGCGTCCACCCCGGCGGCTGTCGCGGCGGCGAGGAAGCTGTCACCCGATCCGCCGCTGACGGCGAGCGTGCGCACCGTGCGTTGCGGGTCGCCAGCGGCGCGTACGCCCCAGGCGGTGGCGGGCAGCACGGCGGCGGCGTGCCGGGTCAGCTCGGCGAGGGTCATCGGCTCGGGTAGTTCGCCGATGCGGCCGATTCCCCGGCCGGCACCGTGTGCGGGTGCGCCGACGGCGGGGGGCGCCAGCGGCCGGAGCCCGGTCAGCCCAAATCGGGCGGCCAGTGCGTCGGAGACACCCGGTTCGGCGACGTCCGCGTTGGTGTGCGCCACGTACAGCGCGACATCGGCCTTGATCAGCTGGTGGACGATCCGCCCCTTGTAGGTGGTCGGGGCGACCGACGACACCCCCCGCAGGAACAGCGGATGATGCGCCACGACCAGGTCGGCCCGGGCATCAATCGCCTCGGCGACCGTCTCCGGCACCACGTCCACCACGCAAAGCACCCGGCGGACCGGCGCGTTCGGGTCGCCGAGGACCAGACCGACGCGGTCCCACTCCTGCGCCCACGCAGGTGGGTAGCGTTGCTCCAACTCGGCCACCACGTTGGCGACGGTCGGCGGGAATTCGGGTGTCCTCACGGCGGGCCAGCTTACCGGCGAGGGTGGGGACAGGACGCGTCGCCACCCGGGCGGGCGGTCAGGCGACCCTGGTCGCCGCCGATGGTTCCGGCAACGCGGCCGCCACCGCCTCCCAGGGGAAGGCGGGCAGGTGACGCTCGCCGGATCCGGGTGGGTGCAGCGGGACGACGTGGTCACCGAAGAGCACGGTGACGCCCCACTCGGACAGCCTGCCGAGGGCCGCCTGGAACGCGGGGTGGGCGGCCATCGCCGCGTTGGTGAAGGGGACCGCGACCAGCGGTACCCCGCGGCCCTGCGCCTCCACGAGCAGGCCGAGGGGGAGGGTGTCGGCCATCCCCACCGCCCACTTGGTGACCGTGTTCACCGTGGCGGGGCAGACGATCATCGCGTCTGCCGGCGGCAGGACATCCGGGTCACCGGGGTTCTTGTAGTGGCTACGGACGGGATAGCCGGTCTGCCGGACCAGCGCCGGCCGGTCAACGAACTTGGCCCCGTCGGGGGTGGTGACGACGCAGACCTCCCACCCGGCCTGCTGGGCCAGTTCGACGAGCCGGCCGACGCGGCGGGCCAGCGGCGAACCGCAGGCGATCACGTAGAGAACTTGGCGGGAAGCGCCTGTCGGCGGTGCGGTGGCCAGCGGAGCGTCCAGACTCATATCCCGACTCCCATGTGTTCAGCCAACTCCGCGATCGAGGCGGACGGGGTGCCCCGGGTACGACGCAGGATGTCGGACATCACCTCGTGGGCGATCGGCCGACAACGGATCTCTGACGGAGCGAGCCGGTCGCCTTGCAGCAGCATCTCGCCGGCGTTCACCACATCACCAACCTGTGCGTAACCTCGGGCGACGTCGAGCAGGTGGTGGGCACGGCGCTCGGGTAGCAGGGCGTTGAACTCGGGCCCGATGCGCTGGTGGACCTCCACTGCCCGGCCGCCGTCGCCGAGCTCGACGGCCGCTGCGGCGCGGTGCAGCTCCACATTGGTGGGCCCGAAGGAGGTCCAGTAGTGGTTCTGGTCGCCACCGAGCAGGGTGGCCGCCTCGTCGGCACCGCCCAGCAGGTCGTCCACTGTGGCGGTGTCACCGATCCGGGAGGCGGCCATCGCCCCCTGGAGCAGCAGCATGCCGTAGACCGACAGCCGATCCGGGGTAGCGTCGTTGTTCCCACCCGGGGCCAGCCGGTTCGCGATTGCGACGTTTACCTCCAGCGCCGGTAGGGGGCGTCCCATCGCCACTAGGGCGTTACCGACCCGGGTGGTGGCGATGCCGGCCAACAGCGGATCGTCGGCCCGCTGGGCGACCGCCATCGCCCGGTCAGCGGCGAGCCAGGCCAGGTCGCACTCCCCCAGCTTGCGCAGGACCGACGAGGCGATCTGGTAGACCTGCCCGAGCAGGTGCGCGGCCTCACGGTTGTCGTCGCCGCCGAAGCCGGCGTCGGCCGCCTGGGCGTCCCGCAGCAGCTTGGGTAGCGAGCGAGTCAGCATCCCGTATCGACCGTACTGATAGGTCAACCAGGCGTGGCTTACGGCCTTGCGCATGTCGGGCAGGGGCGGCGGGTACGGCGCCGCGTCGAAGTAGGCACTCATCGCGTCGTACCGCTCCAGCGCCGCCCGAATCTCCTGCACCTCGGTCTGGTCGATGCAGTTCAGCACATCAGATCGCCGTTCCGGGTCTTTGCCAAGCAGTAGCTGCACGTCAACCCGGAGGGTGTCGGCGATCTCGTAGATGACGGAGAACTTGTCCAGCCGACGTACTCCGCGCTCGACCTTGTCCACCCAGCTCTTCGACTTTCCCAGCCGGTCCGCGAAGACCTGCTGGGACATCTTGCGTCGTCCCCGCCAGTAGGCCACCCGACGCCCGATGGGTAGCTCATCCATGTCCCATCCCTTTCCTACGCATCCATTCCAGCCGATAGGCCGGGTTTGTCGCGGGCACGGCACATTGTTCAGGTTTCTTCTGGTCGCACAGCATGTACGTCAGCCGATCAGTCGGCGCTCCTAGCGTTCATGCAAGTTGCATCGGCTGTTCGTCAACTCAACGATCGCGGATCGAGGCAGTGACGGTGCTCGACAGACGCCACCGGCACGGCCGGATCCGGCGAGGGGAGATGGCACATATGTGGGGGAATATCGGACCGCGGGTCGCTCAGCTGTCACCCCTGGAACGGGTACGGCTGCGCCGCGTCGCCGTACGCTACGCGCTGCACGGTTGGGAGGTGACCCCCGGCGCGTGTCTGGCCCGCAGCCGCTTCGTCTGCGGGCGGGCGGGCTGCCCCACCGTCGGCTGCCACCCTGCGCTGGTGGATTGGGAACACTCTGCCAGCGCCGATCCGGCCCGGATCGCGACCTGGTGGCGCACCCGGCCACACGGCATTCTGCTACCCACCGGGCGCTCCTTCGACGTCCTGGAGGTGTCGGCTCACGTCGGCCGAGACGTCCTCCTCGCCGTCCAGAGCCATCCGGCCGGCCCGGGGGTACGTGGGCCGGTGCTGTCCACCCCCACCGGCCGGTGGATGTTCCTGGTCCGGCCCGGCGACCCGCTTCGACCCGAACTTGAACACTGCTTCCACGTGGTACGACACGGCCCGGGTTCGTGGATCCCGGCCCCGCCGACGCGGCTACCCGAAGGGGCGGTGCGCTGGGTGGTCGCCCCGGAGCAGGCGCGCTGGCAGCTCCCCGACTCGTACCTGGTGCAGAACAGCCTGATCGCGGAGTTACAGGCGAGTGGGGTGCCGCTGGCGGCGGAACAGCTGGTCCCCGGCCACCTGCCGCTTCCTCGACAGGGACGCTGAGCGGCACCGCACCAACCGGCCGGAGCCCGGCGGGCCGCCTCCCAGAGGACACGTCGGCGGGCTGCTGACCGACACACACCTGACAGCCAAGATGAGCCCACTCCGGTGGACATCGACACACCCGTCGCACTGCCCATCACGCCCTCCGGACATACGGTACTCAGCAGGTGGAAAGCACATTTCCTAGAGCCATATTCCCCCTAGAGTTCCAAGCCACCCCTAATAGGATTTAGTCATCCCTACAATATCGAGCCAGGCCAAAAGCCCCATCAAACTGGCCGCCGGCGCCGAGCAGCCGGCTCAGGGCACGCCGGCCCAGCCGCAGGGCGCCAACAACGTAGCCCCCTCAACTCGGGGCGGCACCGGACACGGTGCGCCGGAAAGTGTCAGCAGCAGGAGCGTGATCCGCTACCGCAGCGGGTATGCGCGGCGAACCGCTGAACACGTGAGGGGATGGCACATGCTCAGCAAAGAGGATCAGCGCAGGTTCGAGCAGATCACCCGCAACCTCCGGGAGAGCGACCCGGCATTCTTCGCCCGGCTGGACCATCGGGCGAAAGGACACCGCGGCCGATGGTTGATGTTGTTGACCATCGTGCTCTGGGCGGCGCTCCCGGCGACAACTGTGCTTGCCGGCCCGATGGCTGGCGCGATCTGCGCGGTGGTCCTGGTAGCCAACGCCGTGGTCATGTGGCGCTTCCGGCGCCGCTGGCTATGAGTCGCCCGGCGTTCCGCCGCGGACGGTCAGTCGGTGCCCTGCTCGCCGAGCCGCCGATAAGCCCGGCGTAGTCGCTCCACCAGCCCGGGGCCACCGATGGCCGGGGCAGGCGCACCGAGCTGCCGCAACAGCAGCTCAGTCCCGGTCGCCAAGGTCGGCGGTCGGTCGGGCAGCGGAACCGGAGGGGACCAGAACCGGTCCACCGCGTCGGCCAGCGACGCCGCCGGCAGACCCGCCACCGATCGCGCGGCACCGGTCACCGGCGCCGAGGAGATCTCGTCCGAGTCGGACGGCTCGGGTACGGCGTCGGCGCCACCCCGGCGCACCCGCAGCCGGTCCAGCAACTCGTCTCGCCCACGGCCGCGCCAATGCAGCAACGCGAACGGGTCGGCGTCGAACGCCTCGGCGAGCAGGTAGAAGGTCGCGGCGAGATGCTTGCACGGCACTGCGCCGTCGGGGCAGCTACACCACTGGCCCAGCTCGGCCAGGCCGGCGGGAAACAGCGGCGCACCCGCCGCGATGAAGAGCTCCTCCAACTCAGCGGGGAGATCACCGGCGAGTAGGCGCGCACTGAAGAACGCCTGCGCGGTCAGCTCCTCCTCCACTCGGGACCAGAGCGTCGCCGGAAAGGGTGCCAGCGTGATCCGCACCTCGTACGGCCGGGATCGCGAGCCCTGCACCGCGGCCGTCACCTCGCCCGGTGTCACGTCCAGCCGCAGCACCTGCCCCGCCCGGGCGTACGACCGACCACGGGTGAGGCGGGTGCCCAGCGCGAAGGACTCCAGCACCTCCAGAAACCGCCGGGACCACCAGGAGGTGCCGATCGCGCCACGGGTGCTGCGCGCTCGCAACCCACCGGCGACCCGGCGCGGCGGACCGTAGTCGGCGAACCGGTCGGCCGCGCGGCCCGGCCTGTCGCTGCCAGCGGCCCGCGGACTCATTCGGCCACCGCCCCGGCCTCCAGCTGGAACAGCTCCCGCAGCTGCGCCGTGGACAGCTCGGTCACCCACTGCTCACCGGTGCCCACCACGGTCGAGGCGAGCCGGCGCTTGTCGGCGATGAGGGCGGCGACCTTCTCCTCCACCGTGCCGGCGCAGACGAACTTTCGGACCTGAACGCGCCGCCGCTGCCCGATCCGGAACGCCCGGTCCGTGGCCTGGTCCTCCACCGCCGGATTCCACCAACGGTCAACGTGCACAACGTGGTTGGCCGCGGTCAGGGTGAGACCGGTACCACCGGCCTTGAGCGAGAGCACGAAGAGCGCGGGGCCGTCCGGTGCCTGGAACCGGGTCACCATCGCGTCCCGGTCGGCCTTACCCACGCCGCCGTGCAGGAACAGGGTCTCCTGTCCGAACCGCGCCGACAGGTGGCCGCGCAGCATCCCGCCGAACTCGGCGTACTGGGTGAAGAGCAGAGCCTTCTCCCCGGCGGCAAGCACCTCGTCGAGGATCTCCTCCAGCCGGGCCAGCTTGCCGGAGCGGCCGGCCAGCGTCGAGTTGTCCCGCAGCAGGTGCGCCGGATGGTTACAGACCTGCTTGAGCCGGGTCATGGCGGCCAGCACGAGCCCACGCCGCTCGATGCCCTCGCTGGACTCGATCTGGGCCATCATGTCGTCCACCACCGCTCGGTAGAGGGCAGCCTGCTCCGCGGTCAGACTGCACACCACCTCCATCTCCAGCTTCTCCGGCAGGTCGGAGATGATCGAGGAGTCGGTCTTGAGTCGACGCAGCACGAACGGGCCGGTGATCCGGCGCAGCCGCTCGGCCGCCTCCGCGTCGCCGTGCCGCTCGATCGGTTCGGCGTACCGCTTCTTGAACTCGGCGGCCGGGCCGAGCAGGCCGGGATTGGCGAACTGCATGATCGACCAGAGGTCAGCGAGCCGGTTCTCCACCGGGGTGCCGGTGACCGCGATCCGATGCCGGGCGGGCAACGCGCGAACCGCCTCGGCTTGCCGGGTCGAGGCGTTCTTGATGGCCTGCGCCTCGTCCACCACCACCCGATGCCAGTCGATCCCGGCGAGTTCCCCCGCATCGCGGGCAGCCACCGTGTACGTGGTGAGGACCAGGTCCGCGCCCGCCACCGCCGCGGTGAGTGCCGCCCCCCGGGCCCGCTCAGCGCCGTGATGCACATGGATCCGTACGCGGGGGGTGAAGGTCGCCGCCTCCCGCTGCCAGTTACCGACCAGTGACATCGGAGCGACCAACAGGGTCGGGCCGACGCCCGGTGGATCGCTGGCGAGCAACGCGAGTAGCTGCACCGTCTTACCGAGACCCATGTCGTCGGCGAGCACGCCGCCCAGGCCGAGGGACTGGAGGAAGGCCAGCCAGGCCAGTCCTCGCCGCTGGTAGGGGCGGAGCACGCCGTGAAAGGACGGGGCCGGGTCCACCGGGGTGAGTTGCCGCTCCACGGCTCCGGCGAGCAGATCCCCCAGCGCACCGTCGGCCGCCACCTCGAGTACCGGCAACGCGTCGGCGGCGGGGTCGGCGAGGCCCTGCCGCAGCAGGTCGCCGACGGTCAGCTCGCCGGTTGAACGGAGCAGCCGCAGGCCGGCGGCGAGACGCTTCGGGTCCAACTCCACCCACCGCCCACGCAGCTGAACCAACGGGGATTTCAGCGCGGCCAGTGACTCCAGTTCCTCGGCGGTCAGCGGCTGTTCGCCGAGGGACACCTCCCAGCGGTAGTCCACCAGGGCGTCCAGCCCCACCCCTCCGCCCGCCCCGGCCACGGTGCCCGGGGCGGTACGGCTCTGGGCATGTAGTCGAGCGCCGAGCCGGGACGAGGGACGCCGCCACCACGAGGGCAACAACACCGCGAACCCGGCTGCGTGCAGCACCGGCGCGCCGTCGCGGAGAAAGCGGTGCGCGCCCGCGGCGTCCAGCTCCAGCGCCTCCGGGGTGGCGGTGCGCAGGGACGAGTTCAGCTCCGGCCAGAGCCGGCTGGCCCGCCCCAATTCGGCCAGCAGGGCCTCCTGCGGAGCGGCTGGGCCGGGTAGGTCCACCGGCTCGTGCCAGATCCGCGCGGCATCAACGTGCAGGCCCGGCTGGTCAGCGGGCTGTAGGCCGAACTCGACCCGCCAGGGACCCTCGGCCGCGACCAGCCCGCCGGCCACCAGCTCGGAGAACCCGTCTGTCGGCGGCTCCACCAGCCGAAAGCTGGCCCGGACGGAACCTCCCACCGCATCGCGCTGCCAGGCGTCCAACTCACCACGCAGGGTGTCGAGCTCCACCGGGTCGGCGGCAAAGTCACGACGCGGGCCGGTGAGCGCCGCCAGCCACGCCGTGACCGCACCCCGCGGACGAGCGCCCCGGGCAAGGGAGGTATCCGCGAGGGCGACCCGCACGGCCGCATCGGTGAGCGCGTCAAGCGCCTCGGCCACCAGTTCCCCGGGCTCCCCGGCGGCGGCCCTCGGTCGCCTCGCGCCCCGAGCCCGCGGCGGCGCGCCACCGTTGGCGGGCGCTTCAGCTCCGCTGGATACAAGCGCATCCGGCGCGCCGGTCACGACGAGCGGATCCGGATCGACCTCGACGGCGGCGCGGGCCGCGGGCGGCAGGGCGAGCGCGAGGGCACGGACCCAGCCGGCGTCCACGCCGGTGAGCAGCGGCCGCCACACCGCCCACGCGGCGGCGCTGGCCCGCTCCCCCGAAGTCGGTGTCAGCCGGGCCGGGGCGGCTCGACCAACGCGGGTGGCGCCCGTACGTTGCCGCCGTGTCGCTGAGACCGGCCGCAGTGCACCGCCGGGCTCCGGCCGGACGCCGGGCAGGACCCGACCGCGGGCGGCGAGGTCCACGGCGAAGGCCGCCAGCTCCGCAAGGTGACGCAGGGTGGCGCCGGGTACGGCGTCCGGTAGCGCGCCGGCCGCGGTGACCCGCGACAGCAGCGACAGGGCGGTGTTCGGGGCGTACACCAGGGCGGGCACCCGCCACCCGGCCAGGGTGACCGGCCCACGGAGCGGCTCCACCGGCGCGGTGCGGACCAGCTCCGGTGAGTCCAGCGGCGAACCAGCTCGGGTGGGCAGGGTGAGCAGCGCCGTGCCGGGCGCGGTCGGCTCGGCGACCTCGGCCAGGGCTGCGGCGAGCACGGGGTGACCGGCGGCGAACGGGTGTGGTCGCTCGCGGGGCGCCCGCCCGGCCCGGCGAGCTGCCCGCGGCGAGGACGTGCTGTCCTCGGCCCAGATGGCGAGCCCGCTGCCGAGCCGCCACGACCCGTGGACAACCAGCACGCGGCCTCCCCTCGTCGGCGCCCCGGCCCAGGATAGGCGGGATGGCTGCCAGGCTCGTCACCGCCGTAGCAGACCCGCTCCTGCCCCGTACCGGTTTTCCGGGGCCGACGCTTCCGCTCCGCCGACGCGTCGGTCGGGGCAGGATGGGGCGCATGGCGCCAACCGTGGAGATTCCGCTGGCCGGTGGTTCGTCCGACGGGCAGACCGTCACCGTCGAACTGGACCCGAACGGTCGCCCACCGCTGACCCACCACCACCTCGGCGACGGCGGACTCGCCGACGCCGAGATCTACGAGTTGGAGACAGTGGCGGGAGATGCCCGGAGGTGGCGCTACTGCTGGCGGGGTACGGCGGTCTGACCGGCTCACCCGTCCACGGAGACCATCGACTGGGTCCGGAGACTCTCCAGCACCACGCGAGTCACCTTCGAGGTGCCCCGGGCCTCCTCGCACACCTCGGCGACCCGCCGGGCGGTGGCCTCGGCGCGCTGGTCCCGCTCGTCCCACAGCCGGTCGACCTCGGCCAGCAGCGGGCCCTCGACCTCCCGCTCCACCCCGCGCAGGGCGGGGACGCCGAGGCGCTGGGCCAGATCGAAGACCTTGCCGGCATACGGCAGAGGAAGAAACGGCGTGTTCACCATCGCGGCGAAGATCAGAAAGTGCAGCCGCATGCCAACCGCCAGGTCGAAGTGACGCATCAGGCCGAGCACCTGTTGGGGTGAGTAGCTTCCGTGCAGGATGCGCCCCCGTTCGGCGGCGACCATGTGTGACAACACGCCGTGGGAGTGCCGAATATCGTCCCGCTCCATCGGGACGAAAAGAACATTGGCGTCGATTCGGTGCACCAAGAAGTCACCGATCTGGGCCAGGAGCCGGTGGTAGCCGTCAACATCGAGCCGTTCGGCGGCCCGCCCCGGTTCACGCACACTCATCCCAACCAGATGCCGACCCGCCGGCACTCCCTCCTCCCGAAGCAGGTGCACGGGGAAGTCCTCCGGCTCCAGAAGAAACGCCGGATCCGCGGTGACCGTGATCGGGTTGAGCAGCCCGGCCTCCTCCAGGAGCATCCGAGACTCCTGGTCCCGCACCGTGACCTGGGTTGCCCCGGCCAACGTCTCGCGGACCATCCCGGTGTCCACGATCTCACTGAGCGGGCCGACCCCCACCGCGTAGGTGAGCAGCGGCAGGCCACGCTCCTGGGCGACCCGGACGACCCGCAGGTATCGGCGGGCCTCCTGGTCGTAGAGGATCCCGCCGCCCCCCAGGATGAGCAGATCGAGCTGGGCGAGCAGCGGGGACGAGTCGGTGCGGCTCACCCCCTCCCACGGCACCGCCTCCACCTCCGGGTGAGCCGCCCGGGTGTGGTCGGGGTTGCGGGAGAAGACAATGATCCGGGCGTTCGGCTCCTGCTCCCGCAGGTCGGCCAGGAGGCCGGTGAGGATTGCCTCGTCACCGAGGTTACGACCGCCGTACGAGCCGAGCACACCGATGGTCAAGCCGGTGCCAGCTGTCATCCGTCGCTCCTCCCGGGTGCGTCCACGCGGACTTCCCGGAACGCCGAGGAACAGTCCTGCCTCGGCGGCCGGTGGGGGCGCAGGAGCGCGACCGGGCCGACGGCGGATAAAACGTCGTCGGGCCGGGGCCGGTGTCAGCCGGGAGGACCGGCGGGGTGGGTGAGGAAGGGCAGCACCGCCGCCGGCAGGGCCGGGGACGAGAGGATGTCGTAGTGGGTGAGGCCGGGCAGCACCGCCAACCGGGCGGCCGACCGGCCGGTACCGTCCCAGTCGGCGTCCCGGTGACCGCCACCGAGCAGCCCGAAGAACTCCACCATGTGCGCAGTGGCCACCGAGTCCGCGTCGGCGAAGACCAGCAACGTGGGCAGGACGAGGGCGGCCACCTCCGCCGACCAGTCGTACTCGCGCCGCAGCAGCTCCCCCGACTTCGCCCATAGCTGGGGCCACTCGGCTGGCCGGGGCGCGATCCGGAGGTACCGTTGGTGCGCTGGGGTGCCCTGCATCCGCTCCCCAACCGCCTCGTCCTGCTGCGCCATCGCGGTGCGGGTCGCTTGATACCAGCCCTGCTGGCGGCAGGGCGCGGAGACCACCACCAGCCGGCCGACCAGGTCCGGATGCTGGATCGCGGTACGCAGCCCCACCCCGCCGCCCAGCGAGTATCCGAGCACGTCAACCTTAGGCAGACCAAGCGTCGTGACCAACGCGGCGACATCGTCGGCCAGTGACTCGTACCGGAGCGGACGGTCCACGTCGGCGGTGCGGCCATGCCCCTGAAGATCCACCGCGAGGACGCTGCGCCGCTCCGTCAGGGCTGGCAGAAGCGGGGCGAACGCTTCGGTCGACCCGAGGCCGCCGTGCAGCAACACCAGCGGGTGTCCGGCGCCGTGCCACTCATACCACATTCGAAGCCCGTTGACATCGGCGTAGCTCACGGTTCCCCACCCGTCCTCTGGCGGCCCGCATCACCGTGCATACCGGCGATCCTATTGCCCAGTTGTCGCCGTCGGTGCTGACCGTTCCAGGTCCGTCGCGGAACCGGACAACCCGTTCCGACTGCTCGCCTGCGTCCCGGCGGCCCTGGTGGCCGAACACCGTTGGGCGTCGGCTCGTCGGGAGCTGCTCGGCGCACCGGCCGCGCGCGGGGGCGACGCCCTCGACGAAATTCGAACTTACCTCACGTTGATGGGTATGATCCGTGAATGACAGGCAGGCCGGAGGCGACTAACGGTCGGAACCGACCACCACAATCATTCAGCCGCAGAAAAATGATGGCGCTGACCGGCGTCGCGGCACTTGGCGGGCTAACCGCCATCGCCGGGACGAAGAAAGCCCCATGGTGGACCGACCGCGGTGCCCACGGAAGTGATCCTGCCTGGATAGAGCCCCCCGTCGACACCATTGCCACCCCGGCGCCACCATCACCAACGGCTACCGCCACCGGCACGCTGCCGTCCCGACAAGAAATCATCAGTCGGTATGGCACCCGGACGCCACACTATTGGGGATTACATCCGGACAGCTCCTGGTCGACATTTCCGACCGACACCTCCCTGACTCGCAACTCCGCCTGCCTGACATTTGACGCGTGCAGCGACAGCAGCGGATACGACGAACGGCTGATCAACACGCTGCGGGAGCACCACATACCGGCGACGCTGTTTGTCAACCAGCGCTGGGCAACCACTCATCGACAGGAATTTGAGAGCCTCGTGGCCGACCCCCTGTTCGAGATCGGCAATCACGGCACCAACCATCGCCCGCTGTCAGTTTCCGGTCGCTCTGCGTACGGAATCGCCGGCACGAAAGACGTTGCCGAGGTGTACGACGAAATTGCCGGAATGCACACGTGGATGGCCACCAACTACGACCTCCGACCAAGGTTCTTCCGCCCTGGAACAGCCCACGCCGACAACGTGGCCACGCAGGTGTCCCGAGCGATGGGCGAGTGGATCGTGATGTTCAGCGTCAACGGCGACTCCGGCGCCACCGCAAGCGCCAACCAGGTCTACCAGCAGTTCCTACTGCTCCGCCCCGGCGGAATCCTGCTGGCACACTTCAACCGCCCTGGGTCGGGGACAGCCGCCGGCGTCGAACGCGCACTGCCAGCTCTCACAGCCCGCGGCTTACGCTTCCGAAGACTCGACCACGTGCTCCCCGCTGCCACTTCTCCGGAGCAACCTCCCCGCTGGTGACCGTCCACACCAGGCTAGGTCGACGCCACGACGCACTTGTCGGAGCACGCTGGTAGCCGCTGCCGACCGGCGCCTGCCCCTGCTCAGTCACCTCGAAAGTGGGTCGCTCCGGTCCTCTGAGAGTGCTTTCGGCACTCGCGCCGCCCCCGCCGGGTGACGATCAGGTGTCCGGATCTGGCGGAGACAGGGATGACGTGACGCAGACGGGTGGAGGACCGAGACACCGGTTTCGGCGAGACAGCGAGATGTCCCGGGACACTGCCCGGGTAGAGGCCTTCAGCGACGCCGTGATCGCCGTCGCACTGACTCTGATGGCGGTGGAGCTGCTCCAGTTCAACCCGGAGGGAGCGGCCGACACAGACCTGGTGTCGCGGCTACAACAGGAGTGGCGAGCCTTCCTCGCCTACGTCATCACCTTCGCCGTCGTCGGCCAGATCTGGCTGGCCCACCACAACAGTTGGCGATACGTGGTCCGGGTCGACCAGATGCTGTTGGTGCTGAACCTGCTGATGCTGATGTTCGTGGCGGCCATCCCGTTCACGGCCAACCAACTCTCGGACCACCTTCGGGGCAGCGAACTGGACCAGCGGTTGTCGGCCGCGATCTACGTCGGCGCGGTGCTCGGCGAAGCGCTGTTTTTCAATCTGTCCTGGTGGTGGGCGCGCTGGCGCGGACTGCTCAACCCGGATCTCGATCCCCGACTGGCGGCGTCGGTCTCCCGCCGCTACCTCATCCGCCCGCTGCTCTACCTGATCGCCTTCGCGATCGTCTTCATCAATCCAACCCTCAGCCTGCTGTCCTACCTACTTCTGGTGGCGATCTACGTCATCCGCGGCCCGGGCGACCTCCCGCCTTCCGGCCGGGCGAAAGACGAGTGTGACTAGCCGTCGGGTGGAGGCCGTGTCACAAAACGACCACGTCACTGTCGACCGGTCCATGTTGTCGACCTGCCCCGCCGGTAGGACCGGCACCGGGGGCAACCCGGGGAGACCCCCGGCGCCAAGGCAAGCCACCTGCCCGCTTCAAGGTCCGCAAAATCGACGGCCAGGTCTTTCCGAACCGCCGTGGCTGTCACGGCCTGGGAGGCGACCTCCAGGCCCGTCGTCAGTGCTGGTGGTGCAGGGTGGGCGCGGCAGGTTTCGAACCTGCGACCCCTCGCTTGTAAGGCGTCCAGCTTCGAGCGGCCAAGCAACACGCGCTCACCGTGTTAGGAAGATGAGCGACAACCCTATAGGCGAGTTCTGCCTAACGCGATGAGCCTATCCTGCTCGCCGACGACGGCTCGGCTCCGTCGGCCGCCCTGTGCGAAACTTCAGGTATTGGACCCACTCGCGCTTCTCGATCTCAGACACAGAGGGATCTTGGAGGATCTGAACGACTTCCTCCACCGTTGCGTCAAACATCCGCGGAGGCTCCGGCCCGAGCCCAATCTCTTCCCGCGTGAGGTAGCCGAGCGCAACGGCCGCCTCCCGCGGGTCGATGTGCAGCACGCGGCAAACCGCGCGGACCTGATCGGGGTCTGGGCGCTCCACCCTGCCAGCCTCCCACCGCAGGTACGTCGACCGAGACAGGCCGGCCTCTTCGATGACGTCCTCTTGTGTCCAGCCTATTGCCTTGCGGCCTGCACGCAGGAGCTGCGCGAAGTCGTGACTTCTTTGCTCTTGCTCGGGAGAGGCCATGCGAACACGGTAGGTCCGTTGCGCGGACATTGTCGTCGTCATACATGACACGTGTCGCCTTTGAGACGAAGGTCTAGACCGCGCGATACAGCAGTTCGGGAGCGCTACATCTAGTGTCATGGATGACACTCTCCATCGACCAAATGTCATACTAGGAACTTTGAGGTCTTACTTGCGTCTCACCCATGAGACGTGCATGATGGTGCCATGCATGAGACCTCAACGGTCGCTCGCAGTGTCACCTCAGACACATGGCGACTGCGCTGGGACATCGTCAACAAGCGTTGCGCCTCCCTCGGCGCACAGACCGACGACGAGCGCGCCACCTTAATGGGTATCTCCCGAGCCACCCTCAACCGCTGGCGCCGGGGTATCGACACCACCGCCCGTCAGGAACGCCGGGCCGCAGAGCGCCTCGGCCTCCCCCGTGACGCCATGTGGGAACGGGCGGCCTCATGAACCAGCAGCTCCGCAAGGACCGCGTCGCCGCCGGCCGTATCGGTGGGCTCCGCCGCGCCGCTCGCGACCTTGATCCCAAGGCCACCGGTCAACGCGGTCAGCGCGGCCTCGCTGCCCGCTGGGACGCCCAGGTTCCCGCCGAGATCACCGACCCCGCCGAGCGGGCCCGTCGAATCGATCTGTTGCGTCGCGCGCACATGGCGGATCTTGCCCGCAAGTCCGCTAAAGCCCGCACCCGTCAGGCCGCCGCATGAACGCCGTCAACCCGCTTCGGCTTCGCGCCTTCATCGCCCAGGTCGACACAGCCGCCGGACTTGACGCCTGCTGGCCCTGGCGTGGCCACACCAACCCCGACGGCTACGGGATCTTCGGCAAGAGTGGTGGTGGCGCGCACCGTGTCGCCTACCAACTGATGGTCCGGCCAATCCCCGATGGGATGAGCATCGACCACACCTGCCACAACACTGACACCACCTGTCCTGGTGGTATCGAGTGCCGGCATCGACGGTGCGTGAATCCGACCCATTTGGAGGCGGTAACGCAGCGGCAGAACCTGCTCCGCTCGCGCCACACCATGCCCCATCACAACGCGGCGAAGACCCACTGCCGGCAGGGCCACGAGTACACGCCACAGAACACCTACTCACGGCGCACTCCGAAGGGCTACGCCCGGCGCGAGTGCAAGACGTGCCGCCGTGAGCGGTTGGGCAGCAAGGCCGCCCAATGACCACCGCCGCCCTTCTTGCCCGCGCGGTCGCCCTGATCGCGGTCGGTCTGGCCCTGATCGCCATCGGCCTGGCCTCGCTGTCCGCGCCGCCAGCCTCGGTGCCGGAGCCGCGGTGGATGCGGCCGGCCACGCCCGCCGAGGAGCGGGAGTGGCAACGGCAGCGCCTCGAAGACCTCATTGACGAGGCGCACGCCGGAAGTAAGTGAGCCCCCCGCCGACCGCAGATCGGCGAAGGGCTCGACACCCGCACCAACCAACCATCAAAAGGAGAAGTGCAGATGCACACCGATCGTACCGACACCACCGAGCGGCAGATGTGCGCCGCCGCCGCGGCTGGCGTCTACTGCTCGCCGGCCTGCTTCCGCAGCCGCGGGCGGGACTGTGAGCACCCGCTGCCCACGCCGGCCGCCGAGCCGCAGCCGGACTACTGGCTGTCCCTCGCCGCTGACCTGCGTCGGGCGGCTGACCGGGTGGCCTCTCTCGCCGGCACGGCGGCCCCCCGGGTGAGCGCGACCCTGTCGCTGCATGTCGGGCTGTACGTGGAGCAGGGTCACGAGGAGCGCCAACCCGTTGTGGATGCGATCGCCGCCGCCCTCAACGTGACGGCCACCGATGGGCGGGTGGCGTCTCTCTGGGAGCGTCAGGCAAACGCCGCGGTCGGCGGCCTGTCCGTCACCGCGTCGACCCGGATCCCGGCGCCGGAGGATGCGGAGCTGGTGGCGTTGCGGGCCCGGGTGGCCGAGCTGGAGGCCGAGCGTGCCGAAGGCGGTGCCCGATGAGAGCCCTCAACCAGCCGATCACCCTCGACTTCGGTGTCCTCGGCATCCCGGCCGCCGTGGTCGACGGTGGCGACGGGATCCTCTACAGGATCGTTGACGAGCTGAGCTCTGCCGGTTACGACCTCGATGTCATCGGGCTGATATTCGGCGGGAACGGGCGGATCAACGTCGTTGACGGCGACGACACCGCTCTCGGCACGATCACGATCAGCCAGCCGGAGCAGCCCGAGCACGCCGAGGGCGGTGCCCGATGACCGGCCTCAACCCCATCGACCCGGTGGACGCGGTGGTCCTGCGGCATCTCGCCTGGGATCTCGACCGCGCCAGTGACGACGTACTCGCCGACCGCGCCGCCGAGTACGCGGCACTCCCGCCGAGCCCGGTCGGCGACGGGCTGCGGCATCTGGCCGAGTGCGCCCAGGAGCAGCACCGCATCACGGGCGGTGCCCGATGAGCGCCAAATCCTGGCCACTCACTGCCGACGATGTCCCGATCACGGTCCCGGACCCGCTGTGCGGGCACCTGCCCGGGGAGCCTCATGACGAGGCGTGCACCTACTGGCGGGGCGTGGCGGACGGGACCTACCCGCCGCCGCCGGAGATGCCGGTGGTGTTGCCGCCGCACTGTCCCGGCCTGGTCCCACTGCCGGACCCGGCGCTGCGGGAGGTGGCCTGAGATGGCACGCCACCAGCAGACCCACTCCGGCCCCGGGCTGTGCCCCGGCTGCCTGACCGTTCCCGGCCGTGACCACGGTCTGGCCTGCCCGGCGGTGGAGGGTGCCCGGCACGCTGCCGACTCCGTCCCGGGGTCCGTCCGCATCCTCGCTGGCCTGCTAGTCGGGCTGCTCATCGGCGTCGGCCTGTACCTGCTGCTCGCACTGCTGATCTGGAGCCTCACATGACCGACGACATGGTGCGGGAGCTGCGGGAGCTGGCCGCAGCCCTGGACGCGGCCGACGCCGAGCGGGCCCGGCTCCAGGACGAGCTGGACACCGCCACGGCTGCCTACGAGCGGCGTACCCGGCAGCTCCGCCTGTGGCGGGATCTGGCCCGCGGGCTCGGCGCCGACCTGCGGCAGGCCCGCACTGATCGGGACCAGGCCATCAGCACCTCCCAGCAGCTGCGGGTGGGTTTGGTGGCCGCGCGGGAGCGGCTCGGCGCCGGCCGTGAGGAGGCGGGCCGGTGAGCCTCATCGACGCGATCGTCCTGCCCATGGCCGCGCACCTGTCCCGGCCGGTGCGGGTGACGGGCCGGCACCGGCGTACGCCTGGGGATCTGCCGCGGGCGGTCCGGGTGCGGACGGTCCGCTCTCACCGTTGGCCGAAGGCGAGGCCGCGGTGAACGACAGCAGTGAGCAGTTGGGCTTGTCCGCCGCGCCGCGGCCCGTCGAGGTGGCCACGCCTCGTGGCGGGGTGGGTGTGCAGGCCGGGGCAGTGCGATGGGGCGGCTATGGGCCTGCCCGGCGGGTGCAGTGTCAGCACTGTGTCCTGGTCGCCCATGAGCGGGGCGGAGCCGGTGGGGTCGATATCCGCACTGCCAGCCGGCGGCGAGTCAGTGGTGACGGGGAGCTGCTGCTGTGCGTGGCCCACGGCGATGTCCAGCATGCGGCTGACGTGCAGGCCGGGCTGATCGGCCGCAAGCCTCGCGTCAGGCGGCGGGTGGGCGCGTCATGACCGGCAGGTGGGCGGTCCGGGCAGGAACGGTCCGCTCTCACCGCTATCCGAAGGAGAGGAATTGATGAACCCGATGAACCCGGTCCACCTGGATGAACTGGCGCCGCTGGTAGACGCGCTCAATCACGCTGAGGCTGAGGCCAAGAAATGGGGTGGGGCTGCGGAGACGCTCCGTAAGCGCATCCAGTCCGTGATGGGCGACCGCACCGAGGGGCACATTGGTGGGCGGCCAGTGTTCACGTGGCGGCACACCGGCCAGTTCAACGCACGCCGCTTCGCCCAGGACCACCCCGACCTGGCGGTCAAGTACACGGTCACGGTCACCCGCGATGAGGTGGATGTGGACGCGCTCAAGGCGGAGGTGCCGGAGCTGTTCACCGCGTACCGGGCTCGCCGTTTCGAGCGGAAGGCGTGACCGTGACTCGCGCCGTCAAGTTGTCGCGTGTTGCGTGCGCCGCGAACTGTGGTGAGCCGCTGGACCCTAGCCTGTGGGCCCACGGTCTGCATGTCGGGTGTGTTCGGCCTGCTGCGGTTCCCGATCAGCCTGTTCTTACTGCTGGCGCTGGGGTGTTCGCGGCGCCAGCAGGGCCGACGGCGCATCCGATCAAAGCCGAGCTCATCGATATGGTGCGGTGGGTGTCGGCCAACGCCCCCCGGTCGCGTCAGCGTGCTGTCGGCCCGTCGGAGATCGGCGTGGACTGCATGCGCCGTCTCGCCTACCGGTATGCCGGGGCGGAGCCGGTCAATACGGCCGCTGACCCGTGGTTCGCGTTCGTCGGTACTGCGGTGCACGAGAACCTGGCTATCGCTATCGACCGGTACAACGCGGAAGTGTTGGGGCCACCGAACGGCAGCCGAGACTACGGGCAGCGCCGGTACTGGGTGGAGGAACGCGTCACGGCCGGCGCGGATCAGCATGGGGTTTCCGGGTCGTGTGACCTGTACGACGCCGACCGGCACGTTGTCATCGACCACAAGGTGGTCGGCGCGACCGCCCTGAAGAAGTACATCAACCACGGACCCTCCAACCAGTACCGGACGCAAATCCACCTGTACGGGCTGGGCCACGCGCAGGCCGGGCGGCCGGTCCGGGAGGTCGCGATCGCGTTTTACCCGAGGTCGGGGTACCTCACCGATCTGCATGTCTGGTCGGAGCCCTACCGGCCGCAGATCGCCCACGATGCGCTGCGGCGTGCCACCACCGTGCGGCAGCTCGCCGCGGCCCTACCCATCGGGCACATCCCCGCCCACGCGGACCAGGTCGCCTGTACCTGGTGCCCGTTCTACCGGCCCGGCGGGCCCGCCGACACCACCGGCTGCCCCGGACCGGGATAGCTCCGGCCAATCCGTGGCCGGGAGCCACGCAACAAACCCAGTAGCCGCAGCAGACGCCGCAGCTCATACCGAAAGGGACACGACAGTGCAGTTCAACGCCCCCAGCAGCAGCGGAGACATCCTCGCCGCGAAAGACCTCGTCGGTCAGCTCCTGATCGTCCGGCCGACCGAACACGCCCAGGGCATCAAGACCAGCTTCGGGGAGAAGGACGGCATCCGCTGCGATGTCGCCGTGCTCACCCAAACCAACGCCGACGGCAGCCACGGTGTCATCTACCGCGATGTCTTGTGGTTGCAGGGCAAACTCGTCGGCGCTCTCAAGCGGCAGCTCGGCGAGCTGGTCTTGGCCCGGATGAGCATCGGCACCGGCAAGCCTGGACAGCAGCCGCCGTTCGAGCTCGACGACGCCACCGGCGACGCGCAGGCCGTGGCTTTCGCCGAGCAGTGGATGGCCGCGAATCCTGGGTTCGTTACCGCGTTGACGGCGCCCACCCCGGCCGCCCAGCCCGCCGCGGCCCTGGCGCCGGTTCCCGCCCCGCCGGTCTCCACTCCTGCGGCGGTTCCCGCCCAGGTCCCGGCGGCCATACCAGCCGGCCCCGCGCCCGCGGCGGTCCCGGCGGCCACGCCGCCGGCCGCGCTGGACCCGGCGGTTCTGGCGCAGCTCACCCCCGAGGCCCGGGCGCAGCTCGGCGCCCTCGGCGCCTGACCCGCACAGTTCAACCCGCCGGCCCCCGCCCTTTCGATCCGGGGCGGGGGCCGGCATGACCCGAAGCGGAGCAAAGAGTCGATGACCAGCACGGCGACCGAGACACGGCAGGCCAGCACATGACCGCACTCGTCGCCCCCACCCGCCCCGCCGACGACGACATCGAGCGGGCTCTCACCATCGCCCGCGGCCTCGTCCAGGCCGGGGTGCCGCTGTTCGTCGCCCCACCCCACGTCGACGGCGAGTGTGTGCCCTGGTGTAAAGGCACATCGGTTTCCGGCTTCCACTTACCTAGGCGCTGGGAGACCAGCACCCCTACCCTCGACGTGGTCAACCGGTGGCGGCCCGGGTGGGCGCTGTGTGCCGTCATGGGCCACCGCATCGACCTACTCGACGTTGACCCCCGCAACGGCGGCGACACCACGGTGGGTGGCCTCAAAGCCGCCGGGGCGTGGCCGACCAGCTACGGCCAGGCCGCCACCCCGAGCGGCGGCACCCACGACTTCATCGCCGCTCTCGCCGTCGGCTCCCGTGACAACATCGCCCCCGGTGTTGACGTCAAGGGCGGACGCCCCGACGGTGACGGCCGCGGGTTCGCGTTCATCGCGCCCACCGTGCGTGTCTCGAAAACCACCGGCCAGCCCGAACGCTACCGGTGGTTGATCGAACCCAACCTCGACGAGCTGGACGACGACGACAGCGGCGCCACCATCGCCGACATGATCCAACGCGCCCGCGGTAACCCCGCCGAGGCGACACCCGCTGCTCCGGTCAGCCTCCCCGACGGGCTGACCGGCCCGCACAACCCACACTCCGGCCACATCCCCGACGGCACCCGTCACGCCGCCCTCGTCTCCTACGCCGGGCACCTACGCAACCTGCCCGGGCTCACCCTTGCCGAAGCCGGAAACCTGATGCGGGCCCGATGGTCCGACTGCGCCCAGCCACCCGCCGCCCGCTACCCCGTCACCTGGGAAGAAGCCCACGACAAGCTCACCGACGTCTGGTACCGCTACCCCACAACCTCGCAGCAGCCCGCCACCCTCACCCCCGCTACGCAGCTCACCGCCGAAGCAGAAGCCGCCCGCCTCGCCCAGCTCACCGACAACGAACTCGTGCGCCTCCGCGCCCGCCGCGCCGCCGAAGCCACTCTCCGAGCCGAAACCGCGGCCCGCCTGCCACCACCGGATTTCGTCGCCCTCCCCGACCTACTCGCCGAGCCCGACGAACCCGTGCGCTACCTGGTCGACGAGCTGTGGCCCCGCCACGGCCGGGTCATGCTCGTCGCCCAAGCCAAAGCCGGAAAGACCACCCTGCGCGACAACCTGATCCGCAGCCTGGCCGACGGCACCCCGTTCCTCGACCGCTTCCACGCCGACCCGGTCCAGGACGGAACCATCGTCGTATTCGACGTCGAGCTGTCCCGGCAGAATCTGCGCCGCTGGCTGGCCGACCAAACAATCACCAATCAGCAGCGCGTCATTGTGGTGCCCCTACGGGGCGCCGTGTCCTCATTCGACCTGTTCGACGAACAGCGCCGCAATGAATGGGTTGAACGCATCCGGTCGGTTTCCGGTCGGACAGTCATTCTTGACTGCCTCGGTCCGGTACTCGCCGCGTTCGGCCTCGACGAGAAAGACAACCGCGATGTCGGTCGGTTCCTCGTCGCCTTCGAAGCCCTTCTCAAAGAGGCTGATGTAGAAGAGGCGCTTGTGGTTCACCACATGGGCCATAACGGAGAACGGGGGCGGGGAGCATCCCGGCTGCGGGACTGGCCCGACGCCGAATGGCGGCTTGTGCGCGCCGATGAAGACCGCGAGAACCCCGACCCGGCCCGCTACCTGACCGCCGTTGGTCGTGACGTCGAGCTACCCGAGACGCAGCTGGAGTTCACGGCCGCGAGTCGGCGCCTGACGGTGACCGGAGGCGGGTCCCGCAAGGAGGTGAAGGACGCGCGCTACCTCGACTTGGCGGTCGACTACGTGACCGTGAACCCGGGCCTGAGCCAAACCAAGATCGTGGCCGGGTTGGAGGAGAAGCACGGTGTCGTCCGGGACGATGCCCGCGCCGCGATCCGGTACGCAGTACAGATAGGGGCCATAAGGCAAGAAAAAGTCAACAATCGGGACACAGCACACTACCTAGAAGCCGACCGCGCGGACCGCGCGGAACCCCGCGACCGCGCGGTTCCGCAACCGCGCGACCGCGCTTATATGGAAGCGCGCGGTTCGGTTCGCAGCGAACAAAGATCAAAAAACAGCGACCGCGCGGTCGCCACCTTCGCCGCCCCCGCCACCACCGGCTGCCCCTGCCACCGCCACACCCACTCACAGGGCGACTGGGGCACCTGCCCACGATGCGGCAGCCGCTACCACCGACACGGCCCCGGACGGCTACGCCAATGCCCCCACTGCCACGGCCAAGGCGGCAGAACGCCATGAGCCACCTCCACACCACCCCCGTCAAGGTCCACACCTGCCACCGCTGCCGCACCGTCGTCCTCACCGGCTGGGCCGAAGGACTCCACACACGAGCCGACCCCACACCCCTCAACAGGGCCGGCATCATCGCCGCCATCCTCACCACCCGAACCATCTACCGACTCACCCGAACCGGCCTCATCCACCTCGACCAAGAACGCATCAAAAGCGCCAACCGCGCCCCCGTACTCCCAGAACACCACTGCGGGAACCCCACCCCCACCGAACACCACGCCACCACCACCGACGACACCACCGAAACAACAGAAGAGGTGATCCCGTTCTAATGAGCGCCAGCAAACGAAAAGGAACCGCCTGGGAAACCGCAGTCGTCACCTACCTACGCGACAACGGCGCACCCCACGCCGAACGCCGCACCCTCAACGGGGCAAACGACCGCGGCGACATCGCCGGAATCCCCGGCGTCGTCATCGAATGCAAAAACGAGAAAACCGTCACCCTCGCCGCCTACGCCGACGAAACCAGCACAGAAACCGCTAACGACGGCGCCCGAATCGGCCTTGCCTGGATCAAGCGGCGCGGCAAAACCAGCCCCGCCCACGCCTACGTCCTCCTCGACGGCGCCACCGCTGTACGTCTGCTCTCCGACGCCGGCTACATCCCCAACGGAGCCACCGATGCCTGAGCCCACCCGCCTACCCATCTACGGCGAATGCCGCCACGACCACCACGCCACCACCACCGCCCCCGACGACTGCCAGCAGGCGCTCGAAACCCTCACCGACGTGTGGGCCGCCCTCAACCGCGCCGGCTGCCACAACCCCCTCGCCACCGCCGCCGAACTCGTCGACCAACTCGCCGCCGAGCGCGACAGCTTCCGCCATGCCCTCTCCGTCGCGGGTGACCTCATCGTCGAGATCCGCGACGACACAAAGCGCACCGACCAAGAGCGCGTGTCTGCATGGGACATCCTCGGTTCCCGGCCCAGCAGCGCGCACGACGCGGGCACCCTGATCCGCTACTGCGTCTACCCGGGATGTCGCCGGAGTTATCGCGCAGATGTCGGCCCATCGGATCGGGGCTGGATGCGTCTGCGTGGCCTCACGGTGCTCTGCCCGGACCACAGCACCGCCGCCGCCGGCAGCACGCAGGAGGGCTGACTGGTGCTGACCATCACCGACCTGTTCTGCGGCGCCGGCGGGTCGTCCTCCGGCGCGATCCAGGTGCCCGGGGTGCGGGTGCGCATGGCCGCGAACCACTGGCGACTCGCGGTGGACACGCACAACACCAACCACCCCGACGCCGATCACGACTGCGCGGACATCTCCCAGACCGACCCGCGCCGCTACCCGGCCACCGACATCCTGTGGGCATCCCCGGAGTGCACCAACCACTCACAGGCCAAGGGCAAGCGGCGCGGCGACCGGCAACCCGACCTGTTCGACCAGACGTTGCCCGACGAGGCCGCCGAGCGGTCCCGGGCGACCATGTGGGACGTCTGCCGGTTCGTGGAAGCGATGAAGCTGCGCGGGCGGCCGTACCGGGCGTTCATCGTGGAAAACGTCGTGGACGTGCGGCAGTGGCTGTACTTCGACGCCTGGGCCACGGCGCTGCGCACCGCCGGCTACTGCCTGCACTTCGTCTACCTGAACTCGATGTTCGCCCAAGCCATCGGCGACGGCGCGCCGCAGTCGCGGGACCGCTGGTACGCCGTCGGGCACCTGACCGGCGACCGCTGCCCCGACCTCAACCGGTGGACCCGCCCCGCCGCGTGGTGCCCCCGCTGCGAGAAGACCGTCCGGGCGGTGCAGGCGTGGAAGCGGCCCGACGCGCCGTGGGGCCGCTACCGCCAGCAGTACGTCTACCGGTGCCCCACCGCCCGCTGCCACATCGAGGTCATGCCGGGGGTGCTGCCGGCCGCCGCCGCGATCGACTGGACGTTGCCCGGCGAGCGCATCGGCGACCGCACCCGCCCCTTGGCCGCGAAGACCATCGCCCGCATCGAGGCCGGGCTCAAGCGGCACGCCGGGCAGCGGTTCGTCACCATCCACCGCGGCGGCCCGCACGAGCGGCGCACCACCGCGCCGGAGGTGCCGCTGCCGACGCTGACCGCCTCCGGCAACCACCTCGGACTCGTCAACACGATGCTCGTGCCCGCCGGTGGGACCTGGAACGACGAAGCCCGCACCGTCGCCGAGCCGTTCCGCACCCGCACCACCCGCGACACCGAGGCGCTGGTGGTGCCGATGCGGGCGAACAACACCGCCAAGCCCGCCCACGCCGCGCCGCTGGACACCGTGGCGGCGGCCGGTAACCACCACGCCCTCGTCATGCGCAACATGACCGCCCGGGGCTGCCCCGGGCAGATGTCCACCCCGGTCGGTGAGCCGCTGCGCACGCAGACCGCATCGTCGGTGCAGTCGCTGATCCGCTGGGATCACCTGCTCGTGCCCTACTACGGCAACGGCCACGCCCGACCCGTCGGCCAGCCCGCCGGCACAGTGACCACCGTCGACCGCAACGCCCTCGTGGGCGCCGCCGACGTCGGGGTCGACGACTGCACGTTCCGCATGCTGGAGCCCCACGAGATCCAGGCCGCGATGGCGTTCGACGCCGGTTACCGGGTGCTCGGCAACAAACGCGAGAGGGTGCGCCAACTCGGCAACGCCGTCACACCACCTACCGCCCGCGACTTGATCGCGGCCGTTGCCGAAGCCATCACCGGCCATTCCCCACGACCGGAGGCCATCCCGTGACACCGCACCACCTGCACGCCACCGCCGCCGCCTGGTCCATCCACACCGCCAGACAACACCTGAACGCGCTCGCCACCACCGAGGCCCGGCACCGAGGCGACACCCTCACCGCCGCCGCCCCCATCCTGCGCAGCCCCATCCACGGCACCATCCACCCCATCGGCGGACACGCCGACCCTGTCGCCACGCTGACCGCCGACCGGCCCCCACCGCGCACCCAGACGTGGGCGCAGCGGACCCGACGCCTCCACGACCGGCTGACCTGGCTCGCCGACATGTACCGGCTCCCACCCGGGCGCGACCCGCTGGAGCGCATCCTCACCGCCCTACCCGGACTCGGCCTGCCGCCCCGCGCCCTCGGCCTCCTCGCGGTGCACCTCGCCGACGAAGACGAGCTGGCCCGCGGCTGGATCGACCAACCGCCCTACCGCACGCGGATCCCCGGCGACTGCCCCGGATGCCAGCGCCGCAGCCTGGAGGCGACCACCGTCGGGCCCGCCGCCGCCCGCACCGTCGTATGCTCCGCCGACTGCCGGCACACCCCCGACTGCCGCTGCCCCGGCGGGCTGGAGGGCGTACGGCACATCTGGCCCCGACATGCTGTCGTCACCGCACCACCGTGACCGCCGCCTGGGCGGTGATCACCTCACTGATACAGCTTGACGGCATATACCGTCCAACGTAATCTGTTCTGCATGGCATCAATGCAGGAACCAACGTTCCTGATCCTCACCGCGTTGGCGACGGGGCCCAAACATGGCTACAGAGTGACCCAGGAGGTCGCCGAGATCTCCGAGGGGACGGTGAAGCTGCGGGCCGGCACCCTCTACGGAGCCCTCGACCGCCTAATGGAGCAGGAACTCATCGCGGTCGACCGCCAGGAGGTCGTTGACGGGCGGCTACGTCGCTACTACCGGCTCACCGACGCGGGCGCCGGCCGGCTTGCCGAGCGGGCCCGCCGCCTGCGCAAGCAAGCGGAAGTGGCGGAAAGCCGACTACAAGCCCGACCCGACTCGACACTCGGACTCCCCAACGCCTTCGGTACTCCCGCATGACCGCCTCGGGGGAGGTCATACCAGAGCACACCGAATTAGAACGCTGGCACCGGCGACTCTTGTGGGCATACCCGATCGGCTACCGCCGGACCCACGGCCAGGAAATCCTCACCACGCTGATGGACTCCGCCGAACCGGGCCAACGAAAGCCCCACCAGGCCGACGTAGCGGACCTGCTACGCGGAGCACTACGGCAGTGGTTCCGACTACCAACCGGCAAATCAGCCGTCATAGCAGCCGTACTAACGGCCATGACCCTCGGCGCCGTGGGCGCAGCCTCGGCCTCCTGGCTGGCATGGCACACAACTGTCGATCTCCCGTCGGACACAGCAGCCGTACAGACCGCCGAAACCGTCAGCGGAGTCCCACTGACCACACCGGAAGTCCACCGATATGACAGCCCGCGGACGCTCTGGCGCGGGGTGACCGTGTCCGCCGCGCAACCGCTCTCAGTCCCGAATTGGTCAGTTGACCATGCGCAGGAACGACTGCGGGCCGACGGCTGGACGAGCGGGCCCGTCACGACCATTTCCGACTCAAGCCGAAATGAGGGATGGGACGAGCGACGGGAAAAACTCGTCCAAAGGTTTCAGGCGACCCGGGGTGGCCTTGTGCTCACCGCCACCACGGTTACCACCCCTTCCGGTACGGTCCTGTCAACCGGAGAGATCTCCCCGGCGCAACCGACGTGGGAACCGGGAGCTATCCTGCTGGGCTGGCTCGTTGGAGCGGGCACCGGCTGGGTCCTTACCGGCTGGACGATGTACCGCCTCCGACGTCGGTCGCTACCGCACCGGCTGGCGGCTTTCGCGCTCGGCATCACCGCACTCGGATTCGCCGCCACATCCACCGTCAGCCTGTACGGGACGCTGGCCGAGCCCGTATTCACTGACCCCCCTGGCATCTACCCCTTCGCTCCGACATATCGATGGATAGTGGTTAGTCCCGCCGCTGAATATGTCGGCGTAGCACTGGTCATCGGACTCACGATCCTCGTCCTAGCGGCCACGGGCCGCAACCAGACCACAGTGCAGCCCACGGCAACGACAACCTAGAGCGGCCCCGGGTTCAGCCCGCCGCACTCGCCGGCTGAACCCGGGGCCACCGCCACTGCTAGAGGAGAGGCCACCCGTCCTCACCGTGCCGCCCTATGCACAGGGACATACGCTCGAATCATGATCAGTCTTGTCGGTCACCGCTACGGCACCGCCGCGCAGATCGCCCACGCCCTCGGCCCCGACATCACCGCCGCCCGCGTGCGTGACTGGGCCCGCCGGTCCCGCGACTCCGGTGACAGGCTGCACGGCCTCCTGCCCGCCCACCACCTACCCGGGCAAGGACGCGGCACCACCTGGTACCGCTACGACCAGGCCGCCCACGTGGAGATGCTCACCCGCACCACCGGCCGGGGCCGCACGCGTGTCGAGTTGACGAGAGCCGCCTAACCGAGCAATCATGTTTTCACACATCCACCGCACAGGCGGAGTGTGCCCAAGCCCCGATACCATGCACATGTGTGGAACTTTCGTCGGCCGCCGACGGGTTTGAGCAGACGTGCTCGCTCGTTCGTCGACGTTCACGGAGTGTGGCTCGATGCGCCGCCGGTGAGCCAGTTTCGAGGCGCATGGCAGAAGGCGCAGGTTCCTGACGAGGTCATCGACCGCGCCGAGGCGTATCAGGCCCGGTGGGGTGGTCTTGTCCTGCCGTCCGCGCCGGGCATACCCGAAGATGCGGCGGGTCCACGGATGCTCAGCGTGGACACGCCGGAGTGGGAAGACACGTTTGCTCCCAAGGGGTGGCTTTTCGAGGCCGGTCCACAACGCACTGCTGTGCCGTATTCGTTCCTGATCGGACCGGACGGCACGATCGGAATCGCCGGTGGCGACGATGGGCAGTGGATCCCGTTGTATTGCAGCATCGACGGGTGGGTTGAGGCCCTGGCTCTGGCATGGGCGGCGATGGACATCGCGGACACGGTCACCAGGCTGACCGGTTCGGCCGTCGACCAGCTCGACCTGAACACCATGCAACCGGTCGCAGAGGTTGGTGGCATTACCAACGGCTGGTGGTATCGGCCGGGTCTGCTCGTTGCCGTGTACGCGGGCGAGTCAGCGCTGTTCGCGAGGCCGGACTACCGCACCGCCTACCTGTACGCCGGCAACATCGATGAGCAGTGGTTGTAACGCCGCTACGACATCTGCACGTGGAGGCGGGCAGGTCGCAGACCGGGACGGAGCGACACACCATGACCGCCCGACCAGTCACCCAGGCCGACTACGACCGGGTCCGCGAACTGCACGGCCAGGGCCTGTCGCGCAACGAGATCGGCCGGACAATCGGCCGTTCGGGACGCACCATCAGTCGCCTCGCTCAGGAGCTGGGTCTGTCCTTCGAGCGGTCCGGCGCGACCGCCAAGGCCACCGAAGCCTGCAAAGCCGACGGCGCTGCCCGCCGCGCACAACTCCACGTTGACGCCCTCCAAGCCGCCCAGAAACTCATGGCACAAATGTTCGCTCCGGCCCTGGTCTACAACTTCGGCGGTCGGGAAAACGACTACAACTCGACCACGTTGGAAGAGCCGCCGTTCGCCGACAAACGCAACATCGCCAACGCGATCCAGGCCCTTGCGGGCACGGCGCTCAAGCTGGCCGAGTACGACAAGGCCGCCGGCAGCGACGACGAAAAGGGCATGCTGTTGGAGCTGCGCGACCAGCTACGCGCCGCCCGCGACCAGGCGGGGTCCACCGATGGTGGTTAACCTGCGCGCCCTGCCCCTGTCCGAGAAGCAGATCGACTACGTGGTTGACTCCGACGCGTTCGTGAACCTCGCCGAGGGTGCCGTCCGATCCGGGAAGACCGCCTCCGGGTTGCTGCGCTGGCTGATGCAGGTAGCCGATGCTCCCACCAGCGGCGATCTTGTGGTGTGCGCGAAGACCTACGACACAGCCGTACGGAACATTTTTAACCCGCTACGTGACTCCCGGCTGTTCGGCCCGCTGTCCAAGGCCACCACCTACACCCGGGGAGCACCGACAGCGACGATCCTCGGCCGCATCATCGAGGTCATCACCTTCAACGACGAGCGCTCCGAAAACCGGCTCCGTGGCATGACCTGCGCGTCGGCCTACGTTGACGAGTGGTCGCTGATGCCGCAGAGCTTCCACGAACAGCTACTCGCCCGCTGCTCTCTCGACGGCGCCCAACTGTTCGGCAACACGAACCCGGACAACCCGCGGCACTGGCTGAAAGCCAACGGCATCGACGAAGCCCGCCCCGGTGGGCGGCTGCACGGTGACTGGGCGATCTGGCATTTCGGCCTCGATGACAACCCGTTCTTATCTGAGCGGGTCAAGGATCGGTATCGACGGCAGTACACGGGCCTGTGGTATCGGCGGATGATCCTCGGCCAGTGGGTCATGGCCGAGGGCGCGGTCTACGAAGGCTGGGACCCGGACCGGCACGTGGTCAGCGAGCTACCGTACATCACCCGTTGGGTTTCCCTCGGCGTGGACTACGGAGACGTCAACCCGTTCGCCGGACTACTACTGGGCGTTGGTGACGACGGCCGCCTGTACCTGTGCCGGGAGTGGCGGTGGGACTCGAAGCAGCGGATGCGGCAGCTCACCCAGGCCGAATACTCGGCGCGGCTACGTAGCTGGCTGGACAATATGCGTGTCCAGCCTGAGTGGGTGTGCGTCGACCCGGCCGCCGCCGGCTTCCGCCACCAGCTCTTCCGCGACGGCCTCATGCCGGTAGCCGCCGACAACGACGTACTCGATGGCATCCGACTCATCGCCTCACTGCTCGCCGAGGGCCAGCTTTTCGTGCACGACTCGTGCGAGGGCTGGATCGCCGAAATACCCGGCTATGTGTGGGACGACAAGGCTGCCCTCCTTGGTGAGGACAAGCCGATCAAGGTCGGCGACCACTCGTTGGATGCCGGCCGGTACGCGATCAAAACCCCCGAGGTGCTGTGGCGTCCGCTACTGCGGGGTGCGCTCAACCTCACCTGACCGAAGGGATGCCCGGTGCCGATCCCCACCGGCGGCGCCTGGCCGCCTCCCACGCACGCACCCGCCTACACGGCCTACAGGGACTGGGACGCGTGGTACACGGGCGACCCTGACCGGCTTCGCTCCGTATACCTGAACCGGGCTGTCACCGGCACCAGACTCGCCCCGTCGGACCGGGTGCGGGCCAGCCAGTACGCCGGTGGTGTTGTGGGCTACCTGTCGCGCTGGTTGTGGGGCACTCCGCCACCGGCCGGGCAGCGTGACGGTCGCCTGCATGTGCCGCTGCCCGCTGACCTGGCCGCCACGGCAGGGAATCTGCTGCTCGCTGAACCGCCCGCCCTGACTCACGAGGACCGTGGTGTGATGGCGCGGCTGGAGCAGCTCCAGGAGGACGGCCTTAACGCCGTCTTGCTGCACGCTGCGGAGGCTGCGTCGGCGCTCGGCGACGTGTACCTACGGCCGGTCATCGACCGCGACGTCTTCCCGGATCGGGCGTTCCTCGCCGCGGTGCACGCCGACGGGGCCCTGCCGGCCTTGCGGTGGGGCCGGCTGATCGAGGTCACGTTTTGGTCCGAGCTGGAGCGTGACGACCGGACAGTGATCCGGCTACTGGAGCACCACGATGTGGTCACCGGGGCCGCCGGATCCCGCACCGGCCGGATTACCTACGCCGTGCACGAGGGCACCCCCGACCAGCTCGGACGGCCGCTGAGCCTGGCAGACCACCCCGACACCCGCCACCTGGCCGACCTCGTGGATGAGACAGGTGCTCAGGCCACCGGCCTGGACCGGCTGGATGTCGTGCGGATCCCGAATACTGGCCCGCAGAGGCTGTGGCGCAGCATGCCGGGCCTGAAGTACCTCGGCCGTAGCGATTTCGACGGAAATGAACAGACCTTCGACACCGCCGACGAGGTGTGGACATCGTGGATGCGCGACATCCGCCTCGCCCGCGCCCGCATCATGATCCCGGACTACATGCTCCAGTCCAACGGGCCCGGCCAAGGCGCGACATGGAACGCCGACCGGGAGGTGTACACGTCGGTCAACGCGCTCCCCGACCAAGGACAGGGCATCACCCTCAGCCAGTTCGCCATCCGCCACGCCGAGCACAAGGCATCACTCGACGAGGCTATGAAAATCGCGATGCGGCACGCCGGCCTGAGCAGCCAAACCCTGGGCGATGAGGGCGATGTCGCCGTGACAGCCACGGAGGTGCAGGCCCGAGAAAGGATGTCCTTCACCACCCGGGGCAACCGGATCCAGGCGTGGAAGCCCGCCATCGCCGAGGCAGTGGAGCTGCTCCTCGCGGTTGAGCGCGCCCAGCTCGGCGGTAGCCGGCCCGACCCGGTGCGGCCGAGCGTCGAGTTCGGCGACAGCGTGTCCGAATCACCGGAGACGGTAGCCCGGACGCTCCAGCTCATCGAGGCAGCGCAGGCAGCCTCGACCGACACCAAGGTACGGATGCTGCACCCCGACTGGGACGACACCCAGGTCCACGCCGAGGTGGCCCGCATCCGCGACGACCAGCCCACCCCCGTTGAGGTCGGGCCGGCGTTAGGGGCGCTCGCCGGCAACACCCAGGACAACGACCAGGCCGACGAGGAGACGACGGTGGAGGCGTAGCCCGATGGCCCTGTCCGGCGAGCAGATCGAGGCCACCACCCGCACCCTGGTTGACCTGTACCGCGACGCCGAACAGGCAATCCTCACGGAGGTCACCCGGCGCCTGGCCACCGGGATCGACGCCGCCGACTGGCAGGCGCAACGCCTCGGCGCCCTCGCCACGGTGCGTAGCACGGTCGAGCAGGTGCTCGCCCTGGTCGCCGCAGACACGTCCGGCCACATCCGCGGCATGCTCGCCTCCGCGTACCGCAGCGGTCAGGCCACCGCCACCGCCGGCATCCCCGCCCGGTTGCTGCCCCGCGACCCGGACGCCGGCCGGGCGGCTGGAGTGATCCGGGCGCAGGGCATCCGCGCCGGGGTGATGGAGTCCCTCGCCTCCGCGCTACTCGACGATGTGGGGCAGCGGCACTCCAACGTCTTGCGGCACGTGATGGACGTGTACCGGTCGGTGGTGCAGCGGGCGACCGCGGTATCGGTGGTCGGGGGGATGACCCGCCGGCAGGCATCCCAGTGGGCGTACCAAAAGTTCATCGACCAGGGGGTCACATCATTCACTGATGTCCGCGGCCGGCAGTGGCGGCTGTCGTCGTACGTGGAGATGGCCGCTCGCACCGTCACCCAACGCGCCGCCGTGCAAGGGCAGACCGATCGGCTCACCAGCCTCGGTATTGATCTTGTCATCGTGTCTGACAGTCCCCGCGAGTGTGAGCGCTGCCGTCCCTGGGAAGGCGCCATCCTGTCGATATCCGGCGCCGAGCGGGGTCGGGTTGAAATGCCCAGCGCACTCGACGAGGGCCGCATCGTGACCGTGGACGTGGCCGGGACGGTGGAGCAGGCCCGAGCCGCGGGCCTTCAACACCCGAACTGCACACACAGTCTCCGCGCGTACCTGCCCGGGGCGACCCGCCGACCGGCCAAGCCGACCGCCAACCCCGACGGGTACGAGGCCAAAGACCGACAGCGTGCGATCGAACGGCAGATTCGCCGCTGGAAGGAACGCGAAACGGGTGCGCTGACACCGGAGGCGAAGACCGCCGCCCGCGCAAAGATCCGCGCCTGGCAGAAGACGATGCGCGAGCATCTCGCCGCGAACCCGGAACTGAAGCGGCTGCGCTACCGGGAACAGCCCGGCGCCGGGAACCAGCCAGCCAGTAGGCCATCACCGGCCGCTACACCTACACCGGCGGCACTGCCGCAGTGGATTCGCGCACCCCAACCGCCGCCCCGGGTGGATGACCTACCAGGGCTGCTGGAGGTAGACCTGGATGAGGCTGCGGGCCGAGACATGGCCGGCGATGTCATGGCCGAGATAGTCGGAGGGGAGTACGCCGGCCTGATCGTGGAAGTGAACGGCGTCGAAAGCTACGACGAATTCGGCCATGCCGGCGACCTCCATGGCATCCTGGTCCGCGCCAAGATCTACGCGGACGCGTTGGATGGCACCGAGGTCGGTAATGTTCAGCGAGCGTTTTACCGCGACGACGATGGGCAACTTGTCGCCGTGCACGCCTTCCTCCAACTCGGCCGGGAGCAACGGGGGAAGGGCTTCGCCAGTGAGTTCAACGCCCACTTGGAGGGCTGGTACCGGTCGCAGGGCATTACCCGCATCGAAGTCCACGCCAACATCGACATCGGCGGCTATACGTGGGCTAGTCACGGCTACGACTTCGCCGACGAGGAATCAGCCGACGAGATCCTGCACCGCCTCCGCCGCGAGATCAGATCCACGACCGACAAAACGCAAATCGAGCAGGCTGAAGCTATCCTGGAACGCGCCGAATACGAGGCGTTCGGCAGCGACGACTACCCGTCGGCGTGGGAGATCAGCCAATGCGGCCGATCTGCCGACGACGCTGACTGGATCGGTAAGCGCGCCATGCTCGGCTCGGACTGGGAAGGGGTGAAGTGGCTATGACAGACCCTGACCCCCACATGCCCCGACCTCGCCGCCGCCCGGTCCGGCCCTCCGCCGACCGGGTCCGCCGCCTGGCCGAACTCGGCGAATGGCACCGCAACTGGGTAGCCCGTCACGCCGACAGCGCGGGGTTCCACCCTGACGAGCATCCGACGCCGGGCAGCGACTACAACCTGCACCACGTCGACCTCGAGGCCCCGCCGGCCGCCCAGGACGAATTCCACGCCCGGGCCCGGCAAATCATGGGCCTGGACTGACCTACGCCAGCCCGGCGCACCCAACCCCTGTCACCACCCCGGTAAGCCCCCGGGGTGCTTACTGCGCCCTCAAGGAGGGAAACCTGTGGAGCACACCCGTCCCGGCCTGAGCGCCCGCGCCGGCCAGATCATCGGCTACCGCCGCAACGGCCTACCGATCCGCCTCGCTGCCGGCGGCTCCGAACCCGGCGACGGATCCGACGGCGCAGACGACACCGGCGACGGTCCCCCGACCGGCGAGTCCAGCCAGGACGACGCCACCAGCAGCAGGCCTGAGATCAAGGGCGAGTACAACCCTGACCGCGCGATGCGTGACCTGGGCAAGGCCCGCGACGACGCCAAACGCGAGAAGGAACTCCGGCTCAAGACCGAGCAGGACCAGCAGGCCAAGCTTGATGTTGTCCTGGTCGCCCTGGGCCTGAAGCCCGACCCGAAGACCGATCCGGCCGCCACCGCGGCGAAAGTCGCCAAGGAGCTGACCGACGCCCAGGCCCGCATCGGCGAACTGACCATCGAAAACGCGCTGTTCAAACTCGCCGGCAAGGCCGGCGCGGACGTGGACGCGCTCACCGACAGCCGCACATTCATGCGCCAGCTCGCCGCCCTGGATCCGTCCGCGGTCGACTTCGAGAAGACCGTCGGTCAGGCGATCCGTGACGCGGTGAAGAGCAACCCGAAACTCGCTCTGGGAGGCCAAGGGCCGGCCCGACAGGGAGCGGACCACAACGGCGGCACCGGCGCCCGGCAGCGCCCCGCCGGACTCGGCGCGGCCATCGCCGCCCGCATGAACGGCAACTAACCACACACCCAGGAACAGGAGTCACAGCAATGGCTGTCACCCTCGCCCAGGCCCAGGTGAACACGCAGGACGACGTCGCATTCGCGGTGATCGACAACCTGCGCCGGTACTCCTGGCTCCTGGACCGCATCGTCTTCGACGACACCGTCAACCCCACCGGTGGATCCACCCTCACCTACGGATACACCCGGCTGACCGCCCCCCGCACCGCCGCGTTCCGGGCCATCAACACCGAGTACACGCCCACCGAGGCGACCCGGACCAGGCACACCGTCGACCTCAAGCCCCACGGCGGTGCGTTCACCGTCGACCGGGTCCTGGCGAACCTCGGCCAGGCGCAGACCAACGAAGTCACGTTTCAGATGCAGCAGCTTCTGACCGCCACCCAGCAGCGGTGGCAGGAAGAACTCATCAACGGCGACACCGCCGTTGACGTCAATGGCTTCGATGGCCTCGACAAGTCCCTGACCGGCACGGCCACCGAGTACGACCCGCTCGCCAACGGGGTCGCCGACGGCTACCTGGACTGGCGGTCATCCACCGTCACCACCCAGGCCCTGGCGATGGCGGCCCTGGACCAGCTCGACGCGATGCTCGCCGAGATCGTGCCGTCGAAGACCGGCGGTGGTGACCTCGGTGCACCCGGCGCCCTACCTCCCGGTGAGCGGGCCCTGCTGGGTAACACCAAGTCCATCACCCGTATCCGGGCGCTCGCCCGGTGGGCTGGTCTTTACACCGCCGACAAGGACGACCTGGGCCGCCGGGTCGAACGCTACGGCGACTGGACGCTGGTCGACCTGGGCGACGGCATGCAGGGCTCCGCTCCGATCGTGCCGATCTACACCGCCGACGCCGACGGTGGTGGGGGCGGCGGCGACATCACCGGCCTGACCGACCTGTACGCCGTCAGCCTCGGACTTGACGCGCTGCACGGCGCATCCGTGGCGGGTAAGCCGCTGGTGGAAACGTGGATGCCCGACTTCATGCGGGCGGGCGCGGTCAAGACCGGCGAACTGGAGATGGGCCCGACCGCGATGGTGCTCAAGAACACCAAAGCCTGCGGTGTGCTCCGCAAGGTCAAGGTGCAGTGATGGCGATGGCGACTGTCAGGGTTACCGCCCCGATTGCGGTTACCGGCGAGGTCGTTGGAGTGGCATTCGTCCAGGGCATGGCTGAGGTTGACCCGGCTGACTACCGCCGGGCCCTGGCCTACTTCCGCCGACACGGCGGCTACCAGGTCGAGCCCGCGACCGCCAGCGTGGGCTTCGCCGACGAGCCGCCCGCACCATCGGCGGTCAAGGCCGAATGGGTCGGCTACGCGGTCAGGGTGCACGACGCCGGTCCGGACGAGGCCGAGGCGATGACCAAAACCGACCTGATCGACAGGTACGGGCCGAAGCCCGAGTGAGGAGGCAGCAGCGTGGCGTACGCAACCGAGGCAGAGTTGGCCGCCTACCCGGTGACGGTGCCGTCCGGCGCGTTCGCCGCGCTGCTGCTCACCCGCGCTAGCAGGGATGTCGACCGGGCGCTGCTGTGCGCCGTCTACGACGCGACGGATGCGAATGTGATCGCTGCCCTGCGGGATGCCACGTGTGAGCAGGTCGCCGGGATGGTCGCCGCCGGGGACATCACCGGCACCGGCGCCATGCCCCCGACCGCGAGCTTCGCGATCGGGAAGGTCAGCGTGGTGCGTGGCGGGCAGGGTGCTGGCGGATCCAGCCAACAAGCACGCAAGATTAACGGGCTGTGGCCGCAGGCATGGCAGACACTCCAGGCCGCCGGACTGACCGGGCACGGACCGCAGGAGCCCTGGCATGGACTGGACTGAATTCGTCGCCGTCCACGTCCCCACCCCCGCCACGGTCAGCCTGCAGGCGTACGAGGGATCCGGCGCCTACGGGGACGTGTTCGCCGACCCGGCCGATGTCACGCCGTGCGTGGTAGAGCAGACCCGCCGCCTGGTGCGGGTACAAACCCAGGACGCAGCCGGCACCGAACAGGTCAGCTCCACCACCGTCTACTGCCCGCCAGGCACCGTCTGTCCCCCCGGATCCCGGGTCACCTGGGCCGGCCGAACCTCACGGGTCCTGGCCCGCTCCGACCTATTCGCGCACGGGCTGCCCCTACCAGAGCACGTCGAGCTGAACCTGGAGTAGCCATGACTGAGGGGTACGGCCTGACCTGGGACGGAGACAGGGTGCTCGCCGCACTATCCGACGCCAGCATGGACGGCCTCCTGGTCGCCGGGGAGCACCTGCTCCAGACATCTTCCGGGCTCGTCCCGCACGAGGAGGGCGACCTGGAGCGCTCCGGTGAGGTATCCAGCGACCCCGGCTCCGGCACCGTCGCCGTGTCCTACGACAGGCCATACGCCGTCAGGCACCACGAGGACCTCACCCTGCGGCACGACGACGGCCGCCAAGCCAAATACCTAGAGCAGCCGATGACGACGGAGCGGGACGTGATGCTCGCCCTCATCGCGAGGGCTGCTGGGAAGCCGCTGAAGGGATGAGGGCGCAATGGCACTCGGTGACGGCTGGACCTCGCAACTGCTGACCGGCCTCGCCGAGCTGCTCCACACTGGTGGCGCCGGAACCTGGCGGACAACCGGCGCCTACACGGACGGTGAGACGGCCATCGTCATCCGCGCCATCCCGCAGCACCCGGACCGGCTGATCACCCTCGCCGCCTACCCGCTCGGCGACGACCTGCCCGGCATGGCCGACCACACGATTGGCGTGCAGGTGCGCTGCCGCGGCGTGCCCGATGACCCGCGCAGCGTCGAAGACATCGCCGACGCCGTCTTCGAGGCGCTTGACAGCCTCGGCCGGACCGCCCTCGGCACGGTGCAGGTCGTGGACGTGACCCGCCGCAACCACACCTCCCTCGGCCAGGACACCAACCGCCGGTGGGAGTCGTCCAGCAACTACTACGTCGAGGCGATGCGCCCGACGCTCAATCGCACCGACTGACGAAAGGCAGGGCCATCCCATGGCGACCACCCCGACCACCCGGGTCACCGAGCTGGCCCGCACGCACCGACTCGACATCGACACCGCCACCTACCCGACCGTCGCATACCAGCAGCTCATGGGCATCGAGGAAGCCAAGCTGCTGGAAGAGCTGCGCACCGAGGACGACGAGGTCTACGACGACACCGGCGCAATGCGGGAAGAGGTCACAGGCTACGCCTGGCGCATCGAGGCCAAGATCGCCTGGTCGACCAACCTCGCCGGAACCGCCATCGACGCCGTGCAGGCGTTCCTCCGCAGCCGATTCAAGGCTCTCCGGACATCCAGCACCGGGAACGCCGAGTTCGGGGTCCGCTGGTACAACCGCGAGGGCCTCGACGACGGCAACTCCCACGAGGGCCGCGTCTACGTCAAGTCGTGGGCACCCAGCGGCGGCAAGGGCCGGGAGACCATCGACATCGTGTTGCAGGGGCAGGGCCAGCTCACCGACATCACCAACCCTGCCGGCTCCTTGGTTCCGACGGTCACCAGTATCTTCCCGGCCACCGGATCGACGGCCGGATCCGACCAGGTCGTAGACATCTACGGGCAGCACTACCGGCCCAACGGCGTCACCGATGTGACCGCGGTTGAGTTTGGCGGAACACCGGCCGTTGGCTACACGGTCGTCTCCGACAGCCACATCGTGGCGATCCCGCCCGCCGGCCTCGCCGGCACCGTCCAGGTCCAGGTCACCACCACGGCCGGGACCAGCACGGACACGCCCGCCGACGACTACACCTACGCCTGATGGGCACCCGGCTTCACGACCTGGACGCCTACTGGTCGCCAGGGCTCACGCTGACAGTCCGAGGCCGCGAGTACACGCTGCCGCTGCCCTCAGCCGAGCTGGGCCTGTGGTGCCGCCGTCTGGCCGAGGTAACCGGAGAGGTACACAACGCCAGCAGCGAGCAGGAGATACAGGCCGCTGTTGACCGGATCGAGGCCCTACCGCAGTTGCCGGGTGACCTCAGTCTTCCGGAGCGGGTCCTCGGCGACGTCTACAAGCAGATGGCCGCCGACGGTGTCGAGGACCCGTACATCCAGTTTGCCGGGCAGACCGGCTACATCTGGATCATCGGCGGCGAAGACGCCGCCGAACGGTACTGGACCTCCGGGGGCCGCCCGGAAGCCCCACGCCCGACGAACCGACAGGCACGTCGGGCGCAGAACCGGGCCCGGACTGGCGGAAGCCCTACGGCCGAGGCCGACACGACCCCGCCACCGACCTCTACGAGTGGTACGACATCCCCGCCGAAACCCGGGCGCAAGAGCAGGGGGCGCCGGAAGGCGGGGTGACCTGGAGTGCCCTACTCGCACAGTGGGCGCTTATCGAGGCCGACCTGCACGACGTGTACGGCATCGACGTTGAGGACCGGACTCTGATGCAGACCCGGTCCTGGCGGTGGCTCCAGACACGCATCCGCGGCCTACTCGCCGCCGACACCCGCACCTACCGAGCCCTCGCACCCGAGCCCGAACTCCCCGAGATACCTGGTCAGTAAGTCGGGCAGATGTACGTACGCACCACGGCAAGGATCTTCTCGGCCTTCGCCTCGCCGAACCCATCCGGGTAATCGGGTGCGGTGAACCGTCGGTTCGTCGACTCAACAAGTCCAGAATGATCGTCCGGCCGATTCTTCACACTGTCGCACTGGCTGCGACCTCGGCTAATCAAAGCCCTCTCGTCCTTGGTTCCGACGATCGCAGGGTCGATCTCCTTGAGAGCGGCGATGTACGCATCCCAGCTTTCCTTGTCGGGCATAGGTAGACCTGTGGCGTTGACGGCGGGGGGAGCCGATGCGGGGCAGGTTCGGTCCTGGTTCAGCTGGGCGTCGATCTGCCCGTCGTCCAGACCGGTTCGGGCCCTGCCGAGCGTGCCGATCCCGAACCGGACGTTCGCCAGCCGGTTGTCGACCGTCGCGCTGCCACCGGTGGAGCAGTTGACGGTCACGATGTAACCGGTCTCCCTGGTTTGCTTACTCCGCAGATCGGCGCCGATGGCCTCTACCTGGTCGGCGGTAAGCACCTGATCCACCTCGACGGTAATGTGCCCACCCTCCTGATCGACCACGGTGTAGGCGGGAAGGTTCTCGAGTTCGGTGTCGTCGCTGAACAACAGGCCGCCAATCAGGCCGGCGAACAGCACGAGCGTCAGCGCCCCGGCGACGGCACTGAGTACGACGACGGCTGTCGACGGTTTCCGTTTCTGACTCATCTTCAACCTTCCGTGACTCGCTGGTGACGCGAGCACCGTACTCAAGGCGCACCCCGTTAGAGGTGACCGACATGGCATTAAAGCTCGGCGAGTTGGTTGCCTATCTCGAGGCAGACGACACGCACCTTGCCAAAGGCATGCAGGCCGCCGAGGGCAAGATGCGGCGGCTCGGTGACCGAGCCAAGCAGTACGGTCCCGTCCTCGGTGCCGCGCTCGCCGCTGGCCTCGGCGCCGGCCTGCTCGGGGGCCTACAACTGGACGCAGCCCGGACGAAGCTGACCGCACAGATCGGTGACCCGGCGCTGGCCGCGCGCATCGGTGAGGCCGCCGGGGCGGCCTATGGACGAGGGTTCGGCGACACCGCTACTGCGGTGATGGACGCCGCACGCGCGGTCATGGCCTCTGGCCTGCTGCCAAAGGACGCCGACGCGCAGGTCATCGAGGACATCACTGTCAAAACACAGGCCTTGGCCACCACCTACAGCCAGGACGTCACACAGGCCGCACGGGCCGCGGGGCAGATGGTCAAGGCGGGGCTGGCGGGCAGTGCGGTCGACGCCTTGGACATGCTCGCCCGTGGCTTTGACGGCACGCAGGATCTCTCCGGCGATCTGCTGGAAACGATGGTCGAGTACGGGACCCAGTTCCGGGCGGTGGGCCTGGATGGCGCCGCCGCGCTCGGACTCATCCAGCAAGGGCTGCAGGGTAGTGCTCGTGACGCCGACGTGGTCGCCGACACGATCAAGGAGATCAACGACCGGGTGACACTCGGCGCCGCCGCCGAGGGGCTGACGGCACTGGGATTGAGCGCCGACCATATGTCCGCCGACTTCGCCGCCGGCGGCCAGCGCGCCGCAGGTGCGTTGGACACCATCCTCGACCGACTGCGGGGGGTGAAGGACCCGGCGAAACGCGCAGAGATCGCCGCGGAGATCGCTGGCGAGAAGTTTGTCGACATGCAAGACGCGCTGTTCGCGCTAGACCCGTCATCGGCCACGTCGGCCCTCGGCGCGGTTGAGGGGGCGGCAGGTCAGCTCAGTAAGACGCTTGAGGACTCCACCGTTCAGCGGCTGCTGTCGTTCAAGCGCACGGTCCTGACCGTGTTTGGTGACATGCTGGGTTGGCTGTCTCGAAACAGTGATTGGGTGGTGCCGCTGGCGACCGGGCTGGGCATCCTCGCCGGGGTGATTGGCACGATCATCGTGGTTACCAAGGCGTGGGTGGCGGTGCAGACGGCCCTCAACGTGGTGATGGCGCTCAGTCCAATCGGGTGGATCGTGCTGGGCATTATCGCCCTCGTTGCTGCGATCGTGTGGATTGCGACGAAAACGACGTGGTTCCAGGACCTATGGCAAACCGCGTGGGGTGGTATCAAGGCCGCCGCTGAATGGGTGCTGAACTGGATTGTTGACGGCTGGGAATGGGCGATAGGGATACTCGCTTCCGGGGTACGGAAGTGGTGGTCGTTGTTTTCGGGGACCTGGCGCAAGGTCGGTAACTTGGGCCGCGCCGTCTTCGACTGGATCGTCGATAAGGGCTCGGCGTGGCTGCGTTGGGTGACCGGGCTTCCCGGGCGGGTTGGACGGGCGACGCGGGGACTTTTCGACGGGCTCAAGGCCGCCTTCAAGTCCGCCCTGAACTGGATTATCGGTAAATGGAACCGGCTGTCATTCCGCATTCCCGGGATTTCCGTGCCGGGTCTGGGCCAAGTGTGGGGTGGCGCGAATCTATCCACCCCGGACATTCCGTACCTGGCGAAGGGCGGTACCGCTCTCGCGCCCGGTCTCGCTGTAGTCGGCGAACGCGGGCCCGAGCTGGCGTACCTCAACCGTGGGGCCACGATCCAACCCCTCACGTCGGGGTCGGCCGTGGCCGGGTTGATACGGCTGCTGCTCACCGGGGAGTTCCGGATTCGCGGCGGGGACTTGGTCCTAGTGCTGCGGGAGCAGGTCGCCGGCCGCGGCGGCAACGTGCAGCAGGTCATCGGATCCAACCAGTAGGGGGCCGCAGGTATGGGCTGGGCTGACGGGGATTCGCTCGGTGTGCGGATCAGGCTGGCTTTCGGCGCGACCATTGCCGATGGCGCCGACGCCTGGACGTGGACCGATGTCACCGAATACTGGCACGCCCCCGATCCAATCGAAATCGAGTGGGGTCGCCAGCCCGGCGCGGAACAGGCGGAAACCAGCACGCTTCAAATCACGCTGAACAACACCGACGGCCGATTCACCGCCGGCAACCTCGATTCCCCACATTGGCCTCACATCGACACCTGGGTGCCAATCAGTGTGGATATCGACCTCGGAGACGGCGGCGGCTGGCGTAACCGGTTCTCCGGCTATGTGCGGCGGTGGCCGGTAACCTGGCCGGGCCGCTCCGGCAAGCTGGCGGTGGCCCGTGTCGAGGCGGTGGGCCTGCTCGGCCGGCTCAGCCGCGGCACCCCGGCCAGTGCATCCCCATGGCGACGGATGATCACCTCACGGTCCCTGTCGGGGCTGCTCGCGTACTGGCCGTGCGAGGATCGCGTCAACGCCACGCAGGCTGCCTCTGGGCTACCTGACGGACGCCCGATGGCAGTCACCGGCGACGTGCGGTTCGCCGACCTGGCCAGTGACATCGTCGCGAACTCCAGCGGGCTGTCACTGGGTTTCGGGTCACGCTTGCTGCCCGCGACCGCCGGGGGGAACCGGGCCGCCAGCATGAGTGGGGGAACCTTGACGGGGCTGGTGCCGGCGGGCACCTCGGACCCGCTCGAATGGTCGGTGTGCTGGGTGGCTCGCCCGGTCACATCGGTGTCTACGTACGCCATGCTGCGGTGGGAAACGCCTGGCGGGTCATTCACCCAGTGGGAGTACCGGCATGCCACCCCCATGAATGAGTCGGGACTCTGGGGGCGGGCTGCCGATGGTACGTGGGTCCAGTTCGTGAGCCTGTATGACGACTCGCCAACACTGCGCGAATACCGGGTTGAGGCATGGCAGGACTCGCCCATCTGGCTTGGGCTGAGACTCTGGGTTGACGGCATCAAAGTCGAAGACGACAGATGGGTGGTAACGCTGGGCCGGGTCACGCGGGTGACCGTCAATCCGCGTGCCACCGACGTAACGGCGCTCGCGGTGACGCAGGTGCAGGTGTGGGACACCGCAACTCCCCCACATCTCGGCGTGCATGGCATGACCGCGACAGTCCAGCCCATTGACGGCTATGGGGAAACGGTCTACCCGCATCAGCGGTGGGTCAACGAAACGGCGCATGACCGGCTGGCTCGGCTGTGCGCCGAGGACGGCGTTCCCCTTGACATGCCGGCCGTGGACAGGTCAATGGTCATGCGGATGGGGCCGCAGCCGGACGGAGCGCCCCTCGCCCTGTACCAGCAGTGCGAAACAACCGACCTGGGTCTGATCTACGAGTCCGGCTTTGGGCTCGGATACGTGCCTCGTGCGTCCCGCTACAACCAGGAGCCGGCACTCACCATCGACAGCGCGGCCCGGCGCCTCGGCGGGGACCTCGAGCCGGTCGCCGACGACCAGCGGCTACGCAATGTCATCACTGTGGAGCGGATCGGCGGGTCATCAGCGACTGCCATCGACAGGGAGTCGGTCGCTGTCAGGGGTGAGATCGCTGGGTCCGTGCCGGGCGGAATCAGCCTGGCGACGGATGATCGGCTCCAGGACCACGCTGCCTGGCGGCTGCACATCGCGAGTGGTCTGAGTGTGCGCTACCCAAAGATCAGCATGCGGCTACACAACCACGCAAGCCGTGCGCTAGCCGCCGACTGGGTAGCATGCCGACCTGGCTCCAGGGTGCGGGTAGTTAACGCCCCAACTGCGGCACCTGCGTCAACGATCGATCAGGTGATCGTGGGTGCTCGGGAAACGATTACCGGCCGGCGAGATTGGGTGGCCGAGCTTGCTACCGAGCCGGCGGCCCGATGGGACGTGGCCGCAGCAGACGGCGCTCAGCGGGTCGCTGCTGACGGGTCAACCATCGCAGCCGTGTCCGAAAGCGGACTGACACTGACGATGACGTCAACCATCGCAAATGGTCCGTGGACAACGGATCCATCAGACTTTCCGCTCGACTTACGGATCGGCGGCCACCAAGGCACTGGTGGAGAACGTGCCACTGTGGCTGCCATATCCGGCAATGGGCTCACGCAGACGGTGACTCTGTATGTCCGGGCGGTCAACGGCATCTCGCGGGCGTGGTCAGACGGCACCCAAGTGGACGTATGGGCGCCAGCGGTAGCGGCCCTGTAAGGAGACAGCATGACGCACTGGCAGTCGGGGATGCGGCTTACGTCAGCACGGCTGGGGAAACGCGAATCGGGCGAGGTGAAGGTGTCTTTCACCAACGAATCCGCAGTCATTCGGCCCGTCATATTCGCCCAACCGTTCACGGCTCCGCCGCACGTAACAACACAGATCGCAACCTTCGACTCCGTTGCCCTCCGCTGGGATTCCCGGCCGTTCGACGTCACCACAACGGGATTCACGCTGTATTTGTATGACGGTGACGGCTTCACTACAGCGGTCGATTGGCAGGATATTCCAGTGTATTGGATTGCCGTCCTATAAGGCGCTAAAGGAGCGACATGGCCACCAATATTCCACACCCAATCCCGAGTGAGAACCCGGAGCAGCACATCGGGAAACCGATCCCGGACCCCTGGTCCGACCCCGAGCAAACCGACTGGCCAGACCTGGAGGTGAGCACTGATGGCATGGACAGTAGTACCTAACCTGGATGAGGCCCGTGATCAGCTCAACCGGCGGTTCCCCAAGCGGGACACCAGATCGGACGGTGCGATCGGCGACACCGCCCACCAGCGCTACCCGTCGAGTCACAACCCGGACCGCACCGGTCGGCCGGAGTATCGCGACGGCGACAACGTCGACGAGGTACGGGCCCGAGACTTCGACGCCGACCTACGCGACCCGGACGGGGTCACGATGGAGCAGGTCGTGCAGTTGTGGGTGAAGCTTGCCCGCTCCGGCGCGCTGTGGTGGGTGCGGTACATCATCTACCAGGGCCGGATCTGGCACCGCCGCAACAACTTCGCCACCCACGCGTACACCGGCTCGAACCGGCACACGAGCCACTGCCACGTGAACTCTGACTTCACCCAGGCCGCCGACACGGTACGGGGCACAAACTGGCGGCTGGACCAGCTCGGCAAGCCGACCCCGGCACCGGTACGGCCGGCACCCGGCCCGGCGGTGACGTTTCCCCTGCCGGGGGGCTACTACTTCGGCCCTCGTGATGGTGGGCATCGGTCGGTGTCGGGCTACTACCGGCGAGAATTCAACGGCAAGTCGGACCGACAGTGGCTGGCCGCTTGGACTAAGCAGCTCACTCGCCGGGGCTGGCCGGCCGGCAAGGGCAAGCGGTACCTGCGCAAGAGCGGCGCAGATGGCCTGTACGGGCCGGAGTACCAGGAGCTGATCACCGCATTCCAGGCCGACCAGGGGCTCCGCGTGGACGGGCTGCTGGGCCGCAAGACGTGGGACGCCGCCTACCGCAACCCGATCACCTAGCCGCACGTCAGGAGTCCGCGGTGGAGACACTGCTCTACATCTCGGCGGTAATCGCCGCCGTCGGCGCCGCCGGCGAGGTGCTGCGCCGCGCCGGCCGCGGGACGCTGACCACCAGCCGCAAGGTGTCCCGGCTCGTTGACGACCTCGTCGGCGAGCCACCCCGCCCCGGCCTCCCCGACGGGCGGCCCGGACTCATGGCCCGAGTCGGCCGCATCGAGGGCCGCCTGGACGCCCTCGAGGAGCTGCGCCCCAACGGCGGCAGCTCGCTCAAAGACCAGGTCGGCCGGATCGCCGAGCAGGTCGGCGCCGACACCACCCCCGAGAGGAAGCCCCGATGACCCACGACTACCTGATCAGCGTGATTCGTACCGCCGTCCCCGCCGCCGTCGGCGCCCTACTCGCCTGGCTCGCCTCGCAAGCCGGGATCGTCCTCGACGGCGACTCATCCACCGCCCTCACGGCCGGCGTGGTCGCGTTAACGATGGGCGCCTACTACGCCCTCGTCCGGGTGGCCGAGGCACGGTGGCCGTGGCTGGGGGTGCTGCTCGGCACGCCGGCAGCGCCCCGATATGAGGCGCCGGGGCGGTAGGATCGCCGATGCGGTGCCGCCGGTGACGTCCCGGCCGGCGCCGACCAAGCCGCGCGACCCCGTCTGACGAAAGAGCCCCGAGGCTCTGGCCATGCATGGCCTAGTTGGGCGGGGGTTCGTGCTGTAGACAGCGCCCCGCCTAGCCTCAGGGCCAGGCGGGGCGTTTCGTCGTGTCGGGCCATCCGAGACACGCTCTTTGCCGGGTTCAGGCAGGAAACAGGGTCGGCTCGCCGATCTCGTACGGCTCCTCGATCCAGATGCCGTCCACACGCCTCGTCCGCAGCAGACCTTTATCCCAGGTCATCATCACGTTGACGCCGGCCTCCGCAGCCGATGCAAGGTGGATTGCGTCGTAGTTGCCCAGGTGGTGCACGTAGGCATACTCCCGTGCCCGTAGGGCGATCCGCCGGGAAAACTCGACCCGCACCAAGTTGGTGCTGTCTAGGGCATCTCGGCACCTGAGGTCAAGTTCGGGTGGGTAGGGATCGTTCTTACCCCAGCCCCTCACCTCGACGTACGACAAGTCGGAGATCACGACCTCCAACTTCCTGGCTTCCGCTAGGCGCAGCACCGCAAGGACCGGCTCGCAGCCATCCTTTCCAGTGATGGCGTAGATGAGGGTGTCCGAGTCGAGGTAAACCGAGGAAGGACGGTCAGGACGCGTCACGGATCTCCCTCAGGTAGTCCACCGGGTCCATGCCGCCCGTGAGATTGGGGTCAAGGCCGATCAGGTCAGTAACCGGTGCCCCTTGTAGCACGTCAAGTGACCTCATCTTGATGCTAATGGGATGGTCCTCGGCGTCGCGGGTGAGCCGGCCGGCCACCTCGACGCGTTCACCCAGCGCCGACCGGATCTCGTCGGTCTGGCTCGAGTCGAACGTGACCGCGATCCTGTCCCCAGTACGCTCGTGCCACAGCCCGGCTTCGCGGCTGCCGTGTACCGAGATCGCGTCGAGGCGGCCAACTACTGACCCAATGGAATACCGCCGAGTCCTCACCGCCGCAGCCAGGTTCTTAGCGGCCTGTCGCGTCACCATGGCCCGCGGGCCTCGAGGTTCGCCGTCCTCGAGTAACTCCACGACCAAGCCGTCGGATACGACAAGGCCGAGCAGTTGCGCCAGATCCGCCCCGGACCGTGCGGCCTGCAGGGTCCACCCGGAGGGCAACCCTTCCTGATCTTCAGCGGTGGCTAGACCCATAATCGTCGTGCCGGCAAGCTCCTTGATCGTCACGGACGTAGCGCCGTCGGCGAGGCGGTTCGGGGCAAGCGTGGTGACGAGGCTACCGAGGCGCACCTCGGTGAAACTCCACGTGGTGTGGCCGCGGGAGACAGGCCGCTTGAGGGCGGCGTCTTCGAGGCGTGTAAGCAGAGCGAGGAACCGGTCAAGCACCGCGAGCGCGCGCCGTGCATCTGCCGATCCCTCCGGACCCGGCAGCGTGACCCGCAGTTCCGTGCTCATACCACCCACCATGTCACAGTCGTCCGACCCGGCGTACCGGCATAACGGCCCACCGCACCCTGAGGTCACGCGCAGCCCAGAAAACGGGGCGCTTCGTCGTGTCCGGCGGCTATCCCGCCGTGCGCTCTTCAAGGTCCGCGCACAGCTCGGCGTACGCCTCGGCCAGCACCGCGTCAACCGTCTTCGGCGCCCACGGCTGACCACAGCCCAGGCACTGTACGGCCGGATCGGTTGCGGGTTTCACGTCGCCTCCCTGATAGCGGGGGTGACCCGGGGCCAGCATCACGCTGGCCCCGGGCCTGCGGGTCAGAAGGTCTGCCCGCCGCGGATCGAGCCCTCGAACGCGTCCCACTCGTCGGGGGTGAAGGCGAGGGCGGGGCCGTTGGGGTTCTTGCTGTCGCGCACGAACCGGCGGCCGGTCTCGTCCGCAGCAACCTCAACGCAGTTCGGGCTGCTGTTGTCGCAGCGCATCGGCTTCTTCCAGGTCAGCTCGTTCATGCTCATGAATCAACCTTTCGTTCGCCGGCCGTCTCATCCGGCCGGACATCTGTACGGGGTGGTGGGGGCGGTCCGAGTAGGTCATAGGTGAGGAGTCCGGCGTATGCCTCCGCCCAGGGCCAGCACCGCCGCGGGGTGCCACACACGGGGCAGCGGCCGTCGACCTGCTGGTGCTCGTTCAGGTCCCGCCACCAGCGGCGGACGGTCACCTCGGCCGGTGTCACCGCCGGCTCCCGGCGCGCTGCGGGGGCGCCCAGTTGCCCTGCCCGACCGAGGTCAGGTAGCCGTATGCGGTCTTGGTGGGCGGGCACGGCCACCCGGACCCGCAGGTCGGGCACCGGTCCACGCGCGGCCAGTGCTCGGTGATGATCCGCCGGGCGGACAGGATCATCCGATTACGCAGCTGGACCGTCGACAGGCCGGGGCGGGGCCGGGCACCGGTGGCCATCACCGCTGGTTGGCCCGTTGCCAGGCGAGCGGGGTCAGCAGCGGACGGCTGTCGAAGATCACCGTCGGCTGGTCCCACAGTGGGCGGTAGGCGCCGGCCCGCGCCGCGTACCGGGTGGCGGGGCCGACCGCGTCCAGCCGTGCGGGTCGGCTCCGGGGTCGGCGGAATATGGTCGGTGTAGGTGCGGTATGGCCAGTGAGCCACCGCCAAGCGTTGCGAATGGTCGTCACGAATTCGCCTCCGTCACCGTGGAATGCTCCGTGATCAGAAGGCTACGAATCGTGCAGGTTGGTGCTCAACGATGTTGCGACTAGTTGCGTCCGTCGAGCTGGGATAGCACGGTGATGACCAACGCGCGGGCGGGAGCCCCGTAGAGGGCGCTCGCCTGAAGCTGTTCGAACATCTGGCCGTAAAGGTCAATTTCCTGCGACCGGGTGACTTCGAGGCTGGCGGTGGGCGTCTCCAGCGCGACAAGCGAGTTGTCGAACATCCAGAAGCCAGCGGACGCTACTGCCGGGCGTTCGATCATCATCGGGATTATCCCCACCGATACGTTTGGCAGGGACATCACCGCGAGCAGCCGGTCGAGCTGTCCGGCCTGGGTTTCCGCCGACCCGAACCACGTTCGCAGTGCCTGCTCCTCCAAGACGACGACGAACCTCTTGCCCCGCTGGTAGATCACACGCTGGCGTTCCATGCGCACGGCGATGGCCTCGTCGAGGTCATTGGGGGCCGAGAGGATGCCGATCCAAAATGACAGCATGGCGGCGGCGTAGTCGGCGGTCTGGAACAGGCCGGGGATGACGTTGTGCTCATAGATGCGGAACTGGGTGGTCTGCTCGTACCGCGCCACCGTGTGCGCTCCGAGAACCCGTTTCATGCCCGCTCGGGCCTGCCGCCGGAACTCCAGGTAGGCGGACTCAACCGCCCGCAAGGTGGCGATCAGGTCGTCGGCCTGGTCGTCCGCGCCGCACGCCTGACACCAGGTCCGAATGTCATGGTCGGTTGGGGGCTGCACCCCATGTTCGATCTTGCTGACTCGGGTGAAGTGTTGGCCCGTGGCCGTGGCGAGTGCCCGCCCGGTGAGCCCCGCATCCTTGCGGAGCTCACGCAGACGAACACCCAGCGCCTCTTGTGCCTGCTGAGCGGCGCTAGGCGGGTTGGTAGCCATGGTGAGGTACGGCCACCTTCCACACGGCATCAAACGACGTGCGACACAACTTGATGTCCGCCGGATCGGTTGACGTCTCGTAGGCGGCGTTCAGCCCATCGCCGCTGTAGATCAGGAAGACCACCAGGCGGTCATCGAACAGGTAGAAGTCGTTACCGGGGATGCCGATGGACGACACGAGGCGCCGGGGAACCCAGCGAATGTCTTCGCCCGCGTCGACCATCGGGTGGGCGATGCTGAACGACCAACGCTGATAGTCACTAAGGGGCTCGGAGACAATCCGCGCCCGACGTGCTGTTCTGCCAGCCGCTACATGCCGGCGCAGGGTCGCGCACCAGTCGTCCAACCAGGCAAGGTCGTCGGGCTCTCCGGCCGCCCACTTGGCCATGTACGGCAGCTCAACCGAGGTTCCGTAGGAGTCCCGGGTTTCCAGGTGACTCGACTCGTGCTCGAAGGTCCGCAGCAGGCGGTCGAACTCGTCGCTACTGATCGAGGTCACGGTTGTCCTGCCTGAAGAACTGGAGCATCCGATCCGGGATCTCCACGCACGTCTCCCCCTCTGGAATGTCCATCTGCTCCAACGCCACTGGGTCCTCGACGATCCACCCCTGAACGACCCAGCTTCCTCGGTCAGTGCGGTACACGGTGGGCGAGCCTGTGGGATTCGACTTCGGGTCCTTGCCCATGAACGTTAAGCGCATGATCGTCCCCTGTCATGCTCGTTGCGATGAATTGCGATGCCGCCAGCGTGGTTGCAGCACTGCCTTGACGTCAAGAGCCCGGGCTGTCCGCTCGCAGCTGCCAGCACTCCCGCCCGCACGTCACGCCGTCACCTGTGCGTGTGGTCGCCTCAGGCGCGTCGCACTGTATGCATTCCCGTACACCCGCGGCCCTTGGATCTAGCGGATTTCGCCTCAGCCTATGCGTGTCGGACATTTAATTAGCCACAAAAGACGCGAATCCCGCTCGCGCGTATTGCCTGTCGATTGTGGATCTGCTATTACAATTGACCGGCAATGTGATCAAGCGGTGACGGGTCGTCACAAGCCGACGTGACCCCGTCGCTCACCACCACCCCCAATCCAGCACTCATCCACGACACGCCACGAGAACCCTGGCCATCTGGGTAGCACATATGTTCGACTCACGTTCCTTGTCCGACACTCAGCGGAGGTCATCTACCACGCCATGCGTCAGCCTCAGCCACCTCGCCGCCGCCCGCCCCTGATACTCATTGGCAGTCTCACAGGGTTCCTTACGATCGCGATCCTCGCCGTACTGGCCGCCACGGTCTACAGCCACGATGCGCCTATGACCGTTGGGATGGGGGGCCTCATGCTCGCCGATGCCCTACTTGGCATCGCCAGCTCCGCCCTGCTCGTGGTAGGCCATATCCGTCGCTGGATTGATGATGCGGGCGATATCCGCTGGTGGTGTGGCTACAGCGCCGCCGTCAAGGATCTCGCCGACCATGGCGCGCTACCCAAGTCAGCTAATCGCTGACACAGCAACTCGCTAAGTGCCACCCATCACATCGACGCGGTCATACGCCCGGCGAGCCCGGGCCGCCCTAGCGGATGCCCCGTAGTGCCGCAGCATCTGCGGTGAGTCCCACCCGGTCAGTTCCATTAGGTCGCCTTCCGCGCCGCCGGCATCCAGCCAGCGGTGTGCGAAGGTGTGTCGGAACATGTGCGGGTGCAGTTTGATGCCGAGTCGTTCGCCACGGCGGGCGATGACCTGGTAGATGCCAGACGGCGTCATACCCTGCTCAAGACGACGCACTCCCAGCCATAGAGCTGACAGATTGGCCGCCTTGTGGCTGGCTCGGATTCGCTTGTACCGGTCAACCGCCTGGGCGCATTTGTAATCAAACTTGACTGTTCTCTGCCGGTCGCCCTTACCAGTGACGATTGCGGTCCGGTCCGCTACCGATACGTCGCCAATCTCCAGGCCGGCGAGTTCGGCGAGGCGAACCCCCGTACAGGCGAACATGCGCAATACGGCGGCATCCCGACGAGACTCGAAGTCACGCCCGTCCTCGGCGTCCTTGACCAGGCGCTGCATGTCGGCAAGCTCCAGAACCGGTACCAGCTTCTCCCCCAGCTTCGGGGCGGCTGGCGGCACGAAGCGCTCGAACGGGTCCGGTAGATCTTCTTCCTCCGCGTGCCACTTGAAGAACTGCTGGAGGCAACGAGCGATGTTGTTGCGGTAGGACGCGGCGTACTCCTGGTCAGCGAGCCAGAGGAAGAACGCGCGCAGATGATCACGAGTAACCTCCGCCCAGGACTGCACGGGCTTGTGCTGGATCAGCCAGCCACCGAACCAGGAAACAGCGTCGGCGTACATCTCGCGAGTTCGGGCGCTCCTGCCGCGTATCCGTAGGTCCAAGACGAACGAGTCGATGAAGGGGCGAAGATGGCCCGGGTCGGGCCGGGAATGTCTCACCATCGACACATGGTACGCCCATGAATTCTTCTAAGCGAGTACTGCGTGAGCGGCTAAGCAAGATCGAGACAGTGTCCGGGGCGAAGAAAAGGCCCGATGACCTTGGCGTTTCCGCAGGTCATCGGGCCTTTGTTGGTACAGGGTGGGCGCGGCAGGTTTCGAACCTGCGACCCCTCGCTTGTAAGGCGAGTGCTCTCCCACTGAGCTACGCGCCCCGGGCGCCGGTGAGACGGGCCGGAGGCTGGCAAGCTTACCCTGCCGCCACCGGCGCCGCCCCGACGGCCGATCCGGTGTCAGGCGGCCGCCACCTCGGCCAGCGCCTTACGCCAACCCTGCTGGTCACGGGCCTCACCCGGCATGTTCATCTCGGCGAAACGGACCACACCCGCCTTGTCGATGACGAAGGTGCCCCGGTTGGCGATGCCGGCGACGTCGTTGAAGACCCCGTAGGCCTGGGCGACCGAGCCGTGCGGCCAGAAGTCGGAGAGCAGTGGGAACTGGTAGCCCTCCCGGTCTGCCCAGATCTTGTGGGCATACACCGAGTCAACGCTGACGGTGAGCACCTGAACGTCGTCATTGACGTACTGGTTCAGGTTGTCCCGTACCTCGCACAGCTCACCCTGGCAGACACCGGAGAAGGCGAGTGGGTAGAAGACCAGGAGCACCGCGCGCTTGTCTCGGAAGTCGGCGAGCCGAACCTCCTGGTTGTTCTGGTCCTTGAGCATGAAGTCCGGCGCCTGCGCGCCAACCTCGATGGACATACGGAACTCCTTGCGGTCGGGTCAAACGTCAGGAAAGCCTGCCATACGGCGGGAGTTGAGCGGTACGGAGTCAGCTACTTCTTGCTCTTCGACCCACGGCGCAGCACCAACCGCGCGCCACTCCAGTCCCGGCCAGCGTTGATCGTGGAGGTCTGCTGCAGACCGGCGGTGGGCGCGGACTCGGCGATCTCGCCGGGCTCCACGTGCCCCTCACGTCCGGCCTTCGGCGTCAGTAGCCACACGATTCCGCTGTCCGCCAGCGGGCCGAGGGCATCAACGAGCAGCTCGAAAAGGTCACCGTCGCCGTCCCGGTACCACACCAGTACCGCGTCGACCACCTCGTCGGTGTCCTCGTCAACCAGTTCCCCACAGCGGTTGGTCAGTGCGTCTCGGAGATCCTGGTCGACGTCGTCGTCGTACCCCATCTCCATGACGACCATCCCCGGCTCGATTCCGAACCGGTCCGCCAGGCTGCGTACCCCGTCGGCGGCCTGACCAGCGGTCGCGCTCACTGTCGCGTGCCTCCTCTTTCGTCCAGCTCACGGCGTCGGTCAACGTCGTGAGCCAAGTCCACACAGTTGCGGCTCGGCGCGCAAGTGGCACACCGGGTGGAACGGAATTTACCCTGCCAGAAGCGTGCGGGCACCCTGGGTGATGGCATCCTCGGTGACCAGAACCTGACGGGCCGCCGGGCCTAATGGTACGAACGAGTCAGCTGCCGCAACACGCCGCACCGCTCCGACGTATCCGGCATCGACCAAGGCCGCGATAACCCCCTCTCCCACACCGCCGGACCGCCGGGTCTCGTCCACAATCAGGACCCGGCCGGTAGCGGTGGCCTCCCGGATGAGGTCGGCAACCGGCAGCGGCGCCAGCCAACGCAGGTCAACCACGCGGCTGCCGACCCCCTCCTCGGCGAGCACCGCGGCGGCACGCAGCGACAACCGCACCCCGTTGCCGAAGGTGATGATCGTAATGTCTCCGGCCGAGCCGACACCGTAGCCGCGGGCCCGACCGATCGGCACCTGTGCGCTCGCCCAGGAACCCGGGCCCGCGTACTCGGCGAGCCACTCGCCGTCGCCCTCCGCGCGCAGGTCGCGGGTGTGGTAGAGGGCGATGGGTTCCAGGAAGACGCAGACGCTACCGTCCACCGCCGCGCTGGCCAGGCAGGTGCGCAGCATGGGTGCGGCGTCGTCCGGCCGCGCCGGCACCGCGACCACCAGACCGGGGACGTCCCGGAGCACGGAGACCGAGTTGTCATTGTGGAAGTGACCACCGACCCCCTGCTGGTACGCCAGCCCGGCAATCCGGACCACCATCGGATTGCGGTAGGCGCCCTGCGAGAAGAACTGCATGGTGGCGGCCTCGCCGCGCAGTTGGTCCTCGGCGTTGTGCAGATACCCGAGGTACTGGATCTCCGGCACCGGCAGCATCCCGGCCAACCCGGCGCCCAGTCCAAGCCCGAGGAGCGAGGTCTCATCGAGCAGGGTGTCGAAGACCCGGGCTGCTCCGAAGCGCTCCCGCAGCCCCTTCGTCACCCCGTACACCCCGCCCTTCGCCCCGACGTCCTCGCCGAACACGGCCATTCGTGGGTGGTCGAGCAGACCGTCGGCGAGGGCGGCGTTGATGCTCTGCGCGAGGGTCAGCGGGCCGGCCAGTTCGGGCACCTCTCCGCGGAAGGCCGTGGCCCGCGCAGCGGCGCCGGGGCCTTCGGCACGGGCCGCGGCGGCGGCGATGGCCCGGCCGACCCGGCCCGGCCGTCGTGGTGCCAGCGGGGCGAGGACCGCCGCCGGATCGGCCAGCTTCGGCTCCTCCAGCACCTCCTCGGCGATCCGGCGGACCTGCCAGCCGATCTCGTCGTACCGGGCCAGCAGTGCCGCGCCGGTGGCGACGCCCGCCCCGGTGAGCAGCCGGGCGGTGACCAGCAGCGGATCCCGCTCGAGGTCGGCGGCGATCTCGTCGGTGGTGCGGTACACGCTCTCAGCGTCCGCACCGGCGTGCCCCATCAGTCGGACGGTCGACAGGTGCAGCACGGCCGGTCGACGGTGTTGACGGACCCACTGCACCGCCTCCGCCGCCACCGCGTACGTCTCGACCAGGTCAGTTCCGTCGGCGGTGAAGTAGCGGACCCCCGGCTTCGCGCGCAGGGCCGCCCCGACCCAGCCCTGCGGTGACCGCACGCTGATGCCGAGGCCGTTGTCCTCGCAGAGGAACAGGACGGGCAGGCGTAGCCCGGTGTGGTCGTACCAGCCGGCGGTGTTCAGGGCGGCGGTGGCGCTGGCGTGGTTCACCGACGCGTCGCCGAAGGAGCAGAGCACGATGGCCTCTGGCGGCCACGGCGCGCTGTCGGGTGCGGTGCCCTGGTCCGCCCCGTCGACCCGGCGCGACCGCTCCAGCGCCAGCCCCAGGCCGACCGCGCGGGGCAGGTGCGAGCCGACGGTGGAGGTGGTTGGCACGACGGCGAGGTCGGCGCGGCCAAAGACTTTGTGCCGGCCGCCGGCGATCGGCTCTCGAGCCGAGGTGACCATCCCACGCAGCACGTCGCGGGCCGCCTCGGCATACCCCGGGGCGAGGGAGCGTTCCGCGCCGTCTGCCGGCGCACCCCAGGTGCTCGCGACCGCGCCGCCGGTGGCGGTAGCGGCGTGGTCGTACTCGTCCGGCGTGTGATCACCTTCGGCCTGGGCAGCGCGGACGCAGTAGAACGCGCCGGAGCGGTAGTGCAGCAGGGCCGGGTCGGTCGGCGCAAGTACGGCGGCGACAGCGGCGTTGCCCTCGTGGCCGGCCGAGCCGATGGTGTAGAAGCCCTCGCCGAAGCTACGGAGCCAGCGGCCGGCCAGATCGAGCTGGCGGCTGACGATCTGGGCGTCGAACAGCTCCAGGACCCGCACGCCGGTCAGCGGCGCCTCCTCGCGGACCGGCCGGGAGGGATCCCGACGACGACGTCCGCCGGCGACCAGTGTCCCCAATGTCGCCCGGAGTCGCTCGTCAAGATCGTACTGGGTAGTCACGCCGGACAGCATTACCGACCGAGGCCCGGAGCGCCCAGTGGGACACGACGGAGGCGGACCGGTCTACTCCGCCTCGCCGACTTCCGGGCAGCCGCAGTCGGACATCTTGGTCACCAGGACGCGCAGGTCGCTGATTTCCTGATCGCTGAGACCCGCGAGGAGCCGGGAATCGGACATCGCTTGGTGGACGCGCACGCGCACGCGCCGCCCGGCTGTGGTCACCACGAGTGACTTCTGCCGCCGATCGGCAGGGTCGATCCGGCGCTCGACCAGACCCGCCGTCTCCAACCGGTCTACCAGCGCGGTGACGTTGGACCGGTCGCAGCGCAGCTGCTCGGCGAGTTCGCGGGCGGGCAGTGGCCGGTCTGGGTCGAGTTCGTACAGGGCGCGGGCCACGGCGGGGGTGAGCCCCAGCCGGGTGATGTCGGCTTCCTGGTCCTGCTGGATGGTCGAGGCGACCTGCATGATCCGGCGGATGGCGTCCCCAGCCAGCTCCGACCGGTTGCCCTCGGGGGAGTCGGCCCGCCGGATGGTGCGATGCGCCATGACCGGCACCCTACCCGCCACAGCAGTTGAGGTGGTCAATTCCTCGAAACGACGGGTATCGGAACCCACACCCGGCCCGAGGATTCTGCTCGTCGAGGCCGACCAGCCGGGTCGTCGGGGCCGGTTGCCAAGGTCGTTGGGACCGGTTGCCAAGGTCGTTGGGACCGGTCAGCCGGGCAGGAATGAGAAGCGGACCTGGCGGGTCGGGTTGTCCCCGTTTGGGTCAACCAGGCACAGCGACTGCCAGGTGCCGAGCGCGAGCCGCCCGGCACATACCGGCAGCGTCGCGTACGGCGACAGGAAGGCGGGCAGCAGATGGTCCCGCCCGTGACCGGGGGCCCCGTGCCGGTGCCGCCACCGGTCGTCGGCGGGCAGTAGGTCGTTGAGCACCCGACGTAGGTCGTCGTCGGACCCGGAGCCGAATTCGATGAGCGCGAGCCCGGCGGTGGTGTGGGGCACGAAGACGTGCAGCAGGCCGTCCCCCTGTCCGACCACGAACCGGTCCGCCTCGGCGGTGATGTTCCGGACGGTGAGGCGTGACCCGGTCTGCACGGTTATCACTTCGGTACGCATGTGCTGAATTCTGCCCCGCAGCCCGTCCCGGCCGACCCGTGACACCGAGACACCGTCAGGCCACCCCCGAATGAGGTTACCGACGAGTACCTGTGTCGAGCATCGCGTCTCCTGCGAGTGAAGTGACGGGGAGCGCCTCGACGAGGCAGGATGACGCTATAACCTGACCAAAATCCAACCGAGGGAACGCCTGTGGCCACGGAACGCAAGCGCCCGGTGATCAGTGCCGGTCTGCCGAGCCAGCTTCCGGATATCGACCCCGACGAGACTGGTGAATGGGTCGAGTCGCTCGACGGTGTCATCGACGAGCGCGGGACGAAGCGCGCCCGCTACGTCATGCTGCGTCTGCTGGAACGAGCCCGCGAGCGTCAGGTCGGGGTGCCATCCCTGACGACCACGGACTACATCAACACCATCGCCCCAGAGCAGGAGCCCTGGTTCCCCGGCGACGAGCACATCGAGCGACGCATCCGTGCCTACATCCGGTGGAACGCCGCGATGTTGGTGCACCGGGCCCAGCGGCCGGAGATCGGCGTCGGTGGGCACATCTCGACGTTCGCCAGCTCGGCCTCGCTCTACGAGGTCGGCTTCAACCACTTCTTCCGGGGTAAGGACCACCCGGGGGGCGGCGACCACCTCTTCTACCAGGGGCACGCCTCCCCCGGCATGTACGCCCGGGCGTTTCTCGAGGGGCGGCTCAGCGAGCACCAGCTCGACGGGTTCCGCCAGGAGCTGTCGCACCCCGGCGGTGGGCTGCCGTCGTACCCGCACCCCCGGCTGATGCCAGACTTCTGGGAGTTCCCCACCGTTTCGATGGGCCTCGGCGGCGTCAACGCCATCTACCAGGCCCGGTTCAACCGCTACCTGCACCACCGCGGCATCAAGGACACCTCCGACCAGAACGTGTGGGCGTTCCTGGGCGATGGCGAGATGGACGAGCCGGAGACGCTGGGGGCGATCGGGACCGCCGCCCGCGAGGAGCTGGACAACCTCACCTTCGTCATCAACTGCAACCTGCAACGCCTGGACGGGCCGGTCCGCGGCAACGGCAAGGTCATGCAGGAGCTGGAGGCGTTCTTCCGGGGTGCCGGTTGGAACGTCATCAAGGTCGTCTGGGGCCGCGAGTGGGACCCGCTGCTCGCTCGGGACACCGACGGCGCGCTGGTCAACCTGATGAACACCACGCCCGACGGTGACTACCAGACCTACAAGGCGGAGTCCGGGGCGTACATCCGGGAGCACTTCTTCGGCCGCGACTCGCGGACCCGCAAGATGGTCGAGCACCTCAACGACGACGAGATCTGGAACCTGAAGCGGGGTGGCCACGACTACCGGAAGCTCTACGCGGCGTACAAGGCCGCGGTGGAGCACACCGGGCAGCCGACGGTGATTCTGGCCAAGACCATCAAGGGTTGGACGCTCGGCTCGCACTTCGAAGGGCGCAACGCCACCCACCAGATGAAGAAGCTGACGCTGGATGACCTGAAGACATTCCGTGACCGGCTCTACCTGGATATCCCGGACAAAGCGCTGGAGGAGAACCCCTACCTGCCGCCGTACTACCGGCCGGAGGCGAAGTCCGACGAGATCGAGTACCTGCACGAGCGCCGCCGGCAGCTCGGCGGCTACCTGCCCTCGCGGCGGCCCGGCACGAAGCGGCTCACCATCCCCGGGCCAAAGAGCTTCGGCGACGTCAAGCGCGGTTCCGGCAAGCAGAAGGTGGCCACCACGATGGCCTTCGTCCGCCTGCTCAAGGACCTGATGAAGGACAAGGAGTTCGGCCGACGCTGGGTGCCGATCGTCCCGGACGAGGCCCGTACCTTCGGGATGGACTCACTCTTCCCGACGAAGAAGATCTACTCGCCGCACGGCCAGCGCTACACCTCCGTTGACCGGGAGCTGTTCCTGTCGTACAAGGAGGCGAGCGGCGGGCAGATCCTGCACGAGGGTATCAACGAGGTCGGCTCGGTCGCCTCCTTCACCGCGGCGGGCTCCGCGTACGCCACGCACAACGAGCCGATGATCCCGATGTACATCTTCTACTCGATGTTCGGGTTCCAGCGGACCGCGGACGGGCTCTGGGCGGCGGCCGACCAGATGACCCGGGGCTTCCTGCTCGGCGCTACCGCCGGACGGACCACGCTCAACGGCGAGGGCCTCCAGCACGAGGACGGTCATTCGCTGTTGATCGCCGCCACCAACCCGGCGGTGGTCGCCTACGATCCGGCGTTCGCCTTCGAGATCGCGCACATCGTGGAGGACGGCCTGCATCGCATGTACGGCGAGGCGCAGGAGAACGTCTTCTACTACCTGACGGTCTACAATGAGCCGATCGTGCAGCCGGCGGAGCCGGCGGAGGTTGATGTCGAGGGCATCCGTAGGGGTATCTACCGGTACGCGCCGGCACCCCAGGTGGACGGCCCGTCAGCACAGCTACTCGCCTCCGGCACCGGCATGCAGTGGGCGCTCAAGGCGCAGGACCTGCTCGCCCGGGACTGGGGGGTGGCTGCCAACGTCTGGTCCGTGACCTCCTGGACCGAGCTGCGCCGCGACGCGGTCCAGACGGAGGAGCACAACCTGCTCAACCCGACCGAGCAGCAGCAGGTGCCGTACGTGACGACCAAGCTGGCCGACGCCGACGGGCCGAAGGTCGCGGTCAGCGACTGGATGCGCGCGGTGCCGGATCTGATTGCCCGCTGGGTGCCCGGCGACTACACCTCGCTCGGCACCGACGGGTTCGGCATGTCGGACACCCGGCACGCGCTGCGTCGATACTTCCACGTGGACGCGGAGTCGATTGTGGTCGCGACGTTGCGGCAGCTCGCGCTCCGCGGCGCGGTCCCGACGGGGGTTCCCGCCGAGGCGGCCAAGAAGTACGCCATCGATGACATCGGGGCCGCCCCGGTCGGTGAGACCGGCGGCGACAGCTGACCGATGGTCAACGGCCGGCCCGGCGTGGAGTGTTCCGCGCCGGGCCGGCGTCGTCTCTCCAGGTGTTCCATCCGCCCCCTACTGGGGTGCGGGCTACCCAGTGGCGGTGGCCCGGATCCCTGGCTAGGACCCCAGGCCACCGCCGGAACGGGTGACGCCAGGACAAGACCCGGTCAGCCGACGGCGGCCAGGTCGGTCAGCCGGGCGAGCGAGTCCTCCAGGTCGGCGCCGACCCGACGCAGACCGAGCCGGAGCAGGGCAGCCTTGACCGGACCGGCCGGCCAGCGTACGACGATCAGCCGCACGACCGTCCCGCCCTCCGCCTCGTCAGCGGTGAGCTGGACGTAGATCTCGGTGCGCGCCTCCGCCCGGGCACCGGCGCCCTTGGCGCGTTCCCGCCAGCCGATCAGGGTCGGCTCCTGGTAGGCGATCACCTCGGCATCATGTGCCGCGCCGCGCCCCGCCTGGACCCGCTGCCGCCGGCCGAAGCCCTCCCCAGAGAGCACTTCCGCCGCACGGACCCCGGCCAGCCAGGCCGGTAGCTGTTCAGCCCGCTGCACGACGCCCCAGACCGCTTCGATCGGCGCGGTTACGTGCGAGCTGCGTTCCACGAGGATCATTTTCCGTCTTCCTCCAGTGCGGACAACCCACGATATCGGCACTCTATGCGCTATTTCGGACGTAAACGGACAGGTGGGTAAAAGACACGCCGAAGACCCTTGCCTCTATCCGTGCGGTACGGGTATGGCCGCCACCGATGGCAAGGGGCCCTTCCGAAGGCCGGTACGGCCGGCCGTAGGCTTGGGGGCGTGACGGTACGTGTACGCTTCGCCCCCTCCCCAACCGGCATGTTCCACGTCGGCGGTGCCCGTTCGGCCCTACAGAACTGGATCTTCGCCAAGCAGCAGGGTGGGGTGTTCGTACTCCGGGTCGAGGACACGGACGCGGCCCGCAACAAGCCCGAGTGGACCGAGGGCATCCTGGCGGCGCTGGACTGGATCGGCATCGCGCGCGGCAGCTACGAAGGGCCCTACTTCCAGTCCTCGTACGCGACCGAGCACCGCGCCGCCGCCAGCCGGCTACACGAGGGCGGGCGGGCGTACTACTGCGACTGCACCCGAGAGGCGGTACAGACCCGTACCGGCTCACCACACACCGGCTACGACGGTTTCTGTCGGGATCGGAACCTGGGGCCGGGCGCCGGCCGCGCCCTCCGCTTCCGGACCCCGGACGAGGGTACGACCGTGGTGGTCGACCTGATCCGCGGTGAGCCCACCTTCGACAATCGGCTGATCGAGGACTTCGTGATCGCCCGGAGCGACGGTTCACCGGTCTTCCTGCTCGCCAACGTGGTTGACGACATGACGATGGGGATCACCCACGTCATCCGGGCCGAGGAGCACCTACCCAACACGCCGAAGCAGCAGCTGCTCTGGGAGGCACTCGGCGTGAAGCCGCCGGTCTGGGCGCATGTCCCGGTCGTCGTCAACGAGAAGCGGCAGAAGCTGTCCAAGCGCCGCGACAAGGTGGCCCTGGAGGCCTACCGCGACGAGGGCTATCTCGCCGACGCCATGTGCAACTACCTGATGCTGCTCGGCTGGGCCCCGGCCGGCGACCGGGAGATCGTCCCCTGGCCGACGATCGAGGCGGAGTTCCGACTGGAGGAGGTGAATCCCTCCTCGGCTTTCTTCGACGAGAAGAAGCTACGCGCGTTCAACGGCGAGTACATCCGCGCGCTGCCGGTCGCCGAGTTCATCGCGGCTTGCCAGCCATGGTTGACCGGCACCGCGACGATCGCACCTCCGCCGTGGCAGCCGGATGAGTTCGACGCCGAGGCGTTCGCGGCGGTGGCACCGCTGGCGCAGACCCGGATCGCGGTGCTCAGCGAGATCGTGCCCAACGTGGACTTCCTCTTCCTCGACACACCGCTGATTGACGAGGGAGCATGGGCCAAGGCGATGAAGGAGGGCGCAGGCGACCTGCTCGACGCCGTGATCGCCGCCTTCACCGCGGTGCCTTCGTGGGACGCGGATTCGACCAAGTCGACACTGGAGGCGGTCGGCGCAGAGCACGGCCTGAAACTGGGCAAGGCCCAGGCGCCCGTCCGGGTGGCGGTGACCGGCCGCCGGGTCGGTCTCCCCCTCTTCGAGTCGCTCGAGGTCCTGGGCCGCGAGCGCACGCTGACCCGGCTACGGGCAGCCCGGCTCCGCCTCCCCTGAGCGGTGAGACACACCCTGCTGTCCGGTTGTCCGGCGCGGTAGGTAAAATGCGCGGGTCGACCGACCCGCGATCGGCGACTCCTCGGTGGAAGATCACAGATAGCTGAAATTTCTTCACCAGGAGATGTGGCCAGCTATCGCGTGACGGAGTCTATTGAGGTGGAGGGCGTCCGGCCTGGCATCCGGGCGTCCACGGCGATTCGCGTGCACGAAGCCACAGCGATGCCATCCATCGAACGGGGGCGAGGAGGCAGCGATGGTCCATCGGATACGGCGGTTGGTCGCGATCATGGCCAGCGGTCTCACGGCGGGAGTGCTCTCACTCGGCCTGACCGCACCCGCGTCGGCGACGTCGACGGCATCGCCCGCGGGCGTGGACATCACCGGCGTCGGGATAGCCGAGCCGCTACACCTACGCGCCGAAACCCACCCGTCCCAGATGGCGGCCGTCATCGACCAGGTCAACTTCCTCGGCGACGCCGGCCAGAGCAGCGAACCGAAGCAGGCCGACCTCGGTCCGAAGTACACCGTCGTCGTGCTCTCGGGCGACACCCCCAAGCAGACCTACGACCTGTACCCGAAGGCCGTCGGCGGGCCCCGCATCTACCGACCGGCCAAGCAGCCGGACTCTCAGCAGACCACTGCCGGCTGGTTCTTCGGCCGGCTCACCATGTCGGAGACGCTGCGGACATCTGGCGTTCCGTTGGAACGGCAGGTGGACACGGTTGCCGGTGGGGCTGGCGGCAGCGAACGGATGATTCCGGAAGATGCGCTGGACCCCGCTGGAAACATCGACGAGGCCTTCAGCGGGTTTCCCCGGCTGCTCCTGGTCAACGTAGCCGTCGTACTGACGATCACCATGGGGCTGGCCGGGATCGCACTGCTGATCCGGCGTCGAACCCGCTGACGCCTTCGGAGTGAATTCGGGGCCCCGCCGGTCGGCGCGGCCCCGTCCGTCAGCGACCGTTTCCCCGCCGCTGGGTCAACACCAGCGGCGGGGCGGTCGCCCCGGTCGCCCAGCGCGCGATCGGGGTCGCACCGGTCCGTGGCGGTGCGCGCCAGCCCAGCCCGGCAGGCCGCTGAGACAGCCCCCAACCGGGCCCGGCGACGAGCCGAACGACTCGGCGGCCCGTTGGCGTGGCACCGCTGCATCGTCGTCAACGCGCTCCGGTAGCTGCCCGCTCGGTGTCTCGCCCGGCACGCTGCCGCCAAGCCACCGCTGGTTCTTGGGCAACTCGTGGTGGCCCGGCCGGCAGTGCCCGTCCTGGGCGCAGCCGCGCTCGGCCTCCCCGTGCGCCATCCAGGTCTCCTCACCCTCGCCGTCGCCCACCGGCGCTGCCCCGGCGTGCCCTGTCACCGTACTGGCCGGGGCCGACGGGCGGTGCGGCACGCGTACCAGGTCACAGTTGGAATCGACGCGAATCACCGAGCTCGGGCGCACCGACCGGGTGATACGCGTCACCGAAGGCGGGCGCGACCGACGCCAGACCTGCGGGAAAGGCTGACCGTGACCGCCGCGCAGGCCCGCTCACCCGACCCAACATCGCCGATAGCGACGTGTCAGGCTAGGGCGGTGAACGAGCCGGGAACCGAGCTGGCGGCCACGTTGCGCCGGATCGAGCGGGCGGCGGGAGTGCTCGCCACCGCCAGCGTGGCGCGGATGGACGAGACACTGCCCTGGTTCCGCGAGCTCCCGGCCGACCAACGCTCCTGGGTCATGTTGGTGGCGCAGGCTGGTGCCCGCTCCCTGGTGCAGTGGCTGCGCACCGGCGGCGGCACCGCGGACAGCACCCAGGAGGTCTCCGACGAGGTCTTCGCAACCGCACCGCAGGCCCTGGCCCGCTCCATCAGCCTCCAGCAGACGGTAGCCCTGATCAAGGTGACCATCGACGTGGTGGAGGAACGAGTCCCGACCCTCGCCGCTCCCGGCGAGGAGCAGCAGCTGCGGGATGTGGTGCTACGCTACTCCCGGGAGATCGCGTTCGCCGCCGCCCGGGTGTACGCGCGGGCCGCCGAGTCGCGGGGCTCCTGGGACGCCCGACTCCAGGCCCTACTGGTTGACGCGCTGCTGCGTGGCGACTCACCAGACGTGTTGGCCAGCCGGGCGGCGGCGCTGGGCTGGGCGGACGCGCCCCCGGTCGCGGTAGCGGTGGGCCGCTCCCCGGGCGGGGAGGTCTCTGCCGTGCTGCACACCGTCTACCGACTGGCCCGACGAATCGGCGCCGAGGTGATCGGCGGCGTGCACGGCGACCGCCTGGTCATCGTGCTCGGTGGGGTGGCCGATCCGGTGGCCGCCACCGGCAAGCTGCTCGACGCCTTCGGTACCGGCCCGGTCGTGGTAGGCCCGGCCGTGCCGAGCCTGGACGAGGCCACCGACTCCGCCCGGGCCGCCCTCGCCGGCTTCCGGGCCGCCCCTGCCTGGCCGGCCGCGCCCCGACCGGTGCCCGCCGCCGACCTGTTACCGGAGCGGGCGCTCGCCGGAGATGCCGAGGCCCGCCGCCGGCTGCGGCACGACGTGTACGCCCCGCTGGTCCGCTCCGGCGGGGAGCTGCTGGAGACGCTGGATGCCTTCTTCACCGCCAGCGGCACCCTGGAAAGCGCAGCCCGGGCGCTCTTCGTGCACCCGAACACGGTGCGGTACCGGCTGCGCCGGGTGGCGGAGGTGACCGGGCTCTCTCCCCTCGCGGCACGGGACGCGTACGCGCTCCGGGTGGCGCTCACCGTCGGCCGACTCGACCCGGTAGTCGCCCTGACGCCGAATCGGACAACAAGCCCGGCTACTCCCAGAGCAGGGCAATAGGCTGACCGCATCGGTGGGCCTTTGTAGGATTCCTCCAAAGGTTCTAGTGTGGTTTGGTGCAAGGCGACACAGCGCCACCCGCACGGATCCGGGAGAGTCATACCCGTGCTTGCTGTACTCTCCCCCGGCCAGGGTTCACAGAAGCCCGGCTTCCTGACCCCTTGGCTCGACCTACCCGGCACCGAGGCGCGGTTGCGCTGGTGGTCCGCGCTCGCCGGGGTTGACCTGGTGCACCTCGGCACGACCGCGGACGCTGACGAAATCAAGGACACCGCCCGCACCCAGCCGCTGCTCGTCGCGGCGGCGCTGCTCGCCGCCGAGCAGCTGCCGATGCACGAGGTCACACTCACCGCCGGCCACAGCGTCGGCGAGCTGGGCGCGACCTCGCTCGCCGGAGTGCTCACGCCAGAGGCCGCGATCACCCTGGCCGCCGTCCGGGGGCGCGAGATGGCAGCCGCCTGCGCGCTGGAACCGACCGGGATGGCCGCACTACTCGGGGGCGACCCCGAGGGGGTGCTCGCCGCCATCGAGAAGCACGGGCTACACCCGGCCAACCGCAACGGCGCCGGCCAGGTCGTGGCTGCCGGCTCCCTTGGTGGGCTGGAGAAACTCGCCGCTGAGCCCCCCGCCCGGGCCCGCGTCCGCCAGCTACAGGTGGCCGGTGCCTTCCACACGCCGTACATGGCCCCGGCAGAGGCCGCCCTGGCCGCCGTGGCTGCCGGCGTCACCCCCACTGACCCGACTCACATCCTGCTGTCAAACCTCGACGGTGCCGCCGTGAACCACGGCCGGGAGATGGTGCAGCGGCTGATCCGCCAGGTCACCGCCCCGGTCCGTTGGGACCTGTGCCTGCGCACCCTCGCCGACCTCGGCGTGACCGGGGTGATTGAGCTACCCCCGGCCGGCACCCTCGCCGGCCTGGTCAAGCGGGAGCTGAAGGGCGAGGCCACCCCCGAGATCGTCACCCTCAACACCCCGGACGACCTGCCCGCTGCGCGAGATCTGATCGCCCGGCACAGCGGCCTCGGTGGCCACGAGCCGAGCATCCAGTTCCGGGTCGTGGTCTCCCCCGCCGCCGGCACCTTCGCCCCCGCTGACGAGCTGGCCGAGGGCGTTGACCTGCGCGCCGGTCAGATCATTGGCCACGTCGCCACCCGACAGGGCTCGGTCGAGGTCACCGCCCACCACAGCGGACTGCTCACCGAATGGCTCGCCCACCACGACGACCCGGTTGCCCCGGGCCAGCCGCTGGCCCGAATCGGTGGCCACACATGACATTGCGGTACCCATGGCCGCATAGGGAAGGACAGCCTTGATGACGGGCAGCCGGATCGTTGCGCTCGGCCACTACCAGCCATCCCGGGTGGTGACCAACAACGAGATCGCCCAGCTGGTGGAGACCAGCGACGAGTGGATCCGCGACCGGGTCGGCATCGCCACCCGCCGGATCGCCGACGGCGAGACGGTCACCGACATGGCCGCCGCCGCCGCTGGCAAGGCGCTGGCCGGTTCCGGCCTGACCGCCGCCGACATCGACCTCGTCGTGGTCGCCACCTGCACCGCGGTCGATCGCAGCCCGAACGTCGCCTCCCAGGTCGCGGCCCGGCTCGGCATCACCGCGCCCGGCGCGTACGACCTCAACACCGCCTGCTCCGGCTTCGCGTACGCCCTCGGCACCGTTGACCACGCGGTCCGGGCCGGCGCGGCGCGGAACGCCATCGTCATCGGCGCGGAGAAGCTCTCCGACTTCACCGACTGGACGGACCGTTCGACCTGCATCATCTTTGGCGATGGAGCGGGGGCCGCGGTGGTCACCGCCACCGGGGCGGATGAGCCGGCCGGCATCGGCCCGGTGGTGTGGGGCTCGGTGCCGGAGCGCGGCGACGCGGTCCGGATCGAGGGATGGCGCCCGTACGTGCGGCAGGAGGGACAGACCGTCTTCCGCTGGGCCACCACCGCGCTGGCGCCGCTCGCACTCCAGGCATGTGAGCGGGCCGGGGTCGCCCCGTCGGAGCTGGCGGCGTTCGTGCCGCACCAGGCCAACACCCGCATCATCGACGGCATCGTCAAGCGCCTCGGCATCCCGCAGGCGATCGTCGCCAAGGACCTGGTCGAATCCGGAAACACCTCGGCGGCGAGCATTCCCCTGGCCCTGTCGAAGCTGATGGAACGGCGTGAGGTGCCCTCCGGCGCGCCAGTGCTGCTGTTCGGCTTCGGCGGTGGCCTGACCTATGCCGGTCAGGTCATCCGCTGCCCCTGAGACCCGGCGTGCCTCGCCACGCCACCCTTCGCCACCGTGGCGAAGCAACCCCGATGAGAGGAACCAACAGCAATGACCCGTGACGAGATCACCACCGGCCTCGCCGAGATCCTCGAAGAGGTTGCCGGGGTGACCCCGGACGACGTGGCCGAGGGGAAGTCCTTCACCGACGACCTGGATGTCGACTCGCTGTCGATGGTGGAGGTCGTGGTGGCCGCCGAAGAGAAGTTCGGCGTCAAGATCCCGGACAACGAGGTGCAGAACCTGAAGACGGTCGGGGACGCCGTCAGCTACATCGAGGCGCAGTCCTGACCATGACCCACACTGACGTCGTCGTCACCGGTCTCGGCGCGACCACCCCGCTGGGCGGGGACGTCGCGTCAACCTGGGACGCCATGCTCAATGGCCAGTCCGGGGTGAGCGCGCTCACCCCGGACTGGGCCGAGCAGCTACCGGTCCGGATCGCAGCCCAGCTCGCGGTCGACCCGGCTGAGCTGCTGGACCGGGTCAAGTTGCGCCGGCTGGACCGCTCCGAGGCGATCGCGATCATCGCCACGAACCAGGCTTGGGCGGATGCCGGTCTCGCCGATTCCGGGCTGGACCCGGAGCGGCTCGGCGTCAGCGTCGGCTCGGGCATCGGCGGCGCACTGACCCTGCTCGCCCAGGACGACATCCTGGAGGCCTCCGGCCCGCGGCGGGTCTCCCCGCACACCATTCCGATGCTGATGCCGAATGGCCCCGCCGCCTGGGTCGGCCTCGAGCTGGGCGCCCGTGCGGGCGTGCACTGCGTGGCCAGCGCCTGCGCCACCGGCGCAGAGGCGATCACCCTCGGCATGGACATGATCCGTGCCGGGCGCGCCGATGTGGTGGTGGCCGGTGGCACCGAGGCGGTCATCCACCAGCTGCCGATCGCTGGCTTCTCCTCGATGCGGGCGATGTCCACCCGCAACGACGAGCCGGAGAAGGCCTCTCGCCCCTGGGACAAGGCCCGCGACGGCTTCGTGCTCGGCGAGGGTGCCGGGGCGATCGTGCTGGAGCGCGCCGACCACGCCGCGGCCCGCGGCGCCCGGGTGTATGCACGGCTCGCCGGTGCCGGAATAACCTCCGACGGCTACGACATCGTTCAGCCACACCCGGAGGGCGCCGGCGCGGTCCGGGCCATCACGAAAGCGATCGCCGACGCGGACATCGACCGGCGCGAAATCGTGCACGTCAATGCCCACGCCACCTCAACCCCAGTCGGCGACCTGGCCGAGATCAAGGCACTGCGCCAGGCACTGGGTGACCACCCCGTCCTGACGGCGACAAAGTCGATGTCCGGGCACCTGCTCGGCGCGTCCGGCGCGCTGGAGTCGATCGCCACGATCCTGGCGATTCGGAATGGTGTGGTACCGCCCACGATCAACCTGGACGACCCGGACGACGGTCTCGACCTGGATGTGGCCGCCAACAAGGCGCGCCACCTGGAGATCCCCGCTGCGCTGAACAACTCCTTCGGCTTTGGCGGGCACAACGTGGCTCTCGTCTTCACGCGGGCCTGAGACCACAGCCTTGGAGGCTCACGTGACCACCACTGTTGCCGGCCCCGAAACGTCTACCGTGGATTATCGGGATCCGGAGCTGCGGCTCCGGTCCCTGTTCGACGCGGGCACGCTCCGCCTACTCGCCCCACGCGACACCTCCGGTGTGCTCTGCGCCCGCGGTGAGATCGAGGGCACCCCGGCCATCGCATACGCGACCGACGCCACGAAGATGGGCGGCGCGATGGGCGTTGACGGTTGCCGACACATCGTCGACGCGATTGACACCGCCGTCCGGGAGCGGGTGCCCGTACTCGGGATCTGGCACTCCGGCGGAGCCCGACTCGCCGAGGGCGTGGTCGCGCTCGACGCGGTCGGTCAGGTCTTCGCCGCCATGGTCCGCGCCTCCGGTCGGGTACCACAGATCTCCGTCGTGCTCGGTCCCGCCGCGGGGGGCGCCGCCTACGGGCCGGCGCTCACCGACATCGTGGTGATGAGCGGCGCCGGCCGGATCTTCGTGACCGGCCCGGAGGTCGTCCGCAGCGTCACCGGCGAGCAGGTCGACATGGCCCGCCTCGGTGGCCCCGAACCGCACGGCCGGCGCTCCGGCGTCGTACACGTGACGTGCCGGGACGACGAGGAGGCGCTGGCCCAGTCACGTCGGCTCGCGGCCCTCCTCGGTCACCAGGGCCGACTCTGCCCCGACGATGTACCGGTCACCGCCGAGGACGGGCACGACCTGGCCGCGAAGATGCCGGCCGAGGCGAACCGGGCGTACGACGTCAAGCCGGTGGTCAAGGCGCTGCTCGACGCGCCCGGTGTCGAGCTGCACGCCAAGTGGGCCCCGAACATCGTCACCAGCCTGGGGCGGTTCGCCGGCCGGACGGTCGGAGTGATCGCCAACAACCCGCTGCGGCTCGGCGGCTGCCTCGACGCGTCCAGCGCCGAGAAGGCGGCCCGCTTCGTGCGGATGTGCGACTCGCTCGGCGTACCGCTGATCGTGCTCGTTGACGTCCCCGGTTACCTGCCCGGTCTGGGCCAGGAGTGGGACGGGGTGGTCCGGCGCGGAGCGAAGCTGCTGCACGCCTTCGCCGAGGCGGTCGTGCCACGGGTGACGCTGGTGACCCGCAAGGCGTACGGCGGCGCGTACATCGCGATGAACTCCCGCTCCCTTGGCGCGACCGCAGTCTTCGCCTGGCCGAATGCGGAGGTCGCGGTGATGGGCGCCAGCGCGGCGGTGAACATCCTGCACCGCAAGAAGCTGGCCGCCACCCCACCGGACAAGCGCGAGGCGCTGCGCGCCGAGCTGATCGAGGAGCAGATCCGGGTCGCGGGTGGGGTGAACCGGGCGTTGGAGATCGGTGTGGTCGACAACGTCATCAAGCCGGCCGAGACCCGCCGACAGATTGCTGAGGCCCTCGCGGTGGCACCGGCCGGCCGCGGCGCGCACGGCAACATCCCGCTCTAGCGGACATCCGCCGGCCCCCGGGCACCGCCGACCGCGGTGACCGGGGGCTGCGGTATAGCTCTATCCCGGTGGGTGGCCGGCACGCTGCACGGTGTCGGCCCACGTTACAGTGTCGGTCCACGTTCGAGCCTAGGGATGTGTACTGTGCTGCGTCATCGTCTACCGGCCGCACTGGCCGTTCTCGCCCTCCTGGTTCCGGCCGGCTGCGGCGCGGAGGAGGAGCCGGCGGACCCCGGCTCATCGGCTGGAAACTCCACCGTCGGCGAGCCCTGGTACGACGAGATCACCTCGGCCAGCGCCGCCGGTGCCGCCGGTGGCGCGGACGGGCCGTGCCCGCTGCCGGTCACCTTCCCGGTCGCCGAGGGTTGGCAGGCCAAAGCCGTCGAGTTGGACCCGGCGACCGCCGAGGATCCGGAGCTGGCCGCCGAGATCCTTGCCACGTTGGGCACCCGGGGTGGCGCCACCATACGATGCGAGGTGGACGGACGCGATCACCACGCCGGTTTCCTCCGGGTCTGGACCACCGAGCAGGGTGTCGCGCCCCGGGCAGCCCTGGACGCCTTCCTCGCCGACACGTCGCTCGAGCAGACCGCCGAGGCGCAGTTCCGCGACGTGACCGTCGGTGACCTCCCCGGTGTGGAGGCGACCTGGACCAGCCACAACGAACTGCTCGACGAGGCCCACCGGAGCTGGGCGGCGGCCATACCGGCGGATGGGCAGTCCCTGCTGTTCACGGTCAATGAGGGTCTCATCGCCGAGGCATCCGATGTGCTGCCGGTGTATCGGTTGGCGGTACAGGGGCTACGAACGACGGGCTGACCGGCTGGGCCCCGGCCGGGTGACTCAGCTGCCGCAGGTCGTGGCCGGCAGGCCGGATACCGGCACCGGTGTGCGACCGGTCGGGGTGACTTCGCCGGCCAGCACCTGCGCCAGTCCGGTCATCGACGCCGGGCTCGACGAGTAGGTCGCCAGCAACGCCGGGGAGTCCGCCTCGGCCAACAGGTACGGGGTGTCCATGGCGATGGTCACGGCGGCGTCGGCGCTCAGGTCGTCGGCGCCGTCGCCGTAGCCGACCAGGTGGATCACGGCACCGCCGCTGTCGGTCACCGGCACCCCAGCCGCGGTCAGCTTCTCGATCAGCATCGCCCGGGTGTGCTCCCTGCCGGCGGAGGCGGTCACGGTGACCGGCCCGGAGACCGGGCTGCCACACGGGCCGCGCAGCGCGGTCACCGCGGCGGTGGCGAGTTCGGTGGCCGCCGCCTGGTGGGCCGGCGCACCGACGACATCCAGTTCCGGAGTGGCCGCACCGGCCAGGGTGAACTTCATGGTCAGCACCCGGGTCACCGCCTCCACCAGCCGGGTTCGGGGCAGCGAGCCGTCGCGCAGCGCGGCGAGCAGTCCGTCGTACGCCTGGCCGACGTTCGGCGGCATGAGGATCAGGTCATTGCCGGCCTTCAGCGCACGGACCGCCGCCTCCCCGGGCGACCAGCGCTTGGCAGGAGCCATGTTCATCCCGTCGGTGATCACGACACCCTGAAAGCCGAGCTCGCCACGGAGCACCTCGGTGAGCAGGGTGTGCGAGAACGTCGCCGGGGTGCCCGGGTCAACCGCGCGGACGTCGAGGTGCCCGGACATCACGGCGAGGGCGCCGGCCCCGATACCGGCCGCGAAGGGACGCCAGGCCTCCAGCTCGAGCACGGTGCGGGGCTGCGGCAGCACCGGCAGTGCCTCGTGGGAATCGGTGGCGCTGTGCCCGTGGCCGGGAAAGTGCTTCAGGGTGGCCGCGACGCCGGTCGCCTGCAGACCGCTCACCACCGCACTGACCTGCTCGGCCACCATCGCCGGTTCGGCGCCGTACGACCGGGACCCGATCACGGTGCTGGGGGTGACCAGCACGTCGGCGACGGGAGCGAAGTCCACGTTGACGCCCATCGCGGCGAGCTCGGTGCCGGCAGCCCGCCAGGCGGCCTCGGTCAGCTCAGGTCTGCCGGCTGCTCCCGCGGCCAACGCGCTGGGCAGCATGGTGACCCCGTCGGTGATCCGGGTGACCACCCCGTACTCCTGATCGGTGCCGATCAAAAACGGCGCCGCGCCGGTGGCCAGGTCGGCGGCGGCGGACCGCAGCCCGGTGGTCAGCGCCCGGACCTGTTCCGGGTTGTCAACGTTGGTGGTCTCCTGGTTGCCGCTGGTCGGGTCGTCCGCGCTGAAACCAACGAGGATGAGCCCGCCGAGGCGGTACTTCGCGATCATTTGGGCGGGGGTGTCGACGCCGGCCAGTTCCTGGTTGCCGGCGGCCGAGCCGGCCGAGACCTGATCGGCGGCGGCACCGTAGGCGTACGGCATCAACACCTGGCCGACGAGGTCCTCATCCGCCAGCGAGTTGGCCAGGGCGACGGCACTGGCCGCAGGATCCTCGTCCGGGCCGATGGACGGTGGGCCGGCCGTCGGGCCACTCGTCGCCCGGGTCGACTGGGCGCGCCCCGGATCACCGGTGCAGCCGGCAAGAAGCAGGGCAGTGAGTGCGGCCAGCGCGATGACCGCGACACCGCCACGTCGTGCAGGTATCGACACGCGAGCCATCCCACTCTCTCGACACCGGTCGGGGCAAGTCGACCCTACCCGCGCCGAATGGCCGCCACCGAAACACGTGACGCCCTCACCTTTGTGGGTACAGACGTCAGCCGACGCGGGTGAGCAGCGTCACCGGAGCGCCGTCGCCGGCGTACCGGTAGGGCTCCAACTCGGCGTCCCAGGCCGCCCCGAGGGCCTTCTCCAGGGCGTGTGCGAGGGCCTCGGGCCCCCGGGCATCCGCCATGATGCTGCGCAACCGGTCCTCACCGAGCTGAATGTCGCCGGCCGCGCCGATGGCCGCCTGGAAGAGCCCGCGGCCCGGGACGTACATGAAGCGTTCCCCGTCGGCGCCGGGACTCGGCTCCTCCGTGACCTCGAAACGAATCATGGGCCACTGCCGGAGGGCAGCAGCCAGCTCGGCGCCCGTTCCGGGGCGACCGGTCCACCCGCACTCAGCCCGGCGCGCACCGGGGTCTACGGGCTGAGCTGTCCACTGCAGGTTGACCGGCGCCGCAAGGACGCGCGCGATCGCCCACTCGACGTGCGAGCACACGGCGAGCGGGGTCGAGTGGACGTATACGACGCCACGCGTTGGCACGGTGACCTCCCGGGGAGCGAGGTGCGTCTTCCCCTACGACCTCGTCGCGCCAGGTGGCTACCGGGGCACATCATGACTGGTGTGACGGATGGTGCGCCAGGGATTCGGAAAATCCGGGTCCCGGAATAGCTGGTCGGGTGAGCCCGTTGGACCGACCCAAGGCGGTGGCCAATCCGGCCGTACGCTCGTGTACAGTTCCATTGGCGGCCTGTGCCGCGAACTTCTCCGCGGGATCACCCATCGGGTGAGGTCCGCACCAGCCCCCGGACGTCTTACCCGCGTCCTCCCGTACGTCTGCAAGGAGTACCTCCGTGGCGAGCAACACCTCGAAGACCGCGCGCGCGTCTGTCCGGGCCGGCCAGGCTGGCCAGGGTGGTGCCCTCAGCGTGCTGGGCGAGTTCAAGTACCTGATCCCACTCAACGGCGGCCGGAACGCGTACGTGCGTAACCTGACCAACGGTAAGACCGCCCACCTGCGCACCGACTCCGACGCTTTCGTCGAGGAGATCCGGACGCTGGCCGCCGCGGGCCACGCCGCCAAGATCCGGGCGGAGCTGAACTCCCTCAACACCACCCACCCGGGTGATGGCTGGGACGCCACCGAGAAGCGCCTCGTCGAGGCCGGCGTCTTCGAGGGCTGACCCTCACGCCAGCCAGCTGCCTCACTCGGGGAGCAACGAAGGATGCGGCCCGTCGGGATGCCCCGGCGGGCTGCATCGTGCTGACCGGCCAGCGGAACGGCACTTCCGCTACCCGGACCGGACGCCATCTTCCTCCGGATAGCTGTGCCGTGGTGTCATGACTGGTAACCGGTGCTGCCACCGGGTGCCGCCGGGGTGACGGATCCGCGCGGCCCAGGGAGGCGGCGATGCCGGACGTACGGGAACTTCGCCTCGCTGACACTGTTCGCCTGCACGTCGAGACCGACGGTCCGGTCGACGCCGAGGTGACCGCCGTGCTGCTACACGGCTGGACGCTGGACGGAAGCATCTGGCACCGGCAGCTCACCGCGTTGCGAGACCGCTTCGGCGCACAGGTACGGGTGGTGACCTACGACGCGCGCGGGCACGGGCGATCCAGCTGTATGACGCTGCCCACCGCCACCCTGGCCCAGCTCGGCGACGACCTCGCGGCGGTGCTGGACGCGGTCGTCCCCACCGGGCCGGTGGTGCTCATCGGCCACTCCATGGGCGGAATGACGATCATGGAGTACGCTCACCGCCACCCCACGCACTTCGCCGCCCGTGTCGCCGGTCTGGTCTTCGTCTCCACCACCGCCGAGGGGCACACGCACACCGTCTATGGCCTGTCGCCCCGGATCGCCCGGCTGATCCGGCTCGCGGAAAGCACCGGCGCCGGCGTCCTGGCCCGCTGCGGATCCCGGCGGCCGCCCCGGCCGCTACTCCGCGCCCTCCGGCCCAGCATCCGCTGGATACTCTTCGGCGACCGGTACAACCCGGCCGACCTGTGCCTGGTCACCCACGCCGTGGCCCACGCGTCCCTCCGCTCGATCGGCGGGTTCCGCGCCTCGATCGGAGCCCAACACCGCCTGGCTACCCTGGCTGACCTGGCCCACCTGCCAAGCGCCACGCTGGTCGGCGACCGAGACCGGCTGACCCCGCTGCCGTGCACGGTGTCCATCGCGGCCGCGCTGCCGACAACCCGGCGGACCGTGTGCCCCGGCGCGGGTCACCTGCTGATGCTGGAGCGCCCCGGCGCGGTGAACGCCGCCCTAGCCGGGGTGCTGGGCCAGGTCCTCGCCGGTCCCGCGCCGGTCGCCCGGTAGGGCCGCCGCACCGAACCTGAAACATGCGGGACGCGGCCGGGGCGTACCCTCGTGCGGTTGACCGCCGCGCGTCCCGCGCCGCGCTGGTCACCGACGCCAGGAGGAACGAACGTTGACCGACCGGACCGAGCTGGAGCAGGAGATCGCCGTCGAACAGCGGCACCTGGACCGGGTGTACGCACGCCTCGCCGAGCTGCGCCAGGCGGCGGTCCGCGCCGAGTCCGACGGCTACCGCCTGGCCCGGGTCGGCAACTTCGGCGCGTTGGTCGAGCGAGACGCGATGGTCTTCCACGCGGCACAGCGCCGGCACCTGCTCGACGCTGAGCACGAGGGGCTCGTCTTCGGCCGACTCGACCTGCACAACCGGCAGGTGCTGTACGTCGGCCGCCTTGGCATCCGGGACGAGAGTGCCAGGACGTTGGTGGTGGACTGGCGGGCCCCGGCCGCCGCCGCCTTCTACCAGGCAACCCCGGCACAGCCGCTGGGCGTGATCCGCCGCCGCATGATCTCCTCGAGCGGGGAACGGGTCACCGGGGTCGAGGACGACCTACTCGACCCGGCTGCCACTCCGCCGGAGATGACGACGGTCGGCGACGGCGCCCTGCTGGCCTCCCTGTCCAAGGCGACCGGACGGGGAATGCGGGACATTGTGGCGACCATCCAGCGGGAGCAGGACGAGGCGATCCGCTCCCCGGGCTCGGGTGTCACCGTGGTCTCCGGCGGCCCGGGGACCGGCAAGACGGCAGTGGCCCTGCACCGCGCGGCGTACCTGCTCTACACCGACCGCAGCCGGTACGCCGGCGGCGGCATTCTGGTGGTCGGGCCGTCGGCCGTGTTCGTCGACTACATCGGGTCGGTGCTGCCATCGCTGGGCGAGGAGACCGCCACCCTCGCCGCGCTCGGTGGGCTCTTCCCGGGAGTGCGTGCGACCCGTACCGACCCACCGCAGGTCGCCGCGGTGAAGGGCTCGCTGCGGATGCGGCGGGTCTTGGAGCGGGCCGCCCGGGACGCAGCGCCGGGCACCCCGGACGAGCTGCGGCTGCTCTATCGGGGCGAGCTACTGCGGGTGGACCGTCGCGAGCTGAACGCGATCCGCGATCGGGCATTGCGGCGGGGCGCGCGGCGCAACGAGGTACGCCGGGTCGGCTTCGACGGCATCTTCGCCGCGCTCTGGGCGCAGGCCCGGCGGCTGGGCATTCCCGGCCTACCGAAGCAGCGGGCGTTCGAGGACGAGCTGGCCGACCGGACGGACTTCCGCGAGTTCCTCAAGGCGTGGTGGCCCCGGCTACACCCGCGGCACGTACTCGACTGGCTGGCCCAGCCCGAGCGGCTGCGCCGCTATGCCGCGGGCGTGCTCTCCGCCGACGAGGTCCGCCTGCTCGGCGACGCGTACCGGGCCGGGGGCGCCCTTGGGTTGACCGTGGCCGACGTCGCGCTGCTCGATGAGTTGGACGCCCTGCTGGGCAAGCCGATGAGGCCAGCCCGGCCCCGGCGGGACCCGTTCCAGCTGACGGGCGGGGTACGCGAGCTGAGCACGTTCGCCGACCGGCAGCGCGCCGCCCGACAGGCGGCCCGAGAACGCCCCGAGGACTATCGCGAGTACACGCACGTGGTGGTGGACGAGTCCCAGGATGTGTCGCCGATGCAGTGGCGGATGATCGGCCGCCGGGGGCGGTTGGCCTCATGGACCGTGGTCGGCGACCCGGCGCAGACGGCGTGGACCGGCGACCCGGCGGAGTTGGCTCGGGCCCGCGACCAAGCGCTCGGCAGACGCCCGCGGCACCACTTCACCCTGACCACCAACTACCGCAATCCGGCGGAGATCTTTGCGGTGGCGGCGGCCGAGATCCGACAGGTTGACCCGGACCTCCCGCTGCCGGTCGCCGTCCGCTCGACCGGGGTCGACCCGGTGCGGCGGAGCGTGCCGCCGGCGGAGCTGGAGACTACGGTGCTGGCAGCGGTCAACACCCTGCTCGCCGAGGTTCCTGGCACGGTCGGCGTGGTCACGCCGGTGCCGCGCCGGGCCGAGGTCGCCGGTTGGCTGCACGGGCTCGACGCACCCCGGTTGCAGGTGGTGACGAGCCTGGAGGCCAAGGGCATGGAGTACGACGGCGTCGTCCTGGTTGCCCCGGGCGAGATTCGGGCGGAGCCGGGGGCGGGCGTGCGGACGTTGTACGTCGCGCTGTCCCGCGCCACCCAACGACTCACCACGGTCGACCTGTCCGGCTGACCGGCGCTCGTCCGTTTTCGCACCGCCCCGGGGGGTACTACACACATGGCAATGTGAACATAGGTTGGGCGCAGGGCCGCCACAGCCGGCGGAAGGTGTCCGAGTGGGTGCAGCACATGACCACCACGGGGCGGTGGCCAACGCGGGGCAGCGGCACCGGGGGCGCCTCTGGGCCGCTTTCGCCCTGCTTGCCGCCCTGATGGTGGCGGAGGCGGTGACCGCCCTCCGTACCGGATCACTGGCCCTGCTCAGCGACGCCGGGCACATGTTCACCGACGTCCTCGGGATCGGCATGGCTCTCGCCGCGCTGACCGCCACCCGGCGCCGCGGTGGGGATCCGCAGCGCACCTTCGGGCTCTACCGGTTGGAGGTGCTGGCCGCCCTCGCCAACGCCCTGCTGCTCTCCGCCGTCTCGGTCTATGTGCTGGTGGAGGCCGTCCGCCGCTTCGGCGATCCGCCCGAGGTAAGCACCGGGCCCATGTTGGTCGTGGCCGTGCTGGGCCTGCTCGCCAACATCGTCGCCTTCGCGCTGCTCCGCCCGGGCGCACAGGAGAGCATCAACATCCAGGGCGCCTACCTCGAGGTGCTGGGCGACCTGTTCGGCAGCCTCGGTGTGATCGCGGCCGCACTGGTCATCGCCGGCACCGGCTGGCGGTGGGCTGATCCGCTGGTAGCTGTGGCGATCGGGGTGTTCATCCTGCCGCGGACCTGGCGGCTCGGCCGGGCAGCTCTACGCATCCTGGTCCAGGCCGCGCCGGAGCACCTCAAGGTCACCACGGTGCACGACCGGCTGATCGCCGTACCCGGGGTGAGCGGGGTGCACGACCTGCACATCTGGACCCTCACCTCCGGCATGGAGGTAACCTCCGCGCACCTCACCGTCGCCCCCACCGCCGACGTCGGCGCGGTCCTCGGAGCCGCCCGGTCCGCGCTGAAGGAGGACTTCCGGATCGAGCACGCGACGCTACAGGTCGAGTCGGGGCCGAACAGTGGGGACTGCGGGTCCGTCGAGTGGTAGCAATCCCGGCTCAACTGCCGGGTACACCCGCCTCAGGAGCACCGGCTAGGCTCTGAGCCGGCCTGCGCCAGGCGGCACCCCTCGGTGCCGGCGGGGCCGCCGCCTAATCACCCGCCAGGGTGAGCCGGGGAACCAGGTACCTGGGGTGCATCCGCGTCAGCGGTAGGGATCTTCCGTCCCGAACCCGTCAGCTAACCCGGTCGGTGGGTTGACGGAAGGACATCTGCATATGCCAGCAGTGGCACTCGTACGACACCGCGCCGCCCGAGTGGCGGCCCTGATCATCGTGGCGCTCACCCTCAGCGCCGGCCTCGCCCCGGCCGGCCCCGCGGTAGCCGCCCCCTCCGCCCGCCAGAACGCGGTGACCGACGACCCGGAGGGCGGCACCCCTGCCCTTCGCGCCGATCTCGAGGCAGCCAGCAAGGGATACCTGGACGCCAAACGGGCGCTGGCCGAGTCGGTGCAGCGGCAGCAGCAACTCACCGCCCAACTCAAGACCACCCGGGTCGAGCACGCCGAGCACACCGAGCTGGTGGAGCAGATCGCCGACCAGGCGTATCGCACCGGTCCGCTGCGTACGGCGTCGGTGCTACTCGACAACACCTCACCGGCGGACTTTCTGGACCGCGCCGCCGCGCTGGAGGCAGTAGTCGCGAACGAAAACCAGACCCTACGGGAGTTGCAGGAAATTCAGGAGCAGATCACCCAGGACACCCGCGCGGTCGAGGCCGAGATCATCGAACAGCGCAAGCAAGAGGCGCTGATGGCCAAACGCAAACAACAGGCGGAGAAGGCGCTGACGGTCGCCAATGAGCAGGCCCGCGCCGCAGCCGCCCCCACCAACACCAGCACCACCCAGAACTCGACCTCGGCGGCCCCGGCCCCACGCAACCCGGATGGCTCCTGGCCGACCGAGACGTGCAGCGTCAATGATCCCACCCCGGCGGATGGTTGCATTACCCCGCGAACCCTGCATGCGCTGAACGAGGCCAAGGCGGCCGGTTTCACCCGCTACGTGTCCTGTTTCCGCTCCGGCAGTTCCGGCGAACACCCAAAGGGCCGGGCCTGCGACTTCGCCGCTCAACCGGACGGCTTCGGCGGAGATGCCACCGGCGGCGACCGCACATACGGCAACAACCTGGCGGCGTTCCTGGTGGACAACGCCGACCAACTCGCGGTGCTCTACGTGATCTGGTATCGGCAGATCTGGCTGCCCAGCAGTGGGTGGCAGTCGTACAGCGGGGCCGCCGGCGACCCATCCAGCGACCACACCAACCACGTGCACCTGTCGGTCTACTAACCCGGGTGTTCGGGCCGGGAGCCGTCCGCTGGCGAACAGCTCTCGACCCGAACACCGCCCGGGATGCGCTGACTCAGGCCCCCGGCAGGACCTCCGGGGCCGTCGCCCCCTCGATGTAGGGCTCGGGGGCGCCGAAAAGACCGAGTAGACCGGCAACCCAGAGCTGCCGGTGCACGAATCGGCTCGGCTCGGTCACCACCAGCTTCACGCCGCTCACCTCTGCGGTCTGGAAGCCGGCGACCATCGCGCTGATGCCGACAGAGTCGATGAAGGTCACCAGCCGCATGTTCAACTCAATGCGGCGAGGACGTCCTTTGGCCAGGACCTCAGCGACCGCCTCACGCACCTCGTACGCGGTATCGACATCGATCTCACCACGCGGCGAGATCTCCAGGACGCTCCCGGGTAGGACCGCCTTAACGATCGACAGGCTCACATGAGCACCTCCACTCGCCCACCAACAGGCACCTCATCAGTACGCGGGCCGCGACCGAGAGTATTCCTCCGACGCACTCGGTCGCCACCCCCTGGGATGAGCAATTCTTGGGGTTCGAATACCAGGCCACTCTTATCCGAATATTTCACCCTCCGGTTACGGAGCTGCCTTTTAACTGAAACAGCCCCCAATCCGACCATCTCCCATCCGAGAACAGCTCACAACCCGAATAGTTCTCAACCCGAACAGCTCTCAACCCAAACAGTCAAGGGCCAGAGTGCCCGAGACCCGAATCAGTCACGGCCCAATGTAGCGGCCCGATGCGACGAAACGCGGAGACCTCGGCCGCCCGGCGTGGTCGCTGGCAGGGGTTCCTCCGCCGGCCCACCACCGCTCGTCGCGCCGACACTTCGGGTCGAGAACCATCCGGGCCGGGTGAGCCGCCCTCACCCCACCACCAGCGACAGTGGGAGGCATGACCAATCCGAACGTGCCGACCTGGTCGGCACGCGGCAACTGTTGGGTGGTGCGGTGATGACGACCCCACACCAGGTCACCCCACTCCTCCGAACCCCGGTGACGGAGAGCGACCACGTACGGGGACCGGTGGACGCGCCGGTGACGCTCGTCGAGTACGCGGACTTCCAGTGCCAGTTCTGCGGGGTGGCCTACGCCAACCTCACCGAACTGCTCCGCCAGCGGGCCGACACGGTCCGGCTGGTCTACCGACACTTCCCGATCTCCAACCTGCACCCGTACGCGGAGAACGCTGCCCATGCCACCGAGGCAGCCGGCGCCCGGGGACGGTTCTGGGAGATGCACGACTGGTTGTACGAACACCAGGACCAGCTCGACCCCGTGCACCTCTCACTCAGCGTCGGACAGCTCGGCCTCTCCGCCGCCGAAATCGACGCCGAGACCGAAGAGCAGACCTACGGCGACCGGGTCCGGCGAGACTTCGTCGGCGGTATCCGCAGTGGCGTGGAGGCCGTCCCGACCCTGTTCGTCAACGGTGCCCGACACAACGGCGGGTACGACCTCGCCGACCTGCTGGCAGCGGTTGACGCCGCCTGCCGGGAATGACCGGCGCGCTGCGCCGGTGCTGGCCCGGACGGAACCGCGAGCCGGACGCGGTCTGGGACCGCCGCTCAGATCAGCCGCAGATCCCGAGCCCGGCGGACGGCCTCACGGCGGCGGGTGGCGTCGAGTTTGCGATAGATGTTGCGTACGTGCGTCTTCACCGTGTTGATCGACAACGACAGCTCGGCCGCTATCTCCACGTTGGAGAGGATGCTCTGCAGGTAGCGCAGGATGGTCACCTCGCGCTCGGTCAGCGGCTCGGCCAGCGCAGCCCCGGCAGGCCCGGCCCGTTCCTCCGGCTCCCCCGCCCCACGTACCAGCTCGCTCACCACCGACCAGTGGGCCGTACCGGAGTCCAGATGGGCTGCCAGCAGGTCCCCTGCCTCCGGGGCGCCGTGCGTGAACGGCCGCCGGATCCCCTCCACGCCGGCCAGGTCCAGGGCGACCTCCAGGATTCGGTGCGCCCGTCGGCCATCCCCCGCCCGCTCGGCCAGCACCGCGCTCAGCACCGCGGCTTCGACCCGCACCGGCAACGGCCAGTCCGCCGCCGTGGCCGTCTGCCAATCGGGCAGGACCCCCTCGGCCGCCCGGTCGGCTTCGGCCCGCAGCTCCACCCGAGCGAGGCCAACCGCGAGTTCGGGGTCCGCCCCGGCGAGCAGCGCCCGGGCGGTGTCCAGGTCACCCCGCGCCGCACGCAGGTCGGCCTCGGCAGCCCGCAGCCACCGGTCCAGCTCCCCCCGGGGAGCCCCCGGCTGCTCCCGGGCGGCGGCGAGCAATCGGTACCCACCAGCAAGGTCACCGACGTCCCGTAACAGGTGGGATCGACACAACGCCATCACCGCCGCGGCAGCGGGCTCCACGGTCGCCGGCTCCGCCAACGCCAGATTCGCCGCCGCCTCCTCCGGCTGGTCCCGCAGCAGCGCCACCATGGCCAGCGCCAGGTACGCGTACCCGCAGTCGGTCCGGCAGGACCACCCCTGGCCGGGCGGGAGGGCGAGCGCGGAACGGGCCCCCGTCTCCGCCCGCCGCAGTTCACCGCGGATCGCGTGCAGCAGCGCCACCCGGCTGGCACCGGCCAGCTCGGTTCGCACCCATCCGGCGTTCCGGGCAGCCAGGGACGCCGCCGCAAGCTGTCGCTCCGCGCTGCACAGCTCGCCGGCGGCGACATCGACCAGGCCGAGCGCGGTGCCCGCCACAGCCCGCCCGTCGGCATCCTCGACGGTGGTGCCGCGCGGCTCGGTGACGGCCGAAGCGGCTGGGGGCCGGCCCTGTCCCCCGGCTGCCCGCGCCGCCGAGTGGGTGGCGAGCAACCGGGCGGCAGTGGCGCGCACCGCGGGAATGTCGTCGGACCAACGGACCACCGCGAGCTCCACCGCGGCGGCCAACCGCGCGAAGCGCTCCCGTCGGGGCACCGGCAGTTCACCCGCCGCCCCGGCCAAACGCAGATACCCCTCGGCGGCCGAGAGGTCCCCCGCGTATGCCCGCTCCGCCGCGCACGCCAGGGCCAGCTCCGGATCCCGCGCCACAGTCTCGACGGGTGGTGGCGGTGGCGCGACCGAACACTCCCGGTCGTACGGCGCCAGCTCCGGCCAGGTCGTCAGGAACAGCTCGGTGGCCCCGGCCCAGTCGCCGCCCACGAGCGCGTGCCGCAGGCCGTCGGCGGGCCGCCCGTTGTCGGCGTACCAACTGGCGGCGCGCCGGTGCAGCTCCCGCACGTCACCGGCGGGCAGCCGGGTCAGCTCGTCGCGGAGCAGGTCGGCCAGGAGCGGATGGCAGTGGTACCAGGGGGGACGGCCGTCGTTGTGCCGCAGGACACCGCCAACGCCGGCCAACTCGGCCAGCCTCGCCCCGGTGTCCGAGCGACCGGTCACCGCATTGGCGAGGCCAGCACAGGCGGCGTTCGCCACCGCCGTGCTCCGCAGCAGCTCCCGATCACCCGGATCCAGCCCGCCAAGGATCTCCTCTCGCAGGTAGCCGGCGATGTCCGGCTGGTCGCCGCCGAGCTGCCCCACCCACCGGGCCGGGTCTGGCTGCCCGGGCAGGGCGAGCGCGGCGAACCGGAGCGCCGCCGGCCAACCACCGGTGCGCTCGCGCAGCCGCCGGACCCCCTCCGCCGGAAGGGCCGTCCCATGCGCGGTCAGCAGGTCGGCGACCTCGTCAGCGGTGAAGGCCAGGTCGTCTGGACCGAGTTCGGTCAGTTCGCCGGCCAGCCGCCACCGGTGCACCGCCAGCGGCACCCCGGCGCGCGCTGCGGCCACCAGACGCAGCCGCTGCTCACAGTGGCGGAGCAGGAACTCCAATCCGGCGATCGCCGCCGGGTCGGTGATCCGGTGCAGGTCGTCCAGGACCAGCAGCACCGGACGTTCCCGGGCGGCAAGTGCCGCGGCCAGTACCTCCAGTTGGTCTGGACGGGGCGGGCCGTCCAGCGCCGCCGATCGCTGCGGCCCCACCGCGGGCCACAGCGCCGCCGCCAGATACGACCAGAAACGCTCGCCGTCGTCACCGGCCTCCACCGATACCCAACCCAGGTCCGGCCGGTCGCGGCCGGTCCCCCACTCCGACGGGTCCGGCTCCCCCGCCCCAACGCTCGTCGGCGACCCGGCACCGCCCCCGTTGGCAGCGCGGGTCACCGGACCGCCCCGCACCGGGTCGCCGCCGGTGGCGGCCTGATACCAGGAGGTGAGCACCGTCGTCTTGCCCCAGCCCGCCGGCGCGGCGACAAGAGTCACCGGTACGGCGGTCCCCTCGTCGAGCCGCCGCAACAGCCGGGGCCGGAGCACCACCGGTCCGGGCAGTTGACCCGGGGTCAACCGGGAGGCCAGTAGTGGCGTGCCCGGCTCCGTGGCGACCGTGGTCTGCCGTCGCTCCTCCGGCATCGCCCCACCCCCATCGGACACGTTCTCCCCCAGGTCCTGCCGTTACCCGGCCGGGTGGCGGTTCACCCCTTCCGGGGGAACCCGTTTCACCCAGGCTGAGCCGATGTTGGCAGGAAGGGCGTCAGACCTGGGGCGGAGGTGGTGACGGTCCACCGGCCGCCCAACGAGGTGCTGCCCGGCGGGCGACGGCCGGAGCCGCTTCGCCGACTCGGCCGCGCCATCCAGGTAGACAGCTAACCCGCACCCGCGGGCCGGGGCACCGAGTTGGCGGCGCGGATCCGTCCGACGGGGGGATGTGCTCGGGCACGAGTTCCTGGGCGAGGTCGTCGCGGTGGGGCCGCAGGTACACCGACACCGGGTCGGCGACCGGGTGGTGGTCAGCTCCACCTGGCCACCCACCGCTGCCGCTGGAGGAGGGGCGCGCGGGTACGCGCTGTGCCGGGACCGACAGGACGGCTGCGTCCGGACCGTCTTCAGTCCGGATTTACCCCCTGCCGGATGAGCGCCTCAGGTGGCAGACTCAGCGGATGCCTCCGGAGCGGACGTACGACCTCGTCCTGTTCGGCGCCACCGGCTTCACCGGAAGCCTGACCGCCGAATACCTGGCCCGACACGCGCCCCCGGAGCTGCGGTGGGCGCTGGCTGGGCGGAACCCGGACAAGCTCGCCGCCGTCCGGAGTCGACTCGCCGTTATCGATTCAGCCCTGGCTGAGCTGCCGCTGCTCACCGCCGATGTCACCGACTCCGCGTCACTGCTGACGGTGGCCGAGCACGCCCGGGTGGTCGCCTCCACGGTGGGCCCGTACACCCACCACGGCGAGCCGCTGGTGGCCGCCTGCGCCGCGGCGGGCACCGACTACCTGGACATCACCGGCGAACCGGAGTTCGTCGACCTGATGTACGTACGACACCACGAGACGGCGGTCCGCACCGGTGCCCGCCTGGTGCACACCTGCGGTTTCGACTCGATCCCGTACGACCTGGGTGTCTGGTTCACGCTCAAGCAGCTCCCGGCGGACGCGCCGATCAGCGTTGACGGCTTCGTCCGGGCTGGGGGACGCTTCTCCGGCGGCACGTACCGCTCGGTCCTGACCGCGTTCTCGCGGACCGGCGAGGCGAGCCGGGCCGCCGCGGCCCGGCGGGCGGTCGAGCCGCGACCGGAGGGCCGTCGGGCCCGGGCGGTGTCCGGCCGGACCGCCCGCTCCCCCGAGCTCGGCATGTGGGTGGTGCCGCTGCCGACGATCGACCCCCAGGTGGTACGCCGCTCGGCAGCCGCCCGCCCGGAGTACGGGCCGGACTTCCGCTACCGGCACTTCGCGGCGGTACGGCGGCTACCGACCCTGCTCGCCGGGGCGGCCGGAATTGCCGCCGTGACGGGACTGGTAAAGCTGCCGCCGACCCGGCGATGGCTGTTCGGTCGGGTCAGCCCCGGGCAGGGCCCGAGCCCCGAACAACGGGCCCGCTCCTGGTTCCAGCTGCAGTTCCTCGCCGAGAGCGGCGGGCAACAGGTGCGCACCGAGGTGGCGGGCGGTGACCCTGGCTACGACGAGACAGCGAAGATGCTCGCCGAGTCGGCGCTCTGCCTCGCCCTGGACGATCTCCCCCCGACCAACGGCCAGGTCACCCCGGTCACGGCGATGGGCGACGCGCTGCTGGACCGGCTCCAACGCGCCGGAATCACATTCCGTATGCGGTAGTAGGCGCCGACGCTGAGGGCAGGCCGGGGGCGATGGGCCCGCGACGGTAGCATCTGATGGTCCACCTGACATCCGGACGGAGGCGTACGGAGCAGCATGCTCGACATGGAGTTGATCCGGAAAGATCGCGACGCGGTGGCGTCCGCGCTGGCCAAGCGACTGGACCCGGCGGAGGTGAGTCAGGCGCTGGAGGAGCTGTCGCAGCTTGACCAGCAGCGGCGCAGTCTGATCTCCGAGATCGACGGCGAGCGGCAGCGCCGCAAGGCGGAAGCTCGGGCGTACGCGGAGGCCAAGCGGGCCGGCCGCGAGCCGGAGCCGACGGTGGCCGAGGCCGGTCGTCGGCAACTCGCCGAGTTGGAGACCGAGCTGGGCCAGGTGCAGGAACAGCTCCGGGCTCGGATGAGCGAGCTGCCGAACCTGCCCGCCGAGGACGTGGTACCCGGCGGCAAGGAGGCCAACCGGGTGGTGAAGACCTTCGGCGAGCCACCGGCGATCGAGAAGGTGCGCGACCACGTCGAGCTGAGCCGACTGTTGGGCCTGGTTGACCACGAGCGGGGCGTGAAGCTCGGCGGCTCCGGCTTCTGGATGTACACCGGCCTGGGCGCTCGGCTGGAGTGGGCGCTGGTCAACTGGTTGATCGACCAGAACATCGCGGCCGGCTACGAGTTCCTGCTCCCGCCGCACCTGCTGCTGGAGACCGCCGGTTTCGCCGCCGGGCAGTTCCCCAAGTTCTATGACGACGTATACCACCTGGGGCGGCAGTCCGCCCCCCGTGGTCAGTTCCTGCTGCCGACCGCCGAGACGGCGATCCTCGGGGCGTACCAGAACGAGATCCTGGACACCACGAAGCTGCCGCTGAAGGTGTTCGCGTACACCCCGTGCTACCGCCGGGAGGCGGCCGGGTCGCACTCGGACGAGCGCGGCACCGTGCGCGGCCACCAGTTCAACAAGGTGGAGATCTTCCAGTTCGTCCTGCCGGAGCAGGCCGACGCGGCGTTGGAGGCGATGGTCACCCACGCCGAGGGCCTGGTGGAGCGGTTGGGCCTGCACTACCAGCGCAGCCTGCTCGCGGCCGGCGACTCGAGCGCCGCGATGCGCAAGACCCTCGACATCGAGGTCTGGATGCCGAGCACCGGAAAGTACAAGGAGGTCTCGTCGGTCTCCTGGGGCGGTGACTACCAGGCCCGGCGGGCGGGGATCCGCTACCGCGAGCCGGGTGGCAAACAGACCCGCTTCGTGCACACGCTGAACGGCTCGGCGCTGGCCACCAGCCGCCTGTTCCCGGCAATCCTGGAGCAGTTCCAGCAGCCCGACGGGAGCGTCCTGGTGCCGGAGGTGCTGCGGGACCGCCTCGGCACCGACCGCCTCACCCCGCGCTGAGAACGCCGGGATCACCGCCGTCGACCATGCCGGGCACAGGCCCCGGCGTGGTCGGGCCGGAGCCGGCAGCGTAGCCCGACAGGCACGATGAGCCGATCACAGAAGATCCAGTGCTGCACGTACTGGTCGTCCTCGGCCGAGACAGTGCTCCCGCCCGGGTCGAGCTGCGGCAGCACGTGCGCCCAGTGCGCCACCACTCGGGCGAGCCGCTGGGCGGAGAGCACCACCGCTGACCGGTGCAGCATGGCGCAAGTCGAGCCGCAGCAACAACGGCGGCGAGTACGTCGAGGTCGCCGACAACCTCCCCGGTGTCATCGGACTACGCGACAGCAAAGATCCAGCCGGCCCGACACTGGCTTTCGACCCAAGTGCCTGGGCCACCTTCGTAGCAGGGGTCAAGGCAGGGCACTGGGCCGCTGAAACTAACCCTGCCACTTCGTAGGCGGTGGGGCGACGTGGGACAGTCGGAGCGGGTGACTTGACCTAAACCGAGGTTTAGGTTGAACCCTGGTCGGGATGCTGTCTGTCCCAAAGGGGTGCTACTTACACATGCGCGCAATCCAGGTAACCGCATTCGGTGGTCCAGAGGTGCTGTCGCCTGCGGAACTGCCCGACCCGGTGCCCGGCCCCGGCCAAATTGTCGTCGCCCTGGCCGCGGCGGACGTCATCTTCCTCGACACCCTGCTGCGCAGCGGCTGGGGACAGGACTTCTTCCCCCGCACGTTGCCGTATGTGCCGGGTGGCGGCGGAGCAGGCGTAGTGGTGCAGACCGGCGACGGGGTGGACCCGGCATGGATTGGCCGGCGGGTAGCCGGACAGACCAGCACCGGCTACGCCGAACGAGTCGCCGCGCACGTCGGGGAAGTCCTGCCAGTTCCCGACGGCCTGGCCATCGAGGCAGCCGCGGCGCTGGTGCACGACGGCGTGACCGCGCTCCGCCTGGACCAACTGGGCACACCACAAAAAGGAGAATGGGTGCTGGTCTCCGCTGCCGCTGGTGGGGCCGGATCACTGCTGGTGCAGCTAGCCGTCAACGCCGGAGCGCGGGTGGTGGCCGCCGCTTCCACTGACGCCAAGCTGGCGCTGGCCCGCCAACTGGGCGCGGAGATCGCTGTCGACTACACCAGGCCGGACTGGATTGATCAGGTGCGGGAAGCAACAGGCGGCGGTGTCGCGCTGGGCTATGACGGGGCTGGTGGCCCAACCGGCACAGCCACCCTGGATACGGTCGCCGACGGTGGACGGTTCGTCACCTACGGCACCGCCGACGGCTTCGCGGCCCCGGACCCCGATTCGGCCGCGGGCCGCGGCATCCGGACATTCGCACCGCTGTTGGACGGCCCGCCGGACCCGCAGGCCGTACGCGAACTGTTGGGCCTGGCCCTGGAGTGGACCGTGCAGGGACGCATGCACCCGGCGATCGGCGCCACCTACCCGCTGGAACAGGCCGCTGACGCCCACCGCGCACTGGCCATGCGGGCCACGGTCGGCAAGTCGCTGTTGCTGATCGGCGACCAGTCGGGGCGATCGGCCGCCCAGTAGCTGGCGTGACCGCGTGCGTCAGCCCGCTTCCCCGTGGGTGCTGCTTCCACGGCTGACGCCCCCGGCGATTGCCGGGGGCGTCAGCTTGCTGGGTCGGTCAGCCGAAGCAGGTTGGTACGGGGTTGGGGCTGCCGATGCAGTTGGTGGGTCGGTTGTTGATGATCGTGACGTCGCCGAAGACGGTGATCACGCCGTTGTTGTAGACGCCGCCGGGCTCGTTTTGGGCGAGGTTGTCGGTGACGCGGACGTCGGTGAGGGTGAGGACGGTGGTGTCACTGAATGGGTTGAAGAAGATGCCGCCGGCGGCTCCGGTTGCTTGGTTGCCGGAGACGGTGGTGCGGCGCAGGGCCACCACGGGGTCGCCGTCTTCCACGCCGACGATGGCGATGCCGCCGCCGTCACCGCTGGTGGCGGTGTTGTACACGATCTTACTGTCCTCGATGGTGGCGCCGATGTCCTCAACGAGGTAGAGCCCGCCGCCGGAGGTGGCCGTGTTGTCGGCGACTGTGACGTGCTGGAGCAGGAGGGATTCGTCGCCGTCGTCGTAGATGCCGCCGCCGAGTCCGCTGGCGGTGTTGCGGGTGATGGTGCTCTTGGTGATCTCGGTGAGGTCGCCGTCGCCATGCACGCCGCCGCCGTTGACCGCGGTATTGTCGCTGATCACGACGTGGTCAACGGTCGCGTTGCCGTCGTCGTTGACCAGCCCGCCACCTTCGTCGCCGGCGGTGTTGTGGGTTACCTTCGACTTGCTGATCAAGACAGCGGCGTTGTCGTTGAAGAAGCCGCCGCCGTCGCCGCCCACAGTGTTGCGGGTGATGGTGCTCTTGGTGATCGTGACCTTGCTCCGGTCGCTGTAGATTCCACCACCTTCGCTAGTCGCGCCAGTGGCGATGTTGTCGCGAACGGTTACCCGTTCGAGGGTCAGTCGGGTGCCTTCGCCAGCGGTGATGCCGCCGCCGTCGGCGTCCGCAATCTGTCCACCAGCGACGGTGAGGTCTTTGAGGGTGAGGTCGCCGCCGGTGGTGACCTCGAAGATGCGGAAGTTGTCGGCGGCGGCGGCCCGGATGATGGTGGCGCCCTGGCCGTAGATGGTGATGGGTTGGAAGACCTGGGGTAGTCCGTTGTCGTCCTGGTTGATGGTGAGGGTGTAGACGCACTTCTCGGCGAGGCGTAGGGTGCCGCCGCCGGCCTGGTTCGCCGCGGTGATCGCGGCGATCAGCGCGTTGGGGTCGCAGGGCACCGGGGTGCCCTTGTCCTTCCCGTCACCGTGGCCATCACGCTTCCAGCCCGGGTTGCCGACGGTGCTCATGTCACCACCCCCGTCGCCGTCGGCGGAGCCGTTTCGGTGCCGCTCCGGGCCGCCCCTACCGAAGGCGTCACCGCCGTCGCTCTCCGCTGGGGCGGCTCGCCCAAGCGCCCCGGGCGCTTGGGCGAGGCTTATGGATCCGGTGGCGGCCACGGTCGCAAAGCCAGCGAGAGTCGCTACTCCCAGCGCCGTCGCCGTCCGGGCGAGCCGCCGGCGACGGACTCGTCCTGGTGGCCGTGCTTGGTCCGGCATCGTGATCTACCTTCGTGTCGGTCGGTCCGCGCTCCTGGCGAAGCGGTGGGGCGGCCGTCCAGCCGCACCAGCAGTTAAAGTCGAACAAACCGAATGATGAGGTACTTTCACCACAAAGTTCCTCATATCGGTACAAGGCACCTACAGCGTCAGACCCCCGAAGCTGACCATCACCACGCCAACAGCCGCCGTCCGTTTTGAGCATGTTTTCGGTTTCATGTCTCTTTACCGTCATCGCAGGGCTAGCGTGCGGGTGGCTGCTACCAACGATTCGGTCGCCGAGGAGGCCACCCGGTCCGCCCGATGGCCGGTCTTCGTCGCTGACGGGGAAGGACACGACACCGCAATGAACCATCAGGACACCCACGAACCCGAAGCCGACCGCCGGAACGGGGACCGGCGGAGGTCACGGCGACGCTGGTGGGCAGCCGGGATGGCCGGGGTGACCGGCCTCGCCATCGGCGCCGTCGGCGTCGCCGCCGCCCCCGCCGCCGACGCCGCCGGGCACACCTGGACCACCGCCGACGACCACAGCAAGCGCGGCAGCGGCGAGACTGACGCACGGCGCGACCGTGACGGCAAGACCGACGACCGGCGCGACCGTGACGGCAAAGCCAAGCCCGGTGGCGGCACGCCAGTCCCCTGCGATGCGGATGCGCTGATCGCCGCGATCACCCTCGCCAACGCCCGCGGCGGCGCCACCCTCGACCTCGCCAAGGACTGCACCTATCTCCTGACCGCTGACCTCGGCGGCGCCGGCCTGCCCGCCATCGTCACCCCGATCACTCTCAACGGCGGCACACACACCACCATCGAACGCGCCGCCGCCGCCGACCCATTCCGCATTCTGATCGTCGAGGCCGGCGGCGACCTCACCCTCAACCACCTCACCATCACCGGTGGCGAAACCGAAACGTTCGACGACGGTGGGGGGATCCTCGCCAACAGCGGCAGCACCCTCGCGATCAACCACAGCGTGATCAAAAAGAACATCGGCAACAACGGCGGCGGTGTGGCCAGCTTCGGCACGACCACCGTCACGCACTCCACGGTTAGTGGGAACACTGCACGGGCCAGCGCTGGCGGCCTCCAGAATATGACGGGCCTGCTCACCATCGGACACTCCACCATCACCAACAACACCGCCACCGGATTTGCGATCGGCGGCGGAGTCGGCAGCATCAACAATGCGACCACGCGCATCAGTCACAGCAGCATCACCCGCAACCACTCAGCGCTAGCCGGTGGGGGGATTGGCGACTTCGCCGCCATCAGCGTTGTTACCGACTCCACCATCAGCCACAACACCGCGGAGAACTCGGGGGGCGGCATCTTCGAGGAGGGGCAACTCACCCTGCGACGCGTCAAGCTCACCGACAACAACGCCCCCGGCGATGGTGCTGGTGGCCTCGAAATTCAGAACGTTCTCAACGCGAGCGCCGCAACCATCGAGGACAGTGAAATCACCAACAACAGGGCGCCCCGGGGCGGCGGAATTCGCAACCTCGCCGTCCCGGTCGTGCTCCGAAACACCCGGATCGCCGGAAATCAGGCCGACACCGGCGGCGGCGTCTTCAACAACAACAACGCCATCCTCACCCTCTTCGCCACCAAAATCGTCAAGAACACCGCCGTCACCGACGGCGGGGGCATCCTCAACATCGCGGGCGGCACCGTGAATCTGAACACCGCCACCGGCACCGTTGTGATCAAGAACCGGCCCAACAACTGCGTCAACGTCCCGGGCTGCGCGGGCTGACCTGCCCCCGGCCCACGACACCAGAGGGTTGGGTCCCACCGCCGGCCGGCGGTGGGACCCAACCCCTCCCCGTACGATCTCGCGACGAACAGTGGCCCTTTCGCCTCTGGCATGGGGACAGGGTCCAGGGGTATGACCGGAAGATGAGGGCAAGCTTCCGGCTCGGCCGGATCGTGGGCGTACCAGTCGGGGTCAACTGGAGTGTCCTGGTCATCTTCCTGGTGATCGCCTGGGCGCTCTCCGCCAACCAGTTCCCCCGCACCTACCCGGACCAGCCCGGGATCGCGTACCTGCTCGCCGGCCTCGCCGCCGCCGTGGTCTTCTTCCTCGGCCTGCTCGCCCACGAGGTCTCGCACGCGGTCGTCGCCAAGCGCAACGGGCTCGAGGTTGGCGGCATCACGCTGTGGCTCTTCGGCGGTGTCGCCGAGCTCAAGGGCGAGGCGCCGAACCCGGGCGCAGAGCTACGCATCGCCGGGATCGGTCCGCTGGTGAGCCTGCTGATCGGTGTCTTCTTCGGCGCCATCGCGGCGGGAGTGGCGATGACCGGCTACGACGGCCTGTGGCTCGGCGCGCTGGCCTGGCTCGCCGGCATCAACGTACTGCTGGCCGTCTTCAACGTGCTGCCCGCCGCCCCGCTCGACGGCGGGCGGCTGCTGCGGGCGGCGGTCTGGAAGGCCACCGGGGACCGGACCAAGGCGTCGGTGGTGGCCGCCCGGGCCGGCTGGGTCCTCGGGGCGCTCCTGATTGGCCTGGGATTCTGGCAACTCTTCGCCGGCGGCGGGTTCGGCGGCCTGTGGCTGATCCTGATCGGTTGGTTCCTGATCGGCGCCGCCACGATGGAGGAGCGGCAGGCCCGGATGGGCAGCGCCCTGAGCGGCATCCGGATCGCCGACGTGATGACACCACAGCCACAGACCGCCGCCGGCGACATGACCGTTGCCGACTTCATCGAGCACTACCTCTTCGCCTACCGGTACTCGACGCTGCCGTTGGTCGCCGACGACCGGCCGGTCGGGCTGATCACCCTCGACCGGGTCCGCCGGGTACCGGCCGACCGCCGGTCCACCACCACCCTCGCCGAAGTCGCCTGTCGCACCGACGAACTGGTGCTCGCCGCTCCGGATGAGTCGCTCAACGAACTCCTCCCCCGGCTCACCGACTGCGCCGACGGGCGGGCGCTCGTGGTGGACGACGGGCGGTTGGTCGGGATCGTGTCGCCCAGCGACATCAGCCGGGCGGCGCAGCGCGGCAGCATGCGGGAGCAGTTGGCCGGACGGCCAGGTTCCTGACGGGTGCGGTTACCGCCGGCCAGGCCGGGAAACCCTGGTCGATGAGCAGCCACCGTGTTCCGGCGCCACCGACCACGCCGGGCCCCCAGCCCACCCCGGCACCGCCGCCAGCGCCGACCCCGGTACCACACCCCGGGCCACCACCGCGTACCAGGCCACCAGCGCTGACCGAGCCGCAGCCAGGCGGCGCGCACCGGCCCCTCAGACGTACGGTCGAGTGGTGTACGCCGTCTTGAGCGCGGCCAGGCCGACGTCCTTCGGCACCAGCCGACCCCAGCCAGAGTTGAAGTAGTTCGTCCGCGCGATGCGTGGCCCCCGCTCCGCGTTGAGCGCGGCGACAGCGGCCGGCACGGTCCCGATCCACGCCGCCTGGTCGGGAAGCTCAGCCGACCGGACCCCCCACTCCGCGATCAGGACCGGGCGGGAGAGGGCGATCGGGCCGAGGTCGGCGACCGCCCAGTCTTTGGTACGGCGGAACCGGGCCAGCGCGGTGTGCGTGGCGCTGGTGGCGTAGACGTTCCACTGCAGGAAGTCGAGCTTCGCCATCAGCGCCTCCGGGTGGGTCCGCTGGTAGCTGGCCCGGTCGAAGCCGCCCGCCCCCACCGAGAAGGTGGTGTCGGCGGGCAGGCCCCGGGCCTTGAACCAGGTGACGATGTACGTCAACGCCGCCACCGCCCGGGCGTCGGACTCCGCCCAGGTGTACGCCCTACCCGCCTCCGTGGTGCCGAACTCGTGGTCGGTGTCCAGTTCCGAGGCGAGTTGGAGGTTCATCGCCACGCCCATCTCCTGATACTGCGACAGCGCTCGCGCGAACAGCCCGTCGCACTGCCCGGAGAGCACTTGGCCGTACCCGTATGCCCGGGGCCAGGCCGTCCCCGGCCGCTGCTGGATGGTCATCGCCGGAGCCGGGACCGTGTACGTCCGCCCGTTGACCCGGAACGTCTGCTCTCTGGCGTGCGGGGCGCCGTAATGCTTCAGCTCCAGCACCATATTGATCCTCATCCCGGCTGCGCCGAGCTCCGTCAACCAGGGCTTGTTCCACCCCGGGAGGAGGTAGCCGTCGGCGAAGCTGCGGTACTGGGTCAGCGACCGGATGTTCCCGCCCGCCAGGTCCGCCACCGGATTTCGGTTGCCGGAGAGGTAGTAGCCGCCCAGGACGGGCAAGCCGACCTGGTAGTCGGCGGTGGTGGTGGCGGTGCGCCCGCCGGAGTCGCGCACCGTGACGGTGACCCGGGGCATCACGCCACCGCCCGGTAGTCGGCCACCGCACCGGTGTCCGACAGCTTCGTCCAGACGCGACCGGAGTCATCGGCGACGGTGAGGGTGAGCGGGTCGATGACCGCGGTGACCTGCGCGGGGGCGCTGCTGTGGCCCCGCACGTCGGTGACCACCACGGTGACGGTCACCGGCCGGGTATCGGCGTCGCTGTAGGTGACGGTCATTCTCATGTCATCACCGGGAGCGTAGACCGTCGCGTTCAGGGCGACGGTCACGGTGGGAGCAGCCATTGGTCGGCTCCTTCCAAGCGTGGATGGGGCGGGCCGGCGGCGCGGGTCGCGTCAGCGACGACGCTCGCGCCGGGGCTCGGTGGCGGCGGTGCCGACCGGAACGCTGCTGGCACCGCCAGGCCCGAGGATCGGGATGTGGCCCGCCATCCACGCCTCTCACCTGCTATAACAGTGCGTCGGTGCGGTGCCCGGTGTCCTGTCCGCTAGCCGATGGGCCGGCTGTCGCGCACCTGATTGCCTCCTCCCCCGAACCGCCCCGTGGCACCCCGTTGCCGTCACAGTCCGTGCCGGCCCTCCCCCGCCACCAGCTCGGCGACCCGCGCCTCGGACCGGCCCGAGAACGGGTGCCGCAGGGCGGCGACCGCCCGTTGGGTCTCCGCAGCGATCAGGTCAGCATTGATCGCGGCTCCGGCGACCGCGCCGCCGGCCGCGGCCGCCCCCACCTGGGCTGCCAGGTCGGTGACGTTGCCCGCCGCCCAGACCCCCGCCACCTCGGTGCGCCCGGTCGGATCGGCCGGAATGTGCTCGCCGAGCCCGCTCGGATGCTCGACCGCCCGCAGCCCGAGCCCCGCCAGGAACCCGGCCCGCGCCACCGTCCGCGGCCCCACCCCCAGGGCGGTCCGGGGTACGACCGTGCCGTCCACGAGCCGCACCCCGACGAGCCGGTCGTCGGCGGTCTCCAGAGCCACCACCGTGCCGGTGACCACCCGTACACCCCGGGCTTGAAGCTGCTCCGCCTGCTCCTCGTCGGGTCCGGCGGACATGTGGGTGAAGTAGCTGACATCGGCGCTGAGCTGACGGAAGAGCAGAGCCTGGTGTACCGACCTCGGACCGGTGGCGAGCACGCCGATGGCCTGATCCCGCACCTCCCAGCCATGGCAGTACGGGCAGTGGAGAACGTCTCGGCCCCAGCGTTCACGGAGCCCGGGAATGCTCGGTAGCAGGTCGACCAGTCCCGTGGTGACCAGCAGGCGGCGGGCCCGTACCGACCGGCCGTCGGCCATGGTCACGACGAAGCCGGCACCGTCCTGGGCCACGGTCGCGACCTCGGCGGTCATGACGTGGCCACCGTAGCCGCACACCTCGGCCCGGCCGCGCCGGAGGAGCTCGGCGGGCGGCATGTCCTCGCGGCCCAGCAGCCCGTGCACCCCCTCGGCCGGGGCGTTCCGTGGGGCGCCCGAGTCGAGAACCACCACCGATCGGCGCGACCGGGCGAGCATCACCGCCCCATTCAGGCCAGCGGCACCGCCACCGGCCACCACCACGTCGTAGCTCTCCTCAAGCTGATCGGTCATTCTGACCACCTCCCGCGGTCACGGTGCCCCAGCCCAGCAGCTACAGCAAAATCTGTTGCCGATGTGGCAAACTGATGGCCATGGAAGGTGACCTGCACCAGGCTCTTGACGCGGTCGGCCCCCGACTGCGCGCCCTACGCCGCCAGCGCGGAACCACCCTGACCGACCTCTCGACGGAGACCGGCGTTTCGGTGAGCACCCTCTCCCGGCTCGAGTCGGGCACCCGTCGGCCGACCCTCGAGCTGCTCCTCCCCCTCGCCCGCGCCCACGGCGTCACCCTCGACGAACTCGTCGGGGCACCGCCCACCGGCGACCCCCGCATCCACCTGCGCCCGGTCACCCGCCACGGCATGACCGTGCTACCGCTGACCCGACGAGTCGGCGGCATCCAGGCCTTCAAACTGATCATCCCGATCAGCAAGCGGGAGCCAGAACCCAAGACCCACGACGGGTACGAGTGGCTCTACGTGCTCAACGGGCGGCTACGGCTCCTGCTCGGCGAGCATGATCTCGTGCTGACACCCGGCGAGGCGGCCGAGTTCGACACCCGAGTCCCACACTGGTTCGGCGTCGCCGAGGAGCAGCCGGTCGAAATCCTCAGCCTCTTCGGCCAGCAGGGAGAGCGGGCCCACCTCCGGGCCAGACCCAAGACCCAACCATCTCCGGAATACGGCAGCCGGCCCGCATCCGATCGCCCCTCGCGCCGACCCGGCCGACCGCCCGACCACACCCAGCAGTGATCGACGACGATGGGTGTTGCGCGAATAGCCCCCAGCAGCAGGGGGTAGAACGACCAGGTGGGTCTGCCGTTGGCCCACCCACAGACGAGGGGACACCTGCATGTCACCGGACGCCAGCAACCAGCCGGCCAGGACCTCCGGCACCTACCGAATCGGTGGCGACCTCCCGGTCAACCGACTCGGGTACGGATCCATGCAGCTCGCCGGCCCGGGGGTCTGGGACATGCCGGACGATCCAGCGGAGGCGGTTCGGGTACTCCGACGCGCCGTCGAACTCGGGGTCACGTTCATTGACACCGCCGACTCGTACGGGCCGTTCGTCTGTGAGATGTTGATCAAAGAGGCGCTACACCCGTACGCCGATGATCTGGTCATCGCAAGCAAGGCAGGGCTGGTCCGGGGCGGGCCGAACGACTGGAAGTCGCTCGGGCTCCCGAAGTACCTGCGCCAGCAGTGCGAAATGAGCCTTCGCCACCTCGGCCTGGACTGCATCCCGCTACACCAGCTACACCGCATCGACCCGGAGGTACCCCTCGAGGACCAGCTCGGGGTGTTGGTTCAGTTCCAGCAGGAGGGCAAGATCCGGCACATCGGCCTCTCCGAGGTAACCGTCGAGCACATCGAGGCAGCCCAGCGGATCACCCCGATCGCCACCGTGCAGAACCTCTACAACGTGGGCACCCGGGATGCCGAACCGGTGCTGGAGTACTGCGAGCGCAACGATCTTGGGTTTATTCCCTGGCACCCGATGGCAACCGGTGACCTCGCCCGCCCCGGCGGCCCGCTGGAAGCGATCAGCGCCGAGTACGGCGCGACGCCCGCGCAGCTCGCCCTGGCGTGGTTGCTCCGCCGCTCGCCGGTCATGCTGCCAATTCCGGGCACATCTTCGATGGCGCACCTGGAGGAGAACCTGGCCAGCGCTGAGGTGACGCTCACTGACGACCAGGTCGAGGCCCTGACTCGAGCCATCTAACCCTAACCGTGCAACTAGATGCCCGTCTAGGCACTTTCGCCCGATTTAGGCAAATTTTTCGGGTTCACGTTCTTCTGGGGTTTGTGTCGGTTTAGCGTGCGGGTGGCTGCTACCGCCTGCTCGGTAGCCGAGGACGACACCACCCCGGTCTGCCCCCGGGGCTGGTGCCTCCTCGCCACGCACGGGGGAAGGACACCGACACCGCGATGAACCAGCAGGACCACACCCACGGACCCGAACCGGACCGCCCCGGCGGACACCGGACGAGGTCACCGCGGCGCTGGTGGGCCGTCGGGCTCGCCGGCGTGACCGGCCTCGCCCTCACCACCGTCGGCATCGCCGCCACCCCGGCCGCCGACGCCATCGGACGCGCCCTGACCACCGACAACCGCACCGACACACCCCACCAACCCAACGCCGACAACCGCGACAAGCACAGCGACAGCCAGGGCAACCACGACGACCAGGGCAAGGGCAACGGCAAGAGCGAGGGCAACGGCAAGGGCAAGAAGGAGAAGAAGCCGCCGGGCACCCCCGTGCCCTGCGACGCCGACGCGCTCATCGCCGCCATCACCCTGGCCAACGCCCGCGGCGGCGCCACCCTCGACCTGGCCAAGGGCTGCACCTACCTGCTCACCGCCGACATCGCCGGCGCCGGACTGCCCGCCATCACCACCCCGATCACCCTCAACGGCCACACACACACCACCATCGAACGCGCCGCCGCCGTTGACGAGTTCCGCATCCTCACCGTCAACGTCGGCGGCGACCTCACCCTCAACAAACTGAAAATCACCGGCGGACAGACCACCGGCGACGGCGGCGGCATCCTCGTCGACCCCGGCGGCACCCTCACCACCAACCACAGCACCATCACCCGCAACATCGCCGACGGCGCAGGAGGCGGCATCGCCAACAACGGCACCACGACCGTCAAACACTCCACCGTCAGCCGCAACACCGCCGGCACCACCGGCGGCGGCATCTGGAACACCGGCCTACTCACCGCTACCAAGTCCGACATCACCGCCAACCTCAGCGGCGCCTCCGGCGGCGGCATCCAGAGCACCAACGGAACACTGTTGGTCGACCACAGCCGGATCACCGCAAATCAGAGCCAGACCAGCGCCGGCGGCCTGGAGTCATTCGGCGGGACCGGCATGATCACGAACACCAAGATCACCAACAACACCGCCACCGCAGCAGGTGGTGTTGTCGCGAATACCGGACAATTCACAGCCCGAAAGGTCCTCATCGCCAACAACACCGCGACAACCGGGCTGGCCGGCGGGATGAACGTGAACCCCAACACGTCTGCGGTTGTCGAGGACAGCACCATCAAGAACAACACCGCCGCCGCTAATGGCGGCGGCATCTTCAACTTCAGTTCGCTGGTGGTGCGCGACTCGAAAGTGATCGGGAACCAGTCCGGAAACCAGGGGGGCGGAATCTTAAACGGCATTACCGGCACCCTCACCCTCTTCAACACCCAGGTGGTCAAGAACATCGCCGCCGCCGAAGGTGGGGGCATCTACAATTTTGTCCCCGGCGTGGTAAACCTGAACCTCGCCACCGGCACCGTTGTTGTCAAGAACCGACCCGACAACTGCGTCAACGTTCCGGAGTGCGTCGGATAGCAACCACGCACACCCACCTGAATGAAGGGTTCCCTCCTCCGCCACCAGCGAAGGAGGGAACCCTCAACCCCTTTAAACAGGGAAAGCAGAGCCGAATCACCGCAATGCCCTAACGGATATTTTCTTCCCCTTCGCGCCCCTATAACCATCTCCTCGGGTTCAACTGAAGGGGCCGCTACCGCCTCCCGGGTAGCCGAGGAACAACCACCCGCCAGCTACCACCTCCTGGGTGGGTTCATCATCCGTGACGAGGAAAGGACACCAACGCCGCGATGAACCGTCCACACCGACCCCCGGGTACAACACCAACGAGATCACGACGGCGATGGTGGGCCGTCGGGCTCGCCGGCGTAACCGGCCTCGCCCTCACCACCATCGGCACCCCCGCCGCCACGGCCGCCGACACAGCCGGACACAACCTCGCCACCGCCAACGATCGATCCCCCGCCGGGGATCACCACGACAAAAACGACAAGGGCAAGAAAGGGAAGAGGCCGCCGGGCACCCCCGTGCCCTGCGACACCGACGCGCTCATCGCCGCGATCACCCTCGCCAACGCCCGCGGCGGCGCCACCCTCAACCTCGCCAGCAAGTGCACCTACCTCCTCACCGCCGACATCGACGGCGCCGGACTGCCCGCCATCACCACCCCGATCACCCTCAACGGCCACACACACACCACCATCGAACGCGCCGCCGCCGCCGACGAGTTCCGCATCCTCACCGTCAACACCGGCGGCAACCTCACCCTCAACAAACTGAAAATCACCGGCGGACAGACCACCGACAACGGCGGCGGCATCCTCGTCGACCCCGGCGGCACCCTCACCACCAACCACAGCACCATCACCCGCAACATCGCCGACGGCGCAGGAGGCGGCATCGCCAACAACGGCACCACGACCGTCAAACACTCCACCGTCAGCCGAAACACCGCCGGCATTCCCGGCGGCGGCATCGCCAACAACGGCACCACGACCGTCAAACACTCCACCGTCAGCCGAAACACCGCCGGCATTCCCGGCGGCGGCATCTGGAACACCGGCCTACTCACCGTTACCAAGTCCGACATCACCGCCAACCTCAGCGGCGCCTCCGGCGGCGGCATCCAGAGCACCAACGGAACACTGTTGATCGACCACAGTCGAATAAATGATAATCAGTCCGTAACCGCCGGCGGCGGCCTGGAAGCGTTCAATGTAAGCGGCATGATCTCGAACACCGAGATCACTGGTAACACTGGCCGTGCGGCGGGTGGCGCTAACGTAAGCCTTGGGCAACTCACCTTCCGAAAGGTCCTCATCGCCAACAACAGAACAACGATGGGGCTAGCCGGCGGCCTGAATGTGAACCCCGACACCGTCGTGACCGTTGAGGACAGCACCATCAAGAACAACACCGCCGTCGCTAATGGTGGCGGCATATTCAACTTCGATTTACTGGTGCTGCGCAACACGAAGGTGATCGGGAACCAGTCTGGAAATCAGGGGGGCGGGATCTACAACAACTTTACCGGCACCCTGACACTCTTCAATACTCAGGTGATCAAGAACATCGCCACCACCGACGGTGGGGGCATCTTCAACAATGCGATTGGCGTGGTAGACCTGAACCCCGCCACCGGCACCGTTGTCGTCAAAAACCGACCCGACAACTGCGTCAACGTTCCAGAGTGTGCTGGATAGCAACCACGTACCTACCTAAGTGAGGGTTCCCTCCTCCGTTAACCGGCGGAGGAGGGAACCCTAAACCGTTTGAACAGGAACAACAGAACTCCAGCGACGTAATGCTCTTATGGATATTTTCTTCCCCTTCGCACCCCTATAACCATCTCCTCGGGTTCAACTGAAGGGGCCGCTACCGCCTCCCGGTAGGCCGAGCAACCACCCGCCAGCTACCACCTCCTGGGTGGGTTCATCATCCGTGACGAGGAAAGGACACCAACGCCGCGATGAACCGTCCACACCGACCCCCACCGGGCCGCCCGGGTACAACACCAACGAGATCACGACGGCGATGGTGGGCCGTCGAGCTCGCCGGCGTAACCGGCCTCGCCCTCACCACCATCGGCACCCCCGCCGCCACGGCCGCCAACACAGCCGGACACAACCTCGCCACCGCCAACGATCGATCCCCCGCCGGGGATCACCACGACAAAAACGACAAGGGCAAGAAGGAGAAGAAGCCGCCGGGCACCCCCGTGCCCTGCGACACCGACGCACTCATCGCCGCCATCACCCTCGCCAACGCCCGCGGCGGCGCCACCCTCAACCTCGCCACAGACTGCACCTACCTCCTCACCACCGACATCGACGGCGCCGGCCTCCCCGCCATCACCACCCCCATCACCCTCAACGGCCACACACACACCACCATCGAACGCGCCGCCGCCGCCGACCCGTTCCGCATCCTCACCGTCAACACCGGCGGCAACCTCACCCTCAACAAACTGAAAATCACCGGCGGAAGCACCCCTGACGACGGCGGCGGCATCCTCGTCGACCCCGGCGGCACCCTCACCACCAACCACAGCACCATCACCCGAAATTTCGCGCTGACCTCAGGTGGGGGAATCGGCAACAACGGCACCAGCAAAGTCAATCACTCTACCGTCAGCCGCAACACCGCCGGCGACAGCGGCGGCGGAATACACAGTTTAGGCCTCCTGAACGTCAGGGGGTCTCACATCGATGCGAACATCGCCAACGCCGGCGGCGGCGTCTTCGAATCCGGCAACACCGTCACCATCAAGGGCGGCAGCGTCTCCGGCAATCAAGCAGGTACCACTGGAGGGTTGTTCGTATTCGGCGCCAACGGTGTGGTGACCGGCACCAAAATCACCGGAAACACCAGCTCCGGCAGTGGTGCCGGCGTCCGGGTCGACAACACCGCGCAGCTGACAATGCGGCACGCCACCCTGTCGGACAATGTATCGGACATCTCAGGTGGCGGATTGTTTGTCGCAGAGGGGGACAACGTCGCGGTCGTCGAGGACAGCCTCCTCAAGAACAACACCACAACGTTCACTGGCGGAGGAATACTCAACGGCGGCGAAACGGTGTTGCGCCGAACAAAGCTCATCGGCAACCAGGCCGATGTAGGCGGCGGAATCCAAAACTTCGGGACGGTCAGCCTGTTCACCACGAAGGTAACCGAAAATATCGCCATCACCACCGGCGGCGGCATCCTCAACAACGCCGGAACGGTGAACCTGAACACCGCCACCGGTACCCTCGTCATCAATAACCGGCCCAACAACTGCATCAACGTTCCCGGCTGCGCGGGCTAGCCCCAGCGTCTGACCGTCACGAGGGGTTCGTCCCTGCCGCTGACCGGCGGAGGGGCGGAACCCCTCGCCCTCTTCCCCGACCCGTCGGCCGTGGTCAGGTCGTCTGGACAAGCTGAATCAGGTTGAGCAACCGATCCGAGGTGACGGTCACCCCATCGGCGCGGGCGCTGACCTGCATTCGACCCGGCGACACCGCCTCGGCTTGTGACACCGTGTCGGCTACCGCCTCGATCGGGTGCCCCAGACCGAGAGCGACCGTGGCTTCTACGATCTCACCTTTGACCTGGGCGATGTTCTCCACCGACCCGAACTCGCCAAGGTGCGCGTGTCCGACGCGGGTGACGACGCTGACGGTGGGTGGGGCGATGCGGGTCAGATACGCCACGTGGCCTATGCCGCGTGCGCCCATCTCCAACACCAGATAGCGGGTATCGGCGGTGGCGCGGGTGACCGTGTACGGCAACCCAAGCTCGTTGTTGTTCGACGCCCGGTTGGCCACCGTGGCACCCCACACGGGCAGCACCTGGGCGAGGACGTCCTTGGTCGACGTCTTGCCCACCGAGCCGGTCACCCCGATCACCGTGATCTGCGGCAGCCGGTCCACCACCGCGCGGGCGAGTCGCCCGTAGGCGGTGGGCACGTCCTCGACGACCACGGCGGGTACTCCAACCGGCCGTGACGCCAGCACCGCAGCCGCACCGGCCTCGACCGCCTGGGCGGCGAAGTCGTGCCCGTCGACGCGCTCACCGGGCAGCGCCACGAACATGCCGCCGGCCTCGACACGGCGGCTGTCGAACACAACTGGGGCGGTCACGATCACGCCTTGGGGAGCGTCGTGCACGGCCCCGCCGACAACGGTCGTGATCTCTTGCAGAGTCATCGGAAGCACGGATTGAACCTACCGTGTGCAGTCAGCGGATCGAGGGCTGTAGCCGGATCGCGGATGCCTGTCCACTGGGCTACTGGCAACAGCCCGACTGGCACGAGGTAAAACTGTGGGACTGCAGAGATTTCGGCTCTGTCTCACATTCAGTGGTGACCGAGGTTGGTCAATGCTGTTGAGATCATGTGTGCAGGATCGGTGATCCTACGAAGATGGTGTTCTCGGCGTTGTCCCTGCTGGTGATCGATGACGTCACGGACGGGACGGCGTAGATTTCCGTGTTTGACCTGGGTGTGGTCCGTTGGACAGCTCGTAGCTCCTGTCCAACGGACCACGTCACGACAGAAATAGAACGTTTCTCCACTTCCGCGGCCGACGTCGGCCGAGCGGGAGTTCGCGCAGCAATTGATGGAGCGGGCCACCGTTGATGGGGTGTCTCTGGTCGGTCCGGCTTCACTGGCGTCCATCCTTCGGAAAGAGCATCCCAGCCTCAAGAGCTGGCCGCCGTGGACCACATCGCCGCATTGGAGCCGGTCGGTCGTGGGGCCAGCATGGGCGCGCTGGGCTGGATCGCCCCGGCCGGGGCGACCTTGGCCTGACCATCCGCACTGCCGCCGCCGACGCCGAGCACCTGCACGTGTGGGCCGGTGGCGGCATCACCTGGGGGCAGCGGCCCTGACGCCGAGGTCGCCGAGGCGGCGGCGAAGTCAGCCCCGGTCCGAGTCACGCTGAGCGCGGGGCCCTGACAACAACCGTGCGCTCCTGGCCCACGGCGACCGTCCGACGGTCCCCGACGAGGCGTGATTCACGGTGCCGGGGACCGCGCCGGCTGGTGCGCGTCCGTCGTTGCCGGAGTTGAATTCACTGGTGTAGTGCGGTGAGTCGACGGCGGTCCTGCCGTACCGGCTCGGGTCTGCTCGGGGTCGCGGGTGATGGCGTCGTTGCTGTGTCGGTGGGCACGGTGGGACAGGCGCAGGATGACGGCGGCGAGGACGGCGGCGAGCAGAGATCCGGTGACAATGGCGATCTTCACATGGTCGTGGCGTTCGGTGCCGTCGGCGAAGGAGAGCTCACCGATGAGCAGGGAGACGGTGAAGCCGATTCCGGCGAGCATAGACAGTCCGGTGATGTGGGTCCAGGTCAGATTGGTGCCGAGACCTGTTCGGGTGAGGCGGGTGACGAGCCAGGTGACCGCGATGACGCCGAGGGGCTTGCCGATGACGAGCCCGGCGATGACGCCGATGGCGACCGGATCGGTGAGGGCGGATACCAGTCCGCCCAGGCCGCCTATGGCAACCCCGGCGGACATCAAGGCGAAGACGGGTACGGCCAGGCCAGCGGAGACCGGTTTGACGGTGTGCTCAAAGCGTTCGATCAGGCTGGTGGGCGCGACGGTGTGCTCGTGCTGGGCCTGCGGCCGGGCGGGCACGGTGAGGGCGAGCAGCACTCCGGCGACGGTGGCGTGGACACCGGAGGCATGCACGAGTGCCCAGGCGGTGAGAGCCAGCGGCAGAAGCAGCCAGGCGGAGGTCACCCGGCGTCGTAGCAAGATCGCGAAGGCAACCAGCGGTAGGACGCTGGCCAACAGCGGTGTGACCGACAGGGTGGCGGTGTAGAAAACGGCGATGATCATGATGGCGATCAGGTCGTCCACCACGGCCAGGGTGAGCAGGAAGACCCGGACGGCGGGTGGCAGGTGCCGGCCGATGACGGCGAGTACCGCCAAGGCGAAGGCGATGTCGGTGGCGGCGGGGATGGCCCAGCCGCGTAGGGCGTCGGCACCGGCGGCGGCAGTGATCAGCACGTAGATGGCTGCGGGTGCCAGGACACCGCCGACGGCGGCGGCGATGGGCACTGCGGCGCGGCGTGGCTGCCGGAGTTCACCAGTCACGAACTCGCGTTTGAGTTCCAGCCCGGCAACGAAGAAAAAGATGGCCAGCAGGCCGTCCTTGGCCCATGCCGCCAGCGACAGATCCAGGTGCAGCCAGGTCGGACCGACAGTGAACGAGCGCATGGCGTCGTAGCCGGGGGATCCGGGCGAGTTCGCCCAGATGAGCGCGATGACGGCTCCGGCGAGCAGGAGCGCGCCGCCGGCCGTCTCCGCGCGCAGGACATCGGCGATGCGGCCGGCCTGGCGTCGTACGACGGATCCGGGCGGGAGTTCTCGTCGGGTGGCGTCCATCGGTCCTCCTGTCTGGTAGGTGTGGGGCAACGCCTCACGAGGGACGTGTCACGGCGAGGCTGAGCAGCTTTGGTACCGCTCGGCCTCGCCGCCCGGGTCGCTGCCCACCTCGCTCGCGAGGGCCGGGCGTGGCGGTTACTTGTCCGTTCCGGACGGCGAGGGCGACACCGTGATGGTGGTCGAGGGCACCGAAGGTAGTGGGCGCTCCAGCCGCCGCGGATCAGCCCGAGTTCGATGAGCTCGTCGACGGTGGTGAGGACTCACGGCTGCCGCGGGTAGCGGCCTGGGCGACTGCGCCGATGACCACGCCCCGTACCGCGGCGCCAGCGCGTCACCGCGACGACGATCAGCCAGGCATAGGTCGACACCGACGACGGCGGCGTGCCGGACCGGGAAGCCATCGGCCGGGCAGGCAGCCCACGGCCCGCTGCGCGGCGGCATGCGTCGAATAGTTCCCGACATCGGTGGTCGCAGTGGTGGGCAGCTCGGCGGACAAAACAGCGGGGTCGTCGTCATCACCGTGCTCCTCGTCGCGGTGTCGGCAACTGTTCGATGTGGTCAGTGCGCGAAGCCGGGGCGGAGTCCGTCGGCTCGCCGACATCGACGGCGTCCGTGGTGGTGCCGCGGGTGCTGTGCAGGCTCCATACGATCGACACCGTGAGCGTGGCGACGATGACGCCGAGAGTGACCGGAATCGGTAGTTTGCCGACCGGGGTCTCCGACAGGATCAGCTTGACGCCGGCGAAGGTGAGCAGGACTGCGAGTCCGTAGTGCAGGTGCACGAAGCGGCGCAGCAGCCCGGCGAGACAGAAGTAGAGGCTGCGCAGGCCGAGGATCGCGAACGCGTTGGCGGTCCAGACGATGAAGGTGCTGGTGGTGATGGCCAGGATCGTCGCCACAGAGTCCATGGCGAAGATCAGGTCGGTGGCCTCGACCGCGATGAGCACCACGAACAGCAGGGTGGCCACCCGCTTGCCGTTGATTCGGGTGAAGAACTTGTCGCCGTGATATGCCGGGTCGATCGGGATCACCTTGCGCACCAGACGTACGACCGGGTTGCGGTCCGGCGGGGTCTGCCCGCCGTGGCGGAATGCCATCTGGTAGCCGGTATAGATGAGGAACACACCGAACACGTAGGCGGTCCAGAAGAACGATCCCAGCAGTTCCGCCCCGACGATGATGAACACCAGCCGAAACACCAGGGCGCCGATGACCCCCCAGAACAGCACCTTGTGTTGGAAGGCGGCGGGGACGGCGAAGTAGGTGAAGATCAGCGCAAAGATGAACACGTTGTCGATCGACAGCGCCTTCTCGATCAGGTAGCCGGCGTAATAGGTGCCGGCTACCTCGCCACCCTGCCACAGCCACAGGATCACGCCGAACAGCAGACCGGCGGCGATCCAGATACCAGACCAGATCGCGGCCTCGCGGAACCCGATGACGTGGTTGTCACGGTGCAGGAACAGGTCGACTGCCAGCATCGCGGCAACCGCGAGCATGAGTACGGCCCAGACCCACCAGGACACGGACATGCCAGGGGAGACCTTTCGTCCTGGCCGGACCACACCAGAGGCCGGCCGGTACTGGACGAAGGTCTCCCCAAGCCACTGAACCAGTGGCTGCACCACCGGAACCCGGGTAGGCCGGACTCGTACTGACGGCGGTGCGTGGAACGTCGGGTACTCCCCTTCGAACTACGACGAAGTATTCACGAAGTATGTTTCGCCTGTCAAGACCCGGGGGGATTTACGATGCTGGTTTCGTGTCTCGGGAAGCCTGATTTCCATGCGCGTCGTGGTGCCGCCCTCCGCTACCACGGCGGCTGCGTATCGGCCCACAAGGTCAGCCTCACGCCGTTCAGCGGTTGTCGGATCTCGCCGCGTTATCCCGCCCCGCCAGGAGCCGCCGACCCGCTGATGAAGCTGTCGCCGAACGATCACGTCGCCGATCTGAATGTCCCAGGTCACGCAGAAACGATAGAACAAGCTACCAACAGGCAGAAGCCATAAATGCCATTACAACTCTCATATACACCATTCTGTCCGGGCGCTTAGATCAGACTCATCGGTCAAAGTCAACTCGTTACATATTGAAACCTCTCAGATACTTTCAGTGGTCGGAGGTCTCGATCGATCGCGACATAAAGGGGGCGGCTATGGCTCAATACTGGCCCGTACTCAAGGCACGTGCAGGCGAGTTCAAAGCGCTGGCGCAGCTTCGGGACCAGGAGGTCAGCCGCACACAGCCCCTGTTCGAGGTCTCCCCCTCGGATAAGGGTCCAACCCAAGCCGGCCTCAAGTTCGTACGTCAGGTGCGAGAGGCGACGCCTGCCGGCCTAACCCTCGGAGTGGACACCGCCTACGCCAGAGTCAACGATGACGGTCGACCACTGATCACGGAGATCGCCGACGACCTGGCCCACTGGGGCATCCCGATCGCGCCGGTCATCCGCCTGCATGATCCAGACGAACACTTGTCGGCGTGCGGAGAGGCCGCTCGCCTCCACAACGAGACGGCTATTGTGCGACTCGGCAGCGTCACCACGGATCCCGACCCTGTCGCCGATGCAGCTCGAGTTCCCAGAGCTCTGTCAATCGCCAAGATCACTCCAGGCCGATGCCACTTGGTAATAGACATGGCCGAGGTTTCATCCGAGAGAGACGTCAGCCGGGCGGAGCAGGTCGTCAGAAATGTGCTGGACTCACTGGGGGGCGAGGGATGGGCATCAATTGTGATCGCATCAGGTGCCATGCCGTCTGCCATTACGAACCTGCCCCGCAACGAAGCAACACCTTTAACGAGATGGGACTGGAAACTCTGGGAACGGCTCGCCGACCGTGGCCCAGACTTTGGCGACTACGCAATCGCTCATCCAGCCGTTCAAGCGACCGGCGCCCGCGGGCCGCTGCCCAGTCTCAGGTACACCGCCGGTGAACATTGGTGGATTTACCGGTGGGCTCGCCACGAGACCGGCGGCAACGACAGCTTTTATGACCTATGTCAATCCCTAATCTCATCCGACCATTGGCCAGCCGAGGGCCCGGACTACTCGTGGGGCGACAGCGAGCTCGCGCGGTGCGCCAGACGTCAGCCGGGGCCAGGGAGCGCAACGCAGTGGCGAGCGTGGGGAACCTCGCACCACCTCGCACGTGTTACGAGCGAGCTGGCCAGTCCTCCCGGGCCCTGAGCACGCGCCGCACCTCCGCCTGCAACTCCCCCAGCTCCAGCGTCTCGGCAAGGCGTTCCCATACGAACCATCTCGGCGCCTTCGACAAGCCACCGTGGTTGCCGCGCTCTCTCAGTAGAGCCAGTCCTTCGTCCCGCCAAAGCAACTGCGCTACAGAGAACGGATTAGGACTGGGATTGCGGCTGCCGCGGCGGACGTTCCGAATCCGGACTGCGCGCTTACCGGGAGCAGCGAGCCAGACACCCCACCACGAGGGAACAATTTCTGAAGCTTGATCAAGATACCGATCGGTCGTCACCAGCGAGGCCCGGTCGAGCACCCTGCTATACAACTCGGCCTGCATTCCTAGCCGACTCAATTTATCTTCATCGCTTTTAATCTCGAAACCGGATATGTGGCCGTTGATGACCGCCACATCTACCCTGGTTCGGCCGGCGCAGAGACCCAACTCGTGCCGGATGTAAGTGTCCGGCTTCGAGTGATGCTTCGAGGCAAGACGAGCCGTTAGCGCCTGACGTATATCGCTGTCACGCATCCCGCCTCCTCTTCGCCCGATGCTCCCCAGCCGTCGATACTTCCATACGGGGTTCAGCGCATCTAGTAGTGCTTTGTTAGGTCGTTGTGGCGTGTCGCTTGTGTGAGCATGGTGGCGGTGTTTGGCTGCGGTGCGTGGATGAGCGGGAACTCGCCCGGGTGCGGGGGCGGTTGGAGGACTTCGCGGCGGGGATCTTCGCGGGGTTGCGGCGGTCGGATCAGCGGGCGACGGGTCTGCGGTATCTGCGGGGGTTGATGCTGGATGGCCGGCGGAAGTCGATGCAGCCGATGGCGCAGCGGCTCGGGGTGGATCATCAGCAGTTGCAGCAGTTCCTGACCTCGTCCACCTGGGATGTCGGCGGTGTGCGGCGGCGGCTGGCCACGGCCGCGGTCGAGGTGGTGGCGCCTGAGGTGTGGGTGGTCGAC
>NZ_KB900614.1:606788-1414548 GCF_000379065.1 Salinispora mooreana
TATTCCTCACCCACCTGAGGCTGACACGCCCAAAAGCAGCGGGGCAGACCTGAGCCTCTACGCCGTCCTGCGCGAACTGCAATACCTACTCGCGACCTGGCTCGGGTTCTGCCCCCTCTGCCACCAACTCGTCCCAACCTAACAAAGCACTACTAGCAGGATCGGGCAGGAGTCCATCGCGGCGTACCTCCAGGCGGTGCAGGGCGCGTGAAAGGACTACGCCGAGCAGGGCGGCCGGGCGCTGACCGAGTTCCAGGCGTTCTGCTATCACCAGCCGTTCACCAAGATGGCGTACAAGGCGCACCGGCACCTGCTGCGGCACTGCGGACTGGACGCCGAGGCGGCTGACGTGGACCGGGCTGTCCAGCCGACCACCGCGTACAACTCGGTGATCGGCAACAGCTACACCGCTTCGATGTACCTGGGCCTGGCCGCCCTGCTGGACAGCGCGGTCGAGCTGAACGGCCGGGCGGTCGGCCGCTGTATGGCCAGGCGGTGCCGTGGCTCGGGTAGGAGGTCGTCGAGGACCTCGTCTTGGTGGGCCGTGCCTCCTTGGACGATGAGGTAGACGAGGAACTCCAGGGCCTGGGGGCGGAGGTGTTGGCCGGCGGGGACCCCGAGGATGGTCGGTGGGCCGAGTACGCGGACGCGCACCCGGTGCGCTCCGGCAGCGGCTTTCTCTTTGGCCGGTCGGTGCGTCGGGTGGCCTCCAGGTGCGTCAGCGCCGACTACGGGGGCAGTCCCGGGTGAATTCCCGGGTTCGGCGTCGTTCATCGATGAGATCAGCCAGACACCCTGACCAGAGAGGAGGCAACTTCCAGGGCGCACCCCCAGGAGAGGGTGACGCCGGCTCCGCCGTGTCCGTAGTTGTGGATCACCCTGGTGCCNNCGATTCGGCGCTCTTCGACGCGTACGTATGGTCGGGTNGGCCNTANGCCGACTCGGTGCTCGATGACCCGGGCCCTACGAAGGCGCGGTTCGATCTCGGCACAGCGTGCGACGATCGCTGCGGCGATGTCCGGATCGGGCCGCGGGTTCCACGCGTCGGGTTGGGCGGTGCCGCCGAGGACCAGTGTCTCGCCCTGCGGATAGAAGTGCAGCAGGTCCGGTGAGAGCCCGGTGTCTTCGGAGAAAAACTCGGTGATGCCCGGGTTGTCGACCACGACGAGCTGCCCGCGGATCGGGGCCAGGTCGGGGTCGGGTACGAGGTCGTGGGCGCCCATCCCGGTGCAGTTGACGACCACTGGGGCGACATCAACGGTCTCATCGAGTGAGTCGACCCGGCGGATCGCGATCTCGCCGCCAGCTTTCCGGAGCCGCTCTCGCAGGTAGCCAAGGTAAACCGGCATGTCGACCAGCGGAGCCGTGTAGCGCCACCCGGTGGCGAAGCCGTCCGGCAACTCGTCCGGCTCACACATCCTGAATCCATCAAGCTCGTTTCCCCACTCCGGCGGTTCGACCGGCTTGCGGGACGCCTCGACGCCGGAGACGAGCCGTACACCGGTCGCCGTGTCGGTCGCGAGTTGCCGCAGGACGTCAAGCGTCTGGGCGCTCCAGACACGTACCCGGCCGACAGGTTCGACGAGGTACGGACCCCACATCGCCCCGGCCGCGTACGAGGTGGTCCGCTCGGGTGACTCGGCTGCCCAGATCTGGACCCGCAGCCCGGCTTCGGCGAGGCAGATGGCGGTGGTGAGGCCGGATACGCCAGCGCCGACGACCAGAGCGTCAAGATCGATGCTCGTCATCGTTTGACCGTAGTGTCAGGCCGGTTGGTGCGCCAGTGCCTTCTCAAGGTCGGGGAGCACGTCGGCGACGCTCTGGTTCCGCTTCCGTCGCGCGCCGATGCGCCTGGCGGACCTCGCCGCCGCCGGCAGCCGCGCTGAGCAGACCACCTGACCCCGCCAAGCGCCGAACCACGCACGGCGGCCGGACACGCCCGCACAGGCGGGGCGACAAGGACCGCCCGCTGACCCGACGGCCCCGTCCAGGCGCGGCGAGCGGTAGCCGTCCGCGCCGGCTCCCAACGATGGAGGGCGGAAGGTACCTCTGCGCTCGCGGTGACAGCAAGAATTCGAAACTGTCAGCGGCTCTCCAGCAGCCCGCGTGAGTTGTGGTGAGTCGCTGGCAGTCCGAATCACTCCCCGGTGACAGCGCTCGGAGGTACCGTCCCCGCCTCCCGGACGCCAGATAGAGCGACCCGCCACGAGTCGCCCCTTCCGCATCAATCAGATCAGTCGCGCGACTCCGCGTAAGAGAGGAAACCGCATGAACGAAGGACTCCGACCCCCACAGCTTCACACGCTTTTCGGAGGACCGTTGCCACCGCGTCGTATGACGACGAAAACGCCGTCCGGAGCTATCCTGACGACCCGCATCCCGGTACCGCGAATAATAACGGCGGCGCGAAACACGTCCCCACCAACAAGAAGGAAACGACGATTCCGATGCGGATCGTACGCGTCGACACCATTCCCATGACCGCCGAAGACCTCGATAACGCCGCCGAAGCCCTCGCCGTCCTCCTCAACCACTTCCGGCGTGAGCACCCCGACCTCGCCACCTGAACCCCACCCGAACCCAGCCCAACGGCGGCCCACCCCGCGTGGGCCCGCCCACCACCGAACGCCCCGGCCTCAAGAAAGCACTCGACGCGGCAAACGCCGGCCTCTACGACGTCCGGGCTCACGTCGGGCTCACTTTGGCTGCCGCTCTGCCTGAGCCGCTCCGGGATCTGCGAAGTACAGTCCGAGCACCTGAGTCGGCCAGGTCGGTTGGCTTGGCCTCGCCGCGTGGGCCGACCTGAGTCCCCGCTTTCATGGCACGCTTACCTACTGCCAGCTTGTGGAGGGGTAGCGATAGGTGATTGGGCTATTCCTTCTGACTCTGGCTACCCTACTCCAACGGGATCGTGTACGCGTGCACGAAGAAGGTTTCGACGCGCGCCCAGTGCAGGTGACCGGCAAGTGCTCCGTCGCCCTCGCGGCCGAGGACCACATGCACATGGACCTTGCCGTCCCGGATCTCGCCGGTGCCACTCAACTCGAATGGCTGCCGGTACTCGTTGACGATGTCCGTGCTTGCGTCGTCCGCAGGCATGTTGCTGATCGCGCACCCCTCAACAGCACCGATGAGAGAGACGATTGCGCCATTCGCTATGCCCTCTTCCGCTGCACGCCGGGTAAGCGTGTCGATTACTTCTTCACCAGGCTTGACGCTCAACAGCTTCATCGACTGCTTATCCAATCTTTAGAGGAGTGGCACCGGCCAGCACTGCCGCATATGCGCGCAGGTTTTCGCGGCACGGTTCGTTCTTGACAGCCAACATCAGAGCGGATCGCATCCGCGTATCCTCTACGTCTATGCACGTCGCGAACAGTACGGCGCTGCACCATCGGGCGGCGGCGTCCCGGTTGTTCGCAAGCTCATCGGAAAGACGGCGCGATGCCCACGCTTTCGTGCCGTCACCTTCACCAAGCGTCCAGTCGGCTGCATGTGTGTTTGTCGCGCCGGATAGATCGGCTGCTCGCTCCCACGGCAGTTCCAGGACTCGGCTGGCGACGGCTGTGACGTAGAGGTGTCGGGCGTCTCGGTCGCTGCGGATGGCCGAGATTGCCGCATCGCTAAGGTCAGCCGCTCCCAACTTGGCGAGGATGCCGGCGGAGTTGACTCTGAGGACTGCGGTGGCACCACTACGCATCCATGCGGTCAGGCCCCGGCATGCTTTCTCGTTTTCGGCTGCCAGAGCGCTGATGGTGAGATCGGTGACGTGACTGGTCTGGGCGGTAGCGAGGAGATGCCCGCTGCCCTGGGCGATGTCACCGAATACGCGGTGGGCGACGAGAACGTCGGTCAGTGCCGGGTCCATGAATCGGTAGGCTCCGCCTGCTGTTCGTAGGACGTGTGGGTGCGCGTTCAAGCGATGAGAAATTGACTGCGGGATTCGGGAAGGATCCAGCTCGTCCTTACGGTTTTGCCAAAGGTGCCATGCGAGCCAATCGACGGCTTCGTGGTCACCAATTGGCTGGGCGGGAATCGAAGGGTCGTACAGAAACCCGCTGGCGGCGGTGGCGGCCGTCGAGGAAAGGAACTGGCGGCGGTTCACTGTGCCCTCTTTCTCGTCCAGCTCTTCGTTAGCGGCTGGCAGTGCGAACCACAATCGGTCTTCCGGTATGTGTAGCACTGCTGCCCACTGCGCCAAGCGGTCAAGGTGGACGACGGGGGGACCGTTCTCGATCCGGCTTAGTTGAGCTTGGCTCATGCCGACCCAGGAAGCGGCCTGATCTTGAGATATCGGATGGCGGCCATGGTAGGGGTGGGTTCGCCAGGCTCGGATCACTCGGCCCATGTGGCGGTCTTGTAGCGCTCGAGCAAGGACGACCTCGCTCCAAAAGTCGGCCGGAACCTTCGGCGCTGACTCTGGGTGCTGTCGGTCGCGGGACGAGCAGGGTGAACAGCGGCCATCGGTGTTGTCGCGTGCGAGCCGTGCGCCGCAGCGGCAATAGCGGGTCTGGCGGGTCGATGTCATCTTGGCGTCCTTGCGTGGCTGCCGAGCCTTGATGGTAGACAGTGCCTCTCCAAGATCCCATCCGAGTGTCGGTTGTGCCCATGCATGAGGTGCATATCGACATCCATCCTCTGTCATGTTGCCCAAGGTCCGCCCCACGGCATCGTGTCGTAACGATAAGCGATAGGTCGATTACGGCGTTGCGGCTCCTGCTTTGCGCTGCTCAGTCCACGCAGGCAGGCGGTCGGCACGTTGCGCTAGGCCGGACAACGCCCGGTCTTCCGCCCGCAAGGCGTACGACCACCAGCGTGAAAGGCGGTTGAGGATGGCCATGTACCCCGGCGGCGAACAGGTAGATGCCGCGCAGGTCGCGCTTGAGCGACACGCGGTGTCGAGCGCGGATGGTAGGTGTCTGAGCTGCGGAACGGCGGGGCCGTGCGCTTCCCGGGAAGCAGCAGTGTTGGTGTTCACGCGATCACTACGTCTGCCCAGCCGTCGGCCCGGGGCTACTCGCCCGGAGCTGGTCGGCGCGCGTCGTGTCGGTGTGCCCATGCTGCTCGCGGCGCGGTAGGTGGTCGTCATGGCAGTTGCCACCGCTGCGCTTATCCCCCTACGCGCTGCTGCGGAGCCGGTGACGCCAGCAACGGTGGCGGATGCTCTTCGGTTGCTGGGGGCTCGGTTAGCGAACACGCGTAGGGCTGCCGGCGTCAGACAGGTGGACCTCGCCCGGATGGTTCTCGCTGGTCGCGCAGCACGGTCGCCAGCGTCGAGACGGGACGGCAGTCAACTCCACGAGAGTTCTGGTTGGCGTGTGATCTTGCTCTGGGTGCCGGTGGTTTGTAGGTGGCCGCGTGGGCGGAAACCGAGATGCTGTCGAGCCGCTTACGCGATCAGAGAGCGATGGAGCGGATCCGGCTGCGCTTGTCTGAGTCGCCGCCAAGGTGCGTATGTGCCGCGATCTTCAACTCCTGCTTAATGAAGTAGCAGTAGCTACGTCGGCGGCGCACCTCGGCCGCTCGTCCGTCGTCCAAGCGGATGGAAGACAGCGCCGTGGATGACGACGCGGACCTGAGCCGTCCTCGGCACCGTCCGTATCGGTCACGCCGCCTCCCGCGCGGCCGGGCGTCCGGCATGCCGGTCAGGGCGTAGGCGCAAGCGCCTGACCCCTGGGCCGACGATGCCGCCTGCGGGCTACCTGCCGTCGCTTCGGGCCGCTCCACCGTCTGCTTCGGCGACACGGGCGTCGGATGGCCCGACACAGATCGATTGGACTCGCGCGGCCGAGACGGTGACCCGAGGTCAGCTCGACCGCGTGCAAGGAGTCGCACGAGTGGAAGGAGTGAATCCCTCTAGCACGTCAGCTCATGGCACGAACCCGTCAGCTTTCACACAGAAGGAGACACGGCACCATGACCGACACGATCACTGGTAACCCGACAATCGAGGCGTACACCGGTCCGATCGACCTGTCCCGTCCGCACTTCGTGGGCATCGGCGGTTGCGCGATGTCCGGCCTGGCGCGGCTGTTGGTCGAGTTGGGCCACGAGGTCAGCGGCAGCGATCTACGTGACTCGGCCGCGCTGGCGGCGCTGCGTGCAGCCGGCGTGCGAGCGCAGGTTGGGCACGACCCGGCGCGCACTGAGGGCGCTAGCTGCGTCGTCTACACCACCGTCGCGCAGAACGCGCCCGAGGTGCGTGCGGCCCGGGTCGCGGGCGTCCCGGTGGTGCATCGGGCGCAGCTCCTCGACGTGTTGGCCGCCGCGCGGCGGCTGGTGGCGGTGTCCGGATCGCATGGCAAGTCCACCACGGCGGGCATGCTCGCTCACATCCTGCGCACGCTTGGGCAGGACCCGAGTTACCTGATCGGTGCCGACGTGGCCGAGGTCGGCTCGGGCGCCCACCTCGGCGCGTCTCGGCTGCTGGTGGCGGAGGCGGACGAGTCGGACCGCTCGTTCCACTTCCTTACTCCGTCGATCGCGGTCATCACGAACGTGACCGACGACCACCCGGAGAACTTTGTCAGCCACGCCGAGGTTCTGCGGGCCTACGTCGGGTTCGGCGGCCGGGTCGCCCCCGACGGGTTCCTGATCGTCAACGCGGATTGTGTGGGGGCGACGGTGGCCGCCGATGTGATCGCCGACGAGCGTCCCGACCTGACGGTACTGCGCTATGGCTGGGACCGGACGGCGGATGTGCGGCTGTTGGACGTGCACGCCGAGGGCTGGAGTGTGTCCGCGACGGTGCGGATGCCGAACGGAACAGAGGTCCGGCTGACCTTGCCGACTCCGGCGGCGCACCACCTGGACAACGCGGCGGCGGCCATTGCGTGCGCGGTGGCGCTGGGCCTGGACCCCGTCGACGTGGCCGGGGCAGTGTGCTCTTTCGCCGGGGTGCGTCGGCGGTTCGAGCACATCGACACCCGCGCCGGGGTAACGGTGATCGACTCCTACGCCGATCACCCGCACGAGATCGCCGCCGATCTGGATGCCGCGCGCACCCTGGCGCGGGGTCGGGTGTTCGTGGTGTTCCAGCCATCCGGACACGCCCGCGTGCTGGCGTTCGGGGAGCGCATCGGCGGCGTTCTGGCGGACAAGGCCGATCACGTCTTGCTCCTGGATGTGCACGGCACGGTGCCGACCGGTCGACCCGTGGCGGACACCTCCGCGATCGTGGCCCGGCTGCGCGAGGGCGACTACTGCCTGCCGCTCGGCCCGGACCAGGCGGCGCGGCTCATCGGGCGGATGGCTGGCCGCGGTGACGTGGTGCTGACGATGGGCACCGGTGACGTAACCGGCTACGGTGCGGCGATCCTTGACGCTCTGAGCAGCCGGAGCGAGGTCGCGTTGTCCGCGTGAGTGCTACGCCTGGGTGGTGACGGCGCCGGGTTCCTCGATTAGCTTGTCCGCGAGCGCGAGGAGCCCGGCGCTGTTGGCTGCCTTGACCAACACCACGTCGCCCGGCCGCAACCCGTCGCGCAGCAACTCCCACGCCTCGGCTACGTTGCCCGCCCGGTCTAGGGCCGTGCCGTTGCCGGCTGCTCCGGTCGCGTACTGCTCGGCGTCGGCTCCGCCGATGGCGACTAGCCACCCGGCTCCGATCTCGGCCACCTGCTGCCCGATCTCGCGGTGCACCTGTGCGGCGTGGTCGCCCAGCTCGGCCATCTCCCCGAGCACCGCGACCGCCCGCCGCCCGTCGCCGGCCATCGCGTGCAAGGCGCGCAACGCGGCCCGCATCGCGTCGGGCGCGGCGTTATAGGCGTCGTTGATGACGGTCACCCCGTCGGCGCGGGTGCTGACCTGCATGCGGCCGGGCGACACCGCCTCGGCTTGTGACACCGCGTCGGCTACCGCCTCGATCGGGTGCCCCAGACCGAGAGCGACCGTGGCGACGGCCAACGCGTTGGACGCCTGGTGCAGCCCGTAGAGACGCAACCGCACCTCGGCGGCCTGGCCGTCATGCATCAGCCGGAAACCGGCGCGGCCCAACTCGTCCACGGTCACGCTCTCGGCGCGCACGTCAGCCGGGTTGTCGATGCCGTAGGTCAACACCCGGGCGCGGGTACGGCTCGCCAGCGCGGCCACCAACACATCGTCACCGTTGAGCACGGCCAACCCGCCGTCGCGGGCGTCGGGCAGCGCTTCCACGATCTCACCCTTGGCCTGGGCGATGTTCTCCACCGACCCGAACTCGCCAAGGTGCGCATGTCCGACGCGGGTGACGACGCTGACGGTGGGCGGAGCTATGCGGGTCAGATACGCCACATGCCCGATCCCCCGTGCGCCCATCTCCAACACCAGATAGCGGGTATCGGCGGTGGCGCGGGTGACCGTGTACGGCAACCCAAGCTCGTTGTTGTTCGACGCCCGGTTGGCCACCGTGGCACCCCACACGGGCAGCACCTGGGCGAGGATGTCCTTGGTCGACGTCTTGCCCACCGAGCCGGTCACCCCGATCACGGTGGTCTGCGGCAGCCGGTCCACCACCGCGCGGGCGAGTCGCCCGTAGGCGGTGGGCACGTCCTCGACGACCACGGCGGGTACTCCAACCGGCCGTGACGCCAGCACCGCCGCCGCACCGGCCTCGATCGCCTGGGCGGCGAAGTCGTGCCCGTCGACGCGCTCACCAGGCAGCGCCACGAACATGCCGCCGGCCTCGACACGGCGGCTGTCGAACACAACTGGGGCGGTCACGATCACGCCTTGGGGAGCGTCGTGGACGGCTCCGCCGACAACGGTCGTGATCCCTTGCAGAGTCATCGGAAACACGTGATGAACCTACCGCCTGCGGTCGGCGGAACGAGGGCTGTAGCCGGATCGCGGTTGTCTGCGCGCCGGTAGCTACTGGCAATAGCCCAATTGGCACGATGCCAACTGTCGCTAGCGCTACTGGCACTGTGCCAAGCTGTGTTTTATGTACCGCAATTCGCCTGCCGGTCGCCGGTGGTCGTGATCGTCGACGAGTTGGCAGAGCTGTACCTGGTCGCCTCCCGTGCGGACAAGGACGAAGCGCTGCGGGCGACCACGAACCTGTTGCGATTGGCGCAGCTCGGCGCGGCCCTCGGCGTGCACCTGATCCGCCGGGCTCACGTCGGGCTCACAGCGGCCCTCTGTATCGACGCCGAGCAATGGAAAAGATCGCAAGAGTGGCAAGAAACACCAGGTCAAGCGCGCTTCTTGATGGTGGGGCGGGCGGGACTTGAACCCGCGACCGAGGGATTATGAGTCCCCTGCTCTGACCAGCTGAGCTACCGCCCCGGTACCGCGCTGGATCGTACCCGCCTGGTTGATCAATGGCCAGCACACACCAGCTTCCCTCGGTCACGGCGCCAGGCGCTGTAGCACGATGGGCAACGCGAGGATAACAGTGTGCTCCCAGCCCGCTCGGCCGAGGAGCTCTCAGGCCGCTGACCGCAGGTACGCGAGGACCGCCCCGGCGGTACGCCAGCCGCTGGCCAGCGCACCCTGAATCGACGGGCTGTCCCGGTGGTCGCCGGCGACGAAGAGACCGTCGCCGAGAGCGACCGGCCGCCGCAGCCGGCCCTGTGGCGGTGGCGCGGCGGGGAGCGCCCCGGCGATGGTGACGGTGCTCAGGTGAGCCCAGTCGGCGGTGGACTGTCCGTAGAGGCGGGCCAGCTCGGTTCGGATCACTGGCTCGGGCGGTACGGCCGGGCCCACCATCGAGGTGGCGACGAGGTGCCGCCCCTTCGGCGCGTACGTCGGTGCCGCCTTGCTGACAACGACGGTGTTGGCGATCAGTTCTCGGCGGTCACCGTCAACGAGCAGAATCGGCTCCGTCAGCGGCGCTGTCTCGGTGGCGTGGTACCAGGTCGTGTAGCTGTGCATGCGTACCGCGGACAGCGCCGGCAGCAGGGTGGTCGCCGTGGATGGGTCGACCGCGACCACGACGGCCCGGGCGGTGATGGCACCGGCCGGGGTCCGCACCCGGCCCGGCGCGACGTGGTCAACCGAGGTGTCCAGGTCGATCAGGTCGGCGGGGAGCGGGGCGGCGATCGCGTACGGCAGCGCGGCCATTCCCTCGGCAGGCAGCCCGATGCGGCCCCGGACGAAGGAGCGCAGCACCAGCGCGAAGACGTGGCTGGAGGTCTCCAGCTCGCGCTCCAGGAACACGCCGGAGAGAAACGGCCGCAGCAGCTGCTCAATGATGGTGTCGGAGAGGCCGGCGCGACGCAGTGCCGCCTCGGTGGTGGTCTCCGGGGCGTTGAGTAGCTGCCGCGCGGGCAGCGTGGCGGCGCCGGTGGCGAGTGCGGCGAAGCGGAGCCGGTCGCGCAGCGACCCGACTCCGGCGAGCAGGGTGGTGGGCGCGCCGACGGGCTCGCGGAGCGGGTTGACCAGTCTGCTGCGGGTGTCGCCGTGGCGCACCAGCACCCCGGGGACGAGGTACCCGAGGTCGAGCTGGTTGACGTCCAACAGGGTGCCGAGCCGCGGGTACGCGGTGTTGAGCACCTGGAAGCCCCGGTCGAGTCGGAATCCGTCAATGAGGTCGGTGCCAACCCGGCCGCCAAGCCGGCCGGTCGCTTCGAGGAGCCGCCAGGGCACCCCGGCGCGGTGCAGCCGGCGCGCCGTCGCCAGCCCGGCCAGGCCGCCACCGACGATCACCACGTCGGTATCAACCGGCATCGCGGGACTCCCGTTCTCCGTTGGTCCGGGCCAGCCGGCTCGGCCACCAGATCTTCGGCCCGATGTCGTACGCGAGGGCGGGCACCAGCAGCGAGCGGACGATGATCGTGTCGATCAGGACGCCCACGGCGACCGCCACGCCCAGTTCGATGAGCACCACCAACGGGAGTACGGCCAGTGCGCTGAACGTCGCGGCGAGCACGATGCCGGCGGAGGTGATGACGCCGCCGGTGACGACGAGCCCGTGCAGCACCCCGGAGCGGGTCCCCCGCCGCACCGCTTCCTGCCGGATCCGGCTCATCAGGAAGATGTTGTAGTCGATGCCGAGGGCGACCAGGAAGACGAAGGCGAACAGCGGGAAGGAGGCGTCCACACCGGGGAAGTCGAGGAGGTACTTGAAGATCAGCGCGCAGAGTCCCAGCGTGGCACCGTACGAGAGCAGCACGGTGGCGACGAGCAGCAGCGGGGCGAGCAGGGCGCGCAGCAGCAGCGCCAGGATGACGGCGATGACGCTGAGGACCACCGGGATGATGACGTTGCGGTCCCGGGTGGAGGCGTCGGCGGTGTCGATGTTGATCGCGGTGACGCCGCCGACGACCGCGTCGGCGGCGGGTACGGCGTGGACCGCCACCCGTAGGTCGCGAATGGTCTCTTCGGCGCCGTCGGAGTCGGGTGTGTCGGCGAGGGTCGCCTCCAGTTGCACGATGCCGTTGACGACTTTCGGCGGCTCGGTCGGCCCTGCACCGCCTTCCGAGTCCGATTCCGAGCCTGGACCGGCGCCGGGACGGTCGGTGACGGGTCGTACCGCCACGACGCCGGGCGTCTCCTGGGCCACGGCGGCGACCTGCTCGGCGGTCTCCTGGCGGGTGAAGATGATGGCCGGGCTACCGGTGCCGGCCGGGTAGTGTCGGGCGATCGTTTCCTGGCCCGCGACCGAGTCCGTCTGCTCGGTAAACAGGTCGCTCTCGCCCAGTGTGGTCACACCCAGCTGGGTGAGGCCGAGGGAGAGCGCGGCCAGCGCGAGCGCGGTGACCAGCCACACCGTGCGGGACCGACGGGCTACGAACCCCGCGACGCGCCCCCAGATGCCGTGTTCGGTCTGTGGCTCGGCGTGGTCGAGTGGCGGCTGGCGCGGCCAGAACACTCGGCGTCCACCGAGCACGAGCAGCGCGGGTAGGAGGGTGAGCATCACCAGCAGGGTGGCGCCGATGCCGATGGCGGCGACCGGTCCGAGTGCCTGGTTGGAGCTCAGGCTGGACAGCAGCAGGCAGAGCAGGCTGGCGATGGTGGTACCGGCGGAGGCGGCGATCGCCGGGGCGGCGCCGCGCCAGGCCGCCAACATGGCGGCGGCGGGCTTGTCGTGCCGGTGTAGCTCCTCCCGGTACCGGGCGATCAGGAGCAGGGCGTAGTCGGTGCCGGCACCGAAGACCAGCACGGTGAGGATGCCCTGCGCCTGCCCGTCGAGGGTCAGGATGTCGGCCTCGGCGAGCCGGTAGACGATCGCCGTGGCCACCGAGAAGGACATGCCGGCGGCGAGCAGCGGGAAGATCCACAGCACCGGGCTGCGGTAGACGACCAGCAGAATGAGGAGCACCACGCAGAGGGTGACCAGCAGCAGCGTCCCATCGATCGCCGAGAAGACATCGATCAGGTCGGCGAGCAGGCCGGCCGGCCCGGTGACGTTGACGGTGAGCCCGTCTCGATCCGCACCGACGACGGTGCGCAGCTCCGCCACGACGTTGGCGATCTCCTCGCCCCGCTCGTCGTCCACCGGGACGATCAGCTGGACCGCCTGCCCGTCCGCGCTGGGAATCGGCGGCGGTAGTGGGCCGACCACACCGGGCACTTCGGCGATCTCGGCCGTGTCGGCGGCGATCTGCTGCTGGTCGGCGTCGGTGATGCCGCTGGTGCGTTCGTAGACGATGAGCGCCGGGGTGGTCAGTTGGTCCACGAAGAGTTCGGAGAGGTCCTGGGCCCGGGTCGCCTCGGCGTCGGTGGGGAGGAAGGCGGCGTTGTCGTTGGTGGTGACCTCACTGAGTCTGCCGGTGTACGGCCCGGCGAGGCCGCCGACCACCAGCCAGGCGAGCGTGATGAGCAGGGCGACCAGCACGCCCCGACCCGCGGCCCCTTTCCCGGACATCCGCACCCACCCGATGCGCCTTCCGGCGCGTTAGGGGTCTTGGTTGACGTCTCCCATCCTGCCCTCCGGCTCCCGCTCCGATCCCGAAAACACCGGTAAGGGCCACTGCGGGGTGATGCGCCGGACTGATGGTCCGGTGCCGGCACAGGAAAGCCCACCGACCTGGGCCGGTGGGCTTGATGGGGAGGGAGCTCCCCCGTTTGGACTCGAACCAAAAACCTGCCGGTTAACAGCCGGCTGCTCTGCCAATTGAGCTACGGGGGATCGTGCCGACGCCCAGCCTCCGGATCTCCGGTTCGCCGTGCGACGGGACAAGAGTACAGGACCACCGGGTGCCTCGGTCGAGGGGGTTAGCGCGCCGTTGCGGGTGCTACCGCGGGAATTCTGTATCCATCATTCAGGATGTTCCGGATAAATCGGCGTCAGGGCACCCGGAGACCAGCGCGGGGAGCAGGATGGGGAGTTAGCACATCAGGTACGGAGGGAGCCGCTATGCGCGGAAAGGTCATGTTCCTCGGCGGGATGGCGGTGGGATTCGTCCTGGGCGCCCGCGCCGGCCGGGAAGCGTACGAGGAGTTGGTGGTGTGGGGTCGCAAGATCCTCGACCACCCGACCGTCCAGGAGGCGGCGGGAGTGGCGCAGGCACAAGCGAACCGGTTCTACAGCGAGAGCCGAGACAAGCTCGGTCAGTCCAAGCTGGGCGAGACCTTCGGCGGTAACGGCCAGCGACGGGGCCCCACCGCCGCGGACGACCCCTTCGCCGGCACACCGGTTACCGATAGAGCAACCGGCTCATCCGGCGGGATGCGATAAAGAGGCCGATGGCCAGGACCACCAGCAGGTATCCGATGTCGAGCAGCCAGGTCCAGCCACTGCCGCCGACGGTGATCCCCCGGATCAGGTGCACCGCGCGGTAGAGCGGAGTCACCTCGACCAGCCAACGCAGCAGTGTCGGATAGGCCTGCGCCGGGATGAACGTGCCGGAGAAGAGGAAGAGCACGAACTGCGCCGACCCCAGCAGGTCGAAGTCCTGCCAGCTCCGCATGAAGGTGGCGATCGTCATGCCGATCGCCCCGAACGTGAAACCGACCAACACCGCCGCCGGGAAGGCGACTGCCGCCCGGGTGACGGTGGTCAGATCCATCACGACCATCACCACGAGGAACGCGCCGGAGTAGGCGCTGCCCCGGAGCATCGCCCAGGCCAGCTCACCGAAGGCGATCTCAAACGGCTGCACCGGAGTGGCGATCACCCCGTCGTACAGCTTCATGTACTTCATCTTGCCGAAGAAGTTGAAGGTGGTCTCCGCGAACGATCCGGTCATCGCCGACGAGGCGAGCATCGCGGGCGCGACGAACGCCGCGTAGCTGACGACGGCTCCGCCGGGCAGCGTAAGGTCACCGACCAGCGCCCCCACCCCGACCCCGATGGAGAAGAGGTAGAGCAGCGGCTCGATGAAGCCGGAGACCAACAACAGCCAGTAGATCGACTTTAGGGCCGAGAGGTTCCGTTCGGCCACCGAGGCCGACCGTCGCGACGCCGCCGAGACATCCATCAGCCGGGGCAGCACCAGAGCGACCATGACGCCCCTTTCCTAGACGACGAGCCTGCGGCGCAGGGCACGGTGGGCGAGCAGCCACCCACCGGCAGCCCAGGCGGCGAGGTACAACAGATGGCCGGTGACCGACCAGACCGGCGCGGTGCCGAGCGTGGCCGCCCGGCTCAGGTCAACCGCGTGCCAGAGCGGCGTCGCGTACGCCAGCCAGCGCAGCCCCACCGGCAGCGACTCGACCGGGAAGAAGACCCCGGCGAAGAGCGTCATCGGGATCACCGCGAACCGGAACAGCAAGGCGAGCCAGCTGTCGCTGGAGGCCGTCGCCGCGTAGGCGAAGGTGGGCGCGGCAACGGCCAGGCCGAGCAGCGCCGCCACCGGTAGCGCCAGCACCGCCCACGGCGAGCGCAGGGCCCCCAACACCCCAGTCACCAGCAGAAACACCGCGGCTGAGGTCAGCACCCGGAGCAGCACGAAGGCCAGCTGACCGGCCACGATGTCGGCAACCCGCAGTGGCGCTGCGTGCTGCGCAAAGTAGATCTTTGTCCACTGGAGGCTGCTGTAGACCGGCCAGGTGGACTCGGCGATCGCCACCTGCAACGCGGTGGACGCGAGCAGCCCCCCGACGATCCACTCCAGGTAGGAGACGCCATCGACACCCTGGTCGATGTAGGCCCCGACTCCCACGCCGAAGCCGAGCACGGTCAACGTGGGGAGCAGGAACGACGAGAGCGCTCCGCCCCGCCAGGTGCGCCGGTAGCCGACCAGGTGGTATTGCAGCACCGCCAACGCCGGCACCCGGGCTGGGCCGGGTCGGGCCCGCCTCGCCGCGAGTTGTGTCATGCCTTCACTCCCCATCCACCCGGCCCCCGGCCCGGCTCCTCGCGGCCTCAGTCGATCAGAGTGCGGCCGGTGAGGTGCAGAAAGACATCCTCCAGGCCGCTGCGCCGCACCAGCACGTTGAGCGGGTGCAGGCCGAGCGCGGTCACCTCGACCACCGCCGCGTCGCCGTCGGGCACGTAGAGCAGGATCCGGTCGGGCAACACCTCGACCCGCTCGCCGAGCTGTTCGAGCTTGCTGACGAACGGCTCCTGCGACTCGCCCGCGAAGCGCAGCTCGACCACCTCGCGGGTGGAGTGCTGCTCGATCAGCACGCGGGGGGAGCCTTCGGCGACGATCCGCCCGCCGTCCATCACCACCAGCCGGTCACAGAGCTGCTCGGCCTCGTCCATGTAGTGCGTGGTGAGCACCAGCGTGACACCCTGCTGCTTGAGCTGGAACAGCCGCTCCCAGACCAGGTGCCGGGCCTGCGGGTCGAGACCGGTGGTCGGCTCGTCCAGGAGCACGATCTCGGGCTCGTTGACGAGCGCACGGGCGATGGTGAGCCGCCGCTTCATGCCACCGGAGAGCGGCTCCACCTTACTGTCGGCCCGCTCGCTGAGCTGCACGAAATCGAGCAGCTCGGCGGCGCGCAGCCGAGCCACCCGGCGGGGGATACCGAAGTAGCGGGCGTAGGTGATCAGATTTTCCCGGACGGTCAACTCCGGGTCGAGCGTGTCGAGCTGGGGGCAGACACCGAGGCGGGCCCGGATCGCCGGCCCGTCTCGCACCGGATCCATGCCGAGGATGCGCAGCTCCCCACCGCTGGGCGGCGAGACACAACCGATCATGCGCATGGTGGACGACTTGCCGGCGCCGTTGGGCCCGAGGAAGCCGAACGCCTCCCCGGCCCGGACCGCAACGTCGATGGCGTTAACCGCGGTGAAGCCGCTGAACCGCTTCACCAGCCCCCGCGCCTGGATGAGTGGTTGAGCCGTGGTCACCCCCTGACCCTAGCCACCCGGTCCGACACTCCCTACCGGGTTTTTGCCCAGCCCGTCGGTCCAGATCCGCGGCGGGGCCCCGCTGCCGCCGGGCCGCGTTGTCACGCCTCCAGGGCGGTGGTCGCGGCGCGGGCCGCGGCGACCAGGCGCTCGGTCTCCGCACGGACCGCCGGATCGTCAACCGGGGTGCCCGGCTCGTACCGGACAGTCCAGGTCAGCCCATCAACCCCCGGCACCCGCCGGCCGACCACCCGGCCCGCACCGCCGGGCACCGAGTGCGCCTCGGTGTACGCCACCGAGCGGGTGACCCGTTCCCGTACCTGATGCGGCAGCTCCCCCGGGTCCAGCAACGGGTAGGCCTCGGCGGGTCGGTCGGCCACCACCAGGTAGCCGTCCCGCTCGACGACGGGCTCGGCGGCGGTGACCACCAGCTCCCGTCCAGACCAGACCGCTCGGAGGATGTCGTGCCAACTGAGCCGTTCCGCACGCCGGGGTAGCCACAGCCCGAGGTTGGTGGCGACCAGGACGCTGCCCTCCGCGCAGCCACCGGCGGCAGCCCAGGCGAGCACCCGTTCCCCGGCGACGAGCGGCGGACGGTCTGCCGGCGACAGCTTCGGCCGGCGGCGAAACAACCCCATCTAGCACCCTCCCACGGCTACCGGCCCCGTACCTGCCGGCGGTCGGCCTCACAGCCCACCAGCGGCCTGCTCACGCAACGCCCGGGCATGTTGCTCGAGGGACAGCAATTCGCCGAAGGCGGCGAAGTACTCGTCCTTGTGGCTGACCGGATTTATCCGCTGAATTCTCGACTTGAGATCCCGGATCCGGCCGGTCACCGCCCCCCACTGGAGGCGGGCCATCGTCACCGACACATAGCGTGGATCGAGCTCCCCGTCGATTCGCAACGGCTCGACAGCCAGCTCACCGACGAGCGCCTGGGCGGCGAGGTCCGCGCAGGCGTGGCGGACCGACTCGATCCAGACCGCACCGCCGGTGGCCGCCGCCGCTCCCCCGGCCGCCGCCACCGCCGCCCGGACCTCGACGTGCACGGGATGGCGGTACTCCGTGGCCTCCACGGCGTCGAACATCGGCCCGGCGAGCACCGGTGCCTGAAGGGCCAGCTTCAGCGCCTCCCGCTCGACGGCCGCCTGTGGGCTGTCCGCCGGTGACTGCGGCGGTGCCGAGGCTCCGCGGGGCGCGGTGTTGGCCTTGCCGGGGGCGGTGTTCGCCTTGCCGGGGGCGTGGGCGGCGGCCAGCACGGCCCGCTGCACCGGCTCGATCTCCATGCCGAGGTCCCCGGCGAGCTTGCGGACGTACTCCGGGCGCTTCTCCCGGTCTTTGATCTTGGCGACCAGCGGGGCCGCCCGGCGCATCGCCTCCACCCGACCGTCAACGGTGTCGAGGTCGTGCCGGCCGATCACGTGCCGCAGCGCGAAGTCGACCAGCGGTTCACGGCGCGCGACCAAGTCCCGGACGGCCAGCTCCCCCTTGGCCAGCCGCAGCTCACAGGGGTCCATCCCGTCCGGGCTGACCGCGATGAAGGTACGCCCGACGAAGCGCTGATCGTCGTCGAAGGCACGCAACGCCGCCTTCTGCCCCGCCGCGTCCCCGTCGAAGGTAAAGATGATCTCCCCGGCGACGGCGTCGGTGTCCAGCAGCAGCCGGCGCAGCACCCCGATGTGGTCGCCGCCAAAAGCGGTGCCACAGGTCGCCACGGCGGTCGGCACCCCGGCCAGGTGACAGGCCATCACATCGGTGTAGCCCTCGACCACGACCACCTTGCCCTGCTTGGCGATCTCCCGCTTGGCCTGGTCGATGCCGTAGAGGACATGGGACTTCTTGTAGATCGGGGTCTCGGGAGTGTTCAGATATTTCGGGCTGTCGTCGTCGGCAAAGAGCTTGCGGGCGCCGAAGCCGACGACGTCACCGGTCAGGTCCCGGATGGGCCAGAGCAGCCGGCGCCGAAACCGGTCGATCAGGCTGCCCGACCGGGCCGGCCGCGACAGCCCGGCGGTGACCAGCTCGTCGTGACTGAAACCCTGCTGGCGCAGGTGGCGGGTCAACAGGTCCCACCCGTCGGGCGCGAAGCCGCAGGCATACCGCTCGGCAGCGGCCTTGTCGAAGCCGCGTTGGGCGAGGAACTCGCGGGCCGGCCGGGCTCCGGCGGTGGTTAGCTGCGCCCGGTAGAACTCGACCGCGGCGGCGTGCGCGGCGATCAGCCGCTGCTTCTGCCCCTGCTGCGGTCGGGCCCGGGGGGTGGTCTGGTCGTTGGCCACGTAGCGGAGCTGAAGGCCGGCGCGGCCGGCCAACCGCTCGACGGACTCGACGAAGCTGAGGTGCTCGGCATCCATCAGGAACTTGATGGCATCCCCGCCGGCGCCGCAGCCAAAGCAATACCAGACGTTACGGGCCGGTGACACGTTGAACGACGGACTCTTCTCGTCGTGGAACGGGCAGAGCCCCTTCAGGTTGCCGCCACCGGCGGACCGCAGGGTGACCGTCTCGGAGATGATCTCCGCGATCGAGGTGCGCTCGCGGACCAACGCGATGTCCTCGTCCCGGATCCGCCCCGTCATCTCCGCCACCTCCTCGCCGTACATCCTGCCCTGTCCGACCGACGTCTCGGTGGCCGGGGGACGCGGGTACGGCGACCGCCACCCGAATCCCCAGAGCGGGACCCGCGGCGTGAGACCAGGATGGTCGGGGACTACTCCTCCTCGTCTTTGGTCAGGCGGGCGTGCGGGTCCTCCTCCTTGGTCGAGCGGGCGTGGTGCAGGGCATCGGCAAGCCCGTGCCGGTGGGGCGGGCGCGCCCGCACCGCCGGGTCCTGGAGCATCTCCTTGACCAGCGACATGGCGAGGCCGAGCATCACCACCACGAACGGCAGCGCAACCATGATCGTCGCCTGTTGGAACGCGCTCAGCCCGCCGGCCAGCAACAGCACCGCAGCGGTTCCACCGATCAGCACGCCCCAGGTGACGACGATCACCCGGCGCGGGCGCAGCGCACCTCGGGAGGTCAGCGACGCGAGCACGAGAGAGGCGGAGTCGGCGCTGGTGACGAAGTAGAGCGTCACCAGCACAATGGCCAGCACGCTGGTCAACGCGCCCAGCGGCAGCGCCTCGAGCAGCCCGAAGAGCGCCTCCTCGGTGCCGGCGGCGGTCTCGGCGACCAGGTCCGCGTCGCCGTTGGCCTGCACCCGCAGCGCGCTGCCGCCCAGCACCGCGAACCAGACCACGCTGGCCCCGCTGGGCACCAACAGCACGCCGATCAGGAACTGGCGTACCGTACGACCACGGGAGATGCGGGCGATGAAGGTGCCGACGAACGGCGCCCAGGAGATCCACCACGCCCAGTAGAAGACCGTCCAGGAGCCCAGCCAGGACGGCTCGGAGAAGGCACCGGTCCGGGTCGACATGAAGATCAGGTTGCTGAGGTAGTCACCGATCGAGGCGGGCAGCACATCAAGGACGTAGACCGTCGGGCCAACCACGAAGACGAAGAGCATTAACAACACCGCCAGCACCACGTTGGTGGTGGACAGCCACTTTATGCCCCGGTACAGCCCGGAGAAGGCCGAGACGACGAAGGCCAGGGTCAATGCCCCGATCACCACCAGCTCCACCGCCCTGCCGCTGGGGATCCCGGCGACCCGGTTCAGGCCCGCGGCGACCTGGAGCGCGCCGAGGCCGAGGCTGGTCGCCGAGCCGAAGACCGTGGCGAAGACCGACAGCAGGTCGATCATCCGCCCGATCGTGCCGTCGGCTCGGGAGCCGAGCACCGGGCGGAACACCGCCGAGATCCGGTTCTCCCGCCCCTTGCGGAAGGTCGAGTAGGCCAGGGCGAGCGCCACCACCGCGTAGATCGCCCAAGGGTGCAGGGTCCAGTGGAAGAGGGTGAACTGCATGGCGACCGAAGCGGCGGCGCCGGTCTCCGGCTCGGTCCCGGTGGCCGGCGGCGGCGAGGCGTAGTGCTGGATCGGCTCAGCCACGGCGAAGAAGACCAGGCCGATCCCCATCCCGGCGCTGAACATCATGGCGATCCAGGCCAGGGTGGTGAACTCCGGCCGCTCGGTCTCGGCCCCCAGCCGAATGGTGCCGAACCGGGAGAGGGCCAGCACGAAGGTCAGCACCAGGAAGGCGTTCGCCGCGACGACGAACAACCAGCCGAACGTGGTGATGACCCAGTCCAGGCCAGACTCCCCGACGCTGGAGACCAACTCGGGCGTCCAGACCCCCCAGGCCACGACGGCCAGCACACCGCCGACGGCCAGGCCCAGCAGCGGTCGGTCCACGCTCCTGCCGGCGGCCCGCTGCTCCGCCCGCTCGTCCATGTCCACCCCTTCCGATGACGAGCCGCTGCCCGCCGCTCCACCGACGCCCCCTGCCATCCTGCGGGTGGCGGGGGTAGCACCGGGGCGAAATCGGAACGGTCGGCGTCAGGTCGGGGTGGCGACGGACTCCTCGGCCTCGACCTGACGGTTCCACTCCGCCTTGCTGGCCCGCCAGCCCTCGTCGTCCACTCCGCGACGCCAGTAGCCGGAGATGGAGAGCCGCTCGCGCGGAACCTCCCGCTCGCCCCGCAGCAGCCGCCGCAGCTCCCGAACGAAGGTCGCCTCACCGTGCACGAAGGCGTGCACCCCGGGTGGGAAGTCCAGCTCCCGGACCGCCGCGACCAGCGCCGCGCCGACCGGCCGGTCACCCCGGTGCAGCCAGGTCAGCCGCACCTGCCCCGGGCTGGGCAGCGGCTGCTCCTCGGCCGGCCCGCTGGTCTCGACCAGGACGGTGGCCGGCGCGCCGGCGGGCAGCCGTTCCAGGGCGACGGCGATGGCCGGCAGGGCGCTCTCGTCGCCGACCAGCAGATGCCAGTCGGCGTCGGGGCTCGGGGCGTACGCCCCGCCCGGGCCGACGAAGTGCACCGGGTCACCGGGGCGCAACGCCGCGGCCCACGGCCCGGCCAACCCCTCGTCGCCGTGGTACACCACGTCCACGGTCAGCTCGCCGGCGTCGGCGTCAAAGGCCCGTACGGTGTACGCGCGCAGCCGCGGCCACTGCGTGGCCGGCAGGTCCCGACGGATCGCGGCCACATCGATCGGTTCCGGGTACACCGCCCCGGGCACCGGGAAGAGAATCTTGATGTAGTGATCAGTAAACTCGCCGACCGGAAGTCCGGCCAACTCGTCGCCGCCGAGGACCAGCCGAACGACATGCGGGGTAGGCCGTCCGATCCGGACGACGCGGGTGGACGTGACCTTCTTCGGACGATCCGTCATGCGGTTAGGTTAACCTAAGTCAACCGACCCCGACGGCGCCGGTCGGGCCACCAAAGAACCGGGAATGCCACTGCACCGCCATCGGATCCGTCAACGACGCCACCTGATCAACCACCACCCGTAGCCGGGCCGCATCATCTCCGGCAGCCCGCCACAGCGGGGCGAACACCGCGTCCAACGCGTCGGGGGCCCGGTCGGCCAGGCTCGCTACCAGGCCGGCGAGAAGTTGCCGCTGCCGCTCGTGCCGGGCGGCGGAGCCGGGGCGACGCAGCACGTACCGCAGGGCGATGCCCTTGAGTAGCGCGCACCGGGCCCGGACCTCGCGCGGCACGACCAGGTCGGCGGCGCACCGCCGGTGCGGGCCGGGACCGAACCGCCGCCGGGTGGCGGCCACGGCGGCGGCGACGAAGCGACCAGTCAGCGCGCTGGTGGTCGCCTTCAACGCAGCCTGTGCCCGGTGACTCCCGTCGTAGCCGGCGAGCGCCACGAGCAACGGATCGGCGAGCAGGTCAACCAGCACCTCAACGAGGTCGGCCGGAGACTCGCTGGAGTAGGTCGCCGCGACGTCGGCACCCAACGCCGCCCGCTCGTCGGCGTCGGCCAGCAGCGGACGCAGCGTCACGTATCCACCGTGGATGCCGTCCTCGACGTCGTGCACCGAGTACGCGACGTCGTCGGCCCAATCCATCACCTGTGCCTCCAGACACCGCCGCCCGTCCGGCACGTCGGCGCGCAGCCACTCGAAGACCGGGCGATCGTCGGCGTACACGCCGAACTTGCGCTCGCCCGGCCGGCGCGGCCACGGATACTTGCTGACCGCGTCGAGGGTGGCCCGGGTGAGGTTCAGGCCGGCGGAGGCGCCGTCCGGGCCGATCACCTTCGCCTCCAGGCGGGTGAGCACGCGCAGCGTCTGCGCGTTGCCCTCGAAGCCGCCGCAGGTCGTGGCGAGGGCGTCCAGCGCGTCCTCGCCGCTGTGCCCGAACGGCGGATGCCCGAGGTCGTGGGCGAGCCCGGCGGTGTCCACCACGTCGGGATCACAGCCGAGCCGACTGCCCATCTCGCGGGCGACCTGGGCGACCTCCAACGAGTGCGTCAACCGGGTGCGGAGAAAGTCGTCGGTGCCGGCCGTGTGCACCTGGGTCTTGGCGGCGAGCCGCCGGAAGGCCGCCGAGTGCAGCACCCGGGCGCGGTCTCGCTCGAACGCCGACCGGCCCTGCCCGGTGTCCTTCGCGGGCTCGTCCACCCACCGCCGCTGGTCCGGGCCGACCGGATTCATGCCGCCAGGCTACGCCGGCCGACCGACCGGCAGGCGGCGGCCGATAGGCGGTGGCCGATAGGCGGCCGCCGGTGCTCGGTGGGCGGTGGCCGCACCACCGCCCCCCACGTCAGCGGCTGTCTGATCCGGCGGTCTCCACGGCGGCCCGCCCCGCCTCCAACCGGGCGACCGGCACCCGGAACGGCGAGCACGAGACGTAGTCCAGCCCGACCTCGTGGAAGAAGTGCACCGAGTCGGGGTCACCGCCGTGCTCGCCGCACACGCCGAGTTTGAGCTCAGACCGGGCGGCCCGCCCCTCCTCGGCGGCGATCCGCACCAGCCGGCCCACCCCGTCCCGGTCGATCGACTCGAACGGCGAGATGCCGAAGATGCCCAGCTCGAGATAGCGCCAGAAGAAGGCACCCTCCACGTCGTCGCGGGAGAAGCCCCACGCCATCTGGGTCAGATCGTTGGTGCCGAACGAGAAGAACTGCGCCGCCTCGGCGATCTCGCCAGCGGTCAACGCCGCCCGCGGCACCTCGATCATTGTGCCGATCAGCACCTCGACACCGCTGCCGTCGACCACCTCGGCGATGATCTTCTCGGCTTCGGTGCGTACCGTCTCCAGCTCCTGCACCGCACCGACCAGCGGGACCATGATCTCCGGGAAGGCGGACCCACCGGACTCGGTGACCGCGGCAGCGGCCTCCGCTATCGCGCGGACCTGCATCGCGAACAGGCCGGGAATGACCAGGCCGAGCCGGACGCCACGCAGGCCGAGCATCGGGTTCTCCTCGTGCATCCGCCGGACGGCGGCCAGCAACGCCTCCTCCCGGGCCGCGGCCTCGCCCCGCTCCTGGGCCACCGCCACGTTGACCGCCAGCTGCTCCAGCGGGGGCAGGAACTCGTGCAGCGGCGGGTCGATCAACCGCACCGTGACCGGCAGCCCGTCCATCTCGCGGAAGATCTCGATGAAGTCCGCCCGTTGCAACGGCAGCAACGCGGCCAGCGCCTGCTCCCGGTCGGCGTCGGTGGAGGCGAGGATGAGCCGCTCGACCAGTTCCCGCCGGTCGCCGAGGAACATGTGCTCGGTGCGGCACAGGCCGATCCCCTGCGCGCCGAAGCGCCGGGCCCGCGCCGCGTCCGCCTTGGTGTCCGCGTTCGTCCGCACGGCCAACCGCCGCCGGTCGTCGGCGTGGGTCATGATCCGGTGTACGGCCCGCACCAGTACGTCGTCGGCCTGCTCCGGGTCGAGGGTGCCCTCGAAGTACCGCACCACCTCGGACGGCATCACCGGCACCTCGCCCAAGTAGACCTTGCCGGTGGTGCCGTCGATCGACACCACGTCGCCTTCGTTGACGGTCTGTCCGGCCACGGTGAACACCTTCGCGGGGATGTCCACGCCGAGTTGGTCGGCGCCGGAGACACAGGTCTTGCCCATGCCTCGGGCCACCACGGCGGCGTGGCTGGTCTTACCGCCCCGCGAGGTGAGGATGCCCTGTGCGGCGATCATGCCGTTGAGGTCGTCCGGGTTGGTCTCCCGACGGACCAGGATCACCGCCTCACCCTGGCCGGCCAGCTCCACGGCGCGGGCAGAGGTGAAGACCACCCTGCCGACGGCCGCGCCCGGTGAGGCGCCGATACCGGTGGCGACCGGCTGGAACTCGTGGTCCAGGTTGAAGCGCGGGAACATCAGCTGGGCGAGCTGGGCACCGTTGACCCGGTGCAGCGCCTCGTCCAGGTCGATGAGGCCCTCGTCCACGAGTTGCCCGGCGATGTTGAACGCGGCGGCCGCGGTGCGCTTACCGACCCGGGTCTGGAGCATCCACAGCTTGCCCCGCTCGATGGTGAACTCGATGTCGCAGAGATCCTTGTAGTGCCGCTCGAGCCGGGCCATGTAGTCGAGCAGTTCGTCGTAGGACTTCTTGTCGATCCGCTCCAGCTCCTGCAGCGGCACGGTGTTACGGATCCCGGAAACGACATCCTCGCCCTGCGCGTTGGCCAGGTAGTCGCCGTAGATGCCCTGGGCCCCGCTGGCCGGATCACGGGTGAAGGCGACGCCGGTCCCCGAGTCCGTACCGAGGTTGCCGAAGACCATGGCGACCACGTTCACCGCGGTGCCCGCCTCGGCGGGAAGTCGCTCCTGGCGGCGGTAGATCACCGCCCGCTCGGCGTTCCACGACTCGAAGACCGCCCGGATCGCGAGGTCCAGCTGCTCCCGCGGCTCCTGCGGGAAGTCCCGGCCGGTGTGCCGACGGAAGATCTCCTTGTAGGTGTCGACCAGTGCGCGGAGGTCGTCGGCGCTCAGGTCCAGGTCCAGGTCGCTGCCCTTGGCCCGCTTGGCGTCGTCGAGGGCGCGCTCGAAGTCCTCCCCCGGCACCGCACAGACAGTCTTGCCGAACATCTGGATCAGGCGACGGTAGGAGTCCCACGCGAACCGGTCGCTGTCGCTGGCGGAGTCGGAGCCCGCCGAGCCGCCGGCCTGTCGGGCCAGCCCTACGACACTCCGGTCGTTGAGGCCGACGTTGAGGACGGTCTCCATCATGCCCGGCATCGAGAACTTGGCACCGGAGCGCACTGAGACCAGCAGCGGGTCCGCCGGGTCACCGAGGGTTCGCCCCATCGCCTGTTCCAGGGCGTCGAGGTGGGAGCCGACCTGGTCGGCGAGGCCGGCCGGCTCGCTACCGGTGGCGAGGTACGCCTGACACGCCGAGGTGGTGATCGTGAAGCCGGGCGGCACCGGCAGGCCGAGGTTGGTCATCTCGGCCAGGTTGGCGCCCTTGCCGCCGAGGAGATCCTTCTGGTCCTTGTTTCCCTCGGCGAAGTCATAGACGTACTTGTGATCGACTGTCTCCTGCGCTGCCACCAGAGCCTCCCACGCACGCCGAATGTGTCACCTGACGAAGGTTCAGCTGCCACCGGGCCGGCCCGGTCGCCGACGGTCCGTGGCCAGGCTTTCAATCGTGGGGCGAAGGTTAGGCGAACATCGGACCCCTAGGGACCGTTCGGTGACAATCGGCACAGTCACCCCCACTTTCCGTGTTCGCACCCGTTTTTGGAAACGCTTCCACGCGCACGATCACGCAACTGCCGTGCCGCCGTACCCTTGAGGCAACGCTCTCGGTGAAGCCTTGCCACAACCGCCGCGAATACACCCCCGAAAGGCAGCTCCGTGCACCCCACCCCCGCCACCTCGCCACAGCATCCGGAACACCGGACCGCACCCGCGACCTCGGGCGCGACGGGCACCGTGCCGGCCACCGACGGCGACGCGAACACCTCGAGGACCTCCACCCCGGCACCCGTCCAGCCGGCAACGGGCGAGCTGGCAGCGGGCGAGCTGGCCCGGCTGGCGGCCCACGAAGCGGGCACCCGACTCGCCCCCGCCCCGACTCGGCTGGGCGATGTGGTGCCCGCACCCGAACAGGTGCGCCCGGAGCCCCACGCCGACTTCACGCTGGCGGCCGATACGGCGGTGCGGGTCAGCCCCGACCCCGCCGCGCGGGCCGTCGCCGAACGCCTCGCCGACCTGCTCCGGCCGGCCACCGGATATCGGCTGCCGATCGCCGACGCCCCGTACCCCGAGCTGGCCGACGGCATCGCGCTCGTCCTCGTCGAGCAGCCCGACCTCGGCCCCGAGGGCTACCGACTCGACGTCACACCGACCGGTGTGCGGATCAGCGCCGGCACCGCGGCCGGGCTCCACCACGGCACCCAAACCCTGCGCCAGCTTCTCCCGGCCGCGATCGAGAGCAGTACGCCGGTCCACGCCAGCTGGACGCTGCCCGGCGGGTCGATCGTCGACCGGCCGCGCTTCCCGTACCGGGGCGCCATGCTCGACGTGGCCCGGCACTTCTTCGGGGTTGACGACGTACTGCGGGTGATCGACCACCTCGCCCGCTACAAGCTCAACCACCTGCACCTGCACCTCACCGACGACCAGGGGTGGCGGATCGCGGTCGAGTCCCGACCCCGACTGACCACGGTCGGCGGAAGCACGGCGGTCGGTGGCGCCCCCGGCGGGTGGTACACCCCGGCCGACTATCAGCGAATCGTCACGTACGCGGCCGAGCGGCACCTCACCGTCGTTCCGGAGATCGACCTGCCGGGGCACACCAACGCCGCGCTGACCGCCTACCCGGAGCTGGCCCCGGACGGGACCACACCGGCGCCCTACACCGGCACCGAGGTTGGCTTCAGCTACCTGGACCCAGGAAACGCGCAGACGTACGAGTTCGTCGCCGATGTGCTGGGGGAAGTCGCCGCGCGCACCCCCGGGCCGTTCCTGCACATCGGCGGGGATGAGGCCTTCAAAGTGAAGGGAGCGGCGTACACCGGATTCGTCGAGCGGGCACAACGCATCGTGGCCAAGCTCGGCAAGACAGTGGTGGGCTGGCACCAACTGGCGCCGGCCACCCACATCGAAGGACGGGTGCTCCAGTGGTGGGGCACCGACGGCGTTGACCCGACGACCGCAGGCGCGGTGCGCCGCGGCGCCCGGCTGATCCTCTCCCCCGGTAACCACGCGTATCTAGACATGAAGTACGCCGCCGACACCCCGATCGGACATGACTGGGCGGGCCTGATCGACGTACGGCAGGCGTACGACTGGGATCCCGCGACTCAGGTGACGGAGGTGCCGGCGGAGTCGGTGTTGGGGGTGGAGGCCCCGCTCTGGACCGAGTCGGTCACCTCGCTGGCGGAGATCGAGTTCATGCTCCTGCCCCGGCTACCCGCCATCGCGGAGCTGGGCTGGTCACCGCGGGCCACCCACGACTGGGCGTCGTTTCGCACCCGGCTGGCCGGGCAGGGCTCTCGCTGGACGACCGCCGGCATCGCCTTCCACCGCTCCCCCGAGGTCCCCTGGCCAGCGACACCCGCTGACCCGCCGATGGCGCAGGGCGCGGCACCCGCGCCCCGCCCCAGGCCGGCATAACGGAGCGCGGGGTTGCTCGAAGGCATGAGCGAAGCCCTTACGCAGGAGGCCACGATGTCGCTGGTGGGTATTTCTGAGTCAAATGTCCGGTCCTGAAGCACGGGTGGGCGGGGAAAGCGCACCTCGATCGTCCGCTCTGGGCGTTCTGATGGGTGGTCCGGGTCACGGTTGGCGGGGAATCGGTGCCGGGGGCCGGTGGTTATACCTGGCGTAACCATGCGGGGCAGCCGTGAGCGCCCCACCGCCCCACCGGACCGCCGGTGGCCGCCCGCCGGCGGAATGCCGCCGGACCGGCGTTGGTTACATCCCCGGGCCGCCCGAGTAGCACCCCGCCGGGCGGGACCCCCTATTCGTTCTCATCTCGAACCACCTCGTGCGACCCGCTGGCGCGCCCCCCGCGTCCGCGGCACCCCCGAGCGGAAGGCTTCGACCATCATGCGTACCGACATCCTCCGTAAGACCGCCCTGACCGCTGCTGGCCTGATCGCCACCGGTGGCGCCATCGCCGCCCCCGCCAGCGCCGCCTTCGCCGCCCCCACCACGCAGCCCACCACGCAGCCCACCACGCAGACCGAGCGCGACGACACCCGCGTGCTCCCGGTCGACTACGAAGCCCAGCCGAACTTCTACTACTGCGGCCCCGCCGCCGCCCGCAACGCCCTGTCCGTGCAGGGCAAGAACATCGACATGGACGCGATGGCCGAGCGGATGGGCACCACCCAGTCCGGCACCGACTCCATCAACGACATCACCCCGGTGCTGAACACCGAGACCGGCCACGACGTGTACCGCAGCGTCGAGATCTCCACCCCGATGGCCGACGACAAGCAGACCGACACCCTGCGCGAGGACATCATCCGCACCGTCGACGACGGCCGCGCCATCGTGGCCAACATCGCCGGCACCGCCACCGACACCAACGGCGAGACCCACTCCTTCGCCGGCGGCCACTACATCTCCGTCACCGGCTACCGCGACGCCGGCGACCAGGTGAAGATCGCCGACTCCGCGAACCCGAACACCGCCGAATACTGGATCACCACCGACGCCCTCGCCGACTGGATCGCCACCCGCGGCTACTCCACCAGCTGACCCCCACCAACCGCCAAGGGCCGGCCCCACGAGGGGCCGGCCCTTGTTGTCGTCGTTCGAGGCCCAGTTCAGCCGCCCGAGTCGGCCAACTCCGCGCCCTGCGGAACCGTGTCGTCGTCCCGGCTGTCCAGCCATCCGTTCGGCAGGAAGACCTTGCCTGGGGAGTTGGTCCGGCCACGGGGCTGGCCCAGCGTCTCCACCGGGAACGGCGCCGCCGGGTCCAGCTTGCCGAGCAGATCGTCGAGCTGGGCCAAGCTGTCAATCATCGCGAGCGACCGACGTAGCTCGCTGCCGACCGGAAAGCCCTTCAGGTACCAGGCGACGTGCTTCCGAAAGTCGGTGCAGCCGTCCCGCTCACCGCGCGCCGCGTCACGGGCGCCGACGGTGAACTGCTCGACCAACAGCTCCGCGTGCCGGCGCATGGTCGTGGCCACCTCCCCCAGCGTGGGCAGTCGCCGGTGCGGCGAACCGGTGAGGGCAGCCTCCAGGTCGGCGAAGAGCCACGGCCGGCCCAGGCAGCCCCGCCCCACCACGACCCCGTCGACTCCGGTGTGCGCCACCATCCGCAGCGCGTCGTCCGCCTCCCAGATGTCGCCGTTACCCAGCACCGGCACGTCCAGCGCCGCCTTCAGCGTCGCGATGGCGTCCCAGTCGGCGGTCCCCGAATATCGTTGGGCAGCCGTACGCCCGTGCAACGCCACCGCCGCGACCCCAGCATCCTGGGCGGCAAGGCCCGCCTCCACGTACGTCAGGTGGTCGTCATCGATGCCCTTACGCATCTTCACCGTGACCGGCACCCCGGCGGGTGACGCGGCGTCCACCGCGGCCCGCACCAACCGGGCGAAGAGCCGACGCCGCCACGGCAGGGCGGAGCCACCGCCCTTGCGGGTGACCTTCGGGACCGGGCAACCGAAGTTCAGGTCGATGTGGTCGGCGAGGTCCCGCTCGACGACGATGCGCACGGCGGCGGCGGTGGTGTCGGGGTCGGTGCCGTAGAGCTGGAGGCTGCGCGGCGACTCCCCGGAGCCGAAGGCGATCATGCGCAGTGTCTTGGGATTCCGCTCGACCAGCGCGACCGTCGTGATCATCTCGCAGACGTAGATGCCACCGCCCTGCTCCCGGCAGAGCTGACGGAAGCCAACGTTGGTGATGCCCGCCATCGGTGCCAGGACCACCGGCGGCCACACCTGGTGCCGCCCGATGGTCAGCGGGCGGGGCGGGACGGCCTTCGTCGTGGTCACCACTCAAGTGTAAGGAGGTCCTGCTCCTCCCTCCGCTGGCCTACCAGCGGAGGGAGGAGCCACCCTCGCGGCTCAGCAGCCGGGGAGGCGCTCGATCAGGTACCGCTCGACCTGGTCCAGGGAGATCCGCTCCTGGGCCATCGTGTCCCGGTTCCGCACGGTCACCGCGTCGTCGTCGAGGGTGTCGAAGTCGACCGTCACACAGTACGGGGTGCCGATCTCGTCCTGCCGACGGTAACGGCGACCGATGGCCTGCGAGTCGTCGAACTCCACCACCCAGCGCTTACGCAGGTCGGCGGCGAGCTTCCGAGCCTTCGGCGAGAGCGCCTCGTTGCGGGACAGCGGCAGCACCGCGACCTTCACCGGGGCGAGCCGCGGGTCGAAGCGCATCACCGTGCGCTTGTCCACGCCGCCCTTGGTGTTCGGCGCCTCATCCTCGTCGTACGCCTCGAGCAGGAACGCCAGCACCGCACGGGTGAGGCCGGCGGCCGGCTCGATCACGTACGGTACCCAGCGCTCGCCCTTGGCCTGGTCGAAGTAGGACAGGTCGACCCCGGAGTGCTTGCTGTGCGTGGCGAGGTCGAAGTCGGTGCGGTTGGCGATGCCCTCCAACTCCGCGAACTCGGTGCCACCGAACTGGAACCGGTACTCGATGTCGACGGTGCGCTTCGAGTAGTGGGAGAGCTTCTCCTGCGGGTGCTCGTAGCGACGCAGGTTGTGCTCGCTGAGACCGAGGTCGAGGTACCAGTTCCAGCGCTCGGCGAGCCAGTACTCGTGCCAGCCCTCGTCGGTGCCCGGTTCGACGAAGAACTCCATCTCCATCTGCTCGAACTCGCGGGTCCGGAAGATGAAGTTCCCCGGGGTGATCTCGTTGCGGAAGGACTTGCCGGTCTGGGCGATGCCGAACGGCGGCTTCTTGCGCGCCACCGTCTCGACGTTCTTGTAGTTGACGAAGATACCCTGCGCGGTCTCCGGTCGCAGGTAGTGCAGACCCTCGTCGCTCTCCACCGGGCCCAGGTGGGTCTTCATCAGACCGTTGAACATCCGCGGCTCGGTGAAGGTGCCCTTGTTTCCGCAGTTCGGACAGTTCAGCTCGGTCAACGAGGCCGGCGGACGACCATGCTTGGCCTCGAACGCCTCCTCCAGGTGGTCGGCCCGGAACCGCTTGTGGCAGGACTGGCACTCGGTCAGCGGGTCCACGAACGCGTCCAGGTGGCCGGAGGCGGCCCAGACATCACGGGCCAGGATCACCGCGGAGTCGAGGCCCACCACGTCGTCACGCTGCTGGACCATGCTCCGCCACCACTGCCGGCGCACGTTCTCCTTGAGCTCCACACCGAGCGGGCCGTAGTCCCACGCCGAACGGGTACCCCCGTAGATCTCACTGGACGGGAAGACGAAACCCCGGCGCTTGGCGAGGCTGACGACGGCGTCGATACGGTCTGCGGGCATGTTTCCTCCTACGCCGGCTGGCGGTCGGCGGGGACAGTACGGGATGGAGCGAGGCTCGGGACAACGGTACGACCGGCGACGTCCTGAGCCCAGGAGAATACCGGGAGCGGTTCAGCTGACTCCGCACACCTCCAGTGCACCGGTCTGCTCGTTCTGCTCGAGGTTCACCCGTTGGCGATCGCGGCCGCCGCCGCTGAAGGTGACCTCGACCGGCACGGTCAGGTTGGTCTGGTCGACCTCGCCGACCTGGAACGAGGCCACCTGTGGCCCATCGGCGGCCCGCCGTTCGAACTCCCGCCGCGACTCCTGCCGCCGCGCCGGTGCACAGAGCTGGTCGTACGCGGCACCGTATTCTCGTTCCACCAGCGCCTGGTAGTAGTCGGTGGAGACGACACGCCCCTGCTCGTCGAACGCCTGTACGCCGGCTACCACGAGCCCGACCACCGCCGCACCACCGCCGCCGCAGCAGAGCGCCAGTGCGAGCGCCCCGACGCCGAGCCCCAGCCAGAGCCGGGTGGGACGGCCCTCGACCGGCGGCGCCGCGAACGGTGGTGCGACACCGGGGCCGGCGGGCGGGTTCGGCACTCCCGGCCCGGAGGGTGGGCCGGGCACGGCAGGGGGTACGGCGCCGTCTTGCGGGCCGGGCACCGACGGGTGCGGTGAGGGAGCGGCCGGTCCGGGAGCGGTCATGGGATCAATGTAGTGCGTATCGCTCACCGGTACGGATCGGCCGCCCGATCGCTCGCCGTCACGACCACGTCGGCTCCGGGCGCGGCGCTGGCGAGGGCCTCGTAGGCCGACGGTTCGTCGACCGACTCGGCGAGCAGCGGAACCGCGGTGACCTTGACGTCAAAACCGCCGAGCGCTCGGCGGTAGGTGCCGACCGACTCCCACTCGGTGAGCAGGCACCAGTAGCGCGGGTCGTCCAGCGCGCGGACGAGTTGCCCGCGCAGGTATCCGGGGCGGGCGGCGAGCGCCGCGAGCGCGGCGTGCGCTCGCGCGGTGAAGTCGTCAACGACATCGGGCTCGACCACGAACCGGTTGGTGACCAACACCGGCTACCTCCTCGTAGAGTCTGTGGGATGCAGCGTACGCAGCACCGGATAGCGGGCCGGCTGGCCCGGGCGAACCCGACGGCAGTCTTCCTGGTCACCCTGGTGGTGGTGCTGGTCGCTCTCTTCACGCCGGGGGTGATCGGCGGGCTACTCACCCTCGCCCTCGCGGCGGTCGTGGCCGTGCTGGTGGTCACCACGGGGGCGCGCCAGCCGGCACGGCTGCGGGTGGTCCGGCTCCTGGTGCTGACGCTGCTGATCACCGCCGGGCTGGTCAAGCTTCTCTGACATGCACTCATGCGTTTTTGACAATCATTATCATTGTTGCGGACAGTTGCCTTCATGAACAACCGCCGTGCTCCACGCGCCCTGGCGGCCACCTCCGCCGCCCTACTCGCCCTCGGCGCTGCCGCCTGCTCCGACAAGCCGACCGATGCCGATCCGCAACGGGTGGAGGTCGTCGCCGCGTTCTACCCACTCCAGTTCCTGGCCGAGCAGATCGGTGGGGACACGGTTACCGTTAGTAACCTGGTCAAGCCCGGCGCCGAGCCGCACGACGTCGAGTTGAGCCCGAGCCAGGTTGGGGAGGTAGCCGGGGCCGAGCTGATCGTCTACCTCAGGGGCTTCCAGCCGCAGGTCGACGAGGCGGTGCAGCAGAACGCCGCCGACCGGGCGTTCGACGTCACCACCATCGAGCCGCTGCTCGACGCCACCGCCGACGGCCACGATCACGACCACGGACACGACGGCGACACCGGACACGAGGACGACCACGGACACGACGGCGACACCGGACACGAGGACGACCACGGACACGACGGCGACACCGGGCACGAGGGTGAGGGCGGTGCCGAGACGCCGGCGGACCCGGACCACGCGGCGGACGCCGGCAGCAAGGACCCGCACCTGTGGCTGGACCCCACCCGGCTCGCCACCGTCGGTGACCAGCTCGCCGACCGGCTCGCCCAGGCCGACCCCGAGCACGCCGACGACTACGCCGCTCGCGCGTCCGACCTCCGCGGCAAGCTGGAGCAGCTCGACGCGGAGTTCACCGCCGGCTTGGAGACCTGCCAGCGGCGGGAGATCGTGGTCAGTCACACCGCCTTCGGCTACCTGACCACGCGATACCAGCTGGAGCAGATCGGCATCACCGGGCTGAGCCCGGAGCACGAGCCGTCGCCGCAGCGGCTGGCCGAGGTGATCGAGGAGGCAAAGGCGCACCAGGCCACCACGATCTTCTTCGAGACGCTGGTCAGCCCGAAGGTCGCCGAGACCATCGCAGCCCAGGTCGGGGCCGAGACCGCGGTGCTCGACCCGCTCGAGGGACTCGCCGCCGACAACAACGGGGACTACTTCTCGGTGATGCGGGCCAACCTCGCGGCGCTACAGACCGCGCTGGACTGCGCATGAACGCACCCGTCATCACCGTCACGCGGGCGGCGATCGGCTACGAGGGCCGCACCGTGCTGCGAGACATCTCGCTGACCGTGACCAGCGGTGAGGTGGTGGCCGTGCTCGGCGCCAACGGCTCCGGCAAGTCCACCCTGACCCGAGCCGTGCTCGGGCTGGTCCCGCTCAGCTCCGGCTCGGTCGGGCTCTTCGACCAGCCGGCGCGGCGATTCCGGCAGTGGCACCGCATCGGGTATGTCCCGCAACGCCTCGGCGCCGGCGGTGGTGTACCCGCCACCGTCCGCGAGGTGGTCGCGGCGGGCCGGCTGGCCCGCCGCGGCATCCTGCGGCCCCCCGGCCGCGCGGACCGGAGGGCGGTAGCGACCGCGCTGGCGGCGGTCGGTCTCGCCGACCGGACCGGCGACCCGGTCTCCACCCTCTCCGGCGGCCAGCAGCAGCGCGTCCTCATCGCCCGGGCCCTGGCCGGCGAGCCGGAGCTGCTGGTCCTTGACGAGCCGACCGCCGGTGTGGACGCGGCGAGCCAGGAGGCATTCGCCGGAGCGCTCCAGGAATTCGTCGCCGGCGGCGGCACCGTCCTGCTGGTCGCACACGAGCTGGGGCCACTGCGGCCGCTGATCTCCCGAGCCGTCGTCGTGCACGCCGGGGGGATCGCTCACGACGGCCCGGTGCCCGAACCGGCCGGCCACCACGCCGACCCCGACCACGACCACGTGCACCCGCACGGTCCCACCGAGCCCGCCGGTCTCTGGAGCGCGTGAGATGGAACTCTTCCAGTACCCGTACATGCAGCGTGCGCTGATCGGCGCGTTGGTCATCGGCCTGGCCGCCCCGGCGCTCGGCATCTACCTGGTACAGCGGCGGCTGGCCCTGATCGGCGATGGCGTCGGGCACATGGCGCTCACCGGCGTCGGCGCCGGCCTGCTGCTGAACCGCTCCCCGGTCCTGGTGGCGGTGATCGTGGCCAGCCTCGGCGCGATCACCGTCGAATTGGTCCGGGCCCGCGGCCGCACCTCCGGTGACCTGGCGCTCGCCCTGCTCTTCTACGGGGGCATCGCCGGCGGCGTGATGCTCGTCGGGCTCTCCGACAGCACCAGCACGAGCCTCAACGCGTACCTCTTCGGCTCGCTCTCCACCATCGCCCCCACCGACCTCACCACGATCGCGGTGCTCGGTGCGGCGATCCTGGTCACCATGCTGTCGTTGCGCCCGGCACTCTTCGCGATCTGCCACGACGAGGAGTACGCCCGGGTCTCCGGGCTGCCCGTCCGCGCCCTCAACCTGCTCCTCGCGGTCGCCACCGCGGTCACCGTCACCATCGCGATGCGCGCGGTGGGCGTCCTGCTGATCAGCGCGCTGATGGTGGTGCCGGTCGCCGCCGCCCAGCAGGTCACCCGCGGCTTCCGCAGCACGATGACGGCCGCCATGGCGCTCGGCCTCTTCGCCGCCGGGTCGGGTGTGTACGTGGCTGCCAACGCCGACACCGCCCCCGGCGCGTCGGTGGTGCTGATGGCGATCGCCTCGTTCGCGGTGGTGGCGCTCGGCGGCGCGGGTTGGCGGATACTACGACGACGGCGAGTCGCCGCACCGGACACACCGGCCGTAGAGCCGCACGAGGTGGTGCTCAGCCAGTCCTGAACAACGGCGCAACCTTGGATTGGTTACCGTTACCCGGTGAGCAGCGGGTCCGGCTACGACGCCTACGAGGGGGCGAGCGAGCTGCTGCGCGCCCTCTCCGCCCCGATCCGGCTGGCCATCGTCAGCCAACTCGCCGAGGGCGAACGGTGCGTACACGAGTTGGTTGACCAGCTCGGCGCCGCGCAGCCGCTGGTCTCCCAGCATCTGCGGGTGCTTCGCGGTGCCGGGGTGGTGCGGGGTTCCCGGCGCGGGCGGGAGATCGCCTACACGCTGGTTGACGAACACGTCGCACACATCGTGGCGGACGCGGTCAGCCACGCCGGCGAGCACACCAACCCCACCTGAGGGCTCACCTCGGGTCGCGGACCCGGGCCACGATCACGTCGGCCCACTCCCCACTGTGCGGGGGAAGCCGTGCAGCAGGAGCAGCTGCGGGCCGGCCGCCAGGCCACCGCCGTGGAGATCGAAGGCGAAACCTCGGACATCGATACGTAGGATCGGCAACCTACGCGGGGTTCGCCGGGGGAGCCCCGGCGAACTGCACCAATGCCGCTTTGTTGAAAGATTTTCGAAGGTGCTAGCGTCGGTCGTACAGTTTCACCTCCGACAGGGGAGCGCACAGCGCTGAGAGTGTGGGCAAGGTCCCACAGACCCTCGAACCTGATCTGGGTAATGCCAGCGCAGGGAGTTCGGTCGACCTCCGGTCGCGCCGTCGTTCGGCCAGCCGGACGTGGATGCGCCCCTCCTGTTCCCCCGGAGCAGACAGGGAAGACCGATGAGCAAAGTCAATGTAACCACCAACCGCTGGCGCACGGTCGATGTCGTCGTCGCCGCTGTCATCGCCGTCACCTTCGGCGTCATCTTCTGGGCCTGGGGACTGCTCTGGAACGTTGTCACCCCGGCGTTCGCCTTCCTCCCGGCGACCCAGGCCGTCATGTACGGCGTTTGGCTGATCCCGGCGGTCCTCGGCGGCCTGGTGATCCGCCGCCCCGGTGCGGCGCTCTTCTGCGAGGCGGTGGCCGCGATCGTGTCCGTGCTACTCGGCTCCGAGTGGGGCAGCATCGCCATCCTTCAGGGCCTGGCCCAAGGGCTCGGCGCCGAGCTGGCCTTCGCCGCCTTCCGCTACCGTTCCTTCCGACTGCCCACCGCGCTGCTCGCAGGCGCCCTGACCGGCCTGGGCGCGGCTGCCTTCGACTTCTTCGTCTGGAACAGCGAATACGCGCTGGGCAGCTACCGGATCCCGTACGCGCTGCTGACGATCGCCAGCGCCACCGCCATCGCCGGCTTCGGTGCCTGGAGCCTGACCCGGGCCCTGGCCCGCACGGGTGTACTGGACCTGTTCCCCGCCGGCCGCGAACGCACCACCATCTGAGTACCGTGTCGATCGAGAGGTTGGGGCCGCAGACCGCGCCCGCGGCTGCTCGCAGCGCCCGGCGCGGTGTGTTCCGGGACAGCACCCGGCGCGGCGTGTTCCGGGACAGCACCCGGCGCGGCGTGCTCCGGGGTGACGGCCGGTGAGCGCGGTCCGGTTGCGGGGCTTCGGGTGGCGGCACGCGGGGCGAAAGCGGTGGGCCGTACGCGGACTCGACCTGCGGATCGAGCACGGCGAACGGGTTCTCCTGCTGGGTGCCTCCGGGGCGGGTAAGAGCACCCTGCTCGCCGCGCTGGCCGGGCTGCTACCCGAAGACTCCGGCGAACAGGAAGGCACGGTCGAGGTTGACGGCCGGGACCCTCGCGCGGCCCGAGAAGAGGTCGGCCTGCTCTTCCAGGACCCGGAGACCCAGCTGGTGATGGCGCGCTGCGGCGACGATGTCGCCTTCGGCCCCGAAAACCGCGGGCTACCCGCCGGGCAGATCTGGCCCCGGGTGGACGAGGCACTGCGCCGGGTTGGTTTCCGCTACGGCCGGGACCGATCGACCGCCGCGCTCTCCGGCGGCGAACAGCAGCGCCTCGCCCTCGCCGGGGTGCTCGCGCTCCGCCCAAGCCTGCTGCTGCTCGACGAGCCGACCGCCAACCTGGACCCGGCCGGTGCGGCGCTGATCCGCGACGCGGTCGCCGCGGCGCTCGACGCCGACACCTCCCTGCTCCTCGTCGAGCACCGGCTCGCCGAGGCGCTGCCGCTGGTCGACCGGGTGGTCGTGCTGGCACCCGGTGGCGGCGTCCACGCCGACGGCACCCCGCAGGCGGTCTTCGCCGCGCACGGCGAGGCGCTCGCTGCCGAGGGGGTCTGGGTGCCGGGCCATCCGACGCCCCTGCGGCGGGCCGCCACCGCCCCCGGGACGGAGTTGCTCGCCGCCGACGAGCTCGCCCTGCCGCCCCGGCTGGCCCGTGTTTCCCTCACCGTACGGGCCGGCGAGGCGCTCGCCGTCCACGGACCCAACGGAGCCGGTAAGTCCACCCTGGCCCTCCTGCTGGGTGGGCTGCTCGCACCGGCGGCGGGCCGGGTCACCGCGACCGCGGAGCTGGCCGGCGGGGACGCCCGCACCCCACCGCACCGATGGCGGGCGCCGGCGCTGGTGGGCCGGATCGGTTCGGTCTTCCAGGACCCGGAACACCAGTTCGTCACCACCACCGTCGCCGAGGAGCTGGCGCTGGGCCCACGCCGCACCGGCCGAACCGAGGCGCAGGTCCGCGCCACCGTGGACGCACTGCTCGACCGGCTCCGCCTGACCGCGCTCGCCGCGGCCAACCCGTACACCCTCTCCGGAGGCGAGGCGAGGCGGCTGAGTGTGGCGACGGCCCTGGCCACCGCGCCCCGCCTACTCGTCTGCGACGAGCCCACCTTCGGCCAGGACCGGCGGACCTGGCGGGAGCTGGTGGAGCTCTTCGCCGAGCTGCGCGATAACGGGCACGGGCTGGTCACGGTGACCCACGACCGGGAGTTCATCGCCGCGCTCGCCGACCGCCAGGTACGGCTCGAGCATCCGCGGAGGGTGTCGTGACGCATCCGCGGAGCGTGCCGTGATCAACCTCGAACCGGTGACCCGACCGGACGCCCCGCTGGCCCGGCGCAACCCGGTGGCGAAGCTGGCGGCGGCGCTGCTCTGCTCGGTCATCCTGATCGCCACCCTCGACCCGGTGGCGCCGGCCATCGCCATCGCCTTCGAGCTGGCCCTGCTGCCGCTGTTCGGTGTACGGCTCCGGGTACTCGCCCGCCGAGCGATGCCGCTGCTGGTCAGCGCGGTCGGCATCCTCGTCACGCTGGTGCTCTTCGCCGCCGAACGCTCCGGGCGGACCCTCATCGAGGCCGGCCCGATCCTGATCACCTCCGGGGTGCTGATCACCGCGCTCGGTCTGGTGTTGCGCATGTTCGCGGTGGCCCTGCCGGGAGTGACCGTGGTGGCGACGACCGACCCCACCGACCTGGCCGACGCGCTGGTGCAGAACGCCAAGCTGCCCGCCCGCTTCGCCTACGGCGCACTGGCGGCGTTCCGGTTGGTGCCGTTGCTCGCCCAGGAGTGGCAAATGATCAGCATGGCGCGGCGGGCCCGGGGCGTTGACGCCGGCCGTAACCCACTGGCCCGGCTGCGGCTTTTCGGGTCAACCGCGTTCACGCTACTGGTCGGCGCGATCCGCCGCGGGACCCGACTTGCGGTGGCGATGGACGCGCGGGGCTTCGACGCCACGACCCCCCGGTCGATGGCCCGCCGTCAACACTTCGGTCGCGCCGACGGTCTCCTGATCGCCGGTGCGGCGGTACTGGCCGGCGCCGCACTCGCGGTCAGCGTCGCCGTCGGCGCGTTCCGCCCCCTGATCGGCTGACCACCGAGCCCAGTGCACCGCCGGGTGGAGTGGCTGTGGAGCAGCGGAACCTGGAGCGCGATACGGTCACAGACGGAGATCGAGGCGGAGGTGGCTGGGATGAGCGGGCAGGCACAGATCGGCGTTACCGGGCTGGCGGTGATGGGGCGTAACCTCGCCCGGAACCTGGCCCGCAACGGCTTCGTCGTGGCGGTGCACAACCGCTCTCCAGAACGGACCCGCCGGCTGGTCGCCGAGCACGGCGAGGAGGGGCGGTTCGTCCCCACCGAATCGCTGGCCGACCTCGTCGCCGCGTTGGAGCGCCCCCGGGCGGTCATCACGATGGTCAAAGCCGGCGCCCCGACCGACGCCGTCATCGACGAGTTGGTGCCGCTGCTCGATGCCGGCGACATCATCGTCGACTGCGGCAACGCCCATTTCGCCGACACCCGGCGGCGCGAGGAGGCGCTGCGCAAGCAGGGGCTGCACTTCGTCGGCACCGGTGTCTCCGGTGGTGAGGAGGGCGCGTTGTGGGGGCCGAGCATCATGCCGGGCGGTTCGGCCGAGTCCTATCAGAAGCTGGGGCCGCTCTTCGAACAGATCGCGGCGCAGGTGGACGGCGAGCCCTGCTGCCGACACATCGGTCCGGACGGAGCCGGCCACTTCGTCAAGATGGTCCACAACGGCATCGAGTACGCCGACATGCAGCTCATCGCCGAGGCGTACGACCTCCTGCGGACTGGCCTGGACGCGACCCCAGCCGAGCTGGCGGAGATCTTCCGAGAGTGGAACTCCGGCGAGTTGGAGTCGTACCTCATCGAGATCACCGCTGAGGTGCTCGGCCACACCGACGCCAGCACCGGGCGGGCCTTCGTGGACATCGTGCTCGACCAGGCGGAGCAGAAGGGCACCGGACGCTGGACCGTACAGAACGCCCTGGACCTGGGCATCCCGATCACCGGCATCGCCGAGGCGACGTTCGCGCGTTCCCTCTCCGGGCACGCCGCCCAGCGAGCGGCCATCCGCCACGCGTTCGCCGGCGCGGAACCGACCTGGCGGGTCGAGAAGCGGGGCGCCTTCGTCGAGGACGTCCGGCGCGCACTACTGGCCAGCAAGATCATCGCGTACGCGCAGGGCTTCGACCACATCCGGGCCGGCAGCCAGGAGTACGACTGGGACATCGACCTGGGCGGCACCGCCACGATCTGGCGGGGCGGGTGCATCATCCGAGCGCACTTCCTCGACCGGATCCGACAGGCGTACGACGAGCAGCCCGACCTGCCCACGCTGCTGGTGGCGCCGTGGTTCGCCGACACCGTACGCGCCGGGTTGTCGGGGTGGCGGCGCGTGGTCGCCGAGGCGGCCCGCGCCGGTGTGCCCACCCCCGCGTTCGCCTCGTCCCTGTCCTACTTCGACGCGCTGCGCGCGAACCGACTACCGGCGGCCCTGATCCAGGGCCTGCGGGACAACTTCGGCGCTCACACCTACCGCCGGGTTGACCGTGGCGGCTCCTTCCACACCCTCTGGGCCGGCGACCGCAGTGAGGTCGAAGCCTGACCCCGGGCGCCCGGGGTCAGGTGGTAGGCGCCACCGGGTTCGGCAGCGCTCCGCCGAACCGGCGGTCCCGCTGGGCATAGAGCTCACAGGCGTACCAGAGGTGCCGGCGGTCGAAGTCCGGCCAGAGCGTGTCCAGGAAGACCAGTTCGGCGTAGGCGCTCTGCCAGAGCAAGAAGTTCGAGGTGCGCTGCTCTCCGGAGGGGCGCAGGAAGAGATCCACGTCGGGGACCTCCGGGTGGTAGAGGTAGCGGGCCATGGTCTTCTCGGTGACCTTGGCGGGGTCGAGCCGGCCGGCCGCGACCTCCCGGGCGATCGCGGCGGCGGCGTCGGCGATCTCGGCCTGCCCGCCATAGTTCACGCAGAACTGCAGGGTGAGCGTCGAGTTACCGCGAGACATCTCCTCGGCCGCCTGCAACTCCGAGATGACGCTCTTCCACAGCCGCCCGGACCGGCCCGACCAGACGACCCGTACGCCCAGGTCGACAAGTTGGTCGCGGCGGCGGCGGATCACGTCCCGGTTGAAGCCCATCAGGAAACGCACCTCGTCCGGCGAACGTCGCCAGTTCTCCGTCGAGAACGCGTACGCCGACAGGTACGGGATGCCCAGCTCGATCGCGCCCTCGACCGCGTCGAAGAGGGAGAACTCTCCCGCCTCGTGCCCTTTCGTACGCGGGAGCCCACGCTCCTTGGCCCACCGGCCGTTGCCGTCCATCACCACCGCGACGTGCCGCGGCAACGCCTCGGCGGGCAACGCCGGTGGCCGGGCACCGGACGGGTGGGGGGTGGGCGGCACCGGCGCCGGGCCGGTTCGCCTGGTCGATCGGATCACTCGGTCTACTCCCTGTCCACGCCGGCCGCGGCCGGCCCGACTCCGCCGGCCGGCGTCCCGACCGCGCCGGCGGCCGGACCGCCCCGGTCCACCAGCGGCAGCGAGCGTAGCGCGCGCTCCAGATGCCACTGCAGGTGCGCCGCGACCAGCCCGCTGCACTCCCGGCGAACACCACTCTCGGCGGCGTCAGCAACCCGCCAGTCGCCGCTGGTGAGCGCGGTCATCAGGTCAAGGGTGGCCGGTGCGGGGTGGGCCGCGCCAGGCGGCCGACAGTCCCGGCAGACGGCACCGCCGGCCGGGACGGAGAAGGCCCGGTGCCGCCCCGGCGTGCCGCAGACCGCGCAGCCGACCAGCGCCGGCGCCCACCCGGCCAGGGCCATGCCACGCAGCAGGTACGCGTCCAGCACCAGGGTCGCGGCGTGTTCCCCGCCGGCCAGCACACGCAGCGCCCCCAGGGTGAGCTGGAACAACCGCAGCGACGGTTCCCGCTCGACCGGGGTGAGCCGCTCCGCGGTCTCACAGACCGCACTCGCCGCCGTGTAGCGGGGGTAGTCGCCGAGGAGGCGCTTACCGTACAGATCAATGCCCTCGACCTGGCTGACCGTGTGCAGCGAACTGCCCTGCTGGCCCTTCGGGTCGCCGGCGAGTTGCAGGTCGACGTGGCCGAAGGGCTCCAGCCGGGCGCCGAACTTGCTGGTGATCCGACGCACCCCGCGGGCCACCGCGCGCAGCCGCCCGTGCCGACGGCTGAGCAGGGTGATGATGCGATCCGACTCGCCGAGCTTCTGCACGCGCAGCACCACCGCGTCGTCGCGGTAGAGCTGTCGGCGGTACCCGGCCATCGGATCATTCTCCCTCAGGGTGGCAGCTCCGGGTCGGCTCGGGGTGGCCGCGGCGCCGGCTGGTCATCGTGCGTTGCTCTGCACGCTCCCGGTCTGCACGCGCTCGCTCTCCGCCGACCGGGGCGCCGGCACCAACGGCTGCTTCCGCGCCGGCCCGGCCCGCTCCGCCGAACCAGCTACGGCCTGCTCCGCTGTCGCCCCCTCGGGCGTAGCTGCCACTCCCTCGGGCGTAGCTGCCGCCTCCTCGGGCCTGGCTGCCGCTCGCCGTCCAAAACCGGGGATCAACTCCGGCCGGCGCCGGGCCGCGATGTCCTCGACCCAACCGACAAGCATGATGACGACCCCGAGCAGGGCGAAGACCAACACGACCCGGATAGCCAGGCCGAGCAGATTCTGGTGCGACCAACCGACCACGTCCACCAGTGGGGTGAGCGCTGCCACGAAGGCCATGTGCCACAGGTACACGGTGAGTGCACGCCGGTTGATCAGAGTGACCACCCGACTGAAGATCGCGTTACGGTCGATCCACGCCGTTGTCGCCGGCTCCCGCCCGAGCACGACCAGGATGACACCGGCCGACCAGAGGGCGTTGGCGAGCGGATTGCCGTTGAGGTCGAGCCCCTTGGTACCGGGCTGGGTCAGGTTCCACCAGCCGCCGAGGGCGACCAGAGCGATCGCGGCCGGCCACAGGACGCGGTTGGCGAGTCGGCGCAGCATTCCCTCCTGGTGGGCGAAGCCCAACATCCACGCCCCGAGGTACAGGCCGAACTGCTGCACCACCATCGGCGGATCCGGGTACAGCCCCAGTTCGATCGCCACCGTCAGCGCGTACGGGGCGATCAGGGTGGGCAGCGGGAACCGACGGAACAACCACAACGCCAGCGGCGAGACGAGGACAAACCAGAGGTAGTTGCGCAGGTACCAGATCGGGCCCAGCACCGGTATTCCCCAGTCGTTCCGCGGTGGGTCGGCCACGGGGAAGAGCCAGAGCAGAAGCTCGGGGGTGAACGACAGCCCGGTGAGCAGCATCGCGGGCACCAAGATCGCGCCGAGCACCCAGAACGACGGCAGCAGCCGCCGCAACCGACGACCGACCGCCGCTGTCCCGAAGCGATGCAGGGACGCCGCCATCAGCGATCCGGCCAGCGCGAACATCACCGACATCGCGGGAAAGACCAGCGTCATGGTGGCCCACCCAGTTACGTGGTAGACCACGACCCGGACGACGGCGAGGGCACGCAACAGGTCTAGGTAACGATTTCGCATCAGCTCGCTGCTATTTCCGGACGAGGAGAGGGAAACACAATCCCCTACCCTCCGCCCGCGACCTGGAATACGCGAGACTCGCCGGATGAAAAGTGAAATTCCTCATCAGTCCATCGAAGGCTGACAAGTCACTCGGAACATTCGGCCACAAGCCGGGCGGCCGGCTAAAAGCCGAGCTTACGGAGCTGCTTCGGGTCCCGCTGCCAGTCCTTCGCCACCCGGACGTGCAGGTCGAGGTAGACCCGGGTGCCGAGCAACTCCTCGATCTGCCGCCGCGCCCGGATGCCGACATCCCGGAGCCGGCTGGCCCGATGCCCGATCACGATCGCCTTCTGGCTCGGCCGCTCGACGTACACATCGGCATAGATCTTGATGACGCGTTCCGCGGGGATCATCTCCTCCACCACCACCGCGATGGAGTGGGGTAGCTCATCGCGCACACCCTCCAGCGCCGCCTCCCGGATCAGCTCGGCGACCAACACCTGCTCCGGTTCCTCGGTGAGCATGTCGTCCGGGTAGAGCTGCGGTGACTCCGGCAGGTAGCGGGTCATCACGTCCACCAGCGTGTCGACCTGGTGCCCGGAGACCGCGCTGACCGGCACGACCTCCGCGAAGTCCGCCAGTTCACTCACCGCGACCAACTGCTTGGCCAGCTGCTCTCGGTCAACCAGGTCGGTCTTCGTCACCACCGCGAGCACGGTCGCCTTCAGCTCGGCCAGCTCACCGGTGATGAAGCGGTCACCCCGGCCGATCGGCTCGTCCGCCGGGATGCAGAGGCCGATCACATCAACCTCGCTCCACGTCTGCCGTACCAGATCGTTGAGGCGCTCGCCGAGCAGCGTCCGGGGCCGGTGCAGGCCCGGCGTGTCGACCAGCACGAGCTGCGAGTCGGGCCGGTGCAGCACCGCCCGGATGACGTGCCGGGTTGTCTGCGGCTTACTCGAGGTGATGGCGATCTTCTGCCCGACGATCGCGTTGGTCAACGTCGACTTGCCGGCATTTGGCCGTCCCACGAAGCAGCCAAAGCCGGCCCGGTACGGCTGCCGGAGGTTCGCGGAAGTCACTCGGCCACCGTCCCGAGGAGCGTGCCGTCCGGGGCCGCCACATGGATGGGCGCGTCGGCAGCGAGGTCACGGACCGCCGCATGGCCAGCACCGTCCAGCGTTGACGCCTCGGTCACCACCGCCGCGGCCTCCAGCCGGGTGCAGCCAGCCGCCGCCGCCGAGCCCACAGCGAGTTGAAGTGCGGTCAACGCCAGCGAAGGCAGCGAGACGCTCGCCGCGGCGTACGTCCGGCCATCCTGGTCCCGGACGGCGGCACCTTCGACGGCACCGACCCGGCCCCGCGCCCCCCGGGCCAGGACGACCAGTTTGGCGTCCTCGGCGGTCAGCTCCACCGGGGTGGACCCGGTAGTCGGTACGGCGGGTGACTCAGGCATCGGCGGGTTGCCTCTCCTCGGCTTGGTCGGTGTCGCCCGGGGTGTCGGTGGATTCGCCACGCCCCGGATCGTGCTGTTGGTCGGCCGACTCCACCCGGCGCACCAGGACCGTGTCGATCCGGTTGCGCCGCCCGGTGGTGCCCTCAGCGAGCAGCCGCAGACCGGCCACCTCCACCTGGGCGCCGGGGATCGGGACCCGGCCCAGGGACTGCGCGAGCAGACCGCCCACCGTCTCCACCTCATCGCTGGGCAGCTCGGTGTCGAACAACTCGCCGAGGTCCTCCACGGGCAGCCGCGCGGTAACCCGCACCGCATCGTCGTCGAGGTGCTCGACCGGCGGACGCTCAACATCGTACTCGTCGGTAATCTCGCCGACGATCTCCTCCAGGATGTCCTCGATCGTGACCAGCCCGCCGGTCCCGCCGTACTCGTCAACGACGATCACCAGGTGGTTCCGGGCAGCCTGCATCTCCGAGAGGAGGTCGTCAACCGGCTTGGACTCCGGCACGAAGGTGGCCGGGCGCATCAGCTCGGCCACCGGGAGGCGCCGATCCTCCGGGGCGCCGCCCTGCGTGCGCCGGATCAGATCTTTCAGGTAGAGCACGCCGAGCACGTCGTCAACGCTCTCGCCGATGACCGGGATACGGGAGAAGCCGGAACGCAGAAAGAGCGCCAGGGCCTGGGAGAGCATCTTGTGCCGCTCGATCCAGACCATCTCGGTGCGCGGCACCATCACCTCGCGGACGATGGTGTCACCGAGCGCGAAGACCGAGTGGATCATCTGCCGTTCACCATGTTCCACCACGCCGCGCTGCTCGGCCAGATCGACCAGTTCGCGGAGCTCCACCTGGGTGGCGAAGGGACCCTCGCGGAAACCGCGACCCGGGGTGACCGCATTACCGATCAGGATCAGCAGCGAGGCGAGGGGGTTGAGCGCCCGACCCAGCCAACGCACCAGCGGCGCCACCCCGCGACCCACCGCGTAGGCGTGCTGCCGGCCGATGGTACGTGGTCCGACGCCAACCACCACGAAGCTGACCACGGTCATCGCCCCGGCCGTCACCACCGCAGCCAGCCAGCCGGCACCGAGCGAGTCGACCGCGACCAGGGCTACCAGGGTGGTAGCGCTCAACTCAGCGAGCAGCCGCAACAGCAGCAGCAGGTTGAGGTGCCGGACCACGTCCCCGGCGACGGACTGTAACGCGCGGGCGCCCCGGGCTCCGTCGCGGACCAACTCGGCCGCCCGGGCCGGCGAGACAGCGGCGAGCGCCGCCTCGGTCATCGCGATCAGGCCGGCGAGGACCACCAGCCCGGCCGCGAGGAGTACCAGCTGCACGTCGGGAAGGCCGGACGCACCGGCCGTCGCTGCGGCGAGAGAGGCCATCATCGTGACCGGGTCGACCGCCAACTCACCAGCAGCCGGGCTTGGAGGGCGAACATCTCCCGTTCCTCCTCCGGCTCAGCGTGGTCGTAGCCGAGCAGGTGCAGCACCCCGTGCACGGTGAGTAGGTACAGCTCATCGGCGGTGGAGTGACCCGCGGTAGCCGCCTGCTTGGCGGCCACCTCGGGGCAGAGCACGATGTCACCGAGCAACGCCGGCTCGGCGCCGACGGTGGCGTTCTCCCCCGGCCCATGGTCAACGCTGCCCTCGTCCATCGGGAAGGCGAGGACATCGGTGGGGCCGTCCCCGCCCATCCAGCGGTGGTTCAACTCGGCCATGTAGTCGATATCGACGAGCAGCACGGACAGCTCGGCGAGCTGGTTGACCCCCATTTCGTCGAGGGCGTGCCGGGCGACGGCGAGTATCGCGTCGGTGTCGACGTCAACCCCGGACTCATTGGCAATCTCGATGGACACTGTCTTCCTTCGCCTCGTTAGCGGCGCCGACCGGCGCGGCCACCCTGGGTGGGCCGCCCGGGCACCGCCTGCACGCTCTTCGCCTGCTGATTTTCCCGCTCCACGTCCCAGCGGGCGTACGCGTCAACGATCTCCCCAACCAGCCGGTGTCGGACCACGTCCGAGCTGGAGAGCTGGGCGAAGTGCACGTCCGCCACGTCGGTGAGGATCTCCCGGACCACCCGCAGGCCACTGGTCGTCCCGCCGGGAAGGTCCACCTGGGTGATGTCGCCAGTGACAACAATCTTGGAACCGAAGCCGAGCCGGGTGAGGAACATCTTCATCTGCTCAGGCGTGGTGTTCTGCGCCTCGTCCAGGATGATGAACGCGTCGTTGAGCGTACGACCCCGCATGTACGCCAGCGGCGCCACCTCGATCGTGCCCGCCGCCATCAGCTTCGGGATCGACTCCGGGTCGAGCATGTCGTGCAACGCGTCGTACAACGGTCGCAGATACGGGTCGATCTTCTCGTTCAGCGTGCCGGGCAGGAAGCCCAGCCGCTCGCCCGCCTCGACCGCCGGCCGGGTGAGGATGATCCGGTTGACCTGCTTGGCTTGCAGCGTCTGGACCGCCTTCGCCATCGCCAGGTAGGTCTTGCCGGTGCCGGCCGGACCGATGCCGAAGACGATGGTGTGCGCATCGATGGCGTCAACGTAACGCCTCTGCCCGAGCGTCTTGGGGCGAATGGTGCGACCACGTCGGGAGAGGATATTGAGCGTCAGGACCTCGGCGGGCCGCTCGGCGCTGCCCTGCTCGAGCATGCCAACGGTGCGCCGAACGGCGTCGATGGTCAGCGTCTCACCTTTCTCGATGAGTTCGATCAATTCGCCAAAGAGCCGTTCGGCGAGAGCATTGTCCGCGGGTGCGCCGGTGATCGTGATCTCGTTGCCCCGAACATGCACGTCACTGCGGACGGAGCGCTCGACCAGTCGCAGGATCTCATCGCCCGCACCGAGGAGATTGACCATCATCTTCGGTTCCGGGACGGTAATCCTGGTTTGTGCCCGGGGCGGGCCGGGAGGTGGGGTGCTGGTCATAGGTTGGGCCGAGTGGCCCTGAGCCACCTGCTCTCGATCTCGGCGCCGGGCCGGTCGCCGCGGCGTACTGGGCGTTGCCCCCATCGTATCGGGTCAACCGCCAGGGCACCTCGCCCAATTCCCCTGACCGGCACCGACCGGCCGGTCCTCACCGCCGTCAGCCGGGGCTACCCGCCAGCATCGGCCCGAGCGGCGCACCGCCGAGCAGGTGCGCGTGGACATGGAAGACCTCCTGGCCGCCGTACGCTCCGGTGTTGAAGAGCAGCCGGAAGCCGTCACCGAGCAGCCCCTCCTCCTCGGCCACGGCGGCGGCGGTGGCGAGCACCTCGGCGGCGAGCCTTGGGTCCCCCTCCGCCAGGGTGGCCACGTCGGCATAGTGCTCCTTCGGAATCACCAGCACGTGCACCGGAGCTTTCGGATCGATATCGCGGAACGCGAGGGTTGTCCCGGTCTCCCGGACAACCGTGGCGGGAATCTCGCCGGCGACGATCCGGCAGAACAGACAGTCAGTTGGGCTCACCGGGGCAGTGTAAGGAACGGCTCCGGTCACCCGCCGCCCAGAGCGGAAGAACCTGCGCTACCAGCGGCCTAGACGGGCGGCGAGCACCGAGAGCGCCGCCACTCCGGCGGTGGATGTCCGCAGCACCGACGGGCCCAGCCGCACCGTCCGGGCTCCGGCCTCGGCGAAGGCGGCCAACTCGGCCGGGGCAACGCCGCCCTCGGGGCCTACCACCAGCACGATCTCGCCGCGGTCGGGCAGCTCCGCGGTGACCAGACGCTCCCCCGCCTGCTCGTGCAGCACGAACGCCGCCGCAGCGCCGGCGATCCGGCGGGCCACCTCGGAGGTGGCTTCGGCCGGCGCGCCGGTCACCACCGGCAGCCAGGCCCGGCGGGCCTGCTTCGCGGCCTCCCGAACGGTGGCGACCCACTTTCCTCGGGCACGTGCCCCCCGGTCACCCCGCCACTGGGTGACCGATCGCCCGGCCGTCCAGGGCACGATCGCGTCCACCCCGACCTCGGTCATCGCCTGCACGGCCAGCTCACCCCGGTCCCCCTTGGCCAGCCCCTGCACGACGACGAGCCGGTGGACGGGGGCGGGCAGGTAGTCCCGGGAGGTGATCCGAAGGTCAAGCACGCCCTGTCCCACCGCCGTGACCACGGCGACGGCCGTGCCGCCGCGGCCGTCAGCGAGCAGCAACTCCTCGCCGGCCCGCAACCGCTGCACTGTCGCGGCGTGATGCCCCTCCGGCCCGTCCAGGGTCGCCGTCTCGGCGGTGGGCAACGACTCGACCAGGAACAGCGGCGCGGACACGGTGCCAGGCTAGCGACCGTCCCGGTGTCCCGGGCCGCTGGCCTGGACACCGGGACGGGTCGAGTCAGGCGTGGCCGTTGAAGGCGTCCCGCATCCGCGAGAAGAAGCCGCCCTGCTTGGTCAGCTCGGCGACCTCCTCGCCCCGGGTCTGGGCGAACTCGCGCAGCATCTGCTCCTGGTCGGCGTCCAGCTTGGTCGGCGTCCGCACGTCCAGGTGAACAAAAAGATCACCCCGGCCGGTCCCGCGCAGGTGAGGCACACCACGGGCGCGGAGCCGCAGCATGCTGCCGGGCTGCGTACCGGGCTTGACGTCAACCGGCTCCTCGCTGTCCAGCGTCTTGATGGTCAGGCGGGTGCCGAGGGCCGCCGTCGTCATCGGGACAGCCACCCGGCAGTGCAGATCGTCGCCCTTACGGGAGAAGACATCGTGCGGACGTTCGTGGATCTCCACGTAGAGATCACCGGCGGTGCCACCGCCGGGACCCACCTCGCCCTGCTGGGCCAGCCGAATCCGCATCCCGTCCTCGACCCCGGCGGGAATCTTGACGGTCAGCGAGCGCCGGGTCCGCACCCGGCCGTCCCCGGCGCAGCCGGGGCAGGGGTTCGGAATCGTGGTGCCATAGCCCTGGCAGGCGGCACACGGCCGGGCCGAGACCACCTGCCCAAGGAAGGTGCGCTGCACCGACTGCACCTCGCCCCGCCCGCCACACGCCTCGCAGCTCTCTGGATGAGTGCCGGCGGCGGTGCCCGCGCCGGAGCAGGTGGTGCAGAGCACGGCGGTGTCGACCGTGATCGGTGCCTCTACGCCGAACGCGGTCTCGGGCAGGTCCAGTTCGAGGCGCAGGATCGCGTCGGAGCCCGGCCGGGTGCGGGGGCGCGGTCCCCGCCCGCCGCCGCTGGCGGCCCCCCCGAAAAAGGCATCCATGATGTCCTGGAAGCCGACGAACGGACCGGCCTCGCCGGGTCCACCCGGCCCCCCACCCCCGCCGCCGGGGGCGAGCGGGTCGCCGCCGAGGTCAACAATCTGCCGCTTCCGGTCGTCGGAGAGGACCTCGTACGCGGCGTTGATGTCCTTGAACTTCTCTTGCGCCTCCACGTCCGGATTCACGTCCGGGTGGTACTTGCGCGCGAGCTTGCGGTAGGCGCGCTTGATCTCGTCGTCGGAGGCTTCCCGGCTCACGCCGAGGATGCCGTAGTAGTCCTTGGCCACTGCGTTCGGTGTCCTCATGTTCGTCTCGCTTGCGCCGACCGCCGGCCCGATCCGGCCGGACGGTAATGCCTAGTTCTGGGCCAGCAGGTCGCCCACGTAGCGCGCCACGGCCCGAACCGTGGCGATGGTGCTGGGGTAGTCCATCCGGGTCGGCCCGACCACACCGAGACCACCCAGGATGGTCACGCCTGGTCCGTAACCGGTGCTCACCACGGAGGTAGCGCGAAGATTGTCGATTTCATTCTCGTCGCCGATCCGGACGCGCATCGCGCTCGGCTCGACCTCCCCGATGAGTTTGAGGAGGACCACCTCCTCCTCAAGCGCCTCCAGAATGGGACGCAACGACCCCTGGAAGTCGAGCAGGCCACCACGGGTGAGATTGGCGGTGCCAGCGAGGGCGATACGCTCCTCGTGCCGTTCGACCAGCGTCTCCAGGAGGACGGTGGAGAGTGTGACCATGGCCGGTCGAAGCTCCCCGCTCACCTCGTCAACCAACGCCTGCACCAGCGGCGGTGTGTCGGCGAGCCGGGTACCGACCAGCTTCTCGTTGACCAGCTGACGCAGATCGATCACGTCGTCTGGGGGGATCGGCCCGGGTAGCTCGACGAGCCGCTGCTCGACCCGACCGGTGTCGGCGATCATGACGAGCATCAGCCGGGTGGTGGAGATCGGCACCAGTTCCAGGTGCCGAACCGAGGACCGGGCCAACGACGGGTACTGCACGACGGCGACCTGCCGGGTGAGCTGGGCCAGCAGCCGGACCGTGCGGTGCACCACGTCGTCGAGATCGATCGCGCCGACCAGGAAGCGCTCGATCGCCCGACGCTCGGCCGGAGTAAGCGGCTTCACCCGGGACAGCCGGTCCACAAAGAGCCGATAGCCACGGTCGGTGGGCACCCGGCCCGCGCTGGTGTGCGGCTGCCGAATGTAGCCCTCCTCCTCCAGCACCGCCATGTCGTTGCGGACGGTCGCTGGGGAGACCCCGAGTTGATGGCGCTCGACCAGCATCTTGCTGCCGACGGGCTCCTGCGTGGCGACGTAGTCCTCGACGATCGCGCGCAACACCGCGAGTTTACGGTCGTCGAGACCCATCCCTCCCCCCTTCCTCCTACAGCGCGTCGGCCCATCGAGGCACTTCCTGGCACTCGACTCTAGCGAGTGCCAGTCTACGTCGGCACGCCCGCCAACGCGATGATCAACAAAGATCGAGTACCGTCATCGGATGGCGGCGCGGGGCCAGCCGCCTGCCAGCACCGACATATAGTGATCAGCCGGACAACCAAGGTGGTCAGGTACAGGGCTCGTTGTCCACTGCGCCTACGGTGACCCCATGACGGAACCACCTCGCCCTCCCGCCGACGGAGAGCCTGGGCCCCCCAGCCCGGGCCCCGACGACCTCACCACCCCGCTGTCCGGGACACCTGGCCCGGGTAGCTTTCCGCCACCGGGCAACTACCCACCCCCCGGCGGTACGCCCCCGCCCGGCGGCTACCCACCCAGTGGTGGCTACGGCCCACCCGGGGGCTACCCACCCAGTGGTGGCTACGGCCCACCCGGGGGCTACCCACCCAGTGGTGGCTACGGCCCACCCGGGGGCTACGGGAACAGCGAAGACCGGACCTGGGGCCTCGTCGCGCACCTCGGCGGCGCGCTCGGCGCACTGATCAGCTTTGGTCCGCTCGGGTTCGTCGCCCCGCTGATCGTCTACGTGACCCGCGGCAAACACTCACCGACCGTCCGCGCGCAGGCCCAAGCGGCGCTCAACTTCCAGATCACCTGGTCCTTGATCGCCTTCGTCCTGCTCTTCGTGGGCTGGTGCCTGCTGTTCCTCCCGAACATCGCCGTCGTGGTGATCCAGATCGTGTTCGGCATCATCGCCGCCGTACGGGCGAATGAAGGCCGGCAGTACCGCTACCCGATGTCGGCCAGCCTCATCAAGTGACGCCCGACGGGCCGCATCCCGACGGGCCGCATCCCGACGGGCCGCATCCCGACGGGCCGCATCCCGACTGGCCGGATCCCGACTGACCCGGGTTCCGGCCAGTCGGCTCCGCCGGTGGTTCGTGGCCACCGGCCGGCGAGGACCGGAAGTCGCCGATCAACCGAGCAGGTCCCGCACCACCGCGTCCGCGAGCAGCCGACCGCGCAGGGTCAACACCGCCCGACCGTCGCCGTACGCCGCCTCGGCCAGCAGACCGGCCGCCCGCGCCCGATCGGCACCGGCGCGACCGGCGGGGTCCAACACCTCCAGCGGCAGGCCCACGGCGAGCCGAAGCCGCAGCATGACGTCCTCCAGGTGCGCCTCGTCGGCGGTCAGCACCTCCCGGGCCAAGCCCGGCGACGCCCCCGCCGCGAGCCGTTGCGCGTACGCCGTGGGGTGTTTGACGTTCCACCAGCGCACCCCGCCGACGTGGCTGTGTGCCCCCGGGCCGAGGCCCCACCAGTCGCCGCCGGTCCAGTACAAGAGGTTGTGCCGGCACCGGGCAGCCGGTGTCCGCGCCCAGTTGGAAACCTCGTACCAGGAGAAGCCGGCCGCGTCGAGGGCCGCCTCCGCCGCCAGGTAGCGGTCCGCAGCGACGTCGTCGGAGGGCTGCGCCAACTCGCCCCGCCGCACCTGCGCCGCGAGCCGGGTCCCCTCCTCCACGATCAGGGAGTACGCGCTGACGTGGTCCACCCCCGCGGCGACTGCCTCGTCGAGCGAGGCGGCGAAGTCGGCCGCGCTCTCCCCCGGCGTCCCGTAGATCAGGTCCAGGTTGACGTGCGCGAACCCGGCCTCCCGGGCCTCCCGGGCGGCGGCGACGGCCCGGCCGGCGCTGTGCCGCCGGTCCAGGATCGCGAGCACGCCGGGCGACGCGGACTGCATCCCCAGGGAAATCCTCGTGTAGCCGGCGGCCCGCAGCGCGGCGAGGGATCGCGGGGTGACCGACTCCGGGTTGGCCTCCGTGGTGACCTCCGCGTCGGGGGCCAACCCCCAGGTGCGATCGATGGCGTCGAGGATTCGCGCGAGGTCTGCCGCGGGCAGCAGGGTAGGGGTGCCACCGCCGACGAAGACCGTGTCGACCCGGGGCGGGCGGTGCTCGCCCAGCACCCGGGCTGCCAACGCGAGTTCGGCGAGTACGGTGTCGGCGTGCTCCTCCCGGCTGGCACCACCACCCAGCTCGGTCGCCGTGTAGGTGTTGAAATCGCAGTACCCGCACCGGCTGGCGCAGAAGGGGACGTGTACGTACACGCCGAACCCTCGCGTTCCCACCGAGGTCAGGGCGGTTGTGGGCAGCGATCCATCCATCGGGATGGTCTCGCCTGCTGGTAGGAGACCGGGCATGGCCACTAGTGTGCCCGGCATGACCTCTCCCGACGCGCTGGTGCGAACTGTCACGGCCGGCGGGGTGACCACCCTCACCCTGGACAGCCCGCACAACCGCAACGCGCTCTCCACGCCACTGATGACCCAGCTGCTCGACGAACTCGCCGCGGCGGTCGCCGACGACGCCGTACGCGCGGTCGTGCTGGACCACTCCGGACCGGTCTTCTGCTCCGGCGCCGACCTGAAGGAGACCGCCGCCGCGTACGCCAGCGGGACGGTTCCGGCCGGGATGCTCGGCGACGTGCTCGCGGCCGTCTGGGAGTGCCCGAAGCCCGTGGTGGCGCGGGTGGCGGGACCGGCACGGGCGGGCGGGCTGGGCCTGATCGCCGCGGCCGACCTGGCGGTCTGCGCCCAGCAGGCGACGTTTGCCTTCACCGAGGTCCGGATCGGGGTCATCCCAGCGGTGATCTCGGCGACGGTGCTGCCCCGGCTGCGGCCCCGCGCCGCGGCCGAGCTGTACCTGACCGGGGACACCTTCGACGGGCAGCGGGCCGCCGACATCGGTCTGGTCACCGCGGCGGTGCCGCTGGCAGACCTGGACACCGTCGTGGCCCGCTACTGCGACTCGCTGGTCCGGGGCGCACCCGGGGCACTGGCCGGGGCCAAACAGCTACTTCGCCGCCCCGCCACCGTCGAGCTGCGGGGCGAACTGGCCGACCTGGCCACGCTCTCCACCGGCTACTTCCTCTCGGCGGAGGGCCGGGAGGGCGTCACCGCGTTCCGGGAGAAGCGGCCAGCGAGCTGGGTACCGGGCGAGTAGCCCGGGTTTCTGGCCGGCTCGGCACGGGAAGTCGCTGGCGCGCCCACCGCCGCCGCGACCGACCGGCAGCCGAACCGACCGAACGCCCGGGTAGCACCGCCCCGGCTGGCCGGCGGCTCACCGGGCACAGGGGCTTACGCTTGTCGGACTCATCGAAACAGGGGGTGCAGGTGCGGACTCGGGCACTCGTAGCGACTGGCGTCGTTCTCGCGCTCGTCGCCATGGTCGGGCTCTTCGTCACCTTCCGGCACATCGCGGATGGGCTTCGGCTCCCGTTCGCCGGGCGGAGCTGCACGGTCCAGGCAGACGGCCAGGTGGAGTTGGATGCCGGCCAGATGGCCAACGCGGCGACGATCGCGGCCATCGGGGCGCAGCGCGGCATGCCGGAACGGGCGGTCGTGGTGGCGCTGGCGACCGCGTACCAGGAGTCGGGGCTGCGCAACCTGGCCGGCGGCGACCGGGACTCGGTGGGCCTGTTCCAGCAACGGCCCAGCCAGGGCTGGGGCTCGCCAGCCGAGATCCGGGACCCGCGGTACGCGACGAACACCTTCTACGCCGCGCTGGCGAAGGTGCGCGACTGGGAAGAGATGCGGGTCACCGACGCCGCCCAGACGGTGCAGCGCTCGGCCTTCCCGGAGGCGTACCAGAAGTGGGCCGACGAGTCGGAGGTGCTGAGTCGGGCCCTGCTCGGTCAGGCCAGCGGAGCGGTGGCCTGCGCCGTCAACGACGATCCGCAGCACCGCGGGGCCACCGCGACCGCGGCGCTGGCCCAGGGGCTCACCCTGGACTGGGGGCTCGCCCCCGAAGCCGCGGCGGCCGGCCCGACCCGGCTGACCCTGACCGTGGACGACGAGCAGGATGGCTGGCGGTACGCGCACTGGCTGGTGTCACACGCCCAGGACAACGGGGTCCAACTAGTCCACTTCCAAGGGCTACGGTGGACCGCCGAGGAGGGCGTCTGGGCCCCGGTAGCCGGCAAACAGAGCCCCACCCGGGTGGTCGCCGAGGTCCTCGACGCCCCCTGAGGACGCCGGATCACCGGTGAGCGCTGCCACCGCGCCAGCCCAGGCGCGCCACCACGGCCACCGCGATGGCGGCGAAGACAACCTGGAGCAGCAGCTCACGCCAGTCGAACCCATCCGCTTCGGCGAAGCCGACGGATCGGGCGACGATCGCCCCGAGCAGCGCGGCACCGACGCCGATCACCAGGTGTAGCCAGCCGGGCATATCCTGCCGGCCCGGCACGACCAGACGGCCCAGCGCCCCGACGATCAGACCGACGAGCAGCGTGGTGAGGATGCCGGAGACGGTCAGCTCCACGGTCGTTCTCCTCTGCGGGGAAGGGCGAGTCCGGCGGTGACCGGCGACGCGGTGTGCACCGTTCCCGACCTGAGGAGCCCCACACCGCCGGCCTACGGCCAGGCGCCGGGTGCCCGCTCCGCCACGGCAGCCGTACTCACTTCTTACCGGACGTCTTGCCGCCGCCCCCGGAGTCCGCGGAGAGCGCGGCGATGAATGCCTCCTGCGGCACCTCGACCCGGCCCACCATCTTCATCCGCTTCTTGCCTTCCTTCTGCTTCTCCAGCAGCTTGCGCTTACGGCTGATGTCACCGCCGTAGCACTTCGCCAGGACGTCCTTGCGGATTGCGCGGATCGTCTCCCGGGCGATCACCCGGCTGCCGATCGCCGCCTGGATGGGCACCTCGAACTGCTGGCGGGGGATCAGGGAGCGCAGCTTCGCGGCGATGGTGGTGCCGTAGGCGTAGGCCTTGTCCTTGTGCACGATCGCGCTGAACGCGTCAACCGGCTCGCCGTGTAGCAGGATGTCCACCTTGACCAGGTCGGAGGCCTGCTCGCCGGAGGGCTCGTAGTCCAGCGACGCGTACCCCTTGGTGCGGCTCTTGAGCTGATCGAAGAAGTCGAAAATAATCTCCGCCAGCGGCAGGGTGTAGCGCAGCTCCACCCGGTCGGCGGAGAGGTAGTCCATGCCGAGCAGCGTGCCCCGACGGCCCTGGCAGAGCTCCATGACCGCGCCGACGAAGTCGTTCGGGGTCAAGACCGTGGCGCGCACCACCGGCTCGTACACCTCGGCGATCTTGCCGGTCGGGTACTCGCTCGGGTTGGTCACCACGACCTCCTCGCCGTCCTCGTTGATGGCCCGGTAGACCACGTTCGGCGCGGTGGAGATCAGGTCGAGGTTGAACTCCCGCTCCAGCCGCTCCCGGATGATCTCCAGGTGCAGCAGGCCGAGGAAGCCGCAGCGAAAGCCGAAACCGAGTGCACCGGAGGTCTCCGGCTCGTAGGTCAGCGCCGCGTCATTGAGCTTGAGCCTGTCCAACGCGTCCCGCAGGTTCGGGTAGTCTGACCCGTCGATCGGGTAGAGGCCGGAGTAGACCATCGGCTTCGGGTCCTTGTACCCGCCGAGCGGCTCATCCGCCGGCCGCGCGTTGATGGTGACGGTGTCACCCACCCGGGACTGCCGGACATCCTTCACGCCGGTGATCAGGTATCCCACCTCGCCGATACCGAGCGCATCCGCCTTGACCATCTCCGGGGAGATCACACCGATCTCCAGCAGCTCGTGGACCGCGCCGGTAGACATCATCTTGATCCGGTCCCGGGCGCTGATCTGCCCGTCAACCACCCGGACGTAGGTGACCACGCCCCGATAGACGTCGTACACCGAGTCGAAGATCATTGCCCGGGCCGACGACTCCGCCACACCGACCGGCGGGGTGAACTGTCGGACGATCTCGTCGAGCAGGTGCGGTACGCCCTCTCCGGTCTTGCCGGAGACCCGGATGCAGTCCGCCGGATCGCCGCCGATCAGGTGGGCCAGCTCCTCGGCGTACTTCTCCGGCTGCGCCGCCGGCAGGTCGATCTTGTTGAGTACCGGGATGATGTGCAGATCGTTCTCGAGCGCCAGGTAGAGGTTGGCCAGGGTCTGCGCCTCGATGCCCTGGGCGGCGTCAACCAGCAGGATCGCGCCCTCGCAGGCCGCCAGGGAGCGCGAGACCTCGTAGCTGAAGTCAACGTGCCCAGGGGTATCGATCATGTTGAGCACGGCACTCTCGCCGGCCCGCTCCCCCTCCCGAATCGCCCACGGCATCCGGACGGCCTGGCTCTTGATGGTGATCCCGCGCTCTCGCTCGATGTCCATCCGATCGAGGTATTGCGCCCGCATCTGTCGGGGGTCGACCACACCGGTGAGCTGCAACATCCGGTCGGCCAGGGTCGACTTCCCATGATCGATGTGGGCGATGATGCAGAAGTTCCGGATGCGCGCCGGTTCGGTGGCACCAGGAGTGTTCGCGCCGGAATCGAGCGTCGGTGGCACAGCGGTCCGTTCTGGTCGACTGACGTTGAGCGGGCCGGCGCGGCACCGGCCCCCTCTATGCTCCCACGCCATGCTCACGGGTCCGCTGTGCGGGCAAACCCGAGCACGCCCCGCCGACGGACCGGGCCTACTCAGCGGCCGTCCGGACTCTTCGGCGGAGCAGCCCGGCGAAGAGCTGATAACTGAACCAAACCGACTACTCGCCCGGTGGCTCGACGAAGAGGGCGGCGAGTTTCGGGAGCCGGCGGCGCGCCTCATCCGCGTCGTCGAAATCCCAGAAGTCGTTCAGGTCCGGCACCGCAACCGGGTCCCGGTCCGCCGGCAGCTCGGTCGCGGTCGCCTTCCGGTACGCCTCCCACGGCACCGCCAGCATTCGGGCGCAGGCGAACTCCTCACCCGACAACGACGCGGTCCGTACCGGCGGCAGGTCGGCCAGCGAGTCCGGCTCGGCGACGGCACGCGCGAACACCTCGCGCCCCTGGGCCATCAGCCAGCCGCGGAAGTCGTGGAAGCCGTCGTCGGAGATACCACCGTTGATCAGGTACGCCGCACCCCAGAGGTCCACTCGGTGCGAGGCGGCCAGCACCCGGGCCTGATGGCGCGTGTATCCGAGGATCTCCTCCGGCTCCCGCGCCGCAAGCAGGTCCACAGCCCGAACGGCGACCGCGTCCGACGTTCCCCCGCCCCCTATCCGGGCCTCGTCGATCAGCTGCCAGAAGTCGTCGGTCCGCATGACCCGCCAGTCTTCCAGAACCACCGGTCGCGGGCGCCCAACCGCCTTCCCAAGCCCACCGGTCACGGCTCGCCGCAGACACCGGCCGTTCCCGCATCGACACACCGCCTCGTAACCGTCGACACATTGCCTGCTTTACCCGGTGGACTGGCAAATCCGTACGACACTGGAAAGATGCCGAGTTCGCCCCCGCACCCCGTGACCACCCGCCGGCCCGGCTGGTCCGACCTGCCAGTGGGTATGCGGGCCGCCCTCGCCGACCGCCTCGGTGCTCCTGTGGTCGCCACCCGTACCGCGACCGCCGGCTTCACCCGCGGCTTCGCCGGCGTGCTGTCCGCCGCCGACGGCGGCCGGGTCTTCGTCAAGGCCGCGCCCCGCGACTCCCACCTGGCCAACTGGTACTGGCGAGAGGCGACGGTCCTCGACCGGCTCCCACCCGGGCTGCCGGCGCCCCGAACCCGCTGGACCCTGGCGGAGTCCGGCTGGTTCGCCGTCGCCCTCGACGTGGTTGACGGCTATCCGCCCGAACACCCGTGGGAGCCGTCGGAGCTGACCACCATCCTGACCGCGTACGCAGAGGTCGCCGCCGCCCTGGACCCACCACCCAGCGACCTCGGCGCGCTCAACCCACCACACCTGGCCGACCTGGCCCAAGCCGACATCCTCCGCTGGGGTGACGTGACAGCGGGCCGAGAGCTCCCTCCGCCGCTACCGGCCGGGCTCGAACAGCGGCTGCCCGAACTGGTCGGGCTCGAGTCCCGACTCCCGGGCTACCTCGCCCCGGCGTCCGGGTTGATCCACGGCGACCTGCGGCCGGACAACGTGCTACTCACCGCACACGGGCAGGTGTGGTTCTGCGACTGGACCTGGCTCTGCCGCGGTCCGGCCTGGTTCGACCTGGTCACGCTTCTCCTCGGGGGGCAGGCCGTGGAGCAGCAGGAGGTCACCGTCGCAGCGCTGGCCGGGAGCGGCGGCGCAGGCTCCCCGACCGAGCCAGCGAGCTCCCCCTTCCCGGAGGCCGCCGTCGGACCGACGCCCGCCCTGACCACCGATTGGCTGGATGCCGCCTTCGCGGCCCACCCGGCTGCCGCCGACGCCCCGCCGGATGCCCTGGATGTCACGCTGGCGGCACTGGCCGGCTACTTCCTCACCACGGCGGCCACGGTTCCGGAGACCGCGACCGAGCAGCTCGCGGCCCACCAGCGCCGCAGCGGCGAGTACGCGCTCGACTGGCTCGCCCGCCGCCAGGGCTGGAACTGAACCCCGCCGGAGCTCCGCCACCACTCGCACCGCGCCCGTCGGGTGGCCCAGGAGGCAACTTTGGCGCTACCCGAGCGACCTGGTAGCCTGGCACTTCGCGCGACGATGACGCATGCTCGCCGCGCGGATGCAGACCAACCCGAGCTATCAGACGAGGCTGTCGCGTGGCGAACATCAAGTCCCAGATCAAGCGCAACCGGCAGAACGAGAAGCGCCGGCTGCGGAACAAGTCGGTCAAGTCGTCGCTGAAGACCGCCATCCGCAAGTTCCACGAGGCCGCCGAGACCGGCGACATGGAGAAGGCGACGGTTCTCATGCGCGATGCCGCCCGCAAGCTGGACAAGGCCGCCAGCAAGGGCGTTATCCACGCCAACCAGGCTGCGAACCGCAAGTCGGCTATCGCCAAGCGCGTGGCGTCGTTCTCCGCCTGACCCAGCCATACCAGGTTGGGACGAAACCCCGGTCCGATCCGGTCCGGGGTTTTGTGCTGCCCCGTCGCACGCCGCTGATGCCGACCGGGGCAGCGGTCGCGCTGCCGAAGTCAGCGCTCGGCCCGAAGTCAGCGCTCGGCCGGGGGCGCTCCGGTCGCGGGCAACTCCCGCGCTCTGGTCGGGGGCAACTCCCGCGCTGCGGCTGGAGCCAGCTCCCCGGGACGCTCCGGGGCGGACGAGACGGCGACGCCGGGAACGCTGTGCCAGATCCAGCCAACCCGCGCGGTGCCGACCACCGGCTCCATCTGGTGGCGGAAGCGGTCCCGCTCCTGGTCGGGCACGAGCGCCGCGGAACGGACGACCCGCGCCGCCACCACGTCGTTGATCTTCACCATCACCGCGACCATCGCCGGCAGCACCAACACCGACCACCAGCTGACCAGTTCAGCGAGCGCCAGTAGCGCCGCCAGCGCGACAGCCCCCTCGAAAAAGACGAAGCAGAGCACTCCACCCGGGTTGACGAACCGCAGACCCAGAAGGCGCGCGTACAGCGGCCGGTAGCGCTCCTCCTCCGCCACCAGGGTGGCCCACGACCTCGGTCCGGTCACCGGGCGCCGCCCTGCCGCGCCGCTGCCACCGAGAAGACGGCCCGCTCCAGGGCGTACGCCCGGTCGTCCGAGCCCCCCTTCACGGCCGCGTTGCACTCGGCCGCGGCCCGCATGGCCTGCACCAGCCCCTCCGGCGTCCACCCGCGGCTCTGCCGCTGGGCCCGCTCGATCTTCCAGGCCGGCATACCGAGGGAGCTGGCCAGCTGGTAGGGGCTTCCCCGCCCGGCGGAGGCGACCCGGGCCACGGTACGCACGCCGTCGGCGAGCGCATCAGCAATCGGCACCGGGTCAACGCCGACGTGTAGCGCCCAACGCAGCGCCTCCAGCGCGGCCGGCACGTCGCCCACCATCGTCGCGTCGGCGACGGTGAAGCCGGACACCTCGACCCGCCCCCGGTAGTACCGGGCCACCGTCTCCGGGCTGATCTTCCCGTCGGTGTCGGCCATCAACTGCGAGCAGGCGGCGGCGAGTTCGCGCAGGTCATTACCGACCGCCGCGATGAGCGCCTCGGCGGCGGAGTCGGTACACCGGCCACCCGCCCGCCGAAACTCGTCGCGGACGAACGCCGCCCGCTCCCGGTGCCCCTTCAGCCGAACAGCCGGCACCACGGTCGCGCCGGCCGCCTTCAGCCCGTCCGCGAACGCCTTGCCCTTGGCCGCACCGAGGTGAAGCACGACCAGCTGCACCTCGGGGTCGGGGTCCTTCGCATATGCGAGGAGGGCCGCCGCCAGATCCTTACGCGCGTCCTGGCCGGACCGCAGGATCAGCAGCCGCCGTCCGCCGAAGAGCGACGGACTGAGCATCTCCGCGATCTCACCGACGGTGAGGGAGCCGGCTTGATACTCGCGGACGTCCACCTCCGGATCCACACTCCGGCTCTGGGCGACCGCCTCGGTGACCGCGCGAGTAGCGAGAAGTTCCTCGTCACCGAGGACGAGCAGAATCGGAGCGAGGCTGGTGGCGGTCACGCCGCCCATATTCGCATGGTCAGCCGAGCACGCCAGCCCGGTCGTCCGCCCTCCGATGTCAGAGCCCGCACTCAGCGCAAATCCCGACTTTTACGTCTGTTTCACCTTGAAAACTGACATAACTAACGCCTGGTCGGGTCCTCGGCGCCGCGGGTGACGACGGCCAACCCGGACGGTCGGGTCACCACGGCAATGTCCCCATCAAGGTCGGTGCGGAGGATCCGGGCTCCGCCGCGGGCAAGATGACCCAGCACCGACGCATCCGGATGCCCGTAGGTGTTCTCCTGGCCGACCGGGACCACCGCGACCAGCGGCCGGACCGCGTCGAGAAACGCCGGGTCCTGATACGCCGAACCGTGATGGGCGACCTTCAACACGTGCGCGCGGAGCCCACCCGCCGGCGCATGGTCGAGCAGGGCCTGCTGCTCCTCGATCTCGGCATCTCCAGTCAACAGGATCCGCACCCCGTTGACGGTGGCCAGCAGGACAAGCGAGTTGTTGTTCGGATCGGAACGGGTGCCCCGCAGCGGAACCGGTGGACCGATCAGGGTCAACTCCACCGCACCGGCCCGGTAGCCCCAACCGGCCGGCGCGGAGAATATCTCGATGGGACCTGCCGCCGCCGCAACCTGGACCAGGTCCCGGCCGAACGCCGGCTCCGACCACGACGGAGCGAGCACAGCCGCGACCCGCCGCCCCCGGAGGACACCGGCCACCCCACCCACATGATCGTGATGGAAGTGGCTGATCACCAGCAGCGGTACCTCCCGGACACCGATCCGACGTAGGCAACGATCCACCACCCCCGGCTCCGCCCCGGCATCCACCACCACCCCCCGCCCCGGCCCAGCCGGCAGAACCAGCGCATCACCCTGACCGACCGCACACGCCACCACCACCCAACCCGCCGGCGGCCAACCAGCAGCCACCAGCCGCACCGGCAACGCACCGAGCACGGCCGCAACCGCGGTCACCGCCACCAGCCGGCGCACCACCCGGCGACGGACCGCCACCAGCAACGCCACAGTCAACCCCGCCAGCAGTAACGCACCCCCGACCCCCGCCGGCCAGGGCAACGCCCCGGCCGGCGCCCGCGCCCCGTAGTGCGCCACCGTGACCAGCCACCACGCCGGCCAACTGGCCAGCCAGGCCAGAAACTCCGCACCCGCCGACCAGAGCGGCGACAGCGCCGCCGCCACCACACCGAGCACCGTGGCCGGCGCGATAGCCGGTGCCACCAACAGATTCGCCGGCACCGCGACCACACTGACCGTGCCCGAAATCCCGGCGACCACCGGCGCGCAGGCCACCTGCGCAGCGGCCGGCACCGCCAACGCCTCAGCAACCCCCGCCGGCACCCGACGACGGCGTAAGGCGTCCCGCCAACGCGGCGCCAACAACAGCAACCCACCGGTAGCGAGCACTGAGAGCGCGAAACCGAAATCTCCCGCCAGCTCAGGATCGACAAGCACCAGCACCGTGACCGCCGCGGCCAGAGCCGGCAACGCCGCTCGCGGCCGACCAACGGCGAGCGCAGCCAGCCCGATCGCGCCCATCGCAGCCGCCCGCACCACACTCGGCGACGGACGAACCAAGATCACAAACCCCACCAACGCGACCACACAGAGCCCCGCGGCAAGCCAGGGACCCGCCCGCCCCCAACGAGCAAGCAGCAACACCGCACCAACGACGATCGCGACGTTGGATCCAGATACCGCTGTCAAGTGGGTCATTCCGGTGTCGAGAAAGTCCTCCCGCACCGAATCGGGCAGCCGACTCGTGTCGCCCACCACCAGGCCGGGCAGCAGGCCACCCCGCTCGTCCGGTAGCGGCTCGCAGGCTTCCTGGAGGCCGGTGCGGAGCGTGCCGGCGGCACGCTGCAAGCCCGGCGGCGACCCGTGTGGGACCGGAGCCCGGTTTGACGACAGGACCGCAGCGGTCAGATCGCCGCCCCGCGGAGCAGCGAGCCGACCTTCGGCGGTCAGCCGCTGCCCCGGCAGCAGTGCTCGCCAGGCCGGCTCGGTAGCGAGGACCAGCATCCGGACCCGCGCCTCGACCCGGTGCCCGTCAAGACCGGTGATGCGAGTCGACTCCGCTGCCACCAAGAACGTGGCGGGTCGCCCAGAACCAGACCGGACCAGCCGAGGATCATCCCGGACGACCAGGTCGACGGTTACGGTGGCCCGCTCCTCGACGAGGGCACGCACCGGGGTAGCGTCCCGTACGGCTACCCGGGCGGCGGTGACGCTCGCTCCGCACACCACGCCGAGCAGGACGGCGATGGCCGTCCAGCCATACCGGCGGACGGCTGCGGGCGGCCGGCCGAGAAGCCCAGACAGGTAGACCCCACCGGCGGCGGCCACCACAGCGGCGATCGCGGCGACGAGCAGCGACGCCCCGGCGTGCAGGTACAGGCCGGCCAGCGCGGCCAGCCACGCGGCGGTGGCCAGGCCAGCCAGCCGGAGGTCCGGCGGGTCGGATGCGTCTGGTGCAGTTGCCCGACGAGCAGGCCCAGGGCGCTGCCCGTCGCGGTGGCTTCTCACACCGTCACCAGGTCCTTGAGCTGCTCGTACCGGGTGTCGCCGATGCCGCCAACCTGGCGCAGGTCGCTCACCGACCGGAAGCCGCCATGCTCTTCACGGTGGTCGAGGATGCGCTGCGCGAGCACCGGGCCGACTCCGGGCAGCGTGTCGAGCTGCGCCAGGGTGGCGGTGTTGAGGTTGATCTTGCCGCCGGGCACCGCTCCCGCCTCCCCACCAGCGGGAGCCATCCCCGGTGGCGCGGTGACACCGATCAGGATGAGTTCCCCATCGGCTACCTTCCGGGCCGGATTGAACAGCGCGACATCAACACCGGGCAGCGCCCCACCGGCTGCCTGCACCGCGTCGGCGACGCGGGCACCGGCCGGCACCCGGACAAGTCCCGGTCGGCGGACCTTACCGGCGACCGCCACCACCAACTCACCACCCGCCTCCGTCGGTTCGACGGAGGCGGACGGAGCGACCGGTGTCACCGCTGCGACCGGCTCGACCGGCTCGACCTGAGGCCGGGACTGCCACGCCCAGAAGCCCGCCCCGAGCACCACCAGCACGGCGACGAGAGCCAATGCCCGCACCCCACGCCGCCCCGGATCGAAAGCGCCCGGTCCCGACAAGACTCGGCTCGCAGGCTCTCCGTCCAGTTGGGCGGTGGGCAGCGGCTCCCCCTCCCACCCGTCAGGTGGGGTGCCTCGTGGACTGTCCGGCGCCTCCGGTCGCGTCATCGTTGCCGGGGCCTCCGCCATCTGCTGGCCGATGCCGGACAGTTCGCCTGCCGGCAGCACTCGGTGCAGGCGGTCCCGGACCACCCTCTCCTCGTCGTATGACACGGCGCGACGCTAGGCCGACGGGCGAAATGAGTGCTCACCGCGCAAGGCTCCGCTGTGGATGGGAGCGCGCCTGTGGACAGCCCCCTGACCATGGTCGCGATGTGCTACCAATCGCGCCTCCGACAGCCCATCCGCTGGAGCACGAGCAGCCTGGTCAGCCCTCGGCAGGCGGACGGCGGTGCACGACCACGCAGACCAGGCCGGGCCCCGCATGCGCGGCGACCACCGCACCGGCCTCTGTGACGTACGTGCTCCGCAGGCGGTCACCGAACCGCGCCGCCAACGCCGTCTGGAGTGCCTCGGCGCGCTGCGGCGCGGCAAGGTGATGCAGAGCCAGGTCAACGTCGGCGTCCCCGGCAGCCTCGACAGCGAGGTCCACCAGGCGGGCGACGCCCCGGCTGGCGGTACGCACCCGGTCCCGGAGGACGATCACCCCATCCGGCATGTGCATGATCGGCTTCACCGAGAGCGCAGTGCCGAGCAACGCCGAGGCGGCATTGATCCGGCCGCCCCGACGGAGAAACTCCAACGTGTCGACGTAGAAGTAGATGGTGGTCCGCGCTACGGCCTGCTGGGCGGCAGCGTGAGCGGCGGTCAGGTCGGCACCGGCTGCCGCAGCCTCGGCAGCGGCCACCGCGGGGAATCCGATGCCCATGCCACAGGAACGGCTGTCCACCACCGCCACTCGGTCGCCGAACTCCGCGGCGGCCAGGCGCGCGGACTCGACAGTGCCGGAGAGCCCCGCGGACAGGTGCACCGAGACGATGCCGTCGGCACCGTCGTCGAGGAGTCGACGGTACGTGCGCACAAACTGCGCGGGGGCCACCCGGGAGGTACTGACTGACACCCGCCGCGCACTCAAGGCCTGGGTGGCGTCAGCGGGAAAGGTCTCCACCCCCTCCCGCCCTTCCACGCCGTTGAGCACGACGGTCAAGGGCACCACTGTTAGCTGGTGAGTGGCCAGCAGCCCAGGGGGAAGGTAGGCGGTGGAGTCGGTGACAACCGCGATGGGCATGCCGGAACGCTAGCCGATGCGGACCGGCGTCGCCGAGGCAGAAACCGGTCAGAACCGCCGGAGACGACTGGTGGCCGGCACCCTGGTTCGGGTGCTGGCCACCAGTTTCTTTCCCCCTTGTGTGGGTTGGGTCTGGTGTGTGGTGCGGGTGGGTTAGCTGGTCCAGTGCTCGGCGACGAGGTCGGCGGCCTGGGTCTCCCACTGGGCGTAGTGGAACGGGAACGCCGACACCTGCACCGTCTGCGCGGCTTCGGTCAGGGGCATGTCCTGCCAGCCCTCGACCTGCTTGAGAGCATCCAGGAACGCGGTGGTGGAGTAGGCGGGGTCGGTGATCTGCTCCACGCTGCCCCAACCACTGGACGGGCGCTGCTGGAACAGGCCCTGCGAGTCGTGGTCGTTGCGCGCACCCAGGTGGCCCAGGTTCTCCAGCTTCGACTCCTGCAGACTGGTGGCGATGGCGACCACGGCGGCCCGCTCGTCCATCCCGGTGGCCTTGGTGGCCTCGATGATGGCCTTCACGTTGCCGGTCTGCTCGTCGCCCAGGTCGATGCGGGACTGCTCACCCTGGGTGCCGTGCGGGATCAGCGTGCCCATGTCCGGCTTCTCCGCCCGCACCACAGCCGCGGCCGAGGCGGGGGTGGGGTCGGTGCCCCCGACCACACCCAGTCGGGCACACACCAGACCCCCGGAACTTAACCGATGTATGCCTACAAACCGGAGAGCCGCCGGCGGAGATCCGCTACAGGTTGCTACAGGTGAGGTCGGCGTCGTAGCGGGGCCCAATGTTGTGTGCCCGTAGGCGCCAACCCCGCAGTTCGTCGTGCCACAGCTCGGTCCAGTGGCAGTTACGCAGCGAGTCGATCGTACGCAGCACGGCGGGCTCCCAGCCGAGTAGCTGACCGATGCCCTGCCGGGCACCACCAGCATGGGTGGCGACCACCACCGTCCCGTCGCCGACGGTGTCGGCGGCCTCCTGGAACGCGACACCCAGCCGCTTACCGAGGTCGTCCAAGGTCTCGATGCCGGCTCCTGGGTCCGGGTCACCGGCCCGCCAGCGGGCGTACTCGTCCGGGTACTGTTCGGCCGCCTCGGTGAGCCGCAGCCCCTGCCAGGGCCCGAAGTGCCGTTCCCGCAGCCGGATGTCGGTGTGGATCGGCAGCCCGGTCAGGGCGCCCAGAGCGGCGGCCGTGTCTGCCGCCCGCCGCAGGTCACTGGCGAAGATCGCATCGGGCTGCAGCCCGGCGAGTAGCTGGGCCGCAGCACGGGCTTGCTCCCGACCGAGGTCGTTCAGACCGGTGTCGGTCTGCCCCTGCACGCGGCCGCTGGCGTTCCAGTCGGTGTTGCCGTGCCGCCAGACAATCAGCCGAGTCATTCGGCGGCGCCGGGCTCAGCGGCGGCAAGATCACGGTCAACGAAGGGAATCTGCGGGCAGTCCTTCCAGAGCCGGTCCAACGCGTAGAACTCGCGCTCCTCGGTGTGCTGGACGTGCACAACGATGTCCACGTAGTCGAGCAGCACCCAACGACCGCCCCGCTCCCCCTCACGCCGGACCGGCTTGGCCTTCTCCGGCAGCTGCAGCAGGCGCTCCTCGATCGCGTCAACGATGGCGAGCACCTGACGCTCGTTGGGGGCGGCGGCGAGCAGGAACGCGTCGGTGATGGCGAGCTGATCACCCACATCAATGATGACGATGTCCTGCGCCCTCTTGTCGGCGGCGGCCTGGGCGGCGGCGGTCGCCAGCTCGTGTGCGCGTTCGGAAACTGTCACCGTTCTCCTTCGATCATGCGTGCGACCCTCCAAGCGTCTCACATGAAAGGGCGAGACGGCCGGTCGGTTACGGCGCGTCCGGGCCGTAACGGCCCCAGACCGGGACGGATCACTGCTGGTAGAGCCGCCGTTTTGCGATGTACTGCACCACACCGTCGGGCACCAGATACCACAGCGGCTCGCTCCGGGAGACCCGGGCCCGGCAGTCGGTGGAGGAGATCGCCATCGCGGGCACCTGCACCAGGCTCACCGTGTCGGCGGGCAGGTGGGCGTCGGACAACCTGAAGCCGGGCCGGGTCACCCCGATGAAGTGGGCCAACTCGAAGGCCTCGTCCAGGTCCTTCCACGAAAGGATCTTCGCCAGGGCGTCCGCGCCGGTGATGAAGAAGAGCTGCACCTTGGCGCCATACAGGGCCCGCAGGTCACGCAGCGTGTCGATGGTGTAGGTGGGACCACCGCGGTCGATGTCGGCCCGACTGACCTGGAAGCGAGGGTTGGAGGCGGTGGCGATGACCGTCATCAGGTATCGGTCCTCGGCGGGGCTGACCGGCTCGTCTGCCTTCTGCCACGGCTGCCCGGTGGGGACGAAGATCACCTCGTCCAGCCCGAACCGATCGGCGACCTCGCTCGCTGCGACCAGGTGCCCATGGTGGATCGGGTCAAACGTGCCGCCCATGATTCCCACCCGCCGGATATCTTGCTCCACCCCGCGATCTTAGGCCGACCGCAGCCAGCACCGGCGCCGCCCCGGCTACCCGTCGCCCGAGGCCGACGCGGATCCGGCCTTCCCGCTGCACGAGGCCGACCCGGATCCGGCCTTCCCGCTGCCCGAGATCAACGCGGGCTCGGCCGAAAAGTGGGATTGCGCCGAGTCGGCTATGACTGTGTCCGCGCCGGCCTGACCCGCGCTCCTCAGGCGTCCACCGCCGCGACGGCGGTCCGGGCGACCAGCGCCCGGCGCATGTCGTCGTCCGCGTCGATCAACGTCCGACGAAGGCCTCGGGTGAGATCCCCCCGGGTGAGCAGCTTCGCGACGCCCTCCCGGGTGCTCTGTGCGACCGCATAGCGCGGGAACGCCCGCTCCGCGATCCGCTCCGCCGCCCACGGGGTACGCAACCGCGAGGCGGCCGGCATGTCGGCAAGGTACCGCCCCACGTATGGGGCGGTCAGCGTCGCCTGCTCCGGTTGCCAGAAGCCCCTCGCGGTAGCCTCAACCAGGCGGTTGGAGCATTCCGTGTCCGCCACGATGATCTCCCAGGCAGCCTCTTTGGCCGCCACGTCGGGCAGGGCCGCGCGACAACGAGCAGCCCGCTCGGCCCCGGTGGCACTCGGGTCGGCTGCCGCCTCAGCGGCGATCTCCGCCGCACCGGCTCCACCCAGCGCCACCAGCCGCCCCAGCACCGCCCACCGCAGCTCCGCGTCGATCGCGAGCCCCGGCGGCCTGCCCTGGCCGGCCAGCCAACCGGCCAGCCGGTCCACGTCGTCGGTCGCGGCGACCCACCCCCGAGCTGCGGCGAGCTGCAGCGAACCACCGGGCGGCGCGGTGGCGAGCAGCTGCCCGGTGGCGGCGGCGACCTGGGCCAGGGCCGCCTTGCGGGGGCGGGGGGCGAGGTAGCGGTTGATCAGCGACCGACTGATCACGACCACATCCTCGACGATCACCACCTCGGTCTCGGCCGGTAACGCGGTGGTGATCAGCTGCACCAGCTCCAGCACCGGCCGCTCCCCATCAGTGACGGCGTCCAGCTCGGCTCCCCAGAGCAGCGCCCGCGCGAGCGAGTCGGTCAGACGGGGCAGCAACAGCGGTACCGCGTCCGCCGATGCCGGGTCCAATCGGATCTTGGCGTAGGTCAGGTCGCCGGCGTTCGGCAGCAGCAGCCGGGCGGCCACCTGCCCAGCCAGGTCCGTGAGCACCGTGCGACCACCATCAACGGAGGGCTCAAGGTCCACCAGACAGTGCTCCGCGGTGCCGTCAGCGGCGTACCGAGCGACGCCGATCCGGTGCGGGCGCAGCACCGGGTGGGACTCCGGTCCGCTCTGCACCAGGGCCACCTCGGCGTATCGGCCATCGGCGTCGAGCGATACCTCTGCCCGCAGCGTGTTGACCTGCGCGGTACGCAGCCAGCACCGGGCCCAGCCGGTCAGGTCGCGTCCGCTGGCCGCGGTCAGGCTGGCCAGCAGGTCCGCCAACGTGGCGTTACCGAACCGGCGCTCGGCGAAGTACGCGTTGAGCCCGGCCAGGAAGTCGTCGTCGCCGAGCCAGGCCACGAGCTGGCGCAGCACCGCGGCGCCCTTCGCGTACGAGATGCCGTCGAAGTTGAGCATGGCCTGGGCGGCGTCGGTCACCTCCGCCGGGGCGACCGGGTGGGTCGACGGGCGCTGGTCGGCCGCGTACCCCCAGATCTTGCGCCGCATCGCGAAGGTCGTCCAGCCGCGATCGAAGCGGGTGACCTCCGCGATCACCCGGGTGGCCAGGTACTCGGCGAACGACTCGTTCAGCCACAGGTCGTCCCACCACCGCATGGTGACCAGGTCCCCGAACCACATGTGCGCCATCTCGTGCGCGATGGTGCTGGCCCGCCACTCGCGCTCGCTCTCGGTGACCGCGGACCGGAAGACGTAGTCATCCCGGATGGTCACCAGCCCCGGATTCTCCATGGCCCCGGCGTTGAACTCCGGTACGAACGCCTGGTCGTACTTGCCGAACGGGTACCGCTGCGCAAAGAGCTGGTGATACCGGTCCAGGCACTGTTTCGTGATCGTGAGAATCTCGTCGATCTCCGAGTCCAGGTGCCTCGCGAGCGACCGACGACACCAGACGCCGAGCGGGATGCCGTCATGCTCGTCCCGGTGGACGTACCAGGGCCCGGCGATCAACGAGACCAGATACGTGGCCAGCGGTGCGGTCGGGGCGAACTCCCACCGCCCTGGACGGGGCGCGGCAGCCAGTGCGCCGTTCGCGGCGACGGTCCAGTGCTCGGGGGCGGTCACCGTGAGGGTGACCGGGGCCTTGAGGTCGGGTTGGTCGAAGGCGGCGAAGATGCGCTGGGCATGGTCGAGGAAGGACATGGCGTACAGGTAGGTCTCCCCGTCGGCCGGGTCGACAAAGCGGTGCATCCCCTCACCGGTATTGGTGTACGCCATCTCCGCCTCGACCGTCAGCGTATTCCGCTCGGCGAGGTCGGTCAGTGGCAGCCGGTTGTCGACCAGCAGGGCGGGGTCAAGGTCGGTGTCGTTGATTCGGACCGAGCGCAGCGTCTGCGGCTGGCACTCGACGAACGTTCGGGAGCCGGGGGTCGCCCGAAATCGGATGGTGACCTGCGAACGAAACCCTTTGTCGCCGGTCACGTCGAGGTCCACCTGATAGGACTCGACGGAAATCACAGCGGCGCGCGCGGTCGCCTCTACGCGGGTAAGGCTCGGCATCCGCTTATCCTGCCCGATGGAACAATACGAACTCCCCCCACCCACGGCACTGGAGGACTGGACCATGACGACGCACCCCAAAGGCGACTTCGATGTCTCGCGGGCCGTCTGGCAGCGAGCCGAGGGCGACACCTCCGAGGCCGCCGTCGAGGTCGCGTTCGTTGACGACCTGATCGGCATGCGGAACTCCGCCGAGCCGGACGGACCGGTACTCGTGTTCACCCAGGCCGAGTGGGACGCCTTCGTCGCCGGCGCCCAGGACGGCGAGTTCGACCTGGACTGACTCGGCTGGACCGCCTCGGCCTGGATCTACGGTCCAGGCCGAGGCGCTGCGTCCTCCCCTTCGCCCGCACACCCGGGTTCTGGCCGGCCACCGGTGTGATCCACCGTTTGGCTGCGGAGTCCGCTGGTGGGACCGGACAATGATGGACTGTCGGGTCGGGGGCGAGCCCGCGCCACGGCGCCATGGGCTGCGGATCGACGGAGGTGCACGCATGGCAGAGCACGCACGAGCGCGGTCGAGGACCGGGCTCCAGGTCGCGGCCCTCGCCGTGGCGGGAATCCTCCTCCTACTGGGAGTACTCGGCTTCGTACCCGGAATCACCACCGACTATGACGAGTTGCGGTTCGCCGGGCCGGACTCAGGAGCGAAGCTGTTTGGCCTGTTCCAGGTCTCTTTCCTGCACAACATCCTGCTCCTGGGCTCCGGCCTGGCCGGGCTGGTGCTGGCCCGTCGGGTAGGCGGGGCACGGGTCTTCCTCACCGTGGGTGGCGCGCTCACCCTCGCCCTGTGGATCTATGGGCTCGCGATCGACCGGTCCAGCTCCGCCAACGTGATCCCGGTGAACGACGCCGACAACTGGCTACACCTCGGGCTCGGCTTCGCGATGCTCGTACTCGGCCTGCTCCTGTCCAACCAGAAAGGCACCGGGGGACGACTCGACACTCCCCTGGACCGGCCCTGACCCATCCGCCGGCCAACTGCCCGCCAGCCCAAACTGGCCCTCGCCCGGTGCGGAGGCCGGGCGCTCAGCCGGTGCGGTCGGTCACTCCGCGTCGTCGCCGACCGGCTCGCCGGTTTCGGCCTCGTCGTCTGGGCGCTGCCGCCGGGCCTTGCGGGCCGCCAGCCGCTCGGCGGCCGACGGCCGCTCCGACTTCTCCGCCAGCCGCTGGTCACCACCGCGTACCCCGGGGACGAACTCGGTGTACAGCGTCGGCTGCCAGTCGAACTCGCGTTCGCCGATTCGGACCAGGTCGCCCGCCTGCGCACCGGCCTTGCCGAGCTTCTCCTCGACGCCGAGCCGGGCCAGTCGGTCAGCCAGGTAGCCGACCGCCTCCTCGTTATCGAAGTTCGTCTGCCGGACCCACCGTTCCGGGCGGGTACCCCGCACCACCCAGGCACCGCCCGGCACAGCCTCCACGGTGAAGCCCGCGTCGTCGACGGCCTTGGGACGGATCACGGTCCGGGCGGGCTCCGCCGGCGGTGCCGCCGCACGCGCCGCCGCCACCAGCTCGCCCATGGCGTACATCAGTTCCTTGAGCCCGGCCCGGGTGGCCGCCGAGACCTCGAAGACGCGGAAGCCGCGGGCCTCCAGGTCCGGCCGGACAATCTCGGCCAGGTCCCGCCCGTCCGGCACGTCGACCTTGTTGAGGGCGACCAGGCGCGGCCGATCAACCAGGCCACCGTACGCGCCCAACTCCGCCTCGAGGGCATCGATGTCGGCCACCGGGTCGCGCTCCGTCTCCAGGGCCGCGGTGTCGACGATGTGCACGAGCACCGCACAGCGCTCGATGTGCCGGAGGAACTCCAGGCCGAGCCCCCTGCCGGTGGCCGCGCCCGGAATCAGGCCGGGTACGTCCGCGACGGTGAAGGTGTGGTTGTCCGCCCGGACCACGCCGAGGTTCGGCACCAGGGTGGTGAACGGGTAATCAGCGATCTTCGGCTTCGCAGCGGAGATCACCGAGATCAGCGACGACTTACCCGCGGACGGATAGCCGACCAGACCGACGTCGGCAACGCTCTTCAGCTCCAGCACCACGTCCGTCTGATCGCCGGGCTCGCCCAGCTCGGCGAAGCCCGGGGCCTTGCGGCGGGCGTTGGCCAGCGAGGCGTTACCCCGGCCACCTCGGCCGCCCCGGGCCACCTCGAAGGTCGTCCCGGCACCCACCAGGTCGGCGAGCACCGTACCGTCGGCGGTCTGCACGACGGTGCCGTTGGGAACCTTCAGGACCAGGTCGGCACCGTTCGCGCCGTCCCGGTTCGATCCGGCCCCGCCCCGACCGTTGGCGGCCTTGACATGCGGACGGAAGTGGAAGTCGAGCAACGTGTGCACCTGCGGATCAACCACCAGCGAGACGCTGCCGCCATGCCCGCCGTTGCCCCCGTCCGGACCGCCGAACGGCTTGAACTTCTCCCGGTGAACCGAGACACAGCCGTGCCCGCCGTCGCCGGCCTGCAGGTGTAGGACGACCCGGTCAACGAACGTCGTCACGCCACCAATCCTTCCAGCGGAGGGTCGTACTGATCACAAGAAAAGCCGAAGCGGGCCGGGACACCAGGTCCGCGGCCCGCTTCGCCGGAGAGCCTACTGCTGCGGAACGATGCTGACGGTCTTGCGACCGCGCTTGGAACCGAACTGGACCGAACCGGCGGCCAACGCGAAGAGCGTGTCGTCCCCGCCTCGACCGACCAGGTCACCCGGGTGGAACTTGGTGCCACGCTGGCGGATGATGATCTCGCCCGCACTGACGAGCTGACCACCGAAGCGCTTCACGCCGAGCCGCTGGGCCGCAGACTCACGGCCGTTACGCGAGCTGGACGCACCCTTTTTGTGAGCCATTGGAGGACGACCTACTTCCCGCTGGAGATGCCGGTCACCTTCACCTGGGTCAACGGCTGACGGTGACCCTGGCGCTTGTGGTAGCCGGTCTTGTTCTTGAACTTGTGGATCCGAATCTTCGGGCCCTTGGTGTGCGCGGCGATCTCACCGGACACCTCGACCTTGGCAAGCTTCGCCGCGTCGGTCACCAGGTCGTCACCGTCGACGAGGAGCACCGCGGCAAGCTGCACCGCGTCACCGGGGGCACCGGCGAGCTTCTCGACCTCGATCACGTCGCCCTCGGCGACCTTGTACTGCTTGCCGCCGGTCTTGACGATCGCGTACATCGGAGGCGGACTCCCTGTCGTTGAGGCTGCTGGCGGTCGTTCCCACGGCGGCTCGCCGGATGACACAGGCACGGCGGCGCGGGCACGCGGGAGGTCGGCACACCAAAGTGCGCCGTCGGCAAGCGTACGCCATGGTCTGGAGCTCCCCCAAACCGGCCGGCCGAAACGCCGAACCCTACCCGCCATGAGGGCGCGCCGACCGGACCCGCGGGGCGGGTTCCGGTCGGCGCGGCACAGCCGTCAGGGGCGGGTACGACGCCGCGTACCCGCCCGGCGGGAGCGCCGCCGGCCCACGGTCTCGGACTCCTCGCCGTCCTCGCCGCCCACCGCGTCCGGATCGTCGGGCGCCGCGAGCCGCGCCACCTCGCCGCCCTGGCCCGCTACCGCGCTCGGGGCAGCCGGCGCTTCCACCTCATACCGAGACAGGTCATAGCCCATCGTGTCGTAATAGTCAGCACCGGGTGTCGTCGAGGTGGCCTCCGGGGCGGTGGTGGTACTGGTGTCCCGCGCCTCCTCGCTCTCGGCCGCGGTCCGCTCGGCGGCTGCGGTCCCCTTCCGCGCCCGCCGGCGGGACGACCCGCCCGCCTCGGCCGACGCCACCGCCTTGACCCTCTCTCCGGTGCTGCCGCCCGCACGGGGCTTCTCCGGCACCGGCTCGGTGTGCAGGATCAACCCACGACCCTTGCAGCACTCACAGGTCTCGCTGAACGCCTCCAGTAGGCCGGCACCGATCCGCTTACGGGTCATCTGTACCAGGCCAAGTGAGGTGATCTCCGTCACCTGGTGCTTGGTGCGGTCCCGCCCCAGGCACTCAGTCAGCCGACGCAGCACCAACTCCCGGTTCGACTCCAGGACCATATCGATGAAGTCGACGACGACGATGCCACCGATGTCGCGCAGCCGCAGCTGCCGGACGATCTCCTCGGCGGCTTCCAGGTTGTTCCGGGTGACCGTCTCCTCCAGGTTCCCGCCGGCACCGGTGTACTTACCGGTGTTCACGTCCACCACGGTCATCGCCTCAGTACGGTCGATCACCAGGTGCCCCCCGGAGGGGAGGAAGACCTTGCGATCCAGACCCTTCAGGATCTGCTCGTCGATCCGGTACTCGGTGAAGACGTCCACGGTGCCCACGTGCCGACGCAGCCGGGCGACCAGGTCCGGCGAGACGTGCGACAAGTACGACTCGACCTGGTCGTACGCACCCTCGCCCTCAATCACCAGCTCCCGGAAATCCTCGTTGAAGAGGTCCCGGACAACCCGGATGACCAGATCTGGCTCCTCGTAGAGCAGCACCGGCGCACCACCCCGGGCCGCCTTCGCCTGGATGTCCTCCCACTGCGCCTGCAAGCGCTTGACATCCCGCGCCAACTCGTCCTCGGTGGCACCCTCAGCGGCGGTACGGACGATCACGCCCGCCCCCTCCGGAACCAGCTTCTTCAGCACGTCCCGCAGGCGCTTACGCTCGTTGTCCGGCAGCTTGCGGCTGATCCCGGAGGCGTTGCCGCCCGGCACGTAGACAAGGTGCCGGCCGGAGAGCGCCACATGGCTGGTCAGCCGAGCGCCCTTGTGTCCGATCGGGTCCTTGGTGACCTGTACCAGGACCGAGTCACCGGACTTGAGGGCCTGCTCGATCGAGCGGGCTCGCCCTTCCAGCCCGGTGGCGTCCCAGTTGACCTCACCGGCGTAGAGCACGGCGTTGCGGCCGCGCCCGATGTCAACGAACGCTGCCTCCATGCTGGGCAGGACGTTCTGCACCTTGCCCAGATAGACGTTGCCGGCCATGGTGACAGCCGAGTTACGGGTGACGTAGTGCTCGACCAGCACCCCGTCCTCCAGTACGGCGATCTGCGTCCGGTCACCCCGCTGCCGGACCGCCATCACCCGGTCCACCGCCTCCCGGCGGGCCAGGAACTCCGCCTCGCTGAGGATCGGCGGCCGGGTCCGGCGCTGCTCGCGGCCGTCCCGTCGGCGCTGGCGCTTGGCCTCCAGCCGGGTTGAGCCGGAGACGCCCTGCACCTCGTCAACGGTGCGCCGCGGCTCCCGGATCTTGACGACCGTGGGCACCCCGTCCTCTGCGGCGGCCTCCACGTCTCCGGCACCACGCCGGCGCCGACGGCGGCGTCGGCGGGTCAGCCCGTCGCCTCCTCCAGCCTCGGCCTCATCGTCCTCCTCGGCCTCCTGCTCCACCGCCTCGGTCTGGACAGCGGCCTCCTCGGCCCCCTGCTCCTCGCCCTCGTCGGCGCCCCCCTTGCCCCGGCCACGACCGCGACGACCCCGCCGACGGCGGCGTCGGCCACCGATGGTGTCGTCCTCGTCCTCGTCCTCAGGGGGCTCCCCGGCTTCCCCGGTCTCCCCGGTCTCCTCGATCTCCTCAGTCTCCCGGGCCTCCCCGGTCCCGGCCTCCGCGGTCGGCTCGCCGTCGCGGCGACCCCGCCGGCGTCGGCGCGACGTCTCGACCGGCTCCTCCACGACCGGTTCCTCCACGGCCGGCTCCACGGCAGCCCGTGCCGGCACTGACTCCTCGGGCAACGGAGCCATGAACAGCACTGTCGGAGCGGAGAGCCGGGCACGTCGGCCCCGGGCCGGGCGCTCCGGCTCGACCGGCTCGGCCACCACCCCGGGCGGCACCTCCCCCACCGCAGCACCGGCGGGTGGAGTCGACTCGGTCTGCTCCTGCTCAGTCGCCGCAACCGGTTCGGTCGTGTCGGGCTCCACCGGAGCACCGGTCGGCTCGACCGGAGCAGTCGGCTCCACCGGAGCGCCAGTCGGCTCCACCGGAGCAGCGGCCTCGGCCGGAGCAGCCGAGTCAGCCGGCGTGGAGGTGGGCTCGGCCGGCGCGGGGGCGGCCTTCTTGCGGCGGGTCCGCGTCGCCTTCACCGGCGGCACGATGTCCGCCACCACCTCCTCCTGCGCGTCGGAGGCCGGCACCGGCTCCGCCGGCGCCTTGGCCGTCGTCGCCTTCCGACGACGACGCGTCGCCTTCGTCGGCGACGCACCCTCGCCCGCGATCGGGGCAAGCACTTCGGCCTGGGGTGCCTCGCCCGCCCCCGGCACGGCGGCGCTACCCGCCTCGATCGGTGCCTCGGTCTGTTCCGGTCGGCTGACTGGGGTCACCCGCTTTCGGCTGACCCGCTTGCGGACCCGAGCGGCCGGCTCGGCCGTGCCGGTGGCCGCCGCCTCGCTGGTGGCTGGGCCGGCCAACCCCTCAGCGGGTTCCCCGCCGGCCCCGGCGGCCCCCTCCGACGTGGTGTTCGCGGAGGCAGCGCTGTCGCTAGCACGGTGTTCGGCGGTCTCGCCATCCGGATGGAAGCCGGTGCGTTCGCCGCCCTCGGGCTCGTTCTCGAGCATGGACGTTCTCCAGTTCTGGCTACCCCGGGCGCGGGTGAGCGCTGCCACGCAGGGTCGCCGCAAAAGGTGTTTCCGCCAGTCGCGATCCACGCGACCGGCGAAGTCTGCCTAGCCAGACACCGACCGTCGGTCAGCGTCCACCGATAACTGCCCCGTCGCGGCCCGTGTCCAACGGATCCGCGATCGCACCCTGCGCGGTCAACGTGCCCTGAGCCAGCCGGGTCACGCGCGGCGACACCGGCGGCTCCAGGTCAGCCACCACGCGGAGGCCGGAAAGGACGTCATCGGGTCGAACAGCGGGAGTGACCTGCCGCACGACCAGCTCGAGTATCGCACACGGTACTGCCACCGCCTCGGAAGGTGCCTCATCCGACATGATCATATTTACATCGATCACAGCCGCACGAGCGTCAAAAGTCCGCCGGCCCTGCTTGGTCATCCGCTCGACGAAGACCTCGTCCGCAGCGGTGAAGGCGGCCACCGCCGCGCGCAGCACCTCCGGACCCACCCCCGGCAACTCGATCCGCCAGTGCGCCGCCTCGATCCGGTCAACGAGGCTGCCGCCGGTCGCCACCACCGCATCCAGCACATCGAGTCCGGGCGAGAGGGCCGCGTCAAGCGCTGCCCGCAACGCCGCCGGGTCGACCGACTCACGCAACCCGATCTCCAGGTACTCGGCCTCGCTCGCCACACCGGTGGGCGCGGCGCTGGCGTAGGAGATCTTCGGGTGCGGGGTGAAGCCCTGGGAGTACGCCATCGGTACGCCGGCCCGACGCAGCGCCCGCTCGAAGGCGCGCGCAAAATCTCGGTGCGAGGTGAACCGCAGTGGCCCCCGCTTGGCGTACCGGAGGCGGATCCGCTGGACGACCGGCGCCTGCCCGCCCTCCGGCTGTCGTTTCCTACTGATCGTTGCGCTCCTCGGTTTCAGGCCGACGACGGTCGCCGGTCCCCGGGACCTACTGCTACTGCTGGGCGTTGCTGGGGACCCGCAACCCGTTGACCGGGGTCAACGGAAGCAGTTTCCTACCCGTCGGGCCGATCTGGATCTCGGTGTCCATGGCCGGGCAGACACCGCAGTCAAAGCACGGCGTCCACCGGCAGTCGTCCTGCTCATACTCGCCCAGGGCGTCCTGCCAGTCCTGCCAGAGCCAGTCCTTGTCCAGGCCCGAGTCCAGGTGGTCCCAGGGTAGGACCTCCAGCTCATCGCGCTCCCGGGTGGTGTACCAGTCGAGGTCAACGCCGAAGTCGGGCAGCACCTCCGCGGCGGCCTCCACCCAACGCTGGTACGAGAAGTGCTCGCTCCAGCCGTCGAACCGGCCGCCGTTCTCCCAGACCCGACGGATCACCGCGCTGACCCGGCGGTCACCGCGGGAGAGTAGGCCCTCGATCAGCGACGGCTCGCCGTCGTGGTAGCGGAAGCCGATCGCCCGGCCCAGCGAACGATCCGCGTTGACCGCCTGCTTGAGCAGCCGCAGCCGATTGTCGATGACCTCCGGCCGGGCCATCCCCGCCCACTGGAACGGGGTGTGGGGCTTCGGCACGAACCCGCCGATGGAGACCGTGCAGCGGATGTCCCGGCTGCCGGTCGCCGCCCGGCCGGCCCGGATCACCTCGTGCGCCATCTCCGCGATCTCGAGGACGTCCTCGTCGGTCTCGGTCGGCAGGCCGCACATGAAGTAGAGCTTCACCTGCCGCCAGCCATTGGTGTAGGCGGTGACCACGGTCCGGATGAGGTCGTCCTTCGACACCATCTTGTTGATCACCTTACGAATCCGCTCCGACCCGCCCTCTGGGGCGAAGGTCAGACCGGTCCGCCGGCCGTTGCGGGCCAGCTCCTGCGCCAGGTCGATGTTGAACGCGTCCACCCGGGTGGACGGCAACGAGAGCGACACGTTGGTGCCCTCATACTGCTGGGCCAGGCCGGAGCACATGTCGCCGATCTCTGAGTGGTCGGCCGAGGAGAGCGAGAGCAAGCCCACCTCGTGGAAGCCGGAGAACTCCAGCCCCTCCCGCACCATCTGCCCCACCGTGGTGATCGAGCGCTCCCGCACCGGCCGGGTGATCATGCCAGCCTGGCAGAACCGGCAGCCCCGGGTGCAGCCCCGGAAGATCTCGACCGCATACCGCTCGTGGACCGTCTCCGCCAGTGGCACGAGCGGCTTCTTCGGGTACGGCCACGCGTCCAGGTCCATCGTCGTGCGCTTGTGCACCCGAAACGGCACGTCCGGGCGGTTCGGCACGACCCGCTGAATTCGGCCGTCGGGCAGGTAGTCCACGTCGTAGAAGCGCGGCACGTAGACGCTCTCGGTGCGGGCCAGCCGCAGCAGCAGCTCATCCCGGCCACCGGGAGAGCCCTCGGCCTTCCACTCCCGAACGATCGTGGTGATCTCCAGGACCGCTTCCTCGCCGTCACCGAGTACCGCGGCGTCAACAAACGCGGCGATCGGCTCCGGGTTGAACGCGGCGTGCCCACCGGCGACGACCACCGGGTCGGCGTCGCCGCGGTCGGCGGCCAAGAGCGGAATTCCCGCCAGGTCGATCGCGGTGAGCAGATTCGTGTAGCCCAGCTCGGTGGCGAAGGAGACGCCGAAGACATCGAAGTCCCGCACCGGACGGTGCGCGTCGATGGTGAACTGCGGCACCTGGTGGGCGCGCATCAGCCGCTCCAGGTCCGGCCAGACGGCATACGTCCGCTCGGCAAGCACGTCGGGCTGCTCGTTGAGCACCTCGTACAAGATCTGGACACCCTGGTTGGGCAGGCCGACCTCGTACGCGTCGGGGTACATCAGGGCCCAGCGCACGGCCGCGGTGTCCCAGTCCTTGACCACCGCCCCCAACTCACCACCGACGTACTGGATGGGCTTGGCGATCTGAGGCAGCAACGGCTCCAGCCGGGGCCACACGGAGTTGGCCACGGCGCTGCGCGGCGTGGTGGACAGGGCACTCATGATGCTCAAGGGTACGCGCCCGACGACGAGACCAACGGCGGCGGCTCACGGACGTGCGCGCGTATGTCGGTACTAGCCTTGGGCCGGCGAGAGGAGATGGACACGATGCCGGAGCCGACCAACGGCGAACCGGGCGGCCCGACCGGCACTCAGCGGTTCCGGGCAGACGAGACCGCCCAACCACCGTCTCCCACCAGGAGCGGCTCCGCTGCCGTGCCCCTGCCGCGCCGGCGACAGCGGGACGAGCCGGTCGAGCCCGCCGCGGCAGCGAGGCACCCGGAGGCACCGGAGGACCAGACCCCGGTTGACCCGTGGGCCGGCACCGACACCACCGGGTGGGAGCTACTCTCCATCGAGCTGCCACCCCTGTCGCCGACCCCAGCGGACCCGTCGGAACCGTCCATCCCACCGGCCCCGTCGGCCTCGTTCCCTTCGTCGGCCCCGCGGCAGCCGCAGCCGCCCTCCGCCGGCCCGGCGGAGCCAGCGTCACCGCCGACCGGACCTGCGGTCCTCCCTTCGGCCGCACCAGCCCCCACCGGCGCTCCCGCCCCACCCCCCAGCAGCTGTCCGGTCCCGGCGCCGGCCGACTCGGCCCGCCCACCAGCCCCCGCTCAGCCGACGTCGAAGCCAACCGACACGGCAGCACGGAGCCGCAACCGCCGAAGGTGGCCCTGGGTGCTGCTGTTCGTCATCGCGTGCTGCTGCGGCGGCCCGGCCTACTGGGCGGCACCGGCGCTCAACCAGTTCCCGGCGCACGCCGCCCTCCCCAGCGAGTTCAGGGACCTGCGACTACGCGAGGACCAGAGCAGCGGGCAGACCGCGGCGGAGTTGGCACGGCGGGTGGACGAGGCGCACTGGACGGCCAGCGACACCTTCGCCGGCATATACCACACCGGTGCGGGCAAGCAGGTGACGGTCTTTGGTGGCACCGGAATCTGGCTCGCGCCGAAGTCGGCGGCGGAAGACGAGATGGAGCGGCTCACCGGCGAGTACGCGCTCGGCGCGTCGCAGGTCGTCGGGACCGGGGTCCACGGCCAGCACGGGCGATGTGCCATCGGTCACGACGGTGGCACCGACGTGGTGGTCTGCACCTCCGTTGACCACAGCAGCATCGCCACCGCCGTCTTCACCCGGCTCTCGGTGGCAGACAGCGCCATCCTCCTCGGCGCCCTACGGAATCAGATCGTCACCCGGTCGGACTGACCCGACTCCGGCTCCATTCCCGCGACTCGGCGTCCCGGCTGGGCCAACCAGCCGGGCCCTCCGCCACCGCGCATCGGTCAGACCGCGCCCGGCTCCCCGTCCGCGGGCGGACGTCCACGTGCCGGCGCGTACCGCGGGACATACTCCTGACCGGTGAGCTTCTGGATCTCGCCCATCACCTCATCGGTCATGGCCCGCAGCGAGGCACGGTCGTCCGACCGCCCGGTGAAGTCCAACGGCTTGCCGAACCGCACGGTGATCCGGCCGGTGAGGGGGCGAGGCATCCGCGCGCCGATCGGCTGCACCTTGTCGGTGCCGATCATGCCGACCGGGATGATCGGCACCCCCGCCGTCACCGCGAGCCGGACCGCGCCGGTACGTCCACGGTAGAGCCGCCCGTCCGGGGAGCGGGTCCCCTCCGGGTAGACGACGACCAGGTCACCGGCGCGGAGCGCGGGGATCGCCGCATCGAACGCCGACAGGGCTGCGCGCCCGCCGCCGCGCTCCACCGGGATGGCGCCGAGGCCGGTGAGCACGAACCTGGAGAACCGCCCTTTCAGGCCGGTGCCCTTGAAGTACTCGGACTTGGCCCAGAAGGCCAGGTGCCGGGGGACGGTCGTGCCGAGGAAGAGCTCGTCGGCGACCGAGAGGTGGTTGCCAGCGAAGATCGCGCCGCCGGTCTCCGGCACGTACTCCAGCCCTTCCACGGTCGGACGGAAGCCCAACCGAAGCGCGGGCGCCAAGGTGAGCTTGCCGATGGTGTAGAGCAGCGGCACTGGTCCTCCGGCAGTTCGAATACGGGTACAGGGGCGGTGTCACGGTAGCGGACCCCCACCAGACACCCCGGGCGAGGTGTGGCGGGTCCGCTGACCGAGTGACCGATTTAAAGATCAACTTGATGGGGTGGGGGTGAGGAAGGACCCGCTCGCACCGTCGCCGGCGTCGACCGGGCCCATCCGCACCTGTTCTAAACCCGACGGACGGTCACCGCAACCTGCTCACCGTCGCCCACCTCACCGGTGAACCCGGCCAGCCCGGGGGCGAGCTCCACCGAATCGGCCAGCACCTCCCGGGCCACCACATCGCGGTACGCGGAGACCGCCGCCCACACCTGCTCGGATGCGGCGAGCGCGACCACGATCCGGTCCGACACATCCAGGTCGGCGTCCCGGCGGGCCTGCTGCACCACCCGGATCACATCTCGGGCCAGCCCCTCGGCGGCCAGCTCCGGGGTGACCTCGGTGTCCAGAACGACCACGCCCTCACCGCCGGGCAGCGGCGCCGACTGCTCGGCGTCCGCGGCGACCAGCCGCAGCTCGTACTCACCCTCGGCGAGGGTGACTCCGGCGGCGACCGGTGCGCCGTCAACCAGCTCCCACTCGCCGGCCTTGACCGCCCTGATCACCTGCTGGACCGCCTTACCGACCCGCGGGCCAAGGGCCCGGGGCACCACCGTCAACACCTGCTCGCAGTAGCTGCCCAGCTCGTCGGTGAACTCGACCCGCTTCACGTTGACCTCGTCGGCGACCAGGTCGGCGAAGGGCCGCAGCGCGGCAGCGGCCGGCGTGGCGACAGTCAGCACCGACAGCGGTAGCCGCACCCGCAGGCCACGCGCCTTACGCAGGGACAACGCCGCCGAGGCGACCCCCCGCACCGCGTCCATCGCAGCGACCAGGTCATGGTCGGCGGGGAACTCCGCCGCCGTCGGCCAGTCGGTCAGGTGCACCGAACGCTCACCGGTCAGGCCCCGCCAGATCTCCTCGGCCGTCAGCGGCGCCAGCGGCGCGACCACGCGGCAGAGCGTCTCCAGCACCGTCCACAAGGTGTGGAAGGCGTCCTCGTCGCCGGACCAGAACCGGTCCCGCGAGCGGCGTACGTACCAGTTGGTCAACGCGTCCAGGTAGGACCGGATCGTGGCACAGGCACCGGAGATGTCGTACCCGTCCAGCTGCGCCTGCGCCGTTGATACCAGCTCGTTCGTCTTCGCCAGCACGTACCGGTCGAGCAGGTGCGCCGAGGCGGTGCTCCGCCGCGCCTGACGTCCGTCGGCGTTGGCGTAGAGCGAGAAGAAGTACCAGACGTTCCAGAGCGGCAGCAGCACCTGCCGGACCGCGTCCCGGATACCGGCCTCGTGCACCGCCATGTCACCACCGCGCAGCACCGGGGAGGACATCAGCATCCAGCGCATCGCGTCCGAGCCGTACGTGTCAAAGATGTGATACACATCCGGGTAGTTGCGCAGGCTCTTGGACATCTTGCGCCCATCCGACCCAAGCAGGATGCCGTGGCTCAGGCAGTTGCGGAAGGCGGGCCGGTCAAACAGCGCCGTGGCGAGCACGTGCATGGTGTAGAACCAACCGCGGGTCTGCCCGATGTACTCGACGATGAAGTCACCCGGGTAGTGGGACTCGAACCAGTCGGCGTTCTCGAACGGGTAGTGCACCTGGGCAAACGGCATCGCACCGGACTCGAACCAGCAGTCCAGCACCTCCGGGACCCGGCGCATCATGGACTTCCCGGTCGGGTCGTCCGGGTTCGGGCGGACCAGCTCATCCACCGCCGGCCGGTGCAGATCGGTCAGGCGTACGCCGAAGTCCCGCTCCAGTTCGGCGAGGGAGCCGTAGACGTCCACCCGCGGATAGGCCGGGTTGTCGGACCTCCACACCGGGATCGGTGAGCCCCAGAACCGGTTCCGGCTGATCGACCAGTCCCGGGCGTTGGCCAGCCACTTGCCGAACGAGCCGTCCTTGATGTGCCCCGGAGTCCAGTTGATCTGCTGGTTGAGCTCGACCATCCGATCCTTGAACCGGGTCACCGCGACGAACCAGGACGACACCGCCTTGTAGACCAGTGGGGTGTCGCAGCGCCAACAGTGCGGGTACGCGTGGGTGTAGGTGTCCTGCCGGAGCACCACGCCCCGCTCCTTCAGCTCCCGGATCACCGGCTTGTTGACGTCGAAGACCTGCTCCCCCTGGTACGGCGGGACGAGCGCGGTGAACCGGGTACGGTCGTCCACCGTGACCACGGTCGGTATGCCGGCGGCGTTGCAGGTGTTCTGGTCGTCCTCGCCGAACGCCGGCGCCAGATGCACGATCCCGGTGCCGTCCTCGGTGGTCACGAAGTCCGCGCCCAACACCTGGTACGCGTGCTCCCCCGCCGGCTCGACCAGGAAGTCGTACAGCGGGGTGTATCGGCGCCCGATCAGGTCCCGGCCGTACACGGTGCCGACCTGCTGGTACCCCTCCAACTCCTTGGCGTACGCGGCAACCCGGGCGGCGCCCAGGACGTAGCGCTGCCCGTCCCGCTCCAACACCGCGTACTCGATGTCCGGGCCGACTGCGAGCGCCAGGTTGGACGGCAGCGTCCACGGCGTGGTGGTCCAGACCCCCAGCGCGACGTCGCCGCGCAGCAGCTCCGGGGCGTCGGAGTCCGGGGTGAGCGTCAACCACACGCTGAGCGTCGGGTCGTGCCGGTCCCGGTAGACATCGTCCATCCGGGTCTCGGTGTTCGACAGCGGCGTCTCGCACCGCCAGCAGTACGCGAGCACCCGGAAGCCCTCGTAGACCAGGCCCTTGTCGTGCAGGCTCTTGAAGGCCCACAGGACGCTCTCCATGTAGTCCAGGTCCAGTGTCTTGTAGTCATTGGAGAAGTCGACCCAACGGGCCTGACGGGTGACGTAGCGTTCCCAGTCCTGGGTGAACTCCAGCACCGAGCTCCGACAGGCCTCGTTGAACCGGTCCACTCCCAGGTCGAGGATCTCCGCCTTGCTGGTGATGCCGAGCTGCTTCTCGGCGACCACCTCGGCGGGCAGGCCGTGGCAGTCCCAGCCGAACCGACGCTCCACCCGCCGACCACGCATGGTCTGGTAGCGCGGCACCACGTCCTTGACGTAGCCGGTGAAGAGGTGGCCATAGTGCGGCAGGCCGTTGGCGAACGGCGGACCGTCGTAGAAGACGTACTCGTTGTCGGCGGGGGCACCGTCGGCGACGATGCCGTCCACCAACCGTCGGGAGGCCGGCCGGGCCTCCACGGAGGCCTCGAAGGTCTTGTCGGCCGTCCAGTGCTCCAGGACCCGACGCTCGATCGCGGGCAGGTCCGGGCTCGCAGGGACTCCGGTCGCGGTCGGGTCATGCAACGGATAGGCCATCGGGGGGTCGCGCTCCTTCGCAGCTCACTCTTCGTGGGTCTGCGAGGACGAACCCGCTCCGGACGCCGTCAGCGTGCCGGGGCCGGGCCCGCGGTACCACCCCGCTTGGCAGCCAAGATCGACCGCCCGCTCGTTGGCCGGCTGTGACGGGCCGGACCCGTCCGGTTCTACTCGGGCGCGGACGCCCTTTCTTCCGGAGGCTCACCGGTGATAGCCGGGTCGTCGCCGTGTGGTCGCCAACCCTACCCGACCCCGGGCAGAGATCGCCGCCGACTTTCCCACCGCGGAACCGGCCGATCATGAAGCCCCGACCAGCTCCATGATCGGCCGGCGTGGTCACCGTGGAGCGGGAAGCGTGATGCTCCAGAGCGAGTTGCCGATGCGATCCCGCAGGTGGACCGTGCAGGCGCCGCTGTCGGCGTCGATACGCACCTCGCCGAAGTGCTGGAAACCCGCCGCGGGGCTGGTGTTCGCGCTGGGCGGCGCGTTGACGAAGACCGCTTGCGGGCCGAACGTGCCATCCATCTCGTTGGGGCCGAAGGCGCCGGCGTGCGCCGGGCCGGAGACGAACTCCCAGAAGGGCGTGAAGTCGCCAATCGCCGCCCGGGCAGGGTCATAGTGGTGGGCGGCGGTGTAGTGGACATCGGCGGTGAGAAAGAAGATGCCGGTCACCCCGGCGCGATGGACCGCCCGAAGCACCTCGGCGAACTCCAACTCCCGGCCCGCCGGCGCCCCCGGATCACCCTGCGCCACGCCCTCCTGGGCCGAGCCGTCCGGCACCACCAGACCGAGCGGCAGGTCGGCCGCGATCACCTTCCACGTCGCCCGGGAGCGGGTCAACTCGCGAATCAGCCACTCCCGCTGCTCCCGGCCGAGCAGCCCCCGGTCCGGATCCGGGTAGGTGTTCCCGTCGTTCGGGTCCTTGTGCGTACGCATGTCCAGCACGAAGACATCCAGCAATGCCCCGTACGGCAGCCGTCGGTAACGGGGTGCCCGGATCGGGGTGGGCAACCACTCGTCAAACGCCTGCCGGGCGCGGGCGGCGAGCACGTCTACCCGCTTCTCCGTGTACCGGTCATCGGCCAGCACCTCGCCCGGGTACCAGTTGTTCGTCACCTCGTGGTCGTCCCACTGGTTGATCTGTGGCACCTCGGCCACGAACGTCCGCAGGTGCTCGTCGAGCATGTTGTACGCGTACTGCCCCCGGAACTCCGCCAGGGTCTCGGCGACCTTGCTCTTCTCCGGGGTGACGAGGTTCCGCCAGACCCGCCCGTCCGGCAGCGACACCATCTCGGTCAGCGGGTTGTCGGCATACACCGTGTCACCGCTACAGAGGAAGAAGTCGGGTTCGGTGGCGCGCATGGCGGCGAAGATGGGCATGCCACCGAAGTCGGGGGCGATGCCCCAGCCCTGCCCAGCGATGTCCGCGGTCCAGACAAACCGGATGTCACGCCGCCGACGTGGGCCGGGGGCGGTCCGCAGGGAACCGGTCAGGGGCTCACTACACAACCCTGGCCGGTCCAGGCTCTCCGCCCGGACCCGGTAGTACCAGCGCTCACCGGCCGGCAATCCGCGCAGTCGTACCTTGCCGGTGAAGTCCCCGGTCGGATCCAGGACCGGCCCGCGCAGCCGCCGGGCGTCCCGCAGGTCCGGCCGGCGGCTCACCTCCACCAGCATCCGGCCGGGCCGATCAGCCCGGGTCCACACCACCGCCGACTCGGCGGAGACGTCGCCGCTCTGCACCCCGTGCGTGAGAACGGGACGACCGGCCGGGCGCCACCCCGCAGCGGCGGGCCCGGCGGCGCCGCCGGCACTCCCCAGGAGCGCTCCGCCAGCGGCTCCCGCACCCACGGCAAGGCCGGTCCGCAGGAGCGTACGTCGATCGAAATCGGTCATGGTTCCTCCCGGATCGGGGACTCACCCCCGGTCTACCGAACCGACATGACCTTTCCCCGCGGCCCAGATGACCAACCCGGGAACACCCGGTGACCGACCGCGCCCCAAGGCGCTACAACACCCCGCCGCGGACGCAACCCTGCCGTGGACGCGACAACGCCCCGCCGCGCGCGACAGCGCCTCGGCCGCGATCCTCAGACCAACTCCGGGAACCAGAGCCCGATCTCGCGCTTCGCGCTGTCGACGGAGTCCGAGGCGTGCACGAGGTTCTCCCGGTTCGACAGCGACAGGTCGCCCCGGATGGTGCCGGCCGCGGCCCGCCGGCCGTCGGTCACGCCGATCATGCCGCGCACCACCTCGATGACCTGGTCGCCCGAGAGCACGAGCGCGACCAGTGGGCCGCTGGTCATGAAGGTCTTCAGCGGCGGGTAGAAGGGCTTGTTGACATGCTCGGCGTAGTGCTGATCGGCGAAGTCCGCGTCCAGCGTCCGCTGCACCAGCGCGTCGAGCCGCAGGCCCTTACTCTCAAATCGGGAGACAATCTCGCCGACCAGCCCGCGGCGGACCGCGTCGGGCTTGATCAATACGAGCGTACGCTCCTCCGGGCTGCTGCTGGACACGCTGTTCCTCCTGTACACCGAAGGCGACCGGGATGGGTACGGTCAGCGTATCGGCCCGGTCTCGGCGCCGGTGCGGCGGTCGGTCCTTCCCCCGGCGGCCGAGTCGGCCTAGCCTGGCCCCTACCCCCCAGGAGGTCCACAGTGGCGAATGGCGGTAGCCGCCCGATCGCGCCGGTCCGCAAACTGGTCGGCGCGGCGCTGGGCACGGTGGCCACGTTCGTGGTCTTGTTCGGCCTGGGCATGCCGAGTTGGTCGATCGTGGCGCTCGGCGGCGCCATCCTGGTGCTGGCGGTCGCCCTCGCCACGGTTCGGGCCGGCGGGCGCACCTGGGTCATCGGTGAGGGGACGGTGCACACCGTCTCCGAGCCGCCAACCCAGTACGCGTTCGGCCGCTGCGAGTTGCAGCTCTTCATCGACGCGCCCGGGCTACCGCCACGATCCAAGAAGATCATCGAACCGCGGGTACCGGTCGCCAAGTGGCCGGCGCCGGGCCAGGCCCTACCGATCCGGGTGGCGCTCGACGACCAGCGGCACGTACGCGTCCTCTGGGACGAGGTGCTCACCCACGCAGAAACCGCGCGGGTCAGCGCCGCGGACCTGCCCCTGCACCACCCAGACCCGGACCTACCGATAGAGGAACTGCTGATCCAGCAGGAGGCACCGCCGTGGGCCGGCCGGCCAGCCGACGACGAGTTCCGGGACCCGTACGCCGACCCGGTTCCGCCGCCGACCGAGCCCAGCACAGTCGTCGTACACCATGTCCCCGGCAGCCCGCCGGTTCTCGACGGGGAACTGGTCAACCCACCCGCCCCCGGCGACCTACCGCGCCGCTCCGCGCCGAGCCCCCGACCCCCCGCCGAGCAACGATTCGACCCATCGGCCGAGGCAGCGCCCTTCCAGACGGCACCATTCGAGGACGCCTCCGCCGCCACGCCAGCTCGACCGACCGCCGAAGAGCCCGGACCGGCCGGCGACGGGTTCCGGGTCCCCGCCCCGGCGGACCCGGTCGACCTGCCCCTGGACGACCCGATGCCGCCGTACGCCGAGGAACCGGTGATCCCGGACCTGGACGAGGCGATCTTCGGGGAGCCCGCCGGTGACCCGCCGATCGCCGGGGTGGGGTTCACCCTGCTCGTCACCGACCTGGCCCGGTCGCTCACCTTCTATCGGGACCTCGGCTTCACCGAGGTCGACCAGGGCTCCGGTAACGCGGTGCTCGCCTCCGGGGCGACCCGCCTGGTGCTCCGGGAGGTCACCGAGGCCGTCCCCATCAGCCGTCGGCTCGTGCACGTCAACCTTGAGGTTGACGACATCCAAGACGCGTACGCGCGGCTGCGCGAATCCGGCGTCCGCTTCACCTATCCGCCCCGGGTCGTCAACCGCGGGTCGAAGCTGGAGGTGTGGGCAGCCGCCTTCCGCGATCCGGACGGACACGGCATCGCCCTCACCCAGTGGCGGGAACGCGCCGAAGCCTGAATGGGTCGGTCGGCCAATCGGCCTGAGCAGGTCGGTCAGCCGGGGCCTGAGCAGGTCGGTCAGCCGAGGATCACCCGCCGCACGTGCAGGGCGTACACCCACACCAACGCGAAGATGACCCCGAGCACCAGCAGCGACCAGTGCAACGCGCCGGCGAGCAGCAACGCGCCCTGCAGCACGATCCCCGCCGACCAGGCCCAGGCGCGACGGATCACTCCGGCCAGCAGCACCGCCAGCACCGCCAGCGCCACCACAGCGGCGATCGCGGCAGCGCTCAGCCCGCCGCCGACCACCCGCATCGGCTGGATGGCCAGCACCAGGACCAGAGCCTCAAGGCTCAGCAGCCCGGCACCGAGACCGGCCACTGCCCGCTGCGGATTGCGCAACCCGGAGCGGCGCGGCGGCGACACCGAGCCCTCTGGCAGCTCGGCCGCCGGAGGCGAACCCGGCGACCGCCCGGCCGCCGGCCCCGGCCCGGTTGGACGCCCCGCGGCAGTCATCGCTTCAGTAGCCGACGGGCATCGGCCACGGTAACCACCGAGCCGGTGACGAGTACGCCGATCCCGGCCAGTTCACCCGGGACATCCTGCTCGGCCAACGCCACCGCCGCCTCAATAGCGTCTGGCATCTGCTCCGCCACCACCACCCGGTCCGGGCCGAAGACGTCAACGGCGAGCGTCGCCAGCTCCCGGGTCGGCATCGCCCGCGGCGAGCTGTTGCGGGTGACCACCAGCTGGTCAACCACCGGCTCCAGCAGTTCGAGCAGGCTGACCGCGTCCTTGTCAACGAGGACACCGAGGACGGCGACCAGTTTGCTGAACGCGAACTCCTCCTGCAGCGCGGTGACCGTGGCCGCCATGCCCTGCGGGTTGTGCGCGCCGTCGAGCAGCACGGTCGGCGCGGTACGGACCCGCTCCAACCGCCCGGGCGAGCTCACTGCGGCGAACCCCTCCCGGACCGTCTCGACGTCCAGTTGGCGGCGTGCCCCCGCACCGAGGAACGCCTCCACCGCCGCGAGCGCCATGGCGGCGTTCTGCGCCTGGTGGGCACCGTGCAACGGGACAAAGAGCTCCTCGTACTGCCCGCCGAGCCCCTGCAGGGTGAGCACCTGTCCACCGACTGCGACGGCCCGGCGCAGTACCCCGAACTCGGCGCCCTCTCGGGCGATCGTCGCGTCGACCTCGGCGCAGCGCTCGAGCACCGGACGCGCCGCCTCCTCCTCCTGCCCGGCCGAGATCACCGTCGCGCCCTTGTGGATGATGCCCGCCTTGTGGAGCGCGATGTCGGAGATCGTGTCGCCGAGCCACTCGGTGTGGTCGAGCCCGATCGGGGTCAACACCGTGACGCCGGCCTGAAGGACGTTGGTCGAGTCCTCCGCACCGCCGAGACCCACCTCGACAACGGCGACATCCACCGGGGCGTCGGCGAAGGTGGCGAAGGCCAGCGCCGTGGTCAGGTCGAAGTAGGTCAGGGGCTCCGCGGACCGTTGGTCAACGAGTCGGGCCAGCGGCGCCACCTCGCGGTAGGCGGCGACGAACCGCTGTTCGTCAACCGGCTCACCGTCCAGGCTGATCCGCTCGCGGACGGTCTCCAGGTGTGGGCTGGTGTACCGCCCGGTGCGCAGCCCGAACGCCCGCAGCAACGAGTCGATCATGCGGGCGGTCGAGGTCTTTCCGTTGGTGCCGGTGAGGTGGATCGACGGGTACGCCCGCTGTGGGCTCCCGAGCAGGTCCAGCAGCATCTCGATGCGGTCCAGCTCGAAGACCATCCGGGTGAACCCGCGAGTGGCGAGCTCCGCCTCGACGGCAGCGAAGTCAGTCTGGTCGGTCACGAGGAGAGGGCCTCCAAAGCTGCGTCGATCCGCACCAGGTCGGCCTCGGCGGTGGCGAGCCGGTCGCGGATCTTCTGCACCACCGGCTCGGGTGCCTTCCCCACGAACGCCGGGTTGTCGAGCTTCGTCCGGGCCTGTCCGACCTCCTTCGCCGCCGCCGCCCGGTCCTTGGTCAACCGCGCTCGCTCGGCTGCCACGTCGATCGACCCACGGGTGTCCAGCGCGACGCCCACCTCACCCGGCAGGGTCAGAACGGCGCTGGCCTGGAAGTCCGTACCCGCCGCATCGAGGCGCACCAGCGACCGGATCAGCGGTTCGTGCCCAGCAATACCGGCGCCGGCCAACCCGTCGAGCCGGGCGACGACCCGCTGGGTCGGACGCAACCCCTGGTCAGAGCGGAACCGCCGGATCTCGGTGACCACCCGCTGGAGCGTGGCGATCTCCGTCTCCGCGGCAGCGTCAACCAGCGCCTGGTCGACGGCCGGCCAAGCTGCCGTCATGACCGTCTCGCCGCCGGTCAAGGCGATCCACAACTCGTCGGTGATGAACGGGATCACCGGGTGCAGCAGCCGCAGTAGCTGGTCCAGCACCTCCCCGAGGACGCGCCGGGTGGCGTCCGCAGCCGCACCGCCGGCCGCCAGGAGCGGCTTGGTCAACTCCACGTACCAGTCGCAGACCTCGTCCCACGCGAAGTGGTACAGCAGGTCACAGACCTTTGCGAACTCGTACGCCTCGAACTGCTCGTCCGCCTCGGCGGTGACGCGCGCGAGCCGGGACAGGATCCACCGGTCGACCGTTGACAGTTCCGTCGCCGGCGGTAGCGCCCCCTGGGTGTGCGCGCCGTTCAACAGGGCGAACCGGGTCGCGTTCCAGAGCTTGTTGCAGAAGTTACGGGAGCCCTGGCACCACTCCTCGCTGACGGCGACGTCCCCGCCGGGATTCGCACCACGGGCCAGGGTGAACCGGGTGGCATCGGCGCCGAACCGATCAATCCAGTCCAGCGGATCAACCACGTTGCCGAACGACTTCGACATCTTCTTGCCGTGCTCGTCGCGGACCATGCCGTGCAGCGCGACCACATCGAAGGGCTGTCGGCCGTCCATCGCGTACAGGCCGAACATCATCATCCGGGCGACCCAGAAGAAGAGGATGTCGTAGCCGGTGACCAGGACGCTCGTCGGGTAGAACGTGGCCAGCTCCGGGGTCTGCTCCGGCCAGCCGAGGGTGGAGAAGGGCCAGAGGCCGCTGGAGAACCAGGTGTCCAGGACATCCTCGTCCTGGCGCCAACCGTCGCCGGCCGGCGGCGTCTCGTCCGGACCGACGCAGACGACCTCGCCGGCCGGGCCGTACCAGACCGGGATGCGGTGCCCCCACCACAGCTGGCGGGAGATGCACCAGTCGTGCATGTTGTCGACCCAGGCGAAGTACCGCTTGGCCAGCTCCGCCGGCTCAATCCTCACCCGTCCGTCCCGCACCGCGTCACCAGCCGCCTTGGCCAACGGCGAGGTGTTGATGAACCACTGCAACGACAGGCGGGGCTCCACCGTCGTGCGGCAACGCGAGCAGTGACCAACCGCATGCGTGTACGGGCGCTTCTCGGCCACGATCCGGCCCTGCTCCCGCAGTGCGGCGACGATGGCGGGGCGCGCCTCGTACCGGTCCAGGCCGGCAAATGGCCCGGGCGCGGTGATAACCCCCCGCTCGTCCATGATCGTGTGGGACGGCAGGCCGTGCCGCTGACCGATCTCAAAGTCGTTCGGGTCGTGCGCCGGGGTTACCTTCACCATGCCGGTGCCGAAGGTCGGATCAACGTGCTCGTCCCCGACGATCGGAATGCACCGGCCGGTCAGCGGCAGCTCGACCTCGGTGCCGATCAGGTGCTGGTACCGCTCGTCCTCGGGATGCACGGCGATGGCGGTGTCACCGAGCATCGTCTCCGCCCGGGTGGTAGCCACCACGACCTCGTCGCTGTATCGGATCGACACCAGCTCACCGTCGTCGTCCGTGTGCTCCACCTCGATGTCCGACAGCGCGGTGAGGCAGCGCGGACACCAGTTGATGATCCGCTCGGCCCGGTAGATCAACCCGTCGTCGTACAACGCCTTGAACATGGTGTGGACGGCCCGCGACAGGCCCGCGTCCATGGTGAAGCGCTCCCGCTCCCAGTCGACGGAGTCGCCGAGCCGGCGCATCTGCCCAAGGATCGCGCCCCCGGACTCGGCCTTCCACTGCCAGACTCGTTCGACGAACGCCTCGCGGCCGAGGTCATGCCGGGACAGGCCCTGCTCGCCCAGCTGCCGCTCCACGACGTTCTGGGTGGCGATGCCGGCGTGATCCATGCCGGGCAGCCAGAGCGTCTCGTAGCCCTGCATGCGCTTCCGCCGGGCCAGGGCGTCCTGCATCGTGTGGTCCAGCGCGTGCCCCATGTGCAGCGAGCCGGTGACGTTCGGCGGTGGGATGACGATGGTGTACGGGGGCTTGTCGCTCTCCGCCGACGCGTGGAAGTGTCCGCCGGCTACCCACTGCTCGTACCGTCGCTGCTCCACCTCGCCCGGCAGATACTGGCCGGCAAGGGTCGGGGCGTCGGGGCGTCGGGCATCCAGTCTCTCGGTCACCCCTGGAAGTCTACGGAGAGCTTCCGCGGACCTTACGTGCGCCACCAGGGCTTCGCGTACGGTGTCGGTTATGTCCCACGGGCACCTCAGCGAGCGCGCCGTCAACGAGGCCCCCGAGCCAGTCAACCTGACCGACGAGCCGATCCGACTCGATGGCGAGGACCCGGCTCCGGAGCCCAGACGCGCGGGCGTCCGAGCGCGCCGCCGCCGGGTGGCGTGGCTGCTCGCGACCGCCGTGGGGCTCGCTGGCGCCGGGGCCTTCGGCACCGTGGCCTGGCCCATCTTTCAGCAGCAGGACGCCACGATAGGCAGCCCAGCGCAGCTGGCCGGGTTGGCTCGGGACGACAGCGAGCCGGCCCGCAGCACCGCCGACTATCTCCGGAACGGGTTCGCGGCCAACATCGAGGTGGACCAGAGTTTCGGAGCCGTCTACCGGGATCCTGCCGGCGAGCGCCGACCGGTGCTCGTCTTCGGTGGCACCACGCTGCTCTGGCAACCCGAGCGGGACCTGGACAGCCTCTTCGGGCTGATGGCCGACGAGACTGGTCACGTCAGCGGGCTGCAGCACCTCTCCCCGGGCCCCCTCGGCGGAGTGCTGAAGTGTGGCACTACCAGCGGCCTGGGTGGGGAGTTCGCCGTGTGTGGCTGGGCAGACCATGGAAGCGTGGTGATGGGTCTGTTCCCGGATCATCCGGTAGTGGAAGCCGGTGACCTGTTCCGGACAATGCGCAACGAGATGCAGACCCGCTGATCGACAATCTGTGGCGGTGGTGCCGTGGTGGTGTTGTCGGGCTGGAAACACGTTGAGGGCCGACCCGGGTAGGGTCGGCCCTCAACTGAAGTTTTGCCCGGCGGTGTCCTACTCTCCCACACCCTCCCGAGTGCAGTACCATCGGCGCTGGAGGGCTTAGCTTCCGGGTTCGGAATGTAACCGGGCGTTTCCCCTCCGCCATGACCGCCGTAACACTTATCGACATATCAAACACACCCAACACCACAGGCAATGTTTGTTTGCCAAGAGTTACACAGTGGACGCGCAGCAACTTAGTAATCAAGTCCTCGGCCTATTAGTACCGGTCAACTGAACCCGTTACCGAGCTTACATTTCCGGCCTATCAACCCAGTCGTCTAGCTGGGGGCCTTACCCCACCAAAGGTGGATGGGATACCTCATCTTGAAGCAGGCTTCCCGCTTAGATGCTTTCAGCGGTTATCCCTTCCGAACGTAGCCAACCAGCCGTGCCCCTGGCGGGACAACTGGCACACCAGAGGTTCGTCCGTCCCGGTCCTCTCGTACTAGGGACAGCCCTTCTCAAGTATCCTACGCGCACGGCGGATAGGGACCGAACTGTCTCACGACGTTCTAAACCCAGCTCGCGTACCGCTTTAATGGGCGAACAGCCCAACCCTTGGGACCTGCTACAGCCCCAGGATGCGACGAGCCGACATCGAGGTGCCAAACCATCCCGTCGATATGGACTCTTGGGGAAGATCAGCCTGTTATCCCCGGGGTACCTTTTATCCGTTGAGCGACACCGCTTCCATTCGCCAGTGCCGGATCACTAGTCCCGACTTTCGTCCCTGCTCGACCCGTCAGTCTCACAGTCAAGCTCCCTTGTGCACTTACACTCAACACCTGATTGCCAACCAGGCTGAGGGAACCTTTGGGCGCCTCCGTTACCCTTTAGGAGGCAACCGCCCCAGTTAAACTACCCACCAGACACTGTCCCTGAACCGGATAACGGTCCGAAGTTAGATACCCAAACCAACCAGAGTGGTATTTCAAGATTGCCTCCACATGCACTGGCGTGCACACTTCACAGGCTCCCACCTATCCTACACAAGCTAATTCAGATACCAATGTCAAGCTATAGTAAAGGTCCCGGGGTCTTTCCGTCCTGCCGCGCGTAACGAGCATCTTTACTCGTAATGCAATTTCGCCGGGCCTGTGGTTGAGACAGTGGGGAAGTCGTTACGCCATTCGTGCAGGTCGGAACTTACCCGACAAGGAATTTCGCTACCTTAGGATGGTTATAGTTACCACCGCCGTTTACTGGCGCTTAAGTTCTCCGCTTCGCCCCGAAAGACTAACAGGTCCCCTTAACGTTCCAGCACCGGGCAGGCGTCAGTCCATATACATCGAATTACTTCTTCGCATGGACCTGTGTTTTTAGTAAACAGTCGCTTCCCCCTGCTCTCTGCGGCCATACAACGCTCCAGCAGCACGTGCCTTCACGTCTCCGGCCCCCCTTCTCCCAAAGTTACGGGGGCAATTTGCCGAGTTCCTTAACCACAGTTCACCCGATCGCCTTGGTATTCTCTACCTGACCACCTGTGTCGGTTTAGGGTACGGGCCGCTCGGAACTCGCTAGAGGCTTTTCTCGACAGCATAGGATCACTGACTTCACCTGAATCGGCTCGGCATCACGTCTCAGCCACACGCGCCGCGGATTTACCTACGACACAGCCTACACGCTTACCCCGGCACAACCACCGGCCGGGCTCAGCTACCTTCCTGCGTCACCCCATCGCTTGACTACTACCCGCCAGGTTCCCACGCTCCCCCAGCACAGTCCGAAGACCACACCAAGCTCGGATGGTTAGCACAACGAAGTTCATCAGGGACGCTCCTTCGCGGGTACGGGAATATCAACCCGTTATCCATCGACTACGCCTCTCGGCCTCGCCTTAGGCCCCGACTCACCCAGGGCGGATTAACCTGGCCCTGGAACCCTTGGTCATCCGGCGGAAGGGTTTCTCACCCTTCTTTCGCTACTCATGCCTGCATTCTCACTCGCACCGCGTCCACAACTCGATCACTCGGCTGCTTCACCCCCGGCACGACGCTCCCCTACCCATCCACACACCTACACACAACCCAAAGGCCATGCGAAGTACACGCGTGAATGCCACAGCTTCGGCGGTGTGCTTGAGCCCCGCTACATTGTCGGCGCGGAACCACTTGACCAGTGAGCTATTACGCACTCTTTCAAGGATGGCTGCTTCTAAGCCAACCTCCTGGTTGTCTATGCGACCCCACATCCTTTTCCACTTAGCACACGCTTAGGGGCCTTAGCTGGTGATCTGGGCTGTTTCCCTCTCGACTACGAAGCTTATCCCCCGCAGTCTCACTGCCGCGCTCTCACTTACCGGCATTCGGAGTTTGGCTGATTTCAGTAAGCTTGTAGGCCCCCTAGACCATCCAGTGCTCTACCTCCGGCAAGAAACACACGACGCTGCACCTAAATGCATTTCGGGGAGAACCAGCTATCACGGAGTTTGATTGGCCTTTCACCCCTAACCACAGGTCATCCCCCAACTTTTCAACGTTGGTGGGTTCGGCCCTCCACGCAGTCTTACCCACGCTTCAGCCTGCCCATGGCTAGATCACTCCGCTTCGGGTCTAGGACACGCGACTCTAACGCCCTATTCAGACTCGCTTTCGCTACGGCTCCCCCNCCCGGGTTAACCTCGCCACATGCCACTAACTCGCAGGCTCATTCTTCAAAAGGCACGCCGTCACCCCACAAAAGAGGCTCCGACGGATTGTAGGCGAACGGTTTCAGGTACTATTTCACTCCCCTCCCGGGGTACTTTTCACCATTCCCTCACGGTACTATCCGCTATCGGTCACCAGGAAGTATTTAGGCTTACCAGATGGTCCTGGCAGATTCACGGCAGATTACAGGAGTCCGCCGCTACTCGGGAACACCCACAGGAGACTGGCAGCTTTCACCTACCGGACTTTCACCGTCTACGGTCAGCCATTCCAGACTGTTCAACTAACCACCAGCTTTATAACTCCCCACACGAGTGTCAGCCCGTGTCGCAGGATCCCACAACCCCAACCACGCAACCCCTGACAGGTATCACACGCAGCCGGTTTAGCCTCAATCCGCTTTCGCTCGCCACTACTCACGGAATCACAATTGTTTTCTCTTCCTACGGGTACTGAGATGTTTCACTTCCCCGCGTTCCCTCCACACACCCTATGAGTTCAGGTGCAGGTGACACCACATGACTGATGCCGGGTTCCCCCATTCGGACACCCTGGGATCACAGCTCGGTTGACAGCTCCCCCAGGCCTATCGCGGCCTCCCACGTCCTTCATCGGCTCCTGGTGCCAAGGCATCCACCGTTCGCCCTTGACAACTTGACCACAAAGATGCTCGCGTCCACTGTGTAATTCTCAACAAACAACCAACCCGCAACCACCACCCCGCACCAGCAACACCAACCCCACCCACACAAGGGCAAAACCAGCATCCGGTATACGAGACAAGCCACGCCAGGCAAAACCACCATCCCCGCAACACCACCACAACAGTGACATCACAGAAACAACGGCCCAAGAAACAACCACACGGTCATTCCTTCAGGACCCAACAGGGTGTTCACCGCCAACCCCAGCCGCATCATCAACCCCTTCCCCCACCCCCACAAGAGGAGCGTGTACAAGAGCATCAAACCGCTGCCAAGACCAACTAGCCAGTGTCTCCGACCAATGAGCACCCCATCACCCAACACAGGCAACCGAGGCTCCATACCGCCCTTCGACGGATGGCGCTCCTTAGAAAGGAGGTGATCCAGCCGCACCTTCCGGTACGGCTACCTTGTTACGACTTCGTCCCAATCGCCAGCCCCACCTTCGACGGCTCCCCCCCACAAGGGTTAGGCCACCGGCTTCGGGTGTTGCCGACTTTCGTGACGTGACGGGCGGTGTGTACAAGGCCCGGGAACGTATTCACCGCAGCGTTGCTGATCTGCGATTACTAGCGACTCCGACTTCACGGGGTCGAGTTGCAGACCCCGATCCGAACTGAGACCGGCTTTTTGGGATTCGCTCCACCTCACGGTATCGCAGCCCATTGTACCGGCCATTGTAGCATGCGTGAAGCCCTGGACATAAGGGGCATGATGACTTGACGTCATCCCCACCTTCCTCCGAGTTGACCCCGGCAGTCTTCGATGAGTCCCCGCCATAACGCGCTGGCAACATCGAACAAGGGTTGCGCTCGTTGCGGGACTTAACCCAACATCTCACGACACGAGCTGACGACAGCCATGCACCACCTGTCACCGGCCCCGAAGGACCCCCCATCTCTGGGGGATTTCCGGCGATGTCAAACCCAGGTAAGGTTCTTCGCGTTGCATCGAATTAATCCGCATGCTCCGCCGCTTGTGCGGGCCCCCGTCAATTCCTTTGAGTTTTAGCCTTGCGGCCGTACTCCCCAGGCGGGGCGCTTAATGCGTTAGCTGCGGCACAGAGAACCGGAGAGGCTCCCCACACCTAGCGCCCAACGTTTACAGCGTGGACTACCAGGGTATCTAATCCTGTTCGCTCCCCACGCTTTCGCTCCTCAGCGTCAGTATCGGCCCAGAGACCCGCCTTCGCCACCGGTGTTCCTCCTGATATCTGCGCATTTCACCGCTACACCAGGAATTCCAGTCTCCCCTACCGAACTCTAGCCTGCCCGTATCGACTGCAAGCCCGCAGTTGAGCCACGGGTTTTCACAGTCGACGCGACAAGCCGCCTACGAGCTCTTTACGCCCAATAAATCCGGACAACGCTTGCGCCCTACGTCTTACCGCGGCTGCTGGCACGTAGTTGGCCGGCGCTTCTTCTGCAGGTACCGTCACAAACGCTTCGTCCCTGCTGAAAGAGGTTTACAACCCGAAGGCCGTCATCCCTCACGCGGCGTCGCTGCATCAGGCTTCCGCCCATTGTGCAAGATTCCCCACTGCTGCCTCCCGTAGGAGTCTGGGCCGTGTCTCAGTCCCAGTGTGGCCGGTCGCCCTCTCAGGCCGGCTACCCGTCGCCGCCTTGGTAGGCCATTACCCCACCAACAAGCTGATAGGCCGCGAGTCCATCCCAAGCCGAAAAATCTTTCCACCAACCACCATGCGGCAGCCAGTCATATCCGGTATTAGCCCCGGTTTCCCGGGGTTATCCCAAAGCCTGGGGCAGGTTACTCACGTGTTACTCACCCGTTCGCCGCTCGAGTACCCCGAAGGGCCTTTCCGCTCGACTTGCATGTGTTAAGCACGCCGCCAGCGTTCGTCCTGAGCCAGGATCAAACTCTCCAACAAAAACTTGAAGAAAATCCCAGCAACAAAAATATTTGCTGCCAAATTCAAGCCCAAGCCAACCCACCACACAGCAGGCCAACCCAGACCAAAACGGCACTGGCTTTCCAAACACCCTGTTGAGTTCTCAAAGAACAACCACACACCATCAGAACCCCACACCAGGGCCCCTCCGGAGGCAACCGCTCTAAGCTACCCGGACCATTCCGCGATTGTCAACCTGACCATTCAGGCAACAAACTCGTCGTAGCCGGCCCACAATCACGCACGCCAAATTTGGCGGTCGCTACTGTTGCGGGAATCGACAGACCGGCCGATACCCGCTTCGCGGCCATCCGCCCGGCTCCTGCCGGCTTCAGTACTCTACCCGGTCGGCTTCGTGATTGCAACTCCGTCTCCGGAAGTGCCTCACACCGCCCGCGCCCCAGTCCCGCTCGGCGGTATCGCCACGGTCCTGGTGCCCGCTCTCTGCCGGTTTGCCCGGCTTCCCGCGTACAAAGAGAAAGTTACGCGGTCGTCCGGCAGAAGGCAAATCAAGATCCATCACTGGCGCCGACCGGCGGCGTCAGCCGCCGGCAGCCACCCACTCCCCCGCGTGCGGAAGACCGGAACCGCTCATCCGTGGGAGAGTGTCTGCATGGCCGAGCTGACAGCAACCCCGGTGCTGGCCAAGGACACGCTACTCGGACTACTCCTGCCGTTCTGGCAGCTCGTCATCGGCGCCTTCGTGCTCGTCGTCCTGGTCCTGTCGATCGGGCGGCTGGCTCGTCGGGGACCCTCCCGAATGACGACGGCGCTCCTGGTCACGGCCGCCGCCATCGTCGGCCTCGCAACGATCGGTGTCCTGCTCCAGGGGTGAGCCGGCCGGCAACGAACAGCGGCCCCGACGACGAGCCGTTCACCGCCCGCGGCGCAGTGCGCTCGGTCGGGCTCAGGAAAGCTGGAGACGACGGTTGGCCAGGCTCGGCAACTCGGCCCGGACCGTCCGCAACCGCTCCAGGTCGAGGTCGACAATCGCGAGGCCGGAACCATCGGGCACCTGGGCGAGCACTGTCCCCCAGGGATCTATCACCATGCTGCGGCCGAAGCAGGTACGGCTCGGCTCGTGGTCCCCCGTCTGGGCGGCTGCCGCAACGAAGCACTGATTCTCGATGGCCCGGGCACGCAACAGCACCTCCCAGTGGTCCCGCCCCGTGTGCAGCATGAATGCTGCCGGGACGAGGAGTAGGTCTGCCTCGCCGTCCGTGGCGAGCTGGCGATAGAGCTCGGGGAAGCGAAGGTCGTAGCAGATCGACAGCCCGACCCGAATTCCCTCCACCGCTACGACTACCGGCTGCGACCCAGCGGCGACCGTGGCTGACTCCAGATACGACACCCGACCGGGAATCTCCACGTCGTACAGATGGATCTTGCGATAGGTGGCGGCGAGCGTCCCTGAGCGATCGAACACCAGGCAGGTGTTGTAGCAGTGCTCCGGATCTGGGCCCCGCTCATGGATCGAGCCAACGACGACCCAGATGCCGAGCCGCTGCGCGGCGTTCGCGAAGAACCGCCCGGCCACGCCGTCGACCGGCTCCGCGACTGGCTGCCCGGCGACCGGGCCGAGGTAGTCGACGTACTCGGGGAGGATCGCGAGATCGGCACCACCGGCTGCCGCCCGCTCCAGCAGGGCCTCGGCGGCCGCCAGATTCGTCTCTCGGTCATCCCGGGCGTTCAGCTGGCAGACCGCGACTCGCATGGACCCAGGTTACGGGGAGGCGGGTCGGCTGAACAGGAGCAGGATTAAGGCCACGGCAAAGTCGACAACAGCGGAACGCCTTGGCGCGTCAAGGGCTCGGTTAGCCCCTGGGGCGGGCCACCCCGGTCACGCGGACTTCTCCTCGCGCTCCCGCCGCGCCCGGCGGCTGGTGAACTCACGCGGAACGATCGTCGGGTTAACGTTCTCCAGCACCACTTCACGATTGATCAAAACGCGCGCCGCATCGGGGTTGCTGGGCACCTCGTACATCACGGAGAGCAGAACCTCCTCCATGATCGCGCGGAGTCCGCGGGCCCCGGTGCCACGGAGCATCGCCTGGTCGGCTATCGCCTCCAGGGCCGACTGCTCGAACTCCAGCTCGACGCCGTCCAACTCGAAGAGGCGCTGGTACTGCCGAACGAGCGCATTCCGCGGCTCGGTGAGGATCTGCACCAGGGCCTCCCGGTCGAGGCTGCGAACGTTGGTGATCACCGGGAGCCGACCGATGAACTCGGGGATCAGGCCGAACTTCAGCATGTCCTCCGGCATCACCTGGCTGAAGGTGTCATCGGTCGAACGCTCCGAGACCGCCCGCAGCCGGGCACCGAAACCCGTGCCACCGTGACCGGTACGCGCCTCAATAATCTGGTCGAGGCCGGCGAAGGCACCGCCGCAGATGAAGAGCACGTTGGTGGTGTCGATCTGGATGAACTCCTGATGCGGATGCTTGCGGCCACCCTGGGGCGGAACGTTCGCCACCGTCCCCTCCAGCATCTTGAGCAGCGCCTGCTGCACCCCCTCGCCGGACACATCGCGAGTTATCGACGGATTCTCCGACTTACGCGCGATCTTGTCGACCTCGTCGATATAGATGATCCCGGTCTCGGCGCGCTTGATGTCGTAGTCGGCAGCCTGGATCAGCTTGAGGAGGATGTTCTCGACGTCCTCCCCGACGTATCCGGCCTCGGTCAGGGCAGTCGCGTCCGCGATGGCGAACGGCACGTTGAGCATCCGGGCCAGGGTCTGCGCCAGGTGGGTCTTGCCGCACCCGGTGGGACCAAGCAGCAGAATGTTGGACTTGGCCAACTCAACGCTGTCCGCGCTGGGAAGGCCGGCCGCCTCGGCCTGGATCCGCTTGTAGTGGTTGTAGACCGCGACGGCGAGAGCCTTCTTGGCCTGCGCCTGACCCACGACGTAATTATCGAGGAACTGACAGATCTCCATCGGCTTGGGAAGCTCTTCCCACTTCACTTCGCCCGACTCGGCCAGCTCTTCCTCGATGATCTCGTTACAGAGATCGATGCACTCGTCGCAGATATAGACACCGGGACCAGCGATAAGCTTCTTGACCTGCTTCTGCGATTTCCCACAGAAGGAGCACTTCAGCAGGTCGCCGCCGTCACCGATCCGTGCCACCTACAGTCTCCCTGCACTCGTCGGCCAGCGATCCGGCCATGGCCCCCGGACACCGCGCGCCGCCCATCTCAGCTACCCGCCGGCTCGACCGGCGAAGCGGTACAGACCTGACGTTACCCGCTGGCGCGGGTTTCTCCGACCCCTAAAACGGGTGTGTCAGAGGTCGGTCGAGGCTACCCCCGGCCGACCTCTGACGTGATCGGGCTCAGTTGGCGGCGTTGGCAGCCAGCAAGCCCTTCTTACGGCTCGTGAGGATGGTGTCGACCAACCCGTACTCGCGGGACTCCTCGGCCGTCATAATCTTGTCTCGGTCGATATCTTTACGGACCTTCTCCACCGGCTGGTTGCAGTGCCGGGAGAGCATCTCTTCCAGCTGGGTACGCATCCGCAGAATCTCCCGGGCCTGGATCTCGATATCCGATCCCTGCCCGTAGCCCCCCTCCGTGGCAGGCTGGTGGATGATGATCCGCGAATTCGGCAGTGCCATCCGCTTACCGGGCGTGCCGGCCGAGAGCAGCACCGCCGCCGCACTGGCCGCCTGCCCCAGGCACACCGTCTGAATGTCCGGCCGGACGTACTGCATGGTGTCGTAGATCGCCGTCATGGCCGTGAACGAGCCACCCGGCGAGTTGATGTACATGATGATGTCGCGGTCCGGGTCCGTGCCCTCCAGCGTGAGCAGCTGGGCCATCACGTCGTTGGCCGACGCGTCATCCACCTGGACCCCGAGAAAGATGATCCGATCCTCGAAGAGCTTGTTGTACGGGTTGGACTCCTTCACCCCGTACGACGTGCGCTCGACGAATGACGGCAGGACATAGCGGTTGTGCACAGCCGCGAACTGCGGCGGCAGGCTCAGGTCGGTCATCGTCAGCTCCTCGCTCAGCTCAGGGTCCCGGCGCCTTCCGGAACCTGGGCGGCCCCGGTGATCACCTTGTCGATGAAGCCGTACTCCATGGCCTCCAGGGCGGTGAACCAACGGTCACGGTCCGAGTCCGCCTCGATCTGCGCCTGGCTCTGGCCGGTGTGGAAGGCGACCCGTTCCTGGAACATCCGCTTGGTGTAGAGCATCTGCTCCGCCTGGATAGCGATGTCCGAGGCGGTACCGCCCATGCCACCCGACGGCTGGTGCATCATGATCCGGGCGTGCGGCAGGGCGTACCGCTTGCCCTTGGTGCCGGCGCAGAGCAGCAGCTGGCCCATCGAGGCCGCCATCCCCATCGCCACGGTGGACACGTCATTGTCGATGAACTGCATCGTGTCGTAGATCGCCATGCCCGAGTAGACCGAGCCGCCCGGCGAGTTGATCCAGAGGTTGATGTCGCGGTCCGGGTCCTCCGCGGCGAGCAACAGCAGCTGCGCGCAGATGCGGTTGGCGACCTGGTCGGTCACCTCGCTGCCCAGGAAGATGATCCGTTCCTTGAGCAACCGGTTGTAGACCGAGTCGTCGAGGTTGCCAATGTTGTCGCCACCGCGGGCGTCGATCGCCCGGAGCGGCGTCGGCGGGATATGCATGTCGGTCATGGCAGCCCTTCGCTCTCCGTACCGTCCTACCCGACACTAACGGCTCGACCGAGTGGCAGAACCCCGGTCGGGACCCTGTTCGCTCTCAGCGCAGCCCCGGTCAGGCGTACCTGAAAACAGGTTTCGGCCGTCGCCCCAGCCAACGGCGGGGACGGCGGCCGAAACCTACGATCATTCCGCGTGGGCGTGCGCGGCCTCGTTCTCGGCGCGCAGGGCGTCGAGGCTGACCGCCTCGCCAGCGGCGTCCTTGATCGTGATGCGATCCATGATCGAGGCCAGGGCCTTACCCCGCCGGACGTCACCGTAGACCGCACCGGCGGCACCGGAGCGGACCAGCTGGTCGTAGAACTGCTGCGGAGCCACTCCGGCGCGCTGCGCCCGGTGCACGATCTCGTGGCCGAACTCGTCGTCGGAGACCTGAACCTCCTCCGCGTCGGCGACGCTGTCCAGCAGGAGCTGGATCTTCACGCCCTGGGTGGCCGCCTCGGTCAGCTCAGTGTTGATCTGCTCCTCGGTCTTCTCCTCGGCCGTGAGGTACTCCTCCATCGAGGCACCGATCCGCTCGAGCTGATCCACCATCGCCGCCTTGCGGCTCTCGACCTCCTCGCGGACAACGCCCTCCGGCGCCGGCACCTCGGCCGCCTCGACAATCTGCTCGAGGGCCTTGTCCCGCGCGGCGTAGATCTGCTCGAGGCGCTTGCTCCGGGTCGCCCGCTCGCGTACGTCGTCGCGAAGCTCCGCCATGGTGTCGAACTCACTCGCCATCTCGGCGAACTCGTCGTTCAGCTCCGGCAGCTCCTTCTCCTTGACCGTACGGACGGTCACCGAGACCTCGGCGTCGCGGCCGGCGTAGTCCCCGCCGACCAGCTGCGTGGTAAAGGTGGTGCTCGCGTCGGCCGCCAGGCCGACGACGGCCTCGTCCAGGCCCGGCAGGAGCTGCTTGCTGCCGACCTCGTGCGAGAGGTTGGTCGCCGAGCCGCCGGGGACCTCCTCGCCGTCGACGGTCGCGTTCAGGTCGATCTGCACGAAGTCGCCCTCGCCAGCCGCCCGCTCGACGGTCTTCAGCGTCGCGAACCGCTCTCGCAGGCTCTGCACCTGCTCATCGATCTCGCTGTCATCGATCTTCAGCTCATCAACGGTCACCTCGACCGTCGACAGGTCGGGGAGGTTGAGCTCCGGCCGGATGTCCACCTCGGCGGTGAAGTTGAGCGAGTCACCGTCCGCGAACTCGGTGATCTCGACCTCGGGGCGGCCCAGCGTCTTCAGATCGTGCTCGCGCACCGCCGAGAGGATGTTCTGCGGGATGGCCTCCTGGACCGCCTCGTTGAGCACGGTGCCCCGGCCGACCCGCTGATCGATCACGGCGGCCGGAACCTTGCCCCGACGGAAGCCGGGAACCTGGACCTGCTGGCCGATCTCCCGGTACGCCTTCTTGAGGCTCGGCTCGAGCTCGACGAACGGCACCTCGATGGCGAGCCGCACGCGCGTCGGGCTCAGAGTCTCGACGGTGCTCTTCACAGGCGTACTCCTTGACGGATCTTGGTGGTCTGGGCGCTGTCTACAGCCCATCGAGTGTAGGCGAGCCGGTACGGCCTGCAGGCAGTGCCCGGGAACCACACGTAGAACGGCGGCACCCGGGTCGACCCGGCCGCGAACGACAGTCGGGGTGGCGGGATTTGAACCCACGGCCCCTCGCTCCCAAAGCGAGTGCGCTACCAAGCTGCGCCACACCCCGTGGCGGGATGCAGTCTATGCCGTCCACGCCACCGCATAGTTCCCCGGGGCCACATCCGATCACGTGTTCCGCCGTGGGGTCGACCGATGGAGCCCACCGGCCGGCTCGGGGTAGCGGCAGCGGCAACCCGTCCGGTCGCACCGCGCTGCCCGGGAGCAGTACTCCCCCGAGCCTGCCCGGCCTACGCCCGAGGTTCGTTTCCCGACCACAGCCATGGGCGGGCTACGCGGAGATCGGCGGCATTGGGTACGCTGTCGGCGCACCTCCACACGGGGGCGTCGCGGGCGTAGCTCAATGGCAGAGCTTCAGTCTTCCAAACTGACGGTGCGGGTTCGATTCCCGTCGCCCGCTCCACACCTTCCGGCCCTGACCACCGGAATGAGCCACCTTGCCCGCGCCCCAGGGGCGACTCAACGCGGCGATCATCCAGATCGACGACGTCGTTTCGTGGGGACCGCCGCCCGCCCCGAGGCGGTCCCGGTGCCGCCGTTCCGGTGGCCCGGGCCTACCATTCGCCGGGGATGGCCGCTGGCGCGTTCCCCGCACCCCGCCAGTGGCACCGCCGAAGAAGTCAAGAGGTAGGAAGCTCCGTGGTCGGATCTACCGATGTAGCCGTCCCTCACCCAACGTCGAGGTGATTCGCTCGTACGGTCACGGAGGTGTTCGCGCCGGCGGTGTGGGCGACGGCCATGCCACTCGCCGTCGCCCTCCACGCCACCGCGCCGTTGTGGTCTGCCGGACTCGGTTGGGGCCTGCTCGCCGTACTGTTCGGCTCCCTCGTGCCGTACGGCATCATCCACTTCGGCGTACGCCGCGGCACGCTTACCGATCACCACCTCTGCGTACGCGAACGAGGGGTGAACGGGACGGTCAGACGGTGATGATGACCTTTCCCCGGGCGTGGCCTTCCTCGAGGTAGCTGATCGCCTCGGACACCTCACTCAGGGGGTAGGTCCGGTCGAGGACCGGGGTGACCTTCCCGGATTCGAGAAGATCACAAAGCGCTGCCAGGTCGTCCCGCTTGGGGCTCGCCACGAAGAACACCAGGCGTTGCCGTACGAACGGCGACAGGGCGAACCCACGGAGCACGCGAGCCAGGGGGCCGAGCAACCCGTCGCCCGAACCGCTGTTCAGGATGAGTGTGCCCCGCGGGGTGAGCATGCGTCGGCAGGCGAGGAGCGGGTGGTTACCGACGTTGTCGAGGAGCACGTCGTAGCGTTGTCCGCGGCGGGTGAACTCCTCCTTGGTGTAGTCGATGACGTGGTCGGCGCCCAGGTCACGGACCAGCTCGACGTTCCGACTGCTGCAGACCCCGGTCACCTCGGCTCCCAGCGCCTTCCCGATCTGCACGGCGAAGGTGCCCACGCCGCCCGCCGCACCGTTGACCAGGAGTCGCTGACCGGGTCGTAGCCGCCCGTGGTGGCGTAGCGCCTGGTAGGCGGTGAGTGCGGCCACCGGAACGGAAGCGGCCTGTTCCGGGGTCAGGCTGGCCGGCTTCTTCAGCACTCCGGCGTCGTGGCGCATCGTGACGTACTCGGCGAACGCCCCCTGCTGCAGGGCGAACACCTCATCTCCTACCTGGAGCGTGGTGACGTTACTGCCCACTGCTTCGACCTGTCCGGCCAGGTCGTGCCCAAGCGTGTTCGCCTTGGGGCGCTTCAGCCCACCCTGGGCCCGGGTGATGTACGGGCTGCCGCGCATCATGTGCCAGTCCACGGGGTTGACCGAGGCGGCCCGCACCCGGACCAGCACGTCGTCCTCACCGACGGCAGGCATCTCGAGATCCTCAAGGGTGAGGACCTCAGACGAGCCGTACGCGTAGAAACGGATGCCTTTCATCGGTTCCCTCTCATTCCACGCTGCGTAGTATTTGTTCGATCGATGCCGTACGGGTTCGTAGCTCGGCGAGGTCAACGGCGCTTCGCTGCTGGGCGTCGAGAGTGTTCTCGGCGAGCTTCTCGAACCGGTGCACGAGCTGACGCAGGTCGTCTGCGCGGGCAGCTGCCCGCTTCTCTTTTCGGCCTTCGAACAGCCCGACGATGACCAAGGCGACCAGAAAGGCCGCCACGATGACCACGACCAGCAGGAAGACTGTCGTTGGCCAGGACATTTCCCCTCCAAGCAGGTCCATTACGTTGACTCCTTGGGTGCGGGACCCTTTCCTGGGTCCGGCCGAGTAAGGCTCTGGGCCGCCTCGGCCACCGTCGATGCGGTCAGGTGCAGGTCGAAGTCGGTGACTTCGTAGTACTTCATCGCTTTGCCATCGTCGGAGAGCTCGAGCCGGCCGGTGATCAGACCTGCCGCCTCCAGCCGCCGTAGATGCATGTGTAGGAGTGGACGACTCACCCCAATCTCGCGGGCCAGCTGGCTCACGTAGTCACGGCGGCCGGCCAAGGTCGCAACAATGCGTAGTCGAATCGGGTTGGCCAGAGCCGCCAGCATCTCGACCAGGTCGTCTCCGGTCGGTCCGCCCACTGCCACAAGACCCCTTCACGTGTCATCTTTTTCTTACACGTGAAAGCCTAGCAGTCCCCACCCCCGCCGGCAACGCTCACCGCTGTTCGACCCGGAGCTACAGCAACAACCGCCCGACCGGCCAGGGCCACGATGCCGACCCACGATCGAGACCGCCACGGGATTCGGGGTGGTCAACAGCGAGGTGGGCGGCGGTTAGCTGGCCGCCACCCGCAGCGCATAGAGCGCAGAGGTCACCACAGCTGGAGCCAGATCCGCCGCTCCTGGTCGGTGCGGGCCACACCGGCAACAGGAGCGATGTGGTCGACGCTCTATTTGGTAAGACCGGATTCGGTAAGACCGGTCAAAAGCTGACGGCAGTTCCCGTGCGCAGGTAGCTGGGCACGGTCAACCGCAGCTACCAGCCCGGCCACTGATGCACACGGCACGGGGTTCCTCGAGTTCAGCTCCAGGCTGAGCCGACCGACTCTCCCGAGCCCCGTTCAACGCCGACGCAGATCGGCGACGAAAGACCCGCCCGTCAGCTGTTGGTGATCCAGCTCCAAAACGAAACCACCCACTCGGTCTGGTTGAGCCATCCGAAGCCGAGACTGACGAGAAAGACGGCCGTCACCAGGTGCGCGCCGCGGGCGCCGCGCCGAACCCGGCCCAGACGCTGCTCCAGCACCACCCGGCCAACCAGCCGGGCGAGGGCGAACAGCCCGGCCGCGACCAGCAGACTCAGCACAAAGATCAACAATGGCGCGGCGAGGTTGCCGCCACCCGAAATCGCCCAGATCCCCCAACAGACGAACGCGAAAAGCGCTCCGCCGGCGCTCCACTCCCGGCCCGGGCGGAGCTGCGCGAGGTGCCAGCTCAGTGGCCGACGCGGAGCCCGCGCCTCCGGCCAGCCCGCCCCGACCTCCTCCTGCTCGATCATCGGGAACGGTGTGGTCCGACGGGCATCGGTCTGCCCCACCGAGGCCACCCCCCGCTGAAAGGCATCCGGCTGCGGCGGCACCCCGACCTCCGGCTGCGGCGGCACCCCAGCTCCCCGCTGCGGCGGCACCCCGACGCCTGGCTGCGGCGGCACCTCGACGGTCCGCTCGGCCCACGGTTGCGTCTGGTCGGCCATGTCGTCCCTCCCCTGGACCGGACGGGGACCGGCAGGCCCCGTCTGACTATCGAGGGTAGCCAGCACACAAATGTGGGTCCGCCACGGTCACCGGGCCTGCCGACCCAGCTCAATGCGCTAGACACGAAGACATGACCTTCGTACCGGACTTCGGCGTCGCCCGTACCGAGGATCTCGAAGAGTTGGGCGAGCTACTCGGCAGCCTCTTCCACAGCAGCTTGGACGCCGAGTCACAGGCCGTTCAGTGGGGCGTCCTGGAGCTCGAGCGCACCCTGGTCGTCCGCGACGACGCCGAGCCGGTGGCGACCGCCACCGCCTTCACCCGCGAACTGACCGTACCGGGGGCGCGCCTGCCCGCAACGCACGTCAGCATGGTCGCAGTGGCACCGACGCACCGCCGCCGTGGCCTGCTCACCGAGTTGATGCGGCGGCAGCTCCGCGACGTACGCGACGCCGGCGCCGAGCCGGTCGCGCTGCTGTGGGCCAGCGAAGGACGGATCTACCCACGCTTCGGGTACGGCCTGGCCTGCCAGCAGTTAACGGTGGAGTGTGAGACCACCGAGCTACGCCTGCCCGGGCCCACCGCCGCTGAAGGTCGTCTCCGCCTGACCAAGCCGGCGCGCTGCCGGGCCGAGCTGGCCCGGGTCTACGACCGGGTTCGGCCCGACCGGCCCGGCTGGTCCAGCCGCAGCGGGGTGTGGTGGAACTTTGTCCTCGCCGACCCGGCCGCCCGCCGGGAGGGGGCCACCGAACGTCGAGCTCTGCTGCACGAGGGCTCCGACGGCGTCAACGGGTACGCGCTCTTTCGCACCCGCAACGCCTGGGACGCGGTCGGACCGAAAGCCGTCACCATGGTTGACGAGGTGGTGAGCGGCGATCCGGCCGCCCTTCTGGCGATGTGGCGCCTGCTGCTCACCCTCGACCTGACCCGCCGGCTCACGCTGCGCGGCATACCGCTGGACGACCCGCTGCTGCGGCTGCTCAACGAGCCACGCCGGCTCGACGCGCGGCTGACCGACGCCCTCTGGCTGCGGGTGGTGGATCTGCCGGTGGCCCTCTCCGCCCGACGGTACGCGACCTCGGTTGACGTGGTGCTGGAGGTCACCGACGACCTGCTGCCGGAGAACACCGGCCGGTGGCGGCTGACCGGCGGGCCGGACGGGGCCACCTGCGTACCCAGCGCCGGGGCAGCCGACCTGGCCTGCGACATCCGGGCCCTCGGTGAGCTGTACCTGGGCGGGACCGAACTGGGTCAACTAGCCGCTGCCGGCCGGGTTCGGGAACTGCGGCCCGGTGCCCTGGCCACCGCTGGGCCCGCCTTCGGTTGGCACCGGGCTCCCGCCGCCATGGAGATCTTCTGACGCCGCGGGGTACGGTCAGTTGATGGGTGACGTGGAGCGACGACGGCGGCACCGGCAACCCGCTGACCGCACCGTCGAGAGCCCGAACCCGGCCCGGACAACGGCCGGGGGGCAGAGCGGCGGCCGACCGGCCCGAGTCCGCCGGGGCGGTGCCGAGGAGAGCGAACGCGGGCTGCGGGGCCTGGTCGGCGCCGGCTCGTCGCAGGTGAGCGTGACCGCGGCGATGCGGGCTCGGGACGCCACCCAACCGACGGAGCAGGACCTGGCGGAGGCGGAGGCCCGGGTAGTCCTGGTCCGCCGGAACTGGGTTCCGCGCGAGGACCTCCCCCGTCGGTGAACGGCCCGGTTCAGGGCAGGTCCGGGAGCTTCCGGGTGCGCTCGTAGTCGGCCACCTGGTCGATGCGGCGGACGTGACGCTGACCTCCGGAGAACGGGGTGGTCAGAAACGCCTCGATGATGGCGGTGGCCTCATCGAGGGTGTGCTGCCGCGCGCCGATCGCGACGATGTTGGCGTTGTTGTGCTCCCGGGCCAGGTGTGCGGTATCGATGCTCCAGGCCAGCGCGGCCCGGATACCATCGACCTTGTTCGCAGCGATCTGCTCACCGTTGCCGGAGCCCCCGATAACCACGCCGAGGCTACCCCGGTCGGCAACCACCCGGTCGCCGGTGTGTAGGCAGAATGCCGGATAGTCGTCGTCCGGGTCGTAGGCGTGCGGGCCGACGTCAACCACGTCGTACCCCTCCTTGGCCAAGTGGTTGGCCAAGTGCGCCTTCAGCTCGAAACCGGCGTGGTCGGATCCCAGGTAGACACGCATACTGGGCAGTCTGACAGGGCGTGTCTCCGACCGACGCTCGCGGGTCGGTCGGAGACACCTTCGGCACAGTCCGGAAAGACGGCCGACAGCCCGGGTGGATGCGCCTATCTTCCGCGCTGTCCGGGCAGCAACTCGGCGACGACCAGTCCGCCCCGGGCCTTCGGGGTGAACCAGGTGCTCTTGCGGGGCATCTTCTCCCGCGCCAGGTTCACCGCGACGAAGTCGTCCACGGTCACCGGTGCGACGAGCACGGCCAGCTCGGCGCGGCCGGCGTCGACCTCACCGGTGAGCCAGCTCGCCGGGTAGTCGCCGCCGACATAGGTGATCCGCTTGTTGCCCGGGTCCAGCCCCAACGCGTCCCGCAGCAACAACCGCTCGACCAGGGCATGGTCCAGGTTCTCCAGGCGCCCCGCGCCGACCTGGGGCAGGCGTACGGCGTACGCCGCATCGGGGAGCCGGAGGTGGATGGTGCCGCCGGCCGCCGGGACCTCGACCGGGCCGTCGATCGGCTCGACGTGGGCGCCGGCGGAGCGAAGCCGGTCGATCAGCTCATCCGGGCTGGTGGTGAGCTCGTCCACCAACCGGTTGTACGGGGCGATGGCGACCGAGGCCGGCGTGGTGACCACGGCCAGGAAGCGCGGTAGCCCGCCGGTCTGGGCCGCGAGGCTGCGGTGGTTGCCGTCGGCGACGACCAGCTCACCGCCGCCGGCCAGGGCGGTCAGCTCGTCCTGCTGCTCGCCCGGACCAACCAGCCAGATGGCGTGCGTCCGCCCGGCCTGGTCGGTGTCGGTCGCGGCTGGCGCCCCGGCCCGGTCTGCCGCCGCCGCGAGGGCGGTGTGCAGCTCGTCGCCGCGGCCGGTCTGCAGCAGGAGCACCGGCGAGAGCAGATGCCCCAGCGCCTCGGCCAAGGCCACCCGCTCGCGCACCTTGGCGATGAAGACATCCTCGTTGCGGATGACCAGACCCGGCTCGGCGGCGCTGGTGGAGATCTGGTCGGTATCGACCATGACGAACAGCCCATAGCCGGACTCTTCCTGTGGGGCGCTGATCCGGTAGAGGACCACCACCTGCTCGGCGGGGGTGTAGCTCCCCGCCGCCTTCGCCTCGGCGAGCCGGGCTACCGCCTCCGGGAGCGCTTCGAGAAACGTCTTCCCCCGACTCTCCGGGGCGCGGTGCGGCATCTCGATGCCGAGGGCGCTGTGCGGATTCACCTCAATGATCGAGGTGATCTCCGCGTCGTCGGCGAACTCGTCGTAGTTCTGCGCGCCGGTGCCGCCAGTGGTGATCCAGGCCCGGGCGATTGGGTGGGCGACTGTCATGCCCGCTGACGCTACCGGTATCACTCACCTCCGGTGCCCGGGCCCACCCGCCGTGCACCGGAGCAACCCGCCGGCATCGACGGTGCTGCGGGCCCCTGCCATCCACCCGGCGATGCTCGGGGCCCGCCTCGCACTCAGTCGAAGATGGGGCCGAGCTCGCGGGAGCGCTTGAGTTCGAAGAACCCGGGCGTGCCGGCGACCAGCAGGACGCCGTCCCACAGCCGGCCGGCGGCCTCGCCCCGGGGAGCCGGAGTGACGACCGGGCCGAAGAAGGCGACCGGGTTCCCGTCCGGGCCCGGGGCGTGGATGACGGGGGTGCCGACGTCGGTGCCGACCGGCCGCATACCCGCCTCGTGGCTGGCGCGCAGCGCGCCGTCGTACTCGGTGCTGTCGGCGGCTCCGGCCAACTCCGGATCCAGTCCGGCGTCGGTCAGGGCAGCGGTGAACAGCTCCCCGGTGAGCTGCTCGGACTGGAGATGGATCCGGTTACCGAGCGCGGTGTACAGATCCCGCAGCACCCCGGTGCCGTACCGCTGCCCGGCGGCGACACAGACCCGAACCGGACCCCACCCGGACTTCATCAGCGCCTGGTACTCCGCGGGCAGGTCCCGGCCCTCGTTGAGCACAGACAGGCTCATCACGTGGAAGCGGATGTCCACCGCCCGGACCCGCTCGACCTCCAGCAGCCAACGAGAGGTGATCCACGCCCACGGGCAGATCGGGTCGAACCACATGTTGACAGTGACACGCTCACTCACAGTCAAGTCCCTTCACGACCGGTGCGCCGATTCTCGGCGCCTGCACCGATCCTCGCCGCAAGTTCCCAGGTACAACACGAAATGAGACCGTAACCTGGCCCACCCACCGGCCCGGGTGCGTGTAAGACTCGACTCGCGCGACCGCTACGAGCGGTTGCCCGACGACGCCGCGGTCGGCGTGCGGCGAGACGAGAGATGGAGACGAACAGTGCCGGGAGTGCGCAACCTGACGCAGGCGGAGGCCGCCGAGCGAAGCCGGCTACTCGAGGTGACCGGATACGACATCAACCTGGACTTGTCAAACGCAGTGCAGGCCGAAGGCCACACGTTCCGGTCCCGGACCGAGGTCCGGTTCCGGTGCAGTGAGCCGGGTGCGAGTACCTTCATCGAGGTCGCCGCGCATTCGGTCCGGTCGGCCACCCTGAACGGCTCCCCGCTGGAGCTGGGTGGCTGGTCGGCGGAGGAGGGGCTCACCCTGCCCGACCTGGCCGCCGAGAACACGCTCGTGGTGGATGCGGACTTCGCGTACTCCAACAGTGGTCAGGGGCTACACCGGACGGTGGATCCGGTCGACGGCGAGACCTACCTCTACAGCCAGTTCGAGACGGCGGACGCGCAACGGGTCTACGCGGCCTTCGACCAACCCGACCTGAAGAGTGTCTACACCTGGCATGCCACCGTGCCGGAGCACTGGAAGGTCGTCTCCAACATGCCGGTGGAGCGGGAGGAGCCGGCCGGCGAGGGCCGCAAGACGGTCCACTTCGTGGAGTCGGTGCGGATGAGCACCTACATCACCGCGCTCTGCGCCGGGCCCTACCACGAGGTGCGGGACAGCCACGACGGCATCGACCTGGGCGTCTTCGTTCGCGCGTCGATGGCACAGTACCTGGACGCCGACGATCTCTTCCTGATCACGAAGCAGGGCTTCGACTTCTTCCACGCCCAGTTCGACATTCGGTACCCGCTGCCCAAGTACGACCAGCTCTGGGTGCCGGACTTCAACGCGGGCGCGATGGAAAACTTCGGCTGCGTCACGCACGCCGAGTCGGCGTACATCTTCCGGTCCCAGGTCACCGACTTCGAGTACGAGCAGCGCGCCAACACTATCCTGCACGAGCTGGCGCACATGTGGTTCGGCGACCTGGTCACCATGCGCTGGTGGAACGACCTCTGGCTGAACGAGTCGTTCGCCGAGTGGGCCAGCCACTGGTGCAACACCCACGCGACCCGTTTCTCCGAGGCGTGGACCACCTTCCTCTCCGTCCGGAAGAACTGGGGTTACCGACAGGACCAGCTCTCCTCCACCCACCCGGTCTACTGCGAGATGCCGGACCTGGAGGCGGTCGAGGTCAACTTCGACGGGATCACGTACGCCAAGGGCGCGAGCGTGCTCAAGCAGCTCGTCGCGTACGTGGGCGAGGAGCCGTTCGTGGCCGGGCTCCGGTCGTACTTCCGCAAGCACGCCTGGGGTAACGCCACCTTCGACGACCTGCTCTCCGAGCTGGAGGCGGCCTCCGGGCGAGAGCTGCGCAAGTTCGCCACCCAGTGGCTGGAGACCGCCCAGGTGAACACGCTGCGCCCGGAGGTGACGATCGGCGCCGACGGCAGCTATCAGCGGGTTGTGGTCCGCCAGGAGGCGCCGGCCGACCACCCGACCCTGCGTACCCACCGGATCGGGGTCGGCCTCTACGACCGCACCGACGGCCGGCTGGTCCGCCGCGAGCGGTTGGAGGTTGACGTCGTCGGCGAGACGACCGAGCTGACCGAGCTGGCCGGGGTTCCCGCCGCAGACGTGCTGCTGCTCAACGACGACGATCTGACCTACACCAAGCTGCGGCTCGACGAGCGGTCGATGGCCACCGTGGTGCAGCACATCACCGGCTTCGAGTCGTCGCTGGCGCGGGCGCTGTGCTGGACTGCCGCGTGGGACATGATCCGCGACGCCGAGCTGGCCGCCCGGGACTACGTGGCGCTGGTACTCGCCGGCCTCCCCGCCGAGACCGACATCAACCTGGTCACCGCCACCCTACGGCAGGTCACCACGGCGCTCACCTTCTACGCCGACCCGACGTGGGCACCGAGCGGCTGGGCCGACCTGGCCCGGACCGCGAAGACCGCCCTCGCTGCCGCCGAGCCGGGCAGCGGCTTCCAGCTCGCCTGGGCTCGGGCGTACGCCGCCGCCGTTCGGTCGGGTGAGGACCTGGCGACGTTGCGCGGCTGGCTGGAGGGGAACGGCGTGCCATCCGGCCTGCGCATGGACACCGAGCTGCGGTGGACTGTGCTGACCGCGCTGGTGACCAACGGCGCGGCCGGCCCCGATGACATCGAGGCGGAGCTGGCCACCGACCGCACTGCCAGCGGCGAGCGGGAAGCCGCGCACGCCCACGCGCTCGTGCCGACGCCGGAGAACAAGGCAGCCGTCTGGGCCCGGTTGACCGGTCCGGAGCCGCTGCCGAACTGGCGGCACCGTGCGCTGTTGCAGGGCTTCGCTCACCCGACGCAGGTCGAGCTGGTCCGCCCCTACCGGGAGCGGTACTTCGCCACCATCGCGCAGGTCTGGGCCAGCCGAGACAGTGAGCCGGCACAGGAATTCGCCCTGCTGGCGTACCCGGCATACCTGGTCGAGGAGGAAACCGTGACAGCAACCGACGGGTGGCTAGCCGGCGAGGGACAACCAGCACCACTGCGGCGGCTGGTCGCCGAGGGCCGCGACGGCGTCGTCCGGGCCCTGAAAGCCCGGAACCGAGACGCCCGAAGCGGCTGACACGCAACGGCCCGGGGCCGCTGCGCAGCGTTCGCTGCGCAGCGGCCCCGGGCCGAGCACGTGCCAGGTTTCAGCAGCCCCTACCAGCGTGGCTGGCCAACTGGTCAAGGCCGGTGACGATCCCACCGGCCAGATCACCGCCACCAAAAGCCGCCACCATCGACAACGCAGCCAACCGCACATACGTATCCGGCACACGCCTACGCGCATGCCGGCCAGTAACGATCTCCAGCCGCCGCTGGTTCGGCGACACCGCGACCAAGACCGACCGGTCAGGATCAGCCAACTGACGATGCAACCGCTCAGCGTCCTCCCGGACCGGCTCCTCAAGACCACCGACGAAAATCGAGAAGGTCAACCCCGTACTCTGATCCGCCACACGCATAGCCTCATCCACCCGAAGCAACTGACGGGTCGAGAACGGGCCATCCAACCCCGGCGCCGCCGCCACCTCAGACGACGACGGCAACTCACCAACGGTCACTTGCGCCTCCGGTCTCACCAACCGACACCCTCTGGCCGGCCTGCTCCTGCCCACGACCCGACAACGCAGACACCTGCACACCAACAGCCAGCGCCGTACCCGCCGAATCAGCCAACTCCTCCGGACCACTCACAAACCACACCGGAGTGAAATCAAAGGGCCGGCCAGGCCGGTAGCGCTTACCACCACCACCAACACCACGACCGCTGGCAGCGTACGCCACCCCAGCGATGACCAACACAGCCACCACCGGAACCCCGACGAAGACCAACACCGTATCCGTTACAGACAATCCCAACGCCCCCAGGCGAAAAAGAGACCAGGAATCCGGGTCGGGTGGACAGTCATGCGAACAATTCCCCGACTCCGCTCGGAGTATTCACGTTAGCGGAGTCAACCGCCCGCCAGATTGCGGGGTGGCGACCCCACCCCCCACCAAGCCGCTCCAGCTGAGCAGCAACAGCAAGCAACCGCCCATCATCACCCAGCCGACCACTCAGAAGGACCCCAACCGGCAACCCACCAGCAGTACCACCCACCGGAAGCGACACCGACGGACCACCCGTAACATTAAACACAGCACAATACGGCGAAAACCGCCGCTGACGGTCAAAATCATCCGCCGGATCACAACCATCAGCAAACCAACCCACCGACGCCTGCGGCACAGCAAGAGTAGGACAAAGCAGCAGATCACACCCCGCAGTCCGACGCATCCCGAGCGCGGCCCGCCCGCCGCACTCGGCCCAGGGTGTGCATTTCGGTCGACCCGGTGTCACTTGACAGCGTGATCGCGGGGTGGTTGGTCGCCGTCGAGGTCGGGGTGACCGGCCACGCCGTCTGGACGGGCGCAGCGCCGCGAGCCGTCCGGGCCGGGCAACGGCTTCGGCCCGGACGGCGGGTGGGTCAGCCGGCGACCGGCCGTGCCGGCGTCGCCGCGAAGCGGAGTATCAGGTCGTTGAGCCGCTGCGGGGCGGTCAACGCCAGCCCGTGCGAGGCACCGGGCACGACGACGAGTTCGCTGCCGGGAATCGCGCGGGCGGTCCGCTCGCCGCAGAGCGCCAGTGGAGCGAACGGGTCCTGGTCGCCGTGCACAATCAGCGCCGGCACGTCGACCGCGGCGAGGTCCGCGCGCAGGTCGGCGGTGAACAGCAACTCGTACACGGCCCGGCTGACAGTGGGCGAGCATTGTAGGGACAGGTCGCAGAACCATCTGACGAACTCGGCGGAGACGGTACCGGCACCGTCGGCCGACCCGGCACCGTTACCCACCGCGGCCACGGGCGGCGCGAGTGCCGGACCGAAGAACGCCGGCGCGATCTGCGCGACGAAGTGGGGCCGGTCCTGCAGGAGCCCGGTCACCATCTCGTCGAGCACGGCCCGGTCCAGCCCGTCCGGATTGTCGGGGCCACGCAGCAGCATCGGGGTGACTGTGGCGACCATGACCACCCCACCCACCCGCGCCGACCCGTGCCGGCTGAGGTAGCGGACAATTTCCCCGCACCCCATCGCACCGCCGACCAGGATCGCGTCGCGCAGGTCGAGATGTCGGATCAATTCGTCGAGATCGTCGGCGAGGTGGTCGTAGTCGTAGCCGTGCGCCGGCCAGTCCGACCGGCCGTGTCCCCTGCGGTCGTAGGCGACACACCGCAGGCCGCGGTCGGTCAGGTAGGGCAGTTGAAGCTCCCACATCTGCGAGTTCGCGGTGGCGTTGGCCAGGAAGACCAGGGGACGGCCGGTCTCGGCGCTGTCCAGGTGGTAGAGACTCGTCCCGTCCCGAAGGGTGAGATACGGCATTCTGACCCCCTACCAGGCGACCGGAAGGTTCTCGACGCCGTGGAACACCGTGCCGCGGCGGAACAGACTGGGCACGTCGTCGGTGGCCAGCCGGAGCCCCGGCAGGCGGGCGAACAGCGTGCGCAGGGCGATGACCATTTCCAGCCGCGCCAACGGCGCACCCTGGCAGTAGTGCGGCCCGTTGCCCCACTGGAGGTGATCGCGGGGTGAGCGGGTCACGTCGATCCGGTTCGGCTCCGGAAAGACCGTCGGGTCGTGATTGGCGGCCGGGATCGAGATCACCACCGCGTCACCGGCCCGCATCTGCACCTCGCCGAGAACCAGATCCTCGGTCACCAGGCGTACGATCCCGTCCTGCGAGATCGACCAGTATCGCATCGCCTCTTCGATATACTCAGGTAGCAGCCTGCCGTCGTCAGCGAGCACCTGGGCACGCAGCCCCGGGTCGAGCAGCAGACTGAGGATGTTCAGAGCGATCTGGTTGGTGGTGGTCTCGTGACCGGCGACGAGGACCAGCCGGGCGATGCCCACCAGTTCGTCCATGGTGATATCGCCGACGGCCAGGTTGTTGACGGCCAGCTGGCTCATCAGGTCATCCTGCGGCTCCTTGGCCTTGCGCGCGGCGAGTTGACCAAGGTAGTCGGTCATCTCCCGATAGGCGGCGAAGGATACTTCCGGGTCATCCTGCGATAGGGTCACCCGGGTCTTCTCCACGAAGAATGCCGAGTCCTCGTCAGGCACCCCGAGGAGGCTCGCGATGACCAGAGTGGGCAGCTTGCGGGAGAAGGCGTCGTGCAGGTCGGCCGGGCACGGCCCGGCCACGAAGGCGTCGAGGAGGTCGTCCGTGCGCCGCTGTACGGCCGGTACCAGCTGCCGTACCCGTCGTGCGGTGAACTGGCTGGCGATCATTCCCCGCAGCCGACCGTGCTCGGGGTCGTCCATCCGGAGGAACGACGAGGGTCGTTCCTCCTGCGGCACCTGGATCCGGACCGGCGCGCCGGGCAGCAGTTCGTCGGCGCTCAGCCGGGGGTCCATCAGCGCCTGGCGCACATCGGGATAGCGGGTGACCAGCCAGGCCCGGCGCTCTGACGCCGCTCCGGCTGGGATGATCACCGCGCACGGCGGCGCCTGGCGCAGCTGCGCCAGGATCGGCGGGGGTGTGCCCCACTCGGTGCGCGCGAATGGCCAGGTGAGCACTTTCTCTTCGGCTTGCAGCAGGGTCATCGGGCCTTCCAATCGTCAGAGGGCATGGGGGTGGCATGCTTGGCGAAACGAATTTCCGTATCGGTTCTGCCGTCGTAGGGCGTACGGGCGCCACCGGCCGGTCGGGCCGATGACGCCCCAGGGACCAGGGACTCGCCAGCTAGCGCGGCAGGCCGACGTAGTGGCCCATCGCCGCAGCGGCGTGGTCGAAGAAGGCGTCCGGATCGGCGGCGAAACCCTGCACGTGCCCGTAGGCGGCGAAGCTCACCATGCCGAGCAACTGCGTCCAGGCGACGAGCATCCGGGCGATGACCGCTGGCGGCAGGCCCGAGAGCATTCCCTCGCCGAGCGCCGCGACGTTGCGCGACATTCCTTCGGACATCGGCGGGTCCTGCGGGTGGTCGCGCAACTGGCCACTCTCGGCGGCCTCACGCAGCAACCCGATCAGCACCTGGGCGGCACGGGCACCCGCGACCATCGTCTCCGGCGGAGCGCTGTACCCGGCGATCGGTGGCCCCCAGATCAGGGCGTACCGCTCGGCGTCGGCCTGGGCCCAGATCCGGATGGCCCGGCAGGCTGCGACCCACCTGTCCAGCGGCGACCCCCCCGACTGCCGCGCACCGTTCTCCGCGCCGTCGCCCATGGCGTTGTACGCGTCGAGCACCATCGCGGTCAACAGGTCCGCGCGGTCTGGAAAGTGCGTCCGCAGTTGTTCGACGGTCAGACCGGCGGCGAGGGCCAACGTGCCCGCTTCGAGGCCGGCCGGTCCCTGCTCGACGAGGTGCCGATGGGCCGTCTGCTTGATCCGCTCCACCGTCTCGGTCGAGGCTATGTCTGGTTCCATGATGGTCTCCCTGTTCAGGGCGTTTGTCGATGCCGTGGCATGAACTGAATGAGCACCGCGATCACGACCGCGAACGCGATGAGTCCGATAAGCCCCGCGAGGAAGGCGTCGGCGTAGGCCAGTGGAGCGGCAGTCAGGTCGAGGACGCCGTAGAAGATCACACCGATGGCCGCCACGCCCACCGCACCCCCGACCTGCTGGGAGGTGGCCAACACGCCGGATGCCGCGCCGGCGTAGCGGGGATCTATTCCCGCCAGCACGGTGTTGGTCAGCGGTGCCAGGACGAAGCCCATTCCGGCCCCGGACAACGCGAAGGCCGGAACGAGGACCGCCAAGTCGGGCGTGATGCCGATCCGGTCGACCGTGAGGTAGGTGAGGGTCAGACCGACCGTCATCACCACTGCGCCGATGGTGAGAACGTGCCGGCCCAGTCGACGGGCGAGCGGCTCGGCGGCCAGGGAGGCGAGGAAGTAGCCGACCGCGATCGGCGTGAACAGGATGCCCGACGCCAGTGGTGCGACTCCCTGACCCTCCTGCAGGTAGATCGCCAGGAACAGGAAGAACGACCCCATCAGCATGTTGAACAGGACGGTGACCACCAATCCGATGCTGAAGGCGCGGGCTCGGAACAACTGCATGTCGATCAGAGGGTCGGCGCTACGGGCCCCGAGCCGGTTCTGGTGCACGGCGAAGAGCGCCAGCAGTGCCACCGAGCCGACCATCATCAGCCAGGTCCACAGAGGCCAGTCCCGGGCCTGCCCTTCGACCAGCGGCAGCACGAGAGCGACCAGGCCGACGGTGACCAGCAGAGTCCCGACAAAGTCGAGCCGACCACGACCCTCTGCCCGCGACTCGGGCACGTAGCGCAACGTGAGCGCGAACGTGAGCAACCCGACCGGGACGTTGACCAGGTAGCAACTCCGCCAGCCCAGCCCGGCCACGTCGGCTTCGATCAGCAGTCCACCGATCAACTGGCCACAGACGGAGGCGAGGCCCAGGGTCATCGCGTACGCGGTGAAGGCCCGGGCGCGGTGCGCTCCGGTGTAGACGACGCCCAGGATGGCCAGGCCCTGGGGCATCATCAGTGAGGCGGACAGCCCTTGCGCGATCCGCGCGCCTACCAGGAACTCGGCGGTGGGAGCGAGTCCACAGGCCGCGGAGGCGAGCGTGAAGGCCGCCAGCCCGAGGAGGAACATCCGGCGACGGCCGAACAGGTCGCCGAGCCGGCCGCAGATGATCAGACCGGCGGCGAGCGCCAGCCAGTAGCCCGCGATGATGAACTGAATCGCGGCCGGGCTCGCACCGAGTTCACGCTGGGTGGACGGAATCGCCACGTTGACGATGAAGAAGTCGAGGGCGACCATGAAGGTCGCGGCGAGGATGACGGGCATGGTCGCCCAGTAGCGGAGGCCGTGCGCCGGCCGACCCGAACCGGGCGGCTCCACCACCGTTGAGGTCGTCGATTCAGACAAGATTTTCTCCCAGTTCAGGTCACCTCAGATAGTGCAGGGACGGTGCGGTTGGTGTCGATTACGTGACAGGTAAGTCCCTGCGTGGGGCCGCAGCGCGACTCGGGCCTGGGTACGGCCTGGACACACGGAACCGTCACCCGTGGTGCGGGGTGCCAGCTGCGCGGGGACCGTGCGCGGGTGACCGCACACCCACCACGGGCACGGTGAGTTCCCGCGCCGGATCTCCCGCGCGAGGCACCGCCGACCGGGTGCCGCTCAGTCGGTGACCGACGGCCGGCCGCCGAGCAGCCCCACATACCGGCCCATGGAGTTCGCCGCGTGATCGAAGAACGCACCCGGCTCCGGTACGTAGCCCCGCCCCTGCCCGTAGACGGCCAGGCTGACCATGCCCAGTAACTGCGTCCAGGCGACCAGCATGCGGGCGATGACCCCCGGCGACAGGCCGGCGAGCATGCCCGCCGCGAGAGCGTCGATGTTGTGTCGCATCCCGTCGGACAGCGGCGGGTCCCCGACTGGGAGGGGGCCGCATCCGTCGCGTATGCCCGATCGCTCATTCGCCTTCTGGACGATCCCGGCGAGCGCCAAGGGTGCCCGGGCTCCGGCGACGACGGCCTCGTCGGGTGGATCGTAGCCGGTGATGGGCGGCCCCCAGATCAGGGCGAAACGGTCTGGGTTCGCCTGGGCCCACATGCGAACGCTTCGACACGCGGTCACCCATTGCCGCATGGGATCGGCACCGGCCCGGGCGGCTCGCAGCGCGCCCACCTCCGCGCTCTCGCCAATTCCGTTGTGAGCGTCCACCAGCAGCGCGGTGAGCAGGTCCTCGGGCTTCGGGTAGTCCCGGCGGATATCATCGGGAGGTACCCCCGTGGCGGCGGCGAGGCCGGAGGGGGCGAGGCCAATCAGGCCTTGCGCGATGACACGACGCAACGCCTCACCCGTGGCCCGACCGTTGAGCCGGCACCTCTCGGGCTGGTCTTGCATAGGTGTTCCTCCCTACCATGGCGCATAGGCGTCGCACGGGGCAGATCCTGCCCCGTGCACACCGATACCAAACAGACACCGCTCATAATCGATTGACGAGAGCGTTCCGACCCACCGCTCCCGGCGTATGCCATCGCACGTCACGGCCACCTCACCGCCCCTCGTTTCCGCTCCGGTTGCAGCGTTCTCGAGGGGGTTCACCAGCCGGCGGCCACCGGCAGATCATTGCCGGACCGAGCGCCGGTTGTTCCCGGCCAGCCAGCAACGATCACTGTCACTGTGCCAGCTTGCCGGCCAGCTATCGGCCTGTCGATTACGTGTCAGGTAAAAGCCAAACCGAAGGGGCACGACATCTGGACCTGCGCGCCAGACCGACCACACTCCGGACCGAACTTCTTTGATTGACGGGTGCAACTTCCATGAGTAGCCTCGGCTCCAGTGCCGGTGACAGCACTCCACCGCCGTTACAGTGTCGCTTAGTGGCGCGTTCAGCCTGTTGCCGTCGCACGCAGTCGGAGCATGCCCACACGGGTGCTCCGTGGCACCGGCAAGGTCAACGTCTATTTAGCAAATTGCGTTGAACAAATGGACCACACAGTCGCAATGTTGGTTCTCCAGGCAGACTTCTTGCCGAAGGGTTGACCATGGATTTCTGGATCCTGGGCCAGGTTGCCGCCGGCTGCGGCAACCGGCGCGTGCAGTTCCGCTACGGCATGCAGTGCGCGCTCCTCGCCGCGCTCATCGCCGCAGAGGGACGGATACTGTCCGTAACATGCCTGATCGATGAACTGTGGGGCGAGGAGCCACCGGACTCGGTCGACAACGCGTTGCAGGCACACGCGAGTCGGCTACGTCGCAAGCTCCAGGCGCTTGAGCCCGAGCGAGCGCGGCCCCGGCTCGTCTCCCAGACCGGCGGATACCGGCTGGACCTGGACGGGGCCAGGGTGGACGCGGTCGCCTTCACCCAGGCGCTCGCCGAGGTGCGCGCCAGGCCAGACCTGTCGCCGGCTGAGGTCGCCAACCGGCTGCGGCCGGCGCTGGCGCTCTGGCGAGGTCCGGTCTTCGGCGGCGCGGCCGTCGGCCTGGCCGCACAGGCTGCACTGGCCCGCCTGGAGGCGGCCCAGATGACCGCACTCGAACTGCTGTATGACAGCGAGCTACAGCAGGGGCAGCACCAGCACATCGTGCCCGAACTATCGGCCCTGGTGCGTTCGGAGTCGCTCAACGAGCGGCTGTGCGAGCAGCTCATGGTGGCGCTCTACCGGTGCGGTCGGCAGGCCGACGCGCTCACCATCTACCAGCGGATGCGCAACCGGATGGCGGAGGAATTAGGAATCGACCCGTCCCCGATGTTACGCAGCCGCGAGCGGGCGATCCTGTCTCACGACCCCGCTCTGCGGTTGCGTCCGGACGAACTCAGCCTGCCCGGTCCCAAAGGCTGACGACGATCGTCCGGACCGCGAACCACCCGTCAACGAAGGGGACCGACGGCGAAGTTGTGCCGGCGGCACGTCGTGCCGCCGGCACTCGTTCGATCGTTTAGGCGACCGCGCCCTCTGCGCCGCCCGCCCGTAGCAACCGGCTCAGTTCGGCCAGTGCCGCGTCGGCGGTCCCGGCCAGCTCACGGTTGTCGGGATCGGCGCAGACCGCGGCGAACATCTCGAGCGTACGGTTCAGGGCTGCGCCGATCGCCTCTTCGTGGGTTCCGGACATTACGTTCCTCCTTCGGATCGTGTCCGCGTACGGGACGGACGTGCTCGCTGGGTGGACTCCTCCACCGGGTGCCGGGGGACTGGCGTCAGAACGCGTTGCAGGCGCGGAAGATATGGGCGAACCCGGCGACGCTGGCACCACCGAGGAAGCCGACATACTCGGGGATCACCAGGTCCGGCGCCCACTTCTCCTTGTAGGCGAGCTGTGACCGCGCCGGGTAGACCGCTTCGCCGTGCGTCCACAGCACGCGCATGAACTGGTGGAAACCGGGATCATGGTCGGGCAGCTCGTTCTCCGGCTGTATACCGGTGAACGGTGTGAACCCGAAGTGCAGCCACGCCACGTCCTCGGCCCGAAACTTCTCGATGGCCGTGACGTTGATCGCCTCCATGATTCCTGGGACGCGACTCGGCTCCCGCCGGCTCAGGTCGTGCATCCAGCCGGCTCTAGACCCGTACACCGGGCTGTAGGAGATGTAGCCGACCGGACGCTCGTCGATCAGGCCCACGAACATCCGCCGGTACGGCTGCATGGCGTCCCCGTACTGACCGATGAGGAACTCCATCGGCCGGGCATGTTCACCCTTGCCGCGCAACCACACCTGGTCGATCTCGCGAAGCCACGGGTAGTACCGGTCGTCCGTGGTCTCGACGACCGTGAGGCCCGCCCGGAACGACCGGGACACCTTGTTGCGCAACTGCATGAAGCGGGTTCCCCGCAACGAGAAATCCGCCAGGCCGACTGCCCACGAGGCACCGATCTGGTTGACGGTGAAGCCGGCGGTGGCGTACGCCCGCGCATCCGCCCGCTGCAACTGCACCGCCACCACCTCCAGTCCCTCCTCGCGCGCCATCGCCACGAAGGCCGTCAGCAGGTCACGGTAGGACTCCGGCGGCGCGAACGGGCCACCGAACTGCACCAGGAACCGGCCTGAACGGCGATAGACGATCACGCCGGGCCGACTGGGCAGGGTGAAGTAGGAGTTGCCGCCGCTGACCGCGAGGAAAGCACTTGGGTTGTCCGCCTGCGTGAATTCTTGGATCGCGGCGAGCACCGGCTCCGCCGCGATAACCGTACTGGCCACGTCGTCCTCCTCGTCTCGTTCCCGCGCCTTTCAGTCACGCCATCGCGGGCACTGTTTTTTGGCTACCGATCGTAGGCCGGCACGCCGGAAAAGGACACCCCAAAATTGTTGTCAGCGATGTGTCAGGAGCCCGTCAGCAGGTGGGTCCAACATTTGATGTGTCGAGAACGAAAGCTACCGGACGAAAGCGGTACGGCAGCCAGAGGTCCCGACAGGGAGAGGTACCCGAAGTGGCCTATTGGGGACCGGACGGAAGTTCGGTCGGGCTTGCGCCCACGCAGCGTTCGAATCCTGCCCTCTCCGCCAGAACTCCTGCGGCACATCGTAGGAAGAAGAGGACGATATGCCTGTGGAAATTGATCGGCGACGGTCAGCGCTCATTATCGCCAATCCCACCGCCGGTACCGTCGACCGCCAGGTCGTCGACGACCTGGCGCGGCTGTGCCGTCGTTGGCTGCCCTCGGTCGAGGTGGCCTGGACCGGCGGCCGAGGAGACGCGACAACACTGGCCGCCGCCGCTACCGACCGGGACCCCCGCGGCGACCGACCCGGCGTGGTGTTGGCCGTCGGCGGCGACGGCACGGTCCGCGAGGTGGTGGAGGGGCTGGTCGGCAGCGGCACGGCGCGGGGGACGCCGCCCACGCTACTGATCGTTCCGGCCGGCACCGGCAACTCGAACTATCTCGCCCAGTGGGGCGACCTACCGTGGCGGCAGGCCGTCGCAGGCGCACTGGACCCGGGCGGCACCGCCGGCACCCGTGGCGAGGTCCGGCTCCTTGACCTGTTTCGGTTACGGGAGTCGGGTGAGCTGGTACTGCTCGGAGCCTGTTCCGGCCTGATCGCGCAGGCGTTGCGCTTCGCGGCGGACGTACCACTGACCGGACGCCCCCGTTACCGGGAAGCCATGGCGCGGGCGGCGGCGGCGTTCACCCCATATCCGGGGCGCGTCGAGGTGGACGGTCGGGTTGTCCACGAGGGCGGCACCGTGCTGGCCAACGTCGGCGGCGGTCGCCACCGAGGCGGGCAGTACCGGGTGTTGCCGCACTCGGTGCTGGACGACGGCCTGCTCGACGTCTGCGTTATCGGCGACGACGTGGCCGCCACCCAGGTGCCGGAATTGACTCGCGAGGCGGCGCACCTGGACCATCCCGCTGTGGTGTACGCGCGGGGCACCTCGGTCACGGTGGCGCGTACCGACGGTGAGCCGCTGTGGTTCGAGCACGACGGTGAGCTCATGCCCATGCGGTATCCGACGCTCACCCTCGACGTGCTGCCGCGCGCGCTACCCGTCGCCTGTCGCGCCGATCGCCGACCGGGATGACCGGGCGACAGGAGGGCGGGACCAGCCCGCCCGCCCCGGCCGGGACACCCGCCCTACTGACCACGTTGGCGCGCTGGGCCGCGCAACTCGATCTGACGCAGGTGCCGCCGCGGGTCGTCGACCTGGCGACGAGTCAGGTGCTGGCGCAACTCGCCGCCATCCGGGCCGGTCTGGCGCACAGTCGCGCAGCCGCGCTGGTGAACGCCTTCGGCACGCCCTGGCAGGCCGACCCCCGGCAGTCCGCCGCGGTGCTCGCGACCCTCGGCTGCTGGCTCAACCTGGACGACACCGCGTACGCCGGTCACCTCGCCCCGAGCACCGTGGCGGTCCCGCTGGCATACGCCGAGGCGGACGGGCTGTCCGGTGCCGCCCTGCTGACCTCGGTGATCGCGGCCAACGAGTGCGCCGCCCGGATCACGGCGGCGGCCACCCTGGGTCCGCTACGCGGCCAGAGCGCCCTGCACACCCACCTCGGCGGCGCGGTGGCCGGTAGGCTCGCCAGCCGACGCGCACCAGCCCGCGAGTGGGTCGACGCCCTCGGCCTGGCATTCGCCGCCCCGCCCTGGCCCGTCATGCACGCCTTCCTGAGCGGCGACGCGAAACTGCTGCACGTATTACCGTCGATCCGTACGGCGATGGACGCCTGCGACGCCGCGGCGGCGGGCATCCGGGGCGCGGCGGACGTGCTGGAGCACCCTCGCGGGTTCCTCGAACGCTTCGCTACCGTCCCGCTGCCCGAGACGGTCGTCGATGGGCTCGGTTCCCGCTGGCACACCGAGACCCTGTCGTTCAAGCTGCGCCCCGGGGGCCCCGGGATCGACGCCGCGGTCGACTGCGCGGTCGGCCTACACCGCGAGATCGGCGATGCCACCATCACCTCCGTGCTGGTGGATGCCTCTATCTACACGATCTATGCGGGTCGGCAGGCCGAGCGGTACCTGGCCGGTCCCGACAGCCCGATCAGCGCCCTGCTGCTGTCCACCGCATACCCGGTGGCGACCGCGCTGTTGACCGGGGATTTGACGGTCGCGGATTTCGACACCCCGGCGGTGCGGGAACCGGCCCGATGGGACCTGGCGGCACGGGTACGACTGCGGCACGACCCGGCAATGACACGGCGGCTGTTTGCGTCCGTCGCACCGTTCGGCGCGGCGCTACAGCAGGCGGGTGAACGGGCGAAGCCCTGGCTACGCCAGGTATTCGGCGACGCCGAACTGGCGGCCCTGGCCAGCTTGGCGGCCGACCCATCGAATGCCCACGGACCACGCCCGGCCGCGACGGGGTCCGGCCCGGACCCCGAAGAGTTCCGGCACGCCGACAAGGCGACCCCGGCCCGCGTGACGGTGGACCTGGCGGACGGTCGGACACTCAGCCGCGAGCAGGTCATCCCGCTTGGCGCGGCCGGTGCCCACACCCGTGGCCACCACCGTGAGCTGGTGCGGGCGAAGTTCCTGGCGCAGGGCGGCCGGGCCGGCGTGGCTGACGCACTGTCGGACCTGCCCGACCTGCCGCCCGAGCGACTGGCGCGGACGCTGCGGCTGGCGCTGGCCTGACCGGACCGGCACCGGCACCGGCACCGGCCCGGGACGGTACCGCGAAAATCGCTGGCTGGCATTGCGTGATTTTCCTTATTGCATATCGGATCGAGCGGTCAGATAGGTGTCAGCGCACCGTCAGCGACGGCCGTCACGCTCCTCGTGTCTTCCTATGCAGAGCGCTCATTCCTGCTCTGGCCGACCGAACGAGGAGCTGATCAGCGTGACTGTAATCGGTGATGTTGACATTCGCGGTCGCGGCGCTTCGGTGAGCGAGTCCACCGGGCCCGACCGGCCATTCCCCGTACGCAGCTACGAGTCCTACATCGGGGACCGCGACGTGCCGGGTAGCGGCTGGGTCTACACGGTCAGCGCCCGTTCCTTGCTGGAGGACGTCTTCACCAGCGTGAGTCTCAAGCGGACGCTGGAACAGGACCCGGACTCACCGGCAGCGAACCACCCGTACGTGGTCGGCCGGTGTGCCGTGGCCTCGCCCGCCGACCTGGACGCGGCGGTGGACGCGGCCGCCGCCGCCGCGCCTCGGTGGGCGCTCGTCCCGCTCGCCGAGCGGATGCGGTTGGGCGAGCTGTTCCGGGCCCAGCTACGCGAACACCGCGAGACCTTTCTCGGGATGCTCATGGCCGAGGCACATCCCCGAATGCTGGCCGAATGGGAATTGACCTGCCTCGAACAGGTATACAGTGCCGAGAGTTGTGGCTGGTACGAGCAGCAGATGCACGCCGAGTTCGAGCACGGTCCCCGGCAACTCACTGTCCGGCGCAGCCCGGACGGCGTCGTCTGTATCAACCCGCCGCAGAACGCGCCGGCGCCCAGCGCCGCGCTGGCGGTGCTGGCCCTGATGGCGGGCAACGCGGTGGTGGTGCGCGCGCCGCGCAGCATCGCCCTGAGCACGATGTACACCCTGCGGGAGCTGGTCGCCCCGGTGTTACGCGAGGTCGGCGCCCCACCCGGAACCCTCAATGTCGTGTGTAGCAAGCCGCAGCAGACGATCGACCGCTGGCTGGCTCACGCGGACGTCGACGACATCATGTACTTCGGCGGCAGTGAGGAGGGGCTGCACTTCGAGCGTGAGTGCGTGGCCCGCGGAAAGAAGCCAATTCTGGAGTTGGCCGGCAACGACGGCCTCGTGGTGTGGCGCGACGCCGACTTGGACATGGCAGCCGAGGCGATCACCGAATGCTTCTACGGGTCCGGACAGATCTGCATGGTGCCCAACTACGTGCTGGTCCACCCCGCGGTCGCCGACGAGCTGCTGGATCGGGTTCGCGAGCAGGCCCTAGAGGTCCGGCCCGGCTACCCGGAGGACGACGGCGTACTGCTGTCCCCGGTGCGGCGCAGCGAGAAGTTCTTCGCCCTGCTCAACCAGGCTCTCGGCCTGGGTGCCGAGTTGGTCTGCGGCGGGCAGCGCACCGAGTTGGACGGCACCCCGTCGGACACCGGCGTCTTCCTCCAGCCCACCGTGGTCCGGGTGGATGGTCTCACCGACGCCCGCCGGATGGACGTCGTCAAGCACGAGACATTCTTCCCACTCATCCCGGTCGTGGTCGCCGAGCGGGCACCAGACGACGAGCTGCTTGACCGATTCGTCTCCTTTGTCAACAGCAACGTCTACGGCCTGCGTAACTCGCTGTGGACCCGGTCGTCGGCCGTCATCGACCACGTCGTCAGCCGGCTACACAACGGCGGTCTGCTCAAGGTCAACGACTCGCACATCGGCTTCCTGCCGTACCTGCCCAGCCACGGCGGCACTGGTCTGACCGGCGGCGCGTTCGGCGAGGCCAACTACCCGATCCTCAAGACCTCCCATCTACAGGGGGTCAGCATCAGCGCCGGCGTCCGACCTCGCACGGCGGTGTTCGGCGGCTAACCGCCGGCGCAGGCACCACCCGAACCCATCCCCCAACTGTCTCTCACCCGTCCGGCGCGACCGGCCTTCCCAACGGAGGTAACTGACCATGCGCTCGCTCGACGTCGCCCGCGCGACCTGTGAACAGTTCCACCCCGGCCTGCATGCCGCACTCGCGGAGGTGCCGCTGTCCGTGCACGAGACGGCCGGCAACCCGGGTCTCAAGTCGTTCCGCACGCTCAACGGTCCCGGGCTGCTCGTACCCACCACGAGCGGCGGTGCGGGTGCCGACCCGCTGGCCGCCGTACGGGTGATGCGGGCCGTATCGGCCTGCTCACCCTCGCTCGGTGCCGCGGTCGCCATGCACCACTTCACCGCCGCGATGCTCTTCGCCCTGGCCGGTTCCGCCGATCGGCTGACCGCCGAGCAGACGTCACTGCTCGACCGGGTCGCCCCGGAGGGTCTGCTGATGGCCTCGGGCTGGGCCGAGGGCAAGCCCGACGCCAACATCCTCGTCCCGAGCGTGACCGCAAAGCCGGCGGAGTCCGGCGGCTACCTGGTCAACGGGGGAAAGAAGCCGTGCAGCCTGTCCACCTCCATGGACCTGCTCACGGCGAGCGTGGCACTGCCCGACGGGGCCGGCGGCAGCCGCCTGGCGGTGCTGCTCATCCCGGCGAACTCCCCCGGCATCTCGGTCCACCCGTTCTGGAAGACGTTCGTCCTGGCCGGCGCGGAGAGCGAGGAGGTCCGCCTCGAGGACGTCCACGTGCCGGAGGAGCTGATCATCCGTACGGTGCCGGACGATCCGCAGCGGCTCGACGACCTGCAGACGGCGGGCTTCGTCTGGTTCGAGATGTTGATTACCTCCGTCTACCTGGGAGCGGCCAGCGCCCTCGTGGAGCGGGCGCTGCACAAGGGTCGGGGCAGCGCCACGGACCGAGCCCAGGCGGCGGTGGACCTCGAATCGGCCGTGGCGGGCGTGGAGGGCGTGGCCCGCGCCGTACGCGACGGCCTGGGCGACGACGACGCGGTCGCCGCGGTGCTGGTCGCCCGGTACGCCGCCCAGCGGTCCGCCTGCGCGGCGGTGGACCTCGCGGTCGAGTTGCTCGGCGGGATCTCGTACATCCACGACCCCGACGTGGCCTACCTCGCCGCCGCCGTCCGGCCACTCGCCTTCCACCCGCCGTCGCGCTCCAGTGCCGCGCAGGCCCTCGTCGACTACTTCATCGGCCAGCCGCTCGTGCTGTCCTGACCCCATCCTGACCGAAAGGAGCCGGGCATGACCCTCGTCGCACTGCCCGTCCGCGAAGCCGGCCCGGACGCCGCGCCGGAGACCGAGGCGGACATCCTGCGCCTCTACCGCAAGCATCTGAGCAAGGGCCGCGCCACTCTGGCAGAGCTATTCGGCAGCCACATGGAGGTCGAGTCGACTGGCGCGTGGCTGACCACCAGCGACGGTGAGCGGTTCCTCAACTGCGGCGGGTACGGCGTCTTCCTCATGGGTGCCCGCCACCCAGCCGTGATGGCGGCAGTGACCGAGCAGTTGAACCGGCACCCCATCGCCACCCGCATCCTGCTGGAGCCGACGGTGGCTCGGGCCGCGGAGGCGATCACCTCGGTCGCCCCAGAAGGTCTGGACCGGGTGCACTTCGCGCTCTCCGGCGCGGAGGCCGTCGAGACAGCGCTCAAGCTCGCGCGGGCCCACGGCAAGCGGCGGATCATCGCCACCCACAACGGCTATCACGGCAAGACCTTCGGCGCGCTCTCGGCCAGCGGCAAGCAGGTCTACCGGTCTCCGTTCCAGCCGCTGCTGCCGGACGTGACCCACGTGCCGTACGGCGACGCGGACGCGCTGGAGCGGGAACTGGCCGCCGCGCCCGGTGAGACGTGCTTCATCGTCGAGCCGGTGCAGGGCGAGGGCGGGGTAATCATCCCGCCCGCCGGCTACCTGACCCGGGTGGCCGCGCTGTGCCGCAGGTACGACTCCTTCCTGGTCATGGACGAGGTGCAGACCGGCATGGGTCGGCTCGGCCACTGGTGGGGTGCCGACCTGGCCGGTGTGGTGCCCGACGTGCTGTTGGTCGGTAAGGCGCTCGGCGGTGGCGTGCTGCCCGTGTCGGCGGCGCTGGCCAGCCGCGCGGTGTTCGCGCCGTTCGACAAGGACCCCTATCTGCACACCGGAACCTTCTCCGGCGCACCCGTGCTGATGGCCGCCGTCCAGGGCTCGGTCCGCGCGATCAAGGAGGATCGCCTGACCACCCGCGCGATGGAGCTGGGCAACGCGCTGTTGCCCGAGATCGCCGGCATCGCCCGGCGCAACTGCCCGGAGCTGGTGGTGGACGTCCGCGGTGAGGGTCTGTTGATCGGCGTCGAGCTGATCGAGGGCGGACTGGCCGGGGAACTGCTGATCGAGCTGTTCAACCACGGCGTCGTCGGCAACCACTCGATGAATGGCACCTCGGTGGTGCGGTTCACCCCGCCGGCGGTCCTCACCGACTCCGACGTGAACTACCTACTCGAATCCTTCGACGGCGCGACCCGCGACCTGGTGGACAAACGCGCCCGGATGCCGGAAGGCGGTCGTTGACATGCGACACGTACACCTCAGCGCCCACATTCCCGCGACCACGCCGCAGGACGTCTTCGACGGGGTCGTGCGCTTCGACCGCTACCCAGACCTGGCACCACACGTGCAGTCCACGGTCGTGCACCAAAGTGTCCCCCATCCCACCGGGCAGTCGAGCTGGGAGCTGCACTTCCGCAGCGGCCTGCTGCGGTGGACCGAGCAGGAACGCTTCCTCCGTGACGAGCTACGGATCGAATTCACGCAGACCGATGGCGACTTCGACAGCTTCACCGGTGCCTGGCAGCTCACCGGCGGGCCTGACGGGACCGACCTGGGCTTCGACGCCGACTTTGACTTCGGCATCCCGAGCCTCGAAGGCATCCTCGACCCGATCGCCGAGCGGGTTATCAGGGAGACGGTCGCCTGGGTCGTGATCAAGATGTTCGAGGGTGCCCGTCTGGCCGATGACGTCATCCCGGCCACCGCCCGCCCCGCGCCGGTCGTTCCCGGCACGCCCTCCTGAAGGAGTAGACCGTGGACCAGAAGAACCCCTTCGAGACCCCCGTGACGTTCCGCCTACACCGGGCCGAGTACCTCGTGGGCTTCGTGGTCAGTAGCGCGCTGATGGTCGCGCACTGGGACGAGATCCGCTGGCTGCCCGCGATCGGGCTGTTCTTCTACATCGATGTGATCGGCTACTTTCCCGGCGCGATCGCCTTCCACCGCAGCAAGACCAAACAGATCTCGAAGGCCTACTACGTCCTCTACAACATCATGCACAGCCTGGTGACCCAGGCCGCGGTGGTCGGGCTGTGGATCTGGCTGATCGGCCCCGAGTGGGCACTGCTGGCCATCCCCTTCCACCTGTTCGGCGACCGGGGATTGTTCGGCAACTTCCTCAAGCCGTTCGGGTTGCCCTTCGAGCCGGTCGCGCATCCGATGTACAGGCCGCTCATCGAGGCCATCCAGGGGTCGCGCCGGGCCTCGCCGGAGCAGCCGGCCCAACCGGTCGCGGTCGCGCCCTCCGGGACGCCCCGGTGAGCAGCTCCGACCCGCCGGACGCCGCTCACCGTGCCGCCGTACGGCGGGTCGCCACCGGGGTGGCCGTGCTCACCGTGGAGTTGGCGTCCACCCCCCACGGTGTGACGGTCAGTTCACTGACGGCCGTCTCCCGTGACCCGCTGCTGGTCGGCTTCTGCCTGCACCGCAGCTCGTCCTGCCTGGAGATCGTGAAGAGCTGTCGGGGCTTCGCCGTCAGCGTCCTGAACGCAACCCAGACGACGACAGCGCGCTGGTTCGCCGACCCCTGCCGGCCACGCGGCCGGGCCCAGTTCGACGGGTTCGGCTGGCAGCCGGACCCGGTCAGCGGCGCGCCGGTCCTCGCCGACTCGCTGGCCTGGATCAGCTGCCGACCGGTTGCCAACATCGACGCCGGAGACCACGAACTCCTGCTCGCCGAGGTCGTCGGCGGCTCGACGCGCGACGACGGGCAGCCACTGCTCAGCTTCGCCGGGCAGATCCACGAGGCGAACCTGCGGGCGGTACCGGCGCGCGCCACCACCCGATGACCACACCGCGGGTCCGCCGGTCGTACCGACCGGTGGCGACGCGGGCGACCCGACGGCGGCACCAGCCGCCGGAACACGAAGGAGACGACTCGATGACCCAGGTCGTACCCCGCGAGGCGGACTGGGATACCGCTCCAGGGCTGCTCGACGGTGCCATGAACCTCGAACTCACGGCGCAGCAGTGCAACCTCGGCTACTGGCTCAGCGCGGTCGCGCAGGGCACCCTGCGCGACCGGGCCGAGACGGGGCACGCCCGCACGGCCGGCACGCCTGAGCACATGCGTCAGCCGGGGCCGCTGCGCGACGCGCTGGTGATGGAACTCGGCTACCGGTCGGTGGCCGAGGAGAAGGCAACCCGCATCCTGGCGCACTACGTCGCCCAGGCACCCACGATCCCCGAGATGGAGTTCTACGCGACCCAGCTCATCGACGAGGCCCGGCACTCGATGGTCTTCCGCAACCACCTCGTCGAGCTGGGCGAGCCCGCGGACGGGCTGGTCGCCGCCATCGCCGATATGTCGGCCGAATACACCCGGGAGATCCTGGAGCCGGTCGAGGAGCTGGCCACCCGCACCGTACGGGACGAGGGCGACTTCGTCGGCGGCGTGGCGATCTTCACGATCGTCATCGAGGGCGTCCTCGCTCCGGCCGCCGAGCTGAGCGAGCGCAAGTGGCAGGTGCTCGACCCGGCGGCGAGTGAGATCGCCCGGGGCGCCTCCATCGACGAGATCCGGCATCTAACCGTCGGCAGTTCGATCCTGCGCGACCACCTCGCGGCGAACCCGGACTACCGCCCCCGGCTGCTGGACATCCTGGCCCGGGGCCGCAAGCTGTGGGAGGAGCTGCCGGAAGAGAAGTACGTCCTGCACCGTGAGGAGCTGTTCCAGGAGGGAATGCGGCAGCACGCCGACCTGGTCGGGGACTACGAGATCTGGCCGGGCCGGCGGATGATCGACACGACCCCGGCGGAGCGGTACGCCAGGGCGGAGCGGTGGACCGACGAGATGGCGATCGTGCGGCTGCGCTACATGGGTCTGCCCGACGCCCTGCCCGTCCTTGGGCTCGAGCCGTGAATGGCCGGGCCAGTCCGCCGGCCGCCGTCCTCACCGGACTCGGCGGGTGGCTGCCGCCCCGGGTGGTCACCAACGACGACCTCGTACGGCGACTGGACACCTCGGACGAGTGGATTCGCAGCCGTACCGGGATCAGCCGGCGGCACGTTATCGATCCGGGCATGTCGACCGCGGCCCTGGCGGTCGAGGCGGGCGCCCTGGCGCTCAAGTCGTCTGGCGGCGGTGACGTCGACTCGGTCATCGTCGCGACCACCACGCCGGAACGGCTCTGCCCGGCCACGGCACCGCTGGTGGCCGCCCGGTTGGGGCTGACCGGCGTGGCCGCGCACGACGTGTCGGCGGTCTGCACCGGCTTCCTGTACGCGCTGGCCAGCGCCGTCGGCCAGATCGCCGCCGGGCTCGCCCGACGGGTGCTGGTCATCGGTGCCGAGGCGTACTCGACGATCATCAACCCGCTGGACCGGCAGACGGCGGTCATCTTCGCCGACGGAGCCGGTGCGGTTGTGGTGGAGGCCGGCTCGCCGGACGAGCCCGGTGCCATCGGTCCGATGGTGCTGGGCAGCGACGGCGAACTGAGTGACCTGATCACCATTCCGGCCGGCGGCTCCCAGCAGCGTTCGTCGGGCCAGCCGGCCCGGCCGGAGGACCACTATTTCCAGATGCGCGGCCGGGACGTCTACCGGCACGCGGTGGAGCGGACCACGGCGGCGGCCCAGGCCGCGTTAGAACGGGCCGGCTGGCAGGCCGGTGACGTCGACCGGTTCCTACCGCACCAGGCGAACGCCCGGATCTGCTCTGCAATCGGGGATGAACTGGGCATCCCGGCCGAACGCCGGGCCGGCAACATCGACCGGGTCGGCAACACGGCGGCGGCCTCGATCCCGCTGTTGATGGCCGACACCGTCGCCAGCGGTCTGCTGGGACCGGGCGACCGGGTGCTGCTGGCCGCCTTCGGCGGTGGCCTGACGTGGGCCGCCACCACCCTCACCTGGCCGGCGTCGGCCGGCCTACGGCAGCCGACCCACCCCGGCTCCAGTACGGCATAGACAGCCGCAAGCACCGCCGGTGACGGCGGCACCGTGAGAAGGGAAGGCGAGATGTTCGACCAACTACGACAGATCATGGCCACGAAGTTCCAGCTCGACCTGGCCGAGATCACCCCTGAGTCGACGCTGAAGGACCTGGAGCTGGACTCCCTCGACATCGTCGAACTGGGTCTGGTGATGAACAAGGAGCTGGGCGTGTCGCTCTCCGACGACGAACTGCTCGAGGCACAGAGCCTCAACGCCATCGTGGAGCTCGCGCAGGCCCGTAGCGCGAGGGTCTGATGGCGCGCCACGATGTCGCGGTGACCGGCCTCGGGCTGGTCAGCCCGGCGGGCATCGGCGTCGAGGCGAGCTGGGCCAGGGTGTGCGCGGGAGAACCGACGGCCGCATACGATCCGGCCCTCGCCGGCGGCCCGGTCGACTTCTGTTGCCGGGTGCCCGGCTTCGCCGCCACGGCGTTGCTGGGCCCCCGGCGGGCTCGTCGGCTCGACCCGTTCGTGCAGTTCGCCGTGGTGGCCGCCCAGGAGGCGGTCGCCGACGCCGGACTCGATCCCGGGCGATGGGACGGCACGCGGGTTGGCGTCGTGCTGGGCTGCGCCGACGGCGGGCCGACCACGGTGGAGCAGCAACACCAGCTGATGCTGGCGGAGGGCACCGGCCAGGTGTCCCCGCTGCTGCTGCCCATGCAGCTACCCAACATGTCGGCCGGACAGGTCGCCATCGAACTGGCCGCCACCGGCCCCAACCTCGTGGTGGCCACCGCCTGCGCCTCGGGCGGTACGGCAATCGGTCTGGCCCGGGATCTGCTTCTGCTCGACCGCTGCGACATCGTGCTGGCCGGCGGAAGCGAGGCCATGATCACGCCCTTGGTGATGGCGGGGTTCGCCCAGATGGGCGCGTTGTCCCGCAGGTCGGCGGAGCCGGCCGCCGCCTCCCGGCCGTTCGACGCGCAGCGAAGCGGGTTCGTCGCGGGCGAGGGGGCGGGCGTACTCGTCCTGGAACGGGTGGCCGACGCGCGGGCCAGGTCCGCGCGGGTCCGAGCACGGATCACAGGCTTCGGTGCCACTGCCGACAGCCACCACGTCACCGCGCCGGACCCGCAGGGCCAGGGGTTCGAGCGGGCGATCCGCGCGGCGCTGTCCGACGCTGACGTCGATCCGGGCGAGATCGACCACGTCAATGCCCACGGTACGGCCACACCCCTCAACGATCTGGTGGAGGCACAGGTGCTGCATCGAGTTCTGGCCGACTCGGCCCTGGTCACGTCGACCAAGGGCGTCACCGGCCATCTGTTCGGCGCGGCCGGGGCGGTGGAGGCGGCGTTCACCGTACTGGCCATCGAGGATGGTCTCGTGCCGCCGACGGCAAACCTCGACGACCCAGACCCGCAGATCGCCATTCAGGTCGCGGCGAAGCCGACCCCCCGGCGGATCGACCTGGCACTGAGCACGTCGCTGGGCTTCGGCGGGCAGAACGCCGCACTGGTGGTGGCCGCACCATGATGACGCCCATCGATGGCACCAGTACCGTCGAGCTGACACCGCCCCAGGTGCCCGGCACCCGGTCGGCGGGGGCCACCGCGCCGATCGACGCGGCATCGGCGGCCGCCCCGACGGGTGGGTCCGCCCCGGCCGGCGCGGACCGACCGGTCGGCCTGGCCCGCAGACACCTGCTCACACTCACCGACCCCGACTCGTTCGTCGAACTCGCCAGCATGGCGCGGCACCGGGTGACCGCGTTCGACATGCAGCGTCGCCGGCCGGCCGGCGACGGCGTGATCACCGGGATCGGTCGCATCGACCGGCGGCCGGTGGCGCTGTTCGCACAGGACTCCGCCGTACTCGGTGGATCACTCGGCGAGACGCACGCCGACAAGATCGTACGGGTCATGCGCTGGGCGGAACGGGCACGTACACCCGTCGTCGGGCTGATCGACTCCGGCGGTGCCCGGATCCAGGAGGGGGTCTCAGCACTCGACGGGTACGGCCGGATCTTCCAGGCCAACGTCCGGCAGTCCGGCCGGATACCCCAGATCAGCGTGATCCTCGGCCCCTGCGCCGGCGGTGCGACCTACTCGCCGGCGTTGACCGACATCGTCATCATGCAGCGGCAGCGGGCCCACATGTTCCTCACCGGGCCGGCCGTGGTCAAGGCGGTCACCCGTGAGGACGTCACCGCGGAGACGCTGGGCGGCAGCGATGTCCACATGCGGCAGTCCGGCGTCGCCCATCTCGTCGCGGCCGACGCCGACGAGGCGTTGCGGCTGGCGAGCCGGGTGCTGTCGTACCTGCCCAGCTCGTGCTGGGACCAGCCACCCAGGTCGACCCCGGCACCGCCGGAACCGATGCCCGACGTGCCCATCAACCACCGCATCCCGTACGACGTGCGCCGGGTCGTGCGTGCCGTGGTGGACCGGGACAGCTTCCTGGAACTACAACCAGGGTTCGCCCGCAACCTGGTGACCGGCTTCGCCAGGCTGGAGGGCAGCCCGGTCGGGGTGGTCGCCAATCAGCCCAACGCGATGGCCGGAACGCTGGACATCAACGCCGCCGAGAAGGGTGCTCGGTTCGTCCGTCTCTGCGACGCCTTCGGGCTGCCCCTCATCACGCTGGTGGACACGCCGGGCTTCCTGCCGGGGGCCAGGCAGGAGTCCGGCGGTGTGATCCGCCGGGGGGCCAAACTGCTGTTCGCCTACGCCGAGGCGACCGTACCTCGGCTGACGGTGGTGCTACGCAAGGCTTTCGGCGGGGCGTACATCGTCATGAACTCCAAGGCCCTGGGGGCGGACGCCGTGCTGGCCTGGCGCGGCGCGCAGATGGCCGTCATGGGTGCCGAGGGAGCGGTGGACATCATCTACCGCCGGGACCTCGCGGCCGATCCCGGCCGCCGCGACGAGCTGATCGCCCGTTACCAGGACGAGGCGATGCGCGCCGAGCTGTCAGCCGACCGCATGTCGGTTGACGAAATCATCGAACCGGTCAGCACCCGGCCGATGCTCGCCGCCCTGCTGGCGGCCAGCGGCGACGCCCGGCGACCCCGCTTCCGGCACGACAACCTGCCGCAGTGAGACTCCGCGATCACCGACCGCGATGGCCGCCGGGCACCGCCCGGTGGGATGTCAGCGGGCGGTCAGGACGGTATCAGGGGGCGTGCCCACCCTGGGCAGAACAGGAACTCTCCAAGGAGATCGCGCATGCATGCCAAACCGAACACGACGGCGGGTGCCCCGACGGCACCCCGCAGTGGCCTGGTCGGCGTCGATCCGGCGCAGGCCTCGTCCGGCGAGGTCGGGGCCCACTTCGCGGCCCTCGCCCGGGAGGTCCGGGCGGCCGGCCTGCTCGACCTGGCGCCGGGCCGGTACTACCCCAGGCTGGCGTTCAACGCCGCTCTCTTCGGTGCCGGATTGGTGGCCTTCTTCCTCATCGGCGACTCGTGGTGGCAGGTGGCGGTCGCCGCGTGGATGGGCATGTCCGCCGCACAGAGTGCCTTCATGTGGCACGACGCGGGTCACAAGGCGATGTTCCGCGGGTCCGCGGCGACCTGGATGGGCCGGGTGCACGCCAACCTCGCCAACGGGGTGAGCTACGGCTGGTGGGTAAACCACCACAACCGGCACCACAGTTTTCCCAACAACATCGATCTGGACCCGGACATCGGACGGCGTACGGCGATCTTCGACATGTCGCAGTACGACACCCGTGGCCCCTGGCAACGCTGGGTCGTACGGCACCAGGGGATCATGTTCTTCGTCCTGCTCACGCTGGAGGCGTACAAGATGCACCGCACGTCGGTGCTGGCGCTGCTGCGCCGCGACGTGCGTCAGCCGTGGGTGGAGGCTGCCCTACTGCTCGCGCACGCCGCCATCTACCTGGGTGCGGTGTTCATCGTGCTGTCGCCGGCGATCGCGATCGTCTTCGTCCTGGTGCAGCAGATGGTGCTCGGAGTCTACTTCGGGCTCATCTTCGCCCCCAACCACAAGGGGATGGAGGTGCGCCGGGGCGAGGAGTCGCTCGACTGGCTGGAGCGGCAGGTGCTCACCTCCCGCAACATCAAGCCGTCCCCGCTGGTGGACTTCCTCTACGGCGGGCTCAACTACCAGATCGAACATCACCTCTTCCCGACCATGCCGCGGATGAACCTCGGCCGTTGCCGGCCCATGGTCCGTGACTACTGCGAGCGTCACGGCATTCCGTACCGCGAGGTCGGTCTGTTCACGTCGTACCGGGAGGTCGCCACCTTCCTGCACGAGGTGAGCGAGCCGGCCCGGCGGGGCGGCAAGCCGGCGGTGGACACCGCCTGAACCCACCCACCCTGCCCGGGTGGGCCCAGCCCTCCGCTCCGGCTGCCAGGCGCCGTGTCCCGGCGGCCGCCCCTCCTCCTGCCCTGTGACGCGCCGATCGCGAGGTGCCGACATGACCGAAGCCCTGCCCACCCCCTACGAGCTGGCCGCGCTGCCCCCGTCCGAGCGCCGCGAGACGCTGGAGAACCTGATCCTCGCGCAGTTCCGGCGGGCACTGCTGATGGAGCCCGACGAGGACCTGCCGCTGGACAGCGGCTTCTTCGACCTCGGCCTGACCTCGCTACGCCTGATCGAGATCAGAAGCTCACTAGAGGACCAGCTGGGCATCGGAATCGACGCGGCGGTCGTGTTCAGCCAGCCCACCATCGAACAGCTCGTGGACCATCTGACCCGCGCGATGGCCGGGTCAACCACCGAGGAGGCGTCCCGGTGACCGATCTTCGTGACCGGCCGGTCGAGACGCTGGACAGCCTGCTGGCCGAGAAGTACGAGCCGATCGCCATCGTCGGTGTCGGGCTGCGCTTCCCCGGTGGCTGCGATTGCCTGGACGACTTCGAGGCCTTTCTGCGCGAGGGACGGTCGGGCATCCGGCCACTGCCCGACGACCGGTGGGACGTCGCGGCCTTCACTCCCACCGAGCCCGGCGAACGGGGCAAAATCCACACCACTGGCGGCGGCTTCCTCGACCGGATCGACGAGTTCGACGCGGCTTTCTTCAACATCTCGCCCAAGGAGGCCCAGTACATCGATCCCCAGCAGCGCATCCTGCTGGAGACGGCGTGGCAGGCGCTGGAGAACGCCAACATCGACCCCACCGGCCTGCGCCGCGGCAACGGCGGCGTCTACGTGGGTGCCAGCTCCATCGACTACGCCCTGGAGATCGACGCGCTGCCATACCCGGAGCTGGACGGACACCTGGCCTCCGGCATCACCATGTTCCCGCTGTCCGGCCGGCTGTCCTACTTCCTCGGGTGGCGCGGCCCCAGCATCAGCGTGGACACCGCCTGCTCGTCGTCGCTCGCCGCGATGCACATGGCCGTGCAGGGGTTGCGCCGCCGGGAAAGCGATATCGCGCTGTGCGCCGGGGTCAACGCGCTGCACCACCCCCGGATTCCGGTGATCTTCTCGCACGGGCAGATGCTGGCCCCCGACGGACAGTGCAAAACCTTCGACGAGTCGGCCGACGGCTACGTGCGGGCCGAGGGTTGCGGGGTCGTGGTCCTGATGCGGCTGAGCGACGCGCTGCGCGACGGCCGGGACGTGCTGGCCACGATCCGCGGCACCGCCGTCGGCCAGGACGGTGACAGCGCCGGTCTCACCGTCCCCAACGGTGCCGCGCAGGAACAGGTGATCCGCCAGTCCCTTGCCGCGGCCCGGCTGGCCCCGCAGGACATCGGGTACGTCGAGGCGCACGGCACCGGTACCCCGCTGGGTGATCCGATCGAGATGAGCGCGATCAACGACGTGTTCGCCCAGTCGCACTCCAAGCAGCGGCCGCTGATCGTCGGCTCGGTGAAGACCAACCTGGGGCACATGGAGCCCGCCTCCGGCATCGTTGGGGTGATCAAGGCGGCGTTGCAGGTCCGTACGGCCACCATCTATCCACACCTGAACCTGGTGAACCCGTCCGGCCGTATTCCCTGGACGACGTACCCGGTGGAGGTGCCCACCACCTGCCGCGAGTGGACCGACCCAGTGCGCCGCGCGGTCGTCAACAGCTTCGGCTTCGCCGGCACCATCGCCGCCGTCGTGCTGGAGCAGCCGCCCCGGCCGGAACCGACGCAGCCGGCGGCACCGCGACCGCCGTCCGCCGAGCCGGTGCTGTTCACCCTGTCGGCCAAGGGTGCCTCCGCCCTCGGTCGGCAGGTCGACAGCTATCACCGCTATCTCACCGACCACCCTGACGTGGACATCGACCGGATCTGCCACACCAGCAACGTCGGCCGAGCCCACCACAGCCATCGGCTGTCCGGTGTGGTCGCCGACCGGGCGCAGCTCATGGCGCTACTCGACCGCGCCGCGGCGAACCCGGACCTGCCGGGGCCGAGCGGCGTGCGCAAGGTCGCCTTCATGTTCAGCGGGCAGGGGGCCCAGTACGCGGGGATGGGTGAGCCGCTGTACCGGCGGTTCCCGGTCTTCCGCCAGCACGTGGACGAATGCGATGACCTGTTCGCCGCGCACCTGGGCCGCTCGGTGCGGGCGTTGCTGCTGGGCGAGGTCGACGACCCCGTCGAGATCGACCAGACCTGGTTGACCCAACCCGCGCTGTTCACCGTCGAATACGCCCTCGCCCGGCTCTGGATGTCCTGGGGGATCAAGCCCAACGTCCTCATCGGCCACAGCATCGGTGAGGTAGTCGCGGCCACGGTGGCGGGCCTGTTCAGCCTGCCGGACGCCGTGCTGCTGGTCGCGCACCGGGGAAAGCTGATGCAGGCGGAGCCGCGGCCCGGTTCGATGGCCGCCGTGCAGGCCCCGGCCGACGAGGTGGAGCCGCTCCTGGCCGGCCATCCCGACCTCGCGTTGGCCGCCGTGAACGCCCCCGACCAGTGCGTCGTCTCCGGCGACCGGGCCGACCTCAACGAGGTTGTCGCCCAGCTGCGCGAGCGCGGCCTCCGGGTGGAGGAGCTCACCGTCTCGCACGCGTTCCACTCACCGCTGATGGCCGGTGTGTCCGAGGAATTCAGGGCGGCGATCGCCGGGATCACCTTCCACGAGCCGCGAATCACGATGGTGTCGAACGTGACCGGTGCGGTGGCCCGGTTCGCCGAAGTCGGTACGCCCGACTACTGGGTCCGCCACATTCGGCAGCCCGTACAGTTCCTGGCCGGCATGCGCACGATCACCAAGCGCGGCAAGCACGCGATGATCGAGATCGGGCCGTCGACGACACTGACCGCGCTGGCCCAGCGCTGCGTCCCGGCCGGCGACCATCAATGGGTCGCGAGCGTCAGCCGCCGACGGCCCGGCTCTGAGGTCATCCTCCGCTCGCTCGGCGCGCTCTACACCGCCGGGCTCAGCGTCGCCTTCGCGGGCGTGCACCAGGGCCGGCCAACGCGACCGATCAAGCTGCCGAGCTACGACTTCCAGCGCAAGCGGTACTGGCTGCCGCTGGACCGGTCCGGATCGACCGGTACGGCGAGCGCGAGCACGCTCGGCCACCACCCGCTGCTGGGCATGCGCGTCACCGACACCACGACCGGCGACGTCTCCGACGACCGCTGGGAGTTCAGCGCGGACTGGCCCGCCGGCGGTCCAAGTCAGATCGACGGGCACACCGTGGACGGCCGGGTGGTGATGCCGCTGGCCGGCTTCGTGGAGCACGCGCTCGCGGCCATGGAGGCGGTCTTCGGCCACACTGGCGGATCGATTCGGGACCTGCAGATCCACGCACCACTGACGGCCGACGAGGAGGACCAGACCACGGTCCGCACCCGACTGCGGCGCACCTCGGCCATGGCCGAGCTGGTAATCAGCACCGGCCAGGGGGACACGGAGACCGTCCACGCCACCGCTGTGCTGGCCGACGACACCGAGGCGGTGGTGCCGCCCGACAGTGTCCCGCGCGACGGCGAACCCGACGAGGTACGCGACGGCACCGAGGTCTACACCGACCTCGCCTCCGTCGGCCGCGCGTACGGACCCCGCGTGCGGCTGCTGCGCCGCGTCGCCCGCCACGGCGATGTGCGCACCGGCGAGTTGGTCAACCGGCTGGCCACACCCGGGGAGCTGCTGCCCGTCGAGGTGCTCGACGCGGCGCTGCAGGTCGCCACCGCACTGGACGAGACCGGACTGGAGCTCATGCCGGTGTCCGTGGGGCACCTGCGGTTGTTCCGCCGGCCGAGGGGCGAACGCGTATCGGTTCGGGCGGTGGTGCGCTACCCGGACCCGGCGCGATCGGATGATCGCGGGGACCCCGCCGGTCCACGGGCCGAGGCCGAGGTCGACCTCCTGCTGTTCGACGGCGACAAGCCGGTGGCCCGGTTGCGCCGGGTCGGCTTCGCGGCGGCGGCGGACGCCGACCGGCGCAGCCCGTTCGTACACCGGCTGCGCTGGCTGCGCGACTCCAATCCGGTCGTCGCGCGACCGGGAGCCCGCCACGTGCTCCTGGCCAACGCCGGCCCCGTGACGGCCGCCGAGCTGACGCGCACCGCCGGGTCCGACCTGACCGTGACATCGGCACCGGACCCGGACGCGCTCAGCCAGGCGCTGCGCGGCGCGGCCGTCACCGATGTCGCCTGGTTCTGGCGCGGCGACGACGCGCCGGTCAGTTCGGCGGGGCTGCGGGCCGAGTGTGAACGCAACTACCGCAGCCTGCTGGCGACCGTCGGTGCGGTGGACAGTGCCGGACTGGACCGGCCGCCGCGACTGTGGCTGGTGACCGAGCGGGCGCAGTGGCTGCCCGGCGACCGGCCGCAGACCGGTGAACGACTGGCCGCCGCCTCGCTGTGGGGCTTCGGTACGGTGCTGCTCACCGAGTACCCCCAGTACCGGGCGACCCTGGTCGACCTGGGCTGCACGGCCGATCTCGCGGCACTGAGCCGGGAGTTGCTGGCGGCTCGGCCGGACGGGTTCCAGGTGGCGCTACGCTCCGGTGACCGGCACGTCCGTCGGTTGCTGGCCGGCGAGCAGACGCCGCACTGGTCGGGCGACTTCGAGGTGCGGACGGCTGACGGCGAGCGGACCGAAGCGGTTCCGGTGCAACCGGTCACCCCGGCCGACGACGAGATCCAGGTGCGGATGGCCATCGCGGTGCCCCGGTCGGCCGAGGACACTCCGGTCGCCTGCGCCGGCACCGTGACCCAGGCCGGTGGCGCCAGCGGTTTCGCGGTCGGCGACAGCGTCGTGGTGCCGGTCGCCCGGGCCGTACGCGGGCTGCTCACCGTCGCGGCGGCCAGGGCGCTACCCGTACCCCAGGGGGTTGATCCGATGCTCGCCGCTGCGGCGGTGGCCGGGGACGAACCGGCGGCGGCCGCGCTGGCCCGCCTCGCGGCCGGGGTCGGAGGACCGCTACCCCAGCAGTACGAGTTGGACGAGTTCGACGAGGCGCTGCGGGTGGTGCGCGGCGGCGCGCCTCCCGGTGCGGTGGCCGTCACGCTGCCGACCGGGGCTAGCGCCGAACCCTCGGCGGCGCGGGTGCGACCCGACCGGACCTACGTCATCACCGGCGGCCTGGGCGGCCTCGGTGTGGTCACCGCGCGCAAGCTGGTCGACCTCGGTGCCCGCCGGCTGGTCCTGGTGAGCCGCAGCGGGCGGGCGACGCCGGAGGCCCAGCAGGCGCTCGACGAGCTACGTGGTCGGGCAGAGGTGACGCTGCTGCGCGCCGACATCGCCCGGCCCGAGGACGTCACCGAGATGGTCGAGCAACTACGCGCGAGCGGGCAGCCGGTGGGCGGCTTCGTGCACGCGGCCGGCGCGATCGGCAAGGAGCTGATAGCGAAGTTGACCTGGGAGGCGATCGACGAGCAACTCGGCCCCAAGGTGTACGGCGGTTGGCTGCTCCACGAGGCGAGCCGGCATTTCCCGGAACACGAGCTGTTCGTGGCGTACTCCTCGATCGCCGCCGTGATCGGTGGCGCGACCCAGGCGCACTACGCGGCGGCCAGCGCCTTCCTCGACGGGCTGGCGCAGTGGCGGTCGCGGCAGGGCCTGCCGGGCCTGTCGGTGAACTGGGGTGCCTGGGCACACGTCGGCATGTCCGCCCGGCTGGACGAACAGTTCAGCCGGGAGATTGATCGCAGCGGCATCCGGTTCTTCTCCCCGGGACGGGCGCTGACCGCGTTGGCGGGGCTGTGGGGCCGGGGAGCGGACCACCGGGTGCTCGGCCAGTACGACTGGGATCGCATCGCCGCCGGCAGCCCGCTGGACAACACGCTGTACGCCCGCCTGATCGACCCGACCGCCGTCGAAGATCCGGGGGCGGACCTGCGGCAGCGGCTGCGGGCACCGGACGTGGACCGGCGAGCCCTGCTCGACGGCTTGGTGCGCGAGAAGATCGCCGCGGCGCTGCACCTGGACGATCCGCGGGACCTGGACACCAGCGTCGAATTCGTCTCGCTGGGACTGGACTCGCTGATGGCCGTCGAGTTGAAGAACAGCCTGGAGACCTTGCTGCGGATTCCGTTGCCCGCCTCGCTGGTCTTCGACCATCCCTCGCCACGGCAGCTCGCCGAGTTCCTCGACCGGCAGCTCGCCGTCACCTGACCACCACCGTGACCTGCCTGTTGGAGGAGCCGTGACACTGCACCTGGATTGGACCCTGCCGGCCTCCTCGGCCGCCCACGCCCGGCACCGGCCGGCCCACGTGGCGATCCGCTGCCAGGACCGGACGATGACCTACGCCGAGCTGCAACAGTGCAGCGACCGGACGGCCCGCGCGCTGGTGGCCACCGGCATCCGTCCCGGCAGCCGGGTGGCCTACCTCGGCCGGGAGTCGGAGTACTACTACTCGACGGTGCTGGCCTGCGCGAAGGCCGGGATCGTCCTCGTGCCGGTGAACTGGCGGCTGACCGTGGGCGAGGTAGACCACATCGTACGGGACTCCGGCGCGCGGTTGATCTTTGTCGAACGGGAGTTCCGCCCGTTGGTCGACCGGGTCCACCGTGACCTGCCGGAGGCCTGCGCGGTGGTGGAGTTGGACGCCGACGATCCAACAGACCCGGGTGCCGGCCTCAGGCGGTGGCGGTCAGCCGCGGCCGACCCCGATGCCGCGCCGGACCCCCGGGCAGACGCCGCGTCGGCCCACCGGGCCGGGCCGGACGACCCGGTGGTGCAGATCTACACGAGCGGCACCACCGGCCGGCCGAAGGGTGTGGTCCTGGCACATCGCAGCTTCTTCACGCTGCCGGCGGCGATGCGCGCGGCCGGGGTGGACTGGATCGACTGGCGTCCGGACGATGTCAGCCTGATCTCGCTGCCCGGTCTGGGAATCGCCGGCATCGGCTGGTTCATGCACGGCTTCAACGCCGGGGCGACCAACGTGGTGATGCGGATGTTCGTGCCACAGGAGGCGGTCCGACTGATCCGCGAGCACGGGGTCACCACGACCTTCGCGGCACCAGCGATGCTGGCGATGATGCTGGCCGAGCGGGAGGCCGAGCCGGCGGCGTTCGCGTCGATGCGCAAGGTGGCATACGGTGCCGCGCCGATCTCCGAAGGGCTGCTGCGCCAGTGCCTTGAGGTGTTCGGCTGCGAGTTCGCCCAGATCTACGCGAGTACGGAGACCGGCACGGTCGCGGTCTGCCTACCGCCGCAGGCACACGTGCCGGGCAGCCCCCTGCTGCGGTCGGCCGGCCGGGCCTGCCCCGGCACCGAGGTAAAGGTCATCGACCGGGACGGCACCGTACTGCCGCCAGGGCAGATCGGGCAGGTGTGCATCCGCACCCCGGCCCGGATGCTCGGCTACTGGAACCTGCCGGAGGCCACGGCAGGCACGCTCGTGGGCGAGTGGCTGCACATGGGGGACGCTGGCTATCTGGACGAGGACGGCTACCTGTTCCTGCGGGACCGGATCAACGACACGATCATCGTGGCCGGCCAGAACATCTATCCCGCCGAGGTCGAGACGGCGCTGGCTGACCACGCCGCCGTGGCCGATGTCGCCGTCGTCGGAGTCGCCCATCCACAGTGGGGTGAGGCGGTGCACGCCTGCGTCGTACTGCGTCCGGGCCGGGCGGCGACCCCACGCGAGCTGCTCACCTTCCTGCGCGGGCGGCTCGCCGACTACAAGATTCCGGTCGAGTACCACGTCGTGACCGACCTGCCCCGCAACCCGTCCGGAAAGATCCTGCGCCGCCTCGTACGGGAGCGCCTGCAATCCGCGACGACGCCCGACGCGTCCCACCTCGAAGGGAGTTTGACGTGACCGTCCCCAACGGAATACGGATCGGCATCCTGCTACCAACCCGAGAGCAGGCCATCACCGGCGACGTGGGCATGCCGGCACTGCTCGACTTCGCCCGCGAGGTCGAGGATCTGGGCTTCGACTCGCTGTGGACCGGCGACTCGCTGGTCGCCCGACCCCGGCTGGATCCCATGATCGTCCTCGCGGCGGCGTCGGCGGTGACGTCCCGGATCACCCTGGGCACGGCAGCGCTGACGGCGGCGCTGCGACATCCGCTGATCGGCAGCAACATGGCGGCCGGTCTCGACCACGCCAGCGGAGGTCGGCTCGTCCTCGGGCTGGGATCGGGCTTTCCCATCCCAGAGACCGAGGAGGAATTCGGACTGGTCGGGGCCGCCTTCGAGGGCCGGGCGGGCCGCCTCGACGAGATCGTGGCGCTGTGGCGGCGGGCCTGGGCCAGCACCGGCGACGGCGCGCCGACGGAGTTCACCGGCCGCCACTGGCGGGCCGCCGGCCTGGACCGGCTGGTGCGCCCGGTACGAGCGGGCGGCCCGCCGCTCTGGCTGGCCAGCAGCGACACCCCGAAGGTGCTGCGCCGGGTGGCCCGGCACTACGACGGCTGGCTGCCGTTCCTACCGTCACCCCGGGCGTACCAGGCCGCCCGCCAGACGATCGCCGAGCACTGCGTGGCGGCGGGACGGGACGCAGACGCCGTCGTTCCCGCCCTGTACGCCACGCTCACCGTCAACGACGACGAGTCGGCGGCGCAGGCGGAGATGGAGCACTACGTCGAGCGCTACTACGGGCGTTCGCTGGAGATGATGTCGCAGATCCAGGCGTACGGCTGGGGTAGCGCCGCCCAGTGCGCGGCCTGGCTGATCGAGTACGTCCGGGCGGGCGCCCGGCACATCGTCATCCGGATCGGTTCACTCGACCCCGAGCCCCAGCTCAAGCAGCTCGGCCAGACGCTGCTTCCGTTGGTCCGCGCGGCGGTCGCCGACGACCCGGTCGCCTGACGCACCGTCGCGGTGGGCCCGTCCCCGACGCACCGCCGCCCGACTTACCGACAGGAGAGCCTTCCATGATCTACCACCTCGACCAGACGTCCACGGCGGGACACTGGTTCCACCCGGTGGAGCCGGACCCCGACGCGCGTATCCGACTGTTTCTCTTTCCCCACGCGGGCAGCGGAGCGATCATCTACTGCGACTGGGACAGCCTGCTTCCGCCGGACATCGCCCCGCAGGCGGTGACCCTGCCCGGACGGCACAACCGCCGGGAGGAGGCCGCCTACGACGACTGGGAGCCGCTGCTCGACGCGCTGCACGAGGCGTTCCAGGCCGAGGCGGACGACCGGCCGTACGCCTTCTTCGGGCACTGCATGGGCGCGCAGCTCGCGTACCAGCTGACCCAGCGGTTGCGGGCGGAGGGCGAGCGGGGGCCGCTGCTGCTGGGCACGTCCGGCTGGGCCCCGCAGGGCTTCTTCCAGCCGACCGCCGAGCAGAGCCAGATGCCCGAGTCGGAGATGGTCGAATGGATCAAGAAGCTGGGCTCGTTCCCCGCCGAGATCTACGACAACCCGGCGATGCTGGCGCTCGTCGTCCCCGCACTGCGGGCTGACCTCGCGGTGTGCGCGCAGTACGTGGACGACGGTGCCACGGTGGACTGCCCGATCGTCTCGTACGGCGGACGGGAGGATCCGCTGATGGAGCGCGCGGACGCGATGGACTCGTGGTGCGACCGGACCCCGCGCTACCTGGGCAACCGCGAGTTCCCGGGCGGGCACTTCTACATCGACGCGCACGCGCTCGCGGTGACCACCGACTTCGCCGCCCACCTGCACCGGATCGAAACCCTCGCCGACCGATGAGGAGCACCGGGGACGCGCTGGGCAGGGGCATGCCCGGCCAACCACTGACCGCGCAGAGCCTGCGCGAGCTGATGCCCTTCGCCGAGACCGTCGGCGTGCGGTTCGACCGGATCACCGCCGGGGAGGTGACCGCCCGGCTGTCCTGGGCACCGCAGCGCTGTACGGCCGGCGGGGTGCTGCACGGCGGCGCGCTGGTGACGCTGGCCGACGCGGTGGCCGGGGTCTGCGCGCACCTGAACCTGCCGCCGGGGGCGGTCACCTCGACGATCGAACTCAAGATCAATTTCCTGGCCGCCGTACGCGAGGGCGAGGTGCTTGCCCGCGCCACTGCCCTGCACGTGGGTCGCAGCAACATCGTCGTCCAGACGGACCTGACCGCCGTCCGCGAGCGCGGCGAGCCGCAGCGGGTCGGCCTGGTCGTCCAAACCCAGGCCGTGCTCGGCTGAGCACGGTCAGCGGCTCGCACACACGTCATGACCGATTGGGGCGGTCCCGGCTCGTTTCCGGGGCCGCCCCAGTCGCTACCCGGCACTCGCCTGTGGATCCGTCCCCTTCCGGGTCGCCCGAGTCAGCCGTGCCGAGATCTCCGAGGCGCGGTGGGGTCGAGGGTCGGCGACACACGCTGGCCCCGGGATCACCGGGATCACCGGGATCACCGGGGTCACCCGGGACGCCCGGCGAGCACCGGCTCGTCGTCGGAGGTCGGTAGGTCAACGGAGGTGCCGGTGGTGCGCTCACCGAGGGTCAACACGGTGGCGACCAGCACCGCCATGCACGCCGCTATGATCGCGAAGAGCCAGCCCGCCCCGGCGATCTGCAACACCGGCAGCAGCAGGAACGGAAGCAGCGCGGCACTCAGCCGGGACAACGAATACGCCGCGCCCGCCGCCGTGGTGCGGAAGGCCGTCGGGTACTGCTCGGCGAGGTAGACGTGCGAGGCGGTGGAGAAGACGTTGCTGAGCAGCGTGTAGGTGAAGCCGGACAGCACCACCATCCAGACCGTCGTGGACAGCCCGAAGCCGAGGCCACTGACCGCCATCAGCGTGGCCGACAGGCAGATCAGGGTTCGTCGCTCGATCCGGTCCATGATCGGCACGGACAGCAGCGACCCGATCGGGTAGCCGAGGAACGACAGGGCGGTGAAACCCAGGCCCTGCACGATGTCGAAGCCCTTGGCGGCCAGCACCTGCGGCGCGAGCGTACCGAAACCGTAGTAGGCGGTAACGGAGAGAAAGCAGAAGATCCAGAGCATGACGGTACGGCGTAGGTAGGGCGGCCGGAACAACGCGGCGTACCCGGGTCGACGGGGGGACGGCCTGGCTGGCGCGGCCGCTCCGGTCGGGGCGGCGGGCGGGGTGATACCGGCGGACAGCTCCATCTGACGGACGATCGCGTCCGCCTCGGCCGTGCGCCCCCGGGCCTCCAGCCAGCGTGGCGACTCGACCAGCCTGCGCCGCAGCACCCAGACCAGCGCTGTACCGACCGCACCGAGGATGAAGACCCATCGCCATCCGGCCAGCCCCAGGATCTCCTGCGGTGCCAGCCACAGCGCGGCGAAGCCGACGGCCGGCACCCCGCAGAAGGCGATCGTGTAGGCCCAGGCGATGAAGCGACCGCGGCGCCGCGCCGGGACCACCTCGGCCAGGTAGCAGTCGGCGAGGGTCTGCTCGGCACCGATCCCCACACCGGCGAGGAACCGGGTCACGATCAGCCAGGCGGCGCTCGGGGCGAACGCACCGAGCAGGGTGAAGAAGGAGTACGTGGCCAAATTGATCATGAAGGCGTTTCGCCGACCGACCACGTCGGACATCCGACCCAGCAGGATGGAGCCGAAGAACTGGCCGATGAATCCGGAGGCGAGAAACAGCATGAGCATTGTTCCGGCGATTCCGAACTCGACCTGGAGCACCTTGGAGACCGTGCCCGACAGGTTGCTGTCGAAATAATCGAAGAAGAGACCGACACCGATCAACAGGGTGATGGTGCGGTGGGCGCCGACGACCGGCAGGCGGTCGAGCCGTTCGCCGATCGGCGTCGTGCCGTCCGGCGCGGTCCGGACAGGGCTCACTTGGGTCATGAAACCGGTTCTCCGATCCTGTGCCGGTCAGCTCGCAGTCGGCCACGGCTGCCGGAAGCGTCTGTGCGGGCGAGACGACAATCCGGCCAAGGTTTTCGGGCGGGGGAGCCCGAAAACCTTGGCCGGATCTGAGGAGTTGTTCGCGTGTGCTGACGTCGCGGCCGTCACCGGCCCCGACCGGTCAGGCGGACGGCACCTTGTCGAGGAAGCCGTAGACGGCCACGATCCGGCCGTCCGGCCCCGTCTTGACGACATCGAACCCGACCACCACCGGCTCGGTGGCACCGGCCGGCGCGAGGTTCCAGGTGAACCGGGCGATGTCGTGGTGCGCGTCGGCCGGCGCCGCGAGTGTGAACACGAGGCCCGGGAACTGCTTCCGCACGGCCCCGATCAGACCGTTGACCCCCTCGCCGCCGGACACGCTCGCCATGGGGTCGGTGAAGGTGACGTCCTCGGTACACACCTCGCTGATCTTCTTGGCGCGGGTGTCGGCGTCAGGCTCGTTCCAGATCTCCAGGTACCGCTCGACGGTAGCCTTAAGGTCGCTCATGCTCATCACTCCGTTCTTGGGCCAGCCGAGACGGCCGCATGCCTCTCTCGAATGGCAGAAATATCCCACGGCGCAATCGCCCGGTCGATTACCTGATAGGTAATGCATTCGGCCGATCTGTCAGCCAGTCATCATCGAACTGTCAGTACGCCATGTCGACAATGACACGGCGTCGATGGACGATCCCGACGCCGGGACCTCCGGGGAGGAAACGTGCTGCTGAGCGGGAAGAAGATCCTCGTCACGGGCGTGCTCAACGAGCGGTCCATCGCCTTCGGCGCCGCCCGGCTCGCCCAGGAGGAGGGCGCCGAGGTGGTGCTCACCAGCTTCGGCCGGGCCCTGCCGATCACCCGGGCGATGGCGCACCGACTGCCACGGGCCTGCGACGTACTGGAACTGGACCTGACCCGACCGGAGCACCTGACCGCCGTACAGGACGACCTGCGCGACCGGTGGGGACAGCTCGATGGAATTCTGCACGCCGCCGCCTTCGCCCCGCAGGCCGCCCTCGACGGCGGATTCCTGCACACCGACTGGGAGGACGTGGCGCAGGCGATACAGGTCTCGACATACTCCTTCGTCTCCCTCACCCGCGAGTGCGCGGAACTGCTCCGCGCGGCCGGTGGCGGCTCGGTCGTCGGTCTGGACTTTGACTCGACGTTGGCCTGGCCCGGCTACGACTGGATGGGAGTGGCCAAGGCCGGGTTGGAGAGCTGCTGCCGTTACCTGGCGCACACCCTCGGCCCGCAGGGCACCCGGGTGAACCTCGTCGCCGCCGGACCGCTGCGCACGGTCGCGGCGTCGGCCATCGGGGCATTCGAAACGCTGCACCAGGCATGGCTGGACCGGGCACCACTGGCGTGGGATGTCACCGACACCACGCCGGTCGCCCGGGCGATCTGCGCGCTCTGGTCGGACTGGTTGCCCGCCGTCACCGGGGAGGTGCTGCACGTCGACGGCGGCGTGCACGCCCTCGGTGCCGGCATCACCCCGCGGGAGCCGGCGACGGGCACGGCAACCGCAAACGGTACGACCGGCCAACCGGGCCGGTCCACCGGTCCGCTGTCGCCGACGGGACTGCCGGCGTGAGCCCGCGCACCGTCGACCTGGCCGACCTCGCCTCGCTCGCCGGGCAGGAACTCGGCACGAGCCGATGGCACCGGATCGACCAGGACACCGTCGACCGCTTCGCCACACTTACCAACGACCACCAGTGGATTCACGTCGACCCGGTGCGGGCGGCCAGCGGACCGTTCGGCGCGCCGGTCGCGCACGGCTTCCTGGTGTTAGCGTTGATACCGGGGATGGTCAACGAGGCCGTGACGGTCTCAGGGGTCCGGTACACCATCAACAAGGGCATGGACCGGGTACGGCTCAACGCGCCGGTCCGGGTGGGCGACCAGGTACGGGCCAGGGTCACCGTGGCATCGGCCCGGCCGCGACCGCGCGACCACCAGGAGTGTGTCTTCGCCGTACGGGTGGAGGGGTCTGACCCGCGGACTCCCGTCCTGCGGGTCGAGCTGACCTATCTGTTCCTCCCCGAATCCAGTGCGGCTCACCTGTCGTAGTCCGTCAGCACATCTCCCGCGATGCCATGTGTGTCACCCACCAACTACCTGGCGCACTCTCATTACCTCCAAGGTAGTTGACCGCGAACAGTACATCAGGGATCTTTGTAACGTGACCACTACCGTGACCCAGCCTGCCGTGGGGGACCTTCTCCGCGACTGGCGCCGCCGGCGGCGCCTCAGCCAGCTGGAGCTGTCGATCAAGGCCGACATCTCCTCCCGCCACCTGAGCTTCCTGGAGACCGGTCGGTCGGCACCCAGCCGGGACATGGTCCTCCAACTCGCCGACCGACTCGACCTGTCCCTGCGTGACCGCAACCGGCTGCTACTGGCCGCGGGTTACGCCCCCGCCTACCCGGAGACCCCGTTGGAGGCACCGCACATGGGGGCCGTCCGGGCTGCCGTGCGCCAGCTCCTGACCGGACACGAGCCCAACCCGGCGGTCGTCATCGACCGTAACTGGAACATGATCGACGCAAACGCCAGCCTGGCGATGCTGGTCGAGCCGGTGGCCCCGTGGCTGCTGGCACCGCCGGCCAACGTCCTGCGGGTGAGCCTGCACCCCGAGGGCCTGGCACCGCACATCGTCAACCTGGGCGAGTGGCGCGCGCATCTGCTGCACCGGCTGCGCCGACAGGTGGACCTCGGCGGCGATGCCGACCTCCGCCGACTTGAGGAAGAACTCTCCGAATATCCGTGCGACCAACATGAACCGGGCATCGAGTTACCCGGTCCAGGGGAGATCGCGGTGCCGCTGCGGCTGCGGCGCGGCGGCATGGAGTTAAGCATGTTCAGCATGGTCGCGACGTTTGGAACACCCCTGGATGTCACCGTCGCGGAGCTGTCGATCGAGTCATTCTATCCCGCCAACGAAAACACCTCGAGGCTTCTGCGGAAATGGCACGACGCGCATATGAAAGATTCGGTCAACGCCACGGGTTGACCTTTGTCGCGTCGGTTAGTCTCGCCGAGAATAGCGGCCACGTTTACCTACCTGGCAGGTAATCGACACGGCCCGCATCGCCGGAGAAACTAGAGACATGACTGTTCCAGCCGCCGCGGCCGGCCGCGGCTCCGCCGTCAAGAACTCGTCCAACCCGTTCCTACGATTCGCACTCAAGCTCGATGCGGTAGTGACCAGTCTGAATGGACTGGCCTACCTGGTGGCAGCTACCCTGCTCGATGACGTATTCGACCTGTCCGCGGGCCTCCTGCGCGGAGTCGGCATATTTCTGCTCGTTTTCGGAATTCTCGTCTGGGTGGCCGGCAGCCAGTCGGCCATCAGTCGCGGCGCGGTCGGTGTCATCATCGCCGTCAACCTGATCTGGACCTTGGACAGCCTGGTCATCGCAGCCACCGGTTTCGGTGACCCGTCCACGGTGGCGCGGGTCTGGATCGCGATGCAGGCAGTCGTCGTCGGCCTGTTCGCCGTGCTACAGATCGTCGGTCTGCGTCGGCGGTCCTGACCCGCCCCGCACGACCCCGGCGTTGTTCCGGCTCGAGCTGTTCTGTCCGTGTTGAAAACCGACACCGATCCACGAGACGAGTTGCGGGACGAGCGCGGCTCCTAGTGATCTTTCGGGGTTCTAGCCTCAGGTCGCAGGAGCCGCGCTCGTGACGTCCTCTCGCCGATCGACCCGGTTTCCACCGCGCCATCGTGGGTGTGCTTGTCGCGGCCCCGGTTTCCTCGTGCTCTCGATATCCGGCTCGGGTAAGGCAACTGAGCAGCTTGACGTCGAACGATGGGTGAACCCCGGTCACCCAGACGGTGATCGCGACCTTGTATCAGCAGCCCCTACCAGCGTGGCTGGCCAACTGGTCAAGGCCGGTGACGATCCCACCGGCCAGATCACCGCCACCAAAAGCCGCCACCATCGACAACGCAGCCAACCGCACATACGTATCCGGCACACGCCTACGCGCATGCCGGCCAGTAACGATCTCCAGCCGCCGCTGGTTCGGCGACACCGCGACCAAGACCGACCGGTCAGGATCAGCCAACTGACGATGCAACCGCTCAGCGTCCTCCCGGACCGGCTCCTCAAGACCACCGACGAAAATCGAGAAGGTCAACCCCGTACTCTGATCCGCCACACGCATAGCCTCATCCACCCGAAGCAACTGACGGGTCGAGAACGGGCCATCCAACCCCGGCGCCGCCGCCACCTCAGACGACGACGGCAACTCACCAACGGTCACTTGCGCCTCCGGTCCCACCAACCGACACCCTCTGGCCGGCCTGCTCCTGCCCACGACCCGACAACGCAGACACCTGCACACCAACAGCCAGCGCCGTACCCGCCGAATCAGCCAACTCCTCCGGACCACTCACAAACCACACCGGAGTGAAATCAAAGGGCCGGCCAGGCCGGTAGCGCTTACCACCACCACCAACACCACGACCGCTGGCAGCGTACGCCACCCCAGCGATGACCAACACAGCCACCACCGGAACCCCGACGAAGACCAACACCGTATCCGTTACAGACAATCCCAACGCCCCCAGGCGAAAAAGAGACCAGGAATCCGGGNCGGGTGGACAGTCATGCGAACAATTCCCCGACTCCGCTCGGAGTATTCACGTTAGCGGAGTCAACCGCCCGCCAGATTGCGGGGTGGCGACCCCACCCCCCACCAAGCCGCTCCAGCTGAGCAGCAACAGCAAGCAACCGCCCATCATCACCCAGCCGACCACTCAGAAGGACCCCAACCGGCAACCCACCAGCAGTACCACCCACCGGAAGCGACACCGACGGACCACCCGTAACATTAAACACAGCACAATACGGCGAAAACCGCCGCTGACGGTCAAAATCATCCGCCGGATCACAACCATCAGCAAACCAACCCACCGACGCCTGCGGCACAGCAAGAGTAGGACAAAGCAGCAGATCACACCCCGCAGTCCGACGCATCCCGAGCCGGACCTGCGCCTGGAGCTCACCGAGTGCGGCGGTGAGACTGGCAGCGGAGATCGCCGCCCCGCGCTCCCGCAACAACCGGGTCAACGGCAGCAGCTGGCTCTCACGCTCGGGCGGCACCGGGGCGAGCGCGAGCACGTACCAGACGATCTCGAACAGCGGCCATGCCGTCGGCGTCAACGGCGGTGGCACCTCGACCACCTCATGACCAGCGGCGGTGAGCAGCGCGGCAGCCTGGTCCACGGCGGTAACGCAGTCCGGGTGTACCGACTCGTCGGCGAGCATCGGGGCGGTGAAGCGGCCAATCCGCAGCCGGCCCGGCGTGGCGGCCCGGGCCGCCGCGAGCCAGCCACCGGCCGGCGGTGGCGGCGCCAGGTAGGGCTCACCGGGAACCGGCTGAGCCAACACGTCGAGCAACGCGGCCACGTCGGCCACAGTCCGCCCGATCGGGCCGCTGGTCGGCAGGCCGTACGCACCGAAGCCGACCGGACCACCCGAGACCACCCCGCGGCTGGGCTTGTAGCCGACCAACCCGCACATCGAGGCCGGGATACGCAGCGAGCCGCCACCGTCGGAGCCCTGGGCCACCGGAAGGAGACCGGCCGCCACCGCGGCCGCCGCACCACCGCTGGAGCCACCGGCGGTATAGGCAAGATCCCACGGGTTACGTGCCGGCGGGGCGACCCGCCCTTCGGAGTAGAGCGAGCAGCCCAGCTCGGAGGTGGTGGTCTTGCCGAGGCTGACCAGGCCGGCGGCCCGGATGAATCGGACCACGTCCGCGTCGACCGGCGGGACGAAGTCGGCGAAGGCAGCGGAGCCGAAGGTCGTGCGCACGCCGGCGGTGAGGGTCAGATCCTTGATCGCCGTGGGCACACCGTGCAACAGCCCCCGCGCCGGGATCGGAACGGCGTCAGCCGCGTCGGCGGCAGCCAGGGCCGCCTCCGGGGTCACGGTGACGAACGCGCCGACGGTGTCACCGAGCGCCGCCACCCGGGTCAGGTGGTGTTCGACCAGTTCTCGGCTGGTCCGCTCGCCGCTGGCGATCGCGGCGGCCTGCTCCAGTGCGGTCAGATCGTGCGGCTCGGTCATGCCGTTATCCTGCCCGCTGCCCGATCGGGCCACTGCCCCGACAGGCCGTACGGGCCCGCCGCGGTGGGTTCGCCCTGCCCCCGAGGGGAGAGAAAGCGCAGCGCGTTACCGCCGAGCAGGCCGGCGCTTTGGTCCGGGGTGAGGAAGTCGGAGCGGTGCACGACCGCACCGACCGGACGTTCCCCCAGTGGATAGGGATAGTCGCTGCCCAGCAGCACCTGGTCAACTCCGATCGTGTCGACCAACAGCCGCAGCGCCGCCGGTTCGAACACCACCGAGTCGACGAAGAACCGGTCCACGTACGAGCTGGGGGGCCGGGCGGAGGCACCGCGGACCAGATTGCCGCGACGGTGCCAGGCGTTGTCCGCGCGGCCCAGCCAGAACGGGAAGCTGCCACCGCCGTGCGCGAAGCAGATCCGCAACGCCTCCGGCACCCGATCGAAGACCCCGCCGAGGATCATCGCCAGCACCGACAGGTGGGTCTCGGCCGGCATCCCGGTAAGCCACCGCGCCATCCACCGATCCAGCCGGGGCCCGCCGGGCATGTCCCACGGGTGGACGAAGACCGGCGCGCCGACCTCGGCGCAGTGGGTCAGGAACTCGACGATGCCGCTGTCGTCCAGGTCGAGGTCGCCGACGTGGTTGCCAATCTCCACCCCGGCATGCCCGGCGGCGAGACAGCGGTCCAGCTCGGCGCTGGCGACCTCCGGGTCCTGCAGCGGCACCTGGCAGAACGGAACCAGCCGACCGTCCCCGGCAGCCGTGATCTCCAGCATCCGGTCGTTGAAGATCCGAGCCACCTTGACCGCCTGGGCGGCAGGGCGGTCATAGCAGAAGAAGACAGGCGTCGGCGAGACCACCTGCACGTCGACACCGTCGGCAGCCATGTCCGCCAAGCGGATCGCCGGGTCCCAGCACTCCGGGCCGATCGGGCGGAACTCCGTCTCGCCGACCATGATCATCGCAGCGCGCTCGGAGTCGACCCGCAGCCAGGGCCAGCCAAAGCCACCGCAGGCCGCAGCGAGGTCCGGCCAACCCCGCGGTACGGCGTGCGAGTGCACATCGATAACCGGGGTAGCCATCAGCTCTTGCCCGGATGCAGCGTGCCGCACTGGTCGCAGGTCCGCGCCGCCTCGTCGGCGTAGAAGGCGGCGAAGACCGGAGGCAGGTCGGCGGCGATGTCCCGGACCTGCAACTCCACCTCGTGCACCTTGTTGGTGCACTCGGGGCAGTACCACTGGAACCGTTCCAGGGTGCCCTCCTCGCGGACCCGCTCGATCACCACACCGATCGAGCCGGCCTCCGGTCGCTGCGGCGAGTGCGGAACTCCGCGCGGCAGCATCCACATCTGCCCCTCGCGGATGTGCACCGTCTGCGGCCCGTCCGGAAGCATCAGGTTGACCTGCATGTCCCCTTTGACCTGGTAGAAAAACTCCTCATACGGTTCGACGTGATAATCGGTGCGCTGGTTCGGCCCGCCGACGACCATGACGATGAAGTCGGAGCTGCCGGGGAGCAGTTCCTTGTTGCCCACCGGCGGCTTCAGCAGGTGCTGGTTGTCCACGATCCAACCGGGGAAGCTGAACGGCGCAGCGATCTCGCTCACAACGGACCTCCTTCGGGGCGCAGGGCGACGGCCTGCATTTCGATCAACAGGTGCGGGTGCGGGAGCTGGTGGACCGCCACGGTGGTCCGGGTCGGCCCGCTCGCGTCGAAGAACTCCGCCCACACCTCGTTGTAGCCGCCGAAGTCGTTCATGTTGACCAGGTAGCTGGTCACCTGCACCAGGTCGGCCAACCCGGCGCCGACTGGGTGGAGCAGATCCCGGATGTTCGCGATCACCGCCCGGGTCTGGGCCCGGATATCGAGGTCGGTGGTGCCGAACTCGTCAACGGCGACACCCGCAAAGGTGTTGTCCGGGCGGCGGGAGGAGGTGCCGGAGACGAAGATGACGCCACCGGCGACCTTGACGTGCGGGAACGCCCCACGCGGCACGGCCTTCCCGGCCACGACCCGGGCGGCTGCCCGCCCGCCGGGCTCCGGCGCTGCCCCGCCGGTCACGCCGCCGCCCGCAGCGACGCGGTGCTGAGCTTCTCCACCACCGCGCGGACGTGCGCGCCGGGTCGCAGCGCGACGGCGGCCGTTGCGGCGCCGGCCAGAAAGACCCAGCCCGGGTGGAGCCGAACCCCGCGCTGGCCGGCGAGCCGGACCCCCTCGTCGAAGGCGCGGCGCGGGTCGCCGAGAATCGCCGCGGTCGACCCCACCTGGGCGACCTGGCCATCGATCTCCAGCAGCACGCCAAGGTTATCCAGGCCATCCGGCACCGGGCACCACGGCCCCACCACGAAGGCCCCCGCCGACGTGTTGTCGGCGATCACGTCCGGCAGCGAGAAGGTGAAGTTCGCGTACCGGGAGTCGATCAGCTCGATGGCCGGGGCGACCGCCCGGACCGCGGTGGCGAACTCCGCGACCGGCTCACCCGGCTCGGGCTGCCGGTCCAGCAGGAAGGCCACCTCCGGCTCGACCCGGGGGTGGATGAAGTCTCCGACGGAGACGGTCCCGCCGTCGGCGACCCGCATCCGGTCGGTGAGCCGGCCCCAGATCACCTCGTCCACCCCGACCTGGGCCATCTTCGCCTTACTGGTCAGCCCCATCTTGACGCCCACCAGCCGCTCACCCCGATCCAGCCGGCGGCGCACCAACTCGGCCTGCACCGCGTACGCGGCATCGACGTCGAGCCCGGTCTCGGCGGCGAGCTGGCCGATCGCCGTACCCCGGTCGGCCGCCGCGACCAATTGTCCGGCGATCCCGGCGATATCTGCTCCGATCACGTCTCCTCCTTGCCGGCCAGGTCCAGCGCCACATCCACGATCATGTCCTCCTGGCCACCGACCATCTGACGCCGGCCCAGCTCGACCAGGATCGAGCGGACGTCCACGCCGTAGCGTTCGGAAGCCCGCTCGGCGTGCCGCAGGAAACTGGAGTAGACGCCGGCGTAGCCCAGCGCGAGCGTCTCCCGGTCCACCCGCACCGGCCGGTCCTGCAACGGCCGGACCACGTCCTCGGCCGCGTCCATCAACGCGAAGACGTCGCAGCCGTGCTCCCAACCGTGCAGCTCGGCGACCGCGGCAAAGACCTCCAGCGGCGCGTTGCCCGCGCCCGCTCCCTGCCCGGCGAGGGAGGCGTCAACCCGGACGGTTCGGCCGGCCGGCGCATCCAACGGCCCATCCCCAAGGATCCGGCCGTGCTCCACCGCGACCACGCTGTTCGCCACCCCGAGCGAAAGGTTGTGATGGGCGTGGATGCCAATCTGCGTCTCCGGATCGAGCACCTGACGATAGGCGTCGACTCGTTCGGCCACGTCAGACATCAGCAGCCGGCCACCGGAGTCGGTGACATAGACACAGTGCGCGCCGTACGACTCCATGAGCTTGGCCTGTGCCGCCAGCGCGGCCGGGTCGTTCATGTGGGCCATCATCAGGAACCCGGAGACGTCCATCCCGTTCTCCCGGGCCCAGCCGATGTGCTGGGCGGAGATGTCGGCCTCGGTGCAGTGGGTGGCGATCCGAACGCTGGTCACGCCGAGGGCCCGCGCCGCCTTCAGGTCGGCGATGGTGCCGATTCCGGGGACCAGCAGCGTCGTCAGCCGCGCCGAGGTCAGCACCTCGGCCGCCGCCGCGATCCACTCCGCGTCGCTCGCCGCACCGTGCCCGTAGTTGACACTCGACCCGGCCAGCCCGTCACCGTGCGCCACCTCGATCGCCGCGATTCCGGCGGCGTCGAGGGCGGCGGCGATCGTCCGTACCTGGTCGACGGTGTAGCGGTGGGCGATGGCGTGCATCCCGTCCCGCAGCGTCACATCCTGGAGGTAGAGCTGGGTCATGCCGGCACCGCCCGTCGGGCGATCAGCCGCTCCGCGGTGCGCAGCGCGGCCGAGGTCATGATGTCCAGGTTGCCCGCGTACGTCGGCAGGTAGTGCCCGGCACCGGAGACCTCCAGGAACGCCGAGACCTGCAGGCCGGTGAGGCGCCGACCGAGCGCCGGTAGGTAGCTGTCCACCCGGTCGAACTGCACATCCTGTTTCAGGCGGTAACCGGGGACGTACTCCTGTACGGCATGGACCATGTCGGCGATGGCGGCGGCGATCGCGGCTTGGTCCGCGTCGGTGTCCGGGCAGAGGCAGTACACGGTGTCCCGCATCAGCAGCGGCGGATCAGCCGGGTTGAGCACGATGATGGCCTTACCCAGCTCGGCGCCGCCGACCACCTCGATCGCCCGGGCAGTGGTCTCGGTGAACTCGTCGATGTTGGCCCGGGTCCCCGGCCCGGCCGACTTCGCGGCGATCGAGGCGACGATCTCCCCGTACGCGACCGGGGTGACCTGGCCAACGGCGGCGACGATCGGCACGGTCGCCTGCCCGCCGCAGGTGACCATGTTGACGTTGGCTTCCTGTAGGTGTTCGTCCAGATTGACCGGCGGCACCACGTACGGCCCGACCGCGGCAGGGGTCAGGTCGACCACGGTCCGACCGTGGGCGCGCAGCACGGCGTCGTGGTGTCGGTGCGCCCCGGCCGAGGTGGCGTCGAAGACCACCGCCACGTCGGCGAACTCGGGCAGCGCCACGAGCCCCGCCACCCCCTCGGCGGTGGTGGTGACGCCGAGTCGCCGGGCCCGAGCCAGTCCGTCGGAGTCCGGGTCGATGCCCGCCATGGCGACCATCCGCAGGCTGTCGCTTAGCCGCAAGACTTTGATCATCAAGTCGGTCCCGATATTCCCGGAACCGAGCACTGCCACCCCGACGCTCATTCTTCGACCTCCTTCGCAAAGCAGGTACGTACCGATCCGAGGCCGGAGATCCGCGCCTCATATGCCGCGCCGGGCGTCACCGGCACCAACGGGCCAAGCGCCCCGGAGAGCACCACGTCGCCCGCCCGCAGCGGATCACCGGAGCGGGCGAGGGTCCGCGCCAGCCAGGCCAACGCGTGCAGCGGGTTGCCGAGGCAGGCCGCCGCGGCACCGACCGAGACCAGCTCCCCGGCCTGCTCCAGCACCATGCCGGCGAGACGCAGGTCCACATCGGCGAGCCGGCGGGGCGTGGTGCCCAGCACGAACAGCCCGCTGGAGGCGTTGTCCGCGATCGTGTCCACGATGGCGATGTCCCAGCCGGCGATCCGGGAGTCGACAATCTCTATCGCCGGTAGCAGGTGATCGACCGCCCGGATCAGGTCGGCGGTGGTGATCCGCTCGTCCGGCAGGTCCGCGCCGAGCACGAACGCGATCTCGGCCTCCACCCGGGGCTGGAGCAGCAGGCCAGGCGGCACCTCCACCCCGTCGGGCACCGCCGTGGCCTCGGTCAGCACCCCGAAGTCCGGCTGGTAGACGCCGAGGCTCTCCTGCACGGCTGCGGAGGTCAGACCAATCTTGGCGCCGACTCGCCGGTGCCCCTGCCGCAGCCACTGGCGCACCTGCGCCTGTTGCACAAGGTACGCCGAGTCAATGTCCCCGTCGGGGATGAGCCGCCCGCGCAGCGGAGGGCAGGGTCTACCGCTCTCCCGAGCCTCGGTGAGCTCCCGGGCGGCGGTCTCGTAGTCGACGGTCATGTCAAGTCCACACAGACGTTGGTGAGCTCGGAATAGAAGCCCAGCGAATGAATACCGCCCTCCCGGCCGACGCCGGAGGACTTCACCCCGCCGAACGGGGTACGCAGGTCACGCAGATACCAGGTGTTGACCCAGACGATCCCCGCGTCCAGCCGGGCACCGGCCCGGTGGGCCCGACCCACGTCCCGGGTCCACACCGCCGCCGCCAAGCCGTACTCGGTGCCGTTGGCCAGCGCGTACGCCTCCTCCTCGTCGTCGAAGGGCGCCACGTGCACGACCGGACCGAAGATCTCCTCCCGGTTGGTCCGCGCATCGGGACCGAGCCCGGCGAGCACCGTCGGCTGGATGTACGCGCCGCCGTCGCGGGCGTCGCCGAAGCGGGGCGTACTCCCGCCGGCGAGGACCTCCGCCCCGTCGGCGCGGGCCAGCTCGTAGTGGCCGAGCACCTTCTCCCGGTGGGTGGACGAGATCAGTGGCATGTTTGCCGTGGCCTCGTCAACGGGCCACCCGTACGGCAGCTCGGCGGCGCGCTCGGCCAGCCGGGCGGTGAACTCCGCGAAGACCGGACGCTGCACGTAGATACGTTCGGTGCAGAGGCAGACCTGGCCGCCGTTGGTGAAGCTGGACCGTACCGAGCCGGCCACCGCCGCCGACAGATCGGCATCGGCAAAGACCAGCCCGGCGTTCTTGCCGCCCAGCTCGAAGGAGACCGCCTTCACCCCGTCGGCGGCGGCCCGCATGATGGCTCCGCCGGTGGTCGACTCGCCGGTGAAGGTGATCGCATCAACGTCGGGGTGCCGGGTGAGGAACTCCCCCGCCGAGCCGGGTCCGAAGCCGTGCACGACGTTGAAGACGCCCTCGGGCACACCGGCGGCGGCCATCACCTCGGCGAGCAGGGTCGCCGAGGCGGGTGTCTCCTCACTGGGCTTGACCACCACCGCGTTGCCGCACGCCAACGCGGGCGCGACCTTCCAGGTGAGCAGGAGCAGCGGCAGGTTCCACGGGACGATCACGGCGACCACGCCGACCGGCTTGCGCAGCGCATAGTTCAGCGCCTGGCCACCGGAGGGGGTGCGGGTGCTGAACGACTCGGTCGGTGTGGTCGCGGCGATCTCGGCGAAGGCACGGAAGTTGGCCGCGCCGCGCGGGATGTCCAGCGTGCGGGCCTGCGAAATCGGCTTGCCGGTGTCGGCCACCTCGGCGGTGACCAGGTCATCGAAGCGGTGCTCCAGCTCGTCGGCGACTCGGAGCAGCACCTCGGCGCGCTCTCGTTCGCCGAGCCGGCCCCACGGGCCGCGCAGCGCGGCGCGGGCGGCGGCTACCGCGTCGTCCACTCTGGCCTGATTCGCCGCAACGACCTCGAAGATCGGCTCCCCGGTGACCGGGCTGTGCTTGGTGAAACGGCGACCAGCGTCAACGAACTCGCCGGCGATGAAGTTGGGCAGCAGGGCCGGCCCATCCGGTGCCCGGCCCGTCATCTGGCGCGAATCCCACCGGGTCATCCGCGCCTCCCTCGGCGGAGCACAGCCCCGACCACGCCGGCCAGCAGGGCCGCTGCGCCCCCGGCCGCCGCGCCCAGCAGTTGGTGCTGGCGACGGACTCGACGGCGCACCTGCGCATACGGGGTGGTCGAGAAGGAGACCAGCTCGTACCGGGACACGTACCGGCCGGGCAGCGCCCGCTCCAGCGTCTGCTCCACCCGCCGGCTGAGCTGGAACAGCGGCGAGGCGACCCGGTCGCGCATCTCGACGAAGTTGGCCAGCGCCATCTGGGCGATCGCCTCGGTGTTGGCCTGCCGGCGGCGATGAAACAGCGGTAGCGCGGCGGACCAGTCGTCGGCACACTCGTCGAGGCAGCGGTCCAGCTCCACCACGTCCTCGAAGGCACAGTTGGCGCCCTGGCCATAGAACGGCACGATGGCGTGCGCCGCGTCGCCGAGCAACCCGACTCTCCCGTTCACCTGCCAGGGGTCACAGCGGACGGTGCCGAGCACACCGACCGGATTGTGTAGATAGTCGTCAACCAGGTTCGGCGCGAGTGGGAGCAGGTCCGGGTAGTGCTGCGCGAAGAATCGCTCGATCGCCGCCGGGCTGCCCAGTGAGGCGAAGCTCGCGGTGCCGTGGGTGGGCCAGAAGAGCGTACAGGTGAAGGAGCGGTCCGGGTTCGGCAACGCGATCATCATCGACGTGCCCCGCGGCCAGATGTGCAGTGCCTCCGGGTCGAGTGCGAAGGCCCCGCCCAGCGGTGGAATGGTCAGCTCCTTGTAGCCGTAGTCGAGAAAGTCCAGGCTCTCCCGCACCAGGCCGTGGCCGAGGAGCTGGCCACGGACCGCCGAGCCGGCCCCGTCGGCGCCCAGGACCACCGATGCGGTGGCGGTGACCTTCCCCGGTGGGGTTTCGAAGGTCATCTCCCCGGCGCCCGGGTCGAGGTCAACCAACCGGTGGTCGAAGGCGACCCGCACGCCGGGCAACGCGGCAGCCGCGGTCAGCAGGGCGTTGTTCAGCGCCCCCCGACTGATCGAGTTGATCGCGCGGTCCCCGGCCGCGCTGTACGCCTGAAACTGCGGCTCGCCGGCCACCGGGTGAATCATCCGGCCGCGCATCGGCAACGCGTCGGCCATCACCCGGGCGTCCAGACCGATCCGGCGCAGCGCGTCCAACCCTCGTTCGGAGAGCGCCAGGTTGATGGAGCGACCCCGCTCAACCCGACCGATCCGGGGGTCGGGGCGGCGTTCGTAGAGGGCGACCGGATAGCCCCGCCGGGCCAGGAAGGCGGCGAGCAGGCAGCCGGAGAGTCCGGCACCGACGACGGCGACCTCGGCGTGCTCTGTGCTCATCAGTGCACCTCCACCGTAGCGGCCAACGCGTTGGCCACCCGCCAGCAGTCGTGGTACGTCGAGTAAAGCGGCACCGGTGCGAACCGGACAACATCTGGCTCCCGAGCGTCTGCGACCACCCCGTGCTCCAACCGCAGCCGCTTCGCCAACTCGGCGGCGCTCCCGGTGCCGATCCGCACCGACAGCTGAGCGCCCCGGCGGGCCGGGTCGCGCGGAGTGACCACTGCCAGCGGCCGCCCCGGGGTGACCTGGTCCAGCAGCCACTCCAGGTAGCCGGTGAGCCGGACACTGCGCTCCCGCAACGCCGTCATGCCGACCGAGTCGAAGAGCTCCAGTGACGTGCGCACCGGCCCCATCGCGAGGATCGGCGGGTTGGAGACCTGCCAGGCCTCCGCCGTCGCCGGTGGTCGGGCCACCGGCGACATCTCGAACCGGGTAGCCGCCTCGGTACTCCACCAGCCCTCAAACCGGGGCAGCGTCGGATCGGCGAGGTGGCGCTCGTGGACGAACACGCCGGAGAGCCCGCCCGGCCCGGAGTTCAGGTACTTGTAGGAGCACCACGCCGCGAAGTCGACATCCCAGTCGTGCAGGGCCAGCGGCACGTTTCCCGCAGCATGCGCCAGATCCCAGCCGACCACCGCGCCCGCCGCCCGGCCGGCGGCGGTGATCTCGGGAATCTCCATCAGCTCGCCGGTCAGGTAGTTGACGCCGCCGAGCAGCACCAACGCGATCGTGTCCCCCTCCGCCGCGAGCAGGTCACGCACATCGGCCGTACGCAGGGTGTCCTCGCCGGGACGGGGGGTCAGGCGGAGCACGGTGGTATCCGGATCGAGGCCGTGGAACCGGGCCTGGCTACGGACGGCGTAGCTGTCCGAGGGAAAGGCGCTGTCCTCGATGACGATCCGGGTACGGGTGCCGGTCGGCCGGTAGAAGCTCACCATCAGCAGGTGCAGGTTGACGGTGAGGGAGTTCATCACCACCACCTCCGTCGACCGGGCACCGACCAGCCGGGCGGTCGGCCCGGTCAGCAACTCGTGGTAGGGCAGCCACGGTCGCATGGCCGCCAGATGTCCTTCCACCCCGAGGCAGCGCCAGGCCTCCAGATCGGCGAACAACTCGTCCCTGGTTGCCCGGGGTTGTAGGCCCAGCGAGTTCCCGGCCAGGTATGCGGCCTGCTGGTAACGACCGCCGTCGGCGGGCGGGACATGGAACAGGTGCCGGTGGCCGGGGTCAGCGGTGTCCAGACGGTTGGCCGCCTTCTCCTCCTGGCTCAGCTCTTCCTTGTGCATGCGTTCGCTCAGCTCCCCGCTCACATCTCGGTCCGGGCCGACCACAGCTCCGGGAAGACCACCCGGGCCATGCTCCGTTGCAACCAGGCCAGCCCGGCGGAGCCACCACTGCCGACTTTGGCGCCCATCGCCCGCTGCACCGCCTTGACGTGGTGCCAGCGCCAGTCGCCGAACCCCTCGGCCACCTCGGTCAACGCCTCGCCCAGCAGCCGAAGCTGGTCATCCGCGCTGGCGGCGTAGATGCGCACCCAGGCCGCCTCCACCGCCGGATGCGGCTGGTGCTCCTCGGCGACGTCGCGGCCGAGCAGCTCCCAGGGAAGGTCGTGGCCCTGCCGGGCGAGCAGAGCGAGCACGTCGTCCCAGAGGCTGGGGGCGTTCAGTGCGGCGGTCAATTCGGCGTGCACCTCGACCTGCCGACGGAACGGACGGATCAGGGCGGGATCGCGGAGACCGAGCAGAAACTCCAGGTGGCGATACATCGCCGACTGGAAGCCGGAGCCCTCGCCGAGGAGATTGCGGAACCGGTTGAAGTCGGCGGGGGTCATCCAGCGCAGGCTCCGCCAGGCCGCGTTCAACCCGTCCAGGTGCAGGGCGGCGCGACGCAGCGGGGCCAGGGCGTCCCGAATCCGATCCGCCCGCAGCAGCCGCTGGGCCTCGCGCAGTTCGTGGCAGGTCAGATTGAAATACAGCTCCATGATCTGGCTGGTCATGAGGAAGGACATCTCGCCCGGATCACTGCTCAGCGGTGTCTGCAACCGGTGCAGAGTGCTGGCCTGGAGGTAGGTGTCGTAGGGAACCCGCCCAGTGAACTCCAGGGTCGGCTCACCACCGTTGCGGTCGGCTCGGGTGGCGCGTTGCCGCGGAGTTACCGGCGGCAACGCCGCCGCGGTGGCCGCCCGTGGTTCTGTTCGTTCCACCAGTCCGCTCCCTCCGCTCGAGCCGGCCATCCGGCCGTACTGCGGTAGCGGTCATGATGCCGCTACGGGCCGCGCCAGTGGAATGCCGAGACAACGGCTATCACGGCAGTTCACCTACCAATCACAAGGCGATACCCAGTCATGGTTGGAGAACGTAAGGTTCCCCAGTGTGGACGAAATGGACTGGGCCCTGCTGCGCGAACTACAGGCCGACGCCCGGCTGTCATACAGCGAGCTGTCCCGACGGGTACACCTCTCCCCACCGGCGGTAGCCGAGCGGGTGCGCCGGCTCGAGGAGGCCGGTGTCATCACCGGCTATCACGCACACGTCGACCCGGCCCGAGCCGGGCGAACGGTGGTCGCGCTGATCCGTATGTCCTGCTACGGGGCCCGCTGCATCCTCAACAGCCCGGAGACCACGGCGTGGCCGGAGATCATGCAGATCCATCGGATCACCGGCGACGCGTGCAGCATGCTGACCGTCACCGCCGGCTCGATCGAGGAGTTCGAGGCGGTTATTGATCGGCTCGCTCCGTATGGCCAACCGTCCAGCACGATGGTGCTCTCCACCCCGCTCGGCTGGCGTCCGATCACTCCGCCCGGCTCCGCTGACAGCGAACCGGCCCCGTCCCGCCGCCGCCGCTGACCGCACGTGAGGGTTTGCCCGGAAGGCCGCTAAGCACCCGCGAGGCGTTACCCGCAGGCCGCTGACCGCACGCGAGGGTTTGCCCGGAAGCCAGCGGGAAAGCAGGCCGCGGTACCCGGGGAGGATCCGGTGGTGGGCACCGGGAGGGGGAATCATGCGGGGTCATCGCGTACTCGCCATGCTGGCCTTGGTAACGGCGTTCGTCCTGTTCGGGGGCGCACCTGCCAGCGCCGGGGAGCACACCTTCATCGAAGTCACGCCGAACCCGGCGCAGGCCGGCACCCGGGTCGATCTCCGGGCCAGCTGCGACAAGGACAACAACCGTCAGGCGACGGTGCACTCGGACGCCTTCGATGGTCAGGTCTTCCTCCGACCCGACAACGGCTTCCTCACCGGCCACGCCAGCATCCCGAGAAACAAGGAGGCCGGCGACTACCGGGTCGACCTACGCTGCGAAAACAACAAGACCGCCAGCACGACACTGACCGTACTCAACATGTCCCAGCCGACGAAGGGACCGGCGACCGGTGGCGGTGGCACCGCCGTCGGTCGCACCGGCTCCTACCTACTGGTCGGGGGCGTGGTGGCGATGGCACTGGCCGTCGGCTTCGGCTTCTTCGGTAACCGCCGCACCGGGAACGGTTCCTGACCCAACCGCCACCATGGCCCGAGCAGACAGACGTACTCGACAGCGTGCGGTCCGGGCCGGCACCCGGCGCGCGGTGTCGTCGGCTGCCCGGCTGGCTGCCGGGACCGCCCGCCGGCTACGCCGAGCCGCCGGGCAGGCGTCCGCGGCCAGCGTCGTCACCACCGACCCGGCCACCGAGCCGCTGCCCCCGCGCCCGCGCCGACGGTGGGTACCGGCCCGGCGGCGGTTGGGTATCTCCCGCAGCCCCGGGATACCCGTACTGGTCATCGGGACCCTGATGATGCTGATCATCGCCATGCTCGGGGTGGAACAGGTGACCGGCGTCAGCATCCTCCCGGAGCGGTTCACCGCCGGGCTGCGCCCGCCGCCGAAGAAGTTTCCGGTGCTACCAGCGAGCGATCCGGTCGCCGTGGAGATCGGTGCCATCGATGTCACAGCCCCGGTGCACAGCGTCGGGCTGGCACCGGACGGCACCATCGCGGCGCCGGAGGCGGCCCGTGCCCAGGAGGCGGGCTGGTACGACCAGGGCCCCACACCCGGGCAGTACGGTCCGGCGGTCCTCGTCGGGCACGTGGACACCGACACGGGGCCCGCGGTCTTCCAGGGGCTGCGTAACCTCCGCGCTGGCGACCGGGTCGAGGTGGACCGGTCCGATGGGCAGGTCGCGATCTTTGAGGTCAACTCGGTGGAGCGGTTCGACAAAGAACGATTCCCGACCGACCAGGTGTTCGGGGATTTCGACCGACCGAACCTGCGGCTGGTGACCTGTGGTGGCGAATGGGTTGGCGGCCAGACCGGCTACGCCGACAACGTGGTGGTCTTCGCCTCTTTGGTCGAGGCGCGGAGCGGCTGAGCCGCCGGGGCCAGGCCGCTCAGGCGGCTTCGGGCTCGCGCAGGTCGAGCCAGTCGACCCAGCGCGGGTCGGGAGGTCGGTGGCCGAGCACCCGCCACGCGATACCTTTCGGTGCCGTCGGCGGGGCGGGGAGCCGCCAGCCCAGCTCAGCCGGGGTCTTGTCGCCCTTGGTGTGGTTGCACCGGGCGCACGCCGCCACCACGTTCTCCCAGGAGTGCCGACCACCACGGCTCCGCGGGAGGACGTGATCGATGGTCTCCGCCGGGCCCCGGCAGTAGGCGCACCGCCACCCGTCCCGCGCGAAGATCGCCCGCCGGGACAGCCCGACGTGGGCCCGGAACGGCACCCGGACGAAGTGGGTGAGCCGCACGACCGAGGGCACCGGCAGCGCGTCGCGGGCGCTGTGTAGGACACCGTCGCCATCGGCGACGCAGACAGCCTTGGCGGTGAGCACCAGGATGGCAGCACGCCGGACAGACACGACACACAGGGGCTCGTAGGTGGCGTTGAGGACCAGCGCGCCGGAGCCCACCGTGGGTCGTATGTCAGGCATCGCGCTCACCCCTCCGGTTCAGCGCCCCTCACTCGCACCACCGGACGGAAACGGGCGCAGCGACCCACCGGCCGGACGTCGACCCCAGATGATCGTCGTCCGTGCGCCAATCGTCCCTGATAAGGCTCGGGATTGCACGTGTTAATCGGGGGTACCCCGCCGGGGCTGTCGGGAGGTGTCCGGCCCGGGCCCGTCGGACGCGTCTCGCCGTCGTCGGCGGGCCGCACGCGGCAACCGGAGCCGGCTACGGTACGAAAGCAGGGTGGATGTCTCCATCGTTCCGGCCGCGACCGCCGACTCCCTCGCCGCCGATGAGCCCAGCACGACGTGTCTTGAGGAGCCGCTCTGCGCCGTTCTCCACGACCTGACCGGCGCCGTGTGGTTCGCCGAGGGCAGCTACTGGATCTTGATCAAGCCACTCCGAATCGCACTGATTCTGGTGCTGGCCCTGGTGGCCCGGTGGCTGATCAGCCGGACCATCAAGCGCCTCGTCCGCAGCACCAGCAGTGCGGGCATGCCGATGATGCTGCGACCGTTGCGGGAGCGAATCCCCACCACGGCCGCCGAGCCGGGTGAGTTCGTGCCGGAGCGACGCCGACAGCGCGCCGAGGCGATCGGCTCGGTGCTGCGCAGCCTCTCCACGGCCTTCATCTTCGGCATCGCGTTGCTGATGGTGCTCAAGGAGTTCAGCTTCGAACTGGCACCGCTGCTCGCCAGCGCCGGCATCGTCGGGGTGGCCTTGGGCTTCGGCGCGCAGAGTCTGGTGAAGGACCTGATCGCCGGGCTCTTCATGCTGATCGAGGATCAGTACGGCGTCGGGGACACGGTCGACTTCGGTGAGGCGACCGGGACTGTGGAGTCGGTCGGCCTACGGGTGACGACGGTACGCGACGCGCGCGGAGTTCTCTGGTACATCCGCAACGGAGAGATCATCCGGGTCGGCAACAAGAGTCAGGGCTGGGCGCTGGTCGTGGTGGACCTGCCGATCGGCTTCGCCAGCACCGAGGAGGCGACCGCGGTGCTGCGGGACGCCGCCGCATCGGTCGCGGTGGACCCGGAGCTGGCGGCGGAGGTGATCGAGCCGCCCGAGGTGCTGGGTGTCGAGCAGATGACGATGGACGGCGCGGTGATCCGCACCGTGGTGAAGACAACGGCGGACGGCCAGTTCGCCGTCGGCCGGGAACTGCGTCGCCGACTGGCCGGCGCCCTGGAAAACTCCGGCTTCACCGATAAGATCGCGGCGGCCCGGTTCCCGGGCCTGCCGGCACAGGCGTCCCGGGTGGGCGGCGCCAGCGGCACGCCGTGACCGCAGCGGCGATGTCGGCCGACCGTCCCTTCGACTATCCTCCTTTCGTTCAGTCGGCGATCCGACGATCAACCATTTCACCCTGGCCGGTTGTCGGTGATTCCGGCAGAATCCGATACAGCTCCCCGACAGCGGAGGATTTTCCTCGCTGATCGACGAATCGGACGATGCCTCCCGGCTCGGCCACTCAGGAGTGCCTGGTCCGGGAACGATGGAGGCGATGGTGCCCAACGGCCAACCTTCTCCAGCCCGTCCGGCCACCTTCAGTGAGGTATTCGCCCAGCGCGAGTACCGATTCATCCTGACGGCCGGAGTCCTCTCCTGGGTTGGTGACTACCTCGCGAAGGCTGCGGTGACCCTCCTGGTCTACCGGGAGACCGAGTCGGTAGCGCTCTCCGCGGCGGCCTTCGCCATCAGCTACCTGCCCTGGTTGATCGGCGGTCCACTGCTCGCGACCGTCGCCGAACGGCACCCCCACCGAGCCGTGATGGTCACCTGCGACCTGATCCGGATGGTGCTGCTGCTGGTCATCGCGGTGCCTGGGATGCCGACTCCGCTGATCCTGGCGCTCCTCTTCACCGCCACCCTCGCCAACCCCCCAAGTCAGGCCGCCCGGTCGGCGCTGATGCCAAAGATCCTGACCGGTGACCGCCTCGTGGTCGGGTTGTCGATCAACGCCAGCGTCGGCCAGGCCGCGCAGGTCGTCGGCTACCTGTCCGGCGCGGCGATCGCGGCGGCCAGCCCCGCCCTCGCCCTGCTGGTCACCTCGGTGACCTACGCCGTATCCGCCACGCTGATCCGCCTCGGGGTGGTCGCCCGACCAACGGCGATGAAGGCTGAGCACCGCAGCCACCTGCTGCGGGAGACCGGCGAGGGATTCCGCGTGGTCTTCGGTCAACCCGTGCTACGCGCCATCGCTATCCTCGTGTTAAGTGCCATGCTCTTCTCCATCGTCCCGGAAGGGCTGGCGGCGGCGTGGGCTGGCCGGCACGCCGACGACCTGGACCAGGGCCTCGCCCAGGCGGTCATCATGGCCGCCGTCCCGGTCGGGTACATCCTCGGCGGCCTGATCGTCGGCCGCCTGGTCGCGCCGGCGCGGCGGATCGCCCTGATGCGTCCGCTGGCAGTGCTCGCTCCGCTGCTTCTGGTTCCCACCCTGCTCGACCCGTCGCCACTGGTGGTGGCGCTGCTGGCCGCCGGGTGCGGATTCGCCGTCGCCGGACTGCTGCCCACAGCCAACGGCCTGTTCGTACAGGCTCTGCCGGACGGCTACCGGGCTCGCGCCTTCGGTGTCATGGCCTCCGGCATGCAGGTGGTCCAGGGTCTGGCGGTTCTGGTCACCGGGCTGCTTGCCGAGCGGTTCTCCATCCCGCTCGTGGTTGGCCTCTGGAGCAGCGCCGGAGTGCTACTGATGACCGCTGCGGCGCTGTCGTGGCCGAGTCAGGCGAAGGTTGACGCCGCGATCAAGACGGCTTCGCAAGCTGAGGCACCCGATCCAGCGCCGGTACCGCCCGCCCCCCGGCCGGGACCAGACCGCTCCGGGGGCCAGCCGGCCGACAACCCGGGCGAGGGCCAGCAGGACGCCCGGGGAGTGGCATCGCAACACGGTGTCCTGACCGGGTCCGAGGCAGGCCCGGGAGGTGATCCGGCCCACGTCCGGCCAGCGGCGGACGGCCGCTGAAACCTGGCAGGATGGAGCGGTGCATCCCGCAGGCGAATCGGGCAGCCCCGCCCCCTCGACGAGTTTCTTTGATGCGGTTGGCGGCGAGCCCACCTTCCGTAAGCTGGTGGACGCGTTCTATGCCGGCATCGCCGACGACCCGCTACTGCGTCCGATGTACCCAGAGGAGGATCTGGGGCCCGCCGCGGAGCGGCTCACCCTGTTCCTGATGCAGTACTGGGGCGGGCCGAACACCTACTCCGCCCAGCGGGGGCACCCGCGACTTCGGATGCGGCACGCACCGTTTCGGATCGGAGTGGCCGAACGGGACGCCTGGCTGCGACACATGCGGCAGGCGGTGGACCGGCTGGACCTGCCACCGGAGCTCACCACCGCTCTCTGGGACTACCTGGAGCGGGCTGCGTACTTCATGGTGAACGCGCTGGAGGACCCGGCCACGCCAGCGTGACCCGGCAGACCCGGGCGGGTCAGAGCAGGGCACCTTCGTCGTGCAGCCAGTCAACGAAGCTGGTGGCCACCGCCGCCCCACAGTCGATCATCTCGACCAGGAGCGCGTCGTGCACACCAGCGGCGAATGGCACCTGCAGCTCGGCATAGATCGGGAGCTGGCCGCGCTCGGACGGGTCTCCGATGTACGCCTTACAGAAGCGACGAGTGTGGTTCCACTCGTTGACCACCCGGTAGGCGCGATCCTCCCAATCCGACGGGACTGTCGCATGCGGCCGGACGCGCAGCACCAGGATCTCGTCATCCGGACCCTCGAGCGCGACCAGGACCGCGTGCCGCTCCCACATCGCCAGCAGGTTTCCGTCGCCGTCGGCCAGGTGGCGCACGTCGAGCCGGTCGAGCGCGGCGCTGATCCGGCCGAGCGTGACCGGTGCGACCATGGCGGCTGCGTCCGCGGTCGAAGAATGATCGGCCCCGATGTAACTGTCGCCCGGTTTCCGGGGAACCGGCGGGCTGACCCGGACCGTGTCCTCCACTGTGACCCTGCTCCGGCTGTCCGGCTCACCGCCGTCAACAGAACCGGGGCGCCACGACCACCACGGCATCGCTCACCCACCTCACTCCCCAGCGGATCCAGCCCCTAACGCTGCGTTGGATCCGAGGATGGACGGTACCCGGACAGCCGGGAAGAAGCACCCCCCTAATGAGCTCCCCAGGACAGAAGGACGAGGGTGGATCACCCGGACTGCTGACCAAGGATAGGTCGAACGGTTAGATCTGTCACCCTCTGCAACCATACTGCCCCGTAAGGACCAACCAGGCCAACCCACTGACCGACCGCCCGGACCTGCACTCCACCGGGCGCCTCCGGCGCACCGAGAAAGCCCATCCGCACCAGGCCCTGGACCAGCCGCTGGGGCACCTCGACCGGCGCGGCGGGAGAGTCGTCCGGAGTGACGACCACCGGCACATGATCCAGGAGCGCATCGCGCAACACCCGCTCCCCGAGCGCCCTACCCCCCACTCCATGCCCGGCGGCATCCCGAAGGGCCACCGCCGCGGCTTCGGCGACCCGCCGCAGCTCGGCTGCGGGGAGCGTCTCCACCCGCCGACTGGCGGACGGCGGCAGCGGCCAGCGCCACTGCGCGTCCCGGCGGGCCGGCAGCGCCGAGCCACCCGCAGTCAGCTCCGCCAACAGTTCACTGGCGGCAACGGTGGCGTCACCAGGGCCACCGCCGGCCACCGTGTGAGCTACCAGCACCCCCCAGGGCAACCGCGCCCAGAGGGCGGTCCGCTCCGACCGGCTGGCGGGCCGCATCCGCACCAACGCCCCCCGGTCCAGCCGGACCAACCGGGCCAGGAACGTGCCTGCGTCAACGACATCGGTCAGCCCATGGCCCACCCCACGGGGTACCGGGGGTGGGCTACCACCCCCGGTACCCACGGTGTCCGGGCCGGTCACGCTGTCCCCTCCTGGATGAGGTAGCTGCCCAGGAAGCCACGCTCCTCGGCGGAGAGGCGACGCGGCAGCTGCCGGCTCAGATCAAACGGCACCAGCACCGACCGGGCCCGACTGACCAGCAGGTCACCGTCGTACATCTCGTAGTCGACGGTGACGGAGGCGGCCCGAATCTCCGACACCCAGAGCTCGATCCGGACGGTTGGGGCCGACTCCGCGGTGGCCCGCCCGAGCGCGTAGTCGACCGGCCTCAGGTAGTCGACCTCGTGCCGTCGAATGACCACACCGTCAGCGAACGAGCCGACGCCCCAAGCCCGGCCCCCGGCGAACATCAGGGCCACCCGCGCCTCCTCGTAGAGGGTGAGGAAGCGCGAGTTGTTGACATGCCCGTACGCGTCCAGGTCGGACCAGCGGAGCGTGCAGTGGTAGACGAACCGGTCCGCCATGTGTCAGTCGCGGGTGAGCTTGCGGTAGGTGACCCGGTGCGGCCGGGCTGCCTCGGCACCGAGACGCTCAATCTTGTTCTTCTCGTACGCTTCGAAGTTGCCCTCGAACCAGAACCATTTCGCCGGGTTCTGATCGTCCCCCTCCCAGGCCAGGATGTGGGTGGCGACCCGGTCCAGGAACATCCGGTCGTGGGAGATGACCACGGCACAGCCGGGGAAGTCCAGCAACGCGTTCTCCAGGCTGGAGAGGGTCTCCACGTCCAGGTCATTGGTCGGCTCGTCCAGCAGGATCACGTTGCCGCCGATCTTGAGCGTCAACGCCAGGTTAAGTCGGTTGCGCTCGCCCCCGGAGAGGACCTTGGTCGGCTTCTGCTGGTCCGGCCCCTTGAAACCGAAGGCTGCTATGTACGCCCGCGACGGCATCTCGACCTTGCCCACCATCAGGTGGTCCAAGCCGTCGGAGACGACCTCCCAGACGGTCTTGTCCCCGGTCAGACCCGCCCGGGTCTGGTCCACGTACGACAGGGAGACGGTGTCACCGACCTTCACGCTGCCCGCCGTCGGCTGCTCCAGCCCGACGATGGTCTTGAAGAGGGTCGTCTTACCGACACCGTTCGGGCCGATGATGCCGACAATGCCGTTGCGCGGCAGGGAGAAGCTCAGGTCGTCGATCAGCACCCGGTCGCCGAAGGCCTTGGTGAGGTTCTGCACCTCGATCACTGAGCTACCCAGACGCGGGCCCGGCGGGATCTGGATCTCCTCGAAGTCCAGCTTCCGGGTCTTGTCCGCCTCGGCGGCCATCTCGTCGTACCGGTCGAGACGGGCCTTGGACTTGGTCTGGCGCGCCTTGGCGTTCGAACGAACCCACTCCAACTCGTCAGCGAGCCGCTTCTTCATCTTGGCGTCCCGCCGGCCCTCGACCGCCAACCGGGCCGCCTTCTTCTCCAGGTAGGTGGAGTAGTTGCCCTCATAGCCGACGGCCCGGCCCCGGTCCAGCTCCAGGATCCAGCCGGCCACATTGTCCAGGAAGTAGCGGTCGTGCGTGATCGCGATGACGGTACCGGCGTACTTGGCCAGATGCTGCTCCAGCCACTGCACGCTCTCCGCATCGAGGTGGTTGGTGGGCTCGTCGAGCAGGAGCAGGTCGGGCGTCTCCAGCAGCAGCTTGCAGAGCGCGACCCGACGCCGCTCACCACCGGAGAGCTGGGTCACGTCGGCCTCCGGCGGCGGGCAGCGCAACGCGTCCATGGCCAGTTCGAGCTTAGAGTCGATATCCCACGCGTCGGCGTGATCCAACTCCTCCTGGAGGCGGCCCATCTCGGCCATCAACTCGTCGGAGTAGTCGGTGGCCAGCTGCTCCGCGATCTTGTTGAACCGCTCCAGCTTGGCCTTGGTCTCCGCGACCGCCTCCTCGACGTTGCCGAGGACCGTCTTCGCGTCGTTGAGCGGCGGCTCCTGGGCCAGCATGCCGACGGTGTAGCCGGGCATCAGCCGGGCCTCACCGTTACTCGGGCGGTCCAGCCCCGCCATGATCTTCAGCAGGCTGGACTTACCGGCCCCGTTCGGGCCGACCACACCGATCTTGGCGCCCGGCAGGAAGCTCAGCGTCACGTTGTCGAGCACGACCTTGTCGCCATGCGCCTTGCGCGCCTTATCCAGGACGTAGATGTACTGGGCCACGGTGCGGGCTACCCTCCATCGATCAACGGGTGTGGTCTAACGCGGGCGGGGGCCGCGGATGCGGAGCCGAGGTCGCCCGTCGCGGGCCGATCACGCCGGCCCGCCGTCAATCCTGACAGGTCACCCCGCCTGCGCCCACATCACCCCGCCGGGCCGGCGCCCGGCCGGGCCATCCGGCAGACCAACAGAAATTGTCAACAAGATCACTTTTGGGGTTCAGTGCCGCCAGGCGGGTGAGCTAAGTCCGGCACGGTACACCAGACGCCGCAGCTACGCTCAGTACGCTCGTCGCGGTGGATTCGTCAACACCCGGAGGTGGCCCAACGTGACCGTCCGCAGCTCCTTTGTCGTAGTGGCCAATCGACTGCCCGTTGACGAGGTGAGCACACCCGAGGGACGGCAGTGGCGACGTAGCCCGGGAGGGCTCGTGACCGCACTGCACCCTGTCCTCGCCGAGCACCACGGGACCTGGGTGGGCTGGGCCGGCGGTACGGGGGCCGCCCCGGAGCCGTTGGATCTGGAGGGCATCCGGCTGCATCCGGTGCCGTTGAGCGCGGAGGAGTTGGAGCGCTACTACGAGGGGCAGTCCAACGCCATGATCTGGCCGCTGTATCACGACGCGGTCGAGACCCCGGTGTACAAGCGCCGCTGGCGGGAGACGTACCGGCTGGTGAACGCCCGCTTCGCGGAGGCGGCGTCGGATGTCGCGGCGGAGGGTGCCACGGTCTGGGTGCAGGACTACCAACTCCAGCTGGTGCCGGCGATGCTCCGCGAGCGCCGCCCCGACCTACGGATCGGCTTCTTCCTGCACATCCCGTTCCCACCGATCGAACTGTTCATGCAGATGCCGTTCCGCACCGAGATCCTCCGCGGGCTACTCGGCTCCGATCTGGTGGGCTTCCAGCAGCGGCTGGCGGCGCAGAACTTCGTCCGACTGGCCCGGCACCTGCTCGGGCTGCGCTACGAGGGGCAGATGATCCAGGTCGACGGCCGCCGGGTGAAGGCGGGCGCGTTCCCCATCTCCATCGACACGCAGGAGATGGAGCGGCTCGCGGTGGATCCGGCGATCCGGGCGCGGGCGGAGGAGATCCGCGAGGAGCTGGGGAACCCGCGCACGATCATCCTGGGGGTCGACCGGCTCGACTACACCAAGGGCATCGAGCTACGCCTCAAGGCCTTCCGCGAGCTGCTCTCTGACGGAAAGCTGACAGTTCCGGATGCGGTTATGGTGCAGGTGGCGACGCCGAGCCGGGAACGGGTGGAGCACTACCAGGCACTTCGCGTCAAGGTAGAGCGCGAGGTTGGTCGGATAAATGGCGAATTTGGCCGGGTTGGGGTACCGGCGGTGCATTATCTGCATCAGTCGTACAGTCGCACCGAACTGGCCGCGATGTACGTCGCCGCCGACGTGATGATGGTGACCCCGCTGCGAGACGGAATGAATCTGGTGGCCAAGGAGTACGTAGCGGCGCGCGCCGATCGGGGTGGCGCGCTCGTGCTGAGTGAATTCGCCGGCGCGGCCACTGAGCTGCGCCAGTCGTTCCTGTGTAACCCGCACGACCCGGACGCGGTCAAGGAGGCCCTACTGCGGGCCGTGCACGTGGAGAAGCCGGAGGCCCGTCGCCGCATGCGGACAATGCAACGTCATCTGCGCACCCATGACGTGGGGCACTGGGCGAAGTCCTTCCTCACCGAACTCGGCGTACCGGGACCGGATGCCTCGTGAACGCCGGCACCACACTCAGCAACCCGGTCGGTGGCGGCCTGGAGCAGGAGCTGCGCACCGCGATCGGCCGCATCGCCCGCGTCCCCCAGCTACTGATCGCCTGTGACTACGACGGCACCCTCGCCCCGATCGTCGAGGACCCGAGTCGGGCCGTACCGCTGCCGGAGGCCGCGGCGGCGGTGCGTGCACTCGCCTCGCTACCGCAGACCAATGTGGCCGTCGTCTCCGGGCGGGCGCTGCGCGACCTGGCCGCCCTGTCCCGGCTGCCCAGCGAGGTCCATCTCGTCGGCAGCCACGGCTCCGAGTTCGACATCGGCTTCGTCGAACGGCTCTCCCCCGAGCTGGTTGCCGTCCGCACCCGGCTCCGCGACGCGCTCCGCGAGATCGTCGCCACCCACCCCGGGGTTCGGCTGGAGCGCAAGCCGGCCAGTGTCGCCGTACACACCCGCGGGGTTGACCCGCAGGTCGCCGCCGCAGCCGTCGAGGCGGTCCGCAACGGCCCCGCAACCTGGGACGACGTCACCGTCACCCAGGGCAAGGAGGTCATCGAGCTGTCGGTGGTCGCCACCCACAAAGGCACCGCCGTTGACCAGCTACGCACCCAGCTTTCGGCCAGCGCGGTGCTGTTCATCGGCGATGACGTCACCGACGAGAACGCCTTCGGCAACCTGCACGGGCCAGATGTCGGCATCAAGATCGGGCCCGGCGAGACCAGGGCGCAGTATCGGGTGACCGAGCCGATCGAGGCCGCCCGCGCTCTCGGCCTGCTGCTGGAGACCCGACGAAACTGGCTCTTCGGCGAGCGGGCGGTGCCGATCGAGCGGCACTCGATGCTGGCCAACGGCCGGACGGTCGCGCTGCTCACGCCCGAAGCCAAGGTCACCTGGCTGTGCAACCCCAAGCCCGACTCGGCCGCCATCTTCGCCGACCTGGTCGGCGGCAGCCCCGCCGGTTACTTCAGCGTCGTGCCGGAGCGCGGTGGCATCCCGCTCGGCCAGCGCTACCGCTCCAACACGATGACCGTGGAGACCCGGTGGTCCGGCCTGACCGTGACCGACTGGCTGGACACCCCGGATACCGAGACCACACCGGACGGGCCGGCGATAGTCAGCGCCGACTCGACCCTGGTCCGGGTGCTCACCGGACACGGCCGGGCGCAGCTGGAGTTCGCCCCGCGGCCCGAGTTCGGCCAGGTCGCCGTCCAGCTCCAACCGCTCGATGACGGGCTGCTGGTGCTCGGCTCCAACCACCCGGTCGCGCTCTACTCCCCCGGCGTCACGTGGGAGGTGGTCAGCGACGGTGTGTACGAGACGGCGAAGGCCGTCGTTGACCTCTCCGCCGCGGGCGGGCCGGTCGTGCTGGAGATGCGCTTCGGCACCCCCAGCCTGGAACACCACCGGCAGCCGATTCACGAACGGCAGGCCGCTGCGGAGCAGCCCTGGAAGGACTGGGTGGCCACGCTGCGGCTGCCGACCACCGGCCGAGACCTGGTCGCCCGCAGCGCGCTCACCCTCCGCGGGCTGTGCCACCAGCCGAGCGGTTCGATCCTGGCCGCCGCGACCACCTCCCTACCCGAGGAGCTGGGCGGCGTCCGCAACTGGGACTACCGCTACTGCTGGCTCCGCGACGCGGCGCTGACCGCCCGTGCTCTGGTCGACCTCGGTTCCACCGAGGAGGCCGAGGCGCTGCTGCGCTGGATCGACGGAGTCGTTGACCGCACCGGTGGGCACCCCGAACGGCTACACCCGCTCTACACGGTTGACGGTTACGAGTTGGGCGCCGAGGCCGTCATCGACACCTTGCCCGGCTACGCCGGCTCCCGGCCCGTCCGGGTCGGTAACCTCGCCAACCACCAGCTCCAACTCGACGTCTTCGGTCCGATCGCCGACCTGATCGCGGCCGTGGCCGACGCTCGCGGCTCCGTCCGGGACGACGAGTGGCGGGTCCTGGAGAACATGGTGGAGGCGGTCCGCCGCCGCTGGCACGAACCGGACCACGGCATCTGGGAGGCGCGCCTGGCGCCACGACACCACATCTTCTCGAAGGTGATGTGCTGGCTGACCGTCGACCGGGCGCTGCACGTGGTCCGCAAGCACGGCGGCGAGGAGCAGCCCGAGTGGGTGGAGCTACGCGACCGGATCGGGGCCAACGTACTCGAGTTCGGCTGGCACGAGCAGGCCGAGGCGTACAGCGTCGCGTACGGGCACGAGGACAGTGACGCCTCCTCGCTCTGGATCGGCCTCTCCGGCCTGCTCCCCGGGGACGACCCCCGCTTCGTCTCCACCGTCCTCAAGATCGAGGCAGATCTGCGCAGCGGCCCGGTGGTCTACCGCTACCACTGGGAGGACGGCCTACCCGGTCGGGAGGGCGGCTTCCATATCTGCACCTCGTGGCTGATCGAGGCGTACCTGCGTACGGGCCGCCGGGGCGACGCGGAGGAGTTGTTCAGCCAGATGATCGACACTGCCGGACCGACCGGGCTGCTGCCCGAGCAGTACGACCCGCTGACCGAGCGCGGGCTGGGCAACCACCCGCAGGCCTACAGCCACCTCGGCGTGATCCGCTGCGCCCTGCTGTTGGACAACATGCTCAAGCAGTGAGCCGCGGCCCGACAGCCGACCCGCGCCGCGTCGGCCGAGTCTCCTCGTGGTGGCGGCCCGCACCGGGCGGCCACCACGAGCACAGGGCCGCCACTGGCGGTAGGCCGCCCTCAGGAGTCCAGCGCCCCGACCACGTCGCCGACGACCACGACCGCCGGGGGGCGGAGGCCCGCCGCAGCCACGTCGGCAGCCACCACGCCGAGCGTTGAGCGGACCGTACGCTGGGCGCCGGTCGTGCCCTCCTGCACGACCACGGCCGGGGTCTGGGCCGGACGACCATTGACGACCAACGTCGCGGAGATCGCCGCCAGGTTCTTCAGTCCCATCAGAATCACCAACGTGCCACGCAGCCCGGCGAGGTGCTCCCAGCGCACCATGGAGGCGGACGAGTCCGGCGGAACGTGCCCGGAGACCACGGTGAACTCGTGCGCGACCGCCCGGTGGGTCACCGGGACACCGGCGCTGGCCGCGGCGGCGACGGCGCTGGTCACTCCGGGTACCACCGTCACCGGTACGCCCGCCCCGGCGCAGGCCAGCAGCTCCTCGCCACCGCGGCCGAAGACGTATGGATCGCCTCCCTTGAGCCGGACCACGGCCTTGCCGGCCAGGGCCCGGTCCACCAAGATCCGGTTGATCTCCTCCTGGGTACGGGCCGGGCCGTAGGGAATCTTGGCGGCGTCCACCAGCTCAACCTCGGAACCCAACTCGTCCAGGAGCAGCCCGGGCACGAGCCGGTCGGTGACCACCACCTCCGCCTCGATAAGCAACCGCCGCCCCTTGACAGTGATCAGCTCCGGGTCACCCGGTCCCGCGCCGACCAGGGCGACCTGGCCACCGCGGCGGGTTGGGCGCACCGGCGGTACGGCATCGCCGGACCCGGCATCGGCCGGCGGCGGGGCCAGGCGACCCGGCCCGGCGGCGAGCAGGTCCCGGACGGCATCCCGAACGGCCATCGCCCGGCGGGGGTCACCGCCGCCGAGAACCGCCACCGTCACCGGGCCCTGCCGGGTCACCGCCGGCGTCCACGCGGTGGCGGCGACGCGGTCATCGGCCCGTACACAGAAGATCCGCCGCTCCTCGGCCCCCTCGCTGATCGCGGCGGCGGCGCTCGGGTCATTCACCGCGACCTGCACCAGCCAGGCGCCGTCGAGGTCGTCCGCGACGAACCGCCGCCGCTGCCAGCGCAGCCGGCCGGCATCGGCGTGGGCGCGCAGCGCCGGGGTCAGCTCCGGCGCGACCAGGAGGACGTCCGCGCCAGCGTCGAGCAACGCCGGCACCCGTCGGGTGGCCACGACTCCGCCACCGACCACGACCACCCGCCGGCCGGCCAGCCGCAGACCAAGCGGGTACGGATTGCCGCTCACGCCGCCGTTCCGCCCGGTCGGATGGTCGGTGCACTCATTTCTGCGCCACCCCCGCCGAATCGAAGGTGGCGACCTCGTGCAGCACCCGGACGGCACCCGCGACCACCGGTAGGGCCAGCAGCGCCCCGGTGCCCTCGCCGAGGCGCAGCCCAAGGTCGACCAGGGGGGTCAGCCCCAGTCGGCGCAGTGCCACCGTGGCTCCCGGCTCGGCCGAACGGTGGCCGGCCACCATGGCGCCGGTGGCAGCCGGGGCGAAGGCCGCGGCGGCCAGCGCGGCCGAGTCGGCGATGACGCCGTCGAGCAGCACCGGCACCCGTCGGGCGGCGGCGCCCAGGACCAGCCCGGTGAGGGCCGCGTGTTCCAGGCCACCGACCGCGGCCAGCACGCCCAGCGGGTCTGTCGGGTCCGGCTCATGCCGGCGCAACGCCGCCCGGACCACCTCGATCTTGCGCTGGTGCGTCGGATCGTCCACTCCGGTGCCCCGGCCGGTCACCGTGGCGGGGTCAGCCTCGGCGAAGACCGCGATCAGCGCGGCGGCCGGCGTGGTGTTGCCGATACCCATATCCCCGGTGAGCAGGATGGCGGCTCCGGCATCGATGAGTTCGCCGGCGACCCGGATGCCCGTCTCCACCGCGGCCCGGGCCTCATCCCGGGTGAGGGCGGCGGTGACGGCCAGATCCCGGCTACCGCGCCGGACGTTCGCCTCGACCAGCCGGGGTCCGGCGCCGCTGATCGGGGCCGAGCCGGGCGGGGTGGCCGCAATGGGGGTTGGCGGCGTGGCAACCCCGATGTCCACGACGGTGACCGCGGCGCCGGCCTGCCGGGCGAACGCGTTGACCACCGCCCCGCCGGCAAGGAAGTTGCCGATCATCTGCCCGGTGACCTCCTGGGGCCAGGGCGTCACACCCTGGGCGTGCACCCCGTGGTCGCCGGCGAAGACGGCCACCGCGGCCGGCTCGGGCAACGGCGGCGGGCAGGTGCCGGCCAGGCCGGCGAGACGAATGGAGAGGTCTTCCAGCACCCCGAGGGAACCCGCGGGTTTGGTCAGCCGGCTCTGCAGGTCCGCGGCGGCGGTCATCGCCTGCTCGTCGAGCGGTCCGATCGCCGCCCTCGTCGTCTCCAGCATCATCCCTCCAGAATCTCTGCCAGCACGGTGGTGAAGGCGTCGGTCGTCGCCGGATCGCGGACCGCGATCCGCAGCCAGTCCGGGCCCAGCCCGGGGAAGGTGTCACCACGGCGCACTGCCCAGCCTCGCTCGCGCAGGACACGGCGAACCGCAGCGGCGCCCGGGTGGTGGACGAGGACGAAGGCGCTCGCCGGCTGGCCGACGACGCGTACCCCCGGTAGGGCCGCCAGGCGGGCGAGGAGATGGTCGCGGTCGGCGGCGAGGTCGGCCGCGATCTGACGTTCAGCTCGCACCGCCTCGGGGCCAGCGCAGGCTGTCGCGGCAGCGAGGGCCGGGGTGGAGACCGGCCACAGCGGCTGTACGGCGGCCAGGCGGTCCAGCAGAACCGCTGCCCCGAGCAGGTAGCCGACGCGCAGCCCGGCCAGCCCCCACGTCTTGGTGAGGCTCCGCACAACCAGCAGACCGGGCAGGTCGGAACGGGCCGCAAGCGACTCCGGCTCGCCGGCGACTCCGGGCGCGAGGGTGGTGTCGGCGAACGCCTCGTCCACCACGAGAACCCGGCCGGGCCGGGCGAGCGCCGCCAGGTCGACGGCCGGGTGCAGCACCGAGGTCGGGTTCGTGGGATTGCCGATCAGGACCAGATCGGCATCCGCCGGGACCCGGGCGGGGTCGAGCCGGAATCCGTCGCCGGGGGTGAGCAGCACCCGCTCGACCCGGTGCCCGGCCGCACGCAGGGCCGCCTCCGGCTCGGTGAACTGCGGGTGCACCACCACCGGGCGACGGATCCCGCGCAGCGCCTGGGCGATCAGCACGAAGCCCTCGGCAGCACCGGCGGTGAGCAGCACCTGCTCCGGTTGTCGACCGTGCCGGGCGGCGACGGCGGCCCGCGCCGCAGCGGAGTCCGGATACCGGGCCAGGTCACCGAGGGCAGTGGTGATCGGGTCGGCCAGCCAGTCTGGCATCGAGGCCTGGCGCACGTTCACCGCGAGGTCGACCAGGCCGGGTACGGCCTCGACATCTCCATGGTGGCCAAGGTCGAGCTCCGGTACCGCCGGGGCATCCGGCAGGTTGTCCGGCGGCGCGGCCCCTCCCCCGCTCGACTGCGTATGCATGACCGCGATCCTGCCGGGAAGGGGGCGCGTGGCACAGCGCATCGTGACGTGGGCCGCGTCACGGGCGACGGGTTAATGAATATTTCTCTAGCACGAATCGGAAATGTCATAACTTAGCCCTGTGAGCAACCGTCCCCTTGCTGCCGCCGGTCGTCTCGTCCCACTTCTCCGCGCCGGGCTGATCGCCGGCATCGTCATCGCCGCCCTGGCCTACCCGATCGCCGCCGCAGCCGGCCTCGGCACCAAGGTCACGGCGCACGCGATGGAACACAAAACCAAGATCCTCAAAACGGCCCTGCCGGCCGAGACCTCGTACCTGTACGCGCCGGATGGCAAGACCGTCCTGACGATGTTCTACGAGGAGTACCGGCAGTACACAAAGCTCGCCGACATGTCGCCGAACATCCAGCAGGCCATCGTCGCCGCCGAGGACGCCCGCTTCTACCAGCACAGCGGCGTCGACCCCAAGGGCATCGCCCGCGCCTTCGTGGCCAACGCCCGCTCCAGCGGCATCTCCCAGGGCGCCTCCACCCTGACCATGCAGTACGTCCGGATGGCCCTGCGCGACAGCGCCACGACCCCGAAGGAGGTGCAGGAGGCGACCCAGCAGACCAGCCTGCGCAAGGTCCGGGAGATGCGGCTGGCCATGGACCTGGAGAAGGAGCTGACCAAGGAACAAATCCTGGAGCGATACCTCAACTCCGCATACTTCGGGCATCGCGCCTACGGCATCTACGCCGCCAGCGAGATCTACTTCTCCAAGACCCCGAAGGACCTCTCCGTGGTCGAGGCCGCCACCCTCGCCGGACTGGTCAAGTCGCCATCCCGGTTCGACCCGGCCAGCTCCGACCAGAAGGAGGCGACCGCCCGCCGCAACTACATCCTGGACCGGATGACCGCACTCGGCTACCTCTCGCCGGACGCCGCCACCAGCGCCAAGTCCGAACCGATCCAGCTGACCCTGAGCTACCCGTCCAACGACTGCGCGTCGGTGCCACAGGAGTGGAACAGCTGGGGATTCATCTGTGACTACGTGAAGAACTGGTGGAGCGCACAGCCCGCGTTCGGCGAGAACCGCCTGGAGCGGATGGACAAGCTGCGCCGGGGCGGGTACCGGATCGTGCTCAGTGTGGACCCAAAGATCCAGGAGGCGGCCGAGGAGAACGTCGGCACGAAGGGGAACACCGGCAGTCCCTTCGCCAACGGCATCGTGCTCACCGAACCCGGTACCGGGCGACTCAAGGCGATGGCGGTGAACCGGACCTACTCCCTGAACCTGGGCGAAAATCCGCTCAGCGGAAACCCAGAGGCCGGCCCGAAGGTCAAGGCCAACTACCCGAACACGGTCACCCCCCTGCTCGGCGGCGGTGACCTGCCCGGCTACCAGGCGGGATCAACCTTCAAGATGTTCCCGATGCTCGCCGCCCTCGACGCGGGTATGACGCTGAACACCACCTTCAACGCGCCGCACCGGTACCGGTCGGAGATCTACAACGGCTGGGCCCCATCGAACGCGAGCGGCGCCATGTCCGGCATGCAGACCATGTGGTCTGGCTTCGGCAAATCGGTCAACACATACTTCGTCTGGCTTGAGGAGCAGGTCGGGGCAGACCGGGCGGTACGCCTCGCCGAACAGCTGGGGCTGCGCTGGCGCACCGATGTGGACCGGCACCACGCCGCTCCAGCGAACGCGAAGACCTGGGGCGCCTTCACCCTGGGGGTCTCCGACGCCACCCCGCTGGAGATGGCGAACGCCTACGGCGCCGTCGCCGCCGAGGGCCGGTACTGCGAGGCGATCCCGGTCCAGGCGATCTACAACCGGGACGGCACCCCGGCGATCTACCGGACGGCCGGCGGGATCGAGCGGGAGGTCGCCAAGCCCCGCTGTCGCCAGGTGGTCAGCGCCGACGCCGCCCGGGCCGCCACCGACGCCGCCCGGTGCCCCACCGGCGACACCCCAGCCCGAGGCGGCTGCGGCGGTTGGTCGACGGCGGACAGCGTCCGCGGCACCGTCGGCCGCCCGGTGGCCGGCAAGACCGGTACCACCGACAGCACCCGGTCGGCCTGGTTCGTCGGGTTCACTCCCGAACTCTCCGCGGCCAGCTTCATCTCCGATCCGGACAACCCCTTCAACGCCGTCGGTGACGGTCAGTCGCAGATTCCCATCCACGCGGTCGCGAACACCCTGCGCGACGCGCTGGAGGACAAACCGACCCGCGACTTCACACCCCCCTCGGACGCGATCGTCGGCTGACCTGGGCGCCTATCCGGGCAGGGGGCAGCGACCACCGGTGGTCGCACCGATCAACCCGCTACGCCTACGGGTAACCTCATGGCCGTGTACCGGTTCCTGCTGACGCCTCGCTGGCTGGGCGCGCTCGCGCTGACCCTGGTCGCGGCGGCGATCATGGTGTTGCTCGCCGACTGGCAACTGGCCCGCTACCACGACCGCACCGCGATCAACGAGCGGATCGATGCAGGCCAGCGGATGGATCCGGTACCACTGCCCGAGGCGGCCGCCGCCCCGACCGGGAACGCCGGCACCGTCGGGCCCGCCCCCACCACCGAACGGACCTGGACGAAGGTCACCGTCACCGGGCAGTACGACCCCGCCAACGTGATCCTGGCCCGGGGGCGCTCAGTGGACCGTACGGTCGGCTTCGAGGTGTTGACCCCGCTGATGCTGACCGATGGCACAGCCGTGCTGGTCAACCGGGGCTGGGTCCCGCCCGCGCCGGGTGGGGACGCCACCGTCCAGCCGACCGTGCCCGCGACCCCCGCCGGCCCGGTGACCGTGACCGGCCGGATTCGCCCCGGCGAGGGCGGTTCCCTCCCGGTCGCCCGCCGCGATGGCAAACTGGAGACCCGCCGCATCAGCCTGCCCCAGCTGGCCGGGGAGCTGCCGTACCCGATCTATGGCGGGTACGTGCTGCTCGACCAGCAGACCCCAACCGCTGATCCGACCTTCAAGACGGTCCCGGTTGGCTACACGAACAACTGGCAGAACTACGGGTACGTCGTACAGTGGTGGATCTTCGCCGGGATGACGCTGCTGGGCTTCGGCTACTTCGCCCGGCGGGAGGCCCAGCGACGGGCCGGAGTGGTGCGCGAACACCCCACCGACCGGACGAGCGAAGCAGCCTCCACCTGACTGTTGCGGGCGGCGTCCGCGCCGCCACACCGACACCACTGGCGGGCGGCGCAGCCGGGCGTCAGACCGAAACGGGCTCCTCGATGCGCAGGCCCCGGGCGCGCACCCCGTCAGCGACCCGGGCGAGCGTCGAATCGAGTGCGACCAGCGCAACAGAGAGCTGGCCGAGCCGCTCCTTGAGCGACTCATCGGACCATGCGGAGACGTCAACGTCCCCCAAAGCACTGACGGCGGCCTCCAGGCGGGCCATCACCTCGTTCGTACTCATGTACGAAGGCTATACCACCGGAGTGACCGACACGCCGGAAACGCCCAGCCAGAGCAGGACGTTATGGTTCCGACACCCGGAACAGCCGGGGACGCGCCCGCGGAGACAATCCGCCCAGCGCAGGCGCGTCCGCCCGCAGACCCGCTCCGGAACGCGGAGCTCGGCCTCGCAGGGGCTCAACCCTGCCGGGGCAACTCTGCGCCGGGCTCAACTCTGCGCTGGGACCCAGTCCCGCTGGAGCTCAGTCCCGCCCAGCGATGGCGACGTTGCGCAGCAACAGCGCCTCGGCCAGGCACACCCGGGCGAACTCCCCCAGGTGCAGGCTCTCGTTCGGGCCGTGCGCCTGGGCGTACGGATCTTCCACACCGGTCACCAGGATCGCGGCCTGCGGGAACATCTCCTGGAACGTGGCGATGAACGGGATCGAACCGCCGACCCCGATGTCCACCGGATCGGTGCCGTCCCAGGCGGTACGGAACGCGGCGCGCGCCGCGTCGAACATCGGGCCGGAGGCGTCGATGCGGCTCGGGTCGCCGTCGTGCTCCAGCGTGACCGACACCTGCGCGCCCCACGGAGCGTGCTTGCTCAGGTGCGCACCAAGCGCCGCGTACGCCCGCTTGGGGTCATCACCCGGCGCCAGCCGCAGACTCAGCTTGGCCTTCGTGGCCGGGACCAGGGCGTTCGGCGCCACCCCGGTGGCCGGCGCGTCGATGCCGAGTACCGCCAGGGCCGGCTTGGTCCAGAGCCGGTCAGTGATCCGCTCGGTGCCGATGAACTGCACGCCCTCCGCCAGCCCCGCCTCGGCGCGGAAGCGGTCCTCCGGATAGTCCACCGCCGCACCACCGCGGCTGACCAGCCCGTCCACGGCCACGTTCCCGGCGTCGTCGTGCAGGGTGGCGAGCAGCCGGGCCAGCGCGGTCAGCGCGTCCGGCACCGGGCCGCCGTACATGCCGCTGTGTACGGCGTGATCCAACGTGCGGACCTCGACGAAGCAGTTCACGATCCCGCGCAGCGACGTGGTGAGCGCCGGCACGCCGATGTCCCAGTTGGTGGAGTCGGCGATCACGATGACATCCGAGTTGATCTCGTCCCGGTGCTCGGCGAGCAGCCTCGCCAGCGAGTCGGAGCCGTACTCCTCCTCACCTTCGATGAACAGCACGACACCCACCGGCAGCGAGTCACCGAACGCCCGCAGCGCCGCGATGTGCGCCATGATGCCCGCCTTGTCATCGGCGGCGCCGCGGCCGTAGAGGCGGCCGTCCCGCTCCACCGGCTCGAACGGGTCCGACTCCCACCGCGACCGGTCACCGACTGGCTGCACGTCGTGGTGGGCGTAGAGCAGCACGGTCGGGGCGCCGGGCGGCGCCGCCTTCGTCCCGATCACGGTCGGCTGCCCCCCGGAGCGGGCCAGCCGCACCTCAAGACCGCAGTCCCGCAGTAGCTCCGCGACCGCTGCCGCGGAACGCTCCACCTGGACGTGGTCGAAGCCGTCGAACGCGATACCCGGGATCCGGACGAGGCGCTCGAGGTCCGCCCGGACGCCGGGCAGCTCCCGCTCGAGCGCAGCCCGCAGATCAGACTCGGACATGATCGGTGTTGTCATGTCCGGCATCGTATGCCGGCCCTACCCACCCGCCTCGCCGCAGGTAGTACCGGGCCCGGTCGTGGGGCAGTGTTGGCGCGCCGTCAACCACCAGGTCCGCTCGGCCGCAGGTGCCGTCGGCGGCGAAGTGGGCCCGCTCGCCCGCGTGCCAGCGACGCAGCTCCGGCAGGATCCCGGGGCCGTCCCGGGCCACCGCCCGGGTGAGCCGCAGCTGCGCCGGGGCGGTCACGAACACGGCAAGGCTCAACTCCCGCGCCACCGCGGCTCGCGCCGCGCTCACGCCATCCAGGAGCAGGACCGGTGACACCGGCACCGGCACCGGGCGAGGCAGGAACGACCGCCGGACCCAGCTGAACCGCCGGTACTCCCCCGCCCGCCCCGCCCGCGCCGGCGCCAGCACCCACTCCTCCAGCCGGGACCAGAAGGTGAGCTGGTCAGCCCAGCCGTCAAGCAGGTCGTCGGTGTGTATCACCACGGGCCGGACCCGGCCGGGACCGGCGACGAGCGCGTCGGCGAGCCGCGCCGTGAACCAGCTCTTGCCCGCGCCGCTCGGTCCGTCCACCGCCACCAGCCGGGTCTTCCCCAACCGCGCCGGCGCCGCACACACCCGCGCTGCCAGCCGGGCGTACGACTCCATCACCGCTACTGCCACGGCCTGACCGTATCCGGCGGTAGCGCCGCGCCACCTCGGTCCGTCGCCCGTTCGGGCGGTCGTACCGCTGGCCGACGCCGTTCGACCGCGCGCCGCCGGGCGCGGGCGGCATGATCGGCTGGTGTCCCACAGCGTGATGAGTCCAGGCGTTGATGCCCTGTTGGAGCAGGCCCGCGCCGGGGTGCGCCGGCTGACCCCGCACCAGGCCGTCGAGGCGATCCGCGCCGGGGCGTTGCTGATCGACACCCGCACCGAACTGCAGCGGGCGGAGCAGGGTGAGCTGCCCGGCGCGATCGTCATCGAGCGGGCGGTGCTGGAGTGGCGGCTGGACCCGGCCAGTACCTGGCGGATCCCGGAGGCCACCCGGTACGACCGGGAGGTCGTGGTGGTGTGCCGGGAGGGTTACAGCTCCAGCCTGGCCGTGGCGGGCCTACGCGCGCTGGGCCTACGTCGCGCCACCGACGTCATCGGAGGGGTGCAGGCCTGGCGGGAGGCGGAACTTCCGCTCTCCGACCGCCCCGCCGACGTCCGCCACTGACACCGGGACCGGATCCCCACCAGGCGGCCGGATCCCCGCCAGGCGGCCGGATCCCCGCCAGGCGGCCGGATCCCCGTCAGGTGGCGGGATCCCGGTCGGACCCGCCCGGTTCCCGGTCCGGTGCGCCCGGCGGGATGAACGGCAGACCCGACGGCGGTCCGGTGTCAATCAGCCGCCATAGTGCGGCGGTGTCCAGATGCTCCTCGACCAGATCCCCAAGCAGGTCCAGGGAACGTTCGCGGGCGCTGGCGAAGGAGGTGTCCGGGGCCGCCCGGAACCCGTGTCGGCCCGCCTGCCGGGCCACCTCGGTCAAGAAGCGGCGGCGGAACCCGTCCGACTCGAACGCACCATGCCAGTGGGTGCCGTACACCGCCCCGGCGACCGCGCCCTCACCGGTGCCGTCGGCGTACGTGAAGAGCGGCGCGAGGTCGGGGTCGGCGGCCGAGACGTACCCGTGGTGGATCTCGTAGCCGCGGACCGGGACGCCATCCCACCCGGTGCCGGCCGACTGTCGGACCGTCTTGCCCGGGTCGAAGGTGACCTCGACCGGCAGCAACCCCAGGCCGGGTACGCTGCCCTGCCCGCTCTCCACCGGATCGTGGATGCGGCGGCCGAGCAGCTGGAAGCCTCCGCAGATGCCGAGCAGGGGCCGCCCGGCGCCGGCGTGGGCAAGCACGGCATCCGCGAGGCCGGTCTGGCGCAGCCAGGCCAGGTCCGCCACCGTCGCCTTGGAACCAGGCAGCACGACCAGGTCGGCGGCGGCGAGCTCGGCGGGCTCGACGGTGAGGCGCACCCGCACGCCCGGCTCGGTGGCGAGCGCCTCGACATCGGTGGCGTTGCTGATCCGGGGCAGCCGGACCACGGCCACGTCCAGCCAGTCGCGGCCGCGGGGCGCGGCCGGACGGCCGAGTACCCGCCCGTACGCCAGCGAGTCCTCCGCGTCGAGCCAGAGGTCAAGCGACCAGGGCAGCACCCCGTAGGTGGGCCTTCCGGTGACCTGGCGCAGCATGTCCAGGCCCGGCGCCAGCAGGCCCGGGTCGCCGCGAAACTTGTTGATGACGAATCCGGCGACCAACGCCTGGTCGGCCGGCTCCAGCAGGGCCACCGTGCCGAACATGGAGGCGAACACCCCGCCACGATCGATGTCCCCGACCACGATCGCGGGCAGGTCGGCCTGCCGCGCCAGCCCCATGTTGACGTAGTCCCCGGCCCGTAGGTTGATCTCCGCCGGGCTACCCGCTCCCTCGCAGATCACCACGTCGTAGGCCGCCCGAAGCTGCGCCAGGGCCGCGTACGCGGTTTCGGCGAGACGGGGTCGCAGCTGCCGGAACGTACCGGTGGTGAGGGTGTCGACCGCTTCGCCGAGCAGCACCACCTGGCTGCTCCGGTCGCTGCCCGGCTTGAGCAGCACCGGGTTGAACCGCAGCTCCGGGGCCAGGCCGCAGGCCGCCGCCTGCATCGCCTGCGCCCGTCCGATCTCACCCCCGCGCCCGTCCGGGCCGACCACGACCGCCGAGTTGTTGGACATGTTCTGCGCCTTGAACGGCGCCACCCGCACGCCCTGCCGGTGTAGCCAGCGGCAGATCCCGGCGGTGAGGACGCTCTTGCCGGCGTCCGAGGTGGTTCCGGTGACGAGCAGCCCGCCACTCACCGCCGCCTCCCGCGTACGGCTCGTAGCCCTCCGCTCATCGCCCGGCGGCCCACGGCGGAGAGCAGACGCCCCACGGTCAACGGGTACGCCGTCGCGAGCCCGAGCGTGGCGAGCCCGACGGCGGCGGAGACCCGGGCCACCCGAGGAAGGTGGCTCGCATCTGGGCGCGGCCCATCGCCGAGGAATGGACGCACCTCGACCCGGCCGGCGTAGACGTTACGCCCGCCGAGCCGGACACCGAGCGCCCCGGCGACCGCCGCCTCGCACTGCCCGGCGTTGGGGCTGGGATGGTCGTTCCGGTCCCGGCGCCAGACCCGCCAGGCCCGCTCCCGGTCTCCTTGGGCCAGCGGCGCCACCGCGACCGTCAGCAGCCCGGTCAGCCGGGATGGAACGAGGTTGAGCAGGTCATCGAGGCGGGCTGCGGGAGTGCCGAAGCGCGCATATCGGAAGGAACGGTGGCCAACCATCGCGTCGAGTGTGTTCGCCGCCCGGTAGCCCAGCAGCCCGGGCAAGCCGGCGACCGCGCCCCAGAACAGCGGGGCGACAACGGCGTCGGAGGTGTTCTCGGCGACCGATTCGACAGCGGCGCGGGCCAACTCCGGCTCGTCCAGCGTTGACGGATCCCGCCCGCAGAGATGCCCCAGGCGTTGCCGGGCCGACGGCAGGTCACCATCGCCCAGCGCCGCACCGAGCACCGTCGCCTCACGGCGCAACGTGCGACCACCGAGCACGGCCCAGGTGCCAGCAGCCACGACCGCGCCCCGCGCCAAGGGACGCCCTCGGGTGGCGACCGTCACCGCGGCACCGAGCGCCACCGGAACTCCCACCGCCAGCGCGGTGTAGGCCGCGCCAGCCGCCCGGTCCGGCCGGTAGATCCGCCGCTCCAGGGCACTCGCCGCACGGCCGAACCCAGCCACCGGGTGCCCTCGGCGAGGGTCACCGACCAGCACGTCCATCGCGTACCCCGCGACGAGCCCCGCTACCGTCGCCTGCCGCACCGGCCATCACCTCCGGCCGGTCAGCGTAGCTGAGCCCCACGTCCGGCCGGCCCGGCCGTCTCGCTTGATCCGTTGACGGCGGACGGGGCCGGGCGGCAACCGGGACGAGGACTGTGCCCACCGGGTGACGGCCCGGTGGACAGGCGGGGTGACGGCCCGGTGGACGCGCGGGGTGACGGCCTTTGCCAGCCGGCACCCCGCCCCCGTCGCGCCCTTTCCCACCAGACCTTCGCCGGCCGGCACCAACCACCGCCCGAGACTGGTCGGCGTCAGACGGACACCCGCCCCCGGCCCCGTCGGCCTCGGCTACCGCTGGGTGCCGGCCCGGCGCTCATACCGGTCGGATCGGCTTGGCTGGCTTCGTCGGTCACCTCCGCGGGGCTGTGCGGGCTTTCAGCGGAGGCGGACCCGTCGGCCTGACCAGGGCCAGCGTCACCCCGGCCCGCGTCAACGATCGGGTCATCCAGGAGATCCCCATCGGCATCGGCAGCGGGCGGGTGGTGCAGCGCGGGCAGCTCGACCTCCTCGTCGGCTTGCTGGTCGGCGGGGGCAGCCGACGCCGGCTCAGCCTGCTCACCGGGCACTCGCGGCTGAGCCGTGGGATCCGCCGTTGTGCCGGTCGTGGCCACCGCTCGGTTGCGCAGAAACCGACCCCGGCCGCGGGACAGGTCGTGCCCGACCGCGACGGCCTCCAGTTCGTAGTGGGTTCGGTGGCTGCCGGCATCGTCGGTCCAGTCCCGGGTGTGGAGCCGCCCCGAGACGATCACCGGATCGCCGACCATCACCGAGGCCACGACCCCCTCGGCGAGTCGACGCCAGCAGCTGACCCGAAGGCGGAGGCTGTTGCCGTCAACCCAGCGACCGCTCTCGCGGTCCAGGCGGCGCGCGGTCGAGGCCACCTTGAAGTTGGCCACCAGGGTCTGGCTCTGGTTGGTGCGCCGCCACTCGGGCGCGGTCACGGCGGTGCCGATCACCGTGACGTGGGTGTCGAACATCATCCCTCCTGGGTCAGGTTGTCATCGCGAGTTGCTCGACCTGAGCCTGACCGGCCCCGTCGGGCGCTGCCATCTGGCTGCGGTGGGCTGTGGACAACGGGGCGGGGTGTGGACAACAACCTGTTCAAAGACCCGGTGTGCTAGGGGCATCTGGCCCTGGGACAGCAGCGGAGCAAGCAGCAGAATTGACCATGTTCCGGAACGGAAGAAAATGGGTACACCTGGATCAAAGGTCAGCAACCGGACGAAGGGGTCTGTGATCATGATGACGATCACCACCAGCACCGGCCAGGCGCAGTCATGAGCGGGGTCACGAACCCGGCCACCGTCAACGAGTGCCTCCGGGTGGGCGCCGGCTTTGCGCAGGGCGATCGGGCGTGGATCGCCGATCAGTTCGGCATGCTCGATGCCCGGCTCGCCAGCTTCCACGCCGACGCCACCGAGCTGGAGGTGTCGGTCAAGAACCGGGAGACTAAGGGTCAGAAGGTCACCCTGGAGTGCTGGATCGCCGGCCGGCAGAAGATCGTCACCACCTCGGCGGAGGAGGACCTACAGGCGGCGCTCAACGACGTCCGGGACGACCTGCGTCGCCGCCTCAACGACGCGAAGACCCGCCAGGAGCCCCGGCACAACAAGCACCTGCGCGACACCGGCCCGTCGGCCACGGCAGCGCAGGACGCCGACGACTGACGGTTCGCACCACCACACGGTAGCCCTCCTCCAGCACGACGGCTGGAGGAGGGCTACCGTCCAGTAGCTAGCCGGCGTACCGTCTCAGTCGTGGAACCCGACGTGCTGGGGCCGCCCTACGAGCGGCACACAATCGACCTGGGCACCGACGACGAGGGGCCGGTGGTGGCGACCCTGGTGCGCCGCCGCGCCGAGCGGCCCACCAACCGTGCGGTGCTCTACGTGCACGGCTATGTCGACTACTTCTTCCAGACCCACGTCGCCGACCACTTCGCCGCCCAGGGCTGGGACTTCTACGCCCTGGACCTGCGCAAGTACGGTCGCAGCCTGCTCCCGCACCAGACGGCGAACTTCTGCCTGGACCTCGGTGACTACTTCACGGAGTTGGACGCCGCCGCAAAGATCATCAGATCGGATGACGGGCACGACACCCTGCTCGGCATGGGCCACTCCACCGGCGGCCTGATCGTCTCACTCTGGGCGCACGCCCGGCGGGACGCCGGTGTGGTTGACGGGCTCTTCCTCAACAGCCCCTTCTTCGACCTGAACCTCCCCTGGGTGCTGCGGCGCCCCGGAGCGGCGGCCGTCGCCCGCCTGGCCCACCGGTCCCCCAAGCGCGCCATCGCCAACGGCCTCGGCACGGTCTACGGCGAGAGCCTGCACGCCAACCACCGCGGCGAGTGGAACTACGACCTCGCCTGGAAACCACTCGGCGGCTTCCCGATCCGGGCCGGCTGGCTGGCCGCGATCCGGCGGGGCCAGCAACAGCTCCACGCCGGGCTGAACATCCCGGCACCGATGCTCGTGGCCGCCTCGGCGCGCAGTTTCAAGGGGCTGAAGTGGCGGGAGGCGGCCGCCAGCGCTGACTCGGTGCTGGACGTGGAGCACATGGCGCGCTGGGCACCCCGGCTCGGCCGGCACGTCACCCTGCTCCGGGTTGACGGCGGGCTGCACGACCTCACGCTCTCCGCGCCCGCCGTCCGCGACAGGGTCCTGACAGAGGTCGGACGATGGACCGAAGGATTCCTCGGTGCCGGGAGAATCGACAGCCGTCGCCCAACAACGCAGGCGGCACCGTCGACGCCTCACCAGGCCACCGGGGCGACGTCGACGGCGCCGCAGGCCTGATTGCCGCCGGACGCGGCCACCGCCACCCGCTCCCCCGCAGGCCGGGCCCGCAGCGGTACCCTTCTCGGGCAACATTCCACGGCACGCGCCCGTAGCTCAGCGGATAGAGCAGGGGACTTCTAATCCCAAGGCCGCAGGTTCGAATCCTGCCGGGCGCACAAATAGTTCTTTCCTCCGATCGATCCCCATGGTAAGCCTCCTAGCTCCCGGCCGGTCAGCCGAGGCGGGGCCGACTCCAACGACGTGGGAGGAGGAGCCGGTGGTGGACATCGACAGGCTGCTGCCACGCACACGCACACCGCGGGACTATCTGGACCTCGTTACGGACCCTCGAATCGATCAGAACGGGCTGCAGGCTCTCGCCCATTGTTCCTACTCCTTCGTGGGTCGGTCGGGCGTGTCGCAGGGTGGGTCCGGTCGATGGAGTTCGCGGGAGACGGTCAGGGCGGCGAACACGACGGTCAGCCTTCGACGGTTGGGCCCCAGAATGACCGTCTATGAGTGCTGGGTTCTGCAGCTGGACTGCCTCGGGTCTAACGAACAGTTGCCGCTTTCGTACCGCCTCACCCACAGGGTCAAGCTCGTAGCCCTCCATCCACGCCCATCCGGGGTAGGTCGGCCAGTTTAATGCCTGGATCACCCGGACCGTGATCGGGCGAACGAACTGCGGAGAGGCCCGTCGGTCGAGGCGGATCGTGTCTCCCGCCCGTAGCTTGCAGGTACTCGCGCACTGGACGATCACCTAACTGCTCGATCGCCACGGCCGCGGCAACGATCACCACCACAAGCAGCGCAGTCAGCTTCTGCCGAGTCGTCGGCGGCTCTGTGGAAGTTGCCGGCACTACTGGGACCGCTCGCCGTCTGACAGCGGAGGTGTCCCGTGCGGATCCCGGTTGCGGTGCAGCTCCTGGTGGCTACTGTCGTCGGCCATCACAACCGCCGCAGACCAGCAAGCACAGACTGCAAAACCGCTAGGTCCGGAGGGCCAGCGAGTAAAGCTCGCGAAACCTCCTGTGAGTCCGGGTGGGAAGCGGCGTGGCGCATGCGCACTCGTCCGGCGCTGGTATTCGGGCCCACGGCGTGGCGTGCGTTCGTCGCGCAGTTCCCCGAGCAGTCCTGACCCCACCAGCCAAGCGCAGACTCCTGGCACACGAGAAACTGCCCAGCCCTGGTCTTCCAGGGCTGGGCATTCTCGTTCGCTACCCGTCGATCAGCCGAAACAGTTCTCGATCGGGTCCGGGCTGCCCTCGCAGTTGGTCGGCGCGTTGCCCTTGATCGCGGACTTGTTGTCCACCGTGACCTCGCCCCGCTCGTTGAACACGCCACCTGGCGCGAAGGTGGAGCGGTTGTGTGACACCTTCGAGTTCGACAGCTCGACCTCGCCGCGTACGTTGTAGACGCCGCCAGCACGGCTGCCTGCGTAGTTGTCGGAGATCATGCTGCCCCGGAAGGTGACCATGCTCCGGTGGTTGGATACACCACCACCACGGACAGACCGGTTCTTCTTGATCTCACTCTTCACCACGTTGGCGACGGCACCGTCCCGCAGGTCCAGGCCACCACCCACCACGTTAGCGATGTTGTCCAGCAATTCTGTTTCCTTGAGGTAGAGGTTGCTCCGGTCTACCGCCGAGATGCCTCCACCGGTTTCATTCGCCACGTTCCGCTTGATCTGTGACCGATCAATCATGGTGTCGCCGCCGACGTCCGACAGGCCTCCGCCGGGACCGAACGTTGCGTTGTCGAAGATCTCGGTCTTTTCGATCCGGACCGTGCCGCCGTTAATATCCCGGCGGTCGGCATCGAACTTCGCACCGTTGGCGATGCCACCGCCGGCGCTGATGGCGTTGTTGGTGGTCACCTTTGACTTGCTGATTTTTAGCACGCCGGCATTGAAGATTCCGCCACCATACCGCAAAGAGGTGTTTTGGTCTGCGGTGGTGTGGTAGAGGTCGGCCTTGCCGAAGTTGGCGATCCCGCCCCCGACTCCGCCAGCCTGGTTGTCAACGAGGATGGTCTTCTCGAATTCAGCCGTGCCCCCGTCCTGCACCAGGACACCACCGCCATCGTTCGAGCGCCATTCGAAGTGGTCGGTCTTGGCGGCTTTTGTTGCGTCCACGGGGCTGGCTGTCAGCAATGCTGCGGACTCCGCATATCTGGGCATAACGTCCGGGTTGCCGGACTGGGGCACCTCGGCAGAGATTGAGAAGGACGGCATCACCCCGGGAACCGTACCCCCATCAAGCGGAATATCGGTCACCAACGGACCGACTTTGCCGCCCTTGATGACCAGATCCCTGACCTTCAGGTGCCCGCTCCGGCCGACGTTGAGAATTCGGAAATTGTCGGCTTGGTCGTTCCGGACGATTTTGGTGTTGTCGCCGTGGAGCGCGATGCGTTCCTGGATGATCGGCAGGCCGTTGCCCTCGTTGTCGGAACGGGTCAACGTGTAGGTGCAGTCCTTTGCCAGCTCCAGTACGCCGCCCTGGTTATTGTTGGCGTAGATGATCGCCTGGATCAGCTTGTCAGTCTTGCAGGGCACCTCCTTCCCCCGCTCTTTCTTCCCCCGGTTCCCCTCGTCTCGCTTACCGTCCCAGCCGCCCTCGCGGTTACCGTCCCAGCCGCCCTCGCGGTTACCGTCCCAGCCGCCCTCGCGACCTTCGCGGCCCGCGTCGGCGCCCTGATCGCCACTCTTGGCAATCTGAGCGGCGCTCCGGGCCAGGTCCTGAGCGCCGGCTCCGACCCCGGTAAGACCAACCGCGGCGATGCTGACCACCCCGGTAAGGCCGGCGACGCCGCTGGTGAGCCAGAGCTTGCGCCGCCGCTTCGACGCAGCCCCCGGGTTGACGGCGTTGTTCTGAGCTTGGTAGTTGGACATTAAGCTTTCTGCCCTCTCCTCATACCATAAAGGGATATATCACCTGAAGTGGACACCCCTGCCACAAACTGGTTGCAGCCCCCAGAAGCACGATATGAGAACCTTTCTCGTTTTGTGGGCTTACCTTAAGTAAACCCACAAACGGCTTACCGTGGCTTTTTCAGGACGAGTACCGGCTCCGGTATCAGGTGGTATTTCCCAGCAAGGCCGGTAGAGCACTAGCTAGGCAGCGAATACCGATATGACCGTCGTGCAGAGCGGCTTCCCGGCTCCCGAGGTCCGTGACTTCTTCGCCAACGAGGTGTGGGACGGTGCGCTCGCCCGGGTCGAGGCATTCCTGGTCCGTCAGCGCGGAACCGAGCCTGCTGATGCCTAGGCACGGGCATCAACGAGCCGCGGTGAGCCGGCCAGGGCGGCACCAGGCGCTTCCAGCCGGTCCACAGATAGCGCACAGCCAACACCTGAGATCAGCGGCCACAGTGCTGGTATGACTTCTCCTCGATCCGGTTCTGGTCGACCCACCCGCCGCGTCTTCCTGCTCGGTGGGCTCGCCGCCGCCCTTGGGGTCTCGGCGTGTGGCCGTACGACGGTCACCGGGGTCAACGACCCCTCGTCGTCGGCGGCCTCGGTTGACGCACCGACCACCGCGGTGTCGACCGAGCTGACGGGCAGTTACTCGATCGCCGCCAGCGCCACCGGAACGCAGATCGACGTGACGGTCACCGGAAACAGCCGGATCATCCGCGCCAACGGACTGCCGAACCACCCGAGGGGCAGCTTCCCGAACGCGAACAACCCCCACACCGTCTCAGCCCAGGCGTACGAGTTTCAGCTTCCGCTGCACGGCACGCGGGCCAGTAGCGCCACCAACGTTGTCCTGCCGCAGCCCTTCGGCATCGCGGTCAACGGGGTCCTCTTCGATCCCCTCGCCGCCGAGTGGTACCAACGGGACCCGGCCTCCGGCTGGACGATCGAGGCGATCGGGCCCAGGGCGACCCTCGGCCTGGACGACAACAACGCCCACGTGCAGCCGACCGGGGCCTACCACTACCACGGCCTGCCCACGGCTCTCGCCGATCAGCGGGACCCGAACCGCCACTCCCCGCTGCTCGGCTGGGCCGGCGACGGCTTTCCCATCTACGCGGGACTGGGCTACCGCGACGCCTCGGACCCCACCTCCGGCATCGTTGAGTTGACCTCCTCGTACCGGCTGCGCTCCGGCCGACGTCCGGATGGCCCGGGCGGAGCATACGACGGCACGTACACCGAGGACTTCGAGTTTGTGGCCGGCCACGGTGGGCTGGATGTGGCCAACGGCCGGCACGGGGTCACGCCCGAGTACCCCGACGGCACCTACTACTACGTCCTCACCGACACGTTCCCGTTCATCCCACGACAGTTCGTCGGCACCCTCGCGGAGAGCTTCCGCCGCTCGGGACCCGGGGGTGGGCCCCGGTAGTCGGTGACTGGATCCGTTGCCGCTGCCGTCGACGGTCCCCTGCCCGTGGGCCCCGGAGCCGGCGCCTCAGGAGCGATCCAGGGCGGCGGCCTCGGCCGGGGTGGGTGCGCTCCCGCCCAGGTGCGCCGGGAGCCACCAGGTGTCGTCGGGGCCGGCCGGGCTCTCCGGGTACTCGCGTTGGTTCCGGTCAACCAAAGCGCTCAGCCGCTCGGCCAGGTCGGTGGTCATCGCGTTTCCGTCCGGGTAGGCAGCCGGGTTCATCGGCTCCCCGATCAGGATGGAGATCGGGGTGTGCCGCCGGCTGAGGGCGCGTGGCCGTCCCTTGGTCCACAGCCGCTGCGTTCCCCAGACCGCCACCGGCAGCACCGGCACCTCAGCTTCCCGGGCCATCCGGGTCGCACCGCTCTTGAGGTGCTTGACGGTGAACGACCGGCTGATCGTCGCCTCGGGGAAGACCCCGACCACCTCGCCTCGCCGCAGCGCGGCAACCGCCTCGACGTAGGAGCCGCTGCCGGCCCGGCGATCAACCGGGATGTGCCGCATCCCCCGCATCAGCGGCCCGGAGATCCGGTGCGTGAACACCGACTTCTTGGCCATGAACCGGACCAGCCGCTTCGACTCGCGCGCACCCAGGCCGCAGAAGATGAAGTCGAGGTAGCTGACGTGGTTGCTGGCCAGGACAGCGCCACCGGTACGGGGAACGTGGTGGGCACCCTCGATGGTGATTTTCAGGTCGAGTACCCGGAACATCGTCTGGGCGGCGGCGATCACGGGCGGATACACGAGTTCCGGCATCCGCTGACCTTACCCCGGGTAAGGTGACCGACCGGTAGGTGGAAGCCGTGTTTGTTCCCGGCTGCCGACCCCGACTGGCGGCCAGGATTGCGGGCCTGACTGCTGCCCCGGCTGCGGGACCGCGGGCGGGACCACACCCCTCAGTCGCCGCGTTGGCGCAGGTCGAGGCGGCCGCGGGCGAATGCGTCCAGACGACCCCACCGGCCCGGGATGTCCAGCACCTCGATCCGACCCATTCCCACGGGTAGCCGCGGCTCGACAGCCAGGTGGCCCTGGTGTGGCTCCAGCCCGAGCATCGTCCGCAGCAGCAACAGCGGGGCGCCGGTGGACCAGGCCTGAGGCGTACACGCGGTCGGGTACTCGACTGGGAACTTGGTCAGCTCCCGTGGGTAGCCGCCGAACGCCTCCGGCAGCCTACCGTCGAAATAGCGGGCGGCGTCGAGGATGCCGTTGGCGATCGTCGCCGCCTCCTCCGCGAAGCCGTACTTGCGCAGGCCCCAGGCGACGAACGAGTTGTCGAACGGCCAGATGGCGCCGTTGTGGTAGCCGATGGGGTTGTATCGAGCCTCCCCCTTGGCCAGCGTCCGAACCCCCCAGCCGGAGAAGAGCCGTGGTCCCACCAGGTGTTCGGCGATTCGCGGGGCTCGCTCGTCGGCAACGATTCCGCTCCACAGTAGATGTCCGATGTTGGAGCTGAGCACATCGCACTGCCGACCGTCCGGGTCCAGGGCGAGTGCGTAGTACCCGCCGTCCTCCACCCACCACTCCCGGTTGAACCGTTCCTTGAGGTCAGCCGCCTCCCGCTCCAACTGCTCGGCAAAGGCCGGGTCGTCCCAGAACTCGCGGGCCAGCCGAGCCGCTCGCACCTTCGCGTCGTACGCGTATCCCTGCACCTCGCAGGTGGCGCGGGGAAACGGTGGCAGGGTGCCGTCGCGGTAGGAGATGGAGTCCCAGGAGTCCTTCCAGCACTGGTTATCCAGCCCGGTGTCGGTGTTGCGTCGCTCGTACCAAACATAACCGTTGCCCACCAGGTCGGCGTAGTTGTCGATCCACTTCAGGGCGGCTCGGCACTCGACCTGCAACGCCCGCACCAGGTCTGCGTCTCCACTCCATCGCTCGTACTCGTCGAGGAGCACAATGAAGAGCGGGGTCGCATCCACCGAGCCGTAGTACGGCGAGTGTGGTTGCTCCTCGAAGGCCGCCGTCTCGCCGTACCGCATCTCGTGCAGAATCCGGCCCGGGTCCTCCTCCCGGAAGTCGTCGAACCGGGTGCCCTGGAGGGCAGCGAGGATCTGTAGCGTCGTCTTGGACAACTCCGGGGTGAACGGCAGTACCTGCAGGCAGGTCAGGATGCTGTCCCGGCCGAACATGGTCATGAACCACGGCAGTCCGGCAGCCGGTAGCGCCGCCCCACCCAGCGAGAACGGAACGAAGCGCAGCGCCGCCAGGTCAACCAGGCAGCGGCGGTACGTCGTGGTCAGATCCTCGCGTTCACTGTTGACCTTGGGAGCGTCCGCGATCCACTTCCTGAGATCCTGTTGCAGGGCGAGCCGCTCGGCGCCGTGCGCACGCAGGCCCATGCGCAGGTCCCGGCCGCCGGGGCCGAGGGTCAGGGTCCGGACGTCGATCTCCGCCACCCACTGCTCATTCGCCGCCAGGTGCAGGGTGTACGCGAAGCCCCCCTGGTCGAACCGCGCCGGCACCGATGAGGTGATCACGGTCTCGCGCCGGAAGTTGCCGCGCCGATAGCCCAGCCGTAGCCGGTCCGACTCGACCTCGGTGTATATCTCACCCTTCTTACTGAGCTGGTCGTCCTTGACCTCGAACAGGTCGGCGAAATCGGCTGCCGCTGCCATCCGGACCTCCAGCTCGACCGAATTCTCGTCGTGATTGAGAATGGTGAGCGTCTCCCGGAAGCTTCCCCCCACCGCCCGTTCCCGGACGACCGAGAGCTTGGCGTCCACGTAGTGCGTCGCCGCCCCTGGCACCAGGAAGAACCGTGCCTCGTAGTACTGCAGGTCGTCATAGGAGAGCGGGTTGAGTCGCTCGCCGTTGATCGTCAGCACCCAGGTGGACAGGAAGCGGGTGTCGAGCGAGAAGAGACCCGTCGGCTCGGTCGCCGTCGCCTCAATGTCCCCGCTCTCCTCGGACACCACGAAGGTGTTGCCGTCGAGGATGCGCACCGTGTTACCCGGCATCAACGAACCTCCCGCTCGAAGGCTCGGCGCGGCCCGCGTGAGCGTGGGTCGCCCGGGAAGAGCCGCTCCACCTGGACGAAGAGCCGTGGGTCCCCGCTGACCGTCAGGTCTCCCCGCAGGCTGGCCGCGATGCCGTGTTCCCGACCGGCGGCCAGCTCCTCGAAGAGCGCCGGGCTGAGCCCGATGGTCGCGTCGGCCTCGAGGTCCTCCCGGCTCACCCGCAGTTGCCCCCGGTCGATCCGGACGAGCCAGTGCGTCGTGTGCGCCCCCTCGTGCAGGTCGAACCGGACCGTCCCGGTGGTCCTCATCAACAGCGGCTCGTAGCCCCGCCGGTCGAGCTCCTTGAAGAAGGCCGTGGTCGCTTCCGACATGGGTCTCCCCTCCCGCCGGTCCCGTCCACACGCGCGACTGGGTTGCCCGTGGCACATCCCGACGTCATGCCGTTACCTCCACGCACAGGTGCCCGATCCGGACCCGGTCAACCTCGCCCGGATCGGGTGAACCCTGGCCGGGCCGCGCTAGTTGTTCGGGTCGTCCGCGCTGATGTCCGCGAGCACCGACTGCGGTTCGCGCTCCACCGCCAGGTCCCCCATCGACACCAGGCCGATCAGCTTCCCGTCCTCGACCACCGGCAGGCGACGCACCGCGTACGTCCGCATCAGGTCGGCGGCGGCCACGGCGTCGTCGTACTGGCTGACCGTGATCACATCCCGGGTGGTGATCTCATTCAACCGGGTCGAGGCCGGGTTTCTGTTCTCCGCCACCGCCCGAACAGTAATGTCACGATCTGTCACAATGCCAACGACATCGTCACCGTCCGTGACCACGACGTCTCCGATGGCGCAGTCCCGCATCTCCTGGGCGGCCGCGATGAGCGTGTCGTTGCCGTCCATCGTCACCAACCGGGTCGTCATGAACTCTCCGACCGTTGTCATGGTGCTCCCCTCTCGCTGTCGGCACCGCGGTCTACCCCCCACCCGGCGGCAGGTAACGAGCCCGGACCCGAGGGGTTGCCGCTCAGCCGCGCGGAGGCAGGCCGTAGACGTGCTCGACATGCAGCCGCAACACCAGCCGGCGCTGCGCCACCATCTCCCGGCGGAAGTCGTCCCAGTCCGGGTGTTCCCCCTGCATCGCACGGTAGAGGGCGACCAGTTCCTCGACCGTGGGGTCGTCCCCGCGCTCGGCGACCGGAGTCAGCTCGGCCCGCCCCTCGGCGACCGCGTACGCCCAGCCGTCGCCGCTGCTGACGTGGAAGCTGGCCCGCGGATCCCGGCGCAGGTTGGCGACCTTGGCCCGGTTGCCGGTGACCGAGATCCGGATCAGCCCGGCCGCCGGGTCGTACTGGTAGAGCACGGTGGAGAGCTGCGCCGGCCCGTCCCGTCGCAATGTCGCCAACACACCCATCCGGTGCTCCGCGAGGAGCTCGAGCAGCGGCGCCTGGCTCTGGTCGGTCACGGTTGCCTCCCTCGTCGGGTCACCAACAATCCAAGCACGTCGGCACCGCCGGGGGGGTGTGAGCGGTGCCGACGGGCCGGGTTCAGGCGCGCTCGGCGGCGACCAGTTCGGCGATCTGTACGGCGTTGAGCGCCGCCCCCTTACGCAGATTGTCGTTGGCGCAGAAGAGGGCGAGACCGTGTTCGACGGTCTGGTCGGCGCGGATTCGACCCACATAGGTCGGGTCCTGTCCGGCGGCCTGCAACGGCGTGGGCACCTCGGAGAGGGCGACGCCGGGTGCGTCAGCGAGCAACTCCCGGGCCCGCTGCGGGGTGATCGGCCGGGCGAAGCGCGCGTTGACCTGAAGTGAGTGACCGGTGAAGACGGGTACCCGGACGCAGGTGCCGGAGACCTTCAGCCCGGGGATCTCGAGGATCTTGCGACTCTCGTTCCGCAGCTTCTGCTCCTCGTCGGTCTCCTCGGACCCGTCGTCAACGATCGCACCAGCGAGCGGAAGCACGTTGAACGCGATCGACTGGGCGAACGACCGGGGCACCGGGAAGTCCACGGCCGCGCCGTCGAAGGTGAGGCCGCTCGCGTGCTCAGCCACCTTCCGGACCTGCTCGTCCAGCTCGGCCACGCCGGAGAGACCGGCCCCGGAGACCGCCTGGTATGTCGAGACGACGAGACTCACCAGCTCCGCCTCGACGTGCAGCGGACGCAGCACCGGCATCGCGGCCATCGTGGTGCAGTTCGGGTTGGCGATGATCCCTCGGGGCCGTTGCCGGGCAGCGTGTGGATTCACCTCGGCGACGACGAGCGGCACCGCCGGATCCATCCGAAAGGCCGACGAGTTGTCGATCACCACAGCTCCGGCTTCGGCGACCCGGGGGGCCAGGTCCCGGGCGGTTTCCTTGCCGGCCGAGAAGAGAACGATGTCCAGCCCCGAGTAGTCGGCGGCGGCGGCGTCCTCCACCGTCAGCTCACCGCCGCGCCACGGCACGGTCCGCCCCGCCGACCGCGCGGAGGCGAACAGCCGAACCTGTTCCGCGGGGAATTCCCGCTCCGCCAACACCTGCCGCATTACCCCACCGACCTGGCCGGTGGCCCCCACAATGCCGATCCTCATACCCGCGAGGCTACCCAGCCGAGCCCGCCAACCAAGAATCCTTTCCCGCTGCCCGGACCTGGAGATCCGGGCGGCGGCCGGTCAGCGAGTGCTGGTCACGACCTCCCCCAGGCCGGTCGCCGCCAGCTCGGCCCGGATCAGGGCGGCGTCTCCCTCGACCACCAGCGTCAAACCCTCCGGGTGCAGGTGCGCGGCGGCGGCCGCCGAGACCTCCTCGACCTCGGCGGCGAGCAGCGCCGCCCGCAGCCGGGCATGGTAGTCGTCTGGCAGGTCGTGGACGACCAGCGTGGTCAGCGCCGCGGCGATCGCCCGCGGCGTCTGCAACTCGACCGAGAGCTGGCCGGCCAGCCAGGAGCGGGCCACTGCCAGCTCCGGTTCGGTCACCCCGGTCTGCTGGGTACGGGTGATCTCGCCGACCGCCTCGACCAGGGCGGGCGCGGTCACCGCGGTCTGCACGCCGGAGCTGACCGCGAACCGCCCGAACCGGCGAGACGACACGAAGTCGCCGCGGATCCCGTACGTGTAGCCCCGCACCTCCCGGATCAGGTGGTTGAGCCGGGAGGTGAAGGCACCACCGAGTACGGTCCCGGCGAGCCGCATCGGCACATGATCGGGATGCGCACGGTGCGGCGACGGATGCCCGAGCCGCAGCGTCGACTGCACCGAACCCGGCCGGTCCACCAGGATAATCGTGCGGCCGTCGCGCGGGGTGACCTCGACCGGGCCGCCCCGGTCCACCGCGCCGCCACCGGTGCCGGCGAACGCCGTTGCCGCGAGCGCGTCCAGGTCGAGTCGCTCCAGGTCCCCGACGACGACCAGGGTGCCCGGCCGGAGGAACCACTCCGAGTGGAAGATGCGGACGTCCTCGACCTCCAGCGCGGCCACCGTCTCCGGATCGCCGTACAGCGGTCGGCCCCAGCGGTTCTCGGCGCCGAACAGGTCAGCCCGCAGCGCCGCATCGGCCCGCGGACCCGGATTCGCCCAATCCATGCGCTGGGCGGTCGCCTCGTCGTCGCGAACCCGACGAACATCGTCCGGTTCCAGCCGCGGCGTGCGCACCGCCTCGGCCAACAGCTCCACGGCGGCGGGCAGCCGGTCCACCGGTACCTGCACGCTCACCTGGAAGGAGTCCCAGTCCAGGCCGGCCACCAACTCGGTGCCGAGCGCCTCGATGGCCAGTGCGTACGCCGTCGCGTCCCGCTGCGCTGTCCCCTCTTCCAGCGCCTTGGCGAGCACCGCCCCCAGCCCCTCGCGCCCCTGTGGTTCGCGGCCGGCACCGGCATCGAGCAACAACAGCGCCACCGCCAGCGACTGCCCCGGCAGGTGCGCGGCGATCAGTTGCCCACCCGCGACACCGCGGCGAAGCACCTTCGGAAACCGGTACGGTCGGGCGGCCCCCGGACCGGGCCGGGTGCTGATCAGCGTCATGAGCTCTCCTCGGGCAGGTAGGTCAGGGTCACCCGGTCGGCGGGGGCGAGCACCTCGGCGGCCACCGCCGCGATCTGCTCGGCGGTTACCGCCAGCCACGCCGGCAGCCGCTCGGCCGCCCGGCGCGGGTCGCCGAACTGTGTCGCGTACCGGCCGAGGGTGTCGGCCCGGCCCTCCACCGTCGACATCTGCCGCCACCAGGCGGTGCTGAGCAACGCCTTGGCCCGGTCCAGCTCCGCGGCGGTGACCGGCACCGTGGCCAACTCGTCAACAACCTCGCCCAGCCCGGCGGCCAACCGCTCGGCCGGTACCCCGGGGCGGGCGGTGGCGGTGGCGATCAACGGCGCCGGGGCGTATGCCAGGTCCACCCCGTACGCCCCGACCAGGTCCGGCTGCGCGATCCGTTCCCCGTCGGCGAGCCGTTGGTAGAGCCGGCTGCCCCGCCCACTGCCGAGGACCGTGGCGAGCACGCTGGTCACGTCATAGCCGGCGGTGCCGAACGGGTGGGTACGGTGCGCGACGTACACCCGGGGCGCGGGAACCTCGGTGATGACCGTCTCCGTCGTCGCCACGCCGGTGCCGGAAACGTGCTGGCCCGCCGGCGCGGCCGGGATCTCCGGTCGGGATGGGATCGCGCCGAAGTACTTCTCCGCCAGGGCGAAGACCTCAACGGCGGAGGTGTCGCCGACGACCGTGAGAACAGCGTTGTTCGGCGCGTAGTACGCGGTGTGAAACGCCTGGAAGGTGGGGAGGTCGGCGGCGTTCAGGTCGGCCATCGAGCCGATCGTCGCGTGGTGGTACGGGTGGCCGGGCGGGTAGAGCAGCGGCAGCAGCCGCAGCCACGCGTCGCCGTACGGGACGTTCTCGTAGCGCTGCCGTCGCTCGTTCTTGACCACGTCCCGCTGGTTGTCCAGGGTCTCCTGGGTCAACGCCGGCACCAGCCCGCCCATCCGGTCGGCCTCGAGCCAGAGGGTCAGCTCAAGGTGCTCGGCGGGGACCGTCTCGAAGTAGTTGGTGCGGTCCGGGTTGGTGGTGGCGTTGAGGGACCCACCACACCCCTGGACCAGCTTCATGTGCTCGGTCTTCGCCACGTTGGTCGAGCCCTCGAACATCAGGTGCTCGAAGAGGTGGGCGAAGCCGGTCTGCCCCTCCGGCTCGTGCCGGGAGCCGATGTCGTACCAGAGGTTCACGGCCACGGCTGGGGCGGTGCGGTCCTCGCTCACCACCACGCGCAGGCCGTTGTCCAGTCGGGTCGTCTCGATGGGCCAGGGAAAACCGCTGTCGGGCATGGGAGGACGCTATCCGATCTCCGGGGCGCGTGGACGGTGCGGCGCGGGACGGGGACCGACACGCCGACTCAGCCGCGGGCCCCGCCGGCTCGCTCAGCGGAACGGGCCGCGTACCTCGTAGGTGATGCCGCCCGAGGACGATCCGGAGGTGCCGCGCTGAGACGAGAAGTAGAACCGGGTGCCGTCGGGGGAGAACGCCGGACCGCAGATCTCTGACCGGGACTGACCGGTGATCCGCAGGAACGGGGCGACGACCTCGTCCGGGGTAATGATGTTGATCTCCATGTTGCCGCCGTCCTCGGCGACGTAGAGGTCACCGCCGGGCGTACCGGTGATGTTGTCCACCCCGGTCAGCGGTGCGGTGCCGGAGACCAACGAGTCGTCGTACGCCAGGTCGATGCGCTCGTTGACCGCGTCGTAAGCCCAGACCCGGTTGTCCCCCTTCGTGGTGAACCAACAGGTCCCGCCGGCGTACCAGCAGCCCTCTCCGCCGTTGAACCGCTTCGCCCCGGAGACCTGATCTCGGGTGTACGTCGGCGAGCCGTCCGGGTCGGGCACCGGGGTCCAGGAGACCGGCCCGCTGGTGGCGGTGCCAGCCACCAGCACCTCCAGGGTGCCGGCCGAGAGGTCACCCCAGGTCGTCGGCCGGAACCGGTAGAGGCAGCCGTCGCTCTCGTCCTCGGTGAGGTAGACCACCTGCCGATCTGGATCGCAGGCGGCAGCCTCGTGCTTGAACCGACCCATCGCGTCCCGCCGAAAGGCGTTCGCGCCACCGGTAGGGTCGGTCTCGTAGACGTAGCCCCGGCTGACCTCCTCGCAGGAGAGCCACGTCTGCCACGGCGTCGCCCCGCCGGCGCAGTTCTGCCGGGTGCCCGACAGGATCTGGTAGGCCGAGGCGACGCTGCCGTCGGCGTGGAACCGGATCGCCGACGCGCCGCCACCCGGGGTGATCTCCGAGTTGGAGACGTAGATCCAGCCGGCACCGGCGACGAAGCAGGCGCCGCCGTCGGGCGCGTCGTGCCACGGGTACGCGGTACCGGTGACGGCCTGCCGGGAGCGGGCCACGATCCGACTGGTGAATCCCACGGGTAGCTGGATGCCCAGGGCGTCGGCCGACTGCAGGGGCCCGTAGGGGCTCTCCCCAGGCTGGGCGGGGTCGGCCAGTGCGGCGCCGGCCCAGAGGCTGCCGGAGAAGGCGGCGGCGCCACCGGCGACGCCGGCGCGGAGCAGAGTACGACGATCCATCGAAAACCTCCGGGAGAGGGAGTGGTCGGTCGGTGGAGCCATGAACCTATCGATATCGCCATCGAAGCTGGTAAAAATCAGATGAGCTTTTCCGAACGGGCCGGTGGCCATTGCCGTCGAGTCGGGTAGACTCACCGACGTGACACGCTCGTATCGATGGTTTAGGCAGCCGGCTCTCCCGCCGGTGACCTCATCGTGAGCTGACGTCACCCGCACGAGCCGGCAAGGCAGGAGCTTCCGCTCCTGCCTTTTTGCGTACGAGCAGCCGGCTCTCCCGGGCACCGGCCCCGGGCACGGTCGGCGAAGGGATGCCCACCGTGACCACCTCCGAGACGAACCGGATCAGCGACCAGCGGATCGACCGCGTGGTGCCGCTGACCACCCCGGCCCTGCTGCACCACGAGCTTCCCCTGGACAGTCCGCTCACCTCGGCCGTACTTGCTGGCAGACGGGCCGTCGGCCGAGTGTTGGACCGCACCGACGACCGCCTCCTGGTGGTGGTCGGCCCCTGCTCGGTGCATGACCCGGTCGCCGCCCTCGCCTACGCGCACCGCCTCCGCGAGCTCGCCGACCGGCTCGCCGACGACCTGCTCGTGGTGATGCGGGTCTACTTCGAGAAGCCGCGCTCGACCGTCGGTTGGAAGGGGCTCATCAACGACCCCGGGCTGGACGGTTCCGGTGATGTGAACACCGGCCTGCGACGGGCCCGGGCGCTCCTGATCGACGTGCTGCGCCTGGGTCTTCCGGTCGGCTGCGAGTTCCTGGACCCGATCACCCCGCAGTACATCGCCGACACGGTGGCCTGGGGCGCGATCGGCGCCCGGACGGTGGAGAGCCAGGTGCACCGTCAGCTCGCCTCCGGCCTGTCGATGCCGATCGGAATGAAGAACCGTCCCGACGGCAGCATCTCCACCGCGGTGGACGCCATCCGGGCGGCCGGCGTGCCGCACGTCTTCCCCGGCATCGACGCCTCCGGCACCCCGGCAATCATGCACACCCGCGGTAACACCGATGGCCACCTGGTGCTCCGCGGTGGTGGCAACCAGCCGAACTACGACGCCGAGTCGGTGAACGCCGCGCTGGCGCTGCTACGCGCCGCCGGGCTTCCCGAACGACTGGTCATCGACGCCAGCCACGCCAACAGCGGCAAGGATCACCGCAACCAGCCGCTTGTCGCCGCCGACGTGGCCGCCCAACTCGCCGGCGGCCAGCACGGCATCGTCGGCGTCATGCTGGAGAGCTTCCTCCTTCCGGGTCGGCAGGACCTGGACCCGACCCGGGAGCTGACGTACGGACAGTCGATCACCGACGCCTGCATCGGCTGGGACACCACTGAGGAGGTCCTGGCCGAGCTGGCGGCCGCCGTGCGCACCCGGCGTCGGGCTCCGGCCGTCACCCCTGCCTGAGGCGCCGGGCGGGTGGTTTACCGGGTACGGCCCCGGGTAGTTGGGCGCCGTGACCGACAACCCACCCGTAACCGCGGTGCCCGAGACCGAGTCGGACCTGCGCCGTCTCGACGACCTACTCGAGGATCTCTACCGAGGCCAGGAACGGATCAGCCAGGGCGATATCTACCGGCGGGCGGTCGCCGCCCAGATGCCGGCGGGGCTACTCACCCGCATCGGCGGACTACCCGAGGGCGAGTACTCCGTGGACGAGGCGGCCGACCTGCTGGGCGGGTCGGCCACCTGACCCTGGCCGCCGCCGAGGAGCCCGGTCCGCGGGGTCCGGCGATGCACGCGACCGGGCACACAGCGGCGATGATCCGACGTGAAGGAGAGTGACATGTCCCAGCCTGCCCATCGGCGCTCTGAGCAGCAGGAGCGGCTCGCGGCTCTCGGCCAGCCGCCGGAGGGCCGGGACACGCTGCCGGAGCCGGACTTCGCCGGGGAGCACGATGTCACGGCAGTTGATCGAGACATCATCACCGGCGCGGACGCCGACGAGCGGGAGGCGGAGTCTCCCCGAGGTTGGTCGGGCGAGGAGAGCTGAGCGCCGGCTCCGGGGCAGGCCGACAACCTGCACGAGCACGGGCGGGGCCGGTAGCCCGGCCCCGCCCGTGCTCGGACGACGGATGTCCTGCTGGCTGGCTAATCCTCGCTCTGTTCGGCAGCCTGCTGCGCTGTCGCGTACGCCAGCTGCAGGAAGTCCGACACCGTCACGGCGGTGAGAGCGGTGGCGACGAGACGGGTCAGACGCGGCGCCAGCACCAGCCCACCGGTGAGCCCGGTAGCTACCCAGACGGCCAGGCAGAACGGGCAACAAAGCAGCTCACCGACGGCGTGCCGAACGGGGCTGCCCGAGTCGCGTACCTCCTCCATCACCTCGCCGCCACCGATCGGCCGGGCGTAGCGGGTGAACGGGGCCCGCAGCGGACTGGTCACGGCGTCCTTGGAGAGCAATCGACTGAGCTTGTGGGTCGCGATGGCCAGCAGGACCACGTCGACCGTCGCGGGCCGCTCCGGCACCGACCGCCGCGTCAACCTCACCAGGCCGGCGATTGTGGCAGTCACCCCAGCGTAGGTGCCCATGGCCACGAGATAGCCGCCGAGCGGCCGGTACTCGTGTGGCGCGTAGGCCCGACGCAGACGAGTCACCTTTGCCCTCAACTCGGTCACCCAGTCTCCCTCGGTCTGGTCGCCGGACCGAACGGCCCAGCGATTGCGCCGGCTCAGCCCGCCTGCAGGTTGTCCTCCACCGCCTGGGCGAGGTCTGCCAACGCCTCGTCTACCAGCCGGTCGGCGGTGCCACCGGTCAGGTCGAGCCGGATCCACGCCCCACCGGCGTCGGCCGGGTCGACCCGGATCTGGGCGGTCCAGTCCCCGACGGCCTGCCAGTGGGCCGTCAGCTCCGCCGGGCGGATCTCAGTAGCCGGCCGGCCGCCGGCCCACAGTGGCTCGGGGAGCCACGCCGACATCCGGTTCGGATCAACTGCCGTGTTGAACACGACCTCCGGGGGCGCCGACATACCCCGCTCGGCCGACGCCATCAGGACTCCCGCAGTCGGCTCGGGTCGAGCTCCCGCCCCGGGTACCGGGCGAGGTACTCGGTCTCGAGCTCGGCGGTGCGGCGCAGGTGGGTGGCGAGCGCCGCGTCGGCGGCGTGCCGCAGGGTGTCCAGCCGCGTGCGGTGCAGGCTGTGCAACTCGCGGATGAGGTCGGCATCGCCGAGTTCGGCCGGATCGACGCCGAGCACCTCGCCGTCGGAGTCCGCCGGGTCGGAGGCCCGGTCGTGCAGGTGGTCTCCATCCCATTCGGGCATCCGCTGCTCCGGGCTCGGGTACTCATCCCGCCGCACAGATCCGGTCATCATCGCCCCCTTCGCTGTTCTGGGCTGGCGTCTGGCCGGATGCCCACCCGAGATGCCGGCAAACCAGCCCGCCACCAGGACACGGCTGTCGGAACGCGCTCCCGCCCCCGGTACCCTCGAGGCCATGAAGCGGCTCTGGACCCCGGCGTGGATCGTGCGCCACGTGGCCATGGTCGTGCTCGTTGTGGGCTTCCTCGGGCTTGGCTGGTGGCAGCTCAGCCGCGCGGCCGGCGGCAATCCGATCAGCTGGGGATACGCCGTGGAGTGGCCGGTTTTCGCCGGCTTCGTCGTCTTCGTCTGGTGGCGGGAGGTCCGCCAGGAGCTCCGCGGGCCCGAGGCGCCAGGCCCAGCGGCGGAGACCACCGAGTCGTCCGCGACCGTCGAGCCGACCCGGTTGGCGGTGCGCCGGCCGGTACGGGTCAGCCGTACGGCGGCCACCGTGCCGGACAGTAACGATCCGGAGCTCACCGCCTACAACCGCTACCTTCGGTGGTTGACCGACAATCCGGGTGCTCGGCCCGGCGACTACCCCGGCTAGGCCGGGTCGGAAGGACGGACGACGGTGGGCGCAGCCCTGACCCGGTACCGCGTGATCGCCTGGATCGTCGGCGTGGTGCTGATCCTGCTCATGGTGATCGGAATGCCGCTCAAGTACGGCTTCGACTACCCGCTCGTGGTGGAGACGGTGGGCCAGGCCCACGGCTTCCTCTACATGGTCTATCTGGTGGCCGCCTTCGACCTGTCCCGGCGGGCCGGCTGGCCGTTGTCACGCATGATCTTGGTGATGTTGGCGGGGACCGTTCCGTTCGTCTCCTTCTTCGCCGAGCGGCGGGTGAGTGGGTGGGTGACCGGGCAGGCCACAACCCCGGAGCCGGTGGCCAACACCCCCGTCCATTAGAAGCGCACGTCCTTCCGTTCGGCAACAATCGCCTCGACTTCCCCTGTGGTTCACTCCTGTCCCGGGTTACCCTGTCCGGGTTGGCCCGCGCAGCGCCGTCCGTCCGGAGGGCACGGGTCCGGCACCGCTGGGCCTCCGCCCCTACCCGGGTGGTGGGGAGAAGGAGAAGGAGCCGTCGCACTTGTCGTCCATCCGGAAACGACTTCCCGCCCTCGTCGTCGCGGCGATCACGGCCGTGCTGGTCGCACCGGTCACGCCCGCACAGGCCGAGCCCTCCCCCGCCGAGCTGACCCGGCAGATCGAGAAAGCCTCCGCCGAGCTGGAGCAGGTCGTGGAGGCACACAACACCCTTGCCGAAGACCTCAAGGCGAACAAAGCCGCCCTGACCGAGCTGACCGCCCGACTGGGCCCGCTGGAAGAGCAGGTCGCGCAGAGCCGGGCCGAGGTCAACCAGCTCGCGGTGGCCGCCTACAAGACCGGTGAACTCGGCACCGCCGCCGCACTACTGAACCCGGACGACGCCACGACCCTTGTCGACCGGCTCACCGCCGTCGACCGGCTCGCCCAGGAGCGGCAGAATCGCATCACCGCCTTCACCAACGACCAGCGCCAGCTCCTCGCGCAACGGACCCGGCTGGAGGCAGCCGTGGAGAAGGCGACCGCGCAGGCCGAAGGGCTGGCCAGCACGCGCAAGCGGATCGAGCGCGACCTGGCCGACCTGTACGAGCTACGCCGGCAGGCGTACGGCCGGGCAACCGAGCAATCCACCGCCGACCCGGACCGGGTCCGAGCGGCACCATCAGTCTCCGGCGCCGCCGGGGTGGCGGTGCGGTACGCGTACGGGGCGCTGGGCACGCCCTACCGATGGGGCGGGGACGGCCGCAACGGTTACGACTGCTCGGGCCTGACCTCGGCGGCGTGGCGAGCGGCCGGAAAGTCGCTACCGCACAGCACCCGCCGGCAGTGGGGGGTGGTGGCGCACATCAACCGCCGCGACCTGAGCCCCGGCGACCTGGTCTTCTACCGCGGGCTCGGGCATGTCGCCCTCTACGTAGGCAACGGTCAGATCATCGATGCCCCCAGCGCCGGGCGCAATGTGGTCAAACGCGACATGAACATCATGCCGATCGCGGGGTACGGCCGGGTCCGCTGACCAACCCCCGGTCCGAATAGGACCGGGCCGGCATCCCAGCGGACGCCGGCCCGGTACCGCTCAGGCTGCTGTCTGGAGCCCCTCGGCGCGGGCCAGCTCGCGCAGCCGGCCGAGTGCCTGAATCTCCAGCTGTCGGATCCGCTCCCGCGAGAGCGAAAAGCGGGAGGCCACCTCGGTCAGCGAGTGCTCCCGACCGTCCTCGAGGCCGTACCGGGCGCGCATGATGCCCGCCGACCGGTCATCCAGGTGGCTGAGGAGGCCCTCGATGCGCTGCCGCTCCAGACCAGTGAGGACGATCTCCTCAGGTGACGGCGCGTCACTGTCGGCGACCAGGTCACCGAGGTTGGTGTCGCCGTCGTCACCGACCGGAGTATCCAACGACACGGTGTCCTGCGACCAGCGAACCAGCTCGTTGACCCGCTCGACGGTGACGCCGAGCGCCGTCGCGATCTGCTCCGGCTCCGGGTCGCTGCCGAGCTCACGGGTGAGCTGCCGGGCCACATTCCGCATCCGGTTGACATCCTCCACCAGGTGCACCGGCAGCCGCACGGTGCGCTCCTGCTGGGCGATCGCCCGGCTGATCGCCTGGCGGATCCACCAGGTCGCATACGTAGAGAACTTGAAGCCACGCTCGTAGTCGAACTTCTCCACCGCCCGGACCAGACCGGTGTTGCCCTCCTGGATCAGATCCAACATAGGCATCCCAGAACGGACATACCGTCGGGCGATCGACACGACCAGTCGCAGGTTGGCCCGGATGAACAGGTCCTTGGCCCGCGACCCCTCAGCGACCAGCCGCTGGAGCTCCGATTTCTCGACGCCGACCGGGACGCGGTCCTCGTCGAGCAGGTGCTCCGCGTAGAGGCCGGCCTCGATCGCCTTGGAGAGATCGACCTCCGTGGCGGCGTCCAGCAACGGCGTCCGGGAAATCTCGTGAAGGTAGACGCCGACCAGATCGCGCTCCTCGGCGACCTCGTCGGTCCGCATGCCGATATTCTTGTCCACGTTACCCACGGTCCCCTCGCTCGCGCCGGTTGCCCGGTTCCTTGCCATCCCCACGTCCGCCAGCTCCCTCCCCGTACCTTCCGCTGCTGCTTGTCGGCGCTGACACCTGAACAACAGTTGAGACGCGTCAGGGATTCCATATCGTGAGTCGAACGTGTCACGAATGCCTGATAATTAGCTGAGAGCACCATCCATATTTGCTGTCAGCACCTCAGGTGGCCGCCCTGAAGTGAGCACGACCTCCGTCAGGTGGATCGACGCTTGCGACCTGGTCAATGGCAACACCACCCCGACCAAGGGCACAGCGACCGGGGTCACCACCGCACTGCGATCCTGGTCACGCCCCGGATACGCCACGGCGGGCCGGTGGGTTCATCCACACCCATGCTGATACCCGGCGCCAGGGTGAACAATCCGCGGGCAGGTCCCTGCCCATCCGCGACCAGCTGGCGACCGCCCCACCCTTCGTGCCGATCATTGATGCACCGGAACCCGGGCCGGCGCGTCCGCTGGCTCCGGCGCCGCGCCCCACCAGCTGAGCAGGTGCTCTCTGATCTGCCGGCTCACCTCGTCCGCCGGACAGTCCGCATCCACCAGCACGAAGGTGGAGTGCTCTGGCAGGCTCCGGTACGCGCGATCCGCCGCGATCAGGTATCGCATGCTCTCGTGGTCAGTGCCGCGCCGCTCGATCCGCCGGTACGCCTCAGCGGGGTCAACCGCCAGCAGAAACGTTACCTGTGGCCGGGGAAAGACCCGGTAGCCGAGGCGGGCCAGCCGCTCCCACCGGTGCCCGCCGTGTGCCCGAATGCTCGCATACTGGCAGGCGGAGTAGCGGTCCATCACCGCGACCCGGCCGGTCAGCCGGCGCCCCAGCAGGGCGGCGGCGATGGCGAGCCAGCGCAGAACGGACTCTGCGACCAGGAGGCCGGCCCGCCCGAGGAGCCGCTGCGCATCCCGCCGACCCAGCCGCCGCGCCACGCGGCCGAGGAAACGCCGGCCGCCGGCGTTGCGATGGTAGGTGGCGGGAAGCCCGACCGCGGTCAGCGCCGCAGCCAGCCGGTGGGCCTGCGTCGTCTTACCCGAACCGTCGATGCCGATCAGGGCGACGGCACGCAGTCGAGCCCTGCCGCGTCGCCGTCGGACCCTGCCGCGTCGCGCCCCCTTGAAATCGGCCACCCTGCACACGCTATCCGACCCACGCTCCCGCCCCACCGGCCGATCCGCCACCTTTGGTGGTGGTTGACGGTTTTCCGGCGCGCTGTGCCAGGTGTGGCGGACCACGATGCCGGGTACCGTCCTGACACTTCCGCCCGACCACCAGGAACGGAGAGCCAGATGGCCGAGCGCGGGACCGAGACCCTGGTGCACACGCTGAAGAAGGTCGCCGCCGTGCTCAAGCAGGAAGAAATCCCCTTCGCGCTCGGCGGCAGCTTCGCGGTGTACGCGCACGGCGGCCACTCCAGCGAACACGATGTCGACTTCCTGATCCGGGAGTCAGACATCGACCAGGCCCTGGGCGCCCTTGTCGCGGCCGGCTTCCTCGCCGAGCGCCCGCCCGAGGACTGGCTGGTCAAGGTCTTCGACGACAACCGCGTGGTGGACCTGATCCACCGACCTGTCGAAAGCCCGGTGACGGACAAGACCTTCGTCGAGACGATCATCCGGCCGGTGGACGCGATCCACATGCCGGTGCTCTCGGCAACCCAGCTGATGGTGCACAAACTGCTCAGCTTCTCGCAGCACTACTGCGACTTCGCCCGGGGCCTGCCCCTGGCTCGCTCGCTGCGCGAGCAGATCGACTGGGAACGGGTATGCCGGGACACGCGCCACTCGCCGTACGCCGAGGCGTTTCTGGTGCTGCTGGACCGGCTTGAGGTGGTGGCGTACGCCGGCACCCCGGAACGAGAGGGGACACCGTGACCGAGCACCGCGACGTTGACACACGACGAGCGACCGACGCGTACGTGTCAGCCGAGATTCATCGGCTCCTCGCCGAGGACCCCGACGTCGCCGAGCAGGGCATCACCGTGGTCCGCCGGGAACTCGGCCTGGTGCTGCACGGCGAGGTGGAGAGCGCGCAACGCCGAGACGAAATTCTCCGGCGGGTCGCCGAGCACTTCCCGGATCTGGCGGTAACCAGCGACATCGGAGTGATCCGCGCACAGCCGCCCACGGAAATCGAACAACTGCCCTGAGGAGGCCCGATGGTAGTCCGAATCGCCGCCGTGGGTGACGTACATCTGGACGAGGACGTGGTTGGTCGTTTCCGGCCGGCCCTCGAGGAGGTACCGAACCACGCCGATGTGCTGCTGCTGGCCGGTGATCTGACCCGGCACGGCACCGAGGCGGAGGCGCAGTGTGTGGCACGCGAGTTCGGTGGCCTGGGGGTGCCGGTGGTGACCGTACTCGGCAACCACGACTACCAGTGCGACGAGGTACCGCAGGTGGTGGGGGTGCTGGAGGCCGCGGGAATCACCGTGCTGGAGGGCAACGGGACGGTGTTGGACTGCGGGGGCAGCCGGCTCGGCATCGCCGGGGCGAAGGGGTTCGGTGGTGGCTTCGCCGGGCGGTGTGCCGCCGACTTCGGCGAACCGGAGATGAAGGCGTTCGTGGGGGCCAGCACCGCGAGCGCGGACGCGCTCAAGGCCGCCCTACACTCCCTCGACTGCGACCTGCTGGTGGCACTGACCCACTACTCCCCGGTGCCCGACACGCTGGCCGGCGAGCCGCCGGAGATCTACCCCTTCCTCGGCTGCTACCAGCTGGGCCAGGCGATCGACTCCGCCCCCACCACGCTCGCCCTACACGGGCATGCCCATCACGGGACCGAACGCGGCACCACACCCGGAGGAGTACGGGTGCGTAACGTGGCACACCCGGTGATCAAACAGGCGTACAGCGTCTTCCACCTGGGTGAGCACCTCGAACCGGGCGAGGTTTCCCGGATGGGCAGTCTGGGTACTCGGCCGGCGTGGAGCTGATTCTCTGGACGATCTCGGTCATCCTGGTGGCGGCCGGCATTCTCGCCCTGTTCCGGCACCGAATCCTGTGGGGAGTCGTCCTCATCGTCGGTGGCCTGCTGGTCGGACCGGGTGGGGTCAACGCCATCAGCTGACGGATGGAGCGAAGTCACTCCCAGGTGCGCCAGGGCGCGCGTAGCTCCGCGGGGGCCGGCGGCCGACGCGGGTGGTTGGCCCTGCTCGGCTTCGGCGCGGCCGTCTGCTGCGCTGCCGCGGTCGGCGGGCTGGGGGCCCGCGACAGCAGCGCCGACTACGCCGGCTTCGAGCAGCCGGCCTGGGCTCCCCCGGCGGGGGTGTTCGGACCGGTCTGGACGGTGCTCTACGCGATGATCGCGGTCTCCGGCTGGCTGATCTGGCGGCGCGCCGGTTTCAGCTCCGCGCTCTGGGCGTGGGGCGCGCAGCTGGTGCTCAACGCGGTGTGGAGCCCCCTCTTCTTCGGAGCCGGTCAGTATGGGCTGGCGTTCGCCGACACTGTTCTGTTGTGGGGGACGATCGGCGGGACTGTCCTGCTCTCCTCCCGGATCTCCCGGGCCGCTGCGACCCTGCTGCTGCCCTACTGGGCCTGGGTCTCCTACGCCACCCTGCTCAACCTGGCCATCTGGCGGCTCAACGCGTGATCGACCAGGAGAACGCATCGACGTTTTCATATCGTTACCCGCTCGTGTCGTCTTCGGGGTGGACCACGCCGGCTGCAAACGCTTTTGTGTGGAGCACGCCCATCGGATCGGCGCCAGGTCTGTCGCACTGACCCGCGCCGGCCAGGAAGGAGGACGGCATGGCGGTCTTCGCCAGACCACGCCACGCCTTCGCAATAGCTGGCGCGCTCGGCCTGGCTGTCGTCGCCACCGCCTGCGGTAGCGACGACGACGCCAGCGGCCGGGCCGATTCCCCAGAGTGCGCGGTATACGAGCAGTACCAGGGCAACGGCGGCAGCGAGGTCTCCATCTACGCGTCCATCCGCGATGCCGAGGCGGACCTGCTCGAGCAGTCCTGGGAGCAGTTCGCCGACTGCACCGGCATTGAGATCGACTACGAGGGCAGCGGCGAATTCGAGGCACAGCTCCAGGTCCGGGTTGACGGCGGCAACGCGCCAGACATCGCCTTCATCCCACAGCCGGGCCTCCTGAACCGCTTCGCGCGGGCCGGCAAGCTCACGCCGGCGTCGGCCGAGACCAAGGCGATGGCCGAGGAGAACTACACCGCCGACTGGCTCCAGTACAGCACTGTCAACGGCGAGTTCTACGGTGCTCCGCTGGGCTCGAACGTCAAGTCATTCGTCTGGTACTCGCCGAAGATGTTCCGGGAGCAGGGCTGGTCGGTGCCGAGCATCTGGGACGACCTGATCAAACTCAGTGACCGGGCCGCCGCCGACGGCATCACGCCGTGGTGCGTCGGCATCGAGTCCGGTGACGCCACCGGCTGGCCAGCCACCGACTGGATCGAGGACGTGCTGCTGCGGACGCAGACCCCCGAGGTCTACGACCAGTGGACCACCCACGCCATTCCCTTCGACGACCAGCGCGTCGTGGAGGCCGTCGATCGCGCCGGCACCATCCTACGAAACGAGAAGTACGTCAACGGCGGCTACGGCGGAGTGAAGAGCATCGCCACCACCTCGTTCCAGGAGGGCGGCCTGCCAATCCTCCAGGACGAGTGCGCCCTGCACCGACAGGCGTCGTTCTACGCCAACCAGTGGCCCGAGGAGAGCCGGGTAGCCGAGGACGGCGACATCTTCGCGTTCTACTTTCCGCCCATCGACCCGGCGAAGGGCAAACCGGTGTTGGGGGGCGGCGAGTTCACCGTCGCCTTCGACGACCGCCCGGAGGTCCAGGCGGTGCAGACGTACCTCGCCTCCGGTGAGTACGCCAACAGCCGGGCCAAGCTCGGCAACTGGGTGTCGGCGAACACGAAGCTCGACCTCTCGAACGTGACCAACCCGATCGACCGGCTCTCGGTCGAGCTCCTCCAGGACGAGCAGACGATCTTCCGCTTCGACGGTTCCGACCTGATGCCCGCCGCCGTCGGCGCCGGAACGTTCTGGAAGGAGATGGTGTCCTGGATCAGCGGCAAGGACACCGCGGCGGCCCTCGCCGCCATCGAGAGTTCCTGGCCCAGCTGATCAACCCGCCCCGGTGGCCCGGCCATGAGGCCGGGCCACCGCCAGCCCACGCATCCCCGGAGGGCGGATGAACTTCGACTTCGCCGACGAGGCACCGAAGCTCGCCATGTTGCTGTACGGGGTGGTCGCCTTCGTGGCGGTGGTCGGTGGCCTCCTGCTGCTACTCGACGTCGTCCCCACCTGGCTCGCCCGTCGCCGGCAGGCCCGGCTCGCCGCGGCCGTCGCCGCCGGGAGGCCGCTCGAGCCGGGCCGGCGCCGCTCCCGCGAGGGCCTGTTCGCCCTCTTCTTTCTGCTGCCCACGGTCCTGATGCTCGGCATCGGCCTGGTCATCCCCGCGATCCGCACCCTCGTGCTGTCGCTCAGGAACGGCGACAGCACGCAGTGGGTCGGGCTGCGCAACTACGGCTGGATGGTCGACCGGCCCGAGATCGTCGATATCCTGTGGAACACCGCTCTCTGGGTGCTGCTGGTGCCGCTGCTGGCCACCTCGGTCGGTTTGATCTACGCAGTGCTCGTTGACCGCGCCCGCCTCGAGGCCCTGGCCAAGTCCCTGATCTTCCTGCCGATGGCGATCTCGTTCGTCGGCGCCGGCATCATCTGGAAGTTCGTCTACGCGTTCCGGCCCGCGGAGGCAGACCAGATCGGCCTGCTCAACCAGATCTGGGTGTGGCTCGGCGGCGAGCCCCAGCAGTGGCTGGCGAACCCACCGCTGAACACCCTGCTGCTGATCGTGGTGATGATCTGGATCCAGGCCGGTTTCGCCATGGTGGTGCTCTCGGCCGCCATCAAGGCCATTCCCACCGACATGGTCGAGGCTGCTCGCATCGATGGCGTGAACGCCTGGCAGCAGTTCTGGCGGATCACCCTGCCGGGCATCCGGCCCGCCCTGGTCGTGGTGGTGGTGACCATCTCGATCGCCACGCTGAAGCTCTTCGACATCGTCCGCACGATGACGAACGGCAACTTCAACACCAACGTGATCGCGACCGAGATGTACAACCAGGCGTTCCGGTACGGGCAGACCGGCCAGGGCTCGGCCCTCGCTGTCGTCCTGTTCATCCTGGTCATTCCCATCGTCATCTACCAGGTACGCAGCCTGCGCCGGCAGCGGGAGGTATGACCCCGTGACCACCACCACCCCGACGCGGGCCGGAGCCGCGACGCCGCCGACCATCGCCGGCCGCGTGCGCAGTCGGCTGAACACCCGCTGGGCCACCGCCGTGTCGATCGTGATCGCGATCGTCTGGACACTCCCGACCTTCGGGCTGCTCGTCTCGTCCTTCCGACCCGAGGACCAGATCAAGACGACCGGCTGGTGGACGTTCTTCGCTGACCCACAGCTGACGCTGGAGAACTATGAGCAGGTGCTCTTCGGCCGCTCCTCGTCCGCCGGCCAGCTGGCCAGCTACTTCCTCAACTCAATCGTCATCACGCTGCCGTCGGTGTTGTTCCCGCTGGCCTTCGCGGCGCTGGCCGCGTACGCGCTGGCGTGGATCAACTTCCGGGGGCGGGACTGGATCTACATCGGCATATTTGCGTTGCAGATCGTCCCGCTACAGATGGCCCTGGTCCCACTGCTCAGTTTCTTCTCCCAGGGCATCAGTGTCGGCGGCATCGACCTCCTGCCCGCCTGGAACCTCAACGACGAGCAGCGCTTCGTCCAGGTCTGGTTCGCCCACACCTGCTTCGCGCTGCCCCTGGGTGTCTTTCTGCTGCACAACTTCGTGTCCCAGCTTCCCCGGGACCTGATGGAAGCAGCCCGGGTCGACGGTGCCACCCACCCGAAGATCTTCCGTACGGTCGTGCTGCCGCTGATCACCCCAGCGCTGGCCGCGTACGGCATCTTCCAGTTCCTCTGGGTCTGGAACGACCTGCTGGTCGCGTTGATCTTCGCAGGCGGCGGGGACGACACCGCTCCACTCACCGTCCGCCTCGCCGAGCTGGCCGGAACCCGGGGCAACGAGTGGCAACGCCTCACCTCCGGCGCGTTCGTCGCGATCGTCGTGCCGCTGATCGTCTTCCTGTCGTTGCAGCGCTACTTCGTCCGCGGGCTCCTCGCCGGCAGTATCAAGGGGTGAGCCCCGCCCCGTACTACATTCGCTTGGCACGGCGGCGAAGCAGGACTCGCACCGCAGCGATGTCCCGCGGGGAGCTGCGGGCCGCGAGCCAGTACATGACCCCGGTCGGTACGAAGAACAGCTGAAATGCGGCGAGCCCCACCGCGTAGTTCATCGGTGGCGGGAAGGCCGTCCGCAGCCCATCGAACACCACCCCGACCACTCCGTTCCCGGCAGCCCGGCCGACCCCGTTGGCCAGGTTGCCGAGACTGTACACAGTGCCGCGATGCTCCGGTGGGTTGACATCGGCGATCAGGGCGAACCAGTTCGGCGAGTTGGCCGAGGTCAGGGCGAGCGCCAGCAACGCCGTAAGCAGACTCAGCCCGACTGTCGGCTCGGTCAGCACACTCGCCAGCACCGCCCGGACGATGGTGCCCGAGCCAGCTCCGTCGGGCACGTCGATGCGGATCGGCACGAAGAAGAGCACGAGATAGAACGGCAGCGCCGCGAGGATCCCGACCGCGGCGACCGTCGCCCGGCCGGACGGGGTACGGCGTTGCAGCGCATCGCCGACCAACCCGCCGACGATGGAGAAGACCCCGCCGAGCTGGAACAGGGTGGCGAAGACGCTGCCCACCACGACCGCCGTCGCGGCCGAGTAGCCCTGCGCCTCGGCCCGTTCGATGAAGAGCACCGGCAGCCAGACCAGCGAGCCGAACGCGGCCTGCGCGGTAACCCCCTGCAGGATCAGCCAGCGGTTCGTCCGTCGGCCAAGGATCCGCGGCAGGTCCGCCCGGCTGATCCGGTGGTCGTACTCGGCGCCACCGGCCAACCGGTCGGCCAGCTCCGGTTCGCTCTGACCACGCCGAATGTCGAAGGTGAACAGGTAGGCCGCGGTGGCACCGAGCCCCACCACGGTGAGCACCAGAAACGGACGTCGCCAGTCCGCCGCCCCGAGCAGACCGCCCACCAGGGTTCCGGCCAGCGTGCCGACCCCCTGGGACAGCCCCCAGAAGCTCATCACCAGGCCCCGCCGACGGGGCGAGATCAAGTCGGTGACCACCGAGAAGCCAACCGAGCCAACGGCACCGAGACCCACCGCACCGACCACCTGGGCGGCCAGAAAGGTCGGATAGCTGCCCGCCACCGCGCTGCCACCAGTGCCGAAGGCCCAGATCAGCGTGCCAACCATGAGCAGCGGCTTGCGGTTGGTGCGGTCCCCGACGTAGGCCCAACCCACCGCCGCCACCGCGCTGACCAGGAAGTTGGTCGCGGTGACCAGGCCGAGTAGGTGCCGCGACACATCAAACGCGTCGGCGATCGAGCCATACAGCGGAGGCACCAGGCCGATCGCCACATTGTCCAGGGAGGCGAGCAGCACGAACACCACGACGCTGTAGAACCGGTGCGCCGGGCTGCCGCCCCACGCCCGCACCGGGCCGCCGGTGGCCGAGGTCATGCCAGCAGCCAACCAGGGCCGGCCCACTGGCCGGTCACCGGGGTGACGACGGCGCGCCACCGTGGTTGATGACATGCTCCCGGGCTTGTGCGTACCGGGCCCGAATCGCCGGCACCGGGTCCGCCTCGTAGGTCCGCGACGCGGCCACGGTCCACCTCGGCGGCTCCGCCCCGCCCAGGACGGCCCAGGCGGCCTGGCGAGCGGCACCGTCGGCGACGTACTCGCCAGGGGGCGGCACGACCACCGGAACACCGAAAACCTGCGGAGCGACCCGTCGTACGGCGGCGGAGCGGGCACCACCACCCACCAGAATCACCCGCCGGACGGCGACGCCCTGCGCGACGAGGGCGTCCAAGCCGTCCGCGAGCGCGCAGAGCATTCCCTCGACGGCCGCGCGGGCCAGGTGCGCCGGGGTGGCGGTACGCAGCGTCAGCCCGTGCACCGCACCGCTGGCGTCCGGCCGGTTCGGGGTCCGCTCCCCCGCCAGGTAGGGCACCAGGACCACGCCGTCCGCCCCGGGTGGTGCGGACAACGCCAGGTCGGCCAGTTCAGCGAGGCTGACTCCGAGCAGCGTCGCGGCGGCGTCGAGCACCCGGGCCGCGTTGAGCGTACAGACCAACGGCAGGTATCGGCCGGTGCTGTCAGCGAAGCCGGCGACGGTACCCGTCGGGTCCGCCGTCGGTTGCTCCGTGACGCCGCACACGGTTCCGGAGGTGCCGATCGAGACGACCACGTCAGCGGGGCCCGCGCCGACCCCGAACGCGGCGGCGGCGTTGTCACCCGCCCCCGGACCGAGCGAGACCTCCGGCAGCTCCGGGGCTCCCGCGAGCACGGCCGGGTCGAGTCGGCCGGCCCACTCCACCGGACCGAGTACCCGGGGCACGGTCACCATCCGACCGAACGCCTGCTCGAGCAGGTCCCGGCGGTACGTTGCGCTGGCCGGGGACCAGTAACCGGTGCCGCTGGCGTCGCTGCGGTCGGTGCTCAACGCCGCCAGGCCGGGGGCGCCGGCGAGCCGCCAGGTAAGCCAGTCGTGCGGTAGGCAGACAGCAGCCACCCGGGCGGCGTTGCCCGGCTCGTGCCGGGCCAACCAACGCAGCTTGGTGACGGTGAGGCTGGCGACCGGCACCACGCCCACCGCGTCCGCCCAGAACCGCCGCCCGGTGTCGCCCTCGCCCGCCTCGGCCACCAGGTCGGCAGCGGCGCCGGCGGAGCGGGTGTCGTTCCAGAGCAACGCCGGGCGGACCACCGCGCCGGCATCGTCAAGGCACACCATGCCGTGCTGCTGCCCGGCGACCGAGACCGCCCCGATGTCGGCGAGCCCGCCGGCGGCCGACACCGCCTCGCCCAGCGCGGACCACCAGGCCGCCGGGTCAACCTCGGTACCGTCCGGGTGCGGCGCCCGACCCTGGCGGACCAGGACACCGCTCTCCCCGTCCCGAATGACGATCTTGCAGGACTGGGTCGAAGAGTCGATCCCGGCGACGAGCGGCACTCCGGCCCGCCTTCAGCGTGCACCGAGCAGATGCTCGACGGCGAGTTGGTTGAGCCGAACAAAGTGGTAGCCGCGGGCACCGGCAGCAGTCACGTCGTACTCCTCGAAGGCAGTGCGGTCGGCGCGGAGCCCGGCATGGGTCTCGCCGGGGGCGACGGTTGGTGTTGCCAGCTCATCCACCCGGCTCGTGGCCAGCGCCGCGGTCACCTCCGGGTCTGCCCGGAACGCCGCGGCCCGCTCCTTGAGGAGCAGATAGGTGCGCATGTTCGCCGCGGCCGAGGCCCACACCCCGGTCCGGTCCTCGGTGCGAGACGGCTTGTAGTCGAAGTGCCGGGGGCCGTCGTAGGCTGGCCCGCCGCCCGGACCGCCGTTCTCAAGTAGGTCGACCAGGGCGAAGGCATTGAGCAGATCACCGTGGCCGAAGACCAGGTCCTGGTCGTACTTGACCCCACGTTGGCCGTTGAGGTCGAGGTGGAACAGCTTGCCCTGCCAGAGCGCCTGAGCGACGCCGTGGGCGAAGTTGAGCCCGGCCATCTGCTCATGGCCGACCTCCGGGTTGAGCCCGACCAACTCCGGGTGGGCCAGGGTGGCGATGAAGGCGAGTGCGTGCCCGACGGTGGGCAGCAGAATGTCGCCGCGCGGCTCGTTGGGCTTGGGCTCGATCGCGAACCGCAGGTCGTATCCCTGCGCCACCACGTACTGGCAGAGCAGGTCAACCGCCTCGCGGTAGCGGTCCAGCGCGGCACGGACATCCTTGGCAACGTCGTACTCGGCGCCCTCCCGACCGCCCCACAGGACGAAGGTGTGCGCGCCCAACTGCGCGGCGAGGTCCACGGCGCGCAGCGCCTTGCGGAGCGCGTACCGCCGGACACCCCGATCGTTGCTGGTGAAGCCGCCGTCCTTGAACACCGGATGGGTGAAGAGGTTGCTGGTGACCATCGGGACCACCAGGCCGGTCTCGTCGAGGGCCCGACGAAACCGGTTGAGGTGGCCGTCGCGGGTGGCAGCGTCCGCCCCGAAGGGGAGCAGGTCGTCATCGTGAAAGGTGATGCCGTACGCCCCCAACTCGGCGAGGCGGTGCACCGCCTCGGCCGCGTCCAGCGCCGGTCGGGTGGCGTCGCCGAACGGGTCCCGGGCCTGCCAGCCCACCGTCCAGAGGCCGAAGGAGAACTTGTCGGCAGGGGTGGGATGGGGCGCCATGCCAGCCTCCGGGGGGGGTCGTCCGCCGTGTTCTGTGGTTGGTTTACCAGACCGAGGCCGAAACGCCCACCACGCACACCACCGAAGCGATGAGGGCGGGAGTCGCGAAACACTCCTAGTACGCGCCGCGGCGGTTCACCACTGCGCCAAAGGTCTTCCACAGGATGGTCAGATCGGCAGCGAGGGACCAGTTCTCCACGTAGTAGAGGTCGAGCCGGACGCCGTCCTCCCAGCTCAGGTCAGACCGACCACTGATCTGCCAGAGGCCGGTCATCCCGGGCTTGACCAGCAGCCGCCGGGCGACGTCGCCGTCATACCGGGCGACCTCCGAGGGCAGTGGTGGGCGGGGGCCGACCAGGCTCATCTGCCCGAACAGGACGTTGACCAGCTGTGGCAGCTCGTCCAGCGACCATTTGCGCAGCAGTCGACCGACCCGGGTCACCCGGGGGTCATCCCGCAGTTTGAACAGCAGGCCGTCGGTCTCGTTCTGCGCCGCCAACTCCGCCAGCAGGGCGTCGGCGTTGACCACCATCGTGCGGAACTTCCACACCCCGAACTCCCGGCCCCCCTGCCCGACCCGGGTCTGCCGAAACAACACCGGCCCCCGGCTGTCGACCAGCACGGTCAGCGCGATCACGATCAGCAACGGCAGCAGCAGGGTCAGGGCGAAGAGCGCACATGCCCGGTCAACCAGTCCTTTCACCAGTTTTCGGGTGCCCCGGAACTCCGGGGCCTCGACGTGGATCAGCGGCAGCCCGGCCACCGGACGGGTGTGGATCCGGGGTCCCGCGACATCGGTCAGCGCCGGGGCAACCACCAGATCAACGCCGGTGCTCTCCAGCTGCCAGCCGAGCCGACGCAGTCGGGTGGCGGTCAGTTCTCCGGAGGCGGTCACCGCCACGGTGTCGGCGCCGATGGCGGTGGCGGCCGCGGGGATGCCCCGGAACGAGCCCACCACGGGCACGTCCCCCAACCGCTGCGGAACCGGCGCGAGCAACACATCCGGGATGCACGCCCCGACTACCTGGTAGCCCGCGTATGGCTCGCGCCGCAGAGTGTGCACCAGCTCCAGAACGTGCGCGGTGTCGCCGACCGCAAGGACCTTCCGGGACCACCCGCGGCCCCGTGAGCGGAAGCGGTGCAGCCTCTTGCGGGCAGCGAAGCGGGCCAGCTCGAGCCCGACAACGCCGGTGGCGAAGGAGATGATGAGGAAGCCCCGCGGCACGCCAACATCCAGGACCCAGCCGGCGATCACTATTCCACCGGCAAGGCGCAGGCTGGCCACACTCACCCGCCGATACTCGTCGGCACCATAGCCGACGACCCGATCGTCGTAGCAACGAAACGCCTTGAGCGAGACCAGCCACGCCAGCACCAGGCCGGATGCCAACATGATGTGGGGGAGCTCGGTGCCGCCGGGGGAGCCGATACCGAAGCCGGCGAGGTACCCGACGAGAACGGCGAGGCTCAGCACCGCGGTGTCGAGCGCCAACAGGGCTCGGAGGTAGGACCGCAGGGCAGCGCGCGTCCTCGGCGGGGACAGGCCGCCCGCCGTTGACCGGCCGAGGGTCAACAGCATCGCCGCATTCACCGACCCTCCCCACCTCACCTCGCCCCTGGTGGTCACGGCTAAGAAACGGCCCGACGGTCCGAGCCGAGATGGCCTAGTTCTCGCCGGAACAACGACATCCTGCCCCGAGCATTATGGGCACGGATTCTTTCCGACGTATTGCCGTCACTTTGCGCGACCGTCGCCCAGCCGACCCCGGCCTGCCGCCCCGGCCGACTCCGGCCCGCCGATCGGTCTCGGCACCGGCGGCAAACTCGACGCTGAGACTCGGATCAGGAGTCCGTCTCGTGCTGAGACTCGGATCAGGAATCTGTCTCGCGCAATGCGATGGCCTTCAGGAAGATGTCACCAATCTTGGTCGGGTCCTCGGTGATGAAGGAGCCGCCACCGGTAACCTTCGTGATCGACTCCAGCTCTGCCTTGCTGACGTCCGCGCCGATCCCGATCAGAACCACCTGCACCGGCCGCTCCGGGTCCTTGATCCGCTCCAGTTCGGCGATCAGTTGCTGCTGGCTGATGCCGTTGTCGTCGTCGTTCTTACCGTCGGTGAAGAGCACGATCGAATTGACCTGCCCCTGATCCCAGTCCTCTTGGACCGCCTCGTACGCCGCCAGCACCGTGTCGAAAAGACCAGTGTCGCCCCGGGTCGGCTGGATCTGGGTCAACGCCGCCTCAAGCTCGCTGCGCTGACTACTCAGCGGGCCGATCTCGACCAGCCGCCGGTAGTCCCGCCCACTGCCCAGGTTGGTCGAGAACTCCCAGAGCCCGATCTGCCAGCTGTCATCGAAGAGGTGGAGCCCACGCCCCGCGGCTTCCAGGGTGACCTGCTGGCGGCTCGCGCCATTGGCGCTCGCCACAGATTCCCGCATCGAGCCGGAGACATCGATGACACAGAGCATTCGGCCGGACTGGGTGGCGATCGACCAGCTGGAGACCGCTCGCTCGACCGCCAGTGGATCCAGGTCGCTGGTGGCGTTGCCACCGTCGGCCGCCGGGCTCGGCACCGCGGTGGGCGCGCTGAACCCAGCGCCCCAGGTACCGTCCGGCGCTCGCAGCGACAACGACGCCAACCGATCCTTGAAGCTGGCGGTGGTGAGCACGTCGAACAGCATCCGGGCAGCCGACGCTTTGGCCGACCCGATCCCCGGCAGCACCGCGTACGGATAGTCCAACGGTGTCGCCGCCGGCGTTGGGTAGAGCGCGGCCAACGGCACCGCCGGCTTCCGGGCGTTGTAGGAGAGCAGGTCCTCCTCGGACAACGCCGCCGCGCCGAGACTACCGGCCAGCGTGGTGGGATCTGCGGAGGTGGGGAACTGAGCGAACAGTTCCTGGCGCAGCTCCGCGCTGCTGGCCGACAACGCACGTAACGCACCGACAGTTGCCGTCTGGCCATCCTCCCCAGCCGCCGCGGCGGCGCTCAACGCGAGTAGACCGGAGAGGCCGGTGGCATCCCGGGTCGGGTTCACGGTGCCGGCCCGGAGCGGTTCCGCGTTGGTGACCTGGCCGACCAACGCGGACCAGGTGAACTCCTGCGCCGGCCAGCCGAGCCGGGCGGCGACCGGCTCGGGCACCCCCACGACCACCGGGCTACGGGCGATCGACGCTCCGTTACCCGGGTCGAACGCGGTCGCGCCACCGCTCTTCAGCCGGAGCAGCCACGCCGAGGAGTCGGGCACCCAGACATCCGGGCTGACCGCGGCGCCGTTGGCCCGACCCACCCCGGCCAGGATGGCACCGTGTTTGGTCGCGACGGTGGCGGCTATCTCGACCGGCTCGGAAGCGGTCACGCTTACCTCAATGCAGGTGCCGTCAACCGCCGCGCCCTCGTTTTCCCACTCGGTCGCCGCGGCGTCGACCGCCGGCGCCAGCTCCGCCGCGACCGCGACCGCGAGCTCGACCTGACCGGAGCAGCCCGGCGAGGCCAGCTGCCGGTAGCCAAAATATCCACCAGAAGCAATGAAAAGCACGCCGACAGCTGCGGCGACACCGGTGACGCGAGTCTTCTTTCGGATGCGATGGCGGCCTGGGGACACGGGACCATCCTCCGGACCCGGCCAAGCAACGGCTACGTCCGTTCGGACGAAGTTACGCAGACGCAACCGCCGACTCCACTTTGACTACGCTCCGTGAGCCAGAAAGTCCGATGTGTTGTGGTTTGCCGTCCAGGGCAGGACACAGGTGGGGCTCGGGACACGCACCGGATCACCGACCGGCGCCGGCACACCGGTCGCCGGATTGACCCGGAACACGCTGATCAGGTCGGCCCGCTCGTCCGCGACGTACAGGTTGGTACCGATCCGGGCGAAGTGCCGGGGCCACTTCCCGCCGGAGTCCACCTCGGCGACCAGCACGGGCAACTCGCCGTCGAGCGTGAAGACGGCGATCGTGCCGACACCCCGGTTCGCGACGTAGCGGCCCTCCGTTTTGGCCCGGAGCGACCATGTGGGTGTGCGCCCGCTCCTGCCGCTGTGGGTCCGGGCCGTGACCCGCATGCCGGACCAGGTCGGTACTCGCCCCAGGCACCCCCTGCCCGTCAAGCGGGAATACCGCCACGCTCCCGTCGCGACGGTGCCGGGGTGACCGCGACCGTGCCGAGCGGCGCAAGCGCACCCGAATCCGGCTCCCGCAGGGCGACAACAATCCCCTCGCCGCGGCCCCCGGCGCCCGCCCGTGTAGCAACCGAGATGGACGAACGCACCCTGAACCGCCACCGGACCACCCTCCGCGCCGACCTCTCCGATCCAACCAGAGGTTCACCCACGTAGCGGCGCATCAGACCGGAAGGCCGGAACGCCACAGCGCGGCTCCACCCCTGGAGCCAGCCACCCCGCTGGCCGGTAGCCGCCGCGGTGAGGCGGGTGCCCGCCCCGGTCGGCACCGGTCAGGCCGGCACCCGCTCCCCATGTTGCCGGGCCACATGTTCGACGAGCGCGATCAACACCTGCTTGGCGGACTGCCGTTCCCGGGCGTCACAGAGCAGCATCGGCACGTCGGAGTCCAGGTCCAACGCCTCGCGTACGGTCTCCAGGCCGAACCGGCGGGCCCCGTCGAAACAGTTGACACCGACCACGAACGGAATACCCCGCTGTTCGAAGTAGCCGATGGACGGGAAACAGTCGGCCAGTCGCCGGGTATCGGCGAGCACCACCGCGCCCAGCGCCCCGAAGGCCAGCTCGTCCCAGAGGAACCAGAACCGATCTTGTCCCGGCGTACCGAAGAGGTAGACCAGGAGATCTTCGTTGATGGTGATTCGACCGAAGTCCATCGCCACGGTGGTGGTGGACTTCGCCTCGACCCCAGCGAGATCGTCGGTGCCGATCCCGGCGTTGGTCAGCATCTCCTCGGTCTGGAGCGGGCGAACCTCACTCAACGCGCTCACCAGCGTCGTCTTCCCCGCGCCGAAACCCCCGGCGATGAGGATCTTGAGCGCAACCGGGATGTGGGCACCGGTTCTTGGGAGTTCAGAGCGCACGGAGTCCACTGACCACCGCCTTGAGAATGTCGTTGTTGGGCAGGTACGGGCCGGCCGAGGGCTGGTGGACCGTCACCAAGCCTCGGTCCACCAGATCACCAAGCAGCACCCGGACGACGCCAACCGCCAGGTCGAGGCCGGTCGCCAGTTCGGCCACCGGAACCGGCTGGGCGGCCAGCGCCACCAGCCGCCGGTGCTCGGGGTGCAGGTCGAGATGTACGGCGGGCTGGGCGTTCCGGTCGGCGAGGACGTACGCGACCAGGTCGAAACCGCCGGCAGCCCGCACGCGCCCCCCGGTCAGTGTGTAGGGGCGCACCACCGGACCTGCGTCGGCGTCCAGCCACTCATGCGGCGTGCCGGACTCAGCCCACATCGCCGATGCCCGCCGTTGGCCGAGCCGGGATGCTCATCGTCTCGCCCACCCGGGTCACCAACATCGCCATCTCGTATGCCACCAGCCCGATGTCGGCGTCTGCGTCACTGACCACAGCGAGGCAGGCGCCCTGACCGGCCGTGGTCACGAAGAGAAATGCCGCTTCCATCTCGACGACAGTCTGCCGGACGGGACCACCGGTCACATGCCGGCTCGTGCCCCGGGCCAGGCTGGAGAGGCCAGCGGCGAGAGCGCACAGGTGCTCCGCGTCGTCCCGCTCCTGCCCGGCGGAGGCCCCCAGCAGCAGGCCGTCGGCGGAGAGCACCACCGCCTGCCGAGCGGGCGGCACCCGCTCCACCAGTTCGTCGAGCAACCAGTCGAGATCAACATTCTGCCCGGTAGATTTCAGCATCACGCGTCCCTCTCAGTTGCGGTCGGGGGATTCGAGATCGTCCGACGGGTCGATCGGCCGAGGACTTGGTCCGTCCTCGGGCATTGATACTCGAGCGGCGGCGACCCGGCGTCCTCTCGCCGTGCCGGCCTGCAACTCCGCCATGATCCGGCGGGCTTCCTCCGGTGAGCGGGGAGTCGGGTCCGACGATGGTGACTGCCGACCACCCACGGCTGGCTGCCGCACCGTCGGTCCATCCACTGCCGGCCTGGGCCGCCGAGCCTCGGCGGTTGCCCCGTCTGGCCCGTTGTCGGAGCGAGACCCGCCGTGCGCGCCGGCTCCGGCCGCGCCCGCCGGTTCCCGCCTGGTCAGTTGTTCCTGCCCGGGCTCCCCAGCGACCCCAGCAGGCGGCATCGTCGCACCTACCCGCCTCCGCGGTCCCGACCCCGGGCGACGCCGGACCCGCCGCGGCAGCCCATCGATCTCGCCGGCCACCTCGACAGGCGCCGGGCCGGCATCGACCACGGCCGACTCGCGGGCAGTCGGGACCGACGGGCGGTCGGCGAGCACCAACGGCTCCGACCTGGTGGGGGGCCGACCCGGTGTCGCCCACCGGACCGCCGGAGACCCCAATCGCTCCTGCTCCCCGGGGGCCGGACCCGAGGGCAGCGGCTCCTCGGCGACCAACTCGTCCGGGATGCGGACAACCGCGGTCAGTCCAGCCGACGTGGACCGACGCAGCCGAACTCCCACCCCGTGCCGGGCGGCCAGCCGGGCCACCACGAAGAGCCCGAGCCGGTCGGTCCGGGTTGGGTCGAACTCGGGCGACGAGGCCAACAACGAGTTGGCGTCCGCCAACGCCTCGGTGCTCATACCGAGGCCCTGGTCGGTGATCTCGAAGATGTATCCGTCGTCCCTGCGCACCCCGGCGACCTGGACCCGGGTCCCCGGAGGCGAAAACCTGGTGGCGTTCTCAATCAACTCGGCGAGCAGGTGGATGAGGTCACCAACGGTCCGGCCGACGAGGCCCGCCGACTGCACGCCGCCGATGTCAACCCGCTTGTACGCCTCAACCTCGGATAGCGCCCCCCGAACCAGGTCAACCATGGCGACCGGGTTGCGCCAGCCCCGGCTCGGAGCCGAGCCAGCCAGAATCACCAGGTCCTCCGCGTGCCGCCGCAGCCGGGCAGCAAGGTGGTCAACCTGGAAGAGATCAGCCAGTTCGTCCGGGTCCTCGGCGCGCCGTTCCATCCGGTCGAGCAGGGCGAGCTGGCGGTGCACCAACCCCTGACTACGCCGGGCGATGTTGAGGAAGACCTCGTTGAGGCCACGGCGCAGGTTTACCTCACCCTCGGCAGACCGGATGGCGGTCCGCCGCACCGCGGTGAAGGCGCGCCCCACCTCGCCGATCTCGTCCGTACCGAAATCGACCGAGGGCGCCTCCCGTTCCACGTCCACCGTCTCACCTTGACGCATCCGCGCCACCAGCTCGGGCAGCTGGCGTTCCGCCCGTTCGAGTACGGTGTGCAACCCAGCCAGCCGGCTCGCAAGGGAACGGCCGACCCGCACCGCCACCACCAGGGAGACCACGACTGCGATGAGGCCTAGCAACCCGGCGGACGCGAGCAGCAGAAAGACGCGTACGGCCAAGGGTTTCGACCGATCGGCCAAGCCATCGGCCTGGTCCAGCTCGTAGTCCCGCATCGCCTGCTGGACCGCGTTGTAGTCGGCCTGCCAGCTCGCAGCCACTACCGGCAGCCGATCGGCGGAGTTCTCGATCAGGAGTTCCTGCATCTGATCCAGACGGCGGAACTCCGCCTGCTCGGTCAACTGCTGGTACGCGCTACGTTCCGCCGCCGGTAGGTCGGCTACCGCCGAATCGGCGAGGAAGCGCTGGTTGATGATCGTCTGCACGAGCTTCCGCTGCTCGCCCTCGGCGAGGCTGCCCGAGACGATTGCCCCGGCCAGCACGGCATCGGCCTGACCGAGCAGTTCGCGGGAGTGACCGAGCGCGGTTACCGCCAACGCCTCCCGGTGTAGCTCGGGGTCCGGCAGTGCTGACAGCGCTTCGAAGGCCTGGAACGCCGACGAGATCATTCCGCTGTAGAGATCAATGACGTCGGACCGGTCCGCCTCTCCCCGGTCGATCTGGCCACGCCCGGTCGACAACGCATCCAGGGCGACGAGGAGGCGGTCCAACCGAACATCCAACAAGTCGCTGGTGGCGTCCCGAAGTGCATCGCCGGCGGCTCGACGACGCAGTTCGGCGATCACCTCGTCCGTATGCCTCCGTTGTGCATCGAGGCCAACATCGGCAGTCTCGGCGGCCAGGTACACGACCGAGAGGCGACGCTCGCGTTGCAGCTCGGCAACGACCGCCTCGCCGGGCCGCCCGAACTCATTGAGGAGGGTGTGAGCGGAGAGCAGGCTTTGCGCCGGCCCAAAGGTGAGCGTGGTGGCAAAGATCCAAAGTGCGACAAGCGCGGTCACCGGCGCCACAACCAGTGCGGTCAGCTTGGAGCGGATCGGCCAGTCGCGGGTGTTCAATCAGGACCTCGTCCAGCTGGTCGGGGCTGCGGGGACACCGGCGCACGCCGGACAGCACCCGCCGGAGCGCGCCCCACACAAAGTGCCGGGACGTCATCGACGGTCGCCTTGGGCAGAATACGGAATCTACGCCAATTCCACTACCGCCCGTCGCCGTCACGAACACAGCGGATGGGTGCCGGTTGCCCGAGCAACGCAGCGACCTGCGTCCGCTCCGCCGCCAGCAGGAAGCACAGAGCCACGGCAGACCGCCCGGAGGGCTGCCCTCGATGCGACGACCTCCACGGGCTCTTCGTCCATTTTCCCCCTATATATAAATTTCTGACACTAAAACAACCGATATGAGCGATTCATCTGTGCCGCGCCGAAAAGTGCGCTGGACCGGGATTGATGGGCTGCATCAGGTGGGAATACCCAAGGCAGCGGAGGAGCCAGGTTGAGGAGACGAGAATGCGCCAGGACGAGCAGCAGGCCGACACTGAGCACCCGGAGGGCGCACCCTTCGCAGCCGCACCAGCGCGACCGAAGGGTGGTCAACCGACGACCGCCGACGACAGCGACCAGCGCGCTGCCGCGGACGGAGACCGAGACGATCGGCCCGAATTCCACCGGCCCGGCCCGGTCCCGAGCGCCCTCGGTGCGCCCTCGGTCGGCGGGGCGGTCGCCGCGTCCGCACTTGCCGGCGGGGAAGAGGAGGCTCCGGACGCGCGCGACGAGTCAACCCCCCGAGCCGGCGACGGTGCCGTTGACGTTGCGCGAGAAGGCTGGCGGGCGGATCCAACGGCCGAGTTCCGCGGTGGCCCGGGGTGGGTACAGCGCCGGGCCGAGCGGGCGTCGGCGGTTGCCGAGCCTCCCACCGCTGAAAGCCACCGCGAGCAGCGAGGGGACGGCGCGACCCGGACCGCCGGCGCTGCCGCGGAGCAACAGCCCGATGCGGGTGGCATGGCACCCGATGCACGGGGTAGGCGAGAAAGTAGCGCACATACGGACGGGAGGGCGACACCATGACCGATCATGACCGGTACCGACCGTTGGAGGAGAGCGCTGAGGCAGCCGCGGCGGTCGAGGACGACACCGGCGTCCCCCAGCTGATCACCGGCGGGGGTGGCGACCGGAACACCCCCGCCTTCGCCGCCGCTGGGGAGCAGGCCGACGGCGGCGCGTCGACCGAGAACCTCCTTGGCGACCCGTACGGCGCCGGGGCCGGTGGGGACACCATCCGCACCGGAGCGGAGCAGCCGTGGGAGCCGGAGGATCTGGTGGCGGCGCGCGGTCAGGACCTGACACCGGAAAATGTTGAGCGGGCCCGCCGAGACCTGGTCGAGAAGGGCCGGGCCGCGATCGAACGTACGGTCCCCTGACCACATAGCCGCCGGGCCCCGGACCCGATCGCGCTGATCGGGCCCGGGGCTCGGGGAACCCGCCGCCCACGCGCCTCACCACCCCAGCGGCTGGGTTCCACAATCAGGACAGCGGCGGGTGGGCATTCTGCATGAGCTGCTGGAACTGCGCCGGGAACCAGGCACCGGAGATCGGCGCATCGGGCAGGGCCCCGGTGGGGTTGAAGCCGTTACGGGCGTTGCCCTCGTACGTCGGGTCACACATCCGGTCAAAGCCTTTGCCATCGTCGTTCGGAATCTCCTCGCTGGAGCCGTCTGACTCGCCCGGCGGCTTCACCCAGACGTAGGCATCGATGCCCGGTTCCGGCGCGGCCTGCGGCCGCTCGCCCAAACCCGCGCCAGACTGGTTGCACCAGTTTCCGGCGTGGACTCGTCGATCAACCCGACCGCCGTCGACATAGCTGTCGACATCGGTCATCGGCCCGGGGCCGGCTGGTCGGGCGCTGCCACCCCAGCCGTTGCGGGAGGTGTCGATCAACATTCCCACCTCCGAGTCGAAGCCCTTGACAACCAGTTCGTCCCGGAACGCCTGCGCAAACGACAGCTCGTCCACGTACTGGTTCCAGTCCACCCACGTGGATTGACGGATCGTCTGTCCGTTGACCGTGTCGGTGATCTGGAAGTAGGGCTCGCGCAGTGCCGAGTAGTTGGCGGTGTTGACGATGAAGCCATGCACGTCATCGACTGTGCTGTCAGAGGCCGTAGCGGCCTCCTTCAGAAGCAGGGCGACCGGGCTGAAGTTGGTGTCCCAGCCAATCCAGCCGTGGTGAGCGGCGTCCACGTAGTTGTAGACGTTGCTGATCGCACCCAACGTGGCCAGTGCGTAGCCGATGCCATTGACGTAGGCACCATTCTGTTTGACGAGGTCACAGGTCGGAGTGGCACCCGGGTTGCTGCCGGTGTTGGCGTGCAGGTTCGGCAGTGAGTCGATCTCGACTATGTTGATGATCCGGAGGTCCTGGTACGTCGGGTCACTCTGGATCGCCGCGATCGGGTCGATGAACTCTGCCTTGTAGCGGGGCAACTCGTCCGGTGCAAGTTCACCGTTCGAGGCAAGCGCAGCGCAGTCCCGACCGGGCAGGTTGTAGATAACGAACTGGATGTAGTCCGCCCCCTGGCTCAGCGCCTCATCCAGGTGGTCGCGTACGCCCATCGGACCGTTGGACTGACTGTCGTCGGTACCTTCGATCGCCGCGATCCGGTCGATCCAGACGGCGGTTGACGCGTTCGACACCCGGTCACCACCCGGCACCGACTCGGCCTTGGCCTTCCACTCCGGATTCACGTAGCCCACCGCGTTCAGGTACGGGTTGTCGGCTCGACCTCCGGGAGGTGGGGTGGTGGGAGGTGGGGTCGTCGGTGGTGCCGTGGTGGGAGGTGGGGTCGTTGGCGGTGCCGTGGTGGGGCCACCGCCGCCGATGCAGGCCACCCCGTTGAGGGTGAACGACGTCGGTGTGGGGTTACTGCCACTCCACGAGCCGTTGAAGCCGATCTCCACGGTGGCACCGCTGGCCACCGAACCGTTGTACGACTCGTTCTGCGCTGTGACGTTCTGCCCGGACTGGCCATACCGGGCCGACCAGCCGTGCACAACCTGCTGACTGCTGTTCGGGAAGGCGAAGCGAAGCGTCCAGCCGTCGAGCGCCTCCCCGGTGTTCTTGATACTGAGGGAGGCGGTGAAGCCACCGGGCCAGTCATTCGTGGTATAGGACACCTCACACTGAGTCGCGGCGTGGGCCATGGTGACCGGCAGGGTCACCAACCCACCCACGACCAGGACGCCCGCGCCGGCCAGCGCAAGGGACGGGCGCGGACCAGCGAGTCTTCTCCACACATTCATGCCACAGATCTCCTTGGGCGAGACCGTTCCGCGGACGGCCCAGCCGACTGACCCGGTGGACGCCGCCGTGAGCAGCCACCGAGGCCAGCGGATACTTCCGGACCGTCCTGGACGGGGTGGTGGTGGTCTGTGCAGACCTGCGATGCAGGTCGGTCAGACCGGCAGAATGATCGCCCGGCGAACCGGTTGCCCTCGATACCCCTGCCGCTACACGGTGTTGGCTCCCACGTTCGTCGATTCTGACATGGGAGCGCTTCCATCGCAATCCTTCGACGGAACCGCACCGGGCACACCCCGGCCACCGGCTTGAGCCGCGACATGAGCGTCGCGACGCAGGAAAGGACTACACCCGCCAGCTAAGGCCGCAAGCCACCAACCCCTACATAACCCCTAAAGCGGGAAAGGCGAAATTTACCCTTCATAAGTTGTGAAAGGGACTAACGTCTGCCCTAGCTCGGTTGTCGCCGAGTTCAGGACAACAGGGGATGGAGTGACGCACGTTATGGCAAAGAAGCTGCTCGGGAAGGTCGTGGCAGGTGCGGCCCTCGGCGGTGCCTCCCTGCTCGTGTGCGCACCGGGAATCGCGGTCGCGGACGAGCACCACCGTAAAGATGAGGGCAAGGTCCTAGCCAAGCCACACGAGGTCAAGGCCGGCCACGAGGTCAAGCTGATCCAGTACTGCCCGACGCCCCAGGAGCACGCCTACGTCTGGTCGAAGGTGACCGGCAAGGTCAAGCTCAAGCCAGCGCACGACCGGGACGGCAAGGACTACGGGGACAGGGGCGGTCACGACTGGGACTACGGCCGCGACCATAAGGGCGGCTGGGACTACGGCCGCGACCACCGCGGCTACGACCACAAGAGCGACTGGGACTACGGCCGCGACTACCACGGCGGCTACGACCACAAGAGCGACTGGGACTACGGCCGCGACTACCACGGCGGCTACGACCACAAGAGCGACTGGGACTACGACCACAAGCACCACGACCACAAGCACCACGACCACAAGCACCACGACCACAAGGGCGACTACGACCACAAGCACCACGACCACAAGCACCACGACCACAAGGGCGACTACGACCACAAGCACCACGACCACAAGCACCACGACCACAAGGGCGACTACGACCACAAGGACGGCTGGGACTCCGGCCGCGACTACGACCACAAGAGCGACTACGACCACAAGCGCCACGACTACAAGGGCGACTACGACCACAAGGACGGCTGGGACTCCGGCCGCGACTACGACCACAAGAGCCACGACTACAAGGGCGACTACGACCACAAGAGCGACTGGGACTCCGACAGCCGTAGCGACTGGGGCAGCGAGGGGGAAGGCCGGCGAGCCGGCCGCCCAGCATCCGCCGAGAAAACCCAGGGCGAGCAGGGAGGTCAGGCGGCTGGGCACCACGACAGCCGGAGCGGTTCTGAGCACGGCCAGGACGGGAAGGGCGGCCGTGACGGCTCGGACAGGACCGACGACCGGAGCGGCTGGCACGGCGACGACCGGAGCGGCGACGACCGGAGCGGCTGGCACGGCGACGACCGGAGCGGCGACGACCGGAGCGGCTGGCACGGCGACGACCGGAGCGGCGGGCACGGCGACGACCGAGACGGGGATCGCTGGGAGCACAAGCGGGACTACGTCTACTACGGCGAAGCCAAGGTGGACAAGCACGCCAAGCCGGGCACCTACAAGCTCAAGGGCTCGTGCGGCGAGGGCGAACTCGTTGTGCTCCCGCGGGGCGGGGTTGACGGCGGCGACGGCGGCATGAGCGCCGGCGCCAACCGGGGCCTGGCTGCCGGTGGGGCTGGCCTGCTCGGCGCGGCCACCCTGGGCGGTCTGGTGCTGCTGCGGCGTCGAACCGATGGTTCCCTGGTCTGAGGGGACGACGACCCGGGCCGGTGGCCGTCACGGACTCCCGTGGCGTGCCGCCGGCTCCATCGTCGTCGTCTTGCTCGCCTTGGCCGGCTTCGGCCTGCTCGGGGCGGCGTTTACGGAGAGTCCCACGGCCCGCCCCCCGCAGCCTCCCGCGCTGGCCGACTCTCCAGTCGGGGCAGTGGCCCCCGGCCCGGACGCCGCCCGGCCTGCCTCCTCCGGGCACCCCCGCTCCACTCCCAGCCAGATCGTCATCCCCAAAATCGGTGTCGACGCATCGGTCATGAAGGTCGGGACCAATCCGGACGGGACAGTCGAGGTGCCCCCACTCGATCAGGCGCAGTTGGCCGGCTGGTACGAGCCGGGAGCGAGCCCGGGCGAAGTCGGTAACGCCGTGATTGTTGGACACGTCGACTCGGCAGAGCTCGGCCCCGCCGTCTTCTTCTCCCTCGGTGAGCTGCGACCGGGCGACACGGTTGGCGTGGTCCGGGAGGACGGCGAGCAGGTCGACTTCACCGTCGAGTCGGTGAAGTCCTATCCGAAGACCGACTTCCCGACCGAACTGGTCTACGGCTCCACGGACCAGATCGGACTACGGGTGGTGACCTGTGGTGGCATTTTCGACGAGGCGGCCGGCAGCTACCCGGACAACATCGTCGTGTTCGCCACCCAGGCCCCATAACCCTGGGATCGGAGGTCCCGGCGGCCGAGGCCCGGCCGCCGGGACATTCCCACGGGTCAGGACGCCGCTGAGGTCCGCACCAGGGTTCGGATCTGACGTAGCAGCACCGACAGGGCGGCCAGGTCGGCCCGGGACTCGTCGAACTCCCCCATCGCCCGCTGTGCACGGTGGATCGAGGTAGCGTTCGACTGCTCCCACTGCTGCACCCGCTCCACCGGTGGCAGGTCGCCCGGGGTACCCCCCAACACCTCGGTGGTCAGCGCGGCGAGCGCGGCGTACAGGTCGTACCGCAGCGCCATCCGGGCCAGTGTCTGCCACCGGTCCTCTCGCGGCAGCAGCGAGATCTTCGACAGCAGCGAGTCCACCCGGAACCGATCCGACAGGACGAAGTAGACCGACGCGACCTCGGACACGTCCCGCCCACTGCTCGCCGCAGTCTCGACGACATCGAGCAGGCCGAAGCTGTACATCAGCCGAACCGTCTGCTGCGCCAGGTCCCGCGGCAGTCCCTTGGCAACCATTGACTCGAGGTGCGCCGCGACTGCCTCCCGCTCGCTGCCGTAGAAGAGCGTCTCCATCCGCGGTAGGAGGTGGGCGACCCCGTCACGCAGCCGCGCGATCTCCGCCGGCACGTCGATCGGAGAGCGGCGGTTGGTCACCAGCCACCGAACCGCCCGGTCCAGCAGGCGCCGAAAGTCCAGGTAGACATCGGTCTGCAGGTCAGGGGCGACTCGGTTGTCCAGCTCCTCGACGGCGTTCCAGATCCCGCGCAGCCCGAACACCTCGCGGACCACCACGTACGCGCGGAGCACGTCGGCGGCGCTCGCTCCGGTCTCCTCGACCACCCGGTAGACGAACGAGATACCGCCCCGGTTGATCGTCTCGTTAACCAACATGGTGGTGACGATGTCCCGGCGCAACCGGTGGCGGGACATCCGCTCGGCGAACCGCTCCCGCATCGGCGTGGGGAAGTAGTTGACCAACAGCTCAGTCGTCCACTCCTCGTCGGCCAAGCCCTCCGCCAGGATCTCCTTCTCGAGCACGATCTTGACGTACGCGAGAAGCACCGCGAACTCCGGCGCGGTCATCCCGGACTCCATCCGGACCGCCAGTTCCTCGTCCGGTGGCAGCGCCTCCAGCGCCCGGTCCAGGGCACCCGAGCGCTCCAGTTCAACGATCATCCGTCGGTGCACCGGCAACAGCGACGGCGCCTGGGCCTGTGCGTTGCTGATCGCCCGCGCCTGGTCGTAGTTGTCCCGCAGCACCAACTCGGCGACCTCGTCGGTCATCTCGGCGAGCAACTCGTCCCGCTCACCGACGGTCAGCTCCCCGTCGGCGACCGCCGTGTTCAACAGGATCTTGATGTTCACCTCGTGGTCCGAGCAGTCCACCCCGGCCGCGTTGTCGATGAAGTCGGTGTAGATCCGACCACCCGCCTCGGCGTACTCGATCCGGCCGAGCTGGGTGCAGCCCAGGTTGCCCCCCTCTCCGACGACCCGGCAACGCAGGTCCTTGCCGTCAACCCGGATCGCGTCGTTGGACTTGTCCCCCACCTCGACGTTGGTCTGACTCGAGGCCTTGATGTAGGTGCCGATGCCGCCGTTCCAGAACAGGTCGACCGAGGCGGTGAGGATCGCCTTCATCAACTCCTGCGGGCTGAGCTGCGACACACCGTCCTCGATACCGAGCGCCGCCCGCACCTGCGGCGAGATCGGCACCGACTTCGCGGTACGGAGGAACACGCCGCCCCCCTCGGAGATCAACTCCGGGTTGTACTCCTCCCACGTCGACCGAGACAGGTCGAACAGCCGCTTCCGCTCCGTCCAGGAGGTGGTGGCGTCCGGATTCGGGTCGAGGAAGATGTGTCGGTGGTCGAAGGCGGCCACCAGCCGGATGTGCTGCGACAGCAGCATCCCGTTGCCGAAAACGTCACCGGACATGTCGCCGACGCCGACCACCGTGAATTCCTGGGTCTGGGTGTCGTGCCCCAACTCGCGGAAGTGCCGTTTCACCGACTCCCAGGCGCCGCGGGCGGTGATCCCCATCTTCTTGTGGTCGTAGCCCGCCGAACCACCGGAGGCGAACGCGTCGCCCAGCCAGAAGTTGTGGGCCGTGGAGATCTCGTTGGCGATGTCGGAGAAGGTGGCGGTGCCCTTGTCCGCCGCGACAACCATGTACGGGTCGTCCCCGTCGTGGCGAACCACATCCGGCGGCGGCACAATCTCGCCGCTGACGATGTTGTCGGTGGCGTCCAGCAGCGCGGAGATGAACTCCTTGTAACAGGCCACGGCTTCGTCCCGGTCGCCCGGCTTCCGCTTGAGCACGAAGCCACCCTTGGCCCCGACGGGGACGATCACGGCGTTCTTCACCATCTGCGCCTTGACCAGACCGAGTACTTCGGTACGGAAGTCCTCCCGCCGGTCGGACCAGCGCAACCCGCCCCGAGCCACCGGCCCGAAGCGCAGGTGCACACCCTCGAACCGGGGCGAGTACACGAAAATCTCGTACCGGGGCCGCGGCGCCGGCAGGTCCGGGATCGCCTGTGGATCCAGCTTCAGGGCGACATATGGCTTCGGCCGTCCGTCAACGCGCTTCTGGTAGAAGCTCGTCCGCAGGGTGGCCTGGATCAGAGTCAGGTATGACCGGAGGATTCGGTCCTGGTCGAGGCTGGCCACGTCGTCGAGCGCGGCACGCAGTTCGGCGACCAGCTCCCTACTCTGCTGCTGGCGCTGCTCGGTGCTGGTTGAGCCCGGCGCGAACCGGGCCTCAAAGAGCCGCACCAGCAGGGCCGCGATCCGCGGATACGCGATGAACGTCGACTCCATGTAGTCCTGGGAGAAGACCGTGCCCGCCTGACGCAGATACTTGGCGTAGGCCCGTAACACGACCACCTGCCGCCAGGTGAGGCCGGCGCGCAGGACCAGCGCGTTGAAGCCGTCCACCTCGGCCTCGCCCCGCCACGCCGCCGCAAAGGCGTTCTCCACGTGCGGGCGAACCTCGACGAGCTCCTGGTGCCCCTCCGGCAACCGCAGGCCGAAGTCGTACAGCCAGATCCGACCGTCAATGCGCTCTACCTCGTACGGGTGCTCGTCAACCGCCTTCACCCCGAGCGAGTGCAGCACCGGCAGCACCGCCGAGAGCATCATTGGCTCGCCGTACCGGTAGACCTTGAACCGGACGTCCATCGACTCGTCGTCGTCGCCCACCCGGCTCGCGGCACGAGGCGCCAGCTGCTTCCGGAACAGGTGCATCTCCAGCTGGCCGGACTCCTCCAGCAGCTCCAGCTTCGCCAGGTCCTTCATCGCCTCGTACGGCGTGTGCCCGTCCTTGTAGCCCTCCGGGAAGGCGTCGGCGTACCGGGAGAAGAGGTGCTTGGCCTGCTCGTCGCCGAGCTTGCGCTCCAGCACCAGCCGATAGTCGTCGTCCCAGAGGCGGGTGGCGTCGGCCAGCTCCTCGGCGAGCAGGTCGGCGTCGATATCCCCCGGCGGCTTGGTCGGGTCGGTACGCACGATGAAGTGCACCCGGGCCAGCATCGACTCGGTAACCCGGGTGGTGTAGTCGACCCCGACCCCGTTCAGCTCCCGCAGCAGGATGTCCTGCATCCGCAGCCGGTTCTGGGTGGTGAACCGATCCCGCGGCAGATAGATCAGGCAGGAGATGAAGCGTCCGTACGCGTCCCGGCGCAGGAACACCCGCAGTTGCCGGCGGCCAGCCATGCGCAGCACACCGATCACCGCGTGGTACAGGTCATCGGTCTTGATCTGGAACAGCTCGTCGCGCGGATAGGTCTCCAGAATCTGGAGTAGGTCCTTGCCGGAGTGGCTACGCAGGCTCAGGCCGGACCGATCGACCACCTCCGCCACCTTGCGCCGTACCACCGGCAGCTCCTGCACGCTGGTGCGGTACGCGGCGGTGGCGAACAGACCGATGAACCGACGTTCCCCGACCACCTCGCCGGCCTCGTCGAACACCTTGAAGCCGATGTAGTCCAGGTACGCGGATCGGTGCACGGTAGCCCGTGAGTTCGCCTTGGTGATGACCAGCAGGCGCTTCTCGGCGACCCGCTCGTGCGCCTCGGGCGTCATCGACGACAACGCCCTTGACTCCGTGGAGTCCGAGCGCAGGATCCCGAGGCCGGTGCCGAGCACCGCGCGCAGGGCCTTGCCACCCGCCTCCCCCTCGGCATCCACCAGGCGATACTCCCGGTAGCCGAGGAAGGTGAAGTGGTCGTGGGCGAGCCAGCGCAGCAGCTCGACCGAGTCGGTGATGTCCTTCTCCGGCACCGGCGGCCGGTTCTCGCTGTTCCGCGCGGCCGCCAGCTCGTCGGCGAGCGTCAGCGCCTGCTGGCGCATCCGGGGCCAGTCCTCGACCGCCTCCCGCACGTCGGTGAGCACGCGTTGCAGCTCCCGACGCAGGTTGTCCCGGTCCGCCGCGTCCCGGACCGGGTCGATCTCGATCCGCATCCAGCTCTCGATCAGGCCAGCGGTGGTCACCTCGTCGGGCTCCACGTCGGCGGACACCTCGATCAGCCGGCCCAGCGGCTCGCGCCGAATCACCAGCAACGGATGGACCAGTAGGTGCACATCCAGGTGATGCGAGTTGAGCAGGGCGGTCACCGAGTCCACCAGGAAGGGCATGTCGTCGGTGACGATCTCGACCACCGAGTGGTGCTGGTCGGCATCCGGCTCCTGGATGCGCAGTTTGAGTTCGCCCGGTACCCGCTGTTCGGCCAGCTCCCGGTGGGTACGTACCGAGTCGAGCATCTCCTCGGCGGTGAAGCCGATCAGTTCCTCATCTGGTGCGAACCGCCAGTAGCGGCGAACCAGCGACGCCGAGTCGTGGTCGTCGCCAGCGAGCGCGATCGCCTGCGCCACCAAGCGCTCCGCGTTGGGTACCGTCTCGTCGAGGTCCGAATCCTCGGCGTCCTCGCCGAAAGCGTTGGCGGGCAGGCCCAAGTCGTAGATCGAGTCGATGCTCGAACCGGTCAGGCCGGTCACACCAGTCTCGACATCACCGAACCCGTCGGAATCGGTCGCCGAATCGAAGTTGTCGTCCCGGCCGGTATCAACCTGCCGGAGGTCGGGTCCCGGTTTGGTAGCCGGACGCCGGTCCATCGGTGCCACTCCCCTCGACCCACCGCGTCGTGGGTCACTCTGCGCCCAGCCTAGGCCCTGCCTATCTGCGCCTTGGTTGGCGGACCATCATCCGGACGTCCGGTTCGGGACTGCCGCCTTTCACCTACTGCGATAGGGGTCGACCCACCCCGGTCTACCCCGCCTCCGGATGTTCATCACCCAGTCGGGGCCCGTCTTCGTCGTCGCGGTCTCCGACCGGGGGACAAACAGGCTGGTAAAGCCGCATTCGGGTGTAGAAAAGCCAGGAATCTGGGGTTGCCGAGGCGACCAACCGGCGTCAGCTGACTGGACGCCTCCGGCTTGACGGGGGCCGGGCGTCCGCAGGCGCCGCCGGATCAGCGGGCACCCCCGCGCCGGTCGGCGGCTCCGGGGGCTGCTCCACGCCTGCTGGCCCACCCTGGTTGACGAGGCGCACCGGCGGCTCCGGGCTCCGGCGGCGCTCCGACCCCCGGCGCGACACGGCAGCGGTCGGCAGCCGGGCTGGGACCGATCCCACCGCAGTGACCGGGCGGAGGCCCCCGACCAGGGTGTTAACGATCTCGGCCGCGTACGACCCGTCCGGGTCGTAGTCCGGGTCAAAAACGGTCAGCTCGACGCCGAGGCAGTGCGGGGTGTCGACCAGGCCGGCGAGCAGACTCTCCAGTTCGGCAAAGGCGATTCCGCCCGGGTCGGGAGCGTCGACGGCGGGCATCACGGCCGGGTCCAGCACGTCCACGTCAACATGCAGCCAGTAGCCGGCGCAGTGGGTGAGCTGGTCATGCGCCCACTGCGCGGTCCGTGCCGCACCCTCTGCACGCAGCGCCGGGACCGGTCGGGTGGTGATCCCGGCGGCCTGGAGGTCGAGCCGATAGTCGTCCTGCGCCCGAATGCCCAGCACCACCACGTCGCTATCCCGAAAGTACGGCCGCCGGCCCTCGATAGCGGTCAGGTCAAGCTGACCGCGACCGGTGACCAGGGCCAGCCCCTCACCGGCCGCCGCGCCCACGTACGAGGCGTTGCCGGGGTGCCGGAAATCCGAATGCCCGTCCACGAAGACCAGCCCGACCCGGCCACCCACCGCCACACCGAGCCGGTGCATGGCCAGCGCCGAGCCGAGCACGACCGAGCAGTCCCCGCCGAGCACCAGCGGAAACTCGCCTCGGTCTATGACCGCTCCGATCCGGTCGGCGAGCGCCACCGAGTAGTTGGCGATCTCATACGCGTGACATACGCCATCGCCGGGTCGCCAGTCGCCCGGGTCGTACCGGAACGGGGTCAGGCAGCCGGCATCCCGGGCCCGGAGCCGGCCGAGCAGGCCCTGGTCGCGCAGGGCGCCCGGAGCCTTGCCGCAGCCCGGCACCGAGGTCGCGGTGGGCGGGCGCAGCCCAAGGTTGGTGGGCGCGTCGAGGACGGCGATCCGGCGCATCATGGGCTCCCGTCCTCAAGCTCGTGCGGGCCGGTGGTCACACCGGCCCGCGCCGACGTGACTGGATCAGAACAGGGCGCTGGCCAGTGCCCGACGGGCGAGCGCCACCGCGGAATCGTCGGGACCGGCGATGGAGAAGAGGCCGACCAGGTGCTGACGCACCTTCTCCCGGTCCTCACCGGCGGTGCGGCGAACCAGCCCGACCAGACGTTGGTAGGCCTGCTCCGCCATCCCGCCGAGCACCTCGACATCGGCGGCGAGCAGCTGAGCGTCGATGTCGTCGGTGGCCGTGGCCGCCGCCGCGAGCGCCGCCTGCGGGTCGGCGCCGGCGACCCGACGGGCAAGCCCGACCTGGGCCAGCCCCGCCTCCGCCGCGGCGTCCGACGGCGCCTCAGCCAGGATCTTGCGGTACGCCTGCTCCGCCGCGTCCAGGTCGCCGTTGAGCAGTGACTCGTCGGCCTCGTCCAACCGTGGGTCAGCCGTCTCGGTCACGCTCGCGCCACCAGCCTTGAGAACCGCCTGGATCCACTGCCGCAGCTGCGCCTCGGGCACCACCCCGGAGAACGCGTCAACCGGCTGGCCGCCGACCACCGCGTAGACCATCGGGATGCCCTGCACCCGGAACATCTGCGCCAGCCGGGGGTTGGCGTCCACGTCGACCTTGGCCAGCACCCAGGCACCGCCGCCCTCGATGGCGAGCCGTTCGAGCACCGGCGAGAGCTGTTTACAGGGCTCGCACCACTCGGCCCAGAAGTCGACGACCACCGGCGTGCTGAGCGACCGTTCAAGGACCTCGGCCTGGAAGGTCGCCTCGGTGACATCAATGACGGCGGCAGTGCTCCCGACGCCGTCATCGGACGGGTCGGACTGGGCAGGGGCGGGGGCCGGGGAGGGTGCGGGGGTGCGCAGCGCGCTGAGGTCTACCGCGCCGCGGGTAAAGATCGACGGGGTGATCCGTGGGTCGCTCATGGTTACCTAGTCTCGCACGGGTGACGCCAATCTCCGCCCTCCGGCGACGCCGAAGGTCACGGTTCTCACGCAGGTCACCACACCTCCCCGCCGCACCTGCGGGATGCCGGCGGTCAGAAGCGAGCCGGCTCGCGGTAGACGCCCCACTCGAGGCGCAGCGCGTCACAGATCTCGCCCAGGGTCGCCTCGGCGCGGACCGCGTCGAGCATCATCGGGATCATGTTCCCGCTGGTCCGGCTGACCGCGACCATCCGCTCCAACGCCGCGCTGACCTCGGCGTCGTCCCGGGCCGCCTTCCGCTCGCCGAGTGTGCGCCGCTGCTCCAGCTCGACCTCGTGCGAAATCCGCAGAATCTCCAGCTCCTTGGCGACCGTGCCGGTGTGGCAGTTAACCCCGACGATCTTCTTTTCGCCCTTCTCCAGCGCCCGCTGGTAGGCGAACGCGGCCTCGGCGATGTGCCCGGTAAACCAGCCATCCTCAATGCCCCGCAGGATTCCCGAGGTCATCGGACCGATCTCGTGCGGCCCCTCACCACCGAGCTGCCGGATCCGGGTGAAGATCTCCTCTGCCTCGGCCTCGATCTTGTCGGTGAGCGCCTCGACGTACCAGGAGCCGCCCAGCGGGTCGGCCACGTTGGTCACCCCGGTCTCCTCCATCAACACCTGTTGGGTACGCAGGGCGATCTCGGCCGACTCGTCGGTGGGCAGCGCCAGGGTTTCGTCGAGGGCGTTGGTGTGTAGCGAGTTGGTGCCGCCAAGCACGGCCGCGAGGGCCTCCACCGCGGTCCGAACCACATTGTTGACCGGCTGCTGTGCGGTCAGCGAGACCCCGGCGGTCTGCGTGTGGAAGCGCAGCCACTGCGCCTTCTCGCTGGTGGCACCGTAGACGTCGCGCAGCCAACGAGCCCAGATCCGCCGGGCGGCTCGGAACTTCGCGACCTCCTCGAAGAAGTCCACATGGGAATCAAAGAAGAAGCTCAGGCCCGGGGCGAAGACGTTCACGTCGAGGCCGCGGGAGAGGCCCAGCTCGACGTAGCCGAAGCCGTCGGCAAGGGTGTATGCCAGCTCCTGCGCGGCCGTCGAGCCCGCCTCCCGGATGTGGTAGCCGGAGACGGAGAGCGGTTTGTACCGGGGTATCTCCCGGGCGCAGTACTCCATGAGGTCGCCGATGAGACGCAGGTGCGGCTCCGGGTCGAAGAGCCACTCTTTCTGTGCGATGTACTCCTTGAAGATGTCCGTCTGCAGGGTGCCATCCAGGCGGGAGAGGTCCGCGCCCTGCCGCTCGGCAGCGATCAGATACATGCAGAAGACCGGGACGGCCGGCCCGGAGATAGTCATACTCGTCGTGACACCGGCCAGGTCGATGCCGTCGAAGAGCACCTCCATGTCGGCGGCGCTGTCCACCGCTACCCCGCAGTGCCCGACCTCGCCGAGTGACTGCGGATCATCCGAGTCACGCCCCATCAGCGTGGGCATGTCGAAGGCGACGGAGAGCCCGCCGCCCCCCGCGCCCAGGATCATCTTGTAGCGCTCGTTGGTCTGCTGGGCGTTACCGAAGCCGGCGAACTGCCGGATGGTCCAGGCCCGCCCTCGGTACCCGGTCGGGTGTAGACCACGGGTGTACGGGAACTCACCCGGCCAGCCGATCCGCTCGAAGCCGGGGTGATCCACTCCCTCTGGCGGCCCATACACCGGGGCGACAGTCATCCCGGAGAGCGTGGTGAAGTCGGCGTCCCGTTTGCGCGCGGCATCGTAGCGGTCCTGCCAGCGTCTGCGTCCAGCGGCGATCTCGTCGGCGTTCATCCGCGGGGCTCCTCCTCGGGTCTGCGACTCCACCTCCGAGTGTAGGTCCTGTCCTGAACGGTCGCTAAGGACGTTCGTACCGGTCGGTAGGGTTTCCGGCGCGGTCGCCGGCGATCTGCGCGAGGAGCTGATCAGCCGCCGCGTACGGGTCGAGCGCACCCGCCGCCACCCGGGCAGCGAGCGTCGACAGCTCGGTGCCGTCCCGCAGCGAACCGATTCGGGCCCGGAGCGCACCCAGCGCGATCGCCTCCACCTCAGCAGCGGCCCGTGCCTCCTGACGACGGCGCAGTTCACCCCGCTCGACCAGCCAACTCCGATGCTTGTCGATGGCCGCGGCGACGTCGTCGATCCCCTCACCGCGTACGGCGACAGCGCGCACCACCGCTGGCCGCCACTGCCCCGGCCCTCGTTCCCCCAGTGCGATCATGCCCTGGATGTCCCGGACCGTGGCATCGGCGCCGTCCCGGTCGGCCTTGTTGACCACGAACACGTCGGCGATCTCCAGGATGCCGGCCTTGACCGCCTGGATCGCGTCCCCCATTCCGGGGGCGAGCAGCACGAGCGTGGTGTCGGCGAGCGAGGCGACCTCTACCTCCGCCTGCCCCACGCCGACGGTCTCCACCAGAACCACGTCGCAGCCGGCACCCTCCAACACCCGGACCGCCTGCGGCGTTGCCGCCGAAAGCCCGCCGAGGTGCCCGCGACTGGACATGGAACGGATGTAGACGCCGGGATCGGTGGCGTGGTCCTGCATCCGGACCCGATCGCCGAGGATCGCCCCTCCGGTGAAGGGGCTGGACGGGTCGATGGCCAGGACGCCGACCCGGTGTCCCCGGGAGCGCAGCGCTCGCACCAACTCGTTGGTGGTGGTCGACTTACCCACCCCGGGCGAGCCCGTCAGACCGACCACCTGGGCCTGGCCCGCATACGGGGCGAAAGCCGCCGCAATCCTCGGCAGTGCCTCGTCCCCGGACTCGACCAACGTGATGAGGCGGGCGACCGCACGGGGGTCACCCGCGCGGGCCCGCTCGACGAGCATGGGAATGTCCCGGCTACGGCGTACCGGAGGCGCGGCCGGGACATTGTTGACGGCGTCAGTCATGGTGCCTTTCGTTCCCGACCACGGGGCTCGCCGGTCTGGCTCACCCCTGGCCCTCGGCCCCCGCTGGGACGTGGATGATCAGCGCGTCGCCCTGGCCACCACCGCCGCAGAGCGCCGCCGCGCCGGTGCCGCCACCGCGCCGCTTGAGCTCCAGCGCCAGGGTCAGAACCAGCCGGGCACCGGACATGCCGATCGGGTGCCCGAGGGCGATCGCACCGCCGTTGACGTTGACCTTGTCCGGACTGATCCCGAGGTCCCGGGTTGACTGGATGCCCACCTGCGCAAACGCCTCGTTGATCTCGATCAGATCCAGATCGTTGATCGTGAGGCCCGCCTTCCGGAGCGCGTGGCCGATCGCATTGGATGGCTGCGAGTGCAGCGAGTTGTCCGGGCCGGCGACATTGCCGTGCGCACCGATCTCGGCCAGCCAGGTAAGCCCCAGTTCCGTGGCTTTGGCCTTACTCATCACCACGACGGCGGCAGCCCCGTCGGAGATCGGCGACGAGCTGCCCGCGGTGATACTGCCCTCCGGGGCAAAGGCCGGACGCAGCTTCGCCAGCGACTCCGCGGTGGCTTCCGGACGAATGCCCTCGTCCGCACTGATCACCAACGGCTCACCCTTGCGCTGTGGGAGAACGACCGGGGTGATCTCCTCGGTGAAGTGCCCGTTCTTCTGGGCTGCGGCGGCACGCTGGTGGCTTCCCGCGGCGAAGGCGTCCTGCTCCGCACGGCTGATCCCCTTGGTGCTGCCGTGCCGCTCGGTCGACTCCCCCATCGAGCAGCAGTCCCAGGCGTCGGTGAGCCCGTCGAGGGCCATGTGGTCCTTGATCACCACGTCGCCGTACTTGTAACCACCCCGCTGTCCCACCAGCAGATGCGGGGCGTTGGTCATCGACTCCATGCCGCCGGCCACGATGACGTCGAACTCCCCAGCCCTGATCAACTGGTCGGCCAGGGCGATCGCGTCCAGCCCGGATAGGCAGACCTTGTTGATGGTCAGCGCCGGAACGGAGAGCGGAATGCCCGCCTCGGCGGCCGCCTGCCGGGCCGGAATCTGACCGGCGCCCGCCTGGAGCACCTGCCCCATGATCACGTACTGGACCTGATCCGGGGCGACCTCGGCCCGCTCCAGCGCTGCCTTGATCGCCACGCCACCAAGCCGGGTCGCGGAAAGATCCTTGAGATTTCCCAGCAGTCGCCCCATCGGGGTTCGAGCGCCGCTGACGATCACCGAAGCCATACCTGCCTCCGAGGGTCCCGACCTGTACGCCTTAACGATTGTTAGGACGCACCTTAGCTTCTGGGAACAGATCGACGACGGTGACCCCGCGCACATCGACGGCGCACGGTAGGGCAAACCGGTGCAGGGCTACTCGTCGCCCCGCCACACAAGGGGCACGGGAGCGCCCGCGTGACCCGTCCGGACAGGGTATCGCCTTCCCGTGAGACAGGTCATCGCCTCCCCGTGGCGTGAGATAGCCATCCGGTCGCGCTCCCCGGGCACGCGTTCGGCCAGACTGACGCCATGGCCGAGAATCCCCCCGTCGAGTCCGCTGCGGACTACGGCACAGACATCGGACTACGTCGCATCGACCACGTCGGTGTCGCCGTACCTGACCTGGACGAGGCGATCGACTTCTACCAGCGCACCTTCGGCATGCGGTGCGTACACACCGAGACCAACGAGGAGCAGGGCGTCCGCGAGGCGATGTTGGCGGTCGGCCCGACTGCCGCCGGCGGCTGCGTGCAGCTGCTCGCCCCACTCTCACCGGCGTCCACGATCGCGCGGTTCCTCGACCGGCAGGGCCCGGGCGTGCAGCAGGTCGCGTACACGGTCACCGACATCGACGTAGCCTGCGCGAAGCTACGCGAGCGGGGTCTCCGCCTGCTGTACGAGCAGCCGAGGCGGGGCACCGCGAACTCTCGGATCAATTTCGTCCACCCGAAGGACGCCGGTGGCGTCCTGGTCGAACTGGTCGAGCCCGCCGCGGAGCACTGAGGCCGGGTGGCCCTCCCGCTCCCTGCCGGGCAGGGCCCACCCACCAATCGATGCATTTTTTCACACAGCACTTCCGAGCAAAGCTACCGTTCAGTAACGTCCGCCTCCACAACAGCGCGGTCGATGCCGGTCGCGTCGATACCGAGCCGGTGACCGACGTGCCGGGCACCGACGATGGCACGCCCCTGCCGGCGACGCGCGGGGCAGACGAACGGGAGGTCGAAGTGCAGGACATCCTCGAAACGATCATGGCCGCGGAGGGTTCGGCGCAGCCCGAACGTGAACTCGCTGGTGTTGCCCGGCTCCCAATTCCACAGTCCTACCGAGGCGTCGTCGTGCGCGCCGAGGAGACACAGATCTTCGACGGCATGGCCACGCGGGACAAGGACCCCCGCAAGGCGCTGCACGTCCAGGAGGTGCCGACCCCACAGCTCGGTCCCGGCGAGGCACTGGTCGCGGTGATGGCCAGCGCCATCAACTACAACACGGTGTGGACGAGCATTTTCGAACCACTGCCGACCTTCACGTTCCTCCAGCGCTATGGCCGACTCTCCGAGCTGACCCGGCGACACGACCTGCCGTACCACGTGGTCGGTTCGGACGCGGCCGGCGTCGTGCTACGCACCGGCCCCGGTGTGACCCGGTGGCAGGCCGGTGACGAGGTCGTCGCCCACTGCCTCTCGGTGGAGCTGGAGGAGGCCGCCGGACACGATGACACCATGCTCGACCCGCAGCAGCGGATCTGGGGTTTCGAGACCAACTTCGGCGGTCTGGCCGAGCTGGCGATTGTCAAGGCCAACCAGCTCATGCCGAAGCCCCGCCACCTCAGCTGGGAGGAGGCGGCGAGCCCGGGGCTGGTCAACTCCACCGCGTACCGCCAGCTCGTCTCCCACCACGGCGCGAACATGAAGCAGGGTGACGTCGTGCTGATCTGGGGTGCCTCCGGCGGCCTGGGCAGCTACGCCACCCAGATGGCGCTCACCGGTGGGGCGATTCCGGTCTGCGTGGTCTCCTCGCCGGAAAAGGCGGAGCTGTGCCGACGGATGGGCGCGGAGCTGGTGATCGACCGGGCCGCCGAAGGCTTTCGGTTCTGGCAGGACGAGCAGACCCAGAACCCGGACGAGTGGCGCCGCTTCGGTGAACGCATTCGTGAGCTGACCGGCGGCGAGGACCCCGACATCGTCTTCGAGCACCCGGGGCGAGAGACCTTCGGAGCCAGCGTCTTCGTCACCAAACGCGGCGGCACCGTGGTCACCTGCGCCTCGACCAGTGGCTACCAACACCAGTACGACAACCGCTACCTCTGGATGCACCTGAAGCGCATCGTCGGCAGCCACTTCGCGAACTACCGGGAGGCGTGGGAGGCGAACCGGCTGATCGCCCTCGGCAAGATCCATCCGACCGTGTCGAAGACCTACAGCCTGGAGCAGACCGGCCAGGCCGCATGTGAGGTGCACCGGAACGCGCACCAGGGCAAGGTCGGGGTCCGCTGCCTTGCTCCTACCGACGGCCTCGGTGTACGCGACCCCGAGTTCCGCGGGCGGCACGAGGCAGCGATCAACCGGTTCCGCGGTCACTGATCAGACGGGTCACAGTCGCCACCCAATGTGGTGACTGGATTGCCTTTCCTTCCGCCGATCTGGACGGCCATTCGAACGATACCGACTTCCCCGATACCGGCTCAGAACTGAAATGAGGCCGTGAGTCCTTGCGCACGGCCCATTTCAGAGCCCACTTCAGACCGTCACGGCATCCGGGAGCTGCCAAGATCGCCGATCGGCCCGGCCGCTGCGCCGCGAGCGGGTTGACCCTGTAATGAGGAAGGCAAAGGTCGGGGCGCTCTTGCGAAGGCCCCCAGGTCGTCTGCGAGTATGTCCCAATGCCCCAGCAGCAGTCCTCCCCTCTTGCGTTCTTCGATAACGCGAACACCCAGCCTGACTTCACGGTCGGCCTGCGCGGCTACAACACCGGGCAGGTGGACGACTTCCTTGGTCGGATGAGCGCCGCGCTGACCCAGTCCGAGCAGGCCCGCGCCGAGGCCGAGCAGCGGATGAACGACGCGCAGCGCCGACTCCGCCAGGCTGAGCAGCGGATGACCGCCCTCGAGCAGAAGCTCTCCGAGGCCAGCAAACAACTCGAAGAGAACAATCGGCCGACCCTCTCCGGCATCGGGACCCGCGTTGAGCAGATCCTCCGGCTCGCTGAGGAGCACGCCAACGACCATCGCAACGAGGCGAAGCGGGAGTCCGAGGGCATTCTCTCCGCCGCCCGGCTCGAGGCCCGGGAGATCACTGACAAGGCGCGGGCCGAGGTGGCGGCGATGAAGGCCACCGCGGAGCGGGAGGCGGGCAACGTCCGGACCGCCGCGGAGCGGGAGGCGGCCGAGGCCCGCGTCCAGGCCCGCCGCGAGGCCGACACCCTGCGGGCCGACGCCGATCGGGAGACCAAGCAGCTGCGCACCGTCACCGCGCACGAGGTCGCCGAGCTTAAGTCCACCGTCGAGCGGGAGGTGTCCACCCTCCGTGCGACCGCGGAGCGGGAGATCACCCAGCAGCGGGCGAAGGCTGCCCGCGAGGCCGAGGAGAAGCGCGCCGAGGCGACCAAGCTCCTCACCGACGCGCGAGACAAGCGCGACAAGGACCTGCAGGCCCTTGAGCTGCAGCTGGCCGAGCGGCGGGAGAAGGCCGAGCGCGAGGAGTCGGAGCGGCACGCCGCCCAGGTCGCCCAGACCCAGAAGCTCGTCAACGAGGCCGAGGAGCGGGCCCGAGCGGCCCAGGAGCGGGCCAAGGAGATCGAGCAGCGCGCCGAGGCACGGCGGGTCGAGTCGGAACGCACCGCCCACGACACGGTCGAAGAAGCCAAGGCTGCCGCCGAAAAGAGCCTCACCGAAGCGAAGGCCGAGGCGAAGCGCCTGCTCACCGAGGCCCGCACCGAGGCCGACCTGGCTACTCAGACGGCCCGCCGCGAGGTCGAGGATCTGACCCGCCAGAAGGACGCCGTCACCTCCCAGCTCGGCCAGATGCTCTCCGGGCTCGCCGGCATCGTCCCGGGCACGGGCCCGGACGCCGCCGCGGCGGCAGCCTCCGCCGTGGCCGCCGCCACGGAGGCGAAGTCGGGGGCCACAGCGGAGGCGAAGAAGAGCGAGAGCACCGCATCCTCCAGCTGACCAGCTCGGCTGGTGCCTGTTCCACCGCGCGGGGCGATGCTGGGTATCCGGTGTCGCCCCGCGCCGTACGTCGTTCCAAGTCCGGATCGCACCGGTTGAACCGCTGCATCCGACGAGTCCGTATCGCCCCAAGAGGGCCAATTGCGTGTGAGGATGGGGGCATGTCGAACGGCGAGGAACTGTTCGCTCTCGGCGGGGATGTGACCACGGAGCCCAGCTTCGAGGCCGGCCTGCGGGGGTACGTGAAGGGGCAGGTCGACCGGTACGTCGCTCGCGCCGAGCACGAGATCGCCACCCTGACCGCCGAGCGAGAGCAGGCCTACACCCAAATCCACAAGCTGGCCGGCCAGGTGGAGGTGCTCCAGCGGGACCTGGCCCAGGTGCGCAAGCAGGTCGGCGTGGTGGACCGCGCCTCCTTCCGGCACCTTGGCCCCCGCGTCGAGCAGGTCCTCACCCTCGCCGAAGAACAGGCCGAAGAGATCCTCGCCGCCGCGAACCAGGAGATCGAGTCCCGCCGAGCCGCCGCCGAACACATCATCGACGAGGCGCGGGCGGAGGCGGCCAAAGCGCTCAAGGACTTCGAGCTGGCGCTGGCCGCTCGCCGCGCCGAGGAAGAGCGGCACACCGCAGCGCGGAAGGCGGAGGCAGACGCCGCGGTCAAAGCCGCGACCGAGGAGGCCGAGGCCCGGGTCAAGGCCGCAACCGAGCAGGCAGACGCCACGGTCAAAACCGCAACCGAGGAGGCCGAGGCCCGGGTCAAGGCCGCAACCGAGCAGGCAGACGCCACGGTCAAAACCGCAACCGAGCAGGCAGAAACCGCGGTCAGGGCCGCGACCGAGGAGGCCGCCCGGCTACGCAAGACCGCGCAGGAGGCGCTGACAAAGGCCCAACAGGAAGCTACCCAACTGCGGGACACCGCGAAAGAGGTGCACACGCGGGCCCAGCAGGAGGCGACGAAGCTACGCGAGGCGGCCCGCGAGGCGCAGACCAAAGCCCAGCAGGAGTCAACCGAGCTACGGGAGGCCGCCAAGGAGGTGCAAGCCAAGGCGCAGGAGGAGGCCGGACGCCTCGTGGAGCAGGCTACCGAGGCGAGCCGGGCTACCCACGCCAAGGCCCAGCAGGAGGCCAAGCAGATCATTGACGACGCCAGCATCGCCGGCCGGGCCACACACACAAAGGCCCGTCAGGAGGCGGAGCTGCTCGCCAAGCAGGCCGCCGACGCGGCGAAGCGGCAGCGGGCCGAGGCCGAGGCAGACGCGCAGCAAACACGCACCGAGGCCGAGGCGTATGCCCGGCAGACCCGAGCCCAGACACAGCAGGAACTGGGAGCGTGGCGGGCGGGGGTGGAGAAGGAGGTCAACAACCGCCGGGCGGCGGCAGACCGCGAGCTGGCCCAGCGCCGGGCCGCCGACGACCAGGAGTTCACCAGCCGCCGCGACGAGTTGGAGCAGCGGCACGAGTCCCGGCATGCCGAGCTGGAGCAGCAGTACACGAGCCGGCAGCAGGAACTGGAGACCGGGTTCGCAGCCCGACAGCAGGAACTGGAGACCGGGTTCACGACCCGACAGCAGGAACTGGAGACCGGGTTCACGAGCCGGCAGCAGGAACTGGAGACCGGGTTCGCAGCCCAACAGCAGGAACTGGAGACCGGGTTCACGACCCGACAGCAGGAACTGGAGACCGAGTTCACCTCGCGCAAGACCGAGTTGGAGTCCACGTACACGGCCCGCCGCGACGAGATCGAGGGTGCCGCCGAAAGCATCCGGCGGACCGCCGAGCAGGATGCCCAGGCCCTACGCGAGCGTGCGGACCAGGAAGCAACGGTGCTGCTGAGCCAGGCCGAGGAGGCGGCGGCCGAGCAGCGCCGTACCGCCGACGAGTACGTCGCCACCTCCCGACGCCAGTTCGAGGAGTACGCCGCCACCACCCAGCAGGCCCTGGCCACCACCCAGCAGCACCTGGCGGCGACGCAGCAGGAGGCCGCGACCGGCCGGCAGCAGCTCGCCCAGGTGATGCTGGAGATCGCGCAGGCGCAGCAGCAGCTCGCTGATCTGCGGCAGGAAACCTGGCGATCCCGCCAGGAGTCCGATGACCTGCAGCGACAGGTGGCAGAACTTCGGCTCGAGTTGACCAGGGCAGCGAAGCCCGCCCCGGTCGGGCCCGCGGACGGCGATTCCGACAACGGTCGGGCCCCCACGGACGCACCGGCGCCGCCCGCTGGCGACCGGGCCGGGGTGGGCAAAGTCGATCCGGCGGACGCCGGCCAGCCGGCCCGCGGACGGATCGAGCCGGCCGTTGACGAGTCCGCCAAGGGCAGCGTGAAGTCGGTTACCACGAAGGACGGTGATGAGGCCAGCGCCGGGGTGGACGGCGAGCCGACCGTCGCGGCCGTACCGGGTGAGGGGGGTCGGGCAGCCGCCCCCACAAAGATCACCAGTACCGGTGAGAACAACAACCGACCGGCGAAGCCCACCACCGACCAGCGCAGCTCCAAGCCGAGCAAGGTCGTCGTTGACAAGGACTGAGCCGACCGGCTGGACGGCGATCCCCACCGTCGCGGCGCTCCGGCCGGTCCAGCGCGGGGTGGCTGTTCCGCGAAAGGATTCCCGCTAGTCGGCCGCCGGGCCCGGCACCGGCCGATCGGCGAAGGCCGCCACCGTGCGATCAGCGTAAGCGCTGACATCGCCGGTCTCCACCGGGCCGTCCCAGGTGGCCGGCAGCGGCACGGGGACGGAGGGGTTGACCCGCCGGACGACCTCGTCCAGGACGGTCTCGGCGTCACCGACCCACAGGTGTTTGGCGCCCGGCACTCCGACCACCTCAGCCTGCGGCACGGCCGCGAAGCGCTCCCGCGCCTCCTCGGGCCGCAGGTAGTCGTCGAACTCCGGCACCAGCGCCGTGATCGGCTTGCCGGCGGCGGCCCAGCTCGCCAGCTCCTCGGAGCCGGAGAACCGCAGCGGCGGGGAGAGCAGGATCGCACCCGCCACCGCCGGGTCACAGCCGTACCGCAGGGCCAGGTCAGTGCCGAACGACCAACCCAGCAGCCAGATCTCCGGCAGCTCGTGGAACTCCGCGTACTCGATGGCGGCGGCGACGTCGTACCGCTCGCCGACCGCGTTGTCGAACGTCCCCGCACTGGTACCGCGCATGCTGGTCGTGCCCCGGGTGTTGAAACGCAGCACCGCCAGATCAGCCAGGGCCGGCAGGCGCCAGGCGGCCTTGCGGAACACGTGGCTGTCCATCATCCCGCCATGGGTGGGCAGCGGATGCAGGCAGACCAGCGTGGCGACCGGTGCGCGGTCGGCCGGGCGGGCCAACTCACCGACGAGTCGCAGCCCGTCGGCGGTGTGCAGCTCGATCTCCTCCCGGCGGCCGGGCAGGATCGACGAGGCGCGGATGGGTGTGCTCACCCGCCCAGTCTCCCCCGTCACCGCGCCGGCAACCCGGCCGGGGTCGGGAAGAGAGCGACCCCAGGTCGTGCCTCAGCCGTGGCGGGGCGCGCTGCGGCCCCGTTGCACGATCGGTGCCCGCCGGTCCCGGGCCCGCCAACAGCCGCTGTGCCAGTGCCGGCGGTCGGTCAGGTCCCCCCACCCCTGGGCAGGCCACGCCACGACATGCGCCACACCTGGCCGGATCTCCTGGTCACAGCCGGGGCAACGGTAGGTCTTCACCGACGCGCCGCCGCTGATCAACCGGACCTGCCAGTCGCCGTCCCGCCACTGTTGCGCCGACTCGACCCCCTGCCGGAGCCGCGCGGAATCAAACTGCACGCTCTCATCCCGGCGGGATCGGTTACGGCGAGGGCTCACACCCTCCAGCGTACGGCGGGACGATGCCGTACGGTGTCGGCGGGCCGGCGGCGCGACCGGCCCGCACCTGTCCTACCGCTCATCGGCGAGTGTGATCGCGGAAGCCCCGGCCAGTCTTCCGGCCCAGATAGCCGGCGGTGACCAGATGCTCCAGCAGCGGCGCGGGAGCGAACCCCGGCTCGCGCAGCTCCAGGTACAACTCCCGCTGAATGGCCAGGGACACGTCGAGGCCGACCACGTCGAGCAACTCGAACGGACCCATCGGGTACCCACAGCCGAGCTTCATCGCATGGTCGATGTCGTCGGCGGTCGAGTAGCTCGCCTCCAGCATCTTCACCGCGTCGTTGAGGTACGGGAAGAGCAACGCGTTGACGATGAACCCGGAGCGGTCCCCGCAGACCACACCGGTCTTGCCCAGCTCCCCGCAGACCGCCTTCGCGGTCGCGGTGGTCTCCGCCGACGTGCGGATGGTCTGCACGATCTCCACCAGCGACATGACCGGTGCCGGGTTGAAGAAGTGCAGGCCGACCACGTCCGCCGGACGCTGGGTGGCCATCGCGACAGCGATCACCGGCAACGACGAGGTGGTGGTGGCGAGCACGACACCGGGCTTGCAGATCTCGTCGAGGCTGGCGAAGAGGGCCTTCTTGACGCTCAGCTCCTCGATGACCGCCTCGACCACCAGATCGACGTCGGCGAGGTGTTCCAACGTCGCGGACCACGTGATCCGGCCCAGCGCGGCGTCCCGGTCGGCCTCGCCCAGCTTGCCCCGCACCACGCCCTTGTTGAGCGAGGTCTTGACCGCCTCGAAGAGCGTGGCGGACTTCTCCGCCCCGCGGGTCACCGAGACCACCTCGTAGCCAGCCTTGGCGAAGACCTCGATAATGCCGGTCGCCATCGTCCCGGAACCGACCACACCGACCTTCGCGATGCCCCGCGCGCGGGCCTCGAGCGTCGACTCCTCACGCACCGGCGTCTGGTCGTCCGGTACGACCACCGGCGAACCGGGCCGCTCGTAGGTGTAGAAGCCGCGCCCCGACTTCCGACCGAGCAGCCCGGCGGTGACCATCTGCTTGATCAGCGGCACCGGGGCGTGTCGCCGGTCCCGGCCGCCCCGCCGGTACATCGTGTCCAGAATCTCGTACGCGGTGTCCAGGCCGATCAGATCCATCAACGCCAACGGGCCCATCGGCAGCCCGCAGCCGAGTTTCATCGCCACATCGATGTCCTCCCGGCTGGTGTACCGCGCCTCGACCAGGCTGACCGCATGGTTGAGGTAGCCGAAGAGGAGGGCGTTGGCGATGAAGCCGGCACGGTCGCTGATCGTCACATCGACCTTGCCCAACCGCGCGCAGAGCCCCTCCACGTCGGCAACAACCTCGGCCGAGGTGACCACCGTCCGAACGATCTCCACCAGCTTCATGACCGGCGCCGGGTTGAAGAAGTGGATGCCGATGACCTGGTTGGGGCGGGTCGTGGCCACCGAAATCTCGGTTACCGAAAGCGACGAGGTGTTGGTGGCCAGAACCGCCTCGGGCTTGCAGACCCGATCCAGCTCCGCGAAGACCCGCTGCTTCAGATCGAGCTGCTCGGGAACGGCCTCGATCACCAGGTCGACCGAGTGCAGGGCCGCCAGCCCGACCTGCCAGTCGACGCGGGCCAGGAGCCCGTCCCGGTCGGCCGCCGCTAGCTTGCCCCTAGCGACCGCCCGGTCGGTCGAGCCGGTCAGGGTGGCCCGGCCGCGCTCCAGCGCCGCCTCGGTCACCTCGACGGCGACGACGTCGATGCCATTTCGGGCGAAGACCTCGACGATGCCGGCACCCATGGTGCCCAGACCCACCACACCCACACTGGCGAACTCGCGCGTCACGCCAAGCCTCCCTGGTCAGCTCCATTCGGCCGGCGTTAACGGCCAATAAGGTATGCGCGCGAGTCTGCCATGTGCCGCAGGGTTGTCGAGATGCCGTGGGGTATGTCACGGTGCCAGGCTGACAATAGGCGGGCACCGCCGCCCTACCGGTGAGTAGCAAGCCGGGTCTAAACTTCCGCCATGACGGCTGTACATGTTCCGGGCACCCCGATGATCGATGATGGTCGACTCGTCTCGACGAACCCGGCGACCGGCGCGGAGGCCGGGCGGCTGCCGGTCGCCTCCCCCGCCGATGTCGAAGCAACCGTCGTCCAGGCCCGTGCCGCCAGCGAGTGGTGGGCCGGGCTCGGCGTCGCCGCCCGACGGGAGCGGCTGCTGCGCTGGCGGAGCCGGCTGGCATCCCGAGTCGAGGAGCTCGCCGAGCTGGTGCATGTCGAGGGCGGCAAGCCGGTCGCCGAGTCCGTCGTCGAGGTGGTCACCGCCGTCGAGCACCTCGACTGGGCCGCACGTAACGCCAAGCGGGTGCTCGGCCCCCGCCGGGTACGGTCCCGGCTGATGCTGGCGGAGTTCTCCGCCCATCTGGAATACCAGCCGTACGGGGTGGTCGGCGTGATCGGCCCGTGGAACTACCCCGTGTTCACCCCGATCGGCTCCATCGCCTACGCCCTGGCCGCGGGCAACGCCGTGGTCCTCAAGCCCAGCGAGTACACTCCGGCCGTCGGCCAGTGGCTGGTTGACAGCTTCGCCGAGGTCGTCAACGAGGAGCCGGTGTTCGCCGCGGTGCACGGCCTCGGTGACGTCGGCGCGGCGCTGTGCCGATCCGGGGTCGACAAGCTGGCCTTCACCGGGTCCACAGCTACTGGTCGAAAGGTGATGGCCGCCTGCGCCGAGTCCCTGACCCCCGTACTCATCGAGGCCGGCGGGAAGGACGCGATGATCGTCGATACCGACGCCGACCTGGACGCCGCGGCCTCGGCAGCCGTCTGGGGCGGTCTCACCAACGCCGGCCAGACCTGCATCGGCATCGAGCGGGTCTACGCCGTCGAGGGGATCTTCGACAGCTTCGTCGACCGGGTGGTCCAGCGGGCCGGACGACTCACCGTCGGTGCCGACGGCACCGATATCGGCCCGATCACCATGCCGAGCCAACTGGAGGTGATCCGCCGGCACATCGACGATGCTCTGGCCCACGGCGGCCGAGCCGTACTCGGTGGGGCAGACGCGGTGCAGCCACCGTACGTGCGGCCCACTGTGCTGGTGGACGTGCCGGAGGACTCAGCCGCCATACGCGAGGAGACCTTCGGCCCCACCCTGACCATCAACCGGGTCCGCGACGTTGACGAGGCGGTCGCCCGGACCAACGCGCTGCGCTACGGGCTCGGCGGCTCGGTCTTCGGCCGGCGTCGGGCCATGGCGGTCGCGCGGCGGATGCGTTCCGGCATGGCCTCGGTGAACTCGGCCCTGACCTTCGCCGGGATGTCCACCCTGCCCTTCGGCGGCGTGGGCGACTCCGGTTTTGGACGTATTCACGGCGCGGATGGGCTGCGGGAGTTCGCCCGCCCCAAGGCCATCACCCGGCGCCGGGCCCGGTCGCTGCTGCCCGTGACGACCTTCGACCGCACCGACGCGGACATCGCCCGACTGGTCAAGATTGTCAAGCGCTTCTACGGCCGTTGACCCATCAGGGCTCCCCCTGCCCTCGAGCCGCCCACAGCCCGAGGCCCCCGGTGGGCCGCGGACGGCTCAGAACAGGGTCAGCTCGTCCCGCTCGATGCCACGCAGCTTGTCGTAGTCCACGACCACGCAGCGAATCCCCCGGTCGGTGGCGAGTACCCGCGCCTGCGGCTTGATCTCCTGCGCGGCGAAGACGCCCTGCACCGGCGCGAGCAGTGGGTCCCGGTTGAGCAGTTCCAGGTAGCGGGTGAGCTGCTCCACACCGTCGATCTCACCGCGGCGCTTCACCTCGACTGCGACAGCACCCTGCGCCGCGTCCCGGCACAACAGGTCCACCGGGCCGATCGCCGTCATGTACTCCCGGCGAACCAGCGTGAAACCCTCACCCAGCGTCTCCGGGCTGGCCGCCAACAGCTCCTGAAGGTGCGCCTCCACGCCGTCCTTCCGCAGGCCCGGGTCGACACCCAGCTCGTACGCGGTGTCCTGGAAGACCTCCTCCAGGGTGATCCGCAGCTCCTCACCGGCCTTGTTGACCACCCGCCAGACGCCCGGGGCCTCCTCCAGCCGGCACGGGGGGCTCATCCAGTTCAGCGGCTTGTAGGCCCGGTCGTCGGCGTGGATCGACACCGACCCGTCCGCCTTCACCATCACCAGACGGGTGGCTGGCGGCAGGTGGGCCGAAAGCCGTCCAACATAGTCCACAGAGCACTTCGCAATCACCAACCGCACCTGACGAGGGTAACGGAGCTACTGCTCCGGCAGGCCGTTGGCGTGGCGGACCACGGTCACCAACTCGTTGACGACCCCGGTGAGCGCGAAGTCCTTCGGCGTGAAGACCCGGACGACTCCGGCATCTCGAAGGGTCTGCGTGTCCGCCTCCGGGATGATGCCGCCGACCACGACGGGCAGATCACCCCGCCCGGCGGCGCGCAGCCCCGCCAGGACGGCGGGCACAGCCGCAAGATGTGAGCCGGAGAGGACCGAGAGGCCGACCAGGTCCACGTCCTCCTCCACCGCGGCGGCCACGATCTGCCCGGCGGTCAACCGGATGCCTTGATAGACCACCTCGAAGCCGGCGTCGCGGGCCCGGACCGCGATCTGCTCGGCACCGTTGGAGTGCCCGTCCAGACCGGGCTTGCCGACCAGCAGCCGCAGCCGTCCACTGCCCAGTTGCCGGGCCGTGGCGGCGACCCGGGCCCGGACCGCCGACAACGGCCCGTCCGCGCCGGAACCGACCGCCCCCGACAGCCCGGTGGGGGCCCGGTACTCCCCGAAGATCTCCCGCAACGCGCCCGCCCACTCACCGGTGGTCACCCCGGCGCGTACGCAGTCGAGCGTGGCCGACATCAGGTTCGTGGTAGTCGCGGCGTCGGCGCGGAGCCGGGCGAGCGCGGTATCCACGGCCGCTGCGTCCCGGCTGGCCCGCCAGTGGCGTACGGCAGTCGTGGCGGCTGCCTCCGCCGCCGGATCGACCTGTTCGATCGCCGCGGCGCCGGCCGCGGTCAGCGGGGAGGGCTCGGTCTCGGTGAACCGGTTGACGCCAACCACCACATCGGTGCCGGCCTCCATCCGGCGACGCCGGTCGCCGAGCGAGGCGACCAGGGCGCTCTTCAGGTAGCCGGTCTCGACCGCGGCGACAACTCCCCCCATCTCCAGCACCTTCTCCAGCTCGCCCCGGGCGCCGGAGACGATGTCGTCCACCAGCGCCGTCATCAGGTGCGAACCGTCGAACAGGTCGGGGTACTCCAGCAGGTCCGACTCGTACGCGAGCACCTGCTGCATCCGCAGCGACCACTGCTGGTCCCACGGGCGGGGCAGGCCAAGGGCCTCGTTCCAGGCGGGGAGTTGCACGGCCCGGGCCCGGGCATTCCGGGAGAGGGTCACGCCGAGCATCTCCAGAACGATGCGTTGAATGTTGTTCTCCGGCTGCGCCTCGGTCAGCCCCAGGGAGTTGACCTGGACGCCGTAGCGAAACCGGCGCTGCTTCGGATTCGCCACGCCGTACCGGTCGCGAGTGATCTCGTCCCAGAGCGCACCGAAGGCACGCATCTTGGCGATCTCCTCCACGAAGCGCACCCCGGCGTTGACGAAGAAACTGATCCGCTGGACCACATCTCCCATCCGCTCGGCCGGCACCTGGCCGGAGCCCCGGACGGCGTCGAGGACGGCGACCGCGGTGGCGAGCGCGAAGCCGACCTCCTGGACCGGGGTGGCGCCGGCCTCCTGCAGGTGGTAGGAGCAGATGTTGACCGGATTCCACCGGGGCATCTCCCGGAGCGTGTACGCGATGAGGTCGGCGGTCAGCCGCAGGGACGCTGCCGGCGGGAAGATGTAGGTCCCGCGGGAGAGGTACTCCTTGATGATGTCGTTCTGGGTCGTGCCGGCGCAGCGGTCGAGTTGCCCCCCCTGCTCGGCGGCAACGGTGCGGTAGAGGCCGAGTAGCCACATCGCCGGCGCGTTGATGGTCATCGAGGTATTCATCTCGGCCAGGGGAATGCCCTGGAAGAGAGCCCGCAGGTCACCGAGGTGCGCCACCGGCACCCCCACCCGGCCGACCTCTCCGGCGGCGAGCTCGTGATCGGGGTCGTACCCGGTCTGGGTGGGCAGGTCGAAGGCGACCGAGAGCCCGGTCTGCCCCTTCGCCAGGTTGCGGCGGAAGAGCGCGTTGGTCGCGGCGGCCGAGCTGTGCCCGGCATAGGTTCGCATCACCCACGGACGGTCCCGCTCTGGCAGCCGACCTGGGGGGGCCTTCTCGTCCATGGCGGGAGTCTAAGTTACTGACGGGTAGAGCGCGCTGTGGAAAATTCCACAGCGACCACCACACCCCGGAGCTCGATCGGTTGCGCGGGGGCAGCACACTTGTTGCATGGACAACGAGCTCGCGATCGTCGCGCGGGGGCTACGCAAGGCGTACGGGAAGAACGTGGCCGTGGCCGGGGTGGACCTGGAGGTCCGCCAGGGTGAGGTGTTCGCCCTCCTCGGCCCGAACGGCGCCGGCAAGACGACTACCGTGGAAATCCTGGAGGGCTACCGGCGACGCGACGCCGGCGAGGTCTCGGTGCTCGACAGCGACCCGGCGGCCCCCGCCGCGAACTGGCGCAACCGGATCGGCATCGTGCTCCAGGGCGTCGGTGAGTTCGACGAGCTCAGCGTCTCCGAACTGGTCCACCACTTCGCCGGCTTCTACGCCGACGCCGACGATCCGGAGAAGGTGATCGCCCGCGTCGGGTTGGCCGACAAGGCCCGGGCCCGCACCCACACCCTCTCCGGCGGACAGAAGCGCCGCCTGGACGTGGCGCTCGGCATCATCGGCCGGCCCGAGCTGCTCTTCCTCGACGAACCGACCACCGGCTTCGACCCAGAGGCACGGCGCGAGTTCTGGCAGCTGATTCGGGATCTGGCGGCGGCCGGGACGACGATCGTGCTGACCACGCACTATCTCGACGAAGCGGAGGCGCTCGCGGACCGGGTGGGGGTGATCGCCGGCGGCCGGCTGATCGAGGTAGCCGCACCCGAAGACCTGGGCAACCGGCAACAGGCCCACGCGACAGTCTCCTGGCGCACGCCCGAGGGGCGTACCGAGAGCACGGAGAGCGCGACGCCCACGGAGTTGGTGACAGAGTTGGCCGCGCGCTTCGGCGGCGAGGTGCCCGGGCTCACGGTTACCCGGCCGACCCTCGAGGACATCTACCTGCAGATGATCGGACACCGATGACCACGACGTTGAAGCCCGCCACGGCCGCCCGGGCAGCGAGCCGCCAGCCCGGCCCACTCGCCCTCGCGCTACGGCAGGGTCGGCTGGAGCTCACCCAGTTCCTGCGCAGCCGGGAGTCCGTCGTGTTCACGATGGGGTTCCCGATCATCATGATCCTGATCTTCGCCGCGATCTTCGACGGCGAGATCGCGCCCGGGGTGAGCTTTCCCCAGTACTTCATCACCGGGATGATCGCTGCCGGTCTGATGACCGTGAGCTTCCAGAACCTCGGTATCTGGATTCCGATTGAACGAGACCGCGGGGTGCTCAAGCGCTACCGCGGCACACCGATGCCGAAGTGGGTGTACTTCGCCGGCAAGGTGATCATGGTTGTCGTGGTCGGCGTCATTGAGACAGCGCTGCTGCTCGCCGTCTCAGTGGCCGTGTTCGACCTACAACTACCGGGCACCGCCACGAAGTGGCTGACCTTCGGCTGGGTGTCCGTCCTCGGCATCACCGCCTGCACGCTCTGCGGCATCGCGATCTCCTCGTTGGCGCGGACGGCCCGCAGCGGTTCGGCGGTGGTCACCCCGGTCGCCCTCATCCTCCAGTTCACCTCCGGGGTGTTCTTCGTCTTCACCCAGTTGCCGACCTGGATGCAGCAGGTGGCCGCGCTCTTCCCGCTCAAGTGGATGTGTCAGGGGCTCCGCTCGGTCTTCCTGCCGGACACCTTCGCCGGGCAGGAGCCGGGTGGGTCGTACGAGCTGGGCCGAGTCGCCCTGGTGCTGGCCGCCTGGTGCGTGATCGGGCTCCTGCTCTGCCTCGGCACCTTCCGCTGGACCACCCGCCGCGACGGTTGAGGGGCGAGCCCAGATCAACCGACGGGAGTGGAGGGCCCCTTCGGACCGCTGTCACGAAGGGCCCTCCCGCCTGGATCGGCCGGGCTAGCCGTACGAGTAGAAGCCCTGGCCGGTCTTGCGGCCCAGGTCCCCGGCGGTGGCCATCCGCTGGAGCAGCTCCGGGGGGAAGAACTTCTCGTCGGCGGTGTCGGTGTAGATGTTGCGGGTGGCGTTGAGCAGCACATCCACCCCGGTCAGGTCCACCGTCGCCAACGGGCCCATGGCGTGGCCGAAGCCCAGCTTGCAGGCGTTGTCCAGATCCTCGGCGGAGATCACGCCGGATTCGACCAGGCTGACCGCCTCCATCGCCAACGCGCAGATCAGCCGGGTGGTCACGAAGCCCGCGGTGTCCCGGTTGACGACCACGACCGTCTTGCCGATCTCCTCGGCGAATGCCCTCGCCGTGGCGATGGTGGCGTCGCTGGTCTTGTAGCCGCGGACCAACTCGCACAGCTTCATCATCGGCACCGGTGAGAAGAAGTGGGTGCCGACCACCGACTCGGGGCGTTCGGTGGCGGTGGCGATCTGGGTGACCGGGATCGCCGAGGTGTTGGTGGCGAGCACCGCATCCGCCTTGCAGATCTTGTCCAACGCGCGGAAGACCTCGTGTTTGAGCTCGAGCTTCTCGAAGACCGCCTCGACGACGATGTCCGCGTCGGCGGCGGCCCCGAGGTCGGTGGTGGGGGTGATCCGGCCGAGCGCCGCCTCGGCATCGGCCGACGAGATCTTCCCCTTCTCGGCGAACTTCTCCAGCGACCGCTGGATACCCACCAGGCCCCGCTTCGTGGCCGTGTCGTCCAGGTCCCGCAGCGTCACCTGCCAGCCCGCCTGCGCCGCAACCTGGGCGATTCCCGAGCCCATCAGCCCAGCACCGACAACCGCGAGTCGACCCGCCATCTGCTTACTCCCTCACTGCGATTGGTGTCTGCCCTGCACCCTAGCCGGCAGACCTGAACGCAGCTTAAGGGCAGGGCGGCGGTCGGCTGAGGACCCACACGTCCCACCGCGGTGCCCCTCACCGGCCGAGGGAGATGCCCCCGTCGGCAGCGCCGCCCCGCTCCACCTCGACGCCGAGGGCCCGCAGGTCCGCCACGAAGTCCGGGTAACCCCGATCCACATGGTGCACCTGAGAGACCTCGGTGACCCCTTCGGTGCAGAGCCCCGCGATCAGGAGACCCGCTCCGGCGCGGATGTCGGTTGCCCGCACCAGCGCCCCGGAGAGCCGCTGTCGCCCCCGGACCACGGCGTGGTGGCCGTCGGTCTGAATGTCCGCGCCGAGTCGCATCATCTCGTTGGCGAACATGAACCGGCCGTCAAAGATGTTCTCGGTAATCAGGGAGGCACCGTCGCTGACCGCCGCCAGCCCGATCGCCATCGGTAGCAGGTCGGTGGCGAACCCGGGGTAGGGCAGGGTGACCACGTCCACCGCACGGGGGCGGTCCACCATCCGGACCCGGAAGGCGTCCCGCCGCGTCTCCACCAGCGCACCGGCGGAGACCAGCTTGTCCAGGGCGATGTCGAGGAAGGCCGGGGAGGCCCCGGTCACCGTCACGTCGCCCCGAGTCATCGCCGCGCCGAACGCCCACGTGCCGGCGACGATCCGGTCCCCCACGGTGGCGTGCCGCACCGGATGCAGCCCGGGCACCCCGACGACGGTCAACGTCGAGGTGCCGGCACCGTCGATGAGCGCACCCATCTGTCGGAGCATCGTGCAGATGTCCACGATCTCCGGTTCGCGGGCGGCGTTGTCGATGACCGTGGTGCCCTGGGCGAGCACCGCCGCCATCACCAGGTTCTCGGTGGCGCCGACGCTCGGGAAATCCAACACGATCTCGGTACCGCGCAGCCCGTGCGGGGCCGTGGCGACCACGCAGCCGCGCTCACCGGAGATCTCGGCGCCCATCCGGGTGAGCCCGGCGATATGCATGTCCAACCCGCGCGAGCCGATCGCGTCGCCCCCCGGATGGGCCACCCGAACAGATCCACGACGCGCCAGCAGGGGCCCGAGTACGCAGATCGACGCGCGCAGCCGGCGAACCAGATCGCAGTCCGCGTCGATGCCGGGGGTCTCCGGCACATCAATGGTCACCGACCGGGAGCGGGGAGTCCCGCCGTACGCCTCCATCGGGTCCACCGGATCGTCCGCGTCGAACCGAACCCCGCAGCCGAGCCGACGCAGCACCTCTCCCATGATCGCGATATCGGTGATCCGCGGGACATTGGTGATGACGCTACGGCCCGGCGCCAGCAGTGCCGCGGCCATGAGCTTCAAGGCCGAGTTCTTGGCGCCCACCACGTGCACGGTGCCGGTCATTCGGGTGCCACCCCGTACCCGAATGACGTCGTCAACCGCCGCGCCGGCATCGCCCGGACTGGTCAGCCAGGCATGGTCCGGCCGGTCCGGGATCATCAGATCCGGTGTCCGTAGGCTGTGCGTCATGGCCGTCCACCTCACGCGCATCTACACCAAGGCCGGCGACGCCGGCACGACCAGGCTGAGCAACAACGAGCAGGTTCCAAAGACCGATCCCCGGATCGCCGCGTACGCGGACGTGGACGAGTGCAACGCGGCGATTGGCGTGGCGCTCGCTCTCGGGCAACTCGACGAAGAGCTGCGCACGATACTCGGATCAATCCAGAACGATATGTTCGACGTGGGGGCCGACCTGGCCACGCCGGTCGAACCGAATCCGAAGTACCCGCCGCTACGAGTCACCGAGGCGTACATCGAGCGCCTTGAGGGCTGGTGCGACGAGTACAACGCACGCCTGAGCAAGCTCGACTCCTTCACCCTCCCCGGCGGCACCGCTGGCGCGGCGCTACTGCATGTTGCGCGGACGGTAGCCCGGCGCGCCGAGCGTGCGGCCTGGGCCCTGATCACCCATGACCCCGACCGAACCAGCACGCTCCCGGCAAAGTATCTCAACCGGCTCTCCGATCTACTCTTTATCCTGTCAAGAACGGCAAATCCGGCCGGAGATGTGCTATGGGTGCCCGGCGGCAAGCACTAACCGATCGACCGTCCGACGCGCCGGTGTGGGAGCCGGCGCGCCGCACCACGCCGAGGTCTGCATACCCGACCTGCCGGCTACCATCCGCGCCCAGGAGCAGCAGCTCGGCGAGGTGAAACGGCAGAACTAATCGGCCGAGGTCTCCTCGTACCGTTGCGCCGTGGGCGCTGCACGGGCCCCGGCGCCCCGGGGGCTCCGCACCGGTCCGCGACTGGGGGCCTCAGGCCGCTGGCCAGTCCTGAGCGGTCAGACTCGGCGAGGCCGCCCCCGGAGGAGCGGCCTCAAGCCAGGAGAGAAAACCGGTGACGGTCGAGCGCGCCATAGCAATCTCGACCGGGGCATGGCGGCTGGTACAGCGGAGGATGATCCAGTCGGCGGGCATCGAGAACCGCTCCTGCCCTTCGGGCAGCCGGCGGCGTTCCACCGCGAGACCCTTACGGGAGAGTGTCCGCCGGGGGCGGAGAGCGAAACTGAACATTCGGTAGAGGCGAAGCTCGTCCCCGACGAAGCGGCCGAAGCCGGGGGCCCAACCCCGGCCGTCGAGGATCGTGGAGGTCCGGACGTTGAGCCGGATAATCCCTCCGCTGCGAGTAACCAACCCACGCCGGACAAAGAGAGCCAGAAGCGCGCCGACGATGACGGCGATGCCGATCCCGACCCCTTCGACGATCCCCATCGCCGGGTGGCGCTCAGCTACCCTGCGCGGCCCGGACCGGGCTGGCGCTCTCGGCCAGGACGGTGACACCCTTGTTGCTCACGGAGAGGAAGCCGCCAGCCACCTCGTAGGAGAGCTGGTCGCCTCCGGCAACCTTGATCCGAACCTGGCCGGACTCCGCGAGCTGACCGAGCAGCGGAGCATGCCCTGGCATCACGCCAAGCTCACCCTCGGTCGTCCGGGCCATGACCATCTCGGCCTCGCCGGACCATACCGTCTCCTCGACGGCTACCAGCTCGACGTGAAGCTGCTGTGCCACGCTGTCTCCTTGCTGCGGCGTCGGGTTGCCGAAATTCTAGTCTCGCCATCGGGGCGCCGGTATCGCGGGTGACGAGACGTACGCCACTCGGGTTGGGATTCGGCTCCGATACGGTCAGCTCTTGTTCTGGAAGTCCGGATGCTCCAGCAGGAACGCATCGAGTTGCTCGTTCCGCAGCGCCAGGAAGAAGTCCTCAACGGCCGGCAGAAAGGCCTCGCCCAGGTATTTCTCGCCCTCATCGACGCGTCCACCGGACAGTTTGATCATCTGGATGTTGCCCGGCCGGAGGTCCTTCAGGGCCAGGCCAAAGTCAATCACGCTGTGCCCCCGGCCGTTGAAGATCAGTGACTCACCGGCGGCCCGAAGCACCCGGTCCAGCTTGATCGGGTTGGTCACCACATCAGCGCTGAGGGCCTGACTCGCCATTGCCTTGACAAACTGCTGCTGGTGCCGCTGGCGGCCGTAGTCACCGTCTGGCACACCGTTCGCTTCGTAGCGCTGACGGATGTAGTCCAGCGCCTGCCAACCCTCGAGAAGTTGCTCTCCCGGCGGGTATACCGCCTGCTCGCCGACGTATCCCCCACCGCCGGGGCGCAGCTCTCGGTGCGTGCCGTCGGGGCGGCGATGCCTCGAGCGCACCTCCTGCTCGATGTCCATCGTGACGCCACCCATCGCATCCACAATCTTGATGAACCCACCGAAGTTGATGATCGCCCCGGCGTCGAACCGCTGGATCCCGGTGATCGACTGGACCGTCTTGGCGAGCAGTTCGAAGCCCTGCGCCGTGCTGGGGTTCTCCCCCTGCACCTGACTGCCGTAGGACATCGCCGCGTTGAGCTTGGCCCTATCGCCGGGAAATCCGGCCTTGTCGAAAGCGGGAATCTCGACGTAGAGATCTCGGGGCATCGAGAAGAGGTAGGCTCGGTCGAGCCCCTCCGGCACGTGCAGCACCATGATCGAGTCGGCCAGCGGTAGCTGCTCCTCTTTGCGGGGGTCAACGCCGACGAGCAGGATGTTGAGCGGGCCCTTGATGTCGCTCGTACGCTCACTGGCTCCCGCCGCCTGGTCCCCGAACAGGTCCGCCTTGCCCACCGCGTTCTCGTACCGCGCCACCAGCGCCTCGGCCCCAACCAGGGCCACGCCGCTGACGAACATCAAAATGGCGCCGAAGGCGGTGCACACCTGGGCCCACCGCGGCACGCCCGCCCACACCGACGGCTTCTTCTTGCCGCCTTTGCCGGCCTTACCCACGATCATCTCCGTTCGTCAACGTCTATCGGGACGGGCGTACGTCAGCGAATGATTGCACGAATGGGCGCACAGTTAGCGCGACGCGCGTGAAACGGTACCTCGCCACCAATCAAGGTCACCGATCGGCGAAAGGGAGCCAGCGACCGGAACGGCGGCAACGGATGTGCGGAAAGGCCGCCCCGGCGTGCACCAGGGCGGCCTCTCGTCGCTACTAAGCGCTACCTGCGGCGGCAGCCGCAGCGGGGCACTCAGCCCTCCGCCATGAGCTCCTTGGCCTTACGCTCCAGGTCGTCCAGGCCACCGCACATGAAGAAGGCCTGCTCGGGGAAGTGGTCGTACTCACCCTCACTGATCTTCTTGAACGCGTCGATGGTCTCCTTGATCGGGACCGTCGAGCCCTTCATGCCGGTGAACTGCTCGGCGGCGTAGGTGTTCTGCGACAGGAAGCGCTCGATCCGACGCGCCCGGCCGACCGTGAGCTTGTCCTCCTCGGAAAGCTCCTCAATACCCAGGATCGCGATGATGTCCTGCAGGTCCTTGTACCGCTGCAGGATCCGCTTCACCTCGGTGGCCACCGTGAAGTGCTCCTGGCCGACGAACTCCGGGGCGAGGATCCGGGACGAGGACGCCAGCGGGTCCACCGCCGGGTAGATGCCCTTGTCGGAGATCGAACGCTCCAGGTTGGTGGTCGCGTCCAGGTGGGCGAAGGTGGTGGCCGGCGCCGGGTCGGTGTAGTCGTCGGCGGGCACGTAGATCGCCTGCAGCGAGGTGATCGCCTGACCCCGGACCGAGGTGATCCGCTCCTGGAGCTCGCCCATCTCGTCGGCGAGCGTCGGCTGGTAGCCCACGGCGCTCGGCATCCGGCCGAGCAGCGTGGAGACCTCGGAGCCGGCCTGGGTGAACCGGAAGATGTTGTCGATGAAGAGCAACACCTCCTGCTTCTGCACGTCCCGGAAGTACTCCGCCATGGTCAGCGCGGAGAGCGCGACGCGGAGGCGGGTGCCCGGCGGCTCGTCCATCTGGCCGTAGACCAGCGCGGTCTTGTCGATCACGCCGGACTCGCTCATCTCGGCGATCAGGTCATTACCCTCGCGGGTACGCTCACCCACCCCGGCGAAGACCGAGGTACCACCGAAGTTCCGGGCAACCCGGGTGATCATCTCCTGGATCAGCACCGTCTTGCCCACGCCGGCACCGCCGAACAGACCGATCTTGCCGCCCTTGACGTACGGGGCGAGCAGGTCGATGACCTTGATGCCGGTCTCCAGCATCTCCGTCTTCGGCTCCAGGTCCGCGAAGGCCGGGGCCTTGCGGTGGATCTGCCAGTGGTCGTCCGGGCTGAGCGTCTCACCCGGCTCCAGGTTGAGGCACTCGCCGATCGCGTTGAACACGTGGCCCTTGACCGTGTCACCCACGGGCACCGTGATCGGCGAACCGGTGTCACGCACCTCCACCCCGCGGACCAGGCCGTCGGTCGGCTGCATGGAGATGGCACGGACCAGGTTGTCCCCCAGGTGCTGGGCGACCTCCAGGGTCAGCGTCTTCTCGCCGCCGGAGAGGGTCACGTCAACGTGCATGGCGTTGAACAGGTCCGGCATCGCGTCGCGCGGGAACTCGGCGTCGACGACCGGGCCGATGACCCGGACCACGCGACCGGTGGCCGCGTTGGTGCCGGCCGGCCCATCAGCAGTAGCGGAAACAGTCATCACACTTCACTTCCCGACGCGGCCAGCGCGTTCGCGCCGCCGACGATCTCGCTGATCTCCTGGGTGATCCCGGCCTGGCGGGCCGAGTTCATCTCGCGCGTGTACTTCTCGATCATCTCTTCGGCGTTGTCGGTGGCGCTCTTCATCGCCCGCCGTCGCGACGCCGACTCACTCGCCGCCGACTCGACCAACGCCGCGTAGATCCGGGTGTTGATGTACTTCGGCAGCAGCGCGTCGAGGAGCGCCTCCGCCTCCGGCTCGAATTCGTAGGCCGGCAGCGCACCTTCGGACCGGGGCCGGTCCTCGATCTCCATCGGCCCGAGGATCCTCGGGACCGGCACCTGGGTCATCAGGGACTTGAACTCGGTGGAGACGATGTGAAGCTCGTCCACACCGAAGACCCCATCCGGCCCCGGATCCCCGTCGCCGTCGTCCACGCCAGCGGTGAACGCCTTGATCAGCGTCTCGCCCACCTCGCGGGCGTCGGCGAAGGTCGGCTGCTCCGAGAAGCCGGTCCAGCACGCTGTGATCGGCCGGTTGCGGAACCGGTAGTACTGCACGCCCTTGCGACCGATGACATAGAGCGAAGGCTCCTTGCCGTCGGCGCGCAGCCGGGCGAGCAGCGACTCCGCCGTCTTGATGGCGTTGGAGCTGTAGCCACCGGCCAGGCCCCGGTCACTGGTGACCAGCAGCACACCAGCCCGCCGCACCCGCTCCCGGGGAGTGAGTAGCGGGTGGTCGATCCGCGTGTTGGACGCCAGCGCCGTGAGCACCTCGGTGATGGCCCGGGAGTAGGGCAGGGAGGCCGCCACCTGCTCCTGGGCCTTGGCGATCCGGCTCGTCGCGACGAGCTCCATCGCCTTGGTGATCTTCTTCATCGACTTCGCCGCGCGGATGCGTTGGCGGAGTACGCGTACCTGGGCGGCCATCGGTCAGCTTCCAGCCGGACGGTCGGTCGGCTCGTCCTGGAACCGGGTAACCGTCTCCCGGTCCTCCTCACCGGCCAACGGCTCGGCGGCCGGCTCGTTGATCCGCCGCTCGTCCTCCTTGCCCAGGAAGAGTTTCTTGAAGTCGGTGATCGCCGCGTCCAGGGAGGCGATAACGTCGTCGCCCCAGGTGCCGTCCGCGATCTGCGCGAGGACGCCCTCGTGCTTGTGCCGCAGGTACTGCAGGAGCTCGGACTCGAAGCGACGGATCTCGCCGACCGGGATGTCATCCAGCTTGCCCTCGACACCGGCCCAGACCGAGACGACCTGATCCTGCACCGGGAAGGGCGAGTAGTTCGACTGCTTGAGCAGCTCGACCAGGCGGGCACCCCGATCCAGCTGGGCCCGGGAAGCCTTGTCCAGGTCCGAGGCGAAGGCGGCGAACGCCTCCAGCTCACGGTACTGGGCCAGGTTCAGCCGCAGCGAGCCGGAGACCTTCTTCATCGGCTTCACCTGCGCGGCGCCACCAACCCGGGAGACCGAGGTGCCGACGTTGATCGCCGGCCGGACGCCCTGGTTGAACAGGTCGGTCTCCAGGAAGATCTGGCCATCGGTGATGGAGATGACGTTGGTCGGGATGAACGCCGAGATGTCGTTCGCCTTGGTCTCGATGATCGGCAGACCGGTCATCGAGCCGCCGCCCATCTCGTCGGAGAGCTTCGCGCAGCGCTCCAACAGCCGGGAGTGCAGGTAGAAGACGTCACCCGGGTACGCCTCGCGGCCCGGCGGGCGACGCAGCAGCAGTGACACGGCCCGGTACGCCTCGGCCTGCTTGCTCAGGTCGTCGAAGACGATCAGGACGTGCTTGCCGCCGTACATCCAGTGCTGCCCGATCGACGAGCCGGTGTACGGGGCGAGGTACTTGAAGCCGGCCGGGTCGGACGCCGGGGAGGCCACGATGGTGGTGTACTCCATCGCGCCCGCCTCCTCCAGCACGCCCTTGATCGAGGCGATCGTGGAGGCCTTCTGGCCGACGGCGACGTAGATGCAGCGGACCTGCTTCTTCGGGTCGCCGGAGCGCCAGTTGTCCCGCTGGTTAAGGATGGTGTCCAGGGCGACGGTGGTCTTACCGGTCTTCCGGTCACCGATGATCAGCTGGCGCTGGCCCCGGCCGATCGGCGTCATCGCGTCGATGGCCTTGATCCCGGTCTGCAGCGGCTCGTCGACCGACTTCCGGGACATCACGTTCGGGGCCTGGAGCTCCAGCTCCCGGAAGCCCTCGTTCGGGATGTCGCCGAGGCCGTCGATCGGCTCACCGAGCGCGTTGACCACGCGGCCGAGGAAGGCGTCGCCGACCGGGGCCGAGAGCACGCGGCCAGTGCGCTTGACGCGCTGCCCCTCCTCGATGCCGGCGAAGTCGCCGAGGACGACGACACCGATCTCCCGGACGTCGAGGTTCAGCGCCACACCGATCGTGCCGTCTTCGAACTCGAGCAGCTCGTTGGTCATGGTCGAGGGCAGGCCCTCGACGTGGGCGATGCCGTCGCCGGCGTCAGCGACGGTGCCGACCTCCTCGCGGGACACGTCGGCGCTGTAGGAGGAGACGTAGCGCTCCAGCGCGCCGCGGATCTCCTCCGTCGAGATGGTCAGCTCGGCCATCCTCTGCTTCCTTAAGTATCAGGGGCCCGGGATACCTAGTACCGACCGGTCCGAATGACGTCTGGTCAGGGCGCTGGCGCGGCAGGTTCCGGCTCAGCGCTTAGCGAGCGCGTTACGGGATTCGTTGAGGCGACGCAGGACGGTGCCGTCGTACAGGTCGGAGCCGACCTGGACGCTGACACCACCGAGGACCTCGGGGTTGACCGACTGCTTGACGGTCACCTCGCGACCGTAGATGGCAGAGAGGCGGGCGACCAGGCGCTGCTCCTCCTCCGCACCCAACGGGGCTGCGACGGTCACGTACGCCACCTGTCGGTCCCGCTGGTCGGCGGCGAGCTCGACCAACCGGGTGAGCGCCCCGACGAAGGAGCGCCCGCCGAACCCGCCGAGCGCCACCTCGACCAGCCGGACGGTGACCGGGCGGGCCTTGCCGGCGAGCAGCTCACCGGCGAGGGTGGCCCGCTGCGCGGACGGGGCCGCCGGGTCCGAGAGCACGTTGGAGAGCGCCGACTGGCCGGCCACGACCTGACCGAAACGGAACAGCTCGTCCTCGACCTCACCGAGGTCGCCCGCCTTGTCGGCGGCGGCCAGCAGCGCGGCCACACCGAGCCGCTCGGCACCGTCGAGGAGCTCCGACGAGGCCGACCAGCGGTGGGAGACCAGGGTGGTCAGCAGGTCGAGCGCGTCCCCGCCGACCTTCCCGGTGAGGATTCCGGCGAGCAGGTCGGCCCGGTCCGTACCGGAGCGGGCCGGGTCAACGAGGGCCCGGCGCAGCCGTGGCTCGCGCCGGAGCAGGTCGGCGACGGAGAGAAGGTCTTCGGCGGTGCCGGCCACCGCCGAAGACTCCGCACCCCGGACGTACTCGTCGAGGCGGTCGGCCGCGATCTTGTACGACTCCCGGCTGGTGGCGGCCTGCATCAGCGGGCCCCCGCGCTCTCGAGACCGTCCAGGAACCGGTCGACCGTGCCGGCGCGGCGCGCCTCGTCGGCGAGGGACTCACCAACGATCTTGCTGGCCAGGTCCACCGCGAGCGTGCCGACCTCGGTACGCAACTCGCGCACGATCGTGGTCCGCTCGGCGACGAGCTGCTCCTTGCCGGCGGCGATGATCCGGTCGGACTCCTCCCGCGCCTTGGCGAGGATGTCCTGCCGGATGCCCTCCGCGTCGGCCCGGGCGTCGTCCCGGATCCGGGCCGCCTCGGTGCGCACCTCGGCCAGCTGGGCCCGGTACTGCTCGAGCAGCTGGTTGGCCTCGGCCTGAGCAGCCTCAGCGCGCTTGAGGCCGCCCTCGATCGCGTCCACCCGCGCCTGGTACATCGTCTCCATGCGCGGCATGACGAACTTCAGCAGCACGAAGACCAGTAGGGCGAAGGCGATGGTCCCGACGACGAGCTCTTGCCAGATCGGCAGGATCGGGTTGTGCCCTTCGGCGGCGAGATACATGTCAGACCTCCGGGTCGGGGAAGGGTACTCGTCAGCCGATGGCGAAGGCGAGCACCAGGCCGAAGAGGGCGAGCGCCTCGACCAGGGCGAAGCCCAGGACCAGCCAGGTGCGGTTGAAGCCGGCGGACTCCGGCTGGCGGGCGCTTGCCTGGATGTAGGCCGCGAAGACCAGCGCGACACCAATGCCGGGGCCGATGGCGGCGAGGCCGTAGCCGACGGTGTTGATGCTGCCCTCGATGGCGGCGAGAACGTCCATTGCGGGTATTCCTCCTAGCTCGCACGTGAGGTCTCACGCGTTCGGGGTTTGTACCAGAAGCTTGGTCGGGCCGGACGGCCCGCCGAGCAGGATCTCAGTGCTCCTCGGCCAGCGAGGTGCCGACGTAGTTAGCGGACAGCGTGACGAAGACGTATGCCTGCAGCACCGCCACCAGCGCCTCGAAGAAGGCCATCACGATCGCCATCGCGAAGGAGAAGACCGAGGTCACTTGAACGAAGAGGTTGTCCGCGGAGAGCATCACGAAGCCACCGACGGTGAAGACCAGCAGGAGCAGGTGACCGGCGAACATGTTGGCGAAGAGCCGGAGGGCCAGGGTAACCGGCCGCACGACGAAGTTCTGTAGGAACTCGATCGGGATCAGCAGGAAGTGCATCGGCCACGGCACGCCCGGCAGGATCAGGCTCATCTTGAGGTACTTCAGGAGACCGTGCTTACGGACCCCGACAGCGAGGTAGAGCACGTAGGAGATCGCCGAGAGCACGATCGGGAAGGCGATGTGCGCGTTCGGCGAGATCTGCAGCCCGGGAACGATGCTGAAGATATTGGTGACCAGAATGAAGCTGAACAGCACCGTGAAGTAGGGGGCGAACCGGATGCCGGCATTGCCCATCTGCTCCCGGGCGATGTTGTCCCGAACCAGCCCGTAGACCGACTCGGCCAGCCACTGCCCCTTACTGGGGACCAGCTTCGGGTTCCGGTAGGCGGTCATGTAGAAGACGATCACCAGCCCGACGGCCAGCCAGACCATGAGGGTGAACTTCGTGACCCACGGTCCAGCCACCGCTGGCGGATAGAAGTCATTGACGCTGGGGGGCCAGGGAAGGTCCTGGGCGACGACCAGCTGTCCGCTCACCGTGTCATCCTCCACACTCGACAGACCGGCGCGTGCCGAACACTCAGGCACCGAGCCTCTTCATGATCAGGTAGATCGCTGCGGCTGCGCCGAGCATCATGCCGACGGCGATCCCCACGCCGGCCGGCACGCCGAGGAAGCCCTCTGCCAACCAGCCGAGAAATCCCCAGACCAGGATGCCGGCGAGAAGGTAGCCAAGCACGGCACCCGCCACACCCTCCGACGAGTGCGCGTCGGACGGTTCGCGGTCTGGGTTGTCGGCCATTACGACGCGTACATTAGCAGCCGCAGCACGCAGGAGTGTGCGGCACCCCCCACACTGCAGGGCGGCGTGCGGGCGCGGCTGGCGCATCAATCCGGGCCAGCCTACTCCTGTCCGACACACCGCATAGGACATCAAAACGGCGGATAGACGCCAGTCGTCCGGGTAGGGCCGTCCGGCCACTCAGCTCCGCGACGACGAGTCAACTGTGGGTAGTGGCGCGCGGAGAGCCCAGGTCAGGTGGGCGGCCGTCCAGACCACCACGGCGACGATGATGGCCACCCCCATGTCCGGCAGCCCGGCCCAACCAGTCCCGGCGACCGCCGCCATCACCACGCCCAGCACCACAATCTTCGTGACGTAGGTGACCAGCCCAACCGACATGATCAGCTGCGGGTTGACCGCATCTGCCCAGGCCACCGAGAGCCCGGAGACCAGGTAGCTCACGACAACGAGCGCGATCCCCGCCGCCACCGCGGCCGCGGAGGTGGCACCCCGGACGGCCGCCGCGGCCGGCACCGCGGCGACCGCGAGGAGGGCACACGCGGCCAGGGGCAGCCGCAGGTAGGGCAGCCGCGCGCGAATCGCGCCCGGCTCGCCCGCGGCCGGATCGGTCGCCCGCGGCTGGTCGTGGTCCCGCCCCTGGCAGGTCGGCGTCGTCTCGGTGTTCACAGCACCACAGTCTATTGGTCCCCGCGCCGGCGGCCGCGCGGCGCCAGCGGAAACGGTGTGACGGGGCACACCGACGAGCGCCTCCCGCCCCGGGGGGAGAGCATAGGCCCCCCATCGGCGAGGACGCCCGCGCCCGGGGTGCGCTACTCCCCGGTCCGGGCAGGGGTGACATCGAAGGCGGTTACCTCGCTCGGCGGGACGAAGTCTCGAACCGGCTGCCCCCGTAGAGCGAGGGACATCAACTCCGCCACCCCGTCGGCCATCCGCGCCTGGACCGCGTGCCCCACCGCATCGTGCGGGTCGTCCGGGTTGGTGGCGATCGCCGCCACCGCCAGCTGCGGCGTGACCGCGACGATGGACTCCGTTCCGTACCCCTCCGAACTGCCGGTCTTGCCGGCGACCGGGCGTCCCAGCCGGGAGCGGAGCTCCGGTGCGGTACCCCCCTCACAGCCCTGGTACATCGACTGATCCCCGACCGGACAGCGCGCGGCGTCCACCGCGGCCCGGGCCACGTCCCGGGCCACGACCTGCCGGCAGTCCGGCGACCCGGCCGCGACCGTCCGCCCGGCCGCGTCGGTGATCCGCACCACCGGCAGCGGCGCGCACCACCGCCCCTCGGCCGCGATGGTGGCGTACGCGTTCGCCAGATCCAACGGAGTCGTGGCCGAGACACCCAACGTGAACGGGCCCCACGTGCGGACACCGTGCCGGGCCAGCTGCTCGTCGCTGGGCGCCCGGAACACGATGCCCAGCCGCTCGGCCATCTCCACCACCCGATCCGCGCCGACCCGCTCGGTCAACCAGGCGAAGTACGTGTTGACCGACTTCCCGAACGCACTCCACATGGTGTGCTCACCATCGACCGACGAGCTGGCGTTGCGGGGGCACCACCTTCCGTCACAGCTCGTCGGACCGCTGATCGGGAAGTCGGTGACGATTCGGTCGGGCGCGTCGAACACCGTGTTCAACGGCAGCCCGGCCTCCACCGCGGCCAGCACGGTGAACAGCTTGAACGTGCTCCCGCCCTGATAGCCCTGGATTGCGCCGCCGCCCGCAATCAGCTGATTGACCGTGTTCGGGCGGTTCTTCCACCCGGCCGGGTTCGGCTGTACGCCGTAGGTGCGGTTGACCGCCATGGCGAGCACCCGCCCGGTTCCGGGCTGGACCACGGCGGTCGGCAGCGCGTGGCGGTGGTTCGCCGAGTAGATCTGCCGCACCTGCTCGATCGCGGCCTGCTGCACCGCCGGGTCCAGGGACGCCACAATCTCGTAGCCGCCCCGGCGCAGGGCGAGCTGCCGCTCGTCAACCGTCGATCCGAACGCCTCCTGCGAATTCCACCAGCGGGTGAACCAGTCGCAGAAGAAGCCCCAGTCGTTCTGCTCCGCCGGCACCGCCGCGCAGTCGTTCGGCGTCTCGGTGGGCCGCAGCCGCAGCGGCTCGGCCGCCACCCGGGCCGCCTCGTCCGCCGCGAGCTGACCGGCCTCGACCAGCTGTTCCAGCACGTACGCCCGGCGTTGCCGCGCGGCATCGGCGTCCCCGTTGAGCGGGTCGTCGGTGTGTGGGGACTGGACCAGCCCGGCGAGCAGCGTCGCCTCGGCCAGGTTCAGGTCCGCCGGCGACTTGGAGAAGTAACGCTTACTCGCGGCCGCCACCCCGTATGCGCCGGCACCAAAGTAGGCGATGTTGAGGTAGCGGGCGAGGATCTCGTCCTTGCTCAGCTCCCGCTCCAGTGCCAACGCGTACCGCACCTCCTGCACCTTGCGCGCGGAGGTGACCTCAGTGGCGGCCCGGCGCTGCTCCTCGGTCAGACGGGGGTCGCTGGCCAGAACGTTGCGGACGTACTGCATGGTCAGGGTGGACGCCCCCTGCCGGACCGCACCGCCGCGCTGGTTGGCGGTGAACGCCCGGACCACGCCGCGCAGGTCCACCCCACGGTGCTGGTAGAAGCGGGCGTCCTCGGCGGCGAGGATCGCCTGACGCATCACCGGGGCCACCTCGTGCAGCGGCACATCCACCCGGTCCTCCTGGTAGAAGGAGGTGATCAACGTGCTGCCGTCGTTGGCGTACAGGTTGGACCGCTGTGGGGTCGGCGGCGTACGCAGGGTGTTCGGCAGCTCCGTGTAGGGCGCGGCGAGCGCCGAGAGGCCGACTCCGTACACCAACGCGGCGGGCAAGGCCGCCACCGCGAGCCCGAGACCGGCCAGAAGGCCGGCGAGCAGGACTGTCATCAGCTTGTTCAGGTGTGCCCGGGTCATCAGCTCTCCCCGCAGGAGCCGGCAGGACTCCTCAAGAATGACCCGAATGCGCCTCTTGTCCGCCTCGTTCCGCCGCCGGGTAACCCAGGTGGGTTACGGCAACAACGCCGCCGCCAACGGACGCACCGTCTCCTCGACCTCGTCGGCGACCCGGCCGAAACACTGGTCGCCCCGGCCCCACGGGTCGTCGAGGTCATCCGTGGGGAGCGGCCCGGCCCCCGCCCGAACGGCGTTGACCGCCTCGACCAGCGCCACACCGCGCGTGTACACAGCGGTGGGGCTCGCTCCGGCCGCCGGCAGACCAGCCAGGTCCACCGCGGGCAACAGACGACCGAACTCACCCAGCACGAAGGTGCGGGAACCCGCGTCCGGACGCAACACCGACACGAACTCCTGCTGATCGGCGGTCGCGGTGAGCACCAGGTCAGCGCCGTCGATATGCTCCGAACGCAGCTTTCGGGCCGCGAACCCGTCGGTGCCACCGCCCCGCCCGGCCACCTGTCGGGCCGCCGGTGGATTCATCTCCTCACCGGCGTGCCAACCGCCGGTGCCGGCGCTGTGACTGTGCAGTAGCTCGTCGGCGAGCCCCGGTGCGGCGTCGCCGTGCCGGGCCAGCCGCACCTGGACAGCCAGGACCAGCAGCCGCTCCGCCATCGGAGAGCGACAGATGTTGCCCATACACACGTGGAGAACGGTAAACGGCGGCACTCAGGCCACCCGGTTCAAGTCGATATCCGGCACCACATCCCGCAGCCGGTCCAGCTCGATCGCACCGGCGCGGAGCAGCTGGGGCACCGGCCCGGTCAGGTCCACGATCGTGCTCGGCACCGGATCCACCGCCGGACCCGCTTCCAAATACGTGCGCACCGAGTAGGCGAGCTGCCCACGGGCCGCCTCGGCGGTGGTGGCCGCGGGCAGACCAGCCGTGTTCGCCGACGCCACCGCCATCGGGCCGGTCTCCCGGAGGACCTCCAGCGCGACCGGATGCAACGGCATCCGCACCGCGATCCGGCCCGAGGTCTCCCCCAGATCCCAGCGCAGGCTAGGCGAGTGCTCAACCACGATGGTCAGCGCACCTGGCCAGAAGGCCGCCACCAGATCACGGGCCGCGCTGGGCAACGAAAAGACCAGACCGTCCAGGGTGTGCCGGGAGCCGATCAGCACCGGCGGCGGCACCGGCTGACCACCCTTGGCGTCGAGCAGGGCCTTGACCGCGTGCGGAGTGAACGCGTCCGCCCCGATCCCATAGACCGTGTCGGTCGGCAGGACGACCAACTCGCCGTCGCGGATCGCCTTGATGGCTGCCGCGATGCCGCGGTCCCGGTCGGCGGGCGACCGGCAGTCGTAGAGCATCACGAGCAGCAGTCTGCCACGCCCGGGTCCGGGCGGTGTGCCGGCCGTACCCGGGCGGCGGACACGCGCGCTCCACCCCCGCCCCGCAGGTGGGCGAGTTCGCCGACCCACCCGCCGGCGCCACCGGGCTCTCACGCGTCCACCCGCCGGGTCGCGGTAGCGAATCGGGGCCGGCCGGCGAGGTCCGCGTGGTCGGCGATCGAGTCGTACCGGCCGTCCCCGGCCAGCAGCCCGGGTACCGCCGCACCCTGCGTGTCGTCGTGCTCGATCCCGAGCCGGCCCCCGGGCCGTAACAGCAGCGCGGCCCGGGACACCACCGGCCGGATCACGGCCAATCCGTCCGCACCGGCGAAGACCGCCGGCGCCGGATCGTGCTGGCCGACCTCCGGCGGCACCACCACGTCCACCGGAACGTACGGCGGGTTGCACAGCAGCACGTCCACCTGACCCAGGAGGTCGTCGAGCAGATCCGGCACCGTGACATCCGCGACCACCACCTCAACCGGCCGATCGCCGGCGGCGGCCCGGCTGGTCGCGTTGCGCCGCAGCCACGACAGCGCCGCCGGGGAACGCTCCACCGCGACCACCCGGGCCGCCGGGACCTCCTGCGCCACCGCAAGGGCGATCGCCCCGGAGCCGCTGCACAGGTCCACGACCAGCGGCGCCGCCTCCCGGCGTGCCTGCTCGACGCCCCACCCGGCGAGCAGCTCCGTCTCCGGACGAGGCACGAAGACGCCCGGGCCGACCGCCAGTTCGAGATGCCGAAACGGTGCGCTGCCGGTGAGGTGCTGCAACGGTTCCCGGCCGGCCCGCCGGGCCACCAACGCGTCGAACCGGCGACGCTGGTCCGGGTCTAGCCCGTCGGCCAGCGCCAGCCGTCCCCGTGGCACCCCCAGCACGTACGCGGCCAGCACCTCCGCCTCCCCCCGGGGCCCCTCCACCCCGGCGTCGGCCAGCAGCCGGGCGGCCCGGACGACCGCTCGGGTGGGTCGCTCCCGATTCGTCCCTTCGGACGGCTGTTGCGACAAAGTGCTCACGCCATAATCATGGGGCGTCACGCAACCGTCCACGAGCCGGTGCGGTCAGGCGCACACAGACAGGAGGTCGCGGGTGGGTTGGCTGGACCAGGTCGGCGACCAGGTTGACACCCTGAGCCGGGCGCGCGGGCTACAGGAGTCGAGCCGCTCCACCGAGGCCTACCGCATCCTCTCGGGCGTGCTCGCCACCACCAACGACCGGTACGCCCGGGCCGACGCCCTGGTGCAACGTCTCTCCGCGGTGGTCAACCTGGGCCGCACCGCGGAGTACACCCGGGCCATCGAGGAGGCCACCACCGCCGTCCGAGACCTCACCGAGCCATACCCGCACGGACACCTCCACGCGCTCGCCGCGCTCGCCGCCCACCATCAGGGCGCCCTGGACCGCTGTGTCATGCACCTGGTGCGGGCCGCTCGCGCGCTGGGTGCCGTCGAGGACCCCGACCAGGACACCGCCTGGGGCTGGCACGACCTCGCGATGGCCTACTCCTACCTCAGCTTCCACGGATACGCGCTGGGCGCGATCGAGCGGGCCCGACAGCTCGGGCTCGCCGCCGGCATCCCGGCGGAGACCTTCGCCGCCCCCGGCATCCGACTACGTAACGCCGTCGCGCTGGACCACACCGGCGACAGCGACGGCTGCCTGCGGGTGCTCCGCGACATCGCCAGCGACCTGGCGCAGTTCCTGCACGCCGGAGAGGCCGGGCGGCTCCGCCCGAGCAGCCTCGCCGCGTACGGCTACGCCGCAGCGCGGCAGGCCGCCCTGGGTGACCGACTGGAGGTGGGAACGAATGCCGCCCCAAACCGACTGCTCAGCCACGGCGGCGACAGTGCCCGGGCGCGAGACATGCGCCAACTTGGCGAGGTCTGCCTGGCCATCGCGGCCGACCGCCCGATCGAGGCGATCGCCCGACTGGACACCGTGCACGTCTCCACCGAGACCCTGGGTGCGGCCGAACCCGATCGGCTCCGCAGCATCGCGCACGGCCGGGCCGGTGAACACGTCGCCGCGCACCGGGCCGACCGGCGGGCGTTCCGGCTCGCCGCGCAGCGCAACAATCGACTTCGGGACGTCTACATCGACGGAATCGCCGCCCGCATCGACCACGAGGAGATGCGCCGCGAGGCCGCCCGCTTCGAGGGAGAGGCACTCACCGACCCGCTGACCGGGCTACCCAACCGGCGCCGGCTGGAACGGCACATCGCCACCGTGATGGCCCAGGGGAAGCGGGTGGTGATCGGCATCTGCGACCTGGACGGATTCAAGGCGGTGAACACGTGCCACGGGCACCACTCCGGCGACCTGGTCCTGCAGCGCGTCGCCGGAGTGGTCAACCGGGTGATGCGGCGCAACGACTTTGTGGCCCGCTACGGCGGCGACGAGTTCGTCGTGGTGCTACCCGGAACGAACATGGCCGAGGCGGAGGAGGTGGCGCGCCGGATCAGATCCGCCGTACGGACCGAGGACTGGGAGTCCCTCGTGCCTGGCACCCCGGTCGGGGTCAGCATCGGCTTCGCCGAGGTCGCCGCCACCGGCCCCGACGTACAGGATGCCCTGAGCGTCGCCTTCGAGACCGCCGACCGGGAGATGCTGCGCGCCAAGACCCGCCCCGCGCCTCCTGACGGCCTCGGGGCCGGGCCGGCAGACCGTTGACCGGGGCGAGCCGGCGGTGTCAGCGGCGGACCAGGTCCGCGTTGCCCGCCAGCCGGGCCGCCCGGTCGGCCTCGGCGAGCGCCGCCAGCACGCCGTCCAGCTCTCCGGCGAGGGCCAGGTCCAGGTTGTACGCCGTGTAACCGATCCGGTGGTCGGTGATCCGGTTCTGCGGGAAGTTGTAGGTGCGGATCCGCTCCGAGCGGTCCACCGTCCGTACCTGCGCCCTACGCGCGTCGGAGGCGGCGGCGTCGGCCTGCTCCTGCGCCACCGCCAGGAGTCGGGCCCGCAGGATCCGCATCGCCTGCTCGCGGTTCTGCAACTGGGACTTCTCGTTCTGGCAGGAGACGACGATGCCGGTCGGCAGGTGGGTGATCCGGACCGCGGAGTCGGTGGTGTTCACCGACTGACCACCGGGACCAGACGAGCGGAACACGTCGATCCGAAGCTCGTTCGGGTCGATCGTCACGTCGATCTCCTCGGCCTCCGGCAGCACCAGCACGCCAGCCGCGCTGGTGTGGATGCGTCCCTGCGACTCGGTGACCGGCACCCGCTGCACGCGGTGCACGCCGCCCTCCCACTTGAGTCGGGACCACACCCCGTTGCCGCCCTCCGGCACTCCCTTGCTCTTGATGGCCACCGAGACGTCCTTGACGCCGCCCAGGTCGGAATCCTGCGCGTCGATCACCTCGACCAGCCAGCCACAGCGTTCCGCGTACCGGGTGTACATCCGCAGCAGGTCGCCGGCGAAGAGCGCCGACTCCTCGCCCCCCTCCCCCGCCTTGATCTCGACGATGATGTCCTTGGCGTCGTGCGGGTCCCGCGGGATCAACAGCTCGGCGAGGCACTCCTCCAGTGCCGGCAGGGTCGCCGCGATCGCCTCCGCCTCGTCAGCGAAGGCGGGATCCTCGGCCGCCAGTTCCTTCGCCGCCGCCAGGTCGGCTCGGGCCTGCGCCAGCTCGGTGGCGGCCTTGTGTAGCGGCACCAGCTCCGCGTACCGGCGGCCGACTCGGCGAGCCAGGTTCTGGTCGGCGTGAATCGCCGGGTCGGCCAGCCGCTTTTCCAGCTCCGCGTACTCATCCAGAAGGGTGGCCAGACGCTCGCTACTCATGGACAGCTACTCCTTCGACAACGGCGCTGGACGGCGAGGCCCCGGAGTGGGGCGGAATACGGACGGCGCCCGCGCCCGGAGACAAGACCGGACACGGGCGCCGAGTTGGGCGTTACTTGCCCTTCTTGGCCTGAACCTTGGCGTACTTCTGCTGGAACTTGGCCACCCGGCCGGCGGTGTCCAGAACGCGCTGCTTACCGGTGTAGAACGGGTGGCAGGCGCTGCACGTCTCCACGTGGATGGAACCGCCCTTGGCGGTGCTGCGGGTGGTGAAGGTGCTGCCGCAGGAGCAGGCGACCTCAGTGGTCACGTACTCCGGGTGGATGTTGGGCTTCATGTCGCCTCGGTCCTCTCGTTGGTGGTCGCCGGGTCGCCCGGCCGCGGGTGTACGACGGATCGGGCGTGAACCGGAACCGGTGGCCGACTGACCAGTCTGCCACGGGGACAGGTCGGCTCGGTAAGCGGGCCGCGCCGCGCCACTGGCAGCGCAAACGTCGACCCGTAGCACCGCATTCCCCGATCCGCCGCCGAGCATTCGTCCCGGCGGTTCCGCTCCGGAGGTGCGACGACCCGATGCGGTGTCGCCGCCGCTACCGGCACCGGGGCACGACCACGCGGCCGCGCCCCGGACCGACCTGGGGCTCACTCCCCGGGCGTCGACTTCGCAATCTGCATCAGGAACTCGATGTTGGTCCGTGACTGCTTGAGCCGGTCCAGCAGCAGGTCCAGCGCGGCCTGCGAGTCCAGCGCGTGCAGCACCTTCCGGAGTTTGTGGACGATGGCCAACTCCTCCGGCGCGAGCAGAATCTCCTCCTTACGCGTGCCGGACGGGTGGATGTCGATGGCCGGGAAGGTCCGCTTGTCGGCGATCTTCCGGTCCAGCTTCAACTCCGCGTTGCCGGTGCCCTTGAACTCCTCGAAGATGACCGTGTCCGCCGTCGAACCGGTCTCCACCAGCGCGGTGGCGAGGATGGTCAGCGAACCGCCGTTTTCGATGTTGCGGGCCGCACCGAGGAACCGCTTGGGCGGGTACAGCGCGGTGGAGTCGATACCACCCGACATGATCCGGCCGCTGGCCGGCGCCGCCAGGTTGTACGACCGGCCGAGCCGCGTCACCGAGTCCAGCAGCACGACCACGTCGTGGCCCAGCTCGACCAGCCGCTTCGCCCGTTCGATCGCCAGCTCGGCGACGGTGGTGTGGTCCTGCGGCGGACGGTCGAAGGTTGCCGCGACTACCTCACCCTTCACCGACCGCTGCATGTCGGTGACCTCTTCTGGACGCTCGTCCACCAGCACCACCATCAGGTGGCACTCCGGGTTGTTGTGGGTGATCGCGTTCGCGATCGCCTGCAACACCATCGTCTTACCGGCCTTGGGCGGCGAAACGATGAGCGCCCGCTGACCCTTGCCGATCGGCATCACCAGGTCGATCACCCGAGTGGTGAGGATGTGCGGCTCGCTCTCCAACCGCAGCCGCTCCTGCGGGTAGAGCGGGGTTAGACGATAGAACTCCGGTCGGCGCTTCGCCTCCTCCGGCTCCATCCCATTGATGGTGTCCAGCCGGACCAGCGGGTTGTACTTGTCGCGCCGCGGCTCGCCCTCCCGCGCCGCGCGGACGGCACCGGTGATCGCGTCACCGCGCCGCAGACCGTACCGCTTGATCTGGGACATCGAGACGTAAACGTCATTCGGCCCGGCCAGGTAGCCGGTAGTCCGGACGAAGGCGTAGTTGTCGAGCACGTCGATGATGCCCGCCACCGGGACGAGGACATCGTCCTCGCTGACCTGGGGCTCCCGGCCGCCATCGCCGTCCCGGTCACCACGGCCGCGCCGACGGTCCCGGAAGCGGCTGCGCCGACCACGCCGACCGCCGCCCTCGTTCTCCTCCTCGCCGTCGTTGTCACGCTGACCCCGCTCGTTCCGGTCGCCGCGCTCAGCCCGGTCGCCGCGGTCGCCGCGCTCAGCCCGGTCACCACGCTCAGCCCGGTCGCCGCGGTCGCCGCGCTCAGCCCGGTCACCACGCTCAGCCCGGTCGCCGCGGTCGCCGCGCTCAGCCCGGTCACCACGCTCAGCCCGGTCGCCGCGCTCGCCGCGCTCAGCCCGGTCACCACGCTCAGCCCGGTCGCCGCGCTCGCTCCGGTCACCGCGCTCAGCCCGGTCCCGGCCACCGCGGCCCTCACTCCGCTCCCGGCGTTCGCCGGACTCGGCCCCCTCCGGTCGCGTCTCGGCGCGGGCCTCACTGGCCTCGCTGACCGCCCGGCTACGTCGGCCACGGGTGCGGCCGGTGGTCGGCGTGGTCGGCGTGGTCGGCGTGGTTGTCGACGGCTCGGCGGGACGCGACTCGGTCTCCGGCCGCTCACCCGACTCCCGAACCTCCGCGTGAACCTCCCCCCGGGCGGGGGCCGCAGCAGCCGCAACCTCGGCCCGCGGTCGAGGGGTTCCGGTGGCTGCCCCGCCACTCTGGCGCTCGGTGATCGCGCTGATCAGCTCACCCTTGCGCATGCGAGCCGTGCCCGAGATGCCGAGCGACGCGGCCAGGCTCTGAAGCTCCGGCAGCAGCATCGCCGACAGACCGGTGCCGCTACGCCGGCGACGGGTGGGAGCAGCGGTCGTGGCATCGCCAGCGACGTTGGAAACATCCGACGTCACGTCGGTGGTGTCGCTCAATGGAATCCTTCCCTCGATAGGCCGGGACTGCCCGGGATCGACATACAGGTGGCCGGGCGGCCTCGGTGCACCCGCCTCGCATGGACGCGTCGCGGGAGATGGTGACACAGCAGCCGGTCGCCTTCCCGACTCACCGAGGTGATGAGGACGGGCTCGCCGTCTGCCGCGACCGGTGCGCACTGCGGTGCGGCGTGTCTAGGCAGGGGTGACGGGCAGACCGCCGACAGCTTCGGGGGTGCGCCGACCCGCAGGAAAATCGCGTGCTTCGCGGCTGTGCTAAGTCTAGAGCGTAATCAACTCTTCCGACCTGCGGCAACAGGATCCCGCTCCGCGTGTCCCAGTCTACCCCGCCCGACCCGGGCGCCGTGCACCTCTACCGGCAACGACCACACCTGCCAGTCTGGCCCCGTCACCAGGTCGGCGGGGGGATGACGCAGGGCCAGCACAGTCGGGCCGGCCCCAGACACCACCGCTGGCACATCCGCCGCGCGTAGCTCGGCAACCAGCGCGGCCGTCGCCGGCATGCTCTCGGCCCGGTAGTCCTGGTGCAACCGGTCAACCGTGGCCGGCAGCAACAGCTCCGGTGCGACGCTGAGCGCATGGACCAGCAGTGCGGCCCGGCCAGCGTTCTGTGCCGCGTCCTGGTGCGGCACCGTGGCCGGCAGCGCGGCCCGCGCGGCGGCCGTGAGCCCCCGCTCCGTCGGCACGAACACCGTCGGCCGAACCCCGGCGGCGACCGGAAGCGACACCGCTCGGGCGCCCTCCGGCTCGGTCCACGCGACGGTGCACCCACCCAGCAGGCAGGGCGCCACATTGTCCGGGTGGCCCTCGAGCTGGGCCGCGAGACGGAGCACGGCGGCGTCGTCCAGCCGTTGCTGCCCGTCGGGCACCAACGCTCGGGCCAGCAGCACCCCGGCGACGATCGCCGCCGAGGACGAGCCGAGGCCACGCGCCTGGGGGATCCGATTGACGCACTCCACCGTCAGCCCCGCTGGCTGGCCGCCACACTCGGCGAAGGCGGCCCGCATCGCGCCCACCACGAGGTGCCGCTCGTCGCTGGGTAGGTCACCGGCGCCCTCGCCGACCACCTGCACCGTGACACCGCCAGCGGTAACCTCGGCGCAGACATCGTCATAGAGTCCAAGGGCGAGCCCGACGGCGTCGAAGCCTGGCCCCAGATTGGCGCTCGTGGCAGCGACTCGCACCCGGACCGGGCCGGGCATGAAGTTGGTGGACACGCGCTCATGCTAGGACCGCGCACCGACGTTCCGCACCACCGCCCCCGGGCCCACTGCCGGGGAGCTGGTGGCGAAGAACCTCGGCAGGTCAGCGCAGCGCCGACGCAGACTCCGACTCGGCAACCGACCCGGTCAGCGAGAGGTGGCGGGTCGCCACCCGCCACCCGATCGCGTAGACCAGGGTGACCAGACCGCCACCGGCCAGCACCACCCGTTCGTCCACCACGTCAATCATCGACGCCACCACCAGCTGGCTCACCGTGATGGCGAGGGTCGCCAGCATCATGTCGGTGGCGAAAACCCGCCCCCGTAACCGGTCCGGGACCTCGCCCTGGAGGGCGTAGTTGGACATGACCCAGTTACTGCCCCCGGCGAAGTGCGCCACAAAGACCAACACGAGCACCAGCGGGAACCAGTTCACCGCCGAGGTGCCCAGATAGGCCAGCCCGTACAGCGACATGGACAACGCCAGGCCGGGCAGCAGCCAGGCCCGGTTACCCAGGACCCGTCGCATCAGGATCGGACCGACCAGAGCCCCCGCCCCACGTACCGCGAAGAGCAGACCGGCGCCGATCGGGCCTGCCCCATAGGTCGCTGCCAGCAAAGGAAAGACCGTCAACACACCATTCCCGAGACCGACCGCCGACTTCACCGTCACCAACGCCAGCACCCGGGGCCGGTGGCCGATGTAGCCGAGCGCCTCCCGGACCGCCGCCCAGGTCGGCTGGACCGGCCGGTCCCGATCTAGGGGAGCCTGCAACGGCCGACGGATCAGCCCGGCCAGGACCGCCGCCAGGAGCAGGCCGGCGGCGGCGACCCAGAAGGCGACGTACGGTCCGGTGACGCTGCTCAGCACACCGCCGAGCGATGCCCCGACAATCGTCATCGTGCCCCACGCCGAACCCGCGACCGCATTACCCGCGGCCAACTCGTCCCGGTCCAGCACGTTCGGCAGGGCGGCCTGCGCGGCCGGTGAGTAGAACGCCTTCGCTACCGCCACCACCCCGATCCCGACCAACGCCAGCCAGGCGGTGCCGGCATCGCGTACGCCGAGGAGCAGCAGCACGCCGACCAGCGCAGCGATGTTGGCTCCGATCATGATCCGGCGACGATCGAACCGGTCCGCCACCGCCCCGGCGTACGGCAGCAGCAGCGCCACGACGCCGGTCTCCATGGCCAGCAGCAGCGCACCCCACACGCCGCTGCCGGTCAAGGCTGGCAGGAGCACCAGCAACGGCACCATGACGAACCAGTCAACGCCGAAGACCATCAGCTGGGCCAAGAGCAGTTTGCGGAAGTTCCGGTTACGACGCAGGACCGAGAGGACGGACGGCATCACCGAACCCTATCCACCACGGTGCCGGGCTCTGGTCATCGTACGGACAGCAGGGCCCGGACACGGCGCGGACGCCCTCGATCAGCCGTCGAGGGCGTCCGCGGGCCAGGGCGCGCTACTCCGCCGGCGGAAGCGGCGAGGTGCGGCTTCTGGGCAGTCGCAGTACCTCAAACTGGTCAGTTCCATCGACCAGCGCCGGCGAGGGCATTGGTTGGCCGGACGCCTCCCCGGTGGCGGTGACGGTGGCGGCGCCCGGACTCGCAGGCTCGGCCGCACCGGGCTCGGTGGCCGCCGGCTCAGCCGAGGTGGACGTGGCGGCCGATGCCTCGACCACGGCCCGCGTCCCCCGCCGACCGGCCCGCCAGTCCCGGATCGACTCCTTGGCGTGCTCGACCATGACGTACAGGGTCGGTACCAGCACCAGGGTGAGCAACGTCGAGCTGAGCAGACCGCCGATCACCACGATCGCCAGGGGCTCCGAGATGAAGCCGCCCTCGCCGGTGAGGCCGAGGGCCATCGGCAGCAGCGCGAAGATGGTCGCGACCGCGGTCATCAGAATCGGGCGCAGCCGGCGCCGGCCGCCCTCGACAACCGCCTCCCGGACCCCCAGGCCCTGCGCCCGGTACTGGTTGACCAGGTCGAGCAGGACAATCGCGTTGGTCACCACGATGCCGACCAGCATGAGAACACCGATCAACGCCGGTACGCCCAGTGGGGTGCCGGTGGCCAGCAGCAGCCCGATCGCGCCGGTCGCCGCGAACGGCACGGAGACCAGCAGAATCAACGCCTGAGTCAGGCTACGGAACGTCACAACCATGATCAGGAAGACGATCGCGATCGCGGCTAGCACCGCCAGCCCCAGATCAGCGAAGGCCTCCTCCTGGTCCGCGCTGACCCCGCCGATGACGAAGGTGGCCCCGGGGACGTCGATCGCGTCCAGCCGCTCCTGCAGCTCCTGGCTGGTCGCACCGAGGTCGGAGCCGGTGGCCGTGCCGGTCACCGAGACGCTGCGCTCACCGTCGATCCGGGTGATCTGCTGGGGGCCGAGCACCTCGCTGACCTCAGCGATGGCGCCCAGCGTGACCGCACCGACCGGCAGTGCCCGCAACTGCTCCGTTGACACCGGCGGCTGGACGGTCTGCAGGACCACGTCCCGCTGCTGCCCCTCGAGCGTCAGCTGCCCCAGGGGGGCGCCCCGGAAGGCCTGCGCGACGAGCTGCCCGACCCTCGCCTCGGTGAGCCCGACCGCCGCGGCCTTCGCCCGATCAACCGTGACCGCGACCTGCCCGACCTGGGTGGCCACGCTGGTGGTCACATCCTCGACGCCGGACAGCCCCGTCATCGCCGCCGACACCTCGTCGATGGCCTGGGTCCGGGTCGCCGGATCGGTGGCCTGCACGACCACCTCGAGCTGATTAGCGGCAGCTCCACCCTGCCCGGTCCCGAACCGGAACTCACCCGCCTCGGCACCGAACTCGTCGAACTTTCCGCGCAGGACAGCACGCATCTGCTCGGCGTCGGTGTCGGTGAGGGTGAGCGACCAGGTCGCCACGTTGTTGCCGCTGGCACCGGCCCACGGGTTACCCCCGGCGCCCGCCGTCACCTGGTAGGTCTCGATGCCCTCGGTCTCGGCCAGCACCTCCTCCACCTGTTGGGCCGCCGCGTCCGTTCCGGCCAGTCCGGTGCCGGCCGGCAGTTCCTGGGTGATGGTCAACGTGTCCTGGCCGGAGTCGTCGAGAAAGTTCGTCTCCAGCTGGCGGGAGAGGCCAAACGTGCCGAAGAGGACCAGGACGCCGAGGCCGAGGGTGATCCATCGGGTCGACCGCTCGCGGGTGGCGAAGCCGATGACCGGCAGGTACGCACGCTGTAGCGGGCTTCGCAGCTCCTTCTCCTCCGCTGCCCGGCGCACCGCCGCCGCACCCGCCGTCTTGCCGGCTGGCTGGAGGAACCAGTACGCCAGCACCGGAATGAGGGTCAGCGACACCAGCAGCGAGGCGAGCAGCGCCACCGTGACGGTGATCGCGAACGGCGCGAAGAGCTGCCCGATGAATCCACCGACCAGCGCGATCGGGGCGAAGACGGCGACCGTGGTGAGGGTGGAGGCGGTCACCGCACCGGCCACCTCACGGACCGCGGTACGGATGGCCTCCTGCTTGGACTCGCCATACTCAAGATGCCGTTTGATGTTCTCCAGCACCACGATCGAGTCGTCGACGACGCGACCGACGGCGATGGTCAACGCGCCGAGGGTGAGCAGGTTGAGCGAGTAGTCACCGATCCAGAGCGCAATGAGCGCGACCAGCACCGACAACGGGATGGAGACCGCGGTGACGACGGTGGAGCGCACCGAGAGGAGGAAGACCAGGATCACCAGGGCGGCCATCACGAGGCCGATCAGCCCCTTGGTGGCGAGACCCTTGATCGACTTCTCGACGAAGGGAGCCTGGTCGAAGACGACGGTCAGCTCGGCACCGGAGGCGGTGCGCAGCTCCGCGAGCCGGTCCCGGATCTCCTGGGAGATCTCCACCGCGTTCCCGTCCGGGGTCGCGGTTACGGCGATGCCCAGGCTTTCCTGGCCGTTGGTACGCGTGATCGCGGTGACCGGGGTGAGCCGCTGCTCCACCCTCGCCACGTCGCCGAGGCGCACCGGGGCCGCCGGCGCCACCGTGAGGATGACGCCACGCAGCTCGTCGAGGGTGCCCAGCGGGGTGCCAACCTGCACCGGGAGCGTCTGCTGGCCATCCACCACCGCGCCGGCCGGAATGGCGACGCCGTTGGCTCGCAATGCCCCGCCGAAGGCGCTGGGCTGAATCCCGGCGGCCGTGATCTTCGCCATGTCGGGCGTGATTACCACCACCTCATCACGGGTGCCCGTCAGGTCGACCGTACGGACGCCCTCGATCGCGGCCAGCTCCGGCAGGACCGTACCGCGAAGCTGCTCGCCGAGCGCCTGCTGATCGGCATCGCCGGAGGCGGCGAGCACCACCGCCGGCAGGTCATCCGTACCGCCGGCGATGACCTGCGGGTCAACCCCGTCCGGCAGCTCCACGACCCGGTTGACCGCGCTCTGTAGCTGGCTAACCGCCTCGTCCACATCGGTACCGAATTCGTACTCAACCTGGATGGTCGACGACCCCTCGCGCGAGGTGGAGGTGATCTTCTCCAGCCCGGCTACGCCCTGCAGACTGTTCTCGATCGGTGCGGTTACCTGCGACTCCACAGCCTCCGGACCGGCGCCCGGATAGCCCGCCACGATAAAGGCGGCCGGGAACTCCAGCGACGGTAGGAGCTGCTGCTTCAGCGACGGTACGGCGAACGCTCCGAACACCGTGGTGACCACCGCGACAAGGGCTATCAGCCCTCTATTGGCAAGACTGAATCTGGCGAGCAGCGACATCGGCTGGGCTCACTCCTGATGCGGGAAATGGGTGCGGGTGAGTCGAGTGTCCCGTACTGGTTCTGCACCGGTACGGCGGGGTTCGATCTCAGCGCCCCGCGAGTTTGCTCGCCGGTATCACGGGCGAGCCCCGCCCCGCCCTCAGGTCAGATCGAGTGAACGGGCCGCGGCCAGGGGGTCATTGGCGATGGTCACCGGCGCGGGGGCAGTCGAGATCGCCCACTCCGGGTCTTTCAGACCATGACCAGTCACCGTGCAGACAACCGTCGAACCCGGCGGCACCGTACCCGCGGCGGCCTGCTGGAGCAGTCCGGCGACACTCGCGGCGCTGCCCAACTCGACGAAGCTCCCGACATCGCGAGCGAGCAGCCGGTAGGCGGTCAGGATCTCCCGGTCGGTGACCGCGGCGATCAGACCGCCCGAGGCGTCCCGGGCATCCAGTGCTCTCGGCCAACTCGCCGGATTGCCGATCCGGATTGCGGTGGCGATGGTGGCTGGTTCCCGCACCGCCTGGCCGGTGACGATCGGCGCGGCGCCAGCGGCCTGAAAACCGTAGAGTTTCGGGGCCCGGGTGATATTTCCGGCCGCCTGTTCCTCCGAGTAGCCGAGCCAGTAGGCGGAGATGTTCCCCGCATTACCGACCGGCATGCAGTGGATGTCCGGCGCCGCGCCGAGCGCCTCGACGATCTCGAACGCGGCGGTCTTCTGGCCGTGTAGGCGATCGATGTTCACCGAGTTCACCAGGGCCACCGGATAGTCCTGGGCGAGCTTGGCGGCCAGCGCCAGGCAGTCATCGAAGTTGCCGCTGACCTGAAGCAGGCGAGCACCGTGCACCAGCGCCTGGGCGAGTTTGCCCAGCGCGATCTTGCCCTGCGGCACCAGCACTGCGCAGGTCAGGCCAGCTCGCGCCGCGTAGGCCGCGGCCGAGGCACTGGTGTTGCCGGTCGAGGCACAAATGATCACCTTGTTGTCAGCCTCGACCGCTTTGGAGACCGCGACGGTCATCCCGCGGTCCTTGAAGGAGCCGGTCGGGTTGGCGCCCTCGACCTTCAGATAGACCTCGCACCTGGTCCGCGCCGACAGCACCGGCGCCGGCAGCAGTGGGGTGTTCCCCTCGTGCAGGGTGACAACCGGGGTGGTCGCCGTAACCGGCAGCCGACCTCGATACGCGTCGATAAGACCCCGCCACATGTCGTCTCCTCCGCCTCTCCCCGGCCCGGACTGGGCTATGCGCTGCCCTCGACCCGCAGCACGCTGGCTACCGACCGGACCGCGTCCAGCCCGCGCAATGCCTGGACCGTCGCGGCGAGTGCGGCATCCGGCGCGACATGGGTGACGATGACCAGGTCGGCATCGTCGTCCCGGCCGGCCGCGCCGCTGCCCGCGGCACCCTGCCGAACGGTTGCTATCGATACACCGTGCTGCGCGAACACACCCGCCACCGCCGCCAACACCCCGGGACGGTCGGTCACGTCGAGGCTGATGTGGTAGCGGGTGAGCGCCTCCCCCATCGGCCGCACCGGCAGGTCGGCGTAGGCGGACTCACTGGCCGCCCGGACCCCGGCGAGCCGGTTGCGGGAGACCGCCACCACGTCGCCGAGCACCGCGCTGGCGGTCGGCGCCCCACCCGCACCCGGCCCGTAGAACATCAACTGCCCCGCCGCCTCGGCCTCCACGAACACCGCGTTGAAGGCGTCACCCACGCTGGCGAGGGGGTGGGTGAGCGGAATCATCGCCGGATGCACCCGTACGCTGACGGTCTCCCGGCCATCCGCGGCGGTGCCCCGCGCTGCGATGCAGAGCAGCTTGATGGTGCAGCCCATCGCCTTGGCGCTGGCGACATCGGCGGCGGCCACCTCGGTGATGCCCTCCCGGTGCACATCCGCCGCGCCGACCCGGGTATGGAACGCCAGTGAGGCGAGGATCGCCGCCTTGGCCGCCGCGTCGAAACCCTCCACGTCGGCCGTCGGGTCAGCCTCGGCGTACCCCAGATCAGTCGCCTCGGCCAACGCCTCGGCGAAGCCGGCGCCGGTGCTGTCCATGGCGGAGAGGATGAAGTTGGTGGTGCCATTGACGATGCCGGTCACCCGGGTGACCCGGTCCCCGTGCAACGACTCCCGCAGCGGGCGCAGCAGGGGGATCGCGCCGGCCACGGCCGCCTCGTAGTAGAGGTCGCCCCCGCCCTGCGCCGCCGCGTCGTGCAGCGACCCGCCGTCCTCGGCGAGCAGCGCCTTGTTCGCGGTTACCACGCTCTTACCCGCCCGCAGCGCCTCCACCAGCCAGCTCCGGGCCGGTTCGATGCCGCCGACGCACTCGACCACCACGTCGATGTCGTCCCGTTTGACCAGGTCGAGCGGGTCAGCGGTGAAGACGAGAGGATCGACCGGCAACTCCCCCCGGTCCCGGCCGATCCGCCGGACAGCGATGCCGGCGATCTCCAGCGGGGCACCGATCCGGGCGGCGAGATCGGCGGACTGCGAGTGCAGCAGCCGAACCACCTCGCTGCCGACCGTGCCGCAGCCGAGCAGCGCCAAGCGCACAGGTGATGTCATCCCACATCCAAAGCGAGCAGATCCTCTTCGGTTTCCCGGCGGACGATCAGGCGAGCCCGGCCGTCACGCACCGCGACCACCGGAGGGCGCGGTACATGGTTGTAGTTGCTGGCCATACTCCGGCAGTAGGCACCCGTGCCGGGCACGGCGACAAGATCTCCGGGCTGCACGTCGGCGGGCAGGAATTCATCCTTGACCACGATGTCCCCAGACTCACAGTGCTTTCCCACAACGCGGGCAAGCACCGGCTCGGCGACGCTCGCTCGGGACGCCAGAGTCGCCGAGTACGACGCGTCGTAGAGCGCGGTTCGGATGTTGTCGCTCATGCCACCGTCAACACTCACATAACAACGACGCCCATCGGCCGCGTCCCCACCGGCGCCGACCGGCACCGACTTGACCGTGCCCACCTCGTAGAGCGTGAACATGGCCGGGCCGACGATCGCCCGGCCCGGCTCGATCGACAGGTGCGGCACAGCCAGCCGCTCGGCGGCACACTCCCCGTCAACGATTTTGCGTAGTCGCTTCGCCAGGTCGGCCGGCGTGGCCGGGTCGTCCTGCGAGGTGTACGCGATGCCGAAGCCGCCGCCCAGGTCCAGCTCCGGTAGCTGCACCCCCCGCGCGTCGCGGATCTGCGCCTGCAGCGCCAGCACCCGGCGGGCGGAGACCTCGAAACCGCTCGCATCGAAGATCTGCGACCCGATGTGCGAGTGCAGACCGCGCAGCTCCAGCACGTCCTCGTCGAGAATGCGCAGCACGGCGGCGATCGCCGCGCCGTCCGCCAGCGAGAAACCGAACTTCTGGTCCTCGTGCGCGGTGGCGATGAACTCGTGCGTGTGCGCCTCCACGCCAACGGTGACCCGCACCAACACCCGGGGGCGGACGTCCCGCTCGCGAGCCAACGCGGTAAGCCGGTCGATCTCGTGGGATGAGTCGACGATGATCCGCCCCACCCCGACCTCCACCGCCCGACTCAGCTCGGCGATCGACTTGTTGTTGCCGTGGAAGCCGATCCGCTCCGGTGGCATCCCGGCCGCCAGCGCGGTAGCCAACTCGCCACCACTGCACACGTCCAGGTACAGGCCCTCCTCGGCGACCATTCGGGCAACCGCACGGCAGAGGAAGGCCTTACCGGCGTAGTAGACATCCTCGGTCGGGAAGGCGGCACGGAAATCCCGGCAGCGGCTCCGCAGGTCCTCCTCGTCCAGGAGGTACACCGCGGTGCCGAACTGGGCCGCGAGATCCCGTACCGAGCAGCCCGCGACGGCGAGCGCGCCGTCCCCCGCCCGGCTGACGGTACGCGGCCACAGCGCGGGTATCAGGGCGTTAACGTCCCGCGGGGCCCGCAGCCACGCCGCCCCCTGGCTGCCGATCTCCCCGTGCAGGGCGCCGGCCTCATGTGCGCGCATTACTTGTCTCCGCTTCCCGACTGCGGGGCTCGCAAGCTCACTCCTCGCGCTCGCACTACTTGTCTCCGCTTCCCGACTGCGGGGCTCGCAAGCTCACTCCTCGCGCTCGCACTACTTGTCTCCGCTTCCCGACTGCGGGGCTCGCAAGCTCACTCCTCGCGCTCGCATGTCACATCCGCTCTGGGGCCGTGACGCCGAGCAGCCGCAGGCCGTTGGCGATGACCACGCGGGTGGCGTCGTTGATCCAGAGCCGGGCGCGGTGCAGGTCGGTGATCTTCTCGTCGCCCCGCGGCAGCACCCGACAGTTGTCATAGAAGCGGTGGTACGCCCCGGCCAGGTCCTCCAGGTAGCGGGCGATCCGGTGTGGCTCCCGCAGCTCGGCGGCGGTGGCCACCACGGCGGGGAACTCGGCCAGCGCCTTCAACAGCTCGTTTTCCTTGTCATGGTCGAGCAGCTCGGGGTGGAAGTCCGCCGAGCCACCCCGGGCCAGCCCGACCTCCGCGGCATTGCGCCCCACATTCGCCGTACGCGCCGCCACGTACTGCACGTAGTAGACCGGGTTGTCGCGGCTGGCCCGGGTCCACAGCTCGATGTCGATGTCGATCGGGGAGTCGGTGGAGTAGCGCGCCAGCGCGTACCGGGCGGCGTCCACACCGATCGCGTCGACCAGGTCCTCCAGGCTCACCACGGTGCCGGCTCGCTTACTCATCCGCACCGGGGCCCCGTCCCGGACCAGGTTGACCATCTGCCCGATGAGGATCTCCAGGTTGCGGCTCGGGTCGTCGCCGAAGCAGGCGACCATCGCCTTCATCCGGCCCAGGTAGCCGTGGTGGTCCGCGCCGAGCATCAGCACGACCCGCTCGAAGCCGCGCTCCCGCTTGTCCAGGTAGTAGGCGCAGTCCGCGGCGAAGTACGTCCACTCGCCGTCGGACTTGCGCAGCACCCGGTCCTTGTCGTCGCCGAAGTCGGTGGTGCGCAGCCAGGTGGCGCCGTCGGCTTCGAAGATGTGGCCCTGCTGCCGGAGCCGCTCCAGGGCGAGCTCCAACTCACCCCGGTCGTGCAGGTCCTTTTCGTTGAAGTAGGTGTCGAACTCCACGCCGAAGTCACGCAGCGACGACTTGATCTCCGCGAACATCAACTCGACGCCCTCGACCCGGAACACCTCCTGGGCGGCGGCGGCGTCGAGCGCCAGCACGTCCGGCCGCCGGGACTGGACCTGCTGCGCGATCTCCGCAAGGTACGCGCCGGCGTACCCGTCCTCCGGCGGCGGCTCCCCCTTCGCCGCAGCCAGCAGGGAGCGGGCGAACCGATCGATCTGCGAACCGGCGTCGTTGAAGTAGTACTCGGTGGCGACCGCAGCCCCGGTGGCGCGCAGCAACCGGCTCAACGCGTCACCGACCGCCGCCCACCGGACGCCGCCGATGTGCACCGGGCCGGTGGGATTGGCCGACACGAACTCGAGGTTGATCGACTGACCGGCGAGCCGGCCACTGCGGCCGTACTCCGCGCCGGTCTCGACGATCACCTGGGCCAGCTGGCCCGCGGCGGCCGCGTCGAGGCGGATGTTCAGGAAGCCCGGGCCGGCGATCTCCACCGACTTGACCCCCACGGCCTGGCCGAGCTGCTCGGCCAGCGCAGCGGCGAGCTCCCGGGGCGGGACTCCCACCTTCTTGCTGAGCTGCAGGGCCAGCGTCGAGGCGTAGTCCCCGTGCTCGACGTTGCGGGGTCGCTCCACCGCGGTCTGCTCCGGAAGCGTGGAGCGGTCCAGGCCCCGCTCGGTAAAGACGGCGTGGGCTGCGGTGAGGACGACCTCGGCGAGTTCTGCGGGAGTCACCGAACCATGCTATCGGGGGTAGACTCAGTCCCCGCGGCGGCGACCCAGCATGTGACCCCAGCCCGCCAGATCCCCCGACCGACCGACCTGACGAGGCCCGATGAGCATCAGCACCCCGGGCGGCCCGGAACGCCACCCGACCGTTGCCAGCAGCACGAAGAAGTCAGCCGGGGGCAGGCCGGCCAAGCCCGGATCCGGCACGCCAGCGGGGGGCAGACCGGGGTCCGGTAAACCAGTGGGCAGTCAGCGCGGCGGCAAGAAGCCACGCAAGCCGATCACTCCGGTCAGGGTGAGCCAGGAGCGCAACTGGGGGCCGATCGCCCTCTTCGTTGCCGTCGGCGTGCTCGCTGTCGCAATCGTCGGCTACGGCGGCTGGGCGGCATTCCAGGGCTCCAAGCCGTGGGACGAACGGGCGAACGAGATCGCCGGCATCGTCAACTACCGCGAGAAGGACCCGGAGCTGGTCACGGGCGGCAACCACCAGCAGGGCTCAATCCAGTACTCCGTCCTACCCCCGGTCGCCGGCCCACACAACGACGCCTGGCAGAACTGCATGGGCGACATCTACGACGCACCGATCGCCAGCGAGCACGCGGTGCACAGCCTGGAGCACGGCGCGGTGTGGATCACTTACCAGCCCGACCTCGACGCCGGCCAGGTCGAGAAGTTGGCCGAGCGGGTACGCGGCAACGAGAAGCTCCTCCTCAGCCCGTACGAAGGCCTGGACCAGGCGATCTCGCTCCAGGCCTGGGGCTACCAGCTCAAGGTCGACAACGCCGACGACGGCCGGATCGACGATTTCATCAAGACGCTGAAGGTCAATGCCTCTGTCGAGGGGCCAACCGCCCTCTGCGCTCAGGGCGTCACCGCCACCGGCACCACGCCGCGGGAGCTCGGCCCGCAGATGCCGCAGTAGTTAGGAGCCGGGATGTCCGTCCGCACGCCCCTCGAAGAAAAGCCAGACGGGGCTCCGCCCGCCGCCAGCGCCCGTCGCCCCGCTACCCGGTTCGGCACGGCGACGATGGCGATCGCCATCGTGATCGGCCTCCTGCTCGGCTATGCGGGCGGCCTACTCACCCCCAACCTCAACCGGCCCGGGGACACCTCCGCCGAGGCGGGCTTCGCCCGGGACATGACCACCCACCACGCCCAGGCGGTGGAGATGGGGTTGATCGCCTTCAAGCACGGCACGGACCGGGAGGTCCAGACGATCGGTAGCGACATCGCCCTCGGTCAGCAGGGTGACATCGGCATCATGCAGGCCTGGCTACGGTCGTGGGAGCTGGACCCGACCGGCTCCGAGCCCCGGATGGCGTGGGTACCGGACGGCACCGAGATGATCCGTGACGGGCTGATGCCGGGGATGGCCACTGCGGAGCAGATGACACAGCTACGGGAGGCCCGGGGCACGGAGGTGGATGTCCTCTTCCTCGAGCTGATGATCACGCACCACATCGGCGGCATCCACATGGTTGATGCGCTGCTCGACCAGAGCGACGAGAAGGACGTGGTCCAGACCGCGCAGACCATGAAGAACACCCAGCAGACAGATCTGACCAACCTGCGCAACGCACTCGAGCGCATCCGGGGCTGATCGGGCGGCTGGGCTGTCCTGCGACCCGCACCACCACGGGATGGTGCGGGTCGTTTGTCATGGTCAGAGGTGCGCACCGCGGGCCCGCCGAGCCCGGTCCCACCCAACGGGCCAGACCCGGACCGGCCATACCCCACTGAGGAAGCAAGTCCGATTCGAGAGGTTGATCCCTCTCCGGGCGAATACATCTCAAAGAGAAGTTTCTCCGCACATATCGTGACCAGTTGCGATTCGGGCTCGTTGCGTAAGACGTGGGTGTTGCACTGAGAGACGCACGGCGTTCGGTCACCAGCTGGTGTCGGCGCCACACAATCGGCGGTGACGGGGCGGTGGCGGCCGTCCGTCGCGGAGTGCGGCAGAGCGAGCCAGGAGCGCTCAGCCGCGAACAGGAACTCGAGCTGATCGACACCTTGCGGGGCAGCTACCCCGACGCGTTCGGCTTGGACGAGGAGCTCTGGACGCGACAGGGCCTACACACCCTCATCCAGAACCGGTTCGGGTTGCCGCTCGACCCCGGCGCCGTCGGGGTGTATCTGCGAGCGTGGGGACTCGGTCCACGGGAGCCACGCGAGCGCGCCTGCGGGCTCTGCGTCGGCACGGTGGAGCGATGGGTGCGCACCGAGTACCCAGCGATCATCCGGGCCGCTCAGGAGCACCTGGCCGACGTGCACTGGATCGGCCGGATCCGGCTCCGCGGCACGATGCCGGCGGCGGACATCATCTCCGCGGTCTCGTCCCGAGGGCGGGTCCAATTCATGATCACCACGCCGTCGGTGGACCCCCCGCTCCCGCGTGACTTTGTACTCCGGCTCAGCGGAGCGGAGCAACGCACCGTCCACCTGATCGTTGACGGCTCGTGGCCCCGCAATGAGTGGCCACGTCGGCTACCCCGCCGCATCGCGCTACACCCGTTGCCGAGCTGCGGTCGCGCCGTCGCCGCGTGACCCCAGCTCGCCCGGACGCGGGCAACTGGAGCGCATCCGCGCATACCGATTCGGTGATCGCGGGAGGGGTTTGCTACTCTTCTCCGGTCGCTGAGCCCCCGTAGCTCAGGGGATAGAGCACCGCCCTCCGGAGGCGGGAGCGCAGGTTCGAATCCTGCCGGGGGCACCACCAAGAGGCTGTGACCACTCGGGTCACGCGGCCAGGGCCACCAGCGTAGGCCAACGGCCACACCGGAATTCCGAACGGACACGCGCGATGTCGATGGCATCGCGACGGGTCGCGCCATCCCGCTACGACGGCTTGTTCGGTACCCGGTCTGCGGCTGCCGTGAGCTGGTCAGCCAGGTTTCTCAGCGCCGGCCGTAACTCGTCGGGTCGGCGGATGGTGAAGGGCCATTCCAGTGCGGCCAGCAGGCGGGCCATGCCGTCCAGGCTCTCGGCCCGCGCGTGCATCACGACACCGGCGACAGCTGTCTCGAGCGTCACGGCGGAGCGCGGCAGTCGGCGGGCGACGTCGTCCAGCGGCCCGTGGATGAGGACTTCGACCTCCCAGCGGTAGGGAACACGAGCAAGCGCCGACGTCAGGTGAGTAACGGGGTCAAAACCCTCAGGCACCGTGAAGGTTTGCGTACCAGTTGCAAGCGAAGTGATCCGGTCGATGCGGAAGGTTCTTAGGTTGTCGTACCGGTGGTCGCGTCCGACCACATACCAACGGCCGCGATGGAAGACGACACCGTAAGGATCGAGGTCACGTTCGGTCTGCTCCTGTTGCCAGGACAGATAGCTCAGGTGGACGGCCGTACGGCCACGCGATGCCTGGGCCAGGGCCAGCAGCACACCCACCTCGGGCGCCTGCGCGGTCACCGCGTTCGTCGTGAAGGACAGGGTCTCCCGAATGGCAGCCAGCGGCTCCCGCAGGCCGCGGGGGAGGACCCGTTCGATCTTGGCCAGGGCGCCCGAGTGCGCCGGAGTGGTCATGCTCATGCCCAGCCGCTCTGCGGCGAGCAGTCCCACGACAACGGCGAGGGCCTCGTCGTTGGTGAGGACCAGGGGCGGCATCCGATAGCCGCGGGCTAGGCGGTAGCCGCCGTGGCGTCCCCGTTCGGCCGCTACCGGGATCCCGAGATCGCGCAGGTGCGCGGCGTAGCGACGGACAGTTCGGACGTCAGTGCCGAGCCGGTCGGCCAGTTCCCGACCAGCAAGCCGCGGGTGCGACTGCAGGAGCTCCAGCAGGGTCAGGATGCGCGTCAGCGGATGAGACATGGGTCACTCAAGATATCCGGGCGGGATCTGTCCTGTATTGATCCTACGCTTGCGACGCCTCAAGCTAGGGAGAACACATGGCTACCTTCGTACTCGTTCCCGGCGCCTGGCTCGGCGCATGGGCCTGGCACGACACCGCGCACGCGCTAGCTGGGCGCGGACACACGGCGCTTCCGCTGACGCTGACCGGCCTCGGTGAGTACGCCGACCGTGGCACTCCGGCGACGAACCTGGAAACCCACATCGCCGACATCGTCGATGTCATCGAGCAACGTGACCTGCACGACGTCACCCTGGTCGCCCACAGCTACGCGGGCGCTCCCGTCACCGGAGCAGCCGCACAACTCGATGCACGGCTGAAGCGTGTGGTGTACGTGGACAGCGCTCCGTTCGCCACCGGCATGTGCATGCTCGACCTCATGCCACCGGAGGCCGCTGACCAGCTACGCCAGCAGGTGGCAGCGGATGGCGGTGGATGGCGACTACCGATGCCCCCCTTGGAAGTCCTGGGAATGTCCAGCAGCCTCGACGGACTCGACCAGAACAAGCGGGAGCTGCTGCGGGCACGTGCCACCGCCCAACCATTCGGGACCTACGAGCAGCGGCTCACTGGCCCGGCCGAACCCCGCCACGACGTCGACCGCGTCCTGGTCACGTGCAACGACTTCCGGGACTTGTTGAACGCCGGAGTACCGGCCCTGGCGTCCCTCACCCAGCCCCCGTGGCGGCGTTTCGACCTGCACACGGGGCACTGGCCGATGTTGTCCGCCCCGACTGAGCTCGCCGATGCCCTCGATACGGCCGTGAGCTGACAGCGGCGCCGGTACGCGGTGCGGCAGCCGAACGGCGTCGGATGCCCGGCGGTCACCCCGACCGGCACTCAGCCGGCGGCCCGCCGGGCACGGGCCCGACGCTTCCCCTCCTGCATCGCCTGCACCCGAGCCACCGGGATGGTGCGCCCCTCCGCGATCAGGTCGGCCGGGAGCCGCTGCGCCGTAGGCATTCCGTCCGCCCACGGGTCACCGGTGGCGACCAGTGCGGGCACGGTCTGAATCGTGAAGTCGGCGGGCGTAACCGATGGCAGGACGTCCCAGGGCACCGGGAACGAAACCGGCACGCCGGACCGTAGCCGCGGGCTGTAGGCGGCCACCACCGTCGCCCCACCAGCTCGGGTGGAGTCGATGAAGACCTTCCCACTCCGGTCCTCCCGGATGAAGGCGGTCGTCGCGACGTCCGGGTCGAGGCGTGCCGCCCGAAGCGCGAGCGCTCGGGTGGCGGCGGCCAGCTCCTCCGCCGTCGCCTCCGCCGTCACCGGCACGAACACATGCACCCCCTTGGCACCGCTGGTCTTCACCGCCCCGGCCAGCCCGGCACCGGCGAGCGCCCGCCGGACCAGGAGGGCCGCGGCCACCGCCGCCTCGAACGGGGCGCCCTCCGGCGGGTCCAGGTCGAGCACGAGGTGGGTCGGGCACTGCAGGGCAGCGACCGTGGCGAGGGTGGGGTGGAACTCCACCGCCCGCTGGTTGGCGAGCCAGAGCAACGTACGTCGGTCGCCGCAGAGGGCGTACGAGATCTCGCGGTGCGACGCTGCCGCCCACACCCCCGTACGAGGAACCCATTCCGGGGTGTACCTCGGCAGGTTCTTCTGCATGAACGGGGGTTGCCCGGGGCGCACCCGCATGACCGACAACGGCCGCTCCCGCAGGTACGGCAGGATTCGGTCGCGCACCGCGTCCAGGTAGTTCACCAGGTCGCGCTTTGTCGCGCCCGCCCCGTCAAACAGCGGCTGACTCAGGTTAGTCAGTGCGACCCCGTCCCGGGTCTCCTCGACCTTGCCCATCTGATCACCCTGCCGGCAGCCGAGACGGCGGTCAACACACCCGGCCGCCGACATGAGCACGTCAGCCAGCCGCGGGCCGGAACCGGCGGCCACCGCCAGAGCACCGCCAGAAGCGCCTTCGCCACGGCCAATCGGACCCACCTGGGTGTGGCGAACGCCACTGGTTTGCCCATCAGTCGGCATCTGACCGATCGGTCAGGCATGCTGTGCGAGGAGGTGGAACCGGCATGACACGGGCAGCGCCCGAGCGGCACGACGATATTCTCGCGGCGGCGGGGCGACGGTTTGCGCAATCCGGCTACCGGGGCACGTCGTTGCAGGACATCGCGGCAGACGTGGGCTGTTCGAAGGCGGCGGTGCTTTACCACTTCGCCGACAAGAAAGCCATTCTTGCCGAATTGGTAGCCCGGCCGATCGACCAGCTACGGGAACTCGACGAGCGCATCGCCGCCGCGAGCAGCCCGGCGGAGGCGCAACGGGTCGCGGCCGAGGGCTACGTCGACCTGGCCGTCCAGTTCCGCCGCGAGACCGCGTTCCTCCGCGGTGAGTTCCCCGGCCTGTTCCAGCAACCCCCCTTCAGCCACCTACAACACATCCCGGATCGGCTCGTCCGCGCCTTTGCCGGGCAATCCGATCGCCCGGCTGCCCGGGTCTCGGCGCTGGTGATTCTCGCCGGCATCGCCGAGACGTGCGGCGAGTTCATCGATCTCCCCGAGGCGGAGCTACGACCGGCGCTGCTCGCGCTGGTCCGCCGGGCACTCGAACCGGTCAACTGACCCACCAATAACGACGGAGGACATCGACCCATGTCGACCCTGCTCTATCGGCTCGGCCGCGGCGCGATGCGCAGGCGACGCCTCGTCGCCGCGATCTGGCTCGTCGTGCTCGTCGGTCTCGGCCTGGCGGCCCTGAACCTGCGCGGCCCGACGGCGAGCGACTTCAGCATGCCCGGCACCGAGTCGCAGCAGGCGAGGGATCTGCTCGATGAGCAGTTCTCGGCGGCCAGCGGCGCCACCGGCACGATCGCGCTCAAAGCTCCACAGCCGGGCCTGCTCGGCACGCCAGAGGGCCAGGCGGTGGCGACCGAGGTCACCCAGGAGGCCGCGACGCTGCCCGGTGTGATCGGCGCGGTGGACCCACTCACGGCCCAGGCGATCAGCCCCGACGGCCAGTACGGGCTGATCCAGGTCCAGTTCGCCGAGGGCGCGGACAAGGTCACCAACGAAGAGCGGGAGGCGTACGAACAGGTCGGCGCCGCGGCCAAGGCGGAGGGCTGGCAGGTAGCCCCCGGCGGCGAGGTGCTCAACGCCGAGCCGCAGGCCGGCTCCTCGGAGGCGATCGGCGTCGCCGTCGCGGCAATCGTCCTGGTCGTCACCTTCGGCTCACTGGTAGCGGCGGGAATGACCATGCTGAACGCGCTGATCGGGGTCGGCGTCGGCATGGCCGGTCTCTACGCGCTCAGCGGCACGGTCGAGTTGACCAGCACCGCGCCGATCCTCGCCCTGATGCTCGGTCTCGCGGTCGGCATCGACTACTCGCTCTTCATCACCTCCCGCTACCGGCAGAACCTGCTCGAGGGGCTACCGCCGGACGAGGCGGTCGGCCGGGCGGTCGGCACCGCCGGCTCGGCTGTGCTCTTCGCCGGCGCCACCGTGGTCATCGCGCTCTCCGGTCTGGCGGTGGTGAACATCCCGTTCCTGACCGTGATGGGTCTGGCCGCCGCCGGAACGATCGTCATCGCCGTGCTGGTCGCCCTCACCCTGCAGCCCGCGCTGCTCGGCTTCGCCGGGCGGCGGGTGCTCCGCCGTAAGCAACGGCACCAGTACCGGGCCAACCCGATCGAGCCGGGAACCGATGCACCCGAGCCGACCGCGCCGGCCGAGGACCGCTCCACGTTCGGCTTCCGCTGGGCTCGGTTGGCCATCCGGTTCCGGGTGCCGGTGATCCTGGTCGCCCTGCTCGGGCTCGGCGCGCTCGCGCTGCCCACCTCCGACATGCGGCTGGCCCTCCCGGACCAGGGGACCGCGCCGGTCGGCTCGCCGGCCCGGGTCTCCAACGACCTGATCAGTGAGGGCTTCGGGCCGGGCTTCACCGGTCGGCTGGCGATCGTGGTGGCCGGGGACAGCCCGGAGGCGACGGCGGCAGCCGTACCCCAGGTCGCAGCCCTGGTTCAGGGCACTGACAACGTCCTGGCCGTGACGCCACCGCAGCTGAGTCCGGACGGGCGGACCGCTTTGCTCGGTGTGATCCCGGAGACCGGGCCCACCGACCCGGCGACCGAGCGGGTGGTGGACGACATCCGCGGCTCGGTCGGCGGCATCCAGGGCGCCGACGTGCTGCTCACCGGGGTAACCGCGATTGGCATCGACGTCTCGGAGAAGCTCACCGACGCCCTGCCGATCTACCTACTCCTGGTGGTCGGCCTGTCGATCGTGCTGTTGATGCTGGTGTTCCGCTCGCTGCTGGTGCCGGTGAAGGCCGCGCTGGGCTTCCTGCTCACGGTGGCGGCCACCTTCGGGCTCACCGTCGCGGTCTTCCAGCAGGGCCACCTCGCCGACCTGGTCGGTCTGGACACACCAGGGCCGCTGATCAGCTTCCTGCCGATCCTGCTCATCGGTATCCTCTTCGGACTCGCGATGGACTACGAGGTCTTCCTCGTCTCCCGAATGCGGGAGGACTTCGTCCACGGCGACACCGCCCGGCAGGCCACCATCAACGGGATGGGGCACGGCGCCCGGGTGGTCACCGCGGCCGCGCTCATCATGATCTCCGTCTTCGGTGGCTTCATCTTCATGGAGGACCCGGTCATCAAGTCGATGGGCTTCGCGCTGGCGGTCGGCGTCGCCATCGATGCGTTCGTGGTCCGGATGACGATCGTGCCGGCGGTCATGTCCCTGCTCGGCGACGCCGGTTGGTGGCTGCCGCGCTGGCTGAACCGGGTCCTGCCCAACGTGGACGTGGAGGGTGAGGGCCTGCGGAACCACCTGGCGGAGCAGGAGCCCGCCCGCACCTGAGGTCAGTGAAGCGGCCCCTTGCCCGGGGTGGGACGCGCCGGGCAGGGGGCCCTTCCTGTGCTGGCCCCGAACCAGGGCCCTCCCCGCTACACCCCGGCCGGGTACGTCTCCAGCTCACCGCGGGCATCCCGAGCGGGGAGTGGGTCCAGGGCGGTCGCCTCGTCACACCAGACGAACCCGTCGTACCGTTCCCCCAGCCGCGTCGGCTGATAGTTACCCCACGACTCCAACGAGGGGTTGTAGACCACCCCGATCGCCCGGTGGTCCAGCGGCTCGGTCACCCAGCCGGGCTGGTCGGCGCCGCCGAAGATCAGTACTGCCTGTTCCGGCAGCAGGTCGTGTAGCCGCTGTTCCACCGACCCCTCCCGGGCCGGCGGAACGTTCATCTTCTCGGCTGGCGAGCCCCAGTGCGGCGCGGCGACCACCGTGCCCCGATGGCTGCCGAACCCGACCAGGACGACATCGTCCCGGCCGTGTCGGTCCCGGGCCAGTTGGCCGAGGCTCACCATGCCGTCCGCGACCATGTCGGTTGCGCGCGCGTCCCCGACGTGGGTGTTGTGGGCCCACACCACCCCACGTGCCCCCGGACCGTAGCGCTCCAGCAGCCGGTCCAGGGTGTCGGCCATGTGGTTGTCCCGGATGTTCCACGACTCCGGCCCACCGCTGACCATGGCGCGGTAGTACCGCTCCGCGCCGGAGACGACCTCCGCGTTCTGCCAGGCCGAGAAGGCGTCCGCACCGTTGGTCGCCGCGTGTTCCCGAATCCGCGCCAGCAGGCAGACCACCTCGTCCTCACAGCGCGCGGAGACGAACCGGCTCGCTGTGCCGTACTCCTCGATCCGCCGTCCGTATGGCTCGAAGCACCGATAGGCGTCCTGCGCGGCGTCCAGCGCCCCGGGCGCCTCCTCGCCCAGGTAGTCGAAGATGGCCTGCATCGACTCCCACAGGCTGTAGACGTCCAACCCGTGGAAACCGACCCGTTCCGGCTCGGGCCGCTGCCCGTTCCACTCCCGCAGCCACCGCAAGAAGCGGGCCACCTCCGCGTTCGCCCACATCCAGGTGGGCCACCGCTCGAACCGTTCGAGGGCACCCTGCGGTTCGACCGCGGCGTCGGGGGCGGCCGTCACCGAGCGATGCACCCGGTCGCAGTCCGGCCAGTCCCCCTCCACCGCGATGAACGAGAAGCCCCCCTCGGCAATCAACCGCCGGGTCAGCTCCCCACGCAGCCGGTAGTAGTCATGGCTGCCGTGGGTCGCCTCCCCGAGCATCACGATCCGGGCGTCCCGGGCGCGCTCCAGCAATGGGTCAAAATCACTCGGGGCGCCGAGCCGCTGCATCAGCATGCCGGGCGGCTACCCGGTGCGCCGGATGGGCAAACCCGGTGTGCCGGCACGCGGGGCGGGTATCCGGGAGCATGACCGCCTCCAGCGCAGAGTTGCAGGACTCTATCGCCGCCCTCGACTACCCCGTCTCCCGCGAGGACCTGGTCCGGTGGGGCCAGGAGAACGGGGTGAGCACGGAGATGTTGCAGGTGCTGCGGCTGCTGCCAGAGGGCAGCTTCAACTCCCCGGCCGAGCTGTCCGAGGCGCTGAACATGCGCTGAGACCCCAGCGGCCGGGCCGGGCCCGGGCCGCCGGGTCAGGCGGTTGACCGCGGCCGGATCAACGAGTAAGCACCTCAACGGTGCGGGCCTCGGCGCGGGCCGTCTCCGCTGCCGCCAGGATGGCCACCACCTCACGACCGAACCGGACGTCGAGACGGTGATCCCGGGTCCCCGAGTCGATCTCTGCCAGGAGCTGGTCGATCGCCGTCCCGAACGCCCCGGCCAGGGTGTCGTTGCCGTAGGGAACGGCCTCGATGCCGCTCTCGCCGTAGAAGACGACATCCCGGCGGACCGCTCCGCTGGGGGCGTCCAGGGTGAGTGACAGTCTGCTCGTGGCGCCGTTGTCGTGGGTGAGCAGCAGGTGCACCAGACCCCGGGGGCCATCCATCGCCGCAACCCGGGTGACTCGCCCCATGACCGGCAGGATCAGTGACAGCGCGTGCGGACCGATGTCCCAGAGCCCGCCGTGCTCACGCCGCCAGGTAGAGCCCGCGTACGGGCTACCCGGCTGGAAGATCGAGGCGAAGAGGGTCGCCTCGGCGTGTTGCCAGCCGCCGTCCGCGGCGGTGGCGGCGAGGAAGGTGGTGACGTTCTGGTGATAGCGCTGGGTGAAGAAGACCAGCGAGGCAACGTTGGCAGCCTGGGCCGTGGCGACCAGGCGGTCGGCGTCGGCGAGGGTCAACGCGAGCGGCTTGTCGAGCAGCAGGTGGCGTCCCGCCGCGGCGGCCCGGGTCGCCAGCTCGACCTGCACATCTGGCGGCAGGGCAATCGCCACGGCCTCGCACGCCTCAATCAGCGCGTCGGCGTCGTCAAACGCCGGCACGCCGTACTGCTCGGCGAGCACGGCGGCCTTGGCTGGATCCCGCCCCCAGACACCGACCAACTCGGTACGGGGATGGGCAGCCAGACCCGCTCCGTGCGTCTCACCCGCCCAGTGCCCGGTACCGAACAACCCGAACCGCACCACGAACCTCCCACCAGTCGGCACCGCGACCCACCGCAGTGTCGCAGACAACGCTATCCGGCGGGGCAAGGACGCCACCGGGAGGTGTGCTACCCGGATGAGTAGAGTGTGCCGGTGACCGAAGCAAGCGCGGCCACCAGCGCTGCTGCCGACCTTCCCATCGACGGGCTCCTCGCCGCCGTCCCGATCGTGCTCTCCCTCCTCGTCGCGGGTTGGGCCCTCGTGGCGACGCTGCGGCACCGCGCCCCGGACCGGGCGCAGTTCGCGGGCTTGGCCGTGCTGGAAGCGGCTCTGCTCGTACTCACCGTCGTCACCCTGATCGCCCTCGGCGGTGGTCAGCGGCCGGACGAGCCGGGATCCTTCTTCGGCTACCTGGCCACCCTGGTCTGTCTACCCCCGCTGGCCTGGGTGCTGGCCCGAATGGAGCCCACCCGGTGGGGGTCGGCCATCGTCTGCACGATCTGCCTGGTCACCCCGGTGGTTCTGGTCCGACTCCAGCAGACCTGGACGGTGCTCGGTGGCTGACCCGCACCCCACCAAGCGCCCGCAACCCACCGAGCGGGCGCGGACCAATTCCGGCCCGGGCCGCCTCCTGATCGCGGTCTACCTGCTCTTCGCCATCGCCGCCACCAGCCGGGCCGGCCTCCAGATCGCCACCCGGTTCGAGGCGGCGCCGATGGCGTACCTCCTCTCCGGCTTCGCCGCGGCGGTCTACATCGTGGCGGCGGTGGGGCTGGGCCGGGCCGGTCGCGCCGGCCGCCTGATCGCGCTGACCTGCTGCACGGTCGAGTTGGTCGGGGTGGTGGGTGTCGGTGCGGTCAGCCAGGCCCGGCCGGAGTTGTTCCCGGACGAGACAGTCTGGTCCGGCTTCGGCAGCGGGTACGGCTACATCCCGCTGGTGCTACCGGTGCTCGGTCTGCTCTGGCTCTGGCGTACCCGTCACGACCCCGACCGGACTGTGGCCAGCCGGCCGAGGCCGTCCCGGGTCGCGCCGGATCAGTCCTTCGGCCCGCCGGCGACGTAGAGGACCTGCCCGGAGACGAACGACGCGCCCGCACTGGCCAGGAATGAGATGGTGTGCGCGATGTCCTCCGGGCGGCCCACCCGGCGGACCGGGATCTCCGCCTCCGCGTGTTTCTGCAGCGCCTCGAAGTCGACCTTCATTCGGGCGGCGGTCGCCGCGGTCATGTCGGTGACGATGAAACCCGGAGCGACCGCGTTGACCGTCACCCCGAACGGGCCCAACTCGATCGCGAGGGTCTTCGTGAAGCCTTGCAGACCGGCCTTGGCCGCGGCGTAGTTCGCCTGCCCCCGGTTGCCGAGCGCGGAGGTGCTGGAGAGGTTGACGATCCGACCCCACCGCTGCTCGACCATGTGCTGCTGGGTGGCCTGGCTGAACAAGAAGGCACCCCGCAGGTGCACGCCCAGCACCGTGTCCCAGTCGGCGTCGGACATCTTGAACAGCAGATTGTCCCGCAGCACACCGGCGTTGTTGACCAGGACGGTTGGCGCGCCGAGCTCGGCGGCTACCCGCTCGACGGCCGCCTCCACCTGGGCCCGGTCCGACACGTCCGCGCCGACGCCGAGCGCCCGCCCACCCGCGTCGGCGATGGCGGCGACGGTCGCACCGGTCGCGGACTCGTCGATGTCCACCACCGCTACGGCCAACCCGTCGGCGGCCAACCGCCGGGCGGTGGCCGCCCCGATGCCCCGCGCTGCGCCGGTCACGATCGCGACCCGCTGCTCCGACATACTACCTCCCAGTAACCTCGATCGATCGAAGGAGCTTAACCCACTCGAGTCGACCCGTTACCCGACCAGGAAGCAGTCGCCGCTCGGGCGCGCGACGGGTTGTCCGCCGCGCTACCGAGGGGGAGGAGCGGGCGAGCGGCCCTGGTTGACGCCGACGGGAAGCCCACCAGGGCCGCTTGCACCGCTAACGGCGGAAGGTGAACCAGTTGACGTTGACGAAGTCGTTCGGCTGGCCGCTGGTGAAGGTCAGGTAGACCGGATGGCGACCGGTGGGGCCGGCAACGTTGCCGGGCACCGAACGCCAGCTCTGCCAGCCGCCGGTGCTGCCGATCGCGAAGCTGCCGATCGGTGGGCTGGTCGGGCTGTCCAGGCGCACCTCGACCAACCCGCTCACCCCGCTACCGGCGCCGGAGGCGATCCGAGCGACGAAATCCCGTGGTGGGACGGCACCGAACTCGACGTTGTCGTAGCGGGCCCAGTCACCGTTGCGCAGGTAGCCGATGCTCTCCCCGCCCTCGGTGGCGTCCTCCACCTGAACGCCGTACTGGCCGTCGAACGACTCGGCCTCGATCGTCGCGTACGCGTCCCGCGCCCCACCCGGCGGTGGGGTGGTTGGTGGAGCGGTGGTCGGCGGGGCGGTGCCGGCGCCCCGGCTGTAGACCGCGACGTAGTCCACGAGCATCGGCCGGCCCGGCACCGTCGCGGCGGTCGGGGTGGTTCCCCCGGCGACACCATTCGGGAAGGCGCCACCCATCGCCACGTTGAGCAGCAGGAAGTAGCCGTCGTGGCTGGTCATCTGCGACCAGGCCGGCTCACCGACCCGGGTCTGCGTCACCGTGTGGTATTGCTCGCCGTCGACGTACCAGCGCAGCTCCTGCGGGCTGACCGAGGCGTCCCACTCGAACCGGTAGGTGTGGAACGCCGACTGACAGGTGGCTCCCGGGCAGGTTCGGGCGGCACCGATACCGTTGAACTCGTCGCACGGTCCGCCCGGCGCGAAGCCGCAGTGCAGCACGCCCCAGACCGAGTTGATCCCGTTGACGTTCTCCATCACGTCAAACTCGCCGACGCTCGGCCAGTTCTGGTAGTCACCCCGGTACGGCGACCCGAGCGCCCAGAACGCCGGCCAGTAGCCGGCCGCCGGAGCCCCGGTCACATTCGGCACCTGGAGCCGGCCTTCGATCGCGAGGACACCTCCGGCCGGCGGCTTGAAGTCGGTCCGTACGGTCTCGATCCGGGCCGAGGTCCACCCGCCGGCCGACTCGCGCAGGGGGGTGATTCGTAGGTTGCCCGCACCATCGTGACTGAGGTTGGCGGTGCTGTCGGTATACGTCTGGATCTCACCGGTGCCCCAGTTGGGCGGGCCGCCGGGGTAGCTGGTGCCGAGGTCGATGATCCAGTTGGCCGAGGAGGGCAGGGTGCCGGCCGCGCCGTCGAAGTCGTCGCTCCAGACCAGACTCCAGCCGGGGGCGGGCGTGGGCACGGCGGCGTTCGCGGTGACCGCGACACCCGCCAGGGCAGTGGTGGTAAGGGCAGTGAACAGCGCCAACGCCAGTTGCTTCCGGCGTCTCGCGGGCAGGGCGGCAGGCGCCCCGGGCGGGGTGTGCATGAACGTACCTCTCTGGGGACGGGTCGAGAGAGCGCTCTCTCCGAGTTGTACGTGCCCACCACCCAGTTGTCAATGTCGATCTCTCGAACCTCCGCTCAGCGCACCCGAGCCCGGGTCGATCCGTGACAGGATGAGTTGGTGGCAGAACGGTTAATCGTCATCGGCGGCGATGCCGCCGGGATGGCGGCGGCGTCCCAGGCCCGCCGTCGCCGCGACCCGGACGACCTGGAGATCATTGCCTTCGAGCGGGGCCAGTTCACGTCCTACTCGGCCTGCGGCATCCCGTACTGGATCAGTGGTCTGGTGCCGCAGCGCGACCAGCTGATCGCCCGCGATCCGACGACCTTCCGCGAGCGGTTCGACATCGGAGTCCGGCTACGGCACGAGGTCACCGCGGTCGACCTGGACCGGCGCGAGGTAGTCGCCCGGGACCTGGCCAACGGCGGCGAGGTCCGCGAGCGATTCGACACCCTGGTCTACGCCACCGGTGCCCACCCGCTACGGCCCGCCTGGGCGCGCACCGGGGTGGAGGGCGTCTTCGGCGTGCAGACCCTCGACGACGGCGCCGCCCTCCGGGACTGGCTGGACACTGATCCGCGACCCCGCCAGGCGGTCGTGGTCGGCGGAGGCTACATCGGGGTCGAGATGGCCGAGGCGCTGATCCAGCGCGGGCTGGCGGTCACCCTGGTCGAGAAGGCCAGTCAACCGATGTCGACGGTGGACCCGGACATGGCCAAGCTGGTCAACGACGCCATGCACGGAGTGGGGGTGCAGATCCGCACCGACCTGGAGGTGACCGGCCTGCAGGAGCGAGACGGGCGGGTCTGCGCGGTGCTCACCTCCGACGGACCGATCCCCGCCGACCTGGTCGTGCTCGGCCTCGGTGTCCGCCCCAACGTCGCGCTCGCCGAGGCCGCGGGGCTGCCGATCGGGCCCAGCGGGGCACTGCGGGTGGACCGGCGCATGCGGGTACCCGGAGTTGACGACGTATGGGCCGCCGGTGACTGCGTGGAGTGCCTGCACCGGGTCAGCGGAATGCCCGTACACATCCCACTGGGCACGCACGCCAACAAGCAGGGCCGGGTCGCCGGCATCAACATCGGTGGCGGGTACGCGACCTTCCCCGGCGTGATCGGCACTGCGGTGATCAAGGTCTGTGACCTGGAGGTCGGCCGCACCGGGCTCCGGGAGCAGGACGCCGCGGCGGCGGGCTTCGAGTTCGTCTCGGTGATCACCGAGTCCACCAACCGCGCCGGCTACTTCCCCGGCTCCCGCCCGATGAGCGTCAAGCTCATCGCCGAACGGCCCACCGGGCGGCTCCTCGGCGCCCAGATCGTGGGCTGGTCGGAGGCGGCGAAACGGATCGACGCCTTGGCCGTGGCGCTCTGGAACGGCATGACGGTGGATGACATGACCGCCCTCGACCTCGGGTACGCCCCGCCGTACTCACCGGTCTGGGATCCGGTGCTGATCGCCGCGCGTAAGGCCGTTGAGGCCCTCGGGCGGTGACGCGGGAGCACCTCCCCTTTCCGGCCGGAGCAGCCGGAGACTCCCCGCCGGGAGGTCTCTGCAATGAAACGCCGCCAAAGAGCCGTCAAACGCAATGATCTGACGACCAAAGCAACTTCCTACGGTGGATCCTGCTGACCTGCCCCACATACCGTGGAGCAACGGCGCCAGCCCGCGGGCCACGGTGGCCGGGCGCGCCCAACCCTGGGAGCAGGACAATGCCGATGGACGCCACCCACCAGCGCTTCCTCATGTGCCGGCCGACATACTTCGCCGTTGACTACGCGATCAACCCGTGGATGGACCCGACCGCACCGGTCGACGTCGACCTGGCGATCCGGCAGTGGGAGCAGCTACGCCAGACCTACCGGGATCTCGGCCACACCATCGAGGAGATCACCCCGCTACCGGGCCTACCCGACATGGTCTTCGCCGCCAACGGCGGCACGGTCCTCGGCGACCGGGCCATGGCGGTGCAGTTCCGGAACCCGCAGCGCGCCGACGAGGCACCCGCCTATCGGGCCTGGTTCGAAGCCGCCGGCTTCGAGGTGCACGATCCGAAGCACGTCAACGAGGGGGAAGGCGACATCCTGCTCGCCGGTGGCTACCTCCTCGCCGGCACCGGGTTCCGGACCGCGCACCCCGCCCATGCGCAGTTGCAGGAGGTCTTCGGCTACCCGGTTCTCACCATGCAGCTGGTGGACCCCCGCTTCTACCACCTGGACACCGCGTTGACCGTGCTGGATGAGCGCACCGTCGCGTACCTCCCCGAGGCCTTCTCCCCCGGCAGCCAGGCAGTGCTGCGGCGACTCTTCCCGGACGCCGTACTCGCCAGCATGGCCGACGCCATGGTCCTGGGCCTCAACGCGGTCGGCGACGGCCAGCACGTCGTCCTACCGGCGCAGGCCACCGGCTTGGCGGCGAAGCTCCGGGAGCGGGGCTACCAGACGATCGGGATCGACCTGTCCGAGCTGCGTAAGGCCGGCGGTGGCCCGAAGTGCTGCACGTTGCGACTCCGACAGGGAGGCGAATAGATGATCAAAGACGAGGTACGGACGCCCGCGGCCGTGCGCGATGCGCAACGGTGGACAGCGCACAACTACCACCCGCTGCCGGTGGTCATCTCCTCGGCCGAGGGCACCTGGGTGACCGACGTGGACGGCCGCCGCTACCTGGACTGCCTGGCCGGCTACTCGGCGCTCAACTTCGGGCACCGCCACCCGAAGCTGGTCGAGGCCGCCCACGCCCAGCTGGACCGCCTCACCCTGACCAGCCGTGCCTTCATCCACGACCAGTTCGCCGACTTCTGTCGGGAACTTTCCCAGCTCTGCGGCAAGGAGCTGGTGCTGCCGATGAACACCGGGGCCGAGGCCGTCGAGACCGGCATCAAGGTGGCCCGCAAGTGGGGCTACCAGGTCAAGGGAGTCGCGGCGGAGCAGGCGAACATTGTGGTGGCCGAGGGCAACTTCCACGGTCGCACCACCACCATCGTCAGCTTCTCCACCGATGAGGACGCCCGCGCCGACTTCGGGCCGTACACGCCAGGCTTCCGCCTCGTCGCCTACGGCGACCTGGCGGCGCTGACCGCCGCCATCGACGAGAACACCGTCGCGGTGCTGCTCGAGCCGATCCAGGGCGAGCAGGGGGTCATCGTGCCACCGGCCGGCTACCTGCCGGGCGTACGGCGGGTCTGCACCGACCGGAACGTGCTCCTCCTCGCCGACGAGATCCAGTCCGGCCTCGGCCGCACCGGCACCACGTTCGCCTGCGAACACGAAGATGTCGTGCCGGACATGTACCTACTCGGCAAGGCCCTCGGCGGCGGCATCGTGCCGGTCTCGGCCGTCGCGGCGGATGCCGGCGTGCTCGGCGTGCTCCAACCGGGCCAGCACGGCTCCACCTTCGGCGGGAACCCCCTCGCCGCCGCGGTCGCCACCGAGGTTGTCCGGCTGCTGGCCACCGGCGAGTTCCAGCGCCGCTCCACCGAGCTCGGCGCCCGGTTGCACGCCGGGCTCCAGGCACTGGTCGGCAAGGGTCTGCTCGCGGTCCGGGGCCGCGGGCTCTGGGCCGGCCTGGACATCGACCCGGCCCTGATGACCGGGCGGGAGGCGAGCGAACGGCTGATGAGCCGCGGCGTCCTCGTTAAGGACACCCACGGCTCCACCATCCGCCTGGCCCCACCCCTGGTCATCACCGAGGAAGAGACCGACTACGCGGTGGCTCAGCTCGCTGCGATCCTCACCGAGTAGCCCTCGTGCCCCCGCAGGGGTGCCGGTCCGGGTGACCCGGCACCCCTGCCGGGCCGGTCACCGCGGCAGGCGCATCGCCATCGTCGGCGCCTCGGCCATCACCGAGGCCGGGGTGTGCGGCGCGCCAGTCGGCAGTTCATCCGGGCGCCCGACCTGCACGCCCGGGTACAGCTCCACCATCTCCCCCTCGGTCAGCACCCGAGACTGCTGCGGCGCCAGCGGAACCCGCTCCGCCTCCACCACCGACCCGTTCGGCCGGATCCCCGAGCCGTTGGTGCTCACGTCGGTGACGACGATCTCGCCGACGCGCAACTCCAGGCGCAGGTGGCTGCGGCTGATCCACCGGCGGGCCTCGTCGTTGAGCCACTGACCGAGGACGATCCCGCCGTCAGCCTCTGGAGCACGCCCGACCAGCACCGGTTCGGAGTCGGTGAGCACGAACCGACGCCGGATCAGGCCACCGACCCGGACCGCCAACATCGCCGACCGAGGACGCGGACCCGCGTCGCTGAGCCGAGCGCCGTGCCGGGGGCAGGTCGGCACTCCGCCGCGCAGGCTGGGCGGCGGCTGCGTCACCGGGCTGCGATCGCTGACCGCGGCCAGATCGGCGAAGGCCCCACCCCCACCGCCCTGACCGAAGAGCGCGCACGGGGACTCGGGGCACCGCCAGTGCCGCGCCAACAGCTTGTTGCCGGCCACGGAGCGGTCCCCGGCGGAGAGAGTGCCCCCGCCACCGACGTGTGCGACGAAGGTCGGCCCACCCTGCGCGGGCACCGGGGCGACCACCCGGCCGGGCTGGTCGGCCACCCAGGGGTAGCGTCCCCGCAACCCGTCGAACCGGGCCCGGCTCAGCACCGGAAGCCCGAGCAGGTCAGCGACCTCCAGCATCCGACCACCGGGATTGTCGAGCACCTCCACCAAGCCGTCGTCGGCCCACCGCCGCACCACCATCCGCTCGTTCGACGTCAGGTCGGCGTCGGAGAGCACGCCCCGGTGCACCACCGCGTAGACCGGGACGCTGTCCTCCTCCAGGTGACGCGACAGGGCGTCAATCACCATGCCGAGGCGGAGCAGACTGGCTGGCCGGCCGCCGTCAATGTCCTGGTACCGGATCACCTCGGCCAGGTCGAGCACCGCGCGGGTCAGCCAGGGGTCGGTGGACACCCGGCCCTCAATGGCGTCCAGCACCTTACTGATCTCGAATCTCATCGGATCTCCCCCACGAAGGTCGCCCTCCGCCCGGTGCGCACGTCTACCATGAGCCGACCCTACCGGCACCGCCGGCCCGGAGCTGACCAGCGGTGTCGGCACCACCTCGCTGCCGAGGCACGCTACTCACTCAACGTAATGGCTGCCCAACCGCATGCAGGTGTGCGAGCGCCTGCCGGTACGACTCCACCAGTCCCACCTCGACGTACGGGACACCCCGCTGCGCGCAGTAGGCCCGGACGATCGGTTGGGCCCGGCGCAGGTTGCCGCGCGGCATGCTCGGGAAGAGGTGGTGCTCGATCTGCTGGTTCAATCCGCCCAACGCGACATCGACAAACCGACCACCTCGTACGTTACGTGAGGTGATCACCTGCTTACGCAGGAAGTCCAGTTGGTCAACGGCGGTCGGCATCGGCATGCCCTTGTGATTCGGAGCGAACGAACACCCCATGTACAGCCCCCACAGCCCCTGGTGCACCGCCGCGAAGACCAACGCCTTCCCCGGTGACATCACCAGCAGCAGGCCGCCAACGTAGAGGACGGTGTGTGCGGCGAGCAGGAACGCCTCGGCGCCCCGGTGCCGCATCGGCGTCTGGAACCGCCCGTCCGGCCCCCGCCCTACGATGGCTCGCAGGCTCGACAGATGCAGGTTCAGCCCTTCCAGTAGCAGCATCGGGAAGAAGAGGAACGCCTGCCTTCGCGCCAGCCACCGAGCGAACCCCCGGGTCGCCCGAGCCTGCTCCACCGACCAGACCAACGCGCCCGCCCCCACGTCCGGGTCCTCGTCGGCGTGGTTGGGGTTGGCGTGGTGCCGGTTGTGCTTCTCCACCCACCACCCGTAGCTGAGCCCGACCGCCAGGTTCCCGGCGAGCAGGCCAACCAGTTCGCTGGGCCCCCGCCGCCGGAACATCTGCCGGTGCCCGGCGTCGTGACCGAGGAAGGCCACCTGCGTGCTGGCCACCGCCATCAGTGCCGCGACCGCCGCCTGCCCCCAGGAGTCGCCGACGAGGACGACCAGCGCCCAGACCGCGCCGAAGAACGCGGTGGTTGACGTGATCCACACCGCATACCAGCCGGGACGGCGGTCCAGGAGCCCCGCCGCCCGAACCCGCCGGGACAACTCGGCGTAGTCACTGCCCCGAACCGGCGGATCCGCCACCAGCTGCCGCATCATCGCCCACCCCTCCTCGACTCCGGTCGCGCCGGTCAGCTCGACCATCGACACCGAGTCTTCCGAGGACGGTTGCGCTGAGTAAGCCGGCACACCCCCCGGCTGGAGGTGGGGCACGCCCTACCGGGGCGGGTTACGGATGGGTCTGCTCGTGGATCCAGGCGGCGTAGTCGGGGTTACTCTCCACCCGGTTGACCAGGATCTCCGGGACGTCGTACGGGTGGTTGGCCCGAATCTGCCCGACCAACGCACCGACTCGGTCCGGGGCGGTCTTGAACTGCACCGACCATTCGGAATTGGTCTCGACGCGCTGTTGCCACCAGTACGTACTGTCCACCTGGCCGCCCACCTGCGCGCAGGCCGCCAGATGATCGGCCACCGCCGCGTCCGCGAGCCCCCCGGCGACCGAACGCTCGTCCACCACCGTCGTCACCACACAGATCTCCTCCACATAGTCACCCTACGTGGATCCGTTCTGATGTTGGGCGATCCACGCGTCCATCCGCCCCCACCAGTCAAACAGCCAGTCGATCCGCGCCTGCGCACCGACCGGCACCTCCTCCGGGGGCACAGACCAGAAGCGCATCACGATCCGTTTGTCCATGGGAAGTTCCCGCCACACGTCGGTAATCGTCACCATCCGGTCCAGGCCGGTGTGGGCGACAAAGATGACGCCGGCGTCGGGCGCGGCGTCCAACGCGGCCAATAGCCCGCCCGGCTGCGGGGCAAGCACGTGGCGCATCCGTTCGGCCCGCGACGCCATCAACTCGTGGCCCAGTTCCCGCAGCCGGGCAATCGCCCGCAGACGACGCTTCGGGGTGAAGTTACCGCCCTCGGGAAAGAGCACGAAGGCAGTGTCATCGTCCAGGCCGGTGGCGAGCTGCCCGATCTGTTCGGTCAACGTCGCGCGGCCGTCTGGTCCGGGCGCGAGAAAGCGGTTCGGTAACCGGTTGAGCAGTACGTCGATCGCCGGATCCCACTGCAGGGTGTGCTTGAGCACGATCCGCGGCTCCCGGCGGAACCAGTTGACCAGGGCATGGATCAGAATGAACGAGTCGCCCGGACCGGCGTGCCGACACAACACCAGCTCCGGCCGCCCGGCCAGGGCCGTGTCCGGATCGGCGCCCGCCACCTCAATGGAGAGCCGCAGGGTCCACCGGGCCTGCCAGAACAGCACCCGCAGGAACCAGCCGGCGAGCCGGTAGTGCGCCTGTTCGAACGCCGGGGACCGGACCCGCCAGCCGAACCCGGAGGCGACCCAGAGCACGAAGAGCGCGATCAGTGCCGCCGCGTCCCACACCAGATAGACGAGACCGATCCAGAGCAGTCGCAGCGGACGCAGCCGACCCGGCACGAACGGCGAGGCGGCCAGGGCGAGCAGGGCCCACACCGGCACTGTCGTCACCACGGTGACCGCCAGCGCAACCACACCCGGAGCCAGGAGCACCCGGCGCAGCCACCGGGGTGGTAGGCGCATCAGCGGTCCATCTGGGCCAGGTAGTGCCGCGAGGCCGTGTAGGCCCGGCTGATCCGCCGTCCCACCGCCGCCATGTCGCGGTACGCCCACGGCGAGTCCTCCCGGGGCTGGATGCCGCCGGTCGGCAGCACGTGCACCTGGACCCCGTCGGGCACGGCGGCCAACTCGCGGGCGAACCGGTGCCGGCGGGCGATCTCGAACGCGACCTGGGCGATCTCCCAGGGGCGCCGCGGCGGGCTGAGCTCGCGTTCGATCCGCCCCACCTGAAGCACGAAGATCCGGGTAGCGCCAGCCGCCACCGCCTCGCCGATCGGGATCGAGTTGACCACACCCCCGTCGATGTAGTGCTGGCCATCGATCTGGGCTGGGGGGAGAAGACCCGGCACAGAGGCGCTGGCGAGGACGGCCGGCACCACCGGCCCGGTATCAAACCAGTGCTCGGCGGCCCGCTCGATGTTCGCCGCACAGCAGCGGAAGGGCACCCGCAGGTCCGCGAAGGTGGTGTCGGCGCCGAGCTCCCGCTCCAACAGTTTGCGCAGTGGCCGCGGCGAGTGCAGATGGGTACGCGCGGCGAACCGGCGTAGCTGCCGAGCCACCGAGTCGCCGTACACCTCGCTCGCCTCCGGGGAGGCCCAGAGCCGGACCAGCCGGTCGATGACCGCAGTGGACGGATCGGCGGCCACCAGTACCCCGTTGACCGCACCAATCGATGTGCCGAACACCAGGTCCGGCCGGATGTTGGTGCGGAACAGAGCGCGCAGCATGCCGACCTCGACCGCACCGAGGATGCCGCCGCCACCGAGCACGAACGCCACCGGACCCCGAGCCATAGCTGCCATCCTGGCATGGCTGTGCCGCCCGCCCGCCGGCCCGTCACCCACCTCCCCCAACCCGGACTGATCCGGCCGCCGCCCTCAGCGGAACGTGATGGGGGCGGGTTCTCGCGCGGGGACCACCGCCGAGACGAACCGCTGCAGCACCGCCTCGTAGCCGTCAACCAGCCGGGCGGTGGAGAAGCTCTCCGCCACGTGCGCGACGCAGACCGCCGGGTCCAGTTCGCCCGCCACCCGCAGCGCCGCCGGCAACTCGTCCGCGCTCTCGCAGATCAGACCGGTACGGTCCGGCACGATCAACTCCGGCACGGCACCTCGACGTAGCGCCACCACCGGGGTCCCGGTGGCCATCGCCTCCAGCATGACGACACCGAACGGCTCCTCCCACTGGATCGGCAACACCAGACAGCGGGCGTCCAGGAGCAGGCGGAACGAGTCCCGTCGGTCGGCGTCGAGGATGACGGTGACATCGTCGCCCAGCATCGGCCGAACCACCTCGTCGAAGTAGCGACGTTCGGCTGGCTCGTTGCACTTGCCGGCGAGGACCAGCGGCAGGCCGGCCGCCCGGCAGGCACGGATGGCGAGATCGGGTCCCTTGTCCGGGCTGAACCGGGCCAGCCAGAGCACCGGTCCCCGGCCCGGCTGCGACTTGTGCGGGATGTCTTCGGTGTCCAGCGCGTTGTGCACGGTGCCGACCCAGGGCAGCCGCAGGTTGAGCCGCCGTTGGGCGTGGGAGATGGCTACCAGACCGACGCCTCGGTCGACCTTCTCGAGGACGGTGCCGTACTCCCCGACCGGGTTGCCGTGCACGGTCGCAACGGTGGGCACAGACCGGCGTCCGGCCAACAGGGGTCCGATCGTGGTGTGGTCGTGGACCACGTCGAAGTGTTCCGGAGTGATGAACTGATTCACCTGAACGAGGTGGGCCAGCTCGGGCAGCGCCTCACCCATCCGGTGAAACTTCAGCTCGGCGTCGGTCGAGACGTAGCGGGCGGCGGTCCCGGTCTGCTCACCCGCACCGAAGAGGGTCACCGGATGGCCCCGGGCGATCAGCCCGTCCACCAGGGCAGCGACGACGTACTCCAGGCCACCGTAGCCGGCTGGTGGCACCGATAGCCACGGCGGGACCACCATCGCGATCCGTAGTGGCCGCCCGGCCACGCTGCCGTCCCCGCGGTTACGCGCCACGAGTCCCCCTCCGGCCGCTGGTGGGCACCGCCATGCCCACCAGCGGCACGGCTGCCAGTCGGGGGCGGATTCCCGGTTGCCACCCAAGTAAACGGACAAGCCGGACGAGCGCTCCTGCTGCCCCGGCCGGTCCTGTTTCCCCCTGACGGCGTCTGGAGCTGGGGTGACGGTGGTTCACCCGTCCGGGGTGAACCACCGTCACCACAGACGCGGCGGGTGGTGGAGCCAACCCCCTTGGCTCCACCACCCGCCGCAGGAGGGAGGAGGAAAGTCCTGATCGCAGTGACGCCCTGGGCGGGCATCACTTCTTAGGACGCTTCGGCGAGCGTCACGGTTGCCGTCGCTTCAACATTGTTTCGCTTGTATGTCACATCCACCCGGTCGCCCACCTTGCCGGCCTGGACCACGGCGACCAGATCTTCGGAGTCGCTGATCACCTTGTCGCCGTACCGGATGATGACGTCGCCCTGCTGGAAGCCCGCCCGCTCGGCAGCGCTGTCGGGGAGGACCTCGGCCACCAGGGCACCCCCGCCCTCCGCGGCGGTGACGCTGACACCGAGGGTGGGGTGGCTTACCTTCTCGCCCCGTTGCAGCTTCTCGGCGACGTCCTTGGCCTTGTTACTCGGGATGGCGAAGCCGACCCCGATGTTGCCGGTGCTGCCTTGGCCGCTGGTGGCGATCGCGGTGTTGATCCCGATCACCTCACCCCGGGTGTTGACCAGCGCCCCACCGGAGTTACCCGGGTTGATCGGCGCGTCGGTCTGCAACAGCCCCGAGATCGAGGTGACCCCCGCCGTCGGGTCCTGCTCCGAACCGCCGGCCTGAATGGTGCGGTCCCGCGCGCTCAGGATGCCGGCGGTCACCGACCCCTGCAGGCCCAGCGGACTACCGAGGGCGAGAACCTGATCGCCGACCTGCATCGCGTCGCTGTCGCCGAACTCCGCCGGCGTCAGGTCGCTGACCCCGGCGGCCTTCACCACCGCCAGGTCGGTCTTGGGGTCGGTGCCGGTGATCTCCGCCGACGCCGTCTCGCCGTCGGCGAAGGTCACCAGCACGGTGTCGCCGCTGGCCGTGGCGATCACGTGGTTGTTGGTCAGCACATATCCGTCGGCGGTGAGGATCACGCCCGAGCCCCCGCCGCTGTCGGTGCCGATCGACACCACGCTGGGCTGCACCGCGGCGGCGATCCGCGGCAGGTCGGCGCTGTCGATGATCGGGGCCGCGGAGTAGGTGCGCGTGATGCCGGAGCCATCGCTCAGGGCGAGTGCGAGCGCGCCGCCGGCGACACCGGAGCCGAACATCAGGGCGAGCACCGCGACGCCGGCGCCAATGAACTTCGCCACCCGGCTGCCCGGATTCGGACCGGTTCGCGGCGCCCCCCACGGTGGTGTGGGCTGCCCGGCCAGCTGCGCTGGCTGACCCGGGTAGAACGGGGCTCCGTACCCGCCTGGCTGCCCCCCGCTCCAGGCGGTGGACTGCGGCCCGTACCAGGCAGCGCCGGGGTGCTGCGGCGAGTAGCCGGGGGGATAGGGAGGCCCACCGGGCGGCCCGGCGACGGGCGTGGCGCCGGGCCGGGGGCCGAGCGGCACAGCGGGGTTGACCGACGGCGGGCCGTCCGGGGCCGAGGGCGGCAACACGTCAATGGGGTCGACCGACAGCGGCGTGTCCGGAGCCGAGGTCGGCACCACCTCAGTACGGTCGGCCGGGGTGCCGGCGGATGGCGCGGCGCCACTGTCCGCACCGGGGGTAGCGGCCGAAGAGTCGGACAGGGTGCGCTCGAGGCGGGACAGATCGGCAGTGGGATGCGACGACTCGGCGTCCCTGGGGGTCTGCCGACGCTGCGGGTCGGACTCGTAGTCGGTCATGGAACCACCTTCTCCCCTACCACTTCGATCAGCCTGAAGCCTAGCTGTGGATTGGCTGAAAATTACACCTCGTCACCGGTCGGTGCCGGCGCCAGGGGCAACCGGACCCGAAACGTCGCGCCTCCGCCCGGAGTCTGCGCCACCTCCACCGTGCCCTGGTGGGCGGCGACCAGGGCGGCGACGATCGCCAGGCCCAGCCCGGTCCCGGTGTTGCCACCGGCCCGGCGGGTCCGGGCCGCGTCCACCCGGTAGAAGCGCTCGAACACCCGCTCGGCCTGCTCACCGGAGAGCCCCGGCCCGGTGTCGGCGACCTCCACCACCGCCAACTGACCAGACTCGGAACGCAGCCGTAGCGTCACCGACGCCCCCGGTGGGGTGTGCGTCAGGGCATTGGTCATCAGGTTGCCGATCACCTGCCGCAGACGAGCGTCGTCGCCGTATACCACCAGCGGCCCGGCGCCCGCGACGATGTCCAGTTCAATTCGCCGGTCCGGCGCCACCGCCCGCGCTGCCGCCACGGCGTCGGCGGCCAGCACCGGCAGCTCGACCGGGGCCGGCGAGAGCGGACGCTCCCGGTCCAGCCGGGCGAGCAGCAGCAGATCCTCCACCAGCAGCCCCATCCGGGCCGCCTCGTCCTCGATCCGACGCAGCAGGTCACCGGTCTGCTCGGGATCCCGCGCAGCGCCCTGCCGGTACAGCTCGGCGAAGCCCCGGATGGTGGTCAGTGGCGTACGCAGCTCGTGCGAGGCGTCCGCGACGAACTGCCGCATCCGCTCCTCGGAACGCCGGGCGCGGGACTCGGACGCCTGCGCGTGCGCGGCGGCGTCCCGCGCGGTGGCCTCGGCGGCGCGGGCGGCGGTCTCCGAGGCGGCGCGGGCGGTGAAGGCCGCCTCGATCTGGGTGAGCATCATGTTGAGCGCCCTGGACAGCCGCCCCAGCTCCGAGGTCGGCTGGGGGTTACCCGCCTCGGGGTCCGGCACCCGGCGGGCCAGGTCCCCACCGGCGATCGCGGCGGCGGTCTGCTCGATCTCGTCGAGGGGCCTCAGGCTGGCCCGGACGATGCCCGCGCCGATCGAGGCGAGCAGGAGCAACACCGACGTGCCCACCATCAGATCGATCCAGATCAGCCGCTTGACGGCCTGATCCACCTCGATCAGGTGCTGCCCGACGGCCAGCCACGCTCCGCTCGGCAGCTCCGTGTAGAGCATTCGCCAGTGCACATCGCTGCCCTTGGCGCGGGCGGTGAACGGCTCACCGGCCAGGTCCCGAAACCCCGCGGCGTCCGTCGGCACCGGGGGCAGCTCCCAACTCTCGAACCGGCCTGTGTCGTACACCACGCCTTCGACCAGCCCGGTTTGGGCGCTCGTCACGACGATCAGGTAGTCCGTCGGGAAGATCAGCCGAACCGGCACGTGGAGAGCCTCGCCGGCCTTGAGCCGGGAGTCGATGTTGCTGGCCGAGCCCTCCAACCCCTGGTCAACCTGGCCGATAAGGTAGCTCCGGAGGAAGACGGTGGCCATCGTGCTGATCACCAGGAGCGCGACCGCCACCAGGCTGAGGACCGCGGCGATCAGCTTGACCCGGAGCGGGATCCGGCGCAGTCCGGCCTTCGCCTGTGCGAGGGCGTTCACGCTGCCGGCTTGCGGAGCACGTACCCGACCCCGCGGAGGGTGTGGATCAACCGGGGCTGGGTGTTGTCGACCTTGCGCCGAAGATACGAGATGTACGACTCGACGATGTTGTCGTCGCCCCGGAAGTCGTAGTTCCAGACGTGATCGAGGATCTGCGCCTTGGAGAGCACCCGGTTGGCGTTCAGCATCAGGTACCGCAGCAGCTTGAACTCCGTCGGGGAGAGCTGCACCCGCTGCCCCGCCCGGTGCACCTCGTGGGCCTCCTCGTCGAGTTCGAGGTCGGCGAAGGTGAGCCGGGCCGGGGCCTGCTCACCGCTGGCGCTGCGGCGCAGCACCGCCCGGATCCGCGCGGTCAACTCCTCCAGGCTGAACGGCTTGGTCACGTAGTCGTCGCCGCCCAGGGTCAGCCCACGGATCTTGTCGTCGGTGGCGTCCCGCGCGGTCAGGAAGACGACCGGGGTACGGGTGCCCCCCTCGCGCAGCAACCGGATGACCTCGAACCCGTCCAGATCGGGCAGCATGATGTCCAGCACGACCAGATCGGGGCGGTGTGTCTTCGCCGCGCTCAACGCGGCGCTGCCGCTGGTCGCGGTCGCCACGTCGAAACCAGCGAAGCGCAGGCTCGCGGAGAGCAGCTCGAGAATGTTCGGGTCGTCCTCGACGACGAGCAGTCGAGCCTCGGTCTGGGTAGCCGCCATGCGGCCATCATCCGCGACCCGACTGCGACACGCCTGGGTGATTCCTGAATGAATTCTGTGAGCGGACGAGGCGACCTGGCCACCTGGGCGGCTGCGACATGACCATGGCAGGCTGCCAGGCGGACCGGCGACCGGGCTGGCTCCGATCGGAGGTGAACGACGTGATCATCGGCTCGCGGTACAACGGCCCGCCGGGCTCGGGGAACGGCGGGTGGAGCGCGGGTACGTTCGCGGTGGCCGCCCAGGGTGCTTCGCTACCGGCGCCCGGCGGGCGCCCTCGACGCGACGCCGAGCCGGTGGAGGTGACCCTACGCCGACCCCCGCCGCTGGAGACGCCGTTGACCCTCGACACGGGCGAGGTCCGCGACCCCGCAGGCCGCCTCGTCGCCGAGGTCACGACAGTTGCCCCGTTCGACCCGGTGGCGGAGCCGGTGGACCTGGCGACCGCCCGGGCCGCCGCCGCCGACTACCCCGGGCTGGTCAACCACCCGTTCCCCGGCTGCTACGTCTGCGGCCCGCAGCACGCCGACGGGCTCCGGATCTTCCCTGGTCCACTCTCCGACGGGCGCACCGCCGCCCCGTTCCGGGCTCCGGAGGAAGCGGACGTGGTCACCACCTGGGCGGCGCTGGACTGTCCCGGAGGCTGGTCGGTGATCGCCCCCGGCCGGCCGTACCTGCTGGGCCGAATGTCCGCGGTGGTGCTGGCCACACCGCACCCCGATGACGAGTGCGTGGTGACCGGGGTGTTGGCCGGCGTCCAGGGCCGCAAAGCCGAGGTGCACAGCAGCTTGTTCGCCCCGGACGGTAGTCTCCTCGGCTACGCGCGCGCCACCTGGATCGCCGGATAGCAGCTGGACATCGGTCCCGGCTCCGCTGCCGGGCCGCAGGTGGCTCACACCGCCCGGCAAGGCCAACGAGGGCGATCACCGACATGAACGTGGGAGAAGAATGACAGACGGACGGTCGAGCCCCAACACCACAGGCGAGATCGTGGTCTCCCGGCTGACGAAGATCTACGGCAACGCTCGCGCGGTCAACGACCTGTCGTTCCGGGTGGAGCCGGGTCGGGTCACCGGGTTCCTGGGCCCGAACGGTGCCGGCAAGACCACCACGCTGCGCATGCTGCTGAACCTGGTCACGCCGACGGCTGGCCAGGCGACCATCGGCGGGCGCCGGTATGCCGACCTGACCGACCCGGTGCGGCACGTCGGCGCGGTGCTGGAGGCGTCCAGCGCACACAAGGGGCGCACCGGCATCAACCACCTGCGGGTGATCTGCACCGCGGCCGGGCTGCCCCGTTCCCGGGCCGACGAGGTGCTGACCCAGGTCGGTCTGGCACCAGCGGCCCAGCGCAAGTTCAAGGGCTACTCGCTGGGCATGAAGCAGCGCCTGGGCATCGCCGCGGCGATGCTCGGCGACCCCCGGGTGCTGATTTTGGATGAGCCGGCCAACGGGCTCGACCCGGAGGGCATCCGGTGGATGCGCGGTTTCCTCAAGAGCCTGGCCGCCGAAGGGCGCACGGTCCTGGTCTCCAGCCACCTGCTGTCGGAGATGCAGCTTCTCGCGGACGATGTCGTCATCATCGCGGCCGGCCGGCTGATCCGGCAGGGCCCGGTGGACCGGGTCATCGGCTCGATGGCGCAGACCGCCCGGGTTCGGGTGCGCTCCCCGCAGGCCGAGACGCTGCGGGCCGCGCTCGAGCAGCAGTCGGCGACAGTGGACGTTGACGACCAGGGGGCCCTGCTGGTCCGGGGCGTGGACGCACCGACGATCGGCAGGGTGGCCCTGGCCGCCAGCGTGGAGCTGCATGAACTAGCCACCGAACGTCCTGACCTTGAGGGCGTCTTCCTCGAGCTGACGGCCGGAAAGGCGGGCATCCGATGAGTAACCTGGTCCGAGCCGAGCTGGTCAAGATCCGCACGACCAGCACCTGGTGGATCATGACTCTGATCTACCTGCCACTGTGGGGTATCACGTTGGCGTTCAACTGGTTGCAGACCGACGCGCTCACCCGGACCCGCCTCGACGACGTGCCGGCGGAGCAGTCCGAGGCGGTGGGGGCGGTCGCCCAGCCGGACGCGCTGGCGGCCAACCTCTACACCAACGGTCAGTTCTTCGGCCTGCTGATGGTGATGCTGCTCGGCATCGTCGTGGTGACCGGTGAATTCTTCCACCAGACCGTGACCACCACCTTCCTGACCACCCCGCGGCGGAGCGCGGTCGTCCTGGCCAAGCTCGCCGCGACCGCCTGCCTGGCACTGATCTTCTGGCTGGTGACGACCAGCGCGAACCTGCTCGCCGGGCCAGCGGTCCTGGAGGTGGTCGGGGTGAGCGCCCAGTGGGGCAGCGCCGCCTGGGAGGCCGTTGCGCTCAACGGGCTGGCCTACCTGCTCTGGGCGTTTTTCGGGGTCGGCCTGGGGACACTCATCCGCAGCCAACTCGGCGCCACCGTCACCGGAATTCTGCTGTACCTGGGAGGCACGATCGGGGCGCTGACCGTGCTCGTCATGGCCGCGAACCGCTTCGGTGACTGGATCAACAACCTGCAACTGCTGGTGCCGTCGTTGGCCTCGGCGCTGATGACCACCGGTGTCGACATTCCGGGGGAACCACCACGCTGGGCGGGCGCTGCCGTACTCATCGGGTACGGGCTGCTCTCCGGGCTGATCGGCATCCTCATCATGCGTCGGCGGGACGTCTCCTGACGGATCCGTCAGGAGACGGCCTACCTGCCCGAAAGGGCAGGTAGGCCCGTCCGCGCTGATGGGTTCGGGCCGCCTACCAGGAGGTGGCAGGACGCGCGGCGATGGACGCACTTCTGGCAATTTCTGTGAAACCCCCCGCGGAGCCGAGTCGGAAACTCCTATTGGTTGGGTACGGCGTAGCCTGGAGCCCGACTCGTGTGTCCGGGAGCCCCCGGCGTTCGGCGTAACCCACAAACTCGCGTGAAAGAGGCGATACCGGCCGTGTCGACCCAGCAGACCTCGCAGGAGAACCCACTGGCGGGTTTCGGCCCGAACGAGTGGATCGTCGAAGAGATGTACCAGCGGTACCTCACCGACCCCACCAGCGTCGACCCGGCCTGGCACGACTTTTTCGCCGACTACCGGCCCACCCCGGGCCCGGGAGAGACGCGGGATAACGAGCCGGCCGCGAAACCGGAACCCGACGGCCGGCCCGAGCCCTCCACCGCCCCGCCCGCTGCCACCCCGGAGCGCACATCCGTGTCGACCAAGGCCACCCCCAGCAAGCCCGCTCCCAAGCCGGCCGCCACGAAGCCGGCCGCCAAGCCCGCCCCCGCCAAGCCCGCCCCCGCGAAGCCGACCGCCACGCCGACCTCATCCGGCCCGCAGACCGCACCGCTACGTGGGGTCGCCGCCAAGATCGTCCAGAACATGGACGCCTCCTTGAGCGTGCCGACCGCGACCAGTGTGCGTGCCGTCCCGGCCAAGCTGCTGGTGGACAACCGCATCGTGATCAACAACCACCTCGCCCGGGGCCGCGGTGGGAAGGTCAGCTTCACCCACCTGGTCGGATACGCGCTGGTCCGCGCGCTGGCGATGCACCCGGAGATGAACAACTCCTTCGCCGTCGTGGACGGCAAGCCGGCGCTGGTCCGCCCCGAGCACGTCAACCTCGGAATCGCGATCGACCTGGTCAAGCCGGACGGCAGCCGCAACCTGGTGGTGCCCTCCATCAAGGCCTGCGAGCAGCTGGACTTCCGTCAGTTCTGGCAGGCGTACGAGGATGTGGTCCGGCGGGCTCGGAAGAACGAGCTGACCATGGAGGACTACGGCGGCACCACCATCTCGCTGACCAACCCCGGCGGCATCGGCACCGTGCACTCGATGCCACGACTCATGACCGGCCAGAGCGCGATCATCGGCGTCGGCGCGATGGAGTACCCGGCGCCGTACCAGGGCATGAGCGAGGGCACCCTTGCCGAGCTGGCGGTCAGTAAGGTCATCACGCTGACCAGCACCTACGACCACCGGGTCATCCAGGGCGCGCAGTCCGGCGAGTTCCTCAAGGTGATGCATGAGGTGCTCCTCGGCGAGCACGGCTTCTACGACGAGATCTTCACCTCGCTCCGCATCCCGTACGAGCCGGTGCGCTGGATGCGCGACGTCGCGATCGACGGCGAGGGTCAGATCAACAAGACTGCCCGGGTCCACGAGCTGATCCACGCCTACCGGGTGCGGGGCCACCTGATGGCCGACACCGACCCGCTGGAGTTCAAGATCCGCAAGCACCCGGATCTGGACGTCCTCCAGCACGGGCTCACCCTCTGGGACCTGGACCGCCAGTTCCCGGTGAACGGCTTCGCCAGTCGGCAGCGGATGAAGTTGCGTGATGTCCTCGGCGTGCTCCGGGACACCTACTGCCGCCGGGTCGGCATCGAGTACATGCACATCCAGGACCCGGAGGAGCGGCGCTGGATCCAGCAGCGGGTTGAGCGCAAGTACGAGAAGCCGGCGGTCAACGAGCAGAAGCACGTCCTCAACCGGCTGAACGCCGCGGAGGCCTTCGAGACCTTCCTGCAAACCAAGTACGTCGGCCAGAAGCGCTTCTCGTTGGAGGGGGGCGAGTCGCTGATTCCGCTGCTCGGCGAGGTGTTGGAGGCCTCCGCCGAAGGTGGGCTGGACGAGGTCGTCATCGGCATGGCGCACCGGGGCCGGCTGAACGTGTTGGCCAACATCGTCGGCAAGCCGTACGAGAAGATCTTCTCCGAGTTCGAGGGGCACCTGGACCCGCGTTCCACACAGGGCTCCGGCGACGTGAAGTACCACCTCGGGCAGAACGGCAAGTTCACCACCCCCGACGGCGAGCACTCGGTCAAGGTCTCGGTGGTGGCGAACCCGTCGCACCTGGAGGCCGTTGACCCGGTGCTGGAGGGCATCGTCCGGGCCAAGCAGGACCGGATCGACCTCAAGCTGGAGGGCTACACCGTACTGCCGCTGGCGGTACACGGGGACGCGGCCTTCGCCGGCCAGGGAGTCGTCGCCGAGACGCTGAACCTGTCCCAGCTACGCGGCTACCGCACCGGCGGCACGGTGCACGTGGTGGTCAACAACCAGGTCGGCTTCACCACCGCGCCGGAGTACAGCCGCTCCAGCCTCTACAGCACCGACGTGGCCCGGATGATCCAGGCACCGATCTTCCACGTCAACGGCGACGACCCGGAGGCCGTGGTGCGGGTCGCCCAGCTGGCCTTCGAGTACCGGCAGACGTTCAACAAGGATGTCGTCATCGACCTGGTCTGCTACCGGCGACGCGGGCACAACGAGGGCGACGACCCGTCGATGTCGAACCCGGAGATGTACCGGATCATCGACTCGAAGCGATCGGTTCGCAAGCTCTACACCGAGGAGCTGATCGGGCGCGGCGACATCACCGTGGAGGACGCGGAGGAGCTGCTGCGCGACTACCAGGCGCAGCTGGAGCGGGTCTTCAAGGCCACCCGGGACGCCGCCACCGCACCCCGTCAACTCAGCCGCCCGAAGCGGGAGGATGAGCCGGAGCCACCGGTGGAGACCGCCACGGACGCCGATGTCATCCGGGCGGTTGGCGAGGCACACCTCAACCTGCCGGAAGGCTTCACCCCGCACAAGCGGATCCAGCAGCTGCTCGACCGACGGGCCAAGATGGCCAGCGAGGGCAACATCGACTGGGGCTTCGGCGAGATCATCGCCTTCGGTGCGTTGCTGCACGACGGGGTCACCATCCGGCTCGCCGGCCAGGACTCGCGCCGCGGCACGTTCGTGCAGCGGCACGCCTCCGTTGTCGACGCCGAGACCGGCGACGACCACCTGCCCCTGGAGGCGCTCACCGCCGGCGGTGAGCGGTCCCGGTTCTTCGCGCACGACTCGCTGCTGTCCGAGTATGCGGCGATGGGCTTCGAATACGGCTACTCGGTGGAGAACGTCAACGCGCTGGTCTGCTGGGAGGCCCAGTTCGGTGACTTCGTCAACGGTGCCCAGTCGGTGATTGACGAGTTCATCTCCTCCGGTGAGGTGAAGTGGGGTCAGCGCTCCGCGGTCACACTGCTGCTGCCGCACGGCCACGAGGGCCAGGGCCCGGACCACACCTCCGGCCGTCCGGAACGGTTCCTCCAGCTCTGCGCCGAGGACAACATGCGGGTGGCGATCCCGACGACGCCGGCGAACTACTTCCACCTGCTGCGTCGCCAGGCCCTGTCGCCGAAGCGCAAGCCCCTCATCGTCTTCACGCCGAAGTCCCTGCTGCGGCACCGGCTCTGTGTCTCACAGGTCGAGGACTTCACCAACGGCACCTTCCAGCCGGTGCTGCCCGACGGTGGCACCCCCGCCCCAGAGCAGGTGAAGCGGGTTCTGCTCTGCTCTGGCAAGGTCTACTACGACCTGTTCCAAGCCCGGCAGGATCGCGGTATCACCGACACCGCGATCATCCGGGTCGAGCAGCTCTACCCGATGCCGATCGAGGAAATTCGGGCCGCACTCGCGGCATACCCGAACGCGGTGGACTTCGCCTGGGCCCAGGAGGAGCCGGCCAACCAGGGTGCCTGGTCTTTTGTTGCGCTCAACATGCTGGAGCACCTGGACGGGGTACGGCTACGCCGCATCTCCCGCCCAGCGGCAGCCGCCCCGGCGGTCGGCTCGGCCAAAATGCACGACGTCGAGCTCTCCGCCCTGCTCGACGCCGCACTCCCCCGCCCGTAGGTACCACCCAACCCGTGCTGGTGGTGGGGGCTGGGACACTGTCCCGGCCCCCACCACCACGACGTGACCGAGGAACGCATGTACTTCACCGACCGAGGGATCGAGGAACTGACCGAGCGCCGCGGCGACGAGCAGGTCAGCATCGACTGGCTCGCCGAGCGCCTACGCGACTTCGTCGACCAGAACCCCGAATTCGAGACCCCGATCGAGCGCTTCGCCACCTACCTGGCTCGGCTGGACGACGAGGACGACGAGTAGGGCCGCGAACGGCAGCCCCGCCGCCCCCAACTCGACGGCGATCACTCCCCCGGGAGGCTGCGCACACTCTCCGGTAGCGGCGAGACCTCCCCCGGCAGCGGCGCGAAGCGAACACCCGGGCCCCGGGCCGGATGACCGGGCCGAAGGACCCGGGCGGAGAGCCCGGCGAGCTCCTAGAGTGGATCTCGTGGCGCGGAGTGTGTATCTGACCAGCGTGAGTTCCGGCGGCGGCAAGTCCACCGTCGCCCTGGGACTGGCGGAGCTGTTGTCCCGGCAGGTTGGCCGAATCGGCATCTTCCGGCCGTTGGTCCGGGGCGAGCAGCCGGACCCGATCCTCGCCCTACTCAGCGAACGCTACCGGGTCGAACTACCGATCGAGGACCTCACCGGCACCACCTACACCGAGGCCACCGGGATGGTCGCCGAGGGCCGGAGGGAGCAGCTGGTCTCCCGCATCGTGGAGCGATACCGCGCGGTCGAGCGGCAGTACCCGGCGGTGGTCGTGGTGGGCAGCGACTTCGCCGACGACGGCGACGGCGCCGGCCCCCGGGAACTGGCCTTCAACGCCCGGCTCGCGACCGAGTTCGGCAGCGTCGTGGTCCCCGTGGTGGACGGGTACGAGCAGGAAACCGCCACCATCGCGGCGTCGGCCCGGGGGGCGTACCACGACCTGGCGGACCTCGGTGCGACGGTGCTGGCGGTCGTCGCGAACCGGGTGACCGGTCCACTCACGCTGCCCGAGCTGCCGGTGCCCGCGTACCTGATCCCCGAGGTGCCCAGCGTGTCGGCACCGACCGTCGCCGAGGTCGCGACCGCGCTCGGTGCCACCCAGCTCGGTGGAGACGACGCCGCGCTCAGCCGCGACGTACTCGACTATGTCGTCGGCGCGGCCCACGTGCCCACGCTGCTCGACCATCTGACCGAAGGCGCCCTGGTGATCATGCCGGGGGATCGGGACGATCTCCTGGTCGCCACCAACGCCGCGCACGTCGCGGGACAGGTCGCGCTCTCCGGGCTGGTTCTCACCCTCGGCGAAACGCCGGACCCGCGCACAATGCGGCTGGTCGAGCGGCTCCGGCCAGGCCTTGCCGTGCTCTCCGTGCCCAGCGACAGCTACGACACGGTGGCTGCCTGCAACCGAATCGAGGGCCGGCTCAGCGCCAGCAATCCGCGCAAGGTGGAGGCCGCGCTGGGCGCCTTCGAACGCTGCGTGGACACCGACGACCTCTCCCGCCGGCTGCGGGTCACCCGTTCACAGCGGGTCACCCCGCTGATGTTCGAGTACGACCTGATCGACCGGGCCCGGGCCCAGCGCCGGCATGTGGTGCTGCCGGAGGGGAACGAGGAGCGGATCCTGCGGGCAGCCGAGATCCTGCTGCGCCGGGATGTAGCCGAGCTGACCCTGCTCGGCCGGCCCGACGATATCGCCCGGCGAACCCGGGAGCTGGGCGTCGACATCGCCGACGCACGGGTGATCGATCCATTCACCAGCGAGTGGCGCGACGAGTTCGCTGACGGGTACGCGCGGCTCCGCGCCCACCGGGGCGTTACCCCGGACCTCGCCCACGACATCGTGCCCCAGTCGAACTACTTCGGCACGATGATGGTGTGGGCCGGGTACGCCGACGGCATGGTCTCCGGCGCCACCCACACCACCGCCGCCACCATCCGTCCCGCCTTCGAGATCATCCGCAATCTGCCCGACGTCTCCATCGCCTCCAGCGTCTTCTTCATGCTGCTCGCCGACCGGGTACTCGTCTACGGCGACTGCGCGGTCAATCCCGACCCGGACGCCGCCCAACTCGCCGACATCGCGATCTCATCCGCCGACACCGCCGTCCGGTTCGGCATCGAGCCGCGGGTGGCGATGCTGTCGTACTCGACCGGCAGCTCGGGCGCGGGCGCCGATGTGGAGAAGGTCGCGGCGGCCACTCGAAGGGTTCGGGAGCGCCGACCCGATCTGCTGGTCGAGGGGCCGATCCAGTACGACGCGGCGATCGACCCGACGGTGGCGGCGACGAAGCTGCCCGGCAGTACGGTCGCCGGGCGGGCGACGGTCTTCGTCTTCCCAGATCTGAACACGGGCAACAACACATACAAGGCGGTGCAACGATCTGCCCGAGCGGTGGCGGTGGGGCCGGTCATGCAGGGGCTACGCCGGCCGGTGAACGACCTGTCTCGGGGTGCGACCGTCCCGGACATCGTCAACACGGTGGCGATCACCGCGATCCAGGCCGGAGAGGCAGGCAAATGAGCCGGGTACTGGTACTCAACTGTGGGTCGTCGTCGGTCAAGTGGCGGCTCTACGACGGCGACGAGCTCCTCGACCGGGGCGCCGTCGAGCGGATCGGCGAACCCGGGGGCGGGCCGGCAGACCACGGCACCGCCGTCCGGGGGATCCTCGCCGAGCTCGACCTGACCGGACTCACCGCCATCGGGCACCGGGTGGTACACGGTGGACGCCGCTTCGGCGAGCCGGTCCTGATCGACGATGCGGTGCTCACCGCGATCCGGGAGCTGGTGCCACTCGCCCCGTTACACAACCCCGCCAACCTGGCCGGCATCGAGGTCGCCCGGGCGACGCTGCCCGGTGTCCCCCAGGTCGCCGTCTTCGACACCGCCTTCCACACCACGCTGCCCGAGTCCGCCGCCACCTACGCGATCGACCGGGCGACAGCCGGCCGGTACGGCATCCGGCGGTACGGCTTTCACGGCACCTCCCACGCGTACGTCTCCCGGCGCACGGCGGAGTTGCTGGGGCGTCCGTACGCCGACACCAACACCATCACCCTGCACCTGGGCAACGGCGCGAGCGCCGCCGCCGTGGCCGGCGGGCGCAGCGTGGCCACCTCGATGGGGATGTCCCCGCTCGAGGGACTGGTCATGGGCACCCGGAGCGGTGACCTGGACCCAACGGTGATCTTTCACCTGCGGCGGGAGGGCGGTCTGGGCGTAGACGACATCGACGACCTGCTCAACCACCGCAGCGGCCTGTACGGGCTCACCGGCGCCAACGACATGCGCGAGGTGCTCGCCCGCCGGGCGGACGGCGACGAGGCCGCCCGCCTCGCCTTCGACGTGTACTGCCGCCGGATCACCAGCTACGTCGGGGCGTACTACGCGCTGCTCGGTCGGGTGGACGCGGTGACCTTCACCGCCGGCGTCGGCGAGCACGCCGCCCCGGTCCGCGCGGCCGCCCTGGCCGGACTGGAGCGACTCGGTATCACGATCGATCCGGAGCGCAACGCCGGCAGTGGCGACCGGGTCATCTCGCCGGACGGGGGCGAGGTGGCGGTCTGCGTCGTCGGCACCGACGAGGAGCGGGAGATCGCCCGCGCCGCCCGGGAGGTGGCGGGCCGACGCTGACGTCGCTCAGGCGGCGTGGTCGACGACCACCTTGCCGAAGACGTCACCGGAGTGCAGGCGGGCGAATGCCTCCTCGACCGCGGTGAACGGCACCACCCGGTCCACCACCGGGCGCAGCCCCCGCTCGGCGCAGAAGGCCAGCAGTGCGGCCAGCTCGTCCGGAGTGCCCATGGAGGTGCCGAGGATCTCCAGCTGCATGGCGAAGACGCGGCGCAGATTGACTGTGGGTTCGTGCCCGGCGGTCGCGCCGGAGACCACGATCCGGGCCATGGGCGCGGCTGACTTCAGTGAGTGGTCGAAGGTCGCGGCACCGACTGTCTCGATCACCAGGTCCACCCGCTCCGGCAGCCGGGCACCCGGTTCGACGGCGGTCGCGCCGAGCGCCGCGACCCGCTCCCGCTTCGCGGCGTCCCGGCTGGTCGCATAGACCCGCTTACCCATCGCGGCGGCGAGCGCGACGGCCGCGGTGGCCACACCTCCCCCCGCCCCCTGCACCAACACGGCGGCGGCCTCGTCCACCCGGCCCCGGGTGGTGAGCATCCGCCACGCGGTGAGCCAGGCGGTGGGCAGGCAGGCGGCATCCGTCGCCGCCAGGCCCGCCGGCAGCGGCAGCAGGTTCGCCCGGGGTACGGCGACCCGTTCGGCCAGCGTGCCCGGGAAGTGCTCGGAGAGGATCGAGATCCGGCGTGGATCGGCTGGGGTGGGGAGCACCGGGTAGACGACCACCGGGTTGCCGTCTGGGTCAACGCCGGCCGCATCACAGCCGAGGATCATCGGCAGCTGCTCCGCGCGCAGCCCGACGCCGCGCAGCGACCAGAGGTCGTGGTGATTGAGCGAGCTGGCGGTGACCTGGACGGTCACCCAGTCGTCGCCGTGGTGCGCGGGTTCCGGCCGCTCGCCGACGGTGAGCGCGGCGAGCGGGTTGGCGTCGTCGAAGCGGGAGGCGAAGGCAGCACGCATGATCGGCACGGTAACAACCCGGGCGGGTGACCAGAAGGCCCGTCGGCGTGTGCGAAGCCACACGTCGGATCAGCCGCCGCGCCGCACGGATCCCGCCCCCCGTGCCTACCGGGTTAGGCCGTCGCGCGACGCGGACCCCGCCGCCACACCGACCGCGTTACCCCACCGCGCTGCCGCGCCTACCGAGTTGCGCCGTCGCGCCGCGCGGCCTCCGCGACCGCCTCGGCCACAGCGGGGGCGACCCGCGGGTCCAGTGGGGACGGGACGATCGCATCGGGCGTGAGCGAGTCGGCCACCACCCCGGCTATCGCGTCCGCCGCGGCCACCTTCATGCCGTCGGTGATCCGGGTGGCCCGGGCGTCCAGTGCGCCGCGGAAGACACCGGGGAAGGCGAGCACGTTGTTGATCTGGTTGGGGTGGTCGCTTCGCCCGGTGGCGACCACCGCGACGTGCCGGGCGGCCACCTCCGGCTGCACCTCGGGGGTGGGGTTGGCCAGGGCGAAGACGATCCCGCGGGGAGCCATGCCGGCGACTGCCGCCTCGGCGATCTGGCCACCAGAGACACCGATCAGCACATCGGCGCCGCGCAGCGCCTCGGCCACGTCGCCCTGCCGGCCGTCACCGTTGGTCAGCTCCGCCAGCTCGGCCTTGGCCCCGGTGAGACCTTCGCGGTGCGGCCCGAGGATGCCCCGGGAGTCGCAGACCACCACCTGTTCCGGGTCTACTCCGCCGGCGACGAGCATCTTGGTCACCGCCACCCCGGCGGCACCCGCGCCACTGATCGCCACCCGAAGGTCGCCGAGCTTTCGGGTGAGCAATGCCGCCGCGTTGCGGAGCGCGGCGAGTACAACGATCGCGGTGCCGTGCTGGTCGTCGTGGAAGACCGGGATGTCCAGCGCCTCGTCGAGGCGCCGCTCGACCTCGAAGCAGCGCGGCGCGCTGATGTCCTCCAGGTTGATGCCGCCGAAGGAGGGGGCGAGGGCCCGTACCGCTGCCACGATCTCATCCACGTCCTGCGTGTTCAGACAGATCGGCACCGCGTCCACCCCGCCGAACTGCTTGAAGAGCACGGCCTTGCCCTCCATGACCGGCAACGCGGCGGATGGGCCGATGTTGCCGAGCCCCAGCACGGCGGAGCCGTCGGTGACGACCGCGACGGTGTGCCCGGCCCAGGTGTAGTCATCGGCGAGCCGGGGGTCGGCGGCGATGGCCGCACAGACCCGGGCCACCCCTGGGGTGTACGCCAGGGAGAGGTCTTCCCGGCTGGTCAGCGGGACGGTCGAGGCAACGGCCAGCTTGCCGCCCCGATGCAGTCGGAAGACCGGGTCCGCAGGGTCCATAGTTGACGATGACATTGGTGACTCCAGGATCTGTCGATACAGATGGACCAGCCGGTCCGGGCGCGAGGTGGGCGCTGACCGGCGGCGCGAGGTGTGGGGGTCACCCGGGACACCTGCCGAGCATAGTGCGGCGCACACCACCCGGATGTGAGTAGGGTCATACTTTACGGCGGCGCAGCAGCCGGGGCCGCGGCCAGTAGCGCGCCACCACCCGCCCCCAGATGTCCGCGCCACCGTACGCCCGTGAGTCGTCAGTGATCAGTGGGTTGTCGCCCGCGAGCCACCAACCCTCCACGGTCGGACCGACCGCCCGCTTGACCACCAGCAGGTCGGGGCGGCTCCGAAAGACCGCGACCACCACGTCACCGGCCCGGATCCCGCGGTCCCCACGGCGCACCAGTACCGCGTCGCCGTGCCGCAGGGTCGGCGCCATGGACGGACCCGTCACCAGGACGGCCGAGAGCGACCACCGAGCGCCCGGCGCCGGGCACGGCGGGGGCGAGGGCATGCCGTTCACCTCCACCAGGTTCGGCGTCCAAGTAATGTCGTGCTCGATCATCGCAAACTTCCCAGGAGGCTCCTGATGCGACTTCCACGCATCCTCACCCCCCGAGTTACCGCCAGCGCCCACTGCGACCTGCCCTGCGGTGTCTACGACCCGGCACAGGCCCGGATCGAGGCCGAGTCGGTGAAAATGATCTGTGAGAAGTACCAGGCCAACACCGACCCGGAGTTCCGCACCCGGGCCATCCTGATCAAGGAGCAGCGGGCCGAGCTGGTGAAGCACCACCTGTGGGTGCTCTGGACCGACTACTTCAAGCCGGCCCACTTCGAGAAGTACCCGCACCTGCACCAGCTCTTCAACGAGGCCACCAAGCTGGCCGGCGCGACCGGCGCCAAGGGCGCGACCGACCCCGCGAAGGCCGACGAGTTGCTACAGAAGATCGACGAGATCTCAAAGATCTTCTGGGAGACCAAGAAGGCGTAGGCGAACGGCCACGGTGACGACCGGCGCGTCCGCGGAGGTGCCGGTCGTCACCGTGGCGGCTGCGTCGGAGGTACCGGGTAGAGTTCCCTGACGGGTCGCCACCCCCGATCCGGGTAGCGGGCGCCCCGGAGGGGATGACGCGTGACTCCGACGACCAGCCAACCTGCCAGCGACAACGTGGTGCACCTGACCGTGCCCGCAGATGGCGGCTACCTGGGCGTGCTCCGCACAGCCACGGCCGGGCTCGCGGCCCGGCTGCAGTTCGCCCTCGACGAAATCGAGGATCTCCGCATCGCGGTTGACGAGGCGTGCGCCATGCTGCTTTCGATCGCCACCCAGCACGCCGAGCTGGAGTGTCGGTTCTCGGTAACCGACGATGCGCTCGCCGTCGAGGTCACGGTGCCAACCTCCCGCGGTGCGCGACTGCCGGCCGAGTCCTCCTTTGCCTGGAAGGTACTCACCGCACTGACCACCTCGGCCGCCGCTACCGCTGACAACGACCGCGCCACCATCTCGCTGCTGACCCGTCGCGTCGCCGGCTAGGTCGAGCCGGTCGCGCCCACCGGCTAGGACCGGCGGCGCTCCGCGCCCTCACTCGAAGCCGAGGGCACGGGTCGTCGGAGTACTGAGCAGCAGGGCGGTGACGCCGAGACCGAGTGCCATCAGCGGCCCGCCCAGCCAACCGATCCCGCCCTGGATCATGAACCATCCGATCGGCAACAGCATCAGCTGAAGCACAACAGACGGAGCCCGGGCACCCGCCCGACACCGCGCGAGCGCCCCACCCAGCGCCCAGAGCCCGGCCGCCACACCCGCGGCGAACGCCGGCAGCAGCAGCGCCGACGTCAGGTCGACGGTGGGCTCCACGAGGTTGGCCCAGAGTAGCCAGCCAGCGATCAGACCGACGGCGACCGCCTCACCGCGCAGCATCAGGACGGCCCACCGAAGCGGGCCGGGTATCTGGTTGGGGGCGATCGTCACGCGACCACGATACCGGTGTCGCCACGCGGTACAGTGCCGCCCATGCGGGCCGTCCTGGTGGTCAACCCCAAGGCCACCACCACCAGCGAGCGCAGCCGGGATGTCCTGGTCCGGGCGCTGCGCAGTGAAGTCGACCTGTCGGTGCGCTACACCCGGCGCCGGGGGCACGCCACAACCCTGGCCCGCGAGGCGGCTGAGGAGGGCGTCGACCTGGTCGTCACGCTTGGTGGCGATGGCACGGTCAACGAGGTCGTCAACGGCCTGATGTCCGCGCTGCCGACGACGGGGCCGACCGGGGGAGCGCCGGCCGAGCAACTGCCCGCCCTGGCGGCTGTGCCGGGCGGTTCGACGAACGTCTTCGCCCGCGCTCTCGGTCTGCCCCGGGAGTGGCCGGACAGCACCAGCGTGATCTTGGAAGGGCTACGGCTGAACCGGCACCGCACCATCGGCCTGGGTCGGGCGGACGAGCGTTACTTCACCTTCTGCGCCGGCTTCGGGGTTGACGCCGCAGTGATCCACCGGGTGGAACGGTCCCGCCGGCGCGGGCAGGTATCCACGCCCAGCCTGTACTTCCGATCGACGCTCGCCCAGTACTTCCTCGCCTCGGACCGCCGACACCCCGCGATCGCCCTCCAGCAGCCGGACCAGCCCACCGAGGAGCAACTCGCCACAGTGATCGTCCAGAACACCGCACCCTGGACGTACCTCGGCGATCAGGAGGTGCACCCGAATCCGGAGGCATCGTTCGACCTCGGCCTGGACGCGTTCGCACTACGACGGCTCCGGGTGACCAGCACAACACGGACGATCACTCAATTCTTCGGCCGAGCGCCGGGGCCGCACGGCAAACAGGTGCTCCGCCTCCACGACCTGGCCGAGTTCACCTTGATCGCCCGCCACCCACAGGCGTTCCAGCTCGATGGCGAGTACCTGGGCGAGCGCGAGAAAGTTGAATTCACCGCCGTACCCGCGGCGGTGCGAGTAATCTGCTAGCTCTCGGGTACTCCCCTCGGTTGAGCCGGCCCGTCCATGACGATTGGCGCCACGTGGGGGTGAGTGACGGAAATGTCAGCGAAATCAGCGCTGTCGTACTATATTGATCCCCGACTGTGGTACTCCGAGTATCCGGAGCCTCGGGCAAATCAGGACAAACAGGTTGTGGGCTTGCTCACCGCGTGGAGTTTTCCGAGCGTCACCCTTGACATCGCGAGCGTTCGTGAAAGTATTCACAAGCGACTTGAGTTTCCGGGACGTCGCCTGGATACGCTCAACAGAATGAGCGGTTCCAGCAGGTCCACGGAGCCAACAGCCTGATCACGCATTGCCAGCAACCCGGACGCGAACCGTTGCGGCCGGCGCTGCGGATGCATATAGCAAGCCATCTGCCACCCATCCAGAATGAGGAGTGTTGCCGCCATGGACTGGCGTCACCATGCTGTCTGCCGCGACGAGGACCCCGAGCTGTTCTTCCCGATCGGGACGTCCGGTCCGGCCCTCCTGCAGGTGGAGCAGGCCAAAGCTGTCTGCCGGCGTTGCCCGGTGACGGATCAGTGCCTGCAGTGGGCCCTCGAGTCCGGCCAGGACGCAGGCGTCTGGGGCGGGATGAGTGAGGAGGAGCGACGCGCCGTCAAGCGTCGCGGCGGCCTCCGGGTGCTGCGCGCTCACACCGCCTGACCACCAGCCGAAAGCGGAACGCCCCGGTCGGCCCCCAACCACCGGGGCGTTCCGCTGCCCGGCCGAGGTAGACCGAGACCCGCTGCCACCGGGACGACACCACCACCAAGCCTAGTCGAACACGGCGTCAACCCGGCGGAGGACCAGGTCGACCAGCTCGGGAGCGTCCGAGAGCGGGGCCGCCACCGCCACCGCACCGGCCTGCCGGGCCGAGACGGTGACTGCGTCGTGAAACAGCCCGGGCGCCAGGAAGTACGCGGCCACCGCCACCCGCCGCGCGCCGCGTGCGCGCAGGCGGTTCACCGCCACACCAGCGGCGGGAGGAGCAGCCGAGGCGTAGGAGACCCGGGTCGGAACGGCCAGGGCCGCCCGCAGCGATGCCGCCACCCGCCCCACCGAGGCGCGCGCGACCGGATCCCGGGTGCCCGCAGCGGCCAGCACCAGCCCGTCGTAGCCCCCGGGCTCCGCCTCGGCCAGGCGGCGGCGCAGCCCGGCCATCAACGCCGGTTCGATCTCCCGGGCGGCGGGACCGAGCACGTCGGTCACCCGTACCGCCAGTTCGGGAGCCGTCTGGCGGACCGCCGCAACGGCCGCCGGGATGTCCACCCGCCAGTGATACGCGGCGGTCAGCAACAGCGGCACCAGCACCACCCGGGGGAAACCAGCGCCGGCCAACTCCCGCAACGCCTCCGTTGGACCGGGGCGGGTGTGGTCCAGCCAGCTCGGCATCACCCGCCGGCCAGGCCGGGCAGCGGACACCGCCGCAGCCAGCGCCCGCGTCGCCGCGGCGGCCCGCGGGTCCCGACTGCCATGCGCGACCAGGAGCACCGGGTCCCCGCGGCCCCTGGTCTCGCTCAGCCGTGCAGGCCGCACTCGGCCTTCTCGAACATCGCCCACCGACCGGCCCGCGGATCCTCCCCAGCCTTCGTCCGCCGGGTACAGGGCCAGCAGCCGACCGAGCTGTAGGACCGGCCGAACAGCTCGTTTACCGGCACATCCCAGCGGGAGACGTACGTCTCCACATCGACCTGCGTCCACGCCGCGATCGGGTTGACCTTCACCTTGCCCCGACGCGCGTCAAAGGTGACCACCGGGGTGTTCGCCCGGGACGGCGACTCGTCCCGGCGCAGCCCCGCGGCCCACGCGTCGTACCCAACCAGGGCCCGCTCCAGCGACTCCACCTTGCGTAGCTGGCAGCAGTCATCCGGGGAGCGATGGAACAGCCGCGGCCCGTACTCGCCGTCCTGCTGGCCGACGGTCAGCCGGGGTCGGATCGAACGGATGTTCACCGGCATCGTGCGGGCGACCTGATCCCGGACCTTGAGCGTCTCCGGAAAGTGCAGCCCGGTGTCCAGGAAGACCACGTCAACGCCGGGCGCGACCCGAGAGAACAGGTGGACGAGCACCGCGTCGGCCATCGAACTGGTGACGCAGAACCGGTCGCCGAACGTCTCGACCGCCCATTGGGCCACCGCCAACGCCGGTGCGCCCGCCAACTCCCGGCCGGCCGCCTCGGCCAGCGTCCGCAACTCCTGCCGGTTCACTTCCGCAGCGGCCGGTTCGCCGGCCCGGACCAGGCCGAGACCGGCCGCCCAGACCAGACCGCTCACCGGAGCACCGCCTTCGCCAACAGGCCATGCAGCCGTACGGTGAAGATCCGGGCACAGGCACGGCACTCCCAACCGCCGTGCGTGGCCTCGCTCGGCCACAGCTCCTCCGCACCGCAGTACGGGCAGTACAGCGGGGTGGAACGGGCGTCACTCATCGCAGCTCTCCCGCATCGGCCCGGAGCACCCAGCTGGCGAACGTCTCCCCGTCGACGCGACCAGCCAGGTAGCGCCGAGCCAGCCGCTCCACGTACGCCGGAAGCTCCGCCGCCGTGACCTTCAGGCCTCGCGGCTTGCGGCCGAACCCCGCGGCCCGGCCCTGCGCCATGCCCAGACCACCGCCGAGATGCACCTGGAAGCCCTCCACCTGGCGGCCGTCCTCGCCGACCATCAGCTGACCCCGGAGACCGATGTCGGCCACCTGGGTACGGGCGCACGCGTTCGGGCAGCCGTTGAGATGAATGGTGATGTCGGCGTCGAAGTCCCGCAGCCGCTCCTCCAGCCGGGCCACCAACTCCGCGCCCCGCGCCTTGGTCTCGACGATGGCCAGCTTGCAGAACTCAAGGCCGGTGCAGGCCATGGCGCCACGCCGCCAGGCCGATGGCCGGGCCGACAGGCCAAGCCCGCCCAGCGCCTCGACCAGGGACTCCGTCCGGTCCGGCGGCACGTCCAACACCAACAGCTTCTGGTATGGAGTCAGCCGAACACGATCGCTGCCGTGCGCCTCGGCCACGTCGGCGAGCCGGGTGAGCTGGCTACCCGAGACCCGGCCGACCGTCGCAGCAGCCCCGACATAGTTGCGCCCGTCGCGCTGCTCGTGCACCCCGATGTGGTCAATCTGCTGCGCCGGCAGCTCGGCCGACGGTCCGTCCCGCAGCGCGCGGCCCAGGTACTCCTGCTCCAGCACCTCCCGGAACGTCGCCACCCCCCAGTCGGCGACCAGGAACTTCAGCCGGGCGCGGTGGCGCAGCCGTCGGTAACCGTAGTCGCGGAAGATACCCACCACCCCCGCCCAGACGTCCGGCACCTCGTCCAGCGGCACCCACACACCCAGCCGCTGGGCGAGCATCGGATTCGTGGAGAGGCCGCCGCCGACCCAGAGGTCGAAGCCAGGGCCGTGATCGGGGTGCACCGCCCCGAGGAAGGCGATGTCGTTCGTCTCGTACGGCGTGTCCACCAGCCAGGAGATCGAGGACTTGAACTTCCGGGGCAGGTTGGCGTACTGCTTGTCGCCGACGTAGCGCCGGACGATCTCGTCAATCGCCGGCGTCGGATCGATCATTTCGTCGCGGGCCACGCCAGCGACCGGGCTACCGAGCACGATCCGGGGGCAGTCCCCGCAGGCCTCGGTGGTCTGCAGGCCGACCGACTCCAGTCGACGCCAGATCTCCGGTATGTCCTCGACCCGGATCCAGTGATACTGGATGTTCTGCCGGTCGGTGAGGTCGGCGGTGTCCCGGGCGAACTCGCGGGAAATCTCGGCCACCACCCGGAGCTGGGCCACGGAGAGCTGCCCGCCGTCGATTCGCACCCGGAGCATGAAGAACTCGTCCTCGAGCTCGTGCGGCTCCAGCACGGCGGTACGTCCACCGTCGATGCCGGCCCTGCGTTGCGTGTACAGCCCCCACCAGCGGAACCGACCCCGCAGGTCCTGTGGGTCGATCGAGGCGAAACCCTGGTGGGCGTAGATGTTCTCGATCCGGGCTCGGACGTTGAGTGGGTCGTCGTCCTTCTTGATCCGCTCGTTGGCGTTGAGCGGCTCGTGGTGGCCGAGTGCCCACTGACCCTCCCCGCGGGGGCGGCGAAGAGCCCGGACCGACTGGAGCGTCGGGTCCTCGGGGCGGGCCGGGTTGCGCAGCGCCATCGTGGCGTCCTCCATTGTCTGAGGTGCCTCGTGGCCACTGCGCCGAGCGCGGTGGCCGGCCCCGGCACGACGGGCTGGGCTGGGGCTGAGCAGCCGGCGCAGAGCGCCCGAGACAGCTGGGGTCGGGCGTCGTCAGTGGGCCGGACAGATCGCGCTGCGCACGCGGCCAAAATCGACGTGGCGACGGGCCACGAAGTAGCGAACAACGGCGGCAGCCATGACGTTATGCTGCCACGGCGTCACCGAAGCAGCCAAGGTTCGGGGGGCGGCATCCCACATCACGGTCGGCGGTGTTCCAGTCCGGCCCCCGGGGCCCCGGGGCTGTGCGAGGCTCAGCGACATGGGCGCGCGAACCGTGCCGCAGCTGCCGGTGTGGCTGCCGCCGGCGCTGCTGACGCTCGCGGTCACCCTCACCGACGTGACCGGGGCACAGCTCTGGCGAGACGAGTTGGCGACCTGGAGCGCCGCCACCCGTCCGCTCGGTGACCTGGTCCGGCTCACCGGCACGATCGACGCCGCAACCGGTCCGTACTACCTGCTGATGCACCTTTGGGTGGCCGGAGCGGGGGATTCGGTGGCCGCCCTGCGGCTGCCGGCCGTGCTCGCCATGACCACCGCCGCGGCCCTGACCGCGCTCCTCGGCGCCCGGCTGTACGGTCGGGCGGCCGGGCTGCTCGCCGGCCTCCTCTTCGCGGTGCTGCCCAGCACCTCCCGGTACGGGCAGGAAGCCCGCCCGTACGCGCTGGCTACCGCCCTCGCTGTCCTGACGACGCTGTTGCTGGTCGCTGCCGTAGCTCCGGTGCCGGCGGGCCGGCGGTTCGGACCCTGGATCCGCTGGGCCGGCTACGCCGCCGCGCTGGCCGCGCTGGGCCTGACCCACCTGGTCGCCCTCACCCTGCTCCCGGCCCACGCGGTGGTGGTGCTCGCCGCCCAGCGGCGGCACCCCGACCGACGCATCGTCGGAGCCGGGCTGCTCGCGCTCGTGCCGGTGGTGCTGCTGGTCGGCCCGCTGCTCTGGGTCGCCCACGGCCAGCACGCCCGCCAACTCGACTGGGTGGACCCCGCCCGCCTCGGCGATCTCGCCGCGCTGGCCGGGGCGGTGACGCAGAGCGGGGTGGTCGGAGGCCTGCTGGTCGGGCTCGCCGCACTCGGCGCCGCAGCCCTGGGACGGTCGGCGCTGCTGCCCGGGCTGGCCGTGCTCCTGCCGGTGCTGCTGGTCTTCGCCGTCGGTGCGGTCATCCCCCTCTGGGTACCCCGATACCTGGTCTTCGTGGTGCCGTTCGGCTGCCTGCTGGCCGGGGTCGCCCTGGCCAGGGTGCCGCTCCTACCGGCGCTGACCATCGTGGCCCTGGCCGGGGCGCTCGGCCTGCCGGCCCAGACGGCGCTGCGGCGTACCCACGAGTGGCCCCGTTCGGCGCCGGTCGACTACGCCGGGGCGGCCCAGATCGTGGCGGACGGGCAGCGCCCCACCGACGCGGTCGTCTACTCGCCCCGGGACGGCTGGTTCTTCCTCGACCTCGGCCTGGCCTATCACCTGGGCGACCACCGACCCCAGGACGTGCTGCTCTCCGCCAGCCCGGCCCGCCGGGGCGACCTTTGGGCCGCCGAGTGTGCCCGCCCGGCCCAGTGCCTGGCCGACGCGGACCGAGTCTGGCTGATGCTGGCCGGCCGGCACGACGACCCGCTGGCCGCCGTACCCGGCGCGAAGGGGAGGGCGCTGCGGGACGGACGGACGGTCGAGCGGGTCTGGCACCCCCCTGGACTGACCGTCGCCCTGGTACGCCGTTAGCCGGTGCCGCATCGCCAGAGTCCACGCGGTGGACCGGCGCCGCAGCACCAACGTGACGCGGTTGGCCGGTGCCGCACGCCCCGGGTGGTCACAGCCGGTGGAGGGGAAGGACGAGCAGCGCCTCGGTGCCGCCGCTGGCACTCGGCCGCAGCTCGATCGTGCCGCGCAGCTCCCCGGTGACCAGTGCACGGACGATCTGCAGACCGAGGCTGCCGCCGCGCTCGGCGTCGAAGCCCGGCGGCAGTCCACCACCGTTGTCGGCCACCGACACATGCAGGATCTTGCGAAAGCGATGCGCCGAGACCACCACCTCGGGGGAGCAGTCGGCCGCTCCCGACTGTTCACCAGCCCCGTCATCGGCGGGGAACCCGTGCTCGACGGCGTTCAGCAGGAGCTCGTTGAGGACCATCACCAGCGAGGTGGCGAGTTCGGCGGGGAGCACGCCGAAGCTGCCCTGACGGCGCATCCGGACGGTTGACTCGGTCGCCGCCACCTCGGTCGCCGCGCTCGCCACCCGGTCCACGATCCCGTCGAACTCGACCACCTCGTCGTTGGACATGGAGAGCGTCTCGTGTACCAGCGCGATCGAGGCGACCCGGCGGACCGACTCCTCCAGCGCGATCCGTGCCTCCGGCATGGCGACCCGGCGGGCCTGCAGCCGCAACAGGGCGGCGACCGTCTGGAGGTTGTTCTTCACCCGGTGATGGATCTCCCGAATGGTGGCGTCCTTGGTCATCAACGCTCGGTCCCGGCGCCGGACCTCGGTGACATCGCGGACCAGCACCAGCGCGCCGATCGGCACTCCGGCGGGGATCAGCGGTAGCGCCCGGGTCAGCATGGTCGCCCCGCGCGCGTTGATCTCCCGGCGGGGCGGTGCCTCGCCCCGAAGCGCGGCCAGCGCCGCATTGGCCGCGTCGGTCCCCTCCAGCGGATCGTCGGCGAGGCGCCGGTGCAGCGCCGCGAGGTCCTCCCCCACCAGGTCCGAGGCGTAGCCGACCCGCCGGTACGCAGACTGCGCGTTCGGGCTCGAATACGTCACCCTGCCGCCCGCGTCCAGCCGGACCAGCCCATCGCCGACCCGGGGAGCCGAAGTGGTCTCCCCCGGGTGCCGGGGTGGCGGGAAGGTGCCGTCGGCGAGCATCTGCGCCAGGTCGTCCGCCGTGGTCAGATAGTTCAGCTCCAGTTGGCTGGGGGTCCGGGCGGTCGAGAGGTTGGTGTCCCGGCCGACCACGGCGATCACCTCGGCCAGCTCACCGTCGGCGGCCCGCAGCCGCACCGGGATCGCCTCGTGCCGCGCGGGCACGTCCCCGTACCAGACCGGATCGCCCTCCCGCCAGATCCGGCCTCGCCGGTAGGCGACCTCCAGGTGGTCCACCTCCGGCCCACCGGTGATTCGACCCACCTGGTCATGCTGGTACGCGGTGGGCGCGGTGGTCGGTCGAACCTGGGCCACGCAGAGGAACGTCCCGTCCTCGCCCACCGGCACCCAGAGCAACAGGTCGGCAAAGGACATGTCAGAGAGCAACTGCCAGTCGCCCGCGATCCGGTGCAGATGATCGATGTCAGCGGGACGTAGCTGGGTGTGCTCGTCGGCGAGGTCGCGCAGCGTGGACACGCCGCCCAGCCTGCCACGCCTGGGCTCACATCGTCGCGGTGACCTTCTTCAGGCCCCGCGGCGCGTCCGGGTCCTCGCCTCGGGCCAGCGCGAGCGCCAGGGCCAGGCGCTGCAGCGGCAGGATGTCCAGCAGCGGCGCATACCGTTCGTCCACCTCGGGAACGGCGATTCGCGTCGTGCTGGGCACCTCCGCCGAGCCGACCACCACCACATCGGCGCGGCGCTCGCCGAGCCGGGGCAGCACCTCCCCCATTGCCTGGCCGCCTGGGCCGGAGCCGACCACCGCGAGCACCGGCACGTCCGGATCGGTCATGGCGAGCGGACCATGCAGCAGATCGGCACCGGAAAAGGCGAGCGTCGGCAGGTACGAGGTTTCCATCAGCTTCAGCGCGGCCTCCCGCGCGGTCGGGTACGCGTACCCCCGGCCGGTCGTGACGAGCTGCGCGGCGAACCGGTACCGGGGGGCGAGCTGGGCGGGCGTCGGGTCGGCGAGGGTACGTGCGGCGAGCTCAGGCAGCGTGTCGAGGGCTCTCCGCTCGGCGGCCGGCAGCACGCCGTCACCGGCCCGGATGCCCTCCACCAACATGAGCAGGGCGAGCAGCTCAGCCGAGTATGTCTTGGTGGCGGCCACTGCCCGTTCATGCCCGGCGGCGATGTCCACGCTCAGCTCCGCCGCCTCGGCGAGCGGCGAGTCCGGCGTGTTGGTGACCGCGAGGGTGAGCGCGCCGGAGTTCCGGGCGGCCCGCAGCACCTCGGTGAGGTCCGGGGAGCCGCCGCTCTGGCTCACCCCGACCACGAGCGCGGCGGAGAGGTCCGGGCGGGCGCCGTACGCGGTGACGGAGCTGGGCGAGGCGAGCCCGGCGGGCAGACCCAACCGGATCTCGGTCAGGTAGGTGCCGTAGAGCGCGGCATGGTCTGAGGTGCCGCGGGCGGTGAACACCACGTGCCGCGGTCGGTGCTCGGCGATGGCGGCGGCGACCCGAGCGATCGGCTCGGCATGCTCGGCGGAGAGCAGGCGGGTGTATGTCGCCGGCTGCTCGTCAATGTCGGCGGCCATGCCGGCCCCTGGACGCGTCACAGAAACTCCTCCCGGTGCGCGATTTCCGCGCGTTTGTGTTCAGTCTTGCACTTTTCAGCGCCCAAGCGCAACATAACAAGCAGCAGTGCGCGATCATCGCTAAAGATCCTCACTATCACCTACGCTGACCGACCGGAGCGCAAACCAGCACGGCGGGAGAAGAACGTGTCCCCGGACAAGCGAGACCTGCCGGCGGCGGAGGAACTGACCCTGGCCCGACTAGCACTCACCGAGGGCGACCTGGCGCACGCTGCCGCCCACATCGCGGGGGCGCTGGCACAGGCACCGACTCTTCCCGAGGCCCACGAACTACTCTCCCGGCTCGCTGCCGTCGACGGCGACGGGCTCAACCTCTTTCCCCTGCACCAGAACGTCTTCGTCGGAACCGTGGTCGCCCGGGCCCACCTACTCGCCGCTGCCGGCCGGCCCGCCGAGGGGTTGGACCTGCTCGTTGCGGCCACGGGCCACGCGCCTACCGAGCCGTGGGCGGAGGTGCCCTGGGTGACCGCGCCCGACCTGGCCGAACGCCTCGGGCCGGAGCGGATCGCCCAGATTCTCATGCAGGTCTGCGCCGCGACCGCCGATCCGGTTCCCCGAGCCGGCCGGGCCGCCCTCACTCCATACCTCACGCTGGCCCGCAACGCGGTGGCCACGTACCACGGACACGCGCTGCTGTTCGGCGCCGCCTCCGCACTGGCCCGGCGGCTCGGCGAGGTAGCACTCGCCGTCCGGTGGGCGTCCCAGGGGTTACGTGCCGAGCCATCCAAGATCGGTGAGGTCTGGCTCGGGTACGCCTATCGAAGCGCGGGGCGAATCCGAGACGCCCTCGCAGCGCTGGAACGTGCCGTTGCGCACGACCCGGACGACCTCGCCGTCTACGCCGACATCGCGGGCACTCTCGCCGACCACGGACGGCTGGACGAGGCGCTCGACTGGATCAACCGGGCGCTCGCCCGGGACCCGACGTTTGACTGTGCCGTGCACACCGCCCATCGGCTGCGCTTTCAGCGCGACGGCGATGTCGGGCACCTCATCGCACTGGCGGACTTCGTCCGGGAGCACCCCGAGGACTCCCACGAGCACACCGACCTCGCTGAGTCCTGCGCCGGCCAGCCCTGGCTCGGGCAGATCACTCCGGCCGCCGGCCCCGCCGTGGACGCACTCCGGGCCAACCATGCCGGCGGTCGGCTGGGAGCCAGCATCCGGTTCGGGTCGCCGGTGCCGCCGAGCGCCCTGCACACCCTCACCCGAGCCGCGCCCGGGCTCCGGGTTCGGCTGGCACAGGGGCCAGGCCCGGACCCGCGGGAACCCCGACGCGCGGTGGACTGGCACCTGTGGCGGCACGACGGCACACCCGCCGTCGAAGCCCCCTCGCCACTGGCGGCGGACCACCTCCGGCAGTTCGTGCATCCGGCGTGGCCCCATCCGCCGGCGGCGTACGACGCCGCGGTGGCCCTGGCCACCCTGGACCTGACCGACCTCCTCGGTCTGCTGGCCCATCCGCCGGCGACCCCACCGACCGTGCTGGGTCGGGTCCTCGACGATCAGGACCCGTCCCTCTGGATCCGCAGCGTCCAGGTGTGGGCCTGCCTCGGGCTGCTGCACCACCGCACCGACGAGCCATGGCCGACCTCCACCCGCCGGGCCGTGCTGCTAGACCTGACCTGGGGCGTCGAGGACTGGGCTACCGAGGCCGCGCTCTTCGCCCTGGTCACCGTCGCCTGGGTCGACCCAGCGGTCCGCCCCGAGGTCGCCGCGGTCGTCGCCGAACGACTCACCGATGCGGTCGAGGTGGCGCGAACCCGCCCGGTCCCGATCGCCCGGTCCCTGGCGCTTCTGGCACTGGCCACCCCGGACCTGGCCCCGGAATCCCGAACGCTGGCCCAGACGGTGGCCGGTGGCCGGCCGTCGGCGCCAATGCCGCCCGGCCCGCTTCGCCGCCTCTGGCGACGCATCACGACACTCCTCCGCCGCCACTGATCTCGCCGAGCCGACTCGGGGTCAGCGGCGGGCGCCCGGGAGTTGGGGCTTCGCCTCGCCGGGCGGCACCGGGATGTTCTCGGTACGCAGCGGAATCTCCCTGATGAGCCAGGCGAGCACCGGCACCACGAGGGTGAACAGCAGGGCCCACTGAAACACGTGTGAGATCGCGTCGGCGAGGCCACCGAAAACCAGCTCCCGGACCGCCTCCGGGAGCTCCCGAAGCTTCGCGAGGTCCATCGCCGCCCCGGCCTCACCGCCGCCGAACATCCCGCCGCCGGGGGAGCTGGCCAGCCGGCTGGCGAAGACGGCCCCGAAGAGCGAGATGCCGAACGAGCCGCCGATCGAGCGGAAGAAGGTCGCCGCGCCGCTGGCCGCGCCCAGATCGCGCTGATCAACACTGTTCTGCGCGATCAGCATCGTCGTCTGCATCAGGAAGCCCATACCGACACCGAGCACGAGTAGGTAGAGCGAGGACTCCGCCACCTCGGTCTGCGCGTCGAGCCGTGTCAGCAGGACCATGCCCACACTCATCACCACACCGCCGATGATCGGGAAGACCCGGTACCGGCCGGTTCTGGTGATCATCCGCCCCACCACCAACGAGACCACCAGCATGCCGAACATCAACGGCAGCAGGAGCAACCCGGATTCGGTGGCTGAGGCGCCCTGCACGGTCTGCTGGTAGAGCGGCAGAAAGCTCATCGCCCCGTACATCGCGAAGCCGAGCAGGAAACCGATCACCGAGATCAGCGCGAAGTTGCGGTTGGCGAAGAGTGAAAGCGGCAGGATCGGCTCCACCGCCCGCCGCTCGACGACCGCGAAGACGACGAGCGAGGTCACCGCGAGGACGATCAGGCCAACGATCTGCGGAGAACGCCAGGCGTACTCGTTACCACCCCACGTGGTGATCAGCACGATCGCGGTGATGCCGACCGCGAGCAGTGCGGCACCGAGCCAGTCAATCCGGTGCTCGGTGCGATGCCGGGGCAGACGCAGGGTGGCGACGAGCAGCACCAGGGCGACCCCGCCGAGGGGCAGGTTGACATAGAAGGCCCAGCGCCAGGAGAGATGATCGGTGATGAAGCCGCCGACCAGCGGGCCAGTCACCAGGGCGACCGCCATGATCCCGGCGATCGTCCCCTGGTAGCGACCCCGCTCGCGGGGCGGCACCAGATCGCCGATGATCGCCAACACGCCGACCATCAGGCCGCCCGCACCGAGGCCCTGCACCGCGCGGAAGGCGATCAGTTCCACCATCCCGTCATCCGGCCCGCCGAGCAGGTCGGAGCCGGCCATGCCGCAGAGCGCGGACCCGACAAGAAAGATCACCACCGAGGTCAGGAAGATCGGCTTCCGGCCGAAGAGGTCACCGAGCTTGCCCCAGATCGGAGTGGAGACGGTGGTCCCGAGAACATAGGCGGTAACAACCCAGGTGAAGTGGTCCAGACCGCCGAACTCACCCACAATCCGCGGCAGGGCGGTGCTGACGATCATATTGTCCAACATCGCCAGCATCATGGCGATCATCAGGCCGAAGAGCACGATCCGGATATTCGGTCGCGTCGGAGCCGGGGCTGCCTGGGTCATACGTCATTCCCCTCGGGGTTTGCTTACTTGCCGACCGGCTAGCCAGCTTACTAGCCGTACGGTAAGTTGGGGTGCCGACGACAGTCAAGCGGGGTAGGTGATGAGAGTGCGGGAGAGCACCGGCAGCACACGGGAACGGATCAAGACCGTCGCCCTGGAGCTCTTCACCGAGCAGGGCTACGAGAAGACCTCGCTCCGGGAGATCGCCGAACGGCTCAACGTGACGAAGGCGGCGCTCTACTACCACTTCAAGAGCAAGGACGAAATCGTCAACAGCTTCGTCGAGGACCGCCTCGATCAACTGGACGACCTCGTCGCCTGGGCCGAGGTCCAACCCGCCACACTGACCACCCGACGGGGCATCATCGGTCGGTACGCGGACACCATGTGCGCCGGGCAATACCCGTCGGTGATGCGCTTCTTCGAGCAGAACCAGACAGCGTTACGGAGTCTCGCCGCCGGACAGCGGATGCGGGAGCGGATGTTCCAGCTAGCCAACCTGCTCTGCGGCGACGACTCCTCCCCCGAGGCCCAACTCCGGGCCGCCCTCGCGCTCTTCTCCGTACACAGCAGTTGGCTTGGGGTACGCGCGCCCGGCCTGACCGACCAGGAACGCCGGGAGGTTGCCCTGAAGGTGGCCGACGAGCTCATCGCCGCCATCGGCCCACCCCCGACCGACGACCCCCGCTGACCCAACCGCCGGCTCAGGCCGGAAGCGAAAGCCGCAGTCCGCGCAGGAGCACGCCGGCCATCGGCGACCAGTCCAGCTCCGGTGCCCGAGTGAACCCCCGCCGCTGATAGAGCCGCTGCGCCGAGGCGGCGAGGCCATCTCGCATGCAGATCACCAGGGCGGAGCAGCCCAACTCGGTCGCCCGCGCCACGCACGCCTCCACCAGAGCCGCGCCAACTCCCCGCCCCTGCACTGCCGGGTCCACGGCGAGCATCCGGAACTCCGCCTCGCCGGCTCCGGAGAGCTCGGCGTATTGGGTACCGGGCAGGACGAAGAGGACCGAACCCAGCACAGCGTCGGTGCCGGCGTCCACGGCGACCAGCACCTCACCGTGCTCCACCCGAGCCGGGACGTCGGCGAGCACCGCCGCGTACCCATGCTCTCCCTTGAGCTGCCCGTCCGCCTCGTAGGCGGCGACCGTCAGCCGGGCGACCGCGGAGTGGTCAGCCGGCGTGACGGGTCGGACCAGGACACTCAACCGATCACCGCGATCAGGTCGCCGTCCTGCACCACGTCCCCCTCGTTGACCGCCAGCTCATGTACGACGCCGTCGGACTCGCTGACGACCGGGATCTCCATCTTCATCGACTCCAGGATCACCAGCGTGTCCCCCTCGGACACGGTGTCCCCGGCCGACGCGACGACCTTCCAGACGTTCGCCACCATCTCGGCGCGGATCTCCTCGGCCATCTCCCCAGCCTTTCTCTCGCGACTGTCCTGCCGACGTATCCAATCATGAGCCGGGCCGGAGCGGGGCGGCCACGCCAAGACGCGCCAGTACCGCCCGAGCACGCTTCGAGAAACGGCACGGGCCCCCGCGCCGGGCGACGCCCCGGGCCGGGCCCGCCAGCCAGCGACAACAGCACTAGGGTCGGACGCGTCCGGTTTCACGCCGCAGTGGTCGCGCCGCCGCGGCGTCCACCAACAAGGAGGTCACCATGGCCAAGAGGGCCCGGAAGAAGAAGGCTCGCAAGAAGGGCGCGGCCAACCACGGCAAGCGCCCCAACTCCTGAACCACCGCCGCGACCAAGCCCAGCCGGCTCGGCCAGCGGGAACGACAGTGGCCCGGACCGAGCTCGGTCCGGGCCACCACGGTGTAGCCCCAGGTCAGTCAGCCAACTCACGCGACTCGCTGCTGCCGAAGACCACGAGTTCGGCGAGCTTGCTGCGGAGCCGCTCGCGAAGCTGGTCAGGAGCGGTCTCATTACCGCAGCAGCGGGCCACGAGCGCCTGGACCTCCTGCTCGATGCCGTATTCACGCAGGCACGGACCACACTCGTCGAGGTGGTGCCGGATCAGCTTCCGCCGCTCCTCTGCGCACTCCAGGTCCAGGTACAGGTAGACCTCCGCCAACACCTCGCGGCAGTCCGTCTCGTGCGGCTCTCCACAACTCACGTCAGACCCCCCGGCCGGTCGAGCCCTTGGCCGACGACGCAGAGCTGAAGCCCCGGTCGGCCGCGTACTGCTCCAGCAGCTTGCGCAGGTTACGACGACCGCGGTGCAGGCGTGACATCACGGTGCCAATCGGCGTACCCATGATCTCGGCAACCTCCTTGTAGGAGAAGCCCTCGACATCGGTGAGGTAGACAGCCAGCCGGAACTCCTCGGGTAGCTGTTGCAGGGCCTGCTTGATGTCGCTGTCCGGCAACCGGTCCAGCGCCTCCGTCTCAGCGGAGCGCAGCCCGCTGGAGGTGTGCGACTCGGCCTCGGCGAGCTGCCAGTCGGTGATCTCGTCGGTCGGCGCCTGAATCGGCTGCCGCTGCCGCCGCCGGTAGGAGTTGATGTAGGTATTGGTCAGGATTCGGTACAGCCAGGCCTTCAGGTTGGTGCCCTGCTCGAACTGGTGAAAGGCTGCGTACGCCTTCAGGTACGTCTCCTGGACCAGGTCCTCGGCATCTGCCGGGTTGCGGGTCATCCGTAAGCCAGCAGCGTAGAGCTGGTCAACAAAGGGCATGGCGTCCCGCTCGAAGCGGGCCCGGCGCTCGTCCGTCTTCTCGGTGGTCAACCGCGCATCCCCTCGGGTCGGATGTTTCCTCGCCGAGGATACGTGCAACCGCTCACCGACAGATTCACTTCCGCCCAGCCCGACCGAAACCCGGGCCGCCGACGCCGCCGTTGGCCAGCTCGGCCCCGCCAGCACGCGGTGTCGCGGCCACGTCTCCCGATCGTCCAACTCCCGGGCCTGCGTCTCGACCGGCACCGGCCACCCCCCTCGTCGGAAAAGTCGTCCGCCGGATGTAACGCGGGTCGGCGGGGCGGGAATTCCGGCCATCGGCCCCCTTTCCTGGTCCCGGCCCGACCTCGGCGGGGACCGGAGCTGGGACCAGGAAGGGCCCGGGAGGACCGGTGCCGCCGCCGGGCTGGGGCGGGCGGCACCATCCAAAGCAACGAGAGTCGCCCACCACGGTCACGCCTCATCGGCGCAGTCGGACGGCGTGACCCCACGGCTGGACCGGTCCGGAGGGCCGGTCCAGCCACCGGCACGCAGCCAGTCGAGGACGACCGCCGCCGTGCCCAGCGGATCCTTGCGCAGCTCATGCCGCTCCCCCGGCCGGGTGATGACGCTAACCGTCGGCACCGCGGCCACCGGCGTCCCGAACGGGTCCCGGTCGCCGTTCACCACCAACGTTGGCACGCTGACCGGCAGCTCGGCGGCGCGAGACCGCTCCGGTCGGCCCGGTGGGTGCAGCGGAAACGCCAGGGCCACCACACCCGCTGCCCCCACCGCGTCGGCGGTACGGCAGGCCACCCGGGCACCACTGGAGCGGCCGCCCACCACCAGCGGAACTCCGGGACACCGCGCCCGAAGCACGGACAACACCACCGTCCAGGCCACGTCGAGCTGCCGCGCGGGTGCGGGCGCGCGCCGGCCCGCGAGCCGGTAGGGCTGAGTCACCCGGGCAACGACCAGGCCAGCGGCCAGTGCGGCGTCCCGGAGCGCGAGCAGGTCCGGCGCGTCCACCCCGCCGCCCGCTCCGTGACCGAGCACCAACAGAGCGGCCGGCGGACCGACAGGGCGGTCGAGCTCCACCCCGGCCGGCCCGTGCGGAGTAATGATCTCCTCGGTCGGCGTCACGCCACCATTCTGACCGTCACGCCGATGCTCCGGTCACGCGGCCACGCCGACGCTCACCGGCCGAGTGGCACCGGGGCCAGCCGCCGGCCCCGGACCAGCGGCTGGGCAGCGTCGGTCAGGGCTGGCTGAACCTCGCCGCGCCAGGCGACCAGCATGGCCCGACGCTCGCGCGGGGTGGTGCCACCCCAGACGCCATAGCAGTCGCCGACCTCCAACGCCCAGGCGAGACAGGCCCCCTGCACGTCACAGGTGTGACAGAGCGCCACAGCGGCGTCCGCCGGCTCGTTGGGCGCCGGAAAGAAGGTTTCCGGGTCAACGCTTTGGCAGACGCCTCTGGTACGCCATGCATCGTCTCGCTGACGCTCATGCAGAGCCCGCAACAGGCGCGTGTCATGTCGTGCCGCAGCAACCTCGTGTGGACGGGGCATGCGTGCCCTGGTCATCCACCCACCTCCCCCGTGGGACCGGAAATCTAGGGCACGACTCGCCGCATGCGAATCGATGCCCACTACCGGCGCTCTGGTGTATCGCACTTTTCGAAGTCGATACAAGGGGTAGCGGAAAAAAGTTGAATTAACCAGGAATGTTTTGCTCTTAAAACCGACAAATAACCTGGCCTTAAGTCGCGGATACGTCAGAAAAGAGTCTCCTCCCCGAGCCCGCTGCCACGTCGGGGCGGCACCGACGCGGTGACCCGTTCGACGAGGCTCGGACCGTCGTTACGGACATTGCCAACCGCCGGCCCAACCGGACGAATCTCCAGCCCAGCCAGCCACTCCAGCGACGGCGGGGCGAGCAGGTCCGTCGGTCGGTCCGTGGGACCCAGCCAGGCCCCCCACCGCTCACGGGGCACCAACAGCGGCATCCGGTCGTGCACGTCGGCCAGGTCACCACGGGCGGGGGTGGTCACGATGCCGCAGGTGAGCAACGGGCCGCCCGGCCCCTTCCACACCGACCAGATACCGGCGAAGACGACCGGCGAGCCGTCCTGGGGAGTCAGGTAACACGCCTGCTTGCCACCCGGATGACGGACCCACTCGTACCAACCGTCCGCCGGCAGCAGACACCGGTGGCGGGCAAAGGCACGGGCGTACGCCCGGCTCGTGGCCACCGTCTCGGCCCGAGCGTTAATCATGCGAGCAGCGCCGGCCAGGGAGCGCGACCAAGCCGGGACGAAGCCCCAGCGCCCCAGCGACAGCACCCGCTGGCCCGCCGTGGTGGCCTGAACCAACGGCACCGGATCGGTGGGGGCGACGTTGTAGGCTGCGCTGAGCCGACCACCCGTTTCGTCGAACGACTCGAATATCGTGCTCAGGTCCCCCGCGGACCGGGTCGTCGCGTATCTCCCGCACACACCGGACACGCTAGCGCCCCAACCGGTCGCCCGCGGTCCCGCCGGCCGGGCCGACAACCGGGGGTAGCCGACAATGACCGCTGGTGAAGGCGGCAGAATGTAACCGTGGGACATCTGACCGCTACCCGGCCGCTGCGACCATGGACCGCGCCGACCGCCTCGGATCCGGTCTCGACGAGGCTGCGCCTGCCCGGTTCCAAGTCACTCACCGCGCGCGCCCTGGTGCTCAGCGGCCTGGCTACCGGCCCATCGACGCTCGCCCGGCCGCTACGAGCCCGGGACACCGAGTTGATGGCCAGCGGGCTGCGGGCGATGGGTGCGCACGTCTCGATCAGCGATGACGAGCGCTGGCTGGTCCGACCGCACCCGCTGGCCGGACCGGCACACATCGATGTCGGCCTCGCCGGCACGGTGATGCGCTTCCTACCCCCGGTCAGCGGCCTCGCGGACGGTCGAATCACCTTCGACGGCGACCCGCAGGCCCGCCAGCGTCCGCTGGGGCCGCTCCTGGCCGCCCTTCGCCGCCTCGGTGTCCGGATCACCTCGCCGGCCGTCGGGAGCCTGCCGCTGACCGTGCTCGGTGGCGGAAGCATTCGCGGCGGCGAGGTCGTGATCGACGCCAGCGCCTCCAGTCAACTCGTCTCCGGGCTACTACTAGCCGCTCCCCGCTTCGACCGAGGGGTGGTCGTTCGACACGTCGGCCCGCCGGTGCCCTCCGCGCCCCACCTGCGGATGACGGTGGAGATGCTGCGGGCCGCCGGTGCCGCCGTCGACGACACCACCCCCGATGTCTGGGCGGTCGAGCCGGGCCCACTGACCGGTCGTGGCTGGGAGATCGAGCCAGACCTCTCCGGCGCGGTTCCCTTCTTCGCCGCCGCGCTGGTCACCGGCGGAGAGGTAACCGTGACCGGCTGGCCGGGCGGCAGCGTCCAACCAGTCGAGCGGCTCCGCGGGCTGTTCCAGGCGATGGGGGGCGAAGTATCCCTCTCCACCTCCGGGCTGACCGTGCGGGGCACCGGCACCGTACACGGCCTGACCGCCGACCTCTCCGACGTGAGTGAGCTGACCCCGGCGTTGACCGCGCTGGCGATGCTCGCCGACTCCCCCTCCCGGTTTACCGGTATCGCCCACATCCGGGGGCACGAGACCGATCGGATCTCGGCGCTCGCCCGCGAGTTCACCGCTCTCGGCGCCGACCTCACCGAATCTCAGGACGGGCTGGAAATCCGACCCCGGCCACTTCGCGGCGGAGTGTTCGAGACCTACCACGACCATCGAATGGCGCACGCCGCCGCGATCGCCGGGCTGGCGGTGCCCGGCATCGAGCTGAGCGACGTTGCCTGCACCTCGAAGACGATGCCGGAATTCCCGGCGCTATGGTCAGCGATGGTAACCGGCAAGAGCTGAGGGGAGCTGTCCTGGCGACGAGGCGGCGGGAGTACGACGAGGACGACGTCCGGATTCGGCCCGGCAGATCCTCACGCCCACGTACCCGAACGCGTCCGCGCCACGCGGACGCGGTCGAGGGATTCGTCATCGCCGTGGACCGCGGGCGCTACACCTGCGTACGGGAGGACGCCGACGCGAATCAGGCACCGGTGACCGCGATGCGGGCCCGGGAGTTGGGCCGCAAGTCCGTCGTGGTGGGCGACCGGGTTGGGCTGGTCGGCGACACGTCCGGTAGGCCCGGGGCGCTGGCCCGGATCGTGCGCATCGCCGACCGCAGCTCGGTTCTGAGACGCACCGCCGAGGATGACGCGACCACCCCCGAAGGGCGGCTGGAACGGGTCGTCGTCGCCAACGCCGACCAGCTCGTGATCGTCAGCGCACTGGCCGATCCACCGCCCCGGACCGGTTTCATCGACCGTTGCCTGGTAGCCGCGTACGACGCCGACATCGAGCCGCTGCTCTGCCTCACCAAGGCCGACCTCGCCGGGCCGGAGGAGGTGCTCGGGTACTACGCCGAACTGGAGCTGCCCCATGTTCTGATCTGTCCAGGCTCGACCCTGGACCCGCTACGCGGTCTCCTCGCCGGACGGATCTCGGTGCTGGTGGGGCACTCCGGGGTCGGTAAGTCGACACTGGTCAACCGCCTGGTCCCCGCAGCCACCCGGGCAGTTGGCCAGGTCAGCGCGATCGGTCGGGGCCGGCACACGTCAACCAGTGTGGTGGCGCTACGGCTGCCACCGGTCGCCGACGCCGCCGAGGGCTGGATCATCGACACGCCGGGAATCCGCAGCTTCGGGCTGGCCCACGTCTCCGCCCAGAGCCTCCTGCACGGCTTCCCCGACCTCGCCGAGGGGGCGGCCGACTGCCCGGCGAACTGCCCACACACCGCCGGTGAGCCGCTCTGCGGGCTGGGCGCCCGGGTCGCCGCCGGCCACGCCGACCCGCGCCGGCTGGCCTCGTACCGGCGGCTCCTCACCTCGCGCACCGGCGAGAGCGAGCCGCGCACCAAGCCCAGTTCCCGAGACCCGAGTGACCCGCCGGCGGGAAGCTGAGCAGAACGGCACTACTGTTCCCTGGATGAAGGGTTACGCCGCCGACATCACCCTCGCCCACCGCCTCGCGGACGCCGCCGACGAGGTCTCCGCCGCACGGTTTCGCGCCGTGGACCTTCGGGTGGACACGAAGCCGGATCTCACCCCGGTCTCCGACGCCGACACCGCGGTCGAGCAGGAGATTCGGGCTCTGCTCGCCGCCGAACGCCCCGACGACGGCCTACTCGGCGAAGAGTACGGCGAGCAGCCCGCCGCCGGCCCAGGCGGGCGGCGGTGGGTAGTCGACCCGATCGACGGGACAAAGAACTTCATTCGCGGCGTACCGGTGTGGGCCACGCTCATCGCCCTACTCGAAGGGGACCAACCGGTCGCCGGACTGGTCTCCGCACCGGCCCTGGGACGACGCTGGTGGGGGGCGCTCGGCGAGGGGGCGTACGCGGGGCCGGACCAGGCGTCCGGTGCGCCGATCCAGGTGTCGGCCGTGGCCAAGCTGACCGACGCCAGTTTCTGCTACTCCTCGCTCCACGGCTGGGAGGAGCGCGGCCGGCTGCCGGCGGTCCTACAGATCATGCGAGACGCGTGGCGCAGTCGGGCGTACGGCGACTTCTACGGTTACATGCTGCTGGCCGAGGGCGCGCTGGACATCATGGTGGAGCCGGAGCTGTCGCTGTGGGACATCGCCGCGCTGGTGCCGATCGTGACCGAGGCGGGCGGCACCTTCACCGACCTGGCGGGCCAGGCTGCCCCGGGGGAGATCGGCTCCGGCGGGATCAGCGCGATCGCCACGAACGGTCCGCTGCACAGCGGCGTCCTCGCCCGCCTGGGTTGAGCGCCTGCGCGCTGATGTCGGCCACACTCTATCCTCGCGCTGTGGTTTCCTCCGGTTGGTGCTTCCTCGCGGCAATGATCATCGCCTACGGGTTCGCCAACCTGCTCCAGTCGGTCGCGGCGGCCCGCACCACCGTGCATCACTCGTTCGATCCGGGGTTGCTGCTGCGACTGGCCGGACACCGCACCTACCTGCTCGGTCTGGGCTGCCAGGTGGGCGGTTTCGTGCTGGCCTTCCTGGCCCGCCGGGACCTTCCGCTCTTCCTGGTGCAGGCCAGCATGGCGGCGGGGCTCGGCGTGACCGCCTTCCTCGGGGTGCTCCTACTGAGGTGGCGACTGCCCAGGGCGGAGGTCGTTCTGCTGGTGCTGCTCGTCGTCGGGATCACCGGGCTGGTGCTCTCGGCCCGACCGGCGCCCTCGCGGCAGCTCGGCACCGCCGGCCTGGTCACCCTGGCGGCGGCCTTCGGCGCAATCGCCGTACTGGGCTTCTTCGCGGTACGGCTGCACGGCGCGCCCGGATCGGTGGCGCTCGGCTCCCTCGCCGGCCTGGCCTTCTCCGCCGCGGCGGTGGCGGCCCGGCCACTGGCCTCAACCGACTCGGCTGAGGAGTTCCTCGGCGACCCGCTGCTCTACCTGTTGGTGGCCCACTCGGTCATCGGCCAGCTCCTTCTCGGCTTGGCGATGCAACGCGGGTCGACCACGGCCGCCGTAGCCGCGATGGACGCGGCCGGGGCGGTGCCGGCAGCCATCATCGGACTGCTGCTGCTCGGCGACCAGATCTGGCCGGGACGGGAGTGGCTGGCCACGGCCGGCTTCCTGGTCACCCTCGCCGCCGTGCTCGGGCTGACCCGGTACGCGGAGCCGCAGCACCAGCACGCCGGGACCGGTTGGCGGGAACAAGTGGTGGTCAGCGTTGGTCGGTCCAGCTCAGCGCTGCCAGGGCGGGTAAGCGCTCAGGCGGCCTCAATCGGGGTGCGGCAGCGGGCCACCCGCTCGTAGAGCCGTTCCAGCGCAGCGCCGGTCCGCTCCCACGTGTAGCTGCATCGCACCCGGTCCACGGCGGCGTGCCCGTAGGCGAACCGCTCGGCGCCGTCGGTCATCAACCGACGCAACGTCACCCCCAGGGCGCGTACGTCGCCCGGCGGCACCAGCCGTCCGGTGACCTCGTCCACGACCGCGTCGGCGATCCCACCCATCGCGTACCCAACGACCGGCACACCGCAGGCCATCGCCTCCAACGACACCCGGCCGGCCGAGGCATAGCCCGACGTGCATGCCACCACGTCCGCTGAGCGGTACCAGGTGGCCAGCTGCTCGTGCGGCACCGCCCCCACCAGAGTCACCTGATCGGCCACCCCGTTGCGTTCGGCCAGTTCCTGGAGCCGGCGCGCCTCGTCGTGCCCGGCGAGCCGCTCGCCCGGCGGGCCGCCGACGATCACCAGTTCCGCATCGCCAGCCATCCGAATCACCCGGATCAGATCTTCCTGACCGTGGCCCGGGTCAAGGGTGGTCACGGAGAGGATCCGCGGTCGCGCCTCGCGCGGCACCGCCTCCCCGTCGGGGTGGAACAGCTCCGCGTCCACCCCTGGTGGGACCAGCGCCACCGAGGCACGTGGCAGACCCAACCGGGCCAGCTCGTCCACCTCGTCGTTGGACTGCGCCACCGCGATGTCCACCACGCGAACGAGTGCCCGCTCCAGCGGAATTCGCTCCGGCGGCGCGCTGTAGCGCGCGCCGAGGCGACGTAGTTGTTCCAACCCGAGCGAGTGGAACGTCTGCACGATCGGGATGTCGGTCTCGCGGACGGCGTGCGCGGCGGCGAGCCCACCGAGCCAGTAGTGCCCATGCACCATCTCCGGTGCCCAGTCGTCCGCCCACCGGCCGGTCAGCCAACGGCCGTACTCGGCGACGTAGCCCACCAACTCGCCGGTGGGCAGTGCCGCGGCGGGACCGACCGGGACCCGCTCGACCTGGTAGCCGTCCGCCGTCGCCGTCGCCGCCTGGTCCGGGGCATCGTGGCGCTCGTAGAGCCGGACGTCGTGGCCCCGCCCGGCGAGTTCAGCGGCGATCCGGGCGATGTGCTGGTGGGTTCCGACAGACGGGCCGCCGGCACGCCGGGACGGGTCAGCGTGCGCGCAGACGAGACCGACGCGCATGGTCACCTCCAGGCATCGTCACAGTGGCGGAGTCCTCCCGGTCAGAGGTTCCCATTAACCCGGGGTCGGGGAGTCGAAACCTGGCAGATCGGCGGCAGCAGGCTGGCGGCGGCTGCCGAAGCGCCGGTTACGGGACGTGGGGCAGCGGGTAGAGCATCGGCATGCGCGACGACGAGTACCCGACCCCGGTGTCTGACCCGGAGGCGGTGGGCCTGCCCGACACCGCCGACGACGACTCGACCGCGAACGACAATGTCCGGACTGGGCGGGAGGCAGACGGCCCGGACCCGGCGCAGCTGCCCGGGGACCGGATGCCGGTCGCGGTCGACCGGTTCGGCACCACTGCCGACGAACAGCTCGACGGCGAGTCGCTGGATGCCAAACTCGGCCGGGAACGGTACGAGCGGCCGGCGGATGATCCGTTGGCCGGCCCGGTGGACCCGGACATCGCCGCCGAGGCGAACAGCCCCGAGCAGGCCGCCCAGGCCCAGCTCGACGCCGACGTGTTCGAACCGGGACCGTCCTCCGATCCGAACTCCCCGGTCTCCCTCTACGACCACGGCCTGCTTGGCAGCGGGGCCGACGCCCAGGTGGGTCGGCTGGTTGAGCCGGACGAGGGCGTCCATCCCGACCAGGAGACCGACGCGGTCGCGTACGACGCGGGTTCGGCCGGCGGCGGTGCGAGCGCTGAGGAACTGGCGGTCCACGAGACCCGCCCGCCGCCGGCGGTCTAACCCCTCGGCGGTCGACCATCGATATGGGTGGCGGCCCTGGCGTACGGTGAAAATGCCGCTATTCCACACCGTGATCCCTGCCGAGAAGGGCCATGACGAACGCAGACCCGGACCTGCCGCGCATGGCTGCGCCCCCGGAACCCTTCCTGTTGATCGCCACCGCCTTCGAGCAGAGACAGGTGACCCAGCTACGCCACTCGGCCGCCGCGTGCGCGCACACGGCGGGGCTGCGGGGCCAGCGGCTCAACGACTTTGTGCTGGCGGTCAACGAGCTGACCACGAACGCGGTTCGCCACGGCGGCGGCCGCGGGTCGCTACGGATGTGGCGGCAGGCCGGAAGCCTGGTCTGCGAGGTCTCCGATCATGGGGATGGATTCAGCAGCCGACTGCGCGGAGACCACCGCCGCCCGGCCCCGGAATCGGTCGGTGGCTGGGGGCTCTGGCTGGCTCGCGAGCTGAGCGACACCATGGACGTGGCGTCCGACCGAGCCGGCACGGTCGTCCGCATCACCACCCTGCTGCCGATCCCACACTCCACTCCGGAGTAGCCGGGGGCAGAGTGGTTCAACCGAAGAGCGCGCTCACCGACTCGCCGTTGTGAATCCGGCGAATCGCTTCGGCCAACGCAGGGGCCACCGACAGCACGGTCAGCTTGGGGACCCGCTTCTCGGTGGGGATGGGAACCGTGTTGGTGCAGACGATCTCCCGTACCTCGTCCTGCTCGCTCAACCGCTGCACGGCTCCGTTGACGAGGAGGCCGTGGGTGCAGGCCAGCCGGATCGAGCGGACCTCCAACTCACGCAGGTGCCCCATCAGTTCGACCACCGTGCTGCCCTTGACAATCTCGTCATCCACCACAATCACGTCCCGGCCCCGCACCTCGCCGATGATCGTGCTGATCTCCACCCGGTCGCCCCCGAAGCGCTGCTTGGCACCGGCGGCGACCGGCGTCCCGAGCTGCCGGGCAAAGACCGCAGCCTCTTTGACATAGCCCAGATCTGGCGAGACCACCACGGTGTTACTCAGGTCGAGCGCCTGGAAGTGGGCGGTCAGTTCGCGTAGCGCGTGCAGGTGGTCGACCGGGATGCCGAAGAAGCCGTAGACCTGCGGCGAGTGCAGGGTCATCGTGAGTACCCGATCAGCGCCGGCCGCGGTGAGCAGGTCCGCGACCAACCGGCCACCGATCGAGATACGCGGCGCGTCCTTCTTGTCGGAGCGGGCGTACGCGTAGTGCGGTAGCACCACGCTGATCCGACCGGCCGAGGCTCCCCGGGCCGCGTTGACCATGAACAGCAGCTCGACGAGGTGCTCCTGCACCGGCGGGACCAGTGGCTGGATCAGGAAGACGTCCCGTTCCCGGCAGTTGCCCTGTAACTGCACTTCCAGGCAGTCGTTGGCGAACCGGGACACCCGAGTCGGGGACAGGGGCACTCCCAGGTGGGTGCAGATCTCCGCACCGAGCTCAGGATGGGCGCTTCCACTGAAAACGGCGAGCTGGCGCACAGCTACCGATTCTACGACCTGATCAGCCCCAGCGCTCGCCGGTGAGTTTCTCGTAGACGTCAACGTAGCGGGCACGGGTGGCGTCGACGACCTCGCCCGGCACCTCCGGCGCCGGGCTCTGCTTGTCCCACCCGCTCCTGGTGGCCCAATCCCGCACGTACTGCTTGTCGTACGAGAACTGGGCACGTCCCGGCTGGTACGACTCGGCCGGCCAGAACCGGGACGAATCCGAGGTCAGCAGCTCGTCGCCGATCGTCAGCGTGCCATCGGCAGCCCAACCCAACTCGATCTTGGTGTCGGCGATCAGAATTCCCCGGTCGGCGGCGAGCTCGGCTCCCCGTCGGTAGACGTCGAGCGTGACCTGACGCAGCCGCTCGGCGGTCTCCGCGCCGACCTTCTCCACCACCTCAGCGAGGGTCATCGGCTGGTCGTGCTCTCCGACCGGCGCCTTGGTGGAGGGGGTAAAGATCGGCTCCGGCAGGACGGCCGCCTCGACCAATCCGCGCGGCAGTTCGATCCCGGAGACCGTTCCGGTGCGCTGGTACTCGGCGAAGCCGCCACCGACCAGATAGCCCCGGGCGACGCACTCCACCGGAACCATCTCCAGTCGCCGGCACCGAATCGCCCGGCCGGCGAACTCCGGCGGCACGTCGGTCGCCGAGAGCACGTGGTTCGGCACCAGCTCGGCGAGCTGGTCGAACCACCACAGAGAGAGCGCCGTGAGAAGTTTGCCCTTCTCCGGGATCGGCGTCGGCAGCACGACGTCGTAGACAGAGACGCGGTCCGAGGCGACCAGGATCAGGTCGTCGCCATCAGCGTAGACATCCCGAACCTTGCCCGAGTGCAGAAGTTCCACGTGAGCTAGTACATCACGCGGCCCAGATCGACCCGCGGCGGCAGAGCGCGGCCCACAAGACCCGACGCAGAAGGCGCGCCGGGCCGCCGCTGGTCGACTCAGCGCCGGGGACCGCGCCGACCACGGAGGACCCGCAGGACGAGCAACACGATCACGACGACCACGACCAGGCAACACAAGAGCCCGAGGAAGCCGAAGCCCCCGCGACGGCGCCGGGCGGCCTCGATCGCCAGCTCACCCGGGCCGCTGGCTGCCCAGGCCGCCACCGGGACAAAGACCGCCAGTACGACCGCACCGAGGACCGCGCTGAGCCGGCCCCACCACTTCGCGAATGCAGACATGACCCCATCCTGGCCGAGCCGCGCAAGCCGGGCACGACGAAGGCCCTGGAGGAAACCTCCAGGGCCTTCGTATGAGTAGCGGGGACAGGATTTGAACCTGCGACCTCTGGGTTATGAGCCCAGCGAGCTACCGAGCTGCTCCACCCCGCGTCGGCTTCACTACTGTACCCCATCAGATCCCGGCCATGATCCGCACCCCCGGTGCTCGGTGCTCGTCCTGCACCACACCCGACAACACCGTCGATCCGCCGAACGAACTCATCGGGACAGTCCCACCGGACGGTCCGCCAACACGCGAAAGCCCCGGAGAAACCCTCCGGGGCTTTCGTATGAGTAGCGGGGACAGGATTTGAACCTGCGACCTCTGGGTTATGAGCCCAGCGAGCTACCGAGCTGCTCCACCCCGCGTCGGCTCGTAAACGTTAGCGCACCACCCCGGGCCAACGCAAAACGGCCTCTGCCCGGCAGACACAACGACGCCCCCGGGACTCCCGGGGGCGTCGTTGATCGTACGTGCTGGGGTCAGCCGCCGGGCGTCGGTGAACCCGTCGGCGCCGTGGTCGGCGTGGCAGCGGGGGGCGACCCCGCTGCCTGATCGAAGGCCCCGATCGCCTCATCCAACGCCTGTAGCGCCCGGCCGTAGCGCTCGAAGTCGCCGGACTCCTGCGCGGCCCGGAGCTCCACGATCGCCGCCTGAACCTGCTGGGCCGCCTCAGCCACGTCGCCCGTGAACGGGGGTGGGGTGGCGCTCGGAGTCGTCGGAGTCGGGGTCGGGGTCGGGGTCGGGGTCGGGGGTGTCTCGTCGTCGGAGGGCGGAGGCGCGGGCGCGCCGGCCTGTTCACCCTGCTCGACGAGCTGTTTGATGCCGTCGGAGAGGTTGTCGGCCAGGACGACGAACGATCCACCGTCGCCGTAGGAGAGGAGCACCTTCTGCAACAGGGGATAGGCCTGCTGTTGGTTGCTCTTCACATAGACCGGCTCGACGTAGAGCATGCCGTTGCCGAACGGCAGGGAGAGCAGGTTGCCGTACTGGACCTGAGCCTGGTTCGACGAGAGCAGGTTCAGCTGCTGCCGAATCTGGGCGTTGTTGGTCATCTGCTGGTGCACCTGCACCGGACCGGAGATCCGAGTGTCTTCCGGCAGTTCGTACACCTCTAGCCGCGGCTTGCCGTCCACGTACGAGCCAGACATCAGTGCCGCGAGGTTCTGCCGCCGGTTCGGCGTCACCGCTGAGGTGAGCTGGAACCGGGGCTCGTCCTGCCCGGGCATCTGGGTGAAGAGGTAGTACGGGGGCTGCTTCTGGCCGCTGTCCGGCGCGTCCGGCACGTTCGGCACCTGCCAGAAGTCCTGCCCGGAGTAGAAGTCACCGGGGTTGGTCACGTGGAACCGGGTGTACACGTTCCGCTGCACCTTGAACAGGTCAGCCGGGTAACGGAAGTGGGCGCTCAACTCGGCCGGGATCTCCGCCTTCGGCTTGATCAGGTCGCCGCCGAATGCCTTGTTCCACGCCCGAAGTACCGGGTCACCGTCGTCGAACTCGTAGAGGGTGACCGTGCCGTCGTACGCGTCAACCGTCGCCTTGACCGAGTTCCGGATGTAGTTGATGTTTTCCCGGGCCTGCTGGAAGGTGCCCCGGTTGGTGAGTTCGTCGGTGGTCTCGGTCTGGAGGTTGATCCGCTCGGCGTAGGGGTAGGTCGCGGCGGTGGTGTAGCCGTCGATGATCCACGTCACCCGGCCATCGATCACCGCTGGGTACGGGTCGCCGTCCACGGTGAGGAACGGGGCGACCTTCTCCACCCGCTCCCTCGGGTTACGGACGTAGAGCAGCTTGGAGTTCTCGTTGACCGCCTCGGAGAGCAGGAAGTTCGACTCCTGCTCCTTGATCGCGTAGAGCAGCCGGCGACCGAACGAGCCGACGTCGACACCGCCGGAGCCGGTGTAGGTGTAGTAGGACTCGGATCCGTCCTCGCCGACCGGCCGATCGAACTCGGCGGGGCTGGCCTCCGAGGTCGCCTTACCGACGATGGCGTAGTCGCCGGCCTCCATCCGCTCGCCGTAGTAGATCCGCGGCTGGCTGGCCGGGATCTGGTCGACCTGCGCGGCACACCCCTCCTGCGACCGCTCCCCGAGGAAGCCGGAGACGAAGAACGGCTGGCCACCACAGACCACCCGGTTCGCCGGGGCCGCGACCAAGCCATAACCATGGGTGTAGACGGTGTGCCGGTTGATCCAGTTGCTCTGCTGCGGGGTCAGCTCGCCATAGTTGATTTCACGGACCCCGACCACGTAGTCCTGGGTCTCCCCATCGACGGTGTAGCGGTCGATGTCGAGCTTGGGGCCGAAGTCGTAGAAGCCGCGGACCTGCTGAAGCTGGGTGTACGTCTCGCTGACCAGCTGCGGATCCAGCAGTCGGGCGTTCGGCACCACCGCGGTGTCGGTGGCGAGGCTCGCCGGTGGTTGCAGGTTACTCGCCGCGTACCGCGTGGTGTCGGCCTCGCCCAGACTGAAGGCCGCCCGAGTCGCCTCGATGCTGCGCTCGATGTACCGCGCCTCCTTGTCTCGGGCACTTGGCTTCACCTCGAAGGTCTGCACAGCCCACGGGTAGATGCCGCCGATGGCGACCGCGGAGACCCCAAGCAGGGCCAGCGAGATGCCCGGCCAGACCAGGTTCCGCATCCAGGCGTTGGCGAAGACGAGGACCGCGATCGCCACGACGACCGAGATGTAGGCGAGGATCTCCTTCGCTGGCAGCAACGCGTTGACGTCGGCGTAGCCGGCACCGTAGACGTTGGCGCCCTCGTTGTACTCCAGCAGCATCGTCCGCCGGTCGAGCACGTACGCGACGGCTTTGAGCAACACAAAGAGCGCGATCAACGTGCTCAGGTGGGCCCGCGCCGCGGTGCTCATCCGGTCGCCCACGCCCTGGAGCCGGATCCCGCCGAAGACATAGTGCACAGCGAGCGCCCCGAGCAGCGCCAACACCACGGCGGTGAAGGCGACCCCGAGCAGGTAGCGCCAGAACGGCAGGTCGAAGACGTAGAAGCCGATGTCCACCCCGAACTCCGGGTCCTTGACCCCGAAGTCCCCACCGTTGCGGAACAGCAGCCACTCGCCCCACCTGCTCTGCGCCGACAGCCCCGCGAAGAGGCCGACCACGACGGCGGCCATCGTGAACCAGATGCCGAGCCGAGGGCTGAGCAGCATCCGGTATCGCTCCAGGGTGGCCTGCTCCGGCGACTGCGGTCGCAGCCGAGGCCGCAGTCGATGCGCCAGCCAGAGGTTGCCACCGACGATGGCCGCCATGGCCAGGCCGACCGCGACGAAGAGCAGCAGCCGGGTGACGAGCACCCCGCTGAAGACCGCGGTGTAGTTGACCTCGCCAAACCAGAGCCAGTCGGTCCACGCCTGCACCCCCCAACCGAGCAGGGTGAAGAGCACGAACACCCCGACCAGGACACCAATCGTGACGCGTCCGCGTCGGCTCATCCTCGGCATCGGGGCGCTGCTACGCATGACCACTGTTGGCTCCGCATGTTCGATTGATCGGCACCGACCAGGCCACCAGAGTACGGGGTCTTCTCAAACCTGTCGTCCGCGGTCACGCCGAGTGCCGGCGGTTGGCTCAGCAGCGGGTCGGTTCGCCCCCCGCTCGGAGCTCCTCGAGGGCGGTCAACGCATCGTCCAACGTCGCCACCCTGAGCAGCGGAAGGTCGGGCTGGGGGTTGCGGGCCGCCTCAGCGCAGTTCTCCGCCGGGACCAGGAAGGCGGTGGCGCCGGCCTCCTTGGCGCCGACCAGCTTCTGCGGGATACCGCCGATCGGGCCGACCCGGCCCGCGTCATCGATCGTGCCGGTGCCCGCGATGACCTGCCCACCGGTCAGATCCTCCGGGATCAGCTTGTCGATGATGCCGAGGGCGAACATGAGCCCGGCGCTCGGACCACCGATGTCCGCCAGGTCGATCGTCAGCGTGAACGGGTGCGGTTGCTGCTGCTCGATTCCGATCCCGATCCGGGGCTTGCCGTCCCGATCCTGAGTCGTGATCCGCGCCGTCCCCGGGGTCCCGTCGCGGGTGTAACCGATCTCCAAGACGGTGCCGACCGGCTCGGCCTGGATCAACTCGGTAAGCCGGATGGCCACCGGGACCGGCTCTCCGTTGACGGAGGTCACCACGTCGCCGGGACGGAGCAGACCGGCCGAGGGCCCGTCCTCGGCCACCGTCTTGACCTGCACCGTCACCGGGAATCCGAGCTCACGCAGGGCGACCGTCTCCGCGCTGGACTGGGAGGCCTCGAAGTCCTCCGCGTTGCGTTCCTCGACCTCCTCCCGGCTCTCCCCCGGCGGGTACACCAGTTCCCGCGGCACCACCGCCTCGTCGTCGGAGAACCAGCCCTGGATAGCCCCACGCAGCTTGACCGAGGGCTGCACCCCCACCGTGGTCAACCGCAACTCTCCCGCCGAGGTGAAGGTCTCCCGGTCCTCGACCTGGATGACCTCCGTGCCGTCCTCGGTGCCCAGCGTGTTGACGGTGGGGCCGGGACCCAGCACCACGTATGGGATGGGCGCCGCGAGCACGCCGATGCCAAGCAGGGCAACAAAGATGGCACCGAGCAGGACGGTCATGCCGCGACGTCTCATGCGGCAGAGCGTACCGACCGGGTGCGCTGGCCCCCGCGGACCTGCCAGGACTTCACCATTGACGCAACGCCAGCCGACGCGACCTGGGGCGCGGCGCGCGTACCGTAGACCCCGTGCCTGATATTCCGTTCGGTTTCGCGCTCCCCGGTGGCCAGCCACCAGACCCCAACGACCCCGCGCAGATGCAGCAGTTCATGTCCCAGCTGCAGCACCTGCTCGCCGCGCCCGGCAGTGGACCGGTGAACTGGGACCTGGCCCGCCAGGTGGCGGCGAGCCAGCTCAGCGCCGGGGGTGATCCGGCTGTCTCGCCGTACGAGCGCAACGCGGTGGAGGAGGCGCTGCGGCTGGCCGACCTCTGGTTGGAGTCGGTCTCGGCGCTCCCGTCGGGCATCCGCGCCTCGGTGGCGTGGAACCGGAATGAGTGGATCTACAAGACCCTCGACGTCTGGCGCAAGTTGTGTGACCCGGTGGCCAGCCGGATGGTCGGCGCCATGGGTGACCTGGTGCCGCCGGAGGCACGGGCCCAACTCGGCCCGATGCAGTCGATGGTGGCCACCCTCGGTGGGGCCCTCTTCGGGGGCCAGCTGGGCCAGGCCCTCGGCTCACTCGCCGCCGAGGTGCTCTCCGCCGGCGACATCGGGCTGCCGCTCGGCCCGGCCGGCACGGCGGCGCTCGTCCCGGCCAACATTCGGGACTACGGTGCCGGGCTGGAACTGCCCGAGGACGAGGTGCGCCTCTACGTAGCCCTACGCGAGGCCGCTCACCAGCGCCTCTTCGAGCACGTTCCGTGGCTGCGCGGACACGTGCTCAACGCGGTGGAGATGTACGCCTCGGGCATCCGGGTCAACCGCGAGGCGATTGAGGAGGCGATGGGCCGCGTCGACCCGACCGACCCGGAGTCGATGCAGGCGATCGCGCTGGAGGGGATCTTCACCCCAGAGGACAATCCAGCCCAGAAGGCGTCGCTGGCCCGGCTGGAGACGGCCCTCGCGCTCGTCGAGGGCTGGGTCTGCCACGTGGTCGACAGCGCGGCCGGGGAACGACTGCCCAACGTCGTCCGACTCGGGGAGGCGTTCCGGCGGCGGCGGGCCGCCGGAGGTCCGGCCGAGCAGACCTTCGCCGCCCTGGTCGGCCTGGAGCTTCGGCCGCGGCGGCTGCGCGAGGCGGCGGCGCTCTGGGCGGCCCTCACCGAGCACCGGGGGATCGCCGGGCGGGATGCGCTCTGGGGTCACCCCGACCTGCTGCCCTCCGACGACGACTTCGCCGACCCGGTTGCCTTCGCCCAGGCCCGGCTCGATGCGGACGAGTTGGAGAGCTTCGACTTCAGCGCGCCGGGTGGCCCGCCGGAGAAGACCCCCGGCGAGCCCGACGAACAGGACCCACCCACCGCCGGCTGACTCTCCGGCCCCGCCGGGGTCAGCCGAGGATGCCGGCACCGGCAAGCAGGGTGCGGGTGGCGTCCCAGCCGGCCAGGGCGGGGTCGAGCCGGGCCAGGTCGGCCGGGCCACGCAGCCGATGCCACCCCGCGGTGACGGCGAGCTCGCCGGGGCGAGGTGCCGCCGCGCGCACCGCAGCGGGTACCGCCCGATCCAGGTCCAGCGCCGGTAGCCACTCGGGTAGGGGCAGTCGGGCCGCCGCACCGAGCAGGCCGGTGTCGCCGCCGGCGACCGGGGCCACGGCCACCGGTCGGGTGCTGAGCGGCCGGAGTAGCTTGCCGATGGTCAACCCCGGTAGGTCCGGGGCGTCCCCGGCGACGACGGCCACCTGGTCGTAGCCGTGCCCGGCCTCGGCTCGGGTACCGCTGGCCGACCGGGCGGTCCGCCCGCAGCTGGTGAGGACGGCGTCGACGGTGGGCCGCGGGATCTGGAAGACGGTGGTGCCGGGCCAGACCACGGCATCGGCCAACCACTGGTCGGCCTCGGTCACCGCAACCGCGGTCTCGACCTCGTTCAGCGTGGCGAGAAGGTCAACCACATCCTCGGCGAGCGCCGTCCGCCAGTCAGTCGGGGCGATCTCCGGCGGCGTCCAGGTGACCGGCGCGAGCAGGGCAACCACCAACCGTCGTACCACGGACCGACCCTACGCCCGCCAGCGGAGATCAGGAAGAGGAGACAGCCGCGACGCCCTCCAGGTAGCCACGGGCCCGCTCGGTCTTCGGGTACCGGCCCACAAGCTGCCAGAAGCGGGCGTTGTGGCTCGGGACGATGAGGTGGGCCAGCTCATGCAACAGGACATAGTCGATCACCCAGTCCGGCATGTCCTGTAGCCGGTGAGAGATGCGAATCGTCCGATCGGCTGGGGTGCAGGAACCCCAGCGACCGGTCTGGTTGGTCACCCAGCGGACGCTTGCCGGAATCGCGTCACAGCCGTGGTCGGCCAGGTAGAGGGCGATCAGTCGAGTGGCACGGGCGAGTAGTTCGTCGTCGGATCGGACCAGCCGGCTCTCCCGGGCGGTGAGCCTTGCAAGCATTCGGTCCACCCACTCGCTCTCCTCAGCTCGGGAGAACTGGTCTGGGATCAGGACAACGACCCGCTCGCCGTCGCGGTACGCGGACACCGTTCGCCGGCGGCGCTGGCTGCGCCGTACCTCGACCACCGGCTTCCGCGGCGCTGCCATCAGCCGGCCGCGCCGCCGTGGATTCCTGCCACGAAGAAAAGTTACTTCGTGGTGACCGGGGGTCCGCAAGGGCCAACCCGCGACACGCGCCCGAAAAATAAGTGTTGGTCGCCCGGAGTCCCGAAAATTTTTCTGCGTTAGCGTGCCCGGGAATAGCCGAAGGTCACCCGCGGGCCGGGTGATCACGTTGGGCTCCCGTCACCTGCGGGCACCCTGCGCCGTTCTTCAGGGCATCCGTCCGGCGTGTCCCCACCAAACTCACTTATCCAAGCTTATTCGCCGTGCACACTCTCGTCGTCAACTTGCTCACAGTGTCGATGAGGAGTTGACATGGAACCCCCCAGACCTGGGTAGGGTCCGCGGACCGGTGGTCACGCCTGTGACCACGACGGAAGGCCTAGCGCCGGCGCCCTCGTGGCCCGCCGCTGGAACCCCGCCGGATGAGCGTTCGCCGGTGGACGAGACGAGGAGGCACCCGTGGCCGACCAGGCCCAGACTTACAACGGTTACTGCGTCAAGTGCAAGGAGAAGCGGGACTTCGAGGGGCGCGTCGAGGTTTCCAAGACCGGGATGAACATGGCCAAGGGCAAGTGTCCGGTGTGCGGCACAACAGTGAACCGCATTCTCGGTAAAGCGAAGGTCTAACGCCTTTCCGGGTGGTGGAAGGGGCCGCCCTTCCACCACCCCAGCCAATGTCGGTTGCCGGACAGGCGCGTCCGAGGCCTGTGGAGAACCAGCCACTTCCTGTGGAAAACTCTGGGCCGGACTCCGGACACCTGTGGACAACGTTCGACGGAAACCTCTGACGCGATCACTATTCGTGCCCATGAGCCTTACCACCCTGCCCCGGCCAACCCTGCTTCCCGGCCTCACCCGCCTCTGGCGGGACCGACACACGCTGCAACTGGGTGTCGATCCGAGCCGGGCCGTCCTGCTGGAGTTGGCCAACCCGCGTACCGCCCGGCTCCTCGACCTGCTCGACGGCGCGCACAGCGAGCGGCATGTCCTGGAACAGGCCAACCGAATCGAGGTGGGGCGGGAGGCGGCCCGTACCCTGCTCGAGGCGCTGCGCACCGCCGGCCTGGTCGTACCCGCCCACACCCTCCTACCCCGCGACCTGACCGGGCCGCCACGAACCCGCCTCGCCGCCGAGGCCGGCGCCCTCGCGTTGGCCAACCAACAGACAGCCGGCACGCCCGCCCAGGTACTGCGCCGCCGCCGGACAGCGCGGGTACTGGTAACCGGCACCGGTCGCCTCGGCGCTCCCGTCGCCGTCGCCCTGGCCCAGGCCGGGGTGGGGCACGTGCAACCACGCCTGGCCGGCCCGGTCGCGCCGGCGGACCTCGTCGGCACCGGAATCCCCGCCGCCGACCTCGGCCAGCCGCTCACCAGCGCAGTCCGGGAGACCCTCGGCCGCACCGCCCCCGGCACCGCCACCGGCCCACTCCGACCCGGCCGGATCGACCTCGTGATTCAGTGCGGAACAGACCGTCCGGCTCCCCTGCTCGCCGCCGCCCACCGCCAACGCCGGCAAGTACACCTACTGCTCGACCTCCGGGAGGGCGTGCCGGTCGTCGGCCCGCTGGTCCGGCCACCGATCGGTCCCTGCCTGAACTGCCTCGACCTGCATCGAAGGGACCGCGACCCGAGCTGGCCGGCGCTCGCCGCCCAGCTCGCCAATGGCACGCCGGAGTGGGCCTGCGCGACGACAACGCTGCTCGCCGCCGTGGCGTACGCCACTGGCGAAGCCCTGAGCCACCTCGATGGCGGTGTCCCGGCCACCGTCAGCGGCTCTGTCGAGGTCACCGCCGATGGCCGGCTACGTCGCCGGCATTGGGCGCCCCACCCCTCCTGCACCTGCTCCGGCCGCGGAGCAATGAGGTCGGTCCGCAACTCCCGGTGAGCCCGCAGCCCGCCGAGATCCGCTGCTGCCCCGGCGCCCGTCCGCCCGAAGGCGGGCCGGCCGGGCAGCACGGCAGCCGTGGGCCCGCCCGGTCGGTCACAATAGCCAGGTGACCGAAATCCCGCGCCGGGCCGTCTCCCGGACCGCCAAGCTCGCCGCTCTGCCGCTCGGCTTCGCCGGCCGGACCGTCCTCGGCGTGGGCAAGCGCGTCACCGGTCTCGCCTCTGACGTCATCTCCGCAGAGATCCAGCAACGCACCGCCGAACAGCTCTTCAGCGTCCTCGGGCAGCTCAAAGGCGGTGCGATGAAGTTCGGCCAGGCGCTGTCGGTCTTCGAGGCGGCGCTGCCCGAGGAGATGGCGGCCCCCTACCGGCAGGCACTGACCAAACTCCAGGAGGCCGCACCCCCGCTGCCCGCCGCCTCCGTACACCGGGTGCTCGCCGAGCAACTCGGCCCGGACTGGCGGAATCGGTTCGTGGAGTTCGACGACACACCGGTCGCCGCCGCCAGCATCGGTCAGGTACACCGCGCGCAGTGGCGGGAGCCGGGCTACGACGCGAACGGCGCCCCCAACACCCGCGACGTGGCGATCAAGATTCAGTATCCAGGTGCGGGAGAAGCCCTGCTCACCGACCTCAAACAGCTCTCCCGACTCGGTGGGATGTTCCGGGCGATCCAGCCGGGGCTGGACATCAAACCACTCCTCGCCGAGCTACGGGAACGCATCACCGAGGAACTCGACTACGAACTGGAGGCCGAGTCGCAGCGCGCCTTCGCCACGGCGTACGCGGACGACCCGGAGATCTACATCCCGGCCGTGGTCGCCACGTCGCCGCGGGTCCTCGTGACCGGGTGGGTCGAGGGAACTCCGCTGTCGCGGATCATCGAGGAAGGCTCCGAGCAAGAGCGGGACGAGGCCGGCCGGTTGATGGCCACCCTGCACCTCTCCGCGCCGATGCGGGCCGGGCTACTCCACGCCGACCCGCATCCGGGCAACTTCCGGCTGCTGCCCGACGGCCGGCTTGGGGTGGTCGACTTCGGCGCGGTGGCCCGGCTACCCGAGGGGACACCCGAGCCGATCGGCCGCATCGCCGGACTGGCCTTGCGAGGAGATGCCGAAGCGGTGATGGCCGGCTTGAGTGACGAGGGCTTCGTCAGCAACAGCGAGGCGATCGACGGGCCGGCGTTGCTGGACTTCCTCCAGCCGATGCTGGAGCCGGTCGCCGCCGAGGAGTTCCGGTTCACCCGGGCCTGGCTACGGGCCGAGGCGACCCGACTGGCCAGCCCCCGCTCGCCCGCGTACCAGCTCAGCCGAAACCTCAACCTGCCCCCGTCGTACCTGCTGATCCACCGGGTCACGCTCGGCTCGATCGGGGTGCTCTGCCAGTTGGAGGCGAAGGCACCGTACCGAGGGATCCTGGAGCGCTGGCTGCCCGGCTTCGCCTCGGTCGCCTGACGCGACGACGGGCACGTCCGGGGTAACCGGACGTGCCCGTCGCAGCGGTGTTAGCGAACGGGCCCGCTCCCCACCCGCGAGGGGGGAACGGGCCCGATCCCTAACCGATTCCCGACTCGCGCGCCGACCGCCGACGGGCGGCCATGGCGACGGTACGGGCGGAGCGATAAGCCTCAGTGCTCGTGGTGGTGCGACCGGCCTGAGGCCGGGGCATTCGAGCCCTCGACAACACTTCGTTCAGTAATTGCAGTTCGAACTTATTCGATTTCTGGAGCATCTTCGTCAGCTTTCTCGTGGCCGGCGCGAACACCGGCGAGGGGTTGAACGGATCGGGTGGTTGTCAGGCTGCCAGCCGGACCGCGTCGCGCCAGGCCAGCCCACTGGCCTCCAGTCGCGCCTCGGCCTCGACCCGGAGTGTGGCGTCTCGGGCGACATCGTCCTTACGGGGACGGCCTCGGGGCCGCTTACGCGGAACCACCGCGCCACGCTCGAAGATCTCGCCACCCCAGACGCCCCAGGGCTCGGCCCGCTCCACCGCGCCAGCGAGGCACTCGACGCGCAGCGGGCAGTCCCCGCAGAGCGACTTGGCCACCTCAAGCTCGGGGGGCGAGTCAGAGAACCACAGGTCGGGGTCGAACTTCCGGCAGGGCAGGTTCGCCTCCAGCTCGACGCTCAGGTCGAGTGGGGCCAACGCCAGACTCATCGCCCGGTCACCTCTCTCTCACTTCGATCTCTTGGATCGCATTCCGACATACTTCGGCGGGACAAAAACAAAGGCCGCGGATCCCGGTATGCGGGTTCCGCGGCCTCGAGGTGAGCCGGTGGTCTGTCTCAGACCGGTCTACCTCGAGGTGGAACACCGCGGACATCCGTGTGCCGCGTGGCGTTATCAACGCCCTTGCCCGTGAAACCACTGGTCCCCTGAGTCCCGAATGGCGCCAGCGCGAGAATCAGCTCGGCCTGGGTCTCGACCTGGCGCGTCTGCGGAACCGACGGTCGCGCAGCGCTCAGGGGCACCTGGACGGCCGTCAGGGGAGCGTTGGCAGCAGGCAGCACCATCGGACGCTCATTGCTGTAGATCTCCATTGGGGCCACCTCCCTAACTCTCCCTCGTGCCGACCGAATCACGCCCGCGAGCAGCCCGAATGCCGCAGCTCGCGAGGTATGCCCCGAGGCTATGCCGCACCCGGGGGGGAGGGCAAACGAATTTACGGCAAGATTTCAGAAGTTCTCTCCGGGCAGACCTCGTCCACCGTCGCGCCGGCCACCAGGGCCAGCACCGCCTCCCCGTAGAGCCCCAGCTTCCGGGCTCCGATTCCCGCGATCGCGGTGAGATCACGGGGCTGCTGCGGGCGCCGCTCCGCCAACGCGACCAAGGTCGCGTCGGTGAACACCACATAGTCCGGCACCCGCTGGCCACTGGCCACCCGACGCCGCCACTCACCCAGCCGCCCGTGCAGCTCCTTGTCCATATCCGACGGACAGGCGGTGCACCGGCCCAGCTTGCGCTCCGCGCCAGCGAGCAGCGTCGTACCGCAGACCCGGCAGGAGACGATCTGGGTACGCCGACGCTCGGTCCGCCGTACCCCGCTCACACCGGCCCGCCCACTGGCACCGGAGGAGTCCAGCCGGGGCAGGAAGCGACAGGGCCGCCGGGGACGCCCACCCGGTGAGCGGGCTGAGGCGTACGACAGCCAAAGCCACTCCCGCGCCCGGGTGATGCCCACGTAGAGCAGCCGGCGCTCCTCCTCCACCTGCTCCGGGGTCTTCGCGTAGGTGGTGGGCAGAGTGCCCTCGGCGAGGCCGACCAGAAAGACGGCATCCCACTCCAGACCCTTCGCCGAGTGCAGGGAGGCGAGTGTCACGCCCTCGACCGTCGGCACGTGCTGGGCGGCGGCACGCCGGGCCAACTCGTCGGTGAAGTCGGCCAGCGTGGCCGGCCGCTCGACCGCGGCAGCCGGCCCGATCGGCAGCACCGGGGCGCTGGCCGCGTACTCCTCGGCGAGTTGGACCAGAGCGGCGAGGGCCGCCCACCGTTCCCGGGCGGCGCCACCGGTTGGTGGCGTATCCGGTGCCCACCCCACCGCGGCCAACGCCTCGACCACGGCCGCCGGCAGCGGGGTGTCACCGGGAAGGGAGCGGGTGGCGGCGCGCAGCGCGACCATCGCCTGCCGTACCTCGACGCGCTCGAAGAACCGCTCCGCACCCTGCACCTGGTACGGCACCTCGGCCTCGGTCAGCGCCTCCTCGTACGCCTCGGACTGCGCGTTGGTCCGAAACAGCACGGCGATCTCCCGGGCTGGTGTGCCGGCGTCCACCAGGGCACGACAGCGGGCGGCGACGGCGGCGGCCTCGGCCGGCTCGTCGGTGAAGATCCTCAACTCGGGCTCGGGGCCGGCCGGGCGCTGGCCGACCAACTCCAGCCGAAGCCGCGCCTCGGCGCCCCGGGCCGGGGCGATGACCGAGTTGGCCAGCCCGACCACCTGGGGGGTGGAGCGATAGTCGCGCACCAGACGGACCACCGTCGCGCCCCGGTGCCGACGGGGGAAGTCCACCAGGTAGGACGAGGTCGCGCCGGTGAACGAGTAGATCGTCTGGCTCGCGTCACCCACCACCGTCAGGTCGTCACCACCACCGAGCCACGCCTCCAGCAGCCGCTGTTGCAGCGGGTTGACGTCCTGGTACTCGTCAACGACGAAGTGCCGGTACTGGGCGCGTATCTGGTCGGCCACGTCCGGGTGCTCCTCGATCCCCCAGATCGCGGCGCGCAGCATGTCCTCGAAATCGATCACCCCGCCGGCGCGTTTGGCCTTCTCGTACGCGGCGAAGACATCGGCCACCTTCGCCGGCTCGTACGGGGTGTCCCGCAGCGCCCGGGCGGCCGCGACCACGTACTCCCCGGGCTCGACCAGGGACGACTTCGCCCACTCGATCTCGCCCGCGAGGTCCCGGGCACCGGCCCGGTCGGAGCGGATCCCGACCTTCGCCGCGGCGAGGGTGACCAATCGGACCTTACTGTCCAGCAACTCGGGCATCGCCCGACCGGTGAGCAGCCGGGGCGCGAAGTAGCGCACCTGACGCAGCGCCGCGGCGTGGAAGGTGCGCGCCTGCACACCCGGTACCCCCAGCGTGGTGAGTCGGCTGCGCAGCTCGGCGGCGGCCCGCGCGGTGAAGGTGACCGCGAGCAGGTGCCGGGCCAGGATCTCCCCGGTCAACGTCCGGTGTGCGATCCGGGAGGTGACCGCCCGGGTCTTCCCGGTGCCGGCGCCGGCCAGGACACAGACCGGGCCGGCCGGGGCGGTTACCGCTGCCCGCTGCTCTGGGTCGAGGCCGGCGAGCACCCGGTCGGACGCTGAGTGGGACACCACAGCGTGGGATTGTTCCAGCCGCTCCCCACGTTGGTGAAGTTAGCCTGACGTGAATCATGACCAACCCTTGGAGGTCTGCCGATGTTGACGATGTACTCCACGCCTTGGTGCGGCTACTGCCACCGGCTGAAGTCACAGCTGGACCGGGAGGGCATCACGTACGAGGTGGTCGACATCGAGCAGGAGCCGGCGGCCGCCGAGTTCGTGATGAGCGTCAACGGCGGCAACCAGACCGTGCCGACGCTGCGCTTCGCGGACGGCAGCGCGCTGACCAACCCCACTATTCGGCAGGTCAAGGAGCACCTGTCGGGGATCTCCGCCTGACTGGTACGGGCCCGACGGGTGCCGGCTGGGCCGGTGGGCTCAGCCGGCGCCCACTCCAGAGGTAGCTGCTGGCCAGTAGGGTGACCAGGCCCACCAGCACGAAGAGCAGCCGATAGTCGAAGCTGCCGACGAGCAGTGCACCGCCCCCGATCGAGGCGGCCCGCGGGCCGCTGACCACCGCATCGGCGCCGGCCGCGACCCGACCGATCAGCGGTGCCGGCGTACGCCGCTGGATCAGCGTGTGCAGGCTGACCATGGTGAGCGGCAGGGACACCCCGGCCAGCAGGAGGGCGGCGCAGCCCAGCCAGAGGTTGGGGTAGGCGAGCGTCAGCCCGGCTGACCCGAACAGTGCCACCCCCACCGCGAGCGCGCCGACCTCCCCCACCCGCCGGATCACGCCGGAGGAGACCAGCCCGCCAGCGAGACCACCGACCCCCTGCACGGCCACGAGCACACCCACGAACGCCGCGTCGCGGCGAAGCCCGTGGTCAACGTAGGCAAAGATCAACGACTCGCTGAAGCCCATCACCAGCGAACTGAGACCGTAGCCGAGCAGTGCCCGGCGCAGCGCCGGCTCGTCGGCCAGGTACCGCAGGCCAGCGCCGAGCTCGGTCGCCCAGCGCGACGTGCAGCGCGGTTGCCTTGCCCGGCTCGACGGCGGGGTGCGTCCTGGGCGGCAGCGGCAACACCGCCCTGGTCGCGACCGGGGCGGCTCGGTGACCCGGAGCAGGCCCACCAGCACCGCCGCGGCGACGAAGCCGACTATCGCCACGCCGGCCAACAGTCCGCCGCCGACGGCGGTGTAGAGGGCGGCCCCCGCCAGCGGGCCGATCAACCGCAGCCCCTGCCGCACCGTCTGTAGCACGCCGTTCGCGTCGGCCAACAACTCTGCCGGCACCAGGTGCCGCAGGAGGCCGCTGAGCCCTGCGTTGAGGGTGATGTACGACAGGCCGTAGAAGACCGCGACCAGGTAGATGAGCCAGAGGTCGGCACGGTCTTCGACGGCGAACAACGGGGTGAGTAGGGCGGCCGTGACCAGGTTGGCGGCCACGAACAGGGGCCGGCGCGGATACCGGTCAACGATCCAGCCGACCAGTGGTGCCAGCGTCATCGGGGCGATGATCGCAAAGATGGTGGCCCCGGCCAGTCCACTCGATCCGGTCAGTTCCTTGACCCAGACGGCGAGCGCGAGCAGCAGGATCGACTCGGCGGTCATACTGGCCACCAGGCCACCGAAGAGCAGCCGGAAGTCCGGGCGGCGCAGGACGGTACGCATCTGCCCTCCGTCTGACGTGGTACACGATGTGCCGCCTTTGGCCGAGACACGCCCCCACCAGAACCTCCGGCGCCGGCCGCGTCGTTCCATACTGAGGGTTAGGGGCGAATTCAGAGAGTTACCGTCGCATCTACGACGGTCTACGGAAATGAGGACACGTGCCTCCAGTCGCACCCAGCCCCATCCTGCGGCGCCGCAGGTTGGGCACCGAACTGCGTCGGCTGCGCGAGACCACCGGCCTCACCGGGGACCAGGTGGTCGAGCGGGTCGGCTGGGCCTCCGCTTCCAAGCTGTCTCGCCTGGAGAATGGTCGCAGCCGACCGGACCCTCAGGATGTCCGCGCACTGCTCGAGCTCTACCGGGTGGACGTGACGCTGCGGGACGAGTTGCTGACCATCGCCAAAGAGGCCGGCGACATCCGTGGCTGGCTTCGGAACTACCCGGTCATGACCCCGCAGCAGCGCGGCTTCGCCGAGTTGGAGGCGGGCTGTGTGGAGATCTCGGAGTATCACCCGCTGCTCGTACCGGGGCTGCTCCAGACGCCCGGCTACGCCCGCATCCGCATCGCCTCCGCTCGGGATGTCGACGAAGCGGCCGGCGAGCCGGAGGGCACCGAGGACATCGAGACCGAGGTGGGTGCCCGGCTGGCCCGTCAGTCGCTGCTCACCCGGGGGCCGGACGCACCCCAGTACACGGCCGTACTCGAGGAGACAGCACTGGGGGGCCGGGCCGGGCCGGCCGACGTGCTACGGGAGCAGCTCACGCAGCTTTACGAGTTGGCCAAGCTGCCCAACGTCACGCTACATGTGCTGCCGCGGGACACCCAGGCGAGCGGTTGGTACCTGCCACCGACGGCGTTCTCCCTCTACCGGTTCACCGACCCGCAGGATCCCGAGACTATGGCGATCGAAAGCGCGTTCTTGAACACCATGTCAACCGAGGCAAAAATCATAAATCGCTATAAAGTGGTCTTTGAGTGGTTATGCACGGCAGCACTCCCCGCATCGGACACTCTCTCCTGGCTGAATCAGGCCAGGGGACAGCGATTCGATGCAGCACCCTCGTCGGCAGCGGCGTTCGGGGCGGCAACACCGCCGGTCCAGCGCCGCCGGCGCCCCGGGCGACTGACGGAACGCTGACCCACCGGCACCCAGCGTCGGTCCGTGCGGGCACTACTCGTCCATCGGCCGGTTCACACAGGAGTGCAACCATGAACGAGATCCATGACACGCCGACCGTCTCCCCCGACCTGGCGCGGGCGACGTGGCGAAAGAGCACCCGCAGTCAGACCTCAAACTGCGTCGAGGTAGCACCGCTGCCGGCCACGGTGGCCCTCCGGGACAGCAAGGATCAGGCCGGTCCGGTGCTGCTGTTCGACCGTGGCGAGTGGCGAAACTTCCTGGCCGCGACCAAGGAAGGCCGGCTCGACCGAACCTGACTCGCAGCTTCGACGGGGCCGCCGGTGCGTAGGTACACCGGCGGCCCCGCATCGTCTTCGAAGGCCGGACGGGCGGGCCGTTCGGGCAGCCGGCCCGGGCGCCCTCGCCCGATCGGCCACTCTGCCGGCCGATCGCGGCATTTCGATTGCCAGGCCTGCCACGCGGCGTAGCATGACCCGCAGTGACGTGGAACTTCCACTCCGTTCCCGATCGTCGCGGCACTCATCCGGAGACCGACATGCGGTTCCTGATCGTTCGCACCGATGTCCGCGCGGCTGCTGACGTGGACCTCACCGCCGCCTGGGCCCACGGGGGCCGGCTCCGCGACGAGACCGTCGCGCCCGAGCCACGCCGGCAGGTCGTCCACGCCGACGACCGCGAAGCCGCGCTCCTGCTCGCCCGTGCCCTCGCCGCGGTCGGCGCGGTCCGGGCCGGTCGGCAACGGGTCAAGGTGCTCCCGCTCGACGAACCCCCGTCCGCCTGGCCGAGCTGGCCGGATGACCGGGGTAGCTGAGCGGCTACCCGTCCGTCGGAACCGGCCCGGCTCCCCCCCACCGCGCCCGCGCCCCAGCCGGTCTCGACGGCACGGTCCTCGGCCCGTGACCGTCGCGGCAACGGCGGTCGCGGGCCGGGACCACGTTCGGCGTCAGCCATCACATTCTGCGGCGGCACCGCCCTCAACAGTGGCCGTCGAGCCAGTGGCGCAGCAAGAAGGACGCGATCGAAGACGACGGCGGCAGGACCAGCCGAACGCCCTGAACGTCAACGTGCTCCCCGGCCAGGGCCGCGCTGACCTCGGCCCGGGTGAACCAGCGGGCCGCCGCGATCTCCGCTGGGTCGACCCGCACCGGACGCCGCGGGTCGGCCACCGCCTGGAAACCCAGCATCAACGAACCGGGGAACGGCCAGGCCTGGCTCCCCACGTACGTGATGTCCGTGACCGGGACGTCAACCTCCTCGCGTACCTCACGCAGCACCGCCGCCTCGGCCGACTCCCCGGGCTCCACGTAGCCCGCAAGGCAGGAGAAACGCAGCTCTCCCGGCACCCGCGGCCAGGCGGCGTTGTTGCCCAACAGGCAGCGCCCGTCCCGACCGGAGCCCCCGTCGTGCACCAGGACGATCATCGCCGGATCGGTCCGCGGCCAGATCCGCTCCCCCGCCGGGGCGACCCGGGACCAACCGGCCTCATCCATCGTGGTGGCCTGCCCCGTCCGCGGAGAATATCGGTGCCCACGGTGCCAGTTAAGCAGGGCCAGACCGGTGGTGAGCAGGCCCGCGTCCCGGTCGGGGAGCAGGTGACCAACCTCCAACAGGTGCACCGCACGGGTGCCGGGGAGCACCGGCAGGGGGGCGTCCACCGTGAACACTGGGACGCCATCGGGCTCGACCCCGAGGAATACCGCCCGCAGGGCCGCCTCCTCCGGCACCTGCTCCGAGCCGACCAGCACCAACGCTGGCGGCTCCGGTCCGGCTGACACCAACGCCCGCCCCCCGTTGCCGCTGTCCAACACCAGCACCCGGCACCGTCCCCAGGCCTGACCCAGCCAGTCAGGATCGGTACGCCGGTGCGCGGCCCGGTCCAGGGTGGAGCGGGCCAGCGCCGGGGCCGGTCCGCTGTCCGTCACGGAACCGCCGGTTCGGTCACAACCTCGGCGAGCGTCCCCAACTGCCCGGCGACCCGCTGCGCATCCCCCAGCACGACGGTGACCGCCCGGGCCGGGGCGAGGTACTGGGTCGCCGCGTCGGCGACATCAGCCACCGTCGCCTTCGCCAGCCGAGCCGCGTGTTCGGCCAAGAAGTCCAGGCGCAGACCGCTGCCCGCGTACGCGCTGGTCAGCGCCGCCAGCCCGGCCTGGGTGGAGATGCCGAGTTGGAGCGTGCCGAGCGCGTACTGGCGGGCCTGCTCCAGTTCCTCCGCCCCCGGTGCGACGCAGGCCAACCGACCCAACTCATACTGGGTCTCCAGCAACGCCGCCCCGGTCACGTCGGTGGCCACCTCGGCGGCGGCGAGCAGGACCGATCCGGCGGCCGAGTGCTCCACCAACGAGTGTGGTCCGTACGTGTAGCCCTTATCCTCGCGAATATTCTCCACCCAGCGGGACGAGAAGTAACCTCCGAAGATCAGGTTCGCGAGTTGCAGGGCGGCGTGGTCGGGGTCGGTGCGCGGCACCGCCGGCAGCGCCATCCGCAGCGACGACTGCACCGATCCGGGGCGGTCAACGAGAAGCAGCGGCCCCGGCTCCAACGGTGGCGTGGCCGGCAGCCCGACAACCTGACCGGCGCCATTCCACCCGCCGAGCGCCTGCTCGGCCGCGTCCAACGCCCGTTCCGGCTGGACATCCCCGACCAGTACCAGGACCGCATCCGTCGGATGCACCCGCTCGTCATGGAGCTTCCGCAGCACGCTCGGACGCACCGCGCGGACCTGATCCGGGGTCGGCGTCTGCACCGCGTACGGGTGCCGACCGTAGATCCGCTTGAGCAGGGCGGTGCGGGCCAGGTGCCCTGGCTGGCACTGGGCCAGCTGAATCCGGTCAACCAGCCGGTCCCGCTCGGTGGCGACCTCGTCGGCCGGATAGGCCGCCGAGGTCAGCACCCCGGCCAGCAGCTCCAGCATCCGGTCCAGGCCAGTCACCAATCCCGCACCGGAGAGCATCAGCCGGTCTGGGTCAACCCCGGCGGAGAGCCCACCGCCGACCTTCTGCAACTCGGCGGCGATCTGCACCCCGGTCAACGTCGTCGTGCCGGAGAGCAGGGTCTGTGCGAGCATCGCGGCGCGGGCCGGGTGCACCCGCCCGAACGGCATCCCGAGCCGCAGCTCGACCAGGGGCACCGCCGGCCGACGGACCGCAATCACGGTGAGACCGTTGCCGAGCCTACGTTCCGCCTGCTTCGGCAGCTTCAGTTCCCGGGTCGGACCGAGCGGCGGCAGAACGCGCGACGCGGTCGTCGTCGCGCCGCTCACTGCTCCGCCCCCGCGAGCACCTCGATGGTGGCCCGGCGCTGTGGGCGCAGGGTGGCGGCGGCGGCGCGGACCGACTCCTCGGTGACCTCGCCGACCAGGCGAGGCAACTCGTTGAGCAGGCCGGGCTCGCCGCGTTGCTGCTCCAGGACGGCCATCCGTAGGGCCCGGCCGAGCACCGCGTCCGTGTCGCGCAACAGGTGCGTGGCCATCCGGGCCTGGGTTCGGGCCAGCTCACCGTCGGCCAGTCCGTCGGTGGCCAGCCGGTCCAGTTCCTCATCCATCGTCTGCAGCACCTTGTCCACGTCACCGTCGGGTGGCAGGTGCGCCTGGAGCAGGAGGGCCGTCGGATCGCGGACATCGAACGGGTCCCCCATGAAGCCCAGGTAACCGCCGACGCTGGTGACCGACCTGTCCCGCTGGACCAGCCGTTCGACCAGCCGGGCGGCGTCCCCGTCGGTGAGCACCTCGGCAAGCACCGCATATGGGAGGTAGCCGGCGAAGTCGCCGATCGGGTCCGGCACCCGCCACGCCGAGGCGACCGCCGGCAGTGGGGCCAACCGATCGGTGTAGGAAACCCGCCGTTCGGCGGCCAGGTCCGGCTCGGCGAAGCGTGGCAGGACCGGGGCCGGACGGGCCGGCACGTCGCCGAAGTGCCGCTCGACCAGCTCGACCGCCTCGGCTACGTCGATGTCGCCGCTGACCGCCAGTACCGCGTTACCGCTGGCGTAGTAGTGCTGGAAGAAGTCGGCGGCGTCGGCCACCGTCGCCGACTCGAGGTCGGCAAAGGACCCGTAGCCGTCGTGCGCGTTGGGGAAGGTGTCGAAAAGCACCGGTGGCAGGGTGAGCCAGGGAAACCCGCCGTACGGCCGGTTGAGCACGTTGACCCGAATCTCCTCCTTGACCACATCGACCTGGTTGCGCAGGTTCTCCTCGGTCAACCGGGGGCCGCGCATCCGGTCCGCCTCAAGGAAGAGAGCCCGTTCGAGGGCGTTGCCCGGCAACGTCTCGTAGTAGTCGGTGTAGTCGAGGTGGGTGGAGCCGTTGAAGGTGCCGCCCGCCCCCTGTACGTGCCGGAAGTGGGCCAGTTTCTCCAGGTTCTCTGAACCCTGGAACATCAGGTGTTCGAAGAGGTGCGCGAAGCCGGTGCGTCCCTCGGGCTCGGAGCGGATACCGACGTCATAGACGACTGCCACCCCGATCACCGGGGCGCTGCGGTCCGGGGTGAGCACCACCCGCAGGCCGTTGTCGAGTGTGAGTCGCTCGACGGGGTACCTCGTTGCTGGAATCGTCGCTCTGCGGGTGGTCGACACGCGTTCGACCCTAACCCGTCCGCGCTGACGCACCGATGGCCTCCCGCCGGACTCAGCCCACGGTCGCTGTCGGTTCCGGACTGCGCAGCTCAACCGGGGCCGCCGGCGCGGCCTTGTCCGGCACGGCGTGCCACGGGCTGAAGACGACGATCAGGGCGAGCAGTACCCCGACCACGGCGACCGCCGCGACCAAGAGCAGTTCCCTCACCGTGTCCAGGACGCTATGCCCCGTCATTCATACCCCTCCCACACCGAACGGGCGGCCGGTGTCATCCCCTCTGCCCCAGCCTCACCGGCCCCGCCACCGGATACAGTCACCATTCGGACCCATCCGACGCTAGTTGCTGACTCAGCCAACGGTGGGCCCCTCAGCCCCACGTTCTTCCGGGACCGCGGCGATCAGCGCGGTGAGGCCCGCCGCGTCCAGCAGATCCACCGGCCGCACCGTCGCACCGTCGCGGACGTAGTGGAACGCCGCACCCACCTGCGCAACCGGAACTCCCACCAGCTCCGCCCAGGCCAGTCGATAGACGGCGAGCTGCACCGCTGCCGCGGCAGCGGCCACGCCGGAGGGCTGCCGGCCAGTCTTCCAGTCCACCACGTCGAACCGGCCGCCGGGCCGGCCGAAGACCGCGTCCATCCGGCCCCGGACGACCACCCCGGCGATCACCGTCGCGAACGGCACCTCGACCTCAGCCGGGGTCCGGTCCGCCCACTCACTGGCCAGGAAGCGCTCCTGGAGTTCGGCAAGCGCCTCGTCCGGCGCGGCGTCCGCATCCGCGGCGCCGGGCAACTCGTCCACGTCGAGCAGCCGGCCAGCCCCGAACCGCTGCTCCAGCCAGGTGTGGAAGGCGGTACCCCGACGGGCGTACGGGTTCGGCTCGGTGGGCAGGGGTCGGCGCAGTGACCGGGCCAGGGCCGCGGGATCCCGCCGCAGCGCCACCAGTTGGGTGACCGAGAGCGCAGCCGGCAGCGCGACCTCAATCGGGCCCGCCTGCCGGGTCAGCTCGGCCCGCTCGGCGAGCAGCAGATCGGCCTCCCTGCGCCAACGCGCCACCTCCGGGTCGTCGCCACCCGGATCGTCCGTAGCCAGGTTGTCCGCGCCCGGCAGCGGGGGGCCGGCCACCGCAAGGCTGCCGGGTGCCGGACGAGTCGACACCCCATCCGTCAGATGGCGCCGAACCAGCGTGGCTGCCTCGGTGAGCACCGGTCGACGGGCACCCAACGGGTCAGCGGGCCACTCCGCCCGGAGCACCACCTCGGTCGTGGGATTCACCGCGTCCGGGGCGGGCTCCGCCGCCCACTCGTCAACCACCTGCCCAGCACCCCCGTCCCGGCAGGCCTGTTGCAGGTCCCGCAGGAACACGGAGGGGCCGCGCGGGCGTTTGGTGCCCTCCCCCCACCAGTGCGCCGAGCAGAGCAGGAGCCGGCGGGGACGTGTCACCGCGACGTACGCCAACCGCCGCTCCTCCTGCTCGTCATGCGCCCGCCACGCCGCGGTGAAGTCTGCCAGGGCCTGCGCCACCCCGCGCTGATCCTCCGCCGCGGCCAGCGCCAACACCGGCAACCCGGCAGCGTCTCCGCGCAGCGGGAACGGCAGCACCCCCAGCCCGCCCAGCCAGTGATCGGAGTTGCGCACCGGCCCCGGCCACACCCCACGGCTGAGCCCCGCCACCGCCACGATGTCCCACTCCAGGCCCTTGGCCGCGTGCGCGGTGAGAACCTGCACCGCCCCCTCGACCACCTCCACCTCACCGGGGGTGAGCCCACGCTCCTCGTCCTCCGCCGCCGCCAGGTAGGCCAGGAAGCCCGAGAGCGTGGCGCCCGGGGTCTCCCCGCTGAACCGGGCCGCGACGTCACCGAGCGCATCCAGGTGCCCCCGGGCCAGCCCCGCATCGCCGGCCCCGTCCCGGCCGGCGCGCACCGCCACCTCCACGTCCAGGCCGATCGTCCGCTCGACATCCGCGATCAGGTCTGGCAGCGACTGGTCCAGCCGGTAGCGCAGCAGGCCCAGTTCCTGGGCGGCGGCGCGGAGCCGGGCATAGCCCTCCGCCGAGTACGCCGGCGCCGGCCCCAGATCGGCCAGGGCCTCCACCAGAGTCGCCTCGTCCAGCACATCCGGGACGATCTCCGGCTCGTCATCCGCCGCGAGCTGCCGGCGTGCGGCGGCGATGGCCCGAGCCCGACGGTGCAGGGCCACCAGGTCCCGCGGCCCGATCCGCCACCGGGCACCGGTCAGCAACCGAAGTAGCGCGGCACCGGCGGTCGGGTCGGCCAGCACCCGCAGGATGCAGACCACGTCCCGCACCTCCGGCGTGTCCAGCAGCCCACCCAGCCCCACCACGTCGACCGGCAGGCCTCGGGCTCGCAGCGCCGACTCGATCGCCGGAATCTGGCTGCGCAGCCGGACCAGCACCGCGGTGGTGGGGCGCGCCACGACCGGAAGGTGCTCGGGCAACGCGCCGGGCATCCCCGCCGCTCCCTGCCAGGCGCGCAGCAGGCTGTCGGCGATCCAGTTCGCCTCGTCCGCGTAGGTGTCCAACAACGCGCAGTGGACGGTGCCGGCGGCGGCCCCGCGGGGAGTTCGGTGCGGGATCGGTTCCTTGACGCTGAGCGCGGCACGCAGCTCCGGCACCCGGGCGCCGGCGGCGCGAAGCGGGGTGGCGAGGGCGTTCGCCACCCCCAGGATCTCCGGTCGGTTGCGCCAGCTTGTGGTAAGGGTGCAGACCTGGGCCGGAGCGCCGTCGGCCTGGGCGAACTCGGTGCGGAACCGGTCGAGGGTGCCCGCACTCGCCCCACGCCAGCCGTAGATCGACTGGCACGGGTCACCGACCGCGGTCACCGGATGCCCGCCACCGAAGAGCGCGTTCAGCAGCACCACCTGGGCGTGGCTGGTGTCCTGATACTCGTCGAGCAGCACCACCCGGTAGCGGTCCCGTTCGATCTCACCGACCACCGGGTGGTCCCGGGCGGCCCGGGCCGCCCGGGCCAACTGGTCGGCGAAGTCCATCGCCTCGAAATCCTCCTTGCGCCGGGCGTACGCCCGGACCAGCGGCAGCAGCTTCAACCGGACCTGCGCGAGGGTGAGCGTCCGACGCACGTCGGCGTAGACACGGCCGGGGCGGGACTGCACATCGGCAAAGAACCGCCCGGTCCAGGCCGCCAGGTGGTCCGGCTCGACCAGGTGCTCGTCCAGCTCGCCGGCGAGGGCCAGCACCGCGTCGGTGACCGTGCTCGGCATTCGGTCCACTTCGGACATATCACCGTCGTAGGTACGCACGATCAGGTCGACGAGCTGCCAGCGGGACGCCTCGGTGAGCAGCCGGGTGGCGGGCTCGTACCCGGCGCGCAGCCCATGTTCGGTCACCACCCGCCCGGCATACGAGTGGTAGGTGGCGACCGTCGGCTCACCGGAGAACGGATCGTCGAGCGGGTGTCGCCCGTTACGCCCGAGCCGGCGAACGAGCTGACCGAGCCGGGTCCGGACGCGGTGCGCCAACTCCCCGGCGGCCTTGCGGGTGAACGTCAGACCGAGCACCTGCTCCGGTCGGACGTACGAATTGGCCACCAGCCAGACCACCCGGGCGGCCATCGTCTCGGTCTTGCCGGAACCGGCGCCCGCGACGACGAGCATTGGCTCCACCGGGGCGGCGATGATCGCCGCCTGTTCCCGGGTGGGCGCTGGCAGTCTCAGCAGCTTCGCCAACTCGACCGGGGTGTACCGGGGCCCGGCATCGGCCCGACGGGGAGTCGGAGTCGCCGCGCTGAACAGGGTCGGCTGGGTCACGGGCCCTCCGGTGAGCGAGTGCTCGGCGGTTCGACGACCTGACGCCCCTGCCCGGACACCGGGCAGCTGGTGCGTACCGGGCAGACACGACACTTCGAGTTGGCGACCGCGGCAAAGGTGGCGGCGGCCATCGTCTCGGCGGTACGCCGGACCAGGGCGGTCGCCCAGCCGGCCGCCGGCCCCTCGCCGGCCGGCGGTTGGGCCTGCTCCCGGGCTTCCCTGGCGCCGGTGCCGAGCTGCACCAGGGACGCTCCCCCGGACTCGGTCCCGAACTCGGCGAACGCGCCCGCCTCGACCGCCGCCTGGTACGCGCCCAGCTGCGGATGCTCGGCGAGGTCCGCTGCGGTCACCGCAGTCGACTTGCCGGTCTTGAGGTCAACCACCACGAGCCGGCCGTCCGGGTCAACCTCCAGCCGGTCCACCCGACCGACCAGGTCGACCGGGTGGCGTGGATCGTCCAGTCGGACGGCGAACTCGTGCTCGATGGCGAGCAGCCGACGCGGGTTGGTGGCCAGCCAGCGCAGCAGCTTGTCCACCATCGCCTCGGCGCGGGCCTGCTCCGGGCCGACCATCCACCGGGCCGCCAGCTCGATCGCGTCGAACCGGGCTGCCACATAGTCGAGCAGCGCCCCGCGGTCCGAGCTGGCACTCTCGGCCAGCATCGCGGCGGCGTGCACCAGGTTTCCCACCCCCTGCGCCGCGCTGGCCGGCGCGCCACCGCCGTGGCGTTCGAGCAGCCAGCGCAGGCTGCACCGCAGGGCGCTCTCCATCCCCGACGGGGTGACCCGCACCGGCTCGCCGTCGGCGACCAACGGCCGTTCGTCGGAGAGCGGACGCAGCCCCCACCAGTCATCCGGATGCGCCCCGGCGACCCCCTCGGCGGCGAGCCGGGCCAGCTCGGCCGCGGCCGCCCGTCGCCGGAGCACCGGCGCGCTCGGGTCGGTCACCGCGGTGCGCAGCTCCGCCACCAGCGACGCCAGCGTGAGCGCCCGGGGCGGCCGGCTGAGTGGCAACGTGGCCGTCCGGGCGTCCCCCGGTCCCGCGCCATCGTCCGGTCCCGTACCTCCGCCCGATCCCGCACCCTCGGCCGGTCCCACGCCTTCGGCCGGCAGCGGGTCGACCACGCCGAGTTCGTGCAGGAACCGGCTCGGCTGCTCGTCGTGATCGTCGCCGCCGACGGCGGCGCTGGCGACGGCGCTGACCATCAGCCGGCGTCGCGCCCGGGTCACCGCGACGTGGAAGAGCCGCCGCTCCTCGTCCAGCAGGGCCGAGGTCTGGCCAACGACGGAGACCCGCTGTCCCTCGCCGGCCGAGCGGCCGGCGAGCACGTCCACGAGGCGCTCCGACCCGAGCAGACTGCCCCGCAGCCGCAAGTCCGGCCAGACGCCCTCCTGCACTCCGGCGACGGCGACCAGATCCCACTCCAACCCCTTCGCGGCGTGCGCGGTGAGCAGCCGGACCGCGTCGCCCCGGTCAGCGGTCGGGGCGATGGTGTCGGCCGGCAGGTCCTGCCCGAGCACGTGGTCGAGGAAGACCTCGACCCGCGCCCCGGGCAGCCGGTCGGTGAACCGGGCGGCGGCGTCGAAGAGCACCAGCACCGCGTCCAGATCTCGGTCGGCCGCCTCGGCGCGACGACGCCGGGCGACCTCCCCCTCCCCGGCCGCCGCCGGGGTTCGGGCCAGCGCCGCCGACCAGAGCTCGGCGAGGCCACTGGCCCGCCAGACCGCCCAGAGCACCTGCTCGGCGGTGGCACCCGGCCGAGCGGCCGCCTCCCGGGTGACCGCCAGTAGACCGGCCACCGTCTGCGCCGGCTCCGCCCACCGGCGGTCGATGCCGGCCAGCTCGGCCGGGTCCCGCAGCGCCTCGACGATCAGCTCACCGGAGGGTCGGCGGTCGCCGGCGGCCAAAGCCATAACCCGCAGCCCCTGCCGCAACCGCCGTTCCGCCAGCGGATCCGCCCCGCCCAACGGCGAGTGCAGCAGAGCGACCGCCGCCTCCTCGTCGAGCCGGTCCGGGGCGAGCGCGCAGCGCAACAGCAGCAGCAGCGGGGCGACCGCCGGTTGCAGGTGCAGCGGCAGGTCCTCGCCATGCACCACGGTGGGCACCCCGGCGGCGTGCAGAGCGCGCCGCAGCGAGGGCAGCGCGCGCCCGGTGGAGCGCACCAACACGGCCATCTCCGACCAGGGCACCCCGTCGAGCAGGTGCGCCGCCCGCAGCGCGTGCGCCAGCCAGGCCGCCTCGCTGGCGGCCGAACGGAACATATGGACCTCCGCCACGCCCGCGGCCGCTGCGGGTAAGGCCCGGGTCCGCCGGTGCGTGGCCGGGCCACGCAGCCGGCGGGCCAGCCGCGCGTGCGCCGCCAGCAGCCGGGGACCGGCCCGGTACGACGTGCTGAGGACGACCTGCGCGGCCGGCGCCCCGGAGGCGGTCCGGAATCGGTGCGGGAAGGTCACCACACCGCCCGGGTCGGCGCCCCGGAAGGCGTACGTGGAGGAGTCGGGATCGGCGAGGACGACCAGCGCCTTGCCGCCCCCCGCCACGGTCGCCAGCAGCTCCTGCTGGGCGGGGTCGGTATCGGCGTACTCGTCCACGTAGACGTGCACCAGCCGGTGCCGCTCCGCGGCCAGCAGCGCCGGATCGTCGAGCAGCATTCCGGTGGCGGCGCGGACCAGCTCGGCCGGGTCGTAGGCGATCGAACCGCGGTTGCCGACATCGCGCAGCGCGAGCACGGCGACATACTCCCGGAGGAACCGGGCGGCGGCCGGCCAGTCGGCCCGGCCGAGCCGCTCACCCAACCGCGCCAGCTCCATTGGCCCGACGCCGCGCTCGGCGGCGCGCATCAGCAGGTCCCGCAGCTGGGTGGCGAAGGCGCGGGTGCGCAGGGCCGGGCGTAGGTCCTCCGGCCAGCCCACCGGATCGGCGTCCGGCTCCTCGCCCACCAGGTCCAGCAACTCCCGAATGATCAAATCCTGCTCGGGGCCGGTGAGCAGCCGGGGCGACGGCTCACCGCGCTCCGCGGCGGCCCGGCGCAACAGCCCGAACGCGTACGCCGGGAAGGTGCGCACCAACGGCTCCCGCAGCACCCGGTGCCCGGCGCCGGCGATCCGAGCCTCGATGCGCTGGCGCAGGCCGGCGGCTTGTCGGCGACTGAAGGTGAGCACCAGGATGCGTTCGGGATCCACCCCCTCGGCTACCCGCGCGGCGACCGCCTCGACCAAGGTGGCGGTCTTGCCGGTGCCCGGCCCACCCAGCACCAGCATCGGCCCGATGGTGTGCCCGATCACCTCCGCCTGCCGGGGGTCGTCGATCCGCCCGACCAGCCGACCGTGCTCACCCAGCGGGGCATGCTCGCCCAACAGGGTGTGCTCGCCCGCCGGAGTGGGCGCCTCCGCCGGCCCGCCAGACCGGCGTACCAGCCGGTATGCCTGCATCCCCCCATCCCACCAGACCCGGCCGACAGATCCCTATCCGCCCACGCCCACCGGGTACCCGGACCTACCGCGCACCGCCAGCGGGGGCGGTCGCGCCGGGCTGCCGCGGCGCTGACTGCACCGCAAGACCCGTGCGGTGGCGCTCAGCTCAGTCGGGATTCCAGGAGGTCGAGGGCCGCGGGGACGGTCGCCGCGACGGAGAGCAACTCCAGCCCCGCCGGCTTCAGGAAGGTCTGCCCGGCCAGGCCACCCAGCCAGTCGAGCAGCGGACGGTAGAAGCCGTCCGCGTCCACCAGCGTCATCGGCTTGCTGTGCAGCGTCAGGGTGGCGGTCGTCCAGACCTCGAAGAGCTCGTCCATCGTGCCGAGGCCACCGGGGAGGGCGAGGAAGGCATCCGACTTGTCGATCATGATCGTCTTACGGTCGGCCATCGACTCGGTGACCAACAGCTCGTCGGAGCCGAGGTCGGCGACCTCCAGATCGACCAGGGACTGCGGGATGATGCCCAACGTCCGCCCACCGGCGGCCCGCGCGCCGGCCGCCACCGCCCCCATCATCCCGACCCGGCCACCACCGCTGACGAGCGTGTGACCACGGCGGGCCAGCGCTGCGCCGGTCTCGGCTGCCAGGTCCAGAAAACGCTGGTCAAGCGTGCGGGAAGACGCGCAGAAGACACAGATCGCCGCCATCGTCAGCTCCGATCTCCGTCGTCTGTGGCGGCCCGCTGCTCGGCCGCGGTGACGGCGACGGACTCCTCGCGGATCGCCTCCTGCTCGGCGGAGAGCACCGCCTCCGCCTCGACGATGTGCCGCACGGCTGTGTTCACGTCGTCGGTGAGGCAGATCAGATCAAGATCGATCACCCCGATCTTGCCGTCGGCCACCATCGTGTCCCGCAGCCAGTCGAGCAATCCGCGCCAGTAGTCGGCACCCATCAGCACCACCGGGAACCGGGTCACCTTGCCGGTCTGCACCAGGGTGAGGGCCTCGAACAGCTCGTCCATCGTGCCGAAGCCACCCGGAAGCACCACGAACGCCTGGGCGTACTTGACGAACATGGTCTTCCGGGCAAAGAAGTACCGAAACTCGACCGCCACATCGACCCAGTCGTTGAGGCCCTGCTCGAAGGGGAGCTCGATGCCGAGGCCGACGGAGAGCCCGCCAGCCTCACTGGCCCCCCGGTTGGCCGCCTGCATCACCCCCGGTCCCCCACCGGTGATGACCGCGTAGCCGGCCCGGGCCAGCGCCCCACCCAGCTCCTCGGCCAGCCGGCACTCCGGGCTGTCCGGCAGGCTCCGCGCCGAACCGAAAACGCTCACCGCCGGCTGCAGGTCGGAGAGGGTGTCGAAGCCCTCGACGAACTCGGAGAGGATCCGCAGCGCCCGCCAGGCGTCCCGGGTCTTCCAGTCACTGCGCTGGTGGGAGTCGAGCAGCCGCTGATCAGCGGTGCTGCCACCAATCACTGACCGACGTGGTGCTCCCGCGCCCCGGTGCTGGTCCCGCTGGGCGGCACCGGTCGCCTCCCGCCCGTTGCTCTCGCTCATGCAGGCAACCGTAGTGGAGATCCGCCGACGGGCGGGGCGAGCAGGGCCGTTCAGGCCACCGAGAGCCAACGACGCAGCACAGCCGCACCGTCGCGGATCTTCCCGATCTCGACATGTTCGTCCGGGTGGTGGGCGAGGTTGGGGTCCCCGGGGCCGAAATTCAGCGCTGGCGTGCCCAGCGCCGCGAAGCGGGCAACATCCGTCCAGCCCAGCTTGCCGATCGGTGCGGTACCGACAGCGGCCAGGAACTCCTGTGCCGGCGCGGCCTCCAGCCCCGGCATCGCGGCGGCCGCCAGGTCGGTGATCGCCACCTCGAAGTCGGCGAACACCTCCCGCACGTGCGCCTCCGCCTGCTCCGGGCTCCGGTCCGGCGCGAACCGGTAGTTGACCTCAACCGTGCAGCGGTCCGGCACCACGTTGCCAGCGACCCCGCCGTTGATGCGCACCGCGTTCATCCCCTCGCGGTACTCGCAACCATCAACCGTCACCCGGCGGGCCTCGTACGCCTCGAGCCGGCGCAGTACCTCCCCAGCGGCGTGGATCGCGTTCACGCCGTGCCAGGAGCGCGCCGAGTGCGCCCGTACGCCGCTGGTGGCGACGGTTGCCCGCAGGGTGCCCTGGCAGCCCGCCTCGACGATCCCGTGCGTCGGCTCCAGCAGCAACGCGAAGTCGGCCGTGAGCCACTCCGGGTGCGCCTCGGAGACGAGGAAGAGACCGTTGTACCTCGACTCGATCTCCTCGGCCTCGTAGAAGAAGTACGTCACGTCGTACCGCGGCTCGGTCAGGGTCACCGCGAGGTGCAACGCGTACGCGACACCGCTCTTCATGTCCGAGGTGCCGCAGCCATACATCAGGTCGCCGCGCACCGTGGCCGGAAAGTTGTTGTTGATCGGGACCGTGTCGAGGTGGCCGGCGAGCACCACCCGCTGGTCTCGGCCGAGGCTGGTACGGGCCATCACGGTGTTGCCATACCGATAGGTGGTCAGGTGCGGCTCACCGCGCAGCACATCCTCGACACAGTCCGCGATCGCCTTCTCGTTCCGGGAGACGGACTCGATGTCGACCAGGGCGCGGGTCAGGGCCACCGGATCAGCGAGGACCTCGGGGGTCAGCGGGTTCTTCATAATCCGCACGGTACCGTCACAGAGGTGACCACTACGCAGTCTGCCTGGGGCATCGGCCTGGCCACCGTAACCGCTGACGACCAGGTGCTCGACACCTGGTACCCGACCGGCAAGCTGGGCCTCGGCGAGCTGCCGCTGGTCCCGGGCGAGGATGAGGCGGACGTCCTCGACCTGCCGCCCGGAGCAGTCGGCGATCGGTCGCTGCCGGGCCTGCGGACCGTCCAGCTGGTGACCGTACTCGGCTCGCTGGCCGACCCGATCAAGGACGCCGCGGACGCGTACCTCCGGCTGCACCTCCTCTCGCACCGACTGGTGCGGCCCAACGAGCTCAACCTCGACGGCATCTTCGGCAAGCTGGCCAACGTCGCCTGGACCTCGGCCGGGCCCTGCCCGCCGGAGCGGGTGGACGAGCTACGGGTCATCGAGCGGTCCGCCGGCCGCCACCTGACCGTGTACGGGGTGGACAAGTTCCCCCGAATGACTGACTACGTGGTGCCCTCCGGGGTCCGGATCGCCGACGCGGACCGAGTCCGGATCGGCGCCCACCTCGCCTCCGGCACGACGGTGATGCACGAGGGCTTCGTGAACTTCAACGCCGGCACGCTCGGCGCCTCCATGGTCGAGGGGCGCATCGTGCAGGGCGTGGTGATCGGGGACGGCTCCGACATCGGTGGCGGCGCCTCGATCATGGGCACTCTCTCCGGGGGCGGCACCGAGAAGGTCCGCATCGGCGAGCGGAGCCTGATCGGCGCGAACGCGGGTGTGGGCATCTCGCTCGGCGACGACTGCGTGATCGAGGCGGGCTGCTACATCACGGCCAGCTCCAAGCTCACGCTGCCGGACGGTCGGGTGGTGAAGGCCCGCGAGCTCTCCGGCGTCGACGGCCTGCTCTTCTGGCGCAACTCGGTCACGGGCGGGCTCGAGGCGAAGCCGCGTACCGGGCAGGGCATCGCACTGAACGCCGCGCTGCACGCCAACGACTGACCCGCTCAGCCCGGCGGTGGCTCGGCGAGGCACACCACCAGGTCGGCCCGGTGCGCCGTGCTCGCCACCAACGCGGCGTTGGCCTCGTCGGTGCCGCCCGCCCAGGCCCGGGCCTGGGCGGGCGAACGCCCGTACGCCTCGTGCCGCGCCGTCAGCCGGCGCAGCCGCTGTTCCGCATCGAGATCCAGGAACCACGCCTCGTGCAGCAGCGGCCGAACCTCCTCCCACGGCCAGTCCGGCAGCAACAGATAATTACCTTCGGTAACCACCAACCGAACCGCCGGCGGCACCTCGACCGCCCCGGCCACCGGCTCTTCCAGCTCCCGCCGGAACTCCGGCGCGTAGACCGAGGTGGGCTCCAGACGCCGCAGCCGGCGCAGCAGCGAGACATAGCCGTTGGCGTCGAACGTGTCCGCGGCGCCCTTCCGCTCTGCCCGGCCCAACCGGACAAGCTCGGCCTGCGCAAGGTGGAACCCGTCCATCGACACCAGCCGGGCCGCCGGCCCAACCGCGGCGACGATCTGCGCGGCCAGGGTGGACTTGCCCGCGCCGGGCGCACCGGCGATGCCCAGTAGCTGGCGGGAGCCGGTGTCGGCGAGCGCGCGGGCCCGCGCCACCAACTCGGCAACAGGCACCACGCGGGCCGGCCCCATCAGCTGAGGACCGGCTCGCTGATCGTGAACCGCGCCTGCACCGCCGCCTGCACCGACTGGGGTTGCGGGTCCAGATCGAGCTCGGGCAACCTTTCGGCAGTGGCCGAGTAGGACTGAGCAGCCAGCATCGCTGGTCGATCGACGCCAGCGTCGGCGAGCTCGACCAACGCGGTCACCCGGGCGCCGAGCGCCTCCGCGTACTCGTGGGCCCGGCGCAGCGCGTCGGCGATCGCCGCCTGCCGGGCCTCTCGGTAGACCGGGTTGTCCGGACGCAGCGACCACCACGGCCCCGACACCTCGACCTGGTCCTGGTCAGCCAGGCGCAGCATCAACTCGCCCAGGGCGGTGAAGTCGGTGACCGTGACGGTGGTGTGCACACTGCCGTGATAGGCGCGCACCCGCTCCCCCGAGCGTCGTAGCTCCGGGGAGACCCGCAGCTCGCCGGTCTCCCGCCGCTCAATCACCGGGCCGTATCCGTCGAGGAGCACCCGGACGGCGGCCGCCCGCTCGGCCAGCCGGCTCAGCGTGGTCTCCCGGTCCCGGTCCCGGGCCAGCACGGCCACGGCGAACCGGGCCCGCTCCGGCGCGACCTCCCGAAAGGACTCCCCACGAACCGCCACCACCGGTCCAGCCACCATGTGCACACCCTAGCGGCGGTCAACCGCCCCGGCAGGCCCGTCGGGCCGCGCGTCACGCCCAACCGGGCCGCGGCAGCCCGGCGGTGTAGCAGACCTGACCCTCGCGCACCTGGCAGCCGCCCAGATAACCGCCGGCCGCGCCGACCTCCCGAAGCCAGTCGACCTCCGCGGTGTGCTCCCCACCGATCGGGAATTCGCGGACCTGGGTGGTGTACTCCCGGTTGGACAGCAAACGCCGGATCGCCCCCGCCTCGTCATAGCGCGCGATGAGCCGCTCCCGGTCACCGGAGCGCAGGGCCTCGACCAGGTCGTCCAGGTACGCCCGCACCCCGGTCAGCTCCCGCAGCACCTCGTCCCGATTGCCGAGCAGCAGGTTGGCCGTCCGCGCCGCCGGGGTGGCGGCGACCCGGGTGCCGTCGCGGAAGCTGCCGGCGGCGAGGGCGAGAACGGCATCCGGTGCAGCCGTCCGACCGCTCGCCCCGGCCAACGCCCCGGCGAGCAGGTGCGGCACGTGCGACGCGAGGGCGGCGGCCCGGTCGTGCTCCGCCACGGCCAGCGGCACCACCCGAGCTCCGAACACGGCCAGGAGCAGCCCGGTGAGCCAGCGGAACGGGGCCGTCGCCGGCCCCGGGCACAGCACCCACGCGGCACCGCCGAGGAGCGTCGGCCCGGCCGCCGCGAGCCCGGCGAACTCGGCGCCCGCCATCGGGTGTCCCGGCACGAACCGGTGCAGCAGACCCAGCCGGGCCGCCGCCGCGGCCACCTCGGCCTTGGTACTACCCACGTCGGTGAGGACGCAGTCGGGCCCGCTGGCGGCGGCGACAGCCGACAGTGTGCTTGGCAGGGTCGGTAGCGGCCCGCACAGGAACACCAGCTCCCGGCCCGCGACCGCTGCCTCGACGGTCTCCGGGACCGGCACTCCCCACTCGCGTGCCTGGTCCCGGGTCGTCGGGTCCGGGTCCCAGCCGGTGACATCCAGCCCTGCTTGGCGGAGCCGAAGCAGGATGGACCCCCCGATCAGACCGGTCCCCACGACCGCGGCCCGGACCCCGCGATACGCCGCCCCGGCCGCGATGCTTCCAGCGTCGGTCACGGTCGACACCCGCCGCTCTCAGCCGGCCAACCGGTCGGCGACCGCCGCCACGTGCTGGTCGGACGCGGTCAGCGCCACGCGGACATGCCGAGCGCCGGTGTGCCCGTAGAGGGCACCCGCCGCCACCAGGACGCCCCGCCGGGCCAGCCAGTCGACCGTCGCCCAGCAGTCCTCGTCCCGGGTCAACCACAGGTAGAGGCCGGCCTCCGAGTGCTCGACGGTGAACCCGGCGGCGGTGAACGCGGCACGCAGCACGGCCCGCCGAGCCCGGTAGCGCTCCCGCTGCTCGGTGGCGTCCCGCTCGTCCTCGAGCGCGGTCACCATCGCGGCCTGCACCGGAGCTGGCATGATCATCCCGGCGTGCTTGCGCACCTTGAGCAGCTCGGCGACGAGCGCCGGGTCGCCGGCGACGAAGCCGGCCCGGTAGCCGGCGAGGTTGGACCGCTTGGACAGCGAGTGCACCGCCAGGACGCTGTCGTACGAATCGCCGCAGACCTGCGACGACAGCACCGAGACCGGCTCGGCCTCCCAGCCCAGCGGCAGATAACACTCGTCACTGGCGACGACGGCACCGCGCTCTCGGGCCCAGTCGACCACCTTGCGCAGGTGGGCGGCGGGCAGCACCCGCCCCGTCGGGTTCCCCGGCGAGTTCACCCAGACCAGGCGGACCCGGGGGGTCGGACCGAGGGCGGTCAACGAATCAGCCCGCACGACGGTCGCCCCGGCGAGTCGAGCCCCGTCCTCGTAGGTCGGGTACGCGACCGACGGCACCACGACCACGTCCTGCGGCCCGATCCCGAGCAGCGTGGGCAACCAGGCGACCAGCTCTTTCGACCCGACCACCGGAAGCACGCCGAGCCCCTCCGGCTGGGCACCGCAGGCACGCGCCGCCCAGGCCACCATCGCGGCCCGCAGCGCCGGCGAGCCGGCGGTCAGCGGGTACCCGGGGGCGTCCGAGGCGTCCGCCAGCGCCTGCCGGATCGACGGCGGCACCGGGTCAACCGGCGTACCGATGGAGAGGTTGATCAGGCCCCCCGGGTGCGCCGCGGCCAGAGCGGTCGCGGCCTCCAGGGCGTCCCAGGTGAACTCCGGCAGCCGAGCCGAGACCGGCGTGGGCCGGTTCAGTGTGCCTCTCCACGCGGCGCCTGCGCCGCGACGAAGGTGGCGTCCTTCTCCACCTTGCCGATCTTCGAGGCTCCGCCGGGCGAGCCCAGGTCCTCGAAGAACTCATAGTTGGCCGCGGTGTAGTCCTTCCACTGCTCCGGCACGTCGTCCTCGTAGAAGATCGCCTCGACCGGGCATACCGGCTCACAGGCACCACAGTCGACGCACTCGTCGGGGTGGATGTAGAGCATCCGGTTGCCCTCGTAAATGCAGTCGACCGGGCACTCCTCGATGCATGCCTTGTCGAGCACATCCACGCACGGCTCGGCGATGATATAGGTCACCGATCTTCTCCTCCGCAGACACGCCGCGATCACCCGCGACGGGTATGAGCCTAGTATCTCGTCGGGGAGGAGGTCGATCGTGCTCCAACCAGAGGATGTGGGACACCGGGTCGTGGTCCGCCGAATTGTGGGCATTCGCGCAGGCCGGCCCCGCTTCTCCGACGCCCTCGGCGAGTTGGCTGAGCTGAGCGAGAGCCATCTCACCCTCGTCACCGCGCAGGGGCGACTCACGGTGCCGAGGGACGAGGTCCACCGGGCGCGGCGAGTACCCCCCTCCCGACGGCCGGCAGCCGCCGCGATGGCCGCGCTGGAGCACGCGGCGGATGCGGCCTGGCCCGCACCGACCCGGGCCCACCTGGGCGACTGGCTGCTGCGCAGCGCCGACGGCTGGACCGGACGCGCCAACTCGGCGTTACCGGTCGGCGACCCGGACCGGCCACTTCCCGCCGCGATCGACACGGTGCAGCGCTGGTACGCCGACCTCGGTCGACCAGCCCTGATCAACACGCCGCTTCCGCTCGCCGCGCCCGTCAGCGCGGAGCTCGACGCCCGGGGTTGGAGCGGTGGCCCGCCGGTGCTCGTCCAGACGGTGCCGCTGGCCGCGTTGCCGGCCGCCCGGCCCGCCATCGCCGACGCACCGCCGGTCGAGCTGGCCGCCACGCCGTCGGCGGACTGGCTGGCGGTCGCCGCCAACCGCAAGGGCGACCTGCCGACCGCCGCCCGGCACGTGCTCACCGCCGTGCCCCAGATCCGCTTCGCCCAGGTACGCGTTGCCGGCCGGCTGGTCGCCATCGGCCGGGGAACTGTCACCGGGGCGGGCCGCTGGCTCGGCCTCAGTCTGATCGAGGTGGCACCCGAGGCACGCCGGCGAGGACTGGCGCGGCAGGTGATCCACTCCCTGGCGCAGTGGGGTGTGGCGGTCGGTGCGACGAACGCCTTCCTCCAGGTCGAACGGAGCAATGCGGAGGCGGTGACGCTCTATCGAGCCCTCGGCTTCACCACCCATCACACCTACCGAACCCGAACCGCACCGGCCGACTGAACGGGTCAGCGGCGGGCCGGCTTGTGCGGCTTCGCCGTCTTCGACTCGGCGTACCGCTTCAGCACCCGGGAGCGGTGGTCCAGGCCGAGCGCGACGGCCAGCAGATAGCCCAGCAGCACCCCGATGCCGGCGACAGCGGCATAGAGCCAGATCTGCGCGAAGAAGGTCCCCGCACCGTCACCGAACGGGTTCTTCCCCACCAACAGCGGCCCGACCAGTACGGTCAGCGCCAGCGCGACGCCGACCGCGGCGGCGACGTCCGCCCCCCACTCGGCGGCGGGCCGGCTTCGGCTCCAGACGAAGGTGACCGCGGCCAGGCCCACCCCGATCACCACGAACATCCCGAGCGACACCCGGTCAGCCGCGGTCGTGTCCGCATCGTCGAACCCCACCCAGATGATCAACCGAGCGACCACGTTGACTACGAACAACGCACCCGTCAGCGCTCCGGCCGCCCGCCACCGCTGCCTCATCGCACTCTCCCGCCATACCGCCCGCCACCACTCGTACGGGTCATCCTGGCAGGAATGTCTACCACCGGAGGACGGGTGCCGTCAGGCCCCGGGCCGGGTAGCCGGCGGGGCGGCCAGGATCTGCCGGAACCCCAGCACCGCGAAGGTCATTGCGCCGGCCACGACGAGCAGCAGGTCCACCCAGGTGCCGGCGAGCAGCACGTCCCCCTCCGCGGTGCGGATCCCGGCGACTGCGACCAGGAAGAACCACGGCACGGCGGGCAGCGCCACCGCCCACCGACGCCCGACAGTAGCCAGGGCGAACCAGGTCAGGGCCACGTTCAACCCGACCGCGACCAGCACGGCCACGCCAATCAGATAGCCACCGACCCGAAGCGGGGCGAACAGGAGTTCCAGCATCGCGCTGAGGGCCCCGCCGGCGACCGCCAACACGCCGCCGGTGAACCGCAACACCCGGCTGGCGAACCGGGCGTCGCCCCGGGCTGGGGGTGGAGCGCTCTCGTCGGGCACGACCGACACCGGCACGGCGGGAAGACTCACCACTGACCGGTCGCGCCGACCGGGGCCCGGTTGACGCCGTCGGCCAGAGCACGGTCCGAGCCCTCCGCGACCGACATCCGGTCGTCCGAGCCCTCCGCTACCGATGTCCGGTCCGAGCTCTCCGCGACCGGCAGCCCGGCGAAGAGGTCGTCCTCCCAGCCGTACGGGCCGAAGCCAGGGCCCTTCTCGCCAACGGCGAGGGTGTAGTACTCCACCCCCATGAACTCGCTGCCGAAGTTGCCGGCGATCGAGTACAGCCAGGAGTTGTCCGGAATCTGGGTGGCGTGCGCGCGCATCGCCGCCTCCTTCGCGGCGTGCTGCCCGCTCGCGTCGATCCGGGCGGCGATACGCTCATCCGGCGTGCAGAACGGCAACTCCACCGCCTCCTCGATGCCGGCGAACGGGTTGTCCGACGAGCCGGCGAAGTGCGTCATCCCCGCCTCCAGCACACTGCGCGGCATCGCCGTCCAGTAGACCTTCGCCGGAGCGAACCCGTCGGCGGCGGCCAACTCGTGTGCCCGCATCGCCACCCGGTGGGCCTGAATGTGATCCGGGTGGCCGTAGAACCCGTTGCCGTCATAGGTGACCATGACCTGGGGTCGGAGCTCCCGCATGAGCTCCACCAGCTGCCCGGCGGCCACATCGAGGTCGGCCTGCCAGAAGGCGCGCGGGTGCTCGTTGGTGGCCAGGCCCATCATCCCGGAGTCGCGATAGCGGCCGGCGCCGCCGAGAAACCGGTGATCGGTGACCCCGAGCGCGCGGCAGGCCGCCGCCAGCTCCCCGATCCGGTAGCCACCGAGTTGGTCGGCTTCGGCCGCGGCGAGCTGCGCCAGCTCCGGCACGTGCACCTCACCCTCCTCACCCAGGGTGCAGGTGACCAGCGTGACGTGCGCACCGGTGGCCGCGTAGTGGGCCATCGTCGCGCCGGTGCCGATGGCTTCGTCGTCGGGATGCGCATGGACCAGCAGGAGCCGGCGATCGGGCAGTGTCGTCACGTCCGTCACTCTATCCGGCGGTTCTCGCAGCCGACCCGGATGCGTCCGCGCAGGTCCGCCACATCACCCACGGCACCGCCCTACGATCCGACGTGTGGACTTTCCGGAGCTGGCCGCGCGGACCCGTCGGTTCCGCCACGGAGCGCCGCACGCGATCTCGGTGGCCGACGACGGCTCCCGGGTGCTCTTCCTTCGCTCCGGTGGGCCGACGGACCCCACCGAGGCGCTCTGGCTCCTCGATGTCGACACCGGGCAGGAGCGGCTCGTCGCCGATCCGGCGGCGCTCCTGTCGGAGGATGCCGACCAGCTCAGCCCGGGCGAGCGCACGCTGCGGGAGCGGCTGCGGCTGAGCGCCGCCGGCATCGGCTCGTACGCTCTCGACTCGGCCGGCCGGGTGGCGATCTTCGCCCTCGGTGGCCGGCTCTTCCGGGCCGACCTGATCCACGGGGACGTGGTCGAGGTGGCCGCCGCCGGCCCGGTGCTCGATCCCCGACCCGACCCGACCGGGCAGCGGCTGGCGTACGTGACCGACGCCGCGGCCGGGGTCCGCCGGGGAGAGCTTCGGGTGGTCGAGTACGACGGCACCGACACCATGCTCGCCGGCGAGGACGCGGGGGTCATCTGGGGGCTGGCCGAGCACGTCGCGGCGGAGGAGTTCAACCGCTTTCGGGGCTACTGGTGGGCACCGGACGGGCGCTCGGTACTCGCCGCCCGGGTAGACGAGTCCCGACTGGGCCGATGGCACCTGCATGACCCGGCCGAGCCGGCGACCGCGCCGACCACCGTCGCCTACCCCCGGGCGGGCGGACCCAACGCCGAGGTCAGCCTGCACCTGCTCGATCTCGACGACGGCTGGGTCGATGTGCACTGGGACCGGGAGACCTACCCGTACCTGACCGCCGTGCACTGGGCCGACGGCGGACCGCTGATCACCGTGCTGCGCCGTTCCCAACAGCACGGACTGGTACTCGCGGTGGACCCACGCACCGGGGAGACCCAGGTACACGCCGAGCTGGCCGACCCGCGCTGGGTGGAGCCGGTCCCCGGCACTCCCGCTCACCTGCCGGACGGCCGGGTGCTGGTCGGCGGGGAACTGGCCCACGACGGCTACGACGCACGCTGCCTCTTCGCCGACGGAACGCTGTTGACGCCGCCGTCGCTCTACGTGCGCCGGGTGGTGGGACGGCTCCCGGCCCGCGCGGGCACCGGACCGGCTGATCTGCTGGTGGAGGCGGCCGAGGGCGAGCCGAGCGAGCAGCACCTGTTCCGGGTCCGCACCACGGTCGGCGGCGGCATGGACGTACGCCGGATCACCTCGGACTCCGGCTGGCACGTCGGTGTCGTGGGCGGGGACGTGTTGGTGGTGGGCAGCGCCTCGCTGGACCACCCGGGTCTACGCTGGACGGTCTGGCGCGGTGACCGGGAGGTGGCGACGCTACGCTCGTTCGCAGCGGCCCCGCCGTACGCTCCGCTGCCGTTGCTGGAGCGGGTGACCGACCGGCGACTGCCGGCTGCGGTGCTCTACCCGGAGAACCACGTCTCCGGCCGCCGGCTGCCGGTGCTGCTGGACGTGTACGGCGGCCCCGGTCACCAGGAGGTGCTGGCGGCGCGGTCGGCGTGGTTGGAGCGGCAGTGGTGGGCCGACGCCGGGTTCGCGGTGGTCGTGATCGACAACCGCGGTACGCCGGGGGTCGCGCCGTCGTTCGAGAAGGCGATCCACCGGCGGGTCGCGGACATGGTCCTCACCGACCAGGTGGAGGGGCTCACCGCGCTCGCCGACAAACATCCGGACCTGGACCTCGACCGGGTGGCGGTGCGGGGCTGGTCGTTCGGCGGCTGGCTGGCGGCGCTGGCGGTGCTGCGCCGTCCGGAGCTGTTCACGTGCGGGATCGCCGGGGCGCCGGTGACCGACTGGAGCCTGTACGACACCGCCTACACCGAACGCTACCTGGGCCTGCCCGAGGACGGGACGGACGTGTACGCCCACCATTCCCTGGTGGAGTTGGCCGCCGCCACCGAGCAGGCCCGGCCGCTGCTGCTGGTGCACGGGCTGGCCGACGACAACGTGGTGGCGGCGCACACGCTGCGGCTGTCGGCCGCGCTGGTGGCCAACGGACACCCACATTCGGTGCTGCCACTCACCGGCGCCACGCACATGGCGGCGGGCGGCGTCGGTGAACAACTGCTGCGGCTGGAGCTGGCCTTCCTCCGTACCCACCTGGAGTGAGCGCCGTCCCCGGCTTGGTTCGGATCAGTCATAGGAGCTGACCATCTAGGGTCGAGCTATGACCGAGTTCGATGCGGCGTCCGCCGCTGTCCAAGCCGCCCTCGACGCGGGCGCCCGGTACGCGGATGCCCGGGTGATGCACCGGCGCTACGAGTCCATGACGGCCCGCAACAGCGACATCGAGGAGCTGACCCAGGACGAGAGTGTCGGGCTGGGGGTCCGGGCGCTGGTCGGGTCGAGCTGGGGCTTTCACGCCGTCCCCGACCTGTCCGATTCCGCCGCCCGCGACGCCGGCCGGCGGGCAGCGCGGATCGCCGCGGCCAGTGCCCACGTTCCGGGCCCGCCGATCGACCCGATCCCGGCCGAGCCGGTCATCGCGAGCTGGGCCTCGACCTGCGCGGTGGATCCGCTCGGCGTGCCGCTGTCGGCCAAGGGCGACCTGCTGGTCGAGGCGACCCGGCTGATGGCCGAGCACGGCGCCGACCTCGCCGAGGGCCTCTACCAGATCTGGGACACGGCGAAGTGGTTCGTCTCCAGTGAGGGCCACCGGATCGACCAGCGCATCCGCGAGTGCGGCGGGGGCATCTCGGCCACCTCGATCGGCGCCGGAGAGACCCAACGCCGGTCGTACCCGAGCTACCGGGGCCAGTACGGCACCAGCGGGTGGGAACTGGTCGACTCGCTCGACCTGACCGCGCACGCGGCACGAATGGCCGAGGAGTCCCGGGCACTGCTCACCGCACCGCCCTGCCCCGCCGGCGAGACCGACCTGATCCTCGGTGGCGAGCAGCTCGCCCTCCAGATCCACGAGTCGGTCGGGCACGCCATCGAGCTGGACCGGATCCTCGGCTGGGAGGCGGCCTTCGCCGGTACCTCCTGGCTGGAGCTGGCCCAGCTCGGCTCGCTGCGGTACGGCTCGGAGCTGATGAACATCACCGTTGATCCAACGCTCCCCGGGGCGCTGGGCAGCTTCGGCTACGACGACGAGGGTTCCCCGGCGGTCCGCCGGGACGCCGTCCGGGAGGGGCGTTGGGTGGGCGTGCTCGCGGGTCGTGACTCGGCCGCCGTCGCGGGCCTGGACTACGCCGGCAGCGTCCGGGCGGACGGCTGGGCCCGGCTGCCGATGGTGCGGATGACCAATGTCGGGCTGGAGCCCGGTCCACACAGCCTGGACGAGATCATCGCCGCCACCGACGAGGGGGTGTTGATGGACATCAACCGGTCCTGGTCCATCGACGACAAACGGCTCAACTTCCAGTTCGGCTGCGAGGTCGGCTGGGAGATCAGGAAGGGGAGACGGGGACGGATGCTGCGCAACCCCACGTACACCGGGATCAGCCCGCTCTTCTGGCGCTCGATGGACATGCTCTCCGGCGAGACGGTCGCCTGGGGCACACCCAACTGCGGCAAGGGCCAACCAGGGCAGGTGGGGCACACCGGCCATCCGGCCGCACCCGCCCGCTTCCGGGGCACCCGGGTGGGGGTGCGCGCGTGAGGGCGACGATCCGGCCGGGGTCCGAGCTGGACCTGGCGGGCCAGGTGATAGAGCTGGTCCACCGGCTGGCCGGGCCGACCGCGTCGGCCGAGGCGACGGTGACCCGGGCCGAGCTGGCGCTGACCCGGTTCGCCAACTCGTTCATCCACCAGAACGTCGGCGAAACCCACCAGACCGTACGGCTACGGCTGCACCTCGCCGGGCGGACCGTCGCCAGCAGTGGCAGCGTCGGCACCCCGGACGGCCTGCGGGAACTCGTCGAGCGCACCCTGGCGGCGGTACGACTCGGTCCGCTCGACCCGGCCTGGCCGGGGCTCACCCCACCCACCCCGATTCCGCCCGGAGCCCCGGTGGACGAGGCGACCGCGTACGCGGAGCCGGGTGAGCGGGCCGATCGGGTCCGCGCCTTCGTGGCGGCGGCCGGCGGGCTGGAGACGGCCGGCTACTGCCGCACCGCGCACCGCTCGTCGGCGTTCGCCAACTCGGCCGGTCACTCGGTCGGGGGCCAGACCGCCGAGGCGGCGATGGACGGCATCGCCCGCACCGGCGGCGCGGACGGGGTGGCCCGGCTGGCCGCCGACCGCCTTGCCGACCTGGACGGCTCCGTCCTCGGCGCCCGCGCCGCCGGCAAGGCTCGGGCGGCGACCGACCCCGTCGAGCTGCCGCCCGGCCGGTACGAGGTGGTGCTGGAGCCGGCCGCCGTCGCCGACCTGCTCCAGAACCTCTCCTCCTACGGCTTCAACGGCAGGCGGCACCACGAGGGTCAGTCCTTCGCCGAGCCCGGCACGGCCCAGTTCGACCCGATGGTGACCCTGGTGGACGATCCGCTCGACCGGTCCGGTCCGCCGTTCGACGTGGAGGGCACTCGGCGGGCGGCGTTGACCCTGGTGGACGCGGGCGTGACCGCTGCCGTCGCGCACGATCGGCGCACCGCCGCCCTGGCCGGTGCCACCTCAACCGGGCACGCCGTCCCCGGCGGCACCGCCTGGGGCCCGGTCCCCCGCAACCTGCGTCTCACCGCCGCCTCGGCCGAGGCGGTGCGGCAGCCCGGGTCCGGCGACGCCCGTACCGCGGCGGTCGTTGACCCGGACACCGCCGCGCTGCTCGCCGGCGTCCGCCGTGGTCTGTTGGTCAGCGACTTCTGGTACACCCGGGTCCTCGACCCGAAGAGCCTGGTCGTCACGGGTCTCACCCGGAACGGGGTGTGGCTGGTGGAGGAGGGCGTGGTGACTCGGGCGGTACGTGACCTCCGGTTCACCGAGTCCTACCCGCGCGCGCTCGGTCCCGGAGCGGTACTCGGCGTCGGGCACACGCTGGCCCGTCAGCCGGACCGGGTGGACGGGGTCTGGTGGGAGGCGCCGGCGCTGCGCCTCGCCGCGTGGAACTTCACCGGTGGGGCCTCCGGCTGATCGGCGACCGCCAGTGCCCGCGGTGGGCGGGGCGGGTGGCCGCGGTCGGCGCGGCTGAACGACGCCGTCGAACGAACGGGTGGACATCGATGCACCGACAGGCCTTTCCAAGAACGGGGACACACGGGACACTGCCTTGCGCGGACGGCTCGCAAAGATCGGCGTAACGTGTGTCACTTAGCTGCGCCGTTTCTCCGGCGCGGTCGTTGGTGTGCGCATGACGTTGGCAAGCGGGTGCGGCCTGGTTGCCTACCGAACTTGATCCGCCGCCCATCCGGGCCCCGTCAGGGAGACGACTCGAATGACATCAACGGCAACGAGGCCGGGAGGGCCGGGCGCGCGTCCGCGTGCCGCCATCGCGGCGAGAACGTTGCGTACCGACCGCTGGTGGGTGCAGCCCGTCGGCATCGCCGCAATCCTGCTCTTCTTCATCGTCTACTCGACGATCCGCGTCTTCATGGCGAAGTGGTACTACGTGGAGGACTACCACTACCTCACGCCGCTGTACTCGCCGTGCCTGACCGACTCGTGCGTACCCGGCTCATCGCACTTCGGCACCCCGTTCGGGGAGTTCCCCTTCTTCCTCCCCCTCGGCATCGTCGCCTTCCCGATCGTCGCCGGGTTCCGGGTTACCTGCTACTACTACCGCAAGGCGGGCTACCGCTCGTTGTGGGCGTCCCCGCCGGCCTGCGCGGTGACCGAGCCGCACCAGAAGTACACCGGGGAGACCAGGTTCCCGCTGTTCGTCATGAACTGGCACCGGTACTTCTTCTACCTGGCCTTCGTGGTCCTGCTGATCAACATCTATGACGCGTTCCTCGCGTTCCGCGGGCCGGACGGCGCCTTCGGGGTCGGGCTGGGCTCGCTGATCATCCTGGTCAACATCGTCGCTCTCGCCGGCTACACGCTCTCCTGCCACGCCTGCCGGCACGTGATGGGCGGACGACTGAAGCACTTCTCCCGGAACCCGGTGCGGTACCGCTTCTGGACGTTGATCTCAAAGCTGAACGTCCGGCACGGCACGTTCGCCATGGTGTCGCTGTTCACGGTGCTCTTCACCGACTTCTACATCATGGCCGTCTCCGCCGACTGGTTCACCGACCTGCGGTTCATCAACTAGAGGGCCCCGACATGACCACTACCACGCGAATCGAACGACACCACTACGACGTCGTCGTGATCGGGGCCGGCGGCGCCGGGCTGCGGGCGGCGATCGAGGCCCGGCTGGCCGGCAAGAAGACCGCGATCATCTCGAAGTCGCTCTTCGGCAAGGCGCACACGGTGATGGCCGAGGGCGGCGCCGCGGCCGCGATGGGGAACGTGAACAGCCGGGACAGCTGGCAGGTGCACTTCCGCGACACCATGCGTGGCGGCAAGTTCCTGAACAACTTCCGGATGGCCGAGCTGCACGCGAAGGAGTCGCCGCAGCGAATCTGGGAGCTGGAGACCTACGGCGCCCTCTTCGACCGGACGAAGGACGGGAAGATCTCCCAGCGCAACTTCGGCGGGCACGAGTACCCGCGCCTTGCGCACGTGGGCGACCGCACCGGCCTGGAGCTGATCCGCACCCTCCAGCAGAAGATCGTCTCCCTCCAGCAGGAAGATCAGCGCGAGCACGGCTCCTACGACGCCCGGATCCGGGTCTTCTCCGAGACCACCATCACCGAGCTGCTGCTCGACGGCGACCGGGTCGCCGGCGCCTTCGGCTACTACCGGGAGTCGGGGGAGTTCATTCTCTTCGAGGCGCCGGCCGTGGTGCTGGCGACCGGCGGGGTCGGCCGCTCGTACAAGGTCACCTCGAACTCCTGGGAGTACACCGGGGACGGCCACGCGCTGGCGCTGCGGGCCGGGGCGACGCTGATCAACATGGAGTTTCTCCAGTTCCACCCGACCGGCATGGTCTGGCCGCCCTCGGTGAAGGGCATCCTGGTCACCGAGTCGGTCCGCGGGGACGGCGGGATCCTGAAGAACTCCGAGGGCAAGCGGTTCATGTTCGACTACGTGCCGGATGTGTTCCGGAAGCAGTACGCGGACAGTGCGGCCGAGGCGGACCGCTGGTACGAGGACCCGGACAACAACCGGCGTCCACCGGAGCTGCTTCCGCGCGACGAGGTGGCCCGGGCCATCAACAGCGAGGTCAAGGCGGGTCGGGGCACCCCGGCTGGGGGTGTGTACCTGGACATCGCCTCCCGGCTACCGGCGGAGGAGATCCGCCGTCGCCTCCCGTCGATGTATCACCAGTTCAAGGAGCTGGCCGATGTCGACATCACGCAGGAGCCGATGGAGGTCGGGCCGACCTGCCACTACGTGATGGGTGGGGTGGAGGTCGACCCCGACTCCGGTGCCGCGTTCGGACACGTCCGCGGGCTGTTCGCCGCCGGTGAGGTCTCCGGCGGGATGCACGGCTCCAACCGGCTCGGCGGCAACTCCCTGTCGGACCTGCTGGTCTTCGGCAAGCGGGCGGGCGGGCACGCCGCCTCGTACGCCGACGGGTTGGCGTCCCGGCCCCGGGTCCCGGTGCCGGCGGTGGAGACCGCGGTGGAGACGGCCCTGGCCCCGCTACAGCGGGACACCGGCGAGAGCCCGTACGTCCTACAGCAGGATCTCCAGGCGGTGATGGGTGACCTGGTCGGCATCATTCGACGGGAGGGCGAGCTGGTGGACGCGCTGGCCCGGCTCGGCGAGCTTCGCGAACGAGTGGCCAAGGTGAGCGCGGTGGGCGGCCGGCGCTACAACCCGGGCTGGCACCTTGCCCTGGATCTCCGCAACATGCTGGTGGTCTCCGAGTGCACCGCGAAGGCAGCGCTGGAGCGGCGGGAGTCGCGGGGCGGCCACACCCGGGAGGATCATCCGACGATGGACCCGGCCTGGCGGCGGGTCAACCAGGTCTGCTCCCTGGAGGGCGACATCGTGCACCTGGACCGCAAGCCGCTACCGCGGATGCGGCCGGAGCTCTTCGCGCTCTTCGACCGCGCGGAGTTGGCGAAGTACCTGACCGACGAGGAGCTGGCGGAGTTCGACGCCCTCACCGAGGAGGAGCGCTGAGGAATGGGAACTGAGAAGAGCCAGGCGGCCGGCGCACCGGCCACGAAGCGACAGTTCCGCATCTGGCGGGGCGACGAGACCGGCGGCGACCTGAAGGAATACCTGGTCGAGGCAAAAGAGGGCGAGGTCGTCCTCGACATCATCCACCGACTGCAGAGCACCGAGGCACCGGACCTCGCCTGCCGCTGGAACTGCAAGGCCGGCAAGTGCGGCTCCTGCTCAGTGGAGATCAACGGCAAGCCGAAGCTGGCCTGCATGACCCGGATGTCGACCTTCACCGAGGACGAGACGATCTCGGTCACGCCGCTACGGACGTTCCCGATCGTGCGGGACCTGGTCACCGACGTCTCGTTCAACTACGAGAAGGCCCGGGAGACCCCGGCCTTCGCACCGCCCCCCGGCGTCGCCCCAGGCGACTACCGGATGCAGCAGGTTGACGTCGAGCGCTCGCAGGAGTTCCGCAAGTGCATCGAGTGCTTCCTCTGCCAGACGGTCTGTCACGTGATCCGGGACCATGAGGAGAACAAGCCAGCCTTCTCCGGGCCGCGGTACTTCATTCGGGCGGCCGAGCTGGACATGCACCCACTGGACGCGCGGGACGACCGCAAGGAGTACGCACAGGCCGAACAGGGTCTGGGCTACTGCAACATCACCAAGTGCTGCACCGAGGTCTGCCCCGAGCACATCAAGATCACTGATAACGGGATTATCCCCATGAAGGAGCGGGTAGTCGACCGGAAGTATGATCCCCTTGTTTGGCTCGGTAACAAGATCTTCCGGAGGGGTCAGGTGCCTCAGACCAGCGTGACCAGCGAGCACTCCCCGGGTGCCGTGCGCACCCCCGCGGCCGGCCCGCCCGGGTTCCACTCACACGCGGGAGCGTCGCACGACCCGCAGGCCGAGGCGCAGGCGCAGGCCGGCGTCAACTGGCACCGCGAGGTGCCGAAGCCGACCGCCCCGACACTTGACGAGTCCGGCAAGCTGCCGCTGACCGAGCTCACCTTCGACCGGCCGGCGGCACCGTCGCCGTTCGGCGAGGACGTGACCTTCCCGCTGCCGCCGGAGCACCTGAACTACGCCCACCCGGAGCAGGACAAGCACTGAACACGTCAACGACGACGACAGGGCCGGCGGCAGCTCCGCCGGCTCTGTCCGTTTTCGGGTCGCCCTTCCTGTTCTGCTGCGGGTCAGCCAGCGGCCAGCAGCGGGCGGAGCGCGGCGACAATCGGGGCATCGGCGGGTAGCCAGGTGACGCTGTCCAACTCGGCCGCGGAGAGCCAACGCAGCGCCGCGTGCTCCAAGGCCTGCGGCTGGTCACCGTGCAGCAGCCGGGCCAGATACACCTTCAGCACCGAGCGCCCGTGGGCCATCCGAACGCTCCGGCCGACCCGCTCACCGATCTCCACCCGGACGGCCAACTCCTCGACACACTCGCGCACCAGCGCCGCGGTCTCGCTCTCCCCCGGCTCCACCTTGCCGCCGGGGAACTCCCACCGGCCCGCCACCTCCGGCGGGGCAGACCGTGCGCAGGCCAACACCCGACCGTTCTGGATGATTGCCGCGCCGACGACCACCTTCGGCTCGGGTCGCTCCACCCGGCCGCCATCGCTTGCCTGTTCGGTCCGCACGAGCGTCCAGCGTGCCAGATCAATCGCCGGTTTGGGTACCGCGACCAACCCATCAGGCCAGGAAGACCCAGAAGTGTGGCCGTGGACACAGTTCCTCCCAAGAGACAGACTAAGTCCACCAAAACGACACGGGGAAGCGACGATTAGGCCACAAGCCAGCAACGATGCCGGGAGGTGTGGTGGCACGCATGCCGTTCGGGCGAGGTAAGCACAACCATCTCAACGATGCGCTGACCCTGCTGCCCGGTTGGACCCGGGAGGGCGAAGGAATCCGACGGACGCTCCCCATCGACGACTCGCAACATGCCGCCCTCACCGAGCGGGTGAAGGTGGTCGCTGACGCGCTGCACCTTCGTCCCGAGATCAGCCGCCGCGCCGACCAGACCGAGATCCGGGTCGGCCACGAGACCATGCCGCTGACCGAGGGCGAGGTCCTGCTGGCCGCCCGCATCGAGGACGCGTATCGCGCCGTCACCGAGCCCTGAGGCCACGGTGACCAGCTACCAGCAGCCGAGGCATCACCGCAGGCCACTTCGCTCCCTGTCGATGTGCTCGTGATACCTACGCTGAGGCCATGGCGAACGCGACGTACGACCGCAAGGAGCAGTTCCAGCAGATCCAGAGCGGGCTGCTCGAGGGCGAGCAGATCATCGCCGTCTACGACGCCGTCGGCACCGGTACCGGCTTCATCGGTGTGACCGACCGACGCGTGATCATTCAGGACCGCTCGTTCATCGGCAAACGCTACGCGATCACCAGCATCCCGTACGCGAAGATCACCAGTGTGAGCGTGGTCAGCAACAAGTCGTGGGGTGGCTCGTTCTTCTCCACCGGCGCCATCGCCATCCACGTTGGCACGCACACCTACGAGGTGGAGTTCCGCGGCTCCCAGAAGAGCCACCACGTGCACAACGTGATCCTGCACTACATCAGCTGACCCCACGGTCCGGGCGCGACGACCCCGCCGCCGGGTCGATCCCCCCACACGAGGTCGTCGCGGGCCTGCCGGCGGGATCGGCGTTGGTGGCACCGCGGCTGGGACGGTGGGTCAGGACCTGGGGGCCCGCGGCGGTGATGGCGATCGTGTGTTCGGAGTGGGCGGTACGGGAGCCGTCGGCGGAGCGAATCGTCCAGCCGTCCTCGTCGAACTTGATCTTGTCAGTGGAGGCGCAGAACCAGGGTTCGATAGCGATGGTGAGGCCGGGGTGGAGCTTCAGACCGCGACGGGCGCGAGCATTGTTGGCCACGTGCGGGGCCTCGTGCATGGTGCGGCCGATGCCGTGCCCACCGAACTCGCCGTTGACCTGGTAGCCGTAAGAGTGCGCGACCTGACCGATCGCGGCGGAGATGTCGCCGAGCCGCCCGCCGGGCTGGGCGGCGGCGATACCGGCGACGAGGGCGACCTCGGTGGCCTCGATCAGCTTCAGGTCGGCGGGGGCGGGGGTGCCGACGACGAGGGAGAGCGCGGAGTCGGCGACCCAGCCGTCGATGCCGACCGCCATGTCGATGCTGAGCAGGTCACCGTCGCGGAGGACATAGTCGTGCGGCAGGCCGTGCAGCACCGCGTCGTTGACCGACAGGCAGAGGACGTTGCGGAAGGGGCCGCGGCCGAACGAGGGGGCGTAGTCCCAGTAACAGGACGTGGCACCGCGTTGCGCGATCCGACGACGGGCGTGGTGTTCGAGATCCATCAGGTTGACGCCGACCGCGGCGACCTCGCTCAGTTCGGCGAGCAACTCACCGACGAACTGGCCGGTGACCGCCATCTGGTCGATCTCCTCGGCGGACTTCAGCTCGATCACGGTGCCTCCCTGGCAACGGTATTTTAATACCGTATTTTTATACCACCCCACGCTGCGGGGGCATCGGGAGCTATCCTGCCGGCATGGTTCGCCAACCCCTGACCGCCGAGCAGATCGCCGCGGGCCAGCGCCTCGGGGTCGCCCTCCGGGCCGCGCGGGCCGACCGCAGCCTCGTCGAGGTGGCCCTGGCGGCCGGCATCTCCCCGGAGACGCTGCGCAAAATCGAGTCGGGTCGCCTACCCGCGCCGGCGTTCGGCACCGTGGTCTGCCTCAGCCGGGCTCTCGACGTCCCCGTCAGCAACCTGGCCGACGCCTGGCTGACCAGCCCGGCCATCCGCCAGGCGTCCTGACCACCGGCGACGAATCCGAACCCGGCAGACCAGCCCGGCGGCCACCCCAAGGCCCGGAACCCCACAACACCACTCGTGCCGTCGCGACAGACAGCTCCACAGCATGCCCCGCGACAGCTCTTCATGGACATGTCTCGGCCCTACCAGCGGGACCGCGCGCCACCACGCGAACCTTCGAGACTAGCGCAGCGACCCAAGGGTGCGGCGGGTTAAGCCGCACAGACTCCACCTTTGGGTGACACAATCCGTAATCGCATCACCCACGAGCCGGTTTTGTAAGAATGTGAGCGATAGTCAGGTTCGGTTTCCGGAGTAGCTGACCATTCTCGGTCGCGAACTCGTGCTGCTGTCTGGGCAGCACGCGAAGGAGCCTACATGACGCGCCTAATCCGATCTCTCTGCGCCTCGCTGTGCGCCGCGGGGATCTTGCTTGCCACACCCTCTTACACCACTGCGAGGTCACCTTCTCCAGACGGAGCCGCAATCGACGGTCAGACAGCGCACGTCTATGAGGTTACGCGCCGTTATGTAACCAAGTTCTACCCCCGGTGGTTCACGCATCAACAACAGCGGGTCCTGGTTCCCAATCTCCTCTTCGGACCAGACGAGATGTCCCCCACATTCCGCTCCGTGGTGGCACCCAGCGATGACACGCTGTACACCTCTGCACTCATCGGCGTACGTCATGAGCCAGCGATCTTGGAGATCCCGGACACCGCGGCGACGTATGGGGTACTCATCACCGACGTTTACGGGAACATTATTAATACCGATATATCGACAACCTCTGGTGGCACCTACGCTTTCACTGGACCCGGCTGGAGCGGAAGCCTCCCTCCAGAGGTAGCCCAGATAGCACTTCCGGTGACAAATCCGCTCCTGATTATCCGGACCAACAGATTCTCGTCCGAGGGGGAGAACCAGAGTGCTCTGGCTGAGGAGTTCCGGAGATCCCTGCGCATGGGCCCCTTGCTGGCGTACGAGAGGGGCGTGCTGGCGGAGACCCTGATTCTCCCCGTGACTTTCTGGGCTCGCTCGTTCAAGAGGGATGCGGGCAGGCTGATCAGAAATAATCCTATTCGCTTCCTGCGAGAACTCCAACGTGGGGTTAGGGACATCCGAACACCACCTCTCACTGGCGACAACAGGGAACTTGCGGATGAATTCGACAAACTGCTCGCCACCGGGAGATTCGACGAAGAATTCGCACGAGCGACCCAGGACGCACAGTCCGCGATCATCGCGAACTATCTTGATAATACCGATCAGAACAACTGGATCAACTTCCGAAACATCGGCTTCTGGGGGCGCGAATACCTCGATCGATCCTCGATTGCCGAATTCTGTCAATACTGCAACGGCATCGACAGTTCAGCGTACTACAATGTCTTCCAGGGCGAGGACGATCGACCACTGAATGGAGCCTCCGGCGGATATGTTCTCACTTTCGAGAGGGACCAGATTCCCCAGTCCCGTGATTTCTGGTCGGTCACTTCCTACATTTCTGAAACCATTAACCTGCATCGCAACCCGGAGGATAAATACGTCGTAGCAAGCTACACTCCGGGGCTCGAGACCAACGAGGATGGCTCGATCAGCATCTACGCAACGCCAACTCCACCACCAGGCGTAAGTACCGCCAACTGGCTACCCGTTCCCGATGGGCCCTTCAGCATGCTGCTCCGCGTCTACAGCCCAGAGGGGAGCGTGGCCGACGGTACGTACGTCCCACCGGCCGTCCGAGAGATCAATCAACCTGAACGGAACGAAGGCGCTCCCCGCGGGGGCGGTTGAGCCTCCCTCGTAGCGATAGGCAAACCGCGCGCCCGTCCGCCTCCGATCAGCAGGTACCGACTGACGATTCGCTGCAGAAGTCCAATTGCTACGGTCATAGGTCCGGCCCTCCGTCCTGAGTGCGCGGAGGGACATCTGCCAATGCACCTCTCGCTCCGCGCCCCGGTGTGGTGAGGTCCAGCGTCCCGCCGAACACGGCATCGATCTAGCCGCTGCGTGTCCGCTAACCGGGCTTGCTGTCCGCCGATAGTCGGCGTCCCGGGGCGTGTTCGACGCACAGGTCACGCAATGCCGCGGCCTCCGGCGCCCCCGACTGTTCCACCTTCGTCAGCAGTTCCGCAGCCCGCCACCAGTTCGACGGCACCACCCGCCCGGACATCACAGCCTGCACCCCCAGGGCGACCGCCTCGTCGGGCTGGCCGGCGGCGACCAGGGCAAGGCCAAGATCGAGACGAGCTGATGCGGACCGACGAGGCCTCGCTCCCCCATCTCCGTGCGGGTCCAGGTCGGCCAGAACCGCCCGCGCTACCTGCTCGGCACCGGGGTCCCCCGCCCACGCCAACGTTGTGGCCGTATAGGCGGCGGCCTTGGCGGGGTCGTAGCGATAGTGGTGCTCAGCCCGCTCCGGAACGGGCAGATTCGCCGTCAACCGCTCCACCCGGTCCAGCGCTCGCCGAGTCGCACCGACGTCTCCCATCCGCGCCCACGCGCGCGCCTCCTGGGCGGTCGCCTGAATCCGAGCAGAGCTGCCCTTCGGGGCGACCCGCTGCGCTTGACCGGAAAGATCGAGCGCCCTCCGGTAGTCACCTTGAGTCAGCACGTCCCAGGCCCGGGTTTCCAGACACCATGCCTGGATCTCACCATGCTCGGCATGTTCGGCAAGGTCACGCGCAGCCCGCAGGTGGGCAGCCGCAGCAGTGCGCTGTCGAAGGTCGATGTGAACGGTCGCCCGCAGCACCGCCAGCCAGGCACCGGCAACCAACAACCGCCGTTGTTGAGCAAGTGTGACCCGTCCATCCAGTAGCCGCCGCACATCGGCGAGGTGCCGCCGCACCAGCGGCAACAAGTCTGCCGGGGCCAACGTCGGATAGGAACTGGCCAGGTCGTCAACGCCCTGTTCAATCCGTTCGAGCACGTCTCTGCCCACGTCACTGGCGGCGACTCTCGCCCGCAGCTCGCCGGCCTCGGCCGCATGGTCGATCGGTGCGTCAACCAGGCGAGCCAGCACGCCTCCCGCGCCGAGAATCCGGTCCAGGTGGCACGCCGTGTCGACCGTCGGAGCCTTGAGTCCCGCCTCCAGCTCCTGCAGATGGCTCTTACTCCGATGAGCGAGCTGCCCGAGGGATCGGATCGACAGACCACGCTGCTCCCGGAACTCACGCAGTGCTACCCCAAAGCGCGGATCGACAGGCGAGGCCATAGCGTCACTCCAAGCTCAGCAGGCCAGCGAACTCCCCAACCGGCCATCACGTTGACGGTACCCCCAACGTCGCGCGTCGGTGCCCCCTCGACACTTCACCGGCCGCCTCGACGCCCTCAGCCTCGACACTGGCTCCTACAACCCTTGGGCCGCCAGCCGGCCTCCTCCTCGACCTCCCGTACCGCGGCTGTTGAGCCCTATCATCGAGCCTCGTGGAGGATTGTTCTGGGTGGTCGCCGCACCGGTTTGCGGCCTGCTGAGCTGTCTGTTTCTCTGCGCCGTCCTAGCGGCGCTGGCGACCTGGCCCAGGAGGAGCGACGTGGGTAGTGGGCCCTCAATTATTGGTTGTAAGCGCCCTGTCCATGCCCTGTCCGTCAGGGCTGAGATGAGGCAGCACCGAGACATCTCCTGGATTGCCGTTGTGGCTACTACCGCGGGATGGGAGCGGCCAGACGCACAGATTGCCCGACGGCTGTCGTGAGGCCCGGCGGGCGGTGGCGCGGCCTGGGAGCCAGCTCCCTGCCGCGCCACCGCCCGGCTACCTGTCAGGTGCCGGGCAACTCCTGGGCGACCTCCCAGACGTTGCCGGCCGGGTCGGCGAAGGCGGCCGTACGACGGCCCCACGGGCGGTCGATCGGCCCGTTGAGTAGCTTGACCCCGTGCCGCTCGAGTTCGGCGCAGACCGCGTTGGCATCCTCCACCAAAATGGTCAGCAGCAGACGGGAGCCGCCGTCCCGACCAGCAACTCGGGCCGGCTCGATCAGTTCGTCGGCCTCGGAGACCTGGAGCAAGTTGATCATCAGGCTCTGCAGCTTGACGACGGCCGACACCTCGTCCTCGAACACCACCTCGAGGCCGAAGACGTCCTGGTAGAACTTCTTCGTCACCGGCAGGTCCTCGGTAAACAGCGTAATGACTTCGATGTTGTTCAGCGCTTTGATCATCCTCTTCCTCCATCTGGCATTGATCCCACCACTAACCTGACCCGGGCGCGGCCGGGATGAATGCCACCTCTCCGCACCCCCTCGTGGGTCTCGCACCGGGCGCCTCGAATCACCAGCGACGGCCGGAAGTCCGCCACCACATCAGCACAGCGCCGTCAACGGTGGGCCCGGCCGGGCCCACCGCCGCTGGTCGTTGCCGCCGTTGGCGCGTTCGGCCGGCGTCGCGGTCACCGACCCGGCAGAGCCACCACCGCACGTCTCGTCCAGGCGGCGACTGAGGTACCGACGTTCGGCGTCGTTGCCGGTCAGGTGCAACGCCCGGCGGTAGCTTGCCGCCGCGTCGTCCCGCCGACCGAGCCGGCGCAACAGGTCCGCGCGGAGCGCTGGCAGCAGGTGGTAGCCGCCCAACCGCCCGGATGCCTCCAGGGCCTCCATGAGCACCAGCCCCGCCGCCGGGCCGTCGGCCATCGCGACCGCGACAGCCCGGTTGAGTTCCACGATCGGCGAGGGCATCAACTCGGCCAGGCACGCGTACAGCGCGGAGATCTCGGCCCAGTTGGTGTCGGCCGCCCGCCGCGCCTCGGTATGACAGGCGGCGATCGCGGCCTGAAGCTGGTAAGGCCCGATGCGCCGGGCCCGCAACGTCCGTTCGAGCAGCCTGGTGGCCTCGTCGATCTCTTCCCGGTGCCACAGACCGCGGTCCTGGTCCTCCAGGGTGATCAGGTTGCCGGCGCTGTCCACCCGGGCCCCACGCCGCGAGTGTTGCAACAGCATCAGGGCGAGCAGGCCGGCCGGCTCCGACTCGCCGGGCATCAGCTCAACCAGGGCCCGGGTCAGCCGGATCGCCTCCGCGCAGAGCCCCTCACGGGCCAGGTCGGCACCGCCGAGCCGTTTCGCCATCGTCTGCTCGGGAACCAGAAACGCCCGGGCGATCTCGGCGGTGGTCAGCCCGGCAAGGGTACGGAGAGTCAGCGCCACCCGCGCCTCAATCGGCAACGCCGGGTGACAGCAGGTGAACATCAGCCGTAGTCGGTCGTCCCGAATGCCACTGCCGCCGTCGGCGTCGAGGTCCACACCCCCGCCGGATAGGCCCTTCTGATCCGCCAGGACGGCGACCTCCTTCAGCTTCGCGGTCTCTGTGCTGGCCCGCCGGAGTCGGTCGTAGGCACAGTTGCGGGCCACCGTGGTGAGCCAGGCGCCCGGACGCCGCGGGGTGCCCGTCTCCGGCCAGGTGCGCAGCGCCTCGGCGAAAGCGTCCTGCGTGCACTCCTCGACCAAGTCCCAGTCGCCGGTAAGGCGGATGAGCCCCGCGACGATGCGCCCCGACTCCTGCCGGAACGACTCCGCCACGGCCATCCGCACCTCCGGCGTCAGGACTGCCAAAACGCCCGCACCTCGATCGCGCCGAAGCTGGCGGCCGGGTGTTTGGAAGCCACTTCGATCGCCTCCTGCAGGTCCGCGCACTCGAGCAGGTCGTAGCCCGCGACGTGCTCCTTCGTCTCGGCACACGGCCCATCAGCGACGAGCACCGCACCGTCCCGCACCCGTACCGTGGTCGCTCCCTCGGCGGGCTGCAGCCGGCTGCCGTGCAGGCGCACCCCGCGGCTGTCCATCTCCGCCACCCACCGCTGAGTCCGGCGCGCCAGGTCCGCCTCCTCCTCGACAGTGAAGGTCAGGTCTTCCTCAGCGCAGACCAGCATCAGATACTTCATGACTTCATTCTCAGCTCGTCTTCTCAGGTATCAGCACGTTCTCCAGGGCTCAGGGCCGATGGGATCTGTTGGGTATCGGTACGACGATCGGTGCGGCCCCGAATGGACACCCGTGCCGAATTTTCTTGATGATCCCGGCAGATATCCTGGTCGACAAGGCCGACGCGGCCTGGCCGCGCGAAGGCACGACCGACTGGGATCGGCTCGCCGGAGGGCCCCGGGTGCGGGGTCGGCCGGGGGTCGGGGTCGATCGGAGCTTCGGCCAGGCCGGAGTTCACCGAGGGCCGCGACGCAGATCAGTCACCTCGGCGGACGGAGTGAAGCCGGCCGAGGCGTAGGTGGCCATGGCACCGGCGTTGGAGCTCTCCACGCACACGCCCGCGCTGGACGAACCCAGGTCGCGAAGGGCCGCGGCGGCGGCGAGCGTGACCGCTGTGCCGTAGTAACGACCTCGATGACCATGGTGGACGCCCATTGGTTCCAGCAGTCCCGGCCGCCCGGGGCCGGCCGACCACACGGCCGCCACCGCCACGGCGTCGTCGTTCTCGTCGAATACGGCGAGGCTGCGTGCGTCACCGTAAAACGGGCCTCCAGCCATCGTGAGCCAACGCCCGACCGTACGGTGTCGGTCGGCATCGGTGCAGACTGAGCCACGGAACGCGGACCAGTGGACGGCGACCCACACCTCGGCGCGATCGGGCTCGATCGTCTCGACGCGCGGACCGCTGCCCTCCACCGGTTCCGAGAGGGTTCGATGAAAGGTTGTCCACGGCTCGTCCCGTTCCCAGCCTCGCTTCAACAGCAACTGGGTAAGGAGCTCCGCACCCCGGGCTTCGACGATCGCGTCATCGCCAGCCCGGACACCACCTGCCGGGTCGTCCAGATCCGCGGCGAGCCGGTGGGCCAGGGCCGCATCCTCGCGCCGGTCGGGAGCGACCGCCAGGCGCACCAGCCCAGGGCCGTCCAGCAGCCCGATCGCGAGAACCTCCCCGTCACACGACCACATCCGAATCGCGCCGGCGGTAGCCTCGGCCCCGTTTTGCGAGTGCCAGCCGAGATCGCCGGAGTGTAGTTGCAGCGCTCCCTCGTCGAGCTGCCACCGCTTGAGCGCCTCGGCCGCTGATGACAGCTCGTCAACCTTCGGAGTGCTCAGAATGATGCTCATCGAGGCACCCAACCACCCGAAGCAACCTGGCACCAGCGACTTTGGCAGGTAGGCACTCTCGTTCATCCGCGAGCGCCTCGTCGCCCACCAGGGCTTGGCCAGGTGAAGCCTCAATGGGGGACGCTTTAACCGTGGTTGGCGCGGTGGGGCCGGCCGCCGGTGGGCAGGCCCCACCGGCCACCGGCCACCGGATGCGGTCAGTCGCGCCGCTCCCCCACCTGGTACGTGACCAGGTTCGGGTCGGCTCGGAGCTGGCGCTGTGTGAATTTGATGGTGTCCCAACCCTTGCCCGAATACAACCGCGTCTGATCGGCGTACCAGGGCGAATTCGGGTTGGCCGACTGCGAGTAGGTGAGGATCTGCCGGCCCGACGGCCCGTCGCTACCCAGCTCAACGGCCATCAGGAACGAGGTGCCGTCAAAATCTTTGGATAGCCGACTCCGGGCGCAAACCCACTGATGGTCATATTGAAGGCGCCGACATCGTAATGACCACCGTGGATCGAGATCTGTTCGGCGCCCCGCGGCTCGGTCTGGATGTCGCCGAGCCGGGCGTCGAGCGGGATGCCATCCAGCTTCTGGACGGCATCCGCGAGAGCGGTCCGCACCTTCGGGTCGTCGACGGCAAGCCGGCTCGGCGTGCTCAGCGGGGCGGTTGGGTCGAACGGGTCGGCGAAGCGCAGGCCACCGGCCCCAACGAACTCGGTGAACAGGTGCGCACCGCGACTGTCCAGATCGACCCGCAGATCCCAACCACGCAGGGCCGCGCAAGCTTCGGTCAGGTCGACGGTGGCGCCGTCGGAGGTGGTCGCCGTCGGCTCCGCCTCGCAGCTCCGGACCAGGTCGTCGCGGACCAGTTCACCGCCGAAGACCCGGTTGCCGATCGTCACGTCCCACAGGTTGCTGGTGGTGAAGCCCCTCCCGGGAAGTCCATCGGTGCCGGTGCGGCGCTGCTGCACCGATGCACACCGAGCCGGGTCCGCAGGCTGCGCTGGGTCTGCTCGTCGCTGACGATACGCGGGTAGCCCTCCAACGGATGTTCCGGATTGGCCAGCCAGTAGCTGTCGTTGGAGTTGGTCACATAGTCACTCCGGAATGCAGGCGGCGGCCAGGGAGTCGGTCACCCGGGGCACGACGGAGTGGTCGGCGTAGAGGGCCTGGCCGCGGCGGTCAACGGCGATGACGTTGACCCAGGACAGGAACTGCCGCTCGTCCAACACCGTCCGCAACTCACCCACCGACCGAGCCTGTCCCATGGCCAGCCAACCATCGAGGGCACGGTTGTTGGTGGCATTGGCGTCAGTGATCGCGTCGCCGTGGTGTCGGTCCAGTCGAACTGACCGGGCACCACGACGACCGGACCGAAGTGGGTGTCGTAGAGGGTGCGGCTGATCGGCCCCTCGGGAGTCTGAACGGTGACCGTACGGGCGGTCATCTTCCCGGGGCTGGCCGTCGTAGTGGTAGCTGCACCAGGTCCAGCCGGTGCCAGACAAACCGCTGGGCGGTGGAGACGGTGTGGCTCCAGGCGACCTTGCCGTTGTGGCCGATCTGGACAAGCGGGTCACCAACCAGCGCCGCGCCCTCGACGTCATACCGGCCGGGCACCTTGAGAGATGCATCCGGTAGAAGCGCTCGACGCCGTCCCACGGGAAGTGCGGGTTGGCCAGCAGCATGCCGGCGCCGCTGGTGGTGGCCTCCCGCCCCAAGCCATACGCGTTGCTGCCCAACCCGGCCGGCGCACCGTCCACGCCGGCGGCGACCGCTGCCGTCTGAGGGGCACTTGCCAGCCCACTGTTCCCGCTGGCGGTGGGGGGCGCGGCGGCGACGATACCGTTGGCAAGGGCACCAGAGCTGGCCAAGACCATTCGGGCCCAGTGCGCCCGCCACATGTCCAGCTCGCTGATCGGGCGTACCCACTCCTTCCCGGCGCAGGCAGGGTCGGTGATCGCCTTCCCATCGCGAAGGTACGCGTTGTAGCCGGCGACAAAGCCCCGGATCTGGTCGCGCACCTGTGTGGAGGGTGCGCGGACGCCGTCGCGCGGACCGTCGAGCAACTGCTCGGCGGCCTGGTCGTCGATGGCCTTCTGATGGAGGAGGTCGCTGCTGACGTTGCTGGCCTCCGCGCCGAGCCAACGGGATCGTTCGGCGCGGACCGTCACCATCTGCTCGGCGATCAGGCAGATGTTGTCCTCGGCTTGCACGTAGCCGGTGCCGAAGCCGAGGCTGGCGAAATTGCGGGCGGTGATGTGCGGTACGCCGTAAGACGCGCGCTGGATCAAGGCCGAGTAGCCATCGCGTTCACGACGGCGGTGCTGCCGGTGACGGTGAGGCCAGCGGCGACCAGTCCGACGACGGTGGCTGCGGCGACGAGCCGGCGCCGGCTCATCGGTGGGCTCTATTCGCGGTGCGTCCTCCCTCGCGGCATCCTGTCCATGCTCGACAGACGCTAGTGGTGAAGGACTCCCCCGGGCATCAGTAGCGAACCATGAACTTTCGCCAGGGTTCACCCCGAGGGGCTGCTCAACGATGATGATCAGATGGACGACCTCAGCATCCGGGACCGGGTCCCGGCCGACCTGCAACGCTGCATCTCAGTCCTCGCGGACGTGCACCGGCTGGACCGCTACCCGCTGAACTGGCCCGCCGACACATACCAGTGGCTGTCCCCCGACAACACCCGCCATGCCTGGATCGCCGAGCGAGGAAGCACCCTCGTCGGCCACGTAGCCATCCACCACCCCGCCTCCGCCGCCGACCCTGCCTTCACAACCAACCCTGTCGCTGCGACCAGCCCTGCCGCCACAACCGTGGTCGAGATCAGTCGCCTGTTCGTCGCACCGGCCGCCCGTCGACACAACACCGCAACCCGGCTCCTGCACCATGCTCGCCAATGGGCCACCGAGCACCAACTCGACCTCATGCTGGAGATCGTTGACGACCCCAGGTCAGCCGCCGCCATCGCCCTGTACGAGCACACCGGCTGGCGGCACACCCACACCACCACCGCCGACTGGACCAGCCCGGAAGGCCGCCCCGTCCGGCTGCGCCGCTACATCCTCCGCGGCCACCGGACCAGGGCGTCGTGGCCACCGGGCGACCCACTCCTCAACGAGAACGTGGCCAGGCCGATCGGTAGGTGAGACTACGTAGCAGCACCTCGGCCGGGCCACGGACAGACAGCCGGTCCATCAACAGCGCGCTGAGGACGCCGACGGTCCAGACACCAACAGCCACCGCAGAGTTCCACGCAACGCCGAAGTTGTCACCCAGCCCAAAGAAGTCCGGATCGAAGAGGACGAGGAATAGCAGGGATTGGCTCAGGTACAGAGTCAAGGAGCGTTGCCCACTCACCGACAGTGCCTTCACTATTGGGCCGGGAGTCTGCCGAGCGGCAACCGCGATTAAGGCAAACAGGGCCAGGTAACCTGCTGCGGCAGCATATCCGCCCGCCAGGTGGAGCATTCCCGCGATCGCACTGATACCGAGTGCTGGGTCAGTCCATATTGACGCCGCCATCAGCGCCAAGGGCACTCCGGCAAGGATGCCGACCGCCAGTCCGGCAACCGCGACCAGGCCAAGAACCCGCTTCCGCTCCGGCCCCCAGGTCAAGACTGACCTACGCCCCGCGTAGACACCGAAGAGCACCGCCGGCATCAGGCCGAACAGGCGTATCGTCCCCACGGCCCACTCACTCACCCTCGCCTGCACCGCCCCGATGGCCTCTCCGCCGAATATCGTCGGCGTCGCCGTGACCACTTCCGCCTGGCCAAGCGCCTCCGCGGGCAGCCCGATCCCGACAGATGACCTGGACCCCGGGATGCGCGTGCAGCCATTCGGCGAGGGTGCCGACGGGTGCGCTCGGGTAGGACGTCGATCGGCCGGCGGGTGTGCATGTCGAGCAGCACGGTCGCGTATCGGTGCCCACGGCGTCGGGCGAAGTCGTCCACGCCCAGCACCGTCGGCGTTCACCTCAGGTTCCTACTCGCACGAGGGAGATGTCGATGCCAGTCACGCTATTGGCCACAACTTCGGATGGCACTGAAGCAACCACCGTACCGCTGGTAGGGATAACCCATCCACGGTTACGACGACGCAACATGCAGTTGACGGATTCTTGTCGGGCTGTGCGCGGCCCCTCCGGACGCCTCCTGACAGAACGAGCCTGGTTCACCTACAGTCATCCCAGGGAGGGGATCTTCGCCGGCTTGGGCCTGATGCTCTGTGCAGGGTTTGCCTGCCTCTTCCTCATCGCCGTCGTAGGGCTGCTCGCGGCCTGGTGGAGACCCAAGGGCTAACGGGTCACTCTCGGGTTGGGAACGGGCTATGGGCCCCGAAGTAGGGCTATGGGTGCTCCGAGCTGCGAGGGCACCTGAGCCAGAAAGGCCACCGCAAGCCGTTACTCGCCTCCACCGCCTCCACCGCCCCCGCTGTCGCCACTCCCGCTGGCACTGTCATCGCCACTCCGGTGACCGCTCCCGGCAACCCACCATCCGTCGGCGTAGGCGCTGCCCCCCAGCCCTTCCAATCGCTTGACCCGCGCTCTGCGCACCGCCACTATTCCGAGCACGGTAGCTACCAGGGCGGCCAACACGAACAAAACCTCAAACATATGGCAAAGGTACGGCGGTGAACCGAGGCGCCGCAATCGACAGCAATGGTTCGGACGACTTCGGTACGAATGATTGATCGCGTACCGGATCGTCGCGCGGCAACTGGACCGGCCAGCGGTCGCACCTGCCCGGTTGGCCGTGCTGGACCTCGGTTCCAGAACACCTCGTACGGCGCGGGCACGCCAGGTGCCCGTCTTCTGAAGGGGCCGGGTGGTTGACGACGAGTCGCTGCGGCCGGTGAGACCCGGAATCACGGCCGTCACCCAGTGCGGCGGCTTTCGCGAGTTCGCCACCGGTCCGATGCAAAAGGCGACGTCAGCGCGGCGGCCAGCGCCCCGAATCCTGGATAACGACCGCATCTGTCCACAGTCCCGACAGGAGTAACGGTCTGTGTAGGGGCCCGGGCGGAGGTCCTTCCGCGTTCACGACCTCGGGTAGCTGTCCGCTTCCGACCGCTGCCGGCTGTCCATGTCGCAGCTTGTTGCTGTCAACATTGCTGTCGGGCTGTCGCCACCGACGGTGTGCGAGGCTTGGGAGTCCCGCAGTCGGCGGGACTCCCCGGACTCGGCCCGACTCGAACGGGCTGTCACCCTCTCCATGTTGCGGGCGCGGTCAACCGGAGCCACCACGCCTTGAGCGAGGACAACCGGATTCAATCAGGTCAACATACGCCCCCGCAACGCTTAACTCAGACGTTGAAGCGGAACTCCACCACGTCGCCGTCCTGCATGATGTAGTCCTTGCCCTCGATGCGAACCTTGCCCACCGCCTTCGCGGCGCTCATCGACCCGGCCTCGAGCAGGTCGTCGTAGGAGACGACCTCCGCCTTGATGAAGCCGCGCTGGAAGTCGGTGTGGATGACGCCGGCGGCCTCCGGGGCGCTCGCCCCGACCGGCACGGTCCAGGCCCGCGCCTCCTTGGGGCCGGCGGTGAGGTACGTCTGGAGCCCCAGCGTGCGGAAGCCGACCCGGACAAGCTGGTCCAGCCCGGGCTCGGCCTGCCCGATCGACTCCAGTAGCTCGCGGGCCTCCTCCTCGGGCAGGTCCACCAGCTCCGATTCGATCTTCGCGTCCATGAAGACGGCCTCGGCGGGGGCGACCAGGGCCCGCAGCTCGTCGAGGAACTCGGCGTTGGCCAGCTCGGCCTCGTCGACGTTGAAGACGTACAGGAAGGGCTTGGTGGTCAGCAGGTGCAGCTCGCGCAGATGCTCCAGCGCGACACCGGCGGCAGCCGCGCCCGCGTACAGGGTGGTGCCGTTGTCGAGCACCTCCACGGCGGCCTTGGCGGCGGTCACCGCGGCGGCCCGGTCCTTGCGGAGCTTGGCCTCCTTCTCCAGCCGGGGAATCGCCCGCTCCAGCGTCTGCAGGTCGGCGAGGATCAGCTCCGTGTTGATCGTCTCGATGTCGTCCGCCGGGGCGATCTTGCCGTCGACGTGTACGACGTTCGGGTCGGAGAAGGCGCGGACCACCTGGCAGATCGCGGCGGCGTCCCGGATGTTGGCGAGGAACGCGTTGCCCCGCCCCTGGCCCTTCGAGGCGCCGCGGACCAGCCCGGCGATGTCGACGAACGACACCGGCGCGGGGATCACCTTCTGCGAGTCGAAGATCCCGGCGAGCTTGCCCAGCCGCTCGTCCGGCAGGCCGACCACACCGACGTTGGGCTCGATGGTGGCGAAGGGGTAGTTCGCCGCGAGCACGTCATTCTTGGTCAGCGCGTTGAAGAGGGTGCTCTTGCCGACGTTGGGCAGGCCGACGATGCCGATGGTGAGACTCACGACGAGCCAGCTTACGCCGCCGCCGGTTGACCACCGGCACCTGGCCGACGATTCCTGTCGCCGGCTCAGTCCAGCAGGCGTGGGCCGATGGGGGTCTCCCGGATGCTGCCGTCCGGGCCGCGACTGACCTCGTACGCCGACACGCCCGGCCGGTCCGCGACCGCCTCGACCAGCCGCTCACCCCGGTAGAGCAGACCGACGCCGTCGTCGGTGCACCGGCTGGTGGGCAGCGTGCCGTCGCCGACCAACCGGTGTATCAACGGGCGCCGCTGGTCCTCACTGTCGTAGTGCACCCCGTTGCCGTACGGCAGCCAGCCCAGCCCGTCGGTGAAGCCCCGCAGGGTGGTTCCGAAGCTGTCGGTGGCGCCGCCGGAGTGCCAGCAGATCGAGCCGGCCGACACTCCGCCCAAGACGACCCCGGCCTCCCAGCACTCCCGCAGGATCTCGCCGAGGCCGTGCACCCGCCACACCGCCACGAGGTTGGCCACGCTGCCGCCGCCAACCCAGATGATGTCCTGCGCCCGCAGGTGGGCCCGCACGTCCTCGACGTTCGGCATCGGGAACAGCGCCAGGTGGGACATCCGGAACCGGCTGCCGGCGAACCCCTCGTAGACCCGGGTCAGCGTGGTCGGCTGATCCCCCTCGGCCTGGTTGAGGAAACAGATCCGCGGCTCCGCTGCGCCGGCCAATTCGGCGGCCAGGTCGAAGACCGGGTTGATTCGCCGGGGCTGGCCGGCGCGTCCCGGCGCGAAGATGCCCATGCTGGTGGCGAGGATGGTGGGTTCGGTGGCGGCCACGGTCGTCCTTTCCGTCGGGTGCGTCGCCCATCCTGCCCCGAGGGCGACCTCGGTCAGTCCCGGGGGAGGGTCTGGCGGGGAATGACCGGCTCGGTCCGCGGCGCTTCCGGGGGCAGTTCGGCGGCGGCGGCGAGCGGCAGGGTGAAGCGCGCGTCGGCCGCTGGCCCGACCGCGTGCGACTCGCGGAGCATCCACCGAACCTCGTCGGCCGTCCACCCCAGCCCCGGCCGGGCAGCGATCTCGCTGAGCAGCCGCAGCGCGGCCCGGGTGTCATCGTCGTAGAAGCGCACGCACCAGTGGTGCACCCACATGCCGAGGGCACGGAGCCGGTCGTCGTCCAGCGAGCGGACGAGCCGACCGCTGGCGGTGTCCTCGAACGCCCGCTCCGGGCTTCCGGCACGGTCCCGATCCAGCGCTCCGACCGCCGCCGGGGCGACCACCCGCATGCGGGTGAAGAAGCCCTGCGTGACCGCCGGATCCAGCGGCGGGTGCCCATCCCGTGTCGACGTCTGCCCGCCCGCCCCGCTCGCCATCGCCGCACCCTTCTCCCGTGACCTGGTGTGCGAGACGGTACCGACCAGGACCGACCGTTCCTGCCCCGGGCACCCCTGCGGTACACCGGCGTCCGATTCCCGCGAGCCGACGGGCTCCGGACGGAGGCATCATCGGTGCGTGGACCTGGACTTTGAACGGTGCTACCGGGCCGTTGACAGCCGCGACCAGCGGTTCGACGGCTGGTTCTACACCGGTGTGCTCTCGACCGGCATCTACTGCCGGCCATCCTGCCCGGCAACCACCCCGAAGCGAAAGAATGTGCGATTTTTCCCATCTGCTGCCGCGGCGCAGGGGGCCGGGCTGCGGGCCTGCCGTCGATGCCGGCCGGATGCGACCCCCGGTTCACCACAGTGGGATCTCCGGGCGGACCTGGTGAGTCGCGCCATGCGGCTGATCGCCGACGGCGTGGTCGATCGGGACGGGGTGCCCGGACTGGCGGCGCGGCTCGGCTACACCGAGCGCCACCTGCACCGGCTACTCCGCACCGAGCTGGGCGCCGGCCCGCTCGCGCTGGCCCGAGCGCAGCGCGCGCAGACCGCACGGACCCTGATCGAGTCCACCGACCTCGGGCTGGCGGAGGTCGCGTTCGCCGCCGGGTTCGGCAGCGTACGACAGTTCAACGACACGCTCCGCGAGGTGTACGCGGTCCCTCCGTCCGAGCTACGGGCCAACCGGCGTCGGCCAACGGTACCCGCGGGACCCGGCACGATCACGGTACGGCTGGCCTACCGCCCCCCACTGCACGTCGGGGCGCTGCTGGACTTCCTCGCCCCGCGGACACTGCCCGGGGTGGACCAGGTACGCGCCGGCACCTACCACCGGGGGCTACGGCTACCCCACGGCACCGGCACAGCGGCGCTGGCCCCGACGGAGCGGCACGTGGTGGCGACGCTACGCCTGACCGACCTGCGGGACCTGGCGCCGGCGGTGGCCCGGTGCCGCCGGCTGCTCGACCTCGATGCCGACCCCACCGCGGTGGACGCCGCCCTGGCCACCGACCCCGCCCTGGCCCCGATGGTCGCGGCGGAACCCGGGGTCCGGGTGCCCCGCACGGTCGACGGTTTCGAGGTGGCCGTCCGCGCGGTCGTCGGCCAGCAGGTCTCGGTGGCCTCCGCTCGCACCACGCTCACTCGGCTCCTGAGCCAGCTCCCCGCCCCCGTGCCCGAGGCGGACGGGCTGTCCGCGTTCCCCGCCGCCGAGGAGGTTCTTGCCGCGCCGGATACGGCATTCCGGATGCCGGCCGCCCGCCGGGAGACGCTGCGTCGGCTCGCGGCGGCGGTGGCCGCCGGGGAGATCGACCTGGAGCCGGGTGGGGATCGACAGGAGACCCGGCAGCGGCTGCTGGCCCTCCCCGGGATCGGGGCGTGGACCGCGGACTACGTCGCGCTCCGCGCGCTCGGCGACCCGGACGTCCTGCTCCCCACCGATGTGGCCGTCCGTCGGGGTGCCGCCGCCCTCGGCCTCCCCGACAGCCCGGACACCCTGCACTCGTACGCCGACCGCTGGCGCCCCTGGCGCTCGTACGCGCTGAGCCGACTCTGGAGAGCAGCATGAACACGATCGACGCCACCATCACCGACACCCCGGCCGGCCCACTCGCCATCCTCGCCGGACCGGACGGGGCGGTCCGAGCCGCCGGCTTCACCACCGACCTGCCCGCCCTGCTCGCCCTGGTCCACCCACGCCTGCGCGCCCCGTTGCGCCAACGCCGCGACCTCGGCCCGGTCACCACCGCCGTCACGGCGTACCTGGAGGGGGAGCTGACCGCGGTGGACGAGGTTCCGGTCGAGCAGCACACCGACGGTGCGTTCCTGGCCCACGCCTGGGACGTGCTGCGAGACCTGAAGCCGGGCAATCCGGTCACCTACACGGAGCTCGCCGGGCTGGCCGGACGCCCAGCGGCGGTCCGGGCCGCCGCGGCGGCCTGCGCCCGGAACACCGCCGCACTCTTCGTCCCCTGTCACCGGGTGCTCCGCACCGACGGAACCCTGGGCGGCTACCGCTGGGGACTGGATGTGAAGAAGTGGTTGCTGAATCATGAGCGACAGTTGACAGCAAGCTGACACCGGCGACGGTCCTAAAGGACGTAACGTCGGGTAGTGCCCGCGGAGGTTGACGGCGATCCGGGCCCCACCACGGGCCGACATCCGTTCGACAGCCTCTGGCGGCTGCGGCACTACCTGCGCCCATATGCGCCGGAGTTCGCCTGGCTCTTCCTCGCCGGCCTGGCCGCCATGGCGGCGGGGATCGCCGTACCGCTGGTGGCCCAGCGGGTGGTGGACGGCCCGGTCGCCCGGCAGGATCCGGCCGGGCTGTTCCGCCTCGCCGGCCTGGCGCTGCTCTTCGGGCTCGCCGAAGCGGTGCTGATCTTCATCCGCCGCTGGGTGCAGTCCTCCTCCTCGCTGGGGATCGAGACGGCCATCCGGGCCGACATCTACGCCCACCTGCAACGATTGCCGGCCAGCTTTCACGACCGGTGGCAGTCCGGTCAGCTCCTCTCCCGGATCACCACCGACCTTTCGGCGATCCGTCGGTTCCTCTCCTTCGGCCTGCTCTTCCTCGCCCTGAACCTGGTCACGTACACCGTGGTGGTGGCGCTGCTGATCCGGCTGCACCCCGTGCTGGGCCTGGCCGTGGCAGTCAGCGCCATCCCGCTGTTCCTCCTCGCGCGGCGGTTCGCCCGCGCGTACCACGCCGCCTCCCGGCGGATGCAGGACCAGCAGGGCGACCTGGCCACGCTGGTTGAGGAGACCGCGCAGGGGCTACGCACGGCGAAGGCGTACGGGCGGGGGCCGGAGCTGGCCGCGCGATTCGCCGTCAGCTCCCAAGCGCTACACGACACCGCGGTCGGCAAGGGACGGCTGCTCGCCGACACCTCCGCCCGGCTCGACCTGGTGCCGAACCTGACCCTGGGCGTCGTCCTCATCGCCGGGGCGGGCGCCGCCGCCGCCGGCACGCTCACCATCGGCGAGCTGGTGGCCTTCGTCAGCCTCCAGCTCCTGCTGATCTGGCCGGTGCAGGGCCTGGGGTGGATCATCGCGGGCGGGCAGGAGGCGGCCACCGCGGCCGACCGGATCCGGGAGGTCCTGGACACCCCGCCCGCGATCCTGGACGCTCCCGACGCCGCCGCCCCACCCCGCGCCCAGATCCTCGGTCGGTTGCGGTTCGCAGGTGTCTCGTTCCGGTACCCGGGTGCCCGCGCACCCGTGCTGCGCGACGTTGACCTCACCATCGAGCCAGGCGAGACGGTGGCACTGGTCGGCGCGACCGGCTCCGGCAAGAGCACCCTGCTGTCCCTGGTACCCCGGCTGCACGACGTGACCGGCGGCCACATCACCATCGACGGGTACGACGTGCGGTGCCTGAAGCTGACGACGCTGCGCCGGCTGGTCGGGGTGGCCTTCGAGGAGCCGACGCTCTTCTCCATGTCGGTGTGGGAGAACGTGACCCTGGGCCGGCCCGACGCCGCTGACGAGGAGGTCCGGGCCGCGCTCACGCTGGCGCAGGCCACCTTCGCCTACGACCTGCCGTGGGGGTTGGCGACTCGGGTCGGCGAGCAGGGCCTGTCCCTCTCCGGCGGGCAGCGGCAACGGCTCGCGCTCGCCCGGACGGTGCTCAGCCGCCCCGCCCTGCTCCTGCTCGACGACCCCCTGTCCGCCCTCGACGTGCACACCGAGGCGCTCGTCGAGACGGCGCTACGACAGGCCCTACCCGACACGACAACCCTGGTCGTGGTGCACCGACCGGCCACGATCGCACTCGCCGACCGGGTCGCCCTGCTGGAGGCCGGCCGGATCACCGCGCTGGGCCGCCACTCCGACCTACTCACCACGGTGCCGGCGTACCGTGCCCTGCTCTCGGCCGAACCGGGCCCACCGGCGGGCCATCCGACCCCCAACGGCCTGGTGCGCTCGTGACCGACGGCGACAATCGGGGCGGTGACCCGCGGTCGGCCGCCCCCGTGCCACGACCACGGCCGGCCCGGGAGAACTGGCGCGGCATCGCGGTTGACCCGGACGCCGACCGCAGCCGGGCCGAGGCCACCGATCCGGCGGCGGTGGCCCGGCTGCGCGCCCGCAGCCGAGTGCTGCTGCGCAACCTGATCCACCCGCACCGCCGACAGCTCGCCGTCGCCGTCGTGCTGCTGCTCATCCAGAATGTGGCGGGCATGGCCGGACCATATCTGGTGATGCTCGGCATCGACCGGGCCATTCCGCCGCTGCGGGCCGGTGATGCCAGGCCGTTGACGTACATCGCGGCCGCGTTCGTCGTCGCCACGGTCGCCGAGTACATCACCCGCCGCGGCTTCCTCGTCCTCTCCGCCCGGATCGGTCAGGCTGTGCTCCTTGACCTCCGACGCCGGGTGTACAGGCACTTCCTGCGCCTGTCGGTGACCTTCCACGAGCGGTACACCTCCGGACGGATGGTCTCCCGGCTCACCAGCGACCTGGACTCCATCGGCGAGTTGGTCGGCGGTGGCATCGACAGCCTGGTCCTCGCTGCCCTGTCGATCCTGTCGGTGGCCGCGATCCTGCTCTGGCTGGACCTTCCGCTGGCCGCCGTGACGCTGCTGGCGTTCCCGTTCCTGTTCTGGCTGTCCCGCTGGTTCGCCCGCACCTCGGCCGTGGCGTATCGGTGGACCCGGGACACCATCGCCCTGGTTATCGTGCATACCGTCGAGTCGCTGCGGGGGATCCGGGCGGTACAGGCGTTCCGCCGCGAGCCGCGCAACCAACGGATCTTCACCCGGGTCAACGACGACTACCGACGGGCCAGTCTGCATGCGTTTCAGCTCATCGCCACCTACTCGCCCGGGGTCAAGCTGATCGGCAACGTCACCATCGCCGCAGTGCTCTGCTACGGCGGGTGGCGCGTCCTCAACGGCCACGTCGAGGTCGGGGTGCTCGCCGCCTTCCTGCTCTACCTGCGTCGGTTCTTTGAGCCGATGCAGGAACTGAGCCAGTTCTACAACTCGCTGCAGTCGGCCACCGCGGCGCTGGAGAAGCTCGCCGGGGTGCTGGACGAGCGGCCTGAGGTACCGGAGCCGGCCCGCCCGGTGCCGCTGCCGGCCACCGAAGCCGGGCGCGGCGCGGTGACCTTCCACTCGGTCTCCTTCGGGTACTACCCGCAGTCCCCGATCCTGCGTGGACTGGATCTGGACATCCCGGCCGGACAGACCGTCGCGCTGATCGGACCGACCGGCGCCGGCAAGTCGACCATCGCCAAGCTGCTCGCCCGTTTCCACGACCCGAACACGGGCACCGTTTCGATGGGGGGCGTGGACCTGCGGGACCTCGCCGACGCCGACCTACGGCAGGCGCTCGTCCTGGTCACGCAGGAAACCCACCTCTTCGGCGGGACGGTCGCGGAGAACATCCGCTTCGGCCGGCCCGACGCCGACGACGCCGCGGTGGCGGCGGCGGCGAAGGCAATCGGCGCGGACGAGTTCATCACCGCGCTGCCCGACGGGTACGCCACCCAGGTGCATCGCCGCGGTAGCCGGCTCTCGGCCGGTCAGCGGCAGCTCGTCGCGTTCGCTCGGGTGTTCCTGGCCGACCCGGCGGTGCTGATCCTCGACGAGGCGACCTCGGCCCTCGACGTCCCGACCGAACGAGCGGTCCAGCGGGCCCTGGCCACCATTCTGCGGGACCGTACCGCGCTGGTGATCGCGCACCGACTCTCCACCGTCGAGATCGCCGACCGGGTGGTGGTGCTGGAGTCGGGGCGGATCGTCGAGGACGGTCCACCGGCGCGCCTGGTCCACCGCGACGGGCGATACGCCGCGCTGCACCGCCAGTGGCTGGACTCCCTGAGCTGAGCGGGAGGACAAGGTCAGGCAGAAGCCCCGGTAAGGACGGTGAGGCTGGAGACGGCCACCGCGGCTGGCTCAGCAGCGAGCGAATCGGCACGCAGCACCACCTCGCCTGCGGCTGCCAAGCGTTGGACGAGTCACCCTAGCCCCGCACTGCCCGGAGTGAACCCCGCCGGCTATCCCACCGGTGGTGGGGCCGCCGACCTGACTCAGCTGGTGTCGCCGGCCACACTGAACGACCGGAGCCGATCGACTGCCAGGGCGGTGAAACCGATCGTGATCAGCGCGCTCATCACCGCCGCGACCGGCACCGAGACATCGGTGGCGAGCAGCTCGGTCGGGGCGAACCGGTCGGCGAGTGCGATCACGTACTGCTGGATGGAGAGCACCTTCGTCCCGCTGACGAAGTTGCCGAGCAGCCCCTCCCAGATCAGCACGTAGACCAACCCGAGCAGCACCGGGCGGCGCGTGACCAGGCTGAGCGCGAGGAAGAGCGCGCAGTAGGCCAGCGCGCCGATGGCGGCGGCGGCGGCGAGCGCCAGACCGACCCAGACCGAGCTGGCGAGCACACCGGCCACATACAGCGGCACGGCGACGGTGACCGCGGTGACCCCGGCCGCCACCGCCAGCTTCGGCAACACGATCTGCCAGCGCGGCAACGGCTTGGTGAGGATGTGCACCACGGTGCCGTCGTCAATCTCCGCGCCGAGTACGCCGGTCCCGACGATCAACGCGATCACCGGCAGCACCACGGCCAACCCGAGGCCGACCAGCACCGGCGGCCCCCACGCGCCGGGATCCACCCCCAGCGCGCGGGAGAGCACCGCGAGCAGGACCAGCAGCACCGGTAGTGGGAACAGCAGCAGGAAGCGGCGCCGCCCCAACAGCCCCCGGGCGGTGATCCAGGAAACAGTCGACATGGTCAGGCCTCCACCAGGTAGGAGAACACGCTCTCCAGGGACTCGTCCTCGGGCACGAGCTGCCGCACCCGGATCCCGTGGGCCGGGGCAACCTTGGGCAGCGCCCGGGTGAAGGCGCCGTAGTCGCTCACCCGCACGGTCAGCCCGCCCCGGCCCAGCTCCACGCCGGTCACCGATGGCTCCGCCATCAGCGCCACGGCGAGCGCCCGGTCGTCGGTGGACCGGACCCCGAAGACGTGGGGCCGATTGGTCATCAGCCGACGGATCGTCCGGAAGTCGCCGGAGGCGGCGAGCCGGCCGGCGACCATCACCTGCACCGTGCCGGAGAGCTGCTCGACCTCCTCCAGGATGTGCGAGCTGAACAGGATGGTGCGCCCGGCGCCGCCGAGGCGGTGCAGCAGGTCCATCATGTGCAGCCGCTGTCGCGGGTCCATCCCGTTGAACGGCTCGTCAAGCAGCAGCACCTGCGGGTCGTGGACCAGCGCCGCCGCCACCCGCGCCCGCTGTCGCATGCCCTTGGAGTACGTGCCGATCCGGCGTGACTGCGCCCCCTCCAACTCGACCAGGGCGATCGCCCGGCGAGCGGCCTCCGAGGGGTCCGGCAGCCGGTGCAGCCGTGCGCTGGCCAGCACGAACTCGTACGCGGTGAGAAAGGTGTGCACGGCCTCCCGTTCGCTGACCAGCCCCAGCCGCCGGTAGACCTCGGGGTTGCGCCAGGTGGGCGTCCCGTCCAGGGTCACCGCGCCACGGGACGGCGCGAGGAAGCCGGCCATCATGTGCAGCAGCGTCGTCTTACCCGCGCCGTTGGGCCCGAGTAGCCCGGTGACCCCCGGCCCCAGGCTCATGCTGACATCGTTGACGGCGACCACGTTGCCGTACCAGCGGGAGACGCCCGCCAGATCCAGTCGGCTGCCTGTGGGGGCGGGCGCCGACCTCGGTTCCACACTGGTCACGCTCATCGGGTGGCCACCTTCCGGTAGCGGGCCAACAGGAGAACGACACAACCGGCCACGAGCAGCACGGCCGCGAAGGCGTAGAGCGGGCCGAGCCCACCGATGGGCAACCCCTCCCCGCGCTCGAAGAGCAGGTCCCCGAGCGCCCAGGTGCCCACGCCGTTAACCATGGTCATCGGCGAGGCGAGGAAGGCCAGCTCATTGATTGTCTGCGAGGGCAGGATGGCGAGGATGCCGACGATCGGCGTGGTCATCAGGAAGACCGCGACGATCCCACCGGCGGCGAACGCCCGCTTGCCGGTCAGCGCGGCGACCAACAGACCGATCGCGCCGAAGACCGCTGCCCAGAGACCGGCGTAGAGCAGCCCCGGCAGCAGGTCGAGCAGCTCGTTCCAGACCCCCCGCGGGCCCTCCTCGAGGGTGAAGGCGGCGCCGAGGAACATCACCAGCTGTGGGCCGCCGAGCAACAACCAGAGCGCGGTGACCAGGGAGAGGAGCTTGGCCAGCGGATAGTCCGACCGAGCCAGCGGCCGGGAGAAGTACAGCGGCAGCACTCCGCTACGCAGGTCTCGACTGACCAGTTCGGGGGCCGCGACGGCGACGAAAAAGATGATCAGCCAGCTCATCGTGTCGGCGAACTGCGCATATGTGATCACCACCTGACCGATCTGGCTCCGGACGGCGGCGACCACGGCGGCGACCACGATCACGATGCCCACCACCAGCCAGGGGAAGATCTTCGCCTTGGCGCTGCGGCCGAAGCCGAAGACCGTGCGCAGCCCGTGCAGGTAGAGCGCGCCGAACACCGGACCACGGCCGAGGCGGGGGCCGGTGTAGCGCTGGTAGCCGATGTCGTGAATGACTCCGGTCGACTCAGACATGGCTGGGCTCCCTCGTGGCGAACAGCTCGGCCACCCGGTGGCGACGCTGGTCCAACCGGTGCAGCGGCAGGTCCAGCTCAGCAACCGCGCCGAGGATCTGATCGTAGGTGTCGTCATCGGCCAGCTCGACGAGGAGCAGGCGGCCTTCCCGGCGAACCGGCAGCCGCAGTGCGGCCAGGCGGGCGGCGAGTTCCTCGGTGCCCTCGCTGACCTCCACGGCGAGCACGTCGGTGGCCGAGGTCATGGCGTCGATCCGGTCGGCCCGCAGCAGCCGACCGCCGTCGATGGCGACCAGCGTGTGACAGATCCGCTCGACCTCGCCGAGCAGGTGCGAGCAGACCAGAACCGAGATGCCGAACTCGGTGCCGATCCGGTGGATCAGGGCGAGCATCGCGTCCCGCCCGGCCGGGTCGAGCCCGTTGGTCGGCTCGTCGAGCAGCAGCAGGTCCGGGTCGTGCACCAGGGCCTGAGCGAGCTTCACCCGCTGCTTCATGCCGGTCGAGTAACCGCCGACCGGACGGTAGCGCTCCTCGTAGAGCCCGACGTGTCGCAGCGCCTCGCTGGCCCGCTCGCGGGCCACCGTCCGTGGCAGGCCGCTGATCCGGCCGAGGTGGGTAACGAACTCGGCGGCGGAGAGGTCGGGGGGAAGAGCCTCGTGCTCGGGCATGTAGCCGACGCGCGCACGGACCCGGTCGGGCTGGGTGGTCGGATCCAGGCCGAGGACCCGGACCTGCCCACTGGTCGGCGGGAGCAGACCGAGCAGAATCTTGATCAGGGTGGACTTGCCGGCGCCGTTCGCGCCGACGAGACCGACGATGCCGGGCTCGACCACGACGGTCAGATCGGCCAGCGCGGTGACCCCACCCCGGTAGGTTTTGGTCAGCGACTCGGTCGCGATGAGTGCCACGCCCCCAGATTAGGCAGGTGCCGCCCGACACCGACACCCGACGCGCCCCTGATCATTCCCGTAGGGGGCGGCAGTCGTAAGGCTCCGGTAATTCCCCCACCGCCCCCCGCCGGCAGACTGGACGCATGGCTTCACGACTGCTGCGCGCCCCGCTCACCTGGGTCGCGGTCACCGTTCTCGCCGCCGGCACCACCTTCGGTCTCTACTGGTTCCAGCCGTGGAAACTGGTCACCGACACCGAGGTGAACGAAGAACTGGCGGTCGTGGCCAGCGAAGCGCCCTCATCGCCCACCAACTCCACACCAGTCGACGACTCCGCATCAGCCGAAGGCGCCACCCCGGGCACCGGCCCGACGATCGTCCGCAGCGGCGAGTTCATCACCCACGAACACGACACCAGCGGCACCGCCCGGATCATCCGCACCGCCGACGGCGAGCTGCGGCTGGAACTGGTCGGCCTGGCCACCTCCAACGGCCCTGACCTTCGGGTGTGGTTGACCGACCAGCCGGTCCGGAGCGGCGAAGCCGGGTGGCATGTGTTCGACGACGGCCACTGGGTCGAGTTGGGCCGACTCAAGGGCAACCGCGGTGACCAGGCGTACGACATCCCGGCCGAGGTGGACCTGGACGAGCTGACCAGCGTGTCAATCTGGTGTAAACGGTTCGCGGTGTCCTTCGGCGCGGCCCCCTTGGCCACTGCCTGAGATCCGGCCGCGTCCCCAACTCCTGGAGTGGCACTCGACCGATCCCCAGGTCGGCTGAGAAACTAGTGCCGAACAGTGATTTGGGGGGTTCATGAGTAACGGTTGGGTGCCGCCCGACGAGGTGCTGCGGGACGCGCCGGCGTACTCGCCCCGCCCGGGTGAACTGGCCGATCTGGAGCTACTCCTCATCGGGGCATACACCCCGCTGACCGGCTTCATGACCCGCGCCGACCTGGTCTCGGTGAGCCGGCGGGGCCGGCTCACCGACGACGCTCCCTGGTCGGTGCCGGTGACGCTCCAGGTACCGGCGGCCCTCGCCGAGCGGCTCGACGTCCGGGATCCGGCCCGCCGCACGTTGGTGCTGACCGACGGCGAGGGGGCCCCGATGGCCGCGCTGGAGGTCACCGACGCCTGGCCGGTGCGCGACGGGGTGACGGGGGTCGGTGGTCCGGTGCGCCGGCTCGGCGACGGCGGACACGGCCCGTTCCAGCGGCTACGCCGCACCCCGGCGGAGATCCGCTCGCTACTGCCACCCGGCCGGGTGCTCGGGGTGGTCGCCGACCGGCCGCTGCACCGGCCGCAACTCGCCCAGATCGCCCACGCGACCCGTACCCTCGGCGCCCACCTGCTGGTGCTGATCCCGATCGGCGAGGACGGCGGCGAGCTGCCGCCGGAGGCCCTGGTGCGCAGCGTCTTCGCCGCCCGGGACCGGATGCCACCGGCGACGCTGATCGCCGTTCCGCTGCCCCGTCGCCGTGAGGAGATCAGCGACGCGCTGCTCCGGGCGCGGGTCTCGGCGGCCTACGGGGTGACCCATCTTCTCTCCACCGGCGAGATGCTCTCCGGGGCAGGGCTGCGGGTGCTGGTCCCGCGGGAGTTGGCCTACGACAACCGGGACGGGCAGTGGCGGTGGCGGGAGGACATCCCGCCGCGTAACCGGCGGCAGGCGCTGACCCAGGCCGAGATCGACGACCTGCTGGACCGGGGATTCCCGCTGCCGGAGTGGCACACTCCTCCGGCGGTGGCGAAGGAGTTGGTACACGCCCGCCCACCCCGCCGTTACCGAGGCTTGGTCATCTTCCTGACCGGCCTCTCCGGTTCCGGCAAGTCCACCATCGCCCGTGGTCTCGCCGATGCCCTACGGGAGCAGGGCGAACGGACGGTCACCCTGCTCGACGGCGATATCGTGCGTCGGGAGCTGTCCGCTGGGCTCGGCTTCAGCAAGGCCGACCGGGACGCGAACGTCCGCCGGATCAGCTGGGTGGCTGCCGAGATCGCCCGGCACCGGGGGGTGGCGATCTGCTGCCCGATCGCCCCCTACGAGCACGCTCGGGCCGCCGCTCGAAAGATGACGCTGGCCACCGGGGCGGGCTTCCTCCTGATCCACGTCTCCACCCCGCTGGAGGTCTGCGAGCAGCGGGACCGGAAGGGCCTGTACGCGCGCGCCCGCGCGGGCCTGCTGACCGGGATGACCGGAGTGGACGACCCGTACGAGGAGCCGACCGACGCCGAGCTGACGGTCGACACGACCGACCTGTCGGTGGAGGAGGCGGTGCAGGAGGTCCTGCACCAGCTGGCCGAGACGGGCTGGGTCGAACCCCGCCACCCGAGCGGGTAACCAGTCCCCTGGTCGCGCCGTTCCACGGCAGGCGGCACAGGGCGTGTCGGCTCGTGGAAGGAGGCGAGGGCTCCGGGCACCCGACCAGGGGCTCGGGACATCAGCCCGGGAGCACGGGAGAGGGGCACGGAAGCGGGGTGCGGGGGGCCCGGGACAGGGCCCCCCGCTGGGAAGGGACGGCTGGCTGTGCGTGACAGCCGGGAAAGCTGACGGGCGGCGCACGTCGCGGGCGACCGCGGTCAACCTTCCTGGACGCGACTGGCATCTCGTCCATCTGGGTCAACGAGGCGCGCCGGAGAAAGTCGCGCCTCCCGCCGGCTCGACCCCACCCGCCGACTGCCCCACCGGCAGTCGGCGGCCCCGCCGGTCGAGATCAGGCGAGCTTGCGGGCCAGGTTCTCGTCCAGCGCGTTCATGAACTCGTCGGTGGTCAGCCACGGGGCGTCCCGCGAGATGAGCAGCGCGAGGTCCTTGGTCATCTGGCCGCCCTCGACGGTCTCGATGATGACCTTCTCCAGCGTGTTGGCGAACTCGGTAACCGCCGGGGTGCCGTCCAGCTTGCCCCGGTGGGCCAGGCCCCGGGTCCAGGCGTAGATCGAGGCGATCGGGTTGGTCGAGGTCTTCTCGCCCTTCTGGTACTGCCGGTAGTGCCGGGTGACGGTGCCGTGCGCGGCCTCGGCCTCGACGGTGCGGCCGTCGGGGGTCATCAGCACGGACGTCATCAGGCCGAGCGAGCCGAAGCCCTGCGCGACGGTGTCGGACTGCACGTCACCGTCGTAGTTCTTGCAGGCCCAGACGAAGCCGCCCTCCCACTTGAGCGCCGCGGCGACCATGTCGTCGATCAGCCGGTGCTCGTAGCTGATGCCGGCCGCCTCGAACTCGGCCTTGAACTCAGCCTCGTAGACCTCGGCGAAGATGTCCTTGAACCGGCCGTCGTACGCCTTGAGGATGGTGTTCTTGGTCGACAGGTATACCGGGTAGCCACGGTCGAGGCCGTACCGCATGGAGGCCCGGGCGAAGTCCCGGATCGACTCGTCGAAGTTGTACATGCCCATGGCGACCCCGCCGCCGGGGAAGTTGGCGATCTCCATCTCGACCGGCTGGGTGCCGTCGGTCGGGGTGTAGGTGATGGTGACCTTGCCCGGCCCGGGGACGACGAAGTCGCTGGCCTTGTACTGGTCGCCGTGGGCGTGCCGGCCGATGATGATCGGCTTCGTCCAACCGGGCACCAGACGCGGCACGTTGGACATGATGATCGGCTCACGGAAGACGACGCCGCCGAGGATGTTGCGGATGGTGCCGTTCGGCGACCGCCACATCTTCTTCAGGCCGAACTCCTCGACCCGCGCCTCGTCCGGAGTGATCGTGGCGCACTTGACGCCGACGCCGTGCTCCTTGATCGCGTTGGCGGCGTCGACGGTGACCTGGTCGTCGGTCTCGTCCCGGTGCTGGATCGAAAGGTCGTAGTAACGCAGGTCGACGTCGAGGTAGGGCAGGATCAACTGCTCCCGGATCTGCTTCCAGATGATCCGGGTCATCTCGTCGCCGTCGAGCTCTACGACCGGGTTGTTTACCTTGATCTTCGCCATCGGCCGGCGCTCCTCTCGGGGGACACATGCTCAAGCAGTACGAGCGTACTGCAAACAATCCCGCTCTCCCCAGCCGGCCTCATTCCGGGGACCGAACCCTCGGCGTAGCCGACGGCAGCGCCCGCGGCCGGGTGACCACGGGGCGCTGCCGTCGAGGTGATCACATGCTGGCGATGTCGCTCTGCTTGGCGCGAACCGCCTCGGCGGCCTCCTTCAGGGCGGCCAGCTCATCGGCGTCCAGGTCGGTCTCGACGACCCGCCGGACTCCCTGCGCGCCGATCTCCGCCTCTACCCCGAGGTAGACGCCGGAGATGCCGTACTCCCCGTCCACCCAGGCGCAGACCGGCATGACCTCGCCGGAGTCCTCGGCGACGGCCTTCGCCATCCGGGCGGCGGCGGCCGACGGGGCGTAGTAGGCCGAGCCGGTCTTCAGCAACGCCACCACCTCGGCGCCACCGTTGCGGGTCTTGACCACCAGCTCCTCGATCTGCTCGGCGGGCATCGCCTCGCGCAGCGGCTTGCCGGCCACGCTGCTCTGTGACGGCACCGGGACCATGGTGTCCCCGTGCGAGCCCAGCGTCAGCGTTCGCACCGACGCCACCGGTACGCCGAGCGCCTCGGCCACGAAGTTGGTGAACCGGGCGGTGTCCAGCATGCCGGCCTGCCCGAGCACCCGGTTATGCGGGAACTGGGTGGCGATCTGGGCCAGCGCGGTCATCTCGTCGAGCGGGTTGGAGACCACGATCACGACGGCGTTCGGCGCGTACTTGGCGACGTTCTCGGCGACCTGCCGGACGATCTTGGCGTTGGTCTCCAGCAGGTCCATCCGGCTCATGCCCGGCTTGCGCGGCAGGCCGGCGGTGACAACGACGACATCCGAGCCCTCGATGGCCTCGTAGCCCTCGCCGTTGGGGCCGGTGGTCACACCAACCAGCTTGGTCTCGAAGCCCTCGATGGCCCGTGACTGGTTGAGGTCCAGGGCGAGACCGGCCGGCTTACCCTCCACGATGTCCGTGATCACGACGGTGTCGAAGACGTCGTACTCGGCCAGACGCTGCGCGGTGGTGGAGCCGTAGAAGCCGGCCCCGACGACAGTGACCTTCTTACCCATTGACGTCCCACTCCCTGATACCAGTCGGTTTTTCCGGACCGTATCAGCCATCCTGGCACCGATCCGGTCAGGGGCGGACGGTTATGACCCCGATGGGTGCGCTTCGGTGCCGCTGCGGGACCTCAGCCGCGCTCGGCCCGCTCCACGACGTTGGTCAGCAGCATCGCGCGGGTCATCGGTCCCACTCCACCGGGCATCGGGACCAGGGCCCCGGCCACCTCGGCGACGCCGGGATCGACGTCGCCGGTGTAGCGGCCCTTACCATCGGGGCCGATCACCCGGGTGATCCCGACGTCCACCACGACCACGCCCGGCGTGATCATGTCGGAGGTGAGTAGTCCCGGCACACCGGCCGCGACGATCACAATGTCCGCGGCCCGGGTGTGCGCGGCGAGGTCGAGGGTGCCGGTGTGGCACAGGGTGACGGTCGCGTTCTCGCTGCGCCGGGTGAGCAGCAGCCCAAGCGGACGGCCGACCGTGTTACCCCGGCCGATCACGACGACCCGGGCACCCCGTAGCGCCACATCGTGTCGGCGGAGCAGCTCGACAATCCCGCGCGGGGTACAGGGCAGCGGCCCCGGGTAGCCGAGCACCAGCCGGCCCAGGTTCACCGGGTGCAGACCATCGGCGTCCTTGTCCGGATCGATCAGCTCCAGCACTCGCTGGGTGTCGAGGTGGCCGGGGAGCGGTAGCTGCACGATGTAGCCGTGACAGGCCGGGTCGTCGTTCAGGTCGGCCAGTACGGCGTCCACCTGCTCCTGCGTGGCGTCGGCCGGAAGTTCCCGACGGAGCGAGGCGACGCCGACCTCGGCGCAGTCACGGTGCTTGCCGTTGACGTACGCCTGGGAGCCGGGATCAGCGCCGACCAGGACCGTGCCGAGACCCGGCGTGACACCCCGTTCCGCCAGAGCCTTCACGCGGACCCGCAGCTCGTCCTTGATCTGAGCTGCGGTCGCCTTGCCATCCAGAAGCGTCGCCGTCACCTCCAGATCGTCTCACGCCGGCCACCGTGCGGGGCCGACGACCCGGGCAGCCGACGGCCGGCACTGCTGTGGCCGGGGACACCAGGACTGCCCGTCAGGTGCGATTCGTCACTCTGGGTAACGCATGAGGGCCCAAAACCGGACGACCGACGGTGGGCAGGGGCACGCCGGACGGTCGGCGACGGCGGGTTCGGTGTCGCCGTTGCGGGTCGACACACCCCGACCGATCCGCCGGTTCGGCGAGCCAAAGGCGCAGGTCAGCAGCGGCTGCAATAGCACAGAGGGGCACCCCCACCAAGCCTTGACACCACCCTCCGTTACGACTTCGCAACCCTTCCGTTGTCAATCGCGCACCAGCGACCTACCGTTGTCGATCGTTGCGCAGCGTAACCCAGCGTCGGGTCCTGCGCTGCGTGAGGATGAGGAGGCTTCATGCGTGTTCGTAGACTCGCCGCCTGGACAGCCCTCCCGCTCGCGGTGACCCTGGGCCTGGTGGCCTGCGGCTCCGGCGGCGGTGGGTCCGGCGGGACCGACCCCAACGCGGCCGTGCGGATCGAGATCGCCGAGCCGCAGCACCTGGTGCCGACCAACACCAACGAGACGAGCGGCTCGCAGGTGCTCGCTGCCCTGTTCAGCCCGCTGATCGGCTACGACGACGCCAGCCAGGCGTACGAGGTGGCAGCCGAGTCGGTGACGTCCGAGGACAACATCACCTGGACGATCCAGCTCAAGGACGGTTACACCTTCCACAACGGCGAGCCGGTCACCGCCGACAACTACATCGACGCCTGGAACTACGGCGCCTATGCCCCGAACGGCCAGGCCACGAGCTACTTCTTCGAGAAGATCGCCGGGTACGAGGACCTCCAGGGCGACACCCCGGCCGCGCAGACGCTGTCCGGCCTGGAGAAGGTCGACGACCTGACCTTCACCGTGACCCTGTCCACGCCATACTCCGGCTTCCGGACCATGCTCGGGTACAACGCCTTCTACCCGCTGCCGAAGGCCGCGTTCTCGGAGCCGGGCGTACTCGACGAGGGCTACGAGCAGGCGCCGATCGGTCAGGGCCCGTTCCAGATGAAGGGCACCTGGCAGCACGACGCCCGGGTCGAGGTCGAGCGGTACGACGCCTTCCCCGGCGAGCAGCCGAAGGTGGCGGGCGTCGAGTTCCGGATCTACCAGCAGCCCGCCGCCGCGTACGCGGATGTCCTCTCGGACAACCTCGACGTGATCAAGGTGATCCCGACCGAGAGCCTGTCGACGGCCCCCACCGACCTGGGTGACCGGTTCCAGACCAGTCCCGGGTCGTCCTTCCAGTTCCTCTCCTTCCCGACCTACCAGGAGGAGTTCAGCAACCCGGACGTGCGTACGGCGATCTCGATGGCGATCGACCGCGAGGAGATCACGACGGCCATCTTCAAGGACTCGCAGACGCCGGCCCGCTCGTTCATCTCTCCGGTTGTCGCGGGCTACCGCGAGAACACCATCGGCGACGCTGGCACCTTCGACCCGGCCAAGGCCAAGGCGCTCTACCAGAGCGCGGGCGGGCCGAGCCAGATCGAGATCTCGTACAACGGCGACGGCGGCCACAAGGACTGGGTTGACGCCACCTGCAACCAGCTCAGGGCAAACCTGGATGTGGCGTGCGTCGGCAACGCCGAGCCGAAGTTCTCGGACCTGCTGACGAAGGTCAAGGCGGAGCAGCCGGTCGGCCTCTTCCGGATGGGTTGGTCCATGGACTACCCGTCCATGGAGAACTACCTCGGCCCGCTGTACAGCAGCACCGGCTCGTCGAACTTCTACGGCTACAGCAACCCCGAGTTCGACAAGCTGGTCGCCGAGGGTTCGGCGGCGGCCTCCGAGGAGGAGGCGATCGCGAAGTACCAGCAGGCCGAGGAGGTGCTGGCCGAGGACATGCCGGTGATCCCGCTGCGCTACGGCCAGAACGTCTTCGGGCACTCGACCAAGGTCACGAACGTGGAGTTGGACCTCTTCAACCGGGTCGACCTGCTGAAGATCGAGGCAGTCCAGTAGTTCCGTAGTAAGCGGTGTGGTCGGGTCGCCGGGTAGCTGGTGACCCGACCACCCCTCTCCTTCGCCCTTTTTCAGAGAGACTGCCTAGTATGGTCCGCTTTATTCTGCGACGACTGCTCCAGATGGTCCTCGCCTTCTTCGGGACCACGCTGATCGTCTACGCGCTGATGTTCGCCGGTCAGGGTGATCCCATCCAGGCTCTCGCCGGCGAACGCCCGGTCACCGATGCCCAGCGGGCATACCTGACGGAGAAGTTCCACCTGGACCGGACCGGCATCGACGGCTTCTTCTACCGCTACTTCGACTACATCCGGAACCTTCTCCGGGGCGACCTCGGCGAGTCCCTCACCGGACGGCAGATCGGCGACATCCTGGCCGCCGCCTGGCCGGTGACGATCAAGCTGGCGCTGATCGCGATGACAGTCACCGTGCTCGTCGGGGTCACCGCCGGCGTGCTCGCCGGCATTCGGCGGGCCAGTGTCTTCGACAACTCGACGCTGCTGCTGACCCTGGTCGTGCTCGCCGTACCGACCATCGTGCTGGCGCCCATCGCGCAGTACCTCCTCGGCGTCCGGTGGCAGCTCTTCCCGCCCACCGCCGGCGCCGACCCCGACTTCTACGCGCTGCTGCTGCCCGGGATCGTCCTCGGCTCTCTCTCCCTGGCCACCGCGCTGCGGCTGACCCGGACCTCGGTCGCCGAAAACCTCCGCGCCGACTACGTGCGCACCGCCCGGTCGAAGGGCCTGGTCAAGCGACGGATCGTCGGCATCCACGTGCTGCGTAACTCGCTCATCCCGGTGGTCACCTTCCTCGGCGTCGAATTGGGCAACCTGATGGGCGGCGCAATCATCACCGAAGGGGTGTTCAACATCCCCGGGGTCGGTTTCAACCTCTTCCGCGCCATCCGTACCGAGGACGGTCCGTTGGTGGTGGGGATCGTCAGCGTGCTGGTCGTCGTCTATCTCATCGCCAACCTGGTGGTGGACGTGCTCTACGCCGTACTCGACCCGAGGATCCGCTATGAGTGATTTCGAGACGGTGGCCGCGTCGGAGGACCCGAACGCCCGGCGCGGCCCCTCCGGCGAGCCGAACGCGCCGAACCAGGTCGGCGGCACCTCCGTCACCCCCGGCCGACCGCGCAGCCTCGCCGGCGACGCCTGGCGGGACCTGCGCCGAAAGCCGATCTTCTGGATCAGCTCCGCCCTGGTCCTGGTGGTCACCGCGATGGCCGCGGTGCCCGCGCTGTTCACCGCCGCCGACCCGGCCGACTGCGTACTCTCCCGGCAGCACGCCGGCCCCTCCGGCGGCGCCATCTTCGGGTACGACTTCCAGGGCTGCGACACGTACGCTCGGGCGGTCTACGGTGCCCGCGCCTCGCTTCTGGTCGGCGCCCTCTCGGCGCTGCTCACCGGGCTGATCGCGCTCACCGTCGGCATGCTCGCCGGGTACTTCGGCCGCTGGATCGACGCCGTCCTCTCCCGGGTGATCGACATCGTGCTCGGAATCCCCCTGCTGCTCGCCGCGATCGTGCTGCTCAAGCGAGTCGCCAGCGACAGCGCGACGGTCCGGATCGCGGCGGTGATCTTCGTCCTGGCGGTGCTCGGCTGGACGACGACGGCCCGGGTGGTCCGCTCGTCGGTGATCACCGCCAAGGAGCAGGACTACGTCGCCGCCGCCAGGATGCTCGGCGCGAGCAACAGCCGGATCATGTGGCGACACATCCTGCCCAACACACTCGCCCCCGCCATCGTGGTGCTGACCATAGCGCTCGGATCCTTCATCGCGGCCGAGGCGACGCTCTCCTTCCTCGGCATCGGGCTCAAGGAACCCACGATCTCCTGGGGCATCGATATCAACAGTGGCCGGGTGCACATGCGCGAGTCGGCCACCCCGCTGATCGTCCCGTCGACCTTCCTCGCGCTGACCGTGCTGGCGTTCATCATGCTCGGCGACGCGATCCGAGACGCCTTCGACCCGAAACTCCGGTGAGTCCCGTGCGCGGGAACCGACACACCCGTGGCAGCGAGCGAAAGGCAGGCGCTGTGTCCCAGTCCGCCGTCCAACCCACGCCCGCCTCCCCCACTCCGGAGGGCGGCCACCTGCTCGAGGTACGAGACCTGCACGTCGAGTTCCGCACCGGAGAAGGCGTGGCGAAGGTGATCAACGGTGTCTCGTACCACCTGGACGCCGGGGAGACCCTCGCCGTGCTCGGCGAGTCCGGCTCCGGCAAGTCGGTCACCGCTCAGGCGATCATGGGCATCCTGGACACCCCGCCCGCGGTAATCCGTAGCGGGCAGATCCGCTACCAGGGGCGCGACCTGCTCACCCAGTCGGAGGAGCAACGCCGGCAGGTACGCGGCACCGAGATCGCCATGATCTTCCAGGATGCGCTCTCCGCGCTGAACCCGACCTTCCCGGTCGGCTGGCAGATCAGCGAGACGCTGCGCCAACGGGCCGGGATGTCCCGTGGCAACGCCCGCCAACGCGCCATCGAACTGATGGAGCTGGTGAAGATTCCGGCCGCGGCCAACCGGCTCGGCGACTACCCGCACCAGTTCTCCGGCGGGATGCGGCAACGCGTCATGATCGCCATGGCGTTGGCGCTGAACCCGAAGGTCCTCATCGCCGATGAGCCGACGACCGCGCTGGACGTGACCGTGCAGGCCCAGATCATGGACCTCCTGGCCGACCTGCGTCGGGACCTCCGCATGGCGATGATCCTGATCACCCACGACCTCGGCGTGGTAGCCGGCGTCGCCGACCGGATCGCCGTCATGTACGCCGGGCGGATCGTCGAACACGCCGACGTCCGGTCGCTGTACAAGTCACCCGCCCACCCGTACACCAAGGGGTTGTTGGAATCGATCCCGCGGCTGGACTTCCACGGCCAGCATCTGTCGACGATCCGGGGCCTGCCGCCGAACCTGATGCGGATCCCCTCCGGCTGCCCCTTCCACCCCCGGTGCCCCTACGTCCAGCAGGTCTGCGTGGACGTCGTACCGCACGACCTGGTCCTCGGCGACGGCCGGACCAGCGCGTGCCACTTCGCGCAGGAGGTCCGCGATGACCGCGCCCGCTAGCCCGCCGAAGAAGGTACGCGGCGAGCCAATCCTCGCCGTCAGAGACCTGGTCAAGCACTTTCCCATCACCCAGGGCGTCGTCTTCCAGCGCCAGATCGGCGCGGTCCGCGCCGTGGACGGGGTCAGCTTCGACCTGCGCCGCGGTGAAACCCTCGGCATCGTCGGCGAGTCCGGCTGCGGCAAGTCCACCCTGGCCCGACTGCTGATGCGGCTGGAGATGCCGACCTCCGGAGCGGCGACCTTGGAGGGGCGGGACCTCTTCGCCGCCCGGGGCGGGGAGTTGCGCCGGCTACGCCGCAACATGCAGATGGTCCTCCAGGACCCGTACACCTCGCTGAATCCGCGGATGACCGTCGGCGACATCATCGGTGAGCCCTTCGAGATCCACCCGGAGGCGGCACCCAAGGGCAGCCGGCAGCGGCGGGTCCAGGAGCTGCTGGACATGGTCGGGCTCAGCCCCGAGCACCTCAACCGGTACCCACACCAGTTCTCCGGCGGCCAGCGCCAGCGCATCGGCATCGCCCGCGCGCTCGCGCTGCGCCCCGAGGTGATCGTCTGTGACGAGCCGGTCTCCGCGCTGGACGTCTCGATCCAGGCGCAGGTGATCAATCTGCTCGAGCAGCTTCAGGACGAGCTCGGTCTCTCGTACATCTTCATCGCCCACGACCTGTCGGTGGTACGGCACATCTGCGACCGGGTCGCGGTGATGTACCTGGGTCGGATCGTCGAGCTCGGCACCGAGGAGGAGATCTACCAGCGGGCCACCCACCCGTACACCCAGGCACTGCTGTCGGCGGTGCCGGTGCCCGACCCGGAGTTGCGGGACAACCAGAACATGATCCGCCTGATCGGCGACGTGCCGAGCCCGGCGAACCCGCCGAGCGGCTGCCGGTTTCGCACCCGGTGCTGGAAGGCACAGGACGTCTGCGCCACCCAGGACCCGGACACCGTGCCGCGGGCCGCCGACCCGCACCCGTCGGCCTGCCACTTCGCCGAGCTCCGTGCACCGGCGTCCCCCTCCTGACGACCGCCGACCACCGATGCGCTGCTTCCCGGGCCGGATCGCCGGCACACTCCCGTATCGGTGACGGCGAGTATCGTCAACTGTGGTGGCGTGCCGGAGTATCGGCCGGCGGTCCGCCGCCCAGAATCGCTACCTGGGAGGCGACGATGATGGACCAGACGACCTTCGGTGCACGCCTACGCGCCCACCGCGAACGTGCCGGGAAGACCCGACCGGTCCTCGGTGGTCTGGTCGGTCGCAGCGCGGAGTGGGTCAAGGCGTTGGAGAACGGCCGCCTACTTCCGCCCCGCCTTCCCATGATGCTTCGCCTGGCTGAGGTACTGGGGCTCGACGACCTCGCCGACCTGACCGGAGATCAGACCCTGCCCGTGGCGTCGGTGACCCGCGCTGGTCATCCCGCTCTCGACAAGGTCGCCGCCGCGATGCAACGCTCTTCCCTGCCGGCCGGTCCGGCTACTCAGGTCGAGGTGCTGCGCGGCTTGGTCGGTCAGGCGTGGGAGTTGTGGCACCGTTCAACCACCGAACGGACGGCGGTCGCCGGGGTACTCCCTGAGCTGCTGGGCGAAGCGCAGCGCAGCGCTCGCCGGCTGGACGGACTGGCCCGCCGACAGGCGCTCGTCGAACTGGCCCGGATCTACCACCTCGCCCAGTTGTACCTGGCCCACCAGCCGTACCCAGAGTTGGTGTGGCTGGCCGCTGACCGGGCGATGTCTGCCGCGCAGAACGCCGATGACCCGGCCGCGATCGCGGCGGCCGGCTGGTACTACGCCCACGTCTACCGCGGAGCCAACCAGATCGACGCGGCCGAGCAGGTGCTTGTCGACGCTGCCACTCTGGTGGACCCGGCAGCCGACGATGAGCAGTTGGCCCGGTGGGGGCAGGCCCAGCTCGGCCTCGCGCTGGGGCACAGCAAGGCTGGTCGAGCCGGGCAGGCCTGGCGGGCATGGGACGCCGCCGACGAGGCCGCGGGCCGGCTTGGCAGCACGTACACCCACCCGTGGTTGATGTTCGGACCGGCGGCCTGCGCGACGTACGCGGTCACCATCGAAACGGATCTGTGCCGGCCGGGTGCGGCGGTCCGGCGTGCGGACACCATGGACTACCGTGCGCTTCCGTCGTGCACGCGTCGGGCCGCCGCCCTGATCGAGGGCGCACGGGCGCATGTGCTGCACCGAGGTGAGTTGGCGGCGGTGCATCTGCTCGGACGGGCACTGCGGGAGAGCGTGGACACCCTGCGACACCATCCGTATGCCCGCACCGCTGTCCTGGAGCTGTCCAGCCGGCCCGGCATGGTCGGGGAGGACGCGAGGGAACTTGCCCTCGCGATCGGCGTCATGGGGTAGCGCTCCCTCAGGTACAGACTCTCCCCGCCCCCACCCGCGACCGCTCGTAGCGTCCAGGTCACTGGCGGAGGGCAACCACTCCGGCCTCGCTCCCGAGAGTGCCGGAACTCGCCGCCTTACGGAACTCGACGAAAGGCGAACCCATGGCGGCCTCTTCCAAGCTATCCGGCGTGGTGCGGTGGTTACTCCGGCGGCAGGAGTTGTCGCCACGAACTCAGGTCGGGGAGCGCCACCAGGCGATTGAGCGGGAAGCGGCCCGGCGGCGGCTGCTCGAACAGGCGAGACGACTACGGGACACGCAGTGGCACCGCGAGCCGACTCAGCCCGCGCCCCCTACCCGGACGACGGTGGCGCAGAGCACCGATGGTGAGACCAGGGGCCATCGATGAGACCGGCGGCCGACCAGCAGGAACAGGCGATCCTCGCCGCGCACGTACCCGGACCTGACGGCATGTGCACCGGTTGCCGCGCCTGGTGGTCGCGGCTGACGCCGTACCCGTGCCTGCAGGCCGACTGGGCAACCAGCCGGCACGCCCGCAGAATCACCCACCGCTTCCTACACGGTGCCGGATGACCGCCCACAGCCCGGTCACCCGAGCATGGACCCGCAGCGGCTGCGGCCAGCCCTGGCCCTGCCCAACCCGAAATCACGAGCTACCGGCGGAGTACGATCGTGCACGACGGCCCGCGACAGCTGGGGATCGGCGGCGGCACGGCCGGGCACGGTGACCATGGCCCTACCCGAGACGCTCACCGCCGTCCATCAGGGCCATATGCCGGACACACACGGATGGGTGTGCCACTGAGGCTCCACCACCCGTCCACGCTTGACGCTCACTAGTCGACTACCAATCGACGTACCAAACTGGCAGAAGGAAGGTACAGCACACGTGGTGCTGCTCTCGCACGACATGGCGGGGACCGGTGACACGGTCGTCCTGCTGCATTCCTCGGTGTGTGACCGGCGGATGTGGGACCCGCAGTGGCAGTCGCTACTGGACGCCGGGTACCGCGTGGTGCGCTGTGACTTCCGGGGTTATGGGCAGACACCGGTGCCGGACGCACCGAACAACAATGCGGACGATGTACGTGAACTGCTGGACGCACTGGGCATCGAGCAGACGGCCGTCGTCGGCTCCTCCTACGGCGGCCGGGTGGCCCTGGAGTTCGCGGCCCGCTGGCCGAACCGGGTGAGCGCTCTGGCGCTGCTCTGCGCCGGCTCACCCCACCATGAGCCCACCGCGGAGCTGGACACCTTCGACGCCGAAGAGGAGGCTCTGGTCGACGCCGACGACCTGGACGGCGCGGTCGAGCTCAACGTACGTACCTGGCTGGGACCGGACGCCGACGACGAGACGCGCGAGAAGGTACGGGGCATGCAGCGGCACGCCTACGACGTACAGCTCGCCGCGGAGGAGGAGTACGACCAACTGGAGGCGGACTGCGAGCTGTCGACGATCACGGCCCGCACCCTGATCGTCTCGGGCAAGCACGATCTGGACTACTTCCAGCAGGTCGCCATCGACCTGGCCGACCGCCTCTCCGACGCCCGGCACGTGCAACTGCCGTGGGGCGGGCACCTCCCGAGCCTTGAGCGCCCCGCCGAGACCGCGACGCTCCTCAAGGGCTTCCTGAACACGTCCTCCTGACCCGATGCCTCGCTGGCCCACCTGATGCACGGGGCGAGGCGGGCGCGGGGCGACTCGCGCCGACCGGGCCGGCCGGGGTCGGTGGCCGGGTGGACATGCCGCCCTACCGCCGGCTTCCTGCCCGTCCGGTCGGCGGCTTTGTTCGGGCTGTCCGGGCAAAGTAGAGCCGCCATGGTGGTCATGCCGGCCGTCTTGGCAGCGGCGATAACCTCCTCCTCCCGGATCGATCCGCCGGGCTGCACCCCCTGATGCCAACCCCGAGGGTTTCGATCCGCGGGGCACCCGACGGTCGAACTGCGAGGCCCTCAGCTTTCGATCTGCGGGGCTCCAGGCTTTCGATCTGCGCGGGCCTCGGGTAGGCCACCGACGACGCCAACGTGGCCGCCCACGTCGTCCCGATCGGCGGCGCCGAGGACGGCGCCCAGCAGCCCGGGGAAGCGGGCGTCGAGGTCACCGCCACGGAGCTCGACGAAGCAGCGGGTGCCTTCCTGCCGGGTGCGGGTGATACCCGCATCGCGGAGCACGCGCAGGTGGTGGCTGAGGGTGGACTTGGCGACCGGCGCCCGAAGTTCGCCCCACCCGCGTTCGCGACCATCGGCGAGCACCCGTACCAGGCCGACCCGGATGGGGTCGTGGAGAGCCCCCAGCACGTCGATGAGGGAGATCTCGTCACGGTCGGGATGTCGTGCCGTCTTCATGGCGTTCATGATACCTTGTTCGACGTTTCACGAACATCGAACATTGGAGTGACAGTGAACGCCAGACCCTGCACCGATCTCACCGCACATGTCGTTGTCGTCACCGGCGCCGGATCCGGCATCGGCCGCGCCACAGCACACGCATTCGCCGGCGCGGGCGCACGGGTGCTGGGTGTCGGCCGCCGCAAGGATGCCCTTGCGGCGACCGCCGCCGGACACCCCACGATCGCCGTCCATCCGGCCGACCTGAACGACCCCGGAGCACCGCAGGAAGTGGTGGACGCCGCAGTCGACCGCTGGGGACAACTGGACGTCCTGGTCAACAACGCCGGCGCTACCAGGATCATGCCGTTGGCGCACACCACGGCCGCGGGCATCGCTGCCCTGTTCGACCTCAACGTCGTCGCGCCCAGCCTGCTGGCGCACGCGGCCCTACCACACCTGCGCCGGAACCGCGGATCGATCGTCAACGTCTCCAGCACCTACGGCCACCGGCCCCTGCCCGGCGCCGCCCACTACGCGGCCTCCAAAGCCGCCCTCGAACAGCTCACCCGGAGCTGGGCGGCAGAACTCGCGGCGGACGGCATTCGGGTCAACGCCCTGGCTCCCGGCCCGACCGAGAGCCAGGCATTGGCCGCCGCCGGACTCTCCGACCCGGCCATCGAAGAGATCAAGCGAGAAGAGGCCGTCCGCATCCCCCTCGGTCGCCGCGGTGACCCCGACGAGGTCGCCGCCTGGATCCTGCGTCTGGCCGACCCGGCCAGCACCTGGCTGACCGGGCAGGTCCTCACTGTCGACGGTGGGCTGGAGCTGACGTGACCTCGGTCAGTGGAAGAAGTGCCGGGTGCCGGTGAGGTACATGGTCACGCCGGCCGCCTTGGCGGCGGCGATGACCTCCTCGTCCCGGATCGATCCGCCGGGCTGGACAATCGCCCGCACTCCGGCGTCGAAGAGGATCTTCGGACCGTCGGCGAACGGGAAGAACGCGTCGGAGGCGCACACCGCCCCCCGCGCCCGTTCGGCACCGGCCCGCTCCACCGCCAACCGGGCCGAGTCAACCCGGTTTACCTGCCCCATCCCCACGCCGACGGTCGCCCCGTCGCGGGCGAGCAGGATCGCGTTGCTCTTCACCGCTCGAACCGCCCGCCAGGCGAAGGCCAGGTCCCGCAGGGTCGCCTCGTCGGCGGCCTCACCAGTCGCCAGCTGCCAGGTGGCCGGGGCGTCGCCTGCGGCGTCCACCCGGTCCCGCACCTGCACCAGCATCCCACCGGTGACCGGTCGCCACTCCGCCGATGCCGGGGCGTAGGCCGGGGCGCGCAGCAGGCGCACGTTTTTCTTGCCCCGCAGCACCTCGAGCGCATCGGGTTCGAAATCCGGGGCGACAACCACCTCGGTGAACACCTCCGCCACCTGCCCGGCGAGCTCGACGCCGACCGGCCGGTTCACCGCGATCACGCCACCAAAGGCGGACACGGGATCGCAGGCGTGTGCCTTACGGTGCGCCTCGGCGACGTCCGCGCCCACCGCGATGCCACAGGGGTTGGCGTGCTTGATGATCGCCACCGCCGGCTGGTCGGAGAAGTCGTTGGCGGCCCGCCAGGCGGCGTCGGCGTCAACGTAGTTGTTGTACGACATCTCCTTGCCGTGCAGCTGCTCGGCCTGGGCGAGCCCGGCCGGGCTCGACGGGTCGGTGTAGAGGGCGGCCGGCTGGTGTGGGTTCTCCCCGTACCGCAGCACCGCGTCGCGGCGCAGCGCCAGCCCGGCGAAGCCCGGCCACGGCGCATCCTCCTCGACCAGCTCCCGCGCGCACCATTCGGCGACGGCCACATCGTAGTCGGCGATCACCGCGAACGCCCGGGCCGCGAGCGCCCGGCGCTGCGCCAGGGTGAAGCCACCCGCCCGTACCGCCGCCAGCAGTTGGGGGTAGCCCGACGGGTCGGTCACCACGGCGACCGAGGCGTGGTTCTTGGCGGCGGCCCGCACCATCGCCGGCCCACCGATGTCGATCTGCTCGACGCACTCGTCCGGCCCCGCCCCGGAGGCGACGGTCGCCTGGAACGGGTACAGGTTGGACACCAGCAGGTCGATCGCTCCGATGCCATGCTCGGCGAGCTGCCCAACGTGCGACTCCTTGCGCAGGTCCGCGAGGAGACCGCCGTGAATCTTGGGGTGCAGCGTCTTGACCCGGCCGTCGAGGATCTCCGGGAACCCGGTCACCGAGTCCACCGCGGTGACCGGCACGCCGGCACCGGCGATGGCCGACGCGGTGCTTCCGGTCGAGACGATCTCCACGCCGGCGTCATGTAACGCCTGGGCCAGCTCGGCCAGACCGGCCTTGTCGTAGACGCTGACCAGCGCCCGCCGGATCGGGCGGCGCTCGTCCTGACTGGAACTCACGGAACCGTGACCTTTCTTCCGGTGATCGTCCAACCTGCACGGACCAGGCGACCCACCTGCTCGACGAGCTGGCGTCGCTCGGCCTCCTTGATTCGCTCGGTGAGCGTCTGCTCGTCGTCGCCGTCCCGGACCGGCACCGCGACCTGGGCGACGATCGGGCCGGTGTCCGTACCCGCGTCAACGAAGAAGAGAGTGGCCCCGGTGATCTTCACCCCGTAGGCGAGCGCGTCGCGGGGCCCGTGAATGCCGGGGAAGGCCGGCAGCAGGGTGTTGTGCGTGTTCAGATAGCGGTCGCCGAACGCGGCAAGGAAATGCGGGCCGACCAGCTTCAGGAAGCCGGCGGAGACGACCAGGTCGGGTGTGTGCTCGGCGACCCGCGCGGTGAGCGCGGCGTCCCAGTCGGAGCGGGTCGGATAGTCCTTCACCCGCTCCACGAAGGTCGGCACCCCCGCCGCCGCGGCCCGGTCCAGCCCGGCGATACCGTCGCGGTCCGCCCCGACCGCGACCACCCGGGCGCCGTACCCAGGATCGGTGCCGGCGTCGAGCAATGCCTGAAGGTTACTGCCGGAGCCGGAGACGAGAACGACGATACGGGCGACAGACGCGGGCTCAGGCACCGGACAACCCTATCGGGGTGGCCCGGCCGCCGGTTCGCTGGGCGGCAAGCCGACGCTGAATCAGCGACCAGGCCAGGTACGCTGCCGTCGCTCCCCCGCACACCGGTAGCGACAGTTGTCCCCATGTCGCACCCTGTGCAGAGGAGTAGCGAAAGATGCAGCCCGGAGTCCCGCCCCAATCCTCGAGCTCCTGCTGATCGACCGGGAGGACGCATGCAACCCGACCCATCCACCCCGCAGCACGATCCGTCCACCCCACCAGCGGATTCGTACGCCCCACCGGCCACGGACCCGTACGTCCCACCGGCCACGGACCCGTATGCCCGACCGGTGGACCCGTACGCCCCACCGGCTACCCCGGATTCGCGGCAGCCGTACCCCCCGCCGCCGGTGAACCCCCACGCCATGCCCACACCGCCGAGCCCGCCACCGCCGAACCCGTACGCCGTGCCCACCACTCCGCCGTACCCGGGGCCCTACGGCGGGGTACAGATGCACCCGAACGCGGGCTACCCGTTCCCGGCGGGGAAGCAGAACACGCTCGGACTGCTCTCCATGATCCTCGGCATCGCGTCGGTCCCGCTGGCCTGTTGCTTTCTCGGCCTGCCGGTGGGCATCGCCGCGGTGGTGACCGGATGGCTCGGCCAGCAGAAGGTCGAGCAGGGGCTCGCGGACAATCGTGGCCAGGCCCTGGCCGGCATCATCTGCGGAGCGATCGGCGCGTTGCTGGGCCTCGGCTGGGTTGTCCTGGAAGTCGTCGGGCGCGCCCTCTAGTCGCCTTGACGGAGTCAGCCGCGGGACAGGAAGCGGGCCGCTACCACGCCACCCAGCACGCCGGCCCCGGTCACCACGGTCGCCACCGCCGCCACCTGCCACGGCACCGGTCCGACCTCCGCCAGCCGGCCCGCACCCAGCGGGCCGGCCGATGCCGCCGCCACCGCCCCCACCAGTAGGCCCGTCACCGGGCCGGCGAGCACCGCCGGGCGCAGCAGCGGACCCCACTCTTCCCGGGCTCTGTTGCTGCCGGACCGCAGCACCCGACGGGTCAACGACCAGCCCGCCACCATCCCCACCAGAACCGGCACCGCGAGCAGGCCCGCCCCCAGTCCGTCCACCGGTCCACCGGGGAGGCCCGCGACCAGCGGCAGGGCCGGCAGCGCCCCCACTGTCACCTCGCTGGTCTGCACCGTGGTGTCGGTGCCGACCGCGAACCCGGGGCCGAGCAGGTAGCTGGTTGACCAGATCGCCGCGTTCGGGGCGTACGCCAGGTTGACCAGGGTGATCCCGGCCTGTCCCGCCACTCCGGTGTGGTAGGCCGCGATCAGGTCAGCCGCGTCACCGCCGCCGGTCGCCACCGCCAGCCCCGCGACGCCAGCCCCCGCCGCAAGCAGCAGCAACGCCGCGACCAGGCCGGTCCGGATCCCCTCCCGCAGCGGTAGCGGCGCCCGTGCGGCGAGCAGGTCACCGAGCCCGGTCGTACGAACCGCTCCGACGAGGGCAGCAACCGTGGCAACCACGGCGAGGGTCAGGCCGGTCCGTACCGGCGACACGTCCAGTTCCCCGCCGGATACCAGCAGGGCGGCGAGCACTCCGAGGATGGTGTACACGACCCCGACCGCCCCCGCGGCGACGAACGCACGCTGTGGCGACCTGCTTCCCCGGGCACCGATGGCCCGGGTGACGTGCACCCCGGCCCGGATGAGTCGCCAGCCGGCGAGCAGGGTCACCGCCAACGGGGCGAGCCCGAGCGGACCGGCGTTCGTCGTCAGCGGGACGCCGTGCCCGAGCAACCAGCCGGCCAGCCCGACCCGGACCGCGCCCGGCAGGCTCGACGCACCCTCACTGAGCTGGAAGAACCAGAGCACCACTGCCACCGGCAGCCAGGAGGTGAGCGCCGCCCCGACAGCGGCGACGCCTGCGGCGACGGCCAACGGCGGACGACTCGGCGGGCCACCCGCCCGTGGCGCGGGGACCCGGCGAGCCGGCCCGGGTCGCCCCGGTGGGCGAGCGCCCACCCGGGCGCGCCGACCGGGCTGATCGGGGGTGACAGAGGACATCAGGTCCACTCTGACATGCCGTGCGGGCAGTGGCAGGTCGATAAACCCGCCGGACGGGTTCGAGTTGCGTGATCCACCGTCTCCTGCCTCCGATCCGGTCTAGCCTCGGCCACAGGACGCCACCGCGGCCGACCGGTGTGTCACGTGAGGACCTCCACCACCGGAGGTGTTGAACCGTGTCTCCCCGTATCCCGGCCCGCGCGGCACCGACGCGAGGAGGCACGCCGTGACCGCTGCATATCCTCCGCCCGAGGCGACGGCGGGCCGGGACCGGACGACGCTCTGGGGCGTACTCGGTATCGTCGTTGGCCTGCTCTGCTGCGGGGTCCTCGGGATCGTCTTCGGCTACCTGTCGATCCGCGATGCGCGGCGCTTCGGCAACTCACCGGTGCTCGGTTGGTTGGGCATCGCCTTCGGCGTGTTCAACATCATCGGCAACGGACTTCTCTACGTTGGTGGCAACAATCCGTTCAGCTGAGGTGACGGCTGGAGGGATCAGCCGTGAACGGCCGATCCCTCCAGCTGTCGTCGGCGGGGCTCAGCCCGCGGACATGATCTCCCGCATCAGCCGGGCCGTCTCGGTCGGAGTCTTGCCGACCTTGACGCCGGCTGCTTCCAGCGCCGTCTTCTTGGCCTCCGCGGTGCCGGCCGAGCCGGAGATGATCGCACCCGCGTGCCCCATCGTCTTACCGGGCGGTGCGGTGAAGCCAGCGATGTAGCCAACCACCGGCTTGGTGACGTTCGCCTTGATGAACTCGGCAGCCCGCTCCTCGGCGTCGCCACCGATCTCGCCGATCATGACGATCGCGTCGGTGTCCGGGTCGGCCTCGAACGCGGCCAGCGCATCGATGTGCGTGGTGCCGATGATCGGGTCACCGCCGATACCGACACAGGTGGAGAAGCCGATGTCACGCAGCTCGTACATCATCTGGTAGGTCAGCGTGCCACTCTTGCTGACCAGGCCGATCCGGCCGGTGCCGGTGATGTCGGCCGGGATGATGCCGCCGTTGGAGGCGCCCGGCGACACGATCCCCGGGCAGTTCGGCCCGATGATTCGGGTCCGCTCGCCCTGCGCCACGTTATACGCCCAGAAGGCGGCGGTGTCGTGCACCGGCACACCCTCGGTGATCACCACGGCGAGCGAGATGCCGGCGTCGATCGCCTCGATCACCGCGCTCTTGGTGAACTGCGGCGGCACGAAGATGACCGTCACGTTGGCGCCGGTCTCCCGCATCGCGTCGGCGACGTTCGCGAAGACCGGCAGCTGGGCGCCGTCGAAATCAACGGTGGTGCCCGCCTTACGCGGGTTCACCCCACCGACGATGTCGGTGCCCGCGGCGAGCATCCGCCGGGTGTGCTTGGAACCCTCGGAACCGGTCATCCCCTGCACGATGACCTTCGAGTCCTTGGTCAGCCAGATCGCCATTGTCAGACCCCCGCAGCGGCCAGCTCGGCGGCCCGCTCGGCCGCACCATCCATCGTGTCGACCCGCTGGATCAGCGGGTTGTTCGCGCCGTCGAGAATCGCCCGACCGGCCTCCGCGTTGTTGCCGTCGAGGCGGACGACCAGCGGCTTGGTTACCTTCTCGCCCCGCTGCTCGAGCAGGCCCAGCGCCTGCACGATGCCGTTGGCTACCGCGTCGCAGGCGGTGATGCCGCCGAACACGTTGACGAAGACGCTCTTCACCGCGGGGTCGGAGAGCACGATCTCGAGGCCGTTGGCCATCACCGCGGCGCTCGCACCGCCACCGATGTCGAGGAAGTTGGCCGGCTTCACACCACCGTGCCGCTCACCGGCGTAGGCGACCACGTCGAGGGTCGACATGACCAGTCCGGCGCCGTTGCCGATGATGCCAACCTCACCATCGAGCTTGACGTAGTTGAGGTCCTTCTCCTTAGCAGCCTGCTCGAGAGGATCCACCGCGGCCTGGTCAACCAGCGCCTCGTGGTCCGGGTGCCGGAAGGCCGCGTTCTCGTCCAGGCTGACCTTGGCGTCCAGCAGGAGCAGCCCGCCCTCAGCGGTCTTGGCGAGCGGGTTCACCTCGACCAACGTCGCATCCTCGGCGACGAACGCCTTCCACAGGTCCACCGCGATCTCGACGGCCTGGTCGGCAATCTCGGCCGGGAAACCGGCCTGGGTGACGATCCGCCGGGCCGTCGCCGCGTCCACGCCGGTGTTCGCATCGATCGGCGCCTTGACGACCTTCTCCGGCGTCTCGGCGGCCACCTGCTCGATGTCCATCCCACCGGCGACACTGGCGATGCAGAGGAAGGTGCGGTTCGCCCGGTCCAGCAGGTAGGAGAAGTAGTACTCCTCGGCCACGTCAGCGGTCACGGTGATCATGACCTTGTGGACGGTGTGCCCTTTGATGTCCATGCCGAGGATGTCGGTGGCGCGGGCCACCGTCTCCTCCGCGCCCTCGGTCAGCTTCACCCCGCCGGCCTTGCCCCGGCCACCGACCTTCACCTGCGCCTTGACAACCACCCGACCGCCGAGGCGTTCGGCGATCGCGCGGGCCTCCTCCGGGGTCGTGGCGACGCCGCCGGCGAGCACGGGCAACCCGTGCCGCTCGAACAGGTCCCGCCCCTGGTACTCGTACAGGTCCACGATTGCGCGTCCCGTCCCGTCTCCGCGGCGCGCCGTCGCGCCGCCACCAGCGTATGGAAAACAGTTTGACGCCTGTCATCAGTTGTAACAGGCCATTGAAGGCAGCCTAGCGAGGTCGACACCACCAACGACCAAGCGGGTACGTGGTGTGCGGTTGTGCACAGCCGACTGGCCAGCACCCACCGTTTGGCCGAGTGTCAGCCTTCCGGACGATGTTTTCCCCGACACGTAACCCCGGCGGTCAGGCCTCGTTGAGTCAGATGTCAAAGCGCTGGTCAGCGCGGCGACGAAACGGCCGATGCCCTGTCGGTCGAGGGGTGGCGGCGGGGCATCGTGCATAGAGAGGCCGGGCGTGTGAGGGGTGCGTCCGGCCTCTCCCCCTGCCCAGCCCAGTGAACGCCCCCGGGCCGATCGTCAGGCGGGTCAGGCGACGGTCTGCGCCACGTTCTGCCGAACCCAGTCCACGATCGACCCCGTGGTGGCACCCGGGGTGAACACCTTGGCCACGCCAATCTGCTGTAGTTCCGGGATATCAGTGTCCGGGATGATTCCCCCCCCAAAGACGACGATGTCTCGCGCGTCTCGCTCGGCAAGGAGCTCCAACACCCGCCGGAAGAGTGTCATGTGTGCCCCGGAAAGAACGGAAAGCCCGACCGCGTCGGCGTCCTCCTGGATCGCGGTCTCCACGATCTGCTCCGGGGTCTGATGCAGACCGGTGTAGATGACCTCCATCCCGGCATCCCGGAGGGCACGCGCGACGACCTTTGCGCCGCGGTCATGGCCGTCCAGGCCCGGTTTGGCGACGACGACCCGAACACGAGAGCTCATCTGCGCATCCCTTTCACCGGCTCCGCGGCTTGACCTTAACGAACGGTAACCCGACGGGCCCGGGCTGCGGAATCCGGGCCGTCGAAACCCCGTCGCCTCGGCACCCGACCGCCCACCGGAGACCGAGACAACACCCGGGGTCAGGTCGGATGATGACGCTGCTCGGTCACCCTATGCGACGAACAGGATGAGATTGGGGACACCCTTCATCGACTTAGCCCCAGGACAATAGTGGACACAATCGGGCAGAACATCACACCAATCTGGCGATGCGGCTTGTGACGGACGTGGGGGTTGGCTACCGTGTCCAACGGTTGCCATCAGGTCCATGGACGAGTGACGACGCGGTCGGCGGAGTTCACCCAGCTTCGCGAACGAGCCCGACCGCATCGATACCCCGACAACGGAGGGTGTGCGTGCGCCAGCGCCTGTCGTCTGAGCCCGATAGATATCGCGGCCGCCGCCGCGTACCCACCCCACCGCGGAGCCGCTACGCCGCAGTCGTCACCACCGCCCTCGTCGGCGCCAGCGGGGTCGCACTCCTCGCCGGCAGCGCCCTTCCCGACGCCAAGAGCGTCAGCCCGACAGTCCTGGACGAGCTGAAGACGGCCTCCGCGCTGAGCGAGGACGCCGCGGAGCGCGCCAACGCCGCCGACCGCTCGTCGCGGGACGGCGAGCGGGTCGGCCCGGAGGCGGAGACCGGAGTCTGGTGCCTCCCACTCAAGGACTACGAGTTCAACTCCCCGTACGGCGTTCAGGGTGAAGAGCTCCACACCGGGGTGGACCTGGTCGCCCCGGAGGGCACCCCCTACGTCTCCATCCATGACGGCACTGTCACCAAGGCCGGCTGGTTTGGCGGATACGGATACACGGTGATCGTCGCTAACGCCGACGGCAGCGAGGCCATCTATGGCCACTCCTCCGCCCTCAGCGTGCAGGAGGGCCAACAGGTCAAGGCCGGCGACCAGCTCGGCCTGGTCGGCAACACCGGCCTCTCCTACGGCTCTCACCTGCACCTCGAGGTCCATGTCAAGGGCGAACCGCTTGACCCGGTGCCCTGGCTGATGGAGCGCGGAGTGGACATCCAACTCCAGATGGAACCTTTCCACAGCGAGGTCACTGCCCCCTGACGCTGAGTTACGCCCTACTGCCGCCCGGATCGCAGGATCCGGGCGGTTTTTTCTCGCCTCCAGCCGGTGAAGGTGTTTGGGGTCACCTCCAGCAGTGTGACCGAGCCCACGCACACACCGGATCGCTGCCGCTGCTATTCGCGACACGGGCTGACAAAGCTCCGCCGATCGCGCCGGACCGAGCCCGCCGGAAGGCCCCTCGTCCGTGGCCGGCACCAGGGGGACCTCAGGATGTCCGGGTCACGTACCCCTACGAGCAGTGAAGGTCCGTTGTGCAGAACGACACCCCCCGCTCGCGCGGGAACACCACGCCGGCCCGCCATCGGCGACCGACCAGCACCCGGGGCCGGGTATTGCGGGCCACGGCTGCCGCGGTAGCCGGACTCGCCCTCACCGGAGTCGCGGTAACAGCGATCACCGGAGACGACCAGGACGCCACACCGAACGGTGCCGTCGACATCGGCCTGCGAGCCCAGGCCGAGGCCGCCGCCCAGGCCGAGGCCGCCGCCCAGGCCGAGGCCGCCGCCCAGGCCGAGGCCGCCGCCCGCGCCGAGGCCGCCGCCCGCGTTGCGGCGGCCGCCCGCGCCGATCGCTCCGCCCGGGAGTCAGCGAGCAGCGGTCCGACCCCCACCGTGTCGGCGAGCCCCACAGCGCAGCCGTCGGCCAGCACGACACCGAAGGTGACAGCCGAGCCGGCAACCACCGCGTCAACGCCGACCTGGGTCATCCCCATGGCCGACGCCGCCATCACCTCCTGTTACGGCCCTCGGTGGGGAGCCCTGCACGCCGGCATCGACTTCGCCCTGCCCGCCGGCACCCCGGTCCGCGCTGCCTTCGGCGGCACCGTGACGAAGGCCGGCGACGTCGGCGACGGGTACGGCATCTCCGTCGTCATCGATCACGAGAACGGCTATCTGACCCACTACGCCCACCTGAGCACCGCGAAGGTGAGCGTCGGCGACCAGGTCGGTGCCGGTGACACCATCGGCCTGGAGGGCTCCACCGGCGACTCCACCGGCCCGCACCTGCACTTCGAGGTGCATCAGGGCCAGCTGTGGAACCAGATCGACCCGGCGCCGTTCCTCCGCGAACGCGGCATCGACGTAGCCTGCTGACCGAGCAGGTCCCGGGGCCGGACGGCGCCGGTCCCGGAGCCCCGGCGCCGGCGCCGTCCGCTCAGAGTCGATCGATCGGTGCGTGCCGGAGCACCAGCCAGAGCGTCTGGTCACCGAAGTCGATCTGGGCGCGGGCGCCCGGGCCATTCCCTTCCACCGCGAGCACGCGACCCAACCCGTACCGCTGGTGGTTGACCCGGTCTCCGACCGCGACCCGCGGGGGCGCCGACGGCAGCTCGCTGGCTGTGGCGAGGCGGCTACCGTCGACGCCGAGCTGACGCGCGAGCTGCGTGGCCTTCGGCGTGCCCCCGGTGAAGCCACCCCGGTCCGCGCGACCACCCACGCCCCCGCCGCCGCCGGTCCACGAGGTGTACGAGCCCTCGGTGCGCTCCCAGCGCACCGAGGGCTCGGGCAACTCCGCAAGGAACCGGGACGGCGCGTTGTAGGCCGGCTGGCCCCACGCCGAACGGGTGACCGCCCGGGACAGGTAGAGCCGCTGCCGGGCCCGGGTGATCCCCACGTACGCCAGGCGCCGCTCCTCCTCCAACTCGTGGTTGTCGCCGAAGGTACGGGCGTGCGGGAAGACCCCGTCCTCCATCCCGGTCAGGAACACCACCGGAAACTCCAGTCCTTTGGCGGTGTGCAGCGTCATCAGGGTGACCACCCCCTGGTGCTCAGGGTCGTCGGCGGGCAACTGGTCCGCGTCGGCCACCAGCGCGACCTGCTCCAGGAAGCCGGCGACGGTGGCCCGCTCACCCTCCGCACCCAGGCCCTCCACCCGCTCCGTGTACTCCCGGGCCACGCTGACCAACTCCTGGAGGTTGTCGACCCGGCCGGCGTCCTGCGGGTCCAGGCTCTCCTCCAGCTCGGCCAGGTATCCCGACCGGTTCAGCAACGCCTCCAGCACCTCCTCGGGCGCGCTGGACTCCGCGACCTCCCGGGCGCCGTCGAGCAGTGCGATGAACTCCGCGATGCCGTTCGCCGCCCGAGTGGAGATGCCCGGCGCGTCCTTGGCCCGACGCAGCGCCGCGCCGAAGGAGATCCGGTCCCGGCTGGCGAGCGCCTCGACACACGCCTCGGCTCGCTCCCCGATGCCCCGGCGGGGAGTGTTCAGCACCCGACGAAGGCTGACCGTGTCGTCCTCGTTGACCAACGCCCGCAGGTAGGCCAGGGCATCCCGGACCTCCTTCCGCTCGTAGAAGCGGACCCCACCGACGACCTTGTAGGGGAGGCCGACGCGGATGAACACCTCCTCGAAGACCCGGGACTGGGCGTTGGTGCGGTAGAAGACCGCCACGTCCCCCGGCCGGGTGTCGCCGTCGTCCACCAGCCGGTCAATCTCCCGGGCCACCCAGTCCGCCTCGGTGTGCTCGGTGTCGGCGACGTAGCCGACGATCGGGTCGCCGGTCCCGGCGTCGCTCCAGAGCCGCTTGGGCTTACGGGAGGTGTTGCGGTCGATCACGGCGTTGGCCGCGTTCAGGATGGTCTGGGTGGAGCGGTAGTTCTGTTCCAGCAGGATCGTCCGAGCGTCGGTGAAGTCCCGCTCGAACTCCAGAATATTGCGGATCGTCGCGCCCCGGAACGCGTAGATCGACTGGTCGGCGTCGCCCACCACACAGAGCTCCGCCGGGTCGAGCCCGTCGGTGCCCGACACCAGCTCCTTGATCAACACGTACTGGGCGTGGTTGGTGTCCTGATACTCGTCGACCAGCACGTGCCGGAACCGACGCCGGTAGGTCTCCGCGACGTGCGGATGCGACTGGAGCAGGTGCACCGTCGTCATGATCAGATCGTCGAAGTCCAGCGCGTGCGCCTCACGGAGCCGCCGCTGATAGAGCGAGTACGCCTCGGCGAGCGCCCGCTCGTTCGGCCCCTTGGCCCGCGCGGCGAACTCCTCGGGGTCAACCAGCTCGTTCTTCAGGTTGGAGACCTGGGCGGCCAGCCCCCGCGCCGGGTAGCGCTTCGGGTCGAGGTCCAGCTCCCGGGTGACCAGCTGCATCAGCCGCCGGGAGTCGTCGGCATCATAGATCGAGAAGGTCGACTTCACACCGGCGTGCTCGTGCTCGGCCCGCAAGATGCGGACACACGCGGAGTGAAAGGTCGAGACCCACATCAACCGAGCACGCGGCCCGACCAGCTGGGCCACCCGCTCCTTCATCTCGCCCGCGGCCTTGTTCGTGAAGGTGATCGCGATGATCTCACCTGGGTGCACCTCTCGCTCCGCGAGCAGGTACGCGATCCGATGGGTCAACACCCGGGTCTTGCCGGAACCGGCCCCGGCCACGATGAGCAGCGGTGACCCGGCGTGGGTGACCGCATCTCGTTGCGGGCCGTTCAGCCCGTCCAGCAGCGCCTGTGGGTCGAGGCGCGCCGGAGTGGGCCGTCGCGGCGGAGCAGGGTCGGGCGCGGACGAGGGCACGGGAATGTCAAAGAGAGGATGCATCGCACGGCGAGTCTATGCCGTCGCCCCGACGAATCCCGTCGGCCACAGCCCGGGTGTGGGCGACGGCGCGCTCTCCCGTCCCGGCCCTCCCCGCCGGTGACCCTGAAGGGCTTTCCTTGCGGCCCATCGCGGAAGCGGGCATAATCGGATCCGTGTTTGGTCAGCGCGACTACTTTTACTACGGTCCGGAGAGTCCGGCAGCCGTAGGTCACGCCTGATCAACAAAGACCTACGAAAAGGCCCCGGGCTCGCGAGCCCGGGGCCTTTTCGTCTCGGGATCCGGGCACCAGCGCCCGACACCCGAAGGGTACGACGATGATGACAGGCGTGGCGGAGCAGAACGGCAGCACGGACGGAACGAGTGGCGCGGAGGGCACCGTCGAGCGCGACGCCGGCACGAGGGAACCGTTGGCCGCAGCGCAGATCGCGAATATCCGGCGACGGATCGACGAGATCGACGGCACTCTGATCGACCTCTGGCAGGAGCGGGCACAGCTCTCCCGACAGGTTGGCGCGACCCGCATGGCCTCCGGCGGCACCCGCTTGGTGCTCTCTCGGGAGCAGGAGATCCTGGAACGCTTCCGGGCCGCGCTGGGGGCGGACGGCACCCAGGTCGCCCTCCTACTGCTCCGCGCCGGCCGCGGCCCGCTCTGATCCGACGGCCCGGACACAGGACCGGGGCGTCGGCCAGGTACGGCCAACGCCCCGGTCGCTGTAGCGCTGCTACTGCTGCGCGTGCACCACGTCCCGAACCTCGGCGAAGTGGCAGGCGCTCGGGTGGGCCGAACTCTGCCGGACGGTCAGCTCCGGCTCCTGCTGAGCGCAGATCTCCTGCGCCTTCCAGCAGCGGGTCCGGAAGCGGCAGCCGGAGGGCGGGTTGGCCGGCGACGGAACATCGCCGGTCAGCACGATCTGGTCCCGCAGACCCCGCAGCTTCGGATCCGGCACCGGCACCGCCGAGAGCAGCGCCTGCGTGTACGGATGGGTGGGGTTCTCGTAGATCTGGTCCTCGGTGCCGGTCTCGACGACCCGACCGAGGTACATCACCGCGACCCGGTCGGCGATGTGCCGCACCACGGACAGGTCGTGCGCGATGAAGATGTACGACAGCCCCAACTCTTTTTGGAGCTTCTCCAGCAGGTTGATCACCTGCGCCTGGATCGACACGTCCAGGGCGGAGACCGGCTCATCGCACAAGATGATCTCCGGGTTGAGCGCCAGGGCGCGGGCGATACCGATGCGCTGACGCTGGCCGCCGGAGAACTGGTGCGGGTAGCGGTTGATGTGATCGGGGTTCAGACCGACCAGATCCAGCAGCTCCTGAACCCGGGCCCGCCGTTTGGGCTTCGCCAGCACCTCGGGGTGCACCTCGAACGGCTCGCCGGTGATGTCGCCGACGGTCATCCGCGGGTTGAGGGACGTGTACGGATCCTGCATCACCAGCTGGATGTTGCGCCGGCCGCGACGCCGCTCGGCGCCGCTGACCTTCGCCATGTTCCGGCCCTGCACGAACAGGTCACCGGAGGTGGGAGTCTCCAGCCCCACCAGCATCCGGGCCAGGGTCGACTTGCCACAGCCGGACTCGCCGACGATGCCGAGGGTCTCACCCCGGCGTAGCTGTAGGTTGATCCCATCGACCGCGCGGACCGCACCGATCTGCCGCTTGAAGAGGATCCCCTGGGTCAGCGGGAAATGCTTCACCAGGTCACGGGCCTCCAGCACGATGTCAGACATCGGCCTTGACCTCCTTCCAGAAGTGGCAGGCGGAGCTTCGGGCCGGGGCAACCTGATGCAGCGGTGGCACCGGGTCCTGACGGCAGGCATCCTTCGCGTAGCGGCACCGGGGGTTGAACGCGCATCCCTTCGGGATGTCGGTCAGCAGCGGCGGCAATCCCTTGATGGCGGAGAGTTCCTGGCCCTTGAGGTCCAGGCGGGGGATCGACTCCAGCAGGCCCTTGGTGTACGGGTGGGACGGGCTCTCGTAGATGTCCCGGACCGGAGCCTCCTCAATGACCCGGCCGGCGTACATCACCGAGATCTGGTCCGCCACGTCGGCGACCACACCCATGTCGTGCGTGATCAGCAGCAGGCCCATGTTCCGTTCCTGCTGCAACTCGGCGAGGAGAGCCATGATCTGGGCCTGCACGGTGACGTCCAGAGCAGTGGTCGGCTCGTCGGCGATCAGTACCTCCGGATCGAGCGCCAGGGCCATAGCGATCATGACGCGCTGCCGCATACCACCGGAGAACTGGTGCGGGTACTCGTTCACCCGCTGCCTCGCCGCCGGAATCTTGACCAGGTCAAGCAGCTCGACAGCGCGCGCCTTGCTGTCCGACCGGGACATTCCCCGGTGCTTGCGGAAGAGCTCACTGAGCTGGAAACCGACCGTGAAGACCGGGTTCAGCGCGGAGAGGGCGTCCTGGAAGATCATCGCGATCCGGTTGGCGCGGACCTTACGCCGCTGCTCCTCCCGGATCTTGAGCAGATCAACGCCGCGGTAGCGGATCTCCCCGCCGGTGACAAACCCGGGCGGGCTGTCCAGGATCCCCATAATCGCCTGGGCGGTGACGCTCTTACCGCAGCCGGACTCACCGAGAATCGCTCGGGTCTCGCCGGCCCGCAGGCTGAAGCTGACGCCGTTGACCGCGCGGGCGATGCCGTTGCGGGTGCGGAACTCGACGTGCAGGTCCTTGACCTCAAGCGGCAGGGCATCCGAGTCAAGGCCGGGCAGGGCATCCAGCTTGACGTTCACATCAGTGCTCATGGCGCTCACCGGAACTTCGGGTCGAGGGCATCGCGCAGGGCGTCACCCATGAGAATGAAGGACAGCACCGTGCCAATCAACAGTCCGCAGGGGAAGAGCAGCAGCCACGGGTCCTCCAGGAAGTAGACGTCGTGGGCCGAGATCATGATGCCCCAGGACTGGGCCGGCGGCTGAAGCCCGATACCGAGGAAGGTCAGCGTGGCCTCCGCGGCGACGAACGAACCCAGCACGATCGTGGCGTACACCAACATCGGCGCGATCGCGTTCGGCAGGATGTGCCGGAACATCAACCGGCCATTGCCTGCCCCGACCGCTCTGGCGGCCTGCACGTAGTCCAGGTCCTTTGAGGAGATGACGCTACCGCGGATGATCCGGGCGATCGTCGGCCAGCTCAGCAGGAACAGCACCAGGGCGATGGTCACGACGTTCTGCTGCTTGATCAGCGTCAGGAAGACGATCGCACCGAGCAGGAACGGCAGCGAGAAGAAGATGTCCATCAACCGGGAAATGATCCCGTCGACCCAGCCGCCGTAGTAGCCGGCGAGGAGTCCCATCAGGCCACCGAAGAGCACGATGCCCCCGGTCGCCATGATCGCGATCACCATCGACGGCCGAGCGCCGTAAATGGCGTGCGAGTAGTAGTCGCAGCCCTGAATATTGAAGCCAAACGGGTGTTCCCAGCTCGGCGCGAGCCGGGACTGGTCGGTGCTGCACGCCCGGGGGTCCTGACTGGTCCAGAGCTTCGGGAAGGCGGCCATCGTGCCGACCACGAAGATGTACAGCACGGCGATCATGAAGACCGGGTCGCGGACCAACTGCCGGCGGGCATCCGCCCACAAGCTGGCGTTGCGCTCCTTGCCGCTCCTGCTCTTCTTCTCCGGGGCCCGACCGTCGCCGGAACCCGGGGCACCGCCGACAGCGGCGCCGGCACTCGTCGCGTCACTCATGTCCACACCTCGTTTCGCTTCGCCCTGCCGCGGATCGCCGGGATCGCCGGCCACCGGTTACTCACCACGGTGCCGTCACTCATAGCGGATCCTCGGGTCGAGCACGGCGTACAGGAGGTCGACCAGCAGGTTGACGAGCAGAATGACCAGCACCAGCATGGTCACCACGCCGATGATCACAGGTGATTCACCGGTACGGGCGGCCTGGGTCACCAGCCGGCCAATACCGGGCACGTTGAAGATGGTCTCGGTGACCACCGCGCCGGCCATCGCCGAACCGATGTCGACGCCGAGGTACGTGATCACCGGAATCAGCGAGTTACGCAGCGTGTGCACGCCGATGACCCGCTTGTTCGCCAGGCCCTTAGCCCGTGCGGTCCGGACGAAGTCGGCGCGGATGTTCTCCATGATGCTGGTCCGGGTCAGGCGCGCGGTGGTGGCGAGCGCGACCGAGCCGAGCACCATGCCGGGGATCAGAAGACTGGCGAAGGGGTAGTCCGGCTTGAAACCGGGGCTGAAGAACCCGTACGCGATGACGTCGGGAATCCACTCCTGATCACGCAGGATGTTCCCGAACTTGACCCCGACGAACTCACGCACCACCACACCGAGTACGAAGATCGGGACAGAGATCACGAAGACGGTGCTGATCTTCACCAGGTTGTCGGCGAAGCTGCCGCCCCGCAGACCTGCCCACACGCCGGCGGCGATACCGACGACGGCCTCGAAGACGATCGCGATCACCAGCAGCTTGAGGGTGAACGGAATGGCGTTGGCCACCAGGTCGGTGACCTCCTGCCGCCGCAGGTTGATGCCGAAGTCGAAGTGCAGGAAGACTCCGCTCACCCGGTCGAGGAAGAGCCCGAAGCAGGGGTTGCCCTTCTGCTCTAAGCAGGGGTCACCGTAGCCGAGTCGGTCGGTGATCGCCTGGAGTAGGGCCGGCGGCGGGGTCCGGTCACCGAAGATGGCTCGGACCGGGTTCCCACTGAACTGAATCGCCAGCGAGGTCATGTAGTGGAGCAGGAACATGGTGCCCAGCACGGTCGGGATGAACTGGAGCAACCGTCGAATGACGTAGCGCCCCATGTCGGGGTCTCCTCTCGGCGCTGATATAGCGGCAACGATCACCCTGGTGGGGTGATCGTTGCCGCCACATCCTTTACGGCGGGATCAGATTTCCGAAGCTCAGTTCTACTTCAGTGAGGTCGCACTGTAGTCGGCACCATCGACCCGGTTCCAGACGAAGGAGTCGACGTTCTCGCTGTAGATCGCCGCTTCCTTGCGCCAGAACATCGGAATGACCGGCATCTCCTCGGCCAGGATGTCCTCACCCTGCTGGTAGAGGCTGATCGCCTCGTCAATCGTCGCGGCGGAGTCACCCTGCTTCATCAGGCTGTCGAACTCGGTGTTGCTGATGGTGGTGTGGTTACTGGAGGCACCAGTGGTGAAGATCGGAGACAGATAGGTCTCCAGGTACGGGTAGTCCGGGAGCCAGCCGAGCCGGAACGGGCCGGTGAACGCCTTGTTGTCGGCCGTCTCCAGATACTCGGGGAACTGCAGGTTGACCTTCAGCTCGTAGTCGATGCCCAGCGCCGCCTTGATCTGGTCGCCGACCGCCTGCAGCCAGGCCTCGTGGCTGTTACCCGCGTTGGCCCACAGGACCAGCTTGTCGCCCTTCCAACCGCCGGCCTCAGCCAGCAACTCCTTGGCCTTCTCGACGTCCTTCTTGCAGTAGGTGCAGGCGCCCTCGCGCGCACCCTGGAAGGTCGGCGCGACGAAGCCGGTGGCGGCTGCGTACCGTCCGTCGAAGACGGCGTCGATGATGGACTGCCGGTCGATCGCCATCGAGAGCGCCTGGCGGACACGCTTGTCCTGGAAGTTCTCGTTGTACAGCGGCAGGCCGACGTAGTTGTAGCTGACACCGGGCTGCTCGAACAGCCGGTCGCCGTAGTTGGCCTTGGCGTCCTTGAAGCGCGCTGGCGGGATCGTGTACATCACGTCCAGCTCGCCGGCCTGGAAGGCGGCGTAGCCGCTGTCCACGTCGGCGAAGATCCGGTGGTTGACCGCGTCGGACTTGCCCGGCTCACCCTTCCAGGTGTCGCTACGAACCAGGTTGATCTCGATGTCGTGTTCCCAGGTGCCATCGATCTTGTAGGGGCCGTTGCCGATCGGTGTCTCGTTGCAGGCCTCCACGTCGTCGATACACGCCTGGGCCATCGGGAAGAAGCCCTGGTAGCCGACCGTGATCGGGAAGCCGGTGAACGGCGCGCTGAGCTCGACGGTGAAGGTCAGGTCGTCGACCTTCTTCAGGCCGGACATCGTCTCGGCCACCGGCGCGGCGGCCTCCTCCGGCCCGTCACCATCCGGGTCCTTGGCCGTGACATCGTCGTAACCGGCGATTCGCTTCATGAAGTAGCCGTTGTTCTGGGCGTTCGGCCCATAGGCGGCGAAGTTCCACGAGCGGATGAAGGCGTCGGCGTCGACCGGCTCACCGTTTTCGAAGGTGTAGCCGTCCTTCAGCTTGATCGTCCAGAGCTTCTGGTCGTCCGAGGTGATCGACTCGGCCAGTTCCATCTCCGGTTCACCGGTCTCGGCGTTGTACTTGACCAGGCCACGGTAGAGCTGACGGATCACCAAGGACGACGGCTCGTCATTGCCATTCGACGGCAGCAGGGACGCCGGCTCCGTCGCGTAGACGCGAAGCGTGCCACCGGCATCACCATCAGCATCGCTCGAGCCGCCGCCACCGCAGGCGGTGGCCAACATAGCGGTGGCGGTCGCCGCGACCGCCACCTTCAGGAATTTCCCGCGCATTGGGAGTGCCTCCTCAGGGCGCTCAGCTCACGAGGGGTGTGAGGTGCCTGCCACTGTGACACCAGACGCGCGCTAGCGGGAAGGCGTGTTATCAACCCGATACCCGGCCGGGACGGTGTGTACATCCGCCCGGAGGTGGCTTCATCGACCCTAGGCAAGCGTGGTAGGAGCTGCGGAAACAGCATCGACAACGACCGACACCGCCACCCCGCGCGCCCCCACCGGCACCGCCGGTGGGGGCTCAGACGAGCCGACGATCCGCCGCCCAACGTGACAACTCGTAACGGCTCGACATCTGGAGCTTGCGGAGCACGTTCGACACATGCGTCTCGACCGTTTTGATCGAGATGTACAGCTCCTTGGCAATCTCCTTGTACGCGTACCCCCGAGCGAGCAGACGCAGCACCTCCCGCTCCCGGTTGGTCAACTGGTCCAGCTCGGGGTCGGAGACCGGCGCGTCCGGGCGGGCGGCGAAGGCGTCCAGCACGAAACCGGCCAGCCGGGGACTGAAGACGGCATCGCCCTCGGCGACCCGTCGGACCGCCGCCGCCAACTCGTCCGGGGAGATCGTCTTGGTGACATAGCCGCGGGCACCGGCGCGGATCAGCCCAATCACGTCCTCGGCCGCGTCCGAGACGCTGAGCGCGAGGAACCGCACGTGCGGGTGCGTGCGCCGGATGGCCTCGAGCACCGCCCGGCCACCCCCCTCCGGCATGTGCACGTCGAGCAGCACCACATCGGGCTCGGTGGCGGCGATCCGACTGACCGCCTCCCCCACCGTGCTCGCCTCGCCCACCACGTCGACATGCCCGCCCAGCTCGGCGCGGACTCCGGCCCGAAACATCGCGTGATCGTCAACGAGGAAGACCCGCAGCCGCCTCGGGGCCACACCCGCCTCCGCCGCTGTGTCCGGTGTCTGCTCCGCCATCACCTACTCCTCTCCGCCGTGGACCCGTCTCGGGAGATCGGCAGGATCAACCGGATCTCGGTCCCCTCCCCGGGCTCGGAGCGGATCTCCGACCGGCCACCGTGTCGCTTCATCCGGCCGATGATCGAGCCGCGAACGCCATGCCGGTAGTCCTCCACCGTAGCCGGATCGAAACCCCTCCCCCGATCCCGGACGAAGACGCTGACCTGCTCGGGTTCGACCTCGGCGTAGAGCGAGACGGTCTGCACCCCGGCGTGCCGGGCGGCGTTGACCAGCGCCTCGCGGGCGGCGGCCACCAACGCGCCGACCCGCTCGTCGGTCTCCCGGTCACCGACGACCACCGTCTCCACCGTGATCGCGTACGTGTCCTCCACCTCGGCCGCCACCTGCTCCAGCGCCGCCGCGAAGCGCTCCGTCGGCGAGGCAGTCGGCCGGTAGAGCCAGTTGCGCAGCGAGCGTTCCTGCCCCCGGGCCAGCCGGGTCACCGTCTTCCCATCGCTGGCGTTTCGCTGGATCAACGCGAGGGTGTGCAGCACCTGGTCATGCACCATGGCGGCCAGTTCGGCCCGCTCCTGCTCCCGGATCCGCCCCTCCCGCTCCGACCGGAGCTGGTTCCAGGTCCGCCAGAGCACCGGCGCGGCCACCACCCCGACCCCCGCCAGTCCAACCAGGGCAAAGATCACGCCGTTGAGCACCGCGTCGAAGTTCTGCGTCGGGGAGTACACCGCCGCGACCCCGATAACCCCCACCGCAACCAGGACTCCGCCGCCGATGAATCGGAGCACGAACGCCCGACGGTCGCTCTCCTCCACCACCGCGCTCAGCCAGGGCACCGGCAACGTCCCGCCCCACTGCCGTCGCCGCTGCGGTGCGGACTGGTGCCAGATCAGCCCGGCACCGACCGCGATGATCGTGACCAGCCAGCCGGCGGTACCGGCCACACCGGTAGCACCCACCGAATCAAAGAGGATCAGCTGGAGGATCAGCACCACCAGGCCGATCGCCACGAACGGCAGCAGCTGGGCCACGTCACGACGGGGCGGGGTGGCGGTGTCCCCCGGTCGCAGCGGCACCACCGCCCAGAAGGCCGCGTACAGCAGCAGCCCGAGGCCGTTGAAGCCGAGCAACACCAGGAACGCGACCCGGACCCAGAGCACCGGAATGCGCAGGTGCCCGGCGATCCCGGCCGCCACCCCGACAGCGATCCGGCGCTCGCGGGCGCGATAGAGGCGCGGGGGGTTGGTCACGACACTGATCGGGGGCTCCCTAGCTAGTCGCGGTGGGTTCGCCGGCGAGCGGCACGCGCCGCCGGTTCTGATCGTCACACGCCAGGTAGCCACTCGGCCACGGGGCCTTCCCGGAGATCCTGTCTCCCTGATCTCAGGGTGAGGTCAGGGTCTCCGCCGGAGGCCGGCGAAGCGACGAGGGAGCAGGATCGGAGTCATGACCGAGGAAGCCGCCCAGCACCAGCCAACCGGGGCGACGCCATCACCTGCAGCGCCTTCCGGTGAGCCGCCACCGACCGGGGGCCCACCCGAAGGCCCACCACCGCCACCGACCGGGGGCAGCGGCTTCACCTCGCGGTACGGGCTGGTCCGTCCGCACGACGGCCGCTACCTGGCCGGCGTCTGCGCGGCGATCGGCCGGGCGACGAACACCGATCCGGTGCTCTGGCGGGTGCTGCTCGCGGTGCTCGGCTTCTTCGGCGGCATCGGCATCCTGGTGTACATCTCCGCCTGGCTGATCATCCCGGGCGAGGGGGACACCGCCTCACCGGTCGAGTCGATGCTGGGCCGGGGACGCTCCAGCATGTCCCCGGTCACTGTGATCGTGCTCGGCATCCTGGTGGCGGTCAGCTTCGCCTTCATCGTCACCGACGCGTTCCGGGCCGTTCTGCTCGGCGCGGCGATCCTGATCAGCGGCGCGTTGCTGCTCAACCGCGAACGTCCGGGCCGGCCCGGACCACCCGTTGCACCGCCGCCGCCCGGGCCGACCTGGGCACCACCGCCGCAGGCACCGACAGTGCCCGAGGCTCCGCCCGGCGGCTTCCGCCCCCCGTTCGCCCCGCATGGGCCGTACGCCCCATCGACCCCGCCGCCGACCCTCCGGCCAGAACGGAAGCGACCGCGGGAACGGTCCGCGCTCGGCGGGGTGACCTTCTCGCTGGCCTTCCTCGTCCTCGGGCTGCTGGCCGTCCTGGATCTGACCGGCGTACCCACGCTCGGCCCGTCCGCGTACTTCGCGGCGGTCCTGGCCACCATCGGCCTCGGCCTACTCGTCGGCGCCTGGTTCGGCCGGGCCCGCTGGCTCATCGCGCTCGGCCTGATCACTGCCGCCGCACTGGGGGTGGCCACGGTGGCCGAGTCCGACCGGTTCCGAGCAGTGGACCAAGCGGTGAACTGGGCTCCTGCCAACCACGCCGAGCTCGCAAGCCGGTACGAGAACACCGTCGGCAACTCGTTGCTCGACCTCCGCTCGGTGGACTTCACCGGGAAGCACAGCGAGGTCACGGTGGAGGTCATAGCCGGGGAGGCCACCGTGGTACTGCCCCCGAACGTTGACGCCACGGTCACCGCGACCGTCAGCGTCGGCGACGCGGTCGTCTTCGACCACCGCGTCAACAAGCGCGACGGCTCCACCGGTTCGCTCCACGACAGCACCGATCTGGGGGCGGACGGCCCCGGCGGCGGGACGCTGCGCCTCTTCGTTCACGTTGACTTCGGCAAGCTGGAGGTGACCCGGTGAAGGCCCACCGCACCGACTCGGTGTCTCTGATCTTCGGGCTGCTCTTCCTTCTCCTTGCCACCTGGTGGCTGGTCGCCCGGCTACTCGACTTCACCCTCCCCCCGGTGGGTTGGTTCCTCGCCGGAGCGCTGCTACTGATCGGCGTGCTGGGGCTGGTCGGGGCGCTTCGCGCCGCCCGGTCCGGCAGCCCGGCCGCTCCGGAGGAAACGGCGCCGCCAACCGGTGCGCCGCCGGAGCCCGGGCCAGCCGAGGGCGACCGGCGCTGAGCGCGACGCCGGGACGGCACGACTCGGGGCATATGCTGGCCGGTGGTGCCCGCCCCGCCACACACTCGCCGGCTCGGCGCCGGCGGCCCGCAAGGGGCGACGCCGAGCCGACCCGACGCCGATCGCGCCGATGTCACCAACCCGTCGTCCCGCCCCCGTCAGGAGCCTGTCCGACATGACCCAGTCCCCCGCCGTGCTTCCCACCGGCCGCTCCGGTCCGGTCCGCATCGGCGAGCGCGCCGCCCGCGTCCTCGTCTCGGAACTTGCCCGGAGCAACGAGCCGAAGGCCGCCCTGCTGGTTGACGCCCACCCGGAGTCCCCGGTGCTCGCCGCGGCGATCGAGGCGCTGTTGCCCGGTGACTTGCTCACCGTCGTGCCGGCCGGGTGGTCGGACGCCGGGACGCTGCGCGAGCATGTGGCTGCCCAGGGGCCCTGGGTCACCGAGCGGATCCGGGTCGTTGACGCGCTGGCCGACGCCGAGGCCGCAGCAGTGGTGATCATCGGTGAACCGCTCACCGGGACGGTGGAGGAGACCCGTGCCACCCTCGACGGGCTCGGCAAGCACCTCGACAACGGAGCCACGGTGAGCGTCGCCACACCCGCCATCGCCAAGCGCACCGGCGGCGCGAGTGTCGAGCTGGACCGCCAGGCCGCGCTGTACGGCGTCGGTAGCGACCTGTTGCTGCGCAACAACCCGCCGCTGCGGGTGCACCGACTCCGCTTCAGCCCGGCCAACGCGGCGGAGGCGGCGGGGATGGCCCCGGCCTACCGGCCCTCCAGCGTGCCGCTGACCCGCACGATGCACATCGACAGCAACGGGGTGGCTGCCGCCGGGATCGCCCTCGGGCTGGCGGCGGTGGCCCGCGCCGCCCGGCCGAACTCGAAGCTGTGGCTGCTGCCGGCCCTCGCCGCCGCACCGGTCGCCGCCTTCTTCCGGGACCCGGAGCGGGAGGTGCCAGCAGATCCGTCCGCGGTGGTTGCCTCGGCCGACGGCAAGGTGCTCTCGGTACAACGGCTCTCCGACGAGCGGTTCGGCGACGGCGAGTGGCTGCGGATCGCCGTGTTCCTGTCGGTGCTCGACGTCCACGTCAACCGCTCCCCGGTGGCGGGCAAGGTGGTCGACTACTTCGTGACCGACGGCGGCTTCGCCAACGCGGCGAAGCCCGATGCGGAACACAATGTCGCCGCATACACGGTGTTGGACACCACCCACGGAACGGTGGTCGTGGCGCAACGTACCGGCTTGATCGCCCGGCGGATCGTGCAGCGCGCGCCCATCGGGTCACTACTCGCCAAAGGCGAGCGGTTTGGGCTGATCCGGTTCGGCTCCCGCACCGACGTCTACCTGCCGGCCGATGCGGCGCAGCCGCTGGTCGGGCCCGGCGACCGGGTCGTCGGTGGGTCGTCGGTGATCGCCCGCTGGCACTGACCGCGCCGCGCGACGGGGCGACGGAAGAAGCTGCGTGGGACGCCGTGGAACCACGGCGTCCCGTCGCGAAACCGGATCAGATGGTGCGGCGCTGCCGCAGCCAGAGCACCGGACCGCTGAGCAGGTAGCCCACCACGGCCAGGGCGAAGGTCAGCCGGACATCGACCAGCGCACCGACCAGCGGAGCCAGCCACACCCAGGGCGGCAGTTTCACCAGGCGAGCAAGCTTCACGTATGGAAAACTGGAGACCATCGCGAAGGCGAGCAGCGCCACCCCGCCGAGCAGGACCAGCCCGGACACCGGCAGCCCGATGGCAACAGTCAGGGCCAGCATGGCGGCGGCCACGGTGGTGGGCACACCGCAGAAGAAACGGCCGTCCTTCGGCGAGACGTTGAACCGGGCGAGGCGGATCGCGGCGCAGGACGCGACGAGCGCACAGGCCACCGCGGCGGCGGCCGGCGGCACCGAGCCGGCCAGTGAGGCGTACACCACGACCGGAGCGGCGAGGCCGAAGGAGCACATGTCGGCCAACGAGTCCATCTGGGCGCCGAACGGACTGGCCACGCCGAGTCGGCGGGCGAGGGCGCCATCGAGACCGTCGAAGGCGACGCAGGCGATCAGGCAGAGGGCTGCTGCCCGCACCTCACCCTGCATGGCCAGGAAGATCGCCAGCATGCCGAGGGTAAGACTGGCGAGGGTGCAGCCGTTGACCAGCACGAATTTCATCCGCCGGGCCGCTGTCCGCGCACCGGGGAGCAGCGGAATCGCGATCGCCGCCGCATCATCCACCGGCGGTACCGGGAGGACAGCGGGGCTGACCGGGACGATCGCCTCCACCTCGGCGTCGTACCGCGGGTAGCGGCGCTTGGGGAACCGGCGCTCGATCAGCGGCCGGTCAACACCGGCACGGCGGCCACCATCTTGGCGACCTGCCCGGACCCACAGCACCTGACGGGCGATCGTGCCGCTGCGCCGCAACGGACCTGCCCATCGACGCCCTGCAGGACGTGGACTGTCTGTCGTACGACGCCGGCGCCAGGGGGCTCTCGGCACGTTCCCTCCATCACCGGATCGGCCAACCGTCGCAACGGCGGGGTGTCCGGCTGTCTCGTGCCGGACCTTCTTGGCCCAGCAGCCGTTTTGCGGGGTACACCATCGCACAGGCAAACGGGGCTTGGCGATAGCTGCCGGTGGTACTTAAAAATCCCTTAAACCACGCGAAGTGTCCTCTTACTCCCAACCCGGATGGCATCGCCCGTTACACCGTTTACTCCCGCACCCAAATGTACCGGAGCTCAGCGGCGCCACCATGATGAGCACTCTTCAGCACCCGTAATGCCCTCATTGAACAGAAATTGAGGGGCCACACATCCACCCCTGTCTGGGGCCAACGCACCCCCACCGCGCCGCCCGCCGCGCCGCCCCGAACCGGGATGGTCAGCGGAGCTCAGCGACCATCCGGGCAGCGATGTCGCTGAGCCGCAGCCCCGCAAGCTCGGTGACGGTAAACCAGCTCGCCCGCGCGGTTGACCCCCCGGCCGGCTCCAGCACCCGTGCCTCAGTCGGCTCATCCACCACCACCGTGTAGATGGCCCGAACGGTGTGCCAGTCCAACGGGTGGCCCTCCGGCCCGACCGCCCCCGGGAGGTGAAGGCTGTCCACCCCGACCAACTCGACGACCCGGCCGACCTGACCGGACTCCTCCACCAGCTCGCGGAGCAGCCCCGTCTCCGGCGCCTCACCGTGGTCGGTGCCACCGCCGGGCAGGTGCCAGCTGCCAGCGCCCGGATAGCCCTCCGCGATCAGCGTCAGCAGCACCCGCCCAGCCGGGTCGGTGACCAGCCCGTACGCGCCGAACCGGTGCCGCCGAGCGGTCGACGCCGAGATCGTCGGTGCCGGAGCCGTCGGTGCCAGCGGCAGCACCCGGGACAACCCCGACGGCAGGGGTGTGCCCGGCCGGCCGAGTAGCTCCGCCGTGAACGGCATCACGGGCACCGCCGCCGCCGAGTCGGGCGTGAACCACCCCAGCCTGGCACCGCCCCGCTCCGGCGGGAACACCTCCCCCGTCGTCGCGGCCACGTCGAACACCAGCCGGTCGGTGTGCAGCCCGGCTCCGGCGGCGAGGGAGGCCACATCAGCTACCGCCGCCCGGATCCCGGCCACCGTCACGGCCAACCCGGTCTCCTCGGTGAACCCGCGGACGACCGCGGCGGCGGGATGCTCGGCGTGCCGAAGGCCGCCGCCCGGCAGCCGCCAGGCACCCCGATCCGGGCGCTCGTCCCCGCCCTGTACGAGTAGCACCTGCCCGCCGTCATCCCGCAGCACCCCATATGCCGCCATCCGCCGCTGCTGCTGCTGCACCCTGCCCCCGCCCGTGCCGAATCAATGAGACCTTGTCGCCGCGATCCGACGATAGCTTCGGGAACGCCAGACTGGGGCGGTCAGGTCAGCCGGGCGGCCTGGACCGCCTCGGCCGTCACCTCGGTCAGCCGATCGACCGGAAGGGCGCCCAGCTCCTCCTTTGCGAACCAGCGGGCCTCGCAGGTGGACCCACCGACGTCGATCACGGTGGGCGGGGCGGGGCGGTCAACCACAACCCGGTAGAAGGCGCGAACCCCGTGCCAGTCGATCGGGTAGCCCTCCGGGCCGAGTGAGGCCGCGTCCCGGTGACTCGCCACGCCAAGTAGCTCGACCAACCGCCCGGTCTGCCCGGTCTCCTCAACCAACTCACGGATGAGGGCCGCGCCCGGCTGCTCACCGTAGTCCGTGCCGCCACCCGGCAGGTGCCAGCAGCCGGCACCCGGATACCCGTCCGAGACCCGGGTGAGCAAGACCCGCTCGTCTGGGTCGGTGACGACCGCGTACGCGGCGAAGCGCTGCGCCCGGTGCAGGCCGTCCGGCCCCTCGACCGCGTAGAAGGAGGGGAACTCGGGCGGCTCCTCCGGCACGATGTCCGCCGACGAGGCGGGTAGGCCGAGGGCCCGTGCCGTGAACGAGCGCAGGGGCAGCTCGCAGGCCTGCTCGAGGGTGAACCAGCGGGCCAGGTCGGTGGGCTGGTCAACGCGGTCGGCGAGCGTCCCGCCCCGCACTGACACCTGGTAGAGCAGACGATCGGTGTGGATCGTGATTTTCCGCTCGGGCAGCGCTCGCATGTCGGCGAGCACGTCGGTGAGGATGGCGACACTGACCGACAGCCCGGTCTCGGCGGCGGTCTCCCGCACGACCGTGTCGCAGGGGTCCTCCCCGTGGTCGACCGCGCCCCCGGGCAGCGACCACGTACCGGGTGTGCCGGAGCGCTGCGAGGCACGGACCAGCAGCACCTGACCGACCGAGTTAGTACAAACCGCGTACGCCGCAATCCTACGAAGCGGCTCCAGCATGAGGGTCACAGAGCCAAATTCTCCCCGCTCCCCGCCACCGACGCCGAAAAGGGTCGGATTCATGACTCGCGGCTCTCGGGTGCGGGGCAGATCAGGGTAAGGCTCCGGGAAATCACCGAGGTCGACCGGAGTGGGGCGACGCACCATGAGGAGATGACAAGCACCGGAACTCCCCGGCCCCCGTACAGACAGCTCCGTCGCCCCACCACCGACCGGATGATCGCCGGGGTGGCCAGTGGCGTCGGCCGCTACTTCAACGTCGACCCCACGCTGGTTCGGGTCGTCTTCGCGGTGACCGGCCTACTCACCGGCGGGATCGCGGCGCTCGCGTACCCGATCATGTGGTTTCTGATTCCGGTGGAGCCGGCGGACGCGCCGGCCTGGCCGCACCCGGTAGCACCCGGGGCGACCACCACCCCCACCTGGCCGGGGCCAGGGTCACAGCCGCCGGCTCCCCCCGTCAGGTGAGCGCGACTCACTCCCACTCGATGGTGCCCGGCGGCTTGCTGGTGACATCCAACGCCACCCGGTTCACCTCGGCAACCTCGTTGGTGATCCGGGTGGAGATCCGAGCGATCAGGTCATACGGCAGCCGCGACCAGTCGGCCGTCATCGCGTCCTCGCTGGAGACCGGGCGGAGCACCACGGGATGCCCGTAGCTACGTCCGTCTCCCTGCACACCCACACTGCGTACGTCGGCCAGGAGAACCACCGGGAACTGCCACACGCCCCGGTCCAGGCCAGCAGCGCTGAGCTCCTGCCGGGCGATGAAGTCGGCCCGGCGGAGCACGTCGAGCCGCTCGCGGTCCACCGCACCGATGATCCGGATCGCGAGCCCCGGCCCGGGGAACGGGTGCCGCCAGACCATCGCCTCCGGCAGGTCGAGCTGGAGGCCGAGTGCGCGGACCTCGTCCTTGAAGAGCGTACGCAGCGGCTCGACCAGGGAAAATCCAAGATCCTCCGGAAGCCCGCCGACGTTGTGATGGCTCTTGATGCTGGCCGTGCCCGCGCCACCGCCGGACTCCACCACGTCCGGATAGAGGGTGCCCTGCACCAGGAACTCCACGTCGCCGTGGGCGGCGATGTCCCGGGCAGCGGCCTCGAACGTCCGAATGAACTCCCGGCCGATGATCTTGCGCTTCCGCTCCGGATCGGTCACCCCGGCCAGCGCGGTCAGGAACTGGTCCGCCGCGTCGACCACCCGCAGCTTGATTCCGGTGGCGGCGACGTAGTCCTTCTCCACCTGCTCGGCCTCGCCCGCGCGAAGCAGACCGTGGTCAACGAAGACGCAGGTCAACTGGTCGCCGATGGCCCGGTGCACCAGCGCCGCGGCGACCGCGGAGTCAACGCCACCGCTGAGACCGCAGATGACCTCCTTGGTACCGACCTGTTCCCGGATCCGGGCCACCTGCTCGTCGATGATGTTCTCCGGCGTCCAGGTGGGCTCGATGCCGGCGATGTCGTAGAGGAAACGGGTCAATATCTCCTGGCCGTGCGCCGTGTGCCCGACCTCCGGGTGGAACTGCACCCCGACCCGTCGCCCGGCCCGATCCTCGAAGGCCACCACCGGGGCGCCCGCCGACTCGGCGGTCACCGCGAAGCCGGCCGGCGCCTCCGTCACACAGTCGCCGTGGCTCATCCAGACCGAAAGATCACCAGGGAGATCACGCAGCAGCACCCCGGGTTCCGACCGCGGGCGCAGCACAGTGCCGCCGTACTCCCCATTGCCGGTCCTCGCGACCGTGCCCCCGAGTGCCTGCGCCATCACCTGGAAGCCGTAACAGATGCCGAAGACCGGCACCCCGGCGTCGAACACCCCGGCGTCGATACCCGGCGCGCCGGGCGCGTAGACGCTGGACGGGCCACCCGAGAGGATGATCGCTGCCGGGTCCTTCGCCAGCATCTCGGCCACCGACATCGTGTGCGGGACGATCTCCGAGTAGACCCGGGCCTCCCGTACGCGACGTGCGATGAGCTGGGCGTACTGGGCTCCGAAGTCCACCACTAGGACAGGGCGCGGGGTGCTCATGTGCAGAAAGCCTACCCACCGACACGCCCGACGCCGACCCGGGACCCGAGTCGGCGAAGCGGCCCCGCCGACCGCGCCGCGCCGCGGTCCCGCCGGCGCTACCGCAGCGCACCGGGGGCGTCAGCTGGCACCGCCGGATGACGTGGAGCCACCGCGGGCAGCCGGACGTACCGGGAGCCGAGCGGAGGGCGGGGATCCGGGTCCCCCTGGTTCGGCCAGAACGACATGGCCCGCTCGGCCTGAGCGGTGATGGTCAGACTCGGGTTCACCCCGAGATTGGCCGAGACTGCCGCGCCGTCAACGACGTGCAGCCCGGGGTGCCCGTACACCCGTTGCCACGGGTCCACCACACCGTCCTCCTCGGTGGCGCCGATCACCGCGCCGCCCAGGAAGTGCGCGGTCACCGGGACATTGAACGGTTCGGTGAGCGAACCACCCGGCACCCCGTCGATCTCCTCGGCCAGAAGCCGAACCGCCCGGTTGCCGGCCGGTATCCAGGTCGGGTTCGGCTCCCCGTGACCCGGTTCGCAGACGAGTCGACGACCGCCGAGCCCGCGACGTAGCCGGGTGGTCAACGAGTTGTCCGCCGACTGCATGACCAGGGCGATCACCGTACGCTCGGACCAGTTGCGGACCGACAGCATCCCCGCCGCAGCACGTGGCTGCCGCACGAGATTGCCCAGCCAGCGACGTACCCGACGAGGGCCGCCGTCCACCAACAGAGACTGGAGCAGCCCCATCGCGTTCGAGCCCCGGCCATAGCGGACCGGTTCGATGTGGGTCTGCGGATCGGGGTGGAACGAACTCGTGATCGCCACCCCTTCGGTGAAGTCGATCCCCGCCTCCCGCGCCGACCGCCGGGGCACCGACGCGCCGAGAATCGCCTCCGAGTTGGTTCGGGTCAACACTCCAAGGCGGGACGAGAGCCGTGGCAGAGCCCCAGCCACCTTCATCCCGTGCAGCAGGCGCTGGGTACCCAACGCGCCGGCGGCGAAGACCACCTGGTCGGCGTGGATCACCTGCGAGCGCCCAGGCAGCCAGGAGCCGGTACGCCGGGTGTGCACCGTGTACCCGCCCCCCTCGACCGGCACAACGGCGGTCACGGTCGTCAACGGATGCACCCGCGCGCCGAGCCGCTCAGCCAGCCACAGGTAGTTCTTGGCCAGCGTGTTCTTCGCGCCAAGCCGACACCCCGTCATGCAGGCACCGCAGTGCGTGCAGCCGGTTCGCTCCGGCCCCGCCCCGCCGAAGTACGGATCGGGCACCCGCTGACCCGGCCGGCCGAGGTACACCCCGACCGGGGTGGCCCGGAAGGTGTGTCCGACCCCCATCCGCTCCGCCACCGACCGCATCGCCCGGTCCGACCCGGTGGTTTCCGGGTAGGTGGTGACGCCGAGCATTCGCTTCGCCTGATCGAAGTGGCGGGTCAACTCCTCCCGCCAGTCGGTGATGTCCCGCCACTGCGGGTCCTCGTAGAAGGCGTCCAGCGGCTCGTACAGGGTGTTCGCGTAGACCAGGGAGCCGCCGCCCACTCCAGCCCCGGAGAGCACCAGCACGCCACCAGACCGGCGCTGGCCCGCCCGCAACAGCGTGATCCGCTGTAGGCCGTAACAGCCCAGGATCGGCGCCCAGACGAAGCGACGCAGCCGCCAGGACGTCTGCGGGAAGTCACCGTCGGCGAAGCGTCGGCCCGCCTCCAGCACCCCGACTCGGTAGCCCTTCTCCGCCAGCCGCAGCGCGGCGACACCACCGCCGAAACCGGACCCAATGACAACCACGTCGTACCGCATATACGTATCATTACCGACCAGTAACAATCGCGCCAGAGGTAGCTCAGCCCGATTCGGGGATGGCGGGCCGGGTGATGCCGGAGAGCCAGGCGTCGAAGAGACCGTCGAGCTGCTCCCCACCGACCCGCTCGGCCAGCTCGATGAAGTCATCGGTGGTGCCGTTGCCGTCGCGCCGCTCGGCCGTCCAGGCTCGCAGGATGGCGAAGAAGGCGTCGTCGCCGACCGCCCGCCGCAACGCGTGCACGGTCAGCGCCCCGCGCTGGTAGACGGCGGTACCGAACATCTGATCTGGCCCCGGGTCCAGGGCCGGCCGCGACCAGTCCGTCACCGCGTACCGGTCTTCGAAGGTGCGCTGCACCGACCGACCCCCCTGGTGCTCCTCCCAGAGCCACTCGGCGTAGGTGGCGAAGCCCTCATTCAGCCAGATGTCCCGCCACCGGGTTACCGCCACGCTGTCGCCGAACCACTGGTGTGCCAGTTCGTGGACAACCACCCCGAAATTGGGCCGTCCGCTGCGAAAGAAGCCGGGGCCGTACACGGGGCGGGACTGTGTCTCCAACGCGTACCCCACCCGTGGGTCGACGACCACCACCCCGCCGTAGGAGTCGAACGGGTACGGCCCGAAGTGGTGGGCCAGGAAGTCGGCGATCTCGCCGGTACGGGCCAGCGAGACGGCCTCCGGGCTGGTCTCCGCGAGCTGCTCCGGCACGGCGGTGACCATCGGCTTCCCAGCGTGGGTGCTGGTCTCCACCCGGTACGCGCCGATCACCAAGGTGGTCAGGTAGCTCGCCATCGGGGCCCGTTGCGCCCAGCGCCAGGTGGTTCGGCCACCGGCGCTGCTCCGTTCCCCGGGAACCCCGTTGCTCAGCGCGGCGAGCCCGTCCGGGACGGTGACCTCGATGTCGTACGTCGCCTTGTCGCTCGGATGGTCGTTCACCGGAAACCAGGCGGCGGCCGAGTAGGGCTGGCCGAGCGCGATCGCGCCGTCCTCGGTGTGCAGGAAACCGCCGCCGCCCAGCGGCCCGTTCGGCCGGGTGCCGGGGCTGCCGGCGTACTCGACCGCGACGGTGAACCGGCTGCCCTCGGCCAACCCCCGCGCCGGCGTCACCACCAGTTCGTCGCCGTCGCGACGGTGCCGGGCCCGGTCCCCATCCACCCCGACCGCCGTGACCTCCAGACCCTGCAGGTCCAGGTGGAACCGGGACAACGGCTGGGTGGCGACAGCGGTGACCGCCGCCCGCCCCCGGAGCCGGTCGCTGGCCGGGTCGTAGTCGACGGCGAGCCGGTAGTGCTCCACGTCGTATCCCCCGTTGCCCGCACCCGGCACGTACGGGTCACCCAGGTCGGCAGCGCCCGGGCGGAAGTCGCCGCCCGGGTCCGCCGAAGAGCAGCCGGTGAGCAGGGTCGCCGCCACGACGACAGCGGCGGCGAGGCCGGGTCGAACCCGGGCAGAGGTGGACCGCACCGGTCGAGCCTAACCACCTGATCGGTGCGACGACGCCCCTCCGCGCCGCCTAACGATCCAGGACCAGGCCGACCTTCTGGAACTCCTTGAGGTCCCGGTAGCCACACTTGGCCATCGCCCGGCGCAGCCCGCCGAAGAGGTTGAGCTGGCCATCCGGCTCGTCGGCCGGGCCGTACAGCAGCCGTTCCATCGAACCGACCGGCTCGCCGGCGACCTCGAAGGCACCCCGGGGCAGCGACGGGTGGCTGGCGGCCGAGTGCCACCAGGCGCCGCCGGCCGGCGCCTCCGGGCAGAGCGAGAGCGGCTCCCCCAGCATCACCGCGTCGGCGCCGCAGCCAAGCGCCTTGGCGATGTCACCGGACGTCCGGATGTCGCCGTCGGCGATCAGGTGGACGTAGCGGCCGCCGGTCTCGTCCAGGTAGTCCCGGCGCGCCGCCGCGGCGTCGGCGATCGCGGTGGCCATCGGCACCCGGATACCAAGCACCGATTCGGTGGTTGACCAGTCGTCGCCGCCGATCCCCACGATCACCCCGGCGGCGCCGGTGCGCATCAGGTGCAGGGCGGTCTTGTAGTCGGTGCAGCCGCCGACGACCACCGGTAGGTCGAGGTCGGCGATGAACTCCTTGAGGTTCAGCGGCTCGTCGGTGGTGGAGACGTGCTCGGCGGAGACGATGGTGCCCTGGATCACCAGGATGTCCACCCCGGCGTCGAGGATCACCGGGGCGAGCGCCAGGGTGTGCTGCGGCGAGACGCGTACCGCCACGGTCTGGCCGCCGGCCCGCAGCTCACGAACCCGCTCGGCGATCAGGTCCGCGCGGATCGGCTCGGCGTACACCTCCTGAAGCCGCCGGGTGTGCCGCAGCCCGGTCGCGCCGGGGCGGGTGGGGCGGGGCGACCGGCCCGTGCCGTCCTCGCCCAGGCTGGCCAGCTCCTCCAGCACCTTCGTCGGGTCCTCGTACCGGGTCCAGAGACCCTCCACGTTGAGCACACCGAGGCCGCCGAGTTGGCCGAGCCGCACCGCCGAGGCCGGGCTCATCGTCGCGTCGGAGGGGTGACCGACGCAGGGGATGCCGAACGGGTACGCGTCGAGCTGCCAGGCCGTCGACACGTCGTCAACGTCCCGGGTGCGGCGGCTCGGCACGATCGCGATGTCGTCCAGGTGATAGCCGCGCTGCGCGGTCTTGCCCAGCCCGATCTCGACCACGTCTCGCATGGGAACTCCAGACGGTAGGGGGTGATGGGTCAGCGGGTTTGGTAGTTGGGTGCCTCAGCGACCATCTGGATGTCGTGTGGGTGGCTCTCCTTGAGCCCGGCCGCGGTGATCCGAATGAGCTGTCCGCGTCGGTGCAGCTCGGAAACGCTCTCCGCCCCGGCGTACCCCATCGCCAGGCGCAACCCGCCGACCAGCTGGTGGGCTACCTGGGCGAGCGGCCCCCGGTATGGCACCTGGCCCTCGACGCCCTCGGGGACAAGCTTCTCGTCGCTGGTGACATCCTGCTGGAAGTAGCGGTCCTTCGAGTACGACCGGACCTGGCCCCGGGATTGCATCGCGCCCAGCGAGCCCATCCCCCGGTATGCCTTGTACTGCTTGCCGTTGATGAAGATCAGCTCACCGGGGCTCTCCGCACAGCCGGCGAGCAGGCCGCCCAGCATCACCGTGTCGGCGCCGGCCACGAGCGCCTTGGCGATGTCGCCGGAGTACTGGATGCCGCCGTCCCCGATGACCGGAACACCGGCCGGTCGGGCTGCCCGAGCCGCCTCCATGATCGCGGTCACCTGCGGCACGCCGACGCCGGCCACGATCCGCGTCGTGCAGATCGCCCCCGGCCCGACCCCCACCTTGACCCCGTCCACACCGGCCTCGACGAGCGCCTTCGCCCCCGCGTAGGTGGCGACGTTACCGCCGACGACATCGACGCGGACATCCTTCTTGATCCGGGCGACCATCTCCAGCACAGAACGTTGGTGGCCGTGCGCGGTGTCCACGATCAGCACGTCCACGCCGGCGTCCACCAGGGCGCGCGCCCGCTTGTACGCGTCCTCACCCACGCCGACGGCGGCGGCGACGCGAAGCCGACCGGCGGAGTCCTTGGTGGCGTTCGGGTACTGCTCGCTCTTGGTGAAGTCCTTGACGGTGATCAGGCCCCGCAGCTTGCCGGTGCCGTCAACGATCGGCAACTTCTCGACCTTGTGCTGGCGCAGCAGGCCGAGCGCGTCGTCCTTGCTGACGCCGACCGGGGCGGTGATCAGCGGGGTCCGGGTCATGATCTCGCTGACCGGCGTGGCCGGGTCGGAGACGAAGCGCATGTCGCGGTTGGTGACGATGCCGACCAGCTGCCCGTCGCCGTCAACCACCGGCACGCCGGAGATCCGGTACTGCCCACAGAGCGCGTCCACGTCCTGGAGGGTGTCGTTCGGGCCGGCGGTCACCGGATTGGTGATCATGCCCGACTCGGAGCGCTTCACCAGGTCGACCTGGAGCGCCTGGTCCTCCACGGAGAGATTGCGGTGGAGCACGCCGATGCCGCCCTGGCGAGCCATGGCGATCGCCATCCGGCCCTCCGTGACCGTGTCCATCGCACTGGACAGCAGGGGGATGTTCAGCTCGATGGTGCGGGTGAGCTTCGTGCGGGTGTTCACCCGGCTCGGCACGACATCCGACTCGCCCGGCTGGAGCAGCACATCGTCGAAGGTCAGCCCGAGTGGAACCACCCGCGCCGAACCGGCGGGCAACTCCGGCAGGTGACCGCCCAGCTCACCGATTTCGGTGTCGGTCGGCTGAACTGTGCTGGGCGAATTTTCCACGATTGCTCCCCTGAGCTGGTCGAACGGGCTTCAGCGAGGTGGGCGGGCGGGCACCGGCAGAAACCGGGTAGCGGCGCTTCGCCCCATCGTACCCATCGGCTGGCCGCGCCCCCGTTGCCGGCGGGCAGGTCGGGTACGCCCAGGGCGGGCGGCGATCGGGCGTTGGGTCTACGGTGAGGGGGTGCACGACGAGCCCATCGATCCCTTCAATGGAGACCCGGCCGACTCGACGGCGGGCCAACCCGATTCCGGCGACGCTGAGCTCGACCCACTGAGCGATGTCGAGCGGCAGGAGGTGCTGGAGGACCTCGCCGACCTGGAGATCTACCAGGCACTGCTGGCGCCGATCGGGGTACGCGGTCTGGTGATCAAGTGCGAGGACTGCCGGGAGCCGCACTACTTCGGCTGGGATCTACTTCGCGGTAACCTGCGTCACCTGCTCAGCTCCGGGCACCCCCGGGTGCACGAGCCGGCGTACGACCCCGATCCGGATCACTATGTGACCTGGGACTACGCGCGCGGGTACGCCGACGGGGTGCACGACACCCTGAGCGAGGGCAGCGACGAGGAACCGAACTCCAACCGCTGATCCGGGCGCTCGTCCGGCGTCCCGGGCTGATCGTCCGGCGTCCCGGGCTGATCGACCGACACGTCAACGACGCATCAGGCGACCAGCCCGGCGCGGAAGCCGGCGGCGACGGCGTGGGCCCGATCCCGGGCGCCGAGCTTGCGGAAGAGTCGTCGGGCGTGGGTCTTCACCGTGTCCTCGGAGACGAACAGCTCGCGGCCGATCTCGGCGTTGCTCTTGCCCTCGGCCATGCCCAGGAGAACCTGTAGCTCCCGTTCGGTCAGCCCGACCGCTGGCCGTGCCTCCCGAGCTGGGCCGCCGGCGGGCACCGCGGCGGGCTCAGCCGCCGGGTCGGCAGGGTCGTCGCCGCGCTGCGCCGGTACGACCGTGGGCGCCCCACCAGCCCCCTCGACGGCCCCAGCCGGCCAACCCGACGGCGGGTCGGCGGGAGCCCGGCCGCCGGGGGTAGCGCGGACCGACCCGCCCACCGAGGCCGCGTCCCGCGCCGGGTCGACCCGGTGGCGGTTGGCCCGCCCGGGGCCGGAGAGCAGCAGCAACGCCTTCGCCACCGAGCTGGTGAGGTCGTGGTCGGCACCCTGAATCAGCCCCCGGGCACCCGCGCTGATCGTCGCCGCCGCCGACTCAGACTCCTCGGCTCCCAGCAGCACCACCGCCGCCTGCGGTGCCCGGGCCAGGACCCGGCGAACGAAACCCGCGCTGTCTGGCCGGGTCAGCGCCGTATCAACAAGCACCACATCGGCGGGGCGTTCGGCGAGCCGCAGCATCACCTCAGGGTCGGAGACGGCAGTCCGTACCGCCCCGGATAGCCCCAGCCGCGCCGCGGCGGAGGTCAGGTGTTGCGCCGCCAAGGGCGTCCGAACGCACACGAGAACCGTACGCACAGTGGTCTCCTCTCCGTCAACGAGCAGACCATGACGGAGTCCGGTCGGGAGGGGGTTCCCGCCAATCCTTCGAACTTTTCCGACAGTTGGGGCATTTGCCGCTAGTTGTCCGAGGTTCCCGGTCCTGGGGTGTACATCACGCCACCCCGCGACGGAGTCGGCGTACGTCGCGCGGGTCAGCCAACCGTGACGCGCACCGTGTGCCAACCGGTCGCACCGTCCGGAGCCACCGGCGTGCTCTGGCTGGTCTGCGTCTCACCGGTCATGTCGGTGGCCCGAACCTGAAGCGCGTGCTCCCCCGGTGTCGCGTCCCACCGCCACGACCACTGCACCCAGGTATCCACCGAGACCGTCCGCGCGAGGTCGGCCTCCCGCCAGGGCCCCTCGTCCACCCGGACCTCCACCCGCCGGACGCCCCGGTGCTGCGCCCAGGCGACACCGGCGACAACCACCTCCCCCGCCACCAACCGGCTCCGCCGACGGGGCGTGTCGATCCGCGACTGGGTCTTCACCGGGCCCTGCGCCGACCAGCCGCGCGGCACCCAGTACGCGTCGAAGTCCGCGAAGCTGGTCAGCTCCAGCTCGGTGACCCACTTACAGGCCGACACGTAGCCGTACAGGCCCGGCACCACCATCCGGACCGGGAAGCCGTGCTCGACCGGCAGCGGCTCACCGTTCATACCGACCGCCAGCAGCGCGTCCCGGCCGTCCCGCAGCACCGCCGTGGGGGTGCCGCAGGTCCAGCCGTCAACCGACCGCCCGACCACCTGGTCCGCGCCCGACAGCGGATCCGCCTCGGCCAACAGCTCCCGCAGCGGCACCCCCAGCCAGCGGGCGTTGCCGATCAGGTCACCGCCGACCTCGTTCGACACACAGGCCAACGTGACATACCGCTCGACCAGCGGCCGGGCCAGCAGGTCGGCGAAGCTGAGGGTGATCGGGTTACGGACCCGGCCGTGGATGCGCAACTGCCAGGTGGCCGGATCCACCTGTGGCACCACCAGGGCGGTGTCGATCCGGTAGAAGGTGGATCTGGGCGTGACATAGGGGGCGAGCTGGGCCAGTTTCAGATCGGCGCCGGCCGGCACCGCGGAGGCCGGCGATGCCGGGGCGGGCAGCACGACCGCCGCGCGGGCCACCGACACTCCCCGCCGGCCGCTCCACCATCGGCCGCCGACACCGGCCGCCCCCGCCGCACCGAGCAGCAGCCCACTCGCGGTGAGGAACCGTCGCCGGGACTCCGGGCTCGGCCCCACGGTCTGCTTCCGGTCGGCCAACGCAGCCACCGGCGCACCGGAATCGGCCGGTGGGGTGGGGGCGGACCAGGGCCATGGATCCAACTCCAACGGGCCCTGGATGAACGCCCAGAGCACCAACGCGCCGAGGCTGCCCCCGGCCAGCGCCGGCAGGGCGTCGGCGAGATCCGCACCGGCCCGGGTCAGGGCCGCGAACGCCCCCAGCGCCGTGAACGCCGTGACACCGGCCAGCCCGTACGCCAGGTGCCGCCGGGACAGTACGCCGAGCAGCGCGGCGAAGCTGGCCAGCAGCAGGGCCGTCCCCACCAGCAGAGCAACCTTGTCGTAGCTGCCGAAGAGCGCGATGCCGAACTGTGCGAGTGGCTCCGGCACGGTGTCGACCACCAGGCCGCCGACGGCTACCAGGGGAGCGGAACGGGGGCCGGTCACTACCGCGACAAGCTCCGCCGTGCCGATCGCCACCGCAGCGGCGATCACCCCGGCCAGCGCGGCGTGGGGACGGGTCGTACTGGTCACGCGGACCAGTGTTTCCAATCTCGGTCCGCGCCGGTAGTCACGTCAGCGTTCCGTAAGCAGTCCGGAAGACGCGTCGGGGCGCGTCGCCACCGTGGACGACGCGCCCCGACCGAGCGTCCGGCGTGGGTCAGAAACCCGGGCCGTGCTGGTGACCGTGGCCGTGGCCAGCCGCGGCCGGCTCCGGCTCCTGCGGCTTGTCCACCACGAGGCTCTCGGTGGTGAGCAGCAGGCCCGCGATCGACGCGGCGTTGGCGACCGCGTTGCGGGTCACCTTCACCGGGTCGAGAATGCCGGCCTTGGCCAGGTCGACGTACTCGCCCGTTGCCGCGTCAAGGCCGTGGCCCCAGTCCTTGTTGACGACCTTCTGCACCACCACGTAGCCGTCGTGGCCAGCGTTCTGGGCGATCCAGCGCAGCGGCTCGACCAGCGCCTTGCGCACGATCGAGACGCCGACCTTCTCGTCCCCGACGAGGCCGAGGTCATCGTCGAGCGCCGGCAGGACCTGGGCCAGGGCGGCACCGCCGCCGGGCACCGTGCCCTCCTCGACCGCGGCCTTGGTGGCGGCGATGGCGTCCTCGATGCGGTGCTTGCGCTCCTTCATCTCGACCTCGGTCGCCGCACCCGCCCGGATCACGGCGACGCCGCCGGAGAGCTTGGCCAGCCGCTCGGCGAGCTTCTCCCGGTCCCACTCGGAGTCCGAAGCCTCGATCTCCTTGCGGATCTGGGCGACCCGGTCCGCGGCGTCGGCGGCCTTGCCGCCGCCGTCAACGACGGTGGTGTTCTCCTTGTCGACCACCACCCGGCGGGCCGTGCCGAGCACCTCCAGCCCAACCTGGTCCAGCTTGTAGCCCAGCTCCGGGGCGACCAGCTCGGCACCGGTCAGGATCGCCATGTCCTGCAGCATCGCCTTGCGGCGGTCGCCGAAGCCGGGAGCCTTCACCGCGCAGACCTTCATGGTCTTGCGGAGCGCGTTGACCACCAGCGTGGACAGCGCCTGGCCCTCGACGTCCTCGGCGATGATGAGCAGCGGCTTGCTGTCCTGGAGAACCTTCTCCAGCAGCGGCAGCAGCTCCTCGATCGCCGAGATCTTCTGCGTGGTGATGAGGATGTACGGGTCCTCCAGGACCGACTCCTGCCCCTCCGCGTCAGTGACGAAGTTGGGCGAGATGAAGCCCTTGTCGAACTGGAGACCCTCGGTCACGTCCAGCTCGGTGGCGAGGGTGGAGCCCTCCTCGACGGTGATGACACCGTCGCGGCCGACCCGCTCCATCGCCTCGGCGATGAGCTCACCGATCGTGGAGTCCTGCGCGGAGACGGTCGCGACGTGCGCGATCGCCGCCTTGTCCGACACCTCGACGGCCTTGCCGAGCAGCGCCTCGGAGACCTTGGTGGCCGCCGCGTCGATGCCCCGCTTGAGGCCGGTCGGGTTGGCGCCGGCCGCCACGTTACGCAGGCCCTCCCGGACCAGCGCCTGGGCCAGCACGGTGGCGGTGGTGGTCCCGTCGCCGGCGACGTCGTTGGTCTTGGTCGCCACCTCCTTGACCAGCTGCGCGCCGAGGTTCTCGTGCGGGTCGGTGAGTTCGATCTCCTTGGCGATCGTCACGCCGTCGTTGGTGATCGTGGGTGCACCAAACTTTTTGTCCAGGACGACGTTGCGCCCGCGGGGGCCGAGGGTGACCTTGACCGCATCCGCGAGGGCGTTGACACCGTGCTCCAGCTGGTGCCGAGCGTCGTCCGAGAAGCTCAGGATCTTCGCCATGAATGTCCCTTCGAAGCGTCGTCGCCCCGGCCCGGCGAGCCGGACCGGGGCGACGACACTGCTCGGTTACCTACTTCTCGATGACCGCGAGGACGTCGCGGGCGGAGAGCACCAGGTACTCCTCGCCGGCGTACTTGACCTCGGTGCCGCCGTACTTCGAGTAGAGGACGGTGTCGCCGACCTTGACGTCGATCGGCACGCGGTTGCCCTTGTCGTCGATCCGGCCCGGGCCGACAGCGAGGACGGTGCCCTCCTGCGGCTTCTCCTTGGCGGTGTCGGGAATCACGATGCCCGACGCCGTGGTGGTCTCAGCCTCATTCGCCTGGACCACGATGCGGTCCTCAAGCGGCTTGATCGCAACCTTGGTCGCGGTAGTCACGGGCATACCCTCCTGGGGTACTTGGTGTCGTTACCGACCGGCAAACCGGCCAGCTCAATCTGCCACATGCCACCGGGCGGGGCCGTCGTCGCGGGTGCCGGTCCGCCTGGCGTTAACCTGCCGGGCACCAGGGCCCGAAGGTTGGCACCCTCAGGTTGAGAGTGCTAATCGCAGGTTATTCCTCGGCTAGCACTCCGTCAAGGAGAGTGCCAACGAACCGCCCAACGCGTCGCGCGGACGAGTGAGGTGGGCCGGCGCGCGGCCGGCAACACCCCGACTCCGGTCCCCACGGACCGGCCGGAAGAATGGCGGGGTGGACCTGGGACAGCTGGCGCAGCTCCGTACCCCGGCGGGGTCGGCAGTGCTCGCGGCGGCGACCACGGTGGCCGGGGGTGACCCGCTGGCCGCGGCGGCGGCGCTCCGCTCCGCCGGGTTCCCGGCCGACCTGGCCGCGGCGGCGCTGACCCAGGCCGAGCTGCGCCGTCGCGCGGTGGGCAAGTGTGGTCCGGGAGCGGCCGACATGTTCTTCACCCGGGCCGGCCTGGAGCAGGCCACCCGCCAGGTGGTGGCGCGGCGCCGCGCCGAACGGATGCGCACCGGTGGTGTCCGCGCCCTGGCCGACCTCGGCTGCGGAATCGGTGCCGACGCGCTCGCCGCCGCCCGGGCCGGGATCCGGGTGTACGGGGTGGAGGCCGACCCCCTCACCGCCGCGATCGCCACCGCGAACGCCGAGGCGACCGGACTCGCCGAACGCTTCACCGTCAACCAGGGGGACGCGGCCACCTTCGATCTCAGCCAGGTGGACGGAGTCTTCTGTGACCCCGCCCGCCGGGCCTCCGGTCGACGGATCTTCGACCCGAACGCCTACTCCCCACCGTGGGACTTCGTGCTCTCGCTGACCGAACGGGTGCCGCGGACGGTCGTCAAGGTGGCACCCGGCCTGGACCACGCACTGATCCCACCCGGCGCGGAGGCGGAGTGGGTCAGCGTCAACGGCGACCTGGTCGAGGCCGCCCTGTGGTGCGGCGAGTTCGCGACGGTGGCCCGCCGCGCGACCGTGCTGCGGGAGGAACCGCCAACCAACACCACCGGCCGGGTCGGACCCCTCACGCACCGCACGAGGGCGCACGAGCTGACCAGCTCCCGCGTCGCCGAGGCCCCGGTCGGGCCGGTCCGCCGCTACGTCTACGACCCGGACCCGGCGGTGGTCCGCGCGCACCTCGTCGCCGAGCTGGCCGGCGCCCTCGACGCCACCCTCGCCGACCCGACGATCGCCTACCTGTACGCCGACACTCCCACGCCGACCCCCTTCGCCCGCTGCCTGGAGATCACCGACGTGCTGCCGTTCTCGCTGAAGCGGCTTCGTGCCCTGCTGCGCGAGCGGCGGGTCGGCCGGGTGGAGATCCGCAAGCGGGGCTCGGCCCTCGAGCCGGAGAAGCTCCGCCGCGACCTGCGGTTGACCGGTGACCTGCCGGCCAGCCTCGTGCTGACCCGGGTGGACGGCGCCCCCACGGTGCTGATCTGCCGTCCCGGCCCGGGCTAGGCTGATGGTGTGGCGCGACGACAGGTGACGCCGGCGACCACGCTGCTGAACCAGCGGAGAGTCAGGTACCGCACCCATCCGTACGACGTCCCGGCGGACGCCCCGAACTACGGAGCACTTGTCGCGGCGACGCTCGGCCTGCCGCCGGACCGCGTGTTCAAGTCACTGGTAGCCGTGGTCGACGGTGCGCTCACCATCGTGGTCGTCCCGGTGACCGGCGAACTCGGCCTCAAAGCCCTGGCCGCCGCGGTAGGCGCCAAACGGGCCGGGCTGGCCGACCGGGCAACGGCCGAACGCGCCACCGGGTACGTACGCGGCGGCATCAGTCCGCTCGGACAGCGGCGCAACCTGCCGACCGTGCTCGACGAAAGCGCCCTGCACCACGAGACCATCTACGTCTCGGCTGGCCGCCGGGGGCTCCAGCTAGAACTGGCCCCGCAGGATTTGGTCACCCTCACCGACGCCCGAACGGCACCGGTCGCCTCCACCTAGACCAGCGGACAACCCGCACTCTGGCCCGGTGTCCTAGCCGGATGCGGGCTGATCGCGCCACCCTCCCGAAGCGCCGGCTACGTCCGACGCGGTCTGGCGGCTTGCCGCCCAGGCCTGTCCGCGAGTGGACCGGCGACCGGCCCGGCTCAGGCTCGTCGGGTCATGATGTGCAGGGTGGCGGCGAAGCCGAGGGCGCACCACGCGGCCAGGACCGCGTACGGCGCGGCCGAGACGCCCTCCGGGCCGGCGGTGAGGGAGTCGCGAACCACCTGCGCCATGTGCTGGAACGGCAGCACCTGGTGGACCGTCTGCAGCCACTCCGGGAGCCGGTCGGCGGGGAAGTTGATCGGCGAGAACATCAACGCGATGAAGACGATGAGCTGGGTCACCATGTTCGTCACCGGTGGCGCGGCCGCGTAGGCGATCGCGAGGCCGACGGTGGTCGCGGCGAGCGCGACCAGGACCGCGGCGGGTACGGCCAGCCAGCTCACCCGAAGGGTGAGATCAAAACGCAGTACCGCGACCAGTAGCCCGAGGAGCAGTCCCGGCGCCCCGACGACCAACCAGGTGGTGACCTCCGAGACCACAACCGCGGTCCGCGGTACGGGCAGTGTCTGGTTGTAGGTGAAGGTGCCCTCGGTCTTCGCGGTGGCGACCAGTTGCGGTGCCATCACCATGCCGATCGTGATCAGGCCCAGGGTCGGCGCCCCGGTGGCGAGGTAGCGCGCGGTGGCCGAGTCGATCTGCGGCAGCAGGAAGGCGAACCCGAGGACGATCCCCACCGAGAGGAAGATCTGGACGACCAGCACCAGCGAGAGCAGGTAGCGCAGCCGGATCGCCGACCAGCGCAGCAGGAGCAGGTAGCTACGAAACCAGTGTCGCATCAGGGTTGGTCTCCGGGTTCGCGGTCAGGGTGAGGTAGAACTCTTCGAGGCCGACGGGGTTGAGCGAGAAGCGGCTGGTCATCGACGTCGCCCAGGCCACCGCGAGCTGCGCGTGCTCCGCGGCGAGGGTGATGGTGAGCCGGTCGCCCGCCCGGCTGGTGCGCAGCGCCCAGGCGGGCACGGTCGGTGCGGCGGTCCCGCTCATCTCCAGACGCAACTGTCGGTCCGGGGCCAGCGCGGCCGGCGGGCCGGTGGCGGTGACCCGGCCGTGGTTGAGGATCACCACCGTGTCGATCACCCGTTCGGCCTCGGCGATGTTGTGGGTGACCAGGACGACTCCGTGCCCCGCTGCCGCCAGTTCCCGAACCTGTGCCCAGAGCAGGCGCCGGCGGGCCGGGTCCACGTCGTTGGTGGGTTCGTCCAACATGACCAGCCGGCCCGGCTCGACGACCGCCATGCAGAACGCGGTGAGCCGCCGCACCCCGCCGGAGAGGCGTTCGCCGGGCTGGTCCGCCCACTGCTCGATGTCCAGGGCAGCGAGCAGTTCGGTGGTCCGACGTCGCACCGCCCGGCGGTGACCACCGCGGATCCTGCCGATGCTCTCGATCGCCTGGCGGACGGTGACACCGGTGAGCGGGGCGTGGGCCTGCGGCTGGAACGAGCAGACCGAGCGCGCCCAAGCGGGCTCGGCGACCGGGTCGCGGCCGAGCAGGGTGATCGTGCCGCCGGTTGGTCGAGCCAGGCCGACGACCTGGTTCAGCAGGGTGGTCTTGCCGGCGCCGTTGTGTCCGAGCAGGCCGAGGAGTTCACCGCCGGCTACCGCCAGGCTGATGCCGTCGTTGGCGCGCACCCCACGGCGATAGACCTTGGTCAGGTTGTTGATGTACAGCATGAGACTCCGAATACTGATTAGTATCTGGATACCAGACGGTATGTAGATACTGGGTCGTATGTCAATGGGGTAGGTTCGGTACCCATGGCGGAACGACTCACCCGGGCACAGCGACAGGAACTCACTCGGGCCCGCCTACTGGACGCCGCGGAGGCCCGGTTCGGCGACCGCGGGATTCACCAGACCTCACTGGATGAGATCGCCGCCTCCGTCGGCCTGACCAAGGGCGCCATCTACGCGAACTTCAGCAGCAAGAACGACCTCATCGCGGCGATCCTGGAGCGCAGGGTCGGCGGCCACGAAGAACCGCACCCGATCCAGTCCCTGGCCACCTGGGCGGCTCGCCTCGGCGACAGCTACGAGTCCAACGTGGACAGGGACGAGAACCGCCGCTTCGCGCTGGCGCTCATCGAGTTCTGGCTCCACGGCATGCGCAACGAACCCGCGCGAGCGCTCCTGGCCCGATGGCTCCAGACCGCCCGCGAAGCCACCGCCCAGGACGCCGCCACGCTGACCGGCGCCGACCTCCCCCTCCCCGCCGACCAGCTGGCCACCCTGCTCCTGGCGCTCGACATCGGGGTGGGCCTCCAGCGCCTACTGGACCCCGAGTCGGTGCCGGCCGAGGTCTACACCGCCGGCGTCCAGGCGATTCTGGGGCGCGAACACCCGGAGTGACCCCCGCGCCGGTGACCGCACCGGGCAAGGACACGGCAGACCGGGCCCGTCACAGCCCAGAGACCACGACGTTGCCGAATTGTTACTGCCGACAACAAACTCATGACCTCGACACTCTTGTGCCCTCCGGGGATCGCGGAATACGTTGCCGGGCACAACAAACCATCCCCCAATCCCCCACCTGGAAAGGACCCTGCAGATGCGCAAGGGTTTCCTCGCCGCTGCCACCGCCGGCCTCCTGGCCACCGGCAGCATGGCGGCCTGTGGCGACAACTCCGCCGACGAGGAGTCGGCCGGCAAGACCCCCAAGGTCGGCGTGATCCTCCCGGACAGCAAGTCCTCCGCCCGCTGGGAGGGCGCGGACCGCACGTTCCTTGAGGAGGCGTTCAAGGAGGCCGGTGTCGAGGCCGACATCCAGAACGCGCAGGGTGACAAGACCCAGTTCCAGACCATCGCCGACCAGATGATCACCCAGGGGGTCACCGCCCTGATGATCGTCAACCTGGACTCCGGCACCGGCAAGGCCGTCCTGGACAAGGCCAAGTCGCAGGGGGTCGCCACCATCGACTACGACCGCCTGACCCTCGGCGGCTCGGCGGAGTACTACGTCAGCTTCGACAACGAGGCCGTCGGCAAGCTCCAGGGCGAGGGCCTCGTCACGTGCCTCACCGACGGCGGCGTGCAGAACCCGTCGATCGTGTACCTGAACGGCGCGCCGACCGACAACAACGCCACCCTGTTCAAGAACGGCTACGACTCGGTCCTCAAGCCGAGGTTCGACGCCGGGGAGTACCAGCAGGTCGCGGACGACTCCGTGCCGGACTGGGACAACGCGCAGGCCGCCACCATCTTCGAGCAGCAGCTCACCAAGTCCGGCGGCAAGATCGACGGGGTGCTCGCGGCGAACGACGGGCTCGGCAACGCCGCCATCTCGGTGCTGAAGAAGAACAAACTCAACGGCAAGGTCCCGGTCACCGGCCAGGACGCCACCCCGCAGGGCCTACAGAACATCCTCGCCGGTGACCAGTGCATGACCGTCTACAAGGCGATCAAGCAGGAGGCCCAGGCCGCCGCCGAACTGGCCATCTCGCTGGCCAAGGGGGAGCGGAAGGAGACCGGCCAGACCGTCACGGACCCGGAGAGCGGCCGGGATGTTCCCGCTGTGCTGCTCACCCCCCAGGCGATCTACAAGGAGAACGTCAAGGACGTCATCGCCGACGGCTTCGTGACCAAGGACGAGGTCTGCACCGAGGCGTACGCCGAACTCTGCGCAAGCGCCGGCATCAGCTGACCTCCGCCGTGGCCGTCGCCCGGCACGGGCCATCCCGTGCCGGGCGACGTGTCGCCGCATCCGGTGGTACGACGATCTCCCCTCACGTGCGTTAAGGAGTCCCCGTGTCCGCGACCCCCCTGCTGGAGCTGCGCGGGATCGACAAGAGCTTCGGTCCCGTCCAGGTCCTGCGTGATGTCGCTTTCTCCGCCTTCCCCGGGCAGGTGACCGCGCTGGTCGGCGACAACGGCGCCGGCAAGTCCACCCTGGTCAAGTGCATCAGCGGCATCTATCCGACCGATGCCGGCGAGTTCCTCTTCAACAGCCGCCCGGTGAGCATCCACAACCCCCGCGACGCCGCCGCACTCGGTATCGAGGTCGTCTACCAGGACCTCGCGCTCTGCGACAACCTCGACATCGTGCAGAACATGTTCCTCGGCCGGGAGAAACGGCACGGCCTCGTGCTCGACGAGCCGACCATGGAGCAGATGGCTGCGGACACGCTCGCCGGGCTCTCCGTCCGCACCGTCAAGTCGTTACGCCAGCAGGTTTCCAGCCTCTCCGGAGGACAGCGGCAGACCGTGGCGATCGCCAAGGCGGTGCTCTGGAACAGCAAGGTCGTCATCCTGGACGAGCCGACCGCCGCACTTGGTGTCGCGCAGACCGCGCAGGTGCTCGAGTTGGTGCGCCGACTGGCCGACAACGGCCTCGCAGTCGTGCTCATCTCCCACAACATGAACGATGTCTTCGCCGTCTCCGACCGGATCGCCGCGCTCTACCTGGGCCAGATGGTCGCCCAGGTGAAGACCACCGACATCACCCACGCCCAGATCGTTGAGCTGATCACCGCCGGCCGCTCCGGTGCGCTCGGGCTCAGCGCGGGCAACGGATCGAACGACACCGGCGGGGAGCCCGCCGCCGCCCCGGGAGCCGCCCGATGACCAGCACCGCCCTCCCCGACCAGGAATCCCCGGCCACCCCCGCCGCCGTGCCCACCCTCACCAGCCACGTGCGCGGCTATCTCAGCCGGGTGCGCGGCGGGGACATCGGTGCCCTACCCGCCGTTCTCGGCCTGATCGTGCTCTGCACCGTCTTCGCGATCATGCGGCCGTCGTTCCTCACCGCCGCTAACTTCGCCAACCTGTTCACCCAGGGAGCAGCGGTCACGCTGATCGCCATGGGGCTGGTCTTCGTCCTGCTCCTCGGCGAGATCGATCTCTCCGCCGGCTTCGCCAGCGGAGTCTGTGCCGCGGTGCTGGCCAACGTGGTCACCGTCCTCGGCTACCCGTGGTATGTCGCGGTGCTCGCCGCCGTCCTCACCGGAGTACTGATCGGCAGCATGCTCGGGATACTGGTCGCGAAGATCGGCATTCCGTCCTTCGTGGTCACCCTCGCCGGCTTCCTCGCCTTTCAGGGCATCGTGCTGTTGCTGATGGAGGAGGGCAGGAACATCTCGGTCCGTGACCCGGTGCTGGTGGCGATCGCGAACCGCAACCTGCCACCGGCCCTCGGCTGGGCCCTGGCCGGGCTCGCCGTCGCCGGCTACGCCGCGGTCCAGGCGATGCGGTACCGCACCCGTGCGGCCCGGGGCCTGGTCACCGACCCGCTCACCGTGGTCTTCGCCCGGGTCGTCGGGCTGGCCACCGTGCTCGGCGCGACGGTCTATCTCCTCAACCAGGAACGCAGCTTCAACGTTCTGATCAATTCGCTCAAGGGAGTACCGATCGTGGTGCCGCTGATCGCGGTACTGCTGATCACCGGGACCTTCGTACTGCAACGCACCAGCTATGGCCGACACATCTACGCGGTCGGCGGCAACAAGGAAGCAGCCCGCCGGGCCGGCATCAACGTCGACCGGATCCGCATCTCCGTCTTCGTGATCTGCTCCGCGATGGCCGCGATCGGCGGCATCGTCGCCGCCAGCCGGGCCAACTCGGTCGACCCGAACACCGGTGGCAGTAACGTACTGCTCTACGCCGTCGGCGCAGCGGTGATCGGTGGCACCAGCCTCTTCGGCGGCAAGGGTCGGGTCCTCGACGCGGTGCTCGGCGGTGCGGTCGTCGCGGTGATCGACAATGGGATGGGGCTGATGGGCTACAGCTCAGGGGTCAAGTACGTGGTAACCGGCGTGGTCCTACTCCTCGCCGCCAGTGTGGACGCGCTGTCCCGACGCCGGGCCGCCGCCAGCGGCGGCCGATGACCGGGCCGGCCCGACCAGACCGCCGCCACCGCCCCGCCACGCACTGAGGAGCAGTACGCCGCGATGCGCGCAGGACCGAGCCAGGACGAGATCCGTCGGCAGAACCTCGGAGCGTTGCTGCGGTACGTCCACATGCACGGGGCGACGTCCCGGGCCGAGCTAACCACCACGCTGGGGCTGAACCGCAGCACCATCGGCGCACTCACCACCGACCTCGCCGCGGCCGGCCTGGTGAGCGAGGGGGCGCCGAAGGAAACCGGCCGGGCCGGGCGACCGTCACTGGTCGTCCGGCCCGAGTCGGCCCGGGTGTACGCGTACGCGTACAGCATCGAGGTGGACCGGCTGCGGGCCGCGCGGATCGGTCTCGGCGGCGGGGTGCTCGACCGGCGGGAACTGGCACGTCCGCGCGGCATCACCGCCGCCGAGGCCGCGCCGTTGCTGGCCCGGGCGGCGCGGGAGATGCAACAGTCCGTGCCCGCCGACGCGATCTGCGTCGGCGCGGGCGTCGCCGTCTGTGGCCTGGTCCGCCGGGACGACGGACTGGTCCGGCTCGGCCCCACGATGGGCTGGGTGGACGAGCCGATCGGTGCGGCGATCGGCGCCGAGCTGGGGCCGGGCGTTCCGGTCGTCGTCGGAAACGTCGCCGACGTGGCGGCCTTCGCCGAGCACACCCGCGGCGCCGCCACCGGCTGCGACAACCTGATCTACCTGTACGGCGATGTCGGCGTCGGTGCCGGCATCATCACCGGTGGGCGTCGGCTGACCGGACACGGCGGCTACGGCGGCGAGGTCGGGCACATGGTGGTCCGGCGGGACGGCACCCGCTGCGAGTGTGGGTCGCGCGGCTGCTGGGAGACCGAGATCGGCGAGCACGGTCTGCTGCGCGCCGCCGGCCGCTCCGACACCCAGGGCCGAGACGCGGTGTTGGCCGTCTTCGAGGCTGCCGACCGGGGTGATGCCCGAGCCCAGACCGCGGTCCGGACTGCCGGCGACTGGCTCGGCTTCGGCGTGGCCAACCTCGTCAACATCTTCAACCCGGAGTTGGTCATCTTCGGCGGTGCAATGCGGGACCTCTACCTGGCCGCCGCGGCCCAGGTGCGCAGCCGGCTCAACGCCAGCGCACTGCCCGCCTGCGTGGAACACGTCCGGCTGCGCACCCCCAAGCTCGGCGACGACGCCGCCCTGATCGGCGCGGCCGAACTCGCCTTCGAACGGCTCCTCGCCGACCCGCTCGACGTCAGCTGAGCCCCGTCCTCGGTGGAGTTGATCGACGCCGGGTCAGCGATCGACCGGCGTAAAGTCCCAGGAGTGCGGGGGACGCGCGAGCAGGGTCACCGGCGGGTCGGGCAGGGGACGGGGGTTGCCCCGCCACTTCGAGATCACCACGACCCGGTGATCGGTGGAGGAGAAGACCTCGCTCGAGACGTACAACGGGTCGTGTTCGAACTCCGGCAAGGCGGTCTCGCACACCCAGGTGATCAGATCGGCCATCCCGTACGGCTCGGCCCGTACCTCCCACATCCGCACGATCATGTCCACTCCTCCCCGGTAACACTGACTGTCGTCAGTGGCATCGCCGAATCGGCGGGCAGGTCCAGGCGGCTCGGCGCGACACCGGCGGCGACCAGGTGTGAGCCAAGCGCGGCGACCATCGCGCCGTTGTCCGTACACAACGTCGGACGGGGCGTTCGCACCCGGATGTCGTATTTCGCCGCGCGCTGCTCGGCCATCGCCCGCAGCCGCGAGTTGGCCGCCACCCCGCCCCCGATCACCAGGGTCTGCACCCCGTTCGACCGGCAGGCATCCAGTGCTTTTCCGATCAGCACGTCGCACACCGCCTCCTGGAAGGAGGCGGCGACATCGGCAACCGGGATCGGCTCGCCGGCCCGCTGCCGACGCTCCACCCAACGCGCCACCGCGGTCTTCAACCCAGAGAAGGAGAAGTCGTAGCGGTGCGCTGCCAGGTCCTTGGCCGCGGTCAGCCCGCGGGGGAACGCGATGGCCGCCGGATCGCCGGCGCAGGCCTCTCGATCGATGTACGGGCCACCGGGGAAGGGCAGCCCAAGAAGGCGGGCGACCTTGTCGAACGCCTCGCCGGCCGCGTCATCGATCGTGGCGCCGAGCGGGGTGACACCGTGGGCCAGGTCGTCAACCAGCAGCAGCGACGAGTGCCCGCCCGAGACCAGCAGGGCGATCGCCGGCTCGGGCAGCGGCCCGTGTTCCAGCGTGTCCACCGCAACGTGCGCCGCCAGGTGGTTTACGCCGTACACCGGCTTGTCGGCGGCGACCGCGTAGCCCTTGGCCGCGGCGACCCCGACCAGCAGCGCCCCGGCCAGACCGGGACCGGAGGTTACCGCGATCGCATCCACGTCGGCGAGGGTCACGCCCGCCTCCGTCAACGCCCGCTCCATCGTCGGGACGATCGCCTCCAGGTGGGCCCGGCTGGCCACCTCCGGCACCACCCCACCGAACCGGGCATGCTGCTCGACGCTGCTGGCCAGCGCGTCGGCGAGCAGGGTATGGCCCCGGACGACACCGACCCCGGTCTCGTCGCAGGACGTCTCGATCCCCAGGACCAGGGGTTCGTCAGCCATCGGTCAACTCCTCGTCCCGGCGCATGACCAATGCGTCGGTGTTGCTCGGCTGGTAGTACCCACGCCGCACGCCGATCGCCTCGAAGCCATGCGCCGCGTAAAGCTTCTGCGCCGGGGCATTGTCCGCGGCCACCTCCAGGAGAGTGCCGCGGACCCGTAGTCGCGCCGCCTCGGCCAACAACGCACGCAACAGCAGCCGCCCGACCCCCCGCCGCTGCGCTGACCGGCAGACGGCCATGTTCTGCACCCAGGCCTCCTCGCCGGCGACAGCGGTGAGCCCCGCGTAGCCGAGCAGGGCTCCCCCCTCGGTCGCCACCAGGTAGTGGTGCCCGTTGGCGAGTTCGTTCCAGAACATGGCGGCTGACCACTGCTCGACACCGAAAAGGTCCGCCTCGATCGGCAACACCTCGGCAATGTGCCACCAGCGAAACCGCTTTAGCTGGAGGCGGCTCCCGCCGCCACCCGGTTCGCCGCCCCCACTCACGGCAGGACCGGCTTGCGGCCCGCCGCCGCGACCGCGTCCGGGCGTCGCAGGTAGAGCGGGGTGAGTGGCTCACCGGGGGCGCCGGCGGCGATCCGCTCCGCCGCGAGCTGCGCCAGCGCCACCGGCATCGGGTAGCGGGGCTCGTCGGCGGCCGGCAACTCCAGCGTCGCCGCGTACCGGTGCGCACCGTCGCCGATCACGGCGACAACCGCCAGGTCACGGGCGCGCGCGGCAGCGACCTCCGGAGCGGAGACCTCGGGGCCAACGATCCGTTGGCCGGCCCCGTCGTACACCGCCCAGTAGATCTCCCGACGGCGCGCATCGGTCGCCGCCAGGACCGGCTCGCCAGCGGCGGCCGGGAAACCGATGCCGTCCAGCGAACAGACCCCGTAGGTCGGCACGCCGAGCGCCTGCCCCATCGTGGCGGCGGTGACCAGCCCCACCCGCAGCCCGGTGAACGGGCCCGGTCCGAGGCCGGCGACGATCGCACCGAGAGCGGAGGGGCGCGCCCCGAGATCGGCCAGGACCGCGTCCACCTGTGGGGCGAGCAGCTCGCCGTGGGCGCGGGCGTCAACGGCGCAGCGCTGCGCCCGCACCTCGACGCCGGCCGCCGTGACCTCCACCAGCGCGGCGATCACCGCGGGGGTCGAGCTGTCCACCACCAGTACGAGCACGGTGAACCAGCCTAGCCGCCCGGCTGGCGGACCCGGCCCCGCCCCGGCGAAGCGATCAGCCGGCGGCGCGTTCCCAGTCGATCGTCGGCAGACCGGCGTCGGCGAGCGCCTTGTTGGTCGCGCTGAACGGGCGGCTGCCCAGGAACCCCCGCGGGTTCATCGGGCTGGGGTGTCCCGCTTCCAGCACCACGTGGCTCGGGTTCGTCACCAAAGTCGCCTTCTTTCGGGCATACCCGCCCCAGAGCAGGAAGACCACTCGGTGCTCCACCGCGTTCAGCGCCCGGATCGTCGCGTTGGTGAACTCCTCCCAGCCGCGGTTGGCGTGCGAGCCGGGGCTGGCCTCGCGGACCGTCAGCACCGAATTGAGCAGCAGCACCCCCTGCTCGGCCCAGCCACCCAGATTTCCACCGGCCGGCCTCGGCACGCCCAGGTCGGCACCGAGTTCCTTGAAGACGTTGCGCAGTGAGGGTGGTGTCGCCACCCCCGGGCGGACGCTGAAGCTCAGCCCGTGCGCCTGCCCGGCCCGGTGATAGGGATCCTGGCCGAGGATCACCACCCGGGTCTCCGTCGGCGGGCAGAGCTGGTAGGCCGAGAAGAGGTCCGCCACGGGCGGGAAGACGGTCTGGGTGGCGTACTCCTGCGCGACGAAACCGGCGAGCGCCGTGGTGCGGGCCGGGTCGAGCTGCGGAGCGAGCGCGGACCGCCACCCCGGTGGCAGCAGGGACAGCAGGTCCAGGGCGGGTGCGTCGTCGGGCATCAGGGGCCTTTCCGGTCGGGGCGTCCCGCGCACTCTAGTCGCCGGTGGTGACATCGCCGGCCGCCTCCGGCGTGCCACCGGACGACGCTACTCCGGGTCGCCACGTCGAGCCCACCAGGACGACCGACTCCCATGCGGGTCCGTCGACTCGGTCAGCTGTCGATGAATCCGGGGGTGCCGGTCAACCGCGCGCTCCAGTCGCCACCGACCGGTTCCAGGTCGACCAACCGGGTGTCGTCGTCCCGACGGTCGATCCGGACCCACAGGTGCGCGGCGACGAGCTGTTCGGCGAGCCCTTCGCCCCACTCGACCACGGTCACCGCCTCGTCCACCGACGCGTCCAGGTCCAGGTCGTCGATCTCGGCGCGGGGGTCGGTCGCATCGCCCAGCCGGTACGCGTCGGCGTGCACGAGGGGTACCGAGCCGCCCCGCGCCGGATCGGGCTGGTGTACCCGCGCGATCACGAAGGTGGGGGAGGTCACTGCCCCGGTCACCCCCAGACCAACGCCGATGCCCTGGGTGAGGGCCGTCTTGCCGGCACCGAGGGGACCGGTCAGCAGCAGCAGGTCCCCCGCCCGGAGGAGGCCGGCCAGCCGGCGGCCGAAAGCCTGCGTGTCGGCGACGGTCGGCAGGGTGAATCGGATCGGCCTTCCGGGGTTCACAGCTCCTCCAGGAACCGGGTCAACGCCACGTTCACCTCGTCGGCGTGCTCCAACATCACCACATGCCCACTGTCGGGGATCTTGACAAACTGGGCGTGCGGCAGCCGACGGACGATCTCCTCCGAGTGCGCCACGGGCGTGATCATGTCTTTCTCCCCGACCAGCACCAGCACCGGCGCGCTGGCGAGCGCCGCCAACGCCGGAAACCGGGAGTGGGTGGCGAGCGTTCGCAGGTAGCGGGTGACGGTGTCGGCGGAGGTACGGGAATTCATCTCCTCGACGTAGGAGACCAGAGCCGGGCTGGGATGACCGGTACCGAAGCCATACCGGCGGGTGAGCAGCCAGGCCACGTTGGAGGTGGACCGACGCGCCCGGTCGATCACCGGGCTCCCGTAGCGGGCGGCGTTGCTCATCATGTGCAGCACCGGCGCACCGACCCGTCCCAGCAGCGCCGGGGCGACCAGCTTGGTCTCGGCGAGCAGCCCGCCCGAGGTGGCCAGCAGCACGGTGCCCACCACCCGGTCCCCGAACAGCTCCGGGAAGAGCTCCGCGAACGCCATGATGGTCATGCCACCCATCGAGTGGCCGACCAGCACCAGCGGGCCCTCCGGCGCGGTCCGGTCGATCACCGCGCGCAGCGTCCGACCGAGCGCGGTCAGGTCGTACTCGCCGGTCTCCAGCTGGCCGGAGCGTCCGTGCCCCGGCTGGTCGTACGCCACGATCCGGTGCTCGCCCCGGGCCGCGAGCAGCTGACGCTGGAAGTGGAAGGTCCCCTGGTCCAGGCAGAATCCGTGCACCAGCACGACAGTGGGGTTCCCGCTGACCGGCCGGGCCGGCTCGACCACCTCCACGTGGATGTCGGTGCCGTCCGGCATCTCCACCTGCAACGCCTCGTCGAACCGCTGGGCACCAAAGTCCTCGCCGGCGTACCGGTCGGTGGGGTCGGCCTTCAGCCGACGGACCAACGCGCGTTCGGTCGCGACGCCGGCGACGAGACCGGCGGCCGCGACACCGACGGCGGCCAACGCGCCGATCGCGGCCCGGGGGTGGCTGGCCCGGGGCAGCGGAACCCGGAACCGGGACGACGTCACGGCCGCTCGCCGTCGTAGCAGCGGGGCACCCGGGTGCTGCCGAATCGGGTGACGATCTCGTAGTTGATCGTGCCGACCGCCTCGGCCCAGTCGTCGGCGGTGGGCTCCCCGTTCCGTCCGGTACCGAAGAGGGTGGCCACGTCTCCCGGCGCGACCGGATCGTCGCCGCAGTCGAGCACGAACTGGTCCATGCAGACCCGGCCGGAGATGGTTCGCCGGACGCCACCGAGCTGCACCGGGCCGCTGTTGGACGCATCCCGGGGGACCCCGTCGGCGTACCCGAGTGGAATCACGGCGAGATTGCCTGCCCGTTCAGTGGTGTACGTGTGGCCGTAGGAGACCCCGGCCCCCGCCGGGACCTGCTTGGTGAGCATCACGCGGGCCCGGGCGGTCATGGCCGGCCGCAGGCCGAAGCGCTCCCCGGCCACCGGCGAGAGCCCGTAGATGGCCAGCCCGGGACGGACCAGGTCGAAGTGGGCGTCCGGCCGGGTCAGCGTGGCCGCCGAGTTGGCCAGGTGGCGGTAGCGCGGGCGCAACCCCGCCTTCTCCACCATGCTCAGCCCCTCGTGGAAGACGGCGAGCTGCCGGTCGGTGGTCGGGTGTCCGGGCGCGTCGGCGTAGACGAAGTGGCTCCACACCCCCACCACCTCGACCGCGCCGTCAGCCTGCGCCTTCGCCGCGGCATCGAGCAGTCCCGGCCACTCCGACACGGTCGCGCCACCCCGGGACAGCCCGGTGTCGATCTTCAGGTGCAGTCGGGCTGGACGCCCAGCCACCCGGCTCGCCTCGACCATCTCGTCGAGCTGCGCAGTGCTGGCCGCGCCGAGATCAACGCCGGCCAGCACGCCTTCGTGCAACGGCAGGCCCGGCGCGAGCAGCCAGGCCAGGATCGGCACGGTGATCCCTGCCCGGCGCAGGGTGAGCGCCTCGTCGAGGGTGCAGACACCGAGCCAGTCGGCACCACCATCCAGCGCGGCGCGGGCGGCCGGGACCATGCCGTGGCCGTACCCGTCCGCCTTGACCACCGCCATCAACTCGGCGGCGCTACCGGAGCGCAACCAGCTCACGTTCTCACGGATCGCGTCAAGGTCGACGCGTACCTCGGCCTGCCACATGCCCCCAGCCTACTGAGTTGATCAGAAGTTGGGCCCGGCCCAGGTCGATCCGCCGACCCACCCGAGCCGGGCCAGCACCGGACGCAGGGCGGCGGCGACATCGGGCGAGGCCACCGGGCCGCCCTGCGCGGCCTCCCGGCCGGCGAGACCGTGCAGGTAGGCCGCCGCGGCGGCGGCCCGCTCCGGGGCGAGACCCGCGGCGAGCAACGAGCCGAGCAGCCCGGCCAGCACGTCGCCCGTACCGCCGGTGGCCAGGGCCACGGTCCCGGTCTGGTTGACATAGGCCCGGCCGTCTGGAGTGCCGATCACCGTCCGGTCGCCCTTGAGCAACACCACCACGTTCATCCAGGCGGCCAGGCGCAACGCGGCAGCGACCCGGTCGTCGCCGGGAGTCTCGCCGCAGAGCCGGCCGAACTCCCGATCATGCGGGGTGACCACGACCGGGGCGTCCCGCCGCCGGAGCTGGTCGGCGAGGGAGCCATCAACGAGCAGGGTCAGCGCGTCCGCGTCGAGCACCGCCGGCACCGGTGCCGCGAGCACCGCCCGCAGTTCACCCGCCGCCTCGTCACCGGTGCCCAATCCGGAACCGCAGACCCACGCCTGCACCCGACCGGCATCGGCGACCCGGTCGGTAGCGATCACTGACGGGTGTTGGCGCAGCACCTCCGCCCGGGCGCTGCCGGCGTAGCGGACCAGACCGGTCGGACCGGCCAACGCACCGGCGACCGAGAGCACCGCGGCGCCGGGGTAGACGGCCGAGCCGGTGGCCACACCGACCACGCCCCGGCTGTACTTCTCCGCCGCCGGTCCGGGCCGGGGCCACCAGTCGGTCACATCCGCCCGCTCGGTCACCTGCAGCGCCGCGGTGCCCCGCAGCCAGGGCTCCAGCCCGATGTCGACCAACTCCACCTGGCCGGCCAACGGCGCCGCCGCTCCCACCACCAAAGCCGGCTTCAAGGCGCCGAAGGTCACCGTAACGTCGGCGTGGATCGCGGCCGGCTGACCAGCCGCGGTCAGCGGCACCTGCCCGGTGTCGACCGACACCCCGCTCGGCACGTCCACCCCGACCACTGTCGCCCGACCACCGGCTCGCCCGCGACATTGCGCCAGGCCCGCCGCGAGCTGCGCTGCCGGTGCCCGGAGCCCACCGCTACCACCGATGCCGACGATGCCGTCGAGCACCAGGTCCACCCGGGCCGGTGGGCGGTCAACCAGCCGACCGCCGGCGGCCCGAAACGCCGCCAACGCCTCGGCGTGCGCCCGGTCCGGAGCCAGCAACAGCGCCGACACCGCCGCCCCGCGCCGGGCCAGCCGGGCACCGGCGAAGAGCGTGTCGCCGCCGTTGTCGCCCGAGCCGACCAACAGCAGTACCGGGGCGCCGTAGACACCACCCCGGTCGGCGAGGAGAAGCGCACAGCGGCGGGCGAGCCCCGCCGCGGCCCGCTGCATCAGCGTCCCGGGCGGGAGCGTCGCCAGCAAGCCCGCCTCGGCGGCGCGTACATCCGCCACCCGCCACACCGGTCTCATCCCACTCCGTCCCCGTGCCCGACTCGACCGGGGCACGCCACCGATCAGCGTTCCGCGACCACCATGGCCGACGCGATCCCCCCGTCGTGCGACAGCGACAGGTGCCATCGGTTGGCCCCCCGCTCGACCGCCGCCGCCGCGACCGTGCCGGAGACGGTCAACCACGGCCGGCCATCCGGATCCGGCACGATCTCGCAGTCGTGCCAGCTCAGCCCGCTCGGTGCACCGAGCGCCTTGGCCACCGCCTCCTTCGCCGCGAAGCGGGCGGCGAGCGACTCGGGCGAACGGGGGTTACCAGAACGGGTGTACCGCTCGGCCTCGGTGAAGAGCCGGTCGGCGAGCAGCGGCGTCCGGGTCAGCGCACGAGCGAACCGCTCCACCAGGACCACATCGATGCCGACCCCGACGATCATGCACTCACCCTACCGGTGCGCTGCCCCGCGCATACTGCCGTCGCCTCCACTCGGGACGCCCCACCGGGCCGCCAGGCGTGGCACGTCGGCCCGCATGCCCACCGCGCTCCCGGCGGCCCTCGGTACTCACTCGACCGTAACGGACTTCGCCAGGTTTCGGGGCTGGTCAACGTCGTGACCCCGGGCAGCGGCGATCTCCGCGGCGAAAGCCTGCAACGACACGGTGGTCACCAGCGGCGCGAGCAGAGTCGGCGTGCGCGGTACGTAGATCAGGTGGTCGGCGTACCGGACGACAGACTCGTCCCCCTCCTCCGCGATCACGACGGTCCGGGCACCCCGGGCCCGCACCTCCTGGATGTTGGAGACGATCTTGTCGTGCAGCATGCCGCGGCCGATCGGCGACGGCACGATGCAGATCACCGGCGTGCCCTCGTCGATGAGCGAGATCGGGCCGTGCTTCAACTCGCCCGCGGCGAAACCCTCGGCGTGCATGTACGCCAGTTCCTTGAGCTTCAGCGCACCCTCCAGGGCCACCGGGTAACCGACGTGTCGACCGATGAAGAGCACGGTCGGCTCGGACTTCAGGTCGCGGGCCAGCTCCCGTACCGGCTCGATCCGCCCCAGCAGCTCGCGCAGCTTGCCCGGCACCTCCTGGAGCTGGGACACCACCGCAGCGACCTCGTCGGCGAACTTGATCCCGCGCACCTGGGCCAGGTGCAGGCCGATCAGGTAGCAGGCGACGAGCTGGGTCAGGAACGCCTTGGTGGAGGCGACCGCGATCTCCGGTCCACCGTGGGTGTAGAGGACCGCGTCGGACTCCCGGGGAATGGTCGAGCCGTTGGTGTTGCAGATCGCCAGCACGCGCGCCTTCTGCTCCTTGGCGTGCCGCAGCGCCATCAGGGTGTCCATCGTCTCGCCGGACTGCGAGATCACCACAATGAGAGTGGACCGGTCGAGGACCGGGTCGCGGTAGCGGAACTCGCTGGCCAGCTCCACCTCACAGGGGATCCGGGTCCAGTGCTCGATCGCGTACTTCGCCACCATTCCGGCGTGGTAGGAGGTACCGCAGGCGACGATAAAGATCTTGTCCACGTCGCGCAGGTCCTGATCGCTGAGGCGTACCTCGTCGAGCATGATCTCGCCGGTCTCGGTGAGCCGGCCCAGCAGCGTGTCGGCGACGGCCTGTGGCTGCTCCGCGATCTCCTTGAGCATGAACCAGTCGTAGCCGCCCTTCTCCGCGGCGGAGGAGTCCCAGTCGATGTGGAAGTCCTTACCGGTGGCGGGCTGGCCGGCAAAGTCGGTGATCTCGATGCTGTCGGCGGTGATCAGGACGATCTGATCCTGACCCAGCTCAGTCGCCTCCCGGGTGTGCTCGATGAACGCCGCGACGTCGCTCGCCAGGTAGTTCTCGCCGTTGCCCCGGCCGACGACCAGGGGCGAGTTACGCCGTGCACCGACCACCGCGCCCGGAACACCGGCATCCACAGCGAGCAGGGTGAAGGCGCCCTCCAGACGCTGACAGACGACCCGCATGCCGGCGGCGAGCAGCTGCGGTCCCTCCGGATGCCCGGCGGAACGCAGGTCGGCAAGGGCCGCGGCGAGCAGGTGGGCGGTGCACTCGGTGTCGGTGTCGCTGACGAACTGGACCCCGTCGGCCTCCAGCTCGGCGCGCAGCCTCGCGAAGTTCTCGATGATGCCGTTGTGGATCACCGCAACCCGTCCGTCCGGGGAGAGGTGCGGGTGGGCGTTGCGGTCGGTGGGGCCACCATGGGTGGCCCAACGGGTGTGGCCGATCCCGGTGACCCCGTCTCCGATCCCGATCGGGGACGCGGCACAGGCCTCCGGATCCCGTGCGGACCGCTCGGCGAGGATCTTCTCCAGGTTGGCCAACTTGCCGGCCTTCTTCTCCGCCAGCAGCTCATCCGCGCAGATGATGGCGACCCCGGCCGAGTCGTAGCCGCGGTACTCCAGCCGTCGCAGCCCATCGAGCACAATGCCGAGCGCCGGACGCGCACCGGCGTAACCCACGATTCCACACATGGGTGGCAGCCTAACCCAGTTTCACTCATCGGTGGTGCGCGAAAGGTGGGTAAACAAGCAGCTACTTTGAGCGAATAGCGCAAGTGGTTACCTAGCGTCACGAACGACGATCGGTGACCGCAGCGGATGGAACCGACACGGACAGTCCGTAGGCTGGCAGACGTGACGACCACCCACGTCGATCCCCTGGTAGCCCGAATGCGCCCCTTCGGGACGACGATCTTCGCCGAGATGTCCGCCCTCGCCAGCCGTACCGGGGCGGTCAATCTCGGGCAGGGCTTTCCGGATACTGACGGCCCGCCCGAGATGCTGACCGCGGCGGCTGAGGCGCTGCGCGGCGGGCAGAACCAATACCCGCCCGGGCCCGGCCTCCCCCTGCTCCGCGCCGCCCTGGCCGCACACCAACAGCGGTTCTGGGGCCTCGAGTACGACCCCGACGGCGAGATCGTGGTGACCGCGGGCGCCACCGAGGCGATCGCAGCGGCGATCCTGGGCCTTTGCGAGCCCGGCGACGAGGTGGTCTGCTTCGAGCCCTACTACGACTCGTACGCCGCCTCGATCGCGCTGGCCGGCGCCCGCCGACGCCCGGTGACGTTGCGGCCCGGGGCAGCCGGCCGGTACGTGATGGACCCGGACGAGCTGCGCGCCGCCTTCGGGCCCCGCACCCGGCTGGTGCTGCTGAACTCACCGCACAACCCCACCGGCAAGGTCTTCACCCCCGCCGAACTGAGCCTGGTGGCCGAGCTGTGCCGCGAGTACGACGCGTACGCGGTCACCGACGAGGTCTACGAACACCTCGCCTTCACCGACGCCGCCACCGGCCACGTGCCCCTCGCCACGCTGCCCGGAATGCGGGCGCGAACGCTGCGGATCTCCTCGGCCGGCAAAACCTTCTCCTGCACCGGCTGGAAGGTCGGCTGGGCGAGTGGCCCGGCGTCGCTGGTGTCGGCGGTGCTGCGGGTCAAGCAGTTCCTCACCTTCGTCAACGCCGCGCCGTTGCAACCCGCGGTCGCGGTGGCCCTGGGCCTGGGCGAGCGCTACTTCACCGAGTTCCGGGCCGGGATGCAGGCCCGCCGGGACCAGCTCGTCGCCGGCCTCGCCGACGCCGGGTTCGGCGTCGGGCCACCGGAGGGCACCTACTTCGTCACCGCCGACGTGACACCGCTCGGCGCCCGGGACGGGGTGGAGTTCTGTCGCGCACTGCCGGAACGCTGTGGCGTGGTCGCGGTCCCGACCCAGGTCTTCTACGACGACTCGGAGGCCGGTCGGCGGCTGATCCGGTTCGCCTTCTGCAAGCGCCCGGAGGTGCTGGCTGAGGCCGTCACCCGGCTACGGCAGCTGGCCCGATGAGCGGGTCAGCTGACCGGGCTGGCGGTGCGGACCTGCTCGGCGATCCGCTCGGCCACCGCACGCGCCGTCGCCTCGGTACCGGCCTCCACCATCACCCGGACCAGTGGCTCAGTGCCCGAGGGGCGCAGCAGGACCCGCCCGGCATCGCCCAGTTCGGCCTCGGCCCGCGCGACCTCGGCCCGTACGGTCGGAGCCGCCGCCCCGACCGTACGGTCAGCGACCGGCACGTTGATCAGAACCTGAGGCAGCGGAGTAACCACGGCTGCCAGCTCGGCCAGGGACGTGCCGGTCCCCGCCATCCGGGACATCAGGTGCAGGCCGGTCAGCACGCCGTCGCCGGTGGTCGCGTGGGCGGGCATCACGATGTGCCCACTCTGCTCGCCACCGAGCGCCAGGCCGGAGGCGCGCAGCTCCTCCAACACGTAGCGGTCACCGACCTTCGTCTCGACCAGCCGAATCCCCTCCCGCGACATGGCTATCCGCAGGCCGAGGTTGCTCATCACGGTCGCCACCAGGGTGTCGGCGGTGAGCGTGCCGGCCTCCCGCATCGCCAGCGCGAGGATCGCCATCACCTGATCGCCGTCCACCTCGACACCGTCGGCGGTGACCGCCACGCAACGGTCGGCGTCGCCGTCGTGGGCGATGCCGAGCTGCGCGCCGTGCTCGACGACGGCCTGCCGGAGCGCCGCCACGTGGTTGGAACCGCACTTGTCGTTGATGTTGAGGCCGTCGGGCTCCGCGTGGATCGCGACCACCTCGGCGCCGGCCTCCCGGTACGCCGCCGGGGCCACCTCGGCGGCGGCGCCGTTGGCACAGTCCACCACCACCTTGATCCCGTCCAACCGGTGCGGCACGGTGCCGACCAGGTGCTGCACATAGTGGTCGGCACCGTCGAGCAGGTCGTGGACCCGGCCGACACCCGCCCCGACCGGACGCTCCCAGACGGTCGTCGCGTTCGCCTCGACCGCCGCCTCGATCTTCATCTCGATCTCGTCCGGTAGCTTGTGCCCGCCCGCGGCGAAGAGCTTGATGCCGTTATCCGGCATGGGGTTGTGCGAGGCGGAGAGCATCACCCCGATGTCGGCCTTGGCCTCCGCGGTGAGGAATGCCACCGCCGGGGTCGGCAGGACACCGACCCGTACGACGTTCGCACCGGCACTGGTCAGCCCGGCCACCACCGCGGCCTCCAGCATCTCGCCACTGGCCCGGGTGTCCCGGCCGACAACGGCCAACGGGGGGTGGCTCCGATCCGCCTCAGCGAGGGTGTGCGCGGCGGCGACCGCCACCGCGAGCCCCAACTCGGGCGTGAGATCCGCGTTCGCCCGTCCCCGTACCCCGTCCGTGCCGAACAACCGACCCATTCCCGCCAAACCTCCGATACGACTACCGATGGTGAAAAACGGAACGGCCGGGCCACCTCCGTTCGCAGGAGGCGGCCCGGCCGTCGTTAGAAGTACAACGAGCAGCTGATGGTCAGCGCTTCGAGTACTGAGGAGCCTTACGGGCCTTCTTGAGGCCGTACTTCTTGCTTTCCTTGACCCGCGCGTCCCGGGTCAGGAAGCCGGCCTTCTTGAGCGCCGGGCGGTCGTCCGGCTCGCTGGCGATCAGCGCGCGGGCGATAGCCAGCCGGAGCGCGCCGGCCTGACCGGTGGTGCCGCCGCCCCGCAGGTTCGCGATGACGTCGAACTCCTCCGCCTTCTCGGTGGTGACCAGCGGGTCCTTGATCAGCTGCTGGTGCACCTTGCTCGGGAAGTACGCCTCAAGGTCCCGGCCATTGCAGGTGATCTTGCCAGTGCCCGGGACGATACGGACCCGGACGATAGCCTCCTTGCGGCGACCCACGGTCTGGATCGGCCGGTCGCCAAGGGGCGCGCGGACGACGGGCGCCAGCGCCTCGGCGGCCTCGGGGGCGACCTCGGTGGCGATGATGTCGGTCATGCTGCTTCCTTCGCCCGCGCTCACTGCGCGATCTGCTTGATCTCGAACGGCACTGGCTGCTGCGCGCCGTGCGGGTGCTCGGCACCGGCGTAGACCTTCAGCTTCTTGATGAGCTTCCGGCCCAGCTTGTTGTGCGGGAGCATGCCCTTCACGGCCAGCTCAACGGCCCGCTCGGGGCGCTTGGTCAGCAGCTCGTCGTAACCAACCTGCTTGAGGCCGCCGGGGTAACCGGAGTGCCGGTAAGCGATCTTCTGCTGCCGCTTGTTGCCGGTCAGCGCGACCTTGCCGGCGTTCACGATGACGACGAAGTCGCCCGTGTCGACGTGCGGCGCGAAAGTCGGCTTGTGCTTGCCGCGCAGCAGCGTGGCGGCGTGGGTGGCCAAGCGGCCCAGCACGACATCAGAGGCGTCGATAACGTGCCACTGACGCTCGATCTCACCCGGCTTCGGGCTGTACGTACGCACAGGTTTACCTTGTCTCGTCGTCGGTCTGGGGCCTGCGCGCCGGGGTGACCATGACTTTCAGGCCGAGCCAACGCGCACGAACGACCAAGCGCACCTCAGACGGCACGCCCCTAGATGTCGCACAACAGCAGGTAACGATACCCAACGCCGGGCCGGCCGGCAAAACGGGGTCCGGTTGGCCCGGCCGGCGGGGCCGGGACGGGCTGGTTTCCCGCCCACGGCACAGACCAATGATGACCGAAATCACACCCGAGCCGAGGCCAGCCGCGCCCCCGGGCGTAGGTAGACCGCCCACGTCAGCACGGTCAGCACCAGGAAGAAAACGACATAGAACCACAGCGCGGGCTGAATGCTGCCGTACGCCGACTTCGCCCACGCGTAGCAGATGGGAACCAGGAAGCCGCCGAAGGCGCCGATCGCGGAGATGATCCCAAGGGCCCCGGCCGCCTGCCGGCGCATGGCGCGCATGGTCTCCGGCGAACCGCCGAGCTCCTCCCCCCGCACCTGGAAGATCCGAGAGATCATCCGGTACGTCGATCCGTTGCCGACCCCGGTGGCCACGAACAACAGCATGAACGCCAGGAAGAACAGCTCCAGCCAGCGCTCCCGCACCGACCACAGCGCCAGGTACGCACCGCCGGTCATCAACACGAAGCTGGCCACGGTGACCCGGGCGCCACCGATGGAGTCGGCGAGACGACCGCCGAAGGGTCGGCACAGGGAGCCCACCGCCGCACCGAGGAACGCCCAGGACAGCGCGATGTCGGGCCGGCCGAAGACCCCGTTGAGCAGCGTCGGGAAGGCCGCCGAGTAGCCGATGAACGAGCCGAACGTGCCGACGTACAGCAACGACATGATCCAGGTGTTCCGGTCTCGCAGCGAGGACCACACCGGCCCTACGTCCGCCTTGGCCTCGACCAGGTTGTCCATGAACAGGTAGGCACAGACCGCGGCGATCACCGCGAGCGGGAGGTACATCAGGCCGGCTCGGGCCAGCGCGAGGCCACCGCCGAGCACGATCACCTGCGGCACCAGGAACTGCACGACGGCGACCCCGATGTTGCCGCCCGCCGCGTTCAGCCCGAGTGCCCACCCCTTCTCCCGCTCCGGATAGAAGAACGAGATGTTCGCCATGCTGGAGGCGAAGTTTCCGCCGCCGAGGCCGGCCGTGGCGGCGATCAGCAGCAGCGGCACGAAGCCGATCTCCGGGTGCTGCACCGCCCAGGCCAACCCGGCAGCCGGGATGATCAGCAGCAGGGCGGAGACCACGGTCCAGTTCCGCCCGCCGAAGACCGGCACCGCGAAGGTGTAGGGCAGTCGCAGCAGCGCGCCGACGCCACTGGGCACGGCGGTCAGCCAGAGCGCCTGGCTGGTTGTCAGCGTCCAGCCGACATCATCCAGCCGGACCACCACGATGCTCCAGAGCAACCAGACGGAGAAGCCGATGTGCTCCGCGAAGATCGAATAGATGAGATTGCGCCGGGCGACGCCCCGACCGACGGTCCGCCAGAAGTGATCGTCCTCCGGAGCCCAGCGGCCGATCCAGCGGCCCCGGCCGCGTTGCAGGTCGACCTCCTCCGCCGTGGTCGTCGCGGGCACGCTCGTCGTCGTCATCAGGCGCTCCTTCCGGCCAGGCCGTCCTGGCCCGCCGGCCGCACCGGCTGGTCGGTGTCGAGCGGGCCCGGCTGGATCCTAGAAAGCCGGCGTTACCGCAGCGTTCGTCGCCGGATTCGGGGAGGCAACGGTGCTCGCACCGGGCTGCCCACCGACCCGTGAGGAGCGCTGTCGGTCAGCGGGGCGATCGGCGGGTGACTCAGAGCTGTTGCAGGATGCGCAGCGCGCGGCTGACCCGACGCATGACCTCGTGGTCGGCCACGTCCACCCACTCGGAGAACCACTGCTTCATCGGCGAGGAGAGCCGGTCCGGCATCACCACCCGCTCGCCCATCGACACCGCGAGGGGAGAGTCCCGCAGCAGCGCCGTCTCCACCACCTCCGCCACGATCACGATCGGCACGGCGGTGGAGTTGTAGACGTCGGAGCTGACGACCAGACCCAGCCGCTCCCGGGCCCCCGAGATCCGCCAGACCTCGCCCCTACGCAGCACGCGGACGGCCACTGCGGAGCAGGTCGTCAACCAGCCCCACCTCGTGGGCGTCCGCGAGCGCGGCGGCTTCCCAGTCGAGACCGGCCCGACTGACCGCGTCGGCGTGGGCGGAGAAGACCGCCCGCAGCGTCTTCTCCCGAGCGGCCTGGTCCATCCAGGCGGACAGGGAGAGCCCCTCGCGTCGGGCGAACCACCGGGCCTGCTCGATCGTCTCGTCGGCGAGCGACAGGGTCACCTTGGCAGTCATGCCGGCAGCCTACCCAGGGGTGGGACCATCAGTCAGCCCGCCGAGATGGTGCGCCCGACTTGACCGGACCGAAACACACGGGAACCGGGCCGGAAACCCCCTACCGGCACGCTTCACCGGCATGACAGACGGTACGCGCCCCGCTACCGCATCCGAACAACCCGACCCCGAGGCCGCGACGCACTGCCCGTACTGTGCTCTCCAGTGTGGGATGACCCTGCGCGAGACGGCCGGCGAGGTGGCCGTACTCCCCCGCTGGTTCCCCACCAACCAGGGCGGGCTCTGCCAGAAGGGCTGGACCGCCGCCGAGCTACTGGACCACCCGGATCGCCTCACCACCCCGCTGCTTCGCGACCCGGCCAGCGGCGAGCTGCGCCCGGCGAGCTGGGACGCGGCCCTGGACCGGATCGTCACAGGCATCCGCACCGTCCAGGCCGGCCACGGGCGGGACGCGGTCGCCGTCTTCGGCGGCGGTGGCCTCACCAACGAGAAGGCGTACGCGCTGGGCAAGTTCGCCCGGGTGGTGCTCCGGACCCGACACATCGACTACAACGGGCGGTTCTGCATGTCGTCGGCAGCGGCCGCCGGGATGCGTGCCTTCGGTGTCGACCGGGGTCTCCCCTTCCCCCTGTCCGACCTGGGCGCCGCCGACGCCCTGCTGCTGGTCGGCGCGAACCCGGCCGAGACGATGCCTCCACTGGTGCGCCGGCTGGCCGAGCAACGCCGCCGAGGGGGGCGGCTGATCGTGGTGGATCCGCGCGTCACCGCCACCGCCCGCCAGGCCGACCTGCACCTACAGCCGCTGCCCGGCACCGACCTGGCGGTGGCCAACGCGCTGCTGCACATCGCGCTCGCCGAGGGGTTCGTTGACCACAGCTACGTCGCCGGACGCACCACCGGCTTCGACGACGTCCGCCGGGCGGTGGCGGAGTGGTGGCCAGCCCGCGCCGAGGCGCTCTCCGGGGTGTCGGTGGCCGATCTGGAGACGACCGCACGTGCGCTTGGCGGCGCCCGGCGGGCGATCGTCCTCACCGCCCGCGGTGCCGAGCAACACGCCAAGGGAGTCGACACCGTCACCGGGTACGTGAACCTGGCGCTCGCCCTCGGCCTGCCCGGTCGCCCCGGCTCCGGTTACGGCTGCCTGACCGGGCAGGGCAACGGCCAGGGCGGCCGGGAACACGGCCAGAAGGCCGACCAGCTTCCCGGCTACCGGCGCATCGACAACCCCGCCGACCGCGAGCACGTCGCCGCGGTCTGGGGTGTACCAGCGGAGGACCTACCGGGGCCCGGGGTACCCGCGTACCGGTTGCTGGACTCGCTCGGCACCCCGGACGGGCCGAAGGCGCTGCTGGTATTCGGCTCCAACCCGGTGGTCTCCGCGCCCCGGGCGGCCCGGATCGAGGGCCGCCTGCACGACCTCGACCTGCTGGTGGTCGTCGACTTCCTGCGCTCCGAGACGGCTGCCCTCGCCGACGTGGTGCTGCCAACCGCGCAGTGGGCCGAGGAGGACGGCACCATGACCAACCTGGAGGGACGGGTCCTGCGTCGGCGGGCGCTCCGCACACCACCGCCCGGCGTCCGCACCGACCTGGAACTCCTCGCCGCCCTCGCCGCGGCGCTGGAGCATGGCCCCGAACGCCCTGCCCACCGGGACCGAGGGCCCGCCCTCTCGCCCGAGCCACAGGTGGTGTTCGAGGAGCTCCGAGCGGCCTCGGCCGGCGGGCTCGCCGACTACGCCGGGATCAGCTGGGAGCGGATCGACGCGCAGGAGGGGGCGTTCTGGCCCTGCCCGGAGATCGACGGGCCGGACACCCCCCGACTCTTCGCCGACCGGTTCCCCACCCCCGACGGACGCGCCCGATTCCACCCCGTGCAGCACCGACCCGCCGCGGAGCAGGTGTGCGCCGCCTACCCGCTGCACTTCACCACCGGACGGGTGCTCGCCCAGTACCAGTCGGGAACTCAGACCCGCCGGGTGCCCGCGCTGCACCGGGCCGCGCCAGCGGCCTTCGTCGAACTGCATCCGGACGTGGCCGGCCGGCTGGGCGTGACCGATGGCGAGCCGGTCCGGGTGCGCTCCCGCCGGGGCGAGCTGGTCGCGCCGGCCCGGCTCAGCCCGGCGATTCGGCCGGACACCGTCTTCGCCCCGTTCCACTGGGGCGGCACCGCCCGCGCCAACACGGTCACCAACGACGCCGTTGACCCGATCTCCGGAATGCCGGAATTCAAGATCTGTGCGGTCCGAGTGGAGAAGGTGGCGGCGACATGACCAACCGCATCGTGATCGTCGGCAATGGAATGGCCGGCACCCGTCTCGCCGGTGAGCTCTCCGCGCGCGGCGGGGACGGAAGAGTCACCGTGCTCGGGGCAGAACCGCACCGCGCATACAACCGGATCATGCTCTCCACCCTGCTGACCGGAGCGATCGGGGAGCCGGACATGCGGCTGGCCGAGGTCGCCGGGCACGGAGTCGACCTGCGCACCGGGGTCTGCGTCACCGCGATCGACCGCAGGGACCGTGCGGTCCGCACCGACCGGGGCGACCAGATCCACTACGACCACCTGGTCCTGGCCACCGGTGGCCGTGCCGTTGTCCCCCCGCTGACCGGCCTGACCGGCGGGGAACTGCCGGAACGGGTGGTGGCGTTTCGCACCCTGGATGACTGCCGCCGCATCCTCGCCGTAGCTGACCGGGCCCACCGCGTGCTGGTGCTCGGCGGCGGGCTACTCGGTCTGGAGGCGGCCCGCGGGCTCGCCGGCCGCGGGCTCGAGGTGACGGTGGTGCACCCGGTGCCGTACCTGATGGAGCGGCAACTCGACCCGGCCGCGGCGGCCGTGCTCGCCCGTACGCTCGCCGGCCTCGGGGTCACCACCCGGCTGGCCGTACCGGCCACCGCCGTGGTCGCCGGCCCCCGCGGCGTCCGCCTCGAGCTGGCCGACGGCCGGTCGCTCGCCGCCGACCTGCTGGTGCTTGCCTGCGGCATACGTCCGGACACCGCGCTCGCCACCGCCGCCGGCCTGGCCGTACGGCGGGGGGTGCTGGTCGACGACCAGCTACGCACCAACGACCAGCGCATCTCGGCCATCGGCGACTGCGCCCAGCACGGCGACGCCCTGACCGGCCTGGTGGCCCCGGCCTGGGCGCAGGCACGGGTGTTGGCACAGGTGCTCAGCGGCGCGGACCCGTCGGCCCGCTACCGGCCGAAACCGGTAGTGACCCGACTCAAGACCGCCGGCATCGACCTGGCGGCGATGGGTGACCCCGGCGAGGGCCCCGGTGAGGAACTGACCTTCACGGACCCGGCCGGTGGCACGTACGCCCGACTGCGAATCAACCACGAACGGGTGACCGCCGCGATCCTGCTGGGCGACAACCCGTCCGTCGGTACGGTCATCCAGCTCTTCGACCGGGGACAGCCGGTGCCCAGCGACCGGCGGTCGCTGCTGCTCGGCCGGGCACTCAGCCCGGGGTCAGCGGAACCGGCCACGACACCGGCGCTGATGCCGGCCGCGGCGACGGTCTGCCACTGCAACAACGTCAACAAGGGAGCACTGGTGGAGAGTTGGCGCAGCGGGGCGCGGACGGTTGACGAGGTGGTGGCGGAGACCCGCGCCGGTACGGGCTGCGGCTCCTGCCGGGACGCGGTCGCCGGCATCGTCGAGTGGCTCTCCACCGTGGAATCGGTGGAGGTGGGACGATGAGGCAAGGCCGACTGGTGGTCGTCGGCAACGGAATGGTCGGTCAGCGTTTCGTGGACGCGTTGTGCGCCCGCGACAGCGACGGTCGATGGCGGGTAACCGTGCTCGGCGAGGAGCCCCGACCCGCGTACGACCGGGTGCGTCTCTCCGCCCTCTTCGACGGGGTGGGCGCCGCCGAGCTGAACCTGCACACCCCGGATCCGCGGGTACGGCTGCGGCTCGGTGCGCCGGTCACCACGATCGACCGGACCCGACGCGTCGTGACGACGACCGCCGACGAGTACCCGTACGACGCACTGGTGTTGGCGACCGGCTCGTACCCCTTCGTGCCGCCGATCGACGGCGTCGACCTGCCGGGCGTCTTCACCTACCGCACCCTGGACGACCTGGCCGCGATCCGCGCGCACGCCCGGGGCTGCCGGCGGGGCGCGGTGATCGGCGGTGGGCTGCTCGGCCTGGAGGCGGCGAACGCGCTGCGGCTACTCGGGCTCGTCACCACCGTCGTGGAGTTCGCGCCGCGGCTGATGCCGGTGCAGGTGGACACCGCCGGCGGGGCGCTGCTGCGCCGCTACGTCGAGGAGCTGGGCGTCGCCTGCCACCTCGGGGTCGCCACCAGCGCGCTGCGCCCCGGCCCGGACGGCGCGGTGGCCCGGCTGGAGCTGGCGGACGGCGGTCGGGTGGACGCCGACCTGGTCGTCGTGGCGGCCGGTATCCGCCCCCGGGACGAGCTGGCCCGCGCCGCCGACCTGCCCCTCGGCCGCCGCGGCGGGGTGCTGGTTGACCGCGCCTGCCGCAGTGCCGACGAGCGGATCTGGGCGGTCGGCGAGTGCGCCGCCGTGGACGGCACCTGCCACGGTCTGGTCGCCCCCGGCTACGCGATGGCGGAGACGGTGGCCGACCGGCTGGTCGGTGGGGCGGCCACCGTCCCCGACGCGGACACCGCCACCAAGCTCAAGCTGCTCGGCGTGGACGTCGCCTCCTTCGGCGACGCCCACGGCACCACTCCGGGCTCCCTCGACGTGACCTTCACCGACCCGGCCACCCGGGTCTACGCGAAGCTGGTCCTCTCCGACGATGCGCAGACGCTGCTCGGCGGCGTGCTGGTCGGCGACGCCGACGCGTACCCGACGTTGCGGGCCAGCGTCGGTCAGGCGCTGCCCGCCGCGCCGCTCGCCCTGCTCGCCCCGGCCGGTGCGGGCCCCGGGGCGGCGGCGCTCCCCGGCTCCACGCAGGTCTGCTCCTGCAACGCGGTGACCCGCGCCGACCTGGACGCGGCGATCGCCGGCGGCGCGGCCGACGTGCCGACGCTCAAGGCGTGCACCCGGGCCGGCACCAGCTGTGGCTCCTGCGTACCGATGCTCCGGCAGCTACTCGACGCCGCCGGAGTTGGGCAGCCCCGCGGGCTCTGCGAACACTTCGAGGTGAGCCGCCAGGAGCTCTTCGACCTGATCCGGGTCCGGGGGATTCGCACCTTCTCCCGCCTGATCGCCGAGTACGGCCGGGGAGATGGCTGTGACATCTGCAAGCCGGTGGTGGCGTCAATCCTGGCCTCCCTCGGCACCGGGCACCTCCTCGACGGCGAGCGGGCGTCGCTACAGGACACCAATGACCACTTCCTGGCCAACCTGCAGCGGGACGGCAGCTACTCGGTCGTGCCCCGAATCCCCGGCGGCGAGATCACCCCGGAGAAGCTGATCGTGCTCGGCGAGGTGGCTCGGGACTTCGCGCTCTACACGAAGATCACCGGTGGGCAGCGCATCGATCTGCTCGGCGCGCGGGTGGAGCAGTTGCCGCAGATCTGGCGCCGGCTGGTCAACGCGGGCTTCGAATCCGGCCACGCCTACGGCAAGGCACTGCGGACGGTGAAGTCGTGCGTCGGGTCCACCTGGTGCCGGTACGGGGTGCAGGACTCGGTCGGGTTGGCCATCGCGTTGGAGCTGCGCTACCGCGGGCTCCGCGCCCCCCACAAGATCAAAGCTGCGGTCTCCGGCTGTGCTCGGGAGTGCGCCGAGGCGCGCGGCAAGGACTTCGGCATCATCGCCACCGACGCTGGCTGGAACCTCTACGTCGGCGGCAACGGCGGATTCCGGCCCCGACACGCCGACCTCTTCGCCACCGACCTGACTACCGAGGCGCTGGTACGACTGGTCGACCGCTTCCTGATGTACTACATCCGCACCGCGGACCGGCTACAACGTACCGCCGCCTGGATCGAGGCGATGGACCGCGGCCTCGAGCACCTCAGCGCGGTCATCGTGGACGACTCGCTCGGGCTCTGCGCCGAGCTGGACGCGGCGATAGCCCACCACGTGGGGTCGTACTCCGACGAGTGGCGCGACGTCCTCGAGGATCCGGCCCGGTTGGGCCGGTTCACCTCGTTCGTCAACGCTCCCGAGGTGCCCGACCCCTCCATCCGGTTCACCGAGGAACGTGGGCAACGGGTACCTGCGCGGGCTGGGGAGACCGGGAACCAACAGCCGGTCGGGCTGGGAATGCCGCAGGTGCGGCGATGACCGGCCAGCCGCGGGGGTGGACGGTGGTCTGTCCACTGACCCGCCTTGACCCGGGTCGAGGGGTGGCCGCGCTCGTTGACGGCGTCCAGGTGGCGCTGTTCCGTACCGCCGCCAACCTCTTCGCCCTCGACAACCGGGACCCGGTCACCGATGCGTACGTGCTCTCGCGCGGAATCGTGGGCAGCCGGGGCGAGGTGCCGACAGTCGCCTCCCCACTACACAAACAGGCATACGACCTGCGTACCGGAGACTGCCTGGACCTGCCGGGCGTCGCGGTCCGGTGGCACGAGGTGCGGTGCCGGGCCGGGCTGGTCGAGGTACGACTGCGAGAGGAGGCGTAGATGCGCGACGAACTGGCCGGCTTCACCGTCGGGGTGACCGCCGACCGGCGTCGGGACGAACTGGCGACGCTGCTTCAGCGGCACGGGGCTCGGGTGGTCTTCGCGCCGGCCCTGCGGATCGTGCCACTCGCCGACGACACCGAACTGCGCGCGGCGACGCGGGCCTGCCTCGAGCGACCGCCGGATGTTCTGATGGCCGACACCGGGATCGGGATGCGGGGCTGGCTGGAGGCGGCCGAAGGCTGGGGGCTGGCTGAGCCGCTGCGCGCAGCGCTGCGCGGGGCGTACGTGGTGGCGCGCGGCCCGAAGGCCCGCGGCGCGATCCGGGCCGCCGGCCTGCACGATCAGTGGTCGCCCGCCTCGGAGAGCTGCGCCGAGGTGGTGGAGCACCTGCGTGACCGGGGGGTGGCCGGCCAGGTGATCGCCATGCAACTGCACGGCGGAGCACAACCCGAGTGTACGAGGGCGCTGGTTGCAGCCGGCGCGACCGTGATCACGGTGCCGGTCTACCGCTGGGTCCCGCCGACCGACCTGACACCGCTGCATCGGCTGATCGACCTGGTTGCCGATCGGATGGTGGACGCGGTGACGTTCACCTCGGCGCCTGCGGCCGAGGCGTTGCTGCGCGCCGCCGGAGACCGGACCGACCGGGTGCTCGACGCGTTCCGGGGCACGGTGCTGGCGAGTTGCGTGGGGACGGTTACCGCGGAGCCGCTGCGGCGACGGGGGGTGCCGGTCAGCGCTCCCGAGCGAGCCCGGCTGGGCGCTCTGGTCCGCACGATCGTTGCGGAGTTGCCGCGGCGCGCGGTCACCCTGAAAGCCGCCGGCCACCTACTCACCCTGCGCGGGCACGCCGCCGTGGTCGATGGTGAGCTGCGACCGCTGGCGCCGGCCCCGATGGCGGTACTGCGGACCCTGGCGGCCTCCCCGGGGCGGGTCCTGTCCCGGGCGACGCTGCTCCGGACGCTGCCGCGCGGGGCGGACGAGCACGCGGTGGAGATGGCGGTGGCCCGGCTGCGTGCCGGGCTGAAGGCCCCCAGGGCGGTGCAGACGGTGGTGAAGCGCGGCTACCGCCTCCGGGTCGACTGACGCGGAGGCGCCACAGACCCGGCCCGCAGCTAGGTGGCGGGCCGGGCTCGCGGACCGATACCGGGGGTGCCGGTCACCGGCACCGGCTCACCCGACCGGAGTCGGGAAACCGCGGTTGTGCTCGGCCTGTAGGCGGCTCATGGCGTGCTCGACGACGGTCACCAGCACCTGCTTGACCGAGTCCCGGCTGCGCGCATCGGTCAGCACGAGCGGCACGTCCGCCGGGATGGCGAGCGCCTCGCGCACCTCCGCCAACTCGTAGTCGGGGGCACCGTCGAACCGGTTGAGCGCGACCACGTACGGCAGTTGGCGGTTTTCGAAGTAGTCCAGCGGGGCGAAGGCATCGGTGATCCGGCGGGTGTCCACCAGGACGGCCGCACCGACCGCACCACGAATGATCTCGTCCCACATGAACCAGAACCGGGTCTGGCCGGGTGTGCCGAACAGGTACAGGATCAGATCCTGCGCCATGGTGATCCGGCCGAAGTCCATGGCGACTGTCGTCGTCTCTTTGCCCGGCACCTTGGACGGATCATCGATGCCGACACCGGCTGTGGTCATGATCGCCTCAGTGGTCAGCGGTGTGATCTCCGAGATCGCCCCGACCAGCGTCGTCTTTCCGACGCCGAAGCCCCCCGCGACGACGATCTTCGCGGAGATGATCTCCCGGCTCGCACTGGCGGGGTCATAGTTCGCGAAGTCCACTTAGCACCCTTCCAAGCAGGTTCATCCGCTCCACGAACCCCATCGTGGGAGCGGCAGTGTGTAGCGTCAGCAAGCCCTCGGCCACCATGTCGGCCACCAGTACCCGGGTTACGCCGAGGGGCATCCGGGTGTACGCGGCGATCTCCGCCAACGACTGCGCCCGGCCCTCACAAATCGTCGCGATGCGGTGCTTGTCGTGCCCCGCGAAACGGGACTCGGCAGCCGCCGTGGCGCTCGCGGACAGCACCGCCTCCAGGGTGATGTCCCGCTGCGGCTCGGTCCGGCCCCGAGTAACCGCATACGGGCGCACCAGCTCCCCACGTGGTTCGGTCCGCCGGCCTTCCATCCGCTGTCACCTCCCCTCTCGCCCGATCGGTGCCCCTTCGGCGCCGGATCTACTCTTCTCGGGCGGCGCTGTCCGGAGCCCAATGATCATGACGACACCGCGTCCCGAGGCAACGGCACCAGTGCGGCACCGACCCGTTCCACCAGGAGTGCCATCTCGTAGCCGACCTGTCCGACATCGCAGCTACGGGCAGCGAGTACCGCCATTGACGACCCGTCACTGATCGACATCAGGAAGAGGTAGCCGCTGTCCATCTCGATGACCGTCTGCAGCACCCCGCCGGCGCTGAACATGCGGGACGCGCCGTCGGTCAGGCTCACCACGCCGGAGGTGATCGCCGCGAGCTGATCTGCGCGGTCCGCGGGCAGATCCCGGGACGAGGCTAGCAGCAGCCCGTCGGCGGACACCGCAACCACGTGAGCGATGCCCGCCACGCTGTCGGCGAAGTTACTGAGCAGCCAACCCATGTCCTGCATGGTCGCTGAGCTGTTCATCAGCTCGTCTCCTTGCTCGAGGTGCTGTTGGGGTCCGAGCCGGCCGCACGGCCGCGCTGCACGCCACGGTGATATGCCGACAGCAGGCCACGGACTTCATCCGGCGTCCGGCGGGTCCGTTCCCGGGCCCGGGGCTCGATCCCACCGGGAACGAGTTGCGCCTTCGGCACCCGCTTCGGCAAACCGGAACGGGTAGTACCACCATTGGTCGGCTCGGCAGCCTGGCTGGCCCGACTCCAACCCTCATCCGCGACGGTGCGCCACGCATCGCCACCGCCGGCCGGGGGCCCGGAGGCACTCGGCGACGCCGGAGGCACGCTCGTCGGCGACGCGGCCGGAGGCCCGGAGGCACTCGGCGACGCCGGAGGCACGCTCGTCGGCGACGCGGCCGGAGGACCGGAGGCACTCGGCGACGCCGGAGGCACGCTCATCGGCGACGCGGCGGGCGGAGGCCCGGCGGAAGCAGGGGCGGCGGAGTACGACGACGCCGGGGTGGCCGCCGGCGGAGTCGTCGTCGTTCCGGGCACCCGGGTGGGTAGCTGCGGCTTGGCTGGGAAGCTCGCCGTCTCGGACGGGTCCTGGTCGAAGTCCGGCCGGGTGAAGATAGCGGTCGCATCATTGCCGTGCGTCCGGAACCAGACCGCCTCCATCTCCCGGAAGATCGGGGCCTCCGCCGGCGGCGGCGTCGGCGCCGCCGGTGGCGCCGACATGGGCGTCGCGGCGATCGATGCGGTAGCGGCCAGGTCCGCGCCGAGCCCACCGGTCAGCGTGCTGTCGGCGCCGAGTGGAGTGGCTGGCGGTGGGTCGACTGGCGACGGTGGGGTGGCAGCCACAGTGGGAAAGGCCGCAGTCGCCACTGAGGATTCACCCGAGGGTTTCCGTTGCGGCAGTGGGTACGACGCCGTGGGGGCATCACCGAGGCCACCAGCGGCGCTGAGGCTGGGATCGGTACCGGTCACCCCGCCGGTCTGGTCCGGCACCACGCTGGCAACAGCCGGCGTCGCCCACGGGGCTGGCTCAGGCTGCCGCTGCTCCGGCAGAATAGCGGCGCTCGTGGCGACCGCCACCGGCTCACCAAAGCCGACCGAGGTGGCCGGGCCCTGCTCCACCGCGAGCTGCTGGCGAGGTCGGGTGAGCTGGGCTGGCCCCCGCCCGACGGGCAGCACCACCGCGGCCGTCGGCAGGGTTACCTGGGCGACGATGCCCCCCTCAACGTTGCGGCGCAGCTCGACGCGAATGCCGTGCCGATCAGCGAGCCGGCTCACCACGGCCAGGCCCATCAGCCGGAACGCCGCGACGTCGACGCTCTGCGGCTCCGCCAGCCGCCGGTTGAGCGAGTCGAGCTGCTCGTCGGAGAGGCCGAGACCACGGTCCTCGACCTGGATGAGCACGTAGTCGCGGATCCGCCGCCCGTCAGCGACCACAGTGGTGTTCGGCGGCGAAAAGCGGGTGGCGTTGTCGAGTAGTTCGGCGACGAGCCGGACCACGTCGTTGACCACGTGGGCGGCCACCGACACGTCCGTGTCGACGGTTCCGAACTCGATCCGGTTGTAGAGCTCGACCTCGGACTGCGCGGCCCGCAGCACGTCCACCAGGAGAGCGTCCTCCCGCCGGGGTACGGCCGAGTCGGCTCCAGCGAGGACCAGTAGGTTCTCGTCGTTGCGACGCATTCGGGTGGCCAGGTGGTCCAGTTCAAAGAGTCGGGCCAGCCGCTTCGGGTCCTCCTCACCACGCTCGATCGCGTCCAGTTCCCCGATCATCCGGTCAACCAGTGTCTGACTCCGTCGGGCCAGGTTGAGGAACATCGCTGAGACGTTGGTCCGCAGCGCAGCCTGCTCCGCCGCCACCCGGACCGCCTCCCGGTGCACCACGTTGAAGGCGACGGCGACCTGACCAACCTCGTCCTGGTTGGTGAGCCGAATCGGTGCGCGGATCTCCCGAACGATTTCGTCAACCCCGCCCTCGTCAACCGCCTCCATGTTCTGCAGGCGACGTACTGCTTCCGGCAGATCGTGGTTGGCCACGGCCAGGGCGCCCTCTCGCAGCCGGTGCAGCGAGTGGTTCAGCGAACGGGCCAGCACCACGGCCAGGGTGACCGCGATGATCAGGGTCAACAGCACCAGCAGCGCCTCGATGAAGGCCTGCCGGAGGACGTCCGAACGGTTCTGCTCGGTATCGGCGAGCAGCTCCGCCTGGAGCCGGGTCTCGGTCCACCGCATGAGGTCGTGGACGGCGCCGAGGGCTGCGCTGGCCTCCTCCGCGCTCATCAGGGACTGCTGCCCGACCGAGCGGGCGATGTCCACGGCGACGGTGTCCGACAGCGTGACCGCATCGCCCGAGATGGTGTTCTCCACGAACGAGCGTTGCCCCGGATCCGCCGCGAGGGCGAAGGCGAGCAGCGCCTCCTGCCGGCTGGTCAACGTCGCCACGAAGGAGGAGTACTGCTCCTCGTCGAAGCCGCTGGCGCTCAACGCGGTATAGGCGACGGACTCTTCCTCGGCGACTGCGGCCTTCGCCCGGGCGAAGGCCGCGACCGCCCGCCGGGACTCTGCCAGCCGCTCGTCGCCTGGGAGCTGGGCGAGGCCGTCGCCGTAGGCCACCAGGTCCGCCAGGATGACGCCGTAGCGCAACGCTGACTCGGCAACCGCCATCTGCTTACGGTCCAGCACCTGCTGCCGAATCGCGTCCAGTGTCTCGAGGTGCCCGTCGATGGCCACCACCCGGTCGCTGACGGTGGCCGGCAGCTCGTCGAAGAGGTCGCGTTCCTCCCGGTAGGCCTGCACCCGGTCGTCGGTACTACGCACCCGCAGGTTGTAGGCGTCGGCGGCCTCTTTCGCCTCTCCCGGTGACGCGATATAGGCCGCAGCCGCCATTCGTTCGGCATGCAGGTCCTGAGTGAGGGCCGAGATGTCGATAGAGAGCTCGGTGAGCGCTTTGGCCCGCGTGGCGTCGTACGCACCCTCGCCGACTGTGATCAGACGAACAGTCGCCAGCGCGATGACCGCGGCGACCGGCACGACCAGGATCAGCGCCAGCTTCGAGCGGATTCGCGCATTGCGGAGCTGAGGCAACCAGCGCCGCTTCGGCCGCTCAGTGCCGCCGCTTACGGGCAGGGTCGTCGGTCCGGTGCTCACGACATCGCCTCCGTCATTCCATCCACGCCTGAACCGCCGACCCATGTCTGGTCCAGCAGAAGAGAAACCATGCGCGGCACGGCCGCGATTTCATCAGACGGGACGGGATTTGGGAAGTCGAGCTGAAGCCGGAAAGGCCGGATGACGGCCAGCCGATGCCACAGTCCACGAATGCTGCCTATTCAACACCGCTCTGAACAGGCAATGTAGACGCGCATTGGTGTAGCAATGCTGCATGGTGACCAAGCGTAAACTTTACGTTACCCCAGCATGTGAGATCCTCGTCCCGAAACGCCTCTGCCGGGCCCGCTTGACCACAGGGCCCGACATTGGCAAGGTTTTCCAGGCTGCGCGCACACCGTACGGGAAAAGTGATCGATATCCCAGCGATAGCGAACGATCCGCTGGCTCCCGTGCCGTACCTGGAGGACAACGTTGAGCCCCATCCGCTCCGCAACCGCGGCACTCACCTCGGCTGTACTGGCCGCCACGCTCACCGCCTGCCAGCTCGGCACGGAGGAGCGAGACACCAGCCCGATCATCGTCGCCGCCGACCTCGAACTGTCCGGTCCCGGCGCACCACTGGGCAAGACCTACCGACGGGCTCTCGAGCTCAAAGCCGAACAGCTCAACTCATCCGGCGCGCTGAACGGTCGGCAGATCGAGCTCCGGGTCAAGGACAACCGCTCCGATGTGAGCGAGTCCCTCCGCAACGTCACCGACTTCAGCACCGACCCTCAGGTCAGCGCGATCGTCATGGGCGGTTGTAACGAATGCGCGATGGGCGCGGTGGAGACCGTCAACGGGCAGCAGGTGCCGATGGTGGCGCTGGCCGGCGCCGATGCCATCGCCACCCCGGCAACGGAACGCCGGTACGTGTTCAAGCTGGCTCCGAACGCACCGGACAGCGCCGAAGCCCTCGCTGTCGAGCTTCGCCGCAACAAGATCGACGAGGTGGCGGTACTGCGTGGCGACGACGCCTACGGCAAGGAGGGGCTCGCAGTCCTCGAGGCCACGCTGGACAAGGCGGACATCGAGGTACAGGACGTGAAGACCGTCCGCGCCACCGACACCGACGTCTCCAGCCAGATCACCGCGCTGGCGGAGTACGAGCCCGAGGCACTGGTGCTCTGGGCCCCCGCCGAGCAGGCCGGCCTCGCCGCCGTCGCCGCACGGGAGGCCGACTTCGAGGGTGCGCTCTACTTCGATGCCTCGGCTGCGGGTGAGCTCTTCCTCGGTACGACGGCACAGGCCGCGGAGAACGCCACAATGGTCTTCACCCAGACCATGGTGATCGACGACGTGATCGCCACCACCCCGGCGAAGGCGGCACGGCGACAGTGGTTCCAGGACTACACCGCCCGCTTCGGCGGGTACCACGGCTCGTCCTCATTCGCCGCGGATGCCCTCCAGCTCATCGCCGACGCCGCCATGCGCTCGGCCGGCAGCGCCGGCGAGCCCGACCGGGAGGGCATCCGGAACGTGCTGGAAACCTCACAGTTGGACGGTCTCTCCGGCCCGATCCGGCTGACTCCGGACAACCACTCCGGTCTCATGCCGCAGGCACTGACCACTCTGGTCGCGCGCAACGGCCGCTGGCATCTGGCCGGGTGACACCTCCGCCCGGCCCGGTCGCACCGGGCCGGGCGGTCTGGTCACGCCGGCCGGGTCACCGAGCCGACGTGGTCGCGCGAACCCACGGCAGGGCGAGCCGTTCGACGAGGTGAACCACGGAGTAGAGCCCGATGCTCATCGCGGCGATCAACACGATCGCCGCCCACGCCGTCGCCGTTTCCCCGATCCCGTTGTACTGCAGGATCTGATAGCCCAGGCCCGGCTGGTCCGAGTAGAACTCCCCGATCACCGCCCCGATGGCGGCCAGTGGCATTGCCACCTTGAGCCCGACGAAGACCTGCGGTAGCGCGGCCGGGAAGCGCACCTTTCGGAACGACTGCCACCAGGAGGCGTGCAGCGACCGCGCCAGTTCGGCCAGGTCCGCCGGGGTGGTGGTCAGACCAGTCGCGGTGGAGAGCACGATCGGGAAGAAGCAGAGCAGGAACACCATGGTCAGGACCGGCTTTGCGCCCCAGCCGAACGACACCACGAGGAGCGGGCCAAGCGCGATCTTCGGCACCGCGTTGACGGCGACGAGCAGCGGCGCGAACATCCGCTCGAGGTGTCGAGACGCGGCTAGCGCAATCCCGATCAGCACCCCGGCGGCCGCCGAGAGTAGGAAGCCCACCACCGTCATCACGGTGGTGATCCCGAGCGCGGGGATGAGCACACCGCTCCGTTCGGCCATCGAGGCCGCGACGGCCTGCGGTGGCGGCAAGGCGGCCGGGTGCACGAGGCCGAACCCTGTGGTGACCAGCCACCAACAGGCCAGTGCGATCACCAGTCCGAGTAACGGAAGCCCGGCGTCCCCCACTGGGATCGCGTGCCGTCGGCGGGCGGCCGGCGCGGGCGGGTTGACCACCCCTGCCGGCGGCCCCTCGGGGCGGGTCCGGGTCTCGGTCACAGCCTCCCTCCTTCCTGCCGGCTGCGGGCCGGCACACGGCGGGGGTGCGGACCGGGTTCCGGTCCGCACCCCCGAACGGTGGTCGATCAGGCCTTCGGTGTGAGGCTGAAGTCGATGACCTGGTCGGGCTCGAGCTCCTGCTTGAGCTGCCCCGCACCTCGCAGAATGGCGATGCTCTTCGCCACGCGGGCACTATCCAGTGTGCCCAGCGCCGCACCACTGTTGCTGGACCGGACGTAGCCGGCCATCAGCTCCAGCTCCGCCTGGGCGGACTCGACGTTCGTCGATTCCACGTTCTTCTTCAACAGCTCGGCTGACTCCTGCGGGTTGTCCAATGCGTACTCCAGGCCCCTCAACAGGGCTTCGCTGAACCGCTTCACCATCTCCGGCTTTTCCTTGGCGATAGTCGTGGAGGTGATCAGCACGTTGCCGTAGAGGTCCTGCATGTACTCGCTGTACGGCAGCATGACCGCCTTCTTCTTGGCGATCGCCTCAATAGTCGGCTGGCCCACGACGAACTGCCCGATGCCGTCGACCGTGCCGGCGGCGAGGGTGCCCATCAGGTCCTGCGGCTGACCGTTGACCCAGGTCACCTTGCTCGCGTCAACACCGGCCAACTCCGCGTACGTGGGGAAGAGGTTACGGACCACCGAGGTGGGGGAGTCCGCGATCTTCTTGCCCTCGAGGTCCTTCGGCGTGGCGATGTTCGTACCCTCGACGGTGGCGATGCCGGCCATGGTGCGCTGCTGGATTGCGGCGACGACGACGAAGTCCTTGGCCTCGCCGTTGCCGAACTGGAGCAGGCTACCGGTGAGGTCGACCGGCCCGAAGTCGGCCTGGCCGCCGGAGACCGTCTGAATGGTGCTGCCGGTGCCCTGCCCCGGCTTGATCTCGACATCAAAACCCGCGTCGCGGAAGAAACCCTTCTCCTTCGCCACCCAGGCGTAGGAGTCCCGGCCGAAGTTTCCGAAGGAAGTGAGGTAGGTGACCTTCTCCATCGCGCCGTCACCCCCCTCGGTGGATTCCGAGTCACTGCTACACGCCCCAACCATCGCCAGCGCGGCGGCCATCGTGGTCGCGGCGACCGCACGAGTCAGCCTTCTCATCAGTGCACCTTGTCCTTTCCGACCGGGGCCGAGAGCCACCGGAGGGGTAGTCGGGTGGCGGCGGCCGAAGGGTGAAGCCGGCGCCACCATCGTGAGGGGACTTCTCGGGGGCACAGCGTACGAGAAAACCGCTGCCCTGCCGCCAGGTATGCCGGGTTGCGGAACGGACACAACTATTCCCACCCCAGCCAGCATCATCGCCGTACCCGGCCGGTACCCTGTCCCTTGATCACTGACTGTCGACTCAGGAGGGCCCGCGGATGATCCGGCTGTCCGGGGTATCCCGAATTTTCGATGGCCGCTCCGGCCTCGTCGAGGCCCTGCGCGGCATCGACCTTGACATCGCCGACGGTGAGTTCATCGCCGTGCTCGGCCGCTCCGGATGTGGCAAATCCACTCTGCTCCGACTCGTCGCTGGGCTACTCCCGGTTACCACCGGGGAGGTCACCGTCGCTGACGCACCGGTCACCCATCCCCGACCGGATGTCGCGATGTTGTTCCAGCGACCGGCCCTGCTGCCCTGGCGCACGGTGCTCGACAACGTCCTCCTCCCCGCGGAGATCTTCGGCTGGAAGCGGGCCCAACACCGCGACCGGGCCCGGCAGCTGCTGGAGCTGACCGGCCTCGCCGGGTTCGAAAAGCGGCTGCCACACGAGCTCTCCGGCGGCATGCAACAGCGGGTCTCGCTCTGTCGCTCACTGATCGGCGAGCCCCGGGTGATGCTGATGGACGAGCCCTTCTCCGCACTTGATGCGCTCACCCGCGAGGAGCTCTCCGGTGAGCTACAACGGGTGCACATGGAGACATCGGCGACGGTCATCTTCGTCACCCACTCCATCGAGGAGGCGGTCCTGCTGGCCGACCGGGTGGTGGTGCTCAGCCCTCGCCCCGGCCGCATCCGTGACATCGTTGACGTCTCCATCCCCCGTCCGCGCACGCTCGGCCGCAACGCACATCTGGCCGATGTCGCCCGGGTCAGCGCCGACCTACACGAGCTGCTCGCGGAGCAGGACCCCGCACCGGTGGAGGTGCCCTGATGCGCGTTTCGGTGTTCACCGAGCCACACCGGGGCGCCAGCTACGACGACCAGCTCCGGTTCGCCCGCCACGCGGAGCGCTGCGGCTACGACGGCTTTCTCCGCGCCGACCACTACCGGGCGATGGGTGACGACCCGGCGTTGCCCGGACCCACGGACGCCTGGCTGACGCTGGCCGCGCTGGCCCGCGAGACCAGCCGGATCCGGCTCGGCACGCTGGTCACGTCGGCCACCTTTCGGCTACCCGGTCCACTGGCCATCATGGTGGCGCAGGTTGACCAGATGAGCGGTGGCCGGGTCGACCTGGGTATCGGCGCCGGCTGGTACGAACGGGAGCACACCGCGTACGGGATCCCCTTCCCCAGCGTCAGCGATCGGTTTGACCGGCTGGCCGAACAGCTGGAGATCGTCACCGGCCTGTGGCGTACCCCTCCGGGGACCGCGTTCAGCTACACCGGAGAGCACTACCAACTCGTGGACGCGCCAGCATTGCCAAAGCCGGTCCAGCGCCCCGGTCCACCGGTGATCGTGGGTGGTCGTGGCGCGAAGCGTACCCCCGACCTGGCTGCCCGTTATGCCGACGAGTTCAACATGCCGTTCACCTCCATCGCGCAGACGGCGGCCGCGTACGAGCGGGTCCGCCAGGCGTGCGACGCCGCCGGTCGGGCCGAGTCCGGGCGGCAACCGTTGGCGCTCTCGGCGGGGATTGTGGTGGCCGTCGGCCGCACCGACGCCGAGGCAGGCCACCGGGCCGCGCCGCTGCACCGGCCCAGTGCCCTCCCCCCGGAGGATCCGGTCGTGGGCTCGCCCGCGCAGCTCGTCGAACGCATCGGCGAGTTCGCCGCGATCGGAGCGACCCGCGTCCACCTGCGCCTCATCGATCTCGCCGACCTCGACCACCTGGAGCTCATCGCCGCCGAGGTGCTCCCCCAACTGGATGGATCACAATGACCACAACCGACCTTGAGCTGGGCCCGGTGGGCCAGGAGATCGTCTTCGAGAACGACCGGGTACGAGTCTGGCACATCAGGCTGGCACCCGGTGAGCGGCAACCGCTGCATCGGCACGACCACCCGTATCTGGTGGTGGCGATCCAGGGCGCCAAGAACGTCGTGCAGACCATCGACGGCGAGCGGATCGACGCTGACGAGCCAACCGGCGGCGTCGTCTATCGGGATCCGGGAGCGGTGCACATGCTCACCAACACGGGCGACACGACCTACCTGGCCCGTCTGGTCGAGCTCAAGTAGCCCCACCGCCGGGCGGGCTACCGCACCCACCCGGCGTGCCAGTGGCGCACGCGCGCACCAGGACCGTAACGTGCCCGGCATGGCGTTTCGGACCATGGGCAAACTACTGCTCACGGCGCTCGGGGTAAGCCTGTTGGCCGGTGCCGGCCAACTCGGCATCGCCTTCGGATTCGGCATCGTGCGCTTCTCCGGCGCCTTCACCGGTGAGGGCGCCAACCAGTGGCCGGCGCAGCTCGCCTGGGTCGGCTGGTTTGCGGCGAACGCCGCGGTCACCGGTGCGGTCTGCGCCGAACGGCTGACGCGCCGGGCAGCCCCGCTGATCGGTGCCGGTCGGCAGGCCGTCGTGGCGGGTGCCGCCGCGCTCGGCGCCACCGTCGTCGCGCCACTGGGCATGCAGTCCGCCCGCGCCGCCGACGTGGGCGCCGGGGATCCGGTCTGGGCCGTCGCCGCCGGCGCGCTCCTCGGCGCGGTGGTCGGCGCGGGCGCGGCGCTGGCCGTCCTGATGCGACCCCCACTACTCTGGAGCACGGCGTTCGTCGCCGGCCTGGTCTGGTTCCTCGCCCTGGCCTCGGTGGCCCCATCGTGGAACGACACCGGCCCACTTCGGGCAGTACGCCTCGGGGTGTGGGAACCCTCCTGGCTCGGTCCCGCCGTGGCACACCGCCTCTGCCTGCTAGGCCTTCCGGTGGCGGTGCTGCTGGCCGGAGCCTGTGCCGGTGGCCTCGCCCGTCGGCGCGGGGAGCCCACACCCGTCGGCGCGCTGACCGGGCTCCCCGGGCCGGTGCTGCTGGCCGGCGCGTACCTGACCGCGGGCCCCGGCACGGACGCAGACCAGTACCAGACCACGCCGTACTACGGCGCCCTGCTCGCGGTGGTCGCCGGCGGGTTCGGCTCGACCGCCGCCGCTATGCTGCGCTGGCCACTGATCGAACGCCCGGTCGAACGGGCCGCCACGATGCTGCGCTGGCCGCTGAGCACACGCCGGGTCGAGCACGTCGCCACGACCCCCGCAGCCGCAACCGAGGCGGCAGCCGACGCATCAGGCACCGAGCGGGTACCCAACCCGGAGCCGGCACCCGACACCACGCCGACGGCCAGCCCCGAGCCGACGGCACTTCCCCCGACGCGCCCGGCTCCGGCCGCACCAACCACCGGCAACCCGGTACCGGCGGCCCGGCCCCGTCCGGTAGCGGACGAGGATGACCCGGGCACCGCTGCCGACCCGTTGGGGGACGGCGCAACGCCTCCCGCGTCACGCCGCCGAAGCCTGTTCAGACGCAGTCACCTCCGGGCCGACGAGGCCGGGGAACCGACAGCGGAGGTCCAGCTACCAGTGCAGGATGAGGAGTTCGTTGACTGGGTCACGGGTCTGAGCAAGCCGGTGCCCAACAACGAACCCGATCCGGAACGCGCGCGCCGCTCGTTGCGCTCCATCGGTCGACACCACGCCGACTAACCCGGGCTGCCCCCGGGCCGCCCGCTCCGGCCGACCACCGATACCACGGTGCCCACCCGTGGCACCCCGACCAACGGCCAGGGCGTCACGGGTGGATGGGAGATCAGGCCAGCGGAAGGTAGACCCGACCGCCGGAGGCGACGAACTCCTCCGACTTGTCCTTCATGCCGCGCGCCGCGTACTCCTTCAGCTCCTGGGTGATCTTCATGGAGCAGAACTTCGGGCCGCACATCGAACAGAAGTGGGCCGTCTTCGCCGGCTCGGCGGGCAGGGTGGCGTCGTGGTAGGCGCGTGCGGTCTCCGGGTCCAACGCGAGGTTGAACTGGTCCTCCCAGCGGAACTCGAACCGCGCCTTGGACAGCGCGTCGTCCCAGGCCTGGGCTCCCGGGTGCCCCTTGGCCAGGTCTGCGGCGTGCGCGGCGATCTTGTACGCGATCACGCCGGCCTTCACGTCGTCCCGGTCCGGCAACCCGAGGTGCTCCTTCGGGGTGACGTAGCAGAGCATCGCCGTACCGAACATTCCGATCATCGCCGCGCCGATGGCGGAGGTGATGTGGTCGTACGCGGGGGCGATGTCCGTGCTCAGCGGGCCGAGCGTGTAGAACGGCGCCTCGTGACACCACTCCTGCTGAAGGTCCACATTCTCCTTGATCTTGTGCATCGGCACATGACCCGGACCCTCGATCATCACCTGGACATCGTGTTCCCACGCGATCTTCGTCAGCTCACCGAGGGTCTTCAGCTCAGCGAACTGCGCCTCGTCGTTGGCGTCCGCGATCGAGCCGGGGCGCAACCCGTCGCCGAGCGAGAACGTCACGTCGTAGCGGGCCAGAATCTCGCAGAGCTCCCGGAAGTTCGTGTAGAGGAAGTTCTCCTCGTGGTGGGCCAGGCACCACGCTGCCATGATCGAACCACCACGGGAGACGATCCCGGTCACCCGGTCCACGGCGAGCGGCACGTACGACAACAGCACTCCGGCGTGCACCGTCATGTAGTCCACGCCCTGCTCGGCCTGCTCGATGACCGTCTCCCGGAACACCTCCCAGCTCAACTGCGCCGGGTCGCCGCCCACCTTCTCCAACGCCTGGTAGATCGGCACAGTGCCGATCGGCACCGGGGAGTTCCGGACGACCGCCTCCCGGGTTTCGTGGATCCGCTTGCCGGTCGACAGGTCCATCACGGCGTCCGCACCCCAACGGGTCGCCCAGGTCAGCTTCTCCACCTCTTCGGCGACCGAGGAGGTGACCGCCGAGGTACCGATGTTCGCATTGATCTTCACCAGGAAGGCCTTGCCGATGATCGCCGGCTCGCACTCCGGGTGGTTGACGTTCAGCGGCAGCACCGCCCGACCGGTCGCGATCTCCTCCCGCACCAGCTCCGGGGCCACCCCCTCGCGGATCGCCACAAACTCCATCTCCGGCGTCACCACACCCGCCCGGGCATACGCAAGCTGGGTCGGCCGCTGGCCGTCCACCCCCGCCAGCGGCGTACCGGCACCGCGCACCGGCGCGACGTCCCCACGGGACGCGATCCACTTGCCGCGCATCGGCGGCAGCCCCACCTCCGGGTCGGATCCCGGCCCCGAGGTGTCGTAGAGCCGCACCGGCGGGTTGTCTCCGGTCAGGTCGACCTCGGCGAACGGCACCTGAATGTCCGGTCGTGACCCCTCGACGTAAACCTTGCGACGTTTCTGCATGACAGCCTCCCTGTAGGTCAGACGGACCAATTGAAGTGATCGAGTGGCCCGGATCCCGCGCCCAACTCCCAGTCCCGAGCGCCGATCAGTGCCCGGGTCACGTACTCCTTGGCCGCCGCGACCGCCACCGGCACCGCATCACCGAGAGCGAGCCGGACGGTGACGGCCGCCGAAAACGAGCACCCCGTTCCGTGGTGGTGCCGGGTCGGCACCCGGGCAGCGCGGAGCAGGGTGGTGCCGCCCGCGCCGTGGAGCACGTCCACCGCTTCGTCCCCTTCGGCGTCCCCGCCGGTGACCACGACGTACTCTGGTCCGCCGGCGGTGAGGGCCGTCGCGGCGGCGATCATCTCCTCAACCGTCTCCACCCGGCCTCCGGTGAGGACCGCGGCCTCCGCCCGGTTCGGCGTCGCCACCTGGGCGGACGGCAGCAACCGCTCCACCACCGGGACCGCGCTCAGCCGGTGCCCGCTGCTGGCCACCAACACCGGATCGACGACGAGGTGCGGCAGCCGGCCCTCCCGCGCCGCGACAGCGACCGCGTCGGCGACCGCCGGGCTACCGAGCATGCCGGTCTTCACCGCCCGCACCGAGAAGTCGGCGAGCACGCTCTCCAGCTGATCGGTCACGGTCTGCGGGGGCAACGGCAGGACGGCGTCGACGCCGCGGGTGTTCTGCGCGGTGACCGCGGTGACAACGCTGGTGCCGTACGCTCCCAGCGCCGCGAAGACCTTCAGGTCGGCCTGGATGCCGGCGCCCCCACCCGAGTCCGAGCCAGCGATGGTGAGGACGGTACGAGGCGTCACCGTCTCTCTCCACCAGCGACGGTGATGAAGGCTCCCTGCAGGGTGGCCGCAACCACGCGCGGGTCCTCGGCCCGCATGACCGCACCCAGTACCGCCACCCCGGCCGCTCCCGCGGTCACACAGTCGCGTACCTGCCCGGCCGTCTCGATCCCGCCCAGCGCCACCACCGGGACCGGGCAGACCCCGATCAACGCTGCCAGTCCGGTCGGGAGCAGCGGCGGGCCGTAGCCGGGCTTCGTCCGCGTCGGATAGACCGGGGAGACAATGGCGTAGTCCTCGACCGTGAGTCGCTTCAACTCTGCCTCGTCATGGCAGGAACGGCCGGTCAGGCCCGGTCGTGGTGGCGGATACGGACCCGCCGCCGGCAGGTGAACGGCGCTTCCGTCGAGCGGATCCGGGCCGGCAACAACAAGGGTGCCACCGACCGGGGTGAGGACCCGGCGCAGTGCACCGGCGAGGGCGGCACGCTCGGCCCGCGGCAGATCCCGCTCCCGCAGCACCACCCAGCGCACGCCGCCGGCCACGGCCTCGGCGACAACCTCGACCAGTGGTCGCCGTGCCGCCCGGCGGTCGGTGAGCACCACCAGGCCGCTCGGGCCGGTCACAGCTCCGGCCGCCCATCGTCGGGGGTGGAGGCGAGGGCGTGGAAGCGACGCGGGATCCGGCCGGCCCGATACGCGAGCCGGCCGGAATCGACCGCGTACCGCATCGCCGTGGCCATCGCCACCGGATCGGCAGCCCGAGTCACGGCGCTGGCCAGCAGTACCGCGTCGCAGCCCAACTCCATGGCGAGCGCCGCATCGGAGGCGGTCCCGATTCCCGCATCCACAATCACCGGCACCGCCACGCTCTGCCGGATGAGCCGGATGTGGTGCGGATTCGACACGCCGAGCCCCGAGCCGATCGGCGCACCCGCCGGCATCACCGCCGCGCAGCCGACATCGGCCAGCCGACGTGCCAGAATCGGGTCATCCGAGGTGTATGGCAGCACGGTGAACCCGTCGGCGACCAGCTCCTCCGCAGCCCGCAACAGCTCCACGCCGTCGGGCAGCAGGGTGCGCTCGTCACCGATCACCTCAAGCTTCACCCAGTCGGTCTCGAATGCCTCCCGGGCTAGCTGGGCCACCTTCACCGCCTCACCGGCCGTGTAGCAGCCGGCGGTGTTGGGGAGCAGCCGGACCCCGCAGCGGTCGATCAGGTCCAGTAGGCCCCCCGAGGGGCCGCCGGTGGTGTCCACCCGGCGCAGCGCCACGGTGACCAGGTCGGTGCCGGAGGCTCGGATCGCCTCTTCCAAGACGGTGAGGTTGGCGGCCCCGCCGGTGCCGAGGATCAGGCGCGACGAGATCGGCACCCCACCCAGTTCGAGGGTCACCCCGCTCACCCACCCTGCGCGGCGCTGAGCACCTCGACCCGGTCCCCATCCCGCAGCGGGGTGGCCGGCCAGCCACCGCGCGGCACGACCTCGCCGTTGACGGCGACAGCCAGGCCACGCTTCTGGTCGGTCACCACCTGGACCAGGTCCGCGAGGGTCGTCCCGGCGGGCAGGGTACGCCCGGCACCGTTCACCATCAGTTCCACGACTCCTCCTGTGGGGTTGTCCGGGCCGCGGCAGATCCGCGTGCCGGCGCGGGCACACCCGCCGCCGGCCCGAGGCGCTCCGGGGTGAAGGGAGCGAGCAGTGGATCCGGCGTACCGGTGACGATCAGGTCGGCGATCAGGTCGGCGGTGACCGGGGTGAGCACGATCCCGTGCCGGTGGTGCCCGGTCGCGGCGAGCACCGCCGGCCGGCCGGGCAGCGGACCGAGGATCGGGGCGTTGTCGGGGCTGCCCGGACGGAGCCCGGCGAGCGCCTCGACCAGCTCGTACTCGGCCACCTCGGGCACCAGGTCGGTGGCGGCCCGGAGCAACCGCAACACCGCACCGCTGGTCACCATGGTGTCGGTGCGCTCCTCCGAGGTCGCCCCGACCACGACCTCCCCCTCCTGCCGCGGGACGAGGTACACCTGCTCCCCGTCGGCGAAACCCCGGATCACGTGCCGGAAGCCCGGCCCTTCCGGGGCGCGGAGCCGAAGCACCTGCCCCTTGACCGGACGAACCGGCAGCCCGGTCAACGCGGCGGTGCCGCAGCCGGCCGCGACCACCGTGGTCCCCGCGGTCACCTGGGTCAACCGCTGGACCGGCGTCGGCACCAGCACTCCCCCGGCCCGCTCGGTGGCGGTGCGCAACGCCGACATCAGCCGCCGCGGGTCCACCTGGTGATCGGTACCGGCATAGGCGCCACCCCGCAGGCGGGGTGAGAGCGCCGACTCCCGGTCTCGCAGCTCGGAGGGGCGCAATGGGGTGATCGGCAGCCCCAGCCCCTGCTGGTACGCCCAGAGCCGGCGGGCCACCGCGAGATCGTCGGTGGTGAGCCCGACCATCAGGGTGCCCTCGCTGCGATAGCCGACGTCGGCGCCGGAGGCGGCGACGAGCTCGGCGGCGAACGCCGGCCAGCGCGCCGCCGACTCGGTGAGCAGGCCGGTCAGCTCGTGCTCACCGAAGTACGCCTCGGCGACCGGCGCGAGCATTCCCGCGGCGGCATACGCCGCGCCCGAACCAGGATTCGGGTCGTGCACGACGACCCGCAGCCCGCGCGCCGCGCACCGCCAGGCGATGGCCAAGCCGATCGGCCCCGCCCCGACCACCGCAACGTCGGGCGTGGGCAGCGAGTTCGGGTTGTTGCCCCGGGAGGTGCCGGGGAATGTGCTCACCACGTCAGTGCCTCCATCAGGGCGGCGGTGGCCTGGGCGGGGTCGGCGGCGCGCGAGAGCGCGCCGATCACCGCCACTCCGTATGCGCCCGCTGCCCGCAGGGCAGGCACGTCCGCCGCGGTCACCGCCCCGATGGCGATCACCGGCACGCTGACCGCGGCGGCGACCGCTCCTACCCCGGCCACACCGATGGCGGGCGGCAGACCCTCCTTTGAGGTGGTGGAGTGGACCGGGCCGACCCCGAGGTAACTGGCCCCGGCGGCGACCGCCTCGACAGCGGTGTCCGCGTCGCGAGCGGTCGCGCCGAGGACGGCAGCGGAGCCGAGCACCGCGCGGGCCGCGCCGAGCGGCAGGTCGTCCGCGCCCACGTGTCCACCGGCAGCACCCACCGCCAGGGCCACGTGCAGCCGATCGTTCACCAGGCAGGTCGCGTCGTGCCGGGCGCAGAGCGCGATCACCCGGCGGGCCAGGTCGTACGCCTGCCGGTCGGTCGCATCGTCGGGCACCCGGACCTGGACGACCAGTTCGGTACGGGCCACCGACAGGGCCGCCTGCACCACGGTGAGCGGGCTTTGCCCAGGGCGGGCATCGGTAATCAGATGTAAGCGTCCAAGGGACGACACGGCAACTCTCCTCCCTGCGCCGGCACTACCCGGATCAGGTTCAACGGTCGGGGGCTCCCAGCCCCCCTCTCAGCCCGGTCTACCGGGCTCCCGTGGGTCACTTGCCTGCCACCGTACGGCAGCCGCCATGAGGCTGCCAAGACGGCCCCAGACGGGGCCATCTTGGCCAGGATGTACACCGGCCGCTGCCGGAGGTGCCCCGGACGCGACTCGGCGTCCCACCGTCGAGACGGTGGGACGCCGGCTTCTTCACCTTCTAGCTGTCGAGCACCGCCCGCAGGGCCGCCAGATCGCCGGCATCGGGTGACCAGGATCCCGCCGCCGCGTTGGCCCGAACCTGGTCGGGTGTGGTGGCACCGGCGATCACCGAGGTCACCGCGGGCTGGGCGGCGAGCCCGCCAATGGCGACCTGAAGCAGGCTGAGCCCGCGCTCGGCCGCGTAGGCCTCGAGCGCCTCGATGGTGTCCCACTCGGCGGCGGCCAGCCGGGCGGCATACCGGGCGCCACCAGCGAGGCGACTGCCCGACGGAGCTGACTCGCCCCGCTTGTACTTGCCGGTGAGCAGGCCGTTGGCGAGGGGGAAGAAGGGCAGCAGGCCCAGCCCGAACCGCTCACACGCCGGGATGATCTCGGCCTCGACGCCCCGTTCGATGAGGGAGTAGTGATTCTGCGCGGAGATGAACCGGGTCCGCCCCCGCGACCTGGCGGTCCAGTCCGCATCGGCGATCTGCCAGCCGCCGAAGTTGGAGTTGCCCAGGTAACGCACCTTGCCGGCGGTGACCAGATCGTCCAGTGCGGCGAGCGTCTCGTCAATCGGGGTGCCCGGGTCCGGCTCGTGCATCTGATACAGGTCGATGTGGTCGGTGTTGAGCCGACGCAGCGAAGCCTCCACCGCTCGCATGACGTAGCGCCGGGCACCGCGGGCGCCGTGGTCCGGTCCGTTCCGGCCGTCCATGTCCATGCCGAACTTGGTGGCGATCACGACATTGTCCCGGCGCCCCTTGAGCACCTGGCCAAGGAATTCCTCGGAGCTACCCGGCGAAGCACCGTAGATGTCGGCGGTGTCGAAGAAGTTGATCCCAGAGTCGAGGGCGGCCTCCACCACCGCCCGGGTCCCGTCGAGGTCAATTCTGCTACCAAAATTGTTGCAGCCGATGCCGACTGCGGACACCACGAGCCCGGAGTCACCCAATCGGCGATAGGTCATCTCAGTCACGAGATCCACCCTATGCCCAGCGTACTCAGGCCATCTCCCAGATCGGCTCGGCGGCCTCCACCACCTCGCCGTCTCCCTGGAACAGCAGGAACCGACCAAACGAACGGGTGAACCATCGGTCGTGGGTCACCGCCACCACCGTCCCCTCGAACGCGGCCAGCCCCGATTCGAGCGCCTCCGCGGAGGCCAGGTCCAGGTTGTCCGTCGGCTCGTCGAGCAGCAACAGGGTCGCCCCGGACAACTCCAGCAACAGCACCAGGAAGCGAGCCTGCTGGCCACCGGAGAGGGTGCCGAACCGCTGGTCCCCCTGCCCGGCCAGCTCGTACCGGGACAACGCCGCCATCGCCGCGTGCCGGTCCATGCCGGTGCGGTGCTCGTCGCCCCGCCAGAGAATGTCGACCAGCACCCGCTCCATCAGCTCCGGCCGGTCGTGGGTCTGGGAGAAGTGGCCGGGTCGGACCCGGGCACCGAGGCGAGCCACCCCGTCATGCCCGACGGGTGCAAGACCCGCACCGCCGTCAACCGGCTGATTCATCGGATCGGGGTCTGTTCCGCCCCGGGCGATCAGGCGGAGGAAGTGCGACTTTCCGGTCCCGTTGGCACCGAGCACGGCGACCCGGTCGCCGTACCAGAGCTCCAGGTCAAAGGGGTAGGTCAGACCGTCGAGCTCCAGTTGCTCGCAGATCAGGGCGCGCTTGCCGGTCCGGCCGCCGGCCAGCCGCATCCGGATGTCCTGTTCCTTCGGGGGTACGGGTGGTGGCCCGGCCTCCTCGAACTTACGCAACCGGGTCTGGGCGGCCTGGTAACGGGAGGCCATACCGGAGTTGTACGCGGCCTTCTGCTTGTACATCAGCATCAGCTCACGCAGCTTCTGGTGCTCCTCGTCCCACCGCCGACGCTGCTCGTCGAGGCGGTCATGCCGGGCAACCCGGGCCTCATGCCAGCTGGCGAAACCACCCGGGTGCACCCACGCGCCACCGCCCTCGACGGCTACCACCCGGTCCGCGGTGCGGGCCAGCAGCTCCCGGTCGTGCGAGACGTACAGCGCCGACTTGCCGGACTCCCGCAGCCGCGCCTCCAACCAGCGCTTCCCGGGCACGTCGAGGAAGTTGTCCGGCTCGTCGAGCAGGAGCACCTCTTCGGGACCACGCAGAAGCAGCTCCAGGGCGAAACGCTTCTGCTGCCCACCGGAGAGCGTCCGGACCGGACGGTGCCGCGCCGTGTCCCACGGCAGGTCGAGCACGATCGTGGTGACGGTGTCGAAGAGCACCTCGGCGTCGTACCCGCCGGCCTCCCCCCAGGCGGCGAGCGCCTCCGCGTACGCGAGCTGGGCCTTGCCGGCAGCGGTGCTGTACTTGCCGCGTACCTCGGCCGCCCGCATCGCTGCCTCGGTCCCGGCGACTCGCTGACCAGCCTCGCGCAGCCGGGGCGGGGCGAGGGAGAGAGCCAGGTCGGCGAGGGTTGACTCGTCGCCGATCATCCCGATGAACTGACGCATTACTCCCAGCCCGCCGGCCCGGGAGATCGCGCCGCGCGGCACCGGCAGGTCGCCGGCGACCATCCTCAGCAGCGTCGTCTTTCCCGCGCCGTTCGGCCCGACCAGGGCGACCTTCGCGCCATCGGCGACGCGGAACGACACATCAGCGAATAGTTGTCGCCCGTCGGGCAGCCAGTGCCCAACGGCCGCCACGTCTACGTAACCCACGCTGGCATCCTGCCGGGCCGGCCCGATCCGGGCCAACCCGTTTTACCGGGTCACCCGCAGCACCCGGTAGCCCTTCTGGCTCGCCGGCCGCGCCACCTGCCAGCCCCGCTCGGAGAGCCAGCGATGTAGCGAGTCACCACCGAGGTGCCGGGCGACAACCAGCCAGGCCACCCCGTCCGGTGCCAGCCGGGGCAGCCAGCACAGCAGAAGCTGGTGCAGCTCGGTCTTGCCGACCCGGATCGGCGGATTCGACCAGATCTGATCGAATGTCACCGCTGCGGGAACCGCATCCGGCGGAGCGACCCGGACCCGGCCCGCCGCCCCGACCCGCGCGGCGTTGGCCGCGGTCAGCTCCCGAGCCCGCTCGTTGACGTCGACGGCCCAGACGGTGGCCGACGGCACCGAGGTGGCGAGCACACAGGTGATCGGTCCGAAACCGCAGCCGAGGTCGAGCAGGTGACCGGTGCTCTCCGGCGCCGGTAGCTCCGCCTTGCGCAGCAGCACCGCCGTCCCCGGGTCGAGCCGCCCGGCAGAGAAGACACCACCGGCGGAGGCCAGGGTGTAGTCGCGTCCCGCCGCGGAGAACACCACCTCCCGGGGTTGGACGGCAGTCGCCGGTTCAGCGGTGAAGTAGTGGTCGCCGGTCACACCGCCGATTCTCGCATCGGCTCCGCCAGCGCCCCGCCTCAGGCCGGGGGCGGCACCCGCAACCGGCGGGTCAGGGTAGCCCGGCGGGCATACTCGGTCGGGTCATCCGGGTAGCCCACCGCGACCAGGGTCAAGCCGTGCGCCGGAGCGACGTTCACCTCGCTGGCGCGTTCCCGACGGACGAGCAGACCGGCCGGCCAGTCGGCGGGGCGGCGGCCGTCCCCGACGGCCAGCATCGCACCGACCAGACTGCGTACCATCGCCTGGCAGAAGGCGTCGGCCTGCACGGTCGCCACGAGAGTCCCGTCCGGGGCACGCCCCCAGTCCAGCCGGTTCACCTCCCGCAACGTCGTCGCGTTCTCCTTACGCCGGCAGTACGCGGCGAAGTCGTGCTCCCCCACCAGCCCGTCGGCGGCCGCGTTCAGGGCGGCCAGATCGAGCCGGCTCGGCCAGGCCAGGGTGTCGTGGCGCCGCAACGGCTCGGCACCCCAGGGCGCGTCGGTGACCCGGTACTCGTACCGCCGGAAGGTCGCCGAGAAGCGGGCGTCGAAGTCGTCGGGCGCTCCCGTCATCGCCCGTATCCGCACGTCGGCGGGGAGCAGCCGGGCCAGCCGCCGCAGCAGGGTGTTCTCATGCTGGTGCCACAGATCGGTCCGCAGGTCAACGTGGCAGACCTGCCCGGTGGCGTGCACGCCGGCGTCGGTCCGGCCGGCGACGGTCAGCCCGGTCGCCGCACCGGCACCAAGCACCAGGTCAAGCGCGGCCACCAGGGCACCAGCGACCGTGCGCCGCTGCGGCTGGATCGCCCAGCCGGAGAAGTCGGTGCCGTCGTACGAGACATCCAGTCGTATCCGGGTGCGCTCCTGCACTCCTGTCCCCTTCCACGCGTCGGGCCCGACACCCGGGTGGGTGTCGGGCCCGACGGGAGCCTGGCCGATCAGGCCTTGTTCTGCTCGTTGTTCTCCTCGACAGCGAGGTCGCTGTCCGCGCGGGCCGCAGCGGTGTCACCCGAGGCCGAGACGGGCGCCTCGGCGTCCTGGTCGCCGCTGGTCGGCGCCGAGGTCTCCGCGGCCGGGGCGAGCGCCTCGACCTTCTCCTGCTGCGCGGCCTTGCGGCCGGCGGTCTTCTTGTTCGCCTTCGGCTCCGCGACCGCCAGCTCCTCGACCAGCTCGATGATCGCCATCGGAGCGGCGTCACCCTTACGCGGACCGGTCTTCACGATCCGGGTGTAGCCACCGTTACGGTTGGCGTACCGGGGCGCGATCTGGTCGAACAGGGTGTAGACCACGTCCTTGTCCTTGACGACCGTGAGCACCCGACGCCGGGCGGCCAGGTCACCGCGCTTCGCCTTGGTGATCATCTGCTCCGCGAGCGGCCGCAGCCGCCGGGCCTTGGTCTCGGTGGTCTGAATCTTGCCGTGCTGGAACAGCGACGTGGCCAGGTTGGCCAGCATCAACCGCTCGTGCGCCGGGCTGCCGCCGAGGCGGGCACCCTTAGTGGGCGTGGGCATTCTCGGTGCTCCTCGTCAATCCTCAGCCGCGCTTACAGCTGCTCAGTCTCGCGGTAGTCCTCGGTGTCGTAGTCGGCCTCACCGAAGGCGTCCACGACGTTCGCCGGGTCGAAGTTCGGAGCCGAGTCCTTCAGCCCCAAGCCCATCCCAGCGAGCTTCATCTTGACCTCGTCGATCGACTTCTGGCCGAAGTTACGGATGTCGAGGAGGTCAGCCTCGGTACGCCCAATGAGCTCACCAACGGTGTTGATGCCCTCGCGCTTGAGGCAGTTGTAGGAGCGGACGGTGAGGTCCAGCTCCTCGATCGGCAACGCCAGATCCGCTGCCAGCTGGGCGTCCTGCGGGGACGGCCCGATGTCGATGCCCTCCGCGGTCTCGTCCAGCTCCCGGGCCAGGCCAAAGAGCTCGACCAGGGTGGAACCGGCCGACGCCAGGGCCGTGCGGGGCCCCATCGACGGCTTGGACTCGACGTCGATGATCAGCCGATCGAAGTCGGTCCGCTGCTCGACCCGGGTCGCCTCGACCCGGTAGGTGACCCGGAGCACCGGCGAGTAGATCGAGTCGACCGGAATCCGACCGATCTCGGCACCCGCCTGCTTGTTCTGCGCCGCCGTGACGTAGCCACGGCCCCGCTCGACGGTCAGCTCCATGTCGAGCCGGCCCTTGCCGTTGAGGGTGGCGAGCTTCAGGTCCGGGTTGTGCACCGAGACACCAGCCGGGGGCTGGATGTCACCCGCGGTCACGTCACCCGGGCCCTGCTTACGCAGGTACATGCTGACCGGCTCGTCATGCTCGGAGCTGACGCAGAGCTCCTTGATGTTCATGACGAGCTCGACCACATCCTCCTTGACCCCGGGGATCGTGGTGAACTCGTGCAGCACACCGTCGATCTTGATCGAGGTCACCGCCGCGCCGGGGATGGACGACAGCAGCGTCCGACGCAGCGAGTTACCCAGGGTGTAGCCGAAGCCGGGCTCCAGCGGCTCAATGGTGAACCGGGACCGGGTCTCGTTGATCGACTCCTCGGAGAGCGAGGGCCGCTGGGAGATGAGCATCTCTTCTCTTTTCTTCCGGGGCGCCCGCCATATGACGCCCACGACACACCGTTGTGGTGGTCCGCCCCGGCAAGGGGGCGGACCATCACTCGAGCGCCTACTTGGAGTAGAGCTCGACGATCAGCTGCTCCTGAACCTGGGTGTCGATCACCTGGCGGCTCGGGAGCGAGTGCACGAGCACCTTCATCTGGCTCGGAATGGCCTCCAGCCACGCCGGCACGCTCTTGGAGCCGGCCTCGGCCTGCGCCACCAGGAACGGGGTGAGCTCCTTGCTCTTGCCCCGGACCTCGATGATGTCGTGCTCCTTGACGCGGTACGACGGGATGTCGACCTTCTTGCCGTTCACCGTGAAGTGACCGTGCTTGACCAGCTGCCGGGCCATGTCCCGGGACTTGGCGTAGCCGGCCCGGTAGACCACGTTGTCCAGCCGCGACTCGAGGATCTGCAGGAGGACCTCACCGGTCTTGGCCTGCTTCGAGACGGCCTCATCGTAGTAGCCGCGGAACTGCTTCTCCAGCACGCCGTAGACCCGGCGGGCCTTCTGCTTCTCGCGGTGCTGGAGCAGGTACTCCGTCTCCTTCGTGCGGCCACGGCCGTGCTGTCCGGGCGGGAACGGCCGGGACTCGAACGGGCACTTCGGGCCATCGCACTTGCTGCCCTTGAGGAACAGCTTCATCTTCTCCCGCCGGCAACGGCGGCAGTCAGCACCGGTGTAACGAGCCATCTCTTCCTACCTCTCAGACCCGGCGACGCTTCGGCGGACGGCACCCGTTGTGCGGCTGCGGGGTCACGTCGGAGATCTGACCGACCTCCAGGCCGACGGCCTGCAGCGAACGGATGGCGGTCTCCCGGCCGGAGCCGGGGCCCTTGACAAACACGTCGACCTTGCGCATGCCGTGCTCCATCGCGCGACGCGCGGCGGCCTCGGCGGCCAGCTGCGCGGCGAACGGAGTCGACTTGCGGGAGCCCTTGAAGCCAACCTGGCCGGCGGAGGCCCAGGAGATGACCGCACCGGTCGGGTCCGTGATGGACACGATGGTGTTGTTGAAGGTGCTCTTAATGTGCGCCTGGCCGTGGGCGACATTCTTGCGTTCCTTGCGCCGGACCTTCTTGACAGCGGCTCCGGCACGAGCCTTCGGTGGCATAAGTCTTCTGCGCTCCTATTACTTCCTGCCGGGCTTCTTCTTGCCGGCGACGGTCCGCTTCGGGCCCTTGCGGCTGCGGGCGTTGGTCCGCGTCCGCTGACCACGAACCGGTAGGCCCCGGCGGTGCCGGATACCGGCGTAGCAGCCGATCTCGACCTTGCGACGGATGTCCGCGGCGACCTCGCGGCGCAGGTCACCCTCGACCTTGTAGTTGGCCTCAATGTGGTCGCGGAGCTGCACGAGCTCCTCGTCCGTGAGGTCCCGGGCGCGCTTGTCCGGCGAGATGCCGGTGGCGGCGAGCGTCTCCAGGGCGCGGGTGCGACCCACGCCGAAGATGTAGGTGAGCGCAATCTCCAACCGCTTCTCGCGGGGGAGATCAACGCCGACTAGCCGTGCCATGTGCGGGCGTACTCCTCGTGGTTTCTGGCGGAGGTGTGGTCCCGTCCCATCCCGCTACCGACCATCCCGTTCTCCGACGCCAATACCGACGCCGGCGACCGGTTCGGTCGCTGCCCGAGCGGGCCCCGGCCTCCGACCGGGGGTTAACCACGATGAGGTACGCGCTGCGCACTCCTGCGGCTGGAACGAGCATGTGCTGTGTTGTGACGGAATCTGCGGCCGGGGCCGGTGTCAACCGGTCGCGTGGTCACGACCGGCCGGACAGTCAGCCCTGACGCTGCTTGTGGCGCGGGTCGGCGCAGATGACCATGACCCGGCCGTGCCGGCGGATCACCCGGCACTTGTTGCAGATCCGCTTGACGCTCGGCTTGACCTTCACGGTTGCCTTACTTCCGATCTGGCCCGGCGGCGCGACGAGCGCGGCTCCGGGCGGCGAAGACGGACACGGGATTCACCCGGCCGCCGTCAGGCTTACTTGTAGCGGTAGACGATGCGCCCTCGGGTCAGGTCGTACGGCGAAAGTTCGACGACGACCCGGTCCTCCGGCAGGATACGGATGTAGTGCTGCCGCATCTTGCCGCTGATGTGAGCCAGCACCTTGTGCCCGTTCGCGAGCTCCACCCGGAACATGGCGTTCGGCAGGGGCTCGATGACCCGGCCCTCGATCTCGATGGCTCCGTCTTTTTTCGGCATGTCCTCCGCTGTCCTGACGTCGGTTGCTCCGGACGGCCCACAACGCCTTTCACGGGATGACTGATCGAAACCAGGTAGCCCGCGCCAGCCGCGGCTCCAGCACCCGCCGAAGCGCGGGCGGGCATGCCGGAGTGGACGCTGTGCGCCGATCAGAAAGTGTACGCCGGCCCATACGCCGTCGCCAAACCGACCACCCAACCCCCGCGGATGACCTCACCGAACCGGACGATCGAGCAGTCATCGCCAGCCCCGTCCGGGTACCGGGAGCCGATCCAGCGCACCACGTCAACAATCACCGGAGACCCGGCTGTCGCCGGCTGGGGGCTACCCGTGGAACAGGAGCGGCGGTCTCCCCGGCGCAGGCCGGCTGGAGACGTAATCCGCGCACCCACCGGGGCCACCAACCGGAGTCGGACGGGTCCAACCGCGATCACCAGCCGGACCGGAGGAAGGCCACCCGGCCGGGCCACCGGAGGTACCCGCCGCGACGGCGAGCGCCGAATCGGCCGGCAGGCCGACGGCTGGACAGAGCCTCGGCTGAGCGGACCGTTCGTTCCCGGGCTGCTCCCGGACCGGTCTCGGGCCTCTGCTCAGTCGGCTACCGTCGGCTGCCGGGCAGATACCAGGTCACCGAGGCGCTCCCGCCCTCCGTCAACCGCGGTGAGCACCCACACCCCGTCCGGCAACAGTGCCATGCTGTGTTCCACGTGCACCGCCCGGGAGCCGTCCCGCGTCACCACCGTCCAGCCATCGGCCAACTCCGCTGTCCGGGGCGAGCCCAGGGTGATCATCGGTTCGATGGCCAGCGCCATACCCGGCACCAGCCGGGGACCCTTACCCGGGCGGCCGTGGTTGAGCACGTGCGGATCCTGGTGCATCTCGGTGCCGATTCCGTGACCGCCATACCCGTCAACGATGCCGTACCGCCCGCCCTTGCGGACCGCCGTCTCGACGGCATGGGAGATGTCGGTCAGCCGTCCCCTGCCATTGGCAGCACCGCGGGCGGCCGCGGCGATGCCGGCCCACATCGCGTCCTCGGCGACCGCTGCCATCCGCAGCAACGCCGGATCCACGTCGCCCACCGCGACGGTGATGGCTGCGTCCCCGTGCCAACCGTCCAGCACCGCACCGCAGTCGAGGGAGATGATGTCTCCGTCCCGGAGCACCTGGGTGGGGGCCGGGATACCGTGCACGACCTGCTCGTTGACAGACGCGCAGATCGAGGCGGGAAAGCCGTGGTAGCCCTGGAAGGACGGGGTTGCCCCCGCCGCCCGGATCGTCGACTCGGCGATGGCATCCAACTCCGCGGTGCTGACGCCGGGAGCCACCGCCTCCCGCATCCGGCGCAATGCCTCCGCAACCACCAGCCCGGCGGCGCGCATCTTCTCGATCTGGTCAGGGGTCTTCAGCTGGATATCCAGCTGGGGACGACGCATCGGGGCAAACCTTTCTCACCGAAGAGCGGGGCACGCCGGCACGTACCCCGCTACCGGGTCTCTTCCGCGGTGCTGCGGCTCAGCCGCTGTAGGACCGCAGAGCGTCGATGGCACGGACGGTGACATCCTCCACCGGGCCGGTGGCATCGATGCCCACCAGTTTGCTCTGGGCCCCGTAGTAGTCCACCAGTGGCGCGGTCTTGTCCGCGTACTCCCGCAACCGGGTGGCGATGGTCTCCGGCTTGTCGTCGTCGCGCTGGAACAGCTCGGCGCCACACCGGTCGCACCGCCCCTCCTGACTGGGGGCGTCGAACTCGACGTGCCAGACCTTGCCACAGCCCCGGCAGGTGCGCCGGCCGGAGAGTCGCCGGATGACTTCGTCGTCATCAACCACTAACTCCAGCACCAGGTCCAGCGCGGTGCCCAGGTCGACGAGGAGCTTGTCCAGCGCGGCCGCCTGTGGGGTCGTCCGCGGGAAGCCGTCGAGGAGGAAACCCGCACCGGCATCCGGCTCGGCGAGCCGGTCCCGGACCATGTTGATGGTCACCTCGTCCGGCACCAACTCGCCAGCGTCCATGTACCGCTTGGCCTGGACCCCGAGGGGCGTGCCCTGCGAGACGTTGGACCGGAAGATGTCCCCGGTCGAGATCTTCGGCACCGCGAGATGCGCGGCGACGAACTCTGCCTGCGTGCCCTTACCCGCACCCGGCGGGCCAACCAGAACGAGTCTCATCTACCGCAGGAACCCTTCGTAGTTCCGCTGCATCAGTTGGCTCTCGATCTGCTTAGTGGTCTCAAGACCGACACCAACCATGATCAGCACTGCGGTACCGCCGAACGGGAAGTTCAGGTACTGCTGGCGGTCGAGCCAGATGAAGAAGAAGTTCGGCAGGATCGAGACGACGGCCAGGTAGAGGGCGCCCGCCAGGGTGATCCGGCTGAGGATGAAGTCGAGGTAGTCGGCGGTCGGCTTGCCCGGACGGATACCCGGGACGAAGCCGCCGTACTTCTTCATGTTGTCCGCCACCTCGGATGGGTTGAAGGTGATCGAGACGTAGAAGTACGTGAAGAAGATGATCAGCAGGAAGTAGACCACGATGTAGATCGGGCTGGTCGGGTCGACCAGGTTGTCCCGGATCCACACCTGGGTCCGGCCCGGGTCGGTCTGGTCGAAGAACTGCAGGGCCAGCTGCGGCAGGTAGAGCAGTGACGAGCCGAAGATGACCGGGATGACACCCGCCTGGTTCACCTTCAGCGGGATGTAGGTGGACGTGCCGCCGTACATCCGCCGGCCGATCATCCGCTTGGCGTACTGCACCGGGATCCGACGCTGCGACTGCTCGATGAAGGTGACCGCGGTGATGATGAGCAGCACCAGGGCGACGACGAGCAGGAACTTGGCCCAGCCCTGGCTCTCCTTGATCGTCCAGCCCTCGGCGGGGAGCCGAGCCGCGATCGAGGTGAAGATCAGCACGGACATGCCGTTACCGACGCCCCGGCCGGTGATCAGCTCGCCGAGCCACATCACCACGCCGGTGCCCGCGGTCATCGTCATGACCAGGATGCTCAGGGTCAGCCAGTCCGGGATACCGGTGTCTTCCGGGATGATCGGGAACTGGTCGCACTGGTTGTTGAAGAGCTGCCCGGAGCGGGCCAGCGCAACGAAGGCCGATGCCTGCAGGACACCGAGCCCAAGGGTCAGGTAGCGGGTGTACTGCGTGATCTTCGCTTGGCCGGCCTGGCCCTCCTTACGGAGCTGCTCCAACCGGGGAATCACCACAGTCAACAGCTGCAGGATGATCGACGCGGTGATGTAGGGCATGATGCCCAGCGCGAAGACCGAGAGCTGCAGCAACGCCCCACCGGAGAAGAGGTTGAGCAGATTCAGTACACCGGTGCTGCCCTGGGTCGCATCGATACACTTCTGCACGTTGGTGTACGACACACCGGGGCTGGGCAGCGCGGCGCCGAGGCGGTAGATCGCAATGATGCCGATCGTGAACAGCAGCTTCTTGCGCAGGTCAGGCGTACGGAACGCACTGAGAAAGGCAGACAGCAAGTTCTTCCTCCTGCGCGAAGGCCGCGTGGCCATTCGCCAACACGGGCACCATCAGACTGGCGACCTAGACGACGCCGAGATCACACCCTAACAGGCTTGCCCAACACCACACCACTGGGTGCCGACATGTCTCGTTCCGCCAGGCCCCGGCATACGAGGCTGGCAGACGATGGACTGAACCTCCACGGCCTCCCACATCGGGGGCGGAGCAGCCCACGCGCGCATCAGGCTACAAGAGAGCGACGCATCAAATTATCAAGTCGATATTCTTCTATTGACCCAGCACCACCCGTGCGCTAGCGTGCAGAACTGTTGGCAACTATAGCGAACAGCTGGGGCGACTCCCGCGCGCCCCGATCCCGGCCCCGGCCTCGATCTCGGCCCGGTCCTGAGGTAACCACCACACTGGTGAGCGACTCAGTCCATCCGGGCCTCGGGCGCGCCTCCACCGTGATCGGTGACATCCACATCAGGTACGCGAATGCGAAGTGGCATCGTGACCACTACTGCTGCGGGGCTTTGCGTGCGCCCGCTCCGTAGGGCGGCAGAATCTGGAAGCAAGGCTCGCTCTGCCCGCCGGCCATTGAGAAATAGATCTACCCGGGATCCACACGGCCGTATTTCCCGAAGCTACCGCAGCCGCGCCAAAGGCCGCCCGCAAGACTGCGGTCTCACTCTTTCGGGAAACATGACAACCGGTTGCGGTCGGCATTAACAAAAACGCTGTACGACGCTCCGAGTTGCTCAATCAGCCAGTGACCACACCGCAGCAGATGCGGGACGCCTCACCCTCCCCGAGAACCAGGCCCGCCCGCATAACAGTGGCCAACGAGTTGCGGCGTGGGCAGGATCGGCTTCCCGACCTGCCCACGCCGCGGAACTCCTACAGCTCGGTGATCGAACCACCGGCAGCAGTGATCTTCTCCTTGGCCGACGCGCTGAACGCCTGCGCCGAGACCTGGAGGGTCACGCCACCGAGGTCACCGGTACCGAGAATCTTGACCGGCTGGCCCTTCCGGACCGCACCGGCATCAACCAGCTCGGCCGGGCCGACCTGGCCGCCGTTCGGGAACAGCTCGGCGAGCCGCTCCAGGTTGACGACCTGGAAGGTCACCTTGAACTTGTTCTTGAAGCCCTTCATCTTCGGCAACCGCATGTGGATGGGCATCTGCCCACCCTCGAACGCCGCCGAGATGTTCTTCCGGGCCTTCGACCCCTTGGTACCGCGACCGGCGGTCTTGCCCTTGGAGCCCTCACCACGACCCACCCGGGTCTTGGCCATCTTGGCACCCGGCGCCGGACGCAGGTGGTGGACCTTGATCGTCATTACTCGACCTCCTCGACCTTCACGAGGTGGTTGACCGTGAAGATCATGCCGCGAATCTCCGGACGGTCCTCCTTGACCACCACGTCATTGATCCGCTTGAGCCCGAGCGAACGCAGCGAGTCCCGCTGGTTCTGCTTGGTCCCAATCTCGGACCGGACCTGGGTGACCTTCAGGCGAGCCATCAGGACGCCACCTCCGCCCGCGATGCCAGCATCGCCGCCGGCGCAACATCCTCAACCGGCAGGCCCCGCCGGGACGCGACGGCCTCGGGGGACTCAAGCCCCTTCAGCGCCGCCAGCGTGGCGTGCACGATGTTGATCGGGTTGGACGACCCGAGGCTCTTCGAGAGCACATCGTGAATGCCGGCGCACTCCAGCACGGCACGGACCGGACCGCCGGCGATGACGCCGGTACCGGCCGAAGCCGGCTTCAGCAGCACGACGCCAGCGGCATCCTCGCCCTGCACCGGGTGCGGAATCGACTGACCGATCCGCGGCACCTTGAAGAAGTGCTTCTTGGCCTCCTCGACACCCTTGGCGATCGCCGCGGGCACCTCCTTGGCCTTTCCGTAGCCCACACCGACGGTGCCGTCGCCGTCGCCCACGATCACCAGGGCGGTGAAGCTGAAGCGACGACCACCCTTCACGACCTTTGCGACGCGGTTGATTGCGACGACCCGCTCAAGGTGCGGGGTCTTCTCGACGGGCGCGTTTCCGCGGCCGCCCTCACGGCGGTTGTCGCGGCGACCACCCTCGTTGCCACCGGACCCGCCGCCACGGCGCTGTTGACCTGGCATCAGCAGCCTTCCTTCTCTCTCGTGACGGGGTTTGTCAGAACTCGAGCCCGGCTTCGCGGGCGGCGTCGGCTAGCGCGGCGACCCGCCCCGCGTACCGGTTGCCACCGCGGTCGAAGACGACCTTGGCGATACCAGCGGCCTTTGCCCGCTCGGCGAGCAGGACGCCGACCTTGCCGGCCAGAACACTCTTGTCGCCCTCGGTGCCCCGCAGCGAGGCATCCAGGGTCGAGGCCGACACCAGGGTGTGTCCCCTGGTGTCGTCCACGATCTGGGCGACGATGTGCCGCAGCGAACGGGTGACCACCAGGCGGGGACGCGCGGGCGTCCCACTGACCTGCCGGCGGACCCGGAAGTGCCGGCGCGCCCGCCCGACGGCGCGCTTGGCGGCGACACCGCGGCGGCGCTTGAGCAGCGTGGCGCTCACTTCTTACCTGCCTTTCCGGCCTTACGGCGGATCACTTCACCCTGGTACTTCACGCCCTTGCCCTTGTAGGGCTCCGGCGGACGGATCTTCCGGATGTTCGCGGCGACCTCACCGACCAGCTGCTTGTTGATGCCGGCCACGTGGAACAGCGTCGGCTTCTCCACCGAGAAGGTGATACCCTCCGGCGCCACCACGATGACCGGGTGCGAGAACCCGAGCGCAAACTCGAGGTCCTTGCCCTTCGCGGTTACCCGGTAACCGGTGCCCGCGATCTCCAGACTCTTCCGGTAACCCTCGGTCACGCCAATGATCATGTTGGCGACCAGGGTACGGCTCAGTCCGTGCAGTTCCTTGGCCTTGCGCTCGTCGTTCGGGCGAGCCACGTTAAGCTGCCCGTCCTCCGCCCGCTCGATCGTGATCGGCTCGGCGACGGTGTGCGAGAGTTCGCCCTTGGGGCCCTTGACCGTAACGGTCTGGCCGGCGATCGTGACGTCAACGCCGGCTGGCACCGGGATCGACTTACGTCCAATACGCGACATTTCTACCTGTCTCCCGTTACCAGACGAAGGCGAGGACTTCCCCGCCAACGCTCCGCTTGCGGGCCTGCCGATCGGTGAGCAGCCCCTGGGACGTCGAAATGATCGCCACACCAAGCCCACCGAGCACCCGCGGGAGCTCACCCGACTTGGCGTACACCCGAAGGCCGGGCTTGGACACGCGCTTGATGCCGGCCAGGCTCCGCTCGCGGTTCTGGCCGTACTTCAGCTCGACGACCAGTCGCTTGCCGACGGCGCTCTCCTCGGGCTCCTCGACCAGCCAGGTGCTGATGTAGCCCTCGGACTTGAGGACCTCGGCGATATTCGCCTTGATCTTCGAGTAGGGCATCGTCACCCGGTCGTGGTACGCCTGGTTGGCGTTACGCAGACGCGTGAGCATGTCTGCGATCGGGTCGGTCATCGTCATTAAACTCGTCAACCTTTCTCGCCGGGGTTCCCGGGTGTTCCCGGGCCTACGGCGAAGAGACAGTGCAGCTGACGCGCGGAGCGCGCCGGGCTATTACCAGGAAGCCTTGGACACGCCGGGCAGCTCACCGCGGTGGGCCATCTCCCGGATGCAGACCCGGCAGAGACCGAACTTGCGGTAGACCGCCTTCGGACGCCCGCACCGCTGGCAGCGGGTGTACGCGCGAACCGAGAACTTCGGCTTCGCGGCCGCCTTGAGGATCAGCGCCTTCTTGGCCATCTCAGTTCTCCTTGAACGGGAAGCCCAGGAACTTGAGCAGCGCCCGGCCCTCATCGTCGGTCGTGGCGGTGGTGACCACCGTGATGTCCATGCCCCGCTGGCGATCGATCTTGTCCTGGTCGATCTCGTGGAACACCGACTGCTCGGTCAGACCGAACGTGTAGTTGCCGTTCCCGTCGAGCTTGCGCCCATCGAGACCGCGGAAGTCACGGATACGCGGCAGCGCGATGGAGAGCAGCCGGTCCAGGAACTCCCACATCCGGTCGCCGCGCAGAGTGACCTTCGCGCCGATCGGCATGCCCTCCCGCAGCTTGAACTGCGCGATGGACTTGGTGGCCCGCCTCACCTGCGGCTTCTGGCCGGTGATGGTGGCCAGGTCGCGGACCGCCCCGTCGATCAACTTGGCGTCCCGAGCGGCCTCGCCGACACCCATGTTGACGACAATCTTGACCAGGCGCGGCACCTGCATCGGGTTGCCGTACTTGTACTGCTCCCGCAGCTGGCCCACGATCTCGTTGCGGTACCGCTCCTTGAGGCGCGGCATGGTCTTGGTTTCGGTAGCCGTGGTCATCACAGGTCCTTACCGGTGCTACGCGCGATGCGGACCTTCTGGCCATTGTCGTCGATCCGGTAACCGACCCGGGTCGGCTTGCCGTCGGAGTCCAAGACCATCACGTTCGAGACGTGGATCGGAGCCTCCTGGGTGACGATGCCACCGGTCTTCGCGCCACGCTGGGTGGTGCTGATGCGGGTGTGCTTCTTGACCCGGTTCACGCCCTCGACCAGGACCTTGTCCTGCCGCGGGTAGGCCGCGATGACCTTACCCTTGGCACCCTTGTCCTTGCCGGCGATGACGACGACCGTGTCGCCCTTCTTGACCTTCACGGTCACAACACCTCCGGCGCGAGAGAGATAATCTTCATGAACCGCTTGTCCCGCAGCTCCCGGCCAACCGGGCCGAAGATACGGGTGCCACGCGGATCCCCACCGTCCTTGATGATGACGGCGGCGTTCTCGTCGAAGCGGATGTACGAGCCGTCCGGCCGCCGCTTCTCCTTGGCGGTACGGACGACGACCGCCTTCACGACATCGCCCTTCTTGACACCGGCACCCGGGATCGCGTCCTTGACGGTGGCCACGATGACGTCGCCGATGCTCGCGTAGCGCCGACCGGAGCCGCCGAGCACCCGGATGCACAGGATCTCCCGGGCACCCGTGTTGTCGGCGACGCGCAGTCGCGACTCCTGCTGAATCACGTCTATCTCCTATGTCTGCCGGTTCTCCGGCCGCACCACGGCGGCCGGAGCCTGGCGGAACCTGCGCCCGACCGGAACCGGCCGAGCTCGAGCCTTCGCTACTTGGCCTTCTCGAGGATCTCCACGAGCCGCCACCGCTTGGTGGCAGACAACGGCCGGGTCTCCATGATCAGGACCCGGTCGCCGATGCCGGCCGAGTTCTGCTCGTCGTGGACCTTCAGCTTGCTGGTACGGCGCATGATCTTGCCGTACAGCCCGTGCTTGACGCGGTCCTCGACCTCGACGACAACGGTCTTGTCCATCTTGTCGCTGACCACGAGGCCCTCACGAACCTTCCGGCGGGCCCGCGTGGTCGCGGTGGTGTTCTCGCTCATCCTGCAGTCACCTCAGTCGGCGCGGCCGAGAGCCCCAGCTCACGTTCACGCATGATCGTGTAGATCCGGGCGATCTCCCGACGAATGACCTGCAGCCGCCGGTTGTTGTCCAGCTGCCCGGTTGCGGCCTGCACGCGGAGGTTGAACAGCTCCGCCTTAGCCTCGCGCAGCTTCGTGACCAGCTCCTCCTCGGAGAGTTCACGCAGCTCGGCGGCCTTAACGCCCGCTGCCATCAGGATTCACCCACTTCGCGTGTAACAATCCGGCACTTCATCGGGAGCTTGTGAATCGCGCGGCGCATCGCCTCACGCGCGATCTGCTCGTTGGGGAAGGACATCTCGAAAAGAACCCGCCCCGGCTTCACATTCGCGACCCACCACTCGGGGGAGCCCTTACCGGAACCCATCCGGGTCTCCGCCGGCTTCTTGGTGAGCGCCTGGTCCGGGAAGATCGTGATCCAGACCTTGCCACCACGCTTGATGTGCCGGGTCATCGCGATACGCGCCGACTCGATCTGGCGGTTGGTCACGTAGGCCGGCTCGAGAGCCTGGATCCCGAACTCGCCGAACACCACCCGGTTACCGCCCTTGGACGCGCCACTGCGGTCCGGGTGGTGCGGCTTGCGGAAGCCCTTCGGGGGCTTGCGCGGCATCAGCATCTGTCAGCCCTCCTGCTGCGTTTCTGCCGGCTGGGTGGCGACCGACGCGACCGCGCCAGCGTCCACCGACTCGCCGCTCGGCGTCTCGGCCGCCTGCGCGATGGTGGTCGCGGCGGCTCGGCCGGCCTCGGTGCCACCAGCGGTGGTCCCGGACGAACCAGACCTACCCCGACGCGGACGCTCCGAGCGGTCGCCACGCTCCCGGCGCGGACGCGACGGAGCCTCCGCCGGGGTCTCCCGGCCCGGCACCGCGTCGCCCTTGTAGATCCACACCTTCACACCGATCCGGCCGAAGGTGGTCCGGGCCTCAAAGAAGCCGTACTCGATGTTGGCCCGCAGCGTGTGCAGCGGGACCCGGCCCTCGCGGTAGAACTCGGTCCGGCTCATCTCGGCACCACCGAGCCGCCCCGAGACCTGCACCCGAATGCCCTTGCAGACCGGGTTCTTCATCGCCGACTGCATGGCCTTGCGCATCGCCCGACGGAAGCTGACCCGGCTGGAGAGCTGCTCGGCCACGCCCTGCGCGACGAGCTGCGCGTCCGACTCGGGGTTCTTCACCTCGATGATGTTGAGCTGGACCTGCTTGCCGGTCAGCTTCTCCAGCTTCCCGCGGATCCGGTCGGCCTCAGCACCCTTACGACCGATCACGATGCCCGGCCGGGCGGTGTGGATGTCGACGCGGACCCGGTCCCGGGTACGCTCGATGTCGACCTTGGAGATTCCCGCCCGCTCCAGGCCCTTGGACATCATCCGCCGGATCTTGACATCCTCGCCGACGTAGTCCTTGTAGAGCTTGTCCGCGAACCAGCGCGACTTCCAGTCGGTCGAGATGCCGAGCCGGAACCCGTGCGGGTGAACCTTCTGACCCATTACTCGGCACCCTCCGTCTTGCTCTCGGTCGCAGCTGGCGTGGTCTCCTTCGCCGGGGCCGCCTTCTTCGCCGCCGCCTTCTTCGGCGCAGCCGGCGCGACCGCCTCAACCACCACCGTGATGTGACAGGTGCGCTTCCGGATCCGGTACGCCCGGCCCTGGGCGCGCGGCTGGAACCGCTTCATCGTCGGGCCCTCGTCCACGTACGCCTCACGGACGAGCAGCGCGTCGGGGTCCAGCCGCTCGTTGTTCTCCGCGTTGGCGATCGCGCTCGCGAGTACCTTGTACACCTGCTCGCTCGCGGCCTGTGGCGCGAACTGCAGCACCGTGAGCGCCTCCTTCGCGGGCAGGCCGCGGACGAGGTTGACCACCCGGCGCGCCTTCATCGGCGAGATGCGCACGTACCGCGCAACCGCCCGCGCGCCCGGAAGCACCGGAGCGTCGCCCTTTCCTGGCATCGCTGTAACCCCTTGTTCCTCTATCCGTATGCCCGCGGCGTCAGCGCCGACGGCTCTTCCGGTCGTCCTTCTCGTGACCCTTGAACGTGCGGGTCAGCGCGAATTCGCCGAGCTTGTGCCCGACCATCGCCTCGGTCACGAACACCGGGACGTGCTTGCGTCCGTCGTGCACAGCGATCGTGTGACCCAGCATCTCCGGGATGATCGTCGAGCGCCGCGACCAGGTCTTGATGACGTTCTTGGTGCCCTTGTCGTTCTGCGTCTCCACCTTCTTGAGCAGGTGGTCGTCGATGAACGGGCCCTTCTTCAGGCTGCGAGGCATCTCTTATCTCCCTCAGCCGCGCTTACGCGTGGCGTAGCGACGGCGGACGATCAGCCGGTCACTCGGCTGGCCCTTACGGCGGGTACGGCCCTCGGGCTTACCCTGCGGGTTGACCGGGTGACGGCCACCAGAGGTCTTACCCTCACCACCACCGTGCGGGTGGTCGACCGGGTTCATGGCCACACCACGGACGGTCGGGCGCTTGCCCTTCCACCGCATCCGGCCGGCCTTACCCCAGTTGATGTTTGACTGGTCGGCGTTGCCGATCTCACCAATGCTGGCCCGGCAGCGCACGTCAACCCGGCGGATTTCACCGGAAGGCATACGCAGGGTCGCGTAGGCACCCTCCCGGCCGAGTAGCTGGATTCCCGTCCCCGCGGAACGAGCCAGCTTGGCACCGCCGCCCGGACGCAGCTCCACGTTGTGGATGGTCAGACCGACCGGGATGTTCCGCAGCGGCAGGTTGTTGCCCGGCTTGATGTCGGCGCCCGGACCCGACTCGACGATGTCGCCCTGCTTCAGGTCCTTCGGCGCGAGGATGTACCGCTTCTCGCCGTCCAGGAAGTGCAGCAGCGCGATCCGCGCGGTGCGGTTCGGGTCGTACTCGATGTGCGCGACCTTCGCCGGCACGCCGTCCTTGTCGACCCGCTTGAAGTCGATGATTCGGTACTGGCGCTTGTGGCCGCCACCCTGGTGCCGGGCGGTGATCCGGCCGTGGGCGTTACGCCCGCCCTTCTTCGGCAGCGGCGCCAGCAGCGACTTCTCCGGCGTTGACCGGGTGATCTCGGCGAAGTCGGCAACGCTCGAGCCACGCCGGCCCGGCGTCGTCGGCTTGTACTTACGGATAGCCATTGTCTACACCCCTCAGCTGACCGGGCCGCCGAAGGCCTCGATGCGGTCACCGTCAGCCAGCTTCACCATCGCCCGCTTGGTGTCCTTGCGCTTGCCGAAACCGGTCCGGGTCCGCTTGCGCTTGCCCGCACGGTTGAGCGTGTTGACCGTCAGGACGCGGACGTTGAAGATCTGCTCAATGGCGATCTTGATCGCGGTCTTGTTCGCGTCCGGGTGCACCAGGAACGTGTACCAGTTGCGGTTCAGCTCGCTGTAGCTCTTCTCCGAGACGACCGGCGCAATGATGATGTCGCGCGGGTCGGCGATCGTGCTCACTTGCCACCCTCCTCGGTGGTCTCAGCGGGGACGCCCAGGAACTCCTCCAGGGCCTCCTTGGTGAAGACCACGTCGTCAGCCAGCAGCACGTCGTACGTGTTGAGCTGGCCGGACTCGATCAGGTGCACCCGCGGCTCGTTGCGCAGCGACACCCAGTTCAGCTCGTCGGTGCTGCTCAGCACCACCAGCACCCGGCGTGCGTCGGTCAGCTTCGCCAAGGTGGCCAGGGCCGCCTTCGTTGACGGCTTCTCGCCGGCGACGAACGCCTCGACGACGTGCACCTTGTCGGCGCGGGCCCGGTCCGAGAGGGCACCCCGCAGCGCGGCGGCCTTCATCTTCTTCGGGGTCCGCTGGCTGTAGTCGCGCGGCACCGGGCCGTGCACCACGCCACCCCCGGCGAACTGCGGGGCGCGGATCGAGCCCTGGCGGGCCCGGCCGGTCCCCTTCTGCTTGTAGGGCTTCTTGCCGCCGCCGGCGACCTCGCCCCGCGTCTTGGTCTTGTGCGTACCCTGTCGGGCCGCCGCGAGCTGAGCCACCACAACCTGGTGCATCAGCGCGATGTTGGCCTGCGCGTCGAAGATGTCAGCGGGCAACTCGACGGAGCCGGCCTTGCCACCTTCGACGGTGAGGACATCAACGGTGGTCACTTGGCCGCCCCACCCTTCTTCGCCTTGGCCGCAGTGCGAACCAGGACCAGCGCGCCCTTGGGGCCAGGGATGGCACCCCGGACGAGCAGGAGATTGTTCTCGGTGTCAACCGCCTGGACGGTGAGGTTCTGGACGGTGTAGCGCGCACCACCCATCCGGCCGGCCATCCGGGTGCCCTTGAAGACGCGCCCCGGAGTGGCGCAGCCGCCGATCGAGCCCGGCGAACGGTGCTTGCGCTCCACACCGTGGCTGGCGCGCAGGCCGTGGAAGCCGTGCCGCTTCATCGGGCCGGCGTAGCCCTTGCCCTTGGTCTTTCCGGTCACGTCGACCGAGATGCCGGCCGGGAACTCCTCGACCGTGACCTCCTGGCCGAGCGAGTACTCGGCGGCGTCGGTCGTGCGCAGCTCAACGACGTGTCGGCGCGGCGCGACCTCGGCCTTGGCGAAGTGTCCGTTGAGCGGCTTCTTGACCTTGCGCGGGTCGATGGCGCCGTACGCCAACTGGACCGCCGCGTAGCCGTCCTTCTCCTGGCTACGGACCTGGCTGACGACACACGGGCCGGCCTGCACCACAGTCACCGGGACAACGCGGTTGTTGTCCCAGACCTGGGTCATGCCGAGCTTTGCGCCCAGGATCCCCTTGACTTGCCTGTCCATTTGTCCGATCCCTACAGCTTGATCTCGATGTCGACGCCAGCCGGCAGGTCGAGGCGCATGAGCGAGTCGACCGTCTTCGGGGTCGGGTCGATGATGTCGATCAGCCGCTTGTGCGTGCGCATCTCGAAGTGCTCGCGCGAGTCCTTGTACTTGTGCGGCGAACGGATAACGCAGAAACGGTTGATCTCCGTGGGCAGCGGCACCGGGCCTGCGACCTGCGCCCCGGTGCGCGTCACCGTCTCGACGATCTTCCGAGCCGAGGAGTCGACGACCTCGTGGTCATAGGCCTTGAGCCGGATGCGGATCTTCTGTCCCGCCATAGTGGCTTCTGTTCCTTCTCTCGATGCCGCTGTGTTGCGGACGCCTGCGCCGTGTGGCACCGGGCCCGCTTCGCCGACCCCCGCGGTCGGGCGTGTCGCGCCCTCGGTTCAGAATCCCGCCCCGGGATTCCGGAGCGATCCTGCCGCGGTGGGTCATCACGTCGATCGCACTACGGCGACCTAGACGCCGCGCGAGGGTGGTCGGCGCAATCGTCGCCGACCACCCTGCGCCCGACTGGTTCCCCCGCCCGGAGGTTCGGCACTGCCGAACGCAAACGGGCGAACCATCGTTACGCAACCTGACTAGTATGCCGCACGAGCGGCGGCACACCTAATCGGGGTTACCTAGCTCACTTGATGATCTTGGTGACGCGACCCGCGCCAACCGTGCGGCCACCCTCGCGGATCGCGAACTTGAGGTTCTCCTCCATCGCGACGGGCTGGATGAGCTTCACGGTCATCGTGGTGTTGTCGCCCGGCATGACCATCTCGGTACCCTCGGGGAGGGTAACAACGCCGGTAACGTCCGTGGTCCGGAAGTAGAACTGCGGACGGTAGTTCTGGAAGAACGGCGTGTGGCGGCCGCCCTCCTCCTTGGAGAGGATGTAGACCGTCGCCTCAAATTCGGTGTGCGGGGTGGCGGTGCCCGGCTTGATGACGACCATGCCGCGCTCGACATCCTCGCGCTTCACGCCACGCAGCAGCAGACCGACGTTCTCACCCGCGCGGGCCTCGTCCAGCAGCTTGCGGAACATCTCGATGCCGGTGCAGGTGGTCTTCGTCGACTTCTCACGGATACCGACGAGCTCCACCTCCTCGTTCGGCTTCAGCACACCACGCTCGGCGCGACCGGTGACGACCGTGCCCCGGCCGGTGATCGTGAAGACGTCCTCGATCGGCATCAGGAACGGCTTCTCGGTCTCGCGCTCCGGCTGCGGGATCGAGGTGTCGACCGCGGTCATCAGATCCATGAGCTTGCCGGCCCACTCCGGGTCACCCTCAAGGGCCTTCAGCGCGGACACCCGCACGACCGGCAGGTCGTCACCCGGGTACTCCTGCGAGGAGAGCAGCTCACGGACCTCGAGCTCGACGAGCTCCAGGAGCTCCTCGTCGTCAACCATGTCGCTCTTGTTGAGCGCCACGACGATGTACGGCACGCCGACCTGGCGGGCCAGCAGCACGTGCTCGCGGGTCTGCGGCATCGGGCCGTCGGTCGCCGCGACCACGAGGATCGCACCGTCCATCTGGGCCGCACCGGTGATCATGTTCTTGATGTAGTCGGCGTGCCCGGGGCAGTCGACGTGCGCGTAGTGCCGCGCCTCGGTCTGGTACTCGACGTGCGCGATCGAGATCGTGATGCCGCGGGCCTTCTCCTCCGGCGCCTTGTCGATCTCGTCGAACGGCATGTACGGGTTCAGGTCCGGGTACTGGTCGTGCAGGACCTTGGTGATGGCCGCCGTCAGCGTCGTCTTACCGTGGTCGATGTGACCAATGGTGCCGATGTTGACGTGCGGCTTAGTCCGCTCGAACTTCGCCTTCGCCACTGGTGTCCTCCTGTGGACTTTCTTGGTTCGTTCGCCCCGGCGCGCCGGTCGGCGCTTAGGACTCTGTCGACAGCCTTTCCGGCCTGACGGCCGGGAAGCCATTTGTGGGCACTGCGGCGATGAAGCCTACAGACCCGGAATCATGCCGTCCGACCGAGGTGGTCGCGGGCGGGATACCCTCCCGCGACCCGCCCCGGCTCATCGACCGGCTCAGACGAGCGTCACTCGCCGGTCGCCTTGGCGATGATCTCCTTCGCCACGGAGGCCGGGACCTCGGCGTAGGAGTCGAACTGCATGCTGAAGCTAGCCCGGCCCTGGGTCTTCGACCGCAGGTCGCCGACGTAGCCGAACATCTCCGACAACGGCACCAGGGAACGGACGACGCGGGCACCGCCGCGATCCTCCATCGCCTGGACTATGCCGCGCCGGGAGTTGATATCGCCGACGACATCACCCATGTTCTCCTCTGGAGTGGTGACGTCGACGGCCATCATCGGCTCGAGCAGTGCCGGATCGGCCTTGCGGGCCGCGTCCTTCAGCACCATCGAACCAGCGATCTTGAACGCCATCTCAGACGAGTCGACCTCGTGGTACTGACCGTCCAGCAGCGTCAGCTTCACCCCGACCAGCGGGAAACCGGCCAGAATGCCGTACTGCATGGCATCCTGCGCACCCGCGTCCACCGAGGGGATGAACTCCCGGGGGATGCGACCGCCGGTGACGGCGTTGGCGAACTCGTAGGTCGGAGCATCGTTGGCCAGGGGCAACGGCTCCAGGCTGATAATCACCCGGGCGTACTGGCCGGAACCACCGGTCTGCTTCTTGTGGGTGTACTCGACCTTCTCCACCTTCCGGCGGATGGTCTCGCGGTACGCCACCTGCGGCATGCCGATGTTCGCCTCGACATTGAACTCGCGGCGCATCCGGTCCACCAGGATGTCCAGGTGCAGCTCACCCATGCCGGAGATGACCGTCTGCCCGGTCTCGTCATCCAGCTTGACGCGGAAGGTCGGGTCCTCCTCGGCCAGCCGCTGGATGGCGGTGCTGAGCTTCTCCTGGTCAGCCTTGGTCTTCGGCTCGATGGCCACCTCGATGACCGGCTCCGGGAAGGTCATCGACTCGAGGATGACCGGGTTCGCCGGGTCGCAGAGGGTGTCACCGGTCGTGGTCTGCTTCAGGCCCTGAACCGCGATGATGTCGCCAGCCTTGGCGGAGCCACGCTCCTCCCGCTTGTTGGCGTGCATCTGGTAGATCTTGCCGATCCGCTCCTTGCGGTCCTTGGTGGAGTTGACCACCTGCGAACCGGTCTCGACCACACCGGAGTAGACCCGGACGTAGGTGAGCTTCCCAAGGTGCTTGTCGGTCTGGATCTTGAATGCGAGCCCGGAGAAGGGCTCCGAGGTGGACGGCTTCCGCAGCATCGGGGTCTCACCGTCGGTCGCGGTGCCCTCGATCGCCGGGACGTCCAGCGGCGACGGCAGGTAGTCGACCACGGCGTCGAGCATCGGCTGGACGCCCTTGTTCTTGAAGGCGGAGCCGCAGAGGACCGGGTTGGCCCTACCGTCGATGGTCGCCCGGCGGATGGCGGCCTTGATCTCCTCGACGGAGAACTCGCCGCCCTCCAGGTACTTCTCCATCACCGCGTCGTCGATGTCGGCCAGCGTCTCCATCAGCTTCTCGCGCCACTCGGTGGCAACGTCGGCCAACTCAGCCGGGATCTCCTCGACCGCGTAGTCCTCACCCTTCTGGGTTTCCCCACGCCAGGTAAGGGCACGCATGCCGACCAGGTCGACGACGCCGATGTGCTCAGACTCAAGCCCAATCGGGACCTGGAGCACCAACGGGGTGGCGTTGAGCCGGTCAACCATCATCTGGACGCAGCGGAAGAAGTCCGCACCGGTCCGGTCGAGCTTGTTGACAAAGCACATCCGCGGGACGTTGTACTTGTCGGCCTGACGCCAGACGTTCTCCGTCTGCGGCTCCACGCCGGCGACACCGTCGTAGACCGCGACCGCACCATCCAGAACCCGCAGCGACCGCTCGACCTCGACCGTGAAGTCGACGTGGCCGGGCGTATCGATGATCTGAATCGTGTGGCCCTTCCACTCGCACTTCGTGGCGGCGGAAGTGATCGTGATACCGCGCTCCTGCTCCTGCGCCATCCAGTCCATGACGGCGGCGCCCTCATGAACCTCACCGATCTTGTAGGTAATACCGGTGTAGAACAGGATTCGCTCGGTGGTAGTGGTCTTACCGGCATCGATGTGCGCCATGATGCCGATGTTGCGTACGTTGGCGAGCGCGTCTGCGGCGGCCACTTCAATCCCTACTTATCGTCGTCTCGACACAACTGGTGTGGTTCCGGCGCCGAGACGGCGCCGGAACCTGGGTGTTACCAGCGGTAGTGCGCGAAGGCCTTGTTCGACTCGGCCATCTTGTGGGTGTCCTCGCGCCGCTTGACGGCGGCACCGAGGCCGTTGCTCGCGTCCAGCAGCTCGTTCATCAGCCGCTCAACCATGGTCTTCTCGCGCCGGGCGCGGGCGTAGGTGACCAGCCAGCGCAGGCCCAGGGTGGTGGCCCGGGCCGGACGAACCTCGACCGGCACCTGGTAGGTGGCGCCACCAACCCGGCGGCTGCGCACCTCGAGCGTCGGCTTGACGTTGTCCATCGCCCGCTTGAGGGTGACCACCGGGTCGGTGCCGGACTTCTCCCGGCAGCCCTCCAGCGCCGCGTAGACGAGGGTCTCGGCGAGCTGGCGCTTGCCGCGCAGCAGGATCTTGTTTACCAGCTGGGTGACCAGCGGCGAGTTGTACACCGGGTCAGCGACCAGCGGCCGCCGCGGAGCGGGTCCCTTACGCGGCATGTCAGCTCTTCTCCTTCTTCGCGCCGTAGCGGCTACGCGCCTGCTTGCGGTTGCGAACACCCTGGGTGTCCAGCGAGCCACGTACGATCTTGTACCGCACACCGGGGAGGTCCTTCACCCGGCCACCGCGGACGAGCACGATCGAGTGCTCCTGGAGGTTGTGGCCGACGCCCGGAATGTAGGCGGTCACCTCGATCTGGCTGCTGAGCTTGACCCGAGCGACCTTACGCAGCGCCGAGTTCGGCTTCTTCGGGGTGGTGGTGTACACACGGGTACACACGCCCCGCCGCTGCGGGGACCCCTTCAGGGCAGGGGTTTTCGTCTTGGTCGTCTTGGCCTGACGGCCCTTTCGGACCAGCTGCTGAATGGTGGGCACCGGGTTTCTCCGCTCCCTTCGGCCGCCTGGAGGCGACCGCGCCGTCTGCTTCTAGCCGGCCGGATGGACGGCTCTCCTACATTCCAACCAGGGCCACCTGCCGGGGTCCCAGCACCCGCGGTCGGGCGTGTCGCCGACTCGCGGTTCCCGGTCGTCACTCACTGGCGATAACCGGGTTTGGTCACCGGCACAGGGTTGGCCGGATCTCTGGCTGTCGTCGCACACCACGAGAACACCCGCAAAGCGAGATCACAGCGCACGCACGATCTGCCCAGGCATGCCTGGGCACAAGGGGAAAGAGTACCTACCACAACCGCGCAGGTCAAAACTGGGCGGCCAGCGGGTTCACCCACCGGCCGAGGACTGTTCGGCCTGCGCGCCCGTGCCGGGCACCTACCGAGTCGAGTGTACCGGCTGCACCCGGCGACGATCCCACGGCCCTCGGTTCCCAACACCCCCACAATCAGCGGCAAACCAGGCGGTCAGGACATCCCCAGGAGCAATGCCAACCCAAGCCCGCCCAGGTTGAGTAGCAGCCCGACACCACCGCAGCTCACCCCGGCCCAGGCGAGTCCCCGCCCGGTGAACCGGACCGCCGGCGGCGGCAACGGCCGACGGATCTGCTGGAGCCCGAACAAACCGACACCCACAGCCCCCGCCCCGGTGAGAGCGCCCAGCGCGGTGAAGGCTCCCGCGGCCCACGCACCGTCCCCGTCCGCCCCCACCACGCCGACACAGGCCACCAGTAGCGAGACCAGAATCGACACAATCCCCGCGACCAGCGACCCCACCGCGAGACCGGAGGTGACCGCCGGTACGTCGAGGTGCACCACCCCGAACGGCGTGCCCGGCACCGGATGAATCCGACTCGGCTGGCCCAACGCCTCTCGCGGCGGGGGCGGAGACACCACCGGCAGGGGGCCCCAACCGGGGGTTGAGGTCGGCGGCGTGCCCGCCGGGCCGGACGGCGCTGGTGGCCGGGCCCACGGGTCTGGCGTCGACGCCCTCAGCCCCAGCGGACGGGGCTCGCCCTCCGCTGGCCCCTGCGGCCCGCCGGGCGCCGTCGGGTCGGTGCCCTGCGGGCGTGCCGGATCGGTCACAGGTCCTCCAAGTCGGCAGTCGACGCCCAAGCGCCGCACATCGGTCAGGCTACCGCCGCGCGGCCGGCGGGCGATGCCCGACTTGGTCAACGCTCGCAGCGGTCAGTCCACGTTCGGAGCGAAATCCTGACCGTAGGGGGCCTCCGCCAGCCGGACGACACCGATCACCACCATGACGGTCACCACGACCATTGTCAGGAACAGGCCGGCCCAGGCCAGTCGCTCCCCTCGCCGCAGCCACGCCGCTCCGGTGAGGAATCCCCCGGAGAGGTACGCCTCACGACGCGCCTGCCGCGCCAACACGAGTGCCACGGTGGCCGGTACCACTCCCCCGAGGAACGGGCCGGTCAGGGCTCCGAACAGCCCGAGCGCGAAGACTGCCCGCGCCTTGGTCGACCGAACCGGATCCGGGTCCTGCGGGTGCCGGGACAGCCCCGGCACCCGCAGGACGAGCGGGGTAGGCCCGGAAGCGGTGCTCATGTCCCCATCATGCCCGGCCCTAGTAGGAACAGACCTCGAGCCGGTTACCCAGCGGATCACGAAACCAGAACCAGGTCACTGGCTGGCCAGGGGCCTGGTTCAGCTCACCCACCTCAGCCCCACGCTCGATCAGCCACTGACGGGCGGCGACGGCGTCGGGGGCGTGGAAGTTGAAACCGGACCACTCGCCCCCCTCCGGGTTGAGCAGGGTCACCGGCGGGCCCTCGGGGGCCTGGAGCACCACGATGTGCGAGGTGCGGAAGAGCTCGGGCCAGCCCAGGGTCTCCTGGTACCACCCAGCCACGGCATGCGGATCATCGACCTTGACGAAAACGGTGTCAACCTTGCGCAGCGGACTGTCGGACATGCCGAGGACAGTAGCGTCCGGCACCGACACCGCCGGACACGACGCGGCCCCCGGCATCGCCGGGGGCCGCGTCGGTAGCCGTGTCTAGCGGTACGACCCAAAGTCGAAGTCGTCCAGCGGGACCGCCTGGCCACTGGCCGGCCCGAAGCCGTAATCGGTCTCCGGGTAGCCGGTCATCGAGTAGACCTTGGCCTTCGCCTCCTCGGTCGGCTCGACCCGAACATTGCGGTACTTGCTGATGCCGGTACCAGCCGGGATGAGCTTACCGATGATCACGTTCTCCTTAAGACCGATCAACGAGTCGCTGCGAGCGTGGATCGCCGCGTCCGTCAGCACCCGGGTGGTCTCCTGGAAGGAGGCCGCCGAGAGCCAGGAGTCGGTGGCCAAGGAGGCCTTGGTGATACCCATCAGCACCGGACGCCCAGCGGCGGGCTCGCCGCCCTCGGAGACGAGCCGGCGGTTCTCCGACTCGAACAGCGCCCGGTCCACAAGCACGCCCGGCAGGAACTCGGTCGAGCCGGAGTCGATGACCGTCACCCGCTTCAGCATCTGCCGGATGATGATCTCGATGTGCTTGTCGTGGATGAGCACACCCTGCGAGCGGTAGACCTCCTGGACCTCCTGGGTCAGGTGGACCTGGACCGCACGCGGACCCAGGATGCGAAGCAGCTCGTGCGGGTCGATCGTACCCACCGTGAGCTTCTCGCCGACCTCGACGTGGTCGCCGTCGTTGGCCAGCAGTCGGACCCGCTTCGAGATCTTGTCGTAGGCGATCTCGTCGCTGCCGTCGTCCGGCACCACGATGATCTTCCGGGACCGCTCGCCATCCTCGATTCGGACTCGACCCGGGGTGTCCGCGATCGGGGCCTTGCCCTTCGGGATTCGGGCCTCGAAGATCTCCTGGACCCGGGGCAGACCCTGGGTGATGTCCTCCCCAGCGACACCACCGGTGTGGAAGGTACGCATCGTCAGCTGCGTACCCGGCTCACCGATCGACTGGGCGGCGATGATGCCGACCGCCTCACCGACATCAACGGTCTTGCCGGTCGGCAGCGAGCGGCCGTAGCAGGCACCACAGACGCCCAGCTTCGACTCACAGGTGAGCACACTGCGGACCCGGACGGTCTCCACCCCGGCGGCGACGATCTTGTCCACCAGGATCGAGTTGATGTCCGCACCCCGCTCGGCGACGACGGTGCCGTCCGGCCCCTTGATGTCGTCCGCCAACGTACGGGCGTGCACGCTGGTCTCCGCGTGCTCGTGCACGACCAGCGAACCGGCCTCTCCGGCCTGCTGCCCCACCTGCATCGGGATGGCCCGATCGGTGCCGCAGTCCTCCTCGCGGATGATCACATCCTGCGAGACATCCACCAGACGACGGGTCAGGTAACCCGAGTCGGCGGTACGCAGAGCGGTGTCCGCCAGGCCCTTACGGGCACCGTGCGTGGAGATGAAGTACTCCAGTACGGACAGCCCCTCGCGGTAGGAGGCCTTGATCGGACGCGGGATGATCTCACCCTTCGGGTTCGCCACCAAGCCACGAATCGCGGCGATCTGCCGGAGCTGGAGCAGGTTACCGCGGGCCCCCGAGTTAATCATCTTCCAGAGCGGGTTCTCCTGCGGTAGCGCGGTGTCCATCTCCTTGGCGACCTCGTTGGTCGCCTTGGTCCAGATCTCGATGAGCTCGCCGCGACGTTCCTCGGCGGTCATCAGACCACGCTGGTACTGCTTGTCGATCCGGTCGGCTTCCTTCTCGTACCGACCAAGGATCTCCCGCTTCCGCGGCGGCGCAAGGACGTCTTCCATGCCGATGGTCACGCCGGACCAGGTGGCCCAGTGGAAGCCGGCCTCCTTGAGACCATCCAGGGTGGCCGCGAGAGCGACCTTCGGGAAACGCTCGGCGAGGTCGTTCACGATCGCGGAGAGCTGGCCCTTGCGGATCTCATAGTTCACGAACCGGTAGCCCGGCGGCAGGGTCTCGTTGAACAGAACCCGACCGAGCGTCGTCTCCACCGTGATCGGGTCGCCCTCGACCCAGCCCTCCGGCGCGGTCCACGGCTCGGCACCGGGGCCACTCTCGACCCCGACGAGGCCCCGCAGGCGGATCTTCACCGGCGCCTGCAGGTGCAGTTCGCCATTGTCGAACGCCATCCGGGCCTCGGCGTCCGAGCTGAACGCCCGGCCCTCACCCCGCTCACCCGAGGTCCGGTGGGTGAGATGGTAGAGACCAATGATCATGTCCTGGGTGGGCATGGTCACCGGCTTGCCGTCCGCCGGCTTGAGGATGTTGTTGGACGAGAGCATCAGGATCCGCGCCTCGGCCTGAGCCTCGGCGGACAGCGGCACGTGGACCGCCATCTGGTCACCGTCGAAGTCAGCGTTGAACGCGGTGCAGACCAGCGGGTGGATCTGGATCGCCTTGCCCTCGACCAGCTGCGGCTCGAACGCCTGGATACCCAGTCGGTGCAGGGTCGGCGCCCGGTTGAGCAGCACCGGGTGCTCGCCGATGACCTCCTCAAGCACATCCCAGACGACCGGCCGCTGCCGCTCGACCATCCGCTTGGCGGACTTGATGTTCTGTGCGTGGTTGAGGTCCACCAGCCGCTTCATCACAAACGGCTTGAACAGCTCCAATGCCATCTGCTTGGGCAGGCCGCACTGGTGCAGCTTGAGCTTCGGACCGACCACGATGACCGATCGGCCCGAGTAGTCGACCCGCTTGCCGAGCAGGTTCTGCCGGAACCGGCCCTGCTTGCCCTTGAGCATGTCGGACAATGACTTGAGCGGACGGTTACCCGGACCGGTGACCGGTCGACCACGACGTCCGTTGTCGAACAACGCGTCAACGGCCTCCTGGAGCATCCGCTTCTCGTTGTTGACGATGATCTCGGGCGCGCCGAGATCGATCAGCCGCTTGAGCCGGTTGTTCCGGTTGATCACCCGACGGTAGAGGTCGTTCAGGTCGGAGGTCGCGAAGCGGCCACCGTCGAGCTGCACCATCGGGCGCAGGTCCGGCGGGATGACCGGGACGCAGTCCAGCACCATGCCGAGCGGCGAGTTGCTGGTGTTCAGGAACGCGGCGACCACCTTGAGTCGCTTGAGCGCCCGGATCTTCCGCTGCCCCTTACCGGTGCGGATGGTCTCCCGCAGGCTCTCCGCCTCGGTGTCGAGGTCCATGTTCTGGACCAGGGCCTTGATCGCCTCGGCCCCCATCCCACCGGTGAAGTACTCGCCGAACCGGTCGCGCAGCTCCCGGTAGAGCAGCTCGTCGGTGACCAGCTGCTTCGGCTCCAGTTTGCGGAAGGTGTCCAGCACCTCGTCCAGGCGGTCGATCTCACGCTGGGCCCGGTCGCGGATCTGGCGCATCTCGCGCTCTCCGCCCTCCTTGACCTTGCGCCGGACGTCCGCCTTGGCGCCCTCGGCCTCCAGCTCGGCGAGGTCGGCCTCGAGCTTGCCCGCCCGCTTCTCGATCTCCGAGTCCCGGCTGTTCTCGGACTGCCGCTTCTCGGCGAGAATCTCGTTCTCGATCGTGGCGAGATCCCGGTGACGCGAATCGGCGTCCACGCTCGTCACCACGTACGAGGCGAAGTAGATGATCTTCTCAAGGTCCTTGGGGGCAAGGTCCAGCAGGTAGCCCAGCCGGCTCGGCACGCCCTTGAAGTACCAGATGTGGGTCACCGAGGCAGCGAGCTCGATGTGCCCCATCCGTTCCCGGCGGACCTTGGACCGAGTCACCTCAACGCCGCAGCGCTCACAGATGATGCCCTTGAAGCGGACCCGCTTGTACTTCCCGCAGTAGCACTCCCAGTCCCGCTGAGGACCGAAGATCTTCTCGCAGAAGAGCCCGTCCTTCTCCGGCTTGAGAGTACGGTAGTTGATCGTCTCCGGCTTCTTGACCTCGCCGTGGGACCACTGCCGGATGTCGTCGGCGGTGGCGAGGCCGATGCGCAGCTCGTCGAAGAAGTTGACGTCGAGCACGTTATATCCCTCGTGTCGTGTCTGATCTCTAGCTAGCTCTCGGCGGGGTTGCGGGCCGGCCGGTGCACTTCCGGATCAGGCCGGAAGTGCCAGGCCCGGCCAGCCCGCAACCCTCGCCACTCACACCTCTTCGACCGAGCTCGGCTCGCGCCGGGACAGGTCGATGCCCAGCTCCTCCGCGGCCCGGAACACCTCGTCGTCGGTCTCCCGCATCTCCAGGGCCACACCGTCGCTGGAGAGCACCTCAACATTGAGGCAGAGCGACTGGAGCTCCTTGAGTAGCACCTTGAACGACTCCGGAATGCCCGGCTCCGGGATGTTCTCGCCCTTGACGATCGCCTCGTAGACCTTCACCCGGCCGAGGACATCATCGGACTTGATCGTCAGCAGCTCCTGCAACGCGTAGGCGGCGCCGTACGCCTGCATCGCCCAGCACTCCATCTCACCGAAGCGCTGGCCACCGAACTGCGCCTTACCACCCAGCGGCTGCTGCGTGATCATCGAGTACGGACCGGTCGACCGCGCGTGGATCTTGTCGTCGACCAAGTGGTTGAGCTTCAGGATGTAGATGTAGCCGACCGCGATCGGGTCTGGCAGCGGCTCACCGGAGCGACCGTCGAAGAGCTGGGCCTTGCCCGACGAACCGATGAGCTGCTTACCGTCCCGGTTGGCCCGGGTGGACGCGAGTAGACCGGAGATCTCCTCTTCGCGGGCACCGTCGAAGACCGGGGTGGCCACGTTGCTGTCCGGCTCGGACTCGTCGGCACTGATCGCCTGGAGCTGCCGCTTCCACTCGGCGTCGTCGCCCTCGACCTTCCACCCGGTCTTGGCCACCCAGCCGAGGTGCGTCTCCAGCACCTGGCCGATGTTCATCCGGGATGGCACACCGAGCGGGTTCAGCACGATGTCGACCGGGGTCCCGTCCTCAAGGAACGGCATGTCCTCCACCGGCAGGATCTTGGAGATGACACCCTTGTTGCCGTGCCGGCCGGCGAGCTTGTCGCCGTCCTGGATCTTCCGCTTCTGCGCGACGTAGACCCGGACCAGCTCGTTGACGCCCGGCGGCAGCTCGTCGCCCTCCTCGCGGGAGAAGGTGCGCACCCCGATGACCGTACCGGTCTCGCCATGCGGCACCTTCAGCGAGGTGTCCCGGACCTCGCGCGCCTTCTCACCGAAGATCGCGCGGAGCAGCCGCTCCTCGGGGGTCAGCTCGGTCTCACCCTTGGGCGTGACCTTACCGACCAGGACATCACCGGGAACGACCTCGGCGCCGATCCGGATGATGCCCCGCTCATCGAGGTCGGCGAGCATCTCCTCGCTGACGTTCGGGATATCGCGGGTGATCTCCTCCGGCCCAAGCTTGGTGTCTCGGGCGTCAACCTCGTGCTCCTCGATGTGAATCGAGGTCAACACGTCCTGCTGCACGAGGCGCTGCGACAGGATGATCGCGTCCTCGTAGTTGTGCCCCTCCCAGGTCATGAACGCCACGAGCAGGTTGCGCCCGAGCGCCATCTCGCCGTCGTCGGTGCAGGGACCGTCGGCGATCACCTGGCCGGCCTCGACCCGGTCACCCTCGAATACGACCGGCTTCTGGTTGACGCAGGAGCCGGCGTTGGAGCGGCGGAACTTGTGCAACAGGTAGGTGCGACGGTGGCCGTCGTCCTGGTGCACGGTGATGTAGTCGGCGCAGAGGTCCTCGACGACCCCCCCGAACTCGGCGACCACCACGTCACCGGCGTCCACCGCGGCTCGGTACTCCATGCCGGTACCGACCAGCGGCGCCTCGGCCTTGACCAGCGGCACTGCCTGACGCTGCATGTTCGCGCCCATCAGCGCGCGGTTGGCGTCGTCGTGCTCGAGGAACGGGATCATCGCGGTCGCGACCGAGGTCATCTGCCGCGGCGACACGTCCATGTAGTCCACGGCCGCCGGGGGCACATCCTCGGTCTCGCCGCCCTTACGGCGGACCAGGACACGGTCCTCGGCGAACGAGCCGTCCGCCCGCAGCGGCGCGTTGGCCTGCGCCTTGACGAAGCGGTCCTCCTCGTCCGCGGTCAGGTAGTCGATCTGGTCGGTGACCTGACCGTCAACGACCTTCCGGTACGGCGTCTCGATGAAGCCGAACGGGTTGACCCGGGCAAAGGTGGAAAGCGCGCCGATCAGACCGATGTTCGGGCCTTCCGGCGTCTCGATCGGGCACATCCGCCCGTAGTGCGACGGGTGCACGTCGCGGACCTCGAATCCGGCCCGCTCCCGGGACAGACCACCGGGGCCGAGAGCACTCAACCGACGCCGGTGGGTGAGGCCCGCCAGCGGGTTGGTCTGATCCATGAACTGGGACAGCTGCGACGTGCCGAAGAACTCCTTGATCGCCGCCACCACCGGCCGGATGTTGATCAGAGTCTGCGGCGTGATCGCCTCGACGTCCTGCGTGGTCATCCGCTCCCGAACGACCCGCTCCATCCGGGACAGGCCGACCCGGACCTGGTTCTGGATCAATTCGCCCACGGTACGCAGCCGACGGTTACCGAAGTGGTCGATGTCGTCGGCCTCGTAGCCCTCCTCCCCGGCGTGCAGCCGGCAGAGGTACTCGACGGTGGCGACGATGTCGTCCTGGGTGAGCACCCCGGTGTCGATCGACAGGTCCAGCTCGAGCTTCTTGTTGAACTTGTACCGGCCGACCTTGGCGACGTCATACCGCTTCGGGTTGAAGAAGAGGTTGTCGAGCAGGGTCTGCGCGTTCTCCCGGGTCGGCGGCTCACCCGGACGCAGCTTGCGATAGATGTCCAGCAGCGCCTCGTCCTGGCTGGCGATGTGGTCCTTCTCGAGCGTGGTCATCATCAGCTCGGACCAGCCGAACCGCTCGCGAATCTGCTCCGCCGTCCAACCGATAGCCTTGAGCAGCACGGTGACGGCCTGCCGGCGCTTACGGTCGATCCGAACCCCGACAGTTTCACGCTTGTCGATGTCGAACTCGAGCCAGGCACCCCGGCTCGGGATGACCTTCACACTGGAGAGGTCGCGGTCGGAGGTCTTGTCCGGCTGCTTGTCGAAGTAGACACCCGGTGACCGAACGAGTTGGCTGACGACGACGCGCTCGGTACCGTTGATGATGAAGGTGCCCTTCGGCGTCATCATCGGGAAGTCACCCATGAACACCGTCTGGCTCTTAATCTCGCCGGTGGTGTTGTTGGTGAACTCCGCGGTCACGAAGAGCGGGGCGCAGTAGGTGAGATCCTTCTCCTTGCACTCCTCGATCGAGGCCTTGACCTCGTCGAAGCGTGGAGCCGAGAAGGAGAGTGACATGGTGCCGGAGAAGTCCTCAATGGGACTGATCTCGTCGAGAATCTCCGCGAGACCCGAGCGCGCGTGCGGATCGTCCGCCGACCGGCCCTGCCACGCCTCGTTGCCGACCAGCCAGTCAAAAGACTCGGTCTGAATGGCAAGGAGGTTGGGGACCTCGAGGTGTTCGGTAATCCGACCGAAAGAAACTCGGCGGGGAGCGAAAGCGCTCGACGTACGACTGGTCTTCGCAGGGCGGGAAGCTGCCAAGATGCGTCCTTCCGAGGACCGGTGCTGCAGAACGGCTGGTACGCGCGCACTCCAATAACCCCACCAGAAATATCCACAAACGGACATTTCCGAGCAGGGGTAAATTCGGAAGGCAGCGCAAACTAGCAGTGTAGCCGAGAGGCTAGCCGCTGTCCAGTCAACCCCGCGGGTCATCGCGGAACGGGCCTCGGGACCTCATGCCGGGCCGCTCAAAACGCGACACTCCCACCGGGCCACCTGCGACCATCGGCGATCACCTCGCCGATGTCCTCACCCAACTGGCGGCCGTTGCAAGCGCGGAAGGTCTTGCTGGTTTCAGCGTGCCTGCCGGGCCGGGCCGCGTCAAGGGCCGGTTACCGCCCGCTGCGACCGATCGCCCCCAGCCGGTGTTGGAGCCGCCGGCACAAGAGCGTGGGCAGCACAGACTCCCGGGCCGGCAGGGCACCGGGCGCCACCAACACGGGCGGGCGGCGATCCGCTGACCGGATCGCCGCCCGTCGTGCCGGAGTGTGCTCCGGCACAGGCGCGCCGGGACACTCCGTAGAGTCAACACAAGGTCACTTGAGGGTGACCTTGGCGCCCTCGCCCTCGAGCTTGGCCTTGGCCTTGTCGGCCGTCTCCTTGTTGGCCTTCTCCAGGATCGCCTTCGGCGCAGACTCCACCAGGTCCTTGGCCTCCTTGAGACCCAGGCCGGTCAGCTCACGCACGACCTTGATGACCTGAATCTTCTTGCCACCGTCGGCCTCGAGGACGACGTCGAACTCGTCCTTCTCCTCCTCGACCGGGGCAGCAGCACCGCCGGCCGGGGCACCAGCGGCCACGGCGACCGGAGCCGCGGCGGTGACCTCGAAGGTCTCCTCGAACTGCTTCACGAACTCAGAGAGCTCGATCAGCGTCATCTCCTTGAACGCGTCGAGCAGCTCGTCGGTGCTGAGCTTCGCCATATCTGGCGTCCTTTCTCAAGTGGTGTTGCTAAGAATCGTGTGCACCGGGTGGCCTCAGGCCTCCTCGGCGCTCTCCTTCTCGCGCTTGTCCTGCAGGGCAGCCGCCAGGCGGGCCGTCTTGGCCATCGGCGCCTGGAACAGCGACGCGGCCTTGCTCAGGTTGCCCTTCATCGCACCGGCCAGCTTGGCCAGCAGCACCTCGCGGGACTCCAGGTCGGCGAGCTTCGTGACCTCGGCCGCAGAGATGGCCTTGCCCTCGAAAACACCGCCCTTGATGACCAGCTTCGGGTTGGTCTTCGCGAAGTCACGAAGGCCCTTGGCCGCCTCGACGACGTCGCCCGAAACGAAAGTCAGCGCGGTAGGACCGGTGAACAGCTCGTCGAGCCCGGAGATACCCGCGTCCGCCGCGGCACGCTTGGCCAGCGTGTTCTTGGCGATGGTGTAGGTGGTCTCCGTGCCGAGCGAGCGCCGCAGCTGGGTGAGCTGGGAGACCGTCAGACCACGGTACTCGGTCAGTACGGTCGCGCCCGCGTTGCGGAAGCTCTCGGTCAGCTCGACGACGGCCGTGGCCTTGTCGGCCCGGATCGGCTTGTCCGCCATGTCCCTCCTCTCTCGTTGCTCCAGGCTGGTCACCGTCATCGGCGGTAGCCAACGGCGGACACGGAGGAAACACGGCAACGAGAAAAGCCCCGGCGCAGGGCGCACGGGGCGAATGGCTGGTGCTGGCACCACAGTCGGCGGACCGCGGGAGACAACCGATTTTCGCTTACCGCCCTGCGCGGGTCGCCCGTCTTCGCGGAACCTTCGACCGTGCCGAGGCACGGTGACCAGCGGTCTCTGGGTGGAACTTCGCGGAAAGAATACACGATGCCCCGGGGCGGCCGCCACACCGCCCCCGTGAGGCCCTGCTGCCCACCGCTCCGCTGACCATCAGGCAGGTCAGCCTGCACGCCGAACGGGGCCCCACCAGCCGGCAGGGCCCCGTTCGAACGCAGTCGTGCTCAGCCCTCGGCGGAGCTCTCCTGCAGGTTCTTCACCATGTTCGGGTCGATCGGAACACCCGGGCCCATCGTGGTGGTGAGGGTGACCTTCCGCAGGTACTTACCCTTGGCCGCGGACGGCTTCACCCGCAGGATCTCGTCGAGGACCGCCGCGTAGTTCTCCACCAGCTGGCTCTCGGAGAAGGAGGCCTTGCCGATGATCAGGTGCAGGTTGGAGTGCTTGTCCACCCGGAAAGCGATCTTCCCGCCCTTGATGTCCGCAACCGCCTTGGCAACGTTCATCGTCACCGTGCCGGTCTTCGGGTTCGGCATCAGACCGCGCGGGCCCAGGATCCGCGCGATCCGACCGATCTTGGCCATCTGGTCCGGCGTGGCGATCGCCGCGTCGAAGTCGAGCCATCCGCCCTGGATCCGGGCGACCAGCTCGTCCGTGCCCACCTCGTCGGCGCCGGCGGCGACGGCCTCCTCGGCCTTCGCGCCGGCGGCGAACACGATCACACGCGCGGTCTTACCAGTGCCGTGCGGCAGGTTGACCGTGCCGCGAACCATCTGGTCCGCCTTACGCGGGTCGACACCGAGGCGCATCGCGACCTCGACCGTGGCGTCGAACTTGACGGAGGTGGTCTCCTTGGCCAGCTTGACGGCCTCGGCGGGGCTGTACAGCTTCGACCGGTCGATGGCCGCAGCCGCCTTACGGTAGTTCTTGCTGTGCTGCATCTGTGGTTACTCCTGTGGTCTCTGGCGGGCCGCGGTGCTCGCAGGCCCTCCCACAAACGGGATCGGCGGGTCGGCTTGGGTCAGTCGACGACGTTCAGGCCCATCGACCGGGCGGTACCGGCGATGATCTTCTCGGCCTGGTCGAGGTCCTTAGCGTTGAGGTCAGCCATCTTCTTCTCGGCGATCTCCCGCAGCTGGGCGCGGCTGACCTGGCCAACCTTCTCCATGTGCGGGACACCCGAGCCCTTCGCCACGCCAGCGGCCTTGATCAGCAGCCGGGCAGCGGGTGGGGTCTTCAGCACGAAGGTGAACGTGCGGTCCTCGTAGACGCTGATCTCGGCGGGGATGATGTCGCCCCGCTGGGACTCGGTCTGCGCGTTGTAGGACTTGCAGAACTCCATGATGTTCACACCGTGCTGACCCAGCGCGGGGCCGACCGGCGGCGCCGGGGTGGCCTGGCCCGCCGGCAGCTGAAGCGTGAACGTCTTGACGAGCTTCTTCTTCGGAGGCATGTCACTTCCTGGGACGTGGAACGGAAATTCGCACCGCCCGTCAGGCATGCACGGTCAGCATGCCGCGTAGACGGCGACGTTCTAGGGTAGCGCACGCCGACTGCCGGCCTTCCGGGGTCCGGCTACCAGCCGCCCTGGCCAGAAACGAGTACGTCGGCGGCGGGTAGGCACCCACCGCCGACGTACGGCAGGTCAGATCTTGGTGACCTGGTTGAAGTTCAGCTCCACCGGCGTCTCTCGACCGAAGATCGACACCAGCACCTTGAGCTTCTGCTGGTCGGCATTGATCTCGCTGATCGTCGCCGGCAGGGAGGCGAAGGCACCGTCGGTGACGGTGACCGAGTCGCCGACCTCGAAGTCGAGGACCTTGACCTCGGGCTTCGCCTTCTTCTCCACGGCCTCGACCGCTGGCGCCAGCCACTTCAACACCTCATCGAGGCTCAGCGGCGCAGGACGGTCGGCCCGGTCGGTGGCGCCCACGAAGCCGGTCACACCGGGCGTGTTCCGCACGCAGGAGTACGACTCCGCGGTGAGCTCCATCCGCACCAGGATGTAGCCGGGGAAGACCTTGGCCTGGATCTGGGAACGCTTACCGTTCTTGACCTCGACCTCATCCCGGGTCGGCACCTCGACCTGGTAGATGTAGTCCTCCATGTCGAGGGAGGTGATCCGGGTCTCGAGGTTTGTCTTGACCTTGTTCTCATAGCCGGCGTACGAGTGCACCACATACCAGTCGCCCGGCGCGTAGCGCAGCTTCTGACGCAGCTCGGCGACCGGGTCGAACTCGTTCGCCTCGGCCGGCTCGCTGCCGCTGGCGGAGAGCTCCGGCTCGCTGGCGGCCTCAACCGACATGTCACCAGCCGCCGTCGCGACCGTGGACTGCTCATCCACAGGCTCGGCGGTCTCGTCGTACTCAGGCACGCTTGCTCACTTCCGTCACTATCAGCACAGTCAGCCGGTTAGCTGGGGTTACCGAAGACCCACAGCACACCCTCGGCGAAGGCGAGGTCCAGGCCAGCCACGATCATCAGCATCACGGCGACGAACACGATCACCACAGAGGCGTAGGTCAACAGCTCCTTGCGAGTCGGCCAGATGACCTTACGCAGCTCAGCCACGACCTCGCGGACGAATCGCGCGACTCGACCGAACGGCCCAACCTTGTCACCCTGGGCACGACCCTTCGACCGGCCGACCGACTCGGCACGAGACCGCGAGCTGGTCGCGCTCTCGCCCCGGGAGGCCGACTCCTCGTCGGCGTCGGCATCGCCGGCAGTGTCGAGCTCGCCGTTCAGACGCTCGTCGTCGGCATCCTCGCCGCGCCGCTTGTTGTCGGCCACATCGCCCTCCATCGCGGGATGTCGGTTCGCACGCCGTCACAGCATACGCGGCGTCTGGTCACGCCGGCCGGCCCGACCGTTCGCGACGGGCCGTAGCCAGCGGTCCGAACTGGGGCCCGATTGCCTCGGAGCAACCCCGCCGATACCACCACCACGGGCCGGACATCGCCAGCCGGCGACGCGACCCACGAAACGATCAGGCCTGAGGCGCAGGGGTGACAGGACTTGAACCTGCAGCCTGCGGTTTTGGAGACCGCTGCTCTGCCAATTGAGCTACACCCCTATGCGGCGGACGCCACCTCACCCCGCCAAAACGGCTGGGCAGGGTCACGTGCCCCACGGCGGACCAGTGTACGGGTAGCGGCACGACTTTCCCAACCGGTCCACCCCTCGCGCGTCGAAGACCGGTCAGCCGGCCATCCGGATGGTCGCCCTCGCCTGTGACAACACCTTCTCCCCATGGCAGGTTGCGGTGATGTCGATCCTGGTCAAGCCCGCATCGGTGACCTCCCGAACCGCCGCCGTCACCTCGATCTCGGTGCCCTGCTCATCGTCTGGGACAACGACCGGCCGGGTGAATCGAACGGCGTAGTCGACCACCGCGTCGGCAGCGCCGGCCCACTCGGCGACTGCCCGGCCCACCAACGCCATCGTGAACATGCCGTGGGCGATCACACCGGGCAGCCCGACCGAGGTCGCGATCCGGTCGCTCCAGTGGATCGGGTTGAAGTCTCCCGAGGCACCCGCGTAGCGGATCAGATCCGCCCGGGTCACCCGGAATGTCTTGGTCGGCAGCTCCATCTCAGCCCTCCCCCCGTACGACAATCTTCGACCAGACGGTGACCACCGGCTCACCATCAGGCGTGGTGACCTCGGTACGGGTGGTCACAAACCCGTGTCCGCCGCGGGTGCGGACCTCCTCGATGGTGTTGACGCAGACCAACTCATCCCCCGCCACGACCGGGCGGGTGTAGGCGAAGCGCTGATCGCCGTGGACCACCCGGCTGTAGTCGACACCGAGGTCCGGATCTTCCACGACCTGACGGGTGGCGGCCATGGTGACCACGACCGGAAAGGTCGGCGGGGCGACCACGTCCGGATGGCCGAGCGCGCGAGCGGCGGTCGGGTCGTGGTGGGCCGGTTCGGTAGCGCCGATCGCAGTCGCGAACTCACGAATCTTTTCTCGGCCCACCTGGTAGGGGGCGGTCGGCGGGTACGTCCGGCCGACGAAGGAGGGGTCCAGGGACATGCCGCGAACCTACACGCAGAACACGGCCGCCGACCCACCCGACCGGCGGCGGCGAAGCCACGCGGGTCGGCGGATCGGCGACCGTGGTTGAATCAGCGGCGGATCGCCCAGTTCAGCGGGTCTCCCGGTGGATCGTGTGCCGGCCGTCGCGCGGGCAGAACTTCTTCAGCTCGATACGGTCCGGGTCATTACGCCGGTTCTTGCGCGTGATGTAGTTGCGCTCCTTGCACTCCACACACGCCAAAGTGATCTTCGGCCGGACATCGGTCGCCTTCGCCACGGCGGAGTGCCTTCCTCGTAAATGGGTGACAACTACGGGCGCATCAGCCTACGCGCTGAGCACGTGGACATGCAAAGCGGGCACCGAAGGTGCCCGTCCCATCATCCGCCGGGTGAGGCCCGATGGACGAAAGTAGCGGTGGCCGGACTTGAACCGGCGACACAGCGATTATGAGCCGCTTGCTCTGCCACCTGAGCTACACCGCCGGGTGGGTCCAGCCGGACCCTCTGAGCCCCCTTACGGAATCGAACCGTAGACCTTCTCCTTACCATGGAGACGCTCTGCCGACTGAGCTAAGGGGGCCTGCGCAACCACTCGGTGGCCGTGCAGAGGTAAGCCTACACGGCGGGATCGCGGAGCTGAAATCGGATCCCCCGGTGGCCCGTGGGCCCAGCTCACGGGACGACTCGAAGGCGTGCCGGCTCCCCCGTCGCCGCCGCCCCCGACTCCGCCTGAGCGCCGAACCACGCCTCCAGCCGCTCATAGGGTAACGGTCGGCTGAACAGGAACCCCTGCCCGAACTCACACCCGATGTCCTGAAGGAGCTCCAGGGTCAACTCGCTCTCCACCCCCTCGGCCACCACGGCGAGGCCGAACTGCTGGGAGAGCGTGACCACCGCATTGACGATGGCCAGGTCCCCGGGGTCAGTCGCCATCCCCTGCACGAACCGGTGGTCGACCTTCACCTCGTGCACGGGGAGCCGGCGCAGGTGGGCAAGGGACGAGTTACCCGTACCGAAGTCATCCACCGACAGACGGACTCCCAGATCCCGCAGGCGTCGCAGGGTCGGAATGGGGCGGTCGGTGCCGTCCAGCACCCCGGACTCCCGAATCTCCAACGTGAGCCGCTGCGGCGGCACCCCGTACTCCTCGAGCAGTTCCCGCACCCGCTCCGGGAAGTGCTGGTCGGTCAGCGTACGCGGGGAGAGGTTGACCGCAACGGAGAGCGGGTGGCCGCCGTGCGCCCAGTCATGGCTGCGCCGTAGCCCCTCCCGGAGCACGAACTCGGTGAGCCGCCCCAGCTGCCCGGTGTACTCCGCAACCGGCACGAAGTCCTCCGGCGAGACCGATCCGTGGGCCCGATCGTTCCAACGGGCAAGGCACTCGACGCCCACCAACCGTCGGTCCCGCAGAGTGACCTTGGGCTGGAAATACACCTCCAGCTCCCCATCAGCCAGGGCCCGCCGCAGGTCGCCGGCGAGACCGAGCCGCCGCAGTGACCGGGACTCCAGCGCCGGGTGAAAGAGCTGGACGTTCCCGGGCGCGGACCTGGCCGCCCGTACGGCCAGGTCAACCCGTTGCAGCAGCGCCTCAGACCCACTTCCATGGTCCGGGTGAACAGCGACACCCACCGCCGTATCCACGTCGAGGGTGAGCCCGTCAAAGATCACCACAGCCCGGATCTGCTCCCGCATCCGCGCCGCCAGGTCCAGGGCCGCAGTCGCCCCCTCCAGCCGGAGGGTCACCAAAAACGCGTCACCGCCGACCCGTCCGACCAATGCCGAAGCCGGCGCGCAGGACCGCAGCCGCGCGGCGACCTGGACCAACACCCTGTCTCCGGCGGCACGCCCGAGAGACTCGTTGACCTCCCGGAGTCGATCAACCGCGAAGAGCAGCAGCGCCACCACCTCACCCGGCGCCCGAATCTTCACCGCCTCGTCCAGCGCCTCGGTGACCCGCCGCCGGTTGGGCAGCTTGGTGAGCGTGTCGTGGTAGGCATCATGCCGCAGCCGGTCGACCAGCCGGGAGTTCTCGAGTGCGACCGCAGTGTGCGCGGCGACGGTCTCGAAGACAGGGACATCATCCGGCGTGAAGCGACCCCCTTCGCTGAGCCGGTTGACGACCTCCAGTGTGCCGATCACCGCCGGACCCGACCGTAACGGGACGACGATCGCGTCTTTCACCCCATGGCCGGCTAGGTCCACCCAAGCGTCAGCGGAGTCCGGGAGGGCCCGTCCGATGGCGAGGGTCGCACCGGATTCCCGGGCCTTGACCCGTAGGCCGGCGGGGGTGGGCGCGACATCGAGTAGCCCCCGGTCGCCCATCCGAGCGCTGAGCAGCACCTCGGGGTAGCGCCCCTGCGCGGGCAGCCACAGAGTCGCGTACTCGGCCTGCATCAGGGCCCGGATCCGGCCCAATAGCTGGTCGGCGACGGCGCCCTCCCGACCACCCTCGGTCATCGCCCGGGTCAACTCATACATGCTGCTCAACGTGCGATGCTGCCGGAGGAACTGCGCGTACGAGCGGTAGACCACCACCATCGCAACGGCCAGCACGGCAATCAACAGCACTGACCACCAGGTCGACTCCAGCGCCAGCAACAGGATCAGGCTAATCGCCACGTTGATGGAGTTGACCACCAGCGGCACCGGGGACCTGCGGAATAGCTCCCAGCCAGCCTGCCAGCCGTGGAGCAGACTCACGACACCACTGATCGCGATCAGGGAGACAACCGAGTTCACGGTGACCACGGCGAACAGGACCGCCCACGTCCGGGGGCCGACTCCGTCCACACCCGAGAGCCCGACCAGGACCACGCCGCCCAGCGAGGCCGCCGCACCCTTGCAGGCCACATTGAAACAGACCTTCACCGCGCCGAGCCGACGCCAGAGCAGCCCGACCAGGGTGGACAGCACGATGAGCGCCACGACCGTGAAGGGCGGCAAGTAGTAGAACGCCAGCACGAGTGGGATCTCGGTGACGACCACCTCGAGCGCCTCCCGGCGCACGACGATCTGCAGGACCCCGGCACCAGCCGCGATCATCACGACGAGCAGGGCAGCGGCGATAGCTGGGTTGCCGAGGGGCGGCTCGGCCGCGAGCGCCAGGAAGATGCTCCCCAAGACCGCGACTATCGCCAGCGGGGCGGTGATCAGCCAGACCTGCTCAGTGGTCCTACGCAGCGGCGGTGGACTGCCTGACATTCCGCCCCCTGGTTAACGGTGCGGACGCTACCTGGTTCCCGGGACGCCCGCCTCCACGGCTGAGGCGGTCCAGATGAAGTCGGCGAGCTGCGCACCCGAGTCCCAGGCAAAGAGGCTACCGAGCGCGGCCATTACCGCGAAGGCGATGACACTTCGCCGGCGACGTGACAGTCCAGACATCGATGAGCTCCTGCCGGGAGGGGATCCGAGAATGTTGCCGGTGTCACGATGGTGCCATATGCGAATCCGCTGGCAAAGCCGACGATGGACAGATTCGGAAACGACAGATCTATACAAAAGTAACCTTTTGCACCACATAGGAGATGATCAAACTTACCTTTGATCTGCCGCGAACCCCGACGCAGCATCTGGGTGCGATCCCGCCGTTCATGGGTATTCGATAACATGCCAAGTCAGAACAGGTCGGTGGATACCGCACATTCCCGGCCGGCCGGGGTCGATGACGTCACCATCGAAGCACTGGGCGAGTTGAGCGAGGCGTTGGAGACGGTCCACCGGGCACGCGGTCATCTGTATTCGGCACACCAGCTCATCGGTGGAGCAGATCTCACCCTCGACCGGGCGGTGCGGCTGCTCCGCGAGGCCGGGCACGACGACATGGCCGACCGGGTCGAACACGAGTTACTGGGCCGCAACGTGCTACCCGGGCGATGGACGTTCCAGGTCGTGGAGGAGTTCGACGACGGCTACTACGCCACGTTCCAGGAGATCGAGCGGGACGCACGGGACCGCCTGGCCGGCGGGCGGCGGCACATCTACGAGGCGGAGATGAAGCAGCGGCGCCGCACCCACGGATTGCCCGGGCACGAGGCCACGCCGGAGGCGGGAGTTCCGTAACGTGGCTTGGGCGGCAGGGTCGCCGGGCCTGGATACGAGACAGGTCCAGGACGCAGAAGTGGATCACGAAAGCCAGGAACAGCCGTACCGCGGGGCTACCGTAGGTGCGTGACGCTCTCGCTGGCGATCTCGCCCTGCCCCAATGACACGTTCGTCTTCCACGCGCTGGTGCACGGGCAGGTCCCCGGCGCCCCTGCGGTCACGGTGACCTACGCCGACGTGGACGTGACCAACACGGCGGCCGAGCGGGGTGCGTTCGATCTGGTGAAGGTGAGCTACGCGGCGCTGCCATGGCTGCTGGCGGACTACCACCTCCTGCCCTGCGGTGGAGCACTCGGCCGGGGATGCGGGCCCCTGGTCCTGACCCGACCCGACCCGATGCTCACCCCTGCCGCGTCACCCGGGGGCTCGGGCAGCCGGGTGAACAGGGCCCCAGACCGGGCCGACCTCTCCGGGGCCACGGTTGCGGTACCCGGTGACCGGACCACGGCCTACCTACTCTTCCGGCTCTGGTCGGCCGGGCGGCCACCCGCCCGCATCGAGGTGGTGCCGTTTCACGAGATCATGCCGGGGGTCGCCGCCGGCCGGTACGACGCCGGCCTGGTGATCCACGAGGCGCGGTTCACCTACCCCCGGCACGGGCTGACCGCCCTGGTCGACCTGGGCGAGTGGTGGGAGGCCGACACCGGCCTCCCGATCCCACTCGGCGCGATTCTCGCCCGCCGCGGCAGCGTGGATCCCGAGGCCGCCACCGGGTGGATCCGGGAGTCGGTCCACCGCGCCTGGGCGGACCCGGCGGCCAGCCGCGACTACGTGCTGTCGTACGCGCAGGAGATGGAGCCCGACGTGGTCGAACGGCACATCGACCTCTATGTGAACGAGTTCACCGCCGACCTGGGTGAGGCCGGGTACGCCGCCGTCAACGCGCTGCTGGGCCGGGCCACCGACGCCGGCCTGGTGCCTCAGACCTCCAACTCGCGGGCGACCGCGTGGACCAGCTGAGCGATCTTCTGCGCGGTCTTCCGGTCGGGGAACCGGCCTCGGCGTAGGTTCGGCTGCACCTTCGCCTCCAGAACCTTGATCATGTCTTCGACGAGGCCGTGTAGCTCCTCCGCCGGGCGACGACGCAGCTCCGCCACCGATGGTGGCGCCTCCAACAGCTTGACCCCCATCGCCTGGGCGCCACGACGGCTGTCGACCACGCTGAAGTCGACCCGCTGCCCACCCTTGAGGTCGGCGACACCCGCCGGAAGCGCAGCCTTGGGCAAGAACACGTCGCCGCCCTCGTCACTGGTGACGAACCCGTATCCCTTGGTCGCGTCGTACCACTTCACTCGACCCGTCGGCACTTGTAAAACCTCTGCTTCGTTCACGACGTCTACTGCTCTAAGGCTAGCCGGACCGCGGCGTCACGCGCCGCTGGGAATCCAGTGAGATCATCGCGCACCGACGCCACCCCGCCGCGGCTGCTACGGGTGCGGCGGTCACCGGTGCGTCGGGGCGACTGGCCGACCGAGGGGCGGAGCGGGCACCCGTCGGGCTAGCGTGGAACGACGATGACCAACTCACTCGCCGACCACCTGCGCGCGCTGCCCGACCCAGCGCTCGCGGCCCTGCTCCAACAGCGGCCGGACCTCGTCGTACCGGTACCCACCGACCTCGCCGCGCTCGCCCTCCGGGCCCAGTCCCGGGTATCGGTGGCCCGCGTTCTGGACAGCCTGGACCAGTTCACGCTTCAGGTCCTCGACGCCGCCCGGCTCACCCGCGACGCGGCAGCCGACACCACCAGCCTCGACGTGATCCTCGCCATGGTCGCCGCCAACGCGCGCCCCCCCGACCCGGCCGCCGTCCGCGAAGCGGTGCTACTGCTCCGATCCCGGCTGCTGTTGTACGGCCCCGACGAACGCCTACACGTGATCGGCGGCATCGACGAAGTCTCCCCGTACCCCGCCGGGCTGGGCCGGCCGGCAGCGGAGCTGGACTCGCGGGCGGCGGCGCTCTGCGCGGACCCGGCGAAGCTGCGGCGAACCCTGCTCTCGGCACCGCCCTCGGCCCGGGCCATCCTGGATCGGCTCGCCGCCGGCCCGCCGGTCGGCAGCGTGCCACCGGGGGCGCTACAGGCCCCGCCCCTGGGCGCCGAGGATGCCCTGCCACCGGACCCCACGAACGGCGGCGCACCCACCGGATCACCGGTGCGCTGGCTGGTTGACCACCGGCTCCTGGTTTCGGTCACCACCGGTGGGGGCGGCCGGCCCGGGACTGTCGAGCTGCCCCGGGAGGTGGGGCTCCTGCTCCGCCGGGACACCGGCTCGCTCGGCCCCATGCCCACCGACCCGCCACTGGTCGCGGCCCCACCCCGGGAACCAAAGGCGGTCGACTCGGCCGGGGCTGGCCAGAGCATGGAGGTGGTCCGCCAGACCGAGGCGCTGCTGGAACAGCTCGCCGCGGAGCCGGCCTCGGTGCTTCGCTCCGGTGGCCTGGGCGTCCGCGACCTGCGCCGGCTGGCCCGCGCCCTCGGCCTGGACGAACCGACAGCCGCACTGCTGCTGGAGGCGGCACACGCCGCCGGACTGACCGGGGAGTTGGAGGTGCCCGGGGCCACCACCCCCCGTTCCGGCGCCGAGCAGCAGGTGCTGCCGAGCGCCGGGTACGAGACATGGCGCGCCGGTTCGCTGGCGCAACGGTGGGAGCAGCTAGCCCACGCCTGGCTGACGATGCCCCGACAACCCGGGTTGGTCGGCCAACGCGACGACCGGGACCGCCCGATCACGGTGCTCTCCCCCGAGGCGGAACGCGCTGGGGCGCCGATCGCCCGGCATGCGGCGCTCAGTGTCCTCGCCGACCTGGAGCCGGCGACGGCGCCCACCCCGGACGAGGTGTTGGCGCTGCTGGACTGGCGAGCGCCCCGACGCAGTCGGGGACGGGAGGCGGCACACCGGGAGGTGCTGACCGAGGCGGCCACGCTGGGCGTGACCGGGCTGGGGGCGCTCACCTCGTACGGGCGGCTGCTGCTCGCCGACACCACCGCCGGCGAGCAGCGGGGCGCTGACGACCCGCTGGGCCTGCACGCCGACGGCGAGCCGTCAACGGCGGTACGGGCGCTGGACGGGCTGCTACCCGCCCCGGTTGACCACTTCCTGGTGCAGGCCGATCTGACTGTCGTCGTACCCGGGCCGGCTGACCCGACGCTCGCCGCCGAGTTGGACGTGGTGGCCGAACACGAGTCGGCCGGCGGGGCCAGCGTGCACCGGGTGACCCCGGCGAGTGTCCGGCGGGCGCTGGACGCCGGCTACTCGGCAGACGACCTACACGGGTTGTTCGCCCGGCGCTCGCGGACCCCGGTGCCGCAGGGGCTCACCTACCTGGTTGACGACGTCGCCCGCCGGCACGGCGGTCTGCGGGTCGGCGCCACCGGGGCGTACCTGCGCAGCGACGATGAGGTGCTGCTCGGCGAGGTACTCGCCGACCGCCGGTTGGAGGTGCTGGCGCTCCGCCGGCTCGCGCCGACCGTGCTCGTCACACCGGGCCCGGTCAACCGCATGCTCGCCACACTGCGCGAGGCCGGCTACGCGCCGGTGCCCGAGGACGCCACCGGCGCGGCGGTGCTCACCCGACCCAGGACCCACCGGGCGCCGGCGCGCACGCCGGGCACCACCCGGGTCGTTGACCCGCTCGCCGCCCCGAGGCTCCCGATGCCCCGGCTCCTCGGCATGGTCGAGCAGATCCGGCGGGGTGACGCCGCCACCCGGGCCGCCCGGCAGGCACCGGCGCTGCTCCGCGGCCAGGAAGGCGCCAGAGCGGCGCACCGCCACACCGACGCGCTGGCCGTACTTCAGCAGGCGGTCCGGGACAAGGCGCTGGTCTGGGTGGGGTACGTCGACGCACACGGGGCGACCGCCTCCCGGCTGGTCCGGCCGGTATCGATCGGGGCGGGCTACCTACGGGCGGAAGACGAGCGGACCGACATGCTGCACACCTTTGCCCTACACCGGGTGGCGGCAGCGGTGCTGGCGGACTGAACGCCGGGACTGCTCAGCCCGGGTCGTGGCGGGTAGGCGCCGGTTACGGCGGGAGGTCCCGACGGGTCAGCGCCGGTCGCGGCGGAACGTGCCGACCACCGCAACGACCAGCAGCAGACCAAACGCCGTACCGGCGGTCTCGCCAACCGAGTCCACGAGGCCCTGCCGCTGCACCAGCAGACCAAACAGGAACCAGCCGAACAGGAGCACCCCGCCGGCCACGTAGGCGACCGTCATACCGGCGGAGACGGGCGGAGCGGGTCTCCGCGGCGTCTCGGCCATCACGTCCTGGTCGAGGGTCATTCCGTCCTCCCCGCCGTCTTCGAAACTCGAAGGTCCAGGGTGACACCCACAGTGGCCGTGGGCCAGCACCTCGACCGGCCGGTCCGGCCCGGGCGTTGCGCCCGCCCCCGTTGGCGACTCCGCCGCCCCGACCGACGCGGGCCCTCCGCCCCCGCCGCCCTCGGCCGCGGATCGAACGCGTACGCACCGGCGCCGACCAGCGTGACGACCGTGCGGGCAAGGTCCGGAAGGCACCCCGGAGCCAGAAACGTGAGACTCACCCGCGTTGGCCGTCACCCTGCAAGACGTACCAGCGCCCCGCCAGGTTGCATGGCGCGCGCAAATTCCAGCATCCGGTGCGGAGCGTGCAACACTGGATGGTCGTCTCGCGGCACGACCGCCCGGGCACGACAGCCGACATCCGAAGATCAAGAGAGGCGCTCACGTGAGTGGTGGACCGCTGATCGTGCAGTCGGACAAGACCCTGCTGTTGGAGATCGAGCACCCCGATGCGCAGGCATGCCGGTTGGCGATCGCACCGTTCGCCGAGTTGGAGCGCTCACCGGAGCACGTGCACACATACCGGCTGACCCCGCTGGGACTGTGGAACGCCCGGGCCGCCGGTCACGACGCCGAGGGCGTGGTCAACGCACTGATCACGTACAGCCGCTACCCGGTGCCGCACGCCCTGCTGGTTGACGTGGCCGAGACGATGGACCGGTACGGCCGGCTACAACTGATCAACGACCCGGCCCACGGCCTGGTGCTGCGGGCCGTGGACCGGGTGGTGCTGGTCGAGGTCGCCAAGAGCAAGAAGCTCAGCGGGATGCTCGGCCCGAAGCTCGACGACGACACCATCACGGTGCACCCGTCCGAACGCGGGCGGCTCAAGCAGGCGCTGCTCAAGCTCGGCTGGCCGGCCGAAGACCTGGCCGGGTACGTCAACGGTGAAGCCCACCCGATCGAGCTGGCCGAGGCCGGCGCGGACGGCGGGAAGCCGTGGACGCTGCGCTCCTACCAGCGGGAGGCGGTGGAGGCGTTCTGGGCCGGTGGGTCCGGCGTGGTGGTGCTGCCCTGCGGCGCGGGAAAGACCCTGGTCGGGGCGGCGGCGATGGCCGAGGCGAAGGCGACCACGCTGATCCTGGTGACGAACACGGTGGCGGGGCGACAGTGGAAGCGCGAGTTGGTGGCCCGCACGTCGCTGACCGAGGCGGAGATCGGCGAGTACTCGGGCGAGCGCAAGGAGATCCGTCCGGTCACCATCGCGACGTACCAGGTGTTGACGTCACGACGCGGCGGCGCCTTCACCCACCTGGACCTGTTCGGGGCACGGGACTGGGGTCTGGTCGTCTACGACGAGGTCCACCTGCTGCCCGCACCGATCTTTCGGTTCACCGCCGACCTTCAGGCCCGTCGCCGGCTGGGGCTGACCGCCACCCTGGTTCGCGAGGACGGCCGGGAGGGGGACGTGTTCAGCCTGATCGGTCCGAAGCGGTACGACGCGCCGTGGAAGGACATCGAACAGCAGGGCTGGATCGCCCCAGCCAGGTGCACCGAGGTACGGGTGACGCTCACCGAGGCCGAGCGCATGGCGTACGCGACGGCGGAGGCCGAGGAGCGCTACCGGATGGCGGCGACCACCCGTACCAAGCTGCCGGTGGTGAAGGCGCTACTCGACCGGCACCCGGGTGAGCAGACCCTGGTGATTGGCGGGTACATCGACCAACTGCACCAGCTAGGGGAATATCTGGACGCGCCGATCGTGCAGGGGTCCACCACGAACCGGGAGCGGGAGCGGCTCTTCGACGCGTTCCGCTCCGGTGAGCTGCGCACTCTGGTGATCTCGAAGGTGGGTAACTTCTCGATCGATCTGCCGGAGGCCGCGGTGGCGGTCCAGGTGTCGGGCACGTTCGGCTCCCGGCAGGAGGAGGCGCAGCGGCTCGGCCGGGTGCTCCGGCCAAAGGCCGACGGCCGGCAGGCGCACTTCTACACGGTGGTGTCCCGGGACACGATCGACACCGAGTACGCCGCCCACCGGCAACGCTTCCTCGCCGAGCAGGGGTACGCCTACACGATCGTGGACGCCGACGATGTCCTCGGCCCCTCGCTCCCCTCGGTCGACTGACCCACCCGATCAGGGTTCGACCACCACACCGTACGCCGACAAGGCCCTGAACTCCGCCCGGCCGGGCGGAGTTCAGGGCCTTGTCCATGTCGGAGCGAAACCGGCGGAGAAGGTACTCCTCGTCAGCCCAGAGGTCGAGCGTCAAGGCATAGATCGACCGGAAAATCCGCAATCTACCCTTTGACGCGGCGCGGCTCTAGCTATCGACCATCCGCGATCACGCTACTGGCTGACGAACCAGGCCATCACCCCCGCCATGGGATCCTACCGCCCATTGCCGACGCAATCGACAGAGCTCTACACTTCACCCGCTATCGATATTCGTCGACAGTCAGGACCATGCATATGCGCAAGCGAAGTCTCGCCCTGGCCTCCGCCATGACGGTGATCGGCCTGACTCTACCCAGCACGACCGCAGTCGACAGTGCGGCTGGGCGCAGCCTGCCCATCCCCGTCGATCCCCGCGGTGTCGGACTACAGCCGTTCACGGGTCAGCCGGCCACAGCCCACCCCATCGACACCACGGAGGTGCCGCAACATCCCTTCATGGCCGCCAACGGCACCAGCAACATGCATGGCGATGCCTACCAGACCGACACCTACCACAATCCCGGCCCTTCCGGGCGCGATCTGATGGTGAGCAGCCGATTGCAGGGCGGGGTGTGCCTTACGGTCACCTTCGACTCCAAGGGCCGGATCGTTACGGTCTGCATCACCCCGGGCCAGGCACCTCGGCTACTTCTCCTGGATCCGAACACCCTCGACACGATCACCGCCCTGAGCCTGCCTGGTGCCGCCAGCGCCAGCCCCACCGATGCCGTCGGTGGCGCGTACTTCTACCTCGACAACCACGACCAGGCGATCATCCCCACCAACACCGGCGAGATCCTGGTCGTCGCCGTCCAGGACGACCGCCTCGTACCCCAACGCAGCTACGACCTCACCCCCGCCATCGGCACCAGCGGCATCGTGTCGGCCCTGCCGGACTGGTCGGGACTGCTCTGGTTCGCCGCTGAGGACGGCACCGTCGGCACCCTTGACATGACCAATGGCCGGATCGAAACGCACGAACTCGACGGTGAGCAGATCACCAACAGCTTCGCCGTGGACGAGTCCGGCGGAGTCTTTGTCGTCAGCGACCACGCGCTCTACCGGTTCGACGCCGCCCCAAGCGGCCGGCCCGAGGTCACCTGGCGCGCCCCCTACGACCGAGGGAGCCGACAGAAACCAGGCCAGTTCAGCCACAGTAGCGGTACCACCCCCACCCTGATCGGCCCGGCGTCTGGACCGGATGGGGGCTACGTGGCCATCACCGACAACGCCGATCCCGCCATGCGAGTACTCGTGTTCGCCCGCGGCAAGAACGGGCCGACCGAAGTCTGCGCCCAGCCGGTCTTTCCCGCCGGCACCAGCGCCACCGAGAACAGCCTCGTCGCCGTCGGCGGTGACATCATCGTCGAGAACAACTACGGATACCAGTTCGACGGACGGGCGCTACTCAAAGGGCTGGCCGGGGCCAGGCAGCCCGACACGGTGCCGGGTCTGACCCGGATACACGTCGACTACCCCGGCCGAAACTGCTCCGTCGACTGGTCCAACACGGTCGAGCGGATCCCGAGTGTGGTCAGCAAGGTCTCGCTGGCCAACGGGCTCCTGTACACCTACACCCACCCCTCCGCCGACGAACTGGCGTTCCGCCCCGGCGGCCAGTTGCTTGGACATCCGGACGCGTGGTACCTCACCGCGATCGACGTACGGTCCGGTGAACGGGTATGGAGCAGGCTGGCCGGAGCCGGACCACTTGTCAACAACCACTACGCCCCGATCTCCATCGGACCCGACGGCGCCGCGTACATCGGTGCCGTCGGTGGCCTCATCCGCATCGCTGACAACCAGCCCGGATGATTCGCGGTAGTCGCCGAGGCGTGCTGTTCGTCGGCGCATAGTTGAGCGGAAGTGCCTGCCCTGTAAGGAAACCTGTGATTGCGACCCCTACAGGCTTCTCTTCAAGGGGAGGCACTTCCGAGCTACGTTACGGCCTGGTCACGGGAGCTGCGGCGCCGAGGAGGTCCCACCGGTTGCCGGCAATGTCGAGAAAGACCGCGACTCGGCCATAGGGCTCGGTCCGCGGTTCTCGGACGAAGGTGACACCAGCCTCGGTCATCCGCCGGTACGCGGCGTCGAAGTCGTCAACGCGAAGGAAGAACCCGACCCGGCCGGCTACCTGGTTACCGACAGCGGCACGCTGATGTTCTCCGTCGGCGCGAGCGAGCAGAATCCCGGTCTGGGCACCCGGGGCCCGGACGACGACCCACCGCTTGGGTCGCCCGTCATTGGTCAGTGATGGCGAGTCCTCGATGAGGTCGAAGCCGAGTGCGGCGGTGAAGAACTCGACCGCCGGATCGTACTCCTCGACAAGCAGGGTAACCACGTCAATCTGCACCATGGCAGCGTATGCGGGTCGGGCGGACGGCACGACTCCGCCCGGCCGGGGAGTCCGGCCGGGCGGAGTACGACGATCAGCTAGGACTATTCCGTTCAGTTGCCACCTGTGACGTCATCGAGCTCCTTCAGGGCATCCTCGATGTCCGCGAAGGAGTCCTGAAGGTCCGTAAAGACATCCTCCAAGTCGGCAACGTCCGCTGCCGGGGGCGCCTCGATCTGCGCGGGCTCGTTGTAGTCGTAGTAGTCAGCCGTCGTCACGCCCGCCGTGCCCAGGTCCGAGCGGAACCGGCGGAGAAGGTACTCTTCGTCGATCCAGACATCGAGCGTTACTTCGGTAACACCGAGAGCGTCCCCCGTAGTCGACAGGTCCGAGAGATCAGCCGACCCCTCCGATTGCGCCTCGGCGAGCTCCTCGGGGGTGGTGGTGACGGTGTACTGGACCGTGCGGATCCCATTCACCGTCTCCTCACCCACGACGGTGACGCCCTCCAACTCCAGCAGCGCCTTGATCTGCCGGGATGGGTCGGATTCCTGCAACATCTGATCCACGTCCACCCCGTCTTCGGGCGATGAGGTGAGGTCGAACTTGATCCAGCGCTTACCGCCGTAGAGCTCCCGTTCCTCCGCGGAATTCTCCATATAAATAGCGGAGTCAACCACGCGCATGGTGACGGGGTCATCAATAAGATCGCCGACCATCTCGAAGCTGACCGTATCACGGAGGTCCATCGTCATCTGCATCTCAGAATCTGCGGCACCTCCCGAAGTAACCACGTCAGCTCGCACCGTTTCGGTTTCCTTGGCCTTGTCGGCTGCCGCTTGCAGCGAGCCAGGGACGTCATCGGTCAGCCGCCCCAGCGCACCCGAATCTCCCGCGGAGTCGTTCGGTCCGCAGGCAGTCATCGAAACCGCCGTGACGGCCGCGACTGCCAGGACGCTCAATTTTTTCCTACGTGACACGTGAAGCCACTCCCCCGGGAAGCAAATCTAGGTCGACTGGCCACAGTAGCCCGGCCCGTCAAGCCGGACAAGCTCCTTTCGGACCCACCTGCCCGGCAGCGACAGGGACGGCGAACCAGTACATTCCCGACCCACGTCACATCGGCAACGCGGAGACGAACCCACATCGTCCATGCTGGACTAATGGTGATATCAGTCGTAGTAGAACGTCACCTGACCACTGATCAAGCTGGCCCATCGGCTGGACATTGTGCGGCGGGACAGCGTGGATGGGGTTCGCCTCCACGAGTTGGTCGTACCCGGCGGGCACGATCTGACGTATGAACGAATCTGAGACACACCGACAGCACGCCATCGACTATGTTGAGTTCGCCGTAACCGACCTCACGGAGGCGAAACGGTTTTACGGCGAGGCCTTCGGCTGGCAGTTCACCGACTACGGGCCGGAATACGCCGGCATCCGCAGCCCGCACGGCGAGTCCGCACCCGAGGTGGGTGGACTTCGGCAGGACACGCAGGTGCGGGCGGGCGGCCCACTGGTCGTACTGTTCTCGACCGACCTGGAGGGGTCAGTCCAGGCGGTGACCGAGGCCGGCGGCACCGTCGTCAACGGTCCATACGACTTCCCGGGCGGGCGTCGGTTCCACTTCACCGACCCGAGCGGCAACGAGCTGGCCGTCTGGGCCGAGGCATAGCAACCGCAGAAGGGCGGGGTGCTGCCCGGCCAAGGGCAGCACCCCGTCAGCGATGTGGTGGCTCGGGCGACGAAGGCACCGCGTCCGGCGCTTCGGATTGCTTCAGCGTAGACGGCGGGTCGGTTGATGCTGGTGGGCGAGGCGGATGAGGGTGGCACCGGTGAGGAGCAACAGGGTGGCGGCGGCAAGGGTGATGGGCAGGCTGGCGCCGGTGGTGGGCAGGTCCGGGGGCGGCGCGGTGGAGTCCGGTGGTGGCGCGGTGGAGTCCGGCGGCGGCGCGGTGGCGCCCGGTGGCGGTGCGACCAGGGCCATGCTGTGGGCGGCGCCGGCGGCGACGGCGGTGACGGTGGTGCCCGCCGACAGACTGACCTCGACGGGCGTACTGCTGTCCGCGGTGGTCCCGTCGCCCAACCGGCCATCAGAGTTGCTGCCCCAGCCAAGTGCGGTGCCGCCGGGGGTGACGGCCAGGCTGTGGAGACTGCCGGCGGCGATGGCGGTGACGGTGGTGCCCGCCGGCAGACTGACCTCGACGGGCGTACTGCTGTCCGCGGTGGTCCCATCCCCCAACTGGCCCCGGCCGTTGTCGCCCCAGGCAAGGACGGCGCCGGCAGACGTCACCGCGAGACTATGGTCTCGTCCGCCGCCGATGGCGGTGACGGTGGCGCCCGCCGGCAGACTGACCTCGACGGGCGTACTGCTGTCCGCGGTGGTCCCGTCCCCCAACTGGCCATCGGAGTTCAGGCCCCAGGCGAGGACGGCGCCGGCGGAGGTGACGGCCAGGCTGTGGAGACTGCCGGCGGCGATGGCGGTGACGGTGGCACCCGCCGGCAGACTGACCTCGACGGGCGTACTGCTGTCCGCGGTGGTCCCGTCCCCCAACTGGCCATCGGAGTTCAGGCCCCAGGCGAGGACGGTGCCGGCGGACGTCAACGCGAGGCCATGAGCGATGCCACCGGCGATGGCGGTGACCGTGGTACCCGCCGGCAGGCTGACGGGGACCGGTGTGCTGCGGCGGGTGGTAGTCCCGTCGCCCAACTCACCCCGGTCGTTGTCGCCCCAGGCAAGGGCGGTGCCGGCGGACGTCACCGCGAAGCTGTGGTCGTCACCGGCGGCGATGGCGGTGACGGTGGCGCCCGCCGGCAGGCTGACCTCGACGGGCGTGATGCTGTCCGTGGTGGTCTCATCGCCAAGCTGGCCGAAGCGGTTGTCGCCCCAGGCAAGGGCGGTGCCGGCAGAGGTGACCGCCAGGCTGTGGTCGTGGCCGGCGGCGACGGCGGTGACGGTGGTGCCCGCCGGCAGACTGACCTCGACGGGCGTACTGCTGTCCGTGGTGGTCCCGTCCCCCAACTCGCCGTCGTTGTTATCGCCCCAGGCGAGGATGGTGTCCGACGCGTCAGGTGCTGCTGCTAGTCCGTGCTGTGCGATCGCAGGCGACACACCGACCGCCGGTGGGAGTGTCACAGCCAGGACGAGGCAGAACCATCCGGTGCCGGCCCGAGCCACCTCGCGCGCTCGAACGCTACGACTTGCCCGCTGACAGATCCCCTGCATCGCCCCTAACCTCCGAGCAGACAACTAGGGCAGATGTCATTTTTACCCCGCTCTCACCACATTTCTTAGAATGAAACGCCCAAAGGCCAGTAATCCAAGGTTGCCGGTTGGCGCCCCCACCAGGAGTTGGTCGCGGCGCTCGACACCTCGGCGCCTCCCAGCGCCAGCTATGGGAGCCCGTCGTCCGCAGGCAGCAGGGGCGGCCGGCGGAGCACACGGGCGACAACCTCAGCCCGTCGCAGCCAGCAAGGGGCCCCAGATCAGAAGGGGTGCTGCCCGGTCAAGGGCAGTACCCCCGTCAGCGATTCGGTGGCTCGGCGACGAAGACGCCGCGCCCCGGACGACCCACCAACACCCCCTGCTCCCGCAGCCGCGCCACCGCTCGGCTGATCGTGGACTGCGAGGTGTCGTACTCGTCCGCCAATACCCGACCGGAGGGCAACTGCGAGCCGGGCGGATAGGTCCCGTTCTTAATCTTGCTCAACAGGTCTTCGAGCAACTCGTCCATCGTGGGTGGAATAGGCACGTCGGGCCCCTTGCAGTCGGTTGGCCCACCCAGTATCGATCAACCCTTCGCCACAGGCAACATATGTTGCATGGATGACCTAGCCGGGTAGCTGGGTAAGTGACTCCTTGACATAGGTGACTCGGTGTCAGTAGCGTCGCTGTCGGTGATGCGGTGCTGCTGCGGTCGGTTGGCGCCTCTCGTATCTGTCTCGCATCGCCGCCGAGACCGCACCTCCGCGCCGCCCCCGGGCGCGGCCCGGCTGTCGTACCGCCAATTGAGGCTGCGATGGCCGGGCGGGCGCTCCGCCGGTTGCGGCCGGCGGAGCGCCCCTCCACCTACCCGCGACTCGACGAAGGGTGGCCACCATGCGCAGCCTGATCCGCCGACTCACGCACCGACCGAGCTCCAGCCCGCACAGACCGGTCAGCCACCACCACAAACCCGCGCCGCCGCCGATACGCCCCCGGCTGCCGCTGCGGCCGGGGCAGATCCGGGACCGGTGCTTCCCGGTCCGCCGACGAGGGCTCGACCCGGTGGAGATCCGCGACTTCCTGCACCGGGTCGCCGACGAGTTGACCACCGCGCAGACCGCCCTGGTCGCCGTGCAGGAGGAGAATGTACGGATCAAGAAGGCCCTGCGGGAGTGGCAGAGCGCCCAGTCGGCCCGCCACCACTACCGATGACCAGCCGCTGGGTGATCCACCTCCCGGTCGCCGCTGCCGACCTGATGCGAGCCCGGATCCTGGCCCGGACCGCCGCCCGGGTGTTGATTCGGATCAGCGCCCGGGTCGAGCCGGGCGGGGTGACCGTCTCCGCTGAGGACCAGCAGGATGTGCGCCACCGGGTCTTCTGCGACCGACTGTTGCCGGAGGGACGTGGCCGGTGCGTACTCGCGGTGGACCACACCTCGCGCTGCCGGCCACGCCCGCCCCGGTAACGACGCTGCCCGGCCGGGGTGAGCCCGGCCGGGCAGAGCGTGGCGACCGGTGGGACCGTGCGTCCCGGTCAGGTGGTGGTGCTGAGCTTCTCCCCGAGGTCGCCGAGGAGGTCGGCGACCTCGGCAGCCGGTGGCGTCTCGATGGTCACTGGCTCGTTGTAGTCGGTGTAGTCGACCGTCATGACGCCCATCGCGCCCATGGTCAGGCGGGCCCGGCGCGGCCAGTACTGCTCGTCGATCCACAGCTCGGTCTTGATCTCCGTGACGCCGAACTTGGCTGCCCGGCCAGCGGAGTTCGCCAGGTCGCCGGAGTCGAGCTTGCCCTGCTCCTCCAGCAGAGCGAGGTGTTCCTCCATGGTGGCGGTGACGCTGTAGTGGACCGTGGGCACCCCGCCCACAGTCTCCTCGCCGACAACGGTGACTCCCTCAAGTTCCAGCAGTGTCCTGACCTGCTGGACCGGGTCGGCTTCCTGCAACTGTTCGTCGAGGCCCATCCCCGAGGCGGCAGAGAGGTCCATCTTCAGCCAGCGTCTACCGTCGTAACGCTCGCGTTCTGCCTCGGGAATCTCCGTGTACATCACGGAGTCGATCAAACGGATGGTGGTGACTTCTCCCTCCGTCTCCATGACCATCTCGTAACTCACGGAGTCACGCAGATCCATCGCAATCTGCATCCCGAAGTCCTCGGGACCCGTGGCCACCATCGTCGCCTGCACGGTCTCGATCTTGCTCGTCCGGTCCGCCGCCTCCTGAAGTGAACCCTGGAGGTCGTTGGCGAGCAGTTCCAGCACGCTCGACTGCGGTGCTGCTTCCTGCGAGGCCGTGCTGGGCCCGCAGCCGGTCACCGCGACCGCAGAGGCGGTCGCCGCCGCCGCCAGGACGGCGATGTTCTTCCAACGTGACACGTGAAGTCACTCCCCCGAAAGCATGCGAATTAACGACGGGTCACGCTATCCCACTCGACGGAGCTCGGCGTCGCCCTATCGGGCATGCCACGCAGGAAAACCGACCAGCGCCGAGGAAGCGCCCATGGTTGGAAATCAGGTGCGCAGGCCGACAAGGGCGAACGAAAGGAGCCGTTCCGCCCGGGCAGGGCTATCCGCAGCCAGGGCGATACCGATTGTCAGTTGCAGGATGTCCTCGACCTCAACGTCAGCACGCACGGTGCCAGCCTCCTGGGCTCGCGCGACCAGGCCAGCCCCCGCCGTACGCAACTTCGTGGCGCAGTCCGGGTCGGAGCCCGGCGGCGCCTTCATGACTGTTTCGGCCAGGCCCCGATCCGTCAGGCAGTGTTGGAGGAACGCCTCCAACCATGCCGCCAACGCGTCGCCCGGCGGCCGGATCTGGGCCAGCTCGTGGGCGCGCACGCACAAGGTCTCGATCCGGGACGTAAAGACTTCGAGCAGAAGTGACTCCCGGGTAGGGAAGTGTCGGTACAGGGTGCCGGCACCGACACCGGCCTGCTGCGCGATCTCGTTGAGGGAGGCGGCGGGGCCCTGCGCGGCGATGACGGCGGTGGCCGCCGCCACCAGCCGGTCCCGGTTGCGCCGTGCGTCGACACGCATCCCTCGTTCCTCCTGGGCCACAAACAAGCGGAGAGTCTCTCCGCATGCTACGTTACCCCTATACGGAGAACCTCTCCAGATCATGCGGGCAGCGCTTCGCCACACCGCTCATGGACTATCCACACCAGCACCGAGAGGACTGGAAGGATCAGAACCACATGTACGACACACCGACGACGACGGGTGCGGACAGGAAAGTCCTCGCCTTCCCCCTCCGAATTGGAGTCACCATCGACTGTCCCGATCCGGACCTGGGGGCGACATTCTGGGAACGGTTTCTCGGCTACCAGCGGCGACCGCACTCCGAAGGGAGCACCTATGTCACGGTCGACTGCCCGGAGAACGTGGCGGGCCCACCACACCTGACGTTCCAGCGGGTCCCCGAGACCAAGACCGGCAAGGCGCGAGTCCACCTCGACCTTTTCGTCGACAACGCACAACCACTGACGCGACAGATGCTCGCCGCCGGCGCCCATCAGATCAGCGTGACCGATGCCGGCGAGTGGACGACCCGCGTCCTGACTGATCCGGCCGGCAACGAGTTCTGCGTCATCGGCCCGGACTAACCGACACCAGGGCCTCCCACCGCAGGCCCCTTCCTATCCCGGCAGCTCGGGACCACCGTCAAGCAGCGGGGCGAGCAGGTCGCCCTGCTCGGCGATCCTGGCCAGTACCTCGGCCGCCGGGTAGGGCTTGACCGCCGGGCGTTTGCCGGCCGCCCCGGCCGAGACCTCGGCCCAGGTCAGCGGGGTGGACACCGCCGGCACCGACTGGGCACGCAGCGAGTACGGCGCCACCGTCGTCTTCGCCGCGTTGTTCTGGCTCCAGTCGATGAAAATCTTTCCCGCCCGCAACTTTCGTGCCATCTTGGACACGATCAGCGTTGGATGGGCCCGCTCCAACTCCTGGGCGATCCGCCGGGCGTAGCCGGAGACCGTGTCGGCTGGCTGGGCGCCGGCGATGGGGCAGCAGAGCTGCATGCCCTTCTTTCCCGATGTCTTCGGATACGACTCGATCCCGTCGTCAGCGAGCCGTTCCCGCAGCAACAGGGCGACCTGACAGCACTGACGAAGCTCGGCCGGCGCACCGGGATCAAGGTCGACCACCATCAGGTCCGGATGCGCCCCGATCTGCCACTGTGGCGTGTGCAGTTCGAGGGCAGCGAGGTTGGCCAACCAGACCAGGGTCGGCAGCTCGTCGGCGACCACGTAGTCGATCGTCTCCCGGCCCTTCGCCGAGCCGGGGACCGGCAACGTCTCGGTGTGAACCCAGCTCGGGGTCGCCGCCGGGGCGTTCTTCTCGAAAAAGGAGCTGCCGTCCACGCCGTTCGGGAACCGGATCCGGGTCAGCGCCCGGCCAGCCAGGTGCGGCAGGAGCACCGGGGCGACCCGGGTGTAGTAATCGATCACCTCACCCTTGGTGAATCCGGTCGCGGGGTACAGCACCTTGTCCAGATTCGACAACTCCAGAGTGCGGCCGGCCACGTCGACCCGGAGCCGATCAGACATCGTCCACCTCCTCGGCGAGTTTGTCCGGGCGCAACCGCAGTACCCGGGGAAAACGCAGTCGCCCATCCGGGGTGAGCTGGCCATACCTCACCTCCACCACGAGCCGGGGCGCGACCCAGACCACAGCCCGGGTGTCCGCGCGGGGAAGGTCCCCGGCAAAGGGGGAAGCATCGGTACGCAGCGGCTCAAGCTCGCGCAACAGCTCTCGCTCCAGCGCCGCGCCGATGCCACCGCCGACCCGCCCCCGGAAGGTGAGACGGCCGTCCGGCCGGGGCAGGCCGACCAGCAGCCCGCCCAGCCGGCGGGCTCCCGGCCGCCAGCCCCCCACCACGAAGTCGCCGGTCACCTCCAACTTGACCTTGACCCAGTCCGGTGAACGCGTACCCGGCCGGTAGACCGAACCGACCCGTTTGGCCATGACCCCCTCCAGGCCGTGCTCCCCCGCCGCCTGCAAGGTCGCCGGGCCGTCCGAGAAGGCTGGCGGGACCGCCCACCGGGGGCCGGCCAGCCCCACCTCGTCGAGCACAGCTCGCCGCCGCTGCCACGGGTAGCCGGTCAGGTCGACGCCGTCGAGTCGCAACACGTCGAAGACCAGGTAGGTGATGGGCAGGGTCGCCGCGAGCCGCGCGGCCCGGGCCCGTTCCCGGACGTGCATTCGCTCGGCGAGCGCCGTGAACGATGGCTGCCCGGTCACGCCGAAGAGCACCACCTCGCCGTCGAGGAGGGCGTCATCCACCTGCGCGGAGAGGCCGGCCAGTTCCGGGTAGGCGACGGTGACCTCGACACCGGAGCGGGCGTACACCCGCTGTTGACCGTCGCCAATGTTGACCAGCGCTCGGATTCCGTCCCATTTGAACTCATAGGCCCAGCCCGGGCCCACCGGCAGCTCCCCGGTGGTCGCCAGCATCGGCTTGGACGGCACGCCGGGCACGAACCGACCTTAGTCGAATGCGGAACTGCTCGCGCCCGGTTCCATCGGATGAGAACATGGTCGATACCGGCGAAAGGAGCACAGGGTGCGGGCCATTTGGAAAGGAGCCGTGTCGTTCGGGCTCGTCTCGATCGGGGTGAAGCTGTATTCAGCAACCGAGGAGAAGGATATTCGATTCCATCAGGTGCACCGGGATGACGGGGGTCGAATCCGCTACAAGCGCACCTGCCAGGTCTGCGGCGAAGAGGTCAGCTACGACGACATCGCCAAGGGGTACGACCTCGGCGGCGGCGAGTTGGTCATCCTCACCGACGACGACTTCGCCGACCTGCCACTGAGCACCTCACGGGCGATCGACGTGCTGGAGTTCGTCCCCGCCGAACAGGTCGACCCGATCCTCTACAACAAGGCGTACTTCCTCGAGCCGGAGGGGACCGCCACCAAGCCGTACGTGCTGCTGCGCAACGCGCTCACCGACTCCGAGCGGGTGGCCGTCGTGAAGGTGGCGATCCGCCAACGTGAGCAGCTCGCGACGCTGCGGGTGCACCAGGGCGTCCTGCTGCTCAACACGATGCTCTGGCCCGACGAGATCCGGACGCCGGAGTTCGGTTTTCTCGACGAGGACCTGCAGGTCCGCCCCCCGGAGCTCGCGATGGCCAGCTCCCTGATCGACTCGATGGCGGGTGACTTCCAGCCCGATGTCTTCACCGACGACTACCGGACCGCTCTGCAGGAGGTCATCGACGCGAAGGTGGAGGGCCGCGAGGTCGTCCAGCCGGAGGAGGTCGAAGAGGCTCCGGCGGCGGCGGTGGACCTGATGGCGGCGCTGAAGGCATCGGTGGAACGGGCCCAGGCGGCGCGCGGCGAGAAGCCCGCCGGCTCCGGCGCGGGCGAACCGACCCCCATCTCGGCGGCGCGTTCCGCCCAGCGGAAGGCCGCCGAGCAGCCGGGCCCACCGAAGAAGGCCGCCGGCAAGAAGAGCGAAAAGACAACTCCGGCGGAGAAGGAGAAGGCCGAGGAGAAGAAGGCCGACAAGAAGACAGCCGGGAAGAAGACAGCGACCAAGACGACCGCCAAGAAGGATGAGGGGCAGCGGACGGAGCCGGCCAAGAAGACCCCGGCCCGCAAGGGGGCCCGCAAGACCGCCTGAGCGGCGAGACGGCCACCACCGGCGATACCGGCCGCCAGCGGACAACGGGGCGTCCGGCACCTGCACCCCGGGGACCCCGGCGGGTACCGTGTTCGTCGGCCTTCCCCCGGCACGCGGTGCCGGCCACCATCTTCGAACAGGGAGTCGACGCCGTGAGCGAGCGGACGCAGAACCGGGCACAGAAGTCGGAGCGGCGGTTGGCCGCGCAGCTCGCCGAGCAGAAGGCGGCCGAGGCGAAGCGCCGCCGGCAGGCCTGGGCCGGCGGTCTCGCCGGGGTTGCCGTAGCCGCCCTCCTGGTCACCGTGTTCGTGCTGGTCGGCCCGACAGGTGCGGACGAGAGCAACCCGACCGCGGCGGATTCCCCGGCGGCGGGCGCCCCGTCGGCGGACGCCCCCGACCCGGCTGCCGGCGGCACCGAGCTGCCGGACGGGGCCGACCCCGCGCTGAACACTCCGCCAACCGTGGAGGCGGCCGAGGGCGAGCTGACCGAGCTCGTCGTCACCCCGCTGATCGAGGGCACCGGACCCGCGGTGGAGAGCGGTCAGACGATCACCGTCAACTACGTCGGCATCCTCTACAACGAGGGCGAGGAGTTCGACTCCTCCTGGTCGCGCGGGCAGCCGGCGAGCTTCCCGATCGGAGTCGGCGGGGTAATCCCCGGCTGGGACCAGGGTCTGGTCGGCGTGACCATCGGCAGCCGGGTGCAGCTCGACATCCCCACCGAACTGGCGTACCCGGACGGTGGCGGGCCGGCCGGCCCGCTGCGCTTCGTCGTGGACGTGCTCGGCGCGCAGTGACCGGCCGGGCCGCCCCGACGCCGGTGCGGTTGGCCACAGCGGGCTTCCACACCGTTACCGAACGGCAGTAGGTTCGTCGAACCGGGGGGCAGACAGGCCACCCAGGTGCCGGAACGGACGCGGAGGTGCGCATGACAGACGACGCGGGGCGGACAGCCCGGTTGATGTGGACCTACTTCGAGCCGGTCCACGCGGTGACGTACTTCCATCCCCGGGCCCGCGCGGCGTATGAGGCAACCGGGCTACGCGGCTACTGGCGGGGCTACTTCGCCGGCCGGTCCGCGCCGCTCGGCGCCACCACCGCGGCACCGGTGGCCGCGGCCTTCTACCACTTCGCCCCGCACATGGTGCAGCGCGCGCTGCCCGCGGTCTGGAAGCTGGCGTCCCCGGAGGAGGCCCTGCGCGCCCGCCTCACCGGCGCCGTCCAGGCTCTCGCCGAGCTCACCTACGAGTTGCCCGAGTCCCACCTCAGGGAGAGCGCCGACCTGATGGAGGCCGCGGCGGCCGAGACCAGGACGGCGGGCCGGGTGCTGGGGGCCGCGAACGCGGCGCTGCCGCGCGGTGAGTACCCGCTCGCCCGGCTCTGGCAGGCGGCGACGGTCCTGCGGGAGCACCGTGGGGACGGGCACATCGCCGCGCTCGTCGCGGCCGACCTCGACCCGGTGGAGACGCTGGCCTGGCGGATCGCGGTGGGACTGCCCGCGGCCGCCCTGCTCGGCCGGGGCTGGACCGAGCAGGAGTGGGCGGCGGCCAAGAGCCGGCTCCACGACCGGGGGTGGCTGACCGCCGACGGCGAACCGACCGAGCGGGGCCGGGCCGGATTCCACGCCGTCGAGGCGGCCACCGACACGGCGGCGATCCACCCGTGGCGGGAACTCGGCCCGGAGCGCAGCGCCCGGCTCCGGGAGCTACTCGACCCGGTGGTCCGGGCCGGGCACACCATCATCCCGCCGGACAACCCGATCGGCCTGCCGTCCCTGGGTTGACCGGCACCACTGGCCCCGTCCGGCAGGATGAGGGCATGGTGGCTGCGGTGATCTTCGACCTGGACGGCGTGATCGTGGACTCCGAACCGGTCTGGGAGGAGGTCCGGCGGGCGTACGTGGCGGCGCACGGCGGCACCTGGCAGGCCGATTCGCAGGCCCGGCTGATGGGCATGAGCACCGGCGAGTGGTCCCGCCACCTCAGCGGTGAGCTCGGCGTCGACCGGTCGGCCGAGCAGGTCGCCACCGAGGTGGTTGCCGAGATGTCCCGCCGGTACGCGCACCGCGTACCGCTGATCGCCGGGGCCGTCGATGCCGTGCGCCGGACCGGGGGGCGGTGGCCGCTGGGCCTGGCCAGTTCCTCCCCCACCCGGCTGATCCGGGCGGCGCTCGAGGCGACCGGGCTGGGTGACATCTTCGGCGCGGCGCTGTCGACCGAGGAGACCGCGCACGGCAAGCCGGCTCCGGATGTCTACCTGGCGGTCGCCGCGCGGCTCGGTGTCGAGCCGGCCCGCTGCGTCGCGGTCGAGGACTCCGCCAACGGCGTCCGGTCCGCGGCTGCCGCGGGGATGGCCGTGGTGGCGGTACCGCACGGGGCGTACCCGCTGGAGCCGGAGGCGGAGCGACTCGCCACGGTGGTGCTCTCCTCGATCGGCGAGCTGACACCGGAGGCCGTGGCGACGGCCCACCGGCACAAGTTCCCCGGTTACGAGGACAAAGACGAATGACTCTCGCGACAATGACAGTGCGGGTCGCCCCGCTTAGCGGGCGGCCCCGGCGCGGTGCGAACGCCGGGGCCGCCCCTGACCGCGACAGCGGTGGGGGCTAGGAGGAGGCCAACTCCTGGACGGCAAGGCCCCCCTCGGCGTACCGGGACCGGACCGCCTTCTTGTCAAACTTGCCCACGCTGGTCCTCGGCACGGCGTCGATGACCGCCCAGCGCTCGGGGAGTTGCCAACGGGCCACCGACTCGGCGAGGAAGCTCCGCAGTTCCTCAACCCCGACCTTCGCCCCCTCGCGGAGCACCACGGTCGCCAACGGCCGCTCACCCCAACGCTGGTCTGGGACCCCCACCACGCAGGCCTCAACCACATCCGGATGGGCCATCAACGCGTTCTCCAGCTCCACCGAGGAGATCCACTCACCGCCGGACTTGATGACGTCCTTCGCCCGGTCGGTCAACGTCAGGTAGCCATCCGGGGAGAGGGTGCCGACGTCCCCCGTACGCAGCCAGCCGTCCCGGAACGTCTCCTCGTCCGGGGTCTCGTCGCCGACGTACCGTCCGGTCACCCACGGCCCGCGGACCTCCAGCTCCCCCACGGACGTGCCGTCGGCGGGCAGTGGCGTGCCCTGCGGGCCGACGATCCGGGCCTCGACCCCGGCCGGGACCCGGCCCTGGGTGTAGCGGTACTGCCACGCCTGGGCCGCGTCAGCACCGGCCGGCGGGCGGGCCACCGAACCGAGCGGAGAGGTTTCGGTCATGCCCCAGGCGTGAATGATCCGGATATCGTGCCGCTCCTCGAAGGCGTGCATCAGCGCCGGTGGGCACGCCGACCCACCCACGATCACCTCTCCCAGAGAGCTGGTGTCGACCTCGTGGCTGTCCAGGTGGACGAGCAGATCGGTCCAGATGGTGGGGACGGCACCGGCGACGGTCGGCCGCTCGGCGGCGATCATCTCGGCGATCGGGGCGGCCTGGAGAAACCCGTCCGGCAGGAGCAGCGACGCGCCGCAGAGGAACGCCGCGTAGGGCAGCCCCCAGGACATCGCGTGAAACATCGGCACGATGCCCAAGACCCGGTCCTTCGGCCCGATGTCGAACGACTCCGGCAGGCAGACCTGAAGCGAGTGCAGGTAGAGCGAGCGGTGCGAGTAGGCCACCCCCTTGGGGTTGCCGGTGGTCCCGGAGGTGTAGCAGAGCGCGGCGGCAGAGCGCTCGTCCACATCCGGCCAGTCGTAGCTGTCGGGCATCCCGGCCAGCAGGGCATCCCAGTGGTGTACGGAGACCCGGTCGCCGGCCGCCGCGACCAGCGGGGCGGGGTCACCCCCGCCGATTACCACCACGTGCCGGACGGTGGTCATGTCGCCGATAGCCTTCGCCAGCAGCGGGATCAGGGTCGTGTCGACCAGCACCACCCGGTCCTGCGCGTGGTTGGCGATGTAGGCGACCTGGTCCGGGAGAAGTCGGATGTTGAGCGTGTGCAGCACCGCGCCCATGCTCGGCACCGCGAAGTAGGCCACCAGGTGCTCGGTGTTGTTCCACAGGAAGGTGGCGATGCGCTCGTCCCCGGTCACGCCGCACTCGTCCCGCAGGGCGTGCGCCAGCTGGGCGGCCGTGCGCGCCACGTCGGCGTAGCTCATCCGACGCGGCTCGGCACCGGTCCAGGTGACCACCTCCGCCGCGCTGTGCACGGTGGCGCCATGGTCAAGAATCCGGGAGACCTGGAGAGGGGCATCCATCATCGTGCTCCGCATGAGCAACAAACTAGTGTCGCCGATCACATCTGGGAACCCCGGATCTCCATCTCGCCCCGGCGGCGATGCGTAGATTAGCCGGGGTGAGCATTTCCTGGGCAGATTCCTACGTCGGACAGCTCCGCGCCCTCGCCGGCGACCGGACGCTGATGTTCGTCGGTGCCCGCGCGGTGGTGCGGGACAACGCGAGCCGGATCCTGCTGATCCAGCGCGCCGACAACGGGCACTGGGCGATGCCGGCGGGGGCGATGGAGTTGGGTGAGTCGATCGCCGACTGCGCGGTGCGGGAAGTGCGGGAGGAGACCGGGCTGCGTGCCCTGCGGGTCAGCGCCTTCGCCCTCTACACCGGGCCGGACCGCACCCACACCAACATGTACGGGCACACGTACCAGATCCTCACCACCGCGTTCCGGGTGGAGGAGTGGGACGGGGACCTCGCCCAGATCACCGATGAGACCACCGATGCCGCCTTCTTCGACCGGGGCCACCTGCCCAGCCCGCTGTCGGCCAGCGTCCCGGAGACCCTCGCCGACCTGGATGTCTTCGAGCAGACCAACCGCCTGATCCTCAAATAGCCCACCGCGGTCCCACCCCGCCAGGTTTGGCCGGGCGGACCGGCGGGGACCCGGACGGACATGGCAGGAGCAGCAGCGGAACAACACCGACTCGCCGCCGTGGTGGAGAGCTGGCTGGGACGCCCCGTCCTGGTCGTCGGGGACGCGATGCTCGACGAGTGGCGGTTCGCCGACTCGGATCGGCTCTGCCGGGAGGCACCTGCCCCGATCCTCACCCTGCGCCGACGGATCTCCGCCGCGGGCGGTGCGGCGAACACCGCCGTCAACATCGCCGCGCTCGGCGGGCGGGCCGCGCTGGTCGCGCCGATCGGCGCGGACGTGGCCGGCGACGAGGTGCACGACTGCCTGGACCGGGCCGGCGTGTGGGACCGCACGGTCAGCCGACCGAGCCGCCCGACCCCGGTCAAGCGGCGGATGCTCGCCGGCAGCCAGATCCTGCTGCGGGAGGACTCCGGTGGTCCGGTGGAGTCCCTGGACGACGTCGGGGTGGCTCGGCTGCTCGACGCGCTGGCCTGCGCAACGACGGAGCTACACGCGGCGGGCGGTGCGGCGCCGACGCTGGTGGTCTGCGACTACGCGCTGGGGGCCCTGCCCGCACCGGTGCGCGCGTGGCTGGTGGCCAACCGGGAGCGGTACGCGACGGTCGCGTTGGACGCACATGACCTCGCCGACTGGCGTGGGCTCGCCCCCACCGTGGTCACGCCGAGCTTCGCTGAGGCGAGCCGACTGCTCGCCCACACCACGGCCCGGCCCGGGGGCGGGGACCTGCACCTGGACCACCCGGACCACGCCCGCTCCGACGGCCCCTCCGAACTGACCGTGGGAGTCGCACCCGGCGACGGTCGAGTCGACGAGGAGATCGCACCCGGGGTGCGCGGGGACACGGTGGGACCGGACCGGGCGGTACTCGCCGAGTCCCGCCTGGCGGAGCTACGGCGACACACCGGCGCGGATGTCGTGGCGGTGACGCTGGACACCGAGGGCGCGGTCGTCGCCGGTCCGGACGGCGAGCCCAGCCGCAGCCACAGCAACCCGATGCCGGCCAGCCACACGGTCGGGGCCGGAGATGCGTACCTGGCGGCGATGACCCTCGCCCTGGCCGCCGACGCCCCCCTACCGACCGCCGCGCAGCTCGCCCAGCTCGCGGCCACCATCACCGTCTCCGACACCGGCACCTGCGTCTGCCGGCGGGAGGACCTGCTCACCGCGCTCGACTGTTCCGACGACGGCGACCGGCCAACCCTCGTCGGCGCCGACGAGCTGGCGACGATCGCCGGGGCGCACCGCCGCGCGGGCCGCTCGGTCGTCTTCACCAACGGCTGCTTCGACGTGCTGCATCCCGGGCACGTCCGCTACCTGGAGCAGGCCCGCGCCCTCGGCGACCTGCTCGTGGTGGCGGTCAACGCCGACGGCAGCGTCCGCCGGCTCAAGGGCGCCGACCGGCCGGTCAACCCGGTCGAGGACCGGGTGGCCCTGCTGGCGGCGCTGACCCACGTTGACCATGTGGTGGTCTTTGAGGAGGACTCGCCCGCCCGACTCATCGAGACCGTCCGGCCGGACATCTACGTCAAGGGCGGGGACTACCCGCCGGAGCTGGTGCCGGAGGCACCCCTGGTCCGGCGGCTCGGCGGTCAGGTCCGCACTCTCGGCTACGTACCGGACCGCTCCACCTCGGCGATCATCGACCGGATCCGCGCGTACGGCGGTGGCGCGCCGGTGGCGGGGCAGGCGTGAGCCGCCCCCTCGAACCCGGCACCTCCGACGAGTTCCGCGCCGAGCGACACCTCGACGTGCTGGTCCCCACCCGACACCGCCCCGCCGAACTGGCGGTCACCCTCTCCGGGCTCGCCGCCCAGGAAGGCGTACCCGACTTCGGGGTGGTGGTCAGCGACCAGTCCGACGACGCCCCCGCGTACGCGCACCCGGCCGTGGCCGCGATGGTCCGGGTCCTGCGCCACCAGGGGCGCCCGGTCCTGCTGACCCGCCGGCTCCCCCGGCGCGGGATGGCCGAGCACCGGGCAGCGCTGCTGGCCGCCTCGACCGCCCGCTACGTGCTCTGCCTCGACGACGACGTGTGGTTGGCGCCGGGAGCGCTGCGCCGGCTGGTCACCGCGATCGCGGAGCTGGGCTGCGGGTTCGTCGGCAACGCCGTACACGGTCTGTCGTACCGGCACGACATCCGCCCGGAGACGCACCGGCACTACGAGGAGTGGGATGGACCGCCGGTGCCGGAGCGGATCCGCCCGGGCACCGCGCAGTGGGAGCGCGCACTGCTCCACCCAGCCGCGAACCTGCTCCACGTCACCGAGCGGCTGCGCCTGCCACCGGGCTCCTGGCGGGCGTACAAGGTGTCCTGGATCGGTGGCTGCGTGCTGTACGACCGGGAGAAGCTGGTCGACACGGGCGGTTTCGACTTCTGGCGACGGGTGCCGGAGCGGCACCAGGGGGAGGATGTCGCCGCCCAGCTCGCCGTGTTGGAGCGGTACGGCGGCGCCGGCGTCCTGCCCAGCGGGGCGTTCCACCTGGAGTCACCGACCACCGTCACCGAACGTGAGGTTGAGGCGTGGGAGGTGCTCCTCGAGCAGGCGTAGCACCAGCCCCGGCTCAGGGCGTCGGAACCGGCTGTTCTCCGTCGGCGAGCAGGTCGCGGGCGGCTTCGAGGACCTCGATCACCGGCACCTCGGCCACGAACGAGTCGCGGTGCGGACACTCGCCTCCGCCCGGCCGGTGTGGATAGCTGCCCGGGGTGCAGTCGACCCCACAGACCGGGCAGTGCACCGTCCAGGACGTGATCGGGCGGTGCCGGCCCCGCAGCGGGTTGGCCGTGGTGATCAGGTTGCCGACCCAGAAGATCCCGACCGTGGGAGTACCGACCGCCGCGGCCAGGTGCAGCGGCCCGGTGTCGTTGGCGACCACCAGCGCGCAGCCGGCATAGCAGCCGGCCAGCCCGCCGAGGCTGAGCGTGCCGACCTGCGGCCGGAGGGGTACCCCGGCCGCCGCCACCACCCGGTCCACCACCTCCTGCTCCGCCGGTGTGCCGGTGACCAGCACCTCGTACCCGTCCCCGTGTAGCTGCCGGGCGACGGCCGCGAAGTGGTCGACCGGCCAGCGTCGACGGGTGTCGGTGGCGCCCGGGTGCAGCGCCACCCGGGGCCGGCCCGCCGGGCCGAGTACCCTGACTGCCTCGGCCCGGTCGGCGTCGGTGACCGCCAGGGTGGGGACAACCGTGGTCGCCGGGGCCCCCACCAGGGCCGCCACCTCCAGGTAGCGGATCACCTCGTGCTGGTAGTAGACGTACCGCAGCCAGCGGTCCAGCGGCGGCGCGTCCTCGGCCCGCAGACCGGCCGTCACCCGGGCGCCGAGGCCGGCCACGACCGGGTTGGAGTTGCCCCCGCCGCCGTGCACCTGCAGCGCCAGGTCAAAGCGCTCCGTGCGGGCCCGGGCGAGGAAGTCCGCCAGCCTGGACTCCGGCTCGTCCGGCTCCGGGCGGCGGATTCCGGGAGCCGGCGGAACCACCAGGACCCGGTCCACCGGACCCGGCCGGTCGCGCCAGAGCTTCGCGTGCCACGGCGCGCCGAGCAGGACGATCTCCGCCGCGGGGTACGCGGCCCGCAAGGCGGCCAGCGTGGGCAGGACGAAGATGAAGTCACCGAGCGCGTTGGCCCGCAGCACGGCGATCCGCTCCACCTCGGGTACGGGCTGCGCGGCCGGGCCGAGCAGATGCGGGGCGACCATCGGCGCTACGGCTGGTCGGTCTCGACGTTCGGGTGGTGCAGCTCCCGGTTGGCGGCGGGGTCGACCGGGAACGGGGCACCACCATCGGCGCCGCGAGCACCGCTGCGCCCGACGGTGATGGTGCGGGGCTCGGGTCGGGCGGTCCGGGGCAGCCGAATCCGGAGCAGACCGTGATCCATCACCGCGTCGATGGCCTCCGGGTCCACCCGGGACGGCAGTTCCACCCGGTACGCGAACGCCCGGGCCTCAGAGCCGTCGAGGATCCCGTAGTCGGCGTTGACCTCGGCCTCCGACCGGGCCCGTACACAGAGCTCCCGCTCGTCCAGCTCGACCGCCACCTCGTCGGGCGCCACCCCGGGCAGCCGGACGATCACCTCCCAGCCGTCCTCGGTCTCATCGAGCTGGAGGTCCGTCGAGTCGGGCCGGCCTCCGACCAGCCGGCCCAACTCGGCGCGGAGCGAATGCAACTCGCCCATCGGGTCCCACCCCTGCTGCCGGCCGCGCCTGCCCTGGCCGATCCCGCCGCCGGGTTCACTCATCACACTTCTCCTATTCACTGGGGGGTTGTCGAGGGCCGCAGGGAGCTGGGCGCGTCCAGGTCGGCGTCCCGGTCGACCCCGACGCCGAGCCGGTCAACCAGTTCACCGCCGAGCCACGCGCTGACCCCGAGGATGGCCAAGGCGACGATCTCGATCGCGATGAGCGCGCCGCCGGCGGCTCGGGAGTCGGCGTTGAGCCGGACCGCCCAGACCGCGGCGAAAAGCAGGATCAGCGCCACGTTCGCCGCGGCGTGGGTGAGCGCCACCCGCTTGGCCCGGGTGCCGGTCGGGATGGCGAGCAGGTCGACCGCCCCGGCCGCCGCGGCCAGCAGCGCACCGACCAGGCCGACGGTGAGGTTCCAGTAGGCGACCTCACCGAGGAAGTCGGGCCCACCGACGATGTCGACCACGTCGAAGAGCACGGCAGTTGCGAGCAGCGCGACCGGGAACATCACCAGCATCGGGTGGAGGGGATGACCCAACACTTTGAGTCGGCTCTCCATACCGGGCCTCCACTGTTCGGTCCTGCCAGCTCGGTCCTGCCAGCGCTCGTCGGTCCTACCTACCTGCACTGTGTTGTGGTCCTCCTGGCGGATGGGATGCGGCGGACACCTCCGCCACATCGGCACACCTCACCCCGGCCGATGCCACCTAGGATGTCGATGACGCACCGCCGCCATGGTCAACGGACGAGGGAGGGGCACGTGACGGTAGATATCACCACTCACGAGGAGTTGCGGGAGTTACTGGGCGTACCGACGGCCCAGGTCGCCACGAAGGAGCGAACCCACCTGCACGAGCGGGACCGGCAGTGGTTGGCCGCCTCTCCGTTCTGTCTGGTGGCCACGGCCGGCGCGGACGGCACCTGCGATGTCTCACCGAAGGGGGACCCGCCCGGTTTCGCCCTGCCGATCGACGACACCACCATCGCCATCCCGGAGCGACCCGGCAACAGACGGGCCGACGGCTTCCACAACATCCTGGACAATCCACACGTCGGGCTGATCTTCCTGATTCCCGGGCGCACCGACACGTTACGGATCAACGGTCGGGCCCGACTGGTCCGAGAGGCACCCTTCTTCGACTCGATGACGGTCAAGGGCCACCGGCCGACCCTGGCCCTGCTGGTAGCGATCGAGGAGATCTTCTACCACTGCGCGAAGGCGTTCCTCCGGTCGCAGTTGTGGAGCCCGCAGACCTGGACGCCCGAGGTGCTGCCGTCGCGGGCCCGCCTGGTCAAGGAGGTCGAGGCCCGCACGGAGAGCCTGGCCGATCTGCAGAGTTACTACGGTCCGGGGTACGCCCGCCGCCTCTACACCTGACCGCCCGCCCGGTCAGCCCACCTTCGGCGTGGCGCGGTCGATGATCTCCGTGAGATCGACCCCGGCTGGCAGCGTGCCGTACGCGTAGCCGTGCGCGCCGCCCAGCCGGGACGCGCAGAACGCCTCGGCGACCGCCGGGTGGCCGTGTCGTACCAGCAGTGCCCCCTGTAGGACGAGGGCGAGCCGCTCCACCAGGTGCCGCGCCCGCAGTGGGGCGTCGTCCGGGTCGGCCAGGCTCGCCCGCAGCCGCCGGACCGCGGCGTCGAGCCGGGCGTCCGCACCGGCGGCGGCGTCCACCTCGGCCTCGAACGCGGCCAACACCCGCGGCTGGCGGGTCAGCGCCCGCAGCACGTCCAGGGCGGCCACGTTGCCGGAGCCCTCCCAGATCGAGTTCAGTGGCGACTCCCGGAACAGCCGGGGCATTCCGGATTCCTCCACGTACCCGTTGCCACCCAGGCACTCCAGGGCCTCGGCGGCGTGGCCCGGCCACCGCTTACAGACCCAGTACTTGCCGACCGCGACGCCGAGCCGTCTGAAGGCGGCCTGGTCGGCGTCACCCCGGGCGGAGCGGTCCGTCGCGCCGGCGAGCCGCAGCATGAGGATGGTCGCGGCCTCCGACTCCACCGCCAGGTCGGCGAGGACGTTGCGCATCAACGGCTGGCCAACCAACGGGCGCCCGAACGCCCGCCGGTGCCGGGCGTGGTGGACCGCGGTGACGACCCCCTGGCGCATCCCGGCGGCGGCGCCGATCAGGCAGTCGAGCCGGGTGAGGTTGACCATGTCGATGATGGTGCGGACGCCGCGCCCCTCGTCGCCGACCCGCCAGGCCACCGCGTGTTCGTACTCGATCTCCGCCGAGGCGTTCGACCGGTTGCCCAGCTTCTCCTTGAGCCGCATCAACCGGAGCGGGTTACGCGTGCCGTCGGGCAACACCCGAGGCACCAGGAAGCAGGTCAGCCCACCCGGGGCCTGACCGAGAGTCAGGAAGAGATCGCACATCGGTGCGGAGGTGAACCACTTGTGCCCGACGAGCCGGTAGCTGCCGTCCGCCGCCGGCTGGGCGAGGGTGGTGTTGGCGCGTACGTCTGAACCACCCTGCTTCTCGGTCATCGACATGCCCGCCAGCAGGCCGTGCTTGCCGAGCGCCGGACGCAACCCCGGGTCGTACGTGGTGGCGGTCAGCAGCGGCTCGTACCGGGCGGCCAACTCGGGGGCGTGCCGCAGTGCCGGCACCGCCGCGTAGGTCATCGAGATCGGGCAGCTATGCCCGGCGTCCGGCCGCCAGGTGTAGAACTTCGCGGCGCGGGCGACATGCGCTCCCGGTCGGTCGTCGGCCCACGGCGCGGCGTGCAGACCGTAGGTCACCGCGGTCCGCATCAGCTCGTGCCAGGAGGGGTGGAACTCCACCTCGTCCACCCGGTGCCCGTAGCGGTCGTGGCTACGCAGTACGGGCGGGTACTCGTTGACCAACCGGCCATGCTCGATCGCCGCCGCGGTGCCGCCGAGCCGGCCGAGGTCGTGCAGCTCGGCGGCGGCCCAGCCGGCTCCCTCCCGGGCCAGCCCGGAGCGGAGCGCCGGGTCGTCTGCCACGTCGTAGTCGACCAGGGGTGGCACCTGGTTGAACACCTCGTGCGTCGGCACCGCGGCCCTCCCACCCGAGTCAACCCGACCCGCTCGGCAAAGATCGCACCCGCAGTCAATCTTCGTTGACCCAGAGGCGGCCGCGAAAGGTCTGGTGGCCGCCAACCCTCAACATCCCTTTTCAGCTACTTATTCGCGTTCATGTTGCTGCGTGCTTTTTGCCCGGTTTAGGTTGCGGGTGGCTGCTACCGCCGTTTGGTAGCCGAGGGCGGCCCCCGTGGGTGCGGGTGGCGGGTCCTTGTCGCTCACGGGGGAAGGACATCGAGTTCACGATGAGTAGGTACCAGAACCAGACTCAGGGGCCGGTGCGGCCGGTTGGGGGTCGGGCGAGGTCGCGGTGGCGGTGGTGGGCGGTGGGGTTGGCCGGGGTGACCGGTCTGGCCCTGAGCGCCGTCGGTGTTGCTGCCAGTCCGTCCGCGGAAGCGTTCGGGCGTACCCTGACCGCCGCTGAGGATCACGGCGGTGACCGCGGTAAGCACGGTGACAAGGGCAGGGGCGGCGAGAAGGGCACGCACGACGACAAGGGCAGAGGCGGCGAGAAGGGTAAGGGTTCGGAGAAGAAGCCGGCAGGGATTCCGGTCCCGTGTGACGCGGACGCGTTGATCGCGCAGATCACCCTGGCCAACGCCCGCGGTGGCGCCGTGCTTGACCTGGCCAAGGACTGCACCTACCTACTCACCGCCGACATCGACGGTGCGGGGCTGCCGGCGATCGTCACCCCGATCACCCTCAACGGCGGCAAGAAGACCACCATCGAACGCGCCGCCGCTGTCGACGAGTTCCGGATCTTCACGGTGAACGTTGGCGGTGACCTCACCCTCAACAAGCTGACCGTCACCGGTGGGCAGACCGACGGCGACGGCGGGGGGATCCTGGTCAACCCTGGTGGGGCGTTGACCACCAACCACAGCACCATCACCCGCAACATCTCCGGCGCCTCAGGCGGCGGCATCGCCAACAACGGCACCACCCGGGTCAACTACTCCACAGTCAACCGCAACACCGCCAACGTGGAGGGCGGCGGAATCTCCAACACTGGCCTGCTGAAAGTCGTCAAATCACACATCGACAACAACACGGTCATCGGTGGCAGCGGCGGCGGAATCTACTCGTCCAACAGCACCGTCACCGTCAAGAGCGGCACCATCTCCGGCAACTTCGCGGATGCCAGCGGGGGGTTGGTTGTCTTCGGCGGCGTCGGCACGGTCACCGGCACCACATTCACCAACAACACGGCCCGTAGCAGTGGCGGTGGCGCCGCCCGGGTCGAAAGCGGCGGACAACTCACGATGCGGCAGGTCAAACTGGCCGACAACACCGCATCGGCCCTCGGCGGCGCCCTGTTCGTGGCGTCGGACAGTGTCGCGGTCATCGAGGACAGCACCATCAAGAACAACACCAATACCGGCTCAGTCGCTGGAGGAATCTACAACGCAGGAGAAACGGTCGTACGGCACACCAAGATCATCGGCAACCAGGCCACCGACGGCGGCGGTATCTACAACGAAGGGACGACCAGCCTCTTCGCCACGAAGGTGGTGGAGAACATCGCCATCACCGACGGCGGAGGCATCTTCAACGCCGTCGGCACGGTGAACCTGAACACCGCCACCGGCACCGTGGTGATCAAAAACCGACCCAACAACTGCGTCAACGTCCCCGGCTGCGCCGGATAGCACAGCCGCAGATCCACGAGGGCCCGTTCCACCGCCGACCGGTCGGAGCGGGCCCTCCGTCGTGCGCCGAGATCGAGCCACCTCGAAAGATTCCGAGCCACCTGCCAGAATTCTTGCGTGAACCGGACCCACACCTACGAGATCGCGACCACCTGGACCGGCAACCAGGGTCGCGGCACGGCGGACTACCGCGCGTACGACAGGTCGTACGACACGGTGAGCCCCGGCCGCCCACTCCTCGCCGGCTCCGCCGACCCGGCGTTTCGGGGCGACCCACAACAGTGGAACCCGGAGCTGCTTCTCGTCGCCTCACTGAGCCAGTGCCATCTGCTGTGGTACCTGCACCTGTGCGCTGTCAACGATGTCGTGGTCGTCGACTACCACGACGCCGCCCACGGCACGATGCGCGAGGACCACACCGGTGCCGCCCGCTTCACCGACGTCCTGCTTCGTCCACAGGTCACTGTCACCCAGGCCGACATGGTCGAGCGGGCGACCGCGCTGCATGCCGAGGCGAACACCCGGTGCTTCATCGCCGCCTCGGTGTCCTTCCCGGTACGGCACGAGACGCGCACCGTGGTCCGGCTACCACCACCAGAACATGCCAGGTAGCAGCATCGATCCCGGGGCTCATTCCGTCGACACTGGGTTCCTCCCAACGAGCCCGCCCTCAATTCGAGGGCAAGGAGGAGCTGTTCCATGTCCGACCGGAATCGCCCACACCGCCGCCCGCCGGTGTTCTCGGCCCGGCGACGCGTGCTGACCGCCGTGACGTCGTTCGCCCTCGTCGGCGGTCTTGCTCTCAGTGGGGCCGCCGTCGCGGCGAGCGCCGATGCCGTCCGCCACCGCGACGGCGTGCAGGCCGACCTCGATCGCCTGGTGCGCGAGGAGAAGTTTCCAGCCGCCCTCGCCGCCGTCCGCACCGCCAACGGCCATACCCGTAACCACACCGCCGGGGTGGCCGAACGCGGCACCAAGCGCACACCACTGGTCAACGGACGGGTGCGCATCGGCAGCAACACCAAGACCTTCGTCGCCACCGTGGTCCTGCAACTCGTCGGCGAGGGCAAGGTCGATCTGGACGAGCCGATCGAGACGTACCTGCCCGATCTGATCCGCGGCGACGGCATCGACGGCCGGCAGATCACCGTACGGCAGGTACTGCAGCAGACCAGCGGCCTCCCCGGCTATGTCGACGAACTCGCCCCGGACTTCTTCCGCCTTCAGCACACCTATTTCGAGCCGCGCGACCTGCTCGACCTGGCCCTCACCGACAAGGCGCGCTTCGCACCCGGCACGAAGTGGGAGTACAGCAACACCAACTACGTCGTCGCCGGTCTGCTCGTCCAGAAAGTCACCGGCCGTCCGGTGGCCGAGGAGATCACCAACCGGATCATCGTCCCCCTCAAGCTGCGCGACACCTACTTCCCGAACGTCGGCGAACAGGGCATCCGGGGCCGGCACCCACACGGCTACTACACCGACGACCCGGACAAGCCGCTGCAGGACGTCACGAAGATGGACCCGTCCTGGATCTGGGCGGCCGGCGCGATGATCTCCAGCCCCAGCGACACCAACCGCTTCTTTGCGGCTCTCCTCGCCGGTGACCTGCTCCGGCCCGCCGAACTCGACCAGATGCGTACCACCGTCCCCGCCTTTCCCGGCCGCGGTTATGGCCTCGGCCTGATGAGCTGGGATCTGCCCTGCGGCGACCGTGCCTGGGGCCACGGTGGTGACATCCCCGGCTTCACGACCCGCGGCGGGGTCACCGCGGACGGCCGCGCCGTCACCCTCACCGTCACCGCGCCGCCCACCACGGAATACGCCGCCGGTCAGGTCGAGGCGGCCGTGGACGGGGCCCTCTGCGAGTAGGCCCCCCGGGGAGGATTCCGCGCCCCGCTCCCCGGGGGGCCCGTGCCCCCCTCTCCGGAAGGTTCCCTGCCCCGCTCCCCGGAAGGTTCCGTGCCTCGCTCCTCGGAGCGGGGCACGGAGCGCCGGCCGGGCGCCTAGCCGACATCCTGCAGGTCCTTCCGGGTACGTGCTTCAACGTCGGGCTTGGCCGGCCGCCGGGCAGCCCCGGCACCCGCGCCCACGTCCGCCCAGGTCACATCCCCGAGCCGGTCCGGCCCTGGCCGGGCATACCTGTCCTGACGGATCAGGACCAGGCAGACGATCGTGAACAACACGAGCACGGCGATGCTGCCCATGGCCAAGGCGGGAGTGAACGGCACCAGGAGGAGGGTGCTGACCAGCTCCGCGAAGATCAGGACGAACAGCACCCCGCGGATCGTCAGGGGCGTCAGTCGGGTGCAGATCCAGGCCCCCAGCGGTGCTCCCACGGCCACCACCGGCGCGGCAGTGATCCAGTAGTCAACCACAAACCCGGTGAAATCGCGGACGACGAACACATGGGTCAGAAACGCGGCTATCGACACCAGCGTCATCATTACCACCGTGGTCGGGGTCGCCACCTTCTCGGAAACCCGAAAGAGCAACACGAGCAGCAAGAACATGACACAGTTCTCACCCACCCCGGCCACACCGCTGAGTAATCCGCCGGCGAAACCGACACCGAGGACCAGATTGCGCTCCCGGGCAGTCCACATCGGCACCACGAAATTTCGCCGATATCCCCGCTGACGCAGTTGCACGAGTAACGCTACCGCGAGCGCCACGAGCAACATCGTAAACAACACCCGCACCAGCTTGAGCGGCACATGTGGGGCGATCATCGTCACGCTGAGCACCACGCCCAACATTCCCGCGGTCGAGCCGTACAGCACCACCCGCCGCTCTATCGGCACCCGGCAGAGCAGGATCGACAGCGAAGCCGCAGTCATGCCGATCGACTGGATGGCGAAAGTAAAAATACGCGCCTGGTCCGGCGGCACGGTCAACACCTTCGTCATCACCGGAAACGCGATCGCACCACCACCCTCACTGGTCCCACCGCCAACCAGTGATCCGAACACCATGGTTAGCGCCACCGGCCAGTTATCTTCCAGTCGAGTAAAGTAGCCCCACCCCCACACCTTTGCCCAGATCAGCCACACGATCGCCGCCAGAACGGCGTTGACCAACAACACTCGGGGAGCTCGCACCATGTCCGTCATCCCGCCTTCCGCAGTATTCCCTGAATCATCGGCCACGGTCTAGTCCTGCACACTCACCGATGTTCGACAAGGACCAAAAAGAGCAAAACAAAAGAATTGAGCGTTGGGCCCGCACGGCAGCCAACTCCGGTTACGCGCAGCGCCCTTCTGCCGGCTGAGCCGGGTGAGGCTGGCTGACCGGGCCGGGAGAGCCACACCCGGCCCCGCAGGCTCGGGGACTCCGACCTGGCGCAGCGGACGGCACTGACCTCCACCACGCGGGGAGTGGGTGGCACAGATGGAAACCGATCAGACGGGTGGGGGTTAGGGGACCCCTACCTGGGTACGGTCACAGGATGGTGTACATGCCGTCGCTGCCGCAGCCACAGCGGTTGCTCCTGGCTGAATTGGCAGGCACAGCCAACCGGTACAGCATCGGCGAAGGTCGTGGCCTGCCGCAGGAGGTGGCGGTTGCTGCGGTACTGGCGGTCACCGACGACCCGGTGTTGCTGGGCATCCAGGCCGGGGTGGCGCTGGCGGACCCGTACGGCGTCAGTCAGCCAACCGTCGAACTGCTTCAGGCCGCCGGCGCCGACATGACCATCGCCCAGCAGCACGCGACCGAGGTGCGGGAACGGCTGGAGCGAATCGGAATCGCCGGTTCATCCAAGGACGGCGCAGCCGACGGCCGGACCGGCCAGCACAGTGACCGGCAGCCCGAGGGCGAGTGCGGGTAGAGCTCGAGCAAAAGGCACACAGCAACATGAACGCGAAGAGAATTCCCTAAACGGGCAAAGCTTATTCGATCATGAATGGATGAGACTCCCGACCGGCGCTACCTCGCCGCAGCCCCACCAGCCGTCTGGACCGGTTCCCGGGAGAGTGCGGGGTGGGTCGGGGAGGTGATTCCGGGTGTCACAGCGACGCTGACATTCGCTATGGTGCTGCCCTGTGGCAAGCGTGAACCTCCGCACCGAACGCCTCACACTTCGGCCGGTGCGCGACGAGGACATCGACCGCATCCTGGAGTACCGCAACCTGCCGGAGGTCGGCCGCTGGCTGCTGCGCACCGAGGTTGACCCGGCCGCTTTCCGGGCGACGTGGCGACGCTGCGCAGAAGACCCCGACGACCACAGTGTGGCGGTGGCCCTCGACCGCGTCGTCATCGGAACCGTCTCCCTCGACGTGCGCAACAGCATGGGGCAGCCCGGCACGCCGCCGGGGACAGAAGCCGAGATCGGCTACATCTTCGACCCGAAGTACGGTGGCCACGGCTACGCGACCGAGGCGGTCAGCGCGATGCTCGCCCACGCGTTCGACCGGTTGGGCCTACGCCGGATCACTGCGGGCTGCTACGCGGACAACCTCCCCTCGGTCCGGCTCCTCGAAAAGCTCGGCATGCGACGGGAGCAGCACGGTGTCGGCGACTCCTGGCACGCCGAGTTGGGCTGGGTGGACGGCTACACGTACGCCCTGCTCGCCGACGAGTGGCACCACCAGCCGTAGCCCCCTACCCCACCGGCCGCTCGGGGCTCCGGCGGAACGTCACCGGCGCCGCACCACGGCGGTAGTGGACGACCGCGAACGGCCACACCGCTCGCAGCCAGGCCCCCACGATCTCGGTCAGCGGACCATCCAGCTCCGCTCGCGCAGCGGACACCCACGACGAGGCCGCCACCTCCTGCTCTCCCGTCGGCGACGGCTCAAAATACACACAGCCGACCACGTCTCCGGTGGCGATCTCGATGACCGTGTAGGCGAAGTCCACCCGCTGGCGCGACCGCCGCGCATGCCCCGCCAGGTCCTCGTGGTTCTCGGCGAGCGTCATCCCGGCGACCGGCGGCCAGCCCTGGTCGAATCCCGGTGTTGCCCGGATGTGCGCGATGCTCGACATCCAGGCAGCGTGATCCGCCTCGTTGTGCTGCGGCCCAAGCAACTCGAGCCGCAGCCCCTGGCAGACAAACACATCCGGTACCGCGAATGACGCCGCGACGAGCGGTAGGTCGGTCATCGCCGTAGCCTAGCGGCCCGCTGTCGGCTGGCAGTGCACCCGGCCGGCCGATCAAGGTCAGCCCGGGCGCGCTGCCCAGCAGATCAGGCGCGCCGCGCCGTAGCCCCGGAGCACCGGCCGGCCGGCCGGTCAGCCCAGGCACATCGGGACGTTCACGCAGTTGTCCGGCCGGTTCTTGGCCACAGTGGTGCCGGTAGCAGTGGAGATATCGACCGTGCCGCCCACCTCGTTGAAGATGCCGCCACCGTCGGTGCCGACGGCGTTTTCGACCACCTTCGTACGCAACAGGGTGAGCGTGCCGGTTGCCGAATTGTAGATTCCGCCGCCCGACGCGGTGGCCTGATTACCGGCGACCTTGGTGCGCAGTAGCGTCAACGTGCCGGAGTTGTAAACGCCGCCACCGTCTACTCCGACATTGTTCTTGATAACGCTGTCCTCGATGAGCGCGGGTCCACCTTGCAGAAAGATCGCGCCCTGGCCACCGCCGGTTGCGGTGTTGTTGGCGATGGTGACTCGGGACACCGTGAGCTGGAGAGGCGCACCGGTGATGGCGGATCCCCCCAAGCCCGTTGTCGTGTTCTTCTCAATGCGCGTGTCGGCGATGACACCGGTCGTCCCACCAAAGAGGAAAATGGCTCCGCCCTCAGCGGCCTGATGACCCACCAGCTCGCTCCGAGTGATGGTCCCGTGACCACTCACGGTCAGAGCTCCGCCAGTCAGCGCGGTATTTGCGTCGAAACGCGACTTGTCGACGGTGAGTGCGCCGATACTGAAGATCCCGCCGCCGATGTTGGCCGCGGTGTTCCTACTAATGACCGAGTGTTCGATGTGGAGAGCACCACCAATATTTCCGATCCCGCCGGCGTCACCCTCACTGGATACATTTTCGACAATCTTACTCTTCTTGATTGTGGCGCCGCCACCTGGGTTGATGAGGATCCCACCGCCGTCAGTGTCGCCGGATATCTTCCCACCGGTGACGGTGAGGTGATTCAGGGTGAGTCGACCGTTGGCGTTGACGGTGAGGATTCTGAACTCTTCGGCGGCGGCAGAGCGTTTGAGGGTGGTGTTCTTACCGCCGTTGAGGGTGATGGGAGTGGTGATCGCGGGCAGACCGGCACCGTCGAGGTCAGCGGTAAGCAGATAGGTACAGCCGGCGGCGAGGTCGAGCACGGCACCACCCTGGGCGTTGGCTCGGGTGATCTCGGCGATCAGCCGAGCCGTGTCACAGGGCACCGCCGTACCCTTCGGCTTTCCGAGCTGGTCATCGGCGACGGCGCGTCCGACAGCGTCAACGCCGGGGAGGGTGATGCCGGCGGTGACGGCGGCGGTCAGCACCAGGCCGGTCGCTCCGGCCAGCCTGGCAGCCCACCACCGTGACCTCGCCCGACCCCTGTTGGGATGCTCCGAGTTGACTTCGGTCGTGCGGCACTGATGGTTCATCGTGGCGTTGACGCCCTTCCCCGTGAACGACGAGGAGCCCGAAGGCCTTGTGCTCCTCGGCTACCTGGCTGGCGGTAGCAGCCACCCGCACGCTAGACCGACGCCACCCCACCTAGCCACAATTCCGAAGAAACTACTCAATTCGTGCAAAAGCGCTGAATCCGGGCATAGAGCTGCCGGGCACCCTCGCAGAGCCGGGATGCAGACGGAACCACGCGGCGATGGTCAACGGCATCAGGAGGTAGCCGAACCGGGTGGCAGGCGCCAGGCAGATGGCCACCGCGAGAGCGACGGCGAGCCGGTCGTCGTCGGCGAGCAGCGTCCGTGGTGGTCGCACCACCAGCAGGACGGCGACCGCCACCGCGGCCGAGGCGAGCAGCACCAGGGCGATCAGGCGCCCGCCCGGCAGCAGCGTGGCGATGAGGTGCCCGGGCAACGGACTCGCGGCGGGCGAGGCGACCTGGCCCGCTCCCAGCGGATAGCGCAGAACCTGCTCGACGAAGGATCCCGGCGAGGCGAGGAAACTCGGAACCGTCAGGACGGCGAGGGCAACGGCGGCCACGGCGCCCGCACCCGACGCGGCCCGTCCGCCTCGACGCACCGTGAGCAGGACCAACACCACCGCCAGCACGGGCCAGGCCGTCCACTTCATCGCTGCCGCCGCGCCAGCGGCCAGCCCGGTCGCCGTAGGACGGCCCACGGCGGCGGTCGCTAGGGCGAGGCACATCAGCGCCGTGACGGGCAGGTCGATGCCCCCGGTGGCCAGTGGCAGGGCCAACAGTGGACATGCGGCCAGGAGGGCGAGAGCCCGGGGAGCACAGTGACCGACGGCGACCCGGGCGGCCACCGTCAGTGCGAGCCCGAAGACCAGCGCGAACCCCCAGCGGGCATCGGCCATGGGGCTGTCGCCGAGCAGGGCGTACGGCAGCCCGAACAGCGCCATCGCCGGCAGGTACGGGTTGTAGTCCGCAAGCTGGGACGGCTCGGGCAGGTACGGGCTGCCGGTGTGTAGCAGCAGCACGCCGGAGTGGTGCACGACATCGACCTCGAGCTGCCCCTGCCGGTGCGCGACCAGCCACACCATGGGTACGACGGCCGCGCCCACCGCCGCGACGAACGGCGCAGCCCGGCGCAGCCGACTCGACGCACCGACGGCCAGGGCCCCGGCCACGGCGTAGCCGATGGTCGCGTAGAGCCCCCAGATCCGGTGCGGCCCCTCGTCGGTGACCGCGGCCATGGACGCCGCCGCCACGGCGCACCCCGCCCACAGCAGCGGCCACAGCCCGGGACCGGCCCGACCGAGTGATCCCCGCCGGGGCACGGGCACGGGATGCGGGTGCGGTAGTAACGGTGTTCTGGTCATTCACTGCGCTTTCCACATCGGAGTACCGCAAGTCTCGGAAGGCCACGAGCCTGGATCGTCACTCCAGAGTGCGATCTTCGGTGTCAACCCCGGGTGTGACGCCGGTGCCACAGATCAAACCCGACGGTGACGGGTCCGGCGCGGCGGCTTCGGGAGAATCGGCGCATGCCCCGACCGCGCCGCCCCGCCGCTCCACGCCTGGCAGACCTACCACGTCAGCCCTGGTATCCGGCTGTCAGCACGAGCGTGATCGCCGTGATGGCGGTTGTGGAGATCACCACGGGCCGCATCACCGCACCCGCCGTCGTGGTCACGGCAGCCGCCGCGGTCGTACCGCTGGCCTGGCGGCACCGTCGCCCCTGGATACCGCTACCGATACGCCACCGGCCGTGCAGGCGACAGCGCTCTCGCCGGCTTCTCCCCACGCAAGCAGCACCTCGTGGTCTACCTCATCGGTGGCTTCGAAGAACGACACGCATCGACGCTGGCACGGCTCGGCCCACACAAGACCGGCAAGAGCTGCCGCTAGCTGAAGCGGGCACGATCGGTGAAGTGCGCCATGACCCCTGGACGGTGCCGGGCGTGGTATCAGCCCACTCAACGATGTCGCGGTACCACTCGCCAGCAACATCCGGCAGGTCGGCGCGGACGCGACTCCTTTCGCGGCGGACGGCGGACGGCAGAAGGCCCATTCACACCTCGAATCCTATTCGAGTACGTTCTTCGTGTTCCTGGCTGGACGTGCCCTTATGTCCGGTTAGCTCGACGTGGTTGCTACCGCCTGCCTGGTAGCCGAGGGCAGCCACCCGCACCGGCCTCGGCTGGCACCTCGCCCACGACGGGGGAAGGACAACGACACCGCGATGACCAATCCACACCACGACCCCGAACCAGACCACCCCGGCACACGACCATGCCCGGTGCGAGACCCAGGCCGCCGAACCAGGTCACGATGGTGGTCCGCGGGACTGGCCGGGATGACCGGCCTCGCCCTCACCACCACCGTCGGTATCGCCGCCACGCCCACGGCCGCAAGCACCGTCGCCGCCCCCGGCACCCAAGCCCCCGCCGACAGCCACCGTGACGAAGGCAAAGGCGGCCACACCCGCAGCGGGAAAGGGAAGGAGCAACCCAAGGGGACTCCCGTGCCCTGCGACGCCGACGCGCTCATCGCCGCGATCACCCTCGCCAACGCCCGCGGCGGCGCCACCCTCAACCTCGCCAAGGGCTGCACCTACCTCCTCACCACCGACATCGACAGCAACGGCCTGCCTATCATCACCACCCCCATCACCCTCAACGGCCACACACACACCACCATCGAACGCGCCGCCGCCGCCGACCCGTTCCGAATCCTCACCGTCAACACCGGCGGCGACCTCACCCTCAACAAAATAAAAATCACCGGCGGACAAACCGCACCTGGCGCCCCGGGGGGTGGCATCCTCGTCAACCTCGGCGGTGAGCTAACCGCCAAACACAGTGAAATCGTCCGTAACATCGCCACCTTCGGTGTCGGCGGCGGCGTCGCCAACCGCGGCACCACCACTGTCAAAGGCTCCACCGTCAGCCGCAACACCTCCCGGCAGGGCGGCGGCATTTTCAACACGGGACGGCTCACCGCCGGGAAAGTGATGTTCGCCGACAACGGCGTGACCGGCTTTGGCGGCGGGATCAGCAGCACCAGCAGCGGCACCGCCGAGGTCTCGGATAGCACCTTCACCCGTAACCGCGCACTCGGCGGCGCGGGAATCGGCGACTCCAGTGGTGCTATCACCACGGTCGTCGGGTCCACCTTCACCGACAACAGCGCCACCGCCCTCGGTGGTGGCATATTCATTGACGGACAGCTAACCCTACGAAAGGTCACCATCGCCAACAACACCGCTCCAACCCAAGGTGCCGGCGTCGTGATCCAGAACAGCATGGGAGGATCTTCTGCCGTCATCGAAGACAGCAAGATCAGCAACAACACCACCGCCGGTGGCGGCGGAGGAATCATCAACGTCTTCGCACCACTGGTCCTACGAGACACCAAGATAGAAGGCAATCAAGCCGATACAGGCGGGGGCCTTCTCAACCTCTTCAACAGCACGTCCACGCTCTTCAACACCGCCGTCGTCAAGAACATCGCCGTCAACGACGGCGGCGGGATCTTCAACGACCCCACCGGCGTGGTCGTCCTGAACAGCTTCACCGGCACGGTCGTCATCAAGAACCGGCCGAACAACTGCGTCAACGTCCCGGACTGCGCGGGCTGACCCACCTCCGAGCATCACGAGGGTTCCGCCCCCGCCATCCGCCTCTGGGTAGCGGGGGCGAAACCCTGCACCACCCCAGGACGCGGTCACTGCGCGGGGAGGGCGAAACAGGAAGCCCATTCGGGGACAGTGTTCATGTCTATGCCCGATCATGCCCTTATGTCCGGTTAGCTCGACGTGGTTGCTGCCGCCTGCCTGGTAGCCGAGGGCAGCCACCCGCACCGGCCTCGGCTGGCACCTCGCCCACGACGGGGGAAGGACAACGACACCGCGATGACCAATCCACACCACGACCCCGAACCAGACCACCCCGGCACACGACCATGCCCGGTGCGAGACCCAGGCCGCCGAACCAGGTCACGATGGTGGTCCGCGGGACTGGCCGGGATGACCGGCCTCGCCCTCACCACCACCGTCGGTATCGCCGCCGCCCCCGCCGCCGAGGCCGTCGGACCCGCCCCCAGCCCCGCCGACCGCCAGCACGACGACGGCAAGAGCAACAGCAAGGGGAAGAAGGAGAAGACGCCCGAGGGCACCCCCGTGCCCTGCGACGCCGACGCACTCATCGCCGCGATCACCCTCGCCAACGCCCGCGGCGGCGCCACCCTCAACCTCGCCACAGACTGCACCTACCTCCTCACCACCGACATCGCCGGCGCCGGACTGCCCGCCATCACCACCCCCATCACCCTCAACGGCCACACACACACCACCATCGAACGCGCCGCCGCCGCCGACCCGTTCCGAATCCTCACCGTCAACACCGGCGGCGACCTCACCCTCAACAAAATAAAAATCACCGGCGGACAACTCGACGGAGACGGGGGTGGCATCCTCGTCAACCCCGGCGGCCAACTAACTGCCAAACACAGCGAAATTGTCCGCAACATCGCCGGCGATAACCTCGGCGGCGGCATCTCCAACCGCGGCACCACCACCATCAAAGACTCCACGGTCAGCCACAACACCGCCGCACTGGAGGGGGGCGGCATCAACAACGCCGGGCTGCTGACAATAAAGGGGTCCACGATCACCCACAACACCGCTGCCGTACTCGGCGGCGGCCTAGTAAGCAGGAATGGCACCGTCGACATCTCCGAAAGCACGATCGCCGCCAACCAGGCCGAAACAGGTGGCCTAATTTTGATCGGCGGCACCAGCACCGTAACCGACACCCACATCACCAAGAACACGGCGAGCCTCGTCGGAGGTGTCGGCGTGTCAGCGGGGCAGCACACGCTCCGGAGAGTCACAGTTGACCACAACACCGCGACCGCCGACGGCGGTGGAGTGTTTGTCGATGTCGGCACACCCCTCGTCGTCGAGGACAGCATCATCGCCAACAACACCTCCGACAGCAATGGCGGCGGAATCGAAAACGTCGGCGAGACCGTGCTACGTCGTACGAAGATCGTCAACAACCGGGCGGGCAATAATGGCGGGGGCATCCTCAACCAAACCTTCGGCACGCTCACTCTCTATGCGACCAAGGTGGTCAAGAACACCGCCGCCAATAACGGTGGGGGCATCTTCAACCAGGGGGTGGTGGAGCTGAACACCGCCACCGGCACAGTCGTGATCAAGAATCGACCCAACAACTGCGTCGACGTTCCCGGGTGCGCCGGGTAACGAACCGATCGCGCCGGTCCCGGCTGGGCCCGTTCCTGCCACCTCGGCAGGAACGGGCCCAGATCTCTCCTGGTCACGCCGGGCGCTGGTCCGGATGATGTCCCCGCCAACCCGGCTGACCGGCAGGAACGTTGACAGGCCGTTGTAGTCGCCGCGGACGAGACCGGCCGCCGGTTCGTGCGCGACAGCAAGAACCCCAACGGCCCCGCCCTCGTCTTCAGCGCGGACGAGTGGGACGCGTTCGAGGGTTCGATCCGCGGCGGGCAGACCTTCTGACCCGCAGGCCCGGGGCCAGCGTGATGCTGGCCCCGGGCCACCCTCGTCATCAGGGAGGCGACGTGAAACCTGCAACCGATCCGGCCGTACAGTGCCTGGGCTGCGCCCCGGAATCGTGGTCAAGACGCATCAGTGCGCCGGAGACAACGAACTACGCCCGTCCGGCGGGTACTGCGGTTGCCGCGAGCCGGGTTGCGGCCCCCGGTCAGGGCATGTCACGGCGTCGGCGCCACGCCTGACCGCGATGCGCTGGAGCCGCGCCCCGCCCACCCGCCGGTACACTGGCCCGGCCCGGGAGCAGCCACGATCCCCGGATAGATCAGAGAGCGCCCGTGCAGGTAACCCAGGCCCTGGACGTGATGACTGTCATCCTCCGGGCAGCCGACTGGACGTCGCCCGGCCCGAAGTGTTCACCTCATGGAAGCTGTGCCGCCAGCCCGGTGTGGAGGTGCCGGTTGCTGCCGCGATCCGCATCACTGCCAGCGACCGTTCGGTGGTCTACCTCCGAGCTACCGCGGCATCCGGGGGCACGTCCGAGCCCGAGACCGACCCGTATCCGGACTACCAGATCCCCCAGGGAGTCAGGCGGGGCGAGCGCTTAAGTCACGTTGGTCGGCGCCGGCCGGGATGTCACCGGCGGCACCGCATCGACGACCCTACCGCCCCGGCGCCTCATGTCGGGGCGCTGCCGGCGTACCCAGCAGGACACCCAGCCATGGCCCCCGCGCCTCGGCCACCCGGACGAGGGCGTAGTAGCCGGTCACCGCCAGCGCCACCACACCGGCCGTGAGCGCGGTGGACGAGTCGGCGTCGAGCACGATGCCCGCCTGCGAGGCGAGCCATGCCAGGAGGGCACCGACGGCGGCAGGGACAGCGGTGCGGATGAGGGAGATCAGGTAGTCGTGCGTCATCGGGGGTTCCTCTCGGGGTATGCGGGGGCGCGCCTGACGCCACGGCGGTTCCGTGTCTCGTTAAGGCATGTTTTTCGGGTTCATGTTGTGGTGGGGTTGATGTCGGTTTAGCTCGGGGTGGTTGCTGCCGCCTGCCTGGTAGCCGAGGAACACCACCCCGGCCCCGCCCTCCGGGGGTGGTGGTTCCTCGTCCGTGACGGGGAAGGACACCAACACCGCGATGAACGATCAGCGCCACGAACACAAACCGGACCGACCAGGTGCACGCCGGGCGAGGTCACGATGGTGGGCCGTCGGACTGGCCGGCATGACCAGCCTGGCTCTCACCACCGTCGGCGTCGCCACCGCCACCCCTGCCGCCGACGCCTCCGAACACCCCACCAACACCACGGACGACCGGACGTCCGCCGACGACCACCGCGGCAAACGCGACGGCGGCAAGCACGACAACTGGGGCAGGGGCAAGGACGACATAAAGGGGATGAAGGAGGTGAGGCCGAAGGGCATCCCGGTCCCCTGTGACGCGGACAAGCTCATCGCCGCGATCACCCTGGCCAACGCCCGTGGCGGTGCCGTGCTCGACCTCGCCAAGAAGTGCACCTACCTGCTCACCGTCGCCATCGACGACGCCGGCCTACCCGCCATCACCGCCCCCATCACCCTCAGCGGCGGCAAGAACACCACTATCGAACGCGCAGCCACCGCACCCCTGTTCAGAATCCTCACCGTCGAGGCCGGCGGCGACCTCACCTTCCACCATCTGAAGATCACCGGCGGCCACACCGACGACAGTGGCGGGGGCATCCTTGTCAATGCCGGCGGAGCACTCACCGCCAACCACAGCACCATCTCCCACAACATCGCCAACGTCGCGGGAGGCGGCATCGATGCCAGCGGCACCGTCCGCGTGCGGCACTCCACCGTCAGCCACAACACCGCCAACAGCGGCGGCGGTGGGATCAACGTCAGCAGCGGCCTGCTCACAGTCAGCAAGTCCCGTGTCGACGCCAACACCGCCCTTCTGTTCGGCGGTGGCATCGCCAGCGCGGGCACCACCCGGGTCGACCACAGCACGATTACCGGCAATCAGGCGCCGTCAGGCGGCGGGCTCGTCATAGGAACGGGTACGGGCACCGTCACCAACACTCACATCATGAGCAACACTGCCACCGCCGGCGGCGGTGTCACCGCGGTCGGAGGAGGGGCGTACACGTTTCGGTCCGTCGTCATCGCCGACAACACCGCGACAACCGGCGCCTCCGGCGGGCTGTTCATGGATTTCGGTATGACCATGGTCATCGAAGACGGCGTGATCGAAAACAACGCCGCCGCGACCGACGGTGGTGGCATCGCCAACAATGGTGACTTGGTGTTGCGAGACACAAAGGTCACCGGCAACACCGCCAACGACCAGGGCGGCGGCATCTACAACACCAGCATCGTCACCGTCTTCGATGGAAAGGTGATCAAGAATATCGCAACCGTTGACGGTGGGGGCATCGTCAACAACGGTGGCGCAGTTGAGCTGAACACCGCCACCGGCACCGTCGTGGCAAAGAACCGGCCGAACAACTGCGTCAATGTCACCGGCTGCCCGGACTGACCCCGTCGTCCGGGTACCACGAGGGGCCCCACCCCTACCGTCTACGGGCCGCAGGGGGCGGGGCCCTTCCTGGTTAGGGTCGGGGGATGCGGTTGTGGAACTGCTCCAGGCGGCCGGTGCCGACATGGTCGTGGCCCGGGAGCACGCGGCCGAGGTGCGCGAGCGGCTGATCCGCACCACCCGCGGCTACCAAGATGTCGGAGACGAGCTGACGCGGCGGGCCGCGGCCGCCATGGAGGCGGGGATCTTCGGATCCGACCAGCCTCGTCCAGCCGCCGGGAATCTGGCGACTGTCACCGATCTTGTCACCGAACGGCGCCGACTGCGATCTTCCTAATCGCCACCCGTCGACCTCGGACATGGCGAAGGGCCTGGTCAGCGGTGTGACCAGGCCCTTCGTTGTCCCGAGCCGCCTGACGGAATCGAACCGTCGACCTACGCATTACGAGTGCGTCGCTCTAGCCGACTGAGCTAAGGCGGCAACGATCAGCAAGTGTACGCCACCCGGCCGGACCCGCCGATCGGGATCCCCCGCGGCGACCGCGCCGAGAGCGACGCCTTCCCGATCCGGACCGCCGAAACCGACGTTCTCCAGACAGCGCCGCCGACCCGACCGCACTACGCTGCGCAGATGACGGACGACCATGCTGCTGGCCTCCCGGGCCAGCAACCCACTCCGCACGGGTCGGACGGCAACGGTGACCAGGGCGAGCCGGGCCCGGGCCACCGGGCCGCTGGTCCGGGGCCGGCAGCTCCGACGCCCGGGCCACCGCCGGGTGGCCCACACGCCAGCGAGGCGGCCGGCGGCGAGCCGGCGCACCGCCCCCGCAGCACCGACCCGCTCGAGCTGGGCTTCACCCCACGTAAGCCGGTGCCGTGGCTGGCGCCGCTCCTGCTGATCAGCACCGGTCTTCGGACGCTGCTCGCACTGCTATTCGGCGCCTACCTGGACAAACGGGAGCTACAGCACACCTTCGACGCGACGGTGACCCGGCAGGTCGGGCCGGACGGTGGGCTCTGGCTGGACTACGTCGCCGACCTTGGTGATGGCTTCGACGCCACGTACTCGGTGGCGTACCTGCTGGCCCAGCGGGAGCTGACGGTGGACGGACACCGGCTGCCCCGGGCTCAGGTGCTGGTGCTGGGGGGTGATCAGGTCTACCCGTCGGCGGCCTTCGACACATATGAGGACCGGTGCAAGGGCCCGTACCAGGCGGCGCTGCCGGTCACCCCACCCGAACAGCCGACGCTCTTCGCGGTGCCGGGCAACCACGACTGGTACGACGGCCTCACCGCGTTCCTGCGCCTCTTCGTCCGGTCCCGGGACCGACACTTCGGCGGCTGGATCACCGCGCAGTCCCGGTCGTACTTCGCGGTGGAGTTGCCGGCGGACTGGTGGTTGTTCGGCCTGGATGACCAGTCCGGCTCATACCTGGACGACCCGCAGCTCAGCTACTTTGACTCGGTGGCGGAGCGGCTGGGGCCGCAGAGCCGGGTGATCCTGGCCGTCCCGATGCCGACCTGGGTCAAGGCCACCATGAAGGACCCCTCGGCGTACGACTCGATCGACTACTTCATTCGCACCATCGTCGCGCCGACCGGAGCCCAGGTACGCCTGCTCATCTCCGGCGACCACCACCACTACGCCCGGTACGTGGGGCCGGACCGCCAGCTGATCACCTGTGGTGGCGGCGGCGCGTACCTCTATCCGACGCACCTGTTGCCCCAGCGCATCCAGGTCCCGCCGAAGGAGACGCTGGCGCGGCGGGCGAGCGCTCCGCACTCCTACGAGCTGGCGGGACGCTATCCGGACGCGGCGCAGTCCCGGCGGTACGCCTGGGGCATCTTCCCGCGGCTGCCGTGGCGCAACCCGGGCTTCGCCACGTTGCTCGGCGCCCTGTACACGCTGCTGATCCTGTCGATGGTCGGCGTCTACACGAACCACAACGGCACCCAGCTTCGGCTGTTCAGCGTTCCGTTGGTGGCGATGCTGCTGGTGACCCTGACCGCGACGGTCCTCTTCGCCGCGGCACCCGGTGCCGCGCAGCGACGGCTCCGGCACTGGCTGCTCGGCCTGGGGCACGGCCTGGCCCACCTGGGACTGGCGGCCGCCGGCACCTGGGTGTGGCTGGCGCTGCCGTTCCACGACTGGCCGTGGCCGTTGTCGGTGGTCGCCGCGGCCGTCTTCTTCGGCTCGGTGGGCGGGCTGGCGGCCAGCCAGCTGGTGGCGGCGTACCTCCTGGTGGCCAGCGCCTTCGGGGTCAACGCCAACGAGCTCTTCGCCGGGCAGGGGATCGAGGACTCGAAGGGTTTCGTCCGCATGCGCATCGCCCCGGACGGGGCGTTGACGATCTACCCGATCGGGGTGGATCGGGTGGGCCGCCACTGGCAGGTCAACCCCGACCGCTCCGCCGAGTCGTCGTGGTTGGTCCCGCGGACCCCGCTGGAGCCCCGCCTGGCCGAGCCCCCGGTGGTCCTGCACTGAGCCACCGGCCGCCGCTCGCGGGGCAGCCGCGGTCGGAGGCGCGATCGCAGTCGCGTCGGAGGCGCGATCGCAGTCGCGCTCAGCCGCGGTCGCGCGCCTCGTACGCCTGGCGCGATCCGCAGACGTCGGAGAGCGCGCACCGTCGGGTGGATCCGTCGGCGATCTGCCGGATGGTGACCGTCTCGCTGGGGGGATGGCGGGACACGACCTTCGCTGTGCCCGCTGGTGTCTCGACTCGCTGGCCCGGGGCGGGGTAGGCACCGCTGTCGGAGTAGAGCGGATGCTCGAACTTGAGGCAGCACATCAGCCGGCCACAGGCGCCGGAGATGCGCAGCGGGTTGAGGGGCAGATCCTGGTCCTTGGCCATCCGGATGGTCACCGGCTCGAAGTCGGTGAGAAAGGTGGCGCAGCACAGGTCCCGCCCGCAGGAGCCGATGCCGCCCTGCACCCGGGCCGAGTCGCGGGCGGAGAGCTGACGCAGCTCGACCCGGCAGCGCAGGGTCGCGCCGAGGTCCCGAACCAGCGACCGGAAGTCCACCCGGTGCGGGGCGGTGAAGTAGATCGTGCTTCGCTCGCCGCCCTCCGTCGCACCGCGCACGTGATCCACGGCGACCACCTTCATCGGCAGATCGTGCTCCCGGATCAGGCGTTTCGCCGCGACCTTCGCCTCGGCTCTGCGCCGGCGCAGCAGCTCGTCGCGGCGCAGATCCTCCGCCTGGGCCAGCCCGGCCAGGCGGGGGAATCCCTCAGTGTCGTCGGAGGTCCACTCGGCGGCCCAGACGCACTCGGCCACCTCGGGTCCCTCGTCGGTGGGGACCAGCACCTTGTCGCCGACCTGGGGCCGAAACTCACCCGGATCGAGGTAGTAGAGGCGCCCGTACCGGTGGAAACTGACCGCGCAGAGCATGCCCATACCCTCACCCTACGTCGCTGTCGGGCCCGTCCAGGGCCGCTGCTCCCGGCCGGCACACGGTGCTCACCAACCGACGTGGGTCGGGCTGTCGTAGCGGGGCGTTCCGATGACCGGTGCCCGCCAGGGGGATTCGGCCAGGCTGGGCCCCCACTGCCGCAGGAGTGTCTCCGCCCCGTCGTAGGCGGCGGAGAGCACCGCCAGCACCCGCGCGGCGATCTCGGCCGCCTCGACCTCCGCCGCGGGGTGTGGCACCGACACCACGAGCTGCGCCGAGGCCGCGGGGGGCGCCGACGTCGCGGCGACCACCGCCACCGCCTCGGCCGAGCCCAACACGCCGGCCAGGGTCCGGGCGAGCGCAAGCCGGCTGCCCTCGATCCAGTCGGCGAGGGCGTCGGCGTAGCCGGCGGTTGACTCCAGCCGCCCCACCAGGCTCTCCGGCCCCTCGTCGAGGTGGCTCAACAGCGCCGCCCGGTGCTCCCCGAAGGCGGTCGCGGCGGTGCCGGACCAGAGCACCGGTTCGGTGAGCGCGGCGGAGACCTCGTCATACCCCCGGACGAGCTGACGCACCGAACGACCGGCGTCGGAGAGGGCCACGGCCGGTAGCTCCAGGAAGCTCCGGACCGCCGCCCCGGGGAGCACCTGCATGCGGCGCAGCAGCGCCCAGACCCGGTGCCCCTCGGGGGCACCGGTGGCGAGCAGGGTGTCGACCCGACGCAGCAGGTCAAGGCCGGGCTCAGCGAGTCGGTCCAGTGGGTCCATCACGTCTCCCCCACGAACTGCCAACGCGCGTCCTGGTCGGTCTCGGCGTAGGTGTCGGCGGCGGACCGGACGGCGGCCGCCACCGCGGCCAACCGCTGGGCGGCCAGGTGAGCCTCGCGGGCACGATCACCGGTGGCGGCTGTCCACTGCCGGTGCAGGGCCCGGCCAACCTCGCCGGGGCGCCCCACGCCGTCGCCACCGAAGGCGACCCCGGGCGGATCAGTGGCCGGCGCAGCGTAAGAGAGCCTGGTCAGGGTCTCGCTCGCCGCCTCCAGCCGGACGGCGAGGGAACGCAACGCCTCCATTCAAGCCCCCGTGAGCGGGCGGTAGGCGGTGAAGGTCTCGTTGTGGAGCTTTTCCCGCGCCCACTGCGCGGCGTCGGCTGCGGCGGCCACCGCCGCCCGCACGGACCCGGCAACGTCGCGGGGTTGGCGGTTCTGCAGCGTGCGGAGGAACCGCACGTCGGTGATCTGCCCCGCCGCGGTGACCACCACCTCAACCAGCCCGTCCGGCGAGCGGACCGTGACCTCGACCGTCGTCACCGCCTGGTCGAACTCGGCCTGCAGGGACTCGATCCGGCGGTAGCGCCGCACCGCCTCCTCGATCCAGGCTTCGTCGATCTCCCCCCGCGGCATCGGCGTCCTCCCGCACTGACATCACTGAGCGTCGCCCCCGCGTCACCATGGCACATCGGACCGTACCGCACACGAGTGGAACGTGTCGATGCCGCGGAACTGCCCGGTGCCCGGCTGCCGCGACCGCTGACCGCCGTCCCCCGGCAGGGGGTGGAGGCGGTCTGGTCAGCCCTTCCAGAGGGCGAGCATCATCGCCTCGACGGCGATCCGGGGCTTGACGTTCGCCTCGATCGCGGCCCGGCAGGCCAGGACCGCCTCCAGGCGACGCAGCGCGCCATCGGCGTCCCACTTGCGCGCCCCCGCCTCGGCGACCGGGGCGGTGTCGGTGTGTACCGGTTCGACCGGGGCACCCAGCGCCATCGTGAGCGCGTCCCGGTAGAAGCCGGCGAGATCCACCAGCGCCCGGTCCAGGGCATCCCGCTGCGCCCGGGTGGCCCGGGACTTCTGCCGCCGCTCCAGCTCCTTGACCTGCCCAGCCGCGCCCCGGAACGCACTGGCCGCTCTCCGACCGGTGCCGCCAGCGCCGAGGGCCGTCTCCAACGCGGCCCGTTCCGCCGCATCGGTGTCCGCCACCAACGCCGTGGCCTCCGCCTCGGCCGCTCCGATCAACGCGGCGGCGGCGTCGATCGCCGCGCCCACCCCGGTGAGCTGACGGGGCACCGCGAGCACCGCGTCCCGCCGGGTACGCGCCTGCGGGTCACGGGCCAGCCGCCGGGCCCGCCCGACGTGCCCCTGGGCCGCGGCGGCCGCCCAGTTCGCCACGTCGGGCTCGACGCCGTCCCGCCGAACGAGCACCTCGGCGACCGCCGCCGGTGCGGGCTGCCGCAGGGGTACGACCCGACAGCGCGACCGGATGGTCACCGAGATGTCGTCGGGGTGGATGGACGGCGCGCAGAGCAGGAAGACCGTACGCGGGGGCGGCTCCTCCACCGCCTTCAACAGGGCGTTGCCGGCGGCCTCGGTGAGACGGTCCGCGTCCTCGATGACCACCACCTGCCACCGCCCGCCGGAGGGGGTACTGGCGGCGCGGAGCACCAGGGCACGCATCTCGTTGACGCCGATGGAGAGCCCCTCCGGTACCACCAGCCGGACATCGGCGTGGGTGCCGGCCATCGTGGTGTGGCAGCCGGGGCAGGTGCCGCATCCACTGCCATCCCCGCACTGGAGTGCGGCGGCGAAGGCTCGCGCGGCGATCGACCGCCCCGACCCGGGCGGCCCGGTGAAGATCCAGGCGTGCGTCATCCCCGCCCCCGGTTCACGCTCCGCCGGCTCGGCCGCACCGGCCTGCGCCGGGTCGCTCCCGGCGGTGGCTGGCGAGCCGCTGCCCAAGGTCGGATCCGGGCTGCTCCCGGAGGTGGGAGGCGGGTCAGCCGAATTGGTCTGAGCCGCCAGGTCCGGTGTCCCGGCACGGAGCACGGCGGCGGCGTCAGCTACGGCCCGCCGCAGCACGTCCACCGCCTCGTCCTGGCCGACCAGGTCGGCGAAGACGTCTGGCATCAGGTCCGACGCTCCATCGTCACCAGCTTCGGGTCGGATAACTCGGAGTGGACCGTGGTGTCCGGCCCGCTCGCCGCCGGCGGGTTCGGCCTACGCGCCGCGGATGTGTTCGCCGCCGGCCCACTCCCCTCGGGTGTGTTCGCCGCCGGCCCACTCCCCTCGGGTGTGTTCGCCGCCGGCGGGTTCGGCCCGCCCGCTTGGGCGCCGAGCAGCTCGGCGACCCGCCGAGCCACCTCGTCGGCGATCTCGTCGGTGGGCCGGGCGGCGTCCAGCATCAGGTAGCGCTTCGGATCGGCGGCGGCGAGGTCGAGGAACGCGTACCGGACTCGTTCGTGGAAGCTGACCGATTCGGCCTCCAGGTGGTCGGGGGCCCCACTCCGGGCAGCCACCCGGGACAGCCCGACACTCGGATCAACGTCCAGGAGCACCACCAGGTCGGGTCGGAGCCCGCCGGTGGCCCAGGAGGAGAGCCAGGAGACCTCGTCAACGGGGAGCGTCCGGCCCGCACCCTGGTAGGCCAGGGACGAGTCGATGTAGCGGTCGCTCGCCACGACGGCGCCCCGGAGCAGCGCCGGCCGCACCACGGTGGCCACATGGTGGGCCCGGTCGGCGGCGTAGAGCAGCGCCTCGGCGCGAGGGGAGGGCACCTCGGAACCCGGCTGGCCGAGCAGCAGGGACCGGATTCGCTCGCCGACTCCGGTGGCACCGGGCTCGCGGGTGACCACCACGTCCCGCCCCTGGTCCCGTAGCCGCGCGGCGAGCAGAGCGAGCTGGGTGGACTTGCCGGCTCCCTCGCCCCCCTCGAAGACCACGAACAGTCCGGCGGAGGCGAACGGCTCGGCTGGCGTCAGCGGCCGCCCGCGCATCGAACCCCACAGGTCGGCCAGGACGGGAACGCCCTTCTTGTCGTCCATCTGCCTGAACGCGCTGACTCCAGCGAAGACGCCCGCCAACCCCGCAGCGAGCAGCAGCAGCCGGGTGGACGAGATCGAGATCCCCAGGTTGGCGACGTCGAATCGGCGGGAGCCACCAACCCCGGCGAGTAGGCTGCTCAACGCGATGGCCAGGATCAGCACCAGCCGGGTGCCGATCTGCACCACCGCGAAGACCCGCCCCCGCACCTCGTCGGCGATCTCGCCACCGAGCAGCGTCGTGCCGGCGAGGAAGGCCATGCCGGCGCCCGCGCCGACCAGGACCGCACCCACCATCGCCATGGAGAGGTGGATGGCGAAGGCCAGGGTCATGACCGCGGCGCTGGCGAGCACGATGCTCATGCCGAACCAACGCCGCCGGGACATCTCCTTGACGATCATCGGGCCGAGCCCGATGCCGATCGACAGGCCGATGAAGATAGCCCCGAACAGCAGGTAGAAAGCGGCGTCACCAGCACCGAGCGAGTTGGCGAAGAAGCGAGCTGTGCCGATCACGATGCCACCGCCGGCGAAAGCGCCGAAGATGCCCAGCACCAGACCTCGGACCAGCGGGGTCTGGCCGATGAACTGCCAGCCCTCCTTGAACTGGCGCAGCATGCTCTGCCCGGTCTGATCCCGATCGGCGGCGGGGCCCTGGCTGATCTCCCGGATACCGAACGCGACCACCACGGCGGTGGCCAGCCGGGAGAGCGCGTTGAACCAGAGCGCGAGCTGGGCGGGCTCGGCCCAGTCCGGGGCGGTACCACCAGTGGCGGCCCGGACCGCGCCGTCCAGCGCGGCGAGGACGATCGCCGCGACGACCGGGGTGAGGCCGTACGTGGTGATCAGCGTGAGCTGGTTGGCTGCTTCGAGCCGGGCCCGAGGGATCAGGTTCGGGACCGCGGCCTCCTTGGCCGGAATCCAGAGCAGGGTGATCGACTCGATCAGGAACGTGGCGATCGTGGCCCACCCGACCACCACCGCACCACTCGCGCCCAGGACCGCGATCAGCGGGATCGAGGCGAAGAGCAGGAACCGCAGCACGTCGCAGATGACCATCGTCCAGCGGCGGTCGAACCGGTCGGCGAAGACGCCGGCGATCGGCCCGAGGACCAGCGCCGGCAGCAGCCGGATCGCGATGACCGTGCCGAACGCCGCGCCCTTGGCGGTGCTCCCCTCCACCTGGGAGGCGGCGAAGACGGAGGTGGCGAGCAGACCGAACCAGTCACCGAACGAGGCGGCGCCAAGCACGATCCAGAGCCGCCGGAACGGGCGGATGCGCAGGACTGAGCGGATCGCGGCGTAACCCGAGTGGTCGGGCTGGCTAGCCGGTGCCGCGGTTCCGGACGGGCCCGCCGATCCGGACGCGGCGGCGGGTGACGAACCGTTGGCCGACTCGCCGTTCTGCTGGCTTACGATGGCCGTACCTCCACGTGGCGACCCACTACTGAGCGGTCTCGGTGCAACACTCTAGCCCCGGCCCGATGGCATACCGCTATGGCATTCCCCTGCTCACCGAGCCTAGGCGGGGGCATCCACCGCCCGCGGCGAGGTGCTTGGGCATCGCCCCCGGTACGGCTAGCGTGCACCACGTGCCCCCCGACACCGCGGAACTGCGCGCCCGACTCGACCGCGCGACCGCCCACCTGGACCCGCCGTACGCGGTGGTTGATCTCCGGGCGTTCGACGCCAACGCCACCGCCCTCGCCGAGCGCGCCCGCGGTAAGCCGGTCCGCCTGGCCAGCAAGTCGGTACGCTGCCGGACGCTGATCTCCCGGGCCCTGGCCACCCCCGGCTGGGCGGGTGTGCTGGCATTCACCCTCGCCGAGGCGCTCTGGCTGGTCCGTTGCGGGGTCACCGACGACGTGGTGGTGGCGTACCCCGCGACCGACCGGGCCGCGCTCGCCGACCTGGCCGGTGATCCGACGCTCGCCGCCGCGGTGACCCTGATGATCGACGATCCCGCTCAGCTCGATCTGGTGGATGCCGTTCGCGCCCCAGGTCGCCGGCCCGAGCTGCGGGTCTGCCTGGACCTGGACGCCTCCTGGCGACCGCTGGGCGGGCGGCTGCACCTCGGGGTGCGCCGCTCGCCGGTGCATGACCCACGGGCGGCCGGCGCGCTCGCCGCCACCATCGCCGACCGACCGGGATTCCGGCTGGTCGGACTGATGGCGTATGAGGCGCAGATCGCCGGGATGGGCGATGCGCCGCCGGGGCGAGCGCTGCTCGGCGCGGCGATCCGACTGGTTCAGCGTGGGTCGTACCGGGAGTTGCTGGCCCGCCGGGGTGCGGCGGTGGCGGCGGTCCGTGAACACGCCGAGCTGGAGTTCGTCAACGGTGGCGGTACCGGCAGCCTGGCCGCCACCAGCGCCGACCCCGCGGTCACCGAGGTCGCAGCGGGCTCCGGACTGTACGGGCCGACACTCTTCGACACCTACCGGGCCTGGCGCCCGGCCCCCGCCACCTTCTTCGCCTGCGCGGTGGCCCGGCGGCCAGCGCCCGGCTACGCCACCGTGCTCGGCGGTGGCTGGATCGCCTCCGGGCCGGCCGAACGCAGTCGTCTCCCCCGCCCGGTCCTCCCGGCTGGCCTCCGGTTGGTCGGCGCGGAGGGCGCCGGCGAGGTGCAGACGCCGCTGACCGGCCGGGCCGCCGACACGCTTCGGATCGGCGACCGGGTCTGGTTCCGGCACGCCAAGGCCGGCGAACTCGCCGAGCACGTCAACGAGCTCCACCTGGTGGAGTCGGAGACCGTCGGGACGGCCGCCGCCTCGTACCGCGGTGAGGGGTGGGCCTTCCTCTGAGGGCCCACCCCTCGACGCCGGGGCCCGGAGCCCGCCGCCCGGACCGGTTGCGGACGGTCCGCGGGTGGACGCCGGTCAGGCTGGCTGGGCGACCTCCGCCGGCCGGTCCACGCCCCCCCGGGCGTCGACCTGGCGGTACAGGTACTCCCGAATCAACGCCTTCGCCTCGACAAGCACCCGGTCATCGCCCTCCTGCCGCCGGCGGAACGCCAGCTGGATGAGCGCGTCAGCACCCTCGACCGCGATCTCGAGATGGAACTGGAGCTCCGGGACGTCGGTGAGTCCGAAGCGCTCGGTGAGGACACGAGCCAGTTGATCCGCGATCACCCCGTTGTTGTCCCGCTGCTCATCGAGCAGGTGCAGGTCGACCACGTCACCGAAGTGCAGGGTACGGAACCCGGGAACGGTGCGGTGCATCGTGATGTACTCGTCGATTGCCGCGTCAACCCCATCCCACCAGTGGGTCAGGTCGTTCGAGGCGAACCTCTCGTCGAGCCGCTGGAGATAGGACTCCATCGTGCGCAGGGTCAACGCCTGCACAATCGCCCGCTTGTCCGGGAAGAACTGATAGACCGAGCCAATCGCCACCTCGGCGCGCTCGGCGAGCAGCGTCGTGGTCAGCCCCTCGTACCCCACCTCGTCGACGAGCTCCGCACAGGCGTCCAGCATTCGCTGGACCCGAGCGACACTTCGACCCTGCACCGGTACGCGGCGCAGCGGCCCGGTCGTGGCGGCTGGTGTGGACACTCGCCACCCCCCTTCGACGGAAGAACATATCTGCACGTCACGAGTCCGTGACTACCGGTACAACGAGCGGAACTCGATTGCGGTATTTACCAGGCACAACGTTCCTGATATGAAGTCACTTCACATTCATTTCGAGGAGCGTCCATGGTCGCTGCCGCAAGCTCCGTAAGCGCCTGGTCCAACTGGGCCGGCAATCAGCGTGACACCGCCACCAGCGTGCTACGCCCCACCTCAAGCGCCGACATCGCGGAGGCGGTGCGGGCCGCCGTGGCAGCCGGGAAGCGGATCCGCCCGGTCGGCAGTGGCCACTCCTTCACCCCGGTCGCCCGAACCGACGGTCATCGGATGGAGCTGACGGGCCTTGCCGACGAGGTGCGGGTCGACCTCGATCGCCGGCTGGTCACGGTACCCGCCGGCACCACGCTGCGCACCCTCAACCGACTGCTCGCCGGGTACGGCCTGGCCCTGCCCAACCTCGGCGACATCGACGCGCAGACCGTGGCCGGCGCGATCTCGACCGGCACCCACGGCACCGGCGCCCAGTACGGCTGCCTGTCCACCTTCGTCACCGCTCTCACCCTGGTCACCGGCGTCGGCGAGGTGCTGCACTGCTCCGCCGACGAGCACCCGGAGGTCTTCGCCGCCGCCCGGGTCTCGCTCGGCGCGCTCGGGGTGCTGGTTGACGTCACCCTGAGCTGTGTCGACGCGTTCGTGTTGCACGCCCACGAGCGGCCCGCGCCGCTGGCCGGAGTGCTGGCCGAGTTACCCGAGCTGGTGGAGCGACACGACCACGTCGAGTTCTACTGGTTCCCCTACACCGATCGGGTCCAGGTCAAGAGCAACGATCGGGTGCCCGTCAACGACCGTCCGCTGCCGCACTGGCACCGCTGGCTCAACGACGAGTTCCTCTCCAACACGGTTCTCGCCGGGGCCTGCCGGCTCGGCCGGGCCGTACCGGCACTCGTCCCCGGCATCAGCTCCGTCGCCGCGCGGGTGCTCACCGAACGCCGCTACACCGGCCCCTCCGACGCGGTCTTCTGTAGCCCACGTCGGGTCCGCTTCGTCGAGATGGAGTACGCGCTGCCCCGCGAGGCCCTCGCCCCGGCCCTGGCCGACCTTGGCCGCATCGTGGACCGGCTACCGGTCAAGGTCCTCTTCCCGGTCGAGGTACGGTTCAGCGCCGCCGACGACGTCTGGCTCTCGCACGGCTACGGCCGGGATTCCGCGTATCTCGCCGTCCACCAGTACGTGGGGATGCCGTACGAGCCGTACTTCCGCGCCGTCGAAGAGCTGGCCGAAGGGCTTGGCGGCCGGCCGCACTGGGGCAAACTGCACTGGCGCGACGCGGCTTCCCTGGCCCCCGCCTATCCCAAGTGGGACAGCTTCCAGGCCGTCCGGGACCGGCTCGACCCGCACCGGGTGTTCGGCAGCGAACACCTGTCCCGCGTCCTCGGCTGATCGCAGCCCCGGCCCAACCCGCCTCGGCTGATCGCAGCCCCGGCCCGTCCTGCCGCCTCGGCTGACACGGGCCGGGGTGGATGCGTCACTCGGCCGCGCTGCCGGCCCGCCTCGGCTTCGTCGGCTTGGCCCCGGCGCTCTTCGCCGTCGCCGTCTTCTTCGCCGCCGCGGTCTTCTTCGTCGCGGTCGCCTTCTTCGCCGCCGCGGTCTTCTTCGTCGCGGTCGCCTTCTTGGCCGGCGCGGCCTTCTTGGCCGCCTTCTTCCGCGGCGCCGGGCCCTTCGCCCGCTTCTCGGCGAGCATCTCCGACGCCTGCTCCAGGCTCAGCGCCTCCGGCGTCTGCCCCCGCCGCAACGATGCGTTGGTCTCCCCGTCGGTCACGTACGGCCCGAACCGGCCATCCTTGATGACCAGCGGTTTCTCGGTCAACGGGTCGGCGCCCAACTCCCGCAGCGGCGGTGCGGGAGCCCGACGCTGCCGGGTCTTCGGGGCGGCCAGCAGCGCCAGCGCCTCGTCCAGCGTGACCGTGAACATCTTCTCTTCGGACTCCAGCGACCGGAACTCCTCGCCCCGCTTCACGTACGGGCCGTAGCGGCCGTTGTTGGCGATGACCTCACTGCCCTCCGGGTCAACACCGACCAGCCGTGGCAGGCTCAGCAGCCGCAGCGCCTCATCGAGGGTGAGGGCGTCCGGCGACTGGGAGCGCAGCAGGGACGACTTGCGCTCCCCGCTGGCCACGTAGGGGCCGAACCGGCCAGACTTGAGCAGAATCGGCTCTCCGGTGGCCGGGTCCTCCCCGAGCTTGCGCTCACCGCCGCCACCGAGGAAGAGCTCGTACACCTTGTCCGGGGTCAACTCATCCGGGGCCAGCCCCTCCGGAATCGGAGCCCGGTCGCCCTGACCACCGCCCTCCTCACCGTCGGCGGCGGCCGCCTCCCCCGGCAACTCCCGCTGCAGGTACGGCCCGTAACGGCCCACCCGGACCACGACCGGCCGCCCCTGGTCGTCGCTGAAGAGCGGAATCGAGTTGACGCTCCGCGCGTCGATCTCACTCAGGTTCTCGGTGACCAGCTTCTTCAGCCCACCGGAGCGGGCGATGTCCTGGTCACCGGCGCCGTTGGTGGTGCCGAAGTAGAACGCGGTGAGGAAGTCCACCGCCGCGTGGTCGCCACCGGCGATCTCGTCCAGCTCGTCTTCCATGCTGGCGGTGAAGCCATAGTCGATCAGGCGCGGGTAGTGCCGCTCCATCAGCCCGACCACGGCGAAGGCCAGGAACGACGGGATCATCGCCTGGCCACGCTTGACGACATACCCCCGGTCCTGGATGGTCTGCATGATCGACGCGTAGGTGGAGGGACGGCCGATGCCCAGCTCCTCCAGCGCCTTGACCAGGGACGCCTCGGTGTAACGGGCGGGCGGCTGGGTGTGGTGCCCCTGCGCGGCGAGCTGATCACCGGTGAGCGGCTGGTCCTTCACCAGCGTCGGCAGACGCCGCTCGGCATCCTCCGCCTCGGCGTTCTCGTCGTCGCTGGACTCCACGTAGGCGCGGAGGAAGCCCGGGTCGGTGATGGTCTTACCGGTGGCACCGAAGTCCGCCTCCTCACCGGCCGCTGTGACGGCCCGGATCCGCACCGAGACGCTGGAGCCCACGGCGTCGGTCATCTGGGAGGCGACGGTACGGCGCCAGATCAGCTCGTAGAGCTTGTACTCCTCCACCGACAGCTCGTTGCGCAGTTCCCCCGGGGTGCGGAAGGTGTCGCCGGCGGGGCGGATCGCCTCATGCGCCTCCTGGGCGTTCTTCACCTTGCCGGTGTAGCGACGCGGCTCCGGCGGGACGCTACGTTCCCCGTACAGCTCGACGATCTGCTGGCGGGCCGCGGCGATGGCGGTCTCCGACAGGTTCACCGAGTCGGTACGCATATAGGTGATGTAGCCGTTCTCATAGAGCCGCTGCGCGGTGCGCATCGTCTGCTGAGAGGAGAAGCGCAGCTTGCGGGCTGACTCCTGCTGCAGCGTCGAGGTGATGAACGGCGCGTACGGGCGGCGACGGTACGGCTTCTCCTCGACCCGGGTGACCGTGAACGGCCGATCCGCCAGCCGGGCGGCCAGCCCCTGGGCCCCGCCCTCGTCCAGATGCACCACGCCGGCGCCGGGACGGACCCGCCCGGTGGTTGGCTCGAAGTCCTTGCCGGTGGCGATCCGGTCACCGTTGAGCGCGACCAGGGTGGCGTTGAAGGTGCGGGGGCCCGCACCGGGCTCTTCGGCGGCGAGCGTGGCGAGGATGTCCCAGTACTCGGCGCTGCGGAACGCCATCCGCTGCCGCTCCCGCTCGACCACGATGCGGGTCGCCACCGACTGGACCCGGCCGGCCGAGAGCTTCGGCATGACCTTCTTCCACAGCACCGGGGACACCTCGTAGCCGTACAACCGGTCGAGGATGCGGCGGGCCTCCTGGGCGTCCACCAGATCGCGGTCGATCTCCCGCGGATTCGCCACGGCGGACCGGATCGCCGCCTTGGTGATCTCGTGGAAGACCATCCGCTTGACCGGAACCTTCGGCTTGAGCGTCTCCACCAGGTGCCAGGCGATCGCCTCGCCCTCCCGGTCCTCATCCGTAGCCAGGAGGATCTCGTCAACCTCCCGGGCCAGCTTGGTCAACTTGCTGATCTGCTGCCGGCGGTCGGAGGAGACGACGTAGAGGGCGTGGAAGCCGTTGTCGACATCGACGCCGAGCCGGGCCCACGACTCACCCTTGTACTTCGCCGGCACATCGGCGGCGTTTCGCGGCAGGTCGCGGACGTGCCCGAAACTGGCCTCCACGACGTACCCCGGGCCGAGGTAGCCCGAGATCGTCTTGGCCTTCGCCGGGGACTCGACGATGACCAGACGGGTGGTTCCAGCTTTGCTCGGCACGTCTCTCTCCGACCTCACTCCCGCATCGCGACCGCTGTGGTGTCCGGTACGGGGCGCATTGACCCCGCCGGCGCCCCAACGGTCCGGATGTCCAACGTAACGCGTCGTCCGGGATTCCGGTTTCGTGGGCGACAAACACCGGAGGGACCGGACCCGGCGTCACCGTACACTGCCCGTAGGCCTGACCACCGCTTCCCGTGACGAACGGGACCCCAACGCACCCGGTCGGGCAGGGAGCCGCCGCGCCACCCACCCCGACGCCGTGGCGGTTGAGCGCCGCCACTCAACCACGGTCCGGCCAGGCCGTCCGGGGCACGGTGGAGGGTGGGTCGCCGACCAGTTCGGCGAAGCGGTTCAGCAGTCGGCGTCCGGTTATCCGGTAGGCCAGGCCGTCCGGTCCCGGTTCTGGCACGGCGGGCAACCCCACCGCGGCGAGCGCCGCTCCCACCCGCTGGTGAATGGCCGGCCCGAGGCGGAGCAGGACGTCGGAGTCCGCCACCGAACCCGCCGCGACGAACCAGAGCCGCAGCCCTCGCCCACCCAGGTGGAAAGCGTCGGGCGGGTGCTTCGCCGAGCCGTGCAGCCACGCCGCCACGAGCGGCTTCAACACCCTCGTGTACGCCGTCCGCACGGTATGCCGGCCACCGCCCGCCGCCGCCCAGCTCGTGGGGAGGTCTCGCGCCTCCAACTCGGCGACCAGCGCGTGCACCCGCCAGGCGGCGTCAACCACCACGGCCAGGCGGGCGGTACCCCCCATTACGGATCCCTCGGCAGGTCCGGCGAGCAGGCCGGCCAGGTCGGCGACGGTGGGTTCAGTGGCCTCGGTGCCGAAGAAGGCGAGTTGGCGACCCGTGTCGTCGCCTCGGGCGGTGGCCACACCCCGACGTGTTGCCCGCTCTGCACCGCCCCGGGTGGCGGGCGGGGCCAGCTCGGGCGCCGGGAAGAGCCCCGGCACCGACTCCCCGTCCACCGGCCCGGTCAACGGCACTCGGGGACCTCGGCGAAGGCGCGTCTCAGCTCCTCCGAGTTCAGGTTACTGGCGTCCAACGCGCTGGCCTCGTACTCCTCATTCAGCGTCTGGACCGCATCCCGCACCCCGTCGTAGAAGGCGGCGGACTGGCTCGTGCCGAGGCTGTCGATGGAGTCCCGGGCCTTGGCGTACGCGTCTCGCATCTGCGCCAGCGACGCGCGGAAGCGCGCGGATACCTCGACGCCCTGCTCCACATCGGGGACGCCGGCCTGCTCCACACTGCGCCGCGCGGTCTCGCTGGCCCGCGCCGCCCCGGCGAAGAGCCGCACCAGGTTCTCCTTGGCCTGAGCCGGACTGGTCTGGGCAGTCATCTGCTGGTCGGTGCTACTGGTGAGCTTCCTGATCTCGGCTCGCCAGGGGGTCAGGGCGGAGCAGACCGAGGTCGCCCACGCCCCGGGACTCGGCCCACCACCACACCCGGCGGTCAGGACAACCGTAGCCAGCATCGCCGCCAGCCTTCCGGCTGCCGCCCGGCACACACGCATGCGTTGCAGCGTACGGTGTCGCGCCGCCCCGTACCGCGGTCAGGTTCGCCGGGCATCCACACCCCGCCCCCCTCCCGACCCGGGTCGGGAGGGGGGCGGGTGCGCTGCGAGGTGGACAGGTCAGGCCCGGACCGCCTCCGGATGTTGTTCCGCGCTGCCCGTGCCCGCGCCCGGGTCAGACATCGACACACCCTGGCGCTTGCTGAACAGCACGGAGGCGACAATGATCAGGGTCGCCACCACGGCGATCGAGATCCGCAGCCCGGTGTTGCGGTCGTCGCCCACGCTCCAGGCCACCACGGCCGGCGCGATCAGCAGCGAGACCAGGTTCATCACCTTGATCAGCGGGTTGATCGCCGGGCCGGCGGTGTCCTTGAAGGGGTCGCCGACGGTATCGCCGATAACAGTCGCGGAGTGCGCCTCGGAGCCCTTGCCGCCGTACGCGCCATCCTCGACCATCTTCTTGCTGTTGTCCCAGGCACCGCCGGAGTTGGCCAGGAAGACGGCCATCAGGGTGCCCGCGCCGATCGCCCCGGCCAGGTACGACGCGAGCGCGCCCGGCCCGAGCCCGAAGCCGACCGCAATCGGCGCCATGATCGCCAGCAGGCCGGGGGTCATCAGCTCCCGCTGCGCGTCCCGGGTGCAGATGTCGACGACCTTGCCGTACTCGGGGCGCTGGGTGCGGTCCATGATCCCGGGCAGCTCCCGGAACTGCCGGCGAACCTCCATAACCACCGCCCCCGCCGAGCGGGACACGGCGTTGATGGCCAGCCCGGAGAAGAGGAAGACCACCGCGGCGCCGATGATGAGACCGACCAGGTTCCGCGGATTCGCCACGTTCAGCGAGTTGAGGATCTCGCCGCCGACATCGGTGATGCCCGCGTCGGCGTACGCGATGCGCAGCGTGTCGGTGTAGGAGCCGAAGAGCGCGGTCGCGGCCAGTACCGCGGTGGCGATCGCGATGCCCTTGGTGATCGCCTTGGTGGTGTTACCGACCGCGTCCAGCTCGGTCAGCGTGCGGGCACCGTCCGCATCGATGTCGCCGGACATCTCCGCCACGCCCTGGGCGTTGTCGGAGATCGGACCGAAGGTGTCCATCGCGACAATGACGCCGACCGTGGTGAGCAGGCCGGTACCGGCCAACGCGACCGCGAACAGGGACAGCGTGATGGAGCTGCCACCGAGCAGGAAGGCGCCGAAGACGCCCGCCCCGATCAGCAGCGCCGAGTAGACCGCGGACTCCAGACCAACGCCGATGCCGGCGAGGATGACGGTGGCCGGGCCGGTCTGTGAGCTGCGGCCGATGTCCTGGACCGGACGGCGGTCGGTCTCGGTGAAGTAGCCGGTCAACGCCTGGATCGCGGCGGCCAACACGATCCCGATGACGACCGCGCCGATGGCCACCACACGCGGGTTCTGGTCAACGTCGGCCAGCCCCTGCGTCAACTCGGCGAAGCTGGCCGGCAGGTACGTCCAGGCGGCGATGGCAACCAGTACCGCGGAGATGAGCGCGGAGGCGTAGAAGGCCCGGTTGATCGCGGTCAGACCGGAGCGGTCCGAGGTGCGCAGCCGAGTGATGAAGACGCCGATGATCGCGACGATCACACCGATGCCGGAGACGATCAGCGGGAAGACCAGCCCCTGCTCACCGAAGGCGGCCCGGCCGAGAATCAGCGCGGCGACCAGGGTCACCGCGTACGACTCGAACAGGTCGGCCGCCATCCCGGCGCAGTCGCCCACGTTGTCGCCCACGTTGTCGGCGATGGTGGCGGCATTGCGCGGATCGTCCTCGGGGATTCCCTGCTCCACCTTGCCGACCAGGTCAGCGCCGACATCGGCGGCTTTGGTGAAGATGCCCCCACCGACCCGCATGAACATGGCGAGCAGCGCGGCACCGAAGCCGAAGCCTTCCAGCACGGTCGGGGCGTCGCTCCGGTAGAAGAGGACGACCAGCGCCGCGCCGAGGAGACCGAGTCCGACGGTGAGGAAGCCGACGACGCCGCCGGTGCGGAACGCGATCCGCATGGCGGCCTCCCGGCCACCCACACGTTCCCGGGCTGCGGCGGCGACCCGCAGGTTGGCCCGGGTCGCCAGCCACATGCCGGCTCCCCCGATGAACGCGCTGAAGAGTGCGCCGATGACGAAGAAGGCCGATCGGCCGATCTTCACCGCGGTCTCGCTGCCGTCGGTCTCGTGCACCGGCAGCAGGAAGAGCAGCAGCACAGCGGCGACCACGAAGATCGCCAGGGTACGGAACTGCCGGAACAGGTACGCCGAGGCACCTTCCTGCACCGCACCCGAGATTTCCTGCATATTGGTGGTGCCCCTGCCGGCGGCCAGCACGGTCCGTGTCAGCGCGGCAGCGAAAGCCAGCGCCACGGCCGCGATCACGGCGGCGAGAACCACGTACGTGACATTGCTCCCGGTGAGGGAGATCCCGCCGCCCTCGGCGGCCAAGGTGTCGGACATCTGTGTCCTCCTGTACCGAACGCTCGCGCCGACCGTGGAGACGCAGAGTCGGCGCCTGGATGCGGTGTCGCAAGCACGCGCCAACCACCGAGCGGACCAGCGATGGAGCACCGTTCCCGCTGGCTGCGGAAGGGTTCACTTGCTGACAACCCGGGTACTGTAGCCCTCCGCAGTGTCAGAGGTCACACGTGGTGGCCATCGTGTCGGAATGATCTTCGTCGCTGTGCTATGAGAGAAACTCTGATATAGCGAAGCGCCGATCTAGATCAAGAGGGCAACCGGCCCGGCCCGCCCGGGAACCAGGACAGGGGGCACCCCGGCAGCGGTCCGGTCTGGCCAGGTCGGTGCCGAGCAGGATTCGGGATGGAGTCGGGCCCGGTCGGGGTCGGGGTCGGGGTCAGGCGGGGTCGGGGCGCTCACTGGTCGAGCGGCCACACCATCTGCACCTCGGTGCCGACGCCCCCATCCGCCGGACGCACCAGGAGATCATCGACGAAGCCGGCAAGGAGCGCGAAGCCGACGCCGGTGGTCAACGCGTCCTCGCTGAGCGACTCCCGGGCCAGTTCGGACGCCGGCAACGCCGCAAGATCGGCACCAGCCTCGATCGGCGCCCGGTCCACCACCCGGACGGCATACGTCCCGTAATCGGACATCTCCACCCGCACCGGGTCAGGTAGGTTGTGCTGCTGGTGCAACGCCACCGCCCGGGTGCACGCCTCACCAATCGCCAGTCGCACCTCGTCCAGCAGGCCCTGCCGGACCCCCGCGCGCCGCGCTACGGCGACACCAACCAGCCGCGCCGTGCGTACATGCACCGGCGCGGGCGAGAAGGAGAGACGGACCACAGCCATCACGCGCCGGTCGCCGCGTCAACCGTCGGATACAGCGGAAAGACCTGGTCAAGCGCGGTGATTCGGAAGATCTTCAGCAGCGGTTCCCGGTCGCAGACCAGCGCGAAGGAGCCACCGGCGGTCCGCAGCCGTTTGAGGACACCCACCAGCACGCCAAGCCCGGTGGAGTCAAGGAAGTCGACTCGGCCCAGGTCAACCACGACGTGCTCAGCCCCGGCATCGACCAACTCGAACAGCCGTTCCCGGAGCTGCGGGGCGGTGTAGACATCCACCTCACCGCCGACCACGACCACCGCAAACTCCCCCACGGTGCGCGTCGCCAGCGACAGCTCCATCAGACCCTCCTCGCAAGAGCCGTAAACTCTCCACGGGCATTCAACCATCACCACCGGTAATACTGGTTACCACCAGCGCCCCGGCAGGCAGGCACCTCAGCCCCCCGGACCAACGCTACCCATCCCCGAACACCCGTGCGAGTGTGCAGACGTGACCTCCGACAGCCCGGCACCCCGGCCGCGGCGCCCCGGCCGGCCGCCGTCACCCGCGGCTGCCCGTGTCGCTGCCCCCGGGCCACCCCCCGCGGAGCTGCTGAGCCAGCTACGCGCCCGGCACGCCGCAGACCCGGTAACCCACGTCGAACGGGTACCCGCCCGCGCCGGCGAGCCCGCGCCGTGGCCCAGCTGGATCCCGGCAGACCTCCAGGCGTCGTTCACCCGGCAGGGCGTGGCGGCGCCGTGGCAGCACCAGGCCGAAGCCGCCAACCTCGCCCACACCGGCAACCACGTCGTCGTCGCCACCGGCACCGCGTCCGGCAAGTCCCTGGCCTACCAGCTACCGGCGCTGTCGACGCTGCTCACCGACCCCCGCGCCACCGTGCTCTACCTCGCTCCCACCAAGGCACTCGCCGTTGACCAGCTACGGGCCATCACCGAGCTGGACCTGGGCGGAGTGCGCCCCGCCTGCTATGACGGAGACACCCCCCGCGCCGAACGGGAGTGGATCCGGCAACACGCGCGGTTCGTGCTGACCAACCCCGACATGCTCCACCACGGCATCCTGCCCGGCCACGCCCAGTGGGCGAGGTTCCTCCGCCGGCTCGCGTACGTGGTGGTGGACGAGTGCCACAGCTACCGGGGCGTCTTCGGCTCGCAGGTCGCACACGTGCTGCGCCGACTGCGCCGGCAGTGCACCCGCCTCGGCCGTACGCCGGTCTTCGTACTGGCCTCCGCCACCTCGGGTGACCCGGCCGCGACAGCCGAACGACTCACCGGCCTGCCCGTGGCGGCGGTCACCGTGGACACCTCGCCCCGTGGCGGGGTGACCTTCGCGCTGTGGGAGCCGCCGACGCTGCCCACCCCGACCACCTCCCCCGACGACACTGACCTCGCGCCGGTGCGCCGATCCGCGCTGCGAGAAACCGCCGACCTACTCGCCGACGCGGTGGCCGCGGGGGTTCGCACGCTCGCCTTCGTCCGGTCCCGACGGGGGGCCGAGGCGGTGGCCGCCAACGCCCGGCGGGCCCTCGACGAGGCGTTCTCCGGACTGGGTGACCAGGTGGCCGCCTACCGCGCCGGCTACCTGCGGGAGGAGCGACGCGAGCTGGAACGGTCCCTGCTCAGCGGTGAACTGCGCGGACTCGCCTCGACCAACGCCCTCGAGCTCGGCGTCGACCTGGTCGGGCTGGACGCGGTGCTGATCTGCGGCTATCCCGGCACCCGCGCCTCGCTCTGGCAGCAGGCTGGGCGGGCCGGACGCTCCGGCCAGGAGGCGCTGGCGGTGCTGGTGGCCCGGGACGACCCGCTCGACAGCTACCTCGTCCACCACCCCGAAGCCGTCTTCGGAACCCCGGTTGAGGCGACCGTACTCGACCCCACCAATCCGTACGTGCTCGGGCCGCAGCTCGCCTGCGCCGCAGCCGAGGCGCCACTCACCCCGGCCGACCTGGACCTGTTCGGGGAGGGCGCGAAAGAGGCGGTGGACGCCCTGGTCGAGGCTGGTGCGCTCCGGCAGCGCCCCACCGGGTGGTACTGGCGCCACCGAGAGCGCCCCCAGGTGCAGCTCCGTGGCGGCGACGGCGCACCGATCTGCGTGGTGGAGACCGCGACCGGACGGCTCCTCGGCACGGTTGACGGCGGGTCGTCGCACTTCCTGCTGCACCCCGGGGCGGTCTACCTGCACCAGGGCGTCTCGTACGTGGTCGACACCCTCGACTTCGCCGACGGGTGCGCACTGGTACACCCCGAGGAGCCGGACTGGTCCACCCACGCCCGCGATGTCACGTCGCTGTCGGTGGTGGCGGTCCGGTCGTACGTCGATGCCGGGCCGGTCGGGCTCTTCCTCGGTGAGGTCGACGTAACCAGCCAGGTGGTCTCCTACCAGCGACGCCGGATCGCCACCGGCGAGGTCATCGACACCCGCCCCCTGGACCTACCGGCCCGGGAACTGCGGACCATGGCGGTGTGGTTCACCATCTCGCCGAAGTCCCTCACCGTGGCTGGAGTCGACCCGGCCGACGTGCCAGGCGCGTTGCACGCCGCCGAGCACGCCGCGATCGGGTTGCTACCGCTGATGGCGACCTGCGACCGGTGGGACATCGGCGGGTTGTCAACCGCGGCCCACCCCGACACCGGGGCGCCGACCGTCTTCGTCTACGACGGCCACTCCGGCGGGGCCGGCTTCGCCGAGCGGGCGTACGGGACGGCGGCGACGTGGCTGCGGGCGACCCGGGACGTGGTCGCGGAGTGTGGCTGCGAGTCCGGCTGCCCGTCCTGCGTCCAGTCCCCGAAGTGCGGTAATGGCAACAATCCGCTGTCCAAGGCGGACGCGGTCCGGGTCCTCGACATCGTACTGGCCAATCTGCCATCCGGAGGGGTTCGGGCCAGCCAGGCGTCGTGAGCGTCAATAGGCCCGGCTCTCCGCGCACCGACGGTGCGCAGAGCTCCAACCACTCGCCGCTGCGACAACTCCACCTGCGACCACTCCCCGCTTCGACCTCGCCCCACTGAACCGGAGGGAATGTCATGCACCCCGACGCGCTACAGGCCCAGCAGCAGCTCCACATCCGCCAGCGAATCCGGATGGTCGTCAACCAGTACGAGGTCCACGCCGTCACGCCGGACGGCTCGGAGGGGGAGCTGCTGGCGTTCGCCCAGCAGAAACGGCTTGCCTTCAAGGAACAGGTAACCATCTACACCGACGACACACAGCAGCAGCCGCTACTCGGGTTCAAGGCACGGCAGCGCCTCGACCTGGGTGCCACCTACGACATCACGGATCATGCCGGAAGCCCGATCGGTCTGTTCCGTAAGAACTTCACCCAGTCCCTGCTGCGCTCCACCTGGCAGCTCGAGCAGGACGGGTTGCCTCAGGTCACCGGGGAGGAGCGCTCCCTTCCGGTCGCTCTGCTCCGCCGCTTCGTTGAGGCGCTGTCCTGGCTGCCATACCACTTCGATTTCGTCGCCGACGGCCAGCCAGCCTTCTCGGTCGTGAAAAAGTGGGGTATCCGCGACCGGTACGTTGTGCAGATCCACAACCCACAGCTCGATCGCCGACTGGTCATCGCCATGGCCATCGCCCTGGACGCGCTCCAGTCCCGCTGATCCGAGGCCACAGCCCCATCGCCGAAGGCCCCGCTCAGCTTGCGGCTGGCACCGGGACCGCGCGGCCCGACAGCGTGGCGTTCCCCCCGGCGCTCTCGCGTCCACTGCGCCAGCCGACCTGCCGGGGGTGCGCGTGCGTTTCAGCCACGCAGCGGGCCGGCGCGGGCCCGCCCGGTGGCGGCCCGGACCAGACCCGGCAACACGGTGGCGGTCACCTCCACGGTGACCAGCAGGTCCAACCCGTCGAGCTGGCAGCTGACGAGCCGGCCGCCATTTGCTGTCACGATCGCCCGGGCCGACTCGCACGCGGTGGTGACGCCGAGCGCGACGCGCGCCGCGCCGGCGAGCGCACCCAGGTCCGCCGCGACACCCGCCTGCTGTCGGGCCAGCCGCGCCACCCCGACCGCCGCGCCCGCCACCCCGAAGAGGACGAATGCGACGCCGACCGCGAGCAGCAGGACGGTGGCACCGCCCCGGTCGCTACCGGTGGACATCCGCTGCCTCCCCGCGCCTGTCGCCCGCTGTCCCCACCGAGCCCCCTCGTCCCGGCTGGCGGCGAGACGACCCCCGCTTCCACCGCCGATCACCCGCCCGCTCCGGCTCCACCGACGACGGCTTCGACCGGCGGGAAAGGTTCCGGGCCGGGTTCGACCACGGCCACGGTCGTCGCCGTGACCACCAGTCGGGGCATCCGCGCCCCGAGCGCCCGGACCGGGGCACGAACAGTGACGCGTACCCGCTGCCCGTCTTTGTCGATCGACACCTTGGCTTCCGGTGGGGCTACCGCACGGACCACGGCCCACCCATCTGCACCCCGGGATACCGCGATCGCCGTCTCCCGGGCCGCGTGTAGACAGGCGCCTTTGGTGCCCACCGCGTCAACCGCTGTCAGACCAACGAAGAGAAGCAAGAGCAGCGCCGGCAGGCCGGCCGCCAGTTCGGCGGTGAAGGAGCCCCGGTCTCGGCCGGCCCACCGGCACCGCCTCACTGAAGTGCCCGGTCGATGACGGCGGTCAACGCGGTCTGCACGTTGTCGGAGGTGAGCACCTTGAGCAGGAGTCCGGCGAAGGCGACTGCGGCGAGCGTGCCGACGGCGTACTCGGCGGTGTTCATCCCGGCGTCGCCTCGCAGCCGGGTGGTGATTCTGCGCATGTCCATGGTCCTTTCTCGAGATTGGTCAGAGCACGTCACCGAGAACGGCGACGATCACCGGCACCAGGCCGGCGAGAATGAAGGCCGGTAGGAAGCAGAGCCCCAACGGCAGCACGATCAGCACCCCGGACCGACGGGCTGTCGCCTCGGCCGCCGTGGTCCGGTCGGCCCGCAGATCATCGGCGAGGCGGGTCAAGGCACCCGCCAGGGAAGCCCCGCTGGTTGCCGAACGGAGCGCAGCGCCGACCAGGCGCTCGGCGCCGGGCACCGCCGCAAGCGTTGACCAGGCCTCCGCAGGCTCCGCTCCGAGGCGCAGGAGACGCCCGACCCGAGCGAGCCGCTCCGCGAGGGGCCCGTCGATCGCCTCCGCCACCGCCAGCACCGACTGGTCGACCGGGGCACCGGCGCGCATCGCCGACGCGAGCAGGTCAGCGGCGAGCGGCAGGGCCGCGTTCTCCTGTCGGCGTCGTTCCCGGATGGCCGGTGACTCGACCCGACGCAGCAGCCGGTCGAGTAGCACCGCCACGGGCAGGGCGCCGAGCAGGCCCGGAACTCCGCCGGCCAGCACGGCGAGCGCCACGGCAGCGAGCACTGCGACGAGCCGAATCGCGTCCCGCCGGTGCCGGGACTCCGCTGGGGTCGCACCCGCTGATCTGATCAACGGCGGACCGGGCGGGACTCGGTCGAGGTCGCGCAGCCGACGGATCGGACGACGCCTCCTCCGTCCGAGTCTGCTCAGCAGGGCTGACACGGACCGACGCTCGGCGGTCAGCACCGGCGGGGTCATCCGATGTCCCTACCGCGGACCGTGGTGATCCGCTCCGCCCAGAACAACCCAACGACCTGGAGCATGACAGCGAGGACCGCGCAGCTACCGCCGACCGCCGTGTGCAGCAGCACTGCGACCGGGTCGACTCCGATGCCGTATCCCAGACCAATGCCACCGAGCGGAAGCGCCACGAGCAGCCAGGTGGTCGCCCGCGCCCCGGCCGCCTGCGCCGCCGCCGCGGCCCGGCCCCGGTCAGCGGCGCGGGCGTCCACGTCGATCCGCTCCAGCAGGTCGGCGAGGGGTGCACCGGTGCGATCAGCGAGCCGGATAGCTGCCCGGATCACGGTGCCGCCCGAACCCCCGGCCGCCGGCACCGCCGTGGACTGGCCCACCGGCAGACCGGCCCGCAGGTCAGCAGCAAGATCACAGAGTTGCTCGAGGTGACGGCGGCGAAGCTGGTCGGACTGCCGGGCCGCCCGTAGCCGCAGCAGCGCCCGGACTCCCCACGTGCCGTACGCACCGGCGACGACAGCCGCGACCGGGCCGCCCAGCAGGGCCCCCACGGCGACGGCCAGGACAGCCGAGAGCAGCAGAGCGCGCCGGGGCACCTCCACCAGGGAGCGGTACCGGGCGGAGGTCGGCGATGCACCCGCCACCCGCGCGCCGGAAACCGAACCATCCCGGCGGCCACCGGAGATCGGGGGCGCTACCCCGCTCGGACGCCTCGAGTCAGGCCGGGACGGCGGCCCTGCCAAACGGTCCTGCCCGCGCCGCCGGGGCCGCGCCACAGCCGGCTTCGACCACGCGATGTCCGCCGCGCGCCCACGTCTGGGCGGCGGGTTGCTGTGCCGCAGACCGGCGACCCAGGTCACCAGTGGATCGTCAGCGGCACCCGCACCACCGGAGGTCTGAACCCGTCGACGGACGAGCCAGGCCAACGACCAAGCCGCGACGACCGTCAGGGTGACCAAGAGCAGCGGTAGCAGGAGCTGAACGGAGGTCACCCCACACCTGCCGGACCGGGCCAAGGCCCCCGAAGGATCGGTGGCACCGCCACCTCCCGCTCACCCAGCAACTCGGCCAGTGTCCGGGCCGCCGGGCCGGGACCGCCGTCACGGCCCCAGGCCGGAACCGCTCTGACCAGCCGATCTGGGCCTTCTGGCAGGAGTAGGCAGATGGAATCCAGGGCCCGTCCCCCATCCGCGCGGCGAACATGCAGCACCACCTGGAGCGCCGCCGCCACCTGAGCGTGCAGTGCGGGCCGGGGCAATCCACCGAGGAGACCGAGCGCCTCGAGCCGAGCCGGCACATCCGAGGGAGTGTTGGCGTGTAGCGTCCCGGCACCACCCTCGTGACCGGTATTCAGGGCCATCAACAGGTCCACCACCTCCCGGCCCCGGCACTCGCCGACAACGAGGCGGTCCGGTCGCATCCGCAGCGCCTGCCGGACCAGATCAGTCAGACCAATCGCGCCGGCACCCTCCACATTGGCTCTGCGGGCCTGCAGTCCGACGACATGCGGATGTGCGGGGTGCAGTTCCGCCGCGTCCTCCACCAGAACGATCCGTTCCGTGTCGGGAACCAGGCCGAGGAGCGTGTTGAGCAATGTGGTCTTGCCGGAGCCGGTGCCACCGACCACGAGGTACGCGAGCCGAGCCGCCACCACCGCGGCCAGCACCGGGGCGACTGCCCGTGGCACGGCCCCCTGACCGGCCATCTCGTCGAGAGTGATCGGCCGCTGCCGGAAGGTCCGCAGGGACAGGTACGGACCGTCGGTGGCCACCGGTGGCAGGACCGCATGTAGCCGGGTGCCGTCGGCGAGCCGCGCGTCAACGTACGGTGAGCCGTCGTCCAGTCGCCGGCCCGCGCTGGCTGCGAGTCGCTGCGCGAGCCGGCGGACATCGTCCACCGACCCGACCGGCACCGCGACCTCTTTCAGGCCCTCCCCTCGGTCGACCCAGACGTGAACCTTGTTGACGAGAACATCGGTGACCCGTGGATCGGCCAACAGCGGGGCCAGCGGGCCGGCGCCCACCAGGTCGTCGTGCACCCGGTCAGCGAGGCGGAGCAGCGTGGTGTCGCCGAGCACCGCGGCGGCCGACTCGGCACGTACGGCGGAGACGATCGCCGCCGGGGTGACCGGTGCCGACGAGGACGCGATTCGCTGTCGGACTCGCGCGGCGAGGCCGCCGTCCACCGCGGTCATGCCGCACCCGGCGCCGCGCCGGTCAGTTCGGTGAGGAGTCGTTGACACAGGGCGGCCAGTGGGCCCCGCCCGTCCGCCGCCGGGGCTTCGCCCCGTTCCAGGCCGCGGCCGAGCGCCGGCTCCAGACGCACCGTGCCGGCCAGCGGCAGCCCGAGCGTCCGCGCGAGTTCGGTGGACTTGAGCCGGCCGGGGGCGGGACCACGGACGATCAGGGAAAGGTCGGCGCAGTGTGGCGCGGCGGCGCTGACCACCCGAGCGGCAGCAGCGGTCGCGCGGAGTTCGGCGGGTACCACGACGAAGGCCCGATCGACCGACTGCAGGGCGGTCACCGCCGCGTCATCCAGGTGGCGGGGCAGGTCAACCACGACCACGTCGCGAGCCCGCCGGGCAGCGTCGAGGGTCGCCGCCATCGCCACGGCCGGCAACGACCGAAGATCACCTCGGTCCCACGAGAGAACCACCAGGTCTCCCCGGCTGGGCAGGGCCTGCACCAGCGACGAGGCGTCCACCCGGCCGCCGGCGCCGGTCAGCGCCGGCCAGCGTAACCCGCCCAGTTGTTCCCAACCCAGCACCAGATCCAGCCCACCCCCGAGCGGATCGGCGTCAACCAGCAGCGTCCGCAGCCGGGAGCGGGCCGCCGTAACAGCGAGCCCGCCGGCGAGGACACTGGCGCCGGCACCACCTCGTCCGCCGAGGACGGCGACGAGGCGAGCCGTAACCGGGTCAGGTTGCTCCAGACCGCACTCGACGAACCGGTCGACCAGCCAGGGCTCGGCGGCGGGCAGGACGGCCACGAACTCGGCACCCATCAGGTCGGCCACATCCCGGCCAGGGTCGAGGTGCCCGGCGTGGCCGACCAGCACCACTCGCCGCCGCTGCGGCAGCCGCGCCCGCAGGCATGGCTGTGCCTGGTCGCTGCCGACCAGCACCAAGGGCGCGGGGGACCAGCGGGACCGGGCGGCCACCGGGTCCGGTGCGAGGTCGACCTCAACGCCACCGGCCGCGGCGAGCCGCAGCAGGTCGTCCAGAAGCGCGTCGTCGGAGGTCACGAGGAGAGGCAGGCGGCGCGGGGGCGGTACGGCGGGGCGAGGTGGCATCACGGCCTCCAGCAGTCGGCTCGGGCTTCGCTGGTGTGGAAGCCTGCGCGGTCCGACCGACCCGAGGCGGCCCTGGCTGCCGATCTGTGGACATGGACGGCACCTGTGGACAGAGTCCACCGGAATAGTTGATCTGCTATGCCCGCGGCGCCTCAGCGGCGGCCGACCCCCGCGATCGCAGCGGGTGCCGGCGGCTCTGTCCCGGACGGCGCCGCGCCGGGGCTCCGGCATGGTCCGCGGGTGAGCCCTGCGTCGCAACGGGCTTCCACCGTCCGTGGCCTCGGTAGCGTGGCCCTGTTCGCCGGCCTCCTCGGCTCGACTCTCACGTCGTCGAACGACGTCGGGTCAACGGATCCACACATCCTGTCGGGCGTCTTCGTCGCTACCGGGATCGGGCTACGGATCGAAGCCGCGATCAGCGCACCTCGGGCGGAACAACCGAGACTCGGAGTCTGCGCCTGGCTTCCGCCCGCCTCCCAGCCCCAGCCGGCCCCGGTGGGGTGACACCACGTGGGATGTCATCGCTCCCACAAAGAGACGACCCCCGTCGGGGGGAAGACGGGGGTCGTCAGGGTCCGGCTCCGGGGGGGTCGAGCCGAACCGCTCAGCGGTCACCGGGGGGGGTGCAACCGCCGAGGGTCTGTCGGTTGTCCGCAAGGTGAAACGCCTGTTGTGTCGACAGTCTGCCTGAGCGAACCTGGCTACGTCGAGTGGTGCAGCCTCCACTCCCTGCTAAATTCTTCCGCAGAGTGTGATCGCGGTCACGCGGCGCAGGCACACAGTCGATCACGTCGCACATCTGAGGGGTTGATGGACCCGGGCCCCCGCAGACGATAGTCCATCGGGCTAGACTTGCGCGCCGTGGGCCGAAGCGCCGCTTTTTTCGATCTGGATAAGACCGTCATCGCCAAGTCAAGTGCGCTGGCGTTCGGTCGGCCGTTCTACCGGGACGGCCTGATAACCCGACGAGACGTTGTCAAGTCGGCGTACGCGCAGCTGATGTTCCGGCTGGGCGGCTCCGACGAGCAGACCATGGCCCGGACCCGGGACTATCTCGCCGCGCTGTGTAGGGGCTGGCAGGTGGAGCAGGTCCGCCAGATTGTCGCGGAGACCCTCCATGAGCTGATCAACCCCTACGTGTACGCCGAGGCCGCCGCCCTGATCGAGGAGCACCAGGCCGCCGGTCGGGACGTCGTGCTGGTCTCGGCCTCGGGGGAGGAGATGGTCCGGCCGATCGGGGCGCTACTCGGGGTGACCGATGTGATCGCCACCCGGATGGCCGTGGTGGACGGCCACTACAGCGGGGAGATCGAGTTTTACGCGGCCGGTCCGGCCAAGGTGGACGCGGTGGGTGAGCTGGCGCTCGAGCGCGGCTACGACCTCACCGACTCGTACGCCTACTCGGACTCGTACACGGACCGGCCGTTGCTGGAGTGCGTCGGCCGACCGACCGCAGTCAACCCGGACCGTCAGCTACGCAAGCTCGCCACGGAGAACTCCTGGCCGGTGCTGGAGTTCCGGCACCCGATCCCACTGGGGCGGCGGTTGCGGGATCGCCCCGCCGTGCCGGTCGCCGCCGCCGCGCTCGGCGTCGGGGTTGGCGTGGCGATCGGCGTCGCCTGGTACGGCCGGCACCGGCGGACCCGGGCCACCCCGACGACCTGACCATCGCAGTCGGCCCGCGGCGGCGGGACGGGCTCGGGTACGGCCGGGCGAGGCAGGGGTTACGGGGTCACGGCGAGCACCTCATCGCCGATCCCGGTGAGCTGGTCGGCGCCCGACTCGACGGCGCTCAGATAGTGCCGCAGCCACGAGCGAAGCCCGTCCGGGGTTCCGGTGGCGAAGGCCCCGGCCGAGCCGACGTACTCCGGCTCCCGCTCGCGATGCCCGACGTCCACGGCGAGCAGGCCCCGCGGGTCAACCCCCCGAGACATCAGCACCAGCCGGGCGGCACCACGGGCGACCACCCCGGATGGGCCGGCGAAGGGCCGCAGGTTCAACAGCTCGCCATGGACGACCGCGGCGAGCACCAGTGGCGGCGCCTCGCTTCCCCCGGCTACCAGGGCAGCCAACCCGTCCAGCCGGGCCGCCACCACCGCGTCGGGCACCGGGCGTCCCAGCTCAGGCTCCGGCACCAGCTCCCGCGCGGCGAGCACGTGCAGCTTCGCGAGCGCCTGCCGGGGTGCCTTCGGCCAGAGGTCGGTCAGCCCGGGTAGCGCCCCGGCGACCCGCAGTGCGCCCTGCAGCACCGGCTCGGTGACGGTGCCGGCCCGGACTTCCTCGCGATCGTGGGCATACCCCTCAAGAGCGGCGCTGGCCACCGCGCAGCGGAGGCTGACCTCCGCGGCCACCTGACCGCCGTGCCGGCGCAGGGCGCGGTGCCGCAGCGCCTGGTCGAAGCGCTCGCGGGCCCGCTCCACGGCAGCGGCGACATCGGCGAGGGCGAGCAGCGGAGCGAGCGGGTCATCGGTCACCCCGCCACGCTATCGGGACCGCCTGTACCGCCCGCCGGTGCCGTGCCATCCGCCGTGCCGTGTCATCCGCCGGCGTCGTGCCGTGCCGTACGGCGCGGGGGAGGCTCACTTCGGCGCGGTCCGGTGCCCTCGACAGTCGCGTGCGCCCGGCCGGCGGGCTAACCTCTGCACCGAGACGCAGGTCACCCCAAGCGACGAGGGAGCAGGCATGAGCGAGGCGTTGGCCAACCTGTTGAACGAGACGCGCCAGTTCCCGCCGCCGGCCGAGCTCGCCGCGAGCGCCAACGTCACCAGCGAGGCGTACGCCACGGCGGACGCCGACCGGCTGGCCTTCTGGGAACAGCAGGCCCAGCGACTGACCTGGACGAAGCGCTGGGACCGGGTACTCGACTGGTCAAAGCCGCCATTCGCGAAGTGGTTCGTCGGCGGTCAGCTCAACGTGGCGTACAACTGCCTGGACCGGCACGTCGAGGCCGGCCGGGGGGACCGGGTCGCGATCCACTGGGAGGGCGAGCCGGGTGACACCCGGACGATCACCTACGCGGAGCTACAGAAGCTGACCTGCCAGGCGGCGAACACGCTGACCGAGCTCGGGGTGACCGCCGGCGACCGAGTGGCGATCTACCTGCCAATGGTGCCGGAGGCCGTGGTGGCGATGCTGGCCTGCGCCCGGATCGGCGCCACCCACAGCGTGGTCTTCGGCGGCTTCTCCGCCGACGCGTTGACACATCGGATTCAGGACGCCGCGGCGAAGGTCGTGGTCACCGCCGACGGCGGCTATCGGCGGGGCCGGCCCTCCGCGCTCAAACCGACCGTTGACGAGGCGGTGTCGAACTGCCCGTCGGTGGAGCACGTGCTGGTGGTCCGCCGCACCGGTGAAGAGTGTGCCTGGTCGGCGAAGGACCGCTGGTGGCACGAGACGGTCGGGCGGGCGTCGGCCGAGCACCAGGCCACCGCCTTCGACGCCGAGCACCCGCTGTTCATCCTGTACACCAGTGGCACCACTGCTCGTCCGAAGGGGATCCTGCACACCACCGGTGGCTACCTGACCCAGGCTTCGTACACGATGCACGGGGTTTTCGACCTCAAACCGGAGAGCGACGTCTACTGGTGCACCGCCGATGTCGGCTGGGTCACCGGCCACTCGTACATCGTGTATGGCCCGCTCTCCAACGGTGCCACCCAAGTCATGTACGAGGGCACGCCGGACACCCCGCACCGGGGCCGGTTCTGGGAGCTGGTCGACAAGTACCGGGTGACGATCCTCTACACCGCCCCGACTCTCATTCGTACGATGATGAAGTGGGGTGAGGAGATCCCCGCCGGGTTCGATCTGTCCTCCCTGCGCCTCCTGGGCAGCGTCGGCGAGCCGATCAACCCCGAGGCCTGGATGTGGTACCGGCAGCACGTCGGAGCAGGTCGGCTGCCTATTGTGGATACCTGGTGGCAGACCGAGACCGGGGCCATCATGATCTCTCCGCTGCCCGGGGTGACCCGCGCCAAGCCGGGGTCGGCGATGACTCCGCTACCGGGAATCAACGGTGACGTGGTAGACGACCAGGGTCAGCCGGTACCCAACGGCGGCGGCGGCTACCTGGTGCTTCGGGAGCCGTGGCCGTCGATGCTGCGGACCATCTGGGGCGACGACAATCGGTTCGTGGAGACGTACTGGTCGCGCTTCGGCGCCGGTGCGGGTGGCGGTGACGACTGGGTCTACTTCGCCGGGGACGGCGCCAAGAAGGACGACGACGGCCACATCTGGCTGCTCGGCCGAGTGGACGATGTGATGCTGGTGTCCGGCCACAACATCTCCACCACCGAGGTGGAGTCGGCCCTGGTGTCGCACCCGTCGGTGGCCGAGGCGGCGGTGGTCGGCGCGACCGATCCGACCACGGGGCAGGCGATCGTCGCCTTCGCCATCCCCCGAGGCAGCGCCGATACCGAGGGGACGGCGGGGGCTCAGCTCATCGCGGACCTGCGTAACCACGTCGCGCGCACGTTGGGGCCGATCGCGAAGCCGCGGCAGATCATGCTCGTGCCGGAGCTTCCGAAGACCCGCTCCGGCAAGATCATGCGACGGTTGCTGCGGGATGTGGCGGAGAACCGGTCCCTGGGCGACGTGACCACGCTGCAGGACTCCTCGGTGATGGAACTCATCGCCACCGGCATGGGCGCTGGCAGGGGCGAGGACTGAGCCGGACCGCACGGTAGGCGTGTGACACCGGATCGCCGTACCAACAACTTCTTGCACCAAAGTGCCCGGACAGTCTTCCCCTCATCAGCAACGATGTCTATCTTCACCAGTGGTCCCACCCGTGGGATCACCTCACCGGCCCATGCCCCCCGCTAGGCCGGATTTTCCTTCACCCCCGGAGGTACCGCGTGCGCAAAGTCGCAGTGGGTCTACTCGGGCTCTCGCTGACGGCAACGGGACTGGCGGTCGGACCGTCCGCCAGTGCCGCGCCGAGGCTTCACCAGCCGACACCGGCTCCCTCAGCCGCAGAGCCTGCCCATGCTGACCACGACCTGCCCAACCCGCTGGAGGAGAAGCGACGGGCGCTGCGCCAGGAGGGCCTGAGCAACGTCCTCTCCGGCGAGGCGACATCGCAGCGAGTCAACGGCAGCACTGTGGTCAAGGTCGGTGAGACGGACGGCGGTTCCCCGACCGCCCGTGGTCACCGCGGCAAGAAGGACCAGTACGTCGAACTCTCCCGGGAGAGCACGGACCGGATCTTCGTGATCCTGGCCGAGTTCGGCAACGAGCGGCACCCGGACTATCCCGACCAGGACACCGCCCCCGCCTGGCCGGGTCCGGCGCGGTTCGACGGTCCACTGCACAACGAGATCCCGGAGCCCAACCGGGCACTGGACAACTCCACGAGCTGGCAGGCGGACTACAGCGCCGACTACTTCCGGACGTTGTACTTCGGCGAGGCAGCCGGCGACGAGTCGGTAAAGCAGTACTTCGAGGCCCAGTCCTCAGGCCGATACAGCGTCGAGGGCACGGTCACCGACTGGGTCAAGGTTCAGTACAACGCGGCCCGCTACGGCCGCTCCCTGGACGACCCCACCGACGCCAACGGTGACGACCCTGCGGTCTGTGGCGGCAATGTCTGCACCAACGTCTGGACCCTGGTGCAGGACGCCGCGAACCAGTGGGTCGCCGACCAGAAGGCCGCCGGCCGTACCGACGCGGAAATCGCCGATGAGCTCAAGGCGATGGACCAGTGGGACCGGTACGACCACGACTCCGACGGCGACTTCAACGAGCCGGACGGCTACATCGACCACTTCCAGATCGTCCACTCCGGTGGCGACATGGCCAACCGCGACCCGCACCAGGGCGAGGACGCGATCTGGAGCCACCGTTGGTACGCGTTCGCGTCCGACCAGGGTCGCACCGGCCCGCCGAACTTCCCGGCGGGTGGCACCCAGATCGGCGACTCCGGCATCTGGATCGGTGACTACACGATCCAGCCGGAAAACGGCGGACGCAGCGTGTTCTACCACGAGTACGCCCACGACCTCGGCCTGCCGGACGACTACAACGTGGTCAGTGGTGGCGACAACAACAACGAGCACTGGACGCTGATGGCCCAGAGCCGGCTCGGCGCCGAAGGTGACGGCGGCATCGGTGAGCGCGGCGGTGACCTGGGGGCCTGGAACAAGCTCCAGCTCGGCTGGCTCGACTACGAGGTGGTCGACGCGGGTCAGAAACGCACCATGACCCTCGGCCCGCAGGAGTACAACTCCAAGAAGCCGCAGGCCGCTGTGGTCGTGCTCCCGAAGCGGGAGTACGAGTTCGACAACGGTGCGCCGTTCGCCGGAACGAAGCAGTTCTTCTCCGGCAACGAGGACGGCCTCAACAACACGATGACCCGGACGCTGGACTTCAGCGGAAAGTCGTCGGCCGCGTTGACGATGAAGGGCCGCTACAGCATTGAGGCCGACTACGACTACCTCTTCTTCGAGGTGTCGGAGGACGGTGGCGACACCTGGATGCCGCTGCCCGGCACCGCCGACGGCAACCCGTTCAAGGAGATCTCTCCGGGACGGTTCGCCCTGGACGGTAGTAGCAACGACGAATGGGTCGACGTCAACATTCCGATGGATGCCCAGGCCGGCAAGTCGGTCCAGTTCCGGCTGCGCTACCAGACCGACGGTGGCGTCTCCGAGGGCGGCTTCTACGGCGACGAGATCACCGTCACCGCCGACGGCGAGACGATCCTCAACGACGGTGGGGAGACCGGGGTCGGCGACTGGGCCCTGGCCGGTTGGAGCATCGCCGAGGAGAAGTACACCCAGCTCTTCGACAACTACTACATCGCCGGTCACCGGTCATACGTCTCGTACGACAAGTACCTGAAGACCGGGCCGTACTACTTCGGGTACGCGAACACCCGCCCGGACTGGGTGGACCACTACGCGTACCAGGAGGGGCTGCTGATTTCCTACTGGAACACCCGGTGGGCGGACAACGACACGTTCGCGCACCCGGGTGAGGGGCGCAACCTCTACATCGACTCGCGCCCGCGGCCGATCTACAACCTGACCGGCGAGCCATGGCGGGCCCGGGTCCAGGTGTACGACGCGCCGTTCAGCCTCGAGAAGGCGGACTCGTTCACGCTGCACATCGACAGCCAGCCGCAGTACATCCGGGGCCAGGCCGCGCAGCCGCTCTTCGACGACACCAAGAAGTACTGGTATGAGGAGCTGCCCAACCACGGGGTGAAGCTCCCCGCGACCGGCACAAAGATCGAGGTGCTGAAGCAGAAGGGCACCTCAATCAAGGTCCGCTTCAGGTAACGAGAACCGTACAAGGGTGATGCCCGGGCCGGTGACCGGCCCGGGCATCACCCTTGTACGGATCGACCACGACACCGGTTCGGCTCTGGGCCCGCTGCGCTCCGCGTCGGGCCCGGTTATGACCCGGGCCTTAGGCTGTGCCACATGACCGAGCAGCGCAACGGGGCCCTTGACGAGTCCTGCGTCCTCGCCGAGGGGCCATGGACGCACCGGTTCGTCGGCGCCAACGGCAGCCGGTTCCACGTGGTCGAGGCCGGAACCGGCCCGATGGTGCTCTTCCTGCACAGCTTTCCGGAGCACTGGTGGGCGTGGCACGACATGCTACCGGCGGTCGCCGACGCCGGCTTCCGGGCAGTCGCGGTTGACCTACGCGGCTACGGCGCGAGCGACAAGCCACCCCGGGGATACGACGGCTACACCCAGGCCGGCGATGTCGCTGGGCTGATCCGGGCGCTGGGCGAGCGCTCCGCCACCGTAGTGGGCTCCGGTGCCGGCGGGATGCTGGGCTGGACAGCAACGTCTTTCTACCCGACCCTGGTCCGCCGACTGGTGGTGCTCGGCGCCCCACACCCGCTCCGGCTACGGGCCGCGATCTTCGCAGATCCGCGTGGCCAGTTCGCTGCCTCCACGCCAACGCTGCCGTTCCAGCTACCGCGCTACGAGCACGTGCTGACCCGCGACGACGGGGCGGCGGTAACGGAGATCCTGCGCCGCTGGGGCGGGCCACGCTGGGTGCAGAGCCCGGAATTCGAACCGTACGCGGCCCGGTGCCGGACGGCGATGCAGATCCCGCAGGCGGCGTTCTGCGCCCTGGAGGGCTACCGGTGGGCTTTCCGATCCGCGCTACGGCTGCACGGCTACCGCTTCGTTCGGCTCATGCAGAAGCCACTCGTCACGCCGACCCTCCAGTTACACGGCGCCCTTGACCGGGCGATCCTGCCGCGTACCGCCCAGGGCTCCGGCCGGTACGTGGTGGCCCCGTACGAGTGGCGCCTGCTCGACCAGGTCGGGCACTTCCCGCACGTGGAGGCCCCGGAGATCGTGCTCGGCGAGATCCTGCGCTGGGCGAAGTCCTAGCTGACCGGCGCTAGACGCGAAGCTCCCGCAGGTCGCGAACCTCCGCGGCCGGTGCCCAGCCCTGGTAGACGCCGTAGTCGAACGCCTCGAGCCCCATCGCCTCGGCGACTGGCCAGCGCCCACCCGTGTACTCGACTCGCAGCCAACCGTCGTGTTCGCCCAACACGATGAACGGCTGCTGCTGCCAGGTGCAGGCGGTGCGGATGTACGTCAGCTCGTCAACCTCGGCGGCCGGCACGATGCGTAGATGGCGGCCGGGGTGTACCTCGGTAAAGCCCGCGCCCGGCTCGCGCTGATAGAGCCGGACGTCATCACCGTCTGGGCTGGCCTGGTACTCGCGGTCCCGCCAGCGAGCCACGTACCCGTCCCGTGTCACCCGTCACCCGCCCGCCGCCACCGCAGTACGTCAACATCCAACGTGGCGACGAGCCGTTCGGTGCCGTCCGCGCCGATCCGCCACAGCTGCGTGCCGTGTGGCAGCCGGGCGCTGTCGATCTTGAACTCCGCCACGACATCGCTACTCTCGCTCGGAGCGAAGCCGTTGCCACGGAACGGCGGCCGTTCGATCACCCAGCCCTCCATGGCCCGCAGCGCAGCTTCGCTCTGCCCGCCGTACGGGATCCGGTAGAGGTTCGGCCGAAACGCCGGCCACCGCAGTACGTAGATCTTCTCGGCGCTGCGCTCGAAGGGAGAGCCGGGGTAGCCCAGGCCGAGTGCGTCGTAGAGCTGGGCCGGGGTGCTCAGATGTGCCAGCTCGCCCGCCCGGTGCACGAAACCGGAGACGCGGTCGTACCCCCGCTCCAGGTAGTAGGCGAGTTGGCTGGCGGCCACCGCCTTCTGCATCAGGACGGGGGTCGTGGACTCGGGACTCGGCGGCTGGTAACGCGGCCGGTCGGTCGGTGCCGGCTGGTCCGGCGGCGCCGATGCGGCCGGTGCCGCCTCTGGCTCTGGCCGATCCTCGCCGAGGCCCACCTCCACCGCCCAGTTGGCGAGCCCGACGATCTGCTCGCCGGGCATCGTCGTGCCGATCGGGGCTCCCGGATTGACGACGAACGACCACGACCGATCCGGCCAGTGCTGGATGAGCTGCACGAAGCGAACTCGGATGGTCTCGACGGTCCCGGTGGTGTGGTCGGCGAGCCGCTCCGGAGAGGTGTAGACGACCACGGACACCGCTCCGTCCAGCTCCTCGGTCCGCCAGACGAACCCCGCCCCACCGGGCCGGCTACCCGGTGCCGAGTCGGCCGCCACCGGAAGCAACACCTGGGCCAGCAGTAGCGTCGACAGGAAGGTGTCGGTGTTGCCGCTGGTGGCCGCCGTGACCAGGTCCACCTCGACCTCATTGGCCGGTGTGAAGTCCGACGGCACGGATGTCGGGGTCGACGTCGGGCTCGGGGGAAGGTCACCTACGTCCACCACGTTGATCCGCATCGTGGCCTCGACCGGGTCACCGCTGGCGGGGAGCGCCGGGTCACCGCCGACCGGGACCGCGGCGTCACCGCCGACGGGAGCCGCACCCGCCGCTACCGCTATCGGCATTGTCGCCGATGCATCGTCCGAGCCGGCAGTGGTCAGATTCCGGGCTTGGACGACCGTTCCCTCGATCACCGTCGGCGGAGGAGTCCGCCGGGGTAGCGAACCGGAGGCCGGTGCGGCGATCGGGCTCGGCTCCGACTCCGTCGAGGTAGGCCGGGGCGGGGAGTGCGCCTCCGCCGCAGCGGTGCGACGCGCGTACCGCCGGAGGGTCGCCGGGTCGGGCACCGGGAAACCGACAGTCCGGGCCTCCTCCGTTGCCGCCTGCTGCGCAGCCAGCCCGGGTGCCGGCTCACCGGGCGGGGCAGCACCATCCTGGTTGACCCCGGTCGTGGCTCGGGCCGAGAACATCGGCGACGTGGCCGGCGGCGGTTCACTGGCCGGTCGGCGGCGCGGGAACTGTTGGGCGCCCCGAGTAAGGCGTGACGGTCGGACGCTGCGCTCATCTCGGTCGCTCCGGGCCGCGGCCGGTTCGAAGAAGGACCGGCGACTGGGGGGCTGCTCGGGGAGACCCCGGGGTTGCCCCCTCGGCGGTACGGCTCCATCGGCGGGGCCGGGCCCGGGCGGGCGAGCCCCGGGGGGAACCGGGTCCCCACCGGCGACGCGGCCAGCATCCATCACCGGCCGCCGGAGGGCGGCCGCGCGCAGGTCGGCTGGGGTACGCAGCGGCGTGCCCGAGGACGACGTGGATGGTGCCGGGCGCAGAGGGGCGATGCCCTCGGGTGTTCGGCCAGCCCGCGGAGCGCGGTCCTGCCCCTTCGCCCCGGCGGCCGGCTCCGCCTCCCGGCGCTCGAAGGGACGGGGTCGGGGGTGGGTCTCGTCGCGCTCCAGCCGGGCCCGAGTCCCCATCGTGCGACCGGGCAGGCGGACATCGCCACGGGAGAGCTGAGCGACATACCACGCCGGCAGGTAGCCCTCGATGGGTAGGCCCGGGTTGACCGCCAGCCACCACTCGTGGTTGGGCCAATGGTCGACAAGCTCGGCGTAGGCGACTCGGCGGTTTGCGCCCGCATGCTCACCGAGGCCGACGCGCAGCGCGGCGACCGAGGTAAACGCCAGCACGTGGGTTCGGCCACCGGTGGTCCAGGTGCCCCAGTTCATCGACGCCTGGCCGGCCAACGCCGATGCGGAGACGGGCAGCAGCAGCTCTGTACGGGCCAGGACGCGGAAGTATCGTTGCTGGTCGTTGGCACGCAACGCGTCACGGAGCGTCACCTCCACCTCGGTGGCCGGCTCCCATTCGGTCAAGGCCAGCTCTCCTCCCGGCGACAGCGCACGCGTATGGGATCCAATCTACAAGGTGCCGCAAGATCCGCATGGCCTGGCCGTACCGGATCGCCACGCGCGACAACACCCCGCTCCGGTGTCGATACGACCCGAAGTCGGTCGCTGCCGCGGAACCGGTCCGCCCCTCGCGCCGCTTCTTCAGCAGCCCTACTCGCGATGCTCGCGCCAGGCGTGGGGAGGCCCAGACCCCACAGGTTCCAGGCCGAGGTTTCCGCGGCAGACCGACCCCGAGTCTTCCCTGGAAGAACAGTCCGTGGCAGCATTCTCCGCCATGGGTTTCCTGAAAGGGCTCTTAATCCGGTTGGGTATCACCGCGGTCGCCTTCTGGCTGGCCACACTCCTGATCCCGGGCATCACGCTGGATGCGAATTCGGCCACCGAGACGGTCACCACGCTGATCCTCGTCGCCGCGATCTTCGGCGTCGTCAACGCGGTGCTCCAACCGATCATCAGGACGGTGGGCTGCGGCCTCTACCTCCTCACCCTCGGGTTGATCGCCCTGGTCGTCAACGGTCTGCTGTTCCTCCTGACCAGCTGGATCGCCGGTGAGGCCGGGCTGCCCTTCCACGTCGACGGGTTCTGGCCAGCCGCCGTCCTCGGCGCGCTCTTCATCGGTGTGGTCACCTGGCTACTCGGCGCCGTCTTCGACCGCGACTAGGAGCGTGGGTCAGTAGCGAGCAAGCGGCGGCTGGCCGTGATCGATACGATCGGTCGTGGTCACCCCGCTGGCGCCGGTGAGTCGGCGGTGGGGTCCTGCATGTCAGGTGTGCGGCCTGGTAGGGGCCGGTGGCCGCGTCAGGGGCCCGGCTGGTCGGCCGGGCAGGGCGGCGGTCGGGTGGTTCCGGCGTGGCGGAAGATCGTGCGGACCACGTATGCCACCACCACCCGTAGAAATGATCACGAACCATGGGCGGGTTGCCGGCGCGCGGCACCAGCTCAGACGGCCGCCGGCTGGAGTTGATGCGGCATCTTCCAGCCTTCGGCGAGTTTCGACGGATGCACGCTGTGTCCACCGCCGAAGAACTCGCAGAATTTCATGATGAGCGGGTCCCATCCGAGTGGATCTACGTAATGCGTCCCCGGAATGATCAGGTCCTCCTCAACGTGGGCGCGAAGGACCTCGACCTGGAAGGCGGTGGCATGCGGGGTGGGGCCGCCAAAGGGGTGCGTCGAGACGACCCGGCACTCGAGCTGGACCGGACATTCCGCGACCCGGGGCGCCCGGACCAGTTCCGATGTCTGCTCGGTCAGCTGCGCGGCCGAGAACTTGTCCGGCTCGTACCGGTAGCCCTGCTTTGCCTTGTGGTCCGGCACGGCCGACTTTCCGGTGGTGAGGGCGATCCGGTCAACGGCGTCGACCATCGCCGATGAGGGCAGGTTGAGCACACATTCGCGTTCGCGTAGCAGGTTCGCCGTCGTCTGGCCACTGTTGCCGAGACCGAGCATGCAGGACTGGCCCAGCCACCAGGCCGAAGACATCGGCGCGAGGTTCGCGGTGCCGTCCTCGTTACGTGAGCTGATCAGCACCACCGGTGTCCCGAAGTACAGCACCTTGAGCCCGGGGACCACGTGCATTCTTTTGCCTTTCGCGGGATGTGAGTCGAAGAAGCTCGCCATCCGGTGCACGAGCCGTCATCAACTGTCCGTGAATCACGCGAAGGATGCTCGCGGTAAACGGACGTCGCGTTCCGGCAGGTCAGATCGACCAACCGACAACGGACACCCAGCCAGTAGCCGATCACTGACCCACGCTCCTAGCCGCGTTACCCAACTCCCAGTCGGTAGCTGCATCGGTCCGGCCGGAGTCACCCCAACAAACGGTGTCGGGGCCGGCCACCTCCGAGAAGGCGGCGGTCGACCCCGGTCACCCGGCTCGCCCAGCAGTGTCGGGGCAGGTGACACCCGGGGCCCTCGGCCGCTGCCGGTCCCCGTTGACCCGATGAGGGATTTCAGCTTCGGTTCACATTGCCGCACACTGACGGTAATTGTCCTCTCCTAGCCTGCGGCGTGTACGCATGCCATCCGCTGACCTCGGCGTGCGCCATCGACATCAGGAGGCCCCTCCACATGAGCGACCGCCCTCGGCTGCTCCCGCTGCTCGGCTCCATCCGCCACGGCAGTCGTGACGCTATGACCTGTCTCTACCGCTGCGGTAACGCCTGTGACCACCCGGTGCCCAACACCTCGGACAACACCTACTTCGGCGACCTGGTGGACGCCGAGGTCTCCCGCCGCGGCGTGGTCCGCGCCGGCACGGTCGGCACGCTGGTCCTGGGCTTCGGCGGCGCCGGTGCGCTCGCCGGCAGCGGCGCCGCTGCCGCCGCCACCCCCGCTGCGGTGATGCCGGAGAAGACCGAGTTCGCTGCCCCGCCCGGTGGCGTCGGCGACGGGAAGCTGACCTTCAAGCCAGTCCCCCCGAACGCCCTGGACAGCTTCATCGTGCCGAACGGCTACGACCACTCGGTGGTCATCCGCTGGGGCGACGAGGTGGTGCCGGGCGCGCCCCCGTTCGACCTGCACAAGCAGACGGCCAAGGCGCAGGCCCAGCAGTTCGGCTACAACAACGACTTCGTCGGTGTGCTGCCGCTGGGCCGGAACAAGGCCCTGCTCGTGGTCAACCACGAGTACACCGACGAGAACCTGATGTTCCCCGGCTTCACCGATGTGGACTCACTCAGCGTCGAGCAGTTGAAGGTCGCGATGGCCGCGCACGGCATGTCGGTGGTGGAGCTGAAGCGCGTTCAGGGCACCGGCGAATGGAGCCCGGTCAGGTCCGGCAAGCGGCAGTACAACCGCCGGGTGACCGCCTCGAGGACGAAATTCGAGCTGACCGGCCCGGCCGCCGGCTCGGACTGGCTCAGGACCGCCGCCGATCCGAGGGGGCGCACGGTCATCGGCACGTTGAACAACTGCGCCGGCGGGGTAACCCCCTGGGGCACGGTGCTCTCCGGCGAAGAGAACTTCAACCAGTACTTCATCGGCGGCGACGGCGCCCCGGAGGAGCTGAAGCCGAAGCTGGCCCGGTACGGCGTCAACACCACCGACCGATACCCGAGCGGAAACCGGAAGTGGGACCGCGTCGACGAACGCTTCGACCTGACCCAGCACCCGCACGAGGCGCACCGGTTCGGCTGGGTTGTCGAGATCGACCCGTACGACCCGGAGAGCCGGCCGCGCAAGCACACCGCGCTGGGCCGGTTCAAGCACGAGGGCGCGAATGTCATCGTGGCGAAGAGCGGACACGTGGTCGCGTACATGGGCGACGACGAGCGGTTCGACTACCTCTACAAGTTCGTGTCGGAGAAGAAGTTCAAGAAGGGCAAATCCTGGCGCGACCGGGAGCACAACCTGACCCTGCTGGAGTCAGGCACCCTCTACGTCGCCAAGCTGGGCTACACCAGCGCCGACGAGATCGACGGCTCCGGTGAGCTGCCCAGCGACGGTGCGTTCAACGGCGGTGGTCGGTGGATCAAGCTGGTCAGCGGCAACCGCTCGTACGTCGAGGGCATGACCGCCGCCGAGGTGCTCACCTTCACCCGGCTCGCCGCGGACCAGGTCGGCGCGACCAAGATGGACCGGCCCGAGGATGTCGAGCCGAGCCTGCACACCGGCAAGGTGTATGTGGCGCTCACCAACAACTCCCGGCGTGGGGTCGACAACAACCCGAAGGCGGACGAGGCGAACCCGCGCAACGCCAACCGCCACGGCCACGTGCTGGAGCTGGTCGAGAAGCACGGGGACAACTCGGCCGAGAAGTTCACCTGGTCGCTGCCGATCGTCGCTGGCGACCCGGCGGACTCCTCGACCTACTTCGCCGGGTACGACAAGACGAAGGTCTCCCCGATCTCCTGCCCGGACAACCTTGCCTTCGACGCCACCGGCAACCTCTGGATCTCCACCGACGGCAACGCGCTGGGCAGTAACGACGGCCTCTTCGCCACGCCGATCGAAGGCCCGGAACGCGGCCACCTGAAGCAGTTCCTCACCGTGCCCACCGGCGCGGAGACCTGTGGCCCGTTCATCACCGGCGACAACCGCTCGGTCTTCGTGGCCGTGCAGCACCCGGGGGAGGTCTCCGGCGCCTCGATCGAGAACCCCGCCTCCACCTGGCCGGACGGCGACTACGCCAAGCCAGGGGTAGTGGTCACGTGGCGCCTGGATGGCGGCCCGATCGGTAGCTGATCTCTCAGCTCCCCTCGGCCCCCTCCGGGCGCGAGCGGGCCCTCACCCAGCGTGGGTGAGGGCCCGCATCCTGCCGCGGCCGGCCCGCCGCCCGTATCCGGTCAGGTGTCGTGGACGAGGCAGTCGGCGATGCCCCGGGCAGTGGTGAGCAGCTTCGCCCGAACGACCCGGGCGGAGGTCATCATCTCGTTGGCCGGCAGGGCGCAGGCGAGCGCCACCCGGCGCTCCATGTCCTTGTCAGCGCTGACCAACACCGCGGCGCAGGCCACCCCCGGCCGATACTGCCCCAGCTCAAGCTGCATCCCCCGCCGCTCTCCGGCCGCGAGGTCGGCCTCGAACGCCTCGATGGTGGTCAGGGTCCCGGTGGTGAACGGGCGCATGCCGTTTTCTCGCAGATAGCGCAGCCGCTGTTCGGTCGTGAGCGTCGCGAGCAGCGCCTTGCCGAGTGCGGTGGCGTGTGCCCCCTCGTCGAAGCCGGGAACCAGGTCCTCCAGGTAGGGAGAGCGTGGACCTTCGGTGGCGGCCGTGATGGCGATCTGGCCGCCGACGAACCGGCCCAGGAAGTGGCTGTAGCCGGTGTCAAGGACGGCCCGCCGCAGGGACTCCCCGACCGCCGGCGGTCCGCGGAAGGCGCTGACCAGCTCACGGTAGCGATCGGCTATCTCCAGACCCACGATGTACGTGCCGTCCTCACGCCGGATCACGTAGCCCTCGTATGCCAGGGTGCGGACGAGATGATAGGTGGTCGCCACGGTCAGGTCGCACCGTCGCGCGATCTGTTTGACGGTCAGCCCTTTCGGGGCACGACCGACTGATTCGAGCACTCGTAGCGCACGGGACACGCTTCGGATGAGGTCCGAAGGCTCCGCCAAGGGGTCGCGCACAACCACCTCCGCAGCCGGGGACTTACACCATATGAAGTTCAGGACCGGTAGGAAACGCCTGTTCGGGTAGAGAACACCAGATCATCATCCACTGCCAGTGACGAGACGATCACTTTCGGCTGAGATGGAAGAGCTGCGAAGGGTGCCCGGATACCGCCCGACATCGTGGTGATGCCGGCTCAGGGGGACAGCCGAGCCGGTGGGCGCGGAGAGCTCCGTCAGCCGGTCCGGTCCGCGATCTGGTCGCAGAGAGCTTCGAGCGCCTGCCGGGCCGGGCCCGGCGGCAGCGGCGCAAGCTGCGCGCGCGCCTCCTCGGCGTGGCTCCGGACCGTCTCCCGGGCCCGCTTCAACGCCGGGCTCTCCCGGAGCAGTCCAAGTGCCTCGGCATGCAGGTCGTCATCGGTCAGCGGGCCGACCGCCAGGACTTCGCGGAGCCGCACCGACGAGGCGTCAGCGTCCTCCGAGGCGAGGGCATAGAGCACCGGCAGGGTGGGGATGCCCTCGCGGAGGTCGGTCCCGGGCGTCTTGCCGGAGCGCTCCGCCTCGCTGGAGATGTCCAACAGGTCGTCCGAGAGCTGGAAGGCGACCCCGATGGTCTCACCGTAACGAGCCAGCGCCTCGGTGTGCGTCGGGCTGGCCCCACTGAACATCCCACCGAACCGCGCCGCGGTAGCGATCAACGAGCCGGTCTTCTCGGCGATCACGTGCAGGTGGTGCACCACCGGGTCCACACCAGGACGCGGCCCCACGGTCTCCGCGATCTGACCGTGCACCAACCGGGCGAAGGTCCGCGCCTGCAGTCGGACAGCTTCGGTGCCCAGGTCGGCCGAGATATCCGCGGCGCGGGCGAAGAGATAGTCACCGACCAGAATGGCCACCGAGTTCGTCCACCGCGAGTTGGCGCTCGGCGCGCCCCGACGCACCGGCGCCTCGTCCATGACATCGTCGTGGTAGAGCGTGGCCAGGTGGGTGAGCTCCACCACCACGGCCGCCGGCACCACCTGCTCCCGAGTCGGATCCCCGAACTGGGCGCCGAGCGCCACCAACAGCGGGCGGAACCGCTTGCCACCGGCCTCAAGGAGATGTCGGGCGGCCTCGGTGACGAACGGGTCGGCGCTGACGACATCGGCCCGCAGCGCAGCCTCGACCCCCGCCAGCACCTGAAGCGCCGAGTCCGGGAGCCCCGCGTCGATCGGGTGCAGCCCGACGGCACCCACCTGACCCGCGTCGCCCCGGCCGGAACGACTGCCCAGGCCGGTGGCACCCGAAAGCTTGTCAGCCGGATTCACCACGTCTCCCACCATGCCACACCAGTACCGCCAGCCCCGGGGCGGGGATGACCGAAGGGCTCTCGAATACGTCCGTGACCTCCGAGAACAGCCCCGGGGCCGGCACGGAGGTCACGTGCCGGCCCCGGACCAACGGCGTCACCGCACGAACTCTGCGGCTCCCGCGGCGAGATCGAGCAGCGGCTGCGGAAACACGCCGAGCACCAGGGTGGCGACCACACCGATGGTCAGCGCGGCCGAGGTCAGCCAACCCGGCATGACCACGGCGGGAGTGGACTCGCCGGGCTCGGAGAGCCACATCAGCACCACCACCCGCAGGTACGGGAAGGCGAGCACCATGCTGGTCAGCACACCGGCGATCACCAACCAGCCCTGACCGCCGTCGAACGCCGCGCTGAAGACCGCGAACTTGCTCGTGAAGCCGCTGGTCAGTGGGATACCGGCGAAGGCGAGCAGGATAAAGGTGAACAGCCCCGCGTAGAAGGGCGAGCGCTGGCCCAGACCCGCCCAGCGAGACAGGTGGGTGGCCTCGCCGTCCGCGTCCCGGACCAGGGTGACCACGGCGAAGGCGGCCAACACCGAGAAGCCGTAGGCCACCAGGTAGAACATCGTCCCAGAGACCCCGTCGCTGGTCGGCGCGAGCACCCCGACCAACAGGTAGCCCGCGTTGGCGATCGAGGAGTACGCGAGCAGCCGCTTGATGTCGGTCTGGGTGACCGCCAGCACCGCGCCGACGAGCATGGTCAGCACCGCCACCGTGCCGAGGACCGGGGTGAAGTCCCAGCGGGCTCCCTCGAAGGCAACGTGGAAGACCCGCAGCAGGGCGCCGAACGCGGCGACCTTCGTGCAGGCGGCCATGAAGCCGGTAATCGGGGTGGGTGCCCCCTGGTAGACGTCCGGCGTCCAGACGTGGAACGGCGCGGCGCCGGCCTTGAACAGCAGGCCGATGGCGATCAGCGCCATACCGCCGAAGAGCAACACCGGGCTGGACGGGCTCTCCGCGACCGCCGCGTGGATGGTCGCGAAGTCAACCCCCGCCGACCGGCCGGGGACACCGGCGGTGAAGCCGTACACCAGCGCGACGCCGAAGAGGAAGAACGCCGAGGCGTACGCGCCGAGCAGGAAGTACTTCATCGCCGCTTCCTGGCTCAGCAGCCGCCGCCGGCGAGCCAGGGCGCAGAGCAGGTAGAGCGGCAGGGAGAGGACCTCGAGCGCGATGAACATGGTCAGCAGGTCGTTCGCCGCCACGAAGATCAGCATGCCACCGACCGCGAAGCTGGTCAGCGGGTACACCTCGGTCGCACCCGGGGCCCCTTCGGCCTGCCGACGGTCGTCCACCGACTCGGCGGTCACCGCGGCCTGAGCCACGAACGCCCCGCCGCGCTCGACCGTGCGCTCGCCGATCAGCAGCAAGGCCATCGCGGCCAACACCAGGATCGCGCCCTGTAGGAAGAGCGCCGGCCCGTCGATGGCGATCGCCCCACCGATGGTGATCAGACGATCATTGGCGTTCAACACCACCATGGTCAGCGCACCGAGCACCGCCAGCAGTGCCACCGCGAGCTGCACCACGTGCCGCCGGCGGCGCGGCACGAACGCCTCGACCAGGACACCGACCAGAGCGGCGCCCAACAAGATGAGCGTCGGCGCGAGCGCCGCATAGTCGATCGGTGGAAGCTTCAGCTCGCTCACCGGCTCGCCTCCTGTGGAGTTCCGGCCGACGGGGCCGGGTCAGTCTTGCCGATATCCTGCATGGTCGCCTCGACAGCAGGGTTGATGACATCCGTGACCGGCTTCGGGTAGAAGCCGAGCAGCACGATCAGCGCGACCAGCGGGGCCACGACGACCTTCTCCCGCAGGTTCAGGTCACGCTTCATCCCCTCGACCTCGGTCAGCGCCGGGTTGAGCGTGCCCTGGGTGGTGCGCTGCACCATCCACAGCACGTACGCGGCGGCCAGGATGATCCCGAGCGTGGCGATCACCGCCACCGGCTTGTTCACCGAGAAGGTGCCGATCAGCACCAGGAACTCGGAGATGAACGGGGCGGTGCCGGGCAGCGCCAGCGAGGCGAGACCAGCGAAGAAGAGCACCCCGGCCAACAGCGGAACCAGCTTCCCGGCGCCGCCGAAGTCGCTGATCAGCGCGGAGCCCCGGCGGGCGACCAACATCCCGACCACCAGGAAGAGCAGACCGGTGGCGAGCCCGTGGTTGACCATGTAGAGCACCGCGCCGGTGGCCGCCTGGCTGGTGAACGCGAAGATGCCGACCCCGATGAAGCCGAAGTGTGCGATCGAGGTGTACGACACCAGCCGCTTCAGGTCGTTCTGACCGATCGCGAGGAGCGCCGCGTAGATGATGCCGATCACGCCCAGCGCCAGCGCCCACGGCGCGAACCACTTGGCCGCGTCCGGGAACAGCGGAAGGCAGTAGCGCAGCAGGCCGAATGTCCCGACCTTGTCGAGCACACCGACCAGCAGCGCGGCGGCACCGGCGGGGGCCGCACCACCGGCGTCCGGCAGCCAGGTGTGGAACGGGAAGAACGGTGCCTTGATGGCGAAGGCGATGAAGAAGCCGAGGAAGAGCCAGCGCTCGGCACCGGTGGAGATGTCCACCTCCGACAGCGCCACCCAGTCGAAGGTCTTTCCGCCGACCACCCAGAGGCCGATCACCGCGGCGAGCATGAACAAGCCGCCGACCAGCGAGTAGAGGAAGAACTTCACGGCGGCGTACTGCCGCTGGTGGCCGCCGTAACTGCCGATGAGGAAGTACATCGGCACGAGCATGACCTCGAAGAACACGTAGAAGAGGAAGACGTCGGCGGCGGCGAAGACACCGATCATCGTGCACTCGAGCACCAGCAACAGTGCGAAGTAGACTGGCACCGACCGCCTGGACGACTCGGCGTCGTGCCAGGACGCCAGAATCACCAGCGGCACCAGCAACGCGATCAACATCAGCATGACCAGCGCGATGCCGTCGGCGGCGAAGGTGAAGTTGACGCCCCAGTTCGGAATCCACGGATAGGACTCGCGGAACTGGAACCGGTCACCACCGGTCTGCCAGGTCACCCACATGACCACCGAGAGCGCCAACACCAGCAGCGACCAGCCGAGCGCCACCTGTTTGGCCAGCTCCGGCCGGCGGCGGGGCAGGACGGCGACCACCAGGGCGCCGACCAGCGGCGCCACGGTGAGCACCGAAAGAAACGGGAAGTCGGACATTACGCGGCCTTACCTCCGTCGTCACTGTGCGGTCCGCCGACGGCGGCCACTGCGGGGTTCCCCGACCGCCTCCTGAGGTCGATCACATCAGCCACCCCGCCTCGACGGCCAGGAAGGCCGCCACCACCAGCAGGGCACCGGCGAGGATCGAGGTGGCGTACGACCGGACGAAGCCGGTCTGCAGCCGCCGGAGCCGACCCGAGCCACCGCCGACCCCGGCGGCGAGGGCGTTGACCAGCCCGTCGATGCCCCGGTTGTCCAGGTAGACCAGCGCCCGGGTGAGGAAGATGCCCGGCTTCTCGAACACCGTCTCGTTGACGGCGTCGGTGTAGAGGTTCTTCCGGGCGGCGGTGACCAGCACTCCCGCCGGCTGCGGCTCGGTGGCCGTGCCACGCCGGAACAGGAACCAGGCGAGCCCGGCGCCGATCACGGTTACCCCGATCGACAGGATCGTGATGGCGAGGTGCGAGAGCACCGTCTCGTGGGCGGCCTCCGAGCCACCACCCAGCCCGGCGGTCGCCTCCAGCCACTCGGGGACCGGCCCGACCATCAGGGCACCGGCGCCGATCGAGCCGACCGCCAGCAGGATCAGCGGGATCGTCATCAGCTTCGGCGACTCGTGCGGGTGGTCGATCTCCTCAGTCCACCGAGCCGGGCCGTGGAAGGTGAGCACGAACAGCCGGGTCATGTAGAACGCGGTCAGGCCGGCGCCGAGCAGGGCCGCCAGGCCGAACAGCCAGGCCGTCCAGTCGTCCCGCTCGAACGCGGCCACGATGATCGGTTCCTTGGAGAAGAAGCCGGAGAAGGGTGGCAGGCCGATGATCGCCAGCCAGCCGGCCATGAAGGTCAGCCAGGTGATCTTCATGTACTTCGCCAGCCCGCCGAAGCGCCGGATGTCGACCTGGTCCTTCATCCCGTGCATCACCGAGCCGGCGCCCAGGAACATGTTGGCCTTGAAGAAGCCGTGCGCCAGCAGGTGCACGATGGCCAGCGCGTACGCCGCGCCACCGAGGCCGACGCCGAGGAACATGTAACCGATCTGGCTCACCGTTGACCAGGCGAGCACCCGCTTGATGTCGTCCTTGGCCATCCCGATGACGGCGCCGAGCAGCAGCGTCAGCGCGCCGACGCTCACCACGACCAGTTGCAGCGTCGAGTTCGCCGAGAAGATCGGGTTGGAGCGGGCGATCAGGTACACACCCGCGGTGACCATGGTGGCCGCGTGGATCAGCGCCGAGACCGGGGTCGGGCCCTCCATCGCGTCCGGGAGCCACGCCTGCAGCGGAAACTGACCCGACTTTCCGGCCGCACCGAGCAGCAGGAGCAGGCCGAGCAGCAGGACCGTGGTGGCGGTCAGGGAGCCGACGCCGGTGAAGACCTCGTCGTACTGCGTGGTGCCCAGGGTGGCGAACATGATGAAGATGCCGATCAGCAGGCCGGCGTCGCCGACCCGGTTCATCAGGAACGCCTTCTTACCGGCGGTGGCGGCGGCGGGCCGCACGTACCAGAAGGAGATCAGCAGGTACGACGCCAGCCCGACGCCCTCCCAGCCGAAGAAGAGCATCACGTAGTTGTTGCCGAGCACCAGCAGGAGCATGGCGGCGACGAACAGGTTGAAGTACGCGAAGAACCGCCGACGCCCCGGGTCGTGGGACATGTACTCCACCGCGTACAGGTGGATCAGGAAGCCCACCCCGGTGATCAGCAGTACGAAGACCGCCGCCAGCGGGTCGAAGAGCAGACCGAAGTCCACCCGCAGGTCACCGACCGCGATGAAATCCCAGAGGCTCAGCTCGACGGACCGGTTCTCCAGACCGCGGAGCTGGAAGAAGTAGGTCAGGCCAAGCAGGAACGCGACACCGACCGACGCGACACCCAGCCAGTGCCCCCACCGGTCCGCCCGCCGGCCCAGCAGCAGCAGGATCGCCGCGCTGACCAGCGGGATCGCCACCAGCAGCCAGACGCTGCCGAGCAACCCCTCGGCGGTCGCGTACGTGACGGCGCCCACCGGCTCGACGGGGGCTTTCGCCAGAATCTCCATCACCGCAGGCCCCTCAGTACTTCAGCAGGTTGGCGTCGTCGACGCTCGCCGAGCGTCGGGTCCGGTAGATCGCCATGATGATCGCGAGTCCGACCACGACCTCGGCCGCGGCCACCACCATCACGAAGAACGCCATGATCTGCCCGTTGAGGTCACCGTTGATCCGACTGAAGGTGACCAGGGTCAGATTGGCCGCGTTGAGCATCAGCTCAACACACATGAACAGCACGATCGCGTTCCGCCGGATGAGTACCCCGGCGGCACCGATGGTGAACAGCACCGCGGCGAGGACCAGGTAGTAGTTCGGCTCGACCGAGAAGAACTCGCTCACTTTTCGGTCCCCTTCAACGTCGTGTCCTCGGCGGTCAGCTCGCGAACCGGCAGGATCTCCGGGGTGCTCTGCTCGGCCAGCCGCCCGTCGGGCAGGCGGGCCGGCGTGGCGACCGACGAGGAGGTGGCGAAGACGCCGGGGCCCGGCTTCGGGCCGGGGTAGTTACCGGGGCGGAACCGCGCCTTCATGGTGGCGGCCTGGTCCATCCGGTCCTCCCGGCGCCGCTCGATGTGCGCCAGCACCATCGCACCGACCGCCGCCGTGATCAGCAGCGCCGAGGTCAGCTCGAAGGCGAGGACGTACTTGGTGAACAGCAGCCGGGCGATGCCCTGCACGTTGCCCTCGGCGTTGGCCGCGGTGAGCCCGACAGCGGTGCTGTCGGCCAGCGCCCGGTGCAGGCCGGTGCCGACGAGGCCGGCGAACCCGACGCCGAGCACGAGCGCCGCGACCCGCTGGCCGCGCAACGTCTCGATCACCGAGTCCGAGGCGCCGCGGCCCACCAGCATCAGCACGAAGAGGAACAACATCATGATCGCGCCGGTGTAGACGATGATCTGCACCACGCCGATGAACGGCCCGGCCTGGATCACGTAGAAGACGCCCAGGCAGAGCATCGTCATGACCAGCATCAGCGCCGAGTGCACCGCGTTGCGGGCGGCGACCATGCCGATCGCGCCGATCAGCGCCAGCGGGGCGAGGATCCAGAAGGTGACTGCCTCACCTCCGGGTACCGAACCCGCCGCGGCGAGCACCGTCTGCGTGGTCATGCTCCGTCTCCCTTGTCCGCCCGTTCTGCGGCCTGGTCGGCGCCGGGGAACTGCACACCGGGGTGCTCGCTGATCCGGTAACGGCCGGGGCCCATCGGCGAGCGCTCCGCCCCGGCCGAGGTGCCCGGGTTCTCCAACGCGCCGACGTAGTAGTCCTTCTCGCTGTCACCCAACCGCATCGGATGCGGCGGCTGCTCCATACCGGACAGCAGCGGCGCCAGGAGCTGCTCCTTGGTGAAGATCAGATCCTGGCGGTTGTCCCGGGCCAGCTCGTACTCGTTGCTCATGGTCAACGAGCGGGTCGGGCACGCCTCGATGCAGAGTCCGCAGAAGATGCACCGGGCGTAGTTGATCTGGTAGACGCTGGCGTACCGCTCGCCCGGGGAGAAGCGCTCCTCCTCGGTGTTGTCGCCACCCTCCACGTAGATCGCGTCCGCCGGGCAGGCCCAGGCACACAGCTCACAGCCGATGCACTTCTCCAGGCCGTCCGGGTGCCGGTTGAGGATGTGCCGCCCGTGATAGCGCGGCGCCGCGACCGGCGGCTTGAACGGGTAGTCGGTGGTGACCACCTTCTTGAACATGTGCGAGAAGGTGACCCCGAAGCCCTTGAACGTTCCGGTGATCGCGCCCATGTCACACCTCCCTGGAGTCCGTGTCGGCGAGGTTGGCCGGCTCCCGCTCGGCGACGATGCGCTGGGTCCGCGGGCTCAGTGGTACCTGAAGGTCCAGTGGCGGCAGCGGGAAGCTACCCGGCGGCCGATTGTTGATCTCCTCGGCCAGCGTCGGCTTCGGCGCCGGCGAACGGCTCGGCCAGAGCAGGGTGAGGATCAGCACCACACCGGCGACGGCCCCGTAGAGAATCAGCCGGTCCGCCTGCTCCCAGCCCTGGGTCTTCAGCCAGCCCGCCAGCACCAGGATCCAGACCAGGTTGAGCGGGAGCAGGACCTTCCAGCCGAGGCGCATGAACTGGTCGTAGCGGAGCCGGGGCAGGGTGCCCCGCAGCCAGACGAAGACAAAGACCAGGAGGAGGACCTTGCCGAAGAACCACAGCATCGGCCACCAGCCAGAGTTCGCCCCATCCCAGAAGGCGGTGATCGGCCAGGGCGCGCGCCAGCCACCGAGGAAGAGCGTCACCGTGAACGCCGACATGGTCACCATGGCGACGTACTCGGAGAGCATGATCAGCGCGAACTTCAGCGAGCTGTACTCCGTCATGAAGCCGGCGACCAGCTCGGACTCCGCCTCGGGCAGGTCGAACGGGGCCCGGTTGGTCTCACCGACGATGGCGATGAAGAAGATGACGAAGCTCGGGAAGAGCAGGATCGCGTACCAGCCGGGCGCCGAGACATCGAAGCCGAAGAACTCAAGCTGGGGGCGCTCTCCCTGGGCCGCGACGATCCCGCTGGTCGACATCGTGCCCGAGAGCATGAAGACCGCCACGATGGAGAGGCCCAGCGCGATCTCATACGAGATCAGCTGTGCGCTGGAGCGCAGGCCGCCCAGGAGCGGGTAGGTCGACCCGGAGGCCCAGCCCGCCAGCACCACGCCGTAGACCGCCATGGACGAGCAGGCCAGCACCAGCAGCACCGCCACCGAGACGTCGGTGACCTGCAACGGCGTCTGGTGCCCGAAGATGCTGACCATCGGGCCGAAGGGCATCACCGACAGCGCGGTGACCGCACAGACCACGGAGATGACCGGCGCGAAGAAGTAGACGACCTTGTCCGCGGAGCGCGGCAGGATGTCCTCCTTGAAGGCCATCTTCATGCCGTCCGCGAGCGTTTGGAGCAGGCCGAACGGGCCGAGCTGGTTGGGACCCGGCCGGACCGCCATCCGGCCGACGACCCGCCGCTCGAACCAGACGCCGAGCAGCGTGGCCAGCAGACCGAACGCAAACGCGAAGACAATCTTGATCAGGACCAGCCACCAGGGGTCCCGGCCAAAATCGGCCAGCGTCGGTTCCTGGGCGAGGAAGGTCACTGTGCCCACCTTTCGGTCGCGACTGCGGGGCCGACTCGCCCCACTCGTGCTCTCCCCACCCTCACTGGACACCACCGGAGTTGAGGAGCGGGCCCGGGCGGCCGGTCGCGTCCGCGGCGACCGGTGCGTCGGACTGCGGGGGAACGGTCGAGCCGGTCGTGCCGGCGGAGATCCGCACGACCGCGCCGGCCGCGACGCCGAGGCTGCGGCGAAGGGTCGAGCCGGGCGAGTTGGTGGGCAGCCAGACCACGCCGTCCGGCATCTCGGTCACCACCACCGGCAGGGTCACGCCGCCTCGTTCGGTGCCGACGGTCACCGCGTCCCCGTCGGCGACACCGATCGACTCCGCGGTGCTCCGGGCCAGCCGGACCACCGCCGGGCGGGCCGTGCCGCCGAGGTGCTCGTCCCCGTCGGTCAGCGTGCCCAGGTCGATCAGCTGGTGCCAGGTGGCCAGCACCGCCTCGCCCGCACCCGGCTGCGGCACGGCCGCCGGGGCCACCGTCGGCGGAGCCGGCTTCGCGAGCCGGGTGTTCGGCAGCTCGCCCAGCTCACGGCGGATGGCCGGCACGTCAGCGGTGCCGAGCCGCACGTCAAGCTGCGCGGCGAGCGCATCCAGCACCCGGCCGTCGGTCATCGCGGCGGTGTTCAGCACCGCCTCGAAGGGACGCAGCCGCCCCTCCCAGTCCAGGAAGCTACCCGCCTTCTCCAGCACCGGGGCGACCGGAAGGACCACATTCGCCCGCCGCGCCACCGCGCTGGTGCGCAGCTCGAGGCTGACCAGGAAGGGCACCGTGTCCAGCGCCTGCTCGGCCAGTCGGGGGTCGGCCAGGTCCGCGGGGTCGACGCCGGCGACGACCAGCGCGCCGAGCTGGCCGGCGCTCGCCGCGGCGAGGATGGCGTCCGTGTCCCGGCCCGCCTGGCTCGGGATGGTCCCGGCGGGCACGTCCCACGCCTCGCCCAGCTCGGCGCGGGCGGCGGGCTCGGTGACCAGGCGGCCACCGGGGAGCAGGTTCGGCAGGCAGCCCGCGTCCACCGCGCCCCGGTCACCGGCACGCCGTGGCACCCAGGCCAGCTTGGCACCGGTACGCCGGGCCACCTCCGCCGCGGCGGAGAGCCCACCCGGGGTCGCACCCAGCCGCTCACCGACAAGCAGAACCGCCCCCGGCTGGCTGAGCGCCTCGGCGACCGTCGCGTGCTCGGCGAGCACACTCGCCTCCTCGCCCGGCACCACCCGGGCCAGCTTGGCCCCGAGCTTCTCCAGGCCACGGGTGGCGAACGGCGCGATGGCGTAGACCGTCAGGTTCTTCTTCAGGTGCGCCTTACGCAGCCGCAGGAAGAGGATTGGGCACTCCTCCTCCGGCTCCAGGCCGACCAGCACCACCGCGGGCGCCTGCTCGATGTCGGCATAGCTGACATCGGTGGCTCCGGCGACCGAACTGGCCAGGAAGTCGGTCTCCTCGCGGGAGACCGGCCGAGCCCGGAAGTCGAGGTCGTTGGTCTGCAGCGCGATCCGGGCGAACTTCGCGTACGAGTAGGCGTCCTCGACGGTCAGCCGACCGCCGGTGAGCACCGCCGTACCCGACCCACTGTCGCGGGCGGCCCGCAGCCCGTCGGCGGCGACCGTCAACGCCTCGCTCCAGGAGGCCTCGCGTAGCTCGCCGGTGCGCTCATCCCGGACCAGCGGCGTGGTCAGTCGGTCAGTGGCGCGGGCGTACTGGAAGCCCCAGCGCCCCTTGTCACAGTTCCACTCCTCGTTGACCGCCGGGTCGTCGCCGGCCAGCCGCCGCAGCACCTTGCCCCGCCGCCAATCGGTGCGCTGGGCGCAGCCGGCCGAGCAGTGCTCGCAGATGCTGGGGCTGGAGACCAGATCGAACGGGCGGGCGCGGAAGCGGTACTGCGCGCCGGTCAGCGCCCCCACCGGGCAGATCTGGACGGTGTTACCCGAGAAGTACGAGTTGAACGGAACGTCACCGTCCTCGCTCTCCGAGTCGCCGTACGCCTCGTCCCGGTAGATGTTGATCTCCTCTGCCGAGGAGCGGTTCATCAGGTCGATGAACTTGTCGCCGGCGATCTCCTCGGAGAACCGGGTGCACCGCTGGCAGAGCACGCACCGCTCGCGGTCGAGCAGCACCTGCGTGCTGATCTCCAGCGGCTTCTCGTACTCGCGCTTGTGCTCGTGGAACCGGGAGTCGGTACGGCCAGTCGACATCGCCTGGTTTTGCAGCGGGCACTCGCCGCCCTTGTCGCACATCGGGCAGTCGAGCGGGTGATTGACGAGCAGCAGCTCCATCATCCCTTCCTGCGCCTTCTTGGCAACTGGAGAGGAGAGCTGCGTCTTCACCACCATGCCGTCAGCGACGGTCTGGGTGCAGGAGGCGACCGGCTTGCGCTGCCCCTCCACCTCGACTAGGCACTGCCGGCAGGCCCCCACCGGGGCCAGCAGCGGATGGTCGCAGAACCGAGGGATCTCGACGCCCATCTGCTCGGCCACCCGGATCACCAGCTCCCCCTTGGGCGCGGTGACCTCAATGCCGTCGATGGTGAGCGTGACCATCTCGGTCTGCTTGGCTACGTCCGTCATCAGTGGGCCCCCACCAGCTGCTTGTCGGAAAGCTTCGGTGCGGTCCGGCCCTCGACATAGTCGAGGTAGTCCTGCTTGAAGTACTTCAGCGAGGAGGTCACCGGGCTGGTGGCACCGTCACCGAGGCCGCAGAACGAGCGGCCGAGAATGTTGTCGCAGGTGTCCAGGAGCGTGTCCAGGTCCTCCTGGGTGCCCTGGCCGGCCAGGATCCGGCGGTAGACGCGGACCATCCAGTAGTTGCCCTCCCGGCACGGGGTGCACTTGCCGCACGACTCGTGGTGGTAGAACTCCAGCCACCGGTACGTCGCGTAGACCGGGCAGTCCTGGTCGGAGAAGATCTGCGTCGCCGTGGTACCGAGAATCGACCCCGCCGCCGCCACTCCCTCGAAGTCCAGCGGCACGTCCAGGTGGTCGGCGGTCAGCAGCGGCGTTGACGAGCCGCCCGGCGTCCAGAACCGCAGCGAGTGCCCCGGCTGCATACCGCCGGCCAGCTCGATCAGCTCGCGGAGCGTGACACCCATCGAGCACTCGTACTGGCCCGGGTTCACCACCCGGCCGGAGAGCGAGTAGATCATCGGCCCGGAGGACTTCTCCGTGCCCATGCTCCGCCACCAGGCGGCGCCCCCCAACACGAGATACGGAACCGAGGCGATGGTGCCGACGTTGTTCACCACCGTCGGGCTGGCGTACAGACCGTGGGTCGCCGGGAACGGCGGGCGGAGCCGGGGCTGACCGCGGAAACCCTCCAGCGAGTCCAGGAGCGCGGTCTCCTCACCGCAGATGTACGCCCCGGCCCCCGAGTGCACCACCAGTTCCAGGTCGAAGCCGCTGCCGAGGATGTTCTTCCCGAGGTAGTTCCGGGCGTACGCCTCCTGCACCGCGTGGCGCAGCCGGCGGGCGGCGTGCACCGCCTCGCCGCGGATGTAGATGTAGGCACGGTTGGCCCGGATCGCATACGACGCGATGATCACACCCTCGATCAGGGAGTGCGGGTCGTGCGTCATCAGCGGCAGGTCCTTGCAGGTGCCCGGCTCGCCCTCGTCCGCGTTGACCACCAGGTAGTGCGGTCGGGTCGGGGCCTTGCCGTCCGGCTCCTGCGGGATGAACCCCCACTTGAGACCGGTCGGGAAGCCCGCGCCACCCCGACCACGCAGTCCAGAGTCCTTGACCAACTGGATCAGGTCGTCCGGGTGGGCACCCAACGCCTTGCGCAGCGCGGCGTACCCGTCCAGCCGCTCATAGGTGCCGATCTGCCAGGCGTCCGGCGACAGCCAGCGCTTGGTGAGCACCGGCGTGAGCTTGGCCAGCGTCTCGGGCCGAGGAGTGGTCACTGGTCTACGCCCCTTTCGTTCCCGGCCGCATCTCCCATGCCCGCCGCTGCGTCCTTCAACGAGCGCTCCTTCACCGGCGCCTCGTCCCCCGCGGGCTTGGCGTCGCTGGCGGGTGTGGCAAAACCGGCCGGCCGGCTCTCCTTGGCCGCGCCAGCCGAAGCGGCGGCGGGCTTGGCGGCCTCGGCCTTCGCCCTCGCCTCGGCGGCTGCCTGCTCGGCCTCGGCCTTGCTGCGGATCGGCGTGTTCGGGTCGAACCCGGTGACCGCGATGCCGTGTTCCTGCGCCAGCCGCAGCCCGCGCACGGTCGGCTCGCCGGGGCCCCCGTCGGCGACCGCGCCCTCGCGCTCGTCAGCGAAGCCGGCAAGCTGCACCGACATCTCCTTCAGCCGGCAGAGCCGAGCCCCGCGACTCGGCGTCGGCCGGTTGCCGGCCCGCAGCTCGTCCACCACGCCGACCGCCGTCTGCGGGTCCACGTTGTCGAAGAAGTCGTAGTTGACCGTCATCACCGGTCCGTAGTCGCACGCCGCCAGGCACTCGGCGTGCTCCAGGGTGATCGTGCCGTCGGCCGTGGTCTCCTCGTGCCCGACACCGAGGTGCTCGACCAGGGCGTCGTACACCTCCTGGCCGCCCAGCACGTTGCACATCGTGTTGGTGCAGACGCTGACCAGCCAGTCACCGGTCGGCCGACGCTTGTACATTGTGTAGAACGAGGCGACCGCACCGACCTGGGCCTTGTTCAGCCCCAGCACCTCGGCGCAGAACGCGATGCCGGCCGGAGAGACATACCCCTCCTCCGACTGCACCAGGTGCAGCAGCGGCAGCAACGCCGAGCGGGACCGATCGGCCGGATACCGAGCGATGATCTCCCGGGCCCGCGCCCGGGTCTCCTCGGAAAACACGGTCATCGGTGCCTTCTTTCCGTTCGCGACTGCGTCACTCACCGGTCACACCCACCCATCACCGGGTCCAACGAGGCGCCACCGGCAATCACGTCGGCGATCAGGCCGCCCTCGGCCATCGCCGGCAGGGCCTGGAGGTTGACGAAGCTCGGCTCCCGGTAGTGCACCCGGTACGGCCGGGTCCCCCCGTCGGAGACCGCGTGCACCCCCAGCTCACCCCGGGGCGCCTCAATACCCACGTACACCTGGCCGGGTGGGACCCGGAAGCCCTCGGTGACGAGCTTGAAGTGATGGATCAGCGACTCCATCGACTGCCCCATGATCTTCGCCACGTGCTCCAGCGAGTTACCCATGCCGTCGACCCCGATGGCGAGCTGCGCCGGCCAGGCGATCTTCCGATCCGCCACCATCACCGGGCCCGGCCGGAGGCGGTCCACCGCCTGCTCGACGAGCTTCAACGACTCCCGAATCTCGGCCAGCCGGACCAGATACCGGCCCCAGACGTCACCGTCGGTGTGGGTCGGCACGTCGAACTCGTACGTCTCGTAGCCGCAGTACGGCATCGTCTTGCGCAGGTCCCAGGCGAGGCCGGCCGAGCGCAGCACCGGGCCGGTCACGCCCATCGCAAGGCAGCCGGTCGCGTCGAGCACCCCGACGTTCTGCGTCCGCTCCAGCCAGATCGGCTGACCGGAGAGCATCTTCTCGTACTCCGCGAGCTTCTTCGGCATCAGCTTCAAGAAGTCACGGATCTTGGCGATCGCCTCGTCCGGCACGTCCTGCGCCACCCCACCCGGGCGGACGTAGGCGTGGTTCATCCGCAGCCCGGTGATCAGCTCGAAGATCTCCAGGACGTACTCCCGCTCCCGGAAGCCGTAGAGCATCATGTTGATCGCGCCCAGCTCCATGGCCGTGGTGGCCACCCAGACCAGGTGCGAGGAGATCCGGTTGAGCTCCATCATCAGGACCCGGATAGTGGTCGCCCGCTCGGTGATCTGCTCCTCGATGCCGAGCAGCTTCTCCACCGCCAGCGCGTACGCCGTCTCGTTGAACAGCGGGGCGAGATAGTCCATCCGGGTCACAAAGGCCGAGCCCTGGACCCAGTTCCGGAACTCCATGTTCTTCTCGATGCCGGTGTGCAGGTAGCCGACGACCGAGCGGAGCTCACGGACCGTCTCACCCTCCAGCTCCAGGACCAGCCGGAGCACCCCGTGCGTGGACGGGTGCTGCGGACCCATGTTGACGACGATCCGCTCGTCGTTGATCGGGTCAGTGCCGGAGAGGACGACATCCCAGTCCCCGCCGGTGACGGTAAAGACCTTGCCCTCGGCGGTCTCCCGCTCGGTGGCGTAGTTGGACGCGCTCACTCTACTTCCCCTCCGTTCGCAAACGCCGGGCTCGCAAGCTCACTCACTGGTACGACCTCCGGCGGTCCGGCGGCGGGATCTCGGCGCCCTTGTACTCGACCGGCACACCACCCAGCGGATAGTCCTTGCGCTGCGGGTGGCCCTCCCAGTCGTCCGGCATGAGGATCCGGGTCAGGCCGGGGTGGCCGTCGAAGATGACGCCGAACATGTCGTACGCCTCCCGCTCCTGCCAGTCGGCGGTGGGGTAGATGCTGGTCACGCTGGGCAGGTGTGGTTCCTCGGCGGAGACCGCCGCCTCCAGCCGAACCTGACGCCGGTAGGTCATCGAGGTGAGCTGGTAGACCACGTGCAGCCGGCGGGTGTCGGCACCGAGGTAGTCCACCGCGGATACCGACGAGCAGAGCTCGAACCGGAGCGAGAGGTCGTCCCGCATCACCTGGCAGACCTCGGCGATCCGCTCCGAGCGGATGTGCAGGGTCAGCTCACCCCGGTCGACCACGACCTTTTCGATCGCCTCGCCGAAGGCCGGGTACGCCTCCTCCAGCGCGTCGGCGACCTCGTCGAAGTAGCCGCCGTACGGCCGCGTGGCCGCCTCGATCGACCGTTGCGGACGGACCAGCCCGCCGTAGCCGGAGACATCGCCGGTGCCCTGGTCGCCGAACATCCCACGCCCGGCGGGGCTCGACGGGGGCAGCTCAGCCGGAGCGCCGCCGGTGGCCCCGGCCGGGGTCACCGGTACCGGCACGCCGCCGTCGTCCGTCCTGTTCTGGGGTGCGCTCATGTCACCGGCCCTCCGTTCACGACCGCGGGGCTCGCAAGCTCAGTCACTTCTTCAACCCCTCGTACTGCTGCAGGTGGGGCTGGGCCTTCATCCAGTTCTCAATCCGCAGCTGCTCCTCGCGGCCCTCGCGAACAGCCTTCGTCCACTCGGCGCGGCGGGCCTTGTCGCTGCGGTACGACGACGGCATCGACCCGTAGGGCACGATCGGCACGTCACCGCGCGCCTTGCGGGCCTCCAGCATCTTGCGGCCGTTCGGACCGAGGGGCTCATGCATGATCTTCTCGCGGAGCTTGAGGATCGCGTCGATGAGCATCTCCGGCCGGGGCGGGCAGCCGGGCAGGTACATGTCCACCGGCACGACGTGGTCAACGCCCTGGACGATCGCATAGTTGTTGAACATGCCCCCGCTGCTGGCGCAGACGCCCATCGACAGCACCCAGCGGGGCTCGGCCATCTGGTCGTAGATCTGCCGGAGCACCGGGGCCATCTTCTGGCTCACCCGCCCGGCAACGATCATCAGGTCCGCCTGCCGGGGTGAGGCCCGGAAGACCTCCATGCCCCAACGGCCCATGTCGTAGTGGGGGCCGCCGGCCGCCATCATCTCGATGGCGCAGCAGGCGAGGCCGAAGGTGGCCCCCCAGACCGATGACTTACGTGACCAGTTGACAAACTTCTCCACCGAGGTGAGCAGGACACCGGCGGGGAGCTTCTCCTCGATACCCATCTGCGGTTCCTTCCTCAGTCCCAGTCCAGGCCGCCGCGACGCCACACGTAGGCGTACGCGACGAGGACCGCGACGATGAACAGGACCATCTCCACGAGGCCGAAGATCGGCAGGGCATCGAACGAGACAGCCCAGGGGAAGAGGAAGATGATCTCGATGTCGAAGACGATAAAGAGCATCGCCGTCAGGTAGAACTTAATCGGAAACCGGCCACCGCCGACTGGCTGCGGGCTCGGCTCGATTCCACATTCGTACGCCTCGAGCTTGGCCCGGTTGTAACGGCGTGGGCCGGCGAGACGGGCGGCTGCCACGGAGAACAGCGCGAACGCCGCGGCGAGGGCGAACAACCCGACGATCGGTATGTAAGGCGAGAGTGACATCGTTTCTCCTGCTCGTCCTTCCCTGCCCTCGATGCTGGACAAATATCACACTATTCACATCCCGATCGGCGATTGCCGGCGGGGTCACACACACCGCGATCCAGATCGCGTCACACGGCTGGCGCCGCCTTCGTCATCGCGTTGATGACCCGGTCCATCGCGTCCCCGTCGCGCGGGTCGGTCAGGTTGGCCAACAACTTGAGCACAAAGCGCATCAACATCGGGTGCGGCAGGCCGTACTTCGTGGCAGCCCGCATGATCTCGGGGCGACCGATCAACTTCACGAAGACCCCCCCGAGCCGGTAGTAGCCGCCGAACCGGGCCTTCAGCTCCGCCGGGTACGCCATCAACGCGCGCTCCCGCTCGACGCCGGCCGAACGGGCAAGCGCCTGCACCGCGACCTCCGCGGCCAGCTCCCCCGACTCCATCGCGTACGCGATGCCCTCGCCGTTGAACGGGTTGACCATGCCGCCGGAGTCACCGACGAGCAGCGTTCCGCGCGAGTAGTGGGGCACCCGGTTGAAGCCCATCGGCAGCGCCGCGCCCAGGATCGACCCCTCGGCGTTGGCCTCGTCGGCGATCCCCCACTCCTCGGGGGTGTTGGCGAGCCAGTCGGTGAGCAGCCGCCGGTAGTTCGTCTTACCGAAGGCGGAGGAGGAGTTCAACACACCGAGCCCGACATTCACTCGGCCGTCACCCAGCCCGAAGATCCAGCCGTAGCCGGGCAGGAGCGCCTCGCTGCCCTTGCGGCGTAGCTCCAGCCAGGACTCGAGGTAGTTGTCGTCGTGCTTGGCCGGGCAGCGGTAGTACCGCCGGACCGCCACGCCGAGCGGTCGGTCATCCCGCTTGGCCAGCCCGAGGGCGAGCGGGAAACGGCCGGAGACGCCGTCCGCGGCGACCACGAGGGGCGCCCGGAAGGTGGCCGGTTCCCGCTCCGGGCCGACCGCCGCCTCAACCCCGACCACCCGGCCGGCACGGTCGAATATCGGGGCGGTGACGTCAACCGCGGTCCGCAGCTCGGCACCGGCGGCGACGGCACGCTGGGCGAGCAGTTCGTCGAAGTCCAGCCGGGGACGCACCAGGCCGTAGTTGGGGAAGCTGGCCAGGTCGGGCCAGTCCAGTTCGAGTCGGAGGCCACCGCCGACGACCCGCAGGCCACGGTTGCGTACCCAGCCCGCCTCGGTCGAGGTGTCCACGCCCATCCGCACCAGCTGGCGCACGGCGCGCGGGGTCAACCCGTCGCCGCAGACCTTCTCCCGCGGGAACTCGGTCTTCTCCAGCAGCAACACTCGGACGCCGTGCTGGGCCAGGTGGTACGCGGTTGCCGAACCACCTGGGCCCGCGCCGACGACGATCACCTCGGCGTCGTTCTCCGTGGTCATCCGCACCTCCCCTCCCGCACGCTCGTGAAAACGTTCACAAGCCAGACGGTACGGAGTCTATGACCGACCAGGTGACGGCTGCATATTAGGGGAACCTAACTTACGCGAAAGTCGCCGCTGCGCGGCGGCAGGGCCGACGTAGCCGGCCGCTTCGGCACGATTCACCGTTTACGCGGCCGGCCCGAGGCACGGACGCCGCCGTCACGGCCGGAGGGCACGGTGCAGCGCGACGATACCGCCGGTCAGATTGCGCCAGGCCACCCGCTGCCAGCCCGCCGACCCGATCTGCTCCGCCAGCGCCGCCTGATCCGGCCACGCGCGGATCGACTCCGCCAGGTAGACGTACGCGTCCGGGCTGCTCGCCACCGACCGCGCCACCGCCGGCAGCGACCGCATCAGATACGACAGGTAGATCGTGCGGAAGACGGGGCTGACCGGGGTGCTGAACTCGCAGACCACCAGCCGGCCACCGGGCTTCGTGACCCGGGCCAGCTCGCGCAGCGCCGCGTCCGTGTCCTGCACGTTGCGCAGCGCGAAGGAGATGGTCGCCGCGTCGAAGCTGGCATCGGCGAAGGGCAACCGCAGCGCGTCCCCGGCCAACAGGGGCACCTCGGGGCGGGTCCGCCGGCCCGCGGCCACCATGCCCAGGGAGAGGTCGGCGCCGACCGCGTACGCCCCCGAGCGGGCGAGCTCCCCGGTCGAGACACCGGTGCCGGCACCCACGTCCAACACCCGCTCGCCGGGCCGCAGGTCCAGCGCGGCCCGGGTCGCCCGCCGCCAGGACCGGTCCTGCCCGAAGGACAGCACGGTGTTGGCCAGGTCATAGCGGGCGGCCACGCCGTCGAACATCGTGGCGACCTCGTGCGGCTGTTTGTCCAGGCTGGCGCGCTGGCCCTGCGACGTACTCACCCCCCCACTGTGCCAGCCGTCGCATCTCCCGCCGGGAGGGCCCCCTACCAGGCCATCCGCGCCGCGCACCACGAGGGCGGGGTGGTCGTCTGCCCGCCCTCGTGGTGCACCGGCGGTCAGTCGGTGTCCCGCTCCGATTCCGGGTTCACCAGGACGACCTTCCGCCGTCGCGAGAGCAGCAGCAGCGCGGTGCCAGCCGGCTACCTCAGCCGGCGTCCACCAGTGGCAGCGTCTTCCCGGCGCCGCCGCCCGGCAGGGCGATCGACGAGAAGTGCGACACCACCCGGTCATCCCGCGGGTCCTCGGCGGGAGTGCGGTGCACGGCGAGTCGCCGGTAGTGGGTGTCCCGCTGGGCGGGGATCCGGTCCGCCGACCGGATCATCCCGATCAGGTCGTGCAGGTTCGAACGGTGCCGCGCACCGGCCGAGGAGATGACGTTCTCCTCCAGCATGATCGAGCCCAGATCGTCAACCCCCATGTGCAGCGCAAGCTGGCCGACATCCTTGCCGGTGGTGAGCCACGACGCCTGGAGGTGCGGCACGGTCTCGAAGAAGAGCCGGGACACCGCCACCAGCCGCAGGTACTCCAGGGTGGTGGCCTGGGTCCGGCCCTTGAGGTGGTTGTTCTCCGGCTGGTAGGTCCACGGGATGAACGCCCGGAAGCCCCGCGTCCGGTCCTGCACGTCGCGGATCATCCGGAGGTGCTCGATCCGCTCGGTGGCGGTCTCCCCGGTGCCCATCATCATCGTCGCGGTCGACTCAACGCCCTGCTGGTGGGCAAGCTCCATCACCTCGAGCCAGCGCTCACCGGACTCCTTCAGCGGCGCGATCGCCTTCCGCGGCCGGGCCGGCAGCATCTCGGCGCCGGCGCCCGCGATCGAGTCCAGGCCGGCCGCCTTGATCCGGGTGATGGCCTCGGTCAGGCCCACGCCGGAAACCTTCGCCATGTGCAGGATCTCGCTCGGGCCGATCGAGTGGATGGCGAGCTGCGGGTAGGCCCGCTTCACCGAGGAGAAGAGCTCCTCGTAGTACTCCACCCCGTAGTCGGGATGATGCCCACCCTGCAGCATCACCTGGGTGGCGCCCAGCTCGACGGCCTCGCCGCAGCGGCGCAGGATCTCCTCCGTCGGGTGGGTCCAGCCCTCCCGGTGCTTGGGCGCGCGATAGAAGGCGCAGAACCGGCACGCCGTCACGCAGACGTTCGTGTAGTTGATGTTGCGGTCGATCAGGTACGTGACGATGTTGTCCGGGTACCACCGCCGCCGTACCGCGTCGGCCGCCTCGCCCAGCGCGTGCAAGGGCGCTTCGGTGTAGAGCAGCAGGGCCTCCGCAGGCGTGATCCGCCCGCCGTCCGCGCCGCGTTGCAGGATGTCGTTGATCTCCCGGCTCACCGTCACGCTCCCGAGCCTACGTCGCCCCGACCCAACCGGTGACGAGCGGCCACCGGCGGTGTGAGCTCTCCGGCCGTCAACCCGCCGCCGCCCGGTGGCCGACCGTTTTGCGGCCGGCCCCGTCCGACGGACTCAGGCATCGTAGTCAACCGTGAGCCGATCGGTGGTCGGGCTGGACTGGCAGGTCAGGACGTACCCCGCTGCCAGCTCGTCCGGCTCCAGCGCGTAGTTACGGGCCATCGTCACCTCGCCGGCCACGACCTTCGCCCGGCAGGTCGAGCAGACGCCCCCCTTACACGCGTACGGTAGCTCCGCGCGAACCCGCAGCGCCGCGTCCAGCACCCGATCTGCCCGGCCCATGGTCACCGTCGACGAACGCCCGTCGAGGACGATCGTCACCTCGGTGCCCGCCTCCGACTGATGCTCGGGGCGGCGGACCGGCTCCGGGGGCGCATCCACGTGGAAGAGCTCGGCGTGCACCGCGGCCTCCGGGACGCCCCGGGCGGTCAGAACGCGCTGGGCCTCCGTCACCAGCCCATACGGGCCGCAGAGGAACCACTCCTCGATCGCCTCGCCCGGCACGATCGTCTCCAGCAGCCGGCCCAGCCGCTCGGCGTCGATGCGGCCGGAGAGTAGGGGGGACTCGCCCCGCTCGCGGGAGAGCACATGGACCAGGTGCAGCCGGGTCGGGTATCGGTCCTTCAGATCGGCGAGCTCCTCGGCGAACATGACGGTGCTCGCCGAGCGGTTGCCGTACACCAGGGTGAAGGTGCTGGCGGGTTCGACGGCCAGGGCCGTGGTCACCAGGGAGAGCACCGGGGTGATACCGGAGCCGGCGGCCACCGCCGCGTAGGCGCGCACCCGGTCCGGGCGCAGCGCGGTGGTGAAGTGGCCGAGCGGCGGCAGCACCTCGACGGTGTCACCGCCACGTAGCGCCCCACAGGCGTACGCGGAGAAGGCGCCGCCGGGGATCTCCCGGACCCCGATCCGCAGCAAGCCCCGCTCGGCCAGGTCCTGGGGCGTCGAACAGATTGAGTACGAGCGCCGCACCTCCGCGCCCTGCTCCGTCGTCCGGCGCACGGTCAGGTGCTGGCCAGGGGCGAACGCGAAGGTCGCGCGCAGCTCGTCCGGTACGGCGAAGGTGACCGCCACCGCGTCGGCGGTGAGCCGGTCGACGGTGGCCACGGGCAGCGGGTGGAAGACCGGCCGACGACGGGTCGGCCGGGTGATCGTGACAGTCACAGTGCCTTCAGGTGGTCGAATGGTTCGGTACAGGAGCGGCAGCGTCGTAAAGCCTTACACGCGGTCGAACCGAAGTGGCTGATCTGCTCGGTCTCCGGGGACCCGCACCACGGGCAACGGACCGTCAGGGTCAACGGCACCGGGCCGGTGGGGCGGACCGGACCGGGTGGGGCGATGCCGGCACGGGCAAGTTTGGCCCGTCCCGCCTCGGTGATCCAGTCGGTGCTCCAGGGCGGCGTGTAGACGGTACGGACCTCGGCCTGAGGGTGGCCGGCGGCAGCGAGCGCCCGACGGATGTCGGCCCGGATCACCTCCATCGCCGGGCAACCGGTGTAGGTGGGGGTGATGGTGACCACCACCCGACCGGTGTCCGGCTCCTCCTCAACCGACCGCAGGATGCCGAGCTCTTCGATGGTGATCACCCGGATCTCGGGGTCCACCACCGCGGCCACCGCAGCCCGGGCGGTCGTCACCAGGACGCTCCGGGATGAGCGCGGTGCAGCACCTGTAGCTCGGCGAGCAGGTACGACAGGTGCTCGGTGTGCACGCCGTTCCGGCCGCCGTCCGGCGTCCAGGAGGTCTCGGGCACCGTCAACGTGGCCTCGGCGAGCACGCCGGAGACGGCGGAGTCGAAGTCGACGCGCAGGGTGGCCGGGTCGACCGGCGCGGTCGGGTCCGGGGCGAGGAGTTCGTGTGTGTACGGCCAGACCTCGTCAACCGCCGCCTGCATCCGGCGGTGCGACTCGTCGGTGCCGTCGCCGAGCCGCCGCACCCACAACGAGGCGTGATCCAGGTGATAGGCCGACTCCTTGCGCGCCTTCGCCCCGATCGCGGCCAGCCGCTCGTCACCGCAACCGGCCAACGCGGTGTAGAGCGGCACCTGGTACGCCGCCAGGAAGAGCAGCTTCGCCATGGTCACCGCGAAGTCACCGTTGGGGAGCTCGACCAGGAGGCAGTTGCGGAACTCCCGGTCGTCGCGCTGGTAGGCCAACGCGTCCTCGTCCCGCCCGGCCCCCTCCATCTCACCCGCGTAGGTCAGCAGCAGACGTGCCGCCCCGAGCTGGTCGAGGGCGATGTTGGACAGGGCGATGTCCTCTTCCATCTCCGGCCCATGGGTGCACCACTGGGCCAGCCGCTGGGCCGCGACGAGCGCGTCGTCGGCGAGGCCCAGGACGAAGCCGACGCGGTTGGTGACAGTCCCCGGCGCGGCCTGCCTCGTCGGCGGCGTGGCCTGCACGGCCAATGGCGTGGTCTGTTCGGCATGCGCGGTCACAGGTGAGCAGCCCCCTCCGGCACCTCGTAGAAGGTCGGGTGCCGATAGACCTTGTCCGCCGCCGGGTCGAAGAAGGCGTCCTTCTCGTCCGGGCTCGACGCGGTGATGGCCGCGGTCGGCAGCACCCAGATCGACACCCCCTCCTGTCGCCGGGTGTAGAGGTCCCGGGCGTTGCGCAGGGCCAGCTCGGCGTCGGCTGCGTGCAGGCTGCCAACGTGGGTATGTGCCAGCCCACGCCGGGCCCGGACGAAGACCTCCCAGAGCGGCGCCGGCGGAGCCCCACCCGACTGACCGGTCGGCTCGCTGTGTGTGCTCACGCCGCCTTCTCCTTCTGGTTCGCCTGCTCCTTCTGGTTCGCCTGCTTGGCCGCGTACGCGGCGGCGGCGGCTCGGACCCAGGCACCCTCCCGGTGCGCCCGACGGCGGTGCTCCATCCGCTGCCGGTTACACGGACCCGCTCCCTTGATCACCTGCATCAGCTCCCCGTAGTCGGGCTGGGTGAAGTCGTAGGCACCGCGTTCTTCGTTCCAGCACAGCGCCGGGTCGGGGAGAGCGAGGCCGAGCACCTCGGCCTGACCCACGCACATGTCCACGAACCGCTGGCGCAGCTCGTCGTTGGAGAAGCGCTTGATCTTCCAGTCCATCGACTGGGCGGAGTGGGTGGAGTCGGTGTCCGGCGGGCCGAACATCGCCAGCGACGGGTACCACCAGCGGTTCACCGAATCCTGAGCCATCTCCCGCTGGGCCGGGGTGCCGTGGGCGAGGGTGTGGAGGATCTCGTACCCCTGCCGTTGGTGGAACGACTCCTCCTTGCAGATCCGGATCATCGCCCGCGCGTACGGTCCGTACGAGCAGCGGCACAGGGGCACCTGGTTGACGATCGCCGCGCCGTCCACCAGCCATCCGATCGTGCCCATGTCGGCCCAGCTGAGAGTCGGGTAGTTGAAGATCGAACTGTACTTCTGCCGGCCCGCCAGCAGCAGGTCGACCAGCTCGTCCCGGCTGACCCCGAGGGTCTCCGCGGCGGCGTAGAGGTAGAGGCCGTGGCCGGCCTCGTCCTGCACCTTGGCGAGCAGGATCGCCTTGCGCCTGAGGGAGGGGGCGCGAGTGATCCAGTTGCCCTCCGGCTGCATCCCGATGATCTCGGAGTGGGCATGCTGGGCGATCTGTCGGATCAGGGTCGCACGGTACGCCTCCGGCATCCAGTCCCGCGGCTCGACCTTCTGGTCAGCGGCGATGACCTCGGCGAAGTAGGCGGCCGGATTCACACCAGCGGCACCGCGCCGCCCGCGCTCGGCCGCCTCCCGCAACGCCGTCTCGGCCGCCTCGACCTCGCCGAGCAGGCCGCCGGACGTGTCGTCGGCGGGAAAGTCATTCCCATACATACCCCAAGTGTTACAGCTCGGCACCCCAATCTCTAGGGGGTGTAACAGTTTTCCGGCCAAGGGTGGGCCACCCAGACACGGCCACACCGCTATGAGGCGAGTCACGATTCATCACCAGATAAAGGTAAAAAGCGTGCATCGCCTGCAACTCCCGTCCGTATGACACACCTTCGCCGGGAATGAATCTCGGCGTGGCACGGATCCAGACGTAGACTTCCCGCGGTCACACCGACCTGCTGCCGGCGATCGTTTACGTAGCCGAGACCACCCCTGCCTCGGCCCGCGCCGATCCCTCCCCGGCCTTGCGAGCCGGCCCCCTGGCCCCGACATCTGGAGTTCACCCAGTTATGCGTCCCAGATTGCTAGCCATCATGGCGGGCGTCCTCGGAATTGCTTTGATCATTCCCGCCGCATACGCCCGCCTCGACGATGGCGGCACCGACACCGAGGCGGGCGTCCCCACGCCCGCCCCCTCCGCGCCCCCGCAGCCGACCCTGGCCGACGCGCCGGTGTCCGTGCCCTTCGAGGGCGAGTTCTTCTCCTGGGCGCTGATGGATCGCCAGACCGACACGATCTCCGGTGCGGAGAACCTCACCGACACCAGCTCCACCGAATCGATGATCAAGGTCTGGTTCGCCGCCGACTACCTGAACCAACTCGGTGACGAGTCGCTCTCGACGACGATGCGCGACGCCATCAGCACCGCGATCCGGGACAGCGACGACGACGCGGCGGAGCGGCTCTACCGGGAGGTCGGCAGGTCGGCCACGATCGATCGGATGATCAGCACCTGCGGCCTCACCGACACCAAACCCGGCACCGTGCCGGAGTACATCGGGTGGTGGAGCTTCACCCAGATGTCCCCCCGGGACGCGGTCCGACTCGGTGACTGTATCGCCGACGGAACGGCCGCCGGGCCGACGTGGACCGAGTTCCTGATGGACGAGATGAGCCAGGTCCGGGGTACGACCGCCGCCGCCGACCAGAACATGCGCTCCGGAGGCGGCCGCTGGGGGATCATCGACGGCCTACCCGAGTCGATCACGAGCCAGAGTCCGGTCGGGATGAAGAACGGGTGGACGGCGCTGAGCTACGACGGCAACTGGCACGTCAACTGCCTCGCGGTGAACGACCAGTGGAGTCTCGCCGTGATGATGCGGTACCCGCGGCAGAGCGGGCTCGACTACGGCGCCCAGACCTGCGCGAGCGTCGCCACCCAGCTCGTCACCCCGCAGCCCGGCGCCGCCCTGAAGGTGCCGCAGCAGCCGACCGGGGAGGATCGCTGATGGCCGGCCGACCCGACGCGCGGCAGGGCGGCACCTCGCTGCTCAAGGTGGCCGCGATCACGGCCGTCCTGATCGGTGTCGTGCTGGCCTCCCTCCGCCTGCTACCCGGGTCACCCTTCGCCTCCGACGCGACGGCCCGGTGGGGAGACAGTCCAGCGCAGGAGCAGTCCGGCGGGCCGGCAGAGCAGGCCCAGCCCACGCCATCGCCGAGCCCGACCCTCGAGCCGCTGCCCCTCGCGGCGAGCGATCTCACCAACCTGGACATCGACGGCTGGTACGCCTGGAGCGTGCTGGACCGCCGTACCGGTGAGATCATTGGCTCGGAGAACATGGCCGAGACCAGCACCACGGCTTCGATGATCAAATCTTGGCTCGTCGCCGACTACCTGCGCCGCACGGTGGAGGCCGGCCGGACCCCGACCGAGGCCGAGCTCGCCGACGCCACCAAGATCATCCGGGATAGTGACAACACCCTCACCCAGGAGTTCTACAACAACCTCGGCAGGTCCGTCACCATCGAGCGCCTGCTGTCCCGGTGCGAGCTGACCGACAGCAGTGTCGCGGCGGACGGCGGCTGGAGCCGAACCGAGCTGTCCCCGCGGGACACCGCCCGGCTCGGCGAGTGCATCGCCGACGGCACGGCCGCCGGCCCGGAGTGGACGGACTGGCTCCTCGAGGAGATGCGGTCGGTCCGGGGCGCCGGCGACTTCGGCATCCGCAAGGCGTTCCAACCGGCGGTCAGCGAGACCATCGCCATCAAGAACGGCTGGGTGGACCGCACCCGTGAGCAGGAGAACCACGTCAACTGCCTGGCGATCGGCGACACCTGGACAATGGGGGTGATGCTGCGCTACCCGGTCGCGCAGGGCTACCAGTACGGCATGGACAACTGCCAGAAAGTCACCGAGGCCCTGCTGGCCGAACCGCTCTGACCGACGACGCGCGCCGCGAGTTGGTCCGCCGACAGCGCGGGCCAACGTCGTCGGCGCGGGGCGACGCGGTCAGCCCGGCCACAGTGGTCAACGCGGGGCGACGCGGTCAGCCGACGAAGCGGGCCGGGCCGTCGGCGGGAAGCTCGGGGACGGCGCCGGCGGCAGCGGCCCGACGGGCGAACTCGCGCAGCCCGGCGATCTGGCGTTCCCCCAGGCTGAAGTCCAACCTCCGAAAGTACGTCGCCAGCGTCTCCGCGTCGAAGCTCTCCCAGCGGGCCGCCGCCGTGGCCACCTGGTCCAGCTCGGCCAGGCAGAGGTCCCGGGACCGCAGGAACGCCTCGTGTACCTCCTTGACCAGGCCGGGATACGCGGCGGCGAAGTCCCGGCGGACCGCCCAGACGGCGAACACCATCGGCAGCCCGGTCCACTCGTTCCACGCCTGACCGAGATCGGTGACGGTGAGGCCGCGGGACGGCGCTTCCAGGAAAGCCCGCAGCGCCACATCGCCGATCAGCACCCCGGCGTCCGCCTCCAGCAGCATCTGGGTCAGATCCGGCGGGCAGCGGAAGTACTCGGGCCGCACCCCGTACCGCTCGGCGAGCAGCAGCTGAGCCAGCAGCACGCCGGTCCGCGAGGTCGACCCGAGCGCGACCCGACGCCGGTCGAGGTCGGCCAGCGGGCGGGTCGAGACGACGTTGACCGAGAGCACCGGTCCGTCACTGCCCACCGCGAGATCGGGCAGCAGCAGCAGGTCGTCGGCGTTCCTCAGATACTCCACCAGGGTGATCGGGCCGATGTCCAGGTCACCGGCGACCAGCGCGGCGCTCAACCGATCCGGCGAGTCCTTGTGCAGGTCAACGTCGATCAGGGCGCCGGAGCGCATCAGCCCCCAGTAGATCGGTAGGCAGTTCAGGAACTGGATGTGCCCGACCCGCGGACGCGCTACCGGCTCTACCATGCCCCGACCGTATCGCCGCCACCGCGCACCGCGACGCCGGGTCAGGGCCGAAGTGGCCAACACCGCAGCCAGCGCCGCCAAGGGGGGCCGGCTGCGTGAGTCACGCCGGAGCGGGCACCTCGGGACCGACGGCCCGGTCGAGCGCGTCGGTGGAGAGCGCTGGGGGCAGCGGGCGGGCGTACAGCACCGTCAACCGGGTCACCGCGCGGGTGAGCACGACGTAGAGCCGGTGCAGTCCGCGCGGCTCCGCGTCCACGATCTCGGCCGGTTCGACGACGATCACGTGGTCGTACTCCAAGCCCTTGGCCAGCGTCGCCGGGACCACGGTGACGCGCCCGCTCTCCGGGGCGTCGAGGTCGCCGGGCTCTTCGCCGGCCGCGACGAGGGCGGCCCGCAGCTCGTCGAGGTGCCGGTCAGCGGCGATCACGCCGACCGACCCGGGTAGTGAGCGGGTCGCGGCCAGCTCCGCGATCACCTCGGCGGTCAGGTCGTCCGCCCGGCGCAGGACGAGACTGCCGTCCGAACGCAGTGACACCGCTGGAGGGACGTTCACCGCCAAGGCGGGCAGCAGCCGGTTGGCCAGCGCAACCACCGCCTCCGGTACACGGAACCCGGTGGTCAACGGCACGACCGACGCGTCTGGCTTGCCGAGGTGCCGCAGCGACTCCGCCCAGTCGGTCGCCGCCCACGGTGCCGTACCCTGGGCGAGGTCACCGAGGAGCGTGATCGACCCGTGTGTGGTGCGCCGGGCGACGGCCCGACACTGCATCGGGGAGAGATCCTGCGCCTCGTCGATGATGATGTGGTGCAGGCTCGGCTCCCGCTCCAGGAGCCCGGCGGCCTCGTCGAGCAACACCAGATCGGCGCTGCTCCACCGGACGCTCCGGACGCTCCGGGAGGGCCGAGGCCAGCGCAGCGCCTGACACTCGGCCTCGGTGAGGATGCCCTCGGCGGCACGGGCCAACGCCTGCGCGTCACTGAGCAACTCGAAGACGAGCGACTGCGGCGTCACCGCCGGCCAGCAGGCGTCGAGGAACTCGACCACCGGTGTGGCCTTTCCCATCCGCCGTTGCCACGGCTCCCCCGGCGACTCGCCCGAGCGCGTCTCGGCCTGGCGTTGCAGCAGACCGACGACCCGGGCGCGGACCCGCTCCCGGCCGAGCAGGTACGCGGGATCCTCCCGCCGGGTGTCGTCAACCAGGCGAGTGAGCACCCCCGGATCGATGCGCCACCGATAGGCACCGTCGGATACCTGGATCGCGGAGTCCGCTCGTCCCAGCCGGGACCAGAGCGCCCGTCGCAGCACCGTCGCCATCCGGGGGTCGTGCTTGACGACCTCGGCCTCGACCGAATCGACACCGGAGACGGGCACCCGGCCGATGAGTCCCTCCAGGGTGGCCTGCCGTACCTCCAGCTCACCGAGCGCGGGCAGGACTGCCGAGATGTAGCCGAGGAACGCCGGATTCGGTCCGAGAATCAACACACCGGTACGCCGAAGCCGTTCCCGGTGCAGATAGAGCAGGTAGGCGGCCCGGTGCAGACCGACGGCGGTCTTGCCGGTCCCGGGTGCCCCCTGTACGCAGATCGAGGTGTCGAGGTCGGCACGAACCAGCTCATCCTGCTCGGGCTGGATCGTGGCGACGATGTCGCGCATCGGCCCGACCCGAGGGCGTTCGATCTCCTCGATCAGAATTTTGCTGGTGGTGCCGAACTCCTCGCCCTGGTCGAGGCGTTCGTCTTCGAAGCTGGTCAGGTCGCCACCGGCGAACCCGAACCGACGACGGGTCCGTACGCCCTGCGGGTCACGGGCGCTGGCCTGGTAGAAGGCGCGACTGACCGGCGCGCGCCAGTCCAGCACCAGCGGCTCACCGAGTTGATCGGTAACGTGCCGCCGTCCGATGTGATACCGGCCAGTCACCGGGTCCGCTCCCGGCTCAGGGGCGGCTCCGGATTCAGGGGCGGCTCCCGACTCGACGGCGCCGTCGAGGTCGAGGCGGCCGAAGAACAGCGGCGTACGGGGGTCGTCGGCGAGTTCGGCCACCCGCCGGGCCAACGCCACCCCGAGGGTCTCGGCGGAGAAGGGGTCCCCGGCGATCTTCGCGCCGACGGCGTACATGGCTTCGGCGTGCTCGCGCATCGCATGCAGGGCAGCCCGCGACGCGGCCATGTGCGCGCGCTCGGCGTCAAGTTCAGCAGTGAGGTCAACGGTGCGGTCGGCAGGCATGGCGGCGGCTCCTCCGGGTCGACAGGGTGACCTGGCCGCCCGGCCACCCACGTCGGTACCGGCTGTGCCTCGGCGCGGCGCGAGAGCGCACGGATCGACCAGCCTAGCCCGTCCGACCGCTCCCATCGACGGATTTTCGCCGGTGGTCGAACGCTGTGGACAATCAGGTGACTCTGGCAGGTCGAACCGGCACCACATGGGCAGGTTCTTTCGGCACCATTCGCCGTTGTGGTCGATCTGCTGCCGTCGATGGTTAGCTTCTCCGGGCACCAATCGGCGGGCCTTCATGATCGGCAACTTGTTTCGGCGCCACCGCCGGACGAGATCCGTTGCTTTGGCGTGTGCGTCGCTGCTTCGAGCTCGGCTAGGGGTTGGTTAGCATCGGGGCAGACCGGGTTTTTCAGGCTGCGCTCCCGATGCGGTGCCTGGGGGACCCGGGTCTTTATGTCAGGGTGAGACGCGGCGGTGCCGGGACGGTTCGTCCCGGCACCGCTGACCGTGGCAGGGCTTTCAGCTGCGGTTGCGTTCGAGGGTGGATTGCAGTCGGTAGGAGTCGTTGCCCGTCTCAACGAGGTAGCCGTTGAAGGTGAGCCGGTCGACGATGGCGGAGCAGAGGCGTTCCTCGGTGAAGGTTTTGTCCCATTCGGAGAAGGGGGCGTTGGAGGCGACGGCGATGGCTTTGCGTTCCTCGCGTTCGGTGAAGATCTGGAACAGCAGTTTCGCGCCGGTGCGGTCGAGGTTGAGATATCCAAATTCGTCGAGGCAGAGCAGGTCGGGCTTGGGGTTGCACAGCCAGGTGGTCGTAGCGGGAGTAGCGGTAGATGGTCTTGGACAGGCGCTTCTCGTTGTGGGCTTCGGCGAGTTCGTTGACGAGGTTCGCGGTGGTGGTGTAGCGGACCTTGAGGCCGTGTTCGGCGATGGCGGTGCCGATGCCGATGAGCAGGTGGCTCTTGCCGGTGCCGGAGTTGCCGACCAAGACCAGGGGTGCGCCGGCTCGGACCCAGGCGGGGTTGGCGAGGTTGTTGACGTAGACGGCGTCGACCTGGGGGTTCTTGTCGTAGTCGAAGTCCTCCAGGCGTTTGGGCCGGTGGAACGCGGCGTGACGGACCAGGCGTTGTCTGCGCCGCTCGTCGCGGTCGGCGATCTCGGCGCGCAGTAGGTCGAGCAGGAAGCCCTTGTAGTTGGCCCGGTCGCGCAGGGCCTGTTCGGCGATGTCGGCGAAACGGTCGCGGATGCTGGGCAGGCGCAACTCGGTGCATGCGGTGTCGATGGCGGCGTCGATCGGGTCAATGCCAGGGGCTGACTGGCGGGGCCTCGGGGTGCGGGACAGTTTGGTGGTGGAAGCGGTCGCGCTCACGCGGTTGTGCCTTTCGATCGATGGGACAGCAGTTGGTCGTAGACGCTCATCGGCGGTGGCTTGTGCTCGGTGCCCGAGGGCAGCCGCCGCGCGTGTAGAGAGATCACCCTCCCCCCGCTGGGAGTTGGCTCGTCGGCCGGCTCGGCCAGGTCGAGTCCGTCCTCGGTGCCGTCGTCGACGGGTGCCGCAGCGTTCAACGGGTCCGCGACGGTGCCCGCGTCGGCGGCCTTGCGGGCCTCGATCGCGACCAGCTCGGGACTGCAGGAGCCGGCGTTGACGGTGGCGGTGATCCCGGCTACCAGCGCCGCGTGCGGTAACTGCCGGTGCAGCAGCAGCACCTCGATCAACGCCCGAGTGCCCTCGGCCTCGCCGTGTGCGGCGCGGGCGGCGGTCCAGAACGCGTCGTGCACCGAGGTGAACGATCCCTCGGCGCGGGCTTGCGCCAGCGCCGTTGACCCGGCCAGGGCACCGGGCTTGACCAGCAGGATCTCCAGGTAGTGATCAAGGTCGTCGCGGTGGTCGTAGCGGCGGGACAGCCGCGGATGCCGGGCAACGACCTTCCGGCCGTCGAACACGAGAACTTCGTTGGCGCGCAGGCTGACCCGGACCTTGCGGTCGATGAACCGGGCCGGCACCGAGTAGTAGCACTGTCGGACCACGATCCGGGCGTTGCGGCGCACCAGCGGCGTGAGCGTCGTGCCGAGTTCGAAGTCGTCGGCCGGCAGCGGGTGCAGCAGCGGCACCTCGGCGGCGAAGTTGAAGCCGATGCTGGCCGGCGCGCCGTGCACGTGCCGGGCGTCCTCGGCGGCGTCGATGGCGGCGAGGCGGTCGTTGAGTTCGGCCAGGGACGCGACCTGTGGGGGCGGGACCAGGTGGTTGCGGCGGAACCGGCCGCCCTCGTGTTCCACCCCGCCCTTCTCGTGGGCACCGTCCTTGCCGGGCAGGCAATAGAACGCGTGGAAGCCGTAGTGGGAGCGGAACGCGACCCACCGCTGCGACTCGATTCGCCCGCGGCCGAACAGCACCTGTCGCACCGCCGGTTTCAAGTTGTCGTAGCGGATGTGCCGGGTCGGCACCCCGCCGAGGATCCGGAAGGCCTCGACGTGGCCCTCCATGAACGCTTCCTGGCCCTGCGAGGCGAACACCCGGTGGACCGCTTTACCGGAGTACGACATCCGCAGCGTGAACAGGTAGCACTTCATCTGCGTGCCGGCCACGACGGCGAACGCCTCGGCGAAGTCGACCTCCGCCTCCGCACCTGGCGGGTGGATCTGCGGCACCATCCCGTCGAGGTGCCTACGTCCCTCCCGCGTCTCGGCGAGGATCTGCGGCCGACGCCGGGCCACGTAGTTGCGCACCGCCGAGTACGACGCGTCGGCGAAACCATGCTCGACGGCCAGACGCTGACAGATCCGCTCGATCGTGTGCCGCTGCTTGCGCGGCCCCACCAGGTCCGAGCGCAGCATCTCGTCCACGACGGCGAGCACCGGAGTCAACACGAGCGGCCGGCCCCGCACCGGACGCTTACGCGGCGGCGGGACAGCCGACGCGAGCGCCGCCCGGACGGTGCGCCGCGACACATGGTGCCGACGCGCCAACTCCCGCTGCGACATCGACGGATCAGCCCGCCGATCAGCGCGAATGCGCTCGAAGATTACGACACGCGTGAGCAACTTGGCCTCCCGATATGACCGAGATCAAGCTAAGCTCACAGATATCGACAAGTCGAGCAAGGCGGGCATAACGCCCACTCCTGCGTGTCGAGGCCCGGTGTCATCAGGCCGGCGTTCTGCCCCTCGCTGGCCAGGAATGAATCAGTCAGTGGCTAGTCCTGTTCGGCGCGCGCCGCCCGTAGCGCGTGGAAGCGTCGGCGGGTGGGGCTGGCGAACGCGACAAGGCCGATGGCTAGCAGCGTGATGCTGATCGCCCAGGATGTCGGCTCGGTGTCGTGGCGAGCTGGCCAGTCCAATGCCGCGAGGCCAGAGCCGGTGCCGGCGGCGACCAGGCCGGTGGTGAATAGCGTGGTGGGAATCATCCAACCCATTGCGAGGCCGAAGGCCGCAGCACCAAGCAGGGAGTAGCCGAGCAGGCCGAGGTAGTTGCGTATAGCGCCGAGTTCGGTGATGTCTCCGATGATCGGTTGAGCTGCCCATGCGACGAGCACGGTGCCGATCGAGACGACGGCGGTGAGGTAGAGAAGGTCGTAGAGGTCGACACGCCGCTCGGCGAGGTGCTCCAGCAGCGGCTGCGTCGACCATGCCGCGGTTGCGGTCAGGTAGGCGGTGATCGCGGGCAGAACCGCAGGCCATGGCAGCGGGATCGGCTGGCTAGCGCCGATGAACAGAGGCTGGCCTGAGAGCTCGCGGGAGACGACTGCGATAGCGGCTAGGGCCAGTAGCAGCGGCGCCGTGCGTCGGGACTTCAGCAGCAGACGAAGACCGCTCATGTGAACGACTGCGGCGTCAGGGAGCAGGTGCGGACCGCGTCGGCGTGCGTCGTGAGCCACTGCCGCTGGGCTTCCGGCGTCGAGTTGAAAAAGCGGGTCTTGGCTTCCTGATGAGCGGCGTCGCGTGGTGTGAACAGTCGCTCATCGCCAGCGGCCCAAGCGACCAGCAGTTGGGCCATGGCGTGAGCTGTTCTGTCGCGTCGTGGTCCCTGGGCGCAGGCTTCGACACCGAGGGCGCCGACGGCGATGTCAACGCTGGCGCGGTCGTAGTGCTCAGCAGAGGGTGCGTCCAGGGCATAGGCGATGGCACCAGGCGTAGGCCGACCGCCCACTCCCCGGGGCCGCTGCTCGACCCGGCTGATCGAAAACGGCGTCGAGGACAGCCGTCGGCTGATCGCCTGTGCCCGCTCGTTGATCGGGTTGAGGCTAGCGGCGAAGGCGGGATGGACACACACCTGCGGTGAGCTGCCCGAACAAGACCAGACGATGTGGCGGTTCACATCGACGTAGCGGCCGTTCTCGCCGATCACGATAGCGGCGCCGCCGACGGCAAGGGCCAAGGCTGCTCCGACGGACGGGATCACCACCCGAGCGGAGGACCGCACCTTGACGGCGACCAGCGCCAAGGCCAGCACACCCACGCCGGTGAACCACAGCATCTGCCCCTGCATGGTTGGGGTGTGCGGTGTGCTGAACGGCAGGATGAGCTCGACGGTGAACGGGAACAACGCATATCCGGTGCCGTATTGCCCCAGGTTCCAGGTGGCCGCCAGGTAGGTAATCAACGCGGCGGCGAACGGCGTCAATCTGCTCGGCAGTAGCACACCCACGGCGTAGGCGACCGCGACGGCGGCGGCGAGCCCGACGCCGGCCGACCCCAGCCACCACCAGAAGGGACCGCCCCACGCCGCGGCGGATGCCGTGGCGAACAGCGTCACCGCGGCGACCACGGCATACGCCCCCGAAGCGCATGCCACCAGCACTCCAGCCTCCACCAAGGGTGCCTGCGCCGGGTCACGTCCGGCCAGCAGCCAGGCATGGCGTACTCCGCGGCGCTGAGACCTGCCTCCCGCCCATGCGGCGACGCCCACCGCCAACGGCGCCATCAACATCGGCGCGCTCGTCACCGCACCGGTGGCATACGCCCAGACCATGTCCGTCTCGAGCTGCGCACGGGACATGAACACGCCGACCCCTACCAGGACAGGCATACTCCACAGACCCGGCCCGCGACGCAGCTCCACGCGGATCGGAGTCACGCCGACACCACCGGCTGCCGCAGCGCGGTGAGATAGCCGCGCTCCAGATCACTGTCCCCATCCACGTCCGGCCCGGCCATGGCCTCCAACCCGGCGACCGTCCCGGTGAACACCACCGCACCCTCGTTGAGCACGATGATCGTGTCCGCGACGTGCCGGGCGTCGTCCACGACGTGCGTACTGACCAGCACGGTGGCCGAGTCGGCGACCTTGCGCAGAACACGGCGTAGCTCGATACGCTGCTGCGGGTCGAGACCGGCCGCCGGCTCATCCAGGATGACCAACTCCGGCTCATGCACGAGCGCCTGCGCGATGCCGGCCCGGCGAAGCAGCCCGCCCGACAGGCTTCCCATCCTTGACCCGGCCCGATCGGACAAGCTCATCAACCCGAGCGCCCTATCAACCTTTGCCTCGATGTTCTGCTTCAGCGTCTTCTTTAGCCAGGCGGCGTAGGCGACGGACTCCCGAACGGTGTAGCCGGGATAGTGGGACACCACCTGCGGCAGAAAGCCGATCCGCGCCGCGACGGCCCGAAGACCGCCACGACGCAGAACGTCACGACCGAGAACATGAAGACTGCCCGCCTCCGGACGCTTAAGACCCACGATGGTGTGCAGCAGCGTCGACTTCCCCGCACCATTCGGCCCCAACAGGACCGTCACGCCGGCAGGGACGATGACATCGAGATTACGAAATACAATTCGCTTCCGGTATCGCTGCGCCAGTCCGTGCCCGATGATCGGGTCGTCCATCGCGAATCTCCCGACAGCTTCAGATCAGCAGGTGGTCACCGTCAGCTTACCGGTGTCCTCGTAGGTCGGGTTCGATGTGAAGAACGAACGACCGTAGTACTTGGCGGTCCGACCGCCGTCGCAGCTGCTGGTACTGGCGTGGTACTGCGTACCCGTCCAGTAGTCGTCATAGGAGGAGACCACCGGGTCCGGCAACAACCGCACATCCCTCTTGATCTCGACACGGAACGTGCGAGTCACCGACGTCTGGCAATCCGCGTCGTTGTGCGCGTTCATGTAGCCGGAACTCTGGCTTAAGTAGGGATTACCCTGGACGCAGCCCTGCGGTTCGCCAGTGCCGGACTCGCCAGCGCGACGGTAGACAGCCCCAGGGGGCGAGCGCCATCGCGGCCGCCATCGATCGCTTCATGCGATTCTCCGATCTGCGTTGCCTTGACGGATAGCACGCGCGCGGCTCGGAAAATGACCAGTCGTCAACATGAAACCACTCTCAGTTGCAAGGGTCAATGCGGCTGGCGCCGCTACTCAGCTACCTCCAGAACGTGGAAGTCGCACATGTCCTGAAATGCCTACGAAACCTTCTCGCCAGCGGCGACACCCCTGCTCCTGCGACCTCGCCAGTACGTCTACCACAACTGCAGTGGCATCCGAACATCCTGCCGGTCATGACGAGACGCCAACAGGTGGACCTCGAAGAAGATGCCGATCATGCCCAGCACGGGACGGATCACTCACTATTCGCACGGCGGCGATGGCGTCGAAACAACACGCTCACCTGGTGCCAGTTCGACCTGCCGAAATCAATTCAGGCGATAGCCCGCTGGGGAGGTGCGGGCTGCGGCCCGATGCCCGCTGGGGAGGCGAGCATCGGGTCTCGTCTGGCAGCCGTCACGCCTGCGCCGATCGGAAGCCGCCGAAGCGCGCTGTTAGAAGCCGAAGGGTTAGGCGGAGAGCAGGACCTGGGTCCAGCCGGAATCGGTCACCCTGCCCTGCCCGTACAGGTCGCTGCCGTTGTTGTCATACGGGTCCCGATCGATATATCGGTGCAGAGCGCCATCGCTGGTACGGCCGTAGTAGATACCGGCGCCGGGAGACAGCAGGTGGGTCATGTTCTGCCAGGTGCTCGACTTGAGTTCGCCGGACTCCCAGCTACCCACTCCATTGATCTTGTACGACATCAATCGGCCATCCGAAACCGTACCGAGGATCCAGTCCGGCCCAGTCGTGGTCAGCGTCTTGAGAGTGAAACCACTGTCGATCGTCACCCAATTGACGATCTCACTACCAGACGGCTTCGTCGCGGTCACGTCATGACGTCGCAACACCCCCGCCGAAGTGAGTCCATACAGACTTCCGGCACCGTCATAGGAGAGATGAGTGTGCGTCCATCCGCCACTAAGAATCTTCACCGGCCGATTGAACGACAACGACGTATTATTCGTGATCACATCCACCCGATACAGGTCGCCCTCCGTCGAGGTCAACAGAATCGTGTTGAAGTTCAACGTCGCCATCGCCCTCGGCGTGAACCCCAACGTCGCACTCGACGTCACCACCTTCGAAAATTCGCCGGAGTCACCCTCGATCGCCGAGTACGTCAGCCGGCCGTCCGACAACACCCCGTACACGGACGCCAGTGAGGGCCAGATGGCCTCAACGATTATCTCCGCGTCACCCACCTGCTTCTGGTACCGATCTGGGTACGCCGAGACCTGCACAGCCTGGCATACCTCACCGACCGGGGCGGTCAGCCAGGAGCTGTTCGGATACAGATTAAGCATCTTGTTCAGGAACGCATTGGTGCTCCATGTGGGGTCCAGCCGCTGCGAACGGGTACCCCACGACGCCCGTTGCTGGAACAGGCCGAGGCTGTCGTGGTCCACCTCCTCGGCGATGTTCTGGATTGTGGACTCCACGATCGTCGTGGTGATCGCGATGACCGCTGCCCGCTGATCGAGCCCGCGGGCCTGCACGGCCTGCACGACCTTGCGGGCACAGGAAGCCCGGTACGCCGTCATATAGCCGTCCAGGGTGCCACTGAGCTTGGTGTTCAAGTAGCTAGCCAGCGATGAGTCGGCGGACGTTGGCCCACCGTCTACGCACGGGTCTGTCACGTAGGCGGCCGTCACAGAGGCGGCTCGTGATTCGGCAGCGGCGGCAGGGCCTGTCGGGGACTGGGCCGAGGCTGGGGTGGCCGACAGTGACCCGGCACTGACCAGCGCCAGCACGCCGGCAGCGCAGGCCGGGATACATCGATTCATGAAGTCTCCGCTTGATCGACATGTTGATCAAGCGGAGAGTCTACACTAGACATCACTTGTTGTGGTGACGTCATCGCTCGCCGCAGTTGCTGGGCGTCGGCGTGGGGCACGCCGGACTAGCGGCACAGGCAACCGCCGAGTCACCTCTTAGAGTTGACGCTTCCGCGTTTCCCATCGGACGGGCTGCGGCAGTGCCAGCATGCGGGTCGGGGCGGACCGCAGTGGCCGCCCCGGACGAGAGGGGTTGACGTGGGCATCGTTCCGGCGGGCACCCCCTGCTGGGCCGACCTGGCCACGCCGGACCTCACCGACGCGCGCCGCTTCTACCCGGAGTTGTTCGGCTGGACCGGGCGGATCGCGCCGGAGCCCGAGGCGGGGGGCTACACCGACTTCCTCCGCCATGGTCAGGCGGTGGCGGGTGCCGGGCCGCCGGCCGTTCCCGAGCAGGTACCGATCTGGTCGATCTACGTCGCCGCGGACGACGCCGACCTGGTGGCCGCGCGGGTCGATGAGGCCGGCGGGCAACTCGTGGTGCCCCCCTTCGACGTGTTCGACCGGGGTCGGATGGCGGTGTTGAGCGACCCGGCGGGCGCGACGCTGTGTGTGTGGCAGCCGTTGACGATGCCCGGCGGCGAGGTCTTCGGGGTACCGGGGGCGATGAGCTGGACCGAACTGGTCACCCCCGACCCGGAGGGCGCGAAGGTCTTCTACGAACTGGTCTTCGGCTGGCAGCCGGACGAGCCGCCGACCGGTTCGGCCGGGCACACCGGCTGGCGCCTCGGCAGCCAGATCGTCGCCGGGATGACCGAGCCGCTCGGCGAGTACCCGGCCGGTGCGCCCGCGTACTGGTCGGTGTACTTCGGGGTGGCGGACGTGGACGCGACCGCCGCCCGGGCCGCCGCCCTGGGCGGGGCGATCCTGGTGCCGCCCCGCGACACCGCGGCCGGTCGCTGCACGGCCCTGCGCGACCCACAGGGTGCCCTCTTCAACGCGATCGCCCCGCCCTGACCTCCAGCACCCCTGCCCGGGTGGCGGTCAGCACCGGCCCAGCACCCCGTCGGGCGCAGAGGCGGGGCGGACGGGTACCACCAGTGGGCCGTGCTCGCCGTCGATCACCTTCACCGTGGCGCGGTAGTGGCGAGCCAGCAGCTCCGTCGTGAGCACCTCCCGGGGGGTGCCGACGGCCGCCACGTGACCGTCCGCGAGGAGCACCATCCGATCGGCGTACTCGCCGGCGATGGAGAGATCGTGCATGGTCGCCACCACGGTCAGGCCATGCGCCCGGCGGAGCTGGTCGACCAGTTCAAGGACATCCTGTTGGTGGCCGATGTCCAGCGCGCTGGTCGGTTCGTCGAGCAGGAGCAGGGTAGCCCCCTGGGCGAAGGCTCGGGCCAGGAAGACCCGCTGCCGCTCACCACCGGAGAGGGTGGCCAGTTCCCGGGATTGGAATCCGGTGAGGTCCAGCCGGTCCAGGACATCGTGTGCGGCGGCCAGGTCGGCGGTGGACTCCCGGCCGAGCGGCGCGATGTACGGGGTGCGGCCGAGCAGCACGTAGTCCAGGACCGACATCCCGGCCGGCACCACCGGCGACTGGGCGACCGTCGCCACCACCCGGGCCCGGTCCCGGCGACGCAGCTGCTGGATCGGCGTACCGAAGAGGGAGACCGCGCCCGCGGTGGGCAGCAGGCCGCCGACGGCGCGCAGCAGCGTTGACTTGCCGGCGCCGTTCGGGCCGATCACGGTCACCCACTCGCCGGCGGCGACGCTCAGGTCGACCCCGGTGAGGATGGGTACGCCGGCCAGCCGGACCCGCAGGTCGCGTACCGCCACCGCAGGTGCGCTCATCCCAGCACCCGCCGGGCGCTCCGCAGTACCAGGACGAAGAACGGGCCGCCGAGCAGGGCGGTCACCACGCCGATCGGGATCTCCTCGGGGGCGGCGACGGTACGGGCGACCACGTCGGTCAGCGCCAGGAACGCCCCGCCGAAGAGCATCGACAGCGGCAGGATCACCCGGTAGCTGGAGCCGGCGAGCAGTCGTACGGCGTGCGGCACGATGATTCCGACGAAGCCGATCAGCCCGGACGCGGAGACCGCCGCGGCGGTGCCGAGGGAGGCGGCGGCGATCAGCAGGTAGCGAGACCGTTGCGGGTGCAGGCCCAGGCTGGTCGCCTCGTCGTCGCCGACCGAGAGGACGTCCAGCTCCCGCCGGTGCAGCAGGACCACCACGGCGGTCAGCAGGAAGTACGGCAGGACCAGCCACACATCGTGCCAGCCGGCGGTGGCGAGCCGCCCGAGCAGCCAGGCATAGACCTGTTGGATGCTGTCTGAGTTGCGTTGCAGCAGGTACGTCTGTCCGGCGGAGAGGAAGGCGGAGACCGCCACCCCGGCCAGGATCAGGGTCGCCGGTGATCGGCTTCGGCCACCGGCGGAGCCGAGCAGGTAGGTCAGCGTGACCGCGCCGATCGCGCCGACGAACGCGGCCAGCGGGATGGTGACCGGCAGCCCGGTGATCGCCCCGCCGACCCCACCAGCGGTGATCACCACGGTGACCGCGAACCCGGCGCCGGCCGCGACCCCGAGCAGGTACGGGTCGGCCAGCGGGTTACGGAACACGCCCTGGTAGGCGCCACCGGCCAGGGCGAGCAAGCCGCCGACGAGCAGGCCGAGTACGGCCCGGGGCAGGCGCAGCTCGGTGACGATGGCGATCTCCCGCTCGGTGAGCCCGCTGTCGAGGCCGACCCCGGGGAGGAGGTTCAGTAGCTCGACCGCGACGCTGCCGGGCGGCAGGCTGACCGGGCCGAGGGAGACGCCCGCCACCAGGGCGGCCAGGACCGCGGCCAGCCCGGCGACGAGCCAGCCGGGCCGCAGCCCGGCTGGCCGAGCCGTGGCCGCCCGGAGGGAGGGGCGCTGGGCTACCACCTGCCGCATGGGAAGGCCTCTGCTACTGCCGCCGGTCCAGCGTCACGCGGGGACCTTGGCGGTCGCCTCGATGATCGTGCGGAGCAGGTCAACGACGCGCGGGCCCCACCGGGAGGCGATGTCGTCGTCGAGCGCGACGACCTGGTTCTCCTGTACGGCGGTGAGCGTCGCCCAGCCGGGTCGGGCCTGGACCGACGCGATGCTCTGCTGGCAGCACTTGGTGTCGGCGAGGAAGACGAAATCCGGGTTGGCCTGGACGATGATCTCCTCGGAGAGCTGCGGGTAGCCGCCGCTCGCGCCGTCCGCGTCGGCCGGGTCGGCGATGTTCTCGAGCCCGGCGAGCGCGTAGAGCGAGCCGATGAAGGTCTTGCTGGTGGCGGTGTACAGCTCGGGGCTGAGCTCGTGGAAGTAGGTCAGCTTCTCCGCCCGCTGGGGCAGGTCGGCGACCAACTCCGCGATGTCGTCCCGCATCTGGCTGACCACGTCGGCGGCCTCGGCGGGGTGCCCGGTCAGCGCGCCCACCTCGGTGAGCTGCCGATAGGTGTCGTCCAGCGTGACCGCCGCCGGGGTGAGGAAGACCGGGATCTTCAGCGTGGTGAGCTGGTCCACGATCTTGTTCTGGTCGTTGGAGAGCAGCACCAGGTCGGGGTTGTGGGCGGCGATCGCCTCGGCGTTCGGCTGGAAGCCGGAGAGATCGGTCTGCGGTGCCTCCGCCGGATAGTTGGAGTTGTCATCGACCGCGACGACCTGCGGCCCCGCCCCGATCGCGAAGAGCATCTCGGTGGCGGCCGCCGACAGCGAGACGATCTTCTCCGGCTGCTCTTCCAGCGTCAGCGAGCCGACGGTTACCGGGAAGGTCGCGGCGCTCTTCGCGCCGTCGTCGGCTGCGGGGGAGTTGGTGGTGTTCTCGGCACAGCCGCCGAGCGCGAGCGCGGCCACCGCGAGGGCCGCGGTGAAGAACCGGGGGGTACGTCTGGACATCGGGCCTCCTGTCGGTCGAGGAGTTGGTGCTTCGCCGACAGGGACCGAGGTGCCCGTCCACGAGGCGCCCTTCCTCGAGAGCGCGTATCGCGACCGACCGCAGGCGACCTGACTCGTCTCCGGGACAAGCCCGGGGCATCACAGTTGCGGGACAGCGCCGGTTTCCCACCGGCTTCGCTGCGGGATGGTCGGTAGCACGGTAGCGCACGGTCGGGCCGGAGCCCGGAGTTGGCCGCAGACGTGTGACGAGGTGGGGTGGGGGCCCAGGGACAGGGCCCCCACCCGGAGTCAGGAAACAGTGATGGTGACGTTGTCGACTGCTGCCTCGACGAGGCTTCCGCCGGAGGCGTCCGCCGCCGCCACCTGGATCTGGATCGACTGGCCGGCATACGGCGTCAGGTCGAGGTTGGCCACTGACCAGGAGGCGCTGCGGTTGGTCGCCGCCCCGGCCTGGTTGAGCAGGGTGGTGGTGCCGCCGCTGTGCACGACGCTGACCCGGAGGTAGTCGGCGGAGGAGGCGTTCGAGTAGTGCGCCAGGTACCAGGCCAACGAGAGCGTCAGCGTGCCGCTCGACGGCAGGGCCACCGCTGGGGAGCGGGCGCTGGTCACGCCGCCGTCGATGTCGTGGGTGCCCGCCGAGGAGCCGGCGAGCCGACCGGTGACCAGGTCGTTACTGCCCGCGTACGGGGTGAGCTGCTTGGCACCGGAGTAGCTGGTCGCCTGGGCGGCGCCCCGCTCCCACTGGCCGGTGGTGGCGGTGTCGGTGCCGTCGGGGTCAATGGTCCAGCCGGTCGTGGTCTCGAAGGTGTCCGCCCAGACCGTCTCCCCGCCGCCGCCACCGTCGCAGTACTGGTCCTCCTTGCCGATCGCCCGGTACGGGCAGTCGGCGTACTCGGAGAGGAGCAGCACCGCTTCGCGGTTGCGGGCGGTCTCCGCCGGGATCACCTCATCGGGTGGGTAGAAGCCACCCCCCGCGGCGGAGCCGGGGTAGAGCTCGAAGGTGTATGCCCAGATCCCGTGCTCTCCCCACATCCAGTCGATGCTGCTGCCGTCGGTGATGTAGAGGTCGCTGGACTGCTGCGGGGTGTAGCCGTTGGTGGCCGCCATCTGCCCGCCGATGGTGGCGAAGGTGTTGTACTGGTCGGCCGTCATCCCCGGGGCGGTGTTGCTGTATGTGTAGCCGAACGGCCAGAGCACCAGCTCGGAGTAGGTGTGGAAGTCGATGTTGGCCTTGATCTGCTGGGCTCCGCCTACGACCCGGCTGTCAACAAAGTCGCGCACCGCATCGGTCTCCGGGGCGGAGAAGGGCGACGGGCCCCGGTAGGTGCTCGACGAGGTGGAGCCGGAGGAGCCGCCGCAGCAGCCCCAGAGGTAGTCCCAGTTGCGGTTCAGGTCGGTGCCGACCCAGGACGAGCCGCTGTTCGGCTGCCGGTTCTTCCGCCACGACCGGTACGAGCCGGTGGCGATGTCGTACTCGCTGCCGTCCGGGTTCACGGTCGGCACGATCCACAACTCCCGGCTGTTGACCACGTTGGTGACCCGGGAGTCGCTGCCGTAGTTGTCGGTGAAGAGGTTGAGCAGATAGATCGCCATCTCCACGGTCAGGTGCTCCCGGGCGTGCTGCTGGGAGTTGAAGAGGATCTCTGGTTCGTCCTCGTCGGTCCCGACGTTGTCGGAGATCTTCACCGCCATCAGGTCCCGGCCCTCGTACGAGGTGCCGATGCTGATCTTCCGCGCGATGCTGGGGTGGTCCGCCACCACCTGGTTCACCACCGCCGTCAGCTCGGCGTAGTTGTGGTAGTCGGAGTCGGCGGGCGGGAAGTCGAAGATGCCGACGTCCCCGTGATCGTGATCGTGGTGGGTGGGGGCTACCGGCACCTCCTCCAGTTCGAAGCCCAGCCGGGTGATCGCGGCGGCCTCGGCGGCGGTGGCGGAGACGTGCAGGACGCCGTGCTCGGAGTAGTCGATCGCGGCGCCGGTGCTGGCGACCGCGCTGCGGTCGGTCACGGTACGCGGGCCGAGCACCCGGTACTGGACGGCGGCCGACTCACCGGTGGGCTCCGACGTGGTGTTCGCGGAGACCGGTGGCGCCGCGAAGGTGAGCAGGCCGAACCCCGCGGCGACGACGAACGCGAGGCGGCGGCGAAGGGTGGGGGTGCGGAAGGCCATGGACAACCTCCTGATGAGCGCGGGAAACCTTTCCCGCCTGGTACCGCACACTCCACCACTCAGCGCATGGTCATATCAATATTCTTCCATGTATAAATTAAGCGGTGATCCGGAGGTCAGGACTTCGGCGCGTCGCCGCCCTGCTCCGCCGAGTCCGTCCCGGCGTCGTCCTCGCCGGCCAGTGCGGAGCGCAGTCGCTCCTTCTCCGCGCGCCGCCGCTCTGCGGCGGCGGCCATCTCCTCGGCCATCTCCTCCCGCCACGGACGCAGCAGGAAGAAGGAGAGCGCCGCCGAGAAGATCAGCGCCACCATCAGCTTGATGAAGAGATTCAACTCCACGAACCACAGGGCCGCCAGCACGACGACAAACAGCCCGATCCGGCCCAGCGTGTACTTGACCGCCGCGCTCATCTCCGTACTCCGTTCTCCGCCATCGGCCGGCGGCCTCAGCCCGCCCTCCGGGCGAGCCACCGCACGCCGTGGAACCACACCACCGCGTACCCCACCGTGAAGGCCGCCGCACCCAACCCGCCGGAGACCACCGGCAACAGGTCAGTGGTGAGGCCGGCCACCACCAGGCCGAGGGTCAGCCCCATGGCCCCGGCTACCAGGCCCGCCACCACCCGGGCGGCGCCGAACCCCCAGGCGCGGAAGTCATCCCAGTAGAGCCAGGCCGGCAGGATCACCGCCAACCACCCGTTGGCCTGCCCGAACTCCCCCGAACTGAGCGAGGTGAAACCCCAGTCCAGTGCCACCAACGCGAGCACCCCGAAGACCCAGCCGGCCAGGCTCACCCCGAGCAGGTCGCCCAGGGTCAGCACGCGCCCCTCGGCGTCTCGCCGGGGAATTTTGTTGCGCTGCTCGGTCATGGCCCTACGAGGGTACGCGAACCGCCGACCAGCACGATCAGGCCCACACCTGCTGCGGCTGGGCGCGGCGCTCGGCGAGTGAGGGCGCGGCGTCGTACTCGCGCACGACGTCGTACCGGGTGTTGCGCTCGACCGGGCGGAACCCGGCATCCCAGATCAGGTCCAACAGGTCAGCCCGGTGCATGGTGTTCGGCGTACCGTACGAGTCGGCATCATGGGTGATCTTGTATTCGACCACCGAGCCGTCCAGGTCGTCCACGCCGAAGTTCAGCGACAGCTGGGCCACCGAGAGCCCGTGCATCACCCAGAAGCACTTCACGTGCGGGACGTTGTCGAAGAGCAGCCGGGACACCGCGTACGTCTTCAGCGACTCCGCCGGCGAGGCCATCGTGGTCCGCGCCTGGATCTGGTTACGGATCTTGCCGTCCGCCGAGTCAACGAAGTCATGCTGGTAGCGCAGCGGGATGAAGACCACGAAGCCGTTGGTCTCGTCCTGCAGCTCCCGCAGGCGCAGCACGTGGTCAACCCGGTGCCGGGGCTCCTCGATGTGCCCGTACAGCATGGTTGACGGGGTCTTCATGCCCTTGTTGTGCGCCAGCCGGTGGATGCGGGACCAGTCCTCCCAGTGGCAGGCGTGGTCAACGATGTGCTGCCGCACATCCCAGTCGAAGATCTCCGCGCCGCCGCCGGTCAACGACTCCAGACCGGCGTCCATCAGCTCGTCCAGGATCTCGTCGGCGCTCAGGCCGCTGATCTTCTCGAACCACTGCACCTCGGTCGCGGTGAACGCCTTGAGCCGGACGTTCGGCAGCGCCGCCTTCAGCTCACGGAGCACCTTCGGGTAGTAGCGCCACGGCAGGGTGGGGTGCAGCCCGTTGACGATGTGCAGCTCGGTGAGCTGCTCGTCCTCCATCTCCTTGGCCTTGCGGACCGCCTCGTCAATCCGCATCGTGTACGCGTCCTTCTCGCCCGGCTTGCGCTGGAACGAACAGTACGCACAGCTGGCGCTACAGACGTTGGTCAGGTTCAGGTGCCGGTTGACGTTGAACATCACCCGGTCGCCGTTCAGTTCGGTCCGCCGGTGGTGCGCAAGCCGACCCAGCCAGGTCAGGTCGTCACTCTCGTAGAGGGCGATCCCGTCCGCGCGGGTCAGCCGCTCGCCGGCGTACACCTTCGCTTCGAGCTCGCGCTTGAGTCCGGCGTCCATCTCCAGCCCCGTCCCTTCCGCCTGTGGTCCCGATCGAGCCTACGTGGGACGGCGAACCCGCGGTCAGCGCGGGCGGTGCGCCGCGACAAACCTCACCGCTCTCCCCGTCGCCGCTATCCGAATTCTCAGCTACTCGTAACCCGACCACACATCGACACTGCTGCCCGCGTGCGATAGGACAGGGTGGGGCCGGACGCGACACACCACTGGTAGCGTCCGGACACCGTGTGCACCCAATGCACGGATTGACCCAGACAAGGAGCGGAATGGGCGACAGCAGCTACGGACGGCGACCTCGACGACGCCCGGTGATCTCACCGGTGCTCCGCCCGAAGCTCTGGTCCGCGTTGCTGGGCCTCATCGCCGCCGGGGCGCTCAGCGCGCCGGTCTACGCCGATCCGTCACTGCCCAACACCGTGCCCGACAGCGGCGCCCGACCGGTCCTGTCCGGCCCGCTGAGCCTGCCCGGCGGCGGACCGCTCGCCCCGTCTGGGTCAACGCCGGTCAACAACCTCATCAACGGACCGCTCGCCACCCAGATCTATGCGGCCGAGGCCCGCATCGGTCAGCTGAGCGACGAACTGCTCCTGCTGAAGCAGCAACGCGCCGAGGCGGAGGCGCGGCTCATCGCCGCCGAACGGGAGCTGAACACGGCCCTGACCGCGCTGGCCAAAGCCCAGTCGCGAGCCGATGCCGCGGCCGCCGACGCGATCAAGGCGGCGGCCGCGTTGCCACCGGCGCCCTTCGCCGACGATCTCCAGGATCTGAATGAGCTCTCCGGCCTTGCCCGGGGAGAGAAGGTCGCGGGCCGGGAAACCACCGCGGCGACCCGGGAGCTCAACCGGGCCCGCTCCGACGAGCAGGCCGCGCGGCGGGAGTGGACGGCGGCGCAGTCCCGGGCACGCTCCATCGACACCACCTACGCCAGCACTGAGCAGTCGCTGCGCAGCGAGAAGGCGAAGCTCGCCACTCTCCGCCAGGACAACGACGCCCTCCTGCTGGAGCTGGAGCGTCAGCAGGAGGCGGCGGAGCAGGCGCTCGGCGCGCAGTGGGTCGCCAACGAGACAGCGAACGGGCTCTCCGCGCACCCCACCGCCCGCGCGGCGGTCGCCTACGCGATCGACCAGCTCGGCGACCCGTACCTCTGGGCGGCCGAGGGGCCGGACCGATTCGACTGCTCGGGCCTGATCTGGGCCGCCTACCGCTCGGCCGGCTACCGCAACCTGCCCCGGGTCTCCCGCGACCAGTACTACGCGACCCGGCACCGCACCGTTCCCCGGACCGGCCTGCTCCCCGGTGACCTGCTCTTCTTCGCCTCCGGATCGAGCTGGACCAGCATCCACCACATCGGCATGTACATCGGCGGCGGGCGGATGATCCACGCCCCGAGCAGCGGTGACGTGGTCAAGATTTCAACTGTGACCTGGTCGCGCCTCTACGCGGCGACGCGAGTGATCGACGGCGTCCCCGCATCGACCACGCCCACACCCACGCCAACCGCATCGCCCACCCCGAAGCCGACACCGCCCCCGGCGCCGTCACCATCCCCCTCGGCCACGAGCACCCCGTCGCACTCGGCGCCGCCGACCGACTCCCCGTCCCCCACGACCAGCCCGAGCAACACCCCGTTCCCCACCACTTCCCCCTCGGCGCCCCCGACCAGCAGCCCGCCCCCCACCACCAGCCCGAGCAACACCCCGCCCCCCACCACCTCACTCTCGGCAGAACCGACCGATACCCCGCCCCCCATCACCTCATCCTCGGCGGAACCGACCGAACGCCCGTCGCCCTCGACGGCCGGCAGCTCATTCCTGCCGTAGCCCGGCGAGACCGCTCCGACCTGCCGTCCTGATCTCCTAGGAGCAGGGCCGCAGACTTTGGGCATCCTGAGGTGACGCGACAACCGGCGGGGTAGCCCTGCTCCGGCTGTGCTCCCTGGACGGAATGTGGCACGGTGAGACCAGGCATTCCCGGCTCGGGTGACACGAGTCCGGGTGCGAGCACGGCGCGGAGGGCGAACATGGCCGAGCAGAACGACCCGGTGGACTCATCCGCCGCCGACACGACGGTTATTCGGTCGGCGACCGGGGAGGCCCGGATCTACCACCAGGCTGGCCCCAGGGAGCCCGAGCCGGTGCGACCACCCGAGCCCGTACAGCCACCCGAGCCCGTACAGCCACCCGAGCCGGTGCAGCCACCCGAGCCGGTGCAGCCACCCGAGCCGTCCGTTCCGGACCCGACCCCACCTGCGCCTGAGCCGCCGCCGCCCCCGGCCCCCGGCCCACACCCGCCGGGTCCGATCCGACCGCAGCCGGCACCCCCGACCCCGGCGCCCCCTGCCCCGGCGCCACCCGGGCCGCCGGCACCTGCGCCAACCGACCCGGCACCGACGTCCCCGTTCCCACCACCGCCGATCACCTCCGGCGGCAACACCGGGCCATCCGGGGACGCCAGCGCCCCCGCGTCCGGCTCGTTCCCCACCCCGCGCATCACGACATCGCCGTTCTCCGGGTTCCGCACGGAGTCACTACCGCCCACGGCCTCATCCGCCAGCACCCAGGTCATCCCCACAACCGGCCACCAGCACCCACCCACGGCCTCATCCGCCAACACCCAGGTCATCCCCACAACCGGCCACCAGCACCCACCCACGGCCTCATCCGCCAACACCCAGGTCATCCCCACAACCGGCCACCAGCAACGGTCGGGCGCCGGGCGCCACAACCCGCAGGAGGGTGACCTGGGCACCCTCTACGGTGACGGGTCGGGCCTGTCCACCGTCGCTTTCCCGGTCAACCCGGTGGAGAACTCGGGCTCCCTGACCAGGCACATTCTCGCCCAGGGCTGGGCGGAGACGTCGACCGAGCAGCGTTCCAGCAATACCCGGGTGCTGGTCGCCCTGGCCGCCTCGCTCGCCCTACTGGTGGCGATCGGCGTGGTGGTCGTCCTCATCGCCAACAATGCGCTGGACGGGGCGTTCGAGAGCCTGTCGAGCGGGTGAGCCCGCCCACTGCGCCACGGCGGGTGCACGGCGCGGTGTGGCATCGCCGTACACTGGCGCGGAAACTGACCTGGCGCGCCTCGCCGCGCGCCCATGGGCGATCTTGCGGGTGATCCGGCGGCACTCCGCCGCGGCGGCCATCGCGAAGATGCGCCCCACTCGAAAGGCCATTCTTGACCACGTCGATCGACCCTGGTATGCCCCCGTCCGCCCCCGAACTCGTCGACTTCGCCGCGCTCGGCCTGCCCCAACCCTTGGTCCGGGCGTTGGCCCGACAGGGGATCACCACTCCGTTCGAAATCCAGCGCGCCACCATGCCGGATGCGCTCGCCGGCCGGGATGTCCTCGGCCGCGGCCAGACCGGCTCCGGAAAGACGCTGGCGTTCGGCCTCCCCCTGCTCGCCCGGCTGGCCGCCGGGGAACGGGCCCGCCCCCGACACCCGCGCGCGCTCGTACTGGTGCCGACTCGGGAGCTGGCTATGCAGGTCAGCGACGCCCTGTTCCCGCTGGGCCGGGCGATCGGCGTATTCCTGCGGACCGCGGTCGGCGGAGTGCCCTACGACCGGCAGATCAGTGCCCTACGCCGTGGCGTCGAGGTGCTGGTGGCCACACCTGGCCGGCTCGCTGACCTCATTGAGCGGGGTGTCTGCCGCCTCGACGACATCGAGGTCACCGTGCTGGACGAGGCGGACCAGATGGCCGACATGGGATTCCTGCCCGAGGTCACCGAACTTCTGGCGAAGACCCCCGCCGACGCGCAGCGGCTCCTCTTCTCGGCCACCCTGGACCGAGACGTGGACGCGCTGGTGCGGCGCTTCATGACCGACCCGGTCACCCACTCGACCGCGCCACCGACGGCAGCGGTGGCAACAATGGATCATCACCTGCTGCTGATCCCACCACACGACAAGTTCTCGGTCGTCGCGTCGATCGCGGCCCGGGAGGGGCGGACGATGGTCTTCGCCCGGACCCAACTCGGTGTGGACCGGCTGGTGGGGCAACTCGCGGCGGTCGGGGTACGCGCCGGCGGCCTGCACGGCGGCAAGACGCAGCGGATGCGCACCCGCACCCTGGCCGAGTTCCGGGAAGGCCGGACGAATGTCCTGGTCGCCACCGACGTGGCCGCCCGCGGCATCCACGTTGACGGTGTCTCGCTGGTGCTACACGTTGACCCGCCGAAGGATCCGAAGGACTACCTGCACCGGGCGGGGCGGACCGCACGGGCAGGCGAGACCGGTGCGGTGGCGACTCTGGCGCTGCCGAAGCAACGCCGTGGCACCCTCGCCATGCTGGAGAAGGCGGGTGTGGCCCCGGCACAGACCCGGGTGCGAGCCGGCGACCCAGCGCTGGCCGAGCTGACCGGAGCCCGGGAACCGAGCGGCGTACCCGTTCGGGACGAGCCCGAGCCGCGCCGACGGGCGGGCCGGCCAGACGGGGCTCGCCGGTTCCCGGACCGGCACCGCCGCGGCGAATCGGGGCGTTCCGGTGATCGCCGCCATCCGCTCCGGCCGGCGGAGGGCCGGCCGGAGCGGCGGTCGGGAGATCGACGGTTCGGCGGACGGCCGGCCGCGGGCACCCACTGACCCGGCCGGCACCTACTGGCCCGGCCTGAGGCTGTTCCTCAGGCCGGCCAGGCGCCGGTGGCCAGAAACCGCTCGATGGTCGCCAGGTGGGGGGAGAGGTCGAGCCCCTGGGCGGCCACCCAGTCGTCGGCGTAGTAGGTGTCGCCGTAGCGGTCCCCGGCGTCGCAGATCAGGGTGGCCACCGAGCCGGTCTTCCCCTCCGCGAGCAGGCCGGCGATCAGGCCGAAGGCACCCCAGAGGTTGGTGCCGGTCGAGCCACCGAGCCGGCGGCCGAGCACTGCGGAGCCGGCCCGCATCGCGGCCAACGAGGCGGCGTCGGGCACCTGCACCATCCGGTCCACCACCGACGGCAGGAAGGATGCCTCCACCGTCGGTCGCCCGATGCCCTCGATTCGCGAGCCGCGGCCGGTGCACACCGACCAGTCGGAGGCCTGCCAGGCCGGATAGAACGCCGAGTTCTCCGGGTCCACCACGCAAAGCTTCGTGGGCAGCCGACGGAAACGCGTGTATCGGCCGATCGTTGCGCTGGTGCCGCCGGTGCCGGCGCCGACCACGACCCACGCCGGCACCGGATGCCGCTCCAACGCTAGCTGCGAAAAGATCGACTCGGCGATGTTGTTGTTACCCCGCCAGTCAGTGGCCCGCTCGGCGTACGTGAACTGGTCCATGAAGTGGCCGCCCGTGTCCTCGGCCAGCCACCGTGCTTCGACGACCACCTTGGCCGGGTCGTCCACCAGGTGGCAGCGCCCCTCCTGGAACTCGATCTTCGCGATCTTCTCCGGCGAGGTGGACGCCGGCATCACCGCGATAAACGGCAGCCCCAGCATCCGGGCGAAGTACGCCTCGGAGACCGCCGTCGATCCAGAGGACGCCTCCACGATCGTGGTGCCCGGGCCGATCCACCCGTTGCAGAGCCCGTAGAGGAACAGGGAGCGAGCCAGCCGGTGCTTCAGCGAGCCGGTCGGGTGCACCGACTCGTCCTTGAGGTAGAGGTCGATTCCCCACTGCCGGGGCAGGGGGAACGGCAACAGGTGGGTGTCGGCGGACCGGTTGGCGTCCGCCTCGACGGCGGCAATCGCCTCGGTCACCCACCCCCGGATCGCCTCGTCGCATCGGTCCAGATGAGTCACGCCCAGCAACCTAGCAAGCCGGGCCGGCGCGGCCTGATCCTGGCCCACGCGCAGCGACCGCACCCCACCGGGCGGTCAACGGGCCCGGTCAGGCCGGCGGCGTACCGACGGGCTGGGGGCGGTTCTCCCACTTGGTCGATAGCGCGATCCCGGTACGGGTAGAGGCGACGCCGGGGGTACGGTTCAACCGTACGATCAGCGCCTCCAGCTCCCCGATGGTGCCGACCCTCGCTTTGAGCAGGAACGACTCCACGCCGGCCATGAAGTAGCAGGACTCAATCTCCGGAATGGCGCGGAACGACTCCAGCACGTCGTCGGTGTCCGCGGCGGACTCCTCAATGATCTCGATCAGGGCGGTCACGCCCAGCCCGATACTCTCCGGCTCGATCTCGGCTCGGTACGCACGGATAACTCCACTGGACTCCAGCTTGCCGACCCGCTCATGCACTGCCGGTGCCGAGAGGCCCACCTGGCGGGCGAGCTCGGCGTACGAGAGACGGGCGTTGCCCCGCAGCAGTTCGATGATGTTCAGATCGATCGCATCCACGGACTGTAGACCCTAATAGCACTGACCCGCCCGCGGGCGTCCGGTCCCGATGATCGACCCCGCGCCCTGCCATTGTTGACGAACCAACCGCAACGGGGCACAGCTACGGGTACCATTGCCTAACCTCCTGATCAGTGCTTTTCTCGCGTTTGGCGGACACGACTGGTCGCCGGTGCTGTAATTGCCATACGTCCCTCATGACGGCTCTGGGCTCGCACCGGCCGGGGGCAGTGTGTTCAGCCGGGGGCTTCGTCGATGCGAGGAGGGGGCTGTGGACACTGGAGATCGCCTGCTGACACCGGGTGAGGTCGCCGCGCTGTTTCGGGTTGATCCGAAGACTGTGACCAGGTGGGCGGCGGCTGGCCGGATAGGCAGCATTCGAACTCCGGGCGGGCATCGCCGATTTCGGGAATCCGAAGTCCGGGCCCTACTCGAGGGCGAAGGAATGCTGGACGAGGCGGAGGAGACAGAACGGCCGCGCAATACCGGCCCTGCCGCCCCGACCGGCCCTGGCCCCGCCAACGCCGGGATGTACTGAGGTGGTGGCCGGCGGGTGATCGCCACCCGTTCCACGCCGGCGCCACGCCCCACCCAGCTCAGGAGCGCGCCGCTCCCAACTCACCCGCCCAGCGGCGAAAGAGCGTGTGCGGCACACCCAGGGCGTCCAGCACCTTCCCGGCGACGAAGTCGACCAGCTGGGCGGCGGAGGCCTCCGCTCCCGCCCCGTAGAAACCGGGGCTGGCGGGGAGCACCACCGCACCAGCGTCGTGCAACGCGATCAAGTGCTCCAGGTGGCTCCGGGTCACCGGTGTCTCACGGGGCACGACGACCACCGGGCGGCGCTCCTTGAGGTTGACCTCGGCGGCGCGTTGCAACAGGTCCTTGGAGAGCCCGATGGAGATCCCGGCGCAGGCCGCCGTACTCGCCGGGACGACCGCCATCCCGCGCGCCCGGTAGGAACCGCTGCTCGGCCCAGCGGCGAGATCGCCGGCCGACCAGTGCCGAAGATCAGCTCCGCTCAGGTCGCGCCCCAGCCAGGCGGCGAGGTCCTCCGCCCAGTGCCCGTCGCGAAACGACCGCCCGGTCTCGTCCAGGATGGTCAGCCGGGCCGCCCGGGACACGATCAGATCAACGGCTTCGCCCGCGTCGAGCAGGGCCCGCAGGACCGCAGCCGCGTACGGCGTGCCGGAGGCTCCGGAGACGCCGACCACCCATGGTTCACGCATGGTCCCAGCGTGCCTGGTCGCCCTCGACCGCCGACGGGCGCCCCCGGTTCCCGGGGTCAGGGCCGCAGCCCGAGGCGTACCACCAGGTCAAGCAGGGCGAAGCCGAAGAGTGCGATACCGACGAAGCCGTTCGCGGTGAAGAAGGCCCGGTTGACCCGGCTCAGGTCGGTCGGGCTCACCACCACGTGTTGGTAGGCGAAGGCGACCGCGGTCAGTGCCAGCCCGATCCACCAGAGCCAGCCGAAGCCGACCACGGTGCCGAACCAGACGAAGAGCACGAAGGTCGCCACGTGCGCGACGGTGGACGCGTGCAGCGCGAAACGCAGCCCGTACCGGGCCGGAACGCTGTGCACGCCGATCTCCCGGTCCACCTCGGCGTCCTGACAGGCGTAGATCAGGTCGAACCCACCGATCCACAGCCCGACCGCCACGCCGAGCAGCCAGGCCGGCCCGGAGCCGGCGAAGGTACCGGTCACCGCGAGCCACGCGCCGACTGGGCCGACCGCCTGCGCCACCGCCAGGACCGCGTGCGGCCAGTTGGTGAACCGCTTGGCGTACGGGTAGCCGACCAACGGCACGACCGCGAGCGGCGCCAGCGCCAGACAGAGGGGGTTGAGCAGCGCGGCGGCGACCAGGAAGACCGCCAGGGCGACGCCCGCGCCGGCCCAGGCCGTATGCAGGCTGACCGCCCCGGTCACCAGTTCCCGGTTGGCGGTGCGCGGGTTCAGCGCGTCGATCCGCCGGTCCAGGATGCGGTTGGCGGCCATCGCGAACGTCCGCGCTCCGACCATCGCCACGGTGATCAGTAACAGGTCGAGCCAGCGCACGTGACCGCCGTTGACCTGCATCGCGGTCAGGGCGGACAGGTAGGCGAAGGGCAGCGCGAAGACGGAGTGCTCGATCGCCACGAGGTCGAGAAACGCCCGGGCCCGCCCGCGCGAGTCCGCGCTGGCCGATGCGGCGGGGACCGAGACGGCGAGGTCCCGCGGATGGGAGGAACCGGACATCAGATGCCGTACTCCTTCCAGCGCTTGTCAACCAGCGACACCACCTCGGGCGACATGGTCATCTCCTCGGGCCAGCCCCGGGTGTAGCCCTCGCCGGGAAGCTTGCGGGTGGCGTCAACGCCGGCCTTACCACCCCAGAACTGCTGGTACGAGGCGTGGTCCAGGTGGTCCACCGGGCCTTCGGTGAGCAGCAGGTCCCGGGCGTAGTCCACGTTGCCGAAGGCCCGGAACGCGACCTCGTTGTAGTCGTGGACGTCGCAGTCCTCGTCCACGATCACAATCAGCTTGGTCATCGACATCAGGTGCGCACCCCAGATCGCGCTCATCACCTTCTGCGCGTGCTTCGGGTAGCGCTTCCGGATCGACACGATCGCGCAGTTGTGGAAGACCCCGGCAGCCGGCAGGTCGTAGTCAACGATATCCGGGATAAGCAGCTTGAGCAGCGGCTGGAAGATCCGCTCGGTGGCCTTGCCCAGACCGTGGTCCTCCTGCGGCGGCTTCGAGGTGACGATCGAGTGGTAGACCGGGTTGCGCTGCATGGTCATTGTCTCGACGTGCAGGACCGGAAACGGCTCGACCGGCGTGTAGTAGCCGGTGTGGTCCCCGAACGGCCCCTCAGGCAGCCGCTCACCAGGCTCCAGGTAGCCCTCAAGCACCACCTGGGCGCGCGCCGGCACCTGGAGTGGAACGGTCAGGCAGTCGACCATCTCGACCCGCTCCCCCCGCAGGAAGCCCGCGAACAGATATTCGTCGATATCGCCGGGGAGTGGGGCGCTGGCGGCATACGAGATCACCGGGTCGCAGCCGATGGCGATGGCGACCGGCAGCCGCTGGCCGAGCCGCTCCGCGACCGCGTGATGGGCGGTGGAGTCCTTGTGGATCTGCCAGTGCATGCCCAGCGTGTTCCGGCTGTGTTGCTGAAGTCGGTAGAGGCCGAGGTTGCGGGCGCCAGTCTCGGGGTGCTTGGTGTGGGTCAACCCGAAGTTGTGAAAGACACCGCCGTCGCCGGGCCACATCTGCAGGCCGGGCAGCCGGTTCAGATCAACGTCGTCGCCCCGGTACACCACCTGCTGACAGGGGGCCGTCTTCACCTTGCGCGGCGGCACCGACTTGAGCTGCATAACCTTGCCGAGGCCCTCCCGGATCCCGGTCCAGCCGACCGGCAGCTCCGGTCGCACCAGCGCACCGATCCGCGCCCCGATCTCGTCCAGCGACTCGACGCCGAGCGCCATCGCCATCCGCTGCTCGGTGCCGAACAGGTTGATCGCCACCGGCATCTCGCCCCGGGTCGGCTGCTCGAACACCAGCGCCGGGCCCCCGGCGCGAACCGTCCGGCTGACGATCTCACTCAACTCCAGCGACGGATCGACCGGAACGTCCACCCGCCTCAGCTCACCCGCGCGCTCCAGCGCCGCGAGGAAGTCCTTCAGATCGGAGTACGGAAAGCCACGAGCCGCCATACCCACAAGTCTCCCCCACCGCCCGGCATACCACCCCAGCCGGGGTGCGGGAAAGGGGCCTCGAGCACGGTGTCGCGCTGACGGGTCAGTCGAGGCCGCCGTAGGAGTGCAGCCCCTCGAAGAAGATGTTCACGCCGAAGAGGTTCATCATCACGGTGAGGAAACCCAGCACTGCGAGCCAGGTGGCCACGTTTCGTTTGACGCTCGGGGTGGCGCGGGCGTGCAGGTATCCGGCGTACACCACCCAGGAGATGAAGGCCCAGGTCTCCTTCGGGTCCCAGCCCCACGCCCGACCCCACGCCGCCTCGGCCCAGATCGCGCCGGCGATCACCGCGAAGGTGAAGATCGGGAACGAGAAGGCGTGCAGCACGAAGGTCAGCCGCTCCAGGGCCGCCGCGGCCGGCATGCGCTTCGCCAACAGGTAGGGGAAGCTGCGCCGGCCCTGTTCGTAGCCGGCCCGCATCAGGTAGGCGCACGCCGGCACCACGCCGAGCAGGAAGATGCCGGAGCTGAAGACGATCGTGGCGACGTGGATGATGAACCAGTACGAGTTGAGCGCCGGCACCAACGGCACGATCGGGGTGTAGAGCAGCAGCTCGGCGGTGGCCACCAGCAGCACCATCACCAGCGTCAGGAACAGCCCGAGCCGACGCAGCGTGGGGCGCTTCCAGAGCACGACGAACCAACTGGCGACCCCGATGAAGGAGACCGTCAGGACGAACTCGTACATGTTGCCCCAGGGCATCCGGTCGGCGGCGACCCCGCGGGCGATCAGCGCACCGAGGTGCAGCAGAGCGGCCACCACGGTCACGGCGACGGCGCCCAGGCCGGCCGCGCGGGCGCGGGCGGCGGTCCGCTGGGCGGTGGTGGCAGCGCGGACCGTCGGCTCCGGCCCGGAGCCCGCACCGCCGGCCGCCCCGACCCCGGCACCGACCAGCTCGCGGGCGGGCGGGCCGACGCGAACGCGGGCGTTGCCCAGCGCGTACTCGACAGCGTGCACGACCATCGCGACCAGGTAGGCCAGGATCGAGAAGGTCACCAGCTGGTCGGAGAGTACGGACATCACTCGGCTCCTACTCGCGCTCCGGCCTGGCCATCAGGATCGACCCGGCGCCCGGCTCCGCTGACCGCTGCCACGAGCCGGGTGAACTCCTCGGCGAAGCCGGGATGGTCAACGCGCGGCAGACCACCGGCCTCGACCAAACTACTACCGGGCGTCGAAGATTCGTCTGCGGGGTCAGCCGGGCGTGCCCGGAAGAAGACCCGCCGCCGACGGCCGAAGAGTGAGCCCATCAGGCCCAGCAGCAGCGTGCCGGAGCTGACCAACAGCAGCGTCGAGCCGGGGTCGTGCCGCACGGACAGGACGATGTACGGCTCGGTGCCCAGGAACTCCAGCGTGGTGCCGTCATCCAGGGTCCAGACCTCACCGAGGCGGAGCAGCTTGGTGCCGACCTCCTTGACCCGGCCGGCGTCAACCTGCCGCTGGTCCAGCTCGTACACCGAGCCGGGAATACCGGCATCCAGGCCCAGATTGCCCCGGTACGCGACGAGATTGAGCAGCGGATTGCGCTCGGTCGGGAACTCCGACCGGACGAACGGAGCCTCCTGTGGGGCGGTGGGCAGGTACAGCCCGGTGAAGGCCAGCTGGAGCTCCGGGTCCCGCTCACCGGTGGCCGGGTCCACGTTCGCGTCCGGAAAAGCCGCCAGCCCCTCCCCGGTCAGGCCGATGTCCCCGGTGCTCAGGAAGGGGTTCGGGCTGGTCTGGCTCCGCCCGAACCGGTCGGTGTACCGGACCACCGGGGCGTACCCGTGACCGAGCAGGTAGACGTTCGCCCCGTCCAGCCGCAGCGGCGAGTTCACCGAGAACTCCGCCGAGCGGGGGGTGCCACCGTTCTCGTCCACGGTCACCTTCGCGTTGAAGAACTCCGGTTGGCCGTTGGACTCCAGGAACCTCGCCTCGAAGTCGTCCAGTTGCAGGCAGAACCGGGGCAGATCGGCACCGTCCACCTGGGGGCCGAACGACGTCTCGGCGTACTGCTGCTGCGTGTTGCAGAAGGCGTTGTCCGCTCCGGCGACCAGGACCCGGTTACCACTCCAGCCGTACCAGGAGCCGAGGGCGACCCCGATGAGCACCACCACCATCGAGGCGTGGAAGAGCAGGTTGCCGGTCTCCTTCAGGTAGCCCTTCTCGGCGGACACCTCGTCGCCGCGTACCTCCACCCGCCAGCGGTGCCGACGCAGCACGGCGGCGATCGCCGGCGCGCCACCGGCCGGGACCGCGAACACGGTGTGCTGGGGCAACCGGTCCAGCCGCTTCGGCGCCGCCGGGGGCTTGGACCGCAGGGCGCGGACGTGGTCGCGCAGCCGGGGCGTGATGCAACCGACCAGCGAGGTGAAGAGCAACAGGTAGATCGCGGAGAACCAGACCGAGCTGAACGCGTCGAAGGCACCGAGCCGGTCCAGCACCGGCGCCAGATCGGGGTACGCGACGAAGTAGTCCCGGACGTCCTCGGGGTTGACGCCACGCTGCGGCAGAACCGACCCGGGAATCGCGGCGATCGCCAGCAGGAAGAGCAGCACCAGCGCCGTACGCATGCTGGTGAGCTGCCGCCACGAGTTACGCAGCAGCGCCAGTACCCGGTTGGGGCGGCGCCGGGGGGTCTCGGCCGGCGGCGCCGGCCGGTCGTCGGTGACCGTCATCAGATGCTTACCTGCCCCGTACCGAAGGTGGTCTGCAGCAGGGTCACGAAGCTGGTCCACCCACCGGTGATGAGCGCGAGGCCGATCAGGATCAGCAGCCCACCACCGATCCGGGTGACCCACCGGCTGTTGCGACGTACCGCCTGGAAGACCCCGAGTAGGCGGTGGAAGCCCAGCCCGAAGAGGACAAACGGCACCCCCAGCCCGAGGCAGTACGCCACGGCCAGCACCACCGCCCGGTTGGTCTGCCCCTCGACGAGGGCCATGCCCATCACCGCGCCGAGGGTCGGGCCGGTGCAGGGCAGCCAGCTGAGCGCGAAGACCGCGCCGAGCACGGGCGCGCCGAGCAGCCCGGCGGCCGGCAGTCGTTGGATGCGCAGCTCGCGCTGCAGCCCCGGGACCACGCCGAGATAACCCAGTCCGAGCAGCACCACCACGCCGCCGATGACGATCTCGAGCGTCCGCTCGTAGGCGAAGAAGACCTGGCCGACCGTGGTGACCAGGACCGCGGTGGCGGTGAAGACGGCGGTGAAGCCGCCGATGAACAACAGCGTGCCGGCGAGCACCCGGCCCTTGACGGCAGCGGTCACCACCCGGGCGGTCCGCTCCCGCACCGCGACTGCCCCGGCGACGGCACCCGCGTCGTTCGCTGCCATCGGCGACGTGCGGCGGGAGTCGTCGCCCGCTCCCCGGCCTTCCAGATCGGCGCCGGCCAGGCCGGTCACGTAGGAGAGGTAGCCGGGCATCAGCGGCAGGACGCACGGCGACAGAAAACTGACCAGCCCGGCCAGCGCCGCCGCGCCGACGGCGAGTAGTAGTGGGCCGGACTGCGCGATCTCCCGGAACGTCTCGCCCATCAGAGGTCGCCGGTCGGATCGGGTGACTCCGCGGCGACCCGCTCGACGATCGGTTGGAGCCCCTCCTGCCTGACAGCGGCCCGGATCACCGCCGCGATCCGCCCGTCCCGGTCCAGCACGACCGTCGCCGGGATGGTGTTCGGTGGGACCTCCAGCTCCAACGCCAGTCGGCTGCCGGGATCGAAGATACTCGGGTAGGTGACCCGGCCCTCCTCGAAGGCGATCGCCTTGTCCCGGCTGTCCTGCACGTTGATGCCGAGGAAGGTCACCCCCGCGCCCTTGGTGGCCTGGTAAGTGGCCTCCAGGTCATCGGCCTCCGCCCGGCAGGGCGCGCACCACGAGCCCCAGAAATTGACCACCACGACCTGCCCACGGTCCTGCGCCACGTCGTAGCTACCCCCGTCGAGCAGCTCGCCGGCGAGCTCGGGCGCGGCGGAACGCTGATCCGGGGCGCATTCGATCACGCCGTCGGAGTTGGTGTCACAGGCCTTCCCCCAGTCCGGGGTGGCGCAGGCGGCGAGCGCCACCGCGACCATGGTGGCGAGCAGGCTGGCAGACCACCGCCGGACAGTCATCAGGCCCCCTTGGCCGTCCGAGCCGTCGACGACATCGCGACCAGGTGGGCGGCCGGCTCGGTGTAGCCGATCCCGGCCACCTTCGACCCCTCGAAGTGAAAGGTGGTAAGGCTGGCCAGCCCACACTGCCGCTTTCGCGGGTCGTGCCAGAGGCGCTTACGCTCGACGAACCGACGCAGCGTCCAGATCGGCAGCTGGTGGGAGACGAGCACCGCCTCCCGCCCCTGCGCAGCCTCCCGGGCGGCCTGTAGCGCGGCGAACATTCGCTCCGCGATGGCCCGGTACGCCTCACCCCAGGAGGGGGTGACCGGATCCCGCAGCACCCACCAGTTGCGCGGGTCGCGGAACGAACCGTCGCCCGGCGAGACCTTCTTGCCCTCGAACCAGTTCGCGCTCTCGATCAACCGCTCGTCGACCCCGATCGGGAGCCCGAACTGCGCGGCGATCGGCTCGGCGGTCTGCTGGGCACGCTCCAGCGGACTGGCGACGACGTGCACCACCTCCCGCTCGGCGAGGCCCTGCGCCGCGGCCTTCGCCATCTGCACGCCCAACTCCGACAGGCGGAAGCCCGGCAGCCGCCCGTAGAGGATGCCCTCCGGGTTGTGCACCTCGCCGTGCCGCAGCACGTGGACCACAGTCTTACTCACCGTCACTACCCCCCGTGACCTGCCGCGGCTGCTGCCGCCGCCGCTGCTGGCAGCGCCGCGGCGATCTGCTCCAGGGCGGCGTCGTCGATCGCCGCCGAGACGAACCAGGACTCGAAGGCGCTCGGCGGCAGGTAGACGCCGGCCGCCAGCATCGCGTGGAAGAACGCCTTGAACGCGGGCACCTGCTGGGCACTCGCGGTGGCGTAGTCGAAGACGTCGGCGTCGGTGAAGAATATCGAGAACATGTTGCCGGCGGAGGACAACCGGTGCGGCACTCCGGCGGTGGTGAGCGCCTCACCGGCGAGCCGGCCCACGACGGCGGCCGTCTCGTCCAGCCGGCGATAGAGGGCGTCGTCAGCGAGCCGCAGCGTGGCGAGCCCGGCGGCGCAGGCGAGCGGGTTACCGGAGAGGGTGCCGGCCTGGTAGACCGGACCGGCCGGAGCCAGCTGGGACATGATCTCCGCTCGCCCGCCGAAGGCGGCGGCGGGCAGGCCGCCCCCCATGACCTTGCCGTAGGTCCAGAGGTCGGCGGCACAGGGGTCAAGGCCGTGCCAGCCGGCGCGGGAGACCCGGAAGCCGGTCATGACCTCGTCAACGATCAGCAGCGCACCGTTCGCGTGGGCGAGGGTGGCGAGTCGCTGGTTGAAGTTGTCGCGGGGCGCGACCACGCCCATGTTGCCGGCGGCGGACTCGGTGATCACCGCGGCGATCTGCGGGCCCTCGGCGGCGAAGACCGCCTCGACGGCGGCGAGGTCGTTGTACGGCAGCACGATCGTCTCCCCGGCCGCCGCACCGGTTACGCCCGGCGAGTCGGGCAGACCAAGGGTGGCGACGCCGGAACCGGCGGCGGCGAGCAACGCGTCCGAATGCCCGTGGTAGCAGCCGGCGAACTTGATGATCCGGGTACGGCCGGTGTAGCCCCGGGCCAGCCGGATCGCCGACATGGTCGCCTCGGTCCCCGAGTTGACCAGTCGTACCTGCTCGATGGGTACGCGGTCAACGATCTCCGCTGCCAGCTCCACCTCACCCGGAGTCGGAGCGCCGAAGCTCGTGCCGAGCGCGGCGGCGGAGCGTAGCGCCTCCACCACCGCAGGGTGGGCGTGCCCGAGGATCATGGGGCCCCACGAGCAGACCAGGTCGACGTAGCGCCGCCCGTCGGCGTCGTAGAGCCACGGCCCCTCCCCCCGAACGATGAAGCGCGGGGTGCCACCGACGGCACGGAACGCGCGGACAGGGGAGTTCACCCCGCCGGGCACGAGGGCGCAGGCGCGGTCGAACAGGGCCTCGGAGGCCGGCGCGGCGGCCGGGTAGCGGCCGGATCCGGCAGGAAAGACGTCGGTCACGATGTCGCCATTGTGGCAGCGTCGGCGGGCAGACCGGCAGGCACCCCGGGCTCCGGGTAATCAGTCTCACCCCGGCCGACGGCCAAGGCAGCTCGCCGACGTGGGGCGGCACCTCAAGGTCGCGCTAGGCTGACCGGGTGGATCGTGCCGAACTGTCCATCACGTTACACCGGTCGGGGGACGAGGTTGTCCTGTGCCTCGCCGGTGAGATCGACATGATGACGGCCGCCCAGCTCTCCACCGTCGTCAATGAGATGTTGACCGAGCCGCCCCCACGAATCGTGCTGGACCTGGCAGCCGTCACCTTCTGCGACTCGCAGGGCCTGGGCACGCTGGTCGTGCTCAGCCGCAAGACCAGTCACTCCCAGAGCCTGCTGGTCCTCACCAACGTGGCGGAGTTCCTGCGCCGCGTCCTCGACATCACGGGCCTGCGTAGCGCCCTGATGATTCGCGGCGACTGACTCTCAGCCGGTGTTGCCCCAGCGAGCCTGCTCCAGCAGGTCGATCGCGCGCTGCACCGCCGCTGGGTCGGTCTCCGCGCGGAGCAGCGCGGTGGCCTCGTCAATGGCGTCGGTCAGCAGCCGCCGCTGGGTCTCCCGCTCCTGAAGCAGGGCCGACTGGGCGGTGAGCTGCCCAGTCTTCACCCACAGGTCAACGAAGACCGACACCTTGGCCCGCAGTACCCACGGGTCGAACGGCTTGGTGAGGTGGTCCACCGCGCCGGCGGCGTACCCGCGCATGGCCAGCTGGGCGTCCTGGTCCGCGGAGGTAAGGAAGATGATCGGCACATGCCGGGTTCGTTCCCGCCGCTTGATGTGACTCGCCGTCTCGAAGCCGTCCATCTCCGGCATCTGGGCGTCCAGGAGGATCACCGCGAAGTCGTCAACGAGGAGCCGCTTCAGCGCCGCCTCGCCGCTCTCCACGGCCACCGACTGGACCTGGAGCCCCTGCAGGATCGCCTCCAGGGCCGTCAGGTTCTCCCGACGATCATCCACCAGCAGCGCCTTCGCCAGCTGCGTCATGGGCTCTCCTCGCTCCGGCCTCCACTGATCCAGGACGAGATGAGCTCGATCAACTCGTCCAGGTCAACGGGCTTGGTGATGTATCCGCTGCCCCCGGCCGCGAGCGCGGACTCCCGATCACCGGGCATCGCCTTCGCGGTCAGGAAGACGATCGGGAGGTCGGCGAAGCGGTGGTTACGCCGGATCTGCCGTGTCGTCTCGTATCCGTCCTGATCGGGGATCATGGCATCCATCAGCACGATGTCCGCCTCCGGATGCTCGGCCAGCAGGCGTACGCCGTCGGCCCCGTTGTCCGCGTACAGCACGGTCATCCCGTGTAGCTCCAGGGCGCTGGTCAGGGCGAACACGGTACGTACGTCGTCGTCCACGATCAGCACGGTGGCACCGGCCAGCTGGCGGGTCGCCGTCGCCTCGACGGTGGGTGGCAGCAGCTCCACGGCGGGCATCAGTAGCGACGACGGGAGACCGGCTCGGGCAGGTGAGGGTGGCGCCGGCGCCACGACCGCGTCCGGGGCCAGGACGTCGGGGAGGAAGAGGGTGAACGTCGAACCCTGCCCGGGCACCGACGAGACGCTGATCGCGCCACCCAGCAGCCGGGCCAGATCCCGACTGATCGACAGCCCCAGACCGGTCCCCCCGTACCGACGACTGGTCGTGCCGTCGGCCTGCTGGAACGCCTCAAAGATGATCGACAGCTTGTCGTCGGAGATGCCGATCCCGGTGTCCGTGACGGTGAAGGCGACCACCTGCCGCGCGTTGGTCAAGGCCGGCACGTCGAAGACCGTCGACTCCGGTGCGGGGGCGATCCCCAACCGCACCGCCCCGGCGTCGGTGAACTTGACCGCGTTGGAAAGTAGGTTCCGCAGGATCTGCTGCAGCAGCTGGACGTCGGTGACGATCTCCTTCGGCAGTTCCGGACTGACCTGGACCTCGAAGTTGAGGCCCTTCTCCTCCGCCTGCGGGACGAACGCCTGCTCGACATAGCCGCGGACCTCGGTGAACTGAATCTCGGTCGGCTCGACATCCGTCCGGCCAGCTTCGATCTTGGACAGGTCCAGAATGTCGTCGATCAGCGTGAGCAGGTCGGTGCCGGCGTTGTGGATCGTCCGGGCGAACTCGATCTGCTTCGGGGTGAGGTTCTGCTCCGGGTTCTGGGCCAGCAGCCGGGCCAGCAGCAACAACGAGTTCAGCGGCGTACGCAGCTCATGGCTCATGTTGGCCAGGAACTCCGACTTGTACGCCGAGGCGCGGGTGAGCTGCTGCGCCGTCTCCTCCAGGCCCAGCCGGGCCAGCTCGACCTCCCGATTCTTGGTCTCGATGTTGCCCTTCTGCTCGGAGAGGAGCTTCGCCTTCTCCTCCAGCTCCGCATTCGTGCGCTGGAGTTCGGCCGACTGCTCCTGCAGCTCGTTGGCCAGCCGCTGTGACTGGGCCAGCAACTCCTCGGTACGCCGGTTCGCCTGGATGGTGTTGACCGCGACGCCGATGGTGAGGACGAGCCGCTCCAGGAAGGAGAGATACAAGTCGGAGAGAGCGGTCACGCTGGCGAACTCGATCACGCCGAGCAGTTCGCCCTCGAAGATGACCGGCAGCACCACCAGGTCGGCCGGCGGGGTGTCCGCGAGCCCGGAACGGAGCCGGAGCCGGCTCTCCGCCGGCCCGCTGACCCGAATCGTGCGCCGGGACAGCGCGACCTGGCCGACCAGGCCCTCACCGGGGCCAAACGTCACGTCCTGCCCACGAGCGACGTAGCCGTACGAGGCGGTGAGCCGTAGTCGAAAGTTGCCCTCAGTGTCATCCACCAGGAAGAACGCGCCGAGCTGCGCGTCCACCAGCGGAGTCACCTCCATCATGATCATGCGGCAGACCTCGCCGAGGTCCCGCTGACCCTGCAGCAGCCCACCGATACGGGCCAGATTGGAGTCCAGCCAGCCCTGCTCGGCATTCACCGTGGTCGTCTCCCGGAGGGTGACGATCATCTGGTTGATGTTGTCTGTCAGCTCGGCGACCTCCCCCTGCGCGTCGACCGCGATCTGCTGGGTCAGGTCGCCGCGGGTCACCGACGTGGAGACCTCGGCGATGGCGCGCAGCTGAATGGTCAGGGTGGAGGCGAGTTGGTTGACGTTCTCGGTGAGGTCCCGCCACGTCCCGGCGACGCCCTTCACCTGGGCCTGACCACCCAACTTCCCCTCGGTACCCACCTCCCGAGCCACCCGGGTCACCTCATCGGCGAACGACGACAACTGATCCACCATCGTGTTGACGGTGTTCTTCAACTCCAGAATCTCGCCCTGCGCATCAACCGTGATCTTCTGCCCCAGATCACCCCGCGCGACGGCGGTCGTGACCGAGGCGATGTTGCGCACCTGCAAGGTCAGGTTCGACGCCATCGAGTTCACGTTGTCCGTCAGGTCCCGCCACGTCCCGGAGACACCCTTCACCTGGGCCTGACCACCCAACTTCCCCTCGGTACCCACCTCCCGAGCCACCCGGGTCACCTCATCGGCGAACGACGACAACTGATCCACCATCGTGTTGACGGTGTTCTTCAACTCCAGAATCTCGCCCTGCGCATCAACCGTGATCTTCTGCCCCAGATCACCCCGCGCGACCGCCGTCGACACCTGCGAGATGTTGCGAACCTGGCTGGTCAGATTGCCGGCGAGTTGATTGACGTTCTCGGTGAGGTCCCGCCACGTCCCGGAGACGCCCCGCACCTGGGCCTGACCACCCAACTTCCCGTCGATGCCGACCTCCCGAGCCACCCGGGTCACCTCATCGGCGAACGACGACAACTGATCCACCATCGTGTTGACGGTGTTCTTCAACTCCAGAATCTCGCCCTGCGCATCAACCGTGATCTTCTGCCCCAGATCACCCGTCGCCACCGCCGTCGACACCTGCGAGATGTTGCGAACCTGTGCGGTCAGGTTCGACCCCATGGTGTTCACCGAGTCGATCAGGTCCTTCCAGGTGCCGGCGGCACCTCGGACATCGGCCTGACCACCCAGCTTCCCCTCGGTACCCACCTCCCGGGCCACCCGGGTCACCTCATCGGCGTACGACGACAACTGGTCGACCACGGTGTTCACCGTGCGCCCGATGCGCAGGTACTCCCCACGCAGCGGTCGGTCGTCCAGCTCCAGCGCCACGTGCTGGGAGAGATCACCCTTGGCGACGGCCGCGATCACCCGAGCGATCTCGATGGTCGGGCGCCCGAGGTCGTCGATGAGCGAATTGACCGCCTGCTGCCCCTCCGCCCAGGAACCATCCAGGTCCTCGTCGTCGAGGCGTTCGGTGAGCCGTCCGTCCCGGCCCACGATCCGGCTGATCCGGCGCAGGTCGTGGTACTGCCGCTCCTGGAGCGACACCACCTCGTTGAAGGCGTCCGCCACCTCGCCCGCCCGGCCCGACCGGTGCGGCAGCCGAACCCTGAGATCGCCGTGGCGAACGCGCCGAAGCGCCTCGGTCAGCTCGATGAGGACCGCATCGGGGTCCGGCGCGGACAGCTCCGCTGCCGGCTGCTTCGCCGTGGTCATCATTCCTCGCTCACGTCGGGGCCGCCTGCTGCCGGCAGGCCGGACATCCCACTATTGTGCCCACCGCCGACCACACGCCAGACCGACGCGGCGTGCGCCGGCACCCGGTTCGGGGCTGCCCCGGCGGCGCCGTTCCGCTGGGTCCGCTTGGCACCCACCGCGGCAGCGGTGGAGGATACGGGGGTGTCAGCGGAGAGGGGGCCCGCGCCGACCGGAGGCCGGGATGAGCGCATCCGACGAGTCCGGCTCCCCGCAGATCCCCGAACGCCCGCCGCGGCGCGCGCACTCGTCCGGTCGCTGCTCGCCGAGGCGGACCTGGCGGAGCTGACCAACGAGGCGCTCCTGCTCACCACCGAACTCTCCACCAACGCGGTGGAGCACGCCCGCACCGAACTGGACCTCGAGGTGGTCGCCGACCGGAGGGGTCTCACCGTCACCGTCTCCGACTTCGCCCGCGGGCCGGTCGAGGAGCTGACCGTCGGCGTTCGCAACGAGAGCAGCGACATCGCCGACATCGCCGAGCGGGGCCGGGGCCTGCTCCTGGTTGACCACTTCGCCAGCCGGTGGGGCACCACGTACCTGCCCGCCGGTAAGGGGATCTGGTTCCGGCTCGACCGGCCCGACTCGCTGGATCACCCCGGCCGGTCACCGGTCACCGCGGTGTCAGCCGTGGCGGTGACCGGTGACCAAGGCGCCAGCGCGGGCAGCTTCCCGCCGAGCGCCGCGGCGATGAGTGAGCTGATGCAGACCGCACCCGACCCGTACGCGGAGGACTCCCTGCCGGACTTCGCGACCAGCCTGTTGACCCGGGTGGCCGAGATGGTCGGCGCGGCCGGCGGCCAGGTCCGGCTGGACCGGGGTGACGGGCAGGGCCCGCAGCTACTGGCCCGCTACGGCCGACAGCCCCGGGTCGACAATGACCTGGTACGGGTGCCGCTGACCGTACACCGGCCGTACGTCGGCGAGTTGGAGCTGGACGCGGCACCGTCCGCGTACGCCCAACCGCTGGCGGTGTTGATGGCCGAGCGGCTTTCGCTGCACCTGGAGAACGACCGGCTGCGCCGGGCCGACCTGCGCCGGCAGGCCTGGCTGACCTTCCTCGCCGAGGCCAGTGAGCTGCTCGCCCAGTCCCTCGACGTCGAGTTGACCATGGCACTCATCCCGCAGCTCGTGGTGCCCCGCCTCGGGCAGTGGTGCGCGGTGCACACCAGCAATGAGTGGGGGCGGCTGCGCCTGGCGGCGGCCAGCCACGCGGACGAGTCGATGCTGCCCCAACTACACGCCGTGCTGGCGGAGACCGGGCCGGACTCGATCCAGTCCCGGCTGCGTGAGGCCTCCCGCAACGGCACCCAGCTCCCGCTCGGCGCGCCGACCGAGGGCTTCGCCGTCCCGCTGATCGCCCGCGGCCAGCGGCTCGGCACCCTCGCTGTTGGCCGGCACCAACGGCATCGGCACGACCCGGACGAAGTCGCCGTACTGGAGGATGTGGCCCGACGCGCGGCGCTGGCGATCGAGAATGCGCGCATCCACGCCGAGCGCCGCCGGGTCGCCCAGGCGCTCCAGCAGTCGCTGCTGCCGCCCGTGCTGCCGGTGGTGGAGGGGATCGGCCTCGCCGCGGAGTACGTCCCGACCGGGGACGACGCGGACGTCGGCGGCGATTTCTACGACGTGCTGCCGCTGCCGGACGGGCGGTGGTTGGTGGTGATCGGTGACGTCTCCGGTAAGGGAGTGCAGGCGGCCACCCTCACCGGCCTGGTCCGGGACGTCATCCGGACCCTGATCGGGGACGGCAAGCCACTGTCGGAGACGCTGATCCGGCTCAACGGGACACTGGTCGAGCGGGGCGGCGGGCGCTACTGCACGCTGGCTCTGGCCGCGGTTGGACCGGGTGTGGGTAACCACATGGAGGTTAGCCTGTACCTCGCCGGGCACGACCGGCCGGTGCTGCTGACGGCCGCCGGTGCGGCCCGGTTCGTCGGCACCGGCGGCACCGCGCTCGGGCTACTCGACTCGATCTCCTCGCCGGCCACCGAGCTCACCCTGGGCCCCGGCGAGGCATTGATCTTCTACACCGACGGGGTCACCGAGCGGCGGCGCGGGCGGGAGCTTTTCGGGGTGGACCGGCTCCGGGAGGCGGCGGCGCCGCTCGCCGGCTACTCGGCGGATGTGGTGGCGGCGCGGCTGCGCTCGACCGCGCTCGGGTTCTCCACCGAGACGCCCCGGGACGACATCGCGATCCTGGTCCTGCGCAACGACGCCGACTAGCCGCGGCCCCGCGAGCAGGAGGGTGGCTGGGCGGCCCGGCCGGTAACGTAACGCCGTGACCACCGAGACCCCAGCGCCCGTCGCCACGCGGATGCCGACCGAGCGAACCCACCACGGCGATACCGTCATTGACGAGTACGCCTGGCTCGCCGGCAAGGACGATCCCGCCACGATCGCCTACCTCACCACCGAGAACGCCTACACCGAGGCCCGAACGGCCCACCTTGCCGACCTGCGCGAGCAGCTGTTCGAGGAGATCCGCCGGCGGACCCAGGAGACCGACCTGTCGGTGCCCACCCGCAAGGGCGGCCACTGGTACTACACCCGCACGGTCGAGGGGCAGCAGTACGGGGTGCAGTGCCGCCGCGTCGTCCACGACGGCGAAACCGACCCGCCGGTCAGCCGGGACGGCGCTCCCCTGGCCGGCGAGGAGGTGCTGCTAGACGGCAACCTACTCGCCGCGGGGCAGGACTTCTTCGCGCTCGGAGCCTTCGACGTGAGCCCGGACGGGCGTTGGCTCGCGTACTCGACCGACTTCTCCGGCGACGAGCGGTTCACGCTCCGGGTGAAGGACCTCAGCACCGGGGAGCTGCTGCCCGACGAGGTGCCCGGCACGTTCTACGGAACGGCCTGGTCCACCGATGCCTCGATTCTCTTCTATGTCACCGTTGACGACGCGTGGCGGCCGAACCGGGTCTGGCGGCACACGCTGGGCACCCCGGCCAGCGAGGACGTGGTGGTCTACCAGGAGGACGACGAACGGTTCTGGGTCGGTGTCGAGCTGACCCGCTCGGAGAAGTTCCTCCTCATCGATATTCACAGCAAGGTGACCAGCGAGGTCCTGGCGATCCCCGCCGGCAACCCGACCGGCACCCCGGTCCCGGTGGCCCCCCGCCGCCAGGGCGTGGAGTACACGGTCGAGCACCACGGCCACCGGTTCCTGATCCTGCACAACGACGGCGCCGAGGACTTCGCCCTCGCGTACACCTCGGCCGACGCCCCGGGCGACTGGGTGCCGCTCGTCGCGCACTCCCCCGGCACCCGTCTGGAGGCGGTTGACGCCTTCGAGAACCATCTTGTGGTCACGTTGCGCGCCAACGGGCTGACCGGGCTGCGGGTGTTGCCGATCGGGGGTGGCGATCCGCACGACATCGACTTCCCCGAACCGCTGTACGCCGTCGGCCTGGACAGCAACCCGGAGTACCACACGAGTCAGCTCCGACTCCGCTACACCTCACTGGTCACCCCGGACTCGGTGTACGACTACGACCTGGTCACCCGCCGGATGGTGCAACGCCGGCAGCGGCCGGTGCTGCCCGGGCCGGACGGCCGCCCGTACGACCCCACCGGCTACGAGCAGCACCGGGACTGGGCGATCGCCGACGACGGCACCCGGGTGCCGATCTCGTTGGTCTGCCGGGCCGGCACCCCGCGCGACGGCTCCGCGCCGTGCGTCATCTACGGCTACGGCGCCTACGAGGCGAGCATGGACCCCTGGTTCTCGGTCGCCCGGCTCTCCCTGCTGGACCGGGGTGTCGTCTTCGCCGTGGCACACATCCGCGGCGGCGGCGAGCTGGGCCGGCGCTGGTACGACCAGGGCAAGCTGCTGGCCAAGAAGAACACCTTCACCGACTTCGTGGCCTGTGCGCGGCATCTGGTCAAGGCGGGCTGGACCACGACCGACCGGCTGGTCGCCCGGGGTGCCTCCGCCGGCGGGCTGCTGATGGGCGCGGTGACCAACCTCGCCCCGGACGCGTTCACCGGGATCGTCGCGCAGGTTCCCTTCGTTGACGCGCTGACCTCGATCCTCGACCCGTCGCTGCCGTTGACCGTCACCGAGTGGGAGGAGTGGGGCAACCCGTTGGACGACCCCGAGGTGTACGCGTACATGAAGTCGTACACGCCGTACGAGAACGTGCGGGCCGTGGACTATCCAGCGATCCTCGCGGTGACCAGCCTCAACGACACCCGGGTGCTCTACCACGAGCCGGCGAAGTGGATCGCGCGCCTGCGGGCCACCGCGCCGCGGGGCGACTACCTGCTCAAGACCGAGATGGGCGCCGGGCACGGCGGGCCGAGCGGTCGGTACGACGCCTGGCGGGAGGAGGCCTTCATCAACGCCTGGCTGCTCGACCAGCTCGGCCGCGCCTGAGGCCGGGCCCGCGCAGGGAGCTAGTCGGCGAGCGCAGCGGCCAGCGCGGCCGGCTCCACGTTGCCGCCGGTCACCACCGCAGCCGTACGCCCGGCGGGTAGCTCGGCGCGGCGGAACAACCGGGCGGCGACCGCCACCGCGGCGCTCGGCTCCACGACGAGCCGAGCGTCGCGGACCAGCCGGCTCAGCGCCGCCCGAATCTCGTCCTCCGTGACGGTCACGATCCCGTCCAGCCGCTCCAGTAGGTGCGCGAGGGTCAGTGCGGACGGCGGCAGGCGCAGCCCGTCGGCGCAGGTCCGGTAGGTGCGCTCCTCGCCCCACGACACCACCGACCCGGCCGCCAGCGAGTCCCGGGTGTCGGCGGCCAACTCCGGCTCCACCCCGATGACCGCCGCCGCCGGCCGCAGCGCCCGGACCGCGGTCGCGACGCCGGAGGACAGCCCGCCCCCGCCAACCGGCACCAGCACCACATCGACATCGGGTAGGTCCGCCACGATCTCCAGACCGATCGTTCCCTGGCCCGCGATGACTCGCCGGTCGTCGAAGGGGGGCACCAGCACCGCGCCGGTCTCCGTCGCGATCTGCTGCGCCGCCGATGCACGGCGCGGCGGTGGCACCGTCACCACCTCGACGCCGAACGCCCGGATCCGATCGACCTTGGCCGCCGGCGCCCCCTCGGGTACGACGACCCGGCACGGCACACCGGTGGCGGTAGCCGCGTGCGCCAACGCCAGGCCGTGGTTGCCCGAGGAGTGGGTGACCACTCCGGCCGACCGCTGCTCCGCCGTGAGCCGGGCCACCGCGTGGGTCGCGCCGCGCAGCTTGAAGGAGCCGACCGGCTGTAGGCTCTCCGCCTTGAGCCACAGCTCCGCATCCCATGGGGCTCGCATCAGCGGGGTACGGAGGACCTGGCCGGTGATATCGGCGGACGCACTCCAGACGTCGTCAACAGACACAAGCTCCATCACCTGATCCTGCCCGACGGAAATCCCGCCTAGACTTCCGGGGCGTGAGCAGCGAACGTCCGGTCGCCAGCGGCGGGGACGATCCGGCAACGGGCGACCGACCCCGGCCCGGCCTTCGCGTGATCGCCCGGGACCGGCGGGTCTGGTTGATCCTCGGTGTGGTCGCCGCCGTGCTGGTCTGCTGCTGCGCGTCGGCCGCCGGCACCCTGTTCGCCCTCGCCGCCGGCCTCTTCACCACCGGGTGAGCACGAGGTCGGCGAGGGACGGGAATCAACCTCCTGATCTGCGTAACACCCCCTGGTGGGATACCGTTTTTCTGGTAGCAGGAGGTCCGGCGGATGTCGTTGACGGTGCACACCCAACAGCGTGGCGAGGTCGCCGTCGTGTCGGTCGCCGGCGAGCTGGATCTGGCGACCGCGCCGCGGTTGCAGGAACACATCACCGACCTGTTGGACCGGGGCCGCAGCCGGCTGGTCTTCGACCTGACGCGGGTCTCGTTCTGCGACTCGACCGGGCTGGCCACCTTCATCCACGCGAAGAACTGCTGCGACGAGGCGGGCGGATCCGTACGGCTGGCGGCCCCGCAGCGCGATGTGCTGCGCATCCTCGAGGTCTGCGGGCTCTCCGAGGTGCTGCGGACGTACCCGACGGTCGAGCAGGCCGTCAACCCCACCGGGGCGTCCTCGTGACGCCCCGCGTCGCCGGCCCGGGCGCTATCTCTCGTCCTCGATGTACCGCGGACGGGCGATGACCAGACCCGCACCGGTCTGCACCACAAGCGCCGAGATCAGAAAGCCGACCGGCACGTCCCACCCGCCGGTGGCCCCGTAGAGGACGCCGACGAGCAGCGGCCCCAGCGCCGCGATGAGGTAGCCGGTGCTCTGCACGAACGCCGACAGCGCCACCGTTCCCTCCGCCGTACGCGCCCGCAGCCCGATGGTCGTGAGGACCAACGAGAAGGCCCCCTGCCCGACGGCCAGCAGGGCCATCCAGAGCAGCGCGCCCCGGTACGGCGCCAGGGCCAGCCCCAGGTAGGCCACCGTTGACGCAGCGGCCAACGACAGCACCAACGGTCGCAGCGTCCGCAGCCGACCGGCCAGCGTCGGCATCAGGAGTGCGACCGGCACGCCCAGCGCGGTGACCCCGGCGAGCAGGAGGCCCGCCGTCGCCGGACGGAACCCGGCGTCCCGGTACAGCTGCGCCAGCCAGCCCATGATCGCGTACCCGCTGAGGGACTGGGTGCCGAAGCACACGGCCATGGCCCAGCCGAGCCGGGTGCGCGCCGGGCGCACCCGAGCGGCGGTGGCGGTCTCGGTCGGGGCCGATCGCCGCGCAACGGAGCGGGCCCGGCGGGCCAACGGCACCCATGGGAGTACGGCCACCGCGGCCAGCCCGGCCCAGATTCCGAGCCCGGTCCGCCAGGAGCCGAAGGCCTGCGCGGTCGGCACCGCCGCGGCGGCGGCCACCGTCATGCCCGCGGTCATGGCCGTCGTGTATGCCCCGGTGGCCAGTCCGGTGCGGTGTGGAAAGTACTGCTTGACCAGCAGGGGCAGGAGGATGTTCGCCACCGCGACCCCGGCCAGCGCCAGCGCGCTGGTGAGGACGAAGACCAGCGCGGAGTCGGTGGCCACCCGAAGCACCTGGCCGGCGGCGAGCACCGCCATCGCCACCACCAGCACCCGGGCCGGTGCGACCCGACGGACCAGCCACGGGGTGATCGCCCCGAGTCCGGCGAACGCGACCGTCGGCAGCGTGGTCACCACGCCGGCCATGGTTCCGGAGAGTCCGAGCCCGGTCCGGACCTCGTCCAGCAGCGCACCGAGGCTGGTCACCACGATCCGCAGGTTCGCGCCGACCAGAATTATCCCGACCAGTACGAGCGCGGCTCGGCGCGCCACCTGGCGCTCTCCGGCCAGAGTCGGGTCCACGCCGTCCGGGGAGCCCTTCGTGGCCACGGGGCCCGGAGCGCTCTTTGTGGCCGCGCCCTGCGGTCGTGGCCGGCCGGCCGCCTCCGGAGGGTTGCTCTCTCGGGGCGGGCGCGGCCCCATCCTGGTGGACGTTGCGGACGGTGGCGGAATCATGCCCCCGAACCTACAATCATGGGATGAATTCTCGGCAGGAGATGTAACCGGTGCCACCCGGGGTCGAAGCCACCGCCGTCCCACCGCGGGGTCAACGGGTCCAGGAGACGATCGCCCAGCTCCGCGACCGGATCCTCGGCGGTGAGTGGCCGGTGGGCAGCCGAATCCCGACCGAGCCGCAACTCGTCGCGGCCCTCGGTGTGGGGCGCAACACCGTTCGCGAGGCGGTCCGCGCCCTGGCGCACGCGGGAGTGCTGGAGATCCGGCAGGGCTCCGGCACGTACGTGGTGTCGGTTGATGAGCTGGCCCCGGTGGTGGCCCGCCGACTCACCGACGACCGGATGACCGAGGTGGTCGAGGTTCGGCGCGCCCTCGAGGTGGAGGCCGCCCGACTCGCCGCGCTGCGGCGTACCGCCGAGGACCTGGCGGCGCTCGCCGACGCGCTCGCCGCCCGGGAGACCGCGTGGCGCAGCGGCCGGGTTGACGAGTTCGTGACAGCCGATGCCATGCTGCACACCATCGTTGTCGCGGCGGCGCACAACGGGATCCTCGCCGAGTTGCACTCCTCCATCGGCACCGCGATGCGCAGCACGGTCGCTGCGACGTTGGGCGAGACCCTGGCACCGGAGCGGTACGTTGACCACTCCCGACTGGTTGATGCCATCCGGGCCGGCGATCCGGAGTGGGCGGTGATCGAAGCAGGTGCCTACCTGACGCCACCGCCACCGACCTAGATCACCCTGAGGCACACCGACGCCCACGGAAATCCCACGGTCGCCGACACTGCTCGTACACATGTTCGATAAGGTCCTGGTCATGGAACAGCGAAAGCACTGGTGGAACGGGAAATGGGGGCGCCTGGCCCGACGTGACGTCTTCCTCCGCGTCAACGCCGACCGGTGGCACGTCGAACAGCGTGCCGGCGGCTCGGAGGGAGTCTCCCAGTTCTACGAGTACAGCAGCGTCGAGGAGGCCGAAGAGACGGTCCGGGCGCTGCTCCACGGCACTGACACGTGGCGTGAACTCTCCCCTCGCCCTCCGGGCGGCTGGGGCGGTGTTTAGCGCACAGAGCGGCCGGGAACGGCGCCAGCATGAACGAGCAACGTGCCCTCTCTCGGGTCACCACCGGGATGCGAGTGGTTGACGTCGCCGGTAGTGAGATCGGCACCGTGGACCTGGTCCAGCGAGACGACCCGAACGCGGTGACCGTGCAGGCACCGGCCACCGACCCGGGCAGCAGCCTGAACGAGCTGATCGAGGCCACCGCGGTGGAGGAGCCGGACGTCCCGGCCGACCTGGCGGCCCGGTTGCGTCACTCGGGCTACCTGAAGGTCTCCACCAACCGGGTCCGCGCCGGGGCGGTCTACGTACCCGCCGACCAGATCGCAGCCGTCACCGACGCGGTCCGCCTGGAGGTCCCGCTGGCGGAACTGCCCGCCGAGGAGTAACCCATCCGACCAAGACTTTCCCAATCCCGCACATCTCTGTAGAGACGAACGGAGGGTGCTCTTGGCAAGCTTGGTCCCATGACGTTGATCCTCCGTTCGGCCATCCGCAACGACATCGGCCTTGTCCGGAACAACAACGAGGACTCCGCCCTGGCCGGTGAGCGCCTCCTTGCAGTCGCGGACGGCATGGGCGGCCTGCCCGCCGGGGAGGTGGCGAGCGAGATCGTCATCCGAGTCCTGGACGAGCTGACTCCGCCAACCACCCCCGCTGCGGCCGCAGACGCGCTCCGCGCCGTGGTCAGCGCCGCCAACCAGCGCATCCACGCCGCGATCGCCGCGGATCCCGCCCGGGAGGGCATGGGGACGACGCTGACCGCCACCCTGCTCGCCGACGACACGCTGGTGCTGGCCCAGGTCGGTGACTCCCGCTGCTACCTGTTGCGCGACGGGGAACTGAGCCTGATCACCCGGGACGACACATTCGTACAGGCGCTGGTGGACCAGGGGGCGATCACCCCCGAACAGGCCCGGCACCACCCCCAGCGGTCGCTGGTGACCCGAGCGGTGCAGGGAGCCGGCGCCCCACCCGCGATCGGGACCCTGACCGTGACCTCCGGCGACCGGTTGCTGCTGTGCAGCGATGGGCTCTCCGACTACGTCGAGCACGAGGCGATCGCCGCCACCCTGACCCGGTACGGTGACCGGCAGCTCTGCGGGGAGCAGTTGGTCAAGCTCGCCCACCAGGCCGGCGCCCCGGACAACGTCACCGTCGTGGTTTCCGACGTCACCACCGCCTGAGCGGTCAACCGCGGTACCGGCCACCCAGCGGGACACCGGGTGGCCGGCCTACCTCTTCCCCCTGGTGAAGATGTCCGTCAGGGCGATCAGTAGGGCGACGAGGATGAAGGCCGAGATGATCAACAATGTGGTCCGGAAAGCCGCCAACCAGTTACCGCCGGTACGGTCCAACGTGGCGAACAGTGCAGTGCTGACGCCGACCGTTCCGGCCGAGATTCCAAGCCGGTGCCCGGTCTGCAACATCCCGGCAGCGCTGCCGGCCCGCGTGTTGGATACCTGTGACATGGTCACGGCCTGGTTCGGAATGTTGGTCAGCCCGCTCCCCAGGCCGCTGAGGACGAAGCCCGCGCCGAGGCCGGCGAGCAGCAACGGCAGGGCCGCCGAGTGCGGGCTGTCGAAGGTCGGCAGCAAGAGGTCACCAACCATGACCGCCGCCAGCCCGACCAGGGACGTCAGCAGTCCGACGGCTACTATTCGGCGACCTGCGCGCCAGGCCAGCCGGCCCCCGACGACCGCCCCCGCCGCCGTGCCCCCGGCAATCGGCACCATCACCAGACCGGTGGTCAGCGGGCTGTGCCCCACCCCGTCCTGCATGTACAGCGCGAATACGTAGTACAGCGCGTCATAGGCGCCGAACAACACCGCGATGATCGCGCCCAGGCCGTATGACCGGACCCGCAGCAGGCTCAGGTCAACCAGCGGTGACCCCCGTTTCGCCTGCCGCCACTCCCAGAGCACGAAGCCGGCGAGAACGACCACGCCGACCGGCGCCAGCACCCACAGCACCGGGACCCATGCCACCTCCCCCTCCACCATCGGAATCCAGAGCAGCACCATCCCGACGACGAACAAGACGACGCCCACCGGGTCCGTCCGTCGCCACCAGAAGCGATCCGGGGGTGCTGTCGACGCGGGTATCAGGAGAAGCCCCAGGGCGGCTGCCAGGAAGGCGATCGAGGCGCTCGCGGCGAAAGCCAACCGCCAGCCGTTCTCCGGGTTTGTATCCACCAGCAGCCCGCCCAGGACCGGTCCGGACCCGAGGGCGACGGCGAACGCCACCCCGAGTAGACCGTACGGACGGCCCCGCTCCTCCTTGTTGAACAACTGCTGGAAGAGCCCAAGGATCTGGGGGCTGGCCACCCCGAGCGCACCGCCCAGCACCAACACGGAGAGCACCAGCCAGACGGGCGTCTGGGCGAGGGCGGCAGACGTGGCAGCCACCCCACAGAGCACCAGGGTGGACACGAAGACGGCGCGCCGTCGCCACACGTCTCCGAGCCGACCGCCGGGTACCAGCATCAGGGCGTACGCCAGCGCGTAGCCGGCAACCATCCACTGCTGGCCGTCCTCGCCGAGGCCTATCGTCGAGGTGATCTGCGGCACTGCGATGGCCAACATCGCGGTGGTGGCCGTCGCGAGGAATACGACCACCTGACAGACCGCGGCCACCAGCCACCGCCGGGCTTGTCCGGGCGCCCTCGCGCCCACCGGCGCCGGCCCGGAGCGAGGCTCGCGAGCCGTCAACGCGACCTCCCGGCACACTCGCTACTGGTCACGCGGCCCCCCTGCCTGCCCGTGCGGCGTTCTCCTCTCATCGGAGACTCCCGGGAGTTGATCCGGCTGTCGCAGGACCAACTCCCGGGAGCGCGGCTCCACCTCGTCAGTACGGCCGGATGCTCTGCTCGTACTGGAAGAACTCATGCGGGTCGTACTTGGTCTTGACCTCACGCAGCCGGGCGTAGTTGTCGCCGTAGTAGGCGGTGGCCCAGTCACCGATGCTGCTGTCCGGAACGTTGACGTAGGAGCCGCTGACGTAGGGCAGCAGCGCCTGGCGGAACCGCTCCGTCCACGCCAGGACCGTCTTCTGCTCCTCGTCGTTCTCCCAGTTCCCGCTCCACTCCATGTAATATCTCGGGCTCCGGTGGAAGAAGGCGGTAGCGTCGATCGGAATCCGGTCCACCGCACCACCCCAGTTCAAACACCAGATCTCGCCGCCGAGGCCGGGAAGTTCGGCCAGGAACCGGATGACCGTGTCGATCCCTCGCTTCGGGAGCAGGTCATACACCCAGGACGAGGGGATGTGCGTCTTCCGCGGCGGGTCCGTGGTTCCCGCGAGCTGGTTCCAGGCATCCAGGTAGGACGTGGTCTCCATGGTGACCTGCGGGTTGCCGATATTGAGCAGCGGCCGAAGTATCTTTCGCAGCCGGTCCTCCGAACCACGGTAGATACCGTTGCAGTAGATATGACCGTCCGCTCGGGTCTTCGCATTGAAAACCGACCCGAGTCCGTCATCCGCGAAGGGTGCGATCTCCTGCCAGGTCCGCAACAGCTCCCCGACGTATCGCCAATCATCCCAGGTGATCTCGTACACCACGACATCCGACACCGGATGGATGCGGTACGTGTATGTGGTCGCGATGCCGAAATTGCCGCCGCCACCCCCACGAGAGGCCCACAGCAGATCGGCGTGCTGCGTCTCGTCCGCGTGGACGAGCCGGGCACCCCGTTCCCCGTCAGGAATTACAATATCGAGAGACATAAGACTGTCGCTGGTCACCCCAAGACTCCGACTGAGCTGGCCGATCCCGCCGCCCAACGTGACCCCGGCCACGCCGACGCCGACCTCCGCTCCGGTGGGGATGGCGAAGCCCCGCTCCCCCAACGCCTCGACGACCTGGTCCTGGGTTGCTCCGGTCTGCACTGTCGCCTGGCGCGCATGCGTGTCCAGCTCGATCTCCTGCATGGCACTGACGTCGATAATGACGCCGCCATCCACCGCCGACCACCCCTCCAGGGCGTGCCGACCACCTCGCGCACGGAAGGCCACATCGTGTCGACGGCACCAGGTGATCGCATTGATCACGTCCTGGGCCTCCTGACAGAAGACGATGACCAGCGGATACGGGTTGAACTGCCGGTTCCACCCGAGTCGCGCGGCGTCGTAGTCGGCGTCGTCGGGGAATACCAAGCGCCCGGTCAGCCGTCCCGGGTTCGGGTGCGGACTTCGCCCCGCCATCGGTTCGCCTCGGCCAGCACCGTCACCATAGGTCGCCAGAGCGGAGGGCGAGATGGCGGCAGCGCCGGCCACGCCCGCACCTACCGCCAGAACACGTAGGACATTTCGTCGAGTGGCTTCCATTTCCTTCTCCTTCAGCACCGGAACAACGATCTGAAATGGCCCGGCCCGCGAATACAACTATTCGTGGCAACAATTCCGACCCGCCGTAGCCGACCTGACATCACCGGCCACACCAGGCACGCCACCAGCAGATTTGGGCGGTACGGTGCCGTCACACACACCTACGTCACTCAAAGGCGTTTTTACGTCCTGCAACACCGGCTGGCCTGTTTTGACCGTATCAGTCCGGTCTGCCACCCGAAGGCGCTTGGCGGGATCGCCAATAGCTGCTCCGTGGTACGCCCGAGGCTGCTGGGAATTCAGTCACCTTATGGGAAAACCACAGGCCAACCAGAGGGCTCGAGCGGAGCACCGTCGTATCCGCGTCAGCGGCGGTTCCTCCGGCGCACCACAGCCCACGTGACGCCGACGACCAGCGCCAGCGACGTCACGAGGCATAGCAGAAGGGTGATGTGCCATGGCCTGATCGCGCCCATGACACGGCATGCTACCCAGCGCGGACACGTCCCGCTGGACCCGAGGAGGCGCTTCCGGTTCGCCAGCACGGCTCAACGAGGTATGAAGGTGCACAGGCGACAATCCGCACACCGGAAGGACCTGGCTCGATGACCCTGGAACGACCGATCGCCCCGGACCCGTACGAACTGCTGCCGACGGTGCCATCGTTCACACTCACCAGTGACGACGTACGCAACGGCGAGCCGATGGACGCGACGCACGCCCATCCGAGCGTCGGCGGCGACGACCTCTCCCCGCACCTGGCCTGGTCGGGCTTCCCCACCGAGACCAAGGGCTTCGTGGTGACCTGCTTCGACCCGGACGCGCCGACCGGCAGTGGCTTCTGGCACTGGGTGCTGGTCAACCTGCCAGCGAGTGTGACAGCGCTGCCACGCGGCGCGAGCAGCGACGGCCTGGGCGGCGCCTTCACGGTCCGCAATGACTACAGTCAGCAGGGTTACGGGGGCGCCGCCCCGCCACCGGGTGACCACCCGCACCGATACCTCTTCGCGGTGCACGCGCTGAGCGTGGAGCGCCTCGACGTCACCCCGGACGCCTCCCCGGCGTACGTGGGCTTCAACCTCGCCTTCCACACCCTGGCCCGCGCGGTGATCCGGCCGACCTTCCAGGTCACGCAGTAGCCGTCCCCGCGCTTCCACGATCCGCGTCCGGCCTGGTGGCGACCGCAGCACGGCGGAGGTGACCGGTGCCGGATCGCGGGGAGGCGGATGGCCTCGGGTCAGGAGGGCGTACGGGCCACCGCGAAGACGGACTGGCCGAACGGGGGGCGGGCCAGCTGCTCGGCGGCCCTGGTCAGCGGGAGCACCAGGGTGTCGTACACCTTGACCATAGGGCCCTCCTTGGGCATCAGCCGGAAGACCTTGGTCGCCATGAAGTAACCGATCAGCCCGAGCGCATTCGCGTAGTGGATCTTTTCCACGGTCAGCCCGGCTTCGGTCATCGCGGCGGCCAGGGTCTTCGTCGTGTACCGCCGGACGTGGCCGGTGGCGATGTCGGCGGGGCTCATCGCGAACTCGAACGCCGGCACGATGATGATCACCGGACTGCCCGGCCGGACCAGGTCGCGCATACCGCGCAGGGCACCGACGTGGTCCTCGATGTGTTCCAGGACGTTGTACGAGACGACGGCGCTGTAGTCGCCGCCGTCGGTGTGCGGCAGCAGCATCTCACGCACCTCGATACCGGGCTGCTCGGCGGCGAGCCGTTCCTTCAGTGCGACCAGCCGCTCCGGGTCAGCCTCCGTGGCGGTAAAGCGGGGTACTCGCTCGGCCCACTCCAGCGCATAGTCACCGAGACCGCTACCAACCTCGATCGGGTTCTCACCGAGGTACGGCAGGGCCAGCTCAACGAACCAACGGCGGTGGTTCACGGCGGTCGCGAGGCCTTCCAGCACCTCGGACTGGACACGCTGATTACCGGTTATTTCTGCCATACGTCGATTCCTCACGGTGTGGCTCGGCTTGACCCCGCCTGGACCGACAGAGTGAACCATCCGCCTAGAAGGCGGAACAAATCGGGGCATCGGGATGACCGAAATGCGATCGGAGTAGGTGCATGATCGGCGGCCAGGAGCCGGCACATGCTACCAATCGCCCAAAACCTGGCACGGCACGGCCATCATCTGACTACGCTATGAATTTGTATGACTACCGCCGATTCGAGTCGCGCAGCCGACGTCTCCGAGCAGGGAGCGCCGGCCCCCCGACCTGACCAGCCCGGCAGGCGGTGGCAGCTCGACCTGTTGGCAGTACTGAGCTTCGTCCTGCTCGCGCTCTGGGTGACCCTCCGGCTCTGGCTGGACCCCGCCGACGGGCTCCGGGACAACCGCACCGATCAGTCCCAGTTCGAGTGGATGATGGCGCACGGTTCACGAGTGGTGACCGATTTCGCCTACCCGTTCACCTCGGACCGAATGAATGTGCCGGAGGCCGTCAATTTGATGGCCAATACGTCCGTACTATCCGTATCTATACCAATGACGCCGGTAACCCTTCTGGCCGGACCCCGGATGTCTTTCCTGCTTTTCCTCACCCTGGGCATGGCGGCCACCGCGACATCGTGGTATTTCCTGCTCTCCCGGGTGGTGGTCCGCTCCCCCGGACCGGCCTGGCTCGGCGCCACGTTCTGCGGGTTCGCACCCGCGATGGTCTCGCACGCCAACGCCCACCCCAACATCGTCTCCCAGTTCGTCGTACCTCTGATCATCTGGCGCACCCTGCGCCTCGGCGAGCCGGGCCGCTGGCTCCGCAACGGGATCCTGCTCGCCCTGGTCATCGTCTGGCAGGCCTTCCTCAACCTGGAAGTCCTGCTGATGACCGCGATCGGCCTCGGCGTGATCATGGTCGCGCTCGCCCTCCGCCGGCCCGACCTACGCCAGCGGGCACGCCCCTTCCTCGCCGGATTGGGTGTCGCCGCCGCAGTCGCGCTCCTCCTGCTGGCGTATCCGCTCTACGTGCAGTTCTTCGGCCCCGGCGCCTACCGAGGACTCTCCCCCCTCATCCGCGGCTACTCCACCGACCTCGCCTCGTACGTGGCGTACTCCCGGGAATCACTGGCCGGCGACGAACCCGGCGCGCGCGGGTTGGCGCAGAACCCCACCGAGGAGAACGCCTTCTTCGGCTGGCCCCTGTTGGTGCTCGTCGCCGCGCTCGTCTGGTGGCTGCGCCGCAGTGTCGTCGTCTGGGCTCTGGCCCTGCTCGCGGTGATCTTCGCAGTGCTCTCACTCGGCCGGGAGATTCTGTTCAACGGCGAGCTCACCGGTATCCCGGCCCCCTGGGCCGCGCTGGAGAACCTGCCCATCCTGCACTCGGTGGTGCCCACCCGATGGGCGCTGGCCATCACCCCGCTGTTCGGGCTCCTGCTCGCCTACGGGTCGCAGCGCGCCCGGACCCTCGCCAACCGGAATCCCGCCGCCCGGCCGCAGATCCGCTTCGCCACCGTCACCGTACTGGCGATGGCGCTCCTGCCGCTCCTGCCAACCCCGCTGCCGGCGGTCCGGCTGGAGCCCACCCCCGCCTTCGTCACCTCCGGCGCCTGGCGACCATATGTGACCGATGGACGCAGCGTCGTCACCCTGCCGCTACCGGACACCCACTACGCCGACCCGCTACGGTGGTCCGCCGAGACAGGCCTGGACATGCCGATCGCCCGCGGGTACTTCCTCGGCCCGGACACCCGTCCCGGTCGGCACCAAGTCGCCCTGTTCACCGCACCGGCCCGCCCGACCAGCGATTTCTTCGACGAGATCCGGCGCACCGGCACGGTGCCACCGATCAGCCAGCAGGAGCGGACGGCCGCCGAGGAGGACCTGCGGTACTGGCGGGCCGGCGCAGTCATCCTCGCTCCACACGAACACGTCGACGCGCTACGCCAGGGCATGACCGAACTGATCGGGATGGCGCCGACCTACACCGAGGGCGTCTGGCTCTGGGACGTGCGAAGCCTCACCGCCTGACCGGCGCCGGCCCGACCAGGACCCGCCGAGCTGACCAGGCCGGCCCGTTCAGGACCAACGGAGTGCCCGGCACCGGCCCGATCAGGACCGACGGAGGCAGCAGCCCGGGCACGTCTTCGGGCGAGGGAGGGTGAACGCGAGGCAGCAGGTGTACCGCTGCACCGTCGGCTCACCGGCCGGACCTGGCACCAGCTCGACCAGATCCCGCAGGTCGAGCGCCGAAAGCAACGTGTCGATCGTGGCGACGGAGGAGCCCGGCAGGCCATCGGCGGCGCGCAGGATGGCGTGGGCGATCCCGGCGGCCACCGAGCCCAACAACGTTCGGGTGCCGATCCGCACTTCCGCCCGGATCGCCGCAATCACCGGGGCGAGGTGAGCGTCGAGCAGCGTCGACCGGAGAGCCGCGAGCAGCTCCGCCTCGCCGGCGACCACCTGTACCTCGGGCCGGCCGGCCAGCGCCAGCGGATCACCAGGCAGGACCGCCACCACGGTTGACCGGCGCAGACCCAGGGTGAACAGCGACCGATGATCGGCAAAGTGAATCAAGACATCGGCGGGAACGAGCAGGGGAACCCGCCGGGCCGAGGCCCAGCCCAGTACCGCCGGCAGAGCCGCCCAGTAGCTGTATGACTTCCATGCCAGTGCCGCACTGGCGTGCCGGGTGCCACCCCACTGGTCAGTGGCCGCGGCCAGGAGCTCAGGCAAGCGCGTCCCGTCCACCAGGCTGGTGGCGGGTGACCAACCAACCTCATCGGTGACCAACAGGCCGTGAGCCAGACCGGGCACGTCGTCGGTGCCGAAGAGCTGGCGAAGCGCCATGGTGACCGGAGCCAACGGGGCGGTAGCTGCCGTGGCGGGCAGAACTGTTGTCACCGACGCTCCTCCCGTCCCATCACCAGATAAGCCAAGGCTAGCCTAACTCCTATGGCCTCGGCGACTCGTGGCCATCCGCACCTCGGGGGCGACTTCGGCCCATCGCACCTCGGCGACTCCTGGCTTCCGCGCCTCGGCGTACTACCCGCCCACCAGCCCGGGAAAACAGCCGCTGCACTCTCGACCCTCGTCGCTGGAGAGTCAAGACTCATGTCGACAAGGTGGCACTTCTATATCCGACCAATGACAGAACGTGAAACTGATAGTCCCGGCCCCAAGGAAGCTGATGACGACATCACCGCTCGATCGGGCGGCCAACACCTTCGCCGTCGAACTCGCCCGCCACCGGACCGAGCGAGGGCTGTCCAAGAAACAGCTGGCGACGCTGATGGGATTCGACCCGTCGTATGTCAGCCACGTGGAGGGACGCCGGCACCGGCCCACCGAAGACTTCGCCCGCCGGGCAGAGGCCGTGCTGGAGGCCAGCGGAGCGATCTGGCAACGCTTCTGTGAATACGACGAACTCCGACACCACCGCAGCGATCGGACGGCGCACCGCGAGCCACCCACCCCCGGGCAGTGGCTGCCCCCCGGCACCGGGCTGATCGTTGAACGGGAACACGCCAGCCTCACCTACCGAGACGAGACGTACCACTGCGTCATCCGCCGGGAACTGCACAACGCCGGGACCGAGCCGATCACCCGATACCTCATCCGCGTCGCCGTTGACCGCTACCCGGGCGACCCCGGCCGCTCCAACCGGCACCACCGGGCCCACCCACTCACCTTCGCCGAGTTGCAGCTTCGCGCGTACCGGCTGGACGGGCAGGAGCACGAGGCGATGCACTGGCGAACCAAGCACGACCGGGACGCCTTCAAGGAGATCTGGCTCCTCTTCGAGAACGCCGACCGGCGCTTCCCGCTCTACCCGGGCGACCGCGCCACCATCGAGTACGCCTACCACGTCGGGGCGGACAAGTGGGGCCCCTGGTTCCAGCGGGCCGTCCGGGTACCCACCCGGCACCTCGCCGTCCGGCTCGACCTGCCCGCCGCCCTCGACCCGCAGGTCTGGGGTGCCCAGACCTCGCTCTCCGCGGAGGAAGGTCCGCTGCGTACCCCGGTGGCCCGCCGAGAGGAGGGCGACCGAACGATCTTCGACTGGGCGGCGGACGAGCCGCCGTTGAACGGCCGCTACCGGATGCAGTGGCGATTCCGGTCCCGACCCGAAGGGGAGCCGACAGAGCCCGGCTGGCTGCGACCAAGCGACCGGATGCGAAGCCTCGGCATCCTCCAACACGACGCCGACCTACTCCGCCAGCCCACCCAGCCGTTCGACCTGCCCCGCGAGGCAGAGGTCGCCCAGGAGGCGGTGGAACGGCTCACCGCAGCCCTACTCCGCCTGGACGAGCTACACCCGTTCAGCAAGGGCGTCGGCGTCGCCGCTCCCCAAATCGGCATCGGCCGTGCCGTCGCCGTCGTCCGCCCCCCAGACCGCGACGGCGAGCCCGTCGTTCTCCTCAACCCGCAGGTGGTCGACGCCGCACCCGACACCGACGAACAGTACGAAGGGTGCCTCTCCTTCTTCGACCAGCGGGGGCTCGTGCCCCGTCCGCTGCGGATCGACGTCGAGCACACCCACCTCGACGGCAGTCGGGTCATCACCTCCTACGAGTACGCCATGGCGCGCCTCGTGGCGCACGAGATCGACCACCTCGAGGGGCGTCTCTACGTCGACCGGATGGCCCCCGGCGTACCCCTGGTGCCGGTCGAGGAGTACCGGCACACCGGACAGCCCTGGCGCTACTGACAGCGTTGGTACGGCCACGTCCGCCCGGGGGAAGGAGGGCCGGGCGGACGTGGCCGTCGTGGGCGGTGCCGGTCCGCCCGATGGGTAATGTCCGCTACAACTCACCGAAGGTGTCGTACCGAGTACGCTCCGGTGGCACCTCATCGCCGGAGAGAACCCGCAGCGTGGCCCGGACCATCGGCGCCGACCCGGAGACGTAGCAGTCGTGCGCCGTCCACGGGCCGTACCGGCCGACCACCTCGGAAATGGCGCCCAGCTCACCGTCGAAGCCCTGGTCCGCGCTACACGCCGGGGTCACCGACAACCACGGATGCCGGGCGACCAACTCCTGCAGCCCGGCCAGACCATAGAGGTCAAGATGCGTACGGGCGCCGTAGAAGACGTGCACCCAGCGGGTCCGGTTATAGGTTGCCAGTTCCTCGACCAGCGCCTTCACCGGAGCCAAGCCAACCCCACCGGCGACACAGAGGATGTCCCGGTCCGACGCCCGATCCAGGGTCATCGACCCCATCGGTGCCGCCAACCGCAACAGGTCACCCGGCTTCACCCGACGAACCAACGCGCCGGACAGCCACCCCGCACCCGGCGGTGTCCGAACGTGGAACTCCAGCACGTTGTCGTCGTTCGGCGCGTTCGCCACCGAATAGGTGCGCCACACCCGCGGGTGATAGCGGGGTGCCTCGATGCTGACATACTGGCCCGCCTGCCACCGCAGCCGATGCTGGAGGGCGCGGACCGTCAACACCGCCGTGTCCGGCCCGTACCGAACGTGGGTCAACACCTCGGCATGCCAGAACGGCGGGTTGTCGTCCGCCGCCGCCCCCGCGAGCATTTTTCCCGAGATGGCCGCGTACGCGTCCCGCCAGGCCTGGTCGAAGGTCAGATTCCAGCCGTCGCCGGCAGTGCTGCGCAAGGCGTCCAGCAGGGCGACGCCCATGGTCTCGTAGTTCGTCGCCTCGACGTGGTACTTGCGGTGGTCCCGGCCCAGCGAGCGGAGGAACTCGTCGAAGCCCTCCGGGTCGTCCACCGTGTGGGCGGCGGTGATGATCGCCTCCAACAGCCGATCACCCTGACCCGCCATCTGAGCCGGAAAGAGCGAACGCAGCTCGGGATCGAGCAGGAACAGCCGGGCGTAGAAGTGCTCGCTCAGCCGGTCCCGGTGCTCCTCAACCAGGGTCCAACTCTCCTTGAGTAGCCGCGCGACATCGTCCACGGGAGCGCGCTCCTTCTCCGTACGGAAATCGGGCACCTTCAGAATGGCAACGGAGCGTGCCGGACGGTCGCACAGAATGTGCGACCATTCGTGAGGTCTCCTCGGTGCCACGATCAGGAGTCGGGTCAGGCACAGTGGTGCGGTGACCCTCGATCTGGACCGACCGTTGACTCGCCGGACGCTGAGCACCGAGACGTGGCTGGTCCTCGGCTTGTCACTCGGCCAGTCGGCCGTCTACGCCCTGACCTCGATCGTCGCCAAACTCACCGCCGAGGGACCGCTGTCGGCCCAGACCGCCGCCCTGAACACATCCCGGTCCGAGCGGCCCTACCTCGACCTCACGTACCAGCTGCTCGGGATCAGCTTCGCCCTGCTACCGGTGCTGCTCGCCGTACACCTGCTGGCGCGCAACCCCGGCGATCCGGCCCGGACTCTCGGCCTGGACGCCCGACGGCCCGGCCAGGACCTCGTACGCGGCACCGGCCTGGCCGCGCTGATCGGCCTGCCCGGCCTGGCCCTGTTCTGGGCGGCGGCGCAACTCGGACTCAACGCGACGCTGGTGCCCGCCGCGCTGCCGGACGTCTGGTGGGCAGCACCAGTGTTGATCTTTGCGGCCGTGCAGAACGCCGTGCTGGAAGAAGTGATCGTGGTCGGCTACCTCGTCACCCGACTGCGGCAGCTCCAGTGGCGACTCGGTACGGTCGTCGCCACCAGCGCGCTACTCCGCGGCTCCTACCACCTCTACCAGGGATTCGGCGCGTTCGTCGGAAACGCGGTCATGGGCGTCATCTTCAGCCTGTACTTCCTACGAACCCGGCGGGTGATGCCACTGGTGGTGGCGCACACACTCCTGGACATCGTGGCCTTTGTCGGCTACACCGCGCTACCGAAGGAGTGGTTCGACTGGCTCTGAGGTCCGCGGCGATGCCGACATCGCGGCGGGCGGCGCCCGCCTCGGGCTGTCATCCCTGGCCCACGACGCGTGACGGCCCCGCACCCCGCTGCTGGGCGGGCCAGCCGGCACCGGGCGGGCGCGCGGATGGCAGGCTATCCAACCAGTCCGAGGGATCCGACCTGCCCGAGGGTAGTCGCTTTGCTCCCGGCGGCCAGGGCCCTGTATTCTCAATCCCCGGTGGCCTGCGTGGCCGCCAGGGAGACTTCGCCTAGTCTGGTCTATGGCGCCGCACTGCTAATGCGGTTGGGGTTTTAAAGCCCCTCCCGGGTTCGAATCCCGGAGTCTCCGCGCGAAAGTCGGTCGTGTAGGCTGACCAAGCACCAGCGCCCGTAGCTCAACGGATAGAGCATCTGACTACGGATCAGAAGGTTAGGGGTTCGAATCCCTTCGGGCGCGCAGAGCAGAGGCCCTGACCAGCGGAAACGCTGATCAGGGCCTCTGGCATATTCGAACTGTCCCCCGAAAACCCCCCGGTAACGCCCGTGGACGGTCGGGTTCGGTGACCTGCTACGGCCACCGTTGTGCTGGTGTCTACGCGGTCTGGCGCGGCTCGTCGCGCTTTGGGACGGTGGTCGCGCGGCCGGTGCCGAGCTGTTCGAGGATCTCGGAACTGTCCGGGGCGATGGCCGGTTTCTCGATGTAGTGCTTCTTCGTGACCTGCTCGGTGCGGTGTCCGAGTTGGCTTGCGGCCCTCTTGGTGTCGGCCTCCTTGTCGAGGAGCGTGGCGACGGTCTTGCGGAACGTGTGCGGTGTGACCCACTCGAGTCCAGTATCGGCGCGGGCTTGCCGCCACTGGCGCCGCACGTTGTGCGGGGAGAGCCACGTGCCAACCCGGGAGGCGAAGATCGCGTCGAGCGAGTTATCGACGGCGGTGAGTTTGCGGTCCATCACCACCGCGACGGCGAATCTGGGCAGGACGATCGTTCGGAAGCCTGTAGGGGCTCAATACTCCGTACCTGCGGTGGCCTGCGGCTTCTTGAGGATCTACGCGGCTCGCTCGTACTCGTTGATCAGCCCGCCGAGGATCGGTCTTCGCCGTACTCGGCGCTGCTCGTCGAGATCGACGACGGGGGCCGGTGGGCGCGGCGGCAACAGGTTCAGGGCCCGATGCGGCCGGCTGTGGTTGTAGTGCTTCACGTACTCGGCCAGGACATGGCGTAGATGTCGTTGCCCGAAGATGAGCATCCGGTCGGTGAGCTCGCCGCGTAGCGTTCTCACCCACCGCTCGGCGTGCGCGTTGGCCCGCGGGCACCGCGGCGGTGTCCTGATCACTTCGATGCCGGCGGCATTGAAGACCGTGTCGAACACGCCCGTGAACTGGCCTGCGCGGTCGCGGATGAGGAACCTGAACCGGTCCGCGTGCTCGCCGAGGTCCATCAGAAAGTTGCGGGCCGCCTGCACAGTCCAGGACCCGTCGGGGTTGGTCGTGACACCCAGCACGTGGACGTAGCGGGTGCCGACCTCGATCACGAAGAACACGTACACCCGCCTGAGCGTGACCGCGCAGTCCACGTGCAGGAAGTCACAGGCCAGCACCGTGCCCGCCTGGGTACGCAGGAACTGCCGCCACGTGGCCCGCTCACGCTGCGGGGCAGGCGGGATACGGCGCAGGCGCAGCAGCCGCTGGATCGTGGCGCGGCTGACCCGGCGCCCCAGCTTGCGCAACTCGCCTTGAATCCGAACATAGCCCCAGGACGGGTTCTCGACCGCAAGCCGTCCGATCAGATCGGCGAGCTCGCCGTCCACACGAGGCCGGCCGCGGCTCGGGTAGGTCCACTTCCTGGCGACTGCCGTCGATGCCAGGTCAGTACCGTCGCAGGGGTAACCAGCCGCCAGGCCTTCAACTGCTTGGGCAGCAGCCGGATCAACGCGGCGAGGATGGCACGATCAGGCCAGGACAACCGCGGCTTCGGATGCTGCCGCCGTAGAAGCGACGAGAGCAACCGTCACGCAGCGCCTCAGCATCAACATGATCCGATTTCTTCCAGATGGAACGAGGTGACCTCCCAGGCATTTTCAGCAAGGTTGACGGTGGCGGTAATGCGTCGACGACCACGAGGATCTTCTTCAATCGGCTCACCCGAGGACTTCGTGTGAGTCGTCCAGTTCGTGGAGTCGCCGCAATCGGCCAGCTTCACTTCAGTCGCCGTTGCGGACACGACGCTTGGGTCGTTTACTGGGCGGCCACGGGTAACTACACCGGTCTCCCGGTACGTCACCAGGGCGCGCACGACACGTGTCAGCGCGTCACCAGAAGCGTACTGGCGCAACTCCGGCGCATCCGGATCCGGGATTTCGCCAGCCTTAGCCATCGACTGCCATAGGGCGTTGTAAGCGGTGATCGCATCCTGCTCAGCAGCGACCAGAGTGGAACTCGGGGAAGCCGGTGCCGTCGCTGACGGGGCCTCTGCATCGCTACCAGACTCGCCCGAACAGCCCGCACCAACGAGCAGCCCGCCGATAGCGAGGCCAGCCATAACCGGACGGGTGTACACCCTCAGTACCTCCCCAACACGTGAACCACTCCCCGCAGCGAGTGACCGCTCAGGTGACCTTGAGTCCGAGTCGCGTTGGATGACACTCATCAAGGTCATGATTCGTGTCTACACCCTCACCCTGTAGGGGCCGCAAGTTCCGTACCCTCGGGTACGCACCCGGGAGTGCGTACCGAGACAACACCCATAGTCGCAGCGACGAAGCTGTCCCTTAGGCGACAGAGCGGTCAGCTTCGCCCGCGCGTACACTCGCCTATACCTGTGGCCGCGAGAGAGGTGCACCGCGGTGAGCGACCACGGACGCATCGAACAAATACTCATGCTGCTCGCCAAACCCGGTGTCTACGAAGTACTGCACGGCATGAGTTCACGCGGTGGTACAGCTACCCTCGGCCACCTTTATTCGGACGTGCGTCGGGTGCTACCACTGCTGCGAGCACTATCCGCCGCAGGATTCGTGATCAGACCTGACAGCGGAAGTCTGGACCTCAGCCCCCACCGACAGACCAGCTTTCACCTGACTGCTAAAGGTCAAGCAATAGCGGGCCGTATCTTCCGGCTCCAGCAGTCCCTCGCGCCCTGCGCAAGCCACCACAGCGGACCGCTCCGAGCGCAATAGCGGCACCACATTTGATCTACGCACAGCACGGGCAAGGTAGCCCAGCCTCGGGCACCCGTGGGCGACGAAGTGTGGCAAGCCCCCGAAAGGCTGGTCAACGTTGGTGCGGCCCCCCTACACTCGATCATCGCAGAGTAGCGCGCTCGTGACTGGGGGAGGTGAGCTGCGCTGACGAACGAACTCGAACCCATCTATAACCTGACGAAACGCAAACTAAATCGGGCCATCCTGACTGTCCTTCAGGACGGTCCCCTCCGGTACTCCCGGCTCCATCACGCAGTATCGAAGTCCAGTACCGACGTCGTCCATGCCCGCACCCTCACCCGCACGCTCGGTTATCTACAAGATCAAGGGCTGGTCGAGCACCACCACGACGATCACACCGCCGACTACCGCCTCACCAACGCTGGCATCGAAATGGTCGACCTGCTGTCGGAACTCAACCGCTGGACCCAGGAACACCGAACCCCAACATCACCGACGGCGGCCAGCACACCGTGAACATCCTCACCGCGAGCGGCTTCGGCCTCGCGGGGGCGCTTGCCGGTATCCCGCTCGCCGCCATCGCCTATTCAGCACCAGCGCACGGAAACCTCCGCCTCCCCGCGGCTTGGTGGCGTGGTGCCCCTGCAGGATTACTGACCGTGGCTGCTGTCTCAATCACAACTGGAGCTACCACCGCAGCCGTCGGCAGCCTATTGCCGATATCGGCCGCACTGCCAGCGTACTGGCTCTTCGCTGTCCTCGGAGTAGGTCTAGTGATCATTGACATCCGGCAGCATCGCCTCCCACATGTTCTTACCGGAACCTTGATCTTCACTTGTCTGATTAGCTTTGTCATTGTTGCTGTAATGAGTGGAAACCCTGCCCCGCTTCTTCGTGCGGTCATCGCCGGGGTGATCACCATGACAACACTGTTGATCATCGCTCTATCCCTGCCGGGACAGCTCGGCCTCGGCGACGTGACCCTCGTAGGAGTGATCACGGCGAGCCTCGCGTGGCTAAGCTGGTACGCCGCGGCCCACGGCCTCATCGTCGGACTCACTCTTCAAGGCGTCCTGGGCTTCTTGGCGCGGGCGCGTTCCCGGAGTCGGACTGCACTACCGATGGGACCTGCGCTCCTCGCTGGCTGGCTTGCCGCGATATTGGCTTCGGGATGGCTGCAACCTGGCTATCTCATGTAGAACTTGCGGCTTGGAGAGCCTCCGCGACGGCATCCTCTGCCGTGTCTACATACCGGAGGCCGGGCACGAGTTCACCGTCGGCTTTTACGACCCGCCATCCGCCGAGTGCCACGACCGGCACGCGTCCCCGGCGCATGGCGAGTGCGACCTCGCTGAGGGTGCCCCAGGAGCCACCAACACTGATCACGGCGTCAGCGCTCCACACGATGATGGCGTTGCGGGCTTCACCCATGTTCGTGACGATCGTGGCAGACAGGTCTGGGCAGGCGCCGTCCTTGCTGTCGTTGGGGCGGATGCCGATGACAACGCCGTTCTTGGTGCGTGCACCGGCTGCACAGGCTGCCATGACGCCTACGCCTCCGCCGCAGATGATCGTTGCTCCCCGGTCGGCCAAGAGTTCGCCGACGCGCCGAGCGTTGTCGACATCGTCGTCTGTGCAGTATCGGGGTCCACAAACGGCTACTTGAACGGCCACGCTGTTATGCCTCCAAGGTGAGGGATTGGTGTCAGTCCGGCGAAGCGGGCAATTCACGTGAAGCGGTGTACGCGCAAAAGAGATGGATGCGTTCCCGTAGTTCGGCAGCGAGCGCCGACTTGGCGAAGGCCTGACTGGTCAGCGTTCGGTCTGTCGCCTTCATGCGCTTAATCACCGGCAGCGTCCGGCTCTCCGTCGGCAAGGAGAATATTGGTTGCAGATGCTCTTCAGCGCCGTCGAGGTCGTTCAACGCGAGGTGCGCCGCCACCAGGTCAACCTGTGCCGCAGCGAAGAACTCGGGGCATTGCTCGAGGTCCGGCTGCGCCGCGAACAACTCCAGGGCATGTGTAGCCTCGGACGCCGCTCGCTCGAAGTTTGTCTTGCCACCGAGGGCTAACCTGACCTCGCTTGCGTAGTAAGCGGCCTTGCCGAGATTGAAGTGGAACACCCCTCCTGGCCCGTCGCCATCTGGACCTACATGTGACCGAGCCGCCTGGGCCGTCGCCAGGGCACGACCGGCCTCCCGGTGATCGGCGGCTGCCGCATTCGCCCGCGCCTCCTGACTCGCGAGCCTTAGCAGACTCGTGCCGACCGTGGCATACCGCTGGCCGCTGTGAGCCAACTCGGCGGCTCTGCCGTAGTCGCCGTTCCAGTAGGCAACGTTTGATTGCACCCAGCGAACGTAGACACGCAGGGTGTCGTCCTCCGCGAGATCTGCACAGAGCCAGGCCGTACGCGTATGGGTGTCGGCGGCATACGCTTGGCCAAGGTCCGCACAGGTATGGGCCAGAAGCGCACAGAGCTGGCCGGCGACCTGGTACAGGCTGGGCAACACGGCCGGGCGCTGACGGTCATCGAGCAACTCGAAAACCTCTGCCCGCAGCCGGGACAAGGGCCGAAACATCGCAAACGGTGGGCGCATCAGGTAGTCATGCGCCATGTGGCTGACGTCAGCACCGAGCTGGTCCAGGACGTCTTGGTCTACAGCTCCTCGCGCTCGCCGCACGAAGCGCGCGGACTCTTCGGCAGACATCGCAATCTCCTCGCTTAGCGCGCCGTCCCCGGACAGGCACGCCTTGTCGACGTGTACCTCCTCCGACGGTACGTCGCCGCGGCCGGAGGTTGCCGACAGGCCCAGCGCGATCTCAGCGATCGGCAGCGCCCCCGCAGGGTGCGCGAGCGTGGCCGGCGCGTCCGCGCCAACGGTAAACAGTTGCGTGGTGGCCAGCCCTGGGAAGAGACCTTCAAGGATGCGACACGAATCCGGGTGCGGCAGACCCTTCAGGTCGCATGCTAGCCACCGGGCAAGTTGGGACCGGCTTGGATAGCCACCCACAAGATCAGGGTCAACCCGCTCCGCAACCCGATCCCACTCCTTACAGAACGTCGAGTACTTCTGCCAGTGACGCTCGCGAAGCAGCGCCTTTAGCAGAGTCGATGCCTTGGCCACGTCACACATCCCTGTCCGGTTGGCTACGCCCGGCGTCCACATCGTAGCGCCGGAATCGCGAATCGGCTGCTGCTGACGGCGTCCCAACGTCACGCGATACATAGACGCGACAGATACGCGACCGAAACTCCTCCACAGCTAGTGGCACGCAGTCGAAATGCGACGCACGCTGGACCCATGCTGTTTGGCATGCGGTAGGGACGGCAGATTCGGTCAACCCCCAGCTAGGTCCGACGGCCTAATTGCTCGACGAGGTAGCGGTCTCTACCGATAAGCATTTAGGACTGCGTTGATGGGCGGCGGACTTGTTTAGCGTATGAGCAACACCACGTGGTCGCCCAGGCCGCACACGTTCGTCCAGACCGGTTGAGACAAGGACAGATTTGGTAGCCCACCACTGCTACAACAAGGCTGAGCGGCGCGCATTGACACCTTCGCCCACTGCGGTCCATCAATACCTATTCACCGGGAGGCTCGCCATGCCGACAGTCGCGAATGAGCACAAAGATTGCCTGTCCCAGCGAGGTGGCGGAACTTTCCTCACTACCTCGCCCAATTCGGACTTCACTCAAATTGCCGCGTCAGAGCTGGATTCTGAGCGCTTGCCTTTTACTGGTCGTGCTGTGGGCCGGGCACGCGTGTACTACACCTCCCATCCTGGCTTGGACGTTCTTCAGTCCGTGCTGGACGGGCTGAGGAGGCTGTGATGGTCGACGGCAGCAGGCTCCCGCTACATGGCAACCGTGATCCGCACGGAACGCCTCCGCTGCCGGATGGTGATGGGGTTCCAGTGATACCGAGGGAGCCGGATCCGCCGACAGCCAGGCAGAAGCTGGTCACGGCGCTCGTTCTGATGATCGTTGTTGTTGGGGTTGTGTTCGGGATGTTGCGGTGATGGGCCAGGTCGCCGGGGTTGTGGAAAGAGGGCCGGAGAATCCGTTCGCCTGGATCGAACTTGTTCCCCGCAGTTCGTTCGCCCCGTGTGGTTCGTGTGATTCGAGTTCTTGATCGGCCTACCTATCCCGGGTGGGTATGGATGGAGGGCTACGAGGTCAAGGTGGCGTTCCATCGCAGGCTAACACGATTACCAAGGAGGCCGCTGAGGTGTGCTGACTTGCCACTGAATCAATCAATCGACTGGGAAGGACGCTCCGGAGATGTCGAATCAAACCCTCAACGCTCAGGACATAACTCCACACGACCGCCTTATTGATACCGTCGAACGCTGCACAGATAAAGCTGTTTCCTCGAACGAACTACTACGACTGCCGCTGGAACAACCACACGTGATACGCCGCGCGCTGGAGGACCTACTGCCGGGGCGAGTTGTAGTCACCGGCACGATCGAGCGCCGACTTCTGCTCATCGAACACGGGGAGCGATGGATGGCTGTGGACCTGTCTGGCGAGGCGCACGCCACTCGGCGGTGGCCCGGTTGGGCAGCTGATCACCTCATGCTAGAAGCACCGAACTCGTGGCTGTCGCCAGCGGCTATCGATGAACAGGCAATGCAGCGTCTACTCCGCCCGCGTGTCCTGCTGACAGCTCTGTACCGGCCGGAGATTTTCCCACTGCCACGGTTTCCGTTGGCGATTTCTGATCTTGCACGAGCAGCGCGAAGCACCCTGACCGGCCAGGTGGACCTGTTGGATATGCAGCTGGGGGCCACCCTCGACGACCTCATCGCCGCTATTGGTGAGAATCCCCCCGACATCCTCGGAGTGTCCGCAACGTTTGGACAGCACGACCTGATGCTCCGGCTGCTGGATCAGGTGTACAGCATGGCCGTAGCCCCGCTGGTGCTTGCCGGCGGCAGCCTCACCGCGCGCAACGAGCGCCTGCTGCTGGACCGATACCCGCAGCTACTCGTAGCCCGTGGGGCCGGCGAGCCGACGATCCAGGACGCGATCAGCTACTGGCACGGCGACCTCTCACTGCCCGACATTCGAGGCATCGGCTACTCCGGCAACAGCCGTGCACAAAAGGGCCTACTGCAGGTGGGCCGGTACCGCCGGACCCGGACGATCGCCAACCGCGCACAGACAGACAACTTGCCGGAGCTGGACCTGCTCGATGCCACCTTCACCCACCGCGGCGTCGCGCAACTAGTACTCCAGCCGGGGATTGTGATCACGGTTCGGTGAGGGCTTGTCGGGTGTAGTGGCTGGTCATGGCTCGTGCTTGGTGACGGCGTCGGCGTACGGACCAGAGCAGTGGGTCGCAGCGGCGGCGGCTGGGTTCGATGATCAGGGTGTTGAACAGGTGGCGTAGTTCGTTGACGGTCAGCGCGATCAGCCCGGCCGGGTCGGGGCGGCTGCGGTGCGTGGTCGCGGCGGCGAGGAAGGCGTGGGCGAGGATCGCCAGGGTGGTCCAGCGGTGCCAGGACGTCCAGCGGCGGTTCTGGTGCTGGTCCAGGCCGAGTTCGGTCTTTGCGGCTTGGAACGACTGTTCGATCTTCCAGCGGCGGCCGGCCACCAGGACGAGGCTGCGTAGCGGGACCACCTCTGGTGCCCAGCAGCGGTAGAAGGCCAGCTCACCAGTGCGGCGGTTGCGGCGGATCAGCAGCCAGTGGTGCCCGCCGTGGGTGTCGGCGGCGTGCGGCAGTGCCGTGAAGGACCAGTCGTAGTAGCGGTGTCCCTTCGCGCCTCGACCCGCGGATACCCGCTGCCAGGCGGTGGCAGGAAGACCGGCGGCGAGGGCGTCAACGCGGGAGACACCAAGCCCGGTGATCACCTGATGTGAACAGGCCACGGCCAGGACGTAGCCCAGTCGTAACTGACGAAGCCGTGCGCTCAGGCGCGGATCGTTGCCGTAGGCCTCGTCGCCGGCCACCCATCGGCACGGCAGCCCGGCGGTGACCGCTGCGGCAATCATCCGAGATGCCAGCTGCGGCTTGGTCGCGAACCGCACCTGCTCAGGGACACCGGCCTCGGTACGGCGCTCGTCGTCGTCGCACCAGGACTTGGGCAGGTACAGCGCCGTGTCGAGCATCGCGTGACGAGCGTCGGTGGCGTAGGCGAGGTGCACGGCGACCTGACAGTTCTCAATCTTCCCGGCGGTGCCTGAGTACTGCCGCTGGACGCCGACGGTGTGCCGGCCCTTCTTCAGATCGCCCGTCTCGTCGATGACCAGCACAGCCTCGGCATCACCGAGGTGGTGGCCGACGAAGGCGCGGACATCGGCCCGTACCTGCGCATCGTCCCACTTCACCCGGGTCAGCAGGTCCTGCATCCCGTCCGGACCCGTGTCACCGGCATGCTCCGCGATCGTCCAGCAGTTCTTCCGCGGCAACGGCGCCAGCAAGCCCCGGACAAAGTCACGCACCCGACGGCGAGGCTCCGGCCTGCGGAAACGCTGCCCGACCGTCAGCATCAAGTCGTCGAACAACACCCGCCACCGCTGGGCGTCTACCCTGTATCCGGCAGCCACCGCTGCATCATGGTCAGTCCACACAACCACCCATGATCGGCGGTGGCTGCCCTCGTTCCCGCATCGCATCAAACCCCAGCTCAGTCAAGGTCAACAACCCCGGCTGGAGTACTAGAAACGTCGCGAGGATGCACCAACTACTGCTCGTTCTGCCCACGCGGACATAAGGGCACGTGGTCCGGGGCACGCGCCGACGGAATGCCGACGGTCCTGGCAGCGATGTCGAAGGTGTTTGACCGCCATCCCGAAACCTCGCGCACGCTGTACCTGGTAGACGAAGAGTTCATCGGCGGCGACCCGGATGCCGCGCCCCGGGCCTTGGCCGTCGCCGACACTGTTCATTCGGCGGGCTTTCGCTGGGAGTCGTCATGCCGGGTTGACCAGGTAGTGGACCCGCACCGCGACCGACAGTGGCACCTCGACCGCGCCCACATGTGGCACGGACTGCTGCAGCGGGGACTACGTCGCATGCTGTTCGGGGTCGAGTCCGGGGTCACGTCGATCCTTGAGCGATTCAACAAGGAGACCACAGCCGAGCAGAACGCTCTGGCTATCCGGACCCTGACCGCACTGGGGGTACCAACCCGGTTCACCTATATCACCTTCGACCCGCTCATGACCCGCGACGAACTGGCCGAGAGCCACGCGTTCCAGGCCCGCACCGACCTCCTCCTACGGCCGCTGCCCCACCTTCCGGTCGAGACCATCGTGGACGGGGTCCGCGATGAGACGTTCGTCGCCGCGCATACCACCGGTCGGCCGCTGCACACCGGCATCTCCTACATGCTCGTGTCCATGGAGTGCCTGATCGGAGCTGCGTACACCCGTCGCGCTGAACAGGCTGGCCTGACCCGCACGGTCCGCCCGTCGATGGGCCGCGTTGACGCCGATTACGCCGACTGGCGCATCGGCAGCGCCTCCCACCACGCACAGCTCTGGATCGACCGGAACTTCGCGTTCGACTACACCCTCAAAAGCCTAGAGAAAATCCTCGACGGCCAGGCGCGACGCCAGGTCCGCGCCGCGCGGGTGGTCCTCAAGAACGCCGCAGCGACACTGCTCGGCCGTATGCTCGACCTCATCGACCGGCACCCACTCCACACCCCCGCCCCGGAAGCTCTCAACCCCGCGTTGATTGACCTGCTGAACCGAGGGCTTGGCGAGGTACAGGCGGCCATGGCACCGACCATCACCACGGTCCTCGCCGTGCTTCCCGCCGACCGAGCCGACATCCTCACCACTGCCCACACTCACTGGACCACCCCCGCCGGCTGGGCGCTGATCAACACGGCAGACCCATGCGGCACGTGACCGCCCCCGAGCTGCCACCGCGACAACTCACCCGGCTCGGCCGCACCTCCCCGGCACTGGCCGCCGGCTGCTGGCCCCTCGCCGGTCCCTGCGTCAACGATGGCGCGGATGTCGGCTGGGCACCCACCCACGACATCATGGCATTGGACGCGCTACGCGCCGCCTGGGAAAGGGGTCTGCGACTGTTCGATACCGCCGACGTATACGGCCACGGCCGAGGCGAGGAACGTCTCGGCTACCTGCTTGCCGAGGTACCCCGCGACCAGGTGATCGTGAGCACCAAGACCGGCTACGACCGGCGCAGTGGACACCCTTACCAGGCGCTTCAGATGAAGAGGCACCTACGACGGTCACTGGCCCGACTGGGCACCGACTACGTCGACATCTACGCCTACCACAGCACAGACTTCGGCTCAAACGACCAATACCTCGCCGAGGCGATCGTACAAATGCACGAGTTCAAACGCGAGGGCCTGATCCGCGCTATCGCGATTCGTGCTCCCCATGAATTCGCCACGCAGTGGGCGGACGAGAGCAATCCCCGCGGGAAACAAGCACGACGATTCCTGCACCTGCTCGACCGCTGCCAACCAGATCTGATCGCTGTCCGTCACAACCTGCTCAGCCCTGCCTACCGGACCGACGAGAGCACCGTGATCGACCTGGCGCGACAACGCGGAATAGACCTGCTCATCAAGCAGGTCCTCGGACAGGGTCTTCTCATCCGCCACCCCGGACTCCCAGCGACAGCATCGCTGTTCGGCCCGGGTGACCACCGCCGACAGCACAACTGGTTTAGCCCCCTGGGCCGACGCCTGATCTGGGACGGTCTACAGCCGGTCCGGGACCGCTACGGTCACACACCCGCCGCACTGGCCAACGTAGCCATACGCTTCGCACTGACAACCGCCCCGACCGCCGTTGCGATGCTCGGCTTCCGCACCGCCAACCAGATCACCACGATCACTACCCCCGGCCCCGTCCTGACACCGCCAGAAGTCGCAGACCTGGCCGCGATAGGCGCCCGAATTCGCACAAGCCTGGACCAGGTTTTTCCCAACAACCGGACCCGACCCTGACTGGAGTGCAGAGATGACCGAACCCCACCGCTTTCCCGTCGACGTCCTCATACTCCTTCAACGACCCGACGGACGGATCCTACTCACCAAACGCGCCGGCTCCATCTACCTCGCCGGCTCCTGGGCTGTCCCCGGAGGCAAAGTTGACGCCGACGAAGACGTAATCACCGCCGCCATCCGAGAGCTTCATGAAGAAACCGGAGTAGCGGTCACCCACGACCAGCTCACATTCATCGGAGTCACACACCACTGCCCCCCACACCACGACTCCCGCATCGGGTTCGGCTTCCTCGCCACCGACTGGACCAGCGAACCCCGCAACGTCGAGCCCGACAAATGCTCCCAACTCGCCTGGTTCCCACCAGACCAGCTACCCGACCCGACCATGCCCTACACCGCCGAGGTCATCCGCCTCCACCAAGAGAAGCAACCCTTCTCCTTACACGACTGGTAAAGGATCGGTCACTGAAGTGACACCGGGATGCCCCCGCTACCACTAATACCCCGCGAGGTCGATAGTGCGGCGCCTGACCGGGCTTATCCTTGCGCGGTTCGGTCCCCGCAACTGGCGTATCGCTGCGGGGAGCAGCTTGTCGGTGGCCTGCGGCCTAGGCTGCTCCACCTGCGCGTGGCCGTGGCCAGCAGCCGAGCCGTGACCTCGTCGACCTGTTCAGGTTCGCCGCGGGCCCCGACCGCTCGCCAGTGCCGGGTCCTGCGCTGTGAATAACTCTGATGCCTGTGGATGATCCCCTGATCATGGCCGGATCTGCTAGTGCCTCGTCATGCAGCCTTGAACGGGTAATCCGGGTGGCGGATCTTGGAGTTGGTCGCGAAACCGGTCTTCGGTTGGGCGCGTTGGTTGCGCCAGCGGATGTAGGTGCCGATCGCGGTGTCCTGCTCTGTGTGGGTGCGGTGGTCGGTGCCGCCCAGGGCGAAGTAGCGCACGGCGGCGAACTCGGCTTCGATCCAGTTCAGCCAGGACGCGTACGTCGGTAGGAACACCAACTCGACGTGGTTGGTGGCGCACCAGGCGCGGACCTCGGGGTGTTTGTGTGGGGAGAAGTTGTCGCAGATCAGGTACAGCTTCTGGTCGGGCCGGCGGGCGCGTAGGGTCGTCAGGAAGGTCAGGAACTCGCGCCAGCGTTTACGGTCACGGATGCGGTAGTGCAGCCTTCCGGTGGCCAGGTCGAGGGCGGCGATCATGTGCCGTACGCCCTGGTCGCGGTGGTAGGTAGCGCGTAGTCGCACGGGGTGCCCCTGGGGTCGCCAGGCCCGGCCGGGGCGGGGTTGCAGGTTCAGCGGTCCGAACTCGTCGACGCACCGCACACGCCCGCCCGGCGGGGGATGGTCGTAGAGGTGAAGGATCCGGCGCATCTTGGTGGTGAAGTCGGGGTCGGTGCTGGCTTTCCAGGTCTTGGTGGCCTGCCATGACACGCCACGTTCGTGCAGGACACGGCGCACGGTCTCGACGCTGATCGTGGTGACGTAGCCGGTGGCGGTGAGGTAGTCGCGCAGTTTGGCCAGGGACCAGCCCGAGAGTGGCTGGCCGAGGAAACGGGGGTCACACCGGGCGATGACGCAGATCCAGTCGCGGGTCTGCTCATCGATCCGTCTCGGTGCGCCCCGCTCCATTTTGGGTTCAGCGCGTCGAACCCCCGCTCGTTGAACGCGTGGATCACATCGCGGACGTAGTCCTCGCTGGCCCTGAGTAGGTGAGCGATGTCCGGCGCCGGCTGGCCTTGAGCCGACATCAGCACCACGATCGCCCGCCGCAGCTTCACCGGATCCTTTGCCGTCCGGCTGATCTGCTGCAACCGCTGGCCCTCGGCCATCGACACCTGCCGGACGAACACTTCCGGCCTTCTACCCACCGGCCACCACCTCCCACACGAGCACTGGGAGACAGTTTGCCTGATCCATCCTCAGAACCGACGCATTACCCGATCAACGTTCAAAGACGAGGCACTAGGAGAACCAGTCGCGCTAGGGAACGCTTCGGTGCTAGGGGGAAGAAGCCTCCTCGGAAACATGCCGAATAGAGTTTAATAGGGTTTCCTTCTGAATGGCACCGTTAACTATGCCTGCGATTCTTCCGGTTCTATCAATTATCAACGTTGTGGGGGGGTATCCGGCGATCTGCCCCTGAAACCCGAGAGTGGCTTTTCCTGATGGGTCGAAGATGCTCGGATACTTAGGCTGAAAAGCTCTCTCGAATGCCTGAGCTTTGTCCCGGCTGTCCCGCACATTAATGCCTAGGAACCTCACGCTCAGCGGCTCAGTTTCCTGCGCGATCTCATTCAGATCGCGAGCCTCTCCCTCTTGGTCAAGATGGTGTGAGACACCCTGTGTGAGTGGGGTGGCGGGCCTGCTGAGGGCGGGGATCGGAGATCCTTGTGTACGTGTCCACTTCATCTGGCAAGCAGCCGGCGTCCGGCGACGGGGTTGATCCGGCGCCGAAGCCGTCGCGGCGGGTTTTCAGCCCGGAGTACAAACGTGCGATGGTCGCCGAGTACGAGAACGCCGCGAACGGGGAGAAAGGCGCGATCCTGCGACGGGAAGGTTTGTACTCGTCGCACATCATCGAGTGGACACGGGCTCGGGATGCCGGGCAACTCGGACAGGTAGGGACTCCGGTCACGGGTTCCGGTGCTGCGGCGGGGTCGCGGGTGAAGAAGTCCGCGGAGCAGGTGGAGTTGGAGAAGCTGCGCCGGCAGAACGAGAAGCTGCAGGCGGAGCTGAAGAAGACCCGTATGGCGTTGGACATCATGGGAAAAGCGCACGCGCTCTTGGAAGAACTCTCCGAGAGCGCGGACAACGACAACCCGCCGAAGAGATCCTGACCGCCGTGTTCGGCGAGTTACGCGGCGCGGATATCTCGGTGCAGCGGGCGTGCGCGTTGACCGGGACCTCGCGGGCGACGTACTACCGGCGGGTGAAGCCGGTCGGTCCACGGCACGGGCCGTGGCTGCCCCGGACCCCGCCACCGCAGGCACTCAGCCCGGCCGAACGCGGCCGGGTGCTGGCGGTGCTGAACTCGCTCGTCTACGCCGACCTGGCGATCCCGCAGGTCTGGGCGAGGGAACTGGATGCGGGCCGCTACCACTGCTCGATATCCACGATGTATCGCATCGCCCGTGCGGCCGGGCAGAGCCGGGAACGACGTCGACTGGCGGCCNATCCACCCCGGGTACGTCCGGAACTGGTCGCGACGGGGCCGGGTCAGGTGTGGTCCTGGGACATCACCGCGTTGAAAGGACCTGTCACAGGCCTCTGGTACCGGTGCTACGTCGTTATCGACATCTACTCGCGCTATGTTGTCGGGTGGCTCGTCGCGGCCGGGGAGGACGCGGTCGTGGCCCGCGACTTCCTGGCCGATGCGATCAGCCGTAACGGGGTCGAGCCGCACACCATCCACGCCGACCGTGGCGGCGTCATGGTGTCGAAGCCGGTATCGCAGATGCTCGTCGACCTCGGTGTCCTACGGTCGCATTCCCGACCTCGGACCTCGAATGACAACCCGTATTCCGAAGCCCAGTTCAAAACCATGAAGTATGTGCCGGACTTCCCGGAAAAGTTCGGGTCCCTCGCTGACGCGAAAGCTTTCTGCGACGGCTTCTTCACCGCCTACAACCATGAACACCGACATTCCGGGATCGGCTGGCACACCCCGGCGTCGGTGCACTACGGCACCGCCGAGCAGATCCGTGAGCAACGGCAGGACACCCTCGACGCGGCCCACGCCGCCCACCCGGACCGGTTCAACCGCAGGCCCCGCGCACCGAAACTGCCCGACCACGCCTGGATCAACAAGCCAACCCAGCAGGAACCAACCGTCTCAGTTTGACTTGACAACTACCGTCTAGCCTGCACGGAGCGCACCACGAAGCCCAGAAATTAAGAACGATGACATGCCCCTTGTAGTCCTGATAGGAAATGTGATCTCCGTCTAAACCCTCGCCGCTGAAAGATGGGGCTGCTACCCGGCTCTGCGCTGAGACTAGAGGTACGCCACCCGCCACTTCGACTGCAGGGGGCGGCTTGCTGCTGCACCCGGCGCTCGCTGCGAGGAGGAAAAGGAGCGTCACCGCTGCACGTGACGTGTTCCGAATGTGGACTCTCACGCGATGACGATACCCTAGCTGGTGTCCTGCGCCGGGAATTCGTTGAAGATATGAGGCGAGCCGGTCGAGGATCTCGTCGGCGGTCTTGGTCCAGATGAACGGTTTGGGGTCGTCGTTCCATGCTGCGGTCCAGGCGCGTAGGTCGTTCTCCAGTGCCCGTAGGGAGGCGTGCGTGGCGCGGCGCAGTCGCGTGTCGGTCAGCAGCCCGAACCACCGTTCGACCTGGTTGAGCCAGGACGAGTAGGTGGGGGTGAAGTGCATGTGGAACCGGGGATGCGCGGCGAGCCAACGCTTCACGGTGGGGTGTTTGTGGGTGCTGTTCGCAGATCAGATGTACGTTGAGGTCGGCGGGGACTTCGTTGTCCAGCTTGGCCAGGAACTTCTTGAATTCCACAGCCCGGTGTCGGCGATGCACTGAGGTGATCACCTGACCGGTGGCCACGGAAGACATTGGCGACCTCGATGTAGCCCGGCCTGGCGGCATGCGCTCGTCACCCACCGCCAGACGGCGCCGGGCCTGGCGTCGAATTCATGCCCCCTTTTACCCCCCGAAAACCCCTTCCGGGTATTGATAATCGGTGACAAGCAATGATCGCGAGATGGCGGCGTTCGTGCAGGTCAGTGCAAGAATTCGGTAGCTAATACTCCAGCCGGGGTTGTTGACCTTGACTGAGCTGGGGTTTGATGCGATGCGGGAACGAGGGCAGCCACCGCCGATCATGGGTGGTTGTGTGGACTGACCATGATGC
>NZ_KB900614.1:1414648-1414756 GCF_000379065.1 Salinispora mooreana
CGAGGACTCCGCCGGCCCGTCACACGCGCTGCCCACGCCGCCGGTGTCGGCGCGGCGTGCGCTCGTCACCCACCGCCAGACGGCGCCGGGCCTGGCGTCGAATTCATG
>NZ_KB900614.1:1414856-1486749 GCF_000379065.1 Salinispora mooreana
CTCGGGGTGGGACGGCCCCGCACCAGCCCCGACCTCGTCCTGGCCGACAAGGCCTACACCAGCCACGGTAACCGCGTCTACCTACGCAAACGCGGCATCAAGGCATGCATCCCCAGCAAGAAAGACCAAGACGTCCACCGCAAAGCCAAGGGCAGCCGCGGCGGACGCCCACCGAAGTTCGACCCCGACCTCTACCGGATGCGACACGCCGTCGAGAACGGCATCGCCCGACTCAAGCGCCACCGCGGCGTAGCCACCCGTTACGACAAGTTGGCTGTCCGGTTCCAGGCCGTCCTGACCATCACCATCATCTGCGAATGGCTCTGACCGGACTTATGAAACACGCCTTAGTTGGCCCATCGACATTCATTTGTGGCACGGAGCGTACCTGGAGCAGCACTAGACCAACCTTCACCCTCAATGTGACGCCCAGTTACCCGGCGTTACCCCCGTTGCGTCGGGTAACTGGGGCCATTGAGGGTGAGGGAGCACGCGCATGATCCGGCTACTCCGCCGACTCCGCCGCCGGCCCGGACGGCTGGACGCGGCCGGTCCTGCCACCGTGTATGCGGCGCGGGCCGGTGCCTACTCCTCGCTGCACAACCAGCCGACGGTCATCTTCGACAACCGTCCGTTGCTAACTCCGCTTGCCCGGCAGCGGGCGGACCGCCGATGATGGCCACCCACGCCCGGCCCCGCCCCGGCTTGTCGACGGTCCAGCTACGCAACCGGATGATCCTGTCCGCCCGGCGGATCATCACCGAGCACTGGCCGCGCGTGGACCGGTGCCCGACCTGCGGGTCCGGGTGGCCGTGCCCGCCCACCGACACCGCCTACGACTACCTCGGCTCCGTCGGGCAGGGCAACTGGGCGCCCCCGCAGCGCCGGGGCCGGCGGTGAAGCCCGCCGCCGGATCTTTGACCAACGTGCTGCCCTGGTCAAAGATCCCCGCCCTGGTGCCCTCTATCTTAGGACGGAACCTCGGCCCTGCGGGTGGTCGCGTCTTGCCTCATGACGGCTGAACTGGTCGTACCCAGGAAGGTGTACGTGGTTGGGTCGAACACCAGCGCTTCGCTGCCGCCAGCGGAGATGCCGATGCCGGGCCGGCCGGCACCGTCTTGGACGTCGGCTATTGCCACGATCCCCGGAATTTGTGCCAGCGCCTTGTAGATCAAACTCCGCTGCTGAGGTGACAGGTACGTTCCGGCCAAGAGCAGCTCCCGTGCCTTTTCGAGGGCAAGGAAATCCGATGAGCTGATCGGGCCGGAGCTTGATGGCTGTGGGTTTGGCTCATCCGTCGACCCGTCTCCGCGGAGCCACGCCAGCACTGCTGCCGAGTCGGTAGGGAAGTCTGCTGACAATACGCCGCTCCTGCAGGACGAGAAGCTGTTGTTGGACTGCACCCGATCCTGTTTTTGCGGGCACGGGTCGATCACCGCCCAGGGTTCCCAGTCGGCGTTGCCCTTTTGAGAGCGCTGCCGTTGCTTCCCGCCCTGATTTGGGTTGAGAGGAAGCCAGACTTGAGTGACGACCGGCGCTTCTCTGACGACCTTGAAGGAGCCGTCGGGCTGTTCGACTTGCGCTGGGTAGCTGCTGACCGTCTCCGTGAAGACGTACCCGTCGTCCTGAAGAGCTGCGGTGGTTGACTGCTGAGCGACAAGGGCCGCGTTAGTGAGGACGGCGGCAGCCTGAGGTGTGGCTGCTTGTATGGGTGGGCTGCTCGGGCTATGCCAGGCGCCCGTCACGATTGCAGCGGCGCCCACCAGGGCAAGCATGGCTAGTCCTAATTGCCATACCTGAGGCGACCGCCTGCGAGGCGAGTCGCGGAAGGCCGGTCCGATAGGGGTAGGCTGCTCGTCTCGCGTTGGGGCGAGATCTTCGCCCAACTGCTTGATCAGATCCAGGTCCTTCATGCCAGCTCCAGGGCAAGTTCGTCGGGTAGAGATTTACGGATCTGTTGGCGGGCGCGGTGCAACCGTGAGCGCACTGTGCCCACCGGAATCTTCAGCGCTCTGGCCACCTCTTCATAGGTCAGGTCTGCCCACGCAATCATGAGAAGCACGTCCCGGTCACGGCGAGAAAGTCCGGCGAGCGCCTCGACCAGCGGCTTTCGCCACGTCTGAGCCGACGCTGCGTCGGCGACCCGATCCGCCAGCTCCTCCTCGCCGCGATCGTGAGCCGAACGGAGAAGGGTGCGGTACCTGGCCTGCTCCACCCGATGGTGACGGGCAATCTCCCTGACCGCGATGGCGAACAGCCAAGGCCGGGCATCGTCATGACGGTGGTCGTATGTCCGCCGGGCTCGGAACGCCCTCAGGAAGGTCTCCGCGACGACATCTTCGGCGACCTCCCGCCCGAGTCGCCGGTATGCGTAGCCGTGCAGCACCTCGGCATGCCGCGTGTACAGCACGCCGAACCGGCCGGGTTCAGCCAGCGACTCCGCGATGACCTCGGCATCAGTGCTCCCATCTGCGGCCGGGGGTCCATGGTCATAGCCTGTCTTGTTGATCACCTGTCTCAATCCGCCTCCCGGATCCTCGCTCGACGTCTTATCTATGCAGGAGGGGCCTAGTAGGTTCACGCCAGCGCAGGTACCGGCAGCACCGTTACCAATCTGTGACCTAATACGGTCGGTCACCCCGTCCTATGTGTAGGGCGTCCGACCTGGTTGATTCCAACTCCTTCCCTAGCGCAGCGTGATGGCGGGAAGCAGCACAGGTAGACCGGTTCAAGAGGGGCTTCGCGGGGCCACTTTACGGGTCGCGCAGTGCTAGCCTGAGATCGCGCCTAAGGCGATAGGCGCTCGCCTTATTCGCGAACCATGGCTATTCGCGCGGTGTCAAGCTAATTGCGCCTTTCAAGAGGTCCGACGGGCACGCGGGGAAGGAACCAAATCGTAATGTCCAAGAGGCTTTTGCGCTTTCTGCTGGCAGCCATTGCTGCCATTTCTGTCCTGGCCCTAGCCAGCGCTCCCACCCACGCGGATCCCGCTTCCACGACCGCCAAGACCTCCGGGATTTCCGTGGCCCTCCAGTCACTGATGGAGCTTTACCCCGGCTCGGAAGTGGTCAGCGAGGACACCCTCCGAATCGCTCCTGGAATTCTCCTCAGCATGCCTGCGGACCAGCCCAGGGACAAGCGCGTGCTTTCCAAAGAGGCCGTAAAGAAGGCCCTCGCGTCTCCCAACCCCGTGCGTGCCGCCGCCCCCGCCGAGCCGGCGAGTCGGGTGAGTAAGCCAACTGAAGGCTCGGCTCTCCTGGCCGACGGTCCTACTATCAAGGACTGTGCGTTCTACTACTTGTGCTTGTATGCCGACGCGAACCAATGGGGTTACAAAATCAGGTTCTATGACTGCAAGTTCGTGGACTTGGGGACCATCAACTTCCCGCTCGGCGGGAAGTGGAACGACAAGATGACCTCCTACATCAACAACCAGACGCGGGGGACCGTCAGCCACTTCTACAACTGGGACGGAACTAGTCAGTGGATCAAGCTCTGGTCCGACACTGCTCTCGGCTACTCCGATCAGGTCCTCTACGACAACAAGGTTGACGCCGTACGCGTCTGTTAACGCATGAACCCTCCCTGAAAGGGCGCGGCGTGAGCGCCGCGCCCTTTCAACTTAGCCTCGGCCCTTCGTGCGCCCAGCGGACCTGGAGGTGAGTGTGTAGCCCATCTGGAGTCGTAAGCTCGTCGTCGCCTGCCGGTGTGAGTCCGGTCCGGGTAGCTGCCAGGAGGCCCGGTAGCAGGCTGGCGGCTCGGTCTGGAAACGGGTCGGGTCGAAGCCCAGCGTCGAAAGCCCTGTCAGGGGGAGCGACTGAGCGGTCCGTAGCATGACGCGAAGCCTGCGGCGTCGTTAGAGGTCTCGCCTGTTGGGTGGGGCAGAGGGAGTGCCGAGCCCCCGGATTCAGGGTGAAGGCCATGGAAGCGGTGTAGCTCCTGGACTGCAGCCGCGAAGGACTCTCCGGCGTATGGGGCGCGGAACGTTCAGATGGTGGCGGCGGGAACTGGGGAGGCCCTCCCCGGCCCGGTGTGCTGCGGATGTGTGCCGGAGTGTCGGGTCCTATTCCCGGTTCACGCCGGGAAGTGGATCTCGTGTCGGGAGGGAGTCGGAGGCGGCCGTAGTACTGCTGGAGCCGGGCGGACAACATAACCGCCGGTGAGGGAAGGGCCGCTACTTTGTCGATGCGTGCCGCTGGTGAAGGGGAGCCCGGTGAGTGCCGGTTCGGCTAGTTCCGCCGCGTTGGGGTCCGTGTTGGACCCGGTTCGTGCTTTGCAGCATGCGCTGTACCGGGCGGCCAAGGCTGATCCCGGGCGTCGGTTCCATGCGCTGCGAGACAAGGTTTTCCGCAGGGACGTCTTGTGGCGGGCGTGGGTCGGGGTGCGCCGTAACAAGGGTGCACCGGGCATCGATAGGACCACTCTGGCCCAGGTTGAGGAGTACGGGGTTGCCCGGCTTCTTGACGAGGTGGCCGTGGAGTTGCAGCGGGGCCGGTATCGGCCGTTGCCGACGCGTGGGGTGTTCATCCCGAAGCCCGGCACGACCGAGCGGCGTCCGCTGTCGATTCCCGCGGTTCGGGACCGTGTCGTGCAGGCCGTGGTGAAGATCGTGCTCGAGCCGATCTTCGAGGCCGACATGTTGCCGTGCAGCTTCGGGTTCCGCTCGAAACGCTCGGCGCACGATGCCTTGCAGGTACTCGTCGATGAGTCCTAGCGGGGCAGGCAGTTGGTGGTGGAGACGGATATCGCCAACTGCTTCTCGGCGATTCCGCATGACAAGTTGATGCAGGCGGTTGAGGAACGCGTCTGCGACCAGGCCATTCTGAGGCTCCTGCGGGCGATGCTGCGCGCAGGGGTGATGGAACACGGTGTGGTCCGGCGGGAAGTGACCGGCACCCCGCAGGGCGGCGTGGTGTCGCCGTTGCTGGCGAACGTCTACCTGCACCGTATCGATCGGGCATGGTCGACGCGTGAGCACGGGGTACTGGTTCGATACGCCGACGACGCGATCGTGATGTGCTCGTCCCGGCAGCAGGCCGAAGCCGCCCTCGGGCGGTTGACGGAACTGCTGGCCGACCTTGGGTTGGAACCCAAGGCGGCGAAGACCCGCATCGTGCATCTGCAGGTCGGCGGGGAGGGCGTGGACTTCTTCGGCTTCCACCACCGGCTGGTGCGCGCGTGGGCGCGGACCGGGACCAAGCAGGTCACCTTCCTGGCCCGCTGGCCCGCGAACAAGGCCATGCAACACGCCCGAGACCGGATCCGGCAGGTAACCGACCGGTCCCGGCTGTTGCTGCCCGTGGAGTGGATCGTGCAGGACATCAACCTGTTCCTGCGCGGCTGGGCCGGGTACTTCAAGTACGGCAGGGCCATACGCCGGTAGTGCGCCGTCTTGAGCCGCTGCACGGCTGCGGCGAGTTCGTCGGGCGGTAGGACGCCCTGCGGGTCGGCCTGCTGCTCCCACTGCCTCAGCCGTGCTATCCGCGCTGGAGCAAGGGCGGCCGTCCGTGCCTCCGCGCTGGTGATGCGTGACCAGCGCGTCAGGCTGCCGATAGATGCGGCGAGCTGCCGCTGAGCCGGACTGGCCATCAGGTGGCCCGCCGGAGCTGTGACGGATCAGCTTCGAGGTCGAGTGCGTCGGCAAGGCGTCGAAATAGGGGTGGGGAGACAGTCGGTTTAATTCCGCGCTCAATCTGGCTCAGGTAGCCGAGGCTAAGGCCAGCACGCTCCGCAAGTATGGTCAACGTCAGTCCCGCGAGCTTTCGGCGCTCCCGTAGGGCTGCCCCGTCGATCTCCACCCCGCTGGGTGCGTAGTTTGGTGTTGCTCGGGTCATGCCGGCGACGCTACCATACTGAGCCAGAATGAGCCATTCGAAGGGCTGAGGTTGAAATGAATGAATGATCCGTGAGCTAGATTGAGCCGGAGTGAGCTGCCATGATGGCGCGTATGGAAGACCGACGCGCCGCGCTAGGAGCCGCGATCCGGCAGCGACGCCTGGCACTCCGCCGCACCGAGCGCGAAGCCGCAAAGCTGGCGCAGATCGCACGTAACACGTGGTCAGGTGCGGAAAAGGCCACAGTCCGTACGTCTGAGCACGTCTGGCCTGGCATTGAGCATGCGCTCGACTGGGAGCCGGGTAGCGTCGCTGCGATCTTGAGCGGTGGCGATCCAACCCTCCGCGCCCGAACTCGGCCGCAGACCGCCGCCCTGTCGAGCGGTGATGAGCTCGCTGAAGAGGTAGACCGCATTCGTAACCTCAAGATTTCCGCCACGGCTCGGCGGCGAATGATCGAGGCACTCATCGCGGTCTACGAGGAAGCCGCGGAGGAGGAAGATCTCGGCCACGTTGACCGGGCTACCTAGAAACCACTCGCTTATCGACTTTGTGCACACGAGCTACCCGCAGAGCAAGCGTGACCGAACGGTGCAAGGACGGTTTCTGCTTGTAAGCGAGATGTCGCCGGTTCGATCCCGGCCGGGGGCTCCAACCTGGCGCTACCGGCGAGTTTGCGATCGTGCCCCGCACCCGCCGGCGACCTCTGACCTGTCACAGGCAGCGACGCCCCGCCTGGCCATGAGGCCGGGTGGGAAGTCGTCAATCGGATGTGTGCCGTCACCGGCGTCACGCGCCCGTCCCCAGACCGCCAGGGCGATGGGGCGGCCGCCCGGGCGAACGGCCTCGATCGGCTCCGGCAGGTCGGGCGGACGGGTGGTGGTGTGGGCTGGTCGCACCGTGTTTCTATGTGGCCCGGTGTGGCGGGCGTCGGCGTGCGGCGTAACTGAGGATGACACCGGCCAGGATGAACAGGACGGCAGCGCCGGTGGTGGTGGTCAGGTTGGGGCCGGTGATGGGTAGGTCGGGCTCATCGGGCTCGTCGGGTGGTGGGGCGCTGGGTAGGTCGGGCTCGTCGGGTGGTGGGGCGATGGTGATGGTGGCGGATGGGGATTGGCTGTTAGGGCAGGTGTTGGTGCTGGTGTAGTGGGCGGTGAGGGTGTGGGTGCCGGTGGGGAGTGTGGTGGTGTGGGCGGCGGTGCCGCTGGCGGTCAGGGGGACGGTGGTGAGGGTGGTGGTGTTGGTGTTGAAGGTGATGGTTCCGGTGGGGGTGTCGACGTTGCAGGTGACGGTGGCGGTGAGGGTGAGGTCCTGATCCGCTGCCGGGTTGGCGGGGGTGACCTGCAGGGTGGTGGTGGACGTCGGTGGTGCGGCTAGGGCCAAGCTGTGGTCGTCGCCGGCGGCGATAGCAGTGATGGTGGTTCCCGGGGGCAGGTTGACGGTGACGGGTGTGCTGCTGTCGGTGGTGGTTCCGTCGCCCAGCTGGCCGTCGGGGTTGTCGCCCCAGGCGAGGACGGTGCCGGTGGAGGTGATTGCCAGACTGTGGTCGCCGGCGGCGGCGATGGCCGTGGCCTCGGTTCCCGGGGGCAGGTTGACGGTGACGGGTGTGCTGCTGTCGGTGGTGGTTCCGTCGCCCAGCTGGCCGTCGGAGTTGTAGCCCCAGGCGAGGACGGTGCCGGTGGAGGTGATTGCCAGACTGTGGTCGCCGGTGGCGGCGATGGCCGTGGCCTCGGTTCCCGGGGGCAGGTTGACGGTGACGGGTGTGCTGCTGTCGGTGGTGGTTCCGTCGCCCAGCTGGCCGTCGGAGTTGTAGCCCCAGGCGAGGACGGTGCCGGTGGAGGTGATTGCCAGACTGTGGTCGCCGGTGGCGGCGATGGCCGTGGCCTCGGTTCCCGGGGGCAGGTTGACGGGTGACCGGGTGGCTGCTGTCGGGTGGGGTGGGTTTCCGTCCGCCCAACTGGCCGGTCGAAGGTGTTCGCCCCAGGCCAGGAACGGTGCCCGGGGGAGGGTGGATGGCCCAGACTGTGGGTGCGTCCGCGGCCGGGGGCCGGCATAGCAGTGGATGGTGGTCCCGGGGGCAGGTTTGAACGGGTGTGCTGCTGTGGTGGCGGTTCCGTCCCCACCCCTGGCCGTCCGGGAGGTTGTTAGCCCCAGGCGAGGACGGTGCCGGTGGAGGTGGATTGCCAGACTGTGGTCGCGTCCCGCGGGCGATAGCAGTGATGGTGGTTCCCGGGGGCAGGTTGACGGTGACGGGTGTGCTGCTGTCGGTGGTGGTTCCGTCGCCCAACTGGCCGTCGGAGTTGTCGCCCCAGGCGAGGACGGTGCCGGTGGAGGTGATTGCCAGACTGTGGTCGCCGGTGGCGGCGATGGCCGTGGCCTCGGTTCCCGGGGGCAGGTTGACGGTGACGGGTGTGCTGCTGTCGGTGGTGGTTCCGTCGCCCAACTCGCCGTCATTGTTTTCTCCCCAGGCCAGGAGGGTGTCCGACGCGGTGCCGGACGGTGCTGGCGTGTTCCGTGCGGCCGCAGGCCACACGCCAGCGACTGCCTGCGTGGCTGCCACCGCCAACACCAGAAAGAACCAGCCGAAGATGGCCCGACTCACCCGGCCTGCGCCGGCGTTTCGGCCTGGCCGCTGGCAGATTCTCCGCATCACTCCGACCTCCACGCAGGCAAGCATCGCCAATAGGACAGACGCTAGTATCAACCAGCTATCCGGCATTGATATGGAGAAACGCCCTTAAAAGGACATCCAGTTGGCGCCGCCGTTCGACAACTGACAAGGTAACGACGGCGAGGGGTCGTTTGGCAACCAGTTCGGATCTGATCTTGGCGGGTGCGCGGAGTGGCGGTGACGCTCCTCTACTTCGCTGTTTTCGCGCAGGATTCGGTACCTGCCCGACACCGACGCCACCTACACGCCCTCGTCGAGCAAGGTGTGGTAGCCGGTTTGGCGTTAATTGGTGGCGAGGCGCGGTAGAAATCAGGGTGGGCCGTTCGTCGGTTCAGGACTGAGCACCGGCATTGAGGCGGGCCGGGTCGGCGTAGGCGGTCGCCACCGCCTACGCCTGCGCCTGCGCCTGCGCCTGCGCCTGCGCCTGCGCGAAGTATCGGCACCCACCTCGTAGGAGGCTGTCCCACACCGGCTGGGTAGTGGGCGCTCTCCTGCGGGTGGCCGTCTTGCCGGTTACGCGGACAGCAACAGCGGCATCGTCAGCACATATGCCGCGAGCAGCACCGAGCCTTCCCGGCGGGTGAGTGAATAGCTCCGGCGGAGCAGCATCCACGCCGCCACCGCGGTCAGGCCCATCACCAGTGCGAGTGCGATATTGGTGCCGGGGACACGGCTCGGGGCGGCCAGGGCGATCACGGCGCCGCCGACGAGGCTGTTGAACAGGTTGGAGCCGAAGAGGTTGCCCACGAGCAGGTCCGACTCGCCCTGTCGCTGAGCCTGAATCGTGGTGACCAGCTCCGGCAGTGAGGTGCCCACCGCAACCAGGGTGATCCCGATGATCAACTGGGGGACCCCCAGGTCGGTGGCGATGGCGGCGGCGTTGACGACCAGCAGCTGCGCCCCGGCCAGGACTCCGATGAGGCCGAGTACGGTGCGGACCGGCTCCCACCAGGCCAACGGTCGTCGCTGCGTCGTCTCGCCACGACCAGCCGGAGCGACCGCGGCGATGTTCTCGCGCTCCACGTGCTCGACCACGTCCCGGCCCAACGGGGTCGCTTCGCCCTCACCCGCCCACCGGACCAGCAGCCACAGCGCGCCAGCGGCGGCGACCAGTAGCACCGCACCGGTCATGACCGTCAGTCCGGTCCAGGCCAGGAGGCCGAAGAGCAGCACTGCGCCGACTGCGAGCCGCGCCTCGCGGTAGATCACCGTCGACTTCACGGTGACGTTGGCGACCAGCGCCGCGACGCCGAGGACCATGGTCAGGTTGAGAATGTTGGAGCCCGCGATGTTGCCCAGGGCGATACTCGTGTCGCCGCGGGCCGCAGCCACTCCGGAGACCAGCAGCTCCGGTGCCGAGGTGCCGAGACCGATCACCACGACGCCGACGACGACGGGTCTGATCCGTAGCCGGTGGGCGAGCCGGGAGGCACCGAGCACGAGATGGTCGGCGGCCACGGTGAGCAGCAGCAGACCGGCGACGGCGAGGATAATTCGGAGCATCATGATGGGCTCATGTACGGCGTTGTCCTCGCTATCCCATTGACCCGGCGCCCGGCGTACCGGAGCCCAACCTACTGCCTGGGCGACTCGTGCGGGGTGTGGGCGGGTGCGGCGGCGACGCGCCCCCTCCGGCCGGTTCCGGAGGGGCTAGCCTCAAGCTGTGATCGAGGCGGTGTTGTGGGACGTTGACGACACCCTTTTCGACTTCTCTGGCTCGGATCGGCGGGCGTTGTCGCGGCACTTCCACGCGGAGGGCCTGCCCGCGTCAGTGGCGTTGGTTGAGCGTTGGCAGCAGGTGACCGAGGTCGCCTACGGTCGGTTGGCTGCCGGGGAGCTCACGTACGAGGAGTGTCAGCGGCAGCGGGTCAACGGGTTCCTGGGGCGGACGCTGGACGACGTGGAGGCGGACGCGTGGCTCCGGCGCTACACCGCGCTGTTCGAGCGTGCGTGGACGGCATTCCCGGATGTCCCGGCGACCCTCGTGGCGCTGCCGTACCGGCACGGGATCCTCTCCAACTCCAGCACCGCGCATCAGGAGCGCAGGCTGACCGTCCTGGGGCTGCGCCACCACTTCGAGGTGTTGCTCTGTGCGGACCGGCTTGCCCGGGCGAAGCCGGACCCCTCGGCGTTCCTGGCCGGCTGCGAAGCACTTGGGCTGCCTCCGAAAGCTGTCGCCTACGTGGGCGACCAGTTGGACACGGATGCGATGGCTGCTCGGGACGCGGGCCTGGTCGGAATCTGGCTTGATCGGGCACGATCGGCGGCCACGGCGACGTCGAGGTCGGCCGTGTCGGTGCCGGTGGGTGTGCACCGGATCCCGGGCCTCGCCGATCTTCCCCGGCTGCTCGCCACACTGAGATGAATGAGGTCACGGGCTATCCGTGTCCACGATTGGAGCCCTCGCGATGCCGTTCGAACTTCAGCCCGTCCTGACCGACGACCTGCTCACAGTAAGGCCCCTCCGGCCGGCGGATTTCGATGAGCTGTTCACTGTCGCCGCTGACCCGCTGCTGTGGGAACAGCATCCGCAGCCGGACCGGTGCCGAGAGGAAGTCTTTCGCGCCTTCTTCTCGGATGCTCTTGCCTCCGGCGGTGCGTTGGCAGTGGTCGACACCAGGGAGTCTCGCCTTATCGGTTCATCGCGGTATCACGGCTACGATGCGGATCGTCGCGAGGTCGAAATTGGCTGGACCTTCCTTGCGCGTTCCCACTGGGGCGGGTTTTACAACAAGTCACTCAAGCAGCTCATGCTGGATCATGCTTTCCAGTTCGTCGATACCGTTGTGTTTCTTGTCGGTACGGATAATCGCCGTTCTCGGCGGGCGGTGGAGAAGCTCGGTGGGGTCCTGACCGGGCCGGCCCAGGACCGGGCGGGGGAGCCCCACGTCCGCTACCGGATCGAGGTTGGTAACTGGTCCGGTGAGCGTGCAGGCGTCGACGGTTCGAGCGGCGTCGGCGGTCTGAGCTGACGGTGGGCTGGAGTGACGGTGGTATGAGCTGACGGCGTTCCGGGGTGACGGTGGCAGGGTGAAAGCGGGCTAGTCCTTCGGTTGGTCCACTCCTATACTCCCCAGTAATGATCTATCTATTCATTGCTTGTCGGCGGGGTGTGGAGTGTTGGACGAGCAGTCACAGCCAGTAGCGCCATCGCGAGGGGCGACCGAGGGGGCGCGGTGCGACGGGCGCGGCTGAGTCGCCGGTGTCGGCGGCTGATCAACGAGCTCAGGATTCCGGTTCCATTTGACCTGGATAAATTTCGGCAGGGTTTGGCCGAGCAGCGGGGTCGTTCACTGAACGTCACCCCGCTGCCGGTATTGGCGGAGCCGGGATTCGCCAGCGGGGTGTGGGTTGCGACGGACGCCACTGATTACATTCTTTACAACGATCGGACAAGCCCACTACATCAGCGGCACATTATTTTGCACGAAGTGGGGCACATGATCTTCAGGCACAACGAGCGGAGGTTGTCGGACCACGTGCTACTGGACGGCGGGTTCCCGCACCTCGACCCGCAGTCGGCCCGGCACCTCATGGGCCGCGTCCACTACTCGGAGCCGGAGGAAGCGGAGGCGGAGATGGCGGCGACGCTCCTGTTGGAGGCGATCGGCGAAGTTCCGGGCCCGAGCCGATTCAGCGGTCTACTCGCCGAGGCCGAGGCGCTGCTTGGCTTTCGGAAGCTGACGGGGGCTCGGTCGTGATGGCGATGCTGCAGGTCGTGGGATTGGGGTCGATGTGGGTGGTGGCGGCCCTGCTGCTCCCGCAGGCCTGGCAGGACGCCAAGCGGCGCATGCTGTGGGCGGTTCTCCTGCTCTTCGCGATCGAGTTGACCCTGTACCGGCCAGAGGTGCAGGCCCCGATCTACGACGTCATAAACGGGCACATCGTCTTCGTAGCCGTGCATCTGGTGAGCGTCGGCAAGGGGATCGGCGTGCTGTACCTGCTGCTCATGCTGGTGCAGCGCCCCCGTTATCGGCTACCGGTCGCGGTAGCGGGGGTGGCGGTCTCCGCCGTGATGATCGCCATCTACGCTGCGGCTCGGCCGGAGCCGGCCACAGTTGACATCCCACCTGAGATACCGCTGATCTATTGGCACATTCTGGCGGTGTTCCACACGGTCGTGCATCTGCTGGCGGTTGTGCTGTGCTGGCGTGCCAGTCGCCTTGTCGCGCCGAAAGCGATGCGCGTCAGCCTGATGGCGTTGACGGGCGGGCTGATGCTGGCGTGCCTGCCGTGGGCGTTCAACCTTGGCTGGCTCCTCACCGATGACACCGCCTGGCTCGAGCCGATCGGGCCAATCGACGCGGTGACCGGTCTCTTCCTCGCCTTCAGCGCCGCGTTGCCGCTGGTGGCGTCGGTGCATCGGGCGGTGCGGCACCGTCGGGCAATACGTGATCTGGAGCCGCTGTGGACGGAGCTGACCACTGCGGTGCCCGACATCGTGTTCGCTCCGGTCCGACCCGGGCTGGGTGTGCGGCAACTGCGGCTGCGGCTGTACCGACGGGTGGTGGAGCTCCGCGACGCGATGCTGACGCTGCGCGAACATGTCACTCCTGGGGAGCTGCGTGCGGCGCAGGAACATGTCGCCGCCGAGGTCTCCGACGAGCAGCGACAGGATGCCGCGGCCACCGCCTGCTGGCTGGCGGCAGCCGTTGCCGCGAAGTCCCGTGGCGACGAACCGATGGTGCAGCAGGAGGACCTGACGAGCGCTCCGGGGGGCGATCTCGACGAGGAGGTCAGGCAGCTGTTGGAGATAGCGCAGTGGTATCGCTCACCGCTGGTTGACCGGTATCGAGCCGGATTGCCGCCGGTCACCACGGCCCAGTAGCCGAGTTACCCGGCAGAAGCGAGAGCTGTATGGGGCTTATCCAGATAATCGAGGCTGTCGATGAGCGGTGACAGCCCCACCATCCCGCTGCCTCGTCACTGAATCGCCCCCTCCCAACTGGAGGAGTAGTGATCGGCCGCTGAACCCACCAGGGCGTCAGCGTTGGTGACAGATCGTGGGTTAGGCCGGGTACCTCTGGTAGTGGCGGGTGGTCGGCAACGGCGTTGGGCAGCCTCGACTACACGACCCGGCTGCGGATCGAGCTGTAGGCAGCTTCAGCTGGGCGCACGTTCCCGTAGCGCTTGCCGGAGACTGTCGGGGAGGCCCTCGACCTCCGCCAGCGCGGGTAGCAACTCTGGCTCGGTCAGGTAGGCGTGGAACACCGCCGCGATTGTTACGCCGTGGGCCGGCCGGTGGAGCACAGAAACCGGATCTCCGGCTGTAACCTCTCCCGGCCTGACGACCCGAAGGTAGGCGCCCGGCCGATTTTCCCGGGTGAACCGCTTCACCCACTGCGGCTCCGCCATCTTGGCCTGGAAGGTGGCGCACGGGATGCGGCCAAAGGTCGGCTGTAGTTCGAGCTGGTCGCCGATGCGCCAGATCTCGCCGATCACCGCATCGTTGACGTCAACGCCGACCGTGGTCAGGTTCTCGCCGAAGATCCCACCCGGCAGCACTCGGCCGAGTTGGGCTTCCCACCAGTCATAGTCCTCTCGGGCGTACGCGTACACGGCCTGGTCGTCGCCGCCGTGGTGCTCGATGTCGAAGATCTGGTCGCCGACCAGGCCGCTGTGGAGACCGGTGGTTTTTGGTCCGGGGGCCCGGACCGCCACGGGTCCGTCAACTGGCTGCTTGTTGATGCCGGTGACCCCGACTCGCTTCGCGGTGCTGCGCTCCGGGACCGCCAGGTTGACCGAGAGGATGCTGCCCATGGGCACAACCTATCGAACGTCTGACGTGGAACGAAGGAGCTTCCGGGCGCGGGTTTATGACGCGGCTTCCAGTACGACGACGGGGATTTCACGCGTGGTCTTGGCTTCGTACTCCGCGAAGCCGGGGAAGGCGTCCTTCTGCGCGCTCCAGATGCGCTCCCGCTCGTCTCCAGCGGCGACTCTGGCCACCAGGTCGAGGGTGTCCGTGCCGATCTCCGCCTTGACCTGCGGATGAGCCCGCAGGTTGTGGTACCAGTCGGGGTGGCTGGGGGCGCCGGCCTTGGAGGCGAAGACGGCGTAGCCACGATCCAACTTCTGGTACATCATCGGGTTCAAGCGGGGCTGGCCGCTCTTGGCGCCCACCGTGTGCAGGAGCAGGAGGGGCGCGCCCGCGAACTGGCCGCCGACCTGCCCGCCGTTTTCGCGGAACTCTTTGATGATCTTTTCGTTCCAGTCGTCCATGATCTCTCCTCGCTGGCGTACGGTCCGATTATCGTCAATCATGCGCCCCCGCAGTGCCATCCGTTGGGCTACTATCCACCCGATATGCGAGTGTCGACTGCGTCGCAAGCGGCGTCGGGGTGTCTGTTCGGGCTGGCCTATGGTGACGCCTTGGGTGGACCGACCGAGTTCATGGCGGTCCCCGACATTCATGCCCGCTATGGGCCCGATGGCCCGCGCGCGTTGGCGGGCGACCCCGCACCGGTCACCGACGACACCCAGCTGACCCTGGCGGTCGGGATGGCGCTGTTGGATGCGCCCACGCCGACGGCCGAGGTGTTGGAACCGCTGCTTCGGGAGCGGTTCGTGCAGTGGGCGGCCAGCCCCGACAACAACCGCGCACCGGGAATGACCTGTCTGCGCGCCTGCGGGAACCTCGCCCTCGGCCAGCCGTGGACCCAAGCCACGATGGTCAGCTCCAAGGGCTGTGGCGCGAACATGCGGGTCGCGCCGGTCGGGCTCATCGCCAGTTACGATCTGGACACCCTCGCCGGGGTGGCGCAGCTGCAAGCCGCGATGACCCATGGGCACCCGACCGCGCTCGTGGCCAGTGAGCTGACCGCGTACGCCGTGCGGCTGCTGCGTGACGGCGTGGAGCTGCCATCTCTGCCCACGCTGCTGCGAGCCCGCACCCACGACCAGCGCACCGTCTATCGTGACGAGTGGCTGGGTGCGCTGTGGCAGCAGCCCGGCGCCACCAGTCCCACCGACTACCTCGCCCGAGGCTGGGATGAGTGTCAGCACATCCTGGATCGGCTCGATCTCGCGCTCGCCTCGGCCGACGACGGTGCGGATGCCTGCCGGGTCACCGGTGCCGGTTGGATCGCCGAGGAGGCCCTGGCCACCGCACTGTTTTGTGCGATCCGGCATGCCGATGCTCCGGTGTCCGCGCTTGCCCGCGCCGCCACCACCTCCGGCGACTCCGACTCCATAGCCTGTCTGACCGGCGCGTTCCTCGGTGCTGCCTTCGGTATGGCCGCCTGGCCGGAGTCCTGGCGTGACCACATCGAGTACACGGGCGAACTCGCCGCGATGGGCGCAGCCTGGGACTGATTTCTCAGCTCGTGATCAGGCTCATCTTGTGCCACCCAGGCACTCTATTTGTAATGATCGATCAATGTGTGCGGCGGCATTTTTGCCGTGCGGGTATCAGCCCGGAGGCGGGCCGCCTCATCTCTATCAGCGATGACGTAGCGAATTGGTAGGAGCCGCCACCAGGTGTCAGCCCCCGCCGCATCGGTGTGCTGTGGGGTCGTCCAACCCGCGTCCACTCCCACCGGTTCGCGCGCCAGCGCGGCTGATTCGTCCAGTTGAGAGGAAGAACCGGCATGCACACCGTCGACCTCGCCCTCCGAACCCGGCCCAACGCCAGCACTCCGTGCAACCACCAGCCGATGTGTCCCGCCGCGAGCGCGGTTGATCACGAGGCGGCCCGCATCATCGCCTCGCACCCGGAGCAGGGCTGGAACCTGCGCTGCAATGGCGTGATCGCATTCGACGACACCGGCGAGTTGATGCCCGACAACAGCCCGGTCGCCCCGCACCGTGGCCCGGCTCGGCACTGGGGGAACTGTAGCGGAGCATGACCCGATGCCGCCGCCCGTACGGCCGGGTCAGGCGCTCGGAACCCAGAACCGAAGCTTCCCGCCGCGCTGGTCGGCGCAGACCCCACCGTTACGCTCGATCACCTTACACGGTGCGACGTTGTCCACGTCGCACGTCACCAGGGCAGATGTTATGTCCAGGTGGTGCGCCACGGAGCACCGCCGCGGTCGGGCTACTGGGCGATCCCGTTACTTTCGGGTGGAGCCCGACTAATCGTGTGCTCCGATGTGGTCTCATCCCCCCGTGGGTGGACGCCCGGGCCGGCGCAGTGCTGGGAGGATCCACATGATCTGTAGGGACGCCACCGGCGTCGGTGGCGATAACAGGAGGATGAGATGGCAGACGGAATGGTGCTGGCCTCCGGCCCACGCATCGGCGTGTTGGCCGACGCGTGGGGTGGCTCCCTGGCGCGGGAGGTCGCCCTGGTTGTCGGTGGGGCCGCTGTCGTCGGTGCCGCCGCGCAGGTGTCAGTGACGATTCCCGGGTCTCCGGTCCCCGTCACCGGGCAGACCTTCGCGGTGCTCCTGGCCGGGACCGCGCTTGGGTCGGCGCGTGGGGTGGCGAGCATGCTGTTCTACGTGGTGGCAGGGGTGCTGGGGGTGCCCTGGTTTGCCGACGGTGCGCATGGCTGGCCATCCGCTACGGCGGGCTACCTGCTGGGTTTCGTGTTGGCCGCGGCGGTTGTCGGCCGGCTGGCATCGGCGGGGGCGGACCGGCGGCCGTGGCGCATGTTCGGGCTGATGGTGTTCGGGAACATGGTGATCTACGCGGTTGGTGTTCCCTGGTTGACGGTTGCCACCGGGATGGACGTACCGACCGCGCTCTTGCTGGGTCTCGTTCCGTTCCTGGCGGGCGACCTGCTCAAGGCGCTGCTCGCTGCGGGCCTGCTACCGGGCTCGTGGCGTCTGGTGCGCCGACTGTCCGGCAGCGCGTGAGCGAGCTCGTGGACCCGGGTGCCGCTCCTCGGCCCAGGACCTGCGCAGGGAGACCGTCGGTCAGGCCGTGACCGTGATCGCTGGCGTCAGTGTGAGAAGGGCTCCAGGCACCCGAACTCGGCAGCGGAGCCGGTAGCCCTGACCATGACTCGCTCGGGCCGCGCATCCCCGATCACGCAGCCCTTGCTCACGAAGTGAACCGCGTACACCGCACCTGGTGGCGGTGTCTCCTGCCGATCGGCGTTCGCATGGCGGTCACCTGGATCGCGTCTGCCTCGATGCCCAGATCGAGCAGCGCTTTCCGGGTGGCCGCTGGCGCGAAGTCCCCAGCCGCGCGTAGCGCCTCGAGCTTGGGCCGGATCTGCGAGTCTCTGCCCGGCGCGTTGGTCCGTGGCGGAGAGTTCGTGCCGTCGCTTCCAGCGGTTGTTGTCGGCATGGTGGGAAGGTGGGTCTGCCCTCACCCCGGTCGATCAGGCCGGCACCGCGGTGACCACGAGGTTGTCGCGGTATCGACGGGTGTCGGCGTCGAAGGGCCCGCCGCAGGTGATGAGGGTCAAGCGCTGGTCGCCGTCGCGGGCAAAGTATCGGTCCAGCGGAATCTTTGTCTTCTGGTACTCCTCCCGGGCAATCACGCGGTAGGCGCGTTCCTGGCCGTCGCTGCCGGTCACGGTCAGCTTGTCGCCCTGGTCCAACTCCCGGAGCCGGAAGAATGCACCTTCGCCCTGCGTGGAGCTGTCCACGTGGCCGGCGATCACCACTGAGCCCGCCGGCGCCGCCAGCCCCGGGCCGTAGCGGTACCAGCCGACCTGGTCCACGCTGGGCGGTACCTCGAACTCATTGGTCTGCGGGTTGATGCCGACAGCGTTCACCGTGGCGGTCACCCCGATTGTCGGGATCCGCAGGCCGACCGGCGGAACAACCTCGGCGCCGGTGGGCAGTTCGCCCTTGCGCACCGGCACTGGCGATCGATCGCCCGCCGCGGAGGGGGTGGTGCTGGCGAGGGCGGTCACCTCGTCCGCGCCGACCTCCGCCGTGGGCCGAGAGGCAATGGTGACCACAGCCGCGACGGTGAGGGCGGCGGCGCCGGCGGCCACCGCCGCCAGCGCCCCGCGGTTGCGCACCGTCACCGGTTGCTCCTCCGGGCGGTCGCGACCCGAGCTCCCCCACCGACCAGCAGGAGGGCACCGGCACCGGCCAGGAGGTACAACCAGGTGTTCGTCCCGGTGGCGGCCTGGCCACCGTTGCCGCTGGGAACCCCGGCCGGGGCGGAGTGCAGGCCGGTGATGGTCTGCGCCACGACCTCGAGGTTGTTCGCCTCAGCGGAGCCGATCGCGTAGACGATCGTCGCGGTGCCCTCACCCAGGTCCAGGTCGGCGGGGCCGATCGCGACGGTCTCGGTGCCGGCGAGCACGACATCGGCGCTGACGCCGCCGGCGTCCACGTCCGCCTTGGCCTCGTTCGGGTTGGTCAGCTCGGTGAAGACCGGGGCGCCGCCGGCCCGGACGTCCACCGCCGGAGCGGCGGCGGTGTGCCGGACGATCAGCCGGGACTTGCCGGCGTCCACCTTCGACGTGTCGTTGACGAACGGCGTGATCTTCGGCTGACCGCTCGCGTCCAGGTGGGCGGCGAGGCTGATGTTGGTTCCGCCCGGCACCTCCGCGTCGTCAACCGTGAGGATCGCGCTGTCCACCGGCTCGCCCGGCTTGGTCAGCGCGATGTCGTACGCGCCCTCCGCCAGGCTCAGCGGGCCCGCCACGTCGCCGGGAGCGAAGTTGTCCAGCGTTTTCTCCCCATTGACGTACACGTCAACCGGGGTGTCCGGGATGCCGTGGACCACCGAGACCTCGGCCGTCGCCGCGTACGCCGGGGTCGCGGTGAGCGCACCGACTCCGACGAGCGTCAGCGCGGCGACCGCGCCGCCGGCGGCGACCCGACGAAAGTACGAGCGTTGCATGTCTGCCTCCTGGTGATTCGTGGTGATTGGTCAGGCTCGGTGTTCGGAACGGGTTACGTCCGCTCCACACCAGCCGGATGCGGCCGGAGGAAATTTTGTTTTTCCGGCGTCGCTGCATCCACGAGCGCCTGAGTCGACGAACAGCCCTGCGAAAGACAGGTACTAGGGGAGTGAGGCGAGGGCTGTGGGGGTTACAGTCGGGCATGCCCCACAGAAGGCGACCCGTCCGGTGACGGCGGCGACACCCCAGGAGCCTCCGGGCCCATCCGAGGACGACCTGGCCGCCCGCTTCCGTTCCGGCGATGAGGCGGCACTGCGGGAGGCGTACGACCGGTTTGGTCGGGCGGTGCTGCACCTGGCCATCAGCACGCTGTCGAATCGCAGCGACGCCGAGGATGTGACGCAGGCGACGTTCGTGGCTGCCTGGCTGGGGCGGGAGACCTTTGATCCGACGAAAGGGTCCCTGATCGGCTGGCTGCTCGGCATCGGCCGTCGTAAGGTGATCGACCGGCTCCGGGCTTCCGCCCGGGAGGCCCGAGTGGTCGAGACGGTGCGTCAGCACCCGGACCCCGCCCCGAGCCGCTCCGACCCGGACACCGTGGTTGACCGGCTGGTGGTGGCCGACGAGTTGGCGCGCCTCCCCGGTGAGCAGCGACGCATGCTGGAGTTGGCGTTCTTCGACGACCTGACCCACCATCAGATAGCGACCATGACCGGCGTGCCGCTCGGCACGGTAAAGAGTCACATCCGGCGCGGCATGCAGTGCCTGAAACGCAGATGGGAGGTGGACGGTGCAACACATGGACCACGACCGGCTGGTCTTCCTGGCGCTCGGTGAGAGTGAGCCGGACAACGGAGAGCGCGCCTACCTCGAGGCCTGCGAGCACTGCCGGTCCGAGTTGGAGAACCTTCGGCGCGTTGCCGACCTGGGTGCCGAGGGGCAGGGTCTGCACGACCTCCCCGACCCCCCGGACCACCTGTGGCAGGGCATCGTCGCGGAGATCCGGGCGGCTGAGCAGTTGCCCACGCTCGTGGAGCCACGTCGGCCGGTCACCGCCCCCGACGCCTCCGCCGATTCACCCGCACGGGTCCTGTCACCACCGGCGCGAAAGCGGGCCCGGTGGTCGGGCTGGATGACGACCGTCGCGACCGCGGCGGCGGCCGCGCTCCTCGGTGTGGTGGGCACCGCCGCCGTGCTGGGCGGGACGGAGCCCGCGCCCGCGCCGTCGCCGCAGCAGCAGACAGTGCGGGCCAGCGCGTCGCTCACGGCGTTCGGTGAGACCCCGCCAGAGGTGAACGGCGCGGCCCGGGTCCTCGACAACGGGCAAATCCACCTTCATGTGGTGAATCTTCCCGATGTGTCGGGTTACTACGAGGTGTGGCTGATCGACCCCGGAACCATGGAGATGTTCTCGGTTGGGGTGCTCGGTGGCGGCACCGACGCGCTGCTGCCGCTGCCCCCGAACGCCGACCTCGAGCGGTACTCGGTGGTGGACATCTCCGCGGAGGGGTACGACAACAACACCGCCCACTCCGGTGACAGCCTGGTGCGCGGCACGCTGACGGGCTAACTCCCACCGCCGGTGGGGAAGAAGATGAAGACCCAGGCCGGCCGTGACATTGCCCGCCCGCCATATGGTGGTCGATGATCGCTGTCTGGCGCAGCGGGCAGCACGCCCCAGCAGCGGGTTCGAGTAGACTGGTCCTGCGGCCCTTCCAGCATGGCGACGGGGCTCGATGCCCACCTCGCGCGCCGCGACCACGACGGTCAGCGCCAAGCGGGACGCCCCCTTCAACCTTCGGAGCCTTCATGGCGGCAAGCCGCCCACGCCAGAACACCCTGCCTGACTCGCTGACCTTCACTGACCTCGGCGTCCCCGACCTGCTCAACCGCCAACTGGCCGCGGCCGGGGTGGAACGGCCGTTCCCGATCCAGGCCGCGACTCTGCCGGACGCGCTCGCGGGACGGGACGTGCTCGGCCGTGGCCGTACCGGTTCGGGTAAGACCTACGCCTTCGTACTGGCGGTGCTGACCCGCCTGGCCGCGACCGCCACGCGCCGTCGTCCCGGGCGCCCACGGGCGTTGATCCTCGCGCCGACTCGCGAGTTGGCCACACAGATCGACCGCGTGATGGCGCCACTGGCCGAGGCGCTGTCGCTGCGCACGATGGCGATCTTCGGCGGCGTCGCCGCCCGGCCCCAGATCGCCAGACTCCAGGCCGGGGTTGATGTCCTGGTGGCCTGCCCGGGACGGCTGACCGACCATGTCGAAGCCGGACACGCGCACCTGGACGCTGTCGAGATCACCGTCCTCGACGAGGCCGACCACATGGCCGACCTCGGCTTCCTGCCCAGCGTACGGCGGCTGTTGGAACGAACCCCGCGCGGCGGGCAGCGGCTGTTGTTCTCCGCGACCCTGGACTCCGGCGTCGATGTCCTGGTGCGGCGGTTCCTCACCAATCCAGTCGTGCACAGCGTTGACTCAACTTTGTCGCCGGTCGCCGCGATGACCCACCACGTGCTGCACGTTCAGGCCGAGGACCGGTTCGCCGTGCTGGTCGAGTTGACTGCCACGTCGAACCGCACCGTGGTGTTCACTCGTACCAAACGGGGTGCGAAGACCTTGGCTCGACGGCTGGCCGCAGCCGGGGTCAGTGCGGTCGATCTGCACGGCAACCTGGCCCAGGGTGCCCGTACCCGGAATCTGCGGGCATTCGCCACCGGGGAGGCGCATACGTTGGTCGCCACCGACATCGCCGCCCGGGGCATCCACATCGATGATGTGGCGCTGGTCGTGCACGCCGACCCGCCGGTGGAGCACAAGGCGTACCTGCACCGATCGGGCCGTACCGCTCGGGCTGGTGCGGACGGGACCGTCGTGACCCTGATGACCGACGCGCAGGTGGCCGAGGTGCGGGCATTGACCCGCAAGGCGGGTATCACCGCGACCACGAGCCGACTGCGCCCGGGTGACGCGCTGCTTCACGAAATCGCCCCGGGCGAACGGCGGTTGGTCCCCCAGGTTGTAGCCGCCCCCGGTGGCCCACGGCCGGAGGCGCGACCCGCTCACGGCAGCCGGAAGCAACGCAGCGGCAAACCGGCGTCGACCACTTCGACCCGGTCTGCACCAACCCGGTCCGGGGCGGCGGCCTTCTCCACCCGGGCCCGTCCGGGCACTCGCCGCAGCGGACGCTAACCGCGGATGTCAGTCGGGTGGCTGCTGGATGTGTGCCTCCACCGCAGGACAAGCATGACTGTCAGTGGCCCTTCCGGTGGCTGCCGCCGAGGGCTTGCAGGCGGGCGACTATCTGTTCCACCAGCCGAGAGTCAGCCGAGGACAAGCCGGTGTCCGCGAGAACCTGCCGCAGTGCCACCTGCGTGACGCCCATTCGTCGCAGCTCACTGAGGAGCCGGATCTGGTCCTGAAGGCGGTGAGTCGCGGCATCGTCCACGAAGTAGCCCGGGTGGACGCCAAAGGCACGGGCTAGGGCGCGGACGTGTGAGGTACGCGGATCACACGCCACGCCCCGGCGTAGCTCTCCGATGTAGGCAGCGCTGATAGACACGCCCGTCTCCGGCTGCTGTCGGTTAATTTTGTCCGCGATGTCTTTGTTTGTGCATTTTAGACCGAGCTCCTCGGAGCCGCCAAGCTCCTCCGGTGCGGGGCGGATGGTCTCGAACAGGTACTCCAGGCGGGCGGCGAGCGTGTCGAGGGGCGGCAGTTCCTGCCCGCCCTGGTGCTCCGCAACCATTGGTCCGCACCCTCCCCGTAACCAATCCCACAGCAGTGTCACACCGCTGACGCCCAGCACGACAGGTGTTGACACATGACCGTTACGTGTCCGTGTGAGGTGCCGACCACGGATGCCCCGCAGCCCTGCTGCACCTGGCGCTGAACCCCGAGGTAGTCGACTGTGGTGTCCTACCTGCTGGTCATGGCTTGTAGCCCACGCCGCAGAACTCGTCCACCTCGGGCCCGCTAGCGGTATCGGCGTCGGGTCGCCATCGGGTCAGTGAGACGATGCCCGGCTCGACCAGCTCAAGGCCACGGAAAAAGCGGCCGATGCCGTCGAGGCTGCGCACCACCATCGGGTCCGAGCCGCCCTCGTTCCAGATCCGGACCGCCTCGTCGGTCGCGGCACCGTGGATGGCGTTGGTGGTATGTGTCAGCGCCAGGTAACTCCCCGACGGGAGCGCCTCCACCAGGCGGTCGACTACTCCGTAGGCCTCGTCGTCATCGGCCAGGAAGATCACGATGCCGAGCATGGTGATGGCGATCGGCTTGGTGAAGTCGAGTGTCTTGGCCGCCGCAGCGAGGATCTTGTCCGGGTCCCGCAGGTCGGCGTCGATGTAGTCGGTCGCGCCCCGGGGGTGGCTGGTCAGTAGCGCCCGTGCATGCACCAGGACCAGCGGGTCATTGTCGACGTAGACGATGCGCGACTCGGGAGCGATCGACTGGGCGACCTCGTGGGTGTTGTTGGCTGTCGGCAGGCCGGTGCCGATGTCCAGGAACTGTCGAATGCCGGTCTCTTTGGCCAGCTGGGTGACTGCGCGTACCAGGAAGGATCGCTGGTGGCGGGCCAGCTCGATGATGTGTGGGTAGGCAGCGATCGTGTGGTCGCCGACCTCGCGATCCACCTTGAAGTTGTCCTTGCCGCCCAGCCAGTAGTTCCAGATCCGGGCCGGGTGCGCGATCGTGGTGTCGATCTTCGAGGAGAGTGACCCGTTCGGTTCGGCGGCCGGTGGCGTGTCTTCCGAAGGGGTGTCTGTCACGGGGAATCTCTTCTCGACTCGCGGCGGGTGACTTCTCCCACACCGTAGCAGGGGTACCGACACGGCTTATCAGACGTCCTTTGTGGAGGGCGTGGCCACCTCGCGGAAGTCGACGTGCCGCCGCGCGATCGGATCGTACGTGCGCAGCGCCAGACGGTCCGGGTCGCTGCGGCGGTTCTTCCGGGTGACGTCCCTGAGCTGGCTGCGGATACCCCCGCTCGTCCGCCGCGCCCGATGGGCCTATACTGACAATCGTTTTCATTAAGAGTTGAGAGGACTGTGATGGCAACGTCTCCACTCGCACCCATCGACCCCGGCGCTCCGGTGATCGACACCCGCCCGTCTCTTACCGTGCTCAGCGGCTTCTGGCCAGCCGCGACGTACGCCATTGCCCGTACGCTGCTGGTGGCGGATCCGACCCTGCTGTTGGTCCAGCACAATCTCGCTGACCTGGGCGCCGGCACCGTGCGGCGGGTCGTGCGTGACAGCGCGGGCATAGTCGAGGACGAGCGGATCACGCTCGTACCCGGATGTGTCTCCTGCACGCTGCGCGAAGATGTGCTGCCCACCCTCGCCCGGCTGGCCCGCGCGCAGCCCAACCGTGATCTGCTGCTGATGCTGCCCGAGGTGGTCGAGCCCGAGGCGGTCGCCGCCGTCTGCGCGCACTGCCTGGTTGACGGCGCCCCGATCACCGATCTGATCCAGATCGACTCCTACGTCACCGTGGTTGATGCCGAACACCTGCTTGACGGCATGGTCAGCACCGACGACCTGAAGCACCTCGGCATCGCCGCGGCCGTCAACGACGATCGGGCGCTGGCCGACGTCATCGTCCGACAGATCGAGTACGCCGACACCCTCGTCCTCCGGGGTCAGTCCCGCGAGGGCGCGTACGACACCAGTCGCCTGTCGGTGCTGCTCGAGCGGATGGCGCCCTGGGCGATGCAGGTCCCCGTCAACGGTGACCTTCTCGACGCCACCGCACTGACCCGCCAGCTGCGCGGCACCCTCCGGCACCGGCCCGAAACCCCCCGCGTCCTCAACCGTGGCCTTGAGGGGTACATCCTCGGTGTGCACGAGCCGCACCCGGACTGTGGCATCGTTTCGGTCGTCTTTCGGGCCCGGCGGCCGTTTCATCCCCAGCGTCTACACGATGTTTTCGAGGACATCAACGACGAAGTGGTGCGCTCTCGTGGGCATCTCTGGCTTGCCAGCCAACCCGACACGGTGATTGCCTGGAGCTTTGCCGGGGGTGGGCTCCGCCTCGGCTCACTCGGCCACTGGCTGGTCGCCCTTCCCGATTCCGGCTGGGACGACGTGTCCAGCCACCGCCGGCTCGCCGCCGCACTCGACTGGGACCCCTACTACGGCGACCGCCACCAGCACCTGGTCTTCATCGGCCTGGACCTCGACCCCGTCTCGCTGTGCCGCACCCTCACCAGCTGCTTGCTCACCGACGACGAACTCGCCGACGGCAGCGACACCTGGCGGCACTACGACGACCCGTTGGCCGGGTGCTTCCCCGTCGTCGAACTTCCCCCCACCGAGGAAGCCGCTTGATTCGGGGTGCGAAGCTCTGCTGCGGCCGTTGACCCTCGGCCGTCGATTCCAGCCGGAGGGCAGCCCTTCATGTGTGGCACGTGGGTTGGATGGCGTAGTGTGTCAGCGGGCCTCACAGTGCGGCTGCGGGAATCTGAAGGAGGAGGTGGCGTTTTCATGCATGTGACTGCTGAAAACCGCCACGCTTCGTGCGCCTGAGCGACATCAGGTGACGATCGGCTCACCCGATCGGATCTCACTCCTTCACGCAGAGGGTTCCTCAGTTGTCTTCTCCCCATAGGGGTCCATCGGAGACCCCAGAATCATCCTTGTCTCTCGCCGCCTTGGGCTGGTCGCACCAATGGCAGGCGGCGCTTGCCGCACACGGTGCTGGCCGTCCGGGCCGCGTTGTCCGCCACGACGGTTCAGCCGTCCTGATCCGCACCGAAGGTGGCACCCGCCACTTCCCCGTACGGTCCTCGGCACCCGCGCTCGCGGTCGGGGACTGGGTCGTCGTCGACGACGATCGCGTCCTCGACCTGCTGCCCCGGGCTTCGCTGCTCCGCCGTCGTGACCCCTCCACCGGAGGGAGCCAGCTCATCGCCGCGAACGTGGACGTGGTGGGCATTGTCTGTGGCCTGGACCGGCCGGTCGTCCACGGCCGGCTGCAACGTTTCACCTCACTCGCCTGGGACGCCGGAGCGACACCGTTGGTGATCCTCTCCAAGGCCGACCTCGTGAGCTCCACCGCACAGATCGAAAGCGGTCTGCTCCAGCAGCATCCCGGCGTTGATGTCATCTCCGTCGCGGCGGCGACAGCCACTGGGGTATCCGATCTCCTCGGCCGGTGCGCGGAGCGCACGCTGGTGCTCGTCGGCGAATCCGGGGCAGGAAAATCGACGCTCCTCAACGCCCTTGCTGGCCGGGAGTTGGGCGCCACCGGAAAGGTCCGCAGCTCGGACGCGAAGGGCCGGCACACCACCACCGCCCGGCAGCTCTTCGCGCTGGAGGGCGGCTGCTGCCTGATCGACACCCCCGGCATGCGCGAGGTCGGCGTTCACGCCGACGTTGCCACCGTTGACGCGGGGTTCGACGACATTGCGGAGTTGGCGCTCGGTTGTCACTTCGGCGACTGCGGTCATGCCAACGAGCCCGGCTGCGAGGTGCTCGCGGCCGTCGCCGACGGGAGGCTGAGCGAGCAGCGACTGCGGGCCTGGAATCAGCTGTGTCGGGAGGCCGCGTGGGCAGAGCTCCGCGCAGATCCTGCGGCCCAGCGTCGCGCGGGTCGGAGACTCGCCCGGGTCATCAAAGACGCCCAGCGGGTAAAGCGGCGCTGACCCGGCTACGAACTGGAGAAACAATTATGTCAAAAAACGCCACTGCGCGCGTCACGCTCCAGAACGCTAGCCATTCGGCCTGTGCAGGACTTCGCAGCGAGCGGCAGCAGAACCTCCTCGGCCCAGAGGACGACATGTGGGCGACCTTCGCCGACATGGCCGAGCCATACGAAATCCTGATCGACGGGCACATCGTCGGATGTTGTTCGATCGATGACGACAATCAGCTTCACGCCTTCCACGTCAGCCACGACTACCAGGAGGTCGCCTCCGAGGTCCTCGCCCACGTGATCGACACCAAGAAGATCTCCGCGGCTGTCGCGTCAACCGTCGATCCCGCCTTTCTCTCCCTCAGCCTCACCACGGGTGGCAAAGCCGACCCCGTTGCCCTGATGTACACCCTCATCGCACCTACTGCACAGCGGGAGTCGGTAGCAGTTCGTCCCGCGTCTCGCGCAGACCACTGCGCAGCCGTCGAGTTCTATCAGGCCGAAATCGGTTTGCCGAGAGACTTCCTCGAGCGCTTTCTGGCCGAACGAGTCGACCGAGGGGAGTTGTACCTCGTCGAGGGGGTGGCCGGTGAGATCGCGGCGACCGGGGAGTGCCGCGTCGATCCCCGATCCCCGGGCCATGCACATCTTGGCCTGGTCGTGGGTGCCCACCACCGGGGTCGGCGTATGGGCAGCCGGCTGATGCACACGCTCACCGAGCTATCCCGGGCGCGTGGACTGACACCACTGTGCTCCACGGAGCCGGCAAACATCCCGGCGCAACGGGTCATCCATCGTGCCGGATTCCGATGCCTCCACCGGGTCTTCCGAATCGCCATGATGCCAACGCAGTAGGCGTCGGTGCGGCTACGCCGGACGGTCCACCAATGAGCTGGTGGACTGTCCGGCGAAACCGTTGCCCACCAGGGCCACCGCGACGGTGGGACCACACGGTACTCGTACCGGATAGACAAGCCCACTATTCCAGCAGAAGACCCCGGCTGCCGGTGTCACGTAGTCGATCCGGCATACCCGCCGTCGGCGATTTCGTCGACCAACGTGGCGCAGAACGCCGGCAGATCGCCGGGCCTACGGCTGGTGATCAGGCCGCTGTCGACGTAGACCTCCTCGTCAACCCAGGTAGCGCCGGCGTTGACCAAGTCGGTGCGCAGGCTCGGCCAGGAGGTGAGGGTGCGGCCCTGCACCACGTTCGCCTCGACCAGCGGCCACAGGCCGTGACAAATGGCGGCTACCGGCTTACCGGATTCAACGAAGGTCCGTACGAAGCGCACCGCGTTGGGGTCAGCCCGCAAGAAGTCCGGGTTGGCCACCCCGCCGGGCAACACCAAGGCGTCGTAGTCGGCGGGGTCTGCGTCGGTAACGACCCGGTCTACCTCGTACGTCGTGGACTTGTCCAGGTGGTCCACTGACTGAATCGGTTCCTCGCCCAAAGAGATCAGTTCGGCGGTGCCGCCGGCGGCTTCCACAGCGGCACGGGTTTTGGTGTACTCCACCTCTTCCACCCCGTCGGTCGCCAGAATCGCCACCCGCCTGCCGTCGAGCTTCGCCGCCATCGCCTCGTTTCCCCTCTTTCGGTGCTGCCAGCATGGGCGGGACGCGGTCCCCGCGGCTGGGGCTACCCGGTGTTCGAATCACCGAAACCCGGCGGTGGGGCTTGGGTTGGGGCTCTGCATCAGTGCGACCATTGCGCCCACGGGGTCCTGTGCCACCTCGATGTCTGGCCCGCCAACCTCATCGACGTGGACGGCAGGTCGGTGCTGGTCGACTGGGCATTCACGGGGGAGGGTGGGGTCGGCGAGGACATCTCCAACCTCATCCTGGACAGCGTCACGGACGGCCTGATGGATCCGGACCTGCTGCCGGAGATCGCCACGTGGCCACGCTCATCACCGACTGGGCACGTTTCGCCGGACCAGGTTGGGCTGGCTGCTCCAACTCCAGGTCAGGCTGGTTGTTGCTGCTCCAGGAACTCCAGCCGGTTGCCCAGCGGGTCGTGGGCGTAGAACCGACGATGCCCGGGAAAGTTGTCGTCCCAGTCGACCTCGACCCCGTGCTCGCCGAGGTGCTTGGCCAGAGCGTCGATGTCATCTACCAGGACTCCCGGGTGCGCCTTGCGGGCCGGCCGGAAATCCTGCTCCACGCCGAGGTGGATCTCGAGCCGGCCGGAGCGGAACCAGCAACCACCGCGCGCGGCGAGGACTGGCGGCTTGTCAATCTCGGCCATGCCGAGCACACCGCCGTAGAACTCTCGCACTGTCGGCTCCGACTCCGGCGGGATGGCCAACTGCGTGTGGTGTAGCCCGTTCAACCTGTAGCCCGGCTGCCGCTGGTCGCTCATCGATGCCCCCCATCGTCGTAGCAGCGCATCCGAATATATGCGCCGGCCGCCGTACCGTCGGGATCCTGTTCTCCGAGGTAGGGCGAGAAGCGTTGCTCATAGGGCCGCCCCGAGGGCGGCGGCCCCGAACTCGATGGCGACCACCACCCCGAACGCGCGGCTGGTGGCCTCGTCGAAGGCGGTGTCGCTGTGCCAGAGCCGCCAGGTCAGTAGACCACCGGCGATCGCGGTGAGTAGGCCGGTCACCGAGCCGGCGGCGAGGAGCCCGCGCCAGCTGCCAGGAGGCGCCTCCTGTGCCCAGCCGAACCAGTTCGAAGCGAAAAGCCGAAGATCACGGCGGTTACCGCAGGGTCCCGCACGTGTTCGGCAAACATGACGCCTCCCTGCCCGATGAGGACAAGCTACGGCAGTTTGCGGCACTCCTCCAGCCTCCGGTGCCGGCGAAGGCGCCAGGTGGTTGCGGCTGTCCGCTGCGGCGCCCGGTGCAGGCCAACGCCCACCGTTCAGCAGTATTTGCGCAGCACGGTTTTGGTGTCGCGGATCCAGTCCGGAAGGTCAGAGCCGAAGTGGGCGAGGACGCTGAGCTGTTCGCGGAGGTTGAGCAGGTCCATCCGGTCGCGCCAACCGGGCTGGGGAGCGGCGGCTTCCTCGTAGGCGGCGAAGAAGGGCTCGGGCGGGCGGTCAACGCTGTAGATCATGCTGAGGTCGGCCTCGGCCCAGTTCCAGTGCACCGCGGGGTCGATGAACACGGGGGTGCCCTGTTCGGTGGCGATGAGGTTGTTGCGCCAGAGGTCGCCGTGGGTGAGCACGGCGGGGGCGGCTGGGAGCAGTTCGGGTAGCCGTTCGCAGATGCGCTCCAGCCGGGCCAGGTCGGTCGAGTCCAGGACCTGCTGGACCTTCGGCTCGGTCGCGTAGCGCAGTAGCCGGTGAGTGGCGAAGAACTCGTGGCCGTTGCTGGTCTGCTCGTTGTGTTGGGGCAGCAGGCCGAGCCAGCCGTCCTCGGGCCAGCCGAAGGCGCGGCCCGCAACGGAGTGCAGCCGGGCGATGGCGCGGCCCGTTTCCTCCCAGTATTGGTCCGTGTCAGGACGGGGAGCCAGGGCGGCGAGGACGAGATGGTGCTCGGTCACCTCGTAGACCTCGGGGGTGTGGACGCCACCGAGGTCGTGGAGGGCGCGCAGCCCCGCGGCTTCCAGCGCGAACATGCCGGGCGGGCTGTGCGAGGACGCCGGGGTCTGCTTGACCACCGCCGGCCGGCCATCGGCGAGCCGGACTCGCTGCACATGGTGGGCGAGCCCGCCGGAGAGGGGTTCCCAGCCGGTGGCACCGTCCAGTACCGACGTGACCGTCCCGGTACGCGTGTCGACCGCGCCAACCTCACCCGAGCTCACGATCAACTCCTCCCACACACGTACCTGCAGAATGCACTATTCAGCCTGCTGGCTACCGGTCGGTGGTAGGGATAGTGACGTGAGCTGGGCCGATCAGCACAGCAACCAGGGTGCCGGTGCTGTTGAACCGGCGCGTACGCCATGAGAAGCGGCTTAGCGGTCGAGGTGGTGGCCTGCCCGGTGGTGATCGCCGTCGTGGCCGTCTGCGGACAACTACGCTGGACTGCCAGTGCCTGGTGATCGCGTGTGGTCTCTGTCTACTCGCGGTGCCGGTGGCCGCCGAGGCGTACCGAGATTTCCACCCGCCCCCGCCCCCGCCTCCAGCACCAACGATCTGCCAGGAGCGGAACGGCGGCGAGGCCTTTACGGTGTGGTGCCACGCGTCGGGGCAGCCGCCGACCGCGTCGGCCAGGAAAAGGTGGTGCGGCGCGGCACTCAGGCCCGCCCGAGCTCGCGAGCGACGACGAAGCGCCCGCGCCGAACAGCGTGCTGTTGCCCGGAGCCCGGGGGCGGGTGATTCGGAGACCCGGCCCGAGGGCCTGGCTGATGAGCAGGTCTGTTCGGTGTTGTCGCACCAGGTCGATCATGGTTGTCGCATCTGCCTGATAGGCAGGGGTGAGGCGGTGATAAGCATCAGTCATTTACGTGACGGGGTTGCTGGCGATACTGAGGAAAGGTAATGAGCTATGCGCGCGTACCGCGAGCTACTCGGCACACCCGGTGCTGCCCTCTTCGTGTCCTCCGGCTTCGTTGGTCGGCTGCCCATGTCGATGCGCGGCCTCGGCTGTCTGCTCATGATCTCCATTCAGACCGACTCGTACGGCCTCGCCGGCGTGGTTACCGCCGCGCTCACCCTGGCGCAGGCGTTTGCCGCCCCAGTGTTGGGGCGGGCCGCCGACCAGTTCGGGCAGCGGATCGTCATCGCCGTCTCGGTGCTCGTGCACGCCTTCGGGCTGGTGGCACTCGTAGTGTTGGCCGGCCGATCCGCACCGGCGTGGACGTTGATCGGTGCCGCCGTGCTCGTCGGGGCGTCAGCCCTGCCGCTCGGCCCGCTGGTCCGGGCCCGGTGGACGGTGCTCGTCGATTCGGCCCGGCTGCCGACGGCGTACGCCCTCGAATCCATCCTCGACGAGGTCATCTACGTGGCCGGTCCGGTGTTGGTCACCGCCCTGACGGTGGGCTGGTTCCCGGCAGCCGGGCTGCTGGGCGCGCTGGCGCTCACCGTGCTCGGCTCGCTTGCGCTCGCCGTCCAAGGGCGCACCGAGCCGCCGCGGGCACCCCAGCAACGGCGGGCGAGTGCGGTCCGGGCCCGGGGTATGGGCGTCCTACTCACCATCTACCTCGGGCTCGGGGTATGTATCGGTGCGGTCGACGTCGCCGTGGTGTCGTTCAGTTCCGAGCGCGGCGCCACCGGCGTCGCGGGCGTGCTGCTCGCGCTGTTCGCGGTCGGCAGCCTCGTCGCCGGGCTGGTGTACGGGTCGGTGCCGGTCGACCGGATCACCTCCCTGCAACGCCTCGTGGGATCGGCCGCCGCGCTGTGCGTGGTCGCCGTGCCGATGGTGTTCGCGGACACCGTGCCGGTGTTGGCCGTCGGCGTCGCGCTCGCCGGTCTAGCCGTGTCACCGATCCTTATCTCCGGAAGTTCGCTGGCCGCGTCACTGGTGCCCCGCGCCTCGTTGACCGAGGGGTTCGCCTGGCTGTCCAGCGCGGTGATGGTCGGCCTCGCCACCGGAGCTGCCGTCGGCGGCCAGGCGGTTGACGCGACCGACAGCACCACCGCGTTCCTGCTCGCGGTGGCCGGTGGCTCCATCGGGGCAGTCGCGGCTGTTCTCGGGCGCCGTCGCCTCCGGCCACGATCGGCTCCGACCCCCGGCACCGGCCCGATCGTGGCCGCTACCGCATCGACTTCGCCTCACAGTCCCGAACATCGGTGAAGGGCGCCAGCTCGGGTATCGCACCGAGCAGGTCACGAAGAAGCGCTCCATCGAGAAGCCGGCCAGCGCCCCGGACAGTTTCGAGATTCTCGAACAGCTCGGTGCCGGCCGCGAACCGCTTTCTCGTAGCACCGTGATCATGGGCGGCGCCATGCCGGATAGACCCGGGCGGGCCGCGGACGAATCCCCGGGCAGCCCGGTTGACGACCACCGGTTGCGCGCCGTCCAGGAACACGGCGGCCACGTCAGCGCGGGAGACGTGGCCGGGCCTGCCGCTCTTCTCCACGCCCAGCGTCCGAGTTGATCTGCTTCGTCATGCTGTCCTCACCTCGTCGCTCTTCTTCGCGCCAGCGAAAGAAGAGCGGACGGGGTCCGTGGACCGGATGCCCTTGATGAGCAGCCACCCGCCGGCGGTGATTTCGAAGGTGAGCATCGGCAGCCACAGCAGGAAGCCGGCGCCCTCGGCGGTGACGGCGCCAGCGGCGCTCTGCACGGGGACGCTGACGGCGAGCAGCAGCGATGCGAGCAGGCCGAGGGTGGCCAGCGGTCGGGGGATCGCGCGGGACCGCAGTAGGAGGTAGGCGAACACGGCACTGCCGACGGCGAAGAAGCAGGCGCCGACGTTCGTGCTCCACGCGGCGATGTCGACGGTCGCCGCGCCCAGTTCCCGGGCAGTGTCCGTTTGTTGCCGGCTGAGTGACAGCAGCAGCATGGCACCGAGGATCTGCACCGCGTAGAGTCCCGACTCCACCGCCCGGCAGGCCAGGGCGAAAGCGGCCAGGGACGGGTCCTGTCGCCGGGTGATGGCATGCAGCATGGCGGCCAGGCCCAGCGTGGCGACGCCGGCGACGGCCAGCAGCACGATGCTGAGCCGTAGCCCGGACGGGTGTGTGGCGATGTCGTCGAGCCGTTCTGCGATCCCGCCGGCGCCGCTGCCGGCAGCCGAACTGGCCAGGACGACCGCGATGACCAGTAGGAAAAGGGCACCGGCGAGGCGGGCGGCGGAGCGTTCGGACATCGTTCCTCCAGCAGTATCGTGGCAACCCCGGGTCGGGCTGCGGCGGGTTCGAGCGGCGGGCGGCGAACTGCGGCCCGTGATCGAGGTGGACCGATCGTGACGGGCATGCGTTGGGGCGGCGTTGTGCGGGCGTTGAGAAGATGTTGAGCTGCGGGTCGGGGCGGGGTTATCGGACGCGGGAGTGGCTATGGCAGGGCCGGCGGTACGCATACGGTTGCTCGGCGGGGTCGAGGTGGTGGATGACAACGGTGCCGCCGTCGACATCGGGGCGGGTAAGTGCCGTGCGTTGCTGGCGGCCCTGGCGTTGCAGCCCGGCGTGGCGGTTCCGGACTGGCGGCTGATCGATCTGCTGTGGGGCGAGCAACCACCCCGGACCGCCGTCCGAACCCTGCAGTCGTACATCGCTCGGCTGCGGGGCGGTCTGGGCGCCACGAGGATTGTGCGATCGGGTGCCGCGTACCGTCTCGATGTGCCCGCCGATGCGGTCGATGTGATCCGGTTCGGCCGGCGGGTCGAGGCCGGCGACCTCGCCGGGGCGCTCGCCGAGTGGACCGGCGATCCGCTGGCCGGGGTGCCGGTGCCCGGCCTGGCTGCGGCCGTGGACGGCCTCGTCGAGCGGTGGCTCGGCGCGGTCGAGGCCGATCTCGCCGCCCGGGTGGACGCGGACGCGGCAGCGACCGTGGGGCCGTTGACTGAGCTGAGCGCGCGGTATCCGTTCCGTGAAGGCATCTGGGCGCTGCTGATGACGGCGCTGTACCGGGTGGGCCGGCAGGCTGACGCGCTGGCCGCGTATCGCACTGCCCGTCAGCGGCTGATCGAGCACCTGGGCGTGGAGCCCGGGCCGCGACTGCGCCGCCTGGAGTTGGCGATCCTCGGCCAGGACCACCGCATCGGCGGCGAGCAGCGGACCGAGCCGGTCGACCGGCTGCCCCGGCGCGCCGTGCGCCTGATCGGCCGCGACGGCGACCTCGACCGTATCGGCCGGGCGTTGGCCGAGAGCCCGGTGGTCACCCTGGTCGGGCCGGGTGGCATCGGCAAGACCGCGCTCGCCGTCGCAGCCGCCCAACGCGCCCGGCTCGAGCACGGCGCCTGGCTGGTCGACCTGACCGAGATCACAACCGACCAGGACGTCCCCCAAGCCGTCGCCGCGGCGATACGCGTCGAGGAGGGCCCAGGCCGGTCGCTGAGTGAGTCCATTGTGCTGGCCCTGAGCTCACTCCGGGCACTGCTTGTGCTCGACAACTGCGAACACGTCGTGGATGGTGCGGCACGCCTGGCCCAGGCTGTCGCCGACGGCTGCCCGCAGGTGCGGGTGCTGGCCACCGCGCGGGAACCGCTCGGCCTCAGTCACGGTCACGAACGGCTGGTCGCCGTGCCGCCGTTGCCGGCGGCCGGGGCCGGCGCCGACCTGTTCGCCGAACGTGCGAACGCGCTGGCCGCCGCGTGTTCAACGGGTGCCGCGCGGGAAGTGATCGAGGAGATTTGCCGCTGCCTCGACGGGCTGCCCCTCGCCATCGAGCTGGCCGCCGCCCAAACCGTCAGTCATACCCCGCAGGAGATCCGCGAGCGTCTCGACGATCAGCTCGGTTTGCTGGTCGGCGGGCGGCGGACCGGGGCGGACCGGCACCGCACTATGCGTGCCGCGATCCAATCGTCCTACCGGCTGCTCACCGTGGCCGAGCAGGACCTGCTGCAACGGCTGTCGGTGTGCACGGGTCCAGTCGACCGGGCCGGAGCTGCGGCCGTTGCCGCCGGCAGCGGCCTGGATGTCAACGACGTGCTGCACAGCCTCGTGCAGCGCTCGATGGTAACCGCCGAACCCGGCCCGTTCGGCCAGCAGTTCAGGTTGTTGGAACCAGTCCGCCAGTTCGCAGCCGAACACCTCACCGCAGGACCGGCGGCCGCACCCGCCCAGGCCGCGCACACCCGTTACGTGCGGGAACGGGTGAACTCGCTGCACGACCAGCTCACCGGACCCGCGGAAGTCCAGGGGGTCGCCCGGCTGGACGAGTTGTGGCCCAACCTGCGGGTAGCGGTTGACCGTGCCTTCACCGGCGGCGACTACCGCCTCGCTCATGATCTGTTCCGGCCGATCTGTACCGAGGCCGCCCGGCGGCACCGGCACGAAATCGGGCAGTGGGCGCAGCGCCTCCTCGAACAGGCACCGGCCGAGGACCGGCCGCGGGTCGTGGCGGGCCTGATCGCCGCCGCACCCCGCTATCACGTCCGTCAGGACCCGGCCGGTTTCGACACCTTGGTCCGACTGCACTGCGATCCGGACAACCCGGTAGCTCGGCACCTGCGGGCCAACGTCCACGACGACTACGCTACGCAGATACACACGGCGCCGCCGGCGCTGGCCGAGCTGCGCCGACTCGGCGCCGATGATCTCGCTGCGCAGGTCGAGGTCGACCTTGGCGTAGCACTGGTCTTTCAGGGAGAGTACGCACGCGGAGAAGCCCAGCTCACCCCGCTCGTCAACCGGTTCCGCAGCCACGGCCCGCCGACCTTGTTGCACTGGACGCTGATGCTGCTCGGCTTCTCCGCCGCCTTCCAAGGTCAACGGGCCGTCGCGGACCAGCTGTTCGACCAGGCGATCGACGTGCCCCTGCCGGCACGCACCCACTCGCCGAACCAATCCGTGCGTGCCCAGGCGCTGTTCCAGCGTGGCGACCGCCGCGCCGCCTATCAGCTACTCCGCGCCCACGTCGATGAACTGCTCGAGGCCGACAACACGCACGCGGCCTGCGCTGTCTTGGTCGGCTTCGTCACGATGATGCCGGCAGCGGCACGCTTCGCCGATGGCGCCCGGATCCTCGCCTTCCTCGACACCACCGGCATGCTCGACAACGCCGCCTGGGCGACCATGGTCGCCGACGCCCGGGACAAGCTCGCCGCCGCCCCCATACCGAACGAATCCGCGATTGTGAATTACCGGCAAGCCCTCGCCACGATCGGCGACACTCTCGACGATCTTCTTATCGCATAGACCAGCCTGGCCGGGTGCTATGGGCTCCGATCATGTACGCGCGTTACGGCGAGCACTGCCGACCACGAGAGCGAGACCGACCAGGACCACGGCGGCGCCGACGAACAGCGCGGGACTCGGCCCGGCCGGGACGCCGTCGACGCGGGCGGTGCCCATGAAGTCCAGGAACGCGATGTCGTTGATCGCGGCGTACCACCACATCACGAAGATCGCCTGGAACAACCGGTGGGTACGGCTCAGCACGCCCAGGGCCAGTGCCAGCGACGGAATGAAGAGCGCGCCGGCGGCCCAGGCGGCCAGGCCGGGCGCGTCCGCCGCGGCCAGCATCCGTATGGCCGGGGCGATGCCGACCAAGGCGGTGAGCACCACACCGGCAGCCCACTCGGCGAGTAGCCTCCGCCGCGCCCACGGGTACGCCCCGAGGATCGCGTCCACGCCGTACTCGTACCGCTGCGTGCCCAGGCGGGACCAGACCAGCATCGGCCAGACCCAGCTCAGCGGCAGGATAGCCAGGATCACCCCGTCGAAGGGCAGGGTGAGGCCGAGCACCGTGATCAGCAGTGCCCCCAGCCACCACCAGCGCGACACTCCCTGGATCAGGATCCGGAACTCGCCGGTGAGTAGCCGCAGGTACCCGCCAGGCCGCCGCACCCCCTTGGCGGGAAGGATGGCCACGCTGGCGGCCGCCGTGGTGGTCGCCGGCCGACCGGCGGCGGACGGCACCACCGCCATCGGGAGGTCCGGACCCTCGACCGCCGGTCCGACCGGGTCCACCGCGTTGCCCGGCACCGGACCGTGGCCGCGGGACGGGTCGAACCGCGCGAACCACAGGGCCGGCACCACGGCCAGCAGCATCGCGAGCACGATCATCGAGAGCCGTCCACCGAGGTAGCCCGCGGTCAGGTCCAGCCCGTCCCAGGTGAAGGTACGCAGCGGGTTGTCGAGATAGACCAGACCGAGGCTGAAGCCACCCTCGGAGTTGTCGATTCCCTGGTTGGCCATCGCCCGTGCCATCGATTCCGCGACGGCGTGCACCCCGATGCCACTGAGCGGGGCGCCCGGCGACTGGCCGCCGATGGCGACCACCAGCCAGACGAAGAACCACAGGATGTTGCCGAGACCTGACCGCAGCAACGGCACACTCTCGAACAGCAGGGCCATGGCGGCTGTGAACGCGACCAACGGGATGGCGATCACCACGAACGGGGTCAGGAGCGCGATCGGATCGATCGACCGGTCCTCACCACGGGCCACCTGCAGGACCATCGCGGTGATCGCCAGCACCCCGACCATCGACGTCAGGGTCAGGCAGCTGCTGAGGAACTTGCCGAGCAGATAGTCGACCGAACGCAACGGCGTGGCGGCGAGCAGCTGGCCGACGCCGGTGCTCTCGTCCCGGCTGATCGCGTTGCGCACCACGTAGAACCCGCCGAGAGTGAGCCACAACGCGCTGGTCAGCGCGATCAGCGTCCCGATGTACGCCGAGTTGTACTCGCCGCGGTGGTGGCCGATGTACATCACCGCCCAGCGCGCGTCGCTGGCCGGCGCAGCGACGTAACCCAGGCCGACGGCGGCCAGCAGGATGACCGCGTAGGCGGGGCGGCGTACCCGGTCCTTGAAATCGGCGACGGCCAGTCCGCCGATCGTCGCGACCCTCATCGGCGCACCGCCCGCTCTTCCACGTACTGACCGGAAGCCTGGTTGATCACTGCCAGGTACGCGTCCTCGAGGTTGGGAGCGGCCGAAACCGATTCCGGACCCGGCGACTCGGGGGAGAGCAGTCGGACCCGTACGCCTTCGGTGGTGCGAACCAGCCGGCTGATCACGAATTGGTCTTGGAGCACCGAGACCTGGCTGGACGGCACGACGAGCTCCCAGACGTGCCCCTCCACCTGGCGGAGCAGCTCCTCGGGGCTGTCGCGGCGCAGCAGCCGGCCCTGCGAGACGATGGCGATGTCGGAGGCGACCGACTCGACGTCCGACACGATGTGGGTGGAGAGCATCACCACCCGGTCGGCGGCGAGATCACTGAGCAGATTGCGGAAGCGGACCCGTTCCTCCGGGTCCAGCCCGGCGGTCGGCTCATCCACGATAATCACTTGCGGGTCGGAGAGCAGGGCCTGGGCGATGCCGACCCGGCGCAGCATGCCGCCCGAGTACTTGCCGAGCGGCCGTTTGAGCGCCTCAGTGAGGTTGACCATCGCGAGCAACTCGTCGATGCGCGCTGTGGCCGTTTTGGCGGACAGTCCTTTGGCGGCAGCCAGGTAGCGCAGGAACTCCCGGGAGGTCAGGTTCGGGTAGACGCCGAAGTCCTGCGGGAGGTATCCGAGGGCCTGGCGCAGCAGGTCCGGCTTGGCCACCACGTCGGTGCCGTTGAACAGCACCTTCCCGGAAGTCGGCTTGGTGACGGTCGCGGCGATCCGCATCAGTGACGACTTGCCCGCGCCGTTCGGCCCGAGCAGGCCCAGCATCCCGGGCTGCATCCGAAGGGTCATGCCGTCCACGGCGCGTTTGCCCTTGGTGTAGATCTTGGTGATGTCGATCAGTTCCAGCATGGTGGGTCCTCCTAGCCTGGGCCCTTCGTTAAGGAGCCGCCTGGTCCATGATCGAACATAAGGAAGCGCCTTCTGATCTTGGATGACCTGGCTTGTCCAAGGCCTGATCGTCCGTCACGGAGGGTGCGTGCCGGGTGCAGGCTACCGGAACGCGTTTGACGGTCATTGTCAGTGTGGACGGACGTGTGTCCGGACACGCAGGTGCCCATCGCTTCGGCTACCACCCACTGTGCTGCTTCCTGGACAACGCCCGTGAGGCCCTGTCGGGGTTGATGCGCGCCGGCCGGGCCGGGTCGAACACCACACGCCGACCACATCACCGTTCGGGACGCGGCCCTGCAACAGGCCCCCGGCGCTCACCGCTACGGCACCGGATCGTACTGGCCTGCGCGGAAGGTGCGTCCGATCAGGATATTGCTGTGGAGCTGGGGATCTGGCCGCAGACCGATGCCACGCACTGGTCGTGGGCGTCGATGGTGGCCGAGTCTGGGCTGTCCGACGGTGGGCCGGATCTGGAACCGGCTCGGGGCGCTGGTCGCCGAGCGGTGCGCGCCCGTCGACCGGGACCGCGCGGGAGTGATCACTGCCGAGGGCGGCGTGGCGCTGTTCCTGGAGAGCCTCGACTCGGCCCATATCCGACGCGCGCTCCGGATCGGCCCGTCGGGGATGTCCGGGCGCTTCCTCGCCCTGCGGGTGCGGATCGCCGGCCGGGTGATCCGACGCGGACCCCAGTGGGGTTCTGCCCACTCTGCCACCAACTCGTCCCAACCTGAGCAAGCACTACTAGCGGGCACTACCGAGGTCCGGTCGTTGACACCAGCGCGGGCCCGGCCGTCGCAAGCGTGTGGAAGGCCGCTCGGTAGGCCGCAGGTGTGGTGTCGAAGCGTCGCCGGAAGTGTCGCCGTAGGTTGACCGCGGAGCCGAGGCCGGTGCGGGCGGCGATCGATTCGACGGTCAGATCGCTGCACTCCAGGAGCCGTCGCGTCTCAAAGAGGCGCTGCTCCAGAAGCCACTGTGTGGGCGTGGATCCCGTTGCCAGCGCGAAGCGCCGGGCTAGTGTCCGCTGGCTGACTGCGGCTTGTTGCGCTAACTCACTGAGAGTGAGGTGCCGATCCAGATGTGCGGTCATCCAGTCCAGTAGTGGAGCGATCGGATCAAACGGATCGGGCGCAACCGGCCGGTCAACGAATTGGGATTGCCCACCTCCTCGGTGGGCCGGGACGACCATCCGCCGAGCAACCTCGTTGGCTGCCGCGCCGCCAAGGTCGTTGCGGAGCAGGTGGAGGCAAAGGTCGATGCCGGCCGCCGTGCCGGCGGACGTTGCCACGTCGCCGTGGTCGATGTAAAGCACATCGGGGGTCAAACGTACGGTGGGATGCCTGCGGCGGAACTCCGCCGCGTAGCGCCAGTGTGTGGTGGCCTCGCGCCCGTCCAGGAGTTTCGCGGCTGCGAGGACGAATGCGCCGCCGCAGATGGAGGCGACCCGCGCGCCCCGCCGCCAGGCTTGATGGACTGCGTCGACAACCTCCGCGGACGGGTCATGATCGACCGGATGCCATCCGGCGACGACGACCGTATCGGCAGTGGCAAGCGCCGCAAGGTCGGCGGAGGTCTGAAGAAGCAGGTGAGGGGCGTTGCGTACCGGCACGGCACTGCGGGGCGCGCACACCTCGAAGTCGTACCACGGACTTGCCACGTCCTCCCGGCTTAGCCCAAACACCTCAGCAACGGCGGCCAGTTCGAACAGCGACATGTGCTCGTGGGCGATCGCTACCACTCGGTGTCGCCGTACGGTCATGGCAAGAAACTATCGCAGTGTGGCGTTCCTGCCACTCCCCTTCCTGTCGGCGACCAGGATTTGATAGCCGCGCGAGGCATCCGGAAGGGATCAGAGAATGATCAACACTCATCACCCAACACCTCACCCACCGCTACGGGTCTGCGTTCTCGGCGACTCGTTGGTCCTCGGCGTGGGTGACCCCGAGCAGAATGGCTGGGTCGGCCGGCTCATGCCACTCGCCGCCGATCGTGGCATCGATCTCACCCTGTACAACCTTGGCATCCGGGCGCAGACGACGGACCTCATCAGCGCCCGCCTACCCGAATGTATGGCCCGCTTGCCCCACCCTCCGGACGGCCGAATCATCATCAGCTCCGGGGTCAACGACACAGATCTCGTCGAGGGCCTGCCACGACTCACCGACGTCGACGCCGGCCGCTCTCTGGCCTGCGCATTGCGATCGGCCACCGCGCATGACATCGCCGTTGCCGTGGTCGGGCCCACCCCCGCCGACAGCCAGGAACCCCAGTCGCGGAGGGTGCTCGTCGACGAACTCGCCCGGCATCAGCGCCGGGTCGAGACCGTGCTGAAGATGCTCACCGCAGCGGGTGAGCGTGCCACCCTGCACCCGACCGAGCAGGCTCGGCTCATAGCCACAGGACACTTTCGCGACTACAGCGGGGAACTGGGCTGGACCGCCCGAGAGATCGCCGGCCATCTGCGCGACAGCGCCCTGATCTTCACCGAGCGGATTCGGCTCCTGTCCAGCGGCCGACCGGATATCAGCCTGTCGAGCTTCGACCCGCTGGATGCCGATCGGGTCGCCACCTATGCCGCCGTGGACTGGGGGGAGCTACGCGACGATCTCGCCGCAGCCCAACAAGACCTCCGACACGCCGTCCGCGCCTGCCCGTCCGCCACCTGGGCTGTGACCGGCCGCAGGCCTAACGGCGCCCCGATCAGCCTGGGCGAGATCCTTCGATTTCTCCCCGGGCATCAGGACGAGCACGCCACCCAGTTGGAGATGATCGTAGCGGCGCGGTGTCTCCGGCCGTAGCGCGTACGCGGGGACTGGAAGTAACAGCTCGTCATCGGTGGACAGGTGAACGACGGGGAACCGTCCGGGTGCAGCTCGACCCGATCGGCGACCAGGCCGTCGCGGCCCAGCAGCCGGGTCGTATCGTCGCCCATGCTCGCAGCTCTTCACGTGTGACCATCCGATCTGGACGCTCCGATGATCAGCGAAGGGCTGCGAGCCTTCATCTCCGGGGCAGACCGATCAACGCACCCCTTCGGCCGCTGGGGCGAGGTCTTCACGGCGCAGCGAGCCCGGACCGTGCACCCGTCGCGACGGTGTGGTCGATGTGCAGCACGAACCGCCGTGCTCCCGCAGCCCCGCGGCGGCCTCCATCGCGCGGAGCCACCGGAACCACTCGCCCCGGCTCATCTTCGCGAGCCGGTGGTGCGCAGATCCGGCGTAAGAGATATCGACAGAGGCGACCGACGGGCCATACCGGCGAACAGTGCGGAAGCCGGGCGTCGCCGGCCAGATAGGCATGATCAGGTACCGGCCGTACCGGCCGCCGCCGACGTGGGTGTGGCGGTGGTAGAGAGACGCCATCCACTGGTGCGTTGCCGATCGTGCCAGAAGGCCGCGTAGCGTCCGCCTGCGGCCATCAGTTGGTCGTGCGTGCCGTATTCGGCGATTCGGCCCTGGTCGAGGACGATGATCTGGTCGGCGGCCCGAACCGTCTGCAGCCGGTGGGCGATGACGAGCAAGGTCTTGTGGGTGGTGAGCGCGGTGAGGGCGTCCTGGATGGCGACTTCGTTGGCTGGGTCGAGGGCGGAGGTAGCCTCGTCGAGCAGAACGATCGGGGCGTCTTTGAGGATGGCGCGGGCGAGGGCGATGCGTTGGCGTTCGCCCCCGGACAGTCGGGTGCCGCCTTCTCCGACGCGGGTGTGGTAGCCGTCGGGCAGGCGGTCGACGATCTCGTCAACTCGCGCGAGGCGGCCGGCTGCTTCGACGTCGGTGTCGGTGGCTTCCGGGCGGCCGGTGCGGATGTTGTCGGCGATCGTGCCGTCAAACAGGTAGACCTCCTGGAACACCAGCGACAGTTGCGCCATGAGCTGTTCGGTGGTTTGCTCGCGCACATCGCTGCCGCCGACCTTGACCGTGCCAGAGGTCACGTCGTGGAAGCGGGCGACGAGCCGGGTGATGGTGGTCTTGCCGGAGCCCGACACGCCGACCAGGGCGGTCATCGTGTGGGGCGGTACGTGCAGGCTGACGTCATGCAGGACGGGCCGGTCGCTGTCATAGCCGAAGCTGACGCGCTCGAGGGCGATACTGCCGTTGTCGGGGTGACCGTCCAAGGCGGTGGCGGGTTCGGGCATAGTCGGTGTTCGCAGTAGTTCGTCGATACGGGACAGGGAGTTGCGGGCGACACGTAGCGCCCCGCCGAGGTCGGCGGCGACGACGAGGGGTTCGGCGAATCGGATGACCAACACGAGCAGGGCGATCAGTTCGGCCACGTCAACGTTGCCGCCAAGGGCGAGAGCGGTGCCGACGGTGAGCACGGCGGTGACGGCGACCTGGACGGTGAGTGCGAACGCGGCCCGGCCGGGAACGGCGCGGTTAAGCTGGGCGCGGCCGGCGTGGGCCTGCTCGCTCAGGGCGGCGTCGAGGTGCGCGAAGCCGTCCCGGGCTCGGCCGTGGGCGCGCAGCACCGCCTGGGTCTGGGCATACTCGACGACCCGAGCGGCGGCTTCGGCGCCGGCGGCGTCAACGGCGTGGTCGCTCGCGGCGATGAGGTTACCGGCCCACCGGTACACGAGGATCAGCACAGGAACGGTGAGCAGACTCGCCGCCGCGAGGCGCCAGTCGAACACGGCCAGGATCGCCACAACCGTGGCCGGAGTGACCATGGCGGATACTACCGGCTGCAGCAGATGTGCCGGAACGCCCATGATGTCGACGACGCCCTGGCTGCTCAGGCGGGCCACACGGCCGACCTTCTCACCGGTGAACCAGCCCAGGGGCAGGGCGGCGAGGTGGTCTCCGGTGCGATGGTGCACCGCCCGGGATAGGGCCATACCGACCCGGTAGCCCAGTTGCGCCTGTACATAGTAGGCGGCTGCGGTCGCGACCACGACGACCGCGAGAATGCTCAGCCACTGCCATGCCGCACTCGTGTCACCAGAGAGCAATGCCCTCAGCACCGGGACGAGGAGGGCGAACGCGACGGCCTGTAGCACGCTGTAGACAACGAGTGCGGTCACGTGCAGGCGCAGTGGCCGGGCGTAGTCGGGGCCGAGGACCCGACCCAACAAGCCGATCATGTCGTCACCTCCAGGGTCTGAGGGGTTTCGGTGCGTGGCGCCCAGCGGCCGGTGCGCTCGTGGGCCTGCCACAGCGACGCGTACTGGCCGCGGGCGGCGACCAGGTCGGTATGCCGGCCGTGTTCGACGATCCGGCCGCCGTCGAGGACGACGATCTGATCTGCGTCGACCACAGTGGACAACCGGTGTGCGATCACGAGCAGGGTGCGTCCGGCGACCAGGGTCGACAATGCGTCCTGGATCGCCGCCTCGGACTCGGGGTCGGCGAACGCGGTCGCCTCGTCAAGAACCAGGATCGGCGCGTCGGCCAGCAGCGCCCGGGCGATCGAGATCCGCTGGGCCTCGCCGCCGGACAGGTGGGCGCTGACGCCGAGAATCGTGTCGTAGCCGTCGGGCAGGGCAATGATCCGGTCGTGGATCTGTGCCGCGCGAGCCGCCGCGTGGAGCTCATCGTCGGTTGCGTCGGGGCGTGCCAACGTGATGTTGTCCCGGACAGTGCCTCGTATGAGCTGCACCTGCTGAAACACAAAACCGACCCGCCGGTACAGGGCTTCGCTGGGAATATCGCGCAGGTCTATCCCGCCGAGGGTGATCACGCCATTGGTAACGTCGTGGAAGCGGGGCAGCAGCGCGGCCAGGGTGGACTTGCCTGACCCGGACGGTCCGACCACCGCGGTCACCGTTCCCGGTTGCAGGGTCAGGTCGATGCCGGTGAGCACGTCGGATTGGCCGTCGTAGCTGAACCCGACGCCGCGGTACTCCACCTGGTTACTCTTCGGCGTCTGCGACGCTGCGGATTCAGGCATCGAAGGAGTGTCGAGGATGGCGAGAACCCGGCCGGCGGCCTGTCGGGCCAGCCGCAGCTCGTCCGCCCCGTGTCCGAGGGTCAGTACCGGCGCGGTCAGGCCAAGGCCGAGCAGTGCGAACGGTAGCACGTCCACCGGCGCTGCCCAGCCCTCAGCAGTGAACCAGGTGCCCCAGCCGAGCACTACCAGCAGCATCACCGGCGGGGCGACCAGGGCACTGGCGACCGCTTCGGCGCGGATTATCCCGGCGGCCCAGGCGCCGAAGAAGTCAGCGAAGTCATCGGTTGCTTCCAGGAACCGCCGGTGCGCACGCCGGGCCTGGCCGAACGCCTTGACCACCGCGATGCCCTGCACGAACTCCACCACGGCGGTGTTGATCCGGGCCAGGGCCGCGTTGTAGCGATCCATCTTCTCCGGATTGCCGCTCATCATCACCGCGTACACGGCGATAAACAGCGGCACCGTCACCAGCGTGAGCAGCGCCAACCGCCAATCAACCCACAACAGGTACGCGAGCGCGGCAAGGGGGGTCACAACCGCGGCGGCAAGGTCTGGCAGCGCATGCCCGACCAGGTGGTGCATGGCCGCCACGTCGTCCTGCACTGCCTTCTTGACCTGCCCGGTCGACCGCTCGGTGAACCAGCCCAGCGGCACCCTGCCCAGATGGGCGGCCAACCGCCGCCGGATCTGCAGTTGCAACTGCACATCGGCGAAGTGCGTGATACCACTCGCGGCGGCCAGGGTCACGAACCTTAACAGCAGTCCAAAGGCTGCCCAGCCAACGATCCTCCACATCCGGCCTTCGCCAACCGGCCCGGCGGCCAGCAGCGCCCGGCCGAGCTCGGCCACGGCAACGAACGGCACCAGCGATGCCACCGACGAGATCACCTGTAGCGCGATCGCCAAGATCAGCCGGCCGCGGATCGGCGCCAGCAGCGCCGCAAGGGCCTTCGCCTCCGAAGGTCCCTGCCGGACGTCACCCGCCGCCTCATCAGCCGCTGCCTGCTGCCCAACGCGCCGGCCGCGGGTGTTCGGTGCTCTGGTCGCCGTGTCCGCGCTCATGCCGGCACCTGCGCGGGGAGCCCACTGTCCACGCCGGTTGTGTTGCCGGTGGCCACGGAACAGCCGTTCGAGTGGTAGCCGAACCAGATCCGTTTGGCCGCAATACCCGCCGTGATGACCACAGCAGCGGCCCCCCGCACCGCGGGGTGGCCGACCTGTCCGGCGACGGCTGTGCTGACTGCACCGCCGAGCATCACGGTCGAGCCGGTGGAAAAGGACCCCATGCCGAGAAGTCGGCTGACGTACGAGCCAGTCAGCCGCACGCCACGCGGGATCGATGGCGCCGCCGTGGCAAGCAGCGATTCAGCGGGAACACTCGGGTAAGCCATCAATATCTGCTCCGTTCCACCACGTACGTGCGTACGGCGTACGCAAGGTTAGGCTTACCCAAACTGAGGCGAACGTCAAGGGACTGCACGGCCGAACTACCGATCAGCCATTCACAGAAGACGCCTAGACGAGTAAGCCCGAAGTCTGGCTAATGGTTGTAGGCGATCAGGGACCTGGTCACGGGTTGGCCGGTGGCCCGGTTGTGCCAGATCGCGGCGGTCATCGCGAGGAGGCGTTGCGCGACACGTGCCGTGACGCCTGGCACGAACCGCAGCCAACGGGCTTCGGAGCGCATGCCGAGCAGGGCCTGAGCCACGGCCAGGGTGAGCAGATCGGCGTCCGAGAGCCTGGGTGGCCGTCCGGGCCTACGCCGCCGTCCGAGCCAGTCATCGATCTTCACGTAAGGTGCCGTCAGGAGGGTGTTGAGGTCGGTCGTCACAAACCGGTCCCCAACACCCTTCGTCTATCTCCACCACCCAGGGTCGTTAGGACCTACTCGTCTAAGGCGTGTTTCATAAGTCTTGGTGGCCGGTGAAGGTCACGGCGTGTCGGTGATCGATTGCTGACGAGGTCTCCGGTAGACGGTTCAGCGACCAAGCTCGAACGTCATACCGGAGACCTCGTGGCTACCTTAGCGGTGACGAGGCGGCACGACCTTACCGACGCTCAGTGGCAGCAGCTCGCCGTACTGCTGCCGGCCGCGTCGGTGAAGGGTCGGCCGCCGAAGTGGGACAAACGGCAGCTCATTAACGGGATCAGGTGGCGGATCCGGATCGGGTCGCCCTGGCGTGACGTGCCGGCCGAGTACGGACCCTGGCAGACGATCTACGGCCTGTTCCGTCGCTGGCAGCGCGACGGCACCTGGGACAAGATCCTGGCCGCCTCGCAGGCCGCCGGCGATGCGCAAGGCCGGATCACCTGGCTGGTCAGCGTGGACTCGATGACCAGCCGCGCCCACCAACACGCCGCCGGCGCTCGTGCAGACGGCCACCTGCAAAAAGAGCCACCCGGTGGTGTGCACGACGAACCCGCCGATCACGCCCTCGGACGATCCCGCGGCGGTCTGAGTACCAAGACGCATCTGGCCTGTGAGCAGGGACAGAAGGTCCTGTCGATGGTCGTGACCGCCGGGCATCGTGGTGACAGTCCGCAGTTCATCCCGGTCCTGCGCCGTATCAAGGTGACCCGTCTCGGGGTGGGACGGCCCCGCACCAGCCCCGACCTCGTCCTGGCCGACAAGGCCTACACCAGCCACGGTAACCGCGTCTACCTACGCAAACGCGGCATCAAGGCATGCATCCCCAGCAAGAAAGACCAAGACGTCCACCGCAAAGCCAAGGGCAGCCGCGGCGGACGCCCACCGAAGTTCGACCCCGACCTCTACCGGATGCGACACGCCGTCGAGAACGGCATCGCCCGACTCAAGCGCCACCGCGGCGTAGCCACCCGTTACGACAAGTTGGCTGTCCGGTTCCAGGCCGTCCTGACCATCACCATCATCTGCGAATGGCTCTGACCGGACTTATGAAACACGCCTTAGGTCACCGAGGCAGCGCACCCCGGATCAGAGCGGCGAGACCGACGGCATAGACAGCCTCGGCATCGAGCCCCTCCAGCAGCGACTGGATCGCCCGCACCCGCGGTAACTCCGCCAACGGCGCCCGCCGCGCCAATTCCTCACGCCCGGCACGCACCACCGGATCTTTCGGATACACCGTCGCCAAATTGCCCATCGTGTAGTGCCACAGCGCGGTGTACACCGTCAGGGCTTCCCGCTCATCCAGACCGCCGACCGCAAGCGCCTCAAGGACAGCCTCGGTGAAAAGCAGCGCCCGCGGCGCAAACAGCTCGCCTTCACGCAGCACGTCCACCACCCATGGGAACCCGCCAAGATACTCACGGAGTGCGTCGAAGAGGCCGAACACCCGCTCAGCAGGCGGACCATCCGGCACCGTCACCGGCATCCCGGCCGCTACGTCGTCCAAGACCAGGACAAGCAGTTCACGTTTGTCCGACACATGCCGGTACAGCCCCATCGGTGAGCAACCCAGTTCTGCCGCCACCCGCCGCATCGACACTGCACCCACTCCGTGCAACTCGGCCAGGCGCCGCCCCGCCGCGACAATCACCGAACGATTCAACACCGACCGAGACTGCATGCCTCGACCATGCCAGGCCCACCCGGTCGGCTCCATACCCGCCCCTGACATCCCGTTCTGCTGCACGCACCCACCGTTCCCCGTCCCGGCCTGGACGGACCTCGACGCCCACCCGCCGGCGGCCGCCTTCGCCGGACAGGCGTGGCTGCCCCAGGTGTGGACGATCCTCACGGCGGTGGAGGCGATCGGACATGCCAGCCCTGACCTGGCCCGAGCAGCTCAGCAGCAGTGGGCGACCGCGCCAGCGGAACTGGACATGCGGCGCGGGCGCCGCAGCCGCGGTCTGGGGTGAGCAGCACCGGACGGTGGCCCAGCCGTCGGCGGGTTGGCTTGCCGAGCTCATCGCCGAACCGTTGGCCGGCTGTCCCATGATCGCCCCGGTCGTGATCAGCGTGGCGTCTCTCTCGTGATCGGTTGATCAGCCGTCAGCTCAGCCCCTCTCCTGGAGTGCAGCGGCGATGCGCCGCGCGTGGCCCACAGTGCCGCGCCGATGTAGAGAACCTGTTCGGGGATGCGCTGCCACAGCGGAGACGGCTGTCCGCCTGCGAACGGGACTTCAGCGACGGCCGCGTAGATGTTCCCAGGGAGTAGAACGACGAACAGCAACGCGAGGCAATATCCGGCAGCACGGCGAGTGCGGGTGATGATGAGGCCGAGTGCGCCGAGGACTTCCAGCACGCCGGTGAGGTAGACCACCAGGGATGGAAACGGCACCAGAGGCGGCACCATCGCCACCAGGTCGTCGTGGGTCGGCATGACGGTGACACCACCCGGCACGAAGTGGGCTGTGGCGGTCATGAACAGCATGATCGCTAGGGCGTGCGCAGCGGCCGAAGGCCAGGTCGCGAATCGGCGCACGCCCAGCACTCCGAGGCCGTACAGGACGGCCAGTGCGACAAGAAGAACGGGGGTTGCCATGGGGAGCTCCGAATCTAGTCACTGTCAAGTCCGGGCTCAGAGTAGCCCCGACGGGCAGTCTTGACAATGACTAGTTGCGCGCTGTGGCGTACGGCATTCCACTCTGGCCGGATTACGTCATGGGTTACATCGCCACACCCATCCGGCGCGGCTTCTGGATATCCACGCGGCACGAGGTTCCCCTCGGGATGTGGACACCGGGTCATGCCGCGATCAGACGCAGCGTAGTCAGTGCGAGGGTCTACTCGTAGTCGGCGGTGCTGAGGCAGTCGAGTGCGGAGTGGCTGCGTCGGTGGTTGTCCGGGCTTCATGCGCCCGGAGTTCCCCGCCTGCCGGGAGGTTCCCGGTGACCGTCTCACCATCGCTGAGGTAGGTTCTGGCCACATGCTCTACGGCGAGTGTCCGCAGGCGGTCAGCACCCTGCTCTCGGTACTTCCTCCGCGACCACTCACCCGAACACCCGGTGTCCCGGCGTTGCCCTGGGGCCTAGCCAAGGGCCACCTGGGATGTTGGCGGACTTCCTCTGGAAGCATCTGGCATGTCCCTGAGGAAGGACAGACGCAGCAACGGAAGTGGTAATCGCTATGAACGAGCCCAGCACGATCGTCGAACGTCAGCTTGACGCCTACAACACCCATGACCTCGAAGCCTTTGTCAACACCTATGCGGTCGACGTGAGGATCGACCGCCGCGACGGATCGCAGATCATCGGGCGGGAAGCCCTCCGTGACGCGTACGCCGATCAGTTCTCCGAAGGACGGTGCCGCGCGGAGATTGCGGCCCGTATGGCGGAAGGTGACTGGGTGATCGACCATGAGATGGCACACGGGCTGGCCGATGAGCCTATCCGTGTGCTGGTGGCGTACCGGGTGCGGGCCGGCCTCATCGACCGCGTCCACTTCTTCGGCTGACGGAGTCCTGATGAGCAGATATGTGATTACCGGGGCCACCGGCGGCATCGGCGGAGCCGTCGCGGAACTGCTGCATGAGGAGGGGCATCACCTGGTCTTGGTGGGTAGCCACCGCGGGCGTCTCGACGCAGCGGCCGGGCGATTGGGCGGATGCGAGACCCTTGTTCTCGATTTGCTGGACGTGGAGGGCATCGCCGCTCACGGATCCCCCCTGGCCACCGGAGACCGCCCCATCGACGGTCTCGTGCACAGCGCGGGTCTGGCCCAGCTGGGCGCCATCGCCGACTCCGATGCCGAAAGTTGGATGGAACAGTACAAAGTCAACGTGGCAGGCCCGGCTGAGCTCACCCGCTGTCTGTTGCCTGCGCTCCGGACTGCTCGCGGTCAGGTGGTCTTCGTCAACTCCGGTCAGGGCCTTCGCACCAGCCCCGGGTGGGGCGCATACTCCGCGAGCAAACACGCGGCCCGCGCGCTCGCGCAGGCGTTGCGCGCGGAGGAGGGCCCGCACGGGATTCGCGTGACGAGCGTCTACCCCGGCAGGACAGCCACCGAGATGCAGCAGGCCATACGTCGACAGGAGGGCGCCCAGTACGTGGCGGACGCGTACATCCAGCCGCGCAGCGTGGCCCGGACCGTGCTGGCAGCGCTCATGTCGCCCCGTGACATGGAGGTCGCCGACGTGTCCGTAACCGTTCCTGGCGCGTGACGTGAGACAGCAGCCCACCGCTGGGACCCTGCGGGTGCCGAAAATCCCGTCCGCGCGCTGGTCAGGCGGCGTTCTCGTATTCGTGGAGGAGCCCACCGAGTCGGTCGCATCGACGAACGTTTAGGTGTGTGTCAGCGGTGGCGCCGAGGATGCGGACCTGGCGGGTGGCGTGGTCGATGACCGCCAGGATGCACCGGCGGGTGCCGGTCAGTGTCGTGGTGTCGAAGAAATCGGCGGCGATGATGGCGTGTGCCTGGGAGCGCAGGAATGTCGCCCAGGTGGTGGCGGTGCGCTGGGTGCCGGGTCGATGCCGGCCTGCTGCAGGATCTCCCAGACGGTGGAGGCGGCGACCTTCACAACCCAGGACGAGGAGTTCGCCGTGGATGCGGCGGTATCCCCAGTTGGGTGTTTTCGCGGGCCAGGCGTAGCACCATCCGGCGGATTGACCGCACGGTTCGTGGCCGGCCGGCCCGCTGAGGTCGGGAGATCTTGGCGTGCCGGCGGGCGATCTGGTCACGGTGCCAGTGCAGCACGGTCTCCGGGCGGACCAGCAGCCGCCGGTCGCGCAGGACGTCGCGGGGGAGCCGGTGGTAGCAGAGCGGCCAGCCAGGCGCGGTCAGCCCGGGTGAACCGCACCCGTTCGCCGTGCAGCTGCCGTTCGAGGACCATGACCTGGTGGCGGAGCGCGAGGATCTCGGCATCCTTGTCCCGGTCGCTCATCGGCAGCAGCCGCAGGAGCGCGAGTGCGTTGGTCACACCGAGATAGGCCAGTCGAAGCAGCACAACAGGACATCTTTCGCGCACCGTTGAACGTCGATTACCCCGCCACGTTCGGTCGAGCGGGGTCACGGCTACAGCCGAGTTCTGATCTCAGCGATCAAGAAGGTCGTGACCAGGACGGACGAGATTTTCGGCACCCGCAGGGTCAAGATCACGCGTAAAATGGTCGGGCGAGCGAGGCGTCCGATGCCGATTCCGATCGGTTTGTGCCGATCAAGTACCGGACATCCGAGCACCAACGGAGCACCATCACGGCAGGCGACCGTGGGCTCGTGCCAGCCGCGGCAGCTCAACCCGTCCGTAGACCAACGAGGCATGTGCGGCAGCCGCTCCGGATCCGCGTTCGCGTCATCGCCGGCATGATATCGTGATATCGCCGCTCAAGGGAGGTGCTAGATGCCCAACATCCTCGTCCGTGATCTCAGTCAACAAGCCGTGGACCGCATCGACGCCACAGCCGCCAGCCTCGGGCTGTCCCGCAACGAGTACCTACGCCGCAAGTTCGAGGAGAACATCAGCCCTGCCAGCGACCGGACGGTCACCACCGAGGATTGGCAACGGTCCGCAGAGGCCTTCGCCGACCTCGCCGACCCTACGGTGATGGAGGCCGCGTGGCGATGACGAGCTGGCTGATCGACAAGTCCGGGTACGTACGCCTTCAACTTGGTCAAACGGCGAACCGCGACGAGTGGAGCTCGCGCATCAGCCGAGGCCTCGTTCGGCTCTCCACCATCACGCGCCTCGAACTCGGCTACTCGGCGCGCTCCGGAGAAGTGGGACGCCGACAGTTCGCTGCCCCACCGCTGTCACTGATGCCGGTCGAACACCTCACACCCGCAATCGAGGACCGGGCGTTGGAAGTGCAGATGCTGCTCGCCGACCGCGGCCAACACCGTGCCCCGTCAATCCCCGACCTGCTGATCGCCGCAACCGCCGAAAAGACCGGACTGACCGTCTTGGCCGTCGACAAGGATTTCGACCTCATCGCCACGGTCACCGGCCAGCCGATCGAAACCCTGCCCAGTTGAGCCGCATCCGCAAAAATCAAAGCCAGCGCCCGCAAGAACCGACCCGACCGCAGACCCGCCACGAGCGCCCCACCCCGGCGAGACCGAAAACAGGTGCTCCGGCCTCGGCCAAGCGGAAGCCGACGGCAAACATCCAGGTCACGAACCGGCCACCTCGCGGCAACGCGGTTCCCACAGCCGCTCCTCCACGAATACGAGAACGCCGCATGACCAGCGCGGACGGGATTTTTCGGCACCCGCAACGTTGACATTAACGGATGTCAGCGACAGGGACATGCTGGCGCCCCCCTTGTAGGACACGAACCGCGTCGCCGCCCGGATCAGGTGCACCACGCAGGTTTGCACGGTGGTGTGCGGCCACACGGCCTCGATCGCCTCGGGTAGGCCGGTCAGGCCGTCGCAGCAGGCGATGAGGACATCTCGTACGCCTCGGTTACGCAGTTCGGTGCAGACCTGCATCCAGAACTTGGCGCCCTCGGTCTGCTGGACCCAGATCCCGAGGACGTGTTTGACCCCGTCGACGCCGACACCGACGACCAGATAGCAGGCCTTGTTGCGCACCGTGCCGCCGTCGCGGACCTTCACCATCAGCGCGTCGACGTAGGCGATCGGGTACACCTGGCGGTTTCTATCAGTGGTTGCGAATCACCTGGTCAATGGGCCTGTGAGGCATTCTCGCATGACCTCGGCTGGGGTCCTGTCGCCAAGGACGAGTCGGGGGCGCTGGTTGAGCTGACGTGCGACCTCACGGAGGTGTCGTGCAGTGTGGATGGACAGGTTGGTGCCTTTGGGAAAGTACTGCCGCAGTAGGCCGTTGGTGTTCTCGTTCGTGCCGCGCTGCCAGGGTGAGTGTGGGTCACAGAAGTAGATCCGAAACCCGGTCAGCGCCTCGATGTCCTCGTGCAGGGTCAGCTCACGGCCCTGATCCCAGGTCAGCGTCCGCCGCAACTGGGGCGGGATGTGCGCGGTCTGCGTGATGAGCGCGTCGCGGACCTGCGGGGCCTTCCAGCCGTGCGGCAGGTGGATCAGGTGCACGTAGCGTGTCGTGCGCTCGACGAGGGTGCCGATCGCAGAGCCCTGGCCGCGACCGATGATCAGGTCCCCTTCCCAATGCCCGGGGATAGCACGGTCGTTGACCTCGATGGGCCGCTCGTGGATGAGCGTCATGTTCTTGATCTTGTTGGGTGTGGGGACACCACGGCGCTGCTTCTTGCGGCGGGTGCGGCCGGTGCGGAGCTTGGCCTCGCGGCAGCCGAGGAGGCCGGCGAACAGGGCCCGGTAGATCGTCTCCGGACAGGCCCGCATCGCCAGGTCATTCGCGTACTCGCGGGCCAGGTAACGCGCGATCTGCTGTGGCGACCACTTTTCGGTGAGCTTCTCGCGCACGAGTGTCCGCAGCGGCTCGCTGCCGCGGATCTTCTCCTCCTTGGGACGGCGGCGCCGCAGCAGGGACTGGTTGTGGGCCCACCAGGGGTGGTAGCTGCCGTCCGGCTTCGCGTTGCGCTTGAGCTCGCGGTAGACGGTCTGAAAGCTCTTCCCGATCGACGCGGCGATCTCCTTGACGGTCTGCTTGGCCTGGAGTCCGTCGGCGATCGCGATGCGGTCGTTCTGAGTCAGCAAGCGCGGCGATACCGGGCCGGCGTCGGGGACGATCATGCTTCCAGCATCGATGAACCAGTTCGAACCACAGCTGGCGGAGACCCCCACCACCCGAGCCGCCGCCGCACCCTTGTAGCCCTCCCTGAGTAACTCAAAGTACCGCTTCTTCACCGAGCTCGGCATCTTGTTGGGGGCGTACTTCGGCATCCGAACGCTCTCCTTCCGGGGCGTTCGCAATCACCGATAGAAACCGCCCCTCGTCCAGGGGGCGGGTCTGCCAAGCCTTCACCTCGTCGAGGACCTCGTCGGTGATGGTGGAGATGGTGTCCGGACCGACCTCGGTGCCGTACACCCGGTGCAGGTGATGCGAGATATCGCGCACCGTCATCCCACCGGCGTACAAGGAGATCACCACGTCCGAGAGCCCACCGAGGCGGCGGGTGTTCTTCGGCAGCAGCACCGGGGTAAACGTTCCCGCCCGATCCCTCGGCACCCGCACCTCGACAGGTCCGACCTCGGTCTGCACCGTCTTCGGCGTGTGCCCGTTACGCGAGTTCCCCGAACCCTTACCCGTCGGATCATGCGCCGCGTAGCCCAGATGCTCGGTCAACTCCGCCCGCAACCCCCGCTCCAGCACGGCTTTGACCAACTCCGACAAGAATCCACCCGGCCCCGTCAACCGCAGCCCGTCGCCCTTGATCTGCGCCAGAACGGCGTCCATCACCTGCTCGTCGACCAGGTCCGCGACCGCCTTCCGCGCGGCCTGCTTTGCCGCCTGCTCGTCGAGCACCGGGGCGGCCAGAGGCAGCCTCGGCGCATCCGTGAGGGCCTGTTCCCGCAGCCCACGCACCTCGCCGTCGTCAATCGGGAGGTCCTGCCTCTGCGGGTTGATCATCGACATCGTCACCACACTTGTCCTATCTGTGTCGACCGACTCCTACCAGCCATAACGGATATTCATCTCAATCCGTTACACAGATCTCCCTACAAGCCCGCGGCATGGCTCGATAGCCGGACCAGGATCCGACCCACAACCCGTTTGCATTACACCCGCGATGTCGACAACGTTCTCATCCCTCACCTCGGCTGCTACCGGCTGGCCGACCTCGACGCCCGACTCCTGCGTACCGTCTTCGACCAGATCGCCGCCACCACCAACAGCAAGGGCCGACCGTAATCGGCGTCGGCGATGCAGCACCTGCGTACCACCCTGCGTGCCGCGCTCAACCTCGCCGTCCGTGAAGGATTGATCGACGGTAACCCGGCTCGGCACATCGAGGTCAGCGGCTACCAGCAACCCCACGCGAAGGTGTGGACCGGTACCCGCGTCGAACAGTGGGAACGCACGGGCGACCGGCCACCGGTGGCGGTCTGGACCGCCGAGCAACTCGCCGAGTTCCTCGGCGCCGTCGGCGACGACTCGTTGTTCGCGTTCTGGTGGCTCACCGCTCTACGCGGCCTCCGCCGCGGTGAGACATGCGGACTGCGATGGCTCGACATCGACCTCGATTACGGTGTGCTCACTATCGAACGTAGCCGCACCACCGCCGGCTACGCCGTGGTCGAAGGTGCCCCGAAGACCCCCGCTGGCCGCCGCGCTGTCGCCTTGGACAAACACACCGTCGCGGTTCTGCGCGCGCATCGCCGCCGTCAACTCGACGACAAGGCTAAGGCCGCCGCAGACGGCACACCGTGGACCGACACTGGATACGTGTTCACCCGGACCGACGGGCTACCGATCAATCCGAATTACGCCACGACCCGGTTCCGGAAACTCGTCCAACGCGCCGGGCTACCACCAGTCAGGTTGCACGACCTGCGCCACGGCGCTGCGTCTCTCGCGCACGAGGCCGGCGCTGACCTGAAGACTCTGCAAGATCTCCTTGGCCACTCCAGCATCGTGATCACCGCCGACACCTACACCAGCGTCCTGCCCGAGGTGCAACGGCACTGCGCCGACGCCACCGCCCACCTCGTCCTCGCCGCCGCCCGCCGCACCCGTAAGAAGATTAAGCACATGGCGAGGAAGAATCGCCCCGCTCGCCGACCGAAATCAGGTGCTCCGACCCCAGCCGCCTCAGGCGTGGCGTCGCAGGCGCAGGTCAGGACCGTCAAAGGTGAGAAGAACCCGCCGTCAGGGCTGGCACCCACATCGCACCCACGTGACACCCACCATCCACACAGGCCACACAGCACAAAGGGCCTGATCCGCGTTTCCGCAGCTCAGACCCTTCACGATCTTGCGCGCCCGAAGGGATTCGAACCCCTAACCTTCTGTTACCGGACGCGACGATCCCCAGCTTGTAGCTAGTGCCTCGTCATGCAGCCTTGAACGGGTAATCCGGGTGGCGGATCTTGGAGTTGGTCGCGAAACCGGTCTTCGGTTGGGCGCGTTGGTTGCGCCAGCGGATGTAGGTGCCGATCGCGGTGTCCTGCTCTGTGTGGGTGCGGTGGTCGGTGCCGCCCAGGGCGAAGTAGCGCACGGCGGCGAACTCGGCTTCGATCCAGTTCAGCCAGGACGCGTACGTCGGTAGGAACACCAACTCGACGTGGTTGGTGGCGCACCAGGCGCGGACCTCGGGGTGTTTGTGTGGGGAGAAGTTGTCGCAGATCAGGTACAGCTTCTGGTCGGGCCGGCGGGCGCGTAGGGTCGTCAGGAAGGTCAGGAACTCGCGCCAGCGTTTACGGTCACGGATGCGGTAGTGCAGCCTTCCGGTGGCCAGGTCGAGGGCGGCGATCATGTGCCGTACGCCCTGGTCGCGGTGGTAGGTAGCGCGTAGTCGCACGGGGTGCCCCTGGGGTCGCCAGGCCCGGCCGGGGCGGGGTTGCAGGTTCAGCGGTCCGAACTCGTCGACGCACCGCACACGCCCGCCCGGCGGGGGATGGTCGTAGAGGTGAAGGATCCGGCGCATCTTGGTGGTGAAGTCGGGGTCGGTGCTGGCTTTCCAGGTCTTGGTGGCCTGCCATGACACGCCACGTTCGTGCAGGACACGGCGCACGGTCTCGACGCTGATCGTGGTGACGTAGCCGGTGGCGGTGAGGTAGTCGCGCAGTTTGGCCAGGGACCAGCCCGAGAGTGGCTGGCCGAGGAAACGGGGGTCACACCGGGCGATGACGCAGATCCAGTCGCGGGTCTGCTCATCGATCCGTCTCGGTGCGCCCCCGCTCCATTTTGGGTTCAGCGCGTCGAACCCCCGCTCGTTGAACGCGTGGATCACATCGCGGACGTAGTCCTCGCTGGCCCTGAGTAGGTGAGCGATGTCCGGCGCCGGCTGGCCTTGAGCCGACATCAGCACCACGATCGCCCGCCGCAGCTTCACCGGATCCTTTGCCGTCCGGCTGATCTGCTGCAACCGCTGGCCCTCGGCCATCGACACCTGCCGGACGAACACTTCCGGCCTTCTACCCACCGGCCACCACCTCCCACACGAGCACTGGGAGACAGTTTGCCTGATCCATCCTCAGAACCGACGCATTACCCGATCAACGTTCAAAGACGAGGCACTAGCCATCAGATCTTGGCGTTGAGCTGCACAAACGCCGCCATCCGATGATCAACGTTTGTCGCCGATAGTCAGCCCTGTGCAGGGGTTTTCGGGGGGTAAACGGGGGCCGGCAACCTGGCGCGGCGGCGCGGCGAACCATTCCTCCAGAGTTGGCCGCCCTCCTGCGAGGGTGATACGGTTCGGTCCGGCGCAAGTAGCGTGAGGCAGGATGTCACTCCCCGGCTTGAGTGAAGCGATCCGCCGCAGGGTTAGATTACCCATGCTTCCTAATTCGGTAGTCGAGTGGGTTCGTGCGCTTCCTAGTTCCGACCGGCCGGGCGGTGGGGAGTGGGGTTTACCATGGCAGGAAACTGGCTGCGGAACGAGCTTGTATACCGTCGACACCCGTACACTCGCGAGCCAGCCAGCACCGCGAAACCGTCAATCCGATCTGCATTGGACCAGCTGGGAGGGCAGGAGAAAGATGCTCTGATTCGTGCTCTCCGGACCGCGCCAGCACGGTTCCTGACCTCTCGCCTTGGCGAAGCGTGCCCGAAGCACGTTATGCAGGCAGTCTTCCCGGATGCAGTCAACACGGCGCAGCAGGAACTCGAGGCCGCCCTGCTCCTCGCAGCTAGCCGTGCAGTGGACCACTTGCATTGCTATCCACCAGCGAGCCTGCGTGAGGCTCCCATCTTTCGCTCCATATCGCCGGGGACCAATTACTCGGCAACCGAAGTGACTCTGACCGAGCGAGCTTTGGGGCCACTCCTATTCCAGCTCTGGCCCTATGCCGCATCGGGCGAAGTAGTCCACGGTGTGCCCGGCCTACGGCTTCACAAACACCGGCGATGCGTGGAACTGTCACTTGTTCAGTGCGATACACAAGCATCGGTAATTATCAAAGATGTCAATAGTTGCACTTGGAAGGCAGCTCTCGCTTACGTCGATGCCGAATTCGGCGGGTGGCGCGGTCGCATCGACTGCCGCGCACAGGATCAGCCTCGCCTTACACGGGAGGAGGTTGGGCATCTCCGCGCCTTCCCTAGGGTTGACTACCCAGCTACCGGAAGTGCCCTCTTCCGGCGGCATCTCGCCCTCGATCGACCGTACTGGTTCCGAGTCTGGACCGCCGATGGCGCCTGGAAGGTGGAGCGGCCGTCGGACGTGGAGGCGTCAGCCGATGCCCTCGTCTTCCTCAACCCGGTCTTCGGCCTCAAGACGGCGATCCAGACGGAACTAGTCGGCTCATATGCGTACCTCGCTGAGCAAACACGATCATCAGCCGCCAACAGCGACGGAATCCGCGTTCAGCTCCGACGTCGAGAACCTCCTGGTGAACTCGACAGGTCGATGGTTCCGCGGCTATCCGGCAACGATCCGTGGTCGGCGTGGTCAGCCATCAAGATGTCGTCCCGGCCGGGCAGTGCGTCTTGAACGGCCCCGACGACAGCGATGTCGAGTGGCACATCCTCCTTGACCGTCTGTACCGGACCGAATGGCACCACCGCACTCTAGCCAACCAGGTCCTGAGCGACCATGACAACACTCATTCGGGCGCCGCGCGCTGGTGCAACGTCGAAAGCTGTCGGCTGGCAGCCGCCTACCTCCATCGATGACCCACCCAACTCGACGCGCACATGTCGGCAGCGACCTCCCAGGCCGGATCGGTGCTCACCACCTGGCCTAGTGTCCCGCGCCAGGAATTCGTTGAAGATATGAGGTGAGCCGGTCGAGGATCTCGTCGGCGGTCTTGGTCCAGATGAACGGTTTGGGGTCGTCGTTCCATACTGCGGTCCAGGCGCGTAGGTCGTTCTCCAGAGCCCGTAGGGAGGTGTGCGCGGCGCGGCGTAGTCGTTTGTCGGTCAGCAGCCCGAACCACCGTTCGACCTGGTTGAGCCAGGACGAGTAGGTGGGGGTGAAGTGCATGTGGAACCGGGGATGCGCGGCGAGCCAACGCTTCACGGTGGGGTGCTTGTGGGTGCTGTAGTTGTCGCAGATCAGGTGTACGTCGAGGTCGGCGGGGACTTCGGTGTCCAGCTTCGCCAGGAACTTCTTGAACTCCACAGCCCGATGTCGGCGATGCACTGAGGTGATCACCTGGCCGGTGGCCACGTCGAGCGCGGCGAACAGGGTGGTGATGCCGTGCCGGACGTNGTCGTGGGTGCGCCGCTCNGGNAGGCCGGGCATCATCGGCAGCACCGGCGCCGATCTGTCGAGGGCCTGAATCTGGGACTTCTCGTCCACGCACAGCACCAGCGCACGCTCCGGCGGGTCCAGATACAGCCCGACCACGTCACGGACCTTGTCGATGAACTGCGGGTCGTTCGACAGCTTGAACGTCTCTACCCGGTGGGGCTGAAGGCCGAAGGCCTTCCAGATCCGGCCCACCGTCGAGCGCGACAGCCCGGACTCGGCCGCCATCGACGCCCGCGACCAGTGCGTGGCGTCGGTCGGTGTGCGCTCCAAGGTAGCGGCCACGACCTGCTCGACCTGCTCATCACCGATCGTGCGTGGTGCGCCCGGCCGGGGCTNGTCAACCAGGCCCTCCAACCGGCGGGCCACGAACCGGTTACGCCACTTGCCCACCGTCTGCGGCCAGATCCCCAGCTCCGCGGCAACATCCTGATTGGACTTGCCTTCCGCGCAGCCCAACACGATCCGACACCGCTGAGCCAGGGCCTGCGACGACGTGGCCCGCCGTGACCAACGCACCAACGTCGCGCGTTCCTCATCGGTCAACGTCACCACGGCCACCGGCCGACCTCTACGCGCCACCCACCAATCCTACAGTTATTCAACGAATTTCTGGCGCGGGACACTAGCACGGCGCCGACACTATCCTCGCCGCGACCGGCTCGGGACTAACCGGAGGGACTGTAAAGCGAACGGCCCTGTCTCAGGGACAGCGGGCTTCGGCCCATAAAGTACGATGAGCGCTCACTTCCCGCACGATCGCTTCGAGGTAAAGCCCCCAAGGAGTCAGATTGTCCAACCTCAAGAAATCACTAGTCTCAGCATTTTTGGCGGGCACCGTGGCCGCTGGCTTCGCCCTGGCGCCTAGCGCGTCCGCTGTCGCCAGCACGACCACTACGTACAACACTTGGCAGTGGAACGTCGCCGGTAACACAATGCACCACGGCTCGACGACCGACGGCATGGTGAGTGGCGCCGTCTCGTCGATCGTCAACCGCAGCGCGGACTTTGTCGCCTTCAATGAGCTGTGCTGGGGCCAGTACAAGGCGATTCAGGCCGGGCTAAAATCAGCCGGCTGGCCCGTGGACACGACGAACTACTCCCGGTTCGCGACGAGCCGTGGCCCAACGGCCGGCATCTGCAACGGCAATGAGGACTTCGGCAACGCGATCTTCAGCCGGCAGCCGCTGGGATTCGCGCGCAAGTTCACCCTGCCGTCCGACGGCTCCAACGAGCGGCGCACCCTACTCTGCGACAACCTTGTCAGCGCGCCCCGGGTCCGCTTCTGTACCACCCACATCACGACCAGCGGTGCCGCCGGCTCGAACGGGCTGCCCAACAATGTCAACCAGTTGAACTACGTGCTGGATCAGATGGAGACCTACTACGCTGCCGGTGACACCGTAATCATTGCCGGCGATTTCAACGCCCAGCCGCACTACGGCCGTCTCAACAATTGGTACTCCACCACCTTGAACACCGTGAACAACGGCGGCAACAAGGGGCACTATCGGGAACTCGACGACAATGACAGCGGCAACTGCATTGGCTATGGTGAGTGGACAGCGACCGGCACCCCCGGTGCCACGCCGCCCTGCGCAAGCTCTAAGCCGTTGGCCAAGATCGACCTGACGTTCGTGCGGGAGGACAAGATCGTCGGTGGGTACCGCGGTGACTCGCTCAGCATCTCGACCAGCTGTACCGGCATCCCGGCGACCCCCAACTACCCGGCGGGCTCCTGCTCCGACCACCGGATCACGATCGGCACGGTGACTGTTGTGACGAACTGAGGGTTCCTATTCGAGATCGCGATGGTTCTGCTGCCCCAGCGGATCCGATGGCTGCGCGCTCGCGGCTCCGATCAGTGGTACTGGACAAGACCAAGTACCGCGACAACACCTACCGACAGATTCTCCTGACCACCGATGTCTTGACCGAAACGGGCCGGGCCGACTTCAGGTCACCGGTGTCATCGACGACCAGGACGCCGTCGGGGTCGCCGAGCCGGTCGACGACGACACGGCGTACGTCGTCGCGGACCGCGTCGGCATGCCCTGACCAGCCTTCCTGCTGGTCAGGGCACCACTTTGAGCCGCCTGACGGGATCGAACCGTCGACCTACGCTCCTCGAACCCTGTGGTCCCGGCATCGTCATCGATCGTCAGAATCTAGCGTTGAGCTGCACAAACAACCTGGCAAGACGATCATCACTTGTCGTCACTGGTCGACCGTTGGCAGGGGTTTTCGGGGGGTAAACGGGGGCCGTTCCCCAGGGCTGCGGAGAGTCGCAGCGATGTGGCAGATTGCCGGAGTGCTGAGAGGGTGGTTCGGTAGCTTTCGTCCCTTAGAGGTTTGGGTTGGCATGTGAATGTGAGCCGTAGTCGTAACCGGGGAGGCCCGGCCGCGTTGGGCTGATCATGAATGGACGTGCGGCGTATCCGAGTGACCTGACCGATGATCAGTGGGCGGTGGTCGGGCCGTTTCTGCAGGCGTGGAAGGACCGGCATCCGTCGGTGTCGGGGCATCAGGGCCGCTACGAGTTGCGGGAGATCGTGAACGCGATCTTCTACCAGAACCGGACCGGGTGTCAGTGGGCNTACCTGCCACACGACCTGCCGCCGAAGTCGGCCACCTACTACTACTTCGCCCTGTGGCGTGATGATGGCACCGACCAGGTGATCCACGATCTGCTGCGCTGTCAGGCGCGGGAGCGGGCCGGCCGCCGGGAGGATCCGACCGCGGTGGCGCTGGACACCCAGTCGATCCGGGCGGCCAACCACGTCCCGGCCGCCACGACCGGCAAGGACGCGGCGAAGAAGGTCCCGGGGCGCAAGCGAGGCCTCGCGGTCGACGCCCTCGGGTTGATCATCGCGGTGGTGGTCACCGCCGCGTCGGTCACCGACAACACGATCGGTGTGAAACTGCTGGACAACGTGGTAGCGCACNCCCCGACGGTTACCAAGGCGTGGGTCGATGCCGGGTTCAAAGACGACGTGCAGATCCACGGCGCCATCCGAAATATCGACGTCGAGCAGGTCCTTCGGTCCGACACGACGGCCGGGTTCGTGCCGGTGAAACGCCGGTGGGTGGTGGAGCAGACCCACGGCACCCTGATGCTGCACCGCCGCCTGGTCCGCGAGTACGAGAGCCGACCCGCCTCCGCGGTGTCCCGCACCTGGTGGGCCTCCACAGCGAACCTCATCCGCCGGCTCACCGGCACCGCCACCACGTCCTGGCGCGACACAGGCCAGCAGCGGTGACCCCGCCGTCGCTACTGACCCTGCTCACCGAACGCGAAACCGCCGCCGGCCTCACCGTCGAACGGCTCCGCGCCCAAATCGCCACCCTCAACGAACAGCTCACCACGGCCGAGACCGAAGTCACCGAACTCGCCATCACCCGCAAAACGCTCCTGAGCCTCGGCGACCCACTCGACGCGGCACCACCCGCTGACCCGACCATCGCCAGCCCCGCCTACCAACAGATCCTCACCGTGTTCCACACCGCCACCACACCGATGCGCGCCAAGGACATCTGCCAGGCCCTGGGCACCGGCACCACCGCGAAGGACACCGAGAACCTCCGCGCCAAGCTCAAACGCCTCGTCACCCGCCAGATCCTCACCGAACCCGAGGCCGGACTGTTCACCCTGACCCCACCGTCGACGTAACCCCGACCACCAAGGCCCCTAATGAGCGGTCAAACCCAGTCCGGACATACGCTTCCGAACCACCCTCTCAGGCCAGGATCGCTCCTTTCCACACTGCCAAGCTCACCGCAGATCGTTAGTGGGTACATGACCGTTCTCGTAGCCTGCCCGGCGGCCCTGTCGTGACCGATAAGCATCAGCAGGAGGAGCAGCCACTTCGGACGGGATCGGGTCGTCCGGTGCCGCGGAAGCCGGTAGTCGTGGTGAGCACGTTGATGACTTTCATCACGGGGCTCAACATCGCCCTGGTGGTGATCGCGATGCCGACGATCCGTACCACGCTCGGGTTGGATTCGAGCACCCAACAGTGGCTGGTCTCGGCGTTCTACCTGGCGATTGGCCTGGTGCTGGTGCCCGCGGGTCGATTCGGTGACGTACACGGCCGGCGCAACATCTTCGTGGCCGGCGTGACGGCGTTCGTCGTGGCGAGCGGAGCCGCGGCTCTCGCATCGCATGAGGCGTGGCTGATCGCCGCCCGCCTGGTACAGGGCATGGGCGTCGGGCTGGCACTCGCCCAGGTGTTCGGAACCATTCAACGAATGTTTACCGCCCGGGAGCGGGGGCTACCGTTCGGAGCGGTCTCCGCGGGGATCAACGTCGCCCGGGTAGTCGGTCCGGTGCTCGGCGGCGGACTGGTCGCGGTCGGGGGCGCCGAGTGGGGCTGGCGGTGGGCTTTCCTGGTCAATGTGCCGGTCGGGATCGTCATCGCGATCCTCGGGTGGCGGTTCTTCCCGGTCGCGGAGCGGGCCCACCGGCCACGGATGGACCTGGTGGGGGCCGTCCTGTTGATCGTCGGGCTGGGCTTGGTCTGGCTGACCCAGGGTGAACAGTTGCCGGAGTGGTTGACCTGGACGCTCCTAGCCACAGGGGTGGCGGTACTGGTGGGGTTCGTGCGCTGGGAAAAGCGATACGCCCGCCGCGGTGTGCCGATGTTCGACATGAGGCTGTTCCGGTTCCGGTCGTTCTCGGCGGGAATAGTCATCGCCGTCTTCTACACCGCTGGCTACGACGGCATCTACTACCTCATGTCGGAATATCTACAACACGGGCTCGGGCATGACGAGTTGGTGACCGGTGTCGCGCTCACCCCACTGGCGCTGGGCGCCGCCATCAGTTCGGTGATCGCCGGCTCCAAGGCGGGGCGGCTGGGCCGACCACTGGTGGTATCGGGGCTGCTTCTCGCAGCGGCCGGGCTCATCGCACTGCTCGTCGCCGACGTCTTTCTCCCCGGCCCGGACTCCCCGCACGCGGCCACCCTGCCGCTGCTCCTGGCCGGGTTGGGCGGCGGACTGATCACCTCGGGGGTGGCCGGTGGCTTGGTGATCGCCCCGAACCTGACCGTAGCCCTCTCCCCCGTGCCGCGGACCGAGGGCGGAAGTGCTGGCGGCATGCTCGAGACCGGGCAGGCCTTCGGTGGCGGTCTGGGCGTTGGCCTCGTCGGCACGGTTCTCTTCGCGAGCCTGGACCGGACCGGCGACTGGCTGACCGCCTTCCGCATGCCAATTCTGGTCATCGTCGGGCTCTTCGCCATCGCGCTGACGGCGGCCCTGTTCAATCTCTTCTCGCCCGACCGGTCCGTTCCGTCCGCATGACCAACCAGACCTGGATCTCCCGCACCGCGCCGGCTCCGCCGGCCAGGCGCAGCGAGTCGGTGGTGCCAGCGTCCAGCCACCGCTCGACCGGAGGCCGGCAAACAAGGACTTCCAGCCGACCGATGGCTACGCGGCCGAAGTCTGGCTGGCGGAGAGCAGACAGCGCTCAGGCCGGGCTCGGGTCGTCCCGGTCTCAGGCCGGCTGCCGCTCCCCCGCCCCTGTCTGTCGACTCCGCACCGGCCGAGTCACCTGCCTCGACACGCACGACGGCATGCCCGCCGTCGCCCCCGACGCCACCCGTCGGTAGGTGCTGGGAGGCACGCCCACAAGTTCGGTGAACCGCATACTGAATGTCCCCAGCGAGGAGGACCCGACCGCGAAACAGACCTCCGTCACGGTCATGTCGCCCCGTCGCAGCAGCGCCATCGCCCGCTCCACCCGCCGGGTCATCAGGTAGGCGTACGGCGACTCACCGTAGGCGAGGCGAAATTCACGACTGAGATGCCCGGCTGACATGTTCACCCCGCGGGCTAACGCCGGCACGTCCAGCGGCTGCGCGTACTCCCGGTCGATGCGGTCCCGTACCTGCCGCAGCCGCGCGAGATGGCGCAGGCGGAATCGGACATCGTCCGGGTTCGGTTGCCGAGCACGCACGCAGGTATTCTGCAGAGCCTCCACGGCCCCGTCCAGCCGTTCGCCGCCGACTCGCCGGTACGGTTCGGGTACGCCGGATGATACTGGACAGTGTGGCGCCGCCACGCACAGTCGGAAGCGCCTCGCTGTCCCGAACGAATGCCGCCTTTGAGCGGCGACGCGCATCCGCTGCCAGCTCCGGCAGCCGGCTGACCGGCACGCTCGACGAGTCCGTCGGCCACACCTCGGGGCGGCGGACTCGTGTCCGCGGTGGCTGGCATGGTCGAGTCCCGACCACTACCCGGAGCTCACCCGCCACAAAAAGCCGCCCGGATCGGTGACGTAGCCGGCGTAGACTCCCGACCCGGATTTCGCGGCCGTGGCCACGACCCGGCCACCGGCAGCGATCACTACCGACAAAAGGGAGTCGATCTCGTCCGGCGAGGGGCTTTCCGTGCGGAGCTCAACCCGCCTGCTGGATCCGGATCAGGTTGCCGGCCGGATCACGGAAGGCGCAGTCCCGGACCCCGTAGTCCTGATCGATCGGCTCCTGCACCACCTCGGCTCCGCTGGCCTGCACCCGCTCGAACACCTCGTCGAGGTCGGAGGCGGCAAGAAGGACGCCGGCGTACGTACCCTTCGCCATCATCTCCTCGATCGTGCGCCGCTCGTCGTCGGTGATCCCGGGATCGGCCGCCGGTGGTTGGAGCACGATCGAGGTCTGCGGCTGGCCGACCGGGCCCACCGTGACCCACCGCATCCCGTCGTAACCGACATCGTTTCGAATCTCGAAGCCCAGGACCTCCCGGTAGAAGGTAATCGATGCGTCCGCATTCTCGTGTGGCAGAAAGCTCGAGTGAATGGTGATGTTCATAGCGCTACGCTAACGGCCGCCCAAACCCCGAGGCTTCTTGATTCCTGATCCATTCTCCCTGGTAACCGGCGAGCCGACCACCCCAGCTACCCGACCGGTCCAGATGGTCGGCACCCCGAAGTACAACGTGCCGGCAACTACCGGATACGGGCCAAGGCCCCTCGCTTGGGTAGCTGTCCCAGCCCGCCAAATATTTGATCTTGATGTCGGGGTCGGGAAGGTGAAACGGCGCCCTCATCCACCACCCCGCACCCGACTGCGATACGTCGATGTCACTGCTTTCTGCGATGCCTTCTGTCGTGGGACTGTGGCGTTTTCCGTGTTTGGCCGTTGGGTGTGATCGAGGTTGTTAGATGGTGATCCGGTCGCCGTAGGCGAGGATCAGGGCGTTGAGGGCCTTGGCCCAACCGTAGACCCGGCCGGTGATGCTCCCACTCTTGCGTTTCTGTTGGACGACGAGGTAGAGGACCTTCATCGCGGCCTGCTCGGACTCCGCTGGCGAATTGTGTTGATTATGCGGTGGCGAGTGTGGCCAGGTGGGACCCGCGGGTGCGGCCCAGCGGTTTGCCGGCCAGTCAGGCGTCCATGCGGGTGAGGTTGACCGCGGTGGCGATGAGGATGTTCTGCACGCGGGTTTTGGCGTGTCCGTTGTAGCGGCATCTTCGTAGACCGAAGGCGCGTACGGCTTGGGAGATCGTGCCCTCGATACCTGATCTGGTCGCGTAGCGTCTGTGCCAGTGCTCGGTTTGCTGGTCTGCACGCAGCGAACGGAGTAGTTCATGCTGCTCGCGGGGTCGCAGGGTGATGGTGCGGGCGGCGGTCTTGGCGCGTGTGCAGCGGGAGCGCACCGGGCAGGGTGTGCAGTCGGTCATGCTGAAGGTGAACATCACGCGGGGTTTGCCGTGCCGGTCGAGCGCAGCGCCTGACCAGATGTTGCGGTGTCCCTGTGGGCAGGCGGCGGTCAGAGTGTCCCAGTCGACGGCGAACGCGTCGGTGTCGAAGGCGTCGGGGTTCTTGCTCTGCCACTGGTTTCCGTGGCCGACCGGACCGGTCAACTCGATGTCGTATCGATCCCGCGCGTCGAGGATCGCGTCGGCGGTGACGTAGGCGGAGTCGGCCAAGTGCTCGGCCGGGGCCAGGCCGCGCTTGGTCAGGGACTCATGCACGCGTGCGGTGGTGTCGATGTCGGCCTCGGTGGCCGGCACGGTGTCCACGTAGGTGATCAAGTGCGGGAGGTCATCGTCGCAGGTCTCACAGATCTGGACCTTGTAACCGTTCCAGCTGGTGCCCCGTTTGACGCTGTAGCGTGCGTCGAGGTCATACGGTGAGGTGATCGCGATCGCGCCGGGTGGACGGCCATGGTTTTCGCGCGTGCGCCAGTGCACGCCGTCAGAGTCGCGGTAGTACTGCTGGACCCAGATCGCCCACAGCCTGTCCACCGCCGGTAGCGACTTGACGAACACCGGCGCGTCGGCACGCCCTGCCCGTTCCAGCACCATGACACCATCGGCGCCGACGCGCAGGGCGAGTTCGAGACGTTCGGATTCGGCCTTGGGCAGCCGGTAGGCGTCAACCCGCGGACCGTAACGGGTGAACCAGTCGCCGGGTGCTACGGAGCGCAGCCAGTCCGGGGCGGTTGCGGCGATGGCCTCCAGCGCCCCGCGTAGCGTCTCACCGACTAAGGCGTGTTTCATAAGTCCGGTCAGAGCCATTCGCAGATGATGGTGATGGTCAGGACGGCCTGGAACCGGACAGCCAACTTGTCGTAGCGGGTGGCTACGCCGCGGTGGCGCTTGAGTCGGGCGATGCCGTTCTCGACGGCGTGTCGCATCCGGTAGAGGTCGGGGTCGAACTTCGGTGGGCGTCCGCCGCGGCTGCCCTTGGCTTTGCGGTGGACGTCTTGGGTCTTTTCTTGGCTGGGGATGGATGCCTTGAATGCCGCGTTTGCGTAGGTAGACGCGGTTACCCGTGGCTTGTGTAGGGCCTTGTCGGCCAGGCCGAGGTCGGGGTGGTGCGGGGCCGTCCCCCACCCCGAGAGAGGGTCACCTTCGAATACGGCGGCAGGACCGGGATGAACTGCGGACTGTCACCACGATGCCCCGGCTGTCACTGACCATCGACAGGACCTTCTGTCCCTGCTCGCACAGGCCAGGATGCGGTCTTGGTTACTTCAGACTCGCCGCCGGGATCGTCCGAGGGAGGTGTCTGGCGGGTTCGTCGTTTGCAACATCCACCGGCGTGGCTCTTTTGCAGGTTGGCGTCTGCACGATTCGCCGGCGGACGTTTTGTGGGCGCCGGCTGGTCATCTGAGTCCACGCTGACCAGCCATCGAGTGATCGGCACTTGCGCATCGCCGGCGGCCCTGCGAGGCGGCCCAGGATCTATGTCCACAGGTGCCCGTCCGCGCTAGCCAGCGGACGGAACAGGCCGGTAGATCGTCTGCCAGGGTCCGTACTCGGCCGGCACGTCACCGCCAGGGCGACCCGATCCGGATCCGTCCACCTTGATCCGGTTAATGAGCTGCCGTTTGTCCCACTTCGGCGGCCGACCCTTCAACGACGCGGCCGGGCAGCAGTACGGCGAGCTTGCTGCCACTGAGCGTCGGTAGGGTCGTTGGCGCCTCGTCACCGCTAAGGTAGCCACGAGGTCTTCCGGTATGACGTTCGAGCTTGGTCGCTGAACCGTCCTACCGGAGACCTTCGTCAGCAATCGATCACCGACCACGCCGTGACCTTCACCGGCAACTAAGACTTATGAAACACGCCTTAGCTCGAGGCGTTCCAGGCTGCTGCGGATTGCGCCAAGCACATGGTCGAGTCGGTACGTTGCTCGTCACCCGCAGTGAGCAGGTCCACTGCCTTGAGCCGGTCGTGCATCGAGTGTTAGATGGTGATCTCCGGTCGCCGTAGGCGAGATCAGGGCGTTGAGGGACCTTGGCCCAAACGTAGACCACGGCCGGTGATGCTCCCACTCTTGCTTTTCTGTTGGACGTCCGAGGAAGAGGACCTTCATCGCGACCCTGCTCGGAACTCACGCTGGCGCATTTGTTGATCAGCCGGTGGCGAGTGTGGCCAGAAGACCCGCGGGGTCGGCCCAGCGTTTGCCGGCGATTCAGGCGTCCATGCGGGGTGAGGTTGAACCGGCGGTGGCGAGAGGATGTCTGCACTCGGGTTATGGCGGGCCGTTGTAGCGCGCATCCGCAGAGCAAAGGCGCGGTACGGCTTGGAGATCGTGCCCTCGCTACCCGCGATCTGGTCGCGTAGCGTCTGTGCCAGTGGCTCGGTTTGCTGGGCGCTGCACGCAGCGAACGGAGTAGTTTCATGCTGCTCGCGGGGTCGCATGGTGTGGCGTGCGGCGGTCTTGGCGCTGTGCAGCGGAAGCGCACCGGCAAGGGTGGCATCCCGGTCTGCTGAAAGTGACCATCACGCGGGGTTGCCTTGCCGCGAGCGCAGCGCCTGACCAGATGTGCGGTGCCCCTGTGGGCAGCGGCGTCAGAGTGTCCCGTTCGACGGCGTTCGCGTCGGTGTCGAGGCGTCCGGGGTCTTGCTCTGCCAACTGGTTTCTCGTGGTCCGACCGGACCGGTCAACTCGATGTCGTATCGGGGCTCGCGCCAGAGCCGGATCACGGCCGGGTAGCGTCGCCGAACTCGGCCGAGTCTCGGCCCGGGGCCATTGGCGCGCTGCAGGGCCGCGACGGTGGGGGCGGTGTAGATGTCGCCTCGATGGCCGGGAGGTGTCCTCGTATGTGGAGTCCATGCGGTGGTGCTCGTCGCAGGTCTTCGCGGATCGAGCATGTAACCGTTGCAGCTGGTGCCCCCGTGCCTGAGCGGCCTAGACGATCTATTCCAAGGGGTACGGGGACAGCGAAGAGAGGCGAGGGCGTCCATGATCGACGTTGCTGAGCAACGATGACCATGGAGGCCACGTGCACGTCGATCGGGACACCCCTCGCCACCGCACTGTACGTGAAGATCGACGACGTGTTGAAGTCGTCGCCCCAGCTCACCCGCTGGCGAACCCGCAATCGGGATCGCCCCGAAGATCACCCGACGCCGAACTGATCACCCTGTCGGTGTTGCAAGCCCTGCTCGGCTACCACAGGAAGCCGCTGGAATTCCGTCACGGCCCGCATGAACCTGACCCACCTGTTCCCCTACATCCCGAAACAGCCCGGTACAACAAGCGGCTGCGGACACTCGGCACGCAGATCACCCCCACTGATCCGGTTCTGGCCCTGGACACCGACCTGTGGCAGCACCCGGTGCGCATCGCCGACTCCACCCCGGTGGAGTGCGGACGCTCCCGCGAGACCGTCAAACGCTCTGATCTGGCCGGGGTGGCCACCTACGGCTACTGCGCCTCGCACTCACGTCGCTTCCTGGGCCTGCTCTGCAACCTGGTCACCACCGTGCACGGACTGCCCGTGGCATTCGCCCTGGCCACCCGCCAAGACCGACGAACGCGAAGCACTCATGGACCTGTTCGACCTGGACACCGGCCTGTTGACCCATCCCGACGGGCTGACCCTGGTCGTGGACAAGGGCTACCGCGACGCTGCCACCGAACGACAGCTGACCGAACGCGGGCGTCACCATTGATCCGCCCCGCCTACCGCACCGAGAAGCCACGCCCCGGACGGCCTCTGCTGCGCGCTGTGCGGCAGAACATCGAGTCCGTCAACCAGACCCTCAAAGGTCAACTCGACCTCGAAAGACACGGCGGCCGTACCGCCACCGGCGTACTCGTACGCGTCGCACAACGCATCCTCGCGATGACCGCCGCGATCTGGCACAACTGGACCACCGGCCAACCCGTCATGCGCTCCCTCATCGCGTACGACCACTGA
>NZ_KB900614.1:1486849-1780070 GCF_000379065.1 Salinispora mooreana
CCCACCTGATCCGGGTTCTGGCCCTGGACACCGACCTGTGGCAGCACCCGGTGCGCATCGCCGACTCCACCCCGGTGGAGTGCGGACGCTCCCGCGAGACCGTCAAACGCTCTGATCTGGCCGGGTGGGCCACCTACGGCTACTGCGCCTCGCACTCACGTCGCTTCTGGGGCCTGCGTCTGCACCTGGTCACCACCGTGCACGGACTGCCCGTGGCATTCGCCCTGGCCACCGCCAAGACCGACGAACGCGAAGCACTCATGGACCTGTTCGACCTGGACACCGGCCTGTTGACCCATCCCGACGGGCTGACCCTGGCCGTGGACAAGGGCTACCGCGACGCTGCCACCGAACGACAGCTGACCGAACGCGGCGTCACCATGATCCGCCCCGCCTACCGGACCGAGCAGCCACGCCCCGGACGGACGCTACTACGCGCAGTACGACAAGGCATCGAGTCCGTCAACCAGACCCTCAAAGGTCAACTCGACCTCGAAAGACACGGCGGCCGTACCGCCACCGGCGTACTCGTACGCGTCGCACAACGCATCCTCGCGATGACCGCCGCGATCTGGCACAACTGGACCACCGGCCAACCCGTCATGCGCTCCCTCATCGCGTACGACCACTGATCCCTCGGAATAGATCGTCTAGTGCACCCACTACGAATTCTCCGCGCTCAACGACCTAACCACCTGCCTCGACGACCTGATCCGCCGGCTAACTGCACGCGGGCCCGCCCACCTGCGGCAGGCACGGCTGCTGGCACCGACCGGAAACATTCGTACACATGTTCTATCCACATGCTGTGGATAGGGAGCCGAGGTAGGGGGGCCGTCAACACCCGTTGGCGCGCTTGCCGACATCGCGGGTACTACCGAAGTAAGGTTTCGGTATGACTGAGTTCCGTAAGTTGTCGATCAGCGTGCCTCCGGATGTGGCCGAGACCCTGGAGAGCCAGGGCAAGGGGCGGGCGAGCGCCTATGTGACGGGGGCGGTGCGTGCGCAGCGGGCGTGGGAGCAGTTCCGCGCCGAGCAGGCTCGGCGGGGCGTCGCCATCACTGAGGAAGGGATGGCGGCAGCTCGTGCTCGCCGGTACGCGGTGCAGGCCGAGTGGACGCCCGAGCGGTACGCCGCGCTGCAGCAGCAGGTGCGTGAGCACATGGAGCGCGGGTTGTCCGACGGCGACCAGCAGGCACCGGCCGCGTGAGCGCCGAGGACCAGGGGGCTCCGATCACCCTGGTGTTGGACCGGTCGGCGGTGCTGGCGTACGTGGCCGGGTCGATCCACGCTGTCGAGCCGGTAGCGGAGGTGGTCACCGACCGGCAGCGGGTAGGCGTCACCAGCGTCACCGTCGCCGAGGCCCTGGCGCTGCTGGCCGATCCGAAAGGCCGCGAAGACCTGCACGCGCTGCTGGGTATGGATGCCTGCGTGGTACTGCCGACCTGGGGTGAAGACTGGCTGGAGCTGGCCTACTGGCGCCAGGTCACCAGCCGCGCCGACCTGGCCACGACGGTACGGGCAGCGCTGGAACATCAAGCGTCGATCCTGACCAGCGAGGGGCACCGCTACGGCGACGGCCTACCCGTAATCCACATGCCCGGATAGGTCCTGCGGATGGACAGCGGGGTACAGCGCATCACCCATCCTGCCGCGTGAGGGCAGCGTCGATCAGTTGGATGGATCGGGGCTGGGCGCGCTGGCAGGTGCGGCAGGTAATGGGGGTCGGTGGCGCTCGGCGCTATCGGCCCGGCGCCGCCATGGACACACTCGACGTGGCAGGGCGGACAGTAGGCTGCTGTTCCTCACTGGCTGAGGCGACCTCGGTGACCGCCGAAATCGTTGACTGCGGAAACGCGGACGCGGCCACCGCTGCCGGCTCGGTGCCGTGTCGGCTCTGCATCCGCACTGTGCCGAGATCAACGGTTTCGTCGAGCTGGTCTTGCACCACCCGGCACGCGTAGGCGGCTGGCCGCTGGGCCCGGTCCACGAACCTGGACACGCCGCGTAGAAGCTGCTGCACGTCGTGGCCAGTGTGCTGCGCCTGGTCCAGGGTGTATGCCAGGGCACCCCAGGCCTCGCACCCGATCACCGTGTCGGCTCGCTGCCCAGGCCATGCCTTGTGCACCTCAGCGGCCATCCGCTCGTGCCTGTCGCTCACCGCCTCGGCGGACATCGGCAGCCGCTGAGACTGTTCCGTGTCCTCGGACACCGCACGGTCGACGGCATCAGACAGCGCCTCGATGCCGTCCGGTTCCGCTGCGGGCTTGTGTGTCTCGGGCCCCACCCGGCCCGCCCGTTTGGCGAGTTGGTCGACGACCATCTGCCGCGCCTGCTGCGCCCGGGGGTCGACGTGGTGCCACGTGGATGCGGCACGCCACACCCGGGCGATGTCCTCCGTCCCCGCGGTGCGCCACCACCCCGTCCGCATCGCTGGCCGCCACACCGCCGCGTCGGCCTGCTGCGCGGCACGGGTTTGGGCGCGTATCCGGCGGGCCTGCTCGTCGCTGGCACGCGCCGCGCGCTGCAGCTGCATGATGCGGGCCTCGATGAGTACCTGCGCCACCTCGCCGGCGGCCTGGATCATGGCGGTGACCGCCGCGGTAGCCCGCTGGTGGATCTCGGCCATCTCGTTGTCGGGCACTACCTCGTCCTCCTCATCGCTGCGCTTCCCCGCCCCCGCTCAGATCTCGGGGTCGGACCGGGCCGGGCACGGTGTGGGGCTGCGCCTGCGGCGTGCTGCTCTGGGCCGGCACCTGCACCTGGTCGACGCGCGGGACGCCGGGCTGCAGCAGGGGCATCAGATGCGCCGCGGCGGCGGCAGCTGCGCCGGCGGCGTGGGCCTGCTGCTGGGCGGCCCGCAGCTCGGCCAGCGCCACAACCAGCCGCGCCGCCTGAACCACCACGGCCAGCAGGATGGCTGCCTCCCCGCCGTTGCGGGCGTGCCCAGCGACCAGCAACGCATCCGCCACCCGGCCCAACTCGGCGGCCACCGACGACGCTGCTGGCGCCGGTGCGCGACGCGGTGGTGCCGCCGCACGCGCCAGGGCATCGGCGGCGCGGGTCACCGGACCCCGCCCGGATGGTTCGGCGCCCGCCGCTACCCGGGCCAGCAGCTCGGCGCTGGCCCGGGTAGCGGCCGGCCACTGCGGCGAGTCGGGAGCGATCCGGGTCAGCCGGACGCTGATCGCCTCCAACGCGGTGGCCGAGGATCGCCACACCGCCATCCGGTCCTCACCGCTCAGCCGGATCCGCGGTGATTCCGTGGACCCCGCTGCTTTCCACTGGCTCGTCGTGGGTCGCTCGACATCGGGCCACCGTTTACGGACCTGGGGCAGACTGAGGTCCCCGTCCAAGCTGCCCCCCGCGTACCAGGTCGGTCGGCCAGAACTGGTCGGTTGCACCGCGACCACGTACCCGACCACCTGCTGCGAGTCCGTTGCCGCGGTGCGGGGTGCCACCAGTAGGCCCGCGGCCTTCATCCTCGCCACCCAGTCGGCTTCGCCCTCGGCTCCAGCGAGGGCTGCTCGGACCTGTCGGCGCAGCAACTCCCGCTCCGGTGTCTGGCCGCTGCGCCGGGCCCGGTCGACCTCCGGCCGGGTCAACTCCGGCCGCTTCGTCGTACCGGCCCGGCCGGGTGTCCACTTACCCAGGCCGAACTCGTCCTCCCGCAGGTCGGCGACCTGCTGGCTGCGCCGCTTGTCCTGCCGCAGCCACACCGGTGCCCCGTCCTCGGCAGCGAGGGTGACGACCACATGTATGTGGTCGTTGCCCTTTGCGGACAGGCCGTGGCGCACCGCGATCCATCGGCACCCGGCCCGCTCGGCGTCACCGGCGAAACCCATCCCGGTCACGAACCGGCCCGCGATACGCGACCAGGTGGCGTCGTCGAGCTGGCCCTCCTGCGCGGGCAGGCTCAACGAGCACTGCCACACGTACTGGCGCACTCCGCGCTCACCGGCGGCGATCTGCGGCGCGTCCAGCCGCGCCGCCAACTCCTCCAGCGACCAGCCGCCGTCGTTGTGCGCACGCTGCTGTGGGGCGAGCAGCGCGACGTCGTCGTACCCGGCAACCAAGTGCGGGTTGACATGTTCCTCAGCCTTTCCCGGCCCCCACAGGTACTCCAACAACCCGCGGACCCGACTGCCGTAGGTGACCTTCGGAATCATCAGCGGCGACCCGTCTGCGCGGCGGCGATCGCGGTGACGAGGTCGTCAACGCGCGCCGCGACCCGCGCCAGGTATGCCGCGGTCGCGGTCAGGTCCCCGGCCGGCTCACCGGTCGAGTGCAGCCGCGCCACCGCCTGGTTGAGGTTGTGCGCCGCGCCCCGTACCTGCCGGTGCACACCCATCAGCTCAACCAACAATGGCCCGGTCTCCGCGGCGCCATCCGGGCCGGCGGAAGCGGGCACGAGCGGCGCCGACCCGGCTTCCGCCAGATACGCCGAAGTGGCCAACCGGGCCGCCGCCGCATTCGCCTCGACCGCCGCCGCCTCCGCCTCGGACAACCGCACAGTCACCCGATGCACACGCGGATCATCATCGGTATGGGCACGCCGCCGGCGGTGGCTCGCACCGAACCGGACCACACCGACCTGCGCCGGATCAGCCACATCGACCACCCTTCCGACGAGCATCAACCGCCGCGTTGCGGCCGGCCGCTACGCGGCCCGTCTGACCAAAAGTCAGACTTTTACTCCAACTTCCTCCGTCAGGACGAGCGCGGTGGGCACGCCGAGGCTCCGAACGAAATCGACCTCCACCGGACGTAGTCGGACACCGTGTAGTGCCCATTACCGGGAGGCCGCCCGATCGCCACCTACACCCCTCACCGAGGATGTACCTGTAACGCTGCCCCGGTCACTTGTCGCCTGACTCAGAGTCGCCCTGGTCGGCGAGGGGAACGCCCGGACCGCGGTATCAGTGAACGTACGGTCGGCAGCAGAGTCGAGGTGAGCCACAGCCCTACGGACCGCCTCAGCGAGAGCCGGCTTGAGATGCTCACCAATGCGCTCTGCCGTAGAGCGTGCACGCTGCGAAAAGTCGTCGCGCTCCTCGGCCGTCCATGCCCGTGATCGCTCGCCTTCGATCGCCTCTCGCAAGCGGGCCGGCTCGCTCCAGCTGCCGCTCTCGTCCAGGGCGTTGCGGTAGAGAGTCTCGCCACCGCGGCGCACCACATACGCCGCGTCAACGAGACGCTCATCCTCCAGCCGATCAGCTGTGACAAGCACGGCCGGGTACGCCCTGTCATGGATCTCGGGCGACACGAAGCGGCCAACACCGTGTTCGTTTCTCTCCCGCTGATACCGGTCAAGGACCGCTAACAGACTGCGCGCTTTGCACCGCGACGAAGACATACTCCACCCGGTACCCGGCCTGGTGGAACTCGTCGAACCGAGCCGCTGCCCAGTCCGCCCCGGCCAACGGTGCGCTGATGACGGCATCACACTGTTGCCCCCGAATGTGCTCGGCGAGCATCGTCCACCACCGGCTAGCAGCATCAGCTAGCAGCGCACGCACGGTCTGATCGTTCTCGGCAGCCAGCCTGGCGTAGTCCGGGTGGTACTCAAAAAGGTCGTCCCCGTCAACCGCGACCGCTTCCTCACGCCCTAACTGAACAACAACCTGCGACTCGACGGTGGTCTTAGCCGCACCCGGCTGCCCGGCGATGAACACGACCACCGGGTGTTCCCGCGCGGCGCCGGTATACACCGGTCTGATCTGCTCTTCGAAGATGCGCCGCGACTCCTCCTCGGGAAGCCGGAACATCGACGGATCCGTGTTCGCGGTCATCGCGGCTCCGAGACCTCCCGCGCCAACGCAGGATAGTCACGCATGACTCGCTCGATCTGCTCCCGGTCATCCAGAGTCAACAGGCGTCTCTCCCGCGCATACCGCTGCTGCGCCGCCACCAACGCGGCACGCTCCTCAACATCCACCGTCTGACCCAAGCGACTGCTGTAGGCCGCGATCACCGCACCGATCGCCGCCCTGGCCGACTCGAAATCAGCGGCATCCTGCTCGCTCCACCTACCCAGATCGTTAAGCCGCCCTGCATACCGTCCCCGGTCACCCTCCACCATCCGCTCTCCTCTCAAATACGCTTTGCTCGATCGAGCCGCCCTGTGAAAGGACGACGACATGAACCCTGACTTCCCTGCTGACCATGCTCTGTGGCGCAAGAGCAGCCGCAGCCTGAACGAGAACGCCCAGTGCGTCGAGGTCGCCCTGACCCCGCACGCCATCGGCATCCGCGACTCCAAAGACCCCTCCGGACCAGCCCTACTGATTACCGCCACGGGGTGGAGCACATTCATCGACCTGATCAAGAGCAACAGGCTGCGTACCTGATCTACACGACGGCCCTGACGGCACACACCAGGAGCCCACCCCGTGAGGGCTGCAGACGATAGCCGGCCGCCGTCCAGCGTCAAGGGCGCTACGCGTCGCTGCGCGATGGGCCCATGGCCCACCCTTGACCCTGGCCACCGTCCTTGGCTAACAACCAGGACGCCCCCACGGGCCGGAAGCAAGGGTGGAAAGGCGGTAACACAAGGATCGATCTTGCCCACTATGCTCTGCCTCCACAGCACCCGGCCGTCGTATTGGGGAGGACTCCATGGCCGACCAGACCGCTAAAGCCGTCCGTAGCCAAACCGAGAAAGCCGCGCTCGCGCTGCTGCGGGAGCGCACCAATCTGGTCGGGGAGGCGGCTACGGCGCGGCACGAGCGAGACCAACTCGCCGAGGCCCTGCGCCAGGCAACCGACCACTACAACACCCGGTACGCCGCCGCGGTGGCCGGCGGTTGGACCGCCGACGACCTGGCCCGCCTCGGACTGGGCGCACCAGAGTCCAACTCGCCGCGACGCCGACGCCCACCCCGCCCAGCTACCGAACCGGAATCGGCCGGCGAGCAGGGCGTCCAGGCGGGAGTCGAGCTGTAGCGCGACAGCTCGCGTGGTGGCCTGCCCCGCCGTGGCAGGGCAGGCCACCCGGTTGGCTACCCGCATCACGTTGTAGGTTCTCGTTGATCTTGTCCCTGGTGGTGGCGGGTGACCTGGGCAATGCCGATGGCTTCTCAATGGTTTGTCATTGCTTTCCTCTCGCCGATCTGTCCCTTTCTTGATGACCTTGGTTCCGGTGTCGTGCGGGTGAGGCAGCCGGCGGGTTCCCGCTCGGTGGGGTCTTGTCACAGCACCGTGGTGCGCGGGACATCACCACTGGCGAGCCGCTTACTCTGCCCGTAGTCACGACAACCAGGTTGGCCTAACAGGAGGTGCTAGAAGTGACCAATGACTCGCCAGTCCTCAAATCTGACAGTCACCTGAGCGCAATCGTGCACTGGTCGCACCACCGCAACGGGCGGGCACATTGCCTGGTACGTCTATATCGTCTCAGCGATCAGGTTACCGCAGTAGCGTCTGAGATCCGCTCCAACAGCGACAGCTACGGCATTGCCGATGACATGGCCGGCGTTGCCATGCAGGCGCTAGAACTTGCACAGGAACACCTCAACGTCGAGCCCAGAAACATTACCTGGATCGCCCATCACGGGAATTTCTCCTATTACGACGCTTTTGATCCAGACACATTCACCGCCATCCCTTTAACCTGGGACGGCCACCGCTACCAGGACAAACTTGAGGATCACCGCCTGCTGACCGAGAATCAGGTACACGAATTACTCGGCGGTCGCATTCTGGAGCCGGTGCCCGCCACACTCGCGCACCTCGGCTGGCCCAACTGAACGGTGCCAAATATGGTCACTGGAACCGAAAACCAAATCTCAGGCCGAGAGATCCTACGAAACGTCCATAATCTCTACGTCGGCTACCGCGACTCCATGGCATCTCTCGACAAGAGAGCAACAATCATCCGAGTCGAGGCCGCAACTCACGACCCTGCGGATTGGAAAATACGCTCGGATGCCTCACGGATCTCAGCCGAACAGAAGGTCGCAAACTTTACCAAAATTGGCCTACATACCGACCATCTAGTTCTTCCGTCCCACGTCACCCCAGCGCAGTTCAGCGCCGCCATCGAAAGCGCTAACATCAGCCCCGCTGTAACCGCAATCATCGTGCAACAGCCAGTCCCGGCCCGGCTGCGTCAATTTGTGCAGGGTATCGCACCACACAAGGACATCGACGCCCTCACTGAGGCATCCAGCCGGCAGGTGTGTGCGACTGCCGAAGGGATCTGGCGAGTGGTACGACCCTTCGCCCAGGATGCGCCATCCATCGCTGTCGTGGGAGCCCACGGGTTTGTCGGGCGCGGTGTCGTCAGCCGACTCGCCGAGCACGGTCACAAACCGCGCCAACTCGATCTCGGCGACGACCTGGACGCAGTTCGAGAAGCCGATATCGTCGTCTCGGTAACCGGCAGCCCGGGCATCCTTGGCCCACAGCACATACGTCCACACCACCGGCTTGTGGTCGACTCCGGATTCGTGCCAGCACCCAACGGGAAAGTAGTTGGTGACATCTCCCCCGAGGCCACCAAGATCCCGCAAAACATTACCCCGGTACCTGGTGGTATCGGCCCCGTCGAGATGGCCGTCCTAGTCGAGCGGGCTATCCAAAAGGAGCTGCAACCTGAGCTGGAGTCGTGGCAGTACAAAGGACGTCCATATCAGGAACGCTTGAGTGAAGTCGACGCCTCCCGAGCTGCAGCCCTCGCCTTCCCCACCCCGACTCGCGTACCTCGCCAGGAGGGGCCGAGGACCACAAATCGGCCTCCCTACCAACAGGCTGGCCACGAACAAGGGACCGACCGAGACACACAGCGATGAGTTTGAACCCCGACACTGACCCGGCGCCCCTCAACGCCGTCGAGATCGCAAGGATGGTCAACAGCGGTCAACTCTGCCCCGTGGATGTCGTCGAGGCCGCCTTGAGACGTATCGCGGCCATCGACCACGAACTACGGGCCTTCCGAGAGGTCTGGCCGGACCAGGCACGTAGTGCCGCGTACGAGCTACAGCGCATTGTCAGCACCGGCGTCAACCTGCCTCTCGCCGGAGTCCCGATCGGCATCAAGGCCACCGAAGGCATCGCCTCGCTACACGCCAAACGCCTCATCGCCGCCGGGTGTATCCCGATCGGCACCACGGCCGTGCCTCGCGGCACCGATTGGCAGACCTGGGGGCATACGGACCGCGGGCCCACCACCAACCCATGGCGAGTCGACCGCACCCCCGGTGGGTCATCCGCCGGCTCCGCAGCTGCAGTCGCCGCGGGTCTCGTACCGCTGGCTACTGGCAACGACGGTGCCGGATCTCTCCGGATTCCGGCTGCCTGGTGCGGCGTGCTCGGCGTTAAGACCACCAATGGCCTGCTGTCCTCCGTGAACGCTCTCAACGCACCTGGTCCGCTGGCCCGCACTGTCGCTGACGCCACCAGCTACCTCGACGCCATCCTCGGCACACGACTTGCCGAACACCTCGCCACCCCGCCACGAGGGCGACCAATCCAAGCAGTGTGGTCAGTCGACCTCGGCTACGCCGAGGTCGACCAGCAGATAGCAAGAATCGCCCATGCTGCCGCAAACCGACTCGCCAAGGACGGATTCCTCCAATGGGTCGAACACGATCTAATCCTGAACGACCCTGAACCCGCATGGAAGGAACTCAGAACACAAACATCGACCGATAAAACTCACCCCAAAGAACTGCACATGCACAACACCCACCAACTAGCCAAACTGTTCTCTGCTGCCGATATCCTGGTCACCCCGACAACCCCCTACACCGCTCACGGCCATGCGGGACCAGGCAAGCGCCTGAATGTAGCTCTGACCTGGGCATTTAACGTCAGCGGCCATCCAGCAGCCAGCATCCCTGCCGGCTTCGCCCCTGACAACACGCCTGTGGGCTTCCAAATCGTCGCCCAACACAACCGCGAAGACCTACTTATACGAACGGCTGCAGCCTTACAACACACCCAACCGTGGCCGAGTGCATACGAAGAAGATGCCAAATGGGGCCCCCAAAGCCACCACGGCGGCCGGGCACGGAGGCATCAGGGGCAAGGTGACCCGGACCGCAGCGCCGGCCACGGCGCGAGGACCGGAAGCACCGCGGCAGCACTGCTCTCACCAACCCCGTGCTCGACTGAGACGTGTCGGCCTTCGCTTGAGTAGCTGTCCCAGCCCGCCAAGTATTTGATCTTTATATCGGGGTCGGGAACGTGAAACGGCACCCTCATCCACCGCCCCCGCACTCGACTGCGATACATCGATGCCATTGCTTTCTGCGATGCTTCTCTCGTCTGGTGTGGAGCGTGGGCGGATCGAGGTGGTGCCACGGTGATGGGGCGATCTCACGCGCTGTCCGGGGCGGTGATGTGGCTGTGTGGGTGCGCGGAGGTCGCGGTGTGGGGCGCCCAGCCCGCAGCGGGGACGGTTGTGGTGGGTGCGGCGGTCGCTGCGGGTGCCGCGTTGCTGCCAGATATTGATCATCCAGGATCGGTTGTTGCTCGGTCGTTGGGCCCGGTGACGCGTGTGATCGCTCGAGGGACGGCGGCGGGGGCTGCGGCACTACGGCGCTCATCTTGTGGTTGTTGCACGGGCCGGGGCGGACATCGGGCGGTGACTCACACGCTAGTGTTCGCGGTGGCCGCCGGCCTAGTAGTGCTTTGTTAGGTTGGGACGAGTTGGTGGCAGAGGGGGCAGAACCCGAGCCAGGTCGCGAGTAGGTATTGCAGTTCGCGCAGGACGGCGTAGAGGCTCAGGTCTGCCCCGCTGCTTTTGGGCGTGTCAGCCTCAGTTGGGTGAGGAACAGGTGGGCGGCTGCGGTGAGGGTGACGTGGCGGTGCCAGCCGGTCCAGGAGCGGCCCTCGAAGTGGTCGAGGCCGAGGGCGGTTTTGAGCTCGCGGTAGTCGTGTTCGATGCGCCAGCGGCTTTTGGCCAGGCGGACCAGTTCGGCAAGCGGTGTGCCGGCGGGGAGGTCGGACAGCCAGTAGTCGCTGGGTTCGTCCTGGCCGGGGGGCCATTGCACGAGTAGCCAGCATTCGGGCAGGACCCCGTCGTCGCCGCGGTGGGGTCCGCGTCGGACGGCCCGGCCGGCGGGACGCACCCGCAGGGCGAAGAAGTGCCCGGATAGTTCACCGGCGGGCTGGTCCGGGTCGCGGTCGGGTGTGGGTAGCCGGGCGCGCCAGCGCACCAGCGTCGTGGCGTCGGCGCCGTGGGTGAGGGCGAGGTGTTTCAGGCTGCGGGCCGGCTGGGGGTAGCGCGGTGTGGGGTGTGGGCCGACACCGGCGTAAGGCACCTCGACCGGTTGGGCGTCGCCGGGTTGCGCGGTGGTCGACGACGTGGTCGCGACAATGTAGCCGATGCCGCGTTCGGTCAATCCCTGACGGAACTCGGCGACCTGCCCGTAGCCGGCGTCGGCGGTCAGCAGCGGCGGACGTAGTCCCCACTGGGCCAGCTCGTCGAGCATGTCCAGGGCCATCAGCCGCTTCGGCCGGTACCGCTCGGCGTCCGGGACCTTCGACGCGGTGCGGCGCCGGCGGATCTGCGCGATCTGCTCAGCGGGCGGCAGCCGCACCCGGGTGTGTGGCTTCTTCGCCCCGGCCGCATCGAGGGTGACCGGCTGCTGACGCAGTCTGCGGGCGTGCACGTTGGCGGGCTTGCCGTCCGGGCCGGGCACGCAGCCCTCATCCCAGGACTCCGGCAGGAACAACCGCCAGTTCAGCACCGCCGACGCCGTGTCAGTCGCCGCGTGAACCGTGACGGCGATCTGGCAGTTGGCGACCTTTCCGAGAGTGCCGGAGTACTGCCGGGCCACACACGCCGAGGCCTTGCCGTCCTTCGGGAATCCAGTGTCGTCGACCACCCACACCTCAGGCGCCACCACCTCGACCGCGGCCGTGGCCAGCCGCCGCCGCACACCGCCGACATCCCAGGTGGACGAGGTCAGGAACTGCTGCAACTGCTGATGATCCACCCCGAGCCGCTGCGCCATCGGCTGCATCGACTTCCGCCGGCCATCCAGCATCAACCCCCGCAGATACCGCAGACCCGTCGCCCGCTGATCCGACCGCCGCAACCCCGCGAAGATCCCCGCCGCGAAGTCCTCCAACCGCCCCCGCACCCGGGCGAGTTCCCGCTCATCCACGCACCGCAGCCAACACCGCCACCATGCTCACACAAGCGACACGCCACAACGACCTAACAAAGCACTACTAGTGGTGTCGCTGGTCTGCTGGCTGGAGGGCGATGTGGCCGCAGCGGTGGTCGCCGGGTTGGCGGCGGCGTTGGCAGCGCGTGGATTGCTGCGCCGCCGTACGCGGGGGATGTTCGGTGCGGCGGGAGTGGGGCTGCTTGTCGGGGTGATGGCGGCGGCGCTGCCGGGTCCCGGGGGTGGTTGGTGGTGGCTGGGTGTGCCGTTGGGGCTGGGTTGCCTGACTCATTCCCTCGGCGACGCGTTGACGCACTCGCGGGTTCCGCTGTTGTGGCCGATCCGGGTACGGGGCTGCCGGTGGGCGGCGTTGGGTATGTGGGCAGGGCCCCGGCAAAGTCGTGGACGTGTCCGGGATGAGGCATTCGGCTGAGAAGCGCCGGAGTTGCGGGCAGTAAGGCGGGCATGGCCGGTTCAGATGATCATCAGGGTGTCGAAGCCTTGATCGTCCGAAGTGAGCCATGCCCTCGCTGCCATCATCGCTGATCTCGTCTGTGTCCTGCGCACCGGCTGTTACGGTGCCCGAAACCGCTGCTGGGCTGGCCGCAGCGCTGGCCGGCCTGCCGGATCCTCGCGCCCGTCGGGGCGTGCGGCACCGGTTGGCAGTCGTGGTGACTGCGGCGGTGTGCGCCGTGGTGGCCGGCTATCGCTCGTACACCTCGATCGCGGAGTGGGTCGCCGACGTCCCGGCCGCGACCGCGCTGGCGTTGGGTATCGCCCCGGACCGGCGTCCGTCGGAGGCAATGATCCGCAGACTCCTTCAGGCCCTAGACCCGGACCAGCTCACCAGGGCGATCGGTGTCTGGCTCACCGCACGGTCGGCGACTGCGCCGTCAACGGCGTGGCGGGCGATCGCCGTGGATGGCAAGACCCTGCGCGGCTCCCGCACCACCGATACCGCAGCCCGGCATGTTCTCGCGGCCTGCGACCAGGCCACCGGTGTGGTCCTGGCCAGCACCGATGTGGACGGCAAGACCAATGAGGTCACCCGGTTCGCACCGCTGCTCGACCAGATCGGCGACCTGCGCGACACCGTGATCACCGCCGACGCGTTGCACTGCCAACGCGATCACGTCGCCTACCTCGCCGAGCGCGGCGCGCACTGGATCCTGACCGTCAAGGCCAACCAGCCCAGCCTGCACGCCCAACTCGCCGGCCTGCCCTGGCAAGCGGTCCCGGACGCCGCACGCGACACCGACCGCGGACACGGCCGCCGCGAGATCCGCACCTGCAAGATCCTCACCGTCTCCACCGGCATCGACTTCCCACACGCCGCCCAGGCTCTACAGGTCCGCCGCCGCAGACGCCGCCTCGACCAGCCGAAACGCTTCACCACCGAGACCGTCTACGCCATCACCGACATCCGCGTCCACCAGGCCAAACCCACCCAACTAGCCGGCTGGATCCGCGACCACTGGTCGATCGAGAACAAGGTCCACTGGGTCCGCGATGTCACCTACGACGAAGACCGATCCCAGATCCGCACCGGCACCGGCCCCGAAGTCATGGCCGCCCTACGCAACGCCGCGATCGGCGCCCTACGCCTGGCCGGCGTCACCAACATCGCCGCCGCCAACCGACATCACGCCCGCGACAGCACCCGCCCACTGGCCCTACTCGGCATCACCTAACGACTTTGCCGGGGCCCTGGGGGGCTTGGCGGCTATGACGGTGAACTCGAGTTCGAGGGTGCCGGCGGCCGCCGCGGCGGCGAGCATGGCGGTGTACCCGGGGTCCGGGGAGTAGAGCGTCCATCGGCGGCCGCGGGCGTCGAGGACGAACAGCAGCCCCTGTGAGAGCTCCAAGCCCTCCGCCTAATCGCCTAGACGATCTATTCCGAGGGATCAGTGGTCGTACGCGATGAGGGAGCGCATGACGGGTTGGCCGGTGGTCCAGTTGTGCCAGATCGCGGCGGTCATCGCGAGGATGCGTTGTGCGACGCGTACGAGTACGCCGGTGGCGGTACGGCCGCCGTGTCTTTCGAGGTCGAGTTGACCTTTGAGGGTCTGGTTGACGGACTCGATGCCTTGTCGTACTGCGCGTAGTAGCGTCCGTCCGGGGCGTGGCTGCTCGGTCCGGTAGGCGGGGCGGATCATGGTGACGCCGCGTTCGGTCAGCTGTCGTTCGGTGGCAGCGTCGCGGTAGCCCTTGTCCACGGCCAGGGTCAGCCCGTCGGGATGGGTCAACAGGCCGGTGTCCAGGTCGAACAGGTCCATGAGTGCTTCGCGTTCGTCGGTCTTGGCGGTGGCCAGGGCGAATGCCACGGGCAGTCCGTGCACGGTGGTGACCAGGTGCAGACGCAGGCCCCAGAAGCGACGTGAGTGCGAGGCGCAGTAGCCGTAGGTGGCCCACCCCGGCCAGATCAGAGCGTTTGACGGTCTCGCGGGAGCGTCCGCACTCCACCGGGGTGGAGTCGGCGATGCGCACCGGGTGCTGCCACAGGTCGGTGTCCAGGGCCAGAACCCGGATCAGGTGGGTGATCTGCGTGCCGAGTGTCCGCAGCCGCTTGTTGTACCCGGGCTGTTTCGGGATGTAGGGGAACAGGTGGGTCAGGTTCATGCGGGCGTGACGGATCCAGCGGGCTTCCTTGTGGTAGCCGAGCAGGGCTTGCAACACCGACAGGGTGATCAGTTCGGCGTCGGTGATCTTCGGGGCGATCCCGATTGCGGGTCGCCAGCGGGTGAGCTGGGGCGACGACTTCAACACGTCGTCGATCTTCACGTACAGTGCGGTGGCGAGGGTGTCCCGATCGACGTGCACGTGGCCTCCATGGTCATCGTTGCTCAGCAACGTCGATCATGGACGCCCTCGCCTCTCTTCGCTGTCCCCGTACCCCTTGGAATAGATCGTCTAGTCGTAGCTTCCAGCCCGGAATCAACGGCAACGCTGGTCAAGCGGCGGCACGAGCGACACCCGTTGCCCTGCGGTAACGGGGCTCTGACCAGCGTTGCCGTTGGTTTTCGGCCGTTTACTACGGCTAGGCCATGGTGGCACCATGACCCACGCTCATCGGCAAAGCGCGTCGGGTCAGCACGTCAGCCCGGTCCAGCGGAGCCGTGATCCACTTCACCGCGACGGCGGAAAGCCCGAAATAGACGTGACGTTGACCGCCAGGTCGTAGATCTTGATGGCGTGAAGGCAGACGACATGAACGACGGCGAGAACTGGACCGGCGGTTTCTACGAGCTGTACCTGATTCTCGGTCCCGCCAATGATGACAACCTCGACCGAGCCGTACGGACGCTCTGGCGTGCCGCAGGCGTCGACGGCTGTCGTGTTGCCGGAGTCGACGTTTCTGGACTCGTGGACGTCGCCGCGTTGCTCGAGCACGGTCACCTACGAGGGACGCTGACGCTGCCGTCCGGCGACCGCGTCGTCTGCGGCGGGTATTCTTCTCGATACGAGGACATCGACAGCTTGGGCCTCTATCTGCCACTCGGCGCTCTGGTCCGAGTTGATCGCGGAATCGGCGGCTACCCCTTCGACGAGCACAGCGGTGTGGGGTCGCTCTCTTGGCGTTCCCCGCTCGACCGTTGGCTCGCCGACGTGGCAGCCGTCGTGCACGGTGGCGTGCCTTTGCAGCGTGCTCTGATCGGCTTCGAGGTAGACGAGGATGCCGACATAACCGCCGACCGGCGATATGCCGCCGTCCTCGTGCCGTCTCCCGAAGGCTTGGACTACCGTCCCGCTACCGCCTGACATGGGCGTGGGCGAGAAGTGAGTTGGTTGGGTCGGCTGGTGGTCATGGTGGTCCTTCTCTACCTATAGGTCGTTCCAGCCGCGTTGTGTGGCGCGTACGCCGGCTTGGAAGCGGCTACGGGCGTCGAGCCGTTCCATTAGGCTGGCGGTCATTCTTCGTATGGTGCGTAGAGAGAGGTTGAGTTTGCGGGCGGCGGCCTCGTCGGTGTGGCCGTCGGCGAGGATGCGCAGTAGTTCGCGTTCGGATGGTTCGATGCTGTGAATGTCGATGGGCTGTGCGAGGCCGATCGGCCGGGCGGTGCGCCAGATCTGCTCGAAGAGGGCGTAGATGACAGCAACTATGCTGGGGTCATCGACCTCAACGGCGCCCTTGCGGGTGTCGGTTGCATCGAGTGGCAGCAACGCCACTCGTCGGTCGATTACGACTGTCAGCATTGGCAGGGTGGGGCTGGTGCGGATCTGCCCACCGAGATCGGTGAGCCAGCGTGCGTAGCCGACGACTCCACGGTCGTTGCGGTAGCTGTCCTGGTACACGCATCGGATGATGACGCCTCGTTCGAGGGCGAGTTGGTTTAACGGCTTGCTCGACTCCCTACCATCTGGGGCCTGGGCGCCACCGGGGTTAAGCGAGACGCACTCGACCTCAGCGCTGGCCGCCAGTTCCTCTAGTCGGAAGCGGACGGCGTCCACACTTTCGTGTCGATGTACGCCCTCCTGGTCGCGGGAGGCAAGATGACTTGTTGCCATGGATTTGATGGCTGCGCGAGTGGCTTCGACCTGACGCTGACGATGTAGTACCTCCGCCTCGGCCTGAACTAGGAGCGCTGCCAGACCCGTTTGTGGAGATACTGGTCGCAGGTCGCCTGATTTGTCCGAGGACGGCCGGACAAGGGCTAAATCGGCAAGTTCATCGAGCGCCGTGCGGACGGTCGTCTCGTCGAGTCCCATATGGGTGGCGAGGCCAAGGACGCCCACGTTGGGTAGCGCCAGCATGGCTCGGTAGACCTGTTCGGCCTGGCTTGACACTCCCAGTGATTCCAGCATGGACAGCCCTCACCCTCCCCCATGGTGGGTTAATTATGCGTGCATGATCGGCGGCCTGCAAGCTCGAATCTTCTGTCGTAGACCGTGGGCAGCAAAGTGCCAGACACCTTGCTGCCAGTTTGGAAGTAGTGACATCGCAAGCCGCAGACGGAAGGCTTCCAGTCAACGGAACATCGATCCGTAGGGAAGAAGTTCAGCGAACCGTCGGAAGTAAGTTGCTTCCAATTCTTGCCACAAGAGGAGTATGTCATGAACGTATCGATTCAGGGCTACGGTTCCCCCGTTCCCACAGTTCTTTTCCTCGAGTTGACGGTCGCGAGTTCTGCGTCGGCTGGCGGCGGTTTTGAGTGGTCTTAACCATGCGGATGGTGACCTTCGAACTCGACCGCCCGGCGCCCCTGCGGCATATCGGCGACGAGGTGCTACGGGACCTGGTTTGGGCGCATGTTCGACGTGAGGAGCAAGTTGAACACATTCGGGTACGAGCCGGGCCCGACCACGTCTCGGTTGCGTTGCTCGTGCTGGCTGCTGACCACGCTTCCGCCGAGAAGGTGGCCCGGGATATCAGCAGCCGCGTACGCGCTCTACCCATATTCACGAATTGAAGGCAACGGCCTCCGGTCATTTCAGTAGCAGAGCGAGGGAATGGAATGGAGCTTCTAACAGGTTGTGGATTGACTAAATTGACGACGCGAACGGGTCCGAGGCACGGTAATCGCCGGGACGGACTAGAGAGCGCGCCCGCCAGTCCGTAGCGCTTGAACTCATCGCAGCGCCGAGCCTGAGCGCACAGTAGCCGACCTGCGCCCGTCAGCCGCGTTCCTCGACACCGCGGCCGGCGCAACATATCCCGAATCAAGAATGACGAAAAGAGCATGACTGCCATGTTGTTTCGACGGCTAACCAGCCTGACCCTCGGCGCCGCTCTGGCCGCCGGCATCGGCCTGACCGCCGGCGTTGCCACCACCGTCACCAGCGCCCCGCAGGCAGCCCACGCTGCCTCCAGCGTGGGTGGCCAGATCACCCGTGACGAGATCCTGAACCGCGCCAAGTACTGGTACGACAACCGGGCAAGCATCGGGTACAGCCAGACCGGGTGGTACCCGGACCAGAATGGTAGAAAATATCGGACGGACTGCTCGGGGTTCATCTCCATGGCCTGGCACCTCTCCGCTTCGGCATGGACCGGCAACCTCGACACCGTCGCAACCCAGATCAACAAGAACGACCTGCAACCGGGCGACGCCCTCAACTACAAGACCAAGCACGCCATCCTCTTCAAGCGCTGGATCAATCAGTCGACCGGCACCTTCGAGTACTACTCCTTCGGGAGCTATCCGGTGAAGATCGGGACGGAAACGCTTACGGGCGGCTCCGACGGCCGGATCGACTCGCACCTGGCGAGCAGTTACGTGGCGCTTCGCTATCGAAACGTCGTCGGCAACACCGAGCCGCCCGTACACAACCCTTTCCCAGCCGATGTGACGGGTGATGGTTTCCACGACCTGATCGGGAGGAAGTCCGACGGAACGCTGCTGATGTACGCCAACAACTTCGTCCGGGACGACGGCGTCCCCTACAACGCCTCCCAGCAGATCGGCAGCGGCTGGAGCAGTGCCGACCGGATCGTCCACGCCGATGCCACCGGTGATGGTTACGCTGACCTGCTTCTGGTGAAGGCCGACGGGAAGATGATCCTGTACCCGAACAACATCGAACGTGACAACGGAGTCCCGTTCAGCTCCCCGGACTCCCGCGAGATCGGCCACGGCTGGGACGGCTTCGACATGATCGTCGGTGCAGACGTGACCGGCGACGGGTTCACCGACCTCGTGGCCCGCAAGACGGACGGAACCCTGTGGTTGTACCCGAACAACTTCGTCCGGGACGACGGCATTCCGTACAGCACCCCCCAGCAGATCGGCCACGGCTGGGACGGCTTCGACATGATCGTCGGAGCGGACGTGACCGGCGACGGCTACACGGACCTCGTCGGCCGCAAGACGGACGGAACGCTGCTGCTGTACGCGAACAACATCGAACGTGACAACGGAGTCCCGTTCAGCGCCTCCCAGCAGATCGGCCACGGCTGGGACGGCTTCGACATGATCGTCGGAGCGGACGTGACCGGCGACGGCTACACCGACCTCGTCGGCCGCAAGACGGACGGAACCCTGTGGCTCTACCCGAACAACATCGAACGTGACAACGGAGTCCCGTTCAGCTCCCCGGACTCCCGCGAGATCGGCCACGGCTGGGACGGCTTCAACAGCATCATCTAGCAGCGCCACCTGACGGCGCGCCCGGCCTCGGTCGGGCGCGCCGCCGCAGCCCGAGGCCGGGGACAAGACCCTGCAAGGGATCGTCTTGGCGACCAAGCCCGCGGCATCGGTTGCGCAGTCACAGTCCGATGCCCACTGACAGTGGGTGTGGTGTTGGGGTGTACCCCAACACCACACCCATGGCCGGCACCGGAATACGTCAGACTAGGGTCCAGTGTGGCGTTTCTTGACGCTTGTCTGGTCGGCCCATAGAGTCCAACCTGACAGAACCGGGTCGGAGAGGGCGAAACGATGCGCGTCGGGTACGTCAGAGTGAGTACCGTCGACCAGAACACGGTCCGGCAGCTCGATGGGATCGAGGTGGAGCGGGTCTTCACCGACAGGGCGTCCGGCAAGGACACCGCCCGGCCGAAGCTCGACGAGCTGATCGCGTTCGTCCGCGACGGAGACACGGTCATCGTGCACTCGATGGACCGCCTCGCCCGCAACCTCGACGACCTGCGCCGGCTCGTACGCACCCTGACCGGCAAAGGCGTGCGGGTCGAGTTCGTCAAGGAGAGCCTCACGTTCACCGGCGAGGACTCACCGATGGCCACCCTGCTGCTGTCGGTGATGGGCGCCTTCGCCGAGTTCGAGCGCGCACTGATTCTGGAACGCCAACGCGAGGGCATCGCCGCGGCCAAGCAGCGCGGCGTGTACACCGGCCGCAAGCCCGCCCTCACCGCCGAGCAGGCGCAGCAGTTGCGTGAGCGCGTCGCCGCCGGTGAGCGCAAGTCCGCGCTGGCCAAGGAGTTCGGGATCAGTCGCGAGACGGTCTACAGCTACCTGCGCGCGGCGGCCGTCGCTGGCTGACTGGCGGGGAACTGCAGGTCCAACTCGGCGCCATCCGGCAGGAAGCCGGCCGCGACGCCGACGTCTTTCAGGAAGGTGATCTGCCGTTCCCATGTCTCCTGGCGGTGGCTGCACATCGTGAGTAGCCCCAGGAGTTGCCGGGCACCGTTGGATTCGGCGCGGGCCTGATCGAGCGCGGTTTCCGCCGCGGCGGTGAGGTCCGGCCAAGCGGTACCGAATGGCGAGGGCCGGTCACCGTCGTACACCCGAAACGGCGTGGTCGGCTGGATAGCGGCGCCGAGAACGCCGCGAGCGGTGATCCGACCGTCGGCGGCCAACTGCAACGCGACCGCCGCGGCGTGCAGCATCGTCTCCTGGGTGGGCCAGTCCATGTGCTCGTACGGCTTCCAGGTGCCCATGCCAGCTCGGACCGGTTGCCCAACGGTCTCCCAGATCAGCGTCAACACACGGCCTCCGATCTTGCCGGCGGCGCTCGGTGACAGGCCCACCTCGTGCAGCAACGTGCGCAGCAGCCGGAACCACACGCCGGCGGGCACGTCCCGGCCGAGCAGGCTGACCCGGCCGGTCATCAGCGCCTGGTGGGTGTAGCGGTCCAGGTCGGCAAGCGGCGCGGCCACCGGCACTGGATCCGACGGCCGGCCGTGCCGCCATCTCGATGTCGACGGTGGTGGCATCCTCCAGCCGGCAGCCGTGCTCGCCGCAACTGACCATCAGCGGTAGCCGACCCAACAGCGCGCGGCCCCTGCCCGGCAGGCCGGCGCTGACCGGGCACGTCCGGTTATGCCACTGCCGGGGCAGCCACGGTCCGCGCCACCGCCGGTATCGGGCGAGCCCGTTGCCGATGCCGGCGCGGGGTGCGTCTTTGATCCACGACCAGTTCGATCCCTGGTAGGGGTGTCGACGACGCGCTGAGACTGACCCTCTAGCGGCGGATTGGGACTGACCCCTCCGAGGCTGGAGGGGTGATCGCATTGGAAGACTGGGCTGAGGTCCGTCGGTTGCATCGGGCTGAGGGTGTTCCGATCAAGGAGATTGCGCGTCGGTTGGGTTTGGCGCGTAACACGGTCCGTTCGGCGCTTCGGGCCGAGGCGCCGCCGTCGCGTGAGCGCGGCCCTCGCGGTTCGTGTGTGGATGGGGTCGAGCCGCAGGTCCGGGCGTTGCTCGCGGAGTTCCCGCGGATGCCGGCGACGGTGATCGCTGAGCGGATCGGGTGGACGAAGTCGCTGACGATCCTCAAGGACCGGGTTCGGGAGCTGCGTCCGTTGTTCGTTCCGCCGGACCCGACCGACCGAGTGGAGTACGACCCGGGTGAGGTCGCCCAGTGTGATCTGTGGTTCCCACCTCAGCCGATCCCGGTTGGTGGCGGGGCTGAGCGGATCCTGCCGGTGCTCGCGATGACCTGCGGGTACTCGCGGGTCACGGACGCGGTCATGATTCCCAGTCGCAAGGCCGGAGACATCCTGGCGGGGATGTGGGAGATCGTGGCCGGGTGGGGTGCCTGTCCACGGACCTTGGTCTGGGATCGGGAGGCCGCGATCGGTGGCACCGGGAAGCTCACGACGGAGGCGGCGGCGTTCGCCGGGACGATCGGGGTGCGTATTCGCCTGGCCCCGCCCAGGGATCCGGAGTTCAAGGGGTTGGTCGAGCGGCGCAACGGGTTCTTCGAGACCTCGTTCCTGCCTGGGCGTGTGTTCACCTCGCCGTTCGACTTCAACGTCCAGATCAGCGACTGGCTCGTGCAACGCGCGAACACGCGCGTCCTGCGCGCGATCGGCTTGACGACGCCCACGGCTAGGTGGGCGGCGGACCGGGCCGCGATGGTGGCTCTGCCGCCGGTGGCGCCGGCGATCGGGCTCACGCATCGGGTGCGGCTGGGGCGGGACTACTACGTGCGTATCGACGGCAACGACTACTCCGTGGACCCTCGGTGCATCGGCAGGTTCATCGACGTGCTCGCCACCCCCGCCCGGATGGTCGCCTCGTGCGCCGGGCAGGTCGTGGCTGATCACGACCGTGACTGGGGCCATGCCCGCACGATCACCGATCCCGAACATCAGGCCACCGCCCGGCTGCTGCGCCAGGACTTGGCTGCCCGCCGGCGGCAGGCCTCGACTCGTTCGCACGCTGATGGACACGTCGTGGCGATCCGTGCCCTGCCGGACTACGACGCCCTGTTCGGCGTGGACTTCGACCCCCGCCCCGACGTCGAGGCGGTCCAGAAAAGCGCAGCTGAGGGGAAGTAGATGACCACGATAACGAAGACCAGACCGGCGCCGGACGGGCTGGGATCCAAGCTCGCCTACCTCACCAGAGTCCTCAAGACGCCCACGATCGGGCGGACCTGGGAGACCTTGGCCGACCAGGCCAGACAGGCGAACTGGTCGCACGAGGAGTACCTCGCCGCCGTGTTGGAACGGCAAGTCGCCGACCGCGAGTCCGCCGGCACGACGATGCGGATCCGCACCGCGCACTTCCCGGCGATCAAGACCCTGGAAGACTTCAACCTCGACCACCTGCCGAGCCTCCGCAAGGACGTGCTCGCGCACCTGGCCACGGCGACGTTCATCCCGAAGGCGGAGAACGTGATCCTGCTCGGCCCGCCCGGCCTGGGCAAGACCCACCTGGCCATCGGGCTCGGGATCAAGGCCACCCAGTCCGGCTACTCGGTCCTGTTCGACACCGCGACGAACTGGATCGACCGCCTCGCCCGCGCCCACCACCGCGGCGCCCTGGAAGCCGAGCTGAAGAAGATCCGCCGCTACAAGCTCATCATCGTCGACGAAGTCGGCTACATCCCCTTCGACACCGACGCAGCGAACCTGTTCTTCCAACTCGTCGCATCTCGCTACGAGGCCGGCTCCATCCTCGTCACCTCGAACCTGCCGTTCGGGCGGTGGGGCGAGGTCTTCGGCGACGAAGTCGTCGCCGCCGCGATGATCGACCGCCTCGTGCACCACGCCGAGGTCCTCACCCTCGCAGGCGAGTCCTACCGCACCAGAGCCCGCCGAGAACTCCTCGCGAAGGACCGCAACAAGTAGCACGAAACGACCTCCGGGGGGTCAATCCCAAAACGTCGATAGGGGGTCAGTTCCAATCCGCCGTTGACAGGTAGGGGCGATGAGGACGTGGTGCCCATCTCGGTACGCCCGGCCCGCTGGCTGGGTTGCGATCCCTGGTAGGGGCGATGAGGACCGCACATCCGCCGGGGTCCGCCGGCTGTCCTCCACGTATTGCGATCCCTGGTAGGGGCGATGAGGACCGCGCTGACGCCCCGTTTTTCCGGCCGATCACCTCAGGTTGCGATCCCTGGTAGGGGCGATGAGGACTGGCTGACACGTACCCCGTGCCGTACGTGGTGTCATGTTGCGATCCCTGGTAGGGGCGATGAGGACCGCACCATCCAGCACGTCAGCGAGCAGGTCCCGGTGGGGTTGCGATCCCTGGTAGGGGCGATGAGGACACGACGCGCAGCTGCTCCCGCACCTCCGCCGCCGTGGTTGCGATCCCTGGTAGGGGCGATGAGGACCGGATAAGGTGAGGTTCGCCGCTGTCCGGCAGGCTTTGTTGCGATCCCTGGTAGGGGCGATGAGGACACCCTCGGACGACGCAAAGTCGGAGCCGACCCCGTACCGTTGCGATCCCTGGTAGGGGCGATGAGGACGTCCGTTGCCGGCACTGCAGCACTCCTCGGCATGTCGTTGCGATCCCTGGTAGGGGCGATGAGGACACGGCGCGGCGTTGAACGAGGTCCGGATCCGGTTACAGTTGCGATCCCTGGTAGGGGCGATGAGGACCGCCGGCCCCGCCGACCGGCATCCGGTATGGCCGCAAGTTGCGATCCCTGGTAGGGGCGATGAGGACTACCTCAACCGGGCGGTGACGGTCAAGGACTACTCGTTGCGATCCCTGGTAGGGGCGATGAGGACGCGGTCCCGGCCACAGCAGGGGTCGTCTGCTCACGCAGTTGCGATCCCTGGTAGGGGCGATGAGGACCGCCCAGTCCGACCCCACCATCGCCGCCCATCTCAAGTTGCGATCCCTGGTAGGGGCGATGAGGACGAGGTCAGAGGTCACTCCGGCCAGTCCGGCGGAGGTTGTTGCGATCCCTGGTAGGGGCGATGAGGACATGAACTCCGCGCCGCCTACGAACGGTGGTGCCAGTTGCGATCCCTGGTAGGGGCGATGAGGACCGCCGAACCAGTCCAGGGCGAACCGCTGCGCCGACAAGTTGCGATCCCTGGTAGGGGCGATGAGGACCCCAACGTTAAGTCCCTGGTGATGGGCCCTCTGACTGGCCAGTTGCGTGCTCAATTTGCAGCGAACCTCCGGTAGTGCAATCTACCTCGGCATGTCGCTGAACCGGCCAAGATCACAAGATATCTGAAGGGCTGGGTTGAGACCGCCCCCACTCCTGCCGCTGACCCGTCGTGCCGGGAGGGAACGTATAGACGAGCACACTGTCGTACGACGCGTCGATCGCCCTGTCGACAGCGCTCCGAAACCGGCGCAGTTGAGCCTCGCTGAGCTCACCTTCGAACACGCTGCGTTGGACGTGATGCAGGTACTGGCGACAGGTACGCAGAATCTTAGGATTGCGGGTCGCGGCGGTGTCGTAGACGACGATCACGTACACGGGTCACCACCAGATCCGGAACGGCTTGTACGGCTCGCGTTCCAGGCAGTAGCGGGCCAGCCGCAGCGCCTCCAGGTACAGCAGTTCGTCGTAGGCGACCTTCCGGCCGAGGCTGCGGTGCTGGACCGTCTTCGCCAACTCATCGCGTACGGTCTGCACGACCAGCTTCCGGCCGTTTTCGCTGAGCATGGCTTGGTTGACGTCAGAGTCGAAGTGGTGAGGTTTGAGCTGGTCCCGGCCGGCCAGTCGCAGGAGCAGTCGTTCGGCGAACAGAGGTTTGAACACCTCGGCCAGGTCGAGGACTAGCGAGTGTCGCTGCCGCTCCATGGTGCTGTGCAGGAAGGCGATGCCGGTATGCAGTGGGGTCAGACGCAGCGCGGTCAGCACTCGGGCGTAGACGATGCCGTTGACGTATGAGATGAAGGCGTTGCCAGCGTTGCGCGGCGGTCTGCGGTGCCGGCCGCTGAGTTGCAGCCATCCGGGCAGGCGAGTGTCGAGCACCTGCCACGCGGAGCGGCGGAAGGTGCCTTCGGCGCCCATGAGTTGGCTGCTCGACTCCGCCACTCGCACCGATGTCTTCAGCGTGTCGTAGGGCTTGTCGAGCAGGTCACGGTCAACGACGCGGCGGACGTTGAACGCGGTGGCGATCACCAGGTCCCGGGCGATGGGGAGGCTGGCGTGCGGGTCGGTGGCGAGCTTGGCCTGGGCGATAACTGTCTCGCCGGAGGTGCTGGTGTCGCTGGTGAGCAGGGAGCCGGCGTAGTCGCCGTAGTGGCTGAGAAAGTGAAGGTTGACGCGATGCCGGTTGAACAGGGAGACGACGGCCGTGTTGATGTCAACGGTGGAGCAGGCAACGATGTCGCGCACGTCGGTGATGGGGATGTGAACCTTGTCGCCGGTTTCACGTTCGATGACGAGGGACTGGTCCTGCCGTCGAATGCGACAGGCGGTGGTGAGCCAGTAGGTGCGGCTCGCGGCTGGCATCAGTCACTCCAGCAGTAGTCGAGGAAGCTACATCCGCGGCAGGCGCTGCGGGTCAGTCGGGGCGGCGGGGTGTCGGCGGAGACGACGGCGAGGGCTCTGTGGATGTCGGCCCGAGCCTGTTCGACCTCGCTGGCGCCATAGACAATCTTCTTCGTACGCCGGGTCTTGGGGTAGTGCAGGACCGCCCCTTGTGCCGGGACGTCGACTTCGTGCAGCTGGTGGCAGTAGTGGATGGCCTGTGCCTCATCGGCTGGGGTGGGCCGGGTCGAGGACTTCACCTCGTGAACCCAGTGCTGGCCGTCCATGTGATCGAGTCGGGCTGCACCGAGGTCGACCGGTGCGTTGCGCTGGTAGGAGGTGTCGTGCACGGCTTCGCCCAACTGCACGGCGATGTTGAGGTGTTCGGGGCGGATGCCTCGGGCGTAGAGCCAAAGCTGCCGTTGGCAGTGGTAGAGGTACTTGATGTGCACGCCACCGATGTCTGCTTCGCGCATCAGATCACCTCGCCGGGCTGATACCGGTTAGCCCCGACGGTCCCCCGGATCGCGGTAAGGCCCCGGTCAGGGCGGTAGTCGCCATCGATGATTTCGACGCCGAGGGATCGATCCAGGCGGCTCAGGCCGACTGCCCAGCCGGGCAGCGGGATAAGCCAGTCTGCAGCGAGCAGGCGGCCTTCGGCGCGGCGGGTGGTCGAGGTCAGCGCGGCCTCATATTCGGGCAGGTCTTCGAGCAGGACCGCTTCCGTGCCGTCGAACATGCTGTCGAAGGCATCGGCGAGGTGGCTGCGATCGTCGTACGGTCGCTTGAAGGTGAGGAAAGCCTGTTGGAAGTCGACACGGGCGGTGTCGACCTGGTGCCGCCACTCCTGTCCCCAGGTGCTGGCGTAGATCTCGTCGAGCCACTTCGTGGCGTGTTCCTCGTCCACGGCGAGGTCGGCGTGCTGGTGGAGGATCCGCATCGCCGCGTGGGTGGGTTCGCTGTCGTAGACACCGTCGGCGTAGTCGACCTGCCGGCCCTCGCCGCGGCGGGGGCCGAAGGACGGCTCGTGCACGACGACGTCGGCGGGTTCCCGGGCACCGGCCCGGTTGACCCGCCCGAACCGTTGCAGCAACGCTTCCAGCGGCGCTCCGGAGGTGAACAGCAGGTCGAAGTCGACGTCGAGGGAGACCTCCACCACCTGTGTCGCCACGACGAGGCCGGGGAACCGACGCCCGGAATGGGTTCGGTGAGCGCCGTACCGGTCGATGATTTTCCGCTCGACGCGGGTGCGGTCCATTCGCCGGAACCGGGAGTGCAGCAGGATGGCACCGTCCGGGCCGTGGGCGGCGATGGCGTCGTCGGCTAGGGCGTCGAACGCTGTCTGGGCGTCGGCGACATTGTTCGCCACCATGAGTACGGAGCGGCCTGCGGTCAGGTGAGCTCGGGCTTCCCGCAGGGCCTCGTCGTCGGTGAGGTGGTGCGGGCGTAGCCGGAGCCGGTGGCGGGGCAGGGTCAGCCCAGCCGGAGCAGTGACCAACTCGACCGGATCTCCGATGGCGTCACGGACCAGGTCCGCCAGCACGGCCGGCAGGGTCGCCGACATCACCGCGACGCGACCACCGAGCCGCACCCAGATTCCCGCGCCGGCCAGGATGAAGCCCAACCGCTTTGGGTCGTACGCGTGCAGCTCGTCGAAGACGAACACCGAGTTGGCCGAATCGAGCAGGATCCCAGCGTGCGCCGGCCCCGCCAGTGCCGCGCGCAGCAGCTGGTACGGCGTACCGACCCGGACGGTTTCGCGGAAGAGTTCGGTGGCGGCGCGCCGAGCTACCGCCTTGCGGGCGGCGTACAGCGGCAGCGCTCCATCCGGGCCGGGGGTGTCCACGCTGGCGGCCTCGTCGATCGCGGTGGCGAGGTGGTACGACGCGGCGCGGGAATGCGCCACGCCGACGAGTTCCCGGTCGCCGAGTACACCGACGAGGCGGTCTGCCATCGCGTTGATCGACGCCAGGTAGGGCAGCACGAGAAAGACCCTCGGTGCTCCTGCACCGGCGGCGATGAGGTCAGTGACCTGCCGGGCTGCCCAGAACAGGCCGGCCTCAGTCTTGCCGCTGCCGGTCGGCGCCCGCAGCAACAGGTGCCCCCGCAACGCGCCGGACTGCTCTTGGTGCGGGTACGGCCGCCGGCCGTTCTCACTGAACCGCTGGCGTAGCCGTTTGGAAAAGCCCGGGCCGATGGGTTGCGTGACATGCAGAGTGCTGGGTGCCGACGACAGATGATCGGCAAGGGTGACGGCGCCCTGCAGCAGGATGGCGGTCAAGCCCTCATCGGCGGTTGCCCGGCGGCGACGCCACCGTCCCAGTACGTCGGTCAGCACCTGATGTGCTCGAGCCACGACGTCAGGGCCGGTCACCGTGTCGTCGGCACGGTCGGCGGCGAGGAGATGTCCCCCGGCGTGGATCAGCCAACGCTCGAGTGCCGCAGCCACTGCCGGGTCCACTGGGCCGAAACGCTCGCGGAAGTCGGTGAGGGTACAGCCGCCGTACAGGGTCATGATCGACCGGAGGCCGGCCCCGGTCGGGCTGGTCAGCGGGCGGTGGTGAGTGACAACCGCCTCCGCCACCCACAGCAGCAGCCCACCATCCGGCACCAACGGTGGCAGGAAGCCCAGAGACAGCACTTCGTGCCGCTCGCCCCACGGCCCGCCGCCGGTCACCATGGCCTGAAACCCGGCAGGGACCTTACCCGCGTCGTGAGTCAGCGCGGCAAGCAAGGACACCGGCCAGAACCGTTCACCCAAAATGGGTTCGATGACGGCGATCGGCCCGATCCGGCGCCGCAAGTCGACGGCCGCGCCCAGCGTGGCATCCAAGTGCTCGATGAGCAGCTCGGCCGGGCGTCCCAACCGGGCACTCTTGGCCAGGACACGGTCGAGAACCTGGTCCACCCCGCTACGCCTCCGCCAATCGCCCGGACGCTGCCGGCTCGGCGTGCGCGGGGTGAGTTGGCGGTAGCAGAACCACCACCTGACCGCCGGCGGCAGACCAGCCGGACGGCACCCGCTCGGCGGAGCCCGCCTCGTGGTAGCGGTAGTCGTCCCACCGGGTACGGGCCCGGTCGAGCGACACGGCGGTGGGCAGGCGCATCCGCGTGCCCGAACGCGTCGCCTCCCCCGGCAGCAGCGCATGGCCCTGCCGGCCGCCGCCCGGTTGCAGCTCCACCTCGCGGACCGCGACGGCGACCAGGTCCTGGCTGCGCCCCAACCGCAGCGGCCACACCGGCCGGCGTAGCCGACGCCGCCAATCGTCAAGGTCACCGACGAGCCAGACAGTGAGTTGCACCCCGGCAAGGAATTGCCGCCCCCGAGGGGTCGGATCCGGCTTACCGCCGGCCGCCGCCAGCGGATGGTACGTCTCCAGATCTTCTCCCCGCCCCCGCGCACGGAAGGCCATGGCGAAACGGGTGCCGGGGTCGACGCGCCCCCATCCGCCGGCGGCCGCCGCCAACAGTCCACCGACGGTGGCCGGTGGTGGACACGCGAGAGTCAGCTGAACGGTGGCATAGAGCGGGTTGCGGAACGAGGCGACCGGCGCGGTGACGGTCACCTCCAACGCGCTGACCGGCCCCGCCATCAGCGCTTTGGCTCCTCGAACCAGTCGTCGTGCCCACCCTGCTCGATCCGGTCGGCCAGGGCCTGCAGCATCGTCCGAGGGTGCCCGATCGTCACCTTCCCATCGGCGACCAGATCCGCCAGGTCGTTGCTCGCCTTGGCCCGCTGGTCACTCAGGAAGCCCGGGGCCCAGCCGAGGATCACCGGCGCTTCCAGCTCGTCTTCCCACGCGTGCAACTCATCCCGCAGGACGTCCGCGCGGAAGACAGTGCGCCCGTCCTGGGCGGCCAGAATGCGGGTGAACGGGTTGATCCCGCCCTTCATCGGGGCCAGCAGCAGCATTGCCGGGGTCCGGTCGCCGTAGTGCAGCGACTGCTTGGCGCCGCCCCGCAAGGCGGCAAGCGTACGCAGCAGCACCGCTGTCCGTCTGCGCCGCTCCGCGATTCCCAACCGTAGGCAGGCGGTGTCCCGGAACTGCACTTCGTCGGCTCCGGCTGCCTTGGCTTGCGCGGCTGCCGCAGCTGTCAACGCCACCTTGAGCCCGGAACCGCCGGTCTCGAACACCCCGACCCGTGGCAGATCAAGCAGCAGGTCCCCGGCCAACTCGGCGCTGTAAAACTCGTGCCAATGCAGCACCGGGTTCTCGCCCGCCGCGAGCCCCCGGCTCATCGTGCCGAAGTCTTCCTTCGGCTGCCGGGGCGTGACCGCGACCATCGTGCCGGTCGCCAGCACGGTGTCCCGCTGGCAGGTGCCCTTACCACCCTTGATCGCCACCATGTACCCGAACAGGTCATCGTCGAGATACCGATCCGGGCGGCCTTCCGTGTACGCCTGCTGCTTCTTACCGGAACCCAACCGGGTCACCGGCGACCGCTTCTCCTCCGCCGGCATCGAGTCCCGCAACCACCGCCGGAACGCCTGCGCCGACACGTACGGATAGACATCACGCCCGATCCGCATCGACTTTGCCTTGCCGACGTTGTCCTCGCTCTGACCATTGTTCGGCGCACCCGCGACGACCTCGACTAACACCTTGCCCGCCAGGAAGGTCATCGTGTCTCCCTACCCTCGACCAGGTCCTCGTCCTCCACCGCGTCCTCCTCGTCCTCGGCCAGTTCCTTGGCCGCCTGGTCCGCGTCCTGCGGCCGCCAGTCGAGCTGATGCAGCTTCTCCAGCACCGCGAACAGGAACAACTCCCGGTGGAACCACGCCTGGCTGTCCAACCCGGGATCGAACAACAACTCGTACGCACGCGTGCTCACCAACGACTGTCCCGGCACCGAGGCGCCCACGCCGGCCGTCCGCGGACCATGCAACGCCCAGTCCGCCGCCTGCCGACGCAACCATCCGCGCAGCAGAGCCGGCTTACGGAAGGCGGCGTAGAACTTGTTGAACTGCCCAGCGGTACCCTCGCCGAGCAGCTGACCGACCCGATCGGCCGTCGCCCGGATCTCCGCAAGATTCTCCTGGTCCATCCCCATGACCTCATCGACGTAGGACATACACAACGTCACCAGCTCAGACGTACCAGCCGGCAACCGGCCAGCGCACGCTCGCCGACTCAGCCAGCCACCGGCCGTAGCCACGATCCGGCCCGGATCCCGGAAAGCGTTCCGCGCCAGCGCGACCACCCCGGGCCGATCCGCAGTCTTGTGCGCCCGCAGCAGAGCGGAGTAGCCGGCCCGAGCCGCCGGCGCCTGACTAGTCCGACGAAGCCATTCCGCCAACGGTTGATCCATCACGTGCACGTCGAGCACCTGGCCGCGGTTGTTGTTGCTGTAGACCAACAACTCGACCCCGGCGTTCAGCTCATCGCGGTACTCCCGCAGAGCCCGCAGTGCGAGCACCTCCCGGGACGGCGGCTGCCGCGGTACGCCTCGCCCAACGAGAATCTCCCGTCGGTTGCGATCCACCTGCTCCGCAACGGTCCACGCCAGGAATTCCTCGTCCCAGCTGTGCAACGCCATCCCCGGACCGCCGCTCAGCTGGCTGCCGTACGGCAACGCGTAGAAACAGCACAGACAGGGCCAGCAGAGCGCCATCCCCTGATGACCACGGGGTGTGTTGTTCCGGTAGGCGTCGCTCTCCGCCAACGCCACGTCCAACTTGCCGTAGAACCCCACCCCCGGCCGACCGCACAGCACGCACGGGGCTAACGGATCCCGGGCGGAGGACGGGCGGCCCCGCCACTTCCGGACCGCGTCCGCCACTACCGATGGGGCCTTCTTGCCGTTACTCGGGTGGTTCATCGGCGAGTTCGGAAAGAACGACAGACTGCACTTCAGCCAGAACCCCTCCGGTGCCTTGCTGTCGGGGCCCGTCGCCGCAGCGACAGCATGATCAGCCATCAAGGCTGCTACCGACTCGAGGCGCCCACCCGACACCGCCGCCACGGAATCCACCTCGGCCAGCGCCGCCAACGCGTACGCACCGATGCGTTGCAGCGGATGGGCCGTAAGCTCCACGCAGTCCACCAGCGGCGCGTCGCCCTGCTCAGCCGCTATAGTGGTCACGCCTGAATCCAGCCGAAGCCCGCCGCGTTTGCCTGCCCCAACCCCCAACTCCAGATGGCCTGCAACGCCTCAACATCGCCGCTCAACCCCACTTCGATCGGTGCGCCCGGCTTGGCACCGCCGCCCACACCGAATGACCGCTTCGGCCCGACCCACGTGATCGATTCCAGCGTCACCGTGCCCTGCAGACCCAACGTCTCCACCTTGCGACGCAGGTTGCCCTGCACGTACGCCGGGAACTCCGGATCGGTCGGCAGCAGCCACACCCGCTCCCCCGACGCACCGACCTGCGATCTGGCGCGGTCTGCCGGTGCCTCGACAACGCCAGCGTTACGCCGCGCCGCTACCGTCGCGGGAACCACACCGCCGCGCTTCATGACGACCGGTGTGGCAGTCCGCAGCCTCGCTCGCCCCCCAGCGAACTCCGGTGGCGAGACCACCTCCACGTTGGCGATCCGCATCGCCACCCCGCCCCAGTCGAGCATCTCCCGCTGCCGAAGCGCTCTCGCCCACGCCTCCACCACCTCCGGCAACGGGCTACCAAACTCCACCACACCCCGACCACCGGCCGCATACCGGCCGCGCTGACGTCGCGCACCAGGAAACACCGGAGCACCGTGCGCGATCGGAGTCATGCCATAGGGCCCTGCACCCTTTTCATGTAGCCGCTCTCCGAGATCAGGATGCGCCACCGCAAGCAACTGGTACGCGATCCCCCGCCCGGGAGCCAGCACCATCGGCCACGGAATCTCCGACGCCCGCGTCACCACGTGCACCCGCAACCGCACCAGCACCTCCCTGCTCTCGTCAACGACGCGGTCACCCTAGACAGACCCACCGACAAAAGAAGTGATCTGTCACATGAACGACGCTCTGCGCCAACGCCAGATCCAGCACCCGACGGGACCGAGACCTTGATCATCTAAGCCGATTGCAGCGATACTCCGGGGTAAGCTGCAGCACCGGAGGTTCACTGCAAAATGAGCCAGCAACTCACCCAACACGAGCCCCCTGACCAGGGACTTAAGTTTCGGGTCCTCATCGCCCCTACCAGGGATCGCAACGGTTTCACGGACTGTACCGACCATCAATGTTATCCAGTCCTCATCGCCCCTACCAGGGATCGCAACGTGTTGGAGCACCGGCCCTTTCCGCTGTTTAGGGACGTCCTCATCGCCCCTACCAGGGATCGCAACAGACGTTCACGCCGCCACCCCCGGAAAGATCGACGTGGTCCTCATCGCCCCTACCAGGGATCGCAACGGCATCTGTCGGTGAGCACGCAGGCGGACAACCTGCAGGTCCTCATCGCCCCTACCAGGGATCGCAACATGCGCGGTGCCGGCCTGTCCGGGCGGGGCGGAGGTCCTCATCGCCCCTACCAGGGATCGCAACATACGCACCAGCGCCGTGTCGTGCATCTGGTGGCCGGTCCTCATCGCCCCTACCAGGGATCGCAACGTGACACCGACGAACGCCGAGCCGACAGAAGGCAGGAGTCCTCATCGCCCCTACCAGGGATCGCAACACCAGGCCGCCGCGGCAGCCACCGCCCGCAACGCCACGTCCTCATCGCCCCTACCAGGGATCGCAACAATGAGGAGGGGGCCGGTCGCTGACGGTGCATCGCGGGTCCTCATCGCCCCTACCAGTGATCGCAACATCAAGTACGGCGCGCAGAGAATGGCGATGCAGCTCTCGGGTCCTCATCACCCCTACCAGGGATCGCAACGCGTTCGCGGCAAGGCCGGTCAACGCGTGCATGTCAACGGGTCCTCATCGCCCCTACCAGGGGTAGCAACGGTTGGGGTGATGCCGGCGGCATCACGGTGTGGTCCGCGGGTCCTCATCGCCCCTACTGTCAACGCCGCCCCAATCCTGACCACCGTGGTCCGGGCGGGTTCCAGTACTTGTCGCAACACACCTGATCATGTGAGGCGTGTTGATGGGACGACGAGGACGGAAGCGCCGGCTCGAGCTGGAGACGGAGTACTGGCGGCTGCTGCAGTCAGGCATGGGTACGTTCGAGGCTTGCCGCATTGTGGGGATCGGTCGCAAGACCGGCTATCGGTGGCGCGCGGAGAGTGGTGGTGTGCCGCCGGCCCGATTGGCTGAGGGCGTCTGGTCCGGCAGGTACCTGTCGCTGTTGGAACGGCAACGGATCGCCACCCTGCGCAGGCAGGGCCTGACGATCAGGGCGATCGCTGAGCAGTTGGGCCGGGCGCCGTCGACAGTGAGTCGGGAGTTGCGCCGCAACACCCGTCCGCATGACCAGGGCGTCTATGACGGCGATCTGGCGCACGCGCGGGCCCGGCAGCGGGCTCAGCGCCCGCGGGGAGGCCGGCTACTCGCCGACATCGGTCTGCGGGCCGTTGTTCAGACCAAGCTGGAGGAGGATTGGAGCCCGCAGCAGATCGCCGCGTGGCTTCGGCAGGCATATCCCGACCAGCCCTCGTGGCACGTCTGCCACGAGACGATCTACCAGGCGCTCTACCGCGGCGGCAGAGGTGGACTCAGCCGCCAGCTCACTCGCCGACTTCGCACTGGCCGGCCGCTGAGGAAGCGGCGTCGTCGGGCCGATCAGCGCCGCTGCCGCTTCGTGGCTCCCGCACTGTTGATCGAGCATCGGCCGGCTGCGGCCATGCACCGCACCCGGATCGGTGACTGGGAGGGAGACCTCATCGTCGGTCGGCAGAGCCAGTCCGCCATCGCTACCCTGGTCGACCGCACCAGTCGATACCTGCGGCTGGTGCACCTGCCCGTCGACCGCACCGCCGAATCCGTCCGCGACGCACTCCTGACCGTACTGGCGGGACTTCCCGAGGCCGCGCGCCTCACTCTGACCTGGGATCAGGGCGCGGAGATGGCCCACCACCAGCAGATTGCACCGCTGCTGCGGGACGGGGTGTTCTTCGCCCATCCCGGCCGCCCATGGCAGCGTGGCACGAACGAGAACACCAATGGCCTACTGCGCCAGTACTTCCCCAAGCGCACGGACCTATCGCAGCACACCGCGGCCGACCTCCGCGCCGTTGAGCAACGCCTCAACAACCGGCCCCGCAAGACCCTCAACTGGCGCACCCCGGCCGACGTCTTCCATACCGCTCTGGCACCCTGACGATCGTCACCGTTGCGACGACTGCTCGAATCCGCCCCGGCTGAAAGTGGACCACCTCGGTTTGGTTGGTCTTTAGTTGTTGGTCTTGGTGGCTGCGGGGACGCGGCCGAGGTCGCGGTCTTTGAGTCGGTAGCTGTAGCCTTTGAGGGAGATGACTTCGGCGTGGTGAACGAGGCGGTCGATCATGGCTGCGGCGACGATGTCGGCGCCGAACACTTCGCCCCAGCGGCCGAAGGGTTTGTTGCTGGTGACGATCAGCGAGGCTCGTTCGTAGCGGCTGGAGACCAGTTGGAAGAACAGATTCGCGGCTTCGGCTTCGAAGGGGATGTAGCCGACCTCGTCGACGATCGGCGTCAGCGGTGATATCGACACGACGCCCGACGACCGAGGGATGCACCGAATAGTCGTTGCCGTCCAGACGCACGTAGTGATCTCGGGGCAGCCGCGTGGTCTGTCGCCAGCCGACCACCGGCGCCACCGGAGGCAGCGACAGCATCGCGGCCCGATCGGCGTCCCACCGCTGCACCGGGCGGCAGCCCAACGCCCGGTGTTGGCGGTTGTTCGCCCGCACCAGCCACTCGGTGAGCTGTGCGTTGAAGTCCTCCGGCGAGCCGAACCGACGCCCAGGCAGAAACGACGTCTCCAGATAGCCGTTGGCCCGCTCGACCAGGCCCTTGGCCTCCGGGTCCGCCGGCCGGCACTGAATCACCTTAATGCCGAGAGTGCCGCGGAAGGCGTTCATCGCCTCAGTCAGCTGCGGCCTGCCGGCCCGCCACTGCCCGACCGCGGACTCGTTATCCCACACCAGAGCCTTCGGCGTCCGCCCCCAGCCGGAGATCAACGTCCAGTGCCCGGCCAGCAGGTCCGGCGACTGCCGCGACGGGATCATCACCGCCGACAGCCACCGCGAATACCCCGACACCATCACCAACACCGGCGGCCGACCGACCTGCCCGAAACCCAACGCCACATCCACCGGCGGGAACCACAGATCACACTGCGCCAACCTCACCCGGCAGGTACTCCGTGCGCTGAGCCGGATCCGGGCGCCGGAACAACGGCCGCAACTGCTGCACCCGATCACAGAACACCGTCTTACCCCGGGTCCACCCGACCCGCTCCATGATCACCGTCGAGGGCATGTCCGGGAGCTCCGCAATAGCGCTCGTCGCTGGTGGACGGGTTTCGTCGTCGCGGCTGGCGGTGTCCGTTGAGGGGTTCGGCTAACGGACACCGCGGCGACCAGCATCACTCAAGATCAAATATTTGGCGGGCTGGGACAGCTACCCAAGCGCTGGGCCGTCAAGGGCGGGGCTATCTACGTCACGGTGATCGGTCCGCTTGCCGCGCCCGTGATCGACCGAATGAAAACCGACGTCTGATCACGGCCGTCACGCTGGCGCAGGGCGCCTTCGTGGCGGTGATCGCATTCACCGATCACGTCGGCGTCGCGCTGGTGCTCGTGGTGGATGCGGTGACATTTCATGCTGATGGCTACTGGCCACGGCCATCTCCGCGTTGGCGGCGACGGTCGTCTTCACCGCGACGACGAACGTTGCCCGGGATCTTCTTCGCCCGCGAGGACATCGGCACCACGAACATCGGCCATGGGCTGGTGGTGACCGCCCATGCCGTCGGCATGGGCGCGGCGTCGCTCCTTCTCGCCCCACACGTGCCAGTCGCCGCGCAGCCCCGCGTCCTGGCCGGGGCTGGGCTGGGCTGGGCTGCTCATGGGTATCGTGTTGACGGCGGTGCTCGTGCTCGCTCCCCTGGTGCAGCTACTGCCCGGCAAGCTCGGCGAATACGCCCATGCCTACCTGCCGACCGAGGCCGGAATCGGGATTGGCCAGGCCCTTCAGCATGGGGGAGATCTCCTCAGGCCCTGACCGGGCTTCGGGTGGCTACCCTGTGGACCGCTGCGTTGCTGGCACTTGTGGCCTTCCTCCTGAGCCGCCGCGACGCCTGATCCACTCGCGTCGCCTTGGGCGCTCCCTGCTGCCGGGGAGCGCCCAGGGTCGGACGGCTGGCCGGTAGTGCCAGCGGTCCGACCGCAGCATCGGCCCCCTCAGCCCAGGGCAGCCCGCAGTAGCCTCTTGATCGTCGCCTCGGCTCTGTCGGTCAACTCGGCCAGGGCGAACGATGTCGCCCACAGACCGTGCTCCTCGTCGAGATTCGCCTCTGGCGTGAAACCGAACGTCGAGTAGCGCTGCTTGTCTCCCTGCCCGCTGCGGAAGAAGCAGACCACCTTTCCACTCCGGGCATAGGCAGGCTGGCCGTACCACAGCTTCGGCGCCAGCTCGGGCGCGGTCTCGGTAACGATGGCGTGCAGGCGTTCGGCTATGGCACGGTCTGGCTGCTCCATGTTGCTGATCTTCGCGAGGGCATCTCTCTCGTCAGCTGCCGCCTTGTTCGCGCTCTTGCTGCGGCGAGCCTCCGACTTCAGCTCCGCCGCCCGGTCCCGGATGGCGGCGCGCTCGACGTCGGAAAGCCCCGCCTTCTGGGAATTGGCCTGCTTACTTTCCTTGCTGGCTTTTGACGTAACGCTCACGTACGCACTTCTCCTCTGGTCCGTCCAGTGGTGAACATGCTTCTCAGGCTAACCATCTAGTACGGGTACAGCCTTCTCGATTCCGAACCAATCCATCATCCGCGTGGTACCCAACGTGGTCCGCCGGCACTACCTCCTCCCGGTGAGGCGGAGACATTTCACATCGCAAACAACCCCGGCGGCGATGGCCCGAGGAGCAGGACGAACCATGATGTAGACCACCACAACCTACCGATCTTGGGAGTCACGAAAGCTCCGGATGAGGACCACCAGGACGATCAGGGCGACCAGGGCGGCGAACCCCAGGCTGAGCTGCATACCCCGGACAAAGGTGTGGTCGGCGACCTCACGAATCATCGGCACCTGGTCCGAGTCGGGATGGTCGACTGGTCGACCTGGCCCGACTATCGCCTCGAAAGCGTTCGGGTTGGTGTCGTCAACGATTTGCTCGACAACAGCAGCCCGCTCGTCACGGTCGGGAATTGTCCTGGAGAGGTCGCCGTCCAAGGAGATACCGACCCACACCGAAACGATCGTTCCCAGCACCGCGTAGCCGGCGGTGGATCCAAGACCTCGTTGGGTGGCCACGATGCCCGAGGCCATCCCGGCTCGCTCCACCGGCACCGAGTTCAACGCCAGCCCCTGCACCGGCGGGATGATCAGGGAGAGACCGGCGCCCAGAAGCAGGAAGCCCAGTACGACGGCGACGACACTCTGCGCCACCCCGACCACCATGATGGCCAGTCCGACAACGAGTAGAACCTGGCCGGCGAGGGCCGGCAGTCGGGCACCACGGCGGGCAGCGATGAAGCCGGCCACCGGAGAGAACGCCACCGATGCGAGGGAGGACGGCAAGATAAGCAGACCCGCCTCGACCGGGGAGTAGAGCTGGACGTTCTGAAAATACTGGGTGACGATCAACAACGCACCATACACAGTAAACATACCAAAAAATATGGCCATGTTCCCGAGCCGGTAGGCGCGGCTGGTGAAAAGCCGCAGATCCATCATCGGCGACTGGGTGCGGAGCTCCCGGAAAATGAAGGCTACGAGACCAACGGCGAAGACAACGAATGTCACAAGAATTATCGGCGATCCCCAGCCCAGATCATGGCCATCGATAACGGCAAAAGTAAACGCTCCGACTGTGATCACAAAAAGCAGCTGCCCAGGCAGGTCGACAACACGACGGGCTGACTCACGTGACTCGGCCACGAACCGAAGAGTGAGCCCGACCGCCAGCACGGCAACCGGAACATTGACGAAGAAGACGAGCCGCCAGCTCGCGACCTCGGTCAGTATCCCGCCGAGCGGCGGGCCGAGTGCCAGCCCGATGTCCGCGACCGCCGCAAAGAGCCCGAGGGCAAAGAAGCGCTGCCGCTTCTGCGGGAAGGTCGCCGAGACCAGGGCCAGCGCGGAGACGGTGATGACGGCCGAAGCCACCCCTTGCATCCCCCGCGCCACCAGCATGACGGTGAAGTTGGAGGTTAGTCCGGCGGTCACCGAGGCCACGATGAAGACCAACACCGCGGTCAGGTACAGTCGCCGCCGCCCGAACCGGTCAGCCACGGTGGCCGCGGGCATGATGGCGACAGCCATTCCCATGCTGTAGATGGCGACGATCCACTGCAGCCCGGACTCCCCCAAATCATAGAAGGCCTGAATTCGGGGCAGCGCCACATTCGCTACCAGCACGTCGTGCAGGGTGATGAAGACACCAAGACCAGCGGCGACGATTGTCCACTTCTGGGCTCGCGTCCATGAGCGGGCCTCGCCCGTCGCGGTGTCAGCCCCAGTATCCACAAAATCACGGTAGGCGGATCATCGATGATCCGTGGGTGAATGGACGCTTCCGTGCGGCCACCATTCCCGCGAGGCACACTGCGCGGTGGGCACCCCGACCCCACGTGCGGGGCCGGCCTTCCACCGCGTCGTGGTCACTGACTGCCGTCGGGTCGGCCATCACCCCGGAGCATCGGCGCCATCAGCACGGTCGCGGCGCGCCTCCCAGGTGAAGGGTGCGACATCACTGGCTGGATCACGCCAGTGCGGCTTCCGCAGTGTGTACATGACAAGCGGAACCGCGATGATCATAATGGCCAGCCCCACTAGCAGACCAATGTAGAGAGCAGGATTTCCGACACCGATCTGATCCGGCGGGGTGAGGCTGGAGGCGAGTGCGAGCGCTGAGGCGACGAAGCCAATCCCACCGATAACCCACATGCCCACAATCCCACCGGGTACACGGTATGGCCGTCGTCGGTCGGACTGGCTGTAGCGTAGATAGATTGCGGAGGCGAACATTCCCAGATAGACGACCAGATAGAGGAGCCCGGCGAGTTGACTGAGGACCTGGAAGGCCGCCTCCACGGACGGCATGACAACGAATAGAACAGCCAGGACGCTCACCGAAACTGCCTGGATAAACAGAATCTTGCTCGGCATTCCGTATTTGTTCGTGGAATGGAAGAACGGCGGCAGATAGCCTGCCTTCGCCACTGCCAGCATCGCGGTTGACGGGCCGACCACCCAGGTCACAATGCCAGCCAGCACACCGATCACCAGCGCGACGGCAACCATCGGCGCAGCCCAGGCGACACCAAGCCAGGAGAAGATATCAATAAATGTTATCTACAATGACTGCGTCAAGTCTATCTCGGACTGCGGTATGACGAAGGCAATCGCCAGCGTGCCAAGCACCAGGATGCCCATCGCCCCCACAGCTGCGACCAGCACCGCTAGCGGATAGTGCCGCGATGGATTCGCTACATCTCGGACATGGATTGCATTCATTTCCATCCCGGCATAGAAGAGGAATATGCTCGCCGCCAGCACAAGGTTGCTCAACCGGGTGAGATCTGGGATTAATTCACCCCAACCCAGCGGGGTCTGCGACTGCCCACCGGAGCGCAGGTAGGCAAGGCCGAGGGCCACGAGGAGGAAGGCTGGGACGATGGTGCCGACGATGCCGCCCCACTTCGCGAGACGGGTAAACGCGGCGACTCCGTGGGCGCCGATCGCGGTGGCGATCCAAAAGACGGCAAGGACGGTAAGCAGGATGTATATTCGGTTACCGGACAACTTCTCGTCCAGAGTCGCCTCCGGGCCAGTGTAAGCGAGGGAAATGGCGCCAAAGGTAAGGACCGCCGGAAACCAGATAGTCACCTGAGCCATGAGCACAAACATGGCCACAAATCCCCAACGACCCCCGAACGCCTCGCCAACCCATCGGAAGGCGCCCCCCTTCTCCGGCCATGCCGTCGCCAGCTCGGCGGCGACCAGCGAGACCGGCACGAGAAAGAAGGCGGCGGCGAAGACGTAGTAGAAGGCGGCACTCAACCCATACTCGGCCTCGGCGGGCAGACCACTCAGGCTGACGACCGCGACAATGTTGAGCATCGCCAGCCCGAGTACGCTGATCTTCGTCGAGTTCTTGGTCGACGTCCTGCCGCCGGAAGGAGCCATGGCGTTCCCCTAGCGATCAATGGTGGAAGCCAGCTTGCTGGCCAACGCCGACGCTGGAGCATCCTGTATCAGATTCGGTTCTCGTCGTGCACGGTCTGGTACGCGACATCCGACCAGCCAATATCTTCGATTGAAGTTCGGGATAAGCTCGGTCAAGACACCCAGGCTCCCGAACATCAAATTCGACCCAACTGAATTCGAATTACACGAATCAACATCTTGGCCCAGGTTCGGCATTAAAACTCCCAGAGTTCGCCAACGATGAAGACCCAGATGTATACACATCGATGGATTTCCGACAGCACTGGCTCCGTCGGCCACACCCTACGCCGCTGTCGTGCCCAGCGCCGGCAATCGCAACAACTGCCACCGAGGTCTCACCACAGGGCCCCGGCAAAGTCGTTAGGTGATGCCGAGTAGGGCCAGTGGGCGGGTGCTGTCGCGGGCGTGATGTCGGTTGGCGGCGGCGATGTTGGTGACGCCGGCCAGGCGTAGGGCGCCGATCGCGGCGTTGCGTAGGGCGGCCATGACTTCGGGGCCGGTGCCGGTGCGGATCTGGGATCGGTCTTCGTCGTAGGTGACATCGCGGACCCAGTGGACCTTGTTCTCGATCGACCAGTGGTCGCGGATCCAGCCGGCTAGTTGGGTGGGTTTGGCCTGGTGGACGCGGATGTCGGTGATGGCGTAGACGGTCTCGGTGGTGAAGCGTTTCGGCTGGTCGAGGCGGCGTCTGCGGCGGCGGACCTGTAGAGCCTGGGCGGCGTGTGGGAAGTCGATGCCGGTGGAGACGGTGAGGATCTTGCAGGTGCGGATCTCGCGGCGGCCGTGTCCGCGGTCGGTGTCGCGTGCGGCGTCCGGGACCGCTTGCCAGGGCAGGCCGGCGAGTTGGGCGTGCAGGCTGGGCTGGTTGGCCTTGACGGTCAGGATCCAGTGCGCGCCGCGCTCGGCGAGGTAGGCGACGTGATCGCGTTGGCAGTGCAACGCGTCGGCGGTGATCACGGTGTCGCGCAGGTCGCCGATCTGGTCGAGCAGCGGTGCGAACCGGGTGACCTCATTGGTCTTGCCGTCCACATCGGTGCTGGCCAGGACCACACCGGTGGCCTGGTCGCAGGCCGCGAGAACATGCCGGGCTGCGGTATCGGTGGTGCGGGAGCCGCGCAGGGTCTTGCCATCCACGGCGATCGCCCGCCACGCCGTTGACGGCGCAGTCGCCGACCGTGCGGTGAGCCAGACACCGATCGCCCTGGTGAGCTGGTCCGGGTCTAGGGCCTGAAGGAGTCTGCGGATCATTGCCTCCGACGGACGCCGGTCCGGGGCGATACCCAACGCCAGCGCGGTCGCGGCCGGGACGTCGGCGACCCACTCCGCGATCGAGGTGTACGAGCGATAGCCGGCCACCACGGCGCACACCGCCGCAGTCACCACGACTGCCAACCGGTGCCGCACGCCCCGACGGGCGCGAGGATCCGGCAGGCCGGCCAGCGCTGCGGCCAGCCCAGCAGCGGTTTCGGGCACCGTAACAGCCGGTGCGCAGGACACAGACGAGATCAGCGATGATGGCAGCGAGGGCATGGCTCACTTCGGACGATCAAGGCTTCGACACCCTGATGATCATCTGAACCGGCCATGCCCGCCTTACTGCCCGCAACTCCGGCGCTTCTCAGCCGAATGCCTCATCCCGGACACGTCCACGACTTTGCCGGGGCCCTGGGTCTCACCACGTCGACATCATCCTGGTCAACAGGCATACCCGGCCGGCCGGTCAGCGCCCCGCCCTACCACTTCGCCGCTACTATTCCCACCGGGCTGTCACCGCAGCCGGGTCATCAGATCTTCGACGCTCTCGCCCCGAACGGCGCCGGCAAGACCACCGCCGTCCAGTGCGTGCAGGGTCTGCGCCGGTCTGAGGTGGGTGCCCGGTCTCGACCCCGCCGAGAACCGACGCGCGCCGTGCGAGCAGGTCGGCGTCCAACTCCAGGACACACAGCTACCGGACAACCGCAAGCGCCGATCGGGCCGGTACCTGCTGACGGGCCCGCCCGACTGTGGGATGAGCAGACAGCAGAATCACGAGACACCCGGTACGCACCGGTTCAGTTAGCTCATTTCATAGGACTTGCGCAATACACAGCCGTACTCGAACACGTGTTCAGGCTGCGGTTTCGGACTGCGCCAGACGTCGACCGCGCAGATGCCGTCGTCGGTAAGTTGCCAGCTCCCAAGTATCGGTCGGATTCGTTCCACGTCCCGTAGATACAACGGCTGGCCGGCCTGATCGAGGATCTTCGTCAGAATCGTCGGAAATGAGGCCAGGGCTTCACCGTCAAAATCCGCCACCAGGAAGCTACCAGGAGGTGCCCAGTCGAAGAGAGCGGATAGCGTATTCTGGAGCGTCCGGTCGTCCAGGGATATCGAGAGTCCGACTAGCACCACGCCGAGCCGTGCGGTGGGATCGAGGATGCGCTCCGCTGCTTCCTGATCAAGGGTGTCAGGGTTCGCGGCGTCACAGTAGGCGTAGTCCACGTCCGGCACGGCACTAAGGAACTCACGCCCAAGTGCGATGTTCGTGGGGTCGATGTCGGTATAGAGAACACGAGCCCTCGGCACGATCTCGTGCACGTTGCCCTGGGTTGGGATTCCCGCCCCGAGCACCAGGAACTGGTCGACTCCTTCGTCCGCCACGGCTCTGACGGCCCGCCCGACGAACTCCCGCAGGGTTCGGTACACCTGGGGGAACCCCGGGTACAGATCGGCGAATTCAGTCGCCGCCGCCGCGTCTACCGGGAAGTGATGTGTGCCGCCAAGCCAGTGATCGATAATACGCCCACTGTTAGGGATCTGTGGTTCTGACATGTGAGCACCCAATAGCTAGATAGCCATCTTACCCTTATTGGTTTGGGCTCGTCGTCGAGGCTATCTGCGAGTGTAGCGCAGCCTGGCAAAAGATTGCTCGGCGTCAGGCCGGTATGCACCCAAGGCGTACTCGGCCATTTGTGTTGAGGTGACCCTTATCGCCCAAGCACCCCTATTGATCGTCCGACAGGGATGGCTGATCCGGCATACAATGAGATCATCCCTGACGGGGAGTTTGACGATTTCGCCCCGCCTCCCGCTCGGTGTTGACCAACGATTTCGACGCCTTGGGATCACGTATCGTACACGTCGGTGATTTCGCAAAGATCAATTCATCAGGGCTGTCCGCAGGGGTGATTCACGACGCGGCGGGCGAGGGGGCGGGCGGTGCACTGCCGGCACCCCGCACACCGCACACACCCCAACGCCCCACGCCACCTGCCCACAGACGACCGCGCCCGGACCCGCTCGTGCGACACCGCGTCACGCTTGACTGGCTCGCCCACAGTCAGCACCGGGTGTGCGCCGATGTCGAAGTCCACTACGTAGCCCCTCACCTGGGAGGATCCAGACACACAGTGCCGGCGTTGAGGCAGGCGAGCAAGGTGCGGGCCTGGACGTTGAGGTAGTGGCCGTGCTGGGCGAGATTGTTGAGCTGCCCCGGGGTCGCCCAGCGAAAGCCAGCGGGCGGTTCGACCGGCGCCTGCGCTTCGTCGGCCTCAACGAACAGATAGCTGTTCTCGGCGTTGAGAAACCTGCCGCCCTCCTCGGAGTGCACTGCCGCGTAGCGGACCCGTTCGGGGCCTGCCTCGCGGACGACCCCGAGGAGGTGCGGGCGCATCGGCTCCGGCAGGTGCGCCCAGTTGGCCGGCGTGCACTGCACCGTCGGTGCCAGCTCGACGGTAGCCAGCAGCCCAGCCTCCACCTTTGCCTGCACCAACAGGTGCGGCACTCCTGCGAAATGGCGAAACAGAAAGGCGCTCACACCGGTACCCGTCGGCTCGAACAGCGGCTGCGACCAGCGGGCAACCTCACGGTTGCCCGCCTCGACCGCCACGGCGACCAGGCGGAAGTATCGGCCGTCGTCTCGACCGAGCGTAAGGTCACCACGCTTCCACTCTTCGATACCGGCGAGCGGAACCCGCTCGACGGCCAGGGTGTGTCGGGACCGTTCGGCGGTGAACCAGGACCGCAACTCCGTGTCGGTGTACAGGGCACCCGGCTCGGTTGGCGTCACCGGGCAACTGGCCAGAACTGTCCGGGCATCCATGTTGATGACATTGTCGTGACGCAGCAACTCACCGATCTGCCCGAGGGTCAGCCAGCAGAAGTCGTCGTCCACCCGCACCTCGCCCAACGCTTCCAGCACGATGTTGCGGTTGGACTTCCGATAGAACCAGGAGCCGTGCTCCGACTGGAGGACATCGGTCAGAACACTTCCACGCCGGGGGTCGGTGAAGTATTCCAGGTACTTCACCGGCGCTCCCCGGTGTGCGCCGGTGTAGTTACTGTGGGTGGCCTGCACCGTCGGTGACAACTGTAGAAGATTGCGGTTACCGGGTTCCATCTTCGCCTGAAGGAGGAAGTGCAGCACACCGTCGATCTCCTTGGCCAGGATTCCGAGGATTCCCACCTCGGGCTGCCGAATTATCGGCTGCTGCCACCGCCTGATTGCTCCGTTGCTATGCCTGACATCGAGTCCCTCAACCGAGAAGAACCGGCCGGTGTGGTGGTGCAGATTACCGGTGTCCGCCGCGAAGAACCAACCATCCAGGTCATTCAGCGCGATCCGCTCGACGCGGAAGTGATGAGCCCGCGCCCGCTCCGCGAGCCATCCGGCAACCTCGGTCGTACGCAGCCCGGAGCCCTCGGCCCGCTGGGCCGCCGAGCGGGCAAGCCGTTGAGCCAGAGTGTCGTCGGTACGGCGGCGCAACACCGTCGGCGCGGTCACCGAATGGCCTGGATACGAGGTTGCCGGACGGGCTGCCGGGCCGGCCGTGGGCGAACGGTGTATCGCCGGGTCATGACAGCTCCGCCTCGACACCACTGACGCAGAAGTTGACCGTGTGACGCAGGGCCTCGGTCAACGACATCTGCGGGCGCCAGCCGCTGACGGCCCGGAACGGGGTCGCATCGATCGTGATGTGGTGAAAGTCGCCTGGTTCCGCGTGTGGGGGTGGGGGAACCGAGACGACCGGCACGGGCGGCCTACCGGTGCGCTCAGCGACCAGATCCGCCACTGCGGTGAATACCTCACCCAGGGGCAGCCCGCGCCCGGACCCGAGTAGCCACGGCCGCCCGGCCAGGGCATCGACGTGATCAACCGCTGCGACGAGCGCCCGTGCCGCGTCCTCGACGTAGAGTAGGTCTCGGCGCACGGTGCCGTCGTGCCACATGGTGATCGATTCGCCGGCCACGGCCCGTCGCACCATGGTGGACACCACGCCTTTGTCCCGGGCGGTGGAATGTGGGCTGTATCCGAACACTGTGGGCAGCCGAATCGACACCGCCTGCAGGGTCCCTTCGGCGTGTGCGTTCAGCAGCACCTGTTCAGCGGCGAGCTTCTGCCGATCGTACTCGCCCTGGGGCCGGTCGGGCTCGCTGCCGTCCAGCACTTCCTTGTCGATGGGCCCGACCTGCGAGACGGCGCCCGCGAAGACCACGGGCAGGGGTGGGCGGTTCCGGTCGCCGTCACGCAGCACCGCGACGAGGTCACGGACCAGCCCGACATTGACGCGCTCCGCAGCCGAGTTACCTTCGCTGATACGCCATGTCGTCGAGCCGGCGATGTAGGCGATGGTGTGGATGACGGCGTCCGCTCCGGCCACGGCTTGGGCCAGCCGGCCGGGCTCCGTGAGGTCGACGGTGTGCACCTCGATCTCGGCGCGGACACCTGCGGGGATCGACGCCGCGCCGCGCGAGACCGCCCGCACCCGAACATCACGTACGGCGAGCTCGCGTAGCACAGCGGAACCGACGAAGCCGGTCGCACCGAGCAGCACGATGAGGGGACGTTCTACTGCCACAGCTTTGCCTCCACGTCGCGGCACATTCCGTAGTCGCTGAGCAGGCCGCGCTCCAGCGCTTCGGCGAGCGTGGGGGCGGCCCGGTCCCGGTCGGACTGCACCGGACTCATCCCGGCGGGCAGCGGCAGGCCCAGTGCCGGGTCTAGCGACGAGATGGCCAGTTCGTCCTCCGCCACGTAGCCCTTGGACATGGCGTAGACGATCATGGAGTCATCGGCCAATGACAGGAAGGCGTGGCCGACTCCCACCGGAACGTAGATCGCTCGGCAGGTATCGCCGCCGAGTTCGGTGCTGTCCCAACGGCCGAAGGTGGGTGAACCGACCCTCAGATCAATGAGAAAGTCCTGCACCTTCCCGTACGGGCAGTAGACGTACTTCGCTCGCCCAGGTGGCGTCGAGGTGTAGTGGATGCCACGCAGCACGCCACGAGCCGACACGTTGTGGCTGAGATCGCGTACCGGGAACAGCGGCCACCCGAACGTCGCGGTGAAGGCCGCCTCCTGATAGGGCGACGCGAACAACCCTCGCTCGTCCCGGTAGACGGAGGGTGTGAATTCGACGGCGCCGTCGATGGCGAGTCGGCGCACCGTCACTCCGGGAACGTCATCGTGCCGATGCCCACTGTTCGTGGAATTGTCCTCCGGCATCAGGAGATCTCCTTCCGGGAACGGTTGTCGCTGCCGGTCCTTGGTTCCGGGATTCTGGTGCGGGCTCACAGTCCGGCCAACACCTCGCGCAGGGCCACGGCCACCCGCTCCTGCTCCGACTCCGGCAGGGACGGGTACATGGGCAGTGAGAAGATCTCCTTCGCCAGCCGCTCGGTCACCGGCAGCGCGCCCTCGGCGTAGCCAAGGTGCGCGAAGCCGTCCATGGTGTGCACCGGCCACGGGTAGCTGATGTTGAGCGAGATGTCATACGCCTGCAGCGCCTGGATGATCGCATCTCGTTGCGGATGCCGGACCACGTAGACGTAGTGAACGTGGGTGTTGCCCGGGTTGGTGGCCGGCAGCCGCAGTCCACCGGGGCCGGAGAGGTCGCCGAGCAGTTGCTCCCACCGCCGGGCGACCGCATTGCGCCCGGCGACATACTCGTCCAACCGGCCAAGCTTGCGCCGCAGAATCTCGGCCTGCACCTCGTCGAGACGCGAGTTGTGCCCCGGCGTACGGACAACGTAGTAGACCTTGTCCATGCCGTAGTACCGCAGCTGCCGGAGATGACGGTCGACCGACTCATCCGCGGTGATCACCGCTCCACCATCGCCGTAGGCGCCAAGAACCTTGGTGGGATAGAACGAGAATGCGGCCGCATCGCCCATGGTGCCCGCGAGACGTCCGTGGTGACGTGCACCGTGCGACTGCGCGCAGTCCTCCAGGACTCTCAGGCCGTGCTCCTCGGCGAGCCGGGTGAGTGGCGCCATGTCAACGCACTGACCGTAGAGGTGCACCGGCAGAATCGCGCGAGTCCGGGGCGTGATGGCGGCGGCGACCTGGTCTGTGTCCATGAGGAAGTCGTCCTCGCGGACGTCAACGAAGACCGGTGTCGCTCCGGCCCCCACGATAGCGACCACGGTGGGAGCCGCCGTGTTGGAGACCGTGATGACCTCGTCACCGGGTCCGACGCCGAGCGCCTCCAGGCCCAACTTCACCGCGTTGGTACCGTTGTCGACCCCGGTGGCGTACGGCAGCGAGTGGTAGGCGGCGAACTCCTGCTCGAAACCGCGGACGCTCGCACCGAGCACCAACTGCCCCGAGGCGAACACTGTGTGCACCGCGTCGAGGATGTCGTCCTTTTCCTTTGTGTATTCCGGTAGGTAGTCCCAAACCCGGGTTGTCATTTCAGTGACTCCTGGTTTCGATACGGATCCCGCACGTTCGCCCCGGTGCCGTACCCGGGCACCGGCAGACCCTCGAGCAGGTTGGTGATGAATCGCGGAATGAGTCTTTCGGGGCGCTGGTAGGGCCCGTAGTTGTTAGCGCATCGGGTGGTTGAGACGTACAGGCCATGGGTACGCCAGCGAGAAGGGATTGGACGTAGTGTGCGCCGATATGGCCGGCGCCGCCGGTGACCAGAATCCTCACTGTCGTCTCCCAGCTACTGCGACAAACCGGCTGGCGAGGGCATTCGGTCCGGAACTATCGACAGCAAGGCCACTGTTCCGCAGATTCGGGGACCGGCCGTCACCGGATCCCACTTCGTTCCACATGAAGGCGCTCAGGTGACGGCAACTACCTGGAATCAGCGGCATGGGTATCACCAGTCTCGGCGGCACGCGATCGGGGCAGTTACGGGGTGGCACCGGCGGTCCGACACCGGGCGGCTGCGGTCACCTCCATCACGTACTGTCCATAGGGTGACTTCGCGAGTTGGCGACCAAGACGATGACAGTCATCTTGATCGATAAATCCCATGCGCCAGGCGATCTCCTCCAGACAGGCAACCCGAACGCCTTGGCGGTGCTCCATGATCTGCATATACTGGCTCGCCTCGGTCAGCGCGTCGTGAGTTCCGGTGTCCAGCCAGACGAAGCCGCGCCCCAGTGAGATCAGCTCGGCCTTTCCGCGCTCGAGGTACACGCGGTTGACATCTGTGATCTCCAGCTCACCGCGGTCGGAGGGCTGGAGATCGCGGGCGATCTCGACCACCTCGTTGTCATAGAGGTAGAGCCCCGTGATAGCCAGGTTGGAACGGGGTCGAGACGGCTTTTCCACAAGGTTGACGAGCCGTCCGTGCGCGTCCACCTCACCCACTCCGTAGCGCTCCGGGTCGCGTACGGGGTAGCCGAACAACACGCAGCCGTCCATGTCCACCACGGTGCGCTGCAACAGGTCACTGAAGCCTGGGCCGTGGAAGATGTTGTCACCTAACACAAGGGCAACGGAGTCGGCACCAATGTGGTCGGCGCCGATGCGAAAGGCATCGGCCAGACCCCGAGGCTTGTCCTGTTCTGCGTAGCTCAGCGACAGCCCAAACTGGGAACCATCCCGCAACAGCCGCTGAAAAAGAGGAAGATCGTCTGGCGACGAGACGATCTTTATGTCTGTGATGCCAGCGAGCATGAGAACGGATAGCGGGTAGTAGATCAATGGCTTGTCATAGACTGGCAGAAGATGCTTCGACACACCCAGAGTGATCGGATGCAGCCGGGTCCCGAACCCACCGGCCAGGACTATTCCTTTCATACCACTGCCTCCATGTGTGTTTCGACCTCCCCGGTCAGAGCTGCGTCCGGAAGTGAGGCTGGGAAGCTCAGGACTCACCCCGAACCGTGTCGACGAAGGTCACGAGATCGGTTGGCAGGTCGTCGCCCCGCCATGCGACATGGCCATCTGGGCGGACCAGCACGAAGGGACGCTCGTAGAGCTTGGCGATCTCCGGGTCGGTTCCGCGCCGTACGGTCAGTGGTACGTGCCGTTCGGCGAAAGCACGTTCCAGGGCGAACAATCTCGTGCTCTCGGCAAAGGACATCAGAACGAAGTCATGACCAAAAAGGTCGAGCGTGGATGTGGTGGCGTCCCACCAGGCGTGTGCGGCGCGAGAACCGGGGTCACTGCCCGGACGCCAGTGGGGGTCCGGCTTGCCAGGACGTGGCGCAACCAGGGGATCAGCGATAATGGCCGCGGACTGGTAGGACAGCCCGAAGTGAATCTCTGGCGCGTCGAACTCACTGTGCGCTCCGCCACGCACCAGTTTGCTGGCCATTTCTGCGCGAGCCGACTCGCCGATGGGATCATCGGCGTGGAGCTCGGGCGGAACCTGCCGATGCATGGTGCGTTGCAGGTTGAGATTCGCCTCCTGCAGGCTCTCCAGCGCGATCGGCCTGCGCTCGGTCTCGTACGTGTCCAGCAGGCGGCGCCCGGCCCAGCCGTTCAGTGCGGCGGCAAGCTTCCAGCCCAGGTCGGCGACATCACCAAAACCGGTGTTGAGGCCGAATCCACCGGAGGGTGAGAGCGTGTGGGCGGCGTCGCCGGCGAGGAATACCCGCTCCGCTCGGTAGCTGTCGGCCACGCGATGGGTGAGATGCCACTCACTGTCGCTGAGCAGCTGCACCGGGGTCTCGAAGGCGATGGCATCAGTAATCAACGACGTGCCATCAACCTGGGCCGCGGCGTCCACACCAACAACCAGGTTGTAGAGGTCACTGCCGTTCAGCGAGCGCATGGGGAAGCGCAACGTGGATGACAGCATGAGGAAGTAGACGAGGGCGACCCGATCGCCGAGTTGCCGTTTGAGCTCAGGGGCTCGGAAGAGAATATTCCGAAAGATTTGGGTCCGGTGACGAGGCGGAGCGCCGATACCGCACGCCTGCCGGATGGGAGAGGCAGCACCATCACAGGCAACCAGGAACTGTGCACGGACAGTGCTGGTCCTTCCGGACTCCCCCGCGATGAGGGTCGCCTCGACGTGGTCGGCCGCCTGGCGTACGCCCTCCACGGTCGTCTTGAGTCGCAGCGGACCGGTGGGGTGCACTCCGACGGCGCGTTGCAGCAGCGGGTTCAGCCAGTGCGCCGGACAAATCTGGTCCGGCTCTGGGGTGTGCGCGAAAGGTCCACGGCTCGCCGTCGTGCCCCGGCTGTAGCGGTGCACCTCGTGTCCGCCGACCCTGGTGACCCAGGCGATATCCAGCGGATGATCGGCTGGCCAGCCCGCACCACGGATGGTGGCTGCGAGGCCCCAACGGCGAAACAGCTCCATCGAACGGGGACCGATCGTACTCACCTTGGGATGCCGGACTTCGCCGTCACCCGATTCGACCACCATGCAGTCGATTCCGCGGTATCTCAGATCCAGAGCCAACGCCATTCCGACCGGTCCTCCGCCCACGATCAGCACGTCGGTCCACTCTCCGGAGTTAGACATGTTGTCCCGCTTTCCTCGCGCCAAAATCGGATAGCCCTTCAGGTGCCGGGAGGCATTGGACACCGCCCCCCGGCACCGAATTGCGCTACGGGCGTTCCGCCGTTGCCAGGAGGCAGCCGAAGTCGTCAACGCCTTCCAGGTCGGACGGTTTGAAAGCATCGCCGGAAAATTCGAAGTTTCCTTCGTTCAGAGCAGCGGGGCGTTCCCGGAGTACGGACAACTTGGCCAGCTCGTCCGCCAGGCGCAGCGTGGTCTTTTCGGTAACGTCGAGGAGCTCACGCATCCGCAGACCGGAACGGTGCAGCAGGGCGACGTAGTCGTCGATGTCTGCCGTGGTCGACATGAGGTCGTTGCAAAACTTGTCAATTCCCTGATGCCGAACCGCCTTACGCGGGAAGCGCTCGAACACATCGGTCAGGACGAGCCGGCCACCCGGGACAAGTACCCTGCACACCTCGCTGAGCACCTGCTGGCGATCCGGCATGTGGCACATCGACTCGAGCGCCATCACGGCATCGAACGACTGGTCCGGGAATGGCAGTCGCATCGCGTCCCCATGCTGGAACACGGCGCGGTCGGCGACTCCCGCCTCGGCCGAGAGCCGGTTAGCGCTCTTCACCTGTTCCTTACTGATGCTGATGCCGGTGACACGCGCGCCGGTCTGCGCCACCAGTCGCAGTGCGGGCCCACCGACCCCGCAGCCCAGATCGAGCACATGATCCGAAGCACTGACCCGCAAGCGCTCGATAAACACATCGGTCAGCCGGTCCATCGCCTCGTCTACCGAGGCACCCGACTCCGGCGAGTCCCAGAATCCGATGTGTACGTTGGGGTTGAACGTCCCGTCACTCATGGCGCTCAGGGTGAGACGGTCGTAGAGTTCGCCGACCGCCTGCGGCACGGGCTGGGAAGACACGGTGGTCATGAGCAGAACCTCTCTCCTGGGTTGACGAGTAGCAGCCGGCTCGGTCCGTGGAAGACCATGTCGTCGGCGTAGTCGACGTACTGGACCGAGTAGTCCAGGGCGGGAAGACCGTCCAGCAACGTCTGGAGCCCGATCTCGAGCTCGGCACGGGCCAACGTCGCACCGAGGCAGTAGTGGATGCCCAGGCCGAACCCAAGATGCCGGTCGGCAGTGCGACGCACGTCCAGGGCATCAGGCAGCGGAAAGCGTGCCGGATCCCGATTCGCCGAGCCCAGCAGCGCCACCACTCGGCTACCACGGGGTACCTCCCAGTCGCCGAGGGTGGTGTCCTGGTGCGTCCACCGGGTCACGGCCTGCACGGGCGGGTCATAGCGCAGGAACTCCGCAATCGAGTCGGCCGTCAGGCCGTCAGCGCTCCGCAGCTCCTCGAGTACCGCTGGGTGTGCCCGAAGGGCAAGCACCGCCTTCGCCAGCGAGTTGGTGGTGGTCTCGTGTCCGGCGGTCAGTAGGTGAACACAGGTCCCCACGACCGCTTCCAGACCTACTGGTGCACCGCGTAGCTGCGCGTTGGCGAGGATCGTCATCAGGTCATCACCGGTGCTGCCTCGCCGTAGGTACACCTGCTCCCGAAAGTATTCGGTGAACTCCTGTGCGGCCGATTCGGCCCGTGCGTAGCCATCCACATCCCGGCGTGCACGGGAGGAGCTGGCTTCCTGTAGCGCCATCGCGTTCGCACGCAGCCACCCGTGACGCTCCGCCGGAATCCCGAGCAACTCGGCGATGACAAGGATCGGTAGCGGCGCGGCGAAGCCCGCGACGAGGTCGGTTTCCACCTGCTGGCCCAGTCGTGTCAGGAGCTCCTGCGCGATCCGCGCGATCCGGGGCCGCAGTCCGGTGACGATCCGGGGCGAGAAGCTTCTGTTGAGTAGCGCGCGTAGTTCGGTGTGCCGTGGCGGGTCCATGAACACCAGCCAGTTTTCGACTATTGCTCGGAGGGCCTTCTGGTCGGTCGGCACCGGGACAGCTGCCGCTGCGGCGTCGAGGGACCTCCCCCTACCGAAGCAATTACTCGACAGCACCTGGGCGACCTCGTCGTAGGAGAACACGTAGAACGTTTCCGGGGCATCGCCGCTCGCTTCGCCCCGGTGTACTGCAGCGGCCTCCCGGTAGCGCTGGTACACCGGGTAGGGATTGATGATGTCCTCCCTGGCCCAGCCGGTCAGGGTGAATCGCGGCAAGGTCGCGGACGGCATGCGTTCTCCCTCCAGAAAGTCGGCCCGGGTTGCTGCTCAGGCACCGCGGGAAGCCAGGTCACCATCACCGCCGGAAGTGGTCGGCCCAGAACGCGCTCATCTCGCCCACCCGCTTCGGCACCAGGGAAGATGTGCGGCACTCTGCCGCGAGGGCGTCGAGACGCCGGGCGATACCGCGTCGGGCCGCTTCTGGGCGGGACACCGGTGCGGGGTGTTCCACCAGTTCGAACGACGGTCCGGCAGTCCTACCGCGGCGTCCCGACGGGAGCGTCACCAGCAGTTCGGCGAGGGGGCGCATCAGGCCTGTCATCATGTCGATCGCCGCGTTCATCAGGTCGGACCGCCGCAGGCTCCCGTCCGGACGTTCGCCGAAGTGTTGCGCCATGAGCTGCAGTGCCATGTGGTACGCGCGATTGAACAGTGCCATAACCGTTCGGGCATCCGGGTCAGTGACCGTCTCCATGGCCCGTTCTCCACACCGAAGCGTCGGATTCCGCAGCACGGGATAGGCCGGGTGCCACGAGTCGCCCCCTGGGGTCACCGCACCACGGAGAAGTTCGCCGATCCGCAGGAACGAGGTGTAGTGCGACTCCTCGCCCGTTCCTGCGGTGAGTACTCCACCCTCGCCCTGCTCGGTGATGATATCGATTGCGAACAGCGCACTCGACAGGTTGTCGACCTCAAGCTGGTAGTCGGGATAGCGGCGGTTTACCGATTCGCGTAGGAAAAGGTGATGTTCCCCACCACCCCGACCCTGGTCGACCAGAAAGAGATCGGGGATGTCTTCCAGGCCCTCCCGGATCGCGGAGTAAAGGTCACTCAGCGAGGCATAGGTGTCGCCGCACTCCGGAGCCGCTGCGCCATCCTCACGTCGCACATCGGGTACAAGATTTTCGGGCTGTTCGATCAAGGTGAAGCGCTCGACACTACCGATTCCTATGCCTTCGAGGCAGAAGTCCAACGGTACGGGAAGCTCACCGTTGATGGTGGCGAAGTCAATCCGCGGCACGTGGAAGGGCTCGCCCATCGCCACGAGGATGTTGTTGACCAACAGGAAGTGGATCATTTCTTCGCGGGCGATGTTCAGCAGCATGCTACGGACACCCTCGTCAAGAGTTTCGCCGCCGTCACCACAGGCCAGCAGCAGCTGCGCGGGCGTCCACACACCTCGCCGTACGTACTCCCGCCCAGCGCCGTAGGTGGGCACGGAGTAGGCTGCGTAGAGGTACTGAAGCATGACGGCTAATTCGATCGCCGCCGCCTCGCGCAGCACACGCACAAGTTGATCACGTGTGGCGATCCGGCGGCTACGGCGACTCGTCGCCGGTGCGGTGCGGAGGAGCACATCCGGCACCTGCTGCGCACGTAGATATTTCAGCAGGAGCCGGGCCTTCGGCTCAGACAAATCCCGGGTCGGCGGCATGTAGTAGGTCTTCGCCTTGTTCCGGGGGTCGCACATCTGCCAGATCAACTTGGCGTACGTTTCCACCTTGCACTGGTCCGCCAGGCTGAAAACCTCTGCTTTCATGAAGGAGAACAGGTGCTCGTAAAAGGCGAAGACCTCCCGGTAGACCAGCTCGAACGTCACGTCCTTTTGCGCGAGCCCGGCCAACCGCCAGTCGTCGGGTAGGACGCGTATCGACAGGTAGCCGGCGCCCGGCCAATAGTCGAGGACGTCGTCATGGTCGTAGGCCAGCGCCGCGGAGCCGGGAGCATCCACCTCACAGGGCAGGTCGTCGGTGTCGGTGGAGAGCAGCACCAAGGTCGTACCGGCCGTCGCACCCCGTATAGTGAACCATCCATACCCATCCTGGTCAGTGCCGAGAACGCAGGCGCTCGACCAACTCCCGGGCTGGTTCAGCCGTCCCGGACGCAGCCGGACCACGTCGATGTCGGCACAGCGAGCCTTGGGGGAACAAGCTGCCGCCGCACCGGGCAGAGCCCGGGGGTTGAAGAACTGCCGGACCCCGATCTCGTGGACGGCGCTCGGCCGGCCCCGCACGAAGGCCCGCACGGGAACTTCACTGTCGTGGTGCGCATCCTCGGCGTCTCGTGGGTGCTCAAGGATGCGGGCCGACTCGTCGACCTGTACGTTGACCTCCCGCTCGCGCAGCTGTCGCACCGCGCCGCCGGGCCCGCTGGTGACCAGGCTCAGTGGCTCCTCGGACGCGGCCCCGGCGGAAGTCTCGATGGGAACAGTCACCAGGCCACAGGCCAGGATGTACTCCTGGCCGAGATACGCCTCCCGGGGTAGGCGGGCCACCAGTCGATCACTGCCGGCGGTACGCAACTCGAGATCCCCGAGGTCAACCGGTCCGTTGCCGTCGACGGGCACCGCCGTAATCATATTGAGGAGGGCGTGGGTATCGGTCAGTTCGACTGACAGGTTGTGCAGCCGGCCGTCGGCGCGGCTCGGACCTCGGTGGTCCGGGACGAGCAGGCGACCCGCCGGGTAGGTGCGCAGTTCGGGCGGGTACCAGGGGGCTATTGTCCCGTTCAGCTGCCACCGGCTCGGCTGGTCAGGCGCGGTCGGGACCGCCATCTGGCTGAGCGAGAACTGCACCACCAGGCCGCTTGCGTCGGTGTCTCTGAGTAGACGCACGGCCGGGAAGGCTGTTGCCTCATCGAGCCAGGTTAGTTCGTCCTTTTCCACAACAAACTGGTGTACGACGGACCGACGCAGGTCCTTGGCCTGCCAGTGGTCGTCGATGTCGATCGCGTGGTCCGCGTTGTGCCACCTCGGCGGCACGAAGCCGTGGACGGATCCGGTGGCGAGGTAGCCGACGTCATGGGACCGTCCGTCGCGCCCGAAGCCAAACTGCCCCACCATCAGCGTCGTGGTCCGCTCAGAGGCCGGGTCAATATCGAAAACCCGGGCCCGGTTGACCGTCGTGCCAAGGTAGTCGTTGTAGTGCCCCCACATGTCGACGGTCCGCCCGATCAACGGGTCCGTAGTATTGATCTCGCCCGTGCGAACCTCGACGCTGACGATCCGCGCGTCCACCGAAACGTGCCCGTTGCCGGCGAAGTCCCTGCCCTTGACCGCGCTGAAGGGTCCGTCGGCGCAGGGGCTGCCGGTGCGGTCAAAGCGCGGCCCCAACTGGTCGAGATAGTCGTGGTAGGCGTGCGCCGGACGCGCCACGGGAAATGCCCTGCCGTCCTCGGTGAGCGCCGTGTTCGTGGCAAGATCCACCAGGCCGCTACGTGGGCCGGTGGGCAGGTGTGTCGTCGCGGCTCCCCGGAAGTGCAGCCGCGGCAGATCGAAAACACTCATGCCGTTTTCCCCAAACGGCTCGACCTGGTGGTGGCGAACTCACGGTCGGCCCGGAGCTCATGCCACTCGATTTCGTGTGCGGCATCAATGGCCGACTCGATGGCACCCTCGATCCAGGCGGGCTTTGACGAACAGTGTTCACCCGCGAAAAACAGTCGTCTCTGCGGCCGTGCCGCCTCTCGTCGCTCCGCTTCGCGGAGTGCGGCCTCCTGCCCCCACCGCACGGTGGCTGCCCCAAGTGACCACGGGTGCCGGCCCCAGGCGCGACTTGCCACGTTGCGAATCATGCCCGGTTCACGCAGCTCAGGGTGCATTTCACTCAGCTCCCTGATAATCAGCGCGTTACGTTCCGCCTCGTTCAGCCGACCGAGTGCGTCAGCATCAGGCCCGATGCTGTAGCTGGCAAGCAGCACGGCCCCGAGTGCCGGATCACCATCGACAGGAGGATAGTAGGTCTGCCGTACATGCCGACCGGTGAAGGAGGCACCGCCGCTGATTCCGTCCTTCTTCCAGAACGCTTCGCGGCAATGGAGGGCGACTTTCGTGGCTGACCAGTACTTCGTCTGGTGGACGATGTCGAGCTTGTCGTCGTCGAATCCGACCAGCCGCATTCCCCGGAGCACCGTGAACGGAATGGTGCAGACCACATAGTCACAGCTCGTCGTGACGGTCTTCGCACCCTGCCGAACATGGAGCAGCACCGTGTCGTTCTGGACCTCGATTCCCACCACCTCGTGACCCGTCGAGATCGGTCCACGGATCTGGGCCGCGAGCCGTTGGGGCAACATGTCCATTCCAGACCGCAGCCGAATGATGTTGGAGCCGGTCTCGTCGAGCACGTCGTCCAGGAAGCGCTCCAGATGCGGCGGACAGAGGGACCGGATCAACGGATGGTCAGCGTAGAATGCATGCAGGTCAATCCGGTTTCCCGAGCTACCACATCGGTACGGCGTCAGATCGATGTCATCGATGAGGTCGAGTAGTTCCGCACCGATCTCGTTGTGCATGCCGTCGTAGAACTGGCGGGGCGCGACAGCTCTGATGGTGGCGTCCAGCCAAGCACCAAAGAGTAGGGTGTTTTCGCGGTAGCGCCGGTTCGGCAGCCCAGCAACAAACTCTTTGACCAACGTTTCGTGCGCATCGGCGACACGGACATAGCCCATGGAACTGGGCAGATAGGCAGCGTCATCGGAAAAGAGCGTCTCGAACCGATGAACCTGATCCTGGAGACCGAGCTCGGCGATGTAGTGCCTGGTCAGCCTATGCCCTGCGGGAATCCGCATCGCTCCTAGTTCAACAAAAGGCCCGACTCGACCATCGACGGCAAACCGGTGTGTGTCGATTCGGCCACCGACCTTACGGCTCGCTTCGAGCGTCTCGACACGGTGTCCGAGGCGCTCCAGTTCATAGGTCGTCACCAGCCCGGCAATGCCCGCGCCTATCACAGTGACCCGCTTCTGCCCATTAATGGCGATATCCGGCCCGCCACTGTCTCGCAAGGCTGCCACCACAGGTGTCCTCTCAACACGACGCGCATAGACAGGAAACTGCTCGAAGGGCGATGACGAGATCGACCTCGCGATAATCATTCCGCCCAGGCCATCGTCCGCACATCACGCGATGAGCGCGGCCACCGATGGTTTGCCCAGCGAACCGGTCGGTCTCACTCCGCCGTGGCGTGCCGTCATCCTACGTGGATACGTGGGATTCACCCCGAGGTGATGCTCACGACCCCGACGCTCGGTGACACTGGCGGACGGTGAAGCGAGGCCCGACGGAGGCGATGACGATGCGAGTATTGATCGCTACCACGCCGGCACCCGGACATATCGTCAGCATGCTGGATGTCGCGGGCGAACTAGCTCGACGTGGGCATGAAGTGCGGTGGTACACCGGCCGCGCCTTCCAGGACCAGGTCGAGCAGGCCGGGGCGCAATTCGAGCCCATGAGTGCGGCACTCGACTTCGGCGGCAGGAGTCGGGAGGAGGCGTTTCCACGCCACGCTGGCCTGACCGGACTCGCCAGCTTCAAGATCGGCGTGCGTGACATCTTCTACCACACCGCGCCCGGCCAGCTCACTGACCTGCTCCACGTACTTGAACGCTTTCCCGCCGACTGCATCCTCGGCGACGACATGTGCTACGGCGCGTGCTTCGCAAGCGAACGAACCGGTCTGCCGCTGGCCTGGCTGAGCAACTCGATCTACATCCTGGGCAGTCGGGATACCGCACCGCTCGGGTTGGGACTGCAACCGAGTCCGTCCCCACTCGGACGAGCACGGAACGCTCTGCTGCGGTTCGTCGGGGATCACGTGTCCATGCGGGACCTACGCCGGGAGGCCGATCGCGTACGAGCCTCGGTGAATCTGCCACCCCTGGGGACGCGAGCCATGGAGAACATCGCACGTCCCCCACACCTGTATCTGGTGACCACCGTGCCGTCCTTTGAGTTTTCCCGCACCGACCTCCTACCGGGGACGCACTTCATTGGCGGCCTCTTCGGAATGCCCCCAGAGAGGTTCGACCCGCCCGCTTGGTGGCACGAGCTGGAAGCCGACCGACCGGTGGTGCTCATCACCCAGGGCACGACCGCGAACGATGTCGACCGGTTGCTTGTTCCCGCAGTCCGTGCGCTGGCACGCGAGGACTTCCTGGTTGTGGTGACCACGGGGAGCGATCTGGATGTCGAGCTGCTACGGCCACTACCCGCCAACGTCCGGCTGGAGCGGTTCGTTTCCTACCATCACCTACTGCCACACGTGGACGTGATGCTGACAAACGGAGGTTACAACGGCGTCAACGCCGCCCTCGCCCACGGAGTGCCCCTGGTCGCCGCGCCGGCGACCGAGGAGAATCCCGACGTCGCGGCACGGATCGCATGGTCCGGAGCGGGTGTCGTACTCCCCCGCCGTGCGGTATCGGAGGGGGCTCTGCGTAATGCCGTGGTCACCGTACTGCGCGACGGTCGCTACCGGCAGCGGGCACGCGTGCTGTCCCGCGAACACCAACGCTACGACGCCGCGCAACGAGCGGCCGAGCTGATCGAGGACATGGCTGAAACCCAGGGTCGAGTCCCTACCGGAGGTCCCACACCATGAGTGTTACCACGAACGCTGAATTGGGCGAAGCTCCCGAGACAAACATGCCGGTCGACCCGGGGCTGTTTGACTGCTTGCCAGATCTGATCGCGGCCGCCCGGATAGCACCGGTCGTGCGCATTCCATACCTCGGTCGGCACGCCTGGGTCGTGTGCGACCGCGAGCTGGTACGACAGGCTCTCACGCACCCCAAGATGGGGAAGGACATCACCCTTGTCCCAGAGTGGATGCGTCAACCGGGACTGATGGTGACAGCCCAGCCGCCGCCGGAGTACGCACGAGCGATGATCATGAGCGATGGTGAGAACCACGCACGGATCCGACGGATCCACGCCCCGGTGCTCAGCCCTCGGAACACCGAACGATGGGGCGAGCAGGTCGCTGACAAGGTCGAGGGGTTCCTGGACGAGCTCGGTCAGGCCGCTTCTGGAGGCAACGCCGAGGTCGATGTGGTCACCAACTACACCCACAAGATCCCGCTGGCGTTCATCTCCGAGATGCTCGGCCTCCCCCCAGAGGCCGAGCACCGACTACGCAGCATCACTGACATCATGCTGTACTCCTCTGACTACGCCGCCCGCCGAGAGGCGATCGGAGGTCTCTTCGGGGCGGTCGAGGAGTGGGTACGCGACCCGGCTGGGCTACGCGACGGTGTGATTACCGGGCTGCTGGCCGCCTCCGACGGACCGGGTGCCGCGGTCACCGAGGGCGAGGTCATCGTCTGGACCCTGGGCATGATCATTACTGGGTACGAAACCACGGGGAGCCTGATCTCCACTTCGCTGTACGAGGCCCTACGCCGACCACCACACGAGCGACCGAAGACTGACGAGGACATCGCAGCCTGGATCGAGGAGACCCTGCGGGTGCACCCACCCTTCCCGCACCCGACCTGGCGGTTCCCCCTGGAGGATATTGAGCTTGGCGGCTACCTCATCCCCAAGGGTGCCCCCGTGCAGGTCAGCATCGCGGCCGCGAACCGGAAGCCAGACGAGGGAGCCGACAGCTTCGACGCGGAGCGCCGGGGGCACGGGCATCTCTCCTTCGGCCTCGGCATGCACTACTGCATCGGCGCCCCGCTGGTCCGGCTCGAGGCGAAGATCGCGGTGCGTGGGTTCCTGCGACGCTTCCCACGGGCGCGCCTCAGCGCCGACACCGCCGTCCAGTGGGAGTCAGAGTGGATGATCCGGCGGATGAGCCTCCTGCCCGCCGTGCTCTCCTGAGGTGGTGCGCGTCCTGGCCGTCCGACACACCCGACCATCCACCTCCCACAACACGCCCTAGGCGATGATGCTACGGGGCTGGGATACGCGTGACGCATCAGTTCGGATCAGCGCGGAGCGGGATCGAATACCAAGCTTTCGGTAGATCTGCCGCAGATGGAATCCGACGGTGTGCGGTGAGATGAACAAACGGTTGGCGGCCTGCTGGTTCGTAAGGCCGCCGGCCACTAGTTCGGCTACTTTTCGTTCGGTCTCGGTGAGACTTTCCCAGCCGGATTCTGGACGCTTCGCATGCTTCCAGTGCCGACGCCACACTCCGAGTCCCCGCAGCTGGGCGCGTACGCGGGCGGCCTCTCGCTCGGCACCAAACCGGACGTAGGCGTTCATGGCACGGTCAAGTTCGACAACGGCGGACTCGTGGTTCCCCTGGAAGAGAAAGAGCCGGGCACGGTCCTCGGCTGTTGCGGCCTGGGCCCAGGGGTTTCGGTGTAGTCGACCGGCCTCCGCGAGGGCGTCGGTGTCCGCCTCAGCAAGCGCCCGGGCGTGTGTGGCCGCGGCGAGTAGCGCGGGAGTCTCCGGATTGAGCCTGCTGAGGTGGTCGATTGTGTCGACGATTGCTCCTGCGGTGTGGGGCTGGCCTGCCGTCAGTGCGCACCGTACCCACCAGGCGGCGACCGCCGGATCCTCCAGAACGATCTCACGAGGTGTGATGGGCTGCGCCCCGGTCTCGGTCAACACCTCCAGTGCTGCTGCGGGGCCGTCGTTCACCTCTGCCAACTGCGCCTGTAGCAGGAGATACTCGGCCTGCCAAGGGCTGGAAGAGTGCTGTGGGCCCTCCCCTTCCAGGGCCGTGAGATGGGTTGCGGCCAGCGCTGGATTTCCACGACGTAGGGCTACGTGGGCCAGGACCAGCAACGCCTGTGGGGCGAATATCGGCATGTACGCGCCGTCCTGCCGCAAGGCGGCCCGGGCAACCGTTTCGGCGTCGTTCAGCTGCCCCTGGGCGAGATGCAGGGGCGCGCGAAGCGCGGCCTGCACCGCGGTCGCCGGGGTATTCGCCGTCGAGGCGGCTGTGTGGGCGAACCCTCGAAAGACCCCCTCCGCTTCGCCGTACTCATCGATCCGGATGAGCGCGAAGGTGAGGAACCAGCACGGGTCGAGGACCTGGACGGTGTCGCCAACGTAGTTGAGCGCCACAGCCTCCCGCAGGGTCCCCACCGCATCCGCCACCCGACCATCTCGCCACTGGTCCAATGCACGGACAGTCATTGCGCTAACCCTCATCGCCAGATCACGTCGGTTCGGTCTGCTGAGGATCTTGCGGGCTTGCTCGACCGCCGTACCGTCACCAATCAGGTAGGAAGCGGCGAGGTGGGTGACAACGGCTTCGGCACGCGGAAGTCCCCCCGCCTGCCTGGCCAGCACGTCGTCGGTGGCTTGGCGGGCGGCCGGCACGTCGCCTCGTAACAACAGGGCGGTCGACATCGATGCCTGCAGGGCAGCGATGTCGCGGGCAGGCGGTACCGACGCGGGCGCCATGCTCAAGGCCACGTCAATCTCGTCCCTGGCCAGGGTGACCGCCTCGTCCAAGCGCCCCGACTTGGTGAGCGCCTTGGCCGCGGTGTTCGCAAGACGCACGCGTTGGTCCTGTCCCGGGGCTAGCAGTTCCATCCCACGAATCGCCAGGGAGGCTGCGGTTGTGGGATCGGTGGCGACTAGACGTCGGGCTCCTGCCACGATGATCTCGATGTCCCTGGCGTTACCGGGCTCAGCTACGTGCGCCAGCTGAAGGGCAGCGCGTTCAGCCCCGTCAGGGCGTTGCAGCAGGACCTCCGCCGCCTGCCGATGCAACAACGCGCGTACCGGCGGCGGCACAGAGTCAAGGACGACCCGCCAGATGGGGTCGGTGCGGAAGGCCAGTTTCGGCCCACGACAGACCAGCATCCTGCGTTCCATCGCCTCGTGCACCGCCGTCAGTAGGCCTGCCGGCGATTCGCCGAGCATCGCGGACAGTTCCTCCGGTGCGAACGGCGATCCGAGCACGGCCGCCAGCCGAAGGGACTTGACAGTCGACTCGGAGAGCTGCAGGAGATTTTCCTCGATCATGGAGGACAGCCGCCTCGGCACTGGTGCGGGTAGGTGAACAGCGTTGGCGTCACGCGAACCGCCCGACCCACCTGGAGTCAGCCCCAGGGTGCCCTCGACCGTACGGATGGCGCCATCTTCCATGAGCCCGCGTAACAGTTCGATCACTGCGGAGGGGGTATCGTTGATGCTTTCCACCATGGCGAGCAGCGTTGAGTCGGGGACGGATCCGGTATGGTCGGCGACCAGTTGCTCCAGTGCCCTGGTCGAGAGCGGACTCAACCCTCGGATCGGTTCGACGGCCACTCGGCCCCGAAGTCTGCTCACGCACATCAACACCTGCTCGGAAGGCTCGGAACTGATCAACGAGGTGAAGGCCAGTAGCCACAGGACCGGTCGGCCCTTGAGCGCCAGAATTTGGTCACACAATGCTGTCAGGGTGGGGAAGTCAGCCAGGTGCAGGTCATCGAGCGTCACCACCGTGGGGACGTCCTCCGCGACCTGACGCAGCCGCATTCCGGTCGCCTCAACCTGGGAGGTAGCTCGTGGACGGTAGACCCGGTCCGTGTCACTGCCAGCCACCTGGAGCGGGGTAGCGGCAGGAAACTGCCGCATTTCAGGTGCCACATCAGGAGGACCAGCCAGGACATCCCCGATGGTGGTGAAACCCATGCCGTCGGCGATTTCGGCTACCTCGGCCAACAGCAGGGTCTTGCCGCCGCCGGGCGCGGCCTGCACGATAAGCACCCGGCACCGCCGTTCCACCACTACCCGGTGCAGATCAGTACTGATCTGTTCCAGATGCTCCTCCCAGCCACGCACCTTCCGCAGCGGGTGGGCGTGGAATTGCACTGACGGCACTGACTTACCCAAGACATCCTCCCCACACATCGTGCAGTTTCCTCGCATGCTGATGCCAATACCTGGCGTCAGCGATCGGGCACCCGACCTACTCACCTGCACATCGATGACAAACTAGTCCTCGTACACGGCCGGCGGCCGCTTCTGCAAAGCCCGTTTCGCACGACTCGCCCCGCGAACCAGGGCCGGTGCCGCGGCGCTCCGCGAAAGGTGGCGCCCGCGGCCGAGCTGGCACCCCGACTCTATGGTCGACAGTCGTTTGATCAAAATTTGTGGCCACCATGCTGATCACTGGGATACGCGCCTAATACCAGAACCGACCGACGATGACAAGTACCTCAATCTCGAACAGGACATTGGAGTGTGATTCTTCCCCACCAACGGCATAGCCGCTACCATCCCACGGGAATTATTGATGCCAATACCCGACAGGATTACTCCAAGGGCGGCAGTATTTCTTACTGGCTGTAGCTGCGCCACCCGTCAGACTCGCACCAGGGCGGGGATCCGGCCATGACGCACAGTAGGACACACCCGGCACAGGGTTGCACTATGTAAGCACCTAAACAAAGGCAGTGCAGCGTGATTCGCGGCAATCCTTTGGCCACCTGCTGAACGCCACCGCTTCGGGCTCGATGCAGCCCAGCGTGGGCCCTACGTCGGGGTGGCCCAGCCGGGCCGGGATAGCAGCACTCAATCGACCACCTAAAGATGCCGATAGATTCGCTAATGTAGATAGAATGCCAGCTTCCGCCAGCAACCGGCGGAATTATCCTGATTTATAGCGGAAGCAGTCGCACCGACAGTAGCGAGTAGCCCACCATCCGGCATGGCCGCGACGCCACCACTCCACGGCTGACACACCCAAAAGAGATGCGCTATGCCCAGTCGGGCATACTGCCAGCAGTACACGGGAAGCGGCCCAGGTGAATCAGCGGTGACGTCAATATTTCCACCTGCCGAAGCTTTGGAATTCAATAGACAACGGCAGCCTCAATCGATGTTTCGGCACAATGTTTCGACAGCATGGGACGGGGCCGTGGACGATTCCCAAATCCCGTTCTGCCACGCGTGCGGGCTCGGGTAGGCCGGTCAGCGCTGGTCCCACGCGGGTGACCAAGGCTTCGCGAATGTACCCCTGGACGGGTGTTCGATCCTTCATCGAACACCGCCGGCGGTGCGTCTGCGGTCTACCTCAGCTCCTGGATTGAGCTGCTCTCCCGTGTGCCGCCGCCTGGTATCCATCGTGATCCCGCCCAGTCCCATCAGGGCATCGGGCGCTACCAGCAGGCGGATCACCGCACTGGGACCTGGCCGGACGGACCTGGTGTCACTTGGCGTTGAAGTAACTCGCCTCCGGGTGGTGCACGACGATTGCGTCAGTGGCCTGCTCCGGAACGAGCTGGAACTCCTCCGACAGCTGCACGCCGATCCGTTCCGCCCCCAGTAGGTCCACGAGCTTCGCCCGGTCCTCGAGGTCGGGGCAGGCCGGGTAGCCGAAGGCATACCGGCAGCCCCGATAGTCGTTGCGCAGCAGCCCGGCCAGGTCAGCCGGGTCGGCGCTGGCGACCGTACGGTCGTCGGGCAGCCTCAGCTCGGCGCGGACCCGCTGGTGCCAGTACTCGGCAAGGGCCTCGGTGAGCTGCACCGACAGCCCGTGAACCTCCAGATAGTCGCGGTACTCGTTGCGGGCGAACAACTTCGCCGTATATTCGCTGATCGGTTGGCCAACCGTGACCAGTTGCAGCGCCACCACGTCAAGCTCGCCGCCACGAGGGCGGAAGAAGTCGGCCAAGCAGAGTCGCCGGTCCTGGCGCTGCCGGGGGAAGGTGAACCGGGCCCGCTCAGCGTGCCCGTTCTCGTCGAGCACGACCAGGTCGTTGCCGTCGGAGTAGGCTGGGAAGTAGCCGTAGACGACAGCGGCCTCAAGCACCTGGTCGGCGATGAGCCGGTCCAGCCAGTAGCGCAGCCGCGGCCGGCCCTCGGTCTCCACCAACTCCTCGTAGGTGGGGCCCTTGCCGCCGCGGGTACCGCGCAGTCCCCACTGCCCGAGGAACGTCGCCCGTTCGTCGAGCAGGGCCGCGTAGTCGGCGAGGGGCAGCCCCTTGACCACCCGGGTGCCGAAGAACGGCGGGGTGGGCACCTCCACATCGGTGGCCACGTCGGAGCGGACCGAGGCATCGCTCAGCTCCGGCAACGACTCGCTGACGATCGCCCGCTGCCGCGCCCGCCGCTCCCGCCGTGCGGCCAGGGCGGCCTCCCGTTCCGGGTCCACCACCTGTGCGCCACCGCGCTTGGTGGCCATCACCCGGTCCATCAGGGAGAGCCCTTCGAAGGCATCCCGGGCGTAGTGCACCTGACCGGGGAACATCGATCGCAGGTCGTCCTCGACATACGCGCGGGTCAGCGCCGCTCCCCCAAGCAAGACCGGCCAGCGCTCCGCCACGCCCCGCGTGGCCATCTCGACCAGGTTCTCCTTCATGATGACGGTGCTCTTCACCAACAGCCCCGACATGCCGATCGCGTCCGCGCGGTTCTGCTCGGCGGCGTCGAGGATGGCGTTTATCGGCTGCTTGATCCCGATGTTCACCACCTCATAGCCGTTGTTCGACAAGATGATGTCGACCAGGTTCTTGCCGATGTCGTGCACGTCGCCCTTCACGGTGGCGAGCACGATCCGTCCCTTACCGCCGTCGTCGGCCTTCTCCAGGTGCGGCTCCAGGTGCGCCACCGCGGTCTTCATCACCTCGGCGGACTGGAGTACGAACGGCAGCTGCATCTGGCCGGCCCCGAACAACTCGCCGACCACCTTCATCCCGTCCAGCAGAATGTCGTTGATAACGACCAACGCCGCCATCCCGGTGGCGAGGGCCGCGTCCAGATCGGCCTCGAGACCGTTGCGTTCGCCGTCGATGATCCGCCGCTTGAGCCGCTCCTCGAGCGGCAGCGCGGCCAGTTCCTCCGCTCGGCTGGCCCGGGCCGAGGCGGCGTCCACCCCCTCGAAGGCCTCAATGAAGCGCTGGACCGGGTCGTACCCTTCGCGGCGTCGGTCGTAGACCAGATCGAGTGCGATCTCCCGCTGCTCATCGGGAATTTTCGACATCGGCAGGATCTTGCTGGCGTGCACGATCGCCGAGGTCAGCCCGGCCTGGACGCACTCGTGCAGGAACACCGAGTTGAGCACCTGACGGGCCGCTGGGTTGAGGCCGAACGAGACGTTGGAGACCCCCAGGGTGAAGTTGACCCCCGGGTAACGAGCAGCAATGTCTCGGATCGCCTCGATGGTCTCGATCCCGTCCCGCCGGGTCTCCTCCTGCCCGGTGGCGATCGGGAAGGTCAGGGCGTCAATCAGGATGTCCGACCGGGCCATCCCCCAACGGCCGGTCAGATCGTCGATCAGCCGGGTGGCCACGCGTACCTTCCAGTCCTTGGTGCGCGCCTGCCCTTCCTCGTCGATGAGCAGTGCCACCACCGCCGCTCCGTGTTCCTTGACCACGGGCATCAGGCGGGCATACCGGGAGTCGGGGCCGTCGCCGTCCTCGAAGTTGACCGAGTTGACCACGCATCGCCCACCAAGCGTCTCCAGCCCCGCCTCGATCACGCCCGGCTCGGTCGAGTCCAGCATGATCGGCAACGTGGAGGCGGTGGCGAACCGGCTGGCCAACTCCCGCATGTCCTGGGTGCCATCGCGTCCCACATAGTCCACGCAGAGGTCCAGCAGGTGCGAACCGTCCCGCGCCTGGCCACGGGCGATCTCCACGCAGGCCTGCCAGTCCTCGGCGAGCATGGCCTCACGGAACGCCTTGGATCCGTTGGCGTTGGTCCGCTCCCCCACCATCAGCACACTCGCGTCCTGCGCGAAGGGGACATGGTGGTAGATCGACGAGGCGCCGGGCTCGGGCCGTGGCTCGCGCACCACCGGCGGCCGGCCACGCGTCCGTTCGGCCAGCACCCGGATGTGCTCCGGTGTGCTTCCGCAGCAGCCGCCGACCAGCGCCACACCGTAGTCGGTGACGAACTGCTCCAGGGCGTCGCCCATCTCATCCGGTGTCAGCGGGAAGTACGCACCGTCGGAGGTGAGCACCGGCAGGCCGGCGTTCGGCATCACCGACACCGGAATCTGGGAGTGCTGCGACAGGTAGCGCAGGTGCTCACCCATCTCTGCCGGGCCGGTGGAGCAGTTCAGCCCGATCAGGTCGATGCCGAGTGGCTCAATCGCGGTGAGCGCGGCGCCGATCTCGCTGCCCAGCAGCATCGTGCCGGTGGTCTCCACCGCCATGTGGCAGATGATCGGAACCGGTCGGCCCACCTCGGCCATCGCCCGCTTCGAGCCGATCACCGCCGCCTTCACCTGAAGCAGATCCTGGCAGGTCTCGATGATCAACGCATCCGAACCGCCGGCGATCAGGCCGATGGCGTTCTCCTGGTACGCGTCCCGCAGCGCGGCGTACGTGGCGTGCCCAAGGGTGGGCAGTTTCGTGCCCGGCCCGATCGAGCCCAGGACGAAGCGCGGCTGTTCTGGTGTCGCGTACGCGTCGGCGGCGGTACGGGCCAGCCGGGCGCCGGCCTCGGACAGCTCCCGGATGCGCCCCTCAATGCCATACTCGGCCAGGTTGGCCAGGTTGGCGCCGAAGGTATTGGTCTCCACGCAGTCTGCGCCCACGGCCAGGTATGCCTCGTGCACGCCACGGACAGCGTCCGGCCGGGTCACGTTGAGGATTTCGTTGCAGCCCTCCAGTCCATCGAAGTCGTCGAGAGTCAGGTCTGCCGCATGCAACATGGTCCCCATCGCCCCGTCGGCGACGAGGATCCGATCGGTCAGCGCGTCGAGCACAGAGATCACCACAGCTTCAGGTTACTGCGACGACACGGGGTGTGGTCTACCCCCGGCTGCCGGCCCCGCATGGTGTAACTAGCACACGCTGCCCTCTCACCACCAGAATAACTGTTTGTCGATTGGTAGATCGGCGCGGCCGACGGTCCGGTTCCCGCCCCTGGCACGTAGGCTGACGGACGTGAGGGACTACAGCGACGCCACGATGCATGGTGGCCAGCCGATCGGGCATCCACCCGGCACCGCCCCGACGGGCGGGACGAGGTGACCGCGTGACCGAGTTCGACGGACTGCCGGTTCTGCGGTCCCCCGTGGCCATCGCCGCCTTCGAAGGCTGGAACGACGCCGCCGACGCCTCGACGGCCGCCGTCGAGCACCTGGAACAGGTGTGGCAGGCCCGACCGGTGACCGAGCTGGATCCGGAAGACTTCTACGACTTCCAGGTCAGCCGCCCCACTATCGCGATGTCGGCCGGCGAGACCCGACGGGTGGAGTGGCCCACCACCCGGTTCATGGCCGCCAGCCCGGCCGGTACCGAGCGGGATGTCGTGCTGATCCGCGGCATCGAGCCGAGTATGCGCTGGCGCACCTTCTGCGAGCAGGTACTGGAGATTTGCCACAGCCTGGAGGTCGAGCGGGTGGTGCTGCTCGGCGCGCTCTTGGCCGACGTGCCGTACACCCGACCGCTACCAATCAGCGGAAGCGCCTCCGACAAGGGCGCGGCGCAGCGCTTCCAGCTCACCCCCACCCGCTACGACGGGCCCACCGGCATCGTCGGGGTCCTGCACGACGCCTGCTCGCGGGCCGAGGTGGACGCGGTCTCGTTCTGGGTGCATGTGCCGCACTACGCCAACAACCCACCCTGTCCCAAGGCGACCCTGGCCCTGCTGCACCGGGTCGAGGAGGTGCTGGACCTGCCGGTGCCGATGGCGGACCTCGCCGAGGAGGCCGCCGAGTGGGAGCAGCGGGTCCGGGGCGCCGCAGAGCAGGACGCCGAGCTCGGTGAGTACGTCCGCGAGTTGGAGGAGCGGGTCGGTGACGCCGGCATCACCCCGCTGACCGGGGACGAGATCGCCCAGGAGTTTGAGAAGTACCTGCGCCGACGCGGCGGCTCCGCCGGACCTACCGCAGGCTCCTGGTAACCCGTAGCGCGCTGATCCTCGTGGCCCACCACCGGTGACGGTGGCGGGCCACGGCCTTCTCTCCGCGACGACGTGACGCACCGGTGCATCCCTCACTCGTGTGCCTGCACTGCTTTTCGGGTGAGGGTGAGGGTGAGGGTGGTGTGGACGGGACACACCCGCTACGGCATCCTAGGAACCTAGTGATGACCGAGGAGGCGGGTATGCAGATCAACCCGGGTGCGGCCGAATTCCCGCACCGGCAGATCGCCGCGCAGATCAAGGCACAGGTGCGCCGCGGTGACTGGGGCCCCGGCGAGCGGCTACCCTCCATCCCCGCCATCGCCGAGATGTTCGGCGTCGCCAAGCAGACCGTGCAGCGCGCCGTGGACCAGCTACGGGTCGAGGGCGTCCTGATCACCAAGCCCGGCTCCGGCACGTACGTCCGCGGCACCCGACGCCGCCTCAACCGGCTCTCCCGGGGCCGGTACGGCGGCTTTCGTGGCTACCACGCCGACCTCGCCGCCCGGTATCGGCAACAGCTCGTCTCCGTCGGGCCCGCCCCCGCACCGCCCGAGGTCGCCGACGCATTCGGCGTATCCGACGGCACCGAGCTGCTCTGTCGCCGGCACCTGGTCCGCACCGAGGACTCCCCGGTAGAGGTGGGCGCCGCCTGGTTCCTACCGACCGACACCGCCGGCACCGCACTGGAGCGGGCCGAGGCGTTCGGCCGCCCCCTCTACCAGGAAGCCGAGGAGGCCACCGGCCGGCGGTACGTCACCGCGACCGACACGATCAGTGCCCGGCAGCCCAGCCGAGACGAGGCGGAGACCCTCCAGATCCGACCCGACACCCCGGTGCTACACCTGCTGCACGTCGCCTACGACGAGCGCCGTAAGCCGATCGAGGTTGCCCAGGCCACCTGGCCCGGCCCGGTCACCACCCTGACCGAGGCGTACCGGATCCCCGCCCCGGCGAGCGACCCGGGTCCGGATCCGGGACCGGGGCTCGTCCTCGGGTAGTCCGGCTCCGACCAGCCAGCTCTGGCGGCGAGCCGCCGACGCGGCGAAGGTCGCCCAGGCGCCCCGAGCGAAGCCGCCCCGGCCGACCGGACTGCCCAGAAGGTCACAACCGGACGCCGAGCAGGGCGTCCAGGGCCCGGGTGAAGAGCGCGGGAGCCGCCGGGTCGTCGCCGGCACCGGCGAGCGCCGCCTCCGCCCAGGAATCCGCCAGAGCAAGCGCCCCCGGGGCGTCGAGGTCATCGGCGAGGCGCGCACGGAGCGAGGCCAGAAACACCTCCGCGGACGGCCCGCAGGGCTGCGCGCCGGCCCGGCGCCATCTGCCCAGCCGATCCTGCGCGGTCGCCAACAGCCCGTCGCTCCACGAACGGTTGCTGCGGTAGTGCCCGCTCATCAGGGCCAGCCGGACCGCCATCGGATCCACCTGGTCGGCTCGCAACCGGGAGACGAAGACCAGGTTCCCGCGGGACTTGGACATCTTCTCCCCGTCCAGGCCGATCATGCCGGCATGCACGTAGTGCCCGGCGAACGGGGTCTGCCCGGTCAGCAGCTCGGCGTGCGCGGCCGAGCACTCGTGGTGCGGAAAGATCAGATCATTACCGCCGCCCTGCACGTCGACCTGCTCACCGAGCAGGTTCAGCGCGATCACGGCGCACTCGATATGCCAGCCGGGGCGGCCCGGGCCGAGATCGCCGCCGGGCCACGACGGCTCATCCGGGCGGACACCCCGCCACAGCAGTGGATCAAGCGGGTCGCGTTTACCGGCTCGGTCTGGGTCGCCACCGCGCTCGGGGAAGATCTCCAGCATCTGTTCCCGGCTCAGGTGCGACTCGTACCCGAATCGGGGCGCGGCCGAGATGTCGAAGTAGACATCGCCGGTGCCGTCCTCCAGCCGGTAGGCAGCACCCTCCTTCACCAGGGTCAGGACCCGCTCGGCAATGTCGGGAATCGACTCCACCGCACCGACGTAGTGCTCCGGCGGGATGATCCGCAGTGCCGCCATGTCCTCCCGGAACAGGGCGGTCTCCCGCATCGCCAGGACCTTCCAGTCCTCGCCGTCTCGAGCGGCCCGCTCCAGCAGTGGGTCGTCGATGTCCGTGACGTTCTGCACGTACGTCACGTCCAGTCCCGCGTCCCGCCACACCCGCTGGATCAGGTCGAAGGTGATCATCGTGGCGGCGTGCCCGAGGTGGGTGGCGTCATACGGGGTGATGCCACAGACATACATCGTGCCGGTGTCGGTCGGCGCGCTGGCGGCGGTGCCTCGCCGGGCCGAGTCAAACAACATCAGCGGCCCGCCCCGGCCCGGTAGCCGTGGCACCTCGTGTCCCGCCCAAGAGTCCATGACCGCCAGCCTAACCAGCCGTCAGCGGACTCCGGGGCACCCAAGAGGTGACTAAGGTGACAACGGCTCACATGGGCGGCCACGGGATCGCCGGCCACCGCGGCGACGGCAGCGGAAAGTGACCGGCAGCCCGCAGCCGCCCGATCCGGGCAGCCACCTCGGCGATCTCCCCGCGGGTGAGGTACGTGGCGAGTTCCCCGCCCAGATCTCCGGCGACCGCGTCGGCGAGCGCCGCGAGCACCTCCGCCACCTCCGCCGGCAGCTCGCGGCCCGCCCAACCCCACAGAACCGTGCGTAGCTTCTCCTCGACATGGAAGCTGACCCCGTGGTCCACGCCGTGAACTCGGCCGTTCTGGCCGACCAGCACATGTCCGCCCTTACGGTCGGCGTTGTTGATAACCACATCGAGCACCGCCAGCCGGGCCAGCCGCGGGTCGTCGGCATGTGCCAGGGCGTACGGGATGCCCTCGTCGTCCCGGGCCGCCGCGACCGCGAACCATTGGGACGGCAGCGCGTCGGCGGGAACGAACCCGACCAGTGGTTCCCACTCGTCCGGCCCGTCGATCCACAGCTGACAGGAGCCGGGGCCGAGTGGCCCGTCGCGCAGCACCGTCGGCGGCACCAGGTCCCAGCCCGTGGCGGCGGACACCAGGTACGCAGCGACCTCGCGCCCGGCGAGATTGCCGTCTGGGAAATCCCAGAGGGGCCGCTCACCCCGTATTGGCTTGTAGACACAATGCGCGGTCGTCCCGCCCAGGGTCAGCATCGCGCGCAGTGTCGTGTTCGAGGCGTCCACCAGCCGCCCCTCCAGCTCCAGCGCCCCCTCCCGGAGCAGCAGAAGCGACCGATCATCGTCCTGGCGGGGCCACTCCCGGTCCCGGCTACGGCGCAGGTCGGATGAGGTCACCGGTGGTAGCCGTTGTGGCGCGGACAGAGGTGACCGACGGGGTCGAGGGGCTGACCGCAGAGCGCACACGGCGGCCGGCCCGCGTTTACCACCCGCCGGGCCCGTCCGATGAACTCGCGGGTCGCCTCCGGGGTCAACCGCACCCGCAGCCGGTCCAGGTCGTCGTCGGAATCGTCGGCGGGCTCATCGTCATCCGACTCGTCCACCTCAACCTCAGCCGCAGCCTCGGCCCCCACCTCGGCCTCGCCGACCGCGATCGCCTCGATCACGACCGTCTCGGTGTCCACGTCAAAGGCCAGCCCCAGGGTACCGACCCGGAACTCCTCATCGACGGGCGTGTCCAGCGGGTCGTTGTCACCACCGACCGGGCCGGTCTCCGGCAGCTTCACCCCGAACCGCCGTTGCGCCTCGGAGAGCAGCTCCTCCAGCTTCTCCGCCAGCAGTGAGACCTGGACCTTCTCCAGCGCGACGCTGACCAGCCGGCCACCGCCGCGGGCCTGGAGAAAGAACGTGCGATCCCCCGGCGGCCCGACGGTTCCGGCGACGAACCGCTCCGGCGGCTCGAAGGCGTGCACCTGGTGGGTCATACCTCGACCCTATCCGGCGCACCCGCACGACGCGCACCCCACCGACCGGAATCGCCGCGCGGCGCATCCGCGCCGCGCCGACCCTCGGTCCCGCCGTGGCCGCCCGGGCCGCGTTGCCCCTCCCCGACGCCGACCGATCCGGCGACCGTCAGGCGCCTGCCCCGGCGCCGCCACCGATCGCGGCGTCCGAGTCGGCGGTGCTCCCCCCACCTCGCTGCGGCGAGGGTGGCACCAGCGCCGTCAGATCGCCGCCGGTGTCGTTGAGCCGCACCAGGAACGGACGCAGCGGGGTGTAGCGGATCGCCGTGACCGAGGCCGGATCCACGACGAGACGCTGGAAGAGGTCCAGGTGCAGGCCGAGTGCGTCCGCCACGATGGCTTTGATCACGTCGCCATGGGTGCAGGCCAGCCAGACCGCGTCCGGCCCGTGCTCCGCGCTCACCCGAGCGTCCCAGCGCCGCACCGCGGCCACCGCCCGGGCCGCCATGCTCGCCATCGCCTCCCCACCCGGGAAGACCGCCGCGCTGGGATGCTGCTGCACGACCGGCCAGAGCGGGTCCTTCGCGAGCTGCTTCAGCGGCTGCCCCTCCCAGCTGCCGTACCCGCACTCGGTCAGCCCCTCCTCCACCACCGGTGCGGCCTCGGGCAATGCCCGGTCCAGGGTCTGCCGGCAACGGACCAACGGGCTGGTCACCACGGTCGCGCAGGAGAGCAGCCGGAGTCGCTCGCCGACCGCGGTGGCCTGGGTACGGCCGGTCTCGTCCAGCTCGACCGGCTGCCGACCGGCCAGCCCGCCGGCCGCGTTCGCGGTCGTCCGGCCGTGTCGCAAGAGCAGTAGGGTCGCCACGGTGACCACCCTAGGGCCTACCCCACCTCCGGCCCGCCGACGCGCTCCGGGCCGGTGCCGCACCCGGGCGCGTCGGCGCGAGGTCAGGTGGCGCTGATCGTACCGGTCAGCAAGAGGGCGAGCACCAGCGTTCCCAACGCCACCCGGTACAGAACAAAGATGTACAGGGTGTGGCGCGCCACGTAACGCAGCAGCCAGGCGATGGCCGCGTATCCCACGGCGAAGGCGACCGCCGTGGCCACGATCATCTGTGCCCCGCTCGGCACCGAGGTGCCCGGCGCGGCCGGCGCGAAGACGTCCTCGAGACTGAGCACGCCCGACATCACCACCGCGGGAATGGCCAGCAGGAACGAGTATCGGGCCGCGGTCTCCCGGGTCAGGTTGAGGAACAGGCCGGCGGTGAGCGTCCCCCCCGAGCGGGACACGCCGGGAATCAGCGCCATCGCCTGCGCGAAACCCATCACCACACCGTCGCGCATCCGGAAGTTCTCCAGCGTACGCGTCTGCCGGCCCCAGTACTCGGCGAACGCCAGCACGAAGGCGAACAGGATCAGGGTGCTGGCGACCAACCACAGGTTCCGCGCGGTCTCCCGAATCTGGTCCTTGAACAGGAAGCCGAAGACGCCGATGGGAATCGAGCCGACGATGACGTACCAGCCCATCCGGTAGTCAAGGCTGCTGCGCACCGACCGATCCCAGATTCCGACGACCCAGGTACGGGTGATTCGCCAGATGTCCTTGGCGAAGTAGAGGAGTACCGCCGCCTCGGTGCCGAGCTGGGTGACGGCGGTAAACGACGCCCCGGCGTCCTGGTCGAAGAAGATCGCTGAGGTGATCCGTAGATGGCCCGACGAGCTGATCGGCAGGAATTCGGTCAGGCCCTGCACGATGCCCAGGACAATGGCCTCGACCCAGCTCACTCCCCGACTCCCGCGAGATCCAGCGCCTCAGCGACGGTCCGTAGGGTGTGTACGCCGCTGTCCCGGTCGGCCACGAAGAGGGTCACCGACAGGGTGGTGACGCCGGCGGCGGCGAACTCCCGCATCCGCTCGGCGATGCGCTCCTTCGGACCGAGCAGTGAGGTACGGTCGATCAACTCCAGCGGCACCGCGGCGGCCGCGTCACGGTGCCGCCTGGCCAGGTACAGATCCTGCACCTCGCGCGCGGCGTCGCCGTATCCCATCCGGGTGGCGAGCTGATTGTAGAAGTTCTGCTGCCGGCTGCCCATGCCACCGATGTAGAGCGCGGCGTACCAGCGGACCAGTTCGGCGCAGCTGGCGACATCGTCGCCGATCACCACCGGCACCGAGGGAACCACATCGAAGCCGGATAGCTCCTTGCCGGCGCGGGTCCGACCGGCGCGGATCGCAGCGAGCTGCTCCGCGGCGAACTCCGGCGCGTAGAAGACGGCGAGCCAGCCGTCGGCGATCTCTCCGGCGAGTTCCAGGTTCTTCGGACCGACGGCGGCCAGGTAGGTCGGGATGTACTCTCGGGGCGGGTGGAAGCCCAGGCGCAGCGCCTTGCCCGGGCCGTCGGGCAGCGGCAGGGTGTAGAAGTCGCCGGTGTAGGCGACCTCCTTGCGGGCCACCGCCAGCCGAACGATGTCGACGAACTCACGGGTCCGGGCGAGCGGCCGACCGAACCGTACGCCGTGCCAGCCCTCGGAGACCTGCGGACCAGACACCCCCAAGCCGAGCCGGAACCGGCCACCAGAGAGGGCATCGATGGTCGCGGCGGTCATCGCGGTCATCGCCGGCGTGCGGCCGGGAATCTGCATCACCGCGCTACCCAGCTCGATCCGTTTGGTCTGGCCGGCCATCCAGGCGAGCATGCTCGGCGAGTCGGAGCCGTACGCCTCCGCCGCCCACACCACCGTGTAGCCGAGCCGGTCCGCCTCCTGAGCCAGAGCCAGATGATCGGCGGGTGTGCTCCACGCCGTCTGATAGCCGAGACTGAGCCCGAGTCGCACTAGTCCTCCCCCATTCACACCACAGGTCGCATCAGGCTACGCAACACCACCGCCACCCTCGATCACCGGCTCACGCCAACAGCATGGGCAGCGAGGATATCGGTGCGACCCTCGATGGAAATAAGATTCAGCCATGCAACAGCGACCGCTCGGCCGAAGCGGGCTGGCGGTTTCGCGGCTCGCGCTCGGCACCATGACCTGGGGCCGAGACACCGACGCCGACGATGCGGCGGCCCAGCTTAAAGGCTATCTCGACGCCGGCGGCAACCTGGTCGACACCGCCGACGTCTACGGTGACGGTGACGCCGAGGCGGTCATCGGCTCGCTGCTCGGCACCCTGGTCCCCCGCGAGGAGCTGCTGATCGCGACCAAGGCGGGGCTACGCCCGGGCAACGGCCGGCGCCGCGACGGCTCTCGTGGGCACCTACTACGCACCCTGGACGCGTCACTGCGTCGACTCGGCACCGACCATGTCGACCTGTTCCAGGTGCACGGGTATGACCCGGACACCCCGCTGGAGGAGACCCTGGCGGCCCTGGACCACGCGGTCGCCAGCGGGCGGGTCCGGTACGTCGGCGTCTCCAACTTCTCCGGCTGGCAAACCGCCCGGGCCGCGGCCTGGCAGACGGCCTGGCCTGGCCGCTCCCCGGTGGTCGCGGCCCAGGTGGAGTACTCGTTACTGGAACGCGGCATCGAGCGGGAGGTGCTACCGGCCTGCGCGGCCCTCGGGCTGGGGGTGCTGCCCTGGTCGCCGCTGGGGCGGGGAGTCCTGACCGGCAAGTACCGAAACGGTCGACCAGCGGACTCTCGGGCGGCCTCGGCGCACTTCGAACGGTTCGTCGCGACCTACCTGGAACCGCGCTGCTCCAGCATCGTGGAGGCGGTTGCCACCGCCGCCGGCGGTCTCGGCGTCTCCCCGCTGGAGGTTGCGCTGGCCTGGATCCGCGACCGCCCCGGGGTCGTCGCGCCAATCCTCGGCGCGCGCACGGTGGGGCAGTTACTCGGCGCGCTCCAGGTCGAGCAGATGGCCCTGCCCGAGGAGATCAGAACCGCCCTCGACGACGTCTCCGCCGTCCCGGTCGGCTACCCGGAGCGCGACGGCTGACTCCGGGCCCGAAGCCACCCCGCCTGGCCTGGGGGAACCGGGCCGGGCGGGGTCGCTGCGAGGGTGGCGCTGGGCTAGGCGGATAGGCAGCATAGGGCCATGGACTACGAATATGCGCCGCTACGGTTACCCCCGAACGTTGACCGGCTGACCGCGGCGGCGCAGCTCGCCATCCAGGCGGAGTTCTCCGGCTGGGAGCTTGCCCGGGTCCGGCTGTTCCGGGATGGGACCCGGCAGGTTGTGCTGCGCCGTCGCCGAATCAGCCCGCCACAGCCCGGCCTCTCCTACTAGCCGCCGTGGCCCGCGCGTCGGCCCCACTCGCCTCGCCCCGCAGGGCGAGGCCGCCGAAGGGTGGCTAGTGGGAGTGGTCGTACTCCTCGTCGTCCAATTCGAGGAAGGGGTGCTCGTCGAGCCGCCCGACCAGCCGGTCCCCGGCGGCGGGCTGGAACGGACCCACCGGGTCGTCATCGTCGAAGGCCTCGAGATCGACGGCGGCGTCAACCTCGCTGACCATGACGACACCATCCATCGGCTCCAGCTCCGGCACATCCAGTGCGGCGAGCGATCCGTCGCCGCTCTGCAACAGTTCCAGGACTGCCTCACCGACCCCCTCGACGGGTGCCGGCTCCTCCTCATCCGGGGTCTCCGCCCGACGGGCCGACGCGGCGGCCCGGATCAACGCCGAGACGCTCGGCACCCGGTAGTCTCGACGCTGCCGTACCGAGATGACCCGGGGGTAGCTGTCAGTGGCCGGCGATCCGTCGGGACTGGCGAAGCGCTCGTCGGCCTCCTCCGGGTCGATCGCCTGCACATCCCAGGGCGTGACCTCGCCGAAGGCCTCCATCAGCCGCTCGTCATAGGCGTACGAGGCGTTGTTCAACGCGACGTACGCCTGCCAGACGGCATCGTCGTCAATTCGGCCCTGCGCAGCGCGCACAGCCGCCAGGTGGTGGCGGGCCGCCTCGATGACGCGTTCGAGGGCAGTATCCAGCTCACCATGCTGGTCGATCATGTAAGGCGTCCCTTCGGTGTTCGGAAGGCGCCGCGCCGAAGTACGGAAGCGGCTCAGCAGTTGCGGAGGAACCGGTCGAGAACCCGCACGCCGAACTGTAGTCCGTCCACTGGGACCCGCTCGTCGATGCCGTGGAACAGCGCCGAGAAGTTCAGGTCGGCGGGGAGGCGCAGCGGCGCGAAGCCAAAGCAACGGACACCCAACCGGGCGAAGGCCTTCGCGTCGGTGCCACCGGAAAGCATGTACGGCACCGGCCGGGCCCCCGGATCCTCGGCGCGCAGCGCGGCGGAGATCGCCTCGACCAGGGCCCCGTCGAAGGTGGTCTCCAGCGCGGGCTGGCGCTGGAGATACTCGATCTCGATGTCCGGGCCGACCAACTCGCGCAGTTGCCGCTCCAGCAGTTGCGACTGGCCAGGCAGGCTACGGCAGTCGATGGTGGCGGTGGCCCGCCCGGGAATGACGTTGTCCTTGTAGCCCGCGGCGAGTCGGGTGGGATTGGCCGTGTTGCGGATGGTCGCCCCGATGAGGTTGGCGATCGGGCCGAGCTTGCCGATGGCCGCCTCCGGATCGTCCGGGTCCAGCTCGATGCCGAGCGCCTCGGACACCTCGAGGAGGAACGCGCGTACGGTGTCGGTAACGACGACCGGGAAGCGGTGCTGGCCGATCCGGGCGACCGCCTCGGTGAGGGCGGTGACGGCGTTGTCGTCGTGCACCATCGAGCCGTGCCCAGGACGCCCCCGGGCGTGCAGCCGCAGCCAGTCAATGCCCTTCTGGGCGGTCTCGATCAGATACAGCCGCTGCTTCTCGTTCACCGAGTACGAGAAACCCCCGACCTCGCCGATGCCTTCGGTGCAGCCCGCGAAGAGGTCGGGGTGGTTTTCCACCAGGAAGTGCGCGCCGTACTCACTGCCGGCCTCCTCATCGGCGGTGAAGGCGAGCACCACATCCCGGGGCGGCCGAAATCCGCTGCGTTGCCAGTGCCGAACCACCGCGAGCATCATCGCGTCGAAGTCCTTCATATCGATCGCGCCCCGACCCCAGAGGTAGCCGTCCCGCAGCTCACCCGAGAGCGGATGCACCGACCACTCGTCGGCGTCGGCCGGCACCACGTCCAGGTGGCCGTGGACGAGCAGGCCGGGTCGGGTCCGGTCGGTGCCGGGAATGCGGGCGACCAGGTTGGCCCGGCGGGGCGCGGACTCGTAGAGCACCGAGTCGATGCCGACCTCGGCGAGCTTCTCCGCCACGTACTCGGCCGCTCGGCGTTCCCCGACGCTGGTGTCGTTGTCACCAGTGTTGGTGGTGTCGATGCGCAGCAGATCCTGACAAAGGCCGACAACCTCGTCGGTGGGCACGGGTTGGGCACAGGCGACGTCGCTCCTCATCGCTCCTTGATACCAGAGGACATCCGGGGTGGGGTCGACGCCAGATCCGACAGCTGTCGAACGAGTCCACGGGGGTGCGAACGCCGTGCCGCCGGGTAACAGACGGGCATGACCGACCTGTACTCCGCCGCCGACAACCGCGAGACACTGCGGCAGGCGGCCACCGCGCACACCGCCGCCACCCGAGACGTGGAGCTCTTCCTGCGCCGCCTACCGGCGGTTCCCGCTCCGGCAGACGTCACCGAATACGCCAACCTGCTCACCCGGGAACGACAGACCCGCGCCGACCGGGAGGCCGCCGCCGACACGGCGGGCCTGACGATCGCCAGCCTGGAACCCGGCGCGGAATGATCGGTCGGTGCGGGTGCCGGTGGACCTGAAGCCGGCGCCCCACCCGACCGAATCGACAGCGGTCAGCCTTCCACCAGGACGTCGTGGCCCAGATCCAGCAGGGCGTGCCGCCACCGGTCATCGGCGTTGCCGCGCGGCGGCTTCGCCGCCAGCAGGTTCTCGACCTCGTCAATCGTGTCCCGCATCGTCTCGATGTCGTCCCGGGTCAGGTCCACCTTGCGTTTGGTGAGCACCCGCAGGATGTGTCGGCCCGGCTCGGGCAGGCCGAGGTCAGGGTCAGGGCCGAACGTCTCCTCGCCGGAGCCCCGGGTGAGCAGCCACTGCCGCAGCTTCTCGGACGGCACGTTGACCCGCTCGTGGAAACTCTCCCAGAGCTCCTCCACCTGTGGATCGAGCCGCTGCTCGCGTACCATCAGCCCTCCTCTCGCCGTCCGTCGGTCGCCACCGGGTCCGACTCGCCGGTCCCCTCCAGCCCCGGACCCTCCGGTGGCACCTGCACCCGGGCGGGGTTCGCGGTCGGTGCGGCGACGATCGGCTCGGTCCGTTCAGTGCTCTCCTGGGTCTCCTCGGGCTCGGTCATCTCCGCCTCCCGGCTCAACGCGGATGCGTGGTGGTAGCTGCGGTGTAGCCGCCGTCCTCGGCGACATCGATGGTGAGCTGGCCGTCGCGGACGTCTACGACCACCCGTTGGCCCGGCGACACCGCGGACTCCAGCAGCATCCGGGACAACTGATTGTCCACCTCGCGCTGAATGACCCGACGCAGCGGGCGGGCCCCGAACTCGGGCTGGTAACCGTGCTCGGCGAGCCAGTCGATGCCGGCGGTGGTGATCTCGACATCGACATCCTGCGCGTGCAACCGACGGCGGGTCTCCGCCAACAGCAGCTCAGTGATCTGCCGCAGTTGCTCCGCCTCCAGGCGGCGGAAGATGATGATCTCGTCGATGCGGTTGAGGAACTCGGGACGGAAGTTCTCCTGGAGCCGGCGCAGCAAGCGGTCGCGAAGTTCGTCGTTCTCCCCACCCGCCGCCCCGGCGCCGAAGCCGACCGCCCGCTGGGTGCCGGTGATCAGCTCCGAGCCGAGGTTACTCGTCATGATCAGAACGGTGTTCTTGAAATTCACCGTCCGACCCTGGCTGTCGGTGAGCCGGCCGTCGTCGAGTACCTGGAGCAGAATGTTGAACACGTCCGGGTGCGCCTTCTCGATCTCGTCCAGCAGCACCACCGCATACGGGCGGCGCCGCACCGCCTCGGTGAGTTGCCCGGCCTCCTCGTACCCGACGTAGCCGGGCGGCGCGCCGACCAACCGGCTGACCGTGTGCCGCTCCTGGAACTCGCTCATGTCGACCCGCACCATCCGGTCGGCCTCGCCGAAGAGCGCCTCGGCAAGCGCCCGGGCCAACTCGGTCTTGCCGACGCCGGTGGGGCCGAGGAAGAGGAAGCTACCCATCGGCCGGTCCGGATCCGCCAACCCGGCCCGCGAACGGCGCACCGCCTCGGCGACCGCGCTGACCGCGTCGTCCTGACCCACGACCTTCTCGTGCAGGTGCCCCTCCAGCCGCAGTAGCCGATCCCGCTCCTCCTCGGTGAGCTGCGCCACGGGGATACCGGTGGCCCGGGAGACCACCTCGGCGATCTCGTGCGGCCCCACCTGCGGCACGTGGTTGGCGGTGCCCTCGTCGCCACGAACGCGACGGATCTGGGCCTCCAGTTCGGCGATCTGGTCGCGCAAGGAGGAGGCCTTCTCATACTGCTCGTCGGCGACCGCCTGCTCCTTGTCGCGGCGTACCTCGTCGAGCTGGGTCTCCAGCTCGCGTACGTCCGAGGCCGGGGTACGGGTGCGTAGCCGCACCCGCGCGCCGGCCTGGTCCATCAGATCGATCGCCTTGTCCGGCAGGTAGCGGTCGGTGACGTAGCGATCGGAGAGCTCCGCGGCAACGACCAGCGCCTCGTCGGTGAAGCGGACCTGGTGGTGGGCCTCGTAACGGTCGCGAAGGCCACGCAGGATGGCCACCGTGTCGTCAACCCCCGGCTCGGGCACGAAGACCGGCTGGAAACGGCGGGCCAGCGCGGCGTCCTTCTCGATGGTCCGGCGGTACTCGTCCAGCGTGGTTGCGCCGATCACGCGCAGCTCACCGCGGGCCAGCGCCGGCTTGAGCATGTTGGACGCGTCCATTCCGCCCTCGCTGCCGGCCCCGCCCGCCCCGACCAGGGTGTGAATCTCGTCGAGGAAGACGATCAACTTTTCGCGATGGGTCCGGATCTCGTCAATGACCTTCTTCAGGCGCTCCTCGAAGTCACCCCGGTAGCGGGTACCGGCGACCAGGCCGGCCAGGTCGAGTTGGATGACCCGCTTACCGAGCAGGGTCTGCGGCACGTCGCCGTCACAGATCCGCTCCGCGAGGCCCTCCACAATGGCGGTCTTGCCGACACCGGCCTCACCGATCAGCACCGGGTTGTTCTTGGTCCGCCGGGACAGGATCTCGACTGCCTGCTCGATCTCGTCGGCCCGGCCGATGACCGGGTCGATCTGATCGTTCTGGGCGAGCTCGGTGAGATCCTGCCCGTACTGGTCAAGAGTGGGGGTGCCCCGATCTGGCCGCGGCCCACTGGTCGGGGCCCGCTCGGTGCTCGCCGCCTGCAACGACTCCGGCTGGATACGGCCGGCGGCGAGCATCCGGCCGGCGGGCGACTCCGGGTTCAGCGGCAACGCCATCAGGATGTGCTCCGGCCCGATGTAGTTGGCGCTCATGGCTCGGGACAGCTGGTGGGCATCGAGCAGCGCCCGCTTGGCCGCGGGGGTGAGGGACAGGTTCGGCGGGACCTCACCCCCCGGCGCCCCCTCACCCCGCCCGCCGAGTGCGTTGAGCAGGGTCTCGGGTTCGGCACCGGCTCGTTTGACCAGCTCGCGCAGGGACTGCCGTTGCAGCGCGGCCCAGAGCAGGTGGTCGGTGTCCAGGTCGGTGCTGTGCCGTTCAGCCGCCCGGCGTGCGGCGTCGGCGAGCATCTCTCGGGCATCGGCGGTCATCAGCCGGGTAATGTCGACCCGGTGCGCGGGTCGGCGCCCACCCTCGCTCCGGCCGAAGTACCGGGCCAGGAACTCGTCCCATGGGTCGGAGCCGAAGTCGCCGGGTCCCATATCTGTCTCCTCCGCTGCTCGGCGCGGCACGGTCGCCAGGGGCTACCCGGCAGTCGTCCGGACAAACTCCGCCGACTGGCCACCGGGGTTGCCCGGGTGTGGGCGGATCGGGTGGCAGGCTGGCGGCATGAATGGGACACCGCTGCTGATCGTGGACGCCGCCAACGTGGTGGGATCCCGGCCCGACGGGTGGTGGCGGGACCGGGTCGGGGCGACCACCCGACTGCGGGACAGCCTCACTGGCCTGCCCGATTCCGGGGTGCCACCGGAGCTGCCGCCGCCGGTCGAGGTGGTGCTGGTGGTCGAGGGTGCGGCGCGCGGGGTACCGCCGGTGTCGGGGGTACGGGTGGTCGCGGCCCAGCAGTCCGGCGACGACGCGGTGGTGGACCTGGTCGCCGCCGACCCACAGCGCCGCCGGGTCGTCATCACCGCCGACCGTGAGCTGCGAGAACGCGTGACCCAGCGGGGGGCCGAGGTGCATGGGCCGCGCTGGTTGACCGGCCACTGAGCTCATCCCCACGCGGCTGGGGCAATCGACGTCCCCGCGCCTGCGGATGACAACCACACAGTAGGGTTTAATACTGCCGGGGAGGATGTTCTCTCCCTGGTGCCGATAGGCTCTAATGGAGGCCTCCCCTTGCCCCAGGAGGTTCCGTCGTGGCGAGCGTCGCCGAGCTCAAGGCAGCCATCGATGTCGCGCTCCAACAGATCGGTGACGGCCAGAGCGCTGTGCACGCCGCCAGTGAGAAGCTGGCCGAGGCGCAACAGACGCTGGCCGGCGCGTTGGAGGGCAGCGGACACGAGACGGTGGATGCGGCCCAGGCCTCGCTGACCCAGGCGGGGCAGGAGTTGGAGGAGTGCTTGGCGGCCACACTCGTCGCGGTCGAGCAGGCCCAGCTCTACGTCGCGACCCTCTGAGCGCCGCCATGTCCATCGTCGAAGATCTCGGCGCCCAGGTGCGCGCCGCCAGCGATGACCTGCCGCTCGGCCAACTCGCCGAGGCGCTCGAACGGTTCGGGCTGGCCGCCGAGCGGCTGCGCTGGGTACGCCAGGAATCCGCCAACCCGATGGGGGTGCCGGAGCTGTCCAGCGCCGTCGAGCACGCCGAGTCCGCCGGCTACGCGCTGCGTGTCGCCCAGGAGCAGCTGACGGCGTACCTGGCCGTGATCGGGCTGGCCGCCGATGACGCATCCGCCCCACGTACCCCTCCCGAACAGCAACCGGCACACGACGCTCCCCGTAGTGCCACGACACCGGCGACGGTCACTGTCCCGCCAGGCCCGGCCGCCGCACCCCGTTGGTGGGCAGTCCGGGTCGTCGAGTTGACCGGTGGCGGGAGCGGGTCGGAGCAACCGGATGAGGCGATCGCTGACTCCAGCGAGCTGTTGCGCCGAGTCGTCCACGAGGTCCGCGCCGGCGACCGGGAACGACTCCGCGGCGAGCTGGGCCGCGCCCACGCCGACGTGGGGTTGGGGTTGGCCGCGCTGGCCCCACCCCTGCTGCGGGAACTGGCCGGGGAGTTCCTTGGGCACCCGCCCCGGGCCGAGGACCTGCCGCGGCTCCGCCAGGCCCTGGACAGCCGGACCCGCGACCTGCTGCCGGGCCTGCCCGCGCCGGTGGTGGAAACACTGCTGGCCCGGGTCTGCCGGATGCCACCGCCCCGCCGGGACGACGCCGACCAGCCGCACGCCGCCGACTCGGCGGTCACCGCCGGAGTGCTGACCGGCGTCCTGCTCGACCGGCTCGGCCGCGAGCTACCGACCCCGGCGGAGCACGAGCGCCGCACCGACGACACGCGGACCCGGCAGGCAGCGGACGACCAGCGGCGAGCCGCCGCGCACCGCGGCCGGCGGGCCGACGCCGAATGGGAGCGGCGCGCCGCCAGCATCGGGCAACAGGCGCCCACCCGCCCGCGGCAGGCTGCCGCCGGACGCCACGGTAGCCCACTGGCGGCCGAGAGCCGGAGCGGAGCGATGGCCCCGGGGCGTCCCTCGTCTCGACGGGACGCCGATGGCTGACCGGCGGGCGCAGCTCGCCGCCCAGGTCCGGCAAACCCTCGGCGAGGCCCTCGGCGCGACGCGGACCCGGCTGGCCGCGGCGCAGACCGAACTCGCCGCCGAGCGGGGCCGACTCGACCGGGTCCGCCGGGCCGCCGCCGCGGTGCCCGCACGGGTCGGCGCGGAGCGAGACCGGCGGCTCGCCGAGATCGACGCCCGACACTCGGCCCGGATCGCCGAGCTGTCCCGGCAGGCGGCTGAAGCGGCCCGCCGGGAGGCCCCGGGCGCGGCCACCGCTGACTGGCCACAGTGGCATCCCACCCCCGCCCGCCGGGCGGAGCCGCCCGGCCCACTACGGATTGGCACGCTCGCCGTCCCGGGCGGGGAACCAGTGCCCGCGCTGGTGCCGCTGCTCGACGCCGGGCACGTCGAGCTGTCCGGTAGCGACCGGGTGGCGGGCGAGGCGGTGATAGCCGCGCTGCTGCTACGGGCGGTTGGCCGAGCCGACGCGGGCGCGGTCCGGTTGGCCGGTTACGACCCGGAGCACCTTGGGGCCGGCCTGGCCGGTTTCGCGCCGCTGGGCACCGCCGGGCTGCTGACCTTCGTCGGCCCCGGCGGGCTGGGCCGGCTCCTCGACGACCTCGTCGAGGAGATCCACCGGATCAACTCCACCGTCCTGGCCGGCGAGCATCGCTCCCTGCGTGAGCTAGCCACAGCCACCGGTCGCCGCCCCGAGCCGTGGCGGGTGGCGGTCCTGCTCGGCGGGGAGGAGCCGTCCCGGCACGAACGCAGCCAACTCGATCGGGTGGCCCGCACCGGCGCGGCGTGCGGCGTGCACCTGGTGGTACGCGGCCTGGCGCTGCCGGAGGACGCCACCGTAGCCCGGATCCACGTCGAACCGGGCCGGGCCGAACTTGCCGGCGCACCGCCGGTCACGCTCGACCCGGCGCCCCCGGCGCCCCTGATCACCGAGACCTGCCGGGCCGTCGCCGCCCGGGTCAACGCCGGCCCGGAACCGATGCCCTTCACCGACCTGCTGCCACCGCCGGACCAGATGTGGCGGGAGGACTCGGCGGCCGGCCTGATCGCGCCGATCGGCGAAGGAACGGACGGCCAGCCGACGCTGGTCACTCTCGGCGACTATCCGCCGCACGCGTTGATCGGCGGCCCATCCGGCACCGGCAAGACAAATCTGATCTTCGCCTGGATCGGTGCGCTCGCCGCCCGTTACTCCCCGGCGGAGTTGGAGTTCTACCTGCTCGATTTCAAGGAGGGCGTCTCCTTCGCCCGGTTCGCGCAGGGTCGCCGCGACCCGAGTTGGCTGCCGCACATGCGGCTGGTCGGAATCAACGTCAACACGGACCGGGAGTTCGGTCTCGCCCTACTTCGCTTCCTCGCCGAAGAGCTGCGTCGGCGCGCCGACGCGGCGAAGGAGCACGAAGTCACGAAGCTCGCCGAACTGCGCGGGGTGGACCCAGCCGGACGCTGGCCGCGGATCGTCGCCGTGGTCGACGAGTTCCAGATGCTGCTCGCCGGCCGGGACGCGGTCGCCCGGGAGGCCGCCGACCTCCTCGAGGACCTGGCCCGACGCGGTCGCTCGCAGGGCATCCACCTGGTCCTAGCGTCGCAGGACGTCCGGGGAATCGAGGCGCTGTGGGGGCGGCCGGCCCTGGTCGCCCAGTTCACCCTCCGTATCGCCCTCCCCAAGGCGCTGCGGATCCTCGCCGAGCGCAACGACGCCGCGCAGTCATTACCCCGCCACCACGCCGTGGTCAACGCCGAGTCGGGACTGGCCGAGGGGAACGAGATCGCCCGGATACCGTCGGCGAGCGACTGGGAGACGTGGAGTGGGCTGCAGCACCGACTCTGGCGGATGCGCCCGCCGGACGCCGCCCCGGCGCGGCTCTTCGACGGGGACGCGATCCCCCGGTTGACCGACGCCCCGGACTACCAGGCGCTCTCCGCACCGGAGAGCGGGACGCCCCGAGCCCCGACGGCGTTACTCGGCGAGATCATCGACGTGCAGGCCCGTTCGGCAACACTTCGACTGCCGCGCGCGCCCGGGCGTAACCTCGCCGTGCTGGGCACCCGCGTTGACGAGGCCTGCGCTGTACTCGCCGCTGCCGGACGGTCGCTCGCCCGGCAGCATCGCCCCGGAACGGCGCGGTTCTCCATCGCCTGTCTGGACCCGGACGCCGACTCCGCCGCCCGGTCCCTCTACGCCGACCTCGCCGACGATGCCGCCTGGTATGACGAGGAGACCGTGACCGAACTAATGGCCGAGACCACCGCCGGGCTGGGCGCCCCGGGCGTCGGTGTCCCCCACTACCTGCTGCTGTTCGCAGTTGACGCGGCGGCCGGCGCGCTCTCCGCCCGGGTCGGCGGCCAGACCGGGCTGGAGCGGCTGCGTCGCGTCCTCCACGACGGGCCAGAGCGGCGGACGCATGTCCTGGCCTGGTGGCGGGGGGTCGCGCGGATGCGGGCCGACCTCGGCGGACCAGCCGCCCGTACCGACCAGGTCGGCGCCTGGGTAGCGCTCGACACGCACGGCGGGGAACTGGGCACCTCGCTCTACCCCGGCACCGGCGGGCCGGACTGGTACCCCCGCCCGTGGCGGGGCCTCTTCTTCGACCGGGCGGTGCACCGCACCGGACAGACGATCATCCCGTACGGGAACCAGCGGTGAACCAACCAGTGCCGAGCGAGTCATACCTGGCGCAGGTACGACGACTGGCCGACCTGACCGAGCAGGTGTCGGCACAACGGGCCGAGGCACACACCTGGTACGAGCAGCAGTGTACGGCCGCGCGGCGCGCCGTGGCGCACGCCGAGGATCAGGTCCGTCACGCCGAACGGGAGGTGACGGCAGCACGCGGACTGCAGGAGCGGGTCGAGGCTGAGGTCCGGCTGTTGTGGCAGGAGCTGCGCGGGCGGCTTCGGTCGGCGGGCCGCCGGATGGAGGGCCCCCCCGGTCCAGTCAGCGGCGCCGCCGGGAATCCCCTGCCGATGCTGGCCGCGGTGCGGGACCTTCTGGCCCGTACCGGTCAACCCGGTGAGCTGCCCGGATCCGCCAATCCGCTACTTGCCGTCTGTGGGTTCGGCGGTGCGCTGGTCACGTATGCCCTGGGCGCCGTCGCCCGGACTATCGGCGACCGGTACGGCGGGGACCTGGCGGTCGGGCTGCCGGTGCTGGCGCTGGTAGTGACCTTGCTCGGCCCGCTGGTCGGCCTGATCCCGGCGAAGATTCTCGCCGACCGGCGCCACGCGGTGCTCGGCCCACGCCCGATGGCCGTGGTGGTGGTCGCCGGGCTGCTGACGACGGGACTCCTCCTCGCAGTGGCCCGCTGAACCGGTCAGTGGCGGCAGCCTCGGATCATCTGCCGCGCCCTTGTTGGGCCGGTTCAGACCGCTGCCCTGGGCCGGTACGACGACCGCCTCCCGGAGCAGGCGGCGCACGAGGGTGACCCGGTCGGTCTCGTCGGCCAGGCCGGGCAGGTCCCCGACCCGGCTGACCTCCCCGATGAGCAACGCGCGCAGGGCCGGGGCACACATCTGCGGCAGGGTGATCGTACGGTCGAAGACACGCAGCGTCACCCGCTCTCCCGCCGGGGTGAGCTGCCACCGCAGGCCCGGGCGGGGAGTGACGCGGCTGTCCGGGCCGAGCGCGCCCAACGCGGCCGTCTGGGCAAGGGGATACAGCGGAGCCGGCCGGGCCGCCGGCCATGCCCGCTGCCGCAGCCGGGCGGCGAGCACTGCTGGATCGACGCAGCGCAGCCAGTCCCGCAGTACCTCTACGGTCTCCGTCAACTCGGGCTGCACCGCCTCCGGATCGGCGACGTCAATCCCGAATGGCAGGGTGGCCCGCAGCCGCGGCTCCTCGGCGGCGAGCGCGAGCAGTTCCTCGACCAGCGTGTATCGAGTCAGTGCCCGAACGCCGACGGTCAGGTGAAGGGAGCTGCTCTCCTGGGCCTTGGCACTGTGCAACCAGCCGCGGGGTAGGTACAGCGCGTCGCCGGGGGCGAGCAGCACGTCCAGGCTGGCTGGGCCCGTCGCGGTCGCGGAGACCTCATCGGCTCGACCGCCCCACGGCTGCCGCTCCAGCGGATCGGGGAGCACGGGCGGATGGATTCGCCAGTGCTTCCGACCGTCAACCTGGAGGACGAAGACATCGTGCGTGTCGTAGTGGGTGGCGAATCCCTGGCTGCCGGCCGGAGTCAGGTAGGCATTGACCTGCAACGGCTGCCCGACAGCCAGGCCGAGTTCCCGGGTGAAGTCGATGAGCGCCGGCCAGGTGCGGTGCAGGCCCTGCAACACCAGGGTGGCACCGCCGGCGTACAGGTCGAGAATCCTCTCGTCGAGGACCTGGTCGGCGATCTCGGCGCCCGCGCCCCCGCCACCGGTGTACCGGGCCGCCGGCACCAACACGCCGTCCTGCGCCACCCGCAGGAACGGGGTGCGCAAGCCACGCCGACTCAGCAGTTCGTCCGCGTCAGCCGGGCTGAGCAGGTCGCAAAAGCCACTCTGGTTGGGCAGCTCATGGGCCCGAGACAGCAGCGGTGTCTGTCCCCAGTGCACGGCGACGAACCTCGCCGGCTCGACCGAGACGCACCGGGCCAGCGCCGACGGTGACCCCACGGGCCGCTCCGACCCCTCGATGGCGAACGCGGTGCGACCGGGGCTGCCCGGCGAGTCGACGTACGGCACAGCCTGGTTCAGCCCGCACTGCCGTCGGCACCACCATCACGCTGCCCTGGAGTCGCCCCACCATCAGCCGGACCCTCCGCACTGCCGTCGGCACCACCATCGTGCTGACCCGGGGTCGCCCCACCATCGGCCGGACCCTCCGCACTGCCGTCGGCACCACCATCATGCTGACCCGGGGTCGCCCCACCATCAGCCGGGCCCTCAGGGCCGGTGCCGCCGGAGGTTGTCATGTCGTCGTCGTTGAGTGCCATGGGTGCTCCTCGGCTGCGCCCCGTCCAAACGCCGGGGTTCGTCGTACGGCGGGTGTACCCCACCTCCGGCCCTCCCCACCACAGGGTAGCCGGGCCAGCACTCCGACGCTGGTGGTTCACTGGTCAACGGCCCGTCCGAACCCTGCGCGCGGGCGAGCGCCGAAACGGTCAGGGCATCATCCTGGCCAGGTCCTTCGGCATGTTGTCCTTCACGTCGCCCCACTGCCCCGAGCTGACATGCCGGTGTAGGACGTCGAGGACCACCTGTACCAGGTGCTCCGCATCGCCCTGGAGGTCATAGGTGAACTGCCTCCGGAACTCAAGGAGGAAATCATCTCGGTTCAGCTTGACCGGAACATCCGTCGGTTGCCAACCGTCGAAGTAGATTCCGCGGATCACCAGCGGCAACTGCGCGGCGAACTCCACGCTCTCCTGCACCGGCAATCGATCACGTAGCAGGTGCAGCATCGTCCGTAGGGCACAGTAGGACTGGTTTCGCTGTCCCCTCGGCCAGCCGAAGGCCTCCTCAATGTCCTGAAGCATCAGATTCGTCTTCTGCGTGGACGCGTCAATCGCGGACTGTAGCTGCTCAGCCATCTCTCCACCCCCGAACGTCGGCGCCACACCGACCATCGTCGTCTCGTCGCGGGGGCCCCAGCGGGCCGCGGCGCGGTCGCACCGGGCTGACTCCGCCGGGCCGGTTCACCCGTCGCCGGCCGTCGGGCGCCCCCACGACGTGGACAACGACGCCCCGATGGCGGTCCGGTCTCGTCTGCACCGTCACCTTCCAGCCACCTCCGTCTACTCCACCCCCCCGCCCCGGCGGCGACGGCGGGTCAAGCCGCGCGACGCTCCCGGGTTTGTTTGCAGGTCACGCAGGTCGTTGCCGACGGGAAGATTTCCAGCCGCTCCACCGGAATCGACGCACCACAGCCCTCGCAGAAGCCGTAGGTGCCCTCTTCCAGCCGGGTCAGGGCGTGCTCGAACTGTGCCCGGCGGTCAAGGATTGTGCGCAACAGGGACTGCGCGGTGTCCCGCTCTGCGGTCTTCGTGCCGCTGTCGGCCTGGTCATCACCCGCGGTGTCCCCGACCTCGACCAGGCGCAGCACCTGACTCTGCAACACCGCCTGCTCGTACTCGGCGGCGAGTTCGTCGTAACGGGCCTGCAGGGACTGCCGAATCTGATTGGCTTCCGCCGGGGGTCGGGGGGTGTCGACCGGGTCGTGGACGAGCATCGCTGCCTGCCTTCCTGAGGGCCTCCCGGTCCACCGGACCGGTGCTGATCGTCTGCACGGGTGGTGACCCGTGTGGTGAGCCGACCGAATACCCCGCACCGCCACGGACCAAACCGCCGCCGGATCGGCTACCCGGACCCACCGGCACCAGGGCGGGCTATGGCCTCCGTCAACCGCTGCGGTCGATGGTCACCCGGGCGTCGTCGGCGAGCCGGTAGCCGACCCCGTAGACGGTGGTGACCAGGGGGACGTCCACACCGACCTTGCCCCGCAGCCGACGGACGTGCACGTCCACCGTGCGCACCCCGGCGTGCTCGTAGCCCCAGACCGCATTGAGCAGTTGTAGCCGCGTGAAGACCCGCCGGGGGTGGGCGACCAGGTGCAGCAACAGATCAAACTCCAGCCGGGTCAGCGTCAACGGCTCGCCGTCGCGCAGCACGGACCGGGAGGAGGCGAGGATGTGCAGGGTGGGGATGGTGGGGGCGAGCGACCGGCTCGGGGGGCGGCCGGTCGGGACTGGCTCCACCCGCCGGTCCGAAAGCCCGTTGCCGGTCATGGTGACCGTGCTGTCTCCACATTCCATCAGTTCGCGGGCCGCGTCCAGCAGCCGTCGGGCCGCCGGGTTCAGTGCCTCGTCGCTGGCCAACGGAATCGACAGGGTCACGGTAAGGACCGGGGGAACCGTGTTGGTGGGACGGCGCTGGCCACCCGGAGGGCGGCCGGGAACAGCGGGTTGGGACGAATGCCATCCGGCGCGCGACGAGGCGGGGCTGACCGACATGGTCCTCCTTGGCTGGTCCGGGTATCTCCCCAACGGCCCGGGACGCCGCTTCACCGATGCTTCCCGGCACCCGTTCGGGGGTCAAGGGGCAGCTGCGTTGCATGAATGTGACAATTGACTAACACATAGGAGCGATACGCTCGCTCTGCGTACGAGGTCAACTGATTACAGCAGAGCCGCTGCGAGGACCCGATCCGGGGGTCCCCACCGCGTTCACATTTGCCGTTCCCTCGCCCACCCCGGTGTCGCCCACTGCCCGTGTCGCCGTGCCCGGCAGGGTATACAGGGATGGTGGAGGACTCGCTGTCCCAGCAGCAACGCACCGCCGCCGCGGCGCTGCTCACCGCCCTGGACGAGCCGGAACGTGCCCGGGTAGCCCACCGGTTCGACGACCGGCGGGCACGGCGCTGGATCGAGTACCGGCCCCGGCCCCGGCCCGGCGTCTGCCTGGCCGACCTGCGCCGCGTTGCTCGGAAGGCCGCCCACCGACTCCTGGCGAGCGCCCTGAGCACCTCGGCCTACGCCCAAGCGGTGGCGATCATCGGTCTGGAGGAGGTGCTGGACCGAGCCGAGGGGGGACGCCGCGGCCGACACAGCGACGACTACTGGGTGGCGGTTTTCGGTGACCCGATCCAGGACGAGGCGTGGGGGTGGCGGGTCGAGGGGCACCACCTGTCGATCAGCATGACCATCGTCGCCGACCAGGTCTCCCCCGCTCCGGTCTTCTTCGGGGCGAACCCGGCCGCCATCCGTTGGGCCGACCGGCCGGTCACCCGCCCGCTCGGCCCAGAGGAGGACCTGGGTCGGGCGTTGCTGGATTCCCTCAGCCCGCAACTACGGACGACAGCGATCATCGCCGAAGCGGCTCCCACCGACATCATCAGCGCGACCCGACCGCGCGTGGATACCCCGATGGTTCCCCTCGGCGTCTCCGCTGACCAGATGGGCCCCACCGGCCGAGCCCTGGTGGACCAACTCGTCGCTCTCTACCTGGAGCGGTTCCCGCCGGAGTTGGCAGACCGGGAGGCCCGTCGGCTCGCCGGGTCCTCAATGCACTTCGCCTGGGCTGGACCGAGCTGGCCAGGGCAGCGTCACTACTACCGCCTGCAGGGCGACGACCTGCTGATCGAGTACGACAACACCGCGGATGACGGCAACCACGCCCACACCGTGCTGCGCCGCCCGAGCAGTGACTTCGGTGCCGACCTCCTGGCTGCCCACCACCGGGTCGCCCACTGAAGCCCACGGCGAGTCCGCCGGAGGAGCCCCGCCCCACGGCGCTGCTCGCCACGGGGTACGGCTAGCTAGTTGTCGCGAGGCCGCGAGACCGTGGTGACCAACCGCTCGGCCACCTCCCGCAGGGGGATCCCGAGCGAGGACGCCGCGCTGCGCAGCACCGTCATGGCCTCCTCCGCCCGGCACCCCCGCTGGGTCATGACGACACCGATCGCCTGCCCGACAACGCTCTCGCCGAGCAGCGCCAGGTCGACCTGACCGGCCTCGGCCACGGTCCGCGCCCGGTCCCGCACCGCGGCGAGCAGAAGACCGGCGTGCTCGGCCACCAGCATCGCGGTCAGCTGGTGGCGGGGGGTGAGCACCTCCCGAGCCCCCGCGTAGAGGTTGAGCGCGCCGATCACCTGTTCGTCGATGTCGATCGGCGCGGAGATCACAGCCGACACCCCGAGCTCACGGGCGCGCCACGTCCAGTCCGGCCACCGCGCCTCAGCGCTCAGTAGCTCCGCGATCACCAGCTCCCGCCGCCCGATCGCCGCCATCGCCGGCGAGTCCGGGCCGTGCCGCAGGTCGTCGAGCTCGGCGAGTCGGGCGTCGGAGGCCACCGCTCCGGCCGGCTCTCCCGCACGCAGGGAGGTGAACCCACACCAGCCGACCCCCGCGATGCCGTCCCGGGCGATCCGGACGAGGACGGTCAGCGCGGCGTCGAGGTCTGTCGCGCCGATCAGCCCGGCGGTCAGCTCCCGGAGCAGTCCCGCGGTCTCCAGGACACCGAGCGTCTCCCCGACCGACTCCCGCATCTCCAGGTTCACCCGACCCACCTCCATCACGCCGTACGCCGCACGTTCTACCACCGGACCACCGGAGTTTCGGGCCTGTCCCCACTCCGCAGCCTCGGCCTACTACCCCGAGGAGAGGGGTCGAAACTGTCCCAAAAAGGGGCGCCTTCCGGAGCCGGACGCTACCGGAACACTCCGGGCCGGTCAGCGGGATTCGGAGCTCAGCCGCCGCCCCACCGAGGCGATCAGCCGGTCGAGCTCCGAACCGAACGGGTTGTCGTGCACGAGGTACGTCCACGTGGCGCTCGGCCGGACCAGCTTGGCCTCGTCCGGCTCCCAGTCCTCGTCGAATTCCGTCTCGGTGAAGGTCTCGATGGTGCGCCGCTCAATCTCCGGCACCAACTCGTTGAAGGAGGGCACCGCGGCACGGTGGAACTCGTCCAGCGGGTCCAACCGGCCCAACGCCCGAAGGTGCACGCCCTCACGGACCTCGGAGAGCTCAGCGAGGTGCTCGGCCCAAAGCCGATCCAGATGGAACAACGCAATCGACTGGGCGGCTCGGGCGAGGAGATCCTCGTCCATCTCGCCGGCCTTCTCCGAGACCTTGTCGAGCAGCATCAGGGCGGCGACATCGCTGGTCAGCAGCCGCTCCCGGCGCTCCGCCAACGCCTTGCGCTGCTGCTCCACCACCACGCTGTAGCGCCAGGTGTTGCGGTGGATCTCATGGTTGACCCCCTCCGCGACCCGCTGGGCGTGCTCCACGGCGTAATCCACCTGCGGGTCGGTGACCAGTCCGTCGGCGTTCATCCGCGGCGACCGTGGCACCGTGTCACCGGCGTGCCGGACCACGAGATCGTCCTGCAGACTGACGAAGAAGACCGACCCACCCGGGTCGCCCTGCCGACCGGCCCGCCCACGTAGCTGGTCGTCCACCCGGCGGCTGTCGTGCCGGCCACTGCCGATCACGTAGAGGCCACCCAGCTCGGCCACCCGGTCCTGGTCCGCCTGATCACTGCCGCCGAGCCGGATGTCGACACCTCGGCCGGCCATCTGGGTCGAGACCGTGACCGCGCCGTAGGCGCCGGCCTCGGCGATGATCGCCGCCTCCTCGTCGTCGTTCTTGGCGTTCAGCACGATGCAGGGGACGTCAGCGGCCTCGAGACCGACCGCCAGGCTTTCGGACTCCTTCACGTCGAGGGTGCCGACCAGGACCGGCCGCCCCCGCTCGTGGTGGCGCCGAATCTCGTCGATCAGCGCCTCCTCCTTCTCCGCCTGGGTCGCGTAGATCCGGTCCGGCTCGTCCTCGCGGACACATGGCGTGTTCGGCGGGACCACCGCGACCTCGAGCCCAAAGAACTCGCGCAGCTGCTCGCCGACCAGTACCGCGGTCGCCGTCATCCCACACACGGTCGGGTACAGCCCGATGTAGGCCTGCACCGCGATCGTGCCGAGCACCTCCCCCTCGGCGGTGGCGTCGAGCCCCTCCTTGGCCTCGACCGCCGCCTGCAGTCCGTCCGGCCAACGGCGACGCTGCGCCACCCGTCCGCGCATCTCGTCGATCAACTCGACCGTGCCGTCCCGCACGATGTAGTCCACATCGCGGTGCAGCAGGGCGTGCGCGTGCAGTGCCACGTTCACCGCGGAGAGCTGGGCGACCTGCTCCTCGTCGTACAGGTCAATGCCGAGCTTGGCCTCGACGGTGCTGAGGCCGTTGGTGGTGAAGGCGACGCTGCGACCGTCCTCGGCCACTGTGTAGTGCCGGCCCTCGCGCAACCCACGCATCAACGCCGCGGCGGTGTGCACCGGATCATGGTCACCGGGAACCGCTCCGGCGAGGACCATCGGTACCCGAGCCTCGTCGATCAGGATCGAGTCGGCCTCGTCCACGATCGCGGTACACAGCGCCGGCTGAACCCGGTCCGCAATGTCGGTGACGAGTTGGTCGCGCAGGTAGTCGAAGCCCGCCTCGCTGACCGACACGTACGTGACATCGCAGGCGTAGGCCGCGCGCCGTTGTTCCGGGGTGGAGGACTCATTGACCCAGCCGACGGTCAGGCCGAGCAGGTCGTACACCGGCTTCATCCACTGGGCGTCCCGGCGGGCCAGATAGTCGTTGACGGTCAGTACGTGCACCGGACCGTTGCCAAGGCGAACATGCCCGTAGGCGGCGACCGTCGCGGTCAGGGTCTTGCCCTCACCGGTGGCCATCTCGGCGACCTTGCCGGAGAGGAGCGCCATCGCGCCGAGTAGCTGCACATCGTAGGGCCGCTGGTCCAGTCCGCGGTGGGCGGCCTCGCGGCCCACCGCGCAGATCTCCGCGTAGCCCTCAGCCCGGCCGGCGGCTTCGGTCAGCTCGACATCGTCGAGAGCCTGTAGTTCCTCAGCCCGGGCCTCGATCGCGGGCAGCAGTTTCTCCAGCGGTGCGAGGTCGACTGTCGTCCCGGGGCGCTGGAGGAACCGGCGGAACCTGCTCTTCAACCGTTGCGACACACCCATGAGCGGCAACGGTACGCGACCGGACCGATCTTCAGCGGCCCACCCGGTCCGCCGGGCGGCGTCGAGGAACGCCACCGGTGGTTGGCCCGCAGGCGACCGGGTCGACTCAGGGCGGGAACGCGACACCGCAGGTCCGGGGCAACAAAAATGCCGCTCTAGCCTGAATAATCCCTCCCGCCTGGTTTCATGGTCAGAGGGGCGGGTAGCCCTGCCCGTCCCATCTGTCGTAGCGGGGTGAGGGTCCATGCCCAAGCGGGTCACCACGGAACCACGCGACCGGGGTCCGGCGATCCTGGCACCGGCGCGCTTTGGCGGCTACCCGGGCCCGCGGCGGCCCGCGCTACCCGGCAGCACGCTGGCCCGGTGGCTGTCCACCACCGACCACAAGCAGATCGGCCTGCTCTACCTGATCACGGCCTTCGGCTTCTTCGTGCTGGCCGGAATCGAGGCGATGCTGATCCGGGGGGAACTGGCCCGGCCCGGGCTCCAGTTCCTCTCCCCCGAGCAGTACAACCAGCTGTTCACCACCCACGGCCTCGCGATGCTGCTGCTCTTCGCCACCCCGGCCGCGCTGGGGATGGCCAACTACATCGTCCCGATCCAGGTCGGAGCGCCGGACGTCGCGTTCCCCCGACTGAACGCCTTCGGCTACTGGATCTTCCTCTTCGGCGGTCTACTGCTCTTCGGCAGCTTCCTCACCCCGGGCGGATCCGCCGACTTCGGCTGGTTCGCCTACACCCCGCTGAGCCAGGCCGAGCACTCCCCGGGAATCGGCCCCGACATGGTCCTGGTCGGCCTCGCCCTCGGCGGTGTCGGCACGATCCTCACCGCGGTCAACCTGATCACCACCATCGTCACGCTCCGGGCCCCCGGCATGACCATGTTCCGAATGCCGATCTTCACCTGGAACATGCTCTTCACCAGTATCCTGATCCTGCTGGTCTTCCCCCTGCTGGCCGCCGCGCTCTTCGCCCTGCTCGCCGACCGGCTCCTGGGGGCGCACGTATTCGGTCCGGCCACCGGCGGACCACTGCTCTGGCAGCACCTGTTCTGGTTCTGGGGCCATCCCGAGGTCTACATCATCGCGGTGCCCTTCTTCGGGATCATCACCGAGATCATCCCGGTGTTCGCCCGCAAGCCCGTCTTTGGCTACACCGGACTGGTGTTCGCCACCGGCGCCATCACCGTGCTGTCCATGGCGGTCTGGGCACACCACATGTTCGGCACCGGTCAGGTGCTACTGCCGTTCTTCAGCATCCTGAGCTACCTGATCGCCGTACCGACCGGGGTGAAGTTCTTCAACTGGATCGGCTCCATGTGGAAGGGGCAACTCACCTTCGAGACACCGATGCTCTTCGCCATCGGCTTCCTGGTCACCTTCCTCTTCGGCGGTCTCACCGGGGTGCTGCTGGCCAGCCCACCGGTGGACTTCCACGTGACCGACAGCTACTTCGTGGTGGGGCACTTCCACTACGTGCTCTTCGGTACGGTGGTCTTCGCCTTCTTCGGCGGCATCTACTTCTGGTTTCCGAAGATGACCGGCCGGCTACTCGACGAACGACTCGGCAAGGTGCACTTCTGGACGATGTTCCTCGGCTTCCACGGCACCTTCCTGGTCCAACACTGGCTGGGCAACGAGGGGATGCCCCGGCGGTACGTCGACTACCTGCCCGGCGACGGGTTCACCACCCTGAACATGATCTCCACCGTCTCGTCGTTCGTACTCGGCGCATCCACCCTGTTCTTTATCTGGAACGCCTGGAAGTCCTGGCGGTACGGCACCGTGGTCAACGTGGACGATCCATGGGGCTTCGGTAACTCCCTGGAGTGGGCGACGACCTGTCCGCCGCCGCTGCGCAACTTCGATCGGATACCCCGAATCCGCTCGGAGCGCCCGGCCTTCGACGCCAAGTACGGTCCCCTCGTCGCCGACCTCGGCCGGGATCTGCCGCAGCGCACCACCCGACCGCCGCAGCAGCTCCGCGACGAGCTGCACCGAGAGCCGCACCTGCCCGAGCCACCCAGCGCCGAGGGCGCGATCGGCGCACGCGAGGCGGTGGCCTACCACCCTGCCCCGCAGTCCGGGGCACGGCCAGTTGAGGTGCCGGAGCCGGAGGACGTGCGCCGACCCGGCTTCGAGGAGACCGACGAGCCCGAGGAGACCGACGAGCCCGAGGCCCCGCAGGAGCCGAACGACCGGTGGCGCCATCCTCGTGGACCCGGCGACAGCACCGAGAACTGAAGCGGCTCGGTGCCCGCGGACGCCCGGTCCTGCGCCCGGGATCCGTCGGGCGCAGCGGTCGGCGGGTCAGACACGATCAGCGAAGGTGCGTGAACGAGCGACGCGGCGCCGGCCGCACCCGGAATAGCCGTACGGCTCTCACCGAGTTCTGGGGCGGCCGGTCTCCGCCTCGGCGACGCCGTTCTGCCACGGCGGCGGCGCGTCGGCGAGCATCGCCTGCCGCAGCCAGGTCAGCGCCCGAGACAGCAGTCGGGACACGTGCATCTGGGAGATGCCGAAGCGAGCGGCGATCTCCGCCTGGGTTTGGTTGCCGTAGAAACGCATGGCGAGGATCCGCCGTTCCCGCCAGGGCAACCGATGCAGCAGGCCGCTCACGGTAACCCGATCATCCACCGACTCCAGCGCGTTGTCGGACTCACCCACCAGATCGCCGAACTCGGCCGAGCTCTCGCCGCCGACCGGGGCGTTGAGCGACGCCGGACTGTAGCCGGCAGCCGACTCCAGCGCCGCCAGGATCTCCTCCTCCGGCGTCTCCAACCGCGCCGCCAGCTCCGCCACCGTCGGCGCCCGCGACAGCTCGCTGGTCAGCGCCGCGGTGGCCTGGCCAACCTCGAGAATGAGGTCACGCAGCCGGCGGGGCACGTGCACGCCCCAGGTACGGTCCCGGAAGTGGCGCTTGATCTCACCGACGATAGTGATCGCCGCGTATGCGGTAAAGGAGCCCCGCTCCGGGTCGTAACGATCCACCGCGTTCACCAAACCGAGCCGCGCGACCTGTTCCAGGTCCTCCAGCGGCTCGCCCCGCCCACGGTACCGACGGGCCAGTCGTCCGGCGAACGGCAGAGCGAAGCGGACCAGGTCGTCACGGGCCTCCTGGCACCGCTGGGGCGGCAACCCCTCGATCCGCGCCGCGTACGCCAGGGCCGCTGCGTCGAGGTCCTCCAGGCCTCGGTCGGTCGGTGACGGAGTACTTGTGGTGGTCTGTCCGAACATCCGCGCCTCCCTCAGGAAGGTCCCGCCCGGATTTGGCAAACCGGTCGTGCGCGTGGTGACACCACGCACCGGGTCGGAAGTGGGTTTCGTGGCTGGGACGCCAGCGGGCGCCGGCAGGATCCGGCCGCCGCGGCCAGCGGTGTTCCCGCTCCGTAGGTACTCAATCACGGGACCCGGGGTTCGCGAGGATGTTTCGGCGCGTCCGGGTCAGGAGACGAGCAGGCCCTGCTGGGAGCCGCCGTCACGGAGCGCCGCAAGGGCTGCCGCAACGGTCATCGGCGGCGGTGTCGGCAGGTCGTACGACTGCGCCCGCAGCACCTCGGTGGCCCGACGGGTGGGCACTGACGTGACCGGGTAGCCCCGGGCTGCCGACCGATCCAGAACCCGCCGACGACGGCCGAAGCCGGCCACGGCCAGCCACTGGGGAAGCCCGGCGACCGCCGGTGACCGCACCCCCGGCGGCTCCGGCAACACGTCCACCGAGCTGAACGGCTCACTGCCGGCGAGCCACCACTCCGCCCCCTGCACGCTGCGCCGGGTGGCGTTCTCACACCAGTAGGGCACCATGCCGGCCCGAAGCACCTGCCACGGGTCGAGCAGCCGGCCGCACTCGACGACCAGACGGTTGCCGGTCTTTCCGGCCGTGCGCAACCAGTGCCGGTACAGGTCCGCAGTCACCGCGCTCAACACCGCCGGCTCTGGCACGAGTACCCGATGCGACGGATGCCGGTGCACCGAACCCCATTCCCGAACGGACTGCTCGAACCCGGGCTCCACCCCGTGTTCGGCCAGACGGGGCACCCCCGCCACTGCCGGCGGGCACCACCGTGCGCCGTCGCTTCCGGCCGCGTGGAGCACCTGACGCAACGCCGGACTGTCCGGGTGGAAATCCACCGGATCAAACCCACTGCCCGGAGAGCCGACCTGGAAGCTGTGCCCGGGGGCGGAGTCAACCACCGGCCAGGTACGGGCGTCGCAGAGCAGCAGCACCGGCGCTGCAGGCTCCAGGCACTCGGCCAGCAACCGGAGGTAGGCCGCGGGCAGCCAGCGCCAGCGAGCGGCCAGCGCGACCGTCACCCCCGCCAGCGCGCCGCGGCTGGCCGGGCAGTGCACCTGCCGTACGTGGAGTTCGGGGTTGCCCACCAACAACCGTGCGGCCAGCGCGGCACCGTGATCGAGCGCGGCCTGCGGCCCGTCCACCGCCCCCTGCGGCCAGTGCACGCTCAACTCGAAGGCGGTGGGCAACCACGGGATGCCGAGCGCGACCGCGAGGTGCGCCGCCGCGCCGTGCGGGGAGCCGAGGAGCAACCCGGGATAGCGGCGGCGGGGGTACTGGTCGGCGAACCAACGGGCCACCTGGTCTGCGTCCACCTCGGCGGCCTGCCCCACGGTCAGGGCGACCCGGCCGGCGGCCCGGGCAGCCGCTGCCCGCCGCACCGGTTCGGGTGCCCCGCTGAGACGAGACATCCCTTTGGGGTGTCCCAGGTCGGCGCAGTCGGTGCCACGCAGGGCCCGGGCGGTGGCCGCGACCAAGGTCCGGGCTGCGCTGCCGGCTGCCACGACGCGGTCGCCGGCCAGCCCGTCGGCGTGCCCGGCGCGCACCCGGCGCGCCGGCCCGACCTTTCCTCGTTCGCTAACCACGCAGCCCGGCTTCCCGCCCCGATGGGGTTCAAACTGGGCATCCCTTACTCCTCGGGATTTACCCGGTAATCCAGACGGATGGGTGGCGGGACCTCAGGCGCGGTCCCGCCCCGGGGTGGCGGCATCGACGTACCGCAGGACCGCGCCCACCCCGTCGGTCAGCTCCGGCGCCTCGTCCGGGCCGAGGACGGTCAACTCCGCGTCAGTCCCCACCAAGGCCCGCACCAAGGCGGCATCCACGCGTACCTGCTCCGGATCCCGGACCGACATCGCGGACAGCTGCTCGGGATCAGTGGCGATCTGGGTGGGATCAGCCCCCACCCACAGCTCTCCCGTCGCCGCCGGGTCATCCACGATGAGCAGGTTCTCAACCTGGTCTCGCTGCAACGCGGAGACCACCGCATCCAGCCCGGACCCGATCTCCTCCTGCTGGCCGAAGCGGTCCAGGGCGGTGCTGACCCGCTGGTCGGCCACCTCGGCGATGGTCTGCACGGTCAGGTCGTCCAGCTGGGTGTGGTCGGCGCCATCGGCCCGCTTGCCGGCATCGGTACGGACCAGCACCTCCTGCCAGCGTTCCGGCAGCTGCGCGGCGATCACACCGGTCGCCCGTACATCTCCAGACACCACCACCACGTCGGCGCGCACCCGCTCGGCCAGCTCCGCGGCGGCGGCGGCGATGTCACCCGCGTTGCGGTGCCAGGCCTCCACCGCAGCCCGCTGATAGCGGGACTGGGACCAACCGCCGGGCTGCACACGACGCAGCTGGTAGTCCTGTCGGCCCTGCACATGGGCGTGTCGGGGCACGCCCCCCGCGCTGACCGCCATCGCGTCCGCTCCGGTCCGGTCGGCGATCACACGCACCCAGGCCACCTGCTCGCCCCGCTGGGCCAGCAGCGGCATTACGTGTGGCAGCGACGCAACCGCGGCGATATCCCGCAGCGGGGGGGCGGACAGGTACTCCGACAGGGCCACCCGACCATGACTGGCGAAGACGGCGATGCCGTAGTCGCCCGGCATCGGGTTGTGCCCCCGAACCACCCGATCGATCGCCTCGATCGACGCCGGGTCGGCCCGTTGCTCCTGAAGTCGGTCCCGGAGCGCGCGCCAGCGCAGGTCCAGCGCGGCGTGGGCGTCCTCGGTGTCGGCGGAGGCATCCAGGTACACCGAACACCACGGGCCCGGTCGATCATAGAGCGGGCGTAGGAAGGACAGCTGCATGCGCGACCCCTTTCCAGCTCGACCCTGCGTGTACCCGTGCCGGCTGACTTGTCACCTGACCCACGCCACGTGACCGACGTTCATTCCCACCATTCACCCACGCCGGCCGATACCATCGGGGAACAGATCAACCCCTGGGTGGTGGCGATGGACAGCGACCTACATACCCCACGGATCACTCATCCGACGGCGCGCATCGTCACCGGACGAATCATCCGGTTACTCGAGGGCTACCCGCGTGAGGTGCGGGTGGGCCAGCCGGTGCTGGTGGCGGTGCTCGTGGCAGCCGGCGTGGTCAGAATGCTGATGGCCCTGCTCCAGCAGCTCGCGGCAGCCGGTTCCGGCCGCGGTCGGCGCACGTTCAAGGAGCTCCGGAACGGGCCGGAATTCCTGGTTACCCCTGTCCGCCTGCGCGACTCCGCCGGACGGCTGTACGAGGTCGAGCTACACGGGCACCTGCCGCAGAGCGCCCTTCACCCGGCAGACCACGTGCAACTCACCCTACGCCGCCAACGCGACTCCGAGCTTCCGCCGAAGATCGAGCGGATCGTCAACCTCACCACCGGACAGTCACTCACCCCGCGTACGGCGACACTCTGGTCGCATCTCGGGCCGCCGCTCCTGCTCCAGGCCAGCCTGGGGCTGCTGCTGCTGGCTACAGTGGCCGCCTGTGCCAGCCTGCTGTGAGCCGGTTCCGGTAGCCGCTCGGTCCACATGGCTGCGGGGGGCGCTCGCCGCCGGATCGACGGACCGCTACCGCGTACCGGGTGGGTGGGAGAAGTCAACAGGTCTACCGCCATCGGACGCACTGTGCGAATGTCATGGGGGCCAGCGGTGACAGGGCGGTGACCATGGGCGAGCACAGTGACGTACAGACCTTCGACCGTGCGGATCGAGCCCGGCATCGGGAAAAGCTCCACCATTGCCTCCGGGCCTTCGCCGAGTTGCTGCCGGACTCCCGGTTCGACGTGGATCGGCCAACGACCGGGCTGGAGATCGAGCTCAACCTGATCGACGACGAGTCGCGGCCCGCGATGCGCAACGCCGCCGTGCTGGCCGCGGTGGCCGACCCCGACTTCCAGACTGAGCTGGGTCAGTTCAACCTGGAGATCAACGTAACTCCGCTGCGACTCGCCGGCACGGGGGCGTGGCAGTTCGAAAAGACGCTCCGTGAGCGCCTCGACGCCGCCGATGTCCGGGCCCGCACCGTCGGTGCCCGCCTCGTCCTGATCGGAATCTTGCCGACGCTACGGCCAGAACACTTCACCTCGGCCGCGCTCTCTGCGAATCCCCGCTTCGAACTGCTCAACGAGCAGATCTTCGCCGCACGCGGCGAAGATCTGCGGATCGTCATCAACGGCGTGGAGCGACTAGCGATCACCGCGGACACCATCACTCCAGAGGCGGCCTGCACCAGCGCTCAGTTCCACCTCCAGGTCAGCCCCGCCCAGTTCGCCGACTACTGGAACGCGGCGCAGGCGATCGCCGGCGTTCAGGTCGCGCTGGGCGCCAACGCACCGCTGTTCTTCGGCCGGGAGCTCTGGCGGGAGACGCGGATACCGCTGTTCGAACAGGCGACCGACACCCGCGCAGAGGAGATCAAGGCACAGGGCGTCCGCCCCCGGGTGTGGTTCGGGGAACGCTGGATCACCACCGTCTTCGACCTCTTCGACGAAAACGTCCGCTACTTCCCCGCACTGCTGCCGGTCTGCGACCCGGAGGACCCAACCGACGCGATCGCGGCTGGTAACGTGCCGAAGCTGGCCGAGCTACGCCTGCACAACGGCACCATCTACCGGTGGAACCGGCCGAGGTACGACGTCCAGGCGGGCCGGCCGCGGCTACGGCTGGAGAACCGCGTGCTACCGGCCGGGCCCACCGTGGTCGACACCGTCGCCAACGGAGCGTTCTTCTTCGGCCTTGTCCGCGCGCTGGCCGAGAGTGACCGCCCGCTGTGGTCGCAGATGTCATTCAACGCCGCCGAGGAGAACTTCGCCACCTGCGCTCGGCACGGCATCGACGCGCAGGTCTTCTGGCCGGGCCTCGGCTACCTACCCGTCACCGAGTTGGTGCTCCGCCGACTACTGCCGCTGGCCCACCACGGGCTGGATCGCTGGGGAATGGACCCCACCGAGCGGGATCGGCTGCTCGGCATCATCGAGCAGCGCTGCCTCACCGGCCGCAACGGGGCGAGCTGGCAGGTCGCCACCCTGAACAGACTTGAGTCCGCTGATCGTCTGCGCCGGCCCGAGGCGCTGCGCGAGGTGGTCCGCCACTATGTGGACCTGATGCACAGCAACCGACCGGCCCACGAGTGGCCCATCCCCTGACCCACCCGGTCGAATTCGGATAGTAAGGTGTGGAAGTGTCAGCGACCGAACTGACACCTCGGCCGGCAGTCGAGGATCCCGACCCGGTTCTGGTCGCCATCGAACGGGCAATGATCAAAATTCGTCGCCGGTAGACCCACCGAGTACTGGGCCACATCGCCAAAGGACGAGCCGCACACCGACCTGAACCAGATCGCCGACCTGGCCCGGCTGCTGACCAGGTTCACCGCCTCGATCACAGCGGACGAATCCGGCTCCGAGGCGCCGCCCGCCAACCACACCTGAGCGGCCCGACGCGCTTCAGCTCCGGCCAGCAGAGAGATCACGACCGCTTGCACTGTCGGCAGCACCCCGCCACACCGCCTGCGGTAGGCGCAGCGAGGAGGCACTGAGGACGTGGCGAGAACAATCAGGGTCAGCACCCGGAGCGCGACCTTCCAGCAGTGGCAGGCCCTGCTGACCAATCGCACCAAACGCCAGCGCGCGGGGGAGTTCCTGGTCCAGGGGGTCCGGCCCATCACCCTCGCCGTCGAGCACGGTTGGCAGGTCCGTGCACTGCTGTATCCCGACGGGCAGAACCTCTCCCGATGGAGTCGAGACCTGCTGGACCGGGTCGGCGGGGCCAGTCGGGTGGCGGTGTCGCCGGAGCTTTTGGGTGAGCTCGGAGGCAAGGACGAGGAGCCACCAGAGTTACTCGCGGTGGTCGGGCTCCCCGAGGACCGACTGCAGCGGATACCCCGCTCGGCCGACATGTTGGTGATGGTCTTCGACCGACCGACCGCTCCCGGCAACATTGGTTCGCTGGTTCGGTCCGCGGACGCCTTCGGAGCCGCCGGCGTGGTCATCACCGGGCACGCAGCCGACCCCTACGACCCCAAGTCCGTGCGCGAGTACCGGTTCGATGTTCACTGTGCCCGTGGTGCGCGTGCCGAGCCATCGGGCGGTACTGGACTGGGCCGACTCGCTGCGCGCTGCGCACATCCCCATCGAGATCGTCGGCACCGACGAGAACGGCGAGGTCGAGATCGCCGGACACGACCTCACTGGCCCCAAGCTCATCGCGGTGGGGAACGAGACGCGCGGACTCAGCACGGCATGGCGGCAGTCCTGCGACCAGATGGTACGGATCCCGATAACCGGCGCCGCCAGTTCCCTGAACGCCGCCGCCGCGGCGACCGTCGTGTTGTACGAGGCCGCACGGCAACGAAGAGTGTCGACATCCGACGATGCGACTCACGTACGCCCGTAGCGGCGGCGTTCAGGTAGGTGGCGGCGCCGGGACTCCGCCACCGCCCTTCCAGGTAGAGGCGCGGAGCGACGACCGCCGTCGGGACGCCACTCGCCTCGATGTCGTGGATGAGCTGGGCGACCGGAGTCTCCGGCGCGGCTTGCAGCGGCGTCCCCGGCTGGTCAACGATCTGATCGCTGGTGGAGATGACACCCCGGTCAGGTCGGGCCGTTGCGACTGCCGCGGCGACCGCTTTGGCAAGGCGAGTGTGGGGCAGTCCCGACACCCGCAAACGGCCGGCAGTCACTGACACCCACCATGGTGTCAACGGCTACCGGCCGATTGAGTTGGGCGATTGTCGCTCCGGGTCAGCGCTGCTCGAGGTTGACGTAGTCGCGCTGCACGGCACCGGTGTAGACCTGCCGCGGACGGCCGATCTTCGTCTCCGGATCCTTGATCATCTCACGCCACTGGGCGATCCAGCCGGGGAGCCGCCCCAGCGCGAACAGGACCGTGAACATCTTCGTCGGGAAGCCCATGGCCTTGTAGATCAGGCCCGTGTAGAAGTCCACGTTCGGGTAGAGCCGGCGGGAGACGAAGAAGTCGTCGGCGAGGGCGATCTCCTCCAGCTCCATCGCGAGGTCCAGCATCGGATCCGAGTTGGACATCCGACCGAGCACATCCTGGGCGGCCTTCTTCACGATGGCGGCCCGGGGGTCGTAGTTCTTGTAGACCCGGTGGCCGAAGCCCATCAGCTTCGCACCGGCCTGCCGGTCCTTGACCCGCCGCACGAAGGAACGGACATCGCCGCCGTCGGCCTGGATTGTCTCCAGCATCTCCAACACGGCCTGGTTCGCACCGCCGTGCAGCGGACCGAAGAGGGCGTTCACACCGGCGGAGACCGAGGCGAAGAGGTTGGCGTTGCTGGAACCCACCAGCCGTACGGTCGAGGTGGAGCAGTTCTGTTCGTGGTCGGCGTGCAGGATGAACAGCATGTCCAGCACCCGAGCCATCACCGGATCGACCTCGTACGGCTCGGCCGGCACACCGAAGGTCATCCGGAGAAAGTTCTCCACGTACCCGAGGGAGTTCTCCGGGTACAGCAGCGGCTGGCCGATCGACTTCTTGTAGGCGTACGAGGCGATGGTCGGCACCTTCGCCATCAGCCGGACCGTCGACATCTCCACATGCTCGTCGTCGAACGGGTCGAGACTGTCCTGGTAGAAGGTGGAGATGGCGCTGACCGCCGAGGAGAGCACCGCCATCGGGTGCGCTTCCCGGGGGAAGCCGTCGAAGAACCGACGCATCTCCTCGTGCAGCAGCGAGTGCCGCCGGATCCGCTCGGTGAACTCGGTCAGCTGCTGCTGGGTGGGCAGCTCACCGTAGGTCAACAGGTACGAGACCTCCAGGAAGGAGGACTTCTCCGCCAGCTGCTCGATCGGGTAGCCACGGTAGCGCAGAATTCCCGCGTCGCCGTCAATATAGGTGATCGCGGACGAACAGGCGGCCGTGTTCACGAAACCAGGATCGTAGGTCGTCATCCCGGTCTGCTTGAGCATCTGGCTCACCCCGATGCCGGCGGGACCCTCGATCGCCGCTTTCACCGGCATCGACAGCTGCCCACCGGGGTGATCGAGCTTGACTTCCGTCATGTGCGTCCTCGCTTCGCCGACAGATCTTCTTCGTTGAATTTCCTTCGCTTTTACCGTATTCGTGCTTCCCAGGACACCGTCCGCGGTGGTTCACCGGTGAGGTATGCGTCACCCATTTCCCGGCCGAGCGGCCCAGGAAACACCGACCGGTCGACCGCCCCAGGACCGAAAGTCAGGCCGAGGCAGGACAGGGCAGAACGAAACCACTGGACGGCAACAAATCAGTCGAAATCACATCAGCGCACTACAAACTGCCGGGCAGAGGCCGGGATGGACGGGCCGGGGCCGAATAACGGGCAACCGCGGGCCGACCGGGGACCGGGGTCAGGAGAGCGCGAGTCGGGTCAGCGTGCCATCTGGAGCGACGAGGAAGAGAGCAAGCTGGTTGGCTCCCGGCCGAAAGATCTGGTCATCGCCGATCAGGGCGGCGAACCGGCGCCCGCCCTCGTCCCGGCCAACCACCGGAACCACGACGGCAACCCGGCCGTTGATGGCCACCGCCAGCGGGGTGCCATCAGGGATCTCGTCGGGCAGGTCGCCCCAGACCAACGCGGGCAGCATGCCCTGGTCCGGGTCCACCTCCCGGAAGGCAGCCAGGTTCTCGACCCGGGCCACCCCTGCCGCCGGCTGATCCGGCACCGTGCTGCCGACCAGCGGGTGCGGCGCGACGGGCGGCACCGCGGTGGGTACGCCACCGCCGATCGGGGTCGGCTGGGCGGGCCGGTCATAGAACACCTTGCTCGCCTGCGCCCGGGGCGCCTCCCGCGCCGACCGGCCATCAACCGCCCAGGGCAACCGGATCGCCGCCTCATCGGCGATGGTGGGCAGCAGGTCAACGTGCTGCCAGTTCCGGTCGTCGAGCCGGCCGGTGCGCTGCCCGGGATACTTGACAAACAGCGGCACCCAGGCCACCTCATCGGCGGCGACCTCGATCGCGCCCATCCCCCGCCCCTGTGCCCCCTTGGTGAAGCTCACCCCGTGGTCGGCGGTGACCACCAGCAGGGCGTCGTCGTAGAGTCCGGTGGCGCGCAGCGTACGCAGGGTCTCGCCGATCAGCCGGTCGGTGTAGCCGAGCTGGGCCAGATGCCGCTGACGGGCCAGTTCCACCCAGCCCTCCCCCTCGTTCGGGAAGTCCTCTGGCGCCGCATAGCGCACCCCCGAGGGCAGGTACGCCCACGGCGAATGCGGCATCAGCAGGTGTAGGAAGTGCAGGGTGGGCCGGGCGGATGGCTGGAGTCCGGCGAGGAAGCTACTGAACCGGGCCGGCTGGTTGTCGTTCAGCCGGTCCCAGCGAAACTTCGGATCCGCCGGGATCGGCTCGGCCGCGTCGATGCCAGCCTCAGCGGCGGTCTGCTCCCGGTAGGAGTCCGCCGGGTCAACCCGGCTCTCCGTCAGCGCGGATATTCGGGCCAGCAACTTCGCGCTCTCCCGAGCCAGTACACCCATCCCCTGCTCCCGACCCGGCGGCGTCTCACAGCGGCTGGGCGGGCAGAGCCGGGTGATGCTCTCCTCGGCACGGATGTCGTACAGGCCGCCGAAGGCGGTGAACAGGTTGTCCGGATGCTGTGAATAGTGTGGAGCCGCCCCCGTGGCCGGGTAGCGGCCGGTCAGCATCGCCGGCAACGCGTACGGCGTCCAACCGCTGACCCCCGTCGCGTTGCGGTACCAGGTCGAGCCAGTGGCCAGCTCCGCGAAGTGCGGGAACCGGTCCGCGTCGATCTGCCCGTCCGGGCCGAGCAGGGAGACGAGAGGCAGCTCGTCGAGGATCAACAGCACCACCGGCGGGTGGCCACCAGCGCGGGCCAGCCCGACGGCGCCGCCATCCCCGCGCGGCAACACCACCGTCGAGGTGGGCGACACGAGCAGGAACAGCGCAACGAAGACTGCTGGCCCGAGCGCCGCGACCCGCAGCACGCGGGCCGGGGCACGCCACCGCCGGTAGGCCACCGTCGCCGCCACCGCGACAACCAGCGCCAGCACCAACAGTGGTACGCCCCGCAACGGTGTCAGATGCCGTCCAATCTGTACGGCCAGCGCGGTAAGCAGTAGCCCCACCAGCAGCGTGTGGGTCAGCTCCCGGACGGTACGGCCGGCCAGCCGCGACATCGCCGCGATCGTGCCGACCACGACGGTCGGCACGATCGCGACCAGCACGACCAGCTGCACGATCTCGCCCCGACTGGCCCGATGGAAGAGGAAGAAGTCCGGACTCCGGCCGAGTACATCCAACAACGGCTGAGTGACCACGAGCCCGAGCAGAGCGGCGAGCTCCAGCAGCCGGCAGCCCTCCGCTCTCCAGCCACGCCGCGCTGCGCCGTCCGGGCCCCCCGCTGCACCGGCTCGTCGATCAGTGGTGCCGGCCACTCCGACGGGTTGATCCGGTGTGGGCGCGCCGCCCACGTCAGCCACTCAGGACCACCCGGTACAGGGTCCGACTACCCGACGGCAGGTGAAGGCGCTCCTCGAGGTGACCGCGGGCGGCGAGCAGCCGCTCGAACTCGTCCCGCCGGTAGTGGGGGAAGGTGTTCTCCAGCTTGTTGGCAAGCAGCCGGCGGGCCATCGGATCTTCCGGGTGCACGAACTCCACCACCAGGCGGGTGCCCGGCCGACCGAAACCGGCCAGCCACGCGACCACCTCCGGTAATGGGACGTTACGCCCCACCGCGAGGTGGTGGACCACCGCCAGGGCAAGGACGACATCAGCCCGCGCCCGATCCCCGAAGGAGGCCCGCTCGACCCCCCGCCAGCCGCCGCCGGGGGACGGGTCGGCCAGATCCATCACCAGTGGCAGGATCCGCTGCTCCCCCGCAGCCCGCAGCTCCCGGTACAGCCGGTCGACCACCCCCGGGTCCTGTTCGACGGCGACAACGTGCTCGGCATGGCGCGCGGCCAGGCGGGCGTACCGACCGTCGTTGGCCCCGAGGTCGAGCGCCAGCCGGGTCGGGGTCCCAGCGGTCAGCGAAGCGGCGACGAAGCGCTCCTTGGCGGCCCGGTCCTCGGCGGTGTAGCCGCAGGTGCGCTGGTAGTCGATCCAGTGGCTGGCGGGCGGCGGGCGGTCCAGCCGGCCGACAAGGCGTTGCAGGCCGCGTACCGTGGCGACGGCGAGGTCACGGGAGTAGCCGGCGTCGCGTAGCTGGTTGCGGACCTCGGCCGTGCTGGATCGAGCGTTGCGTCGCTGCATCGCGTCGTGTAGGTGGACGTGGGTAAGTACGCCGGGACGAAACCGACGACGGCCGGTGAAGAGACGACGAATCTGGTCCGCCTCGATGCCGTCCACCTGGGCCCGCAGCAGCGGCTGAAAGTCCAGCCCCAGGTGGGCACCGAGGAGCAGCGGGTAGAGCAGGGTCTGACAGAACTGGCGGTAGCCGGCCCAGGGTTCACCATCCCGGACCGGGGTGAACGAGCCGATGTCGATGAAGACCGGCTCCGCGCCACGCCACTGCAGGTTGTAGGCCGAACCGTCCTTGGTGGTGAACCCGCCCGGCAGCGCCGCCTGGAGGATCTCCAGGTGCAGCAGGGCGGCGTCTCGCAACATGCCGTGGGACCATTCGTACGGGTGGGAGACGAATGGGATGCGTTCGTGCCGGAGCACCGCGGCCCAGCCCGGTGGCGCCGGGCTGGTCTCGACGGTGTCGCAGACCTTGCCCTCGGCAAGCAGCGCCGTGAAGAAGTCGCTGCCGACGAGGGCCCGCCAGTCGGCGGCGGCTCGCCCGTCCAACCCACGCAGCACGTCGTCGCCGCGGTGGAAGACGCGGTTCGCGGGGTCCCGGAAGGACGCCGGCTCGGCCCGCAGGTCGGGATACGCAGATGTCATGCCGGTCAGTGCCGGTCGGTGGGCTGCTTGCGGAACCGGTCCACCAGGCGTCGCCAGTAGAGCTTGCCGGCCACCGCGACACCAGCTATCCCGCCAACCACCGCCTGCACGATCAGGCTGCCCGATCCCGCGTCCAGGTAGGCCAGAAGATCCACCGGCCACTCCTTCCGATCTCGACCCTCGGCACACCGAAACGGCCCACCAGGGAGGGTTTGCCCAATACGCTGGGGATGTATTCGGACACAGTACGCGCATGTCGGAGCGATGCGGGTGATAACCACGCGATTTTCCGATCTGATAGCGAAGCGACCTCCTGATCACCCACCCCGCCGGTGGTGCATGGTGATCCCGAAGGTCAGTCGCCGGTTCGCCGCCGTGTTGGCGACCGCGGTCATCAGCAGCGACAGTAGCGCCGCCGGATCCGTCAACAGGTCGACTTCCATGTACACGAGCACCGAAGCGGTGCGGCCGACCAGGCGGACCACAGTACCCGCCCACGCCCCTTGCTAATTCTCCGCTGTGGAATTCGGCAGCCGTACGGTGAACACGGTGCGGCCGGGTCGGCTGCGCACCGACAGCACTCCGTGGTGGGCGTCCACCACGGCCGCGACGATGGCGAGCCCCAGCCCGGTGCTGCCGTGCGACCGCGACCGTGAACTGTCGCCACGCGCGAAGCGTTCGAAGACCTCCGGTTGAAGGTCCGCCGGGATACCCGGTCCGTCGTCGGCGACCCGGAGCACCGCGGCGTCTGGCTCGACAGCGAGGCTGGTGGTGACCGTGGTGCCGGCCGGGGTGTGTACCCGGGCATTCGTCAGCAGGTTGGCCACCACCTGGTGCAGCCGGGCCGCGTCACCGGGCACACCGATCTGCTGCTCCGGCAGGTCAAGTTGCCAACGGTGCTCGGGCCCGGCCACGTGCGCGTCGCTGACCGCGTCCACGACCAGCGCGGAGAGGTCCACCGGCGCGACGGCGAGGGGACGACCCGAGTCGAGCCGGGCGAGCAGCAACAGGTCCTCCACCAGACCAGTCATCCTGGTGCTCTCGGACTCGACGCGGCGCAGGGCGTGTGCCACGTCGGGCGGCACCTGGTCCCGACCACGCCGAGCCACCTCCGCATAGCCACGGATGGCGGCCAGCGGCGTCCGCAGTTCGTGACTCGCGTCAGCGACGAACTGACGTACCCGCGTCTCGCTGGCCTGCCGCGCGGCGAGCGCGGCGGCGACGTGCCCGAGCATCCGATTGAGCGCGGCACCGACCTGGCCCACCTCGGTACGGGGGTCGGTGTCGGGTTCTGGCACCCGGACCGGCAGCGTCACCTCGCCCCGGTCCAACGGGAGTTCACTGACGCTGCGTGCGGTGGCGGCGACCCGCCGCAGCGGACGCAGGGTACGCCGAACCATGAGCGCGCCCGTGGTGCCGGCGACGACCAACCCGGCGCCGGCGACACCGGCCTGCGCGACGACCATTCGCATCACCGTCTCCTGCACCTCGGCGAGGGGCAGTGCGAACGCGGTCACCTCGCCGTCACGCCACTGCCGGGCGATGGCGCGGTACTCCCCCAGATCGCCCAGGTCCACGGTGCGCGGTCCGGTTTCGGGCACCAGTGCGCCCAGCCCCGCCACCTTCTCGGGTGCGATCTTCTCCCCGCCCTCCCGGACCTCGGTCTGGATTCGGGCCTTGACCACCCGGTCGTCGCGCAGTTGCGCGACGACTGAGCCCACGTCCATGCCACGCGAGACCTGCAGGTCATCCTGGGTGGGGCGAGGAACAGGCGGAACGAAGCCGCGGGGTCCCGCGTCGAGTCTGAGCTGCCGGTCGATCCGGTCGGTCAGGAAGTCCCGCAGGGCGACGGTGGTGATGGTGCCGATGCCGACGCTGACCACGGCCAGCAGGGCAACCAGGATAACCACCAACCGCGTCCACAGTGACCAACCGGCAAGCCATCGTCGCCGGCCAGCCCGTTCACTCGGCGGGCTTGAGGACATAGCCCGCCCCGCGCAGAGTGTGGATCATCGGCGCGCGGCCGGCGTCGATCTTTTTACGCAGGTACGAGATATAGAGCTCAACCACGTTGGCCTGACCCCCGAAGTCATAGTTCCACACCCGGTCCAGAATCTGCGCCTTGCTGAGCACTCGGCGCGGATTACGCATGAGATAGCGCAGTAACTCGAACTCGGTGGCGGTCAATGTGATCAACTGCCCGCCCCGACTCACCTCGTGGCTGTCCTCGTCGAGGGAGAGGTCACCCACGGTGAGCACCGCCTCCTGCTGGGCGGCGATCGCGAAGCCGGAACGGCGCAGCAGCGCCCGCAGGCGGGCGATCACCTCTTCCAGGCTGAACGGCTTGGTCACATAGTCGTCACCGCCGACGGTCAGCCCGGCGACCCGATCCTCGACCGCGTCCCGTGCGGTCAGAAAGAGCACCGGCACCGTCGGGGCCACCCCGCGCAGGCGACGCAGCACCGCGAAGCCGTCCAGGTCGGGCAGCATCACGTCGAGAACCACGGCGTCCGGCTGAAACTGGCGGACTGCGCTCAACGCCGCCATCCCGTTGCCAGCCGTCCGCACCTGCCAACCCTCGTAGCGCAGCGCCATCGACAGCAGGTCAGCCAGGGTGGACTCGTCGTCAACGACCAGGACACGCACGGGCTGGCCATCGGGGCGGCGGAGGTCAACCCGGGCTGGTTCCACCTGCTCGTTGGTCATCATGGCCCTCATCCTGGATGCCCCCGCTGTAGGGCGGTTGTGCGGTTCCTGTGCCCCCGCTGTGCAGGCTACTCGGACATTTCCGAGATACCGAAGCGCACCGACGGAGGCCAAGCCCGGCTCCGCTCCCCTGCGCTGCTCCTCCGCGCCCGAAACACGGTTTCGCCGGCCGAAAGCTGGGTAGCCCGGGGTGAGTGACGGGAGGAACGCGATGTCCCAGCACAGCTCCTGGCTGAACGAGACAGCCACCGCAACAGCGGAGGGCGGACACGTCCGAACTGAGGATGGTGGGCTCTCCACCGCCCTGGCATCCCCACTGGCTCCGCACTGCACCGGGCTGAGCCCGTCGCAGTTGCTCGCTGCCGCCTTCGCCTCCTGCCTACACCACGCCGCGGTGGAGGCGGCCGGCGAAATCACCGACGAGGCGCACACGGTCCAGGTACGGGCGGAGGCGAAGCTCGGCCGAGACGACGACGGCCGCTACCGGGCCGACGTGAGCGCCTCCATCTCGTCGGCTGGACTGACCCGTCAACAACTGGCGGATCTGGTGGAGCACGCGGACCGACTCTGGCCCTTCTCCACCGAGGATGCGAGCCGGCACCACCTGACGGTGGCGCTGACCGACAACGGCCGACGCTGAGCAGCTCACGGCGAGTTGGAAGCCGTCGGACAAGCACTCTGACCTACCCACAAACAGTCGAACGACCTATATACGCTCAGCTGTTCGGAGGAGGGTAGGTGTTCGGGTCCGCGCATTCGACAAGATCGAAGACCTGCGACCTTTTGAGGTTCTTGACGAACTATTTCCGACATAAGAGATAGTTGAGTTTTGGGAGGTTTCCCCGGACCTCATCCACCCCATCCGAACTTTGGTGCAAATAGTGACGTGTCCCACCAAAGGGACCGGTGGCAACGAGCGATCCGCTTTCTAGCCTCGGCGGATGCACTCCGACGACACCTTCACCCAGAAGGCGACCGAGCACGAACCGACTACCCGTTCGACCGAGGAGAGCTCCACCGAACGGACGACCCTTACCTTTCACGCCCCTCACCGCGGGCTACGCGCTCTCCTTGCGTCCACCCCGACCCGGGTCGCTCTCGCTACCGGCCTCACCTGCTGCCTCGGCGTGGCCGCCTACGCCGGGACACGACAGACTCCCGAGCAGCCGGAGCGGACCCCAGTCGCCGAGGCAGCGGCGGAGCGGATCGACGCCGCCGAGCGCTCCTCACGTTCCCTCCTCCGAGAGGACGCCATTCCCACCTCGACGAGCCTCAGTCCGACCGACACCGCCAGTCCGACCGACACCCCCAGTCCGACCGACGCCCCCAGTCCGACCGACACCGCCAGTCCGACCGACATGGCAGAGGAGGAGTCCACACCCAGCGAGTCGGTACCGCCCCAACCGGTCGCCGGGCTGACCCAGATCCAGATGGACAACGCAAAGACAATTGTCGATGTTGGGACCGAGATGAACATCCCGCATCGTGGTTTGGTCGTTGCCATCGCCACCGCGATGCAGGAGAGCACCCTGCTCAACTACGCCAACGCAAGCGTGCCGGAGTCACAGAACTACCCACACGAGGCAGTTGGCTGGGACCACGACTCGGTCGGCCTCTTCCAGCAGCGGTCAAGCACCGGCTGGGGCAGCATCTCCGACCTGATGACTCCGACCTACGCGGCCACGGCGTTCTACGAGGCGCTCCTACAGGTCCCCGGCTGGCAGGAGATGAGCGTCGCCTGGGCAGCCCAGTCTGTTCAGGTTTCGGCCTTCCCCGATGCGTACGCCCAGCACGAGACTCGAGCGACCACAATCGTCAGCGCGTTGGTGTGACGAAGAACGTCCCGCTCGGCGGGGTGACTCGCCCCCAGGGAGCGACTCGTCCTCACTGGGCGACTCGGCTCGGCCCCACGGCGGAGGCGGCGGTCGGCGTGTCGGCCGGCACCGCCTCCGCCGGGCCACCGAGGATCTGGTCAACCCGGGCCGCCCGGCACTGCCGGGCGTATAGCGCCGCCTCAAGCTCCCGGCGGGCCTGCACCGCCTCGGTGTAGACCTGCTCACGCACCCGCCGCGCTTCCTCCCGGGCGGAGTCGAACTCCAGTCGTGCCCGCAGGAGTAGTTCGGCTGCCTCCCGCTCCGCCGTCTCCCGGTCGGCTGCGTCGGCGGGTCGCCGAGCCACATCGCCAAGGTCAAGCCGCTGGAGCAACCCGCACAGGCCCGCCGCCTCCTCGCGAATCTCGTCCCACTTCCGTCCGGCCCCCGCGGCGCCCGCAGCGCGTGCCGCCAACCGGCTCAACCGGACTCCAAGCTCATTCAGGCAGGAGTCGACCTGCCGCTGGTCGTAACCGATGTCCACGACGGAGAACCTCATACTGTCGCCCCCAGGCAGCTGGTCCGTCTATCCCCACCATCGATCCTCGGTGCCCGGGGGCCATCGCCGAGGACATTCCGAAAAAATATTCAACATTCGAATGAAGCGGCCATTTCCGATACTTTCCGGGTCGGCCGCTACCGGTCGGTCCCGCTGGAGCGCGGCGGGCCGAAGAGCGGCACAGCTCCGCACTCTGTCGTCGATGCCACCACTTCCACCGCCCGCCTTACACCGCCCGCAGGTCGGGGCCGGTAACCCGCCCCGGCACCACCGTCGTTGCCTCGGCGTCCGCCGGTGCTCCCGAATCCGGAGTTTGGAAGAGGTAGCGGACAAACTCCCCGCCGGCCTCGTTGTCGTCCGCACCGGGCCACTGCCCAACGCAGTCCACCCCGATCACCTCCCGGCCAGTGCCGTCGGTCTCCTCAAGCAGGACCCACAAGCTGACCGGATAGCAACGGGTGCCGCCGGGTGCCAGACGCCAACGCGCGTACCAGCCGGGTCGGGCGGGGATGATCTCGACGATCTGCTTCATCACGACCTTCCCTTCCGCATACCTCGGAAGTCCACCGGTCCACTGCGATCGTCCGGCTCAACCGGGTGAGCGACCATCACCCAGGCCGGATGAGGATCCGACAGGGACGCAGTGGTCCGCGAGTCCAGCCCGGCAGGGGCGGCCACCGCCAACGCGGCCCCGCACCGCCGCGGGCCGGCCGCCGGCCCTGCGGGCCGCGCCGCCCGGCCCTGTTTCCTGCTCGCCGGCGGTGGGAAGGCAGTTGCGACAGCCGGAACCGCAGTGGAGGAGTTGTCACATGCGCAAGCAGATGGAGGGCGACAACCAACGCCGCCGGGCGCTCGCCCGGCAGGCCCGGAGCCAGGGACAGCGGCCCAGCGAGACCGGGGCCAGCCTGGGCGCCGCCAAGCAGCTAACCAGCCTGGACCACCGGCGGCGCAACGGACCCGCTCCGGCGGGACGCCACAAACCGACCAGCACCAGCGGTGGTCCCGCCCCGCCGCCGATCGGGGCCCCGGAGAATTCACGGCCCATTCCGGAGAGCGGTCGCACCGATCCCACCACGATCAGCTACCAGGATCTGGTGAGTGATGTTGGGCGGCGGTCCGGGGTCGACTTCCCTACCGCGAAGGTGGGCGTGACGGCGACAGTGCTGACCCTGGCCCGCGCACTGGGGGTGGCCGAACGCGGCCGGCTGCTCGCTGCCGTACCGAACCGGCTACACGACATCACTCCGGTGGACCCGATCGAGGACCGCTCCGACCTACCCGGCTTCCTCGCCGAGGTGGGCCGGCTCAGCGGCCGTACCCCGGAACAGGCCCGCTACCAGGCGGCGGCCACCCTCACCGCGCTGGCCGACCGGGACGGCGACCTGGTCGAGTCGCTGCACGTCCCGAAGGGGCTGTGGGACCTACTCGCCCCGCCCGAGCCCGGCGGAGGCGTGATCGGGGCAACGGCCGCAACCCCGTCCCTGGACGACGGGCAGCTACGCGAGGTGCTGGCCCGCCTCCCGTACTGGTCCGGGGACCGGCACGGGCTGTCCCGGACAGTCGAGCTGCCCGCCGAGAACCTCGGCCGCGTGCTCGACCGACTCGACCGACTCCGACGACTGACCGGACGCGGGCCTTCGATCGGTCAACCCGACCGCACCACCGCGGTGTTGACGGTGACGACCGCCCGGCCCCGGGGAGCGCCGGAGGTAACAGAGCCAGACGTTGATCTGGCCCACGCGGTGGACGACGCGATCGACAAGGTGGGGGCCGGGATGGCGGGCTAGCCCGGCGCCCGGTGGCGGGGAGGGGCCGCCTCCACCACCTGTGGTGGACCGGCCCCTCCCCGCCTACCCCGCGTGAGCCGGCACCTCGGGGGAGTTGCCCTCCAACGGAACCGAGTGGGCCGGCACCAGGCTCAGCTGGACCGCCGGACGGGGCAAGGTCGCGTCGAGCAGCCAGTCGGCACCCACCCGGGCTCGATTGCCGGGCATGTTGAGCAGGTGGTATCCCCGGGTCACCACCTTCGCGGGCAGTCCGGCCAGCGGCACCTTCAACGGGTTCGCTGCCGCGTCGCGACCCCCCAGGTCGACCACCCAGCCCAGGTCATGGTGCTTGTACGGCTTGCGGGTGCCCTGCCCGTAGGAGGCGGCGATGTTGTGGGCGACCAGCTTGCCCTGCCGCTGGGCATGCTGGGCGGTCATCGCGCAGACCTGCCCGGGCTGGGCTAGGTCGGGCACGGCCGCGGCGTCGCCGCAGGCGAACACCTCCGGGAAACCCGGAACGTTGAGGTACTCATCGGTCACCAGACGGCCCTTCTCGGTCCGCAGGCCGAGCTGCTCGACGAACGGATCGGGGCGGACCCCCACACACCAGATGAGGGAGCAGGTCTGGATGAACTCCCCGTCGGTGAGTTTGACCCCGTCGGCGGTCGCGACCGCAACCGAGGTCCCCATCCGCACATCCACTCCCCGCTCGTCCAGGACCCGATGGGCGGTGTCGGACATCCGCCGGTCCAGCTCGGGCAGCACCCGCGGCGCCACGTCGAGCAGCATCCACCGGGGCCGAAGCTTCAGCCCAGACCGCTGCCCGAGGAGCCGGTCGGTGAACAGCTGTCCGTGGGCAGCCACCTCGGTGCCGGTGTAGCCAGCTCCCACCACCACGAAGGTGGCCCGGGCCCGTTGTTCGGCCGGGTCGGTGGCTTGTTCCGCCAGCTCGATTTGTCGGACCACGTGGTCGTGCACGTAGAGCGCCTCCGGCAGACCGCGAAAGCCATGCGCGTACTCGGTGACCCCGGGGATCGGCAGCAGCTTGTTGACGCTACCGACGGCCAGCACCAGCCGGTCGTACGCGAGGCGGTTCCGCTCCCCCTCCGGCTGCGTGAAACCGACCCAGCGGTTCCGCAGGTCAACGTGGTCGGCTTCGCCGACCACGAGGCGGACACCGTCGAGTGTCCCCGCCAGCGGCACTGCGATCCGGGTCGGCTCGACAACACCGGCGGCGACCTCTGGTAGCAGCGGCAGATACAGGAAGTAGTCAGTCGTGTTCAGCAGCACGATCTCGGCCTGGTCCTTGGCCAACCGGCTAAGCGTCTTTGCGGCGTGGTACCCGGCGAAACCGGCTCCTACGATCACCACCCGAGGCTTCGTCATTCCACCGCCGTTCCCCGGGCAAGGCCGGACAAACCTCCCGCGGCGGCCGGCAACGGCACCGCGGGTGTCACGTACCGCTGACGAACACCCTCGGTCGGGCGTCCCGCCCAGCAGGCCGGCCCGGGAACAGACCCGGGCCGGCCTATCCGCTGGACGCAGGGCCCTAACGGGGGGTCCCGTCGCCGCCGGAGGTGTTGACGATCGACCCCTGTCCACTCGACCTGCTGGTGCGAGTCGCATACAGGCTGGTGACGGTGACCACCATGAGGACCATGAGGATCACTGCGAGTGATGCCAGGGTCGGAATCTCCGGCACCCCCGGCCAGACCCCGTGCGCCCAGTGCAGGCCCAACTTCACTCCGATGAACGCGAGGATGACCGCGAGCCCGTAGTTGAGGTGCACCAGCCGGCTGAGCGCGGCGTGCAGGACGAAGTAGAGCGCCCGCAGCCCGAGCAGCGCGAAGGCGTTGGTGGCGAAGACCAGGTACGGATCTTCGGTGATGCCGTACACGGCGGGCACCGAATCGACGGCGAAGACCACATCGGTGGCGAGCACCGCGACGACCACCAGCGCCAGCGGGGTGAGCGTTCGCCGGCCAGCCAGCCGTACGACCATCTTTGTACCCTGGTACTCCTGGGTGACCGGCATGAACCTGCGCAGGAGCCGCACCGCGCGCATCCCGTTGATGTCGACCTCTTGTTCCTGGCCGGAAATCGCGTCACGCAGCAGCTTCGCCGCGGTGGCGAGCAGGATGAGCGCGAAGAGCAGGAAGGCGAAGTCGAGCGTCTGCAGAGCAGCCGCGCCGAGTGCGATGAACACCGCGCGCAGCACCAGGGCACCGGTGATCCCGAACAGCAGGACCCGCTGGGCGAGCACCGGGGGCACCGCGAACGCGGCCAGCAGCAGCATGAAGACGAAGAGGTTGTCCACCGAGAGGGACTTCTCCACCAGGTAGCCAGTCAGATACTCGACGCCCTGCTGCGAGCCGTAGCGGGACCAGAGCCAGGCACCGAACGCCAGCGGCAGCGCGAGGTAGAACGCCGACCAGGCCAGCGCCTCCCGGATCGACACCTCGTGCGGCCGCCGGGTGACCAGAAAGTCGAGTACCAGCAGCACGACGATGCCGGCAATGGTGACGCCCCACAGCGTCGGTGTACCGACTGACTGTAGCCCGGCAGAAAGGTACAAATCGGTCATGGAGCCTCCTCGAACACGATGCCATGCTCGAGGTCTCCTTCACCCACTTTCGTAGGCAACCATCCGAGGCAGGCTCCGGGCCCGCCGTACTGACCGGAATGGCTCGTGGGAAGTACTCCCCTCGTCGCGACAAGGTTAGGCCAATCCGGGTCCGGTCTGCCACGCGGCACCCCGGCCACCCAGTCTCCCACCAGCACACCTAGCCCCCTATCCCCCGGGCCCATCGGCGCCTATCGTGGCCCGATGACCGACAACGTACCGGCCGGCCCCCTCGCCGGGGTGCGGGTAATCGAGCTGGCCGGGATTGGGCCAGGACCGTTCGCCGCAATGATGCTGGCCGATCTCGGTGCCGAGGTGATCCGGGTGGACCGGGCGGCCGACGTGGACCCGGCCGCTTTCGGCACCCCCCACCCCGATCTACTGAACCGGGGGCGGCGATCAATCGGCGTGGACCTGAAGTCACCCCCCGGCCGCGACGTGGCACTCGCGCTGACCGCCGGCGCGGATGTGCTGATCGAGGGCTTCCGGCCCGGCGTGACCGAGCGACTCGGTCTCGGCCCGGCGGACTGCCACGCGGTCAACCCACACCTCGTGTACGGGCGGATGACCGGCTGGGGGCAGCACGGTCCCGCCGCACTGGAAGCCGGGCATGACATCACCTACCTGGCCTTGACCGGGACGCTACACGGGATCGGACGGGCCGACGAACGTCCGGTGCCGCCACTGAACCTGCTCGGCGACTTCGGTGGCGGTGGAATGCTCCTGGCCCTCGGCCTGATCAGCGCCCTGTATGCCGTGCGCGGCGGTGCCCCCGGCCAGGTGGTGGACGCCGCCATCGTGGACGGCGTCTCGGTGCTCAGCACCCAGATCCACGCCCTGCGCCACCTCGGCCGGTGGCAGGACCCCCGCGGAGTGAACCTGCTCGACGGGGGCGCTCCGTTCTACGACAGCTACGAGTGTGCCGACGGAAAGCATCTGGCGGTGGGCGCACTGGAGTCCCGCTTCTACGACGAACTGGTTCGGCGTACCGGGTTTCCGCTGCCTGGTGACACGGCGCTGGACCGCACCGATCCGGCGAACTGGCCGGCGCTGCGGGAGGCGTGGGCACGGTTGTTCCGGACCCGGACCCGGGACGAGTGGGCGGCGATGTTCGCCGGCTCGGACGCCTGCGTGGCGCCGGTTCTGGACTGGGCGGAGGCGCCGGCACACCCGCACCTGACGGCGCGGGACACGTTCGTGGAACACCACGGGGTGACCCAACCGGCACCCGCACCGCGCTTCTCCGGTACGCCGACGGCCCTGCACCGGCCACCGCCACACCCCGGCGAACACACGGACGAACTGCTGGCCGAGGCGGGCTTCGGAGCTGACCGCATCGCCGACCTGCACGCTGCGGGCGCCGTAGCCTAGTGCGGGGAGTCAGCGCGGCGGATCAGGGCCGGCGCAGCGCCGAACCCGGCGCCAGCGCCGGCTCCACCAGTTCCCGGTAGTCGCGGGGCAGCTGCACCGCGACATCGTCGAACTCACCACCGCTGATCGCCTCCCGCAGCGTGATGAAGACCGCTCGGACGGCCCCGTGCGCAGCGGCTTCGTCAACGTGGGCACGGGCGGCCACCCGAGTAACGAACTCTGCCGCCGCGAGCCGCTGCGCTGCCTCGTTGTCGGGCCCCGGCTTCAACACCCCCTGCAGCTGCGCCGGCAGCTGTACGGCCAGGTCCAGCACCTCCCCGCCGGTCAGCCGCTCGGCGAGCGTCTCCAGGACCGCCCGGGTCAGCTCCACCGCCTGCGCGGCAGGGGCTCCCGTCCGCTGCCCGACCTGGTCAACAAAGGTGTGATAGTCCATGCTGTCCCCTTCGGTCCGCCGACCGGATACCCGCGCGGCGCGGTGGGGAAACTGCCGGATTGCCGACGCCGGATACGACGTGGCCCAGGACGCTGACCCAGTGCTGGCCAGGGGATGTCCCCTCACTGCGCTGGTGCAGCCTGGCCGATCACCTCCGGGTATCGCTGCTCTAGGTCCACCCGAGCGAGCGCGCCCACCAGCCAGGCCAACCGCTCGGACCGGCCGCTACCCGCCAGCCCGGCCAGGTCGTCGGCGGAATTCCCGAGGCCCAGCCGGCGGGCTGCGGCCAGCGCCCGCCGATCGGCGACCGGCGGTATCTCAGCCCACAGTGCCTGCACCTCGCGGAGAAATAGGACGACCGCCGCATCGTCCACCCCGGGCAACTCGGCGAGCAGGGCACGTTCCCGGTCGGCATCGCGGGCGGCGACCACACGCAACCGCCGAAGGTCGCCCCGGTACCGGTCAACGACCGCCTGTGCCAGCTCCCCGAGGGTGCCGGCGGTCTGCTCAGCCGTCGCGCGGAGCCCGCAGTCGCGCAGCAGCCCGGCCCGCTCTGCGGGCGTGGAGCGGGCCAGCCGGGCGGCGCTGTCCCAGCCCTGGTCCTGCAGGGCGTGGGCCACTTCAATGGCTCGCCGAGCGTCGCCGCGACGGGACAGCAACACGGCGAGGCAGAGCAGCTGGAAGAGGCTCGACGGATTGTTGGTGGTGCGGAAGCCGTACTGCTCAGCAAAGCCGCGCCCGTCACCGGCAAGCCGGCGGACCAAGCGCTTCTTCTCCTCGATGGTGGGCATGGGCGGCGACTACCCGCCCCGACCGGCGCCACTCCTGGCTGCCCGCCGTGCGCTGCCAGACATCCCACTCGGCTCGCCAACGCGCCCAGCCGCACCGCGCAGCCGCACCGCGGGTAGCGCGCGTCGTCCTCACCGTCGGCGTCCGCTGGCAGCCTCGTCCAGCAGGCACTCGATCCGTTCCACTCCAGCAGGCATCGACATCTGCCGCAGGTACGCCTCCCGGCCCCGCCGGCCCATCTCGGCACGGGCAGCCGGCGGGATGGTGGCGGCCAACCAGAACCGGTCGGCGAGGGCATCCCACTCCTCCGGCGGACAGGAGAGTCCGGCCCGGGCACTCTCCACCACCTCAGCGGTGTCGCCGCCGGCCGAGGCGATGACCGGCGCCCCGCACGACAGGGTCGTCGGCAACTTGCCGGGCAGGGTGCTGCGCAGTTCGGGCAGGTCCCGAAGCATGACCAACTGGTAGTCGGCGGCGGCGTACAGCTCCGGCATGTCCAACGGCGAGCGCCGTTCGACGAACCGCACGTTGTCTGCCCCCAGCTCGGCGGCGAGCCCCCGCACCCGCCGCTCCTGCTCGCCCGACCCGACCAGCACCAGATCCATCCGGTGGTCGAGGGCTGCCGCTGCCCGCACCGCCGTCTCCAGCCCCTGGCGAGCGCCGATGGTGCCGGCGTACATGACCACGCAGCGGTCGTCGCGACGGATCAGTTGACCCGCGGCCGGACTCGGCGGAGCTGGCTGGAAGATCCGCTCGTCGGTCCAGTTGAGCACCACCTCGACCCGCCCCGGGTCAGCCCCCTCGGCCACGACGAGGTCCCGCAGCGAGGGGGCCGCGACCACGATCCGGTCGGCGCGGTGGTAGGTAGCGGCCATCGCCCTGGCAAGCCGAGCGGTCCACCGATCGGGCCCGCCAGCCGCCGGCTCCGGACCAGCCCACACGTCCGGAACATGCACGACGGCCGGCACCCGCCGAAGTGCCCGCAGCAGGCGGGCGGCGGCGAAGGCGGTGGCCGTCGGCTGGTGCACGTAGAGGGCGTCGACACCGGCGAAGAACCGCCGGCCGACCAGCGACACGCTGCCTGCGAAGGAAAGGTGACCGGCCAACCGGCCGCGCATGCTCCGGCCGACGTAGCGGGGCACCCGCCGCACGGTCAGCCGCTCGCTACGGGTCTCGTGGCGCCAACGCTGGTGCCAGCCCGGGTAGGCGTGCCCGCCCGGATAGTCGGGAAAGCCAGTCAGCACCCGGACTTCGTGCCCACGCCGGGCGAGTTCCTCTGCGAGGCTGCCCGGGATGAAAGCCGGTTCCGGTGGAAAGTGATATGCCAGGATGCCGATCTTCATCGTTGCTCCCCCGTTGCCAGCAGGGCGGCCCCGTTGCCCCGCTGGCCGCCGTCCACGTACGAGTGCGCCCTGGTCTCCGACCTGAACGGTTCGCTCTGGTGCTCGCCGGCCGCCCGGCGACGCAGGTAGGCGCGCTGGAGTACCGGGTGCAGGCGGCAGCGGTCCATCAGGTACGCGGCCGCACCGAGCCGAAACCTCCAACGAAACTCATGAAAGCTCCTAAGCTCAACCTATACCGTGAAAACATTACAACACCTCATACATCAAATATCCGAAATTTCACCATTCGATCGATAAGCCCGACACACCTCCTCTCCGGAGAAGCGGTGTGACGGGGGCACGGTCACGTCGTCTCCGCTCGCCGTCCCGTCACTCGCCTGGATAGGGTGGTGAGCGGTGTGCCGGGAAGCCTGGTCGGCGAATGATTCCTGCTGCTCCGACACCGCTTGGATGGACCGCGCGTATGACCGACCGCACCCCACCCCCGGGCCGCGCCCGCCGCCTCTTTTCGCGTACCTCCTGGCCGGAGGCCCGCTTCCTGGCTGACGTGCTGCGGACCGAGACCTTCGGCGGCGGCCTGCTACTGCTCGGCGCGGTGATCGCGCTGCTCTGGGCGAACTCGCCCTGGGGCGACTCCTACGCCGCTTTGGCATCGTGGGTGCCCTGGCCGAGCGGGTCTGACCTGCACCTGGACCTGGACCTCGCCACCTGGGCGGCTGACGGCCTGCTAGCGATCTTCTTCTTCGTGGTCGGGCTCGAACTCAAACGCGAATTCGTCGCCGGCGACCTTCGCGACCCGCGTCGTGCCGCCCTGCCGGTCGTCGCGGCCATCGGAGGTATGGTCGTTCCGGCCCTGATCTACGTCGGCATCAACCTCTCCGCCGGCGGCGAGAACCTCCGCGGCTGGGCCATCCCGACCGCCACCGACATCGCCTTCGCGCTCGCCGTGCTGGCGGTCATCGGATCCCACCTGCCGCAGGGGCTCCGCGCCTTCCTGCTCACCCTCGCCGTGGTGGACGACCTGCTCGCGATCACGGTCATCGCCATCTTCTACACCGGCGACTTCAAACTCATGCCGCTGCTGCTCGCGCTGCTGCCGATCGCACTCTTCGGCCTCCTCGTGCAGCGCCGCAAGACCTGGTGGTGGGCGCTGATCCCGCTGGCCCTGGTGGCCTGGACCCTGGTGCACGAGTCCGGCGTGCACGCCACGGTGGCCGGCGTCCTGCTCGGCTTCACGGTGCCGGTCCTGCGCGGCCGGGAGGGCGATCGGCACGGGCTCGCCGAGCACCTCGAACACCGCTGGCGGCCGGTCTCCGCCGGCTTCGCCGTCCCCGTCTTCGCCTTCTTCGCCGCCGGAGTGTCCCTACGCGGGGCCGACCTCGGCGCCGTGATCACCGACCCGATCGTCGTCGGCATCGTCGCCGGCCTGGTGCTCGGCAAGGTACTCGGTATCTTCGGCTCGACGTTCCTGCTCGCCCGGTTCACCCGCGCCGAGCTGGACCGGGACATCACCTGGACCGACCTACTCGGTGTCTCCCTGCTGGCCGGCATCGGATTCACCGTGTCACTGCTGATCGGTGAACTCGCCTTCGAGAGCAAAGCTGCCGACGACAACGTCAAGGCCGCCGTACTCAGCGGATCGCTGATCGCGGCGCTGCTCGCCTCCGTCGTCCTGACCCGCCGCAACAAGGCCTACCGGCGCATCGCCGTGAAGGAGCGGGTGGACAGCAACCGCGACGGGGTACCCGACGTGTTCGAGCACCGCGACGGCTGAGGCCGACAGGAACGCCGCGACGCCAACCAGGGTCTGCCGGCGACCCAACTGCCGGCGCCGTACTGGGGCGAACCGAACGAGTTCGGTTCGCCCCAGTACCGGCTCACCCAGAAAATCAGCCGAGCTGCCCGACCGCATCCAGGATCAGCCAGAGGCCACACCCGGCGAAGAGCAGCGCAGCACCGAACCGCACGGTCCACTCGGGCAACTTGCGGCCGAGCACCCGCCCCACCGCAATCGCCAAGGCATCCGCGACGACCATGCCGAGCGTGGATCCGACCCAGGTACCGAACCAGCCGTACTGGGTGGCCAGGGTGATGGTCGCCAGCATGGTCTTGTCGCCCAGCTCGGCGAGGAGGAACGCGACGCCGACCACCACCGCCGGACGGCCCGACCGATTCGCCTTACGGCGCTCCTGCTCGGTGAGGTGATCTCCGCGAAGCGTCCAGGCGCCAAACCCGAGAAACGCCACGCCGGCGAGGAGCGCGATCCATCCGGTAGGCAACGCCGCACCGAGTCCGTAGCCGATCGCCACCGAGGCCAGGTGCACGACTGCCGTGGCCACGGTGATGCCGATCAGCACCGGCAACGGTCGAAATCGGGTGGCAAAGGTCAGCGCCATCAGCTGGGACTTGTCCCCCAACTCGGCGACGAAGATGACGCCGAAGCTCACCCCCAACGCGACGAGGAAACCCTCCATGACATCCTTCCGATCCGGCCGGAAAGAGGCACGGAGCGACCTCGACCCGGCTACCAACCTGGGTCGAAGGTCTCGCCCACCCCGCCGAGCGGGGCCGTGTGGCCGGGTGCGGGAACACCAGTGTGTCGACCACGACGTTGGGGGCTACTCCCCTTCGCGCCGACCACCCTAGCCGACCACCGACAACGCTGACGTCGGAGGACCGGCCGGTGGGTCGAGGAGGGGCTGGCGGCGTCGGCCTACTCGGCGCGGGCGAGCGTGACGCCGAACAGGCCGGCCGGATCCGTCCAGAACTCGCTGGTGACGAAGCTGGCCTCGCGCAGCTCGGCCGCGATCCCCTCGGGCCGAAACTTCGCCGAGACCTCGGTCCGTAGCTCCTCCCCGGCAGCGAACGTCACCTCGGTGTCGAGCACCTGCACCCGCATCGGGTGCCGGGCCCGCAGCCGCATCTCGATCCACTCCCGCTCCGGATTCCAGAGCGCGACGTGGTCGAAGGCTGCTGGGTCGAAATCGGCACCCAACTCGCGGTTGATCACCTGCAGCACGTTGCGGTTGAACTCGGCAGTCACCCCCGCTGCGTCGTCGTAGGCGGGAACAATGACCGCCGGATCCTTGACCAGATCGGTGCCGACCAGCAGCCAGTCCCCCGGCTCCAGCGCGGTGCGCATCGCCGCCAGGAACTCGGCGCGCTCGACCGGCAGCAGGTTGCCGATCGTCCCGCCGAGAAACACCACGAGCCGCCGCCCGCCCGCGGGCAGCCGATCAAGATGCCGGGTGAAGTCGCCGACGATCCCCCGTACGCGCAGGCCCGGATAGTCAGCAGCGATCCGGGCTGTGGACTCGCGCAGCGCGCTCACCGACACGTCCAGCGGCACAAAGGTGCCCAGGTCGCCGTGGCGGGTGAACGCGTCCAGCAACAACCGGGTCTTCTCCGAGGAACCGGAGCCCAACTCGATCAGCGTCTTGGCACCGCTCACCGTCGCGATCTCAGCAGCCCGATCGAGCAACACCGCACGTTCGGCCCCGGTCTGGTAGTACTCCGCCAGCCGGGTGATCTCCTCGAAGAGCTGGCTGCCCCGAGCGTCGTAGAACCACTTCGGGGACAACCACTTCTCCTCGGCGGTCAGCCCGGCGCGGACATCCTGCCGCAGGTTGCGCCCCAGGTCCTGCTCTTCGAGGTAGATCTCCAGCGGCTCTGCGCTCATGTCTGTCCCTTCCTCATCGAAGTCTCCTGGCGGGGTCGAGATCTCCTGGCGGTCACGCCGCCAACAGGGCACTGGTCCGCACCCCGGTGGCGGTCGCCACCACCAGCTGCCCCTCCGGCACCGCCTGCCAGTCGGGATCGTCGTCGTGCGGCTCGGATGCCAGCAGTACCGAGTTCGGCGTCTGCAGGATCGACAGGCTGTGCCCGGCGACGCTCGCCACCGCCGTGTGCCCATCGGTCAGCAGCAGGTTGAGTCGGGACCCGGGAGCGGCCCGGACCACCGCCACAACCGTCTCCGCCACGGCGCGGGCCGGCTCGACCCCGGCCCGCAGCCGGTGCCGGACCAGCGCCCAGAGCAGCGCCGCATCGGTGGGCGCGTCGAGGGTAAGCAGGTCGCGCACCGGCAACGCACCTGCGAGCGGGGCAACGCTGTCCGGCCAGCCACGCACCGCCCCGTTGTGGCTGAACAGCCACCGCCCCTCCAGAAACGGCGCGGCGGCCGACTCGAGCACCGGCATGCCGACGGTCGCGGACCGGACCGCCGCGAGGATCGCGCCCGCACGGGTAACACCGGCGAGCTGGGCGATCGTCGGGTCACTCCAGATGGGCTGCGCCCGCCGGTAGCGGATCGGATCGCTGTCGTCCGGGTACCAGCCGACACCGAATCCGTCGGCATTGATCACCCCACCGCGGCGCATATCCTTCGGTGCCCAGGACTGACGAACCAGTGACGCCGGCGGGTCGAAGAGCAACTCCCGCAGGGTGATCGGCGGCCCGAGATAGACCAGGTGACGACACATCAGTGAGCCCTCACTCGGCTGCCTCCTCGGGGGCGGCATCCCGAGCGCAGCGGAAGCCGCTGAAGATCTGCCGCCGAATGGGGTAGTCCCAGTTACGGAAGGTGCCCCGGCAGGCCGCCCGGTCGGTGCCGAATGATCCACCGCGCAACACCCGGTAGTCGTCGCCGAAGAAGACCTCGGAATACTCCCGGTATGGAAAGGCCGTGAAGCCGGGATGGCCACGGAAGGTTGTCGAGGTCCACTCCCACACGTCGCCGATCAGCTGGTGGACACCGAGCGGCGACACACCCGCCGGATAGGCCCCGACCGGCGCCGGCCAGAGGTGCTGCTGGCCGAGGTTGGCATGGTTGGTCGTCGGGTCCCCGTCGCCCCACGGGTAGCGGCGAGACCGACCGGTCGCCGGGTCCCAGCGGGCTGCCTTCTCCCACTCCGCCTCGGTCGGCAACCGCTTTCCCGCCCAGGCAGCGTAGGCCTGCGCCTCGTACCAGCTCACGTGCACCACCGGCTCGTCGTCGCGGACCGGCGCCCACCGACCGAAGCGGCGGTAGGCCCAGCCGTCTCCATCCGGGTGCCAGTGCGACGGCGCAGTCAGGCCCGCCTCCTGCCGGTGCGCCCACCCCGCGGCGCTCCACCACCGTGGGTCGCGATACCCACCCTCGGCGATGAAGGCCGCGTACGCACCGTTGGTGACCGGTGCCGTGTCGATGACGTACGCCGGCAGGTGCACCCGGTGGGCGGGACGCTCGTTGTCCAGCGCCCAGGGGTCGGTGTCGGTACCCATGGTGAACTCGCCGGCCGGAACCAGTACCTCCCCGTCCACCCGGACTCGGGGCTCCGGCGGAGGCGGCGCGTCGAAGACAGCTGGACCGGAGCGCAGCTGGTGGGTCGCGAGCATGGTCTCGTCGTGCTGCTGCTCGTGTTGGACGATCATGCCGAAGGCAAAGCCGTCGGCGACCAGCCGCCGATCTGTGAAGGTGACCCCGTCGAGGAGGTCAAAGACCTTGTCCCGGACCGTCGCCACGTATGCCCGCGCCTGCGGCGGCGGCAGCAACGGCAGCGCCGGCCGGTCCCGGCGAGGCTGCTTGAAGGCATCGTAAAGATCATCGATGTCCCGGCGGACGGGCTCCCGGCCGCCGACATCCCGCACCAGCCAGAGCTCTTCCTGGTTGCCGACGTGGGCGAGGTCCCACACCAGGGGCGACATCAACGGTGAATGCTGTCGCACCAGGTCGGCATCGTCAACCGCGTCGGTCAACACCTCGGTACGGGCCCGGGCACGGGCCAGCTCCGTCGCGATATGCTCCCGCAGTCGCACCCCGTCGGGCCGGTCGGTCGTCTCGGTCACCGCCGCCTCCTTCCCGCGGCCTCTCGCCGCCGTCGTACGCCTCGGTCAAGGTCGTCGTGTAGCGCGGGCGGCAACCCCAGCCGGGGCAGCGCGGTCAGCGCCAGATCAAAAAGGTCTGCGGCCGCTGCCGCGAGAGCGTCGTCGTGCAGGCCGTGCCGGGCGGCGGCGATCCACCGCTGCGCCTGCGCCCCGACGAGCGATCGGGCGGCCCGGGTGACGGCCGGCTCGGAGAGCAGCGCGGCGACCACCGCCACCGGCACCGACCAACTGTCTTCCGGTTGGGCGTCGAGGTAGCGCAGTTCCAGGTAACCGCGGGGACGCACCGGCGGAAAGAGCGTGCTCACGTGGTAGTCGAGATCGTCGACTGTGGGGGGTCGGGGCAGCGCGCCAGCGAGCCAGTCGGCGAAGGTGATGCCGACCGGCGCTGTCCAGTCCGGCCCATCCCGCACACAGAGCAACGGGGCGGCCAGGACGTACGCCGTCCAACTGGCGATCGGATCCGCGGCGCCCTGCTCGGGAGTCCACACCGCCCGGGTCCGCGCCGGGTCAATGGCGAGCCACGCGGCCATCCGGGCCGAGACCCAGCCGGTCGCTCGCCCGGCGTGCCGCCCGGCGGTGGCGAAGGCGGCGATCAGGGGGGGACCAATCGCGTGTGCCGTGGCCCAACGGTCGGCGAGTTGGTCCGCCTCACCGACGTCCAGACAGATCTGGAGGCCGGCGGTGCTGTACATCATCCTGCGCCCGGCCGGGCCACGACGGTCGAAGACCTGGCGCATCGCCCGGTAGCGCGGGGTCTCGAACACGGGGCACGGGGACCGATGGGCGTCGATACCGCCGGGACCGAGAACCAGACCGGCCCGCCGGAGCAGCGCGGTGAGTTCGGTGATCTCAGCTTCGGTAGCGGTAACGAGGGCCGGGACCGAGGTATGTGTTGCGGTGGAGATCTCCACCTGTCCGCCGGGTTCGACGGTGACGGACCCGCCATGCCGCAGCGGCTGGGCGGGGCTCGTGGTGTCCAGGGTGCGGGGGGTGTGCGGCCCGAGGGCGGCCCGCAGACGGTCGGCCCCGACTGGGCGGGCGGGGTCGACGGCATCGTGCACGGTCCATTCAAGCTCGACGCCGAGCCATCGGGGTGGGCCGGTCTTGAAACAGATCCGGGACAGGTGGCTCGCAGCCGCAGCCGAGGAGGTGAGGACCGTTCCCTGGTCCACCTCCGGCGACGTCACCATGGTTCGGCCCCCTTCGCCGCGCCGACGTCCGACCCGTGTCACCGTAACGCGGATCACCAACGAAGGTGAGTGCCCGCGGGCCGACCCCCTCTGTCTAGCAGGCGAACTCCCTGAATCCGAGTGGAATACGGGGTGTCGCGCGGCGATGGGGCGGCGCGGCGCATCGCCGCCACCCGGTTGTCGGTACGGTGTTCGCGTGTTGACCTCAGGTGTCGTGCTCAGCGGTCGATACCGCCTGGACGAACGGATCGCCACCGGCGGCATGGGGGACGTCTGGCGGGGCCTCGATCTGGTCCTGGACCGACCCGTGGCGGTGAAGGTGCTGCTGCCAGCGCTCGTCTCTGACCCCGACTTCATCGCCCGGTTCCGGTCTGAGGCTCGGATCATGGCCGCCCTGCGGCACCCCGGGGTGGTGCAGGTCTTCGACTGCGGCGCGGACGAGTTGCCCACCGGCGACCAGGCCAACTATCTGATCATGGAGTTCGTCACCGGCGAACCCCTGTCCCGGCAGATCGAGGCCGCCAGTCGACTCGACGTGGCCAAAACGATGTCAATCGTCGCGCAGGCCGCAGAGGCGCTGGAGACGGTGCACCGCCGCGGCGTCGTGCACCGGGATATCAAACCAAGCAACCTGGTGGTGCAGGAGGACGGCACCGTTGTGCTGGTCGACTTCGGAGTAGCCCGTTCGACCAACGTGACGAGTATCACCCACACCGACGCCGTACCGGGAACCGCGCTCTACATGGCGCCGGAGCAGGCCGCCGGGCGGCCGGTCTCCGGCGCCACCGACATCTACGCGCTCGGAGCGGTCGCCTACTGCTGCCTCAGCGGCAGTCCACCTTTCACCGGTGAGAGTCCGCTGCAGGTCGCCGTCGCGCACCTCGACGAAGATCCGCCCGAGCTCCCCCACGACATCCCGGAGGCGGTGCGGGCACTGGTCCGCCGAGCCCTGGCGAAAGACCCTGAGCACCGGTTCAGCAGCGGGTCTGCGATGGCAGCGGCCGCCCGCGCCGCGGTGTCGGACCCCACGGCGGCGACCGCGCCGGTGGCCCCGGTGAGCTCGGTGACGCTGCGCACCGCCGAGCCGACGACGCTGACCGACAACCCGGTCATTGACGCGTACCACCCAGGCCGACGCGGACCGCTGGTCGGGGTGGTGGCCACCGTGGTGGTGGCGGTGGCTGGCCTGGCCACGGTGGTAGCTATCGGCGCTGCCGCAGTCGAGCCGCCGGGCGAGCTGCCGCCGTCAGCGCCAACGATGACGAATGACGACGGGGCAGCGCCGCCGCCCGACCCGACCACCAGTTCGGTGCCGCAGCGTCCCCACCAACCGAACAGGTTCATCACCGAGCCGACACGGACGCCGACGCCGACGCCGACGGCGTCCGTGTCGGCGTCCGTGTCGGCGTCGGGATCAGCATCGGTATCGCCATCGACGGATGCACCACCGAGCGCGAGCGCGCAGCCAACCTCTGCGACGCCCGAGCCCTCGACATCCGATCCCGAGCCGCCGCCCAACCCGAGCGACAGCCCCACGACAACCCCACCGAATCCGGCCACCCACTCCGAGCAGTAGCGCGACCCGGGCGCCGGAGCGGTGTCAGCCGGTCAACGGCCGAGCAGTTCCCGCATCCGACCGATCTCCACGTTCTGTTCGACGGCGACCGAATTCGCGAACTCCAGCAGCACCGGCTCCGCCCCGACCTTCAACAGATCGATGGACATCTCGACCGCCCCGGCATGGTGATCGCTCATCATCTCCACAAAGAGTCGGTCGAACTCGGCCCCCCGGGCCCCGGCGAGACGGCGCATCGCCTCGGGTGACTGCATGCCACGCATCGTGCTGTGATCATGCTCGGGAACCTCCACCGGCAGGTTGCGGGCCTCGAGCCAGGCCCGCAACACCTCGATCTCCGGTGCCTGGCTGGCTCGGATCCGCTCAGCCAACGCCGCCACCCGGGGATCGGCGGCCCGCCCCGGGGCCAACTCCGACATCTCCAACGCCTGCTCATGATGCGGGATCATCATCTGGACATACCAGGTATCCAGCGAGTTGTGCCCTCCGGTGGCGTTCGCCCGCAGCTCGTCGGCCGAGCGGACCCGAGCCGGCTCTCCGGGCCGGCCGGGCACGATGACCGACGGACCGGGACCGTCGCTGACCCCCGTTGCCGTCGGCACCGCGGATCGTGACCGGTCCTGGGCGACCCCCAACCACGCCACCACGCCGAGCAACAGAGCCACCGTGCTGACAGCGGCCAGCACCCACCTACCCCGCACGGTCATCCGAACACCCCCTGGAGGTCAAGATCATGATGATCATAACCATCGACAACCGAGAGTACACGCGATCGGGGTCACCTCGGATCTATCGACACTCACCATTGCGGCGGTAGGGTGTGGCCAGTCGTCACACCTCGCGAAGGGCCCCGCCGATGAGCAGATCCCGCACGCCGCGGTCCCGCTGGCTCGGCACACTGAGCCTGGCCGCGGCCGGCCTTCTCCTGACAAGTGTGGTCGCCGCAGCGCCCCACGGCGCCAGCGCGGCCACCACCAAGTCCAGCGCCGTCACCACCGCGGATATCCCCGGGGTTGACGAGATCCGCAGCAGCCCCAACCTGAAGCTGGTCGTCAACCTGCCAAAGGAAACACCGCTCGACGCGACGAACAGTGACCTCGCCTTCCAGGGCCGGTACGCCTTCGCCGGCAACTACAACGGCTTCGTCATCTACGACATCTCGCGTCCGGCCGCCCCGACGGTCGTCTCCCGCGTGTTCTGCCCGGGCTCGCAGAATGACATCTCCGTCCACGGCGACCTGCTCTTCCTCTCCACCGACTCGCCCCGCAGCGACGACTCGTGCGACAGCACCCGGGTTCCGTCAAGCGAGACCCAGTGGGAGGGCATCAAGATCTTCGACATCAGCGACAAGGCCAACCCGCGCTACCTGAAGAGCGTGCAGACCGCCTGCGGTTCGCACACCCACACGCTGGTGCCCGCCCGAAACAGGGCGACGATGTACATCTACGTCTCGTCGTACGGCCCGTCGGACACGTACGTCGGCTGCCCACCACCGCACGACTCGATCTCCATCGTCAAGGTGCCGGTACACCGGCCCACCGACGCGGCGGTGGTGGCCACCCCGAATCTCTTCCCCGACGGCGGCTACGAGGGCGTGCCGGGGCAGAAGTCGGCGACCAGCGGTTGCCACGACATCACCGCCTACCCGTCAAAGAACCTGGCCGCCGGTGCCTGCATGGGTGACGGCATCCTGATGGACATCTCGGACCGGGAGGCGCCCGAGGTCATCAACCGGGTCCGAGACACCGAGAACTTCGCCTTCTGGCACTCCGCCACCTTCAACAACGCCGGCACAAAAGTGATCTTCACCGACGAGTTGGGCGGTGGCGGCGCCCCCACCTGCAACGACACCATCGGCCCCAACCGGGGTGCCGACGCGATCTACGACATCGTCGGTCGCGGCGACGACCGCACCATGGTCTTCGGCAGCTACTTCAAGATCCCGCGGGAGAACACCGACACCGAGAACTGTGTGGCACACAACGGCTCGCTGATCCCGGTGTTCGGGCGGGACATCATGGTCCAGGCGTGGTACCAGGGCGGCATCTCGGTCTGGGACTTCACCAACTCGGCCAACCCCCGCGAGATCGCGTACTGGGAGCGGGGCCCACTGGACGAGGAGAACCTCATCACCGGCGGCTCCTGGTCCGCGTACTGGTACAACGGCTACATCTACTCCAACGACATCGCCAAGGGCCTTGACGTTCTTCGGCTCACCGACTGGCGCACCTGGACGGCCAACTTCGTTCGCTACCCAGAGCTGAACGCACAGACCCAGACCGGTCGCTTCGGCCGGTAGCCCCGGGTAACCGGCCAGCCGGTCACGACCGGACGCACCGTGGGGTCGACTTCCACCCGGAAGTCGACCCCGGTCGCGTTCGACGGCCGGGCGTAGGTCAGGCCCGCGTCACCGGTTGCTGTAGCTCCGTAACCCCGGCCGCAGGATCATCGGCGCAGTACTCCACGTACAGCTCGCGGTGGTAGCCCTCGGCCCGCCAGCCGTTCTCCTCGATCCACTGAGCCAGCGCTGCAGGGTTCCCGCGACCTCATCCATCGGACCGCGGTGAATCACCGTGGCCGCCGCCGGCACCGCCGGCAGGTCTACGACCGCGAAGTCCCGCGTCCGATCCGGGCTGACCGCGACCTCGATGGCGGCGTGCACCACAACCGTCTCCCCGTCCCCGGCCGACTCGTCGTATGCCAGGCCGGGCCCGGTCGGCGACGTCTGCGCGACGGCCAGCCGCCGAAACAACTCCGGGTAGAGCGGCTGGATCGCCCGACCGATGTCAGCGGTCTCGTGGCTGGCCGCCATTGCTGTCAACTCCGCGACGCGAAGCGATGACAGCTCCTTGAGCACGACATCCTGCGTGTTCATCCGACCCTCTCTTTCGATCGTCCGGAGCCTCGCCTCGATCCGGGTCAACTGCGCAGTGTCCGCCGCAAGCTGGGCCCGACGTAGTCGCAGCATGCCGCGCAGCTCCGCGACATCCAGCGCATCGTCGAGAACCTGCTGGACCTGGGCCAACGTGAAACCAAGGTCCTTCAGCGCGATCACCCGGTTGAGTCGGCGCAGCTGATCGGTCAGCCCTGACACCATGTCAGAGTCAACCCCGAACCGCCCTCAACCGGGCGACGGCACGTCGTCGCCTCGGGTGCGGCGCGGTCCGACCAGCCGGCGCACGATCGGCACCGCGTTCCACTTGGCTGCGCCGACCAGGTCCCGAGCATGCTCCAACATCGTGTAGTCCGGACGGGCTCGGCCGGCGGCGATGGCCCGGTCCAGGTCGTTGCCGCAGCTGGTGAGCACGCGGTCGAAGTCCCGGCGCACCGGCTCGGCCAGGTCGTAGCGGAAGGAACGGTGCAGCCGGGCAAAGACCGGTTTGTAGAGCCGGGCCCGCTCGTGCAGACCGGAGGAGTACGACATCGGGTTCTTCGGTCGCTGAAGGATGTAGTCCGGCAGCAGATCCGCGAAGGCCCGCCGGACGATCCACTTCTCCTGCCCCGCGCGCAGCTTCAGCCCGATCGGCAGCCGCATCGCAAGCTCGACCACGCTCGGGTCGAGGAACGGCACCCGGGCCTCCACCCCGTACGCCATGCTGGTGCGGTCAACGCGTTGCAGCTCCGTACGGCAGAGGTTGATGATCTTGTGCAGAAAGAGCCGACGGGCTGCCTCCGGGCCGACCCGGTGGTACATCGGGTAGCCGCCGAACAACTCGTCCGAGCCGTCACCGGTGAGCGCCACCTTGATGCCCAGCTCGCGCAGCCGTCGGAAGAGCGGCACCGAGACCACCGCGTTGATGATGTCGCCGTACTCGGTGAGTTCCGAAATTCGGATCGCCTCCCGGATCTGGGCCAGGCGAATGTCTCGCGGCTGCAACTCCACCACCTCGTGCGGGACCCCAAGGTCCTTCGCCAGCCGACGCGCGTAGCGCAGGTCGGGGCTCTCCGGCACGCCGACGGTAACCGCAACGCAGTCCGGGTGCAGATCGCGGGCGTGGAGCAGCGCGAGTGAACTGTCCAGGCCACCGGAGAGGACCACGCCGACGGTGAGATCGGTGTCCAGCCGCGCCCGGATGCTGTCGGTGAGGGCGTCCCGGACGAGCAGGGCGGCCTCGTCCGGGTCGTCGACCGTCGGCAACCCCTCGCCGAGGGCGAGCAGGCTGACGTACGGACACAGGCGGGCCGCAGCATCGGCCTGCACCCAACCGTGGTGGCCGGGCGGCACCTCGGTGACCGGCGCGCCGAAGCCGACCAGGGCCTTGACCTCGCTCGCCACATGCAGACAGCCCGGGGTCTGGGTCCAGTAGAGCGGCTTCACCCCGAGCGGGTCACGCACCAGGTACGCCCGTCCGCTGGCCCGTTCGACAATCACAAAGGCGTACTCACCGCGCAGCCGGGAGACCATCGCCTCGCCCCAGTGCAGGTATCCGGCGAGTACCACCTCGGTGTCGCTCATCCCACGGAAGCGGTAGCCCAGGGTGGTCAGCTCCGCGCGCAGCTCGTGGTGGTTGAAGATCTCGCCGTTGTAGCAGAGCACCCACCGCTCGTCGGCGGAGACCCAGGGTTGCACCGCCCGCTTCCGGTCCACCACCGGCAACCGGCGCACCCCGGTGAGCAGGCCACTCTCGGACCGGGTCTCGGTCACCTCACCACGTGGCTCCAGGGTGGCGAGCATCCGTCGGAAGATGGCCGGATCGGCCTCCGGGCCGAGGCTCACCGCAATCCCGCACATCCGTTCAGACCCCCAGCTCGGCTTCGTACACCCGACGCAGCCGACCGCGCGCCCCGGGCGCCAGGCACAGGTGCCAGGCCTGCCCCTCATCAACCACGTTGACCTCGCCCGCCCGCTGCCGGGCGAGGAGCAGATCGGCGAGGACATCCCGGGCTCCGAAGCGGTCGAACCAGGTCATTTCCACATCCGCGGCCCAGCCGAGGCAGTGTCCACTGGGCAGCATCGCCGCGTATCCGAGTCGTCGCAGCCGATGCTGGTGCTCCGCGCTCCGGACCAGGCTGGTCACCCAGAGCGGCGGGGTACCGGCGGGCGCATGGGCCGTGAACTCGCGGGCGATGTCGTTGAGTAGCGCCACCATCTCCCGGCGGGATCGGCGAAACAGCAACCCGGCGGTCTGCGGAGCCGCGCAGGGGCGGATTCGGCGCCGCAGTGCCCGCATCCCGCGCTCGAAGAACGTGGCCGGCTGTCCCTGGTAGCGGAAGCGCAGCAGGTCCCGGCGGCGCAGCCACTCCAGGTCAATCAGGTCGGTGCTCTGGTTGACCTGGTCGTCGGTACGGTAGGTGGGAGCCTCGCGCCACCACATGACATCGATGCGCGAGAGCAGGTAGATCCGGACCAGGGCGGTAAGGTCAGCCGCGGAACTGCGCTCGCTCGGCTGGTAACGGGCCATCTCCAACAGCAGCGTCTCGCGCGCGCCGACCAGACCCGATGGGGTGGCATCCAGCACCACGGCGATAGCCGGCTCGCGCAGCCGCTGGTCGATCAGCACCTGCCGGGCCACGGTGCTGGTGGCCCCGGCGAGCGCACCGACCTCGACCAGCAGGTCGGCGACGGCGGCTCGGTACGCGTCCAGGTCCGGCTCGCCGGTCGGAAGCCGACGGGACCGATCCGCCGCCGCGCGGCGGGCCGGAGCAGCCGGGACGGACGGGCCGGGCTGCTGGCCCGGGCTTCGGCTGGGCAAACGCATCGTCGGTCCCCTCTCCCGTCACCACACCACGGGGAACATCACTCTGCGTGAAATAGTAATCACCTTTTACGGGCAAGAGGTCGAATATTCCTCCTATCTCCCCGTCAAGAAGTCAAAGAGTGCGATGGGTCGTGAACCGCCTGCAGGTAGACAGCTCATCAGGAATCCGGCTGTCCCGTAGCCACGGCACCTGAGTTGGCAACCCCCGCCGTACGTGGTGGCACCGGCTGGCCGCCGTGATGTGCCGGTCGGCGAAGCGGGCCCCAGGCCGTGATGAAAGGCTTGACGCATGAGTTCCGCACCCGTTAGGCCAGATCCAACTGCCGAACCGTCCACTGACGACGAGGCGACCGCCTTCGTCGACCTGGGCCTGCGCGACGAACTCCTCGCCGCGCTCGCCGCGCTCGGCTACGAGGAGCCGACGCCGATTCAGCGGGAGGCGATCCCTCCCCTGCTCGCCGGACGGGATCTACTCGGCCAGGCTGCCACGGGCACCGGCAAGACGGCCGCATTCGCCCTACCGTTGCTGCAACGGATGCCCGCCGACCGGTTGACCGCCGATCCGGTGGCGCTGGTGCTGGTACCCACCCGAGAGCTGGCGGTGCAGGTCTCGGAGGCGTTCCATCGGTACGGCAAGGAACTCGGCACCCGGGTGCTGCCGATCTACGGCGGCCAGCCGATCGGTCGGCAACTGCGGGCCCTGGACGCCGGGGTGGACATCGTGGTGGCCACGCCCGGCCGAGCGCTCGACCACATCGCTCGTGGCACACTCCGCCTGGGTGACGTCGGCACCGTCGTGCTGGACGAGGCCGACGAGATGCTGGACATGGGCTTCGCCGAGGACATCGAGGCGATCCTGGAACACGCGCCGGAACAGCGGCAGACCGTGCTCTTCTCGGCGACCATGCCCGCCCGCATCGACGGCATGGCCCGGGCATACCTGACCGACCCGATCCGCATCCTCATCGCGCGGGAGAAACCGGTAGCCGGCGAGGCGCCCCGGGTCCGGCAGAGCGCATACCTGGTAGCCCGGGCGCACAAACCCGCCGCGCTGGGCCGGGTGCTGGACGTGGAGTCCCCCACTGCGGCGATCGTCTTCTGTCGCAGCCGGGAGGAGGTTGACCGGCTCACCGAGACGATGAACGGTCGCGGCTACCGGGCCGAGGCGCTACACGGCGGGATGAGTCAGGAGCAGCGGGACCGGGTGATGGGTCGGCTGCGCGCCGGCACCGCCGACTTGCTGGTCGCCACCGACGTGGCAGCGCGCGGCCTGGATGTCGAGCAGCTCAGCCACGTCGTCAACTACGACGTCCCCTCGGCGCCCGAGTCGTACGTGCACCGGATCGGCCGGGTGGGGCGAGCCGGCCGGGAGGGAGTGGCGATCACCCTCGCCGAGCCGCGGGCACACCGGATGCTGAAGACCATCGAACGGGTCACCGGTCAACGGATCACCATCGACAAGATCCCCACCGTGGCGGACCTGCGTAATCGTCGCCTGGAACTCACCCAGGCCGCGCTGCGGGAGAGCCTGCTGGAAGACGACCTGGAGCCGTTCCGGGTCATCGTCGAGTCACTGAGCGACGAGTTCGACCTGATGGAGGTGGCCCTCGCCGCGGTACGCCTGGCCCACGAGGCCACCCTGCCGGGCGCGCTGGAGGAGGAAGAGGAGATCCCGCAGATCGCGGTTCGCCCACCCCGGACCGGCCGACCGGGACACGAGGGCAGAGGCGAGCGCCGGCCGGGTCGGCCCCGGAGCGCCGGCACCACTCAGGTCTTCGTCGGGCTGGGTCGGCGGGCCGGGGTGCGACCGCAGGATCTGGTCGGTGCGATCACCGGCGAGACCGGCATGAACGGACGGGACATCGGCTCGATCGAGATCGCAGACCGCTTCTCGCTGGTGGAGGTGCCGGCGGGGCTGGCCGACGAGGTGATCTCGGGCCTGCGCGGCAGCACCATCAAGGGACGCCGGGCAACCGTTCGTCGCGACCGGGACACCGACGGGGGTGACCGCCGCCGGCAGCCCCGTTGAGCGGGCGGGGCCGCACCGACGCAGTGGCAGTAACGAGGGCCTGCTTTCCGGCCCTCGGTGGCGGCGATCGGCTCCTCGCCATCGGGCGCTACCAAACTCGGGGCGCACCAGCCAGCCGACGATGGTCGGCACTGGTGCGCCCGAGGCGTTTTCGGTTGCCGCCATGTCGATTCGGCGCCAGATTTCGCCACACCCGAAATGAAGTCGACGCGTTTTGTTGCGAAAATGCCCAGGGATAGGTCAAACTTTGACCACACCCCACCCCCACACAGGGAGTAATCGGCCATGGCAAGAAAAGTAATCACGGTTCTGACCGACGACCTCGACGGCGGAAAAGCCGATCGGACCGTCGAGTTCAGCCTGGACGGCGTGGCGTACACCATCGACGTGTCCGACGAGAATGCGGGCATCCTCCGGAAGACGCTGGATCCGTATCTGAGCGCCGGCCGCAGGATCGGCCGAGGCGGCATGGACACCTCGCGGGCACCACGACGGGGCACCAGCACCGGAATAGACCGGGAGCAGAACCGTGCGATCCGGGAATGGGCTGCGCAGAACGGCTACAAGATTTCTGAGCGCGGTCGCATCCCGGTGGAGGTCGTCGAGGCGTACAAGAACCGCTGAGCGCCGGGTGTCCACCCGAGCGGGGCCGTGCCGATTCCAGCACGGCCCCGCTGTCTTTTCGCCGGCCAACGGCCCGCCACCAGTGACGCGCCCCGCACTCACCACCATGCCTGCGGGCGGTCGCCCGGCCGGGCGCGCTCCACCAGGCACAGACACGGTCGCGGAATCGACCGCGAGGGACCGGAATCGCCGGACCACCGACCGGTGCCCGGTAGCTGAATTGATCCGGGCTCGCCAACATTCGACCGTGACCGAGGCTCGGGGTCATACCAGTCCACGGCCGGACTTGGCTGCAGTCGGTCCAGGCCCGTCAGTTAAGGGTTCCACGATGACACAGCAAGCCAACTGTCCGCATCGGCGATAGCGTGATCCCTGTTGATGAACGGCAGTAGCGCCACCCGCCCAAATCAATCGATGATGGGCGATATGTTCCAAATGCTGCACACGCAGCAATCAACCCCCGAGAGCAAAGATGTCGACTGCCGGATCACTCCCCGGGCAGACCGATCCCCCCGCCAGATCTCGGCCAATCCCTCCTTCGTCGTCGCCCTCCGCATCGCCCCCGGGTTTACCAAATCACTGCGAGGCACGCGGGTTAGCGGTGTGCGGAACCGTGCTCACGCTGAAGGGGCCCGCCGTGGTCGGCACGCTGCCTGAGGCGACCGACCAGGCGGTCGGCAACGTAAGCGACCACCTCCGCGTGCTGGCCTCGGCCGAGCTGATCGAGGAAACACCGGAGTTGGCCAGAAACCGCCGGGAGCGGTGGTGGCGTCTCGTCTCAGACGCCGCCTGGCACGAGGGGTGCGCTGTCTCCGCCGAGACGTGGCTACGGCTGACCGCCGAGGAGACCCGCCAGGTAGCTCACGAGCTGACCGAGGTGCTCACCAGGGCGGCGCGTCCGCTGCCCAGGTCGCCGGTCCCGGCGTCGGCGCGAGCCCGCTGCGCCCGTGAGTGGATCTACCCACGTCGGCCGTGGCCCAGCCTGCTGAGCGCGGGGACCGCACCGCGGGTGCGTCCCCTACAGCTCCGATGGTCAACGATGAGGACCGCGCCCCAGGTCAGCGCCAGACGACCACCTCGTCCAGCGGCTTGCGGGAGATGTCCGGCACGGTCGCCCCCTCCGCCGGGTAGCCGACCGGAATGATCAGGTTTCCCCGCTCCTCCGCAGGCCGGTCCAACAACTCGTTGAGGAAGCGCATCGGACTCGGGGTATGGGTCAGGGTGGCGAGGCCAGCCTGGTGCAGCGCGGCGAGCAGTAGCCCGACCGCGATCCCTACCGACTCCTTGACGTAGTAGGGACGGGGACTCTGTGGGCCGCGGTGGACCTCGAAGACGACGATCACCGCTGGGGCGGTCTCCAGAAAAGGCTTGCTCGCATCCGTTCCCAGCGGCGCGAGCGCCGACAGCCACTCCTGCGGCGCGCGCTGCTCGTAGAACACCCGCTCCTCGGCCTCCGCGGCGGCGCGCAGCCGCCGCTTGAGCTCCGGTGCGGTTACCACCACGAACCGCCACGGCTGTCGATTCGCGCCACTCGGCGCCGAGGCCGCCGCCCGCAGGGCGTGCTCGAGCACCCCCTCCGGGACCGGCTTCTCGCTGAAGTCCCGCACCGTACGGCGCCGGACCATCGCCTCGGCGAACCCACGTACGCGAGCCAATGCCACCGCAGGCGGCACGCCGTAGTCGGGTAGCGGTAGGACGGCGGGAGGTTGCTCAGCACGGTTCGGCGACATCCGGCCATTGTCGGCCTCTCGTGTGGCCATGGCCACTCCCGCACGGCATGATCGACACAACGGGCCTACCGGAGGTGAAGCGGATGCGGGTGGTATCACTGGTGCCGTCGCTGACCGAGGCGGTGGCATTGACGCTGCCCGGGGTGCTGGTCGGCGCCACCGACTGGTGCGCCCATCCGGTGGGGCTGAAGGTGCCCCGGGTCGGCGGCAGCAAGTACCCGGACCTGGACCGGGTACGCGCGCTCCGGCCGGATCTGGTTCTGCTCAACGTCGAGGAGAACCGGCGCGAGGACGCGGACGCCCTGGTGGCGGCGGGGGTTCCGGTGCGGATCACCTACCCTCGCACCGTCGATGGGGCGCTCACCGAGCTGGCCGAGCTCCTCACCGAGCTGGGTTCGCCGGGTGAGCCCGAGTGGTTGGTGTCCGCCCGCCGTGCCTGGGCGGAGCTGCCCGAGGACTGGCCGCCGCGCCGTGCCGTGGTGCCGGTCTGGCGGCGCCCGTGGGTGGTGCTGGGCCGGGACACCTTCGCCGGGGACGTGCTCCGCCGGCTGGGGTTGACCAATCTGTACGCCGGCGACGCCGGGCGGTATCCCCGACCGTCCCTGAGCGAGCTACGCGCCCGGACTCCTGCGCTGGTCGTGTTGCCCGACGAGCCATACCGTTTCGCTGTGGATGACGGGCCGGAGGCATTCCCCGAGCTGCCGTGTGCCCTCGTCTCCGGTCGGCACCTGACGTGGTATGGCCCGTCCCTGGCGGAGGCGCCCACCGTCCTGGCCGCCCAACTGGCGGCGCCGGTCACCTACCGGGCGGTGTGACCCACGGGCCCAAGGTCCCGTCTGACGGACCCGATTGACCCTGCCCGCACCCCCTGCCGCTGCGATCGAATTGATGTGCCACAGACAGTGCGACACGAGGCACCAGCAGGAAGGGCGTGCAGACGATGACCGCGACGACCAAGCGGAACGCCGCCGAGACAGTCAACACCGTGAGCCAGGTCGAAACCGGGCAGGGACGAGCCGCCCGCCTTGTACTGGCCGGCACCCGCCTGGCGCTGGGCTGGATCTTCCTCTGGGCCTTTCTCGACAAGCTGTTCGGGCTGGGGCGGGCGACCGAGGCCGACAGCGCCTGGATCAACGGCGGCAGCCCGACGAAGGGCTTCCTGACCTTCGGTGCGACCGGGCCGTTCAAGGGCTTCTACAACAGCATCGCGGGCGCGGCGTGGGCCGACTGGCTGTTCATGATCGGGCTGGCGGCCATCGGCACCGCCCTACTGCTCGGGATCGGCATCCGGGTTGCCGCCGCGACCGGCGGACTTCTCATGGTGCTGATGTGGACGGCCGCATTGCCGCCGTCGAACAACCCGTTCATGGACGATCACCTGATCTACGCCGCGGTGCTGGCGGTCATCGCCCTGCTCCACGCCGGTGACACCTGGGGCTTCGGTCGAGCCTGGGCCGGGCTCCCGATCGTACGGCGGATGCCCTGGCTCCGTTGACGATCTCGACACTCCGCTGGGCGGGCGTCACCACTGGTGGTGCCCGCCCAGCGCCTTACCGCCCCCAGGGGTTCGGCCACCAGCGGCGATCGGGCAGGATCGGGCAGGTCAGGCAGCACGACGAAGGACAGGAGACGCTGGTGAACCAGGCAACGAAGCCCGAGGTGGGAGCGATCGAGGGCGCCCCGCCGCGTGACCTCCTCGTCGAGGAGATCACCGTCGGCGAGGGAGCGGAGGCGCAGGCCGGGCAGGTCGCCCGCGTCCACTACGTCGGTGTCGCCCACTCCACGGGCCGTGAGTTCGACGCGTCGTGGAACCGTGGCGAGCCGCTCGAGTTTCCCCTCGGCGGCGGGCGGGTCATCGCCGGCTGGGACCAGGGTGTGGTCGGCATGCGGGTCGGCGGCCGACGGCGACTGACCATTCCACCGCATCTCGCTTACGGCGACCGCGGCGCCGGCGGCGTCATTCAGCCGGGCGAGACGCTGGTCTTCGTCGTTGACCTGGTCGGCCTCCGCTGACCGGTCCGAGCAGCCGGGCGCCGGGCGTTCCCTCCGGCGCAATCGGAGGGAACGCCCGCGGGTCCACGCGGCATCGCAGCGCTGGCGGTTAGCCGCCGCTCACGGAGGGCTCCGGGGCAGGGGAGCCGCTGCCCTCGGACGGCACCGGCGCGGGAGAGCCGCCGGCCACCGCACCCGGGTTCGGGGCGGCCGGGCTCGGTTTCAGGCCGGCCGGCACGGGCAGGGCGCTGCCCTTGACGTACTCCTCCCAGCTCACGTTCCAGGCGGTCCAGCCGTTGCCCTCATCCAACGTCACCTCGGTGCCCTTGATGGTCACCAAGTCGCCGACCTGGGTGACGCCCATCAGCCAGTCGGCGCTGGCGGCCGATAGGTTGGTACAGCCGTGGGAGACGTTGCGATACCCCTGAACTCCCTCCGACCAGGGCGCGCCGTGCAGGAACTCACCCCGCCAGGTCAGCCGCTGCGCATCCTCGACATCCACCACGTACGGGTCCGCCGAGCCGCGGGTATCGAAGGTGGTGAAATCATGCTTCTCCATGATCACCATCTTGCCGCTGGAGGTTGGCGTACTCGGCTTGCCGAGGCTCACCGGTAGCTCCCGCAGCAGCTTTCCGTCCTGGAACACCGACATCTGCTTGGTCTCGTTGTCGATCTCCAAGGCGACCTGGCGACCAATCTTCGCGGTCGCCTGCCGGTCGGCGTCGCCCACGTACTCCTCACCGATCGGCAGGCCTTCCAGACCGGCGCGAAAACTGATCGTCGTATCCGGTCGCCAGAAGTCCGGCGCCCGGTAGTAGACCTGGCTGCCGTCGGACACCCAGGACCACACCCCCGGCTGGGACGGATTGGTCCGCACAAACAAACGCCGCTGGACGGCCGCCCGGGCCTCCTCCGGAATCGGCGGATCGAACGCGACGGTCACCGGCATAGCGGTTCCGTACGTCCGGTCACCCGTGAAATACAACGTGCTGGTAATTGCCGGTTTCGTGGACTTCGGCATGGTGGTGAAGGTGGTTTTCCGGGTCGTAGTGGTTTTACCGGAGTTACCGGTCGCAGTCACCTCAGCCGTATATGTCCGTTTTGGCGTTAGCGGCGTGCTCGGCACCCAGGTCGAGCCATCCTCCCTGGGCTCCCCCTTGACCTCGGCCCCCGCGTCATCGGTGACGCGGACCGCGGTAATCGTCCCGCCCTTGACCGCGGTGCCGACCTCGGCACTGATCGGGACGTCCGTCGCCTGGTCGGTCGGCGTCACGGTCAGTTCCGGCGGAGCCGGTCGGGCCTCCTCGCGCTCGCTGAATGCGCACCCGCCGAGTGTTACCGACACGGCCGCGACAGTTACCGTGAGCAGCGTCATTCGCCGCCTGAATGCCATGTGCGCCCCCCGTTCGTCTCCTCCTCCGCCACATTCTCTCCGCCGTGCTGCTCGGGGCACGCATTTTCGGCAAATTTGGCTTTGTGAATATCTACCCCATTTTGGGGCTTTGCGCTATCTGTTCCGAGCCTGCCCGATCAGGGGCACCGATCACATCCGAACCGTCCAGGGCCGTTCGTCCGAAATTCACTCCAACGTGGGGTGGAGCCGACGGAACCGGTCGGGAAGCGGACGATGGCCCGGCACGCGGGGCCGTACCGGCCCCGCGTCCTGGTCAGAGGTTCGCGATCAGCACCGCTGGCCGCTCGACACAGTCCGCGACATGCCGCAGGAAGCCCCCGGCCACCCCGCCGTCGCAGACCCGATGATCGAAGGTGAGGCTAAGCTGCGTTACCTTGCGTACCGCAAGCTGCCCGTCAACCACCCATGGCTTATCCATAATCCGCCCGACGCCGAGCAGCGCCGCCTCCGGATGGTTGATGATCGGCGTGGACCCGTCCACCCCGAACACGCCGTAGTTGTTCAGCGTAAACGTCCCGCCGGTGAGCCGGGTCGGTGGCAGCGTGCCAGCCCGCGCCGCCGCCGTGGTCTCGGCCAGCGCGGCGGCCAGCCCGGCGGTGGTGAGCCGCTGCGCGTCGCGCAGCACCGGAACCACCAGCCCTCGGTCGGTCTGGGCGGCGATCCCCAAATGCACCCCGGCGGACTGGACAATCCGCTGCGCCCCACTGTCTACCCGGGCGTTGAGCTGGGGGAACCTGCGCAGCCCAGCAAGGCAGATCCGGGCGAGCAGGGCCAGGATGCTCACTGGTTCCGCCGGGGTGGCCGCGTTGATCGCCGCGCGGGTCTCCAGCAGGGCGGTCGCATCGACATCCACCCAGATCGTCACCTCGGGAATCTCCTGCCGGCTGCGGGAGAGCTTGTCGGCGATGACCTTGCGGATGCCGGTCAACGGCACGATCACGTCGCCGTCGGCGGGCGCGGCGGGCACGGTGACCGGAGCCGGGGTGGCGGCCTCCACATCAGCGCGGCGAATCACGCCGCCGCTGCCGGTGCCGCGCAGGGCGGCCAGGTCAACGCCGCGCTGCTTCGCCAGCCGCCGCACGATCGGTGAGATGACCCGAACACTCTCGCCGGCCGGCCCGAGGCCGCCACTCGGTGCAGCCTCGGGCCGAGTCGCGACCTCGGTCGGAGTGGCGTCACTCGAGGCGGCGTTGGCCGGCGCGGCCCGGGCGACCCGGGTTCGGCGCCGGCGAGCCGCCCCGCCATGGCCGGTGCCATAACCGATCAAGACGTTCCCGGAGCCAGTCCGCTCCTGCTCGTGGTTGACCACGGGCCCGCCAGAGCCGCCAGGAGTGCTATCCGCCTCGACCGCGTCCAGCGACGCGATGGTGATCAAGGGCTGGCCGACCGGCCGCACCTCGCCCGCCGTGCCGTGCAGGGCCACCACCCGTCCGGCGTACGGGCAGGGCACGTCTACGACCGCCTTGGCGGTCTCCACCTCCACGACGGCCTGGTCCACCGTCACCGTGTCGCCCACAGCGACCCGCCACTCGACGATCTCCGCCTCGCTCAGCCCTTCCCCGAGATCCGGCAGAAAGAAGACACGCTCACTCATCAGGCCGCCACCCACCGCTCGTCGGGCTGGTCGTCCCACTGGAGGCGGGCCACCGCGTCAAGCACCCGATCCACCGACGGCAGGTGGGTATGCTCCAGCATCGGCGCCGGGTACGGGATGTCCAACCCGGCAACCCGCAGCACCGGCGCGTGCAGGGAGTGAAAGCAACGCTCCTGCACCCGCGCGGCGATCTCCGCGCCGACCCCGGCGAAGCCCTGGGCCTCGTGAACCACCACACACCGGCCTGTCTTCCGCACCGACGCCGCGATCGTGTCGTCGTCGAACGGCACGATCGTCCGCACGTCAACGACTTCAAGGTTCCAGCCCTCCGCCTGGGCCGCCTCGGCCGCCGCCAGGGCCACCGGCACCGCCGGTCCGTACGCGACCAGGGTGGCGTCAGTGCCCTGATGGCGTACGACGGCACGGCCGAACGGCTCGGTCCGAGCTGGCAACTGCGTCTCGGCGCTGGCGAAGTAGAGCTTCTTCGGCTCCAGGAAGACGACCGGGTCCGGATCGTCGATCGCCGAACGCAGCAGCGAGTAGGCATCGGCCACGGTAGCCGGGGTGACGACCTTCAGACCAGGGGTGTGCGCGTAGTACGCCTCGGAGGAGTCGCAGTGGTGCTCCACCCCGCCGATGCCGCCAGCGTACGGGATCCGGATGACGATGGGCGCGGTCAGTGCACCCCGGGTGCGGTTGCGCAGCTTCGCCACGTGCGAGGCGATCTGCTCGAAGGCCGGATACCCGAACGCGTCGAACTGCATCTCCACCACCGGCCGTAGCCCGGACATGGCGAGGCCAACCGCAAAGCCGACGATGCCGGCCTCGGCAAGCGGAGTGTCGAAGCAGCGCTTGTCGCCGAAGCGGGCTGCCAGCCCGTCGGTGATCCGGAAGACCCCGCCGAGCTGGCCGACATCCTCGCCGAAGACGACCACCCGGTCGTCGTCGAGCATCGCGTCGGCGAGCGCGGTGTTGAGCGCCTTCGCCATGGTCATGCTTGCCATCACCCGGCTCCCTCCTGGTCAGCGGCCAATTCGGCACGAACCTGCGCGCGCTGTTCGACCAGCTGGGGCGTTGGTTCGGCGTAGACGTGGTCGAAGAGCGTCAACGGGTCAACGGTCGGCTTGTCGTGCATCCGCTCGCGCAGGTCGGCCGCGTACTCCTCGGCCTGTGCGGCCACCCGCGCCACCGTGGTGTCGTCCAACGCCCCCCGGTCGCGCAGGTAGGTCTCCAGTCGAACGACCGGGTCCCGGTCCTGCCAGCTCGCCACTTCGTCGGCATCCCGGTAGCGGGCGGCGTCGTCGGCGTTGGTGTGCGGCTCCATCCGGTAGGTGTGCGCCTCCACCAGGAAGGGGCCGTGGCCGGCACGGGCGTGCGCCACGGCCCGGTTGAGCACCGCGAGGACGGCGACCGGGTCGTTGCCGTCGACCTGCTCGCTGGGCACGCCATAGCCGACGCCCTTGTACGCGAGACTCGGTGCGGCGGTCTGCCGAGACAGCGGCACGCTGATCGCGTACTGGTTGTTCTGCACGAAGTAGACGACCGGTGCCTTGAAGACGGCGGCGAAGTTGACCCCCTCGTGGAAGTCGCCCTCGCTGGTGGCACCGTCGCCGAGAAAGGCCAGTGCCACCGTGTCCCGGCCCTGGTACGCCTCGCCGTGGGCGAGCCCGGCGGCGTGCACACACTGGGTGGCCAGCGGGGTGCACTGCGGGGCGGTGCGCCGGACGGCCGGATCGTAACCACAGTGCCAGTCCCCACGGAGCAGGGTCAGCACCTCCACCGGGTCGATCCCCCGGGCGGTCAACGCCATCGACTCGCGATAGGTCGGGAAGACCCAGTCATCGTCGCGCAGCGCGAGGATCGCGCCGACCTGACACGCCTCCTGGCCCCGAGCCGACGGGTAGACGGCGAGTCGACCCTGTTTGGTCAGGGCGGTGGCCTGCAGGTCAAAGCGGCGGCCGAGCACCATCCGGCGGTACAGCTCGACAAGCACCTCAACCGGGGGCGCCGGGTAGTCGGGGTGCACCGGTAGCGGGGCGCCGGCGGGGTCGAGCAGGCGAATCTGCTCACTGGCGGGCAGCAGCGGGCGGGCCGGGTCCGGCGGTGCGGCCGGCCGGGAGTTTCTGCGGACCGCCCGGGGTGTGGTCGTCACGGCGGATACCTCCTGGACATCTGGTGCGCCCATGCTCCTGTGGTCGGATGGTTGACTCAAGATCCCCCGCAAACGCAGGATGGTTGGCCTGGAGGGGGTGCTGCGATGAGCCAAGAGTCCGGCCCAGATAGGGCCTCGACGGCCGGGCCGGGACGATCGGCCCGGCCACTGGACCATGTGGACCGCCGTATCCTGGCCGAGCTGGTCCGGGACGGACGCACGTCGGTGCGGACCCTCGCCGTACGCCTGCACATCTCCCGGACCAACGCATACGCCCGGGTGGAGCGGTTGCTGCGCGACGGTGTGGTCACCGGCTTTCAGGCCCGGGTGGCACCGGAGGCCGCCGGGTTGGGCACCTCGGCGTACATCGCGATCACCATCGAGCAGAACACCTGGCGTGAGGTCTCGGCGGAGCTGGCCCAGGTGCACTACCTGGAGCACGCCGCGCTGGTCGGCGGCGATCACGACGTACTCGCTCTGGTCCGGGCCCCGGACAACGCCACGCTGCGAGACGTGGTTCTGACCCGGGTGCAGAGCATCCCCGGAGTGCTCTCCACCCGCACCTGGCTGGTGTTCCACGAGTTCGACGGCGAGACATCACCCTGGGGCCCGACCGCCTCCCCTCCGCTTCCCGGTCCCGGACGCCCGGGACCCTGAACGCTCTGGTGGCACCGCCAGCTTCTCCCGGTCGGCCAACTCCAGCAACGGCTCCAGCGAATACGCCCGCTCGTCCAGGCCCGCGTGTGGGTCACCGTGCTCGGTGAAGCGGGCCGGCATCGTGGTGATGTCGAAGTCCTCCGGCCGGGCATCGTCCAGCTCGGTCCAGGCCACCGGCGCGGAGACCAGCGCCGCCGGGGTGGGCCGGATCGAGTACGCCGAGGCCATCGTGTGGTCCCGGGCCATCTGGTTGTAGTCGACGAAGACCGGCCGATCCCGCTGCTCCCGCCACCAGGTGGTGGTGACCAGGTCGGGTCGGCGGCGCTGGATCTCCCGGCCCAGCGCCAGCACCGCCCGGCGGCAGTCCCCGAAGCCCCACCGTGGCTCGATGGTGAGATAGACGTGTAGTCCTCGTCCCCCGGTGGTCTTCGGGTAGCCGACCAACCCGAGCTCGTCGAGGAACGCGCGGACCTCGTGCGCCACCGGGACCACCTGGTCAAACCCGACCCCGGGTAGCGGATCCAGATCAATGCGTAGCTGGTCTGGTCGCTCGACATCACGCCGGGACACCGGCCACGGGTGGAACCGGAGCGTGCCGAGGTTGACCGCCCAGGCCACCACGGCCAGCTCACTCGGCGCGAGCTCGTCCGCGCTCCGACCGCTTGGGAACGTCAGGTGCGCGGTGCGAACCCAGTCGGGGGCACCCGCCGGCAGCCGCTTCTGATAGAAGGCGTCACCGCGGTTGTCCGCCCGCGTCGCGATCTTGGCACCGGCGACGACGCCGCGTGGCCACCGCTCGAGCATCGTCGGCCGGTCCCGCAGGGCGCGCAGGATGCCCTCACCGACGGCCAGAAAGTACCGCACCACATCGAATTTGGTCAGCCCCAACTCGGAAAAGTAGGGCTTGTCCGGGTTGGAGACGCGGACCAGCCGCCGTCCCACCCGGATCTGCTCGGCCGGCGTCGCCACGCCCACACCGTAGCCGTGATCCGGACGTGCACAGGGTCGGACGCGCATCGCCAGCCGCGCGGATCCGGCAACCCCGGCGAGGGAGCGGGCTACCAGGCGGTGGGTGGCGACCCTGCCGGCGCCGGCAGGATCCGGCGCGGCTGTCCCAGTGGCCCGCTCCGTCGCCGCCACTCCCGGGGGTAGCCCACCGACACCTCCTCGAAGCGCACCCCGTCGTACCAGGTGGTGCGCGGGATGTGGAGGTGGCCATAGACCACCGCGACCGCCTCGAAGCGCTGATGCCAGTCGGCCGTCGCCTCGGTGCCGCACCACTGCGCGAAGATCGGGTAGCGGAGAATGCGGGTGGGTTCGCGCCGCAGCGGCCAGTGGTTCATCAGGACCGTCGGAAGCGCCGGGTCCCGCTCCGCCAGCCGCCGGGCCGTCCCGGCGACTCGGGCGGCGCACCAGGCCGATCGGCTCTCGTACGGGTCAGGGTGCAGCAGGTACTCGTCGGTACAGACGATCCCGGTCCGGTACGCCTCGGCGAGTGCCGCCTGCGACGTGTCGAGGCCCTCGGGGCGCCAGCTGTAGTCGTAGAGCAGGAACAGCGGTGCCACCGTGACCGGGCCGCCGGGCCCCTCCCACACCGGGTATGGGTCCTCCGGCGTGACAACACCGAGCTCTCGGCAGAGTTCGACCAGGTGGGCGTAGCGGGCGGCGCCGCGCAGGGGCACCGGGTCGGCCGGCAGGCTCCACAGCTCGTGGTTGCCGGGCGACCAGAGCACCTTGGCGAACCGGGCAGTCAGCAGCCGCAGCGCCCATTCAACCTGCGCGACCGTGTCTCCCACGTCGCCGGCGACCAACAGCCAGTCCGCCGGCGACTCCGGGCGGAGCTGCTCGACGACCGTCCGGTTCTCTGCGTGCCGCACGTGCAGATCGCTGATTGCGAGCAGACTCCCCCGATCGTCCGCCCGATCGCCCGGCCACGTCATATTCCGATCTTAGCCGCGCTCTCCATCGCCGTCGATCTTCGATTCGGCTCCCGGCCGGCCGCGCAGGGCGGACGAACGGGTGCCGGCGCCGCAGAAGCGAAACCGGTAGGATCCCCTCGGGTCGGGACTGGCGCGATTTGGGATGGAGCACCATCGGGGAACGACCCATCACGAGGACGCACGCCGAGCGCCTGGGCCTCCACACGTCCACCGGGTTTACCAGGAGGTCACATGTCGGGTAACGCCGAGTCCACCGCCTATCGCAGCGCACTCGAGGTGATCGGTGCCGTCGAGCCGCGAGTCGCCAATGCCATCCGCGCCGAGCTGGCCGACCAGCGTGAGTCGCTCAAGCTGATCGCCAGCGAGAACTACGCCTCCCCCGCGACGCTGCTGGCCATGGGCAACTGGTTCAGCGACAAGTACGCCGAAGGTACGGTCGGCCGTCGCTTCTACGCCGGCTGCCAGAACGTCGACACCGTCGAGGCACTCGCCGCCGAGCACGCCCGGGAGTTGTTCGGATCGCCGTACGCCTACGTGCAGCCGCACTCGGGGATCGACGCCAACCTGGTCGCCTTCTGGGCGGTCCTCGCCGACCGGATCGAGTCACCCACGCTCACGCGTGCCCAGGCCCGGCACGTCAACGACCTCACCGAGGCCGACTGGTTCGCCCTGCGCCGTGAGTTGGGTAACCAACGGATGCTGGGCATGTCGCTGGACGCGGGGGGTCACCTCACCCACGGCTTCCGGCCAAACATCTCCGGCAAGATGTTCGACCAGCGCAGCTACGGCACCGACCCGGAGACCGGGCTGATCGACTATGACCGGGTCGCCGAGGCGGCCCGCGAGTTCAAGCCGCTGATCCTCGTCGGCGGCTACTCGGCGTACCCCCGGAAGGTCAATTTCCGAATCCTGCGGGAGATCGCCGACTCGGTCGGTGCCACCTTCATGGTGGACATGGCCCACTTCGCCGGGTTGGTCGCCGGCAAGGTCTTCACCGGTGACTTCGACCCGGTTCCGCATGCGCACATCGTGACCTCCACCACACACAAGTCGTTGCGCGGGCCCCGCGGCGGCCTGGTGCTCTGCGGTCCCGAGCTCGCCGAGCAGGTCGACCGGGGCTGCCCGATGGTGCTCGGCGGCCCGCTGCCGCAGGTGATGGCCGCCAAGGCGGTCGCGCTCGCCGAGGCCCGGCGTCCCGACTTCGTCGACTACGCTGGGCGAATCGTCGCCAACGCGCAGGCCCTGGCCGACGGGTTGCAGCGTCGGGGCGCGAAGCTGGTCACCGGTGGAACCGACAACCACCTGGCGCTGATCGACGTAACGGGGTACGGGCTCACCGGCCGGCAGGCCGAGCAGGCGCTCCTCGACTCGGGCGTCGTCACCAACCGCAACGCGATCCCGCAGGACCCGAACGGCGCCTGGTACACCTCCGGGATCCGGGTCGGTACGCCGGCGTTGACCACCCGGGGTTTCGGCACCGCGGAGTTGGATGCCACCGCCGAGCTGATCCACACCGTCCTGAGCCGGACCTCGCCCGGGACGAACGCCGACGGCACCGCCTCGAAGGCGAAGTACGTGCTGGACCCGGGCGTCGCCGACCGAGTCGGCAAGCAGGCCAGCGACCTGCTCACCGGCTTCCCCCTCTACCCCGCCATCGACCTCGGCTAGCCCGCCGCACCTCGATCGCCACGTCAGCTCACGGTGGTGTCCTCCGACCAGCTACTCCGGTAGAGGGTTCCCCGGCCCTGCGGGTCGGGGACACCATCGACAGGTGGCATCGACGCCGGGAACTCGTCCTCCGGCCCGTTGGGCCGCACTCCCCCGGTCGTCCGGGACCGGCGGAGCCGGGTGACGACGAACCAGACGAGCCCCGCCACGCAGGCCAGGATGACGACGTTCTGGAGAATACCGGCGTACTCCTCGACCAGGTGCCAGTTGTCACCGAGCAGGTACCCGGCCATGACGAAGGTGGTGTTCCAGATCAGACTGCCCAAGGTGGTGTAGACGACGAAGGTCCACACCGGCATTCGCTCCACCCCGGCTGGAATCGAGATCATGCTTCGGAAGATCGGAATCATCCGACCGAAGAACACCGCCTTGACGCCGTGCCGGAGAAACCACTCTTCGGTCTTGTCAACGTCGCTCAACTTCACCAGCGGAAGCCGGGCGGCGATGGCTCGCATCCGGTCCCGGCCCAGTGCCGCACCGATGTAGTACAGCGCGAGCGCGCCCACCAGCGAACCCAGCGTGGTCCAGAAGATCGCGCTGATGACGCTCATCCGCCCCTGCCCGGCAACGAACCCGGCCAGGGGAAGGATCACCTCGCTGGGAATCGGCGGGAAGAGGTTCTCCAGCCCCACGGCGAGGCCGGCGCCGGGCCCGCCCAGCCGTTCCACCAGCCCGGTCACGTGCCCGACCAGGCCGTCCTGCGGGGGTTCAGTCTGGTTGGCGGTGGTACTGGCGGAGAGGAGGGCGTACACGGTTCGAGGCATGGGCTATACGGTACGAACTCCGCCTGAGGGCGCGCCCAGGCGGTCGGCGGTACCCAGGTGACGAGATCGAGCGGGCCGGCGCCACGTCAGACCGATGGCAGGTCGGCCAGGATCTGGCCGAGGAGTTCCGGCGTACGCTCCGGCGGCTCCGCCTCCACGCAGAGCCGCTCCATCGCCAACGCGTAAAACTCCAGATCTTCCCGCTTGTCGAGGTAGAGGGCGCTGGTGAGCTGCTCAATGTAGACCACGTCGGGCAGCTCCTGGTCACCGAAGCGCAGGATGGAGAAGGCACCGCCCGCGGCGGCATGCCCGCCGGCGGCGAACGGTACGACCTGGAGCCGCACGTTCGGCAACCTCGTCGCCTCGATCAGCGCCGAAAGCTGCTGCCGCATGACCGCCGCGCCGCCGATCGGCCGGCGCAGGGCCGCCTCGTCCACCACGGCCCACAGCCGCGGCGGATCCTCCCCGTGCAGCACCTCCTGCCGCCGCATCCGCAGGGTGACCCGACGGTCAATCTCCGTCGCCGCGGCGCGGCTGTGCCCCAGGAGCACGACCGCCCGGGCGTACTCCTCGGTCTGGAGCAGGCCGGGCACGAACTGGAGCTCGTACGTGCGGATCAGGGCCGCTGCCGCCTCCAGCCCGAGGTACGCCTGGAACCAGGACGGCAGCACGTCACCGTACCGGTGCCACCAACCGGGGCTGTTCGCGTCCCGGGCAAGATGGAGCAGGGCGTCCCGCTCCGTGGGGTCGGTGATGCCGTAGAGGGTCAGCAGATCGGCGACATCGCGTTCCTTGAAGCCGACCCGCCCCAGCTCCATTCTGCTGATCTTCGACTCAGAGGCCCGAATCTCCCAGCCCGCGCCCTCCCGGGTCACCCCGCAGGTCTCTCGTAACCGGCGCAGTTGCGCGCCGAGCATCATCCGCAGGACGGTGGGGCCAGCCGATGACCCCCCCTCAACGGGCATCGTCGCCACTGCCGCCCCTCCGTTTGCTGGACCGCGCCGGGCCGGGCCTGACCCTGTCGCCGAGTCAGCATGCCATGGACCGTCGGTAAGGGGAATTGGTCCCGGCGGCGCGGCGTGGATCAGTGGATCAATGGATCAGGTGATCGAAGTCACCGTCCCGGGCGCCGAGCACGAAGGCCGCGATCTCGTCCACGGTATAGATCAGGGCGGGGCCGTCGGGGTGCCGAGAGTTGCGAACGGCGATGCCCGCACCATCGGGAAGTTCGGCCAGCTCGACGCAGTTGCCGCTGGGGTTGCTACGCCGGCTCTTCTGCCACCGCAACGGCGGTAGCTCGGGGATGGGAACGCCATTCGGTAGCGGCTGCATGTGCGCCCTTCTCGTCATGCATCCGTCCACATCGCAGCCCAAGCGGGTGCGGTGTGGACAGAGAGGCTCCTGCACGTGCATCTGCTATTGCATCTGCATCGGACAGAGAGCATGATAGCCGACAGGAGTGGTGTCGATCCGCTTACCTTTAGTCACCTTTACTGGGCGACGACCAGGGCAGATACGGTTCGGTGACCGTCGGCTATGCCGGGGCATCGGTGTGACGGGAGGACTCATGCCGGATCCGCTGACGATCGCGTCCGGCGTCTGCGCCGCGGGCGCCCTCGTCTCGTCCTGGCAGCTGCACCGCCGGGCGGTGCGGGCCGAGACGGAGATCGCCGTCCTCCAGGCCGAACTCGCCGCCGAACGCCACGCGGCCAGCCACGACCCGCTCACCGGCCTGCCCAACCGACGCGCCTTTCATCGACTGGCCGCCGCCCTGCTGACTCGAGCGGACGGGCGACCACTGATCGCCGTCGTCCTCGATCTCGACGACTTCAAACAGATCAACGATCGGTACGGGCACGCCGCCGGTGACCAGGTATTGGTCAACGTCGCCCAACGGCTCGCCGACTTCGCCGGGGACGACCCGGTCGCCCGGCTCGGCGGGGATGAATTCGCCGGGCTGCTCACCGCCCCCGAGGTCGAGCGGCGATGGCTTGAGCACGCCACCCGCCGGCTGCACGACGTCCTCGCCGCACCGATCCGGCTGCACTCGGCAAGCGTGCGAGTGACAGCCTCCGTCGGGTTGGCGCCGGTCACCTGCCCCGCTCAGCTCTCCGAGGCGCTGGACCGGGCCGACGCCGCGATGTACCGGGCGAAGAGCATCGACTCGCCCCACCTCCGCCAGCTCCTCGACAGCGCGAGCAGCGGCGACCGCTGAGCGGCCAGCCACCCCGCCCAGTGGTCGTCACGCGGAAGGTCGTCGGGCGGCCTGGCGACGGGCCAGCAACACGACAGCCAACAGGATGAGCCCCTCGAATCCGACCAGCGCCCGCTGGGCCAACCCGAGGTAGTCGGCCTGAGTGAGTTCACCTCTGGAGATGTCGTAGATGATCCGCCATCCCGCCGGCACCAGCTGCACCGCGCTGAGCAGCAGGCCCCACCGAAGACGCAGTGGTCCGGTGCGGTTGGCGGCGAAGGTCGGCCACAGCGCCGCCGCGAGAAACACCAGCCAACCGGAGACCGTGTGGGCGTTGACCACCGCCGCGGGGGCGGGACGCCCGTCCACCCACCGGTCGGGAAAGGCGGCCACGGCAATCGTGGCGACGCCCGAGAAGGCGAGCATCACGCGCCCCGCCATCCGCACCGTACGTAGGCCAACGGCGGACAGCACGACGCAGAGGCCGGAGCCGAGAATAAACAGGGTCATCACCCAACGATGGCTGGCGCCGTGTGCGGCGAGTTGACTGATCGAGTAGCTGACCTGGTCAAAGCCGCCTGGCTGGAGGGTGGCCGCGAACGCCGCGCCGCCGATCAACAGCAGCGGGGCCAGGAGGGCGGTGATCACGGTCCAGCCGGGCACGGTGGGCATGGAGCCATCATGCGACGAGGAGTTCCACACCACCCGAGATCTAGGGATATAACGGGGATCTTGTATCGCCTACAGCCCTGTGAAGACCACCGCCGCCTGGGCCTGCGACCTTTCTGCGCCGCCCTCCACACCTGGATAGGTCTGGACAGCATGATGAAGACCACAGCACCAGAAATACCCCCCGGGGTATAGTGGCAGCCGGAGGTGCCCGTGAAGCTTCGACCCGAGATGACCAGTGACGCACTGACCCGACTCAAGCGCGCCCGGGGCCAACTCAACGCTGTGATCGACATGATGGAAGACGGTCAGGACTGCCGGGAGGTGCTGACCCAACTCGCCGCGGTGTCGAAGGCCATCGACCGGGCTGGCTACAAAATCATCGCGTCGGGTATGCGTCACTGCAGCACCGCCCGAGAACAGGGCGAGGCGCCCGAGATGACCGAGGAGGAGCTGGAGAAGCTCTTCCTGGCCCTGGCCTGAGTCAACCAAAGAACCAACCCTCCGGCCGCATCCCGGCGACCGGAGGGGGTAACCGCACGCCAACCGAAAGACACCCACCTGCCCGCTGGATACCCCCTGGGGTATAGGTTCCCTGAAAGGAGCACGACAGTGAAGTTCCACGTGTCAGTCCTCGCGACCTCATCACTGGGCGACCGCAGCTACCTGGCCTCCGACGGTCAGGTGGCGGTCGTCGTCGACCCACAGCGTGACATCGACCGGATCCTGTACCTTGCCGGAGCGGCGGGGGTCCGAATCACCCACGTGGTCGAGACACACATTCATAACGACTACGTCTCCGGTGGGCTCGAACTGGCCCGGGTCACCGGTGCCCACTACCTGGTCGCCGCGGCCGAGCGGGTCGAGTTCGGACGACTGCCGGTCGCCGACGGCGACACCCTCGCGATCTCCGACACGATGCGCCTGCGGGTGATCGCCACTCCCGGCCACACCTTCCACCACCTGTCCTACGTCCTGGACTACGCAAACGATGGCGACTGGCAACCGGCGGGAGTCTTCACCGGTGGCTCGCTTCTTTTCGGCACCACCGGCCGCACCGACCTGCTCGGCCAGCAACACGCCCACGAACTGGCCCAACACCAGCACGCCTCGGCCCGGCGGCTGGCTGACCTGCTGCCCGACGGCGTCGAGGTGTGGCCGACCCACGGGTTCGGCAGCTTCTGTTCCGCCAGCCAGACCGACGCCCCGGAATCGACCATCGGCCGGGAGAAAGAGGCCAACCCGGTGCTCCGGCTGGCCGCCGACGACTTCATCACCGAGACCCTCTCCGGGTTGGACGCCTACCCGGCCTACTACGCCCACATGGGCGTTACCAACCTCAGCGGGCCGACACCGGTAGACCTCACCTCGGTCGCCCGCGCCGACGCCGCCGAACTGCGTCGACGAATCAATGCTGGCCAGTGGGTGGTCGACCTACGACACCGCACGGCGTTTGCCGCCTCCCATCTGGCCGGAACGGTAAGTCTCGGACTGGACGGGCCGATGTCCACCTGGCTCGGCTGGCTCATCAGCTGGGGCACACCGATCACCCTGCTCGCCGAGACCTCCGCGCAGATCGCCGAAGCACAGCGCGAAATGGTACGCATCGGCATCGACCGGCCAGCCGCCCAGGCGACCGGCGCGGCCGAGCGGTGGGCCGCCGACCACGGACAGCTACGTGAACTGCCGCTGGCAGACTTCGCCGCGCTGGCCGCCGCCCACGCCGGACAGCTTCCCACCGGGCTACCCGCCCCCGACGTCGTACTCGACGTGCGAATGACCAACGAGTGGACCGCAGGTCACATCGCCGGAGCCGTGCACCTTCCCCTACCCAACCTACCCCAGCAACTCCCCGACCTGCCCGCCGGCGCGGTCTGGGTGCACTGCGGTTCCGGCTACCGCGCCACCGTCGCCGGTTCGCTGTTGGCGAACGCAGGACGCGACGTGGTGGTCATCGATGACCGGTTCGCCGCGGCAGCGGGGGCCGGAGTCACCCTGGTCGGGCCGGACGCCCCCCGCGCCTGAACCGGCGCGGGCCGCCCGGCGACGAGCGGCACCTTCGCCCCATCCCATCGGAGCACCCGTGAACGAGGAGACCATGACCACCGCCGCCCACACCACCCTCGACGCCGCCCAGCTGCGGGAACTCATCGACTCGGGCCACGCCCCGCGCCTGCTCGACGTGCGCACCCCGGCCGAGTTCGAGACCGCACACATCCCCGGCGCCTACAACGTGCCCCTCGACCTACTCAAGGAACATCGCGCGGAGCTCCGCGACCACCTCGACGAGGACGTGGTCCTGATCTGTCACTCGGGAGCCCGGGCCGCCCAGGCCGAGCGGACGCTCGCCGGGATCGGCCTACCGAATGTCAAGGTCCTGACCGGCGGCATGGTGGCGTGGCGGGGCGCCGTCGGGCCCGTCACCGAAGGCACCCCCCGGTGGGACCTGGAGCGACAGGTTCGGCTGGTCGCCGGCGCCATCGTGCTGGCCAGTGTCCTGGCGTCGCTGTTCGTACCCGGTGCCGAGTGGATCGCCGGCGTCATCGGCGCAGGCCTGACCGTCGCCGCGCTGAGCAACACCTGCGCGCTGGGCATGTTACTCAGCAAGCTTCCGTACAACCGGAACGCCAGTGGTGACCTGGACACCATCGTCGGCCACCTGAGCGCCGCCTCGTCCGCTGGTCGACGATCGTGACCGTCAGCCTCACCCTGACCGTCGGACTGGCCGTCCTGATCGGGCTCAGCCTCGGCCTACTCGGCGGGGGCGGCTCCATCCTCGCCGTACCGCTCTTGGTCTACGTCGCCGACCTGCCGGCGAAGGAGGCGATCGCCACCTCGCTGCTGGTGGTCGGCGTGACCAGCGCGGTCGGCGTGTTACCGCACGCCCGCGCCGGACGGATCCGCTGGCGTACCGGGTTGCTCTTCGGGGCCGCTGGCATGGCGGGGGCCTACATCGGCGGCCGGCTGGCCGCGTTCATCCCGGCGACCATCCTGCTCACCGGCTTCGCGGTGATGATGCTCGCCACCGCGACCGCGATGATCCGCGGTCGCCGTGACGCCGGCGGCCCGACGGCGCCGCGCGAGCTCCCGGTACGGCGGGTCCTGCTGGACGGCAGTGTGGTCGGTCTGGTCACCGGCATGGTCGGCGCGGGTGGCGGCTTCCTGGTGGTACCCGCACTCGCGCTGCTCGGCGGCCTGCCGATGCCGGTCGCCGCCGGCACCTCACTGGTCGTCATAGCGATGAAGTCGTTCGCGGGTCTGGCCGGATTCCTGTCCAGCGTCAGCATCGGCTGGGGCCTGGCCGCCGCGGTCACCGCCGCCGCGATCACCGGCAGCCTGGCTGGCGCCCGGCTGGCCGGCCGCGTACCCGAGGTCGTGCTCCGCCGGACGTTCGGCGGATTCGTGGTGGTCGCGGGCATATTCATGCTGGTGCAGCAGGTGCCCGGGGATGGCCAGCTCACGATCCTGGCAGCCGCCCTCGCCGGCGCCCTCGGGGCGGTGGCGCTGCTCGTCGCCGGCCGCCGCCGCAGACCCACCGCGACCACCGGGCCGGTGCGCCGCACCTCACAGGATCACCGGGACGGATAGCTGACCACGCGGGCAGGAACTCACCGTTGCCTGCCCGGCATGTTGTCGGCCAGGGCGGGAAAGTGGCGGGGCACCCCCAGACGACGGGGGCGGGACGGAGGTCGACATGCGGGCAGTACTGTGGGTCATCGCCATCACCGCGGCCGTACTCATCCTGGTGGGACTGCTCTGGGATGCAGCCCAGTGGCTGATGGTCATCGGTGCGATCACGCTGGTGGTGTTGTTCATCATGGCGGTGGTCAAGGTACGCCGGATGAACCGGCAATCGCAGCGGCGGCACTGACCACGGGGCACCCGATCGGTAGTGCGGCGACAGGTACCTCGCCGGGTTGCTACCGGACCGTAGGTTACGGTCCGGTAGACGAACGTGGGGAGGATAGACACCATGAACCTGAGCGCCGAGCGGCCGTGGCTGCGTAGCTACGCACCGGGGGTGCCGACGACCATCACCCCGACCGACGAGTCCCTGGTTGATCTGCTGCGGGAGGCCGTTCAACGGTTCGGCGACCGGACCGCACTGGATTTCTTCGGCGCCACCACCAGCTACCGAGATCTGGCGGCGCAGGTGGACCGGGCAGCCGAGGCGCTTCGCCGCCTCGGCGTCGGCCGGGGTGACCGGGTCGCGCTGGTCCTGCCGAACTGCCCGCAACACGTGGTGGCCTTCTACGCGGTGCTCAGACTCGGTGCACTCGTGGTCGAGCACAACCCCCTCTACACCGAGCAGGAACTCGCCCACCAGCTCGCCGACCATGGCGCCCGGGTCGCCGTGGTCTGGAACAAGGTCGCCCCACTGGTGCAACGCACCGCCGGCACCACCAAGGTCGAAACGGTCGTCGCAGTCGATCTCAGTGCGGCCCTGCCCCGGCTCAAGCGCTGGGCGCTGCGGCTACCGGTGCCCCGAGCCCGCACCGCCCGCGCCGCGATCACCGCCCCTGCACCGGGCACCCTGGCCTGGGAGCGCCTGCTGGCCGACAGCGGGCCACTGGCTGCCGACCACCCCGCGCCAGAGCCGGACGACACCGCCCTGTTGCAGTACACCGGCGGCACCACCGGCACCCCGAAGGGAGCGATCCTGACCCACCGCAACCTACGCGTCAACGCCGCGCAGGGTCGCGCGTGGGTGCCGGGACTCCGGGACGGTGCCGAGACCGTGTACGGCGTGCTACCACTGTTCCACGCGTACGGGCTGACGTTCTGCCTGACCTTCTCGGTCAACATCGGCGCGACCCTGGTGCTGCTGCCCCGCTTCGACGTGGACGAGACCCTCCAGGCGATGCGGCGTCGCCCGCCGACCTTCCTGCCGGCGGTGCCGCCGGTCTACGAGAAGCTCGCCGTCGCCGCCCGGAAGCGTGGGGTCGACCTGAGCTCCATCCGGTACGCCATCTCCGGGGCGATGTCGCTGCCCCCGGCCACCGTGGGGCTGTGGGAGTCGGTGACCGGCGGGCTGCTGGTCGAGGGGTACGGGATGACCGAGACCTCCCCGGTGGCGTTGGGGAACCCGGTGTCCACGGCCCGGCAACCCGGCACGGTGGGCATTCCGTTCCCCGCCACCAACATCCGCATCGTTGACCCGGAGGACCCGACCCAGGACCGCGCCCTCGGCGAGGCAGGCGAGCTGCTGATCAGCGGGCCGCAGGTCTTCGCCGGGTACTGGTGCCGGCCGGAGGAGACAGCGGCGGTGCTGCTGCCCGGCGGTTGGCTACGGACCGGGGACATCGTGGAGATGAACTCGGACGGCTTCGTACGGGTCGTTGACCGGATCAAAGAACTGATCATTACTGGTGGGTTCAACGTCTACCCGTCCGAGGTGGAGCAGGCGCTGCGGCAGATCCCCGGGGTCCGCGACGCCGCGGCGGTCGGTCTGCCCGGCGCCGCTGGGGGCGAGGAGGTTGTCGCCGCGGTGGTGCTGCACCCCGACTGCACCATCGACGAGGCGGGCATCCGGGCCAGCTGCCGGGAGCAGCTGACCGCGTACAAGGTGCCGCGCCGGGTGGTGGTGGTCAACGACCTGCCCCGCTCCCAGCTCGGCAAGGTGCTGCGCCGGGAGGTCCGCGACCGGCTGCTAGCCGCCTGACCGGCCGGACACCGGGCCGCTGTACGCCCGGTTCACGGGAGCTCGTCCGGCCGCGTGACCGTTGGCCGGACGACACCCGGGCCGGCTGGGAAGGTCGGCCCGGATCGGCTCGGCGGCCCGGGCTGACTGACCTACGCCAACTCAGGCACCAGAGGTGCTGAGCGCCGGTGCCGACCGGTTGCTGGCCCGGTCACGCGGCCGGCGGTTAGGCAGCGACAGCCGGATGACCTTCTTCCAGGCGGAGAAGACCTGCCGGGGCAGCGATCCGGTGGTGTACTTCAGGCCGTACCGGTCGAAAAGCGCCCGGACCTCCGGGACGACCTCCCGGTAGCGGTTGCTCGGCAGGTCTGGGAAGAGGTGGTGCTCGATCTGGTGGGAGAGGTTGCCGGACATGATGTGCAGCAACCGGCTACCGCTGATGTTCGCCGAGCCGAGCATCTGCCGCAGGTACCACTCGCCGCGGGTCTCCCCCTCGATCGAGGTCTTCTCGAAGGTCTCCACGCCCTCCGGGAAGTGCCCGCACATGATCACGGAGTGGCTCCACAGGTTCCGGACCAGGTTCGCGGTGAAGGTCGCGGCGAGCGTGCTCAGAAACGACGGCCCGGACAGCAGCGGGTGCAGCACGTAGTCCTTCAGGACCTGACGGCGGATCTTACGGCCGACCGCCCGGGCCCGGGCCCGGAACGCCGGATCCCGGTGCCGGCCCTTCTTCAGGTTGCGCCCCAGTTCCAGGTCGTACGCGGCGATGCCGTACTCGAAGAAACAGGCATTGATCAGGTTCCACAATGGCTGCCCCAGGTAGAGCGGGTGCCACCGCTGGTCCTCGTCAACGCGCATGATGCCGTACCCGAGGTCGTTGTCCTTGCCGATCACGTTGGTGTAGCGGTGGTGCAGCTCGTTGTGTGAGTGCTTCCACTGCTCAGCCGGAGAGACGTGGTCCCACTCCCAGGTCGTGGAATGGATCTTCGGGTCCCGCATCCAGTCCCACTGGCCGTGCAGGATGTTGTGCCCGATCTCCATGTTCTCCAGGATCTTGGCGATCGACAGACCGGCCGTCCCGATAATCCACGCCGGCGGGAACAGCGAGAAGAGCAGCACCGCCCGGCTGCCCAGTTCCAGGCGCCGCTGCGTCCGGATCAGCCGGCGAATGTAGCGGGCGTCCCGTTCCCCCAGGTCGGCCATCACCCGGTCCCGGATCGCGTCCAGTTCCCTTCCGATCACCTCAATGTCTTCGGCGGTGAGGTGAGCGATCGGGTTGACGGGCTTGCGTTGCATGACGGTCACGTCGGTACTCCGGAATCAGTGGTCGAGGTCACAGGGGCCGGCGGCGGCCGACACGCAGGTCTGGACGAGGACACCGTCACCAGGAACCGCGGTGGTCAGCGACCCGTTGCGCAGGTCACGGACGGCACCCTGGCGCAGCGGCAGGACGCAGCCGTAGCAGATGCCCATACGGCAACCGGACGGCATGAGCACACCGGCCGCCTCCCCCGCCTCCAGCAGCGGGGTGCTGCCGTCGGCGGCGACGGTCACACCGCTGCGGCCGAAGGTGACGGTGCCGCCCTCGCCGGGCGAGATAATGGTGGGACGGAACTGCTCGGTGTGCAGTCGCCCGCCGCGGCCCGCGGCGGCCCAGTGCGCGGTCAGGGCGTCGAGGAGCCCGGCCGGGCCGCATGCCCATGTCTCCCGCTCGACATAGTCCGGCACCAACGCGGCCAGGTCGGCGAGGCTGAGCTGGCCGTCATCCCTGGTGTGCCGCTCCACCAGCCGGAGCGCGCCGGCGGCGGCCAGGTCCCGCAGCGCCGCACCGAAGATCACGTCCGCTGCGGTGGGTGCCGAGTGCACCAGCGTGACGTCCGCCCCGGTGAGGGCCCCACTGCGCAGCATCCCCATGACGGGGGTGATTCCGCTGCCCGCGGTCACCAGCAGCACCCGCGCCGGCGCGGTGGCTGGTAGAACGAAGTCGCCCTGCGCCTGGTGAAGCTGCACGATCGTGCCGGGCTGAGCGTGCCGCACCAGATGGTTGCTGACGAGGCCATCCGGGATCGCCTTGACGGTGATCGTGATCGGGTCGTGACGCCCCGCCGGAGCAGAGGTCACCGAGTAGGACCGCCACTGCCGCACGCCGTTGACATCCACGCCGAGCCGGACGTACTGCCCGGGGCGGTGCCCCTGCCAGTCTCGCCCCGGCTGGATCACGACGGTGGCGGCGTCCGGGGTCTCCGGGCGCACCTCGACGATCCGGCCCCGTAGGTCGGCGCCGGCACGCAGCGGGGCGACCAGGTCAAGGTAGTCGTCGGGCAGCAGTGGGGTGGTAACCGCCGCGGCGAGCCGCAGCAGCCCGCGACGCAGGGACGCCGGCGCGGACGGGCGCTGGACGGTGGTGGTCATACACCCGATCGTGGCGGCACACTGGCATAAAATCTTGACCTGGGAAGGTGAACCCGACGCACGAATTTATACGAAGGGAACAAGATTGTGGCCGAACGGTCTGAGGCAACCCGGCGTGCGGCCGGGCTGGACCTGGATGACCGGGTTGCCGCGGAGCTCCGCAACCGGCTCGCCCTGCTCGCCGAGCACACCGTCACCGCCATCACCGCCGAGGTACCCAGCTACTCCGGCACCCTCACCGGGCAGATGCGGGACAAGATCGAAAATGCCGTACGAATCGCCCTCGGCACCTTCCTCCAACTCGTCGAACGCTCCTACGGGGCCGACCCCAGCACCCCGCTCGTACCCGCTGTCGAGGCCGCGTACGCGCTCGGCAGCGGAGAGGCCCGCTCCGGCCGCAGCGTGGACGCGCTACTCGCCGCGTACCGGGTGGGTGCCCGGGTTTCCTGGCGAGAGATGTCCACCGTCGCCGTACGCGGACAGCTGCCGGCCGCCACGGTGGCCGAGTTCGCCGAGCTGATGTTCGCCTACATCGACGAGCTCTCCGCCGCCAGCGTCGCCGGGCATGCCGACGAGTTGGCCAGTACCGGCCTCATCCGCCGCCGAAACCTGGAACGACTCACCCAGCAGTTGGTCACCGGAGCCGACGAAGAGGTACTGCTGCGCAGCGCGGAGCGGGCCGACTGGCCCCCGCCGCAGACCCTCACCGCCGTCCTGCTGCCCCGGTCGAGCCTACGCCCGGCGCTCAAGCTGCTGCCCACCCAGACGCTGGAGAGCGCCGACGACCTGCCCGGTGGCGGGCCCGGCGACGAGACCGCCGGCCTACTCGTCCCGGATGCCCACGGCGACCGGCGACGGCAGCTTGCCCGGCTGCTGCGCGGCCGGCGGGCGGTGCTCGGCCCGGCCCGGCCGTGGACCCAGGTCGCCTACTCCTGGCAGCGGACCACCCGGGCGCTCGCCCTGGGTCTGCGCCCGGACGACGCCGGCGCGCCCCTGGACACCGAGGCGCACCTAGCCGAACTGTTACTCAGCCACGACCCAGAAGGCCTGGCGGACCTGCGGGCACGGGTGCTGGCGCCGCTGGCGACGCTGCCACCCACCACCGCCGATCGGTTGACCGAGACACTGCGCTCCTGGCTGCTGCACCACGGCCGCCGCGACGATGTCGCCGCCGACCTCTTTGTGCACCCACAAACTGTGCGCTACCGAATGGGCCAGCTACGCGAACTGTACGGGGAGCGGCTCACCGACCCCGCCACCGTGCTCGACCTGACCCTGGCTCTGGCCTTCCCACCTCGCGGGCGGATCAACGAGCTGCTGCCGCAGGACTGACCGGCCGCGAGGGACCACTGCCGGTCAGTCCTGCGGTCCAGCCCGTACGGGTCTTGGCCCGCCCCTTGGTGACCAACCGGCCGGGAGGACGCCCGCGTCCGCGAGCGCCCTCCCGGGCTACACCCGCACCGTCAGCGACGACGGGGGCGCCGGGTCAGACCGAAGCCGACGACTCCAGCCACCGCAGCGAGAATGCCGCCGACCGTGCTCCAGGCCCAGCGCGAGCCGAGCTCGGGCAGCCAACCGAAGAATCCGTCGTCGTCGCCCTCGGCCGGCTCCGTCGGCGCGGCATCGAGTATTGTGCCGGCCTTGGTGGGCAGCACCAACGGCTCCGCCAGCACGCCGTCGTCCCGGGATCCCGCACCCACTGCGCCGACCAGCAGGTCAACCTCGATCGGCAGGCCAAGGTCCTCCTCCGGCAGCTCGGCCACCGCGAGCCGGACGTAGTACGTCCCCGGCAGCGGATCGGCTGACCACGGCTCCGCCCAGGAGCGCACCTGCCGCAGGGTGCAGCCGAGCGAGACGCTCTCAGCCTCGGCCGTAGCCGTCGGCGTCTGGGCACCGGCGGTGCAGGCCTGACGCCGCCGCAGCCCGTCGAAGACCTCCACGGTCCACGTCGACTCGCCACTACGCTGTGTGGGGAACGACACGGTCGCGGTGATCTCGTGGCGCTCGCCGGCCACCGCCGGGAACGACCAGTACAGGTAGTCGCCGGTAGCGGCGTCCACCTGCACCGGCTGCCCGGCGGTGATGTCGGTGGCGGTCAAGAAGGAGGTCCCCGCTCGGGTGACCGGGGTCGCCCCCGGTGAGGGTGTCGGGGTGGCCAGGGCCGCCCCGGGCGAGACCAGCAGGGCCAGGCCGACAGCGGCCAGGGCTGCTCCACCCCGCATTGACCGCACCCGCATCACTTCTCCCTCCAGGTCGCTACCCACCACCGGGTGAGTACCCCGGACGCCAGTCCGGCCAGCAGACCAGTCACCGTCAGCAGAACGAGCAGCACCCAGCCCCGACCGAGATCCGGGGCAGCCGGAGCAGGCGAGGACGCGACCATGTCCACGGTCAGCTCAACCGGCATCCCCGGCGAGGTCTGGGTCCCCGGCTGGGGCGCGAAGGCGTTACTCACCACGAGACAGACGATGGTGGCTTCGGCGTCGGTCGTGGTGGACGGGGTGGGGGAGGGCCCATCCTCCGGCTCCTCCCCCGCCGACCACCGCAGACCGGCGGAGACGACATCGGTCCGGCCGCTACCGGCGTCCACGCCACGTACCAGTTCCCGACCGTCGGTGGCCACCGCCCGCAGCAACACCGCATGGTCGGGGTTGACCGGCCGGTCCAACGCCACGCTGACAGAGGCCCGCAGCTCCTGCCCGGGATACACCGGCACCCGATACCAACGGTGCTCCGAGAACTTCTCCCGGTCGCTGTAGACGCCGGCACCGAGTAGCGGGGCGTCGGCGCAGACCGAGGTGCCGGCGACCACAGCCGGCGTGACCGTGTGCGTATCCCCGGCTCGGTCGACCAGCTGCTTGATCCGACTAGTCAGTTCGTCCGCGCTCTGCGCCGCGGTGTACGTGCCACCAGTGGCAGCGGCGATACAGAGCAGCTGCTGGCGCACCTTCTCGTCCGGGGCCAGGCCGAGGGTGTCCACGACCAGCTTCGTCCCCTGCGCAGCCAGCTCCCGGGCCACCTCACAGGGGTCCGGCGGGGCGCAGGTGTCCTCACCGTCGGTGATCAGCACGATCCGCCGGGCGGTGCTACCCGTACCGAGGTCCTCGGCGGCCGAGCGCAGCGCCAGCCCGACCGGGGTGTACCCAGTCGGACGAAGCGTCGCCACCGCCGCCTTGGCCTGCACCCGGTCGACCGGCCCGACCGGCACGATCTGCTGGGTGTCCTGACAGCCCTGCTCCTTGTCATCACCGGGATAGGTGGCACCGAGGACCCGGATGCCGAGTTCAGTCTCGTCCGGCAGCGCGTCCACCACCTCGTTGAACGCCTGCTGGGCAACCGAGATCCGGCTTCGCCCGTCGATGTCGGTGGCCCGCATCGACCCGCTGACATCGAGGACCAGCTCGACCTTCGGTGGCTCGACCGGGGTCTCCCAATCCGCGAGGGCCGGTGCCGGACCAATCATCACGCTCGTCGCCAGCAGCCCGACGAGAGCTGCCGCCAATCGTCTCGTCTCGATCATCGCGCGCAGTCTAGGGCAGCTCCACATCGGACGAGACCGCGGGTTCGGTGACGCAGATCACGCATGCTTCCCGTCCGGACCGTGCCTAGCGTCGGGTGACGTGGTTGATCCGTCGATCGAGTATCACGAAACGCCGACCACCGGACCGCCGGTGCGTCCACTGGCCCAAAACCGTGACTTCGTCATCCTCTGGGTGAGCCAGTCAATTTCGGCGCTGGGTAGCGCCGTCTCCTCGGTGGGCTTTGTCCTGCTGACTCTGGCCACCACCAGATCGGCAGCACACGCGGGAGCCGTCGGGTCAATCGCCGCTGTCACCACTGTGGTGTGTCGGCTCCCGGCGGGGTCCCTGGCGGATCGACACGACCGCCGACTTCTCATGATCATGGCAGATCTGGGACGTGCGCTTGCGCTGAGCAGCCTGGTCATCGCTGGCATCATCGACCAGATCACGTTCGTCCACATCGTAGCTGTGGCGGCCACGGAAGCGGCCCTGAGTAGTTGCTTTCAACCCGCGGAGACGGCAGCCCTTCGGCTTGTCGTGGCGCGGGAGCAGGTGACCCAGGCCGCCGCCCGAAACGAATCCCGCACGCATCTCGCGACGCTGGTCGGACCCGCCCTCGGCGGCATACTCTTCAGCGTCGGCCGGACGGTGCCGTTCCTGGTGGATGCCGTCTCCTACCTCGTCTCCGCAGTGGGACTGACCCTGATCCGGCGCCCCCTGCGCAACAACACCGAGGATCGTGCGCCGCACAGAAGCCGCGGCACCCCGGTTGGTCGCGCGGTTCCCGCCACGGACACTGATCATGGCGTTCGGGTGGGTTGCGGCGACGGTGACTCCGCTGTTGGCAGTGGCCCACTCCGCATATCTCATCGGTGTCATCGGGGCACTGGCCTTCTTCCTCGGACCCGCAGCCAATGCCGCGATCGTCGGCTACATACTCACCCACGCCGAGACTGTCCTCAAGGGACGGGTGAGTGCCGCCGTGCACTTCCTCGGCGGGAGCCTGCTACCGCTCGCCCCCGCACTCGCCGGGGTACTGGTCCAGTACCTCGATGCCGTCCCGACTGTGCTGCTCTATTCGTCGGCCCTGCTCGCCCTCGCGATCTTCGCAACGGCAACGCGCAGCCTCGGCGTACGTCAGCGATGAACGGAGGTCGCGGCCAGCCAGCACGGGTCAGGTGCGCTGCGGGCCCCCCGGATCGGTGGCGCGCAGGCGCGCACACGCCTGCTCACACGCCCGTTCAAGTTGTTCCGTGGCATCCCGGGACAGACCGCGTTCGGCTGCGGTCCAGGAAGCCCACGCATGGACAACGTCCGGAAGGACGTCACTCACGCCCGGATCACCGATGGCGTCTCGGGTCAGACCCGGCAGGCCCAGGGCGGCCATCACCCGGCGCGGGCCGAGTCGCATCGGATGGCAGCAAGCCCGATCGGTGAGCTGTTCGACGAAGAGGTCCACCGCCTGGCTCGTCGCGTCGTCCCCGGGCAGCTTGGAGCCGATACCGGAGGCGAGGAACGCCCGCTTCATGAGTTCGACATCCACGCTGTCGGGCAGCGGGTCGGGCGGTGCGGCCGCGACGCTCAACGCCCGGGCCCGGGCCAGGGTCAGCGCCCGCATCTTCCGGTACGCAGTCGGCGCCGGATTCGGCTGGTAGTCCCGATCTTCCAGCACCTCGTCCGAGGTGACGATCGCGTCCTCGAACAACCGCCGGGCATACGCCGGGTCGACCGGCTCGGTAACCAGACCATCGACTCCGTCGGCACGGCGCAGGACATCCTGCAGCACCTCCACGTCCATGCCGAGGGTCAGCTCCCGAAACAGGCCCCCATCCACGGCAAGGTCGATCATGGCCAGGATGCCGTGCTCATCATCTCCGTCGTAGGAGAAGACGCAGAGCAGGAAGGCGGTCTCGTTGAAGGGGTCGTGCGCCCACCAGCAGCCCTCCACCCGCACCCGGCCGATCGTGGACGCCCAGGAGGCCTCGGGAACGCCCTGCCGGATGAGCCGGTCGGCGTGCAATCCGGCTAGTTCCCGCTGCGTGTCGACCGGACTCATCGCCTGGAACGCCCGCAGCGCCGCCACCGCCGTCGGTGTCTCCCGCCGACCCAACTCCTGAATGACCCGGGCGTCCTCGCGCGCCGCGACCGCCAGGGATGGCCCGAACCCCTCCGCACCCTGGTGGGCGAGGAGTTGCGTCATCCCCTCCTCGATGCGCCACGGCGAACCATTCGCCATGATCGAAAAGTTCCACTCTACGAAGTCAGCGCCCGCAACGGCACGATCGATGCCCTGATCGCTGTCATCCATCCCCGGATTGTCGCAGCCGATCGGTGACCAGGCGACCACCTCGCCGCGCGCGGCGAGGTGGTACCGCCCCGGAGAGGGCGAGCCGCCACGCGCCGCGGTCAGTCCTCGACCCAACCGTACTGGCGCGCCATGGCGACCAACGCCCGACGGGCCTCGACGATCTGCGCACCGGTCATCGAGGGCACGTTCGCCAGCAGCAGCTCGGTCACGGCGCTGTCGAACTGCTCAACCGCCAACACATCACACTCACCGTCTTCGTCAGACAGGGGCTGCGGGCGACTCGGCGCACCACGGTTCGGTGCGGCTGGAGCCGTCTCCAGCACCACGCTCGCGACCTTCAGGCCCCGTTCGGACTGCACAACCTCGTAGCTCACCCGCATGCCGGCGGCGACTTGGTGCCGCTGATCACCGAAGTCGTTCGCGTGCACAAAGACGTCATCGCCGCCCCCGAACGGCGCGATAAACCCATAACCGCGAACGTCATCGAACCGGACGATCGTTCCCTTTTCCACCACAGTCCCCCAACAAAGACACACCACCAACACCAGAAGCGCGCACCCTGCGGATGGGTTGCACGCGCAGCCAGCCTAGCGGCACTGCTACCGGGACGGGACCGGACGTCAGCGGGGTGAGCCGGAAACGCCGACAACAGCGGTCCCGGGCACGGGTACGATCGGCTCCTTGTGGACGGGAGCCAGCAGGATTTGATGATCACTGTCCCGGCGGGGCGGGTAACGCTCTCCGACCGCCGCACACAGCGCCGGTGGTCGGTCGAGTTGAGGCCGTACGAGCTCGCCCGTTTCCCGGTCACCCAGGCCCAGTATGCCGCGATCATCGGCGCCCACCCGAGCACGGCTCGCGGCGATCAATTGCCGGTCGAGGGGGTGTCCTGGTGGGATGCGGTCCGGTGCTGCAATGCCTGGTCGCGACGGGACGGGTTGTTGCCGGCCTATCGAATCTCCGGCGAGGAGGAGATCGAGTGGGACCCCTCCGCCGACGGGTACCGGCTGCCGACCGAAGCCGAGTGGGAGCACGGGTGCCGCGCTGGTACGACCGGCCCTCGCTACGGACCGCTGGACGAGATCGCCTGGTACCGCGACAACTCGCGGGAGCGCATCCACGAGGTGGGCGGCCGACAACCGAACGCCTGGGGCCTACACGACATGCTGGGCAACGTCTGGGACTGGTGCTGGGATCACTACGACCCGGAGGTCTACGGCAGCTACCGGGTCCTCCGTGGCGGCGGCTGGTTCGACGAGCACTGGAGTTGCCGGGCCTCCGTACGGCGCCGGAGTCATCCGACGTTTCGCGTGGACGACGTGGGTTTCCGCGTTGCGCGCTCCATTCGCCCCCAGTCGGACTGACCTGGCGCCCGCGCTTCATGCCAGGGCGTAGACCCCAGAAATCGCAGCGAACACCTGATCCCGAGCAGCCTCGGCCGGACAGACGCCGATAAGCACGTAGGAGGCCAGCCCTTCTACGCGCAGGCGTTCGCGTTCACCGCCCTCATCTTGGCCCTTGTCGCCATCGTGGCGTTCGCACTACCAGCCGGAGACTCCATCAGGCCACCTCCCGGGTCTCGCCGGACCAGCGCCGGCGCAGCCGGCGGTCGTGACTGACCACCACCACGGCGCCCGAGTATTCCTCGAGAGCAGCCTCCAGCTCCTCGACCAGGCCCAGCGAGAGATGGTTGGTGGGCTCGTCCAGCAGCAGTAGGTCGACGGGATCGCTGAACAGCCGGGCCACCGCCAGCCGCTGGCGTTGCCCGGTGGAGAGCCGACCGATCGGCACGGTGAGGCTCACCGGGGTGAACAGCCCGAGCGAAAGCAGATGGGAACGGTGTTCCTCAGTCGGACCGGGCCGTCCGTGGGCGAAGGCGGCCAGGAGGGTCCGCTCCGGCGCGGCGGTGGAGACCTCCTGCGGAAGGTACCCGATCCGGCCAGAACGGGTCACCTGACCACCGTCTGGGACGAGGTCACCGGCGAGGATCCGCAGCAGCGTGCTCTTCCCGGCGCCGTTCGGCCCGCAGATCAGCAGGCGTTGTCCCGTCGCGACGGTCAGCGTGGTCGGCTTGAGCCGACCGGCGAACGTCACCTCCTGGGCGGCCAGCAGCACCCTGGCGGCGACTGCCGTTTGCGTGGGTGGCTCGAACCGCAGCGGGTCGGGCGGCGGCGGCACCGGATCTGCCTGCAGGCGGCGCAGTCGTAGCTCCGCGTTACGGACGCGGCTGGCGACCGACTGCTGCACCCGGCCCGCGTTGCGGTCATAAGCGATCTTGTTGCGGTCCTTCCTCGCCCGGCCGGGCGCCACCTGTCGGGCCGTGGTAGCCGCGACCTCCCGCAGCCGGTCCAGCTCCGCCTGCCACTGTTCGTACGTCTGCTGCCAGCGTTGCCGGGCCGCCGCCCGCTCGACCAGGTAGCCGGCGTACCCGGTGCCGTAACGGACCAGGGTGCGCCGATCCGCGTCCACCTCGATCAAGCCGGTGGCGACCTGCTCCAGGAAGACCCGGTCGTGGGAAACCACGACCGTGGTGCCGCGCCGGGAGCGGAGGTACCCCTCCAGCCAGCTCAATGCGGTGTCGTCGAGGTGGTTGGTCGGTTCGTCGAGCAGCAGCACCTCGCTGTTGGCGGCCAGCACCGAGGCCAGGTTCACGCGCGCCTGCTCTCCGCCGGAGAGGCCGCCAAGCGGACGGTCCCGCTCCACCGCGGTCAGCCCCAGCCCGTGCAACGCCTGCTCGACCCGGGCGTCGGCCTCGTAGCCTCCCCGCAGCTCGAAGGCGGTCGCCAGGTTCCCGTACTCGGTCAGGTCGTCCTGGTTGCCGGCGGCGAGCCGTGGCTCCAGTTCCCGTAACCGCGCCTCCATCGCACGTAGGTCGGCCAGGGCGGCATCGATCGCCTGCTGAACGGTCAGCTGCCCCGGCAGGTACATGTCCTGGGCGAGGTACCCGACACCGCCGTCCGCGCTGACGGTCACCCGCCCATCGTCCGGCTCCTCTCGGCCGGCGAGCAGGCGCAGCAACGTCGACTTGCCGGAGCCGTTCTCACCGATGATCCCCGTACGCTGGTTCGGGGTGATGGCGAAGGTGACGCCGTCGAGCAGAAGTCGATCGCCATACGCCTTGGTCACATCATGGACGCTGATCTGGGTGGGCATGTGGATACTCCGAGGTCTCAAGGTCGGAAGCCCGCCGCGGCGGGAGGTCAGACACGGGGAACACTCAGCGGAGCATCATGCCTCCCTAAAGCTATGGATGTAGCGATAAGATGCTGACATGGGCCAGCCCCTGTCGACAACCGATAAATCCCCGCGCCGCCCCAACGGACGCAGTGCGCGCGTCCGCCACCAGGTGCTTGACGCCGTCCGCGCGCAATTGGTTGACGGCGGCTTCGACCTACTGACCATGGAGGCTGTGGCCGACCGGTCGGGCGTACACCGGACCACGGTCTACCGACGCTGGCGGGACGTCGGCGGCCTCCTGGCCGATGTCCTGGCAGACGCGACCGGCGACGACTGGAGCCCGCCACAGACCGGCTCGCTGGAGACAGACCTCGCCGCAGTCAACCGTGAGATCCACGCGGCGCTGACCGCCGACCCACCGATCAGCACCGCGCTGATCGCCGCTTCGTTTCGCTCTCCCCAGGCAGCGGAGGCGCTGCGGACCTTCTGGGCCGACCGTCACGCGCGCTGCGCTACCATCGTGCGGCGCGCCATCGACCGGGGCGAGGTCCCAGCCGACACCGACCCCCGCGCCGTGATCATCGCCGCGACCGCCCCGCTCTACCACACCCTCGTCCTACTCCGCTCCTCCGCCGACACCGGCCTCGCCGCACGCTCGGCCCATCAGGTGAGCGTCGCCGCCCGCGCGGGCGCCTTCGCCCGCCCCAGCAGCGAGCTGTTGGCCACTGGTATGCGGGGGTCCAGGGTGCGGTGAGGCCGCAGGCGGTACCGGCGCACCAACACCGCGCACCAGGCACCAGGCACCAGGCACCACCCAGCACAACACCAGCAAGTCCGTGGCGGGGCGGCGCCTGTGAACCTGATCCAGCCCCGCCAACCCGAACTCTTCACGTGCGGCTGTGAAAAAGGTAACCAACATGAGGCTGCGTGCCGTTGAATCCTGTTAGGATTCCGCAATTCTTCATGTCGCCGCCATTGAAGAAGGGAATCTTCTGAATGCATGACGTGGACACCGTGCGTTATCCACTGGCCGCTCCAGGAACCGACGCATGGGAACGCGTCGTCACAAAAACCCGCACCGACCTGCGCGAACACGGTTGCAGCGTGCTGCCGGAGTTCATTCGACCGAGTAGCTGGGAGACGCTACGACGGGAAGGCGCCACAGTTGCCCCATCGGCATATTACGACGTTACGGAAACCAACGTCTACAATACGAAACTCGATGCCGATCTGCCGGCGGAGCACCCGGGTCGCATCATCATGCGACGTGGCAACGCGTTCGTCCCGCGCGATCTGATCCCCGCCGACACTGTCATCCACCGGCTCTACCGCGACCCTTCGTTCGTACGCTTCGTTGCCGCCTGCTTCGAACTCCCGGCGCTCCACGAACTCGCCGACCCGCTCTCCGGCCTGGTACTCAATGTCGTGCAACCCGGCATGGACCATCCGTGGCACTTTGACCTCAACGAGTTCACCGTCAGCCTGCTGACCCAGGAACCGGAGGACGGTGGCGTCTTCGAGTACTGCCCGAACATCCGTTCGGCGGATGCGGAGAACTTCGACACAGTCCGCTCGGTGCTCACCGGCACCGATCGGGCACCGGTACGAGCCCAGACCCTGCGCCCCGGTGACCTCCAACTGTTCAGGGGACGGTACGCGCTACACCGGGTGAGCCCCGTGCACGGGGACACCGCCCGGCATACAGCGATCTTCGCCTACTCCCAACGCCCCGGCGTGATGGGCAGTGTGACCCGTACGCGGCAGCTCTTCGGCCGGGTCCTGCCCGCACACCGCGATGCCGAGCGTCATGCCGTTCGAGTCGACAAGCTGCTGGACTAGTGCTCGCGCACGTAGTCCAATGCGTTTCCACCAGCCCGGAAGACTTCCGACGGCATACCCTTTGACCTCAACCGCTGGCCCAGAAGACGGCCCGACGAGCAGCACAATCCAGGAGGCCGAGTGAGTACGTTCGACAACGAGGACAAGTTACCCTCGATACCGTTGCCCACACTGGAGGAGACCTGCGCCCGGTTCCTCGAGTGGTCCAGGCCGCTGCTGACGGAGCAGGAGTTCGCCGACACCGAGGCCGCGGTGCGGGAGTTCGAGCGGGTCGACGGTCCGGGTCCGAAGCTCCACGCCGACCTGGTGCGGTACAACGAGGACACCGCTACCCACAGCTGGCTGGACGACTTCTGGCCGGCCCGCTACCTCGGCCGGCGCGACCGCATCGCGTTGAACGCCAACTTCTTCTTCCTGTTCCGCGACACGCCGCTGCGCGGGATCGCCGACCCACAGGTGGAGCGTGCGGTGCGGCTCATCGCCGCCACCGTCAACTACAAGGTCCAGCTCGACGCGGAACGCATCCCACCTGCCGTGATCCGCGGGCAACCGCTATCGATGGAGCAGAACAGATTTCTCTTCTCCACCACCCGCATCCCGGGGCCGGTGCAGGACAGTGTCCGAGCGCCGTACAGCGCCGAGATGCCGGGCCCCGCAACCGCACGGCACATCGTGGTGTTCTGCCACGGCAACGTCTTCCGGATGGACGTGCTCGGTCCGGACGGGCGCCCGTACTCCCTCGATGACCTGGCTGCGGGCCTGCGGGAGCTGCAGAAGGCCGGCCTCGTGCCCGCGGCGATGACCACCGCGACCGGCCATCTCACCACCATGGCCCGAGCCGAGTGGGCGGCGGCCCGACAGCGACTGGTCGCACTCGACTCCAGCAACGCCGCGGCGCTGGAGACCATCGAGACGGCGCTGTTCTGCGTCTGCCTGGAGGACCTGGCCCCGGCCGACGACCTAACCGCCTGTGATCAACTGCTGCACGGCGACAGCGGCAACCGGTGGTTCGACAAGGCGGTGTCGCTCATTGTCTTCGCGGACGCCACCGCCGGCGTCAACGTCGAACACTGCGAGCTGGACGGCACCACCATCCTCAGCTTCGTCGACGCAATCCTCGCCGGAACGCCGGAGGAGCACGCCGCGCAGTCAGGTGCGGTGGCACAGGGCGTGCCAGCCATTGAGCCGGTAGCCTTCGTACTCGACGACGGGCTACACGCCGAGATCGCCACCGCGGCACAATCCTTCGCCCAATTCAGCGCGGACACCGCCACCGTGACCCTGTCCATCGACGAGTTCGGGGTGGACGAGGTCAAGCGACTACGGATGTCACCAGACGCCTTCGTGCAGCTGGGGTACCAGCTCGCGCACAAGCGCGCCAAGGGGTTCACCGGTGCCACCTATGAATCCATCGCCACCCGCCAGTACTCGCGGGGACGCACTGAGGCGATGCGCGTCGTCACGCCAGAGGTGCTGCGGTTCGTCGCGGTCATGGACGATCCCACCGCGGCTGGGGATGAGCGACGGGCGGCGTTCCGTGCCGCGGCCGACAAACATGTCGAACGCGCGAAACAGTGTCAGGCCGGCGCCGCACCCGAGCAGCACCTCTGGGAGCTACAGCTCATCCAGCAGCGGCGGGGGGCCGCACTCGGCGTGCCGGAGTCGCCCCAACTCTACGAGACGCCGGGGTGGCGCACGATGCGCGACGACTACCTGAGCACCAGCTCGGCGCCGTCAACCAATATCCGCTACTTCGGTTTCGGGGCCACCAGCAGCCGTTGCATCGGAATCGCCTACGTGCTGCTGCCAGACCGGTTCCAGCTGTACCTCAGCACTCCACGCCCCGTCGCCGACATGATGCACACGTTCGCCGACCGGCTCCGCGAGGCGTTGCGTGAGCTGCGTGCCCTACTCGACGAGCGGTAGCCGACCATAGACCACTGCCACGCCTACACCAGAGGCTCGGTGCAGCGGACCTGCCGGCGGAAAGGGCCGGCAGGTCCGCTGCTAGAAGTGGCCTACTCGTAACCCGCAGTTCAGCGATGGACCACCAATCAGCCTGACCCACGTGACGGGTCAGGTCACAGGTGACGTGAACGATAATTCGTTGCAGGGTCACATCCTGCCGGTCTGGTCGCCACCACCACACCCGACCGGGGGCATCGAGTGGAAGCTGCTCGGTCGTCTGATCCGCAAAGGCGGCCACCCGACGATACGGCTCGATGAGCCCATCCTTCGTCTCGTCTACCTCCGCATACCAGTCCGCCTGTGAATCCTTTTCATACGCCTCCACTGAAACTAGTTCCTCCGGCGCGGGAAACGCACGCCCGAAGGTAGGACCAAAGTAGCCAGCTTCGACATTGAGGCAGTGTTTGAGGATTCCCAGCAGATTGTTGCCGGTTGACGTACGTGGCCATCTCGCCTCGCGTTCACCCAACCCTCTGCCATCGGGCCAACACCGGCAGCGATAGGGTTGAATTAATACCGCCCCGGGACATCGCGGGCGGCTTCTCCGCTAACGGAGTCGGCGCGCACATGCACATGTGCCTGCGCGAGTTGAGGGTGAGCTCCGGCGACACGGTCCTGATCCACGCTGCGGCAGGCACCCTGGGCACCTTCGCGGTCCAGCCGGCCCGGGCCTGGGGGGCAAACACCGTCATCGGCACGACGGGCGAGGCCAACCACGCTTACCTGCGGTCGATGGGCGTACTCCCGGTGATCCACGGCGATGGACCGATCGAGCGGGTAGACCGGGACACCGAAATCGATCACGCCGGTTAGGCCGAACCCGAACTTGGTCAGGCGCGGCCGGAGCACCTACCGCCTCAGCCAACCAAATAGCCACTTCAGACGCTCCGAAACCTCACATAAAATAGCTACGAACCGAGCGCAGCGGCACAACAGCTTGGGGGAAACATGAACCGGATCGAGATCGACCCCCAGATTCAGATCCTCGGTCCCATCCAAGCGACTATCTGCGGTAGCGAGATCGACCTAGGCCCCCCGAAACAGCGAACAATTCTCGCTCTTTTGGCGCTCCGGGCCGGACGACACGTGCCACTCGAGGAGGTGATCGGCGCGCTCTGGGCGGGACAGCCACCGACCCGGGCCGCCAACCTCGTGCACACCTATGTCGCCCGGCTACGCCAGGTGTTGGAGCCGGACACACCACGCCATCGACGAACCAACGTCATCGCCTCGGTACCCGGCGGGTACCGGCTGGCTGTCGGCGTCGGGCAGCTCGACCTGCACGCCTTTCGTGCCGAAGCCCGGGATGCCGCAGCCCTCCGTGAGCGCGGCCAGCCGACCGACGCCTTCGCCCGCTTCGGCGAGAGCATTGGCCGGTGGCGAGATCCCCAGGTCAGCGAGCTGGCCGCGCTCCTGATCGAGCAGGACGACATCCGTCCGCTGCGGCAGGAGTTTCTAGCCGCGGCGCTCAACTATGTCGGCCTAGGCCTAGAGCTGGACCGACCGGAGGCAGTCCTGCCCGTTGCCGAACAACTGGCCTTGACGGAGCCGCTCAACGAGCGGGTACAGGCCCGGCTGTTGCAGACGCTGGCCCGAATCGGCCAGCGGGCTCGGGCCATTGAGCAATACGCCGAGGTCCGCGGCCGACTTCGGCTTGACCTCGGGGTAGACCCGGGGCCCGAACTGTCCGCGGCGTACCGCGAGGTGTTGGACGCCGAGCTGGCCCCGTCGCCCACCCACCGCCCGAGCCCGGCGCACCCGCCACCGTGGCGCGGGGTGGCACCCCTAATCGACGAGCTGACCGGAAGATCAGCCGATCTTGCGGCGGTCAATGACCTGCTCGACGGGTATCGCCTGGTGAGCCTCACCGGTCCGGCCGGGGTGGGCAAGTCCGCGCTCGGCCTGGCCGTCGCCGAGCAGCAGCGGGAGCGGCACGCTGACGGGGTGGCAGTGGTTGACCTGACGGATGTCCGCACCGGGCCCGCTCTCGAGCGGGCGGTGGTCGCCGTGGTCGCCTCCCCACCGTGGCAAACGACGGGGCCACCCGCGCCCCTGGTGCGTCAGCTGGACGACCGACGGCTGTTGCTCGTGATCGACAACGCCGAGTTGGCTACCGATGCGGCGGCCGACCTGGCGGACGAGCTGCTTCGGGGTTGTCCCGGCCTCACCGTCCTGTTGACCTCGCGCGAGTTGCTCGGGATGCGGTACGAGGCGGTGTATCCGGTCCGGCCGCTACGCACCGATCCGGAACCGGGGTCGTCGGCACCTCCACCCGCGCAACAGTTGTTCGCCCGGCGGGCCATGCAGGTGCAGCCGAGCTTCCGACTCGACGAATCCGCCATGCCGGGGGTCAGCGCGGTGTGCCGGGCCCTTGACGGCCTCCCCCTCGCCATCGAGTTGGCCGCGGCGTGTCTGCGGACGCAGCAGCTGGACACCCTGGTTGAGGTCGTCGCCGATCCGCTGCATTGGCTCCGGCCACCACGGCGAGGCGTGCCGAGTCACCATCGGTCGCTCCACGCTGCTGTACACCGCAGCATCGAGTTGCTCGACGCGGCGGAGCTGCGCTGTTTCACCGGGCTCGGGGCGATGCCCGCCGACTTCGACCTGGCAGCCGCTATGGGTGCGGGTGCCGGTGCGGCGCTGATCGGTGATCCCCGCGCCGTACAGGTGCTATTGGATCGATTGGTCGACAAGTCGGTGTTGGAGGTTCGACACGGTCCCGCCGGTCGGATGTACCACATGCTCGGCACGGTTCACGCACTGGCCCGGCAGCTGTTCCAGGAGGGTGGTTGTGCCGGGGCGCTGCCGTCTGCACGGTGCACATGCGGCTGCCACCTCGACGATTGAGCCAGGGTCAGCCGTACATCGTTCTGTACTTTGTACCGTTGCCCTGCTGGCCCTGGATCGCAAACGGAGTGATGCCATCTGCGCCCGCCCCAGGCGATGGGTGGTGGTGGCGGCTTCAAGAAAAGTTCAAGGAGGTGTCAGCAGAATTCTCGGTGGGTGCCCGAACAACCGTACAGGGGGCTCACATGAATTCAACCTCAGGTGTCTCGCCCTACCTGGCGGACCAGGCCCGAAAGGCAGCCGCGGCACAGGCGATCGACCACATGCGCCAGCACCTAGCGGAGCCGCTGCAACTGGCCGACCTGGCTCGGGTAGCGCCTTTCAGCCCCTTCTACTTCCATCGGCTGTTCCGAGACGTGACCACGATGACTCCGGCCCGCTTCCTCGCCGCGTTACGTATGGCGGAGGCACGGCGGTTGCTGCTGCACACGGATCGCACCATCACCGCGATCAGCCGATGTGTCGGCTACACCAGCGCCGCCACCTTCACCACCCAGTTCTCCCGGTTGGTCGGGACCACGCCAGGGTACTTCCGACAGGTGGCACGCCTGCTCGATGGTCGCTGCTGCCATGTCCTGGCGGAACGACTCCACCGCACCGCCGCAGTAGTCACCCGCCCCCGACTGACCCTGCTCGTGCCAGACAGCGAACCCGACGACCTGGTGTTGGTAGGCCTGCGCGGAAAGGGACGGAGCACCGACGTACCGACCGCTTGGGCGGTGGCCGCCGGCAGTTCGGCTGTTCCGGTCGTCGCCCGCCCCAGCACCTACCAGGCCCAGATCGTGCTGGTACGGGCGCACTGCACGCTGATCGGTGCCCTGGTTGACGAGGAGCCGGCGAGCTACCTGGTCGGTACTGCCGAGGTGGAGCTGACCCAGCGCGGCGCGACGGTTGGTCGAATCCTGATCGGACCGCCGCGGCCAACCGACCCACCGGTGCTGGCAATCGGCCCGGTCGGCCGAATCATCGAGACGTTTGCCTGTCTCTCCGAGCCACCAGGGTGGCCAGACTCAGTCCCGCTGGCCACCGCACCCACCACGGTGGCCAGCGCATAATCCCCCTAATCTGAGAAGGCGACCCAGCCAGCCGCCACCTCGCCTGCCATCTTCGCCGCACTTCGTCGGGTCTACGACGCCGTACCACCCGCTGCGACGAAGCGTTGGCTTCGACCCGAGTGCCATCGGAATGACTGTGGAGCTATGTCACCCGGGCAGCGCCCCAGACCGGCAATCAGCTCGACCCGCTCGGACCCAGACAGGGCCTGACAGATCGGCTCATCCGGCCGGTTGGTCTCGTCCTCGATTGCTTGTCGAGATGGCTCCTCGGGCGGCGACCCGCTAAACGCGCGACCGGAGTGGAACTACCTGGACCGGGTCACGACACTGGCCGGGCGGCGCCCCAGGCGGACAGGGCCCGGGCCAGGTCGGGCCCGGTGGAGCCGGCCCAGGCGACATATCCGTCGGGCCGCACCAACATCGGCGTGGTCGGCTCCACCGGCCGAAACGTCACCAGGTGGTCGTAGCCGGGGCCGGTGGGATCCGGATCCACCAGGACGAAGCCGCCACCCCGCAGCGCCGCGTACAGCCGACTTCCGTCCTGGCCCACGAGATCGGGTGCGCGCTGGCCGACCAGCGGATGCGCGCCGCGAGGGGCCGGATAGCGTACACCGATCCCGCTCAGCCGCAATCGCAGCTGGTCGCCCAGCGGTCGCACGGCGATGCCGGCGCGGAAGATCCCGTTGCGGGCTGCCCGCGCGAGCGAGGAACGGAGGATCACCGCCCGGATCAGCCCGCCACTCGTGCGCAGCACCATTCGACCGACCGGCCGGCGCTCCGTCTCGTACGTGTCGAGCAGACTGTCACCAGCCCGACCGTGCAGCACGGCAGCGAGCTTCCAGCCCAGGTTGGCCGCGTCCTGCAGACCCGTGTTCATGCCCATGCCGCCGGCTGGCGAGTGAACGTGGGCGGCGTCACCGGCGAGCAGCACCCGCCCCTGCCGGTAGGCGGTGGCCTGCCGCTCGTCGCTGTGGAACCGGGACATCCAGCGGGGACTGTGCATGCCGTAGTCAGTTCCGGCGATCCGGCGCACCAGAGTGGCGATCTCCTCGAGGGTGACCGGCGTGTTGTCGGGCGGCTCCCAGTTCGGATCCCGCGCCATAACCCGATACCAACCGTCGCCGAACGGAACGATAAGGCAGAAGCCATGCTGGTTGCCCAGGACCGTGAGCACCTCGGGCGGTGACTCGGTGAGCTGGACGTCAGCCAAGATCAGTGAACGGAGTACGGAGTGGCCCGGGAAGTCCAGGCCGAGTTGGTCCCGCACCGTGGAGTGGCGCCCGTCGGCGCCGACCACGTACCGGCCCGTTACCGTGTGAACGTCCCCATCGCGGTCAACGGTCAGCTGCACCTCATCCTGACCTGACTCGATCTTGATTACCCGGGCACCACGGATCAGATCGACCCCACCCGCGACGGCGCGCTCCAGCAACAGTCGCTCCACCTGGTACTGGGGTGTGACGAGCAGAAACGGGAAGCGGGTCGGCAGCGATGCGAGGGACACCGACACCGTGCCGAACAATCGGAGCCGGCCCAGCGCTTTGCCGGTGTCGACCAGTTGGTCGGCGAGCCCACGGGCGTCGAACTGCTCGAGGGTTCGCGCATGCACCCCGAATGCTCGGGTCAGGTTCGACTCGTCGCGGCGCTTCTCCAAAACAGCGACCCGAACCCCGGCCGCCGCGAGATCACCGGCGAGCAGCAGCCCGGTTGGTCCGGCTCCGACAATCACGACATCGTAAGTGGCTTCGTCCATGGGATCAGCCCACCTCCACAGTCCGTTGCGCGGATCGCCCCAGATCAAGAGCATGCGATAACTCGTTCCACTCTCACTGGCGAGCCTACGCAGACGGACATCACTACCACCAGAGAGTGACGACTGTGGCTTCGATGACAATAAAAGTATGGCCGCGGTGCAGATCCGCTGCTAGCAACACGGTGTGCGACCGGCCGCGGATTACGCCGGCCAGGCGGGACGGTTGACACCTGCTACAGCCGCCGGTCGGCTGGTCAACCACGGCTACCGACGCTGGGCCGGACAGCGACGAGCCCGGTCGACCCTCGTCGGGTCGACCGGGCTCGTCGTGGGGTCCGATCAGGCGAGGTCGAACCGGTCGAGCTCCATGACCTTGGTCCAGGCCGCGACGAAGTCCTGCACGAACTTCTCCCGCGCGTCCTCGCTGGCGTACACCTCGGCGAGGGCCCGCAGCTGCGAGTTGGAGCCGAAGATGAGGTCAACCGCGCTGGCGGTCCACTTCACCTTGTCGGTGGCCAGATCCCGAATCTCGTACCCGTGCTCAGTGGACTCCGACGCCTTCCACTGCGCACCCGAGGCGAGCAGGTTGGTGAAGAAGTCGTTGGTGAGCACACCGGGGCGGTCGGTGAGAACGCCGTGCCGGCTGCCGCCGGCGTTGGCCTCGAGCGCCCGCAGGCCGCCGACGAGGACGGTCATCTCGGGTGCGGTCAGGTTGAGCAGGTAGGCACGGTCAACGAGCAGCACCTCCGGCTGGGTCTTCTCACCGGGACGCAGGTAGTTACGGAACGCGTCGGCCCGCGGTTCGAGCACCCGGAAGGACTCGACATCGGTCTGCTCCTGGGTGGCGTCGGTACGACCCGGCCGGAACGGCACGGTCACCTCGACGCCGGCGTCCCGCGCCGCCTTCTCGACCGCGGCCGAGCCGGCCAGCACGATCAGATCCGCGAGCGAGATCTTCGCGCCACCAGCGGCGTTGAACTCCCGCTGGATCTCCTCCAGCGCCGGCAGGACGGTGGCGAGCTGCTCGGGCTGGTTGACCTCCCAGCTGCGCTGCGGCTCGAGGCGGATCCGGGCACCGTTGGCGCCACCGCGCTTGTCGGTGTGACGGAAGCTGGCCGCGGAGGCCCACGCGGTGGAGACCAGCTGGGCGGTCGTCAGCCCAGACTCAAGCACCTTCGTCTTCAGGGCGGCGATGTCGGCAGCGCCGACGAGCTCGTGGTCAACGGCGGGTACCGGGTCCTGCCACAGCTGCGTCTGCGGCACCCACGGCCCGAGGAACCGGCTGACCGGGCCCATGTCGCGGTGCAGCAACTTGTACCAGGCCTTGGCGAAGGCCAACGCGAACTCGTCCGGGTTCTCCAGGAAGCGACGCGAGATCCGCTCGTACGTCGGGTCAACGCGCAGCGACAGGTCGGTCGTGAGCATCGTCGGCCTGTGCTTCTTGGTCGGGTCGAAAGCGTCGGGGATGATCGCCTCGGCGTCCTTGGCAACCCACTGCTTCGCGCCACCGGGGCTGGTGGTGAGTTCCCACTCGTAGCCGAACAGGATCTCGAAGAAGCGGTTACTCCACTGCGTCGGCCGGTCGGTCCAGGTCACCTCGAGGCCGCTGGAGATCGTGTCGGCGCCCACGCCGCTGGCGTGACTGCTCATCCAACCCAGACCCTGCGCCTCCAGGGGCGCGCCCTCGGGCTCGGGTCCCACGTGATCGTCGGCGACCCCGGCACCGTGGGTCTTGCCGAAGGTGTGGCCGCCGGCGATGAGGGCCACGGTCTCCTCGTCGTTCATCGCCATCCGGCGGAAGGTCTCCCGGATGAAGTACGCCGCCGAGGCCGGGTCCGCGTTGCCCCGCGGCCCCTCCGGGTTGACGTAGATCAGACCCATCTCGGTCGCCCCGACGCCCGCCGAGAGCTCCTGCTCGGAGACGTAGCGCTCGTCGCCGAGCCAGGTGTCCTCCGGGCCCCAGATGATCTCCTCGGGCTCCCAGACGTCCTCGCGGCCGAAACCGAACCCGAAGGTCTTGAAGCCCATCGACTCCAGGGCGACGTTACCGGCGAGCACGAGCAGGTCGGCCCAGGAGATCTTCTGACCGTACTTCTGCTTGACCGGCCACAGCAGCCGCCGGGCCTTGTCCAGGTTGACGTTGTCCGGCCAGCTGTTCAGCGGCGCGAACCGCTGGCCGCCGTCACCGGCGCCACCACGGCCGTCATGGATGCGGTAGGTGCCGGCAGCGTGCCAGCTCAGGCGGATCATCAGACCGCCGTAGTGGCCGAAGTCGGCCGGCCACCAGTCCTGCGAGGTGGTGAGCACCTCGGTGATGTCCCGCTTGAGGGCCTCGACGTCGAGCTTGGCGAACTCCTTGGCGTAGGAGAAGTCCTCGCCCAACGGGTTGACCTTCGCCGAGTTGGTGGAGAGCACGGACAGGTCGAGCTGGTTGGGCCACCAGTCCCGGTTGGTACGCGGACGGCCACCACCGACCGCGGTGGGAGAGTCGATCGCCGGGCTCTCGCTCTCGCTGCCGTGCGCGGTGACTGAGTCGTGCGCGACCGGACAGCCGGCCGCCGCCTTCTGATCCACGCCCTGCGCGCTGACGGGGGCGTTGTCCTGAGTGTCGCTCATCTACTTCCCTTCACGTGGTGGAGCGCGGAAGGCGCGTCCGATTTCTGGCAGTTGGGGCAGGTGCCCCGGTAGACAACCTCCGCCTCATCCACCACGAAACCGTGGTCGTCGGAGGCGGTGAGGCAGGGAGCGCGGCCAACCGCGCAGTCGACATCGGCGATCGCTCCGCAGGACCGACACACGACGTGGTGATGGTTGTCCCCTACCCGGGACTCATACCGAACGGGGGCGCCGGTTGGTTGAATGCGTCGCACCAGGCCGGCGGTGGTGAGCGCGCGGAGCACGTCATACACGGTCTGATGCGACACAGTTGGATTATCCACCCGCACCAGGGCAATAACCTCATCGGTGTCGACATGCGGATGGTCACGCAGCGCGGCGAGCACCGCCATCCGGGGACGGGTCACACGCAACGAGACCGACCGCAGCTGCGTCTCGAAGTCGGGCGTCACGCGACGACGATAACCAGTCTTCTGGAATGAATCAAGTTTTACGGCGGACGAGTCCGACCCACCAGGCGGGTCGAGAACCTCCTCACCCAAGACGGCGAGCGGCCACCCCTTCGCAAGGGGGCCGCTCGGAGCCGCACGACGGCTCCACGAAACCAGCGGTTCGGCTGCTCAGTGCTTGGCGCGGTCGAACTGGCAACAGTCGATGTTGAAGTTCTGAAACTCCGCCTCGTCCATCCGCACCTCGAACTCGTGCGTACCCCGACGCAGGAAGTGGGTCTCCGCAATCGACTGGGGCTCGAGCGCGCTGTGTGACGTCGTACCGGCCGCCTCCATCGGACCGAACACCGTCTTGTCACCGAAGGTCATCGTGAGTCGGCCCGCCGGGAAGTACGGCGACGACAGCCGCACGCTCGCCCGGTATGTCCCCGACCTCAGCACCTCAACCGTGTACCTGACCCACTCGCCGCCGCGGATGTAACACATCACCAGCGCGCCGTCGCTGTCGCAGATGTCCACGCCCTCGTACTGGCGGCCCGCCGCGCCACCCCGGTTCTCGTCATCCAGGTCGTGATATCCGATGCCCTTACCCGCGGTGGACGACCGCGGCGTGGCCGTGCCGGGCCAGCGCCTCAATGGCCATGGGCGCATGGTTGGAGAGCCACCCATCCCGTTCCGGCCCGAAGTGCCGAATCCGCTGAAAAGCCTCGTCGAGTACATCCACTCGAGAACGGTAAGAGTTGAATTGAGGTTGAGGTCAACCGCCGACGTGCACTGGCCGCACTGGCTCAGCCCGCATTCGACCAGGATCGGCTGGACAGGTCCACGCGGTAGCCATCCGGGTCCTCGACAGTGACACCCCAACAATCCCAGTAGGGTCCCTGGGAGACCACCCGACCACCGGCCCGCTTCAGGCCATCGATGAACGCGTCATCGATCGGCCGGCCCGGGTAGAGCACCAGTAGGCCCTCGGCGGTGGGCGCCGGCCGCACCGTAAGGTAGTCAGCCGCACTCCCGGCGAGCGCCGACTCGTCACGGCGGCAGGATTCCGGCGGCCACCGCCCTCAGGTCCGCAACCGGCACCCCAGCATTCCCTTCAACGTTGATCACGGTACCGCTGGGCGTCGTGATCACCACCTCGTGGACGGTAGCCTCGGAGCCGACGAATCTGGTGAGCTGGGCTTGGCCGGCCGGAACCGGGAAGCTGTCAATCACCGCCGTGCCCTTGATGGACCAGCCGACCAGCCACTCGGTGACCTGCTCCCGATCAACCTCCGCCGTCGTCCGCTCCGGGCGCAACACCGAAATCCACAGCCAATTCCCCCCGTTGGGTCGCACATAGTTACGGAGCGTTGTCGCGGCGGTCGGATGGTCGGAGCCGGCGACCGCTCCGCCACCTGGTGGTGGGGGCACCTCGCCGTCGTTGTGCAGTTGGTTCTTCGACACGACATAGCTAACAGGTCCAAGCTGCGCAACATAGGCCCGCAGCCCTTCCGTCCGGCGGGAGTGCAGGCACCTTCACACTATGACTACCCCGCATCCCTCTGGAAATGTTGCATGGGTCCCCGGATCCGGCGCCCGGGTGGAGTCCTTTCTAGACGTAGACCGACGCATGCTGGTCGTCGCGCTGCCCGACGGCATTCGCACGAAGCCGGGTTGGTACGGCGACCTGCTCGCCGAGCCGCAGGTGACCCTGGAGAACGACGCCTTCACGATCGAGGCACGCGCGGTGCTGCTCGAGGAGGGCGAACGGGACGCCACGCTCGGCCGGGCGGCGGAGCTGGACCCCGCACTGCGGCGGGAGTTGGCGGACAGGTGACGATTCGGCCTGACCGCGGCCCGGTCAGCCCCGCCCCGCCGCTGCGCGGTTCCCGTACCGCTCGGCGGCACGCGCCTTGGCCTTCGCGGCCTCCACTGCGCGGTCCCGGGGAGACGCCTTGGTCACCAGGTCACCCAGGAGGGTCTGGGTGGCCGCGGCGACCGCACGAACGGCTTCGTTGAACGCCTCCTCGTTGGCCGCGGACGGTCTGGTCGCGCCACTGACCTTGCGCACGTACTGGACCGCGGCGGCCTCAATCTCGTCGTCGGTGGCGGGCGGTTCGAAGTTGTGGAGCACGCGAATGTTCCGACACATGGCTCCACGATGCCAGCCACAAGCCCCAACTTGAACCGCCCACGCCCCACACCGCGCTATCCGCGGGACGAGATCTGTTGCACCGTCCAGTGGTTGCCGTCCGGGTCGTCGAAAACGATGAAGCCGACGTTGTCCAGGCTGTCGCCGTCCCGGGCTGGGCGAAAGCCCTCCGGCCCGGCCACTCGAACCTCGCTGACCGCGACCCCCCGCTCCACCAACTGTTGATGGGCCTTTCGCACGTCCGCGACCACGAACTGCACCCCCTTCAGCGACCCCGGCTCCATCTCACTGATGCCCTTCCCGATGATGATCGAGCACCCGGAGCCGGGTGGGGTCAGCTGCACCGGACCGAACTCGCCGTCACCGCGAGAATCAAAATCCAGGTGGAAGCCCAGCTTCTCGGTGAAGAATTCCTTGGCGCGGTCCACGTCCGCCACCGGCACCAGCACCACTTCCAGAGTCCAGTTCATCTATCCCACTCTCGCTCGCGCTACCCCTTGCTTGGCCCGACACGTTCGCCGGGCGCCGACCTCTCCTTGGTGGCACCCCAACGGGCCCACATCACCGTGACGCGAGCACCTCGTCGAGCCGGTCGTAGCTCTCCGCCACACCCCGCTCCATCGGAGTGGCCAGCACGAGGTCGCGCACCTCCTGCGACGAATAGCGCAGGGTGGTCTTCAGCGTGGTCAACCCGGCGCGCTCCGTGAGTACGGCGGTGACGAGGGACTCGCCCGGCACCCACTGGTCGTCGTAGGACTCGGTGTAGACGAGCCGGTCTGGCGCCTGGACCTCGCGGTACACCCCGCCCTGCCCCATCTTCAGGCCATCCGGCCCCACCGAGACGAAGCGCCAGCTGCCACCGACCCGTAGCTCGACCTCGCATTCGACCAGGCGCCAACCGCGAGCGCCGAACCACCGCCTGAGCAACTCGGGCTTGGTCAACGTGTCGAACACGAGGTGCCGTGGCGCGTTGAACACCCGGGTCAGGACGATGTCAGTCGGTGCCGGTGTGCTCACCCGCAGAGATTTCGCCGTCATGTCCCCTGCCCCTCCCGGGCGCCACTCGACCGACGGACATCGTCACCGGCCTGGAGTTCGTCGAGCAGTTCGTCCAGGTGCCCGTACGCCTCCGCCCAGTAGCCGCGGTAGTTCTCCAGCCAGTCCACTACCAACCGGAGCTGGCCCCCCTCAAGGTGACACGGCCGACGTTGGGCGACACGTCCGCGGGAGATCAGCCCCGCGCTCTCCAAGACCTTCAGGTGCCGAGAGATCGCCGGTTGACTCACCGGGAACGGGGCGGCGATCTCCTTCACGGTCGCGTCGCCCTGCGCGAGCCGGGCGAGGATCGCTCGCCGGGTCGGGTCCGCCAGGGCCGCGAAGGTGGCATCGAGACGCTCGGGCTCATCAAGTGCATAACCAGCTTGTTTCATAACGAGTTGGTTATATCCTTCGGCTGTTGCCCTGTCAAGCCCGACCTCGGCATGTCTTCGCAGGTGGAGGCGCTCCGGCCAGGGGACGAGAGCTGAACGGCTGCCCGGCTAACGCGCCGGTCCGGAAGGTGGGTCGGCCGCGCGGTGGGGTGCCCAAGGACCCGGACCTGAACGCCTGTGCCCTGATGAGGTGCTCAGGGTTCGTACGGGTAACACCTGAGCAATTCGGTCCGGGGAACATCTGATTGATCTTGGTGGAGCGCGTGAGCAGGGTGAAACCATGTCATCGCAACCGCCGTCGAAGCGCTCGATCCGCCCCCACCTGTCGCGCCGCGCCGTGCTGACCGGCAGTTGTCTTGGTCTGCTCACCGCCGCCGGCGCCACGCTCTGGGGCGATCCGCCCTCAGCAGCCACGGTCAGCGATCCTGCGGTGGGCGCCATCCCCGAGGACCGGCTGTTACGGCCGTGGGGACGGGTACCTGCCACGGCGCGCATCGGTACCGGCATCACGGTGGGGCCTACCGGGGAGATAGCTCTGCTGCACCGGGCGGGCACCGCGTTCGCCTACGACGCGGTCATCGACACGGACACGGTCGTCGTCCTGAACCCACGCGACGGCACGGTGCGCCGCACCTGGGGAGCGGGACGGTTTCGTTCGCCTCACTCGATCACCGCAGACAGTGAGGGACGGTATTGGGTCACCGACGTCAGGACTAACAAGATCACCACCTTCGACGCGGCGGGACGGCAGGTCGGTGAAGTGGGCCACGACTATCCCACCGGACTGGAAACCTGCCTGCGAGTACGTAACGTCCTCAGCAACCTGCCGTGCACCCTCGACGGGTACATCTTCGCCCGCCCCACCGACGTGGCCGTGTCGGCCGATGGGTCCATCGTCGTCACCGATGGCTACCGCAACTGCCGAGTGGCCCGGTTCGACACGCACCGCGTGCTGACCCGCCAGTGGGGCGAACTCGGTGACCAGCCCGCACAATTCAACATTCCGCATGGCGTGGCCCTGGACAGCAATGAAGCTGTGTACGTCGCCGACCGGCGCAACGCACGAGTGCAGGTCTTCAATGCCGACGGATCGGTGCGGCACGTGTGGCACAGCAGCGCCCTGGGCCGTCCTTACGACGTCGCGATCGGTCCAGACGACGCGGTCTACGTCCTCGACGGCGGAGATCTCCTGGATGAGAACAACGGTGAGCAGCGCGGCTATGTCTGCCGGCTGTCGACCACCGGGCAGGTCACCCACCGGTGGGCGCTAGCTGATCAGCGCGCCAACCCCCACCAACTCGCCATCGGTGTCCGGGGGGAGATTTACGTGGCGGCTCTTGCCGGTGCCCCCCCTGTGGCGATGGGCTCCCATAAAACCAGCGCGGTCAAACACGACCATGTCCGGGATCCGCCGGCGATGACAGCCCAGCGGGGGCCGGATCGAACTCGGGCTGCTCAGGCCACAGCGCGGCGAACTGCACCCAGCTGGGTTCGAGCAACGATGACGGCAGCGCAGGCGCGGAACTCCATCGATAGCCAAACGTAGACGAGATCGAGACGCTACTCGACAGCCCGATCCACGAGGTACGCGCCGGCGCGGTCAGCATCATGTCCAAGCAGGCCGCACGGAAGAAGACCACCGACGCGCGCCGGGCGGAGCTGTACGACCTCTACCTGCGCCGGCATGACCGGATCGACAACTGGGACCAGGTCGACCTCGGTGCCGCGAACGTGGTGGGGGCACATCTGGTCGACAAGCCCCGCGACGTGCTGTTCGAGTTGGCGCGCTCGGACGACCCGTGGCAGCGACGAACCGCGATCGTCAGCACTGGCGTTCGTCCGCGCCGACGACCTCGACGACACGTTCCGGATCGCCGAGATGTTCGTTGCTGATTCGCATGACTTGGTCCACAAGGCCACCGGTTGGCTGCTACGCAGCGCCGGGGACCAGGACCGGGCACGGCTGCTCGGGTTCCTCGACCAGTACGCGGCCACCATGCCCCGGACGCTACTGCGCTCCGCCATCGAACACCTCGACCAGGAGCAGCGGACCTACGACCTGGGCCGGAAGAAAGCCAAGCAGGGAGCCTCAGCTCGCTAGCCGACACTCCCCGACCCCATGCAGTAAGATGCGCGCATGGCCAAGCAGCTGACCGGCAGGGTGGCGCTCGTCGCCGGAGGGACCCGAGGTGCCGGGCGAGGAACCGCCATTCAGCTCGGAGCGGCTGGGGCAACCGTATACGTCACCGGCAGGTCAACCCGCGCCCAACGGTCGGAGATGAACCGGCCGGAGAGCATTGAGGAGACCGCCGAGTTGGTCAGCGCCGCCGGCGGGGTCGGCATCGCGGTGCAGGTCGACCACCTTGTCCCCGACGAGGTACGCGCGCTGATCGCGCGGATCGAGTCCGAGCAGGGCGCTCTCCACGTACTCGTCAATGATATCTGGGGCACCTCCCAGGTGGAGTGGAACAAAACGGTCTGGGAGTCAGACCTCAACGCCGGGCTGCATACGCTACGTCTCGCCGTGGAAACCCACGCCATCACCAGTCACTTCGCGCTGCCCCTACTCATCCGGAACCCGGGCGGGCTGGTCGTTGAGATGACCGACGGGACAGACGAGTACAACGCGGCCACCTACCGCAACTCATTCTTCTACGACCTCGCCAAGGGCGCCGTGAGCCGGATGGCGTTCGCACTGGCGCATGAGCTCCGGTCGCATGACACGACATCAGTCCTGCTCACTCCCGGATGGTTGCGGTCCGAGGACATGCTGGACGCCTTTGGTGTGACCGAGCAGAACTGGCGCGACGCGCTCACGGTCGAGCCCCACTTCGCAATCTCCGAAAGCCCCGCCTACGTTGGCCGCGCCGTGGCGGCCCTGGCACAGGATCCTGAGGTGTCCCGTTGGCATGGCAGGTCGCTCTCCAGTGGGGAACTGGCGAAGGTCTATGGCTTCACCGACCGGGACGGGAGTCAGCCCGACGCCTGGCGATACCTGGTCGAGGTGCAGGACGTCGGCAAGCCCGCCGACACGACCGGATACCGCTGACCTCACCCGGGCCAGTAGCTGCACGACGGTGAACATGTTCATCCACTGCACATCCTCGAGTAGTTGAAGTCGGAAACTTCGAATGACCATCATTGATGGTCATGAAGAGACCGCAGAGTCTGCTGCTCGCCCTGGCGCTCACCGCGACTGGGGTGCTTGCCCCCACCGCCCCTGCCGCCGCTGCACCGGCACCGCTGAAGGTCCTGACCCACAACGTCATGTTCCTGCCCCAGTCACTTTTCCCGAACTGGGGTCAGGTCACGCGCGCCAACCTGATCGCCGAGGCCGACTACATCACCGGCCGGGATGTCGTCATCCTGCAGGAAGTATTCGACAACGAGGCATCCGACCAGCTCAAAGACCAGCTCGCTACGGAGTATCCCTACCAAACGCCAGTTCTCGGCCGATCGAGGTCCGGCTGGGACGCCACTCTGGGCTCATACTCCAACGCGACGCCGGAGGATGGCGGAGTCACCATCCTGAGCCGGTGGCCCATCCTGGAAAAGATCCAGTACGTCTACGCGGACGGCTGCGGCGCAGACTGGTTTTCCCACAAGGGCTTCATCTACGCGCAGCTCAACGTCAACGACGAACCCGTACACGTGGTGGGCACCCATGCTCAGGCGGCCGACACCGGCTGCGCGGACAACACCGGGGCCCAGGTACGGGCAGCCCAGTTCGACGAGCTCGACGCCTTCCTAGACGCTCGCGGCATCCCGGCGGATGAACAGGTCATCCTCGCTGGCGACTTCAACGTTGACCGCTACTCCACCGAATACGACAGCATGCTGACCCGGCTCGACGTCAGGGATGCGACGTTCACCGGCCATCCGTACTCGTGGGACGCGCAGCGCAACGACATGGCCGACTACAACGACGACCAGGACAGCCGCCAGCAACTCGACTACATTCTGCAACGCAACGGCCACGTGCGGCACGGCTCAGGCGACAACGAGACGTTAGCCGTCGAGGCACCGAAGTGGTGTGTGACGAGTTGGTTTGTCCGCTACTGCTACACCGACTACGCCGACCATTACCCAGTCGCGGCCGACATCTGACGCAGTCACCTGGGGCAGACAGCTGTCCTCCAGGGCTGGGGCTGGGCAGCGGCGCGTGCGCCGCTGCCCAGCCCCAGCCCCAGCCCCAGTCCCAGCCCCACCACCGTCACCACCCCAACCTCGCAGCCAGCCGCCCACCAACCGGCGTGCGGCCAGAACCCCCTGCTTGCTCGGGCTCAGTGGCAGGCGCTGCTCCGCCAGGGTCACGGCACGTGCCCGTTAGCTTTGATCATCGCGCACCGGAGCGAAGAGTCCATGCCCGGCAGCGCGGCTTCGTGTCGCATGGTCGCTGTCAGCTCGCCTCCAATCTCCGTGTTGGGTAGCTCCCGGTATCCAAGCCTCCGGTAGTAGGGGCCATTCCAGGGCACATCGCGGAAGGTGGTCAGGGTCGTCGCCGGACGACCACTACGCCTCCCCCACCCCTCGACGTGTGCGATGAGCCGCCGACCAATCCCGCGCCGAGCGTGCGTGGGCGCTACCGACACCTGCTCGATGTGGGCGTTGCCGTCCAGCACCGCCGCGATGACGTAACCGACCGTCCGATCGCCTTCCTCGGCAACCCAGATCAGCCCCTGCCGCTGACTTCGCCTCAGGGCCTGTCGATCCACGGCATGATCAGCTATTTCTGACATGCCAACCGAATGGAAGAGCTGGCCGGCCTGGACCTCAAGCCGAGCCAGGTCACCGAGCTCCGATTGTCTTGCCGCCCGAATCAGGGACGTCCTCCTCACTCTCGCAGCAGCAGGGCCGCCTGCCATCGACCACACCCTGCTCGCCCAACGCGCTGTCAGGGCCCCGCGATCACGGCGTCATTGCCCGGCATCCGGGTCACGCTGGGCAGTTGCAGCACGGCTGCGGCCGACTGGCCACTCGTCTCGTAGGTCGGGCACATCGCCGTCAGCAGGAACGACTGCCAGGCGATGTCGATCGGATGTGCCTCGGGCAGGCTGATCTGATGGTGGCTGAGGTTGATCCCGGACGACACCTGGCGCCCGCCATCGCGGCTGTGCAACGAAAACATCTGGTGACCGAACACCAGACCGTCATGGCCGAAGAACTCACCGCACGGAGTAGGAAGCGAGAGAATACCAAGACCGTAGGTACCGGCTTCGGGCACATCCGGCAGCATCGGCATCCCGGTGAGCATCTCATCGAGGGTGGCCGGGCTGAGCAGATCACCGTTGAGCAGCGCCCGGAAGAACGTGTTCAGGTCTGCCGTGGTCCCGATCATCTCGCCCGCCGTCCACCCCCAGCTCATGTTGAACTCGCTGAGGTCACGAACCCCGAACGGGGCGAAGTAGGCACCGCTGTGTGGGCCATGAATAGTCGGATCAGTGCCAGGGAACGACGTCCCCGTGAGCTTCAACGGTCGCAGAATGCGTCGCTGCACCTCTGCCGCCGCCGGATTGCCAGTGATCGACTCGATCAGTAAGCCGGCCAGGATGTAGTTCGTGTTCGAGTAACTGAACTCAGCCCCGGGCACGTTGGTCGGCGGCATGGCCAGGCCCATCGCAACCAGATCCGCCGGAGCGTACGTCGTGGCCTGCATCTGGTCGATCGCCGCCCACGAATCGAGCATCGCATTGGTGTAGTTGCCGATGCCGCTGGTGTGGTTCAACAGCATCCTGACGGTGACTTCGGCGCCACGTTCACCCGGCACGATTTCCGGCAGCAGCTCCCCGATCGGGTCGTCGAGGCCCAGGCGGCCCTCGTCAACAAGCTGCAGCACAGTGGTGGCGACGAACGTCTTGGTGATGCTGCCGATGCGGAACCGCAGCTGTGGCTGCATCGGCCGGGGGTGGGTCAGGAACGCCTGGCCGGCACTGCCGCGCCAGTCGTGTCGGCCGTCACGTACAGCAGCCAACGCACCCGGAACCCCGGCTTCGGGCACCGCGGCGAGCGCGGTGCGCAACTCACCCCGATCCAGCCCGCCGGAGGAGCTTCCCCCAGCTGTCTGAGTAGGTAACGCGGCCGCAGATGTGGGCACCACAAAGGCCGTAGCTGCCAGCGTCGCACTGGCAACCGCGATCTTCAACGCCCGAGGAATCATAGACATATTGCGATCCTAGGTGGTGACTGCAACCAGGATTTCGCTGCCGCTCCGATGGCAATCGTCGAAGTGATGTAGTTCGGCATCTCCACCACCGAGCGTCCGTTCGCCGCCCGTGTTGCTCAATATCCATGCTGACCCGTATCGCACGCCCCAAGATGCACAACGAGGAGCATCGATATAGCGCCCCGGGCTGAGGCTCTACGGTATGTGATAGCCAAACGCGAAATCTTCGCTGACGTTACGTTCGACGCTTCTCGCGGTGCGTAGTAGCGCTGAGCGACGCGACCGGCGGCTGGCCCTGCTTGACGCCCTCGGTGCTCCGCGCTCCGCCCGCGCCTACCTCCTCAACGTGGCCAAATTCAGCCAACACCCTGACCTCGCGCAGTACCTGTCGCGCACAAGAAACCGGGTCCTGGTGGAAGCCAGCCCGATGGATCAGGTCTGGGGCATCGGCCTATCCATCACAGACCCACGCGCGGCTGACCCTGCCCGATGGCGCGGTCGTAACCTCCTCGGATTCGGGCTGATGAGCACCCGCGCAAAGCTCGCCTTCGGCTGATCCCGAAGGCCCTGGCAGCTACCGAAGCCTGCGCCGGGCTGCCCAGACATGGTTGGTGGCCGGCGCCCTGGTTCGGGTGCCGGCCACCAGTTTCTTTCTCCCTTGTGTGGGTTGGGTCGTGTGTGTGGTGTGGGTGGGGTTAGCTGGTCCAGTGTTCGGCGACGAGGTCGGCGGCCTGGGTCTCCCACTGGGCGTAGTGGAACGGGAACGCCGACACCTGCACCGTCTGCGCGGCTTCGGTCAGGGGCATGTCCTGCCAGCCCTCGACCTGCTTGAGGCCGTTGAGGAAGGCGGTGGTGGAGTAGGCGGGGTCGGTGATCTGCTCCACGCTGCCCCAACCGGACGACGGGCGCTGCTGGAACAGGCCCTGCGAGTCGTGGTCGTTACGCGCGCCCAGGTGGCCCAGGTTCTCCAGCTTCGACTCCTGCAAACTGGTGGCGATCGCCACCACGGCGGCCCGCTCGTCCATCCCGGCGGCCTTCGTGGCCTCGATGATGGCCTTCACGTTCGACACCTGCTCATCGCCCAGGGCGATGCGCGACTGTGTGCCCTGGGTGCCGTGCGGGATCAGCGCGCTGATGTCGGGTTTATCGGCCTGCACGGCAGCGGAGGCCGAGGCGGGGGTGGGGTCGGTGAGGGTGGCCAGCGGGCCGGCGACGACACCGGTGGACAGGGCCAGACCAGCGATACCCAGCACGCTACGACGCAGAATCGTGTTCATCAGGGATTGCTCCATTCGGGGGTCGACACCCCACACCCGAGGGGGTTCGGGGTGGGTGCGAGCACCGTCCGGCGCTCAACGAAACTAAGGGGAAGAGGTCGGCGACCGCGGGCCTCATCGGGGGCACACGCACGGCGCCGGGTCCAGATGTAACGACCGGCCGGCCACCATCATTCCCGGCGGCCCATGCCCGGCGTCACCCGCCCGAGCGGGGCACCTCCACGGCCGTACGCAGGGTGTAACGCCCCCACGCCCACCGAGATTCCACCACCACCGTGCCCCCGACCACACCCCACACCGACATAGACCAACTATTCGTGACGCCGAGTCACGAAGGCGGTGGTCTTCCCCAGCCCGCTACAAAAGCGGACACCGCGGCACGGTGGGTGCGCGACACCGAGTGACCCAGCATCCGCAGATCGGCGGTTACCCGTCATCGCATCTCATGTCGGTCAATACCGGTAATATACGCCACACCCCGTAGAGCATCCTAGGAAAATGGTAAGCCCGCCCCGCGACCTACCCCAACCAACCGGCCGTCGCGGTCTACCCGGATGCGCCGGCCCATGCCGAGACGGTCTTGCCGCCCTACTCCGGCGGCGGGGTGACCCGCCGGTGCCGTCGGGGTCCAAAAGTCGGTTGTCGGCGACAGTGACGTCCGGGACGCTGGGCGGCATGTCGTTGTGAGGGCAGCACCTTCGTCGCCGCCACGCCATCGCGATCGGCGGCCGTCCACCCAACCCTTGGTGAGAAGTGAGCGTCCTTGTCTGTTCCACCTTTCCGGCCGGAGTCCCGGCCGGCACCCACCCCTGCCACCGTCTCCGTTTTCGCCTCCCCGACCAGCTGGGTCGAGTCCGACGCCGTTGACCAGTGCCACCAGGTGGCCGCCCTCGACGGCATGGTCCATGTCGCCGGCATGCCGGACCTGCACCCCGGCAAGGGCGCCCCGATCGGCGCCGCGATGACCTCGACCGTGCTCTACCCCCATCTGGTCGGCTCGGACATCGGCTGTGGCATCGCCGTCTTCCCGATCGTGCTGAAGCGGGTCGTACCGGAGCGGCTCGCCCCCCGCTTCCCCGACCTGGACCGCCCGCTCGATCCGGACCGGGACGCCGACGACCCGGCCTGGTCCGTGCTGGACGGTGACATTCCGGCCGGCCACCTCGACGGTCTCGGTACCGTCGGGCGGGGCAACCACTTTGTCGAACTCGCCCGCGTCGGCGAGGTCCTCGACCCGGGCCACGCCGCGCGACTCCGGCTCACCGCCGGCGACACGGTCCTCGTCGTCCACAGCGGTTCCCGTGGCCTCGGCGAGCGGAATCTGCGTGCGCACACCGAGCAACGCGGCGCCGGGCCCACCAAGGACCCGGCCGCGTACCTGGCGCGGCACGACGACGCGGTGCGCTGGGGTTCGCTGAACCGGCGGCTACTGGCGGCCCGGGCCGCGATCGCGCTGGGTGCCGAGCCGACGGCGCCGATCGTGGACCAATGCCACAACCTGGTCGAGGTACGCGACGGGCACTACCTGCACCGTAAGGGCGCGGCGCCGGGCGACGGCCGGGACGTGCTCGTCGCCGGCACCCGCGGCACCCCGTCGTACCTGGTGGCCGCGCACGCGGGGGCCCAGGCCAATCATTCGGTGGCGCACGGGGCGGGCCGCAAGATGTCCCGGGCGGACGCGCTGCGCCGGGGCCGGGCCAAGCACACGGTCAAGGAGCTGCGCCGCACCCCGCTGGGTTCGCTGGTGGTCTGCGGTGACCGGCAGCTGCTCTTCGAGGAGGCGCCGACCGCGTACAAGCGGATCGAGCAGGTGGTGGGTGACCTGGTCGCCCACGGACTCGCCACCCCGGTGACGACCACGGTCCCACTGGTCACCTACAAGACCCCGGACATGGGGGTCACCCCGCGTGGCGATCGACGGCCCGAACGCCGGCGGCGGGGGCAGCGATGAGCCTGCACCTGCTGCTGTCGGCTGGCCGGGGTCCCCAGGAGTGCGCCTGGGCGCTGGCCCGGCTACTGCGCCGGCTGGAGGCTGACGCCGCCCGCAACAACGTGGACGTGGTACGGCTGGACAGTGTCGTCGGTGACCGACCCGGCACCTACCGGTCGGTGTTACTCCGACTCACCGGCACGGAGGTGGAGGCGTTCGCCGGCGGCTGGACCGGGACGTTGTGCTGGCAGGCGCCCAGCCCCTACCGCGCCGGCCAGGGCAGAAAGAACTGGTACGTCGCAGCCCGACGATGCGAGGTAGACGCCCCGGTCACCCCGTTCGCCGAGACGGACGTGGAGGTGCTTGCCGTACGCACGGGTGGGCCGGGGGGCCAGCACCGCAACAAGGCCAGCACCGCGGTGCGGGCCACGTACCGCCCGACCGGCACCGTCGTCGTCGTTGACACCGAACGACAGTTCAGCCTCAACCGCAGCATCGCGCTGCGGTTGCTACGGCAACGACTCACGGCCGGTGACGAGGCGGCCGGGCGGGCGCTGGTGGCCGCCCGGCGGCGCGCCCACGACGAGCTGGTCCGGGGCGATCCGACGCGGGTCGAACGGCCCTGACCGGTCTTCCCGCCACGGCGGGTCCGCGCCGAGTAGTACGAACAGACCGCTCTGTCGGCCCTCAGCCCTCTGTCCCCGTTGGGCCAGACGGTCTCACTGGAACCCAGTGGCCGGCGCGAGGCCCAGGTGGTGGCGGTCTCGCGCCGGCCGGTTCAGCCGCCTACGGATTCCCCGTACCTTGGGGGCGTCTGTGGTTGGCGGCCTCGGGGGTAGGGATCAGGAAAGGACTTCGAAGGTCCAAGTCTTGGCACCGGAGCTGATGGTGGTGCCGTCGGCAGCGAGCACGCCGGTGACCTCGAAGGTGACGTCGTAGGTCCCGGCGGCGTCGAAGCCCCAGTTGACGTGGGCGTGGGTGTTGTAGTTGACATTCAGGCTGTCGGGGAGCCCGTCACCGCTGTCGAAGAGCACCGTTGGGGTGCCGCCGGAGACGGTGTAGGCGCTGAAGCCGGCCGGCCCGGTGACGTTGGTGAGCTTGAAGGTGACCCGGTTGTTCTGGAACACGCCACTGGGCACCTCTTCAGTGTTCCAGCCTGCCCACAGCAGATCGGAGCTGCTGGCCTGCGGTAGCACCCACGCTTGATTGTCGGTGCCGAGGAACGACCACTCACTACCGCTGGGCACGGTGACCTTGGCGGTGTTGGGGACGCTCAGGATGACATCGGCGGGATCGCGCTCCACCGAGTCGTCGTCGAGCAGGTTGACGGTCAGTGCGCCGCCGGCGTAGTCGACGTCGAGGACGTCAACGTGACCGCTGGAGATCACGATCGGCGTTGCGGCAGCGGTAGTGGTGGTGCCGGCAAGCAGCGCGGCGGTGACGGCGAGGCCGGTGAGAATTCGGCGACGGAGGTGCATGGTGCTCACCCCTGAACCACGACGCGCAGGGTGACCGCCTCGCTGCTGACCTGCTCCCCGGTGTCGGCGAGGGTGCCGGTGGCGCTGAAGGTGAGGCAGTAGGTGCCGGCGCGGTCGAAGGCCCAGTTGTAGTGCTGGTGGTCGCCAGCGTTCAGGGCGATGGTGTCGGGCAGACCGGCACCGCTGTCGACGAGGACGTTGGGCTGCCCGACCGCGTTTTCGGTGTAGAGGGCGAGTTCCCCGGGCCCGCTGACCGACTGCATCGCGAGGGTGAGCTCGTCGTCGGTGAAGACGCCGGACTCGACCTCCTCGGTGGCGACGCCGGGCCATACGAGGTCGGTGTCCTGGATCTGGGGCAGGATCCACACTGTCGACACGCCGGGGGTGCCGAGGAAGTCGAAGGCGGGGTCGTTCGGGACCGTCACCTCGGCCTGCTGCTTGACGACGATCTTCACCTCGTCGGCGGCGTATTCGACGTCATTGTCCTCGTCGTGGACACCGAGCTCCAGCTCGCCGGCCTCATAGGCGATATCGACCAGGTCGATGTGCCCGGAGCTGAACCTCACCAGTGATGCCTGCGCTGGTTGCGTTGCCGCGAGCAGCGCCGCGGTCGCCGCCCCGGAGGCGAGCAGCAGGCGGATGGGCTTACGCACGAAGGAACTCCTTCCCCGCGGTCCTCCTTGGACCGCAGCTATTGGAAATGATAGTCGTTTTCTTTAACTGGGGGAAGCGGCTGCCGGGTGAAGTCGGTCACGGTGACGTGTCCTCAGTGGATCGCCACGCTGCGGGGCCGGGCAACGACCACCGAAAGCCGCCGACCCCACACCCAGCACGACTGAAGCCACGAGCCGGTGATGAGAGCATCTCAAGATCACCGATGACCACTCGCCCTCGCCGACCCTCCGGGCGGTCTACCGGGTAACCGGTGACGCCTCCTGACGGGAACTGGGGTCGGACAGTGACGAGGGCCGGGAACTATCACCCTGCCCACCCCGCCGCCGCCACCGCCTGGCCAAGAGGCCATGTCGAGGGGCAAGCAACCAGGCGGCAAGGAAGACGGCCGTGGCAATCAGCACGATCGTGCCACCAACGGGGGTGTCGTAGCTCCACGACAGATACAGGCCAACCACCGCTGCCGAGCCGCCGATCACCGGGGCGAGCAGCATCATCACGCCGAGTCGGTCGGTGAGCAGACGCGCCGCCGCCGCAGGGGTGATCAGTAGAGCGAGGACAAGAATGTTTCCGATCGTCTGCAAAGAGATCACCACGGCGAGGGTGACCAGAACGTAGAGCACGATGTCGAGCCAGAAAACCGGAAGCCCCATCGAGCGCGACATCTCCCGGTCGAGGCAGACCGCGACAAACTCCTTGTGCAGAGCGAGTACCAGGCCGAGGATGACCAAGCCGGCGCCGCCGACGACATAGAGGTCCCGGTCGGGAATGCCGGTGATCGAGCCGAACAGGAACTGTTGCAGGGACCCGGCGTACCCCGGGGCCTGTGAGATGATCACAATGCCGAGGGCGAACGCGCCAACGAGGAAGACACCGATGATCGAGTCCTCCTTGACCCGTCGATTCTGCGAAAAGATCGCGATCAGCAGTGCGGTGGCGACCCCAGCGACGGCTCCGCCCAGGACCAAACTGCCCTGCAGGACGAAGGCGACCGCGATTCCCGGGAAGACCGCGTGGGCCACGGCGTCGCCGATGAAGGCCATGCCCCGCAGGACCACATAGCAACCCACGACACCGCAGACGATGCTCGACATGACCGCGATCGCCAAGGCCTTCGGCAGGAACGCGAGGTTGGGGTTGAACAGGTCGGTGAGAAAGTCGGTGATCGACATCAGATCGCCTTCACGAGCTTCAGTAGCGGGGAGGTATCACTCACGCCGAAAGTCGTCGTCCACAGCGCGGCGTCCTGCAGGTCCGCCGGGTGTCCGTCGGCGATGATCCGGCCGTTGAGCAGGACCAGTCGGCTACAGGTGTCCACTGCGGCCACGAGGTCATGGGTGGTCATCAGTACCGCGTGCTCTGCACCAGCCAAACTGGTGAACAAGTCACCCAGTAGTTCCTGGGTGGGCATGTCCAGCCCGGTGAACGGCTCGTCCAGCAGGAGGATCCGCGGCGCGAGAGCCAGCGCGCGAGCGACCAGGACGCGTTGACGTTGCCCACCGGACAGCTCACCGACCGGGCGGCGACGCAGCTCGGTGAGCTGTACTCGGTCCAGCGCGGCGCCGACAGCCCGCCAGTCGGCGACGCCGGGGCGGCGGAACAGCCCCATTCGGCCGGTCCGGCCACTCAACACGGCTTGCTCGACGGAGATGGGAAAGTCCCAGGTGAACTCGTGGCGCTGGGGGACATAGCCGATCTCGCAGCGGCCGGGGCGCGACGGCTTGCCCCCGACCAGCACCCGGCCGGCGCGGATACCGGTCAGCGCCAGAATCGCGCGCAGCAAGGTGGTCTTGCCGGCGCCGTTCGGGCCAAGGAGCCCGACCAGCTCACCCCGGTCCAGGCGCAGGTTGATGTCCCGCAGGACCGGTCGGCCACCGAGATCCACCTCCAGCTGGTCCACCTCAAGCTCGCTCAACGGTCACCCCCGGACAGCGAGGTCCCGCCTTCTCGCTCAGCCTGCCGCTTGGCCCGGCGTCCCCGCAGCAACAGAAGCACCAGGCCGGTGGCGAGCAGGACCGCCAGCGTCACCATCGCGGGGAGGAGCAGATTTATGGACTCGGCGGCTGGCTTGCCGGCCTCGGCGCGGTCGCTGACCGGTGAGGTCTGTTCCGCCGATCCGGGGAGGTCGGTGGTGGCGGTATACGCCTCGTCAACGCTGGTGCCGTCGCCCACGGCAAAGCGCAACATGCGGGTTGCTGACACTGTCTCACCGCTGATCAGGTCGGCGGACACCTGCACCGCGATCAGGTAGACACCTGGTGCGGTGAAGACCCAGTTGGCGTGGGTGTGGGTGTTGACCTCCGCCCAGAACGGCTGGGCCTTCGGCTCGACGGAGCGCCACAGCGGCTCGGGGGCCGCGAAGTTCCCCGACTGCAGGTACGTCGTGAGGGTTCCGGGGCCGTCCACGCCGAGCAAGGAGAGGGTGACGCCACGGTCGATGCTCTGCATCACCCGGGGATCCTGGGTGTTCCAGCCGAGCCAGACGACATCGGGCTTCTGGACCTGCGGCACCACGTACACCTGTTCGCCGGCGTCAACGCCGAGAAACTCGTACGCCGGATCCTCCGGAACGGTCTGCAGTGCCGCGTCGGACACCCGCAACACCGTCTCGTCGGGGTCACGCCACACCGGCTGTGCCTGCGTACCGTCGTGAATCAGCAGTGTCCACTGGTCATCGACGTAACGGGGGCCGAGGTCGATGTGTCCGGCACCGAGTTCCGCCCGACCGGTGGTGAGCGGCTGGTCGGCGGCGATCGACTGGCTGAGCCCCGGGGTGGGCTCCTGCGCCGCCGCGGCAGCCGGCATCGTCGTCAGCACGATCAGCACCGCGAGCACGCAGCGTGGGAGCAGCCCGCGTACGCGGGTGCGGCGTCGCACCCATCCGGATGTCACTGAGGCCTCCCCTGGTTGGTGGTGGTCAGACAGTCACGCAGCGATTCAGCGTTGAACCGCATCATCTGCACGTAGTTGGTGATGTCGCGGTCGAAGGTGTCGCCGTAGATCGCACACACCCGGAGCCCTTCCTCACGGGCCACCTCGTTGAGGGTGGTAGACCGGGCTGCCAGGTTCGGCTCCAGGAACACCGCCGGGATCTTCAGGTTGCGGATCGTCTCGGTAAGACGGCGCCGGTCGGCAAGGCTCGGTTCGACGGCCGGGTTCGGGGCGACGAACCCGGAGATGTTCACCCCGTACGCCTGGCCGAGGTAGCCAAAGGCGTCATGAGTGGTGATCAGGTGCCGTCGCGACGGCGGAATCTCGGCGATGGTGTTGCGCACGTACGTGTCGAGCTGCTCCAAGCTGTGGATGTAGGCCGAGGCGTTCGACCGATAGGTCGCCGCGCCTCGGGGATCGGCCTCGATGAGGGTGTCGCGGATAAGTTCGGTGTAGGAGATCGCGTTTCGCACGTTCTGCCACAGGTGCGGGTCGATCTCCCCGTGTACGTGTTTGCCGAGTACCGCCTGCGGAAGCTGGTACACCCGACTACCGGGTCGGCCGAGGAACCGGAGCCGGCGATCGCCGGGCACCTCCAGCAGCGCCTTACCCGGCACCTCGATGACCGTGCGGGCCGGATCGTAGACCCGCTGTTCGGCTTCCCCGCTGCCCTCCGGGTCGGCGAACAGGTAGAGCCGTTGCTGATCGAGGTCAACGGTGAGATCAGCGTGGCCGGCATTCAGGACCGTCGCCTCGGGCATGCCCGGCACCGAGTAAGGATCCACCCCGACGGCGAACGTGAATTCCTGCTCGCCCATCGGAACCGATGGTGCCTGCGGGTCAACGGACAGCGTCGCCCGCATGCTCAGCCGGTAAACACCGGGTTTGGTAAACGCCCAGCTCATGTGCGTGTGCGCGTCGGGTGGGAGCACGGCGGTGTCGGCACGGAAGCCATTGGCCGGATCGAACCCGTCGGTGGAGTCAACGTAGACCGACGGGTTGCCGAACGACTCGGTGAGGTAGGCGACCACACCACCCGGACCGTCAGCCGACGTCGCGCTGAGCAACACGTCCGAGGCGCGGTTCGCACCGTGCACCGCACCGGTCCCCCGTACCCGCATGCCCAGCCAGAGGGTGTCCAGCGACACGTCCTCGACCAGCGGAATGATCTCCGCGGCGTACTTCACCGCTCCCTCTGCCAGCGAGATGTTCGGCACCCCCGCGCGCAGGTTGGCGTCCAGCGCCTTGATGATGGCCTGCTCTTCGAGTAGCAGATAGTTACTGAAGGCGACGTCGGCGTAGACCACGTCCCGGATGTCGCGAAGCGACGGCTCATAGCTGTGCGGATCTGCACCGTCGCGCACCAGCGAACTGACCGCTACCCGGTCACCGCCGACGTTGTGCACCAGGTCGCGCAGGATTCCGGTGGTCGTGATGACCTGTAGGCGCTCGTCGTTCGCGCTCAACGCCACCTCCGACCGACAGCCGGCGACCAGCCCCACAATCAGCAGCGGCAGGATCGCCCGCCGCAACCAGGACCGGGGCGCCGGAATCACGAGCCCTCCTGGTTGGTGCCAGCACGGCGACGGGCGAGCAGCACCAGCAACGCCCCGGCGACAACAAGGACAACGCCAACCGTGCCCGCCAGCAACACCCACCCCGCGCCCGTACGCGGCAGCGGGCCGGTGCCACCCTGGTCCTGTCCGTCGTCCCCGGAGCCGCTGCCCGATCCAAAGCCACCGCTCGGGTCGGTGCTATCGCCGACGGCAATGGTGAGCGTCTTCGTGTCGGTGACCGCCTGGCCGGCGGTGGTGGTGCCGCTCATCTGCACCGCGAGGCGGTACAGGCCGGGCTTACTGAAAGCCCAGTTGCCGTGCGCGTGCGTGTTCAGCGGAACAGCCAGCTGCTGCGGGAACGACGTCGCGGAGTCGAACAGCACGTCGGCCTCGCCGAACGAGCCGGTCAGGAAGAGCGCGAACCGCCCGGGCCCGTCAACGCCCTTCAGCGTCCAGGTGACGTCGCCCTTGATACCGGAAACGACCGACTCGTGCTGGGTGTTCCAGCCCGGCCAGACGATGCCGGACTGCTGGGACTGTGGCAGCAGCCAGACCGAATCGCCCTGCGGACCGAGAAAGTCCGCACCGGCGGGTACAGTGATCTTCGCGTTGTCCTTGATCCGCAACACCACGTCGGCGGTCTCTCGCCAGACAGCCGGGCTGGTGCGATCGTCCTTGATCCGAATTGTCCAGTCGGCTCCGGAGAGTTGCGGCCCCATGTCGACGTGTCCATCGGCGATGACCTGCTGGGCACCCGTCTCCGTGGTGGTGCCCGTCTTCGCGGCCGCTGGCGCCATCGGCGCGGCGAGAGGTTTCGGTGTCGCAGTCGGCCTCACTTCGGCGACGGTCGGGGCGAGCGCCGCCGTGTCCGGCTGGCTGCCGGGCCGCGGAGGCTGCGCAGCCGACGGCAGCACCTGCCCAGCCGGGACGATCTCGGGTACGCGAACCCGATATGTCGCCTCAGCGCTGGCCGCCTTGCCGGAGCGCAGGTCCGCCGACACGGTCAGCGTGAGCCGATAGTCGCCGGCGGCGTCGAAGGCCCACACCACACCATCGGTACGCGTAGCCGCTGGTAGTCGCAGAGACCGCGGCAGATTCGTGCCGCTGCCGAACAACGCGGTCGCCCCTTCGAGGCCCGACAATTGGTAGGCGGTGAAGTTGCCCGGCCCCTCGACCGACCGCAGGCGCAGCGTCACCATGTCCTCGGTGACAGCGCCCAGAGGTACCCCGGTGGTGTCCAGGGTGGGGAATTTGGTGTCGCCGGCGGACAGCGACCACACCGGCTGGCCCGCCGGCCCCAGGAAGGCAAGGGCTGACCTGGCCGGAACCCGGCCCGCCAAACCCCCGTCAGGGCCGAGCACCACCTCGGCCGGGTCGTAGCCTGGCACGTCGCGGGCCACCTGGCCGGCGTCTCGGATTCGCAGTGACATCGCGTCACCGTCGAGCGTCACCGAAACCAGGTCCGCATCGGTCGCGCCTATCGTGGCCGTTTCAGCGACAGCCGGCGCGGCCCCTACGGCCAGGGCCAGGACGGCCAGGGCAAGGCCGGCCGCGCCGGCACCCCTGCTTTTCATCGTCATTGCTCGCTCCCCAGGCGACGTGATGGTGTTGTCTCGTGCGGTTCCTGAGCGGCACCGTTGTTGGCAGCGTCCTGCGGCGTCGTCCGGCTCGCCTCCGACCGGCCCTGCTCACGGGCGGTCGCCACCGCCTGCGCGATCGCTCGAAGCTGCCGGCGGCGGGCAACGATCAGCAGCCACCCGGCGAGCCCGATCGGGATCAGTAGGGCCAGCTGTAGCCAGGGCACCGCCCAGACGGTGGCCCGCGTCGTATCGCCCCGCGGTGGCGGGTCAAGGACCTGGTCGCCGACGGCGGCGGGGGTGACAGTGAGCCTCGTGGTCAGCCGGAAGAGCGGCGGCACACCCGTCATCCGTACGGTGGTGGTCACCTCACCACCCGGCAGGATCTCCGGTAGGCCCGCCGCTTCCACAGAACGTCGGCCGAGGCCGAGGGGGCCGGCCACCTCAAGCGTGGGTAGGCCGGTGAGCCGGACGTTGCCGGTATTGCGGACGGTGACGGTGGCGGTGAGCGTGCCACCGACCAGGGGGTTCAGCGACCCGGTGTGCCGTACCCGAAGGTTCTCGACAGTCAACGCGGGTCTCAGCTCTCCAGTGACCCGCAGGTAGATCCGGGCGCCGACGCGGTGATCGACGGCGACCTGGTTGCCCTGGCCATCCGCCGCCGTGGTGGCGAGTGACGCGACAACACCTCCGGCGTGGTCGCCCGGTGTGGCGTTCTCCGGAACCGTAAGGGTGAACGGAACATTCAGTCGCGACGTTGACGGGATCGTCACACTGCGTTCGGTGAAGCGGACCCAGGAACCCACATCAGTGGGTTGCTGACCGCCGGCCAGCAGGTCAAAACCGCCGTTTTCGGTGGTGAAGGCGTCGCTGGCGTAGAGGTTCAGGGTGAGCGGACGCGTCGAGTGATTGGTGACCGCGACGTAGTCGGTCACCGTCGCGCCGGGGTTGAGCTTGTAGGTGAAAGCCGGGCGGCCGTTCGGTCCGTCCGGACTCGATGGCGCCACCCCCCAGGTCACCGCGGATGGAGCCGACGACGGGCCCGGTGGCGGCGTGGGTGGGGCCGAGGCGGCGCCGAGCAGGGCGAGGCCGGTGGCGATGGCGGCGAGCAGGCGCATGGGGGCGACGATTTCCGTTCCGTGGGGCAGGGAATGGGTGGGCGGGCGCGGTTGCGCTCCGCCCACCCCGCAGCTGTCCGGGGCCCTGAGGTCAGTGCCGGGCCCTCGGACCGGCCGGCACCCTTAGATCGCGGTAAGGGTGAGGGTCGCAGTGTAGGTTCCCGCGGCCGTCTCGGTGGGCAGGCTGAGCCGCAGCCCGGCACCCAGTTGGGCGGTGCCCCGCCCGGCCTCGTTCGGCGCCGAGCCCAGAACCGCGCTGCTGCCGAGGCCGCCGCCGCTGCCGACGACGTACGGTGCCACCTCGGGGCCGGCCACGACCCCCTGCCCGGCGCCCTGAGCCAGGACCCGGGGGGTCCAGCCGAGGTAGCCGGCGCTGAAGGAAGAGCCGTCGGGACCGGCGAAGTCATCCGGGATCTGCCCGGATGCGCTCCAGCCGGGTTGACCGGCGCGGGTGTCGGTCACCGTGACGGGCCGGAGCTCACCACTGCTCTCCCATCGGTCACCGGCGCTGTTGAGCTGGGCGGGTGGCAGCACCACCGCCCGGTCGTCCGGGTCAACGCTGATGACCAGGGAGCCCTGGGTCTCGTCGATCGACGCGGTGATCGTCTGTGAGTTCCCTGGCTCCGCCGGCGCGAACGCCACCCAGAGAATAACCGGCTCGCTGACGGCCGACACCACGTCATCGTCGTCGTAGAGCTTGGCCAGGTACTCGCAGGCGTTCAGCTCCCGGGTCGCGGTGAACGAGTAGCTGGCACCCGCCTCGCCCGGGATCATCGTCCAGTCCGTCGCACCCGGACACCTGCTGAACCAGTGGTAGGAATCCAGCTCGGTCTGCGGCGTCTGCACCGCGTTGAGCGTGACGGTGTCGTTGGGCTGGTACTCATCGGCCATGCCGCTGACCGACAGGCCGACCTCCGAGCCGTCACCGGGCAGTTCGCCGACGAGGAACGAATAGTCCACCGGTCCGGTGCTGATCGTGGTGCCGCCGGTCAGCGTCGCATCGACCTGGAACGTCAGCGTGTAGTCGCCCAGCGCGCTGAACGCCCAGTTCGAGTGCGCATGGGTGTGCACCGGCACCTCGATCGCGCCCGGAAGCCCGTCATCCCCGCGGAACTTGATGATCGGACCACCGAACGAGTCCTGCGTGAACAACGTGACGTTTCCCGGCCCCTGCACCTCGACCAGGCTCAGTCGCACCGTGTCGTTCTCGAACACATCGGACTCGAGAGTCGTGGTGTTCCAACCCGGCCAGAGCAGATCCGGGTCCTGGGTCATCGGCAGCAGCCAGATCTGGCTACCTGCCGGGCCGAGGAAGGCGAACCGGGGATCGTCCGGAACGGCCATCGCCGCCTCCGGCAGGACCTGGAACGTGACATCCGCCGGATCCCGGACCACGGCTGGGCTGAACGTGTCGTCATTGACCTTCAACGACAGACTGCCGTCGCTGTAGCGCACGTCGATCGCGTCGGCGTGCCCCTTGGACAGCACCACCTTCTCCGCCGCCAAAGCAGCGACCGGCGCCGCCACCAGGCCAACGACCACCGCCCCGGCTAACAGGGCCGCAAAGCCGCGAGCCCGCACCGTCGCATTCATGCCTCCCCTTTCACACCGCGTGCCCACGCGGTGGTACGTGGTGGTGTCACCGTCGGTCTGCCGGGCCAGCAGATCTTCGGCTCGCACGCCGCGAGGCGTGTCGACAACGGTAACGACAACGGTTTTCATTATTGCACTGTTGGTCAACCAGTTCCACGCGGGGATGGAGGCGATCCCACGCACCGCCAGCTACACCTGCCCCGCCACTGGCCCCGCACCTGCCATCGGGCAGGCCCTACTCGCCCTTTGACCTTGCCCCTTGGGCAAGCAGCACTGTGGTCCGTGCCGGCCACCCGGCCGGCACGAGGAGGATGACACCGTGGAGCTGCTGACGATCGGCGCGTTCGCCCGGGCGGCGCGGCTGACCCCGAAGGCGTTGCGTCTGTACGACGAGGTGGGGCTGCTGCCGCCCGCGGCGGTCGATCCCGATTCCGGCTACCGGTTCTACGCCCCAGAGCAGTTGGCGCATGCGCGACTGATCGCCCAGTTACGCCGCATCGGCATGCCGCTGGCCGACATCCGTACCGTGTGCGACCTGGAGCCGGACGCGGCGGCCCGAGCGGTCACCGACTACTGGCAGCAGGTCACCGCCGACACCGCGACCCGCGCACACCACGTCGCCCGCCTCGTCGCGCACCTGTCCCAGGAGGGCGTCACCATGTCCACAACCAACCCCACCCCGACCATCCGCTACGCCGCCCGCTGCGACCAGGGCAACGGGCGCGACAGCAACGAGGATGTCGCCTACGCCAGCGACCGGCTGCTGGCCGTCGCCGACGGCACCCGGGGCGCCGGCGCCACCGCCAGTAGCGCGGCCGTCAACGCGCTCAGGGCGCTCGAACCAACCGACCGGCCCGCCGTTGACCTGCTCGCCATGCTGGCCGCAACCATCGACGACGTCGATCGCGCGGTGCATGCCACCAGCACCGACGACAACCAGCCGGCCACCACCCTGACCGCGCTGCTGCGTCGCGGGACGCAACTAGCCCTGGTACACATCGGCGACACCCGCGTCTACCTGCTCCGCGGCGGTGAACTCGCGCAGCTCACCCAGGACCACACCTGGGTGCAGAGCCAGGTCGAGCACGGCAAGCTCAGCCCGCAGGAGGCTGCCACCCACCCGCAGCGCGCCCTGCTCACCCGCGCGCTCGGTGGTGGCAGCCAGCCCGTCGAAGCCGACCTGGCGCTGCGCACCGCCCTGGCCGGTGACCGCTACCTGCTCTGCTCCGACGGCCTGTCCGCCGTCGTGAGCCGAAGCGACCTGCACACCGCCCTCGCCGGGTCCGGTGACCCCGAGCCAACCGCACAACGACTGATCGACCTGGCCTACGCGGCCGGCGCGCCGGACAACATCGCCTGCGTCGTCGCCGACATCATCGCCGCGTAGTGGGGTCGTCGCCGCGTAACGGCGTCGTCGGCACAACGCCGTTACGCGGCGCACGGAGCCCCGACCAGGACACTTGGCCTGCGCCGTGATCCTGATAGATCCTTGTGGTGGCCAGCCCCGAACGGGTCAGGTCACCGACGAACCGCTCGTACGCAGCCCACCTGGTCATCAGACAGGAACTTCACAGGCACAGCCGAACAACGTACGTCTGGGTCCGTCGGTTCGGAGTTAGTTCCGCCAATTGTCGGTCAGGGTCAGTGTTCCGCTGTTCGGGATCGTGGCGGTCCGGTTGCTGCCGTTTTCCCAGGTAACCTGACCGTTGGACTCCTTGCGGATGTACTTGTACTGGATGGCGATGCCGCTGGACAGGGGGGTGGTCAGCCGCCACTGGGGATAGCTGGCGGCGCTCATCGGCAGGGCGCGGTCGGGGTTCCATGAGCCGAGGTCAGGGTGGTCACCGACGACGAAGACGTTCTGCCCCCAGACGGTGGTGGCGGTGACCGCGAACGTGACGTTGACGCGATCCGACGGGGACTGGGACGGGTCCGGAGTCGGGCTGCCCGTGGCACCCCGGTAGAGGGCCACCGCGTCCCCCGGGCCGATGCTCGCGGCGAACTGGCCCAAGGAGTTGACCGTGTAGGTGGGTCCGGTGCATCCGCCACTCGTGGTCGGGTCACCGTGCTGCACGTCGCAGTAGGTGCCGGTGGGCAGTGACGTCTGGAAGGTTCGGGTGAGGGTGCCGCCTTCCTGGTTGATGGCGACGAAGGCCCGGTCACCGCGGCCGAACGCGATCTGATCGTTGCCGTTGTCCCACCAGTTCGTCACACCGGTGCCGGCGGCGGCGTTGCGGAAGCCCACCATGTTGGCTATCTGGCGCCAGGCGTGTTGGCACTTCCACCCGTCGGAGTAGCAGGCGTTGACGTGGCCGCCGTTGGGCGGGCCGGCATCCCGGTCGCTGAACTCGTAGCCGGAGTGCACGTGCGGCGCGCCGTACGGCCAGGCCAGCATGAACACATTGGCGAGCGTGTAGTCGGAGCCGTTCTTGTAGGAGAGGGTCTCGCCGTTGCGTTCGGTGTCGTGGTTGTCGACGAAGACGCCGGCCTTGCCGCTGGACAGGTAGCCCCAACCTTCACCGTAGTTGCGCAGATAGGCCAGCTTCTCGTTCTGGAACACCCGCTTCAGGTCACGCGCGTAGCGGAACTCCTGCACGTCGCCCGTGCCGAGGTACTCGCTGGGCTGGACCGCCTCACCAGCACCGTAGATCACCTCCTGGATCCAGTAGGCGTCGGGGTTGCTCATCCGGGAACGGATCGCCGCCAGGTCGCTGGCGGCGATGTGCTTGGCCGCGTCGATGCGGAAGCCGTCCGCGCCGAGGGAGAGAAGGTCGTTGAGGTAGCCAGCGACACGCCCCCGTACGTAGTCGGACCCGGTGTTCAGGTCTGCCAGGCCGAGCAGTTCACACTCCTGGACCTCGTAGCGGTTGCGATAGTCGCTGATGTGTTCGCGGCAGGAGTGGAAGTCCTGGACCTGGTAGAAGCCTGGGTAGTCGTACTTGTTGTAGTTCGTGCCGCCGGTGCCGGTGCCGGATCCTGCGGTCATGTGGTTGATAACCGCGTCCACGATGACCTTCACACCGGCACCGTGGCAGGCCTCGGCCATGGCCCGAAACGCGTTCCGGTCACCCAGCCGGCCGGAGATGTGGTAGCTGACGGGTTGGTACGACGTCCACCACTGCCAGCCCTGGATGTGCTCCTGCGGCGGGGAGACCTGGACGAAGCCGTACCCCTTGGGCCCCAGTGTGTCCTGGCAGGCCCGGGCGATCGAGTCGAAGCGCCACTCGAACAGGACAGCGGTGATGTCCCGGTCGCCCGGCGGCGACGCCTGAACGTTGGCCGGCAGCGAGGTGGCGGTGATGACGGTGATGACGGTGACGAGAGCGGCGGCGAGGAGGCCGGCTGCACGCCGACACCAGCGGTGTGGACCGAGCGTGGTCAGCACCTGAGTTCTCCTAACAGGGACGGTGGAGTGGGACGGGTCGGGGGCACCGTCAACCGGCGGGCGCCATTGACGACTCTCTGATAGATCTTGCAATCAGCACTGCAACACCGACGAAACTTGCTGGAAAATTTTGCACAGATGGTAACCATACCCGTAGGCAAACGTCAATACGTCTCGAGCCCGCACCGAGTCAAGACCTGCCGCATAGCTGCAAGGGGTCAAGGGGTGGTAGGACCGCTGATCGCCGACCGGTCGATCGGGGTCAGCGTCCCGTCGAGGATCGCGTACGCCAAACGTGCGGCCCGGCGCATCGCCGCGTGCAGGTCGTCGATGATTCGGGCTTCAGGCTGGCGTCTTCGACCCGGCGGCGGCCCATATCGCCTTTGACCGGTGTGGATCGTTGTCGGCCATGGTGGTGGTCCGTCTGTCACGGCGGCGGGCGTGGTCTTCCTGGTCCTCAGATTGTTGGGACGGTGGCTGCGTTGGCCTCCAAGGCGAAAATTCCGGTATAACGGACGTCCGCTGGTCGACATCCCGTTCCGGAGGTGCCCGTGATGAAGCAGTTGCGTGACCGTCTCGATGAGGTGCTCAAAACTGGCCAGCTCAGCGGCCTGCATGCCATCGTGGCGGTTCGTGGCGGCCAGACGTTGTTGGAGTACTACGGGATCGGCGAGGACTTCGCCTGGGGCGACTCGCGGGGCGTCGTCGAGTTCAGGCCCGAGACGCTGCACGACATCCGGTCAGTCACCAAGAGCGTCACCGCGCTGTTGTACGGCATCGCCCTTGGCAAAGGGTTGGTCCCACGGCCGGAAGAACCACTCGTGCCGCGGTTCTCGCAGTACCCCGACCTGGCCGCCGATCCCCAGCGTGCCCGGCTCACGGTCGCGCACGCGCTGACGATGTCCTTGGGCCTGGAGTGGAGCGAAGACGTCCCGTACAACAGCCCGGCCAACGCCGAGATCGCGATGGAGCTGGCACCGGACCGATACCGTTACATCCTGGAGCGGCCGACCCTCGAGCCACCCGGCACCCGTTGGACCTACTGCGGTGGTGCCACGGCCCTGCTCGGCCAACTGATCTCCGACGGCACCGGGCTGTCGCTGCCGCAGTATGGGCAGGCCGTGCTGTTCACGCCGCTGGAGATCGATCAATTTGAGTGGATGACTGGCGCAGACGGAGTGGCCTCCGCAGCCTCCGGACTGCGACTTGCGCCCCACGACCTAGCCCGGCTCGGCGAGCTGGTGCTGGCCGATGGAGCCTGGGACGGTCAACCGATCGTCCCGGCCGACTGGATCCACACGATGCTTCAGCCACGACTACAGACCAGCTGGGGCGGGGGGTACGGCTACCAGTGGTATGTCGAATCCACCAAGGACCCACGGCTGGTGGCCGGCTCGGGCAACGGCGGTCAGCGCCTGTACGTCCTACCTGACCTGGACCTTACCGTGGCCATCACCGCTGGCAACTACGACGACCCCGACCAGTGGCGGGTCCCGCGGGCGGTGCTGGAGCAGGTCATCCTTCCCGCAGTGGCTTGACCAGGCGAAGCTCTCCCTCACCGCCGACGAGACCGGTGGCCGCAGCGGTCCACTCCCGTACGAACGCGTCCTTGTCCCGAAGAGGCTCACCGTGGTGTCCCGGCGTACGCTGCCGGGGTCGCCGCCCGGAGCGCGGCCACGAACGCTTCGAGTTCGGCCGCGAGCTGGCCCCAGGTTGGCGTTGCCCTCCGAGCTCACCTCTCCGTCGATCCAGTGGTTGACCACCCATCACCACGGGTAGCCCCCACCCGGCGGGCACCGCACCATGCTCGTCCGAGGGTGGTGTGCACACCGGCGAGGCATGGGGGGTGACCTCGCCGGGTCGGTGGTGATCGCGGGTCGCGGTCAGGACGGTGTCGGTGCGGTGGTCGGGACCGTGAGCAGGTCGTGCAGATCGGTGGGGTACTCGCGAATGTCGGCCGTGGCGACGTGACGGACGATGCGGGCACGGTCCAGGACGGCGATGTCGTGGGCGACCTGGCAGGCCAGGGCGAGGTTCTGCTCGGCGAGCAGGATCGCGGTGCCTTCGGCGGCGAGGCCGGTGATGATCGCCGCGAGCTGCCCCACGACGGCGGGGGCGAGTCCTTCGGCCGGCTCATCGAGCAGGAGCACGTCCGGGGCGGCCAGCAGCGCGCGGGCCAGGGCGAGCATCTGCTGCTCGCCGCCGGAGAGCTGGTGAGGTCGGTGCTGGCGTCGCTCGGCCAGGACCGGGAACAGGTCGAGCACCTGGCGGGCGTCGACGCTCCTGGAGCGGGTGGGGTGTGGTCGGGGCAGGGTGAGGTGTTCGTCGACGGTGAGTCCGGCGAACAAGCGGCGGCCCTGGGGAACCATGCCGAGGCCGGCGCGGGCCCGACGGCGGGTGTCGCACCCGGTCAAGGGCTGTCCGTGCAGGAGGATGTCGGTGCCGGGTCCGGCGGGGTGTAGGCCGGCGATGGTGTTGATCAGGGTGGTCTTGCCGGCGCCGTTGCGTCCGACGACCGCGGCCACCCGCCCGGCCCGCACGTCGAGGGTGATGTCGGTGAGCACCGGCGCGCCGGTGTAGCCGGCGCTCAGGGTGCGCACGCGCAGGACTGGCGTCCCGGCCACGGCCGCCGGGGTGGCCGGGCTGTTGGGTGCCGGGCTGGTGAGGGCATCGGTGCCGAGGTAGACGCGGCGTACGTCGGGGTGGTCGCGGATCTCTGCGGGGGTGCCGGTGGCGATGTGCTGGCCGTGGTGCAGCACGGTGACGGTGGTGGCGACGGCGGCGACGAAGTCGAGGTTGTGGTCGACCAGTAGCACGGTCATGTCGTCCGGCAGCGCGCGGATCAGCTCGGTGAGGCGGGTGATCTCCTCGGCGGCGAGGCCGGCGGAGGGCTCGTCGAGCAGCAGGAGCCGGGGTGCGGCGGCGAGCGCTACGGCGATCTCCAGTCGGCGCTGGTCGCCGTAGGCGAGTTGGCCGGCGGGCCGCTCGGCCAGCTTGGCCAGACCGACCTGGGCCAGGGCCGCGTGGGCGGCCGTCACGGCACGCCGTTGGGGCCGCAGGGCCGCGAGGCGTTGCCCGGGGACGGCGAGTAGCACGTTCTGCACGGCGGTGAGTGGGCGGGCCAGCGCCGGGTGTTGCCAGGTGCGGGCGATCCCGGCGCGGGCCCGGCGGTGGGCCGGCCAGCCGCTGATGTCGTGTCCGGCGTAGTGGATGCGCCCGGAGGTAGGGCGCAGGGTGCCGGCGACGAGGTGCAGCAAGGTGCTCTTGCCGGCACCGTTGGGGCCGATGATCGCGTGCCGGGCCCCGGGGGGCAGCTCGACGCTGACCTCGTTGACAGCGCGGCGGGCGCCGTAGGAGCGACTGACGGTCACCAGGCGTAGTAGCGCGCCGGTCATCTCCGCCTCCTCGGGAATCTCGTGGTGAGGCCGGCGAGGCGGTGCCGGGGCAGGTAGGCCAGCAGCAGGAAGGCCAGGCCGAGCAGGGTGGGTCCGTGGCCACCGAGCAGACCGCCGACCCAGTCCCGGGCGGCAACGAGGAGGACCGCTCCGGCGCAGGCGCCGGCCATGCTGCCGGAGCCGATGAGCGCGGCAGCGAGAGCGAGGGCGGAGACGCCCATGGCCGCGTCGGCGGGCGAGACGTACCGGGTGTCCGCGATGGCTAGTGCCCCGGCCGCGCCGGCGATCCCCCCGGCGATCGTGTATGCGGCGAGCAGCAGCCGGCCGGTGTGCTGCCCGGCTGCCTGCACCCGGGGTTCGTGGGCGGCGATGCCGCGCAGCAGCCACGCGAAACGGGTCCGAACGACAACGGCGACGGCCGCGCCGATCAGCAGGGTGCAGGCCAGCACGTACAGGTACACCCAGCCGGGCCGCACCATCGCCGGCAGGCCAGGCAGCGCGACGACGGGCGGCGTGTGAATGCCTTCGCTGCCGCCGGGCGCCCACTGGTTCGCGGCGGCGTGGACGAGTTCGCCCAGGCCGAACGTGACCATGAGGAAGGTGGTTCCCCGGGCCCGCACCGCCAAGACGCCGGTCACGGCTGCCGCGACAGCACCAGCAGCGGCAGCGGCGAGCAGTTGGACCGGGCCGAGGCCAGTCAGCGTGGCGACGCTCGCGGCGGTGTACGCGCCGACGACCAGGTAGGCGGCCTGTCCCAGCGGCGCGAGTCCGGGGAGCCCGGCCAAGAGTTGGGCGCTCATCGCGAGGACAGCCATGACCAGGGCGGTGGTGGCAAGAGAGATCAGATAGGCATTGATCAGCCACGGCAACGTCACCGCCGCCACCAGAACACCGACCCCCGCTGTCGGCAACAGCCACGCCGGCCCGAACCCACAGCGGCGGACCGGCGTCTGTGCGATGCCCGCGTCGGGGTTCGGGGTGAGGATGGTGGTCATGCGGGCCGTCCTGGGAGTGCGGTGCGTTGGCGGATGGTGAGCGCGGCAAGCATGGCGGCGGCGAGCAGGAACGCGGCAGCGCCGGGGACGAGGGCCACGCCGAGGGTGAGGATCTGCCCGACGCCGAGTGCGGCGAGCAGGGCACCGCGGATGCTGCCGAGGCCGCCGACGACGCAGACGATCAGCGAGTACACCAGGATGGTGGTGTCCACGCCCGGCGATGGGCCGATGACCGGCGCCCCGAGCACCCCGGCGGTCACGGCAAGGACTCCCCCACCGACCAACACCCCGGTCCGGACGAGGCCGGTGCGCAGGCCGCTGGCGGCGGCCATGCCCGGGTCGGCGACCACCGCGCGCACGACCGCTCCGACGCGGGAGCGCTCGACGAACCAGAACAGCCCCACCACGAGCAGCACCCCGACGGCGATGAACCCCAGCCGATAGACCGGATACTGGTAGTCACCCAGGCTGACCGAGCCGGCGAGCGCCCGGGGCGGGTCGACCGACCGCGGTTCGGCGCCGAACACGGTGCTGAACTGGTCGGCGGCGATATAGGCGACGCCGAGGGTCGCCAGCACCTGATCGAGCGGCCGGTCGGTGAGCGGGCGCACCGCGGCGGCCAGACCCGCTCCCCCGAACGCGCCCACCACCACCGCACCGGCGAGGGCGAGGGCGAGGCCGGCCCAGCCGCCGTCGGCGAGGTACCACGCGAGGTAGGCACCAGCGAGGTAGAGGGTGCCGTGGGCCATGCTGAGCACCCCGGCCACGCCGACGATCAACGTCAGCCCAGCGGCGATGGTGAACAGCAACAGCCCGTACGCGACGCCATCCAGCGCGGTGATCGTGTAGGGGTTGACGAGCCCGGCCAGGCCCACGGCACTCCTCCTTTCCTCGCTGCGGGTCCGCCGGTCAGGTGTGGGCGGGGCGGCGGCCGACGGTGGTGTGCATCAGGTAGCCGGACAGCAACAGCTCCGGGTCCATCAGCACCTCCCGCAGCTCGGTCAGCTCGTCGCGGGTCATCCCGGCGTCGAGCAGCTGCGCCTCGCGCTGGATCGAGTTGCTGCGGTGCAGCAGGCAGATGCCGGTGCCGCCGCGCCAGGACCGGGATTCGATGTGACTGTCGACGTCGACCAGGCCGGCGCGCATCATCACCTCCGGTGCCCGCTTGGCCCAGCCCATGTCCGCCCCCCTTGACTCGCCGAAGCCGATCAGCGCGTCATGGAAGCGTTCGATCAGCTCGGTGGCGCGGGGGCTGGGGCTGCGGCGGATCATGTCCCGCCAGGTGCAGTCCCAGTCCGCCACCACGAGCACCCCACCCGGAGCGAGAGCCCCCATCAGCTGGGCGAGGACCTGCTCCCGCTCGGGCAGGTGCATCAGCACCAGCCGGGCGACGACCGCCTGCTGCGCCCCCTCCAACGTCAGGTGGCGGATGTCGCCGGTCCGGACGGTGATGTTGGGGCCGGTCGGGATGTGGCGGGGGTCGAGGTCCACGGCAGTGACGTGCCCGGCCGGGGCGATCTGGTCGGACAGCCACGCGGTCAGCGTGCCCGCTCCGGCGCCGACGTCGGTGACGTTCCAGCCCCGCGTCAGCCCGGCCTCGGTCAGGAGCCGACGGGTGCCGAGATCGAGGATCTCACCGAGGAACCGCAGCTGGTTGGCGGCCTCGTCGGTGGCGTTGTCGAACATGTATCCGGCGGTCTGCTCGCCGGCGGTGGTCGTCGTCATCGCGTCTGTCCTTCCGGGGGTCAGGAACCGAGGGTGGTCAACGTCTGCATGGTGCGGTTGACCCACACCTGCCCGTCCTGGGCGACCTCGCGCAGGTAGTACGCCTGCACCGGGGTGTGGTTCTTGGGCCCGAACTGCCAGGCACCCCGGGGCGAGTCGATCGACCCGACCCGCGACAGCGCCGCAGTCAGTGACTGCCCGGTCAGCTCACCACTCGCCCCGCCAGCCGCGGCGGACGCGGAGGACGAGGTTGCCGGGCTGACCGCCGTGGAGCTGCCCGGCACCGGCGACGCCGCTGGGGCGTCGGGGCCGGCGAGCGCTTCGGCGATGGCCTTGTCCAGCACGAGCGCCGCGTCCCACGCGCACACGTGGTAGAGATTCGGCAGCTTCCCGTCGTTGGCCGCCGTGTACCGGCGCACGAAGTCCCGGTTCGCCGCGTTGTCCAGCGTGGTGGAGTAGTTCAGGGCCGTGTAGATCCCCTCCGCCGCCGGGCCCAACGCGGCCAGCGACGGGCCTTCGGTGAGGAATCCTGAGGCGTACAGCGGCACATCGACGCCGTACTGCCGGTACTGCTTGACGAACTCCACCGCAGAGGCACCCGCGTAGAAGGTGTAGACCGCTGCCGCCCCAGATTCCTTGATCTTGGTGAGGTACGGGGAGAACTCGGTGGTCGGGGCCGGCGCCCACGGCGTCCACGTCGGCTCTCCGCCAGGGTTGGCCAGCTTCCCGCCGGCCTTGCGGAACGGGTCGACGAACCCGCCGATCTGGTCGCGTCCGCCGATGTAGTCCGGGCCGATCACCCACACTCGGCCCTCGCCGACCTTCTGGCGCAGGTAGCCGGCGATCGACGCGCCGGTCTCCTGACTCAACCACGACGTCGACCACAGGTAGGTCGGGTCCTCTACCGTCGACGGGCGCCCGCCGGTGCCGATCAGCGGCACCCCGGATTCCTTCAGCAACGGGTACAGGGTCTGCACCGTGTCCGCGGTCCCGCCGCCAACCAGGGCGAGGACCTTGTCCTGCTCGATGAGCTTGCGCGCCGACGCGAGCGCGGTGGCCTTGCCCTCGCCCTCGTCGGCCTCGATCACCGTGACCGGTCGGCCGCCGAGCTTACCGCCCAGCTTGTCCAGGGCCAGCCGAAACCCGGCGGCCTGGTCGTCGCCGATCGCCTTGTAGGGACCGGACTTCGGCACGATGAGGCCAATGCGGATCTCCTCGCCGCTGGCGTCCGAGTCGCCAAGGCTGGACCCGGAGCATCCGGAGACCGTGAGAAGCAGGGTGGCGACGGCGATGGCGACCGCTCGTCGCCGCCGAGATCGGCCGGTGGTCTGTTGAGGGGTCACAGGAATCCTTTCGTCGACAGTTTCGCGTCCGGGATACGCCGGTACTGGCCGTGTTCAGGGGCGATGAGGTTGCTGCTCGCAGCCAGGGGCGCTGCCGGCGGCATCACGGGTGGTGGCTTGCGGCGCGGTCGGTGGTGAGGAGGTGCTTCAGGACGGAACGGACGGAGGCGGGCTCGGTGGCGTCGCAGGTCAGGACCGGGACGTGCGACGCGACCCGCAGCGCCTCGCGGATCTCGTGACGGTTACGAGTGCCGCCGAGCGGCCGGTTGATCGCCACCAGGTACGGCAGGCGGCGGGCGTCGAGCCAGTCCAGCGCCGGATACGAGGCGGGCAGCCGGGTGGTGTCGACCAACACCACGGCACCGACGGCACCGGCGCTGCACTGGTCCCACATCCACCACCAGCGCCGCTGATCGGGGGTGGTGCGCACGGCGATGGTGACACCGCTGGGCAGCGTGGCGTAGCCGACCTCCCACACGCTACCCGGCTGCCCGGCCAGCACCGTGTGGCCGTGACTGGCGGACCGCAGGAAGCACGTCTTGCCCACGCCTGGGCCGCCGACCACCAGGACCGTGACCGCCGAGGCCCGCCCGTCTGCCACGCTGGTGCCCCTGTCCACGATCATCACCGCCCGCACGCGAGTCAACCGGCGGTGCGGGGTCCCGGCTTGGCCTGCTCACCGATCCGGGCCGCGAGCGCCGCCAGTTCGTAGGCGACCTGGGATGGGTCACATTCGGTGCGGGCCAGGGCCGCCAGCGAGGTTCCGTCGGGCACCTGCTGCACCACGAGGATGCCGTCGTTCATCATCAGCATCTGGAATTGCACGCCGCCGGTCTCCAACAGGTCGGTGGCGCCACGGGCCAGGCTGACCAGACCGGACACAATAGCGGCGAGTTGGTCGCCCCGGTCACTGTCCAGACCGGCGGTGCGGGCCAGCAGCAGCCCGTCCCCGGACACCGCGACGACATGGGCCACGGCCGGAATCTGCCGGGCCAAGCCATCCAGCACGACCGAGAGCTGGGGATTGCGGGGTGTGGCAGTGGTGGCGCTCATCAACGTTCTCCTGTCGAAAGGGGAGGGGTGGCAGACGCGGCCCGCAGGCCGCGTAACGTGCCGGCGACCTGCGCCCTGATCGCCGCAGGATCGATCGGCGCGGATGGTTCGGAGTGGGTGCGCGGTGTCGGTATCCCACCCGGCACCACGTGCGCTTGGGAACGGCGCCGCGGCAGACCGGACGTGGTATGCCCGTCGGTGGCCGGCTCAGCGGTGGTCGCCGCAGCATGCCAGCCCGCGTCGGCCGCGGTCCGGAACCCACCGTGCCCGTCGCCGCTCTGCGGCCACAGCCACGGCGACCGGACCGCCATCTCCCGAAACGTCGGGGCATCCGCCGGCCGGGCAGCGCCCGCCGGCAACGGAAGCGGACCTCGCTCGTGGCGCACCAGCGGCAATTCCATCGTCGCGTCCGACGGCGGCACCGTCGGGGACAACTGGGTGGGCCCGGTCCAGCCGCTACCGGTTCGCGGAATCGGCGGCACCGACGCGGGAGCCGCATTCACCGGCGACGCGAACGGTTGCTGAGGCCCTCGCTGGATCTGGCTGGGAACAACAATCTCCCGTACGTGCACCCGGGTCACGTACTCGGCCGGTACGGTCACCTCGGCCGTGATACCGGCCGGCCGGCTCGGGTTCAGGCGCACCGTCACGCCGAACTCGCGGGCAAGACGGGAAACCACGACCAAACCCATCTGGTCGGTGACCGCGACCTCCACCTCCGGACTCAACAGCAGTGCGTTGGCGCGGTCCAACTGCTCGGGGGTCAACCCGAGGCCGGAGTCGACGATGAGGATCTGCACGTCGCGCCCAGCCCACACCGCGAACACCTGCACCTGGTCGGCGGAGAACCGGGTAGCGTTGTCCAGCAACTCCGCGAGGATGGACTTGACCGCGGCAACCGCGCGGGCGTCGATCTCGGCTTCGACCAGCCGCTCCACACTGATCCGGGCGAAGCCCTCGGTCTCCGACAACGCCGCCTGGATGAGGTCGCCGAGCTCCACCGGCTGTCGCTGCACCTGGCCGGGGCCACCACCGGCGACGATCAGCAGGTTCGCGCCGTAGCGGCGCAGACGCGTCGCCTGCTGGTCAGCGCCGAACACCCTGGCCAGCCGGTCCGGGTCATCCTCGTCGCGTTCGAGGTTGTCGATGCTGCCCAGCAGCTGCTCCGTCAGCGCCTGCACCCGCCGCCCGATCGACGTGATCATGGCGCTTACCAGAGCCCGACCTCGCGCCTGATCCACCGTCGCATCCACTGCGGAGCGAAGAACCCCGTTGAAGGCGTCTGCGACCCGGCCCACCTCATCCCGGCCGACCACCGGCACCGAGACCCCGCCAGCGCCCTCAGCCAACCGCTGTGCCTCCGCAGGGTCCGAGGTCGCCCGCAGCCGTCCGACCAGGCCCGGTAGCTCGACATCCGCGACCCGCCGCGCACCCTGCTCCAACATCGACAGCTGGCCAACCAACGACCGCGCCACCCGCACCGCGGTGAGCACGGCAACGGTCAACATCACCGTCAGCACACCGGCCTGCACCACCGCTGCGCGAACCTGCTCCATCCACAGGTCATCGGCGGTGGCCCCAATGTCACCATTCACCGTCACCTGCACCTGAGAGAGCAGATCCGCCCGGGTGGTCATCACCCGGCTCCACTGCTCAGCACCGCCCGGCAGCCGGACCGGCTCGTACACACCGGTGCCCGACACCGCCCCGTCCAGCCGTACGGCGGCCAGCACGTCCGGGCCGGTCAACGTCCGACCCGCCAATGCCTGCCACGACGACCGCGCCAAGGCGTCGAACTCGCGCAGCGCCTCGTCCTGTGCAGAGCGAGCGGCCACAACCTCGGCATGTAGTGCCGGGGTCAACCGCCGCGCCGCCACCGCCTGCAACACCGCCACCTGCTGCTGGCTCACCGACTCGCGGGCCCGCGACAACGCCGCCGACGCTCGTATCTCATCCGCGAGCTGAGGAGTCACCCTGCTCTGCGCTACTGCGGGAAGCAAGTCATCAAGATCAGCGATTATCCCTCGGTAGCCGAAGGCTACCGCCGACAGCGACACCAGCCCGTCACCACGCACCCGCTGTCGCTGCGCCCTCACGTCCACCAACCCCGCGTCCACCCTGGCTAAGACCACTCGCACGGACTCCGGGAGTTCGTCAAGCCGGTCGCGCCGCTCGTGGAACCGCGACAACGCACGGTCCGTGTCCTGGACTGCCCGCTCGAAGTCCGCAGGAGTGACCGTCGAGCCAGGCAGCAGCAAACCCACCGCGGCGTTCCGCTCGACCTGAAGCCGCTGTGCTACCCCCGCACCAGCCGCACTCGCCGCGAACATGTCCCCGGCACGCTGCGCGGATCTGGCCTCTGCGATCGAGGACCAGAGGCCGAAGCCCGTCGAGAGCACCGCCACCAGCGCGGTCGGTACCACGATCAGCGCCGCCTTGACCCGGACCGGCATGTCGGCCAACAGCCGCGTTCTCGCAGCCGAGCCCTGCCTCGTAGTGCTGTCCAACCCCACCATCCTTGTGATCGTGCCGCTAACGACAGGTCGCGAGCCGCTGGCGAGGAGACTCACGCAGGCCACCGCTCCACAACCGGGCCCGAAGGCGAGGCCGGCCCTCCACTTGAGCGACACCAACCGCTGGATCTCCGCCTCACGAACCAGCCAGCCAGCCACACCACGGAAAACCAACCCGACCAGGAAGGCGATGAGCAGCAGCGCCTCTCCCCTGACGCGCCTCTCTCGACGCCCCGGAGGTGTAGACGAATGATCCGGCCGACACGAAGGGGAAACTCCCTGGTAGCAGGGCCGGTACCGCCGGCCGGGCGGCCGCCTTGCAGCGCCTATCGATACCTTGGCTGATCCATTAGACTTTGGGCGCGCCCAAAAATCAACCACCACACTATGTGGACTCACAAAGCCCCGCGTGATGTAGGGGGACCGCCCCGGTTCGGTTGACTCCTGACCTGTGAGGATACGTTCCTCGCTGGAAGGATGTCTGTCATGCCGAAAGCGTTCCCCCTGGAGTTCCGCCGAGGACGCTGTCCGTCCCGGGAGCACCAGCAGCGAGTCGGCGGAGCTGCGGGAGTTGCGCCGTAGGAACAGGGTGTTGGAGCGGGAGAACGAGATTCTGCGGCGGGCCGCGGCGTAATTCGCCAAGGAGATCTCCCCACAATGATGTACCCGCTGGTCGGTGATCTGGCCGCGGGCGGGATCCCCGTCGCGGTGACCTGCCGGGTGCTGGGGTTCAGTAAGCAGGCCTATTACGCGTGGCGTAAGAATCCGGTGTCGCAGCGGGACTTCAACGACGCGTATCGGATCAACGCCGCCCTCGACATCCATGCCGATGACCCGGCGTTCGGGTACCGGTTCATCGCCGATGAACTCCCCGCCCACGGCATCACCGCCGGCCCGAACCGGCTGTGGCTGACCGACATCACCGAGCGTCCCACCGCCGAGGGCAAGCTGTACCTGTGCGCGATCAAGGACATGCACTCCGGTCGGATCGTCGGCTACTCCACCGACTCGCAGGTGAGAGCCTCGTTGGCCGTCGCGGCGCTGTCCAAGGCCATCCGGCTGCCGAACCCGGCCGCCACGATCGTGCACTCGGACAGAGGCAGCCAATCCCGGAACAAGAGAATTTCGCGAAAGCGTTGCACCGCAACGGATTGGTCGAGTCAACCAAACCCGGGGCAGTCCCGCCTCCGCAACCCAGAGAATCAACGCCTCCGGACCCGCGCGACCACGACCCGTCGCCACCGCGGACACCTCAACCCCGCGTAATTTCGAAGCGCGTGATGGAGCAGGCCGTACGCGACGGCATAATTCAGCACAACCCGGCGCAGGTTACCGGGTGGCAACGCGACTACCAGCAGGCCGCAGACGAATTGGACGATCCCCGCTCACTGGCACTGCCTGACCGGGAATCACTCACCGCGCTTTCCGACGCGCTTGTCGAGCGGTCCGCAACCGGCTTCACCGGGTGGGCCGACGTGGTGATATTCGCAGCCTGCACAGCGGCGCGGATCGGGGAGGTCTCCGGCGTCCGGGCCGAGGACATCGACCGGGAATCCTGGATGTGGACGGTACGCCGGCAGACCACACCCGGACCCGGTGGCCTGATCGACAAGTGCGCCACGGGAGATCGCCGGGCACGGATCACTGACCACCACCCAGCGGTACCTACACCCGGACCGACAGTCGATCACGGAGGCGGGAACGGCGATGAACGCCGACAACGACTCAACGGGCTGATCAACGGGTACCACCGGGCAGTCTGACACGATCTCCAAAACACCGGTTCAAAGCCGGTAAACGAGTTTGGCACGGTACACAGGCCTGACGCTCCCACACGTCGTCCCATGGCAGAACGCGGGCGTTGAGCACCTTCGGCGGTCATGCGTTCGGCCGCGCGCCGTAGTCCGGGCCGGCCTCCACCAGGCAGACAGACCGGTCGGGATCCTCGCTCACCCGGCTTGCCAGCACGGAGCCCGCCACCCCGCCCCGAGGATGACGACGTCGTAGCCGGTGGCGGCCGACGTGCCCGTCATATCCACTCCAGGGCGCCGTCACCAGCGGCGGCCTCGACCCGCGGGCGGGTCCAGTTCCGCCGCACGGGCGAGCAGCGCGCCCCGGTCGATGGAGTCGACGTTCGTCGCCGCCACGGTACAGGCGTAGGCCCCGGAGATCGCGCCGTACAGGGCGCACCGCCGCGCCGGCTCTCCTGCGAGCCAGCCGAGCAGGAAGCCTGCGGCGAAGGCGTCGCCCGCACCGTTGGAGTCCACCACCAGCGCCGGCGGATCGACCGCCGGAACATGGCTGAACTCGCCGTCGACCAGCAGGTACGCTCCCTCGGCTCCGGCGGTGGCGACGACCGTGCGGGCCCGGCCGCGTTCGACGATGCGGCGCATCGTCTGCTCGGGGTCGGCCAGTGCGGCCGACGACACGAAGACGAGGTCGGCCGCGTAGGCGAAGTCCTCGTGGTAAGGCTCGTTGCCGTCCCAGTTGTGCAGGTCCGTGGAGATGGTTACGCCCGCCGCGTGCAGCGTGGGGAGGGCGAAGGCGCACGGATAGGTGATCGACACGTGGGCGTGCCGGCTCGCCGCGGCGAGGGCGGTGACCGTCTCCACCGGGAGCCGGTCCCCCGCCTCGGATCGGCTGCTGTCGTACAGGGACAGCCGCCGTCCGTCCGGGGCGACGAGGTTGACCGCACGGCGGGTACCGGCCCGCAGCGGAAAGGCGGTGAGCGGGATGCCCCGCTCGGCGTGCAGGGCGCGAACCAAGTCGCCCTCGTGGTCGTCGCCGATCACATCGATGTGGTGGGTACGCAGACCCAGTGCGTGGACCGCCATCGCCACGAAGTCGCCGGTCTGCCCCGCGCGGGTCGTGATCGCCGGCACCATGTAGCTGTCGGCGAACGGAAGGGGCAGCTGCGGTGCGTGGACGATGGTGTCCACGCCGGCGCCACCCAGAACAAGGACGTCGATCTCAGTGCTCACAGGTGCTCCTCAGGGGAGGTGGTGCGGGGCTGGTGTAGATGGCGGCGACATCCCGCCCAGGGTCCAGGTGGACGGGGAGTGTTTGGGACCAGGTCAGCGCCTCGCCGCTGACCTCGTCGACGAGATCGACGGAGCGCGCGGAGATCCCGAGGTCGCCGGGGGCGAGGACGAGCGTGCCCCGGCGCGGGACGTCGGGGTCGAGACTCACCACGCACAGGACCATGTCCCCCGTGGCGGGGCCCGTCCTCGAGTACGCGATCAGCCGATCGCCGTCGATGTGGTGGAAGCGCAGGGTACGCAGCCGGTGCAGGGCGGGAGGCACCCGCCGGATCTGGTTGAGCTGGCCGATCCACTTCTCGATGGACCGGGCGGCGGCGAAGTCGCGCCTGCCGCAGCTCGAACCTCTCGGCGTGCGGCCAGGCGTGGCCGCCGGGTCGGGCGGGCTCGTTCGCGCAGATCTCGTAGCCGCTGTAGATCCCCCAACTCGGGGACATGGTCGCGGCCAGCGCGGCGTGGACCGCGAACATGCGTGGCCCGGCGTGGTGCAGGATGCGCGGCAGGACGTCACGCCTCCACTGCCGCATCGCCGCCGTCGATCGCCTCATCACAACCGCTGCGCAGAGAAGAAGCCCGCCAACAGCACCTGACGACCGACCGAGTGGACGCCCCAGCCGTTGCCCCGCTCAGCCCGACGTGCTCCCACGATGCTGGTACGACTGCTGTCAAAACCGCCCACAATCGATGAACTACCGGCAGGCGGTGGAGCGAAAGCCCAGCCCCCCTGCCAAGATCGACGCCATGACAACGCCGCAGCCACCGTAACAGGGACTGTAAAAAACAACGGCTCTGTCTCACGTTCGGTGGTGATGAAGCGGGCCAGCGCGGTCATCTGTGGACAGGCGCTGGTGAGGGTGTGGACGAGCGTTCACTGGTGGTCTGTGAGCTGGTCGGGTGGGGTCAGGAGGTAGCGGGTCAACCGGCTGGGAGACAGAGCTGGGCGGTCGGCTTCGATGCGGCCTTGGGTGATGTAGCGGTAGAGCAGGTTGAGGCTGCCGGTGTAGCCCAGTTCCTGATCTCGGCGAGAGGCTGCGTAGCGCCGGCGGCGGGGTCTTGTTGGCGGCGTCGGCGCAGGTGGTCACGGTAGGGGTCGACGAGGGTGGGCCGGTGCTGCGGTGCGCGGGCCAGGCGTTCGGGTTGGCTGACGCGGGCGTGGCGTGTGACGGTGTTGAGACCGAGGTGGAGCCGGCGGGCGCATTCGAGCAGGCCGACGCCCTTGTCGAGCAGGTCGTGGACCTGCTGCCACCGCTGCCGGGTGGTCACGGCCCGGATGCCGGCCTGCGGCGGCAGGTCAGCGGCGGCCCAGCACGTACTGTGGGCGGTGACCTCTTTACGGACGGCCTCTGCGAGGTTGTGCCACAAATGCCAGCGGTCCGCGATCTGCACCGCGCCGGGTAGGGCGCGGCGGACCGCTTCGGCATAGGCGCCGGAGAGAGTCCCGACACACCACCTCGACACCGGGATGCTCCCGCAGCCACGTTTCCAGCGTTGCGGCCTTGCGGTCGGGCAGCACATCAACGCGCTCACGGGTGACCGCGTCGATCAGGACGGTGGCATAACGCCGGCGTCGACACGACGCGAAGTCATCCACCCCGAGCACGCGGGGCACCCGGCGCTCGGGCAGCGGCAGGCGCAGCAGGGCCCGCAGGGCGGTGTGCCGGGACACGACCACCGCCAGGCCCGACACCCCGGCCCGGCCAGCCAGATGACGCACCACCGCACCGACCTGGGAGATCAGCCGGGTTTGCGGTCGGTGGCGAGGCCTTGGCAGGTGGCCTGCATGTGGGAGGCCGTGGAGCTGGGGGTGTGAACCGCCCGATCTCAGGTTGATCTGAACCCAGCTTTAGGTTGTAGAACGGCAAGGTGGCTCAACACACGATCACCAACCCCCCATCGTCCCCTTCCAGTCACCGGCGGCGGCTGCCGTACCGGTACTGGGTCGCCGTCGTCTATGTGCTGGGCCTGTTCGTGGAGATCATGGACACCACAATCGTCAACGTGGCGGTTCCCGCCTTGGCCGCCGAGTTCGGGACGACGCCGAATCACACGCACTGGGCGGTGTTGGGCTATCTGCTGTCACTGGCCCTGTTCATACCCGCTTCGGGCTGGATCGGTGACCGCTTCGGCTCCAAGCGCGTCTTCCTCGTCGCCCTCGCCCTCTTCACCGTGGCTTCGGCCCTGTGCGGCCTGGCCCAAACGCTGGACCAACTCATCGCCTTCCGGATCCTGCAGGGTGTGGGCGGTGGCATGCTGACCCCGGTGGGTGGGGCCATGCTGTACCGGGCCTTCCCACAGTCGCAGCGCGCCAAGGCCGCCACCGCCGTGTTCGGCGTTGCCGTGCTTGCTCCCGCCGTGGGCCCCGTGCTCGGCGGGCTGCTGGTCGACACAGCGTCGTGGCGGTGGATCTTCTACATCAACATTCCCCTCGGCATTCTCACCATGGCCCTGGCCGCCACCGTGCTGGTGGAGCATCGTGAGCCCCACGCCCACCGCTTCGACATCGCCGGGTTCGTGCTGGGAGGTGCGGCCCTCACCACGATGCTCTACGGGCTGTCGCTCGGCCCGACGCTGGGGTGGACCTCCCCCACCATCGTGGCTGCCCTGATCTGCGCTCCGCTGTTGGCAGTCGCCTTCGTCATGGTCGAGCGCACCAGGTCCGAGCCCTTGGTGCACGTGGCGCTGTTCAAGGATCCGATGTTCCGTATCGGCAACATCGCCGGCAGTTTCCTCATCGGGGGCTACCTCGGCTTGATCTTCCTGCTGCCGTTGTTCCTCCAGGGCCCCCAGGGTCAATCCGCACTCCACAGCGGCCTGATCCTGCTACCCCAGTCGGTCGGAGCCCTCGTCTCGTCGCAGATCGCCGGCCGTTGGTGGTACCGCCACTACGGACCCCGCCCGCTCATGCTGTACGGGGCGCTTCTGGCCGCGGCCAGTGGCGTCGCCCTCCTCGCCGTCGGGGCTGACACCGACCCTCTGGTCACGGCCGCTCTACTGGGGCTACGGGGCCTGGCCATCGGACCGGTGTTCATCGCCCTCCAGACCGCCACCTACGCCACCATCAGCCCGGCCGCGACCGGGCAGGCCGTCGCCATCTACAACACCCAACGTCAGGTCAGCGCTGCGGTCGGTATCGCCCTGGGGGCGGCATGGCTCACCGCCCGGACCCCGGACAGCGCCGAGGCCGTCGATACGGTGTCGGTCTTCCACGAATCCTTCGTGCTGGTCAGCATTCTCCTACTTGTCGGCGCGTTGATTTCAGCCAGGATCAAGAACGCCGACGCTCGAGCCACCATGGATCCGCCACCCGAACCACCTACCCGCACGGCAGGAGAGGAGTCGGACCGGCCAGCGCAGCTATCCGTTCCAGGCAGTTGACCGCAGCCTGCACCCCCGCCGGCGGAACGTATCCGTTGCCGGCACTGACCGACGAAGGTGCGCCGAAGGCGACCTGGTTCTCCCGTAGGGCGGCAAAGACGTGGTCCGGATTCCCGGCGACCGGAAGGCCGGCGAGCAGCATGCCGGTCATCGCGATATGGAAAGTCCGCTCCGCCCATCGTGTGGTACTGGTTGTCCAATCCGAGGATCGGGCCAGAGTTGTAGTTCTGTAGGCCCCGCGCTTGGGTAGCTGTCCCGGGACCACAAATGTTTGATCTTGGTGCTAGATACGGATCGGCCCCGCGCAACGTTGTTTCGTGCTAATGCCTCGTCGTACAGCCTTGGACGGGTAATCCGGGTGGCGGATCTTGGAGTTGGTCGCGAAACCGGTCTTCGGTTGGGCGCGTTGGTTGCGCCGGCGGATGTAGTCGCCGGTCGCGGTGTCCTGCTCGGTGTGGGTGCGGTGGTCGGTGCCGCCCAGGGCGAAGTAGCGCACGGCGGCGAACTCGGCTTCGATCCAGTTCAGCCAGGACGCGTACGTCGGTAGGAACACCAACTCGACGTGGTTGGTGGCGCACCAGGCGCGGACCTCGGGGTGTTTGTGTGGGGAGAAGTTGTCGCAGATCAGGTACAGCTTCTGGTCGGGCCAGCGGGCGCGTAGGGTCTTCAGGAAGGACAGGAACTCGCGCCAGCGTTTACGGTCACGGATGCGGTAGTGCAGCCTGCCGGTGGCCAGGTCGAGGGCGGCGATCATGTGCCGTACGCCCTGGTCGCGGTGGTAGGTGACGCGTAGTCGCACGGGGTGTGCCTGGGGTCGCCGGGCCGGCCGGGGCGGGGTTGCAGGTTCAGGGGCCCGAACTCGTCGACGCACAGCACACGCCCGCCCGGCGGCGGGTGGTCGTAAAGGTCCAGGATCCGGCGCATCGTGGTGGTGAGGTCGGGGTCGGTGCTGGCTTTCCAGGTCTTGGTGGCCTGCCATGACACGCCACGTTCGTGCAGGACACGGCGCACGGTCTCGACGCTGATCGTGGTGACGTAGCCGATGGCGGTGAGGTAGTCACGCAGTTTGGCCAGGGACCAGCCCGAGGACGGCTGGCTGAGGAAACGGGGGGGCGCACCGGGCGATGACGTAGATCCAGTCGCGGGTCTGCTCTTCGATCCGTCTCGGTGCGCCCCCGCTCCATTGTGGGTTCAGGGCGTCGAACCCCCGCTCGTTGAACGCGTGGATCCTTCGCCGTCCGGCTGATCTGCTGCAACCGCTGGCCCTCGGCCATCGGCACCCTGCCGGGCGAACACTTCCGGTCTTCTACCCACCGGCCACCACCTCCCACACGAGCACTGGGAGACAGCTTTCCTGATCCATCCTCAGAACCGACGCATTACCCGATCAACGTTCAAAGACGAGGCGCTAGGGGACAGTTGAGCTGATTCCGTCATCGATTCGACTAAACTGGACCGGACAGGTCACGATCACGAGGATCGGAGCAACGCGCCGTGGCCACCCCGGACCTCGCGATCCCTCCAGGACCCCGAGCCGACGCCGACGTAGCAGGCGTTTGCTCAGTCCGGTGAGGGCGGTGTTCCTTCCCAGACCGAACTACTCGAGGAGCGTGCCCGTGTTAGATTGACAATCTGATTTTTCCATTGGACGATCGATCGATGACCGGCGGCATCAACTACCTTGACGAGCCCGACCGCGTCGCCGCCGCGCTACCACCACTACGCAGGCAGCTACTCGGCAGACTGCGGGTACCGGCCTCAGCGACACAACTCGCGACAAGCCTGCGCATCCCCCGCCAGCGGGTGAACTACCACCTGCGCGCGCTTGAGGCGATCGGCCTCGTCGAGCTGGTCGAGGAACGACAGCGACGCGGCTGCACGGAGCGGATCATGCGCGCCAAGCCGGGCGCGCTCGTGGTCAACCCGACCCTGATGGGTGTGGACGAGAACGTGCCCGAGCCTGACGGTGCGCTCGCCGACCAACACTCGGCCGAACACCTTGTCGGAGTTGCGGCCGCCGCGGTGCGCGACGTCGCCCGCATGCAGGTCGGGGCGGCGGAGTCCGGCAAACGCCTGCTCACGTTCACAATCGAGACACACGTGCGGTTCGCCGACCCCGCCGTGGTACACCAGTTCACCGAGGAAGTCACCGAGCTCATCACACAGATAGCGACCACATACGACACTGAGGGCGGCCGTCCGTACCGAGTGGTCGCTGCCGGATACCCGGCACCGGCAACGGAGGCACCAACGATTCAATGAATACCCCAAAGATCGAAATTACGGTTGACACCACCGTCGACGCTGCTTGGCAGGCATTGCGAGACACCGACACCCTCCGCCGATGGCACGGCTGGGACACCGACGAGATCGCCGAGGAAATTCAATCCATCTACTTCACCGATGTCACCGTAGATGACCAGAGACGCGTGCTCGTCGCCAACGGCGGCGACCGTTTCGAGGTGCACCCGCAGGCCGACGGAGTGCGCGTCACACTCACCCGTGCGCCACTGTCGGGAAACCCGGAATGGGACGCCTACTACGACGACATCACCGAGGGGTGGACCTCGTTCCTCCAACAGCTACGCTTCATACTCAGCCACCACACCAGCGGCACTCGACGTACTCTCTTCTTCTCCAACCAGCACATCCACTCCAGCACCGTCGTTGACCGGCTAGGCCTGACCGGCGTGGCGGCAACACCAGCCGGCAGCCCCTACACCGCCACCGTCGTTGGCGGCAGGACAACAGGCAACGTCTGGTTTCGGTCGACCCATCAACTCGGCCTGACCATCGACGCATGGGGACCAGGGCTGCTGGTGCTCGCGGGGAACGCACCATCGCAGACCAATCCAGCGGGATCCGCGACGGCCATTCTCAACACCTACAACCTCGACGACACCGCGTTCGGTCAGGTCTCCGAACAATGGTCAGCGTGGTGGGCCAAGCACACGCACTGACATCGGTACCACAACAGCGAGAGGAATGAACACATGATGAGCCAAGACAAGGTAGGCACAATCGCGGGCTTCGACCTCACCGTGCAGAACGCGGACGGCGTCCGTGACTTCTACGCGGATGTGGTCGGCTGGAAGCCGGAGCCGCTGAGTATGGGCGCCTACGACGACTACATGATGCTCGCGCAGGATGGCAACCCGGTCGCTGGCATCTGCCACGCCAAAAGCAGCAACGCTGACCTGCCGCCGCAGTGGATCACCTACATCGCGGTCAGCGACCTTTCCGCGAGCCTGGCCCGGGTGACTGAGAAGGGTGGCGAGGTCGTGCGGCAGCCCAACGGCACCGGCCCGGGCGGGTTCGCACTGATCAAGGACCCTGCGGGCGCGGTCGTTGCGCTGATGCAGAACCCACACACCAGCTGAGCCGCACTCGGCCTCAGCGATCGGCCACCCGCCGGGCCACGTAGAGCATGTAGCGCGGCTCGAGCGACTCCACGCAGTAGGCGAATGCAGTAACGAATCCGTCGAAGACCGCGTCGCCGTGCTGTGCGCGCAGGTCCGTTTCGTTGTCCCGCAATGCCTGCAACAGCAACGCGTAGGTCCGGTGGGTGTGCTCGGTAAGATCGACGAACTCGCGAAGTTCAAAGCCAGCCGTGCGTAGCAAGGCTGGATAGTCGTCGAGGGGGACGATGGGTCCCAGTAGGGCGACCCCGCGGAATGCCTCCACCGCGTCGGCGCGCGTCCCGGTCAATGGTGGGTGGGTGAAGAAGTCAGTAGCGACGAACAGCCCACCGGGCTTGAGGGTACGGGCGACCTGCGCGAGCGCGCGGGCGCGGTCGGTCATGTGCACCAGTGACTCGATCGCCCATGCCACGTCGAAATGGGCGTCCGGAAACGGAAGCTCCTGGGTCGCGTCGGCCATCTGGAAGCTAGCCCGGCCGGCGAGCCCGGCTGCGACCGCGCCCTCGTTCGCTCGCTCGACCTGGGTATCGGAGTCGGAAACACCCGACACCGAGCAACCGGTTTCAGTAGCCGCCCGCCGCGCGGGTTTACCCAAACCACAACCCACGTCGAGCAGGTGCTGACCAGCGCCGAGCCTGCTGCGGGCGAGCACCAGCTCGGTCAGCCGGTCGGTGGCAACAGTCTGGTCACTGGTGTCGTCGGGGCTATCCCAGTACCCGACGTGCAGGTTCTCGTCCCAGACATCGGTGCGCATCGACTCATCTGATTTGTAGTCGTACCTGGCCTGCTCGTCGGTGACGGACATACACGTTCTCCTCGTCGGAGGCTGCGGTCAGGTTCTGCGGTACGACACCGGCAGTGAGCGCAGGCAAAAAATTCCGGGTGCGTCGTAGTACGAAAGCGCCTCCACCGCGGGCGCCAGCGATGTGGTGCGTTCAGCGAGTAGCCCCAGCACGACGGAGGACTCCATCCGGGCCAGGCTGGCGCCGAGGCAGTAGTGAATCCCGAGCCCGAAGCCGAGGTGCTTGCTGTCCCGGCCAAGCACGAACGTGTCGGGATCGGCGAACTGCCGCTCGTCTCGGTTACCGGAGGCGATCCACAGGCGCAGGAGCTGGTCACCAGGCACCACCTGATTACCGATCGTCACCTCGGTCGTGGTGAACCGGTAAACCTCAGTGAACGGCGTTCGGTGTCGCAGTACCTCCTCGAGCAGAATTGCGGTGTCAACCTGTCCCTGCCGCCACCGCAGCATGATGTCCTGTCGCTCACCCAGAGCCAACAATGTGTTGCCGAGCAGCGCGGTCGTGGTGATGTGGCCGGCGGTCAGCAAGAGAATCGCAAAGTTGCGAATCTCCCTGTCGTTGAGGCGTTCCCCGTCGATTTCGGCGTGCGCGAGCGCGCTGATCAGGTCATCCCCGGGCTTGGCGCGACGACGCTCTGCGTGGTCGAGCATGTAGCTGCCAAGTTCATCGAGCGTGGACTGCATGCTCGCCATGTAGGCGCCATCGAATGGATCATCCGCGCTGATGGCGTAGAACTCGTCAGCCGCACGAACCAGGTACCCCCGGTCACTCTCGGGTAGCCCGAGGAGCTCGCCGATGACATACACCGGTAGCAGGTAGGCGAGGTCGCCGATGATGTCGAACTCGCCCTCGACCCTACGGTCCACGAACGCCCGGTTAAGCAGCAGCTCACCAATCGAACGGACACGCGGGGCCAGCTGCTCGACCAGTCGCGGCGTGAAGGCCGCGCTAATCAGCCCCCGCAGCCTGGTATGCCGCGGAGGGTCGACCGCGACCAAGCTGCCCTCGGCTTCTTCGGCCAGCTCGGGCGGCATCGACCGGCCCGGGTCGGACGAGAACGTGACAGGATCCTTGAGTATCTGGGCGATGTCGGCGTACCGAAACACATTCCAGCTCTTGGTGCCCTGGTCGTACCACACGGGCTGGTCATCCCGCATCCGCCGGAACCAGGGCAGCACGCGCTTACCTCCGTCCGCGAACGTGAGGCGCGGCACGGCAGCCATCACCACTCCCTCCGACGATATGACAAATTGTCATGACAGCGTGACATCCAGTCATACAGCAGGCGGACCTTGTCGGGCAAGGGGGCGTTCGTGGCATCCGCACAGGAGCACCGCACCCCTTCGTCCATAGGCAGTGGTGGATAGATATGAAAGACGTCCACCAGGGCCATACGGTGACGGCGCTGCGATTGGCCAGGCGGAGGCCGGCCTGATCGACGTCATCCGGGTCAGCCGCGCCGCACAGAGGCCGTTTCCTGCAACCCACGGAGCACGTACGGCACCGCCTCCGCCTGGAAGTCGACGTCCGGGACGAGCTCACGCACGCTGCCCTCAAGCACCAGGAGAGCGAGGATCGGAAAGACGAACTGCGGATCGGCGTACAACCCACGCGATCGCTGGATCGCGAAGAGCGTGGCGGCGAAGGACGCCAGGTCGAAGTCCGAGGCCCTGACCGAGCTATTGCGTGCCACCAGGGCCACCACGTCGTTCCGGAAGCCATCCCGGTCGTACCGGCCCCCGCCATCGAGGGCCGTCGACAACAAGATCTCGGCGCAGCGCTGCCCGTCACTACGGCCGAGGTAGTAGAAGAACTCGGCGAACCTGCGGCGAGTGAGGTCGGTCAAGCCGCGGACGAAGCCGGTGTCCACGATCACCGCGGTGCCATCCGACATCAGATACAGGTTCCCCGGATGGAGGTCACAGTGCACGAATCCGTCCTGGAAGAGCATCTGGTACGCGGCCCTCAGCCCGTTGAGCATCGCGGTCCGCCGGGCGGGGGTTCGCTCGGTGTTTCGTTCCAGCGCCCCGATCCACTCCGTCACCAGGACCGTGTGGCCGGAAAGCTCCGACACGACGGCCGGCACCCGGACGTCCGGCAGGCAGCTCAGGTTCTCGCGCAGCCGGGTCAGCGACTGCGCCTCCCGGACGAAGTTGAGCTGCTCGTACACGGCGGCCGAGACTTGGTCGACTATCTCCGCCAGTGGAACCTGACGCATCGCTGGTAGCCGGCCGACGACCCGAGCGACGGCACCGACCAACGCCAGATCGAGTCTCATGGTCTCTTCGATTCCCGGCCGCCGTACTTTGATGGCGACCACGCGACCGTCGTAGAGGCAGGCCCGGTAGACGCAGGCGATGCTGCCCGCCGCCGCCGGTGTCAGCCCGGCCGCCCCGCCGATGACACGGGATGTCACCATTGGTGGCACGGTTCGGATGACGGCGGCGAGGTCGGACGGCGGGGACACCCGGTCATGCAGCCGGGACAGGTTCCGGCACAGCCACGGAGGCAGAAGGTCGACCCGTGTGCTGAGCACCTGACCCAACTTGACGTAGGCCGGACCGAGCTGTTCGACCGCGTCGGTGAGAGTGACTGCCAGCTGCTCCCGGACACGGGCTCCTCGCATGCCCCTCGGCCGCAGGGCGTCGATCAGCAGGCGAACCGCGAGCCGCCCGGCCCAGCCCACCAGCAGCACGGCGATCGTGACGGCCCGAACAACGAGAGCCCACCATCGAAACAATCGTTTCAGCATCGATTCTCCTCGGCAACGGCAACGGCAACGGCAACGGCAACGGCAACGGCAACGGCAACGGCAAGAACCCTAGTCCGGCCCTGCGCAGTTTTCTGTTTCCTGGGAACGGGACAGCAAGACTTCGAAGTAATTTGCACCCGAAGCTACGCTTTCTTGCTGCACTGCGTCGCAGTGTTGACGTCACCCCCTCGCACTGCCAACCCTTGAAACGCACCACCGTAGGCGGGGCCATGGCATGTGGAGCAGCTGCCGGCGGAGCCGTCCACTCTTGGGCGACTCCATGGCTCGCCGCCTGCGGCCGAAATCTGAACCGGCAAAGAGGTCGCGAATGGCTCGCACTCGGCCTTGCAGCGGGTGTCCGTATTCGCCGTCCGAGGCGAAATCGCTCGGTGGCTGCTCCACACCGGGTTTCGTCGCACGCATATCGCAGGCACCGCAATCACCAGAGATGAAAGGGTGATCAAGAACATGACACTCCAATCCATCGGTCTGTCCACCGGGGGTCGGGACCGCGCGCCTGAGTGGGAGCACTACCTCAAGGGTGACCCGGCTCTGTTGAACAGCGAGCTCGGCGACATCCTGGACCGGGACGCGGTGCGGCTCGACATCCGCACCGACGACCAGGTCGCCTACGAGGCGTTGCACCACCCGGACCCGATGGTCCGCGAGCAGTCCCTGTACCAGGCGATGGACCGCCGGCTGCCGGAAGCGATCGACCTGATCGCGGAGAGCATCGCCACCGACGAAAGCCGTGAGGTGCGGTGGAACGCGCTGTGGGCGCTAGAGAAGATCGGCGGGCCACGGGCCCTGCAGGTCATCGAGCGGCACGTCAACGACGACGACGCCGACGTCGGCGAGTGGGCGAAGCTGTTCAGCTCCGAGCTGCGCACCGGCCTGCCTGCCTTTGACAACCGGTCGTTCACCTGGGACAGCGACCGGACCTTCGACGAGACGATTCTGCTCAACATCCACTGCGATGTCTATGTCGCACTCGATGAGACGGGACGCAACTGGGGCAAGATCTCCCTGGCCCCGCAGGGCCTCGCCCGCAGCTACGGACAGGCGCATGCGTGCCCGAACACGGACACCCGGAACCAGAAGCTCATCATCAGCAAGACGCTGTCTGGCCTGCACGACGACGGAACACCGCACACCGAGAACTTTGTGTTCCGTGGGCTCACCAACCACGCCAACCCCGGCCGCGGCAGCTTCTACTTCGAGTCGCGCGGTCTTCGCCCGATCTTCCTGTCCGGCCGTGCCGACGACGACAGCCTGGGGCACCGCAACGAGATGGTCGCCGCCAAGCGCAGTGGCGAGTGGACCCTCGACCCGAGTATCCAGATCAGGGGCGAGTCGGCGATCCGCTACGTCCGAGGCCGGGTACACACCTGGGGCTATGTCAACTTCGACACCATGGCGGGCAGCTCGCTGGAGGAGGTGCTGTTCCCCGGCAACAGCATCCTCGGCACGTTGGACACCCCCACTGGACCGCTGGCCAACGCGTTCATCGTGGGCACGTTCAAGGGCAAGCTCGTCGACTGGGATGGCGACGACAAAGTCAACGTCAACTCGCTCGACATCTACTCGACGCGGGATGGGGATGTCGACTCCAACCAGGACGGCACCGCCGACATCCCGGGGGTGCAGTTCTGCCCCCGTACGAACTGGATGAACTGAACTGACTGAACTCCGGGGCGGACGGCGGTAGCTGTCCGCCCCGGAGCCGTCCAACGACGGTCTGCCGGACGAAGCCGAGCAGGGGCGCCATTGTCACACTTAATTCCCATTTGCCGCTTTTGGGCCACGTCGTTCGTGATGCCATTAGCAAGATTAGATAACTATGCACAGCATAAAGGGCGCTTGACTGAACGCAACGATGCAAGCGGCCGTACACGGACTCGGCAAACCCGGGAGGACTAACCTCGGGTCTTTGTGGGCCCTGGGTGGCGCAATCGACGGCAGCAAGAGACATGTGACCGCGCCCGTCGGGTTAGATGCGGCCGCGACTCGGCGACCCTGGGGAGGGCTACGCGATGACCACTGTTGACCAGCTATGGCGACAAAGGGGGAACTGTTTAGAATGTGCCCAAGTCACGAGGTGTAGCAACCTGGGGATGTGTCTTGAAAACCCTACCAATGCCGCTCGGCTAGATTCCGTCACTCGGGCTATCGAATACATGACAGCCCATTTCTCGGAACCCCAACGCCTTTCCGACATAGCTCAGGCCGCGTTGCTCAGCCCGTTCCACTTCCATCGGGTATTCCGGCACGTCACATCCACCACACCGGCACGATTTCTGACCGCACTGCGGATGGCCCGCGCCCGGAGCATGCTAGTCAATTCGAACCTGTCAGTGACCGAGGTCTGTCTGGGCGTCGGATACTCCGGCCTCGGCACCTTCATCAGCCAGTTCACCAAGCTGACCGGAATGTCGCCACGACGGTTCCGGTCGGCAATGTCCGTCTTCGGCCACATTCGGTTGAGCGAGCTGACCGATCCGGCCGCCGAGCGCCACTTCACCCCGGGACCAGTCGGCGCCGTCACCGGCGGGCCGAGCACCGGCGGCTGCGCGGTGCTAGGGCTCTACCGGTCAGAGGAGCCCGACGATGTCCCGGTGACCTATGGCGTACTGGAAACCAACCGCCTGAGCCACTTCCGGCCGCTGGCAGACGGGGCGTACCACGCCGTGGCGCTGGGCTTCGACAACCGCTCGACGCTGTCCGACGTGCTCGGCGACAACGGCTGGCAGGCGCAGTTCGTCGGTACGGGCGACACGCCCATCGTCGTCCGCGGCGGACGCACCGACCGGAGCTTTCAGATCGCGCTTCGATGCCCGCGCCCCATCGATCCTCCCGTGCAGCTCACCTCGGCACTGCTCGCCCTGGCCCAGCGTAGGCAGCCGCCGCTACTGAAGACGGGTAGCTGACGGGAGCACACGTTCTCGGCCACAACCGCATGTGGAATCGCTGCGGCACCCGACCCAGGTGAGCAGGTCGAGTGCCGCAGCGATCACCCGCTGAATGCCGTCAGGGCCACCCGCAGCTCGACCGGCAGGTCGACCGGCACCGGGCCGTCCAGGGTACGGCGTAGACACGCCACCGTCTGCTGGCCCCGAGCGACCTCCCGCCCTCCACGACGGAACTCGAAGTGCATGCCCAGCCGGTGCCCGTGCTGACCGTCCACGCGCATCCGCACTTCTATCTCGTCTAGGCCGAAGCACTCCTCGTAGTAGTCCATGCCGCACGACACGGTCACCAGGACCAGGTCACCCCGACGTATTTGATCTAGGACGGCGGGTGCGTGGTCACCGAGAAACCGCTCCCGGCAGTGCCCCTGCCAATGTAGGAAGTGCGCGAAGTAGACGTTCCCCACGACATTGGTCTCGTCCAGGGTCACCACGTGTCGATGGACATACCACCTACTCATGTCGCCCCAATCTGGTCGCCACCGCCACCACCACCTGCTTCGCCTCTTTGCCCCAGGCCAACGCGGTCGTCACCGCCACGTCCTGCCCCGTGGAGACGAGCAAGCCGTCCGGCTCCGCCTCGCCGTGCGCCAGTGCCTGGTCCGGATCGACGCCGAGCTTGACCAGAGCCTCCCGAGCGGCCCACAACCGGGTTGTGGCTACCTCTGGGGCGTCTCCGGTGTGCTGCCGGAGATCGTCCACGGTCACCCGCGCGGAGGCGTCCAGCAACCCTGCCAGCGACCGGTCCGTCACCGGCTCCCAGTCCACTCCCACCGGACGGTCGGTGAGCGCGACGAGCACCTGCCCGTCGGCGTAGCTCGCGCTGGCATACCGGCCGGGCACGTGGAGCGCGCCGGACGGCTTGTGGCCCAGCTCCGACTCGGGCAGGGCGAGATGCCGAGCCACCAGACCGCGCGCACCCTCCGTCTCACGCCGGCCCGCTCCCACGACGAACTCCACTGCGTCGACCGCACCGACCTCGATTAACCGACGACTCAGCCACGGAGCAACCAGCTCCACGCCAAGTCGGCCGCAGTCCCGGGCCGCGATGAACTCCGGGTTCTCGCCGACCGCTCGCAGCCGCAAGCCCCGCCACCGCGCTACCGGACTACCGGAGCGGGTGACGTCGACGTCGAAAACGTACTCGTCCGTGCCATGCCACGTCTCCCGCGCCTCGACGGTGAGTAGACCGCGCAGTGGCTGCCAGACGACCACCTCGGCCGCGCCCACCGGTAGTACCCGGCGGTGCGGCGCACAGGCGAGCAGCGTATGGATCACCGCGTCGTGCCCACCCGGGCAGCCGAGCAGCAGATCCTGACCGAGGAACGACGCGAACCAGCGCTCCGATTCGCTGGCCTCGACCACCGCGCGCACCCCGAACGCCGAAACCGATTCCGCGCAGACGAGACGACGCATCTGTCCCTCATGAAAGAGCACCGATTCATACCAGGAATGAGCGCCGTTCTCCTCCGGTCCGGCCGTTTCCACCCGCGAGCACGGCCGGGACTCCTCGCCGCCCCCCACGCTGCTCGCCGGCGGCGCCGGGGGTTGCCCGACCACCGTCCCGCTAAATCGGTCAGTAGCGAAACCGTCGGTGTCCGCGCGGATCACCACTGCGACATCCGTCCCGCCCTCATCGGCCAGCGCCGCCACCCGAATCCGCCTCGTGTGGAGCTCGGGAATGTCGATCGGCGCGGCGAAGCGGACGTCCCGAATCGCCCAACCGACCCGGTTGCCGAGGGTCAACGACGCCAGCTGCACCATTGCCTCCAGACCCAGCACGGCGGGCAGCAGCGACACATCGCCGACACGGTGATCCCGTAAATACGGGTCCGCTCCGGCCGACAAGACCGCCTCGGTCACCGTGGCAACCTGTCCAATCCGGCTGACCATGACTTCAGCGAAGCGCAGCCGACCCAAATCGGGAGCATCAGGCGCGGGCTGTGGACTCAACGTGGCGGATTCGGGAAACGCCGCCGTACACAGCACGGTCACCGGAGCGGTCGGATCGGTGAGGATTCGCCACAGCGCCGCGACACCGTCATCGGGGGCGATGCCGCCAACCCCGCGCCTACGCAGCGAATCGAGTACGTCTAGACGGACCCCCATACCGATCCCGGACCAGACCGACCACTCGATCACGTGCGCCCGAACCGCCGGGTGATCGCCGGCCCACCGTTCCACCTCATGACGCAGCCAGTCGTTACCGACACAGTAGGCGGCCTGCCCGGCCAACCCCTGACGGCCGATGATGGAGCCAAACGCCAGCACCAAACGTAGGTCCGGCCCCACGGCGGTGAGCAGTGACTTGAGCCCGTCCACCTTGCCGCCCAGGTGATCCTGAAGCTCCTTCGCCGAGACCTGTGAAAGCTGCGCCGGCCGGTTGATTCCGGCACCATGCACAACCGCCCGGACCGCGCCGAGCCGCCCCGCACCGGCCACCACCGCCCGTACCGCCTCGGGGTCGGTCAGATCGGCTCGCTCATAGTGCAGCCGGTCGTCGCCGAGGACCGCACTCAGCCGCCGCAGCGCTTCGCCCGTTTCGGCGTCCTCAATGGGGCGCCGCCCGAGGACCAAGAGCCGACATCCGGTTCGTTCGGCGATCGCCGCCGCGACGAAAGCCGTGATGCCAGTGGCACCACCGGTGACGATACAGAGATCGTCGGGGCCCAGCGGCACCTCCCGCGACCCGTCGGCCGGGCGATGCAGGGAGGTGACCAGCCGCTGGACGCCGCGGGGCCCGACCCGTAGCTCCCCGTATCCGGCCGGCACCGCCAACCCGGCCAGCCTCGTGATGTCTTCAGGGGAGGTAGCTTCGAGCACTGTCACCGCGCTGCCCGGAAGTTCTGCCGCGACCGAACGGCCGACAGCGGCGGCGGCGGGATGGCCGTCGTGCACGATCGCCAGCCGGGCCGGCTGCTCGACGGCGATCCGCGTCAGGGCGGCAGCTACCTCCACGGGTCCGTCGTCTGGGCCGAGTGCGACAGCTAGTCCGTGCGACGCTGCTGTCTGCTCAGACACGGCGGGGAAGACCGCGTGCAAGGGGTGGCCCACCGGCGCCTCGACCCGCCACCGTACGCCGCTGGTGGCCATCACAGTGTTCTCAACCGGCACCCAGTCGTGCCGGAACAGTCGTACCCAGGGTGCTACGCCCTGGACCGGTTCCTCCTCATCATCAGCGGCGGGCAGCTGTGCGAGCACCTCCGCCGCCTCGGCGACGGTCGCCTCGGCCAGCGACAGTGGCGCAGAAGGTGGTTGCCGGCCCAGCGCCGATGCGACCGCGGCGACGGTACGGGCGATCCGCAGTGAGTTCAGGTGCAGGTCACCGAGGAGTCTGGTTGCCGGGGCAATGCTCGTCACCGGTAGTTCCAGCTCGGTGGCGAGGTGGGCGCACAGCTGGTTGAGTGGGTCCACCTCGGGCGGAGTCGGCGCTGGCCGAGCGGAGGCGGTCCGCACCACCGCATCTGCCCCGCTCGACAGCGGCTCGACTCGACCCGGCTGGGGAACGGGTTCCGCCTCGGTCGACACAGATCCCGCCCCGGGCAGCCCGGCGGCGGAGATGCCGGAACCACACGGGCTGCTGAGAAATGACATGGCCGTCCCTGGCCGGAGCGGGCGGTAGGGCCGCCCCGCGTACCAGGCGGTGAGGTCGCCAGCGCCGGCGGCAACGACAGCAGCGGTGGCGAGGGCAAGTGAGCGGGGCGATCCCCCGCAGTCCAGGCTGACCGCCGGTACGGCCGAGAACCTGGCAGCGAGCCGGGACAGCATGGTCCCCGGACCTGCCTCGACGAGCAGGTCACACTGCTGGCCAAGCGCGCGGGCTGCGGCGACGAACCGCACCGGGGCGGTGAGCTGATGGGTGAGCAGGGCCACCAGGTCGTCGCTTTCGCGCAACGCCTCTCCGGTCACGCTGGATACGACCGGCCACGACCGTCGGGGAAATCCGACCATGTTCAGCTCGGCGGCCCAGGCCGGCTGGGCAGGTCCCATCGCCGGGCTGTGGAAGCCGTACGACACCGGTAGTCGAACCGCCTCGATGCCGCTGTCCCGTAGCGCCGCCTCCAGCCCGGCAAGGTTCTCGTCGGCGCCGGCGAGCACGGTACGGTCCGGAGCGTTGAGGGCCGACACCACAAGACCGTGCTCGGTCGCCAACCGGACCGCCCGCGCCTCGTCGACGGACAGACTCACCATGCCCGTGCCCGCCATCCCGTGCCGCGCCATGACGCGGCCCCTGACGACGACCAACTGGATGAGCCGGCCCATGTCCACAGCACCAGCCCAGGCAAGGGCGGTCAACTCGCCGAGGCTGTGCCCGACCGCACCGACTGGGGCGCAGCCGAGTTGATCCAGCCAGGCCAGGCCGAGGAGTGACTGCCACACCACGGCGGGTTGTGCCGCCTCGGTGCCGGAAGCCCCGGTGTCCGCGGGCCGCTCGGGCAGCTCGCGGAGTAGCCGGGCCAGTGGGCCGGGGTCGTGCCGCACAGGGGCGCCTTGGCCGGGCAGGAGCAGCCCCACTCGCGCCGGCGGTCCGCCGCCCAACGCCACTCCGGCGCTCTCATCGACCAGGACGTGGCCGTTCCACGTAGCTAACAACCTGGTCGCGGCGCGGGCCGCGGCGGTCAGCTCGTCGGCGTCCTGGACGACCAGGGCGCAGCGGATCCTGGCTGTCCCCCCGGCTGCAGCGCTGAGAGTCGCCGCGACGTCACCGACCTCGGCGTCGCTAAGCATCGCGCCCCAGTCGACAAGACGGTCGAGTTGCTTGGTCAACTCACCTCGGTCGGCGGCTTCGAGCAGCACGATCTCCGGTTGGATCGGGGGGTGTGCCCAGGCCTGGGCCGAGGCGGAAATCCGGCGGTGGCCGGCAGCGGCACCGGACGCGCCGCTCTCCACCACGACGTGGCTGTTGATCCCGCCGAACCCCATCGCGGAGACGCCGGCTGTCAGCCGGTGGCCCCGCCACGGCTCCGGCTCGTCGAGCACTCGCAATTTGGCGTCTGCCCCGCGAAGCAGGGGGTGCGGTGTGTGGCAGCCTGTGGTCGGCGGAAGTATCCGGTGATACACGGCGAGAACAGTCTTGATCAGTGCCGCCGCTCCAGCGGCCGCCTTCGTGTGGCCGATGTTTGCCTTCACTGAGCCGAGCGCCGCAGCACCGGTCGCATCGCGCCGGATTCGGGTCAGCGTTTCCAGCTCGACCCGATCGCCGACAGCGGTTCCGGTGCCATGCCCCTCGATGAGGCCGACGTGCTCCGGCTTCACCCCGGCCGCCTGATATGCCCGCCGCAGTGCCAGCGCCTGCCCGCCCATGTCCGGCCGGGTCAAGCCCCCGGACCCATCCGAAGACGTCGCCCAGCCGGTCAGCCTCGCGTAGACACGCAGTCCACGCCGTTGCGCCTCGTCGGCGCGCATGAGGGCAACGATGCCGCACCCCTCCCCCGGCAGGAAGCCGGTGGGTTGCTCGTCATACACACGCATCTGCCCGTGGGCGAGCGCGCCGAGGCGGGCGAAGCCGATCATCTCCAGCGGGTCCAGGGACAGGTCGACACCACCGGCGAGGGCGAAGTCCAGCTCGCCGGAGAGCAACGCGTTGGCCGCGGTGATGACGGCGAGCAAACTCGACGCGCAGGCACCATCGACCGTGTAACCAGTACCGTGAAAGTCAAAGTGGTTGCAGATGCGGCCAGCGATGGTGTTACTCAGCGCCCCTGCCAGTGACTCGTCGCCCGGCTCCGGGAATGCAGCGGCGATCCGGTGCCAGGCCTGATCGAGTACTTGTGCGGCGACCGCGGAATCCACTCTGGTGTCGTGTAAGGCGGCCTCCACCGATCGGCGAACGAACGGCCAGTGCATCCGCACCAGGCCCGCCCGGCTGAATTCACCGGTGAGCGAGTTGCCGAGCACAACACCGACGCGGTCGGCGTCCAGGTCGGCGCCCGCGGGGAATCCGGCGTCCGCCAGGGCCGCCCCCGCCGTCTCCAACGCCAGCCAATGCGCATGATCCGCAGCTCGCCAGCCAACCCCGGACACGCGGAAGGCCTCGCGGTCGAAGTGCCAGTCCCGCAGCAGTGCGGCGCGGCGGACGTACGTCGAATCCGGCGCGTGCGGCGCCCCGAGCCGGTGCGCGGGGTCCAGCCGTTCGGCCGGGATCGCCCGAAACGCGCGGCGGCGGGCCAGCACCGAGCGCCACAGTTGCGTGGGATCGTCGGCATCGGGATAGCGGCAAGCCATGCCGACCACCGCGATCTGCCGTTCGTTCGCCCTCATGCGGCTGCCTTCCCCAGGCGCGTCCGCCGGGCCCGAATCAGCCGGTGGCGATCGACCAACAGCAGGCCCGCCCGAAGGGTGCAGGTGATGACCAGAGCGAGGAACAGTCCGTACGAGACGTGTGCAAGCACCAGCAGGCCGTAGACGGCCGCGGTGCACAGCCCGAACCACACCTGATTGCCGCGGGCGCGGGGCGTGGTGCCAGGATCAGTGATCATGTAATTGGTGAAAAGGATGAAGGCAAGGCCAGTCATCGGCAGTAGCGCGGCGACGAAGTCGTGGTCGAAGAGGACCGCTCGCAGTAACGCCTGCCCGACGAAGCCGGCCAGCCAACCCAGGATCAACGGCATCTTTCCAGTGAGCTTGCCGTTGAGCAGCGTGCCGGCCATGAGGACGCCGAGCGGCAGCAGCCAATCCAGCGCCCCGGAGATCCCAGCGGTGAAATGATAGGGCGGCGCGATGCTGACCCAGGGAAAGAGCAGGAGAGTCAGCGCGATGCCGGCGTTGGAGGGGTTGAGCACGTGCCGCGGCCGACCATCGACTCGGATCCGCAGGACGTGCCGGGAGGCCACCGCCGTGGCGATGGCGAACAGGTACGGCCAGGGCGAGGAGTTGCCGTAGAGCAGCATCGCGCAGGCCAGCGCGCCGATGTGGGTGGGTAGGAGGTAGTCCACCAGCCGCCGGAAGCCACCGAGGAAGGCCGCCGGGCGCCGCTCGACACGGGCTTGGAACGTTTCCAGGGCCAGATCAAGGGCATAACCCAGCAGAAGGGTCAAAACCGGCGTCACTGGTGCCTGCTCGAACCCGAGGAAGAGGTGGCCGAGCAGGGTGAGAATCGTGATGGACAGGGCGAAGCGACGCAGGGCTCGTACTCGGAGCTCTCCTGGAGCAGCGGATATCACAACGCACACCGTTTCGTCGGTGGGTGAGACGGGGCTGAAGGGCCGCTTAGCCGGCTGGCGCGTTGAGAAGAACAGCGCCCGGCCGACGCGACGGATTTCGGTATCTCTGTCATTTCTGTGCCATCCCTCTCTGACTATCCACGTATAAGCGCCGCTCGTTGCGAAGAGTCGGAAGCAATCGGTCCCGGTGCGGCCGCATTCCTACGGCAATCGGGAAGTCCGTTGTAGATCGCTTAACCCTCTGCGTACTTCTTCCGCCTTGCGCTACGTCGACGGTCGACGCACAAAAGAGATCCGTCGGTCACGGATCGTTCGGCAGGTCATACCGGCGTCGGTCCCGGCTGGCCTGCAGGTCGGACCGCAGCTGCATGACCTGCCCGCGCAGCTCGCCAATGATCAGCTGTGCACTCTCCCGGACGCTGGCCACCTCATCTCGCGCCTCTTGGCGAATTCGGGCGATCTCGGCCCGGTGCTCTTGGAGCAGGCGCTGACGGTCGTCCCGGGCCTCGTCGAGGGTGCGCTGCCAGCGTTCCAACAGCTCGTTTCGTTCCGAAATGATCGCGGCGCGGGCCTTTTCGTGGGCCGCGGACAGGGCCTGCTCTACAACGAGGGCGTCGTCGCGCGCTTTCTCGGCGAGACGGGCCTCCTCGCGGCCGCGCTCAACCTTGGTGACGTGCCGGGTGCCCAGGTAGGTCAGGATCGCGGTGCAGACGGCAGCGATGGGTGTTCCCAGGGACTGCCAGTCCACCGTCAACTCCTCCGGTTCACACTCGACAGCACTCTGGCCTCCGCACACGCGACGATCCGTGGGCAGTTCGTCACGAGCCAAGCGAGGGCCAGCTTGGAGAGCCAGATAGCAGACCGCCAGTCGGCCAGCATCGACTCCACGGCCGCGACCACCCGCCAGCTCGCCACCAGCCGTGCCGCGCCCCGGGGCCCGGTGACCGGGAAGGTCAGAGTCGTAGCCCCAGACCCGGGCGGTGTCGGCATACCGGTAGGAACTTCCTTGACCACAGCCGGCCCGGCACCGGCACCACCTCGACATCGAGCAGGTGGCACCGGATGCCAGACAATCTGGCCTGGGCCGTCGGCGGGGCGTATCGCAGGGGGATCAGGAGGGCTGTGGACCTCTTGACCGTGGTGAGCGGGTTCTGTCGGTCCCGCTCACTCGTCCAGGTGCCCGCCAGCAGGTGCCGTGCGCGATGGCCAGGGCCCACCGAACCAGACATTCACTGCCTCCGTCACCTGAGCGTGCGACTCCTTTCTACGCGTCGCCGAGCCAAGGCGACTTCTCGCGGATTGTCTTTGCTGACTGGGTTCGGGACGCGGCCGCGAGCACCGCCACGGCCAGGTCGGTGTCACGGTCGGCCGGTACCGGGCGCAGGTTCAGCAGCAGCCGACCGCCCCGCAGATCCCCCACCACGGCCGGACCACCCCGGCGCAGCCGCCCTGCGAGCCGTTGATCGATGGCGACCGCATAGCTGCGCAGGCGGCTGCTCGCGTCACCGAGCACCGTGACGTGGGATTCGACCAGGTCGGCGGTGACTCCCCCAGCCCGCAGTGCGCCAACCAGCCACTCGCCCCGGGCCCTCAGGTCAGTGTGAACCGTCCGAACGGCGGCGAGCGTGGGGGTACCGCCGTCGACAATGGTCGCGCACAGGGCGGCGAGGGCCAGCTTGTCCGCCTGCATCGCACGGGCGAGCGGGTGCCGTCGCACCTGCTCGATGACGGCCCGGTCGCCGATCAGCAGCCCGGTCTGCGGCCCACCCAACAACTTGTCGCCACTAGCGGTGACCAGTGTCGCTCCCTGTCGCAGCGCAGTCTCCGCGTCCGGTTCACCAGGCAGCGCCGGCTCCGGGCGGAGCAGACCCGAACTGATGTCGGCGATCACCGGGACGTTCAGGCCGGCCAAGGCCGTCACATCCGGCCTGCCGCACACTCCGTCCGAGGCGTCCCGGGCCGGGACCAGGGTGAGCACGCACCCGGTGCCGGACCACACGGCTTGTCGGTAGTCATCCAGAACCGCGCCGTCCGCGGTACCAACGGGGCAGAGCCGGGCTCCGGTCGAGGTGAGCAGTTCGGGCAGCCGGAAGCCGTCGCGAATCTCGTACAGTTCCCGTCGGCTGATCACCAGCTCCCGACCGGGCGCGAGCACCGTTGCGGCGAGTGCCAGCGCCGCAGGGTTGCTGTTGACCACGTACGCCGCAGCGGCCGTCGGCACTGCCGCGAGCAGCGCGGCCACCGTTTCCCGCCCGCGACGCCCCCGCTGCCCGGTGTTCAGGTCGTACTCCAGGTCGATGCAGCCAAAGGCCGCCTCAACTGCCCGCCGGGCCGAACCGGACAGCACAGCCCTACCGAGGCTGGGATGTACCAGAACGCTGGTGGCGTTGATGACGTGGCGGGTCGCATCGGTCGTACCCCCGCCCAGCGAAGCGACCCTCGACATGTCCCAGGTGCCTTCGCCGTGTGTGCGGACAACCGTCGTCGCCGGTGGCAGGTCGCCATCGGTCCTGGCCGGCATCGCGGTGGGCTGCCTCGTCTGGGCCCTCATCGCGTGGTCACCCGGCCATCGTCATGCAGCACGAGTTCGTGCCGACCCGACCCCAGACTGACCTGTGCGGTCCGCACCCCGTCCGCCGTACGCCAGGACACGACGAACGGAGTGATCCCGTCGACGGCGAAGAAGAGCTCGGGGCTGGATACCCCGGCGTGTCCATTACTGGGATAGAGCTGGGCCCGTAGGTCCGGCCGGCCACCGCCCGGCCTTGCGACCACGGACGCGCCGAGGGCGACGGTGGGCTGCCGTCCGCCCTCACCGGCCCGCTTCAGGACCAGTGTCGACTGGCTGGTCGACCGGGACCTGTTCAACACCAGCCGGCTGTCCTGCCACTGGTTGGCCACCAGCGCGTCCGGGCGACCGTCGAAGTCCACATCCCCAATGGCGATACCACGACTGACATCTAGGTAGCCCAGCCCGCTCTGCGCGGCGATGTCGACATACCGTCCGTCATGTCGCGTCCAGAGCACGTTGGCCTGGTGGCCCGAGATGTCGTCGCCGGGGCGGAAGTGGGGCCAGGCCCACGGGTGTTGGAGCAGCTGATCATTGATCATGGCAAGTTCCTGGAGTTCGGGCCAGCGCCACCGTTTCCCGGCCACGAAGCCAGTCGCCTGCAGCAACTCGTCATTGCCGTCACCGTCGAAGTCAACCGCCTTGACGTCCCAGGCCCACCCGCTTCGGGAGAGGCCCAACGCCTCGCTACGATCTTCGTAAGGCAGCCGACCGTCGAGCAGATCTGCGCCCGGTCCAGTCGGGATAAAGGCGAAGTTGCTTTCCTGTAGACCCCACGGGGTGGTGATGTTGCTGACCACGATCGTGGGCAATTCAGCGCCGTCCGGGTAGGTGTAGGTCACACCCATGCCCTTGAAGGAACCACGGCCCAGCACCTTGGATTTCGGCAATAGCGCGGTCCGCTCTCCCACGACCGGACGCAGGTCAAGCTGCCCCGGTCGGGAGTGGTTCACCAACAGGTGATCCGGGCCAAAGTCGTTGGCGAGGTAGACCTCCGGCAGCAAGTCCCCAGTCAGGTCCTGCATGCCGAAGGCGAGCGTCCACGACCGCGCGACACGGTCCGGCACGCCAATGGACGCGTCTAGCCAGGCCGGTGCCGTGTCCGGGGGCCCGGGGCGGGAGAGAAAGGCTCGGTTCGTCCCACCGTTGCCGGCGTCCGCCATGCTTGCCTGCATTCGCATCCGCCCGTCTCCGGCTGCCCCCGGATCAAGCACTCGGGCGCCATCGGGAAAGTAGTTACCCGCCAAAACGTCAGGCGCGCCGTCGCCGTCTAGGTCGCCCACGACCAGCGCGGTGGTGTTCCAGACCTGCGGTGGCTGGACCAGTTCCACCGGATGCCAGCCAACACCGACCCGCAAGAATTGCACCGGCGACCGGCCCCAGTAGTAGACGATCAGGTCGCTGTCGCCGTCCGCGTCAAGGTCCGTCGGAACACAACCCATTGGCGCGATGTGGTCCATCGGACCGGGTGGAGGAGTCAGGGACGCTGCTGGATACCGATCGCCGGTTCCGGGCACCGGGAAGACCCGAACTGAGTCATCCCTCGGGTCGACCAGGCACACATCGTCCTGGCGTCGATTCCCGTCGGCGTCGAGCAGCGCAACCGCGGCGCCCACGGCGGAGATCCAGGACCGGATTCCCGACAAGTCAGGCGCGACGACACGAACATGCTGGGCCTGCGCGGGGGCGGTGTTCAGCGGGCGTATCTCGAAGGCGAAGCGAGCAGCCACGACGTCCGTCTCCCCAGGATCGGGCGAGGGCCGGACGGTGAACATCCCGATAGCGGCGACCACGACCATCGCCAATGCTCCGGGCAGCATGCGACGTGGTGACATGGACATGGTTTCTCCTTTGATCGTAGCGGCGACAGCCGCCGACAGAACTGGGGCTCAGCCGAGCGCAGCAGTGAAACGGCGGCGAATCTCCCATTGCCACCACCGGTAGGACTCGATCTCGGGACCGAGGGCGCGGGCGGACTCGTAGGAGTCGCGCGCCCAGGTGGCGGCGGTGTGTCCCGACACCCCGGTGAGCGCGCCGACGGCCGCCTCCGTATGAGCGGGAATGTGACCTGCGGTGCGCTGTGCCTCGGCGGCGAAGACCGCGCCTTGGGCCAGGGCGGCACGGTCCTCACCACCTAGCGTGCGCAGCTGCTCGAGATGGCGAACCGTGCAGCCGCCCGCGTAGGACGCGGCGAGGCCAACGCCGGCCCACAGTTCACGTCGTAGACCGGGTGGAAACCGCTCGATTTGTCGGCTGAGTCCGAAGCCGTCACCACACTCGACGAACCAGAGGCTGCGGCCTACCCCCTGCCAAAGCACCGCCTGAACCGGATCCTGGCGGTCTGGTCGATTGGCCAGCCGGCGTATCCAACGCGGTCCTCCGAAGAAGCCACGGGCAAAACCCGCCCCGTCCAGGGCGAGCCAGCGCAGTAGCGGGTCGAGCGCCAGCCGACGATGCACCACCCGCCAGGGCAGCAGGGCGGCCGACCATCCGGCTCCGACATGGATCAGGTGTACGAAGCCCGCACCGGGACCGGCGAGCAGGTCACCCAGATGGGTATCACAGCCCCTCGGGCCGTTCCGCCAAGATCCTCGACGCGGTGTCGCGAGATCTGCCAGCCCCGCGGCCAGCGCAGCTCCCTCGTAGGCGAAGCCGCGATCTTCAGGTCGGATCCGCGCCAGTTCCGCGTGGATGTCGATCCGCCCGATCCGCCGCCGCAGCTGGTAGCCCTCGACGAAGGTGAACGCGCGGTTCTGTAAGAGCAGTCGACTGGCTGCTTCACCGCGCCGGTGCTGGCGCCCGGCGAGTTCGACGATCGCAGTGGGCAGGGGTGGCACGAGCAGTCTGCCCCTGCCCTTTCTGGCCTTCACCGGTACGGCCGATCGTCGGCCTGACTCCTGCCGGCGAGGGCGAGCCGGTGTCCGTAGGCGTCCCGTGGGTCGTTCAGTGGCGTCACCATAGGAAAGATGACCAGCTCACGCCTGGGTACCATGATCACTCCGTGGTGTCGTCGGGGTCAGGCCGCTGCGCGGGAGAGCCCGCACGACGAGGCCGGCGGGCGCACCCGTGCCAGTACGTGAGTCGCCCGGTGCGGTAGGCGTCGAGGTAGAAGTGCGTGGACTCATGCCAGTCCGCTAGTTCCTCATCCGTCGCCACAACGGCAAGTTCGTCGGCCCGATCAGTCAGGGCAGCCTCGATAGCCCGGAAGCAGTCGACTGCGGAATCGGTCGCGTCGATCATGTGGACATCTGTCAAACCCGCCAAGGTGAACAGGTCGATCGACCGGGGATGGCGGGGCAACGGACGCAGGCCGTCAAGGTCCCAGGCCTGCCGTTCTATTGCCGTGGTCATCCTGGGGCCCGCTGCCGTGTCGGAAAAGATCAGCCATCCCCCTGAGCGGAGCGCTCGCCGGGCATTGCGTAGCGCGGCGACCGGATCCGACAGCAGGGTGAGTGAATCGATGACGAGGGCCAGGTCATAGAGCTGATCCGGCTGCCATCGGGTGACGTCGCCCTCCATGAACGACACACCAGCCAACCCCGGACCCGCTTCGGCGCGGGCCCGGCGAGCAGTGGCGAGTTGAACACTGTTTAGCTCCACCCCGGTCACCGAGCAGCCGGTGCGCTGGTTGAGGTATCGGGCAACCGCGCCGGTGCCGGAGCACAACTCGAGTACGTGCGTCAGCGGCCCGACCCGGAACGTCGTCGCGATGGCGTCGAGCAGACGCGCACCGCCGATGTTGGTGAACTCCCACCCACCGTGGACCGGCTCGTACACGGCTTTCCGCCAGAGCGGCCCGGCCACCGTGTCGTAGATAAGGTTCTTGTCGCCCTCTGCTGGAACGACATCCCGCTGTGGCGCCTGTTCCGATGCTTCCGTCATTCTTTGCTCCTCCTATAGGCGCTGTGCCTGGTCACGCCCTCTGATGCCCACCCGACCGGATGGGGCGTGGTCACATCCGTCATCTGCGTCGGGTGTCGACGGGGCTCCGCACCGGGCCAAGCGGTGGCTGCTCGATGACCTTCGGCGTTCCGGCTTCGGCGACCAAGGGGCGGGCGAGTGAGGCGAGAGGCGAGTCGGAAGCCCAGATGTTCTCCGCGAGCCAGTACTCGACGGTTGTCCGAGTACGGGTGAAGACGACCTGTTCGCCGTCGGCGGACGGCACGGGGTAGCGGACACCCGGCCCTGCCTCGGTCACTACCCGCCCGGCACCATCAGGTAGCTGCTCGTACAACTCTTCGACCCTGGAGGCGACCATTGTCGACAGGGTTCGACCATCCCGGGTCAGCTGTGGGTTGTTGCGCTCGATGTAGTCGGGACCCGCGACCGTCACGATCTCCTTGCTGGCTACGTCGATTCGGTAGAAGCCCCAGGTCCAGTCGCCGCCGCGAGTGGACATGAAAATGACGCTACGTCCGTCGGGAGAAAACGACGGGGCCTCGTCCCACCAACTGTCGTCGGTGAGGTTGGTGAACCGGCCGCTGTCGAGCTCCAGCACGAGCAGGTTCGCCTCAAAGGGCTCGGTCTCGCTGCGGAACACCAGGCGCCGTCCATCCGGCGCGAAGGAGACGGGTGCGTGCAGTCCACGTAGGTCAGCGCGGTCGGTTGTCCAGAGCCGTACCCGGCCACTGGGCACGTCGACGGTCGCGATCTCCCATCGAGAGCTGGGGTCGGGCCGGATCGTGCAGGCGATCGTCCGACCATCCGGGGACCAGGTCGGAAAAGCGGCCTCACCAGCGGGTAGCGGCTGCGAATTCCCCGTATCCAGGTCCAGAATCCGCAATGTGGAGCGGCCGCCGACTTCGGCGCCGTAGACAATTCGGCGCCCGTCCGGAGCGAAGGACGCATAGCGGGGCTTGCGCTCCGCCGGCACGAGGTCCCGTACGGTTCTCGTTCTCCGGTCCCAGATCGCGATGCCGGCCCCCTCGTCGACCAACCGGTGGAAGAAGAGGTGATTTCCGTCTTGCGTCCAGGTGGGCCAGCGGTCGTCCGCACCGGTAACGACGAGCGGGTCGCCGACACCATCACCGAGGCGCTGCACCCAGATAACGGACCGCCCCTCGTTACTGCGGGAAAAGGCGACCGCCGGCCGGGTTGGGCAGATGGTTGGCTTGTAGTCCCACGACGAGCCGTCGGTGACCTGGATTGCCTCCGCGGTCTGGCTATCGAGCAACCACACCGCGCCCGCACCCGTGTCGTACGAGTGGCAGACGAGCCATCGCCCGTCCGGGGCCCACGAGCAGGCGCCGGCGCGTCCCGGGTGTATCGTCACCGGGCGAGGCGTGCCGCCGGTGGCCGGCACCACCAGAAAGTGGCGGCGACCCCACGAGCCGCCAACGAAGGCGATCGTGCGTCCATCCGGTGACCACGAAGGGTACTCCTCCTCGTGATCGGCCGACGTCAGCTGCCGGATCTGTCCGTCGCTCAGCCGGTACAGCCAAATCGCCTTGTGGCCACTGCGTGATGAAGTGAACGCCAACTGCCGGCCGTCCGGTGACCATTGCGCCTCTATGTCGTCACCGGCCCCCCATGTACCCTGCTGCCATTTCCCCGAGCGTAGGTCAAAAAACCAAAGATTGACGGAGCCATTTCTTTTCGAAGAAGCGACAAATCTACTTCCGTCCGGAGCTATGGCGCCGTCCCCAGAACCGTTCGGATCGACGGCGAGTCGTCGTAGCCGAAATCCCGCTCCCCCCGCCCCTGCGATACCATCGCCCCCCGCAAACCGCTTCACGGCACGAGCCGGTAACAGCGGGACGGCCCAACAGGCCGATAGATGAACGCCCCATATAACTGCATCTCGAACCTCCTCAGTCACACATCGACCGACTTACTGCTTTGCGGTGGATACGACGATCTAGTCCTACCTGGATAAACGAGGTACCATCTTCTTGAATCTTGCTGACACGAGCCGTTTCCCGGTCGACAACACCCATAGCATTGATTGAAAAGGTTCAGCAAGATCCAGGTGGATCGGCCGGGGTCGCTGCCATTTAATTGCGCGAAGCGGAGGCCGGCGGACGCCGGCCTCGGGAGGGGGTCCAAGGGATGGCTGGGCTTTCGGTGGCGACCGACATCGTGCACCCGCTGCTCGCACCAGCGGCCAACACTCAGGTCTTCGACGGGTCGGTACTGCCGTGGACCCAGGTGGCCGGACTAATCGAGGCGGCCCGGTGGACCACCTCGCAGTGGAACCGACAGCCGTGGCGCTTTCTTGTTGGTCGTAAGGGTGACCGCACATACCACGAGCTACACCGCGCGCTGACGCCAACGAACCGGATGATCGCCCATGGCGCCGGGACGCTGATACTGGCCCTACGCCAAGCTCAGGGCGTCGACGGCGGCACGTTGGATGGCACCGAATACGAGCTCGGGCTCGCAGTTGCCCGGCTCAGCGTGCAGGCCCGGGCCACCGGCTGGCGCGTTGTGCAGCTCGGCGGATTCCGCCGGCGCCCGCTGATGGCGACCTTCGAGGTGCCGGCAGACTTCGAGCCGTTCGTCATCCTTGCCGTCGGCCGTGTGACCGCCGATGTGACCTGCGCTCGCCCACCCCGTTCCCGACTGCCTTTGGCGGAGATCGCCTTCACCAGTCGATGGGGTACGACGCCAGGACCGTGAGCCTGATGAGTATGTGGCAGCGGACAGCGGGGCGGGGAGTGTGCCTACCCCGACGACGCAACGTGCGGCGGCTCGCTACGGGTGCCCGTTACGCCAGGTCACCTGGATCGGCGATACCGTCGACGGGTTCCCACAACTCGAAGCGGTTGCCCTCAGGATCGACGGCCCAACCGAACCGCCCGTTGTCGTCGGTCTCGATGCGGTGGTCCACCTCGGCACCCCCGGCTTTGAGCTGGGCAAGCATGGCATCGAGGTCGACCACTCGAAAGTTCAGCATGGTCTTTTGCGCCGGCGATCCAAAGTAGTCTGTATCCTCGGAAAATGGGGCGAAGACGGTCGGACCGCCCTGCTGGAACCAGTAGCCGTCAAGATCCTCCGCCACCACGCCCAGATTGTCCCGGTACCACCGGCTCAGACCTTCTGGGTCTCGTGCCCGCAAGAAGTAGCCTCCGATGCCGCGCACCCGCTCCATCCCCATCTCCTTTCGGCCAGTGACACGATTGGTCGATGTCCTGAAACTGCGGACCAGCCAGTCTTTCCTTCCACACGCTACTGCCAGTCCCCTGCGACCTCGAGCATCCACCGCAGGTCGATGAGGAAGTTCATCCAGTCGATCTGGTGTCGTCCTGCCCGTCCCGACATCAAGCACGACGAGGACAGCGACTCGGACAGCTCTCGCCGTGTAGTTCCGCCGGGACTGGCTAGATCAGACCGTAAGCTTCGGTGTGCGCGTACTTGCGCGAGCCACTAGGGCAAGCAGCGAGCGGGAGAACTCGATGGGCGGGTCGAAGCGACGCTGACGGCGCAGGGCGATGTGGAAGGGCTGGTGGGACCGCCCGTCCCGAGCGATCAGCGTTCGCGTACCGAAGCCGACTCGGCCGAGGGCGCCGACGGGTGCCCCGAGTATGTCGGCGACGGTCGTGACCGGGCTATACCCGACCGAGACGGTGTCGTACTCGCCGTCGCTGACCGGTGGGGTGCGCACCACGTGATCGGTCTCGACGACCTGGAAGGTCGACGGCCGCTCCCACGGGTGGTCCGTGCGGTACAGCCCGAGAAGGGCGCAGTACCGCTCCTGTCGGTCCGAGGTGACCGCGCCGACCGGGCCGTCTTCGGCCATCGCGCCGCTGAACTCGATCAGCTCCTGAATCGGCACTTGGCCGATTCGCTTGACGACCGTGCGGAACCGGCGCGGGGACAGACCCGTCAGGTGACCGAACTGACTGATGAACGTTCCAAGACTCGAATATCCGACAGCTGAGCAGATTTCCGTCACTGACCGCCGTGAGTTAAGTAGGAGGTGCTGCGCCTCGCACATCCTGAGCGCGGCGAGAAACCGCGCCGGGGTAGTGCAGGTGATCTCTCGGAATATTCGATGAAAATGGAACTGGCTCATGGTTGCCACCCGTGCGACATCGACGAGTTGGATAGGCTGCGCCAGGTTTTCGATCATATAGTCCACAGCCCTGGCGACTGCCGTCACCCGTGCCGCACCCGTGGGTTCTATGAGGCAACGGCCGAAGCTCGCACAGAGTTCGATTTTGTCGCACTGCAGACAGTTGGCCTCTCTGATCCACCGCAAAGTGGACTGGCCACGCATGAGCCCCACCCCTCCCCGAAGGCCGTGCCGTCCGCGGCGGATCATGACGCCGATGCGTCCGTTGTGTGACTCGGGTCGACCGTGTGATCGCTTCGCCCCTGGACGGCGTTGACCACCGCACGCTGGAAGGGCCCCTGCGGCAGGCCGGTGCCAACGAATAGCTCGTCTGATGAGACCGCGTACCAGTTAGGCCGGGTGCGGCTGGGCCCGCTGCACCGCACGGGCGGCCGGTGCGGCGGGGTTGACGCGCGGCGGGCGGCCCCTCCAACAGCGCCCTGCCCCAGTCGCCCGACCCGAAAGCAGCTCATCGACCCGGCGGCGGACGAGGTGCCCTCGTGCGCCGATGCCGGGGGCAGTTGTGGAGCCCGGACGTCGAGCTGGCGTTGACCGGCGGCCCGCCGATCACGGCGATCGGTTCGACTGCACACCAGGCCGGGGCACCGGCGTGACGTACTGGCGAGTGATGAGGCCGAGCACGGCGGCGCTCAGCGCGATCAGTGCGTTGCTTTGGTTCGGCGTCACGCTGACCACGTCGAAGGCGACGATCAGGTTCATCACCGCGACGACCGTGGCCTGTACGAGCACGGGTTCACGGCGCAGGATCACGGCTTCTCCTTCGCGGTCCGCCGCGCTGCGGGCCACTGGTAGGACGGTCTCCCGCCCAGGGGGGCGTCGATACGGAGGCGCGTAGAGTCGAACCAGGACTGGTACTCGTCACATGAGCAACGTCTGTTGATGTCGGAGGCCTCGACGGCGCCGGGGCGTAACTTCAGCACCCTCGAGTTCCCGGCGGGGTCGGACTCCGCGGCGAAGCGGTCGAGCAGCGCCGTACCCGCCACGTCGGGGGACCCCCAGCCGTTGTGCACCGGTTCGTAGATCGCTACGTGCCACGGAACGCTGACTGCGGTGTGGTAAATCATGATCTTGCCGGTCGGGCTGGATATGCCGGTCAGACTGTGAGCCATGCGGATCTCTCCAAAGGTGACGAGGGGTTCGGGAAACTGATGCCCGGCCGGAGCGGACATCATCTGCGGCGCGTGTCAACCGGGCTGCGTACCGGCCCGGTTCGGGGCCGCGGGTCGCGGGTGCCGCGCCGCCGCGCCTCGCCATCCGCGAGGTCCGCGACGGGGGAGCCGTCACCCCACACGTTTCTCGCCAGCCAGTACTCGACAGTGCGGTGCGTGCGGGTGAACGCGAGCATCGAGCCGTCCCGACTCGGCACCGGGTAGCGGGCGGCGGGCCCGACCGACGAGAGCACACGCCCGCTCCCGTTGGGCAGTTGTTCGAACAGATCCTCGACGCCCGAGGCGACGAGGGAGTAGATGAGCGTGCCGTCTGGCAGCAGGCGGGGGTTGTTCTTCTCGATGTAGTCCGGGCGGGCCAGGGTGACGATCTCGCCGCTTCCCAGCTCTTTGCGGTAGAGGCCCCAGGTCCAGTCGCCGCCGCGGGTGGACATGAAGATGACACCCGCGCCGTCCGGGGTCCACGACGGCGCCTCGTCCCACCATGGGTCCTTGGTGAGCTTGGTGATCCGGCCGTCCCGGACGTCCAGGACGCACAGGTCCGCCTCGAATGGCTCAGTTTCGGACTTAAAGACGAGCCGGGTGCTGTCCGGTGACCAGTCCAACGGACCGTACAGGCCCTTGAGCCATGTGACGCCGCAGGTCCACACCGTGCTTGTGCCCGTCACGAGGTCGTAGGTCGCGATCTCCCACCGCAGCCTGCTCGCCTTCCGCGTGAGATAGGCGACGGTGCGGCCGTCCGGGGCCCACTGCGGAAACGCCGCGTCCCCGAGCGGCAGGGGCTCCGCCACCCCACCGCCGATGTCGCGGACCTTCACCGTGGATCGCCCGGTCTCCTCCATGGCGTAGATAAGTCGAGTGCCGTCGGGGGAGATGCTGCCGTACCTCGGCTGTTCGTTCGGCCCAACGACTTGTACGACCGCGTTGGTACGGCGGTCGAGGACCCAGATGCCGACCCCACGGTCGACGAGCCGATGGAAGAAAAGGTGCTGCCCATCGGCGGTCCAGTTCGGCCACCGGTCATCGGCCGCATCCATGACTAACGCGCGCCCGCGGTTCGGCTCGTCGAGCCGCTGCACCCAGATCACCGAGCGTCCCTCGACACTCCGCGAAAACGCGACGACCGGGTGCGCGCTCGAAACGGTCGGTTTGTAGTCCCACGCGCGGCCGTTGGTCACCTGCCGCGGCGCACCACCATCCAGCGGCAGGATCGACACGACGCTTGCGCCGGTGTCGTAAGAGTGGCAGATGAGGCCGCTGCCATTGGGCAGGTATGCGCACGCGCCCGCTCGGCCGGGCTTGTCGGTCACCGGCACCGGCGGCCCGCCTGTGGCAGCTACCAGGTAGAAGTGCCGTTGTCCCCAGTCACCCCCGACGAAGATGATCTTAGAACCGTCCGGCGACCAGTGCGGATACTCCTCATCGTGAGAGCCGAATGTAAGCCTGCTGATCCGCGCTTCGTGCACCCTGTATAGCCAGATCGCCTTATGACCGCTGCGGGATGAGGTGAACGCGAGGCACATGGAGTCGGGAGACCACTGCGCCTCGAGGTCTTCGCCCGCGCCGCGGGTGCCCTGGTGCCACTGCTTGGTGGCGATCTCGTAGAACCAGAGGTTGAGCGAGCCCGCGCGCCGCGACGCGGCGACAAAGCGCGAGCCGTCCGGCGAGATCGCCCCGTCGCCTGCTCCGGCCGGGTCTTCAGCGAGCCTGTGCAGCTGGAACGCCGGGCCACGCACGGGTCCCGGTTGCGGAAGCGAGCTCACCGAACCATTCATCGTGTTCTCCAGGTCACCGTTGCGATTCGTCCCAAGCTATTCGGCACGATATGCGCGGCGTGCATTTCTGGCCTTCTCATCGTTTGCTATCGCCGTGTGGGTACTCGCGCCGTTCCCGCACGGTCTCCGGCCAAGCAAGGGGTGAGAAGTCCCCGCACACCGCCGGTGGCTAGAAACGTCAGTGGCGGCGATGTCCCGATCCGCTCGGCGTCACCGCAGTTGGGAAGTGCGCCCGGGGTCGAAGATCGCCGGTGGCCTGTAGACGTAACTATCGATTGGAGTGGTTGTTGTGACTGAGGTTCAGGATTTCGGCCGACAGCTCGGTGAATTCTCGCGCGGTCTGCTCGGTGCCACCGGCGCCGACGAGGGCACCGAGTTCGTCTCCGACGGCCGTGCCGAGAGCGAGATCCGTGGCTTCCTCGCGGAGCTACAGGAGGCGTACGCGCGGGCGGACATCGACTGGATCGTCGACTCGCTCGCCGAGGACTTCACCACCTACGAGCTCGTGGCACTGGACGGCTCGCCCGTGGTGATCCGCGAAAAGGCGGCGATGCGCGAGTACCTCACCACCCTGTTTCCCGCTAGCGGGGAGAACCAGGTGAAGTCGATCACGGCCAACCAGGTGGTGGCGACGGCGACGCTCGGCCTCATCAACGAGGAGGGCGACGTCGTGATCTCCAAGGCGGACACGACCAAGGAGCATCAGCCACTGCGGGCCAGCGCGCTCGCCGTTCGCACCGCAAACGGCTGGAAGTGGCGCCACTGGCACATGTCCGAGGCCGGCCCGCGCTTCCGCGTGAACGCGGCCGGCGTGCCGATCGACGACAACGGCCAGGTGATACCAGGTGCCCGCGTAGTGACTCAGGATGGCGTCGGTCGAGTCGTCGTCGACGGGCACGAGTCACGGCCAGGCGTCACCCTGACATCCGGGCAAACCCGCCGGGACTGAATAGCCGTGCTGCGCCGGGTCCGCGGGAGATTGGACGAGACATGAGTTCTACCGTCGGCCGGATCATTCGGCCGGAGCACACCACGGCGGGCACCGCGCCCGCACCGGTGACCCACGTGACCAATGGAGAGGAAAACCTGTACCCGGACTACCTCGGAAACTTCTCCAAGGGGTTGCCACACAACGAGTTCGGTGAAGTTGATCGGTCTGCCTACCGGCAGTTCGTTCGTCGGCTGTCCACTGGAGATCCCGGTCAGATCGAGGGAATTGAGCTTGACCCCTCCTGCGAGCGGCCGCTGGTCAACCCGCAGGCCGGGCTCTCGATCGATGCGATCGGTCCACGCAGCACGGACATGACCATACCGCCCGCACCCAGGATGGATTCGGCGGAGCTGTCCGCCGAGCTGTGTGAGCTCTATTGGATGGCCCTCTGTAGGGACGTGCCGTTCACGCGGCTCACCCAGAGTGACGTGGCACAGGCGGCGGCCGATGACCTGACGAGGCTGTCGGACTACCGGGCGGTACGCCAAAACGGTCGGGTCACACCCGGCTTGCTGTTCCGCGGTGACAGCCCGGGCGATCACGTCGGACCGTACCTGTCGCAGTTCCTCTGGCGGGATATCCAGTTTGGCACGTACCGGTTCGAGCAGCGGCAGGACACCGTGCGTCCCAACCAGGATTACATGACTACGTTCGGCACGTATCTAAAGGTGCAGCGAGGGTGGAACCGGACGTTGGCGCCGTCCGAGCGTGACCAGGAAAATCGGCGGTTCCTGTACTCGCCGCGCGCTCTTGCCCACTGGCTGCACTTTGACGGCGGACCGACCCCAGCAAAGGCGTTCTTCCATGCCGGGCTGATCCTGGACAGCCTCGGTGTGCCAGTCGACGCGGGTAACCCGTACGCGGACAGCACCTCGCAGCAGGGCTTTTCCACGTTCGGGACCCCGCACCTGCTGGCGCTGGTGACCGAGGTAGCCAATCGGGCACTGCGTGCCGTGTGGTATCAGAAGTGGTTCGTGCACCGTAGGCTGCGCCCCGAGGTCTTCGGTGCGCGGGTGCACCAGCGACTGAGCGGGGGCCGGGCATACGAGTTCATCGATCGCGAAGTCCTCGAGTCCGACGCGGTCACCCGGGTGTTCTCGAAATGGGGCTCCTACCTGCTGCCACAGGCATTCCCGGAAGGCTCGCCCATGCACCCGTCCTATGGTGCGGGCCATGGGACCGCCGCCGCGGCCGCTGCGACCGTCCTCAAGGCTTGGTTCGACGAGACTGCGGTGTGGGAAAACCCAGTCCAGGCCAACGAGGACGGCACTGCGTTAGTGCCGTACGAAGGCCAGGACGCCGGCCGGCTCACGGTTGGCGGAGAGTTGAACAAGCTGGCTGCGAACGTCGGCATCGGCCGTAACATCGCCGGCGTGCACTGGCGAACCGACTGGACGGAGTCGGCAAAGCTGGGTGAGAGCCTCGCGATTCAACTGCTCCGTGAGCAAAAGGCCTGGTTCAAGGAACCCCACTGGTTCACGGTAACCAGGTTCGACGGCACCACTGTGCGGTTCTGACCCGTTCGGTGTACCTCAGAGCCTGCGCCGCGCGGCCGGTCGCCCTGACCGCCGCGCGGCACAGGTTGTTGTTCCATTCCACGAACGCGGGTCAGCGCTCCCCAACTCGAACTCGACGGCATCCAGGTTTGCCGACGCCGACTTTCACCTCGAGTGCGACCCGTGTGCCGGCCCCACACAGTCCTACACGGCAAGCGACAACCCGAATCCAGATCCGCCGGCAACACCGCAGCGGGCCGACTCTGATCCGGGGGCTGGCTTTCCCCGCGATGTTCAGGGTGCGCGGATTCATCGGCTGGTGTTGCTGTCATACCGCGCCGCTGTCGGCATTCCGCTCACGACAGGGCGGCATGACACACGAATGATTTGCCGCAAGGCGTAGTAAGCAGGCGGATGTTCACGCGAGCTATCGATCGTAGGAAAGAGCGTTCCGCGACAGGGCAAGGGGTAATGCGATGATTCAGCACACGTGGTCCAGGGCCGGCGACAGGCGGCTGTTCGCACTCGCAGCGGCGGCAGCACTCTGCGCCGCGTGCACGACCGATCAGGCGCCGGAACCGGGCGAGGAGCCCAAGGGTCCGCCGCTGTCGTTCGATATCTCGGCCGTAACGCCGGTCGGCGACAACCCGCGCGCAATCGCGGCTGCGGACCTCAACGGCGACGGCGTACCCGATTTGATCACCCCGAACCTCGGGCCGGGCAACGCGTCCGTGCTCTTCGGCGATGGCAGGGCAGGCGTGCGACAGGTGGTTGAGGTCGCCGCCGGACCTGCCGCGCTGCGTAACGTGACTGCGGACCTGAACAATGACGGCAACCAGGATATTGCGACGATCAACGTCAGCGACGAGACCGTCACGGTGCTGCACGGTGACGGCGCAGGCGGGTTCGGCGAGCCGGTCGCGTATGAGGCGGGTGACGGCCCGTCCGGTGTGATCGCCGTCGACCTGAACGGCGACGATCTGCTTGACCTCGCGACCGCCAACTATGACGGGGACGACATCAGCATCATGCTGGCCGACGGCACCGGGTACGCCCCACCCGTGCATGTCGCCGCGGGCGACGGCACCGCTGACATCGTGGCCGCGGACGTCAATGGCGATGGCCGGATCGACCTGGTGACCGGCAACCACCACTCCGACGATGTGAGCGTGCTGCTCGGCGACGGCGCGGGCGGGGTCGCGCCTGCGGTCTCCTCGCCAGCGGGCGACGGTCCACACGGAATCGCCATGGCAGATTTCAATGGAGACGGGCACGTCGACCTCGCGACACCAGACTACGAGGGCGACACCACATCGGTGCTTATCGGAAACGGCGACGGCACCTTCGCCGCGCCATCGATGCTTCCCGCTGGGGATGGTCCGACGGGGCTGGTCGCGGTTGACCTTGACGGTGATGGCGCGATCGACCTCGCGACCGCGAACTTCGAGTCCGACGACGTGTCTGTGCTTCCTGGCAACGGTGACGGCACGTTTCGGGACCCGGTGTACGTGTACGCCGGGGACGGTGCGGTGAAGATCGTCGCAGTCGATCTCGATGGTGACGGCCTACTCGACCTCGCCACCGCCAACTCCCACGACGACAACGTCACCGTGCTCCGCAATAGCACCAGTCAGTGACCAATCACTTACCGGTGGCGTATGACAATTAGACATATCGTCCGGTATGGTCGCCCGGTAAGTAATCCGACGACGCACGCCGGGGCAGGAGACGACGATGACGGCAGCGATCGTGGCGCAGGGGCTGGTGAAGCGGTACGGCGAGACGACCGCGCTCAACGGTTTCGATCTCGAGGTGGCCGAGGGCACTGTGCTCGGTCTACTTGGCCCCAATGGTGCGGGAAAGACGACAGCGGTGCGGGTGTTCGCCACCTTGATCGAACCCGACGCGGGGCACGCGGAGATTGCCGGGCTCGACGTGGTACGGCAGGCCCGGCAGGTTCGCCAGACCATCGGTCTGTCTGGCCAGTATGCCGCCGTCGACGAGATGCTCACTGGGCAGGAAAACCTCGAACTGCTCGGCCGGCTGCACCACCTCGGCCGGCGTGGCGCGCGGTCGCGTGCCTGGGAGCTCCTCGAACGATTCGGGCTCACCGAGGCGGCGAACCGTAGGCTCAAGGAGTACTCCGGTGGTATGCGGCGCAGGCTCGACCTGGCGGGTGCACTCGTTGCCCGACCGAAGGTGCTCATCCTCGACGAACCAACCACTGGACTCGACATCCGTAGCAGGGAGGCCACCTGGGAGACCGTCGGTGAGCTGGTGTCGGCTGGGTCCACGCTGCTGCTCACAACGCAGTACCTGGAAGAGGCGGACCGGTTCGCCGACCGCATCGCCGTGATTGAGCACGGTGCCGTCCTAGCCGGCGGCACACCCGATGAGCTGAAGGACCAGGTCGGGGGTCATCGGCTCGAGGTGACCCTGTCGCGCCCCGCCGATCTCTCCCGGGCCCGGAGTGTGCTCGCGTCGGTCGCGGCGGGTGAACCGGTATCCGACGCGGAGGGTCGCCTCTCGGTGACCGTCGCGGCCGCTGACGGAGTGCTGGTAGACGGGATACGGCGCCTCGATGCGGCCGGGATTGAGGTCGTGGACGCGTCGCTACGCAGACCCACACTGGATGACGTGTTCCTCGCGCTCACCGGTCACATCGTCGAGACCCCCACCGAGTCTTCCTCGGAGAAAGAGGCGCAGGAGGTAGTGCGGTGAGCTCATTGGTGTGGGCCGTCGGAGACGGCATGGTGCTGGCGAAGCGGAACCTGATCAGGACGTTGCGAATGCCCGACCTGTTCATGTCCTCGCTGATCATGCCGATTATGTCCACGCTGCTGTTCGCCTACATCTTCGGCAGCGCTATCGAGGCCCCCGGTGTGTCGTACCGGGAATTCTTGCTCGCCGGTGTGTTCGTACAAACCGTCGTGTTCAATTCGGTGATCACAGGCGCCGGGTTAGCCGAGGACATCCAAAGAGGCATCGTGGACCGGTTTCGGTCACTGCCGATCTCCCCCTATTCTGTACTTTTTGGTCGGACCGCCAGTGATCTGGCGAATAATGTCCTGTCGCTGGCCGTCATGGTGTTGGCCGGCCTGCTCGTCGGATGGCGGATTGACAGCTCGTTTGGCGAGGGCGTAGCGGGTCTTCTGCTCCTACTGGCGTTCGCCTACGCACTGTCGTGGCTGCTCGCCGTGGTGGGGCTATCCGTGCGAGCGCCGGAGGTCGTGAGTAACGCCAGCTTCATGGTGATCATGCCGATGTCGTTCATCGCCAACACCTACGTCAGCCCCGAAGGCTTTCCCGGGCCGCTACGCGTGATCGCCGAGTGGAACCCCGTTTCCGCGGTGGCGCAGGCGGCACGGGAGCTGTTCGGCAACACCAACCCGGCCTACCCGCCGGGCGACACCTGGCCGCTACAAAATCCCATAGTCGCCTCGATCGGGTGGATCGTACTCATCCTTGCGATCTTCGTGCCACTGGCCACGCACCGGTACCGCAAGGCGGTGCGCCGCTGACCAAGTGGGCTCCGCGCGCCCGGCCCGGTGTCCGGTCCGGGCGCGCGGCGTGCTCATAGCGGCAGGCCGAGCTGGGTCGCGACGGTCAGGAAGTCGTAGTACAGCTTGCCGCTGGCGATCCTGCCGTCCCGGAAGTAGTAGAGCTCACAGCTCAGTCCGCGGATCCGGCTACCTGTCGGCGGGTGGAGTTCCCCGTTCGGTAGCGGGAACGGCGCGGTGTGTGTGCCCTCGTTGACCACCTCGGCTACCGCGATATCTCCGCAGATGATCAGATTGACGATCTCGACACGGGCATCCGGCATCGGCGCTCGGTTCAGCTCTTGGCGCCTGCGCCACCCCGCCGGCCCATGGACGACCTCGCCGGTCGGAACGTCAACGCCCTCGTAGTCCTCGGTCAGCAGCGCCATCGCACAGTCGAGATTGTTCTCATTGAAGTTTCGGTATAGCGCGCGGAGGGTCTCCTCGTTGCGACTTTGCTCAGTCATGTCACGATCTCCGTCCGATTCTGCCGGTCACTACATGCCCGTTGTACCCGGCACCAATATCTGACTTCTTCTTATCGACTGGGAATTTCACCCGGACCGCGTTTCGAAGAACCGCGCAAGCCAGAAAAAGACCTACCGCTGCACCTCGGCCTATAACGGGAATGAGCTTGGGTTGCCAAGGAACTGCGAATGCAAGGAGAAGACCCGTGCGCAAGAATGCGGTAGGTAGGTGGTGGTGGTTCGCGGCGCCGGTCGCAGTGGCGCTGGTGGCCTCCGGTTGCACCACGGACAACGACGGCGGGGAACGACCGCCGCCGGTAACCTCGACCACGTCGGCCGCCTCGACCCCAGCACTGGAGCCGAGGACCCCTGAGCCGGGCCCGCCGCCGGAGACGCCCGCCGCGTTCGCGTCCGCCACGGTCTATCCCGCCGGCGACGCGGCCGCGGACATCCTCGCGGCGGATCTGAACAACGACGGCCATCTCGACCTCGCCACGCCGAACTACAACTCGAACGATGTCGCGGTGCTGATGGCAGACGGTACCGGCGGCTTCCTGCCGCCTGTCACGCTAACCGCTGGTCGCACGCCGAACGGCCTGGTTGCCGCCGACTTCAACGGCGACAACTGGCTCGACCTCGTCGCAGCGAACTTGGGATCGGACGAGATTTCAGTGTATCTGAACGATGGCCAGGGCGGATTTGGTGAACCGGTGTTCACCCCCGCAGGGGATGGTGCGGCCCGGATCGTAGCCCGGGACCTTAACGGCGACGGCAACCTCGACCTGGCGACTCCGAATCTCAATGGCGACAATGTGACCGTGCTGCTCGGCGACGGGCAGGGCGGATTCGGCGAAGCATCGCACTTTCCGGCCGGGGACGGCGCGCTGCGCCTGTCGATCGCCGACATCACCCGCGACGCCAAGTTTGACCTGATCGTATCGAACTACAACTCGGGCAGCATTAGCGTTCTCGAGGGCGACGGCCGTGGCCGCTTCGGCCCACCGTCGGACTATCCAGCGGGGGACACGGCCTCCGGGGCGGCGCTCGCCGACTTCAATGGCGACGGCGTGCTGGACGTCGCGAGCGCCTTGTACGAAGTGGACCAGGTTGCAGTGCTGCTCGGCGACGGACAGGGTGGATTCGGCGCTCCGACGATTCTGACCTCCGGGGTGCACCCGGGTGACCTTGCCACCGGCGACTTCAACGGCGACGGCTACCAGGATATCGTGGCGCCGAACTTCGACTCCGACGAGGTGACGTTGTTCCACGGCGACGGGCGGGGTGGATTCGCCGTACCGGAGAACATCGCGGTCGGTGCGGGGTCACCCGCGATCGTGGTGGCGGATTTCAACGGTGACGGCAAGGCCGACTTCGCAACGGCAAACTCCCTGGACGACAACGTGTCGGTGCTACTCAACACCACCGGCGACTGACGTCGGTGGATGGATTGCTCCCGTCGGCCATCCGCGCCGGCACGTTCCCACCCAGGCCCCGGGTCGGGAATCGCGATTCGACAAGCGCTGTGCGCCCTGGTCAGGGCACACAGCGCTTGTCGTCAGGCAACCTAGAGCAACCGAGCGAAGGGTATCGGTGATGATGCTGAGTTCCCAGGCAGCCTCGGTCTGGCGGCCCCGCCCGAGCTGGAGTCGAGATTGTGGATGACTCGGTGCAGGGCGGAGTGCGGCACGCTGAAGGCCGATCGGTCGTACCGGCCCATCCGGTGCTTGACGGTTCGTTCGGGGCTGCAAGCCCGACGGCGCCTGGGCTAGGATCTATTCATATATGGAGGCGTTTGAGTTCCTGGTGGTCTCCCCCGCCTTCAAAGCGGGTGGGCCTGGCTCAGCCTGGCCGGCGGGTTCGATTCCTGTCCGCCTCCGCCAAGGACATCTACGGGGTGGTACGTCGATGGTTGTGGCCGAGGAATCGTGGCGTCTGACTCGGTACGCCCGCGGCGGGGGCTGTGCCTGCAAGATCCCGCCGGGGGAGCTGGAGGCCGCGTTGGGCGGTGTTCTCGGCCCCCTGACCGAGCCAACTCATGAGCTGCTCGTCGGCCTGGAGACTGGCGACGACGCCGCGGCGGTTCGGCTCTCCGGCGACACCGCGATCATCGCGACCACCGACTTCTTCACCCCGGTCGTCGACGACCCATACGACTGGGGCAGGATCGCCGCCGCGAACGCCCTGTCCGACATCTACGCGATGGGCGGGGATCCGATCCTGGCCGTCAATCTGTTGGCTTGGCCGCGTGACCTGCTGCCGATGTCGACCGCGAGCGAGGTGCTGCGCGGTGGCCAGGACATCACCCGCGAGGCGGGTTGTCATCTCGCCGGGGGCCACAGCATCGACGACGCCGAACCGAAGTACGGGATGGCGGTTACCGGGATCGGCGATGCCCGTCGGTTGCTACGCAACGACGCCGGACGGGCGGGGATGCCGCTAAGCCTGACCAAGCCGCTGGGCGTCGGCGTCCTGAACTCGCGGCACAAGTCGACTGGTGAGATCTTCCCGGCCGCTGTCGCCACGATGACCACCCTGAACCGGGACGCCTCCCACGCAGCCCTGCGCGCCGGGGTGACCTGCGCGACCGACGTGACCGGCTTTGGCCTGCTCGGGCATGTACACAAGCTCGCGCGCGCCAGCGGGGTGACGGCGGTCGTCGACGCGGCCGCGGTGCCGTACCTGGACGGCTCCCGCGAGGCCGTCCGGGACGGGTTCGTCAGCGGAGGTAGCCGCCGTAACCTCGACTGGGTGCGGCCACACACCCGTTGGGGCCCGGGTGTCACCGAGTGGGAGCGACTGCTGCTCGCTGATGCGCAGACCTCCGGTGGCCTGCTGATCGCGGGGGAGATCCCCGGAGCCACCATCATCGGCGAGCTGGTTCCCGCCGATGGCGAGCACACCCTGGTCGTCGGATGACCGCCGACCCGCGCCGGCACATCCCCCGCACCGACACACTGCTCGCCGATCCACGGTTGTCCGAGGCACACCAGATGTTCGGCGCCGACGCAGTGAAGCAGGCGATCCGAGAGGCCCAGCAGCGGGCCCGGGACGACCGGATCAAGCCCGCCGACGTCCTGCCCGCCGCGCTCGCCGCACTGCCGCCGGCCCCCGCACTGCTGAGCCGGGTCATCAACGCGACCGGCGTGGTGCTGCACACCAACCTCGGCCGCGCCCCGCTGTCGGCGGCGGCCGTCGCGGCTGTCACCGCCGCCACCGGATACACCGACATCGAGTACGACGTGACCACCGGCGCCCGTGCCCGCCGCGGCCGTAGCGCCCTCGATGCCTTACGGGCCGCGGTGCCCGACGCCGGCGACGTGCACGTGGTCAACAACGGGGCGGCCGCGCTCGTGCTGGCCGCCACCGCACTCGCGGCGCGCCGGGAGATCGTCGTCGCCCGGTCCGAGATGGTGGAGATCGGCGACGGCTTCCGACTACACGAACTGCTGGCAAGCGCCGGCGCCCGACTGCGCGAGGTCGGCGCCACCAACCGGGCGCACCTGCGCGACTACACCGAAGCCGTTTCCCCGCGGACTGGATTCATCCTCAAGGTCCACCCCTCCAACTTCCGGATCGAGGGCTTCACCTCGGCGGTCGGCGTAGCCGAACTGGCCAGGCTACCGGTCCCGGTGGTCGCCGACATCGGGTCAGGGCTGCTGCGCCCGGAACCACTGCTTCCCGACGAACCAGACGCCGCCACCTGGCTGCGCGAGGGCGCGACGGTCGTGACCGCGAGCGGTGACAAACTGCTCGGCGGCCCGCAAGCTGGGCTCCTGCTCGGCCGCCAAGAGGTGATCGAGACGCTACGCCGCCACCCTCTCGCCCGGGCGCTGCGCGTCGACAAGCTCACCCTCGCCGCGCTGGAGGCGACCCTTCGCCAGCCCGTCACCCCCACCACCTCAGCCCTACACGCCGACGAGGGGGAACTGCGGGAACGCGCAGAGAGGCTGGCAGCCCGGCTGGTGGCGAGCGGCATCGCCGCGACGGTGACGCCCAGCGACGGGGTCGTCGGCGGCGGCTCGGCGCCAGGCTTGCGGCTGCCCGGCTGGGCTGTCCGACTTCCACCAGGACTCGCCGAGCCGCTGCGCCGCGGCGTGCCCTGCGTGGTCGGCCGGATTCACGACGGCCACCTCCTGCTGGACCTGCGCTGTGTCCCACCAGTCGAGGACGAGGTGGTGGCGCAGGCGGTGGAGTGCGCATGTTCGTGATCGCCACAGCCGGCCACGTGGACCACGGAAAGTCTACGCTGGTGCGGGCACTGACCGGCATGGAACCCGACCGTTGGGCCGAGGAACGCCGCCGCGGCATGACCATCGACCTCGGGTTCGCCTGGACCACCCTCGACAACGAACACATGACCGCGTTCGTCGACGTGCCCGGCCATCAGCGATTCGTGTCGAACATGCTGGCCGGCGTCGGGTCGGTCACCGCCGTCCTGTTCGTCGTCGCCGCCGACGAGGGCTGGCGACAGCAGTCGGCGGAGCACCTGGCGGCACTGCAGGCCCTTGACGTGCGCCACGGCATCCTCGCGGTCACCCGCTGCGACCTCGCCGACCCCACGCCGACGATCGCCCAGGCACGCGAGCGGCTGCGGGACACCGGTCTGGCCGGAATGCCGGCGGTCGCGGTGTCCGCCGCCTCCGGCCACGGCCTCGACGCTCTGCGCACCGCGTTGCGCGAACTCACGCGGGCGCTTCCAGCGCCTCGGCCGGGTCCAGCGAGACTGTGGATCGATCGATCCTTCACCGTACGGGGAAGCGGCACCGTGGTCACCGGAACACTCGGGTCAGGCACCATGGCGGTTGGCGACGAACTCGTGCTCGAACCCGCAGGTCGACCCGTACGGATCCGCGGCCTGCAAAGCCTCAAGACCAAGGTCGCGCGAGCCAAGGCAGTGTCCCGGCTGGCGGTCAACCTACGCGGCCTCGGCGCCAACGAGGTCCGACGCGGGTACGCGCTGGTCCAGCCGGGTGCCTTCACGAAGGTCACCACCATGGACGTACGGCTGATACGGCAAGCCGACAGATTACCTACCCACCTCGTCCTGCACACCGGATCGGCGGCGGTGCCCGTACGCCTGAGAATGCTCGGACCGCACGCCGCCCGCCTCACCCTGACCACCGCGCTACCGCTACACATGGGCGAGCGGGGCCTGCTGCGCGACCCAGGTGCCCAGCACATCGTCGCCGGCGTCGTCGTGCTTGACACCTTCCCAGCGCGACTGCACGCTCGAGGCGACGCCAAGCGCCGGGCCCACCAACTGACGCGGATGAACGATCAACCCGATGTAGCGTCCGAGATCACCCGCCGTGGAGCCGTGCGACGCGACGCGCTCGTCACCGCCGGCGTCCTGGCCCAGGAAGCCGAGGCACCGCCGGATGCTATCGCCGCGGGTGAGTGGCTGGTCGACCCGACCGTCTGGAAGACCTGGTTGTCCGCGCTGAGCGCAGCCGTCGACGAGTGGACGGCGGCGAACCCGCTGTCACCCGGCCTCGCGCCGGAGGCGGCGGCCCGGCGAGCCGGCATCGCCGATCCTCGGCTGATCGAAGCGCTCATCACCGACGCAGGGCTTGTCCTCGACAGCGGCGGCGTGCGCCGCAAGGACGCCAAGACGCGCTTCCCCGAACCAGTGCGCCGAGCGATCGACGAGATCCACGCGCGGTTGCGCGAGGACCCGTTCGCCGCTCCCAGCACCGAGGAGCTCACACGACACCGGCTGTCCCGCCAACACCTCGCCGCCGCGGTCAACGCCGGTCTGCTCTGCCGTCTCGCACCCGATGTCTACCTGCTACCCGACGCACCGGCCGAGGCGGCGCGCCGACTCGCGAGCATCGAGCAACCGTTCACCGTCAGCCAGGCCCGCACCGCATGGGACACCAGCCGCCGCGTCGCGGTACCGCTTCTCGAGTACCTCGACAAGCAGGGTGCGACCCGACGCGTGAACAACACGCACCGGGTCATTAGCTCCCCATTGCTCGATGTCGAGCGAGCCGTACGGAAGACCCCCGCGCGTGCGGGGACGAGTCGCCACGCTGACCGCCGACCGGCCCCCACCGCGGAAGACCCCCGCGCGTGCGGGGACGAGGACGCTGGGAGCGTGTCGTCCAAGCGGCGCTGAGGAAGACCCCCGCGCGTGCGGGGACGAGCGGCGAGCCACCCACGCCAAATGCTGAAACGTCGGAAGACCCCCGCGCGTGCGGGGACGAGGCCGGGCTGTATCGCGTCGCCTGCTCAATCGTAGGAAGACCCCCGCGCGTGCGGGGACGAGGCGGCACCTTACCGAACGCTCCGCCCCAGCACGGGAAGACCCCCGCGCGTGCGGGGACGAGGCTGAGGCTGCATACGCCTCGCATGGCTTCGTCGGAAGACCCCCGCGCGTGCGGGGACGAGGCTGAGGCTGCATACGCCTCGCATGGCTTCGTCGGAAGACCCCCGCGCGTGCGGGGACGAGGATACCGACGAACAGCCCGGTCTGCCTGCCGCGGGAAGACCCCCGCGCGTGCGGGGACGAGCCCGTCGATGTAGCAGCGGCCGGCATCATGCGGGGAAGACCCCCGCGCGTGCGGGGACGAGTGGGACGTGACCGCCAACGGACTCGGTGCCTGGGGAAGACCCCCGCGCGTGCGGGGACGAGGGCTTGGCGGGCGGCGAGGTCGTCCAGGAGGGCGGAAGACCCCCGCGCGTGCGGGGACGAGCGTCTCCGTCACGGCCGGCGTAACAGCACCCGAGGAAGACCCCCGCGCGTGCGGGGACGAGAGGCCGGGGGAAGCCTCTGCCTAGCACGGCTCAGGAAGACCCCCGCGCGTGCGGGGACGAGCTGCGCTGACACCGATGTCCTGGCGGCCCTGGGCGGAAGACCCCCGCGCGTGCGGGGACGAGGGTGCCTCTGACCTCCGCCCGCTCCGCCCGGTCGGAAGACCCCCGCGCGTGCGGGGACGAGTTCTCGTAGCCCTGCTTCTTCGCGGAGGCGAACGGAAGACCCCCGCGCGTGCGGGGACGAGGCTGCGCCGCTCTCGCTGCATCGGTGACCCCCTGGAAGACCCCCGCGCGTGCGGGGACGAGGCTTGTTGACCTGGGGTTTTAGCGACGGTTTCGGGCTGTCAGGATTAGTCCGTCGAGGTCGACGGGGTGCCATCGGTCTCTGCCGGTGGTGCGGATGGCCCAGCCTTGTTCGTTTTGTGCTGGCTCGGCCATGATGGCTTGCCCGTCGCTGACGCGGTCGATGAGGAGGTTCCAGAGGCGGTCACGGACGCGAGCGCTGGGGTTCCCAACGAAGACACCGGCGGCGACTTCGATCATCCATCGGGTGAGGTGGCCGCGTAGACCTTGCTGGGTGGCGATAAGGACGATAACGGTCAAAAGTCCACCTTCTCGTCATCGACTGGTGGTCCACTGACTGCGATGAAGGCTTGTTCATTGAGGCTGTCGGCGTAGTCGGAGGCCCAGTTGATGCCGCCGGGCACGTTGCCGAGTTCGTCGTCCCACAGTTCGTGGAGGTCTTCGTCGGTGAACGCGTGGCCGTCTTCGAGTAGCAGGCTCTTGATGTCGCGAACGATCCGGGTCATGAGTTTGCCATCTCTGACTCGGTCACGGAATGCGGTGCGGGCGTCTCGCTCGCTGGTCAGGCCTTTCGCGGCGAGGTCGAACGCGATGGGGATCGTGAACTCAGCTTTGTAGAGGTCGGCGATGTCGAGTACGAAGGAGGTGGCGCCGCCGGTGTGGATGAATCCGAGGGCGGGGCTGGCGCCGAGTCCGACGACCGCCGCGTGGCTGATGCCGTAGAGGCAGCTGTGCGCAGCTGATAGGAGGCGGTTGATGTCGTCGCCGGCCTCGAATGGTTGGCCGGGTTTGTAGGTCCGTCCGTCCCACGGAACGCCAGTTCGGACGGATTGTTCCCGGTAGATCTTTTTTACGCGGGCTCCTTCTCGGCCGCGCAGCTGTTGCATGGTGGCGGTGCTGACGTCTTCGCCGGGGAACCGCATGCCGAACATGCGTCGGGCTACCGCGAGGCGTTCCTTGGTACGGGTGACGAGGTATGCCTGTCGGAGGAGCAGTTCGCCGCTGCGGCTGGGGCCGAGGCCGCTGGCGTAGAAGCGGACGCCATACTCGCCGACCCAGCAGATGGCGGTGCCGGAGTCGGCGAGAAGGCGTACGGCGGCGTTGGTTATTCGTGTTCCGGGTCCGAGAAGCAGGGTCGCCACCATGGCGGCGGGTACCCGGATGGTGCGTTCGCGGTTGACCAGGACGACGGCGTTGTCGTCCCGGTCGATGTGGCATCGGTCAACGTAGACCGAGGAGAGTCGGTCGCTGATGCGGTGTAGGTCTTTCGGGTCGGCCAGCCACCACATGTCAGGCTCCGGCTGGACGGGGGTGTGGTGGGGCGAGGGTGATCAGTCCCATGCCGTATGCCTTGCCGGGGCCTACTCCGTCGAGGAGGCTGCGCTGGGCTGTCTGCGGGTCGATGACCTCGATCAAACCTTCGAAGGTGGCTGTATCCAGCGTGACGCGGCGCGACTTCTCGCCGTCGCGCTTGTCGAAGCTGAGCCGCTCCTGGGCTACGAGGTACGCGGTTGATCCGTGGTCGCCGGTCAAGGGTTGGAAGCCCCACCGTTCGAGCCGGTCGCGCAACCACCTGAGTTGGTGGGCGGCGGTGCGGTGTGGCACCCGTACGCCGCGTGGTCGAAGCGACGCGGTCAGCCGGTCGCGCTGCTCGGGTGACGGTCGGGTTGGCTTCTTGGTGGTGCTGACGGGGTTGGCGTGTAGCCGGAATGCGAATTGGCGGCCTCGGGCTACTTGGTTCAGCAGCGGCTGGTACGCCTTGATGACTGCCTGTGGGTCGTCGGAGGAGGGCCAGCCGGCTTGTTCGACGAGGTGTTCCCAGCTGGGGCGGGTTTCGGTGAGGACGAGCAGGCTGAGCCGGTGCCGGTTGGTGGTGTCGAGGCGCCATAGGACGCGTTCGGTGACCGGCTGTCGACTCAGCCCGCCCAGGATGACGGCGTGTAGTGCCTGGCGGTTACGCAGGAAGCTTTGTGTCTTGGTGCGTAGCGGGTTGAGCCGGATTCGGGAGAGGTAGGTCATCAGTCACCGCCCAGTAAAGCGAACGGGTCGTGGCCGTCTTCTCGTGCGCTTGACGTGTCGTCGTCCAACACGACCCATTCCTGTCGGATGCGTCGGGAGGTGAAGTCGCGGTGGTGAGGATCGAACGTGACGGGTACGTCTGCGCGGATGTCGTCGCCGCTCGGGTCGTCGATGGTGACCGGAAGCGTGGTGCGGCGGTGGCCGTTGCGGTCACGGCGGTGTGCTTCGCCGGCTTGCCAGGGCACCTGTCGGAGTACGTCGAGCAGGGAGGTGCCGGGCCAGAGTGTTTGTGGGTTGTCGTCGGATGGCGACAGCAGGAGTGGTTGGGTGGGTGGACAGGCTCGCCGGCCGAGAAAGAGTGGAAAGGCTGGGCCGTACAGCGCGTCGCGTAGGGATTCCAGCAACTCACGCGGGCCGTTGATGGCGGCGACGAACACCGCGTCCTGTAGGTAGAAGCGCCGGGTGACGTGGGTGAGTTTCGGTGGTGAGGTCGTCTTCTGCGTCCTTTTGGCGTTAACTGTTGCCGACAGGAGGGGTCGTCCACGTAGGTCGCTGACGGTGTGGTAATCCCGCAGCATCGAGCCGGGCTGATCGGTGCGGACACCGAACGACAATCCGAGCAGGTCCTCGATGGGGTCGTGACGGCGGCGGCCCTGGGCTGCGGCGAGTAGCCCGATGATGCCGCTTTTGGTCGGCTCGGCCTGGGTGTCACGGCGGTTGAACTGACTGTGCCCGCCCCAGGACTGCAGTGGTCCGGCCAGGCGCAGGACCAGGTACCAGCCCGCGATAGCGGTGTGTTCGGCAGTCATCGCGGCGCTATCTCCCGTAGCCGAGTCCGCATGTCGGTCTCGACCGTCCGGATGACCTCGTCGAGTCCCAAAGGCGACCCGAACGCCTCGCGAAGCTCGGCGGTGTCTGGGCTACTGCCGTCCGGTCGGTCGTATTCGGTGGCGACCAGGGCGGGTGTGGCTCCCCACCGCTTGCTGGCCTTGGTCAGTTCCCTGGCGAGCCGGACGGTGGACTCTGCGACCAGGCCGGATTGACTACGCACCGGCCTTTCGAAGGCCGAGACCAGATTCACCGGCTGATCCTGACGCACGACGGCACTGACCAGGCTGGGTATCGTCCGGTGCGCGAAGGTGTTCTGGTGCCCGGTCGGCATCGACTTGGCGAACGCCCGGATGAAGGCTCCCAGCGCCTGCACCGCCGCGTCGTCGTCGCCCCCGAGGTTGGCGCGCAGCTGGTGCATCCCCACGGTGGCATACCGGTAGAGGGTGGCGGAGGTGAACTCGACCGTGCCGATCATTGAGGCCCCGACGTCTTCCCGGTCGGGGCGGGGTTGGTCGTCGACCGCGGTGAAGTAGTCGAACTCGATTTCCGCGGGATGCGTGGAAATGGCATGGGCGACCTGCGCTGCCGCCTCAACGTTGAGGGTCGACAGATCGGCGACCATCCGGCCAAACAGTGCGACGTCGATTGAGTGCCCAACGGCCAGGGTCTCCCGTACCGGTAGGTCCGCTACGGTCTTGGCCAGCGCGTCGCCCGCGAGTGCGACCAACTCGTCAACCTGCCCGGCGACCAGGTCCACGATCGCATCCAGCTGTGCCCAGCCGAAGAAGAGCAGGTACGCCGTCTCGCCGGCGTTCTTCCCCTCGCTGATCTTCAGATCGTGTAGCAGGGCGGTGCTCAGCCGGCCGGCAGCTTCAGCGTCAATCTTGGTACGTTCCCGTAGCCGATCGGCCAACAGGCTGGAGATCCGCGTGGTTCGCACGCCGAGTTTGTTCTGCGGAATCGCGAGTTCGTCGCGGAAGGCGAGGCGAGTAGCACGCTTCCACGCCTGCGAAGACACCCGGGCACGCCGGGCACCGCCGTACACGGCCTGTTTGGGACTGCCGGCGTCGTCGCGGTTCAGACACGACGGCGGAACAGACTGGATGACGTGCAGGTCGACGTAGATCTTACTGGTCACACGGACTCCTGAGAAACATTGATGGTGGCGGACTCTTTGGTTTGGTGGGGGATCGTCCGAGTACGCCGGTTGTCGTCGGCCCCGCCGTTGGCGGCCGGACGGTCTGACCCACCGCTTTTCGGCTCGTCGTTGGTCGACGCGGCGAAGTATCGGCTGCCCCAGGCGCGCCGGACTGAGGCGATCTCCTCGGGTCTCTGCCAGCGCACCAGGTCGTGGTATAGACGGGTGTAGTCCAGCGGCTGGTCGATCGTGCGCAACTGAGTGACCAGGCCACGCAGATGCAGGCAGATTTCATCGAAACTGGTGGCGGTCGCGGCAGCGGCGAACCGTCGGTCCACCGCGTCCTGACTGAACTTGCCGTTCAACCGCAGAGCCCGCATCGCGGTGCCCAACCCGATACCGCTCACATGCATCGGTTTGACCTTGGACTGCTGGTGGACCGCGTAGAGAGTCAACGCGGCGTGCTCCGCCGCCAGCCGCCAGCTCCGCCGGCCGTCCTGCTGCAAAGTGGTGTAGTAGCGCCACATCTCCGGAACGTCCCCGGCATCGCGACCTGCGCCGCGTCGCAACGCCGCTAGGTCACTGCCGGGCACCTGGGTCGGCTTTCCGTCATCGCCAACGTGCCGCTCCCAGTAATGCCGGACCTTGAAATCGCTATCGGCCACGTCAGGTAGCTCCCGTCATCGTCGCTTCCCGTTGAAGGTTGAGAATCTTGCGTACGGTTCCGCGGAACCAGGCCTCCGCCATACTCGCGCTGGTCGAGACACCGTCGTGCCGTATCCGGCCGAGGAATGCACCTGCCGGCACCGACGAGAGCACCGGCTCGGCTGCCTCGAAAGCCACCCGGAGAGCGTCCCGTCGCCACCGCTGCTGGGCGCCCTCGACATCCTGCGAATCGCGTTGCAGCTCGCGGAGGGTCTGCGCCACCAGCGGCGTGAACTCAAGAATGAAGCTGTCGCCGACGCGCTGCCCCTTGTCCCACGGAAGCTTGTCCCCACCCACCGCTTGGCGCAGGTCGTCACCCAGACGGTTGCCGGCGTTCCGCAACGCCTCCGCCTCGGCCACCACATCCAGCAGCAGCTTCCGAACGGGACTTTCGGGATTGAGTGCCGCCACCGGCAGCGGGATCCGGTCCGCCATGACGTCCTCAACGATCGCGGACTGGTTGCCGTACTCAACACCAACCGTGACGACCTGCACCGGCAGGTCACGGGCCACAATCCGACGTGCCCGCAAAATGTTGAGCTGCCGAAGGAGTTGACTGCTGGCTACCGACTCTCCCGCGTCCATGCGGGTGGCTAGCAGCGGCTCCAGCCCCCGCCATGCAGCCCGACCAGGAGCATGCCGTACCGGTCGATTCGGCGGATCACCGGCTTTCGGTTTGTCCACCCGCCGCCACGCTGTGTGTGGCTCATACTCCGGAAGCTGATCAACACGGTCTCCGGCCGCAACCACGACTCTGCGCACCACCGTCGCGCCTCCAACGGTCTCCGGAACCAGTCGGATTCGGCGTGCCTGCCAGGTCAGCAGATCAAGAATTCCCCTTACCGGTCGTCGCGACCACGCCGCAGCACCCGGCCAGCGGTCGGTCGGCCGGTCGTCGTCCTCGTCAGCTGCCCACTGCGGCCGATCGTGCTCCCGCGGCTGGGGCTGAATCGAAGTATTGAGCAAGATGGTCTCGAACAAGTTCCGGCCCACCGGGATGACCACCCCGAGTCCACCGAGCGGACCGGTCGGGTTACCCGTGGTCTTACCACCTTTGACCTTCGGATCACCGACCGCCCCTGACTTGATGGCGGCTGTATCCCAACACTGCGTGGCCAACACCGCCCGAGCAGCCTGGGCACACGTCAACGCCGGCGGATCCGCCTCCGTCCGGGACGCGAAGAGGGGCACGTTGTTACCCGTCGCCGCCGCCGCGATCAGCAGCGAGACCGGCTTCGTCTCATCCTTAGCCGTTCGTAACCCGGCGACCTGGGCAAACGGACGCAGCCCGAACAAGTCAAATCGATCACGGTGGTCGCTGAGGTAGTCGTCCATCGCCTCATCAAGCCGGCCAGCCGTCCACCGCCGCCTCCACTCCCGGTCATCAGTCGGGCTCCCACACGCATGCAGATAGACCGGCAACAGCACCTGACGCAGCACTGCGACCATCTCCAGCGGATTGTCCACCGCCAGCCCGTTCAACTCGTGCGCGCGGGTCAACGCACACCGCAACGACACCTCCCTCGACCTGCCCTCATCGACAACTGGAATCCACTCCCCATCCACAAGGTCAAAAGATGCCTCCATGGGCCCCCCTTTGCGTCGCTCTAGACCAACCACTCAATCGTCAGAAAGCAGGCAATCACCCAACACCCGGATGAACACCGCGACCACAGCTCCGAACAAGACGCGAACTGACCCTCGGACCAGAGGCATACCCCGCCCCTTAGGCGGCGCACCAGCCAGATCCACTCCCAAGCATGTGGCGAGGTGCCAGCCAGCCACGGTGAGGCCGCTATCCCTGCCCATGCGGGGGGTCATCGCCGCCGCCTCGGAGTTCGCTGCCAGAGGAGCCCGAGGTCGTGGTCGTAGGTCAGCTGATGGCCTGACAGGGTGAAGGTGCCGCTTGCGTCGAGCACCAGGGCTCGGGCGTGTCGTAGCCAGTTGTCAGTGGCCCAGCCAGCTAGGGGGCGAAGCTCAGCCTTGGCCGCGGCGGCCAGTTCGTCGTCACCAGGCAAGCGCAGGGTCGCCTCGATGACCTCGTTGGCGATCTCGGGGTCGCTGACTGCCTCGCCGTTGACCCCCATCCGCCGACCCGCGAGGGTCAGGTAGCCCTCGTCGTCCCGACGCACCAGTACGACCTCGACCGACTCGGGTCCGTCCCGCACCACCACCGACACCGCGTCGTCGTTGCGCGGTTCCTCGGTATCCTGCACATGCAGCCCGGATAGCGTCGCCAGTCCTAGCCTGTCGGCGCCAGCCAGAAGGATTGGCTCCGCGCGCGACCGGCGCCTACAAGTCGCATCAATCCATTCGGTGCGGGCCTCGTCCACAGCCGCATGCCAGGTCTCGGGCGTGACTTCCTCGTCGCCGTACCCCCGATGGACCAGACGGGGCACGTCCTCCGGGATGCTCCAACCATCGGCTGAGGATCCGATCACCAGTGCGGCTGCGCGCAGCAACGGGTACCGGGAGTAGATCGCCTCACTCCCTCTAGGAAAGACCGGAGCCAGACCGGACCTGACCCGAAGTCCGGTCACGACGACTGCCGGTCGGCGTACCCGCTCCGGCCGGTCGGCTGCCGGCCGCTTATGGCGGTGGACTCGCCCGATGCGTTGCAACAGCAAGTCGATGGGAGCCAGGTCGGTAACGAGGATGTCTGCATCGACGTCAAAGGACTGTTCAGCCACGTTGGTGGCAACGAGGATCATGCGGTGTGGACGCTTGGTCTCCGGATCATCGGGGCAGCCAAGGGCATGCAGGGCCTTCGCGGTACGGTCGGCACGTTCCGCCGCGGTCAGCCGTGCGTGCAGCAGCCGCACGTCACTGCCGAACACCTTTTCGAGTTCTTGGTATGTCTGCTGCGCTCGGGCGACTGTGTTGCGGATGACCAGCGCGCAGCCGCCCTCGGCGAGACGGTCGCGCAGCAGCGCGACCACCGCAGGATTGTCGTCCGCTGAACCCACCTCCGCGGCTACCGCCACACCATGATCCAAGACTTCGACATCGACCTTTTCGGAGTGCCGCCACGACGAAGCGGCCAGTGCATCTATCGTCGTATGGCCATCCACGACCGTCACCGACCGGACGACGGGATAGCCCTCGCCCGCACCCGGATCGTCGATGGCGACCTGGCGCCGTCCAGTAGCTCCCTGCACCCACGCCTGAACGAGGTTCGCTCGCATTCCGGCTGGAAGGGTGGCCGACAGTAAGATCGTCGGTATGCCCGCGTCCGCGAGCCAGCGCAAGGCCTCAAACAGGAACTGCGACGTGTACACATCGTACGCGTGAACCTCATCCAGAACCACCACGCGGCCGGCAAGTCCCGCATGACGCAGCATCACATGCTTGGTACGGGTCGCCGCGAGCAACAGTTGGTCGATCGTGCCGACGGTTAGCGGCATCAACAGCCCTCGTTTAGGGCCAAGAAACCAGTCGGCAGGAACATGGTCCGCTACCCACCACCGGGCGGAGTCCGCCAAACCAAAGGCGTCCTCACATCCATACTCGTCCTGGCCGTCTTCATTGACGCAACCGAAGCCGAGACTCCGAAGCTCGGCCCACTCCTTGTTGAACCGGCGTTTCCCATGCAACAGCCCCACCGGAAGACCCGGCTCCACCGAATCCGCCCACCTGCGCAGCCTCGTATACATCGGGTCACACGTCGCCTGAGTGGGCATCCCCACGAAAGCACCGTCGGCGCCAAACCTTCTGGCTAGGACCTCCACCGCCGCCAGGGCCCCTTCCGTCTTCCCCTCACCCATCGGGGCTTCGACGATCATCAAGCCCGGCCCAGGCATCCGTTCCGCAACGGAGATCGCTGCCAGCTGTGAAGGTCGAGACACCCGGTTGAACCGCTCCAACACCAGGTCAGGCACCTGACGATACGGCCGCGGCGACCAACCACCCCTGATCCGCAACCTGACCACCGCATCCGCCGCCCGAGCTCGGGCACGCTCAATGGAAACCCCAGAGATCTCCGATACCCCAGGAAACCCCCTCCCGCTGGAAATCCAGTCAGCCATGATCACCAAACCGGAAACCGCGAGCTGGAAAGCCCTACTTGGCAGCGTCAACGGAACACACTCGGCAAGGTCCAACTTCAGCGCCGAGGCGACAGCGTACACAAGTGCGTCCTGAGCAGGATGCCACTCCGCGCTCCCCTGACCCTGGTCGCGGGACAGGCTGAGGCTGATCAAGTCGGAATCATCGGGGATGATTCCGTGGTGCCCTGCGACCATCGGCCACACAAGACCTACAGCCTCGAAATCCCAACCCACATCCGTCAAGACCCGATCAACGATCACCGCACCGGCACGTGAATGATGCCACTGCCTGGCCGCCTGACTCAGCGGCTTCCAACTCAGCCCCGCCGCCCGAACCGACGCGGCGAGTCTGTCATCCTTGCACTGAAAAGCAGGTGTCGCCTTTCCGACATCGTGAACCCCACACAGCAAAGCCAGAAACGCCCTCCCCCGACCGCCCGTACAACCATCAAGCCTGTCCCGTACCGACGGTGCGAGATAGTGATCCCACAGGCACTCACCCACCGCCGCCGCATCAAACAGATGCTGGAGTAGCAGGTTCATGCTGCCTTCGGCACTGGACTTACCCCAGAAAACCCCGAGAGCGGGATGGCTCGCCAAACTCACCCATCAGACGCTAGCGACCACCTCCGACAATCCGCATCGACAGCAACCGGCAACCGCCTTCAACCGCCCGCAGCTGACGGGCGTCCTCGGCGCCGCAACCTCGGCGGCCGGCTCGCCGGGCCAGCCGACTCCTGACGGCCACCTACCTCCCGAAAGGTAGCCAGCCACAGCCCCCACGAATCGGTGTCCGCCAGCTACGATCGAACCGATCTAAAATCACCAAGAGCGCCAACAAAGTCGCAGGTCATCAAGCCTCGTCCCCGCACGCGCGGGGGTCTTCCCTTGGCGGGTGAGCCTTATGACCTTGCCTTGGTCTCGTCCCCGCACGCGCGGGGGTCTTCCCCCAATGACGCCGGCAGGTGTTTCGTCGATGGGCTCGTCCCCGCACGCGCGGGGGTCTTCCCCGCCTGATGACCGAGTACCGGATCGGCGCACCCTCGTCCCCGCACGCGCGGGGGTCTTCCCGTGCACACGAGTCCGCCCTGAAGTTGGGCAAGCTCGTCCCCGCACGCGCGGGGGTCTTCCACAGCCTCGGCGACCTGGCCGTCCTTGCTGTTGCTCGTCCCCGCACGCGCGGGGGTCTTCCGGGCGACCTGACACCGGGCATGGCTGCGGCTCTCTCGTCCCCGCACGCGCGGGGGTCTTCCTTCACTGGATCCTCAGTGGCGCCCTCAGCCGTGCTCGTCCCCGCACGCGCGGGGGTCTTCCGCCCAGGGCAGCGGCGATCCGGGCGAGGGGGGTCTCGTCCCCGCACGCGCGGGGGTCTTCCCACCCCTGACGGCGGCCACTCTCCCCCCGCTGCCTCGTCCCCGCACGCGCGGGGGTCTTCCCGGCGCGGGCGCGCTGTTGAACGCCATGATCCCCTCGTCCCCGCACGCGCGGGGGTCTTCCCCCGGAGCAGCACATCGGGATCCAGCTCCCGGACTCGTCCCCGCACGCGCGGGGGTCTTCCTACACCGGAGCCGTCGTCCGCATCGCCGGACTGCTCGTCCCCGCACACGCGGGGGTCCTCCGCTCCGCACCTGGCTGGCGCGCGGATCCTTCGTCTCGTCCCCGCACGCGCGGGGGTGATCCCGAGCGCAGGTTGCCCAGCCCGCGGGAGAACCGCTGCTCCCCGCACACGCGGGGGTGATCCGTCCGGCGGTAACGGTGGAAGCTGCGTGGAAATCTGCTCCCCGCACACGCGGGGGTGATCCCTTGGTGAACCAGGCGTCCAGTAGGGCCACCGCCTGCTCCCCGCACACGCGGGGGTGATCCGCTGGTACGCCGACGAGCCGAAACCGGGCTGGCCTGCTCCCCGCACACGCGGGGTGATCCCCCGGGCGCGATCTTCGTCGGCTCCTACTCGCGCTGCTCCCCGCACACGCAGGGGTGATCCGATGTAGTGGTCAATGTTCACGCCGGCCGAGTCCTGCTCCCCGCACACGCGGGGGCGATCCCACACGCATCAGTCGTAGGAGGGCGACCTGGTATACAGCGGTGAGCTGCAACCGTATGGGTACGTCATGGCCTTGTGAATCTTCCCGTACCGCAACGGGTTCGCCGCCTATGTCTGGGTCACCAAGCCGGACGGCAAGCGCACCCGCAAGTACGCCTACGGCAAGACCCGCGATGAGGTACACGACAAGTGGATTCGGCTACACCAGCAGGCCAAGGCCGGACCGATCGCCACGAACGTCCCCACGTTGGCGAGCTACATGACGTACTGGCTAGTACTCCAGCCGGGGTTGTTGACCTTGACTGAGCTGCGGTTTGATGCGATGCGGGAACGAGGGCAGCCACCGCCGATCATGGGTGGTTGTGTGGACTGACCATGATGCAGCGGTGGCTGCCGGATACAGGGTAGACGCCCAGCGGTGGCGGGTGTTGTTCGACGACTTGATGCTGACGGTCGGGCAGCGTTTCCGCAGGCCGGAGCCTCGCCGTCGGGTGCGTGACTTTGTCCGGGGCTTGCTGGCGCCGTTGCCGCGGAAGAGCTGCTGGACGATCGCGGAGCATGCCGGTGACACGGGTCCGGACGGGATGCAGGACCTGCTGACCCGGGTGAAGTGGGACGATGCGCAGGTACGGGCCGATGTCCGCGCCTTCGTCGGCCACCACCTCGGTGATGCCGAGGCGGTGCTGGTCATCGACGAGACGGGCGATCTGAAGAAGGGCCGGCACACCGTCGGCGTCCAGCGGCAGTACTCAGGCACCGCCGGGAAGATTGAGAACTGTCAGGTCGCCGTGCACCTCGTCTACGCCACCGACGCTCGTCACGCGATGCTCGACACGGCGCTGTACCTGCCCAAGTCCTGGTGCGACGACGACGAGCGCCGTACCGAGGCCGGTGTCCCTGAGCAGGTGCGGTTCGCGACCAAGCCGCAGCTGGCATCTCGGATGATTGCCGCAGCGGTGACCGCCGGGCTGCCGTGCCGATGGGTGGCCGGCGACGAGGCCTACGGCAACGATCCGCGCCTGAGCGCACGGCTTCGTCAGTTACGACTGGGCTACGTCTTGGCCGTAGCCTGTTCACATCAGGTGATCACCGGGCTTGGCGTCTCCCGCGTTGACGCCCTCGCCGCCGGTCTTCCTGCCACCGCCTGGCAGCGGGTATCCGCGGGTCGAGGCGCGAAGGGACACCGCTACTACGACTGGTCCTTCACGGCACTGCCGCACGCCGCCGACACCCACGGCGGGCACCACTGGCTGCTGATCCGCCGCAACCGCCGCACTGGTGAGCTGGCCTTCTACCGCTGCTGGGCACCAGAGGTGGTCCCGCTACGCAGCCTCGTCCTGGTGGCCGGCCGCCGCTGGAAGATCGAACAGTCGTTCCAAGCCGCAAAGACCGAACTCGGCCTGGACCAGCACCAGAACCGCCGCTGGACGTCCTGGCACCGCTGGACCACCCTGGCGATCCTCGCCCACGCCTTCCTCGCCGCCGCGACCACGCACCGCAGCCGCCCCGACCCGGCCGGGCTGATCGCGCTGACCGTCAACGAACTACGCCACCTGTTCAACACCCTGATCATCGAACCCAGCCGCCGCCGCTGCGACCCACTGCTCTGGTCCGTACGCCGACGCCGTCACCAAGCACGAGCCATGACCAGCCCCTACACCCGACAAGCCCTCACCGAACCGTGATCACAATCCCCGGCTGGAGTACTAATGCGTCACACGTTTGCTCACCGGTGGCTCGACGAGGGTGGCGCTGAGGGTGACCTCATGGCCCTAGCGGGCTGGGAGTCGCCGCAGATGCTGCGCCACTACGGCCGGTCCGCCCGGTCCGCCAGAGCACGGCGAGCGTATGACCGGGCGACGTAATGGGCGGGGTGTAGCGGACGCGGTGGGGCCACCCAGGGCGGCCCCACGCAGCGGATCATCGGACGACCTTGAGCCGTCGCCGGCGCCTGCGGGCCTCGTAGACCGGCGCTGTCAGGCCGTCGGTGTACCCGTTTACATACCCAGCGCCGTAGACCTGTCGGCGAATGTGTCGAGCAGCTAGCAAGCTGGTAAGGCTGACCGCCGTTAGGGCAACCGCAGTGGCGATCTGTCGGGGCTGGGGTGTCGTGGCCTGGCGCATGGTGTGGTAGATGACCTCCGCTGAGTATCGGACAGGGAGCATGAGTCGAACATAGGTACTAACTGGATTGGAAGGGGTTCCCGCGGCGCGTCGTGAATGAGGGCTGGGGTAGGGGTGGTGGTGCGTGACAGGTCACGCCGGCCCGTGGCAGCGCGTCACCGCTTGATCACATTGTCGGTCAATTGTAATAGCAGATCCACAATCGACAGGCAATGCCCGCGAGTGGGATTCGCGTCTTTTGTGGCTAATTAAATGTCCGACACACATATAGCTGAGGCGAAATCCTAGCTTCAGGGGCGTTGGTGTACGGGAATGCATACAGTGCGACGCGCCCGAGGCGACCACACGGACAGGTGACGGCGTGACATGCAGGCGGGGAGTACCGTCGATGCTGGCGGCCCGCCGGGGTTGAGGCCGGCGGCCCGCCGCCCAGACCTCAACCTGGGAGGCCAACATGGAACCGACAATTGGCGAGCACCTCGCGCAGATTCGCCGGCGGTCAACGCTGACGCAGGAGCAACTAGCGGAACGTGCCGGCGTCAGCGTCGAGACGATTCGGAAGTTAGAGCAGGGTGAACGGCAGGGCGCTCGTACTGCCACCCTGAACAAGCTTGCACGTGCCCTTGGAGTGTCCACCAGTGCGCTGTTCGGAAACGCGGCCCGCGCTGCTACCGACCGGGAACCGGACGCCCGGCCACTGAGTCTCGTTGGTGTCCGCCGGGCGCTTACCCCCGTCGTCGGACTTGACGGCAGTCCACTCGCCCTCGACCTCGGCGACCAGCCGCCGACGCTTGCGAGCGTGCGTCGCACTGTCGCCGGGGCGAACGCCAGCTATCACGCCAACGACTACGCGGTAACCCTGGCGACGCTGCCTGCCATGCTGGGCGAATCCCGGGCCCTTGTTCATGCCGCGAATGGCGACGACCAACTCCTCGCCCACGCCATCGCGTCTCAAGCGCACCAGCTCGCCGGGCGGCTACTGATCCAGCTACGCCAGGTCGACCTGGCGCACGTTGCCCTAACCGGGGCGTTAGAACATGCTCGAATCTCTGGCGACCCCGTGGTTGGCGCTTCCGCGGCGGCGCCGATGTGCTGGCTACTCATCCGACAGGGACGCTTCGCTGAGGCCGAACGTCTGGCGGTCACGACCGCCGACCGGGTCGAGCCGCGCATGAGTACAGCTTCCGCCGCCGAGTTGGCCGCATGGGGGTTTCTGCTGATCAAGGGAGCAGGCGCGGCGGTCCGGGATGCCCGAGACGATGACGCCGCCGAGCTCCTGGAGTTGGCGGCGGCCGGCGCGCAGCGGCTCGGTGACCGGATCAACCCGCACGCCGATGTCGCGGGGAACGACTTCTCGGCGGAGGCGGTACGGCTGATGCAGGTCGAGTGCGCCGTGATCGCCGGTCGGCCCGATCGCGCGCTTGGCCTCTCGGATGGTGTGACTCGCTCTCCGCAGGTTACGCCGTCCTCACGGCAACGCCACCGCCTGGACGTGGCTTGGTCGCATGTCCAGACCGGAAGGTACGCAGATGCCACCGAGGTGCTGGTCGGGCTACGTGATGCGGCCCCGGCGTGGTTGAGGCAGCAGCGGTACGCGCGGGAGATTGTGCAGTCGATTACGGAGCGGCGGCGGCGTGCCATGTCCGCTGAGCTGGCCGATCTAGCCGCGCTGGTTGGTTCGCCCGCGTGAGCTCGTACGCGGCGCACTAAGGCGTGTTTCATAAGTCTTGGTGGCCGGTGAAGGTCACGGCGTGTCGGTGATCGATTGCTGACGAGGTCTCCGGTAGACGGTTCAGCGACCAAGCTCGAACGTCATACCGGAGACCTCGTGGCTACCTTAGCGGTGACGAGGCGGCACGACCTTACCGACGCTCAGTGGCAGCAGCTCGCCGTACTGCTGCCNGCCGCGTCGGTGAAGGGTCGGCCGCCGAAGTGGGACAAACGGCAGCTCATTAACGGGATCAGGTGGCGGATCCGGATCGGGTCGCCCTGGCGTGACGTGCCGGCCGAGTACGGACCCTG
>NZ_KB900614.1:1780170-1780355 GCF_000379065.1 Salinispora mooreana
CCAGCCACTACACCCGACAAGCCCTCACCGAACCGTGATCACAATCCCCGGCTGGAGTACTAGTGTCCTGAGTCGTTAATTCGGCGGCAGATAGTAGGCTGTCGGTATGGCTGGTCGTCCGCGTGGTGTGGTGGAACTGACTGATGACGAGCGTGCGTGTCTGAGCCGGTGGGCGCGGCGGGGTA
>NZ_KB900614.1:1780455-1865838 GCF_000379065.1 Salinispora mooreana
GCCGGGTGGGGGTAGCGCGGTGCGGGATGCTTGCCGACACCGGCGTAGGGGACCTGCACCGGTTGGGCGTCGCCGGGTTGCGCGGTGGTCGACGACGTGGTGGCCACGATGTAGCCGATACCGCGTTCGGTCAGGCCCTGGCGAAACTCGGCGACCTGGCCGTAGCCGGCGTCGGCGGTCAGCAGCGGCGGACGTAGTCCCCACTGGGCCAGCTCGTCGAGCATCTCCAGGGCCATCAGCCACTTCGGCCGGTACCGCTCGGTGTCGGGGACCTTGGATGCCGCCCGCCGGCGGCGGATCTGCGCGATCTGCTCAGCGGGCGGCAGCCGCACCCGGGTGTGTGGCTTCTTCGCCCCGGCCGCATCGAGGGTGACCGGCTGCTGGCGCAGTCTGCGGGCGTGCACGTTGGCGGGCTTGCCGTCCGGGCCGGGCACGCAGCCCTCATCCCAGGACTCCGGGAGGAACAACCGCCAGTTCAGTACCGCCGACGCCGTGTCAGTCGCCGCGTGAACCGTGACGGCGATCTGGCAGTTGGCGACCTTTCCCAGGGTGCCGGAGTACTGCCGGGCCACACACGCCGAGGCCTTGCCGTCCTTCGGGAATCCAGTGTCGTCGACCACCCACACCTCAGGCGCCACCACCTCGACCGCGGCCGTGGCCAGCCGCCGCCGCACACCGCCGACATCCCAGGTGGACGAGGTCAGGAACTGCTGCAACTGCTGATGATCCACCCCGAGCCGCTGCGCCATCGGCTGCATCGACTTCCGCCGGCCATCCAGCATCAACCCCCGCAGATACCGCAGACCCGTCGCCCGCTGATCCGACCGCCGCAACCCCGCGAAGATCCCCGCCGCGAAGTCCTCCAACCGCCCCCGCACCCGGGCGAGTTCCCGCTCATCCACGCACCGCAGCCAAACACCGCCACCATGCTCACACAAGCGACACGCCACAACGACCTAACAAAGCACTACTAGCCGAGATCGTGGAACCGAACCTCGCCCCGCTGACCTACGCCACCTACGAAACGTTGTCCCGCCTCTACATCGTTCCCGGCCTCGGCACCAAGCGCCTCGATGCCCGGTTATCCGTCCGGGACGTGCAAACCTGGCTGAACAAGGTCGCGAAGACCTGCCAGTGCTGCACCCAGGGAAAAGATGAACGGCGGCCACCAAAGAAACAGAAGTGCTGCGCGGTGAGTCGGTGTTGTCAAGACCTTCCCTCAGCCCGGACAGTCAAGGGAATCCGTGCTGTTCTCCGTTCGGCGCTCGCTCAGGCTGTCGTCGAGGAGTTGCTCGCCAAGAACGTGGCAGCCCTGGTGAAGCTGCCACCGATCCGCAACCGCAAGGGAAAGTCGTGGAACAGTGAGCAGGCCCGCGCGTTCCTCGAATCGTCCCGCGACGGGAACGACTACCTTTACGCCGCCTACGTCCTGGTCCTCGTGCTCGGACTCCGCAAGGGCGAAGTCCTCGGGCTCGCCTGGGAGCACATCGAGTGGGACGGCTGGAACAAGCCTTGCCCTCCACATGGCGAGGCGTACTGCGAGCACTGCCGCGACAACCACGACATCGGCCTCACCGTCGACAAGCAGCTCCAGCGGGTACGCGGGAAATTGCTGCACCGCGCTACCAAGACTGAGGAGTCCGACGCTCCCCTACCGTTGCCGGCGATCTGCGTTACCGCGCTACGACACCGCCACCAGCAACAGGAGGCCGCCCAGGAGAAAGCCGGTGAGGCATGGCATGACACGGGCATGATCTTCACGACCCGCTTCGGGCTGCCCGTCGAGCCACGCAACTTCAACCGCTCCTACGACAGCCGCATCGCGCGCGCCGACCTTCCGAAGATCACCGTCCACGACGCACGGCGTACGTGCGGCTCGCTCCTGGTCGACTTGGACGTGCACCCCCGGGTCGCGATGGCGATCCTCAGGCACGCCGACTTCTCCATCACGATGGAGATCTACAGCCAGGTCTCATCCAAGACCACCCGGGAAGCCCTGCGGAAGCTCGGTCAGAGCCTCGATCAATGACCCGTTGCTGTACTTCACTGCTGTACAAGATCGAAAGAGGCCATCCGGAAGATCCCGGATGGCCTCTGACCTGTGTCGGGACGGCCGGATTCGAACCGACGACCCCTTGTTACCAACCGTAGTCACACCGGGCATGTCATCGCTTGTCGCGAGTAAGCCCTGAGCTGCACCAGCACGGTCAGATACTTGTTCCTCCTGGTCACTGTTCGTCAGCTCCTGGCCGGGGTTTTCGGGGGGTAAACGGGGGCCGGCAGACCCACCATCAGGGTTCCACCGCGCCCATCCCCGCCACCGAGATGTCCGTCGCCACGAGCAGAGCTCGCAAGCCGTGGCGTGGTCATCGAGCATGGACGACCGGGGAGAGGCCAGAGCAAAGTCTCCCGCTGGCTTATGGCAGAGTCCTCCCGGACGATGACTGATGCGCATCGGCCATCAGACGACCTACCATCGCCGTACGGCGACGACCGGTTAAACCCGCCCTCCCCAAGTACGCGGATCTATCGCAGCACACCCGGCCGATCTCCACGCCGTCGAGCAACGCCTCAACAACCGGCCCCGCAAGACCCTCAACTGGCGCACCCCGGCCGACGTCTTGCATACCGCTCTGGCACCCTGACAATCGTCACCGTTGCGACGACTGCTTGAATCCGCCCGGAACCACGGGGGCATCTTTCAGGCGGAGCCGACCACGAGACCGCACTCGGGATGAGTATCGCCCTGGACATGGGAATACCCCCGCGCGTGCGGGGACGAGCGGAGCGTCGAGATCCTGCGTCATTTCCCGAGCGGAAGACCCCCGCTCGTGCGGGGACGAGACCATCCTGTCGGTGGGCGTGCTTGCGTTGATGGGAAGACCCCCGCGCGTTGTCAACGCCGGCTGAAATTTGGCTCTGGCACATATTTTGTGATTGATCTTGGTGGTTGGCCTTGACGGTCAGGATCCAGTGCGCACCGCGCTCGGCGAGGTAGGCGACGTGATCGCGTTGGCAGTGCAGGGCGTCGGCGGTGATCACGGTGTCGCGCAGGTCGCCGATCTGGTCGAGCAGCGGTGCGAACCGGGTGATCTCATTGGTCTTGCCGTCCACATCGGTGCTGGCCAGGACCACACCGGTGACCTGGTCGCAGGCCGCGAGAACATGCCGGGCTGCGGTATCGGTGGTGCGGGAGCCGCGCAGGGTCTTACCATCCACGGTGATCGCCCGCCACGCCGTTGACGGCGCAGTCGCCGACCGTGCGGCGAGCCAGACACCGATCGCCCTGGTGAGCTGGTCCGGGTCCAGGGCCTGAACAGGGCCCCGGCAAAGTCGGGGGTGCCGGGCTTGAGGTGGTTGGTGTAGACGCGCCCTTGCTGGTGGTAGCAGGGCGGGCATGACCGGTTCAGATGATCATTGAGGTTCCTACGCCTTATCGATCGTCCGAAGTGAGCCATGCCCGCTTTGCCATCATCCTGGGCGGCGATGTCACAGGTGCGGGAGCCGCGCAGGGTCTTGCCGTCCACGGCGATCGCCCGCCGCTGGGCTGACGATGTCGCCATGGCCCGGGTGGCCAGCCAGCCGCTGACGGCCGCGGTGAGCAGGTCCGGGTCCAAGGCTTGCAACAACCGGCGGATCATCGCCTCCGACGGGCGCCGGTCCGGGGCGATACCTAACGCAACGATGGTCGCAGCGGGGACATCAGCGATCCACTCGGCGATCGCGGTGTAGGAGCGGTAGCCGGCCACCACAGCACAGACCGCTGCGGTCACCACCACGGTCAACCGGTGCCGGACGCCGCGACGGGCGCGAGGATCCGGCAGACCTGTCAACGCAGCGGGCAGCCCAGCAGCGGCTTCGTGCACGGTGACAGCCGGTGCGTCGGACACGGACGAGATCAGCGATGATGGCAAAGCGGGCATGGCTCACTTCGGACGATCGATAAGGCGTAGGAACCTCAATGATCATCTGAACCGGTCATGCCCGCCCTGCTACCACCAGCAAGGGCGCGTCTACACCAACCACCTCAAGCCCGGCACCCCCGACTTTGCCGGGGCCCTGGGGCTGGGCTGAGAACGAAGAAGTGCCTTCTGATCTGGGAAGATAGGGCTTGTCGAGAGTCCCATGTTCCTGTCACGGAAGGCACTTGCTGGGTGAAGTTTACCGCAACATGTCCGAAGATCATGGTGACCGGTGGTGGGCGGGCGTGGTGGGTCACGTCGGTACCCGGCTGCTCGCTGGCTTGGCCGACGCTACTGGGCTGACCAGCGTGTTTAGTGAGGCCTTGGCGGGGCTGCGGCAGAGGCAGGGCGGGCACGACCCGGGTCGGATCGCCGTGGATCTGGCGGTGCTGCGCGACCAGCCGGGCTTGTTCGGGCCGGTCGCCTCTGACCCGACCGCGTGGCGGCTGTTGTCGCGGCTGGACGAGAGCCTATTGGCCGGGGTTACGGGCCGCCCGTGCCCGAGCCCGCGAAATCGCCGGGCCCGGCATGCCGAGGTCCGCGGTGACCTGCCGCACCCGATGGTGGCCGGCCGGCAAGTCGAGGGTCTGATCCTGGACATCGACGCGACGATCGTGATCTGCCACTCCGAGAAGGAATCGGCGACCCGCACCTGGAAGAAGACCTTCGGCTACCACCCGCTGCTGTGCTTCCTGGACAACACCGGCGAAGCCCTCGCCGGCCTGCTATGCGAAGGCCGAGCCGGGGTCAAACACCACCGCCGACCACATCACCGTCCTCGATGAGGCCCAGATCCCCGACGCCCACCGGCACGGCACCCTAATCCTGCTGCGCAGTGATTCGGCCGGCCCCAGCCACGGCTTCCTCGCCCACATCCGATCCCTGCGCGAGCAGCACCACCTGGACATCCGGTTCTCCGTCGGCGCCGCGAACACCGAACCCATTCGGGCCGCCATCACCACTGCGACCGGCTGGGTCCCCGCCGTCGACACCGACGGTGACCTGCGCCAACACGCGGAGGTCTGCGAGATCACCGGCCTCATCGACGCCGCCGGATGGCCTACCGGCACCCGACTCCTGGTCCGCCGCGAACGCCCGCACCCCGGCGCCCAACTGACCTTGTTCGACACCGTCGAAGGCTGGCGGCACCAGGTCGTCGCCACCGACAACCGACACCCCCCATCGGCGCGGGATCGATCCAGTACCTGGAGGCCCGCCACCGCGCTCACGCCCACGTCGAGGACCGCATCCGCTGCGGCAAGAACACCGGCTTCGGCCGATTCCCGGCCCGCATCTTCGCGACCAACCAAGCCTGGCTCCCCACCTCGCGCTGACCGGCATCGACCTGATCCCAAACCCTGCTCCTGCACGGTAACCTCGCCCGCACGGAACCGAAGAAACTGCGCTACCGGCTCCTGCACGTCGCGGCACGCCTCACCCGCACCGCCCGCCGGACCCGACTCGCCATCACCGCCGACTGACCGTGGACCGACGCCCGGACCAGGGCATTCAACCGCCTCGCCGCACTACCCCGACCCGCCGGCTGACCCCGAAATCTCACGCCTCGACCCACAGCACGGAGGAACCCGGCCCAGCACCGGGCCATCAGCATGCCAGCGAACCCGGCCAACCAGCCCCAAACCAAATCATCGACCAACATCTATGACAGGCCCCCAGATGTAGGGTCGGGAGCTGGCGCGGTGGCGCGTTCTGGATGCAGGTCCGGCAGCCTTTGAGTGCCGGTGGTTTCCCGCCCGGTTGTCCCACTGCCGTGACCGTGTCCAGGGTGCTCCGTTTCCAGCTCCCGCCGCTTCGAACCGTGCGTGCGGTTTCCCGCACACGGCTCACCGACGTCGTTCACCGCCGGCATTCGGTCTGTCCCGCAGCCAAGGCTTGAAGGGCCTCGGTGCGACGACGGTTCCCACAAGCCCGATCAGGCCCAGCTCGTTGCCGGAGTAGGCCACGACCGACCACCCGAACTCGCGGCTACGTTTGTGCCGCTTCCGCAGCACGATCGCCAGCCGCATCTTCGCGTAGTCCCTGATCTTGCCGAAGTGTCGGGCCGAGTTGCCGTACTTGAAGTACCCGGCCCAGCCGCGCAGGAACAGATTGATGTCCTGGACGACCCACTCCACGGGCAGCAACAGCCGGGACCGGTCGGTCACCTGCCGGATCCGATCTCGGGCGTGCTGCATGGCCTTGTTCGCGGGCCAACGGGCCAAGAAGGTGACCTGCTTTGCACCGGTCCGCGCCCACGCGCGCACCAGCCGGTGGTGGAAGCCGAGAAAGTCCACGCCTTCCCCACGGACCTGCAGATGCACGATGCGGGTCTTTGCCGCCTTAGGGTCAAGCAAGCCCAAGGTCGGCCAGCAGCTCGGTCAACCGCCCGAGGGCGGCTTCGCTGCTACCCGCCGAGTCGGACCGGATGAGGCTCGGGCTGCCGTAGCAGTGCGCCTCGGGAATCTGCCGCAGGGCATGGTCCCGGACGGTGACGTGGTCGGCGGCAGTGTTGCTGCCGGCGTTACCCGGGCGCAGCATCCCGGCCAGGGCCTCACCGGTGGCGTCGAGGAAGCACAGCAGCGGGTGGTAGCCGAACGAGTGTTTCCAGGTCGGCGCAGCTGCTTCCTTCTCCGAGTGCGCCAGCACGATCGTCGCGTCGATGTCCAGCACAAACTCCGGCAGCGCCTGGCCGAGCACCGTGGTCACCGGCAACAAAGGGGCTGTCTCGCTAGCGGTGTTTCCGGCGATCTTGGTTAGTAGGTTTCAGCGGCTGGGAAGCGGTCGCTGAAGGTGATGGCGAAGGCGTTCAACGCGGGTTTCCAGCGCATCGTCCATCGGGTTCTGCCTGCTCCGGTGGGGTCCAGGGAGCGAGTCACCAGGTACAGACACTTCAACGCGGCCTGCTCGGACTCCGCTGGCGAATTGGTCGCGTGTCGCTGCCGGGCTGACTGGCTTTGGGTCCGGAGGCTGTTGCCACGGACGGCAGGATTCGATGGGCTGGAGTGGTGGGATGTCGTTGCGGCCGCGCGCGGATCGTGGGGTACCTGTGGAGACCGCGCGGGTGGCGCGGGCGGCGTTCCCGAACGCGACGTTTTGCTTGCGGATGCGCGACGTGCTCGGTCCGCTGTTTACCGACGAGGCGTTCGCCGGCCTGTTCTCCGGACGTGGGCGACCAGCTGAATCGCCGGGAATGCTGGCGATCGTCAGTGTTCTGCAGTTCGTCGAGGGGCTGACCGATGCGCAGGCCGCTGATGCGGTTCGTGGTCGGGTCGACTGGAAGTACCTTCTGGGACTGGAACTGACTGATCAGGGATTCGACTCGTCGGTGCTGTCGGAGTTTCGGGGTCGTCTGGTCGATTCCGGCTGTGTAGAGGCGCTGCTGTTCGACTCGGTGCTCGACCGGCTCAAGGCAGTGGACCTGCTCACTGCGGGTGGACGAGCACGTACCGACTCGACCCATGTGCTTGGCGCGATCCGCAGCCTGGAACGCCTCGAGCTAGTCGGTGAGACGCTACGCGGGGCGCTGGAGGCCATCGCCGCAACCGCCCCGGACTGGCTGCGCTCCGTAGCACCCGGCGACTGGTTCACCCGTTACGGTCCGCGGGTTGACGCCTACCGGCTGCCCAAGGCCGAATCCGAACGTCTCGAACTCGCCCTGCGCGTCGGCGCCGATGGTGTCATGGTGCTGGAACGGGCAGGGCGTGCCGACGCGCCGGTGTTCGTCAAGTCGCTACCGGCGGTGGACAGGCTGTGGGCGATCTGGGTCCAGCAGTACTACCGCGACTCTGACGGCGTGCACTGGCGCACGCGCGAAAACCATGGCCGTCCACCCGGCGCGATCGCGATCACCTCACCGTATGACCTCGACGCACGCTACAGCGTCAAACGGGGCACCAGCTGGAACGGTTACAAGGTCCAGATCTGTGAGACCTGCGACGATGACCTCCCGCACTTGATCACCTACGTGGACACCGTGCCGGCCACCGAGGCCGACATCGACACCACCGCACGCGTGCATGAGTCCCTGACCAAGCGCGGCCTGGCCCCGGCCGAGCACTTGGCCGACTCCGCCTACGTCACCGCCGACGCGATCCTCGACGCGCGGGATCGATACGACATCGAGTTGACCGGTCCGGTCGGCCACGGAAACCAGTGGCAGAGCAAGAACCCCGACGCCTTCGACACCGACGCGTTCGCCGTCGACTGGGACACTCTGACCGCCGCCTGCCCACAGGGACACCGCAACATCTGGTCAGGCGCTGCGCTCGACCGGCACGGCAAACCCCGCGTGATGTTCACCTTCAGCATGACCGACTGCACACCCTGCCCGGTGCGCTCCCGCTGCACACGCGCCAAGACCGCCGCCCGCACCATCACCCTGCGACCCCGCGAGCAGCATGAACTACTCCGTTCGCTGCGTGCAGACCAGCAAACCGAGCACTGGCACAGACGCTACGCGACCAGATCAGGTATCGAGGGCACGATCTCCCAAGCCGTACGCGCCTTCGGTCTACGAAGATGCCGCTACAACGGACACGCCAAAACCCGCGTGCAGAACATCCTCATCGCCACCGCGGTCAACCTCACCCGCATGGACGCCTCGCTGGCCGGCAAACCGCTGGGCCGCACCCGCGGGTCCCACCTGGCCACACTCGCCACCGCATAATCAACACAATTCGCCAGCGGCGTCTGCTCGATCGGGTACAGCTTCTGGTCGGGCCAGCGGGTGCGTAGGGTCTTCAGGAAGGTCAGGAACTCGCGCCAGCGTTTGCGGTCGCGGATGCGGTGGTGCAGCCTTCCGGTGGCCAGGTCGAGGGCGGCGATCATGTGTCGTACGCCGTGGTCGCGGGTGTAGGTGGCGCGTAGTCGCACGGGGTGTGCCCGGGGTCGCCAGGCCCGGCCGGGGCGGGGTTGCAGGTTCAGCGGCCCGAACTCGTCTACGCACAGCGCACGTCCGCCTGGCGGCGGGTGGTCGTAGAGGTGAAGGATCCGGCGCATCTTGGTGGTGAAGTCGGGGTCGGTGCTGGCTTTCCAGGTCTTGGTGGCCTGCCATGACACGCCACGTTCGTGCAGGACACGGCGCACGGTCTCGACACTGATCGTGGTGGCGAAGCCGGTGGCGATGAGATCCTCGCGCAGTTTGGCCAGGGACCAGCCCGAGAATGGCTGGCCGAGGAAACGGGGGTCACACCGGGCGATGACGCAGATCCAGTCGCGGGTCTGCTCATCGATCCGTCTCGGTGCGCCCCCGCTCCATTTTGGGTTCAGCGCGTCGAACCCCCGCTCGTTGAACGCGTGGATCACATCGCGGACGTAGTCCTCGCTGGCCCTGAACAGGTGGGCAATGTCCGGCGCCGGCTGGCCCTGAGCCGACATCAGCACCACGATCGCCCGCCGCAGCTTCACCGGATCCTTCGCCGTCCGGCTGATCTGCTGCAACCGCTGGCCCTCGGCCATCGACACCTGCCGGACGAACACTTCCGGCCTTCTACCCACCGGCCACCACCTCCCACACGAGCACTGGGAGACAGCTTGCCTGACCCACCCCCAGAACCGAAGCACTACCCGATCAACGTTCAAAGACGAAGCACTAGATCATCCCAGATCAGAAGGCAATTTCGCGGTCGCCCCCGCCCTTCATCAGATGCCCCTACTGAAGGCGCGAGGTAGGCACAAAAGGTATAAATAAAATTCCCCTCTGAGGCGACGACCGCACCAAAGGCTCAGTTATGATGCCGTTCATCATGGCGAACCCCAAGGCTACGTGCAATCGTCACGAAGGCTGCAAGGGCGATTAGTATTGACGAATACAGCAGTACGGTTGGGACCACATCGATCCATTGGATCATTGCGCCGGCGAACGCGGGTGCCACCGGTAGCAAACTTCCGCCAACGAAATGGACGGCGGAACTCACCCGTCCCTGAATCGCGGGATCCGCAGAGGTAAGTATATAACCGACAATCGAGGCGTTGGCGGCGGGTCCGAGGAAGAAGGCGACCGCACCGATGAGACCGATAAGATAAGCGGAGTTGGCCACTGCCAACAGCGGGGTCACCGTCGCTGCGACCCAACCGAACGCCGAAATCAGCGTTCGCGGCCGGAATCGCGCCACTAGTCGGGGCGCGGCCAACGCACCCATCAGCCCGCCCGCGCTGGTGATCGAAAACAACAGTCCCGTGGCCGCAGGGCTGGCACCGTGCCGCTCGGCCAGCATGACGCAGACCAGCCCGATCGACTGGAAGACGAAGGTCACGCCAGCAAACCAGAGCACCGCGCCACGCACAAATCGCTCTCGCCAGAGCCAACGCAGACCTGCGCTTACGAATCCACGGTCTCGCTGCGAAGTGCGCTCTCGCCCGTTCTGTAGGGGTCGCTTGATCAAAGTCAACCCGACGGCGGACATTAGGTAGGACACGGCATCCACCAGGAACGGCACCATTCTACCAACGCCGAAGAGCATGCCGCCAAGTGCCGGTCCAACCAGCGTAGCGAAATGCATGCGAGATTCGTTTCGCGCAGCGGCCTGAGTCAGCTGTTCCCTTGCTACCACATGGCGCAAGGCTGCTATTTCTGCAGGCTGGAAACAACTGCTCAATGCTGCTTCCAATGCGGCGGCGAGGAGGATGTGGGAGAAGGTAACCTGACCAACAATACCGGCGATGACTAAACTACCCAATGCAGACGCGCGCCCCAGGTCCGCCGCTATCATGATACGCCGACGGTCGAAATGATCTGCCAATAGCCCTGCCGGCAGCCTACACGCCAGTGCGGTAATGGCACCAACCGACGCGACAAGCCCCGCGCGTGCAGCAGACCCGGTGATAGCCAATGTAAGCAAGACAAAGCTTACGGACGAGATGGCGCTACCCAGACTGGAGATCGCTTGCCCTACCCACAGAACTATGAAATCCTGATTCCGGGAGAGTGGACGTACCGGTGGCTCTACGGTGGTCGGGTTGCTCTTCTCTGTCGATATTCCGGTCACATCATTTGATGTTAGTGACGAGCAGAACCTCGTCGCATGCGTGAGTTAGATCACAGACTGACCCCAGCCAGCACGTGCAGGTCCCCTACGCCGGAGTCGGCAAGCGCCCACCCCGTAGTACCTACAGCCGGCCCGCACCCTCAAGAACCTTGCCCTCGCCCACGACTCCGACACCCGGCTGGTGCATGGCGCACGAGGCTCCCTGCGGCCGACCACGCCCCCGCCCAGCCCGCAGGCGCACTGTCCGGACACTTCCTCGCCCTACACATACGCCCCGTTACCTAATGAGTCCCGAACGGCCCGCCGTGGTCCATGGGATGCCTGCCCGTTACCTGGTCCCTTGAGAGGACGTTTGATAGGCATTCATGTTTCCGCTTTAAGGTGATTTGCCGATGTTTCGTCGGCCCTATCCTGGCGGCTCGGTGCCTAGGTCAAGGCGGAATGCCCGATTGTGGCCGGTCACGCCCTACGCGGAGGCGTCCGAGCCTGACTTTTCTAGACCGGACGGAAAGGAAGGTCAGTTTCCACTCCAAATGGACGCCGTTCAGCCTGCTTCGCTGACTCAAAACGGTCACTATCGGCGCCAAAGCAGCATAAGCCGCTAGGGACAAATTCCTCATAAACTGTCAAGAGCTATTGAAACGTCCTCTGACTGGACGTTTGCTTCATCTTCGGGCCGGTAATGGCCGATTCGCGCCTCGACCTCGGTAGCGCGAGATGCCCGACCCGACCTAGAAAGAAAACATATCGGTGGACATAGGCCTACCCGGTTTCAGCGGATATCGCCCCGGGATCGTGTCTGGTTCACTTTCATCCCGCACCGACGGACATGACGTCCGCCAGGTCGAGGCCCCGACACCGTACGCCTGCTTCATGACCGAACGGCGCCCCTACCCGTCCGACCTGTCCGACGCCCGCTGGGCCCTCATCGCACCCCGCCTAACCGCCTGGCGGCAAGCCCGCACCGACGCCGGCGTCAGCGGACGTACCCCCACCCACGACCTGCGCGACATCTTCAACGCCATCCTCTACATCAACCGCACCGGCATCGCCTGGCGCTACCTACCCCACGACTTCCCGCCATACCGCACCGTCTACGGCTACTTCGCCGCCTGGAGCAAAGAAGGCATCTTCACCGAACTCAACTACCAGCTCACCGGCCTCGTCCGCGACCACCACGGCCGCACCATCACACCAACAGCCTCCATCATGGACAGCCAGAGCGTGAAGACCTCCACCAACGTCCCACTATCCACACAGGGCCCAGACGCCGGAAAGAAAATCGTCGGCCGCAAACGCGGCATCATCACCGACACCCTCGGCCTCCTCCTCGCCGTCACCGTCACCGCCGCAAGCGCCAGCGACAACACCATCGGCATCAACCTGCTCAACCAGGCCACCACCACCCACCCCACCCTCACCAAAACCTGGGTCGACGCCGGCTTCACAAACCGCGTCGTCGAACACGGCGCCGCCCTCGGCGTCGACGTCGAGACCGTCACCAAAAACCCCCAAGCCAAAGGCTTCAGCGTGGTCAAACGGCGATGGGTCGTCGAACGCACCATCGGCTGGCTCATGCACCACCGCCGACTCGTCCGCGACTACGAAGCACGACCCGACAACTCCGCCAGCATGATCACCCTCGCCATGATCGACAACCTCGCCAAACGCCTCACCGCCGAAACCACCCCAACCTGGCGAGAACCACTACAACCACAACACACACAAAATACGTGAATCAGACGTCCTCTCAGACGCCGGGGTAGCGCCCATCGCCTCCGCTATCGCCACAGTCGACGCGCCTGCCCGGGCCGCATCCGCACGGCCCAACACCGGGTGCAGCGCAGCCTCCCCGCGAACCCCCTCTGCCAACACCGCCAACACCGCCGCGAACACCGGCCGCAGCCGATAGATCCGATCAAGCCGTTCATCATCCGACCGCGCACGGCCCAACGAGTCGACCGCGCGTTCGGCCAACCTCGCCGCCGACGGCGTCAACCCCGCCACCAACACCTTCGACAACTCGGCAGCGCCCTCGTGCTCCCAAAACCCCGGATTGACGTCAAAGTCCGCCAACACCCCACCATGGACCTCGCCTACCTCGGCGAATGCCCGACCCAGCGCCCGCTCCAACGCCTTGCGCTCCGGGTCACCCCACACCAACGCCCGAACACCCTGAACCGCGGCACTACCAATCCTGTCGCTAACCTGCGACACGATCGCTTTCGCCAACGGAGCGACAGCCACCGACACCATATCCACGCGCGGGAGTATAGAAACCCAGCGCTACCATGCCCGAGGCCCACGGAGGCATCCCACGCACGACGAACCCGCCTACAGCGTCGCAGCCGTCCGTTACCGACCTACTGTTCGTTTGTCCACTGCACGCAGGTCGGTCGCTGGCCGGTACGGACGAACTCGCGAGCGGCCTGCCGAGCAGTGTCCGGTGTGACCCGCGCTCGGTCGGGGCCGGCGAAAACGGCGTCGCCGCCGTAGTCGAACGCGATGTCCGGGGTACCGTCCGGCCACGGCGGGGCACCCGCCTCAACGCCGATCCCGCCTTCGGGGCCGAGCCAGAGCACAAACGACCGGTCCGGATGTCCCACGCCGATCTGCAGCGCCGGCGGCAGCGGTGCATCCCAAGGAGAAGCGTCACCAGCCAGGTGCTGCGGCGGGTAGATCCCGACGACCTGCGGAACACCGGACGCGGCGGCGTCGTTGAGAGCGGTGTCCACCTCCGCGATGGTGGAGCCGGGCCGGCGGTTACCCCGACCCCACGTGACGACGTAACTCACTACACGATCCCCTTTCCGGTTCCCTCGTACTGGCCGACCGTCCGCACCCCAGCCGGAGCGTTCGGATCTTGCACGTAGATCGTGAGACGCGAACCCGCCGGGATGATGTGTCGCAGTATCCGATCGCAACCGTACGGGTCATCCGTGCAGGGCTCCTTGTTGACCACGAGACTGACCTCGCACGGTGCGCCGGGACGGCGCATCTGCTGAGCGGCGCGTGACTCCACATGATCAGTGAGCGTCCACGGAAACCCCTTCAGCCCGGGAATCGGACGCAGGTCGCTGGTAGATGCGATGTTGCGTCCGCTTCTCCAAGGCTCGGCCGACAATGGGCGTCCGGTCGAGTCGAATGCCTGGCCGTGGGTCGGGCCGTGATCATCGGGGCGAGTGGGCAGATCCTGTCCGGCCTGCCGAATCCAGGACGGCACCGGGGCAGCGCCGCGCGTCGGAGCCGACGCTGGGGGTGGTGCCGAGAGGCTGATGCCGAGTGTACGGCCATACGCTACAAGGGCAGCCGCTGCCAGAGCCGCGTCCCGATCTGCCACCTGTAGACGCTCGATCGCGGCCGTGACGTGCTGCAAGGCCTGGTCGACCAGCGGATGCCGACTGGACGCGGTCACTGCGGCGAGCCGATCGCGGGCCCGGACCGCCGCCTCGATACCAGCCGCCGCCCCTGCCCGTGTCCGGGCGATGCCATCCAAGACCGTGCGCAGCCCGGCGGCGACCGAGGCCATGCTCACCGGCCGGCTCCCCAGCACATGAAACGAAAGCGTACCGGCCGGTCGATGCCGCTACACGCCCTCAACGGCCCGGCGGAGAAAACCGGTACCTTTCGAAAACGCGACCGGTGCTGCCGGTAGAGGTCACAAGCCAGCCCAGTAGTCCCGCCAGGGCCGTACGGCCCCAGCACTCTGCGAGCGCGTGCTGCTGACTCAGCCTGCCCTCGGGCGGCGCGGGCACGCCGCCACGCTGGAACCTCTGCGTTACGACCGGCAACTCGAAGAAACCCTGGCTCACGGCGGCGACCCGCTGCACCTAGCCGCGGTCTTCGGCATCGACGCCAAGACAACGATCCGCTACGCCACCACCGCTCGCCAGCTGCCGGAGTCCGCCGCCGAGCACCACGACGCCAGTGGTTCACCGCGAACCCGAGGGCGGATACGAATCTGCTGGATCAAGCTGCGCGGCGACCACGCGGCCGACATGCTGGCGGCCTTCCTCAAGGCGCTGCATGTGGAGGCACCCGCCGACGCACCGGACGCCTCGGACTTCGGCGCTCACCCCAAGGAATGCGCGGGCGGGTTCGAGTACTTTCTGCAGGCCGTGGACCTCGGTGGCTTCGCCGAGAACGACATCCGGGCTGTGTGGGACGACGCGATGGCGACTCCCGAGTGGCCGGGACCACGGGTATGGGTGCACGGTGACCTGCATCCCGCGAACGTCGTCGTAGCGGACGGCACGCTGGCGGACATCGTCGACTTCGACGCACTCATCGCCGGCGATCCGGCGGGGGACCTCGGGGCTACCTGGCTGCTGCTCCCCGCGGGAGGCGCCTCGAAGTTCTTCGACAGCTACGCCCAGGCGGACGAGGCGAAGATCCGACGGGCGCGTGGGCTGGCCGCGATGAAGTGCCTGTTCTTGATGCTGAGGGCCAAACGGGGACCCTGGTCTGCCATGCGGCAAGCCGAACTGGGGCCCGCAGGCCGGTCGGCACTTGATCGTGTCCCGAAGGGCCTTCGACAGACGAGGCGGCTTCGTGACCACGGCGCCAACCACTCGGGGACCGCCGCTCGCTAGATCGCCCGGTACACCGATGATCGGCCGGCGCCAAACAACTCGGCCAGCCCGGCGCTGGTGTGCTCGCACCATTCGCCAGGTGCGGCCCGACCAAACACGACCCCTTCCAGTCGAGGCTGCGCCACCAGAGGTCCTACCACAGCTACCTGACGCGCGACACTAAACAATGGGGCCATGGACACCGTCTCGCAGCTGACCATTGTCCGTCACGGACAGAGCACCGCGAACGCGGCCTTCGCCGACGCCCAGGCCCGTGGCCTGGACGACCACGGCCTCACCGGCCAAGACGCCGACATCGAACTGTCACCGCTGGGCTGGCAGCAGGCCACCCACCTCGGCCGCTGGCTCGCCACCCAACCCGCCGACCAGCATCCCGACGTGGTCGTCTGCTCCCCCTACCTGCGTGCCCGCCAAACCTGGACCCAGGCCACCGACACCGCCGCCGCGCACGGCACCCGCTACCCACAAGCCCACATCGACGACCGACTGTGTGACCGGCTCATGGGCGACCTGGAACTGCTGACCCCACCCATGATCGCCACCCGCTTCCCCGCCGAAGCAGCCAGACTCGCCGCCGATGGCCCCTACGCCTACCGGCCGCCCGGCGGCGAGACATTCAACGACGTCACCGCACGGGTCCGCGCTGTGCTGGCCGACCTGAACACCCGCCACCCCGGCCAGCGAGTCCTGATCGTGGCCCACGACGCCGTGGTCGTCGCCGTCCGGCACATCCTCGAGGAGTTGCCGTTCGCCGACCTCGACGCGATCCTCGCCATCACCCCGATCACCAACACCTCACTAACCCGCTACGCCCACACCAACGGCCACCTCGACCTCGTCGAGTTCGCCGCCATGCCCCACCTCACCCAGGAGGACCAGCATGCCCGCCTCAGCTGATTAGATACCCCTGCTGGGCCGGCTCAACACCCCTGCCGCCACCCGAACAGATTCACACGTACCAGGTCGTCCGTGACCTGATCACCCAGGCCCTGGCCGCGCAGTCCGCCCGCCGCCACCACCTCGAACAGGCCGGAGGGGGTCGTCGATCCAGGACAGTCCGCCGGGGTCGAGGGTGTGTTTGGCGCGGATGACCGCGACGTAGGCGAGCATGACGTCGGCACGGGAGACGGGCCGGGGGTGGCCGTCGCCGTGGGCGGCAAATCCGCTGCTCACGGCTGCACTGGCTATGACTCAGGGTTGTCGCGGTCGCGCATGAACGCCCGGGCCGCGCCGAACGCGGCGACCGTCATGGTGCCGATCGCTGTCGCGCCGGCGGTGGCCGCCGCGCACTGCCCGAAGACCTGCACCGCCACGGTCGCGGGGATATCGGCCACCGAGCGTACGGTCGGTCATGGCGACGGCGATACTCCAGCCGGCCAACCGCCGCCGGGCCCGCCCTGCCGCGTCCGCCGCAGCGGACGGCGGCCCCGGGTGCCGGGACACGCCGGCGTCCGCGGTCACGGCCGCACCCGCCGAGCAGTTGCCTGGCGTAGCTCCGCGCGTAGCACCCAGGCCCGGTCCAGCAACCGCGCCCCGTGCATCAGCTGCGCCCACCACGACGCCTTGGCCACAGCGAGTTCATACAACTCCGACGCGAACTCGTCGCCGTACCGCGACCGCGAGTCGGGCGGCAAGACCCGCACTACGCCACGGGCAAGCCCAGACGCCACCGCAGCCACCCTCGGCCGCGCCGGTGCCGCCGCGTCCGCGCCACGCGTCCGTTGCCTAGCGTCAAGGAGGAGACCTTCCAGCCGCCTCGCTGAGGCATACGACCGTTTGATTGCCATGAGGAGGTCGCGGTCGAGGTCGATGGCGCTGTCGAGGGGCGATGGCGGTCCCGGATAGTGTCGCTGACCTGCCCATACGTTTCAGCCGTATACCAGCGCGTCCCGGGCTCGGGCGGCCGATGCCCTACGGTTCCCCAACCTATATACAGTCAGGTATCGCAGTCTAGTTAAGACAGACATGTACGACAGCGCGCGTCAGAGGGTCTAGACAAAGAGGACGGTAGCGACTTGATGCTACATGCAGGAGGCATCTGAATGCGTTCGTTGGATCTTGCGTCGTTGCTTGCCGCCGGGTCGGCCGGCGGGCCGAGTTGTCTCACGTCGACCACGGCGCTGGAGCCGGCGGGCGGTCGGCACACGTCGGTGGCGCCGGCCAAGTTCGCCGCGCGGGGCAAGAGGGGCGGCGTGTACGCGTACGAGCAGCGTTACCTCGGTGACGAGAGTCGGTACGCGGTGGTGATCGACTCGAAGCAGTCGCAGCTTAACCGGGCTGAGGTGGCGTTGGCTCAGGCCGTTGAGGACCGGCATCCTCTGCTGTCGCGGGTGCCGCATGTGCGGGTCAGTTACGAGCGGGACGGGGCGGTCGAGCACTATTTCGATCTCACGCTGCCGCACCGGGTGTTCGACGGGCACATCCGGGCCGGCGCGATCGACGGGCAGCCGACCACGCAGACGGAGGCGTACCGGGCGGTCCGGGACGCGACCCCCGCCAATGCTCGGGCCCTTTTGGAGACGAGTCCGGTGACGCTGGTTTTCGGTGGCTGGGATTCGAGTCGGCGCAGCCGTCAGGGGCGGTGGCGCAGTGCGCTGGTCGGGGAGATTGTGGGCTTCGTCGCGGCGAGCCGCGACCAGGCCGGTGTGCTGGTGGAGCCCACGCCGGCCCTGCGGGGCGGCGCACGGGTCGATCCGGTCGGTATGCAGATCAACCTCAACAAGAAGGCGATGACCGAGACGGCCACCCGGCAACAGGCGGAGCTGAGCCCGGCGACCTACGGCGACATCGTCAAGGCCGCCAACGGGATCAAGCCCGGCGATGCGAAGTCGGCGTCCGCGCTCGGCCTGGGCGGTATCCCGCCGACGCTCGACCAGTTGGCCGGCGTCGCCTGCGACACCATCATCCGTACCCATGTGCTGTCCTTCGCCACGCTGCGCCAGATGCGGTTCGGGGCTGGTGTCGAGGGGGATGCCGCGTGTCGGGCGCTGTTGGCCGCGTTGGCGCTCAACGCGCTGGCCCGCTCCGATGCCGAGCTGTACCTGCGGGCGAACTGCGACCTGGTCGAGGCGGAGATGCCGAAGGTCCGGCTCGATCAGCGGGGCGGCGCGTTTCTGGACGTCGAGCCGCTCAGCATCGACGCTGCTGACCTGCTGCTGAGTGAGGCGCTCGCGCACGCCGAGAAGGCCGCCGACGTCAAGTGGTCGGGCCTGGCAATGCGGGTCACCGGCAACCCGGACATCGTCTCCGGTGTGGTCGAGACGGACGACAACTCGTGAGCTTCGCGATCGTCGCCGAACCTCTCCTCGGCGTCTACAAGGGGCAGGTGGGCAGCGGTCAGCTCGACCCACTGCCGTCGCCGGCCCGGCTGCACGCCGCGCTGGTCTGTGCGGCGGCGCAGGGTGTGCGGGCGGTCGCCGACGGGGACGGGCTGCGGCCGTGCGACGCCGATCGTGACGCGTTGCGCTGGCTGGAGGCGCACCCGCCGGACGGCATCGCCGTACCGGAGACGCTGCCCAACGGCGGCGCCGCGACGGCGTACCGGAAAGAAGGGCTGGTGGTCAAGGAGGGCCGTAGCCCTTTGTCGGAGAAGTTGGTCGGTAAGCCGGCGGTGACCGGTGTCGCGGTGGCCGGGCGGTTCGCGTGGACGTGGGAGCAGGATCCGCCCGAGCCGGTGGCCGCCGCGCTGGGGGCGCTCTGCCCTGAGGTGCCGTACCTGGGGACCAGCGAGTCGCCGGTGCGGCTCGCGGTGGCCGCCGCCGACCCGACCCACCGTCTTGATCGGGACGCCGACCTGTTCACCGGGGAGGGCTTGGACCTCACGGTGGCCACCTGCGGTCGGGTGGACGCGCTGGAGGCGGCGCACCGCGAGACGTCGGTCGCGCCGTTGTTGCGGGCCGACGCACATCGGTCGAGTGAGAAGACCACCGCGCCGCCGGTGGTGACGGCAGGTCTGGAACTCGGCCGGTACGCCCGGCCGGAACCGCCGCCACCGCCGCCGACGCCGTGGACGTCGGTGCTGCTATTCCAGGTCGACCGGCCGATCCCGCCGCAGCTGCGGGTGCAGTACGCGGTCGGCGTGCATCGCGCGCTCGTCAAGCTGGTCGGCTACGGCGCACCCGCGGTCCTGACCGGCGACTACGAGAAGGGTGTGCCTCGGCCCAGCAACCGCTGTGCGATCCAGTTCCTCGGCCCCGACGCGCCACACGTCGGCGGTACCGCGCTGGCGTTGCTGCTGCCCCGGGAGGCCAGCGACATCGACCTCACCCTGATCCGGATGGCGGTGCAGCGGCTGCGGCACGTCAAGGTCGCGGCTGGTCCGTTCGGAGTCAAGCCGCCGGTGGAAGTCCCGGCCGATTCGTTCTGGCCGGAGCCGGCCGCCGGCACCGAGCGGTGGTGGCAGACCGAGCCGGTCGCCGTGCCCGACAGCCGGCCGCCGCGCGGCGGCCGCTGGTCCCTCGCCGACGCCGCCGCGCTGTCGGTCGCGCTCGTTTGGCGGCACGAATTCTCCGTGCCAGGTCGGGGCGACGCACGCTACCGCGCGCTGGCGGCGGCCGCCGCCGGGCGCGGGGTCCGGGTCGAGTCGGCGGTACGGCTGATGGACGGGGACGTCGGCCGCTACGTGCACAAGGTGAACCGGAACACGGTGATCCAGCCGTACCGGGCGGTGCTGAGCCTCGGTAACTTGGCCGGCCCTCGGACGATCGCCGCCATCGGGCAGAGCCGGCACCTAGGCGGCGGTCTGCTCGTGCCGAGAGACCTGCCGTCCGACATGGTGCGGAGGTGGGCCCGGTGAGCGTCGACCGCGCTGACTTCGGCGCCTTCTTCGCTTCAGCCCGTGGTGGACACCGGCCGTTCCAGTGGCAGGAGCGGTTGCTCGACCACATTCTGCGTACCGGCCGGTGGCCGGACCAGCTCGTCGCCCCAACTGGGGCGGGCAAGACCAGCGTCGTCGACGTACACGTGTTCGCGGTGGCGCTGATGGCCTCCGGCCACCCGGTCCGGGTGCCGCGCCGGCTGGCCCTCGTGGTGGACCGCCGGGCCCTCGTCGACGACCAGCACGAGCACGCGACATCGATCGCGAAGAAGCTGGCGGAGGCCCGGGGCGGCAGGACTGTCCTCGCCCGGACGGCCGACGCGCTGGACTCGCTGCGCGCCGGGCGCAGGGAACCGGGTTCCCGTCCGCTGTCGACCGCGCTGCTGCGGGGTGGTGCGCCGCCGTCCCGGCACTGGTTGGACGACCCGCTCGGCTGCGCCGTGCTCTGCGCCACGCCCGACATGTGGGGCTCGCGGCTGCTGCTGTCCGGCTACGGGTCGCGGGCGCAGGCATGGCCCCGTGAGGCCGGTTTGCTCGCATACGACACGGTCGCGGTCGTTGACGAGGCGCACCTGTCCCAGCAGCTGGTGACCACGGCCCGCCGGGTCAGCGAGCTGGCCACGGTGGCCGAGGAGCCGCTCGGTGTGCCGGTCCTCCAGGTCGTCGAGACCACCGCCACGCCCCGCGCCGACGCCGGAGTGGCGGTCGGCGTCGAACCCGGCGACCTGGACGTGGACGAGGCGCTACGGCAGCGGCTGACCGCACCGAAGCCCGTAACCCTGCTGCCCCTCGCGTCCTGGCCGATCCCGCACAGCGGCCCGGCGCGGAAGGCGGGCGCCATGGTGTTGGCGGACGAGGCGGTGCGGCTCCGCGAAGCGTACGGCCCGACGGTCGGCTGCTTCGTCAACACTGTCCCGGTCGCCGCCGCCGTCGCCGAGGAACTGCGGGCGCGGGGTATGAAGACGGAGCTGGTCTGCGGCCGGCTGCGGCCCCACGACGTGTCCCGTTTACGGCCGCCGATGTCAACGCTGCTCAGCATCACCGGCGACCGCGAGGTCGATGTCCTGGTGAGCACGCAGAGCCTGGAGGTCGGGGTGGACCTCGACCTGGCCGCCGCGGTGACGGAGCTGGCGCCCGGCGGGGCCATCGCCCAGCGGGCCGGCCGGGTCAACCGGCTCGGGTCGCGCACGACCGAGGTCACCGTGGTGGTGCCGGCGACGGACCTGCCCGCCGGGGCCCAGTCCGGGCCGTACCAGTGCGACGATCTGGCGGCGGCCCTCACCTGGCTGAAGCGGCAGTCCACCGATCCGGCCGGTTTGGCTCCGTGGGCACTGCGTGAGCCCCGGCCGCCGGCGCCCGCACTGAGGCGGGACCTACTCCAACGACTGGAACTGGCCCAGGCGTGGCACCTCGCCCGCACCAGCGACGACCTCGCCGCCGACCAGGACGACCTCGACCTCTGGCTTTCCGACAACCTCGACGCGCCCGACCACGAGATCGGCCTCGTTGTCCGGCGCGCGCTGCCGGCAGACGAAAACGACGCTGTCTGGTTGATCGAGAAGCTTCCGCCCCGGCAGCACGAGGTGTTTCCGGTCTCGATTCGGCTAGCGGCGAAGATCCTGGAGCGCCTGAAGCCGGGTTCGGTACTGGTCCGCCCCGGCGACGACGCGCCGCGCCCACTGATCGACGACGACCGGCTTCGGCCCGGCGACCAAATCGTCATTGACGACGCCACCGAGCTGTTCACCGCCGAAGTCGTCGACCCAGACGGCAACGACCGGGTCGACGATGTGCTCGACGCACCCGGTGAACCGGGGCCGGGAGAGGTCGTGCTCCGCATCGAGCGGGACACTGCCGCGCACCGCCGATTCCTCGACGCCGTCGCTGCCGCCTCCGAACAGGCTGAACCTGACCCGGTGGAAGTCGCCCGGCTGCTCCGTGTGCATCGCGAGGAGCTGGCGCCGCGCCCGATGGTGGTCGCGGCGGCCGGCCTGCTCGACCGGCCAGCCGACGGGCCAGTCGAGGCCGAGGTGACCCTGGACTGGCACGATTCGCACGACGATCAGCCGGAACTCGTCCGGCTGATCGTCGTCGACCTTCGCACGGCGACCATCGACGCGGAGTTGCGGCAGACGTGGACCCCGCGCCGCAAGCCCGTCGCGCTCCGCCGGCACGCAGAAGCCGTAGCGGAACGAACCGAGACCGTCGCCACCCGCCTCGGCCTCGACACCGCGCTAGTGGAGGCGCTGCGCCTCGCCGGCCTGCACCACGACGACGGGAAGGCAGACGACCGGTTCCAACGTTCGCTGCGCGCCGGCCCAGCCCCCGAGGAGCCGCTGGCCAAGAGCGGAGTACGGGACCCTCGGACGATCAAACGGCTCCGCGCGGCCTCGGGCCTGCCGACCGGCTGGCGACACGAGCAGCTCTCGGTGGCATACGCCTGGCCCACACTGGCCATGCTCGGAGACCGACGCCGGGAACTGGCGGCCCGGCTAATAGGCACCAGCCACGGGCACGGCCGCCACGGCTTCCCACACACCGGCCAGCAACTGGTGAACAACGCCGACGAGACCATCACCACGCTGTACGACGAGGGCCGGTGGGACGAGCTGATCGAACGTACACACATCCGTTGGGGGGTGTGGGGCTGCGCCTACCTGGAGGCGCTGCTCCGCGCGGCCGACGGCCAGGTCTCCGCGGAGGGATCATGACCGACTTCGTACTCACGACCGCCGAGCCGAAAACCATGCTGTCACACCTGGCGTTGTACGGCCTCGCCGCGATCGTCGAGGACGGCGGGCTGGAAGATGTCCGGCTGTCGTGGACCTCGGGCATGTCATCCCGACCGGTACTCAGCGCGCCGCAAGCCGATCCGGAAACGATCGGCGAGATCGTCCGCCGGCATGCGGCCCAGCACGACACCCCGCAAAGCTGGCCGAGCCGGCGGATCAGCGCAGGCGAGCAGCGAGCGCTGATGAGCCCCCGCATCAGCGTCATCTCCAGCAGCGACGGCTGGCACTCGCTCCAAGAGCGGCGACACGACGTACTCGACCAACTCATGGATGCCCGGGCACTGCTCGACCTCCGACTGGTCGCCGCGCTCGGAGAACCTAGCTACTGGCGAAAGAACCCGCAGGGCCAGCGGCTACAGGACGACGGCGCCAGCCGACTGGAGATGCAGCCCCGTAACCAGGGGTCCGAGTTCGTCGGTAACCGAATCCGGCCACTCGCCGCAGCGGTCGCCGCCAGGACCGCCGCCGCAGTCAGCGACGGACTGCTCGGGCACACCGTCCACGACGAAATCGGCAAAGACCGACCAGACAGCCGTACGCCGACCGGGTTCGCCGCACCGGGCCCGACCGACAACGCGCTGGCCTGGTGCGCGCTCTGGGGCATCTCGCAGTTCCCCATCGCACAACGCAGCACCGGATTCGCCACGACGAGCGGCCACATCGGCCGGGGCACCGCCGGCTATTTCTACGTACCCGTCTGGAACGGCCGCTGGGTAACCGCCCGTACTCGCACAATCCTCGCGAGCGGACAGCTATCCCAGTACGCCGCGGCCGGATTGTCTCCGAGCGACCTCGGGCGCACCTCCGACGACACAGCGTCCCACGGCGAGGTAGCCCGTGAATGGCTGGCGCACCGGGGCGTCACCGCGGTCGTCCGCTTCCCGGTACACCGGTTCGGCAGCGCCAGCGCACCCGAACGCCGCGCCATGCTCGGAGAATTACTCAAGACCGGTCGCCGCTGATGCCCGAGCTGATCCCCATCAGCCTGGTGGCGCACCAGGCGTTCTGCCCACGTCGGGCCTGGCTCGAAGCCATGGGGGGAAAAGACCGACACCCACTAGGTGGAGATCGGCACGCAAGCTCACACGCCAGCCGACGACCCGACCGGGTCACGCGCTCGCCGCTACCGGGCAGTCGACGTGATCAGCCACGACCTCGGCGTGACCGGACGCTGCGACACCGTCGAACTCGACGAGAACGCCGCGATGACGATCGTGGAACACAAGGCCACCCCGGTCCGTCACCGCCCCGAGGTCACCGAACCGATGCGGATCCAGGTCGCCCTCCTGGCCGGAGCCCTGGCCGACATGGGCTACCCGGTTTCCGGGCAGGCGATCTACTTCACCAACCACCACACCCGGGTAGACGTACCCCTCACCCCGGCGGACAGGGCACTCGCACGGGACATGGTGGCGGCCACCGCCCGTACCCTCGCCGCCGAGCAGGCGCCGCCGCCACTCGAAGACGACCGGCGCTGCTCCCGCTGCTCACACATCTCCGTGTGCCTCCCGGACGAACGTCCCCTCACACTGGTGACCCGCCGGATCGTCGTGGCCGATCCGGACACGCAGGTCCTGCACCTGGCCACACCAGGCTCGCGGGCGTACGTCACACGGGGCCGGATCGAGGTCAGCAAGAGCGGCGAGAAACTCGGCACATTCCCCATCGAACGCGTGCAGGGCGTGGTGGTGCACGGCAACGTCGACCTCTCCGGCGGCCTCATCCGCGAGCTGTTGTGGCGCAGCCTGTCCGTGGTGTGGTGCACCAGCTCGGGGCGAGTCACCGGATGGGCCAGGGCAGCCCAAGGACCCAACGGCGGTCCGCGACTGCTCCAACACGTCGCATCCCAGCACGGGCGCATCGACCTGGCCCGACAGTTCGTGGCCACGAAGGTCGCCAACCAGGCAACACTGCTGCGCCGACACGGCGATGCCCCAACAGCCGTGACACGGCTACGGGAGCTACAGCGGGAAGCCCTCGACTCGCCGTCCTTGACCAACCTCTTCGGCATCGAAGGCGATGCCGCAGCACGCTACTTCGCGCACTTCCTCACCATGCTCCGGCCCAAAGTCGTGGCAACCGAAGGGTTGACCTTCTCGACGCAGACCCGACGCCCCGCCCGCGACCCAATCAACGCCGCGTTGAACTTTCTGCTACGGTCTGCTGACCGCTGACGTCCTGCGGGCCGTCGTCGCCTGCGGACTCGACCCACACGCCGGATTCCTACACAGCAGCGGACGCAACAAGCCAGCACTGGCACTCGACCTGGTCGAGGAGTTCCGGGCCCCAATAGCCGACTCAGTCGTCCTGAACGCATTCAACAACGGCGAGATCCGCACGCGGGACTTCTCGACCGCACTCGGAACGACCCGAATCGGCGAACGCGGCCGCAAGGCCCTCATCACCGGCTACGAACGCCGCGTCACCGGCACCTTTCGGCACCCGATCTTCGGATACGACGTGACCTGGCGACGGGCAATGGAGATCCAAGCTCGCCTCGTTCTGGGAGTGATCGACGGAACGCAGCCCCGGTACCAAGGCATCAAAACCCGATGAACCTTGACGACGTGCGACGCTACCTCATCGCGTACGACATATCCGACGACATCCGCCGAACGAAGGTCGCCAAGAAACTCGAATCATACGGCGACCGCATACAGCACAGCGTGTTCATCGTGAACACCCGGCCAGCAAAGTTCCTACGGCTCCGCACCCAACTCACCGAAATGATCGACGAGGAAAGAGACTCCGTCATCTTCTGCAACCTGGGTACCCTTCGCGAGAACAACCGTCGACCACTCGACGTGATCGGCTGCAGCCGCACCATCACCAACCACGGACCAGCGATCCTCTGAACCACCGGCGAAGCCTGCGTCGTCTCGCCGCCAAGCGCGGACCCGTCGCCAAGGTGTCAGCCCAGCTCACATGCCGGGTAGGTCTGCGTACGCGGCCTTGAGCGCTACTCCGCCTCGCAGGAAGCGCACCCTTCGCAGCAGACCGGTTCAGGTGCAGGTCAGAGCGGCTAAGATTCTGACCCAGTCGCAGCTCCCAGCGGAGCTGCCCTTCATTGAGGCTCGGGCGCGCCGTGCGGCAGCCGGGCCAGCCGGGCCAGCCGGGCCAGGGTCGCAGCTCCCAGCGGAGCTGCCCTTCATTGAGGCGCCCACCACCATGGTCATGGACGTCCTCGCCGGCCGTCGCAGCTCCCAGCGGAGCTGCCCTTCATTGAGGCTTCAAACGTCGTCCACGCCTTACTCTTGGTGCCATACGAGTGTGGTCCCTTCTACGGCCGCCCCTGCGTCCGCGCTGCTGGTGACACGAGGGCTAGCAGATCCGGCCATGATCAGGGAATCATCCACAAGCACCGGAGCTATCCACAGCGCAGGACCGGCGCTGGCGAGCGGTAGGGCCCGCGGCGAACCTGAACAGGTCGACGAGGTCACCGCTCGGCTGCTGGCCACGGCCACCCGCAGGTGGAGCAGCCTTGGCCGCAGGCCACCGACAAGCTGGTCCCCGCAGCAACGCCCAGTTGCGGGGACCAGCCCGCGTACAGGCGCCAGCCATCTGGGGGCATCAGGACCTCGTCCGTCGCGTCCCGCGCTCGTCACGCACGTACCGTCAGAGGGTAGACGTGCTGCTGCACGGCGGGCCAGGCAACGGGCAAGTAGTGCCCGGCGGCGGTAGAACCGTCGTGTGGCGAGATCACGCCGGAGTACGGCCACCGACACGGCCGCAACCTGCGGGTCTACCGACACCGTCCCGACTGCTGCGAGCCGTACGGCCGAGGCGCCGAAGACCGCTGCGAGTAACCCGCCCTGGCGCCGCACGGGCAGGCTTGTACGCCATCCCACCTCACCACGAAACGAACATGCGTACGATCACCTGCGTGGAGGCGAGCGTCCGGCGGTGGTGCAACGGCATCTGGGGACGACGGCCCCTGAACCACCGGCGAAGCCCGCGTCGTCTCGCCGCTAAGCGCGCACCCGTCGCCAGGGTGTCAGTCCAGCTCACACGCCGGGTAGGTCTGCGGGTACGCGGCCTTGAGCGCTACTCCGCCTCGCAGGGAGCGCACCCTTCGCAGCAGACCGGTTCAGGTGCAGATCAGAGCGGCTAAGATTCTGACCCAGCCGCAGCTCCCAGCGGAGCTGCCCTTCATTGAGGGAGTCTGTGGGCAAACGCTGTGCCTGAAAGCGTGCCCGTAGAAGCCGCAGCTCCCAGCGGAGCTGCCCTTCATTGAGGCGGGGTGTGGCAGCGATCGCAGTGCCAGCTCAGCATGTTGGCCGCAGCTCCCAGCGGAGCTGCCCTTCATTGAGGCATCGCGCGGGCAAGCCACGCGCTATCGGTCATGTGCCGCAGCTCCCAGGGGAGCTGCCCTTCATTGAGGCGCGGAGCGTGTCACAGCGTGGCGTGAACGCCACGTCAGCGTCGATCTCCGCCACCACACCATGGTGTCGGCTCGGCGTGCTGGCGATCTCAGTCGGCCGGCGGTGTCGAGTGCTGACCCGATGGCGCAGGTGCGGTGCCGAAGATGGCTTCAGTGGCGGCTTGCGCGAGAGTGGCCTGGGCGGCGGCGGGCAGCCCGAGCCGGTTCCAGTGGAAGATCACGTGTAGGGCGACCACGGCACGGAGACCCCGGGTGAGCTGGCCGGTTTCGCGTTGGCGTCGGAGTTCCATACCGGCTTCGGTGAACGCGGCGTGCCAGCCGTCGGTGGTTCGGGCGGTGCCAGTGAGCAGGTGGCTGACGTTGTTGGTGAAGCCTTCCCAGGTGCGGGTGTCGGGGGTGGGCGGCAGGTGTTCGGCGCGGTGCTGGACGACTCGTGCCCAGATGTCGCCTTGTTCGTTGAGGTCGAGCGCCGCTGCGCGCATGAGTGCGGTGCACCGGATGAGCGAGCGTTCCCGGCTGTCGGTGGGGTGCTGGTGGAGGTAGTGGAGGAGGTGGCGGCTGTCGTGGTGGAACAGGGTGTGCGAGGCGGTCATGGCGTCGATGCCGCCGAAGGCGTACGTCTCGGGTTCGTAGATGTCGCCAGTCCAGCTCACTCCATCGGTGATTAGCTCGTGTGCCCGCTCTCGGCTGCGCTGCTGGTCGGTGGGTAGGTAGCGGACGCGCCAGGCACCTTTGCGGATGAACCACCATGAGGTGATCAGCCCGGCGGCCTGCGCGGCGGGAAGCACCTGGCCGAGGTGGTCGACCGCGCGTTGCTCGCGTTCCTGCGGGTTCTGTCCGGGGTAGCTGATGTTGATCTGTTGCCAGGGCTTGTCGTCCACGGCGGACCCTTTCGTCAGGCGAGCAGGAGGCAGGCGTCCCACGCGGTTGTGGTGGTGGCGACGGCGGCGAGGTCTGAGCCGGTGGTGCCGAGGAGCAGCCCCTCGGGTTCGTCGGTGTCCGGGGTGGCGTGCCGATGGAGGTCCTCGATGGGGGTGAGGGGGGTCGGGGTGAGCGCGTCGGCGGCGATGCGCCGGGCGGTGGCCAGAAGCCCGGCGGTGCCGTGGCACAGGCTTCGGTCTGTGAGTCGCTGGATCTGTGTGGGGTCGGTGATGCAGTCGGCGAAGGCGGCCTCGGCGAGGCGTTGCCGGTTGGTGTCGCGCAGGGCTTGTGCGGCGAGTTGCTGGGCGCGGGCGATGCCGGGGGTGCCGTAGCACCAGGACGGCCGTAGCGGGGTCTGCTGGTCCGGGGCACCCCGGCGTAGGTCGCTGAGGGTAATGGTCTGCGGCCACCACGTCATACCGTCGGTGTCCTGCTGCCAGGTGTCCAGCCATCGGCAGATTCGCCCAATTGCCTCGGCGTGTCCATTGACGGTGACGCCGTCGCTCAGGGTGAGGGCGAGCAATGCCAGCGGGCCGGTGATGCCGTGGGCCATCCCGAGGTTCGCGTGGCCGCCAGTCGGCGGCGGCTGGTTGCGTTCGGGTCCGTTGCAGCACCACCAGCCGGGGAGGGAGCCTCGCGGTTTGGTGAGCCGGACGAGGTAGTCCAGGACGTGACGGAGCAGGTCGTGATCGCCGAGCCGGCGCAGTGTGACGCCGAGGCCGGTCAGTCCGCGGATCAGGTCGTACTCGGTGAAGTGTGGCTGCTCGTCGCGGTCGATGCGGCGGTGGGCGGTGTCGAGCCGATGGCGGGTCACCGTGGCGGTGCCCTCGGCGGTGATCGCTCTGGCTTGCGCGAGCCCCGGCTGGTCGGTGGCGGCGAGGACGAACGCGAGCGCGGGGCCACCGTAGAAGAGGCTTGCGCCGCTCGCGATGCTGACGCCACCGGCGGTGGCTTGGCGCAGCGCCTTGAACGCTGCTGGCCAGTTGCCGGTCTCCAGGTGCAGCAGGGCTACACCGGCTGCGCCGTCGGCGAGGGACTGTCCGGCGTTCATGTCGTTTGCCGGGCGCGCTTGGAGTGGGCGATGGTGCGGGCCAGCCGCAGACAGTGCTGTTCAGAGGCGGTGTCGACGCCGATAGTCCGGGTGTGGTGTAGGTGTAGCAGGTCGCCGAGAACCTGGTCGGGGTCGAGCCCGTCCTCCTCGACCAAGGTCCGGTAGGCGGCCAACGTTGCGGCCAGGTGCTCGTCGCGGAACGGCCTCTGGGCGAGGTCGAGCTGTGTCGGGTCCAACCGGGGGCCAGTGAGCCGGGGGACGTGGGCGGCCAGCCAACGCAGGCCGTCGCCGGTGAACCCGTCGGCTATAGCGATCATGCCGGCGGCGGTGGTGGCCTGCCGGTCGCCGGCCAGCTGGCGCAGCGCGGCGCGGGAGTCGGCGGCGAACACCGCTTCGGCAGCGGCGAGGGTCGCCCCGGCGCCGTGGCGGGTTTCGGGCCGGTAGGGGTGCAGGTTGTAGTCGTGCAGGACCGCGCGATCGTGGAGGTTGCCTACCCAGGCGGCGAGGTCGCGGGCGGTGTCGGCGAACCGGTCAACGTCCGCGAGCGGGATTCGCAGCCGCAGGTGGGGTTCGGGGTCGGGGTAGCGCACGAACCACCAGCCGGCCGGTAGGTAGTCGGCGGGTTGGCCGGCGAGGTCGGTCAGGATGGCGTCGAGCCGGCCGTACAGGCGTGCCTCCAGCCACCGCGAACAGCCTGGCCAGTGCTGGAGCGCGTTGACGGGTCGGGCGAGTCGAGCTGGCCGCGTGGCCGGCATCGAATGAGTGAGGGTGAGCAGAAGTTCGGCGGGTCGGTTGTCGATCCAGCCCGCCGGGCCGGGCGCCTCGACGATCACGGTGTGGGCGTGCCGATCGAGGTGCTCGCGCAGGAGTGCCAGGTGCGCGTGGTTGTCCAGGTCCAGACGCAGCCGTACGTCATCGCCGCCGAGGAGGACATGCTGCGGGAGATGCCGCTGGTGGTGGTGCCGCTGCCAGGCGCCGCGCCACTGCGACCAGCCGGTGCTCCGGCCGGGCAGGGCAGTGCGCTCGATGACCCAGCGGGCCGGGTGCACGATGGTGCGTCCGCGCCGCAGGCGGGGCAGGAACGGCAGACCGGCCGCGTGGCCCCACTCGAACCGGCTGCACGGCGCACTCCACGCGGTCCAGATCTCGGCAAGGAACCGCATCAGCGGTTGCTGCAGGGACGGCAGCAGCACGCTGTTGCACAACAGCGGCTCGACGGGCTGGCCGGTGCTCTCCGACACCAGCCACAACCGCTCGCCGTCGCCGGTCACCGCCAGTTCCTCCACCGTCCACGGCGGGGCCGGGTGAAAGTCGCCGAGTGGAAGCATGGGCAGCAGCTCGGGCGTGCGGGCCACCGCTGTGAGGCGGGCATCCAGCGGAGGGCCGGACAGTTGCACGGTGGCCGCCCCTGGGTTGGGCGGTTGGCAACTCTTGGTAGACCCGCTGGAACGAGGAGAACTCGGCCGGGGGCAGAAGGTGCAGGAACCGGGCGGCGGAGACCCCGGCGTGCCGTGACCCGCTGAGCACCGTCAGGGTGAACGCGCCCCGGTCCAGATCCCCCAGCGTGTCGGCGGCGAGGGTGAACCGTAGTTCGGTGTGCGGGACCGGTGGCCGGTCGTCATCGGCGCGCAGCCGTTCGATCAGCGCGTCGTCGAGGACCACTTCGGCGCACCCGTCCAGCGCGGACTGCTGCGCTAGCTGCCCGAGCAGCTGATCCCGGCCGGTGAATGCCGTCGGGGCGCGGCGGGTTGATCCCCGGTAGCCGGCCGGGAACCCCAGCACGTTCAGCACGTCGCGGACCGGCACGGCCGTTCCTGGTCCCCACCGCTCGATGAACGCGCGGTGGTATTCGCCCCATCCAGGCTGTGGCGGCGCCACTGCCACCAGGGTCGCCGCTGCTCGGCCCGCTTCGCGTAGCACCGCCGGGGGAAGCGTCACCGCGACGTCGGCGCGCAGGTCGACCGCGATCCGATGACCGGGTTGCGGTAGGGCGTAGTGGTCCGCCGCGTGCGTGGCTGGATCGGTGACCGTCATTGCGGGCCGCAGCGCCGACAGCAGCACCCCGACCTGTACCAGGTCGGCCAGCAGCCGCTCGGCGGTGGCCACGTCGGCGGGACCGGCGATCTTCGCGGCGAGGTCGGCGAACCCGACCGGCGACCGTGCCGTCTTGATCGCGGCCTCGACGGGGCCGGTCAGGCGGATCTCCACGTCCCACCGCCGGTCGCCCTCGGCGCGGGCACACGGCAGCACCCACCTGCCGTCGCGCTGGAATCCGAGTGAGTTCGTCACCACCTCGACGGTGCGCAGGGTGGCGAGGTCTTGTTCGGCCCGCGCGGTGTGCTCGGCGATGAACTTACCGTCCGGGCGGGCGACCGCGCGGTGGGCCTCGCCTAGGCGGACCGCTGCATGGGCACCGAACTGGATCGGGGCGACCCCGGCGAAGGTGCCGAACGGGGTCGCGCGGGTGGTCCATCGCAGCAGGTACTTGGCCGCTGCCCCTACGAGACGGCATAGTCGCTTCTCCGCGACCGGCTCGCCGGCTACCGCCCGAGCGATCTGCCCGGCCAGCTCGGGCGCTGCTGAGGTGACCGCCGTCGCGAACCGTGGCAGCTTCCATACCGCGTGCAGCCAGGTGCGCCACTGTTCTGGTTCGTCGGATGCCAGGTCGGGCCAGCCGGGCAGGTGGAGATCGTTCGGGTACGCGGCGACTCTAATCAGCGCCGCACCAGGGGTGGGAATCATGCGCACCACCGAGGGGGTCGGCAGGCCCGGCGCCGTGCGACACCGGGCCTGGCGGGGAACGGTCGGTCAGTCGCTGGCGTCGCAGCGGGTCGTGCAGGCGTTGGAGCCCGTGTTGCCCGAGCCGCAGTTGTCGTCGGTACCGGTGGCGTAGCCGTTCGCGGCGGGGCCGGCGTCGACCAGGGTGACGTCCAGGGTGAACTCGGGGACCGTTTCGTTCATGTGCTTGCCTTTCTACGAGGGGTTGAAGGTGAGGACAACGCGGCTGTGTCGTTTGTCCAGCACCGTCCCGGCCGGCAGGTTGCCGTCGGGAGTTCCAGCGGGCAGGACGTGCAGCATCGGCGAGGGGCTGCCGGCGTCCAGCCAGTCGCGCATCTGCGTAACCATCCGTTCGGCCGCCGCGCCTGCGTCGCGGCCGTGCGCGCGGGCGCCCACGTCGAACAGGTCGCCCGTCCACTTCAGCGCCGAGCGGTAGCAGAAACTGCCGTCGTGCAGGGCGGCGGGCGTGCCGTAGCGCCACGCCGGGGTGACGAGACCGGCGTCGATGGCCTCCTGCTGGGCGGTGAGAACCACGAACTGCTGCCCCGCCTCCGTGATGCGGGCCGCGAGCCAGAGATCGAGGTCGGCCAGGATGGTGCGCGGCGGCAGGCTCGCCCCGGCCCATTCCTGCGCCTGTGGTTGCGACAGCAGCGCGCCGACGGCCTCCGGATCGGCCTGCTGCCCGAGTTCGTCCAGCCGTAGGTGCACGCCGGCCGCGATGTCGACGTAGCGCATCTCGTGGGCGCCGGAGCCCCGCATGGACACGAAGCCGCACAGGCGTTGGCTGTGGCTGGTCAGCCGGTCACCGGCGCGGCGCAGCGCCCACGAGCGGGTCATCCCGAACGTGCGCAGCGGTACGACCAGGGTGCCGGTCTCGGCGAGTTGCCCGGTCCACGCCGGGGGGATGTCCCAGGCCCCGACCGTCACGATGATCAGGTCGTAGGAACGGCGGTGGCCGATCAGTTGGTCGGCGTCGGCACAGACGACGGTCACGTCGTCGTAGCCGGCCGCCGCCAGGCACGCCGTGGCCCGGTCGGTCACGTCGCTGTCGATGTCCACTGTCGTGACCGACCCCGCCGGCCCGACCAGCTCGTGCAGTAGCGCCGCGTTGTAGCCGCCGGAGCCGATCTCCAGCACGTGCCGGCCGAGTAGTCCGCCGTCGATGACGTCGGCTGCTTGGCCAAGCATCTCCGCGATCAGCCACGGCGCCGACACCGAGCTGACGGCCTCATCGCCGTGCCGCTTGGTAACCACGGCCTGGTCTGCGCGGTACGCCTCCTCCAGCGGCGCATCCGGGGTGAACAGGTGACGGCGGACGGTGCGCAGTGCCGTCTCCACCTCGGGCCGCATCGCCAGCCCCTTGTCGGCGTGATCTGCGACGAGCTGATCGACCATGGCGGCATGTAGGCCCTCGGCGTTCACCGTGTCGACACTCACTGGTTGCACTCTCCTTTTCGTCTGGACCGCCCGGTTGGATGGCCCGGCCTTCTCGCTGTTCGGATCAGCACCGCGGCTAGCGAGTCGACTCGCCACGTCACGGTTGGTTCGTTTCGGCTGATCCACGTATTGAGCTGAGGTCAGAACAAGGTGTCCGGTGCCGGCGTCGGTGCGAAGTCCGGTAGGGCGGCCACTGCGCACAGGCCGGCTAGAGCGACACCGGCGGGCCACCGGCGGGTGACGAGGCCGCCGAGGAGGATGGCTGCCCCGGTGGCATCCCACAGGGCTCGGTGTGGCTGGCCGTCGGGCACCGCCCGGGTCACTGTGGCGGTGAGGTCGAGGTGTTCGAGCAGCCTGGTGAGGCTGTTCCCGCCAGCGTCGATGCGGTAGGCGCGGGCGAGGCGCAGTGTGTCGATGAGCCCGGCCGGTGCGATCGAGGGGCACCGTCGGTGCAGCAGGCGCCAGTCGACGCCGATGTTGTGCCCGACGAGCCACCGGCCGCTAATGCGATCGGCCAGCTCAGGCTCGATCGCGGTGAGCGGCCGGGCGTGGCTGAGTACATCGTTGCTCAGTCCAGGCGGGATCCAGGGGCGTACGGGGATGGGGCGGCCTGGATTGACCAGGGTGGCGTACGCCTCGGCGGCGACCGGCTGGCCGGCGGCAAGCGGGACGAGCGCGATCTCCAGGATGGCCTCGTGGTCGCGGTCCTGGGCGCCGCTGCCTTCCAGGTCTAGGGCGACGAGGTCGGCTTGGTGCCAGGGGGCGTCGGTTCCGGTCACGGGTCCGTCCTGCCGGGTGTGGGGGTCAGTCGTCTTCATACCGCGCCTCCTGCTCGAACTGCTGGCGCACCGCCGTGAACGCTTCCACCTGGGCGGCGTCGGTGCCGTGCCCGGTGAGGGACCGACCGTGGGCGTGTAGGTGGTGGGGCTGGTCGAGTTCCCAGATCTGGTAGCGCAGGCCGTGTTGGATGGCGTAGCGGCGCTGCTCGCCGAGGCCGTGGGTCCATACGTGGCCGTCTTCGATGGCGTACTGCGTCTGGTAGCCAAGCTGGCCGAGGATGCGGTCCATGCTGGCCGGCGTCGGTTGGATGTGGTCGTCGGCGCAGCGCTGCTGCTGGGCGGCGGGGCAGATGTCGCACAGCTCCCGCACGCCCCAGTGGCCGTTGTAGTCGGGCGCCTCGTGGGCGTAGGCGACGCCGCAGCTCGTCTTGCGGAACAGCGGTGTGGCGATGCCGGAGGCACGCCAGGCAGCGACCACGGCGGCGTCGAGGTCGGCGGGCATGGTCTTACGACGGTGGTAGTCCTCCCCGAACGGCACGGGCACGCCGAGGCCGCGCAGGTAGTTGGCGTTCTCGGGCTTGTGGTAGTAGCCGGTGAACACGATCGCGTCGGCGTCGCGGCCGACGTCGAGGACGTGAGCCATGGTGTCGGGGGCATCGTTCCAGCCGGGCACGATCGGCCGCCAGTACAACACCACCCCGGTACGGCGCTTGTGCGCGGCGGCGGTGCGGATCGACGTCACGGTGATCTCGCTCTTGGAGATCGGCTCGACCCGCGTGTCGGTGATCCCGGAGTAGGTGAACAGCAGCGTGACCCGCAGGTGCTGCAACCGCTCCAGCGCGGCCATGTCCGCCTCGGTGACCTTGAACCGGGTGATCAGCAGGACGTGGTTGGTGAAGCCGCTCGCGTCGAGGGCACGAAGCACCTGGAACAGGTGCGGTTTGACGCCGGGCAGGAACGGGTCGGTGGCCTTGTTGAACAGTTGGATTGGGGTGATGTCGGGGCGAAACGCCTCGTGCCCGACGAGCCGGTCGATCGCCTCGTCGGTGGGCATGAGCAGGTGCGGGACTTTGACCTCGAAGTTGCCCCAGAAGTGCCGTACGCAGTAGCCGCACTCCAGTGGGCAGCCGATGATGTGGTTGAGGCTGAGTCCGGACTTGCGGTAACCCACGACCTGCGCCATGTACGGGTCGAGGTCGGCTTGCTGGTCGGCGGGCATGATCGGCAGCAGCCGAGGTCCGGACGTGAAGGTGGGTGCGGCGGTGCTGGTCATCGGGCGCCTCCGTAAGGGGTCGCAGGGGCGAGCAGGTGTGCGGCGCTGGGGCCATACCAGATGTCGAAGTCGCGGGGTACGACCTCGACGGTGTCGGAACTGTGGATCAGGTTGTCGACCAGGCGGCCCTCAGCCATCGCGGTACGCAGGCTGTCGATGCCGAACCGGCCTCGGATGGTGTCGGCTGGTGCGGTGGTCGGGTCGGTGGGGCCGAGTCGCTCACGCAGCCGGGGTGCGGCGTTGGGGCCGCGGGCGAGGGCGAGGCCAGTGGGTTGGCCGACGAAGATGCGCCGCAGCTCGGCGGGGACGTCGCGGCCGAGCTGTGTGGACAGCGGCAACATGTCGGAGTAGTGCGTGAAGATCTGCGCCTCGGTGGGCCACACCGTGCGGATGTCGACCACCTGGACTTCGCGTTGGACCCAGACAAGGACTGATTCGCGCAGGCCACGGGCCAGGCAGTCGGGTTTGAGGAGGATGACGGTCCAGTCCGACCAGCCCACGCCCGGAGGGGTCATGACGGCCACCCGGCGCGGATGGTGGCGGGCATCCGGTCCGGCCAGCGGCGGGCCACCAGCCATCGGTGCCCGGGGTGCAGGGCGGCCACAGCATCGGGGGCGACGGTGCCGTCCGGATTGTGGACGATTTGCCGGTAGACCTCGAACAGCGCGAGAACCTGCTGCCAGTACAGCGGCAGCGGGACGTGGTCCAGGCGCACCGGGTCGAGGCGTCGGGTGTTGGTGCGCAGGCTCTCCTCCCAGGCCATGATCAGGGCGAGGTCGTCGTGGCTGGTAGCCGGCATCGACGGGACCGGGAACCTAGGGCTGGTGGCCGTGCCGGCGGCCTCGGTGAGGATGGCGTCGACGCGGTCCAGGTCGAGCAGGTTGATGTGCATGGAACCGACGTGGTGGGCGTAGGTGCCCACCGGCACGCCGAGGCGGCGGGCCGTGTACTCCTGGAGGAAGGTGAACGAGAACGTGTCACACAGCAGCCCGATCACGGCGTCGTTGCCGCGCATGTAGGCGGTGGCGTGCAGGGCGCCGTCGCGGAGCAGGAACTGCAGGCCGAGGGTGCAGGCCACGTCGGGGTGGGTCGGGTCGGTCAGCTCGTCGGGCCGCATGATGACCATGGCGGCGCGTTTGGTGTTCGGGTCCTCGCGCAGCAGCGACACCACGCGGTCGAACTGGCTGCGCCCGTCCGGGCTGGTCGCGGTGAACAGTCTGGGGCCGTAGGCGGTGCCGGTGAGCCGGCCCTCGATGGCGAGGTCGCGCAGCCGCGGCGCGTAGTAGCCGATCATGCCGACGTCGTCGCGGCCGGTCAGGTACCACAGCGCCTCGGCGTGGTTGAACACGATGTTGGTCCGGCGGGCGGCCAGGTACGGGGTGCGGTCGACCGGGTCGGTGATCGTGAAGCTGCTGTTGATGATCTCCCGGGCCTTCTTGCCACGCCCGTCCGTTTCGTACTGATGGCGGCGGGCGACGGTGCGCAGCATCGCGAGGTACACCTGCTGGAAGGTGTCGTAGGTGGGGCCGTAGACCATGGCTACCTCCGAGGGTTCAGGCTGGTCAGGGTGGTGAAGGCGTTGTCGAGGACGGCGAGTTGCCGGGACAACCGCATCGGCTCGAGGAAGCTCAAACAGGCCGCGATCAGATCGACGTGCTCGGTGCTGCCGGCTATGTGTTGCAGGTGCTCGACCCGCTGCACCACGTCCGCCCCGTCGGCGACGCGCAGCACCGGCGGTACGAATGCCTCCCCGCCGACGAACTCGGCTGGTAGCAGGGGTAAGCAGCCGGCGAGCAGGGCCTCGAACAGTCGGGACGTCATGTGCCCGACCGCGTTGTAGCGCTCGGGCAGTAGCAGCACCGTCGCGAGGGCCTGCCGATGGATGGCCTCGACCTCGTCGAACGGGCATCTGCCGGTGAAGGTGACGTGCGGCCACCGCTCGGTGCGCGGCCACTTACCGGCCACCCGGTGCCCGACCTGCCGCGCGGCCGGGGCAAAGTAGCGGTCGAAGGCGTCGTCACGGTCGTACTGGTTGCCGACGTATACCAGCGACACCGGCCGAGGCCGACCCACCAGCGCGGCAGGGTTGGCGACGTCCAGCGCAGCGTCCGGCACCGGGCACAGCAGCGTCGTAGCGTCCGGGGTCGGGTTCAGGGCGAACTCGCACACCGCCACGTTCGGAAGCCCCCTGACGGGGTCGTCGGCGGAGAGCTGCCGGTCGAGGTCCCAGATCACCGTCGGGGTGCCGCACGCGCGGGTGTAGTACTCCAGCAGCTCGGCCTGCCGGTGCAGATCGCAGGTGTGTCCGGGGGTGCCGCACGGGGTGGTGTTGCGGCCCGGCAGCGGCCAGCGCCACTCCACCATCAACACGTCGAGGTCGGGCAGCCCGCCGAACGTGTACTGGCCGCACAGGTCCAGACCTGCCTCGGCCAGGTCCCGGTTGCGCTGGACGAGCACCACCTCGTGACCGGCGGCGGCTAGCCCATCGATCAGCGGCCGGCGGTACGCCCGCGACCCGTCCGGCGTGTCCACCACCCCAGGGCCGAGGAACCCCCAACAGCTGTACCCGATCCTCATTCCGCCTCCTCGGTCGAGCGCGGGTGCCGCCACATCGGGTACAGCTCCGGCCCCTTCGGCAGCCGGTATCCCAGGCGGGGCAGATAGCCATGCCGGCGGTACAGGGCGCCGTGACGGCTGCTGGTGGCCTCCAGGTATCCGGGGATGCCATCGGCGTCGAGGCGGTTGTGGTGGTGCTCCAGCAGGGCGCTGCCGAGCCCCTGACGTTGCCGGTCCGGGTGCACACCGAGGTGGGCGAGGTAGTGATGCGGCGCGTCGGTGGGGTGGTGTTGGTGCATGATCCGGTCGAGGGCGAGGAACCGGTGCAGGTGCTGGCCGCACGCCAGCGCGAGGCGCGTGGTGTAGTTCGGGATCTCGACGTCGAATCGGTCACCAATCGAATACCAGAGGGCGACGGCGGCGAGGTCGTCGGTGACATCGATCCAACCGGCGGCTTGCGCACTCTCGGCGAGGAGCAGGAAGTACGGCCAGTACACCTTCTCGCGGGTGTCGACTCTGGGGACCAGCCAGGGGCCGAGTTCGCCGTGCAGGAACGCCTCGGTGAGCACGGCGGCCACGGTGTCGGTCTCGGCCGGGGTGGCGCGGCGAATCGTCGGAGCGAACGCGTCCACGGTCGTCACCACCCGCTCGCGGCCGACGCTGGATCCGGCTGGCCGGACGGGGCAGCGGGCTCGGTGGTGACGCTGTTCGCACCGCGCCCGATGCCCGTATACACGTCCGGCTTGGCGGTACGCAGCAGCAGCGCCCACAGCATGCCGAGCACAGCGGCGGCGACGTAGGCGCTGGGGAAGATCCACCGCAGTGGGTCGCCAGGCTCGACGCCGAGCAGGGTGTGGAATTGGCCGATGGTGGCTACGAGGATCCACAGCAGCGCTGTCGCCGCGAGTGCGGGGGCGATCACCCGCCGCCACCCGCTGATGCTGTCGTGGTTCGCCGGTCGGGCGAAGTACGCGATGACCGCGATCGACGTCGCGGTCATCAGGATCAACACACCGAGGCCCCCTACGACGGTGAGCCAGAAGAACAGATGCACGATCGGATCCCAGCCCGCCACCGCGTACACGACGAGCACTGATGCGGCCAGCGTGGACTGCACGAGTGAACCGACCTTCGGGGCGCGGGTGCGGATACTGGTCCGACCCAACACCGCAGGCAGGACTCGCTCCCGGCCGAGAGCGAACAGGTACCGGGCCACCGTGTGGTGAAACGCCAGCAGCGCGGCGAACAGACTCGTCACGAACAACGCCTGTCCGAGCCCGACTACGAAGGAGCCGACATACGGGGCGGCCAGGGTGAAGATCAGATCGGTGCCGTCGGCCCTCGCCGCCTCGACAATGTGTTCCGGCCCGGTGGCCACGGACATCGCCCACGCGCAGAAGGCGTAGAGCAGGCCGATGATGGCAACAGCCCGGTAGGTGGCCTTGGCGACGGTGCGCTGCGGGTCCTTGGACTCCTCACTGAACACGGCGGTGCCTTCGAACCCGACGAACCCGGCCACGGCCGTCACCAGGGCCGCACCGATCCCGGCGCCGATGAGGTGGGACGGCACGAGGGTGTCGATAGTGACCCTGCCGTCGGCGGGGTGGGTAAGGTGCACCACGGCGAACAGGGCCGCGGCGGCGATCTCGACCAGCAGGACCACCGCCAAGACGCGGCCATTGAAGTCGATGCGCCGCACCCCGAGGACCGCGATCACGGCCCACGCGGCAAACGCGCACACCACCCACGGCACCGGCCAGCCCAGCCAGTCCTGAAGCCGTCCGGCGAGAACGGCACCGAACCCGCCATACAGGCCGATCTGCATCGTGGCGTAGGCCACCACCGCGACGAACGACGCCCCGACACCAGGCACCCTGCCCAAACCACGGGACACGTAGCTGTAGAACGCCCCGGAATTGACCACCCGACGAGACATGGCCACGTAACCCACCGAGAACAACCCCAGAGCCACCGCCACCGCCAGGTAGGCGACCGGGATACCAGTTACCCCGGTGACGGCGTAGCCGGTGGTCGCACCACCGGCTACCACGGTCAACGGAGCAGCGGCAGCCATCACGATGAACACCACCGGCCACACACCGAGACGGGCACGGGCCAACGTGGCCGAGACATCACTCGCCGGGATCCGGGGACCAGGAACAGACATGGTACGAACAGCTCCTCACATGTGTTGGGAAGGGGTTTTGTGGCCGGTGAGCACGGCATCGCCGACAGCAGCCTCGGTGTGAGACAGCAGCAGACGCAGCGACGGCGGCGCGACGGCGACCATCTGGCGAAGCCCGGCAAAGACATGCCCCGGGGCACCATCGAGCACACGCCGATGCAGGTCAGTAGCGACCATCAAACCGGCGAGGACGGTGTCGAAACGATCCAGCGACTTGCCCTGACGTAGCCGAGTGGACAGTCGAGCCCACGGCCACGCCGCAACATGCGACTCGGTGGGGACATAGGTTGTGGATCTGGTCAGCAGGCGCCGGGCCGTCTCGACTCGGACATGCCCCAACCGCAACAGCCGTAATGCCACCTGCTCGTGGGAGGTCTGCGACAAGAACGCCAGCCACGTCCGCACCGTGTGCCCGGCCACCTCACCAGCAAGCTGGCCCAGCACCGTGTGCGCCAGCACGTCAGGCGGCGCCGTACGGCTGACGACACGAACCTGACCGTTCTCGATCACGATGGCGTCGGTGAAGGCCAGCTCGGCCAGCAGCGCCGCTGCCAACCCGAGTCCCGCCACCGAAGCATGCAGTAGCGGACGGCCTGTCGTGTCGTGGTGCGCCAACCGAAAGAGGTCATCAGCCAGGAGCGGCCATCGAGTGCGAGGCGGCGCCGTTGACTGCACAAGTGAGTCTGGGTGCGCGGGTGGCGGGGGCGACGCAGTTACCGGGCGTCCGCGCGGTTCGGGGGTGGCGTGCCGGGCCACAGCCGGGACGGTGGCCCGGGACTGTAGCGGCGCTGGCGCCCGGCCCGCCGCCGGTCGGGGGACAGCAGCGGCGGACCGGGGATCCGGGTACGGCACACCCATTGCACCGCGCGGGGCGCGGGGCGGCTGCGCAGGTCCGGGCGTCGCCTGCGCCGCCAACGGGTGCGGTGCCTGCATCGCTCGCCTCCCCCTGCCTGACCTCTCGTGCCGTTCGCTGATCTGGATGCCTTCATCGATGAAAATCAGCCGGCGCGGACTGCCGCATGCCATCGATGCATCGCGTGCCGTGAGTCCACGATCACGGACCGTCCGCCGGGCCGGAACCCTGTTCTATGGGGAGACTTAGGGGGAGACTTACTGGGCGACCGGGCCTTGACCTGGGGTTCTACGGGTTCACACTGATCGGCTAATGATCAACATCGGCGGATGCGGGGTTACGCTCTTGGCACGCTGACAGTCCACGGAGACGGTCGGTTAGCTGCGTGGCCGTTACCGCTGGAGGACGTGATGATGGTCAGCCCCTTTGTGCGGCGGCGTCGGCTCGCCATGGAGATCCTGCGGCTGCGCGACGAGTACGGGTTTTCCGCTGATCGGCTTGCCAGTGCGGTCGGGGTGAAGCGGCAAACCATCAGCCGGATCGAGAACGGCCACGTCCGACCCGACCCCGACCTGATCATGCGGATCCTCACGGTGTTCAACGTTGGGGAGAAGCGGTGGGCGCAGATCATGACGATCGCGCGCGAAGCCCAGGAACGCGGCTGGTGGGAACGCCACGCCGATCAGATGGGTCCTCGACAGGCGCTCGCGGCCAGCCTTGAGTCGGGCGCACAGCGAATCTTCGAGTACCAGATGACCTTGCTGCCGGGGCTGCTACAAACCCCCACGTTCAGCCAGGCTCGCATCCACGCCGACCCGTCCGCCCACACCGAAGGAGTCGAGCCCACCCGCGCCCTGGAGGCGCGCATCACGCGGCAACGACTCCTGGAGCGCTCTGGTGGCCCCGTCTACGAGGTGGTCGTTGACGAATTGGCCATCCGGAGGTTCGCCGCGCCTGTGGCCGTCGTCGGGCAGCAACTCCGGCATCTGGCCGACCTCGGACGGACGCAGGAGCGGGTCACCATTCGGGTTCTGCCGATCGCCGCGTCGATCGCCGGTCATATCGTCCCACGCTCGGCGTTCTCCATTTACCGCTACCCGGATTCCGCCGACCCGATCGTCGTTTCCGTCGATACCATCACCTCGGACCTTGTCCTGACCGACGCCGTCGATGTGGGCCACTACTTGACCCTGTACGACCGCCTCCGAGCGGCGGCATTGACGCCGGAGCAGACGATCGACTTCCTCGCCGCCGTGGCCGAGGAGCTACCCGAACACCAAGGAGCCATCTGATGTCCTACCGCTTCACCAACTGGCGCAAATCCACCCGCAGCGGTAGCGCGGACAACTGCGTCGAGGTCGCCGTCGCCGATAACGGTGTGGTTGGCGTGCGCGACTCGAAGAACCCGATCGGGCCGATCCTCGAGTTCACCCCGACGGAGTGGGCGGGGTTCACCGGAGGCGTCCGTGTTGGCAAGTTCGATCTCTGACAACGTCCAGCAGGTACGTTCTCGGTCGCCGTTTGCCGTGGCCGCAACGCCTTGAACGGCATTGGTCACGGTGGGATGCTGACGCTGGCCGGCATGTCGGGGCTGACCGAACATGTCGGCTTGGCGATCGATGGGGCAGCGAGCCGAGGCGAGGACGGTTGGGGATGACACGGCGACGCCACACAGGTCCGCCCAACGAGCTACTCAGCGACGCACGCCGCCGCCTCGGGTCGCCGTCCGGATCAGGAAGGCGGATGTCCCGCCAGGAAATCGCCGACGCGGTCAACCGCTACCTCGCCGGCAAGGGGTACAACGAGGCCGACATTGACGCCAACTACATCGGCAAGCTCGAACGGGGCGAACACCGCTGGCCCCGCGACTCCCGACGCGAAGCCTTCCGCGCCGTGCTCGGAGCGGTCAGCGACGCCGCCCTCGGCTTCTACGTCGTCCGCGGTGAACCGCACGAGGCCGTCAATGACGCGCAGATCGAGGTCGACCGGCTGCAGACGGCTGACGGGGGTAGGCGTGCGCTGCTCGGCGGAGTTGCCGGCCTGGTCGCTGCCCTCGGCCTGTTCGGTCGCGGGCCGCGTGGCGACAGAAACGCTCGTATCGGCGGCTCGGACGTGGCCCGCCTCAACGCCGTCGTGGCGCTGTACCGATCGATGGACTACGAGTCTGGCGGCGGCGTGCTGCGCGTGGAGGCGGGTCGGTTCGCCGAGGCGGCGTCGTCGCTGGCCAACCGGCCCTGCAACGACGCGGTCAAGCCCGCCCTACTGGCCGCCATCGCCAACGCCCGCCAGCTCGCTGGTTGGGCCGCGTTCGACACCGGACACCACTCCGACGCCCAACGCCACTGGCTCTCGGCCGAACGCACCGCCGTTGCCGCAAGCGACCTGCGACTGGCCGCCCGGGTGCGCTACTGCCAGGCCCGACAGTTTCAGCACCTACACCACAACGGCGACGCCCTGGACACGCTGCGACTGGCCCACGACCACCTCGCCGGCCGCGCCACCCCGGCGATCAACGCCATGCTGCACGGCGCCGAGGCAGCCTCCCTCGCGGCCAGAGGTGACCGGCAAGAGGCCCTGACCGCGCTCGGCGCCGCCACCGACGCCTTCGACCGCATCGACCCGGACCGCGAACCGGAGTGGATGCGCTTCTACGACCGCGGCGAGCTGCTCGCCCAGTACGGGCGCGTCCACCGCGACCTCGCCCGAGCAAACGAACGACACGGCAATGCCGCTGTACGGTGGGTCTCCGAGGCCATCGCCGCATTCGGCCCCCAAAATGTACGCAGCACGGTACTCAACGAAGTCGGACTGTGTAGCAGCCTCTTCCTCGCCGGAGAACCACAGGAAGCCGTCACCATCGGCACCCGGGCTACCCAGCACGCCAACCAGTTGACCTCCCAACGGGTACACGACCGCATCCGCAACCTCCGCCGCGACATGCACCGGTACGCAACCGACCCGCAGGTAGCCGAGTTCAGCCGTACCCTGTCCACGATCGGCCCGGCCGCATGACCGCCACCGACAGCGGCGGCCGGTACACCGAAGCGGCCATGACCGAGGCCATGCGCCGGATTGCCGACCAGCTCGACGTCCCCAGCCACGACGCCCAGCTACTCCGCCTGACCAACAACGCGGTCTTCGCGCTACCCACCGCCGCAATCGTCGTACGCATCACCCGCTCCACCACCCTGTACCACCGTGTCCACAAAGTCGCCCGGCTCGCCACCTGGTTCGCCGAACGCAACGCACCCACCACCCGGCTCGCCACGCAGGTTGACCAGCCCGTCCCCGTCGATGGCCTCCTCGCCACCATCTGGGAATACGTCCCGCCCACCGAACCAGCACCAACCGTCGAAGACCTCGGCCACCTCCTGCACCATTTCCACCGTCTCGGCACACCGCCATTCTCCCTACCAACCTGGAACCCAGTAGCAGATGCACAACGCCGAATAGCCGACGCGGAGGCACTACGTGACGACGAGGCCGACTACCTCATGGCCTGGTGCGATCGCCTCACCCCGCGAATCGCGACACTCAACAACCAGTCAAAGAACCACCTCGTCCACGGCGACGCCCACGTGGGCAACCTCCTCCGCACCCCGGATGGCGATGTCCTCATCGGCGACTTCGACCCCACCTGCGCAGGCCCCTGGCAGGTCGATCTCGTCGCCGTGCCCGTCGGCGAGACCCGCTTCGGCCGACACGGCGCCCATCGCCGCCTGGCCCACGCCTACGGCTACGACGTGACCCAAGACCCCGACTGGCCCACCCTGCGGGAAGCACGTGAACTCAAAATGGTCTGCGCCGCCGTACCACTTCTCGCTAGCGCACCAGGCATGGCCCGCGAGTTCCGCACCCGGCTACACAGCATCCGCAACCAAGATCAGCAGGCTCGGTGGACCCCGTTCGGCGACCTCAATCGCGAGATCCGACCGTGACATGGCAGAACAATGAACGAGGAGCAGCGAAGACGAAGCTGACTGCGCACTCCGTCACCAGCCTCCAGAACTGCCAAGATCGAGGGCAAGAACCCGGCCCGGCCAAGTCGATCAAGCGAACGAAGCACGACGAACAGCACCCCTCACTTGGCGTCGAATGGCTTCGCTGGCCAGGACGCGGTCGGCCTGCCGGAGCCACTGACCGCCGGGGCGGTGGCGAAGGTGCTGCGCGGCGGCGACTCGGTGCTCGCTGGCCTCAACGAGCGGGCCCTGACCACGATGTTCGCGGTGTCGGTCAACAACGACCGGCTGATGCGCCGCTTCGACCCCGGCCTCTTCGACGGCAACCTCGCCCTCTTCGTAGTCACCACCGATCGCGGTGAGAACCCGGCCGGGCCGGCCGAATGGTTCAGCCATGTCACCGGAGCACTGCACATCCACCGGATCGCCTGTCGGCACGACGAACTGACCTCCCCCGAGGCGCTGCGAGAGATCTGTCCCCAACAAGTCGAAGACATCATCGAAGGGCAGATCACGGTGCCGCGGAGCCGGCGGAAACCGGAGCGGGACTGCCCGGAGGTCTGCGAACACGACGGGGGGTTCCCGGGGGACGGTTCACAATCTAATCGAAGAAAGTCGAAGCCCTGACCAGCATATCCACTGGTCAGGGCTTCATTTCTGTCGGGACGGCCGGATTCGAACCGACGACCCCTTGACCCCCAGGCAACCGACGCCGCCTCGTGAGCTGGGATGAGACGAACGCTGAGCTGCAAAGACAGTCCTACACTGTCCCCCGCAGTCTGTAGGTGTCCGTCGCGGTCGTCACTCGGTTAGTCACCCACCCCTTATGCGGAGTTCGTGGTCGGTCCAGGACCATGACCTCATGGATGAGGCTCAACAGCGGCGGTGGCACCCGCAGCACGTAGCGTCCTGGCTCCAGCTCGCCGCCACTCTGCGGACCGAGGGCTGGGAGGCGCAGGTGACCTGTTCGGCGGCTCCAGTGCAGGTAGCGGGGTCGCTGCCTAACGGCGAGCGGTTCTACTTCCGCGCCCGGCATAGTGACGTGTCGTTGGGCATCGGCGGCGACGACCCGGCAGACATCCCCAAGTGGGAAGACAGCGAGTCACATCAAGAAGCCAGCTACCTGCCCGCCGCCGACGGCGGAGCCATCATCAGACGGCTTGCTCGCCGCTACCTAGAGGAGCGCCAACCGACCGGGCGGGCACCCTCAGTTTGAAAGGTGTCTTGCGTCGACCTGGCGGGCGGGTTGGTCTATGCGCTGGGCAGCCGTTTCGCTGGTCGGGCAAGATCGATCGCTGAGGTTGAAGCCGTGCCACGTGCCGCTGTTGGCCGGTGTTAACCGCTGCATCGGGCACGCCTCGGGCACGGCGACCATTACGACGTGCGCCGTTAGCCGATGGCCCGATCTCCCAGCCAGCTACCAACGGTCAGGTACGTGGCTAGCTCGGACGGTATCGTTCCCTGCCTCAGCACCCATGTCCCGTAGGGAGTCCGTGTTGGCCCTGAAGAAGCGTTCGAACTCGCGGGAGAGCGCGGAGGGTCAAGCTGCGACCCTCCACGTCATCCGAACGAGCTAGTTACTCAGCGTGCTTGAGACCCACGAGGCAAAGGCAGCCACAGCTGACAGACAAGCCGCGAGTGCGCTAAGCAGGGTGGCCCACTCAGCAACAGACCAGCCCTTTCGACCGCGCTTCCGTCGATTGGCCCGATCCCTCTTACGTCTCACTTTCGTTACATTCATTAGACCTGCGTTCCTAATAGGTGTTGATGCAGGTTGGGGGCGGCGCCGGTGGCTTTGTGGGTCCCAGGTGCCGCCCTTCCCCATGCGTGCGGTTGCCCGCCCATTCACAAACGACTCAGACGCATGAGGGTCACTCACCTATTTTTCCGAAATGACCATCTAACCGCGCGGCAAGCTGTGACCGTTTTCGAGTGGTTCGTAGCGGAATTGGACGGACCTAGTGTGCGTTTTCAATGCGCAATGCAAGTTGCATTTAGCAATCAGATTGAGGCGTTTGCCCAAATTTGACCAACAACCAACGGCCAATCCCATCAGGACGCGCGTGGAAGTTCCATGGGCCACGCAACATGGCTAGGGCGGTGGTGATTTGGATCACACCCCGTGTCTTTCCGGATGAGAATGACCCCGCCGAACGCCGAACAATAACGAAGGTTCAGTTACAAACTGTAAGTGGCCACCACACCCGCCGATGTGGTTGTTGCCATCCCGTCTGCCGTCGACCCGCCCCCTGGGGAGCGGGCCGCCGCCCGGCCCGCCATGTCAAGACGGCCGTGACGCACGGTCGGACGCTGGCGGGTCGGGTGGTGGTCTGCTCGGCTCGCCCGGGTCGTCGGCTGGCGGGATGGCCCGCGCAACCACCCACGGACCGCGACCCGCCCACGGAGCCCCGGCCATCCCGGAGCCGGAGCGCCCCCGCCGGAGGCGCAGTAGCCGCGACCGGACCGTCGCCGCGACCCGCCCGCGCGGACCCGGCGTGCCCTGCCCTGCGCCGCGTCGCTCCGGCGCGGCGCGGCCGGCTGCCGGCGACGAACCCCCCACCACTTCCCGAGCCCTTCCCGTCTGCGGCGGCCCCGGGCTCCCCGCTCTCCGCGCCAGCCGTCGGGCATCAGGCGGGACGGCCGCAGAGCGACAGCGGCAGCGGCTGGCACGCGCCCAGGCGGCGGCGCGTGCGGCCCGTCAAGGGCCGCCTTGAAGACGTACAGAAACTTTGAACCACATCGCCGGCAGCCGGGCGGCACGAGCCGTTCGTCCCTGGTCGGACATCTAGGGACGGCTTAAGCTCGAATCGTGGGTGAGATGGTAGAGCAGGCGGCCTCAGCCGCTCAGGAGCAGCTTGCGGCGACGCTCCCTCGGCGTTGGAAGCACGTTCAGGCGGTAGCGCGAAAGGCGGAGAAAGTCGCGCCGTCCGTCGCTTCGAGGGATCGTGACCTCCTTGCTGCTGCGGCCTGGTTGCATGACGTCGGCTACGCCCCTGGTGTCGTTGACACCGGGCTTCATGCACTCGACGGTGCGAGGTGGCTCGTACGTCAGGGCTTCGACGCCCGCCTCGCCGGCTTGGTCGCTCATCACTCCTGTGCCTGCTACGAGGCCGAGGAACGCGGTCTTGCTGACCTTCTGTTGGGCGAATTCGAGCAGGAGCACTCGCCGGTAGCTGATGCGTTGTGGTTCGTGGACATGACAACCGGACCCGATGGCCAGGACCTGACCGCCGCTGAACGTCTTGCCGAGATCCGGAGCCGGTATGGCCCGGACGATGTGGTCACCAGGTTTTGGTGCCGCGCGGAGTCGGACCTGCTTGCTGCGGTTCGTCGTGCGGAAGACCGAGTGGCGGTTCAACCGATGTAGGGCTCCGAACGCTGCTGGTACCCGTGGTCGATTCTCAATCGCATGGATGAGTGGATCTGGATGTCGTCCAGCTCGGCCTGGGGTACCCACCGAACCGACGAGGACTCGTCGCTGGTCCTCGGCTTACCCGCTACGTACTCACCCCGGAAGCAGATCGAAAACTGCTGCCGAACTTCGCCGTCACTGTACTCGACCACGTGGTTCGGGTTGGTGTAGATGCCAACGACGCCGGTAACCTTAATGGCTATTCCGGACTCTTCACGCGTCTCGCGCACGGCTGCCTCCGCAATATACTCGCCGAAGTCCTGTGCTCCGCCGGGAAGCGCCCAGAGCCCGTTGTCAGTGCGCTGGATAAGCAACACACTATTCTGGTCGTCCAGTACGAATGCGGTTACGGCAACAACAATGCTGTTGGCTTTGGGTGCGTCTGGATTGTTGAGATGTTCGATTCGTGCCATGGGGCTAGCCTCTCGTCAGTCCTCTGGCCAAATGGCGTCGGATTTGGCGAGTACCTGGTTGAAACTCGCCACATAGTTGTCGAAGATGTCGCCTCCGGACAGCCGGCGGAGGTGAAGCACCGGCGCATAGGCGGCCGGCGTGCCGAACAGGTGAGTATTCACAAGCATTTCGTCATCGAACCTGTATATGGAGTTGTAGAGCGTCGTATCGTGGTAGTTAATATCGACGTTTTCGTGCCCGCGAAGTTCTTCGTAGAAGGCAAGCACATTGTAAACCTTACTGGCCATTGCAGACCCGATTCGTTCGTCGGCACCACGTTCGGCGACGTGCCGCCCCTCCGGGTTGCCGAGCAGAATTTGAACCTGCGCTCCTTCTGATGCCTTGCTGATTAGTGTGGAAACCCACTGAGGGTTCTGCTCCGGCAGGAACAACCCGGCATACACGAGCACGCCGATTTGATGGTTGGCCTTATCTAGCAGCCGTTGCCAAAGGTCGGCTGGTACCGCCCCACGCCGGGGGTAGATGTGTACCACCTCTGACTGAGCTACCTGGTTCTTTTGATGGAGTGACGCTGCCTCAGGCCAGAGATAGGTCTCACTCTCCCCCAATAAGGCAGCGATGGCGTTCCGGTAGCGAGGATACGGATTCCTGCCTTGAGTGATCCAGCGCTCTACCGTCTTCGGATCAACCTCCAACTTCTCCGCGATGGCGTAAGCAGTCATACCTTGTTTGAAGATGGCATCACGGAGCCGGTGGTTGTGCATCGCTCCTCCTGGTAGTCCAAGAACGACGAAGGGACGACTTACCTTAACAAGGACGTCCCTAGTCGTCCATACCTCGTGGTGAAGTCGTCACCACCGAGAGATGCATGCTGATGACACGGGAAAGCAGTCGTCCACAGGGGACGCGCTAAGTGACCTTCGGAGGCATCACATGAAGTTGTACGTGGACACCGCGAGCAAGCAGGTTCAGGTGACGAGGGACCCGGAGCCGAAGAACGACCAGAACGGCAATCAGCGGTCGGAGAAGGGAACTGGCCGGCTCATGTGGTCGACCCAGGTCTTTGTTCTCGACGAGACTGGCGGCGAGATCATCACTGTCACCACGGCGGGTGAGAAGCCGAGTGTGTCGGTGGGGGTGCTTGTTGCTGTCGAGCAGTTGGAGGCTATTCCGTGGGCGACCAACGGGCGTAACGGTGTTGCGTTCCGTGCCGTGTCGTTGAAGCCGAAGGCTGGTAGTTCGGCGGGTAAGTAGGTTCTGCTCATCTGTGCTGCGTGAGCTTCTGGTGTCTGACGCGCGCTGCGCGTAAAGCGGCCTACGGTCCGCTGTTCTGATCCCATCCTGGTCCGGGAGCGCTTCTGGCTCCTACGCTCCCGGCCCTGGCAACCCCATGGTTGTCGACTTCTGTTGCACGGGGCCGGTGTGGCCCTTCGTGTCATGCCGGCCTTGGTGCCGGTTCTTCCCTTATTTCATCTGCGGCCTGTTGGTCGCTGTCATGAGGAGGAACACCATGTTCCGTTACATGATCTCGTTTAGCTACGAAATCCCCACGGGAGCGCTTTTCGCTAACACTGAGCTGACCATTAAGTGGCAGATCTGCTCGATGGCGGACGTCACTCGCATCACGAACGAATTGCGCAGCAAGGGCTACGTCAATGCTTTCGTTCTCGGCTTCTCCCTGTTCGCCGACCCGCCTGCCTCTAGCGGCGGCAAAAACTGATCTACCTGGATAAAAGCGTGGGGTCGGTACTGGCTCCTACACCTGCCGGCCCCACGCTCCCAACCCATCCGCCCCAATTACTTGGGAGGACGTGTCATGTCCAAGTCTAGCCCCCGTCGCCGCTTCGGCGGGAAGTCCACCGGAACGGTGACAGTCATCGAGGCCCGGGTTCACCGGTCCTCAGCCCGTAACGCCAAGGTGGCGTTCGTCCTCACCGCGATCATTGTTGGTGGCCTCGCCGCTGTGGTGGCCACCTCCTACCTGCACCCGATCGTCGCGTTGCTCCTCGGTGGACTCATCGGGGTTACCACCGGCGCGTTTGTGTGGTTGCTGGTTCGGGTTTGGCCGGTCATCCGGCTGTTGTGGTGGTGGAGCACCGAGATCCTGCTGGCGGTCGTGCTGCTGACCGGCTGGGTGCAACTGGCTAACCACACCTCGACCCTGGTCACCCTCGTGGTGGTCGCTGTGCTCGTCGGCGTTCCCGCCGGCATCCCCAAGCTTCGCCGCCTGGTGATCGCCTGGTCCTGGTGCCTGATCGTGCGGCACCGACTGCGGGTGTGCTTCGCGCAGTTCATCATCGCCAGCCAGTCCGGCAGTCTGCCGCTGATCCTGTGGGCCACACCGACCCCGGTCGGTGAACGAGTGTGGGTCTACCTACGCCCTGGTCTGTCGGCCAAGGACCTGGAAGGTCGCCTGGACAAGATCGCCGTGACCTGCCATGCCTCCACCGTGCTCATCGAGCGCGCTTCGGAGGGCAACGCCGCCTACGTGCGCTTCGACATCAAGCGCCGCGAGGTGCTCAACGCACGGGTGAACTCTCCACTGGTCGACGTGATCGACCCGAGTGCCCCGGCATCGGCGTCGCCGCTGACAGTCCCGACTGCCCTGGACCTGCCGGACGTCGAGGTGCCGACGGTCACCCTCCCGACCCAGGCCAAACCCGCCGGCAAGAAGTCGGCCCCCACCACTACCGCCAACGGCAGCAAGCCCGCGGCTTCGTCGGCAGACGCCGACGACGACGTCTCTGACTGGATCTAACCCTTTCCCTTTGGGACGCGGGGAGCCATCACGGCTCGTTCGTGTGGCTTCTCGCGCCCACCACTGGCCTCTTGGAGGGCACTCATGACCACCACGATTCCCGCCACCACGACCGCTGCTGCGGTGCCGGTGGGTGCTGGCCTGTCGATGTTCGACCCGGTGTTCATCGGGATCGACGAGTTCGGTCAGCCCGTCTACCTCGACGTCGTTTACCACAACCTGCTCGCCGCCGGTGAGCCCGGCGGAGGTAAGTCCGGCCTGGTCAACAACATCTGCGGCCACGGCGTGCTGTGTGATAACACCCGCCTGGTGCTCTTCGACGCCAAGCTCGTCGAACTCGGCCCCTGGCGTGACCTGGCTGACGCGTTCGTCGGCCCCGACATCGACTACGGCATCGACACCCTGCGCCGGCTTCTGGTCGTGGCCACCAACCGCTACACCTGGCTGCTGGCCAACCGACGCCGCAAGCTCGGCCCCGACGACGGTATGACCGTCATCCTCACCGTCATCGACGAACTCGCCATGTACTCCACCGTGCTCGGCAGCAAGGCTCAGCAGGAAGAGTTTTCCACTCTCCTACGCGGGCTGGTTTCCCTCGGCCGGGCCTGCGGCATGCCGGTGGTCGCCGCTACCCAGCGACCGTCGTGGGACATCATCCCCGCCAGCCTGCGGGACCTGTTCGGCTACCGGGCCGCGTTCCGCTGCACCTCCCTGAACAGCTCGAACATCATCCTCGGTCAAGGGTGGGCCGAGCAGGGCTACACCGCATCCGACATCGCCCCCACCAACCAGGGCGCGGCCTACCTCCTGGCCGAAGGCGGCATGCCCCGGCGGATCAAGGCCGCCTACCTCACCGACACCGACATCTACAACATCGCCGACTACGCCGCCTGGACCCGAACCCCAACCCGCACCACCGGGCTACCCGACATGGGGCTGGCGGCATGAGCACCCGGGAAGCCGCCCGCGCCCGCGCGAACAACCAGCGCGCCGCCCAGTACACCGAAATCTGGATCACCGGCAGGTCCGACGACCTCGCCATGATGATCGACATCGCTAGCCGCACGGGACGACTCGTCTACGTCTCCGCCCCACACCCGATGGGTGGTGGCGACCCCCGCCACCGCCGCTACCTGCGGCTCCGCACCTCGTAAACGGCCGACAGGACCAGCACATCCGCCTGCCAGCAGAGCTGGTCCTGCCGACCACCCACCACAGCCCTACCGAAAGGACGTGGCTGCCATGAAGGCTACCCACCAACCACCCACCCACGCACCGGTCACCACCGCTGACCTGCTGCGAATGGCCGCCCTCTACCTACGCCGACACGGCTGGACCCAGGGCACCTACTACGCCACCACCACACCCGCGAACTACCCGACCCCGCCGGCCTGCGCCGCCGGGGCCATCGGCATCGCCTGCGCCGGACACACCGTCGAGCACTTCACCCAGCTCGACCCCGACACGCTCGCCGACTACCTCGCCGCCCTCGCCGCGTTCGTCGACTACCTCGACGCCTATCACCCGATGTTCCTCATCGACGACGACGGCTTCGTCCTCGACGAGCACACCTCGCCCTACTCGTGGAACGACGACCCGGCGCGTACCGCCGAGCAGGTCATCACCGCCCTCGAAGCGGCTGCCGACGAATGGGACCGGCTTCACCTCACCGGAGGTCAGAACTGATGTTCACCGCCAAGGCGTCCTTGACGCCCGCGCCACGGCAGAAGCGGCATGAGGTCATCGAAAATGACGAATTCGCCGGCTTCGCCCGCCGCATCATCCGCGCCCACGGCCGCCGAGTCGCCACCGGAGACGTCGAAGCCCTGCGTGACCTCGTCGCCCTCTCCGCAACCCTCGACAACGCCACCACCGACGCCGTCGTCGGCCTGCGTTCCTTCGGCTACTCCTGGGCCGAAATCGGCTCCCGCCTCGGCATCTCCCGTCAGGCCGCCCAGCAGCGCTGGGGCGGTGACCGGCCGTGACCAACGACAGCATCCCTACCACGGCCTCTAACCCCTGCCCGTGCGGTGACTACTACTGCGCCGACTACGCACCCACCGATGGCATCGACCGCAGCGACTGCTGCCAGTACTGCGGCCCCGGCGGCAACAACCCCGTCGCTCAGATCCTCTGGCGACGCGGCGACCGAGTCGCCTACCTCTACCGCCTCGACCAGGCCAAAACCAAACGCACCGCCACCGCCGCGCAACGGCAGGCCATCGCCAAGGCCCTGCGCGCTTGGCGGACCTGCCGGTACTGCCGCCAGGTCAAGGACTACTACATCCCCTGCCGTTTCGGCTGCTGCCTCGACTGCCATGAAGGGAGCTACTGATGCCCACGGACTCGGCCACCTTCACCGAACAGTTCGCCGCTGAGTACGCCCGCAATGCGGTACCGACCATGCTCAAAGCAATCGGCGTGATCAAGCGCTATAACCGGTTCGTTCTACTCGGGGCGTTACTGACCAGCTACCTGCACCAGGCCCACTACCTGTGGACCCAGAAAGCCGGCTACTTCGCCTACCTGGTGCCACTGATCTTCGACGCCGCCATGGTGTCCATGCTCACCGTCGTTCGCACCGCCGGTATCGCCCGCGACGCCAAACGCGGAGCCATGGTCGTCTTCGCCGGTGCCGCCCTACTGTCGGCCACCATCAACTTCGCCTCACCCGGCAGCCTCGCCCTCCGCGCGGTCTTCGCCCTGGTGGTCGTCCTCGTCATCGGCGTCGAACTCGTCGCCGGACGTATCCGACCTGACTTCGCCGCCATCGAAGCCGAAGCCTCCGCCCTACTCACCGCCGCCCGCGACCTCGCGGCCAAAAACCACCACACCGACTCCCCACCCGCCGAACAGGTGGACAACCCCGGCCAGCTCGTCAACGAAACGCCGGCCCCGGCCACCACACCGACACCCCACCCGAACCCGGCCGCCACACCAACGATCGACCCGCAACCAGCCACCCCACCGACACCGGAACCGGTACCGGCACCGGAGGCGGTCAGCGTCCCCGATCACATGCTGCCCATGGCCCGGTTCGCCGCCGTGCAGCACGAACAGGCCACCGGCAACCCGATCACCCCGACCGAGCTGGCCGACCGGCTCGATGTCACCCCGGCCACCGCCGGCGGCCTTCTTGCCGCCCTCAACCCCACCCCCATCAACGGACACCACGTCCTCGCCGGTGATGCCCGATGACCATCGTCCTGGTCGACATCACGCACACCACTCACACCTGCCCCGCCCACCACCAGCCACACCCCTACGACACCCGCCGCACCGTCATCGACATCACCCCCGGCGGCCCCTGCCGCGCACCGGTCACCATCCGCTGCGGCAACACCACCGTCCAAGTCCCGTGTCACCGACACGAGCCGGCAACACGCCAATGCGGCGCCTGCCGGACCATCATCACCGAACACACCATCACCACCCGCCACCACGAGGTGGGCGCTTGATGGCATCGACGCTGGACCTCACACCCCGTGCTACCGCCCGGGGTGTGGGCTCGAACGCCGACACACCACCGGTCTACGGCTACACCGCCGCCGGCTCCGCCTTCCACCGCGCCACCCAACCCGACTACTACGGCTGGCTCGATCACGTCCGCGCCGCCGGAGCCTGCACCCGCCCCATCCGCCTCTCCGGCAACCTCTACACCGTCGAGCAGTCGACCGGCCGTGTGCTCGACCAGCGGCACACCGACACCATGCCCGACGCCGCCATCTACACCGCTTGCGGCAACCGCCGCGCCACCATCTGCCCGTCCTGCGCGCAGACCTACCAACGCGACGCCTTCCAACTCCTGCGCGCCGGCCTCGTCGGCGGCAAAGGCGTCCCCGAAACGGTGTCCCGTCACCCGGCCGTCTTCCCCACCTTCACCGCCCCGTCCTTCGGCACGGTCCACGCCCGGGTGGTCAAGCAACACACCTGCGCCGACCGCCGCCGCTGCGACTGCCGGCCCGAACCCTGCCACGCCCGCCGCGACACAGCCTCCTGCACCCACGGCCGGCCCGCCGTCTGCTGGGCACGCCACGAACCCACCGACACCGTGCTCGGCCAGCCGCTGTGCCTGGACTGCTACGACCACGACCACCAGGTCGTCTGGAACCTCCACTCGGGCGAGTTGTGGCACCGCACCAAGCAAGCCGCGGAACGCCACCTGGCGAAACTCGCCCGCCGCCGCGGCATTCCTCGCGTCGAGGTCGTCACCGAATCCGGCAATATCCGCAAGGTCCCGCCGGTCCGGCTCTCCTACGGCAAAGCCGCCGAGTTCCAGGCCCGAGGAGCCGTCCACTTCCACGCCCTCGTGCGCCTCGACGGCGTCCACCCCACCGACCCCACCGCCGTCATCCCGCCGCCGGCCGGCTTCACCGCCGCCGACCTGGAAGACGCGATCCGGGTCGCCGTCGAGCACGTCCGCTTCGACACCCCGAGCCATCCCGACCGCCCGGAAGGCTGGCCCATCGCCTGGGGCGACCCGTCCAAGGGCCTCGACATCCGCCACATCTCGCTGACCGGACGCGGTGAAGTTACCGACAGCATGGTCGCCGGCTACCTTGCCAAGTACGCCACCAAGAGCACCGAGGTAACCGGGCACCGCTCCGTCAGGCTCGATGCCGACACCATCGGCGACTACGCCGACCCCGACGGCGACCACACCGCCCGCCTCATCGACGCCTGCTGGCGCATCGGCCGACCCACCCACACACCCACGCCCCTGTCCACGCGGCCCCGCGACCCCCGCCCCACACCCCACTTCATCGACCGCTGGCAGTGCCCCGACTGCGGCACCCACACCCGCTACCCCGCCTGCCCGACCTGCGTCGCCCACCGTCAAGCCACCCTTGACACCGAACCCGTCAACAGGCCACCGGCCACCAACCCCTACACCCGGCTACGACGATGGGCGCACATGCTCGGCTACGGCGGCCACTTCCTCACCAAAGGCCGCCGCTACTCGGTCACGTTCCGACTCCTACGCGACACCCGAGTGAACTTCCGCCGGCACGAGGACCAGGACCACGGGCACCCGGCCCTCTGCGGACCGCCCGTCGACCCCCTCGACAACGACGCCATGGTCATCATCGGCGCCCTCACCTTCATCGGTGTCGGCTGGCACACCACCGGAGACGCCCTACTCGCCAACACCGCCGCAGCCCTCGCCCGCGAACGACGAAACATCGGCCGCGAAGAACTCACCCACGAACACGCAAGTTCCTCGGTTGATGTCGTATCGGCCACCGCATGAAACCGAACTGAGAAAGGATTGCCGATTGACCACCGCCACCCTCAACAGCCCGATCAAGGCTCTGTATCGCATTCCCGAAGCCATGTCCCTACTCAGCCTGTCCCGCTCCGTGATCTACGAACAGATCCGCGCCGGGCGCCTGCGCACCGTCCAGCAAGGCCGCACCCGCCTCGTCCCCGCCACCGCTATCACCGCCTACGTCGACCTACTCGAACAGGAAGCCACGGAAGGAGACACCCGATGACCGCCCGCCGCGCCCGAGGAGAAGGCGGCCTGCACTGGGACGAAGCCAGGCAACGCTGGATCGCCACCATCACTGTCGGCTACACCCCAGCCGGCAAACGCATCGTGCGTAAAGGCAGCGGCAAAACCAAAACCGAAGCCCGCACCAAACTGCGAGAGAAGATCCGCGACTACGAAGACGGACTCGCCTTTGTCCAAGACGGGCACACCGTGGCCGATGCACTCAACGACTGGCTCACCTACGGACTCACCCAACAGTCTGAAAACACCAAGTCGAACTACACCACCCTCGTGCGCTCCCACATCATCAGCGACCTCGGAGCGAGGAAGCTGCGGGACCTCAGCGCCACCGACGTGGACCGCTGGCTCCTGGTCAAGTCCCACCACCTGAGCACCCGCACCCTGCGGCTGCTCCATTCCTTGCTGAATCGCGCGGTCAACCGTGCAATGGCACGAGACAAGGTCAAACGTAACGTCGTAGCTCTCTGCGCCGTTCCGACTGGCCGCAGCGGACGACCATCAAAGTCACTCACCTTCGACCAGGCCCTGGCGCTCCTGGTTGCCGCCGAAGGCAGCTCCCTGCACGCCTACATCGTGCTTTCACTTCTGACGGGCGCACGCACCGAAGAACTACGCGCCCTCACCTGGGCACGCGTTGACCTGGCGGGCGACCCGAACCGCAACCCACCAACGCCACCAGCCATCCAGGTCTGGCGCTCGGTCCGCGTCGACGGAGACACCAAGACCAAGAAGTCCCGCCGCACACTAGCTTTGCCAGCCCGGTGCGTTAGCGCCCTCACCGCCCACCACGAACGCCAGGGCCGGCCTGATGCTGACTGCCTCGTCTTCGCCTCCACCGCCGGCACAGCCCTCGACCGGCACAATGTTCTTCGGGCCTTTCGCCCGGTCGTCGCCAAAGCGGACCTTGATCCGCGCGACTGGACCCCACGCGAGCTACGACACAGCTTCGTGTCCCTGCTGTCCGACAGCGGCATGAGCATCGAACAGATCGCCGACCTCTGTGGGCACTCTGGCACAACCGTCACCGAGGGCGTATACCGGCACCAGCTCAGACCGGTGCTCTTGAGCGGCGCGATCACCATGGACCGGCTCTTCGGCGCTGAGGCATAGTCACTCAGCTAGTCACCCAGCCATAAGCAAAGGGCACATCCATCAATCGGATGTGCCCTTTGAACTGCGTCGGGACGGCCGGATTCGAACCGACGACCCCTTGACCCCCAGTCAAGTGCGCTACCAAGCTGCGCCACGTCCCGATGCTCCCGCCGGCTTCCCCGCGACAGCCGGTACAGCCTACCGCACGATCTTTCCGTTGCCCGTATCCACCCCTCGGTGTCAGCGCCCACCCTCCCGGGCCAGGCCAGGAGGGTGGGGTGCGCTGAGGTTAGCCGTGGGCCTTGCCGCGACCGCCGGGCCCGACCTTCTTGCGGGGGCGGACCGAGATCTCGATCGGGCTGCCCTCGAACCCGAACTCCTCCCGGAGTTTGCGCTCCACGAATCGCTGGTAGCCCGCGTCCAGCGGGCCCGTGGTGAACAGGATGAACCGTGGCGGCGCCGCTCCCGCCTGGGTGGCGAAGAGAATCTTCGGTGCCCGTCCCCCACGCACCGGGTGCGGGGTCGCCTGCACCAGCGCCGTGAGCCACGCGTTGAGCTGCGCCGTCGGTACCCGGGTCTCCCAGCTGGCCAGTGCCCGGCGGAGCGCCGGGGCGAGCTTCTCCACCGCGCGGCCGGTCCGGGCGGAGAGGTTCAAGCGGATGGCCCAGGGAATGCGACGCAGTTCCCGCTCGATCTCCCGATCAAGGTAGTACCGACGGTCGGCGTCCACCAGGTCCCACTTGTTGAAGGCGATCACCAGGGCCCGGCCGGCATCGGTGACCATTGACAGGATCCGCTGGTCCTGTTCACTGATGACCTCGCTGGCGTCGAGCAGGACCACCGCAACCTCGGCGGCCTCGATCGCCGAGGCGGTACGCAGACTCGCGTAGTACTCGGTGCCGCTGGCCTGGCCGACCCGTTTACGCAGGCCGGCGGTGTCGACAAGCTGCCAGGCCTCGCCGCCGATCTCGACCAGGCTGTCCACCGGGTCGACGGTGGTGCCGGCGACCGCGTCAACGACTGCCCGGATCTCCCCGGAGAAGCGGTTGAGGAGGCTGGACTTGCCGACGTTGGGCCGGCCGACGAGGGCGACTCGACGCGGGCCACGCGGACGATCCTCGACGATCTTGGGTGCTTCCGGTAGCCGGTCCAGGATGAGGTCGAGCAGTTCGCCGGCGCCACGGCCGTGCAGCGCCGAGACCGGATACGGCTCCCCCAGGCCGAGCGACCAGAGCGTGGATGCCTCCATTTCGATGGAGCTGTTGTCGGCCTTGTTCGCCACCAGGATCACTGGCTTGGCGCTTCGTCGCAGCATCTTCACCGCTGCCTCGTCCACATCGGTGGCACCCACCACCGCGTCGACCACAAACAGCACCACGTCGGCGGTGGTGATGGCCGACTCCGCTTGGGCGGCGATGGCGGCGGCACGGTCCTTCGCATCCGGTTCCCAGCCGCCGGTGTCGACGACAGCGAACTGTCGGCCGTTCCACTGTGCGTCGTAGGGAACCCGGTCCCGGGTCACCCCGGGTACGTCCTCGACGACCGCCTGCCGACGGCCGATCAGTCGGTTTACCAACGTCGACTTTCCCACGTTGGGCCGGCCAACCACGGCCACCACCGGTTGTGGGGCTGTGGCCTCCTCGGCATCGGGTTCTGGGGCGTCCCATCCCACCCAACCGGTTGACTCGCTCATCGAGCCACACCCCGCTCGGCCAGCAAATCCTGCAGGCGCGCGACGACCTCGTCAATGCCGAGTTCGGTGGTGTCCAGCACCACGGCGTCCGGGGCTTGCGTCATCGGGTCGGCCTTGCGAGCCGAGTCCAACCGGTCCCGGCGGGCCAGGTCGGCGGCGGTCTGACCCACGTCGGTGGCATCCTCGGCGCTGCGTCGGGCGGCCCGGGCCGCCGCGGACGCGGTCAGGTAGACCTTCAGATCGGCGTCGGGGGCTACTACCGCGCCGATATCGCGCCCCTCGATCACGATCCGACCCACGGCGGTGGCGAGGTCCCGCTGCCGGTTGACGAGCAACGAGCGGACCGCCGGTACGGCGGCCACGGCTGAGACCGCCCCGGTCACCTCGGGTCCACGGATCTCCACCTCGATGGGTACGCCGTCCACGGTAACGCCGTATCCCTCGGGATCGGTGCCGATGCCGAGCTCGGTTTCCCCGGCGACCTTGGCCACGGCCGACGGGTCGGCCAGGTCAACTCCGGAGCGCAGTACCGCCCAGGTGACCGCCCGGTACATCGCGCCGGTGTCGAGGTAGCGGGCGCCCAGGGCGATCGCGAGTCGCCGGGAAACGGTGGACTTACCCGAACCGGACGGCCCGTCCACAGCGACCACGCAGCGCCCGGTCCGTACGTTTTCCTCCACCGCATTCCTCCTCAGTCCGTACCTCGCGGGTCCAACCCGCGAGCGGGTTTCCGCCCGCCGACAATCATGCCTGGCACGGTGCGGTCTCCTCGGGCCGCACCTTCGGGAGCGACCGCCTTCGCGCAGCGGGCCGCACGGAGCTTACCGGCTGCGGTACCCGCCACCGCCGGCGTCAGTCGCCGACCGCCTTGAACAGCGCGGCGACCTCCGCGTTGGTGAGCCGACGGGTGCGCCCGGCGCGGAGGTCCCCGAGCCGGATCGGCCCGATCGAGGTACGCACCAGCCGGGACACCGGGTGGCCGACCGCATCGAACAGGCGCCGCACGATGTGCTTGCGTCCTTCGTGCAGGGTGACCTCCACCTGGGCGGTTTTGCCCAGCGTGTCCACCACGCGGAACGCATCCACCGTCGCGGGACCGTCGGTCAGCTCGACGCCGGCGGCGAGGCGCCGGCCCAGCGACCGCGGAATCGGGCCGGACACCTCACACAGGTACGTCTTGGGCACCCCGTAGGAGGGGTGCATGAGCCGGTGCGCGAGCGTGCCGTCGTTGGTGAGTAGCAGCAGGCCCTCGCTGTCCGCGTCGAGCCGTCCGACGTGGTAGACCCGCTCTTCCACCCGGTTGCCGAGGAAGTCGGCGATGGCGGTCCGGCCCTTCTCGTCCGCCATGGTGGAGACGACGCCCCGGGGCTTGTTCAGGGCAAGGTAGACCAGGCGGGTGTCGGCCTGGAGGCGCTCACCGTTGACGTAGATGGTGTCGGAGGTCGGATCGGCCCGGTCACCGAGCTGGGCAACCCGGCCGTTCACTGTCACCCGCCGGCGGAAAATCAGGTCTTCGCAGGCGCGTCGAGATCCGACACCGGCGGCGGCGAGCACCTTCTGGAGGCGTTCTGGGCCGGTGTAGACGGGCGCGTCGGGCTTCGGGGCGCGGTTATCGCGAGGCATCGGCGAGGTCTTCCACATCGTCGGGGAGGAACGGAGCGAGCGGCGGCAGGTCGGTGATGCTGTCCACGCCGAGCTTCTCCAGGAACAGGGAGGTGGTCCGGTAGAGGTGGGCACCGGTTTCCGGTTCGGTGCCGCACTCCTCCACCAGCCCGCGGGAGACCAGGGTACGGATCACCCCGTCGCAGTTCACACCGCGGATGGCGGAAATCCGGGATCGGGTCACCGGCTGTTTGTAGGAGACCACGGCCAGGGTCTCCAGCGCGGCCTGGGTCAGCCGTACGGTCTGGCCGTCGAGGACGAACCGCTCCACGTACCCGGCGTACTCCGGCCGGGTGTACAGGCGCCATCCGCCGGCCGCTCGACGCAGCTCGAAGCCGTGCCCGCGGGTGGTGTAGCCGGTGGAGATGGTGTGCAGCGTCGCCCGGACCCGTTCGAGCGGCTGCTCCAGTACGTCGGCGAGGGTCGTCTCGGCGACCGGCTCGTCCACGACCAGGAGGATCGCTTCCAGGGCGCCCTGTAGCTCGGCGTCGTCGAGCACCAACGCGGGGGGTGGGGCCGGCCCCCGTTGGCGGGACCGCCCCCGATCGGGTACCGACTTCCGGCCAGCACCAGCACCAGCACCAGACGGTTCGGGGTTGGGTTCTCCCCCGCCCGACGCGGCAGCGGCTTGCGCCTCGACCGGTGTGGCCGATGTCTCGCGGTGGCGTTCCCATGGCGGGATCCACGCGGCGGCCTGGTCGGCCAGGGTGTCCCCGTGTTCCTTGTCACCCATCTCGCTCGTCCTCTGTCGTAGCCGGCCTTCCGCCGGGTGGCGCCGACCCTGCCGGGTAGGACCTGGTCGCCAGCTGCGGCGTTTCCTTCCCGGGCCCGGAATCGGCCGGCCCGGGATCGACCGGCCCGGAGTCGGACAGCCCGGAGTCGGACAGCCCGGAGTCGGACGGCCCAGTCCCGTCGGATCCGGCGGTGGAGAGGGTCCCCGCGTACTCGTCGATATCCAGGTCACCGCCGCCATCGGCGGGGCCGGTCCAGCGTACGGTCAGCTCTTCCAGGGCCTCTTCCTGGGCGAAGGCGACCAGCCCCTCCCGGTAGAGTTCCAGCAGGGCGAGGAAGCGGGCCACCACCTCGAGGAGGGCCTCGCAGTCCGTACAGAGCCCGGTGAAGGTGGCTGTGCCGGCCCGGCGTAGCCGCTCGGCGATGATCTCGGCGTGCTCTCGGACGCTGACCCGGATCTGGTGCACGTGCGCGATGGACACCTCGGGCGGCGGTTTCGGGGTGAAGACCCGGACAGCGAGGTCCCGTAGCCGCTGCGGGCCGATGCCGAACACCAGGTCGGGCAGGGCCTGGGCGTACCGTGGCTCCAGCGTCACCGCCCGGGGGTACCGCCGCCCACCGGTTTCCTCGAGTGCCGCGATGTGCGCCGCCGCCTCCTTGTACGCCTTGTACTGCAGCAGCCGCGCGAAGAGCAGATCCCGGGCTTCCAGCAGGGCCAGGTCCGCCTCGTCCTCAACCTCGGCGGCGGGTAGTAGCCGGGCCGCTTTGAGGTCGAGCAGAGTGGCGGCGACGAGCAGGAACTCGCTGGTCTCGTCCAGATCCCAGTGCTCACCCATTGCCCGCAGGTAGGCGATGAACTCATCGGTGACCTGGTGCAACGCCACCTCGGTGACGTCCAGCTTGTGCTTGCTGATCAGCTGTAGCAGCAGGTCGAACGGGCCGGTGAAGTTGGCCAACCGTACGGTGAAGCCGCTGGTCTCCTCCCCGCCACTGGCGGGGGTGCTGGCCCCGGAGGGCGTGGGCTGGCCGAGGGGCGGTGCGGTCACCGGCAAACCGTAGTCCACCACCTGGGCGCCCTACTCCCGGTCTACCGCTCCCCGTGGCTTCCGGTCTACCGCTCCGCCTGGGCGGCGATCACCTCGCGGGCGAGCTGCCGGTAGTTACGCGCGCCGGAGGAGGCCGGGTCGAGGGTGGTGATCGGCGCGCCGGCGACGGTGGACTCGGGGAACTTCACGGTCTTGGTGATCACCGTCTGGTAGACCTTGTCGCCGAAGGCCTCCACCACCCGCTGCAGCACCTGGCGGCAGTGGGTGGTGCGGCTGTCGTACATGGTGGCGAGGATGCCTTCGAGCTCCAGGTCGAAGTTGAGCCGCTCACGAACCTTGTCGATTGTGTCCAGCAGCAGGGCCACGCCGCGGAGGCTGAAGAACTCGCACTCCAACGGGATGAGCACGCCGTGGGAAACGGTCAGCGCGTTGATCGCCAGTAGACCCAGGGAGGGCTGGCAGTCGATCAGGATGAAGTCGTATTCCTTGCGGATGCTTTTCAGCACCCGCGCCAGCGCCATCTCCCGGGCGACCTCGTTGACCAGTTGGATCTCGGCAGCGGAGAGGTCGATATTGGCCGGAAGCAGGTGCAGTCCCGCCACATCGGTCTTGATCAGCACATCGTCGCAGGTGACGTCGTCCTGCATGAGGAGGTTGTAGACCGACAGGTCGAGGTTGTGCGGGTTGACTCCCAGACCGACCGAGAGGGCGCCCTGCGGGTCGAAGTCGACCAGCAGCACCCGGCGGCCATACTCGGCCAGCGCGGCGCCCAGGTTGATGGTCGTGGTGGTCTTGCCGACACCGCCCTTCTGGTTCGCCATCGCAATGATGCGGGCGGGGCCGTGTCGATCGGTCGGCATCGGTTCGGGGATCGGCTTCCGCGTCGTGTACGCGGCCGGATCTGCCGGACCAGGGTCAGTGCCGAGTGTGGACTGCTGCTCACGGAGCTCCGACGTCCAGGTCTCGGCACGGCCACCGTCGCCAACCATGTCTTCGTTGCCCCCTCCCGACGACCACACCGGCGTCGGAGCCGACCGACGTCCTTCGCGACGCCGTCGCGAATCCTGGCCGCGTCACTTCCGCCAGGTCCGCGCCGAACCCGACTGTACGCCACCGGCGAGCAGGCCGCTCAGCACCGGTCCGGCGTGTCACACCCATCAACCGAGTGCCCGCGGGTGGGCTGTCGCGTACACCTCACGTAGCCGTTCGACGGTGACCAGCGTGTACACCTGGGTGGTGGTGACCGAGGCGTGGCCAAGAAGTTCCTGCACCACGCGCACGTCGGCGCCACCGTCGAGCAGGTGGGTGGCGTAGGAGTGACGCAGCGTGTGCGGGGACACCGCCTGCGGCCCGACATCCGGCAGGCCGGCACGCCGGGCGGCACCGCGCAGGATGCCCCAGGCGCCCTGCCGGGACAACGGGCCGCCGCGGGAGTTGAGGAAGACCGCCGGGGTGCCTCGGCCGGCGGCGGCGAGGCCGGGGCGGGCGCGCACCAGGTAGGCGTGCAGCGCCGCCACGGCGTACCCACCGATCGGGACCAGCCGGTTCCGCCCCCCCTTGCCCCGCAGCAGTACCGCACCGGTGTCGGTGTCGAGGTCGTCCACGGCGGCGCCGACCGCCTCGGAGATCCGCGCGCCGGTGCCGTACAGGAATTCCAGCAGGGCCCGGTCACGCAGCCCGAGCGGCGCCTCCGCCCCGGTGGCGGAGTCCGGACCGACGGCGTCCAGCAGCTGGATCACGTCGTCCACGGGCAGCGCCCGGGGCAGCCGGCGGGGCGGGGCGGGTGGGCGGATCTCCCGGCTCGGGTCGGCACCGGTCAGGCCCTCGCGCAGCGCGAAGCGGTGCAGACCGCGTACGGCGCTGACGGCCCGCGCCGCGGAGGAGGCCGAGAGTGGCGGACGGTCCTCGTCACCGACGCGCAGCCGGGCCAGGTGGGCTTCCACCTGGCCCGGGGTGACCGATGCCAGGTCGGTCACCCCGTACGACGCGAGGGTGTCGAGGTAGCGGGCCAGGTCCCGCCGGTACGAGGCGAGGGTGTTCGCCGCGAGTCCCCGTTCAACGGCGAGGTGGTCCAGGTAGCCGCGGACGGCGCGGAGTAGGGCCGGCGCGGGAGCTGGCCCGGCCTCGGCCGCCATGGTTGACTCGCCGCTGGTCAGGCCAGCACCTTGGCCAGCGGCAGGGTGGCCATGCCGTGCGCGTCGGCGACCGGCCCGTAGACGACCTGACCATCGTGGGTGTTCAGACCCAGTGCGAGCGCGGGGTCCTGACGCAGCGCCTCCCGCCAACCGAAGTTGGCCAGTTCCAGGGCGTACGGCAGGGTCACGTTGGTCAGCGCGTAGGTGCTGGTGTGTGACACGGCCCCCGGCATGTTCGCCACGCAGTAGAAGACGGACTGGTGCACCGGGTACGTCGGGTTGGCGTGGGTGGTGGGACGCGCGTCCTCGAAGCAGCCCCCCTGATCGATGGAGATGTCGACCAGCACGCTGCCCGGTTTCATCCGGGAGACCAGCTCGTTCGAGATCAGGGTCGGTGCCTTGGCACCGGGCACCAGCACCGCGCCGATGACCAGGTCCGCGTCCACCACCGCCCGTTCGATCTCGTACGCGTTGGAGGCGACCGTCTGCAGGTGACCTCGGTAGATCGCGTCGGCCTGACGCAGCCGGGCCACGTTCTTGTCCAGCAGCAGCACCTCGGCTTGGAGGCCGAGCGCGATGGCGGCGGCGTTCATCCCGGAGACGCCGGCACCGATCACCACGGTCTTCGCCGCGTACACGCCGGAGACGCCGCCCATCAGTACGCCGCGTCCACCGCCTTGGGCCTGCAGGTGGTAGGCGCCGACCTGCGGGGCGAGCCGCCCGGCCACCTCGGACATCGGGGCGAGCAGGGGCAGCGACTGGTCGTGCAGTTCGACCGTCTCGTACGCGATGGCGGTGACCGCGCGGTCCAGCAGCGCGTCGGTGCACTCCTTGGAGGCGGCCAGGTGTAGGTAGGTGAAGAGGACCTGACCCGGCCGCATCCGGTGGTACTCCTCCGCGACCGGCTCCTTGACCTTCAGGACCAGCTCGGCGGTCTCCCACACCTCGTCCGCGGTGGGGAGGATCGTGGCGCCGGTGGCGGCGAAGTCCTCGTCACTGATGCTGGAGCCGAGGCCGGCGCCGGACTCGATGAAGACCTGATGGCCGGCGCGGACGAACTCGTTCACGCCCGGGGGCGTGATCGCCACGCGGTACTCGTGATTCTTGACCTCACGTGGGATGCCGACCTTCACGATGCAGACCCCCTTCTCCAGGGCCGCTGCCCCGGCTACTCGGCGCCACGGCGGCTCCGTTGCCGCAGTGCTCAGGTCCCGCCGGCGGAAGTCTAGGCCGGAGTTGACCGGCAGGGAGCCAGCACTGTGACATGTGGTCAGCGCTCCCGCTGACGATGTGTCAGGCCGGCGTGGCCGGCGGTCGGCGGTCGGCGGTCGCCCGTTTCACTTCCACCGAGCCGGGCCGGAGGGGCCGCCGGCGGATCATCCTGGCCCCCGGTTTCACCGTACGTGACGGAGGCCGTGCGCGGCCCCCGTCACGTACCGGCTCAACGTGGCAGCGGTGTCCCGGCCGGACGCAGCGCCGGCCAGCCGCCGTCCCGGGCGCGGGCGGCGGCGAGCAGCCCGGCCACCGTCGCGGCGTTGGTGATCTCCCCGGCCAGCACCATCTCCACCGCCTCGTCCAGGGCAACCCGGACGAGCTGCAGGTCGGCTTCCTCCTCGGCCCGGCCGTGCCGCCGGTCGACCGGCACCTCGGTGAGGTCGCGGGCCAAGAAGACCCGGACCAGTTCATTGGTGAAGCCCGGTGAGCTGTGCAGATCGACCAGGACATCGAGCCGACCCGCGTGCAGGTCAGCCTCCTCGGCCAGTTCCCGACCGGCGGCAGCGGCCGGGTCCTCGCCCGCGATGTCCAGCAGGCCGGCCGGCAGCTCCCACAGGTGCCGGCCGACCGGATGCCGATACTGCCGGATCAGCACCACCCGACCGGCCTCGTCCAGGGCCACCACCGATACCGCACCCGGGTGTCGGGCACAGTCCCGCACGGCGATGCCGCCACCGGGCATGGTCACCTCGTCGGTGACCACGTCGAAGATCCGACCCCGGTACCGCTCAACGCGTGAACGCACCTGGTAGTGGTGACCGGCCGTGCTCACGAGGTCGAAGCCGCCCGTGCCGTGGAGGTTCCGCCGTTGCTGGCTGCCTTCGTCGCCGCCGCGCCGTTCAGGTCGACCGGGAGCTGATCAGCCTGCGAGTACGTGAGAGCCGCCGCCACGAATGACGCGAACAGCGGGTGCGGGCGGGTCGGGCGGCTCTTCAGCTCCGGGTGCGCCTGGGTGGCCACGAAGAACGGGTGCAGGTCGCGGTCCAGTTCGACGAACTCGACCAGCCGGCCGTCCGGCGAGGTCCCCGAGATGTGCAGGCCCGCCTTGGTGAGCACGTCACGGTAGGCGTTGTTCACCTCGAACCGGTGCCGATGCCGCTCGCTGACCTCGGTGCTGCCGTACGCCTCGGCGACGATCGACCCCTCGGTGAGCGCCGCCGGCCACGCCCCGAGCCGCATGGTGCCACCGAGGTCGCCCCGGCCCGCGACGATGTCCTCCTGGTCGGCCATGGTGGCGATGACCGGATGGGTGGCTTCCCCGTCGAACTCCAGCGAGTTCGCACCGTCCAGCCCGGCGAGGTGACGGGCCACCTCGATGGTCATGCACTGGAGGCCGAGGCAGAGGCCGAGCAGCGGAACGCCGTTCTCCCGGGCGTGCCGGGCGGCACCGACCTTGCCCTCGATGCCGCGGACGCCGAACCCACCCGGGATGACGATCCCGTCGACCCCGGCCAGGGCGGCCGCGGCACCGGCCGAGGTGACACATTCGTCGCTGGGCACCCACTTCAGCCGTACCCGGGCACGGTGCCCGAAGCCGGCGGCACGGATCGCCTCACTCACCGACAGGTACGCGTCGGGTAGGTCAACATACTTGCCCACGAGGGCGACGGTGATCGTGTGCCGGGGCTGGTGCACCCGCTCCAGCAGGTCGTCCCAGCGAGCCCAGGCCACGTCCCGGAAGGAGAGGCCGAGCCGACGCACCACGTACGCGTCGAGGCCCTCCCGGTGCAGCACCTTCGGGATGTCGTAGATGCTGGGTGCGTCCGCGGCGGCGGTGACCGCCTCCAGGTCAACGTCGCAGTAGAGGGCGAGCTTCTGCTTGACCTTGTCCGGGATTTCCCGGTCGCAGCGCAGTACCAGTGCGTCCGGCTGGATACCGATGCTGCGCAGCTGCGCGACCGAGTGCTGGGTGGGCTTCGTCTTCAGCTCGCCCGACGGCGCCAGGTACGGCACCAGCGAGACGTGCAGATAGAAACAGTTGTCCCGGCCCAGGTCGTGGCGGATCTGCCGGATCGCCTCCAGGAACGGCAGCGACTCGATGTCGCCGACGGTCCCGCCGACCTCGGTGATCACGACGTCCGGCACCTGGCCCTCGCCGTCCGGTTCGGCCATCCCGAGCACCCGCGACTTGATCTCGTTGGTGATGTGCGGGATGACCTGGACGGTGTCCCCCAGGTACTCGCCGCGCCGCTCCTTGGCGATCACGTCCGAGTAGATCTGCCCCGTGGTGACGTTGGCCTTCCCGGACAGGTCCCGGTCGAGGAACCGCTCGTAGTGACCGACATCGAGATCGGTCTCGGCGCCGTCCTCGGTGATGAAGACCTCACCGTGCTGGAACGGATTCATCGTCCCCGGGTCCACGTTGAGGTAGGGGTCGAGCTTCTGCATCACCACACGCATGCCACGCGCGGTGAGCAGGCTACCGAGGCTGGAGGCAGTCAGGCCTTTACCCAACGAGGAGGCGACGCCCCCGGTGACGAAAATGTGCCTGGTCGTCCGTACTGAAGGGGCCAAGGCCTGCTCCCGTGTCGTCTGTCGCGGTCGTGCAGACCGCCGTGCCGATCAGCAGAGTGATCACGCGATCCACGGGATTCCACGCTAACACCCCACCTGCTTCCGCCGCCCGGCGCACCCACCAGCGGCTTCGCCGACGCTGCCGGGTCAGAACGTCGTGACCTCGTCCGATGCGCGAGCCGTCGGGATCTTGCCGGCGGCCGGGCCGGCATCCCATCGGTCCACCGGCGCCGCACCGGCGGCACCGCCCCCGGACGGCCCCGGTCGGTCGGCCGAACCGACGCCCCCGGGTGGCGAGCCAACCGGGCCGCCTTCGCCGCCGGGGCCATCCGAGCGCCGATCTCGGTCCGGCCCACCACCGGAGCCGGTCGAACCCGCCGGGCCGCCGTCCCCGCCGGGTGTCGGACTGGTCCGGTCGGTGGAGTGGTCCAGTACCCGCAGCGCGGCGAGGGCCGCCATCGGCACCACCACGGCGGTCGCTGCCCCGGCGACGTCCAGCGCCACCCCACCCAGCAGTCCGCCGAGCGCCGCCGCGACCGCGGTGCCGGTCATCGCTCCCCGAACCGCCGGGTAGATGCCGAAGAGCCGCCGCAGACCGCCCCACTGCTGCAGCAGGGCGAACCACACCAGAAGCACACCGGCCAGGGCCAGCACCGTCAACGAACTATCAACGAGCGTCTCCAGGTTGGCGGTGCTGGCCCGGTGGACAATCAGCCCCCCGGTCCCCTCGCCGACCGCGGCCAGGAACCGACCCAGATCGCCTCGCTCGCCGGTCGGGCGGTCGAGGTCGACCAGGGCGAAACCCACCGTCACCGCCAGCCCAGCCATCGTCGCCCAGGCCAGGCGGGTGAGCGTCAACCAACCGCTGGCGCTGATCGCCGCGGCGAGGCTCACCCCGGCGGTCAACGCGACCGCGCCGGTGGAGTCGGCACCGAGGTAGGGGCTGCCGACCAGCACCACGGCGGCCCCGCCGACGGCCACGATCGCCACGGGTCGCCGGGAGCGGCGAACCCGCTGGGCGAGCCAGCCGGCCAGGAGTAGCGCCCCGGCCAGTAGCACCCCAAGCCCCACCGTGCCTAGGCCGACGAACCGGCCCCCGTCCACCGCGGAGTAGCCCACGACACCGTTGAGCTGAAGGTGGGCGCCGGTCAACACGTCGGCACCAACCGTCAGCGTGGCCAGGAACGCCACCGCGCCCAGCGGCCCAAGGGTGCTCCCGTAACCGGGCAGGAACCGGACGAGCGCCGTCGCGGTGCCGATCAGCGCGAGAGTGACCCCGGCGAAGAACCACCCGGGGTGCGCACCACGCCACCACGGGACCAGATCTGCCACGAGCGCGGCCGGCAGGGCGAGCGCCGCCGCGACGAGCAGCAGTTCCACCACCGCGACGATCCGCCGGGATACCGGCTGGGGACCGTACGGGCCGGCGTGCCGTCGCGCCCGGCGCAGCAGCGGTAGCACGGCCACCCCGAGGAGCACCTGCGCGGCGACGAGCAGCCCGAAGAACCAGCCGGCGACGCGGCGCTGCGCTGCGGCCTCCCGGTCGGCGTCCACCGGGCCGGCGATCGCGGTGGCGAGGTCGGCCGGCCGGCCACCGACAGACTCGGCGGCCCGCCCCAGAAACGGATGCTCGGGCAGTGGCCGGCCCAGGGCGGTCAGCGCGGTCGGTGCCAGGTCAACCAGTTGTAGATAGCCCGGACGGTCGGTGGTCGGCGAGGTCAGCCAGCCCCGCTCCCAGCCGGCGCCGTCGGCGACCGCGACGTGCAGCCGGGACGGCTCCTCGGTGTCCGCCACCCCGGCGACGATGACCAGGGAGCGGGGCGGGCGGGCGGCCAGCACCCGGGCCAGTCGCGCGTCGGCCACGCGGGCCGCAGCCGCCCGGGCCGCCGGATCCGCACCGTCGACGGCGCCGAGATCAACGATACTGAGCACGCACGAGCGCAGAAGGTCGGTTGGGTCCGCCGGCAGTTCCGGCGCGTACCGGTCCACCCGGCCGAACGGCCGGGCAGCGGCCACCGCCGCGCCCGGGCCCACCGCCACCGAGCAACGCACCGACTCCGAAAGCGACCCCGGCACGGTCCCCCAGGAGAGCCGTTCCTGGTTCGACAGGACGGCATCCTCCTGGTCCGGCAGGTTCGCACCGATGCCGTCCGGCCGTTCCACGACGACATCCGTGGGTGGGCAGGTGCCCTCCGGGCGCTGACCCGGCCAGGCGGCGAAGCTGCCCGCCCCGAGAGTCAGCCAGCCGTCCACCGGACAGGTGGGCCGGTGGGCGGAGCGCACCGCCAACGACCCGATCGAGCCCTCCTGCGCCAACCGCCACAGCGTCGGTGTCGTCTGCGCGTCCACGTCTTCCCACCGCAGCCCGGCAACCCCGGCCAGGACCACGAAATCGGCGGTCCGCTCCGGGGAACGGGCCGCCGGCCGGGCGGCCAGCGCGGCCACACCGAGCGCCACGACGAGCAGGGTCAGCAGGGCGGGGGTGAGTCGGCGCAGCATTACCGCTCTCCCGTTGACGGTGCATCAGCGTCCGGGATGGTAGGGCCGGCCAGATCCGGGGCAAGCTCGGCGTAGAGGGCGACGAGTTGGGCGCAGGTCTCCGCCTCGGTCGGCCAGGTCGCCGCTTGCCCGCGAGCCCGTTGACCCAGTTCGGCTCGCCGAGCCGGGTCATCCAACAAACTAGCGACGGCGGCGTCAACCGCGTCGACATCACCCGGCGCTACCAGGATGGCCGCGTCGTCGACCAACTCCGGCAGGCCGCCAACCGCCGTCGCCACCAGCGGCACACCGACCCGCATCGCCTCCTGCGCGAACAGCTGCCGGGCCTCCCAGTCACTGGTGACCACAGCGATGTCGGCACCGGCCAGCAGGTCGGCCACGTCGGTGCGGTGCCCGAGCAGGGTCACCGGCGCCCGGGCAGCGGAGATCCGGGCCGCCAGTTGCAGGTACGCGGGTCCGCTGCCGGCGATCACCACGGCCGGCAGCGGGTCGCGGGTCCGCCACCGGGCAGCGGCGTCAACCAGGAGGTCGTACCGCTTCTGGGGATGCAGTCGGCCAACCGACAGGATCAGCGGCTGGTCGCTACCGACGCCGAACTCGGCGCGGACCGCGTCGCGACGGCGGTGCGGCTCAGGCAGCGGCGGCGCGGCGACCGGGGCGAACCGGGCGTCCGGCGCACCCACCGCGGTGGCTCGCGCGACCAGGTCGGCCGAGGCACCGAGGGTCACTCGAGCACCACGGGCAACAACCCGCTCGACCAGGCGGGATGCGCTGCCGCGCAGGCCACCGCTGAGGACGGCGTTGTGCCAGGTGACCACCAGCGGGGCGGCCGGCCGGGCGACGACGGCGACCAGACCGGCGCGCAGCCCGTGCGCGTGCACCACGGCGACCGGCTCGGCGGCGAGGGCCCGGCGAAACGCGGTCACCGCCCGCAGGTCGGCGGGGGTCGGGCTGGCCGGGATCTCCACCGGCCGGAAGCGGGCACCGGCACCGGTGAAGTGGAACTGCTCTTCGGTCGCGGCCGGGCCACAGACCAGCACCGCGATGCCGGCGCTGGTCAACCCGGCGGCCAACGACCGGACGTGCTGCCCCACACCGCCGGTGCTCGAGGCGAGCAGCAGGGCGATCGTGCCGGCCCGGCCGGCCCGTGGGCTCGGTACCGTCACCGGGACACCGTCTCCTTCCCGTCGCCCCGTTCCGGGGGGACACCGTCCTTACGCTGCCCGCCGGTCGGGGTGGGCGACCGCCTCCCGCGGGTCAGCCCGAGCCGTCGCCGCGCTCCGACGAGCAGTGGTCGTACGTCCGGCCGATCCAGTACCCAGACCACCGCGAGGAACACGACACCGACCACGACACCGGACAGCATGCCCTGTACGAGGGCCACCGGTGCGCCCGGGGTGCCGTCGGTGGCCGCCAGCAGCGACCGCGCCACCGCCCAACCCGCCAACGCCGCCAGCCCCCCGCCGATCAGGCCGGACGCCCCGGCACGGCCGACTCCGGCGAGAGCGGTGGCGCCGGCGGTCCGTCGGACGGCGAGCACCAGCAGGGCACCGAGCACCGCCATCCCCACCGAGTTCGCCAGGGTGACCGCCGGCACCCGGTCCCGCAGCGGCAGCGCAGCGCTGAGCAGCAACGCCGCGGCGGGCACCACGAGGAAACCGACGGCGATCGCGCCGGTGGCCGCCCGGGCCTGCCCCCGCGCGTAGAGGGCGCGGCTCAGCACGGCAAAGAGCCCGTAGCCGATCAGGCCGGGCGCGAAGCCGGCGATCCCGGCAGCGGCGGTCGCCGCCGCGCCGCGGACGAGGAAGAAGTGCCCCACCGGCACGGCCGTGCCCACCAGGACGGCCGCACCGAGGCAGCTCAGCAGCAGCACTCCCCGGGTGGCCGGGGCCAGCGTCGCCCGGTAGGCCGCCTCGTCCCCGACGGACCCGGCGGCGGCCAGGCTCGGATAGGCGGCTACCGCCAATGGCACCGCCAGCACCGCCCACGGCAGCAGGTAGACCGTCTGGGCGAGCTGGAACGCGCCGAGGTTGCTGACCGCGCCGTAGGAGACCTGGTTGAGGCTCACCACGAGCGCTACCTGCTGCGCGGTCACCGTCACCGCGCCGGCCACCGCGAGTCCACCGACCCGGGTACGGGCGTCGGCGGGGAAGCGGAAGCCGAGCACCGGTGCGTATCCCAGCCGGCGGAACGGGATCAGCAGCGACAGGGAGAGCACCGCCACTCCGGTGGTCGTTCCCACCGACAGCAGCAGCTCCCCGCCGCGGCTGACGCCCGCCACACTGGCCAACCGCCCCTCTGCGACGGTGAAGCCCAGATAGACCGCGATGACAGTAAGGCTGGACAGCAGTGGGGCGATCACCGGCCAGGCGAACCGGCGGTGCGCCTGGAGAACCCCGGTGAGCACAATGCCGACCCCGTACAGCGGCAGTTGTGGGGCGAACACCCGCAGCATCCGCTCGCCGCTGGCCTGCTGGGCGGGGTCGAGTCCGCCGCCCAGCAGCTCCACGATCGGGCCGGCCAGCAGCGCCACCGCCAACGCGAGTGGCACCAGCAGGGTCAGCACCCAGGTGAGCAACGCCCCGGTGGTCCGGGCAACCGTTCCCCGGTCCGCCGCCGCCACCGGAGCGGCCAGCAGTGGCACCACCAGGCTGGCGAGGGCACCGCCGGCGACCATCTCGAAGATCACGTTCGGAGCGGCGTTCGCCACCACATACGTGGCACCAAGATCGGTGGGCGCGAGCGTCCAGGTGAACACGGCGGTACGACCGAAGCCGGCCAGCCGACTGACCACGGTGAGTACGGCGATCAGCGCGGCGGCCCCGGCTACTCGGCCGGCGGCGGCGTACGGGGCCGGTGTCGTCACGTCAGTCGGCGCGGCGGCCCAGCGCGTCCAGCTCGCGCAGCACCGGGGTCTGCTGGATGACCTGGGTGAAGCTGATCCGCTCGCTGGCGGCGGTGAGCCCGGCGAGGACGGCGAGCAGGGCGGCCCGGCCGGCCGGTCCGGTGCGAGCCGCGAGCGTGACGCCGAGCAGCGCACCGAGCGCGTTGGCGCCGCTGTCGCCGAGCATCACCTCCTCGTCGAGGTCCGCGGGGAGTAGCCCGGCGGCGGCGCCAGCAGCACCGGCGACGATCCCGCCGGGCGGGCTGGTTACCAATGGCGCGCCGAGCAGAAGCCCGGACTTCACCGCCCGTCCCGGCCGCAGGTCGAGCAGGTTGATCAGGTTGGCGGTGCCGGCGATCACGCCCGCACCGAGGAGGACGTCCACGCCCCGGCCGACCGCGCCCTGCCGCTGCCGACGCGGATGTCGGGCGACGGCCGGGTCACCGCCGAGCAGCGCGGCGGCGGCCAGCCCCGCCGCGCCCACACCGACGACCTTGACCAGGCCGGCGGTGATCCGGCCCTCGCGCAGCGCGGCGAGGTGCCCGGCGAATCCCTTGGCGGCCTTCTGCTCCGGCCGCGCGCCGACCACGTCGTCGTAGAGCCCCACCGCCCCGGCGCCGAGGCCGGCGACCAGGGCAGCCCCACCGGCAGCGGCCCCCGGTGCGCCGGCGGCACCGGCGACGGTGGCACCGGCGGCGAGCGCCGGCCCGGCCGCGAGGGTCACCGACCGGCCCCGAAAGTTCGTCCGCTCCAACGCTGGGCCCGCCGGTGAGGTCCGCACCCCATGCAACGCGTAACGGGCGACGGCGGCGCCGGCACCCGCGACGACGAGTCGACCAAACCACCTCACGCCGACTCCCTCCGGTTGGCGGGCCAGGACCTGATGTTGATCGTCACGATCATTGGGGCAGTCTAGGAACCAGCGACGCGGCGTTGTCGCCGACACCATAGTGACCCGCGTTGTCCTCGCTGACCTGCTGCACCAGGGCGAGCGCGGTGACCAGCTGTCCCTGGACGGTGTTGGCGTTGTCGACCGTGGAGATCTCCCCGGCCAGCACCGCGTCGCCCCGGACGAAGGCCACCAGGTTCCCGCCTTGTGAGCCGTTGCCGCCGACCACGGTCGCGCCGGTCCGATCGAACTGCTCAGTGACCTTCACCACCGACTCGTCCTTCTTCGAGGAGTCCTTGTCCGAGTACGGCGGGCCGCTGACGATCACGACCGCCTCCGCCGACTGGGTGAGCCGCTCGGACGTGGTGAGGTAGTTGGCGTTGGTGTAGGCGGCCAGCACGGCCCGCCGGTCGGCCTCGCTGATCGGCGTCGCCTCCGGCGTCCCGTCCAGCAGCACCGTGGCCAGCAGAGCGCTGGAGGTCTCCACGCCGTGCCCGTTGCCGGGCAGGTTGGTGGTCGGCGCGTTGGTGGGACGGGCCGCGGTGACCGCCAGTTCCAACAGGTCGTTGTTGTTCTCCGGGTTGATGAACTTGTCCTGCAGGTCGACCCGGCCGACCACGTCGGCGTTGCCGAGCTGGAGCATCTTGACCACGCCATCGGTGTGTTTGCGCCCCGTCGGCAGGCTGAGCACCAGCACCCGCTTGCCGGTGAGCCGGCCCGGCAGTGTCACTGCGGCCAGCTCGGCGGCGAAGTCATCCTCGCGGGTCAACTCCTCCTCGAGGTTGTTGACCGCCTGACGCCACACCTGGTTGTCCTTCCGCAGCTCGTTGACGTTGTCATTGAGGGCGTCCGCCACCGGCCCGTTGAGCGCGGTGGTGCCAACCACCAGGCCGATCGCCAGCGCCAGGAAGACCGCGGTCAGGGACACCACGTGGTACCGGAAGTTGATCACACCTGCAGCCTCTTTGTCGGGTGGACCGGCGTCAGAAGAGCCGTTCCAGCTGGAACACAAAATTGTTCCACCACTCGGAGACCACACCCAGGTACGCCTTGCCGACGGTGGAGACCGCCACGGCCGAGGCCATCGCGGCAATCGCGGACAGCACCAGCAGCAGCAGTGAGGATCCGGAGATGCTCTGCCGGTAGAGCCGACTCACGCCCTTGGCGTCAACCAGCTTGCCGCCGACCTTCAGCCGGGTGAGGAAGGTCGACGCCATCCCACCCCGCCCCTTGTCCAGGAACTCGACGAGCGTGGCGTGCGTGCCGACCGCCACCAGGAGCGAGGCGCCCTTCTCGTCGGCGAGCAGCATCGCCAGATCCTCGCTGGTGGCTGCGGCGGGAAAGGTGACCGCCGGGACCCCGAGGCCATTGACCCGAGCCAACCCGGGTGCCCGCCCGTCCGGGTAGGCGTGCACCACGACCTCCGCGCCGCACCGCAGCACGTCGTCGGTCACCGAATCCATGTCACCGATGATCATGTCGGGCGGATAGCCGGCCTCGACCAGGGCGTCCGCCCCGCCGTCAACGCCGATGAGCACCGGCTTGAACTCCCGGATGTATGGGCGCAGCACATCCAGGTCGGCCTTGTAGTCGTAGCCGCGCACCACGATCAGACAGTGCCGGCCCTGAATCTCGGTGCGGATGTCCGGAACACCCACCCCGTACAGCAGCAGGTCGCGCTCCTGCTTCAGGTAGACCATGGTGTTCGCGGCGAACGCCTCCAGCTGGACCGAAAGCCCCTCCCGGGCATCGGCCATCGCCTTCTCGATGGTCTCCGCATCCTGTAGATCACCGTGGGCCACCGGCTCGTCGCCCAGATAGACCGTGTTGCCCTCGATCCGGACGGTGTCGCCCTCCTGGATCCGTTCGAAGACTCCCTCGCCCAGGTCGTCCAGGAGCGGGATGCCGGCCTCGATCAGCACTTCCGGGCCCAGGTTGGGATAGCGGCCCGAGACCGACGGCTTGGCGTTGAGGACGGCCCCAACACCGACCGCGACCAGCGAGTCGGCGGCGACCCGGTCCAGGTCGACGTGGTCGATCACCGCGACGTCACCGGGACGAAGCCGGCCAACAAGACGTTTGGTCCGACGATCCAGGCGGGCGGTGCCGCCGGCCCGGCCCGGCTCGGCGGTTCGGGTCCAACGCAACGTGGGTAAACGCATCGTAATCATCCTGGCATGTGAAGCGGGCGACCTTCACGCGACATGCCTTGCGCGAGCCGCCAGTCCAGAGAAGCACACTACGGCTCGGAGCCGCGTGCCGGTGACGCTACCCGAGAGGTGTTACACCCGTCGCTCCCGCGTCGCCACGGCCAGTAACTCCTCGGCGTGCGCGATTCCCAGGTCCGAATCCGGCAATCCCGCAAGCATACGGGCGAGTTCCCGCGCCCGTTCGGTGTCCTCGACCACCCGCACCCCACTGGTCGTCACCGCGCCACCAGTGTCCTTCGCCACCACCAGGTGCCGGTTGGCGAACGCAGCGACCTGGGGCAGATGGGTGACGACAAGCACCTGGTGGCTGCGAGCCAGCCGGGCCAGCCGCCGGCCGATCTCCACCGCGGCCTGGCCACCAACGCCGGCGTCAACCTCGTCGAAGACGAGCGTCGGTGGTCCGCCCGAGCCGGCGAAGACCACCTCGATGGCGAGCATCACCCGGGACAGCTCACCGCCGGAGGCACCCCGCTGCAGCGGCAGTGCCGGCGCACCCGGATGCGCCAGCAGGCGCAGCTCCACCTCGTCGCCGCCGTCCGGCCCGATTCCGACCTCGACGCCGTTGACCGAAAGGCCGGGTTCGGACTTCCCCACCGGGCGGGGCAGCACCCCCACCTCGACTCGAGAGTGCGGCATGGCCAATCCCGCCAGCTCGGTGGTGACCTGGGCCGCAAACCGGGTCGCTGCCTCCTGCCGCGCCACCGACACCCGACCCGCCAGCTCGGCCACCTCGCCGGCCAGCCGGGACACCTCCCGGTCCAGCTCGTCGAGCAGCTCGTCCGAGGAATCCAGGTCGGACAGTTGAGCCCGGGCCCGCTCAGCCCAGGCGATCACCCCGTCGGTGTCGTCGGCATACTTGCGGGTCAGCGCACGTAACGCGACCCGCCGCTCGTAGACAGCCTGCAACCGCGCCGGATCAGCGTCGAGCCCGGCCAGATACGTCGACAACTCCGCGGAGACATCTGCGACCAGGGTCGCCGCCTCCTCCAAGCGCGTTGCCAGCTCCCCAAGGGCAGGGTCGGTGCCGGACTGCCCATCCAACGTACGGCGGGCGGTGCCGAGTAGCGTCATGGCATCCGCGGTGTCCTCGGCGGCCTCCATCCCCCCGGCCACGCACTGCTGGGCCAGCCGCGCCGCGGTCCGCAGCCCCTCGGCGTGCTCCAGCCGCTGCGCCTCCGCCTTGAGCTCGTCGTCCTCGCCCGGCTGCGGGTCAACCTGGGTGATCTCGTCGAGTCCGAGGCGCAGCAAGTCGGCCTCCCGATTCCGCTCCCGTGCGGTTCGGCGCCGGCTGGCCAGGTCATCCACCACCGAACGCCACCGCGAGTGCACCTCGCGCAACGCGTCGAGCAGCTTCTCGTGCTCCGGACCGGCGAACCGGTCGAGCGCGGCGCGCTGCTCGGCCGGGCGCAGCAACCGCAGCTGGTCGGACTGGCCGTGCACCGCGAGCACCTGCTCACCCACCTCGGCGAGCATCGACACCGGCATGCTCCGGCCGCCGAGATGGGCACGAGAGCGGCCTTCTGTGGTGACGGCGCGGCTGAGCAACACCGAACCGTCCTCGTCCGGCTCACCGCCCGCGTCGATGACGCGAGCGCACACGGTCTCGGCCGCCCTTCCGGCCAGCCGCAGCCGACCCTCGACCACGGCGCGGCCGGGCTCGGCCCGCACCCGCCCGGCGTCGGCGCGCCCGCCAAAGAGTAGGCCGAGACCGGTCACCACCATGGTCTTACCCGCACCGGTCTCACCAGTGATCACGTTCATACCGCCGGTCAGCGGCAACGTCGTGTCCTCGATGACACCCAGTCCGGTGATGCGTAGCTCTTCCAGCACAGCACCTGACAGTAGACGCGGTGCCCGACGCTTGACCAGCCGACAGCCGCACGCACAGGCCATCAACAGCTCAGTGTCGGCTGCCCCGCCAGCCCTGCACCGGCAGATCGAACTTGGCCACCAGCCGGTCGGTGAACGGCCGGGCTGTCAGCTGCACGATCCGCACCGGCAGGGCCCCGCGCCGCACCGTCACCCGCGCGCCCGGCGGAAGGTCGTACACCCGCCGGCCATCGCAGCAGAGCACCGCGAGACTGGTAAAGGGGTCTACGGTGATGACGAAGGTGGACGTGGGCGCGGTGACCAGCGGCCGGCTGAAGAGCGCGTGCGCGCTGATCGGCACCAGCAACAGGGCCTCCACCTCGGGCCACACGACCGGGCCACCGCCGGAGAACGCGTAGGCCGTGGAGCCGGTGGGAGTGGCGCAGACGACTCCGTCACAGCCGTAGCGGGACAGCGGCCGCCCATCAACGTCAACGAGGAGCTCGAGCATCTGGGCCCGCTCCCCCTTCTCGACGCTGATCTCGTTCAACGCCCAGGACTCGATCGTCGGTCCACCCTCGAACTCGGCCGTCACATCGAGCGTGAGTCGTTCATCCACCGTGTAGTTACGACCCACCACGTCCCGGACCACCGAGTCCAGATCGTCGATCTCAGCCTCGGCGAGAAAGCCGACCCTGCCGAGGTTGATCCCGAGTAGTGGCACCTTCGCCGGCCGGGCCAGCTCGGCGGCCCGCAGAAACGTGCCGTCCCCACCCAACGCGAAGACGATCTCGGCGCCCTCCGCGGCTTCCGGACCAGTTACCGGAACCGCCCCGGGAAGGTCGAGATCCTCGGCCTCCTCGGCGAGAACGCGAATAACGAAGCCGGCCGCGATCAGATCCCCGGCCACTGCCCGTGCGTGTTCGGTGCTGCGCCGCCGCCCGGTGTGCGTCACCAGCAGCGCGGTCCGGTTCACCACGCCCGCCGTACCGTCTGGGGCCTGTCGTCGGCCCCGCACGCCACCGGGCTCACCCGCCCGCTCACCCCGCTACCTCCTCCGTCGCCATGCCGGACCGACCGCCGGTGGCCCCGGCGGTCACCACCGTCCGCACCCGCTCCGGGTCAGCCGCAGGCGCGTCCCGGCGTAACCATACGAAGAACTCGACGTTTCCGCTGGGCCCCGGCAACGGGCTGGCACAGACGTCAGCGAGACCCAACCCGAGTTGGGCCGCCGCACCGGCCACATCCAGCACCGCCTCGGCCCGCAACGCTGAATCACGCACCACGCCCCCGGCACCGACCCGATCGCGCCCCACCTCAAACTGCGGCTTCACCATCAGCGCCAGATCGCCGTCCGGTCGGGTACAGGCTGCCAGGGCCGGCAACACCAGCCGCAGGGAGATGAACGACAGGTCGGCGACGGTAAGGTCAACCGGCCCATCGATGGCCGCTGGGGTAAGGGTGCGCACGTTGGTCCGCTCGAATACGCGTACCCGATCGTCGTTGCGCAGTGGCCAGGCGAGCTGCCCATACCCGACATCAACCGCCACCACCTCGGCCGCGTCGGCGCGCAGCAACACGTCGGTGAACCCACCCGTGGAAGCACCGGCGTCGAGGCAGCGCCGCCCGGCGACGGTCAGCCCACCCGGGCCGAAGGAGGCCAGGGCACCAGCCAGCTTGTGCCCGCCCCGCGAGACGTACTCCGAGGCCGGATCCGCCCCGGTGACCAGCAGCGGATCGGCGGGGTTAACCAGCGCGGCAACCTTTCGGGCCGGGACCCCGCGTAGCTGAACGCGGCCAGCCTCCACCAGGGCGGCCGCCTGCTCGCGCGAGCGGGCCAGGCCACGGCGGACGAGTTCCGCGTCCAACCGGGTGCGACGTGCCATACCTGTATCTCCGGCTCTTAGGACTGGTCAATGCTGGCGAGGGTTTCCCGCAGCGTGTCGTATGCCGCCTCATACTGCGCGATCTGGTCCGCCAGGGGCAGTCCCGCGGCGTTGACCATCGCCTGCACGGCGGCGTCAACCGCCGGGTTCGGCGCCGCCGTATCGCCCCCGGCTTTCCCGGCGGCGAGCCCAGCCGGGGTCGCTGGTCGCGGCGCCCCCGAACCACCAGCTAGAGAAACGCCCTGCGCCGGACCGGGGCGGGGCAGGCCGGTCACGGCCGCCCGCCAACGGAGCCCGACCGGCGGTGGTCGGCACTCACTCCGGGCCGCCCGGCTGCTGCTTACGCGGCGCCCTCTTCACCGACCGCGGTGCCGCCGACATCTCCGTTGCCGGCCGGGCGGCCACGGGCTTTCCTGGCGCCACCTCTTTCGCGACCCTCTTCTTCACGACCGCCTGCTTCACGACCGCCTGCTTCGCGACCGTCTTCTTCACGACCGCCGGCTCCGCAGCGCTACCCGGCGCGATCGGTTGCTCGGCATCCACGGCCGCCACGGTGCCACCGGCGGCGAGCGCCACCGGCGATCCGTGTGGTGCCTCCCGAAGCTGCCGCTCCAGCTCGCGTACCCGCCGGGTCAGCTCGGTCACCTCGTCGGCGGTGGCGAGGCCGACAGCGCCGAGCGCCCGTTCGACCTCGAACCGGACAAGTTTGGTCAGCGCTGCCCGGTTGGCCGCACTGGTGGAGACCAATTCCTCGGCAAACGCCTGAAGCTGGACCGCGGTAGCGCCGCCAGTGCCGACCAGCCGCCGCGCCGTCTCCTGGGCCTTCCTCCGGGGCGCCTCCGTCAGGCCCATGGCCAACGCAAGGTAGGAGCGCCACGCGTCCTGCATGCCTGAGTCCTTCCGCGAGAGGGGATGTGCGGTCCTCACGCTACCGGCGTGGCCAGGCCGCCCGTGCGGTACGGTGCCGGAGAGTGGTGTGGCGAGTTGTGGAGGCGATGTGGCTAGCGTTGACGAGTGCCGGCAGGCGTTGCGGGACCTCACCACTCGGCTGAACGGCAACGCCGAGGCGGTGCGCGAGCACGTCGGCCTGGACCGGACGCTGGCCTGCCGCATCACCGACCTGGACGCCGCGTTCCACGGCCGGCTCACCGACGGCCAGCTGACCGACCTCGCCGACGGTGACGACCCGAAGGCCAAGATCACCCTGAGCACCACCAGCGAGGACCTCCTCGCCCTGGTCCGCGGGGAACTGGACATCACCCGCGCGGTGGCGTCCCGACGGGTCTCCATCAAAGCCAACCCGTTCGACTTGATCAAGCTGCGCAAGCTGCTCGGGTCGACCTGATCACGGCCCTGTTCACCAAGCCCTCGTGCCGGAGCTGCTCAGCCGGACAACAGACCGAATGTCGCGAGTGCCCGCTCAGCCGCCGAGGAGACCGCCCGCACCGGGGATGACCGCGCGGTGGACCACGCCACCGCACAGAGCGCCGGCAGCGCGTCCAACGGGCGGCCCGCACCAGACAGCTCCAGCCGGCCGTCGCGAACCGCCGCGGACCACCCGTCGCCCTCCGCCGGACCCGGCACCCGCACCACCGCGGCCGGCTCAAAGAGCCCCGCCAGGTCCACCGACACAAACGTCGGCCGATGCTCCGGCGCGGCAGCCAGCAACTCGGCCACGTCGCTGACACCAGTCAACACCAACAAGCTGTCCAGCCCCGCCCGGACCGCGCCCTCGATGTCGGTGTCCAAGCGGTCACCGACGACCAGGGCACGCCCCCCGCTGGCCCGCCGGGAGGCAGCGACGAAGAGCTCCGGAGCGGGCTTACCCACGACCAGGTCCGGGTCCCGACCGAGCGCGATCCGCACAGCGGCGACCAGGGCGCCGTTGCCGGGTAGTGGACCCCGCTTGCTGGGCAGCGTGCGGTCGGTATTGGTTGCGATCCAGGTCGCCCCGCCGCGAATCGCCGCCGTTGCCTCAGCCAGGTCAGCCCAGCCGACCTGCGGACCATAACCCTGGACCACCGCGACCGGCCCATCCTCGGCCCGCTCGACCGGGGTAAGCCCAGCGGCGCGGATCTCGGCACGCAGCGCCTCCGCCCCCACGACCAGGATCTGCGTCCCCGCCGGATGCCGCTCGCGGAGCAACTGCGCGGTGGCTGCCGCGGAGGTCAACACCTCCTCCGGGCGGGCAGCGATGCCCATACCGGTGAGCAGGTCGGCAACCTCACTGGACCGACGAGACGCGTTGTTCGTGGCGTAGGCGACCGCCCGCTCTTCGGCATGCAGCTGGCGCACCGCCTCGATCGCCCCGGGGATCGGCTGGTCCACCAGGTAGACCACCCCGTCCAGGTCAAAGATGACCAGGGCGTACCCGTCAACCAGCCGACCTGCCCCGGTCAGCGTCACTTCCCGGTACCCGCCTCATCGCCGACAACCGGGACTTCCGAGTCGCCACCGGACCGCTGCGTACTGAGGCCGCTCGGGTCACCAGCACCGTCATCCGGGGTGTCGTCGGCACCGTCGTCGGAGGTGTCGTCGGCACCGTCTCGGGCCCCGGTCGACTCAGCATCGGGCGCGTCCCCGGCAGCGGGTTCAGCATCCGGCTCTTCCGACCCAGCGCCGAGGGCATCTGGGCCGGCGGCGACGTCCTCGACCTCGTCCTCGTCGTCGCCCTCGATCATCACCCCGTCGAGCTCCAACAGGCGCTCGGCCGCATCGGTTGCTCCGTCAGTGTCGACCTCCGCCGCACGGGAGAACCACTCTCGGGCCTCCTCACGCCGGCCCACCGCGAGCAGCGCATCCGCGTACGCGTACCGCAGCCGTACCGTCCATGGCTCCGTCGCCTCCCCGGTCAGCTCCGGCACCTGGAGCATCGCCACTGCGGCATCCTTCTGGCCCAGGTCGCCCCGTGCGCCAGCAGCAACGATCAGCAGCTCCCCAGCGACCGCGCGGTCCAGTTCCTTCCGGTCCGCGCCCCGGTACAGATCAATCGCGCGCTCCGGACGGCCGAGCGCCCGCTCGCAGTCAGCGAGCACCGCAAGGTGACTCTGCAGGCCGGTCATCCGGTGGTACGTCCGCAGTTCGGCGACCGCCGTCTGCCACTCACCAGCGTGGTACGCGGCGAGGCCGACTGCCTCACGGACGGCAGCGATACGGGCGGCGAGCCGCCGGGCGGCGAGGGCATGCGCCAGCGCCTCAGCCGGGTCCTCGTCGATCAGCTGACCGACTGCAACCAGGTGCCGGGCCACCTTCTCGGCGGTCGGCTTGGCCAGGGCGAGCAGTTCGGCACGAACGTCCTTGTCCAAATCAGTGGCGACGATCTCCTCAGGAAGCTCCGGTCCTACCGGGGCGTCAGGCTCAGACCGGCGCTCCGCACGACGGTCACGGCCCCGGTAGTCACCCTCACGGCGCTCACCATCACGGTCACCGCCACGGTAGCCGCCCTCGCGGCGGTCACCGCCACGGAAACCGCCCTCGCGGCGGTCGCCGCCACGGAAGCCATCGCGGTCACCGCCACGGAAGCCACCCTCGCGACGGTCACCACCACGGCGCTCACCATCACGGTCACCGCCCTCACGACGGTCACCGCCACGGAAGCCGCCCTCACGGCGCTCACCACCACGGAAGCCATCGCGGT
>NZ_KB900614.1:1865938-1975048 GCF_000379065.1 Salinispora mooreana
CGGCACTGGCTTTCCAAACACCCTGTTGAGTTCTCAAAGAACAACCACACACCATCAGAACCCCACACCAGGGCCCCTCCGGAGGCAACCGCTCCCACCCACCGCTCTCGCGTCAGGCACTTTTACTACTTTACCCGGTGGTTTCCGCCGTGTCAAACCGCTTTGCTGCGATCTGTTGACTTCGTCCACTTTTGGGCACCATGACATCACCGACTGTCGTCGCCTTCGTCATGGTTTCGGCAGACCGGCCGCTTGCGGTTTCCCGCTAGCGCGCCCGGCTCCTGCCGGCGGCTAACCATACCCGGTCGGTTTCGCCTCGCCAAATCCGCCTACCGGCGAACCTGGGGCACCGCCCAAGAGGACCATCCAAGCCATGCGGCTCGGTCAGTCCGAGAGGTCGCTTCCAGTGCTCTGGCCGCTCGGGGCGTCCGCCCCGTTTTCGTCCGTTCCGCGCTGGCAGAGAGAAAGTTACGCGTCCGAGGGAGTTGCCGTCAAATCCGCCGGACGCGTCCCCGGTCACATCATCAGGATCTAGCTATTTTCGCAGCTCAACACCGGCGAAGGAACGCTTTCCCCGACGCAGGACCAGGTAGCGGCCGTGCAACAGGTCCGCCGGAGTGACGACCGCGTCCGTCGAGGACACCCGGTTGTTGTTCAGGTAGGCACCCCCCTCGGCGATTACTCGACGGGCCTCCTTGTTGCTCGGCACCAGACCAGACTCCTTGAGTAGCCCGACCACGTCGGGCAACTCGTCGAGGTGGACCAGACCCGCCTCGGTCAGGGCGGCGCGCAGGGTCGCGGGCGAGAGATCCGCCAGCGACCCTCGGCCGAACAACGCCTGGCTCGCGGCGACCACCTGGGCCATTTCCCGCTCACCGTGCACCAGGGTGGTCAGCTCCTCGGCGAGCGCCCGCTGGGCGACACGTGCGGCGGGTCGCTCCGCCGCCTCCTTCTCCAACGCCTCCAGCTCGGCCCGGGGACGGAAGCTGAAGTAGCGCAGGTAGTGGGCGACGTCGCGGTCGTCCGCGTTGACCCAGAACTGGTAGAACGCGTACGGACTGGTCAGCTCCGAGTCGAGCCAGATCGCCCCACCCTCGGTCTTGCCGAACTTCGTACCGTCGGACTTGGTGACCAACGGCGTGGTGAACGCCTCCACCGGCCCCGCGCCCCGGCGACGGATGAAGTCGACGCCAGCGGTGATGTTGCCCCACTGGTCGGAGCCGCCGAACTGAAGCTGACACCCGTGGCGTCGGTGCAGTTCGAAGAAGTCGTTGGCCTGGAGGAGCTGGTAGCTGAACTCGGTGAAGCTGACCCCGCTCTCCAGCCGGGCCCGCACCACCTCACGCGCCAGCATCCGGTTGATCGGGAAGTGCTTGCCGACATCCCGCAGGAACTCCACCACCGACATCTCGCCGGTCCAGTCCAGGTTGTTGACCAGCCGTGCCGCGTTCGCACCCTGGTACGACACGAAGGGGGCCAGCTGCTCCCGAATCCGGGCCACCCATCCGGCCACCACCTCAGGTGGGTTGAGAACCCGCTCGGCACTCTCCTTCGGGTCACCGATCTGCCCGGTCGCCCCGCCCACCAGCAGCAGCGGCCGGTGGCCGGCGAGCTGGAGCCGCCGCGCGGTGACGACCTGCATGAGGTGACCGACGTGCAGGCTCGACGCGGTCGGGTCGAAGCCCACATAAAAAGCCGCTCCCGGGCCGTCGAGCAACGCGCGAAGCTCGTCGAGGCCGGTGCAGTCCTGGATCAGGCCACGCCACCGCAGATCGTCGAAGAGTGTGTCCCGCTCTGACAGCGGGGGGTTGGTGTCGGTCACGATCCCCAATTCTTCCGCATGACCGGCCGGGACCACTACCGGGATTGCCGGCCCGCTATGCTGGCCGCCCGGTAACGACGAAGGGCTATGCCGTGGACGAGCCAGATCCGAACGACGGCTTCGTGACGCTGCTGGGGCTGAGCTACGACGAGGTCGGTGCCGACCGGGTGGTCCTGCGCTGGCAGGTCCGCCCCGAGCTGCACCAGCCGTACGGGATCCAGCACGGCGGCGTCTACTGCTCGGTGGTCGAGACCGCGGCGAGCTTCGGCGGGGCTGCCTGGCTGGGCGACCGGGGGCGGGTCGTCGGCGTGTCGAACCAGACCGACTTTCTGCGCGCGGTCCGGTCGGGTGAGTTGACCGCCGTGGGAACCCCGGTCCACCGCGGCCGCAGTCAACAGCTCTGGCAGGTGGAGATCACCGACGGCGATGACCGTCTGGTGGCACGCGGCCAGGTCCGGCTGCAGAACCTGATGACGACCGAATAGCCGCAGCCGGCGGCCCCCGCCAGCAGCCGGTGCACCCCGCTACGCGGCGGCGGGGAGGTCCAGCACGTAGGCGTCGCCCTGCCGGCGGAAGCCGAGCCGGTGATAGTAGGGGGCGACCATGCCCGGCGGGCTGACGACCTGCCGGAACCCCTTGTCGGTGAAGAGGCGGCTACTCCGGTACACGAACTCGCCCGGGGTGAAGTCCCGAAACCGCTTGGTGACGTAGTCGAGGTCGACCTGGGCCACCCCGCCCGGCTCCGCGTGCGCCAGCACCACCCCGACCACCTCGTCGGCCCTGACGACCAGGAAGGCGGACCGCTCCCCGCTTCGGTGCCAGGTGAAGCCGGGGTTGAACCGGGCGATGTCGAGCGCGTGCACCCGCAGCGTGTGCGCGAGGAACTTGTCGTCCACGCCCACCTCGACCACCTGGTAGGTCGCCGCGTCGTGGCGGGTCGCCAGCATGCCGCGCAGGTACCACACGTTGATGGCGGCCAGCACGATGTTCAACCCGACCATCGGCCACACCGCGACCGCCGCGTTGTAGCCGATCAGCACGACACAACCGACGAGGTTCAGGGTGCGCAGCCGGAGAATCGCGGTCTGCAGCAGCGACCAGACCAACACCGCGGAGCCGGTCCAGCCGATCAGTTCCAGCCAGTTCACCTCGGCGAGGGTAATCCCTCAGCTCGGAGCGGGTGCTGGGGCCGGGCCGGCGAGCTCCAAGATCCATTCCTGGACCTCGACGCCACGCCCGGGGGCGTACCCCTGGTCCTCGCCGGTGACGACGAAGCCGCACTTGCGCAGCACGGCGAGGGAGGCACGGTTGTCCTTGGCCACCCGGGCGTGCACCGGCCGGCGGGTCAGCTCACCCAGCAGGACGGCGAGCGCACCGGTCGCGTATCCCCGACCCCAGCGACCTGGATCGATCCAGTAGCTGACCTCGGTGCGCCCATCGGCGGGAAAGGCGTTCACGTGGCCTACCACCTCATCGCCGACAACCACCGTCCGCGACACCACCGTCGGGTCGGCGCGGATCCGGGTCCAGTGCGCGTCGAACCCGATGCGGTCGGTGGGGTCGGCCGCGCCGAACGCCGCCATCCAGTTAGCCTCGATGTCCTGCTGGTGGAGGAAGAAGAACGGCAGGTCACTATCGAGTACGGGGCGCAGGCGCAGATCGGTGGGCATCGCGCGATGGTAGCGCCGGCCGAGGCCGCCGAGCGAAGGACCATTGGCCCCGGGCTTGGGCCGACCGCCCCTGATCGGGCGGCGGCCGGCCCGGCAGGCTGAAGGTGAAACGAGCCGAAGGAGGGCAGACATTATGACGAGCAACGCCGGCGCCCCGGTCGTGGTGGGTGTGGACGGTTCTGCCGCCGCGCTGGACGCGGTCCGGGTAGCGGTGCGCGAGGCGGAGTACCGGCAGCGCCCGCTCCGGGTGGTGCACGCCTTCATCTGGCCGTTGACCGGGACCCCGTTGACCCCGGTTCCCGGTGCCCCGGTCACCGCCGGGCTGCGCAACCAGGCCGAGGAGTACGTGCGGGAAGCGGTGGAACAGGCCCGCAAGATCTCCCCCGACCTGCGGATCACCGGTGTGGTGGTGGACGGCGCACCGACCCCGGTGCTGGTCGAGGAGGCACAGGAAGCGGTGCTGACGGTGCTCGGCCACCGGGGTCTCGGCGGCTTCGCCGGGCTGCTACTCGGCTCGGTCACCGTGCAGGTCTCCGCCCGCGCGAAGAGCCCGGTGCTGGTCGTCCGAGGTGAGCCGCGCGCGGACGGTCCGGTCGTGGTGGGTGTGGACGGTTCTCAGCTATCCACCGAGGCCGTCGCCTTCGCATTCGAGGAAGCGGCCCGCCGGGACGCACCGCTGGTAGCCCTGCACGCCTGGCTCTTCCCCACCCCTGTCGGCCCGGGGGACATCCTGCCCCTGGTCTACGACCTGGACGCCGTCGAGGGCGAGGAGGAGCGGACCCTCGCCGAGTCGCTCGCCGGCTTCGCCGAACGGTATCCGCAGGTGCAGGTACGGCACCGGGTCGTCCGTGGCTCGCCGGCGCGGGTGCTGGTAGAGGCGTCGAAGAGCGCGCAGCTGGTGGTCGTCGGCGCACACGGGCGCGGTGCCCTCGGCGGGCTGCTGCTCGGCTCGGTCAGCCACGCCGTCCTGCATCACGGGCACAGCCCACTGGCCATCGTCCGACGCCCCGCCGAATAGCCGCGCCGGCGCGGGTGAGCGGCAGCCACGCCGGCCCGGGGGACAATATGCCGACCGAGTCCGAAAGGGGTGCCGATGAACCGGCCCGTGGTGGTAGGGGTGGATGGCTCACCATCGAGCCTGGTGGCAGCGGAGCACGCCGCCCGCACCGCGGTGCAGCGGTCAACACCGCTGCACCTGGTGCACGGCTATCTGCACCCGTCGGGGTACGGAGTACCGATCAACCCGTACGAGTTGGGAATTCCGAAGCCGAACGACGAGGCGCAGTCGATGCTGGACCGCGCCGCCGCCGACCTGGCCGACCGCTGGCCCGGGCTGACCGTCCAGGTACGGCAGGTCGCCGGCGGGCCGGGCGCCACGCTGGTGGAGCAGTCCCGCCGGGCGGAGCTGGTCGTGGTGGGTAGCCGGGGTCACGGCGGCTTCGCCGGGCTGCTGCTCGGCTCGGTTAGTTCGCAGGTCGCCGCGCACGCGCACTGCCCGGTGCTGGTGGTCCGACCCACTGAGGCGCCGGTCGCGCTGGACGGGCCGGTGCTGGTCGCGGTGGATGGGTCGGAGTCGGCGGAGGTGGCGGTCGGGCAGGCCGCCGACGAGGCCACGCGGCAGCAGAACGAGCTGGTGCTGGCGCACGTCCACACCCCCGGTGCGACCGACGCCGCGGAGGTGCTCGACACCGCGGTGGCGGCGGCGCGCGGCAGCCACCCGGGGCTGGCCGTGACCGCGCGACAGCTACGGGCGGAGAAGCCGGACCAGGCACTGATCGAGGCAAGTCGGGACACTGCCCTGATCGTCGTGGGGACCCGAGGGCGAGGCGGATTCACCGGGATGCTGCTCGGCTCGGTCAGCCAGTCCCTGGTGCAGCACGCCCACTGCCCGGTGCTGGTGGCCCACCCGTACGGTCGAGCACGTTGACCCGTCCGGGCTCAGTGGTCCCGACGCTGCGCGACAACCACCGTAAGGATGGCGGCGAGAACCGCCCAGACGGCGTAGACGGTCCATGCCCCGGATGTCGTCCAGGGATACGGCTGGCTTCCGAACTCAATCTCGGCGATGCGTATCCACGCGCGGTAGGGCGTCAGGTGACCGAGTACGGCCGTGGCGTACAGCCGTTCGCTGAGGGCGAGCGGCAGAAGCATGAAGGCAAGTACGAAGGTGGTCAGCGTCCCGAAGCTGTGCCGCACAAGGACACCAATGACCATGGCGACCAACGCGGTCAGCGGCGCCATCAGCGCCGAGGCGAGCAGCCGTTCCAGCACACCCGGGTCGGTGATGGAAAGACCCACGTCCTTGCCGTCAAGGATCGCCTGGGTGACAAAGAAGGAGCCACCGACGACCACCAGGCCGTAGCCCAACGACACCGCTGTGACGACCGCCAGTTTCGCCGCCATCACCCCGCGCCGCGCCGGCACCGCCACGAAGGTAGCGCGGATCAACCCAGTGCTGTACTCGCTGACCACGACGTTCGCACCGATGGCGCCGATGGACAGCATGAGAGCTACACAGGAGGCGGGGGTGAAGGCATCGAACATCGCATACCTGCTGAAGTCCGCGCGGGCGGCGGCGGAGAAGTTCTCCAGATTTACATAGTCGCCATAGGCTGAATAGCAGTTGAAACCCAAAATCCCGAAGGCGCTCAACAGCAGCGTCCAAGCAGTCGAACGCAAAGACCAGAGTTTGATCCATTCAGCGGCGAGCAGATCACGGAAGCCTGCCTGAGCCTCCGTTCGTACAGTTTCGGGAGCTGACTCTTCCACCGTCACCTTCACTGCATCGCCCCCGCCCGATATTCGATACTGTCACTCGTCATCCTCATAAACGCCTCCTCCAGGGAGGTCAACCGAGGACTTAGCTCGTGCACTCGTATGGACTTTGCGAAGGCCAGGTCTCCGATGTCACTGGCGCTCATTCCTTCCACTGACAACAACCCGTCGGCGTGTTGGGCCACACTCGCGCCGGCCTCGGTCAACGCCCCAGTCAGCGCACCGGGGTCAGGTGTCCGTACGGACACCGACGACAACGTGCCGCCACGGGCTGCGAACTGAGCCAACGTCTCGGCCGCGATCAGCCGGCCTCGTCCCACGACGATCAGATCGGTCGCGGTGTGTTCCATCTCTGACATGAGGTGGCTGGAGACGAACACGGTGCGCCCCTCGGCCGCCAAACCCTGGAAGAGCCCGCGCACCCACTTCACGCCTTCAGGGTCGAGACCGTTCAGCGGCTCGTCGAACAACAGCACGGGTGGGTCGCCGAGCAAAGCCGCAGCGATACCCAGTCGCTGCTTCATACCCAGCGAATAGGTCTGCACGCGCCGCTGCGCCACGTCCGCCAGGCCTACCTCCGCCAGCACCTGAAGCACCCTGGCCTTCCCGATGCGGTTACTCCGGGCCAGCGCGGCGAGGTGGTCGTACGCGGTTCGTCCGCCATGAACGGCACGGGCATCCAGCAGGGCGCCGACATACCGCAGGCCGCGGGGATGCTCGGCGAAGGGAAGTCCGCCGATGATGGCAGTGCCGCGCGTAGGTGTGCTCAGTCCTACGAGCATGTTCAGAGTGGTGGTCTTACCCGCGCCGTTGGGTCCGAGAAAGCCGGTCACCCGTCCGGGCAGCACGGTGAAGGTCAGCTCATCGACGGCTACGGTGCCGCCGTAACGCTTCGTCAATTGTTTCACTTCGATCACGAGGACCATCGTCCTGATCAGAGTGTCTCGGCGCGTCCCGCCAACGCTGACACTTTTGCAGTCCTCATGTCATCCTCGGTCGTACAACTGTGGTCGGATGCGTTCGGTCGGTCCCCCGACTAGATTCGAGCCCGTGCACGCGGCGCGGAGTCTCCTCCCCACCAGGTTCCGTTCCGACGAGCTCGGATCGTTTTGGCTCATCAGCCTCCTGATCTTTACTAGCTGGCTGGTAACGGTCTACCCATGGATCTGGTTCCTGACCGAACCGCCCGATCAGCGCTGGTCGTTGCTCTTCCCACCGGACGTTCTCTCCCCCACCACAAGCCAGGGGATTCTGCTGGTAGCCGCAGCGGCCGCGCTGGCCGGAAGCATCCGGTTGCGGCAGACGCCCCGGCTCGCCTTCACGCTCCTGCTCGCGAGCATTGCGATACCCACCCTGGTGTGGCGGCAGCCAGAGATCTGGTCGCCGCAGATCCTTCCGATCGATATCGCCCTGGTACTCCTCACGCTCTACTACCCCCGCCGGTTGGCACTGACCGCGGCCGGCCTGGCCCTACTCTTCCTCACCACCTATCTGACGGCTCGATTGACGCTCGGCGGCGAGGGCGGCATCCCATCGGAGCCCGGCGCTGCGCTCTCCGTCTGCACGGCCGTACTTCTCGGCACAGTGATCCGCCAGCGACGAACGCAGGCCGCAGCCGCACGCGAACGGGCGACCGCCGAGGCGATCAGCGCCGAACGGCTTCGCATCGCCCGCGACCTACACGACATGGTGGCGCACAGCCTGGGAGTCATCACCCTGCAGGCAGGCGCGGCGGGCCGGGTCATGCGAACGCAACCGGAAGCGGCCCGAGAAGCAATCGGCAGCATCGAAACGGTCGGCCAAGAGACTCTTGCGGGCCTGCGGCGGGTCCTCTCCTCCCTGCGTGAGATCGACCCGGACCAACCAGGGGTCCCCTCGCTCTTCGCCCTCGACGAGCTCATCTCCACCACTCGGTCAGCGGGCATAGACATCGAACTGCGGCAACAGGGCGAGCCCCAGGCCCTGCCGATGGAGGTCGACGCCGCCGCCTACCGGATCGTCCAGGAGGCCATCGCCAACGTGATTCGCCATGCCGGCACCGATGTCTGCCGAATCCTGATCAGCTTCCGGGAGGCGGAGTTGTTCGTCGAGGTAGTCGACGACGGATCCGGTCGCGGCCAACGGCCCGGGAGCGGATTAGGGTTGGTCGGCATGCGGGAGCGAGTCGAGATGCTGCACGGCACGATCACCACCGGTCCACGCCCAGAAGGCGGCTTCCGGGTGGCAGTCCGCCTCCCTCTCCCGGTTGCATGACCATCGAGGTTCTGGTCGTTGACGACCAGCCGCTCGTCCGGTCGGCGTTGCGCATGTTCATCGCGGAAGCTGACGACATCGTGCTTGCCGGCGAGGCCGGTACCGGGGAGGAAGCGGTCCGCCTCGCCCGCGAACTGAGACCGGACGTCGTCCTAATGGATTTACGGATGCCCGGCATGGGAGGCGTCGAAGCTACGGTTCAAATCGCCACGCTGGCCCCCGAGACGCGTGTACTCGTTCTGACCACCTTCGACGAGGACAATCACGTGTTCGGGGCGTTGCGGGCGGGTGCCGCCGGATTCCTGGTCAAGGACATGCCTCTGGAGGACATCCTCGATGCCGTCCGCGCCGTGGCACACGGAGACGGCCAACTTGCTCCCGGTGTCACCCGACGCCTGATCAAGCACTTCGTCGACACCCGCGCCGCACCTGCTGCCACCCGCCGACAGCTCCCCCGGCTCACCGACCGGGAACGGGAGGTACTCACGCTGGTGGGACGAGGGCGGTCCAACTCCGAAATCGCCGACGAACTTGTGCTGAGCCAGGCAACCGTCAAAACCTACGTCACCCGCCTACTCAGCAAGCTGGCCGCCAGAGACCGGGTCCAACTGGTCATTGCCGCTTACGAAGCCGGCCTGGTCACCGTGGCTTGACCTGTGTCTTCAACCTGCCGTCGGGTGGATCTCATCAGACCCACGACAGGAAGCGGCGATAGAGGTCGGATGCTCTATTGACCTGCGAAAGTTGTGCATCCGCCTCGGCCATCAGTGCGCTCAGATAGACACGCAGCGCAACCAGGTTGTCGCGGTACTCGATCAGGAGGGCGGCCCGGGCCGACTGGCACGGCCACTCGGCCCGGCAGGTGTCGCAACCCCACAGCGGGCGCATGGGTAGGTGCGGCCGGTCGGCGGCCGGGTCGCCCGGATTCGGGCGTGGGGGCCTCGGGCTGGTCGTCATCGCAGCACCCGGAGCACGACAGCGGCCACGACGATCACCAGAATGAGCGCCGCGATCACCTGGTGCCGGGTGGTGGCGGGCGGTGGGGGCGTGCTCGGCGTACGCGACCGCACCCGGTCGCCGTCGGGCAACGGCGGCGTGCCGTACGGGTCGGGATGTGCGCGCCGGTCGACGGGCGGGTCGTCGTCGGCCATCACAGCCTCCTCAGTCCGCTGAGCACAGCCTCAAGGACATCGACGCCCGGGTACGAGGTGTAGTACACCCGCGCACGGCCGATGGCGGGCGGGTGTACTACAGGCAGGTCGGATGAGTCCAAGGTGGGGGCAGCGGTCTTCTCGCCCTCAGCACTGACGTTTCGCTCTTGCAGATCCACCCGACTACTCCCTGCGCGAGCAGCATTGACCATAAGGCCCACGGCCAGTCCAAACGTGCCAGCGAGCGCGGCCACGATGATCGTCATTGACTTGATCCTCCTAGCGTCAGGATTGCCCCAGTGGGTGGATAGAGCATCACCCGACGGACCACCGACCGCAACAGATCGATCCGTAATTTGCACGCTGGTATTTACATTGACTCGGATGCCGGGCATCCTGTGCGTCAGGCGAGACAGTTTGCCCGCCAGAGCGAGACATGAAGGTGAGGTGACCTTGACAAACGCAGGATCTAGCGTGCCCAAGCGACAGCTCGGCCGGCTCCTGAAACAGGCTCGCGAGGAAGCAGGCATCCCGCTCGACACCGCTGCAAAGCGGCTGGAGTGGAGTCGGGCGCGCATGTATCGCATCGAAGGCGCACAGACCTCGGTCCGGACCCATGACGTGGAGCTCATGTGCCGCATTTATGGCACATCGGATGAAATGCGGTCGGTCCTGGTCGCACTGGCCGCGGAAAGCAAGTCGCGCGGCTGGTGGCACGCGTACGGCGACGCCATACCTGAATGGTTCGAACTGTACGTCGGACTTGAAGCCGCAGCCTGCCACCTTCGCCAGTACGAGCCCGCGCTCATTCCCGGGCTTCTACAGACCCCCGAGTACATGGCGGCAGTCTTCAGGACCAAGCCTGGTCGAACACCGGCCGAGGTGGCACGAAAGGTGGCGCTGCGATTGGAGCGTCAGCGCCTACTGACCAGGCGCTCGCCGGCAGCACCGCAACTCCAGGTGGTGATTGACGAATCCGTGATCCGGCGACCTCACGAGGACGTGGAGGGATGGCGGACACAGCTCGCCCACCTCGGCGGCATCGCAAGCACCGGTCCCGGAAACGTCTCCGTCCGCGTGCTCCCCATGCGTGTCGGCCCGCACATGGCGTCCGTTGCGGGCGCGTTCGTCGTGCTGGACTTCCCCAGGCTGGGCACGCGCCCGGCCGAACCCTCCACCGTCTACAGCGAGTCACTAACCGGCAGCCTCTACCTTGACCGACCGAACGAGGTTTCTGCGTACGTTGATGCCTGGACTACTCTCTGGGCATCTGCGCTTGACGAGCATGCGTCAGCAGATTTGTTAAACAGTGCCATCAAGGAGAATTACGATGAGTAATCTTTCGCAGCCTATCTGGCGCAAGAGCAGCAAGAGCGGCAACGAAGGCAACTGCGTCGAAGTCGCTGACAACCTTCCGGGCGTCGTGGGTGTCCGGGACAGCAAGGACCCGACCGGACCGGCGCTGATGTTCGGGCCGGTGGCATGGCAGGCATTCGTCGCGCAGCTCTCCGAGCAGCACTGATCCACCATCAACGCGCAGGCCCGACCCCTGCGAGCCGGGCCTGCGCACCAGTGTCCTGAGTCGTTAACCGTAAGGTCGGTTGCGCTTCCGCGTAGCCAAACCATCGATTTCCTGAAAGCGCGATCATGGCTGACCTGAGCAGCGCCCAGTGGCGCAAGAGCACCCGTAGCAGCTCCAATGGCGGCAACTGCGTCGAGGTCGCCGACAACCTTCCGGGCGTCGTGGGCGTCCGGGACAGCAAGGACCCGACCGGACCGGCGTTGGTGTTCGGGCCGGCAGCGTGGCGGGCGTTCGTCGCGCAGCTCCCCGAGCAACACTGACCCACCATCAGCGCGAAGGCCCGACTCCCCGCGAGGCGGGCCTTCACGCTATCGGGCACCGGGGCGAGCCGGCCGGCGCCGGGGGACGTGGCGGCGGTAGGTGCTGACGGTCGGGTCGCCGGCGATCCAGAACCGCCACGGCACGTCGTGCGCACCGGTGACGCCGACCCTTGGCCCGGCCGCTACCGCCGCTTCCGGCACGGGTTCGCGGGGTGGACGCAGCCGGATCGGGCCGTCGCCGAGCAGGTACTGCCCGTACGCCGAGCGGTCAACGCCCAGTGCGGCGCAGAGCCGGGCCGGCCCCCGGGCGAGGTCGCGGTCGGATCGCGCCGTCTGACGGCGGGTCCGGGCCTGGGCGTGGCCGGCGACCACTTCTCCCGCCCGCACCAGCACCGCCGAGGCCTCGCCGTCCGGCCCGGTCACCACGTTCAAGGCCCAGTGCATGCCGTACGTGAAGTAGACATAGACGTGCCCGTCCGGGCCGAACATCGCCGCGTTGCGGGGAGTGCGCCCCCGGTGGGCGTGCGAGGCCGGGTCCTGGGCGGTGCCCGCGTACGCCTCGACCTCGGTGATGCGGAGGGTGACCTCGCCGGCGCGGAGCTGGGCGCCGAGTAGGCCGCGCGCCGCCGGCACGACCGGCCCGGCGAGCAGGCCCGCCAGCCGCGCGAGACCGGCTGCGGATTCGGGGTATGCCATCACAGCCGCGACGCTACCCGGCGGGTGTGGGCTGCCCGAACAGGCGGCCCACACCTGCGCTGGGTCAGCGGGGAACGACCTGCCCGGCGGCCCACTCCCGCCAGCCGGTGAGCTGGTCGGCGGCGGCGGCGAGCTGCTCGGCGACCGGTCCCGGGCCGGTGGAGCCGGGGGTGGTGCGGGCGGCGAGCGCGCTCTGGACCGACAGCACGTCGCGCACCGACGGGTCGAGGTGCTCGCTGACCGCGGCGAGGTCGGTGTCGGAGACCTCGTCGAGCGCGCAGTCCCGGGCCACGCAGAGCGCCACCAGCCGGCCGGTGATCTCGTGCGCCTCGCGGAACGGCACCCCACGGCGGACCAGCCAGTCCGCCACCTCGGTGGCGAGCGAGAAGCCCTCCGGCGCGGCGGCGACCAGCCGGTCGGCCCGTACCGTCATCGTGGAGATCATCCCCGCGAGGGCCGGCAGGAGCAGCTCCAGCGTGTCCACCGCGTCGAAGGCGGGCTCCTTGTCCTCCTGCATGTCCCGGTCGTAGGTCATCGGCAGGCCCTTGAGCATGGTGAGCACATTCACCAGCCCGCCGACGAGCCGGCCGGACTTGCCTCGGGCCAACTCGGCGATGTCCGCGTTCTTCTTCTGCGGCATGATCGACGAGCCGGTGGCGAAGGCGTCATCCAGCTCCACCCAACCGAACTCCCGCGACGTCCAGAGCACCATCTCCTCGCCGAGGCGGGACAGGTGCACGCCGATCAGCGCGGTGGTGAAAAGGAACTCGGCGACGAAGTCCCGGTCGGCGACGGCGTCCATCGAGTTGGCGAAGGACGTGCGGAAGCCCAGTTCCCGGGCGACCGCCACCGGGTCCAGCGGCAGCCCGGAGCCGGCGAGCGCGCCGGCTCCGAGCGGACTGACCGCGGTGCGGTGGTCCCAGTCGCGCAGCCGCTGTAGGTCGCGCAGCAGCGGCTGCACATGGGCGAGCAGCCAGTGCCCGAAGGTGACCGGCTGGGCGGGTTGCAGGTGGGTCATGCCCGGTGTAGCGGTGTCCACGTGCCGTCCGGCCTGCTCGACCAACGCCTCGGCCAGCTCGACCAACCGAGCGGCCACGCCCCGGGCGTGGTCGCGCAGGTAGAGCCGCAGGTCCGTGGCGACCTGGTCGTTGCGGGAGCGGCCGGCGCGCAGCTTGCCGCCGAGCCGGCCGAGCCGCTCCAGCAGCCCCCGCTCCAGAGCGGTGTGCACGTCCTCGTCGTCAACGGTGGGCCGGAACGTGCCGGCGGCGCAGGCGGCCTCCAGGTCGTCCAGGGCCGCCAGGATCTGCCCCAGCTCCTCGGCGTCCAGCAGGCCGGCGCCGGCCAGGACCCGGGCGTGCGCCCGGGACCCCGCGAGGTCGTAGGGGGCGAGCCGCCAGTCGAACTGCACGCTCACCGACAGCCGGGCGAGCGCCTCGGCCGGGCCGCCGGCGAAACGGGCTCCCCACAGGCTGGTCCGGTTGGTGGCTGCGCTGTTCTCGGTCAGGCTCGTGTCGTCCACCCCGCCCATTGTGGCAGCGCTCACCGCGCCCCACCCAGCCGGGCGTCCCGCGCCGCCGACATCTTGCTGGGCAGGCCCCACAGCTGCACGAACCCCTTGGCCAGGGACTGGTCGAAGGTGTCACCGGTGTCGTAGGTGGCCATGCCGAAGTCGTACAGGCTGGCGTCGGACCGCCGGCCGGTGGCGGTGACCCGTCCGCCGTGCAGGGTGAGCCGTACCTCGCCGGAGACGTGCTGCTGCGAGTCGTCGACGAAGGCGTCCAGCGCGTCCTTCAGCGGGGAGAACCACAGGCCGTCGTAGACCAGCTCGCCCCAGCGCTGGTCCACGCTGCGCTTGAACCGGGCCAGGTCACGCTCGACGGTGACCGCCTCCAGCTCCTGGTGGGCGGTGATCAGCGCGATCGCGCCCGGCGCCTCGTACACCTCGCGGCTCTTGATCCCGACGAGCCGGTCCTCGACCATGTCCAGCCGGCCGACGCCCTGCGCGCCGGCACGCCGGTTCAGCTCCACGATCGCCTGGTACGGGGTGACCGTCTCCCCGTCGATCGCGACCGGGTTACCGGCGTCGAAGGTGATGACCACCTCGTCCGCGTCCCGCGGCTGGGCCGGGTCGGCGGTGTACGAGTACAGGTCCTCGATCGGCGGGTTCCAGATGTCCTCCAGGAACCCGGTCTCGACGGCCCGGCCCCACAGGTTCTGGTCGATCGAGTAGGGCGACTTCGCCGACACGTCGATCGGCAGCCCCTTCTCCTCGGCGAACGCGATCGCCTTGTCCCGGGTCCAGGCGTAGTCCCGGGCCGGCGCGACGATCCGCAGATCCGGGGCGAGCGCCCCCAGGCCGACCTCGAAGCGAACCTGGTCGTTGCCCTTGCCGGTGCACCCGTGCGACACGATGGTGCCGCCGTGTGTGCGGGCCGCGGCCACCAGGTGCTTGACGATCAGCGGCCGGGACAGGGCGGAGACCAGCGGGTACCGGTCCTGGTAGAGGGAGTTGGCCCGGACCGCGGGCAGGCAGTACTCGGCGGCGAACTCGTCGCGCGCGTCGACCACCTCGGACTCCACGGCCCCGCAGTCGAGCGCCCGCTGCCGGATGGCCTCCAGGTCCTCACCGCCCTGCCCGACGTCGACCGCCACGGCGATGACCTCGGCACCGGTCTGCTCGGCCAGGTACGGGATCGCGACGGAGGTGTCCAGCCCTCCGGAGTACGCCAGAACGACCCGCTCAGTCATGATGTGATGCTCCTTTCAACGTTGTCTTCGCGGCGGGCCCAGCCGGCGAGTTGGTCGCCGAGCGCGGCTCCGCCGTCGGCCTCGCGGGCCACGACGAGGATGGTGTCGTCGCCGGCGATCGTGCCGACGACCTCGGGCAGGCCGGCGCGGTCCAGCGCGCTGGCCAGGTATTGGGCCGCACCCGGTGGGGTACGGAGCACGGCGATGTTGCCGCTGGCGTCCACTCCGTTGAGCAGCTCGCGCAGCAGGCGCACGAGCCGCGCCGGCGCGGTCTCGGCCTCCCGCAGCGGACGCTGGCCGTCCTCCGGGATCAGGTAGACCCCGCGTCCGTCGCCACCGCGCACGGTCACCGCGCCGAGTTCCTTCAGATCCCGGGAGAGGGTCGCCTGGGTGGCCTGGATACCCTCCCCGGCCAGCAGGTCGCCCAGTTCGGTCTGCGAGTGGATCGCCTTGTCCCGGATCAACTCGACGATGCGGGCGTGCCGGGCGGCACGGGTCAGCGGGGCGCTCACGCGCTCTGCCCGGTGTGGCTGCCCGACGCTGGCGCGTCCGGCGTTGTCCCGAGGAGGAACGTCAGCAGCGCCTTCTGGGCGTGCAGCCGGTTCTCCGCCTGGTCGAAGACGGCGCTGCGCGGGCCGTCGAGCACCGCATCGGTGATCTCGTCGCCGCGGTGCGCGGGCAGGCAGTGCAGCACGATCGCGTGTGGCGCGGCATGTGCGAGCACCGCGGTGTTGACCTGGTATGGGCGGAACGAGGTGACCCGGTCCAGCCCGTCGGACTCCTGCCCCATCGAGATCCAGGTGTCGGTGGCGACGGCGTCGGCGTCGCGGACCGCCGCCACCGGGTCGGTGCCGGTACGCACCGACCCGCCGGTGCCGGCGGCGATCTTCTCCGCCCGGGCCAGCACCGCCGGGTCCGGGCTGGACCCGGTCGGCCCGGCGATCCGGACGTGCATGCCGGCGGCGGCGCCGGAGAGCAGGTACGAGTGGCACATGTTGTTCGCCGTGTCGCCCAGGTAGGCCAGTGTCCGCCCGGCGGTGCCGCCGAGATGCTCGCGGATGGTGAGCAGGTCGGCCAGGAGCTGGCACGGGTGATACATGTCCGTGAGCGCGTTGATCACCGGCACGGTCGCGTGCGCGGCGACCTCGGCGATCCGGTCGTCCCCGTGGGTCCGCAGCACGATCGCCGCCACGTAGCGGGAGAGCACCCGCCCGACGTCGGCGAGGGTCTCACCGCGGCCGAGGTGGGTCACCTGGCTGTCCACCACCAGCGGGTGCCCGCCCAGCTCGGCGATGCCGACGTCGAAGGACATCCGGGTGCGCAGGCTCGGCTTGTCGAAGAGCACCGCCACCGCGCGCGGGCCGGCCAGGGGGCGGTACCCGAAGCGGTCCGCCTTCATGCCGGCGGCCAGGTCGAGCACGGTCGCCTGTTCGGCGGGGGTGAGGTCGTCGTCCCGCAGGAAGTGCCGGATCATGCCCTGGTCTCCGTCGTGGTTGGGGTGGTCGGGGTCGGAATTCTGGCCGGTTGGGCCGGCGGGCTGGGGTTGCCCGGGCCCGTTGACCGGGGCCCGGTGGTCGGGGTCGAGCCGGCGGCGGCGTGGGTCGCGGCGAGTGCGCCCGGCAGGGCGGCCAGGAAGGCCTCGGCCTGGTCGGCGGTGAGAATCAGCGGTGGGGCGAGCCGGATGACACCCGGCTGCACCGCGTTGGCCAGGAAGCCCACCTCTCGCAGCGCCTCGACGGCGACCGCCGCGACCGGCGCGGTCAGCACGATCCCGAGCAGCAGGCCGGCGCCCCGCACCTCGGCGACCAGTGGATGGTTGAGCGCCTGGATGCCCCGCCGGAGCCGGTCCCCGACCCGCTCGACGTGGTCGAGCAGCCCGGTGCCGGCGATCGTGGACAGCACCGCCAGCCCGGCGGCGCAGCTGATCGGGTTCCCCCCGAAGGTGGTGCCGTGTGAGCCGGGGCGCAGCAGGTCGGCCGCGGGGCCGAAGGCGATGCAGGCGCCGAGCGGGAGGCCACCGCCAAGGCCCTTGGCGAGCGTCACCACGTCCGGTTCGATGCCCTCGGTCTGGTGGGCGAACCAGTGCCCGGTGCGGCCGATTCCGGTCTGCACCTCGTCGAGCACCAGCAGGGCACCGTGCTCGGCGGTGATCCGGCGGGCCTCGGCGAGGTAGCCGGCGGGCGGTACGACGATGCCGTTCTCCCCCTGGATCGGCTCCAGGATCACCATCGCGGTCGCGTCGGTGACGGCCGCCGCCAGCGCGGCGCTGTCGCCGTAGTCGACGTGGGTGACGGTGGCGGGCAGCGGACGGAACGGGTCGGCCTTGGCCGGCTGGCCGGTGAGCGCCAGCGCCCCCATGGTGCGGCCGTGGAAGCCGCCCCGGGTCGCGACGACCTCGGTCCGTCCGGTGAGCCGGGAGATCTTGAACGCCGTCTCGTTGGCTTCGGCACCCGAGTTGGCGAAGAAGACCCGTCCCGGTCGGCCGGCGAGGGCGAGCAGCAGCTCGGCCAGGGCCACCGGCGGCTCGGCAACGTACAGGTTTGACACGTGCCCCAGCGTGGCGACCTGCTTGGAGACGGCGGAGACCACCGCCGGGTGGGCGTGGCCGAGGGTGTTGACGGCGATGCCGCCGAGCAGGTCCACGTACTCCCGGCCGGCCTCGTCAACCACCACGGCGCCGGCCCCGCCGACCAGTGCCAGCGGCGGCGTGCCATAGCTGTCCATCATGGATTCTTGCCAGCGGTCACGAAGCGGGCTCATCCGGGAATCACCATGGTTCCAAAGCCTTCCGAGGTGAAGATCTCCAGCAGGGTCGAGTGCGCGACCCGCCCGTCCACGACGTGCGCGGCGGGCACGCCCCCGCGCACCGCCCGCAGGCACGCCTCCATCTTGGGGACCATCCCCGACTCCAGGGACGGCAGCAGCTTCGCCAGCTCGGTCGCGGTGACCTTACCGACCACGCTGGACCGGTCCGGCCAGTTGGCGTACAGGCCCGGCACATCGGTCAGGACGACCAACTTGCGCGCCCGCAGGGCGATCGCCAACGCCGCCGCGGCGGTGTCCGCGTTGAGGTTGTGCGGCACGCCGTCCACGTCCGGGGCCACGGTCGAGAGCACCGGGATCCGGCCGGCCTCGAGCAGGTCGGTCACCACCGAGATGTCCGCCGACTCCACATCGCCGACCTGACCGACGTCGACCGGCCGCCCATCGACGTACGCCGGGCGTCGGACCGCGGTGAACAGACCCGCGTCCTCGCCGGAGAGCCCCATCGCGAACGGACCGTGCGCGTTGATCAGCCCGACCAGTTCCCGGCCGACCTGCCCCAGCAACACCATCCGGACCACGTCCATCACCTCTGGCGTGGTGACCCGCAGCCCGCCCCGGAACTCGCTGTCGATGCCGAGGCGGTCCAGCATCGCCGAGATCTGCGGACCGCCGCCGTGCACCACGACCGGCTTCAGGCCGGCGTAGCGGAGAAAGACCATGTCCGCGGCGAACGCCCGCCGCAGCTCCGGATCGGTCATGGCGTTGCCGCCGTACTTGACCACGACGGTCGAGCCCGCGAACCGGGCCAGCCACGGCAGCGCCTCGATCAGGGTGGCGGCCTTGGCCTGAGCGCCGGTGAGATCCGCGGTGGAGCTCATGCCCGAACCTGCCTTCCGTATCCGGTTGCGGCGCCGCGCCACGCGGCGATCCTCGTGCTCACGACGAGTACGCCGAGTTCTCGTGCACGTACCCGTGGGACAGGTCGTTGGTCCAGATCGTCGCCGCGGCCACGCCCGCCCCCAGGTCGATGCAGATCGTCACGTCCATGCCGCTGAGGTCGACCTTGGACCGGTCCTCGGCGGCGGCACCGCCCCGGCACACCCACACCCCGTTCACGGCCACGTCGACCCGCTCCGGCTCGAACGCCGCAGTGGTGGTGCCGACGGCGGCGAGGATGCGCCCCCAGTTCGGGTCGTTGCCGAACAGCGCGGTCTTGACCAGATTGTTCCGGGCCACGCTCCGGCCCACCTCGACCGCGTCATCCTCGCTCGCCGCGCCGACCACGTCGATCGTGATCTGCTTGGTGGCGCCCTCAGCGTCGGCGACGAGCTGCTGCGCGAGATCGTGAGCGACGGCGGTGACCACGGCGGTCAGCTCGGCCTCGGTGGGCACAACGCCGCTCGCACCGCTGGCCAGCAGCAGCACCGTGTCGTTGGTGGACATGCAGCCGTCCGAGTCGACCCGGTCGAAGCTGACTCGGCAGGCGGCCCGCAGCGCCGCGTCCAGGGTCTCCGGGTCGGCGACCGCGTCGGTGGTGAGCACGCTGAGCATCGTGGCCATCGCCGGCGCGAGCATGCCCGCGCCCTTGGCCATCCCACCCACGGTGAAACCGGCACCGTGCCCGACCGCGTTCTTGGGCCGGGAGTCGGTGGTCATGATGGCCTCGGCGGCGGCCGGTCCGCCGTCCTGGCTCAACGCCTCGACCGCCGTACCCACGCCGGGCAGGAGCCGGTCCATGGGCAGCCGCTCGCCGATCAGACCGGTGGAGCAGACGGCCACCTCGCCCGCACCCAGGTTCAGCCCGGGGGCGACGGCGGCCAGTACCGCCGCGGTGTGCTCCGCGGTGGCGTGGGTGTCCTGGAAGCCACCAGGGCCGGTGCAGGCGTTGGCGCCGCCCGAGTTGAGCACCGCGGCGCGGACCAGACCGCCCTGGACGACCTGCTCGGTCCAGAGCACCGGCGCCGCCTTCACCCGGTTGGTGGTGAAGACACCGGCCGCACCGGCCTGCGGGCCGTCGTTGACGACCAGGGCGACGTCGGTCGCCCCGCTCTCCTTGAGCCCGGCGGGCACCCCGGCCGCCCGGAAGCCACGGGGAGTCGTGACGCTCACGGGGTAACTCCCCAGACGGACAGGCCGGTGGTCTCCGGCAGGCCGAGCATGATGTTGGCGTTCTGCACCGCCTGGCCAGCCGCGCCCCGACCGAGGTTGTCCAGGCCGCTGACCACGATCAACCGCCCGGCGTCAACGTCAACGGTCGCCTGGAGATGGCAGGAGTTGGAGCCGAGGGTCGCGGCGGTGTGTGGCCACCGCCCCTCCGGCAACACGTGCACGAAGGGCGCGTCCGCGTACGCCTCGGCGAGCACCGCCTGCGGGTCGACCTCGCGTACGGGCACGGCGGTGACGGTCGCGAGGATCCCCCGTGGCATCGGCGCCAGCACCGGGGTGAACGACAGGCTGGTCGCCCCGGTCGCCTGCTTGATCTCCGGAACGTGCTGGTGCGCGCCGACCCGGTACGGCGACAGGTCACCCATGACCTCGCCAGCGAGCAGGTGCGCCTTGGCAGCGCGGCCGGCGCCCGAGGCCCCGGAGGCGGCCACCACCACCACGTCGGCAGGCTGGGCCGCACCGGCGGCGATCAGCGGGGCGAGCGCCAGGATGATGGCGCTGGCGTAGCAGCCGGGGTTGGCCACCCGGGTCGCGGCGGCGACCCGCTCGCGCTGACCCGGCAGCTCGGGCAGACCGTAGGTCCACTGCCCGGCGTGGGTGCCGCCGTAGTAGTTGGCCCAGGCGTACGGGTCGGCCAGCCGGTGGTCGGCGCCGAGGTCAACCACGCGCACCTCCGGTGACAGCTGCGCGGCCAGCGCCGCCGACTCACCGTGCGGCAGCGCCAGGAAGACCAGGTCGGCATCGGCCAGGGCCGCCGGGTCGGTCTTGGCCAGAACCAGATCCAGCCCGGTCAGCTGTGGGTGCACGGTGTCCAGCCGGTGCCCGGCCTGGCTGTGCGCGGTGGCGGCGACCAGGTCGAACTCCGGGTGCCCGGTGATCAGGCGCAGCAGTTCACCTCCGGCGTAACCGCTCGCCCCAGCGACCGCAACTCGGATCCCCATACCTACCTCCGTATAACAATGCAGGGAAGGCTAGCAGTGACTGCATGATCATACAAAGCATTGCATGGCGATGAGGCCGTGTTCTGGGTCACGGCCACCCACTCGCGGAGAGGGCCCGCGTCGCGATACGCGACGCGGGCCCTTTGAACTGCGGTAAAGGCGAGGTCTGCCCTCACACGCCGCGGAGGGTAGCGCCGAAGCGCTCCGCGACACAGGCAACCGCCGCGTCCCGCGCCGCGACCGCCTCCTCCACCGTCAGCGTCCGGTCCGGCGCCCGGAAGGTCAGCTTGTACGCCAACGACCGACGACCCGCGCCGAGCTGCTCACCGGCGTAGACGTCGAAGAGCCGAACCGACTCCAACAGCGCACCGGCCCCCGCCACCAGCGCCCCCTGCACCTCGGCCACCGGCACGTCGACATCGACCACCAGCGCCACGTCAATCAGGGCGGGCGGGAAGGAGGAGAGCACCGGGGCCTGCCGCACCGGGGCCGCCGGGACCGCGTCCAGGTCCAGCTCCATCGCGGCGGTACGGCGGGGCAGCTCCAGCTCGGCGATCACCGCCGGATGCAGCTCCCCCGCATATCCGACAGCCGCGCCATCCACCACCAGCCGCGCACAGCGCCCGGGGTGCCAGGGGGCCTGCTCCACGGCCCGTACGGCCACCCGGTCCTCGGGTATGCCGGCGGCCGCGAGCACCGCCCGGGCCGCCGCGACCGCATCCGCCCAGCCGGCCGGGCGTCCCTCGCCCCACCAGCCACCCGGCTCGACCTCACCGGCGAGGACCACGGCGACGTGCCGAGGCTGCTCCGGCAGCACCGCATCGGCGGCGGCGAGCTCCGCGTCCGACGGCCGGTGCTCCACCCCCATCGTCGGCGGAGTGCCGACCGCTGCCCGCGGGTGGAAGACCGTACCGATCTCGTACAGCGCGAGATCCCGTTGGCCTCGGCCCAGGTTCCGTCGGAGCACCCCGAGCAGCGGGCCGAGCAACGTCGTCCGCAGCACCGGCTCCTGCTCCGACAGCGGGTTGGCCAGCCGCACCGCCCGCCGCCGAGCGTCATCGGCCGGCAGGCCTAGCTGGTCAGCCAGCTCGACTGCCACAAACGGCGCGGAGAGCACCTCCACGTACCCCTGGTCGGCGAGCATCCGGGCCACCGCCCGCTGACGCCGCTGCTGCCAGGTCAGGCCCCGGCCGGCGGGGGCCACCGGCAGCACCGCCGGCACCCGGTCGTAGCCGTCGAGGCGGACCACCTCCTCGACCAGGTCGGCCGGGTCGGTCAGGTCGGGTCGCCAGGACGGCGGGGTAACCAGGAACGACACCGCGCCACCGGCGGCGACGCCCACCTCACCCGGATCCGCGGCGAGCCGATCCGGGCCGGTCACGACCGTGCAGCCGACCTCGGTGAGCAGAGCAGCCACCCGGTCCGGCGAATAGGCCACCCCGACCCGTCGAGCTGGCAGATCCGCCGGCATGACCACCGGGGTCGGCGACGACACATGATCGATGTCGAGGATCTCCGCACCGGCCGCGCCGCCGCCATGCTCCACCAGTAGCTGAACCGCCCGGTCGATGGCGACCAACGGCAGGGCCGGGTCAACGCCCCGCTCCCACCGCTTCGCCGCCGCGCTGAACAGCCGGTGCCGGCGGGCCGTGCGCCCCACCATCACCGGATCCCAGTGGGCAGCCTCGAACAACACGGTGCTGGTCTCCGCGACCACCTCACTGCTCTCGCCACCCATCACGGCAGCGAGCGAGATCGGCACACCGGCATCCGCGCCAGCCGCCGGGGTCGAGTTCGACAACCCGGCATCACAGATCACCATGTCCTCGGCCACGAGCGTGCGCGCCACCCCGTCCAGGGTGGTCAACCGCTCCCCCGCCACCGCCCGGCGCACCACCAGCGAGCCGGTGATCCGGTCGGCGTCGAAGGCGTGCATCGGCTGGCCCAGCTCGAGCATCACGTAGTTGGTGATGTCGACCGGCAGCGAGAGGCTGCGGATACCGGCGGTGGTGAGCCGTTGGACCATCCAGGCCGGCGACGGCGCGGCCGGGTTCACACCGCGGACCATGCGCGCCGCGAACCGGTCACAGCCGACCGGATCCCGCACCTCCACCGGGTACGCGGGCGCCTCGGTCCCCGCCGGGGCGGACGCGAGGCCCGGGTCCCGAAACGGCACCCCGAATGCGTGCGACAGCTCCCGGGCGATCCCCCGCACCGACATCTGGTAGCCCCGGTCCGGGGTCAGCTCGACCTCGACCACCACATCATCGAGGCCAACCACGGGGCGGGCGTCGTCACCCGGCTTGGCGGGGCTGGAATCGGGCAGCACGATGATGCCGCCGTGGTCGTCGCCCAGGCCCAACTCCTTCGCCGAGCAGATCATGCCCTTGGAGTTGCGCCCGTACGTCCGGCGCGCCCCGATGGCGAAGTCACCAGGCAGCACCCCGCCGGGGAGGATCACCACCACCCGGTCGCCGACCGCGAAGTTGCGCGCCCCGCAGACGATCTCCTGCAACTCGCCGGTGCCGTTGGCGTCGCCCACGTCCACCCGACAGAAGCGAATCGGCTTCTTGAAGCCGGTCAGCTCCTCAATCTCCCGCACCTCGCCGACGACCAGCGGCCCGGTGACCGTACCGGCCAGGTCCACGACGGACTCCACCTCGAGACCGAGGCCGACCAGGGACTGCTCAAGGTCGGCCGGGGTCAGGTCGGCCGGCAGGTCAACGTACTCACGCAGCCAACTGACAGAAACTCGCATGACTCAGATCACCGTCTCCGTAACTCGTGCCCGCGCCTACGCGCCGTACCCGAACGCCCGGGTGAACCGGACGTCTCCCTCCACCAGGTCCCGCATGTCGCCGACGCCGTGCCGGAACATGACCGTACGGTCGATGCCCATGCCGAAGGCGAATCCGGAGTAGACCTCCGGGTCGATGCCGCAGGCCCGCAGCACCCGCGGGTTCACCATGCCGCAGCCACCCCACTCGACCCACTGCGCACCCTTGCGGTGCTCCGGGAACCAGACGTCGAACTCCGCCGACGGCTCGGTGAACGGGAAGTAGTGCGGCCGGAAGCGGGTCCGCGCCTGGGGCCCGAACATCGCCCGAGCAAAGTGGTCCAGCGTGCCGCGCAGGTGCGCCATCGTGATGCCACGGTCCACCACCAGGCCCTCGACCTGGTGGAAGACCGGCGCGTGGGTGGCGTCCAACTCGTCGGTCCGGTAGACCCGGCCCGGGCAGATCACGTAGATCGGCGGTGTGCGGGTCAGCATCGTCCGCGCCTGCACCGGCGAGGTGTGGGTCCGCAGCACCATGCCGGAGTGCTCCGGCGCGACGTGGAAGGTGTCCATCAACCCCCGCGCCGGGTGGTCCGGCAGGATGTTGAGCGCGTCGAAGTTGGTCCACTCCAACTCGACCTCGGGGCCCTCGGCCACCTCGTAGCCCATTCCGACGAAGAAGTCGGTAATCTGCTCCATCAACGTACTGACCGGGTGGCGGGCCCCGGCCGGACGCCGGGCGGCCGGCAGGGTGACATCCACCCGCTCCTCGACCAGCATCCGCTCGGCCTGCTCCCGCTCCAGTACCTGAGCGCGCGCGGCGTATGCGCTCTCGATCGACCGGCGGGCCTCGTTGACCCGCTTGCCGGCGTCGGCCTTGGCGGCCGGCGGCAACGCGCCGATCTCACGTCGGGCCAGCGACGCCGGGGCCCGGTCCCCGAGGTGGGCCGGGCGCAGCGCGGTCAGCTCATCCGGACTGGCGGCGGCGGCGAACGCCGCCTCGGCGGTGGCGACAGCCTCGGCCAGTGCGGCCGGGTCGAGCAGGGCGACCTGCTTCGGGTCGTACGGGTCGTTGCGGTAGGACATGGCGTACAGGCACTCCCTCACGGCGGCGCCGGCCTTGTCAGGCGGCGAAGCGAGTCTACGGACGCGCGGCTGTGCCGCAGCCCGCCGGTGGGAGTCGTGCGGAGAGCGGGTCAGGCCCGCCGCCCGCCGGCACCGGCGGGCTGGCTAAACGAACGCCGTTGCGCGTTCACGGGCGGCCGCTCTCCTTTGCTGCGGTCTCGATCGCAGTTTCTGCCTCAACAGCGGCTACGTCCTCGACCGCTGCTACTTCCTTGACCACGGTCACGTCCTCGACCGCAGTTGTGGCCTCGACCGGGCGCGGGGACGACGGCCGGCGCTGCGCTCTCGCTGAAGCGTACAGGCACACCGCCGCCGCGGCAGCCAGGTTAAGGCTCTCCGCCCGCCCATGCAGCGGTACCCGAACCCGGGCGTCGGCGGCCGCGGTCAGCTCGGTGGGCAAGCCATGCGCCTCGGAGCCAAGGACCCAGGCGGCGGGGGCGGCCAACCGGCCGGCGTCCACCAGGTCATCCAGGTCGTCCGCGCCGTATCCGGTGGTGGCCAACACGGCGAGCCCGGCGGCCCGCAGGTCGGCGATCACCTGAAGCGGATCGGGCGCCCGCACCACGTCCACGTGGAACAGGCTGCCCGCCGACGCCCGCACCACCTTGCCGTTGTAGGGGTCGACAGCCGTGCCGGCGAAGACCACCGTCTGGGCGCCGGCCGCGTCGGCGGTACGCAGGACCGTGCCGGCGTTGCCCGGATCCCGGATGTCGGCGAGGACTGCGACCAGCCGCGGCGCTCGCGCGAGAGCGGTGGCCAGCGGCAGGTCAAGGTGTTGACAGACGCCGATCAGGCCCTGGGGAGCGACGGTCTCGGCGAGCCCGGCGAGGGCCGCGTCGGTTACCTCGGAGACGGGAAGGTCAGCGGCGGCAGCCTGCGCGGCCAGGTCCCGGTGCCGGTCCAGGGCGGCCGGCGTACCGAAGAGTTCCAGGACCGTGCCCGACCGAGCCAGGGCCTCGCGGACCGCCTGCGGGCCCTCGGCCAGGAACCGACCGGTGGCCTCGCGGTCGCGGCGGCGGTGCAGTCGACGGGCCGCCACAATCCGTGGAGTGCGGGGGGTGAGTGGTCCGGAGACGGCGTCGAGGCGCCTCCCGTGCGATCGTGACTGCATGGGAGACGCCTCGCGCTGCCGTGGGTGGATCAGGCGGCCTGGGCACCGGCGCCGCCGGTGCCCTGCTCCGCGACGGCCGCACGGGCCTTCTCGACGATCGCCGCGAAGGCGGCGGCGTCGTTGACGGCCAGGTCGGCCAGGATCTTCCGGTCGACCTCGATGCCGGCCAGCTTGAGGCCCTGGATCAGGCGGTTGTAGGTGAGCCCGTTGGCGCGGGCGCCCGCGTTGATCCGCTGGATCCACAGCTGCCGGAAGTCGCCCTTGCGGTCGCGACGGTCCCGGTAGGAGTACTGCATCGAGTGCAGCACCTGCTCCTTGGCCTTGCGGTACAGCCGGGAGCGCTGACCGCGATAGCCACTCGCGGTCGCCAGCAGGGTACGGCGCTTCTTCTGGGCGTTCACAGCCCGCTTGACGCGTGCCATCTCAGCTCCTTCGTTGGTTCAGGGTGGCGCGCGTCAGCGGCCGAGCAGCTTCTTGATGCGCTTGACATCCGGCTTGGCCACCTCGACCAGCCCGGTCAGCCGGCGGGTACGGGTGGAGGACTTCTTCTCCAGGTTGTGGCGCAGGCCGGCCTGCTGCTTCACGATCTTGCCTTTGCCGGTCACCCGGACGCGCTTGCCCATCCCGGTGTGGCTTTTCATCTTCGGCATGTGGAACGTCTTCTCCCCTGCTACTCGCCGGCAGTTCCGGCGGGTCCGGCCGCCTCGGCCGGCGGTGCTGCCTCGGCGGCACCGGATTCCCGCTCGCCCCGCGGCAGCGCGCCGCCGCGGGCCGCCGTGGCGGCAGCCTTGGTGGCGCGGTGCGGTGCGAGCACCATGATCATGTTTCGACCGTCCTGCTTCGGCGCGGCCTCGACGTACCCCAGCTCCGAGATCTCGGACTCGAGCCGACGCAGGAGCCGGTAGCCCAGCTCCGGGCGGCTCTGCTCGCGACCCCGGAACATGATCGTCACCTTGACCTTGTCGCCCGCCTTGAGGAACCGCACCACGTGACCCTTCTTGGTCTCGTAGTCGTGCGGATCGATCTTCGGCCGAAGCTTCATCTCCTTGATGACGGTCTGCTGCTGATTACGCCGCGCTTCGCGCGCCTTCAGTGCGCTCTCATACTTGAACTTGCCGAAGTCCATGAGCTTGCACACCGGCGGGCGCGCCATTGGCGCAACCTCGACCAGGTCCAGGTCGACGTCCGCGGCCAGCTGAAGGGCGCGCTCCAGCGGGACGATGCCCACCTGCTCACCCTCGGGACCGACCAGTCGGACCTCACGTGCCCGGATCTGCTCGTTCACGCGTGGTTCGACGCTGATGGGGCCTCCTCGAGTCGAGTCTCCTGCATTGCCGACCCGGCGGTTCCCGGGTGGGAACCGACCCGGAAAGCAGAAGGCCCCGGCAGCTACCGGGGCCCGCTCGACCGGTCGGCACGACCATATAGTCGCGCATCCGAGACCGAGGCGTGCCCGGAATCGGGGACCGGACCCGGCCACCACGCGGCGACTCAGGTGGGAGCAGGCGCTCCACTTTCAAAGCCACCCGCGAAGACGCAGCTGGCCTGGTCGTTTCCGGTAGCTTACACCCCGCGCCGGTCCGCCCCACACCGGGCATCAGCCGCACGCCTCGGTCCGCCGGTTCAGTGGCCGGCGGCACCCTCAGCCACCCGGGCCTGATGCAGCTGACGCAGCCTGCGGACCGCGTCAACGGCCAACTCCTTGTCGGCGGCCTGGAGGGCAAGCATCGGCACCAGGTCGTCATCGTGCAGCTCGAGGCTGGCCCAGGGCGCCCCGCGGTCAAACCGGATGCCACGGACGAGCTCCCAGGGCAGCTCGTACGAGCCGATCACGTTCTGCACCCGGATCCGCTGCGCGTCGGCCTCCACCCGTGGCCGGGTGAAGAGCAGGAAGGCAAGTGCACCGAGTACGCCGAGGCCGACCATGCCGAGTTGGTCGCCTCGCTGGAACGAGCCATAGCCGCTGCCGGTCGCCCCGTGCAGTGACGTCGCCAGCACCGTGAACAGCAGCACCAAGGCAATCGCCGAGGCCCAGCAGACCAGCCGGACCCGCCGGGGCCGGATACGGAACGCTTCGGTTTTGCTCACCCCACCAGTCTGCCACCCACACCCGAGCGACCCGCGCCCGGCACACGGCCGGGCGCGGCGAGGCTCAGGCGGGGTGGCGGCCCGACCGGCGAGGGACATCCCCGCTCTGCGCCCGGCTCCGCGCCCGGACTCGGGTCAGAGGCGACAGGCCTGAATGCTCGTGACCAGGATCGCGCGGGCTCCGACCTGGTACAACTCATCCATGATCCGGTGCACATCGTCTCGCAGCACCATCGCCTGCACCGCCACCCAGCCCTCCCGGTGCAGCCGGGAGACGGTTGGCGACTCGATGCCCGGAGTCAACGAACTGGCCCGAGCCAACAGATCGACCGGAACGTCGTACGTCAGCATCACGTAACGCCGGGCGACGAGCACACTGTGCAGGCGGCGGAGCAGCAGCTCGCACTGCGGGTGCGGCGGCGCGGCAGCGCGGCAGACCAGGACGGCGGACGAGCGCAGCAGCGGCTCACCGAAGACCACCAATCCGGCCTGACGCAGCGTGGCACCGGTCTCCACCACGTCGGCGACCACGTCGGCGAGGCCCAGCCGGATGGCGTTCTCCACCGCGCCGTCCAGGCGGATCACGTCGGCCTTGACGCCCAGCTCGGCGAGGTGCCGCTCCACCAGGCCGGGATACGCGGTAGCGACCCGCCGCCCGTCCAGGTCCTGCACCGAAGCGATGTCCTCGGGCCGAGCGGCGAATCGGAAAGTGGCCTGACCGAAGGCCAGGTCGACCACCTCGGTGGCGGGCGCACCGGAGTCGACCAGTAGGTCCCGGCCGGTGATGCCGACATCCAGGTCCCCGGAGCCGACGTAGGTGGCGATGTCCTTCGGACGCAGATAGAAGAACTCAATATCGTTTGTATCGTCCCGGCAGACCAGGTCCTTCGGGTCGGTTCGCTGGCGGTAGCCCGCCTCGCGCAGCATCTGAGCGGCCTTCTCGGCCAAGGTCCCCTTGTTGGGTACCGCGACTCGCAGCATGACGGAATGCTCCTTGTCGGAAAACGGGAGGGTCGGCGCGGGGAACACTCACAGATGTCGGTAGACGTCCTCGAGGTCGAGACCGGCGACGAGCATCAACACCTGCACCTGGTAGAGCAGCTGGGAGATCTCCTCGGCGGTCCGCTCGGGCCCCTCGTGCTCGGCCGCCATCCAGGACTCGGCCGCCTCCTCGACGACCTTCTTGCCGACGAAGTGCACCCCCTTGTTCAGGGCCGCGACGGTGCCCGAGCCGGGGGTGCCGGCCGCGGCCTTGGTCTGCAGCTCGGCAAACAACTCCTCGAACGTCTTCACAGGTCGATTCTTGCAACCCGCCGGCAACCACGGCTCCACCGGGGCTCGGAGTGTCCCACGATGCCGGCAACTCTCAGGCGCCGAAGCCCACCTGGGGGGTGGTGCCAGCCAGGTCCCGAACCGCGAGCGCCGCGTCGAGGACCGCGACAGTCGTCGCCCATCCCTTGTCCTCCGCCGAGCCGGGCAGCCCGGCCCGGTCCCGAGCCTGCTCGATCATGTCCACGGTCAGCACACCATGCCCGACCGGCTTCCCCTCATCCAGGGCGATCCGGGTAAGCCCGTCGGTGACCGACCGGCAGACGTAGTCGAAGTGAGCGGTGGCTCCCCGGACCACCACCCCGAGCGCCACCACCGCGTCGCAACGCCGGGCGAGCGCCTGCGCCACCACGGGTAGCTCCACCGAGCCGGCCACCCGGGCCACCGTGGCGCCGGCCCCACACGCTTCGGCAGCGGCGACTGCCCGGTCGAGCATGTGGTCGGTGAACTCGCCGTGCCAGCGGGCAGCGACCACCCCGACGGTCAGACCCGCGGCATCGACCGTGTTGACGCCCGGCTCCCCGAAACCCGCCATTCCTACGCTCCAATCCGATCGCCGAGGGCCCAGTGCCTCGATAACCTCGTCTCACCTACTCCAGCAGGTGCCCCATGCGGTCCCGCTTGGTCTGCAGGTAGCGCGCGTTCTCCGCGTGCTGCCGAACCGGTAGCTCCAGGCGGCCGGTAATGGTCACGCCATACCCTTCCAGACCGGCCTGCTTGGCCGGATTGTTCGTGAGCAGCCGCATCGACCGCACCCCGAGGTCGTAGAGGATCTGCGCGCCGGTGCCGTAGTCCCGCGCGTCCGCCGGCAGGCCGAGCTCCAGGTTGGCTTCGACGGTGTCCAGGCCCAGGTCCTGTAACTGGTACGCCTGAAGTTTATGCAGCAGCCCAATGCCACGCCCCTCATGGCCACGCAGGTAGAGCACGACTCCACGCTCCTCCCGGGCGACCAACTCCAGCGAGGCGTTCAGCTGGGGCCCACAGTCGCAGCGCAACGAGCCGAAGACGTCACCGGTGAGACACTCGGAGTGCACCCGCACCAGCACGTCCCGACCGTCGCCGAGATCACCCATCACCAGCGCGACGTGCTCGGCTGAGTCGTAGTCGCCGCGGTAGCCCAGGATCCGGAAGAGCCCGTGCCGGGTGGGCAGTCGAGCCTCGGCGACCCGCTCGACCTGTTTCTCAGTCCGCCGCCGGTAGGCGATCAGCTCCGCGATGGTGACCAGGACCAATGAGTGCTCGGCACAGAACCGCTCCAGGTCCGGGCCCCGCATCATGGTGCCGTCGTCGTTGACCAGCTCGCAGAGGACCCCTGCGGGGCGCAGCCCGGCCAGCCGGGTGAGGTCGGTCGCGGCCTCGGTGTGACCGGGCCGACGCAGCACCCCCTCCTCGTGGGCCCGCAGTGGGACCACGTGACCGGGCCGGGCCAGATCCTCCGGCGCGGTGCCGGAGCTGGCGAGCAGCCGGATCGTGTGCGCCCGGTCGGCGGCGGAGATGCCGGTGCTCACACCCTCCCGGGCGTCCACCGTCACCGCGTAGGCGGTGCCGCGCCGGTCCTGGTTGGTGTGGTGCATCGGCGGCAGGTCCAGCCGGTCGCACTCGCTCCCGGGTAACGCCGTGCAGATGTAGCCGGAGGTGTAGCGGACCATGAAGGCGACCAGCTCCGGCGTGGCCAGCTCGGCCGCGAAGATCAGGTCACCCTCGTTCTCCCGGTTGGCGTCGTCAACCACGACGACGGGCCGGCCGGCGATGATCTCCGCCATCGCTCGTTCGATCCTGCCAAAGGTGGTCACGCCACAGCCTCCGCATAGCTCGATGGGATCGGTGCGAGGTCGGTGCGAGCAGCACGCGACGTCCGCCACCAGGCGGCGAGCCCCCAGACGCAGAAGGCGCCGTAGACGAGGTACATCACCGCAGAGGGGTAGAACCCGCCGCGCAGCAACAGTGGCAACCCGACCAGGTCAACGGCGATCCAGATCAGCCAGAAGTCCACATATCCGCGGGCCATGCCGTAGGTGGCGAGCAGGCTGCCGGTCAGGATCCAGGCATCCGGCAGCGGCCCCCACGAACCCAGGGCGGCGAGGACCGGGTAACTGACGGCGGTGCCGACCACGGCGGCTGTCAACAGTCCGAGCCGCTCCCGCCCGGTAGCCCAGCGGGGCTCCACCGCGGCAGCAGTACCGTCGCCGCCCCGGCGACGGTGTCGCGACCAGCGCCACCAGCCGTAGAGGCCGAGCCCGAAGAAGAAGACCTGCCGGCCGGCCTGGCCGTAGAGGTCATGAGCCTGTGGGGTGGCGAACGCTCCGCCGAGGAAGACGGTGAACAGCAGCGCGTTGCCGATCATGCCGACCGGCCAGGCCCACACCACCCGGCGGAGGCCGAACATCGCGGCGGCCAGGCCGAAGACGTTGCCGACGATCTCGCGGACCAGCACCGGCGAGCCGGCGAGGCTCACCTGCGCGTCGAGCAGCCAGCCGAGCGGCCCCATCACGCCGGCCCACCCGTCGGCGCGGCACCGGGCAGGCCAACAGCGACGGGCAGGTCGTCCGGCCCGGCAGGCTGGCCCCCGCCGAGCAGCCGCTCGACGTATTTGGCCAGGACGTCAACCTCGAGGTTGACCGGGTCACCGACGCTACGGGAGCCCAGCGTCGTCAGCCGCAGGGTGGTGGGGATCAGGCCCACCTCGAACCAGTCGGGCCCGACCCTGGCCACGGTCAGGGACACCCCGTCAACGGTGATCGACCCCTTCGCCACCACATACCGAGTCAGGTCAGTGGGCAGGCGGAAGCGAACCGTCTCCCACCGCGCGGCCGACTCCCGGGCCAGCAGCTCGCCGACGCCGTTGACATGCCCCTGAACCAGGTGGCCGCCGAGGCGGCTGCCGAGGGTGACGGCCCGCTCCAGGTTCACCGGGTCACCGGGGCGCAGCCCGCCGAGCGCGGAGCGGCGCAGCGTCTCGCCCATCACGTCGGCGGTGAAGGCCCCACCGGCGAGTTCCACCACGGTCAGACAGACCCCGTTGACCGCGATGGAGTCACCGGGCCGGGCGTCGGTGACAACCAGTGGGCCGTTGATGGTGACCATCGCGGAGTCCTCCGCGGTCTCCACGATGTGGATGACCTCACCGAGTTCCTCGACGATGCCGGTGAACATGTCAGCCCTCCCTCTTCCGGGGCAGTGCGGTGATCCGCAGGTCGGGACCGACCTGGGTAACGTCAACGACCTCGCAGTCGATGGCATCGGTGATCGTGGTCACCCCCGTGTCTGCCAACGCGGTGGGTCCGGCGCCGAGCAGCCGGGGCGCGACGTAGCCGACGATCTTGTCGACCAGCCCGGCGGCGAGAAAGGCACCGGCCAGCCGCGGCCCTCCCTCCAGCAGCGCGGCGCGCACCCCGCGCTGGTGCAGCGCGGCGAGCAGCGCCGGCAGATCGACCCGGCCCGCCGAATCGGTACCAACCTCCTCGGCGGTGGCGATCCAGGTGGGCGCGGCGTCGTCGCGGACCCGTGCTCCGGCCGGGGTCTGGCCCGTCGAGTCCACCACCACCCGCAACGGCTGCCGGATGGCGAGACTGCCGTCGCGCAGGTTCCGAACGGTCAGGCGCGGGTCGTCGGCGAGCACGGTCCCCACCCCGGCGATGACAGCGTCCACGGTGCCGCGCAGCGCGTGCACATCCATCCGGGCCGCCTCGGAGGTGATCCACATGCTGGTGCCGTCGGCGGCAGCGGACCGCCCGTCCAGCGTCGCCGCGTATTTCCAGACGAGGTACGGCCAGCCCCGACGCGTTGAGGTCAGCCACGCGATGTTGCCCGCCTCCGCCTCAACGGCGCGTACACCCAGATCGACCCGGACCCCGGCGGCGCGTAGCGTGGCGGCACCACCGGACGCGGCCTGGTTCGGGTCGGGTACGGCGATCACCACCCGGGCGACGCCGGCCTGCACCAGAGCGGTGCTGCACGGACCCGTACGGCCGGTGTGGTCGCAGGGTTCCAGCGTGACCACCGCGGTGCCGCCCCGCGCCCGCTCCCCCGCGTGGGCGAGCGCGACGATCTCGGCGTGCGGCCCACCGGCGTAGGCGTGGAAGCCCTCACCGACCACCTGACCATCCGGGTCGAGCAGCACGCAGCCGACGACCGGGTTGGGGCTGGTGGTGCCGAGGCCACGCGCGGCGAGCTCAACTGCGCGACGCATCGCCTCATCTACGGAGACGCCGGCCATGCCCTGCCCTCCCGCCCTCCCGCCCTCGGTGCGCGGGCGGCGATGGGAGCGGCGGCATCGGGCCGCGGGCGTGCGGTGGCGGAGATCCGGGAACGGCACAGCCGCCCCGGGAGGACCGCACGGCACGCCGACACCGGCGGCCGGGCACGGCCCATCCGTCCCGCGCGCTGTCTCCCATCCGGACTGTCTGGACGCGGGCATGCCCGCACCCAACCGTCGGCCCCGGATTTGCACCAGGTCCACCGGGCGGACGAACCGCTCCCGGGTCGCGGGCTTACCACGGTCAGGCCGTGGATCACCGCCGGTTCGGAATTACACCGAGTCCCGCCAGCGCGTGGTGGGTACTACCCGAAGTCTTACATGCTCTGGGGGGTCAGCGGCTACCCACAGCGTGCTACTTCACAGAACGATGACTCGAATCCGACACTCCGCGACGCCGGTCCACCGCCACGTACGACCCCGGCTGGCTCTTGGCCACCGACTTCATCTCGGAGGCGATCGTCATCGCCGCCAGCGGATTCGTGAGCCGCTTGTCGGCGTCCGAGACCGAGACGCCGATCGAGAGGGTGACCAGCGCGGCACGGCGTAGATTGCCCCGCCGGTCCTTGAGCTCCACGTAGCCGCGGGCGGCGTCGGGCGGGTCGTACAGCGCGTCGGCCGCCTGCTCGAAGTCCGCGGAGACCTGCGAGGTCAGCTGCCGGACCTGTTCCGGCGTGCTGACGAAGATGAAGTCGTCGCCGCCGACATGGCCCAGGAAGGCCGATGGGAGCCCCACCGAGACGACCGCCTGGTGCAGGCTGTGGGCCAGCGCGCAGATGAAGTCGTCGCCGCGAACAAACCCGTAGACATCGTTGACGCTCTTGAAACGGTCAATGTCGATGTAACCGACCGCGTAGTCGGATCCAACCCGAATCCGGTCGGTGATCTCCCGGCGGATCCGGGTGTTGCCGGGTAGCCCGGTCAGCGGCGAGACCTCGCGGAACTCCTTGTTCCGACGCAGCGTGGAGCTGACCCGGGCCACCAACTCGGCGGTGTCGAAGGGCTTGACCAGGTAGTCGTCGGCCCCGGCGCTGAGGCCGTGCACCTTGTCCACGGTCATCCCCTTGGCGGTCAGCATGATCACCGGCAGGGCGGCGGTCATCGGGTCGGCCCGGAGCCGTCGGGTCAGCTCCAACCCGTCCATCCGGGGCATCATCAGATCGACCACGGCCAGGTCCGGGCGGTGCCGCGCAATCACCTCGAGCGCCGCCTGGCCGTCCCCGGCATGGATCACCTCGTACCCGTGCAACCGCAGGTTGAACTCGACGAACCGAGCGATGTCCTCGTCGTCGTCAACGACCAGAATGACGTCCTGGCGATCCCCGTCGGGTTCCACGTCAGGCCCGGGGCGCCGCGCACCGGGCCAGGGACCGCAGCCGGCGTACGGCCTCGGCCGGGTCGTCGGCACCGAAGACCGCGGTGCCGGCGACGAAGGCGTCCGCGCCCGCCTCGGCAGCCTCGGCGATGGTGTCCGCGGCGATCCCACCGTCGACCTCGATGCGCAGCTCCAAGTGGCCAGCGTCAACATGGTGACGGGCCGTGCGCACCTTGTCCAACAGGTGCGGGATGAACCGCTGCCCACCGAACCCGGCCTTGATCGTCATGATCAACAGAGTGTCGAAGCTGGGTAGCAGGTCCAGGTACGGTTCGATCGGGGTGTCCCGGTCGATCGCCAGCCCTGCCTTCGCACCGGCCGAACGGAGCTCCTTGGCCAACGCGACCGGATCGTCACAGGCCTCGGCGTGAAACGTCACGTTGTACGCCCCGGCGTCGGCGTAGCCGGGCGCCCACCGCCGCGGATCCTCGATCATGAGGTGCACGTCAAAGGGGAGCCGGGTGGCGGCCCGCAGGCTCTGCACGACCGGCAGCCCGATCGTGAGATTCGGCACGAAATGGTTGTCCATGACATCCACGTGCACCCAGTCTGCGGCGCCTTCGATGGCACGGACCTCGTCGGCGAGGCGGGCGAAGTCGGCGGCCAGAATGCTCGGTGCGACGATTGGCAGCGGTACGGTCACGAGGCCAGTGTACGAACGCAGCCCCCCACCGCCACCGGCGCGGCACCGACCGAGGCGCCGGGCGCACCCCCGCGGCCACCCGGAGGAACTGGCCACAACAGAACCAGGGACGCCGGGCAGCAACGTCGATGGCCCACCGGAACGGCTTGCCACGTGCCGTAAGCTGCCGCACCGTGGCGTGTTCGACGCCATACCTACCGACCCCACCCGGAGAGGCCGCCGGATGAAACGAGTCACGCTCTGCGCCACGCTGGTGGCCCTGACGCTCGCCGGATGTGCCACCGCACCGGCGGGAACCGACGGAGATCTGGTTGACGACTGGGCCCCCCTCGCCGCCGCGACGGGTTTCACGCCCGAGGCGGGCACCTGCCACCCCACCGTGACCGAGGTCGGCTACCGCAGCGCGTACGCGCCGACCCCATGCGACCGGCCACACGTGGTGGAGACCCTGCACGTCGGCACGCTGACGGGGGCCGACGCGACGGATTCCCGGCCACCGGAAGCCGGCTCGGCCGCGAGGCAAACCGCCTACGCCACCTGTGAGCGGGAGGTGAACCAGGCGCTGGGCGCCGACTGGCGCAGCGGACGGATCGGCCTCTCCGTCATCTTCCCGTCGCGAGCTGGATGGGAGGGGGGCTTCCGCTGGTTCCGCTGCGACGTGAGCGAGGAGCAGAGCCTGGATGATCCGAGCGCGGTGTCCCGCACCGCCAGCCTGGTTGACGCACTCAAAAAGGGCGACTCCCCGCTTCGGCACACCTGCTTCGAGCCGGTACTCGACGATGACCACGTGGCCGAGATGACACCCGTGGCGTGTACCGAGAAACACCACGCCGAGTTCGTCGGCGCCTGGACCGCACCGGACACCGACTACGCCGACTTCCAGCGCAACGAGGACCGGACCAGCAAGGGCTGCCTCAAGCTGATTGCCGAGTACGTCGGGGTGCCCCGCAGCGACGTGGAGTACCGCACCGGCTACATCTACTACGAGCCGCTGGAGGAGCAGTGGCTCACCGGCGCCCGGGGGGTGTGGTGCTTTCTCTGGGTCGACGACCGGAACCTGACCCGGTCGATGAAGGACGCGGGCAAAGCGGGTCTGCCGAGATAGCGCCGGCCGTGCCCGGGCGGTCACCCGCCCGGGCACGGGAACAGGTCAGCCGCGGCGTAGCACCGCCAGGAACATGGCGTCGGTGCCGTGCCGGTGCGGCCACAGCTGCACCGTCGGCCCGTCGCCGAGCCCCGGCATCCCCTTCGGCAGCAGCGGACGGGCGTCAACGAAGTCGACCGGCATCCCCGCGCGGCGCGCCGCCTCGGTTACCGTCACGTGCGTCTCGACCACGTGCGGCGAACAGGTCACGTAGGCCACCAGCCCACCCGGGCGGACCGCCCGCAGCCCCGCGCTGAGCAGTTCCCGCTGCAACCGGGTCAACGCCGGCAGGTCCGACGGCTGCCGACGCCAGCGCGACTCGGGCCGCCGACGCAGTGAGCCCAGACCGGTGCAGGGCGCGTCAACGAGCGCCCGATCGAAGTGCCCCTCCGCGAGCTTCGGCGTCGCCCCGACGGTACGACCATCAGTGTTGAGCACGGTCACCGGCAGGTCGCGGGTGGCCTGCCCGACAAGACGGGCGCGGTGCTCGGACACCTCCACGGCGGTCAGGCGCGCGCCACGCTGGGCAGCGACGGCACCGAGCAGGCCGGACTTGCCGCCCGGCCCGGCGCACAGGTCGAGCCAGCGCCCGTCCGGGCCGTCCAGTGGCGCCGCCGTAAGAGCGTCGGCCACCAGCTGGGAACCCTCGTCCTGGACGTGGGCCCGTCCCTCGGTGAGCGCCGGCAGATCACCCGGGGCGCCCCCGCCGGAGTAGACCGCGTATGGGGAGAAGGCACCCGGGGCACCGCCGACCTCGTCGGCCAGGGCCACCGGATCGGCCAACCCCGGTCGGGCACAGAGGTGCACCGGCGGACGCTCGTTGTCCTCGATGAGCAACCGGGTGGTCTCACCGAGATCGCCGCCGAGCGCCTCGGCGAACGCCCGCACAATCCACTGCGGATGGCTGTACGCGATCGCCAGGTGCCCGATCGGGTCGGTCTCCAGCGGTGGGGCGAGCCGGGCCACCCAGGCGTCGACATCCCGGCCGGCGACCTCTCGGAGCACCGCGTTGGCGAACCCGGTCGCCCCCGCCCCGACCGACCGCACCAGGTCGACAGTTGCCGAGACCGCAGCGTGGGCGGGCACCCGGGTGTACAGCAGTTGGTAGGCACCGAGCCGCAACGCGTCCCGAACCGGCGGGTCGATGCGGGCCACGTCCCGCCCAGCAGCCTCGGTGAGGATCGCGTCGAGGGTGCCGAGCCGACGCAGCGTCCCGTACGTCAGCTCGGTGGCGAAGGCCGCGTCCCGGCCGACCAGACCCGCGTCGCGCAGGATCGCCGGGAGCACAAGATTGGCGTACGCGTCGTCCCGGTTGACCGCGGCGACCGCCTGATACGCGGCGTGCCGAGGTAGGTCAACAGCGCTCCGGCCAGGGGGACGACCGCGCCCGCCAGCCGTCGGCCGCTGGCCACCGCGCCCCCGCTGCTCCGGGCGGCGCTCGGGTCCGGCACCGGAGCGACCGCGGCCGGTGGCGGGACGACCGCCCCGGAAACCACCGGGCCGCCCCACGTCCTGGCCGTCTACCGGGCCCGTCATGCGAGGACCTCCCCAGCAGTCACCCGGACGCCGCGCGCCCAGTCGCTCGCCGGCATGGCTCTCTTGCCCGCCGCCCGGATCTCACCGAGCGCAACCGGGGTGGTGGCGGTGCCGGCAAGCACCCGGGACTTCTCCACCAACAGCTCGCCCGGCTGCAGCTCGGGACCATCCGCGACGGGGGTGACCGGGCCGAGCTTGACCCGCTCGTCGCGGAAGGTCGTCCACGGGCCGGGGGCCGGGGAGCAGGCACGGACGCGCCGGTCCACGGCGAAGGCGGGGTCACCCCAGCGCACCCGGGCATCCGCCCCGGTGAGCTTCGGCGCCAGACTCACCCCGTCGTCCGGTTGCGGCTGCGCCCGGGCGCTGCCCTCCTCGATCGCGTCCAGCACGGCGATCAGCAGCTCGGCACCGGAGTGCGCCAGCCGCTCCAGCAGGTCGCCCGAGGTGTCGGCGGGCCGAACCTCGTCGGTGACGGTGCCGTACACCGGGCCCGTGTCCAGGCCCTCCTCGAGCTGGAAGACGCTGGCACCGGTCAGCTCGTCGCCGTGCAGCAGGGCGTGCTGCACGGGAGCCGCGCCGCGCCAGGCGGGCAGCAGGGAAAAGTGCAGGTTGACCCAGCCATGCCGCGGGATCTCCAGGGCGGCCGGCGGGACCAGCGCACCGTAGGCGACGACCGGCACGCAGTCCGGTGCCAGTGTGCGCAGCCGGTCGAGGAACTCCGGCTCCCGCGGCCGGGCCGGGGTGAGGACTTCGACGCCGTGCTCGTCGGCCCAGGCGCCGACCGGGGAACGGGACAGGCCACGGCCCCGGCCCGCCGGAGCATCCGGGCGGGTGAGAACCGCTACCAGTTCATGGCGGGAGGCGGCCACCGCGGCGAGGGTGGGGACGGCGACGGCCGGCGTACCGGCGAAAATCACGCGCATCGGCCGGTCACCGCCCGAGGCCGAACGGGTTGTCGGCGGCGTGTGGGCTGAGCTTCACCGTCGGCGGGGCCGCCGGGTCGTACCACTCGGCCCGGCGGATCTCCTTCATCGCCGCCTTGCGGCCGGCCGGGTCCAGCCGGTCGATGAACAACACCCCGTCCAGGTGGTCGGTCTCGTGCTGCACACAGCGGGACATCAACCCGGTGCCGACGATCTGCACCGGATCGCCGTACCCGTTGAAGCCCTTGGCGACCACGTTCTGCCGGCGCTTCGTGTCGAAGTACAGACCCGGCAGCGACAGGCAGCCTTCCGGGCCGTCCTGCTCCTCGGCGTCGGGAAACTCCAACAGCGGGTTGACCAGGTGACCGACCACGTCGTCCACGTCGAAGGTGAACACCCGCAGGCCCACACCGAGCTGTGGCGCGGCCAGACCGGCGCCGCTCTGCTCACGCATCGTGTCGGTCAGGTCAGCGACGAGCTTGCGCAGTTCGACGTCGAAGTCGACCACCGGGTCGGCCGGCGTGCGCAGCACCGGGTCGCCGAAGAGGCGGATGGGCTGGACGGTCACGCGGATTGGCTCCTTCGTGGGCTTGGCAACGGGCGTTGCGCACCAGTCTACGGAGTGCCCAGAGCGGCTCCGGCCGGCGTACCGTGATCGGCGGGGGCGGCACCGACGGTCACCGGAAGCGTCTCGTAGCCGCGCAGGGTCAACCGGTTCCGGCGGGTGGGCTCGCCGGCCAGCGCGAGCTCGGGCAGCCGGCGCAGCAACAGCGGAAACGCGACCTGAGCCTCCAGTCGGGCCAGCCCGGCGCCGAGGCAGTAGTGCGCGCCAGCGCCGAAGGACAGCGGGGGCGACTGGGCCCGCCCCGGGTCGAATCGGGCCGGATCAGTAAAGCGCGCCGGGTCGCGGTTGGCCGCGCCGAGCAGAACCAGCAGCCAACTCCCCGCGGGCAGCTCAACCCCGGCGAGAGGCATCGACTCGCGGACCGTACGGGTGGTCAACTGCACGGGTGAGTCGTACCGCAGAAGCTCGTCCACGTAGCGGGGAGCGAGCTCGGGCTGGTCCCGCAGGGCGGTCGCCGACCCGGGCTGGTTCAGGAGCACGACCAGACCGTTGCCGAGCAGGTTGGTGGTGGTCTCGAAGCCCGCGACCAACAGCAACACGAGGTTGGCCAGCAGCTCCTCGCCGGACAGCCGGTCACCGTCGGCGTCGTGCGCCTGCACCAGCGCGGTGGTCAGATCCTCGGCCGGGGTCCGGCGGCGCTCGGCGATCAGCTCGGTGAAGTAGTCGCGCAACCCGCTGGCACCGGCGTCGGCGACGGCCAACTCCTCGGGGGTGATCTCCGGCTCCAGGACGCCGGTCAGTTCACTGGCCCAGCGCCGAAACTGAGCCCAGTCAGCCGCCGGCACCCCGAGCAGGGCGCAGATCACCGTGACCGGCAACGGGTAGGCGAAGCTGCCCATGAAATCCACCGGAGCACCGCCCCGACCGGCCCGGGTCATCTCGTCGATCAGTTCGTCGGCCTGGGCGGCTACCACCTCGCGGAGGGCGGCGACCCGGCGCGGGGTGAACACCCCCGCGGCCAGGCGGCGCATTCGACTGTGGTCCGGCGGATTGGCCCGGATCATCGACCGGGAGATCGACATCATCGCCGGGCTGTCCTGCCAATGCGGGAAGACATCGGCGCGCTCTTCGTCGTCCATCACCCCAAACCGGGGGTTTCGCAACACCGTGTCGGCCTCGGTGTACCCGGTGACCACGAAGAAACCGGCCGCCGTCGGAACCACCGGGCCGTGCGCACGCAGCTGCTCGTACGTGGGATAGGGGTCGAGCCGGCCCGGCGGTGACATCAACAGGGCGACCGCCTCAGATGCGTCCATTCGCCACCTCCTATGTCAGGGTCAGGTGGCCCATCATGCACGCTCAGTCGGCGGGCCGTAACCCCTGCGCCGGGGACGCGGGGACGTGGCGTGACCGTCAGGCGCCGGCGCCCGGCTCCCCCGCCAAGACCGCACCGCCGCCCAACAGCGCCGGTTCGGGCAGCGGCAGCTCGATCCCGTGCGCGGCCGACCAGTCGTGGATCATGCTGGGCCGCACCTGGGCGGTGAAGTACTCGATCGCGCTCATCCCACCGACGACGGGCTCATCGACCTCAGCGACGAGCTGCGCGGACACCAGCCGGTACCCGTCCTGCAACGCGGCGCTGAGTCGACGGTGCCCGTCCACAACGAAGAAGTGCTCGCCCGTGTAGCCGATCCGCAGCGGCTCCAGCGGCTCGTCGCCCGCCGCGACGACACCCCCGACAGATTCGGCGTCCCACTGGCCGCGGAGGGTGACGATGTCCTCGGTCGGGTAAACCCGAGCCGGGTCAAGCAGCAGCAGCGGCGGGGCCTCCCGCAGCACCTCGGGGCAGAGCCGCCCCTCGTACGCGGCGACGATGCGCTCGATCACCTCCGCGGCGCTGGCCCGGGTGGTGTCACAGATCAGGTCGTAGTTGCGCAGCTTCGCCTTGTCCACGCCGTAGCGGATGATGAACCGACTCCGCTCACTCTCGCTGCGCTCCATGAGTCGGGCCTTCGCCTCCGCCAGGGAGGTGTACTGCTCAGCCGGGCCGGACGGACGCAGCAACACCCGCCGGGCAGCCTCCCCGGGCTCGGTGATCATGTGCACCTTGAGTGCGTCGGTAAAGAAGTGCCAGGCGAGCCGCGAATCCATCACCAGGCGCTCGCCGGAGGCCGCGATGTCCCGTTGGAGCTGGTCAACGTAGCCGTCAACAGCCTGGTCCAGCTCGGCGTGCAGGTTGAGCTGGAGGGCGGTCATCTGCCGCTCCTGGGCCATCTGCCGGTAGAGATCACCCACGCTGACCCGACGCATGCCGAGGCGCTTGGCGATCTCCACGGAGACGGTGCTCTTGCCACTGCCGAGGTCGCCGTTGAAGACAATCGATTGAGGAACGGTCACGACTGGTCCACCTATGATTGCGGGCTGTTAACACTCGTCGGCACCGCGCCACCCGACGCGCTCCGTCGCCATCGCCGCCGAACCGGCGCCGGCTCCGGCCGGGCGTATCGAACGACACAGCACGACCTGAGCCTTCGTCCGGCCCGACATGAGGGGCGATGCTATCACCCGGATCCGCCCCCATCCCCACACAGCGTGTCCGTCACGCCAACTTCAGTAACTCATAGTAATATCAAGCCTCCGCTGAGTCAGCGGGTCAGAAGAGGGTCAGCGGGTCGACCTGGAGCCGGAGTGGATCGGCCGCCTTCCGGGCGGCGCGTACCCCCGCCGCGGCGTGCAGGGCCGCGGCCAGGACGGCGGCCTGGGCGCGGGGAACCCGGACCAGCATCCGCTCCCGGTCATCATCGGCGGGCACCGGCCCCAGCAGCTCCGCCTCCACCGGTAGTCGGGACTCGGCGAGCAGCTCGGCGACGGCCGTCGGCGGCCCGGTGACGCTCGCCATCCGCACCGCCGGCGGAAAACCAAGCTCCCGGCGCTCGGCGAGTTCGCGGGCCGCAAACCAGCCCGCGTCCCAGCGGAGAAGCGCCTGCACCGGGGCGAGCGCACCGTCGGCTACCACCACCACCCGGCCGCCGGCGGGCCCGGGGCGGGCCAGGGCGGCGGCGGCGAGCCAGCGCCGCAGCGCCTCCTCCCCTGCCCGCAGATCGGCCCGGGTCAGCAGGGCCCACGAGTCCAGCAGCAGCACCGCCCCGTAACCGCCATCGGCTACCGGCTCGGCGCCCGGGGTGGTGATGACCAACCCGGCGCCACCGGGGACGGCCGCGAGGACCTCCTCCCGCCCGGAGGTGCGCACCGGCACGCCGGGAAAGGCCCGGCCCAGCTCCTCCGCCGTCCGCCGGGCACCGATGACCGCGGCGCGCAGCCGCCGGCCCCGGCACTCCGGGCAGGCGTACGCGGCGGCGACCCGCGCGCACCAGCGGCAGACCGGCGCCCCCCGCGCCGAGGGCAGCGCGAGCGGCCCGGCGCAGTGCGGGCAGCGCGCCGGAGTCCGGCACGTGGCGCACGCCACCGCCGGCAGGTAGCCGCGCCGGGGCACCTGGACGAGGACCGGCGCATCGGCGGAGAGGGCATCGCGCGCCACCGTCCAGGCCAGGCTGGGCAGCCGGGCGGTAGCCGCACCCGGGTCCCGGGCCAGCTGGGGGTCGTCGCCGGTGGGGGCGATCGCCGGCGTCCGCGCCCGGACCACGGCGCGGGCGGCCGTGACCTCGCGGGCCCACCCGGTCTCCACGAGCAGCTGCGCCTCGGCGGTGCGGGCATAGCCGCCGATCAGGGCTGCGGCGCCAGCCAGCTGGGCGCGGGTCAGCAACACCTCGCGGGCGTGCGGGTAGGGGGCCCGGGGCTCGGCGTGCAGGTCGTCACCGTCGTCCCAGATGGCGACGAGGCCGAGTCGTGGTACCGGCGCGAACATGGCGGCCCGGGTGCCGATCACCACCGGGACCTGGCCCCGCCGGGCGGCGAGGAACGCCCGGTACCGGCGGGCCGGGCCGAGCGCGGCGGTGAGCTGGACGTGCTGGCCGCTGCCGAGCACGGCGGTCAGGGCCGAGTCGAGCCGGTCGAGGTCGCGGGCGTCGGCGACGATCACGACCGCGCCCCGGCCACCGGCGACGGTCGCCGCGACCGCCTCGGCGTAGCGAACGGGCCACTCCTCCCCCGGCAGGGCAGACCAGACCGCGCGGGGGGCACGGCCATCGGCGAGGGCCCGCAGCAGGGCGGGGCCAGTCGGGTACCCCGACCAACCACCCGGGCCGGCCGACCCGGTTCCCGGATCCGGCGAGGCCGCACTGGCCGCGGGCGACGGTTGCTGTTCCTTCTCGACCCGGGCGTGCCGGGGCGGAACAGCGAGGCGAAGCACGTCGGCGAGGCTGCCGGCGTACCGATCGGCGACGGCGCGGGCCAGGCGGGCGATCTCCGGCGCGAGGGCCGGCTCCGGGGAGACGACCTTCTCCAGGTACGCAAGCCGGGGGTGGGCGGATTCACTCACCCGCTCCAGCAGCCAGCCGTTGACGAGCTGACCGGCGAAGCGGACCTTCACCCGAGTGCCGGGGACGGCATCAGCGTCCAGGCCCTCGGGCACCAGGTAGTCGAAGGGCCGATCGAGGTGGGCCAGGGGAACGTCCACGCAGACACGAGCGACCGGCGACCCGTTGGCAGGCCGCCGGTCGCTACGCGGGGTACTACTCAGGCGCCCGCCACCGACTTGAGGTCACCGGCGCGGTCGGTGCTCTCCCAGGTGAAGTCGGGAAGCTCTCGACCGAAGTGTCCGTACGCCGCGGTCTGCGAGTAGATCGGCCGGGTCAACTTCAGGTCCCGGATGATCGCCGCCGGCCGAAGGTCGAACACCTGCGTCACCGCCTTCTCGATCCGCTCCACCGGCACCGTCTCCGTGCCGAACGTCTCCACGAACAGGCTCACCGGCTGCGCCTTGCCGATGGCGTACGCCACCTGCGCCTCGCACCGCTCCGCCAGCCCGGCCGCCACCACGTTCTTGGCCACCCACCGCATCGCGTACGCCGCCGACCGGTCCACCTTGGACGGGTCCTTGCCCGAGAACGCCCCGCCGCCGTGCCGCGCGTACCCGCCGTAGGTATCCACGATGATCTTCCGGCCGGTCAGACCCGCGTCTCCCATCGGGCCACCCACCTCGAACCGGCCCGTCGGATTCACCAGCAACCGGTAGCCTTCGATGTCCAGCCCCAGCCCGAGACCTTCCACCTCCGGCGCGATCACGTGCTCCCGGATGTCCGGCGTCAACAGCGAATCCAGCGACACGTCGGCCGCGTGCTGCGACGACACCAGCACGGTGTTCAGCCGCACCGGCCGAAGTCCCTCGTACTCCACCGTCACCTGTGTCTTACCATCCGGACGCAGGTACGGCACCACGCCTTCTCGCCGCACCTGGGCCAGGCGGCGCGACAGCCGATGCGCCAACGCGATCGGCAACGGCATCAACTCCGGGGTCTCCGAGCAGGCGAACCCGAACATCATCCCCTGGTCACCAGCGCCCTGCGCATCCAACGCGCTGTCGGAAACGCCGGTGCGCAGCTCAAACGCGTTGTCGACCCCCTGGGCGATATCTGCCGACTGTGACCCAATCGACACACTTACCCCGCAGGATGACCCGTCAAAGCCCTTTCGTGACGAGTCGTAACCAATATCCAAAATCGTCCGACGCACGATCGACGGGATGTCGGCATAGGCCTGGGTGGTTACCTCGCCCGCAACATGCACCTGACCGGTTGTGATCAGCGTCTCCACTGCAACCCGGCTACGCGGGTCCTCTGCCAGCAACGCATCGAGGATCCCGTCACTGATCTGGTCCGCAATCTTGTCTGGGTGACCTTCGGTGACCGATTCGGAAGTGAAGAGGCGGCGTGTCACGGCACTCCTAAGTCAGGGAAACTCGTTCCGCGGCAGTTTAGTCACTCGCGTCCGGTACCGGAGCCCCCTATCGTGCGCTAATCCAGCTATCCGGGATGGTCGGCAAGCCGGGAGACGATGAGGTCCCAGACACCGTCGGCGAGATCTTCCTTGGACTGCTCGGGCATCCGGCTGACCGATCCGTCCGCGCCGATGACGGTCGCCGCGTTGGTGTCGGCGCCGAAAACCCGGTCCAGGCCGACCTCGTTGATGACGATGAGGTCCGCCCGCTTGCGGGCGAGTTTGGCTCGGCCGTTGGCCTCGGCGTCGCTGGTCTCCGCGGCGAACACCACCAACACTTGCTCCGGGCGACGACGTTTCCCGAGCTCGGCGGCGATGTCCGGGTTCGCGACGAGCTCAACGGTGGGCGCGCTGCCGTCGTCCGACTTCTTGATTTTGCCAGTCGCGTACGTCGCGGGCCGGAAATCGGCGGGAGCCGCCGCCAGCACCACCGCGTCCGCGCGGTCGGCAGCCGTCAGCGTGGCTTCGCGAAGCTCCGCGGTCGTGCTGACCCGCACCAGGTCCACGCCGGCCGGATCGGGCAGCGCGACGTTGGCGGAGACCAGGGTGACCCGGGCTCCTCGCGCCACCGCGGCGCGGGCGAACGCGTACCCCTGCTTGCCGGAGGAGCGATTACCGAGGAACCGGACCGGGTCGAGCGGCTCCCGGGTGCCCCCGGCGGTGACCAGCACATGCTTTCCGGTGAGGTCCGCCGGAGCGGCGGTGCCGCGAGCGAGGACGCGTCGGGCCACGGCGAAGAGCTCCGCCGGATCTGGTAGCCGCCCCTTGCCGGTGTCCATCCCGGTGAGCCGGCCGACCGCCGGCTCGACGACCAGCACCCCACGGGAGCGCAGCGTCGCCACATTGGCCACCGTCGCCGGATGTTCCCACATCTCGGTATGCATCGCCGGCGCCAGGACGACCGGGCAGCGAGCCGTCAGCAGAGTGTTGGTGAGCAGGTCGTCCGCGAGCCCATGAGCGGCCCGCGCGAGCAGGTCGGTGGTGGCCGGAGCCACCACGACCAAGTCTGCCTGCTGACCCAGCCGCACGTGCGGCACCTCGTGCACGTCGGACCAGACGTCGTCGGCGACTGGTTGACCGGAGAGCGCCGACCAGGTCGCGGCCCCGACGAAGCGGAGCGCCGACGCGGTCGGCACGACCCGGACGCGGTGACCGGACTCGGTGAGGAGGCGCAGCAGTTCGCAGACCTTGTACGCGGCGATCCCGCCACCGACCCCGAGGATGATCCGGGGGGACATCGCTGGGTACGCGCTACGGCTGGTCGGTGGGCTCAGCGGTGAGCAGGCCCGCGTTGATCTCCCGCATGGCGATCGAGAGCGGCTTCTCCTGCGGGGTCGTCTCGACCAGCGGGCCGACATACTCCAGCAGGCCCTCGCCGAGCTGGCTGTAGTAGGCGTTGACCTGACGGGCCCGCTTGGCGGCGAAGATGACCAGCGCGTACTTCGAGGTGGTCTTCTCGAGGAGCTCGTCGATCGGCGGGTTGGTGATGCCTTCGGGGTTGGTGGCGATGGATCCCACGTGTTGACCTCTGTGTCTGTGACACCGCTCGCGGTGCTGGCGGTCAACCGCGCACGCGCGGTCGCGCCGGAGCTTTGAATGACGAACCGAACAATCCTACCAGCTCGTCCACGACCTGCACGGTCCGGCCATGCACGATGGTTTGCGCGACATGCGGCTCGGTGACCGGATCGGCCACGTAGCCGGGTGGGTGCAACAGCACCAGCCGGGCCGTCGGCAACACGGCCCGCAGCCGCAGCGCCCCGGCCAGATCCATCGACAGCAGAGCTGACGTCCCGGCGGCCAGTCGGGACCGCAGTGGCTGCCCCGGCGTACCGCGCCGGTATCGGCCGATCTGGCTCCACTCCAGCAGACCACCGGCGGCCAGTAGCCGGTCGAACTGGACCGAGTCGAGGAAAATCCGGTCGACCCCGGCCACCTCGCAGTCCCGCCGCGGCCGGGTGGTCACCGGCACCGGCGTCCACACGCTAGGCAAGCGCGCCCGGACCACACCGACGACACCATCCCGACCGGAACCCGAGGGCCCGGTCAGGATGGTGAGCCGGCCCGCCGGGCGCGCCTCACCATCCGTGCTCACTGCTCGTTTCTACACGGCTGCCACCTCAGTTGGCGGCGAACTCCCCAAGCAGGGCCTTGCGCTGCTGCTCGCCGAGGCCACGCAGGCGCCGACTATCGGCGATCTTGAGCTTCTCCATGATCTGGGTCGCCCGGATCTTGCCGATTCCCGGCATCGCCTGCAGGACAGCGGATACCTTCAGCTTGCCGACGACATCGTCGGACTCGGCCCGCTCGAGAACGGCTCCGAGAGTTGTCTTGCCCTGCTTGAGCTGCTCCTTCAGCTCAGCACGGGCCTTGCGGATCTCCGCGGCCTTCTCCAGCGCTGCTGCGCGCTGCTCAGGGGTCAGTGACGGGAGCGGCACCAGTTCTCCTCAGGTCCCTATCGCGACGGGCGAATGCACCGCCGCACTGTGAAACGTGGTGTCGCTGCGAACCAGGGAGGCCCAAGGTTCCCAGCGCGGGGAAAACTAGCGGTCAACGGCGCATTCGGCAACGTGGGCACGCGAAGATCGGCGGAAAGTGACCGAGCAGTCAGTCAGTCACGAACCGGTCAAAGCCGCCCGGCAGTCGCCCAACACCCGTTCCGCAGCGCCGCGCAGGGCCGCCGGATCGGGCCCCGCGGCCAGCACCTCACGGGAGTACGTGGGGAGCACTTCGGGCAGGCTGGAGCCGAAGACCACCCGTAGGTCGGCGGCGCTGGCGCCCTGCGCGCCCAGGCCTGGAGCGAGCAGCGGGCCGTTGACCCCGGTAAGATCGTGACCCGTCTCACCGATGGTCGCCCCCACCACCAGCCCCATGCTGCCCAGTGGTTGCGCACCAGCGTTGAGCTGGGCAATCTCATCGATCACCAGCTGCGCGACGGTCCGCCCGTCGGCGGTACGAGCCCGCTGCACCGCAGCGCCCTCGGGATTGGAGGTGAGCGCCAGCACGAAGACCCCACCACCCTGCACGGCGGCCAGCTCGAACATCGGGGCGAGCGCACCAACGCCGAGATACGGGCTCACCGTCACCGCGTCGACATGCAGTGGATTCGATGAGTCAAGGTACGCGGAGGCGTACGCGGCGACCGTCGAGCCGATGTCGCCACGCTTGGCGTCAAGGAGGACGAGCGAACCAGCCGCGCGTAACTGTCGGATAGTTGACTCCAGGATCGCCACGCCCCGAGCGCCGAACCGCTCGAAGAAAGCCGACTGCGGTTTGACCACCGCGACCCGGTCACCCAACGCCTCCACGACCGTGCCCGCGAACCGCTCCAGCCCGCGAACGTCGTCCTCGAGGCCCCACCGCGCGAGCAGACCCGGATGCGGGTCGATGCCCACGCAGAGCGGACCCCGCTCGCCAACCGCCCGATGCAACCGGGCGCCGAAGCTCTCCATGGCAGACCTCCCTCGTGCGTGCCGCGCACGCATCGTCTCGGCGGGCGGCTGATGCCGCCCGCACCCGGCGGGCTCCGCACCGCCCGCCCTTCCCCCAGCCGGCAGATCAGCCCGCCCGCGCCGCGGCGGCGATCCCGGCGGTGATCCGGGCCAGATCGGCGTCTGCGGTGACGTACGGGGGCATGGTGTAAACCAGATCCCGGAACGGTCGCAGCCAGACGCCGGCGGCGACCGCGGCGGCGGTCGCCGCCGGCAGGTCCACCTCATGGTCGAGCTGCACCACGCCGATCGCACCGAGCACTCGGACGTCAACGACGCCCGGCACCGCCCGTAGCGGCTCCAGACCGGCCCGCAGACCCGTCTCGATCCGCGCCACCTGCGCCGGCCAGTCTCCGGCCCGCAGCAGGCCGAGAGAGGCGTTCGCCACCGCACAGGCGAGCGGATTACCCATGAAGGTCGGACCATGCGCGAGCACACCGACCGCGGAGATCCCACGGGCGATCTCCGCGGTGCACAGCGCGGCGGCCAGGGTGAGGTACCCCCCGGTGAGCGCCTTGCCCACACAGAGCACGTCCGGTGTCACGCCAGCGTGCTCGGCGGCGAACATCGCCCCGGTACGACCGAAACCAGTGGCGATCTCGTCAAAGATGAGCAGAACCCCGTGGGCACGGGTGACCTCCCGCAGCACCTGTAGGTAGCGCGGGTGGTGAAACCGCATGCCACCGGCCCCCTGGACCACCGGCTCGACAATCACCGCGGCCAGTTCGTGGGCGTGCCGGGCGACCGCGTCCGCCAGGGCCGCCTCGTACGCCGGATCCGGCGGTGCGGTGAACCCCGCCGGTGGCACCGGCGCGAAGACCTGCCGGGGCAGCAGATCCCCCCAGAGGTGGTGCATGCCCCCCTCCGGGTCACAGACACTCATCGGGTGGAAGGTGTCGCCGTGGTAGCCACCCCGCCAGGTACCCAGCCGCCGGCGTTCCGGCCGACCGGTGGCCCGCTGGAACTGCAGGCACATCTTGACGGCCACCTCGACACTCACCGAGCCGGAGTCGGCCAGGAATACCTGCTCCAACCCATCCGGTGCCAGCTCGACGAGGGTATGGGCCAGGGTGACGGCCGGCTCGTGGGTGAGCCCACCGAACATCACATGGCTCATCCGGCCGAGCTGATCGGTCACGGCCGCATCCAACACCGGGTGCCGGTAGCCGTGGATCGCCGCCCACCACGACGACATCCCGTCAACCAGTTCCCGCCCATCGGCCAGTTGCAGCCGCACCCCGGCCGCGCTCTGCACGACGTACGGCGGGGTGGCCGGGGGCAGCGCCGCGTACGGATGCCACACGTGGGCCGCGTCCGCGGCGCTGATCTCCTCCGGGGTCAACGACGTCGCCTCCTCACTAGCCGGTCACCGGGTCAACCGGCCCTCGGGTCCCGGTGGCCCGGCCGGTGACCGGCGAGCGGTCCGCAGAGCTACCGGGCGAGTAGCCCGCACGGTGTCACGGTGTCCGGGCCGCCACCGCGGCAGCCCGCACCAAGGCCGGCCCCTGGTAGATGAAGCCGGTGTAGAGCTGCACCAACGACGCGCCCGCGTCGAACATGCGCTCGGCGTCGTCCGGAGTGAGAATGCCGCCGACGCCGATGATCGGCAGCCGGCCGCCGGTCTCGGAGTGCACGAAGGAGACCACCTCCCGGGCCCGGTGCGCCAGCGGACGGCCGGAGAGCCCACCCGTCTCAGCGCCACCGGCCTGGTCAGCAGGGGCGAGGCCGGCTCGGGAGAGCGTGGTGTTCGTGGCGATCACCCCCGCCGCCCCCCGCGCCAGGCAGACCTCCAGCAGCTCCGCGATGGCCGAATCCGGAAGGTCTGGGGCGATCTTCACCAACACCGGCTTCTCACCGACCAGAGCGGCCAGCAGAGCGTCCAGGTGCGCCCGGTCCTGCAGCGCACGTAGCCCCGGTGTGTTCGGCGAGGAGACGTTGACCGCGAAGTAGTCACCGTACGCGCGCAGGGCCTGGTACGACGCCTGGTAGTCCGCAACCGCCTCCTCGAGCGGGGTGACCTTGGACTTGCCGAGGGAGATACCCAGCGGCACCCCGAGCGGGCGGGGCAGCGCCGCCAACCGCGCCGCGAGCGCCTCGGCGCCGGCGTTGTTGAAGCCCATCCGGTTCACCACCGCCCGGCTGTCGGGTAGCCGAAACAGCCGCGGCCGTGGGTTGCCGGGCTGCGGATGCGCAGTGACCGTACCCACCTCGACGAAGCCGAAGCCCAACGCCGGCCAGGCCGGCAGCGCCACCCCGTTCTTGTCCATCCCGGCGGCCAGCCCGACCGGGTTCGGGAAGCGGAGCCCGAACACCGTTCGGGGAGCCGAAACGCCGTACCGGGCCCGGAGCACGGCCAGCGCCGCGGGCACCCGGGCCAGGCCGGCCAGCCGCCGCACCGTGAACTCGTGCGCCATCTCCGCGTCCCCGCCCCCGAGCCGGAACAGCCGCGGCCGCACCACCCGTTCGAAGATCACCCCATCCTCCCCGGCCGGGTGCGCGACATCGGCCCGCTCGGGCTCACCGAGCGCTCCGCAGCGAGGCGTGCAGCGCCTGCAGCGGACGGACCACCATGTCACCACGGACCCGGGCCTCGACCGCCATCACCACGGCGGCGGCGCCCGGGACGGTCGTGATGCAGGGGATGTCCGCCGTCACGGCGGCACTGCGGATCTCGTAGCCATCCGAGCGGGCGCTCGCTCCCGAGCCCTGCGGGGTGTTCACCACGAGCACCACCTCGCCAGACCGGATCAGCGAGACCGCGTCCTCGCTCTCCCCCGACTCGTAGTGCTTGCGGACCTGCTCGCAGGCGACGCCGTGTCGGCGCAGCACCTCAGCGGTGCCCGTGGTGGCGATCAGCTGGAAGCCCAGGTCAGCCAGGCGCATGATCGGGAAGATCATGCCACGCTTGTCCCGGTTGGCGACCGAGACGAAGATCTTCCCGCCGGTCGGCAACGAGCCGTACGTGGCCGACTGCGACTTGGCGAAGGCGTACCCGAAGGCCGTGTCGATGCCCATCACCTCGCCGGTGGACTTCATCTCCGGCCCGAGCAGCGAATCGATCCCCTTCCCGGTCGGGGTGCGGAACCGCTTGAACGGAAGCACCGCCTCCTTGACCGCGATCGGCGCATCCGCGGGCAGGGTGCCGCCGTCGCCGTCGGCGGGGAACAGGCCCTCGGCGCGCAGCTCGGCGATGGTGGCACCGAGCGCGATCCGAGCCGCTGCCTTGGCCAACGGCACCGCGGTGGCCTTCGAGACGAACGGCACGGTCCGGGACGCACGCGGGTTGGCCTCGAGCACCCAGAGCTGGTCGTCCTTGAGGGCGTACTGCACGTTGAGCAGGCCCTGCACGCCGATACCTCGGGCGATCTCCTCGGTGTACCGGCGGACCTCGGCGACGTGGGAACTGGCCAGGGTGATCGGCGGCAACGCGCAGGAGGAGTCGCCGGAGTGGATACCGGCCTCCTCGATGTGCTCCATCACGCCACCGAGGTAGACCTCACCGGCGGCATCGCAGAGCGCGTCCACGTCGATCTCGATGGCGTCATCGAGGAACCGGTCCACCAGCACCGGATGATCCGGGGAGATGTCGGTGGCCCGGCCGATGTAGTCACGCAGCGTGGCGTCGTCGTAGACAATCTCCATGCCCCGACCACCGAGCACGTACGAGGGACGGACCAGCACCGGATAACCGATCTCGGCGGCGATCGTCTTCGCCTCGTCGTACGAGATGGCGGTGCCGTGCGCCGGCGCCCGCAGCCCGGCGCGGGCCAGCAGCGCGCCGAACGCGCCCCGCTCCTCGGCGAGGTGAATCGACTCCGGGGAGGTCCCGACGACCGGCACCCCGGCGTCCTTGAGCCGCTGCGCCAGCCCCAACGGTGTCTGGCCACCAAGCTGTACGACCACCCCGACCACGCCGGGGCCTCCGGCCGCCCGGCCGGAGGAGTCCTCGGCGTGCCACACCTCGAGGACGTCCTCGAAGGTCAGCGGCTCGAAGTAGAGCCGGTTCGCGGTGTCGTAGTCGGTGGAGACGGTCTCTGGATTGCAGTTGACCATGACCGTCTCGTATCCGACGTCCCGCAACGCCATGACGGCGTGCACACAGGAGTAGTCGAACTCGATTCCCTGCCCGATCCGGTTCGGCCCCGAGCCGAGGATCAGCACCTTGGGCCGGTCCGACCCGGCCACCTCGGTCTCCGCGTCGTAGGTGGAGTAGTGGTAGGGCGTCATCGCCTCGAACTCCGCCGCGCAGGTGTCCACGGTCTTGTAGACCGGCCGAACGCCCAACCGGTGCCGCAGCGTCCGCACACCGTCCTCGGCGGCCAGTTCCGGGCGCAACGCGGCGAGCTGCCGGTCGGAGAGCCCGGCCCACTTGGCCCGGCGCAGCAGGTCGCCATCGAGCACCGGGGCGGCAACGATCTCGGCCCGCAGTTCAACGAGGCCGACGATCTGGTCGAGGAACCACGGGTCCATCCCGCCGGAGGCCGCCGCCACCTCGGCGATCGAGGCGCCGAGCCGCAGCGCCCGTTCCACCGTGTACAGCCGCCCGTCGTGCGGCACCCGCAGCGCCGCGAGGGTGTCCTCCCGGGTGGCACCGGCCGGGTCGGGCACGGTCCAGAAGCCGGCGGCCTTCGTCTCCATCGAGCGCATCGCCTTGTTCAGCGCCTCGGTGAAGTTGCGGCCCAGGCTCATCGCCTCACCGACCGACTTCATGGTGGTGGTCAGCTCCGGGTCGGCGCCGGGGAACTTCTCGAACGCGAAGCGCGGAATCTTGACCACCACGTAGTCCAACGTCGGCTCGAACGCGGCCGGCGTCTTCAGCGTGATGTCGTTGGGGATCTCGTCGAGGGTGTAGCCGATGGCCAGCCTCGCGGCGATCTTCGCGATCGGGAAGCCGGTCGCCTTGGAGGCGAGCGCCGACGAGCGGGAGACCCGGGGGTTCATCTCGATCACCACGATCCGGCCGTCGGCCGGGTTCACCGCGAACTGGATGTTGCAGCCCCCGGTGTCCACCCCCACCTCGCGCAGCACCGCGATGCCGAGGTCCCGCAGACGCTGATACTCCCGGTCGGTGAGGGTCATCGCCGGGGCCACGGTGACGCTGTCGCCGGTGTGCACGCCCATCGGGTCGACGTTCTCAATCGAGCAGACCACCACGACGTTGTCGTGCCGGTCGCGCATCAGCTCGAGCTCGTACTCCTTCCAGCCGAGCACGCTCTCCTCGATGAGCACCTCGTGCACCGGGCTGGCGGCCAGGCCGGCACCGGCGATGCGTTCCAGGTCCGCATCGGTGTGGGCCATGCCGGAGCCGAGGCCGCCCATCGTGAACGACGGCCGGATCACCGCCGGCAGGCCCAGCTCGGCGACGGTCTCGCGGACCTCGTCCATCGAGTGGCAGACCCGGGAACGCGGCACCAGCGTCGCGGGGTCCTCGATCCCGATCCGAACCGCCGCCTTGGCAACCACGTCCTTGAACAGCTGCCGGTCCTCGCCGCGCCGAATCGCGTCGATGTTCGCGCCGATCAACTCGACGCCGTACTTCTCCAGTACCCCGGACTCGTGCAGCGCGACCGCCGTGTTCAGCGCGGTCTGGCCGCCCAGGGTGGGCAGCACCGCGTCCGGCCGCTCCTTGGCGATGACCAGCTCGACGAACTCCGGGGTGATCGGCTCGACGTACGTGGCGTCGGCGAACTCCGGATCCGTCATGATCGTCGCTGGGTTCGAGTTGACCAGGCTGACCCGGATCCCCTCGCTGCGTAGTACCCGACACGCCTGGGTGCCGGAGTAGTCGAACTCGCAGGCCTGCCCGATCACGATCGGCCCGGAGCCGATCACCAGGACGTGTTTGAGGTCGGTCCGCTTAGGCATTCGTGCGCCCCCCGCTGTGGTTGCGACCCTCGATGAGCTCGGCGAAGCGGTCGAACAGATAGTCCGCGTCATGCGGACCGGCCGCCGCCTCCGGGTGGTACTGGACGGTGAAGGCGGGCACGTCACGCGCTCGCAGCCCCTCGACCACGTTGTCGTTGAGGCAGACGTGCGAGACCTCGATTCCGCCGAACTCGGTCTCGACCACCCGGTCCGGCACGACGGCCCCCGGCTCGGCGCCGGGGAACGCGACGGCGAAGCCGTGATTGTGGCTGGTCACCTCGACCTTACCGGTGGCCCGGTCGAGCACCGGCTGGTTGATCCCGCGGTGGCCGTAACCAAGTTTGTACGTGCCGAATCCCAGCGCCCGACCAAGGATCTGACTGCCGAAGCAGATGCCGAAGAGCGGCACCCCGCTGGCGAGCGCCGCGCGCGCCAGGGCCACCGGGCCGTCGGCGGTCGCCGGGTCACCGGGGCCGGGCGAGAGGAAGATCGCATCCGCGCCGGTGGCCCGCAGTTCATCGATGCCCGAGTGAGCCGGCAGGACATGGGTGGTGACACCCCGCGCCGCGAGCCGCCGGGGCACGTTCCGCTTGATGCCGAGGTCCAGGGCGGCGACGGTGAACCGGTGCTCCCCCTCGGCCTCGACAACGTACGGCTGCGGGGTGGTCACCTCGGCGGAGAGGTCCGCGCCGATCATCTGTGGGGCCTGCCGGACCCGGGTCAGCAGCGCCTGCGGATCGGTCTCCACGCTGGAGACCCCGGCCCGCATCGCGCCCCGCTCCCGCAGGTGCCGGGTGAGCGCCCGGGTGTCCACACCGCTGATGCCGACCACCCCCTCAGCGGTGAGCCGGTCCTCCAGACCACCGGTGGCTCGCCAGTTCGAGCCGATCCGGGCGGGATCACGGACCACGTACCCGGCGACCCAGATCCGGCCGGACTCGTCATCCTCGCCGTTGACCCCGGTGTTGCCGATGTGCGGCGCGGTCTGCACCACCACCTGCCGGTGGTAGGACGGATCGGTGAGCGTCTCCTGGTAGCCGGTCATTCCGGTGTTGAAGACCGCTTCGCCGAAGGTCTCCCCGACGCTGCCGTACGCCTCGCCGTGGAACGTGCGCCCGTCCTCCAGGACGAGAATCGCCGGTCGCCGCCTCACGCCGCGCACCCCGCGCTCCGGGTCACGCGGCACTGCCCCACCGCACTGCGTACTCGCATCACTTCACTGCCTTTCCGTCCAGAACCGTCGCCTCGCCGCGCAGGAAGGTCGCCACGATGCGACCCGGCAGCGTCATGCGGGCGTACGGGGTGTTGCTGCTGCGGCTGGCCAACTCGGTCGGCTCGATCACGCGCTGCGCCGCCGGATCCACCAGGGTCAGGTTCGCCGGTGCGCCCGGCGCCGGGTCATGGCCGTGTTCGGTGAGGCCAGCGATCCGGGCGGGGGTGCGGGACATCCGCTCGGCGATGAGGTCCCACCGCGGGCCGAGCACGTCCAGCGTGATGGAGAGCGCCGTCTCCAGGCCGAGCATGCCCGGCCGGGCGTACGCCCACTCGCACTCCTTGTCCTCCACGGCGTGCGGGGCGTGGTCGGTGGCGACGATGTCCACGACCCCCTCGGCCAGCGCGGTGCGCAGCGCGGCGACATCGGCGGCGGTCCGCAGCGGCGGGTTGACCTTGTAGACCGGGTCGTAGGTGACCGCCTTCTCGTCGGTCAACAACAGGTGGTGCGGGGTGACCTCGGCGGTGACCCGAACACCGCGGGCCTTGGCCTGCCGCAGCACCCCGACGCTGCCGGCCGTGGAGACGTGGCAGATGTGCAGGCGGCTCCCCACGTGCTCGGCGAGCAGCACGTCCCGGGCGATGATCGCCTCCTCGGCGACCGCCGGCCAACCAGTCAGGCCGAGGCGGGTGGAGATCTCCCCCTCGTGCATCTGGGCGCCCTCGGTCAGCCGTGGCTCCTCGGCGTGCTGGGCAACGACGCCGTCGAACGCCTTCACGTATTCCAGGGCCCGGCGCATCAACCGCGGGTCGGCGACGCAGTGTCCGTCGTCGGAGAAGATCCGGACCCGGGCGGCGGAGTCGGCCATCGCGCCCAACTCGGCCAGGCGCTCGCCGGCCAGCCCGACCGTGACGGCGCCGATCGGCTGCACGTCCACCAGCCCGGCCTCCCGACCCAGCCGCCAGACCTGCTCCACCACACCGGCGGTGTCGGCGACCGGAGAGGTGTTCGCCATCGCGCAGACCGCCGTGTAGCCGCCGAGCGCCGCGGCCCGAGAGCCGGTCTCGACGGTCTCGGCGTCTTCCCGGCCGGGCTCGCGTAGATGGGTGTGCAGGTCCACCAGGCCGGGCAGGGCGACCAGGCCGGTGCCGTCGACCACGACCGCGCCGGCGGCCGTCAGGCCCACGCCGGTCTCGGCCACGACGCCGTCGCGGATCAGCAGGTCGGTCGGCGCGGCGCCGAGGACGCTCACGTTGGTGATCAGATACGCGGTCACCGGTTGTTCCCTCCGAGTAGCAGGTAGAGGACGGCCATCCGGACGGAGACGCCGTTGGCGACCTGTTCGACAATGGTGGAGCGGGGCGAGTCGGCCACCTCGGAGGTGATCTCCATGCCCCGGTTCATCGGGCCGGGGTGCATCACGATCGCGTGCTCCGGCAGCCGCCGCATCCGCGAGCCGTCCAGGCCGTAACGGCGGGCGTACTCGCGGGCGGACGGAAAGTAGGAGTCGTTCATGCGCTCCCGCTGCACCCGCAGCATCATGACCACGTCCGACTGCGGCAGCACCGAGTCCAGGTCGTAGCAGACGGCGGTGCCGGGCGCGAGGGCCGCGGCGATGTCCACCGGGATCAGCGGGGGCGGGCCGACCAGGGTGACCTTGGCGCCGAGGGTGGAGAGCAGCAGGACATTGGAGCGCGCCACCCGGCTGTGCAGCACGTCACCGACCACCGCCACCGACAGACCGGCGAGCCGGCCCAGCCGGGAACGCATCGTGTACGCGTCGAGTAGCGCCTGGGTGGGGTGCTCGTGGGTACCGTCGCCGGCGTTGACGACCGAGCCGTCGATCCAGTCGGCCAACTGGTATGGGGCGCCGGAGGCGGGGTGTCGGACGACGACGGCGTCGGCGCCCATCGCCTGGAGGGTGAGCGCGGTGTCCTTGAGGCTCTCGCCCTTGGCGACGCTGGAGCCCTTGACCGAAAAGTTGATCACATCGGCGCTGAGCCGCTTGGCGGCGGCCTCGAAGGAGATCCGGGTCCGGGTGGAGTCCTCGTAGAAGAGGTTCACCACGGTCCGACCGCGCAGCGCCGGCAGCTTCTTGACCTCCCGCCCGGCCACGGTCGCCATCTCGGCGGCGGTGTCCAGGATCTGGAGGGCGGTGCCAGCGTCCAGGTCGGCGCTGGAGAGCAGGTGACGGATCATGCGCCGAGCTCCCTTCCGGTCGTGACCAGCAGACGGCGCCGCGCCGCGCCCCGCGGGCTCACCGGGCACCGCCGTAGAGCCGGACCTCGTCCACGCCGTCGGGCTCGGCCAGGGTGACCCGGACACTCTCCGCGAGGGCGGTCGGGATGTTCTTGCCCACGTAGTCGGCGCGGATGGGCAGCTCCCGGTGACCGCGATCGACCAGGACGGCGAGCTGCACCGATGCTGGACGACCGACGTCGTTCAGCGCGTCGAGCGCCGCCCGCACGGTGCGGCCGGAGAAGAGGACATCGTCGACGAGGACGACTCGCTGGCCGTCGATGCCGCCGGGGGGCACGTCGGTGGGGCCGACCGCGCGGGTGCCGTGCTGACGCAGGTCGTCCCGGTAGAGGGTGATGTCGAGCACGCCGACCGGGACATCCACCCCCTCAAAGGCGCTGATCCGGGCGGCGAGCCGCCGGGCGAGCGGTACTCCCCGGGTGGGGATCCCGAGCAGCACAGTCTGCTGGGCACCCTGGGTCTTCTCGAGGATCTGGTGGGCGATGCGGTCCACCACGCGCTGCACGTCGGCGCTGGTGAGTATCACCTTCACCGAGGGTTGTCGGGTGGTCGTCGAATGGGCAGCCGGTGGGTACGCCACGGCAGACCTCCTTCCCCGCCTCACGGGACGGGTCGTTAAAGGATGTCGGAGTGACCGGCGCGAACCGCGAACGGACCGGGCCGGGGCTTCGGGCAACGTTACCAGTGGTCACCGTCTCGACCGTCGCGGGCCGAGGGCCCGGCGACAGAACGGCGAAACTGGGACAACTCCCCCAGGATGAAACGGGAAAGTTCACGACCACTTGACCGGCTGTCCCAATCCCCGTACCGTCACGCTCCGTAGCGATCGACGGGAGAACCCCGAGCAGCACTGGGAGTGTCTGAATGCCCTCTGAGTACGCCAAGTCGCTGGGCGCCCGCCTGCGCTCCATTCGCCAACAGCAGGGCCTTTCCCTGCAGGGCGTAGAGGAAAAGTCCAACGGACGGTGGAAGGCCGTCGTGGTCGGCTCCTACGAGCGCGGCGACCGAGCCGTCACCGTGTCCCGCCTAGCCGAGCTGGCCGATTTCTACCGTGTTCCCGTCTCCGAGCTGCTGCCCGACGGCAGTGGTGTCCGCCACGAGCCAACCAGCAAGATCGTGCTGGACCTCGAGCGGCTCTACGACGAGGCCTCGGAGGAGCTCGCCTATGTCGCCCGGTACGCCCGCGCGATTCAGCAGCAACGCGGCGACTACAACGGCCGGGTGCTGTCGATCCGCGCCGACGACCTGCGTGCCCTGGCGATCGTCTACGACGCGTCGCCGTCTGGCCTGATCGAGCGGCTGAACGAGCACGGGGTCCTGGTCGCCGACCCCAGGGCGTTCTTCGCCTCCTGAGTAGCGCCACCCGAAAGGGCCCGTGCCGAGCGGCACGGGCCCTTTCGACCATCCGGTCTCGCTTCCGGCCAGCTCGCTGCCGAGCCAGCACCCCGGGTGGCTACCGGGTGGTGTACTCCGCGATCCGGCCGAGGATGCCGTTGAGGAACCGCGGTGAATCGTCGGTCGACATCTGCCGCGCCAACTCCACCGCCTCGCTGATCGCCACCGCGTCGTCGATCTCGTCCACGTAGAGCAGCTCGTAGACCGCGATCCGGGCGAGGTTGCGATCAACAGTCGGCATCCGGTCCAGCGTCCACCCCTCGGCGTAGCTGGCGATCAGCTCGTCAACCCGGTCCAGGTGGGCAGCGACCCCCTCCACCAGGCCGACCGCGTAGCCCAGGTGCTCCGGTCGGGGCTTCTCGATCCGCTCCACGTAGCCGGCGAGCACCTCAACCGGTGGACGGCCCCGCAGGTCCGCCTCGAAGAGCACGTCCAGCGCCCGTTTCCGCGCCTTGCGGCGCGCCGGCATCTGCTGCTTGGGCCCCTCGGCCATCAGGCGCGGCCGAGGTAACGGCCGTCGCGGGTGTCGACCTTGATCTTCTCGCCGGTGGTGATGAAGAGCGGCACCTGCACGGTCGCGCCGGTCTCGACCGTGGCCGGCTTGCTACCACCGGTCGAACGGTCTCCCTGGAGGCCCGGCTCGGTATACGTGATCTCGAGCACCACGCTGGTCGGCAGCTCCACGTAGAGCGGCACCCCCTCGTGGGTGGCGACAGTCGCCTCGGCCTCGGGCAGCAGGTAGTTCGCAGCCTCGCCGACCGTGTCGCCGAGCACATTGATCTGGTCGAACGTCTCCAGGTCCATGAAGACGAAATCCTCGCCGTCGGCGTACAGGTACTGCATCGTACGCTTGTCGACGGTGGCGGTCTCGACCTTGGTGCCCGCATTGAAGGTCTTGTCGACCACCTTGCCGGAGAGCACGTTCTTCAGCGTGGTGCGCACGAACGCACCACCCTTTCCGGGCTTGACGTGCTGGAACTCGACGACGGCCCAGAGCTCACCGTCGAGGTTGAGTACCATGCCGTTTTTCAGGTCGTTGGTGGTGGCCATTTCCTGCCTTGATCATAAGGTGGCGGACAGACCCAGCAAGTCTACTAGGCCGCGTTTGGGCAGGCTCGCCCGAGCAAGCCGCGCCCTGCCGGCGGTCAGCGAGCCCGGGCCGCCAGGTGATGCAGAGCCAGGCGGTAGCCGTCCACGCCCAGCCCACAGATCACCCCGGTCGCCACTGCCGAGACCACCGAGTGGTGCCGGAACGCCTCCCGGGCATGGATGTTGGAGAGGTGCACCTCGACCAGCGGGGCACGCAGCAGGGCACAGGCGTCCCGTACCGCGATCGAGTAGTGCGACCAGGCAGCGGGATTGAGCACCACGCACGCGCCCAGGTCAGCAGCCTCGTGCAGCCAGCCGAGCAGCTCATGCTCGGCGTCGGTCTGCCGGACGACCACCTCCAACCCCAGCTCCCGCCCGGTCTGCTGGCACAGCTCGACCAGGTCGGCGTAGGTGGTGGTGCCGTAGACCTCCGGTTGCCGGGTGCCCAGGCGGCCCAGATTGGGCCCGTTGAGCACGTACACCCTCATTCGGCAATCTCCTGGTAGGCGGCGTACAGCAGATCGTCGGCGGGCGCCTCGAGAATCGTCGGGCGGGCGAGCCCGGCCAACACCACGAAGCGCAGGATGCTGCCCCGCGCCTTCTTGTCCACCCGCATCGTGGCGAGCAGGTCCGGCCAGGCCTCCGCCCGATATCCGGTGGGCAGGCCGAGCGCCTCCACCACCGCTCGGTGCCGCTGCGCGGTCCGCGCGTCCAGCCGGCCTTCGAGCTGGGCCAGGGTCGCCGCGTAGACCAGCCCCACCGCGACCGCGTCCCCGTGCCGCCAGCGGTAGCCCTCCACCTTCTCGATGGCGTGCGCCAGGGTGTGCCCGTAGTTCAGTATCTCCCGGGCTCCCGACTCGCGAAGGTCACCGGCGACGACCTGCGCCTTGACCCGGATCGCCCGCTCGATCAGCTCCCGGAGCACCGGCCCCGCCGGGTCAACGGCGACGGCGGGATCCCGCTCGACCAACTCCAGGATCACCGGATCGGCGATGAAACCACATTTGACCACCTCGGCCATTCCCGCAGCCAGGTCGGCCGGGGAGAGGCTGTCCAGCGCGGTCAGGTCACAGATCACCCCGGCCGGTGGGTGGAAGGCGCCGACCAGGTTCTTGCCGGTGGAGGTGTTGATCCCGGTCTTACCACCCACCGCCGCGTCAACCATGCCCAGCAGCGACGTCGCCACCGGCACCCAGCGCACCCCGCGCAGCCAGCAGGCCGCGACGAAGCCAGCCAGGTCGGTGACCGCGCCGCCGCCCACGCCAACGACGGCGTCGGCGCGGGTGAAGCCCGCCGCACCGAGCCGTTCCCAACAGCTGGCGGCGACCTCGATCTGCTTGCCCGCCTCCGCGTCCGGCACCTCGACCAGCAGCGGCGTCACCCCGGCCGCCCGGGTCCGCTCCGCCAGCTGCTCGGCCCGGCCCCGCATCGGCGACGCGTACAGCACGGCCAGCCGCTGCGCGCCCGGCAGCAACTGTGGCGGGTCGACCAGGTCCCGCCCCACCAGCACGTCGTAGGGTCGGTCACCACCAACCACGATCCGGGTCATCTCGTTCATCGCGGGCAGCCTAGCTGAGGCGACCGGGCCGATCGCGGCGACGGGCACCGCGTCCCGCAACCGTTGACCGCCCGGCTGACCCACAGTGCCGGTCAGGCGGGGAACAGCGCGGCGACCTCGGCCGCGAGCTGCTCCGGCGTCCGGCCGTCGGTCACCACCGTCGCGGTCGCCACCGCGGCGTAGTGCGGCCGGCGCTGCTCCAGCAGATGTTTGAGGGTGGCCCGGGGGTTGACCGCGAGCAGGGGACGCCCCGCGCCGAGACCGACCCGGCGGACCGCGTCGGGCAGCTCCACCGACAGGTACACGACGGTCTGCCCAGCCAGCGCGGACCGGGTCTGTTCGGCGAGCACGGCACCACCGCCGAGGGCGAGCACGCCGTCGGCGGTGGCGAGCGCCGTCGCCACCGCCGCCCGTTCCAGGGTACGGAAGTGTTCCTCCCCCTCGTCGATGAAGATCTCCGAGATCGGCTTGCCCGCCATCGCCTCGATGTCGAGATCGGTGTCCCGGAACCCCACTCCGAGCAATTCGGCGAGCGCCCGCCCGACGGTGGTCTTACCCGAGCCGGGTGCGCCGACCAGGACGCAGACCGGCGCCATCAGCGGACGACCAGCGCGTCGAGGTAGCCGGCGAGGTTTCGGCGCTGCTCGGCCACCGAGTCGCCGCCGAGCTTCTCCACCGCCGCCTCGGCCAGCACCAGCGCCACCATCGCCTCGGCGACGACCCCCGCGGCCGGAACCGCACAGACGTCCGAGCGCTGGTTGATCGCGGTGGCGGGCGCACCGGAGGTGATATCCACCGTCGACAGGGCGCGGTTCAGGGAGGAGATCGGCTTCATCGCGGCCCGCACCCGCAGCGGCTCCCCGGTGGTGATGCCCCCCTCCAGGCCGCCGGCCCGGTCGGTGACTCGCCGCACACCGGTCGCGGTGGGGATGATCTCGTCGTGCGCGACAGAGCCCCGGGAACGCGCCTGCTGCCAGCCGTCGCCGATCTCCACCCCCTTGATCGCCTGAATGGACATCAACGCGGTGGCCAACCGGGCATCTAGCTTCCGGTCCCACTGCACGTGGCTGCCGAGCCCCGGGGGCACCCCGTACGCCAGCACCTCGACCACGCCGCCGAGCGTGTCGGCGTCCTTCTTTGCCGCGTCAACCTCGGCGACCATCCGGAGGCTCGCCTCCGGGTCCAGACAGCGCAGCGGGTCCGCGTCGATCCGCTCGGCGTCGGCCGGGCTGGGTCGCAGCCCCGGCTTCGTGGCGACTGTCCCCAGCTCCACGACGTGCGAGACGACCTCGATGCCCAACGCCTGCCGGAGCAGGGCCTTGGCGACGGTGCCGACGGCGACCCGGGCAGCCGTCTCCCGGGCGCTGGCCCGCTCCAGGATCGGGCGGGCATCGGTGTGCCCGTACTTCTGCATGCCGGCCAGGTCGGCGTGCCCCGGTCGGGGACGGGTCAACGGCGCGTTACGGGCCTGCCCGGCCAGTTCCGCCGAGTCGACCGGGTCGGCGGCCATGACCGTGCGCCACTTGGGCCACTCGGAGTTGCCGACCCGGATCGCCACGGGACTGCCCAGGGTCACCCCGTGCCGCAGCCCGCCGATGATCTCGATCTCGTCCTGCTCGAACGCCATCCGGGCGCCCCGCCCATAGCCGAGTCGACGCCGGGCAAGCTCACCAGCGATCTCCTCGGTGGTCACCTCGACCCCGGCCGGGACCCCCTCGAGCAACGCGACGAGGGCGGGACCGTGTGATTCCCCTGCAGTCAACCAGCGCAACACAACGGTCAGTCTGGCACGCCCGGTCGGCACCAGGTGCCACACCCGCCCCGTCCCGCCCTGCGGACACGGCTGTCCGCGGGACGGTCACGATCACCCCGTTGGGAGGGAATCCGTACGATCATGGCGGCCCTCCCGGAAGTCTGGTCGGCGACGACGTGGTTTCGACCCACCCGGAGGCCCCGGTGCTGCTCCTCGCGTTCGCAGCCGTGCTGCTGCTGGCCGTCCTGCTGTCCAGCCTCGCGCACCGCAGCATCCTCTCCACCGCCGTGCTCTTCCTCCTGGCCGGCTTCCTTCTCGGTCCGGACACCACCGGTGTCCTGGAGATCACCGCCGACAGCGAGCTCGTCGCCGGCCTCGCCGAGCTGGCGCTCTTCACCGTGCTCTTCACCGACGGCATGCGAGTCGGCTTCGCCGACCTGCGCTCGGCGTGGCGGCTGCCCGGGCGGGCGCTCGGCTGGGGGCTACCGCTGACCCTGGGGATCACCGCCGTGTTGGCGCACTACGTGGCCGGACTCGACTGGCCGGAGGCGCTGCTGATCGGGGCGGTCCTGGCCCCCACCGACCCGGTCTTCGCCGCCGCCCTGGTTGGCAACGTGGGCGTTCCGCGCCGACTGCGGCACCTGCTCAACGTCGAATCCGGCATCAACGACGGGCTCGCGTTGCCGTTCGTCATCCTCTTCCTGGGGATCGTCGAGGGCTCCGACGACCTGCACCTCGACGAGCTGGGCATCGAGTTGCTCCTGGGCCTGGTGATCGGGGTGGCGGTGCCATGGCTGGCCCTGCGGTTGGAGAAGGGGCGGTACTTCTCCGCCTCCACCCAGTACGAGCCCCTCAACGGCGTGGCGATCGGCCTCCTGGTCCTCGCCCTGGGGCTGATCACCCACGCCAACCTCTTCCTCGCCGCGTTCGCCGCCGGCATCACCGTGGCCACCTTCGGCGAGCGGCAGCGGGAGAGCTTCGAACATCTCGGCGAGCTGGTCGCCGAGGTGTTCAAGCTCGCTGCCCTGCTGGTGTTCGGCGCCCTGATCTCGGTGAGGTTCCTCAGTGAAATCAACTGGACCGGCTGGGTCTTCGCGGTGTTGGCCATCGTGGTGGCCCGCCCACTCGCGCTCGCGGTGTCGTTCCTCGGTACGAATCTGAGCCGCACCGAGCAGTTCGCCGCCATGTGGTTCGGCCCGAAGGGTTTCGCGTCGGTGGTCTACGGCCTGCTCGTGCTCCAGGCCGGTATCGCCGCGGGAGACGAGGTGTTCCACCTGGTGGCGCTGACCGTCGTGTTGTCGATCCTGGCGCACTCGTCAACCGACATCCTGGTCGCCCGGATCTTCGACCCGGCGATGACCCCCCAATGGTATGAACGACTGCGGGCGGCCTCCGTCGATCGGCGAGAACGCCACGGCGACGGGGATCAGCCGCCGCCGTAGGCTGCTTCCCGGACTGTCGGGAGTGGTGCGAGCCGGTCAGGCGGCCCTGGACAGGGACCGCATCGCGCCAAGATATCTCGACGTTATTACATCCTGCGCGAACCGACCCAGCGGCCCAGCTATTCGAGCAGTCAGCGAATCCGGCCGCGAAAAGGCTCGTATCTCGAAAGATGACCTCCCGGCCCCGTCAAGACGAACCAGAAATGCCTCCTCGCCACACTCAGGATGCCCCGGCAACGTACCGTAGGCAAATCCAACACGATCACTCTCGTCAATCGTGTAGACGACACGGCAGGGAGCCTGCACCAGCAGTCCTCGCCACCCGATCCTCAACCGAAAGTCCACACCCGGCTCCGGCCGCAGATCTGGGCGATCAATGCTGATCCCAGCCCGACGGTGCATGCGCCACGAAAGCAATGCGTGAACAGCCCTGTCAAAAACCCGAGCATCCGCACCAAGAAAGGCGCCACGGTGGACGTGCCGATACCCGGACGGAAGAACGCCCGCGGACGCACCAACCTCCGGGTAGGTTAGATCATCCCACTCCAATACGGTCACCCCAAAGACAAGGCCACACATTATTTGATCGCACCCGCAATGCCAGCATAACACCACGACCCGACGCCCCCGATCTTGGTGAACCCGCGCACCGATCACCCCCGGGGGGGGCGATTTTCGAATCGCAATGAACGGTTCTACATTCACCATGTGCACGTGTGCCGGTCGGACCGGCACCGTTGCCCAGCCTTCCACCCGTCCACCGGGGTCTGGCACGTTCATCTCGGCAAGGTCGGGAAAGGTGTCGGAGAGCCAGACCGTCAACAGGGGTCGCTGCTCTCGCGGCTGGTACGGGATGAGTGGGCGGTCTGTGGCCTAAATTCCCCGGCCGCGCTTGTGCAGCATGCGCAGTACCGCGTCCGCCCGGACCAGCCGCCCGGCCACCGCGAGCGCCAGGTAGGCCCGTGGCTCGCGCGGGTTACACCGGAGGGTGTGGCGTGCCCAGCTCAACGCGCCCTGGCGGTCGCCGGACGCGGCGCGGGCGAAGGCGATCTGCCCCGCCACCCGGGCCGCACCGGCCGGCTGGGTGCCAAACTCCGGGTAGCGGTCCAGCAGCCACTGCAGCGCCGCCGAGATGGTGTCCCAACGCTGCGCGAAATACGACCGTTTGTGCCAACGCACCAGCACCAGCGGGGTGCGCAGGTTGACCAACGGTGCGCTGCGGGCCGCCCGCAGCAGGAACTCGTAGTCCTCCGCGTAGCTGCCCGGAATCTCCTCGTCGACCAATCCGAAGCCGTCGTGGAGCGCGGCGGCACGGATGAGGAACGTCGACGGGTGCAGCTCGGTCATCCGGTCCCGCAGCAGGTCCGCGAGAGTGATCCGGTCCCGAGACAGCGACCGGTCGACGGTGTGTCCGTCGTAGCTCACCCGGATGCCACACGAGACGAGCTCGGCGCCCGGAGTGGTGGTGAGCGCCTCGACCTGCGCCGACAGCTTGCCAGGCAGCCACTCGTCGTCGTCGTCGCAGAAGGCGATCAACTCGCCGGTGGCGGCCAGGGTACCGGTGTTGCGGGCACCCGCGAGGCCCGGTGTCCGACCGTTCTCGGTGATCCACACCGGTCGATCCGGTCGGGACAGCTCGGCCAGGGTCGGATCCGGCTCCGAACGGTCATACACGACGACCACCTCGAGCTCACCCGGATAGCCCTGGTCAAGGATGGCGCGGACCGCGGCCCGCAGCGACTCCGGGCGGTCCCGGGTGGGCACCACCACACTCACCCTCGGCCGTGCGGTCACCCGCGGCAGCGCGGTCATCCTCGCGCTCCGCCCCGCGGCGACCGTGACCACGGCCGCCACCAGGACCGTCGGCCGTTCGCCGCGGCCACCAGCCGCTCCACGGTCTCCCCGACCCGGGCCACGGCGGCCTCCCGTGCCCGGGCCGCATCCGGGTCCGCCCGGACGGTGAACCGGGACGGCTCGGCCAGACCAGCGGTGAGCTCCGCCACGAACGCCGCTCGGCTCTCGCACACCACCACCAGGCCCGCCGCCCCGAGCCGACGCGCGAACCGCAGTTGGTGGTCGTCAACGTGTTCGCCGTGGGACGGATCCCGGGGGACCACGATCGGCACCCGGCCGCACCGACGGACCTCCAGGATGGTGGCCGGGCCACCATGACAGATCACGAGGTCAGCCGTGGAGATCGCCGCCTGGAGCTCGTCGTGCCCCAGAAAGGCCACCGCGCCGGGAACGTCGGCCGCTCCGGTATGACCATGTTGTACGGTCAGCACCACTCGATCTGCGACTGTGGGTTGCCAACCCCGCAGCCAGTCGACCAGCCGGTCAAACGGGTGCTTGTCGGTACCGACGACGACCAACACCTGCATCCGACCGACACCAGACCGGTTCCGTTGCCGGGGGACGTGGCTGGACTCAGACCCAACGGTGCCACGACTCGCCTCGTACTCACGCATCCCCTCCACCCTGGCTGACGAAACCTGGCATCGTTCGTCGTCGCTTCGCCGCACCTCCGCGTTCACAGCAGCGGCCCCACCACAGTGGCCTCCGGGTAGTGCCGGCGTTGCTCCTCCCACTGCACGAGCATCGCGGAGAGAAACGGGCGGCACAGGCGCGCGGTCAGGGTCGGGGTGTCGATCCGGTCGTACACCTCGACATAGACGGTGGGAACTCGCCGCAGCCAGGCGAAGACCACGAACGGCACCGCAACCCCGGCTCCGGTCGTCACCACCGCGGCGACCCGACGCCGCCGCAGGACCCGTACCGCCAGCACCACGTTGCGCACCAGGTTGGGCACGTTGCGGGTGGTCGGGTGGTGCGCCGGGACAACCTCTTCCCCCGCGAGCCGGGAGAGCGCGTCCGGGGTGCCGAAGGTCACCCAGCAGCGACGCCAGCGCTCGTACCAGGAACGCAACGCCAGCAGCTGGGCCAGGTGCCCGCCACTCGATCCGACGAGCAGCAGGACCGGGGAGTCGCCGCGGCCCTTGGGGTACGTCTCCATGCAGCCTCACCGTCCGCTTTCTTCGATCCGCTTCGGCCTCGATCGATGGCTTGCGAAAGCAGACCACGTATCGCGCGGTGGGGACATCGGGAAACTGGACTGTCACCAGTGGTCCCGCTGCACGAGGAGCTCCAGCAGAGCGGGGTGCAGCGCGGGGTTCCAGCCCGCCCCGGCATTGGCCAGACGCCAGGTCCGCAGCCACAGCTCCAGCAGGTACGCCTCAGCCACCAGGCGCTGCCCAGCCTGATTCAGGCCGAGCGCGTCGCCGTACCGCCGGAGTTGAAGATCAACAGTGCTGGCCGCGGCGGCGACGGAGGAACCCCGCAGCACCAGGGCCCGTTGGAACGCGTCGTGCGCCAGGTCGAAGCCGACCGGGACGTCCGCGGCGCTGTGCTCCCAGTCCCAGGCGACCAGCCGGCCGGCATGCCGGCCGAGATTCCACGGGACCCAGTCGCCATGCCAGTGCCCGAACTCGACCCGGGTCTCCCCATGCCGCGAGGCGAGCCCCGCCACCGCCACGATCGCCCGGGTGTCGGCCGGCATCGTGGCGGCGGCCCGGTGCGCGGTCCGGGTGAGCCGAGCCAGGAAGCGCGATCCGGCCAGTGGCCGAAGCGGGGCGGGCGGGCGGCCCCGGCGAGCCACCGCGAGCATCGCGGCTACCTCGGGCTCGGCAGTGGTGGACAGACCACGGACCGCCGGCGGCAGCGGCTGCACCAACGCGACGGACCGCCCGGCCCACCGAAGCTCGGCCAGCAGCCGTGGCGCCACCGGGTGGTTCGCCACCCGGGCCAACGCGGGTAGTTCCCGCAGGGCCGCCGCCTCGGCGGTCACCAGGACCCGGGTGGCGTCGTTCCAGCCGATCTTCGCGAAGCCGAGCGGACGGCCATTCGGAGCGAACAGCTGCAGGGTCGGCTTGTGGTTCGGATCCGGCGGTCGCACCCCACACGCCGCGTATGCGGCTCCCCCACCCAGCAGGGCGGCGAGTCGGTGGACGAGCAGCGCCTCGTCCACGGCGGCCGCGTCGGGCAGCGACACGGTCAGAACCGGGAACCGGGCCAACTCCATCCCACCGAGCCGGGCGAGCCCACCGAGAACCGCCCGCACCGCCCGCACCCGGGGTGGTCGCAGCGCGTTGTACGCCAGCAGCGACGCCGCCGTCGCCCGCGGGGAACCCAACGGCAACAAGAACCGGGCCCGCTGCACAGAGGGCACAATCGCGTACCGCGCCACCGCCCGATGCCCGGCCGGCGACACACCGTCCACGGTGAGCCCGACCTGCTCGGCACCGAAGACCGCCCGGGTGACCCAACCCAACCCGTCGGTACGGGTCCGCGGGTCGGCGGAGGTGGTGGCCGGCTCGGTCATCAGGCGCCGCCCGACCAGTCGAGGTCCATTCCGAGCCGCTGCCGCAGCGCCTCGTTGTAAGGGCGGTAGTAGGCCGTCAGCTCCGCCTGAAGTGCCGGGTCCAGCGGCGCGGAGCGGCGGTCGTTGTAGACCTGGAAGCTCGCCAGGTCGTAGGCCGGCAGCCCGAGGAAGGACAGGGTACGGCGGTACGTTGACCGGGCGTCTCGATAGAGGTCTTCGCTGCGCAGGAAGAGAAACTGCGTGCGGTCGAACCGGTCCAGCCACGGCTGAAGGTGCTCGAGGTAGCGGCCCCGGGCCCGGTAGCTGTACCAGTCGTACGCCTCACTGACGTACTCGGGCTCGGCAACCAGCCGCTCCCGCTCCCCCCGGATGCGCCCCGGCTCGGCGCCGAGGGCGGCGGCGAAGTCCAGCGGCTCGATGCCGTGGGTGCGCCGCTCCTTCCAGTGCGAGTAGGCCCGCTGCACCGGATCGCGCAGCAGCACGACCAGCTTGACCGACGGCATCAGCGCCGCGACCCGCTCGGCGGCGAGCGGGTGGAACATGTAGAGCGGGGCGGCTTCACCGGTCCGGACCGGGCCGCCGTGCCGCCGCTCCAGCGCCGCCCGCTGGCGCCGAGTCGGGAAGTGTGAGCGGTACCATGCCTCGCCACGCCGCCAGTGCTCCTCGAAGTAGTGCGTGGACTTCGTGTTCCAGGCCGGGAAGAGCCGCGGCACCAGCGGATGCTGGATCAGGTAGTTCCACAGGGATGTGGTGCCACCCCGCTTGGTGCCGATGACGAGGAAGTCTGGCAGTGGCCGCCGGTCGCTGGTCTGCACGCCGTAGCCGACAAGGGACTCCCGCACCCGCTCGGTCACCTGGTTCGGCACGAACCGCTTCACTCGATCACGCATCACCGACACGACGGCCCTCACCTGTCCTTCTGCTCTGGTAAGCCGGGAGCTGCCGGGACGGCCACCGCTCCCCCACGCAGTTGCCGCAAGCTCGCCCCGACGTCGGGACGGATTCGGGACAACGTCCCGACCCCACCGACGACCAGCACCGCCACCGCCACCAGCAGCCCGGGAATGCCCCGCCCGCCGACCAGCACCCCCACCCCGGCGGCGGAGCCCACCACGGCGGCGGTGCTCGCCGCCGCGCGCAGCAGCACCGGGTCCACCAGCGGGTGCCGCACCACGAGCCAGGCATACGTCACGGCGGTGAGGTTCTCGGTGAGGATGCCCGCGGCCCAGGCCACTGCCGCGCCGGTGGCGCCGTGCCCGGGGATCAACACCAGGCCAAGCGAGACCGTCACCAGCAACCCACCCAGGGTGGCTGCCAGGTGCAGACCACTGCGGCCCCCCATCAGCAGCAGGCTCTGCACGTTGCCCACGCCCGTACGCACCAGCATGGCCAGCGCGAGGACGGTCAGTGCGGTGGCTCCGGCGGTGAAGTCGGGCCCGAACAGTTCCAGGAAGGCCACCCCGAAGACAGCGAGCAGCAGGTACACCGGCCAGGAGAGCACCAGCCCCCAGGTGGTCAGCTGCCGGTGCACGGCCGCCGCGAGGGCCGTCTGGCCCGCGCCGAGCAGCCGGGACAGCCGGGGGGCCACCGTCACCCGCAGCCCCTGCATGGCGAGCTGGCCGGCGAGGACGTACCGGCCGACGGCACCGAACACACCGGCCTCCTCCGCCCCGGCGAGCGCCGAGGTCAACAGCACCCCGATCCACAGGTTGCCGGCGTCGATGGCGGCCGAGACGGCCCGGGGCAGCGCGAACCGCCAGAAGGTTGACCAGTCCCGCGGTTCGGGGCGGAGCCGGGCGCCACGCCCGACGTCCAGCGGCCCCACGACCAGGGCCAGGCAGACCAGCAGGGCCAGGGCGGCCGGAGCCAGCCAGGCGGACACGCCGGCCACCAGGCCACCGCCAACCAGGACCGCGCCGCCAACCAGGACCGGCCGGGCCACCGGTAGGAGAAAGAACTGCACCGACACGTACGCCCGGATCGGCCGGACACACCGCAGGGCGGCGAGCAGCAGCGTCAGGAGGACGACCACCGGAACGGCGGCGAAACTCACCGCCAGCAGCTCCGGCCCTGCGGCCGGGCCGAACACCCGGGGCGCCAGGGAGTCGGCGGCGAAGAACCCGGCCAGCGCGACCACGGCGGCAACCACGAACGGTGGGAGTAGGGCCACCGGCAGCACCTGGGCGACGTCCCCCCGCCCGGCCATGCGGCGGCGCGGCAGCGCCCACAGCAGACCGGTCTCGGCACCCAGCGTGCACACGGCGGTGGCCACTGTGATCACCCCGATCGCGGCGAAGAAGACGCCGGAACCGGTGGGGCCGTAGCCGCGGGTGATCACCACCGCAAGGACAAAGCCGAAGAGGCCGCTGGTGGCCGCACCGAGCAGCCCAGCGATCCCGCTGCGCGCACTGTCCCGGCGCTCCGTCTCGTCCGGCTGCCCGGCAGTGCGGCCGGACGAGGCGGCCGGAGCGGTGCCGGCGGTCATCCGGCCGTCCTGCCACGCATCGTCGGCAGCGGCGGGGGCTGCCCTCGTGCCGGTCCAGCCGGACCGGTGTCCCGCAAAGGACGAGGCCGTGGTGCCAGTTCGTCCTCGGTGCGCGCCATGGCGAAGGCGATCACGTAGAAGGCGACGGCGAGGTTCTGGTTGGCCATGCCGTAGAAGGGGATCTGCACCAGGCACACCACCGGGACGATCGCCAGCCACTGCCCCGCCGGCGAGGCCGCCCGGGCACAGCAACGAGCAGCCACGACGAACCAGGCCAGAAAGCAGAACAGGGCGGGGATCCCGTGGCTGAACAGCACCATCCACAACTGCCCCTGGGTGCCGATCGGCGCCTCGGCCGAGACCGTGTCGACGTTCACCGGAGCGCCGTAGCCGAGCCACGGCGAGTCACCGACCCGCCCCAGCACCGCCCGGTAGAGGGCGAGCCGGTCGGTGTTGGTGCCGCTGTTCCCGACCCGGTCCCCGATCAGCTGGGCGACCGGGATGAACACGGTGGCGAGGAGACCCACCAGCAACACGCCGACAATCGAGGTGGCCACCCGGGTGTTGCCGTGCCGGCCGGCCCGGATACCGAGCACCAGCAGGCCGACGCCGAGGCTGAGGAACATCGCTCGGTTCAACGTGAGAAAAGCCGGTACCAGGGAGAGCGGCAACGACCCGAGCAGCAGCCAGCGCAGCACCCCGCGTCGCCGCAGCATGATCACCGCGACCACACCGGGCAACACCATCGCGTACGCGCTGCCGTAGTTGTTGGTGTACGCGTACGGCGCCGCGGGACGGTAGATCGGGTTCAGCGACCGGGCACTGTACTCGGCGGTGGAGAGGTGGACCATGTCGTGGACGAATGGTTCGGCGGCGATCGCGCCGGGCAGCAGGATCTCCACCGGGGTGGTCATGCCGAGCCGAGGTGCGAGCACGCTCAGCCAGCCCAACGCCACCAACCCGAGCCAGAACGCGCAGAGGGGCAGGAGCACCCCGCTGCCTGCCGCCCGCTCCCGGGCCACCACATAGACGTAGACGCCGACCACCAGCGCGGTGGCGTAGAAGCCCAACCGCAGCCCAAAGGTCAACACCGAGTGGGGCGACCCCAGCCGAGTAGCGCTGACCAGGACCACGGCGAGGAAGAGCAGCCAGATCCCAGCTCCCGGCGGCAGCGGAACCCGACCCCGAACCAGCAGCAGGGCCAGCAGCACCGCGCCCAGCAGCGGCCAGCCCAGATAGAACGCGCCGGCCAGCCACCAGATCGGCACCAAGCCGAACATCAGCGCCAGTGGCCAGATCGGTAGCCGCAATGGGGGTGGCGACGGAAGGGCTTCGGTGGCCCCGTCCCCGGCCGGCTCGCTCGTCGCCGGGGTCCCGCCCACGGGCATGGTCAGCCCCGACCGCGGTGGGTGAGGACGAAGCCGAGGGGGGCCACGCCTGCCGCTCGCAGCCGCTCCGCCAGCCGACGTAGGTCGCTCTCCCGGGTCTGGTCCTGCTCGACCACCACCACCGCGGCACCCTGTCGGGCCGCCGCGACGCCCCGCTCATCGGCCTCGGCCGGTGGGGAGTTGAACAGCACCACCCCGCTGGCCGGCCGCTGCCGCCAGGTGCCGAACCGGATGGTGCCGGCGCCCACCACAACCGTGTCGGTGGGCGCTCCGACTGCGCTCCTTCCGCTGGTCGGCGCGGTGGATGAGATCCGGGGCAGCAAGATCGTGCCATCCGGGTCGTCGGGCACCGGGCCGTTGGCGGCGGTAGCGTGGCCGGCCGTGGTCGCGCGCTGGACGGTGGCCTGGCGCGGAAAAGCCGTCGGGCGGGGGGAGGGCCGCCGGACGGTGATCTGCTCGGTGACCTCGTCAACGGGGGCCGTCCTTCGGCTCTGGCGCGGCTGCGGCACCACCGACCGGGCGGAGTTCGCCGTCGCCGGCAGGCGCGCCACGCCAGCCAGCACCTCGCTGCGCAACCGTCCCAGCCGACCGATGTCGTCGGCGAGGTACACCTCCCGGCCGGTCGCCGCGAGCGCCACCGCCAGCCCGGCGCTCAGCACGGTCTGATCCCCCCGGGTGGTCAACAACACGATCCGGGCCGGTTCCCGAGTCCGCCCAGCGATGGCCATCGCCACATACCGAAAATCGGCGTCCACGGCGCGCCGGGAGCCGCGCGCCTTCGGGCCGCGGGCGGTACCGAGTAGTGGCAGGCCGGTAGCGTCCCGACCGTCGTCAACCGACCGGATACGCCGGTCCACCGACTCCCACCCGTACGCCAACACGGTGCCGAGCAGCACCCCACCCAGCAGCCCCGCGAGCAGGCGGAGCAGGCTGCCACCGCCCGGGGCGACCAGGTTCGTCTCCGCCTCGCGGGTGACCCAGCCGGGGTTGACATCGACCGCGGCGATCTCGGTACGGGCCGAACCGAGCTGGACCAGTTGGCTGTTCACACCGGACAGTTCGGCCACCGCCGCATCCGCCTCACCCTCCTGAGCACTGGCGATCCGACGTTGCAACGCCTCCTGCTGGGCCTGAACCTTGCTGATGCTCTCGTCGTACGAGCGCAGGATGTCCGCCCGCTGCTGCTCGTACATGGTGCGGCGCACGTCCAGGTAGGCCGCTGCGGCGAGATTGACGCCCGCGACCGCGTCCTGGGGTGAGTTCGCGGTGAATCGGAAGCGCAGGATCTGGCCGCCCGTGGGTACCTCGAGTTCGAGGGCGTCCTGCACGTCACGCTGGTCCCGGCCGGTGGCGTCCACCAGCCGCCGCACCACCTCGGTCCCGGTGGCGATGCCGCGCTCCACGTTCATGTTCACCGCGCGGTCGGCGGACGCGCCACTCGGCGTGAAGGCGTCGGTGACCACCGGTCGGACCGCCACCACGGCGTCTGCGGTCACCGCGCTCGGCACCAGCAGCACGTAGCCGAGTGCGGCGAGCAGCCCGAGCACGGCGGCACCGGCCAGCACGCGGATCCGGTGCAGCGGCACGCGGAGCAGGTCGGTCAGGGTGACCGTTCGACTCGATGTCCCCCCACCGGAGGCGGCGGTGGCGGTCCAGCCACCACCAGCGGCGCTAGTCATCGAACTTCTTCACCGTCTGCTGCGGATTTCCCATAACCACCACCCGCGGCGGGACATCCGTCCGGACCACCGTGGCGGCGCCCACGACACTGTCCCGACCGATCCGCACACCCTTCAGCACGAGTGCGTGTGCGCCGACCCAGACGTTGTCCTCAAGGACGATCGGGGCTCGGGCAGGTGGGGTGGGCGGGTCGTGTCGCACCTCGGGCCGCAGATTGTGGAAGTCGTTGTCCCGCACCTCACAGTTCGACAAGAGGCAACGATCACCGACCGTGACCGAGGTCCAGGCACCCACCCAGGTCGCACTCAACAGACAGTCGGCGCCGATGTGGACCTCCCCCGGACCGGCGAACCGCACCAGCTTGTTGATCCGGGTCCGGTCACCGATGCGCACCCGTACGCCACGGCGCAACCGGACCCGCCCCCGGATCTCCACATCCCGGCCGAGACTCAGCCTCGGATAGCGCAGCCGGTACCAGCCGCGCTTCAGCGCGAACCCGGCTCTAACCCCAAAACCACGGCGGATGCCCCGCAACGATCCTCCCCACGTCCGGGACGACGGCATAGATCACCGCCAGCCAACGTGAATCATCCACCATAATCGACAATAGTCAGTCGCCTTACTGCACAGCGAAGAACAGTCGCGAAGTAGACCAGGACAGCTCTGGGCTCGCGGTCACGAGCAGGACGCTCTCCGCGCCGTCCACCACCGGATCGGCCGCCGGCTGGTAGGGGACGCTCCGCAGGTTCCCGTCGGTGTTTCCGTACACGATCTTGCCGTTCACCCAGGCCATACCCCGCAGCGTTGACCAGTCGATCCCGGTGGTGGGCAGCGTGAACTCGGTGGCACCGAGGTAGTTCCCGTCCGTCTCGAAGTACCGGTAGTGGAGGGCGTCGGAGTCGGCCCGGGTGTAGTGGAGGCGCCCGTCGAGGAAGAAGGCGCCGGTCAGCTCCGCCGCATCGAACCAGTCGTTGTAGCCGGACGACTCCCACGGGACACCGATCACGCCCCCGGGAAGCATCGAGATGTCGATCCGGCTGCCCGTCGGGGTACCGGCGACGGTGTGTGCCCAGTAGATCCGGTCACTCATTCCCCAGGTCGCCCCGGCACCGGTGTAGTTCGGCTGGCTGACCGTGGTCGGTGCGCCGATGCCGGTGCCGTCGAACGGAACCCGGGTCAGCTCCCCCTCCCCGGTGCCCAGGTAGAGATTGCCGCTGGTCGCGGTTGACGGGTTCTTCGGGGTGATCGTCCGACCACCGGCGCGGGGGAACATCCCGAGCCGGCCGTGGTACTCGCCCCCCATGCCGTCGGAGTTGTGCCCGAAGTACAGCCCGTCGTCGCCTCGCCAGAGCACCGGCACGGCGGAGCCCCACGGACTGGTGCCGGCGGGTAGCGACGAGCCGCCGCTACGACGCGGATTCCAGTTCACCGGCATCCCGGTGGCCGGGGTGACCGCGGCGATACCAAGCCGGTCAATGGCGCCGTCGCCGGCGCTGTCGTGTCCGTTCGGATTGTTCAACCAGCGAAAGTGCCCACCGAGGTAGATGACGTTGTCGACCACCTCGACCGAGGTGATGGTGTCCCGACCGGTGTAGTTCACCCAGGTGCCGAGTTGACCGTCGCCGCGGGCCGCGGTCTCGAAGCGCACGAGCGCGTCACAGTATCCCGCCGGCCAGCCCGATCCGCCGTTGGTACCGACGACGAACCAGCCGCCGTCACCGCCGAACCGGACATCCTGCACGTAGGAGAAGGCCGGCCGTCCTTCGCACGGCGCCACGAACTTCTCCGTGCTCCAGTCGTGGACGCTCGGCGTACCGGAGAGGTCAACGAGCGCCAACTGGTTCCGCGACAGGCCGTTGACATCGGTGAAGTTGCCGCCCGCTACCAACGTCTGCCCGTCCGGGGAGACGTCGATGGTCCAGACGTACGAACTGGTGCCGGCTCGTCCCGCCGTGGCGTTGACGGCAAAGGTCGGGTCGATCGCTCCCGTGCTGACGTGCAGTCGAGCGAGCCCGGCGTGCGGGGTGCCGTTCACCCAGTTGAAGGCGCCCGCCAGGTAGAGCCAGTCACCGTGCAGCGCCATGTCCCGCACGGTGCCGCCGTCGGAGCGGCCCACCCAGCCGTCGACGGTGGCGCCGGTGCTCGGGTCGAGCGCCACCAGGTTCCTCCGGGACACCCCGTTGGCGTTCCGGAAGGCCCCGCCGACGATCAGCGTGTCGTTCGGGCCGGCGACCAGCGAGTTCACCGCACCGTCGAGCTCCGGCAGGAAGGTCGTCGAGATCGCCCCGGTGACCTTGTCGTAGCCGAACAGGTAGCGCTGGCTGACCCACGCCGCAGTCGGGTCCTCCCGGACCTGGGTGAAGGTGCCCCCCACGTACACCGTCGAGCCGATGTGCGCGAAGGCCCGGGTCTCGCCGTCGCGGGCGTGCGGTGTCTGGTCAACCGGATCGCCCGACACCAGGACCTGTGTCTCGGGCACCGGCGGGACGGTGGCGGAGGCCGCGGATGGTGCGAGCAATGCGGCGGCGACGGCTATCGAGCACATCACGGCCGTCCGAACAGGGCGACCCGAAATCCGCCGACGACGCAAGAACCCAGCCACGCCAGACCTCCACAGGGTGAGAACTCGCGTAGCGTGCCTCGCCCGACCCCCTCAGCGATATCCACCGATTGGTCGGCACTTGCCCCGCTGGCCCCAGCCCCGGCCGCTCCGACGGCGCCCCGGCCTCCCCGGCTCGTGGCACGCCACTGCCGGTTCGCCCCATTGGCACGCGACGAGTCGCCGCAGCGGGGTCAGCCCGCCCGAGCCGCGGTGAGCGCGGCGGCCATCGCCGCACGCGGCGCCGGCACCCCGGTGAACTGCTCGAACTGGCCGACCGCCTGGGCCAGCAGCAGATCGAGACCGGAGCAGACCCGGCAGCCGGCGGTCTGCGCGGCGGACGCGAGCGGGGTCGGCCAGGGGTCGTAAAGGGCGTCGAAGAGCACAGTGGTGGGCCGCCAGGCCACCGCCGGGGCTAATGGGTCGGCGGCCCCGGCCGGCACGGTCGAGATCACCACGTCGGCGGTGCAGGCCGCAACAGCGTCGGCCCAGGGAACTCCGGTCAGCGACACGCCCGCCGCCGCGGCCACCGGGCGCAGGTCGGCGATCGCGGCCTTCCGCCGCGCCACCACGGTCACCGTCCGGGCGCACAGCGCCGCCGCCGCGGCCACCGCCGCCCGGGCGGTACCGCCGGCACCGAGTACCGTCAGCGTCGACCCCGGGCGAACCCCGGCCGCGGTCAGCACCTCCACCATTCCGGCGACATCGGTGTTGTCCGCGTGCCAGGAGCCGTCCGGCCGGCGGACCAGGGTGTTGGCCGCGCCGACAGTGACCGCGACCGGCGACGCCGTCGCGGCGACCGCGAGCGCCGTCTCCTTGCCCGGCATGGTGACCGAGAGCCCCGCCCACTCCGGGCCCAGACCGGCGACCAGGGCCGGCAGCCGCGCCTGGGCACACTCGAGGCGGGTATACGACCAGTCGTCCAGGCCGACTGCGGCGTAGCCGGCGTTGTGGATCACCGGGGAGAGGGAGTGCGCGATCGGGGCGCCGACCACCGCCGCCCGCACGCGCTCAGATGACACCCGCCTCCCTCGCCTTGGCCTCGTTGCGCAGCTGTTCCTCGTAGGTCTCCGAGAAGGCGGACTCCCCCTCCTTGTTGATCGCGACGAAGTAGAGCCACTTTCCCGGCGGCGGGTCCATGGCACCTTCCATCGCCAGCTGGCCCGGATTGTTGATCGGCGTGGGGATCAGACCCTCGAGCTGACGGCTGTACGGGCTCTCCGTGTCCAGCAGCTCATCCTGGGTCATCTCGGCCGAGGTCTTGGTCTCTTGGCCGGTCAACTCCAGGTAGTAGTTGATCGTGACGTCCATCTGCAGGCAGTTGCACTGGAAGTCGCCGTAGACCCGGTTGTAGGCGACCCGGGCAACCTTGCCGAGGTCCTCCGGAGTGCCCGCCTCGGCCTGGGCGAGCGACGCGACGATCAGCGCCTCGTACGGTGCGATCTGCCGTTCGTTCTGCACCCGGTCGACGAACTCCAGTTCCTCGGCGACGGTGAGGAATCGCTCCACCATCAGCGCGAGAATCGACTCAGCCGTAGGTTCCGCGGGAAGCTCGTAGGTGTCGGGGAAGAGGAAACCCTCGATCGACGGCTCGACCGTCCGGTCATCCGTCCGCGTGAACCACCACTCCGGGACACCGAGCGCGAGCGGATCCTTCGCCGCCGCCTCGAACTCCTTCGCGGGGATGTCGGTCTCCTCGGCGAGCAGCTTGTAGATGTTCTTCGCGGTCCGCCCCTCGGGCACAGTGATCCCGTTCACGACCCGATTCTTCGGGTCCAGCATCGCGGCCACGGCATACTCGCCACTCATCTGCTTACGCAACTCGTACTGGCCGGGCTGGATGTTCCGGCTCTGGCTGTTCTCCTCCGCCGCGTTGACGAAAGCCTTGGTGCTCTTGATCACCCCGGCCTCGTAGAGCGTGACCGCGATGGCGGCGATCGGAGCGCCCTCCGGGATCTCGACCGTCACCGCCTCGGTCCCGGAACCGTTATAGTCTGGCGTGCCGAGAAGACCCTGAATCCGTTCGAAACCGTAGTAGGCGCCACCACCGAGGCCGCCGAGTAGAGTCAGGGTCAGCAGGAGGGCCAGCACGGTCTTGCCGCGCCCACCGCCAGAGCCGCGGCCGCCGCCAGAGCCGCGCTCTCGCTCGCGCTGACGCTTACGCACGTAGCCGCGCCGATGCCGGCCCTTCTCCCCCCGATCCGCATCGAACTCGGGGTCCAGATCCTCGATCATTGCATCCGCCTCCGCTGCGCATCGAGCCAGCTCTGCAGGATTTCCACCGCGGCCGCCTGGTCCACCACCGCCCGCTGCCGCCGCCCCCGAACGCCACGCTCCGCAAGCCTACGACTAGCCACCACCGTTGACATCCGCTCGTCGGCGAGCGTCACCGGCACAGGCGAAATCACCTCGACCAGACGGCCGACATACGCCTGCACGTGTACGGCGGCGGGGCCCTGCCGACCGGCGAGATTCACCGGAAGGCCGACCACCACCTCGACCGCCTCGTGTTCGGTCACCAACGCGGCCAGCTCGGCCATATCGCTGGGGACCGCCTCCGGCGCGGCGGTGCGATCCCGAGCGAGGGTGACCAGCGGGGTAGCCAGGACGCCGTGCGGATCGGATCGAGCCACGCCGACCCGGACCTGTCCGACATCCACCCCGAGGCGTACGCCCCGGGACCACTGCGCCACGAATGGTCACCTCCCTGGGAGAACGAGCGGGCGGCACCTCCGGCACCGGGCATCCCCCGGCACATTACGCCCCGGCGATGGCATTCTCGACCGTGCGGAGCAGCCCCGGCGCCTCGGCCGCCGGAAGACCGCCCCCCTGGGCCAGCTCGGGGCTGCCCCCACCTCGACCGGCGAAGGCTACCTTGACCAGATCCGCCGCCGACAGCCCCTGACTCCGGGCGGCTGGGTTGACCGCCACCACCAGCGAAGCCTTGCCGTTTGCCCGGGCCGCCACCGCGACCACCGCCGGACGCGCCGGATCGATCCGGCTACGGATCTCCTGCGCGAGGGTCCGCACATCATTGCCGGCCGCGCCCTCGGGCGCTTCGGTCCCGACGTACGCCACCCCACGCACCTCGCTCGCCTGGGCGGCGAGGGCCGCCGCGCCACCGAGCACCAGCTGCGCGCGCAGCTTCTCCAGCTCCTTCTCGGCGTCGCGCAGCTGGGTGACGGTCTGCTCCACCCGCTCCGCAACCTGGTCGGATGGGACCCGGTACAGCTCGGCGAGGCGGGCCACGAGCAGGTGCTCGCGGGCAAGGAAGTTGAACGCGTCGATCCCCACCAGCGCCTCGACCCGGCGAACCCCGGACCCGATCGACGACTCGGAAAGAATCTTCACCAGGCCGAGCTGGCCGGAACGGCCCACGTGGGTACCACCGCACAGCTCTCGCGCGTAGTCGCCGACCTCGACGACTCGCACCTGCTCGCCGTACTTCTCGCCGAAGAGCGCCATCGCACCGATCCGCCGCGCCTCGGCCAGCGAGGTGACGAACGCACGCACCTCCAGGTCCGCCAGGAGCGCCTCGTTGACCTGCTGTTCCACATCCCGCAGCACACTCGGCGCCACCCCGGTCGGGGTGTTGAAGTCAAACCGGAGCCGCCCCGGTGCGTTCAGCGAACCGGCCTGGGTGGCGGACTCACCGAGGAAGTTGCGCATGGTCTGGTGCACGAGGTGGGTTGCGGTGTGCGACCGGGAGATCGCCCGCCGGCGATCAGTGTCAATCTCGGCGAAGCCGGTCTCGCCCACCCGCACCTCGCCCCGCAGCACCCGGGCCCGGTGGACGATCAACCCCGGCACCGGCTGCTGCACGTCGAGGACCTCCACCTGGCCCCCACCGACGGTGATCACGCCGAGATCCGGCTGCTGACCACCACCCTCGGCGTAGAACGGGGTGGTGTCGAGTACCAGCTCGACCGTCTCGCCCTCCACCGCCGCGGCGTGCGGGCTGGCCGCGCCGAGCACCGCCCGCACCGTCGACTCGCGGGAGACCTCCTGGTAGCCGGTGAAGGTAACCGGGCCACCCTCGTCCAGCACCATCCGGTACGCGGAGAGGTCCACGTGCCCCGTCTTCCGGGCCTGCGCGTCGGCCTTCGCCCGAGCCCGCTGGTCGGCCATCAGCCGACGGAAGCCCTCGGCGTCGACCTGTAGGCCCTGCTCGCTGGCGATCTCCAGGGTCAGGTCGATCGGGAAGCCATACGTGTCGTGTAGCTGAAACGCCTTCGCGCCGGAGATCGCCCGCCCACCCGCGGTGCGGGTCTCGGCGATGGCCGTGTCCAGGATCGTGGTGCCGGCGCGCAGCGTGGACAGGAACGCGTCCTCCTCCGCGTACGCGTAGTCGGCGATCCGGCCGAAGTCCGTCGCCAGCTCCGGGTACGAGGCAGCCATGCAGTCGCGGGCCACCGGCAGTAACTCGGGCATCGCCCGTTCCTGCCAGCCCAGCAGCCGGACCGAACGGATCGCCCGACGCATGATGCGGCGCAGCACGTAGCCCCGCCCCTCATTACTCGGGGTCACCCCGTCCCCGATCAGCATCAGTGCGGTGCGGACGTGGTCGGCGACGACCCGCAACCGGACATCGTCCGGGTGCGACTCACTGGCGACCTGACCGGAGTGCGCGCCGTACCGCTTGCCGGTCAGCTCGGCGGCCTTGGCCAGGATCGGCCGCACCTCGTCGATCTCGTAGAGGTTGTCCACGCCCTGGAGGATGGAGGCCATCCGCTCCAGGCCCATTCCGGTGTCGATGTTCTTGGCCGGTAGGTCGCCGAGGATCGGATAGTCCTCCTTGCCGGCACCCGGCCCCCGCTCGAACTGCATGAAGACGAGGTTCCAGAACTCCACGTAGCGGTCCTCGTCAACCGCCGGGCCGCCCTCCGGGCCGTACGCGGGGCCGCGGTCGTAGAACAGCTCGGAGCACGGCCCGCACGGGCCGGGGATGCCCATCGACCAGAAGTTGTCGGCCTTGCCGCGACGCACGATCCGATCCGCCGGCACCCCGACCGACCGCCAGATCTGGAACGCCTCGTCGTCGTTGTGGTAGACCGTCGGCCAGATCCGCTCCGGGTCGAGCCCGAGCCCCCCGGCCTCCACCGGCTTGGTGGACAGGTCCCAGGCCAGCCGGATCGCCTCGTCCTTGAAGTAGTCCCCGAATGAGAAGTTGCCGTTCATCTGGAAGAACGTGCCGTGCCGGCTGGTCTTGCCCACCTCGTCGATATCCGGCGTACGGAGGCACTTCTGCACGCTGACAGCCCGCTTGTAGGGCGCGGTCTGCTGCCCCAGGAAGTAGGGGACGAACTGCATCATGCCAGCGGCGACGAACAGCAGGTTCGGGTCGCTGATGGCGGGCAGCGGAGCGGACGGCACCACGGTGTGACCGTTCGCCTCGAAGTGCGCGAGGTACCGCCGCCTGATCTCCGCCGTCTTCATCGCTGGTGCTCCTCCGGGAAAGTCTCTCGGTCGCCGGTGCGCGGATATCCCCGCAGGTCGGCGACGGTGTCGTCGAACGCCTCGCCGCGGGCGAAGGCCTCGTGAATCTCCTGCTCGCGCTCGGCCATTCCGATCCGGACGTCCGACACGAAGCTACGTACCGACTCGGCCAGGCCGCCAGCGGATTCGGACAGCCCGCCGGCGATCCCGGCCGGCGTGTAGGCCTGGGCCGTCCGGGCGGCCTTGCGGACCACCAGCACGCCCACGGCCAGCCCGACGCCCAGCCAGAACAACCGCCTCATGACCTTCCCCCTCCTACGTGCCCCGGCGCTGCTCAGCGGCGACCGCGCCGACGGTCTCGCTGTTGTTGCTTGATGGTGTCCCGCACCTCACGTTCGGTATCCGCATGCCGGCGGGCGGCCGTGGCCCGACGCACGCCGTAGCCGAAGGCGGCCACCTTGACCAGCGGGCTCGCGGCGGCGGCGGAGACGATCGTGGCGAGGTTGGCGACGTTGGCAGTGATGTTCTGCGCGTGGTTGGTCATGGTATCGACCTTGGCGAGCTGGAGATTCACCCCATCCAACGAGGTCTGCACCTGATCCAACGCGGTGTTGACATTCTTCACCGTGGTATTGACCTCGCTGAGCAGCGGCGCGGTACGGTCATTGACGTCGTTGATCATCCGAGTGGCCGCGTCAACCGTGTGCCGCAGCCGCAGGATCGGCAGCACCAGGATCAACACCAACATCGCGAACGCGATCGCCGCGATCAGCGCCGCGACTTCTCCAAGGTCCACGCCTGTCCTCCTCAAGCCGAATCAGCGGGCACCGGACGTCTCGCAGCAAGCCGCCGTCGTCCCCCACGTCCGTGCCGCGCGCCCCGGCCACTGGTCGGCCGGAGGCAGGCGGGCCTGCCAGCCCAGACCCTACCGTCCGTGATGGAGACCGCCTCAGGATGGTGAGGGGGTCAGTTCACCGAGCGGATCCTCCGACAAGGTCGGGAACGGATCCTCGCCGGTGAGCGACGGGTCGGTGCTCGGCTGCGGTCGCGTCCGGTCGTCGTCGATGGCGTTCCGCACCTTCACCGAGACCAACGAGCCGGTGCACTCCGCCGCCTGGGTTGATGGGTCCGGGGACGGCACGAGCGCCGGCTCGCCGTCGACTGGTGGCGGCACACAGGCTGGCTCGCGTACCCACAGATCGAGGGTCAGCTCATCGCGTCGCCAGCAGGTGTAGCTACCCTTCCCCGGTTGCTCGGGGCAACGGTCGACCTGCCACGGCCGCCAGCCATCCCCCCGCAGCGACGCCTCGTAGACCTGGACAGTCTCCTCTGGAGAACGTTCCGAGGCCACGGTGCGCTCGCGGAGTCGACAGTCCAGCAGACACCAGCGGCTGCCACTGACATCGTCCACCGTCTCGACCGCTGCCCAGCTGGGAACCGCCAGCCGGTCGAGGGTGTCGAAGACCGGGTCGCGACTGAGCGTCTGCAGCCCGAAGACGGCCGGAACAACACCGAGCAGCACGATGATGGCCAGCGCCAGGGCTCCGGTCCGGAGCCGCTGCTGCGGTTGCCGGCGCAGGTACGACCGGGCTCCACCGGGTCCGTCCGGTGCGGCGGTGTCGACCGCGGGGGGTTCTGCCCGGCCGTGCGGCGGCCCCTCCGGCGCGGCGTCCGGCGATGCTGGCGGGACGCCCGGGGGCGTGGCCCGGGCCGGCTCTCGAGGTGGCGGCAGCGCGCGACCCGACGGTCGCTCGTCCACGCTGGGACGGGGGCCGACGGGCCGCGCCGTCCCGGCCGCGGGTCGCGGACCAACTGGCGGATCGCCGGGCCGGGCGGCGCCGGGCGGGGCCGTCATCCCGGGTGGACCGTCCGGGATGACGGCGGGTCGGGCCACTCCGGGTGGAGGAGCGCCGCCCACGGGCGGAGTCGGCGGGCTGGCCCGCCGCGGGGCAACCGTGCCCGGCGGCGGCCCGGCGGCGGCCCGTGGCGGCGGCTGATCCGGACGGCCCGGACGGACAAGGCCTGGGCCGGGCGGGGGCGGCTCACCGATCGCGCCGCTCGCGGCAGCGGACGGGCGGGGCCGCTCGGCAGCCGGTCCAGCGGGCGGATGCGGCCGCGCGGGGCTAGCCGCTCCCGGGTGCGGACCGGCGGGGCCGGGTCGCACTCGCCCGGTGGCGGGACCACCCCGGGACGGTTCGGGTCCAGAACGCGAACCGTCAGCGGGTACCCGGCCGCCGACGGGCGGCGCGCTACGCGGGGCTACCGGCGAGCCCGGGGGAACCGCCGGTTGATTGAGGGAACGCAGCGTGGGGTCGGTCTGGTGGGGAGTACGGCCGGCCTGCCGCAGCCAGTCCGCGGGCCGCTTCGGTCGAGCTAGCCGCCCCTCGCTGGTGGTCGGGTCGGCGCTGTCGGTTCGCGGGCTCGGGATGTCGGTGTTCACCGTGGGAGTGGCCCGCCCCGGGCCGCCCTCGGGGGCGGACGGGCGGCCACGCGGTACGACGGTGTCCTCCTCCGGCGTCTCCCGTCGGCCATGCCGGGCGACACCACCGGACGGTGGGGCAGCACGGTGGCTGGGTGACCTGCCGCCCTCTGGCGCACGGTGTCCGCCCGCGGCGGGAGGAATCCCGCCGGTCGGATCGTCGCCGGCCCGGCCTGGGGCCGCCGGCGGGGCGCCCGGAGCGCCCGTCGGCTCACCGGCGCCATGTCGTCCGCCCTGGCGTGCCGATGGGGCGAGGCCCGGCTGGGGCACCGCGGGGGCCGGCGGACGGGCCGCCGCCGGGCGGCCACGGCCGACCGGCTCGGCGGTCGGCGGCCCGGGCGGGCCACCGCGCCCGTGCGGCCGGGGGGCTGAGGGGCCAGGAGGAGCGGAGGGCCCGGAAGGAGCGGGCGGCCCCACCGGTGGGACGGAAGGCACCGGCGGGGCCGGCTCCACGGCGCCGGGCCGCCGGCCAGCGTCGGGGCGCGGACCGGGCGCTTCGGGCTCGTCTCGCCGCACGGGCGGTGTAGCCCCAGTGCCGCTCGGACCCGGGTCGGCACCGGGGCGCTGCGGCGGCGTGGACGGGCCGGGCCCGCCCTCCGGACCCAACTCCGCCCGCTGCGCCTTCGCCGTACGCAGGTCGTCGATCCAGCCGAACTCCTCGCCGGTGACCGGCTCCTCGGCCGCGGCCTCGGCCTTCCCCCGTCCCCAGCGGCGCCCCTTGCGCCGCCGGTCGGCGCTCTCCTCGGGCTGGTCCGCCCCTCGCGACTTCACTGCTGCCCCTCCTCAGTGGCGTCCACGCCACCCTCGTACGCCCCATCGTCACCCGGTCTTTCGGGTTGGCGGCCGTTGCCCGCCCCGGCGCCGCAGGGCGCCGCCGGCCGGCGGTCAGCCGTCGGCGCCGACCGGCGAATGATCCGGCGCAGCAGCGGCAGTCGATCAGCGACAGCTCGCTCGGCCCCGTGCTGGCTGGGCCGGTAGTAGTCGGTGCCGACGAGGTCATCGGGCACGTACTGCTGATTGACCACACCCCGCTGGTCGTCGTGGGGATAGCGGTAGCCGGTGCCGTGGCCGAGCCCCTTGGCGCCGGAGTAGTGCGCGTCCCGCAGCCCGCGCGGCACCGCCCCGCCCCGGCCAGCCCGGACATCGGCGAGGGCTGCCCCGATAGCGGTGGTCGCCGAGTTCGACTTCGGCGCCGTGGTCAGGTGGATCACCGCCTGGGCGAGGTTGAGCTGGGCCTCCGGCAGGCCGACGTACTCCACTGCGTGGGCGGCGGCGGTGGCCACGCCGAGCGCACCCGGGTCGGCCATGCCGACGTCCTCGCTGGCGAAGATGACCATCCGTCGGGCAATGAACCGCGGGTCCTCGCCGGCGACCAGCATCCGGGCCAGCCAGTGCAGCGCCGCGTCCACGTCGGAGCCACGCATGCTCTTGATGAAGGCGCTGGTCACGTCGTAGTGACTGTCGCCGTCGCGGTCGTAGCGGACGGCGGCGCTGTCCACCGCCTGCTCGGCGGTGGCCAGGTCGATGCGGCTGGCGCCGACCGCGGTGGCGGAGGCGGCCGCGGCCTCCAGGGCGGTGAGCGCCTTGCGAACGTCACCGGCAGCGAGCCGGACCAGATGCTCCTCGGCGTCGGGGGCGAGGGCGGGCGCGCCGCCCAGGCCGCGTCCGTCGGCGACCGCACGGCGGAGCAGGCTGCGCACCGCGTCGTCATCCAGCGGCTGCAGGGTGAGGAGCACACACCGGGACAACAGCGGCGAGATGACGGAGAAGTATGGATTCTCGGTCGTCGCCGCCAGCAGCGTGACGGTCCGGTCCTCGACCGCGGCGAGGAGTGAATCCTGCTGGGTCTTGCTGAACCGATGCACCTCGTCAATAAAGAGCACGGTCTGCGGGCCACCGGTGCGGCGCTGCCGGCGGGCGGCCTCGATGACGGCACGGACGTCCTTCACCCCGGCGTTCAGCGCCGACATCGCCACGAAACGACGATCGGTCGCCCCAGCCACCAGGTGCGCGATGGTGGTCTTCCCACTGCCCGGCGGGCCCCAGAGGATCACCGACATCGGCGCGGCCCCGGAGACGAGTTGGTGTAACGGAGCGCCGGGGGCACGCAGGTGGTCCTGGCCGATCAGCTCGTCGAGCCCGGTCGGACGCATCCGGACGGCCAGCGGCGCATCCTGACCGACCGGTGTGAACCCAGCCATGCCGGTAGTACCCGCGGGCACAACAGCCGCGGCGGCGGGCTCTCCGAAGGAGAAGAGGGCGTCGGGATCCATCACGGGAACAGTACCGGGCGCGGCCGGGGTCAACAGAATCAGCGCCGCCGGGCGGAGCTGACCTTCCCTTCGGTGCCACCGGCCGCGTGGTGCGGTCGGTGGCACCGCCATCAACGCCGAGCCGTGCCCGCGCCGGTGGTCGGGTCACCAGCGCGGGCCGGGGGGACGCCGGGCGCTCCGCTGACCGGTGCCGAGCCCTCGGGCTGGGTCGCCGGGGGCGCGGGCGAGGCGGCGGCCGTCGGCGTACCGACCGAACCATCGCGGCTCGCCCGCCAGGCGGGCAGGTACAGCGGCGCGGCGATCGCGAGCACCACCGCGCCGGCCAGCATCGCGACGCTGACGCCGGCCCGGTCCGCGACCAGGCCGAGCACGATCCCCCCGGCGGCGCCCGCGGGCATGGCCACCATCGAGTTCAGGGAGACCACACTGGTCCGGTACGGCCCGTCGACCTGCCGGTGCACCAGCCCCATGTGCAACGGGTTCGAGGCGCCGTGCACGACGTAGCACACGACGAAGGCGATCAGCACGCCGACCGGACCGGCGAGCAGCGCCATCCCGACCACGGTGACGCCCTGCGCGATCCGCAGCAGCGCCGCGGCGGGCGCGGCGCCCAGCCACCGGGTGAGCAGCGGGGTCGCCGCCGCGCCACCGGCATTCGCGAGCCAGGCCACCATGGTTGCCGGACCGAGCAGCGCCCCGGCTCGATCCGAGTCACCGAGCACCTCGGCGAGCCGAACCGGCAGGAGAGCTTCGAAAGTGACCATGCCGAAGCCCCAGAAGAGCTCGACCGAGAGCAGGGCGAGCAGCACCCGGGAGCGGCGCACCAGCCCCATCGCCTGGCCGACCATCCGGGGGGCCTCCGCGATCGACTCGCGGAGTGCCGACGACCCGGCGGTGGGACGACGCTCGCGCATCAGGGCGAGGAGTGCCACCAGCCCGACGACCTGCAACACCACGATGGCCACGATCGGCATGGTCAACGCAGTGAACGGGCCGACCGGGCCGAACGCGACCAGCGCGCCGCTGAGCAGGGCACCGACCGCCATGGCGACGCCGAGCGCCGTCCCGCCCTGGCTCAGGCCGCGCTCGTACTCGGCATCGGGATCGGCGGCGAGGGTGCTGTCCACGAACCAGGACTCGAGCGGGCCGCTGTCCAGCGCCCGATAGACCCCCTGCAACGCCCACACCGCCACCAGGAGGGCGAACGAGTCGGCCACGACGAAGAGCGCCATGGAGACGAGGTTGACCACCGCGGCGAGCACCAGCACCGGCCGGCGGCCCACGGCGTCGGCGAGCCCGGCGGTCGGCAACTCGAGCGCGAGGACGAGGACACCCTGGGCGGCGAAGGCCATGCCGATCTCGGTGAGGGTGAGGCCCCGCTCCTGCATCAGCAGGACGAAGACCGGGACCAGCAGGCCGACCGGCAGCCAGCGCAGGCCGAGCAGGATGAGGTAGCGGTGGCGGACCTGTCGGACCGAGAGGGTGGCCATCACGCCTCCTTCGGCAGCGGGTAGGCGGCGAGGTAGACCTGAACCTGCTCGGCGCCGGGCTCCGGCGGGTCGGCCGCGGCGCGGTACCGCTCCAGGACCTGCCAGAGTTCGTCGTTGAGCGCCTTCAGCCGGTCCACCGGGAGGGTCAGGAAGGCGTCGCCCATCCCGAAGGCGTCCCGCCACTCCGACGACCACTGGCTCTGGGCCGCGTACCACCGCTGCGCCTGCTCCGTCAGCAGGCGCACCTGGTGACCCTGGATCCACTCCAGGGCGGCGCGGGCGTCCGGATCGTCGTCGAAGTCGGTGGGCTCGAAGTCGGTGATCTCGTGCACGGCCCGCCACCAGCGTTGCCGGCCGGCACCCCGGTCGGAGTCCTCGGCGACCAGCCCCACATCGGCGAGCTGACGCAGGTGGTAGCTGGTGGCACCGGTGTTGGTGTCGAGCTGTTCGGCCAGCATGGTGGCGGTCGCCGGGCCCTGCACCCGCAGCGCCCCGAGGAGCCGGATCCGCAGTGGGTGCGCCAGCACCCGCACCTGCCGGTGGTCGATGTGCACCGCGCGCGGGGTGGGCCCGGCCCGTTCCCGGTCATCAGTCATACGTGCACACTATCTTTGCATGGATACTGTGCACAACTTTTATGCACAGAAGTTGTGCAACATCGTCGGATGCGACCGGCCCACACCACGCCGGCCGCGGTGCGCGGAACACGGCAGTGGCGGCCCGGCACAAGCCGAGCCGCCACTGGAATGGCCAACGAGGGGCGTCAGGTGGGGTCGGCCACCGGAGCGGCCGGGCCGGCGGTGCCGGCCTGCGCCCGCGCCTCGGGCTTGGGCCGGGCGTCCACGCCCGCCTCCAGGCGCTGCGCCGCGGTGATCGGGGTCGGCGCGGCGGTCAACGGGTCAAACCCGCCACGGGTCTTCGGGAAGGCGATGACCTCACGGATCGAGTCGGCGCCGGCGAGCAGCATGCAGACCCGGTCCCAACCGAAGGCGATACCGCCGTGCGGCGGCGCGCCGTACTTGAACGCCTCCAGCAGGAAGCCGAACTTGTCCTGCGCCTGCTCGGGCGTGATGCCGAGCAACTCGAAGACCCGCTGCTGCACGTCGTTGCGGTGGATACGGATCGAGCCGCCGCCGATCTCGTTTCCGTTGCAGACGATGTCGTACGCGTAGGCGAGAGCCCGGTCCGGCGCCTCCTCGAAGCGGTCCACCCACTCGGCGTTCGGCGCGGTGAACGGATGATGCACCGCGGTCCAGCCGCCCGCTGCGCCCTCCTCGCGGTCGGTGACCCGCTCGAACATCGGCGCGTCAACCACCCAGCAGAACGCCCAGGCGCTCTCGTCAATCAGCTTCGCCCGGCGGGCGATCTCCACCCGGGCCGCGCCGAGCAGTTCCTGAGCCGCCCGGCTCTCCGCGCCGGCGGCGAAGAAGATCGCGTCGCCGGGCTTCGCGCCGACGGCGTCGGCCAGACCCGCCAGGTGCTCGGTGGAGAGGTTCTTGGCGACCGGGCCCCGTGCCTCACCCGTCTCGGCGTCGAGCACCACGTACGCCAGGCCCTTCGCACCCCGCGCCCTGGCCCAGTCCTGCCAGCCGTCCAGCTCCTTACGGGACTGCGCCGCACCGCCGGGCATCACGACCGCACCGACGTAGCCGCCCGCCTCGATCGCGCCGGCGAAGACCCGGAACCGGGTGCCGCGCAGGTAGTCGGTCAGCTCGGTCAACTCCACGCCGTAACGCAGGTCCGGCTTGTCCGAACCGTACCGGGCCATGGCCTCGTGCCAGGTGATCCGTGGGATCGGCCGAGTGATCTGGTGGCCGGCCAGTTCCCGCCACAGCCGGGACACGATCGCCTCGCCGAGGTCGATCACGTCGTCCTCGGTGACGAAGGACATCTCGATGTCCAGCTGGGTGAACTCCGGCTGCCGGTCGGCGCGGAAGTCCTCGTCCCGGTAGCAGCGGGCGATCTGGTAGTACCGCTCCATCCCGCCCACCATGAGCAGCTGCTTGAACAACTGCGGCGACTGGGGCAGCGCGTACCAGGTGCCGGGCTGCAGCCGGACCGGCACCAGGAAGTCCCGGGCCCCCTCCGGCGTCGAGCGGGTCAACGTCGGAGTCTCGATCTCCAGGAAGTCCCGCTCGTGCAGCACCGTGCGAGCGATCTGGTTGGCCGCGGAACGCAGCCGCAGGGCGCTGGCCGGACCGCTGCGGCGCAGATCCAGATACCGGTAGCGCAGCCGGACGTCGTCACCGGCCTCGACCTGGTCGTCCACCGGCAGCGGCAGGGGCGCCGCCTCGGAGAGCACCTCCAGTTCCTCCGCCGTCACCTCGACCTCGCCGGTGGCCAGTTCCGGGTTCTCGTTGCCCTCGGGACGGCGGGTCACCTCGCCGGTGACCCGGACGCAGTACTCGTTGCGCAGCACGTGGGCGTCCTCCTCGCGGAGGACGACCTGGGCCACCCCGGAACCGTCCCGCAGGTCGACAAAGATGACACCGCCGTGGTCGCGCCGGCGGGCCACCCAGCCGGCGAGCGTCACCGTGGTGCCGGCGTCCGTCGCGCGCAGGCTTCCGGCGTCATGGGTACGGATCACGGCGTGCGTCTCCCTCGTCTGCGAATGAATCTGCCCAGCATTGTCGCCGGGCCGCCCCGGGGCCGCATCCTCGTTTCCAGCCTGTTCCGGGGCAGAATGTCCCTGCCCCGGCATTCTGTCAGGGCTGCCGCACCGGCGGTTGCCGGGTGCGCGGAAGGCGGGTCTGCCGCGCCCCGGGCCGTCAGCTCCGGGCCGCCTGCCGGGCGCGCCGGGCGTCGCGCTTCTCCTCGAATCGGGACGCGGCGAGCTCCAGGCCATCGAGGTGGGCCGCGATGTCGTCCCGGGCCGCCTCGCCGTCCGCGTTCAGGCCCGACACCTCGAAGATGTCCCACTGCCGCAGCACCGGCAGCACCACCTCGTCCCGGTGCTGGCGCAGGTCGTAGATGCCGGCCAGGGCGATCGCGACAGACTTCCGGGCGAACCCCTCGATGCCGTTGCCCGGCATCTGGAACTCGGCCAGTACGTCGGCCACCGCCCGCATCGTCTGGCTGGGCGCCAGCTCGAAGGAGGCGGCGAGCAGGTTTCGGTAGAAGAGCATGTGCAGGTTCTCGTCGGTGGCGATCCGCGCCAGCAGCGCCTCGCAGAGCGGATCCCCGGTGGCCCGACCGGTGTTGCGGTGCGCGATCCGGGTCGCCAACTCCTGGAACGACACGTATGCGAGCGAGTGCAGCATCTCCTCGTCGTGCGCGTTGCGGTAGCCGGCCGACATGTGCGCCATCCGGGCCCGTTCCAGGGCCACCGGGTCGACCGCCCGGGTCACCGTCAGATAGTCCCGAATCGCCGTGCCGTGCCGCGCCTCCTCGGCCGTCCACCGGTGCACCCAGGTCCCCCACGCCCCGTCCCGACCAAAGAGCGTGGCGATCTGGTGGTGGTACGAGGGCAGGTTGTCCTCGGTGAGCAGGTTGACGATCAACGCGGTACGGGCGACCTCGGGCAGCCGCGAGTCGGCCGAGGTCCACGCCTGCCCACCGAGCGGACCGTCGAAGGTCCGCCCCTCGCTCCAGGGCACGTACTCGTGCGGAAACCACTCCTTCGCGATCGACAGGTGCCGGTCGAGGTTCTTCTCCACGACGACTTCCAGCTCGTGCAGGAGTGCGGTCTGACTGAGGACGCTCATGCGGGTCTCCCTACGGCGGCGTAACTTACGCCACCGTAGGTCCGATCGTCGGTACGCGCCAGTAGCATCCCAGGCGCGCCCCGACACAACGCCTTCCTGCCGAAACACCCACCCCTCGACCGAAGGGAGGGCTGGCGGTCGCATGAGCTCAGCTCACCACCGGCCGCAGGTCCGCCGCGGGTGGCTGCCACACCTCGGCCCGTGCCGACACCTGCGCACCGGTACGGATGTCCTTGACCTCGTCCGCACCCTCGTCCGTGCCGGGGAACCACACATACGGGATGCCCCGCCGCTCGGCGTAGCGGATCTGCTTGCCGAACTTCGCCGCGCTCGGCGCGACCTCGGTGCAGATGCCCCGGGCCCGCAGCGCCTCGGCGACCCGGTTACTCACCGCCCGCTGCGCCTCGCTGGTCACCGCCACCACCACGCAGGTGGGGACCGGGCGGGAAATGGTCAACTCCCCGGCACCGAAGAGCAGGCCGAGCAGCCGGGTCACGCCGATCGAGAGGCCCACTCCCGGGAAGGCGACGGCACCGGCGCTGGCCAGGTTGTCGTACCGGCCGCCGGAGCAGATCGAACCAAACCGCTCGTACCCGACCAGCTGCGTCTCGTAGACGGTCCCGGTGTAGTAGTCCAGGCCGCGGGCGATGCGCAGATCGGCGACGCAGAGGCCGGGGGCGTGCTCGGCGGCGGTCTGCATCACCTGGACCAGCTCCGCGAGACCCTCGTCGAGCAGCGGGTGACTGACCCCGAGCGCAGTCACCGCGTCGGCGAACGACGCGTCCGGCGCCGAGATCTCGGCCAGCGCCAGCACCGCCTTCGCCTGCGCCTCGGTCGCCCCGGCCGTGGCGGCCAGGAGGTCGGCCACCCGGGCCGGGCCGATCTTGTCCAGCTTGTCGACCGCGCGCAGCGCCGCCTCCGGGTCGGTGATTCCCACCCCCCGGTAGAAGCCCTCGCAGATCTTGCGGTTGTTGACCTGGATCCGCACCGGCGGAATCGGCAGCGAGCGCAGCGCGTCCCCGATCACCAGCGGCATCTCGGCCTCGTGGTGCGGCGCCAGCGTGTCCCGGTCAATGATGTCGATGTCCGCCTGCAGGAACTCCCGGTAGCGGCCCTCCTGCGGTCGCTCGCCCCGCCACACCTTCTGGATCTGGTAGCGGCGGAACGGGAACTGGAGCTTGCCGGCGTTCTCCAGCACGTACCGGGCGAACGGCACGGTCAGGTCGAAGTGCAGGCCGAGCGCGTCGTCGCCGGCCGGTCCGTCGGGGTCGGCCTGCAGCCGCCGGAGCAGGTAGACCTCCTTGGAGGTCTCCCCCTTGCGCAACAGCTGGTCGAGCGGCTCGACCGCGCGGGTCTCCAGTGGGGCGAACCCGTACCGCTCGAAGGTGTCCCGGATCCGCTCCAGGACATACTGCTCGATCATCCGCTGGGCGGGCGTCCACTCCGGAAAGCCGGAGATCGGCGTGGGCTTACTCATGGTGCTCCGTTCGCGAACCCCGCACGGTCCGCGCGGGGAAGAGGATGCGGCGACTACAGGCCGCGGGCAGGGGCCGCCGGTCGCGCCTGCTCGCCCGCCACCTCAAGGAGGTACGGGTTGGCGGCGCGTTCCTGGCCGATCGTCGTGGCGGGACCGTGACCGGGCAGCACGACCGTGTCATCCGCCAGCGGGAGGATCTTGCTCCGCAGGCTGGCGAGCATCGTCGGATGGCTGCCGCCCGGCAGGTCGGTACGGCCGATCGAACCGGCGAAGAGCACGTCACCGGAGAGGCAGAGCTCGTCCGCCTCCCAACGGGAGCCCGCGCCGGGCAACCGGAAGAGCACCGACCCACCGGTATGGCCCGGGGCATGGTCAACGGTGATCTCCAGCCCGGCGAGGTCGAGGGTGGCACCGTCGGCCAGTTCAGCGACGTCCTCCGGCTCGGTGTACGGCAGCCGGCCGCCGAAGAGCCCGGCCAGGTCGGCCGAGAGCCCTTTCGCCGGGTCGGCGAGGAGTTCCCGGTCGGCCGGGTGAACGTACGCGGTGACCCCACGCGCACCACAGACCGGCGCGACGGAGAAGGTGTGGTCGAGGTGGCCGTGAGTCAACAGGACGGCGGCCGGATGCAGCCGGTGCTCGGCCAGCAGGGCGTCGAGTCGGTCGAGCACCCCGATGCCGGGATCGACCACCACACACTGCTCCCCCGGCGCCGTCGCGACCACATAGCAGTTGGTGCCGAAGGCGTCCGCGGGAAAACCGGCCACGAGCACGACGGCTCCCCTTCCCTCGAAGTGTCAGGTCGTCTGCTGAGCCTAGTCGCCGAAGCAACCGATCTCGCACGGTGCAGCACGGTCCGCGAGTCACCACCGCGCCACCTCGTACACGACAATCCCCGCCACTGGCCGTACACTCTTGCGGGCGTGTGGCATGGCACACCTGACCAACGGTCGGGCCGCCCGTCACGGAACCAGGGTAGAGGAAGGGGAGCGCGGGTGGCCTCCAGCAGGGATCGGCAGCGCAAGCTGGCGCGGGCAAAACTCGACCGACAGCTGGCCCGGCGGGCCGCTCGGGCCCGCCGCCGACGGCAGGTGCAGGCCGGGGTGGGCGTCGCAGTCGTCCTCGCCCTGATCGTGGCCGGCTCCGCCTGGGCGCTGGGCGCCTTCGATCAGGAGCCGGTCGAGGACGCCGCGGCCCAGGAGATCTGCTTCTGGAACCCGGAGGACGCCAGCGCCAACACCAACCTGACCGACGTCGGCACACCGGCCACCACCGGGCTGCCGACCGAGGGGGTCCGGACGATGACGGTCGTCACGAACCAGGGCGCCCCGGTCACCGCCGAGCTGGACACCGCCGCCACCCCGTGCGCCGTGGCGAGCATCTCCCACCTGGCGGCGAACTCCTTCTACGACAACACGAAGTGCCACGAAATCACCACCGAGGGTGCAGTGCGCTGCGGCGACCCGAGCGGCACCGGACTGGGCGGACCCGCCTACTCCTTCTATGACGAAAACGTTCCCACCCCGACGGATGCCCCGGCGAGCCCGGCAGACGCGTCAGCCACCCCGGCGGAGGCCTCGGCCAGCCCCGCGCCCGACCAGCCCGCGACCTACCCGAAGGGCACGGTCGCGACGGTCGGCAACAGGCCCGGCGCCAACGGAAGTCAGTTCCTGATCTTCTTCAAGGACTTCACCACCGCCGACCCGGCGTACACGGTCATTGGCCGCGTCACCGGTGGCCTGGATACGGTCGAGAAGATCGGTGCGCTACCGACCGTGGAGAATGCGGGCGGGGCGAAGGTCAAGCCGAAGGACGACGACGTGGTCATCCAGAGCCTGACGGTCACCGAGCCGGCGACGACGCCGACCGCCACCACGTCGGCCACCCCGGCGGTCGAGTCGAGCGCCGGCTGACCGATCCAGCCACACCCACACCGTGCAGGAGGATCCAGGCGTGATGTCCACCAGTGAGCGGCAACGCGCGGCGGCCCGCGCTCGGCTCGAGAAGGAGATGGCCGAGCGGACCGCGCGGGCTCGTCGGCGTCGACAGACCCAGGCGATCGCCGGGGCGAGCGCGGCTCTCCTCCTGGTGGTCGCCGGCACCGTCTGGCTGGTGTCGAGCCTCGGCGACGACTCGGCGACCGACCCGACCACCACCGCCGGCGCCACCGAGTGCGTCTTCACCGAGATCCCCGCCGACCAGCGGACCCCACAGATCAAGGACGTCGGCCTGCCGAGCACCCCGCAGCCGAACACCGGCACCCAGACCCTCACCATCGACACGAACCTCGGGCCGATAACGGCCAAGGTCGACCGGTCCCAGACACCGTGCACCAGCGCCAGCTTCACCCACCTGGCCGAGCAGAACTTCTTCGACAACACCAAGTGCCACCGCCTCGTCACCGAAGGAATCAAGGTGCTCCAGTGCGGTGACCCGAGCGCGACCGGCGACGGCTGGCGGGAGACCGACGGCACCGGCGGGCCGAGCTTCCGGTTGGCCGAGGAGAACCTGCCTACGGACAAGCGGCCCCCGTACCCGGAGGGCGTTATCGCGATGGCCAACTCCGGCGCACCCGGAAGCACCGGCAGCCAGTTCTTCATCGTCTACGGCGACTCGCCGCTCCCCCCGAACTACACCGTCCTCGGCACGGTCACCGGTGGGCTGGACATCGTCAAGGAGGTCGCGGCGGCCGGCGACGACGCGGCCTACGCACAGCAGGCCGGCGGTGGACACCCGAAGAAGGAGGTCACCATCACCGACCTCACGATGAGCGCACCACAGGGCTGACGCGCCAGCGAGAGACCACGACGCGCCCCCGGCTCCGGCCGGGGGCGCTCGTGCGTGCTGATACTCAGGAGCCGGAGGTAACCCGGTAGGCGTCGAAGACGCCGTCAACCTTGCGCACCGCGGCCAACAGATGCCCCAGATGCTTGGGGTCGGCCATCTCGAAGCTGAACCGGCTCACCGCCACCCGGTCCCGCGTGGTCGTCACGGTCGCCGAGAGGATGTTGACCCGCTCGTCGGAGAGCACCAGGGACACGTCGGTGAGCAGCTTGTGCCGGTCGAGCGCCTCGACCTGGATGGCGACGAGGAAGGTCGACGCGCTGGTGAGCTTCCAGCCCACCTCCACGACCCGCTCCCCCTGCGCCTTGAGGTCCTCGGCGTTGGCGCAGTCGTCCCGGTGCACGCTCACCCCGCCGGAGCGGGTGACAAACCCGAACACCGAATCCGGCGGGACCGGGGTGCAGCAGCGGGCCAGCTTGATCCACACATCGCTGACGCCCCGGACGACGACACCCGGATCGTTGCTGCTGGCCCGACTCCGCGGCGGGCGAGTGGCCACCGCGGTCTCGGCGATGTCCTCGACCGCGCCCTCCTCACCGCCGTAGGAGGCCATCAGCTTCTGCACCACCGACTGGGCGGAGACGTGACTGTCGCCGACCGCCGCGTAGAGCGAGGCGACATCGGCCAGGTGCAGATCCCGGGCGATCGCCATCAGGTTGTCGGAGCTGAGCATCCGTTGTAGCGGCATGCCCTGCTTGCGCATCGCCTTGACGATCGCGTCCTTGCCGGCCTCGATCGCCTCCTCGCGCCGCTCCTTGTTGAAGTACTGCCGGATCTTCGTGCGCGCCCGCGGGCTCTTGACGAACCCGAGCCAGTCCTTGGTCGGGCCGGCCGTCTCCGACTTCGAGGTGAAGATCTCGATCACATCGCCGTTGGAGAGCGTCGACTCCAACGGCACCAACTTGCCGTTGACCCGCGCCCCGATGCACTTGTGCCCCACCTCGGTGTGCACCGCGTACGCGAAGTCCACCGGCGTTGACCCCGTCGGCAGCGGAAAGACGTCACCCTTCGGGGTGAAGACGTACACCTCCTGGCTGGACAGGTCGAAGCGCAGCGCGTCCAGGAACTCGCTCGGGTCGGCCGCCTCCCGCTGCCAGTCCAGCAGCTGCCGCAGCCAGGTCATCTCATCGATGTGCGCCGGCGGGCCCACGATCTGGGTGCCCTTGTGCTCCTTGTACTTCCAGTGCGCGGCGATACCGAACTCGGCGGTACGGTGCATCGCGTACGTGCGGATCTGCATCTCCACCGGCTTGCCGGTGGGCCCGATCACCGTCGTGTGCAACGACTGGTACATGTTGAACTTCGGCATCGCGATGTAGTCCTTGAACCGGCCCGGCACCGGCTGCCAGTTCGCGTGAATCACACCCAACGCCGCGTAGCAGTCCCGCACCGTGTCGACCAGGATCCGTACGCCCACCAGGTCGTAGATGTCGTTGAAGTCCCGCCCCCGCACGATCATCTTCTGATAGATCGCGTACAGGTGCTTCGGCCGACCGGTCACCTCCGCCCTGATCTTGGCAGACTTCAGGTCGGTGCCGACCTTCCTGGTCACCTGCCGCAGCAGCGCCTCCCGCTGCGGCTGGTGCTCCCCGATCAGTCGGTTGATCTCCTCGTACCGCTTCGGGAAGAGGGTGCCGAAGGCCAGATCCTCCAGCTCCCACTTGATCGTGTTCATACCCAGGCGATGTGCCAGGGGAGCCAGGATCTCCAGCGTCTCCTTGGCCTTCTGCTCCTGCTTCGGCCGCGGCAGGAAGATCAGGGTACGCATGTTGTGGAGCCGGTCGGCCAGCTTGATCACCAGGACCCGTGGGTCCTTCGCCATGGCGACGACCATCTTGCGGATCGTCTCCGCCTTCGCCGCGTCGCCCAGCTTGACCTTGTCGAGCTTGGTCACCCCGTCAACCAGCAACGCCACCTCGCCACCGAAGTCGGCCCGCATCTGGTCAAGCGTGTACTCGGTGTCCTCGATCGTGTCGTGCAGCAGCGCCGCGACCAGCGTGGTGGTGTCCATGCCCAGATTGGCCAGGATGGTGGCCACCGCGAGCGGATGGGTGATGTAGGGGTCGCCGGACTTACGGTACTGACCGGAGTGCCAGCGAGCCGCCGTGTCGAAAGCGCGTTGCAACAGCCGGGCGTCGGCCTTCGGGTGGTTCTCCCGGTGACTTGAGATCAGTGGTTCCAGCACCTCGCTGACCTGCGAGGACTGCCAGGGCGCGTTGAACCGGGCCAGGCGGGCCCGCACCCGGCGCCCGGTCGGCGCGCTGGAGAGCGCGAATCCGCCGCCGGGAACGGTCTCGGGCACCAGGTCGCCCCGCTTCGGAACGACCGCCTCCTCGCTCCCCGCGTCCGGACCGGTGCGGAGGGCGCCGGTTGCTCCGGCGCCGCTACCGGGACCAACCCCGGGACGGGAGCCACCACTGCGGTCGGTCACCGAGCCGTCGCCTGTCGGGTGCACCGTGTCCTCCACCGGAGGGGCGACATCGTGAGACACCGTCCTCCTCACCGCTCGCCGGACGCGCCGGCCAGGCGGCCGACGTCGGATTCAACCGGCCGCACTGGCCGGCGTTATCGATCCAACCGGCCGCATGGCCGGTGTGGCCCGCCGACCTTCGGCCGCCGGTTCCTCGCCACCGGACGAATCGACGCGCCCGGTTAGCAACTGGCAATGCTACCCGCACTCACGGTGCGCCGCCGTCTCGCCGACCCGGGCCGCACCGGGTCATCCGCCCGACCACAGCGATCAAACGGTCAGCAGGGCATGGACCGGGCGCGGCGCCAACCGCTCGCGACCGCCGAGGAAACCCAACTCCAGCAGGACCGTGAAGCCCGCCACCGTACCGCCGGCCCGCTCGACCAGGTCGAGGGTCGCCTCGGCGGTGCCCCCCGTGGCGAGTACGTCGTCCACCACCAGAACCCGGTGCCCGGCCGTGAACGCGTCCTGGTGCACCTCCAGGGTGGCCTCACCGTATTCCAGCGCGTACGACGCCGAGTAGGCCACCCGGGGCAGCTTGCCCGCCTTGCGCACCGGCACCACCCCGACACCGGCGGCGTACGCGATCGCTGCCGCGACCACGAACCCACGGGCCTCGATCCCCACCACGGTGTCGAACGAGTCTCGCCCGTGGTGGCGCACGATGCCGTCAATGACCTCGCGAAAGGTGTCGCCGTCGGCGAAGAGCGGCATCAGGTCCTTGAACATGACCCCGGGCTTCGGGAAATCCGGTACGTCCAGCACCCGGCTGGCCACCAGTTCGGCCATCGCCCGGCCGCTGTCCCCCCGTACCCCGGTGGTGTGGGTCTCTGTCACGCAGCTCCGCTCCCTCGTTCCGACGACGGCGTCCTCCACGCTGCTCGCACAGCCTGAAGGACGCCGTCGTTCCGTTCCATCGACGCGTCAGCGCCGCTTGCCACCCGGACGGTTACCGCCACCGGCGGGGCGCCCACCGCGCGCACCGGTCGGCCGCCTACCCGCCGGCCGTGCCCCCACCTTCGGGGCCGCGCTGGCGAGGGCCGGTGCCTCCGGGTCGATCTGCTCGTCGGCGTTCTCCGTCGGCCGCGGCGCGCTCTTCGCCGAGCCCTCGCCGCGCTCCAGCGCGGCCCGCCGGGCCAGTACCCGCTTGTTGTGCGCCTGGATCCGCGGCTCCCGGTTCTTCAGCAGCACCAGCAGCGGGGTGGCCAGGGTGATCGAGGAGAAGAAGGCCACCGCCATCCCGACGAAGAGCACCAGGCCGAGGTCCTTCAGGGTGCCCGCGCCGAAGAATCCGGCACCGATGAAGAGCAGGCCGCCAACGGGGAGCAGGGCCACGATCGAGGTGTTCAGCGACCGCATCAGGCTCTGGTTGATCGCCAGGTTGGCCGCCTCGCCGTACGTCTGGTTGCTGTTCGCGGTGATGCCGCGGGTGTTCTCCTGGACCTTGTCGAAGACCACCACCACGTCGTAGAGGGCGAAGCCCAGGATGGTGAGGAAGCCGATCACCGTCGACGGGGTCACCTCGAAGCCGACCAGCGAGTAGATGCCGGCGCTGAGGACCAGGTTCATCAGCAGGGAGCTGACCGCACCGACCGCCATCCGCCACTCGAAGCGCAGCACCAGGTAGACCATCACCAGCACGAGGAAGATCACCAAACCGAGCACCGCCCGCTCGGTGACCTGGCTACCCCACGCCTGGCTGACCTGCTCGCCGCCGACGTCGCCGACCGGGAGGCCGAACTCCTGGGCTACCGCCGCCTTGACCGCGTTGGCCTGCTCCGCGCTGAGCTGCGAGGTACGCATCTCGTAGAAGTCGTCACCGGTACCGCCGACCTTCTGCGCGGTCACCACCTCCGCGCCGCCACCCTCAGTGGCCAGCGCGGTGTTGACCGCCTCCTCGGCCTGCTCCAGGGTGCCGACGCTGGCCGGCACCTGGATCGAGTTACCACCGGCGAACTCGATGCCGAGGTCGAACCGGAGGAACGCGAAGCTCAGCACCGAGATCAGGGCCAGCGCCCCGGCGACGCTGAACCACACCTTGCGACGGCCGACAATGTCGAGGCCGGCCTCACCACGGTAGAGGCGACTCGCGAGACCAGCACCGGCCATCTCAGGCCTCCTTCGCGCGCGGGTTGCGGGGCTGGGCCGGCTTGTCCCGGGCCGGCAACGCCCGGCCGAGGCCGCTGACCCGCGGGGACAGGAACGCCCGGGTGCGGGCGAACATGGTCATGATCGGGTGTCGGAAGAGGAAGACCACCACCAGGTCGAGGATCGTGGCGAGGCCCAACGCGAAGGCGAAGCCCTTGACCACGCCGACCGAGACGATGTAGAGCACCACCGCGGACATCAGGGTGATCGCGTTGGCGGAGATGATCGTCCGACGGGCACGGATCCACGCCCGGGACACCGCGCTGCGCGGACTGCGCCCTTCCCGGATCTCGTCCTTGAGTCGTTCGAAATAGATGACGAAGGAGTCCGCCGCCACACCGAGCGAGACGATCATGCCGGCGATTCCGGCGAGGGTGAGGGTGAATCCGATCTGCCGGCCGAGAACCACCAACGCACCGAAGACGAGCAGCGCGGAGAGGACCAGGCTCAGGAAGATCACGGAGCCGAGCAGCCGGTAGTAGAAGAACGAGTAGATGATCACCAGCAGCATGCCGATACCGGCCGCGAGCAGGCCAGCCCGTAGGTGGCTGGCGCCCAGGGTCGCGGTGACGTTCTGCTGCGCCTGCGGCTCGAAGGTCACCGGCAGCGCGCCGTAGCGCAGCGTGCTCGCCAGGTCGCTGGCGTCCTGCTGGGTGAAGTTGCCGGTGATCTGCGAGTTGCTGGTCAACACGCCCAGGATCTCCGGCGAGGAGACGACCTGGTTGTCCAGCACGACGGCGACCCGGCAGTTGCCACTGTCCCCGAGCGCGCTCGGGTCGCAGGCAGCCTGCTCGTTGTTGAACGCCTCGCGGGTCAGCGCGGTCCACTTCTCCTGGCCGGAGCCGGTGAAGTCCAGGCTGACCACCCACTGGCTGGTCTGGTCGAGCACGGCGTTGGCGTCGTTGATGTCGGTGCCGACAACCTTGGCCTGGTCGAGCAGGTACTTGATGCCGCCGAACTCACAGGCGACGACCTGTTGGTCAACGGCGGAGATCGACGCCGGCGGGCGGGCGTCGAGCTGGGCACAGGTGATCTGCGGGACGTTGAACTGCACCTGGGCCGGGAGCACCGCGATCTCGCGGTCGGTCAGCGATGCGAACGGCTTGAGCTTCTCGACCAGCGACGGGTCGGTGGCCACATCGGTGGGCGACTGAAGCGCGTTCGCGGCCTCCCAGGCGGCCGCACCGACCTTCTGCTCGACCGCCCTGCGCTGCTCCTCGATGCTGGCCGGCACCGGGGTGGCGCTGTCGCTCGCCGCCGGTGTCGCGCTGGGCGAGGAGGACGCGCTCGGCGTGGGCGTGACGCTCGGCGAGGCCGCGGGGGTCTCGCTCGGCGAGGCCGCGGGGGTCTCGCTCGGCGCCGCGGCACCACCGCCCTCACCGCCGGTCGGCGAGGCCGTGACCTGGACGCTGCTCGACGGGGTGGGCGAAGCGCTACCGCTAGCGGACGGCGTGGCGGAACCAGAGGGCGCCGCGGAACCAGACGGCGCCGCGGAGCCAGACGGCGCGGCGGAACCAGACGGCGCCGCGGAGCCAGACGGCGCGGCGGAGCCAGACGGCGTGGCGGAGGGGGTGGCGGTCGGGGTCGGCGGCGGGTTCGCCGCCGCACCACTACCGTCGGCTATCTGGAGCACCTTCCGGAAGCGCAGCTCCGCGGCGCTGCCGACCTCGGTCAGGTCCCGGTTCTCACCGGGAAGGGAGATCACGATGTTCCGGTCGCCCTCGGTGACGACCTCGGCCTCGGCGACCCCGAAGGCGTTGACCCGACTCTCGATGATCTGCCGGGCCTCCTCCAGGTTCTCCGCGGTCGGCGCCTGGCCGTCAACGGTGTTGGTCGCCTCCAGCGTCAGCCGGGTGCCGCCGACCAGGTCGAGACCGAGCTTGGGCTCAAGCCGGTCCTGCCAGCTACCGCTCGCGCCGCCGCCGAAGAAGACCAGAAGATAGAGGACCACGAAGATGGCCCCAAGCACGGCAAGCTGCCGCCCGGGGCGCATCTGTTTCTGGGGTGGTGCCACGGCTGTCCTGTCTCCCTGTAGGGTCACGCCGCCACGCCAGCGGCGGCTGTCGGCCGGGCGAACCGGCCGAAGCTATGTGGGGGTCGCCGCAGCGGCGCACGGGTGCCGACGCGGAACGCCACCACACCCTGCACCTACCAAGGGTGGCGGATCGACCCGATTGTCAAATTTTCGTCCAACTCATGCGCTGCCCGGCCGCCGGAGTGGCGGGCGGGTGTCACTCCTTGATTGCGTCCGCGTCGTCGGCCGCCGCCTCGGCGGGCTCTTCCGCCTTGGTGACGACCCGCGCGATCGCAGGACGGGCGTACCGGGTCTCCACGCCAGGGGCGACCTCCAGCAGCACCGTCTCGTCGTCCACACCGGTGACGGTGCCGTAGAGCCCGCCGATGGTGACGACCTCGTCACCGTGCCCCAACGAGGACTGCATGTTCGCCGCCTCTCGGCGCCGCTTCTGCTGCGGACGGATCATCATGAAGTACATGACTCCGAAGAGCAGGACGATCATAAGGATGGGCGTGAAGCTGCCGGCGCCGCCGCCATCTTGTGCCAAAAGCACGGTGGTAAAACCTTCCCATTGGCCCTCATACCGGCACGAGGGCACCGGGGTGAAGGCGATTTCTCACATCTGTACAGACCGCGGCGAGTCTAGTCGGTCCACCTGGGAACACCGAATGCGGCACAGATCACGTTCGCATCACGGCTAATCAGGCTCCACCGAGAACAGGTCACCCGCGGGAGGAGCATCCGGACCAAATGTACCATTCGGCGGCGTACGCCCCAGGTGGTGCCAGGCCGCCTCGGTGGCGACCCGACCACGCGGTGTTCGGGCGAGGAGACCGGCCCGCACCAGGAACGGCTCACAGACCTCCTCCACCGTGTCCGGCTGCTCCCCCACCGCCACCGCCAGCGTGGAGAGGCCGACCGGACCACCCCGAAACAGATCCACGAGCGCGGTGAGCACCGCTCGGTCCAGCCGGTCCAGCCCCAACGCGTCCACGTCGTACACGGTGAGTGCCGCCTGCGCGGTCTCCCGGGTAACCACGCCGTCGGCCCGGACCTCGGCGAAGTCACGCACCCGGCGCAGCAGTCGGTTGGCGATCCGGGGAGTGCCCCGCGCGCGGCCGGAGATCTCGGCCGCGCCGTCGGCAGTGATCGGCACGCCGAGGATGCGGGCCGAGCGGTTCAGCAGCCGCTCCAGGTCGGCCGGGGAGTAGAAGTCCAGGTGCGCGACGAAGCCGAACCGGTCCCGCATCGGGCCGGTGAGCAGCCCGGCGCGGGTGGTCGCCCCCACCAGGGTGAACGGCTCCACGTCCAACGGGATGGCGGTCGCGCCGGGACCCTTGCCCACCACCACGTCAACCCGGAAGTCCTCCATCGCGCTGTAGAGGAGCTCCTCCGCCGGCCGGGCGATCCGGTGAACCTCGTCGATGAAGAGCACATCCCCCTCGCCGAGACTGGTCAGGATGGCCGCCAGATCACCGGAACGCTCGATCGCCGGGCCGCTGGTCACCCGGATGCTGGTGCCAAGCTCAGCGGCGACGATATTGGCCAGGCTGGTCTTACCCAGCCCCGGTGGGCCCGACAGGAGGATGTGATCGGGGGGGCTGCCGCGGCGTAGCGCGCCCTGGAGCAGCAGATCGAGCTGATCCCGAACCCGCTCCTGCGCGATGAAATCGGCCAGCCGGCGCGGCCGGACGCTGGCCTCCGCGTCCCGCTCGGCGTCGTTCACATACGCCGACACCAGATTGTCACCCGTCATCCCGACTCCTCACCCATGACCCGGATGCGGTCGCCCGACGCACTCCGCCCACCCGTCACCGGGTCCGGCCCAACAGCCGAATCGCCTGCCGGAGCAGGACCGGGACCGGGGGCGCCTCCCCCTCCACCGTCTCCGCCACCGCGGCGACCGCCTGATCCGCCTGCGCCGCCGTCCAGCCGAGCCCGACCAGGGCCTGACGCACCTGTTCCGGCCAGTTGCCGCTCGTGACGCCGGCCGCGGCGTCGGCACCGACCGGGGCCGGACCGATCCGGTCCCGCAGCTCCAGCACGAGCCGCTCGGCGCCCTTCTTGCCGATCCCCGGCACCCGGGTCAACGCGGCGACGTCGGCGTTGGCGATGGCCGCCCGGACCGCCTCCGGCGCGTGCACCGCGAGGACGGCCTGGGCCAGTCGGGGGCCGACTCCGCTGGCCGTCTGCAAGAGCTCGAACAGGGCCTTGGCGTCGTCGTCGGCGAACCCGTAGAGGGTCAGCGAATCCTCCCGGACGACCAGGCTGGTGGCGAGGCGGGCCGGCTGGCCCACGCGCAGGTCGGCGATCGTGCCCGGCGCACACTGCACCGCCAGGCCCACCCCGCCGACCTCCACGACGGCGTGGTCGGGACCGGTCGCGGTCACCACCCCCCGGACGCTGGCGATCATCGGCCTCCTCCTCGTCGGGCCCGGTCGGCGGCGGTCGCCAACTTCGAGCGGGTGCCACCGCGCCACACGTGGCAGATGGCCAGAGCCAGGGCGTCGGCGGCGTCGGCCGGGCGGGGCGGGGCGGAGAGCCGCAGCAGCCGTGTCACCATCGCGGTCATCTGGGCCTTGTCGGCCTGGCCGGAGCCGGTCACCGCCGCCTTCACCTCGCTCGGAGTGTAGGTCTGCACCGGCAGGCCCGCCCGCGCCCCGGCGAGAACGGCGACCCCGCTGGCCTGCGCCGTGCCCATCACCGTGCGGACATTGTGCTGGCTGAACACCCGCTCGACAGCCACGCTGTCCGGCCGGTGCTCGACCACCAGGGCGGTGAGTAAGCGGTCCAGGGTCAACAGGCGCAGCGGCAACTCGTCATCGGGATCGGTCTGGACGACGTGGTAGGCGACCAATGTGCAGGGACGCCCCGGCACTCCCTCGACCACGCCGACCCCGCACCGGGTCAGCCCCGGGTCAACGCCGAGCACGCGCACGCCGCCTCCTCCCCGACCCGCCAGCAGTACGTGTGTTCGACACCCTACCGAGATCGTCGGAGCCGCACCCGGCGGGACACGCCGGAGCCCGACGGCGGTCCCGGCGCCGCCGGGATTCGCCCGATGTCGACTGCGCCCACACCGCACCGACGACGAGTATGTGCCGCTACCCCATGTGCGCCCGACCGTACAGGTCGTAGTTTCATGCGCCATGACGGCAGATCCGAGGACGACCCCCCACGTCGTACAGGTCGATCTCACCGGCCGAACCGCCCTGGTGACCGGGGGCGGCAGCGGCATCGGGCGGACGTGCGCGCGACGACTCGGCGCCGCCGGCGCCACCGTGGTGGTGGTGGACCGGGACCTCATCGCCGCCCGGACGGTCGCCGCCGAAGTGGGCGGCCGGGCCGTCGGCGCCGACCTGGCGGACCCGGAGACGGTCAACCGCCTCGACACCAAGGTCGACATCGTGGTCAACAACGCCGGACTCCAGCACGTCGCCCCGCTCCCGGAGTTCGCCGTAGAACGCTTCGAACACCTGCACCGGGTGATGGTCGAAGCCCCGTTCCTGGTCATCCGCCGGGCCCTGCCGCACATGTACGCCGCCGGCTGGGGACGCATCGTCAACATCTCCTCGGTGCACGGGCTGCGCGCCTCGCCGTACAAGGCGGCGTACGTCTCGGCGAAACACGCATTGGAGGGTCTGTCCAAGGTGGTCGCGTTGGAGGGGGCCGCGCACGGCGTGACCGCCAACTGCGTCAACCCGGCGTACGTGCGCACCGCGCTGGTGCAGCGCCAGATCGCCGACCAGGCCGCCCGCCACGGCATCCCGGAAGCCGAGGTCGTCGAGAAGATCATGCTGGGCCGGGCGGCCATCAAGCGGCTACTCGAACCGGAGGAGGTGGCCGAGTTGGTGGCGTACCTGTGCTCACCACCGGCGGCGTTCATCACCGGCGCGTCCATCGCTCTCGACGGGGGGTGGACGGCGAACTAGTGTCCCGCGCCAGAAATTCGTTGAATAACTGTAGGATTGGTGGGTGGCGCGTAGAGGTCGGCCGGTGGCCGTGGTGACGTTGACCGATGAGGAACGCGCGACGTTGGTGCGTTGGTCACGGCGGGCCAAGTCGTCGCAGGCCCTGGCTCAGCGGTGTCGGATCGTGTTGGGCTGCGCGGAAGGCAAGTCCAATCAGGATGTTGCCGCGGAGCTGGGGATCTGGCCGCAGACGGTGGGCAAGTGGCGTAACCGGTTCGTGGCCCGCCGGTTGGAGGGCCTGGTTGACCAGCCCCGGCCGGGCGCACCACGCACGATCGGTGATGAGCAGGTCGAGCAGGTCGTGGCCGCTACCTTGGAGCGCACACCGACCGACGCCACGCACTGGTCGCGGGCGTCGATGGCGGCCGAGTCCGGGCTGTCGCGCTCGACGGTGGGCCGGATCTGGAAGGCCTTCGGCCTTCAGCCCCACCGGGTAGAGACGTTCAAGCTGTCGAACGACCCGCAGTTCATCGACAAGGTCCGTGACGTGGTCGGGCTGTATCTGGACCCGCCGGAGCGTGCGCTGGTGCTGTGCGTGGACGAGAAGTCCCAGATTCAGGCCCTCGACAGATCGGCGCCGGTGCTGCCGATGATGCCCGGCCTGCCCGAGCGGC
>NZ_KB900614.1:1975148-2758983 GCF_000379065.1 Salinispora mooreana
GCTCTGGAGAACGACCTACGCGCCTGGACCGCAGTATGGAACGACGACCCCAAACCGTTCATCTGGACCAAGACCGCCGACGAGATCCTCGACCGGCTCACCTCATATCTTCAACGAATTCCTGGCGCGGGACACTAGGGTGCCGGCGCACAATGGCCGTCATGTCCTCGCCGGTGGAGTTCCTGGAACTACTCGCCCGCGAAGCCGCGGCGGTGGAGTTCGAGGGCCCACTGGCGGCCGCGCGCGCCGCCGGAGCATCCCCAGAGCGGCTGGCCGAGCTGGAACGGGCCAAGCCGGTCGCGTTGCGGGTGCGGGCGCTGCTGGAACGACGGCGGCGCCGGGAACGTGAGCTCTCCGGGCTGTACGACACCGTCAGCGACCTGGCCGGGCTCCGCAACCTGGACGACGTACTGCGGGCGATCGCGCGCCGGGCCCGGACCCTGCTTGACGCCGACGTCGCGTACATGACGCTCAACGACGACACGCGCGGCGACACCTACATGCGGGTCACCGACGGCTCGGTGTCGGCCCGGTTCCAACGGCTGCGGCTACCGATGGGCGCCGGCCTCGGTGGCCTGGTCGCCCAGTCCGGTGCCCCCTACGTCACCGCGAACTATCCGGCGGACGACCGGTTCCACCACACCCGCGAGATCGACGCTGGCGTCGGTGAGGAGGGCCTGGTGGCGATCCTCGGCGTGCCACTTCGACTGGGCTCGATCTCGATCGGCGTACTCTACGCGGCCAACCGCTCGGCGCGCCCGTTCGCCCGGGAGGAGGTGGCCCTCCTGGCGTCGCTGGCCGCGCACGCCGCTGTCGCGATCGACACCGCTCGGCTACTCACCGAGACCCGCTCCACGTTGGCGGAGTTGTCGGCGGCCAACACCACCATCGGGGCACACAGCGCCTCGGTGGAGCGCGCGGCGGCGGCACATGACCGGATGACCGCGCTGGTGCTCCGGGGCGGCGGAGTGGAGGAGGTCGCCGCCGCCGTACCGGAGGTCCTGGGCGGGGCGCTACTGGCCCTGGACGCCGAGGGCCGGCTCCTGGCCCGGGTCGGCGAGATCGACGAACCAAGGCGGGCGGAGATCGTGGCCGCGGTGGCCGCCTCCCGAGCCGCCGGGCGCAGTGTGCGTCGCGGCCCACTCTGGTACGCCGCCGTGGTCGCCGGCACCGAGAACCTGGGGACGTTGGTGCTTCGCCCAGACGACGACCTGGTCGACGCCGACCAACAGATCCTGGAGCGGGCCGCCCTGGTCACCGCGCTGCTGCTGTTGTTTCGGCGGACGGTCGCCGAGGCGGAGGGGCGGGTCCGGGGCGAACTCCTCGACGACCTGATCGCCGACCCGCCGCGGGACACCGACGCGCTCCGCGAACGGGCCCGTCGACTCGACGTGGACGTGGACACCGCGCAGGTGCTGGTCTGCGTGCACGACGGCGCGATCGCCGCGGCGGACCCGGCCCGGCAACGGACCCTCTCCTGGGCCACCACCTACGCCTGCACCCGGGGTGGGCTGGCCGCGGCCCGGGACGGGAAGGTGGTGCTGATGCTGCCCGGCTCGGACGCGGGCACCGCCGCCCGCGCGGTGGCGCGGGACCTGTCCCGGCTGACCGGTCGACGGGTGACCGCTGGTGGCGCCGGTCCCGCCGCCGGTCCAACCGCGCTGGCGGCGGCCTTCCGCGAGGCGGAGCGTTGCCTGACCGCACTCGGTGCGCTTGGCCGGGCCGGGCAGGGCGCCAGTGCGGACGAGTTGGGCTTCGTCGGCCTGCTGCTGGGCGCGGTTGACATCGGCGGCGACCATGATGTCTCCCGATTCCTGGCAGCCACCGTCGGGCCAGTGATCGACTACGATGCCCGCCGGGGCACCGCCCTGGTGCGGACCCTGGAGGCGTACTTCGGGGTGGGGAACAGCCTGACCCGCGCCGCGGAGCAGCTCCACGTGCACGTCAACACGGTCACCCAGCGGCTGGAGCGGGTCGGCCATCTCCTCGGCGTTGACTGGCAGCAGCCGGAGCGCGTGCTTGAGGTGCAGCTCGCACTCCGGCTCCACCGCCTTCGCCACCCTCCCAGCGGAGCCCGCCCCGGCTGAGCCGGCCCGGTTGAGGCTGTGCGCCCCCGCGGCCGGGAGTCAGTCCCGGCGCCCCCATCGGCGTCGGGCCAACGCGGACGCGGTGCCCCAGATGCCCCGCCGGAACAACAGCACCACCGCGACGAAGATGCCGCCGGTGACCAGCCCGATCGCCTCGAAGCCGGAGAACGACAGCCAGTCCTCCAGGCGGACCAGGATGCCGGCGCCGAGCACGCCACCCCAGAGAGTGCCGATGCCGCCGAGGACCACCACGATCACCGCCTTGCCGGAGGTGGTCCAGTGCAGCACCTCCAGCGAGACGAAACGATGGCTGACGGCGAAGAGCCCGCCGCCGAGGCCGGCGAGGAAGCCGGAGAGCACAAACACGGTGAGCTTGTACCGGTGCACCGGGTAGCCGAGCGCGCGGGCGCGGGCCGGGTTGTCCCGGATCCCCACCAGCACCCGACCGAACGGCGAGTGGACAATCCGCCACGCGCCGGCCAGACCGAGCAGCACGATCGGCAGAATCGCGTAGTAGAAGTAGTAGTCGTCGGTCAGGTCCAGCCCGAACAACTCCCGCGGCACCCCCTGCAGGCCGTTCTCGCCCTGGGTCACCGACCGCCACTCGTTGGCGACGTGGTAGACCAGCTGCGCGAAGGCCAGGGTGACCATGGCGAAGTAGATTCCGGTTCGCCGTACCGCCAGGTAGCCGATCGGCACCGCGAGCACCGCCGCGGCAAACGCCCCGGCCAGCACCGCGGCCGGAAACGGCAGGCCCAGGTGGATCGCCACCAGACCGGTTGCGTACGCCGACACGCCCCAGAAGGCCGCGTGCCCGAAGGACAACAAGCCGGTGAAGCCGAGCAACAGGTCCACCGCGACGGCGAAGAGCGCCCAGCAGAGGATGTCCACCGCCACCGCCGGGTACAGGCCGTTCGGCAGCCAGAGCGCCACCGCCAGGCCGGTGACGAGCAGCGCGTACCGAGCCCACCCGGGGGCCCGGGCAGCCGCGGCCAGCCCACTTGGCGTCCCCCGCCCGGCCGGCTCGGACCTGCTCTCCACGGTGCTCGTCATGCTGGCGCCTCCGCCCGGCCGAAGAGTCCGGCCGGGCGCCAGAACAGCACGGCGGCCATCACGATGAAGACGATCGTCTGGGCCACGATCGGGAAGGCGGAGAGGTAGGCCTCGGCCCACGCCTGCGCCATCCCGATCCCGAAGCCGGCGGCAACCGAGCCGAAGATCGACCCCAGTCCACCGATCACCACCACCGCGAACACCACGATGATCAGGTCCGCTCCCATCAGTGGGTTGACCGCACGCATCGGTGCGGCGAGCACCCCGGCCAGCCCGGCCAACGCGGTACCGAAGCCGAAGACCGGGGTGATCCAACGCCCGACATTGATGCCGAGCGCCCGGGTCAGCTCCGGCCGCTCCGTCGCGGCGCGAGCGACCATGCCGACCCGGGTACGGGCCAGCGCCCACCACACCCCGACACAGACCGCCACCGCGAAACCGAGAATGAACACCCGGTACGTCGGGAAGTCGAAGAGCCCGAGGTCGACCGAGCCGCGGAGCCCGGCCGGCGCCTCGTACGGGCTGGACTGCACCCCGTACCGGAGCTTCACCAGGTCCTGCAGGATCAGCGTGAGGCCGAAGGTGAGCAGGAAGTTGTAGAGCGGGTCGAGCCGGGTGAGCCGGTGGATGAACGCCCGCTCGAGCGCCATGCCGAGCAGCGCCAGGGCCAGCGGCACGACCACCAGGGCGAGCCAGAACGGCACTCCCGCCTCGGCCAGCAGCACGTACGCGCCGAAGGCACCGAGCATGTAGAAGGCGCCGTGGGCGAAGTTCACCACCCGCAGCATCCCGAAAATGACCGCGAGGCCGAGCGCGAGCAGGGCGTAGAACGCCCCGCTGACCAGCCCGTTGAAGGTGCTCTGGAGAAAGGCGGTCACAGCGTGCAGTCCGGGGACGGGGCTCGGAACGCCTCCTCGGCCGGGATGGTGTCGAGGATCCGTACGTAGTCCCACGCCTCGGTGACCTCGGACTGCGGCTTCACCTGGGCCAGGTAGGCGTCATGGATCACCCGGTGGTCCTCCGCCCGAATCTTGCCGTTGCGCAGGAAGACGTCGTTGACCTCCTTGCCCTCCAGCTCTGCGACGATCGTGTCGGCGTCGTCGGTGCCGGCCGCCTGTACCGCCTCCAGGTACTGGGTGGCGGCGGAGTAGTTCGCCGCGTGCGCGAACGACGGCCGGGCGCCCGTCTCCTGCTGGAACCGGTCGGCGAACTCCCGGTTCTGCTGGTCGAAGTTCCAGTACCAGGCGTCGGTGTAGGTGGTGCCGGCCAGCGCCGCCGGGGTGAGCGAGTGAATGTCGGTGATGAACATCAGGCCGACGGCCAGACCCACGCCCTTGTCGCGCAGCTCGAACTCGTTGTACTGCTTCACCACGTTGACGAGTTCCGCCCCGGCCTGCATGGTGCCGAGGAGGTCCGGCTTCGGGTCCAGCGTCGCCGCCTTGAGCAGGTAGCTGGAGTAGTCACCGCTGGTGTTCGGGAACGGCGCCCCGTCCTTGCCGACCACCCGCCCGTCGGCGTCGGCGATGGCCGCGGAGAAGCTTTTCTCCATGTCCTGGCCGAAGGCGTAGTTCGGGTAGAGGATGTACCAGTTCCGGCCGACCTGCTCGGTGGTGGTCCGGCCCGTGCCGTTGGCCAGCATGTACGTGTCGTACGCGTAGTGGAAGGTGTATTTGTTGCAGTTCTTGCCGGTCAGGTCGGTGGTCGCCGCGCTGATGTTGAAGTAGAGCTTGCGCTTCTCCTTCGCCACGTCGGCGACCCGCAGCGCCGCCGACGAGGTGGGCACGTCCAGGATCAGGTCGACCCCCTGCCGGTCGTACATCTCCTGGGCCTTGCTGTTCGCCAGGTCCGGCTTGTTCTGGTGGTCAGCGCTGCGCACACCGATGTCCATGGTGACCGCCCGGTCGCCGTACTTCGCCCGGAAGTCGGCGATCGCCAGTTCCACGGCCGTGACCGAGTTACGGCCCGACAGCTCAGAGTAGGCACCGGACTGGTCGTTGAGGACACCCAGCACGATCGCACCACCGGTCACCTTCTCGTCCCCATCGGATCGGGGACCCCCACCACCGCAGCCGGCAACCACGAGCGCCGTGGCCGTTGCCGCCGCAACCACACCCACCGTCCTACGCATGACCATCCCTTCGTCCGCGCACCGCGCGGGATCGGTCCTGAGCTACTCAGATGCCGAGGTAAGACAGCAGTTCACGTTCCCGCGACCGCACCTCGGAGTTCTCCATCGCCGCCGTGACGCGCCCCTCGGCCAGCAGGTAGTGCCGGTCGGCGACGCTGGTGGCGAAGCGCAGGTTCTGCTCCACCAGCAGCACCGTCACCCCGTGCCGCTTGGCTTCCCGCAGCAGGTCGCCGACCTGCTGCACGAGCAGCGGCGCCAGCCCTTCGGTCGGTTCGTCGCAGAGCAGCATGCGGGCGCCCATCCGCAGGACCCGGGCCAGCGCCAACATCTGTTGCTCGCCCCCGGAGAGCGTCGTGGCCGCCGACTTTCGCCGCTGGTGGAGAGCGGGGAACGCCTCGTACACCCGCTCCAGCGACCATGGGTCCGGCCCCACGGTGGGTGGCAGGGTCAGATTCTCGGTCACGGTCAGGGTGGCGTAGCTACCCCGGTCGTCGGGGACCCAGCCGAGTCCCAGCCGGGCCCGCCGGTCCGCCGACAGGTTGCCCAGCGCTGTCCCGCCCAGCTTGATGGTGCCCCGCCAGCCGGGGTGCAGGCCCATGACGCAGCGCAGCAGGGTCGACTTACCGGCACCGTTGCGCCCCACCAGGGTGACCACCTCGCCGGGGTCCACGTGGAGATCGGCGTCCCGCAGCACCTGCGCCTCGCCGTACCAGGCGGAGAGGTTCTCAATGCGCAGCATCGGCGGCTCCCAGATAGGCGGTGATCACCCGTTCGTCGGCGCGGACCTGCTCGTACGGGCCTTCGACGAGGACCCGGCCGGCCTGAAGGACGGTGACGGTGTCGGCGAGCCGCCCGACGACGCTCATGTTGTGCTCGACCAGCACCACGGTGCGGCCCTGCCGAACCTGGGCGATCAGCTCGACGGTGCGGTCGACGTCCTCCAGCCCCATGCCCGCGGTCGGCTCGTCCAGCAGTAGCACCATCGGGTCCAGGGCGAGGGCGATCGCCAACTCCAGGGCGCGCTTGCGGCCGTACGCGAGCGCCTCGGCGGGAACCGCCGCCAGCTCGGCCAGGCCGACCATCTCCAGCAGCTCGTCGGCCCGATCGGCGTAGCGCCGCATCAGCTTCACCGACCGCCAGAACCGCCAGCCCAGCCCGCTCGGACTCTGCAACGCCAATTCGACATGTTCCCGGGTGGACAGCTGCGGAAAGAGGCTGGTGATCTGGAAGGAGCGGGCGATGCCCCGGCGGGCGACCTGCTCCGCCGGCAGGCCGGTGATGTCCCGTCCCGCCAGCTCGATCCGGCCGCCGGTGGGCGGCAGAAAGCCGGTGAGCAGGTTGAACAGGGTTGTCTTGCCCGCACCGTTCGGGCCGACGAGCGCATGCACACTGCCCTCGGCGACCGCCAGGTCGACGCCGTCGACCGCACGGAAGCCCCGGAAGTCGCGGGTCAGCCCGTGGGCCGACAGGAGGCCTTGCCCGGCCATCGCCACCCCTCTCCCCGGCCTGGCGACGGACGAAAGTGGTGACTGCGGTCACAGGTCCGTCGGGTATGCAGGAAACCTACGGCCGTAGATCGAGGAGAGGCTATGTTGCCGGACACCACATTCCAGCACTCGGATGCGTGGCCGGACGACGCCCCGGAACGAACTGGATGGTGCAGCCATGATTGCGCACGAGATCCGGGCAGTCGAGGGGGGTGAAAGTAGGTACGCAACAAGCGGCGACCCCGATCCCCATTTCAAAATTCAAAGCTCGGCTATCGACCCTCCGGAGACCCCCAATTTTGGCGCAAACATCGATGGTTACGCCGCTCACGATCCGCAGAACACGTGTGACCCGTCGAGCAAGCCGGGAACCGTGGCGCTGCGGGCCATATTCAACGAGGCCTACGGGAATCACACCGGCTACATAGGACGTGAATGCAGCGTCGGCGACACCAGCGAGCATAAGGAAGGTCGGGCACTTGACTACATGCTCGACAGCAACAACAGCAACGACAGAGCTATAGCTGACAGTATCCTCAACTGGATGCTGGCTACCGACCGGCACGGCAACACGCCATCGCCCGGCGCCTCGGAATTATGTACATGATCTGGAACCGGCATATCTGGTCGGCGGAACGCGCAGACGAGGGCTGGCGCTCATACACCGGGTCAAACCCACACACCGATCACATTCACTTCAGCCAAAGCTGGGCCGGAGCCACAAAGCAGACCACCTGGTGGACGGCCAGCCCGGTACCCGAGGACGGTGAGCGGATTGGAATTCTTGGCGACGATGGCTCCGCCTCGGTCAAGGAAGGCGCCCTAGGCAGCGCCTGGGTACAGGTCAGCAGCGCTGGAGTGCGGCAGGTGGCGGTCTCCGGTGACCGGGTGGCGATGACCAAGACCGACGGGTCGGTCTACTTCAAAGAAGGCGCGCTCAACAGTCAGTGGCATCAGGTGCTTTCCGCAGGCAGTGACGCAGCGTCGATCGCAGTCACCGAGAATCGGATCGGCGTACTCTATAGCGACGGCTCGGTTGTAGTTAAGGAAGGCGCCCACGACGGACCGTGGAGCCAAGTGAGCAGCGGCGGCGTAAGCCAACTGGCCCTCGCCGGCAACCGTATTGGGATCCGAGGTACCGACGGATCCGTCAGCGTCAAGGAAGGTGCTTTGAACGGCGCCTGGGTGCAGGTCAGCAGTGGCGGAGTCGCAGGAATCAGCCTCGGCTAACATGCCGGTCGCAGCCTCCAAATAATACAACGACAAACATCAAGACCACTAACATCTCCGACGGCCTGACTCGAACAATAGGGCGTCGTGCGTGGTTGGCGAGACTCAGGGTCGGAGCGCCGTTGTGAGTGACAGCAAAGCCCTGCCAGTGATGCGTCATCCTTTCCCTAAGTGAAGAGCTGGCCGCGCACTAGCGCGGCCAGCTCCGGAAATTAGACTCCGCTTGGCCTGCATCTCGGGCCATCCAACCACTCGCCACAGCCAATGAATCCGGGCCGGTCGGCGTGTCGAGCACCCGGTCGACGTCGTCCCTGGTGTGGTAGATGTGGAACGAGACCCGGATCCGGCCGGTGCGTACCGCCACCCGCAGGCCTGCCGGCTCCAGCGACGACTGTGCTTCCGGCACCTCGGCGGACCGTACAGAGATGTCAGTGGATCAGTTCCGGCGAACCAGCAGGCGGCGTCGGGGCGCATCCGACTGGCGCCCACCTGGTCCGAGCACAAAGCTTGCTACGACACCTCCTGTCAACGGCGGATTGGAACTGACCCCCTATCGACGTTTTGGGATTGACCCCCCGGAGGTCGTTTCGTGCTACTTGTTGCGGTCCTTCGCGAGGAGTTCTCGGCGGGCTCTGGTGCGGTAGGACTCGCCTGCGAGGGTGAGGACCTCGGCGTGGTGCACGAGGCGGTCGATCATCGCGGCGGCGACGACTTCGTCGCCGAAGACCTCGCCCCACCGCCCGAACGGCAGGTTCGAGGTGACGAGGATGGAGCCGGCCTCGTAGCGAGATGCGACGAGTTGGAAGAACAGGTTCGCTGCGTCGGTGTCGAAGGGGATGTAGCCGACTTCGTCGACGATGATGAGCTTGTAGCGGCGGATCTTCTTCAGCTCGGCTTCCAGGGCGCCGCGGTGGTGGGCGCGGGCGAGGCGGTCGATCCAGTTCGTCGCGGTGTCGAACAGGACCGAGTAGCCGGACTGGGTGGCCTTGATCCCGAGCCCGATGGCCAGGTGGGTCTTGCCCAGGCCGGGCGGGCCGAGCAGGATCACGTTCTCCGCCTTCGGGATGAACGTCGCCGTGGCCAGGTGCGCGAGCACGTCCTTGCGGAGGCTCGGCAGGTGGTCGAGGTTGAAGTCTTCCAGGGTCTTGATCGCCGGGAAGTGCGCGGTGCGGATCCGCATCGTCGTGCCGGCGGACTCGCGGTCGGCGACTTGCCGTTCCAACACGGCGGCGAGGTACTCCTCGTGCGACCAGTTCGCCTGTCTGGCCTGGTCGGCCAAGGTCTCCCAGGTCCGCCCGATCGTGGGCGTCTTGAGGACTCTGGTGAGGTAGGCGAGCTTGGATCCCAGCCCGTCCGGCGCCGGTCTGGTCTTCGTTATCGTGGTCATCTACTTCCCCTCAGCTGCGCTTTTCTGGACCGCCTCGACGTCGGGGCGGGGGTCGAAGTCCACGCCGAACAGGGCGTCGTAGTCCGGCAGGGCACGGATCGCCACGACGTGTCCATCAGCGTGCGAACGAGTCGAGGCCTGCCGCCGGCGGGCAGCCAAGTCCTGGCGCAGCAGCCGGGCGGTGGCCTGATGTTCGGGATCGGTGATCGTGCGGGCATGGCCCCAGTCACGGTCGTGATCAGCCACGACCTGCCCGGCGCACGAGGCGACCATCCGGGCGGGGGTGGCGAGCACGTCGATGAACCTGCCGATGCACCGAGGGTCCACGGAGTAGTCGTTGCCGTCGATACGCACGTAGTAGTCCCGCCCCAGCCGCACCCGATGCGTGAGCCCGATCGCCGGCGCCACCGGCGGCAGAGCCACCATCGCGGCCCGGTCCGCCGCCCACCTAGCCGTGGGCGTCGTCAAGCCGATCGCGCGCAGGACGCGCGTGTTCGCGCGTTGCACGAGCCAGTCGCTGATCTGGACGTTGAAGTCGAACGGCGAGGTGAACACACGCCCAGGCAGGAACGAGGTCTCGAAGAACCCGTTGCGCCGCTCGACCAACCCCTTGAACTCCGGATCCCTGGGCGGGGCCAGGCGAATACGCACCCCGATCGTCCCGGCGAACGCCGCCGCCTCCGTCGTGAGCTTCCCGGTGCCACCGATCGCGGCCTCCCGATCCCAGACCAAGGTCCGTGGACAGGCACCCCACCCGGCCACGATCTCCCACATCCCCGCCAGGATGTCTCCGGCCTTGCGACTGGGAATCATGACCGCGTCCGTGACCCGCGAGTACCCGCAGGTCATCGCGAGCACCGGCAGGATCCGCTCAGCCCCGCCACCAACCGGGATCGGCTGAGGTGGGAACCACAGATCACACTGGGCGACCTCACCCGGGTCGTACTCCACTCGGTCGGTCGGGTCCGGGGAACGAACAACGGACGCAGCTCCCGAACCCGGTCCTTGAGGATCGTCAGCGACTTCGTCCACCCGATCCGCTCAGCGATCACCGTCGCCGGCATCCGCGGGAACTCCGCGAGCAACGCCCGGACCTGCGGCTCGACCCCATCCACACACGAACCGCGAGGGCCGCGCTCACGCGACGGCGGCGCCTCGGCCCGAAGCGCCGAACGGACCGTGTTACGCGCCAAACCCAACCGACGCGCAATCTCCTTGATCGGAACACCCTCAGCCCGATGCAACCGACGGACCTCAGCCCAGTCTTCCAATGCGATCACCCCTCCAGCCTCGGAGGGGTCAGTCCCAATCCGCCGCTAGAGGGTCAGTCTCAGCGCGTCGTCGACACCTCCACCACTGCAGCGGATCGCCGGAACGGGCTCCAGGCGATGAAGCGCTCGAACAGTGCACGTGGACTTGGCCCGTCGTGGGGGTTGCAGCAGTAGAGGTCATGCATCGCCTCGTACATGTGCCCGGCGAGGTAGCCAGCGAGTGACGCGATTGGTCCCTCGTACTCGGCCTTCAACAGCAGGCGGGCTTCGGCGCAGGGCCACTGTTGACCACCCACCCACCCTGGCCTCAGCGACCTCGACGCCCGCCAGGCCAGCCCGGCCGACCTGGCCGCAGCGATCCGCGGGCACCGGGTAACACCGCCCGCGGGCCGCAGCGCTTCGACTCGCTCATCGACGCCGTCGGGCAGCCTCTTCGACCAGCTACCCGACGACACCTGGTGCTATCCGGGCCACGGGGCAGGACTCGACGTTGGGACGGAAAGGTCCGTCACTCGACCAGTGACGGTCGAGGGGCTGGTGGTAGCCGTCAGCCAGCGAAGTGTCACCCTGAAACAGGGTGCCGTACAGTGCAGACGATCGTCACGGCGCACAGCCGGCGAACTCCGGGCTTGCCGGGGTACCGGTGGACGGGCCGAAGAACAGCAGGGCGCAGTCGCCGAAGAAGTCGGGGTTCTCCTCGGGGATCCAGTGTCCGGAGTCAGGGGCGAGCACCGTCCGCACATCGTCGGCGACCTGCTGGAAGGATTCGGCTACGAGCGACCCGAAGACATGCTCGGCGCCCATCGCCATCACCGGTATCTCGAGCCGCTTCGACTCGGCGTGCTCCTGATAGTCGGCGGCGTCGGTGACGAATGCCCGATAGTACTCGTAGCCGGCCGAACGCTTGTCCGGGTTCTCGTAGGCCCCGAAGTAGACATCCTGTGCAATCAGCTCAGGGTGCTGGGCCTTCTCGAAGAGCATGCCCAAATAGGTGGAGACTTCATCGTCGTCCATGATGGTCTCGGGGATCGGTGCCGGCGAGGCGTTGAACAGGAAGTGCCAGCTGATGCCGTACAGGTCTTCCAGTCCGAAGCCCGGGAGCGGGCCCTCCACGACACCGATGCGGGTGACCTCCGTGGGATAGTCACGCGCATAGTTGAAGGCCACCATCGCCCCAAGGTCGTGCCCGAGCAGCGCCACCTGGGTATAGCCAAGATTGTTGACCGCCTGACGGACAAGGCGTGCCGTGGTGGCCTTGTCGTATCCGGCCGTTGTGGGGTCAGAGCCGCCGAGCCCTGGCAGATCCAGGGTAATCACCGTGTGCTGCCCGGCCAGGGCGGGGATCACCGGCTGCCACGACCACGAGGTCTGGGGCCAGCCGTGCAGCAGCACCAGCGGCGAACCAGAACCCGTCATGGTGTACCGCACCGTGCCACCTTCCACAGGGACATCACCCTGCCGGTCAGCACCGCCGCTGACTGTCGTCACGGCCGGTTCCGCCTCGGCGGCTGACACCGCAGCGGTAGCGCTCGCCCCCATGCTGACCAGAAGCCCTGCGGTGACCGCGGCGGAGGCAACGGCTCGTCGTGCGCGACCACGAGGTCGGTACGACACGAGGCCTGCAACAGCACGTAATGCTCGCATATGCATGGACACATCACTTCCCTGGTCGGGAACCGCTCATACGGCTCGTGAGTCGTCGCTGCCCTATGGTAGCCGTGGATCCGGCCCCGGACATCGGGCAGACCCGCAATTTATATAGTCCCGCTCCATTGTGCTGTCGCAGGCGAAGGCGACGCGTACGGCCCCTGCGCGGACGCGTCGGGGCGGTCAGCCGGTCAGCGCGTCAAGCGCCCGGTCAACGTCGTCCTCACTGGAGTAGAGGTGGAACGAGACCCGGACCCTGCCGGCGCGTACCGCCGCCCGTATGCCGGCGCGCTCCAGCCGTGACTGCGCCTCCGGCACCTCGGCGGTGGTGATCGCGCTGTCGCCGGGTGGCAGCCCCAGGCCGGCGCGGAATCGGTTGGCCAGCGCCACATTGTGCGCCTGGATCGCCGGCACCCCCACCTTCAGCAACAGTTCCAGGGCGGGAGCCGCACCGATGTAGCTGAACCAGGCCGGGGAGATGTCGAAGCGGCGGGCGCTGTCGGCGAGGCGCAACGGCGGACCGTAGTAGGAGTCGTGCGGGTCGGCTCCGGCGTACCAGCAGGCGGCGTCGGGGCGCATCCGGTCCCGCAGCGCGGGCGCGTAGTACGCCAGGGCCGTCCCCCGTGGGGACAGCAGCCACTTGTACGCGGCGACGACGACCACGTCCGCGAGCGCGGCGTCGAACGGCAGCCAACCGCAGGCCTGGGTGGCGTCAACCGCCACCAGGGCGTCGTGGGCCCGGGCCGCGGCGACGATGTCCGCGTACCGGGCCACCGCCCCGTCGGAGGACTGCACCAGACTGAACGCGACCAGGTCGGTGTCGGCGTCGATCGCGTCCACGAGACCCGCCAGCGGAACGGTCCGCACCCGAACGCCCCGCTGTTCCTGGGCCAGCCAGGGAAAGAGGTTGGAGGTGAACTCGACCTCGGGGACCACCACGGTCGCCCCCGCCGGCAGCGCCGCGGCCACCGGCGCGAACAGCTGCGACGCCGCACTGCCGATCGTGACATCCCGCTCGGGGACCCCGACCAGGCGCGCGAACGCGGCCCGAGTACGCGTCGTCGCCTCGTCCCAGCCCGCCCACGTCGCCCCCATGGTCCCCGTGCGCCAGCCGGCGAGCGCCTCCTGCAACGCCGCCCACGACGGGTCGGGCGGCAGCCCGTAGCTGGCGGTGTTCAGCCAACCCTCATGGGGCTGCCATAGCTGCTGTGCCTGTTTGATCTCCATGGTGCCGACGCTAGCGACCGGGCCTGCCGCCGCAGAGGACCAATTCGGCGCGGGCGGCCCCCGGCACCGGGCGGTCGAGGTCAGCCCACGTTGGCCGGGCCCAGGACGCTCTTCAGGTCGGCCATCAGGGCGGTCGTCGGTGCCACCCGGAACGGGCCGAGGCGCAGCCGGGTCACCTTGCTGCCGTTGAGGAGCTTGACGTGCACCTCCGCGTCGCCGGGATGCAGCACCAGGGTCTCCTTGAGCCGCTCCACCAACGGCGGCGTGCAGCGGGTCACCGGGATGGTGAGGGTGACCGGCTTGTTCGCCGAGTTGCTGCTGACATCCGGAATCGACATGTCCATGGCCATGATCCGCGGGGTGTCGTCCCGGCGGTCGACCCGCCCCTTGACCACCACGATCGCGTCCTCGGCGATGTACTCCCCGATCACCTCGTAGGTGTTGGGGAAGAACAGCGTCTCCACCCCGCCGGCCAGGTCCTCCAGCGTCGCCGACGCCCACGCCCGGCCCTGCTTGGTGACCCGGCGCTGCACTCCGGAGAGGATGCCCGCGAGGGTCACCACCGTCCCGTCGGGGACGGTCCCCTCCTCGGAGAGGGCCGCGATGGTGGTGTCGGCCGCCGCACCGAGCACATGCTCCAGCCCGAACAGCGGATGGTCGGAGACGTAGAGGCCGAGCATCTCGCGCTCGAAGGCGAGCTTCTCCCGCTTGTCCCACTCCCCCTCGCCGATGACCGGCATCACCGTGGTGCTCTGTCCGGCGTCGGTGTCGGCGAACCCGGCGCCGAAGAGGTCGTACTGGCCGACAGCCTCCTTGCGTTTGACGTCGGCGTACGCGTCGATGGCGTCGGCGTGCACCGTGAGCAGGCCCCGGCGGGAATGGTTGAGCGAGTCGAACGCGCCTGCCTTGATCAGGGACTCAATGGTCTTCTTGTTGCAGACGACCGCCTCCACCTTGGACAGGAAGTCGTAGAAGTCGGCGTAGGCGCCCTTCTCCCCCCGGCAGCGCATGATCGCGCTGACCACGTTCGCGCCGACGTTGCGGATCGCGGCCAGGCCGAACCGGATGTCCCGGCCGACCGGGGTGAAGGGCCCGGCCGAGGTGTTCACATCCGGCGGGAGCACCTGGATGCCCATCCGGCGGCACTCCGACAGGTAGAGCGCCATCTTGTCCTTGTCGTCGCCCACCGAGGTGAGCAACGCCGCCATGTACTCGGCCGGATAGTTCGCCTTGAGGTAGCCGGTCCAGTACGACACCAGGCCGTACCCCGCGGTGTGGGCCTTGTTGAACGCGTAGTCGGCGAAGGGGACGAGGATGTCCCACAGGGTCTGGATGGCCTCGTCGGAGTAGCCGTTGCCGCGCATGCCGTCGCGGAACGGCACGAACTCCTTGTCGAGGACCTCCTTCTTCTTCTTACCCATCGCCCGGCGCAGCAGGTCGGCCTTGCCGAGGCTGTAGCCGGCGAGGACCTGGGCGGCACGCTGCACCTGCTCCTGGTAGACGATCAGGCCGTAGGTGGGGCCGAGGATCTCCTCCAGTGGTTCGGCCAGCTCCGGGTGGATCGGGGTGATCTCCTGGAGGCCGTTTTTCCGCAGCGCGTAGTTGGTGTGTGAGTTGGCGCCCATCGGGCCCGGCCGGTACAGCGCCAGAACGGCGGAGATGTCCTCGAAGTTGTCCGGTTTCATCGTCCGCAGCAGCGACCGCATCGGCCCGCCATCGAGCTGGAACACGCCCAGGGTGTCGCCCCGGGACAGCAGCTCGTAGGTCGGCTTGTCGTCCAGCGGCAGCTGGAGCAGGTCGACGGTGCGCCCGTGGTTACTCTCGATGTTCTTCAGCGCGTCGTCGATGATGGTCAGGTTGCGCAGGCCGAGGAAGTCCATCTTCAGCAGCCCGAGCGACTCGCAGGTCGGGTAGTCGAACTGCGTGATGATCGCCCCGTCGGCGTCCCGACGCATCAACGGGATGTGGTCGACGATCGGCTCGGCGGACATGATGACCCCGGCGGCGTGCACCCCCGTCTGCCGGATCAGCCCCTCGATCCCGCGCGCCGTGTCGATGACCTTCTTGACGTCCGGGTCGGACTCGTAGAGACCACGGATCTCGCCGGCCTCCGCGTACCGGGAGTGCTTCGGGTCGAAGATGCCGGTCAGCGGGATGTCCTTACCCATCACCGCCGGGGGCATCGCCTTGGTGATCCGGTCGCCGACCGCGTACGGGTAGCCGAGCACCCGCGCCGAGTCCTTGATCGCGGCCTTCGCCTTGATCGTGCCGAAGGTCGCGATCTGGGCGACCTTGTCCTCGCCCCACTTCTCCGTGACGTATTTGATCACTTCACCGCGCCGACGCTCGTCGAAGTCGATGTCGACATCCGGCATCGAGACCCGCTCGGGGTTGAGGAACCGCTCGAAGATCAGACCGTGTGGCAACGGGTCCAGGTCGGTGATGCCGAGGGCGTAGGCGACGAGCGAACCGGCGGCCGAACCGCGGCCCGGCCCCACGGCGATTCCCTCGTTCTTGGCCCACTGGATGAAGTCGGCCACCACGAGGAAGTAGGACGGGAACCCCATCTGGATGATGACGCCCAGCTCATATTCGGCCTGCTTGACGTGGGTCTCCGGGACGCCGTTCGGGAAGCGGCGGGCGAGCCCCTTGAACGTCTCCTTGCGGAACCAGGACTCGTCGGTCTCCCCCTCCGGCACCGGGAAGACCGGCATCAGGTTCCGGAAGTCGAACATCCCGGCCGGGTCGACCATCTCCGCGACCAACAGGGTGTTCCGACAGCCCGCGAGCCACAGGTCGGAGGAGTCGACGGCGCGCATCTCGTCGGCGGACTTGATGTAGTAGCCGCTGCCGTCGAACCGGAACCGGTTCGGATCGGCGACGTTCGCCGCGGTCTGCACGCAGAGCAGCACGTCGTGCGCCTCGGACTGCGCCTGGTATGTGTAGTGCGAGTCGTTGGTCACCACCGGCGGGATATCCAGCTTGTGGGAGATCTCGGTCAGCTCCTGGCGCACCCGGCGTTCGATGTCGATGCCGTGGTCCATCACCTCAAGGAAGAAGTTCTCCTTGCCGAAGATGTCCTGGTATCTCGCGGCGGCCTTCAGCGCCTCGTCGTACTGGTCCAACCGGAGCCGGGTCTGCACCTCGCCGGAGGGGCAGCCGGTGGTGGCGATCAACCCCTCGGAGTGCTCGGCGAGCAGCTCCGCGTCCATCCGCGGCCACTTGACGAAGAACCCCTCGGTGAAGGAGCGGCTGGTCAGCTTGAACAGGTTGTGCAGACCGACCTTGTTCTTCGCCCAGATGGTCATGTGGGTGTAACCACCGCTACCGGAGACGTCGTCGCTCTTCTGCTCCGGCCTCCCCCAGCGCACCCGCTTCTTGTGGAACCGCGACTCCGGCGCGACGTACGCCTCGATCCCCAGGATCGGTGTGACGCCGGCCGCCATCGCCTGCTTGTAGAAGTCGTTCGCGCCGTGCATGTTGCCGTGGTCGGTCATCGCCACGGCGGGCATCCCCTGCCGGTTGACCTCGGCGAACAAGTCCTTCAGCCGGGCCGCACCGTCGAGCATCGAATACTCAGTGTGCACGTGCAGATGCGCGAACGAATCGCCCATGCGTGGCCCCCGGGTCGCTTCATGGGTGGGTGAGAAGAACGGTCGGCCCACCCTATCCCTGGCCGCCGACACACCTCCAGCGAGCCGCGCGGTGCGCTCGGCCGGGCGGCGCGGTGCCGGGAAGGCACCCCGGCGGTGCCGCCCCGAGGCCAGGGCCGACACCGCCGGATCCGCCGCCGGCGGATCAGTCCGCGAACACCTCGGCCGGCAGCTCCACCGGGACCACCGTCGCGTCGATGTCGGCCCGCAGGGCGGCGATCCGCCGGACCAACTCGGCCACCACCTCGGCGAAGGGCACCTGCGTCGTGACCCCGGTCACCCGCTCCCGTATCTCGGCCACACCGTCGGCGACGCTGCGCCGACCGATGGTGAGCCGCAGCGGCAGACCGATCACGTCCGCGTCGGCGAACTTGACGCCGGCCCGCTCGGCCCGGTCGTCGAAGAGCACCTCCACTCCGGCCGCCCAGAGCTCGTCGTAGAACCGCCGGGCCAGCTCACCGGCGACGGAGGCCAGGTCGTCGAGGAGGGTGAGGTGCACCTGGTACGGCGCGACGGTGACCGGGAGCCGCAGCCCCCGCTCGTCTCGGTGCTCCTCCGCGAGGCAGGCGAGCAACCGCCCCACACCGATGCCGTAGCAGCCCATGGCCACCGGCTTACGCTGGCCGTCAGCGTCGAGGTACTCCGCGCCGAGGGCGGCCGAGTAGCGGGTACCGAGCTGGAAGATCTGCCCCACCTCGACCCCTCGGGCGGTACGCAGTGCGCTGCCGCACTCCGCGCAGGCGTCACCGGCCCGGGCGGCGGTGATGTCGCCGACGTGATCGGCGACGAAATCCCGCCCCACGTTGACGTTGCGCAGGTGCATGCCCTCCCGGTTGGCGCCCGCGACCAGGTTCGTGGACGCGGCGACCAGCTCGTCAACGACGACAGTCACGCCCGTCACCCCGACCGGCGAGCCGTAACCGGCCACTGCGCCGATCGTGGAGATCTCCGCCTCGGTCATCGGACGCAGCTCCGCCGCCTGCACGAGGTTACCGATCTTGGTCTCGTTCGCCTCCATGTCGCCCCGGACGACCGCCAGGATGAACTCGGTGCTCGCCGCCGGGTCGCGCTCCTCCCGCGACGCGGCCAGGAAGATCGCCTTGGCGGTCTCGGCCGCCGGCACGCCCAGCACCGCCGTCAGCGCCGCGATGGTGGTGGCCCCCGGGGTGGCGATCTCCGCCAACTCCGCCCACGGCGCGGTGGACGGCGCCGGCTTGCCGAAGGTGGCGGCCTCCCGGTTGGCGGCGAAGCCACAGGAGTCACAGATCAGCAGGGTGTCCTCGCCGATCGGGGTGAGGTACACGAACTCGTGGGCCAGGCTGCCGCCCATCATGCCCACATCGGAGAGGACCGCCGAGACCGGCAGCCCGCACCGCCGGAAGATGGTGAGGTACGCCTGATACTGCGTCCGGTACCGCTGCGCCAGCCCCACCGCGTCCGCGTCGAAGCTGTACGCGTCCTTCATGACGAACTCCCGTACCCGGATCAGGCCGGCCCGCGGACGCGGGTCGTCCCGGAACTTCGTCTGGAGCTGAAACACCAGCCGCGGCAGCTGGCGGTAGGACTCGATCTCCGACCGGCCGAGGAAGGTCACCAACTCCTCGTGGGTCATCGCCAGGACCAGGTCCCGGCCGCGACGATCCCGGAAGCGGGCCAGCTCCGGGCCGATCGTGAAGTATCGGCCGGACTGCTTCCACAGCTCCGCCGGATTCACCACCGGCATCGAGACCTCCTGTCCCCCGACCCGCTCCAACTCCGCGCGCAGCAGTGCCTCGATCTTGCGGATGGTGCGCCAGCCGAGCGGAAGATAGGCAAAGATGCCCTGCCCGACCTGCCGCAGCATGGCGGCCCGTTGGAGCAGCAGGTGTCCCTCGGACTCGGAACGACCCGGCGCGGTGTGCAGGGTACCGCCGAACATGGTCGACATTTTCATGGAGATGTCCTCACAAATCAGGATGGTGCTGCTCAGGGAACGAAGTGGCCCGGGGGCTATCCGGTGAATGAACCCAGGGCGTGAGCGTGGGAAGCTGCGGAAGAGCGCTGGGCGCGAAGCGGACCAACCGCCGGAAGGGCTTAGTCGCCGGAAGGGTTGCCGGCGCGACCACCAGCCGAGGACGGAGCGTCGCTCAGCGGGGCGCCGGCGGAGTAGGTCGAGGTGCCGGCGGGCCGGCGGGCACCACGAGCGCCGGGCTCGGCCCGCCCCGCTCGATGCCGCTCATCAACGCCCACCCTCCACATCAACCACTGCGACTGTAACGGAAAACTCCCCCGACCGCCGGCACCCCTCCGGCGAGCCACACGGAGAGACCGGTCCCGGCATCGGTCCCGTGCCGGGAGCAACGCCGGACCGGCGAGATAGCATCTTCGACCCATGGACACCACGACGGGGACGCACTGGCGGCGGCCCGGGCCGACCCCGGAGCAGCAGCGGCGGGACCTCGTCGTGGGGCTGGCCGTGACCGTGCTGGCCATAACCAGCCTCACCCTCACCCGCGGCACGGGTCTGTTCCTGCTCGGCCCGCCACCGTCGTTCACGGAACAGCTACTCTGGGCCGTCGCGGTGGGCCTACCGCTGATCTGGCGGCGACGATTCCCCGTAACGACGACGCTGGTCATCTCGGTCGCGTTCGTCGCGGCACAGGCCCGCTCCGCACCGGAGATGCGGGTCACCACGGGGGTACTCTTCACGGCCATCTACACCCTCGGCGCCTGGGGGCAGGACCGCCGCCTCACCCGTCGGATTCGGATCGGCGTGATCGCCGCCATGTTCGGTTGGCTCGGCATCTGGTACTCGGTCAATCTGGGAAGTAGTCTGCTGGCGGACCCACCCCCCGAGGCGTTCGCCAACGCCGTGGGACCGATCCCCCCACTGATCGCCGCGGTGCTCAGCGATGCCCTCCTCAACATCCTCTTCTTCGGTTTCGCCTACTTCTTCGGTGAGATCGCCTGGCTGGCCGCCCGACGCGAGCACGAACTCCAGGCGCAGGCCGACGAGCTACGCCGGTCACAGGCCGAGGTCAGAGCGCACGCTGCGGTCGATGAGCGGGTGCGGATCGCCCGGGAACTGCATGACGTCGTCGCCCACCACGTCTCGGTGATGGGGGTGCAGGCCGCCGCCTGCCGCCGGGTCCTCGACCGGGATCCGGCCAAGGCCCGCACCGCACTGGCCGCGGTCGAAGAGTCGGCCCGCACGGCGGTGGACGAGCTCCGGCGGATGCTCGGCGTGCTGCGGGCCCGCAACCACGAGCTGGACACCGTCGAGCCACCCGCCGGAATCAGCCGGGTCGCCACCGTGGTCGAGCGGGCGCGCGAGACCGGGATAGAAGCCACGCTGGGGGTGTACGGCGACCCGGTGCCGATCCCGGAATCGATCTCCCAGGCGACGTACCGGATCGTGCAGGAAGCAGTGACGAACACGCTCAAGCACGCCGCTGCGGCGACCGCACTGGACGTGCGGATCCGCTACCTGGCACACGAGGTGGAGGTGGACGTGACCGACGACGGCCGCAGCAGCGGCACGACGAATGCGGACGGAATGGGCCTGGTCGGCATGCGAGAGCGGGTCGCCGCCCATGGTGGCACGCTGGAGGTAGGCCCCCGCGCCGTCGGCGGCTGGCGGGTCCGGACCCGCTTCCCGCTGTCGCTGACCGAACGGCAGACGGCGTGACCGCCGAGCCGGCGACCAGCCGGGCCATCCGGATCCTGCTCGCCGACGACCACCACCTCGTGCGGACCGGGTTCCGGGTCATCCTCGAGGTGGAGAGCGACATGCACGTCGTCGGGGAGGCCGCGGACGGCGAACGGGCGGTGAGCATGGCCAGGGCGCTCCGCCCAGACGTGGTCCTGATGGACGTGGAGATGCCCCGGGTCGACGGGCTGGAGGCCACCCGACGGATCGTCGCGGAGGTGGACCGACCGAACGCTCCGGCGGTGTTGATCCTCACCACCTTCGACCGGGATGACTATCTGTTCGCCGCACTGCGCGCCGGAGCCAGCGGATTCCTGCTGAAAAACGGCACGCCGGAGGCGCTCGTGGCGGCGATCCGGGTGGTCGCCCGCGGCGATGGCCTCATCGCCCCCGAACTCACCCGGCGAGTGATCGCCGCCTTCGCCAGGTCGAGCGGCGAACCAACGACGGCGGCGGTGGCGCTGCCGGATCTCACGCCACGGGAGCACGAGGTGCTGGTTCTGGTCGCCTCCGGGGCGAGCAACGCCGAAATCGCGGCCACCCTACGCCTCGGCGAGGCCACCGTGAAGACCCACGTCAGTCGGTTGCTGGCCAAACTCGGCCTGCGGGACCGGGTGCAGGCGGTGGTCTTCGCGTACGAACACGGGGTGGTGCGGCCGGGGAGGTGACCGCCTCCGTCGCTGGGTGGAGTCGATCGCCCACCTGTAGGGGGACGGCGCGGGACGCGAGGCGATCTAGCGTGGCCAGCGTGACAAACATGCTCCGACTCGACGGCGTTGACCGCAGCTTCGGTGGCCGACGCGTGCTCCAGAATGTGTCCTTCGGCGCGGAAGCCGGTCGAATGACCGGCTTCGTTGGCGGCAACGGTGCCGGCAAGACCACCACGATGCGCATCATCCTCGGCGTACTCGCCGCCGACGCCGGCCAGGTGACCTGGCGGGGGGTGCCACTGACCCGGGCGGTCCGTCGGCGCTTCGGGTACATGCCGGAAGAACGCGGCCTGTACCCGAAGATGGCGGTCCGGGAACAACTCATCTACCTGGCCCGGTTGCACGGAATGACCGCGTCGGCGGCGGCGCGCAACACCGATACGTTGTTGGAACGGGTCGGTCTGGCCGAACGCCGCAACGACCTGCTGGAGAAGCTGTCGCTGGGCAACCAGCAACGCGCCCAGATCGTCGCCGCGCTGGTCGCCGACCCCGAGGTGCTGGTGCTTGACGAGCCCTTCTCCGGCCTTGACCCACTGGCCGTGGACACGGTCGTCGACGTGCTGAAGGAACGGGCCAGCGCTGGGGTACCGGTGCTCTTCTCCAGCCACCAGCTGGACGTGGTGGAGCGGCTCTGCGACGACTTGGTGATCATCAGCGCGGGGACGATCCGCGCCGCCGGCAGCCGAGCGCAGCTACGGGCCACCCACACCGCGCCCCGCTACGAACTGGTGGTGGAGCAGGACGCCGGCTGGCTACGCGACCACCCGGGCGTGACCCTGGTCGAGCTCGAGGGCGCCCGCGCCGTGTTCGAACTGCCCCGCGGGGCGGATGAGCAACCGGTGCTCCACGCCGCGCTCGCCCGCGGTCCCGTCCGCGAGTTCCGACCCGTCGTCCCGTCGCTGGCCGATATCTTCCGGGAGGTCGCCCTGTGAACACCCTCGCCGCCACCCAGCTGGTCGCGGCCCGCGAAGTCCGGGCCAAACTGCGCGACCGCACCTTTCTCCTCAGTACGCTGATCTTCCTGCTCGCCGCCGCCGCCGCGACGACGCTGCCGTCACTGCTCTCCGGCGGCCCCGCCACGGTGGCCGCCACGCCGGAGATCTCGGCCCAACTGCGCGCTGCCGGACTCGAGGTCCGCGAGGTGCCCGACGACACCGCCGCCGAACGGGCGGTTCGGGACGGCGACACCGACGCGGCGGTGGTCGCCGGGCCAACGGTCCTCGCGCGGGACCAGGCTCCCGCCGACGTCGTGTCGGCGCTCAGCGTCGAACCTCCGGTGCGGTTGCTGAACCCCGCCCCGGCGGAACCACCGGGGGCCTTCCTGGTGCCGTTCGTCTTCGCGTTCGTCTTCCTCCTCACGTCCCAGACCTTCGGCGTGCAGATCGCGCAGAGCATCATCGAGGAGAAACAGACCCGGATCGTCGAGATCCTGGTGGCCGCCGTGTCGGTACGAGCCCTGCTCCTCGGCAAGATGATCGCCGGCACCGTGCTGGCCCTGGGGCAGATAGCGCTGGTGGCGCTCGTCACGGTCGTGGGCTTGCGACTCTTTGGTGACAGCGAGCTGCTGGACCTACTCGGGCCAGCGATCGGCTGGTTCCTGCCCTACTTCCTGCTCGGCTTCGTCCTGATCGCCGCGCTGTGGGCGGCGGCGGGAGCCCTGGTCAGCCGACTGGAAGACATCGGCACGGTGGCCATGCCGGTGCAGTTGGTGGTGATGATCCCGTTCTTCGGGGTGGTCTTCCTCAGCGACAACGCGTTCGCCATGCAGGTGCTGTCCTACGTGCCGTTCTCGGCGCCGACCGCGATGCCGCTCCGGCTGTTCACCGGGGACGCCGCCGGCTGGGAGCCTCCGCTGTCCCTGGCCCTGCTACTGGTCACCGCGCTCGCCGTCCTGGCCGCCGGTGCCCGGGTGTACGAGGGGTCGCTGCTGCGGACCAACGGCAACACCTCGCTCCGGACGGCCTGGCGGGAACGAGAGACGGTGGGCTGAGTCCCGCCCCGGCAGCAGCCCACCCCGTGGATCCGGCTCGGGCCGGATCCACGGGGTCCGTACGACCAACGGCGGGTCAGCCGAGCTTCGCGAGCAGTTCGTCGGAGGCGTCAAAATTCGCGAAGACGTTCTGCACGTCGTCGCAGTCCTCCAGCACATCAATCAGCTTGAGGACCTTCCGAGCGCCCTCCTCGTCCACCGGGACGCTCATGCTCGGGACGAGCGAGGACTCCGCCGACTCGTACTCGATGCCGGCGTCCTGCAACGCGGTCCGCACCGCGACCAGGTCACCCGGCTCGGAGAGCACCTCGAACGCCTCACCCAGGTCGTTGACCTCCTCGGCACCCGCGTCCAGAACGGCGAGCATCACGTCGTCCTCGGTGGTGCCGGCCTTGGCCACGATCACCACGCCCTTGCGGTGGAACAGGTACGACACCGAACCGGCATCGGCGAACGAGCCGCCGTTGCGGGTCAGGGCGGTCCGCACCTCGGTGGCGGCGCGGTTCCGGTTGTCCGTCAGACACTCGATCAGCAGCGCGACACCGTTGGGCCCGTAGCCCTCGTACATGACCGTCTGGTAATCGGCACCACCGGACTCGAGGCCAGAGCCCCGCTTGACCGCGCGGTCGATATTGTCGTTGGGGACCGAGTTCTTCTTGGCCTTCTGGATCGCGTCGTAGAGCGTCGGGTTACCAGCCGGGTCACCGCCACCGGTCCGCGCCGCGACCTCGACATTCTTGATCAGCTTGGCGAACATCTTGCCGCGCTTGGCGTCGATGACCGCCTTCTTGTGCTTGGTCGTCGCCCACTTTGAGTGGCCGGACATCAGCTACCTCCGTTGCTACCCGCCGTCTGCATCGACGCACCGCACTCGCCCGCTCCCGCCGGCGTACGCGGAGAGTGCCGGTCGGCTCTGGTGGAAGCCGCGGCGGAGAGCTGGCCCTGCCGAATCCCGGCAATCCTACCGGTGGACGGCAGCCACGCGTCAGCGCCGCACGGCCCCGCCGGGTCGCGCCGTGGGTGGCACGACCCGGCGGGGCTCACCGGGAGGCCGATCAGAGAGCGGCGCGGACCAGGTCCGCGAAGTACGCGTGCAGGCGCCCGTCGCCGGTCAGCTCGGGATGGAACGCGGTCGCCAGCAGGTTTCCCTGGCGGACCGCGACGATCCGACCCGCCGCCGGGCCCTCGGTCACCGTGCCGAGCACCTCGACGCCCCGGCCGACGCGCTCGACCCAGGGCGCCCGGATGAACAGCACGTTGAGCGGGCCGCCGTCGATGCCGGCCATGCTCACCGGTGCCTCGAACGAGGCGACCTGCCGCCCGAACGCGTTGCGCCGGACAGTCATCTCGATGCCGGCGAAGCCGCGCTGGTCGGATCGGCCGTCGAGTACCTCACTCGCCAACATGATCATGCCGGCGCAGGAGCCGTAGACGGGCATGCCGTCGGCGATCCGCTTGTCGATCGGCTCCCGCAGGTCGAAGAGGTCGGCCAGCTTGCTGATCGTGGTGGACTCGCCCCCCGGGATGACCAGCCCGTCAACCGTCTCCAGCTCCGTGGGGCGGCGGACCGGGCGGGCGTGCGCACCCGCGGCCGCCAGCGCGGCCGTGTGCTCCCGGACATCGCCCTGCAGCGCGAGCACACCGATGACGGGTGCCGTCATGTTCACTCCTTCCGGAGGGTGGCGAGCAGCCCCGGCGGCCTTGACCGGGGCTGCGCTCCCCTCACCAGCCGCGCTCGGCCAGGCGGTCCGACTGCGAGAGGGTGCCGGCGTTGATGCCGACCATCGCCTCGCCGAGCCCACGGGAGACCTTGGCCAGCGTCTCCGGGTCGTCGTGGAAGGTGGTGGCCTTGACGATCGCGGCGGCCCGGTGGGCCGGGTTGTCGGACTTGAAGATGCCGGAGCCGACGAAGACCCCCTCGGCGCCGAGCTGCATCATCATGGCGGCGTCGGCCGGAGTCGCGATACCACCGGCGGTGAAGAGCACCACCGGCAGCTTGCCCGTCTCGGCGATCTCCTTGACCAACTCGTACGGGGCCTGGAGCTCCTTGGCAGCCACGTAGAGCTCGTCGGTGGGCAGGGACTGGAGCCGGCGGATCTCGGTGCGAATCCCCCGCATGTGGGTGGTGGCGTTGGAGACGTCGCCGGTGCCGGCCTCGCCCTTCGACCGGATCATGGCCGCACCCTCGGTGATCCGCCGCAGCGCCTCGCCCAGATTGGTCGCGCCACAGACGAACGGCACCGTGAAGGCCCACTTGTCGATGTGGTTCGCGTAGTCCGCCGGGGTCAGTACCTCCGACTCGTCAACATAGTCGACACCGAGCGACTGGATGATCTGCGCCTCCACGAAGTGGCCGATCCGGACCTTGGCCATGACCGGAATCGAGACCGCGTCCATGATGCTGTCAATCATGTCCGGATCGCTCATCCGGGAGACCCCGCCCTGGGCGCGGATGTCCGAGGGGACCCGCTCCAGGGCCATCACCGCGACCGCACCGGCGTCCTCAGCGATCTTGGCCTGCTCCGCGGTGACCACATCCATGATCACGCCGCCCTTGAGCATCTCGGCCATCCCCCGCTTCACGTGCGCGGTGCCGGTAACCGGGGCATTGGTGGAAGAATTCGAAGTCTGGGTATCGGGCACGGTTCATCGCTCCTAGGGACGTGCACGAGAGTGGCTGGTGCGCATGCTACGAGGAGCCACCCCGGCAGCCCGACAGCCAATCAGACCCATGGTGGCCTGCCCTGTGTCCGGCATCACGTACCCGGTCAGTCCTCGACTATGCCCTCGGGGGCGGCCAGCGTCGGTTCGTCGATGTCGAAGTACCGCGGCCACGGACGCCGGCGCCCCATCCGCAACAGCCGCACCAGCGGCCGACTCCGGGCCGCGCGGGCGTCCCGGACCAGATCCGTGTGCACCTGACGGGCCAGGGCCAGCCGCCGACTGGCGGCGATGACGGCCTCGGTGTCCGGATCGCCGCGGTCGAGCTGCAACGCCCGCAGCTGCCGGGTGAGATCGTTCTCGGCGGCCTCCCGCTCGTCCGGACGAACGTCCAGGGCGACGCGGGCCGCCGCGTACAACTCGACGCCGTAACGACGCTCGGCGAGCACCGCGGCGGTCGCCGCCCGGCGCAGCAGGTGGGCGTCGAGCGCCCGGGCCGCGAGCTCCGCGCGGTCCTGCAACCGCTCGACCCGGCCGGCGGTCCAGACGAGGTACGTCGCCAGCAGCGCGCCGACCAGCGTCGCCCCCACCAACCACCACATGCCCGGCATCGTAGTGCTGCTCCGATCCCCTCCGCCGCCTCCCGGTACCGCCGTCCCAACGGTCAGCCCAGCCCCACCCACTCCTGGTCGATCACCCGGCCGTCAGCGGCCTCCATCGCGGCTGCGTACACCTCGAGAATCCGGCGGGCAACCGTGGGCCAGTCAAAGGTCGTCACCACCTGATCCGCGTAGGCGGCCAGCGCGGCCCGCGCGTCCGCGTCGTCCAGGAGGTCGGCCAGCGCCGCCCGCAGCGCCTCCGGATAGCCGGTACGGAACAGGCGGCCGGCGCGACCCCGGTCCAACACCCGGCGAAACGCGTCGAGATCGCTCGCCACGACAGCGGTCCCCGCCGCGAGCGCCTCGGTGAGGATCATGCCGAACGACTCCCCGCCCATGTTCGGTGCCACGTAGAGATGGACACTGCGCAGCATCCGCGCCTTGTCCGCCTCGGAGACCAGCCCAAGAAAGGTGATGCGGTCCCGCAGCTCGGCCGGGAACTGGCCGTACAGGTCGTCCGGATCACCGGGACCGGCGACCAGCAGGCGCAGCCCCGGACGCTCCCCGGCCAACGACACAAACGCGTCCCGCAGCACCGGGAAACCCTTGCGGGCTTCGGTGAAGCGGCCGAGGAAACCGATCGTGCCGCCCTCGCCGGGAGTGCACGGCCCCGGCCAGCCCGGCAGCGGCTGGGCCTCGGCGAACTTCGCGACGGCCACCCCGTTCGGGATCTCCACCGCTCCGCCGTCCATGTGCTCCACCTGCACCTTGCGGGCCAGGGCACTCACCGCGATCCGGGCGGTGATGCGCTCCAGCACGATCTGGAGCACCCCCTGGGCGGCGGCGAGCACCCGGGAACGCGTCATCGCCGTGTGGAAGGTCGCCACCACCGGCCCCCGCGCGCAGAGCACGGCGAGCATCGACAGGCTCAGCGTCAGCGGCTCGTGCACGTGCAGCACGTCGAAGTCGCCCCGGTTGATCCAACGGCGGACCCGTGCGGTGGAGACCGGGCCGAAGGCAATCCGTGCCACCGAGCCGTTGTACGGCAGCGGAACCGCCCGACCCGCCGGCACCACATACGGCGGTAGCTCCGACTCCTCGTCCGCGGGGGCCAGGACGCTCACCTCGTGCCCGAGCCCGATCAGCGCCTCGGCGAGGTCCATCACGTGGTTCTGCACGCCGCCGGGCACATCCAGGGAGTACGGGCACACGATGCCGATCCGCACGTTGGCGCCCCTCCCCTCAGACCTGTCCGGTGGGCGGCGAGGGCTGCCCCGCGCCGTTCGGTGTGGCGCGTTGGTCCAGCCACATCCGTTGCAACATGTGCCAGTCTTGCGGATGTCGGGCTACGCCCGCCGCCAGACCGTCGGCGACCCGCTGGGCCAACATCCGCACCCGTACGTCGAGCGGGCCCTGCTCGGGACCGGGTAGCTCCAGCGGCCCCTCGATCGTGGCACACGCGACCTCCGGCTCGTACCACAAGGAGGCGACGTAGAGCGGCGCACCGGTGCGGAGCGCCAGCAGGGCCGGGCCGGGCGGCATCCGGGTGGGGGAACCGAAGAAGTCGACATTCACGCCGCGGGCCGAGAGGTCCCGGTCGGCGAGCAGCGGCACCACATAGCCGGCTTTCACCCGGTCGACCAGCACGTCGAAAGCGGGCCGTTCGCCCCCGTGGGTGGGGAGGATCTCCATCCCGAGAGCCCGCCGGAACGCGAGGAAACGCTGGTAGATCCCCTCGGGCTTGAGCCGCTCGGCGACAGTGGCGATCGGCCAGCCCATCGCCGCGACCCAGGCACCCGCCATGTCCCAGTTGCCGGAGTGCGGCAACGCCACGATCGCGCCCCGGCCGGCGGCTACATCCGCGGCGAGCTGTTCCTTGCGGTCCAGCCGAAATCCGGCAAGCAGCTCGTCCCGGCTCAGCGTTGGCAGTCGGAACGTCTCCATCCAGTACCGGGCGTAGGAGCGCAGCCCGGCCCGCACCAACCCGTCCAGCTCGGCCTCGGAGACCTCCGGACCCACCACCCGGCGCAGGTTGGCGCGAAGCCGCGCCGCGCCCCCACCGCCGCGGCGATGAGTGTGGTCGGCGCCCGCCCGGAAGACGGTGGCCGCCACCGGCCGGGGCAGTGCGCGTACCGCACGCCACCCGGCGAGGTAGGCCAGCTCGGTGAGGTTCACCGGCCCCGCCCCTCGAACGCCCTCACCTCTGTCCGCCCGAGGCGGTGGGGAGCTGCTGGGCCTGCCGGTACACGTGGGCCATCCGCTGCCCCACCGTGAAGATCGAGACCGCGGCGAGCAGCCAGAGCGCGACCGGCAGTGCGGCCTTCAGGCCCAGCCCGGCCAGCAGCCCCCCGACACCGACGATCAGCAGCCGCTCCGTACGTTCGGCGATGCCCACGTTGCAGGTCAGGCCAAGCCCTTCGGCCCGCGCCTTGACGTACGAGACGAGCCCGCCGGCGGCCAGACAGAGCAGCGCGGCGGCTACCCCCGCGTGGTCGCCCTCGGTGGCGAGGTAGTAGGCCACCGCACCGAAGACCGCGCTGTCGGCGACCCGGTCCATGCTCGAGTCGAGGAACGCCCCGAACCGGGTGGAGCCACCGCTCATCCGGGCCATCGTCCCGTCCAGCAGATCGGTGAGGGCGAAGACGGTGACGATCAACGCACCGGCGACGAGATGACCGCGGGCTCCGAAGCCGAGTGCTCCGACGAGCACCCCGAGGGTGCCCGTCACGGTAACCGTGTTGGGGGTCACGCCGGCACGAAGCAGGCGGCGTGCGACCGGTTCGACGACGCGGGTCATGCCCGCACGGGCCGTCACTTGGAAGATCTTCGCCATGGCGGTCCCACGATAACGGTCCGGTACCCGCAACGGTACGGACGGTCGGGCGACCCGCCCGAGGGAACTTGTGCCGTACGGGCATCGGGGTGTCTGATCGAACCAGAAAGGTGAGGCAGCTCACCGCTATGCCCGTCCCGTTTCCGCTTGGCAGCAGTACCCCGGGAGGATATCGCCGCGCACCCGCCCCAAGCCCGCTTTCTCTCGCGCGCGGCGGTCGCCACCACACACCGGCTGAGGGAGGTGCGCCCATGGCGCAGAAGAGTCAGGACAAGGCGGTCGCTGGCGCGATACCGGCGGTGACCAACCCGGCAGACATCCGCAACGTGGTGCTCGTCGGGCACTCCGGTGCCGGCAAGACGACCCTGGTCGAGGCGTTGCTCGCGGCGACCGGCACGATCGGCCGCGCCGGGAACGTCACCGACGGCACCACCACCTGCGACCACGATCCGGCTGCCATCCGCCAACAACGGTCGGTGACCCTGGCCTGCGCGCCGCTCGTGCACGACGGGATCAAGGTCAACCTGCTGGACACCCCCGGCTACGCGGACTTCGTCGGCGAGCTGCGCGCGGGGCTGCGGGCCGCCGACGCCGCGCTCTTCGTCGTCTCCGCTGTGGACGGGATGGACGCCACCACCGCCGCGCTGTGGGAGGAGTGCGCGGCCGTGAACATGCCTCGAGCGGTGGCCGTCTCTCGGCTGGACCACCCGCGCGCGGACTTCGACGAGGCGGTCGCCCTCTGTCAGCGGGTGTTCGGCGACAATGTGCTCCCGCTCTACCTGCCGATGCTCGGTGACGACGGCGTCTCCACCGCCGGCCTGCTCGGACTCATCACCCGCCGGGTCCTCGACTACACCGCCGGGCTGCCCGCCGAGGTGCGACAGCCGGACCCAGAACACCTGCCGGCGATCGTCGAGTCCCGCAACGAACTGATCGAGGGGATCATCGCCGAAAGCGAGGACGAGACCCTCATGGACCGGTACCTCGAAGGTGCCGAGCTCGGCACCGACATCCTCGTCGAGGATCTGGAGAAGGCGGTCGCGCGCGGTCACTTCTATCCCGTGGTGCCGGTCTGCGCGCAGACCGGGGTCGGGCTCGACGCCCTCCTGGAGGTGCTCACCGCGGCCTTCCCCGCACCGCTGGAGCACGACCTCCCGGCGGTCACCGGGGTGGACGGCACACCCCGCCCCCCGCTGGTCTGCGACCCGGCCGGGCCACTGGTCGCCGAGGTGGTCAAGACCACCATCGACCGGCATGTGGGGCGGGTTTCCCTGGTCCGGGTCTTCTCCGGCACGCTCCGCCCCGAACAGGTCGTGCACGTCTCCGGGCACGGCCTCGCCGACCGCGGCCACCCGGACCACGACGCCGACGAGCGGGTCGGCCACCTCTACTCACCGCTCGGCGCGGCGCTGCGCGAGGTACCCGCCGGTGTCGCCGGTGACCTCTGTGCGCTCACCAAGTCAGGCAGCGCGGAAACCGGCGACACCATCTCGGCCAAGGAGGACCCACTGCTGGTCGCGCCCTGGGAGATGCCGGAACCGCTGCTGCCGGTGGCGATCGTGGCGCGCGCCCGGGCCGACGAGGACGCGCTCGCCCGCAACCTCGCCCGGCTGGTAGCCGGTGACCCCACCCTGCGGCTGCACCGCGACAGCGAGACCCGCCAGCTGGTGCTCTGGTGCATGGGTGAGGCGCACGCCGACGTGGTGCTGGAACGGTTGCGCAGCGGTGGGGTGGAGCTGGACACGACACCGGTGCGGGTCGCCCTGCGGGAGACGTTCACCGTGCCGGCCAAGGGGCACGGCCGGCACGTCAAGCAGTCCGGCGGGCACGGCCAGTACGCGGTCTGCGACATCGAGGTGGAACCGCTACCCCGGGGCGCCGGCTTCGAGTTCGTCAGCCGGGTGGTGGGCGGAGCCGTACCGCACAACTACATCCCGTCGGTGGAGAAGGGGGTCCGGGCCCAGCTGGAGCGGGGACTGAGGGCCGGCGCCCCCCTGGTGGACCTGCGGGTGACACTCGTGGACGGAAAGGCGCACAGCGTCGACTCCTCCGACGCGGCGTTCCAGACCGCCGGTGCGCTGGCGCTCAAGGACGCCGCCGACAAGGGCCAGCCGACGTTGCTGGAACCGGTTGACGAGGTGGTCATCCGGGTGCCCGACGCGTCGGTCGGCGCGGTGTTGGGCGACCTCTCCGGCCGACACGGCCGGGTGCTCGGCACCGAACCCGACACCACCGCCGAGGGGCGAACGCTGGTCCGCGCCGAGGTGGCCGCGACCGAACTCCTCCGCTACGCCGTGGAGCTGCGCTCGATGACCGCCGGTACGGGCACCTTCCGCCGCGAGTTCGCCCGCTACGAACCCATGCCCAGCCACCAGGCCGACCGGGTCCGCGCGGAGCACGGCTGAGCGAGTGCCGCGACGGCGGTCACCGCCTTCGGTCCGCCGGCGGGCCGGTGACGTCGCCCCTGCCGACCGGCGACCGGAGCGGATCGAGGAGATCCCGGGGTGGTGGCCGGCGCCGCGCGATCGCGGATTCAGGAGGGCCAGGCGCTGGCCAGCAACGCCCGGGTGTCGCCGAGCAGCTGCGGCAGGACCTTGGTCCGGCCGATCACCGGCATGAAGTTAGCGTCACCGCCCCATCGGGGCACCACGTGCTGGTGCAGGTGCGCGGCGATACCGGCGCCGGCGACCCCGCCCTGGTTCATCCCGAGGTTGAAGCCATGGGCACTGCTGACCCTACGGATGACGCGCATCGCGGTCTGGGTGACGGCGGCCAGCTCCGCCGTCTCCCGGTCGTCGAGGTCGGTGTAGTCGGCAACGTGCCGGTAGGGGCAGACCAACAGGTGCCCCGGGTTGTACGGGTACAGGTTGAGCACCACGAACACGTGCTCGCCGCGCGCCACAACCAGGTTCTCCGGCTCCGACCGCTGCGGGGCGAGACAGAAGGGGCAGCCGCCCGGCCGCTCGTACCCGCCCTCGGGCCGGTCCCCGCCGGAGATGTAGGTCATCCGATGGGGCGTCCAGAGCCGGTCCAGTCCGTCGGCCATAGCGTCGCTGTCGGTGTGTTCCTCCGCCCCAGTCACAGCAGCGATCCTACGGCCCCGCACCGAATGGGCCGAAGCTCGCCGTACCCGACCAGCCCGACGGGCAGGCCGGGTACTCCGCGTCGAGGGCCTTCGCGCCGGCTCGCGCGCCCGTCACCCCTCGGCAGCCGAGGGCCCCTGGTTGGCGCGGGAGTTGACCACGTCGAGGACGTGGTTGACCGCCTCAGCCGCCGGCACCCCGTTGCGCTGGGAGCCGTCCCGGTAGCGGAACGACACGGTGCCCGCCGCCACATCGTCGTCGCCAGCGATCACCATGAACGGAATCTTCTGCTGCTGGGCGGTGCGGATCTTCTTCTGCATCCGGTCGTCACCGGCGTCGACCTGGGCCCGGACTCCCGCGGCGCGCAGCGCGGCGACGAAGCCGTCCAGATACTCGGTGTGCTCTGCCCGGATCGGGATGCCGACCACCTGCACCGGCGCCAGCCAGGCCGGGAACGCTCCGGCGTAATGCTCGGTGAGCACGCCGATGAAACGCTCGATCGAGCCGAACTTCGCGCAGTGAATCATGATCGGCTGCTGCCGGCTGCCGTCGGCTGCCTGGTACTCCAGCCCGAAGCCCGCCGGCTGGTTGAAGTCGTACTGAATCGTCGACATCTGCCAGGTACGACCGATGGCGTCCTTGGCCTGGACCGAGATCTTCGGGCCGTAGAAGGCCGCGCCCCCCGGGTCCGGCACCAGCTCGAGCCCGGTGTCCCGGGCACACTGCTCCAGCACCGCCGTCGCTGTCGCCCAGTCCTCGGCGGAGCCGACGAACTTGTCCGGCTTGGTGTCGTCCCGGGTGGACAGCTCCAGGAAGAAATCGGTGATGCCGAAGTCCTGCAGGAGCCCGAGCACGAAGGCCAGCAGGTGCTTGATCTCCGCTGGCGCCTGCTCCTTGGTGCAGTAGGAGTGCGAGTCATCCTGGGTGAAGCCACGCACCCGGGTCAACCCGTGGATGACGCCGGACTTCTCGTACCGGTAGACCGAGCCGAACTCGAAGAGCCGCATCGGCAGTTCCCGGTAGGACCGCCCGCGCGACCGATAGATCAGGTTGTGCATCGGGCAGTTCATCGCCTTGAGGTAGTAGTCCGCCCCTTCGAACTGCATGGGCGGGAACATCCCGTCGGCGTAGTACGGCAGGTGGCCCGAGGTGTGGAAGAGGCCTTCCTTCGAAATGTGCGGGGTGCCGACGTAGTCGAAACCCTCCTCGACGTGCCGGGACCGGACGTAGTCCTCCATCGTCCGCTTGAGCACGCCGCCCTTGGGGTGGAACACCGGCAGGCCGGAGCCGACCTCGTCGGGGAAGCTGAACAGGTCGAGGTCGGCGCCGAGCTTGCGGTGGTCCCGCCGGGCGGCCTCCTCCAGCAACCGCAGGTACGCCTTCTGCTCGTCCCGGGTCGGCCACGCGGTGCCGTACACCCGCTGTAGCTGTGGGTTCTTCTCCGAGCCACGCCAGTACGCGGCGGCCGACCGCATCAGCTTGAACGCCCCGATCAGGCGGGTGTTCGGCAGGTGCGGCCCGCGGCACAGGTCCGACCAGCAGACCTTGTCCGCGTCGGCGGCGAGATTGTCGTAGCTGGTCAGTTCCCCGCCGCCGACCTCCATCACCTGGGAGGAGTCCAGCCCGTCGCCCTTGAGCTCAATCAGCTCCAGCTTGAACGGCTCGGCCGCGAGTTCACCGCGGGCCTCGTCCCGGTCCCGAAAGCGGCGACGGCGGAACCGCTGTCCGGACTTGATGATCTCCTGCATCCGCTTTTCCAGCTTCGTCAGGTCCGCGGGCTGGAACGGCTGGTCAACCGCGAAGTCGTAGTAGAAGCCGTTCTCGATCGGCGGACCGATGCCCAGCTTCGCCTCGGGGAAGAGATCCTGCACGGCCTGGGCGAGTACGTGGGCCGTGGAGTGCCGCAGCACGGCCAGGCCGTCCGGGGTGTCGATGCCCACCGGCTCGACCACGGTCTCCTGCTCCGGAACCCAGTCCAGGTCGCGAAGCTGGCCCTGTGGGTCCCGCACCACCACGACCGCGCTGCGACCGGTCATTGGCAGTCCGGCCGCCGCGACCGCGTCGGCCGCCGTCGTCCCGGCGGCCACGACGACGGGGTCGGCCACGACGGGGTTACGGGGTGCGGACACGGTGACTCCTCAGGGCAGACGGTACGACTCGCTGCCGATGCTATCGGTCCACCCGCCCGGCATCCGCCACCGGTGTTGGCGGGGTTCGCGGCGGTGGCGGCGCGGCTCCCGGGCCGCCACCGCTCAGGGCAGCCAGTCCGGCAGCGGCTCGCGGGCGGCCAGCCACCCGGCCGGCACTCCGGCTGACGTGCCGACGCCGGTGTACCCGGCGACGATCGCGCCGACGATCGCCGCGGTGGTGTCCACATCCCCGCCCGCCTCGACGCAGACCCGCACGGCCGCCGGGTAGTCGTCGAGGTGACTGGCGGCGACCCAGCAGGTGAAGGCGATGGTGTCCGGCGCGGTGACCCGCGACCCGTTGCCGAGTTCGGCGACGGCCACCTCCGGTTGGCGGCCGAGCAGACCGGCGGCCCGCCGGATCCCCCGGTACACCTCGCTCGTCGAGTCCAGCGCGGCGGCCACTCCGGCGAGCAGTCGCGCGGGCTCCGGGCGATGGCCGTCCAGCCGACCCCGGGCGGCGAGCGACGCCGCCACGGCCACCGCCACGGCACCCGCGATGCCCTCCGGGTGAGCGTGGGTCACCTCGGCCGAGGCGCGAGCCTGGGCCGCCGCGCGGCTGCTCGAGTCAGCGAAGTACGCCCCGAGCGGCCCGACCCGCATCGCGGCGCCGTTGCCGCAGGAGCCCTGCCCGGCGAAGGCGGAGGCCGCGGCCACCGGCCACGGGGTGCCGGTGCGGATCAGCCGCAGAATGCCGACCGCCCCTGGACCATAGCCCCGGTATGGCTCGCACCGCTCGGCGAAGGCCAGGGCGAGCGCGTCCCGGTCGATCCGCCCGGTCTCGGCGAGCGCGGCGACGATCGAGCAGGCCATCTCGGTGTCGTCGGTCCAGGCCCACGGGGACGGCGGGAGCCGGCCGGCGGCCAGGTCGGCCGGATGGCGGCCGGGGACGAAGAACTGGGAGCCGAGCGCGTCACCGACCGACAACCCGGTCAACGCGTCCCGGGCGAGCGCGAGTCTCGTGTCAGCGAAGAGGGTGAAGGACATCGTTTTACCAGCTTGCCGGTTTCACCGCGATGCCGCAACGCGACCACCTTGCCGCGCCGAGTACCGTCTTGGGGTGGCCACCGTGCTTCTGGTCGAAGACGATCACATCGTCCGCGGCGCGATGCTGCGCTCCCTCACCGGCCGGGGGCACGCCGTGCACGCCGTTGGCACCGCCCTGGAAGCCCTGCGGCGCGTGGCGGCGGAGACACCCGACCTCGTCGTACTCGACCTGGGCCTGCCCGACCTCGACGGCTCCGACGCCCTACGGATGCTGCGGGGTATCACCGATATCCCGATCATCATCGCCACCGCGCGCGACGATGAACAGTCGGTTGTCCGGCTGCTGCGCGCCGGCGCCGACGACTACATGATCAAGCCGTTCACCGGTGCGCACCTGGACGCTCGGATCACGACCGTGCTGCGGCGGGCCGGTCGGGCCAGCCGGACGGTCCAGCCCGCGGTGTACGAGGTTGGTGGGCTCCGCATCGACGTCGGCGAACGCGGCGCCGAGCTGGACGGGGAGCCGTTGGCGCTGACCCGCAAGGAGTTCGACCTGCTGGCGTACCTGGCCGCACGACCGGGCCGGGTAGTGTCGCGCCGGGAACTCTTGGAGGAGGTATGGCGACAACCGTCGGTCGGCGAGGACCAGACCATCGACGTTCACCTCTACTGGCTGCGTCGCAAGATGGGCGAGACCGCGGCGAAGCCACGCTACCTACGCACCGTGCGGGGGGTGGGCCTCCGACTGGTAGCGCCCGACTGAGGTGGTCACTGACCCTGGTCGTGGCGGGTATGTGCACGCTCACGGCCCTCACGTTCCTGGTGCTGTCGGCCACCGGTCTCGGCGACGGGAGCCCGTGGTGGCTTCCGGTCGGCGTGGGGGCGACGCTGATCGCCACCGCGGTGGTGGTGGTGGATCGCGTGGCGGCCCGCACGGTGCACGCGGCCCGGGACCTGGCACAGGGAGCGCTGGCCCTCGGCGCGGGCGATCTCCACGTCCGGGTGGAGCCGAGCGGTCCACGAGAGTTGGTCGCGGCCGGACACGCGTTCAACCGGATGGCCGAGCATCTCGTCGCCACCCGCGCAGACGAACGGGAACTGGTGGCCGACCTGTCCCACCGGCTACGCACGCCCTTGACCGCGCTTCGGCTGGACGCCGAGGCGCTGGACCCAGACGACACCAGCATCGGGATCTTCAGCGAGGCGGAGCTGGATCGTCGGCGTGGAGTCCGGCGGATCCGACAGGCGATCGCCACGCTGGAGGACGAGGTCGATCAGTTGATCAAAACGACCCGAAAGGCGGCCACGCAGGAGACCGCGCCGGGTAGCTGCGACGTCAGCGAGGTGGTCCGGGAACGGATGCGGTTCTGGTCCGCGCTGGCCGGCGACCAGAACCGGCCGTTCCGGGTCACCGGAGCGCAGCTGCGTATCCCGGCGCCGGTGCCGCGGGCGGAGCTGGCCGCCGCGCTGGACGCGGTGATCGGCAACGTGTTCCGTTACACATCCCAGGGAACGGCGTTCGAGGTAGCGGTCTCGCGGCGGGACGGATACGTCGCCATCCGGATCGACGATGCCGGGCCAGGTGTCGCAGACCCGGACCGGGCGCTGCGCCGGGGTGCCAGCGACCGTGGCTCGACCGGGCTCGGCCTGGACATCGTGAAGCGGGTCGCGGTGCAGGCCAACGGCTCGGTCAGCATCGACCGCGCCGGACTGGGTGGGGCGAGCGTGGTGATGCTGCTGGCCGACCCGGAGGCGACACCCCGGCAGGTCAACCGGTTCGGCCTGGTGGGGCGGAGGAGCCGGGAGGCCCGCGACCACGCCGACAGCGGCCGACGCTGGAACCGGTACCGCCCGGGGTGATCGCTGAGTTACCCGAGCTGTGCCCGGGCGTAAGTTCTCCTTAGATCCCGCTTAACACCGGCGCCACGCCAACGGGCGCCTGCCATGATCGGGGGGCGAACCCACCACTTCACCGGCCCGCCGCTCAGGCGGCCAAGACCGGTGGAGCCGTGCGCGCGGCGGGACCCGTTCCCCCCTCTTCCCCGCCGCGCGCACCCCCCTTTCAGGACGCGTTCGCCAGGTAGGCGTCGATCTCCTCAGCAATCCGCTGCTTGCTCGCCGGGTCGAGGAAGGACGCGGTCACCGCGTTGCGGGCCAGCGCGGCGATGCCCTGCGGGCCGAGGTCGAGCAGCCGGGCGGCCACCGCATACTCGTCGTTGAGGGTGGTGCCGAACATCGGCGGATCATCGGAGTTGATCGTGACCAACAGCCCGGCCTCGACCAACCGGGGCAGCGGGTGCTCCTCGATGCGAGCCACCGCGCGGGTGCGGACATTGGAGGTCGGGCACACCTCCAGGGCAAGCTGCCGCTCGGCCAGGAACTCGAGCAGCTCCGGGTCTTCGACCGCCGAGATGCCGTGCCCGAGTCGTTCGGCGCCCAGGTCGCGCAGCGCGGCCCAGACGGTCTGCGCCCCGGTGGTCTCCCCCGCGTGCGGCACGGACCGAAGGCCGGCTGCCCGGGCCTGATCGAAGTACGGCTTGAACTGGGGTCGGGGCACACCGACCTCCGGGCCGCCCAACCCGAAACTGATCAGACCATCGGGGCGCTCGTCCAGGCTGACCCGCAGGGTCTCCTCGGCCGCCGGCAGGCCGGCTTCACCCGGGATGTCGAAGCACCAGCGCAGCTCGATACCGAAGTCGGCCGCTGCCCGTTTGCGGGCGTCCTCGATCGCCTCGCAGAACGCCGGCGCGGGAATGCCACGATGCACGTGCGAGTACGGGGTGATCGTCAGCTCCGCGTAGCGGACCTGCTGACGGGCCAACTCCCGGGCCACCTCGTGGGTGAGGAGCCAGACATCCTCCTGGTCCCGGATCAGGTCCACCACGCTCAGGTAGACCTCGACGAAGTGCGCGAAGTCACGGAAGGCGAAGTAGTCGGCGAGGGCCGCCGGGTCGGCCGGGACCGGGCTGCGCCCCTCGTGCCGGGCGGCCAACTCGGCGACGATCTGGGGCGAGGCGGAGCCAACGTGGTGCACGTGCAACTCAACCTTGGGCAGGCCGGCGATGAAGGTGGACAGGTCGGTCACAGGTTCTCCTCTACGCGGGCGGCGGTACGGGCAACGAAGAAGACGCGGCGGAACGGAAAGCACACCTGGCCCTGCTGCACCGGGTACGCCTCGGCGAGCCGCACGCCCAGTTCCCTCCGAAAGGCGGCCCAGTCGGTGGGGTCGAGCGCGGCGCGCACCGGACGCAGCGCGGTCCCCTCCATCCAGCTCAGCACCGGATGGTCGGCGTCGGCCGGGGCCGGGAGCAGGTGCACGTAGCTAGTCTCCCAAGCGTCCACCGCGCAACCCTCGGCGGCCAGCAGCCGGGCGTAGCCGACCGCGTCGTCCACGGGCGCAGCGCGCAGCAGCGGGCCGAGCGTCGTACGCCAGGCCGGGCGGTTGGCCACAGTCCGCAGTGCCTGGTGCGACGGCGCGTCGAAGTTGCCCGGCACCTGCACCGCGAGGACGGCGCCGGCCGGCAGCTCCCGAGCCCAGCGAGTGAGCAGGTCCCGGTGCTCGGGTACCCACTGGAGCAGTGCGTTGCTGATGACCACGTCCTGATCCCGGCCGGGGCGCCAGTGTCGGACGTCGGCGACGGCGAACTCCACCGGGCTGTCCAGCTTGGCGGCCCGGCCAATCATCTCCGGTGCGGCGTCGACGCCGGCGACCCGGCTGTCGGGCCACCGTTCGGCGAGAGTCGTGGTCAGTGTGCCGGGCCCGCAGCCGAGGTCGACCACCGCCCGGGGTCGGGCGGTGGGCACCCGGGCGAGCAGGTCGTGAAACGGTCGGGCCCGTTCGTCGCTGTAGCGCAGGTATGTTGTCGGATCCCACACAACTTCTCCAAACCGTACGTACGTCTTGTTAAATTACGGCCCACCATAGTCCGGACCCAACCCGAATCACTAGGCTCACCGCATGGAGCAGCGCACCTTTCCCCGACTGGACCGCGCCGTCGGCGTGGTCGGCCTCGGCACCTGGCAGCTCGGAGCCGACTGGGGCACCGTCAGCGAGGAGGCGGCCCTGCGCGTCCTCGCCGCCGCCGTCGACTCCGGGGTCTCCTTCCTCGACACCGCCGATGTCTACGGCGACGGGCGCAGCGAGACGCTGATCGGCCGGTTCCTGCGCACCAGGCCCGACGCCGGCCTCACCGTCGCGACGAAGATGGGCCGGCGGGTGGAGCAGCGGCCCGAGGCGTACACCCTCGCCCACTTCCGCGAGTGGACCGACCGGTCCCGGAGGAACCTCGGGGTCGACACCCTCGACCTGGTGCAGCTGCACTGCCCACCGACCCCGGTCTTCGCCGACGACGCGGTCTTCGACGCTCTCGACACGCTGGTCGCCGAGGAACGGATCGCCGGATACGGCGTGAGTGTGGAGACCTGTGCGGAGGCGCTCACCGCAATCGCTCGGCCCGGAGTGGCCAGCGTCCAGATCATTCTCAACGCGCTACGCCACAAACCCCTGGAGCGGGTCCTACCGGCTGCTGCCGAGGCCGGCGTCGGCATCATCGCCCGGGTACCGCTGGCCAGTGGGTTGCTCTCCGGCAGGTACGACGAACACACCACCTTCGCCCCGGACGACCACCGCACCTACAACCGGCAGGGCCAGGCGTTCGACGTCGGGGAGACCTTCGCCGGCGTCGACCTCACCCTCGGCCTGGCCGCTGTCCGCCGGCTCGCGCCGCTGGTGGGCACGGAGCGGACGATGGCGCAGTTCGCGCTGCGCTGGGTGATCGACCAACCTGGGGTGACGGTGGTGATCCCCGGTGCCCGCGATGTGACCCAGGCCCAGCGAAACGCCGAGAGCGCCGGCCAGCAGGCCCTCTCCGACCAGGAACGCGCGGTCGTCGCCGACGTGTACGACGACCTGGTCCGGCCGCAGGTGCACGACCGGTGGTGAACGGGACGGGCGCCCCCGACGGGCGAGAACGCGAATTCGCGCTGCGGGGCTGGCTGGCGCTGGCACTCGGGCTGCTAGCCGTGGTGCTTGGTGCCCTCTGGACCGTGCAGGGGCTGGGATACATCGAGGGCAGCGTGATGACCGACGTCCGGATCTGGGCCGTCGCCGGTCCGCCGCTCGCGCTCCTCGGGTTGGCCTCGCTCTGGCTCGGCCTCCGCGCCCGCCGCGGCTGAGCCCCACGCGAACCGAACCCGGAAACGACGAGGCCCCGCATCCCGAAACGGGATGCGGGGCTCGTGTCGATCCGGGCGAGCCGGATCAGCCACTGACCGGCGGTGCGCCGGTCGGCGTAGCTCAGAGGGGGCGGACCTGCTCGGCCTGCGGACCCTTCTGACCCTGGGCGATCTCGAACTCCACCCGCTGGTTCTCCTCCAGCGTGCGGTAGCCGCTGGTCTGGATGGCCGAGAAGTGGACGAACACGTCAGCACCCCCGCCATCGACGGTGATGAAGCCGAAGCCCTTGTCAGCGTTGAACCACTTCACGGTTCCCTGCGCCATGTGTATCTCCTTCTAAAACTGGCGGCCGAGCACGCCGTGCGGCCGGTTGGCCGTTTTCGAGCAGCGGCGCCTGAGGCGGCCCCCGATGAAGGAGACTTCTCTCAACCCACGCCATCTCTTCAACAGCGTGGAACAGCAAACCACGTACGCAAAAACTCTGCACAGCCTACCGGACGAAATTCTCTGACATGTGACCTGTCGGATGCCAAAGATCGGCCCGGCCGGCCCCCCGCAAACCGACGGAAAGGCCCCACGTCGTCAAATTTCGGCGGGTGCCACCTCAACCATGCCGAGATCACTTCGGCCAGTTGCCGGTCATCCGGCGCATCCCCACCGCCCCACCCCGGTCCACCGCCGCCCGGACAACCGCGAAGATCGCCCCCTGCAACGCCGCCGCGGCCAGGATCTCGCCCCAACCGCGTTCCTCGTCGGTGGCGCTCGGCGCCGCGCCAGCACCCGCCACCTTCCACACCTGTTCGAAGATGGCCCCCGCAGCGGCACCGGCGGCGAAACCCAACAGAATGCCAACCGGCTTGTACGCGGCCTTTCCCAACTCTCTACTCACCGACGCCTCCCCCGGACGATCATCAGTACGACGGCGGCGGCCACCGCGCCCGCAGCCAGCGCGGTGAACGGCACCGGACTGCCGTGGACCCGTTCACCGCGCGGCCGGGCCCGCCCGCGCACCCGGGCCGCCGCCGCGGTCGCCTGCTCCCGCATCCGCTCCTTCGCCTGCTCGGCCGAGGAACGCAGCCGCTTCTTCACATCGGCCTTGGCGGCCAGCGCCTCCATGGTCTCGCTGAGTTCGACCCGGGTCCGCCGGATCTCCTCGCGGAGGGCCTCGGTGTCCCCGCTGGCCCGCCCGTTACCCGTCATGCCTGCCTCCCGTCCTGCGCCGCGGCCTTCCCATCCTTCACCGCCGCGGTGACGGTGTCGACATCCGCCCGGACGCTGCGCACCGTGCTCACCGGCACCGGCGGGACCGCCCGGGTGACCTGCTTCTTGCCGGCCAGGGCGAGGGCCCCGGCGGCGACGAAGAGCACCACCGCGACGATCAGGGCGGCCACCCAGGCGGGCAGGACCAGGGCGAGCAACAGGATCACGGTCGCCGCGAGCGCACCGAGCCCGTACAGCGCCAGCACCCCGGCGCCGCCGAAGAGGCCGATGCCGATCCCGGCGTGCTTCCCCTTCTGAGTCAGCTCCGCGCGGGCCAGCGCCAACTCGTCGCGGACCAGCCGGGAGACCTGCTCGGTGGCCCGCTGCACCAGTTCGGCGGTGGACGGCTCGTTCCCAGCCTGGGGTGGGCGGGCGTTCGCCACGTCAGCCATGCTTTCCTTCTCTCCTCGTCACCGCGCTGCATGCCCCCGGGGAGCCGTCCGTCGATCCGTCGCCCGCCCTCGTCAACGCGCGGCGCAGGCCAGGGGTCGCGCAGCAGGTCCCCACACCACGCCGTTCCAAACGTTGCCGCACTCGGCCCAACGTCCCCCGCCCGACCACATCACGCTAACTCCCCCGGTCAAACGGCGCAGCCGACGATCGCGGCGGATGCCCGTCGCAAGCCCCGTCACTCCGGACCGTTCCGCCAGCGGAACGAAGGCGGTCAACGGCGGGGCGAGGCCGGTCAACAGCAGGACGGAGGCGGTCAGCGGCGGGAGTCGGCCGGCTCGTCGGGGCCGACGAAGGCCTCGCTGCGGGCGGTGCCATCCTCGCTGCCGCCGAAGATCCGCGCATCGTCAGACCCGGCACCGTCGGCGAGCAGGCCCGCCTGGGGCGGGCGGCGGGGCACGGACCACTGCCACGGCTGGCCGCCCCCGGAGTCACCAACCTCGGCCCGCATTCGGGGCATGGCGGTCGGCCGCTGCTTCCACACCCAGGCAACCAGGTGCTCACGGACCAGGCAGCGCAGGTCCCAGAGGTCGCCGGCGTTCGCCGCGCTGACCAACGCGCGCACTTTGATCATGCCGCCGGTCGCGTCAATCACCTGCAACACGCAGACTCTGCCGTCCCACAGCTCGCTGCTCTCCGCCAGGCGACGTAGCTCCTCTCGCATCACCTGCACCGAGATCGACCAGTCGACATCGAACTCGGCGGTGCCGAGCACCGCGGCCTCACTCCGGGTCCAGTTCTGGAACGGCTTGCTGGTGAAGTACGACGTGGGCAGGATCAACCGGCGGTCGTCCCAGATGCGCAACACCACATAGCTGAGGGTCAGCTCCTCGATCCGACCCCACTCCCCGTCCACGACCACCACGTCGCCGAGGCGTACGGCGTCACTGAAGGCGAGCTGGAGGCCGGCGAAGACGTTGCCCAGCAGACTCTGCGCAGCCAACGCCGCCACCACACCGACCACACCAGCGCTGGTCAGCACTCCGGCACCGATCCCGCGGACCTCGGGGAACGTCATCAGCATCACGCCGAGCGCCAGGATGACAACCACCGCGATGGTCAACCGGCGCAGGAGCACCACCTGGGTGCGAATCCGGCGGTGCCGGTTGTCCGCCACCTCGACCTGGAACCGGGCGAGCGCGGTGTCCTCGACCACCACCAGCAACGCGGCGACCAGCCAGGCGGTGGCGGCGATCACCCCGAGCACCAGGATGTGCAGCAGGGCCTGACGCCAGCTGGTGCCGGTCGCGTAGCCGGTGGTGAACCGCACGGCGAACTGCACGGCGAGGATGGTCGCCGCCACCTGGAACGCGCGGTGCGCGTGCTGGGCCAGCCCGGTCAACAGCAGTGAACGCTGGCCGAGCCGCCGGGTTATCCGGTGCGTGACGCCGACCACTAACAGGGCGCTCGCCGCGGCGGCAAGCGCGGCGATGATCGTCCCAAGGTAGCTCTGCACGGTCTCTCCTCCTCACCAGCCGGGCGTCAGGACGCCCGGCGAAGGCCCAATGGTGCCGGCGATCGGCCAGGCCGACCAGTTCAGACCTTCTGGTCACGGCAGCGGAGGAGGTAGAAGGCACCGAGGGGGATGCCGGGACGACGACGCCGATAGCACCTGCCCGGAGCTACCGTACGTCACATCCTCGGCAGTGGCCCCGACGACGCCGCGGCTCAAACCCCCTCAGCCCTGCGCCACCCGAATGGTGACCTGATCGGCGGTGACGTTCTCCAGCGTGACCGAGAGCCCGCCGACCTCGGCGGCCGGCTGCCCGGTGGTGAGGGTGAGCTGCTCGCCGGCGACCTCGACGGTCACCTGGTCGTCCTGGGCGCCGATCAACGTGGCCTGGACGCCGAGGATGCTGGCCTCGGCGTTGGTCTCGCGGTCGAAGGTGACCGTGCAGCCGTCCAGCCCACAGTCGGTGGAGACCCCCTCGGCGGAGCCGCAGCCGGCCAGCACGGCGGCACCGAGCGCCAGACCGACGAGGAGGCCGGCGGCCCGACGGGGGGTTTTCGGGGGGAGGGGAACGCGTCGGTTCGTCACGGCCCAAGGGTACGAGACGACCGCCGCACCGACTCTCCGCCGACTTCGGCAGCGCGGGTTAGGGTCCGCTCATGCCGTTCGACATCGCCCGCACTCGGGCCGCGTATCCCGCCCTGGCTGAGGGGCACGTCCATTTCGACGGTGCCGGAGGCACCCAGACCGCCGCACCGGTGATCGCCGCGGTGACCGAAGCGATGGGTACGGCACTGGGCAACCGCAGCAGCGGCAACCTTCCCGGCCGACGCTCGCTGGAGCTGGTGACCGCCGCCCGTACGGCCCTGGCCGACCTGCTCGGCGCGGATCCGGAGGGGGTGGTGCTGGGCCCGAGCGCGACCGCGCTCACCTACACCCTGGCCCGCGCCCTCGGGTCAACCTGGCGACCGGGGGACGAGGTGGTGGTGTCCCGACTCGACCACGACGCCAACGTCCGACCGTGGATCCAGGCAGCCGGGGCGGCGGGCGCAACCGTGCGGTGGGCGGAGTTCGAGCCGCACACCGGCGAGCTGCCGGCCGGTCAGTACCCCGAGCTGGTCAACGAACGGACCCGGCTGGTGGCGGTCACCGCCGCCAGCAATGCGATCGGCACGATGCCCGACGTGACGGCGATCGCCAAGGCAGCCCACGCCGTCGGAGCGCTGGTCTGCGTGGACGGTGTGCACTCGGTGCCGCACGGCCCGACCGACCGCACCGCGTTGGGCGCCGACTTCCTGGTCACCAGCGCCTACAAGTGGTCTGGCCCACACCTGGCGGCGGTGGCGGCGGATCCGGCGTGCTGGGAGCACCTGCGCCCGGCGAAGCTGCGCCCCTCCGCCGACTCCGTACCCGATCGGTTCGAGTACGGCACGCCCAGTTTTCCGCTGCTGGCTGGGGTGGCCGTCGCCGTGGACCACCTCGCCGGGCTGGATGCGACCGCCACCGGGAGCCGGCGGGAGCGGCTGCGGAGCAGTCTGAGCGCGGCCCGTGCGTACGAGGAGGGGCTGTTGGACCGGCTGCTCGACGGTCTGGCCAACCTGCCCGGGGTCACCGTGCTCGGCTCGCCGGCCCGGCGCTGCCCCACGGTCTCGTTCCGGCTGGCCGGCCAGTCTCCGGCGGAAACCCAGACGGCGCTCGGCGCGACGGGGTTCTGCCTTTCCGCCGGTGACTACTACGCCTACGAGTACTTCCAGACGTTGGGGTTACGGGACAGCGGCGGGGCGGTACGCGTCAGCTTGTATCACTACAACACCCGCAGCGAAGTGGATCGTCTGCTCGACGAGGTGGCGAGGCTCTCCCCCGGCCGCTGACTCCGTACGGCCCGCGCGGGTCAGCGGTCCCGTCAGGAGGCCCCTCGCGGCCCGTGATCAGCCGATCCCGGTCAGCAGCTCCGCCGCGGCCCGGCTGCCGGCGCGGGTCGCGCCGTGGGTGGCGACGTGCACCGCCCCGGTGACCAGCTCGGGTACGCCCAACTCGACGACGACGGCGTCCGGGCGGCCGACCAGAGCGCGCGTCACGGCCGCCCGCATCCACGGGTGTCGGTGCAGGTCACGGACAACGAGGACGAGGTGGCGACCACCGGCCCCGGTGGTGAGGTCCGGGGGCACCTCGGCCTCTACGTACCGGACGGTGGTGGTGCCCGGCAGCAGAGCTGCCAGGGGCGCGCCGACGCCCCACGGTGTCTCCACGCCGATCGCGAGGTTGTGGGGCGGTGCGAACTCGACCACGTGGGCGGGGCCGGCCAGCGGCAGCGCGCCCAGACCGGCACCGGCCGTCGTTACCCGGATGGCCCGGCGGGCGGCAGCGAACCCCACCGCCGAGCCGCTGTCGGCCGCTGGGCGGGTGGGCCGGCCGGCCTGGCGGGCGGCGGTGGCGGCGGCGAGTTGGTCCACCCGCTTGGCCGCCTCGACGAGGCGTTCCTCAGCCAGTTCGCCCGCAGCAACGGCGGTCACGATCGCGTCCCGCAGCCGCCGAGCTGCATCCTCGTCGACGTGCTCGCCACCGACGCAGATGGCGTCGGCCCCGGCGGCCAGAGCCCGTACCGCGGCGCCGGTGAAGCCGTACCGGTCGGCGACCGCGCGCATCTCCACCGCGTCGGTCACCACGACCCCGGCGAAGCCCAACTCCTCCCGGAGCAGGCCGGTGAGGATCCGGCGGCTCAGGGTGGCCGGTAGGTCTGGGTCCAGCGCGGGTACCAACAGGTGGCCGGTCATGACTGCCTGCACGCCAGCGGAGAGCGCGGCGCGAAACGGGGTCAGCTCCACCGCGTCCAGGCGGCGCCGATCGCCGGCGATCCGGGGCAGGCCGTGATGGGAGTCGACCTGAGTGTCACCGTGCCCGGGGAAGTGTTTGGCGCAGGCCGCGACGCCGCCGGCTTGTAGGCCCCGCACCCAGGCGGCGGTGTGCCGGGCGGTCAGGTTCGGATCCGCACCGAAGGAACGGACTCCGATCACCGGGTTGTCCGGATTGGAATTGACATCGGCATCCGGCGCGTAGTTCAGCGTGATCCCGAGCGCCGCCAGCTCCGCACCGAGGTCGTTGGCCACCGCCTCGGTCAGGAGCGGATCGTCAACCACGCCGAGGGCAAGGTTGCCGGGACGGGAACTGCCGAGACCCGACTCGATCCGGGTCACGTCACCGGCTTCCTCGTCGATGGCCACGATGACGTCCGGCCGCTCCGCGCGCAGCGTCGCGGTCAGCGCGGCTACCTGCTCCGAGTCGACCACGTTGCGGGCGAAGAGCACCACCGCGCCGAGACCCTCCCCCAACCAACGGCGCACCCAGGACGGGGCGGTGGCACCAATGAAGCCCGGCTGAAGGACGGTGGCAGCCAGGGATGCAAGGTGCGCCGCACGTGTGCTCACACCGCCACCTCTGGCCCCTCGGCACTCCAATCGGTCATGTCCCTACCCCGTCTCTGCGCCCGGCGGCGGCGCTTTGCCATGGTCACATCACCCACATTAATAGTCAATAAACTTAACAGTTGCTGGAGGGCGGCTGGCCCGGGAGAGTTCAGGGATGGACTCCGAAATCCTGGCCGAGGCGACGGGCCCGGCCGACATCCCCGGCGTACGCCTCCTCGGCGTGGTGGTGGGCGGCCTACTGCTGCTCGCCGCGATCCGAGCGATGTTTCGCCGCTGAGCGCGCCCCGATTCGCCACTGGTCCACCCCTACCGCCGACACGGCCCGGGCGGCCGCCCCCGACTCGCAGACGATCGATATCGCTCAGGCCTCGGCCAGCAGTTCGAGGACCCCCCGCTCGGCATCCTCGCGGGGCATCCACCGACCAACCGGTGCCAGCACACCGTCGTGGTAGAGGTCGACGACCCGGGGGTCAACATAGGACGTGCGGGCCACCGTCGGCGTGTTCCCGAGCAACCCCGCCACCTCACGCATGACCGCGGCCACCGCGCGGCGGCGAGCGGTCACCGACCGCTCTCCGCCAGCAGCGGCCAGCCCGGTGGCCGCCAGGACCGTGGCGTGCCAGGTCCGGAAGTCCTTCGCGGTCATCTCACCACCGCTGGCCACCCGCAGGTACCCGTTGACATCGTCTCGGCGCACGTCCCGCCAGTGCCGGCCGTCCCAGTAACCGAAGAGCCGAGCCGCGGCGCGGCGGCGACGCCGCAGGTTGGCCAGCACCTGGCACAGCACCGGGTCCTCGATCCACCGAACCTGTTCGACGCCGCCCTTCGCCGGAAACTCGAGGACCATGCAGCCACGACGGGAGTGGGCATGCTCCGGACGCAGGGTGGACACCCCGAACGTCGGATCGTCGCCGGCCGCGTACCGTTCGCTGCCCACCCGGAAGGCACCCAGATCCAACAGCCGAGCCACAGTGGCCAGCACCCGATCTCGGCTCAGTCCCCGACCGTCGAGGTCCGCCGCGACGCGCTCGCGCAACCGGGGCAACCGCCGGGCCACCTCGAGCACGTGGTCAAACTTCGCCTCGTCCCGCTTGCGCCGCCACTCCGGGTGATACAGGTACTGTCGGCGACCAGCAGCGTCAACTCCGGTGGCCTGGATATGCCCGTTCGGATACGGCGAGATCCACACGTCCTGCCAGGCCGGCGGGATGACGAGGTCACGCAGGCGGGCCAGTTGATCCGGGTCGCGGACCGGCTCGCCGGCCGGATCACAGAACCCCCAGCCCCGGCCGCGCCGGCGGCGCCGGTAGCCGGGCCGGCCCGGGTCACTACGCCGCAGCCGCACCGGTCGTCCGTACCATCCGCTCCACCTCGGCCACGGCGACCAGCACCTGGTCGACGTTGATCGCCGCCAGCGTCGGATGGGGCCCCGCCCCGTCCCGGTCGGGACAGTCCCCGCCGCCGTCCGCCCCGAGGCTCCGATGCCACGTCCGTTCGGGTGGTGGCCCCCACTGGGCCGGCGAGTGGGGACCGAAGAGAACCACCGAGGGAGTGCCGTAGGCGGTGGCGAGGTGGGCGATGCCGGTGTCACCACTGACCAGCAGGCGGGCGTGGGCGACCAGGCCGGCGAGGTGGCGCAGGTCGGTACGGCCCGCTCGTACGGTGTGCCCGGGCAACCCGGCGAGTTGCGCGACCCGGCGGGCGAGGGGTTGCTCAGTGGCATCGCCGGTGATGACGATCTCATGGCCGGTGCCGGCGAGCTGGCGGCCGAGAGCCGCGAACCGCTCCACCGGCCAGCGTTTGCCCGGGATCTTCGAGCCCGGATGCAGCACCGTCACCCCGGTCGGGGTCCGACCCGGTGCTGGCCGGCGCAGACCCAGGTCAGTCGGGTCGGTCGGAACACCGTGCCAATCCAGGAGGCGGCACCACCGACGGACCTCGTGCTCGTCGGCCCGCCAGGAGGGGCCATCGTGGTGCCCGGCGGCCCGGTTGGCGAAGGCGAACAGCCGACGGGGACGGGTGCCGACCAGCAGACGGTGCGACTCTGGCCCGCGGCCGTGCAGGTTAACCGCCAGGTCGGGGGCGGGGCCGTGCCACCGAAGGTGAGACAGGTCGGCGGTGTCGACCAGTTCGTCAATACCGCCGATCAGGTCAACCAGCGGGGCCAACCAGCGCGGGGCAAGCAGGACCAGGCGCTCGTCGGGGTAACGGACCCGCAGGGCACGCAGGGCCGGCACGGCGGTGGCGAGGTCGCCGAGGCCCAGCGCACGAAGGATCAAGATCACGGGTAGGAGGACTCCTGTTCGGCGCAGACCACCAACTCCCGGACGGCACAGCCAGCGGGTTGGGTCAGGGCGACCAGGACGGCGGCGGCGGTGTCCGCGGGGTCGTTGAGGATCGCGTCCGGCCCAGGCCGGTACTGCGGGTCCCGGTCATCGAAGAAGGCGGTGCGCATGCCACCGGGAATGAGCAGGGTCACGCCGACCCGGCCGGCGAGCTCGGCGGCGAGGGAGCGGGTGAATCCGACCACCCCGAACTTCGCCGCACAGTACGCCGTCGCGTCGCTGACCGCCTTGACCCCCAACGTCGAGGCGACGGTGACGATCCGGCCCCGAGTCGTCTCGAGGAACGGCAGTGCCGCCCGGATGACGGCGGCGGTGGCGAGCAGGTCTACCGTGACGATCCGGTCCCAGACCTCCCCCGGCAGGTCGGCCAGCCGACCCGGTACATCCATCCCGGCCGCCGTCACCACGGCATCCAGGCCGCCGTTGTCCTCGGCGAGTTCCCGGGTGGCGGCCTCGGCCGCCCGGGTGTCGGCCAGATCGCACGCCGCCCACGGCACCCCCTCCGCCGGGGGCTGCCGGTCCAACACCAGCGGCCGCCCACCCGCCTCGGCCACCGCCGAGACCACCGCCGCGCCCAGCCCGCTCGACCCACCGGTCACCAGGACCGTGTACCCGGCGTTCATCGGATCCCCGCCGACCGATGGGTTGCCACCCCGGATGGTGGGTCTCCGCGCAGCACCGCGGTTGCCGCCGATGTGGTGGCGCTGGCACCACCCCGCTGGTGCGCAGCCGCGATCATGTCGGTGGTCGAGCGCCCGTCCAGGTACGGCACCACCACGGTGTGCCCGCCCCACCGCCGCACCAGCTCCGCCTCCGGCAGCTCTGGTTCGCCGCCACCGGTGGCATAGTCGCCCCCCTTGACCCAGATATCCGGCCGGAGCCAGGTCAGGGCCGCCTGCGGCGTCGGATCGTCAAAGACCATGACCGCATCGACGCAGCCCAGGGCGGCGAGGAGGCGACTCCGGTCGCCCTGCGGCATCACCGGCCGGTCCGGACCCTTCAACGCCGCGACGCTGGCGTCGGAGTTGAGGCAGACCACCAGGCAGTCGCCGAGGTGGCGGGCGGCCTGCAAGGTCGCCACGTGCCCCGCGTGCAGCAGGTCAAAGCAACCGCCGGTCGCGACGACGGTGCCGCCGGCGGCGCGTACCTCGGAGACGACGGTGGCGGCAGCCGCCACGCCGACCCGCTCGGCCGGGACACCCGGCAGCACTGATGGCAACGGCACAACCGGTGACGGCAGCATGCTCGCCACTCCCCCGCCCGCCACGTACGCACACGCCTCGACGACCGCCTCCTGCACCGCCTCGGAGACCAACGCACCCCGGGCCAGGGCGATGGCGGCGGTGGCCGCGAACCGATCCCCCGCACCGCAGGTATCCCCGTCCGCTGAGGAGACCGCGGGCACGATCAGCGGCGTCGGCCCGGCGTGACAGAGGAGCGCGCCCTCCCCGCCCATCGTCACCGCGACGGCCCGCGCCCGCCACCGCTGACGCAACTCCAGCGCGCCCCGCGACGCGGTCACCAGCCGAGTCTCGCCCGGCGGCACCTTCGCCAGCTCCCGCACCTCGGACTCGTTGGGTGTGGCCAGGTGCACTCCGGGCACCGCGGCCGGCCCCCGGGGATGCGGATCCCAGACCACCGGTGCCCGGGTGCCGGCCAACGCCGCCCGCAGTGCGGGCTGCCCGGCCACGCCGCGGCCGTAGTCACTGACCAGCACGGTGGCCGCCCCGGCGATGACTCGCAGCACCGCCTCGACCGGGGGGCTGGGCTCACCGACGGCACCGCCGCGGTCATGGCGCAGCAGGACCCGGCCCTGCGACCGCAACCGGACCTTCTCCGGAGTCCCGCCGGCCAGCCCGAGCGCATACACCTCGACGCCGGCCGCGGCGAGAAGCGAGCTGAGCCGGGCGGCACCGGCATCGTCGGCCAGGGCGGTCACCAGGACGACCTCGGTGTCTGGCGCCGCTGCCGCGAACATCGCGGCCAGGCCGGCACCGCCCGGCCGGTCGGCGGACGAGGTCTCGTCGAGCACCGGCACCGGCGAGTCCGGACAGAGCCGGTTCACCGCCCCCTCCACGTCCCGGTCGAGCAGGGTGTCGCCGACCACCACCACGGGTCCCCTCACACGTACCTCCTCATCCCCTCGACCTGCTGCCCGTCCTCCGGGACCACCTCAACCCCGGTCCGTACCGGTCCGGCCGCCGGCAGGTCGGCCGGCACCTCGGCTTCCAGGTCGGTCACCGGCATCCCCGCCGCCGGCGTACCCGCGGTGGCGGCCAGGACCATCGGCAGCGCCTGCTCGGCGTACTCGCAGAGCAGGTGACTGGTGACCAGGTGCAGCTCCTGGACGATCTGCCCGTCCGGCGCGGGGACGGCGAGGGCCTCGTGGCAGAGGTCGGCCAGCGGATTGGGGGCCGGGCCGGTCAGCGCCCAGCAGCGCAGGCCGACCTGGTGGGCGGCCTGCGCGGCCTGCAGGAGGTTCCGGCTCTGGCCACTGGTGGACAGCAGCAGGAGGATGTCCCCGGGGCGGCCGTGGGCGTGCACCTGACGGGCGAAGACCTGGTCGTAGCCGTAGTCGTTACCGATGGCGGTGAGGGCGCTGGTCTCGGCGTGCAGGGCGATGGCGGAGAAGGGCTGGCGGTCGGCGCGAAGTTTGCCGACGAGTTCGGCGGTGAGGTGTTGCGCCTCGGCGGCGCTTCCGCCGTTGCCGGCCACCAGAAGTCGACCACCACCAGCGAGGGTACGGGCGAGCTCGGCTCCCCAGGCGGGGAGTCGCCGGGCCGCCCGGCGATACGACGGCAGCGCGGCGGTGAGGCCCGCCAGGTGCTCCTCCAGCAGCGATCGAGCCGGGGTCATCCGGCTACCACCCGGGTCGCTCGGCCGACGGCCGCCACCTCGCCATAGACCTCCACCAGCCGCTCCGCCGTAGCCGCCCACGCATAGCGCTCCCGGGCCCGGTCCAGCGCCGCCGCCGCGTAGCGGAACCGACGGATCCGGTCGTCGAGCAGTCGCTGGATCGCGGTACCGAGCGCCCGGGGGTCCCGGGCGGGTACGAGGTCACCGGTCACCCCATCCACCACCGTGTCCCGGATCCCCCCGACCGCGGTCCCCACCACCGGCACGCCGCACGCCATCGCCTCGAGCGGGGTCAGCCCGAACGGCTCGTACCACGGCGCGGCCACCAGCAGGTCCGCGGACCGGTACCAGTGGCCCATCTCCTCCCGGGGCACCGCGCCGGCCAGCCTGACCCGGTCAGCCACCCCACAGGAGTGCGCCAAGGCGCGGAGCCGGCCCGCGTACGGGTCGGTTTCGAGGAGTCCGGCCGGCGGGCCGCCGACCACCACGCACTCCGCCTCCGGCACGTGTCCCATCGCCCGGACCACGGTCTGGAAGCCCTTCCGCTCGACCAGCCGCCCCACGGTGAGAATGCGGGGGCGGCCGTCGTCACGGTCGGCGGCCGGACCCAGCGGGGCGAAGGTACGGAGGTTGACTCCGGAGGGGACGACCGTCAGCCGCGACCGGGGCACCCCCATCCGCACCAACTCGCCGACCTCGTCCTGGCACTGGGCGATCACCCGGTCCACCGAACGGCCGAGTTGCCGCTCGTACCCGATGCGCCGGGCCGGACTGGTGTCCTGTACGCCCTGGTGTCGCCGCTTCACCACGCCGAGCGCGTGGTAGGTCTGCACCACCGGCACACCGGTCCGGCGGCCGGCGGCGAGCGCGGCGAGGCCGCTCATCCAGAAGTGCGCGTGGACCACCTCCGGGGTCCACTGATCGCCACGCCACCGTTCCGTCAGCCAGCGGCTGAACTCCCGCATGTGTGGCAGCAGGGCGTCCTTGGCCACCGGCTCGGCCGGTCCCGCCGGGACATGGACCACCTCGTACCCGTCCGGGCAGCGAACCGTTCCCGGCAGGTCAACGGCGTCCCAGCGGGTGTAGACCCGGACCTCGTGGCCGGCCGCGGCGAGCGCCGCGGAGAGCTCGGCGACGTGCGTGTTCTGGCCGCCGGCGTCCTCCCCGCCGAGGACCGCGAGCGGGCTGGCGTGTTCCGAGATCATCGCGATCCGCATACTTCCTCCTCCAGCAGCCGGTCCCAGTTGGTGAGGAAACGGTCAAGGCCGTACCGGTCGCGGGCGGCACGGCGGGCGACAGCCCCCGCCCGGCGGGCGCTCGCCGGGTCGGCCAGCAACTGACCGGTGGCGGTGAGCAGGTCGTCCACCCGGGTGGCGAGGGCGCCGGCCCCGGGCGGCACCGCCATCACCGCCTCGGTGGCGGCGAGCGCGACGACCGGCATACCGATCGTCATCGCCTCGATCAGACTCAGCCCGAGCGATGTCCAGCGGCACAGGTGCAGGTATGCCCGCCGCCGGGCCAACTCGGCGTGCATCCGCGCCTGGGGCAGGTCGTCGTGACTGGTCACGCGGTCGGCGGGCAGTCCAAGCCGGTCGGCAAGCCCGGTCACCTTCAGGCCGAACACGTCCAGCGGGGCGATCTCGGCGAACCGGGGCAGCAGGTCGGTACCGGTGACCCGCCACCGGCGAATCGGCTCGTTGATCACCACTGCGAGCCGCTCCAGCTCGCCGCTGTAGTCGACCGTCGGCGGCACGATCCCGTGGTCCACCACGGTGGTTCGGGTGCCACCGGTGTCCCAGTAGAGCTGGTTGAAGCCGGTCACGTGAGCGATCAACAGGTCGTCGCGGTCGGCCATCGGGTGTCGGCTGTTCGGTACCGCACCGTCCTTCGGGGTGTTGTGCTCGACGTAGATCGCCGGAATGTCGCGGCCCGGCCGGCGGCCCAGCCACTCGGTGGCCAAGGCCTCTTCCTCGGGGCGTTGCAGCAGGATCAGGTCCACCTCGGCGGTGGCCAACTCCGACGGGGTGATCTCGACCGCGTTCTCCGGCCACGGGTAGGTACGGGCCCGGCCCCGGCCGTCCGGGCCCCGGTTGGGGGTGACCGGCACCAGGTAGCGATGCTTGCCGTGGACGAACGATGTCGTCCAGGAACCGTGCACATGCCAGAGCAGGATGTTCATCGGCCGCTCCGCGCCAACGCGGTGGCCCCCGCCGACCTCGGCGGTCGGGACGGCGCCACGCCGAGCAGGGTCAGCGCGGTCAGCACCTCCTCGGGCCAGATCCGGCTCAGGCACGGGTGGCCGGGCACCGGGCAGGTGGCGGCGCGGGTGCCCCGGCAGGGGGCGTCCGGATCGCCGAGCCGCACGGTCGGCACCCGCCACGGTCCCCACTGACCGAACGGGACGGTCGGGGCGAAGAGGCTGACCACCGGGACGCCGTACGCGGCGGCGAGGTGGGCCGGACCGGTGTTGCCGACGATCACCGCGGCGGCACCGGCGACGGTCGCGGCCAGGTCGGCCAGCTCGGTCCTGCCACCAAGGTCAGCGGCGAGTCCGCCGGCCACCTGGGCGGTCAGCGCCACCTCGTCCGGACCGCCGGTGACCACGACCCGGTGGCCCGCGGTGACCAGCGTCCGAACGATCTCCACTGCCAGGTCCGGTGGCAGCCCCCGGGACTGCGCCGCCGAGCCGGGGTGCAGCACCACATAGCCCGGTGCGCCCGCCCGCGCGGGCGGCGGCGGCACGGGCCGCAGCCGCAGGGCCGGTTCATCGTCGGGAGGTAGGGGGTAGCCGGCGGCGGCGGCGAGCGAGAGTGCGCGTTCGGGCTCGGGGACGCCGACCGGAACGCGGTGGCGGATGTCGAGCAGGCTCCCGGGATAGTCGTCGCTGATCGCGCTGATACGCGCGACGCCGACCGTGCGCAGCAGCAGTGCCAGGGGCAGGGGAGACTGGTGGTAGCTGGTGAAGATGACCGCCTCGTCGGCATTGACGGCGGCGAGGGTGGCGGTCAGCGTGGCGATGTCCGGCCCGGTGACCGGTGCGGGCGCGGGATCGATCCAGGGCAGTTGGTGCACGACGACGGTGTCCACGCCGGGTAGGAGGTCGGCGGCGGCGCGACCCCGCGGTCCGCACAACAGAACGACTCGGTGCGCGTGGGCGGCGACAGCCCGAATACCCGGGCCGGTAACGACGACGTCACCAGCCGAGTCGGAGCGAACGACAAGAACTGTTCCGGCGCCTCCGCTCGCGCGCGACCGCCGGGCCGGCCCGGCCGTGACCAGTGTCGGTGCAGACCCAGCAGCGGCCACGGACGGCACGGCCGCGGAGGCAGCGGCGGGCCGGTGGGCGGCCGGGGCAATCGCGGTCTGCCGACGAAGAATCTCGGCTACCGCGGTCGACAGATCCGCGGCGACCCACGGAGCGGCGCTGGTCTCGGCTGGTCGGGTCAGCGGCGTGGGCACCAACACGGCCTGGGCGCCGGCCGCCAGGGCAGCGGTGACATCGCGGCCGATGTCACCGATCAACACGCACTGTCGCGGTGTGGTGCCGAGCCGGCGGGCGGCGGAGTGAATCATTTTGGGCGCGGGTTTGCGGCAGCCGCACCGGTCCTCATCGTCGTGCGGGCAGACCAGCCAGGCATCGAACGGGCCGAGCAGCTCCTCGACGCGGGCGTGCACGGCCCGCAGCTGCGCCCGGGTGAAGAGCCCCTTGGCCAGCCCGGACTGGTTCGTCACCACCGCCAGCCGCAGGCCCGCCGTACGGAGCTCATCCAGCGCCGCCCGCGCCCCCGGCATCGGCCGTACCCGCTCCGGGTCCCCGTTGTACGGCACGTCCTCAATGAGGGTGCCATCCCGATCCAGCAGCACCGCATCAAAGAGGCGGGGAGCTCCACCAACCCGGCCGGAGCGGGCTACTACCCGGGCCGACCTGCGCTGATCCGGCTCCACCTGTGGCACGGCCGGCGGGTTCCCGGCGCCCCGGGGAGTAAACCTCAGCGCCGACGCCGCCGGCGCGGGCGCGATGACCTGACTCGGTCTCCGCCCCGCCGTGGACTTACCCGCCGCCCCCGAGAAGCTAACCCGGCCGCCGGTCGCCCCCGCGCGCCGGCTCGGTGCGTCCCCAGCGTTCGGGCAGAATGTGCCCGGCTACCCCGAAGCGGGGTCTTTCGGTGACCGACCGTGTCCTCGGGGTAGCGCTGCGCGTTGACAGGCCACGTGGGCCGGACCAAGGCCAGGGAGCAGTCACATGGCGTACCGGAGCACTGGCTACCCTCGCAGGGAGCCAAGTCCGCGAAACAAGGATTTCCGACATGAGTGAACCCGTGCAGTTGCCGTCGCCCTGGCGGGACGTGCGCCTGACCGTGGTGGTGCCGACCTTCAACGAGGTGGGCAACCTTCCGGCGCTGGTGGAACAGCTGCTTGCGCTGCCCCTGCCCGGGTTGAAGGTCCTCGTGGCCGACGACAACTCGCCGGACGGCACCGGCGAGGTCGCGGACAAGCTGGCCCTCGAGCACCCGGGCCGGATCGAGGTCGTCCACCGGGCCGGCAAGGAGGGGCTGGGCCGGGCGTACGTTGACGGCATCAGGCGGGCCCTCGACGGCGGTGCCGAGTTCGTGGCGCAGATGGACGCCGACCTTTCCCACCCGCCAGACGCGCTACCGGGCATGCTGGGCGCGCTGCTGTCCACCCAGGCCGGTGTGGTGATCGGGTCCCGCTACGTGCCGGGCGGCGAGCTGGACGAGAACTGGCCGCTCTACCGGCGGGCGCTGAGCGGCTGGGCGAACCTGTACGTACACACCCTGTTGCGGGTACGGATCCGGGACCTCACCGCCGGCTTCAAGATCTGGCGAGCCGACGCACTGCGCGACATCGGCCTGGAGCGGGTGCAGTCCAATGGGTACAGCTTCCAGGTGGAGATGCACTACCTGGCCACGAAGCTGGGGCACACGATCCTTGAGGTGCCGATCCGGTTCGAGGAGCGGCGAGACGGCGCGTCGAAGATGACCACCGCCACCAAGATTGAAAGTGCCCTGATGCCGTTCCGCCTGCGCAGCAAGCACCGCAACGTCGAACGCTGAGCCGGCCGCGGGGCGGCGTTACGGCCCACCTCCCGTGGAGCGTCGAGACGGGTGCCACGCCGGCAGGTACGCCCGCACCGCGACCACGGTCAGCGGTAGACCGCGCGCTGCGCGGCGCCGACCGCCGCCGCGTACACACCACCGGTGAGCGCGGCGTCGCGGGCCAACGCCGCCCGCGCCGCGTTCGCACCGGGCGCGCCGTGGACCCCAGCGCCGGGATGCGCCGACGAACTGGCCAGAAAGAGCCGGTCAACGGGGGTGTCGGCGCGGCCGAGTCCGGGGACCGGGCGGAGGAAGAGCTGCTGGTAGGCGGCGGACGTGCCACCACCGATTGCCCCGCCGACCAGGCTCGGGTCGCCCGCCTCCAGGTCCGCCGGTCCCGCCACGTGCCGGCCCACCACCAGCGCCCGGAAGCCTGGGGCGGCCTCCTCCAGCACCTGCTCCATCCGCTGCACCTGCGCGGCGATCTCCTCGACCCGCCACCGTCGTCGGAACGGCAGGTGGGTATACGACCACAACGCCTCGGTACCGGGCGGCGAATGGCTGGGGTCGGCCACGCTCATCTGCCCGACCAGCAGAAACGGGTCCCGGGGGAGCTCCCCGCGGGCCAGCATCGCCGCATAGCTGGTAAGCCCGTCGAGGTCGGCTCCGAGGTGTACGGTGCCGGCGGTGGCGACCGCGCGGTTCCGCCACGGCACCGGGGCGGAGAGCGCCCAGTCGACTTTCAGCGTCGAGCCGTCCCAGCGAAAATGAGTCAGGTCTGTCACCAGCCGCGACGGCAGGACATCGACCCCGACAAGATCCAGGTAGAGCGCGGGTGCCGGCACGTCGGCGAGCACCGCACGGCGGGCCCGCCAGAGCCCGCCGTCCTCGGTCCGGACGCCCATCGCCCGGCCTCGGGCGGTCAGCACCCGATCCACCCGCGCGCCGCAGCGCAACTGGCCGCCCCGGTCGGTGAGCCGGGCCACCAGCGCATCGGTGATCCGTTGGGCGCCGCCGTCCGGTACCGGCCAACCGACCTGCTGACCAAGCATGGCCAGCAGCCACCCGTACGCCCCGGAGCCGGCCTCCTCCGGGGCGAGGTCGGTGTGCAACGCGCAGCCGGCGAGCAGGGCCGCCCCACCTGCTCCCGTGAAGAGTTCGTCGCCGAGCCGGCGTACCGGTGTCACCATCCGGCGGGCCAGACGCAACGCGCCGGCGATCCGCAGCCGACGTACCAGCGCAATGCTGCTGCGCACCGGCGGGAAGGGGGTGGTGATGGCGTCCAGCACCGGGCCGGCCACCTGGCACCAGTCGCCGTAAGCCGTCAGCCACCGTTCCCCGTCGCCAACCGCGAAGCTCTCCAGGGAGGCGGCGGTGGTCTCCGGGTCGCGGTTGAGCACCGCCGCCCGCCCGTCCGGCAGCAGGTGCGCCAACACGTCCGGGGCATGTCGCCACCGCAGCCCGTACCGGTCCAGGCCCAGCCCACGCAGAACCGGCGACGCGTAGCCAAGGGGGTAGAAGGAGCTGTAGAGGTCGCTCAGGTAGCCGGGCGCGGTCACCTGGGCTGATCGGACCGCGCCACCGGGCGTCCCGGTCGCCTCCAGCACGAGCACGTCCCAGCCGGCGTCGGCGAGCAGATTGGCGGCCACCAGGCCGTTGTGGCCCGCTCCGACGACGATCGCATCCGGGGAGGCCGCATCGATTCGACTCACTCGGGCATGCTAGCCGGCGGCCACCCGGACGAATAGCGTTTGCCCGGGGCCCACCCGGGCATGTACCGCCGCATGTACACGGTTGCTCAGCTCATCGGCGGGGTGTGGGGGGCGGGTGGAGAAGGGGGCGACCTGGTCGTCCACGACCCCGCCGACGGTACTGCGGTCAGCTCGGTGCCGGTGGCGACGGCGGAAGAGGTCCGCAAGGCGGTGGCGGCGGCGCGGGACGCCGCCACCGAGTGGGCCAGGACACCTCCGGCGGAGCGGGCCGCCGCCCTACATCGGGCCGCGGACGCGGTGGCGGCCGTTGCCGCCGAACTGGCGCAGGCCACCACCGTGGAGATGGGCAAACCGCTGGCGGATGCACGGGGCGGGGTGGACGCGGGCGTGGCGACCCTGCGCCAGTACGCCGAACTGGCACCGATCCGGGGTGGGCGGACCCTACTCGGCGCCGCTGAGGCGATCGACTTCATGCTGCCGCAGCCCCGCGGTGTGGTTGCCGCGATCACCCCCTGGAACGACCCGGTCGCGGTCTCCTGTGGCCTGCTCGGCGCTGCGCTGGTCACCGGCAACGTGGTGCTCTACAAACCCAGCGAACGGACTCCGGCGACCGGCTGGCTGCTGGCGAAGGCGGTGGACACGGCGTTGCCGCCCGGCGTGTTCTCGCTGCTGACCGGGGGGCCCGAGGTGGGGGCGGCACTGGCCGCCCAGCAGGTGGACGTACTCGCCCACGTCGGTTCGACCGCCACCGGCCGGGCGATCGCCACCGCGGCGGCCCGGACCGGGGCGAAGGTGCTGCTCGAAAACGGTGGCAGCGACCCGCTCATCGTTGACGCGGACGTGGACCCGCTGTGGGCAGCCGAGCAGGCGGCCATCGGTGCGTTCGCCAACGCCGGGCAGATCTGCGTCGCCGTGGAGCGGATCTACGTACACCGGGATGTGGCCGAGGACTTCGTTGACGCCCTGATCGAACGGGCGCAGGCCCTGCGTACCGGACCGGGCGTCGATCCGGCGACCGAGCTGGGCCCGTTGGTGGACCGGCGGCACCGAGACCACGTGCACGGGCAGGTCACCGCCGCGGTGGCGCAGGGAGCCCAGCTCCGGATCGGCGGCACTCTACCGGATGGGCCGGGTGCCTTCTACCCGGCGACGGTGGTCACGGACTGCCGGCAGAACATGCCCCTGATCCGTGAGGAGACCTTCGCCCCGGTCGCCCCGGTCGTGGTGGTTGACTCGTTCTCGGAGGCCCTTCGGTGCGCGGCCGACTCGCCGTACGGGCTCGCTGCGACCGTGCTGACCTCGTCGATGAGTCATGCGCAACGCGCCTGCCGGGACCTCCCGGTCGGCACCGTGAAGATCAACGCAGTCTTCGGTGGGGCGCCGGGTGGGGCCGCGCATCCGCGTCGGGGCAGCGGGCAGGGTTTCGGGTACGGGCCGGAGCTGCTCGACGAGTTCACCGCCACAAAGGTGGTCCACCTTCAGGCACCGGGCGGCGGACACTGGTGAGGTGGGCCGCCCCGGCGCCGGACGGTGGTGTTGCGGCTCGGGCCCCGCTGCCGGGCCTGGGTCTACCGGCTTCGGCCCCGCTGCCGGGCCTGGGCGGTCAGCCGGTTGTTGGCCTTCTCGATCGCCTGCACCAGTTCCGGCTTGGTCATGGTGGACCGGCCGGAGATGTCGAGTGTGCGGGCGACCCGCAGCAGGTGGTCCTTGCTGGCGTTCGCGTCAACGCCCCCCGCTGTCGCCGCGCGACGCTGGGGACCGCCACCGGCGGCCTGCCGGTCGCTCGGGCCCTTGCGGCCCTTCGGCTCCCAGTGGTCGCCGACCTTCTCGAACTCGTTCTTGACCGCCGCGAACGCGGTCCGGCTGGCCCGCTCCCCCTCGCCGTACGTCTGTAGGGCCGAGTCGTGGGTCTTCTCCCAGGTCCGCTGCGCCTTGTCTGGGGAGCGTCGCAGCGTGCTGGGCATGTCCTCCCGCCCGGGCATCTCGATCCTCCTCCACGTCGGTGGGTCTCCAGTGATCTTTCCCCACGGCCGATGCGGCAAACCGGATCTCTCCGGGGTTTACCCCCGGAGCCCGTCGGGTAGCGCAGAAGACATGGAACGCGGCAGCAGCAAGCACGGACCGAGGCTCGACGACGAGATGGAAAGCGAGGTCAGCGGCCTCGTGCAGGGTCCGGGAGCGGCCGGATCGCGGGTCAACGAGTTCCGACAGCCGGAGCCGGCGGGCGAGGACCAACCGGAGCCCACGACGGCGCCGGCCGGCGCGCTGCGCAGCGGCAACCCGCAGGGCATGAGCTCCGATGATGTTGAGGCCCGCAGCCGGCTCGGACGGTTCATCACGATGACCGCCCTGCCGGGCGACCGCGAGACCCTGGTCGCCAACGCACGGGACAACGACGCTCCGGCCGACCTGGTCGCCGAGCTCGAACGCCTGCCCACGGGGACCCGCTACCAGACAGTCTCGGAGATCTGGGCCGCGCTCGGCCATCGAAACGAGACGACCCGCTGGTAACCGGCCGGAGCCGCCAGAAATCGGCGGGGAGGAGGAGCTGATGAGTGGTGTCATGGAATACGTGGACGTCTCCGTCCCAGTCCGCACCGCCTATGACCAGTGGACCCAGTTCGAGCAGTTCCCACAGTTCATGGAGGGGGTGCAGGAGGTGCGGCACCTCTCCCCGACGATGACCCACTGGACCGTGGAGATCGCCGGGGTGCGGCGCGAGTTCGACGCCGAGATTACCGAGCAACTCCCGGACGAGCGGATCGCGTGGCGCTCGATCGGCGGCACCCAGCACGCGGGGGTGGTCACCTTCCACCGGTTGGACGCGCACACCAGCCGGGTCACGCTACAGCTCGATTTCGAGCCGCGCGGAGGGCTGGAGCACATCGGCGACACGCTGGGCATGGTTGACCACCGGGCCAAGGGCGACCTGGAACGGTTCAAGCAGTTCATCGAAGGGCGCGACCAACCGACCGGTGCCTGGCGCGGCAAGGTCGACCGCCCGCAGCCCTGACCCGCAGCGCTCCTCGCCGACGGCCCCCGGCGGGGGCCGTCGGCGGGTTTCGCGCGGGTGGAGTTCGGGTACCGCCGGAGGTATGACCGACGACAAGGCGTGGCGTGACGAGGAGCGGACTCCCCTGGCGGAGTTGGACCGGGCCATCGCTCGTTCGGCGATGGACGGCCAGGCCGACGACGTAACCGCAAACGACGCCGGAGAGGAGGCCGCGTTCGGGCACGGGCCCCAGGCGGTGGACCGCGGCGGCCAGGCGGCCGGGACCGGCCGGGAACCGACTGACCCGGACCGGGCCTATCGCCCGTCCACGACCGGACGGACCGGACCGGACACCATGTGATCTCGAACACCGGCCTTCGTCTACCGGGGTCGGCTCTCGCGACTGGCCAGGTGCCGGGTGCGCCCCCGCCGACGGGACGCATCCGGCACCGGCGCGAGCGCTGCACGCCCCGCAGTGGGCCCCGTCTCGCCTCGGCGGCAGGGCCGGACACCGCCCGGGTCGGCCAACCGGTCGAGGAACATAGCCGCTGGCCAGGCGAGGTCGACCACCCGTTCCGCGGGTTAGTCTCGTTCTCCATGCGCGCACCGTTGGAACGGGTCAACCCCCGCATGCTCATGGACGCCGCCCGCTCGACGCTGGCGTCGCTGTCCAGCACCGTGGGCACCGACGGCCTGGCTGCGGCGGCGACGCGGCCCGGGCTCCTCGCCCTAGTCGACCAGCACGCCGCGGCGGTCCGGGAGAGCCTCGACGGGGATCGCCGGCCGCTCACTGTCGCTGCCCTGGCCGGGTACACGGAGGGAGTCCGCGCCGCTGCCCGAGAGCACGACTGGCATCCGCCAGCAGGGCCGATCGACTGGGCGGCGCCGGACTGGCTCCTCACCCGCCTCCTCGCGGTCGCCGCTCTGGCCCGATCCCTGGACGGTCCCCGGCCGGCCCCCCTGCCGCCACTCTGAACCGAGTCGGGGGTGGCCACCCATGGCGACCACCCCCGTCGGCCTCCGGTCGCCGCTCAACGGTCGAACTGTTGGGTCTCGTCGCCCGTACCGCCCGTCCTACGACCACCGCCACCCGCGGTCGCCGCCTCGTGGGTCTTCGCCTGCGCCCGTTCCCGTTCGCGTCCGGTCCGGTCGGCCATCTGCCGTTCGACGTCGCTACGGCCGACGCCCTGGGCCTGCCGGTGCTGCTGGACGGCCCGCCCTTCCTCGGCGATCCGGTGCAGCCAGCCCTCCCAGCGGCTCTGCATCGGCTTGACCAGACCACCACCGACACCCACGATCAGGATGCCGGCCACCGTGGCGAGCACCGCGATCAGCACCGGCGTGGTCACCGTGGTGGCGATGCCGACCTGGTTCAGCGCCGCGATCACACCGAGGGCCAGGATGAAGACGGCCACCGCGTCGGCCAGGATGCGCCCATACGTAAGGCCGCCGAGCGCGCCACTGACGAGGTCACGGACCGCGCTCGCGATGGCCGCGGCCACCACCACGATGACGATCGCCACGAACGCCCGGGGTATCCAGGCCACCACACCACTGATCAGGTCACTGATCGCGTTGGGTCCCCACACCCCAAACGCGAACTGCAGCGTGAACAGCAGTACGGCGTAGTACGCGAGCCGTGCGAGGATGTCACTGGCGTCGTACTTGGTACGCGCCAGAGCGCGTTTGATGCCGCCGCGCTCCACGGCGCGGTCGAAGTTCACCCGCTCCAGCGCCGCGTCCACCGCTTTGAGGACGGCTCGGGCGATGAGCCATCCGATCACGAGGATCACGATGAACGCGACGGCTCTCGGTATGAACAACAGCACCGCCCGCCACATATCGGTCACGGCGGCCCCGATGTCGACCTGCCGTACCGCGAGGGTTTCCGGCATGATGCCCTCCTTCACATGGACTACCTCGCGCGCATACCCAGTCACCGCACCGGCACTCCGCAGCACTCCTCGGCGTTTTCCGACCGTCGCCAGGCCGCCCTGGCCCGCCCACGAAACCCGTTCCGGTAGCCACTGCCCGCCGGTCTGCCCTCGGTCCGCAGCCCGGGAACGGCCGGGCGCACACCTGGAACACGTCCCCACGGGGGAACAGCGTTGTTAGGCTTGGCCGCACCACCAGACTGCCCCTCCCGCGCAGAGTTTCGGGCGAATGTATCCAGCCGGCCGACGCGGCTGGTTCAGGACGAATGATCCGACTGGAATCCATACCTGAACGGTGCCTGCATTCGCAGTTCATCCGGAGTGCCAGCGTCTCGACTTCCGATTGGAGCTGGAACGTGCGTACCTCATCATCAACCACAAACGGAGCGGCAGGATCTGAATCGGACGCGGCCGACACCGGCGACTACCGGGTTGCCGATCTGTCGCTCGCGGACGCAGGTCGCCGGGAGATCCAACTCGCCGAGCATGAGATGCCGGGCCTGATGGAGCTACGCGCCGAGCACTCCCGGACCAAGCCGCTGGCCGGTGCACGTATCACCGGCTCCCTACACATGACGGTGCAGGCGGCGGTCTTGATCGAGACACTGGTGGCGTTGGGTGCCCAGGTGCGGTGGGCGTCGGCGAACGTGCTGTCGACCCAGGATCACGCGGCTGCGGCACTGGTCGTGGGGCCCCATGGCACGCCGAAGGCACCCTCGGGTGTGCCGGTCTTCGCCTGGAAGGATGAGTCCCCGGAGGAGTACTGGTGGTGCTTGGAGCGCGCGCTCTCCTTCCCCGACGGCGGCCCGAACATGCTCGTTGACGACGGCGGCGAGGCGACGCTCGTGGTGCACAAGGGGGCCGAGTTCGAAGCGAGGGGGGCGGCGACACCCGGGTATCGTGCAGATTCCGCAGACCGAAAGGCGCTCTTCGAGTTACTGGACCGTTCACTCGCCGCCGATGACGCAAGATGGACGAAAATAGCAGAGGGAATCCACGGCGTAACGGAACAGACGACAATTTCTGCAGACTATTTGCGAGACCTGCACCAGAACGATGATCTATTGTTTCCAGCAATCGATGTCAGCAACTCAATCACCATGGGCATCATGGACCGGGTGTACGGCACCAGACATTCCCTACTCGACGGTATAAATCGGGCAACCGATACGCTGATCGGCGGAAAGACAGCGGTGGTCCTCGGGTACGGCGATGTGGGCAAGGGGAGCGCGCAGGCGCTACGGGGACAGGGCGCGCGGGTCGTTGTGGTGGAGGTAGACCCAATCTGCGCACTCCAGGCGACGATGGACGGAATCCAGGTGTCCACCCTCGACAATGTTGTCGACAAGGCCGACATCTTCGTTACCGCGACCGGCAACCGCAACGTCATCACCGTTGACCATCTGGCCCGGATGAAGCACCAGGCGATCGTGGGAAACATCGGTGACTTCGACTTCGAGATTGATGTGGCCGGTCTCTCGAAGCGGAAAGACGTCCAGCGAGTCCCCATCAAGCCCCAGGTGGACCTGTGGCGCTTTGACGACGGACACGCCATCATCTTGTTGTCGGATGGCCGCCTGCTGAACCTCGGCAACGCCACCGGACACCCCAGCTTCGTGATGTCGGTCGCCTTCGTCAGCCAGGTGCTCGCCCAGATCGAGCTCTTCACCAAGACCAACCGCTACCCGCTGGGCGTGCACCGACTGCCCAAGGTGCTCGACGAGCAGGCAGCCCACCTGCACCTCGACCCGCTCGGTGCCGAACTGAGTACGCTGACCAGCGCTCAGGCTGAGTATCTCGGCATAGACCCGGACGGGCCGTTCAAGCCGGAGCACTACCGGTACTGACGAGGTCCGGCGCCACAGCGGGCAGGGGCATTGCGTGCGCTACTGCTGCTCGGCGCGGCGGGCCAGCAGGGCCCCGGCAAGGTCGTGGCCGGAACGCCAGGCGGTCTGGGCGCGGGGGGCACCGAAGGCGTCACCGGCCAGCCCGATCCCCTCCGCGTCCAGGTAGTAGGTACCCGCCGCTGCCACGGTCGGCCTCGCGTACGTCCACCGGTGCACATACCGCTCCTCGGCCGACACCGGCAACGCGAGCAGGTCCCGAACGGCCGCCTCGATGGCGGAGGCGGCAACGGCGGGCTGCCCCAGGTGCGCGGCGGCGAATTCCGGGGTGGTGTGCGCGACGAGAACCGGTGCTGCGTCGCCCCGGCGGTCGCCATCATCACAGACCAGTGCGAGTACCGGATGGTCGTTGATGAAGGCGCCACGTAGTCCGCTCCAACAACGCTCTGGAAACCGCAGCATCGCGGCGAGCGAGGGCGACCAGCCCTGGGCTCGTGTGGCCCGGGTCGCGGCGGTCAGGGCCGGGTCCAGCAGCGGCGCCGCCTGCGGGCCGGGCATGGCCAGCACCACCGCCGCGCAGGGCTGCCCATCCACGGTCGGACCGGGTCCGACGCTGCGCACCGGATGGCCAAAGCTCACCGGCAGGTCCTGTGCGAGCTGCTCTACCAGCGAGCGCAGCCCGCGGGGCGCGGCCCAGCGCATGGGCCCCACCACGTCCCGCCGGCCTTCGCCGCCATACGCGAGGAAGGTGTCGGTCCACTCGCGGGCCAGGCCCGCCGCCCGCCACTGCCGCAGCACCGCGGCGAAGCCCGGGTCGCTGACCGTCAGGTACGCGGCGCCCAGGTCCACCGGACGCCCTGCGAAACGCCGGCTGGCCATCCGTCCGCCGGCCACCTGCCCACGTTCGCGAAGCTGCACCGGTACGCCCGCCCGGGCCAGTTCACGGGCGCAAGCCACCCCGGCCAGACCCGCGCCGACCACCATCACGCCTACCGCTTCCTCGGGCACCGGTTGAGCCTACTGGTCGCCGGCGCGCCGCCACCCCGGATTCGGCCTCGCCGGGGCCCAGGTACGGGTTACCCCTTCGGCGAACGGGGAACGTGGATGGTTGCGGAAGGAGGAGACTCATGACCACACCTTCGAGTCCGACCTCAGCCTGGCGTCCCGGACTACCGGGCGGCGACACCATCCCCTCCGGCCCGGCGGGTCATCCCTCGCCTCCCAGCGGCGACGGCCACGGGCCGGGGATGGGGCCGCCGACGGTGACTATCGGCTCATACCCGGACTACCGCACCGCCCAGCGGGTCGTTGATCACCTGGCGGACAACCGATTCCCGGTGGAGCACTCCGCCATCGTCGGCACCGACCTCACCCTGGTGGAGACGGTCCTCGGTCGGCTGAGCACCGGGCGGGCGGGGCTGCTCGGCGCCGGTACCGGCGCGTGGTTCGGTCTCTTCATCGGGTTGCTGTTCGGCATCTTCACCGCGGGAAACTGGCTCGCGGTGGTCCTCGCCGGTCTGGTCATCGGAGCGATCTGGGGCGCGGTGTTCGGGGCGGTGGCACATGCGATGACCGGCGGTCGCCGCGACTTCACCTCGGCCAGTTCACTCCGCGCCAACCAGTACGCGGTCATCGTGGATCAGCAGTATGCCGAGCAGGCCCGGCAACTGCTGAGCCGGCTCCACCTGCAGGCACCGCAGCGACAACAGGACTAGCTTCACCGTCCGGGCACGCGGCTGCTGACCGGGCGGAGGGGCTGCGTGAACGGTGGACCGATACCGTGCACCCCCGGCCGCACACGGCGGCCGGGGGTGCACGGTGTCCACGTCAGGACAGCGCGAATATGCCCGCGACGCCCAAGAGCACCAGCACCAATACCGCTACCAGCGCCCCCCGCTCCCCCTCGGCCGCCGATGGGCGGTGTTCGGTTCCGCGGTTCCTCGTCTCACCGGGCATAAACTGGTCTCCTCGATGCTCGGGGTGATTCCCGTCCTGCTGCCGGCCGGTCGGGATGCAGGTCCGAATCAGGTGGACACGCCCGTTGCCGCGAGGGCTGTTGCGCTCCGCCGCTGGACGCACCGAGGAATGAGTTACCCCGCTGGGCAGGAGATAACCCACCGCGCCGCCTACTCGGGCCCCGCAAGCGGAAGGCCAGGGCGCGGGCCGAGCGGGCGGCGGACGTGGTGGCCGGGCCGCAGCGCCCGGCCAGCACAGGATCACATCAGCGGGGTTCCCGCCACATCGGCCAGAACGGCGTGCCGTCGGGCAACCGGAACGGTTCACGTACCTGATAGCCGTGCCTGGCGTAGAGCGCGACGCCCAACTCGCTGGACGCCTCCAGGTATCCGGGCATCCGGTTGGCGTCCAGCCACTCGTGGTGGTGCCGTAACAGCGCGGTGCCCACTCCCCGACCCTGTAGGTCCGGCTGCACGGCGAGGAAGGCGAGGTGGTGGTGGTCGGGTTGCGGATGGTTCGCGGCGAAGAGCTCATCGAGATGGACGAAGCGATCCGTCCACTCGCCGCACGCCGCGGCAAGCCGGACATCATAGTCCGGTGGCGGTGGCGCCGGATCCGCCTCGATCGAGGGGAACCAGACCGCCACCCCGGACAGATCGGTGGTGCCAAAGACCAGGCCGTGCCGCATCGCATGGTCAACCAGGATCTCGAACTGTTCGGCGAGCACCGCCTCCCGTTTCCTTTCATCGGGCACCAGCCAGCGCGGCGCGTCGAGCACCAGGAACGCCGCGGCGATCCGCTCCGCGACCAGCCGCGCCCGCTCCGGCCCGAGACGCTCGACACCGATGCCGGTCACCGCCGGGTCTCCGCCCGCTCCGGTGCCGCTGGCAGTGAGCCGGGCATCTCCGGCGGGACCGTGGCGACGCTCTCCGCGCCGAGCCCGATCCGGGCGTAGATGCCCGGACGGCGTGACCGCAGCACCAGCCCCCAGACCACGCCCAGCAGCGCGGCTACCAGGTACGCGATCGGGATTCCCCAGCGCAGGGTGTGGTCGGCCGGGACGCCGAGCAGGTCGGCGAAGTTGAGCACCGCCAGGGTGAAGACACCCAGCAACGCCACCGCGGCGACCCCGGGTGCCACTGCTCGCCGCCACAGCGACTCCTCCCGGCCGTTGTGGGCGAAGTAGGCGATCACCGCGACCGACGTGGTGGCGATCAGCAGCAGCACCCCGAACGAGCCGCTGGTGCCGCACCAGAAGAAGAGCTGGACGATCGGGTCCCATCCGTTGACCGCGTACAGCAGGATCACGGCCAGGCCGAGAGTGCTCTGGGCAAGGGAGGCCGCGCGGGGGGCGCCGCTGCTCGGCGAGGTCCGCCCGAAGGCCGCCGGCAGCACCCGCTCCCGACCGAGGGCGAACGCGTACCGGGCCGTGGTGTTGTGGAAGGAGATCATCGCAGCCACCACCGATGTCAGGAACAGCACCTGGCCGACGGTCACTACGGTGTCGCCGAGGTGCTCGGCGGCCAGGTTGAAGATCAGCCCGACACTCTGCTCGCCGGCCTGCGCGGAGATCTGGTCCGGGCCGACCGCGACGGTCATGCTCCACGACGACAGCGCGTAGAGGCCCGCGATGATCGCGATAGACAGGTAGGTAGCCACCTTCACCGTCCGACGGGGGTCCTTGCTCTCCTCGCTGAACACCACCGCTGCCTCGAACCCGACGAAACCGAGGATCGCCAGCACCAGCACCGCGCCGAGGCCGGGGACGAAGAGGTTCTCCGGTGCGAAGGCGGCGAAGCTGACCTCGCCACCGGCGGGGTTGCCCAACTGGGCGAGATCGAACACCAGGACCACTGCAATCTCGGCGAGCAGCAGCACCGCAAGGACCTTGCCGTTGATGTCGATCCGAAGCAGCCCCAGCACGGCGACGACCGCCCAGGCACTGAGGGCCACCACCCACCACTGCACGCCGACGCCGAAGAGCCGGTCCAGGACCGGTTCGGCGGCGGCGCCGATGGTGCCGTACAACCCGACCTGCAGGGCGTTGTACGCGAGCAGCGCCACCCAGGCGGCGCCGACACCGGCCGGCCGACCCAACCCGCGGGAGATGTACGAGTAGAGGGCGCCGGCGTTGGCCAGCCGGCGGGCCATCGTTACGTAGCCAACGGAGAAGAGGGCCAGCAGTGCGGCGACAATGAGGAAGGCCAGCGGGATGCCGAGCACGCCGATGACGCCGTAGCCGGTGGTCACCACACCCGCCACCACGGTCAGCGGCGCGGCTGCGGACAGGACGAAGAAGACCACCGATGGAACGCCGAGCCGGCCACGGGCCAGCGCCTCAGAGACGTTGCTCGGCTTTTCTGTGGTTGCTGTCGAGGGCATTGAGCACTCCGGTTGAAGGACACGAGGGATGTTGTGTCGCGATCACGAGGAACCGCGCAGCACCGCCGCCCCGACCGCGGCCTCAGTCTGCGTCGCCAGTTCCTTCAGCGGCGGGGGCAGCGAGGCGACGAGGTCGGTGAACCGGTGCTCGGCTCGGGGCCCGATGCTCCACAGCACCTCCCGGCTCAGGCCGGCCGCGCCGACCAGCCCGAGTAGCGCCGCGTCAGCGAGGGTCGGTGGGGGGTCCGACCGCTCCAGCAGTACCCGCAGGCGAGTCGCCGGCCAGGCTGCCGCGTTCGGGTCCACCGGGACATAGCTGACCTTGCTGCGCAGCAGCCGCCGGCTCTCCTGACGACGCAGCACGCCCGCCCGGGACAGCCGCTCCCCCACCGAGGTGGCGGCGCTCTGACCGAGGAAGCTGAGCCAGATACGCACCGACCGGTGTTGTGCCTCGCCAACCAGCTGGTCGAGCACAGTATGGGCGAGTGCATCGGCAGGCGGCCGGGTATTGACCACCGAAACGTCGCCACCGACTACAGTGATGTGTCCGTCTAGGATGAGCTCGCTGAGGAGGCAGCCAGCGAGCCCGAGACCCGTGGCAGACGAGTGCAGCTTCGCCTTGCCCCGGGTGTCGCCGTGGGCGATCAGGAAGAATTCGTCGGCGACCAGCAACCCGGCCCTCCCACCTATCTCGTCCACAGTGATCGCAACTGGGCAAGGATGCATTGCACTGCGGTGAACTGCAACTCCCAACCAAGAGGGTTGCAGTCCGTATCCGGGCGACCTGGGGATCTTGTCGTGACAGACTCGGAGGGTGACCGCAAGCCCGACCGTACGCCGCCGCCGTATCGCCCGTGAACTCCGCCAGCTCCGCGAGCGCGCCACCATGACCCTCGATGTCGCCGCGCGCCAGCTGGACATGTCCAAGAGCAACCTGTCCCGGATCGAGAATGCCCAGATTGGAATCAAGCCGCGTGACGTCCGCGCCGCCCTCGCCCTCTATCAGGTGACCGGCGCCGACGCCGAGGCACTGATCGAGATCGCCCGCAGCGCCCAGCAGCGCGGCTGGTGGCAGAGCTACAGCGACGTCCTGCCGGAGTGGTTCGAGTTCTACGTCGGCTTGGAGGCAGAGGCCGCCGCGCTGCACACCTACGAGGGCGAGGCCGTACCCGGTCTCCTCCAGACGGAGGCGTACGCGCGAGAGGTCTTCCGGCGCACCGCCGGTGAGGACGGTCTGGAGCGAAAGGTCGCCGCGCGCCTACGCCGCCAGGAGGTGTTGCACCGCGACAACCCGGTGCAGCTATCGGTCGTTCTCAACGAGGCGGTGCTCTGCCGGCCAGTCGGCGGGAACGCGGTGATGGCCGACCAGCTGGCACACATCGCGACGACCGCACAGTTACCGAACGTCACGGTGCAGGTACTACCCTTCTCGGCCGGCGGGCACCCCGCCATGAGCGCGCCCTACGTCATCCTGGCCTTCGCCGACTCGGCCGACGCAGCCGTGGTCTACCTGGAAAATCTCACGACAGGCCTGGCGCTGGAGGGGGCGGAACACGTTGCTGGGTATAGCCTTGTACACGAGGAGCTGCGCCGTCTGGCGCTCGATCCAGCAGCGTCCCAGGCACATCTTTTGGCAGCTTCTCGTAACTTTCCGTAACGTCGGCGAGGCACGCCGACATTGACGAGAGGTACGCGATGACGGCGCTCTACCGGACTGAGTGGCGCACCAGCAGCCGCAGCGTGGGCAACGGCAACTGCATCGAGGTGTCCACATCGACTGACCAGGTCGCGGTCCGGGACAGCAAGGACCGTCGCGGCCCGGTACTCGCCTTCCCCACACCGGCCTGGCGCGCCTTCGTCTCCGGCATCGACGGGGTACGCGGCGACTGACCCACTGCCGGTGGGACACTCCTGCCGTGCACTCCGACGCCCCCTTTGACCTGCCGGTCCGGCCGGTGGTGCCCGCGGTGCTGGCGGCGCTACACGCCACCGGCACCGCGGTGCTCGTAGCGCCGCCGGGCAGCGGCAAGACCACCCTGCTCCCGCTCGCTGTGGCTGAGGAGGTGACCAGCCGGGTCCTGGTAGCGCAGCCCCGCCGGATGGCCGCCCGCGCCGCCGCCCGCCGGATGGCCGCGCTGCTCGGCGAGCGGGTGGGCGAACGGGTCGGGTACGCGGTGCGGGGCGACCGCCGCGTCGGACCACGCACCCGGGTCGAGGTGGTGACGACCGGACTGCTGGTCCGCCGGCTGCACCGGGACCCGGAGCTGGCCGGCAGCAGCGCCGTCCTGCTCGACGAAATCCACGAACGGCAGCTCGACGCCGACCTGGCGCTCGCATTCACGGTGGAGGCGCGGGCCGCGCTCCGCCCGGAGCTGTGGCTACTCGGCATGTCGGCCACCCCCGACTCGGATCGGGTCGCCGCCTTGCTCGGTGGTGACGCGCCCGCGCCGGTGGTACGGGCATCGGCGGCGGCGCACCCAGTGACCCGGATCTGGGCACCGCCGCCCCGCCCGGTCCTTCCCGCCGGCAGCGGCCGAGTGGACCCGGTGCTACTCGACCATGTCGCGGCCACCATCCGTCGGGCCCTACGCGAGCACGACGGCGATGTATTGGTCTTCCTTCCCGGCACCGGAGAGATCTCCGCCATCAGCGCCCGACTGGCCGGCCTATCCGCCGAGATCGCGGTCCTGCCGTTGCACGGCCGGCAGCGCCCAGCGGAGCAGGACGCCGTGTTGCGGGCCCAACCGTTGCGGCCCGGCATCTCCGACACCCCACCCCGCGCCGGCTCCGACCGTCACCGCCGGCGGGTGGTGCTGGCGACATCGGTCGCGGAGAGCAGCCTGACGGTGCCGGGGGTGCGGGTCGTCGTTGACTCGGGGCTGGCCCGCGTCGCCCGCACGGACCTCGCCCGCGGACTGGGCGGGTTGGTCACCGTCCCGGTGTCCCGGGCCGCCGCCACCCAGCGGGCCGGACGGGCCGGTCGAGAGGGCCCCGGGCAGGTGTACCGCTGCTGGTCGGCAGCGCACCACGAGCGACTCGCCGCACAGCCGGAGCCAGAGATCGCCACCGCCGACCTCACCCGGTTCGCGCTGGACATCGCGGCCTGGGGCACGCCGGACGGACGCGGCCTCGCGCTGCCGGATCCACCGCCGCCGGCCGCGCTCGCCGTGGCCCAGGAGTCCCTCGTCGCGCTCGGCGCGCTCGACGCCGATGGGCGGATCACCAGCCGCGGCCGGGCGATCGCCGCGGTCGGCACGCACCCCAGGCTGGGCCGCGCCCTGATCGACGGCGCCGCCCACCTCGGCCCGGACCGCGCGGCCGAGGTCGTCGCGATCCTCGCCGAGGAGGGGGTCGCCGGCCCCGGGGACGACCTCACCGCCGCGCTGCGACGGCTTCGCTCCGGAACGGACGCCACCGCCACCAACCGCTGGCGAGCCGAGGCACGCCGGCTGCGTACCGCGCTGCCCCCGGGCCCCGGGCCGACGACGCCGGAGCCCCGCCTCTCCGACGACCTGGCCGCGGGGCTGGTCATCGGCCTGGCGTACCCGGAACGACTAGCCCGAATCCGACGGCCGGGCGAACCCACGTACCTGATGAGCGGTGGGACCGCCGCGACGCTCGGGCCCGGGTCGGCGTTGACCGATTCGGTGTGGCTGGCGGTCGCGATCGCCGACCGCACACCGGGCGCGCCGGCTGCCCGAATCCGACTGGCGGCTCCGATAGATGAGTCGACCGCCCGAGCCGCCGGCGGTTCGCTGCTGACCACGGCGCGCGAGGTGGCCTGGTCCGGGACGGATGTGGTGGCTCGGGAGGTGGTCCGACTCGGCTCCCTCGACCTCGTTGAACGCCCGCTCGTCGCGCCACACCGGGACGAGCTGCGCAACGCGCTCGTGGATGGCCTGCGCCGTACCGGGCTGGGACTGCTGACCTGGTCCCCGGCGGCTCGGGCGTTCCGCGAGCGGTTGGCGTTCTGCCACACCGCCCTCGGCGACGAGTGGCCCGAGGTGAGCGACGAGGCGCTGCTGGCCGCGGCGCCGCACTGGCTCGCGCCGGAGCTGGCCGGGGCACGTCGGCGGGCCGACCTGGCCCAGATTGATGTGCTCTCCGCACTGCGCCGCCTGCTGCCCTGGCCAGCCGCGGCCCAGCTGGACGAACTCGCCCCGGAGCGGCTCACGGTGCCCAGCGGCTCCCGAATCCGGGTTGACTACACGGATCCGACCACACCGGTGTTGGCGGTCCGGCTCCAGGAGGCATTCGGCTGGCTGGAGGTGCCCCGAATCGCTGCTGGTCGGGTGCCCGTCCTGCTGCGGCTCCTCTCCCCCGCCGGACGTCCCGCCGCGGTCACCGGGGACCTGGCGTCTTTCTGGCGGTCCGGCTACCCACAGGTTCGGGCGGAGCTGCGCGGACGCTATCCACGGCACTCCTGGCCGGTGGATCCGACCACCGCCGAACCGACTCGGCGGGCCAATCCGCGCCGTCGCTGAGGCTCACTCCGTCACCAGGTCGGCGACGACCGCGGTGACGTTGTCCGGGCCGCCGGCGTGCAGCGCCAGCTCGATCAACTTTCGAGCGCACTCGGTCCGGTCGGGGTATTCGGCGAGCACCTCGGTAAGCCTCTCCGGGCGGACCACGTTTGACAGCCCATCGCTGCACAGCAACCAACGATCGCCGGCCCAGGGGATCATCGTCGCGTAGGCCGGGGAGACCTCCTCGCCCTGCAACGCCTGGGTCACGACCGCCCGCCGAGGGTGGCTACTCGCCTCGTCCGGGGTGATAACCCCCTGGTCGACGAGGAGTTGCACGAACGTGTCGTCCCGGGTGATCTGTTTGAGCACGCCCTCGCGGAACAGGTACGCCCGGGAGTCACCGACGTGAGCCAGCGCGAGGCAGCTGCCCGTTCGGGCAAGGAGCAGGGCGGTCAGCGTGGTACCCATGCCCTGGCGCTCCGGCTCCTCACTGACGGCCTGCCGAATGTGTGCCGTCCCCGCCGCAATGGCCCGCTGCAAGGCAGCTACCAGCTCATCTTCCGGGGTCGCCAGGTCGATTGGCGCAATCGACCTGATCGCCATCGAGCTGGCAAGATCACCGGCAGCCATCCCACCCATGCCGTCGGCGACGGCAACGAGCCAGTTACCTGAGTACAGGGCGTCCTGGTTCCCACTCCGGATCAGCCCACGGTCGCTCATGCCGAACGAACGTAGCTTCAAGGTCATGGAAGGCAGCCTGCCAGGCGGAGGGGCCGTTGTCTCAAGGAGGCACCCGACCCGGCGTGGCGCGGCGAATCTCACCGTGCCGAGCCGCACGATCATCCAGGCTGGCTCCGCGACACCACTCATCCGGCTCACTCGGCGTGCGCTGCCACCGGATCGGTGCGGCCGTCGCCGCCGACCCACACGGTCTTGGTGTTACAAAACTCGCGCATCCCCACCGCGGCCAGCTCGCGGCCATACCCGGAGTTCTTCACTCCACCGAACGGCAACTCCGGAAAGGACGTGGTCATACCGTTGACGAAGACGTTGCCCGCCTCCAGGTCGAGGACGAACCGCTCCTGCTCCGCCGGGTCCCGGGTCCAGGCGTTCGCACCGAGCCCGAACGCGGTGCCGTTGGCCACCTCGATCGCCTCGTCGTACGACGACACTCGATACAGCCCGGCGACTGGCCCGAAAACCTCCTCGGCCCACATCCGCATCCGCGGGGTGAGATCGGCGACGACCGTAGGCGGGTAGTACCAGCCCTCCCCCGCCGGCAGCTCGCCCCCGCAGCGGAGGGTCGCACCCTGGTCAACAGCGTCGAGGACCTGGGCGGCGACCTCGGCACGGCTCCCTTCGCTGACGAGTGGACCCACGTCGGTACCCTCCGCCATCGGGTCACCCACGCGCAGTGTGGACATCCGCGCGGCGAACCGCTCCGCGAAGGCATCGAACACGTCGGTGTGCACGATGAAGCGCTTCGCGGCGATGCAGGACTGGCCGTTGTTTCGGCACCGGGCAGCGGCCGCCACCTCGGCGGCCCGATCCAGGTCGGCGGAGGGCATCACCACGAACGGGTCGCTGCCGCCGAGTTCCAACACAGTCTTCTTCAACTCACGACCGGCGATCTGGGCGATGGCGCGTCCAGTACGCTCGCTGCCGGTCACCGTTGCGGCGCGAACCCGTGGATCACGGAGAATGGCCTCCACCGCATCGGAGCCGACCAGCAGGGTGCTGAACGCCCCCGGCGGAAAGCCGGCCCGGCGGAAGAGGTCCGCCAGGTAGAGAGCGGTCTGGGGGACGTTCGAGGCGTGCTTGAGGAGGCCGGTGTTGCCGGCCATCAGCGCCGGCGCGGCGAAACGGAGCACCTGCCAGAGCGGAAAGTTCCAGGGCATCACCGCAAGCACCGGCCCGAGCGGCTGGTACCGGACGAAGGCCCGAGCGGCACCGACGCCGGCCGCGTCGGCGGGCTCGTCGGCGAGGAACACCGGTGCCTTCGTCACATAGAAGCGGCAGGCGTTGACGCAGACGGTCACCTCGTCCCGGGCAGCGGCGTAGGTCTTGCCCATCTCCGTTGTCACCAGTCGGGCCACGTCGTCGCGCTCGGCCTCCAGGAGGGCGGCGGCCATGTTGAGCCAGTCACCGCGCTCCTCGACCGTCGTGTCCCGCAGTTGCCGGCACGCGTGGGAACTCCGGCTGATCGCCGCCTCCACCTGCTCGGACGAGATCGGCGCAAACGTCCTCAGCGTCTGGCCGGTGGCCGGGTTGGTGGTGGCGATGGGCATCGCGAACTCCTGTCACTCGAACAGCGAATGCCGGGTGCCCGGCTCCTCCCGACGGCGAGCGGCCCGTCGCCGCTGGATGATCACCAGGTCAACGACGGCGACCACGGCGAAGAGGGCGCAGAGCACCCCCAGCCAGACCACCCCCGCCCAGAACGCCAGCGCGCCGAAAACCACCATCGTGACCGCACCGAAGCTGGCGAGCACGAGGCGAAGATTAAGCGCGCTGTAGGCGTGACCGACGGTGCCACGGGCACGCCGGGGCTGTGATCTCGTCATCACCTCCGGCTACCCGTCCAGGGCACGCCTAACCAGGAACACATCCGGCCGGGAGCACCTCCCGGCCGGATGTTCCGACTGTTCGGGCTGGGTGTGGTGAGTCGGCTCACCACCCGGGTTAGTCGCGTTACACCGACGCGCCACACGCCGGCCACTCCGGGCATCAGCGAGGAACATGGAGACATGACCAGGACGCCCCCGATGCCCGTGACTGTCTCCGTCGCCCGACGCACCGATCCTGCTCGGACCCAGGAGATGGTGGCGTGGATGCGCGCCGGCACGGCGCTGGCGGAGGCGTTTCCCGGCTTCCTCGGGGCCGGATGGATCCGCAGCGCCCCCGAGTCCGGCGAATGGCACATGCTCTACCGGTTCGCCGACGACGAGACGCTACGTCGCTGGGAGGAGTCACCGCAACGGCACTGGTGGCTGGCCTCGGCGCAGGGCGTCGTCGAGCACACCCAGGTGGAACGCCGGACCGGGGTCGAGGGCTGGTTCTCCCGTCGGGGGCAGACGCTCGAGCCGGTCAGCGCGGAGCCGACCGCTCCACCACCCTCGCCGCCGCGTTGGAAGCAGGCGGTGACGATCTGGTTGGCGTTCTTCCCCCTCAGCCTGACCGCAACCCTGCTGACCGGCCGGTTCATCCCGGATGTCCCGGTGCCAGCTCGCGTACTGATCATGACGTTGACGCTGACACCGCTGATGACGTATGTGGTGTTGCCCCGGATCACCCACGCGCTCGGCTGGTGGTTGCACGGCTGGCCTCCCGCCCGCAGCCCTCGATGAGGACCAATCACGGACGCCGGCCAGGAGCAGCTCGCCCAGGTCACCTGAGGAGCCTGGGGACGCGACGCCTGAGTCGGTGCTCCTCCGCGTGACCACACCGGCAACCAACGCTCTCGGCCGGCGGCCACCCCGAGCGCGAGCCGTGCGCCCTGCTCGGCCTTGTGCACCTTCTGCAGCACCAGCAGGTCAACGGCGCGGTCGTGGTGGGTGGCGTCCAGCCCGTAGGCGGCTGCGACGTGCAACACCATCCGGGCCTGGGTCCAGGCGAGGAGACCCACGTCGATCACCAGGCCGGGCAGGCCCGTCGTCCCGGAGGCCGCCCCGGGAAACCGGGCGTAGTTGACGAATCGGCGAACCGCCTGGTCGGCCAAGGCCTCGACCGGCACCATCCCGGGCTGCTCAGCGCGGACCCACCGCGCCCACTGAGCCGCCTCCGGACCGAGCTGACGCACCGCCGCCAAGGCGAGGTGCTCCGGTGCGTACTGCGGATCCTCGCGCATCCGGCCCCACAGCCCGGCTGACGGCCCCGCTACGGCCGGGGCCACCGTGGGTTTCTGCGGTGAGCGAACACCGGGCTGACCATCGGCGGGTGTGGCATCGGTCACAGTGGGCTCCCCGGGATCTACGGCTGGGCGGCCTGCTTGCCAGCTTTACGGCTGACTCGGACCCGGTCAACGATGGCGCTCAGTTCGCACGGCGAACTCCCGTCTGCTGCTGCCTGGCGGGCCCCACTTCCCACCGCCCCGCTCGATCGGATGGTGTTCGCGGGGCGAACGGAGGAACGCCTGGATCCGCTGCATGAGGGACAGGTCGACCTCCTTCCGGATGCTGTGTCCAGGTGTATCGCGCCGGGACAACACCCGCGCTGAGGCACGGAAGCATCCGTCCGCTGCGCCTGACTGGTCGGCGAGCGTACGGCGGGTTGACGCCGGTCGCCGGGCTCGCCCCCGTCGGCAGAAGCTCCCGGCCAAGCGAACGCCCGCCCCGGTGACCCTGGCCGGAAGCGCGGCCCCGGGACCCGGCCCGGGGGCCCGGCGGAATGCCGCAGGAGTGCGGGTAGTTTCCCCAACCGGGTGCCGTCCGTGCACGACGGCCCGTAGCCACATCCAGGGAGGTCCGCACCGGTGCTCGACCCACACGAGCTCTACGAACTCACCGACGATCTGCCCGACCTCGGGCAGCCCGTCCTGATCCAGGCACTATCCGGCTTCGTTGACGCCGGTAGCGCCACCCGGTTGGCTCGCGAGCAGCTGCTCACCTCGCTCGATGCGCGGCCAGTGGCCCGGTTCGACCTGGACCAGCTCTTCGACTACCGCTCGCGGCGGCCGGTGATGACCTTCGTCGAGGACCACTGGGAGTCCTACGACGCCCCGGCCCTGGAGCTGCACCTGCTCCGGGACGACGCCGACACCCCGTTCCTGCTGCTCACCGGCCCCGAGCCAGACCTGCAGTGGGAACGCTTCGTCGCCGCCGTGGCCGGGCTCTCCGCCCGGTTGGATGTCCGGCTGACAGTCGGCCTCAACGCGATTCCGATGGCGGTGCCACACACCCGCCGCACGGGCGTCACCGCCCACGCCACCCGGCGTGAACTCACCGCGGGCTACGAGCCATGGCTGCAACGCGTGCAGGTGCCCGGCAGTATAGGACACCTGCTCGAGTACCGCCTCGGCGAGCAGGGCCGCGACGCGCTGGGCTTCGCCGCGCACGTGCCGCACTACGTCGCGCAGACCGAGTACCCTGCCGCCGCCGAGGTGCTGCTCGCCTCCGTGTCGCGCAGCACCGGGCTCCTCCTTCCCTGCGAGAACCTGCGGGCCGCGACCGAGGCGGTCCGGACGGAAATCGACCGGCAGGTCGCCGAGACCGAGGACGCCGCAGCCCTGGTCCAGGCACTGGAAGAGCAGTACGACACCTTCACCCGGGGGCGCGGCCAGCCGAACCTGCTCAACACCGGAACCGAGGCCCTGCCCACGGCCGACGAGCTCGGTGCCGAGTTGGAACGCTTCCTGGCCGAGCAGACCCGCCCCAACGAGAACCCCGGCGGCTGAGCTGGTCGCCGGGGCGGACGGGCCGCTCCGTCGGCCGCGGGGATCCCCGCCGGAGGACTGAGCCCGGTCCCGGCGGGCCGCGGCGAGGGCGAGGGTCGGGGAGCGGCGCCGAGCGCCCTCCCCGACAGTCCGTCGGTGACACGCCCCGGGCGGGCAGCGGGCTGGCATCAGATCGGGCAGGCTGGGACCATGCGCTTGGCGACGTGGAACGTCAACTCCGTGAAGGCCCGCCTGCCCCGGCTGCTCGACTGGCTGGCGGACACGAACCCGGATGTCGTCTGCCTCCAGGAGACCAAGTGCCCGGACGGCGCGTTCCCGGTCGCCGAGGTTGGCGCGCTCGGCTACACCGCCGCCAGCCACAGTGACGGCCGGTGGAACGGGGTCGCCATTCTCTCCCGGGTCGGCCTGACCGATGTCACCATTGGCTTCCCCGACGAGCCGGGCTTCCCCGATCCGGAGGCCCGCGCCCTCTCCGCCACCTGCGCCGGACTTCGGGTCTGGTCGGTCTATGTACCCAACGGCCGGGCCCTCGACGACCCGCACTACGCGTACAAGCTGGCCTGGCTCGGCACGCTCCGGGACACGCTGGAGGTCGAGCTGACCGGCAGCGTACCGCTGGTGGTGTGCGGCGACTTCAACGTGGCCCCCACCGACGCGGACGTCTGGGATCCGGCCCTGTTCGCCGGATCCACCCATGTCACGCCCGCCGAACGGGACGCACTCGCGGCGCTACGCGATCTGGGCCTCGCCGACGTGGTCCCGACCCCGATGAAGGGCCCGCACCCGTTCACCTACTGGGACTATCGGGCTGGAATGTTCCACCAGAACAAGGGCATGCGGATCGACCTGGTGTACGCCTCCGCTCAGTTCGCCCGCGTGGTCCGGTCCGCGTACGTGGACCGGGAGGCCCGTAAGGGTAAGGGCCCCTCCGACCATGCCCCGATCGTCGTGGACGCCGACCTTGTCCCAGCGGTGGAGGCGTTCTGAACACCCGCCCGGCGACAATTCACGCCACACGCCACGTCACCAGCCAATCGCCGAGGGTAGGATTGACTTTAATTGGACCGTCGGGGATATTCCTAGTGGCACGTTGACATACCGGGGCAGGAACGGTTAGGCCTGGGATTCAACCGACCCCACCCCCACAGTACGCGCAGAGCCCCACCTTAAAGGCGCAGATGAGGCTTCGAGAATGATCAATCAAACAATAGAATTCGCCAAGCAACACACACCCAATTTAACGCGCCGGATGGCACGCCGAGCACAGCTCGAGGCACACAATGCGAGGAAGCGGCTCCTCGTCCCGGTGGTCAGCCGGTGCGAGTTCGACAACATCTACCACTGCACGGTACACAAGACGGGCAGCCAGTGGATCAAAGCCCTGTTCAGCGACCCCACCGTCTATCGCCACTCCGGGCTACTCCCCTACGACCCGCGCTTCTACAAGCGACGTAAGTTGCCCATCATTCCACCCGGCCGGGCAGGTCTGGCTCTATTTCATTCTTACCCACGCTTCAAGAAGATTTCAAAACCCGGCACCTATCGCGCATTCTTCGTCATTCGCGACCCACGCGATATCGTCATTTCAAGCTACTTTTCGCTGCGTAACTCGCATGCCCCCATGGGCGACATCCTCCAGGTACGGAAAACATTGCAGGAAATCTCGATGAAGGAAGGACTGCTCCACGTCATCGAACGCCACTCCAAGCGAAACCTCTTCAAGCAGCTCCGGTCGTGGGCGGTCGCCCCGAGCTCCGAGACCTTCCGCCTGTTCCGCTACGAGGACCTGACCGGCGAGCGGCAGCTGGAGGAGGTGGACCAGCTGATGCGACACTGTGGGATCACCCTGCCCGCCCCCGAGCTGGAGGCTCTGTTGTCCCGCTACAGCTTCTCCAAGATGCGGAAGGATCGGGAAGCCGCGGGGAAAGTTTCTCACTACCGAAAGGGCAAGGCTGGCGACTGGCGCAACCACTTCGACGACGAGGTCTACGCGGCTTTCACGGCAGCGACCGGAAACCTCGTTGAGGTTCTCGGCTATCCGGCCCGCGACGCGGTTTCCTGACCGGGATCACCGGGGCCGGTCTCACGTCATCGTGGCGAAGGCGATGACGTTGTCGGCGTAGCCGGTGCGGCCCCCCAGCCAGGCTCCACCGCAGGTGATCAGGCGCAGCCCGGCCGGCCCGGAATCGCCGTACACCCGTTCGGCGGGGAGCTGGTCCTTGGGGAAACGCTCCACCGAGTCAACCCGGAATCCCACCACCGAGCCGTCGGCGCGGGTCACCTCGATCGGGTTGCCGGGGCGCAGCCGGTGCAGGTCAGCGAAGACCGACGGACCAGCCCTGGTGTCGACGTGACCGACGATGACCGCCGGCCCCGGATCGCCGGGGACCGGCCCCCGGTCATACCAGCCGGTCTCGTGGGCCCGCTCCAGGGGCGGGACAGCGATCGAGCCGTCCCGGGCCTGCCCCACCGGCGCGATCGCCGCGGCGATACCGATCGCAGGTACAGCGAGGCGAACCGGCCGGCTGGTGGCCGGTTCCGGTCTGGCCCCACCGGCGGGTCGGTCAGCGTCTGCCGCGCTCGCCCACTCCAGCGGGCCGGTGGTCCGGCCCAGCCCGGCACCCGTGGCGAAGACCCCCACCAGCACCAGCAGCACGGCGAGCGGTACGACCCACGGGCTGCGACGGCCCGCCGGCCGGCGGGCCGTCCGGGCGGCGCGGCTCCTGGTCATCGGCGGGCTGCCCCATGGAGCCGGCGGAGGGAGACCAGCCACACCACCAGACCGGCCACGGTCAGCGCGGCCCCGACCGGCAGCAGCAGCCCCCCGGAGAAGTGGCCGGCGGACCCACCAAACCCGGTGGCCGGGCCGCGACTGGGCGCGGCCGACCTGACGACCTGGAGCATCGTTGACGCGGTCTCACCGCCGCGGCACTCCAGTTTGACCCGGTAGCTGCCGGGCAGGGTTCGTTCCCGCACCATCGCCGTCGCGGTCAACAGCCCGTTGTCCGGCTTCACCTGGACGCGGCCGAAGGCGTCGGACCAGACGATTGCCGGGATGGAGTTGTCCTGGCAACTCGCCCGGATCCCGACCAGGTAGCCGGCTTTCACCGTGCTCGGGGTCACCTCAACGAAGACGGTCGACGGCTTCGGCCCCTCGGGCTGCATGGGGGCGGCAACAGGGCGGGGCGCCCCCTCGGGGGCCGACGCCGCAACGGGGGAGGACCAGGCCGATGCCGCTCCGGCAGCAGCCGGCCCAGCCGACACCACCTGGGCTGATGCTGGACCAGCCGCCGCGTTCGCGGCCCCGACGGCGAGCAGCGGGCCGACGACGACCGCGAGCAGCGGACCGACGACCGCGACCGCGATCGTCGCCGCCAGACCCCCGCGGGTCACCTTCACCACAGCCCCCTCCCGACCCGGCCGGGCAGCACACACGCCCGGCCTGTCGCACGGGGAATCCCGACATCCCCGTCGCACATCACATCCGATTCGGCGCGGTCCTCGCGTACGCTCGGATCGCTGTGACCATCACCGACTCCCACCCCACCGCGCCCGCGCGGAGCATCCGGACATTTCACCCGCGACGCGGCCGGATGTCGCCGCGCCAGACCAGCGCGCTGCAACAGCTGTGGCCGCGGTACGGCCTGACCGTCCCGGAGGTGCCCGGCACGCCGGTGGAGCCGGCTGTCCTGTTCCCGCGCCGGGCGCCCCTGGTGGTGGAGATCGGTTCTGGGATGGGCGACGCCACCGTGGCGATGGCCTCCGCCGATCCGGACCGAGACTATCTGGCGGTCGAGGTGCACACGCCGGGAATCGCCAACCTCCTCGACCTGGTGGAGCGGCACTCTCTGAGCAATGTTCGAATCGCCGAGGGCGACGCACTGGACCTGGTCAGCGCCCTGCCCGCCGGCTCACTCGACGCGGTGCACGTCTTCTTCCCGGACCCGTGGCCGAAGGTCCGCCACCACAAACGGCGCATCATCCAGCCCGATCACGTCGCCCTGCTGCGCTCCCGGTTGACAACCGGTGGCACGCTGCACTGCGCGACCGACTGGGCCGAGTACGCCGCGGCGATGCGGCGGACACTGGACGCCGATCCGGGGCTGGTGAACCCGCACGACGGGTTCGCGCCCCGCCCCGAGCACCGCCCGGTGACGAAGTTCGAACGCCGCGCCCTGACTGCCGGTCGCCCGGTGGCCGACCTGATCTACCACCGCTGCTGAGGCCCACCACGGGACGCCGACAGCCGGCCCGGTTGGCGCGCGCGGTGATGGTCCAGGCACCATGGACCCCGCCATGACTCTTACCGCCGCGCTGCCGGCCAGCGCCGACCCCGACACCCTGTACGACGCGTTCGCCGGTTGGGCCTCCGAGCGCGGCCTCGATCTCTATCCGCACCAGGAGGAGGCGGTCATCGAGATCGTCTCCGGCGCGAATGTGATCATGAATACGCCGACCGGGTCCGGCAAGAGCCTGGTCGCGATGGCGGCGCACTTCGCCGCGCTCGCCGACGACCGGACAACCTTCTACACGGCTCCGATCAAGGCCCTGGTGTCGGAGAAGTTCTTCGCGCTCTGCGAGGTGTTCGGCGCCGACAACGTCGGGATGCTCACCGGCGACGCCAGCGTCAACCCGGACGCGCCGGTCATCTGCTGCACCGCGGAGATCCTGGCCAACCTCGCGCTACGGGAGGGCGCGCGCGCGGATGTCGGCCAGGTGATCATGGACGAGTTCCACTTCTACAGTGAGCCGGACCGGGGCTGGGCCTGGCAGGTGCCGCTGATCGAGCTGCCACAGGCGCAGTTCATCCTGATGTCCGCCACGCTTGGGGACACCACCCGGTTCGTCGCCGACCTCACCCGGCGCACCGACCGGCCGACCGCCGTCGTCCAGACCGCGGAACGACCGGTCCCCCTTCTCTTCTCGTACGCGACGACGCCGATGCACGAGACCCTTGAGGAGCTGCTGGAGACCCGCGAAGCCCCGGTGTACGTCGTACACTTCACTCAGGCGGCGGCCCTGGAGCGCGCCCAGGCGCTGATGAGCGTCAACGTCTGCACCCGGGCCGAGAAGGACACCATCGCCACCGCGATCGGCAACTTCCGCTTCACCTCCGGCTTTGGCAAAACCCTCTCCCGGCTGGTCCGGCACGGCATCGGCGTGCACCACGCCGGGATGCTGCCCAAGTACCGCCGCCTGGTGGAGACGCTGGCCCAGGCCGGGCTCCTCAAGGTCATCTGCGGCACGGACACCCTCGGGGTCGGCATCAACGTACCGATCCGCACCGTGCTCTTCACCGGGCTGTCGAAGTACGACGGGACCCGGACCCGGCTCCTCAAGGCCCGTGAGTTCCACCAGATCGCCGGCCGCGCCGGACGGGCCGGCTTCGACACCCTCGGCCGGGTCGTGGTGCAGGCACCGGAGCACGTCATCGAGAACGAGAAGGCCCTGGCGAAGGCCGGCGACGACCCGAAGAAGCGCCGAAAGGTCGTCCGGAAGAAGCCGCCGGAGGGGTCGATCGGCTGGGGCAAGCCCACCTTCGAGCGCCTGGTCGAGGCCGATCCGGAACCCCTGGCCTCCAGCTTCCAGGTCAGCCACTCCATGCTGCTCAACGTCATCGGCCGCCCCGGCGACGCGTTCGCGGCGATGCGGCACCTGCTCACCGACAACCACGAGGACCGCGCCGCCCAGCGCCGGCACATCCGTCGCGCCATCGCCATCTACCGGGCGCTGCGGGCCGGTGGCGTCGTCGAGGAGCTACCCGAGCCGGACGAGTCCGGCCGACGGGCCCGACTCACCGTCGACCTCCAGCTCGACTTCGCCCTCAACCAGCCGTTGTCGCCCCTGGCCCTCGCGACAATCGAGCTCCTCGACCGCGAGTCCCCGGCCTACGCCCTGGACGTGCTCAGCGTGATCGAGTCGATCCTCGACGACCCGCGCCAGGTGCTCTCCGCGCAGCAGTTCAAGGCCCGCGGTGAGGCGGTCGCCGCGATGAAGGCCGAAGGCATCGAGTACGAGGCCCGCCTCGAACTGCTCGACGAGGTCACCTGGCCCAAGCCCCTCGCCGAACTGCTGGACAACGCCTACGAGATGTACCGCCAGGGGCACCCCTGGGTGGCCGACCACCAGCTCTCCCCCAAGTCCGTCGTCCGGGACATGTACGAGCGGGCGATGACCTTCGGCGAATTCGTCCAGTTCTACGGGTTGACCCGGTCCGAGGGCCTCGTCCTGCGGTACCTCGCCGACGCGTACAAGACGCTCCGGCACACCGTCCCCGAGGACGCCAAGACCGAGGAGCTGGTCGACCTCATCGAGTGGCTGGGCGAACTCGTCCGCCAGGTCGACTCCAGCCTGATCGACGAGTGGGAGCGGCTGCGCAACCCCTCCGACGTCGACGAGGTCGCCGTCGCCCTGGACGACCAGCCAACGGCGATCACCCGCAACACCCGGGCCTTCCGGGTGCTGGTCCGCAACGCCCTGTTCCGTCGGGTGGAGTTGGCCGCCCTGCGCCGCTGGGACGAGCTGGGCGAGCTGGACAGCGCCGCCGGCTGGGACGCCGCCGCCTGGGAAGACGCCCTGGAACCGTACTTCGAGGAGTACCCGGAGATCGGGATCGGGCCGAACGCCCGCGGGCCGGCACTGCTGCTGATCGAGCAGGGCAGCGCGACCTGGACCGTACGCCAGATCCTGGACGACCCCGAAGGTGACCACGACTGGGGAATCAGCGCCGAGGTGGACCTCGCGGCCTCCGACGAGGCGGGCGCGGCGGTCATCCGGATCACCGAGGTCGGACAGCTCGGCGCCTAGCCCCGGCCGGGCTCAGTAGCCGCCATCCGGGTGGAAGCCGGTGCGTTCGCCGTCCTCGGGCTCGTTCTCGCGGCGTCGCCAGAACTGACGGGGAGCGAAGCCCTCTCGTCGGAGCCAGTGCTCGGTGTAGACGATCCGGTCCGCCTCGATCACCACCAGGGTGTCCCGTGGCGGTTCGGCGAGCGATCTGCCCCGTTCGGCGTGCTCGTTCTCCCACCGGAACGCGGCCCAGTAGGGCTCGCGGTCGGGGTGGTCGGGCGGCAGCACCCGAGCCTCGCCGAAGAGCTGCGCGCCACGGCTGCTGGCCAGCCCGACCAGCGGGGCGAAGACACCCACCGAGACCCGCGGGTCCGCGGCGATGTTGCGCAGCTTCGGCGACCGCGGCGCGGCGGTGAACATCACCGCGAAGTCGAGCGGGTAGTAGCGCACCGGGGTGGCCAGCGGCCCACCGGGTCCGACTGTGGCCAGCACACACATGTTCTGGGACGAGAGCAGGTTACGGATCCGCTCCGCAAGCCGGTCCCGCGGCAGCCGCCGCGTCGGCGCGGGTTCCGCGAGCCACGGGTTCGTCAACGGCATCCGGCGTCCCTCCATCATATGATGATCAATCGCGGGGCCAGAGTATCGATTGCTGAGGTCGGTCCGGTCGCGAGCGGAGGGGAAGGTGAAGGCGGCACTCGAATCGGGCGCGGTCTCAGCGGGTGCGCTTCGCGTGGGCAACTGTCCGGCGGGCGTCGTGCCAGGCGATCCAGGCCGTCCGGAGCCGAGGCAGGGAGACGGCTTCGCCGCGCCGTCTGGCGCTGAGGTAGCCGACCAGCCAGGTAGGAGCGTTCGCCTGCTTGATGGCCTGCGTCTTGGTGAGAAGCTCGCCGTGGTCGAGTGCATGCCGACCCCGGGCCATGGCGGAAAGACCGAGTTCAGCGATCCTGGGTTCCAGCCACCACCAGGGACGCCGGACAGCCAAGCCCCAGGTGGGATGCTGTAGCTCGAGCTCCGCAACGGTCGCACCGTCGACGTACCCGCACCCGAGCTTGGCTCCCACGCCACTTCCGCGGTCGAGACGGCGGTGGATGGCAGCGAGCGCCGCTTCCGGCCGGCGTCAACGCGCCCATCCACGAGCGCGACCAGATCAAGGTCGACGCGCGGAATGTAGTCGCCGGTGGCCAATGACCCGGCGACCATCAGGTCGCTGACCCAGCCGAGACCTCGCAGTTCGTTGCCCAGGTCGTGGACGGCAGCGGGTGCTATCGCCATGCCGGCGAGGGTAGGGAGCACCCGCAACCCGCCAACCAGGGCGGGAGCCAGGCGAGCATCATTGAGCCGTCGCGCGGACCGATGCGGCTGCTACCTCTCGGCGACAACCGACGTCGCGTAGTGGGCCAGGGAGCGGTTGTATCTCGGCAGATGCTTGGCCAGGGCACCGAGCGCGAGGCTCGCCGCCTCTCGTTCCCGACCAACGTCGATCAACGCCAGCGCAGGGAACGCCGCCACCGGGTCATCCAACTCGTCGGGATCCCGATCGACCTCCGCCGTCAACAGACCAACGCTCTCTTCCGGGTGACCGAGGTTACGCAGCGTGCTCGCGAGTTGAATGACCGCACGCCGCCGCCGGATTCCTTCGAGTCCAGCGGCGAGTGCCCGCCGGTAGAGCGGCGCTGCCTGTTCGCCCTGTCCGGTGGAATCGTTCGCACAGGCCCGCTCGGACAGAGCCTTTGCGTCCTCGGGGTCACGCTCCGCAGCCAAAGCCGCTACCTGTCCGCGGAACTCATCCGGCTCATACTCGTTGATTTTCTGCCAGAGAGTCGTGACACGACTTTCCCAGTCCGCTTCGCTAGTCGCCACCCTGCCACTTCGCCCACAAGGGACGAACCTGATCGGGTCTCACCGGCTGGGGCACCACTGCCTTACTCTCGAAGAGTTCGTTCGGCATGTCGTAGTACTTCGTTGTTCGGCCCAGGTGTGTCATGCCGAGCCGCCGACAGACGGCCTGGGAGGCCCGATTGTCCGGGTGCGTGACCGCAATGACCCTCGTCAAACCCTGGCTGAACGCATCGGCCAGACCCGCCGCCGCCGCTTCGGTGGCGTAGCCGTGCCCCCAGGAGTCCGGATGCAGATGCCAGCCGATCTCGACCTCGGTCTGCCCACCGGCCGGCTCCCCTGCCGACAGCAGAATCGGCTTGAGCAGGAGATTACCGACCAGCCGACCGTCCGCCGCCGTGGTGATAGCCCAGATCCCGTGGACCGGATCATCGATGGCGCGGCGGCGTGCGATCGAGGCGAGGGCCCTCTCGCGATCGTTCATGGTCGTGGGCTGTGGGCCCAGGAACCGCACGACATCCCAGCGCGACTCAAGATCCAACAAAAAGTCGGCGTCCTCGTCCCGCCAAGGGCGCAGCCGGAGGCGGTCGCTCACGATGGTGCGCATGCGACCCATCTAGCCAGCACCCGGCACCACGACTCAACCCGATTCGCCGCACTCGCACTGCGTAGCCGCGGTTCTCGCCACACAATCGGCCGCCCCTCCCGACGCACCGTGCCCCCGTCAGGCAAGGGTTACCCCGTCACCGCACAAAAACCGGGCTACGCTCGCGCGGGCGAGCCGGCTGGTCGCCCACTCCACCTGCCAGCACGGGTACGGAGCCAGCCGCGACCACCACACTCGACAGCCAGCGCACATGCCGTCGAGCCCTCGGACGTGCACCGCAAGGATCACTTGCTCCGGCTCGCCGGTCACTGCTCACCCCCTTCAGGCCAGTGACCCCGATTGATTGGTAACCGATGCCGGGCACGGCACGGCAGTTCGGCTCCGCACCGGCAGACACGCCGCCATCGTCGCCACGACCAGACGGAACGATGCCGTCGGGCAAACGTCAACGCGGTGGCCGACAGGTAGTCGTCGTACGAGATGCGCCGCACGCACCCTCCCTCGTCGCTCACGAGGGCAGCCTCGCCGTCCTCTGATTGCGGAGGACACGGCGACCGGGCTCAACTCGCACCGCCCGCCGCATCCTGTGAACGAGAAGCTACGGTGGGTCGCACGCTGAGATGGGTAAGGTTCCTACCCCCGAGTCACGAGACGAGTCCGACTCGGACCGCGAGGTCGCGGGCATCGTCTCGGGTGGCACGCGGGCCGCCGAGCAGGTCCACGGTGATCTGACGGGCGTACCCGTTGAAGCGGATCGTCTCCGCGGCCGACTCGTACGCCTGCCGCAGCATCGCCACCGTCGCTTCCGTATCGCCCTTGCCGTAGTGCGCCCGCGCGACCTCGATCAAATGGCGCGCCCGGCGCGGCCTCGACGGGATCGCCGCCGCATCGTGGCGGCGGGCCTGCCGCACCGCCTCGCCGGACTTCTGTAACTCCACCGCCACGGTCACTGCGTGCGCGCCCATGATGGCCCGGGAAAACGACGTCTGCGGCTGGTAGAAGCCCTGCGGTAGGCGCTGCGCCACGCGATCCGCGCGATCCCAGTACCGCCAGGCCCACCCTTCCGTACCGGCACGAGCTGCCGTGTATGCGGCCTCGAAGTTCAGCGCACCACACAACGCCAGCAGATTCGCGCTCCCATCGACCGTGGCCGGCTCCACGGCCGACAGCACGTCCAGCGTCACCGCCATCGCGGCGTCCCAGTCCCCAGCGTCCCGATGCACCTGGCACAGGAACCACCCCGCACCGGCCACCGCCTCCGGGTCACCGGACTCCTGCGCCACCACCATCGCCCGATCCGCCACCCGCCACAACAACTCGGCAGCGGGCTGGTACGCGATGAACATCTGCGCCAACCCGAGCGTCTCCGCCAGCAACACCTGCGCCTGACGCCGTTCGGCACCCTCGGACCCCAACACTGCGCGCTGCGCATCCCGCAGCAAACCCGGCAACAACCTGCCCAGCACCGTCCGGTGATCCGGCGCCTGATGACGGGCCCGCCATGCCATCGCCAGCCGCTCTCTCAGCCTGGCCAACGACTCCGCCGGGACGTCGTCAGCGAAGACGACCCGGTTCACCGCATCCCGCACCGACGCCAACGCCGGATGCTCCGGCCCAATGACCACCACAGACCGGTCACCCAACTCCACGGCCAGGGCAGACACGTCGACCTTAAGAGCGCGCGCGATCCGATCCAGCATGGGAAGTCGTGGCGGCAAGATCCGATCGGTCTCGACAGCCTTTACCCACTCGGCGCTACGGCCTACCAACCCACCAAGCACCGCCCGGGTCTTTCCGGACCGCTCACGGTAGACCTTCAACCGTTGCCCGAATGTCCACTCTGGCAAGGAATCCACCCGGAACCTCCTTGCGTAGCTCCGAACGCACCACCGACCCATCAGGCCGTAATCACGCCCAACGCTACCGATCTGCAGGCTGCCTGATAACCCCCACACGCCGGCCACCCCGGTCCTCCACGATTCAGGGAATTGACGCCTGGGGCTGTATCCCGTACAGACCGCCGTGGCCCTGGAAACCCCGAAGATCATCTGCGCTGGCCGATTCGTTGCGCCGGACGGCGATGCGAGAGTAGTCAGATCGCGGCCAGGGCCTTGGTGATGTTCCACTCGGCCAGGGCCAGCATCCACTGGCGGTCCGGGAAGTCGGTGTCGGCGATCCGAAGGGGACCCTCGATCAGAGACAGGACCTGGGCATATCGGTAGAACTCCAGCCGGCTTGGGTCGAGTTCGACTGGGCGTAGCGCGGAGTACGCGTCACCGAAGCGCAACTGCAGCCAGGCATGCTCCCACTCCACGTCGAAGAACGTCAGCCCCTCGATGTCGACCATGGCGGGTACACCGGAGCGCGGGACAAGGACGTGGTCTGGTCCGAGTTCGCCGTGTATCAGCCGGTAGTCGTGGCGGGCGGTGACCGCACCGCGCAGGTACCGGAGGTGGTCGGTGATTCGGTCGTGGGCATCGGCGAGCCGGGCGTCGCGGGCGGCCGCCGCGTCGAGGTGACCGAGCGCCCGGCCCTGTATGATGTCCTCGGTGCTGCGGGTCTGCGGTGCCTCCCCGCGGGCGAGGGCGTCGAGCTTGCCGTAGTGGGTGCCGCGGGTGGTGTGCATCCGGCGCAAGGCATCACCAAGTATGGACAGCGGCGGTACGGCTGCGGCCGGGTCATGTTCCATGAGGGCCTCGAGAGTCACCGCACCGACATCTTCGACCAGTGCAAGGTCGGCCGGGTGGTAGCGGCCGGCGCGGTCGAGCATCAGCAGCCGTGGCGTCCGCACATCCACGGCGGTGAGGGCAGCGTAGTTGGTGGCGAACAACTGGGCGCCCGACGCATCGGTGAAGGGATCGTCGGGGACAGCTGGTGCCGGGGGACAGTAGTTCTCGGCAGTCGTCCAAAGATAGAGGATCACTGTCGACTGATCGTCCAACCGCAGGCGGTAGACGCCCTTCTTGCTGCCACCGGTCAGCCGGTCCAGGGCGGCAGGTCTGCGAGCTGCTCCGAACTGGTCCACCACCAGGTCGTGCAGGTCGTCAGATTGTAGGACTACCTGTGCCATAGGCCGGCTCTTCTCCTGTTGCCCCGAAGCTCTTCTCCCTGCCAATCCATGATATTGGCAGTGCCGCCGCCTGCCGGCGCTAAGGGCAGCGACGCCAAGTCAGAGCGGTGAAGCTGCAGAAGATACTGCCGTAGCCGGGGGCCAGGTGCGGTGCGAGGCGTGGCCAGCAAGCCCGACAAGAGGACGACCGTGCGCGTCCTGATGCGAGGGAACCAAGCGCCGTGAATTGGGTCCCCTGACTCGGCCTTCTCGCCGTTCAGAGGACGTGCTCGCGCCAATTCCGGCCGGGTTCACCGAAGAGGAAGCCATTCTCGTCGAGCGCGTTGTAGATCGTCAGGTGTCCTGCTAGGAAATCGAAACCGAGGGCAACGCTGCCGTCGGCCATGGTACCGCCGGCCCATTCGAGAAGACTGGCGTGGCGCAGCTCTTGTCCACGGAGTTCTTCGAGCTGCGCGATCGGTTCCGGCCGCCAGGCAAGTTGGAAGCCGTCAGAGGTAGGCCAGGTGAGGGGCTGATGCGGGTCGATGCTGTTGAAGGTGATTGACAGATCGTCGGTCCTCGTGTGGTTAATCTCGACCTGCTCGTCTCCGAAGTCAAGCAGGACAGGGCAGTCGGCGAACCATTCGTCGGCCCCGAGATCCCAGACCAGCCAGACATGGCGCAAGGTTCGGCCGACAAGCCCTGCGAGGCGAGGATCGTGGGGCCTGGCGACTGCTTCGATCCCCCGGAGCCAGCGCGGCCGATAGCCCACGATGCCAAAGTCGAACACCTCGTCATTCTGCCGTCCGCTGCCGCCACTATTCACCGTCATCACCGGGGTTGGAGGCGACCCACTGAGCCTTTCCGCGTAACGTGATCGTTACATTGGGTGATCAGGTGGCTTGTTGGTGGTCGGTGTGGAGGATGACCAGGGCTGCCGCGACGACGTCGCCGACTTTCCAGGGACAGAGGCTGATGTTGCGGACCCGGGGCGCCCCCAGAATGGTGGCCGACGATACCCCGAAGGTTGGCGCGTCGGCGGGCACGGATTGACGGCGACGCGGATGACGAGGGGCACACCGAAGCAGCATCGATGGACGCTCATAGGTGCTATCAGCCGGAATAGCCCGAGGTATCGATCGAGGCGGGTGCGCCGCCACGAGTCGACCAACATGGACGCACCGGCTCCGCCGACGCAAACACTGTCGGCGCGGCCCTTCGGGGGTGACCAGAGGCGGCCGGCGCAGCCCTTCGGCGGCAGGCCAGGCACCGGCGGGCTGTTGGCCGGGCGGGCCCAGGTATTCCTGCGCCCCATCCATGAGGGCAGCTCGACAGCGGGCGGCACAACACCGCCTGGTCATGGCAGGACGACGCCCGGTCGTCCGCCCGGATGCCCGCCCCCGCCCGGATGCCTCGGCGTGCCCGTTCACGGCTGAGCAGGTCGGCCAGGCACCGCACGGTCTCCTCGCGTACCGAAGGCACCGCGGTGTTCGTGGAACTCATGGTGACGCAGGACCTCAATGAAATTGATCTCTGGTAGGACCACCCTCAGATCAAGGTCCTGCAACACGTCGCTGCAGCGACGTCCTGGCCGCGAAGCTTCAGGAGCAGCATGCAACGCCAGTGAGGTGAGAACTCGGGACATCGCCCGGCGACATGAACCAGCACCGGGTACAGCTAGTGAATCGCCGCCAGTGCCGCATTCGATGCCTGTCGACGACGCGCTGAGACTGACCCTCTAGCGGCGGATTGGGACTGACCCCTCCGAGGCTGGAGGGGTGATCGCATTGGAAGACTGGGCTGAGGTCCGTCGGTTGCATCGGGCTGAGGGTGTTCCGATCAAGGAGATTGCGCGTCGGTTGGGTTTGGCGCGTAACACGGTCCGTTCGGCGCTTCGGGCCGAGGCGCCGCCGTCGCGTGAGCGCGGCCCTCGCGGTTCGTGTGTGGATGGGGTCGAGCCGCAGGTCCGGGCGTTGCTCGCGGAGTTCCCGCGGATGCCGGCGACGGTGATCGCTGAGCGGATCGGGTGGACGAAGTCGCTGACGATCCTCAAGGACCGGGTTCGGGAGCTGCGTCCGTTGTTCGTTCCGCCGGACCCGACCGACCGAGTGGAGTACGACCCGGGTGAGGTCGCCCAGTGTGATCTGTGGTTCCCACCTCAGCCGATCCCGGTTGGTGGCGGGGCTGAGCGGATCCTGCCGGTGCTCGCGATGACCTGCGGGTACTCGCGGGTCACGGACGCGGTCATGATTCCCAGTCGCAAGGCCGGAGACATCCTGGCGGGGATGTGGGAGATCGTGGCCGGGTGGGGTGCCTGTCCACGGACCTTGGTCTGGGATCGGGAGGCCGCGATCGGTGGCACCGGGAAGCTCACGACGGAGGCGGCGGCGTTCGCCGGGACGATCGGGGTGCGTATTCGCCTGGCCCCGCCCAGGGATCCGGAGTTCAAGGGGTTGGTCGAGCGGCGCAACGGGTTCTTCGAGACCTCGTTCCTGCCTGGGCGTGTGTTCACCTCGCCGTTCGACTTCAACGTCCAGATCAGCGACTGGCTCGTGCAACGCGCGAACACGCGCGTCCTGCGCGCGATCGGCTTGACGACGCCCACGGCTAGGTGGGCGGCGGACCGGGCCGCGATGGTGGCTCTGCCGCCGGTGGCGCCGGCGATCGGGCTCACGCATCGGGTGCGGCTGGGGCGGGACTACTACGTGCGTATCGACGGCAACGACTACTCCGTGGACCCTCGGTGCATCGGCAGGTTCATCGACGTGCTCGCCACCCCCGCCCGGATGGTCGCCTCGTGCGCCGGGCAGGTCGTGGCTGATCACGACCGTGACTGGGGCCATGCCCGCACGATCACCGATCCCGAACATCAGGCCACCGCCCGGCTGCTGCGCCAGGACTTGGCTGCCCGCCGGCGGCAGGCCTCGACTCGTTCGCACGCTGATGGACACGTCGTGGCGATCCGTGCCCTGCCGGACTACGACGCCCTGTTCGGCGTGGACTTCGACCCCCGCCCCGACGTCGAGGCGGTCCAGAAAAGCGCAGCTGAGGGGAAGTAGATGACCACGATAACGAAGACCAGACCGGCGCCGGACGGGCTGGGATCCAAGCTCGCCTACCTCACCAGAGTCCTCAAGACGCCCACGATCGGGCGGACCTGGGAGACCTTGGCCGACCAGGCCAGACAGGCGAACTGGTCGCACGAGGAGTACCTCGCCGCCGTGTTGGAACGGCAAGTCGCCGACCGCGAGTCCGCCGGCACGACGATGCGGATCCGCACCGCGCACTTCCCGGCGATCAAGACCCTGGAAGACTTCAACCTCGACCACCTGCCGAGCCTCCGCAAGGACGTGCTCGCGCACCTGGCCACGGCGACGTTCATCCCGAAGGCGGAGAACGTGATCCTGCTCGGCCCGCCCGGCCTGGGCAAGACCCACCTGGCCATCGGGCTCGGGATCAAGGCCACCCAGTCCGGCTACTCGGTCCTGTTCGACACCGCGACGAACTGGATCGACCGCCTCGCCCGCGCCCACCACCGCGGCGCCCTGGAAGCCGAGCTGAAGAAGATCCGCCGCTACAAGCTCATCATCGTCGACGAAGTCGGCTACATCCCCTTCGACACCGACGCAGCGAACCTGTTCTTCCAACTCGTCGCATCTCGCTACGAGGCCGGCTCCATCCTCGTCACCTCGAACCTGCCGTTCGGGCGGTGGGGCGAGGTCTTCGGCGACGAAGTCGTCGCCGCCGCGATGATCGACCGCCTCGTGCACCACGCCGAGGTCCTCACCCTCGCAGGCGAGTCCTACCGCACCAGAGCCCGCCGAGAACTCCTCGCGAAGGACCGCAACAAGTAGCACGAAACGACCTCCGGGGGGTCAATCCCAAAACGTCGATAGGGGGTCAGTTCCAATCCGCCGTTGACAATGCCAACCATCCGGGTCCGTGATGACGGTTGAATCCGGGTGCCCGAGCTTCGTCATCCAGGCGCAGTACCTCGGTGGTCTCGACTGCCTTGACGGTGCGGGGAACGGTTGAGAACGTCCAACGAGTCTTCCATGAACCGCTCAACAATTGATCGGGTTGTCGGCGGCGTTCGGGATGGGTCACTCAGTCCCAGCAACGATCACGCCCGGCTGGCTCTGAAGGGGCGGGCTGCAGGTGGCCTGTGCTACCGGATCGTCGGCAGTATCGAGGCAGGTGGACCCCTCGAAGCCGCCTGCGATCGGCCGCGCCGGCTGACCAGAGCAACGCGAGGACGCAACAGACCGTATGTCCGGTCCAACTCAAGACTGCGGACCACAGGGGCGCTGAGCAGCAGCACGCAACTTGTGTCTGGACATGCCCGGCGCCTTCTGTCCAGACATAAGTTGCGGATTTCGGCAAGGAGGCGCTTGATCGGCTGCTCTATTGAAGTCGGTGCCGGACGGTCTGCCGGTAATCCGGCTGCGCTTGAGGGGGCTGGAAGGCAGCCTGATGGGATGTCGGATCTTGTGTGGGACAAGGTCAAGAACTTCTTCGATCCCCATCTGATGGGTGCGCTGCCGGACCTGTCCGTGCCGGGCGCCTCCGTGGCGGACTGGCAGATCTTGTTCGACCTGGTCCGGTCGAACGGATGGCGATGGGAGTACTTGGAAGGCGGCGTTCCGGGGCCGCTGCCGTCAGCGGCCGAGGTGCTGTCACGGCCGGCTGACGCGGAGACCGTTGATCTCCGTGTCTGGCCCATCCCTTCCGTTCTGGTGATCTTCCGGCCAATGTCCTCCGAGGAGATCGACTTCGATGTTGACCTCCGCGAGCTTCAAGGCCAGCAGGGCGTGGACGTGCTGTGCGAGGTCATGTGCGCCATCGGTCGTGCGCTTGGCAAGGCGGTATTCCTGGACGCTGAGGGTGACCGAAACCATCCGGTGCTCGGCTTCAAACCGGATCTCGACCGGGTGGTTCTGCTAGCGGACCCCAAGCGGATCTGACGGAGGCGGGTGGGAGGCGACCCACTGCGCCTGGGTTGGCAGGTTTCCCTCCAGCAGCCGGTGCGAGATAGCCGACTTCGCTTCTGCGTCCAGGGTTTCCGGCAACTGCTCGAACGACGGTGGCCAGACATCCAGCAGGGAGAAGACTTCTTGATCACCATGAAGTTTCAGGAGCAGGGCGCAACGCCAGTGAGGCGTGAACTCAGGCCGCCGTCCGGCCTTGTGAACGACCACCGGGTGCAGATAGTGGATCGCTGACGGTGCCGCGTTCGTGGCCAACCATCCGGCTTCGTGGTGACGGTTGAAACCGCGTGCCCGCGCCTCGTCGTCCAGGCGTAGTAGCTCGGTGGTTTCGATCGCCTTGACGGTGCGCGGAACGGTTGAAGACATCCGACGAGTCTTCCATGGTCCAGCAAAAGCTGATCAAGCTGTCCGGCGGAGCTCGTGACCGGTCCAGGCGTCGTGATCGCGTGCTTGGATGATCAGGTGAATGAGTGGCATGGATCTGTGCCGGCCTGGCGAGCAGGCGTGGATCTCGATGGAGTTCAGTTGGCGCTGGAGGAGCTGGACTCGTTGCTGAGCGCAGTGGCGGCGATCGGCGCGTCGATGCTGATCAAGGTTGACGGAGAGCGGACCGACGGCGTCAACCCGAAGATATTCACTGTGGTGATCTCGGGCGTTGGTGACGAGGCCGGACCGATTCGGCTCGATGGTGCTGACCTTGGTCGAGCTGTTCAGCGGGCGGTTGAGGCGTTCGATACCCGTCAGTGAGGGCGATGCCAGGGCAGCCCGTAATGGGCGACGCCTGAGCGGGCTGCGCCTTGGATGCCGAAACGACCCCCGCAACCTGTCTCTGGACACCGCAACGACCTCCGCAAAGTAGGTCTGGACTCCGCAACGTTTGCTTGGACCGGACACCGTATGTCCGGTCCGCTCGAAGTTGGCCACTGCCTATGAGGCTGATCTGGGGCGGGACAAGTCTGTCCGGAGGGCCTCGGAGACGACCGTCCGGACGAACCTGGCCAATTCCTTTCTCCGAGTCGGCGGATCTTGGATTGGCCGCTGAGGACGGCGTTCTATCGAAGGACGAGAAGGTCGAGTGCGTCGATGACTGGGCCGGATTCGGTTTGAGCGGCGAGGTGGAGTCGAGCCAGACCGGCGGCGTACTCATCGTCGGTGATCAGTTGTAGGGGCGTGTGTGCTTCCCGGCGTATGGTGGCCGCGACGTCGCGAAGCGACGGTGCGGTGGTCTGCGGGACCTGTTCGAGTGAGGTCGTGGTGAAGCCGGCGGTGGCGAAGGCGGCTTCGACGTCGTGCACGCTGGGGTAGGTGTTCAACACGCGGACGGCCTCGGGGAAGAATCGGAACAGCGTGATTGCGTGGTGGCGGCCACCGAATGCGGAACGGATCAGCACCGGGCCGCCGGGACGCAAAACGCGGCGCAGCTCACGTGCGGCAGCGGTCAGGTCTGGCACGTGGTGGATGACGGTGGACAGCCAGGCCGCGTCGACGCTGCTGGCGGCCAACGGGACGTTGGCAGCGTCTCCGGCCAGCACCTGAGGGTGCAGGCAGCGGGCTCGCATGGCCTCGGCCGGTTCGACGGCGATGACGTCGATGTCGTCGTACCAGTCGGTGAAGGTCTGCGCCCACGCGCCGGTGCCCGCGCCGAGGTCGAGCAGGCGGGTGCCGGGCTGAGGGTTGAGGTGGCGGGTCACCGCTTCACGCCAGCCGGCGAGCGCCTGGTCGGACAGGTGGCGGGTGGCCTCGAACGCTGCCGCGTCGTGGCTGTTGTAGGCGATGCGAGCCATGTCACTGACCCAACCGCTTCCGTGCCGGCTGCGGCAAGGATGGATGCTGTGATTCACATACGGCAGTTCACCTGGGCGGATTACGACGGCGTCACCGAGGTATGGAAATCGGCGGGCCGTGACGTGCTGCCTGGTTCCCCGGTTCCGGGAAGTGCCGCTGCCGCTTACGCGACGAGAAGACCCGCACCGGCTTACCCAGCTCGAACCGCACCTCAGCCGAGTTGATCAAGGTGGCACGAGGCTCGGCTCCGTCGGCGCCCACGTAGCCGATCTCGAACTCAGCCGTCAGCGGACCACCAGAGCCAGGCACCGCGCGAAGCATCCCGGCACCGTACCGCTGGCCACCTTCAGCCGGACGTGGCCACGCCGTTGGCCAACTCCCCGTGGACTGGCCATCTTCGGCTGGACCGGACACCATACATGGGTGATTTGTCCTAGTCAACATCGGCTCAGTCGATTAGAATGTATGTACTAATCTTGCTGTTGAGCTGGGAGGATGCCCGTGACTGCGCCCACCCCCGTCACTCCCCTCGCCCCCTATACCACGCTCCTTGGCTTCACCCGTTACGTCGACCGCACCGGCCCGACCAAGGCCACCTTCGTCGGCGGCCTGCGCCGGCAGCGGGCCAGCCGCTCCGGCTTCAACCCACATGGCCAGTTCGTCAAGGCCCTCAAGGCCGACATCGCCTTCCACACCAGCGGCACCCACCTCGATCGGGTGGTCGCCGCCGTCAAGCCCCGGTGGCGTCCGCTCTACCAGGCGCTGGTGCCGGGGGCGATGGCCTGGCTGCTGTCCCTCGGCGCCCCCCGGTCGGTCGACCTGGCCCAGACCCGCGACGCACTCGCCCTGCTGGGCGACCTACCTGTGAAAATCAACCCACACTTCGGAATCCGATACGCCGACGGGCGGGCCGAGGCCGTCCGCCTGCACTTCGACGAAGCTCCGCCGACCGACGAGGCAGCACTGGCCATGCTGCACCTGATGGGCCGGCAGATGGCGGCGATCCTGCCGCACGCCGAACCCGTCCTGGTCGATGTCCGACGCGGCCGGACGCACCGCACGCCAGCGACCGCGAAACCCGCGGAGATCGAGCGCTGGCTGACCGGCGAGGCCGTCGCCTTCCAAGCACTGTGGAGCACCGCGGCCTGACCGCACGGGGTGGGTGGAGGGTCAGTAGCCTGTCGTGTCGTCGATGCTGGATTGCGCGGTCGGCACCAGGAAGCTCCGCTCGAAGGTGAGGACCACCTCGCCGGTGGATTTGCGGCCGATGGTGCGGCAGCTCACGATGCCCTCTCCCGGCCGGCTGGCGGAGAGCCGTTTCGCGGTCACCTCGCTCTCGGCATACAGCGTGTCGCCCACGAAGACCGGCTGGGGAAGGTGGATCCGTTCCCAGCCAAGGTTCGCGATGGCCCGGCCACTGGTGCTGCGGGCAGTCATCCCGCCGACGATGCTCAGGGTCACCAGACTGGAGACGAGGGGCTGGCCCCACCGGCCCGCCTCGGCGTACGCGCCGTCGATGTGCAGCGGTGACGCGTTCATGCTCAACATGCTCATCAGTACGTTGTCCATCTCGGTCACGGTGCGGCCGGGCCGATGCTCGATCACCGTGCCAACGACAATCTCGTCGTAGTAGAAGCCGACCTGTTCGCGGTACCGGTTCTCGCCTACCATCCGGAAGCCGACCGGACCGGATCCGGTCGGCTTGTCAGCCTGCTCAGGCCGCATCAGTGAGCTCCCGTACGTGGTCGGCGAAGGTGGCCAGGACCGACTGGTCAATGTCGGCGCGGATCATGATCCGCAGCCCGGCCTGGCCCTGCGGCACGATGGGAAAGAACACCGCCGAGCTGTAGAAGCCCCGCCGGTACAACTCCGCGGAGAGTCGGACCGCCCGGTCGGTGTCGCCCACGGTGATTCGACGTACCGGCAGTCCGTTGCCCGCAAAAGAGGTGGGTAGCAGCTCGTCGAAGTACGCCACGTTCTCGTCCAGTCGGCGCTGCAACTGGCCCAGTTCGGGTGAACGGTGGATGGCGGCGCTCGCCAATGAGGCCCCGACCAGCGGCAGGGCCATGTTCTGCGACCATCCCACCGGCCCGGCGTGCCGGGCCAGGAAGCGGGACATCGCCGGGTCGCCGAGCATGGCCACACCACCGCCGGTACCGAAGCCCTTGCCCAGGCTGGTGACGATGACGGTGAGCGGGTTCATGGCCAGGCGGGATCGTACGAAGCCCTCACCCCGCTCGCCGACCAGCGACAACGAGTGTGAGTCGTCGATGAAGAGGAACAGACCGTACCGGTCCTGGAGTTCCAACAGACCGTCAAGGGCAGCGGCGCCGCCCATCGAGTACGCGCCGTCGGCGACGTAGGCCACGCTGGGGTACCGCCGGCAGATGTCCTCCAGGTAGTTCAGGTCGTTGTGGTCGCAGGTGAGGACCAGACTCTCTTCTGCGCAGATGGGCTTCACGTACGACATGCAGAAGTGGCAGTGCCGGTCGAAGACCATCACTCTGGGGCCGCCCGGAGCAAGGTGCCCGGAGGCCACCAGGGGCAAGATGCCGGCGGTAAGCGCGCTACAAGTGGTGCCGGGGAGGATCTGGGCGCCGAACAGTTCTCCCAGTTCCTCCTCCAACCGGGCCAGCAGCTGGTGCCGGATGCGGGTGGTGGAGGTGACCAGCCAGGTGGTGCCGGCCTCGCGTAACGCCGACACCGCCCCCTCAATCACTGCCGGATGGTGGTTGAGGCCGAGGTAGGCGCAGGAGCACATGTTGACGAACTCATGGCCGGTCGCCCGGTCAACGAGCCGGTTGTTCGAATCGCCCGAGGGCGTGTCGACACTGATCCCGGTCAGGCCATGATCGGCTGCTGCCTGCCAGACCGGGTCGGCGGTCCGGATCATCTTCTCCGAAGCTCGGATCGGTGAGCCGGTCTGGGGTGAGGATGTCCGAGCCAAGACTGCCCGGCGGAGGGATCACAGTGGTCAGTGACGAGGCACGGGTACCGGTCAGGTGAGTGATGTAGCTCAGGTAGTCCGCTGGCGGAGCGAACGGCAACACCAGTACGTCGCCGTCCCGGGCGAACCAGAGCAGGCGCTGCGCGGCACAGCCACCACCGCGCAGTTGGTCGGAGGTCAGTGCCGTCAGATCGCCGACCATCTCCCAGGTTCGGCTGTTGCCGATAATCAACGTTGTCATGACCGCCCCATCACCTCGGCGGGATTCTCGGACACGGTGCCGCTCAGCCGGATCAACCGACTGTTGAGCTGCGACAGGAGGCAGACCGGGGCACCGTTACGCACCATGCGTCAACACATGACAAGATCTCCGATTTGCTGATCGACACGCTATCAATTGGCACCACCGATAGCAAGGAGTGATCTTGCTAGTACCCAGTGTCAGCAATAACCGGCCCCGGAGCTCACGCCACGAGAGATCATCAGCGACGCCACCGCCACCTACGTCCGGTCGGGCCATTCGTCCATATGAGATCGGAGCAGCATATTGACGATGCGATCGCGGCTGGTCACAGCCGACCCGTCCGGCCAGCCGGCCCGTCACCATCGCGTCGCCTACCAAGATCATCATTGCTGAAAGTATCGGTCACTGGTTGTATGAGTGACGGACGTAGATCCAAGGTGCCACTGCAGGTAACAGCAACATCATGCTCCTCGCGATTGCGGGTGAGCCACCGCACGTACGTCTCCTGGGGGCCACATGAAGCTGCACAGTTTCGATGAATGGTCGCCGTTGCGCGAAATCGTCGTGGGTTCAGCCTCGGGCTACCGACAACAGGCCCGCGACCTCTCCTTCGACCTCTTTTTCTACGACAACCTCATCCACGACAACCCAAAAACTCACCCCATCTACTATCCACGGTTCATGACGCACGGCCAGCCGACGCCGGGATCATTGACCTCGAAAACCCTGGATATCAAGCAGCGCTATGTCGACGAGCTACACGAAGACGTGGAAGGGATAGCTGCAACGCTCGAATCTCTAGGCGTACGCGTTCACCGACCGATGAACCTCCACGAGGGCGCGGCTCACTTCGCCACACCCGCGTGGTCCGCCACCGCGCTGCCGCCCCTGAACGTCCGGGACAACACGTTGATCCTGGGCGACGAGATCATCGAAACGCCACCAATGATGCGCTCGCGCTACTTCGAGACACAGTTCCTGAAGCCCGTTTTCATGGAGTACTTCACGCACGGCGCCCGGTGGACGGTCATGCCCCGGCCATGGATGACCGACCGCTCCTTCGACCTCGCCCAGGCCGAACAAATCGTCACGATGGAGACGGTGCCCACCATCAACGACTCCCCCTATGACGTGGGCATCGAGATGCTCTTCGACGCCGCACAGTGCCTACGATTCGGTCGAGATATCCTGGTCAACATCGCGACGGCGAATCATCTCCTCGCGTGCGAGTGGTTGGAGCGCCACCTGGAGGGCCGCTACATCATCCACCGGATCGACCGGCTGGCCGACAGTCATATCGACAGCATGGTACTCCCCCTGCGACCGGGCACGTTGTTAATCCGCTCCCGACGGTTCCTCGATTACCTACCCAAAGCCCTCCAGAAGTGGGATGTCATCGAGGCGCCGGAGCCGAAAACACAGAATTTCCCTCAGTACGACGACGATGACGTCATCCTCACCAGCCCGTTCATCGACCTGAACGTGTTGTCGATTGACGAGCGCACCATCATGGTCAACGACTCCTGCCCGGAGCTGAGCCGCGCCCTGGAACAGCACGGCTTCGATGTCGTGCCGGTACGTCATCGCCATCGGCGACTGTTCGGCGGCGGCCTCCACTGCTTCACCCTGGACACCGTTCGCGACGGCAAACTCGAGAACTACTTCTCCTGAGGGAGATTGTCGCACCAACCGGCCAGCAGGAGGTTTGATCTTCTCAAGAAGAGAGTACGTCGCTCTGGCCTGACGGCCAGCCTGACGCTGGCGATCGGCGTGGCATCGCCGACGCGAGCAGCCGAACCCTCCGCCTGTGCCGCAGGCTATCGAGGAGGAGCGAAATCTGACGACCATCACCTACTCCTTGTGGAAATAGAAGGTCCGCGAAGTACTGTTACTCCTTATCGACCAAATCCGCCGCTACTGCCAGATTAGAGTGATCGCAGTGGCCACGGTCAGCCTCAACTAGCGATTGAGTCAGAAGCAAGGTGGGGCACCACATGGGGGTACCGCACCTTGCTTTCTGGAATCAGGCCGTATTGGACCGCCGATCCTGTTCCAGGTAGAGCACGTAGGCGAAGACCGCCGGCACCTGCACCGGCAGTTTCTCGGGTTGTCTCAGCAATACGGATTCATAGGCTAGGAGCCCACCAGTTCGCTGATCGAAGACCAGTAGGTCACGGGTGCCGTCCCTGTTCGAGTCCACACTCACGGCGAGGCCATGGCGACCGAGTCGGTCGGTGACCTCACCGCGAAGAAGCACTCCGTCTGATTGGGCAAGGAACCTCAACGCCGCAATCCGTACATCCCGGTCGACCGCCGCCGTGCGGTAGAGATCCGCGATCGCTCGCACCGCTGACTCAGCACCGTTTTCCCGCGGTTGATGGGCATACAGCGCCCTGGAGAGAGCATCGACATCGTGTGGAATCGGATCAGGAACAACCGCCGCTAGTTGCCCAGCATCGTAGGTACGGACCTGGGTGTCACCCCGCGCTGCCGCCGCCACCAGTCCCGGTGCATCCGGCTCCGCTCCGACATCGGAGCTGCGCAGGGTGGTGGTAGCCACCTTGCCGGAACCGTCCATAGCACGCCAGGTCGAGATCACCTGCGGCGCCACCGCCACCGTGGTGCCCTCCTCGGCCGAGGACGACAGGTCCAGCGACCACTGCCCGACGCGCACGAAGCTGAACCGCCCGCTTCGCAGCTCATCACCGGCCGCCTCCGCCTCCACGACGGAAGCCAGCTTCAACAGGGCCTCGCGGGCCCCCGGCGCGTCCTTGTCATACTGCAGGTGAAGCGGTGGGGGAGTCGCGGCGAACACCGGTTGGTCCGGGCCAGCGACTTGCACGACCATGGCTCCGGCAACCACTGCGGCCCCCGCGGTCACCGCACCCAACACCGCCCGACGCGTCCACCGCGGCCGAACGGAAGCCGGCGACGAGCCACCCACCACAGTTGACCAGGTGACAGGTGCTGCTGCTGGCCAGTCATCGACTTCCCGCGCCGGATCAAGCTGCTTAAGCACACCCCTATTGATCTTCATCACACGCCTTCCCGCACTGTTGCCGAAACCCTTTGCGCCGGCACCGCCGGCGGGTTGTCCAATAGCCGAGCCAGCCGCCGCCGAGCCCGGAACACCCGAACCGCCACCGCGGTTCTACTGCACCCCAAGACCTGAGCTGCCGCCGAGAGATCAAGTTCCTCCCACGTCACCAGACGCAGCACCTCACGGTCGGACTCCGACAGCCCGGCGAACGCTCGCCGCAAGTCCTGTGCCAAGGTGACAGCCGCAAAACCCCCGTCGTCCACCACATCGACGCTCTCGGCCATCGGTACGGTGACCGGCCGAACCCGCCGCGCACGCCAATGATCAGCCAAGACTCGACGGGCGATCCCGTACAGCCAGGGCAGCACCGACTCCGGTGCGTCCCGATGCCGACGCCATGCCACGAAAAATGTCTCCTGCGCCAACTCCCGCGCGGACTCCATGTCACCGATGCGCCGATAGCAGTAGCGCAGCACCAAGGGATAGTTCGCCGAGTACACCCGCGCGAAAGCGGCGTGCTCGTCCTGATCAACGTCCACCCAACCGACCTCCTCAGTCTCACTAACTACTCGTGGCATGAGACGCGCAAGGATTACAGGTAAGGCACTGACCGTTTGGTTTGGTCACCACTAGTAGTGCTTTGTTAGGTTTGGTGGCGTGACCAGGGTGACGTGGCGGTGCCAGCCGGTGAAGAAGCGGCCTTCAAGTGGTCCAGGCCGAGGCCGGTCTTCAGTTCGCGGTAGTCGTGTTCGATCCGCCAGCGGATCTCGCCCTAGCGGACCAGGTCGGTACGGCTGTTCATGGCGGGCAGGCTGGACGGCCGGTACTTGACCGGTTCGGCTTGATCGTCGGCCATTGGGTGATCAGCCACCGCTCGGGCAGGAGGCCGTCGTTGTCCCGGGCGACGGGGCCAACGGGGTGCGCCTAACCAGTGGTGCTACTGACGTGACCGACCTGCTCGGCCGGGTGCAACAAACCGGGGACGAGCGCGCCCACGGCACGCCCCAGCAGACGCTGACCGTCCGGGGCCGTCTCCAGGCCGGAGACCAGGGCCACGCAGATCTCGGCTGCCGCGTCCGCGTCCGCCGCGCCCGCCTCGGTGAAGAGACCCGCCAACAGCTTCCGCAGCTCCGCGGTGAACTCGGTGCAGATCTCACCGAACAGCCGGGCCTTGCTGTCCATGAGTTCAGCGGTGTGCGGCGAGTCCCCGATCAGGTGCAGGGACAGGTCAAGCTTGGCGGCCAGGACGCCCCGAATGCGCTGGGCATAGGGGGCGTCCTGGCCGGCGGCCTGCCGGGCACTGGCCAACGCCTGGGTGTGCAGGCGCCCGGCGAGCTGCCGGAACGCGTCGTCCTTGCCCCGAACGTACTGGTAGACGGCGGACCGGGAGACGCCCATCGCGGCGGCGATGTCATCCATCGTCGTCCGCCGTACGCCATATCTGGTCAGGCAGATGTAGGTGGCGTCGAGGACGTCGGAGAGCCGGCCACTGTCCATGTCAGCTCAGTTTAGCCAGCAGCTCCGTGGCGACCTGCTCGGAGGAGGCCGGGTTCTGCCCGGTGATCAGGTTGCCGTCGAGGACCACGTTCGGCGCCCACGCCTCGCCTTCCTGGACCTGCACGCCGATCTCGGTCAGTCGGTCCTGGAGCAGCCACTTGGCCTTGTCGGCCAAGCCGGCCTGGGCCTCCTCCACGTTGGTGAAGGCCGCCACCCGACGTCCGGCGAAGGCGTTGCCGCCATCGGCGGTCTCCGCGGCGAGCAGCGCCGCCGGACCGTGGCAGACGATGCCGAGCGGCTTCTGCGCCTGCAGGGCGGCCACCAGCAGCCGACCAGAGTCCTGGTCGACAGCCAGGTCCTCCATCGGCCCGTGACCACCCGGGTAGAAGACAGCCTGGTAGTCGTCGAGGTTGACCTCCGCCAGGCGGATCGGCTTGCGCAGGCCCGCAAGGCCCTCCACGGCCTCGGTCATCCGGACCGCCCCCGCCGGACCACCGGTGAACTCCGGCAGCAGGCTGCTCCGGTCCACCCGCGGCACCACCCCACCCGGGGTGGCGACCACGACCTCGTGGCCGGCGCTGGTCAACATCTCGTGCGGAACCACGATCTCCTCGGCCCAGACACCGGTGGGATGCCGGGTGCCGTCAGCGAGCTCCCAGTGGTCGGCGCCGGTCACCACAAACAGGATCTTTGCCATTGATCGAGCCCTCCGTAGCCGGGCGGGCCCCAGCAGTCCGCCTCACGACCTACCGTACAAGCTGACGTTCTGTATGCAAAATGACAGTTCGATTTTGTCGTGCTGACGCTGCGGCGATGCCGGGCAGCAGCGGCCCAGCGGAGATATCTCCGGGCAAAGGATCACCCGGCTGCCTATCCTTGGCGGCGACATGCAGAACGAAGTCGCCTCCACCCCGCCCGACCCCACCCGCGAGCTGCACCGCCGGCTACGCCCGCTGATGCTCCGTGACCAGCACCGTCTTCGACGGCGGCTGGACGGCGCACGCCGGATACCCGACCCGCAACGTCGGGAAACGGCGCTGGCCGAGATCACGACGGACGTGGTCCGGGCCGAGACCCGGCTGGCGAGCCGCCAGGCCGCCGCACCCAAGATCACCTATCCGGCGCTGCTGCCGGTGAGCGAGCGCCGGGACGAGATCGCCGCGGCGATCCGCGACCACCAGGTCGTGATCGTCGCCGGCGAGACCGGCTCCGGCAAGACCACCCAGCTACCCAAGATCTGCCTGGAGCTGGGCCGCGGCGTCCACGGGCTGATCGGGCACACCCAGCCCCGTCGGCTCGCCGCCCGGACGGTGGCCGACCGCATCGCCGAAGAGCTCGGCACCGAACTGGGGGACGTGGTCGGCTACCAGGTGCGCTTCGCCGACCAGGTCAGCGACCGAAGCCTGGTCAAGTTGATGACCGACGGCATCCTGCTCGCCGAGCTACAGCACGACCGGATGCTTCGCCAGTACGACACGATCATCGTTGACGAGGCGCACGAGCGAAGCCTGAACATCGACTTCATCCTCGGCTACCTACGGCAGCTTCTCCCCCGCCGCCGGGACCTCAAGGTGATCATCACCTCGGCCACCATCGAGACCGATCGGTTCGCGCGGCACTTCGTCGACGCCGACGGCAACCCGGCGCCGGTCGTCGAGGTATCGGGGCGGACCTACCCGGTCGAGGTGCGGTACCGACCGCTGGTCGAGGTGGGCGAGGACGAGGACGACACCGACGAGGAACAGGTTCGCGACCAGGTCCAGGCCATCGGGGACGCGGTGCAGGAGCTGGCCGCCGAAGGCTCGGGCGACATCTTGGTCTTTCTCTCCGGTGAACGGGAGATCCGGGACACCGCCGACGCGCTCGGCAAACTCGTCGCGCACCGACCGGCACTGCGCAACACCGAGATCCTGCCGCTGTACGCCCGCCTGAGCACCGCCGAGCAACACCGCGTCTTCGCCCCGCACACCGGCCGACGGGTGGTGCTGGCCACCAACGTCGCAGAGACGTCACTCACCGTGCCCGGCATCCGATACGTGGTGGACCCCGGCACGGCGCGTATCTCCCGCTACTCGAACCGGCTCAAGGTGCAGCGGCTGCCCATCGAGCCGGTCTCGCAGGCCTCGGCCAACCAGCGCAAGGGCCGGTGCGGGCGTACCTCGGACGGCATCTGCATCCGCCTCTACGACGAGCCGGACTTCCAGTCCCGAACCGAGTTCACCGACCCGGAGATCCTGCGGACCAACCTCGCCTCGGTCATCCTCCAGATGACCGCGATCGGGCTCGGCGACATCGCCGCGTTCCCCTTCATCGACCCACCGGACCGGCGCACCATCACCGACGGCGTCAACCTGCTGCACGAGCTGGGCGCGCTGAACCCGACCGAGACCGACCCGGCACAACGGCTCACCCCGCTCGGCCGACGGCTCGCCCAGCTACCGGTCGACCCCCGGCTGGCCCGGATGGTGCTCGAGGGGGAGCGCAACGGCTGCGCCACCGAGGTGGTCGTGATCGCGGCGGCGCTGTCGATCCAGGACCCCCGCGAACGGCCGGTCGACAAGCAGGCCCAGGCCGACCAGGCACACGCCCGCTTCGCCGACCCGGAGTCGGACTTCGTGGCGTACCTCAACCTGTGGCGCTACCTGCGCGAGCAGCAGCGGGCCCGGTCGTCCAGTGGATTCCGACGGATGTGCCGGTCGGAGTACCTGAACTACCTGCGGGTACGGGAGTGGCAGGACATCGTGAGCCAGCTCCGGCAGGTGCTGCGGACCCCGGAGCGGAGCCGGCGGCGGGGCGAGCCGGCCGCCGAGGGCGGCGGGCGACGCGGCGGCGGGGCGGACCTGCCGGCGGAGATCGACACTCCGAAGGTGCACCAGTCCCTGCTCGCCGGCCTCCTCTCCCACGTCGGCCTGAAGGACACCCAGCGGTACGAGTATCTGGGTGCGCGGGGGGCGAAGTTCGGGCTCTTCCCCGGCTCCGCCCTGGCCAAGAAGCCGCCGCGCTGGGTGATGGCCGCCGAGCTGGTGGAGACCAGCCGGCTCTGGGGCCGGGTGAACGGTCGGATCGAGCCGGAGTGGGTCGAGCCCCTCGCCCAGCACCTGGTGAAGCGCAGTTACAGCGAGCCGCACTGGGAGAAGCGGCAGGCGGCGGTCATGGCCGTCGAGAAGGTGACGCTGTACGGCGTCCCGATCGTCACCTCCCGCAAGGTCAATTTCGGCCGGATCGACCCGGTGGTCAGCCGGGAGCTGTTCATCCGGCACGCGCTGGTCGAGGGGGACTGGCAGACCCACCACCAGTTCTGGCGGGACAACCAGCGGCTACTCGACGAGGTGACCGAGCTGGAGAACCGGGTCCGACGGCGGGACATCCTGGTCGACGACGAGACGATCTTCCAGTTCTACGACGAGCGGATCCCGGCCGAGGTGGTCTCCGGTCGGCACTTCGACGCCTGGTGGAAGCGGGAGCGCCGGCAGCGACCGGACCTGCTGACCTTCACCCGGGAACTGTTGGTCAACGCCGGTCGCGGTGGCGTGGACGGGGAGGGTTTCCCCGACGAGTGGCGAACCGAAGGGGTGCGCCTGCCGCTGACCTACCGCTTCGACCCCGGCACGTCCAGCGACGGCGTCACGGTGGACATCCCACTGCCGCTGCTCAACCAGGTGCCGGCGGAGAGCTTCCAGTGGCAGGTGCCGGGGCTCCGCGAGGAGCTGGTCATCGCGCTGATCCGCACACTGCCCAAGGCGGTCCGGCGCAACTTCGTCCCGGTGCCCGACTACGCCCGAGCCGTGCTCGCCGAGCTACCAGCCGGCGAGGAGGACCTGCTGGACGCCCTCACCCGGCAGCTACGCCGGATGACCGGGGTCACCGTCCCCCGGGACGCCTGGGATCCGGGGAAGCTACCGTCGCACCTGCGCGTCACCTTCCGGGTACTCGGCGAGGACGACCGCCCGGTCGCCGAGAGCAAGGACCTGCCGGCGTTGCAACGCCAGCTGACCGCGGAGGTACGCCAGGTGGTGGCCGCCGCCGCGCCGGATGTGGCCCGCACCGGGCTGACCGACTGGGAGATCGGCGGCCTGCCCCGCACCGTCGAGCAGGTCCGGGCCGGGTACGCCGTCACCGCGTACCCGGCGCTGGTGGACGAGGGCGTCACGGTCGGGGTACGGGTCTTCGACTCCCCCGCCGAGCAGGAGGCCGCGCACTGGGCGGGGACCCGACGCCTGCTCCGGCTGGCCGCGCCGTCTCCGGCGACGTTTCTCCAGGGGCGGCTCTCCAACGAGGCGAAGCTGGCGCTCAGCCGCAATCCGCACGGCGGCGTGCCGGCGCTGATCGAGGACGCGGCCGGTGCGGCACTCGACAAACTGATCGCCGACGCGGGCGGCCCGGCCTGGGACGCCGACGGTTTCGCCGCGCTGCGCGGTACGGTCCGCGCCGGTCTGGTGGAGACCGTCGTCGAGGTGATGGAGCGGGCCCGCGGGGTACTCGCCGCCGGCCACGCGATCGAGCAACGCCTCGGCGCGACCCGAAACCTGGCGGTGGTGGCCGCGCTCGCCGATGTCCGCAGCCAGCTCACCGGCCTGATCCACCCGGGCTTCATCACCGAGGCCGGCTACGCCCGCCTATCCGATCTACGGCGCTACCTGACCGCGATCGAGCGCCGGTTGGACCGGCTCCCCGGCAACCCGGCCCGGGACAAGCAGCAGCAGGACCGGATCGCCGTCGTGCAGCGGGAGTACGCGGACCTCCTCGCCGCGCTGCCGCCCGCGAAGCAGCGGACGGCGGCCGTCCGGCAGATCCGGTGGATGATCGAGGAGCTGCGGGTGAACGTCTTCGCCCAGGCGCTGGGGACCCCGTACCCGGTCAGCGAACAGCGCATATACAAGGCCATGGACGCCGCCGAGGTGGCCTAGCGGGGTTCGAGACCGGATGGCAGGGCGGCGGTGGCGATTGCGTCGTCAACGTACTCGAGCAGGATGCGCCGCAGCTCCCGGCCGGCATGGGTGGGGACGACATCTCGGCGGCGAGCGACCGCGATGGTCCGGCGAACGCCGGGCGCGGCGAGTCGGGTGACGTGGATTCCGGGCCGGCTGCCGACGACGCTGCCGGGCACCAGGGCGACCCCCAGCCCAGCCGCGACGAAGCTGAGCACGGAGTCCATCTCCCCGCCGTCCACCGAGATCCAGGGCTCGAAGCCGGCCTCCCGGCACGCCTGCAGGGTGGCGTCCCGCAGGTCGTACCCCTCCCGGAACATCACCAGCGGGTGGCCGCGCAGGTCGGCGACGTGCATCGGGTACGTCGACGGGAAGTCCGGCAGGGGCCCGACGCTGGCGACCACCAGGCTCTCGGTGAGGATCGCGTCGGTGCGTAGTCCGGGGTCGGCCCCCTGGGCCGGCGCGATGATCAACGCCAGGTCCAGGTCGCCGCGGAGCAGGTGCCGGACCAGATCCTGGGAGCCGCCCTCCTCGACCCACAGGTCAACGGTGGGGTGAGCGTCGCGGAAGCGGCGCAGCACGGGTGGGGCCAGCGAGGTGGCCAGGCTGGGGGTCGCACCGAGGCGGACCCGCCCCCGCCGCAGGCCGACCAGCTCCTGTACCTCCCGGGTGGCGACCTCCACATCGGTGAGGATCCGTTTGGCGAACGGCAGCAGCACCTCGCCCGCGGCGGTGAGCGCGATCTTTCCCCTTACCCGCTCGAAGAGCGGGGTGCCGAGCTCCGTCTCCAGAGCGTGAATTTGCTTACTCAACGAGGGCTGCGTTATGCCGACGAGGTCGGCTGCTTGGGTGAAATGTCGTACTTCTGCGACCGCCGCAAAGTACCGAAGCTGATGGAGTTGCATCTTCATAGCCTATGGCTATGAAGACTACGGAGTCCATGCATTGGACGACTGATCTGACTGCTCTTAGCGTCAGCCGTGTGGTAGTCATGTCACGAACTCGGTCACCCATCCGCTCCACTGTCGGCCTCAAAGCCGTCATGGCGGTGACGGGCCTTGTCTTGGTGCTGTTCCTCGTCGCACACATGCTCGGCAACCTGAAGATCTTCACCGGCGCCGAGGATTTCAACCACTACGCGCACTGGCTGCGTGATCTCGGCACACCGCTGCTCCCCTACGGCTGGTACCTGTGGTTGCAGCGGGGCGCGCTCCTGGTCGCGCTGGCCGCCCACATCTGGGCCGCGACCATGCTGGCGCTGCGCGCTCGCTCCGCCCGCCCGGTCCGGTACGCCCATCGCAAGAAGGTCCAGGGCAGCTACGCCGCCCGCACCATGCGCTGGGGTGGCGTGATCATCGCTCTCTTCGTGATCTACCACATCCTGGACCTGACCACCGGGCACCTGAACCCGATCGGCGACCCGACCCGGCCGCAGGCCAACGTGGTCGCCGACTTCGCCCCGGAACGCTGGTACGTGACGCTGTTCTACACGCTCGCGGTCGTCGCTCTCGGCTTCCACCTGCGGCACGGCGCCTACAGCGCACTCCGCAGCCTCGGTCAGCAGACGCCGCAGGGCGAACGACGCGCCCGGGGCCTCGCGCTGGTCTTCGCGGTCGCGCTCAGCGTCGGCTACCTGGTGGTCCCGTTCGCCGTACTCCTCGGATTGGTGCGTTGACCATGGATCTCTACACCGAAGGTAACCCGGTCACCGACACCCGGGCCCCGGACGGACCGATCGAGGGCCGCTGGGACAGTCGCCGGTTCACCGCCAAGCTGGTCAACCCCGCCAACCGTCGCAAGCTGACGGTGATCGTCGTCGGCACCGGCCTGGCCGGCGGTTCGGCCGCCGCCACCCTCGCCGAGCAGGGCTACCGGGTCCGCTCCTACTGCTACCAGGACAGCCCGCGCCGGGCCCACTCGATCGCCGCGCAGGGCGGCATCAACGCGGCGAAGAACTACCGCAACGACGGCGACTCGGTGCACCGCCTCTTCTACGACACGGTCAAGGGCGGCGACTTCCGCTCCCGGGAGTCGAACGTGCACCGACTGGCCGAGGTGTCGGTCAACATCATCGACCAGTGCGTCGCCCAGGGCGTTCCGTTCGCCCGCGAGTACGGCGGCCTGCTCGACACCCGCTCCTTCGGCGGCGCGCAGGTACAGCGCACCTTCTACGCCCGGGGCCAGACGGGCCAGCAGCTACTGCTCGGGGCGTACCAGGCGCTGGAACGTCAGGTCGGCCTCGGCAACGTGGAGATGAACACCCGGCACGAGATGCTGGAGCTGATCGTCGTTGACGGCCGGGCCCGGGGGATCGTCGTCCGGGACCTGGTCACCGGCGAGATCACCACCGAGTTCGCCGACGCGGTCGTGCTCGCCTCCGGCGGCTACGGCAACGTCTTCTACCTCTCCACCAACGCCAAGGGTTGCAACGTCACCGCCACCTGGCGGGCGCACCGCCAGGGGGCGTACTTCGCCAACCCCTGCTACACGCAGATCCACCCGACCTGTATTCCGGTCTCCGGCGACCATCAGTCGAAGCTGACGCTGATGAGCGAGTCGCTGCGTAACGACGGCCGGGTGTGGGTGCCCAAGGCCGAGGGCGACGAACGTGATCCCCGCGAGATCCCCGAGAACGAGCGGGACTACTACCTGGAGCGGATCTACCCCTCGTTCGGCAATCTGGTGCCCCGGGACATCGCCTCCCGCGCCGCGAAGAACGTCTGCGACGAGGGGCGCGGCGTCGGCCCGACCCGGCTCGGTGTCTACCTGGACTTCGCCGACGCGATCCAGCGACTGGGCCGCACGTCCATCGAGGCCAAGTACGGCAACCTCTTCGAGATGTACGAGCGGATCACCGGCGAGGACCCGTACGAGGTTCCGATGCGGATCTACCCGGCCGTGCACTACACGATGGGCGGACTCTGGGTCGACTACGACCTCCAGGCAACCATCCCCGGCCTCTTCGTGATCGGCGAGGCGAACTTCTCCGACCACGGCGCGAACCGACTGGGCGCCTCCGCGCTCATGCAGGGGCTCGCCGACGGCTACTTCGTGCTGCCGAACACCATCGCCAACTACCTCGCGGCCGGCCCGTTCGAGAAGCTCGAACCGAGCCACCCGGCGGCGGTCGAGGCCCGGCGCACCGTCGAGGAGCGGATCCACCGGCTCCTCTCCGTGGACGGCGACCGGACCGTGGACTCGTTCCACCGGGAGTTGGGCCAGATCATGTGGGAGCACTGCGGCATGGAGCGCTCCGCCGCCGGTCTGCGCAAGGCGGTTGACGAGATCCGGGCGCTGCGGGAGGAGTTCTGGCAGCGGGTCCGGATCGTCGGTGACGCCGACGGACTCAACCAGTCACTGGAGAAGGCGGGCCGGGTCGCCGACTTCTTCGAGCTGGCCGAGTTGATGTGTATCGACGCCCTACACCGTGAGGAGTCCTGCGGCGGCCACTTCCGCGCCGAGCACCAGAGCCCAGACGGTGAGGCCCAGCGCGACGACGAGCGGTTCGCGTACGTGGCGGCCTGGGAGTACGGCACCGAGCAGCCGGTGCTACACAAGGAAGACCTCACGTTCGAGTACGTCCACCCCACGCAGCGGAGTTACAAGTGAACCTGACCCTACGCATCTGGCGCCAAACGGGCCCCGAGACCAAGGGTCGGATGGTGACCTACCAGGTCGAGGATATCTCTCCGGACATGTCGTTCCTGGAGATGCTCGACGTGCTCAACGAGCGGCTGACCCTCGCCGGTGAGGAGCCGGTGGCGTTCGACCACGACTGCCGCGAGGGCATCTGCGGCATGTGCGGCATGATGATCAACGGCAACGCGCACGGGCCGCAGCGCGGCACCACTGCCTGCCAGCTGCACATGCGGCAGTTCACCGACGGCGACACGATCGACATCGAGCCGTGGCGGGCCCGGGCGTTCCCGGTCGTCAAGGACCTGGTGGTCAACCGCAACGCCTTCGACCAGATCATCGCGGGGGGCGGCTTCGTCACCGTTCCGACCGGCAGTGCGCCCGAGGCGCACGCGGCGCCGGTGGCGAAGGCCGACGCGGACGCCGCCTTCGAGTCGGCCGCCTGCATCGGTTGCGGCGCCTGCGTCGCGGCCTGCCCGAACGGCTCTGGCATGCTCTTCGCCGCCGCCAAGGTCACCCAACTCTCGCTGCTGCCGCAGGGCCAGCCGGAGCGGTACACCCGGGTGGTCGGCATGGTGGACGCGCACGACGAGGCCGGCTTCGGCGGCTGCACCAACGCCGGGGAGTGCACCGTGGTCTGCCCCAAGGGCATCCCGTTGCACACCATCGGTCGGCTCAACCGCGATTACCTCGCGGCCACCGCCAAGAACACCGCCCGCTCCTGACGGCGACACCGTCGGTTCAACCCCTCCGTTACGGGTAGCCCCCTTCTCGGAAACGAGAGGGGGGCGGAGCCGCCGGCGGTGAGTCGCCGGGCCGGCGGTTAGGGCGACATTCAGTCGGAGGGACGGCGATGGGGGCACCACCAGAACGGGGCCGTCAGCGCAGGACGGGTGGTCGGCGGCTGGGCGGGGCGGTCGGGATGGCCGTGCTGGCCGGCCTCGCCTGGGCGGTACGGGATGTCCCGCTGGCCCTCGGCGGGCGGCTGACCGGTGCTCGGGCCGAGCGTGCCCGCCACTCGCCGCAGTTCCGGGCTGGCGCCTTCCGAAACCCGGCAAGCAGCCGTCCCGCCGCCAGTCCCACGACCGGCTCCACGGACCGGAACCTGCTCCGCGAGCTCTTCTTCGGCAAACAGCAGCGCCACCCGCGGCTGCCGGTGCCGTTGGTACGCCCGGCGGCTGCGCCCGGGCCGGCCACGCGCTCGCCCGAGCTGAACGTGGTCTGGTACGGCCACGCCTCCACGCTGGTCGAGATCGAGGCCCGCCGGGTGCTGATTGATCCGGTGTGGAGTCAGCGCTGCTCCCCGTCGACCCGGGTCGGGCCCAAGCGGCTCCACCCACCACCAGTCGGCCTCGACGAGTTGCCCGCGGTCGACGCGATCCTGATCTCCCATGACCACTACGACCACCTCGACCTCGCGACCGTACGGGGGCTGACGGCAGGACAGGACGCACCGTTCGTGGTGCCGCTCGGGATCGGTGCCCACCTTCAGCGGTGGGGGGTTCCGGAACACCGAATCGTGGAGCTGGACTGGTCGGAGAGTCACGACATCGCCGGGTTACGGCTCACCGCCACCCCGGCCCAGCACTTCTCCGGACGCGGCCTGCGCCGGGACGCCACCCTCTGGAGTTCCTGGGTGATCGCCGGGGCGCACCGCAGCGTCTTCTACACCGGTGATTCCGGATACTTCGCGGGATACGCTGCTATTGGTGCTGGGTATGGGCCTTTTGATGTGACACTGATGCAGATCGGCGCCTATGACCGGGCCTGGCAGGATATCCACATGTTCCCGGAGGAGGCGGTCACCGCCCACCTCGACCTGCGCGGTGGGCTGCTCGTCCCGGTGCACTGGGCGACCTTCAACCTCGCCGTGCACGACTGGTCGGAGCCGGTGGACCGGCTCTGGGCCGAGACGAAGGCCCGGGACGTGCGGCTGGCGGTGCCCCGGCCGGGCCAGCGGGTGGTGGTTGACGATCCGCCACCGGTGGACGGCTGGTGGCAGGCGGTCGCCTGAACGAAGAGGACAGCCCGAATTGCCGTACCGGGACGGTGACTCCACCACCGCTGCGGTGGCCCGGCAGAATGCACGGGAAACCACTCCCGAAGGCGGATCGAGATCGTGACCCTCTCTGTTTCTCAGCGGATCGCCGAGGAGCTCGGCGTCGCCGAGCGTCAGGTACACGCAGCCGTGGAACTCCTCGACGGCGGCGCGACCGTGCCGTTCATCGCCCGGTACCGCAAGGAGGCCACTGGCCTGCTCGACGACACCCAACTGCGCACCCTCGAAGAAAGACTGCGCTACCTACGCGAGTTGGACCAGCGGCGGGACGCCATCCTGGAGTCGATCCGCAGCCAGGGCAAGCTCGACGAAGCCCTGACGGCACAGATCATGACCGCCGACTCGAAGTCTCGGCTGGAGGACATCTACCTGCCGTACAAGCCCAAGCGGCGAACCCGCGCGCAGATCGCCCGCGAGGCCGGCTTGGAACCCCTCGCCGACACCCTGCTCGCCGCGCCAGCCCAGGAGCCGCGGGCGACGGCCGCCGGGTTCGTCAACCCGGACCTGGGCGTCGCCGACGCCGCCGCCGCGCTCGACGGCGCCCGAGCCATCCTCGTCGAACGGTTCGCCGAGGACGCCGATCTGATCGGCACGCTGCGCGAACAGATGTGGTCACGGGGGCGGCTGGTGTCCCGGGTCCGCGACGACCAGGCGGCGACGGGCGCCAAGTTCGCCGACTACTTCGACTTCGCCGAGCCGTACCCGAAGCTGCCCGCGCACCGGGTCCTCGCCATGTTCCGCGGGGAGAAGGAGGGCGTGCTCGACCTGACGATGGAACCGGAGTCGGAGGAGACTCCGGATTCGGCGACCACCGCCCCGACCCGGTATGAGACGGCCATCGCCGCCCGGTTCGGGGTCAGTGACCAGGGACGGCCGGCCGACCGCTGGCTCCGCGACACGGTTCGCTGGGCCTGGCGTACCCGAATCCTGATCCACCTCGGCGCGGACCTGCGCCTGCGGTTGTGGCAGGCCGCCGAGGCGGAGGCCGTGCGAGTCTTCGCCACGAACCTGCGGGACCTGCTGCTGGCCGCCCCGGCTGGCACCCGGGCCACGATGGGGCTGGATCCCGGCCTGCGCACCGGGGTGAAGGTCGCCGTCGTTGACGCCACCGGCAAGGTGGTCGCCACCGACACCATCTACCCGCACGAACCACGTCGGCAGTGGGACGCCTCGATCGAGACCCTCGCCCGACTGGCCGCCGCACACCAGGTGGAGTTGGTGGCGATCGGTAACGGCACCGCGAGCCGGGAGACCGACCGGCTCGCCGGAGAGCTGATCCGGCGCCACCCCCGGCTGAACCTCACCAAGCTCGTCGTCTCGGAGGCCGGGGCCTCGGTCTACTCGGCGTCCGCGTACGCGGCGCAGGAGCTGCCGGGCCTGGACGTGTCGCTGCGGGGAGCAGTCTCGATCGCCCGCCGCCTCCAGGACCCACTTGCCGAGCTGGTCAAGATCGACCCACGCTCGATCGGAGTTGGGCAGTACCAGCACGACCTGTCCGAAGTGGCCTTGTCCCGGTCACTCGACGCGGTCGTCGAAGACTGCGTCAACGCAGTCGGGGTCGATGTCAACACCGCCTCCGCACCGCTGCTGAACCGGGTCTCCGGCATCGGCGCCGGGCTGGCGGAGAACATCGTGCTGCACCGAGACGCCAACGGGCCGTTCCGGAACCGCGGCGACCTGCGGCAGGTCCCCCGGCTCGGCCCGAAGGCGTTCGAGCAGTGCGCCGGCTTCCTGCGCATCCCCGGCGGTGACGACCCACTGGACTCCTCCAGCGTGCATCCGGAGGCGTACCCGGTGGTGCGGCGGATCCTCGCCGCCGTCAAGCAGGAGCTACCCGCGGTGATCGGCCGGAGTGCGATCCTGCGTGGGCTGCGGGCCACCGACTTCGTCGATGACACCTTCGGGCTGCCGACGGTCACCGACATCCTCGCCGAGTTGGAGAAGCCCGGCCGGGACCCGCGGCCGGAGTTCCGCACCGCCACCTTCGCCGAGGGCGTGGAGACGATCGCCGATCTGGTGCCCGGCCTGATTCTGGAAGGAGTGGTCACCAACGTGGCCGCCTTCGGCGCGTTCGTGGACATCGGCGTACACCAAGATGGGCTGGTGCACGTCTCGGCGATGTCCCGCGCCTTCGTCCGGGACCCGCACGAGGTGGTGAAGTCCGGTGACGTGGTGAAGGTCAAGGTCCTCGATGTGGACGTACCGCGCAAGCGCATCTCGCTGACCCTGCGCCTGGACGACACCGAGGCCGGCCGCGGCGGGCGGGGGCAGCAGGGGGGCCGCGGCGGCGACCGGGAAGCCGGCGGCCGTTCCCAGGGCCGCGGCGGACACAGCGATCGCGGCGGACAGGGCGGTCGCGGCGGACAGGGCGGTCGCGGCGGACAGGGCGGTCGCGGCGGACAGGGCGATCGCTCCCACGGTCGCGGCGGGCAGGGCGGTCGCGGCGGCGGGCAGCCACGATCGGGACGTGCGAGCGGAGCCCCGGCCAACGATGCGATGGCGGACGCCCTACGCCGCGCCGGTCTCGCCTGAGCGCACCTGCGCGACGCCGGGCCCTGACCGGCCGAGTTGCCTCTGAGGCAACGACTCGACCTTCCGGTCTCGGCGCGGTGGCGGGCGCATGTGGCGGGGTTACGCGCTCGTTCGGGTGTGCCGGGCGGGCGCGTAAGCGGCGCATCGATGCTGTGGTGAGTACAACCCCAGACATCCTTGTCTTCGAGGAGCCGTCCGGGGCTGCGCGGCGAGCGCGAAGCAGACGCCACGCTGCCGGTGAGCTGGCGGCGACGGACTCCGGTGACTCAGCGCGGGCGGCGGTAGTGCATGGCCACCACGCCGTTGCGCAATGGCTCCGCCGAGAGCAGCTCGAGCTGGCGCGTGCCGGGCAGCCCGCCCTCGTACAGCCTCGGGCTGTGGCCGGCGATCCTGGGATGGACAAGCAGCCTGTACTCGTCGATCAGGTCCAGCCGGTCGAGCTCGGTCGCGAGCGTGCCGCTTCCGAGGAGGACCCCGGCAGCGGTCGCGTCCTTGAGCTTCTGCACGCCCTCGCGCAGGTCACCGGTGATGTGATGGCTGTTGGTCCACGGGAAGTCCGTGCGCGTTGACGACACCACGTACTTGGGTTTGGCCGCCAGCTTGACCGCCCACTCGCGCATGGCCGGCGGGGCCGCCATGTCGCCGCGGGCAACGGCCGGCCAGTAGCTCTCCAACATCTCGTAGGTGACGCGTCCCCACAGCATTGCCCCGACTGCGTCCATGAGATGGGTGAAGAAGGCGTGCGTCTCGTCGTCAGCAATGCCCTCCTGGTGGTCGACGCAACCATCCAGGGTCAGGTTGAAACCGAAGGTGAGCAGTCCCATGGCCGGCTAGCCTAACCGCCACCACCGCATCGCCGCCCCAGGCGAGCGGCACGTGTAGCGAGCTCGGCGTAGCGTCACAGACGTGGGCGTGGAGGAGAGCCAGGACTGGCGGGAGCAGCGACGACGGGCGGTGGCGGCGCACGCCGCGGCCGATGCGAATCGGCGACTCGCCGAGCAGGCGGAGGCCGGCGAGTTGGTCGCGGAGTTCGTGGCCGAGGCCCGCCGTCGCGGCCTACCACCCGAGCGGCTCACGGCGACCGGGCACGGGGGCCGGGGGCGATACCGGACCCGGCTGCGGGGCTGGTACGTGGACCGGGCCCGGAGCCGGGCGGTGGACGTGGACGGCCGATTCCATCTCCTGGTCGTCCCCGGCGGCCTTCGCGCCCGGCTCCTCGGCGCAGATCCACAGCCCAGCCCAGCGCCGCTGGTCGTCGGCGCGGGTGGGCGCGACGGTGAGTCGGTGCCGCTGCGGACACTGCTGCGCCGACGGCTGGGCGACGCCGACTGACCTCGGACGGGCCGCACAGCAAGCGCGCCGCACCGGCGGCGACACACCTCGGTGTTCCCCCTCCATCGTGAAGAGCCACCCAGACGTTTGATTGACAGCCGTAAACGGATGGCGAAAGCTCTCGGCACAGGCCCTTCCATCCCAGGAGGCGCGATGAGGCGCACACGGCTGGCGATTGCCGGCGTGTCTACCCTGGTCGGCGCATTGGCGCTGACCACACCGGCGACCGCACAACCGGCGTCCGAACCGGGCAGCCGGGACAGTCTGGAGGTGTACGTCGGCACGCTTGACCCGCAGCAACTGGAGAAGCTCCGGCAGGCCGGGGCCGACCTCGACCACGGGCACAGCGAGACTGACCGGTCCGGCGACACCCACGTGGAGACGGTTCTCAGCAAACGACAGGCAGCCCGGTTGGCCAGCCAGGGCGTGCAGCTGGAGGTCAAGCGGGTACGGGGCAAGCCGGCCAGCGAGGCGCTGCGGGAGCAGGCCGCCACCGGCTGGTCCGCATTCCGGTCCTACAGCGAGCCGGGTGGCATCCGAGACGAGATCACCGCCACCGCCGCCCGCTACCCGGACCTGACGAAGGTGACGACGATCGGCCGCAGCCACCAGGGCCAACCGATCCTCGCTGTCAAGGTGACCAAGAACGCGGACCGGACCCGGGACGGCAAACGGCCGGCGGTGCTGTACGCCGGCGCGCAGCACGCCCGAGAGTGGATCACGCCGGAGATGACCCGGCGACTGATGCACCACGTCCTCGACAACTACGGCACGGACCGAGAGATCACCCGGCTGGTGGACACCACCGAGCTGTGGTTCCTGCCCGTCGCCAACCCGGACGGCTACGACCACACCTTCACACCCGGCAACCGGCTCTGGCGCAAGAACCTGCGAGACAACGACGGCGACGGGCAGATCACCACCACCGACGGCGTCGACCTGAACCGCAACTGGGGCTACAAGTGGGGATACGACAACGAAGGCTCGTCCCCCGACCCGAACAGCAACACCTACCGGGGGCCCGGCCCGCACTCGGAGCCCGAGACCCGGGCGCTGGACCAGCTGTTCCGACGGGTCGGCTTCGAGTTCTTCGTGAACTACCACTCCGCCGCCCAGCTGCTGCTCTACGGCGTGGGCTGGCAGGTCGCCACCCCCACCCCGGACGACATCATCTACGAGGCGATGGTCGGTGACGACGAGAACCCGGCCGTGCCCGGCTACGACCCGGACATCTCCGCCGAGCTGTACACCACCAACGGCGACACCGACACCCACGCCACGGTCCGCTACGGCACCCTCGGCTTCACCCCGGAGATGTCGACCTGTCAGGCCGCGGCGGCCTCCGACCCGGACGACGAATGGCTACCGGAGGACTGCGCCAGCAGCTTCATCTTCCCCGACGACGAGAAACTGATCTCCGCGGAGGTGACGAAGAACCTGCCGTTCGCCCTGGCCGTGGCGCAGTCGGCACACGACCCGGACGAGCCGGTGTCGGTCGTTGGCCGCAGCACCCCGGACTTCGTGGTGGACACCTTCGACACGTCGTACGGCCGCAACCAGCAGGTCGCCTCGATCACCCGACGGGCGCTGCGCAGCGTCCGGATGCATTACACGATCAACGACGGCCGGACCAAGACGGTCAGCGTCCGCGAGTGGCGGGGCGGTGAGCGCTACGGCGACACCCACGACGACTACTACGCCGAGCTGCGGGGCACGGTGCAGGGTGCCGAACCCGGCGACCAGGTCGAGGTCTGGTTCAGCGGCAAGAAGCCCCAAGCGGGGAAGGTGACCAGCGAGCGCTTCACCTACCAGGTGCATGATGACGTCGGTGGCGACGTCCTGGTGCTGGCGATGGAGGACGTCACCGGGCCGAGTCCGGAACAGGACGCCACCAGCGCGCAGTACGCCGACGAGATGGCCGACGCGCTGACCGCGGCCGGGCGCACCAGCGACGTGTACGACTTTGACACGATGGGCCGCCAGGCCCCGCACCACCTGGGTGTGCTGTCGCACTACCAGATGGTGCTCTGGGAGACCGGTGACGACATCATCCCGCGTTCTCCGGAACAGGTACCGGGCACCATCGCCCGAGCTGCGGTGGAGACCGAGTTGGCCGTCCGGGACTACCTGAACGAGGGCGGCAGGCTCCTGATCAGCGGTGAGTACGCGCTCTACGCCCAAGCCGCCAACGGCCTGTACGGCTACCAGCCGAACGGGCCGGCGGAGTGCACCGACCCGGACGACGAGACGTGCCTGCCGGTGCTCAACGACTTCCAGCAGTACTGGCTGGGGGCCTTCACCTACGTCAGTGACGGTGGCACCGGCGAGACCGGGCCATATCCGGTGACCGGCACCGACGACCGGTTCGCCGGCTTCGCCGGCGCGCTCAACGCACCCGGCTCGGCGGAGAACCAGGAGCACACGGCATCGTTCCTGACCACATCGGGCTTCCTGCCGCCGGAGCAGTTCCCGCAGTTCGACAGCGCGGCGCCGCTCGGCTGGGAGCGGCCGGGGGGTGCACCTTTCGACCCGCGTACCGGTGACTGGTACCTGTGGAGCGGCCAGACCAACGAGTCGTACAAGCGGCTCACCCAGACCGTTGACCTCACCAGCGCCAACGCCGCTGAGCTGCGCTTCTTCACCTCTTACGACATCGAGACGAACTGGGACTACCTGATCGTCGAGGCGCACGAGGTGGGCAGCGACAGCTGGACGACCCTGCCGGATGCCAACGGCCGGACCAGCACCGACACCGGGGCCAGCTGCGAGTCGGGCTGGGTCGAGGCGCTACACCCATGGCTCGCCCGGTACCAGGGCGAGGACTGTTCGCCGACGGGCACCACCGGCAGTTGGAACGCCGCCACCGGCGCCTCCAACGGCTGGCAGGAGCTCGTGGTCGACCTCTCCGGGTACACCGGTACGGAGGTCGAGCTGTCGATCTCGTACATCTCGGACTGGAGCACCCAGGGTCTGGGGGTCTTCCTCGACGACGCCCGGGTGATCGTGGACGGCACCACGGTCAGCGACACCTCGTTCGAGACGGACCTGGGTGACTGGGCGCTGGCCGGCCCGCCGCCCGGCTCGGCCGGGACCACGGAAAACTGGGGGCGCAGCCAGCAGGCCTTCGCGGAGGGGTCGGCGGTGGTCACCGCGGACACCGTCTACCTCGGCTTCGGCCTGGAAGGGCTGGCTCCGGAGACCCGGGCGGATCTGGTCCGGCGGACGATAGACCACCTGTTCGCGGCAGATCGCCGCTGACGGCTCGCGGCGCCGGCGGTCTGTGGAGGCCGCCGGCGCCCGTGGGGCAGCGGGTGGATGCCGTCGCATCCACCCCGGCGAAGTCCTGCCGGACCAGCCCGAATGTGGTGAGCTGGGCAGATGGATCAGATCCGGCTCGGACTGGTGCTGCACCCAACCCGGGACGTATCCGAGGTGGTCGACCTCATCGTCGATTGGGCGACGAGGCACCGGATAACGCTGGCGGTGCGGGGGTCGGACCGGCACCGGGTACCGGCGACGGTGGAACCGCTTCCCACCAAGCAGGTCGCCCCGACCAGCGACGTGCTGATCAGCATCGGCGGCGACGGCACCATGCTCGGCGCGTTGCGCTCGGCGGTCCGCGACCCGAAGCCGGTGCTCGGGGTGCACCTGGGCCAGCTCGGCTTCCTGGTCGAGGTCGAGCCGCCGGAACTGCCGACCGCATTGGCCCGGCTGGCCAACCGGGACTTCACCGTGGAGCGGCACAGTTGCCTGGCCTGTGCGGTCTGCGGGGACGACGTGGTCGCGTTCAACGATGTCGCGCTGGTTCGGCAGCCGGGCGCGGGCTTCGTCACCGCCACCCTCGCCGTGGACGGACAGCAATACGGCTACTACCGGTGCGACGCGCTGGTGGTGAGCACGCCGACCGGGTCAACGGCGTACGGCTACGCCGCCGGCGGGCCGCTGGTCTCCCCGGCCAGCGACGTGGTGGTGGTGACCCCGTCCGCGCCGATGGCGGGAATCTCCCGCTCGGTGGTCCTCTCCCCCGACGAGAGGATCCGGCTGGAGCTTGCCCCGGGCTCCGCGCCGATGGCGGTGGAGATGGACGGGCAGGTGATCCAGGACGCGGCGACCGAGGGCGCGGTGGAGGTGACCTACCAGCGCGATGCGGGCCTGGTGGTCCGCCTCGACCCGCGCCGCTACCGAGAGCGCAACCAGCTCAAGCTGAGCTTGCTGGACCTGCCTCTCCTGCCCGAGCAGCTTCGCGAGCTCCTCCCCGAAGGCCTCCGCGAGGAACTGGTGAACCGACGGCGACTCCCCCCGCACCGTTGACTCACTCGCCCGAAGCCGCCAGCACTGACGAGACCAACTCCTTCGCCTCCGCCTGGATTCGCGCCAGCTGCTCGGGGCCCTGGAACGACTCGGCGTAGATCTTGTAGACATCCTCGGTGCCGGAAGGGCGGGCGGCGAACCAACCGCTCTCGGTGGTGACCTTCAGGCCACCGATCGGAGCCCCGTTGCCCGGTGCACGGGTAAGTGTGGCCGTGATCGGTTCACCGGCCAACTCGGTCGCCGTCACCTGCTCTGGCGAGAGTCGACCGAGCACCGCCTTCTCCGCGCGAGTGGCGGGAGCGTCGATTCGGGCGTACGCGGGTGCGCCGAAGCGACCAGCCAGCTCCGTCCAGTGCTCGCTCGGGGTACGGCCGGTGGTGGCGATGATCTCGGATGCCAGCAGGCAGAGCAGGATGCCATCCTTGTCGGTGGTCCAGGTGCTGCCGTCGCGACGCAGGAAGGAGGCGCCGGCGCTCTCCTCGCCACCGAAGCCGACCGCGCCGTCGAGCAGGCCCGGCACGAACCACTTGAAGCCGACCGGCACCTCCAACAGCGGGCGCCCCAGGTCGGCGGCCACCCGGTCGATCATCGACGAGGAGACCAGCGTCTTGCCGACGGCGGCGTCCGAACCCCACCCCGTCCGGGTACGGAACAGGTGGGCGATGGCCACCGTCAGGTAGTGGTTCGGGTTCAGCAGACCGCCGTCCGGGGTGACGATGCCGTGCCGATCGGCATCGGCGTCGTTACCGGTGGAGACCGCGAACCGGTCCCGGGCGGCGATCAGCGACGCCATCGCGTCCGGAGACGAGCAGTCCATTCGGATCCGGCCGTCCCCGTCCAGGGTCATGAAGCGCCACGTCGGATCGACGGTCGGGTTGACCACGGTGAGGTCCAGCCGATACCGGTCCGCGATCTCGCCCCAGTAGGCGACACTGGCCCCACCGAGCGGATCGGCCCCGATCCGGACGCCGGCTGCCCGGACCGCGTCGAGGTCGAGCGCGGACGGCAGGTCGCTCACGTAGCGGCCGAGGAAGTCGTACCGGCCGGTGGTGTCGGCGGTGCGCGCCCGCGCGTACGGGATGCGGCGCACCTCCTTGAGCCCGGCGGCGAGGATCGCGTTCGCACGCTCCTGAATCCACGTCGTGACATCGGTGTCCGCCGGGCCGCCGTGGGTCGGGTTGTACTTGAACCCGCCGTCCTCCGGCGGGTTGTGCGACGGGGTGATCACGATGCCGTCGGCGAGCCCGCTGCTCCGCCCCCGGTTGTGGGCCAGGATGGCGTGGGAGACGGCCGGTGTCGGGACGTATCCGTCCCGGCTGTCCAACAGGACCGAGACCTCGTTGGCGGCGAGCACCTCCAACGCGTCCACCGCCGCCGGTGCGGAGAGCGCGTGGGTGTCCCGGCCGAGGAAGAGCGGGCCGTGCAGACCGTGCTCCCGCCGGTAGTCACAGAGTGCCTGGGTGATCGCGACGATGTGGTCGGAGTTGAACGCGTTCCGCAGCGGGGACCCCCGGTGCCCGGAGGTGCCGAAGGAGACCTGCTGCCCGGGGTCCGCCGAGTCGGGGTGTTCCGCGTAGTACGCGGTGACCAGCATCGCCACGTCCACCAGGTCGGCTTGCTGGGCGGGCTGACCCGCGCGGGGGTGCGTGCTCACCACGTGACCTCCTGATCCCGGCCCACATCAGCCATCTCTCGACGCTATCAAGATCCCGTGAACCCACTCCTCAGACCAGACCTGCCTCCCGCAGTAGTTGCCACAGCCCGGCCCCGTCCGGCGCGGAGAGCCACTCCTGCCCCACCGGGGGAGCCGACCCGCTGTCGCTGGCCGAGTGCGGCAGCGCGCCGGCGAGCATCGCCTGGGTCGGGGAGAGGCGGCGAATCGCGATTCCGGCGACGTTCTCCGGGTGGGACACCGCGAACTCCCGGTAGATCTCCTGGTCGTGCTGACCATCGTCGCCGACCAGCAACCACCGCACGTCCGGGAACTCCCGGGCGAGCCGGGTCAGGGTGGCCCGCTTGTGCTCCCGGCCGCTGCGGAACCAGCGGTCCGCCGTCGGGCCCCAGTCGGTGAGCAGCAGCGGCCCGGCCGGGTAGAGGTGCCGAGACAGGAACCGGGTGAGGGTCGGCGCCACGTTCCAGGCGCCGGTGGACAGGTAGAACACCGGAGCGCCGGGGTGGGCGGTAACCAGCCGCTCGTACAGCACGGCCATCCCGGGCACCGCGGCCCGGGCGTGCTCGTCCAGGACGAACGTGTTCCAGGCGGCCAGCAGGGGCCTCGGCAGCGTGGTGACCATGACCGTGTCATCAACATCGGAGATCACGCCGAAGCGCACCCGGGAGTCAAGTATCCGTACCGGCGCCTGGACCGGCTCCGCCTCCGGGACTCGGATCCGCACCGACCCCCAGCCCGGAGGCAGGTCGACCGGGACAATCGTGTCCACGAAGCCGCTGCGGTCGGTGCGCGTCTCGTGCCGCTCTCCCCCGGACTCGATGTCCACCCGGACGTGCTTGGCCGGCAGGGTGGCGAAGCTGCGCCAGCCCCGGACCTTCTCCGGCCGGCCCCGCTGCCGGTTGTCCGGCCGGCCCAGCAGCACCCGACACATCACGCGGACCCAGCCCGGGGCCCCGTAGCCCGGGTAGGCCACGGTGTGTATCCGCCAACCGGTGCGCCGTAGCCGCCGCTCGACCAGACGGTGCACGGCGTCCTCCATCCGCGCGGCCCGGTGTAGTTGGGGTACGGCCAGTTGGCCGGCGGATTTCGATGGCACACGGCCACCCTGCCACAACCGACATACCCCGGCCACGCCACCCGAACGGGCGAGGCACCGAACCGCTCCGCCCAGCCGAGAGCCTGTGACAGACTCCGGTGAGGAGGATGACGGGGGCCTGGTCGTGTCGCAACCGCTACCGCGCCGTGGACCGTGGCGCCCAGCGCTGGACCCGCCGGCACTCGTCGCGCTGGTGTTCGGGGTGGCCGGCGTCGGCTACCGGCTGCTCCTCACGCTGTCCACGATCCCGCCGTCAAACAGCGACGAGGCGACGTTCGGACTCGCCGCCCTCCACATCGCCGCCGGCCAGGAGCGACCCGTGTTCCTGTACGGGCAACACTACATGGGGATGCTGGAGTCCTACCTCGCCGCGCCCCTGCTCGCGCTCCTCGGGCCAAGCTGGCCGGTGCTGCGGCTGCCGATGCTGGCCCTCTACGCGCTCTTTCTCTGGCTGATCCATCGGCTGACCCGCCGGATCGGCTCCCCCTGGTTCGCCACCCTGGTCGTCGGCCTGCTCGCGCTCGGTTCACAGCGGGTGGTCCGAGACCAGCTGACCGTGGTGGGCGGACGCCCGGAGGGGAAGGTGGCGGTACTGCTGATGCTGCTGGTCGTGGTGGGTCTGGCCCGGGGGACGCTCCGGCACCGCCGGCTGGCTGTCGGCCTGTTCGGCCTGCTCGCCGGAGTCGCCGTCTGGTCCGACTGGCTGATCCTGCCCTACGTCGGAGCCGCCACCCTCGCGCTGCTCTGGGCGGCCCGCCGCGACCTGCTCGGCTGGGCAGGCGCGCTGCTGGTCGTCGGGGTCACGCTCGGCGTCGCACCGATGATCGCGTACTACCGCACCTCCGGCCCGGGTACGGACCCGCTCTCGGTGCTTCGCGCAGTCAACACCAATGATGACCCGTACCCGCCGCTGGCCCAGCGGTTCTCCGGTGCCGTACTGGAGGGGGTACCGCTGGCCACGGGACTCTGCCCGATCGACGGATGCGGCCGCTGGTCGGCATGGTTCGGCCTGCTCTACCCGGCGCTGCTGGTGATCGCGACCGTGGTCGCGGTCGTCGCGTATCGGCGGGCCACCGGCCGTGCCGCGCGGGTCGCCCCGGTCGTGCACCTCGCGCTGGTCGTCGGCGCGGCGTTGACCCTCCTGTCGTACGCACGCAGCCCACTCGCCGCCACGGACCCCCTCGCGAATGCTCGCTACCTGGCGCTGCTGCACCTGTCCCTACCCGCGGTGCTGTGGCCACTCTGGCAGGCGGCGGTCGTGGCACTGCGGGGTACAGCCGGTGTGTTTGGTCGCCTGGCCGGCACGCTCGCCGCAGCATTCCTCGCCGCCCTCGTCGCCACCGCTTCGCTGGTCACAATGCTCTTCGTCACCACCGGCACCGTCGTTCTCCGGGCTAACGAAAGTGCCGCCCGGGAGCTGGCGGACACGCTGCGCGCATCCGGACCCCACGAGGTCTACGGGAGCTACTGGACCTGCAACCGCCTGATCTTCAACACGGACGAGGAGGTGGTCTGCGGAGTCCTTGACGACGGGCTCGCCCCGGGACAAAACCGCTACCCCGCCTACTGGGACCGGGTCGCGGCGGCGAGCCGACCCGGATATGTGGTGGAGACCGGATCACGGCAGGAACAACGGCTGCGGCAACTGCTGGGCGCACAAGCCGACGCCTCCCTCATCGCTGACGTCGATGAGTATCGGGTCTATCACCCGGAGACACCGCATCGCCCCTCAGGGTAGGCGACCGTCATCGGGCCGCCGCCACACCCGCAAGATTTCCTCAAGGCTTGGCCCGATCGGTTCCCTACGCTTCTGACAGCCGTCACCGTAGGGGAAAGCCGACGCCGATAAGGAGCCCCGAGGTGAACCCGACCCTGCTCGGCCGCCCCCGGTCAGCGTCGACCCCGCACCCGCTGGACTGGCTGACCCTGACCGCCGGGTTCGAGGCCGCCTGCATCCTGCGCTGCGTGACCGCGCCGACGACGGCCCGACGTCAGCGTGGCGTCCCCGTCCACCCACCCGAGCGGGTGGAGTTCAACCGCGAGGACGCGGCGCAGCGGCTCCGCCACCTGCTCTACCAGCTCGAGGTTCCGGTCACGCATGAACGCGCCGTCGGCGGCCTGCGCCGCCGTTACGAGCTGCACCAGCTGACCGTCGCCCCGGCCCACCAGTCCGGGTATGCCGCCATGCTCGATGCCAGTTGGCGCCGCGGACGCGCGGAACTCATCGGTGCACCGGTACCCAGCGCGTCCGGTGCCCGACGAGTGGGGCGGACCCGGCTGGCCGCAGCGGGCTGGCGGGCCGCGCTGCTGGCCGGCGGTCGACACATCCGCCGACACATCCTCGGAATCCGGGTGACCGATCGGGACCTGGCGGCGATTCTTGTCCGGAGCGCCGCCCTGCTGGACGCGCCGGCGATACTGCGCCCCGGCACCGGCTGCTATCTGGTGAGCGTGCCACACGGAACGGCCCGTGAACGCATCATGCAGGCCACGGAACTGGGGCCACCGCCCCCAGAAATAGTGGCCGTCTGATCTCCTCGGTGGGCAGGCGAGGCGAACGGCGGTACCGCATCGGCGGACAACCGAAGTTGCGCCCGACCACTCGTACGACGCACAGTGCAGCGCGTGATCAAAAACCTGGGTCGCCGACGCGACGCGGTGCTACCGGTGCTGCTCTTGGCGATGGCGCTGCCGGGCCTCACCGGATGCCAGCACGGCCCTCCGCCAGCCACACAGATCCGCATCGCCACCGGCAGTCCCACCGCCGTCTACTACGCCTTTGGGCAGTCACTGGCCACCATCCTCAATCGGGAGCTACCGAACGTTGAGGCTGAGGTGCTGGTGACCGCCGCCTCGGCGGAGAACATCCAACTCGTGGGCGCGGGGGAAGCAGAACTCGGCTTCACCCAGGCCGACGTGCTCCCCACCGTCCCGACCACGCCGCCGACGATGGCCGCCGTTGCCCGTGTCTACGACGACCTCCTCCACCTTGTCACCACCCCGACCAGCGGCGTCCGTACCCTCGCCGACCTGCGGGGCCGGCGGGTCTCCGTGGGGGCACCCGGCTCTGGCACCGAGATCACCACGTCCCGGCTGCTCAACGTGGCCCAGCTCGGCGGAGATGAGGTACGCCGGGAGCAGCTCGGCCTGGACGACTCGGTCGAGGCGCTGCGGACCGGCCAGATTGACGCGTTCTTCTTCTCCGGCGGCCTACCGGTGGGGTCGGTGGCGACGCTGGCCGCACAGCAACGTGTCCATCTGGTCGGGCTGGGTGCGTGGAGCACGCCGCTTCGCGCTCAGCACCCCGGCTTCTACGTCTCCCGGGACATTCCCCGCTCGGTGTACGGGGTGAGCCCGGTGACCACCGTCGCCAACCCGAACTACCTGATCGTCCGCGCCGACCTGCCGGAGGGGCTGGTCCGGGAGCTGACCCGGCTACTCATGGAACGGCGCGAGGAGTTGGCGTCGGCGCACCCCGCAGCCGGCCACATGAGTCAGCGCTCGGCCATCAACACCACGCCCCTACCACTGCACCCGGGGGCCGTGGCCTGGTACAACGCGGTCAAACCGTAGCCACCGGTCAGCTCCGAGCAGAAGTGCGGGTCGCCTCCTGCTCCTTGTCGTCGGCGGGGATGGGCAGCGACGCGGGAAACCACAGGGCGGCGATCAGACCGTGCGGCTGGTTCGGACGCATACTGAGCCGGCCCGCGGAGGCGTCCACCAGGACAGCGACGATGGCCAGACCAAGCCCGGCTCCGTCGATGTTCTGCGCCTCCGGCGCCCGCCAGAACCGCTCGGTCGCCTGGTCGAGCTGGCTGGCCGTCATGCCCGGGCCGGTGTCGCGTACCTGTAGCGTTGTCCCGTCGTCCCGACCCCGAACCTCCACCGCTACCTCGCCCCCCGCGCCGCTGAACTTCACCGCATTGTCGATCAACGCATCCAGCGCCTGGTCAACGGCGGTCGGCACGGTCCTCGCGTAGGCCGGAGCAGCATCGGTCTCCAGCCGCAGCGTGATCGACCGGCGGCGCGCAAGCGGTTCCCACGCCGCCACCCGACTCGCGGCGACCGCCGCCGCGTCAACGGTCACGCGCAGGTTCTCCGTCCGCTCGGCCCGAGCCAGGGTGAGCAGAGCGTCCAACACGAGCGCCAGCCGGTCGGTCTCGGCCAGGGCAAGCTGGTGCTCGGCCTGGCCCTGCGGGTCACCCAGACTGTGCCCCAGCTCCTCGACCCGCAGCCGCAGTGCCGTCAACGGATTTCGGAGTTGGTGACTGGCGTGCGCCACGAACGCCCGCTGCCGATCCATCACGTCGGAGACGGCGTTGGCCATGTGGTTGAAGCTCGCCGCCAGACGACGTAGTTCGGGTGGGCCCTGCCGATGCTGCACGCGGGCGTTCCGGTCGCCCTCGGCGATCTCGTGGGTCACCGCGTCCAGCCCGGTGACCGGTCGCAGCACCCATCCGGCCAGGGCGAACGCGGTCGAGACACAGGCCAGCACCGCGAGCAGGCCGGCGCCGGCGAGCAGCAGCCACCAGGTGGTGACGGCCTCCCGGATCCGATCGGTGGGGGTGGTGGTGACCACCGCGCCGAGCACCTCGCCGCCGTCGTTGATCGGCACCGCGACGACGATCGGCGCGTCCACCCATGGCAGTACCGAGTCGGGCCCGCTGGCCTGCTGACCGGAGAGGGCCACGTCGAGCACTCCCCGAGTGCCCGAGGCGGGTTGCCAGCTCGGCGACGCGACCACTGTCCGCCGGTCCCGGTCGACGACCGCGGCGCTGATGCCGTACAGCTCGTCATAGCGGTCCAACTCACTGCGGATCGGGCCGATGCTGCCGCCGCGCAGCGCCGTGTCCGCCAACGACGCGAAGCGGGTGGCGTCGGCGAGCCGGTCGGCGCGGACCCGCTCGGTCTCCCGGCTGGCCAGGGTGGCCGCGAGCGGGGTCTCCAGGGCGACCAGGACCAGCACCATCAGCAGCAGATAACTGATCACCAGGCGGCGACGCACCGCTTCCTCACCCGTTCCGCAGTCGGTAACCGATCCCGCGCACGGTCTCCACCACGCGTGGGTCGCCCAGCTTGCCCCGGAGGGAGCCGATGTGCACCTCGACGGTGTGTCGGTCGGCGAAGGTGGTGCCCCAGACGTCGAGCAGAATCCGATCACGGGGCACGGCGGCCCCGGGCTGACGGGCCAGGGAGAGAAGTATGTCGAACTCCTTACGGGTCAGCATCACCTCCTGAGCGTGGATGCGGACCGTACGAGCCGCCACATCGATCTGGACCGGACCGACCTCGATTCGGTTGCGCTCTGGCGCGGCGTGGGCGGCGCGCCGCAGCACCGCCTCGATCCGGGCTTGCAACTCCACCATCGAGAACGGCTTGACCACGTAGTCGTCCGCGCCGATCCGCAGCCCCAGCACCCGGTCGCGCTCCTCCCCCCGCGCGGTCACCGCGATGATCCCGAGCTGGCTACTGCGCCGCCGTAGCTCCCGACACAGGTCGGTGCCGTCCCCGTCGGGCAGGGTGAGATCCAGCAGGGCCAGGTCGCACGGGGCGGCACAGAGCGCGGCGGCGACCGTTGCCGCGTGCTCCACCTGGTAGCCGCGCCGGGTCAGGGCCGCAGTAAGCGCGGCGGCCACCCGGTGGTCGTCCTCGACAAGCAGGATCCGCAACCAGTGCCCCCAACTCTCGCCTTCGCTGACCACGAATGGTCGCAGATGGCGACGGGTTGAGGGAGAGCGCAGCCTTGGTGGAGGCGCCCGCGCTGGGGCGCCAATCTCATGCCTCCGCCTCGGGGGCGTCGGGCCCCGTGTCTGACACCTGCAGTGCGGCCGCGATCATCTCCGCTGCCCGGCGCACCTCCGCGGTTCCCAACGGGGTCCGGGCAATCGCCAGCCGCCAATAGATCGGCCCGACGATCAGGTCCACCGCGAGACGCTGGTCGGTGGCGGCCGACAGCTCGCCGCGCTCGACGGCCCGGCCGATCACGACGAGACCGATGGTCCGCTGGTAGTCCTCAAGCGTCTGGTGGAGCTTCTCGGCGATCTGTGGGGTGCGCGCCGCCTCGGCGAGCAGGTCCGGGATGATCTGCAGGGCCATCCGATGCCGCAGCGCGCGAGCCATCACATGAAGCAGAATCTCCAGGTCACCCAGAAGGCTGCCGGTGTCGAGCAGCGGCAGGTTGCGTCCAGCCGTTGCCGAGACCAAATCCAGCACCAGATCGAGCTTGGAACGCCAGCGGCGATAGATAGCAGCCTTACTCACCCCAGCGCGGCGGGCTACCGCTTCGATGGAGAGGCGCCCATAGCCCACCTCGGCCAACTCCGCCACGACCGCACCACGGATGGCCACGGTGATGTCGTCACGCAGCACCGCGGCACCTACCGGGGAGCGCTTCTTCTCGGTAACCACGTCAACAAGGTACCGTAACGACGGTACGGTTGCGTCGCGACGCGTCGTACACTAACTTCCAGGCAGCAGTACGGCGCTTCCCAGGCCAACAACGCCCTCCTGTCGCTGTGACACGAGGCTCCCCAATGGCACAGAAGATCGGAGCACTCGACCATGGCCAACACCGCGGTGGCCAACCTCCACCCCGGGCTGACCCCCGCCGAACTCGCGCAGCGGCACGGGCTTAAGGTCGCGAACGAAAGACCACCCCTGCGCGAGTACACCCGCCAGGTTTGGGCATACCGGCACTTCATCACCGCGTATTCCCGAGCGAAGGTAACCTCGTCGCTCAGCAACACCCAGCTCGGCCAACTGTGGCAGGTACTGACCCCAATCACCAACGCGGCAGTCTACTACCTGATTTTCGGTGTGATCCTGTCCCAGGACCGCGACGTAAATAACTTCATCGCCTACCTCTGCACCGGTGTATTCGTCTTCATGTTCACCCAAACTGCGGTGGCGAACGGCACCAGTGCGATCAACGCCAATCTCGGACTGATCCGGGCCCTGCACTTCCCACGAGCTGTCCTACCCATCACGGTCACCCTGGTGCAGCTCCAGCAGCTACTCATGTCGATGGTGGTCCTGGCCGCCATCGTGCTGTTCACCGGCGAGCCGATCACCCTCCGCTGGCTACTCCTCGCCCCGATTCTGCTCCTGCAGACAATCTTCAACATCGGCCTCACCATGGTGATGGCACGATTCGGCTCCAAGGTCACCGACCTCAAGCAAATCATGCCGTTCGTGCTCCGTACCTGGCTCTACGCCTCCGGCGTGCTCTACCCGGTATCGCTGCTCCGCGACCACCTACCGGACTGGGCCGCGACCCTGCTGGAGGCCAATCCAGCACTGATCTACATCGAGCTGGCCCGGTACGCCCTACTGGAGTCGAACCGAGAGAACCTGGTCGCCACACCCATGCAGCTCTGGGGGACGGCCCTGGCCTGGACACTCGTCGTCGGTATTGGCGGATTCGTCTACTTCTGGCGCGGGGAGAAGGAGTATGGACGTGGCTGAGCAGACCCAGACCCCTGCGAACACCACCATGACAGAGTCGCAACGCGTTCCAACCGTCATCGCGGATGACGTCCATGTGATCTATCGGATTCACAAGGGTGCCACGGCGAACACCGGCGCCACCGCCGCCCTCAAACGCATCGTGTCTCGCACCAGCACCCCGAACGTTCGTGAAGTCCACGCGATCAAGGGGGTCAGTTTCACCGCCCACCAGGGCGAGGCCATCGGTCTGATCGGCAGTAACGGGTCCGGCAAGTCGAGCCTGCTGCGGACCATCGCCGGACTGCTCCCCCCGGCCCGGGGGGCGGTCTACACGCTGGGACAGCCGTCGCTGCTCGGCGTGAACGCGGCCCTACTCAACGACCTCTCTGGCGAACGGAACGTAACGCTCGGCTGCCTGGCGATGGGAATGTCTCCGGAGCAGGTCAAGCGCATTACTCCAGAGATCATTGAATTCTCCGGCATCAACGAGCGGGGCGACTTCGCTTCCCTGCCGATGCGCACCTACTCCTCCGGCATGGGGGCGCGACTGCGCTTCGCCATTGCCGCCGCGAAGGAGCACGACGTGCTGCTCATCGACGAGGCGCTGGCCACCGGAGACCGAAAGTTCCGGATCCGCAGTGAACAGCGCGTCCGCGAGCTACGGGCAAATGCGGGCACGGTCTTTCTGGTCAGCCATTCGCTCAGCTCGATTAAGGACACCTGCGAACGAACCATCTGGCTAGAGGGCGGCGTTCTGAAGATGGACGGCCCGACCGACGAGGTCTGCCGGGCATACGAAGGCAGGTAGCCACACCCCACGGGTGCGTCATAAACCGATTGGTTTCATGACGCACTCCGACTGCCATTCAGCGGCCGGATTCGGGCGGCGGCCACGGCCACTATATGGCCCGCTCCAGGAGGAGGGTTGGCTACGCCCTCAGGTCCACCCACCCCAGATGCTTCAGCGTCATGGGGTTGTTTGTCCCATTCCCGTGATTGTCCCTAGCCGGGACTCCTCCGTTGCCCGACCGTTCTGACGTACCGTCCGCCCATCGGCGACGTAGAGATCTACTGCCCAAGACAGTCTTCCAGGTGCGGCCACGATCACACCAACCGTCCGGCGACCATTGGCCAACCCGGAATAGCTCAGGGGTGCACATTGATGAGCCCTGGCCGCACACCGACGACAGCAGAGCCTATGAATGCTGCTCACCCTGAGTTATCGCGTCGATAATTCGCTTACAGTTCTGGCCGTCAGAGTAGGCAAAGAAGGAATCGATTTCGCGAATCTTTTCCTCATCCGGCATGAATCCTTGACCCGCGCTAGTGGCGATAGCGTCGACGGCGGCATCGTGGTCTGATGCCCGGACTCCCAAGCGCTCATACAGCGCGAAGTCGGCTCCAACGTTGGTACTGTGGGCACGGCGTTCCGGGAACGTGTAATAGACCACGGGCCGCCGCAGGTAGAGGGCGTCAAACGAAATCGAGGAATAGTCGGTGACCAGCATCTGGGCGCACGAGATCAGGTCGGCGAAGCTCTCCACGTTGTCGTATGTGATCACCTCGACGAAGTCGGAGCTCGGGAAACACTCCCCGAATTTGCTCAGCTCCGAGTGAAGCACGAGTTTGATCCGAACCCCCGCTGCCTGCAGCGCGGTCTGCAGCCGATCGTCGCGGAGCAGCGCGGTCCACGACCGGTAGAACTCCGAGGATTCGAACTCAGACTGCGAACTATTTCTCAGGAACGATCGCCAAGTCGGACTCACCAGGATATAGTCGCCGGAGCGGCGCTCCAATAGGTCATGACGGGCGAGACCCGTCAACTTCAGCGTATCCGGCGACAGTCGATACTTGATGTTGTTCAGCAATGCGTCATACTCGGCCTGTGCGGAGCTACAGAAGATGTGATACTTCTTGGACCCCAGCCACGAGGACAGGTCAGACCGGATGACTCCGTGTTGCAGGAAGGTCAACTTGTAGCCCGGCGTGCCAGCCCGAGCCCCATACCCCCGCCACGGCTTGAGATGGTCCTCATCCGGGTGTGAGGTGATGAAGTGTTCGCAGTTGAAAAGTAGACGCCAGTGCGCGACCGTGCCGTAGCGCACCAGGTTAAAACCTTCGCGACGAAGCGTCTCATAGTCCGGGCAATCGGCACGAATTATGAAAGCGATCCGATCATGGATCTTATTCTCGCGGACATAGCGATATAGCGCCTCGGCATTGTCCGTCGCCTTGTTCGGGCGGTCCATGAAAAGCCAGTAACCATTGGGCTCCCCACGGAGACTGTTACGGAGATTCGCCCGCAGGAACTTGCCTGGTGAACGCTCGCCGGCAGCGCGCTTGGCGAAGACAGCATACTTGTGGACCTTGCTAGCAAGCTTCACCGGGCGCACTTCAAATTTCCGGAGTCGCCCACGCTGCCTACGCACGGTCCCCGACAGGCCGATGCTGCGCTGGTTCATAAAGTAGAGCATCAGCTGGCTGTATCTGCGGTCGCGCAGCAGCTCAACTATTCGACGGTCTATTGAATTCTCGGTCAACATTAGACGATCGAAGCCGTACCCCTCGTACGCAACACGAATGAGCTCCAGAGCCTCATCAGTCAGCTCCGGGTCCAGGAGCAGCAGCTTTGGAAAATAGAACGTGCGAATCAGAGCGGCGAGACGATAGCTGATGATCGGTTGGGCGAAGTAGACCCCGAGTGCGTCGTCCAGCCCGCCGAAAATCTTCGGCAGATCCCGGTACAAGTTGAGCTTGATATGACTTGTGATACTGTCGCCCCGGGCCAGCGTATACAGATACACAACGTCGTTAATTCTAGAAATACGACTAGCCAGGAGGAGAAACTTCTTATCGAAGATCTCATCCTCGCTACTGAGGATATCCTCCAGAAATCGGAGGCCATGCTCCCGAATCAATGCGGTGCGGTAGATAGACTTGAGGATGCCCGGGCGCCGAGAAAGTAAATCAAGCTTTACTGCGTAGCTGTCCTGGTTGAAATACTCTGGGGCGATGTAGTCGGTCCAGATCTTATGCTCTGGCCCCTGCTTCTCCGGCACAGCGTAGCGGGCCCCGACGACCACGTCACTCTGATGCTCCTCTATCGCTTTCAGTAGGGTGCTGTAGCCGTCTTCATGGATCCGGTCATCCGGATCCATGAAGATAATATACTCACCCCGCGCACTATCTATTCCAGCATTTCGCGGCCGACCGGGCCCACCCGATCCTTCGTCAAAGGAGATCGGAAAGAAGTTTTTTGGATAGCGACGCACGTATTCGTCGATGATTCGCTGGGTACCGTCGGTCGAACCGTCATTGACCGGAATAACCTCAAACTGGTCAAATGCTGACTGGGCAACGATGGATCGAAAGGCATCGTCGATATAGCTTTCGACGTTGTAGCATGCCAAGATGATCGATACCTTGTACAACGAAACTCCTCCAAACGCCTTCGGTCGAGCCGACGGCAACTGCTTCACCGTGTCTTGCTGGGTGACCGACCGGCAGTTACCCTGGCGGCCGGCGGGCGGGTAACAGGCACTGAAGTTCCATTGACCACCCGTTATTCGATTTATGACGTTCAGTCCCCGGCTGCCACTTAACGCTACCGGCACAATTGCGGGTAAGGTCGATCAATCCCGCACCGGTCGGCCACGCACCACCCGGTGTACGTGTCGTCTGGGCTAGCCGCCCGGGTGCACCTTGAATCACCGCGGTGTCGGGGCCATCAACTCGGTTACGCCGGATTCGCGTGGCAAGGCCCCCGCACCGGCATCCGCCGAAGAGGCAGTCTCGTACGGCGACCGAAACGGATAGTAGGCTGGCAGGAAGTCCTCCAGCAACGCCGTTTGTTCGCTGGCCGGCAGCCCTTCGGCATCGGTGCCGTTCAGGAAAAGGACATCGTTGTTCCGGTGTCGCAACGCGTGCGCCAGCCGAACAGGAGTAGCCGGATCCGCAAGATCCGTATACATGTACTTGATGTCGCCCGGTACCGCCCGGCTGGTTAGGTATGCCCAGTAGTGCTGCAGGGACGACAACATCGAGATGTCCGCCGGATTGCGGAACTGACGCCCGGCAGTACCCAAAACCTCCTCCGGGCATCGCCGTTCAATCTCCTCAAGGACGCTTCGACGCGCCGCGTGCGGCGTGTGTTTCATCTTCCGCACCAGAGAGCGACCAAACTCCCGCTCGATCACGGCCCGGTTGTTCTTGCCGGCGGACATGACGGGCGGCTCATCGACAAGGGGCGGCCCGGAGTCGACCCGATTCACCGATAGGAAGAGTCGGCTACTGCCCCCCGGAGTGAAGAACGTCTGCGGCGTAACAGGACGGCCGAAAAAGACATCGTCATTAAGGTAGAGGAAATGCTCAGCCAGCCCAGGAATGCGGTGCAGCCGCGATTCGATCGCATGAGAATTGAAGGTTGGTAGCCGGCCGGTGTCGCCGAAGATCTCGCGATGACTGACCAGTCTGAGCTTTGGGTTGTCGACGTTCAGCCACGCGGGCACCTGGTCGTCGGTCACCAGAAAGACGTTCCGCACCCAGGGGGCGTAGTAGTGCAGCGAGCGCATGGAGTAGCGCAGCTCGTCCCGGGAGACATACCGTGACCCGTTCGCCGCCTGCCGATTAGCGCTGACCCGACCGTTCTCAGCCAGCGCTCGAGTCTTGCGGGCCAGCCAATCGGGATCGGCGCCGTTGACCCAGGTGTAGACGACATCGATCGGAAAGTCCACCGCGTCCATTGATTTGACAGGAAAGGGGCGACGCGTACGGTAGTGGCTCGTTGACCCATTGCCCCAGTGCCCATCGAAGGTAGCGTCGGGGGCCTCGACGATTGACGCGTCGGCCGGTAGCACCTCGACTGAGGGGTTCGAACGGGGTGCGACGAGCTGACCGTCCTGCTCTTGCCAAAACTCAATCTCACAGGCGTACTGATCCCCTAGGACCAGGCTGCCTCGAAGGTCGGTGACGGGCCAGCAGACCCGGACCACCTGCGCCGGTCCACCCTTAGCGGGCCCTGCATCGGTCCCGACGGTCGCCACCCGCGCACCATCGCCGGCCAACTGAACTCGGACTAGCGTTTCAACCCGATCCCGCCAAGACTCGAGGACGCCGAGCACGGTACGCCCGACCTGCCGCTGCGGCACCCGGAAGTAGGGCACGCCGGCGCCTTCCCACGCGGCCGCTACCCGGTTGATATTGGCGCGACGGACATCCAGCGGCGAGGCCGTGGCGTCAACGCGGGCGGCCGTCCGCGGACGGCCCGTGCCGTTTCGTACCTTCGCAAGGTCGGTCCCGGGATGCTTGTGCAGCACGCGCGCCTGCGGCGGCCGCACCACCCGGCGGACCAGCCAGAGTCGACGCGTAGGCGGAAGGATGCGAATCGCCCGCCGCCGGAGCGGGCGAGGAACCGCCATCCGCACCGCTCGCCATAGATACACGCACAGATCCTTCCAACCTAGCCCCCACTCGGGAGGATCGGGCTCCCAACCGGCATCCAGTTTCGAGAACGGTCACGGAATACCGGCAGCAGTGCGGAAGCCTACAGGCTCCACTAGGACACCGCCAAAGCTTGTCGCGCCCGTCCAATGCTGGGGGCAGTCATGACTTGGGGCCCGGCGGTAGGGAGTCCGGCCCATCGTGGTACTTACTAATGGGATCGTCAAGTGCGGTCGCGGCCCGTAAGACCCTCGCGGTGCACAAGCCAGGGCGACATAAACCCGACAAATCGCTGGGAAGTGGCGCCGCAGCTATCCCATAGCCCTTCCACGCACTTTCCGCGCACACCTCCCGGTCACGCCTTCCAGGGCCCCGTCGCGATCGCGACAGAGTGGTATGGCCGTTTTAAAGTCAAATTTGGGGATTTGGGTATACCGGGCTACTTCGCTGGTCAGCAGTCCGCCTGTCCCCAAGCAAGCCGGGTTCGGCGCTCTCGGCCCGTGTGCTCCCGGCGACGACCTGCTGTAGGTCGTGGTGGGCCTGCCCTCGCACCGGCGATGCGGCATGGCGGCGGGCACCGAACCTGGAGGAGATTCGGTGCCCGCCAGGGCAAGGGCAAGGTCGGTCAGGCGGAGTAGCCGCGCGTCGCGGCCCAATTCGCCAGGGCGATCGTGGTCATCCAGTACGAGCTGGTCGCAGGGTTCGCCGAGTCGGCGATCTGGACCAGACGACCATCGTCGTCGTATCCGACCACGGCGACGTAGTGGCCGCCCGGGAAGGAGTGCCATCCGCCAGCGGTGTCGGTGGCGGAGCCGGCGATGTTCACCACCACGCTCCGGTCCTCGGTGATGGCCTTGACAACGTCGGCCTGAAGCTGGTCCATCTGGGCCGAGGTGGCCGAGCCGCCGGAGATCATCCGGGTCTGGTAGGGATCCCCCTCCACCTCGGCATTGAGCACCCGCGTGGTGTCCTCGGCCGAGTCGGTGCCGAACTGGTCGGTGCCGAGTGGGCCAGCGAGTTCATCCTGCGTCCGCTCGACACCGGTGGCGCTGAGGGCGTTCCGGACGGCGGCTGGGCCGCAGTAGTAGAAGTTGATCTGTGCTTGGTAGTCATACTCCAGCAGCTTGGAGGTTGGTGGCTCCGGTGCAGCCTCCTCGGTCAGGTCCGGGTCTGCCGTGGTCACACTCGACGGCTCCGTGCTCGACGGCTCCGTGCTCGGCGGCTCCGTGCTCGACGGCTCCGTGCTCGGCGGCGCGGCGTTGACCACGACCGTCTCCGGGATCGAGTCGGCGAGGTCGTTGCCGGCACCGGAGGTGGCGGTGACGAGCTGCGGCGAGGTGGAGTCCTCATCGCTGCCAACGGCGAGGGCACCGGCACCAGTGGCCAGTACAAGTGCGGCAGCAGAGGCGGCGGCCAGCTGATACGGGCGCTCCGGGGTTAGACGGCGGAGCTGTCGTTTGAGGCGATGTGTCACGGGTTCCTCCACAGGCTGTCGGGGCTGTGGCGCACCGAGCGGTTGCGCGGGCAGGCAGAAGCGGGCCGCACGGATCCGAAGTTCGTGCGCCGGTGGCCACGAGGGGAGTACGCCCGGCCAGCCGCCGGGCTACGCGGGACGGGTCAGCGCCGGGCGGCAAGCCGGACGGGCACGGACACCGCAGCGCCATGGCGGCAGAACGCCCGCTGAGCGGAATAACGCTGCACGAAAACAGGCTCCTTCCAATACCGCCGACCGGGTTAGCTGACGGGTTCGGACGGGAAGTGCGCCCTACCGCGAAAGTCGCGGATTCACCCCAGGTAGAACGGGTCCCCGGTTCGCCTTTCGGCAATTGAGCGGGTCGGCACGGCGTCGCCTCTTGCGATCGTTGACCGCACCGGACGCGCCGACACTACTGGCCAACCACAACACCGCCAACCCGCCTTGACCTGCTGAAACATAGATCATGGAAGAAATTTTCGGACAGTACTCCCTGCTCCGAATCAATGGGACGGTGAACGGTCACGGCACTTCTGGACAGGAACGGGATGGTTAACCAAAAGTTGGGACAGACTTACTGGGGCAGTCGAACGATCTGAGGCACTTGACCGGTTCGGTCAAACTATGACCGGCCTCATAAAAATCGGCTACGTGCGACCACGACAGCAAGGCACCCTTTGGTTCGCCCTCCGGCCAGGGCTGCATGGGTGTCAGCGCTTCGCTGATGCCGTGGGCGCGGGCAGCGGTCAGGTCATGGGTCGAGCCGGGCAGCGCGGCTGAAGCCCCACGAGGCGCCCGGCGATGTCCGTGATGACCTGCACGTTCACGCCGTGCCGTTGGTGTTTCCCGGAGAGGTAGGGCTTCTGGTCGGCGACCCGGTCGATCGGGATCGGGGTGCCGTCGTAGATCGCGTACGGCAGCAGCCGGATCCGCCGCATGGCGGTGTCCAGATCCTCGGCAGCGGCGCTGAGCAGGCAGATCGCTTCCTGGACGTACCGCCAGGCGGTCGCGACGCCGATCTCGAAGCCGGCGGCGAGGCGGGGGACAGGTGTCGCCGTTGCGCAGGTGGGCCAGGGCGAGCAGAGTCTGGCGGCCCGGTGTCAGGCGCCTCCATCGGGATCTGCGCTGGTGGCGGTGGGCGCGGATGCGGTCGGCGAGATGGTTGAAGATCCGGCTGGACAACGGGAATATGCGGGATAGGACAGCATGGCGAGGCTCCCGGTCGGGGTATCGGGTTGTGGGCGACTTGCTGTCCTACCTGGAGTCCCGCGCCCCTCGATCACCGGGCCCATCGCACCCACCCTGAGCTGCAAGATCAGCGTGGAAAGGGTTCAGTACGTGCCGGACTTCCGGAATAGGTTCGGGTCACTCGCCGACGCGAGAGCTCAGTGTGACTTGACAGCTACCGTCTGGTCATCACGGGTGGTGCCCGACTCGGGCGCCGGCATCCCCTCCAGGGGCCAGGGCCGGGGCATCGGGCTGACTGGCGTGACGCACTGGTGGGCGTGGTTGTTTGGAAGGCGGGAACGTCTGGCAGTGTGGCCATATGAATCTAACGGAACTGTTCGAGTGGCGCGGACGCGACGTTCGATGGCGTCGGACGGGTTCTGGGCCTGACGTCGTGTTCTGTCATGGGACCCCGTGGTCCTCGCAGCTGTGGAGCCCCTACGCTGAGGCCCTGAGCAGCGAGTTCACGGTTTACCTTTGGGATATGCCCGGCTACGGGCAGTCATCGAAGTTTCCCGATCATCGAGTGTCACTAGATCTTCAGGGTGAGTTGCTGACTGGCCTCGTCTCGCATTGGGATCTCCAGTCCCCACATGTCGTAGCTCACGACTACGGCGGTGCCGTTGCGTTGCGGGCCCTTCTCTTGCATGGATGCGCTTTCGCGTCGTTGGCGCTGGTCGACGTGGTGGCGCTGGCTCCCTGGGGGTCGGACTTCTTCCGGCTTGTGCGCGACAACACCGAGGCTTTCAACGTGCTTCCAAGCACCGTGCACGAAGGAGCGCTACGGGCCTACATCGCAGGAGCCAGTCACGTGGGCCTGACGCCCGGCCAGATGCAGGCCCTCGTTTCTCCCTGGCTCGATACCGACGGGCAAGCCGCGTTCTACCGACAGATCGCCCAGGCGGACCAGGCCTATACAGACGAGATTCAAGGGCTCTATCCGCGTCTCGACCTGCCGGTCCTGGTGGCGTGGGGCACGAATGACAACTGGATCCCTGTTGACCGTGCTCACCTACTTGCAGAACTCATCCCCGGCGCTCAACTCGAGTTGATCGATGGAGCTGGTCACCTGGTTCAGCTTGACCAGCCCGTACGACTGGCCACGACGTTGCATCGTTGGCTCACCTCGCAGGCCACGATGACGTGATGCGGTTCAACACCCGCTCGTCGGCAGATCCGCGCAGGTGCGCGGATCTGCCGACGACCTGATCAGCTTCTACGGAGAGTGACTCGGCGCCGGGAGTTGACGATCACAACCCGTGCCGCTCCTACGAGCACCCACGCGGAGCGTGCGGGCTCCGTTGTGGGTACCGACGACCGGGCGTTCGCAGCACCTTGCCCATGACAGGCGACACGACCCCAGTCGGCAGGCCATCATCGATGCCCGCACACGAGCGGACCTCAGGCGCTGACGACATGACCGAACTCGGGGCGCCACCACGCAGCAAGGCGCCCTTTGCTTCGCCCGCCGGCCAGGGCTGCATCGGCGATCTTGGCCTGGCGACACCCGCAAGCCCCAACTCACAAGGGAGACCATCTCAGTTATCCCTATCGAGGCAGCAGACCCAATCGCGAAAAACCTTTTCTTAACCTAGCGCTTCAAAACCGTTCAAGGAAATCTCATCCCGGAGGTCAGCGATCCACTACCCACTTCCGCTAACCTTTCCGAGTGGTCACCAAAACTCGCCAACCACTGCTGAGCGTGATAGTCCCCGTATATCGCGTTGAGAACTATCTCCATCAGTGTCTCGACTCGATCCTTGGTGGGCTGAACGACACCGATGCCGCCGACGTGGAGGTGGTCGCGGTCGACGACGCGTCGCCTGACCGGTGCGGCGAGTTGCTGCACGCGTACGCCACCCGCCACCCGGTGACGCGTACCGTTACGTTGCCGAACAACGTGGGGCTCGGCCTGGCCCGGAACGCTGGGCTGAAGGCGTCGACCGGCCGGTACGTCTGGTTTGTAGACAGCGACGACTGGTTGCCGCCGGGCTCGGTACCAGCAGTGTTAGGGCGACTGCGCACAGATCGGCCGGACCTGCTGCTACTGGATCATCTCCGCGTACACGACGACGGCCGCGAAGAGACCGACGCTAGCAGCCCGCTACTCCGAGGGGTGGACGGCTCCGTCCGGCTGACCGAACGCCCAGAGCTGCTCCGGGTCCAGCACACCGCCTGGAACAAAGTGATCCGCCGAACCTTCCTCGACAATCTGGGCCTGCTCTTCTTTCCCGGCTGGTACGAGGACATCCCATTCAGCCACCCACTGCTTATCGCGGCGGAGCGGATCGCGGTCCTCGATCGGGTCTGCTACTACTACCGCCTGGACCGACCCGGCGCAATCACCGCCACTCCCAGCGAACGACACTTCGACGCACTCAACCAATACGAACGACTATTCGAATGGTTGTCTACCGCCTATCCTCAGCAGACCAAACTGCATGCCGACCTGTTCGGGTTGATGGTCAGTCACCTGCTCGTGGTGGTGGGCAACGACAATCGAATGCCGGCGAAGCTACGCCGCCCCTTCTTCCGGAAGGCGGCCGCCCAGTACCAGCGCTACCAGCCGGCCGGCGGCTACCCTCGCCCCAGCGGGGTGAAAGGTCTGAAACATCGTCTCCTTGCGATGAACAGCTACCTGCTCTACACCGCGCTGCGCACCGCGCATCGGCTCACCAAGCGGCCTCCGTCGAAGCCCGGTGCTGTCCCGGCTACCGGCCCCACGGCGGTCTCCGGCGGGCAGCAGCCCGACAAGCTGACGGCTTCGCAATGACCGCGACGCTACGTCCGGCCGACGCCGGAGACCTCGACCGGATGCGACACTGGCGCAACCACCCCCAGGTACGCGGCATGAGCTTGACCCAGCACGAGATCGGCTCGGCGGAGCACCGGGCCTGGTGGTCGGCTGTGCGGGAGGAACCCGACCGCCGGGTGTTCATCTACCTACACGACGGGCAACCGGCCGGCGTAGTGACCTTCACCGGCGTGACCTCCCCGGATAGGGCTGTGACCTGGGGGTTTTACCTGGACATCGAGGGCCTCGAGGAGCGCGGGGAGTTGCTGCCGGCCTGGATGGGGCTTCAGCGGGCGGCGATCGACCACGCCCTTGGGCCGCTCGCCGCCCAGACTCTCGGCGGGGAGACCCTGGCCGACAACCGACCAGTGTTGGCGCTGCATCGGCGCTTTGGGTTCCGGGTTGTCCGACGCTATGAACGGATAGTTGATGGTACGGCACGCCAAGTGGTGTGGACAGAGTTGAGTAGGAGCGCATGAGCAGCACAGTGAAGATCGGACCGCACCTGGTAGGCCTGGGCGAGCCGCCACTCGTGGTCGCCGAGGTTTCCGGTAACCACAACGGCAGCCTGGACCGGGCGCTAGAGATTGTGGACGCCGTGGCGGCGAGCGGTGCACAAGCACTCAAGCTGCAGACGTACACGCCGGACACCATCACCATCGACCACGACAGCCCGGCCTTCCGCATCTCCGACGGGCACGACCTGTGGGGCGGCGAAAACCTCTACCAGCTCTTCCAGCGGGCGCACACGCCGTACGAGTGGCATGGACCGCTCTTCGAGCGGGCGCGCCGGCACGGACTGACTGTCTTCTCCTCGCCGTTCGATCACACCGCAGTGGCGCTGCTGGAGGAGTTGGACGCCCCGGCGTACAAGATCGCCTCCTCGGAACTGGTGGACCTGCCGTTGATCCGGCTGGTCGCGAGCACCGGTAAACCACTGGTCATCTCCACGGGGATGGCCACGATGGCGGAGATCGACGCCGCGGTCCGGGCGGCCCGCGAGGGTGGCGCCGACGGCGTGGTGCTCCTGGCTTGTACCGCCTCCTACCCGGCGCCTCCGCGAGACAGTAACCTACGCCGCATACCGGTGCTGGCCGACGCCTTCGGCGTGCCGGTCGGCCTCTCCGACCACACCCCGGGCATCGGCGTGCCGGTGGCCTCGGTGGCGTTGGGGGCCTGTCTGGTCGAGAAGCACGTCACGCTGGCCCGGGCCGACGGGGGCGTGGACTCGGACTTCTCGCTGGAACCAGCCGAGTTGGCCGCGCTGCGGGTGGAGACCGAGCGGGCGTGGGCGGCGATGGGTAGCGCTGCGGTCGGCCCCACCCCCACCGAACGTGAGGGTCTGCGCTTCCGTCGTTCCCTGCACGTGGTCGCCGATGTGCGGGCCGGAGAGCCGGTGACCCCGGCGAACATCCGATCCATCCGACCGGCCGGTGGCCTACCCCCGGACGAGTTGGACCGGGTGCTCGGACGCACCTTCACCCAGGACGTGCGACGCGGCACTCCGCTGAGCTGGGAACAGATCTAGCCGGAATCGAACGGGGCCCGCGGTACTGATCGCCTCGGGCCCCTTGTAGCGCAGGCGGGGTGCACTGGAGTTGCCGTCCGGTCTGCGAGCTGTCTGCTCCGCCCGGCCGCAGCTGTCCTCAGTCGTTGACCGTGACCAGCCGAACAAACTCCCGCAGCAAATCGTGACCGTCCCACACCGGAGCGAAGGTCAACGCCGCGCCGAACGGCACGATGCGGTCGACTCCCCGCCCCCCTAGACTCCGGGCTAGTGCCGTCAGCTCATCCCGATCAAAGCCGAAGTGGGTGAGAGTCTGGTCGCGGCGACGCACGAACGGCACCAGCTCCGTCAGGTCAGGCACCGTGACGAAGGGAAAGGTGCCGGCGCCGAGCCAGTGCCGCGGGGTGGCGGAGACCTCGGCCAGGTCCAGGGTTGCCAGGGCATTGCGGTGGAAGACCATCCGCCGCACTCCCCCATCGGCAGCCAGCCCGTACGCGCCGACCCGCTTCTCCACCGCCATTGCCGCGTCCACGTCCCAGCCGCGCTCCCGGACCACGTCGTCCAGCAGGGCGACGAACTCGGCCCGGACCTCCTCTGCCTGCTCCGCCGCGCCAACCAGAAAGACGGTACGGGGAGAGGCGCAGGCCGCCTGATCGAACCAGTACGCGTCGTTGGCGAACGCGTTGGCGGCGTCCCGCCGCCGTTGCGGCGACGCCGCCGCCCAGCCGGGCACCGACAACATGGCGAAGGACGACCGATCAGGGAAGGTGAGGTCCCGGGCTGCCGGTGCGAGCGGATGCCGTCGAAGGTTCTCCACCGCCCGGTCCCCGCCCCAGAGGACGCGCAGGTCGCTGGTGGCACTCAGCCGGGCGGTCACCGCGTCATCGTGACCGTAGGTAACCATGAGCTGGGTGCGGGCCACCACCGGGTCGGCCTCGGCGAGGCTGGCGTTGAGCGCCTCAAGTACCGCGTCGGCGGCCGCCGCGGAACGCGGCGACACCCGGACCACGTTGGTGTTACCTGCCAACGCGGAGAGCGCCCACGAGTAGACGAAGATAGTGTCTACATTGGCCGGTGGTACGTGGAACACTCGCCCTCGGGGAAACACGAGCGTGTCCGGGCCCAGCGTGGAGTGCAGCCGTTCGACCGCGCCCAGCAGTTCCCGGCGGCGGAGGAAGAAACCGAGGGAGCCCAGCTCCGGGTGCCGCCGGGCCAGCGCCGGGGCGAGTAGCCGCTTGGCGACCGCAGCCAGGAAGTCCACCATCCGCGGATCTCCGACCGCCAGCGGCTCCGCCTCACCCGGAGCCAGCAGGTCCGCCACGGAGGCGGCCCCGCCGGCAGGGAAACGCATCCGGAGCGTCATGGGGTACCTCCCTGATAGGTGTCGCTACAGCCGCGCGCCTCAGCGCGGGGCAACCGGCCGAGCACGCTGAACCGCTTACCAGGCCAGTTCCCGTCGTCGATCCCGTGCACCACGCCAAGGTCCTCGGTGAGCAGCACATGCCCGGGGTACGAGGTCGGCAGGGTGCTTAGTACCTCGATGACGCCCGGCGTACCCACCGGCGCCTCCTGCCAGGTCACCGGGTCCCGGATGATCACGTCGGCAAAGTCTGGGCAGTAGAGCGAGCCGCCCTCCGGGCCCTCCAGAAAGACCGTGCCGATCTGCTCGACCATTCCGTAGAAGTTATGAATCCGCGTCAGACCGGTGTCCACACCGAAGCGGCGACGAAACTCTGTGTTGTCGACCGCCCGGTCGGCGAGCTTCTTCCAGCCACCGGAGTGCACCAGGATGCCTTGGGAAAGATCCAGTCCGTGCTCGCAGGCCACCTCGTAGAGGTAGCTCCAGACCATGAAGGTGAACCCGAAGATCAGGAAGGGTGCACGACCGTGCCGGTCCAGGAAGGCCCGTAGCGCCTCGACATCCGGTCGGCCGTCGGCGTCAAGCAGCCAGTGGTGGTCCCGACCAAAGTTCACCATGCCGAGCGCACCCGCGCCCCGAGCAGAGTAGGAGCGACGGTCGCCGACCACCCCACGACCCTCCACGACCAGCATTGGTAGCCGGCGTGGGCCGAGCACGGTCGCGAGGGTCCGGGCGAGCATCCGGGACTGGGTGGACGCCGCCGCCCGATCCAGGTGGATCCGGCTCACCGCACCGGTGGTTCCGCTGGAGGTGAGCACCCGGATCACCTGGTCCTCAGGAACACTCACCAGCTTCTTGGTCTTGAATAGCCGGACCGGCAGCCAGGGCAGCTCGGCCACAGTCGGCGCTTCCTCGCTGACATCGAGTGCGTCCATGATCCGGGCATACGGCGGGCAGGACCGCCGATGGTGCGACACCAAGGCGTTCAGCTCGTCACGTAGCTGCTTCTCCTTGTCTGGCTGGGGCAGCGTGAACACGTCGGTCAGCACTGGTCCTCCAGGGCTCGGTAGTCAGGCTTTCCGGTGGCGGTCAGCGGCAGCGCGTCAACGCTGCGGACCAGGATTCCGGAGGAGTGGGTGCCCAGCCCTTCGGCAGCCTCGGCTCGAATTCGGGCCCGCCGGTCGTCGTCGGCGCCCTCAGCGACCAGCACCAAGCGATCTGGGCCAGCCACGGCCGCGAGCGGCCCATGCTGTGCGAGTGACCGCTCGACATCGTCGAGGTTGACCCGCACCCCAAAAATCTTGGCGATGCGCTTGGTACGCCCGGTGATGTAGAGGAAGCCCTCGTCGTCCAGTCGGCCGAGATCGCCGGTACGCAGCACCCCGCCCAGATCATCGCCCCGGGCCAGGTCAGCAGCGGTCTCGGCGTACCCCATCATCACGTTGTCGCCCCGGTAGATGATCTCGCCGGTGCGTCCCGGCTCGGTCGTCTCGGGCCCCTCGCCCGGGTTGACAGTGATCGCACCACCGGGCACCGGAACACCCACCGAGCCCAGCTTCGCGGGGAGTCGGTCCGCAGGCAGCACGGTCATGCGCGCGGTGGCCTCGGTCTGCCCGTACATGACGAAGAACCGCCCGCCAACCGCGGCCATCCGGCGATGGAACTCCTCGACCAGGTCAGGATTCAGCCGTCCGCCGGCCTGGGTCAGCGTCCGCAGCCGGGGGTAGCGGGCGGGGTCGAAGCGAAGCCGGCGCAGCATTTCGTACTGGTATGGCACTGCGGCCAGCGAGGTGATCTGATTCCGGTCCATGCTGGACCAGAAGTCCCGCGTCGTCAGCGCGTTCTCCTCGACCACCACGGTGGCGCCGGCGTGTAGGTGACTGGTGAGCACCGACAGCCCGAAGGTGTAGTGCAGCGGCAGGCTGGTCGGCGCGACCTCGTCGCCGTCGAGCCCAAGCGCCGCGCCGATTGCCGCGGCGTTGGCCAGCACCGCCGCCCGGGAGAGCCGGACCAGCTTGGGACTGCCGGTCGAGCCGGAGGTGGTCAGCAGCAGCGCCAGGTCGGGGTGCGGGGCCGGCCCGGCCTCCCCGGTGCGACGCTGGTAGTCACCCAGCCGCCGGTCCGGCCCGGCGCGATACCCGGGCAGCACCTCGGCGTCACTGCACAGCACCGCCGGACGAAAGCGATCGGCCAACTCGGCCAACCGCTCCCGATCGACTCGCGGATCAACCAGGGCAATCGGCCGGCTGGCGTGCAGCGCCGCGAGGAACCGCAGGACCGCGGCGACCGTGGTGGGCATGGCGGCCAGCATCGTTCCAGGCGGCTCCCGGTCCAGTGCGGCGGCAAGGTCCGCGACCCGGTGATGTAGGTCGACGCCGCCGAGCGTGGCACCGTTGGCCGCGTCGACCAGACGAGTGTCGGGGTGCAGCAGGCCGTTCATGGGGTGAGACCGCCGTCCACTCCGACCACCTGACCAGTCACGAAGCTCGCCGCCGGGTCCACTAGGAAGGCCACCACCTCGGCGACCTCCTCCGGCTCCCCAAACCGGCCCAGCGGTGTCGCCGCGATCCTGGCCGCCCGGCCTTCGGCGTCCAGGTCAGCGAGCAGGTCGGTACGGATGAAGCCGGGCGCCACCGCGTTGACCCGGATTCCCGCCGGACCGAGTTCCTTCGCGGCGGCCCGAGTCAGCCCCTCAATTGCCGCCTTACTGCCGGCGTAGACGGCCTGGCCTGCGGCCCCGGCGGTGCCCACCACCGAGGCGGTGAGCACCGCCGCTGGGCGTTGTCCCCGCCGCAGCAGCCGAACGCCCTGCTGGAGGGTATGCGCCGCGCCGACAGCGTTGACCGAGAAGAGCCGTTCGATCGTCGGATCGGCGACTGAACCGAGTAGACCCGCCGCGTGCACTCCGGCGTTGACCACGAGTGCGTCCAGCCGGCGCCAGCGCTGGAATACGAGCCGGATCAGCGCGCGGACCTGCTCCGGGTCCGCGACGTCACCGTGCACCGCCAGATGCGGGCCACCCGGCAGTGCCGTGGCAACCTGCTCGGCGTCGCCGAGAGTCCGGCCGTGAACGGCGACAGCGTAGCCCGCCGTGGCCAGGCGGGTCGCGACAGCCCGACCGATTCCACGAGTCGAGCCGGTGATCAGCGCGTACCGCGGGTCCGTCAGTTCAGGCTGCTCAGTCGGCGAGGACGACACCGTGCTTCTCCAGAATCTGCTGCGCGCGGTGGAAGGAGCTGAGGTCGATCACCTCGTCAGTGTCGAGCATCACCTCGAACTCGTCCTCGATCGCGGCGACCAGGGACATGTGCGCAAGCGAGTCCCACTGCGCGCTACCCCGATATTCCAAGTCGTCTACCGGAAGTTCATTCGGAATTTCTAAGGAATTACGAAAGACTTTTCTAAGTCGTTCGAGTTCCACCGCGACACTCCTCACCATCCGGCACACGCGGCCGGATCGACGGCCGAGTGTAGCTGAAAAAGTTGCGCCAAACTTGGACGCCAAACTGGGCTGCCGCAACTGCCCGAAAAGCTGCTAGCATTCGCACGGCCAACCGCGAAGTGCAGCACCGGGAAACGACGACACCCGACCAATCGCGCCCCAGCGCCACCACAGACCCCGAGCGCGGTAGCCGCATAAGCAGGAACGGAGTACCAAAGTTGAGCGTGTTAGACGGTTCATCCATCTTGATTACCGGAGGAACCGGCTCCTTCGGGAAGGCATTTCTCCGAAACATCCTCACCCAAGCGACACCGGCTCGGGTAGTGGTGCTATCCCGAGACGAGCTCAAGCAGTACGAATTTCGTCGGGAACTTGGCAACGATCCACGTCTTCGCTGGTTCATCGGCGACATCCGGGACCGACACCGACTCACCCGGGCAATGCACGGCATCGACTTCGTGGTGCACGCCGCCGCCCTCAAGCAGGTCGATACCGCCGAGTACAACCCCTCGGAATTCATCGCTACGAACATCACCGGTTCCCAGCACGTCGTTGATGCCGCCATCGAGGCCGGAGTGCAGAGGGTCATCGCACTCTCCACCGACAAGGCATCCAGCCCGATCAACTTGTACGGGGCAACGAAGCTCGTTGCCGACAAACTCTTCATCTCGGCCAACCACTACGCCGCCGGTCACCCGACCCGCTTCGCCGTGGTCCGCTACGGCAATGTGATGGGCAGCCGTGGCTCGGTGGTGCCGCTGTTCCGGCGACTCGCCGCCGAGGGCCGGAGCCTGCCCATCACCGACAAGCGAATGACCCGGTTCTGGATCACCCTGGAGCAGGCGGTCCAGTTCGTCTTGGACTCATTTGAGCAGATGCAGGGCGGCGAGCTGTTCGTGCCACGCATCCCCAGCATGCGCATCCTCGACTTGGTCGAGGCGGTCGCCCCGGAGGCCACCACGCACGAGATCGGCATTCGCCCAGGCGAGAAGCTGCACGAGGAGATGATCGCGCCGGACGACAGCCGCCGCACGCTGCGGGCCGCCGACCGGTTCATCGTGCAGCCGACCATCGCCACCTGGGGCTACCAGCCTCCGAGTGACTGCGAGCCGGTGCCGGACGGGTTCGCCTACCAGTCGGACAGCAACGACCTGTGGCTCACCCCAGACCAGATGCGCGACATGCTCAGGATCACCGCGTGACGGCCATGCTCCCGTACGGCCGCCAGTCCATCGTCGAGGACGATGTGACCGCGGTCGCCGACGTTCTCCGGGGGGACTGGCTCACCACCGGCCCCCAGGTATCGGCGTTCGAGGGTGACTTGGCGCGCTGGACCGGCGGAGTCGACTGCGCCGTGGTCGCCAACGGCACCGCCGCACTGCACACCGCCTACGCGGCGGCCGGGGTTGGTCCCGGCGACGAGGTGGTCGTGCCGCCGATGACCTTCGTGGCCACCGCCAGCACCGCCGTCGCCCTCGGCGCCACGGTGGTCTTCGCCGATGTCGAGGAGGGGACCTTCACCCTGGACCCGGGGGCGGCCGCCGCCGCGGTCACGTCACGCACCCGAGTGGTGGCGGCGGTGGACTACGCCGGCCACCCGGCCGACTACGACGCCCTCCGTCCAGCCCTGTCCGGCAGCGACGCACTACTACTCGCCGACGCCGCGCACTCCATCGGTGCCGCCTACCGCGGCCAGCCGGTCGGCTCGCTGGCTGACCTGACCACGTTCTCGTTCTTCCCCACGAAGAACCTCACCACCGCGGAGGGCGGCGCGGTCGCAGCCACCGACCCGGCCGTGCTGGAGCGCGCCCGCCGGTTCCGCAACCACGGCCTGGTCCGGAGCCGGGCCGAACAGCGCTGGCCGGACGAGGGCGGTTGGCACCAGGAGGTGCACGAGTTCGGCCTCAACTATCGACTGCCCGACGTGCTCTGTGCGCTCGGCCGCAGCCAGCTGCGCCGGCTCGGCGAGTTCCTCACCGCCCGGGAACGTCTCGTGCGACGGTACGATGAGACTCTCGCCGACCTGCCCGGGGTGCTGCTTCCCACCCGCCGCTATTGGGCCCGCCCAGCCTGGCACCTGTACCCGATCCGGGTGCTCGACGGGCGGCGGCGCGAAGTCTACGACCGGATGCGGGCCGCCGGCATCGGGGTGCAGGTCAACTACCTTCCGGCGCACCTCCACCCGGTCTTCGCCGACCTCGGCTACCGGCGCGGGTCCTGTCCGGTCGCCGAGGCGTTCTACGATCAGCAGCTCTCCCTTCCGTTGTACCCAGGGCTCAGTGACACCGACCAGGAACGGGTCGTTGACGCCCTCACCACCGCGCTGCGGGCACCGGCGCCGACCACTGTGTGAGACGGAACCGATGCATCACGCCAACCACTTCTACGGCCACGCCCACGTGCTAGCCCGATACTGCGGGTTCGGCGACCGGCACCCGCCCCGGATCAACGGCTATGTTCAGCACGGCTGGAACATCGGCGACGGGCTGGCACCCGGCCATCCGTACGTCGAGCGAACACCGAGTCTGCTCTGGTCTGCCCAGACCCGTCGCCGGGCCTGGGCAGTGGGACGGCGAAACGTCGTCGTTGTCGGGGCACCATTCGCCTACCTGCTCGCGCTGCGTCCGACGGATCCCCAACCGTCGAAGGCCAAGCCGACGGTACGGGAGGGCACCATCTGGTACCCGTTCCATGGCTGGGAGGGGCAGCATGTCAAGGGCGACCACAAGGAACTGATCGCCCGGATCCGGGCGACCGAGCCCGGTCCGGTGACGGTGTGCCTCTACTGGCACGAGTACGGCATGCGCCGGGTACGTCAGCTCTACGAGAAGGCCGGCTTCCGGGTCATCTGTCACGGTTACCGCGGCCACTGGTGGCGGGACACCGACCCGCTCTTCCTCGACAAGCAGCTCACCGAGCTGCGCCGGCACCAGCGGGTCGCCTCCAACCGGCTGACCAGCGCCATCTTCTACGGCATCGCCGCCGGGTGTGAGCCGGCTGTCTACGGTGATCCGATGGTGCTCGCCGACGAAGATCCCACCTTCGGCGGCACCGCTCGGATTCGTAGACAGTGGCCGGAACTTCACGGTGAGTCGGTCAATCTGTCCACCGCCGTTGACATCGCCCGCGCCGAACTGGGCACCGACCATCGCTGCGCCCCCGCCGAGCTACGCGAGTTGCTCGGCTGGACGCACCCTCAGGAGAGTGACCTTGACGACTGACACCGACCAAGCCCAGCAGATCATGCTGCCCGGCGGCGAGATGCTGGCTTGGTCCGACCTCCATACCGAGGAGCTGACCGACGGCGGGCCCCTCGGCGCCCTCAGCGCCCGGGTGGTGCCGGCCGGCGCTCGGGTGCTACTGGCTGGGCCGCACGCGCCCGGCGTCCTCGATCGGCTGGCCCAGGCCGAGGTAACCTGTCTGCTCCGCAGCCACGTGGACGGGGTGGCGCTGGCCGAACATGCGGCGCACCGCACGGTCCGAGTGATCGTCGGCGGCCCGGCGGGGTTGCCCGCCGACGAGACATATGACGTGGTTATCGCCACGTCCGGGCTGGACTCGATGGAATCCATTGAGGGAGCCCGTCTCGGTTGGGACGGAGTGCTGGCCGTGCTGGCCGACAGGTTACGTCCGGGCGGGACCCTGCTGCTACGTATGGACAATCCCGTGGGTCTGCACCGGATCGTTGACATATCCCCCTGGTACGCCGCCCGGGACGACAACCGGTGGACCGTGGAAGGGGTTCTGGATGCCGGCCACCCCGCCAACCTCGACCAGTTGCGCAGCCGCCTCGCCGATGTCGGCCTCATCCCAGACACTGCTTTCGCGGCGTATCCGCACCCCAAGGCGGTAACCGCGCTAGTGGCTACCGGAGCACTCGACCAGGGGACCTCCGCCGGCCTGCTCGACGCCGTGCTCCACAATTCCTGCGCGGACGGGTACGCCGACCAGTCGGTCCTTCAGGACCCGGCCCGACTCGCGGTGGACGCGCTGCACGCCGGGCTAGCCTCGGGGCTCGCCCCCGCGTGGGTGGTGCATGCCCGGCGCGGCCCGCTCCCGGCGGCGGAGCCGACCGACCTGCCGGTGGCGCTGGTCCACACCGGTCCGCCCGACGTGGGGGGAATCGAGGTGGTGACCGCCGGGCAGGATTGGCATTGGCAGGTTACCCAGCCGCCGTTGCGAACCGCGCCGAGTGCCAGCCCGGCGTACCGGGATCCCGGAGCGCTGACCGGGCCGGTTCCGTCTGGCCGCCTCCTGCGCACCCTGCTGTTGGACGCCTGCCTACGGCAGGACCTGGCGCAGCTACGGGCGTTGCTCTCCGGATACGCCCACTGGCTCGACTCGTTCACCGTTGACGGCCGGATCTTCGGCGCGCCGGCACTGGCCGGGTTCGACAACGTGGTGGTGGACGGAGAGCGGTTTGCCGTACTTGACCCGAGCTGGCGGGCTGCCGCCCCGCTTCCGGTGGATGTCGCGCTGGCCCGCGGCCTCTGGCGGTTCGCCACCACCCTGCTGACGGGCGGCTACTCCCACCCCTGGTCTTCCACTCTCGACCTGGCTGGGCTCACCGTTGTTCTTGGCGGGGTGGCTGGTCGTGACCTCGACCGGGCCACTGTCCGCGTGGCGGTGGAGACCGAGGCGGCGCTCGTCGCCGCAATGACAGGTGTGGACGCGGCAGGCGAAGAGAAGCTTCTTGACGAGTTGAACGCCTTGGAGCCAAACTCACCGCCCCCCGGCACCCGAAGTTACCAACAGCTACACGAGGCGTGGCTACGCCAGCGCGAGGAACTGGGCCGGATACAGGCGGTGCTGCGCTGGACCGAAGACCTGATCACCAGCCGGGAACGGGCGTTACGCCGAGCGGACAGCATGATCAAAGTGTTGAGCGGGTCGGTCAGCTTCCGGCTGGGCCGACTGGTCATCACCCCAGCCCGCTGGGCCAGACGTGCCGCCAGGGCGCTGAAGCGACGCCTACGTAGGGCGCTGAAGCAGCGGGCGGTGCGGGGTGAGCAGCAGTGACCCGCATCGTCGGCATCGTCCAGGCCCGGATGGGTTCGTCCCGGCTTCCCGGCAAGGTGCTGCGTCCGCTCGCCGGACGTAGCGTCCTCGGCCGGGTGGTCCGGGCCGCCCGGGAAAGCGAAAGGCTGTCCGACCTGGTCGTGGCCACCAGCACCGAGCCAGGTGATGACGCGGTCGTGGACGAGTGCGCCAAGCTCGACGTCGCCTGCCACCGCGGACCGGTGGACGACGTCCTCGACCGCTTCATCGGCGCATTCGACGCGCACCCGGGGGACGCGGTGGCCCGCTTCACCGCCGACTGTCCCCTACTCGACCCGGCGGTCGTCCGCCTCGTCGCAGACGTCTACCAGGCAGTCCCCGGCCTCGACTACGTGAGTACCTCGATCGCCCGCACCCTGCCCCGGGGCCTGGATGTCGAGATTATCCACGCGGACGCGCTGCGAACCCTGCACCGGATCGCCACCGACCATCACCGGGTCCACGTCACCTCGTACGCGTACACCCGTCCGGAAATGTTCCGGGTGCTTGGGGTGACCCTCACCCCCGACCGCTCCGACCTGAGGCTCACCCTTGACACCGAGCAGGACCTGGCCCTGGTACGCGCGGTAGCCGACCACTTCGGTGATGTCACCGTGCCGCTGGCCACGCTCGCCGACTGGCTCGCCGACCAACCAGCACTGCGGACCCTCAACGCCGACGTCCGGCAAAAACGGCTGGAGGAGGCGTGAGGACGCTCCGGGTCGGGTTGCGCTGCGATGCGGGCCCGCTTCGTGGCGTCGGCCACCTCATCCGCTGCCTCGCCCTGGGCGAGGAGCTTCTCGCCCGAAACGCCCACGTCGAGCTGCTCGGCAACGTGGCCGACGTGGGCTGGGCCGCCCGCCAGCTCGGTGACCAGGGCATCCCGCGCTATCCCGGACCGGACACCCCGAGCGAGTTGGTGGCGGTGGCCCGCGAGCACCAGTTGGACGTGCTCGTCCTGGACTCGTACGAGCTGGACCCCGCCTGCGCCGGAGTGCTACGGGCGGCGGGCATTCGTACCCTCGCCGTGGTGGACGGGGACACCCGCGGTCAGGACGCCGACCTGTACCTGGACCAAAACCTCGGCGCCGGTCGCATCGCAGCATCCCACCGGCTACTCGCGGGCACCGACTACACCCTGCTCCGCCGGGAGATACTCGACCGGCGGCCAGCCGCACCTCGACCGCCGACGCCGACCGCTCGGCCCCGGGTGCTCGCCTTCTTCGGCGGCACCGACGCGTTCGGTGCCGCCACGCCGCTGACCCGGCTACTACTCGCCACCGGACAACCGTTGGACCTGACCGTGGTCGTCGCGCGCGAATCGATCGGAACGGAGTTGGCGATGCTCCGCCGTGGCCCCCAGCAGACGGTGCGGACGGTGCCCCCCACCGACACGTTGCCAGACCTGATCGCCATGGCGGACCTGGTGGTCTCCGCCGCGGGCACGTCCACCTGGGAGCTCTGTTGCCTCGGTGCCCCCTCGGCGCTGGTCTGCGTGGTGGACAACCAACGCGACTCGTACCACCGGGTGATCCGGGAGGGCATCGCGGCCGGGCTCGGCGAGCTGCCCGAGCTCACCGTCACCGGACCGGCCGGGAACTCCGCCCGCACCAATGCCGTCCGGACCCTGCGCAAGCTGCTCACCTCTGCCGAGTACCGGGCCGAACTCGCCGCCCGAGCCTGGGCCATGGTGGATGGACGAGGCCGGGCCCGCGTGGCTGATGCCGTCCAGGAGCTGGTCGGGGCGCCCGCTCCTGGCGGCCTACGGTAGGTCAGTCGCGGTCGATCTGATGGCCGATCACGGCGGGGCCGAGCAGCACAGCGAAACCGCTGCCGTCGCGGCGCGGGTCGGCCGCGGGCAGCTCCACCGGCTCACCGTTCGCTGTCGCACCGATCGGGCGCGGACCGACCCAGGCGACGACCACCTCGGTCTCCCCCTTGAGAAGACGCTGAGAGCGTACGCCACTGGTCGCCCGCCCCTTCGCCGGATAGGCCGCGAACGGCGTCACCTTCACCGTGGCGCCGGTCGAGGTCACCACCATCGGCTCACCGTGGGCGGGATCGTCGGTACGGACCGCGCCGAAGTAGACCACGCGCGCGGCACCGGGGAGGCTGACCCCAGCGACGCCACCGCCCCGCAACCCCTGCGGACGGACCAACCCCGCCGGGTAGCGCAGCAGCGATGCCTCCGAGGTGACGAAGGCGAGACTCTCAGCTCCGCCGGTCAGCCAGGTCGCACCGACCACCTCGTCCCCGTCCCGGAGGCTGATCACTTCGAACTCGTCGGCGCGCACCGGCCAGTCCGGCGCTGCGACCTTCACCATGCCCTGCCGGGTGCCGAGAGCCAGCCCCGGCGATCCCTCCGCAGACGCGCCGAGCGGCGCGATCCCCACCACCGTTTCCCCCGGCGCCAGCGGCACCAACTCGGCCGCGGACATCCCACCGCGCAGGGAGACCGTGCCGGACTGCTCAGGTAGCACCGGCAGCGGCAACACGTCCACCTTGAATGCCCGGCCACCACTGGTGACCAGCAAAACCTTACCGCGGGCCGTGGAGTGGGCGACGGCGCGAACCGCGTCGTGCCGGACCCGGCCATGCCGGCGATGCCCCTCGACCGCCTCCTCCGACTCGGCGGCGGTCCGGGCCACCAGTCCGGTCGACGAGAGGATCACCTGGCAGGGGTCGTCGGCGACCTCCAGTGGGCCGGCCGGCACAGACGCGGCGAGCACCTCCTTCAGGTCCCCGTCAACCAGGGTGGTGCGGCGCGGCGCGGCGAACTGTTTCACCGCCGCGCCCAGTTCGCTGGAGACAACCTTCCGCAGGACCTTCGGGTCGTCCAGGAGCCGGGACAGCTCGGCGATCTCGCCACGCAGCCTCTCCTGCTCGGCCTCCAACTCCAACCGGTCGTACTTGGTGAGCCGCCGCAGCGGTGTGTCAAGGATGTAGGTCGCCTGGATCTCGGAGAGCCCGAAGCGCCGCATGAGACCGTCCTTCGCGGCCTGCGCGTCCTCACTGCCCCGGATCAGCTTGACCACCTGGTCGATGTCGAGCAACGCGACCAGCAGCCCGTCCACCAGGTGCAGCCGCTCCTCCCGCCGACGCTTCCGGTACGTGCTGCGTCGGGTCACCACCTCGTACCGGTGGGCCAGGAAGACCTCCAGCAGGGCCTTCAACCCCAGGGTCTGCGGCTGCCCGTCCACCAGTACCAGGTTGTTGACACCGAACGACTGCTCCAGCGGGGTAAGCCGGTAGAGGTCGGCGAGGAGCACCTGCGGGTTCACCCCGACCTTGCACTCGATGACCAGCCGGGTGCCGTTCTCCCGGTCGGTGAGATCCTTGACGTCGGCGATCCCGGTGAGCCGCTTGGTCTTCGTGACCTCGTTGGTGACTGCGGCGATGACCTTCTCGGCACCGATGCCGTAGGGCAGCTCGACGACGGTGATCGCCTGCCGGCCACGGCTGCCCTCGATCGGGCCGATCTCCACCTTGGCGCGCATCCGCACCACACCACGGCCGGTCTCGTACGCCCGCCGTACCTCGTCCAGACCAAGCAGTAGCCCACCGGTCGGCAGGTCCGGCCCCGGAATGAACTCCATCAGCTTGTCCAGCGTGGCGTCCGGGTGGTTGATCAGCCAACGCGCGGCGGAGACCACCTCACCGAGGTTGTGCGGGATCATGTTGGTCGCCATCCCGACCGCGATCCCCGAGGCACCGTTGACCAGCAGGTTCGGGAAGGCGGCCGGCAACACGGTGGGCTGGGTCAACGAACCGTCGTAGTTCGGCCCCAGGTCAACCGTCTCCTCACCCAGCTCACCGACGAGCAGCATCGCCTCCCGCGACATCCGGGCTTCGGTGTAGCGGGCCGCGGCCGGACCGTCGTCGGGGCTACCGAAGTTGCCGTGCCCGTCGATCAGGGGCGCGTTCAGGGAGAAATCCTGCGCCAGCCGGACCAGCGCGTCATAGATCGCCACGTCGCTGTGGGGGTGGTACTTACCCATCACGTCGCCGACCACCCGGGCGGATTTGACGTGCCCCCGGTCCGGGCGGTGGCCGGACTCGTACATCGACCAGAGGATGCGTCGGTGCACCGGCTTGAGCCCGTCTCGGGCATCCGGCAGGGCGCGGGAGTGGATGACCGAGAACGCATACTCCAGGTAGGAGTCGGAGACCTCGGTGACCAGCGGATTGTCGAAAACCCGTGCGCCCGCCTGGTCGAACGCGGACAGGTCGACCTTCGGGCCCTTGCGGCGTGCCATGACTCAGCTTTCCCCTCGGACTGTTTCCGTGCTCGTGCCGGTGCCCGCGCGATCCGCGGCCGGTCCGGGTCTCATGCGTCGATCGCCTCGCGGTCGACCCGGTCGGCGGAGGCGATCAGCCAGTTCCGGCGGGGCTCCACCTTCTCCCCCATCAGCAGTTCCAGGACCCGCTCGGCTTCTTCGGCGTCCTCCAGCGTGATCCGGCGGACCGCCCGCCCGGCCGGGTTCATCGTGGTTTCCCACAACTCGTCGGCGTCCATCTCGCCCAGACCCTTGAACCGCGGGATCGGAGTGACGATCTGCTTGCCCGCCCGCTCCAGTCGCCGGACAGTCGCCTCCATCTCATCCTGGGTGTAGGTGTAGATGGTCTGCGGCTTACGCCCCTTCGTAGTGATCTTGTGCAGGGGCGGCATCGCCGCGTACAGCCGGCCGGCCTCGATCAACGGCCGCATGTACCGGGCGAAGAGCGTGATCAGCAGCGTCCTGATGTGCGCGCCGTCCACGTCGGCGTCGGCCATGATCAGAACCCGGCCGTACCGCACGGCGGAGAGGTCGAAGGTGCGCCCCGACCCGGCCCCCAGCACCTGCACGATCGCCGCGCACTCGGCATTGTCCAGCACCTGCTGAAGGTTCGCCTTCTGCACGTTGAGGATCTTGCCGCGGATCGGTAGCAACGCCTGGTACTCCGACGAGCGGGCCAACCGCGCCGTGCCGAGGGCGCTGTCCCCCTCGACGATGAACATCTCGCTGCGCTCCACCCCGGTCGACCGGCAGTCGACCAGCTTCGCCGGCATCGACGCGCCCTCCAGGGCGGTCTTGCGCCGCGCCGCCTCCTTCTGCTGCTTCTGGGTGAGCCGGACCCGGGCGGCGTCGGCGATCTTCTGGAGGACCGTCCGCGCCTCGGTCTTGGTCTTGCGCTCCTCCAGCCAGGTCTTGAGGTGCTGCTCGACCAGGCGCTGAAGAACCTTGGTGATACCGGCGGTGGAGAGCTCATCCTTGGTCTGGGAGGTGAACTGCGGCTCCGGGATGCGCACGTGCACGACCGCGGTCAGGCCCTCGAGGATGTCGTCCAGCGTGGGCGGGTCTTCCTTGGCCTTGAGCAGGCCACGGGTATTTCGGATGGCCTCGGCGAGGGTCCGCGTCAGGGCCCGCTCGAAGCCCTTGCGGTGGGTGCCGCCGTGCGCATTGCGGATGGTGTTGGTGAAGCACTCCACGGTCCGCTCGTAACCGGTGCCCCAGCGGAACGCCACCTCCACCTCGGCGCGTCGCGGCACATTGGCCTGCATCACGCCGTTGGCGTCGGCGGCGTTCTCCCGGTACGCCCCCTCGCCGCGGACCAGCAGGGTGCCGGAGACCGGCCGATCGCCGGCCGGAGCGAGGAAGTCCACCATGTCGGTCAGGCCGTTGGGGTAGTGGAACCGCTCCTCGACCGGCTCCGCTCCGGTGTGATCCCGCAGCAGGTAGCTGACCCCGGGGACCAGGAAGGCGGTGTTGCGCAGCTTCATCCGTACGGCGTCGACGTCCAGCGTGGCGCCGACCTCGAAGTAGCGCGGGTCGTACCAGTAACGGATCGAGGTGCCGGTGCGCTGCTGACGTTTCGCCGCACCGACCACCTGTAGGCCGGGGCCGGCCGTGAAGGGCGCCTGCGGCCCGTCGCCGTCGAACGCGCCTGGCACACCGTGCCGGAACGACATCGTATGGATCTTGCCGCCCCGACGCACCGTCACGTCGAACCGGCGGGAGAGGGCGTTGACCGCCGAGGCGCCGACGCCGTGCAGGCCGCCGGAGGTCTTGTAGCCGGAGCCGCCGAACTTGCCACCGGCGTGCAGTCGGGTGAGCACCAGCTCGACCCCCGATATTCCGGACTTCGCGTGCACGTCGGTGGGGATACCGCGGCCGTCGTCGTCCACCTGCACCGACCCGTCGGCGTGCAGCGTCACCTCGATGGAGGTCGCGTGACCGGCGACTCCCTCATCGGTGGAGTTGTCGAGGATCTCGTTGACGAGGTGACCCACGCCACGGCTGTCCGTCGAGCCGATGTACATCCCTGGACGCTTACGGACAGCGTCCAGTCCCTCGAGATGCGTGAGGTCGTCGGCCTCATACAGGGTCTCAGGCTCTGCGGTCAACTGGTCGCACTCCCAGGTCTCGGCGGGTATGGTGCCACGTACGACAGGTATTGGTCGGCGCGGCACGCCGCAGCGAGCCTAGCCGTAGGCCCCGACGGGCCCCGCCGGGCCCATTCGCCCGGCCACCACCCGGAGTAACGGGTCGGGCCGCCGGGCGATTCCGGCCGTGACCCAGGCGACAGTCATCCCGGGCGCCGCCACGCAGGAGCCGACACCCGCGAGCGCCGGACCGCCGACACCCTCCCCGGCAGCTCAGGTCCCGCTCCCCCGCCACCGGCACCACCCCGACGGTTCGTCCGGTGACCTCCGGTCGGTAGCGGCCCCGCCCAGCCGGGCATCCCACACCACTGTGTTGACCTGGGAAAATCTTTCACCATCAAAAGCTTGCGACCGCAAATCATTGACGCCCATGCAGAAGAGGTGATCTGATCCCACACCCAGAGGATCTTTCACATGTCGATAGGGGTGATCATCAGATGTCCAGATTGGGTCGTACCGTCCTGGCGGCGGGAATCGCCGTCGCCACGGCCACAGTCTCTGCGACAGTCGCATCGCCGGCCCTGGCCGAAGCACCATCCACCGCTCCGACCGAGGCACCACCCACCGCCGCGGTAGCGCTCGGAGACAGCTTCATCAGCGGAGAGGGCGCCGGGGCATACTCTCCCGTCATCGACATCAACGGGGAGACCAGCACCTTCCCGGGATGGACCGCGTCGAACAGCGAGGCCTACTTCTGCCACCGCTCGGCGAACGCCTCACTCCACCGGGCCAACCTGCCCGGCATCGAGAACCGCTTCAACCTCGCCTGTTCCGGCGGACAGCCCGCCGACTTCGCCAACGCCTCCGCCGACCGGACGAACGGGCGCCAGGTCGCCGCCCAGCTCGACCAGCTCCGTGCGGTGGCCCAAACCCACGACATCGACCTGGTCCTCGTCGGCATCGGCTCGAACAACAGCTCGTTCACCTTCGGCGAGGTGGCCGAAAAGTGCGCGAACCGGTTCATCGCCGACGCCTGGACCGGCTGGTGGGAGTTCTGGGCGCATCCCTGGCTGGTGGAGCAGGATCCCTGCTCCGACGCCGACCTGGCGACCGCCACGGAGCTCGCCGCGGCGACCGCGGAGACCAGCGCCGCGGTGCGGCAGGTCCTCAGCACGCTCGCCGAGGTTGACGCCGACGGCGAACACCGGGTCGTCCTCCAGGACTACACGAACCCGTTGCCGGAGGAGCTGGCCCAGGCCTACTGGACCGAGGCCAACCGCGACGACACGCGGGACAAGTTCCGCGCCCTCGGCCGCGAACGGTACGCGGCCGGATGCCCGATCCACCGCGCCAGCCTCGCCCCCGGCCACCGCTTCTCGCAGGGTCTGGGCAGCATGGTGAGCGAGGTTTACACCGATGTCACCGACGAGTTCCCCCACGCCGACGTGGTCCTGCTCAACGTGCAGCAGGCCTTCGACGGCGCCCGGCTCTGTGAGACGACGAACGGTCCGCAGCAGGCTCTCGCCACCGCCGTCCGCCTGATGGATGGACCCACCGGTACCTACGTCACCAGCCTCGAAGGGGCGGACAAGCTCGACATCAGCCGGATCGCCAACACCTGCGTGGACTACTTCCACACGTGTCAGGAGTCGTGGCACCCGAACGCCGCCGGTCACCTGGTGCTCGGGCAGTGCCTGACCGGCGCCGTCTCCACGAGCTCCCGTGAGGTCTCCTGTGTCCGTTCCCCGAACGGCACGATCACGGTGAGCTGACGCCTACCCGCACCCCGACGCCTCGCGGGTCCGTGCACCGAACGAATCCGCGAGGCGTCGGTGTTTCCCGGTGCGCCGATGCCACCCGGCCCAGATCTACGTGACGACACTCACCGATTGGTTACCTGTCGGTAGGTCCGAACCGTAGATTGGGCTGGTGAATGCGGATTACCAGCAAGAGTTCGTCGAAGTCGACGGAGCCCGCCTCGGTCTGCAGATCTATCCGGAGCCGGCGGAGACCGCCGACGCCCCGCTGGTGCTGATCTCCCCCGCCATGGGCGTCTCCGCGCGATACTACCGCCCGTTCGCCACCGCGCTCCGCGCCGCCGGACTCGCCGTCGCGGTCGCCGACCTCCGCGGCACCGGAGCGAGCACACCGCGCCCAAGCCGCCGCTGCCGCTACGGGTACGCGGAGCTGACCACCGATGTCGGCGCGGTGCTGGCGGCGTTGAAGGAACACCGGAAGGGCCGGCGCACCCTCCTGCTCGGACACTCCCTGGGCGGCCAGACAGCCCTGCTGCACCTAGCGCTGAACCCTGAGCACGATGTGGATGGTCTGGCCCTGGTCGCCGTCGGGCTGCCCTGGTGGCGCACCTATCCGCCCGGAGCACGGGGCTACGGCGTCCTCCCGTTCACCCAGACGATCGCCGCCACCACCCGACTGCTCGGGGTCTGGCCTGGCTGGGGCTTCGGCGGCCGGCAGGCGCGCGGGGTGGTCCGGGACTGGGCCTACACCGCACGTACCGGCTGCTTCCCCCGACTGGACGGAGTGGACGCCGAGGCGGCGCTGCGTCACCTCCGCACGCCGGTACTGGCGGTCAGCGTGGATAACGACCAGTACACCCCACACGAGACCCTCGACCACCTCTGCGCCAAACTCACCAGCGCTCCCATCGCCCGCGAGCGCCACCGGGCCGAGCCGAACGGCAGCCGACTCGACCACTTCAACTGGACACGCGCCGCAGCGAGCCCGCTGGCCACCCGAATCGCCCGGTTCGCGACCCAGGGGTAGCCGGGACGCGGCCAGGCGGGATGCAGATAGCCAAGACGCGGCCGGGCGGGCTCGCCCGGCCGCGTCAGCTCAGTCCGGGCCGGCGAGTCGGCACACCGTCGGCGCGATCCCGACCATAGGCATCCGAACGACCCCACTTCCCCGGAATGTCAAGCAGCTCGATCTGCCCGAGGCCCGCCGGCAACGCCGGGCGCACCAGTAGGTCGTCGCCGCAGGGGCGAAGCCCCAACACGGTTGCCAGCAGCATCAGCAGTCCACCGGAGGACCATGCCTGCGGATGGCCGGCGATCGGGAGCTGCACCGGATACTTCGTCAGGGTCCGCGGGTAGCCCGCGATGACCTCCGGTGCCGGGCCACCGATCCGCGCCGCCATGGCGAACATCCCGTCGGCGATTCGGGCCGCCTCGGCGTCGAAGTGATAACGGCGCAGGCCGCTGGCGACGATGGCATTGTCCCAGGGCCAGACGGCGCCCAGATGCGAACCGACCGGGTTGTAGACCCGCTGTCCGGCTGCCAGCGTGCGGACTCCCCAGCCGGATAAGAGGTCCGGACCGAGGAGGTGCTCGGCGAGCGCCCCGGCCCGCTCCGCCGGCACAATGCCGCTCCACAGCAGGTGGCCGAGGTTGGACGTCAGCGCGTCCACGGGCGCACCGTCCGGGCCCAGCGCCAAGGCGTAGTACTGCCGGTCGGCCAGCCAGAAGTCGGTGTTGAACCGTTGCTTCAGCTGGGCCGCCTCCCGCTCCAGCCGATCCCCGTACTCCGGGTCGCCCCACACCTGGCGGGCGAGCCGGGCACCCCGCAGCTTCGCGGCGTACGCGTAGCCCTGCACCTCGCAGGTCGCCCTGGGTGCTTCCGGCTGCCGGCCGTCCCGGTCGGTAATCGCCTCGGCGGAGTCCTTCCAACACTGGTTGACCAGTCCCTGGTGGCGGTTCCGTCGCTGGTAGCGCACGTACCCGTCGCCCAGCGAGTCGCCGTACTCGTCGATCCAGTCCAGCGCCAGCCGAGCGGGATGGCGCAGTTCCCGCACCAGGTCGGTGTCACCGGACCACCGCTCATACTCGTCGAGCAGGATCACGAACAGCGGTGTCGTGTCGGCGGCGCCGTAGTACATGGTGGTCGGCTCGTGACCGAAGGCAGCCGCTTCGCCGTACCGCAGCTCGGCCAGGATCTTTCCCGGCTCCTCCTCGTAGGTGTCGTCGAGCTGGCCGCCCTGCAGCAGCGCCAGCAGGCGCAGCACCACCGGTGCCAGCTCCGGGGTGAACGGCAGCGTCTGTAGGCAGGTGACCAGGGCGTCCCGGCCGTAGAGCGACATCGCCCAGGGCAGGCCGCCCACCGGCATTCGCTCGAGGGAGGACAACGGCTCGTAGCGCAGCGCCGCGAGGTCGACCAGGCTCCGCTGGTACGTCCCCTGTAGCGAGTTGTTGTCGGTAACGAGGGTGGGTGCCCGTTCCAACCACCCACGCAGGTCCTCGCGCATGTCCCGGTGCACGTGGAGTCGGTGGGTCGCCAGGTCGGCCCGCATATCCCGGTCGCCCTCACCCCGGACGGTCATGCCGACGTGCAGGTCGGTCTCCCACTGCCCGTGCGGCTCGATCTGAGCGCGGAAGGTCATCCCACGCTCGTCTACCTCGACGGGCTCGGTGCTGGTCACCACCGCCTCCCGGCCGAAGCGTTCCCGCCGGTACCGCAGCCGGAGCTGCCGTAGTTGCGAGTCGGGGACGACCTCGACTCGCCGGTCCCGGACGGAGCCGGGCTTGGTGACATCGGCGATGTCGGCGAAGTCGGTGCCGATCTCCATCCGTACGGTCAGCTCCGCCGGCTCGGGCGAGTGGTTCAACACGATCAACCGCTCGTTGAAGCTGTCGTTGAGGGACCGGTGCCGAATCACTGAGACGTCGGCGTCAACGTAGTGGCTGGCGGTACCGGGGACGAGGAAGAAGCGCGTCTCGAAGTACGTCACATCGTCGCGGGAGAGAGCCTGGAGCCGCTCGCCGTCGATCCGCAGCACCCAGTGTGCGAGGAACCGGGTGTCCCAGGAGAAGAGCCCGGTCGGAGCCGTGGGGTCACCCTCCACGTCTCCCTGTGCGTCGCTGATGGCGAAGGCGTTGCCCGCCATCACGTGCACCCGCTCCTGCCTCACCGCTGGCTCCCGGCGGCCGGGCCGGAGTTGGCCGCCCCGGCCCTGGCCGGAGTCGAGTCAGCCGCCTCCCGGGGGTGCCGCGCGTTGGGCGGGCCGGGGAAGAGCCGGCGCAGCATCATAAAGAGTCGGATGTCGCCGTGCACGGTGAGGTCGTTGCGGCCCAGCGCGGCGGCGGGGTGCAGCGCTCCGGTGGCGATCCGGTCGAAGACCGCCCGGTCGGCCCGCAGCACCAGGTCAGCGTCGTCGCCGCGCTGGTCGACGCGGACCTGCTGGTCGGCGATGGTGAGGTGCCAGTGTTCGGTCCGGCCGTCCTCGCGGAGATCCAGCCGTACCGTGCCGGACGTGCTCTCCGGCAGGTCCGGGTGGCGGCCGGATTCGAGCCGGCCGATCAGCTTCGCCGCAGGCGTTGTCATCGGCTCCCCTTCCCTTACTGGCAGGCTCGCACCGGCTCGGGTGAGGCGGGTTCACCCGCGGCGGGTGAACCCGTGGCCATCGGCCCTCTCCCTCCGGCCTGCTCACCCGGTGGAAGCGGGGTCAACCCCCACACTCGTCCAAGCTGTCTACCGAAACGCCGAGAGAGCGCTCTCTTCCGGTTACGAGGCCGCGCCGACCAGGGCACCGCGACCCACGACCCGACCAGGACACGAGTGATGCACCAGCAGTGCTATCATCGCTGCGTGGCGATTGATTGCTCCCCCGACCTCACGCCGGCCGTCGCACTGTTCCGGTCCCTCGGCGACCCAACCCGGCTGGCCATCCTGCTCCGACTGACCCGCGGCGAGGCCCGGGTGGTGGACCTGACCCGCGAGCTACAACTGGCGCAGTCGACCGTCTCGAAACACCTGTCCTGCCTGCGGGACTGTCGACTTATCGACTTCCGGGTCGAGGGCCGCCAGTCGTTCTACGCGCTGGCCCGGCCGGAGTTGCCCGCCCTGCTGCGCTCGGCGGAACAGCTCCTCGCCGCCACCGGCGAAGCAGTCGCACTCTGCCCGACATACGGCTCGTCCACGGTTCGAGGAGACGACGCGTGAACACCTCCACCCTGACCCCCCAGCGGCGCGCGCTCCTGTCCCGCCGCAGCCTCTGGCTGGCCTACGCCACCGCCGGATACAACCTCCTGGAGGGCGTGGTCGCGATCGCCGCCGGCGCGGCGGCCTCCTCCACCGCACTGATCGGCTTCGGCCTCGACTCGTTCGTCGAGGTGTCCAGCGCGGCCGTGGTGATCTGGCAGTTCCGCTCCCGGGTGCCGGAGGAGCGGGAACGGTTGGCGCTGCGACTGATCGGTGTCTCGTTCTTCGCCCTCGCTGCCTGGGTCACCGTGGACGCGGGGCGCTCGCTACTCGGCGACGGAGACGCCAGCCCCAGCCCGGTCGGCATCGGCCTCGCCGTCGCCTCGCTGATCGTCATGCCCCTGCTGGTCCGCGCCAAGCGGCGTACCGGCCGGGAACTCGGCTCGGCAACCGTCATGGCCGACTCCACCCAGACCGCGCTCTGCACGTACCTCTCCGCGGTGCTCCTCGTGGGTCTGCTCCTCAACGCCGGGCTCGGCTGGTCCTGGGCAGATCCCATCGCCGCGCTCGCCATCGCGGCCGTCGCGGTGCGGGAAGGGATCGCGGCGTGGCGAGGCGATCAGTGCGACGACTGCGCGCCGCCCACCCGCGCCACCGCTGACCCGGCACCGAGTTGCACCGACGGCTGCCAACCCGACCCGGCCACGCCCCAGTCGTAGCCACTCCCCAATGGTGCCGTGCTCGCCAGGCCAGGGACGCGCGGGCTGCCGGGCCGCAGCTACCGGCGAGCCACGCCCAGCTCGGGCCTGTCCGGCGCATCCTGCGGGATGCTCAGGATCCGTGCGGTCAGGGCAGGCAGTAGCTGTGCCAGGTGAGATGGTTGCGGGGGCCTGGTCACCAGCGAGAGCCTGACCTTCCCGGGCACCGGGGAGGTCAGCAGGCGGTCGGTGGGGTCGTCCCACCAGCGGGCCGCGAGGTCGGGAACCACGGCCGGGACCTTGCGGTGTCGGGCGATGCGCAGGGTGGCCTCGATCGTGGGGCCCGGCTGCGGGAGCGCTCCGAGCGCGGACAACCCTGCGTGCAGGTGCTCGCCAGCCAGATCTATCGAGGAGTACAGCACTTCCCTTCCCGCTAACGCCTTCTTGCCGGGGGCCAGGGGTGCGGTGTCCGCGGGCAGGACGAGGACCATCGGGGAGGCCCCGAGCTCGGTGGTCTGGAGGCCGTGCGGCAGGACGGCCTGGTCTGTGATCGTGACGATCGCCGCGTCCAGCAGGCCCTGGTGGACCCGGCCGATCAGGGTGGGGCCGTGCTCGACTTCGGCCTGGAGCGTCACGCCGGCGAGTTCGATCTGAGCGGCGGTGAACACGATCGGGGACAGCGCCTGGATCGTGCCCAGGCTCAACGACGGGGCCTGCGTTGCGGCGGCAATCTGGGCGGGGAGGGCGTCGAGGTCGGCCAGCAGGCGTGCGGCCTGCCGGGCCAGCTCCCGCCCGGCGGGGGTCGGGCGGGCCCCGGTCGTGTCCCGCTCGAACAACCTGGTCCCCAGCCGGCGTTCCAGCGCGGCCAGTCGGCGCGAGGCCGAGGGCTGGGTGGTCAGCAGTTCCTTGGCCGCGGCTCCGACCGACCCGTGCCGGGACACGGCCTCGACCAGCGCCAGGTCCTCGACCTTCAGGCTGGGTCTCATGCCCCCAGTGTATGAGCCAGCTACGCGAAGAGATCTCTACCCGGTCGGAGGAGGGCGGCCGAGGATTGGTGCGTGCGTAGAGGACTGCTGCTACTGACCGTGATCACGTTCGTGACCTGGGTCGGGGCGAGGATGACCATCGTCGCTCTGCCCCTGGTCGCACTGGAGGAGACCGGGCAGGCCTGGACCACCGGGCTGGTCGGCGGGATGGCCGGGCTGCCCCTGCTGACGGTGGGCTGGTGGGGCAAGGGGCTGCGGGACCGCCTCACCAGTGGGCGAGCCCTGGCGGTAGTGGCAGGCGTGAACGCCGCCGGGCTCGCCATCATCCCCGTAGCCTCCCTGGTGGGTCAGGTCGGGGCGGTCGCGTTGTGCGCCTCGGGCCTGGTGACCGGGGTCGCGGGCGCGCTGCTGGGCCCGGCCGAACGATCCCTGGTCTCCGACCTCGCCGACGAACACGTCGCCCGTGGCGGCCGAACCGGACCAGCGAAGTGGTTGGCCTGGCAGGACCTCGCCCACCGAGTCTCGATGATCTTCGCCCCACCCGCCGGAGCCTGGGCCGTGACCGTGTTGGGCCCGGGCTCCCTGCTGTGGTGCCAGACCGCCGTGGTCGCCCTGGCCGCGATCGCCTTCCTGGGCGTCCCCGCCGGCGGAACGACACACCACGAGGAGCCGGGCGGCGCTCAGGGAGCGGCCACGCCGGAACGGCCAGTCTCTGCTCTGGCGGTGCTACGTTCCCACCCGCAGATCGCCGTCGGTGCGCTCATGGCGGGGGTTGGCGGGGTGTGCTGGTTCGGGTTCAGCCTGGGCCTGGCCGTACTCGGGGTCGAGCACGGCCAGCCCGGCGCACTCATCGCCGCGGGCATGAGCGGGTACGGCGCCGCATCCGTGGCCGCCTCCCTGCTGGTGCCGTTGGTCATCGACCGCCTGCCGCGCATGCCCGCGATGTTGTCCTCCTGGGTCGTGCTCGGGGCCGTGTTCGTCGCCCTGCCGCTGGTGGCACCGAGCCTGGCCGGGATCGCGGTCGTGGCCGCAGTGGGCGGAGCCGCGATGCCGTGGGGGATCGCCGCCTTGAACGCCCTGATCAGCGAGCAGACCGGCGGCCGCGAACGCCGGGCGGCGTTCACCGCACAGACAGTCCTGCACTCCGGAGGCATCTCCCTGGGGCTGCTGGCGGGCGGAGCCCTGATCGGCTGGGCCGGATCCGAGGCCGTACTCCTGACCACCGGGCTCCTCCAGATCGCCGCCGCAATCGTCGGGGCAGGGTGGGCCTGGAAGCCCGTCACCAGCAAGCCGTCGACAGCGGATGCCCGCACGGCCGTCTGCTGAGCTTCAGGTGGCAAGTGGTAACGACCTCACCGACGAGCGGCGGGCCAGGTCCGGACCAAGTCGTGGCGTAGGAACCGGGTGGTACTCCGGAGGTGGTGCCAGCCCAGCGCCCACAAGCGGCGGTCACTCAGCGCGAGGGTCGCGCACACGTGGGCCGCCGCCCGCGTGGATGTAGGCGTGGGGCTGGTTGGTGATTCGGATGGGATCGGGTGGGATCGGGTGGCGCGCCGATCGCAGCGGTCATGGCGAGGAGGCGTTGACGGGCTGTGCCCGCATCGCGCGTACCGCCTCGCCGGCGAAGAGGCAGGCCGCCTCGTGCCCGGAGCCGATCTCGACCAACACCGGGTCGGTCTGGGCGCAGTCGGGCCGGGCCTGCGGGCACCGTGTCCGAAACCGGCAGCCGGTGGGCGGGTCGATCGGGCTCGGGACCTCACCGGCCAGGATGATGCGCTGGCGACTACGCTGCACCGGCGGGTCGGCCACCGGCACCGCCGACAGGAGGGCGGCGGTGTAGGGGTGGGCGGGCTCCCGCCAGATCTGCGCCGGGGTGCCACTCTCCACGATCCGGCCGAGGTACATCACGGCCACCCGATCGCTCATGTGCTCGACGGCGGCGAGATCGTGCGCGATGAAGAGATAGGTCAGCCCGAGCTCTCGCTGCAGCCCGCGGAGCAGGTTCATGATCTGTGCCTGCACGCTCAGGTCCAGGGAGGCGATCGGTTCGTCGAGGACGATCAGATCCGGCTCACCGGCGAGCGCCCGCGCGATGCCCACCCGCTGCCGCTGGCCGCCGGAGAGTTCGTGCGGGTGCCGTTCGGCGAGATCGCGACGCAGGCCGACCAGGTCGAGCAGTTCGGCTACCCGGTCCCGCCGGGCCGCGCCGCTGGCGGCGAGCCGGTGCACGGCCAGCGGCTCGGCGATACTCGCCCCGACGGTGTGCCGCGGGTCGAGGGAGGCCTGCGGATCCTGGAACACCATGGCGACGCGGCGGCGCAACCGGCGCAACCGCCGCCGCGACCAGCGGGTCACGTCCTGCCCCGCCACCTGGACCGTACCGGCGGTCGGCTCGACCAGACGCAGCAGCGCCAGCCCGGTCGTCGACTTGCCGCTGCCGGATTCACCGACCAGACCGACGGTCTCGCCGCGGCGTACCGTGAGGGACACCCCGTCCACGGCGCGGACCACCCCCGCCGGGGTCGGGAACCACACCGCCAGGTCGGTCAGCCCCGCGACCACGTCGGTGGCCCCGCTCTCCCCGGTCATCGGTCCTCCCCAGTCTGACGCGGATAGAAGGTCCGGACCTGGTGTCCCGCCGCGACCGGCACCAACGGCGGCAACTCCCGCTCGCAGCGGCTGTCCCCCCGAACCGAACAGCGGGGCCAGAACGCGCACCCCTTGGGGAGCTCCAGCGGGCTGGGCGGCGTCCCCGGGATGGTGACCAGTTCGGTGACGTTCGCGTCCGGGTCCGGCCGCGCCGCGAGCAACGCCGCAGTGTACGGGTGCGCCGGTTCGGCGAAGACCGCGTCCACCGTCCCCTGCTCGACGATGCGACCCCCGTACATGACGGCCACCGTGTCGGCGAGTCCGGCGACGACGCCGAGGTCGTGGCTGATCCAGACAACGGCGGTGCCGAGGCGCCGTTGCAGGTCGGCGACCAGCTCGACGATCTGGGCCTGGGTGGTCACGTCGAGCGCGGTGGTGGGCTCGTCGGCGATCAGCAGATCTGGCTTGCAGACCAGGGCCATGGCGATCACCGCGCGCTGACGCATCCCACCGGAGAGCTGGTGCGGGTAGGCGTCCACCCGTTCGGCGGCGGAGGGGATGCCGACGAGTTCGAGCATCTCGATGGCGCGGGCCCGGGCGGCCCGCCGGGTCAGCCCGAGGTGGACCTCGCTGGCCTCACCGATCTGACGGCCCACGGTCAGCACCGGGTTCAGCGAGGTCATCGGGTCTTGAAAGACGAAGCCGACGTGCCGCCCCCGCATCCGCCGGCGACCTGCCGCCGACAGCGTGGCGAGGTCCGTACCGAGCAGCCGGACGTCTCCGGTGACCCGGGCCGCGCGGGGGGCGAGCCCGGTGGCGGCGAGCACGCTCATGCTCTTGCCGCTACCCGACTCACCGACCAGGGCCAGCGTCTGCCCCGCCCGGACCGACCAGTCGACGCCGGCGACCGCGCGGGCCGCTCCCCGGCGGGTACCGATCGTCACGGTCAGGTCCGCGACGGAGAGCACGGTCTCGTTGGTCATCCGGCGTTCCTCCTCGCCTCACTGACGGTGAGCTGGCGCGGGTCGAGCACGTCCCGGAGCGCGTCTCCGACCAGGTTGAACGCCAGGACGGTGAGGAAGATCGCGGCACCGGGGAAGAAACCCAGCCACCACGCGTCGGTGACGAATCCGCGCCCGTCGTAGAGCATCCGGCCCCAGGCCGGCTCGGGCGGCTGCACCCCCAACCCGAGGAAGGAGAGCGCCGCCTCGGACAGGATCGCGAAGGCCAGCGAGAGCGACGTCTGGACGATCAGCGGCGCCGCGATGTTGGGCAGCACGTGCCGACGCATGATGCGCAGATCCGATGCCCCGGTGGCGACTGCCGCCCGGACGAAGACCTGCTCGCGGACGGAGAGCACCCCCGCGCGGGTCACCCGGGCGAAGATCGGGGTGTAGACCACACCGATCGCGACCATCGCGGTGCTCAGCCCCGGTCCCAGGACCGCGACGATGGCCACCGCGAGCAGCAGGACCGGGAACGCGAACAACACGTCCATGCAGCGCATGAGCACGTTGTCCAGCCATCCCTGGTAGTAGCCGGCGAAGAGCCCCAGCGTCACGCCCGCCAGCAGGGCGATCCCCACGCTGACCGCGCCGACCTGAAGCGAGACGCGGGCGGCGACCAGGACCCGGCTGAGTACGTCCCGACCGAGTTCGTCGGTGCCGAAGGGGTGCGCCCAGCTGGGCGGCTGAAGCATCCGGTCGACATCCACCTCGTTGATGCCGGCGGGGGCCAGCCAGGACCCGGCCAGGCCCGCCACGACCAGCAGGACGAGCACCACACCACCGGTCACGGCCAACGGGTCGCGGCCCAGCGCCACCAGCGCCCGGCGCGACGTCGAGTCGCTACCGCTCATCGCACCCGAATCCTCGGATCGAGGCGAGCGTAGAGGAGATCCACCAGGAGGTTGACCAACAGGAACAGCGCCGCCACGAGCAGGATCGCCCCCTGGAGCACGGGATAGTCCCGGGCCTGCACCGCGTCGTAGGTGAGTCGGCCCACCCCGGGCCAGGCGAAGAGCACCTCGATCACGATCACGCCGCCGAGCAGGCTGGCCAGCTGCACCGCCACGACGGTGACCACCGGGATCAGCGCGTTCCGCAGGACGTGCCGCACCACCACCACGCGGGTGGGTAGCCCCTTCGCCTCGGCGGTGCGGACATAGTCCTCAGCGAGCACCTCCAGCACGGAGGATCGGATGAACCTGGTCAAGATCGACGCGGTGACCAGGCCGACCGTGACCGCCGGGAGAACCACGTGTGACGCCCAGCCGACGGGATCCTCGGTGAGGGCCACGTAACCCGAGGGCGGAAGCCAACCCAGCACCCCCGCGAAGAGCAGGATGCCCATAATGCCCATCCAGAAGTCGGGTACCGAGACTCCGAACTGGCTGAACACCCGCGCGGCGTGGTCGAACACCGAGCCGCTACGCAGGGCCGAGAGCACTCCCAACGGGAAGGCGACCAAGAGCGCGAAGACAACCGCGGTGATCGCCAGGGAGAGCGTCGCGGGCAGCCGCTCCAACACGATCTCAGTCACTGGCCGACCACTGCGGAAGCTGACTCCGAGATCGCCGGTCAACGCGTGCCCGACGTAACTGGCGTACTGCACCGGCAGCGGCTGGTCCAGCCCCGCCCGCGAGCGCAGCGCCTCGTACGTCTCGGGGTCGAAGCGGGTGCCGAGCGCCACCCGCACCGGATCACCGGGGACGAGTTGCAGCAGCAGGAACACCACCAACGTCACGCCGAGGAGAACGATGCCGGACTGGAGCAGCCGGCGCAGGATGAAGCGGGTCACCTGGGGTGACCCGTCAACTCACTGAGCATCACCAGGAAGGTCCCGCCAACTCACCGGGCAAGAGCGATGTCGCGGAACCGGATCGCCCGGTCGGCGCGAACCTCGTAGCCGCTGACCTGCGCGGACCAGCCCTGCACCACATCCGGGTTGTAGAGGTAGAGGTAGCTGGCATCGTCGACGATCTGCTTGGCCGCCTGCTCGTACCGCTGCTTCCGCGCGGCCTGGTCAGTCTCGGTCCGGGCCTGGTCGAGCAGGTTGTCCACGGCCGGGTTGCGGTATCCGTGGAAGTTGAAGGTGCCGGCGCTGTGGTGCTGGGCGTAGTAGAACTCGTCGGGGTCAATGTTGCCCAGCCAACCGAGCATGAACGAGTCGAAGTTTCCCTTGCCCTGCTCGTCAAGCCACTGGGCGAAGTCCAGCGTACGGATCTTGACAGCGATGCCGATCTCCTTGAGCTGCGCCGCGATGACCTGCGCCGCGGTCACCGTCTCCGGGTACTCGTTGGTGACCATCAGATCCATGGTCAGATCGGTCCCTCCAGCCTCGGCCAGCAGCCGCTTCGCCTGCGCCAGGTCCTGCTGGTACGGCGCGTAGTCGTAGTAGAAGGTGCTGTCCTTCGGAATGGCGGTCTGGTTGACCGTCGCCAGCCCGAACTTGGCGGCCTTGGTGATCGCCGCCCGGTCGAGCGCGAAGGCGACCGCTCGGCGCACGTTGACATCGTCATACGGCTTGCGAGCCTGGTTGAGAGCCAGGTACCAGTAGTCGCTCGACGCCGCGGAGCGCACGACGAGGTCGTCCTGTTCACGAAGCGCCGACACCTGCTGCGGCGGCAGGTTGTCGGTCCACTGCACCTCGCCGCTACGCAGATTCTGCAGGGCCACCGTCGGATCCTGCACGAAGGTGAAGGTCACTCCGTCCAACTTGGGCTTCGTACCCCAGTAGTTGTCGTTGCGGACCAGCTTGATGCTGTCCCCGGCGCTGTAGGAGGAGACGGCGAACGGGCCACTACCGATCGGCGCCGTCTTCACCGCCCCGGATTCCACGTTGGACTTCTTCACGATCGCCATCCCCTTGAAGCCACCGAGGCTGGCGAGCAGGTTCGGGGTGGGCGCGGTCAGCCGCACGACGACGGTGCCCGGATCCGGGGCCGTCACCGACTCGACGGTGGCGAACCGGTACGCGGCGTTCAGCTCCTCGTCGATGATCCGGTTGTACGAGTAGACCACGTCCTCGGCGGTGAGCGGGGACCCGTCGCTGAAAGTCACCTCCGCCCGAAGGGTGAACGTCCAGGTCAGCTGGTCGTCGCTGGTGTCCCACTCGGTCGCCAGGGCAGGCTTCATCGCCAGGTTCGCGTCCGGCTCGACGAGCGTGTCGTAGACATTCTCGAGCACCTGGAAGCTGGGATAGGCCGAGGTGTGGTGTGGGTCCAGCTGATCCGGCTCCCCGCTGATCGCGGCGGTGAGCACCCCACCGGCGCCGGCCTGCCCCTCGTCGACCTCGACGCCCTCCCCGGCGCTGCAGCCCGCCAGCAGACCGAACGTCACGGCGAGCGCGACACCGGCCCCCCGGAATCTCTTGCTGGACATGGTCCCCCCTGTGGACTCTTCCCGGCACAGTGAACGATCACGTGAGTCTCACTCTCGAGCCGGACCATGTCAAAAATCGTGGCGGATACCTACCCGGCACCGGAGTCAGCCCTCGGTCGCCATGCCCGGCACCGGGGTCAATAGGGAATCCTCCGGGCCCCAGCTGCCCGCCGGGTACTCCCGCAACGGCACCGCCCCCGCCCGCCAGCACTCCAGCACCGGAGCGACGATCCGCCAGCAGTCCTCGGCGGTATCCCCCCGGACCGACAGTGTCGGGTCGCCGTCGAAGGCACCGCGGAGCACCTCCCCGTACGGCGGCAGATCCCCCGGGCCGAAGTCGGCCACCAGGTGCACCTGGCTCAGCTCCAGCGGGTTCCCGGGGCCGTTGATGTTCACGTCGAGGCCGAGCCGGTCCGGGCCGAAGCCAATCCGCAGCCGGTCGGGCTGGTCATACCCGATCAGTCCGGACGGCACCCGGGGTGGTTGCTTGAACGTGACCACGGCCTCCTTGCGGCGCGCCGCGAGCCCCTTACCGGTACGTAGCCGGAACGGCACGCCGGCCCAGCGCCAGGTGTCGACGCAGAGCACCAGCTCGGCGAATGTCTCGGTACCCCGGCTCGGGTCAACACCGGGCTCGTCGGCGTACCCGGGCAGCCGCTGCCCGTTGGCCTCCCCCGCCGTGTACCGACCCCGACGGCTCCACGTCGCCGGGTCCTCCGCCCACACCCGGGTGGCCCGCAGCACCTGCGCCTTGCGGCCCCGCAGGTCCCGGGCGTCGAGGGTGGGCGGGGCGTCCATCGCGATCAACGCGAGAACCTGGAGCAGGTGACTCTGCACCATGTCGATGAGCGCGCCGGCGCCGTCGTAGTATCCGGCCCGGCCGGCCAGACCCAGTGTCTCGTCGAAAACAATGTCCACGCAGGCCACATGCGCGGCGCTCAGCATCGGCTCGAAGATCCGGTTGGCGAAGCGCAGCCCGAGGATGTTCATCACCGTGGACTTACCGAGAAAGTGGTCGATGCGGTAGATCTGCTCCTCCGGCACCAGCCGGGCCAGCACCTCATTGAGGGAGCGGGCCGAGACAGCGTCGGTGCCGAAGGGCTTCTCCAACATCAGCCGGGTGCCCGGTGGCAGGCCGATCTGGGTGAACGCGGCGGCGGCTCGGGCGGTGATCGCCGGCGGCAGCGCGAAAAAGATCACGAGTTGGTCGTGACAGTTCGACAACAGCCGGCGTAGATCCTCCTCCTTCGTCACGTCGGCGGGCAGATAGCAGGTGGTGCGGACCACCTCCTTGACTCGGGGACCGGTCGCGCCCGCCGCGGCGAAGGCATCCGCCACCCGGCGGCGCCAACGCTCGTCATCCCAAACGTCCACGCCGCTGCCGAGCACGTGGAGATTCGGGTGGGCACCGGTGGCCACCAGCCGCCCCAGACCCGGCAGCAGCAGCCGCTCGGCCAGATCACCGGTCGCACCCAGCAGGAGCAACGTCTGGGGGCGACGATCCCCCCGATCGGCGGGGTGACCAGCGGGGTCGGACTGCGAGGTCGTCATACCCCCACCATGCCCTGCCGGGCCGGTCGGTACGGCCCGGTTCGGCGGGGACCGCCCGCCAGTCACGGTGATGCCTCGTTCCGGCCGCCGACTCAGCCGGGTTTCCCGGTGTGATCAACGCACGCGCCGCTCCGCGGTCGAACCGGCTGTTCGGCTCCCGGAGGCGGCGCGCCCGTGGTCAGCAGTCAGTGGTCGGCGATCAGCGCTCCGTGCGGTCGGGAATCTCGGTACCCGACTCCCCCGGCCAGGCACCGATCGACTCCTCAGCGGCCCGTCCGCCGGTGCTCTCGTCGCCCAGGGTGAGATCACTGCGGGGCAGGCCGGCGAGCCCGGCCGGATCCCGAGTGGGCTGCTCGGCCGCATCGCTGTCCGGTTCGGCCAAGCCAGCCCGGCTCAGCATCTCGACCAACTCGTCGTGCGGCATGCGTTCGGTGTCCGCTATCCCGGCGCCACGCGCGATGGACCGCAGGGTAGCCAGATCCTGATCCGCGAAGGTTTCGGCCATACTGTTGGCTTCCCCGCCGGGCCGGCCAGAAACCTCCCGCCCCGACCGGGCCACGCTGTCCGCGGCCGGAATCGCTGCGAGTTCAGGTCGCGACGTGCCCGCGGCTCACCTGGTTGCCGCCGGCCCGCTTCGCGGCGTACATGGCACGGTCGGCGTCGGCGAGCGACATCCCGAGCGAGTGGGCGGCACCGCTGGCGACCCCGACGCTGACCCCCGTCCGCCACCGCGTCAGTCCGCTCACGGCGGCAACGGCCCGGAGGGCAACCTGTTCTGCGGCGGCGCAGTCGGCACCGGGGAGGATGGCGACGAACTCATCACCGCCCAGCCGGGCCACGAAGTCACCCTTGCGGACGCTGGTCGTCAGCGCCTGCGCCACCGCGCGCAGCACCTCGTCCCCGGCGGCGTGCCCCTGCGAGTCGTTGATCCGCTTGAAGCAGTCGATGTCCAGGGCGAGCACCGCGATCCGGTGGTCGTCGGTCGTCCCCGGGGCCGCCAGGCCCCGCAGGAAGGTGTCGAGCCCACGCCGATTCGCCACCCCCGTGAGCGGGTCGGTCCGCGCCGCCCGCTCCGCCTGCTCATGCTGCCAACGCAGGAGGTCGTACGACTGCATCGTCGCCGCGGCGTGCAGCCAACGGTGCCGTTGGCGCCACAACAGCTCGGCCAGCGTGTCGCCGTAGGTGAGTCCGGGCCCGACGTCGCGCGATCCGTCCTTGGCCAGCAGTATCGCGTGCGTGCGGTGCAGTGCCGCGCAGGCCAGCCAGTCGGGGTCGGGCGGCAGGTCAGCAACGGCCGCTTCGATGACCCGCAGGGCCTCGTCCCGCCGGCCGCAACGGTTGAGTGCCACCGCGTGGAAGGGCCGGCAGAGCAGAAGCTCCGGCTGCTGGGCCGACACGCCGTACGCCTGGAGTTGGGCGAGGTGGCGGGGAATCTCGTCCGCCGCGCCGGCGGGATCCTGGCGGTCTGCGCGCGCGGACGCCGCGAAGAGCAACGCGGTGTGTCGCCAGACCTCCGCCTTCGGCCCGGAGGCCTCCGCCGCCGCCCGCACCGCGTTCTCCTCGGCCACGGTGAGGTGTTTCTCCGCCTCCGTGGCCTGGCCAACCTGGTACAGCTCCAGAGCCCACACCAGGTTGAGTTCGGCGAGGTTGCACAGCCACATCGCCCGGTTGCCGTTGTCCGGGTACGACGCCGGGAAGGTGGTCTCGTAGGCCGCCTGGAACTGGGGCGCGGCCAGCTCGTAAAGGCGCAGTTGGGCGTACCCGATCGCGATCCCGGTGTGCGCGTTGCCCGCAATCACCGGATCGGTCTCCCCGGCGAGCAGGGTGGTCTCTGCGGCGACCAGATCCCGGAGCACCGCGGAGATGTCGTGCTCGCGAAGGTCCAGGTCGCCGAGGCGCAGCCGTCTGATGGCGCGCAGGGACAGCGCGCACGAGCGCCAACCGGTGCTCCGTTCCCGATCCGCGGCGGCGAGCATCAGGTCGGCGGCGGCGACGGCGGCCCGCAGGTCACCAAGTCGGGTCAACGCCACGACCCGCACGAAGTGCATCGCCGCCGGCCCGTCACAGATGTCACCGGTGGGTTCCCGCAGCGCGGACTCGGCGACGGCCAGCACCTGGGCCGCGGCACCGGCCTGCGCTTCCTCGAGGAGGTGCAGGGCCCGGTGGGTCACATCATCCATCCGGCCTCCTCAGAAACAGCCTGACGCCAAGGGCAACCATCATTGTGTGGCCTCATGACCATGGTCTCGTCAACCCTGGAGAGCGGAATTGATCCAGTTGTTGTTGCGGGGCGTCGGATTCCCGTCAACCCGGTGCGTGCTCCGCCGGATCAGCTGTGCCGGGCCGGTGCCACGTAGCCGGCATGGCCGGGAACCGCCCGGTGGGCCGAGCGGGGAAATACCCGTGGGGTCAGCCGGGACGGCACCGGTCTCACCGACGGGCGGCTCGACAGCCCGCTGACCGCTGTGGCGGGTCGAGGGCAGGCCGGATGAGGCGCAGCGCGTGTTCCGGAGTGGATGCAGTGGCCTGCGGCAGGCCGACACCCCAGGGGACGAGTCAGCAGGACCGATGCCGACTCATCGACGCTGGCTGTCCCCGGTGCTGGCCGCCGTGCTGTCGGTGGGTTCGGCTCCACGCTCGGTCCCGGTGGGATCCAGCGCGGGGCGGGGGCCAGGGATCGCCTCCGCCTCGGCCGCCGGCCCACCGGCCCGACGCAACGCGAGCACCGCCTCCACGATCAGCCAGACCGCGAGCACGAAGATGATCGCGTCCAGCGGTGCCAGCACCCACTCGTCGGCCCGGACGAACTCACGTAGCTGCACGATCAGCGCCCACGTCGTCATTGCCAGCAGGAAGACCAGCGGTACGACGACCGCGACCGGGTTTCGTCGGCGCCGCAGCACCCAGACCGCGATCACGGCCAACGCCAGGCCGGCGGTGAGCTGGTTGGTGGTGCCGAAGAGCCGCCATAGGACCCCGAAGGTGTAGCCGGCATCCCCGCCGCCGGGCAGCAACGCGAGCGCGAGCGGTGCGGCGATCGCCAGCAGGCCGGCCACCGTCAGGTTCCGCGCCACCCGCCGCCAGCCGACCAGTTCGGCGATCTCCTGGACGATGTAGCGCTGCAATCGGACGCCGGTATCCATCGTGGTGGCTGCGAACGAGATCACGACGACCGCGGCGAAGACGGTCGCGAGTTGGAACTCCACCCCCAGGTTGGCGGCGAAGCTGGCGATGCCGTTGACGAAGTTGCGGGTCGCCCCGCCCGATGCCGCGGCGTGGGTGGCGTACAGGTTGTCCCACTCGGCCCGGCTGGCGGCCACCCCGGCCGTGACCGCGATGATCGACCCGAGGGCGAGGCTGCCCTCGCCGATCGCCCCGGCGTAGCCCACGTACCGGGCATCGGGTTCCCGGTCCAGCTGTTTCGCGGTGGTGCCCGAGGCCACCAGCGAGTGGAAGCCGGATATCGCCCCACAGGCGATAGTGATGAACAGGAACGGGAAGATGCTCGGCGAGCCGGCTGGCACGTCGTTGACCAACGGCGCCACGATCCGGTCCAGCCCGACCAGCACACCGACGAAGATGACCGCCAAGGCGATGAAGAGCTGGTGCGAGTTGATGTAGTCGCGTGGTTGCAGCAGCAGCCAGACCGGCAACCGCGAGGCGACGAAGGTGTACACGAAGAGAATGATCACCCAGAGGTCACGCGGCTGGGCGAACCCGAGCTGGTCGGCCAGCCCGGTGATCTCGATCGGCCAGATGTTACCCACCCAGATCAGCACGTAAAGGATGATCACGCCGGCGATCGACGGCACCAGGGCGGGGCGCCGGGTGCGGTAGATGTACTGGCCGATCGCGATGGCGAGGGGAATCTCCACCAAGATCGGGATAACCGCGCCCGGGTACGCGACGAGCAGGTTACCGATCACCACCGCGAAGACCGCGTTGACCAGGGTGAGCAGGAAGAAGATGATGAGCAGGAAGAGCGCCCGAGCCCGCTTGCTGATCACGTCCGCGGTGAGGGTCCCGATGTTGCGGGCCCGGTGCCGCACCGAGACCGCCAACGCCCCGAAATCGTGGACACCGGCCGCGAAGATGGTGCCGAGCACCACCCAGGCCAACGCCGGCCCCCACCCCCAGAACACGGCGATCGCGGGGCCGACGATCGGAGCTGCTCCGGCGACCGAGGTGAAGTGATGGCCGAAGAGCACGTGCCGATTGGTGGGGACGAAGTCCACCCCGTCGTTGAACTGGTGTGCCGGGGTGACATAGGTGGGGTCCAACCCGTACACCCGATCAGCGAGGTAACGCGAGTAGTACCGGTATCCGAGGGCGAACATCACCATGACCACGGCGACGACGACTACGGCGGGCAATACTGCCTCCCTGCGGTCGACCTGGGCGGAAGCGCCCCCCGCTGATCAGGACCCCGATCAGCAATGTAACGGGGGTCACATTCACCAGTCAATCGACGACACTAACTGCCATGGATATCGACGCAGCGACCCGGCGCGCGGTGCGAGCGGCCACCGTGGGGGAATTCGGCTGGCTCGACAGCGCCGGCCGCCCGCACGCCCGTCCGGTCACGCCGCTGCTGCTGGACGACGAGCCGGCGATCGCGTTCCCCTACGCCGAGGCGGCCCTGGCCCGCCGGCTGGCCACCGCCCCCGAGGCCGCACTGGTGATCTCTGACGACCGACTCACCGGCCGGGATTGGCGGGCGGTGGTGATGCGCGGCCGACCCCGGCTGATCGAAGACCGGGACGGCACGCTCTTCTCCGACCGACTACTCCTGCAGGAGCTACGCAAGTATCCGCCGGCCCGGGCGTTCCTCGACTCACCGCTGCTGCGCCGCGAGCACTGGTGGTACCTGCCCCGGCTGATCGTGCCACTGGCGGTCACGACGAGTGCCCCGGTGGGCGTCCGCCGCGGGGGGCACGGCGAGGTGCTCGTTGTCAGCACCGCAGACCGGCGGCTGGCGGTGGAGACCGTGCGCCGGCTCGGCGGGGACAAACACCGCATCCGGGTGGCGAGTCTCACCGGCGGGCCGCTGCCGACGGGAGCGGCGGTCCTGCTCGAACACGACTTCTCCCGCCCCGATCTGGAGCGATGGACACCGTGGTTGACCCGCGGCCGGCTGACCGGAGACAGGCTGGCCGTCGCCGAAGCACCCCACCGCGCCCCGCTGGCACCACCGCTCGGCATGTGGCAGCGGCTGACCCGGCACCGGCGACTCGCCCGAGCATGCCGCCGTGCCCTCAACGGCGAGGCTGACGCCCACCGGCCGTAGCGCACCCAGGCGAGCCAGGCCGCACCCGGCGGCTCATCGGTGACGCCCATCACGGAAGGGCAACTCTCCCCTCACCGAAGGGTAGAGTTCGGTCCCGGTCGTCGAGGTGCGGCTGCTGACCCCTCACGGTCCCTCCCGGGCAAAGGTTGCCCGGATCAGCCCCGGGTTTTCCAACCCAGACTGTTTGTGTACGAAATTCGGCACGTCCCGAGTTGGACGTGCCGATCTGTGTGCGCCCCGGCGCACACCCGAGTGGAAACGGCCGTATGTCTCCTGAGCTGCCCGCGGTCACCCGGCCGCGCCTGTCCCGCCCGTCCTGGCTGACGCCGAAGGTTCTTCGTACCGAGGTGCTCGCCGGTCTGGTCGTCGCCCTGGCGCTGGTTCCCGAGGCGATCAGCTTCTCGATCCTCGCCGGGGTGGACCCCCGCGTCGGGCTGTTCGCCTCCTTCACCATGGCTGTCGTCATCGCGATCTGTGGCGGCCGACCGGCGATGATCTCCGCGGCGACCGGGGCGATCGCTCTGGTCGTGGCACCGCTGGCGAAGGAACACGGGCTGGACTATCTGATCGCCGCGGTGATCCTCGGCGGCATCTTCCAGGTGCTACTGGCGCTGCTCGGGGTCGCGAGGCTGATGCGGTTCATCCCCCGCAGCGTGATGGTCGGCTTCGTCAACGCGCTGGCCATCCTCATCTTCTCCGCACAGGTGCCGTACCTGCTCGGGGTCCCGTGGCTGGTCTACCCGCTGGTCGGCCTGGCCCTGGCGATCATGATCGGGCTACCCCGAATCACTCGAGCCGTACCCGCCCCGTTGGTAACGATCATCGTCCTGACCGGCATCACGGTCATCGCCGGGATTGCCGTACCGACCGTCGGCGACCAGGGCGAGTTGCCCAACAGCCTGCCCACCCTCGGGCTGCCGCAGATCCCCTGGACCGTCGACACCCTGACCCTGATCGCTCCATACGCCCTCGGCGTCGCGTTGGTCGGGCTGATGGAGTCGCTGATGACCGCCAAGCTGGTGGACGACATCACCGACACCCACTCCAACAAGACCCGCGAGTCCTGGGGACAGGGCGTCGCCAACATCGTCACCGGCTTCTTCGGCGGTATGGGTGGCTGCGCGATGATCGGCCAGACGATGATCAACGTCAAGGCGTCCGGCGCGCGGACCCGGCTGTCGACCTTCCTCTCCGGCGTGTTCCTGCTCATCCTGGTGGTCAGCCTGGGTGACGTGGTCGCCACGATCCCGATGGCCGGCCTGGTCGCCGTGATGATCATCGTCTCGGTCTCGACCTTCGACTGGCACTCGGTGGCCCCGGCCACGCTGAAGCGGATGCCCTGGGGCGAGACGCTGGTCATGGTCGCCACCGTCGCCACAACCCTGGTCACCCACAACCTGGCCATCGGTGTGGTCATCGGCGTCCTCACCGCCATGGTGATCTTCGCCAACCGGGTCGCGCACCTGGTGGAGGTCACCAGCGTGCTGGATCCCGACGGTGAGAGCCGCATCTACTCGGTGCACGGCGAGTTGTTCTTCGCTGCCAGCAACGATCTGGTCTACCAGTTCGACTACGCCAACGACCCACAACACGTGGTCATCGACATGACCCACGCCCACGTCTGGGACGCCTCGTCGGTCGCGGCGCTGGACGCGATCACCACGAAGTACGCGGCTCGCGGCAAGACCGTCGAGATCATCGAGCTGAACCAGCCCAGTGCGGCCATTCACGGCAACCTGGCCGGCAACCTCGGCGGGGGCCACTGATGCCCGGCCCGGTGCCCGGTAGTCCCGCGCCCGGCTCCGCCAGGCACCGGTCGGGCGTCGGGCCACTGATGCGAATCGGCGAGGCGGCCGAGCGGGTCGGGCTGAGCATTCGCACCATCCGGCACTACGAGGACGCCGGACTGATCATCCCGTCAGCACGCAGCGAGGGTGGATTCCGCCTCTACACCGACGCCGACCTGGAGCGTCTCGCAATGGTGAAGCGGATGAAACCGCTCGGGTTCAGCCTCGACGAGATGCGGGCGCTGCTCGCCGTCCTGGACGCCCTGGTCACCGCCGACGCTGCCGACCGGCCCGCGCTGCTCGACCGGCTCGGCCTGTTCCACACCGTCGCCGCCACCCGGGTGGAGACGCTGCGCGAGCAGCTCCGCACCGCGGAGGGCTTCGCCGCCGCCCTGCACCGCCAACTCGACCAACACCGGGCTCACCACTGACGCCGGGCCGGGCCGGCTCTGGCCGGCCGGGGCCGCGCTGGTGGTCAGGGCTTGCGGGCAACCCCGCAGTAGCCGTCCACCACCATCCGCGAGCCGTTCTCCGGTCGCCAGTGTCCCAGCGGCACGACACCCGGCTCGACCAGCTCGAGCCCGTCGAAGAAGGCGGTGAAGTCGGCGACCTCGCGCAGGTGGTACGGTGCCGCGCCGCTCTCGTTGTACTGCCGATGGGACTCGATCACCCGCTCGCTGGTGGCCGTGCCGTCGGACATCGTCAGGAAGCTGCCCGACGGTAGGGACGAGACCAGAGCACGTACGGCGTCCCGCGCCTGGGCAGGATCCGCGACATGGCCCATCACCCCCAACATCATCAAGCCGACCGGCTCACTGAGGTCCAGCGTCGCCCGGGCCTCCCGGATGACCCGCTCCGAATCGTGCAGGTCGGCGTTGAGGTACTGGGTGGCGCCCGCCGGGTCGCTGGTCAGCAGCACCCGAGCATGCGCGAGAACCATCGGGTCGTTGTCGACATAGACGACGCGGGCCTGCGGTGCGATCCGCTGGGCGACCTGGTGGGTATTGTCGGCGGTCGGCAGACCGGTGCCGACATCGAGGAACTGGCGGATGCCCGCCTCGGCGGCGAGGTAGGTCACGGCCTGGCGCAGGAATGCCCGCGAGTAGCGAGCGGCCTCGACGATCTCCGGGAAGATCGACCGAACCTGGTCGCCGGCCACCCGGTCCGACGCGAAGTTGTCCTTGCCGCCCAACCAGTAGTTCCACACCCGCGCCGAATGCGGCACCGATATATCCAACCTGGAGTCGATGTCTCCGGTCTGCCGCTCGGCCTGGTTCTGCGACACGTCAACCCCCGGGTTTGGTTAGCTACGCCAACAGCACTGCCGTAGCGTAGCGACACCGCGGCTCGTCCGTGGTCCCGCGAACACCGGCGGAGCGATCCCGGGCGAGCTGCCGGACCGCAGAAGGTCGAGCAGACAGCTGTGCGGTGGCGCCGGTACGTCCCGGCGCCACCGCACATGGCCTTGCGAGGTGGTCAGCTCTGCGGCAGCCAGGCCTCAACCTTGTCCTGGTTGGCCTCGACCCACTTCTCAGCCGCCTCCTCCGGCGACATGTTGTCCTGGGCGATGTACCGGGCCACCAGGTTCTGGTCCTCGTTGGTCCAGTTGAAGTTGTCGACCAGCTGGTAGGCCGGCCCGTTGGCGTCGGCGAACGACTTGCTCACGATCTTGTCGAGGTCGTACACCGGGTAGTCGCAGGCGACCTTCTCCGGGTCGGCGTCGCAGCCCTCCTGGTACTCGGGCAGGTCAACCTTCACCAGCTCGATCTCGGAGAGGAACCACTGCGGGTCGTAGAAGTAGCCGAGCACCGGCTCCTTCTTCTCCTCCGCCTGACGGAACGCCTGGATCAGGGCCGGCTCGCTGCCCGCGTAGACCACCTGGTAGTCCAGCCCCAGGTTCTTGACCAGGGCTTCGTCGTTGGTGACGAAGGACGGGTCACCGTCGAGCAGCTGTCCCTTGCCGCCGGACTCCGTGGTCTTGAAGAGCGAGGCGTACTTGTTCAGGTTGTTCCAGTCGGTGATGTCGGGGTACTCCTCGGCCATCCATGGCGGCACATACCAGCCGATGACCCCCTCGACACCGGTCGAACCGGCGTTCACCGCGGTCTTCTGATCCTCGATGTACTTCTTCTTGAGGTCGTCGTGGCCCCAGTTCTCCACGATCGCGTCCACCTGGCCGGTGCCGAAGCCCTGCCAGGCGATCTCCTCCTTGAGGTCCTTCTTGACGACCTTGCAGCCGAGCTCGGTCTCGGCGACGTGGGCGATGACAGCCGCGTTCGCCTCGTACCCGACCCAGGGGTTGATCGCGATGGTGAAGGTGCCGCAGTCACCCGAGTCGGCGGCGTCCGTCGACTCGATCTTGGACCCACCGCACGCGGTGAGCGTGAGCGCCGCCACCGTGGACAGCGAGACGCCCGCGAGGACCCTCTTGCCAACAAAGGATCTCATTTACAGTCACCCTCCAAAGGTGTGTTGTTCGTCGGTCAACTCCGATTCCGCGGTCCCGGCGCACCGGAACGGCGGATGAGTCACGTCTGGTTGGCGCTGGGAGCGCGGTCCGACCGCTGTGCGGCAGCACGCGCGATCCGGTCCAGCATGATCCCGAGTACGACGATCGCGACGCCCGCCGCCAGGCCCTTGCCGTAGAGCTGCCCCTGCGAGAAACCGGCGACGACCTCGTAGCCGAGCGCACCGGCCCCGACGAGGCCACCGATGACCACCATCGACAGCACGTAGATGAGCCCCTGGTTGGTGGCGAGCAGCAACGACTGCCGCGCCATCGGCAGCTGGACCTTCGTGATGGTCTGCCAGGTGTTGGAGCCCGCTGCGGTAGCCGCCTCCACCGTCGACTCCGGAATGGCGCGCACCCCGTCCGCAACGATCTTGATGGCGACCGGCGCGGCGTAGACGACACCGGCGACGATGGCGCTGAAGCGGCTCACCGAGAAGAGGGCGACGACCGGGATCAGGTAGACGAAGGCCGGCATGGTCTGACCGGCGTCCAGGACCGGCCGGATGACCCGATCGACCCGGCTACTCCGCCCCATCCACACGCCGATGACCACTCCCAGCGTCACGACCAACAGCGTGGCCACGAGCGTCATGGCAAGAGTGATCATGCTGGCGTTCCAGAGCCCACTGCCGACCAGCAGCCCCACACAGACCGCGGCGACGGCGGCGGCGCGCAGGTTACCGATCAGCGCGGCGAGCAGCACGATCACCGCACCCATCAACCACCAGGGCGACTCCGCCAGCAACGCCTCCAGCGGGTTGAGCAGCATGATGGTCACGCCGTCCTTCACCCCCGCGGTGAGGTCCGCGAGGTTCTGCTGCGCCCACGTCGTCACCGCGGTGGCCCCCTGCGACAGGTACTCGCCGAGCTGACCGCCATCCGGGAACTCAGAGGCCCACAGGTAGGTGTAGGACAGGTACGAGCAGAACGCTGCGACCAGCCCGAACCCGGCCAGGAGAAGCCGGCGGATCCGGGGATTGAGGTCACCGCCGCCCTGCTCGGCACGGACGCTGGCCGCCGTGGTGACCCGGTCCAGAACGATGGCCATCACCACGATCGCGACGCCGGCGTTGAACGCGGTACCGACGTCAGTGGTCTGCAGGGCCTTGATCACCGTCTTACCGAGGCCAGGAGCGTCGATCAGGGCCGCGACGGTCACCATCGCCAACGCCGCCATGATCGTCTGGTTGACGCCGAGCACGATCGTCCGCTTCGACAGCGGCAGGAGCGCCTTGGTCAACCGCTGCCGCCGGGTCGCTCCGAACGAGTCGGTGGCTTCCACCGGCGGCGCGGGCACCGACCGGATCCCGTGCGCGGTGATCCGGATCGCCGGCGGCATGGCGTAGATCAGGGTCGCGATCGTCGCGGAGGCCGGGCCGATCAGGAAGACCAGGGTCAGCGGCGCGAGGTAGACGAAGGTGGGCATCGTCTGCATGAGGTCCAGCACCGGAGTGATCAACCGGTGGAACCGGTCCGACACCCCGGCCAGAATGCCCAGCGGAATGCCGAACAACAGCGACACGAAGACCGCCACCAACGTCAGCGCGAGCGTGTCCATGCTCTCCTGCCACAGCCCCTGCAGGCCGAAGAGAGTGAACCCGCCCGCGGCGAGCAGCGCCACCCGCCAGTTGGCGAACACCCAGGAGGCGTAGGAGACGAGCGCGACCACACCCAGCCACCCGAGCACCGGCACCGGCCGCCCGTAGGCCGGTTGCGCGATGAGCCCCTGGACGAAGGTCACCAGCGCGTCCATCACCGCGCGAATCTCGTTGAAGAAGTACAGGAAGATCGGGCTGCTGTTCCGGCTGGCGCCGACTGAGTCGTTGACGTCGTTGAGCCAGTGGTGCAGATCGGTCAGCGTGGCCCGGGGCAGTTCCAACATGTCCTGGCCGCGCAGCAGGCTCCAGGCGACGAGCCAGAGTGCGAGGAGACCCACCACCGCGAGCGGCTTGGTGATTCGTCGACGTGGGGTGGTCCGCGTTGACGAGCCGGTCATGGTCGTCGTGGCCATTAGGCGCCCGCCTGATTGCCGGCGACAATGTCGAGGACCTCCGCATGGCCGACCACGCCCAGCAGTTCCCCGTTCTCGACGACCCGCACCGGCCGGTCGGCGGCGAGCACCGTGCGGACCGCATCCCGCACGATCACACCCGGACCCAGCTCGGGGCCGTCCAGCTGGTCGGCGTCCCGGGATGGACGCATGATCCACCGCAGGGTGAGGACGTCAGCGCGGGGCACGTCCTGGACGAAGTCACGCACGTACTCGTCGGCCGGCGCCCCCACCAGTTCGTCCCCGGTCCCGGCCTGCACCACGTTGCCGTCGCGCATGAGCAGGATCCGGTCGCCGAGTTTGAGCGCCTCGGAGAGGTCGTGCGTGATGAAGACCATCGTCTTGCCGACCTGGCGGTGCAGCCGGATGACCTCGTTCTGCATGTCGCGGCGGATCAGCGGGTCCAGCGCGGAGAACGGCTCGTCGAAGAAGAGCACGTCGGGGTCACCGGCCAGCGCCCGCGCCAACCCGACGCGCTGCTGCATACCGCCGGAGAGCTGGTCCGGGTACGAGTGCTCGTAGCCGTCGAGGCCCACCAGCTCGATGACCTCGGTCGCCCGGCGGATCCGCTCGGCGCGGCCGGCGCCCCGGATCTCCAGTCCATACCCGACGTTGTCGACCACCGTTCGGTACGGCAGGAGACCGAAGTGCTGGAAGACCATCGAGAACTTACGGCGACGGAGCTCCCGCAGCCGCCTCTTGTCGGCACGCAGGATGTCCTCGCCCTCGAAGACCACCTCTCCCGCGGTCGGCTCGATCAGCCGGGTCAGGCAGCGCACCAGCGTGGACTTGCCGGAGCCGGAGAGCCCCATCACGACGAAGACCTCACCGGGTGCGACGTCGAACGACACCTCCCGTACCGCCGCGGTGCACCGGGCCCGCTCCCGTAGCTCCCGCCGGGACAGCGCCGCGAGCTCGGCCGAGCCGGGCACCCGATCCGCGTTCGGACCGAACACCTTCCACAGGTTCCGGACCGAGATCACCGGAGTCTGATGATCGTTGACCTGCCCGCGCGGCTGAACCGCCGTATCCGTGCTCATGATGCCCACCCCGCCCGGTCGTTGCTCCGCGCCCTCGGCACGCCCGTGCAGCGCCGGGGTGCGCACGCGGGGATGAGCCCGCCGGGACGGTGGTGGTAGTCGGTTGGGACAGACATGGCTGACTCGTCTCTTTCCTCGGGCGACGGCTTCGGGATGGCGTGGGGGCGCTAGCCGCGGAACCAGTGCTGCGGACGGGGATCGGTGTTCTGCCAGATGTGCTTCATTTCCCGGTACTCGTTGAGCCCGGTCGGGCCCAGCTCGCGGCCGTTGCCGGACTGCCGGAAGCCGCCCCACTCCGCCTTCGGTACGTACGGGTGGTAGTCGTTGATCCAGACGGTGCCGTGCCGCAGCCGCTGCGCAACGCGCTGGGCCCGGCTGGCGTCGCTGGTCCAGACCGCGCCGGCGAGGCCGTAGTGGGTGTCGTTGGCGATGCGGACCGCCTCGTCCTCGTCGGTGAAGGTCTCGACGGTGAGGACCGGGCCGAAGGACTCCTCCTGGACCACGGACATGTCCCCGCGACAGCCGTCAAGCACCGTCGGCAGGTAGTAGAAGCCGTTGGCGAGGCCGTCGCCGTCGGGGCGACGGCCACCACAGCGCAGCACCGCGCCCTCGGCGACTCCGGCGGCGACGTACGACTCCACCTTGGACAGGTGAGCGGCGGAGATCAGCGGGCCGGTCTCCGCGGCGGTGTCGAAGGGCCCACCGAGGCGAATCCGACGGGCGCGGTCCACGACCGCGTCCACGAAGGCGTCGTGGATGGACTCCTCGACGACGAGCCGGGTACCGGCCGAGCAGACCTGGCCCGAGTGCAGGAACACCGCGGTGAGCGCGAAGTCCACGGCGGCGTCGAAGTCGGCGTCGGCGAAGACGACGTTCGGGTTCTTGCCGCCGAGTTCGAGCGTCACCCGCTTCACCGTCGTCGCCGCCGCCGCCATCAGGCCACGCCCGGTCTGGAGGCCCCCGGTGAACGAGACCAGATCCACGTCCGGGTGCTCGGCCAGCGGTGCGCCGACCTCGGCACCGGCGCCGAGGACCAGGTTGGCGACGCCCGGCGGCAGCCCGGCCTCGTCCAGCAGCCGCATCAGCAGGATCGCGGTCGAGGGGGTCAGCTCGCTGGGCTTGAGAACGAAGGTGTTTCCGGCGGCGAGCGCCGGGGCGACCTTCCACGAAGTCTGCAGCAACGGGTAGTTCCAGGGCGTGATCAGCCCGCACACACCGATCGGCTCGTACTCGACCCGACTGATCGCGTCGCTGCGCCCGGTGTCCACGACGCGTCCGCTGTCGGTGTCGGCGATTCCCGCGTAGTACCGGAAGCAGGCGGTCACGTCGTCGACGTCGTACTCGCTCTCCACCAGCCGTTTACCGGTGTCGAGCGACTCCGCGCGGGCGAACTTCTGCTTGTCCCGCTGGAGCAGGTCGGCGACGCGGTGCAGCAGCGCGCCGCGTTCGCCGGCCGGGGTTTTCGGCCACGGCCCCTCGTCGAACGCCTTCCGGGCCGCGCGGATCGCCGCGATCGTGTCGTCCCGGGTCCCCTCGGTGACGGTGGTCACCGAGGTGCCGTCGGCCGGGCAGCGGATCTCCCGGTGCCCTCCGGCTACCGACTCCCGCCACTCTCCATCGATGTATAGGTCCTTCACGCGCAACTCCCCGGTGCACTCGTCGAGTGGTTCCCTGGCACAGCTCTGCCTTCGCGACGCGGCATCATGCCACCGCCGACGAACCGCGGTCGTGCCGGTAGTAGTCGAGCGGCGACGGCGGCAACGGCGTGTTGCCCAGGATGAGGTCCGCCGCCTTCTCGGCCACCATCATCACCGGGGCGTAGATGTTCCCGTTGGTGACGTAGGGCATCACCGACGCGTCCACCACCCGCAACCCGGTCACCCCGTGCACCCGCATGTCGGTGGGGTTCACCACAGACATGTCGTCGGTCCCCATCTTGGCCGTGCAGGACGGGTGCAGCGCGGTCTCACCCTCACGGGCGACCCAGTCGAGGATCTCCTCGTCGGTCTGGACCTCGGGCCCGGGAGAGATCTCACCACCGCTGAACGGCGCCAACGCGGGCTGGCCAAGGATGTCGCGGGTCACCCGGACCGCCTCCACCCACTCCCGTCGATCCTGCTCGGTGGAGAGGTAGTTGAACCGCAGGGCCGGGTGCACCCGTGGATCACGATTGACAATCTTGACCGTACCGCGGGCGTCGGAGTACATCGGCCCGATGTGCACCTGGTAGCCGTGGTCACCGGCGGGGGAAGAGCCGTCGTAGCGGACCGCGATCGGCAGGAAGTGGAACATGAGGTTCGGGTAGTCGACGGCGTCGTTGCTCCGGACGAAGCCGCCCGCCTCGAAGTGGTTGGTGGCGCCCAGACCCGTCCGTCCGAACAGCCACTTCGCGCCGATCCACGGCGCGTACCGCCAGTTCAGGTAGGGCTGGATCGTCACTGGCTGGGTGCAGGCGTGCTGGATGTAGACCTCCAGGTGGTCCTGCAGGTTCTCGCCCACGCCGGGCAGGTTCGCGACCGTGTCGATGCCCAGGCCGCCCAGTTCGTCGGCGTTGCCCACACCGGAGAGTTGCAGCAACTGCGGCGTGTTGATCGCACCACCGCTGAGGATCACCTCGTTGGCGTACACCCGGTGGGGGGTCGTCCCACGGCCACGGGTGTACTCGACGCCCACGGCGCGGGTGCCCTGGAAGATGACGCGGGTGACGAAGGCACGGGTACGCACCTCAAGGTTGGGTCGCTTCATCGCCGGGCGCAGGTAGGCCTGGGCCGCGGAGAACCGCCGACCACGACGAACGTTCCGGTCAAACGGGGCGAAACCCTCCTGCTGCGCACCGTTGACGTCGGTGGTGCGCGGGTAGCCGGCCTGCTCCGCCGCCGCGAGCATGGCCTGGATCACCGGGTTGTCCGCGGAGCCGCGCTCCAACACCAGCGGGCCGTCGTGGCCACGGAAGGGGTCGTCCGGATCCGCCCCCAGGGCAGACTCCATCCGGTTGAAGTACGGCAGACAGTGGGCGAAGTCCCAGGTCTCCATGCCCGGATCGGCGCCCCACCGCTCGTAGTCCAACGGGTTGCCCCGCTGGAAGATCATTCCGTTGATGCTGCTCGACCCGCCCAGCACCTTGCCCCGGGCGTGGTAGATACGCCGCCCGTGCATGTGCGGCTCCGGCTCCGAGTTGTACTGCCAGTCGTAGAACCTGCTCCCGATCGGAAACGGCAACGCCGCCGGCATGTGGATGAAGACGTCCCACGGGTAGTCGGGACGACCCGCCTCCAGAACCAGAACCCGGTTACCCGGGTCGGCGGAGATCCGGTCGGCGAGCGCGCTGCCGGCTGAACCGCCACCAACGATGACGAAATCATAACGCTGAGTTGTCACTTCCACTCACCTCACTCAACTGGTCGCGGAACTCGTCGAACCCGGGCATGACGACAGGACGAAGCTGCGACTTGATGGCATGGCGCACGTCACTCCACAGTCGCGTCCGTCCGGTGCGTCCGCACCGGCTCCCGACCGGCCGCGCGCTCCCGACCGGTTCGGGGGTCGAACCGGATGCGTGCAGGTATGCAACCTTACCTCGCGTTCCGCCGCGCCCTGTCAGCGCGCACGCTCCTGACCTGCACATACGGAAGAGATCACAGGACGAGGAACACAAGATAACGTTCTTGTACCCATGTGAGCCAAATCAGGACGTCACGGCACGACCACCTCAGCCACCACGGGGACAGACACCTCGCCGTCGAGACATCCTCGCCCCACGACCACCGCCCGGCACGGTGGCGACTGACGGCACAGATCGACCAGCGCCATCAGGGTTTTTCGCCCGCTCTATCCCACATCCCACACTCGATGCCCAAGAGGGCGCGCAGTCCCTGGTGTGACGTTGAGTTAAGATTGTGCTCCAAATTGACGAGGCAAGGGAGGACGGCGGCTTCGAACCGACGCGGGCCCGTGCTCCCTGAGTCGCGGTTCAGCCCCTGGTCGGACCCCCTTTGCCGCCATCGGCTGATCACCACTCGCTGATGGCTGACCCGCTTTCGCTACGGCCCACCCAGCCGCTCCTTGACCCAGGGCCACGATTGCCACAGCAGGAGGTGACAGGTGACACATGACGTTCCTCGAATATCTACAAAGTCGGCATGAACTGCTACTCATACAGACCGGCGAACACGCGACAATTGTGCTGATGTCCGTCGCTCTGGCGACGGTCATCGGCGTCGTGATCGCCCTCTGGACCTACCGCAACCCACGTGCCCGGGCCATCGCGACGGCTACGGCCGCGGCCATGCTCACCATCCCGTCATTCGCACTACTCGGCCTCCTGATCGCACCACTCGGGCTGGGCTACGCGCCCACCCTGGTGGCTCTCACCATGTATGCGCTGCTGCCGATCCTTCGGAACACCATTGTGGGCCTGAGCGAGATCGACCCGGCCCTGACCGAGGCCGCGCGGGGAATCGGCATGAGCCGAATCCGATCCCTGACCACTGTGGAGATCCCACTCGCCTGGCCGGTCATCCTGACCGGGATTCGGGTGTCCACCCAGATGACGATGGGGATCGCCGCAGTCGGCGCCTATGTCGGCGGCCCGGGGCTGGGCCACCAGATCTTTGCCGGCCTGACCAACCTCGGCGGTGTGAACTCCCTGAACCAGGCTCTGGTCGGAACGGTCGGCGTCATCGTGCTGGCGCTCACTGTCGACTTCGCCCTCGCGCTGTTGGGCAAGCTCACCCAGGCCGGGCAGCGACCGAAGCTGTTCCGCCCGCGCCTGGCGAGCCGCCCGGCGCTCACGCCCAGCACAGCAGTCCCTTCCCCCTCCTTGGGAGGCCGAGAATGAGCCGCGACGTAATGATCGACCTGCAGCAGGTCAGCAAGTTCTACCGGGGACAGAAGGCCCCGGTCGTCGAGAACATGTCGATGACGATCCAGCAGGGCGAGATCGTCGTCTTCGTCGGCCCCTCCGGCTGCGGCAAGACCACGACCATGAAGATGATCAACCGGTTGATCGAGCCCAGCAGCGGCCGGATTCTCATCGACGGCACCGACGTGACCGCACTGGACGGCAACGACCTGCGCCGACAGATCGGTTACGTCATTCAGCAGGTGGGGCTCTTCCCGCACATGAGCGTCGCCACCAATGTCGGGCTGGTGCCGAAGATGCTCGGCTGGGACCGCAAGCGGGTCGAGGCCCGGGCCGACGAACTCCTCCACCTCGTCGGCCTCGAGCCGGCCATCTACCGCAACCGGCTGCCCCGCCAACTCTCCGGTGGGCAGCAGCAGCGCGTCGGGGTGGCCCGGGCGCTCGCCGCGGATCCGCCGGTGATGCTGATGGACGAGCCCTTCGGGGCCACCGACCCGATGACCCGGGACCGGCTGCAGAACGAGTTCCTCCGCCTGCAGGAGCAGTTGCGCAAGACCATCGTCTTCGTCACACACGACTTCGACGAGGCGATCAAGATGGGCACGCGGATCGCCGTCCTCGGCGAGAGGTCCAAGATTCGGCAGTTCGACACCCCGGAAAGCCTGCTGGCGAACCCCGCCGACAGCACCGTCGCCCAGTTCATCGGCCGCGGTGCCCGGCTCAAGCAGCTCGACCTGCGCCGGGTCGACGAGATCACGTGGGAGGATGTCCCGCTGATCCAGCCGGACAAGGCCGCCAACGGCGCGAAGCGCCGGCTGGAGCAGGCCGAGGGCTCCTCGGCGTTGACCGTGGATGCCGACAATCGGCCGCTGCGCTGGGTCAACGCCCATGATCTGGCCGCTGACGCGGGCACTCTCGACGGGGCCGGCCAGACGGTGACGACGGTCGAGCCACAGGCGACGCTCCGCGACGCCCTGGACGCGATGCTCGCCTCTCGCGACGGCGCCGCGGTCGTGGTTGACGAACAGGGCCGCTACGCCGGCACGGTGACGCTCGACGGCCTGATGCAGGTGATCCACCACACGCCAGAGCAGGAGGAGCCGGGCGCCGAGGTTCCCGGCCCACGTGCGGGCGTGGCCCGCACCGCCGAGCTCACCCCGGAGCAGCGATGAGCAGCGCCACCCAGATCCGGGCCGAGGAGACCGTACTCACCCCGCCGTCTCGCTGGCGCGGGCTGCTGCGGCGACACGCCACGATGCCGGCGATCCTCGCGGTGGTGCTGCTCGGCGTCTACCTCTGGATCAGCACCACGGACCTGGACGACATCGAACAGCGCGCCCTGGAGGCCGACAAGCTGCTGCGAGCGGTCGGCGAGCATGTGACCCTCACCGTGCTGACCACCGTGCTCGTCGTGGCGATCGCCGGTGGGGGTGGCATCCTGCTCACCCGTCCATCCATGCGATGGCTGGCTCCGTTCGCCACCGGCCTGGCCAACATCGGCCAGGCGACCCCCGCGATCGGGCTTCTCGTCCTGTTGAGCATCTTCCTCGGCATCGGCTTCTCGACCACGTTGATCTGCCTGGTCGCCTACTCCGTCCTCCCGGTACTCCAGAACACCATCGTCGGGATCAACCAGGTGGACCGCCATCTGGTCGAGGCGGGACGGGGCATCGGTATGTCGCCACTGGCCGTCCTGCTCCGGATCGAACTGCCGTTGGCCGTTCCGGTGATCCTCGCCGGGGTGCGGACCGCACTCGTCCTCGCCGTCGGCGTGGCCACCCTCGCCACGTTCATCAACGCCGGGGGGCTGGGTTCGCTGATCGTGACCGGGATCAAGCTCCAACGCGAAACGATCCTCGTCACCGGAGCCGTTCTGACCGCAACCCTGGCGTTGACGCTGGACTGGCTGGGCGGAGTGATCTCCGACCTGCTCCGGCCCCGTGGGCTCGACTGAGCGGCGTCGCTCGCACCTACCCACCACCGACACTCGCACTACCCCAAGGAAGGTAACGATGCGAAATCGAACCGCACTCACCCGCCTGCTGACCGGCTCCGCGGTGGTCGCCCTCGCGCTCACCGGCTGCTCGGTGACGACTGACGAGTCCGGCGCCGACGTCGCGGTCGGCGAGGGATCGATCAAGGAGGACGCCACCCTCAAGGGACAGACCATCGTCGTCGGTTCCAAGGACTTCACCGAGAACATCGTCTTCGGGCACATCACGATGCAGGCGCTGACCGCAGCCGGCGCGGAGGTCGAGGACCAGACCAACATCAAGGGCTCGGTCAACGTCCGCAAGGCGCTGCTCAGCGGCGATGTCGATGTCTACTGGGACTACACCGGTACGGCGTGGATCACCTACCTCGACCACACCGACCCGATCCAGGACTCCGCCGAGCAGTACGCGGCCGTGGTCCAGGAGGACAAGGAGAAGAACAACGTGGTCTGGGGGGCGTACGCTCCCGCGAACAACACCTACGCCATCGCGCTGCCGGAGGAGAAGGCCGAGGAGTGGAACCTCACGACCCTCTCCGAACTGGCCGAGTTCGCCAAGAGCAACCCGCAGGAGGCGACGTTCTGCCTGGAGACCGAGTTCGTCGGCCGTAACGACGGCTGGCCCGGAATGACCGCGGCGTACGGGATGGACGTCCCGGAGGACAACGTCAAGGTCGTCGACACCGGCGTCGTCTACACCGAGACGAAGAAGGGCGAGGCCTGCAACTTCGGCGAGGTCTTCACCACCGACGGCCGGATCAGCCACCTGAACCTGCGGGTGCTGGAGGATGACCGGAGCTTCTTCCCGATCTACAACCCGGCTCCCGCCCTCAACGGCGAGGCCGCCGAGTCGTACGGCGCCATCCTGACGATCCTCGAGCCGGTGATCGCCAAGCTCGACGACGAGACCCTGCGCGGGCTCAACGAGAAGATCGACGTCCAGGGCGAGCCGGTGTCCCAGGTCGTCTCCGATTGGATGAAGGCTGAGGGCTTCATCGGCTGAGGCCGCCCAACCGCCAGACCACCACCGCCGATGCCCCTACCTCGGGGCGTCGGCGGTGGTGCGCTCCGGCCCAGCCGCCGGGGTGGCACACCCGTGGCCGCCACTGCGGCCCGCGACCCCGCGCTGGTGCTGGGCCACCACAACGGCGAACGGTGTCTGCTCACGGGCCTGGCCAAGGGGGTTGTCGACGAACGCCGCCGCCAACACCGCGTCCGGCAGGTCGGCGTCCCGGCCCAGAATGTCCTGACCGAAGTCATTGGCATCGATGATCACTGTGCCGCCGAACCGCTCTGCGAACTCGGCGGGCAGGGCCGCCCGGATCGCCGACGAGATGCCCTGGGCGACCCGATCCGGATCCTGCGGCGCCAGCTTCGCCGATATGTTCGCCGGGTAGGCCGAGTACTCGGTGGGCCCGTCGATGGCGCGTACCGCCGGACCGGCGACCCGGTAGAACAGCCCCCGCCGCCCGACCGCCTTCCCGGCTGCCCCGGCTGCTGCGGCGGCCAGGATGCGGGGCAGCCCTGCCTCTTGAATGGCCAACTGCATCGTGGCCGGATGCCCCAGCCCAATGCCGTACGGGGTGCGCAGGACATGTCGCGACAGCAGGCGCGCCCAGGCCCCGCTCCTGATGTCGGTCACGTTGAAGATTCGCCCCTGTGCGACCGCGACCACCTTCTCGCTGACAAACAGGTACCAGGGTCCGGCGGTTGCCAGTTGCTGGACGGAAAACGGCATCTCCGCCCCCTGTTTGTAGAACTCACCGACCCGGCTGACGGCGAGCGCGGGGACATCGTCACCGGTGGCGATGAGGTCGGTACGCAGCGGAAACCGGGCCCAGGTGCCTCCGGGCGTCAGCAACTCCTTCCCCTGGTTGGGTACGAAGTCCGGCTTCGGCGGTGTCGGCGGGTCAGCACGCTGGCCGGGGTCCGAGCCGGTGCCGCGCTGGACCGCGACCCGGGCTGGCTCCACCGACCCGGATGTGCCTGCCTCGCTGGCCGGCTGCGGGTCGATGAACTCGCGCAGCCACAGTTCAACATTGAGCATCCGCCAGAACGTCATGGTTTCCACACCGCCCCGGCCGGCGACGTAGTCCTCGAACGCCTGGAGCACGGCTCGCTGGTCGAAGTAGGGTCGCGCACCGAACGACCGGGAGGCGAAGATCAGATACACGTCGTTCTTGATGCGCTGGAACCAGCTGTCCTCGGGCGTGGTGAAACCAATCTTGTTGCGACGTCGATTGACCAGCCGGGGCAGCAGGTCAACGGTCGCGTCCCGCAGTGCCCGCTTGTTCCATCCATGGTGGATAATCGCGGACGGGTCAAGCGACCACACGGTACGCACCAGAGCGGCGTCGAGAAACGGCACCCGACCCTCGATCGAGAATCGCATGGTGTTCCGATCCTCGTAGCGGAGCAACGCGGGAAGGCTGTGCCGGAAGAGGTCGGCGGCCAGGCGGGCCTTGAGGTCAGTGCGCACCATCGGGAAACGCTCGTGCCGATAGGTTTCGGCGAAGTCCCACCCCAGCAGGTTGGTGGTCGGTGTCCGCCGCCGACGACCAACGACATCGGTCAGCCGGGTGCGGCCCAGACGCCAGAGCACATCGACGGAGCGGAGCAGCTCTCCGGCCACCCGGCCACCGCGCAGACTGCGCAGGTGCACCAGATAGTAGGGCAGGTAGCCGGCGAGCATCTCGTCGGCGCCCTGACCGTCGAGCATCACCGTCACATGTTGGCTCGCCTCGCGCATCACACAGTACTGCGCGTACGGTGCGGTGGAGATGACCGGCTCTTCCTGGGTCCGGACGAAGTCCCGCAGATCAACCAGGAAGCGGTCCGGCGTCGGGCGCACCTTGTGCACCTGGAGCGCCTCGCCGCAGGTGGCCGCGACGGCGTCAACGTAGCGCTCCTCGTCGTTCCGTTCCCCGGGGAAGACCGCGGAGAAGGTCTGTTGCGTCGCACCAACCGGTCGGGTGGTGTCGTCGGCGGCGGCCATCATGCGATGAATGCTGGCCACCACCGTCGAGGAGTCCACGCCACCGGAGAGGGCCGTACCGACCGGAACGTCGCTGACCAGTCGCGCCTGGATCGCTCGGTCGAGCGCCGCTCGGAACCGTTCCTGGGCGGACGGGTCATACGGGGTCGGTGCCGCCGCCAGCGCGTCCATGTCGTCGTAGAGACGGGTGTAGGTCGAGCGCTGGACCGCGCCGTCCGAGGTGAGCAGGGCGGTCTCTCCCGGCATCAGGCGGGTGACTCCGTGGAAGAACGTCCGCGGGGTGTCGTCGTGGATCCGGAACCTCAGGTATCGGTAGATGGTGTGGTCGTCGGGCTTGGGCGTGACCGCACCGGCGGCGAAGAGGGGACGGATCTCACTGGCGAAGAAGACCCGTCCGTCTCCGTCGTCGGCCAGGTACAGCGGTTTGATGCCGAACTGATCCCGGGCCAGCACCACCTCGCCACGCTCCAGATCGGCGATTGCCAGGGCGAACATTCCGTTGAAACGGTCGAAGGCGGCCTGACCCCATTGGACCCACGCGGCCAGCACCACCTCGGTGTCACTTTCCGTGGTGAATCGGTGGCCAAGATCGCTCAACTCCGCGCGCAGTAGACGATAGTTGTAGACCTCGCCGTTGTAGCTCAGCACGTACCGGCCGTCCACCGAGTACAACGGTTGCTTCCCACCGGCTCGATCGATGACCGCCAGCCGCCGGTGCGCCAACCCGATCAGCCCTTCGGCCAGGTACCCGTCTCCGTCGGGGCCCCGGTGGACCTGGGCGTCGGCCATCCGGCGAAGCACCGGCTCACCCCAGAATGCGCTGATGCCGACGTAGCCTGCTATCCCGCACATTAGAAGATCACCTCTGGGTTCACGATTCACGCATTGCTGGATGGGAGTGCCGCCGGGGTTCAGCCTGGACAGCCGGCGACATTGACACAGTTGTTGGGCCGATTCTCGATCACCACAGTGCCGGTAGCCGTGTTCAGCTCGACTGTTCCACCAGCCTCGTTGAAGACCCCACCACCATCGGCAACAGCGACGTTCTTCTTGATCGTGGCGCCATAGAAGGTGACCGCGCCGACGGCATCGTTGTGGACACCTCCGCCCCGAGTGGCTTGATTGCCCCGGACCTCGGTGCCGAACAGCGCCAACGCTCCGGCGTTGAAGACGCCCCCGCCGTCGGTGTTGGCGGTGTTGCCCTTGATGAGACCCTGCTGCACGGTCGCGGAGGACGTGTTGTTGATGATCAGTCCGCCGCCGCCGCTGCGGGCCGCGTTGTCGGCGATGACGACCCGCCGCAGGTGCAGCTGCACGGAGATGGCGACGACCCCGGCACCCTCGGTGTTGGAGGAGTTACGAAGCACGTGCGAGTCGGTGAGCAGGGCGCTTCCTCCGGTGGCGAGCAGCCCGCCGCCGATGACCGAGGTTGCCCGGTTTCCGGTGATCGCACTGCGGCCGATGACAACGGTCCCGGCACTGGAGACACCCCCGCCGTTCGCACTGACGTTCTCGCCCACGGAGGAGGAGCGCAGCTCGAGAGCACCGGTGCTGGCGACCCCACCCCCACTCGCACCGGCGGTGTTCCGTTCGATGTGGGAGTGCGCGACGGTGGCGGTGCCCGCATTCCGAATGCCGCCGCCCTCCTGGGCGCTGATGTTGCGCACGATCCTGCTCTGCCCAAGGGCGAGGGCACCACCGGCGGCTACGAAGATCCCCCCGCCGTCCTCGGCGGTCTGACCGCCGGTGACCTTCAGGTGGTTGAGGGTCAGATCGCCACCGGTGTTGACAGTGAAGATCCGGAACTGGTCGGCGGCGGCATCGCGTTCAATCGTGGTGTTCTTGCCGCCGTTGAGGGTGATCGGGGTGACGATCGCCGGCAGACCGGCACCGTCAATGTCGGCGGTCAACAGGTAGGTGCACTCCTCGGCCAGGTCGAAGACACCACCCCCGGTGGCGTTCGCGGACGTGATCGCGGCGATCAACGCATCCGCGGCACAGGCGACCGGCGTGCCCTTCGGCCACTTCTGCTCATCGGCTCCGGTGGCGGCGCGTCCGACCGCGCCGGCGGCCGGAGCGACAGCGAGGCCGACCAGGGCGAGAGCGAGGCCAGCAGCCCCGGCCAACCTGGCGGCAGACCTCCGCCGGACCCGGGTGTGGTACGTAGTCGGCCGTGCCGGTCCACCGCTGTGGTCGTGATCCTCATGCCTCATCGCGAGTGTCGGTGCCTTTCCCTGAACGGCGAGGAACTCCGCCGACCGGGGCCAGCCCGGCGCGGTGCCCCTCGGCTACCGGACCGGCGGTAGCCGACACCCGAACGCTAATCCGACAAAGACCCCATATGAACATGAACCCGAAATTTCATCCCCGAATAGGGGCCCGCCTACCGCCAAGCAATGATCCAACTTCAATAAGTTAGCCTTACCTAACTTAGCTGGAGCGTGTCGCGCTCCGGCCCGAACAAGGATCGTTATGGTGCACGATTTCCCCTCACCCGCCCGGACCCTCGCGGGCATCACCGTCGCCGCCGTCGCCGTCCTGGCCACCGTCGGCTGCTCCAGCACCTCCGACACCGACCCCACGGAACCGGCCGCCGCCCAGGCCGCCGGGTGGCCGCGCACCTTCACCAACGCCGACGGCACCACCACCGAGATCCCGAGCAAGCCAGAGGCGATCGTCTCCACCTCCGTCTCGGTGACCGGCACCCTGCTCGCCTTCGAGGCCCCGGTGGTGGCCTCCGGCTCCGGAGGCACCGGTGAGTTCTTCGCCCAGTGGGCCAAGGTGGCGGACGAACGCGACGTCGCCAACCTCTGGCCCGCCGGGAAGGTCGACCTGGAAGCGGTCTACGCCCACGCGCCCGACCTCGTCGTCGTCTCCGCCACCGGCGCCGACTCGTTGGTGGACCAGATCGACGAACTACGCGCGATCGCCCCGACGATCGTCGTCGACTACGGCGGGAAGACCTGGCAGGAACTCGCCGTGACGCTCGGGCAGGCGACCGGCTTGGAGGCCGAGGCCGAGCAGACCGTCACCGCGTTCGACGACTATGTCCAGGAGGCGGCGTCGAAGATCCAGGTGCCCGACGGCAGCGCGAACGTCATCTCGTTCAACGGCGCCGGAGAGAGCAACCCGATCGCGCGCCGGGGCTCCGCCCAGGCACGTCTCCTCAACGACCTCGGCTTCACCATCGAGGACCCGAACCCAGAGTGGAACACCCGAAGCCAACTTCGCGAGGACTTCGTCTGGACCGCGTACGAGAACCTGACCACCCTGACGGCGGAGACCACCTTCATCCTCAGCAAGGACGACGCGGGCGCGCAGGCCTTCACCGAGGATCCGGTGCTCGCGAACGTGCCCTCGGTCGAGCAGGGCCAGGTGTACGGACTCGGGCTGAACTCGTTCCGGGTGGACCGGTACAGCGCGACCGAGATCGTTGACAGCGTCGTCGCGCGCTTTGCCAAGTAGCCCGACGACCGGGTGGGGGCGGCCTCGTCCCCACCCGGTCCGGACCACAGCCACCAGCCCACGCCCGCGACACCGCGGCACCGGGCTGCTTCTGCTCTCGGCCGTACTGGTGATCGGCACCTTCGCCAGTGCCACCGTCGGCACCCGGGCCATCCCTCTCGCCACCACCTGGGACGCGGTGACCGCGTTCGACCCGACCAACTCGGCGCACCTGCTCGTCGTCCATCAACGCATCCCCCGTGCGCTGCTCGGCATCGTGGTCGGCGTAAGCCTGGGCGTCGCCGGCGCGGTCATGCAGGCGCTCACCCGCAACCCCCTGGCCGACCCGGGACTGCTCGGCGTCAACGCCGGGGCGGCGACCGCCATCGCCGCCGGCATCGCGTTCTTCGGCGTGACCGAGCCGTCCCGCTACATGTGGCTCGGCGTCCTCGGCGCGGGAATCGCCGGAATCATCGTCTACCTGCTCGGCGGCCTGCGCACCGGCACCAACCCGGTACGGCTCGTGCTTGCCGGCGCCGCCCTCACCGTCGTTCTCATGGCCCTGACCCACCTCATTCTCGTCAACAGCACCGAGCAGGTCTACGACCGCTACTGGCACTGGATGGTCGGCTCGCTCGCCGGCCGTGGCACCGACGTGCTGATCGCCGCCGGCCTCCTCACCACCGCCGGGCTCCTGCTCGCCTACGCCCTCGCACGTCCGCTCGACGCGGCGATGCTCGGCGAAGAGCTCAGCCGGTCACTGGGGGGCAGCCCCACCCGGGTCTGGGCAACCGCGGGCCTCGCCGTTATCGTGCTCGCCGGTGCCGCCACGGCAGCGGCCGGGCCGATCGCCTTTCTCGGGCTGGCCGCGCCGCACCTCGCCCGGCTCCTGGCCGGTGTGGACCACCGCTGGGTCCTGCCCTACTCGGGCGCCCTGGCCGCTGCGCTCATCGTTGTCGCCGACACCCTCGGCCGGGCCCTCCCCGCCAGCGGTGAGGTGAGCGTCGGCATCATGGTCTCGATTCTGGGCGGGCCGTTCTTCGTCCTGCTGGTGCGACGCCGCCGAATGGTGCGGTTGTGACCCCGGCCCGGCTGCTCCCCGAGGGGCGACAGGTGTGGCGGGTGGGCAGGACCTCCCTGGTGATCTCGCCGCGGCTGGTGACGATCACGGTCGTCCTGTTGGTCGTCGGCGCGGCCCTGGGCGTCGCGGCGATGGCGATCGGCACACTGCGACTCTCGTTCGCCGAGGTGGTCGCGGCGGTCGTCGACACCTCCGGGAACGCCCAGCACGACCGTGTCGTGCGGGGTCTGCGACTACCCCGCGTGATCACCGCGCTCTCCGCCGGGGCCGCGCTGGGTATCTCCGGGGCCATCTTCCAGTCGGTGTCCCGCAACGCGCTCGGATCACCCGACGTGATCGGCTTCACCACCGGAGCGGCGACCGGGGCGATCGTGCAGATCATCGTCTTCCAGGCCGAGGCCCTACAGGTGTCACTGGGTGCAGTGGCCGGAGGGCTACTCACCGCGATAGTCGTCTATATGCTCTCCCGTCGGGGCGGCGTGACCGGCGGCTACCGGCTGATCCTGATCGGGATCGGGGTGAGCGCCGTGCTCGGCGCGGTGAACGGGCTGCTGCTCGTGACCGGAGATCTGAACCAGGTGTACACCGCCAGTCTGTGGCTGTCGGGTTCACTCGACGCCCGTACCTGGACGCACGCCCTGCCGGTCGCGGTCGGTGTGCTCGTTCTCGTACCGCTCGTTCTCCCCCTCGCCCGCCGGGCATCGCTGATCGAGATGGGCGACGACATCGCCCAGCAGCTCGGGGTCAGGGTGGAGCGCACCCGGGTGCTGCTCATGCTCGCCGCGGTAGCCCTCGCCGGGCTGGCCACCGGAGCCGCCGGACCAATCGCGTTCGTCGCCCTGGCCGCACCGCAACTCGTGGTTCGGCTCACCGGCTGGCGTCGCATGCCGGTGGTCAGCGCCGCCGCGATGGGCGGGTGCCTGCTGATCCTCGCCGACACGGTCACCCGGCTGCTGCCGATCACCGCCGCCGTCCCGATCGGCCGGATCACCGGCATCGTCGGTGGCCTATACCTCATCTGGATGCTGACCCGCGCCAAGCAGGTCTGAGCCGGAAGGACCCCATGACCTCCCCACCCGCTCTCGAGGCAGCCCGCCTGACGCTCGCGTACGAGTCACGTCAGGTCGCTCACGATCTTGACGTCTCCATCCCGGACGGCGCGGTAACCGTGATCCTTGGCCCGAACGCGTGCGGCAAGTCAACGCTGCTACGGGCGCTCGCGCGATTGCTTCGCCCCAGGACCGGCCAGGTACTGCTCCACGGCCAGGACGTGCAGCGGCTGGCCCCGAAGGAACTGGCCCGCCGACTCGGGCTGCTACCACAGTCCTCCGTGGCGCCGGCCGGTATCACCGTCGCCGACCTCGTCGGCCGTGGCCGCTTCCCGCACCAGCGAATGTTGCAGCAGTGGAGCCACGAGGACGAGGAGGCGGTGGCCCGGGCGCTCGCGGCGACCGGAGTGGCGGAGCTGGCGGACCGGACCGTCGAGGAGTTGTCCGGCGGCCAACGACAGCGGGTGTGGATCGCACTGATCCTCGCCCAGGAGACGCCGGTGCTACTCCTGGACGAACCCACCACCTACCTCGACATCTCACACCAACTCGAGGTGCTCGAACTGTGCCGGCGGCTCAACCGCGACCAGGGACGCACCGTGGTCCTGGTGCTGCACGACCTGAATCAGGCAGCACGCTACGCCGACCATCTCGTGGTGCTGCACGACGGCGCGGTCGCGGCCACCGGCGCCCCGGAGACGGTGCTCACCGAGCAGTTGCTGCACGACGTCTTCCGACTGAAAGCCCGCGTCGTCACCGACCCGGTGTTCGGCACACCGCTGGTCATCCCGATCGCCGCGCGGAACACCGCCGCCGCATGACGTCACCGCTGGGACGCAGGACCGAAGGAACAGACGTGAAGCCCACCGATGGCCCGAGCCGGGTCACGCTGCCGCCCGCACCGCCGAAGCCGCCGTCGCGCCGCACCCCGAGCCCACGCATCGCCCGGCTCGCGGCCGACTGCTCGGCGACCGAGTTCTGGGAGACGGTCGCCCGCCGTACGCCCCTGGTCGAGGAGGCCGGCGACGGCGAGCGGCGGGTGACGTTCCTGTGGCGGTCCGCCGCTGCCACCGCGGTCCACGTGACCGTCAATCGAGTGACCTATGACCTCGACGACAGCCGGATGGAGCGGGTGCCCGGCACCGACGTGTGGCACGCCGCGTTCCGCCTACCCGCCGACTGGCGTGGGTCGTACACGGTGCTTGAGACCGACGCGGCGGGAAGCAGCACGCTGTCCGGCACCGAGTCGCGGTGGGCGATGCGCACGATCCGCGAGGAGGGCAGCACCGACCCCCGCAACCCGAGGCGCGTCCGCACCCACAGTGGCCGGCTCGCGTCGGTGGCGGAACTGGACACCGCGTCGCCGCGGGCAGCGCCCGCGCAAGGACCGTCTCCCCGCGCTCAACGCCTGGTCACACCGACCGGGCGCCCGGTGTGGCTGTCCCCGCCGCCCGATGCTGACGGCACGCCCCGGCCGCTGGTCGTGGTGTTGGACGGGGAGGTGTGGCACGCCTCCGGCTACGCCGCCGCCAGCGCGGACCGGCTCGCAGAGTCGGGAACGATCCGTGCGCCCTATCTGGCATTGGTCGAAACCGGGGGCAGCTCGCCGCGACGGATGGCCGACCTGAGCATTGACGGCGCGATGAGCGAGGAGGTGGTCACGACCCTGCTGCCGTGGCTACGCGATCGGGTGCCGGTAAGCGACAACCCCCGGGATGTCGTGCTGACCGGAGAGAGCCTGGGCGGGCTGACCGCGTTGAAGACCGCCTTCGACCACCCGGAGTCGGTGGGTGCGGCGCTCAGCCAGTCGGCGTCACTGTGGCAGGCCGACCTGCTTGACCGCGCCGCGACGGCCGGGCCGGTGCGCCTCTTCCTCACCGTGGGTGTGTTCGAACCGACGCTGCTGGAGCCGCACCGACGACTACGGGAGGCGCTCGCGGAGAGCCCGCCCACTATGGCGTACCGGGAGTTCCAGGGTGGGCACGACATGGCCTGGTGGCGCGGGCTGTGGGAGGACGGTGTCGCGGACCTTCTCGGTACCCGACGGCTGCCGTCGATTCCGTCACCACCCTGAGACCGTGTCGATCACCGGAAGTCGGCGACGGTAGCCGCCCGGCACGGATCGCGGGGCTGCTATCCGGCACAGCCCACAACGTTGACGCAGTTGTTCGGCCGATTCTTGATCACGATGGTGCCGGTGGCGGTGTTCAGGTCCACCGTGCCGCCGTCGTTGAGGACTCCCCCACCATCGGTGACGGCGAGATTGTCGACCACCTTCGTCGCCGCGAGGCTGACCGTCCCGGAGTTATGGATTCCGCCACCCCGGTCGGCCCGATTGCCGAGGATCCGGGCACGTCGTATCACCGTCTGCCCCATGTTGAAGATTCCGCCGCCGGCAGCGGCCATCGCGGTGTTGTCCTTGATGATGCTGTCCTCGATGACGACGTAGCTCCCCCCACCGATGTCCCCCTCAACGAAGAGACCACCGCCCAGACCGGACAGTGCGGTATTGCCAGTCAGGCGGACCCACCGCAACGTCAGCTGCCCGCCGAGACCAACCCGGGCCCCACCGCCGTCGGAGTGGGTCAGATTTCCGGTGATTCGGGTGCCGGTTACCGTGCCGATGCCGCCCGAGACGAACAATCCACCCACAGACTGCGCCCAGTTGTCGGCGATGCTGCCGCCCTTGACGGTCACACTGCTGTCGGAGGCGAAGATGCCGCCACCGAGGTCGGCGGTGTTTCCGCCGACGTGCGACTGCACGATCTCCAGCGGGCCGGCACTGAAGATCCCACCGCCGCGCTGGTTCCCGATATTCCGTTCGACACTGGAGTGTCTGACCCGGGTGGTGCCGCTGTTGGCAATACCGCCACCCAGGATGTCGGCGATGTTACGAGTGACGGCGCTGTGGTTGACGGTCAACGCTCCACCGGTCTCGACGAGGATCCCCCCGCCACCGTCGGCGGCGTGGCCGCCGGTGATCGTCAGGCCGTTGAGGGTGAGCTGACCACCGGCGTGCACGGCGAGAATCCGGAACTGGTCGACGGCGGCGGCCCGCTCGATGGTGGTGTTCCTGCCGCCGGTGAGGGTGATCGGGGTGGTGATCGCGGGCAGACCGGCGCCACCGAGGTCGGCGGTGAGCAGATAGGTGCAGCCCTCAGCGAGGTCGAGCACGGCACCACCGCCGGCGTTGGCCTGGGCGATCTCGGCGATCAACCGATCCGGGTCGCAGCCGACCGGCCTGCCTTCCCGCCGCTCCTCGTCACCCTTACCCGCGTCGCCGCTGACCCCGCCACTCTGGTCCGCCTCGCTACTGCTTTCGTCCCGATGGTCGTCGGCGGACGGCCCGCCAACCGGGGTCCCGGGCGCGCCAACGGCCGGCAGGGCACGTCTGATCGTCTCGCCGGCCGGAGTCACGACAGTGCCGACGGCGATGAGCGCCAGACCGGTCGCCCCGGCCAGCCCGACAACCCACCACCGCCGCCACCATGGCCGCACCGGCTCCTCGCCCGGACGGTCGGGCTGCTCTCCCTGGGCGTGGCGCTGATGGTTCATCGCGGTCTCGATGTCCTTCCCCGTGCAACGGCAAGGAACCACCCGGCCGGGGTGCCAGTCGAGGTCACTTCTCGGCTACCCGCCGGGTGGTACCAGCCACCGCACGCTAAACAAGGGAGAGCGACCCGAAGCCCTAAATGCGACTAAATCCACCAAACCAGATGAACGTGAATATCCTTACGTTCCCCTGGCTACGAACTCCGTGCCGGGCCGGGGCTCGGCCGCGACCTCGCCGTCCGGCCGTCGGCGGGCTCGGCCGATCGCGAGAACTGCCGCCGCCGAGCCGAGGGCCAACGTCAGTCCGGCGCAGCCGAGAATGGTGGGCTGGGCACCGTCTTCCGGCGGTGCTCATTGAAGGGCAAACCGGCTGACCGCGACCAGACTCATGCCGTCACCCAGATATGACAACACGAACCCCGGGAGCAGTCGCCGCAGAATGCGGTGCCGCAGGACCGGCCAGTAGGGCGACGCACGAATAGCAGCAGGTATTGCTTTCCGGGAAGCATCCCGGGAGGCATCCCCCTCCACCACCGACCAATCGCAAAAATATTAGCTCCCAGCAGAACTGGAGCTTCGACTGAAGCAAATACCGGAGCTACCACCGCCCGACTCCCATCGCACCACCGGCATCACGAGCAGGGCGGTGAAGTTCATCTCAGCCTCGGCCCCCTTCCCAGCACACACGAGGATCGGCCCAGGCAGGAGCGGCATGGGGACCCCGCGACCACCGACCGCTGGCGGGCCGCCGCCCGCAGGGCAACCGCGCCGGAAGTCGGCGAACATGAACAGGGACGACAAGTACCGCGACTGCGGCACACCTTCGGTGATCACATTCCAGCCGCGGCGCGGCACCCGCTATCGCGAATATGAATTCGCGTCTCATTTCAATGTCCACCCGCCACCCACAGAGCAATCTGCGACAAGGTTTTGATCATGCTCATGAGCCGCCTGCCCGCTAGAATCGATTAATCATCGATCAGTCAAGATAAATTATCGAGATCGCGATTCATGGACGAGTCAGGATCTCACTGATCCTGCTGCCAAAACACTAGGCGTATACACCAGTCAAATTGGATCTCAATGAGGGGAGGAGTATGTCCGCCACCGACCCACATCCGGTCCCAAACGAGGAACCTGAGCAGCACATCGGGATGCAGACCCCGGATCCGTGGCTCGATCCTGAGCAGACCGACTGGCCAGTTGTGGAGGTGAACATCAATGGCATGGATGGTGGTGCCGAACCTGGATGAAGCCCGTGATCAACTCAACAAGCGGTTCCCCAAGCGGGACACCCGGTCGGACGGCTCGATCGGCGACACCTCCCACCAGGACTCTCCGTCGAGTCACAATCCAGACCTGACCGGTCTGCCAGAGTATCGCGACGGCGACAACCTCGATGAGGTGCGGGCCCGAGACTTCGACGCCGACCTACGCGACCCGGACGGGGTCACGATGGAGCAGGTCGTGCAGCTGTGGGTGACACTCGCCCGCTCCGGTGATCTGTGGTGGGTGCGGTACATCATCTACAAGCGCCGAATCTGGCACCGCCGCAACGGCTTCGCCACCCACACCTACACCGGCTCGAACCCGCACACGACCCACTGCCACGTGAACTCGGACTTCACCCAGGCCGCCGACACGGTACGGGGCACGAACTGGCGACTCGACCAGCTCGGCAAGCCGACCCCGGCGCCGCCGCGGCCGGCACCCGGGCCAGCGGTGGCGTTCCCCCTGCCGAGCGGCTACTACTTCGGCCCCCGCTCAGGCGGTGACAGGTCGGTGTCGGGCTACTACCGCCGCAAATTCAACGGCAAGTCGGACCGACAGTGGCTCGCTATGTGGACCAAACAACTCACCCGCCGAGGCTGGCCCGCCGGCAAGGGAAAGCGGTACCTCCGCAAGAACGGCCACGACGGCCAGTACGGCCCGGAGCACCGAGAGCTGATCAAAGCGTTCCAGGCGGATCAGGGCCTCAACAGAGATGGGCTACTGGGCCGCAAGACGTGGGATGCCGCCTACCGCAACCCGGTGACGTGATCATCCGTAAGGGTTCCGCCCCACCACGTTTCGCAGTGGGGCGGAACCCTTGGTGCTCTGCTCGGGGTGTCAGCCGGCGCAGCCGGGGACGTCCACGCAGTTGTTGGGTCGGTTCTTGATAACCACGGTGCCGGTGGCGGTGTTCAGTTCAACCGTGCCGCCGGAGTTCAAGATGCCCCCGCCGTCGGTGACGGCGATGTTCTTGACCACCTGCGTCGCGAAGAGGGTCAACGTGCCAGAGTTGTAGATGCCGGCGCCCTCGTCGGCCTGATTACCGATGACCTTGGTGTTTCGCAACACGGCTACTTCCGAGTTGCGGATTCCTCCGCCGAGTTCGGCAGCGGTGTTGTTCTTGATGATGCTGTCCTCGACCACAGCGATGGTTTCCACCACTTCAGCACCCTCCACGTACAAGCCGCCGCCCACACCCGACAGCGCGGAGTTGTCGGAGAGGTTGACCTTCCGCAGCGTCAACTGCCCGCCTTCGCCAACCCGGATACCGCCACCGTTACCACTGGCGGTGTTCTTCGCGACCTTGGTGCCGGTCAGCCTGCCGATTCCACCCGCGAGATACAGCCCGCCTCCGTTGGCGGCCTGGTTGCTGGAGATGCTGCCGCCCTTGACGGTGACGGTGTTGCCACCTTGGTAGATACCGCCGCCGGTTTCAGCGGTGTTGTTGTCGATGTGCGACTTGACGACCTCCAACAGGCCGGTGCTGAAGATCCCACCGCCTTGTTCACTGGTGGTGTTCCACTCGACCTTGGAGTGCTTGACCCGGGTGGTGCCCAGGTTGGCGATGCCGCCGCCGTCTCCGTCGCCTTCGACGATGTTGCGGGTGATGGCGCTGTGGTTGGTGGTCAACGCTCCACCGGGGTTGACGAGCACTCCCCCACCGTTGCCGTCGGTCTGGCCACCAGTGACCTTCAGGTGGTTGAGGGTCAGATCGCCACCGGTGTTGACAGTGAAGATCCGGAACTCGTCAACGGCGGCGGCGCGCTCGATCGTGGTGTTCTTGCCGCCGTTGAGGGTGATCGGGGTGACGATCGCCGGCAGACCGGCACCGTCGATGTCGACGGTCAGCAGGTAGGTGCAGTCCTTGGCCAGGTCGAACACGCCGCCGCCGGTGGCGTTCGCGGACGTGATCGCGGCGATCAGCAGGTCGGCGTCGCAGGGAACCGGCGTGCCCTTCGGCGTCTCCTTCTTCCCCTTGTCGCTCTTCCCCTTCGCCTTCTTCCCCTCGCCCCTGTCACCCTTGCTCTTGTCGTCGTGCTTGGACTTGCCGTTGTCCCGGTGGCTGTCCCCAGACTGGGTTTCGGCGCTGGTGGCGGCGCGTCCGGCAGCGCCGGCAGCCGGAGCCGCCGCGACGCCGACGGCGGTGAGGGCCAGCCCGGCTACGCCGGCCAGGCCGACCGTCCACAAGCGCGACCGCCCCCGGCGTCCGTCTGGGCGGTCGGTCCCGGGTTCGTGGGTGTGCTGCTGATGGTTCATCGCGGTGTCGATGTCCTTCCCCGTGAACGGCGAGGAAGGACCGACCCAGGCCAGGCTTCCTCGGCTACCAGGCAGGCGGTAGCAGCCATCTCGCACGCTAAACCGACACTCCTCCTAGCTGAACATGAACACGAAAAACACCCCTAAACCAGACATAGTTGGGCGAGTGGCGTGGCCGGTGTCCGCCGCCCGTGGACCCGGCCTCGGCCGGAGGCCCCTTCGGGACCGGGCCCACCTGATTGCAGGACCAATTGCCCTGTCGCCCCCAGGCCCGCGGGCCACAGGATTGCCCGTGCCGACAGGGCCGGCTGAAGGGCGGGAACAGGTGGACCTTCCGATCATCATTCAGGGTGGGATGGGCGTCGGTGTCTCCAGCTGGCGGCTGGCCGCCGCCATATCCGCCGCAGGCCAGCTCGGAGTGGTGTCCGGGGTAGCACTCGACGCGTCACTGGCCCGCCGGCTACAACTCGGCGACGAGGACGGCACGCTCCGGCAGGCGCTGCGCGCATTCCCCGCGCCGGAGGTCGCCCAGCGGGTGCTGGACCGCTACTACGTGCCGGGGGGAATTCCCGCCGGCACACCGTTCCGACCGGCGCCGCTGCTGAGCATGCGGCCACGACGACACGCGAACGAGCTGGCCGTGGTCGCCAACTTCGTCGAGGTCCACCTGGCCAAGCAGGGCCACAGCGGCGTCGTTGGCATCAACTACCTGGAGAAGATCCAGCTCGCCACCCCCGCCGCGGTGTACGGAGCGATGCTGGCCGGAGTCGACTACATCCTGATGGGCGCCGGCCTGCCCAGTGAGATCCCGTCTCTGATCGACGCCCTGGCCCACCACCGGCCGGTCCAGTTGCCCGTCGCCGTTGAGGGCAGCACAGCGGGGGAACCCCACACCGTCGCCTTCAACCCGCCTGATGTGACCGGCGAGCTACTACCGCCCAACCCGCGTCCGCGGTTCCTGGCCATCGTCTCCGCCGCGTCCCTGGTCAGCTACCTTGCCCGCAGCCCCCGTACCTGCCCCGACGGCTTTGTCCTCGAAGGGCCCGCCGCGGGCGGCCACTCGGCTCGGCCACGCGGCAAAATGGTCCTTGATGACAACGGCGAACCCGTCTACGGCGAGCGCGACCGGATCGACCTGGCCAGGGTAGCCGCAGCCGGGCTGCCGTTCTGGATCGCCGGCGGGCAGGCCGACCCGCGGCAGGTGGCCGCCGTCCAAGCGGCCGGAGCCACCGGTGTTCAGGTCGGCACCGCCTTCGCCCTCTGCCGCGAATCCGGAATCAACCCCCGGCTGCGGCGGGAGCTGCTCCAGCAAGCCACTGGCGGGCAGCTCACGATCCACAACGATCCGGCCGCCTCCCCGACCGGCTTCCCCTTCAAGATCGCCCAGCTGGAGGGCACCGCCGCGGAGGACGATGTCTACCGGGCCCGCGCTCGCCGGTGCGACCTCGGATATCTCCGCACCCCGTACCTGCGGCCGACCGGCCGGATCGGCTTCCGGTGCCCGGCCGAGCCGGTAGACGACTACATCCGCAAAGGCGGCGCAGCGGAGGACACCGCGGGTAGCCGTTGCCTGTGCAACGGGCTCATGGGCACGATCGGCCTGGGCCAGCGACGTGGCGGCAACGACACCGAGCCGCCGATCATCACCATCGGCCAGGACATCAGCGTCCTCACCGAGTTGCACCAGCGCTTCGGGGAGGACTACACGGCCACCGACGTGCTGCACTACCTGCTTACGGCAGCCCATTCCGGTAGCTGACCACACGGGCCCCGCACGCAGTGCTCGCACGCGCGTTGCGGGCCTGATGCGTTGACCACGAACCCGCACGCGTGGAGGAACGCCGTGCGCCCCGGCTAAAGGCGTGGGTTACGGCAGTAGCCGACCGATCGATGCTTCTGCGACGGCAGAACCACCTACCTCTCCGACTCCGATCATCGACTGAAGTCGCTATCCTCCAGAGATGTCCGAGATTCACCTCGGGTGGCTCGCCCTACCCCTGCTGGTCGCACTTGTGCTGGTCGTTCACGTGCTGATCGTCATCGTGGCCCGGAGGCGTCGACGCAGGGCTGGTCCCCGCACAGGCAGCAGACAAGAGACGATGGCGGACGCCCGCAAGGCGATCCGCCAGAGTGCCCGCCAGAGCCGCCGTCGACGATCCGGCAGCCTCCGTGGGAAGGGTCGCGGCGGCAGCGAGGGCCAAGCCCTCGACGGCGGCGTGAGCAGTGAGTCCGGCGGCGCGCCGTAGCTCTGGTGGCCTGCGGCACGACGGAGCCCCGCTCCTGCCGTCCACGGCAGGAGCGGGGCCCGGGTGAAACTGACCCGCTCAGGGTCTCGCTATCCGGCGCAGCCGGGGACATTCACGCAGTTGTTCGGACGGTTACCGATAACAGTGGTACCGGTGGCCGTGTTCAGGGTGACGATCCCACCCACCTCGTTGAAGATGCCCCCGCCGTCGGTCACGGCGATGTTGTCGGTGACCTTCGAGGCGAAGAAGGTCAGCGTCGCTGCTGCGACGTTCTGGACACCGCCGCCCTGATCGGCCTGGTTACCGTCGAGCGTGGTGTCGTCCAACGTGGTCGTGCCAGCGTTATAGATGCCGCCGCCCATAGCGCCGGCGGTGTTGTCGAGGATGCTGCTGTCCGTGATGTTGGCCGTGGAGCCGCCGACGACGTTGAGGCCCGCACCGGTTTCGGCGGTGTTGCCGGCGAGGAGGACTTTCTCCATCGTCAACTGCCCTAGAACGAAGACACCCCCACCAACATCGGCAGCGGAGTTCTTCTTGATGTGGGTGTCGGTTACCGAGCCGATTCCGCTTTCGACGATGAAGAGACCGGCTCCCTGATCGGACCAGTTGCCGGAGAGGGAGCTCTTGGTGACCATGACCGTTCCTGCCCTGCTCGCGATGCCGCCTCCCCCGACGGTACCGGTGTTCGCCGTGACCTCGGACCGCTCGACAGTCAGCACGCCCGTGTTGTAGATGCCGCCCCCTTCCAGCGGGGCAGTGTTACGGCTGATGGTGGAGCGCTTGACGGTGGTGACTCCTTCGTTGGCGATGCCGCCACCATTACCGCCGGCGATGTTGCGGGTGACAGTGCTGTGGCTGACTGTCAATTCCCCGCCCGCGATGACGCGGATGCCGCCCCCGTCGACACCCGCCGTGGTGGTCTGGCCGCCGGTAATCGTCAGGTGGTTGAGGGTGAGGTCGCCGCCGGTGTCGACGTAGAAGATCCGGAACTGGTCGGCGGCGGCGGCGCGTTCGATCGTGGTGTTCTTACCGCCGTTGAGGGTGATCGGGGTGACGATCGCCGGCAGACCGGCACCGTCAATGTCGGCGGTCAACAGGTAGGTGCACTCCTCGGCCAGGTCGAAGACACCACCCCCGGTGGCGTTCGCGGACGTGATCGCGGCGATCAACGCATCCGCGTCGCACGGGACCGGAGTGCCGGACCCGCCACTTCCGTCCCGGCCGGTCCCGGTTGACCGGTGGTCCGCATCGGTCGCAGCGGCGGAACCGGGTACGGGCTGGTGTGGTTGAGCGTGGGTGGCGGTGGCCAGAGCGGCTGTGGTGAACGCCAGGCCGGTCAACCCGGCCATCCCGACGGCCATCCACCACCGTGGCGGCCGACTATCAGTGCGGCTGGAGCTGTAGACATGTCGTTGAGATGGCATTGCGGTCTCGGTGTCCTTCCCCGTGAACGGCGAGGAGCCCGCCACCCAAGGGGAACGCGGGTGGCGTGTTCCTCAGCTACCAGACAGGCGGTAGCGCCTCACTGAGCTAAACCGACACCACGCCCACAGAATGTCGAACGCGAAGGAAATACGCGAAAGAAATTCTCATGTCGCTAACGGCGCACCCGCCCCACGCTGCCCGAGCGGTAACGGCGGCCGAGCGGTAGCGCAGGACGGGGCACGCACGCATCGGTCCGCCTCGACGTATGGCCTCTCTGCCGACGTGGTTCCGCCGAGACGCTCGGATCGGCGAATCCCGTTGACAGTCACTGAGAGGATTGGCGACAATCCGCGCCCGACGTGTCGTCCTGCCGGCGCCGTACCGGCGGGCTGCGCCCAACAGCTCGACCAGGATCAGCCACTGTGGCTGCGGCAGGGGCGGCACAGTCACCATCCTCCGACCCCAACCAGGAAGGGCCCCGACCTACCGCCAGCAGACGGTAGGTCGGGGCCCCTCGTGATATCTGGGCGACGGGGATCAGCCCGGGCAGCCGGTGACGTTCACACAATTGTTCGGCCGGTTCTTTGCCACGGTGGTGCCGGTGGCGGTATTCAACTCCACCGTGCCGCCCACCACGTTGAAGATGCCCCCACCGTCGGTTACAGCGGTGTTCTTGACGACCTTGGTGGAGAAAAGGGTGAGCGTGCCGGCGGCGTCGTTGTCAATGCCGCCGCCCTCGCTTCCTGCTTGGTTGCCGGTGACCTCCGTCCGCCGCAGCACCGTGTTGCCTTGTTGGAGAATGCCGCCTCCGCCGAAGATAGCGGTGTTGTTCTTGATGGTGCTGTCCTCGATGACCAGTGGCGTGTTCGGGTTCACGCCGAGTCCGCCGCCGCCACCGTCCGTCGCGGCGTTGCCGGCCACGGTGACGTTCCTGAGCGTGAACGGCCCTCCACCAACACCAAAAAACGCACCGCCGCCGAATCTGGCGGTGTTCTGCATGATGCGGGTATCGGTGACCGTGCCGGCTCCTGGACTGGCGACCAGGCCGCCGCCGTCCTGTGCTGACTGGTTGGCGGTGATGGTGCTGTGCGCGATGCCGAAAGTGCCGCCAACGACGGCGATTCCACCGCCGCTGGTTCTGCTGTTGTTGGCGTCGACCTGGGAGTGGGTGACCTTCAACAGGCCGGTGCTCTGGATCCCACCACCAGCTGAAAGAGTTGCGGTGTTGTGGCTGATGGTGGAGTGTTTGACGGTGGTGGTGCCGTTGTTGGAGATGCCGCCGCCAAAGATGGCGATGTTGCCGGTGATGGTGTTGTGGTTGATGGTGGCGGTGCCGCCGGTGTTGACGAGGATTCCCCCGCCGCCTGGGTCAGCAGGAGTGGTTTGGCCGCCGGTGACTTTCAGGTGGTTGAGGGTGAGGTTGCCGCCGATGTCGACGGTGATGATGCGGAACAGGGGGGCTGCGGCGGCGCGTGTGATGGTGGTGTTCTTCCCGTTGAGGGTGACGGGGCTGGTGATCGCGGGGAGACCGGCGCCGTTCTGCGCAGCGGTGAGCAGGTAGGTGCAGTCTTTGGCGAGGTCGAGGACGGCGCCGCCGCGGGCGTTGGCGAGGGTGATCGCCGCGATCAGCGCATCGGCGCTACACGGGACCGGCGTGCTCCTGCGTTTGTCCTTCTTTGCCTTGCCCTCGTGGTCCTTGTTGTCGGTGGAGGCGCGGTCAGGTTTTCCCCGCCGGTCATCGGCGGCGGTGAGGGTGCCGTCGACGGCGCCGATAGCCGGCGCTCCGCCGATGCCGAGGGTGGTGGTGAGGGCCAGGCCGGTCATGCCGGCCAGTCCGACGGCCCACCATCGTGACCTCGCCCGGCGTGCACCTGGCCGGTCCGGGTCATGGTCGTGGCGCTGATCGTTCATCGCGGTGTTGGTGTCCTTCCCCGTCACGGACGAGAACCACCACCTCGGCCGGGGTGGTGTTCCTCGGCTACCAGGCAGGCGGTAGCAACCACCCCGAGCTAAACCGACATCAACCCCACCACAACATGAACCCGAAAAACATGCCTGAACGAGACACGGAACCGCCGTGGCGTCAGGCGCGCCCCCGCATACCCCGAGAGGAACCCCCGATGACGCACGACTACCTGATCTCCCTCATCCGCACCGCGGTCCCCGCCGCCGTCGGTGCCCTCCTGGCATGGCTCGCCTCGCAGGCGGGCACCGTGCTCGACGCCGACTCATCCACCGCGCTCACGGCCGGTGTGGTGGCGCTGGCGATGGCCGGCTACTACGCCCTAGGCCGTGTCTCCTGGATCATGGCTTGGGGCGGTCCGGTTTCGCGCGTAGCCAGATGAGGATGTCGGCGATCTGCACGGTGGCGCGGTAGCGGCAGGCGAGCTTGTCGTAGCGGGTGGCCACGGCGCGGAACTGTTTGCGCCGGTTCATCAGCCGTTCGATGGTGTTGCGCTGTCGGTAGCGCTGCGGGCGGAACGTGGGTGGGCGGCCACCGCGTGAGCCCTTGCGTGCGCGGTTGGCCTTCTGGTCGTCCTTCTCGGGAATGTCGTGCGGGATGCGCCGGGCTCGCAGGGATCGGCGGTTGCCGCGGGAGCTGTAGGCCTTGTCCGCGGAGAGGGAGTCGAGGCGTTTGCGGGGGCGGCCGATCCCTGCGGGGCGGGCCACGGCCACGTCGTCGAGCAGCCGGACCAGTTGGCGGGTGTCGGAGTCCTGGCCCGGGGTCAGGTGGCTGGTCAGGTTCCGGCCGCGTCCGTCACCGATCGTGTGGATCTTCGTGGTCCATCCGCCGCGCGACTTGCCGAGTCCTTCCCGTCGCGCTGCGTCACGGCTGGTCAGCCCCCTTTACGGGCGCCGGCGGCGTGCTGGTGGGCACGCACGATCGTGGAATCGGCGTTGCCGTGCCAGTCCAGGTCCCCGGCAGCGTCCGCCTCGGTGTGCAGCATCGCCTCGATCCGTGCCCAGGTCCCGTCCTCCTGCCAGCGGGTGAACCGCTTGTACAGCGTCTTCCACGGCCCGTACCGCGTAGGAACGTCGCGCCACGGCACCCCGGTCCGCACCCGGAACACGATCCCGTGGATCACCTGCCGGTGATCACGCCACCGCCCGCCACGCTGCGGTGTCATCGCCGGCAGCAACGGTGAGATCCGCTCGTACTCGACCTCGGTCAGCTCAAACCGTCCACTCACGACAACCCTTGATAGCCGATCCGGGATCAAAGATCCAGGAGACACGGCCTAGTCCCAATGCCGTTCAGTTAGGCGTGGGCGTGACTGGTCAATGGTGTGTTGGTCAGGGCGTGAGAAGCGGGGTTCCGGTATCAAGGTTTGTCACTCCAAGACAACCCGAACCAGGAACCCCGCTCGGTGGATCAGATTGCCATAACACGGACAGTCACGGTAGCTGCCGGGCCGTTCGCGGCGGGTCACCTCGGTGAGTTGACCCGCCTTGTGCCGTTCGAAATGGTCGATGACGTCCTCGCCGCGACCCGGCGGACGCAGCGGCGGGTCCGTCTGTTGCCGGCCCGGGTGGTGGTGTACCTGCTGCTGGCCGGCTGCCTGTTCGCCGACGTGGGTTACCGGCAGGTGTGGGCGAAACTCGTCGCCGGCCTGCGCGGGCTACCCGTGGCCGACCCCAGCGGCAGCGCGTTACGACAAGCCCGGCAACGACTCGGCCCGACCCCACTGCGGGCCTTGTTCGACCTGTTACGAGGCCCGGTGGCCACGGGCGCCGTCGCTGCGGTGTGGTGGCGGGGCCTGCTGCCGGTCGTCATCGACGGCACCATGATCACCGTGGCGGACTCGCCGGCCAACCTGCGCCGCTACGTCAAACACCGGTGCAACAACGGCGGATCCGGCTACCCCACACTGCGGTTGAGCGCGCTGCTGACCTGCGGCACCCGCTCGGTCATCGACGCCGTGTTCGACCCCAGCACCACCGGCGAGATCACCCAAGCACACCAGCTCGCCCGCAGCCTACGCGCCGGGATGCTGCTGCTAGCCGACCGCAACTACGCCGCCGCCGACCTGATCGGCGCGTTCACCGCGACCGGAGCGGACCTGCTGATCCGCTGCAAGACCAGCCGCAGGCTCCCGCTGGTCCGCCGCTATCGCGACGGTTCCTGGCTGTCGGTCATCGGCGGCCAGCACGTCCGCGTGATCGAGGCCCGGATCAGCATCACCACCACCGCCGGCCACCACACCGGCGACTACCGGCTCATCACCACTCTGCTCGACCCGCGTCGCTACCCGGCCGCCGACCTCGTCGCCCTTTACCACCAGCGATGGGAGATCGAAACCGCCTACCTGGAACTGAAGTCCACCATCCTCGGCGGCCGGGTCCTGCGTGCCCGCACCCCCGACGGCGTCGACCAGGAGATCCACGCCCTGCTGATCGTCTACCAGGTGCTACGCACCGCCATGGTCGACGCCACCGACAGCCGGCCCGGCCTCGACCCGGACCGGGCCAGTTTCACCACCGCACTCAACGCCGCCCGCGACCAAGTCGTCCACGCCGCCGGCGTCATCGCCGATACCGACATCGACCTGGTCGGTGTCATCGGCGAACGTGTCCTGGCCGACCTGCTTCCCGACCGCCGCGTCCGCACCAAGACCCGCATGATCAAACGCTCGAACTCCAAGTACCAGGCCCGCGGACCGAACATCGACCGCCGCACCTACAAGGCCACCACCAGCATCGACGTCATCACCAACGACCCTTGACCAACCAGCCACCGCCCTAACTGAACGGCGTTGGGCCTAGTCCGGGTGGCCGAGGCGCGGGGGCCATGGCTGGGTGTCCTGCTGGGCACGCCGGCAGCGCCCCGACATGAGGCGCGGCGGGGGTGCTCGTCGTACGCGCGGCCCCGCCCTCCCGACCTGGGAGAGCGGGGCCGCTTGCTGTCACATCGTGGGCTGTCCGGAGCCCGGGCAGCGGGCGCGATCACCTATCGCCTGATGCGGTGGGCAGGACTTACCGGGGCTCACACTGACGCGGGCTCCGCATGCGGAGCACTGAGACGATGCCATGACTGGACTCCCTGGGGGATCTGGTAGTCCGGATACGGGTCGGTCTCGGGCTCGGACGTGCCCCCGGATGCCGCGGTAGCTCGAAGGTAGATCACCGAACGGTCGCTGGCAGTGATGCGGATCGCGGCGGCAACCGGCACCTCCACACCGGGCTGTTGGCACAGCTCCCATGAGGTGAACGCCTCGGGCCGGGCGACGTCCAGGAGTTGCTGGGCGAGCACGAGGATTCGGGCGGCGCGCTGCTTCGGTGGCAGCGGCCCGGTGGGCAGCGGTACCGGCGTGGCGTCACGCGGTGGTACGCCGGCCCACAGCATGGCGGCGGTTCCGGACTGGTGCCGGATCTTGATCCCCGGGGGCGTCTGTCCGCCCGGCTGGGTGTCGGCGCCGTAGCGGGTGACCTCGACGATGTCGGGGTGCTCGGCTGCCCGGAGGATGGCAGTCATCACGTCCAGGGCCTGGGTTACCTGCACGGGCGCTCTCCTGATCTATCCGGGGGATCGTGGCTGCTCACGGGCCGGGCCAGTGTACCGGCGGGGTGGGCGGGGCGCGGCTCCAGCGCATCACGTCGCCTTCAGGGCTAGGGGTGGGCCGAGCAGGCCATAGGTGAGCAGCCCGGCGTATGCCTCCGCCCACGGCCAGCACCGCCGCGGGATGCCGCACACGGGGCAGCGACCGTCGACCTGCTGGTGCTCGTGCAGGTCCCGCCACCACCGGCGGACGGTCGCGTCGGCCGGTTTCATCGCTGCGCCCGCGCGCTGCGGTGGCGCCCAGTTGCCCTGCCCTACCGAGGTCAGGTAACCGTATGCGGTCTCGGTGCGCGGGCACGGCCACCCGGATCGGCAGATCGGGCACCGATCCATGCTCGGCCTGGCGGCCGGCGTCGTGGGCCCGGTCGTGGCCGGCGAACTGATCCGGGCCGGTTTCAGCGCTGCGCTACGCGGCCGGACCGCTGAGGAGGACTGGCGGGAGCGGGTCGACCAGTACGGTCGGGACTACATGGCGGTGGGAGCCGTGGCGCTTCAGTCCCGCCTCGCGAACGACCTCGTGATCCTGCAACAGCACCTGGACACGCCGGTCATGTGGTCACACGCCGCCAGGGCGTTGGTGACCTACGGCAAGACCACTCCCAACCCCACCGAGGCCATCCGCTGGTACGACCTAGCCGGAGTGGCCGCCGAACGCTCCGACGATCTCGCCGTGCGGGTGCGGGTGTGGGTCCGAGGCCCAAGAGGAGGCCGACCGCACCCGACCTGTTGATCTACCGCGTTTCGCTACTCATATCGAGCGGCATCGTGGACTCACGATGGTTAACGCCGGTGACAGTGCGGGCGGGGTCGCCTACGCCCAACGGGCAATGGATGCCCTACCATCCGACCGCCGGTCGCAGAGCCTGCTACTCATGCTGCGCGAAGTGGAGCAGGCCGCATCGCGGCTAAGGGCTATGAAGTAGCGGACATTCAAAACGTCACCGGGATAGCCGAAACTATTCGTCGATATGGCTTGTCGACTGTGGATACGCTACCAAACTCGGTCCGGCTGATCAGTGATCACGAGCAACGGTGACGGGGGCTTCCGTACGGGGGCGTGGCCCTCGGTCGCGCACCATCGCCGCCCTTAACCGGGCGGATCCATCGACACACCCCACGAGCGGTCTTTCCATTCGCTCGTACGTGTGTTCGACTAACTCGCTCCTCATCGGCACTCGCCCGGAGGTCTTCGGCAGCGCCATGAACTATCCCTCCCACCCCCACCGTCGCCCCGCCATGCCACTGGCTGCCCGCGCGGCACACGCCGCCACCGCCGCCTGTCAGCGCGCGGTGACCAGCAAGCGCGAACGCCTGTACCAGCAGGAAAACCGGCACCTCCGGCAGGAGAAATGTGTGGCTCCGGAACGAGGTCCGGCACTGCTGGGACGCCATCGACGTGATGGGCCACGACATGGAGGCGCGCCGCCGGGAATTCATCCTGGGCGAACTCTCCCGAGTAGACGCCCGCAGGCGCACGGCGGTCGTCGATCAGCGGCGCCTGTTGGAGGTTCACCTTCGCGAACAGCTTGCCGCCGAACTGGAGGATGCGTTGCTCCAGGGCTTCGAAACCGGCTACAAGGCTGGACTCGCAGACGGTCGACCGCCAGGGGCTCAGCGGCGTCGACTCACAGGCGACTCATGATCTCTACCATCGGATAGCAAGAGGGCCGGCTGGAGTTCTCCAACCGGCCCTCTTGCCTGCCTATATTCAACGTGGGCGATACTGGGATCGAACCAGTGACCTCTTCGGTGTGAAATAGGTTCGGCTACCTCCCACACCTTGAAGTACGGCCATCCGTGCAGGTCAGCGTGTCGGTACCCGTTGGTTTGCAACAGGGGACGACGCTACCCTTCCCATGATCGTCTCCCAGAATTCTCCCACGCTGGTCCAGGGCTGAACGACACCGCAACTGAATCGGCCTGTCACCCACCGCCACGCTCTTCGCGGGCACCGTGTCGCGGACCTCGCCCCCTTGCCCTATCGTGCCGCCATGGCTTCCGAACGGACCTACGGCGAGATTCCAGGCTACTCACCTGGTTCGACCTTCAGGAATCGTGACGACCTCAGAGCGTCTGGCGTGCACCGCCCGAACCAGGCCGGGATCTGCGGAGGAAGCGACGGCGCAGAGTCAATCGTCGTCTCGGGCGGCTATGTGGATGATGAGGACTACGGCTCTGAGATCATCTACACCGGTCAAGGGGGCAATGACCCAACTACCAAGCGACAGACCGCAGACCAGCAGCTGACCCGCGGCAACCTCGGTCTAGCGCGGAGCCAGATCGACGGCAACCCGGTACGGGTAGTCAGAGGGGCGGCCGGAGACCCTGCGCACTCCCCCAAGGCTGGCCTCCGATACGACGGACTGTTCCGAGTAGTCGATCACTGGCTCGACACGGGCAAGGATGGCTTCAAGATTTGGCGGTACCGCCTGGTCACCCTCGAAAGCGTTGACCCGCCGTTCACGGGCGTCCATGACGCTGCGGCCGCGCCCGCCGCTCGCACGGAAGCCACGATTCAGCGCCTGGTGAGAAGTACAGCTGTCGCCAACGGCGTGAAGCGCTTGCACAGCTACAGATGCCAGGTCTGCGGCCTCCAGCTCGCGACCCCAGCTGGCCCTTACGCAGAGGCAGCACACATTCGTGCGCTCGGTCGGCCGCACAACGGCCCCGATGTGGCGAGCAATATCCTGTGCCTCTGCCCGAACGATCACCTACTCTTCGACACCGGCGCGATCTATGTCGATGCCGACGGCGTTGTTAGGCAGACGGACACGGCCGCCGAAGTAGGAAAGCTCCACCGCGTGGCCGGCCACGCGGTGGATTGGGACCATCTGGCCTACCACCGGCGACACCATAAGCCATAGATCTGCAAGCTATAGATTCGATCATGGCACGTTAAGATCACTCAGAACCTGACCCGCCGGCTAGCTCTACCGAGGAGATCTAGATGCACGTGGAGGATCGAGGAGAGGAGATCGTGGTTACGATGCCTAGAGATGAGTTCTTTCTGGTTGAAGCGCTGATGATGGAAGCGCTTGAGACCGGAGACGAACGTGACTTTCAGTCACGCGTAGGGGCGACGATGAGTGAAGTGAGGGCGCTCTTGAATAGTCTGCCAGATTTGCCGCTCGGGAACCATTAAGGGACGTTTGGTAGGCGTCTGTATTCCTCTTTAGGTGGTTCGCTACTTATTCATCAGCTCTACTGCTAGTTAGCTCTGGATGCCATCGGCTCGGCGGGTCCAAGACAGCGATCAGGGAAAGATCACCATCTTTCGGGTTCGTAGGTCTGGAGTCGGCCCCGGAAAGTTACTCATCCTTGGACTTGACGAACGTACCGCGTTGCGGCACCACGAACAATGTGCCCTCGTCCACCAGCACCGCGATTGCACGTCGCACGGTCGCCCGGGCAAGACCGTACTCCTGCACGAGCTGGGACTCGGACGGGATGGCCCGGTTCGGCTGCCAGTCGCCACGGTCGATTCGCGCGGCGAGGATGCCGGCCAGTTGGCGATACGGCGACAGCGGCGCACCGTGATCGATGCGGGCGTCCGGGTCGAACTCCATACCACCGACGCTAGAAGTTCCGACACGAACAACCTCAACCTTCTACGTACCTAGACGTATCTAGACCAGTCTTGATACGGTGCGGCCACCGAACCTGAGGCAGGCAGTCGCCGAGGAGGACGATCGTGTTCCTAACCGCGAGGCGCAACCCATGACCCACTTACCGGCCCCGACTCCAGGCGAAGAACTGGTGATCGGCCCTGCGGCTTCGGTCCAGTTCGCGCGGCAGCCGAGCTTCGTGTTCCGGGTGATCTCGGTGTGTCCGCAACCTACGTACCCTGGTTGGGTGTGGCTGACTGGCTATCAGCTTGACGGCCAGGGCCAGGCTGTCGCCCGCCGGGAGATCTACGTCCGGCTTGCCGGTCTACGCCGGGTTTCTCGCTCTGACGCGCGGCTGAGGTCGTAGTTGGCCGCGTGTCACGAGCCCGGCCCCCCGCGGCCGCTGCCACAGTGGCGCAGTTGACCTCAACCGCACCCAACAGCGGGCCCGGCTCCTGGAGGGTTTACCTGGTCCACGACGACCACCGCCTCCCTCCCAGGTGCCATGTTTTGACCTCAACCGCGACCAACGGCGGGCTCGGCTCCTGGAGGGTTTACCCGGTCCACGACGGACGTCGCCCCCTTGCCGGGTTTCTTGCGAGTGTTCTCCGGTCAGTGATCACTAGAGCTGTACTGCGACGGTGGTTGGGCAGTAACTCCGTGGGCGCGACTGTGCTGTGGGAGAGGAGGGGACGGGGTGTCCCCCGCCCCCTGGTGGCCTATCGGGCGATGCGGTCCAGCTCGTTGATGACCCGCTGGGTGGCGTGCTCTCCGCCGGCGAGCAGTAGCCGCAGGATTGGTCCGGTGCTGTCCTGGTCGAGCCACGCCGCGTGCGCCGGGACGTGACCGGCCGCCAGGCCGCACGCGCGGTCCGGCGCTGACGCGGCGGCGGGCCGAAGGCCCGCCCTTGACCAAGTAAAGAAACTCTGAACACACACGCTTCAGCCACGTTGTCCGACTCCGGTTGATGCGTTACAGGTTGGCTTCACTTGATGGGTGACACTCCGCCGAGTGCTGGTGGAGATGAGTGTGACCGAACAGCGGCATCGGGCTGTGTTGGAGGTTCGGGCCGGGGGGCTCACGGTGACGAGGGGGCAGCCATGGGTCGTCATCCCTTGAGGAGGGCTCGTTATGCTGCACTCGGCCTTCGAGCTTCACAAGGGTGCCTGGCCTTGATTTTCCGGGTCGAGGTGAACGAAAACTACATAGTTGATCTTTAGCGATGCAGGTCATGAAGCCTGCTCCCCGCACACGCGGGGGTGATCCGTTGCGGCTGCCGCCCTCCGGATTGAACCCGGCCTGCTCCCCGCACACGCGGGGGTGATCCCTGAATTGCTTGGCCGGCGGCCCGCGCGGCTTCCTGCTCCCCGCACACGCGGGGGTGATCCGTAGCTATCCAGAGCGGTCGTCTTCTCATACAGCTGCTCCCCGCACACGCGGGGGTGATCCGACCTGGGCCACGCTACTGGCCCCACAGGCAAGCTGCTCCCCGCACACGCGGGGGTGATCCCTCATAGGTCCGGCCCCGGGTTGACCGCAGAGCCTGCTCCCCGCACACGCGGGGTGATCCTGCAGGATGAGTACGCAGACTCCGGCTGTCCGACTGCTCCCCGCACACGCGGGGGTGATCCCCCGGCTACACCGACCGCCTACGCGATCTCATCCTGCTCCCCGCACACGCGGGGGTGATCCCACCCACGTACTCCCACCCAACGCCGGCAGGACCTGCTCCCCGCACACGCGGGGGTGATCCCGCCGGTAGCAGCGCCTGGACCCCGTCTGCCACCTGCTCCCCGCACACGCGGGGGTGATCCGTCAAGGAGCTTCATCCGCTTGACGACCTGTCCCTGCTCCCCGCACACGCGGGGGTGATCCGGGCCGTGCCTGCGACTGGACGATGACCAGCGGCTGCTCCCCGCACACGCGGGGGTGATCCCGGGCCCGACGCCTCTGCGCAACACCACCGCCTCAGAGTCGCGTTACGGATTGAAGGGGTGTTCACGATTCTTGGATGTTGCCGATTTCACTCTTGAGCCAGTTCAGTGATTTGAGTAGCAGGTCTTGTTCGAACTGTTGTGGTTGGTCGCTATCTGGTTGGTACTCGGCCATTGCGGCGTGAATGCGGTCGTACCAGCGTTCCAGGGCAGGCCAAGAGTTGTTCTGGGTTCGCCCTGTTTCGATGGCGTGCTGGTATATGACTTTTAGCTCCTGGGCCATCAGCTCGGGCTTTGGTCTTTGTGGGTTAACCCAGTCGTCGGCGAGTACTGGCCGGAGGCGTAGGGCGTGACGGTTCCAGTGCATCAGAATTTCAAGGTCGACGGTGAATCCGTCCGGCAGTTTCGTGGGCCATAGTTCGCGTACTGCCGCGCGCTGTCCGGACCATGGGGTGGAACCGACCTTGGGTAGAATTTCGGGGAAAAGGTATCCTGCTATGGGGGCGAAGAATCCGTGCAGCCACATTTGTGGGTAGAGCGGACGCCAGTAGAGGTCAGTGATACAGGCGTCGGCAATGCCCTGCAGGATGGGTTCCACGAGGATGGTTACGAGGGGCCGGTCCCCGAAGTATCGGATGTCTCCGTCGACAAGGCAGACGATGTCGCCGTCAGCCTCGTCGAGCCCAGCCCGGACTGCGGAGCCCTTCCCGATTGGCGCCTCCACGACGTTCGCCCCGGCGTCGGCTGCGACTTTCGCTGTGCCGTCGGTGCAGCCGCTGGCGCTGACGATCACCTCCCCCTGGGCTCCGATGAGGTCGAGTCCACGTCGAGATTCGGCTACGACTTCCGCGACCGTTGCTGCCTCGTTGTGTGCGGGGATGACGACGCTCACCCTGCCGGTGTTGCGTTCTAGGGTGCGTTGAGAAACTAGGTTCAGGCCGAGTGCTGGGTTGATTTCGGGCCGTGTCATTTCAGCCGTCCGTTTCTGGGTCGAAGGTGGGGTGCCCGGTCGGCCATCGTTCCAGCGATTCGGTGAACACCAGGCCAGTGCGGTCCGCTGGGTACGTCGCGTCCGAAATTTCGACGGTCCGGCCGTAGATGTCAACTGACTTGGTGTGAACGCACAGAAGCGGCACTCCGAGGTCCATTCCCCACCGTTGACGGTCCCCGGGGGTGGGTTCGATGGCCGTTACCGACCGTACGAGGCGTTCGATTTCGATTCCCACTGTATAGAGCTGGTGCATGTGGCCACCCGGCCACGGCTCCTTGGACTCGTCGCGCAAGTCTGGATTGGACCTGATCAGGTCAAGTGGAATGTGGGAAATACTCCACGCTAGCCGGATTCCGTTCTGGTCGGTTGTCTCGTAGGTACGGCACAGAAGTTCGGCGTTCACCTCAAGTCCGAACTCTGAAGCCAGCTCTTCGGTCGCCCGAACTTCTGTGTAGCGGGCCGAGAAGCTGGTGTGATCGATCGAGACCCCTGCAGTCTGTTCGACCGTTCCCCGCGCGGCGCGTTCGCTCCTGGGACGGAGTACGAGACTCTTCTGCTCCTGGGTCATGTCGATCGTCAGCTTGATCCGGCGCGGTGGCGTCCGTACGCGTGCGCGTCGACCACGGCCACCCGTGATGCGGCCCTCGCTGGCTAGAACGGCGAGAGCGCTGCGGGCAACACCGGGCGAGCACCGCCACTGGGCGACCAGTTGACTCACCGAGGGCACCTCAGCACCGGGTCCAAGTTCCCCCGACAGGATGCGAGATCGCAGGTCATTGGCTATCTGGTGATGGACCGGGATCGTTCCGGCCGTCGGTTCGGGATGCACGACTCCATTACAGCACAGCTTTGACAGTTCGCCAGCGAACCCCTTGCGCCTGGGCGGAGGTACTGCTAGCTTCGAATCACCTCGCTAGCGAACCGGTGAATCAGCAAGGTCGCAAGGGGTGAGGGTCCACAGACAGTGACCGACATGGTTGAAGACACGTGCAGTGAAGGGGATCAAGAGATGCGGAACATTCCGGTGAATCTTGGTGGGTTCAAGTTGCGGGTGGTGGAGGAGCCGGCGATCAAGATGGATCAGGAGGGGCGGGTGCAGACGGCGTATGGGACGGATGACCCGCTGTACACGGTGGCGGTGTTCGCGAAGCCCCTCGCTACGGAGGACGGCTACCGGGGTAAGGGCGAGGAGCTGAAGATCACTCTGTCCGCGAACCCGGGTGAGGTTGCTGAGGGCGACCTCGTGGAGCTGAGCGGGGCGACGGTGTCGCACTGGGAGCGTGATGGCCGTTCGGGCCTGTCGTGGAAGGCGGCGAGCCTGAAGCCGATCGGCTAGGAGCAAGATCTTTGGCCCTGCCCCTGTGTGGTGGGTGACCCGTTCGAGTCGGGTCAGGGCGCGTGGTCGAGGCCCTGTGGTCGGGGTAGTCCCGGTCGCATCCTCGGTAGCTCGTTTTTTGATAACTCCACAGCGGATATCCCTTGCCTAAAACAGCCCTGAATTGGCTATTTCGAAACGTCTTGTTTCGTGAGTTTGGGAGGGAGGTTTGTGATGTCTGATTTTGAGTTGATCCTGCTCGGTCTACTATTCCTGTCCGTGATGATGAATATTGGTCTGCTGCGTCGTGAGGGTCGGCGGTGGCGTCGTATGTGGCGCTTGACCGGCCGGGAGTAGCCGCCGCCTTACGCGGAAGGTTCTATCCATCCCCAAGTTCTGTGCTGGGGGTGGGTGGTGCCCGCCGCCGTGGCTGGGTGTCGTGTTTTGAATACGGAAAGGGGAGTAGGTATGGATGTGGTTCCGGAGGTGTGGAAGGGGTTGACCGGGAGGTCTCGGTATGAGGCTTTGGTGGGTAACGCGCAGGGGTTGGCGATGCTGCTGGATGGGGTGTCGAGCCTGATCAAGGCGTGTGAGCCGCCGCCCGGGAGCTTGTACCAGTTCGCAGCTCGGGTGGAGGACCTGGAGGACGCGCATAAGCAGAGCGCGGAGACGCTGCGCACGTTTGTGGTGCGGGTGAAGTCGTTTGAGGCTGATCTGGTGTCGAAGCCGTGGAAGGTGTCCTGATGTCGTATCGGGTGTCGGACACGTATGACGGGATTGATCAGGCGATGCGGTTGCTGCGCCGGTCGATGAAGGGCATGCCACAGCGGTATCGGTACATGAAGCAGTACGACGATCTACGTCGGGCGGTCGCGGTGTTGGTGATCCTTTTGGAGGAGGCCGCGCCGTGGTTGGAGGAAACCGACAAGGCAAAAACGGCTACGACGCGGGCGCGGAAGATGTTCGACGCCGTCCGCTAGCAACACAATCCAGCTTTGGTGGGGGTTCGGGTCGGCGGTGACTGATCCGGGCCCCCTCATTTTCGGTACTCACAATACGCGAATTGGGATGGTGTGACAGATGGGCACTACGCAGCGTCGTCAGGGTTGGGAATGGCGTGTGGCCGGGTGGGCGATGCGGCACCCGGGTTTCGTAGCCGTGCCGGCAGCGGGTGCGGCCAGTGTCGCCCAGTTCGGCCCGACCACGGTTGGTGGTGCTGCTGCTGGTGTGCTGGCAGCGGGTGTCGGCTGGTACCGGGGACACCCCGGGTCGTGGGAAGCGGTGGTAGCTCCTCGGCTGCGGGCGATACGCCGCCGGTGGTTATCTCGGACGTATCTGGGCCCGGGGTGGAGCCGGGTCGTGGAGGCGTGTGGCCTGGTCACGGTCCATCGGGTCACCGGGGTGATCAATGTGCCGCGCATCATCCGGATCCGCTCTCACTCCCCGTCCACCGAGACCGTCTACGTACGCCTGCTGTTCGGTCAGACTCCGAAGCTGTGGGAGGAAGCCTCCGAGGCCCTGGCGGTGGCGTTACGGGCGGAACGCATCGGGGTGGAGCGGGTCGGCCCGCAAATCATCGCCCTGATCGTGCAACGCTCGGAACCGTTCGATCAGGTGATCATCCCACCGGACCTTCCCGGCGATGCGGACGCGACCAGTCTGGGCCGGGTTTACCTGGGGGAGACCGAGTACGGCACCGACTGGCACGCGCCCCTGATCGGGCAGCACTGGCTCGTCTCCGGCGCCACCGGCTCCGGCAAAAACTCGGTCACCTGGATGGCGCTTCGGGCGTGCGCTCCGCTGATCCGAGACGGCCTGGTCCGCCTGCACGTGGTCAACCCCAAAGGCACCGAACTCAACGCGCTCACGTCGGTCGCCTACCGGTACGCCGAAGCTGACGGCGACATCGTGGACGTGCTGTCCGGCGTCTGGGAGATCATGCAGGACCGCAAGAAGGTCCTGGCCGAGCAGGGCCGGCGCACCTTCGACATGTCCCACGACACACCCCTCGACCTTCTGCTCATTGACGAGCTGGGTGCGGTCACCGGGTACGGAGACCGATCACTCACTCGGGGTGCTCAGGCGGTGCTGCCGCTGATCCTGTCCCAGGCCCGCGCACTCGGCGGCACCGTGATCGGCGCACTGCAAGAGCCGACCAAAGACGTGATCCCCCAACGGGACCTCTTCTCCTTGCGGGTGTGTATGCGGTCCACCTCCGCCGGACACCCGGACATGGTCCTCGGTGAAGACATGCGCCGCCGGGGCGCCTTGGCCGATGAGATCCCCAACGAACCAGGCTCGGCGGGTATCGGCTTCGTCGTCAAACAACGCTCCCGCACCCCAATGCGAGTGCGGGCGGCGTACTGCGACGACACCGATGTTGCCGACCTCGTACACGTCGCCGGGTGGCCGCACACCGAACTCGCCACCACCGGGTGAACGCCATGGACGACGACACCGGCAAGTCCCGTCAGGTCCGGCAGCCGCGCCCGGTCCGACGGTTGACCAAACGGCTCGACGTGGCCCGGCAGCTTCACGACCTGGAACAAGACTCCGCCTTGGACATTGTGGAGATCGAACGGCTGCGGGTGAGCGTGACCCGCTGCTTGTGGTTGTTCCTCGCGGTCGGATCGGCGTTCACCACCACCGGTGTGCAGGACTTCCTCGCCGGGCACCTCACTCCCGCCGACCCCGTGTGGTGGGGATGCTGGGGAGTAGAGCCCTGCCTCGTCGGCATCCTGATCACCATCCTGCGCTGGGAAGCCGCGATGATCGCCCGAGAGATCCCCATCAACTCCCGTGCCGTCGACTGGCTCAAACGCTTCCTCCTCACCTCCACCCTGATCATGAACGTCGTACCCGCACTATGGCCCAGAGAAGGCAAGATCAGCGCGGGCATGCTCGCCGCGCACATCATGGTCCCGATCCTCGTGTTCTTCCTCGCCGAAGTCATGCCCATCGTGCAAGCACGCTGCACCCAAGCACGCCGCGCCATCACCCTCCCCACCCCGAAACACCCGGAACCCGTACCCGCGCCGGCACCCGTTGCAGCTCCAATCAGCATGCCGGCCCCCATGATGGAACCCCCGGTACCCCCAACTCCGGTTCCGGCTCCGGTTCACCACCTTGCTGAGGTGAGCTCGCCGGTGTCTCTGGACGGACTGGGTATCCCCGCCGGGGTACAAACCCAGATCCGTCGTCTCGTCACCGACCTGGACCGGCCAGTCACCGCCGCTGACATTCAGCAGGCCACCCGACTACCGCTACCTCTCGCGGCCCGGGTCGCTGACCGGCTCACCCCCGCCGGCATGAACGGGCACGCCCACTAACCCTGGGCACCCGCCGGTACTCGTCTTTCTGGTCTGCCGCGCCCCCACCTAAACCCCTCCGGGGGCGCGGCAGACCCCGCGCAGCTTCCTTGATCCGTTGATCCAGCCTGCCCGGAAGTGGAGACACAGTCATGTTTCATCCACTGCTCGACCTGCCCGCACCCGATCCCTCGGCCCCTGAAAGCGCGGCATTCGTCGCCGGTCTGCTCCTGGCCGCCGCTGCCGCCCTGACCTCCCGGCACCGGATACGGGCCCTGCGCCACGAACTCGCCGCGCTGCGCCTCGCCGCCCTACTCGACCCACTGACCGGCCTTGCGAACCGGGCCGGACTCACCCAGGCATGGGTACATCTCGCCCCCACCCGACCGCACGTGGCCGTGATCGACCTGGACGGCTTCAAACCGATCAATGACACCCACGGCCACGCTGCCGGCGACATCCTGCTCACCACCATCGCCCACCGCCTCCAAACGGTCACCACCGCCGCGCGTCTCGGCGGAGACGAATTCGCCGCCCTCATCTGCGACCCCAACCCCACCACCACCGCCGCCCGCCTCGCCCACACCATCGCCGCCCCCGTCCGACTACCGAGCGGGGCCACGGTCTGCGTCACGGCGAGCATCGGCCTGGCTCCTACCGCTGGTGACCTACCCGCCGCCCTCGCCGCCGCCGACGCCGCCATGTACCGCGCCAAAACCAGCAAAACCGGCCCCGCCGTCTACGACCCCGCCCGGGATGACCACACCGCCCCCGACTCCCGGCCAGGTGTGCGGACCCGCGACCTACCCACCCCCACCCCCTGGCACCTACCCACCACGGAGGCCATCGCATGAACCCCCGATCCGCCCGCCGTGCCGGTCACACCGACTGGTGTGCCCGTGACCACCGCTGCAACCTCGGCGAACACCGCTCCCACGAAATTACCGTGGACCTACCCGCCCGTGCCCGCGCTGTTCTCGTCCGCGCCCGCACCGCCACCGGCCGCGACTACGCCGACATTCGTATCCGCGTCGCTCTCGCCCCCACCGAACCCGCCGCCCGCCGCCAACTCACCGGCCTCCTCGGCGACCTGAGACACACCATCACCCGCGCTGCCATCGCCACCCAGCCCCACCCACGAAGGCACCCGCGATGACGCGCCCTACCCATCCCGCCGCCGCCGTCCGCGCCGCCCGACCCGGGCATGTCATGTGCGCGGCCGGCTGCGGCTGGCCCCTCGACCCCGCCGCCCGCACCGGATGCGACGGCAACCCGACTGCGTTCGACCGCCACCCCGGCTGCGAACCCCCCACCACCACAACCACCACCGGGCGGTCCCGCCGGCATCTTCGGAGCGTCCCATGACACCAAACCAACCCACCCAAGGCGGAGAAGCAGCCCTGGCCCACTGGATGCGCAGCCCCGCCTACAAGACCTGGCGCGCCGGAGTGGAGAGCGTCAAAGGCTGCCTCCACCCCGTCCGGCTCACCGGCACCTGGGAAGTGCGGCACGCCGGCACCGGGAATCTGATCACCTCCCGGCACGGCCGGGTGTGGTCGTCCTGCGGCACCCGACGCGCCGCCGTCTGCCCCTCCTGCGCCGACCGCTACGCCGCCGACGCCTGGCACCTCATCCACTCCGGCATGAACGGCGGCAAAGGCATCCCCGCCACCGTGGCCCACTCCCCGCGGCTGTTCGCCACCCTCACCGCCCCCTCCTTCGGCCCCGTCCACAACCGCCCCAGCAAACGACCATGTGCCTGCGGACGCTGGCACCCCGACGGACATCCGCTCCTGGGTAGCCCCATCAACCCCGACACCTACGACTACACCGGGGCGGTGCTATGGCAGGCCCACAGCGGCCAACTCTGGCACCGCTTCACCATCGCCCTACGCCGAGCCGTCGCCGCAGCTGGCGGACTCACCGTCCGCGAAACCAGCCGACACCTACGCATCTCCTACGCCAAAGTCGCCGAATACCAACGCCGAGGCCTGGTCCACTTCCACGCCATCATCCGCGCCGACGGACCCACCGGCCCCGACACACCACCCCCCGCCTGGCTCACCGCCGACGTCCTCGCCGACGCCGTACACACCGCAGCATCGTCCGTCCGGGTCGACACCCCTCGACCCGACGGCACACCACTACCCCTGCGGTGGGGCACCCAGGTCGACATCAAAGACATCACCGCCACCGCCACCGACCTCGACCTCCCCGACAACGCAGACGACGGGGACCAGGTGGTCGCTGACACCCGCCTCGCCGGCTACATCGCCAAATACGCCACCAAAGGCACCGGAGCCACCGACACCGGAGACCGACGCATCCGCTCCCAGACCCACATCGACCAACTACGCGTCTCCGACCACCACCGAGCCATGATCCAAACCGCCTGGAACCTCGGCGGCCAGGAACAGTACGCCGACCTGAAACTGCGGCACTGGGCACACATGCTCGGCTTCCGAGGCCACTTCCTCACCAAAGCCCGCCGCTACAGCACCACCTTCAAACACCTCCGAGCCGAACGCCAAACCCACCAACTCCACACCGCCCTCACCGACGCCGGCCTCCCCGAACACACCGACGTCATCGTCATCAACGACTGGCACATCCTCGGCATCGGCTACGACACCCCCGAACAACTCGAACTCGCCACCGCCATCGCCGACCGCATCCGACGCAACGCACAACAAGCCAGAAAGGAGACCCGATGAAGATAAACGATCCGCGGCCGACGCCTCTGCGCTTTTACCTGCCGTCCGAGGTTGCCGACCGGCTTCGCTGTTCGGAGTGGTGGGTCAAGGAACAGGCTCGACGGCGGCGAGTCCCGTACTGCTGGATCGGTGGCGCCTATCGCTTTACGGAACAACACGTCGAAGCGATTGCCCAGCTTTTCGAGGTACAAGCAAGCGATGCTCCTGTGTCACCGGGCCGGGTTAGCCGAGCGGTCAAGCCCACAACGGAGGAAAGCGGACCCGTTGCCCGCCTCAGCGCACGTGTACCACGTCGGGCCAGAATCCTAGTATCACAATCGGCAGCATGAGCAGGGAGCAGGAAGAATGGGCTACGCGGAAAAGCGGGGCGAGTACTGGCGGGGCCGCTATAAGGTTGACGCTGGAAAGTACAACACGGTTAAAGACTCAGTTGGCGCTACGATTCGCTTTCGCACCAGGCGCGAGGCTGAGCAGGCGGCTAATGATGCTGAGTCCAAGGTCCGTGCTGGCGTTCGGCGTGACGTGATTTCCCCTCGAATCACCTTCGGTGACTTCGTTAACCGTTGGTACTCGGCGCAGGATCTCGCCGCCTCGACCATGCAAAACTACCGGCGTCACATTGAGGAGCATTTGCTTCCGACGTTCGAGCACACGGCTATGGCTGACATCCTTCCGGCGGACGTCACGATGTGGGAGAAGAAGGAGCGGGCGGCCGGCTACGCCGAGTCAAGTATCAAGACCTGGCGGGCGACGCTGCACCTGATCCTGGCCGACGCGGTTGAGGAAGGACTCCGGGACTCCAATCCGGCGTCCCGGCGCCGTGGCAGGGGCAAGCGGGCGGGGCGGTCTCGTAGTCGCGGTCCGGAGAAGGCGGTAACCACAGCGCTCGGTGTTCTGTTGATCGCAGAACGCGCGGCATTGCTGTCGGGCCGTGACGATGAGTTCGTTGCCATAGTCACGAAGGGGTTCACCGGCATGCGCTGGGGTGAACTGGTGGGGCTGGAAGCCGGCTACGTTCGTCCGGCGGAGATCCGGGTTGAGTGGCAGCTCTACGAGCTTGACTCCGGCGAGTTGCACCGCTGCCCACCCAAGGATGACTCGCATCGCACAATCGACCTACCGGCCTGGCTGGATCGGCTGCTGGCGGAGCATGCGGCTCGCACCCGAAGGAAGGCATGCGGGTGTCATCAACGCGCATATGTCTTCAGCGGTCATCGTCCCCCGAAGGGCATGGCTCGTACGTCGGGACCGACCTTAGTGGATGTTGCTCGCCGGGCGGGTGTCTCGTCGGCCACCGCGTCGGCCGCTCTGAATCATCCTGAGGTGGTGCATGGGGCGACTCGCGCGCGGATCACGGCGGCTATCGCGGATCTCGGCTACGTCCGTGGTGGCGCTTCTGGGGAGTTGGCCGCGCACTGGCGTCGGACGAACTTCGCCACCTGGTTGTTTCAGCCGGCGGTGACTGGCTGGTATCCGACGAAGGGGCACCTGAAGGTCCGGCCGGTTCCGGTGCTCGGGGAGCCGTGGCCAGGCATTCCGGTTCGGGGACGCAACGCGGCGGGCCGCGCTGACGCGTGCTGGCTTCCGGTCGCTCCGGGGCTGACCCCGCACGGGCTACGGCACACGCACAAGACGCTCATGGAGGAGCTGGGCACACCGGCGAAGTTGGCGGATGAACGGATGGGCCACGCGGACGGCTCCGTTCAGGCCCGCTACACGCATGTCACGGCGGTGATGCGAGCCCGGCTGCTCGACGGCTTGACGCAACTGTGGGAGGCGGCAGTGTCCGAGCGGCGAGCAATGGCACCCCGGTCCCCCGTGGCCGTCCTGAACCGACTGCTGACCGAGGAAACTGAGTCGGCCGTAAAGATCGTCTCCCAGACTTCTCCCAAGCACCGGTGAGAGAAACGAAAGAGGCCAGCTCCCCGATTCGGGAACTGGCCTCTTACCTGTAAATATTCAACGTGGGCGATACTGGGATCGAACCAGTGACCTCTTCGGTGTGAACGAAGCGCTCTCCCGCTGAGCTAATCGCCCGTTGGCTTGGGTGACTCTACCTGATCGCCGATGTCGACCCCAAACCGAGGCTCAGTTCGCCTTGAGGCGATCCAGCGCCCAGGCCACCACATCGATGCCGACGCTGTACTTGAGCGACAGCCACACGACGGTCGACACGAAGACGAGGCCGACCGAGCCGATAGCGAACCGCACCGAGAGTGACTGACGCGTAACCCAACTGGTCCAACTGGAGACGTGCCGGCGGGTAAAGGTGAGCAGCCGCCGCGCCCAGTGGAACTCCACCGCCCAGATCCCGAGGCCGGCGATCACCAGCAACCAGCCGGGGCCCGGCAGTGGGATCAGCGCGATTCCGACGGTCACGACGATGGCGCCAGTCATCGCGACAAGGGCCTTCAGGGCAAGTCGGCCGGTGGGGTTGGCCCGAATCAACGCGAGGGTGGTCGAGACTCGCTGGCGCCACCGTGGCCGTTCTCGCCGGGCATCAACCAGCGCCGCCCCCGCTGCCGGTGCACCCACATCCGAGCCGGATCGAACCGGCTTACTCCGCTGTTCGTTCGACACCCCGTACCCCCGCCGTTCGGCCGCCTGGGTCGCGATGATCGGCCGACCCGACGGCGTGACACGATCCACTGAGGATCACCCCGTCACATTTCCTCCTCCCAGTGTGGCGCGCGCCCGTCACTGCAACCGTGGACTGGACGTTACCGGAGTAAGTCGACGACTGAAGCACCTGATGCCGAGCGGCACCGCGGACGGGCGGAACCGGAAATCCTACAGGAACTTTCACATTCTGGGGGACACTCCGAAGACCTTCCCACCACTGGGTGAAGTCAGCGTATGGCGGAGCGTAGCTAGGGGCAGCACCTGAGTATGGGAAAAGCGGGACACGCGCGTTCCGCAGCGGTGCCGGGGGGAGAACGTCCATGAGTGTCATCCGACCGACGACCGTAGAGGTCGAGACGTCGCTAAGGCTCGTCGCACCTGACGCCACGGCCTTGCCGGTGCGCGCCAGCCTGCGCTACGACCCTGCTGACCCGTATGCGGTCCACGTCCTGTTCCATGCGGAATCGGCCGGTGGCGAGGCGGTCAGCTGGTCGTTCGCACGGGAACTACTGGTGACCGGCCTCGATGAGCCGGCAGGCATCGGCGATGTGCGGGTCTGGCCCTGGGCCACCCCGCGTGGGGACTTCGTCGCCCTGGCGTTGTCGTCCCCGGACGGTAACGCCCTGTTTGAGGTGCCGCGGAGCGTCTTGGTGCGCTTCCTGCGGCGGACCTACGTCGTCGTCGCGCGCGGCCGTGAGGCCGAGCACCTGGACGTCGACACGGCGGTGAACCGGCTGCTCGCCGGCCGCTGAGATCGAAAGAACCGGAATCTGGATTGAAGGACCGAAATCTGGTGACCGGCTAGCCGGGGCCGCGCGGAGCTGCCGAGTCCGCGCGACCCCGGCCACCCCGGCTACCCGGGTCGATACGTGATACGACCCACCACCGGATTGGGCCCGCTCAGCCATGGGTGGTGATGCCGCCGTCAACCGGGATGACCGCGCCGGTCAGGTATGCGCCAGCCCGCGACGACAGGTAGATCGCGGTACCCGCCATGTCCTCCGGCCGGCCGATGCGACCCAGCGGCACCTGCTTCTCGATGGCGGCCCGGGAGGCGGGGTCATCCAGGGCAAACGCCATCATTTTACTCTCGAACGGGCCCGGGGCGATCGCGTTGACGGTGATGTGTTCGGCGGCGAGTTGGTGGGCGAGGCTGCGGGTCAGCATGTGCACGGCCGCCTTCGTGGCGGAGTACGCGTACACCTCCATCCCCGGGACCCGAATCCCGTCCACCGAGCCGATGTTGATGACGCGGGCGGGATCGTCCGCGGTGCCCGCCGCACGCAGTACGGGCAGCAGTGCGGTGGTGAGCCGGAAGACGGCCTTGACGTTGACCGCCCAGAGCTTGTCGAATGCGCTCTCCGGGTAGGCCTCAAGTGGTGCACCCCAGGTGGCACCCGCGTTGTTGACCAGTACGTCGAGTCGGTCGTGCCGCGCTCGTACGGCGGCGGCCAGCGCCTCGGCGCCGACATCGCTACCGAGGTCGGTGGGGACAGCCGTGCAGTCGCCCAGCGTCGACAACTCGGCGGCGACCGCGGTGCAGACCTCCACCTTCCGAGCAGCGATGATCACCTTGGCGCCGCCTCGTACGAAGCCTTCGGCGATCATCCGGCCGATCCCGCGCGAGCCACCGGTGACCAGGACAGTCTTGCCGGAAACCGAGAAAAGATCCGTCATGCTCATCCCTTCACCGTCCACCCCTACCGCTCGGTAACGTAATCGTCTCGGTCAGCCCCCACAACCCCGTCGCCGGCGCGGCGGAGTCGGCGCGGCAAAGTCGGCACGGCGGCGGGTTGTGGGGGCTCCGCACCGGGACTCCGTCGATGCTGGCCCGCCGCGCGGCGCGGGGCCGCGCGGCGAGGACGGTGCTGCGGGAATCGGCATACCGGGCTACCGTCGCAGGTGATGTTCTCTGCTGTTCATCGCTGCCCGGACGCCGCCGTGAGCGCGGCGCGCGGTTTCGGTGACCTGGTGGCCGATCCGGCGTGGCGGCGTCCGGTCCTGCTGGCGGAGGACCTGCTCCTGCTGGTCACCGCGGGGCGGGGCAGCGCCGAGGTGGACTTCCACCCCTTTCCCTGCCATCCGGGCACACTGCTGCGGGTCCGGGCTGGCCAGGTGCTTCGATGTGGGCCACCCCACCTGGGTGCGATCGTGGTGCACTGGGCCTCGGCGGCGCTGCACGGCTTTGACATTGACCTCGAGGCGGCTCCGACCTGGCTTGAGCTGACCGGTGCGGATGGGGCGGCCATCAGTGCCGGTCTCCGTCAGCTCGCGGTGGACTGCGAGCTGCATCGCGGGGAGACCACCGCGCTGCTCCGCCACCAGCTGGCGACGCTGCTGCTTCGGCTGGCGCTGCTGGCGGGCTCCAGCCGGGGGCCTCAGCCCGCGTCGCGGTCGGCGGCACGCACCGCGGCCGGCACCTTCCTCCTGCTCTGCCGCGAGTTGGAGCAGGGCTACCAGCGCAGCCGGCGGGTGGAGGACTACGCCGACCAGTTGGGCTGCTCGGTTCGTACCCTGACCCGCGCCTGCCTGGCAGTCACCGGGCGCAGCGCGAAGCAGGTGGTGGACGAGCGGGTGGCGTTGCAGGCCCGGCGCCTGCTCGCGGCGACCGACGAGCCGGTGGCGCAAGTCGGCCAGCGGCTCGGTTTCGCCGAGCCGACCAACTTCGGCCGGTTCTTCACCCGGGAGGTCGGGGTCAGCCCGGGTGCGTTCCGCGCCGCTCGGGAGCACCTCGCCGACTATTCAGCGCCGACCGGACCGGTAGCAACCGATTCGGTAACGGCCACACCGGTAGCGGCAGGCCCGGAGTCGGTGCCCGCTCTGCCCGCCCGGGAGGTTCCGCCCCTGGTACGCCCGCGCCCGCCCGCCGATGCTGGCGGCGGTCAGCTACGAATGCCGGGCCACAGCGATGACCACGTCACCGCCGAGTCGACCGTGCTCGGGGTCGCGCACGGCGGCGCCGCACCGCAGCAGCCCGGTGAGCGCCCGCTGCACGTCGACTGACCGGTACGCGGTCGCGGTCAGCGCGTGTCGGCGCAGTTCGGTGACGGTACGGGGGCCAGAGCGGGCCAGCTCGGCGAGGAGTTCCTGGCCCAGCGACTCGGGGTCGGGTGCGATGTCGAGCAGCTGCCCGCTCGGGTCGGCGGGGTCCCGATAGCGCACCGCGGTGTCGTCGTCCACCGCCCACAGGTTTTCCTTGAACGCATCCAGGCTGCGGTCGTGGCCGGTGCCGAAGGCGAGCCGCCGCGTGCGTGACCCGTCCACCGCGACCAGGTCGATCTGGGTGGTGAGCGGGAAACCGGCAGTGGCGAGCCCGGCCCGCACCGAGCCGGCAGAGCCAGCAGCCGCAGTGCCGGCCGAGGCAGTAGGTCCGGTAGAGGCAGTAGATGCAGTGCCACCAGACGCAGTGCCAGCGGAGGCAGCAGGCGCGGGTTCCGCCTCGGTGACCAGCAGGAGCTCGGCAGGGCGGCCGGCGGCGCTGGCGGCCAGCACGCCGGGGTCGGTGGCGCCGGCCCCGTCCAGGTACGACAGCAGCGGCGCCCCCATGGCGCCGGCCGCCTTCACCGCGACCGGCAGCCGGGCGGGCCCGCCGGGCACCAGGTGTACGGCAATCTCGGCCGGCAGGGTTGCCTCGATCGCGCCCAGCCGGGCGGGGAGTTCCTCACTGCCCTCGGCGAGCACCAGCACGCTGAGCTGCCGCCCGCGAAGCTGGTTGGCATGCTCGGCGAGCACGCCGAGTACCGCTTCGGCGGAGTCGGTGGCCGCGAGCAGGGCTCCCGGCCCGTAGGCGAGCGCCACGACGCTGGGCCGCCCCTGCGCAACCGCCCGGGGCAACCACGCTTCGAGCTGCCGGCCGAGCAGTTCCCGTACCACCCCGTCCATCACGTCATCGGTTTTACCGTACTGGGATGGACCGGGGGCGGCGGGGCCAACAAAAGCAGCGCGGGGAAACCCAACCGGCGCGGGTCTTGTACATACCGTCGCTGGTTAAGCACCATGGGGCGTGCCTTCTGGCTTCGGTGAACTGACTGACCACGCGCATCATCTGGTGGCTACCGGCGATCTCGCCGGCGCCCAGCGGCTCCTCTCCGACGCGCTGGCCGACGCCGATCCACGGCCTACCAACGCCAGTGCCGAGTTAGCCGAGTTGGCAGGCCTGCAGGCGCGGGTGCTGGTGGGGCTCGGCGATCCGCAGGCCGCGCGGGGATGGGCCGCCTATGCGTACGCGGCGAGCAACCACCTGCACGGCCGTTCGGACGAACGGACCGTCGCGGCCGCCGCCACCCTGGCCGCGGTGCTGCACCGGGTCGGTAGTTGGTCCCGCGCGGCGCGGATCTACCAGGAGGTGATTATCGAGCTGACCGCCTTGGATGGTCCAGAGTCGCTTCGCGTTCTCGCCGCGCACGCCGATCTGGCCACGCTGGAGTACGCCCGCGGCCAGTGCCAGGTCGCCCGCGACCGGCTCGCCGACGCCTGGGAGCTGCACCGCGAGGTGTACGGCGACGGGCATCCCAGCGGCATCAAGATGCTCGCCCGGCTCGGCGCGATGCAGCGCGACTGCGGGTTGGTCGGTTCGGCGCAGGAGAGCCTGGCGCTGGCCGAGGGGTTGTGCCACCAGCACCTGGCCGCGGGGGATCCACTGGCGGGGCAGGTGGCCGCGTTGGGCCGGGCGGGTGCCGATCCGGAGCACCGTTGCGCGCCCCACGGGCGGGAGGCCCCGATCGTGCCGGCCGCTCGAACGCCCCCGCCGGGAGACGGGCCACTCCCCGAGAACCGACCGCTACCTGGGGACGGGCCGCTCCCCGACGACGGGCTACTCTCCGACGACGGGTCACTCCCCGATGGTGCACCACGGGATGCGGACGGGCCGCAGCATCCCGCGCAGCCCGGATATCGACCGACCGACCTGTACTTTCCGCCGGAGCCAGAGCCAGACCGGCCGGTGACCGAGGAGCATCCCGCGGCTGGGTATTCGCCGCCGCCGGCGGTCCCGACGCCCCGGCTACCGCCGGAGGGTGCCGCGTTCCACGAGCCACCCGAGCCCTTCCCGCCGGATCTACCGGTCAGCGGGGACGAGTACGACCCGTGGTGGCGCGAGTCGTCGACCGAACAGTGGGGTGCCGCCGTGCCCCCAGCGGTGTTGCCCCTGACCCACCTGGAGGAGGCCGACGGGGTCCACCGGGTCGGACCCCACGGGATGCCCGATGCGCCGACGGACCAACCGTCGCGGCGGTTGCCGGTGCCGGTGCCGCGCGCCACACCGCTGCCCCGGCACCGGCTGCCGCTCGTGGTGGGTGCGGTGGTGGTGCTGCTGGGGACGGCCGCGGTGATCGCCGGGGTTGCCCGGTTCGACGGGTCGGCACCGCGGCCGGCGACGGACCCGGCAACCGAGGCTCCGGCCACACCGGCGGACGCTTCCGGCGCTCCGCCGGACGCGGTGACCCTGACCGACAACCGGGACAACGTCGCCCTGCGCTGGACCTACCCGAAGGCAGGCACGGGCCCGGTGGTGGTTTCGGGAGGCCAGCCCGGCGAGTCGCAGACCGTATTCGCCAACCTGCCCGCCGGCAGCACCGAGTTCGTCGTGTACGGACTCAACGGTGGCGTCGACTACTGCTTCGCCGTGGCGGTGGTGTGGTCGACGGAGAGGATCGCCCGGTCCGAGGAGGTCTGCACCACGCGCGGTTGACGCCACGTCCGCCCATGCGGTGGGCGCGTCCGTTACTCGGTAAGCGCGTCCGTTACTCGGTAAGCGCGTCCGTTACTCGGTGGGCAGCGCGGGCAGCGTCACCCGGACGCGTAGGCCCGGCGGCGGGTCGGCATCGTCGAGGTCGATCCAACCGCCGGCCCGCCGCACCAGTTCGCGCACGATGGCGAGCCCCAGGCCGGCGCCGCCGGCGTCCCGGTCACGCGCGACATCCAGCCGGGTGAACCGGCCGAAGACCCGTTCCCGGTCCGCCGCCGGGATGCCGGGCCCGTCGTCGGTGACCGTCACCCGGTGGTACGCGGAACCGCCCGGCTCGGCGCCGAGCAGCACCCGACTGCGGGCGTGCCGTACCGCGTTGTCGACCAGGTTGACCAACACCCGGCGCAGTTCCTCCGGGTCGCCGGCCGCCCAGAGCGGCGACACCGACGGTGCCACGTGAACCCTCCCGGCCGGGTAGCGAGCGGCCACCTCGGCCAACAGAGCACCCAGGTCGACCGGCCCGGCGCCGCGGGCGGGCGGGGCCTCGTCGAGGCGGGCGAGCAGCAGCAGGTCGTTGACGAGCCGGCCGAGCCGTTCGGTGTCGGCCAGCAGGTCCACCGAGACGGCCGGCCAGTCGGTCCGGTCCCCCAGCCGCTGCGCGACCTCGAGTTCGGTCCGCAGGTTGGTCAGTGGGCTGCGCAGTTCGTGCGCGGCGTCGGCGACGAACGCCCGCTCCCGGTCCCGGCTGACGCGCAGCCGATCCAGCATGTCGTTGAGGGTCACCGCGAGCCGGTGGATCTCGTCCTGCGACGCCGGTACGGGTAGCCGGCCGTGCCCGTCCCGACCGGTGATCTCCTCAGCGCCCCGGCGCAGCGCCTCCACCGGACGGAGCGTCACGCCGACGGCCCGCCAGGCCACGAGGGCGAGCAGACCCACCAGCGGCGGGAAGCTGACCAGCAGGATGGTCTGGACGACGTGGATGCTCTGCCGCACGTCCACCAGCGAACGGGCGACCAGCACGGTGAGCGGGTCGCCGTCGGTGCCGGCCGGCACGGCCACCACCCGCATCGGCCCGGTCAGCCCCATGCGTTGCCCCGGCACGGTGGTGCCGGCTCGGGCGGTGCGGTCGGCCTGGTCCGGCCGGACCATCGGCACCAGCCGGTCGGCGTCGATGGAGGCGGCGCGGACCCGTCCCTGCGCGTCGATCACCTGTACCCGCACCTGACTGCCGGCGACGGGCAGGGGGTCGGGCAGGGCGTCCTCGGCGGCCAGCAGGGCGATGGCGTCGGCGGTGCGCAGCGCCTCCGTGTCGACATTGCGGTGCAGGGTCCAGTTGAGCACGGCCAGGAGCACCAGGCCGCCGACGGCGAGCCCCGCCGACACGCCGAGTAGGCCGATCGCCATCAGCCGTCCGCGGAGGCCAAGCGGGGTCCGGGGCCATCCGCGCGCCCTTCGCGCCGCGGTGGGTGGGGGGCCGCTGCCGGGGCGGGGACGACCGGCGGGGGCGGCGGGTTCGGTCATGCGGCGACGAGGCGGTAGCCGGCCCCGCGGACGGTCTCCAGGCGGTCTCGGCCGAGCTTGCGGCGCAGGTAGCCCACGTACACCTCCACCGCGTTCGGGGCGGTCTCGATGCTGGCGTCCCAGACGTGGTCAAGGAGTTCGGTTTTGGAGACCACCGTGCCGGGGCGGCGCATCAGGTAGTCGAGCAGGGCGTACTCCCGGCCGGTCAGGGCGACCTCGACGCCGTCTCGGGTCACCCGCCGCCGGGCCGGGTCCAGCCGTAGGTCCCCCACGGCCAGCACGGCCGGCCGCTCCGGTGCACCGCGACGCAGCAGGGCGCGCAGCCGGGCCAGCAGCACCACGTACGAGAAGGGCTTGGTGAGATAGTCATCGGCCCCGCAGTCCAGCCCGTCGGCCTGGTCGTACTCGCCGTCCTTGGCGGAGAGCATGAGCACCGGCAGCCAGCACCGCTCGGCCCGCAGCCGGCGGACCACCTCGTAGCCGGAGAGGCCGGGCAGCATCACGTCGAGGACCATCGCGTCGTAGTCGCCGTGCCGGGCCGCCGCCAGGCCAGCCGGCCCGGTCGCGGCGATGTCCACCACGAACCCTTCGGCCTGGAGCCCCCGGTGCAGGGCAGCCGCCAGCCGCGCTTCGTCCTCCACCACCAGCAGTCGCACGGGAACAAGAGTGCCATCGGGCGACGCGCGCCGGAAACGCCGTCCTCAGCGTCCGCACAGGGTGCGTTCGGCAGGATGGTCGGCAGGAGGTGCCCCATGTCCGTTCTGACAAGCCGTCCCGCCCTACGGTGGCTGGTCCCGGTGGCCGCCGTCGTGACCGTCATCGGCGGCGGCGCCGCGCTGGGCCGTTTCGCTGCCGAAGCCGAGCCGAGCCTGCCGCCCCGATCCGCCGCCCAGCTTCTGGTCGATCTCCAGACCGCCCGCTTCGAGGGTCTGTCCGGCACCGTCGTGCAGCGGGCCGACCTCGGTCTACCGCCGATCGCCGGGTTGCTCGCCGAGGACGGTCCGGCCAGCCTGCTGACCGGCTCCCACACGTTGCGGGTCTGGCACTCCGGGCCGGACCAGCAGCGAGTCGCGTTCGTGGACACGCTCGGGCAGCAGGACTACATCCGTAACGGGCGGGACGTGTGGCTGTGGAACAGCCAGACGAACACGGCCACCCACCGGGTACTGCCGGGAGGCAAGGAGGTGGCGAACCCACCGGAGGTGCCGGTGACGCCGCGGGAGGCCGCCGCGCAGGCGCTCGCCGCGGTTGATCCGACGACCGAGGTAAGCGTCGGGCGGTCGGCCACGGTCGCCGGGCGGGACGCCTATGAGCTGGTGCTCGAGCCCCGGGACGCCGCCTCTCTGGTGCACCAGGTCCGGATCGCCATCGACGCGACCGAGCACCTGCCGCTGCGGTTCGAGGTCTTCGCCGAGGCCGGGGATCCCCCGGCGTTCGAGCTGGCGTTCACCCAGATCGACTACGCCCGGCCGGATGCCGACCAGTTCACCTTCAACCCGCCGCCGGGGGTTCAGATCACCGAGCGGCAGGACGACGGGAAGCACCCCGGGCAGCCACCGCTGCCGGAGCAGCCGGGATCGACCAAGGACAGCGAACAGCCCGGCCCGCGTACCGTCGGCACGAGCTGGGCCACGGTTCTCGTCGCGGAGGTCGGCGAGGTGGAGCGTCCCACCACCGCCGCCGAGGAGGTGCCCGACCTGGACCTGCTCGCCGGTCAGTTGCCGGCGGTCCAGGGTGACTGGGGCAGCGGTCGACTGTTCCGTAGCGCGCTGCTCACGGCGCTGCTCACCGACGACGGCCGGCTGATCGTGGGGGCGGTCTCCCCGGAGCGACTGTACGAGGTGGCTCGGGGCTGACGTCTCGTCGCCGACAACCCCGGGGCTCGCACGGCGCGCGGGCCCCGGGGTTGTCGTTGCCCACGCCAGTGCCCGCCGCCCGAGGCGGGTGAGGACCTCCGCCCACGCCCCTGGCTCGTCGCCACGCCCAGCCCCGCTGGCACATCACCAGGGGCACCTCCGGTGGCCGCGCCGACCGGTATCCTGACCAGTTCAGGGAATAAAAAAGAACGGCATCAAGCCGTTCCTTCGGGCAAGGGTAGCGAATTGCGAGATGGCTTGTCAAGCAACTCCGGCGTTTCACAGCACTCCGGCGGTCCCGGCGAATCGCCGATAAACGACGACGAGCTCGGCCAGGAGCAGGAGTACGTCTCGATGCTCTACGGCCGGCTGGACGCGCTGCGGGAGCAGGCCACCCACCGGCTGGCCGAACAGCTCCGGGCGACCGGTGGCACCCTCCAGGCCCGGTCCCAACGCGACAGCGCGGTACGGATGTACGGCGAGCAGGTGGAGCAGTACTCGGCGGTCGAGCAGGGCCTGTGCTTCGGCCGACTGGACACCGACGACGGCGGCCGGCACTACATCGGCCGGATCGGCATCTTCGACACCGACGGCGACTACGACCCGCTGCTGATCGACTGGCGGGCCCCGGCGGCGCGCGCCTTCTACCTCGCCACCGCCGCCAACCCGCAGGGCGTCCACCGACGACGGCACCTGCGGACCCGGCAACGCACGGTGACCGGCCTCAACGACGAGGTGCTCGACCTGGCTGCCGCCTCCCCCACCGCCCACGAGGAGCTGACCGGCGAGGCGGCGCTGCTCGCGGCCCTCACCGCCGGCCGGACCGGCCGGATGCGGGACATCGTCGAGACCATCCAGGCCGAGCAGGACACGGTCATCCGGGCCGAGCTGCCGGGCACGCTGGTGGTGCAGGGCGGCCCGGGCACCGGCAAGACCGCGGTGGCACTACACCGGGCGGCCTACCTGCTCTACACGCACCGGCGGGAACTCGCCACCCGGGGCGTGCTGCTGGTCGGGCCGAACACGACCTTCCTGCGCTACATCTCCCAGGTGCTGCCGGCCCTCGCCGAGACCGGTGTGCTGCTGCGTACCCAGGCTGACCTCTTCCCCGGCGTCACCGCGCGACGCGCCGAGGCGGCCGAGACCGCCGCGTTGAAGGGCCGCGCGGTGCTGGTGGATGTCCTCTCCACCGCGGTCCGGGACCGACAGTGGGTGCCGGACGAACCGCTGGAGATCGAGCAGCCGCAGCGGGAGATCCTCCAGTTGCACCCGGAGACCGTCCGGGCCGCCCGGGACCGGGCCCGCCGGTCCGGGCGGCCCCACAACCTCGCCCGGGCGGTCTTCGATGTCGAGATCGTGCACGCGCTCGCCACGCAGGTCGCCGAGCGCATCGGCGCTGACCCGCTGGGTGGGGAGAACCTGCTCGAGGAGGCCGACCGCGCCGAGATCCGTCGGGAGCTGCGGGACGATCCGGCGGTACGGGCGGCGCTGGACCAGCTGTGGCCGCTGCTCACCCCGCAGCAGTTGCTCGCCGGCCTGTACGCCGACCCGGTGCGGATCGCCACCGCCGCGCCCATGCTGACCGAGGCCGAGCAGGCCCTGCTGCACCGTCAGCCGGGTGGGTGGACACCGGCCGACGTGCCGTTGCTGGACGAGGCGGCCGAGCTGCTCGGCGAGGACGATCGGGCCGCGGCGGCCCGCCGGGAGCGACTGCGGACCCTACAGCGGGAGTACGCCGAGGGGGTGCTGGAGATCGCCCGAGGCTCCCGGTCGATCGACGTGGAGGACGAGGCGGACGGTGGCGAGATCCTCGGCGTCACCGACCTGCTCGACGCCGACCGGCTGGTGGAGCGGCAGGAGGAGGGGGACCGGCTGACCACCGCACAGCGGGCCGCCGCCGACCGGAGCTGGGCGTTCGGCCACATCATCGTGGATGAGGCGCAGGAGCTGTCGCCGATGGCCTGGCGGCTGCTGATGCGCCGCTGCCCCAGCCGGTCGATGACCATCGTCGGCGATGTGGCGCAGACCGGTGCGTTGGCGGGCACCGCATCCTGGGCTGAGGCCCTCGAGCCGTACGTGGCGCAGCGTTGGCGGCTGACGGAGCTGGCGGTCAGTTACCGCACTCCCGCCGAGATCATGGCGGTCGCCGCGGAGGTGCTCGCCCAGATCGACCCGACGCTGCGCCCACCCCGGTCGGTACGGTCCACCGGTGTGCCGCCGACCGATCGGGAGGTGGCGCCGCAGCGGCTGGCGGCGGAGCTGGTCGATGCGGCGACCGCCATGGCAGCGGCCCTGACTGACGGCCGGCTCGGGGTGATCGTGCCGGCCGCCCGCGTCGCCGATCTGGGCGCAGCCCTGGCGGGTGCCATTCCGGAGGCCACCATCGGTGAGCAGCCCGACCTCAAGAGCCGTACCGTCCTGCTCACCGTCGCCCAGGCCAAGGGGCTGGAGTTCGACGCGGTCCTGGTGGTTGACCCCGACGGGATCGTCGCGGAGTCCCCGCGCGGTCGGAACGACCTGTATGTGGCGCTGACCCGCGCCACCCAACGGCTGACGATTCTGCGCCCCACCTCCTGATCGCCGTCCAGACCCGGCGCATCGGGCTCGCCGGGCCGCGCCCGGCTGATGACCGGGTACACCGGCGGCCTGGCCCGAACCGGGCCAGGCCGTCGGGGCGTGCGGGTCGGCGGGCGGTCAGTCGTCGGAGAGGTTCGCGACGTGCACGCCGGGACCGGCCGCGTCGCTCGTGGAGCCGGCGGTCGGGGTGCTCAGGCCGCCGGTGGTGGCGTCCCCCGTCGTGGTCGGGGCGACCCGGCCCCGGTGCCGTTCTGGTTGCCGGGCCACCCGGCGAACACTGGCCGGGCCGGCGGTCCCGCCGGTCGTCGTGATCGCGCCCTGGCCCCGGGTCGGACCACCGTCGCGCAGCACCTGCGGGTCGATCCGGCTGTGCGCCGGGTCACCCGGGTCCTCCTCCTGAATGACCCGCTGTACGTCGGTCTGCGGCACGGTCACCTCGTCCAGAACGCCCTCGCCGTACCGGTCGCCGGCGATCCGCTCCTCGGCCCGCCGGGCGGCCTCGTTCCGTGTGTCGTCGGTGCGCACGTCACATCACCTCGCAGACTCGTCGGAAGCTGCTTTGGGTTCCCGCCCCCGGGCTGGCCAAACTCGCCGACACGGTGGGGGCGGGGTTACTGCTCCCGGCCGGTCGGGTAGACCCGGGGTGTCCCCGCCACGAACCGTGCCGTGGCCGAGACGCGGTAGCGGGGCGGGGGATCTCAGGTACTCATCAAATCCGAGGAGGACCAGATGAGCACAGAGGCTGCATCCACCAGGCCAAGGAACCGACCTCCGGCGGAGGCCCAGAGCCGGGAGCGCAGGTCGGAGTTCCAGAGCCGGGACCGCCTGCAGGACGCCCCGACCCGGCCGATGCGGGCGATGGACAACGGGCACCGGGAGCAGATGTCGGCTCCGGACACGGAGACGAAGAACTCGTTCCTGACCACCGAGTTCTGGATCTACGCGGGCGCGGTCACCCTGGTGGTGATCTCTGCCTTCTGGCGTGGGTCCGGCACCAACGGGTTGAACATCAACGACCCGATCTTGGCGTGGTGGTTCCTCTCCGCCCTGACCGCCGCATACCTGATCAGTCGGGGGTTGGCGAAGGCCGGCTCGGACCGGCGTCTCACTGGTGAGCGGGGCATGGCCCGGCGTTAGCCGTTAGCGACGAAAGGGTGCCCTCCGGGAGCTGCGTCCCGGCGGGCACCCTTTGCCTGGATGACTGTTCGAGGTCTGGATTACTCCTCGAAGCCGAAGTCCTCGGCGAAGTCCCCTTCGATCGCGTCCTCGATCATCTCACCCGCGATCATGCCGCCAGCCACACCGAGCGCGGCACCGGCGATCACTCCACCCATGCCCATCCCCCGCTGGCCGTGCTGCTGCGGAACACCGAAGCCCTGCGCCCGCAGGCTGCCGTAGCGGGAGGTCGTCTCGCGCAGCCACCCGTCCACCACCTGCACCCAGTCCACCCGGTCGGCGTCCTGGTGGGCGACCTGGTAGCGGCCGAAGACATCCTGCCCGGAGGTGAAGAAGCCGCCGCGCTTGTCGCACTCCAGGATCACGTCCACACCGTGCGGGTTGGTGACGAACGTGAGCTCCACCTCGGTGATCGTCTGCGCGTACTGCGGGGAGGCGAAGAACTCGATCTCCTGGTAGAACGGCAGCGTCTGCTGCACCCCGTAGAGGGATCCGCGCTCCAGGTCGGCGTTCTTGAACCGGAAGCCGAGCCGGGTGAACGCCTCCAGGATGCGCTCGTGCACCGGCAGCGGGTGCACATTGACCTGGTCCAGGTCGCTCTTGTCCACGGCACGGGCGATCGCCAGCTCGGTCCGCAAACCCATCGTCATCCCGTGCAGGCGCTGGCCGTACACGTCGGTGATCGGGGTCTCCCACGGCACCGGTAGCTGGAACGGGATCGATAGCTGCTGCTGGGGAGCTAGCTGCAGCGGCCCGGAGACCGGCATCCGCTGGAACTCCATGAGCCCCGCGTACTCGGTGTCGTGGCCCTCGATCTCGACCCGGGTGACCAGGCCGACGACAATCTGCTCGATGGCCGCCGGCGAGTCCCCGCCGATCAGGTTGACCTGGCCGTCGAGGGTCAGGCCGGGCCGGGTGTTGGGGTTCGTGAGGACGGTGTCCACGCTGGGGCCGCCTACGCCTAACGCGCTCAACATTTTCTTGAAGACCATCGGAACTCCCGCTGGGTCTGGTGTCGCACTCTCCTGGAGCCGACGGTGACGGTGTGCACCGTACCGGATGCTGTCGAGAGGCCGTCGCAAGTCTCCCACCAGCACCGGGTCGGCCGCCACCTCCACCGGACACTCCCGTTGCTGTGGACGCTACCCGGCACCGGCAACCACACCACCGGTCCGGCTCGCCGGCGAGCTAGGCGAAATCGAACTCACCGTCGCGCACGCCGCCGACGAACGCCGCCCACTCCTCGGCCGTATAGATAATCGTGGCCGCCTCGGGGGCCTTGCTGTGCCGCACCGCCACCCGCCCCGACCCATCAAGCAACGGCCCCGCCTCGACGCAGTTGCCGCCATGGTCCGGGCTCTTGGTGCTGATATGCCAAGCAACGTCGGGCATGGTGTCGCTCATGACAACTCCTCCGCAAGTGCAGAAATCAGCCTCGCCGACTCGCGCACGGTGAGCGCGGCCTCCCGGAGGCGATCGTACGCGCGGACATATCGCAGCGCCTTGTCCGACTCCATGAAGAGCCGTCCGCCAAGCGTCTCGGCATGCGCGACGTCGGTGTAGGGCGGAGGCATCTTGAAGAGCCAGAACGTGCCGTCCAAGCCCGCGTGCAGACCGAGGGTGGTGGACAGGACCCGGATCTCGACCGTCGGCTTTTTCAGCGCCTGCACCAGGTGGTTGAGCTGGGCCGCCATTACCTGCCGGCTCATCACCGGACGCCGTAGGACCGATTCCTCAACGATCACGGCGAGTCGCGTAGCGGTGGGCTGTTCCAACAGGCGCTGCCGGTCCATCCGGAGCTGAACCCACTTCCGGATCTGCACCTCGCTGGTGGAACTGGCCTCCGCGTTCCGGATCACCGCCTCGGCGTAGTCCCTGGTTTGCAGTAGGCCGGGTATGAGCAAGGAGGCGTAGGTACACACTTGGTCCGCTCTCGACTCCAGCCAGGGAAAGTCTATGAACGACGTGTCATAGATCGTCTGATCGAAGTCGTTGTCCCAGCGATCAACCCGCCAGGCGTCCTGTGCAAGCTGGATGATCCGGGTTCGTTCCCGCTCGTCGTAGACCCCGTAGAGATCCAACAGTTCCACGACGAGATCTCGACGGAAAGGCCACTCGGCTCGCTCGTACCGGGCCAGCGACGAGAAGTCCCGCTCCAGGAACTGGGCCACGTACTTGAGCGTCAGGCCACGTCGCTCGCGCAGCTCCCGCATCTGTTGGCCGAGCCACTGCGCCCGAAGCGTCCGCACGAAGGCTTCTCTCTTGACGGCCATGCTCACCTCTCCACGCATCCTGCCGAAATGGATCCGTTGGTGTCGTTGCACCAATACCGAGGCCACTGGAAATGTGGCCTTCGGGTGAGGGTGATCACCGGCCCCCGGGGACGCCCGGTGCAAGCACGGCAACCGCGGCTGTGCCAACAGCCGAGAAGGTGACGAGAGACGGCCTGGCGTGTGGCTGACGCATACCGGCTCTCGTCGGGCCTCAACGTGGAGCCGCGATAGGCGCGCATTACGGCTCCGACCGACTTGACGAATACCTATCACGGAAAGGCGGGTCCCCGCGACCCTGCCTCGCCGCGAACTGACACCACCCACCGGCAGCCCGGTGGCCGTACCGCCAAGGAGGCTGCGGTCGTCGGGCGGGGCGGCCCTGCGCCGGAATTCTCCCCTCCGACCGGGGCCGCCCCTTCCAACACCACCGAAGGGATCCGATCAATGCGTTACGGCACCGTCTACGGCGGCACCGAGCAACTTCATCCCCGCCTCGTCCGCGAACGGAACTTCGCCACGGTGGGCCTCGGCCGGCGCGGCCTGGACCCCCAGGAGGTACGACACTTCCTGCACCGGGTCGCGCACGAGCTGGCCACTCTGCGGCAGGAGGTGGCTCGGCTCCACGACGAGAACACCCGGATCAAGCGGGCGCTGCGCGACTGGCAGAGCGCCCAGTCCCGACGGCGCACGCCCTGACCGACCCCGGGCCCCCAATCCGCCCCCGACGGTCCGTACCTCTAGATCATTCTTTTGCCCCTGGTGTCGCGGTTCTTCTGAACACCCCGACCAGGGCCGCGCCGGTGAGGGTGAGTAGGAATCCGACTGCGAGGATGGTGGGCAGGCTGACACCCGTCACTGGGAGGATGGGCTTTCGGACTACGACTGTCGTGGGGTTGGATGTTGAGGCTGGGCAATTGCCGTCGCCGTTGTAGCGCGCCCGGATGGTGTGTTCGCCGGGTGTCAGACGTGTGACCGTGCGGGTTGCGGTGGCGATGGGGCTCCCGGACAGAGGTTCAGTGCCCAGGACCTTCGTGCCGTCCAGGAAGGTCACGGTCCCCGTGGGGATGCCGCCGGTGCAGGTCACGGTAGCGGTGAGAGTGACGGGTTGATCCGGTTTCGGGTTCGGTGGGGACACCTGCAAGGTTGTGGTTGATGTCGGCCGGACGATAGCCAGACTGTGGAAGCCGCCGCCGGCGACGGCGGTGATCGTGCTGCCGGCCGGCAGATCCACCGCAACCGGGGTACTGCTACTGGTGGTGGTCCCATCGCCCAACTGGCCGGAATCGTTGGCGCCCCAAGCCAGCACGGTGCCGGTGGAGGTCAACGCCAGACTGTGGGCGGCCCCGGCGGCGATGGCGGTGATCGTGGTGCCGGCCGGCAGATCCACCGCAACCGGGGTGCTGCTACTGGTGGTGGTCCCATCGCCCAACTGACCCAAGGCGTTGAGGCCCCAGGCCAGCCCAGTGCCGGCGGAGGTCAACCCCAGACTATGGCGGTTGCCGGCGGCGACGGCGGTGATCGTGGTGCCGGCCGGCAAGTCCACCGCAACCGGGGTACTGCTGTTGGTGATGGTCCCATCGCCCAACTGACCCAAGTCGTTAAGGCCCCAAGCCAGCACGGTGCCGACGGAGGTCACCGCGAGACTGTGGAAGCGGCCGCCGGCAAGCGCGGTGATCGTGGTGCCGACCGGCACATCCACCACAACCGGGGTACTGCTGCTGATGGTGGTCCCATCACCCAACTGACCGGAACCGTTGGCACCCCAGGCCAACACGGTGCCAACGGAGGTCAACGCCAGACTGTGGAAGCCGCCGCCGGCAAGCGCGGTGATCGTGGTGCCGACCGGTAAGTCCACCACAACCGGGGTGCTGCTACTGGTGGTGGTCCCATCACCCAACTGACCGAAGTCGTTGAAGCCCCAAGCCAGCACAGTGCCGGCAGAGGTCAACGCCAGGCTGTGAGAGTTGCCGGCGGCGATGGCGGTGATCGTGATGCCGACTGGTAAGTCCACCACAACCGGGGTGCTGCTACTGGTGGTGGTCCCATCACCCAACTGACCGGAACCGTTGGCACCCCAGGCCAACACGGTGCCAACGGAGGTCAACGCCAGACTGTGGAGACCGCCGCCGGCAAGCGCGGTGATCGTGATGCCGACTGGCAAGTCCACCACAACCGGGGTACTGCTACTGGTGGTGGTCCCATCACCCAACTGACCGGAACCGTTGGCACCCCAGGCCAGGCCGATACCAGGGGGGCCCGCTGCCGCCGACGGCCCGCCCTGCGCGAGCGCGCGCGCCGCGCCGACCGAGGTTGTGCCCAGCACGATCGCCAACATCAGCGGTACCGCGAACAGCCCCCGCACACTCGCGAGCCGGGCCCAGCTCTTTATCGCGTCCGCAACCTTGCCGGTCCAGAAACTCGCCACTTACCCCTACCCCTGCACCGTGTCGAAAGCTCGCCCGCCGCAAGGTATAAGCGAACGAAGCAGGCATAGGTGACGAAGGGCCCGGAGCCGAAGAACGACCAGAACGGCAACCAGCAGTCGGGGAAGAAGCTCGGTGTACAGTTCGCGGGCAAACGAGTCCGGGAGCGAGTCGCAGCCCGACACCTCAACCAGAACGGTCAGACGCGAACCAGCATCTTGTCGTCAACGACATCGAAGGACGTATTCACCCCGGACTCGGCCGTGATCTCCGCCAGGTAGTCGCGGACCGCACGCCCCTCGGGCGTGTCCACCCGGTACGGCACCGGCTCGTTCTCCTCATTGATGACCACGGGCAGGATCTCGACCCGACTGATGTCGCCGTCAGCGATGTGGAGCCGGGCGATCGCCGAGTTCCGTCCCTCCGCCTTCAGATCCCGGCCGGGGGAGAGCTCTTGGTGGAACGCGTGGGCTTTGTCGAGCCATTCCCGACTGAACGACCGCCACCAGGAGTCGTTGAGGTCGAGGGCGAAGTTGCCGAGGCTGTAGAAGATCACCTTGCCCTGGTAGACCTCGACCGGTTTGAGGATGTGCGGGTGATGCCCGAGCACCGCGTCCGCACCGGCGTCGATCGCGGCATGGGCCACCACCGGCTGATAGTCCGCGAGCTTCGCGCGCTGGAAGTGCAGGCCCCAGTGGAGCGACACGAGCAGCACGTCCACCTCGTCCCGCAGCCGGGAGATGTCCGCGGTGAGCGCCGCCAGATCGGCGTCGTTGGTGTGGGTGGAGATCAGGGCCGGCCCGCCGGGCTGATCGGACTCGAACGGTTCGTAGTGCGTCATCGCCCGCATCGGCGCCACCCCGTGCTTGTCCCGCCCGGCGTAGTAGCCCTCCGGCGCGACCGAACAGTAGGCCAGGAAGCCGACCCGGGTGCCGTCGCGCTCGACGATCCCCGGCCGCCGGGCCTCGTCCATGTCAGCGCCCGCGCCCACCACGGTGATGCCGTCGCGCCGGAGCCGCCCGATGCAGTCGAGCAGCGCGTCGACACCCCAGTCGCCGGTGTGGTTGCTCGCCATCGAGATGACATCGAAGCCCGCGCGCGGGAGCGCGGCGTAGTTCGCCACGTCGTGCGGGACCGCGCCGCGCGGCCCGGAGGAGCCCCGGGACCCCTCGTCGGAGTACGCGGTCTCTAGCTGACCGAAGGTGATGTCGGCCTCAACCAGTTGGCCGCGCACGTGCCGGAATATCTCGTCCGGACGGTCCCGCGCGACGAGCAGATCGCCAACGGCGGCGACCACGAACCCCTCAGCATCTCCCACAGCATCGACGCTAGCACTGCTGGTAACCGGCTATCGGTGGATCGCGGTGCGGCGCTGCACCGATCCCGCCCCAGCGCCGCACCGCCCGGATTAGCCTGGGACCAGAGGCCGAGCAGGTGGCTGCGGAGGTGATGCCGACATGGCGGCAGCCAGTGATGCGCCGGTGCTCGCCGCCGTCGGCTCGGAGCAGGACCTACCGCTGGTCGACCTCGCCGCGCGGGAGGCCGTAGCCTTCGGCCATCCCCTGCGACTGATCCACACCTTCGACTGGGGGGCCGCCTTCAAGGCACCGTCGATCGCCGGCACGCACGACGAGGCAGCCAGGCTCCTCGACCGCGCCACCAAGATCGCCCGGGAGGTTGACGAGACCCTGTCGGTGCGCGACGACATCACCGAGGGCTCTACCGTGGAGACGCTGATTCGCGTGTCGGAGACGGCCTTCCTGATCGCGGTCGGCGACAGCGGCATGAGCACGCGGGAACTCGGCTGCTTCATCCCCGCCGACACGCCGGCGGTGCAGGTCGTCGCCCGGGCGGGCTGCCCAGTACTGGTGGTCCGCCACGACACCCCGTCGAAGGGGCCGGTGCTGGTTGGCGTGGACGGCTCGGTCGGCTCCCGCCAGGCCCTGAAGTGGGCGTTTGACTGCGCCGTCCGTCGGGCCGGCCGCCTGGTCGCCGTCCGGGCGGTGGAGCAGGGCCACGACGACGCACCAGAGATCCTCGCCGAGGTGGTAGCGGATGTCGGCGGCCCGGAGCCGGCCGTGCCGGTGGAGTGTCACACCATCCGGGGCGCTCCTGGCGATGTCCTGGTGGAGCAGTCCCGATCCGCACAGCTGGTGGTGGTGGCCGCACGCGGCCACCAGCCCGGCCGAGGAATGATCGGCTCAGCCTGCCAGGCCGTGCTCTACCACTCGCCCACGCCCATGGTGGTGGTGCGAGGACTCGCCCCGGCTGAGAGTCCGTAAGAACCGGGACCTATGCCTCTTAACCCGGCCGTAGCTAGCGACGAGGCTAACCACAACGCCCCGGATGCGCCGCACCTGACCGAGAGGCTTAGATAGAGATGAGCATCGCAACCGCCCAGCACAACCCTCTGACCGAAGAAGAACTACGCCGACTGGACGCGTACTGGCGGGCGGCGAACTACCTCACGGTCGGGCAGATCTACCTCCGAAGCAACCCGCTGCTACGCGAGCCACTCACCGTGGAGCATGTCAAGCCGCGACTCCTCGGGCACTGGGGCACCAGCCCCGGACTGAACCTGCTCTACGCGCACCTCAACCGGGTCATCGTCGCCCGCGACCTGAACGCCATCTACATCACCGGTCCCGGCCACGGCGGTCCCGCGCTCGTGGCGAACACCTGGCTGGAGGGCACGTGGAGCGAGCTCTACCACGGCACCTGCCAGGACGAGGCCGGCATGGCGCAGCTCTTCTGCCAGTTCTCCTTCCCCGGCGGCATTCCCAGCCACGTGGCTGCGGAGGTGCCGGGATCGATTCACGAGGGCGGTGAACTCGGGTACGCGCTCAGCCACGCCTACGGTGCCGCGTTCGACAACCCGGACCTGCTGGTCGCGTGCGTGATCGGCGACGGCGAGGCGGAGACCGGGCCGCTGGCCGGTAGCTGGCTGTCGAACGTGTTCCTCAACCCGGCCCGCGACGGCGCGGTGTTGCCCATCCTGCACCTCAACGGCTACAAGATCGCCAACCCGACGGTGTTGGATCGGCTCCCCGAGTCCGACCTGCTGGATCTGATGCGTGGGTACGGCCACGAGCCGTACCTGGTTGCCGGGGACGATCCGGCCACGGTGCACCAGACGCTCGCCGCGACCATGGACCGGGCGCTGGACGAGATCGCCGCCATCCAACAGCGGGCCCGCTCCGGTGGCAAGATCGAGCGCCCGCGCTGGCCGATGATCGTGCTCCGTACGCCGAAGGGCTGGACCGGGCCGCGCGATGTTGACGGCAATCGGGTGGAGGGCACCCACCGCGCGCACCAGGTGCCGCTGTCGAAGGTGCGCCAGGACCCGCAGCACCTGGCCGAGTTGGAGCGCTGGCTTCGCAGCTACCGCCCGGAGGAGCTCTTCGACGCGACCGGGGCGCCGGTGGCCGAGCTGTTGGACCTGCCGCCGAAGGGCGACCGCCGGATGAGCGCCAACCCGGTCGCCAACGGCGGGCAGGTAATGCGTGATCTGGTCCTGCCCGACTTCCGCGACTACGCGGTGGACGTGCCCCAACCTGGTACGCCGGCCACCAGTGCCACCGGCGCGCTCGGCCGCTGGATCCGCGATGTCATCGCCGCGAACCCGGAGACGTTCCGGCTCTTCGGTCCGGACGAGGTCGCCTCCAACCGGCTCGGCGCCGCCTTCGAGGTCACCGACCGGGCCTGGGTGGCGGCCACCGTCCCCGGGGACGAGAACCTCTCCCCCGACGGTCGGGTGATGGAGGTGCTCTCCGAGCACCTCTGCCAGGGCTGGCTGGAGGGGTACCTGCTGACCGGCCGACACGGCCTCTTCACCAGCTACGAGGCGTTCATCCACATCGTCGACTCGATGGTCAATCAGCACGCCAAGTGGCTGAAGGTGACCCGGGACATCCCCTGGCGACAGCCGGTGGCCTCGCTGAACTACCTGCTCTCCAGCCACGTCTGGCGGCAGGACCACAACGGCTTCTCACACCAGGACCCGGGCTTCATCGACCACGTCGTGAACAAGAAGGCCGAGGTGGTCCGGGTCTACCTGCCGCCGGACGGAAACACCCTGCTCGCCACGATGAGCCACTGCCTGCGCAGCCGGCACTACATCAACGTGGTCGTCGCGGGGAAGCAGCCCCAGCCGAGCTGGCTGTCGATGGACGAGGCGATCCTGCACTGCCGGCGCGGGATCGGCATCTGGAACTGGGCCAGCAACGACGGTGGTGCGGAGCCGGACGTGGTGCTCGCCTGCGCCGGGGACGTCCCGACGCTGGAAACCCTCGCGGCGGTCGACCTGCTGCGCCAGCACCTGCCCGAGCTGAGGGTCCGGGTGGTCAACGTGGTTGACCTGATGCGCCTGCAACCGTCGAGCGAGCACCCGCACGGGCTGCCGGACTCGGAGTTCGACACCATCTTCACCACCGACAAGCCGATCATCTTCGCGTACCACGGCTACCCGTGGCTCATCCACCGCCTGACCTACCGCCGGGCCAACCACTCCAACCTGCACGTTCGCGGCTACAAGGAGGAGGGCACCACCACCACTCCGTTCGACATGGTGATGCTCAACGACCTGGACCGGTTCCATCTGGTCATCGACGTGATCGACCGGGTACCCGAGCTCGGTGCGCGGGCGGCGCACCTGCGGCAGGAGATGGTGGACGCCCGCCAGTCGTGCCGGGACTACACCCGCAGGCACGGCGCCGACGACCCACGGGTGGCGCAGTGGCGGTGGGTCCGCGAGGCTGACGACACCGGCGTGAGCGAATAGCAGTGCACGGGATCGAGATCCTGGTCGGCTACGACGGCTCGCCGGATGCGGTCCGGGCCCGGGATTGGGCGCTGGTCGAGGCTGCCCGGAGTGGGCGGTCGGTGCACCTCGCCTACGTCTTCGAGTGGCTCACCATGGCCGGCTGGACCGGCCCTGGTGGGGGGCCCAGCGTCTGGCCCGACGACACCGCTCGGCAGCAGGCGGAGGAGCTGGTCCGGCAGGCGGCGGCGGACGCGACCAGCCCGGAGCTGACCGTCACCGGTGAGCTGTACGAGGGGCCGCCCGCGCTGGTGCTCCAGGAGCTCTCAGCGCGGGCCGGCCTGGTGGTACTCGGTTCGCGCGGGCTCGGCGGCTTCGCCGGCCTCCTGGTCGGCTCGACGGCGGGATCGGTGGCCGCGCACGCCCACTGCCCGGTGGTGGTGGTCCGGGGAGGCGCCGACCACCGGGAGCGGACCGGGCACGTCGCGGCCGGGGTGGATGGCTCGGAGCAGTCGCTGCTCGCCCTGGGCTTCGCCGTCGAGCAGGCCGCCGCCCGAAAGGTAGCGCTGCACGTGCTGCGCGCGTGGCGTCCGCCGCCGGGTCAGCGCCCGCCGTCCGCCCCGGATGCCCGGACGGATGCTCGGGCGGCCCGCGCCGAGCTGGAGGAGTCACTGACCCGGTGGCGGCGAGCGTTCCCGGATCTCCAGATCACGGTGGAGGTGGCCGAGGGTAACCCGGCCGAGCTGCTCGTGACGGCCAGCCGCAACGCCCAGCTGGTCGTGGTCGGTAGCCGAGGCCGCGGCGGCCTGGCCGGGATGCTGCTCGGCTCGGTCAGCCAACAGCTACTGCACCACGCGCACTCCCCGGTTGCCGTGGTCCGCGAACGCTGAGGCTGGCTATCACCGGCGGCGGGACGCGCTCTCGGGTGCGTCACCGCCGCAGGGTGGCCGGGCCGAGCAGGGCCCGCAACGCGTTGAGGATCACCAGCACGTCGATGCCCTCCTGAAGGAAGGCACCGGCCACCGGCGGCAGCCGTCCGAGGGCGGCGGCGAACATGGCCAGCACGGCGAGCCCCATGCCCACCGTGGCGCTCTGTACGGCGATGCGGCGCGCGTACCGGGCGATCTCCACCGCGTCGGCCAGGCGCTCCAGCCGGTCAACGGTGAGCACCGCGTCGGCGACATCCGCCGACGCGGTGGCCCCGATGGCGCCCATCGCCACGCCGACATCCGCGGTGGCCAGGGCGGGGGCGTCGTTCACCCCGTCCCCCACCATCACCGTGACCGCCCGGTCCACCTCGGCGCGGACCCGGTCGGCCTTCTCGGCCGGTGCGCACCGGGCGAGGACGTCGTCCACCCCGACCTCTCGGGCCACCCGGCTGGCGGTGGCTGGGCGGTCACCGGTGACCATGACGATCCGGCGCAGCCCCGCCGCCCGCAGCCGGCCGACGGTACGCGACGCGTCGGACCGGACCGGGTCCGCGAGCAGGATCACGCCGAGCGGCCCCTGGTCCGCACCAACCCACACCAGCGAGTGCCCGGCCTCCTCAGCGCGGTCGCGGGCCGAGGCCGCCCACTGCGGCGGCGTGCTGTCGAGCTGCCCCACCCATAGGTCGCGGCCCTCCACCCGCCCGCGTACGCCCCGGCCCGGCTCCTCGGTCACGCCCTCCGGCTCGGCGAGGCCGAGCTCTCGCTCCCGCGCCCCCTCCACCAGGGCGGTCGCCAGCACATGTGGGGAGAGCTGCTCCACGGAGGCGGCGAGGCGCAGCACCTCGTCGGCCGTGATCCCCGGCGCCGACACCGTCTCGGCCACCTGGGGCCGGCCGGCGGTCAGGGTTCCGGTCTTGTCCACCAGCAGGGTGCGGGCCCGGCCGAGCAGTTCGAGGGAGCCACCGTCGCGGACCAGGACACCGTGCCGGGCGGTACGGGACAGCCCGGAGACGATGGCGATCGGGGTGGCCAGCAGCAGGGGGCAGGGCGTGGCCACCACCAGGATCGCCACCGCCCGGACCAGGTCGCCGGAGACCAGCCAGCCCAGCCCGGCGAGCAGCAGGGTGAACGGAACGAAGGCGACCGCGTAGCGGTCGGCCAGTCGGACCGTCGGCGCCTTCTGCGCGGTCGCTTCCCGGGCCAGCCGCACGATCCCGGCGTATGTGCTGGAGGCCGCGTCCGCGGTCGCCCGCAGCCCGAAGGCGGCACCCGCGTTCACCACGCCGCTGCCCACCCGGTCCCCCGGGGAACGTTGGACCAGCCGCGACTCTCCGGTCACCACCGACTCATCGAGCGTGGCCGCCGACGCGAGCTGTCCGTCAACCGGCACCACGTCGCCGGGGCCGACCAGCAGGTTGTCACCGGCGGCAACCTGGTCTGCCGGGACCACCTCGATCGTCCCGTCCGCGGCACGTCGGCGCGCGGTTCGCGGGGCGTGCGCGAGCAGCGCGCGGAGGTCGCGGGTCGCCCGGCCCTGGGCGTACGCCTCCAGCGTCCGACCGGTGGCCACCATCACCGCGATCACCGCCCCGGCCAGGTACTCCGCCACGACGAGCGCGCCCGCCAGCGCGAGGACGGCGATAACGTCCACGCCGTACCGCCGGTGCCAGAGCTCACGCAGCATCGACCCGACGGCCGGCACCAGCGCGGCCACGGTGGCGGCGGCCCAGAGCAGGTCAGCGAGGCCGGACCGGCCGGCGAGCCGCGCTACCACGCCAGCGAGCACCAGCGCGGTCAGCCCGCTCAGCGGCGCCCAGAGCAACCAGCCACCCGGCCCGGACCGCGCCGGCTGCTCGGGCACGCACTCCGGTTCCGCCGCCATCACCGAAATCGTCCCAGCGAGTCGGCCTGGGTGGGCGGTGCATCACCGAACCCGCCGGGTCGGAATCGTCCCCGTGGGTCACCGAGGTGGGCAGTGCGTCACCCGGGTCGAATGGTCCGGCGGCGACGGGACCTGCGCCCCATGTGGTCGGTGGGAGAATGTCGCAGGATGGATCGGCAACCACGCCCGGGTGCCCTCCGGGTGCGGCACGATGTGTTCGAGGGAAGGGTCGAGAGCATGAGCCAGACGGACCACGCGCTGACCACCGCGCTCGCGCAGGCCGCCGCGACCGCCGGTCACGCCCCCTCGGTGCACAACACCCAACCGTGGCGGTGGCAGGTCCTCCCCGACGCGCTGGAGCTGCGTGTGGTCCGTGACCGGCAGCTCACCGCCACCGACCCGGAGGGGCGGCTGCTCGTCCTGAGCTGCGGTGCGGCGCTGCACCACGCCCGGGTCGCGTTGGCCGCCGAGGGGTGGCAGACGGTGGTGGAGCGGATCCCCGACCCGGGTGACGCGGACCTGCTGGCCCGGCTCACCGGCCTGACCCGGGTGGGGACGGACCCCGAGGCGATGCACCTGGTGCAGTGCATGCGAATCCGGCACACCGACCGCCGACCGGTCGGTGACGAACCGATCACCGACTCGGCCCTTACCGAGATCACCGAGGCGGCCACCGCCGAAGGGGTCCGGCTCCAGTTCCTCGACCGGGACCAGGTGTTGCAGCTGGCGACCGCCGCGTCTCAGGCCGACACCGTGGAGTCGGAGGACCCCCGGCTCCGCGCGGAGCTGGCGTACTGGACGAGCCGGGCCGACAGTGTCGGTCTGCCGGCGGCGGTGTTGCCGGAGTCGCCCCCACAGACCACCGTGCCCGGCCGGGACTTCGGCCGGGCCGGCACGCTGCCGGTGGGGCCCGGCCACGACCAGGCAGCCGCGTACGCGCTGCTCCACGGCGACGAGGACGAGCCCATCACCTGGCTGCGGGCCGGTGAGGCGCTGTCGGCGGGTTGGCTCACGGCGACCCGGCTGGGCGTCTCGGTGGTGCCGTTGAGCGGGGTGATCGAGGTGCCGGGGACCCGCGCGGAGCTGCGCGGGGTACTGGCCGGCATGGGACACCCGTATCTCGTGCTGCGGCTGGGCCGCGCGGATCCAACGCATGCCGGCCCGCCGCACACGCCGCGGCTCTCCGCGGGGCAGGTGGTGGACACCTCAGCGGTCCGCGAAACCTGACGGGCGTGTCACGTCCCTGGCCGGCGGCGTTAGCATCGGCCGGTGACACCCAGTCCCGAACACAAGTCGCACGCCACCCCTTCGCTCGGGTTGACCCCGCTGTCCCGGGTCCATCTGGACGAGCTGCTGCAGGAGATGCTGGAGCGGGTCAGCCAGGTGGTCACCAGTCGGGAACGGCTGCGGGCCCTGCTCGACGCGGTGGTCGGCATCAGCACCGACCTCGACCTGCGCAGCACGCTGCAACGCATCGTTAAGGCGGCCTCCGAGCTGGCCGGCGCCCGCTACGGAGCGCTCGGCGTCCTCGGCCGGGACCGGACGCTGTATGACTTCGTCACCCACGGTATCGACGACGAGCAGCGCGCCAAGATCGGTGAGCTGCCACACGGCCGAGGAGTCCTCGGCCTGTTGATCGACGATCCGCGCCCGGTGCGGATGCCCGACATCACCCAGCACCCCGACTCCTACGGTTTCCCGCCGCACCACCCACCGATGCGCAGCTTCCTCGGCGTCCCGGTGCGGATCCGGGAGCAGGTCTTCGGCAACCTCTACCTGGCCGAGAAGCGGGACGCGGCCGAGTTCACCGAGGACGACGAGGAGATCGTGGTGGCGCTGGCAGCCGCGGCCGGGGTGGCGATCGAGAACGCCCGCCTCTACGAGCTGGCGCACCGACGGGAGCGGTGGCTGGCCGCCGCCGCCGAGATCACCACGCTACTGCTCGGCGAGGTCCGCCGTACCGATGCGCTGTCGCTGGTGGCGCGGCGCGCCCGGGAGGTCGCCGAGGCGGAGCTGGCGCTGGTGCTGCTCTACGACCCCGGCGCGGACACCTTCACCGTTGACGTGGTTGACGGCGCGGGGGACCAGGCCGCTGCCCTGGTCGGCACCGTCCTACCCGCCGCCGACACCAGTTTCGGCGCCGCCGTCACCCATGGCCGGCACGACCGGGTGGCGGACCTCGCCCACGCCGCGCCCTGGCCGGCGCTGTTGGAGACTGGGCCGGCGGTGCTCTCCCCGCTGGCGACCGCGGACACCCTGCACGGCGTGCTGGTGGTGGCGTACAACGCTGACCACGCCGAGACCAGCGAGGATGACCTGGCGCTGCTCGGCAGCTTCGCCGCGCAGGCCGCGCTGGCCATGGAGCGGGCCCGGGGCCAGGAGGAGCGGGAGCTGCTGGTGGTCCTGGAGGACCGCGAGCGGATCGCCCGGGACCTGCACGACGTGGTGATTCAGCGGTTGTTCGCCACCGGCCTGCAGTTGCAGAGCGCGGTGCCGATGAGCACCCGCCCCGAACTCGCCAACCGGATCAACGCGGCGGTGGACGACCTGGACGCCACGATCAAGGACATCCGTCGCACCATCTTCGAGCTGCGCACGCCGATGACCGCGCAGTTACGCTCGGAGATCCGGGAGGCGGTCGAGGACGCCGCCGGGTCGCTGGGCTTCCGACCCGCGCTGGAGTTGGCCGGCCCGATCGACAGCGCCGTCTCGGACGAGCTGCGTCCCGAACTCACGGCCGTACTGCGGGAGGCGCTGTCGAACGCGGTGCGCCACGCCCGGGCCCAGCGCGTCGCGGTCACCGTCCGGGTGGCGGCCGGTCAGGTTTCGGTGACCGTCACCGACGACGGGGTCGGCTGCGATCCGGCCGCCGCCCGAGGCGGGCTGGTCAACCTACGGGAGCGTGCCGAGCGCCACGGCGGGGTCTTCGAGGTGCGACCAGAGCACCCGCACGGCACCCGACTGCACTGGTCCGTGCCGCTGGAAAGCTGAGCCGCCAGCGGCACCGGATCCGCCCCGCGGGTCAGTGGGTCTTGCCGAGCAGGCGGGTGGCGAGCACGGCTGCCTGCGTCCGCCGTTCCAGGCCGAGCTTCGCCAGCATGCTGGAGACGTAGTTCTTCACGGTCTTCTCGGCGAGGAACATCTTGCCGGCGATCTCCCGATTGGTGAGGCCCTCTGCCACGTACTCCAGGATCCGCCGCTCCTGCTCGGTCAGGGACTTCAGCTCCCGGGGCTGCTCGACGCCGCTGCGAATCCGCTCCAGCACCCGGGTGGTGATCGCGGGGTCGAGCAGCGACTGCCCGGCGGCCACCCGCCGCACCGCGTCCACCAGGTCGGTGCCGCGGATCTGCTTGAGCACGTAGCCGGCCGCGCCGGCCATGATCGCCGCGAAGAGCGCCTCGTCGTCCTCGTACGAGGTGAGAATCAAGCCCTTGATCGACGAGTCCAGGGCCCGGATGTCCCGGCACACGTCGATGCCGTTGCCGTCGGGCAGCCGCGCGTCGAGGATCGCCACGTCGGGCCGGAGCGCCGGGATGCGGCGGGCCGCCTCCTGCGCCAGGCCGGACTCGCCGACGACCTCGATGTCGCCGCTGGCCGTGAGCAGGTCGGCAAGGCCACGACGGACGACTTCATGGTCGTCGAGTAGGTACACGCGGATCATCCCTTGTTTCTACCCTGCTGGCGGCTGTTCCGCAGGGGTCGAAGGTCCCGACCCGCCCCGGCCGGGCATCCCGCTCGGTGTTTCTCCCTCGACAAGGGCCGATAAGCGCGACAATACGGACATCACCGGTTGACGGCGCGGGTGCCGGAAGCGCCGATTCGGGGCAGGACAGTCGGTCCCGCAGGGAAGGGACATCCGGCCCTGGGCCCCCAGGCTCCGCGTGGGAGACGGTGGAAGGAGCAGCAGACGTGGCGCGCCAACGGAGGGAGCGACACCATGGACGCTTACTACACCGTAACGCAGCTACGTGCCGCCGCGACCGACGGCGTCCGCGCCCCGTCGCTGCACAACACCCAGCCGTGGCGGTTCCGCCTGCGCGACGGGGGGATCGAGGTGCTGGTTGACCCGTCCCGACGGCTGCCCGCCACCGACCCGAACGGCTGGGGTCTCCGCATCGCCGCCGGGGCAGCGCTGTTCAACCTGCGGCTCGCCCTGGCCGTGGCGGAGACGCCAGCGGTCGTACGGCTGCGCCCGTATCCGGCCGAGCCTGACGTGGTGGCCCGGCTGGTCCCGGACGCGCCGCGCCGCGCCACCCCGATCGAGCAGGCCCTCCACGCGGCGATCCCCCGCCGGTTCAGCAACCGCGCACCCTTCCAGCCCGACCCGGTGCCCGCCGACGCCCGGTGGCGGCTCGCCGAGGCGTCCCGGGCCGAGGAGTGCTGGCTGGAGCTGCTGGTCGGCACAAGCGCGGTGAACGCGTTCGCGGAGATCGCCCGGGGCGCCCACCGGGTGCTGGAGCGCAACCCGTCATACCGCGCCGAGCGGGAGAAGTGGGTCCACCACGACGAGGCCCCCGACGGGGTGCCCGCTGCCGCCGGCGGTCCGCCGTTCGAGCCGCAGGATCTGCTGCCCGCGCGCGCCTTCGGCGGCCGGGAACGCGCCCCCGGCCGCGACTTCGAACCGGAGCCCCTCGTCGCGGTGCTCGGCGGCCCCGGCAACACCGCCGTTGACCAGGTCATCGCCGGCCAGGCCCTACAACGCACGCTGCTCACCGCCACCGACGCCGGGCTCTCCGTGTCGATGCTGTCCCAACCCATCGAGGTACCAACCGCCCGTGAGCAGCTTCGGCTCTCGCTGGGCCGCTACGGCACCCCGCAGATGGTGATGCGGGTCGGGTACGGCCAACCCGGCTGGCCCACGCCCCGCCGCGACGTTGACGAGGTACTCGACCTGACCGTCCCGCAGCTCTGACCGTCCGGCCGCCTCCGACGCACCAGTCAGCTCCCGGCCGAGAGTAAACCCGCCTCCCGGGCCGGCTCCAGGCCCACCGGGGCACGTTGCGGACGGCCCGCGCGGGGCGGCACCGCGCCGACCGCCCGCAGCCAGGACCAGGTGTCGGCCACGGTCTCGGCCACCGGGCGGCACACCAGCCCGGCAGCGTACGCGGCCCGCACGTCGCGCTCCTGCAACCAGCGGTACGGGTGCCCGGCCGGAATCCAGATCGGCAGGTCGTTCCAGGGCACCACGCCCGCCGCCAGAATTCGCTCCGGTTCGGTCCAGCGCAGGCGGGCATCAGCCCCCGTCGCCGTCACGCAGGCGGCGAGCAACTCCCCCATCGTCGCGTGCCCGGTACGGCTGACCACGTTGAAGGTCCCACCGGGCACCTTCGGGTCGAGCAGGAACGCCGCCAGGTCGCGGACGTCGACGTACTGCAGGGCGAGGTCGGCCGGGCCGGGTGCCAGCACGGCACCGCCGCGGGCGATCCGCCGCAGCCACCACGGCAACCGCCCGATGTCCTCACCCGGCCCGAGGATCAGGCCGGCCCGGGCGATCAGTGCCCGCTCGCCGTAGACCTCCCGGACCGCCCGCTCGGCACCGGCCTTGTTGGCCGGGTAGTCGCCCTCGACGGCGTCGGGCGCGGCGTCGACCACCGGAGCGTCCTCCGCCGACCCCAACGCCACCGGCTCGGCGTAGACCGAGCCGCTGGAGACGTAGCCGTAGCGTCCGACCTGCCCGGCCAGCGCCCGTGCCGATTCCCCGGCGGCCCGGGGCGCCCCGTCCCAGGTGTCGACGACCAGATCCCACTCGTGGCCGGTGAGCGCGGCCAGCCCGCCCGGTGCGGTCCGGTCGCCCCGGAGCCGCCGCACACCGGTCGGCGTCGTCCCGTGGCGGCCCCGGTTGAAGACCGTCACCTCCCACTCCCGGCGCAGCCCCGCACCGACCACCGCCCCGCCGACAAATCCCGTACCACCGAGCACCAGCAGTCTCATGTCTCCACCGTGCCGGCCCGCGAAGGCTGCGCCTACCGGGTTCTGCCGCCAGCAGTTCCGCTGACGGCAGAAGAGCGTTCGGGCTCCCGGGACGCGCACCCGGCGGGGTCCGTGATGTCAGGTGGCGTGGACGCCGACCTCCTTCAGCGAATAGCCCCAGTCGGTTCCGCGCTCCTGACCCTGGATGCGGACGTAGCGCGCCGACGTTGGGTCGAAGATCGCCGTGTCCAGACCACCGTCGCCATCCGATATGGAGGACACGGTCTGCCAGGAGCTGCCGTCGGCGCTCACCTCGATCCGGTACGCCCGGGCATACTCACCCGCCCACTCCAGGGTGACCCGTCGAATCTGCTGCGCCGAGCCGAGATCCAGTCGCAGCCACTGGTCGTCACTCCACCAGCTCGCCCAGCGGGTCGTCAGGTCGCCGTCCACGGCTCGGCGGGGGGCGTAGGTGGTGAACGGCTGCCACGCGGTCGAGCTGGCCGAGGCGGACGCCCCGGCGGCGAGGTTGACGCCGGGCGCGTGGCCCTCCGTGGCGCCCCACATGCCGAGGTACGACTCGGCGCCGCGCAGCAGGTCGTCCACCACCGCCTGGCCGCCCAGGACCCGGATCTCCTCCACCCAGTCCGGCACCAGCCCGTAGTGGGGTGCACCGTCAACGTTGATGTCCCAGGTCCGATCACCGGTGATCTGCCGATCGAGGACGGCACCGCCGTCCGCGGACTGATACGGATACTGGACCGGGTTCGGGGTGTCCGCGCCCCGGGGGCCGGGCCAGCTACCGAAGCCGTTCATGTCGGTGCCGAAGCCGTACCCGACGCCGTAGCTGTCGCGCAGCTCCTTCGTCCGAGCCGCGTCCGCGATGAACCGCTCGGCGCCGTGCATGTACTGCGTGATGAACCCGCCGAGCTGGTAGACCCGCTCGCTCCAGATCAGGTCCATCCAGCTGTGCGACGAGACCACACCGGGGTACGAGACGGACTCGAGGATGTCCAGCGCCCGGCCGGTGGCCTTGACGCTCATGTGGTCGATCTCCACCAGCATGTTGCGGTCCATCATGCCCCGCAGGGCGTACTCGCCGAGGCTGGTCAGCCCGCGAACGTTGCACCGCGCGTCCGACGAGTACGACGGAATCTCCACATCGGATGGCAGTAGATCCCCCAGCCCGGACAGGTCTCCGGAGGCGATCGGGTTGTCCTGCTGCGGCCCCCGGCACTGCTCCGTCGTCCAGAAGGTGCCGGTGGACAGGAACTGCCCGGCGTTGACCGCGATCCCGGTGGTCCCGGAGTCGAATCGCACCCCACAGAGCGCGTTGTCGAACTTGTGGCACAGGAACAGGCTGCGTACGCCGAGATCGTGCAGCTCGTCGAGCCCGCGATCGATGTCCTCCTCGTCGCACTGGGCGATGTCCAGGATCTGTTTACAGCCGAACGGCTCGGAGGTTTCCACCCCCAGGACGACGGCGAGCCTGCCCTGCTGGATGACCTCGCGGGCCTGGTCGCTGTCGGTGACGACGCGGAACCATCCTTCGCCCGCTCCGCCGAACATCTGGTCGATGTAGTCCTGCATCTCGTACGTCTTGGCGGCCTGGAGCCGGATCGAGGTCATCTCGTCGCAGCTACGGTCCTTGAAGAAGTAGACCGAGCAGATCACCCCGTTGGTGACCAGGTGGTTGACCATGACCCGCTGACCACCGCGCCAGGCCCGCTCGATCCAGGCGTAGTAGTTCTGCTGGTGGGTCTGCGAGTCGTGGGCCGGCCAGTCCGCGAACGTCGGCCAGCCGTCGGGGTCGTGCCGGCCGTCACCACCGTTGGTGAGGAAGTCGAACAGGGCCAGGGAGCCGTCGGGGTAGTGCTCCGGGCAGTCCTTGAGGGCGTCGGCGATGCCCGCGTCGGAGAAGGGCTTGCCGCAGAGGAGCCGCCCACCGAAGGCCTCGTTGGACATGATGTGGTTGTGCGCGTCCACGAAACCGCGCACCTGACCCTGCGCGTCGGTGCCGGTGAACGGCGCTCCGGTCACACCGATCGCGGAGTCGGGTGCCGGCCGGGCGGTCGGCGTCCACCAGTCGGACTCCGCTGCCGCACCGGGTGCCGCCGTGCTGAGTAGCAGCGCGGTCACGGCGAGCAGGACGGTCGCCACCACCGATCGCCGGCGGACCGCCCGGCTCCCCACCGCAGATCGCCGACGGGTCGCTCGGCTCGCCATCAGAGTACCGTCGTGGAGCTGAGCACCGGACTGGGCGAGGGATAGCACGACGTCGGGACATCGGCGACGAAGAGGAGGATCGGCACTCGCGCGGTGAAGGTGAGGCCAGGATCACCGTAGCTACTGCCCGCGACCATCGTCTCGACGGTCGTGCCGGCGGCACCGGCGGTCATGGTCAGCGTCAGCACGGGTGGGGTGAAGGTGTTCCCGCCGTCGATCGGTCCGGGGACCGTCACGACGACCCTGCCGTTGGCGACGTGCACGGTGGGCGGTGCGCTTCCCAACCCGGAACCGCCGGAGATCTGCTGTCCGGTCAGGGTCGCGTTCGCCGGAACGGGCACCGACAGTTGGAGGTCCTTGATCTGCCGCACCGTGTATCCGTTCACGGAGCTGGGCACGGTGAGCGGTGTGGGGGCGAGTTCGACGGTGAAGGAGGCACCGGCGGCGACCGAGGCGGGGGCGACCGCGTCGACGCCGGCCGCCAGGTCGAAGATCTGTGGCGAGACGATGGGCGGCCGGGCCTGGCAGGCGAAGTTGACGTCGGTGTCGGCAGCCGCCACGGGTGACACGTGGAGCACGGCGAGGGCCAGGCCAACGCCGACCGCTACCAGTGGCCGCAGCCGTCGGGACAGGACAGACATCGTTCCTCCAAGGCAGATGTCGGATCGGTGTGGGCAACACCGGCCAGCCGATTGCCATGGCCTTCCCGAAGGGTGGTGGTGTCGAGGTGGGGCGGAGCTGTCGATGGCGGTGGGCCGTAGCAGGCAAGTCTCCCGGCGCTGCCCAGCCGGGTGTCCGCGAGATTACGGATATCCGCCGGGCGAGTCGGCGCCGAACGACGGACTGTTTCAACATTGATAAGCATCTATTAATAGCCGAAGTGACCCGACATGTCGATCAGCACGACAGAAAGGCCGAACGACCCCCACATCCAGGTAGATCACCGGGATAAGCCCGATACATCCCTTGAGGCGGTTCAAGAATAATAAACAGCCATCTATGGCTGGACATCCTGTTCCAGTGTCACGAGTGGGCGATACTGGGTTTGAACCAGTGACCTCTTCCGTGTCAAGGAAGCGCGCTCCCACTGCGCCAATCGCCCTGAACCACCGCAACCCGGCCATCCAAGCTGGCGGTGAACGAGCGGACGACGGGATTCGAACCCGCGACCCTCACCTTGGCAAGGTGATGCGCTACCAGCTGCGCTACGTCCGCGTGCCGCCGAAACCGCGCCGACGACGAGCTCACCCTACCCGAGGGCAAGATCGCTGGAGCCGGGCACCCCCGGCCAGGCCGACTCGGCCGAGATCCGCGTCGCTGGCTGACCTCGCCGCCGCCGGTGGCATCTGATCATCTCAGGGTTGACGGCACCGGCGGCCAAAAGACTCCGGGCCCGGCACCAACGGTGCCGGGCCCGACTCAACTGGTGGGCGATACCGGGTTTGAACCAGTGACCTCTTCCGTGTCAAGGAAGCGCGCTCCCACTGCGCCAATCGCCCTGAACCACCGCAACCCGGCCATCCAAGCTGGCGGTGAACGAGCGGACGACGGGATTCGAACCCGCGACCCTCACCTTGGCAAGGTGATGCGCTACCAGCTGCGCTACGTCCGCGTGCCGCCGAAACCGCGCCGACGACGAGCTCACCCTACCCGAGGGCAAGATCGCTGGAGCCGGGCACCCCCGGCCAGGCCGACTCGGCCGAGATCCGCGTCGCTGGCTGACCTCGCCGCCGCCGGTGGCATCTGATCATCTCAGGGTTGACGGCACCGGCGGCCAAAAGACTCCGGGCCCGGCACCAACGGTGCCGGGCCCGACTCAACTGGTGGGCGATACTGGGTTTGAACCAGTGACCTCTTCCGTGTCAAGGAAGCGCGCTCCCACTGCGCCAATCGCCCTCAATGATGCTGAGGTGGGGACGGGATTTGAACCCGCGTACACGGCTTTGCAGGCCGTTGCCTCGCCTCTCGGCCACCCCACCGGGTTGCCCCCGGTCAAACGTGGCGGCATCTCCGAGCGGACGACGGGATTCGAACCCGCGACCCTCACCTTGGCAAGGTGATGCGCTACCAGCTGCGCTACGTCCGCACGCCCCGGATTCCCGGTGACGGATGAGAACTTTAGCCGAGCCGGCGAGCAGTTGCCAACTCGACCCCCTCGGCGCGCCCCCGCCGCACCTCAACCAGGGCCAGGACCCACCTGGGCCGAACCGGGCCGAACCACCGAAGAACCAACCGGCGCAGCACCGAAGAGCCCGGCGGAGCAGTGCCCGAGAGAACTGTCCTACTTCCGACTGCGGTAGGTCGATTTCACCGTGGGTGGTAACAGCTAGTACCCGTTCGAGTGCACTACGGTAACGGTCGTGACAAGACGTGCGGCCGAGGTCCGCCTGGATGCCCTGCTGCGCACCGCCTGCGACGTGATCGTGGAACGCGGGTTGGCGAACACCCGCACCGCGGACGTGGCCCAGGCGGCCGGGGTGAGTCAGGCACTGGTCTTCTACCACTTCGCCACCAAGGACCGGCTGCTCGCCGAGGCGTTCGCGTACGCCGTCGAGCAGGATCTGACCCGGCTGGACGCGGTGCTGCGCTCCAGCGCCCCGCCGCTGGCCAAGCTCCGCCGGCTGGTGCGGCTCTACGCCCCCGCCGGTCGTCCCACGTCATGGGCGATGTGGATCGACGGCTGGGCCGAGTCGCTGCGTACCCCGGAGTTGGAGAAGACCTCCCGCCGGCTGGACCTGCGCTGGCGGCAGGATCTGGCGACGGTGATCGCGGCCGGGGTAGCCGACCACACCTTCGAGTGTGCCGACCCGGCTGGCGCCGCGTGGCGGATCAGTGCCGTGATGGACGGTCTCGCCGTCCAGCTCGCGGTGCACGACCGGGTCATCTCCCGACGTCAGTTCACCGAGTGGGTGCGCCTGGTGACCGCCCGGGAGCTGGGGCTCGACCCGGCGCAGCTGGACTGAGCGCGGGCCGGACCGGGCCGTACCCCCGGTGGGCCGGACCGGGCCGTAACCCTGGCGGTCCGGCTGCGGGAGAATCACTCGGTGTCCGAACTCGCCACCGCCTTCGTCCGACTACACGCGCGTCTCGCGCCGGTTGCCTTCGTCCCCGAGGTACGACTCCACCAGGCCGACGACGCGGTCGGGCTCTGGGAACTGACCGAGGGTGAGTTCCGCAGTGACCAACCACCCCCCTTCTGGGCCTTCGCCTGGGCCGGTGGGCAGGCCCTCGCCCGATACGTCACCGATCATCCGGACCTGGTCGCCGGTCGGCGAGTACTCGACCTCGCCGCCGGCTCGGGCCTGGTGGCCATCGCCGCGGCCCGCGCCGGCGCCACCGCCGTCCGCGCCGTCGAGGTCGACCCGCTGGCCGTCGCGGCCGTCGCCGTCAACGCCGAGGCCAACGGCGTACGCCTCGACGCCGAGCTGGCCGACATCCTCGACGGCGACGCGGGCGACGCGGAGGTCATCCTCGCCGGAGACGTCTTCTACAGCGCGGCGATGGCACGGCGGATGCTCCGCTTCCTGCTCATGGCCGCCCGCGCGGGGGCCACGGTGCTGGTCGGCGACCCGGAACGCGCGTTCCTGCCCCGCGACCGCTTCGACCCGCTGGCCAGCTACGAGGTGCCGGTACCCGAGACGCTGGAGAGCGTACGCGTGAAGCGTGCCACGGTGTGGCGGCTGCGAGCGGGGTTGCCCGGAACGGCCCGCTAGCGTGTCCGCCGTGCTGTTCCGGAGCTGGACGAAGACCGCCGGCACCCACTGGCCGGCCGTCACCCGGGTGGCTGACCAGCAGGGCACCGAACACCTGGTGGTGACCGAGCACGCGCTGGTCCGGCAGGTGCTCACCGACCAGGTGACCTACCGTCCGGACAATGCCCTGGACGCCGTCACCCCGATCCCGGTGGCCGCCCTGCGGGTGCTCACCGGACACCGCTTCCGCCTCCCCCCGACCCTGGCCAACAACGGTGGCGTGAGCCACCCGGCGATCCGCGCCCTCGTCGCCGACGCGCTACACCCGGCGAAGGTCGCCGCCCAACGGCCCTGGCTGACCGGGCTGGTGGCCGAGCGGGTGGCCGCGATCCGCGCCACCCTCGACTCTGGTGGCTCCGCCGACCTGCACGCCGAGCTCAGCGCCGACCTGCCGCTGCTGGTCCTGGCCCGCCTGGTCGAACTCCCCGACGCCCCGGTCTCGGCGGTGAAGCAGTTCGCCCGCGCGGCGCTGGAGCTGTTCTGGGCCCCGCTGGACGCCGGCCGCCAGCTGGCCCTGGCCGACGAGGTCGGCCGGTTCCACCAGGTGCTGCGGGAGTTCGCGGACACCGGTGGTGGGCTGGCCGCCGCCCTGCGCGCCACCGGGCATCCGCCGGACGTGCTCGTCGGGGCGCTGTTCTTCCTGCTGGTAGCCGGTCAGGAGACCACGTCGCAGTTCCTCACCCTGCTCCTGCACCGACTGGCTGGCGAGCCGACGGTTCGCGCCGCGCTGCGGGACGGCAGCGTCTCGGTGACGAACGTGGTCGAGGAGGGGCTACGGCTGGAGCCGCCGATCGTCACCTGGCGTCGGGTCGCCGCCGTGGACAGCACGCTGGGTGGGACTGCCGTGCCGGCGGGCACCAGCGTGCTGCTGTGGCTGGCCCGGGCCGGCCGTGACCCGGCCATCGTGCCGGCGCCCGACGAGTTCCGGCCCGGCCAACGGGGGTCGCGCCGGCATCTGGCCTTCGGGGCGGGCGCCCACCGTTGCCTCGGCGACCAGTTGGCCCGGATGGAGGCGGCGGTGGTGGTCGAGCAGGTCACCCCACTCCTTGACGGGATAACCGTGGTGCGTGCTCCATGGTATCCGGACAACCTCACCTTCCGGATGCCCGACGCCTTCGTGATCCGCCGCTGACCAGCCGGCGCAACGGACCGCTGACCAACCCGGCTCAGCCGGACCTCCTCAGCCACCCCGGCTCAGCGGACCTCCTCGGCCCAGACCCGCCAGTCGTCGAGCACCCCGTACAGCGCGGGGGTGAGCCACCCGGGCGCGGACCGCCGGAACACGCCCGGGTCGATCGCCCCGGCTCCGGCCGGCAACGCACCGAGCAGGTACGGCACCAGGTCGGTCAGGTTCGCCCAGTGGACCAACTCCGGCTCGGCCGGCCAGGCACCGAGCAGCACCCCCGCCGGCACCGCCCGGCGTTCCAACGCCTCCAGGGTGAGCGCGGTGTGATTGAGGGTGCCCAGACCGGCCCGCGCCACCACCACAGCCGGGCAGCCGAGGGAGACCGCGAGATCGGCCATCGTCCACGGCTCACCCGACGGGCGCAGCCCCATCGGCACGAGCAGCCCGCCAGCCCCCTCGACCAGGACCAGGTCGTGCTTGTCGACCTCGGCGCGGACGGCGTCAACCGCCGTGTACAGCTCCAGTGGCGGCAGCTCGGCGACCCGGGCCGCGGCCAGTGGGGCCAGCGGATCGGGGAAGTTCGCCAGCGTCCGCCCGGTGAGCGGTGCGGCGAGTCGGGTGACTTCGTCGATGTCGACCGGGTCGCCGGTGGCCGTACCGGTCTGGCCTGGCTTGACCACCGCGACCCGCAGCCCGGCGGCCTGCGCCGCCGCGGTGACCGCCGCGGTCGCCACGGTCTTGCCGACCCCGGTGTCGGTGCCGGTCACCAGCACCGGCCCCCGCCACGGCGTCGCACTCACGGCGCGCACTCCACGATGACCTCCAGGGCCCGCTCGAAGTCCGCCCGGGGAACCCCGACGTTGACGGTCAGCCGGAGCCGGGAACGGCTGTCCGGGGTGGAGGGGGGACGGAAGCAGCCGACCGCGACGCCCCGGTCCCGGCAGTCGGCGGCCCAGGCGGTGGCCGCCTCGGGACCGGGTGCGGTCACCGACACGACCGCGCCCTTCGGCACCGACCCGGTCAGGCCGGCGGAACGCAACCGCCGGACCGCGAAGGCGGCCCGGTCACCCAACTCAGCCCGCAGCTGCTCGCCCCTCCAGGCCAGCCCCACGGCGGCCCGCACCCCGGCCGCCACCGCCGGCGGCGGGGCGGTGTCGAAGATGAACGTCCGCCCGGTCTCGACCAGATGCCGGACGAACTCCGCCGGAGCGGCGACCACGCCGCCGGCTCCGCCCAACGCTTTGGAGAGCGTCGCGGTGACAATCACGTCGGGCTTCCCGGCCAGACCGGCCGCGGTCGCTCCCCCGGCACCACCGGGGCCGACCACGCCGAGCCCGTGGGCCTCGTCAACCAGCAGCAACGCGTTGTGCTCCCGGGCGACCGCATGCAGCTCGGCGAGGGGAGCGAGGTCCCCGTCAACCGAGAACACCGACTCGGTTACCACCACCGCGGGGCGACCCGGCGCGGCGGCGAGCGTGGCCCGAATCGCGTCCACGTCGGCGTGTGGGGTCACCACGGTCTCCGCACCGGAAATCCGGCACCCGTCGATCAGCGACGCGTGGTTGTGCGCGTCGGAGACCAGGAGCGTCCGCGGCCGCACCAGGCCGCGAACCGCACCGATATTGGCCAGGTAGCCGGAGGAGAAGAGCAGGGCGCGTTCGGCCCCGAGCCAACCAGCGAGATCTTCTTCGAGGGCGTGGTGCGGTGCGGTGGAGCCACGCACCAGCCGGGACCCGGTGGCACCCAGCCCGTACTCGTCGAGCGCCGCGGTGGCCGCGGCGGTCACCGCGGGGTGCCTCGACAGGCCGAGGTAGTCGTTGCCGGCCAGGTCAACGATGTCGTCGGCGGCGGTTCGAGGGCGGAGGGTACGGGTCAGCCCCGCCTTGGCGCGCAGCTCGGCTCGGCGGTCCAGTGCCGCAAGCCAGTCCGACACCGCCGCTCCTTCCCCGGCTCCCGCTCGCCGGGCGCCTCCGCCGGGGCGAACGTACCACCTGGCCTGACGCCGCTCCGGCGTGCCGCGCGACGCCCCGGCGCGCCGTGCTTCGGTCCCACGCGGGTCGCCCGGCCGACTCTTCCCGACGCGGTGGCCTTGTAGGGTACGGCCATGCCAGAGATCCTCGACCAGGCCCGCACCCAGGTACTGGAGAACGGCGTCGGCCTCGACGAGGCCGGCGTCCTCGCCGTGCTGAACCTCCCCGACGAGCACCTGCCCGCCGCTCTCCAGCTCGCACACGAGGTACGGATGCGCTGGTGTGGGCCGGAGGTCGAGGTCGAGGGAATCGTCTCGCTGAAGACCGGCGGCTGCCCGGAAGACTGTCACTTCTGCTCGCAGTCCGGCCTGTTCACCTCGCCGGTCCGCGCGGTGTGGCTGGACATTCCGTCGCTCGTGGAGGCGGCGAAGCAGACCGCGAAGACCGGCGCGACCGAGTTCTGCATCGTGGCCGCCGTGCGCGGCCCGGACGACCGGCTGATGCGACAGCTACGGGAGGGCGTCGCCGCGATCCGGGCGGAGGTCGACATCCAGGTGGCGGCCTCGGTCGGCATGCTCACCCAGGAGCAGGTTGACGAGCTGGTCGAGATGGGCGTGCACCGCTACAACCACAACCTGGAGACCTGCCGCTCGTACTTTCCGAACGTGGTCACCACCCACTCCTGGGAGGAACGCTGGGAGACGCTGCGGATGGTCCGCGAGTCCGGCATGGAGGTGTGCTGCGGTGGCATCCTCGGCCTCGGGGAGACCGTCGAGCAGCGCGCCGAGTTCGCCGCCCAGCTCGCCGAGCTGGACCCGCACGAGGTTCCGCTGAACTTCCTCAACCCCCGGCCCGGCACCCCGCTGGAGGACCGCTCGGTGGTCGAGGGGAAGGACGCGCTGCGCGCCATCGCCGCGTTCCGGCTCGCCATGCCCCGCACGATCCTCCGGTACGCCGGTGGTCGCGAGCTCACGCTCGGCGACCTGGGTACCCGCAGCGGCCTGCTCGGCGGCATCAACGCGGTGATCGTCGGCAACTACCTGACCACGCTGGGCCGTCCGGCCACGACGGACCTGGAGCTCCTCCAGGACCTGAAGATGCCGGTCAAGGCGCTCTCCGCGACGCTGTGAGCCCGGCCGGGATGAGCAGCGACACGACGGGGCCGGCCCCGCCTGGTACGTCGACGAGGGTCGGCGCCCCGGCCGGGACCGCTGCCTTCTGGTGCGACCGGTGCGGCACGCCGGCCGGCGAGGGGGACCACACCGCCTGCCGGGCCGCCCGGCAGTGGGAGCCACCCCGCCACTGCGGGCACTGCCGGCGACGGATGAAAGTGCAGGTGCTGCCGATCAGTTGGGCTGCGGTCTGCGTCGAGCACGGCGAAACGCGGGCCTAGCCCACGTCGAGCACGGTGAGACGCGGGCTGGGCCCGCACCCGGAGATTCCTCACAACATCCAAGATTTTCGATTTAAGCCGGGATGTTCGGCCAGTTCAGGACGAAGACAGGGCGACTCCACACCCGCTGAATAGACGGACCACGGACAGCCCACCGTCCTGACATACGAACGTACTGTTGCCGCCCCGCTCAGGGCAGGCGACAGTACGCCACATCAGCGGTGCCATCGACGCCGCCGCTCCCCGGACAACCCTGAGGAGATCGCGATGGCTCTACGACTCGCCGACGGGACCGCCTGGTCCGAGGTCCTCGACCGCGCGGTGGCCGCCGCCCCCGAAGCCTTTTCCGCCCCGACCGACGGCATCCGGATGCTGCACAACCTGATCGAGGGCGACTGGCGAGCAGTCGGCACCCCGGCCACCATACGCACGCCGGTCGACAACACCACCCTGGTCCGCCTCCCCCGGCTGGATGCGACAACCGCCCGCGCCGCGGTCGCCCACGCTGCCGCCGCCCACCGCGACTGGGCCGACACCCCCCTCGCCGAACGGAAGGCGCGGGTCACCGCGGCCCTGGACGCCCTGACCGCCCACCGTGACCTCCTCGCCCTGCTCCTCGTCTGGGAGATCGGCAAGCCGTGGCGGCTTGCCGGCGCCGACGTTGACCGGGCGCTCGACGGCGTCCGGTGGTACGTCGAGGAGATCGACCGGATGCTCGCCGACGGCCGGGAACCCCTTCCCGGGCCGGTGAGCAACATCGCCTCCTGGAACTACCCGATGAGCGTCCTGGTCCACGCCGAGCTGGTGCAACTGCTCGCGGGGAACGCCGTGATCGCCAAGACCCCGTCGCAGGGTGGTGCGGTCTGCCTCACCGTCGCGCACGCGTTGATGCGCCGCGCCGGCCTGCCCGCCACGCTGATCTCCGGCAGTGGCGAGGAACTGTCCGAGGTGCTGGTCCGCGCCCCGGAAGTCGGCGCGGTGGCGTTCGTCGGCGGGCGTTCCAACGGCGGAAAGGTGGCGGCAGCGCTGCTGGACACCGACAAGCGGCACTTCATCGAACAGGAGGGGCTCAACGCCTGGGGGATCTGGAACTTCTCCCGGTGGGATCAGCTCGCCGGGCACCTGAAGAAGGGCTTCGAGTACGGCAAGCAACGCTGCACCGCCTACCCACGCTTCGTCGTACAACGAAACCTGGTTGACCAGTTCCTCGACGTGTACCTGCCGGTGATCCGGTCCGTCCGGTTCGGACACCCGCTGGCGGTGGGCGACGGATGGTCCGCCGGCGACCCGCTCCCCGAGCTGGACTTCGGGCCCCTGATCAGCGCCGCCAAGGCCGACGAACTCCACCGCAAGGTCGACGAGGCGGTGCGGGGCGGCGCGGTCCCGCTGCACCGGGGCCGGCTCGACGGGGCGCCGTTCCTCAACGGTCAGGACACCTCCGCCTACGTGGCGCCGTCGGTACTGCTCGCGCCGCCCGGTCGATCCCGCCTGATGCACGCCGAGCCGTTCGGGCCGGTCGACACGATCGTGGTGGTGGACACCACCGACGAGCTGCTCGCCGCGATGAACGCCTCCAACGGCGCGCTGGTCGCCTCCCTCGCCTGCGACGACGAGGACGAGGCGGCGAAGCTCGCCATGGACGTGCAGGCGTTCAAGGTCGGCATCAACAAGCCCCGTTCCCGGGGCGACCGCCAGGAGCCGTTCGGTGGTCGGGGCGCCTCCTGGAAGGGGGCCTTCGTCGGCGGCGACCTGCTGGTCCAGGCGGTCACCGTCGGCGGCGCCGACGATCGCCTCTACGGCAACTTCCCGGACCGGACGGCGCTACCGCCGAACGTCTGACGCGTCAGCCGGCTCCGTCGACAGCCGAGCCGCCTCTGTCACCATGACGAAGCCACACCACACGGACGGGCGGCGGATGGCCCGACACGGTCGCCATCCGCCGCCCGCACGCCTCAGGTGGTGCCCAACCCCACCCACCAAGTGCGGTGGTTCGGACGGGGTCACCTATGCCGGTCGCAGACGTCTCAACCCAGCACCGCCGGGGCCCTACACCTGGACCGATCTCAGCGGAAACGCCAACTACCCGGGAGATTCCGTCTGCGGGGTCGCCATCTCCGCCGCCGGAAATGACGCCTGGGTAAAGGTGTTGACCACCGAGGGCGAGGTATGGGAGACCGAATGCGCTACGCAGGGGCAGAACTTCACCTGCAACAACCCCTGGGTGCAGCTGACAACGCCGTCCTGAACGAACAAATTCTGAGAAATGAACGGTGGCCACTTTGGCAGTGGTGGCGGGTGACTTTCGGTCACTCGCCACCACTGACTCACCACACCAGGCAGCGGGACGGACGAGCGCGTCAGGCCTCGCCCTTGCTGGTACGCGGCACCTCGTAGACGGGCTTCGCCCGCCGCCCCAGCAGCACGCCGAGCCAGGGCCACCGGGTCTCCAGAGCACGGGCGAGGGCATAGTAGACGGCAACGGCAACGGCGACCGCGCTGGCGGTCAACGCGGCGGAGGAGTCGGCGTCAAGGATGACTCCCGTTTTGGAGGCGAGCCAGGCCAGTACGGCACCGACAGCGGCCGGGACGGCGGTACGGATGACAGAGATCAGAAAGTCATTGAACATAGGAGTGCCCCCTCGAGGTGTGAGGTGGTGCTCCTTTAACAGTACGAGGGAATATGTTCAGGTGCGCTACCAAAATCATCGCCATTTGCGCACGGCGGCACTCGCACCTCCCCTGCACCTTGCCCTGTCACGAAACTCTCCTATGGCGACAAGAATCTGATATCCACAGCGACCCGAAACGAATGATCACCGCGTTGCGACGGAGAGGTCCAGCGCTGCCCTGATCGGAGAGACAGCGGCGATCAACGGCACCGTCAGGGTGAGCAGCGAGCCATCCCGATCGACCGCCGATGGCCGGCCCAATCGGCGGACGGCCCGCAACATCGGCGTGTTCTCCGCCTGAATGTGCAGATCCAACGCGGCGTATCCGCGCTGCTCCGCCTGCCCCACGAGCCGGCGGAGCAGCGCCGATCCGAGCCCGCGGCGCTGCCAGTCGTCGCGCACCAGCAACGCCGCCTCAGCCGTGTCTCCCTCGCCGAGCAGATTGGCCATCGCCACCACCGGCGCGACTGGCGATGGGGAAGCGGTCGGCGTGGCCAGCAGAGTGACCCCCCGAGCCGGCTCCAACAGTCGGCGCATCCGCGCCGGGGCGAGCCGGGCGGAACCACCATGATAACGGCGGTTGCGGCTGCGCGCCGAACACCGCTCGTGCAGGTCAACCACGCCGGGCAGGTCGTCCCCGACCGCTGAGCGTATGCCCAGCTCAGTGCCGTCCGGCAGGCCCAGGGTGACCGGGTCGGCCCGCCCTCGACCCGCCCGGCGGGTGGGCCGGTCCGCCACCAGAGTCTGTTCTCCCCACCGTGTCATGTGCTACTCCCTTCCCCAGGTACGACCCTCCCCTACGGCTGTTGCGGAACCCACAACGCAGGGTGACGGATCGGTTTCGGACCCAGGAAGAGGCCGCCTCCTGAGGTCGGTCGCCGCCACTGGTGACGGTCAACGCCCTTGGCTGTCCCCGGCCGGACACTGGCCTTGACATCAGAAGTGAGCTGCCATCAACTATGCGGATGACCGAGCCGGCCATCGACGACTCCGTACCGACCGGCTCCCCGCCGGGTCTGGACCTGGGCCGGCTCGCCGGTCACCTCGCCGCGCACCGGCCGGACCTGGCCGACGGGCCACTCAGCGCCCGCTTGATCACCGGCGGCCGGTCCAACCTGACGTACCTGCTGCGCGCCGGAGAGCGAGAGGTCGTGCTACGTCGGCCGCCGCTGGGCCACGTGCTGGCCACGGCACACGACATGGCGCGGGAGTTCCGGGTGATCTCGGCGCTCGCCCCGACCGAGGTGCCGGTGCCGAAGGCACTGCTGCTCTGCACCGACCCGGAGGTGATCGGGGCACCGTTCTACGTGATGGCACACGTGGACGGCACGGTGTTCCGCGCCCGGGAGCAGACCGATCCGCTCCCCGCCGAACAGCGGCAGGGGCTGGCGATGGCGATGATGGACACCCTCGCCGCGCTGCACACCGTGGATCCGGCAGCGGTCGGCCTGGCCGATTTCGGCCGTCCGCAAGGCTTCCTCGCCCGCCAGGTCCGCCGCTGGTCCGGGCAGCTCGACAGCTCCCGAAGCCGGCCACTGCCCGACATTGACGAGCTACGCGACCGGCTGGCCAGCACCGCTCCCGAGGGTTCCGACGCGGGGCGGATCGTGCACGGCGACTACCGGCTGGACAACCTCCTCGCCACCGTCAGCCCGGTCGCCGTCCGGGCGGTGCTCGACTGGGAGATGGCCACCCTCGGCGACCCGCTGGCCGACCTGGGCCTCCTTGTGACCTATTGGGATGCCATGGGCGGGGATGCGGCCCCGCGCAATCCCGTCGCCGACGGGCTCGGGCCCCAGGCCGGCTTCCCCGCCGGCGCCGAGCTGATCGAGCGATACGCCAGCCGCAGCGGGATCGACGTCGGCCCGCTGGACTGGCATGTGGCCCTGGGGTGCTTCAAACTCGCGGTGATCTGCGAGGGCATCCACTACCGGCACCGCCAGGGGCAGACCCTCGGCGAGGGCTTCGACCAGATCGGCGAGATGGTCGCACCCCTGGTCGCGTACGGGCTGACCGCCGTCTCGAGGAGGAGCTGATGGACTTCACCCACGACGCCCACACCCAACGGCTGCGGGCCGAGCTGACCGACTTCCTGGAGCAACAGGTCTACCCGGCCGAGTCGGTCTACGCCGAGCAGGTCGCGAGTGCCACGGACCAGTGGGCTCGGCCGCCGGTGCTGGCCGAGTTGCGGGCGGCGGCCCGCCGGCGGGGCCTGTGGAACCTCTTCCTCCCCGACCCCCACCACGGCGCCGGACTAACCAACCTGCAGTACGCTCCGCTCGCCGAGCTGACCGGCCGGAGCCCGCACCTCGCCCCGGAGGCGCTCAACTGTGCGGCACCGGACACCGGCAACATGGAGCTGCTTGCCGAGTTCGGCACCGAGGCGCAGCGCCAGCGGTGGCTGCGCCCGCTGCTGGCGGCGGAGATCCGCTCGGCGTTCTGCATGACCGAGCCGGAGGTCGCCTCCTCCGACGCCACCAACATCGCCACCCGGATCACTCGCGACGGCGACCACTACGTGATCAACGGCCGCAAGTGGTGGTCGTCCGGCGCCATGGATCCGGCCTGTCAGATCTTCGTGGTGATGGGCCGGACGGACCCGTCGGCCGACCGGCACCGGCAGCAGAGCATGATCCTGGTGCCGCGGGACACACCTGGGGTCGCCGTCCGACGCGGGCTGCACGTCTTCGGCTACCACGACGGCCCACACGGCGGCCATGCCGAGATCGACTTCGACGATGTCCGGGTCCCGGTGGAAAATCTGATCGGTACGGAGGGGGCCGGCTTCGCGATCGCCCAGGCCCGGCTCGGTCCCGGCCGAATCCACCACTGCATGCGGTTGATCGGCATGGCGGAGCGGGCGCTGGAGCTGCTCTGCCGGCGCGCTCTCAACCGGGTGGCGTTCGGCCGACCGATCGCCGAGCAGGGTGTGGTGCGCGAGTGGATCGCCGAGGCGCGGGTCCGGATCGAGCAGTCCCGGCTCCTGGTGCTCAAGACGGCCTGGCTGATGGACACGGTCGGCAACAAGGGCGCGCACACCGAGATCCAGGCCATCAAGATCGACACGCCCTCGATGGCGGAGTGGGTGATCGACAAGGCCATCCAGGCGCACGGGGGTGCCGGCGTCAGCCAGGACACCCCGCTGGCGGCGCTCTGGACCCAGGCCCGCACCCTGCGTCTCGCCGACGGACCGGACGAAGTCCACAAGGCCGCTCTGGCCCGCCGCGAACTCCGCCGCCACGCCTGAGTCGCCACGCCGGACACCACCTCCGGCACCACGCCACAATCGCTGCACCGGCCTCCGGGCACGCCGAGGCCACCACGCCCAGCGACGGCTCCAACGCAGGGCCCATCGGCGGGTGTCAGGTACTGGCGCGCTCGACCAACTCGGTGTCCAGGAGGATGTTGGTGGTGGCCCGTTGCTCACCACGGATCCGGGACACCAGCAACTGGGCCATCTGCCGTCCCATCTCCTCGATCGGCTGGAAGACCGTGGTCAGCGGCGGGTCCGACTGGCGGGCGATCGGCGCGTCGTCGAAGCCCACCACGGCGACGTCCTCAGGTACCCGCCGACCGGCCTCCCGCAGCGCCCGGAGCGCACCGAACGCCATCAGGTCCGAGGCGACGAAGACCGCATCCAGGTCCGGGCATGCGGCCAGCAGCTGGCGCATCGCGGCCTCCCCACTGCCCTCGCTGAAATCCCCGTACGCGATCAGGTCTGGCCTGCCCCCGCTCGGCGTCTTCGCGACCGCCTCCTGGTAGCCGGTCAGCCGCCCCAGACCGGCGCCCATGTCCTGTGGGCCGGTGATGGTCGCGATCTGCCGCCGTCCCCGCCCGACGAGGTACTCCACCGCACGCCGGGCCCCGCCGACGTTGTCCGCGTCCACGAGCCAGGCCGGCTCCGCGTCGGAGTGCAGCATCTGGGCTGGCCGGCCCCCGAGCACGGTGGGCAGGCCCCGTTCTGCCAGCAGCGTGGGCAGCGGGTCGGCATCGTGCAGCGACAACAGGAGGACGCCGTCAACGTGCTGGTTGGTCAGGTGGTGCTCGACCCGCTCCCGCTCGCTCGGGGACTGGACCATCACGAGCCAGAGCTGGAACGGGGTCCCCAGCAGGCCGGAGCTGACGCCCCGCACGATGCCGGCGAAGAACGGCTCGGCGAACACCCGGTCCCCGGATTCTGACACCACCAGGGCGATCGAGTCGGTCCGCTGGGTAACCAGGGCGCGAGCGGCCCGGTTCGGCACGTACCCCAGTTCCGTGATCGCCCGCTGCACCGCGGCGCGGGCCTCGGGACTGACCTGGGGTGAACCGTTGACGACGCGGGAGACCGTGCCCCGGCCAACGCCGGCACGTGCGGCGACCGCATCGAGAGTCGGGCGCCCAAGCGAACGGGTGCGCTGCGTTGTCATCGTCTGCCCCTCCGACGGCGGAAGACCCCGGTGCCCACCGGGTGGCACCGGGACCCCCCGGATAGCTGGTTCGAGCCTATTCTGCGGCCAGGCCGTTACGTCGGATTGTCTCGGCGTACCAGCGACCGCTGGACTTCAGGGTGCGGGCCTGACTGCGGTAGTCGACGTGAATCATGCCGAAGCGCTTCGTGTAGCCCCAGGCCCACTCAAAGTTGTCCAGCAACGACCAGGCGAAATAGCCCCGCAGCGGGACACCCGCGGCGATCGCCTGGTGTGCGGCGCGCAGGTGCGCGTCGAAGTAGGCGGTTCGGTCCGGGTCGTCCACCTGACCGTCCACGACCGCGTCCACGAAGGCCGCACCGTTCTCGGTGATGTAGAGCGGCAGGTCGGTGTACTCCTCGTGCACCCGCCGCACCGTCTCGACCAGCCCGGGAGGGTCGATCTCCCAGTCCATGTCGGTGACCGGCATGCCCCGGGTGACAAAGCGGACGGCTTCGCTGCCGGGCCAGCACGACGGCTTACGCCAGTACGGCTCCGGCGGGCCCGCTGCCGTCGGCGCAGCGACCACGTGCCGGCTGTAGTAGTTGATTCCGACCAGATCCAGCGGGGCGGCGATGGCGGTCAGGTCCTCCGCACGCACGTGCCCGAAGTCGGTGACCTGCCTGAGGTCGGAGATCAGATCCGCCGGGTACGACCCGCGCAGCAGTGGGTCGAGGAAGAACCGGTTCGCCAGGCCGTCGATCCGGCGTGCCGCATCGGCGTCGCCGGGCGAGTCGGTGGCCGGGGTGACCGGGTACAGGTTGAGCGTCACCCCGATCTCGACCTCGGACTGCGCTGCCGCCCGCAGCGCCGGCACGGCCAACCCGTGGCCGAGCAGCAGGTGGTGACCGGCGCGGACCGCGGCGGCGGGCTCGGACCGACCGGGGGCGTGCGCCCCGGAGCCGTACCCGAGGAACGCCGAGCACCACGGCTCGTTGAGCGTGGTCCAGTACCGCACCCGATCACCGAGCGCGCCGGCGACCAGGGCGGCGTAGTCGGCGAACCGGGCGGCGGTGTCCCGGGCCGGCCAGCCGCCCGCGTCCTCCAGCGGCTGCGGCAGGTCCCAGTGGTAGAGAGTCAGCCACGGCTCGATGCCATTGGCCAACAGTTGGTCCACCAGTCGCCGGTAGAAGTCGAGTCCCTCCTGGTTGATCGGGCCGGTGCCGCCGGGCTGCACCCGAGGCCAGGAGACCGAGAACCGGTACGACGTCAACCCCAGCTCGGCCATGAGGGCGACGTCCCAGTCGAGCCGGTGGTAGTGGTCGCATGCCACGTCACCGGTGTGCCCGGCCACCACCCGACCCGGGGTGTGGCTGAAGGTGTCCCAGATCGACGGCGTCCGGCCACCGACGGCCGCCGCACCCTCGATCTGGTAGGCCGCGGTGGCGGCGCCCCAGCGGAAGCCGGGCGGGAAGGTCAGCGGCGGGCGTTCGGCGAGAGCGCCGGCGGCGGGTGGGCTCGCAGGATTACTCACGACTTGACGGCACCTTCCATGATCCCGCTGATGATCTGACGGCCGAACAGGAGGAAGACGATGACCAGCGGCAGGGTACCGACGGCGGTGGCGGCGAAGACCTGTGAGTAGTCGGTGTAGTACGCATACGACAGGAAGGAGAGGGAGACCTGCAACGTCGGGTTCTCCGGGGTGAGCACCGCGTACGGCCAGAGGAAGGAGTTCCAGGTCTCCATGAAGGTCAGCAGCCCCAGGACCCCGGCCGCCGGGCGCAGCGCGGGCAGCACGATGTTCCAGTAGATCCGCAGGGTGCTGGCACCGTCGACCCGGCCGGCCTCGATCAGCTCGTCGGAGACCGCCTGGCTGGCGTACTGCCGCATCATAAAGACACCGAAGGCGGTAACCAGGAAGGGCACGGTGACCGCGTAGAGCGTGTCGTACCACCCCAGCGTCTGCATCATGCCCCAGAGCGGGATGATGCCCAGCTGGGTGGGGATCATCATCGTCACGATAATGGAGAGCAGCAGGACGTTGCGGCCCCGGAAGCGCAGCTTCGCGAAGGCGAAGCCGGCCAGTGAGCCGGTGAGGACCACCGACACGGTGACCACCGAGGAGACGATGATCGAGTTCATCATGCCGGTGAGGAAGTTGGCCGCATCGTTGTCGAGGACTCGGCCGAAGTTGTCGGTGAAGGCACCACCGGGGGTGACCGGCGGCGGCACGTCGTTGATCGAGTCCAGGGTTCGGGTGCCGATCACCACCATGTAGTAGAAGGGGTAGATCGACAGGAGGGTCGCCAGGACGAGGGCCAGGTAGGTCAATGGGCTGGTGTGCCAGAGGCGCTTGGATGCGGAGATCATCGAGGGCTCCTCACGTGGCCGCGCGGCGGACGAGGACGAAGTTGAGCAGCGACATCAGGCCGATAATCAGAAAGAGGGCCCAGGCGACAGCCGCCCCGTAGCCGGCGCTGTTCAAATTCGTGATACCCATCTCGTACATGTACATGGCCAGGGTCTGGAAGTCGCGCTGGGTGCCGCCGATGATGTTGCCGTTGGCGAAGAGCAACGGCTCGGTGAAGAGCTGCATGCCGCCGATCGTGGCGAGGATGACCACGAAGATGAACGTCGGCCGGAGCAGCGGCAGGGTGATCCGCCAGAACTGCCGCCACTGGCCGGCGCCGTCGATCTCCGCCGCCTCGTAGAGGTCCCGGGGGATCGCCTGCATGCCGGCGAGCAGGATCAGGGTGTTGTATCCCGTCCACCGCCAGTTGACCATGGATGCGATCGCCGTCCAGGAGCTCCAGGTCTGCCCGTCCCAGTCGATCTGGTCGATCCCGACGAATCCGAGCAGCCAGTTGACCAGCCCGTACTCCCGTTGGTAAAGCATGCCGAAGACGATCGCGACCGCGGCGACCGAGACCACGTTCGGGATGAAGATCGCCATCCGGAAGAAGGTCTTGGCCCGCAGCAGGGTGCGGTTGAGCAGGTTCGCCAGGAAGAGCGCCAGCAACAGCTGCGGGATGGTCGACAGCGCGAAGATGCCGAACGTGTTGACCAGCGCGTTCCAGAAGTATTCGTCGGCGAGCAGCCGGGTGTAGTTGTCCAACCCGATGAAGGTGCGATCGCCGATCATGTCCCAGTCGTGCAGCGACATCCAGGCGGTACGCAGCATCGGATAGAGCCCGAAGATGCCGAAGATCAGAAAGAACGGCGCGATGTAGAGGTACGGCGAGTACGTGAGGTCCAGGCGGGCCAGGGAGAGGCGCCGGCGCGTGTGGGTGCCGCCAGACGGGGGTGGTGGTGCTGCGGGTGTCGACGGGGCGACGGTGGTCGAGTGACTCATGTCAGCGCTCCGCTGCATTCCGGGTCGCCCTGCGGTGCTGGCAGGCCAGGTCGACCGGCGGCTCGCTTACGGTGGCTCATGGGATTCCTTTCCTGGCCGGTTGGTGCCCTCGCGCAGGGGGCGACGCACCACGCGGTACCAGCAGGTGGCCGCACCCGGTCCGGGACCGACCGGTGACGCCCGAACGGTTTCCGAACGCCACCAGGTCGGATTCACTCAGAAGGCACCCTGAATCTGGGCGTCCTTGGTGAACTGCTGCCAGGCCTCGTCCTCACTGGCCTGTCCGTTCTCGAACGCTCGCAGGGCCAGCCCGAAGGCGTTCTCCTTCACCGCCTGGTGCTTCGGCCCCAGGTGGATCGGCTCGATCTTGCTGACGCTCTCGCCGAAGATCTTCCCGGTCGGGGCGTCGCTGAAGTACTCGTTGGTGTAGCTGAGGAACGCCTCGTCCTGCAGCGCCTCCAGGTGGGTGGGGAGCGGACCCTTGGCCTTGAAGGCCTCCACCTGGCTGGTGGCGTTGGTCAGGAACTCGGCGAGCTTCGCCGCCTCCTCGTGGTAGGAGCTCTGCTCCGGCACCGCCAGCCAGGAGCCGCCCCAGTTGCCGCCGCCACCGGGCACGGCCGCCACGTCCCACTTACCCTGGTTCTCCTCGCCGGAGTTCTCCACGACGATGCCGAGCATCCAGGACGGGCAGAAGGTGACCGCGAAGCTGCCCTGCTTGAAGCCGGCGGACCACTCCGGTGACCAGGTGGCGGCCTTGGCGGAGATGTCGACCATCGAGACCGCGGTGTCCCAGGCCGCCTTCACCGCGGGGCTGGTGTCCGCGATGATGTTGTTCTCCTTGTCGTAGAAGAGGTCGTCACCCTGCTGAAAGAGCGACGCGTCGGCGACTGCGGTGATCGAGTCGATGAGGGCCTTGCCACCGCTGCCCTCCTGGTACGTCCGGCCAGTCTTCAGGAAGCTGTCCCAGTCCGGCCAGAGCGCCGACACCTCATCCCGATCGGTGGGCAGCCCGGCCGCCTCGAAGAGGTCCTTGCGGTAGCAGACGGCGAGGCTGCCGACGTCGGTCGGCAGACCCATCAGTCGGCCGTCCGGCGCCTTGCCCAGCTCCCACTTCCAGGGCAGGTAGTCCTCGGAGTGATCGTCAACCAGCGGGGCGAGATCCACCCAGTTGCGCGGGTTGGACTTGAACTCGTTGAGGATGCCCTCCTCCAGCGCGACCACGTCGCCCGCACCCTTGCCGGTGGCCAGGTAGCGCACCAGCTTGGGTCGGTACTCGCCCAGCTGCGCGGTCTTGCGCATCTCGATCTTGATGCCGGTGTCCTTCTCGTACTGTTTGACGAGTTCGTCGTAGCCGAACTCGCCGAACGTTTCGACGACCAGCTTGCTGGGCTTCTCGCCCGCGGCCGGCTCGTCGTCGTTGCCGCAGGCCGCGAGGCCGCCGACAGCGGTGATCGCGGCAAGGGCGCTGGCCGCCAGGCGGGAACGCCGCGTGGTGAGGCTCATCCTGACCCCTCTTTTCGAAGTGAGGCTGCGTCTGTCGTGATGGGGATGCGGTACGGGGTGTCGACCGACGATGATGGATTCAACGACGGTCCGGCGTGGACACATGAGCCGTACCGCACTACTGGGAACGCTCCCATGAGATTGCCGGGAGGTGTCAGACGTGTCAATAGGCCGAGGGGGGTGAATCCTGGATCGTTACCGCGCGCCCACGATCCCCGTCGCGAGATGGCGCTTTCCCCGGGTCAGCGCACGAGGCGGCGAAACAGGTCAGCAGAATCGACGGAGCAACGTGCCCGCCCGACCGGAATCGAAGGCGGCCGGATCAAAGCGGTCCCCCGCCCAGTCACGCAACGTGCGGTGCTCGGGATGACCCGGATCAGCGAATGCGGTCAGTAGCGCCAGATAGCCGGCCGGACCGCCGACATCCTCCGGCGGGCATGCCCGATCCCCATCCGGGCAGTCGGGATAACGCCCCTCCGGATCGGCCAGAAGGACGTCCTCCACCACCAGATCGTGCTCCCACCAGCTGCCGAAGTCGTAGGTGTAGTGGAAGCGGCTGCCCTTACCGACCACCGCGTCCAGCCGCACGTCCAGCTCGTCGCGGAGTAACAGCTCGCCGTCCGGGTCGGGCTCCCCGTACTGCTCGCCGTTGACCTCGAACGAATGCAGGTGGCAGTCCCGCCAACCCATCGCGTGCTGCACCACCCGGTGCACCCGGTCGAGGGTGAAGCCGCCCGGGACCAGCACCCGGCGCCAGACCAGCGGCCGGACCCCGGCCAGGGAAATCCTCAGCTGGAAGATCTGACGCGGCATGCTATCCCGTCCTCCCGCAGAATAAGCTGCGACCATGATCTGCCGAGCGTGCCGGGCGAGGCGGCACGACGACTGTCGCGGCCGGAACTGGTGTGACTGCCAGCACCGCACCCTTCCGCCACCCCCTCCGGTCACGGGTCCGGCCAGCGAATGACCGTCGGAACGCCGATTACCGCGCTCTGGCCCGCGCCGTCCGGTGCGGCCCTCGACGACGCCGCGCTCACCGCCTGCTATGGCCGGGCCGACCGACCACGCCTACGCGTGAACTTCGTGACCAGCGTGGATGGCGCGGTCACCGTTGACGGTTATTCGGCCGGGCTCTCCGGCGAGCCGGACAAGCGGGTCTTTCGACTGCTGCGGATGCTCTGCGACGGTCTCGTGGTCGCCGGCGGCACGATGCGCCACGAGCGGTACCGGCCACTGCGCCTGGACGAGCGACGCCGCGCCTGGCGCCGGGAGCATGGCCTACCGGAGTTCCCGACCCTCGTCGTGGTCTCCGGCTCGGTCAACCTCGACCCGACCCATCCCGCCCTCGCCGACGCACCGGTACGCCCGATCGTGCTCACGCACGCCGCCGCCACCGCCCCGCCCGGCCTGGCCGACGTCGCCGACCTCGTCGGATGCGGCGACGACCGGGTGGACCTCGCCGCCGGCCTGGTCGAGCTGCGTCGCCGCGGGCTCGGCCAGCTGCTCTGCGAGGGCGGGCCGCACCTCTTCGGCGCGCTCACCGCGGCCGACCTGGTGGACGAGGTCTGCCTGACCGTCGCCCCGCTACTGGCCGGCGCCGGGCCGGGCCGAATCACCGCCGGAGAGCCCAGCCCGGTGCGGCACCTACCGCTGCGGCACGTGCTCGCCGCCGCCGACGGCGGGCTGCTGCTCCGCTACGCCCGCGACTGACCCCCGACTGCCCCGCACCGCCCCGGCCCGGCACCACACCGGGTGAACGACACCGGGGGTTGGCCGAGGCGCTGGCGACGACCGTCACCGCCAGCGGCCACAGTCGCCGCGACGCGCGCAGTCACCGCCGGCGGTCGCCGCGGTCAGCGGGCCTCGCAGATCCGGCCGGTGAAGGCGGGATCCGCCTCCCGGCCCGCCGACCAGACCGGATTGATCCGCAGGGCCAGCGGTGGTGGCTGCCAGGCCGAGCCGAGACGTTGGAGCACCTCGTACTGCATCTCCGACCGCTGCACCGGCTCGCCGGAGAGGAAATCGAGCACCAGGTCCGCGACGTCGTCCCGGCCGACCAACTCACCATGGAACGCGGGCAGCTCGTAGACCGGGATCCGGTGGTACTCGCCGGGCGGCGCCTCCACCGCGGTGACCGTCGGCAGGAAGGCCACCATCCGCACGCCCGCCACCGGGCAGAGCGTGCGATTTCGGTAGAACGGGGCATCGGCCAGCAGCGAGCGGATGAACTCCTGGTCCGGCACCTCGTCCACGCTGTCGGTGATGTTCCAGAGCGACTGCAGCAGCCGTAGCTCCCAACCGGCCACGACGCCCCACCCCCGCCTGATCTGCGCGGGCGGGTAGTACACCCGACCAGGCATCACCAACGGGCTGAACAGCAGCACCGCCTCCACCTTCGTCATCGGCCATCGCTCCAGGTAGGTCCGGGCCACCATCGCCCCCTCGCTGTGCCCGATCAGGGCAATCGGCCGGTTGGTCCGCTCGTGCAGGACCTCGACCTGCTCCGCCAGCAGGGCCGCGCTGTCGCCCAACGACCGGTGGGTGGCCACTTCCGTGTACGGCAACGGCCGATCCTGTTCATCCAGCCCGAGGTAGGAGAACCGCTCCACCCGCGGATCCACCGCCGGTTCACCGTCGTACTCGGAGTCGTGCCCACCCAAGGCGATCACCGCGTACGGGACCGAGTCCGGCAACGGCTCGTTCATGATCGGCGGTCGCCACCCGCCGCGCCCGCCCTGGAGTCGCTCGCCCACCAGTGGCATCGCCGGAAAGCTGAGCAGGAGCAGCGTGATCACCAGCGGCACCACCGGCACGGCCCGAAGGCGAGCCCGGCCGGGGGCCAGCGCGGCGGCGACGCTCTTTCGCCAGAGCACCGCGTTGACCGCGCCGCAGACGACGGCCAACGGGACGCCCCACCAGATGGGCACCGTCGACAGCACCGCACCGGCGACGGTGAGGACGGCGAAATTCAGCCACGCCCACCCCACCACCGCCAGCCGCGGCAGGCCCCGCCACCAGTCGGCGGACACCCCGGCCTGCAGCAGGAACGGAGCGAGCAGCAACAACGGCAACAGTGCGGCGATCAGATACCAGGAGAGCCCGGTCGTGGCGAACGCCATCGCCAGGGCCACCCAGGGCGAGAGGATCACCGCGGTCAGGATGGCGACCCAGATGTTGCGCCGGAGGAGCCAGCGCCACGACGGGTGGGGGGCTCCGTCCGGCCAGGCCAGGTTGGCCTGGACTGTGGTGAGGACTCCCCGCAGCGCCGAGATCCCCACCAACGTGAGGAAGAACCCGGGGATGGTCCGGTGGTAGACGAAGAGCCAGCGCAACTCATGGAAGGTGCCGTACGGCCAGACGGCGGTCACCTGCGGCGACAGCCCACGAACAGCCTGGAACCCGAGCACGGCGATGATCGTCGCCTCCACCGCCGGCAGGACTGCCGCCAGCGCGACCAGCGCCTTGAACCGACCGCGGGGCGTCCGCAGCCACTCCTCCAGCAGTTTCATCCGGTACAGCATCGCCCAGCTCCCGCCCCGCTCGTGGCGGATCCGCCGAGAACGCCCAGCGAGGCGCCCATCGCTCACGGCCTGGCAGACGCCCGTTGCTCACCGCCCGGCACCCACCCTCCCAGGGCGGGCGGGTGGCGGGCACGGCGTGGTCTCCGCCGCGTCACGTGGCGGCCGGTCGTAGGTCTCGGGCAGGATGCAGGACGTGTCTGCCGACCTCGCCCCCCAGCCCCGCGGAGTAACCCGATGACCGACGACGCCGTGGACGGCCCGGGCGAGCTGGTCGGCCGGGTGCTCGGCACCGCCGACGCCACCCCGCTGCAGTTCTGGACAGCGGTCTCCCCCAGCAGCTACCTGCAGCTCGACGACGTCGTGGCCACCCGCCGCGAGCTGCCGGACCGGGAGCCGGTGACGATCGCCGGGGTGGTCACCCAGGTGCGCGCCCGCCACGAGGGCGCCCAGTTCGACTCCGACGTCTTCGCGATCGCCGACGGGATGCTCCCCGCCCAGGTGCAGGAGGCCGCCGAGATCACCACCACCCGGGTCGACCCGGAGCTCTACGTTCCGCCGTCGCCGGGCGCCGTCGTGCACCGGGCCGAGGGGGACGCCCGAGCCCGGGCGCTGCACTTCGACCGGATGGAGCGGCGGATCCCGATGGGCACCGGCCGCGACGGCGTTCCGGTCTACCTCAACGCCGACTTCCTTGACGGCACCCGGGGCGCGCACGTCTCCATCTCCGGCATCTCCGGCGTCGCCACCAAGACGAGCTTCGCCACCTTCCTGCTCTACTCGGTCTTCCGCTCCGGCGTCCTCGGCGGTGACGCGGTCAACGCCAAGGCGCTGATCTTCAACGTCAAGGGCGAGGACCTGCTCTTCCTCGACCACCCCAACACCCGGCTGGACGAGTCCACCCGCACGGCGTACGCCCGACTCGGTCTGGACGCCGCGGCCTTCGGAGACGTGCGGGTCCACGCTCCGCCCCGGGCCGGTGACGCCACCGGCACGCCGGATGTGAGCAGTCGGCTCAGTGGGGTGGACAGCTTCTACTGGACGCTCGACGAGTTCTGCGCCGACCGTCTTCTGCCGTACGTCTTCGCCGACGCCGACGACGAGCGCCAGCAGTACACGATGGTGGTGCACTCGGTCACCGCCCACCTGGCCCGGTACGCGCAGCCCGCCGACGGCGGGGTGAGCATCGACGGGGTCCGCCTCGGCAGCTACGCCGACCTGGTCGATCACATCGTCGAGCAGCTCAACGACGACGAGACCCGGGGGGACTGGGCCGGCAGCGCGGTCGGACTCGGTACCGTCAACGCCTTCGCCCGCCGGTTGATCGGCAGTAAGAAGGACCTGTCCCGGCTGATCCGTGGCGATCTGGCCACCCGGCGCCCGCACCGCATCAACACCGCGGAGTCGGCGCAGGTCACCGTGGTTGACCTGCACAACCTGCCGGACCGGGCGCAGCGGTTCGTGGTCGGCGTGACGCTCAAGAGCGAGTTCGAGCGCAAGGAGAAGACCGGCACGGCCAAGCCGCTGCTCTTCGTCGTCCTCGACGAGCTGAACAAGTACGCCCCCCGCGAGGGCTCCTCCCCGATCAAGGAGGTGCTGCTGGACATCGCCGAGCGGGGCCGCTCCCTCGGGGTGATCCTGGTCGGCGCGCAGCAGACCGCCAGCGAGGTGGAGCGGCGCATCGTCACGAACTCGGCGGTCCGGGTGGTCGGCCGGCTCGACCCGGCCGAGGCGTCCCGCCCCGAGTACGGTTTCCTCCCGCCGGCGCAACGGCAGCGGGCGCTGCTGGCCAAACCGGGCACGATGTTCGTCAACCAGCCCGACATCCCGGTGCCCCTCTGCCTGGAATTTCCGTTTCCTGCCTGGGCGACGCGGGTCGCGGAGGCGGGTGCGGTGCCCTCCCAGACCCTCCGGTCGATCACTCAGTCGGCCGACCCGTTCGCCGTGGTGGGCGCCGGTGACGACGACATCCCGTTCTGAGGTGGTGTGAGCCGTGAAGATCCTGCACACCTCCGACTGGCACGTCGGCAAGGTCCTCAAGGGGCAGTCCCGGGCCGATGAGCACAAGGCCGTCCTCGCCGGGGTGATCGAGGTGGCCCGACGGGAGGCGCCGGACCTGATCATCATCGCCGGCGACCTCTACGACACCGCCGCCCCCACCCCCGAGGCGACCCGGTTGGTCACCCGCGCGCTGACCGCGCTGCGCCGTACCGGCGCCGACGTCGTCGCGATCGGCGGCAACCACGACAACGGCGCGGCGCTGGACGCGCTGCGGCCGTGGGCCGAGGCCGCCGGGATCACGCTGCGGGGCACCGTGCGCGAAGACCCCAACGAGCACATCATCGACGGTACGACCGGCGGCGGCGAACGCTGGCAGCTCGCCGCGCTGCCGTTTCTGTCCCAGCGGTACGCGGTCCGGGCCGTGGAGATGTATGAGCTGACCGCCGCCGAGGCGAACCAGACGTACGCCGACCACCTGGGACGGATCGTCAGCCGGTTGACCGAAGGCTTCGCCGAGCCGAACCGGGTGCACCTGGTCACCGCCCACCTGACCGTGGTCGGGGCGGCGACCGGCGGCGGCGAGCGGGACGCGCACACCGTCCTCGGTTACGCGGTGCCGGCGACGGTCTTCCCCGGCACCGCGCACTACGTCGCGCTCGGTCACCTGCACCGCGCCCAGCGGGTCGACGGCGGGTGCCCGATCCGCTACAGCGGCAGCCCGCTGGCGGTCGACTTCGGCGAGCAGGAGAACGTCCCGTCGGTGACCGTGGTCGAGGTGACCGCCACCACCGCGGCCCAGGTGCGCGAGGTGCCGATCCCCGCCGCCGCCTCCCTGCGGACTGTCCGCGGCACGCTCGCGCAGCTCGCCGAGGTTGAGGTGCCGGACGCCTGGCTGCGGGTCTTCGTCCGGGAGCAGCCCCGGGCCGGCCTTCGCGAGGAGGTGCAGGAGCTCCTCCCCCGCGCCCTGGAGATCAGAATCGATCCGGAGCTGGTGTCCGCGCCCGGCGGTGGTGCCCGCGTCGCCCAGCGCGCCGGCCGGTCACCGCGGGAGCTGTTCGGCGACTACCTGGACGACCGGGGACACGCCGACAACGACGTCCGGGGGCTCTTCGACGAGCTGTTCGAGGAGGTCGAGCACTGATGCGGCCGATGCGACTGGATCTCGACGGTTTCACCGTCTTCCGGGCGGCGACGACGATCGACTTCACCGACGCCGACTTCTTCGCGTTGGTCGGGCCGACCGGCTCCGGCAAGTCCACCGTGTTGGACGCCATCTGCTTCGCGCTCTACGGCACCGTACCCCGGTGGGGCGGCACCCGCGGGTTGGCGAACGCCCTCGCCCCGTCGACGGCCGAGGCGCGGGTCCGGCTGGTCTTCGAGTCGGCCGGCGACCGCTACGTGGCCACCCGGGTGGTCCGGCGGGACAGCCGGGGCAACGTCAAGACCTCCGGCGCCGGCCTCCAGCTCATGCCGCCCGGCTTCGACCCGGCCAAGCTAGACACCGGGTTGAGCCCGGAGGACCTGGGCGAGGTGCTCGCGGGCACGGTCGCCGAGATGGAAGACGCGGTACTGACGGCGGTCGGGCTGCCGTATGAGCAGTTCACCAGCTGTGTGCTGCTGCCGCAGGGGCAGTTCGCCGACTTCCTGCACGCCCGACCGGCGAAACGGCAGGAGATCCTGGTCAACCTGCTCGGCCTCGGCGTCTACGAGCAGGTGCGGGAGAAGGCGGGGACCCGGGCCAGCCAGGCCGAGGCGAAGTTCGAGGTGGTCAACCAGACCCTCGCCGGGCTCACCGACATCGACGACGCCGCCCTCGACGAGGTGTCGGCCCGCGTCGACCAGATGCGGGAGCTGGCCACCGCCATCACCGCCGCCGTTCCCGAACAGGCGGCGGCGCGCACCGCGGCGCGGGAGGCGGGCGCGGCGCTGACCGGCCTCGACACCGACCTGGCCGTGCTCGACGCCGTGCGCGCCCCCACCGGGGTGGCCGAGGTCGCCCGGGCGGTGGCGACCGCGCAGACGGACGCGGACGAGGCCACGACCGTGGTGGCGCTCGCCGAGGAGCGGGAGGAAAAGCTCCGCGGCGAGCTGACCGCGGCCGGCGACGAGAGCGCGCTACGCCTGCTGCTGCGGGCGTACGACGACCGCGCGGAGCTGGCCGGCGAGGCCGAGACGGTCCGGGCGGCGGTGGCGGCGGCCCGGGCCGGGCACGCGGCGGCCACGGCGGAGCTGACCGCGGCACAGGCGGCGGCCGAGCAGGCCGAGGCCGACCTGGCGGCGGCCTTCCAGGCGCATGAGCAGGCCAAGGCGACCGATCTGGCGGTGGCGCTGCGGGCGTCGCTGCACGACGGGAACGCCTGCCCGGTCTGCGAGCAGACCGTCGCCCAGGTCCCGGTGATCCCGGCCACGTCGGCGGTGCCGGCGGCGGTCGCGGCCGGAAAGGCGGCGCGGGCGGCCAGCGAGGCGGCCAAGGCCACCGTGGCGCAGCGAGACGGCGCCGTCCGCGAGCGGGAACGGGAGCTGGTGGCGGCGCGGGTCCGGCAGGAGCAGCTCGACGCGCGGCTCGCGGCCCTGCACACCCAGCTGGCCGACGCCCCGGAGCCGGCGGCGCTGCACCGGGCGTTGGCCGAGCACGGGCGGCTGCGGCAGGAGCTGGAGGAGTCTGCGGCGGCGGTCCGCGCCGGCCGGGACGAGGCCCGCCGGGCACGGGCCGCGGTGGACACCGCGCAGGAGCGACTCCGCACCACCTGGCGGGCCTTCGACGCGACCCGGGACGGCCTGGCCCGCTTCGGCCCGCCGGCCACCGACCGGGAGGACGTGGCGGCGGCGTGGGCGGCGCTGACCGACTGGGCCACCACCGAGGTGGCGCGGCGGCGCTCCGAGCGCGCCGACCGGGTGGCGGCGGTGAGCGCGGCCGAGGCGCAGGTGGCCACGGTGGAGGCGCGGATCGGCGGGCTATTCGAGGCGGCCGGGGTGCCGGCCACCGACGATCCGGGCCGCGACGCCGCGGTCGCCCTCGAACGGGCCGAGGCGCAGCTGCGGGAACTGACCCGCCGCCGGGAACAGGCCGGTGAGTTGCGCGAGCAGCGCGCCACCTACGAACGCGAGGCGCAGGTGGCCCGCGCGCTCGCCGGGCACCTGCGGGCGAACAACTTCGAACGGTGGCTGCTCGCCGAGGCGCTCGACCTGCTGGTGGACGGTGCGTCGCGGATTCTGCGCGAACTCTCCGGCGACCAGTACGACCTGGTCCACGACAAGGGGGAGTTCTTCGTCGTGGACCACCACGACGCCGGCCTGCGCCGGGGCGTCCGCACGCTCTCCGGCGGGGAGACCTTCCAGGCGTCGCTGGCGCTCGCGCTGGCCCTGGCCGAACAGCTCGCCGGGATGTCGACCACCGCGGCCAGCCTGGAGTCCATCGTGCTGGACGAGGGGTTCGGCACGCTCGACACGGCCACCCTCGACACGGTGGCGGCCACGTTGGAGAACCTGGCCGCGCGGGGGGACCGGATGGTGGGCGTGGTCACCCACGTGCCGGCGTTGGCCGAGCGCATTCCGGTTCGCTTCGAGGTCCGCAAGGACGCCCGGTCGGCCCGGATCGAACGGACCGGCCGGTGAAGGCCGACGGCGGGCGGGGGCGACCCGGGTGAGCCGCTTCTTCGTCGACGCGTGGGACCCGGCGTACGGGGCCTCGTTCGAGGCCGCCGCCGGCGGCCCGGCCGCGCCCAGCAGCGCCCGGGTCGAGGCCGACCACGAGCTGCCCACGGTCGACTGGCGGGCGGTCGGGCCCCGGCCGGGCGTCCACGCCCCGGCCGTGGTGCTGCTCGTCGACGGGGTACGCCGAAACGACGCCAGCCTGTGGTTGACCGAGCCCGACGGGGTCTCGTACCCGGGGCTGGCCGCCTCGTACGCGGCCGGGGTGGTCCGCTGCGACCTGGAGCGCGGCGCGGCCCAGCTGGCCGGTGCCCGGGTGGAGCGGGGGCTCTTCACCGCCAGCCCGTCCGCGGTGGACGTACGCGCCGGCAATGTCCACTACCCGGTGCACCGGGTCGGCGGCAGCGGCGAGCTGGCCAAGCTGCCGGCGGCGGTGCAGGGGCCACTGACCGCGCTGGAGGTGGCGGTCTCCAGCGCCGCCCGCAGCGACGAGGATCTGCTGGTGGTGGACGGGCCGCTGCGCAACCGACGGCTCCTGCCCCGCACCCTCGGCTACGTGAAGACCCAGCACAGCCAGTACCTGGACGCGCGGCTCACCGCGGTGGTCACCGGGCTCACCGCCGGGCAGCGCTCCCCGGTGTTCCGGCTGGGCACCGCGTGGGGCGGCTGGTCGTGGTACCTGCGGCTGCCAGGTACCGGTGGCGCCCCGTGGGCGGGCATCGTCCGGGTGGAGTGCTCCACCGAGCTGGACATCGCGGCGGCGGTCGCGTTGGCGGACCTGTCCGTGGTGACCCTGCCCCGCTTCGCCTCCACCCCGTACAAGGACCCGCGGGCGCCGCAGAACCTGATCCCCATCGCCGGCCTGGAGCGCCGGCTGCGGCGGATGATCGGGGACTCCCGGCTGCTGCACCGCGCCCTGGTCGCCGCCGGCGGTGCGGGCTGATGGGGCGCCAGCGCTCCACCGACCGGGCCGCCGTCGAGGTGGACACGGGGGTGGCCGAGCTGGTCCCCGACCCGGACCGGGCGGGCTCCTGGACGCTGCTGCTCGACGGCGCCCCGCAGTCACATGTGGATCTCGCCGACCCCACCCACCTGGAGTTCGAGTACGTGCGCCGGCTCGGCGCCGCCATCGACCTGCTCGCCCCGGCCGGTGCCCCGCTGCGCCTGCTGCACCTCGGTGGCGGCGCGCTGACCCTGCCCCGGTATGTCGCCACCACCCGTCCCGGCTCGACCCAACGGGTCTGCGAGCTGGACGGGGCGCTGGTCGAGCTGGTTCGCCGAGAGCTGCCCTGGCCCCCCAACCCACGACTACGGGTACGCGTCGCCGACGCCCGGGAAGCCCTCACCGGCCTCCGGGACGCCAGCATCGACATCGTGGTCGCCGACGTCTTCGCCGGCGCCCGCACCCCCGCCCACCTGACCTCGGTGGAGTTCGCCGCCGAGGTGGCCCGCGTGCTACGACCCACCGGCTGGTACCTGGCGAACATCGCCGACGGCCCGCCGCTGCGGCACGCCCGCCAACAGGTCGCCACCGTCCGGTCGGTGCTACCCAAGGCGGTGCTGGTCGGCGACGCCGCGGTGCTGCGGGGCCGCCGCTTCGGCAACCTCGTGCTGCTCGCCGGCCGCAGCACCCCGCCGGTGCCCGAGCTGACCCGGCGGGTCTCCGGTGACTGGTTCCCGGGCCGGGTGCTCGCCGGCGAGGAGTTGGTCCGGTTCGCCGGCGGCGCCCCGGTCGTCCACGACACCGACGCCACCGACTCCGCGCCGCCCCCCGCGGGGATCTTCTCGGTCGGCCGTTGAGCCGCCGCCCACCCGATGCCGAACAGCCGGCCACTTTCGACTGGTCCACAGCGTCCGTACGATGACGGAAATGCCGACGAAACAGCTGAAGGTTGGCCTGCGGGTACGCGATCTCGACCGGTCATTCGATCTCTACCGACGGCTCGGCTTCCGGCACCTTCCGCAGCCCGAGCAGACGCGGCTGCGCTACCTGACCTACGGGCACACCTGGCTCATCCTGTCGGATCTGCACCAGCACGGCTATCACCACGCCGAGCGCGGTCAGCAGACCAGGCAGGGCCCGGCCGGGCTCGGCTTCGTCCTCGTCGTACCGACCACGGATCTTGACGCGACGTGGCGGCTCTGGCGGGAGGAGGGCCTGACTGTGACCCTCGATCCGGAAGACGTCGGATGGGCGCGCATCTTCTACGGCCTGGACCCGGACGGCTACGAGCTCATGTTCGAGCAGTTCCCCAGACAATAGTCTACTTTGTTAGATCTTCTGGCATGTTGCATATCTGCGTTGTCATCGGGTTGGGCTGCGGTGTGCGGATGGGTGGAGTCTGGTTCGGGTGCGGTTGAAGAACTGTGCGGCGGGGATCTTCGCGGGGTGGCAGCGCTCGGTTCAACGGGCGACGGCGTTGCGACATCTGCGGGGTTCGATGCGAGTCGATGCAACCGATAGCGCGACGGCTCGGGATGGATCACCAGCATTGCCGCAGGTCCTGACCTGCTCAACCTGGGACGCGGATAGTGTGCGGCGGCGGCTGGCCAGCGCCGCGGTCGACACGGTGCACCCCTCGCGAATGTTGAGGTCACGGGGCACGAACGGGCCCAACCGGCATCGAGTACAGCGGCGAAATCGCACGTCAGCGTATGCAACCGAACACCGAACGAGACAAGCTACATGTCTCACTCGGTCCTGCCGTCTTTATCATCTGGCCAATCAGTAACACGCTGCACCTCGTTCGACCACCGCGCGACGGCCTGCTTCCCCGCCCTATAGGTGAGGTACGCTTTCGCGTCGACCTTTCCACCACTGTATCTATGCAGAATGGCGACCGTCTGTTCAGGTGGGCAGATGAAGCTCTCGAGCGGCAGCAGTTGGTACACCCGCCGTCCCTCGTGCACCCTACCGAGGCGACCCTTGACGCGCACCCCTGGCGTCACCCGAATTTCTAACATCGGATCGCTCCAGTCGGCACCTCGCTTCACCGCCGTCATCATCTCGACCGAGCTCCAGGGCAACCACGTCGTGGCACCATTCGCCCGAACAGTCATCCCAGTGTCGTCAACATGGATGACAAACGGCCAGCAGAGAGACACAAGAGCGCAGGCGGCAAGGAGGCACATTGCCGCGCCGGCGTACGCGAATATCCTGGTGTTGGTGAAGACTGAGCCCGGGTCCGCCGCAGAATACCATGCCGCACCCCACCCGCAAGCCCCAACCAGGGCCACGAAAGCGTAGTTCCGCCGAATCTTGGCTGTGTTCCGCTGTAACCGCACTCCTTCGTCCACATAACTATGATGCATCGTCGCAAGCTGCTGGCAAACAGCAGGGGAGGCAAAGTAGCCCAACGCGCGAGCGCGCTGTTCCGCACTCGGGGAGTCACGATGGCGGTGTGCCACGGCCCCACAAACTATCGAAACCTACGAGATCGCTAACATGCCTGCGCATCGCTCGCCAGTGAGACACCGAGCTGTAAATGCACACGGGGATGCGTAAACCTACAGAATACAGGACTTTTCGAATGGCTCTGGCAGATACTTACTGAACTTTTGCTTGATCAGCGAGTTGTGGGCGTAACCCCACACCCGAGTGCCGCGAAAGGTCCAAACCGTCCCGGTGAACATGTCCACGACAGCAGGTTGGGCCAGGGCCGCGAAACCCGCCGAGTGTAGTCTATGAACCTTCTGAGTCAGCGCTATCGCACTTTCCTCTATCGCTGTCGTCACGAGGACGGGCAGCACGATAACGCCTGACTGCATGCCGCGCCATTGGCCTTTACGGTTCAACCCCAGGTTCACAGCGGCGTTAACGAAATCACTCAGTCCCGCCTTCTCGACCCGATCCACTGCTGCACAAACTGTGAAAACGTACATCCTCGTCAGCGCGCGTGTCTGCGCCCGGTAGCCGACCAGGGTCGCCTTTGAGCAGACATACTCTTCTGACACCGTGCACCCGTCAGCGACCATCCGTTGCCGCACAATTTCGAGATACACATCGGGAGTGATCACCTTTGAATGCCCCCTTCCTGCCTTGTAATGGCAGGATCCCAAGCCGAACCCTGAGTATCGTCTGCATCTGACCCCGCATCACCACGGCCAATTTGTCAGAACGCAGCCCCCACGAAGCCTCCCACAATCTGGATGGGATGGGTCACCTGATTGAATGAATATCCGTCCTTGCGTAATTGACTCAGGTCGTCCCTCGTGGTCGGTGCGATCGCGCCAACAAGACCACCTGCCAGACCATCGACTGACATGGCACCCCTCTCAATCATCATGACGGTGTCCAGCGCCACTCGGGCATGTCCACGCACACCGCCTCCCATCGTTGCCGCATCGTCACGCCATTGACTCACCGACGATCTCACGAATGTCCCGAGGTTATTCCTGGGCGTTCCCCCCAAAGCCCGACTGATCCCAGCCGGGGTTAGCTGATGCGCAGCTGCACGCGTACCGCTCCCCAACCCAGATGCGGCCTTCGCCGCTCCGGACGCGAAACCAGACAGGGTACTCCGGAGGCCGGCACTGGCGGCACCGGCCAAGCCTCCTCCAATCACCGCGCCGACAGCCCCGCCCAGCGCGCCAAGGGCACCACCGACGAGTGTATCCGTGGCCAAGCTACCAATGGAACATCGACTATTATCACCACCGGAACACTTCAATCCACCGGTGACCAATCCGGACACTGCACCACCGAGCGCACCGCACAAAACAGCACCGGTACCGCCGGTGATTACCGTACAGGTGACGCCGACAGCAACACCGGTCACAACACCTACCACGTCGGCGTTCTCTTCGGCCCAGTTCACAGCGGCAGCGGCCATGCCCTTTACCCGCTGGCTGTTGCGACAAAAGAAGCTAGCTTGGCACTCGCGTTGCTTTCGTTCCGCTTCGGCACGTTGATTGCTGGCGATTCTGGCAGCTTCGCGTCGTTGTTGGCAGCTGGAGTTGCAGGCTGGTGGGACGTATTCTTCCACGATCCAGGTGGAGATGCTGCCACTGCTGGTTCGGGAGCGGTATGCGCGGGCACCACCACCGTCAACGTCTTCGAAGAAATATTCACCGGTGGGGTCGGCATTGTTGACAGGGTTGTTGCCGCCGTATTGATATGCGTTGTATTGGTCCGGATCGCTGGAAACGAGGACGGGGTCGACGGAGATGAAACGGCCGAGGAGATTATCGTATTGCCGCGCGCCGATGTTGGTAAGTCCGGTGGGGTCGATGTCGCCGCCGACGAAGCCTTTCTGGTTGACCCAAGCGGGGTTAGCTCCGCGGGGTGTGCCGTAAGGGGTTTGTCGTCGGGTGGTGAAGGTATGGGTGGCGGCGTTGACGGCGAGTTGTTGGGTGCCCTGGTGGTCGTTGTAGAGCCAGGTGAGGTTGGTGGGGGATGAGCCGCCGGTGCGGGAGGCGCAGACCGTGCCGGCGAAGGTGTAGTAGCGGGTGCCGGTGTTCGTGCCGCCTTCGCGGCGGATTTCTTGGCCGGGGAGGTAGAGGGTGGTGCCGGTGGCATCGCGGCGGATGAGGCGGGTGCCGTTGGTGTCGTAGATGTTGGTTTCGATGGTCTGGTCGTCGGTGCTGACGGTGGCGAGTTTGCCTTCGGGGTTCCAGGTCAGGGTTTGGCTGTCGACGCGGGTGGCGCAGTCGTTGCCGGTGGTGGTGGTGTCGGATGGTCGGCAGGTGGTGTTACCGGTGGCGTCGTAGTCATAGGTGTTGACAACTGGTTCGTTGTCGGGTGTTTGGGTGGTCATGGCGGTGACGGCGTGGGGACGCGTCACGCCTGGTCCGCCGGTGGGGACGCTGTAGGTGCGGGTGGTGTCTCCGCTGGTGGTGTGGCTGGTTTCGGTCAGTCGGGAGGCGGTGCTGTCAAACGTCCAGTCCTGCCAGTAGGGTGCTGGGCCGCCGAGGTTGGCCGTAGCGGGTTCGGTGTCGCAGGTCACCCCGGCCTTGGGGGTCCAGGCGGTGGTGAGTTGGCGGAGTTGGTCGTAGCGGAAGCACTGGGTGTCGGCTTGGCCGTGTTCTGGTGCTTCGGCGATGGAGGTGATGTTGCCAGCGGGGTCGTAGGTGTAGTTGCGGTCGGAGATGGTGCCGGGGGTAGTTTCCCGTTCGATGGTGGTACGGGTGACACGGCGGGTGGCTTCGTCGCGGTAGACGACGTCTTGGGTGTAGATACCCGCTGGCGGCTTATAGATAGAGCCGTTGCGTTCGCCGTACGCGGTGTAGCTGGCGGTGGCGAGGGTGCCGGAGAAGCCGGTGAGGCTGGTGTCGAACCTGATGGGCAATCCGGTGGTGGCGTCGTAGTCGGTGGTGACCTTCTCAGCGACCAGCCCACCGCCGCCGGCGGGGTAGGACATGCTGGTGGTCTCGCCGGTGGCTTCCGAGTAGCCGTAGACGTAGAGGTACGTGCCGTTGAGGCCGGTTTCGCTGGGCGGGATGACGTAGTTGACGCCCTTGGGTTGGTAGCGGCCGTCGAAGCTACGGACCTGCCACCGGTAGGCGTTGCTACTGCCGGCGGGTTCGTAGCGGATCGCCTGCGTGAGCTGTCCCTTGAACCCGCCTTGTCCGGTGTAGAGCCGGTCGTGACTCCACTGCGCACGCAACGGTCCGGTGGCGGAGTCGTCACGCAGCTCCTTCTTACGCCCGAGGCTGTCGTAGCCGTACCAGAGGGTTTCGCCCCGGGCGTCGGTGGTGGTGACCAGTTCGTCGGCGTCGTTGAAGGTGCTGGTCGTGACGCCCTTGTCCGGGTCGGTCGTGCGCCACTGGCGTCCCTTGGCGTCGTACTCGTTGGTCCACTCGTTGCCGGCGGGGTCGATGGTGGTGACCTGCTGGCCCTTACGGTTGAACACATACTCGGTCTGCCGGTACGCGCCATTGACGCCGTTTGGGGTGGTGTGCTGACGCAGCTTGACGACGCGACCGTGGGCATCGGTGACGGTGGTGGTGGGCGTGCCGCCCGGTGGTGGTGTCACCGTGGTGAGGTCGCCCTCGTGGGTGGTCACGGTGCGCCATTTCTCGACGAGGTTGGTGACCCCGTCGCCGGCGAGGAAGATCTCGTTCGTAGGTCGAGATGCCCGGTCGAAGATGGTCTTCGACACCGCGGGCACCGACCACTCGGGTTCCCACCACAGCGTTCCCGAGGGTGCGCCGGGTTCGGCGTGAGCGCCGTAGGTGACCGCGGCACGGTCGAGGCTGTCGTAAATGGTGTCGGCGACTACCCGGGCACCGGAGCCGTCCATCGCCAAGCTTTGAGTCTGCCGCGGGCGCAGCAGCCCGTCGAGGATCTGGTACGAGGTGAGGTAGTTCGCGTCCGCGTTGAGTACCTGGCTGGTCACGTAGGGGTAGGCGTCACGGTCGGTAGCAAAGTGGTAGGTGTACTGCGCAGATGGCTTGGTCGGATGCCTGTCTCTCGGCCAACCCAGCTCCCATACCTTGCTGACGCGACCAAGCGCGTCGTACTCCACCTCGGCGCTCACCCGATTGTTGATGTCGGTGGCCTTGGTGGTGGAGCCCCAGTAGGGATTCGCCTCCACTGAGGAAGTCCAGTTCAACGGTCCGGTGGTTGTCACCTTCGTGACCGGGCCACCCACGGCTGGTGTGTACGCCGCCGTGGTGGTGTTGCCCCTGATGTCAGTAGTGGTCACCTCTCGGCCCGCCGAGTCATGGGTCACCTCCGCCACCTTCTGCCAGACCGTGCCCGTGCCCGACTGCCAGTCCTTGAGCTGCTCGGTCTTGGTCACCGACCCATAGATCGGAGCGGTGTCGACGCTGCTGGCACCGTCGTAGTAGGTCCGCGCGTCAGAGATCACATCATCGGCGGAGGTGGGGGTCTCGCCGCAGGCCAGGGCAGTAGTGGTGGTCTGCCTCACCGTTCGGGTCAGGTTTTTGGTGGTGTTGCGGTTATAGGCGTAGGTGATGCACTTCTCGTCACCAGTATCAGCGACATCACCGTCGTCCTGCGACCAGTTCACCGTGCCGTAGCGGTGGTCGAGGTTCTTGGTGCCACGCGAGGTGCGCCAGCCGCGATCGCCATTCACACCTAGGGCAGTCGCCGTATAGGTCGTCTGCGTGTCCACGAACCGGGCCTCGACCGTGTCACCGTTGATCGTCCGACTGGCAGTCGGGTTCGACCGCCACGGCACGTTCACCGTCTTTGACACGGGTTTGGTCTCGACCCCGTTGTAAACAACCTGCTCGCGCACCTGGCCGGCGAACTGGTCCTCGTCGTAGACCGTCTCCGAGCCCAGCGACGCCGGGACGGTCACCGTACGCGTGCCGCCGGAGGGACTGGCCTTGTCGCCGTGCATACCCCGCAGGAAAGTCGTCACCGTCAGGGTCTGGTTCGTCGAGTCATCACCAACACGGGTCTTGACCTGGCGGTATCCCCGCCACTGGGACCACGTCTTCCGCTCCGGCCTGGTCAGACCGTCGTCGTCAGCGTAGTGCCACGCGGGCGCGCCCACGTACTCATACCAGGTGTGCTTTGACGGCGCCTGGTGCCCGTCAGCGAGCTGCACATCGTCTTCGACAACGTGCTCTACCCGATGCTTGTGCCACCACTCGGTCACCAACCGCTCACCAGTATGGTCGGTCGGGTCCGGCACCTTAACGGGGTAGCACCGCTTCGTGTTCGTGTGCGGATCCAGATCCTCGACGATCGCCTCGGTGCACTCCGGCAGCGCGTAGTCCACCTTGATTCGCGCCCCGGTCTCCGTCACGATGCTGGAAATCCGCAGCCAGTTGTCTGTCGTACCGTGCTCGGTTAGGACCCGGTTTGGCAGCGACACCGCCTCGAACGTCACCGGCGGCATGGTGACGGTGCCCCCGACGTGCCCCGCGTGGTCGATCTTGTCCAACCACAAACCCGTGTGCGTGGAATCCGCCGTCGCCGCGAACGTGTGCGACAGCGTCCACGACTCCACGTCCTGCCACGCCGGCGTGGTCTTGGTGGTGTCCCACACCCGGGTAGTGACCTTCTCCAACCGCTTCGTGGTCCAGAACGTCGGCGAGTACTGCCGCGGGCACGACGTCGCTGACGCCTTGCACTCCTGATCCCACGGGGTGTCCTTCCACGACTCCTCAACCGGGTCGGCCTCCGTGCCGCAGTTTGAGAAGCACCGCATTCCCGTGTCGAACACCACCTGCGCATACGGTGTGACGTTCCGTTCGGTCACCCCGTGCACAGCCTGGTTCCGGTCATAGGTGCCGTAGTCGATCCGCCTCAGGTAGCCCGCCCGGTCGTAGGACACATCATCGGAATCGGTGTCATTCCGGGCGTACTTGTTCGTCTCCTTGCCATACCACAGCGACATCGTGTTGCCACGCACGTCGACCACGTAGTCGACCTGCCACCGCCACGCCTGCGCACAGTCCGAATCCGTAAAAGCCGACCGATGGCACGGCTCACCGGAGTGGTTACCGAACACCGGCACCGTCAACGTCGAGTTCGTCTTCGCCGTCTGTCCCGGCAGCGAATGCAATCCGAAGAAGTACTGCGTACCGTCAGTGGTCGTGACCTTCCAATGCTCACCGTTGTTGTCACCGTTACTCGACGCGCCCGTCAAACGCTCGATCTTCGAGCCATCCTCGGACCGAGGGTGCCAGCCCTTCCCCGCCTCGAACACCAACTCCGTGCTCTGACCGTTCAGGTTCATGATGGCGTTGTCCGTCCGCCAACACTGGTCCCCGCTGTCCTCGGTGTTGTTCGCCCCGTTCTTCATGTCCTCCGCGCACGGCACATACCGACGCTCGATGTATCCCGGCGAGTAGTCGAACCCCTCCCCGATCCAGGACGGCTGGTTGTTCGTCACCTCCGACCGGCCATCCACCGCCGCCGACGAATACGCGAAGTTGATTGACGGATCAGGACCAACCGCGGTGGGCGTACGCAGCGGGTAGTTCCACGAAAACCCACCAGTGGATCCGCCGGCCGACCAGTTCGACGACGGCGCCAAGGTGGTTGCACTGAAATCGCCGTCGCGACCCGAACCCTCCGCGGCCAACGCCACGAACGACACTGCCTCCGAGCCGACAACGTCACCGCCCAACATCCGTCGCGTCAGCGGTGTCAGCCCGTCCCCGTCGACGGCCACGGTCACCTCCGCCGTCACCACCCCGTCACCGACATCGTTCGTGGTGGGCAGCGGCACCGACCGACAACCCGCCGATTCCGGCATCGACAATGCACACGCCGGCACCTGCCACAACCGCAACCGCGACGCCCACGACCCACCAACCGCATGCCGGAACGCGCCGTAGTCCACCGACAGCCGCACCGGCCCGGAAGCAGCCCCCGCCGGCGCGGTCACCTCCATCACCACACCGTCACGCCACGCCGGCGCCAACGCCCGACGATCCACCACCCGCACATCCACACTGCTGACCCGCGCCCCAGCGGCACCAGACCCACGCGCCACCCACACCGGCAGCTTTCCCGCTCGAACCCCCCGACCGGCAGCTGCCGAAACACCAGCGCTGCGACCGGCCACCGTGTTCTCGCCGACATCAACGCGCGCAGAGACCGCATCCGGCCATACCGGCGCCGCCGCCGGCGAGTCCTGTACCCGCTTCTGCGCCCACGCCCGGCCTCTGACCGGGCCACCATCAGCGTCCAACTTCTCCAACTGTGGCCGCGCCGGCTCCCGGCGCTCCGCGACCGCCTCCGACGCCGGGACACCCACCAGGGACGCCATCAACGACACCACCGTCAACCCCACAACCCACCACCGTGCACCACCTGCCCACCCACGGTGTCGCCCTGCCCACCCACGGTGTCGCCGTAGCCGCCCCACCCCACGGGCATCCCGACCAGACAACATCTGCTCCTCTCCACAGAACGATCACGCAAAGCCGAGAACGTCGGACGCTGACGAATTCCTTGGAAGGCGAGGGACAACGGTTCCGCCAGCCGGGCCGAACCGTCATCCCACAACCCGTGAAACCGCTGCTAACCCGGGGCAACCTGCGACTCGTACAACATCGATACCGCGGCATCCGTCAAGGCACCCTGGAACACCGCCACATCATCGATGCCACCGTTCCACTGATCCGTGATCTCGTCGTTCCACAGGGTCCGCCCCACCAGCAGTGGACCCGACGATGCCATCGGGGTAAACGAAAGATCTTTCGAGTCGTGCAGCTCACCATTGACATACAGACGAATCTGCTTTTGCTCCGCGTCGTACAAACCGACCAGATGAGTCCACACACCTGCCTCGGCCGGTGACGACGACCTAAGGCTCTCGAGAGAGGTAGTCAGGGAGTCCTCATCAGTGACAACGAACATCCACTTACCGATTTCGGAGTGATACTTCAACCAGCCACCGCTCTGATGAGCCCCCCGCTGGGACACCGCCGTCTGGTTCACGTCAAGCCGGTCGAGTGTCACCCAGGCCGACATCGTGAACGACTGATCAGTCCGCAGAACAGGCTCGTCCTGCCACTGCGTGAACTCGAGGCCATCGTCGTCAGGCGGCGTCGTACCCGACTTCAGCGCACTACGGCCGTACTCGACCGTCGACTCGGCGAATCCTTCCTCCGGAAAGTACTCATCGTCCAACCACAACCCAGCCCCGGACTGACCCGTCCCGATAGCCGAGCCCCGCGTCAACGCCAACCACCGACCCCACTCCTGTGTCGTGTCAGCGGCAGCCTCGCAGGTGTCCTTCAAATCCCCCATATAGCAGGGCACAGCCGCCTCGAAGTTCCAGTCGCCGACCCGGACAGGGGTCATGATCCCCGGCTCGTTGAACCCACCCGACATCGGGTCCGACGCCAACTGACCAGTGAAGTCATGCGGCACGAGCACCCGATCGAACACCTGAACATCCGCGATATGACCGGGCCAGGGGATAAAAGAGCTTTGCGTTCTGATGTCCGTGCCGATCACGATCTGACTAAAGCTGGCCCACTCCTGTGACACCGCCGCCGACGCGGTATCCGCCAGCTCCCCATTCACATACAAGGAAGTCGATTTATTAACTGCGTCGTACACACCCGCCAGATGCGTCCACACACCCATCGCCACCGGAGTATCGGACACCACCAACCCGGTCTCACTCGAACCCGCCGTGTTATCCGGGTGCATCCACATACCCCACTTGCCGAGACCAGCACGGAATCCCAGATTGAAGCTACTGTTCTGGCTGTAGTCCTGAGAAACCGCACGCCGGTCCTCGGTCGGTAGCGGATCCCCAGCCTCCCCCAATCTCACCCATGCCCCCACCGCGAACGACAATCCCGGATCAATCACTGAATCAAACGTGAAAAGACTTCCGATCATGGCATTGTCGAAGTCAGCCGTCTGACCACCGATCAATCGGACGTCATCGGCCCAACCAACATCGATCGCATGCAGATCGTTATCGCCAGCCAGTTCGGGTTGCTGATCAGCCAACGCCGCCGCCTCATCAACCCCTGGATACTGCTCAAGAGCCCACCTCGCCACCGGCGGCGCCGGCCGCGGCGCCGTGAACGTCGCGGATCCGACATTGCCCAGGTTCCCCGTCGCGTCGATCCCACGAACCCAGACGGTATTCTGACCAAAACTCGGCACAGTCATATTCACCGTCGCCGACTTCGTACCACTGCCCGTCGCCGCGACCGTTGACGTCGGCGGGTTGGACCACCCGTAGCGGAACGTGGTGACGTCCGCAGTGGTCGTCGTGAACGTGAACGACACACTCTGACCCGGCCCAGCGACACCATCCGGAGTCACCGTCGGGGCCGGCGGCACCGTCGTATCCGCGGCGAACTGACACCACCCCGACCACGGACCGGTCAACGAATACGGCGCCCTATCAGTACCCTTGGCCCGAAACGCATACGTCGACCCCTTGACGATCGACACCGCCGAACTCGTCGCCCGACTGTTCGGAGTGATCCCCGTCCGAGCCGGCGGCGGACTCTTCCGACCCGGGTAGCTGTCCGTCACAGAGCCGATGCCACCACTCGGCACCTCGATCCACTCGAACCTACCCGTCAACGAATCACCACTATCCGCGTCCGGGAACACCGCGGACAACGTCGGCGCCAACGTCCCGACCGTCAACACACCCGAACTACAGGCCACACCCGCAACCTGCAAACTATGCGGCGCGCCCGGCTTGGTGTCGTAATCCACCACGAGCTTCGCCTTGTCCGGGAAGAACTTCTTCCACCGATCCTGCACCGACTCCCCGGACCCGTCGGAGGCCCGAGCAGTAAACCCCATAGTGACCGTGTTCCAGTTGCCAGTCGCCGCGTTCCCTACCAACTGGGTAACCGACGAACCCGTAAAGTTCATGGTCATATCCGGCTGAATCTTCCCGCAGCCACCCGCCTCGTTCGCGTTACCCGAGGCAGCAGCCGCGAAGGACCTCAAGCCCATCGCCGACCACGTCGCCTTAGGCGTCGAATTGATGGAATAGCTCAAGTACATCGACGCGACTGTGGGACCGCACGACCACGAATGATCCAGCAGCATCGACACGTACGCCGACTCCACATGCTTACCCTTGAGCGACACACCATTAGCGGTCATCGGAAACGTAAAGAACGACCGGAACAACGCGCCCGTGGCAGGATTCTTTCCCACCCGTGCCACACTCGTGTCGGAATTCGACGATCCGTTGTTGGTCGCGTACGCCCACTTGTTCTTGTACACCGACCACGCTGGATCGACGAATAGCGGATACACCGCCTCCGGCTCGTCAAGGAGCCCCGCGTCCGGACGCAGCACCAAATCGTCGCCAGACACCTCCACACCAACGTCAGCCACCCGCGCCGCCTCGCCCGCCGACACCGCGGAAGACTCCACACCAGCCGCCGACGCCACAGTCAGCTCCGAGTTCTCTGCCGACAGACCCTGGTCACGGAACGCACCACCCGAGGCCATGTCAACCCGCGAGTCCCACATCACCGCCCGCTCGGTGGACGCCACAGTTTTCCCACCAACTCGAGCCTGTAGCGAACCATTCGGGCCCGACAACACCTCCGCATCACCGCCAGTCCTGAACCGCACCTCCCGTACGGCCGGGTTCCTCGCCGCTGTCGGCGTCTTCACCACCAGAACGTGGGTGAACCCCGTCCAGGTCGCCCGCACCACTAGATCCACATCCGGCAACACGTTCGGGTACGTGACCGAATCGCCCGACACGGTTGGAGCCGGCAACGCCTCCGGCCACGACAACTCGACCGTCCCGCCCCCACGGGTCAACGTCACCATCGGACCGTCACCACCACCGGAGAACGCCACATCAGCCACCGACACCGCCGGCCGCCACAACCCGTCCCCACCATGAACCAACCGCAAGTCCACATCAGCCCATTCACCAGCCCGACGCGCCCGCTGCGGAACCACCGACGACGAGAACCGCAACCGGCCATCCGGCAACGCGGTCACCTCGGAAAACTCCGTACGAGACGCATCCACTACCACCGGCTGATCACACGAGGCCGCCACCGCCCTCGCCTGCGCCTCACCCTCAGCGACAGCCACACACGCCGCGGCTGCCACGTCAAGCACCGGCGGAACAACGACAACCGTCCCGACCGCCACCACGAACGCCACCACAGCCATCAGCACGCGACGACCACGACCGCCCACGTCACCCCACCCGCCCTCGATCAACAATTCCGCAGCCGCGACCCTAAGCACTCGTCCCACAACCCGCAGCCCGCCCGCACCACCGCACCCGGCTGGAATCCATATAGGAGCCGACCAAGGTCTGCAGACTGTCTACTATGCACTCAGTCCGGCCTGTACAAACACGCCGAACGGCAATCAACGAAGTCACTCCGCCACGCGACTGTGACCTGCAACACACCGAATTCTCATAGGAGAACCCAGAAAGGATTAAAAACACCAAACATATGTCATTGGTATTTCAACTATAAATTTTGAATGATTGCACTTTCATCACAGCAAACGTCGAGAACACACGCCACTTTCTGCAAACCAACGTCATGAGTAGCTACCCGTCGCGGGGAAGTCGACCGGGCCACAGTCGGCGTACCCGCTGGCGGCCGGTCGCGGTGCCGGGTGGCAGCATTGTCGGGGTGTCCGGGACCGAACCCACCGCCCGCCGGTTGCTGCACCCGCCGGCCGGATACCAGCTGGCCGCGTCGGTCCGGCCCCTCACCTTCAGCCCGTACGACCCCTGCGCCCGAATTGCCGCCGGGACGCTCTGGTGGGCCACCCGGACCCCGGACGGACCCGCCACCCTCGCCCTACGCCCCGACGCCGGCAACCTGGTCGCCGAGGGGTACGGCCCCGGCGCCGACTGGGTGGTGCACCAGGCCGACGCCCTCGCCGGCCTCCGGGACGACCTGACCGGCTTCGCCGAACTGGCCGCCGCGCACCCGGTGGTGGCCGACCTGGCCGCCCGACACCGGGGGCTGCGGCTGCCGACCAGCGGCCAGGTCTTCCCCCGGGTGTTCCGGGCCATCCTCGAACAGCGGGTGACCGGCAAGGAGGCGTACCGGGCGTACGCCGCCACCGTCCGCCACTTCCGGGCGGCGGCCCCCGGGCCGATGCAGCCGCTGCTGTTGCCGCCGGAGCCGGCGGCGGTGGCGGCCACCCCGTACTGGGCCTTCCACCCCCTCGGGATCGAACAGCAGCGCGCCGACACGCTACGCCGGGCCGCCGCGGTGGCCGACCGGCTGGAGCGGTGCGCCGACTCGGCCGAGGCCACCCGCCGGCTCACCGCCGTCCCGGGGATCGGCCCGTGGACCGCGGCCGAGGTGGTCCGCGTCACGTACGGCGATCCGGACGCGGTGAGCGTCGGCGACTACCACATACCGAACACGGTGGCCTGGGCCCTCGCCGGTGAGGCGCGTGGCGACGACGCCCGGATGCTGGCCCTGCTCGAACCGTTCCGAGGCCACCGGGGTCGGGTCTGCGTCCTGCTGGCGGCGGCCGGCATCACGGCTCCGAAGTTCGGCCCGCGGGCGCCGCTTCGCTCGTTCGCGCGGTTCTAGCCGTCTCGTCGACGTGCGGCGGCGGCGGGCCCGAGCCGGCACGACACCACCACTCACGGAATCTACCAGCAACGATATTCACCAGCTCCGGTAGCTTACTGTCGCCAAGGGACTCGGGCACCGCACGGTCGCGGCGCTGTGGTTGGCTGGGCCGGTGACCGCTCGCCCGTTGATCGCTCCCGCGACCCCGGCCGACGCCGGGGAGATCCTCACCGTCCAACTCGCCGCGTATCTGGCCGAGGCACAGCGCTACGCGGACCCGTTCCTGCCGCCGCTCACCGAGACCCTGGACGAGATTCGGTCCGTGCTCGCCAGCCCGCAGACGGTGCTCACCGCCCGACTGGGCCACCGACTCGTCGGTTCGGTCCGGGTCCGCGTCGATGGCGCCATCGCCTCCATCGGCCGGCTGGCGGTCGCCCCCGACCAGCAGGGCCGGGGCATCGGTGGCCGCCTGTTGCGCGCGGTCGAGACGGTGGCGGGCGCACAGGTGAGTCGGTTCACCCTGTTCACCGGGGCGGAGAGCGCGGGGAGTCGACGGCTCTACCAGCGCTCCGGCTACCGGTTGGTGGGCCACGACAAGGACCCGAACGGCGTGCCGCTGGTGTTGCTGGAGAAGACGGTGCCGTCCCGCTGCTGATTCCAGCGGCCGCATACCCACCCGGGCCCACCGGCTGCTCGGCAGCCAGGAAGGGGCAGCCGTGGCTGGTGTTCCTCCCCACGGCAGTCGGTGCCGTCTGGTTGACTGGTCGCCGTGAAGCTGCCGATCAGCCCGCCGGTCGAACCGATGCTCGCCAAGAGTGTCCCGCAGATCCCGACCGCGACCGGGATGACCTACGAGCCGAAGTGGGACGGCTTCCGGTGCATCGTGTTCCGCGACGGTGCGGAGGTCGAGCTGGCCAGCCGGGGCGGCAAGCTGATCACCCGCTACTTCCCCGAGGTGGTCGAGCAGGCCCGCCGGCAGCTACCCGAGCGCTGCGTCGTTGACGGCGAGCTGATCGTGATCCAGCGCGATCGGCCGGGCGGGCAGCCCCGGCTCAACTTCGAACTGCTGGCCCAGCGCATCCACCCGGCCGCCTCCCGGGTACACCTGCTCGCCGGGACCACCCCTGCGGATTTCGTGGCGTTTGACCTGCTCGCCCTCGCCGACGAATCCCTCCTGGCGCAGCCCTACCCGCACCGACGGTCCCGGCTGGAGGCGGCGTTGGGCGGTGTCGCGCCTCCGATGCACGTCACCCAGATCACCACCGACCCGGCCACCGCGCGCCGCTGGTTCGACCGGTTCGAGGGGGCGGGGCTGGACGGACTGATCGGCAAACCCGCCGAGCTGCCGTACGAGCCGGGTAGACGCCTGATGTTCAAGGTTAAGCACAAGCGCACGGTCGATGTCGTGGTGGCGGGTTTCCGCTGGCACAAGTCCGGCCCGGTGGTCGGCTCGCTTCTGCTCGGGCTCTACGACGACGCCGGCGTCCTGCATCATGTGGGGGTGAGCGCGTCGTTCCCCATGGCCCGCCGAAAGGCGCTGCTGGACGAGGTGGAGCCATACCGGGACGCCGGCGCAGATCATCCCTGGGTGCACGGCGACCACCAACGCGGTCAGCGCATCCCGGGCGGGGTCAGCCGGTGGACCGGCACGAAGAACCTGGAGTGGGAGCCACTGCGACCGGAGTTGGTGGTCGAGGTGAGCTACGACGCGATGGAGGGCGATCGGTTCCGGCACACCGCCCAGTTCGTCCGGTGGCGCCCGGACCGCAAACCCCGTTCCTGCCGTTACGACCAGCTCGACCGTCCGGTCCGGTTCGACGTGGATCAGGTGCTCCGGGGCGACCCGGAGAGCGATGGAGCCATGTCCGGGCCGGCGTAGCCGGCTACTCCGACCCCGAAAGGTCCACCCCGTGGTTCGCAACCCCGCCCGCCGGTTCGCCCCGGCCGTACTCCTCCTGGCCAGCACGTTCCTCGCGGCCGGCTGCACCCTGCCGGCGCTCGCGCCACGCACCGAGGCCCAGCCCTCGGGGCCGTCCGGCACCGCGCCGACCTGGCAAGCATGTCCGGAGGTGGCCGAGGAGTTGGTGGGGCGTACCGCACCAGGCATGCGCTATGAGTGCACCCAGATCGAGGTTCCCCGGAACTGGGCCGACGGCGCCGCCGCCACCGCCGGGCCGGGCGCCGGGGAGACCTTCGAGATCGCGCTGCTGCGGGCCCGGTCCACGAACCAGCGGGACCGGATCGGCTCGCTGGTGATCAACCCGGGTGGGCCGGGTGGCTCCGGCGTGGACACCGCTGTCTACCTCTCCTTCCCGGCCGTGCTCGGCGGCCTGCCCACCGCGGTCACCGACCGCTTCGACATCGTCGGCTTCGACCCGCGTGGGGTGGCCCGCTCCAGCCCGGTGGAGTGCATCTCGGACGCCAACCTCGACGCCAGCTTCGGCTACGACCCGGATCCGGAGAGCCAGCAGTCCTTCGACGGTCTCGTCGAGCTGAACCAACAGATCGGGCGCGAGTGCGGCGACCGCTACGGCGATCAGCTCGCGCTGTACAGCACGGAGCAGGCGGCCCACGACATCGACGCGATCCGGGCTGCCGTCGGCGACGAGAAGTTGACCTATCTCGGCTACTCGTACGGCACCCTGCTCGGCGCCGTCTACGCCCAACTCCACCCGGAGCGGGTGCGGGCGCTGGTGCTGGACGGGGCCGTTGACCCTCGACTGGACCAGGTAGCCAGCTCGGAGAGCCAGGCCAAGGGCTTCGAGCGGGCCTTCGACAACTTCTCCCTGTGGTGCTCCACCAACTCCGACCGCTGCCCGATCTCTCCCAGCGCGCGGGAGGCGGTCACCTCGGCCATCGACAAGGCGCGCGTCTCCCCGGTGCTGGGCGACGATGGGCGGGAGGCGACGCCGGGGTGGATTTTCTACGCGGTGGTCTCCTCGCTCTACACCGAGGCCGGCTGGGAGCAGCTGGCCCAGGCGATCGACGAGTTGGAGGGCGGGGACGCGACCGGGGTGTTCCACCTCGCCGACGCGTACGCGGGTCGGGAGCCCGACGGCGCCTACTCGAACATGTTCGACGCGAATCTCGCGGTGAACTGTGCCGACGAGGAGGAGAAGCTGAGCCGGGAGCAGATCCGGCAGCTCCAGTCGCAGTGGCGTGAGCAGTACCCGCTGTTCGGTCCGGCGCTCGCGGTCGGCATGCTCACCTGCGCCGAGTGGCCCGGCAGCCGGGACCCGTACCCGACCGCGGCAGCCGACGAGGCACCGCCGATCCTGGTGGTGGGCACCACGGGGGATCCGGCGACCCCCTACGAGCAGACCCCGGCGCTGGCCGAGATGCTGGGCGTGGGGCGGGTGCTCACCTGGGAGGGCGAGGGGCACACCGCCTACCCGCAGACGGACTGCATCAGCGCGGCGGTTGACGCGTACCTGGTTGACCTGACCGTGCCAGCCGAGGGGAAGCGCTGCCCGCCCCAGTGACCCAGTCGGGTGCGGCGGTTCTCGCGCTGTGGCATTCTCCCCGGATGCACGATGTGATCTTCCGGGAGGCGACCCGGGCCGACCTGCCCACCGTGCTCGATCTGCTCGCCGACGACCTGCTGGGCCGCACCCGCGATGGCGGGCAGGTGGACGCCCGCTACGAGCAGGCATTCGCGGATATCACCGCCGACCCGCGCAACCAGTTCGTCGTCGCCGAGGCCGGTGGCGAGGTGCTGGGCTGCATGCAGCTCACCTACATTCCTGGGCTCAGCCGGCACGGCGCCGAGCGGCAGTTGATCGAGTCCGTCCGCGTCCGCTCCGACCAGCGCGGACGGGGGCTGGGTCGGCAGCTGATGGCCTGGGCGATCGATCAGGCCCGGGCGCGTGGGTGTGCGCTGGTCCAGCTGACGACGGACAAGTCCCGGCAGGAGGCGCACCGCTTCTATCTGAGCCTCGGCTTCGTCGCCAGCCACGAGGGCATGAAGTTGCCGCTGTGACGGCTAGCGGGGGCGGTCTCGGTCCTTCGACGGCTGCACCCGCTTCGGCTCCCCGGGCATCTTGGGGTGTTCCGGTGGGTAGGGCAGGTCGCCCTGCCCGCTGGCGGCGTCCCGCTCGACCCATTCCAGCAGGGGCGTGATGTCCCACGGGGCGTCGTCGATGCCGGCGTGTGGGTCGCCACGCTCGGCCAGCCGCGCCGGCACGCTGCGCAGGTCGAAGTCGTCCGGTTCGGCGTCGGCCAACTCGTCCCAGGCCAACGGGGTGGAGGCGGTGGCGCGGGCGTTGGCCCGCAGCGAGTAGGCGCACGCGATCGTCCGGTCTCGGGCCATCTGGTTGTAGTCGACGAAGACCCGGGTGCCGCGCTCCTCCTTCCACCATGCGGTGGTGACCAGCTCGGGCCGGCGCCGCTCCAGCTCCCGGGCCAGGGCGATGGTCGCCCGGCGAACCTCGACGAAGGACCAGCGGGGCTGGATCCGCAGATAGACGTGGACGCCCCGGCCGCCGGAGGTCTTCGGCCAACCGGGGACCCCCAGCTCCGCCAGGATCCCGTGGAGCTCGGTCGCCGCTTTCGCCGCGTCGGCGAAGTCGGTGCCGGGCTGCGGGTCGAGGTCGATCCGCAGCTCGTCGGGGCGGTCCGGCTCGGCAGCACGGACCGGCCACGGATGAAAGACCACGGTGCCCATCTGGGCTGCCCACGCCACATGGGCCAGATCCGCCGGGCAGAGCTCGGCCGCCTTGCGGCCACTGGGGAAGCTGATCTGCGCGGTGCGAAGCCAGGGGGGCACGCCGCGGGCTGGCACCCGCTTCTGGAAGAAAGCGTCCCCCTCGATCCCGTCGGGGAAGCGTTGCAGGGTGGTCGGCCGTTCGCCCAGTGCGCGCATGATGCCCGGACCGACGGCGAGGTAGTAGTGGAAGACATCGGCCTTGGTGAAACCGCGTTGTGGAAAGATCACCCGATCGGGGCTGCTCAGCCGGACCCGCTGCCCGGCGACCTCGATCTCCTCGACTGCGGCCCTCGTGCCACCCATTGCGCGACCATATGCGATGGCCACGACGTTCGACGTACCGTTGGCGGGTGAGTCTCGACGACAGTGAACTGCCCCGCACCGAGGACGAGTGGCGGGTTCGGCTCAGCCCCGAGGAGTTTCGGGTGCTGCGGGAGCACGGTACCGAGGCCCCGTGGAGCGGCGAGTACGTGGATACCAAGACCCCGGGGGTCTACCACTGCCGCGCCTGCGGGCTGGAGCTGTTTGCCAGCGATGCGAAGTTCGACTCGCACTGCGGCTGGCCGAGCTTCGACGATGCCATTCCCGGGCGGGTCCGGGAGGTCGAGGACCGGAGTATGGGCATGGTTCGGACGGAGATCCGCTGTGCCCGCTGCGACAGCCACCTGGGACACGTCTTCACCGGGGAGGGCTTCACCCCGAAGGACACCCGGCACTGTGTGAACTCGGTGTCCCTCCGACTAGAGCCACGCGACACCTGACGGCGGGCCTCGACGCGCGGAAGTGCGAGCGGCGGAGTGGGGACGCCGATATTCCGCTCCGGTTCGCCGATTCCGGTTGCCGGCCCGCAGCGGATGTTCGACGCTTACGGTTACGGAGCCGAATTCGGGGGTTTTGTCATGGCTATCTGTGAGGTCTGCGAGAACGACTACTGGATGACGTTCGAGGTGCGCACGGTCGGCGGCGGCGTGCACACCTTCGACAGCTTCGAGTGCGCCGCGCACAAGCTGGCTCCGATCTGCGAACACTGCCAGGTCAAGATCTTGGGCCACGGGGTGGAGGTCTCCGGCCGCTTCTTCTGCTGCGCCCACTGTGCCCGGAGCAAGGAGGGAACCGAGGGCACCCAGGTCCGCGACTCGGTCGGCGCCCGGCCGTCCTGAGCGTCAGGGGCAGCCGGGCAGGGCGGCCAATCGCCCGGGTGACGGTTCCGGGGCGGAGAGCCGTGGTGGCGTTCGGGGCGCCGACGTTAGAGAGCGGTAAGAAGACGTGGTGCCGCGCCCGGCTAACATCCGGACATGCCCACCATGACCCGTACAATTCCGATCGCACTGACCATCGTTGTGGCGCTCTCCGCCTGCGGGAGCTCCGCGGACACCTCCGCGAGTGCCGAGCCCACCCCCACCCCGACGACCGCGTCCACCAACGCGCCCGCCACCACCGAGGCGAGCCCGACCGGCGAGACGGCACCCGAGGTGCCGCAGACCCTCGACTTCACCGCGCGCACCATCGACGGTGACACGTTCACCGGGGCCAGCCTCGCCGGCAAGCCGACCGTGTTCTGGTTCTGGGCCGCCTGGTGCCCCACGTGCCGGGGCTCGGCCGAAGCGGTGGCAGCCGTGCAGCAGGACAACGCCGACCGGGTGAACGTGGTCGGGGTGGCCGGGCTCGGCAGTGGTGACGACGCGATGCTCCGATTCGCTCAGGACACGGGCATCCAGGGCTTCCCGCAACTGGCCGACGACGCGGGCGAGGTGTGGCAGCGGTTCGAGGTGGTCTCGCAGCAGTACTACGTGCTGCTGGACTCCGCCGGCAAGGTCGTCCACAAGGGTTCGTTCTCCGACTCCGACCTCCGCGAGCGGGTCGCGGAGCTGACCTGAGATGGTTGACGCCCCCTACGGTCTCGCGCTCGGCGCCGGGCTGCTCGCCGCCGTCAACCCGTGTGGCTTCGCGCTGCTGCCGGCGTACCTGTCGATGCTGGTGCTGGGGGACGGCCCGGCGGACGGCCGCGGGCCGCTCGCGCCGGTGGGTCGGGCGTTGGCCCTGACCGCCGCCATGACCCTCGGCTTCGTCGCCGTCTTCGGTGGGTTCGGGCTCCTCGCCGGCCCCGCCGCCGACGCCCTGGCCAGCCGCCTGCCCTGGGTGTCGGTCGCGATCGGGCTCGCCCTGGTCGCCACCGGCGGCTGGCTCGTCGCGGGCCGGGCGCTACCGACCTTCACCCCGCGGATCGCCAACGGTCCCGAGGTCCGGCGCAGCTTTGGATCGATGGTCCTCTTCGGTGCGGCCTACGCGATCGCCTCTCTCGGCTGCACCATCGGACCGTTCCTGGCCGTGGTGGTCGCCGGATTCCGGGCGGGCAGCCCGCTCGCCGGGGTCGGGCTCTTCGTCGCGTACGCGGTCGGGATGGGCCTGATGGTCGGCGCCGCGGCGCTCGCGGTCGCGCTGGCCCGGGAGTCTCTGGTCCGGCGCACCCGGCGGGCCGGGCCGCTGCTCGGCCGCATCGCCGGCCTGCTGCTGGTGCTGACCGGCGGCTACGTCGCCTGGTACGGCTGGTACGAGATCCGGCTCTTCGCCGGTGGCGACGTCAACGACCCGGTGATCGACGCGGCCGGTCGGGTGCAGGCCACGATCAGCGGGTGGGTGGACAGTCTGGGCCCGTGGACGATCGGGGCCGTGGTCGCCGCGCTGTTCGCGGTGGCGGTCGCCGGCACGCTGCTTCGCCGGCGGCGCTCCGCCTCCCGGCAGCCGGCATCGGCATCGGCATCGGCATCGGCCAGCGACCTACCATCGCAGGATGCCACCCACCGCTGAGCTCCGCACCGCCTCCTTCGCCGACCTGTCCGCCCGTGTTTTCCATGACCTGCTCCGGCTGCGCGTGGACGTGTTCGTGGTGGAACAGGAGTGCCCGTACCCGGAGCTGGACGGCCGGGACGTGGAGCCGGGCACCCGCCACCTCTGGCTGGAGCAGGCCGGGACACCGGTGGCGTACCTGCGGATCCTGGCCGATCCGGACGGCCGGCGACGGATCGGCCGGGTGGTGGTGGCGAAGGAGGCGCGCGGCGCGGGGTACGCGGGCCGGCTGATGACCGCTGCCCTCGTGGAGGTCAGCGAGAGCCCGTGCACCCTCGAAGCGCAGTCACAGCTGGTCGACTTCTACACCCGACACGGGTTCACGGTCACCGGGCCGGAGTACCTCGAGGCCGGCATTCTGCACACGCCGATGCGCCGGGACACATCGACGGCGTAGCACACCGCGGATCGCTACCGGGCCGGGGCCGGAATCACGGCCCGGCAGTGAAGGTGTCGCGACAGTGCTGGACCAGGCGATCGAGGGCGGGACTCTGCGTACCGCTCCAGACCAGAGCCAGCAGGGCTGGCTCGTCGATGTCGACGATCGGCAACGCGATCAGGCGGCCGTGGTAGTCCCGCGACATGGACTCGCTGAGGATGGCCACGCCCAGCCCGCGGGCGGCGAGGTCGGCGATGGCGTCCGCGGCGCTGGCCTGGACGCTGATGGCCGGCCGGACGCGGTGCCAGGTGCAGGCCCGGTCGAGGACGGTACGGATGCCGGTGCCCTCGGGCATACACACCAGCGGGTGGTCGGCGAGATCGGCCATGGTCACGGCCGCCTCTGTGGCGAGGAGATGCCCGGGTGGGACGAGGGCGACGAGTGGTTCGCTGATCACCGTGAGGGTGTTCGAGCCGGCCGGCGTGGGATCGGCGGTGCCGATGAGAGCAAGGTCGACAGCGCCGGACTGGACGTCCCGGAGGAGCCGGGCCGAGTGGTGCTCGAGCAAGGTGATCTCCACACCGGGGTGCGCGTGGTGAAACGCCGCCACGGCGTCGAAGAACGGGGTGACTGTGCACCCGATCACCATGCCGACGGTGAGGCGACCGCGGATGAGTCCGATCACGTCGCCGACCGCCTGCTTCATCGCGTCAGCAGAGGCGAGCGCGGCCCGGGCCGGTTCGAGTGCGGCCCGGCCGGCATCGGTGAGGCTCGCCGTTCGGGTGGAGCGGTCGATGAGGGTGGCGCCGAGTTCGCGTTCGAGCTCGCGGATCTGTGCGCTCACTCCAGGTTGACTGATCCGTACCCGTTCGGCAGCGCGGGTGAAGCTGGCTTCCTCGGCGACTGCGACAAAGTACTCCAGCTGCCTCAGCTCCATAACAGGAGATTATAGCTTTCATAAAAAGTATCTGTTGGACTTCTGAAGTCAGCCGGGACACGCTTGGTTCCGCAGGAAACGCCGAACAGAACGCTTGGTTCCGCAGAAAGCGTCGAAAGGAAAAACATGTCGGACCGTTCGAAAGCCATGCAGCCCGAAGACCTCACCCGCCTCTTCGTCGAACGCTCCAACGCCGGCGACGCCGCGGGCGTCGCCGCGGGCGTCGCCGCGCTCTACGAACCGGACGCGGTCATGGCCTACCCGCCCGGCGACCGGACTGTCGGACGCGCGGCGATCCAGGCCCTGTGGGAAGAGGTGCTCGCCAGCCGGCCACACTTCACGCCGGAAGAGCCGCTGCCCACACTTGTCTGCGGCGACCTCGCCCTGACCTCGACACCGCCGAGTGACGGTGCGGGCGCTCGGGCGCAGGTCGTCCGCCGCCAGCCCGACGGGTCCTGGCTACGCGTGCTCGACCAGCCGGAGTTCACCGAGCCCACCTCGGCTTGACTCTCCCGAACGCCCTACCCACACCCGGCGGTCACCCGAGGCCCGTCGGCTGCCAGAGCGGCTGAGCCGGCCAGGCCACTGCCGTACCGCCGGGTGGGGAGGGCGCGGTGCGATCAGGGCAGGCTGGCGATGATGTCGGCGATCGCGCGGCGGCGCCCGGTGTAGAACGGGATCTCCTCGCGGACGTGCCGGCGGGCACGGGAGGCCCGCAGGTCCCGCATCAGGTCAACGATGCGGTGCAGCTCGTCGGCCTCGAAGGCGAGCAGCCACTCGTAGTCGCCGAGGGCGAACGAGGCGACCGTGTTGGCCCGCACGTCGGGGTAGCCGCGGGCCATCCCGCCGTGCTCGGCCAGCAGCTCCCGCCGCTCCGCGTCCGGCAGCAGATACCACTCGTACGAGCGGACGAAGGGGTACACGCAGAGATAGTCCCGGGCCTGCTCATCGGCGAGGAACGCCGGGATGTGGCTCTTGTTGAACTCCGCCGGCCGGTGCAGCCCGAGCTGGGACCAGACCGGGGTCAGCGAACGCCCCAGCGTGGTACGCCGGAACCGCAGGTACGCGTCCTGGAGCGCGTCACTCGACGAGGAGTGCCACCAGATCATCAGGTCGGCGTCGGCGCGCAGCCCCGCCACGTCGTACGTGCCCCGGATGGTCACGTCCTCGCCGGCCAGCTCGTCGAAGAAGGCGGTAGCCTCGGCGGTGACGTTCTCGCGTAGTGACGGCAGGGCTTGGCTCGTCCGATACACCGACCACATGGTGTACCGGATCGTCGCGTTCAGCTCGTTCAGCCGGGCCGCGTTGGTCTGCTCGGTCATATCCCGGAACCCTTCAGTGCAGTGATGATCTCGTCGGCCGCCGCCGCGCCGGAACGGATACAGACCGGAATTCCGACGCCGTCATAGCCGGCTCCCGCCAGCGCGAGGGTTGGCCGCTGCGCCCGCAGCGTCGCCCGCGCCGACGCCACCCGCTCCAGGTGGCCCGGCGCGTACTGCGGCAGCGACCCACCCCAGCGCTGCACGTGTGTGGCGACGGGGGTGGGCAGCTCGGCACCAAGCACCGCCGACAGTTCCCGGTGCACGGTGTCGACGAGGTCCCCGTCGGGGCGCTGTAGCTGCGCCTCGTCCCCGTACCGGCCGACCGAGGCGCGGACCAGGGTCAACCCGTCGGGCCGGCGCAGGTGCCCCCACTTGCGGGTGAAGAAGGTGGAGGCCTTCATCAGCAGCCCCTCGCCGACCGGGACCAGGAGGCCGGAGAGCTCGGGCAGCTCCGTCGCCGGCAAGGCGAGGGTGACCAGTGCGACGCTGGCGTAGGCCAGGTCACCGACGTTCTCGGCGGCAGCCGGGGCGACATCGGCGAGCAGCCGCCCCGCCGGCCGGGCCGGCACGGCCAGCACCACGGCGTCGGCGTGGACCTGCTCCGCGTCGCCGTTCGGGCCGACGGTCAGGCGCCAGCCGGCGCCGGCCGGGGTCAGCGCCCGGACCGTCGCGTTCCGTCGGATCGTGGCGCCGCTGGTTGACGCGGCGGCCTCGACCAGGGTGCTGAGGCCACCGGCCAGGGTGCCGAAGAACGGCGTACCGGGTGACCGCGGCACCGCCGCCTGCGCCGCGCGGACCGCGCCGACCAGGGTGTGTTCGACCCGGGCGGTCCGGGTCAGCGCGGGCATGGTGGCGGCCAGGGAGAGGTTGTCGGCGCGGCCGGCGTAGACGCCGCCGAGCATCGGCTCGACCAACCGGTCGACGATCTCGTCCCCCAGTCGGGTCCGGACCAACTCCCCGACCGTGACATCGGTGCCGGGGGCGAGCAACGGCCGGCCGGTGTCCACATCGGCCTCCGCGGTCGGGCGGGCCACCGCCGCCACCGCCGCGAGATCCCCGGGGACGCCGATCAGCGTGCCCCGGGGCAGCGGGTGCAGCTCACCGCCGACCAGGAGCGCCGCCTGCCCGACGGTGGGGTGGACGATGTCGTCGGCCAGCCCCACCCGGCGGATCAGGGTTACCGCGGCCGATTCCCCGCCGGCGGAGTCGCGCATCAGGAACGCTTCCGCGCCGAACTCCACTGAAGCTCCGGCCAGTTCACCGGTGTGCAGCTTGCCGCCGAGGGAGTCGCTTCGCTCGTAGACCGTCACCTCGGTGCCGGTGGGAGCGTGGTCCCTCAGCTGGACGGCGGCGGCGAGGCCGGCGATCCCACCGCCGACCACCGCGATCCGCCACGGTGTCGCCATGCCACTCAGCTCCTTCCGTCTCCACGAGCGGTCAACTCGTGAACCAGGGCTACCAGCCGGGTCAAAACGTCGGGGTCGGTCTCCGGTAGCACCCCGTGACCGAGGTTGAAGATGTGTCCGGGGGCGGCACGCCCCTGCGCCAGCACCCGTCGGACCTCGGCCTCAAGCACCGGCCACGGGGCGAACAGCAGGCACGGATCCAGGTTGCCCTGCACCGCCCGCTGCGGGCCGACCCGGCGGGTGGCGACATCCAGCGGCGTACGCCAGTCAACGCCGACCACGTCGGCACCGGCCTCACCCATCGCGGTGAGCAGTTCGCCGGTGCCCACCCCGAAGTGGATCCGGGGGACGCCGGCGTCGGCGAGGCCGGCGAGGACCGCCTGCGAGTACGGCAGCACGTACCGGCGGTAGTCGGCCTCGGAGAGGGCACCGGCCCAGGAGTCGAAGAGCTGCACGGCGGAGACGCCGGCGTCGATCTGCACCTTCAGGAAGGCCAACGTCACCTCGGCGAGCCGGCCGGCCAGGGCGTGCCACAGGTCCGGATCGCCGTACATCAGGGCCTTGGTCTTCGTGTGGTTGCGCGACGGGCCACCCTCGACAAGGTAGCTGGCGAGGGTGAACGGGGCGCCGGCGAAGCCGATCAGCGGGGTTGCACCCAGCTCCTCGACCAGCATCCCGATTGCTTCGTCCACATAGTGAACATCGTCGCGGGTAATCGGCCGGATCCGCTCCACGTCCGCCGCGGTGGTGACGGGATCGGTCACGACCGGGCCAGTGCCGGGGACGATGTCCAGCGCCACCCCGGCGGCGGCGACCGGCACCACGATGTCACTGAAGAGGATCGCCGCGTCAACCCCGTGTCGGCGGACCGGCTGGAGGGTGATCTCAGTGATCAGTTCCGGCCGGCGACAGGACTCCAGCATCGCCACGTTCGCCCGGATCTTTCGGTACTCCGGCAGTGAGCGGCCCGCCTGGCGCATGAACCAGACCGGAGTGTGCGGGCCGGGCTTGCGCCGGCACGCCCGAACAAAGGGAGAGTCGGCCGGATCCCCGGGGCGAGGCCCCTCGTCTCGGGCGGCAGCGCCCGTGGTGTCGGTGCTCATCGTGGCCCATCGTGCCACGCCGCCCGTCCCGCCCCGCCGTCGCCGTCACATCGTGTGATCCGCGCCCACAAAGTGGCATTCTGGGCCAGACGCGGTCGCCGGCTGCCCCGGTCCCCGGCGTGCCGTCGAATCGGCTGGCCCAGGGACCTCTACGCTTCGGTAATGACCCCTCCGACCGCGCTCCCGGAGACGTTCGCCCGCGCGGTTGACGGGCTACGATCGGCCGCCACCCGGGCCGAGATCCAGTTGGAGGAGGTCGGCGCACCCCAACGGCTGGCCCCCTTCACCTTCGCCCTCGCCGCGACCGTCCTCCGCGACGACGACGAGGTGGCGAACGGACGTCTGATCCTCCTACACGATCCCGCCGGGCACGAGGCGTGGCAGGGCACACTACGACTGGTCACGTACGTGACCGCCGAGCTTGAGGTGGATCTGGCCGCCGATCCGCTGCTACCGGAGGTGGGCTGGGCCTGGCTGACCGACGCCCTCCGGGTGCGGCACGCCCGGCATCGGGCGATCGGGGGGACGGTCACACAGACCATGTCGACCCGGTTCGGTGATCTGGCCGGGCCACCCGCGGCCGGCGACGTCGAGATCCGGGCATCCTGGACGCCGGTGGACGACGAGCTCGTGCCACATCTGCACGCCTGGTGCACCCTGCTCGCCTCGACCGCCGGCCTCCCGCCGCCCGGGGTGACGGCGCTCCCCGAGCGCCGCCCCACCGGCACGACCCTGAGCGCCGCCCCACCGGCACGACCCTAAAGGCCGGGACCTCCCTGGTCAGAGATAATCGTCGGCCTCTTCACAGACCTCTTCCAGGCCCTCGTTGGCCGCCTCGAAAGCCTGCTCATCGCCGAGGGCCGCCGCGGCGAGCGCGGTGCTGAGCTGGTCCAGGCAGCTGGCGATAACCGTCTTCTGCCGGGCCTGCTCGTCCCGGTCGTTCTGGGTTCCGGTGAGATCCTGTTGGGTACGCGCCAGCGTCTCCTGAGACCGTTGCAGGTCGATCTTGACCTTCTCCAACTCGGAGGCGGTCGCCGCGATGGTCGCGTCCTGCTCGCTGATCCGCTCCTCGGCCCGGTTCAGGTCGCCGGTGGTGGTCAGGAACAGACCGGTCATCACCCCACCAGCGAGGAAGAACAGTCCCGCCACCACGGCCAGAATCACCGTCACCCGAGCTGGCTTGGGGCGGCCAGGAGCCGCGCCAAACGGCGGACCCGACATCGGCGGCGGACCCGACATCGGCGGCTCGGCGTGCCAAGCGGCATCGCCAGTTGGCTGCCCCGGCACAGCAGGCTGCGACGGAGCCCCAGCCGGCTGCCCCAACACAGCGGGGTGGGGCGCAGCTTCAGCCGGCTGCCCCGGCGCAGGCTGCGACGAAGCTCCAGACGGCTGCTGCGGCGCGGCTGAAGTCGGCTGCCCAGGCACGGCGGGCTGCGGTGCAGCACCGGTCGGCTCGATCGGGGGCTGGGACATGACTCTCCTCCTGTGGAGCAGTTCGGGCGGTCACCCGTTGGCTAGAGCAGATCGAACTGAGGTGGAACGCGGCGCCGGAGCAGGATCAGCAGATCTCGAAACTTTCGCAGGCGGTGGCGATCGGCACGGCGAGGCCGATCCCCTCGGCGTCCCGCGCCTTGGCGGTGGCGACCCCGACCACCTGCCGCTCGCCGTTGATGACAGGTCCCCCCGAGTTACCCTCGTTGATCGGCGCGTCGAACTGAATCACCGGCGGATCGCCCCCCTCGGCCTCGCGGAACGCGCTCACCACACCGGAGGTGACACTGTCCGCCAGGCCGAGGGGGGCACCCACAACGACGATCTGCTGGCCGGACCTGACCGCGGCCGGGGCGGCGACCAGCCCGGTGAAGGTGCTGGTCGTCTGGAGTTGGGCGAGGTCGTTGGCCTCGTCAACCTCGACGATGGTGGCCGGGAAGCGCTGGTCGGTGAGCTCCAGGAAGACCTGCCGGTCCCCGTCCTCCCAGACTTCTTCGACCACGTGGAAGTTGGTGAGGAGATTGGTGCCGCCATCGGTGGCCGGCTCACCGACGGCGAACGCGCTGCCGGTGTACTGCCCGGCGCGGACCCGAAACACGCTGGGCAGCACGGCGGCGGCGATCGCCTCTGGGTCGAACGCAGCACCGATCTCCGACTCCAGCTCCGTCGCCCGGGCCTCCAGCCCGCCGAGCCGGGTCTGGCTCTCCTGCCGCCCGGCGTCCCATCGCCGGTCGGTGTCGGCGAGCCGGTCGGTGAGCTGGTGGATCTGGTACGCCTGGACACCGGTCACCACCAGCAGCACCGCGACGAGTGACGGCACGGCCACCCGCCCGAGCAGGCCCGGCCGTCTCGGCGGCGGGGCGGGAGTCGGCTGGGCGCCGGGCCAGAGCCCGGTTGGACCGCCCGGAGGGGGCACGGACGGTGGTGGAACACCCGGCCCGAGAACCGCCGGTTGGGGAGAACCCGGGCCGGGCTGGAGCGGCGGGGACCAGGTGGCTCCCGGCGTGGGGCCTCCTCCCACCGCGGGCAGTCCGTCACCCTCAGCCATGCGCCGCGCCTCCCCGTACCAATGCTGTTGCGCCCCGGCGACGACCGGCGAGCCCTTGACCGCTATCTGTTCAACCACTACGGAAATTGTGGTCGGTAGACCGTGTCCTCCACAAACACACTTTAGTCTTCACGGTTTACTCAACCGAAACGGCCGACTCCCGACACGCACTGGACCGGCTGTCCCCGCCCGATCGGGTAGCGCAATAGGGTTGTCGGGTGACCGACGAACCACCCCTACCCCGTCGGGCTGCCGCACATCGCACGGGAGACACACCGCACCCGCCGTTGATCCGGTCGGGGGACACGGACGTTGACCCGGCCGCTGGTGGCCCAGCTACCACCCTGCGTGACGCCGAGGGTAGCCCCGCCCCGCTGACCGCGCCCGGCGAGGGCACCCCCAAGCCGGTGACCACCCCGGCGGAGCTGGCCGGGGTCGTGGCCCGCTTCGCCCAGGGCACCGGCCCGGTGGCGCTGGACGCCGAACGCGCCTCTGGCTACCGGTACAGCCAACGGGCGTACCTGGTGCAGCTACGCCGCGCCGGGGCCGGCACCGTCCTGATCGACCCGCTGGCGCTGCCGGAGCTGACCAGCCTGGACGAAGTCATCGGCGAGGCCGAGTGGGTGCTCCACGCGGCCAGTCAGGATCTGCCCTGCCTGGCCGAGTTGGGTCTGCGGCCACGGCGGCTCTTCGACACCGAGCTGGCCGCCCGACTCGCCGGCTTCGAGCGGGTCGGGCTCGCCGCGCTGACCGAGAACCTGCTCGGTTTCAGCCTGGAGAAGCACCACTCGGCGGCGGACTGGTCGAGCCGGCCGCTGCCGGAGTCCTGGCTGACCTACGCCGCACTGGACGTGGAGCTGCTGGTCGAGTTACGGGACGCGCTCGACGCCGAGCTGACCCGGCAGGGCAAGGCGGAGTGGGCGGCCGAGGAGTTCGCCGCGCTGGTCCGCAACGGTGCCCGCCCGCCCCGGGTCCGCGCCGATCCCTGGCGCCGCACCTCGGGCATCCATCGGGTACGCGGGGCGCGAGCACAGGCTCGGGTCCGGTCCCTGTGGTACGCCCGGGACCAGATCGCGGCGCGCCGCGACGCGGCGCCGGGACGGGTACTGCCGGACTCGGCGATCGTCGCCGCCGCCGAGCTGGATCCACGGGACGAGAAGACGCTGCTGACCCTGCCGGGCTTCGGCGGTCGCTCGGTACGCCGGCTGGCCCGTACCTGGTTGGCGGCGTTGGACGATGCCCGAGAGCTGCCGGCGGAGGCGCTGCCGGTCGCGCCGACGGTCGAGGGTCCGCCGCCGCCGCATCGGTGGGCCGAGCGGGACCCGGTCGCGGCGGCCCGGCTGGCCCGGTGCCGAGAGGTGGTCGTCGGGACCGCCGGCGCGCACACCCTGCCACCGGAGAACCTGATCGCCCCGGACTCGATTCGCCGCCTCGCCTGGGTCCCACCCGAGGAGATCACCGAGGACGCCGTGGCGGAGACCCTGCGCGGCCTCGGTGCGCGCGAGTGGCAGATCGCGCTGCTTCAGCCAGACCTGACCCGGGCGCTGGTTGGCCCACCGCCAGCCGGAACCTGAGCCATCGATGTGAGGTGGGCCACACAGGGGGTGGTACTCCAGTTGGTTACTGACAAGTAGCATCCGAGAAAACGCCCAGTCCGGCTATCCGGCTAGGAGGCTCAAGTGCCCCGTGAAGTTCGGGATGTCGTCTTCGTTGACGGCGTCCGCACCCCGTTCGGCAAAGCGGGGGGCATGTACGCCAACACCCGCGCCGACGACCTGGTGATCCGCTGCATCCGCGAGCTGCTGCGCCGTAACCCGCAGCTACCACCGGAGCGGGTCGAGGAGGTCGCTGTCGCCGCCACCACCCAGATCGGCGACCAGGGCCTGACCATCGGCCGGACCGCCGCGCTCCTGGCCGGCCTCCCCAAGACCGTGCCCGGCTTCGCCATCGACCGGATGTGCGCGGGCGCGATGACCGCGGTAACCACGGTCGCCGGCGGCATCGCCATGGGCGCGTACGACGTCGCCATCGCCGGCGGGGTCGAGCACATGGGGCGCCACCCGATGGGCGAGGGAGTCGACCCCAACCCGCGGATCATCGCGGAGCGACTGGTTGACCAGTCCGCCCTGGTCATGGGGGCCACCGCGGAAAACCTGCACGACCGGGTACCGCACATCACCAAGGAGCGCACCGACGCGTTCGCGCTCGCCTCCCAGCAGAAGACCGCCAAGGCGTACGCCAACGGCAAGCTCCAGGACGACCTGGTGCCGGTGGCGGTCCGGGACCCGGAGACCGGCTGGGGCCTGGCCACCGTGGACGAGGCGCCGCGCGACACCTCGATGGAGAAGCTCGCCGCCCTCAAGACGCCGTTCCGCCCACACGGCAAGGTCACCGCCGGTAACGCGGCGGGGCTGAACGACGGTGCCACGGCGAGCCTGCTCGTCGCCGAGGAGACCGCACGGGAGCTGGGTCTGCCGGTCGCGATGCGGCTGGTCTCCTACGGCTTCGTCGGCGTCGAGCCCGAGGTGATGGGCGTCGGCCCGATCCCGTCGACCGAGAAGGCGCTGCGCATCGCCGGCCTGACCATCGACGACATCGGCCTGTTCGAGCTGAACGAGGCGTTCGCGGTCCAGGTACTCGCCTTCCTCGACCACTTCGGCATCGCCGACGACGATCCGCGGGTCAACCCGTGGGGCGGCGCGATCGCCATCGGCCACCCGCTCGCCTCGTCCGGCGTCCGGCTGATGACCCAGCTCGCCCGGCACTTCGCCGAGCATCCGGAGGTCCGCTACGGCCTCACCGCCATGTGCATCGGCATCGGCATGGGCGGCACCGTGATCTGGGAGAACCCGCACTGGGAGGGTGAAGCCAAGTGAGCGCGAACAACGAGTCGAGCCGGTGCGTCCCACAGTCACGATTGGAGGAGGCACAGTGAGCCTCGCGGCACCGAACGAGGTCGTCACCAAAGCCTTGCTGCGGCTGGTGGACGTACCGGGACTGGACCGCCCCGCCGCCCTGATCACGCTGGACAACGGCTTCGACCACAAGAAGCCGAACACCCTCGGACCGGGGGGCCTGACCAGCCTGGACGAGGCGATCACGGCAGCGCACGCGGCGAAGCCGGCATTCATCGCGGTGACCGGTAAGCCTTACATCTTCTGCGTCGGAGCGGACCTCACCGGTCTGCCGCTGCTCACCGACCGCGCGCAGGCGCTGGAGATCGGGCAGCTCGGCCACCGGGTCTTCGCCCGGCTCAGGGACAGCGGCGTTCCGACCTTCGCCTTCGTCAACGGCGCGGCCATGGGCGGCGGCCTGGAGCTGGCCCTGCACTGCCACTACCGAACGCTGTCGGCCGGCGCGGCAGCCCTCGCCCTACCCGAGGTCTCGCTCGGTATCGTCCCGGGCTGGGGCGGCACCCAGCTGCTGCCGAACCTGGTCGGCATCCCGGCGGCGACCCAGGTGATCATCCAGAACCCACTGATGCAGAACAAGATGCTCAAGCCGAAGCAGGCGGCGGAGATGGGCCTCGCGGATGTCCTGCTGGAGCCGGCGGACTTCCTGGAACGGTCCCTGGAGTGGGCGGCTGGCGTGATCCGCGGCGAGCACACCGTGACCCGGCCCGAGGTCGACCGGGAGATGTGGGACGGCGTCCTCTTCTTCGCCAAGCAGACCCTGGATGCCCGCCTGCACGGCGCCGTCCCCTCCGCCAACCGGGCCCTGGAACTACTCGGCCTGGCCAAGGAGACGGACTTCGCCACCGGCACCGCCGCCGAGGACGAGGCCCTGGCCGACCTGATCTTCTCGTCGGAGCTGCGCAGCGGACTCTACGCGTTCGACCTGGTGCAGCGGCGGGCCAAGCGTCCGGCCGGGGCACCCGACCGGGATCTGGCCCGGCCGGTGACCAAGGTCGGCATCGTCGGTGCCGGCCTGATGGCCAGCCAGCTCGCGCTGCTGTTCGCCCGCCGTCTTCAGGTGCCGGTCGTCCTGACCGACCTGGACCAGGCCCGGGTCGACAAGGGCGTGGCCTACGTGCATGAGCAGATCGAGAAGTCGGTCAGCAAGGGCCGGATGGACAAGGGCACCGCCGCCAGGCTGTACGGCCTGGTGAGCGGGTCGGTCGACAAGTCCGTCTTCGCTGACGCGGACTTCGTCATCGAGGCCGTCTTCGAGGACCTCAACGTCAAGAAGCAGGTCTGGGCCGAGCTGGAAAAGATCGTCGCGCCCGAGGCGGTCTTGGCCACCAACACGTCGTCGCTGTCGGTGACGGCGATGGCCGAAGGGCTTGAGCACCCAGAGCGGGTGGTCGGCTTCCACTTCTTCAACCCGGTCGCCGTGCTCCCGCTACTGGAGATCGTCCGGGGTGAGCAGACCGACGACGCCACGCTGGCCACCGCGTTCGCGGTCGGCAAGCAGCTGAAGAAGTCGAGCGTACTGGTGAAGGACGCGCCCGCGTTCGTGGTCAACCGGCTGCTGACCCGCTTCCTGGGCACGGTGTTCGCCGCGGTGGACGCCGGCACCCCGCTGGAGGTGGCGAACAACGCGCTCGATCCGCTGGGCCTACCGATGCGTCCACTGGCGCTGCTCCAGCTGGTCGGGCCGGCAGTGGCGCACCACGTCGGGGGCATCCTGCACGCGGCCTTCCCGGACCGGTTCGGAGTCAGCGAGAACCTCAAGCGGATCGCCGAGGCCGGCAAGCCGATCGTCGTTGACGACGAGATCAACGCCGAGGTGGCGGACCTGCTGGTGGTCGGCGACCAGCCGCTCACCGCCGAGCAGGTCCGGCAGAACGCGCTCGACGCACTGGCGCAGGAGATCCGGCTGATGCTCGACGAGGGCGTGGTCGCCGAGGCGCAGGACATCGACCTGTGCCTGATCCTGGGCGCCGGCTGGCCGTTCCATCTGGGCGGCGTCACGCCGTACCTGGACCGCACCGGCACCACCGAACGGGTCACCGGCAAGCGGTTCCTGCCGGCCGGTGTCGCCAGTCTCCCGGCCTGACTCTTCCCCATGATCGCGGTGGCTGCCCTCGGGCGGCCACCGCGATTCGTCGTTAGCCGGTTGGGCCGGTGCAGCGGACACGACCATCGGCCGGCCAGGAATGCCTGACCCGGTCGGGTGAGCGGCCCAGTGTGCTCCGATCTCTCGGCTCTACCGGTGCCGAGACCACCACCTCCATGCGGCGGCAGGGCGGTCACGTCCGGCTCGCGCGGCGGCGGGTGCACTACTCCGTGAGTTGATTGTGGAGACACTGGGCGAGTGTGGTGCAGGCGGGTTCACGAGCACGCCAGAGCGCTGGTGTACACATGCCACCATCTTGGTTAGGATAGCCTAACCAAACTTCAGAGGAGGCCCCATGCGTTGCAGCCATATCCTGCACCGGGTAGACGACATACACGCCGCAGTGCGGGCATTTCAGCAGGCTGGCTTCACGGTCGTACACGGTCGGCAACCCAAGCGCAGTTTGAACGCGTTGATCTGGTTTGAGACTGGTCCGTTTATCGAGCTGATTCAGGTGCCGCGGCTGCATCCACCACGACGGTGGGCGGTCCAGTTGTACGGCGGCCGTGGCATGCGGCGGCGGGTGGAACGGTGGGCCGAACGGGACCGTTCGTGGATCGATGTGGCCCTCGAGACCGACGACGAGTCGATCGGCGCCGAACGGGACCGGCTCGTCGCCGCGGGCGTGCCGATGAGCCGCACGCTAAACATGCGCAGGGTAACCCCGAACGGCGTCACCCTGCGCTGGCAGCTCGCCGTGCCGCAGGACCCGAGCCTGCCGTTCGCAATGTCCGCCTACCGGCCGTCAGCCCGGCCGAAGCGGGTCGTGCATTCCAATGGAGCCACCGCGGTCGCGCGGGTCCACATCACGGTTCAAGGGGCAACACGTGCGGCCTGGCAGTCACTCCTCGGGGGTGAGGACCCGTGGATCCGGTTGGAGGACGGTGACGGCGACGGTATCCGGCTGGTCGAACTGTCGGGTCTGACCACACCCCTTGATGTGGAATCCATCGGCGAGCTGCCGCTACGGCCCGTCAGCTCGTCATGACCTCATGGTGGACGCGTCTGCTCACCGTCAGCCTCTCCTAGCGTTCGGTGTGGTAGCTCTACCTAAAAATGTCACCGTGCAGGTCGGCGGTGCAGTGGATGCCGTCGGTGAGTGTTGCCGTAGGTAGGAGTGGAATGGGCGAGGACGCTGAGTCGACTGCTCGCGTTCGGGCTGATCAAAGCCTTGATGGGACGGCGTGGGCGTACTTGCGTGCGGTTCTGACGTTCATGTTGAGTCGGCGGGTGGTCGCGCTGATCGGTAGTCCTTCGGCTCGCAGGGCAGGTACGGCCCGTGGCGTTGGCGGGTGATCGCCGCCCGACGTCCTGTTCGCCATGCTCCGCGACAATATCCCCTACCAACCAGGCGCGATCAGCTCTACCCGATGGGGTCGGTGCCGTGGACCCGGTCTCCGACCGGCTAGCATCACCGGCTAGCACCCTCGCCTGGAGGCGATGTCATGTCCCCATCGGTCGATCCCTGGTCTGGCCCACCGGAGCACGGTGCGCGGCCCAGCTACCCTCCGCCGGCCTCCCCGCCGCGGGCAGCCCGGCACGCGCGTCCGGAGCCCCCCGAACCGCGACCCGACGGCTGGCGGCCCCCGCCCCCGCCCGACTCCCCACCGCCCCCGCTCGGCTCCCCACCAGCCCCGCCTTCCTGGTCGGCCCCGGTCTCCACCCCACCCCCTTCCGCCACACCAGCCTCTCCCTCGCGGTCGGCCACAAGGGACGAGCAGCCGACCCAGGTGCAGAGCGCCATCCCACCGATCCCCCCAGTCGAGCCCGCCATGGCCCACCACGTTCGGCAACCAGAGGAGACAGGTGGCCCTGCTGTCGCGTCCGGTTCGGAGACGCCGGCGTCGCGGCGGCCGGCACGGTTCACCCTGCTGCTCTCGCTCAGCTTGGCCGGTCTGCTCCTGCTCTCGCTGGGCGGCCTCGCCTACCTCACCCGCTCCGGCGGAGACAGCCCGGCGCCGCCCCCGGCCGCCGCCCCGCCCTCGACCGGAACGCCGCAAGCCGCCGACAGTGCTGAACCGACCCCCTCAGCCGAGCCCAGCCCCGAACCCAGCCCTGAACCGCAGATCCGCCTCGTCGCACCAAAGTCACTCGACGGTCGGTCCAGGAGCACCGACTCGGAGCTGAAGGCGCTCGCCGACGAGCTGGTGGAGGAGCTGGAAGCCAAGGTCAGCAGCGGGAACAGCACGGTCGGGGCCTTCTACGGCAGCTTCGAGGATGAGGACATCATCATGGTCGCTGCCGCCTCGGGCTTCGTCCTCAACCCGACCCAGGAGCTGGACGCCACCGTCAAGGCGCTGGCGTCGGACCTGAACGTTCGCAAGGTGTCCACGATCTCCGCCGGCCCGCTCGGCGGCGTCGCGAAGTGTGGCGACGGTAGCTCCTCGAACATCCCGCTCGGGGTCTGCGCCTGGGCCGACGAGGGCAGCGTGGGGATGATCGTGATGTTCTCCGCGTCGGCCAGCACGGCGAGGTCCAGTTTCGTCGAGATCCGGGCGGAGGTCGAGCAGCGGTCCTGAACCTGGATCCCGCCTCCCCACCAGGTGGGTGGGACCGACCGCGACGGCACTGGCCGCTGCCGTAGCACGAAGGTCCGGCTCGGCGCGCAGGGACGCGCCGGGCCGGACCGTCACTTACCGCCTACACCGAGGAGTCCACGGGGACACCCCAGCAACGCTCGCCCGCAGGCCTCCAAGGGGCACGAGACATGCGGCACGTTGCTGTTCAGTCGCGCTGAAGGCGTTCGGCGGCACTGCGCAGGACGCAGAACTCGTTGCCCTCTGGGTCAGCAAGCACGATCCAGCCTGAGCCGTCCGGGCGGGTGTGGTCGGCGACGTGCGTCGCTCCGATCTCGATCAGGCGGGCAACCTCCTGGGCCCGGGTCCGATCGGTTGGCTCCAGGTCGAGGTGCAGGCGGTTCTTGACCGTCTTGTCCTCGGGAACGGCCAGAAACAGCAGTACCGGATCGCCCTCGGGCCGCAGGATGACCTCCGAGTCACCGGGGCGGGCCTCCCGAAGGCACCCGAAGACCTGGGCCCAGAAGCCCGCCAGAGCGTACGGGTCGCGGCAGTCGACGCAGATGTTGTTGCAACGTGCGGTCACGATCTCTCCTCAGATCAATGGGAGGCGCCCCGCACTGCAGGTCAGCGATGTGGGCGGCGGGGCGCGGAACAGGTACTGGTGAACATCGACGCACCCCCTTCCGCCCTTGGGCTGACCCCAAGATCCTCACATAGTCATCGGTGGGAAGCAACCCACCCACGGCAGATCGCCATCCCAGTGCCCTCCACTCCCCCACTCCCCATGGCACGGGAAGACCTCAGGTAGGGCCGCCTACTCGGGTCGGGGGGTCCCGTCGTGTGTTGACCCACCGGCTGTCGACACCTATTTTGTTCGTATGGTTCCGAACCAAACAAGCCCGACGGTGAAGCTCGATCCGCCCCAGCAGGAGTGGGTCGAGGCGATCGGGTTGTTCCTCGAACGCTCGGGTTTCCCGCCCAGCTCGGCGCGGATCTACGGGCTGCTGCTGATGTCGGCTGAGCCCGAGCTGTCCTTCGAGGACCTGGTGGCCACGCTTGGCTTCGGTAAGGCCGCCGTCAGCACGGGCCTACGCCGTTTGCAGGAGACGAATCGCATCAGTGAGCGCACCCGGCCGGGTGAACGGCGACGCTACTTCCGGGCACGGCTGGGGCCCGACATCGGCGTCGACCGCTTTCGTGCATTCAACTCTGCGCTGTGTGACCTGCTGGAGAAGGGGATCGCCCTGCGGGGCAGCAGAGCCGATACCGAGATCACCGCCGACCTCGAAGCATCGGTAAGGTTCCTTCGCTTTCTCGACGTGGAGCTGGGCGGGTTGCAGGCACGGTGGGAGGCGAACGGTGATGGCTGACCGGCCAGGAATGCTCGATTCGGTCAGGCTGGCGGCCAGGAACGCGCCGATCTTTCGGCTCTACCGGCGCCGGGACCGCCTCCGTGCGACCCTGTGCAGGGTCAACGTGGCCCTCGGCCAGGCGGATCCGCAAGACCCACTCACCCGTCGCCGTCTTCGCGAGCTCGACACCGCCGCGGTCCTGCTCGGCCAGGCCAGGTGGCACGCCGAACGCGCTCGGGCGACCGGCGACACCGCCGCGCTGAAACGCGCACGGCAGGCGTTCACCGAGGGACAACGCCTCGCGGACCGCATCGAGGCACTGGTCGCCGGTGGCAGCGGTGAGTACGCGACAGACCGCTTCCCCGTCCTGGAGCGGGCGGGCACCGAGATCGATCGCTGCCAGGGGGTTCCCCTGGTTCCCGCCATCACGCCGGTGGTCGTCCTGCGGGGCAGCGACGAGGAGATGGGCGCGCAGTACGCCCGACAGATCGCGGCTATTTTCGGTCGCTGGATTCTCCGGTACGGCGTGCGTCGGCTCACCGCCGACGAGCGTGTTGAGGTCGGCCGGTGGGAGGCCGTCCACGGCGAACACCTGCCCTGGTTGGGCCGATTCGTCGACGGGTGGGTGGCCGGCGCGCGTGAGTCAGGAGTCAGGCTCGACCGAGCATCGATCATGGACTTGTGGGTGGGGCACCGGCCACCGGCCACAAGTTGGCTCGACGCTTCCTCCGGGCTACCCGAACTACCCCCGATCGCCTGCACGTCCCTCGCGGCCTGGGGGGATTCCACGCCGGACGGTGCCTTGGTCGCCGCAGCCACTGGTGATCACGAACTCTCGTACCAGGTAACTGTGGCAGCCTTCCCCGACGACGGCCATCCATTCGTGCACACCATCTTCAGCGCGGCCGGCACACTACCGACCGTCGGTCCCAACTGGTTCTTCGGCCACCCCGGCATGAATCGATCCGGGCTGGCCTACGTCCACCACGGCGGCGGGCCGAAGTTCCTCGAACCGCGAAGCTCCTGGGGATACGGCCTGCGACGCACGCCATCGGTCTGGCACCTCCTCCGCTACGCCACGTCCGCCCACGACGCCCGCGAGATGGAACAGAGTTGGCCGATCGGTGACGTCGGACGTGGTGACCAGGCGACGGTGGGCGGCTTCTACGCCGACGCCGACTACGCGTACATCATCGAAGGGCGAGACGATCCCGCCGCGGTCCGTGAAGCGGGCCTGCTCGGTGAACGCGATTTCCTGTATGCCAACAACAGTGCGATGCACCCCGACGCGGTCCGCAGCGAATGGATGCGGCGGGCCCCCGACGGGAGCTGGCTCTGGGACCGGGAGGGCGGCTACCGGCCAGCCACACCGCGTGGGATGACCAAGTCGCCGACCATGCTGCTCAAATGGCTCAGTGGACGCATGAGCACCGACGAGCTACTCGTCGCCGGCATGCAGTTCGCCTACTGGAACAGCTACCACCGCAACGTGTTCCTCCGCCGCATGGCCGACGCCCACCACGGCCACCTCGACGTTGAGGCCATGCGGGCCATATACCGAACCGTGGGTACCGCGCCCGCCGGATCCTGGGCGGCGGCCGTCCGCCGCTACCGGCGCACCGGCGAGTGGGGTCGCATCTCCGCGGCGCATGCGTCCAACGCGTTTGTCGCCATCATGAAGCCGTCGACCGGGTACTACTCGCTGTGTACCGGACCCGCCCGCAGAGGCGCCGCACCGATGTCACCCGACTCGGCGATGATCGTTCGCGGAGAGACCAACGCCTTCTGGGACCTCGAACTCCCCGACACGCCAACCGCCCTCGTCGAGCGCGCCGAAGCGCTGGCGGACCAGCTACTCGGCCACGCGCGCGACGCCGCGGCGGGAGCCACGCTAGCCGGAGAGACGGCGTCTGACGTTGAGGAATGGCTCGCTGCCGCCCAGACGGACACCTCATCGCCCCGGGACGGCGACGGCATCGAGGCCCTTGGCCGTCGAGTACGCGCGGCGACCAGAGCCCAGGTCCGGGCCCGGCAGATCCTGCAACTGGGTGACCCGCCACCCGAGTTCACCCTTCCCGAGAGGCGGGAGCCACCCCGGCCGTCAGTTGATACTCCATAGCCCTGTGGGGGTGGCGCGGCCGGTGGATCGGACGGACTCCAGGACGAAGGAATTGGCTGCTGGAGCGGCAGAAAGCGGCGACTAGCATCGGGCCGATGATCACCCTGACCCGAGACGATGGCTACCTGCTCAGCACCGCGACCGAGCGGCTCGACCTTGACCTGGTCTACCACTGGCTCTCCACCGACGCGTACTGGGCCCAAGGGCGGGACCGGGCGACCGTGGAGCGCGCCTTCGCGGGCTCGATCGGCTTCGGCGTCTACCGGCCGGAGGACGGGCGCCAGGTAGCCGTGGCCCGGGCGGTGACCGACCGGGCCACCTTCGCCTGGCTCTGCGATGTCTACATCGATCCCGCCGTGCGCGGACGTGGGCTGGCCACCTGGCTCACCGGTGCGGTCCGCGACCATCTCGCGGAGTTCGGCGTACACCGCATCCTGCTGGCCACCAGAGACGCGCACGGCGTGTACGCCAAGCTCGGCTTCGATCCGCTCGCACAGCCGGACCGGTGGATGCAGCTCGACAACCGGTGACCGTGGCTGATGGCCGGTAGCAGCGGGTGCCACGCGCACACCCACTTGCCGGAGTCCTGGGACGGCTGCTGGGCGGGCTCAGGCTAGGAATGTGAAGCGGGTGAATTGGTGCAGGATGGCGGTAGCACCTTCGACATTGGCTGAGCGAGCCGCGAGCGTGGCTTCAGCGAGCCGTTTGGGAAGTGCAGCGGAGAATTTGAGCCCTTCCAGAGCTTTCTCGTCAATCTCCGGGAGGCAGAGTCGCTCACCCGCCGTCACTGCTGCCGCAGCCCACTCCGGTGGCGTCAAATCTTCTCGTAGGCGGATGCTGCGGTCGTCGAACCGTTCGGCTGGATCGACCACTTGGCTGAGCGTCGAAGTCAGGGTTGCGTTGGTACGAAATCCTGCCCACGTCCACCAGCGTAGGTCGCCGCCCTTGTTACGCACGATGACGTTCCCGCCGGGATGCACGAGGTGGAGCTTCTCTTCACGCACCCGGGCAAGCCGGTGCGACGCTCGTTTGGTCAGCTTCACCGGAGGAACTCCACCGAGTAGCACCTCGCGGACGGTACGGGCCAGCATGAAGCTCAAACCGGCCCATCCGGTTCCGAGCCAACGCGCTCGTCCGCCAGCGTCAGCCGGCGCCACAAAGCACCGTCGCCGGCGCCAGTCGATGTAGGTGACACGCCAGCTGCGGCCGCCCAACAGCAGTCGGCGGTCGCCTCGGACCTCCTCGGTGAGCAGGCTCGGATCGATTCGGCCGAGTTCCTCGCGCCCGACCAACACCGTGAACTCCGGAGGCCCGGTGAAGACCGCGGTCAGCTCCATGAAGTGCCGACGACCGAAGCGCTGTTCGGCCATGGGCCCGATGAACAGCATGTTCTCGTCGCAGTCGAGGTAGCCCTGCTCGACCAGGTGGCGGACGATCGGTCGGGCGCTCTCGCCAAACGGGCCGAGTCCGTTCCACGCCTGGGTCCAGAGCTGGTCGCCAACTCGTCGCTCCTGGAGACAGAGAGCAAGGATCTGTTGGGCGACGATGTGCCGCGGTTCGGGTGGCGGGGTCACTGGCTCCACCCAGCCGCGGGACCAGAGCAGCAGCAGCGCCGCCGCCTCGGCCAGCGCTTCCCCGTCGAGGGTCAGGAGGAGGCAGTTGTGGCTGGTTCCGGGGCGACGGCCGGTTCGGCCGAGGCGTTGCAGGAAGGAGGCGACCGAGGCAGGCGCGTCGATCTGAATGACCCGATCCAGGTCGCCGACGTCAATGCCGAGCTCAAGTGTGCTGGTCGAGACGATGACGCAGTCCCGCGCCTCGCTGAACGCCTGCTCGGCGCGGCGACGTTCTTCGGTCGACAGCGACGCGTGGGAGAGGAAGGTGGTGATCCCCTTCTCCCGCAGCAGTTGACCGAGCTCTTCGACAGTCTGCCGAGATTCGCAGAAGACCAGGCGTTTCTCCCCGTGATGCAGCCCTGCGATCACCTGCGCCGCGTTGGATAGGGAACCCACGTAGTCCAGTTCGATGTCACCCGGCGGTGGATGCTCGGCCACCGTCACCGGATCCGGGGCCACCACCTGCGCGGGACGACTGTCTGCCCCGGAGCCTTGGAGCCAGGTCAGGAGCTGAATGGGATTGCCGACGGTAGCGGACAACCCGATCCGCTGCAACGGCCGCTCGGCTATCCGGCTCAGTCGTTCCAACAGGGCCAGCAGATGCCACCCGCGGTCGTCCCCGGCGAAGGCGTGCACCTCATCGATGACGACCGCGCGCAGGCCGGCGAAAAAGAGCCGGTGATCGACCCGGGTGCTGACCAGCATGGACTCCAGCGACTCGGGGGTGGTCAGCAGAATGTCGGGCTGTTCGTAGAGCACGGCACGCCGACGTGCGGCGCTGACGTCGCCGTGCCAGACGGCAGCTCGACGGCCGAGCCAACCGGCGTACTGCTCAATCCGGGGTTGCAGGTTGTTGAGCAACGCCTTCAGCGGGGCGAGATGGAGCACTGACGTACCGGTCCAGCGCTGCTCCGCCATCCGGGTGAGCAGTGGAAACAGCGCTGCCTCGGTCTTGCCGCCGGCGGTCGGAGCGAGGAGCAGGGCATCCGAGCCTCCGCGCACCGGGGGGATGGCTGCGCGCTGCATCGGGCGGAGGTCGCGCCAGCCGAGGGTGTTGACCACATGGTGCAGGACGACCGGGTCGAGGTCCGACAGCATGTCAGATCGGCAGTTCGATGTCGTCCGCCGAGGCGGCGGCATTGCGCTCGACCTCGGTCAGGTCGTCGGCGCGGAGGGTCAGCTCGTAGTGGCGGCGCGGATCCCAGTCCGGGAACTGGTCGACGCGGTCGAACACCTCCGCGACCAGTTTCTTCAGGTAGATGCGGGGGGCTACGCCGACGCGTCCGCCGAGCGCACCGGTGACGGCTCGGGCCAGGATGCCGAGGTAGTCATCGTTGACTCGAGCCTCAACCGCTGGACTGGCGTAGATCGTGCGCACCCGGGTACCGAGCTCGACAAGCGCGTCGGCCGTGAAGCCGGGCAGCCGTAGTTGCGTGGCGCGTGGGTTGTCCCAGCGTTGTTCTGGCCCGAAGTCGGTGGCGAGCCGCTGGGCGAGCGGCGCGAGGCGCTGCACTCCCTGCGGTCCGTCGAAGAAGGCCGGGGTGCCGGTAATGACGACCATCAAACCGGGAAAGCGCTCGGCGTGTATCTCGTCGATTAATTGGCGTAGCGAGTTGAGCGCCTTGTCCCGGGCGTCGGAGCGTACCCGTTGCAGCGTCTCGACTTCGTCGAGCACGAGCAGGAGCCCTTGGTGCCCGCTGTCGCGCAGGACAGTCAGCAGTCCACGCAGGAAGCTCAGCGCCGCGTAGTGGTCAAGGTCGCCCTTCACGCCGGCGGCCCGACGTGCTGCGGCGGCGACATGTGGCTGAGCGCTGAGCCAAGCCACCAGGCCATCAGCGAGGTGGTGGTCGCCGGTGGCGGTGGCAGCACGGTAGCCGCGCAGCGCCGCCGCGAAGCCGGGCGTGCTGCGGGAGATCTCGCCAAGTCGGCGCTCCAGCAGGTCGCCGACCGCGCGGTCGAGCGCCGCTGCGTCATCCTCGGCGATTACCCCGCCGGCGAGGGCGTCCTCCTCCAGCGCGAAGATCCAACCATCGAGTACGGGCCGGAACGCGCTGGGCGAGAACTGTTCGGTGCTGAGGTGCTCGACCAGCCGTCGGTAGACGGTCTCCATCCGGTGCAGCGGCGTTTCCAGCTCGGAGATTTGCACCTCAGCGGCGGCGAAACCGCGGCGCTTGGCCCGCTCGGCCAGCCACCTGGTGAAAAAGGTCTTACCGGAGCCGTACTCGCCACGGACGGCCTTGAACACGCTGCCGCCACCGGCAACCCGGTCGAGGTCGTCGTCGAGGGCGGCGGTGAACCGGTCCAGCCCGACCGCGAGCGCGTCGAGCCCGCTGCTCGGCACGACGCCGCGGCGCAACGCGTCAACGATGTCTCGACGGCGGCGGGCGGAGATCTCGATGGGCATTACGGCTCCAGCTCGAACTGCTCGACCAGCAGCGCCCGGTTGAGGTGAACGGTACGGCCATCGGGGTCGATGGTGATGACGGGGTAGCCCTCGACCTGCAGGAGGCGGCGCAGCGCGGTGATGGTGCCGGTGATCCGGTGCGCCGGTACTCCGGCCCGAGCGGCGAGGGTGTCGAGGGCGGCCCGGTCACCACCGGCGAGCAGGATGCCGAGCAGCGCGGCGACCCGCTCGTCTGCCAGCGGCGTTCGGGGATTGCGCCGCTCGGCGTAGCGGGGGCTGGCGAGCAGCGCCGGCACCAGGTCAGGGAGAGTGGGGTCTGGTGCTGGAGCCGCGGCTGCTGGGGCGGGCGCTGGATCCAGGTCGAACAGGCTCTCGGCCTGTGGTTCGACGGGGCGCCGGTGTCGGTTGCTGGCGGGCGAAGCCGAGTCGGACGGCGCTGCCATCACCTCGGCCAGCGGTTCCCGCCACCAGTCGGGGCTGGCGACCGGGCCACCGGCCCAGCCGGGTACGGCTTGGTCGTCGTTCGTGGTCAGCACAAGCAGCGGAATGACGGCCTCCGCCGGTGCGGCACCGCCGTGGTAGCCCGCTTTGCGCGGTCCGTACCGCGCCTCCTCCCGCCATGGCAGGACCACCGATCCGCCGCCGAGCGCCACCCGGCCGCCGCTCACCGCGACCTCGTCGGCGCCGGCCGGCCCGCTGCCTGTCCGCCACCGGTTCTCGCTGCTGGCGCTGGGCAGCACGACCGATTCGGGCCCTCGGTCAACGACGTGCCCGTGATCGGAGACCAAGACAACCGTTCGGTCGGCAGCCGACGCCAGCAGGTCACCGACGGCGGTGATGGTGTCCTTGCCCCAGACCGTGGTGCCCGGGTCGCTGCGGTCGAGGGCATCGTCGATCGTGTTGATCACGGCGGCGACCACCGGGATCGCCGGATCGCCGAGCGCGGCCAGCACCTCCGGGTCCAGGGCAGCGCCAGCAGCGGCCCGCACCGCTTTCTTGTGCAGCAACCGCCCGGTGGGCCACCGCTTTGCGAACGCCGCCAGCTCCGCCCGCTGACCACCGGTGGTGATTCGCCCGCTGAGCAGACTGCACCGGCTGGCCTCAGTAACCGTGGGCAGCGCAGCCAGCACACCGGTCCGTGGCCCACCTACGGGGGTGAGTTCCACCCAGGCCCCGCTACGGGTGACCGACTCGGCCAGCTCCGTGGCTGCCGCCACACCCATGCCGTCGAGGACGAGCAGCAACACCTGACGACCATGGTCGAGGATCGGCTGGACCACCCGGTCGAGCACGTCTTCGACGAGCAGCAGCGCGCCCGGTTCCGCGTTGGCGGCCGTCTCGCGGGCGAGCAGGGTGGCGAACTGCTGGTCGTGACGGGACCGGCGAGCGTCCACGGCCTCGTGCAACAGCCGGTATGCCTCGGCGACCTGCAGATCGGGGTCACCGGCGAAGACGTCGAGCCGGGCACGGTCGACCCAGCCGTCCTGACGGACCTGCCGATGCACCGCGTCCAGCAGGGTGGCGGGCGCAGGGCCATCCACGGCGTGCAGCCAGCGCAGCAGCCGCACGGCCATGCGCGCGGTCTCCGTCCGCCGGGTGTCGGCAGCACGATGCGCTTCGACTGCGGCGAGCGCCGACTGGGCGCGGGTGACCGCAGCCGGCAACGCCGACCCGCTGGCCGGCACTGCGAGCCGTACGGCATCGGCGAACGCCCGCAGTCGGTACACGAAGCCGGTGGGCAGGACGGTGGACGAGCCCAGCAGATCGGTGGTGCCAATCTCGGCGGCGATAGCCTCGGCCCGCCGCAGCATCCGCATCGCCTCAGCCTGCCCGTGGAGTCCGGAGTCGACGGTTCGATAGATCCACGCCTCGACTGCTTGGTGCAGCGCCTGGGCCTGTGTTGGGGAGAGCCGCAGGCCGCCGAAGCGTGGCTCCAACCGGGTCCGGCCGACGGCAGCGGCCACCTCGACGGCAGTCTCGCTGCCGTTGGCCCACAGCAGCCCGGCGAGCAACCCCAGTGGGATCGCGTCCACCCCGTGCCCGGCCCGGGCGGCTGCCATGATCGGGGTGGCAGCCGGGCCGGCGGTGCTGGTCAGGTAGTCGGTGATCCCCTCGGCGACGGCGTCGGGCGCCGTGGTGAAGCGCAGCTGCCGGTGGGCGTGCGTGCTCCACTGCACGAGGCCGCTGTCATCGAGTTCGGCGGGTGGCAGGTCGAGTAACTCAGCGGCAAGGCTGCGCAGCGCGTGGTCCCGGGTGAGGAGCACCCCGGGTGGAGGTGGCCATCCGGTTGGCGGAGCGAAGTCGGTGAGCGCGTTCGCGACCCAGCGACCGAGCCGAACCAGGGTCGGGTCGAGGGCGCTCACCCCGCCGAACAGTTGCCGGACCAGATCCCACGGGTCGATCTTGCGGACGGTCTGCCGGCTGAGATGGGCGAGCAGACCGTCGCCCAATTCGCTGTCGGTCAGCTCGGTCAGCAGCACCAGTCGCTCGCCGTCAGCCCGGTCGTGCACGGCGGCACGGGCGGCGATCGGGGTGGGGCAGGGCACCACCCGCACCTGGGTTCCGGCGACGGTGAACAGCGGTTCGACGGGCCATTCCGGGCGAGCCGTCAGCGCGATAGCTTCAGCCGGGTCATCCTCGGCGAGCCACGCCTCAACCTTCCGACGAACGGCGTCCGGCTGCGCGGCGCTGACCGGCGCGCTCACGACAGCGACCGATGCTCTGTGGCTGCCCGCGGTCGGTCAGCCGCGCCCCCGGTGTCGCCCCATTCGGCTGCGGTGTGGTGGCCCAGACACATCAGCGGATCTCCCAGGTGACGATGACCCGACGGCCGGCACCGACCTCGCTCGCGATCTCGGCGGCGACCTTGTCCCAGCCGGCCGAGTCGGTCACCTCGCGGGTGTGCTGCGCCACCGCGACAGGGCCATCGGCCGTCCGGTCGATAGCGCCACCGGTCGGCGGCGGGCCGGCGGTCTGGGCAGGCACGCCGCCGGTCGTCGTGCCGTTGGTGACACCGCTGGTCGTTGTGCCGTCGGCGGTGCCGTCGATGGCCCGACCGGTGTGCTTGCCGGCTGGGTTGACGCCTTCGTCGTCCGGCCGCGGTCCGGGCTGTGCCGGCACCGGTCCGGTAGGCCGACCGGCGGGCGTCCCGCCATCAGCCGAACCGCCGTCGGGGCGGGCTGACGGCCCGGCGGCCAACAGTGCGGCGGAGGCGGTGACGGCCGCCCCAAGGGCGTCGACGAGGCCCTGCCCGTGCTGGTCACGCCGGGCGGCATCCTGCAGCTCTTCGATAATCGCTCGGGCCTGCTGGTCGTGGGCGGCCCGGGCCGAGATGGCCTGGAGTACCGGCCACTGGTGCTGCTGGACCAACGCACCGCTGACCTTCTCGGCCTGGCTGAGTACCGCCCCGACTGCCTGGTCATCGATATCGCCCAGGTCGGCCTGGGCCATCGTCTCGACCAGCACCACGTCGTCGCGCTCCCTGGCCAGGTCGGCGACGAGCCGGGCCGCCCGACGTGCGGTCGCCAGGCGGCCGGTTGACGCCGCGACGTCCAGGCCGAGCACGTCGGCGTGCACGGTAAGCGCCTTGACCAACTCCCCCGCCGCCTTCTGCCGGCTCGCCGCGGACGTACGTAGCGTGCCGGCGAGCTCGCCCAAGTTGGCCGGGGTATGCCAGACGGGCAACACGCCACCGAAGATCGCCGAGCCACGGCGGACTGCCTCGGCCCACGCCTGCTCATCGGGCATCGGCGGGTGCCGCAGTTCCAGATCGTCTCGCACCGCGGCGAGGTTGGCCACATCGATCTTGACCTCGTGCTGGTACCAGGCGAGTTGCTGGTCCAGCCCGAACACCATGATGATCAGATTCTGCAGGTCGCGATCGAAGCCAAACGCGGCGGGCTCGTCGATGAGCCGGCGCAACACGCCCACTGGGAAGCGGTCGGTGTAGCCCTCGTTGGCAGCAGCCTGGAGTAGCTGCTGGCTCCACCGGCAGGTGGAGGTGGTGAGCACGTACCGGCCGTCGTGGTACTCGCCAAGGCGCAGGGTGTTGCAGATCCGGCGCAGCGTGCGCTGGTCGGCCGGGTTGGCGACGGTGACGCCGCGGGTGGGGTCGGCGGCGGCCCGCCGGACGTACTCCAGGACCTTGGCCAGCTCGCCGCGGGTGACCGGCTTCTCATCGTCGGGCATCGCCGGTTGGCCCGGATAGGACCAGGCGAGGAGTTCCCCGGTGAGGTTGCGGAAGGCTTCCGCGAGGGTGCCCCCGCGCGGGTCACCGACGTACAGCCCCTCGGTGAGGGTGTGGAACACGCCGACGGCGTCGTCCTGTACGTCCGACCCGTGCGAGGCCACCGACCCGTAGCTTTGCATGAGCGCACTGAGCAGCGTGCCGCGCAGCTGGGTCTGGCGCTGCTGAAGGTAGACCTTGCCCTGCTGCCGGTCGGCGAGGGACCAGTCCGCGGCGAGGGAGTTGAGCCGGTCGCCCGTGCCGGTGCCGAGCAGATAGTTGATTTTGGCCAGCTGACCAACCTTGCCCATCAGCTCGTCGGTCAGGAAGTACGGCAGCCAGAACACCGTGCGGGAGCCGCGTTCCAGGCTCTCGATTCGGGCCCGGTCGGCGCTGCGCTGGTATTCCGGCAGGTCGAACGGGTAGTCGATGACGATCCGCCACGCCTCGCCGGTGCCGATCAGCGCGGCGGCCGGCATGGTGTCGGGGTCGCGGATGTTGCCGAACTTGACCTGGATGGTGTGCGTCCGGCCCCGCCACGGACGCGGGACCAGCAGCTCACCGAGTTGTCCGCCGGCCCCGGTGATACCCATTTCGGCGGTGACCAGGTCACGGATGAGTTGCTGCCGCACCCCGGTGGTGGTGGTCTCCTCCTCGGGCACCAGGTCGAGCAGCTTGTCGTAGTCGACGGTGTGCAGCTTGAGGCTGATCACCGGGTCGGGGGTCTTGGTGAGGTGCAGCTCGCCCGCGCTGTCGGCGACCCGGTTCAGGCGGTTGAGCACGATCTGCCGCTCGTAGCCGGGGATCGGGGAGGCGATCGAACCGAAGTTGAGCGCGTGCAGCTTGGCGGCGGTGAGGTTGTGCAGGGCCGGCACGTCGGGCACCAGCGCGCCGAGCAGCACCGTCTTGATCAGCTTGTCGTCGAGCTGGAACTGCTGGTGCCCGGCGGCCTGTTGCTCGGTGGTGCCGTTGAGGTCGAGCAGGATCGGCCGCAGCTTCTGCCGGTAGAGGGTGCGGGCGGACTGGAAGAGCTGCTTGAGCTTGGGCCGGTCCGGCAGTTCGCCGTGCAGGACGAGCGGGTCGAAGAGCGCGGCGACGCCGATCAGGTCGTTGACCTTGAGGGTGTCGCGGCGCTCCACGAGCAGCTCGGTCATCACCTTCAGCGCGGTGCGTTCCCGCTGCAACGCCTGGGAGAGCGCGACCAGGGTGGCGACCAGGGCGGGCGAGAACGGGTAGAGCTTGCGGAAGGCAGCGGCGTCGGAGCCGATGCCGGCGTCGCCGTACTGGGCACCGAGCAGCAGCGCGTCCCACACCTCCCGGTTTCCCTTCACGGCACCGAACGCCCTGTCGATCACCGCCTGTCCCTCGTCGGTAAGCGGCTTGAGTAGTCGCTTTTCGGTGATCTCCGGCAGGTTGGTGTCGGCGAGGGCGACCTCGCCGAACCGGCCCTGCACGCTGCGCATGACATGCGCGAGCGCCTCCCGCTCGGTGCCGCCGACCTGCGGGCCGAGGAAGTCCTCCAGGTTGCGCTGCCGGGCGACGAACGAGATCAGTGGCAGCGGGCGGGTGGCGTCTGCCGACTCGACCAGCTTGTTGAGCTTGGCACCCTCGGTGTTGACGAAGACGTGGTCGCTGATCTTCGTGGAGAGCCAGAGGATCAACTCGTCGAGAAAGAGCACCAGCGCGTCGTACCCGAGCGACTTGGCGTGCCGGGTGATCACCGCGAGTCCGGTGTCCAGGTCGAGGTATTCCCCGCTGCGGACCGCCCCGGTGTAGAAGGTGCTGGTCAGCGCGCTGACCAGCCGGTCCCGGCCGGAAGTGCCCGGCGGTGCCGCCGCCGCGGCGGCGTAGCTGTCCGGGGTCCAGCCGGCGGCCTGGGTGACCAGCACGGCGAGCCCAGCGCCCTCGGCCGCGGGCGCGCCGCCGTCAGCCGCGGGCGTCCCGCCGCCGTCGCGCAAGGTGGCGAAGAAGGCGTCGTCGCCCAGCTGTTCCCGCAGCCGCGCGGCGTCGTTGAGCAGCGCATCCGACCGGTGCACGGCGGGGACGGGCGCCGCCGGGTGCAGTGCGGTGATCTGGTTGAGGTAGCCCTCCAGGACGGCCTGCTCGACCGAGCGGGCGTCGAGCATGTGAAAGGTGAGCGGGAGCAGCTTTCGGTCGCGCAGCCACGGGTCAGCGGCCAGCACCGGCTCGGCCAGACCGCGCACCTGGCGGGCCTCCGGGTTGTGCTGGAGGATCTCCCGCAGCACCGCCATGAAGTGTGACTTGCCGGAGCCGAACGAGCCGTGCAGGAACACCGCCTGGGAGCGGCCGGTGGTGACGGCGTGGCCGATCCGGCGCAGTGCCTCAACGAAATTCTCCCGCAGCTGGTCGGTCACGACGTACCGGCGCAGGTCGGCACCCTCCGCGGCGCGGACGACGAAGTCACCGTCCCCGACCGAGGTCGGAATATCGATCACGTCCCGTAACAGGGTCATCCTCGCTCCTCGCACCGCCGCCTGACCGTGCCGCCGGCGTCACCGGCGACCCGACGATCCTAAGCCGTCCCGTCACCCTGAGCCGCGATCGACTCCTTCCGCTATTCCCCGTTGGGAAACCGCAGGGCAGAAACCGCCTCGTCAAGGGTGGCGGCTTGGGCGAGCGACCGGACGTGCTCCCCCTCAGCCAGCCAGAGCCGGCAACCCGCCCGGTCGAACGACACCAGCACCGGCTGCCCGGCGTAGTGCCGACCGACCCGCCGCAGCAGCGCGGTCGGGTCCGCCACCGGGGGCGACGGTGCCGCCTGCGGCGCGGGCACCGGCCGCTCCGGCTCCCGGGGAACGGCGGCGAGCAGGTGGCTGTCGAGGTACTCGACGCACCGGGCCACGGCCAGTTCGACGCTGGCGCAGAACGGAGATTCCGCCCCGAGCGGCGCGTCCCGGGCGGCGAGGCGGAGATCCCACCGCTCCCCCTGGACCTTGGTCGGGTCGCCCGAGTCAAGGCGGTGGTCACAGTAGGTCAGCACGGCGGCGAGGTCGAGTGCGTGGGCGAGCCGCAGCAGGTCGGTCAGCGGCGGTGCGTCGGGCGCGGCGGCCAGCACGAACAGCCGGGCTCCGGGCAACCCGGTGCCGACCCGCTCGACGTACTGGCGGGCCGGCTCGACGACGGGGTCGTAGCCCGTCACCGTGCCGTTGAGCAGGTCCTGGCCGACCGGCAGGTCCTCGTCAAGGCGGCTGAGGTCGGCCGGGCGTACCCCGAAGGCGGCGGCGTGGCAGGGCAGCCGCCAGTACGGGCCTAGCTGGTGCACGGGTGTGCCGTTGGGTTGGTAGCCGACCACCGGGGCCGACTCCCCCGGGACGGGACGCCACGCCTCGTGGCGCACCCGGCGCAGGTCGGTCACGGTCACCGTCAGCGCCGCCGGGATCCGACCGCCGTCGCGGCAGGTGAAGCAGGCCAGACCCGACGGGGCGAAGCCGGCCCCGGAGCAGCGCGAGCACTGCGGGTCGGGGCCGGGCGCACCGATTCGGCAGTGGCAACGGCGCAGCCGGGTGCCGGGCCGACAGTCCGGGCAGGGCCGGTGCTCGACCGGCTCGCCCCACCAGGCCGGGTCGGGCGGCTCCACGGCTCTGCGTACCAGCTGCCGCACGTACCGGACGATCTGGCCGGTGTCGCGTTCGTGCAGCTTCTCGACGCTGCCGGCGGGCCGCAACGGGGTGTGCCACCAGCGCCCGTCGCGCCAGACCGCCTGGGCTCCGGGTGCGTTGTCGGCCAGGTCCGCGAGGACGGCCCGGCCGAGCCGGTCAAGGTCCACCCTCGACGGTACGCCGGCAGCTCGCACTGGACGCACGGTGTGGGCGGGCGCCTCGCGCCCCCGCATGTCAAGCCCACGCAGCGCCTCCCGGAACGTCGTCGCGGCGACCGCCAAGGGCAGGTCCCGGGCCCTGCACGGGACGGCATCCCAGACCTTCGTTCAGAGGCGACCGTCCCGTGCAGGGCTTCCGCGTGCCGAGCACTGGGGCGTCCGGGAGCCGCGCTCTGTGGGTTAGGGATTGACCACGGCGGGTGGCGGCCCCCCAAAACGCACGCAGCGACCCCCACATAGCGGGAGTCGCCGTTCGTCCAGAGCTGCTGCTGGCCAGCTATCTCACAGGTTGAACCGTCCTGCCTTCACGGACGACGTGAAGGCAGCAAACGCGTTGTGGTCGAACCCGAGGACCGGCCCGCTCGGGTCCTTGGAGTCACGCATCTCCACCCGGCCGCCTCTGTCTCGAAGTTCGACGCAGTTTCCATTGCTATCCGAGCGGCTGGATTTGCGCCACTCCGGCCCCAACGTAATCATTTGAACTCCCCTGCCGCTTTCCTGATGAGATCGATTGATCGATCCTTGCTGAGCGCATCTTGCTGTATCCGAACGAAGGTGTCTCTGTAGTAGGAGATCTCGCTTTCAGGGTAGATGTTGCCAGCCATGGTTTCGAGGTAGATGACATCGCCCTCCCCCTCGAAGCTCAGGACCACGAACGGGCTGGTTCCAGCGTAGGCACCCTCGGAGAAGGGAACCACCTGGAAATCAACGTTCGGACGACCGGCCACGTCGGCGACATGCAGCAGTTGCTGACGCATGACATCGACGCCTCCCACGTTGCGGCGAATCACCGCCTCATCGATCACGACGGAGATGACCGGCGGGTCATCGCGATCAAGGATGCGCTGACGCTCCGCGCGCACCTGCACACGCGCCTCGATCCGGTCGGCGGTCAGGCGCACCGGACCCGATGCGAGCCTTGCCTGGGCATACGCCGACGTTTGCAGGAGCCCCGGGATAATCATTGGCTCAAACGTGCGGATCTCGGATGCAGTTGCCTCGAACTGGATCAGTGCCGCGTACTCCGGCGGGATGAGGTTGTCCCGACGATACCTATGCCACCAACCGCGCCGACCCGCCTCGCCAGCGATCTCCAGCAGTTCTGCCGAGATCTGCTCGTCAGCGTCGTACGCACCAAGAAGGGCCTTGATCACCTTCACCGTTGCGGCAACTTGCGCACGCTCGATCCGGCTGACGTAGGGAGCAGAGACACCGGCAGCCTCGGACGCCTGTTCCAAGGTCATCTCGGCGCTATCGCGCAGTCTGCGGAGCGCCATGCCAAGCCGGCGCCTGCGCACGGTGGGGACAGCCATAGCGAGCATCCTGCCACCCACGCCCCCGGGGTGGATGGTTGACCCCGCATCATGGACAAATTTCAAGGAAATTTGCCCCGCAACTTGTCAGGCAACTTGCCTGAGTGCAGACTACGGGTGTTGCTGCTGTGACGGGAGCGGAAGTCGAAAGCATGGCCATCGGCCCCAAAACCGTCGGAAGTGCCAGCAATGATCAACAGCGCCCGGAGGGGGTTGGTCAACATGTTTGGTGCAGTGCTTGCCGCGTTGCTGGTCGGATTCCTCGCGGGGCTGTGGTCGCTCAAGGTTAAGAGCCGATGGTGTCCGCGTTGCGGGGCCACGACAGGGGATCTTTCCGGGCCGCGAGCTGGAAACGCCCGATGACGCTCAAGCGAAAGGCTCCCCGCTGCTACGTGACGTCGGGCTCCGTAGCGGCGGGCGATACGGGACGGGCGTGCCAGGCGGCACCGCTCGTGAGGTCCCCACGCGGGACCGTGCGGCACGCCCGTCCCCCATTCGACACAAAGGCGCGACGATGACGACGACCTACCATGGCGGAACGCGGATCGACCAGGCACAGGGGAGCCTGGACCTACACGCAGTGTCCAGCGGCGATGGGCTGTGCATCGAGTGCAAAGTACTCGGCCCGTGCGACGAGTACGAGACGGCGACCACGGTGTTCGCCCTCTCGACGCGGCTGCCGCGTCGGCGGCCGGGGGCGACACGGCCGGAGTTGATGGGCGCGAAGCGAGTCGACTTCAACTGGTTCGGCGCGAGCGGGCCAAGGAAGGCCGACACAATAAGCGTCCACTCTGCGGAACACCAAACAAGGGATTGAATGGGGAGGACCACAACGGCGTGTTTCCGACCCACTTTCCATAGTCTCACTCCTACGAGGAAGGGAAAGGCAATGGCGGTAGCAGCGTTCGGGGCACGGCAGGCGGTTGACGTCGTGCCAGCGCCGGTAGACTTCTCCACCATTTCATTCGATGCGGACCGACAGATCAGCGTGGTCACCGAGGGCGGGGTGAGTGTTCCGGCGCTGAGGCACTCTACCGGCGCCACGTCCACGAACACGGCAAACCGAGACAATGAGGGCGGAGCGGACACCGACTCCGACCGGACCGAGGACTGAGGCAGCCCGTGGGCGGGCAAACGGTCGTGGTGTTCACCGGCCAGTTCGACGTGACGGCTGATGCGGTGATTGTCGAGTTGGAGCGTCGAGGGACTCCGGTGTTCCGGTGTGATCCTGGCGCGTTCCCGTCCACGGTGGCGCTGGGTGCCCAGTTCAGCGGAAGCTGGACTGGGCACCTTCGCACCGGCCGGCGAGCGGTGGACGTAGCCGATGTGGCCTGCGCGTGGTGGCGGCGCCCCACACCCATTGAGGTGCCGGCCGAGGTGCCGCACAGCGGTTGGGTACGCGCGGAGGCAGTGGCCGGATTGCGCGGCATCCTGGCGGTGTTGCCCTGGCTGAACAATCCGGACGACATCCGCGCGGCCGAGCACAAGCCGCTACAGCTGGCGACGGCCGCACAAGTCGGGATGAGAGTCCCGACCACGCTGGTGACCAATGACCCGGGCGAAGCACGGGCGTTCGCAGAGACGCACGGCCCGATCATCTACAAATCGATGACCACCGGCATTCTCGACGGCGACCAGGTGATCTACGCCCGTCCGGTCGACCCGGCGACCCTCGATAGCGGGGTGGCAGTCACGGCCCACATGTTTCAACAAAAGATCACCAAAGCATACGAGTTGCGCGTGTCGGTCGTAGACGGGAATTTTTTCACGGCGCGCATCGATGCACTGACGGATAAGGGTCGTGCCGACTGGCGCGCGGACTACCGCAATCTACGGTACAGCGTCGAAACGCTGCCGGACGACGTAGCGGACAAGGTTCGCCGCTTCCTGAAGCTGCGCCGTCTGCGTTTCGCGGCGCTGGACTTCATCGTAACCCCCGAGGGAGAGCACGTGTTTTTGGAGGCAAACCCGAACGGGCAATGGGCCTGGATAGAAGATCAAACCGGACTGCCGATTGCCGCTGCTATCGCAGATGCGCTGGAAGGCGTCACACATGACTGAAGAACTGTCCGACTACATCGCCCAGTTTCTGGCCGGGTTAGAAGCGGACGGCCACCTATCCGATCCACTATGGAAACAAGCATTTGGCGCGGTGCCGCGTCACGTGTTCCTACCGTCGTTCTTCCTGTCGCTGCCCGACGGGCGTTGGCAGGCGATCGACACGACCCACCCTGCCTATTGGCGCATGGTGTACTCCAACACCACCTTGACCACTCAACTCGACGGGGCGGTCGGCCCGGACCCGGACGATGGCACGCTCTCCGGCACCCCCACGTCCAGTTCAACACAGCCGGGACTCATGGCGTTGATGCTGGACGCGTTGCGCCTATCCGGCGGGGAGCTGGTATTGGAGATCGGCACCGGGACCGGCTACAACGCCGCGTTGCTGGCACACCGTGTCGGGGCACCGAATGTCACCAGCGTCGAAGTGGACCCAGGGGTTGCGAAGCTGGCCCGGCAACGACTCTCATCGCTCGGTGACTGGCCGAGCGTGGTCACGACCGACGGAGGTCGGGGCTGGCGGGACAACGGCCCCTACGATCGGCTCATCGCGACGGTGTCCGTGCCGACGGTGCCACCCGCATGGCTCGAACAAGTCCGCGACGGCGGGGTGATTGTGGCCAGCCTGTGGCGTGACCTGGGCGGCGGTCCGCTGGTGCGGCTGGAGGTCAACGGCGGCAGCGCACAAGGGTTCTTCCTGTCTGAGGCGGGCAGCTTCATGCCGGTCCGTACATGCCTACAGGTGCCGACGCCGCTATCTACCGCGCTCACACAAACCGGGAGCCGCCGGCAAACCCGGCATTCCAGCACCGTGCTCCACCATCCTGACGCGGGGCTGTGGCTGGCGTTGCGGGTCCAAAGTGCGAACTGGCTCGGGTTCACTCCGGATGGCGGCAACGAACAGATGTGGCTATTCGCCCCGGATGGCTCCTGGGCAGTGGTCGACGACACCGCAGGACAGGTGGAGCAGTTCGGACCACGTGAGCTGTGGGACGAAGTCGAGGCTGTGTACGACCGGTGGCGCGAGATGGGCACCCCAACGCGCGACCGCCTCGGGCTGACCGTCACCAACGCCGGGGGTCACCGGATCTGGCTGGACAGTCCGGATGCGGTTGTCTGGAACGAAATCGTCGCGTAGCCCCCGGGTAACATCGACGCACCGTCAGCAAAGGCCCGGCTCGCAGCGAGCCGGGCCTTTTGCTATCAGCTACCGCGGACGCCCTCGCACAAGAGCCCAAAGCCCGCTACACCGGCAGATCGACCACATCTGGAGCACTCAGTCGCCTCGGTAATCATGGCGGCCGGAGCGGTGGCCGTCGGTCTCAAGGGGCTGTGGAAATGACCAAGAAGCATCGGGAGAGGAAGCGTCGTGACGATTAGTCCTGACATGGTCGCCTACATTCGCACGATGGTGAAAGGCGAGCACACCGAGAACGACCGCATCGAAGCCCGCCTCGATGACCAGGGCTGGGAAGGCTTCGGCACGCTACTCGGCGCGGTCTTCTACTTCGCGGTGAACCGTCGCTTCCCGCACGGCGCCAGCCAGGACGAGGTGATCCGGTTCGTCAGCGAGATGCGAAGCACGACGACAGGTGGACCCGAAACCGATGCAGCAAGCGCGGAGAGGTTGATCAACGCCGCCCTCGATCCAGGCATTGACACGGACATCGACCCGAAGGTGGCCGGGCGGGTCCAGGGCCTGACCATCCTGCACACGCTCGGCGCTGGCGCCATTTCGGACGAAAAGTTGGACGACCTTTTGGCGGAGGGATCAGCCCTGGCCAGCCGGGTCTAGCTCGTCACCGACAGTCAGCGACGGGATGTCACTCGCGCGAACGTGGGCGGCTTCCTCAACCGGCAGGTGCGCAAGGCCGACGAGTTGCAGGAGCAGACGACAAACGCGACCCAGGCGGTCCAGCAGTCGATCAAGATTCTCCGGAACCCGAACGGCCCGCGCGGCACCCAGTCCACCAGCACAGGTACCCCGACCGCAGCCACCATCGTCACGGCCGAAGATTGATGCTGCGGAGGCTGCCGGAAACCTGGTCGTGGTCGGGCTGCTGGCCGGCGTTGCAGCACACAGGACCGCAGCGGTGATCCGTAATCGGGTAGCAAGCTTGAGGAGACGACGACGTGACGACACTGGGCGATCTGATCCGGGCACTGGCCGGCGCTGACTGGGACCGCGCCGACACCCTGGTGGAGGAGCTTGACCGGGCCAACTGGGAGGGCGGTCTCCAGGTTGTCGGGGCCGCCTTCGCCGTAGCGGTCAACCACCGCTTCGGTCCCGACACCACGCCAGCCGACGTGGCACGGTACGTCTCGTCTGCACGAGCCAACTACCGCGACGGCGACACCCTGCCCGCGCTGGAGATGGAGGGGCTGATCCGCGCTGCTCTCGGTGAACCCGAGCTGGCCGACCACATCGCCCCAGACGTCGCGCTCGGCGTTGAGGTGTTCATCCTGGGCCAGCTTCTGCAGGAGGCACACCTGACGCCGGAGCAGCTTGACGTGTTCGTCGCCGAGTCCGAACGGACTGCCGCCGAGTACCGGTAGCAGCGCAGACATCAGCCTTAGCCAGCCGGAACGGCCCTTCACTGGTGATGTGCGCAGCACTTATCCGCACGTCACCCGATCGGGTGACACTCGACGGTTGGTATCTGCGTGAACACCGGTATCGATCGATTTCCTGTCCCGGGTACTCCCGGGTGCGCCAGCGGCCTTGCTGGACGTGGGCGGTGCGACCGGGGTATACGCCGGTCCGCTGGCGCAGACCCTTTCGGTCGTGCAGACGCGTGGCGGCCTTGACGTTCGATCTGGGCGACACCACGATGGCGCGGTGGATTCGCACGAGTTGAAGGCGCGGGCGCAGGCTCTCCGTTCCGCCGGCAAGACACCCAAGCAGATCGCCCGGGACCTCGGTGTCACCCGCGCGGTGGCCACCCGGCTGGTCCGCGGCGTCGAGGTCGTTCGGCCGGGACGGGCCCACCCGTCGGAGCTACCGCTGGTCGGGTGTTGGATCAGTCGGCAGTGGAGCAACGGGCTCGGCATCGCCGACCGCCCGGCCGACTGGGTGGACGACGAGGAACTGCCACCGATGGCGATGGGTGCGGGGCTGGTCAGTGTGGCCGTCGCCCGTGTCGACGGCGATACGGTGACCACCTGCGGCTTCCTGGTCGACACCTACTGCCTCGGCGTCAAGAACGCCCTGCCACCGACCACCTCGGGCCCTAACGAGCTGCCGTATTTCGTGGGCGACTTCTTCGCCGCGTACGACCAGGGGCCGGTCGAGGCCCCGATCGACCTGGCCCGGCACCTGGTCTTCGGAGCGGTCGACTACGCTCGCGCGCTCGGCTTCGACCCGCACCGTGACTTCTACAGCGCCGCGCCGCTGCTCGGCACCTGGGAGCCGCCGAGCCAGATCACGTTCGGCCTGAACGGAAAGCCCTACTTCCAGCAGGGGCCGCACGACAAACCCGACCGAATCCTGCGCACCCTCGACCGGTCGGTCGGCCCCGGCAACTACCACGTCACCGTGGTGACGGAGCTGCACGCCTGACAGGTCAGCGCAGCTCCGGCACCCCCCGCAGCAGAGTCAGGGCCGAGCGGTCGGAGCTGAGCTGCGCCAGCTCGGTGTTGATGAAGTCGGTGAAGAACTCGGCCGGCGGCCCGGGGAACGCGGGATGCTCGCCGGAGTGCCACTGGTGCAGCCACGGCTCGATCTCGACCAGCCCGGCGAGCAGCGGCAGCAGCCGGTGCGCCGGCCACGCCTCCTGCGTCTTGCGGTCCAGATAGACGGTGGCGAGCGCCCGCGCCTGCGCCAGGTGGTCCCACCCGGCCCAGCCGAGCAGCTCGCTACCGTCGCTGTCCCGGCCCGCCTGCGGGTACGAGATGAACCGCTCCTTCGGCACGTCGAGCTTGCCGCGCGCCCGCCAGTACGACGGCCGGGTGAAATCCGTCGACGTGTACTTCGGCGGCACGTCGATCTCGACCTGCTCCCCCGCGTCCTCCCGGCGCTGCAACGCCCAGGTCCGCTCCCACTGCGCCCGCTTGCGCAGCCCGGCCGGCTTGTAGCGCTGCGCCGGCAGGTACGGCACATGCTCGTCGGCGACCAACAGGCCGATCGTCTTCGCCAGGTCGAAGTTGTCGTGCCCGACCCACAGCTCCAGCACCGCCCGGAAGTCCCGGTCGCCGCCGACCCGGTCAGCGAGCTGCGCCACCGACAGCGGGGCCGGCTGCCCACCCCACAGCTCGGGCGCCTCCAACCGGTCGAGCAGCCAAGCCCGCAGCGCGGCCGACTGCATCTTCTCCCACCCCTCGGTGGACCACCGCCGCTTACACTCCGGCCGCTCGATCAACCCGATGTGCCGGTTGGACCCGATGACGGCGATCCGCCGCTCCACCAGCGTTCGGTACTCCGCCGGCCAGTGCGGCTGCGGCCGGTCGATCGGCTTCGACCCGTGCCGGTTGAACCACTCGGTCTGCGCCCCACTGGTGTGCAGCACGATCTCGAAGGCCCGCTCCCCCAGCGCGACCTCCGGCGGGTTGGCACAGGTCAGGTCCTCGTCGATCAGCCCGTAGAGCCGGTAGACCTCCCAGTCCAGCTCCTCCTGGAGCGCAATCATCCGCGCCCGCACCGAGCGGTACTCCGCCTCGGCCTCCGCGAGCCGCTGCCGGGTCGGCACCCCCGAGGCGGCGACCGCCGCCGGGGTCAGGCTCGCCAGCCGCTGCGCCAGCCCATCCAACTCCCGCGCCCGCCCCAACGGGTACGCCTCCGGCAGCGGAAACTCCTGCAACTTGGTTCCGGTGAATTCGAAGAAGTTCTCCCAGGCTACAGTCGTCTGCCGAGCACCGCGCTGATCGACAGTGCTGCCCTTGTTATGGCTGACCTGCTTCAGCCAGAAGCAGGCGGTCGAGCTGTTCAGCACCCCGAGCAGCCGCAGGTGATCGTCCTCCGTCGCCCCCTCCGGCAACTTGATCACCGGCGCAGACTGCTTGAATACCTTCCCGCCCCGGTCCAGCACAAAGTGGTTATGCGTCGCCACAAAAGCGAACGCAATCGACAACGGCGTCCGATAAGCGGAAGCCGTGTGTTGGTGGTATTCCCACCACACCAAGCCAGCGTCAGCCATGTTGCCCTGGAACGTGCGACGTTTGGCTAGTAACTCACGCCAGGGCCACAGCTCATCAGCCAGCCCTCGGCTGTCCAGCGAGGAGTCGTAGGGGTACCAAATCGCGTCCTCGGGTGCCGTGGACCAATCCCGCGCGACCTCACCGATGACCAGTGGTCGAAGAGCGCGCTGGTCAGCGAACGACCTGAGCTTGCGGCGCATCGGACGCATGAATGCCTCGTCGGCTCCGGCCCGAATCGCCCGGCCGACTGGTAGGTCGATGACCTGGGCCATCGCGGTTCCGGCAGCTTCGGTCACGCTCACAAGATCACTCGCGCCACCACCGGAAAGACTCCAGGGGTGCATGACGAGTTGTTTTCGGGACAGGTCTACAACACTGACCCAATCCGAGTCGGAGCCTGGCCAGTCGATCTGCCTGGCGATCGCCTGCCAAACCAGGCCGTCGGAGGCGGAATCCGGCGTCGACGGCTCGCCCCGAACGCCGAGTACGGCGCGGATGTTGGCCGGACGGCGGCGCTTGTTGGTGCGGCCGACCAGGATCACCGTCGGGGTGCCGTGGCCTGGGATGTAGGCGCCGGAGGTGTCGATCACCTCGGTGAGTTCGACCTCATGGGCGAAGTAATCCTCGATCAGCTTCTTGCCGAACTCGCGCTTCATGAAGCCATTGCCGGTGATCTGGCCGACGTAGCCCGCGCCCTCGCCGTGTTCGTCCGAGCGTTTGGCCAGGTCGAAGAAGCGCTTGGCGAAGGGCACCGTCAGCGCGTACTGCCGGTGACAGACGGTCGGATAGATGCTGCGGTAGAGCTTGTTGCGGGCGGGGTCAGCGACGGTGATGTAGGGCGGGTTCCCGACCACCACCGTGTACTTGTTCTCGGCCAGGTAGTCCTGGAGCAGGTCGGCGTCCTCGCTCTCGTACGCGAAGACCTCCCTGCCCTCGATGGCGGCGAGCAGGTCCCCCTGCGCCCGGGAACGTTCCGGCTCCCATGGCAGCAGCGAGTCGCCGGTGGCGACCCGGACCGGAAAGGCCGGCGTGCGTTCCAGCCGGTCCAGGTCGCACACCTTCATCGCCGCGATCAGCAGCCGGAAGCGGGCGATCGCCACCGCGAACGGGTTGATGTCGACGCCGGTGACCTGGCCGAGTGCTCGCTCGGCGAGCACCCGGATGTCGGTGGCTGGCTCCCGGTCCTGCCACTTGCGCAGCAGCCGGTGGAACGCGCCGAGCAGGAAGTGGCCGGAGCCGCAGGTCGGGTCGATGACGCTGGTGGCGGGCAGGCCAAACTCCTTGACCGCCGGCTCGAAGGTGCGGTCGAGGATGAACTCCTCCACGAACTCCGGCGTCTGCAGCAGCGCGTACGTCTTCTTCGCGTGCGTCGACAGGTCCTGGTAGAGGTCACCGAGGAAGCGGGTGTCCAGGTCGTCGCGGCGCAGCGACTCCCGGCCGGCACCCCGGCGGAAGAAGTCGCTCAGCTCCTCGGCGGCCGGGCCGGAGATGTCGAACCGCCACACCGGGTTGTGCCGGTCGAAGATCTTGCCGGTGGCGCGCAACTCGGCGAGGTAGGTAAACGCCTCCCGCAGCCAGTGCCGGTCGTTGTGCCGGGGATTGGCGATCAGGTACGCCTGCCGGTGCTGAATTCCCCGGTCGGCTGGGGCAGCGGGGTCGCCGCCGCCGATCCACAACTTGCCGACCAACGTGTTGTCCTCGCAGAACCGGACGAACACACAGCCGAGCACCCAGGCCACCGCGGCCTGGTCGAGCACGTCCTCCAGCCAGGTCTCGAAGCTCGCGCCGACCCGCTCGGCGGCCTTGGCCTGCTCATGCTCCTGACGCAGCTCCGCACGCAGACCCGGCGCCTCCGCGACCTGCCGACGCAGGTCCTCCACCAGGCTCTTGGCCTGCGCTTGCAATGCCTTCAGCTCGACCACCGCTAGATCCTAAGGTCTGCCGCCGCGCTCGCCCTACTCCGAATCGTCGTCGGCCGCGCCGATCGCGGTGCCGCCGACCGGTACGCCCAGGTGCGCGGCGAAGCGGCGCAGCCGCTGTTCCAGCAACTCGGTGCGATCCTCGATGAAGATCTGGCCGCCGTTACCGCCCTCGCAGAGCCGCCGCCACGCCTTGGGCGGGATGCCGTGGCTCTCCAGGATCTGCTCGGTCACCGTCGGGACCACGGGCCGTGCCGGCTCCGGGAAGCCGTCGAACAGGCCCGGCCCGGTCGGCGGGCTGAGCGCCTTCAGTGCCGACAACACGCTCGTGTTCGGGGTGGTGGGAAAGATCAGGCGGTTTGCGGGGCGTTTGTCCCGCGGCACGACGTGCCGGAAGACCTGGTTGTCGGCCGTGGCGAGCACCTTCATCACCTCGAAGGGCTGGCCCAGCATGTCGAACCGACGGGGAAACTCCAACGCCTCCCAGATCACGTACGCCTTCGTCCGGGCACTGTTCAGGTTGAATGTCTCCGGCATCGGGTGCACGTCGTCCACGTCCGGGGCCAAGTGGCCCCTGCCGGCGGCGTAGGACCGCATCTCCTGCAGTGCCCGGCTCAGCACGGTTGAGGTCGCCCCGGCGAACGCGCTTGACCACGAGGTTACCCAGAACCACCGGCGCAGCCCGTCGTACTGCTCGCGGCTCGGCTCGGGGCAGCAGTGGAAGAACGTCGTCAGCAGCACCAGCTGGTGCGCGTAGGGCAGGAACCGGGCGTGCGGCACCCCGACCCCGCCGTGCAGGAACTCCGCTGCCCGTCGTAGTGCCTGTTCGGTCTGCGGCAGGGCATCGTGCAGCCGATTCTGGATGTAGTTGGCGACCTGGCTCCAGCGCGGCGACATGACGTCGGACTCACCGGCGACCGCCAACATCGAGCGAAACACGGCGAGGCGGGGCAGCTCACCGAAACCGGTATCGGCGATCGAGGTGACGATGTCGTCGATCCGGTTCGCCAGGGATGGCTGCTCCTCCCGATAGGTCAGCGCGGAGACCATCTGGTCCGGGTCCATCCGGGTGCCCGTCCGATTCAGCCGGGCGTAGACGTTGACCGCCTGGTCGAGACTCGCGCCCTGCAGCCGGACCATGGTGAGCTTGTATGCCTTGATCCGGTATGCGACCGCCTCGGCCTCCCGGATCAGCGCGTCCGCCTGGCTGGTGTCCTTGACGCTCAACTCCACCCGCTGGAAGTGCCGCAGGAAGTCCCGGGTGCGCATCACCGCGGCCAGCGGCAGCAGGTGCGGAGACCACTGACCGGAACGATGGTGTCGGTAGCGGTCCGAGCCGCGTGAGTCGGCCGGGCGCAGGTCGCGGTAGATCTGCCAGATCCAGTCCCGGTCGCCCTCGGCCGGGCCGTCGCGCAGCGGCCGGTTCAGCACCCCAAAAAGAGTGGAAACCCGCTGGTGACCGTCCAAAAGGTAGGACACCTGCCGGCCGGCCGGTGGCGGCGGCACCGCCAAGCCGCCGATCTGGTCCAGTGAGGGCACCTGGGTGTCGGTCTGCCAGAGCAGCAGGCTGCCGATCGGGTAGCCGCGCTCGATGCTGTCGAACAGCTCCAACATCTGCTCCGGTCGCCAGACGAAGGGCCGTTGGAACGCCGGCACCCGGATCTCGCCTCGACCGATGCCGCCCAACAGGTCGTCGACGAGGGCGATGGTCGGGTCGGGCCGGATCTCGGCCTGGTCGGCGCGCATAGCGTCAGTCTCCTACAGGATGCGGTGGATCATCGCGAGTAACTCCCGCAACTCGGCGACGACCTCGGGCCCCAACTCGGCAAAGTCCTCCTCGGTCAGGGTCAGCTCGGCGGGGAAGACCTTCGTGGGCGGAGGGCATCGCCGGCCCTTGAACCAATCCTTGAGGTTCCGGTAGCCGCGATCCTCCGGCTCGATGGCGCGAAGTTCGTCCACGTGCTCCAGCCGGTGCGCGAAGTGGTGCTCCCAGACCCGGAACGGCGCGTAGTTTTCCATCATCCGCCAGGTCAGCAGATGCACCTCGGCGACACCGTTGTCGCGGCACTTCATCGCCACCCTGTCCTGCTTCGGTTCGGATAGGCCGGCGCCCTTGCGGTCGCTGTCGATCAACACCGCGACCCGCACCAGCACCGTGAAGCCAGCCCGCTCGTCGGCCGCCAGGTCCGGGATCTGCGTGCTGCCGCCGCCGTGGCTTAAGCACAACCACTGCCGCTGCGGCGACAGCGCCTCCACCACTCGGTGATCGCCGAGCGCCGCCGCCACCGCGCGGACGAAGCCGCCGTCGGCGATCCGGTTCTCCACGATCAGTGTCGCCGGGCGGCGGAGGTCCGACACGAGTTCCTTGAGCCGGTCGGCTGAGATCCGCGCGACCGCCGGCGCGGCCGGGGCCGGATTCGCCGCCTCCACCAACGCCTGCTGCACAAACTCGGAAAACAGCGGGGCTTGCTCGGTGGCGAACCGATCGGCGCTGATCGCGGCCGGCAGGCTCGGCCGCCACTCGTGCTGCCCCTCCACCGCCAGCCCCAGCAGGTGGAAGACCGACAGCCGGTCGCCGGACGTGAAGACGTCCGGTTCGATGTCAAGACGCATAGCCGCCCTGCCTGAGCTGCGCGGCGGCGAGCGCCCGCACCTCGTGGTAGTCCTGGGAGAAGTAGCCCTCGGGCCAGTCTTCGAGGTTGCCGAGCCGGTCGATGCCGACCCGCCGTACCTCGGAGACGCCGCCGTGCTGTTCCACGACGTACACCGCCACCATCTCCGGCGGGCAGCCCTCGGCGATATGTCGCCGTAGTCGCAGCAGGAGGGTTTCGCTGTGGGTTTCGATGAGAAAGCGGGTGCGGGTGGCTCGCGCGGTAGTCAGGTAGAGATCGGCCAGCGCGGCGTGGGCACCCGGATGCAGGTGCATCTCCGGTTCTTCAATGATCTGCAGGGCAGGCTGCGTCTCCTCGCCCTGCGACTCGTCCATTGCGCACTGCACCAGGATCGGCAGCACCTGCGACAGACCGGTGCCCGCATCCGCCAGGTTGACCCGCACTAGGCTGCCGCTGCGGGTCAGCACCGTTGACCACAACGGGCCTGCCTCGATTTCCTCGATCCGCCAGCCCGGCACGATGACCGCCAGCAGCTCGTTGACCCGGGCGAGCAGTTCGCCGCCGTTACGCGCCTGGTCGTGGGCGAGGATGGCAAGGGTGCCCTGCCCCTGCTCGCCGATCCCTCGGGGCACCCCCAGCGGCAGCCGGTGTTGCCGCCCGGGGCGGTCCCGGTACGCGCTGAGAAAGCGGACCGGCCCAAGACTCAGGCCGTTACGCCGATCGCTCAGGGGACGCAGCTCCGGAATGCCGACCGGGCGTGGACGCAACCCGGCGAACGGCACGGCTCGCACGACCGGGGTGTGTCCCGACGCCTGAATCCGGTAGGAGAAGCTTTCATAGTCATCGGTCAGGGTCGGCTGCCAGGAGAGCGCGAACTCGTGCTCCACCGGCCCGCTCGGCTCCGCCAATTCGACCCGCAGACCAGAGACGAATGCTGTCCGCTTCTCGGTCATCAGCTGGACCGTCGCCGCCATCGAGAACGGACGTGGTCCGTCCACCTCGAACCCGAGGAAAAATTTGCCGTGCGGGCTCTGCTCGAAGACCAGGTCGGCGAAACCGTCCACCGGCTGTGGTTCGAGCCGGTCCAGGTCGAGCGGCGCGGTGCTCATGGTGTCGAGGCCGGTGGAGATGACCAGCGGCGCCCGGGTCAGGACGCTCTTGCCGGAGTTGTTCTTACCGAGGACCACCGTGACCGGGGCCAGCTCGATCTCCTGCCGGTCCCGGAAGCAGCGATAGTTCTCCAACACGATCTTGCGCAGCGGCATTCCTAGACTTTTACCACAGTCAGTGACAGCTCACCTGCCCTCCGAATGGCCACATCGGAAAGTCCAGTCGGCGCTGGCCCAGGAGTCGGTGCCTCTTGTCCGCCGCGGGGCAGGCTACCGGCTCCTAGCCGCCGGCGAGCCGCCCGCTTTGATCCAGTCGTCGGCCAGCCAGAGCAACTGGCTGGCCGACGACGTCAACGGCACCTGCGCGCCGTCCAGCAACGCCGGTTCCGGTCGACGGGCCGGCACCAGCAGCAGCCGGGCAGCCGGTCGCGGCCGGGTCGGGTCGGCCAGCTCCTGGAGCAGCCCGAGCTGACCGTAGCGGGCCAGCGGCGCCGCCTCGGTGAGCAGCACCGGCCCGTCGGCGGCAGCGATACTCTCCGCGATCGCCGGCACGACCTGGTGTCGGACGAGATCCAGCAGGCTCCGGAAATCGGCATCCAGCGCTACGCCCTTGTCCGCCGCGACGATCGCCTCCCACGGGAAGCCCAGTGACCGCAGCCGGTCCAGCAGGATCGCGGTGACGTCCACCTCGGTCAGTGGCAGGCGGGCCAGCAGCGCCCGACGAGCCGCTCCCAACCGGCGCAGCGGGGCCAGCACCGCGAGGAAGGCCCGCCGATCAATCGCTACGGCCAACTTCTCCGTCACCTCGTCGGCGGCGGAGAGCCCGAGGAGCGGAGCCTGGGTGGTGACCAGCTGGGTGCCGGTCACCGAGGCGGCGGCGGTCACCGGCCCGTACACCCGGTCGGCGGCGTACCAGGTCAGCGGCACCTCGGCCGCGGCCAGCAGCGCGGTGAGGTCCGGTCGGCCGGGCAACCGCTCCGCCTTGGGGAATCGGCTGTGTACCCGGTCGCGGAGTGGCCCTTCGCCGAGGCACTGGCCGATCAGACTGCCCATCGACAGCCGCAGCGCCCGCTGGGCCGACATCCCCACCGGGTAGAGCTGCCCCTGCGGGGTGACGTCGACCCGATCGTTGCTCCCAACCGCCGCGAGCTGCAACAGCCGCACATCTGCCACCGCCGGCATGCCGACCGGCGCGGGTAGCCGGCGCAGCTCGTCGATCGCGCGTTGCCGAGTGAGGAGCGGGTCGGCGGCGGCCAGCTCCACGCTGCGGCCACCCAACCCCACCACGTACTCGAGAAGGTCGGCGGCGGTGACATCGGATGCCGGATCGTCCGGTTCCCGGCCGACCAGGACGACGCCGGAGACGCGGAACCGGTAGAGAGCCACCCGGGCGTCCCCACCCGTGCTCAGCTCCGCCTCTGCAGCGGCCCGGACCAGGCCGATCGCCTGCGGCAGCCGCTTCGGCTCCGCCGTGTAGGAGCCGCGCGCCGCGATCAGTGCCTGCGCCAGCTCCTCAGCGGACATCACCGCACCACGAGCATCGAGCAGCGCGACGATCTCGTTGCGCACCGCATCCAGCGCCGGCTCGTCCAGCCAGGTACGGGCCTGACTGGTCAGCAGCTTGGAGATCTGCGGCTGGCTCCTGCCCGTGGCACGGGCCGCCTCGCTCTGCGTCGGCCAGCGAAGAAAGGCACCATCGACGGTGGGTGCCTGCCCGAGGAGCACAGCCAGGGTGTGGTGGTTACGGAACGCCTTCGGCGGCAGCAGTGTCACGCAGAGCGCCTCGACGCCCTGCGCCAGTGGCGGGGCATCGGTGTCGGCTGCTTCGCTGACGGCGGGGAGCACCGCGCGCAGGGCACGGGCCTGGCCGATGATCTCCTTGCGGGTGGCGTCCGGCACGCCCTTGGCCCGAGTGAGTTCGGACAGCTCCGTGGCCAGCAGATCACCAACGCTGTGCATGCCGAGCCGTTCCAGCGCCGAACGGGCCCGCGCCGTCAGCTCGGTCGCCCCCAACGGCGACTCACGGGTCAGCCCCACCACCGCCGGGGCCGAGCCAACCGGCGTCACCCCCGACTGCGGTACCTGCTGGAAGATGGCCCGCCAGGCGTCGGTCATCTCGTCTACCGTGTCGAACCGGGCCGTCGCGTCGCGGGCCAGCGCACGCCGGAAGAACCCCACCAATCGGTCGGCGACCTCCGAATCGAACACCGACGGTTCGAGGGTCACCTCCTCACTGACCGCGGCCGGGTTGGCGTTGTCGCCCCACCGGGGCAGCGTGCCGGTCGCCATCTCGTAGAGCACCACCGCCGCCGCGAACCGCTCCGCCGCCGCGTCAAAACGCAGCCGACGTGGCGGTCCGAGGAACGGATCGAGGTAGCCGACTGTGCCCGCCCCTACCTGGTCCGCCGGCGTAGCTGACAGCGAGAAGTCGAAAACGCACAGGTGCGGCTGCTTGTCCTTCGGCCGGGGCCGGGCCGCCAGGTTCGCCGGCTTCAGGTCGCGGTGCCAGACGCCCTGCCCGTCCAGGAAGTTGACGATGTCGAGCAGATCCCGCCCGTAGCGCTCCAACAGGTCCAACGCAAGCCGGCCGCCGCGCAACTCCTCGGCGAGGGTTCGCCGCCCGGCGCTCTCCATCAGCAGAGCCGTCCGGCCGCCGACCCGCACCGGGCCTTCGACCAGCGCCGCAACCTGTGGATGCTTAAGGTTGGCGAGGGTACGCGCCTCCGCGATCAGCCGGTCCTCGTGCCGCTCGTCACGCGCCACCTTCAACACCTGTTCGCGGGAGTCCTCGCCGACGCGGCGTACGAGCAGGGCGACCGCCGTGGCACCGGAACCCAACCGGTCGCGCACCTCCAAGCCGCCGTCGAGCAGGTCACCGCGGTGGGCCGATAGTGGATCCGCCACCGGCTCCGGCTCGGGTGCGGTCAGCATGTCCCACACCGCTTCCAGCCGCTCACGGATCGCCACCACCCCGGCGAGCCGCTGTCCCGGGTCGCCTCGGGTCGCGTCGTAGACCAGCTTGACCAGCTCATCCGGCATGCCGTCGACAGCGACCGCCAGATGCAGACCGCTGTCTCGCACCTCGGCGACCAGTTCCTCCGGCGTCGTCGCCGGCGCCGAACCGGCAAAGATCCGGTACGCCAGCGCGCCGATAGAGAACACATCAAGCTGGTGTCCCGGCAGTCGGGCAGCGTTCCCTGCCTCCGGTGCCTGATATCGGCGGACCTCGTCGTCGAAGAACAACTCAAGGCTGGCCGGGTCGCTCGACGGGCCGAGCCGAGCGGTCTGGGTGACCCCGGCCAGCCGTCCCCCGGTCTGCCAGTCGGTCACCACCAGCGACGGACGCGGACCGTCCGCATCGGTAACGTAGACCGCCCGGGGCGAGAGCGCGCGGTGCGCCAGCCGACGGGAGTGCGCATAGTCGATGATCTCGGCGAGGTCCTGGACCAGTTGCAGGCGCTGGGCCAGGGTCAGCGAATCGCCCCGGCGCACCAGCCACTGGTCGAGGCGTACCCAGTCCTGCTGGTGGTCGAAGACGACCGCCGGACCCCAGGCGTGATCAACCAGATCATGCGCCCGGGCCACCCCCGGGTGGTGGATGCCCTGCAACAGGCGGAACTCCCGCTCGGCCGCTTTACGGATCGCCGGCACCTCATGCTCGGCCGCGCGACTGGTCAGATAGAACCGCACCCGGCGCACCAGCGAGGTGTCCAGCGCATGCCCGGCGAGGAAGTCCTGCCAGCCAAGCCCTTCGGCAAGCGGCCTCGGGTGCAGCAGCAGCTGACCGACCTTGCGGTCGGCGACCGACGGCCGGATCTTGGCCCCCCGCACCAGCTCGACGATCTGCCGCCCACGCGCCTCGTCGACTCGGTGCGCCGGGTTGCGGGGCTGGGTCAGCAGCAGGTCCTTGAGCCCGGGCAACCCCGAGTCGTATCCCTCCAGGCCGTAGACGTGTGTCCGGCCGATCAGGTCCAGGCCCTTCGCGTCCAGGGCTCTGGCATGAAGGAAGACCGCTGCGCCGACGTACGGGGCTTGGGCCTCCCGGCCGTGCTTGCGGGCGTAGTAGCGGATCAGGCTGGCCAGCCGCTTCGCCTTCCGGTTGACCAGAATGTAGGGGTTGTCCTCCGGAATGAGCCGGCTGTTGGGCGCTCTCCGCACCCACTGGGACCCATCCCCACGAATTTCCCCCTGCCAGTGCTTCAACTCAAGCACGTAAAGGCCGCTGGGGGTGACTACCAGGGCGTCAACCTCGTTAATCGAGCCGTCGGCGCCGACGAACTCGACGTTGGCCCAGACGTGGTACGGGTCGGTATCTGGCAGGTAGCCGGCCAACTCGCGCAACCCGTCCTGCTCGTGGACGTAGGAGCTGGCGTTGATCTGCTCCCAGCGCGGCGAATCCTCACGCATGCACCGGCTCCCTCAGCCTCTGACGAACTCTGGCACCTTACCTGCTCAGGGGTAACTCCCCACCGAAGAACATTCCGGCTTTCGCCAGGGAACGCAACCACGCCGGCCTCTTCGTTCGGGGGCGGCCATCCATCGGCTATCCGCCCTCAGGTAGTGGTGGCCCGGGGTGGGAAGTCACCTTTCGGGGACGGGCAGCCGGGCCGCGGCGTAGGCGAAAACCAGGGAACCGTAGCTGTGCCCGATCACCGTTATCGCCGTGTCCGGCCGGGCCGCGGCGAGCTGCCCGACCCTGGTACTACTCCCCCGGGTTGATCATGCCGCTCTCGTAGGCGTAGACCACCGCCTGCGCCCGGTCCCGCAGGTTCAGCTTCATCAGCACGCGGCTGACGTGAGTCTTGACGGTCTGCTCGGCGAGCACCAGCTCCGCCGCAATCTCCTGGTTCGACAGTCCGCGCGCGATCAGCCGCAGCACCTCCGCCTCGCGCCGGGTGAGGGTGGTGAACGAGCCCGGTTCGGCTCGCCGCGGCCGAGCGCGGCTCGCGTAGTCCGCGATGAGCCGCCGGGTCACCGAGGGAGCGAGCAGCGCCTCGCCCGCGGCGATCACCCGTACCGCGTGCATGAGGTCGGCGGCGGGCGCATCCTTCAGCAGGAACCCGCTCGCGCCGGCCCGCAGCGCCTCGAACACGTAGTCGTCCAGGTCGAAGGTGGTCAGGACGAGCACCCGCGGCGGACGCCCACCGGGTGGCACCTCCAGGATCTGACGGGTTGCGGTCAGCCCGTCCATTGTTGGCATCCGGATGTCCATCAGGATGACGTCTGGGTCGTACCGACGCGCTGCGGCGACCGCCTGCTCACCATCGGCGGCGTCCGCCACCACCACCATGTCCTCCTGGGCGGTGAGCAACGCCCCGAACCCCTCCCGGACCATTGCCTGGTCGTCAACGAGCAACACCTTGATCATGACTGGCGCTCCAGGGGCAACGTCGCCCGCACCTCGAATCCACCGTCGTCGGTCTGGTCGGCGCGCAGGCTGCCGTGCAGCATGGCCACCCGTTCGCGCATCCCGAGCAGACCGTGGCTGCCGCTGGCGCCGGTCACCGCGGCAGCCGGAGGGGGCACCGGGCGGCCGTTGGGGTCCACCTTGACCGCGTTGCGCACCCGGATGGTCAACTCGTGGCGGTCTCGGTGCAGGGTGAGGTCAGTGGGCGCGCCCGGAGCATGCCGGGCCACGTTGGAGAGCGCCTCCTGCACGATCCGGTAGGCGGAGAGCCCCACCGATTCCGGCACTCCGGTGACCACGCCCCGCACCGACACCGTGACCGGGGTTCCGGCTGCCCGCGCGCCCGCCACGAGCGCGTCCAGCTCCGCGAGGCTGGGCTGAGGCGCGGCTGACGACTGCTCCTGTGGGGCACGCAGTACGCTCAGCAGCCGCCGCATCTCGGTGAGCGCCTCCCGGGATGACTCCGCGATCTCGGTGAACTCCGCACGCGCCGCTGGCGAAAGCTCGTTCAGGCGGTAGGCGGCGGTCTCCGACCGCACCGCGATGAGGGACATGTGGTGCGCGACGACGTCATGCAGCTCGCGGGCGATGCGTGCGCGCTCGGTCAGCACCGCACCCCGCTCCTGCTCGGCAACCAGGCCGGTGCGCACCTGCGCCCATCTGCCCAGCAGGTGGCCCATCCCCAGGACGCCGCTGACCAGCAACATGCTGCCGTAGCCGACGCCCGGTTCGAGAAACAGCAGAGACATCGCGATGCTGAACGCCCAGACCCAGAACAGCACCCCCAGCGGATGGCGGTAGCCGACCACGACGAGCACGACGAGGTAGACCAGGATCAGCACCGGGTTGCCGGGCTAGGGGGCACCGGATTCGTGCAGTCCGTTGACGCCACTGACCAGGGTGGCTACCGCTGCCACCCGCCACGCCAGCAGCACCCGGCGGGGCATCAGGGCCACCGGCGCCGCGGTCAGGGCGGCGAGGAGGATCGTCTCGAGTCTGCCAACCTGGTACGGCGCGAGGCCTGCCATCGCGAGGAGCCACAGCAGGAACGCGACCAGCGGGGCCAACACCCGCAGCTGCGGGCGCAGCCGCGCCAACCGATGAGTCTGACCCGACGCGGCAGCGTCCCCCGGTTTCGGGTCATGGCCGGTGGCGACCGCCCGCACCAAATCACGTAGCGCTGTGGTTACCGGCATTCGGTCAGGGTACGGCCACCGAGGCAGCAGGGCGGTAGCCGTCAACGAGCGGTAACGCGGATGGCACGCTTCTCCGGCCGCCGGCTCGTGCCGGTCACGGTCGGCGGCGAGCGAACAGGAGGAGAAGCCCGGAGGCCACGATGCTTCCTGCCGCAGTCCACCGCAAGGTGTCTTCGATGGCCTCCGTGAGCCCCACACTTCTCGACTGAATGTCGATCAGCGTCGCCGCGGCCGCTACCCCGAGGCCGGCGACCCCGACGACGATCGCGAGGGTGACACCGGACGCTTCACCCACCAACTCCCGGGCCACAACCGACTGCGTGCCGATGTTGGACATCGTATACCCCACGCCGTAGCTCAATCCGAACAACGCGAGGCCGGGCAGGTAGGAACCGAGCCCACCGCCGAGAGAGACCATGAACAGGCCAATCCCACCGATTGCCGCACTGACGCCCATAACTGCAGGGATATTCAGGTGTTCGCCGAGGCGGCCTGCGATCGGACCGGCGACACCGACGCCCACCGAGGCGGCGAGAAGAATCAGACCCGCGGCGAAAGGTGAGCGACCATCCCCTTGCTGTAAATAGACTGTGCTACCGAATACTCCGATGACCATAGCGGTGTTGGCGACCGTCCCCATCAGGGTCACGATGACGTAGGGACGGTTGCGAAACAGGTCGAGTTTGACCAGAGGATACTTCGCCAACCGCTCACGCTGCACGAACGCCGCCAAAGTCAGCAGCCCGACCACGGCGATCCCGGCCGTGGCGAGGGGCTGCTGCCACGTGCTCGTCAGGTCCACCGCGAGCGTTACCAGGGCGATCCCAGCCGCCACCAGGGCCAGGCCCGGCAGGTCGATCGACCGCGGCACCGTAGGGCCGCGCGATTCACGCACGCCAGCAGCGACGATCGCGATGGTGATGATGCTCAACGGTACGTTCACGAGCGGCACGACCCGCCAGACGACCAGCTCCGTTATCCCACCGCCGAAGGGAGGGCCAAGCGCCATCGACACGGCGCCGATACCGTAGGCGTAGCCGATCGCCCGTTTCACCCGCTCCGCGGGAAACGCATTCGTGACGATGGCGACGGCGAGCGGGAAGATGACGGCGGAGCCGACTCCCTGGACGGTCCGGAAAGCGATGGCGGTCCCCGCGTTGGGTGCTAGGGCAACGCCCAGGGAACAGAGGCCGAAGATCACGAGGCCGGCCATGAGAATGCGTTTGCGGCCAAGGATGTCGCCGAGGCGTCCGCCAGGAATCAGGAACGCCGCCTGGGCGAGCAGGTAGGCGCTGAGCACCCAGTGCAGGTTGGTTGGGGACGTATGCAGCTCCGAGGCCATCCTCGGCAGCGCGAGGCTGAGCGCGAAGAAGTCGAGGTGAATAAGGAAGATGCAGAAGGATGCTGCGACCAACGTCAGCTTGGCCTGTGCTGCGGCTCCGTGAGGTGAGGCACTCCCGACCACGTGACGAAAGTGTTGCAGGCGAAGTAGCACGGGTTGTCCTCACGTTGTGAAGTGGCCGGATGCCCGAGACGCACCGTAGGCACCTCTCGCATTATCACAAACCAGCCCCGGCTAGTCCGGATGATTCACGGTAGTCGCCGAGCTGCGCTGTTGATCGGCGTATAGATGAGCGGAACCGCCATTACCGGCGCCTACTTTCCACCATCCGGACGAGTTGGCCGGTGAGGCGACGGAGGCGGGCAAGGACCCACCACCACGAGTCGGGCGCGGTGTGCAGTCCGGGCAGTGGGGCGGAGCCCAGGGCGAAAAGTGTCACCGCCACCAGCACGGTCTGGTGCCACGAAACTCTCCGATTCGCGGGTTACAGTCCGCTGTCGTCAACGACGACTCGCACCGGAAAGGAGGGTCGGCTGGTGAAGGTCACTGTCATCGGGTCGGGGCATCTGGGCGCAACCCACGCGGCCGGGATGGCCGACATCGGGCATGAGGTCACCGGGGTCGACATCGACCCGGAGAAGATCGAGACGTTGAACGCCGGGCGAGGCTGGTTTCATGAACCGGAGCTCGATGTGCTTCTGGCTCGCAACCTCGACACCGGAAGACTTCGCTTCACCACCGACTTCGCGGCGGCGGCCGCCTTCGGCGATGTGCACTTCCTCGCGGTCGGCACCCCCTCCGGCCTGGACGGCACCTACGACCTGACCCAGATCAGCGCGGCGATCGAGCGCCTGGCCCCACACCTCCAGCGCCCCTGTCTGATCGTCGGCAAGTCCACCGTCACGCCGGGCACCGCCGAGGTGGTCGAGGCCCAGGCCCGGAAGCTCTCCCCCGCCGGTGACGGCGTTCAGGTGGCGTGGAACCCCGAGTTCCTCCGCGAAGGCACCGCGGTGGCCGACACCCTGACTCCGGACCGCATCGTCCTCGGCGTCGCCTCGACCGAGGCCGAGGAGACTCTACGGCTGCTGTATGCGCCGATCACCAGCGGCCACGGCTGCCCGCTCGTGGTCACCGATCGGATCACCGCCGAGATGGTCAAGGCGACGGCGAACGCCTACCTGGCCACCCGGATCTCGTTCGTCAACGCCGTCGCCGAGATGTGCACGGTGGTAGGGGCGAACGTCGCCGAGCTGGCTGACGCGATCGGCCACGACGCCCGCATCGGACACCAGTACCTGCAGCCCGGCCTCGGTTTCGGCGGCGGTTGCCTACCCAAGGATCTGCACGCCTTCACGGCGCAGGCCGAGCGGGGCGGCGTGACCGCCGCCGCCGCACTTCTGCGCAGCGTGGACAGGGTGAACCTGCACATGCGTACCCGTGCTGTCACGCTGGCCACCGCCGCGCTCAACGGCGAGGTACGGGGACGGCGGATCGCCGTGTGGGGTACGGCCTTCAAACCCGGCATCGACGACGTGCGCGACTCCCCCGCGCTTGACGTCGCCGTCCGGCTACACGCGGCCGGGGCGCAGGTCACCACGTACGACCCGCAGGGGCTGGCGATGGCCCGGCAGACCGCACCGCAGCTGAGCTACGCCGCGACGGCGGCCGAGGCGGCCGTTGACGCCGAGCTGATCGTGGTGGGGACCGGCTGGCCCGAGTTCGGCGCGCTCGACCCCCATGTGATCGCCGAGCGGGTGGCGCGACGAGTGTTGCTGGACACCCGTGGCGTGATCTCCGGTGGACGCTGGCGAACCGCGGGATGGACCGTGCACGGGCTTGGCTACCAGTCCTGAACCCAGGGCGATCCCAGGCGGGTCACGGACGCTGACCGGAGTCGCACGCGTACCGCGCCGAGCACGACCAGCCGGGTGCACTCGGCCTCGAGGGCGGCCACCCGCTCGGCACCGACGAGCCCGGTTCCGACGCGCACGTCCAGGTGCAGCCGATAGTGCGGCAGGTGACGGTCCGGCATATCCGGATCGGCCGGGACGTCGCTGCAGCGAAATGCCGCAGGACCTCGATATGAAGGTGGCCCTACCAGAGATCAACTTCATCGAGGTCCTGCGTCACTATGAGTTCCCCAAACACCGCGGTGCCGTCGGTTCGACACCTGGAAAATCGGCGGCGTCGTCGCGGCAGCCCTGGCTATCCTCCACACCGACCACCAACAAACCACCTGATCATCCAATGTCACGACCCGCTACGCGGAACGGCCCAAGTCCAATTGAACCAAGCTGCGCACGAGGCATTCGACGATGGAATCGGCGTACTTCGTGCCGGGGTCGAGTTCCGGGTCGTAGATCGTGACATCAAGGCCGAGCACCCGGCCACCGTGGACGAGGTTCGAAAGCAGCTCCGACAGCTGCATGAAGTCCAGGCCGGGGCTACCGGGGGAATCGACGGCCGGCATGACTTTCTCATCCAGCACATCGAGGTCGAGGTGCAGCCAAACCCGGTCCAACTCACGGACGTTCAGCCGCTCGACAACCCGCTTCACCACCTGGTTGACGCCAAGGCCGAGGACCTGCCGTGCGGTCAGCCCCAAGACGGCCGAGTCCATGACTGGGGTCCAGTCGTCGAGCGAGACGGTGACATCCGACTCGCGGTCACCAAGCTGGATGACGTCCCCGTCAGTGACCAATGGCGTACCGACCTGGGGCCAGTGGGTGAGAATCGGCTCGCCGCGGCCGGTGGCCACGGCGAGGGCCATGCCAGCCACGGAACCGAGGCTGGCCGTCGTGTCGTAGTTGTTGGGGTGGCGGAAGTCGCTGTGACCGTCGATGTGGATGAGCCCGCAGCGGCCGCCACGCCGGGCACCGAGCAGGCAGCCAAGCAGGACGCTGCAGTCACCGCCGACGACGACTGGGAACCTGGAAGCATCGATGGCCGCGGCGACCGCCCCGGCAACCTCCAGCGAGTGCGCCCGCAGGGTACGGCCGTTGCGGATGCGGGTGCCGCGCTGCGCCCCGAAGTCGTAGCGGGGGTGGCCGAGCTCGACGACGTGGACGGTCCGCAGACGCTCGGCTAGCCCCGCCTCCAGCAGCACCGCGGGTGCGCGCCAGGCGCCGGGCTCGTGGCCGGGCGCCTGTGTGCGCAGTCCGAGGCTCGATGGGGCGTTGATGAGCTCGATCATCGCAGTCATGAGGTTAGTGTCAGCCCCTGCCCAGTTCACGTCAACTGGTAAAACACATTTTACCGGTTGGCGTGACCGAGTAAGGTGACCCAGACATGCAGGCACAGCTCCGAGCACACACATTCCAGCCCCGCGATCTCGTGGGGGGAGATCTCGTGCTCGACCTCGTGAACACCGTGACCAGCCGCAACGCGGAGCCGGTCGACTGGCTCGACGGCTACGCACGCCTGCTGGACTGGGCAGAGCTCACCGGCGCCTTCCCAGCGGCAGACCTGGCCCAGCTACTCAGCGAAACCGCGGCCCACCCACGCGCCGCCGAATGCGCGCTGGCTCACGTCAAAACGCTGCGGGAAGCCCTCTGTGAACTACTCACCGCAACTGTCCTCGGACAGACACCGCCTCCGGGAGCCCTCGCGTCGCTGCAAACCCAGTGGCGAAGGGCGGTCGGGAGTGCCTGCCTACAGCCGGTCGACGAGCACATCACGCCGGCTGTGACCGTGGAGGCGTCCGGTTTCGACTACCTCACACACGCTCTTGCCCTGCACGCGGTACGCCTGCTGGAAGACGTACCGCTAAGCCGCCTGCGCGTCTGCGCGGGCCGGCAATGCGGCTGGTTCTACCTCGACACGTCGAAAGCCGGGCGACGGCGCTGGTGCGACATGGCGACCTGCGGAAACGCCGAGAAGACCCGCCGCCACAACGCCCGTCGGTAGCATTCCTGGTTCATCGACGAACCAAACAGACCATCGGCGCCACGGGGCAGACCTCCGGCAACGCCGGAATACCCGGCATCAAGCGATTAGGCACGACCTGCTGTGCCGACGGCCGCAGCCACACCTGGCTCGATCACGAACACGCGATCGACTTGTCGCAAACCCGAGGCGCGGCAGGCACCACCGCGCGGGCCAGTGCCTAGCGGAGTACGGCCGCGCTGACGACACTGTCCCGCTAGCGGCGGCCTCAGTCGAGGCAGAACTCGTTGCCCTCGACGTCCTGCATCACCAGGCACGACTCGTTGTAGCCGTCGGCGGCCAGGAGTCGCACCCGCACCGCGCCGAGCGCGACCAGCCGGGCGCATTCGGCCTCGAGGGCGGCCACCCGCTCGGCACCGACGAGCCCGGTTCCGACGCGCACGTCCAGGTGCAGCCGGTTCTTCCCCGCCTTTTCCTCGGGAACGCGCTGAAAGAACAGACGCGGCCCCACACCGGAGGGATCAACGCAGGCGGACACCGAGCCCTGCTGCTCCGGCGGCAACGTGCGATCGAAGTCGCCCCAGGTGGCGAAGCCCGTCGGGGGCGGCGGGAAGACGTATCCCAGCGCCCTGCACCAGAACCGTGCCACCCGCCCCGGCTCCGCGCAGTCGAAGGTGATTTGGACCTGCTTGACCGATGGCATCAGACCACCCTAGGCGTGGGAGCCGACGTCGCGACACCTGTTTCACGGCGGCGGCAGACCACACCGGGCAGTCCTCTTGGCCCTTTGTATCGAGTTTCTCAGATTGGACCTCCGGCTGAGCCGGGTGGCGCCGCCGCGGCGATGGCTTCGCCGGCAACCCCGCGCCGACTCCGCCCGGTGGCGCTCACCCGCCGGGGAGCGGGTGAGCAGCACAACCTCATGCCCCTGGGCAGTCAATACCCGATCCAGAACGGTTGGCATGGGAGGTTGCCGCCCGTTCCCGGTCAGTCGATCAACCGAGTTGCGCCGACGGGTCGCCGAACCACCGATGTAGCTGGGTGCGCAGCTCCTCCTGATCGTCGCCGACCCACGCCACGTGGCCGTCCGGCCGCAGCAGCAGGGCGGGCACGTCCAGTTCCGTACTGACGTCCACCACGTGGTCGACCCGGTCGGCCCAGCCGGCCACCGACAGCCGACCGGTCTGGTCGAGCACCATTCCCCGGCCACGGTGCATCAGGCCATAGAGGCGCCCCTGCTTCAGCTCCACATCGCGCAACCGCCGGCCAAGCAGGTGGTGCCCCTCGCCGAAGTCGTACCGAACGGAGATCGCGGTGACCTTCTCGATCAGGTAGCGGTTCACCTCCTCGAGGTCCATCAGCTCCGCCACCACCCCGCGTACGGCCTGGGGACCCGGCTCGAGGGTGATCAGCTCGGTCTGCGCGCGGGTGTTCTCCAGTACGGCGGCAGCCACCGGGTGCCGCTCCGCGTGGTAGCTGTCCAGCAGCCCGCTCGGTGCCCAGCCGCCGATCTCCGCGGCGAGCTTCCAGCCGAGGTTGAACGCATCCTGGATGCCGAGGTTGAGGCCCTGGCCACCGAGTGGCGGGTGGATGTGCGCGGCGTCGCCGGCCAGCAGCACCCGGCCGACCCGGTAGCGGTCGGCGAGCCGGGTGGCGTCCCCGAACCGGGACAGCCAGCGCGGTGAGTGCACGCCGAAGTCGGTGCCGGCGGTCACCCGCAGCTGCTGCTGGAACTCCTCGAAGGTCGGCGGAGTCGTTCGGTCCTCGGTCACCCCGGCGGCGGGCACGACGACGCGGTACAGCCCGTCCCCGTCACCGACCGGTCCGGCTCCGAACCGGAGCTGTGTCTTGCGGACCTCGGTCATCACCGCGGTGACCTCCTCCGGTGCCGCGGTCAGCTCCATGACGCCCAGTAGCGTCTCGAACCGGGTGGGCTCGCCGGGGAAGTCCACGCCGAGCAGCGTGCGGACCGTGCTGCGGCCGCCGTCGCAGCCGACGAGGTAGCGGGATTGGAGCTGGGTGCCGTCGGCGAGTTCCGCGGTGACCGCTTCCTCGTCCTGGCTCAGGCCGACGAGTTCGGTGCCGCGCAGGATGTCCGCGCCGGCCGCGGCGGCGTGCTCGGCGAGGAGTCGTTCCGTGCTGGTCTGCGGGATACCGAGGATGTACCCGTGCGCGGTGTCCATGTTGTCAGGCCACGGCTTGCTGATGCCGGCGAAGTAGCCGCCGACCCGGTACTGCTGGCCGTTCGCGAGGAACCGCTCCAACAGGCCGCGCTGGTCCATCACCTCGATGCTGCGCACGTGTAGCCCGAGCGAGCGAACAGTCACCGGCGGCTCGGTGTCCCGCTCCAGCACCACCACCTGCACTCCGTGCAGCCGTAGCTCACCGGCCAACATCATGCCGGTCGGCCCGCCCCCCACAATGATCACGTCAAACATGAACTGCCCCCATTTCGTAGACACGTGTTTCGGCCGGTCCTCCGCCGATGTGATGGCGCGAACCCGCGCACACGTGTGTGTCGCGAATCCCTGTTTCCACAGGTACTGGCTTCGGCCGACGATTCTGCGGCAATAACGGGGCCTTGCCGCAAGACCCCCCATGTGCTATATGTTGAGAGTGGCAGGGGGAGATGCCCTGTTATAAATCAGCCCTGACATAAGTCACCGCTGTTGTAAGTCAGCACTGCTGTACATCAATACGGTGATAGATCAGTACTGCCGTACGTCACCGAGTAACGGCGGGACCCGGCCCATCTGCTGCCGGCAGCGTCACCGTCACCTCCAAGCCACCGCCCGGCTGTGCGATCGTCTGCACCACGCCACCGTGCGCGTCGCAGACGGCCCGGACGATGGAGAGCCCCAGACCAGAACCCCGGGCACCGGTCCGTTCCCGGCCACCCCGCCGGAACGGCTCGAACAGCCCCGGCACATCGGCCTGGTCCACCTCAAAGCCGGTGTTGCCCACCACCAGCCAGGACCGCCGGCCATCCGAACCGGTCCGGACCCAGAGCTGGCCGTGCAGATGGTTGTAGCGCACCGCATTCTCGACCAGGTTCCCGGCGAGCCGGTCGAGCAGCCCGGGGTCGCCGACCACCGGTGCCGGCTCGAGTGAGGTCTCCACCCGCAGACCGATCCGCTCCACCTCCCGGCGTACCGCCGTCAACGCGTTGGCGGTGCCGGCAGCCAGGTCACACTCCGTCCGTCGGGCGAGGCGATGGCCGGCCTGCGCCTCGCTGCGGGCCAGCACCAACAGCGCGTCCACCAGGCCGTTGGCCCGCTCCGAGGCATCCCTAACCACAGTGGACATCCGGCGATACTCGGCAATGTCCGCCTCGTCGTCGCTGAGCGTCACGTCGATCTCGGTACGCATCACGGCGAGCGGGGTCCGCAGCTCATGTGAGGCGTTGGCGACGAAGCGCTTCTGCGCGTCGAAGGCGACCGCGATCCGGTCCAGCATCGCATCGAAGGTCTGCGCCAGCTCGGCCACCTCGTCGTCCGCACCCGAGTAGCCGATGCGCTGATCGAGAGTGGTCTCGCCGAGCCGTCGGGCCGTGGCGGTGACCTGGTAGAGCGGGCGCAGTGCCCGGCCCGCGACCAGGTAGCCACCGGCCACCCCGACCACGCTGATCGCCAGCAGCGCCGCCAACCCTTTGGCCAGCAGTTCTCGGCTCGCCGTCTCGCCCAGCTGCCGCTGCCACTCGGCGGCGTCCAGGAAACGACCGTCGGCCAGCACCACCGTCGTCCCGGAAAGCAGCTCGTCGGTGGGGCGCAGCGCGTCGCGGACCAGCAGCCAGGCCAGCAGCACCAGGATCAGCCCGGCGCCCACCAGCAGCAATCCGTTGAGCAGGGTCAACCGCAGGCGCAGGGTGGGCCGCATGCCACGGCCGGCGGTCACGCCGCCGCCCCGGCCACACGGTAGCCGGCACCGACCACGGTCTCGATCAGCGGTGGGTCGCCGAGCTTACGCCGCAGCGTGCGCACGGTGACCCGGACGATGGTCGTGAACGGGTCGGTGTTCGCGTCCCAGACCCGTTCCAGCAGCTCCTCGCTGGAGACCACCGCACCGCCGGCCTTGACCAGTTCGCGCAGCACACCAAACTCCTTGTTGGTCAGGTCCAGCGGCACCTCGGCCCGGGTGGCTGTCCGCCGAGCCGGGTCGAGCACCAGGTCGGCCACCGCCAGCACCGGCGGAGCGGCCGGGGTGGCGCGGCGGCCCAACGCCTGCACCCGGGCGACCAGCTCGTCGAAGGCGAACGGTTTGGGCAGGTAGTCGTCCGCGCCCAGCTGCAGCCCCTCGACCCGGTCGGCGACCGTCCCGCTGGCGGTCAACATCAGCACCCGGGTCAGGGTGCCGGAGGCGGCCAGCTCAGCGCAGATCTGATCGCCGGGCACGCCGGGCAGGTCCCGGTCGAGCACCACCACGTCGTACCGGGTGACGAAGGCCATCTCGTGCCCGCTGTCACCGTCGTACGCGACATCCACCGCCATGCCGCGCTTGCGCAACCCCCGCGTGATCGCGTCGGCGAGGTTGCGTTCGTCCTCGACAACCAGTACCCGCATCGCAGCCCTCCTCGCGCCTGAACTCCCCGACAACCTAGTGCTTCACCGCCAGCGACGACGTGGGTGCACGAGCGAGGGTGCAGCAGCCCGGCGCCAAGCTCGGACCAGCGCACGACCGGGGTGGGGCACCGCACGACCGGGGCGGGACAGCCCGCGACCAAGAGTGACCGGGGCCGGCGGATCCACGCCAGAGCCGCCGGTACGATGGCGCGTCGTGCCCGCGCCGATGGTTGACTCCGTGCCACAGACCAGCACCCCTACCTCCACTGTGATGGAAGCACCGAACCGGCGTTCCCGATGGCGTCCCGCCCGCGCCGATGTCCTGGCCATCGGCGTCTACCTGGCCCTCGGCCTACTGGTCTGCCTCAACCACTGGGGGGACATACCCAACCGGGTCTCCGCCCACCTGCCGACCGACCACAGCTGGTTCGAGTGGCTCTTCGCGCACGGGGCGTACTCGGTGCGGCACCTGGAGAACCCGCTCTTCAGCACGCGCCAGAACGCCCCGGTCGGGGTGAACATGATGGCGAACACGTCACTACTCGGGGTGACCCTGCCGCTGGCGCCGCTGACCATGCTGGTCGGCCCCCAGGTGACGTACGTGCTGTACCTCGGCGCCGCGCTGGCCGCCACCGCCGGCACCTCCTACTGGGTGCTCTCCCGGCACCTGGTGCGCTCCCGGGCCGCCGCGTTCGTCGGTGGCGCGTTCCTGGGCTTCGCACCCGGCGTCGTGCACCACGCCAACGGCCAGCCCAACTTCGCCTCCAACTTCCTGCTCCCGCTGATCGTGCTCCGCGTGCTACGGCTCGGCGAGCCCGGCCGCTGGCGGCGCAACGGCATCCTGCTCGGCCTGCTGGTGGCGTACCAGATCTTCATCAACGAGGAGATGCTGCTGCTCACGGCGCTGGCCTGCCTCGTCGTCGTCGCCACGTACGCGGTGCTGCGGCCGGTGGCCGCCCGGCGGCAGGCCGGCACCTTCGCCGCCGCCCTCGGCACCGGCGGTGGCCTGGCGCTGCTGCTCACCGCGTACCCGATCTGGTTCCAGTTCAACGGTCCGCAGTCCTACCGCGGCCTACAGGGCGGTGTCTTCCACGGCTGGGGCGAGGACCTGAAGGCCTTTGTCACCTTTCCCCGCGACACCCTGGCCGGAGACGCCGCGGTGGAGCAGACGATCGGCGTGACCGAGCAGAACAGCTGGTTCGGCTGGCCGCTGGTGATCCTGGCCGTGGTGGCCCTCCTGCTGCTGGTCCGCCGCAGCCTGGTGGCGCGCATCCTGGCGGTACTGACGGTGGTGTTCACGGTGGCCTCCCTGGGCCCGGCGATCCGCTTCGACGGCGTCGAGACCGACATCAACGGCCCGTGGGCGTACGTGTCGGAGGACCTGCCGCTGGTCGAGATGATGATGCCGACCCGGTTGAGCCTGATCGTGGCCGCCGCGATCGGGATCCTGCTCGCCGTCGCGTGGGACGCCATCTCCGGGACCGGTCGGCCACCGGTGCCCGCGCAGCGCTCCGGCACTCCACCGCGGTTCCCACGGCGGTGGCGGCGCCCGGTCGGCTACGCGGCCATCACGCTGGCCCTGCTGCCGCTGATCCCCCGGCCGCTGCCGGTGGAGGCGGTGGCGCCCCCACCGCACTTCATCACCGCCGGTGGCTGGCGGCCGTACGTGCCCGAGGGGCGCACCCTGGTCCCGGTACCGATCCCGAGTAACGTGCATGGCCTCTCCACGCTGCGCTGGAGTGCGCTGACCCAGCACGAGTTCCCCGTTCCCGGTGGATACTTCATCGGCCCCAACGAGCAGGGGGAAGGGATCTTCGGGGCGGACAGCCGGCCGACAACCCGACTCATCTACTCCACGATGGGCAAGAACGCCACACCGAACATCACCGACGCCGAGCGGCGGCAGGCGATCGAGGACCTGCGGTACTGGCAGGCCTCGGTGGTGGTGCTCGGCGCCCACCCCCGGGAGGCGGTGCTGCGCGACCTGATGACCTCGCTGCTCGGCACACCACAGCGGGTGGACGACGTCTGGCTCTGGGACGTCCGTCCCCTGGTCGGCTAGGCGGCGGCCGGCGACGGGTCCGTCAGCGCGCGGACGTCCCACATCCAGACGTCCAGTTCACGCGTGCCGGGGCCGACCAGTTCCTCGACGGTCAGCCGCAGCGGCTCCGCGTGGTGCTGGTCCACCGGTAGGACCAGGATCGCGGCCCGCCAGTGCCGCAGGTCGTCCAGGGCCCGCCGGTGCTGCCGGTCGTCGAGTTGCGGCGTACGTCCGGTCCTGGCGACCTCGCTGAGCAGTTCCCCGAGACCACTGGGGCGGCCGCCGAACCGACCGGGGTCGCCGGTGTTGGCGTTGCGCGGCGCCAGAAAGTAGCCACCGGGAATCTTGAAGTCGAGGTTGACGGCGGCGGCCCAGCGCATGCCGTGGGTGTTGCCCATGCTCGGCACCGGAATGGGCACCAGCGTCTGGTCCTCCGCCACGTAGCCACGCCACCGGTCGGCGGTGATGAATTCCGGCACCGCCGGTCGGGAGGTCACCGCCAGCGGCATGGGCGCGATCGGCAACAACGCCAGCGCCAGCCCGGCGGCGGTGCGCAGCCGCAGGGTACGCCGGGGCATTGGCAGCCCCCGGGACCGGTCGACCGCGAGCGTCAGCAACAGCCCGACGGTGACGGTGGTGATGAGCCCGAACCGGGTCGGCACCACCGCGTCCAGCAGCGGCAGCCGGACCAGCCACTCCCACGGTCCGACCCCGATCTCCTGCCCCCACCACGAGATCCGCTCGCCGAGGGAGAGCACCGCGAAGAAGATCCCGGTCGCCGCGAGGGCCCGCACGACCACGTCGCGGCGCAGCCACAGGACAATGCCGACGGCGATCAGGGAGAGGCTCCAGCCGAAGAAGGCGTTCTCCTCCGAGTAGTTCGGGGCGAGGCCGGTGTTGGCCGCGTCGTCCCCACCCAGGGTGGGCGAGCCCGGGGCGACGAACGCGGCGATGTCGTTGCCGTAGTCCCGGACCGCGTCACTGAGCCCGTGGTACGCCATCGGGCCGGCGAACTGCACGTAGAGCGGGTACGCCAGCAGCGCGCCCGCCACCGCCGTACAGGTGGCGAGCGACTTCGCCATCGGCCGCCACGCCGCCCGCCACAGTTCGGGGCGCTGCGCCAGCACGGCGGCGAGGAAGACCCCGCACGCCATCGCGGTGAAGAGCAGGATCTCCTCGTTGATGAACGCCTGCACGGTCACCAGCAGGGCGAGCAGCAGGCCGTCGCGGTACGGACGCTGGGACCGGGTGATGACGAGCACCCGCCACACGATGAACGGCAGCAGGAACTGACTGATGATGTTGGGATGCCAGTTGGCGTGCGACAGCATCGCCGGGGAGAACCCGCAGAACCAGCCGCCGACCGCTGCCGCCAGTCGACTGCGCACGAGGTGTCGGCTGAGCACCACGTACCAGGCGGTCGCGGTGCCGGCGAGCCCGAGGGTGACCAGCAGCACGAAGGTCACCGCCGGGCCGAAGAGGAGCGTCACCGGCACCATCGGGATGCCCAACGCGAGGATGGCCGTGTTGGCCATCAGATTGACCCCGTCCGGGTAGTTGAACTGCTCGGTGAAGAACGGGAACTCCCCGTGGAGCACCACCCGCACCGAGTGCGCCAGAAAGAACTGCACCTGCGCCGGGTCACTGCTGTAGAGCGCCGCCACCCGGCCGGTCGGGTCGACCCAGATCTGGCTGGTCACCCAGAGCGCGGCGAGCAGGAAGCCGCCAACCACCACCGAGTGCTGCCGTCGGGGCGTCCAGGACGGCAGCCGGAGCCGCCGGCGACCTGGGACCGTCACCGGCGGGGCGGGTTTTGGCTTCCGGTCCCCCGCAGCGGCACCGTTCAGGGGGAACGCACTCGCGCTGTGGTGATCGCCCGACTCGGACGAGGCCACGGTGGCAGGGTCGGCGCGGGTGTCAGGAGGCGTCACAATCGGCGGAGTCTACCGGAGCGGAAATCACACGAAAGCCATCACACGATCCCTTGTGGGTGGTGCTGGTCGGCACCGTGCCGTCTCGTACCATTGCGGTTCGCAGGAGACGGAGGAGCCAAAGGTGCTTGCAGCCCGCCGGACCGGCAGGACGACCGCCGCTGCGTTGACCCTGGTGGTGACCCTGGCCGGCTGCGGAGCGGTCGCCGACCGGGTACCGGGTGGCCTGTCGGTGGGGCATGAGAGCCGGGACGGCTCGCTCACCGTCTGGCCGGCCCGCGGCTCCCTCGCCGACGAGGCCGCGACGACGACGGCGGTGACCGAGGCGGTCCGCGCCTGGCGGTCGCCGCTCGGCGACCGAGCGTACCTACCCACCTCCGGCATCCTCTGGGTCGGTGAGGTCGACGACGCGCCGCTCGCCCTGGTCGCCGCGGATGTTCCCGGTACGGGTGCCTCCTGGCTGCTCCAGGTCACCGGGGAGGACGGGCACCACACCGTCACCCACGCCGTCGAGCACACCGATCCCGGCTACCTGGTCTACTCCGATGTGCTCCCGGTCCACACCGACGCGGGTCGCCGCTACCTGGTCTCTGCCCGGGTCACCGACCTGACCGGTCCGGATGGCCAGGCGGTGACCATCGAGGGGGGTCTGAGCACACCGGTGGCGGTGCCGCCCTGCTCCGCGGTCCCGGTCACCGCCACCCTGCGCGCCACCGAGTCGCCGCCGCGGGGGCGCACCGCCGAACGCTTCCTCGACCTCGGCACCGGCCTGGACGCGCCACGCGGCCCGCTGGTACGGGATGGGTCCGGCTCCGGACGGCAGGCCCTGGCCGGGTTGGACACCTGCGCGCTCGCCGGCGACCAGGGGCCGTTCGGCAGCATCCAACGCCAGTTCGGGAGCCGGAAGTCGGCGCTCTCGGTGCCGGCCTCCTGGCCGATGGCAGGGCTGACCCTCCGGACGGTCGGCGAGGGCCCGCTCGGTGCCGGCCCGCCCGGTGCGGTGCAGCAACTCACCTGGGACACGGCCGACGACGAGATGACAGCGGTGCTGTACCGGCCGGCCACCGGCGGCGCAGCGATGATGTCAGCCGCCGACCGGGCCGCGCCACTTCAGGCGTACGTCCTGCCCGTGGCGGGGCAGCGGCTGGGCGTGTTGAGCTGGCAGCCGGCTCCGGAGGACTCGCTGTCGGTCCCGGCCGGCACATCCCCACTCGTTGACCGCCCGGGCCTGACGATCCTGCCCCTGACTGACGAAGAGGTCACGGTGAGCCTGGCGACCAGCGCGGAGACCCACTACCGTTCCCTGCCCGCTCCGTAGTAACGCCTGGGGGCGCGCCGGTTGCGGTGCCGCCGTTTGTGGTGCCGTTCGGACGGCGACATCCGACCTAGTAACGCCTGTGCGGCGCTGTCCGACGTGATGCCGCGGTGCGGGTGGGCGACAGCGGGCGGCCGCCGTCGCCCACCCGCACCGTCACTTCGGTGCGGGGGCCTCCCGCAGCGTGACGATCGGCTCCACCTGGTCGGTGACCAGCTCCTTCTCGTTGCCGGCGGCGTCAATGTCACGCCGGGAGATCCAGCCGGTGACGTCGCGGGCCACGTCCTGGGCGGTCAGGCCGAGGTCGGCGAGAATCTGGGCACGGGTGCCGTACGGGTGCCAGTCGACCGGCACGCCCAGGTCCTTCACCGGCACCTCGACGTCGGCGTCCCGCATCGCCTGGGCGATGGCGTCGCCCACGCCGCCGGCCCGAACCCCGTCCTCCACGACGACCACGAGTCGATGCCCGGCGGCCAACTCCACCAGCTCGGCCGGGACCGGCCGGACCCAGCGCGGGTCAACCACGGTCACGCCGTAGCCCTGCTCGCCGACTCGGGCGGCGACCTCCACGCCGAGGCCGGCGAAGGAGCCGACCGCGACCAACAGCACGTCGGCGCGGGCCGACTCGGCGAGCACGTCCACCGGACCGACCCGGCGCAGCGCCGGCAGGTCGGCGGCGACGGAACCGGTCGGGAAGCGGACGATGGTGGGACCGTCGTCCACGGCGACCGCCTCGCGCAACTCCTCGCGGAGGGTGGCGGCGTCCCGGGGGGCGGCGATCCGCAGGCCCGGCACCACCCCAAAGATGGACATATCCCACATGCCGTAGTGGCTGGGCCCGTCCGGGCCGGTGATCCCGGCTCGGTCCAGCACGAAGGTCACCGGCAGCTTGTGCATCGCCACGTCCAGCAGGACCTGGTCGAATGCCCGGTTGAGGAAGGTCGCGTAGACCGCGACCACCGGGTGCAGACCGCCCAGCGCCAGCCCCGCCGCCGAGGTGGCGGCGTGCTGCTCGGCGATGCCCACGTCGTAGGTGCGCTCCGGGTACTTCCGGGCCAGCTTGGCGATGCCGGTCGGCTCGGCCATCGCGGCGGTGATTCCCACCACATCCGGCCGCTCGTCGGCGATCGCCACCAGCTCCTCGGCGAAGACGTGGGTCCACTTCACCGACGGCGCGGCGGTCGCCTTACCGGTCTCGGTGTCGAAGGCACCGGGGCTGTGGAAGCAGTCCGCCTCGTCCTCCTCGGCCGGACGGTAGCCGTAGCCCTTGCGGGTGACCGCGTGCACGATCACCGGACCGCCGAAGTTCTTCGCCGCGCGCAGCGCCCCCTCGACCGCCGCGATGTCGTGCCCGTCAACCGGGCCGACGTACTTGACGCCGAGGTCCTCGAACATCGCCTGCGGCGCGACCGCGTCCTTGATGCCCCGCTTGACCGCGTGCAGCACCTCGTACATCGGTCGGCCGACCAGCGGGGTCGAGCCCAGCGCCTCCCGGACCGTGTCCAGCACCCGCTCGTAGCCGGGGTTCAGGCGCAGCGTCGAGAGGTGGTCGGCGAGTCCGCCAATGGTCGGCGAGTAGGAGCGGCCGTTGTCGTTGACCACGATCACCAGCGGGTTGCGGGCGGTCGCGATGTTGTTCAACGCCTCCCAGCACATACCGCCGGTCAGCGCGCCGTCGCCGACCACGGCCGCCACGGCCCGGGACTCACCCCGCAGCGCGTACGCCTTCGCCAGCCCGTCGGCGTAGGAAAGGACGGTGGAGGCGTGCGAGTTCTCGATCAGGTCGTGCTCGCTCTCGGCCTGGCTCGGATAGCCAGCGAGCCCACCGCGCTGGCGCAGCTTGTCGAAGCCACCCTGCCGTCCGGTGAGAATCTTGTGTACGTAGGCCTGGTGGCCGGTGTCGAACAGGATCCGGTCCCGGGGGGAGTCGAAGACCCGGTGCAGCGCGAGGGTCAGCTCCACCACCCCCAGGTTGGGGCCGATGTGCCCGCCGGTGCGGGAGACCTTGGCCACCAGAAAGTCCCGGATTTCGGCGGCGAGGATGTCCAGCTGCTCGGTGGACATCCGCTTGATGTCCTGCGGACCGCTGACGGCGGCCAGCAGCCCCGGTTGGTTTGCCGGGTCCCGTTCAACACTCATGACCGGAGAGTCTATCGGCCGGGCGACAGCTCGCAGTCCGGTCGGGAGCACCCGGAACGGTCCGCGGGGACGCCGGCAACGCTGAGCTGACAGTCAGGTTTCGCTCCGTTGCTGGTACGGCGGGGCGGGCGGCAGCAACAACCCCACCAGCTCCACGTGCTGGGTCATCGGAAAGAGGTCGAAGCCGCGCAGCGCGGCGAGCCGCCAGCCCAGCTCGGCGAAGCCGCGGACGTCCCGGGCAAAGGCGGCCGGGTCGCAGGCCACGTACGCCACCGCGCGCGCTCCGGCGGCGGCCACCGCCCGCACCACCCGGGCTCCGGCCCCCGAGCGGGGCGGATCGAGCACCACCAGGTCCACCGGCGCGGTGAGGCGCCCCCGGTCCAGCACCGGGGCGACCCGGCCCGAGATGATGCCGACCTGTGGCAGGTCCCGCAGGTTCTCCCGGGCCGCGGCGATGCCGGCCCCGGCGGCCTCAACGAGGGTGACCCGACCGGTGACACCGACCCGCTCCGCCAGCGCGGCGGCGAAGAGGCCGGCCCCGCCGTACAGGTCCCAGGCGGTCTCCCCCGGTCGCGGGTCGAGCTGCGCCAACACCGCGTTGACCAGGGTGTCCGCCGCCGCCGGGTGGACCTGCCAGAACGCCGACGGGGGCAGCGTCCACCGGCGGCCGACGGCCTCTTCGCGGACCCGTTCCGGCCCGCTCACCGGCCGCGCCACCCCGTCGGCGACGGCGGTCACGGTCACATCCCCGCCGGTCGAGGCGACCGACTCGACGGCCTCCGCGTCCGGCCACCGTGCGGGGCCGAGCACCGGCAGTTGCTGAATCGCCGGGTGGGCGATCCGGCACCGGTCGATCGGCACCACCTCGTACGAGCGGTGCTTGAGCAGGCCGGCCCGACCGGCGCCGTCAACGGTGTAGCGCACCCGGGAACGCCAGCCCAGCGACCCGCCCGGCAGCGCCTCGACCTGGATGCCCAGCGCGTCCAGCTCCCCGCCGGTCAGCCCGCCCAGTCGGGTGAGTTGCTCGCGGATCACTCCCGCCTTCCAGGTCAGCTGCGCCTCGGGGGATACGTGCTGCAGGTCACAGCCACCACAACGGCCGGGCTTCGCGTACGGGCAGGGGGGCTCCACCCGCTCCGGCGCGGCCTCCAGCACCGTCACCGCGTCGGCCCGGACGAAGCCGCGATGCACCTCGGTGACCTCGGCCACCACCTGCTCGCCGGGCAGCGCGTGCCGGACGAAGACCACCTGGCCGGCCACCCGGGCGACGCAGTGCCCGCCCGGGGCCACCGCCCCGACGGTCAACTCGACCCGCTCGGCCTCCGCCAACCCCTCGTCGCCGGTCACCGGCCACCTCCGTCGGACGGGTCCGGGCCGCTCCTCGGTGGCGGGGCGGGGACTGTTGGCGGGGCGTTTGTTGGCTCCGGGCCGCGGGAGGTCACCCGGGGACCGCGGGCCGGTCCTCGGCTCAGCGTCTCGTCCAGCCGGTCCAGATCCTTGCCCTCGGTCGAGGCGAGCTGCCACGGCACGCTGGTGACCATCACTCCCGGTTCGAAGAGCAGCCGACCCTTGAGCCGCAGTGCGCTCTGGTTGTGCAAGAGGTTCTCCCACCAGTGGCCGACCACGTATTCGGGGATGAAGACGGTGACCACGTCGCGGGGCGAGGACCGCCGGATGCCGGCCACGTAGTCGAGGACCGGTCGGGTGATCTCCCGGTACGGCGAGTCGATCACGGTCAGTGCGACCGGCACGTCCCGCCGTTCCCACTCGGCCTGCAACCGACGGGTGTCCTTGTCGTCCACGTTCACCGTCACCGCGGTCAGGCTGTCCGGCCGGGTGACCTGCGCGTAGGCGATCGCCCGCAGGGTCGGCTGGTGCACCTTGCTGACCAGCACGACCGCGTGGTTACGGGCCGGTTTCACCGGCCGCCCCTCGTCGGGGATGAGCTCGACGGAGACCCGGTCGTAGTGCCGACGGATCCCCAGCATCACCAGGTAGATCATGACCATCGCGGCGATGGCGATCCACGCGCCGAGCAGGAATTTCGTGACGACCACGATCACCAGCACGGCGGCGGTCATCGCCATGCCGAAGCTGTTGATCGCCCGGGAGCGGATCATCTGCCGGCGGACCTGCTGGTCGCGTTCGACCCGAAGGTACCGGTTCCAGTGTCGGATCATGCCGGCCTGGGAAAGGGTGAACGAGACGAAGACGCCGACGATGTAGAGCTGGATCAGCTTGGTCACCTCGGCCTGGAAGCCGATGATCAGCACGATCGCGAAGCCGGCCAGGAAGAGGATGCCGTTGGAGAACGCCAGCCGGTCCCCCCGGGTATGCAGCTGCCGGGGCAGGTAGCGGTCCTGGGCGAGGATCGACCCGAGCACCGGGAAGCCGGTGAACGCGGTGTTCGCGGCCAGGAAGAGGATCAGGGCGGTAACGCCGACGACCACGAACAGCAGCAGCGATCCGGAGCCGAAGATGGTCTCGCCGAGCTGCGCGGTGACGGTCTTCTGCACGTACCCGTCGGGGCCGGCGACGATCTGCCGGGCCGGGTCCTCCACGAACTGTAGGCCGGTCAGCCGGGCCAGCCAGACGATGCCGACCAGCATGGTCACCGCCACCGCACCGAGCATGAGCAGGGTGGTCGCCGCGTTGCGGCTCTTCGGTGCCCGGAAGGCGGGCACCCCGTTGGAGATCGTCTCGACGCCGGTGAGCGCGGCACAGCCAGAGGAGAAGCTCCGCAGCAGCAGGAAGACCATCGCCCACCCGGTCGTGTCGCTCCACTCGGTGGCGATGACCAGGTCCGCGCTGGGAGCACGCAGGTCGTGGCCGAGCAGCACCACCCGGACCAGCCCGGTGAGGATCATGCCGACGATAACGATCATGAAGCCGTAGGTGGGGATGGCGAAGGTGGTGCCGGACTCCTTGATCCCCCGCAGGTTGACGGCGGCGAGCAGCACCACCGCGGCGACGGCCACCGCCACCTTGTGGGTGGCCACGAAGGGGATCACCGCGCCCAGGTTCGCCACCCCGGACGCGACCGACACCGCGACGGTCAACACGTAGTCGACCAGGAGGGCGCTGGCCACACCGAGGCCGGCGCGGCGCCCCAGGTTGACCGTGACCACCTCGTAGTCGCCGCCGCCGGACGGGTAGGCGTGCACGTTCTGGCGGTAGCTCGCCACCACGGCGAGCATCACCACGACCACCGCCAGGGCGATCCACGGCGAGAAGACGAACGCCGAGGCCCCGGCGAACGAGAGCATCAGCAGGATCTCGTCGGGGGCGTACGCCACGCTGGAGAGCGCGTCGGAGGCGAAAACGGGCAGGGCGATGCGCTTGGGCAGCAGGGTGTGCTGGAGTCGGTCGGACCGGAACGGTCGACCGACGAGCAGTCGCTTCACCAGCGAGGCGGGTCGGGCCACAACCGCCAAGCGTACGACCCTCGGCCACGTCCGCGCCCGGGTGGCCGGGCACCGAGGGGCGTACTCACGGAGTACCGTCGGTCCGCGTCCGCCCCCGGGGACGTGACAGGCTCGTCCACCAGCCGCAACGGTTGGTGCGGGCGGATGTTGAGGAGGGGCACGGTGCATGTGGTGATCATGGGCTGTGGGCGGGTCGGAGCGACCCTCGCGCACGGTCTGGAGGCCCGCGGGCACTCGGTGGCGGTCGTCGACCAGAATTCCGACGCCTTCCGCCGACTCGGCCCGGACTTCGCCGGCATCACGGTGACCGGCGCCGGCTTCGACGGGGAGGTACTCCGGCAGGCCGGCATCCAGCGGGCGGACGCGTTCGCCGCCGTCTCCAGCGGCGACAACTCCAACATCATCTCCGCTCGGCTGGCTCGGGAAACCTTCGGTGTCACCCGCGTCGCGGCGCGCATCTACGACCCGCGACGGGCCCAGGTCTACGAGCGCCTCGGCATCCCGACGGTGGCCACCGTCCGGTGGACCGCCGACCGGATGCTGCGACACCTGGTGCCGGACGGCAACGAGGCGTTGTTCCGGGACCCGACGAGCACCGTCTCGATCGTGGAGGTGCCGGTGCACAAGGACTGGGTCGGCCGGCCGGTGCTGGCGCTGGAGAAGGCGACCGGCGCCCGGATGGCATACCTCACCCGGTTCGGCATCGGCATGTTGCCGACGCCGAGCACCGTCGTGCAGGAGGGTGACCAGATCTTCATGCTGGTCACCGACGACATCGTCAACGCGGTCACGTCGGTAGCGGCGCTGCCGCTGGAAGGGGGGCACTGACCATGCGGGTCGCCATCGCCGGCGCCGGAAACGTGGGCCGCTCCATCGCCCAGGAGCTGATCGGGAACGGTCACCAGGTGACGCTGATCGAGCGGCAGCCCACGATGCTCCGACCCGACCGGGTGCCAGACGCGGAGTGGGTGCTCGCCGACGCCTGTGAGCTGACCAGCCTGGAGGAGGCCGAGCTGGCCAACCGCGACGTGGTGGTCGCCGCCACCGGGGACGACAAGGTCAACCTGGTGGTCTCGCTGCTGGCCAAGACCGAGTTCGCGGTGCCCCGGGTGGTCGCCCGGATCAATCGGGCCGAGAACGAGTGGCTCTTCACCGAGCAGTGGGGGGTGGACGTGGCGGTCAGCAAGCCGCGGGTGATGGCCGCCCTGGTGGAGGAGGCGGTTACCGTCGGTGACCTGGTCCGGCTGATGACCTTCCGGCAGGGCGAGGCGAATCTGGTCGAGATCACGCTGCCGACGAGCGCCCCGTACGTCGGTCAGGCGCTGCGAGAGGTGCCGCTGCCCCGCGACGCGGCGCTGGTGGCGATCCTCCGCGGCAAGCGGGTGCTGGTGCCCAGCCCGGACGACCCGATCGAGGCCGGCGACGAGCTGATCTTCGTCTGTACGGCGGAGGTGGAGGACTCCGTCCGCACGGTGGTGCTCGGCCCGGACAGCGTCGAGCGGACCCGCCGGGCCCGCTGAGCCCGCGGCCGGCTGCTACTCGACCGGGGTCTGGGGGGCGTGGGGGGTGTGCCGGGTCACCCGACGCACCGTCCAGACCGTGATCAGCAGGAGCAGCACGTACGGCGGGTAACCAAGCACGAGCCGGGCGATGCCGAGCGCGGTGTCCTGATGGGCCAGGTAGAGCCCGGCCTGCACCCCGACCTTCGCCAGCCAGACCACTCCCCAGAGCACGGTCAGCCGGGTGAAGGTCCGCACCAGGAGCGGGTCCTGACGCCAGTCGGAGGCGCCCTTGGCCACCAGGACCGACCAGATCCAGCCGACCAGGGGCTGCCGGATCGCTGCCGAGACCAGCAGCGCCAGACCGTAACCGATGCCGTAGAGGATGCCGGGCAGGTAGAAGTCCCGCTCATCGCCGGTGCGCCAGGCGATCGCCGCGCCGATCGCGATGCCGAACAGCCCGTTCACCGCGTGCCGCACCGGCCGCCGCTGGGCCAGCCGCAGCACCGCGATGAACACCGCGACCGCCACCGCGGCGACCACCGCCGGGCGCAGCTCACCGAGGATGTTGGCGACCACGAAGACGACCACCGGGATGCTGGACTCCAGCAACCCGCGCCAGCCCCCCAGCTGGTCGGCCATCTGCTCGGCGATCGTCGGGAGCGATTCCTCCTCTCCCGTGCCCGGCTGCGCCGATGGGCGCTGTCCCGTCGTCACTTCGGCGGCTCCAACTCGTAGTACGGGTTGTAAATGACCTTACGGTCACCTCGGATGGCGACCCGGCCCCGAGCGGTCAGGTGTCGGCCCGGTTCGATGCCGGCGATGTGCCGCCGGCCCAGCCACACCAGGGTCACCACGTCGCTGCCGTCGTACAGGTCTGCCTCCAACGTCGGCTGGTTGGTCCGCGGGGTGTAGACCACGGTGCGGAGCCGGCCGGAGACCGCGACCAGTTGGCCTCGGCAGCACTGGCGGGCCGGCATGCCGCCATGCTCGGCGCTCTCCCGGAGCAGCTCCTGCGCCTCGATCTCCGCCTCGCTGGCGGTGAGCCGACGCAGCACGCGCCGCAGCGAGCCCCGTCGCTCGTCGGTCGACATGACCTCCGCGTCACCCTTTCCGGGCTGGGCCGGCCCCGCGGCCGACGGTGGAGCGGCCCACCGCACGCCGGGACCGCTCCGCCAGCGTACGCCGACGGAGTGGACCCAGCGATTGGTGGAGCGCCGTCAGGCCGGCGGGTTCGGCTGCGGCTCAGCGGCGGAGCCGCCCGCGGCCGCCTGTTCGGCGGCCTCCCGGGGCAGGCGCAGGGGCAGCGGCTCCCGCACCGGCCGGGCCTCCTGCCCCCGGTCGACGACGAGGCCCTCCAGACAGACGGTCAGCGGACCGGCCGCATCCGGGTCGGTCGCCGCCCTGCCCTGGAATACGGCGCGGACCATCCAACGCGGCCCGTCGATGCCGACGAAGCGCAGGTCGGTACGGCCGTCCTGGGTAGGGACCTGGGCCCGTAGCTCGACACCGTACGCACCCGTGACCTCCTCGACGGTGGCGCCGTCGTTGGAGAGGGACTTCTGGATCTCCTCGCGCACCTCGTCCCAGATGCCCGCGCTACGCGGGGCGGCGAAGACCCCGAGCTGAAGCGCGTTCTGCTCGTGTACGAGCACCACCTGCTGGACAGCACCCTGCGGATCAGCCTGCACCCGCACCTCGACCCCGCCGACCGCGGGGATCTGCAGGCTCCCCAGGTCGAGCCGCTGCACCCCGGCCGGCGCCTCGGTCACGTCGTAGGGGCCGGGGGCCAGCGCCGCCGAATTCGTCGCTTCGTGCGCGTCCTGGGCCTCGGGCCGCTCGTCGCGCGGGCGCCGTTCCGCACCGGCCCGCTTTCGGGAGAAGATCACTGCGTACACCCTCCGCTGTTCACGCTCTTCACGCCCACCCTGTCACTTTTCCTCGCTACCGGCGATGCGCCCGCGCCGAGTATCACGACACCTCCGGCACCGGCTGCCGGCCGTCGGTCGCGGGGGCCGACCCCAGGCCGGCGTGACCGCCGGTGGAGCCGTGCCCGCCGGCACCCCGCTGGGACGCGGGCAGCTCCGCCGCCGGCTGGAACCGCGCCCGGGCCACCCGCTGCACGACCAGCTGGGCGATGCGGTCACCGCGAGCGATCCGAGCCACCGCCTCCCGATCATGGTTGATCAAGTTGACCAGGATCTCACCCCGGTAGCCGGCGTCGACCGTACCGGGCGCGTTGAGCACGGTCACGCCGAGCCGAGCCGCCAGACCCGAACGGGGGTGGACCAGGCCCACGTACCCCTCTGGCAGCGCGATGGCCACCCCGGTCGGCACCAGGGCCCGGCCACCGGGGGGCAGCTCCACATCCGCGGCGGCCACCAGGTCCGCCCCCGCGTCGCCGGGGTGGGCGTACGCAGGCAGCGGCAGCCCAGGGTCGAGCTGCCGCACGGGCACGGGTACGACATCGGTCACGGTTGCCTCTTCCATCCGGTTCCGGGGTGACCTGCCCATCCTGCCCGGTGCTCCCCGCGGCACGCGCCGTACCCTTCATCTCGTGCGCGTCTCCTCCTCCCCGGCTGCCCGCTACACCGAACGGCTGGATCTGCCGTGGTGGCTCTGGCTGGGCGGATTCGCCGCAACCGGGCTGCTCGCCGCCGAGATCTGGCTGGGCGCGTCGGGTGTCCGGGCGTGGCTACCGTTCGTGCTGCTGCTTCCAGCATGCCTGGCGAGCCTGCTCTGGCTGGGCCGGATCCGGGTGACGGTTGACGACGGCGAGCTGCGGGTGGATGACGCGCGGCTGCCGGCCCGATTCGTCGCCGATGTCATCCCGTTGGACGCCGCCGGGCGTCGTGAGGTGCTCGGCGTCGGCGCGGACCCACTGGCGTTCGTGATCCAACGGCCGTGGATCCCCGGCGCCGTGCAGGTGGTGCTCGACGATCCGGCTGACCCGACGCCGTTCTGGGTGGTGAGCACCCGGCAGCCGGTGACGTTGGCCGAGGCGCTCCTCGCCGCCCGGGATGCGTCCCGCACCGGTCGGAACGTGGCCGACACCGGTCAGGAGACGGCCGACACCGGTCAGGACGCGGCCGACACCGGTCAGGACGCGGCCGACACCGGTCAGGACGCGGCCGACACCGGTCGAGACTGAGTCGGCCCGGGCTCAACCGGCTGCCGGTGGCTCCCAGAACAGGGCCACGCCCGACCGCCCAGGCTCACGGCGGGTCGGAGGGTTCCCCAGCCCGACGTCGGAGATCAGCGCGGAGGAGATCGGCCATCCCGCGCGTGGCCCGTCGGTTGAGGTAGCTCGCGACAGCCGCGCCGGTGAGGAACGGGCCCAGCGTGGTGAGGTTGCGGCCGAAGCGTCGGACCAGCCGGTCCCGCAGCTCACGGCGGGCTGCGGCGCCCAGCACCGCGCTCACTCCAACACCCGGCTTCATCGGGCTGACTCCGCGCCGCCCGGACCAGGAGACGACAAGCGCCACCGCCCGCTGGGCGCCACCGGCGGGCAGCGGCACCCCGTACACCTCGTGCAGCTCGCCGACCAGCTTCAGTTCGATCGCCACCACCGCAACCGTCTCGGCGGCCAGCAGCACCGGCGCCGTGAGTAGGCTCGGGGGCACCGTCCACTCGACCGCGGCGACGCCACCACCGGCAGCGCCCACTCCGGCGCTCGCCCGGGCGGCGTCCCGGACGAGACGTTCGGCCAGCGCCTCACCGTCCAGGTCAGAGAAGTGCCGGCGGAGCGTGGCCCGGTCCCGGACGGGCACGTGCGGGGCGGTCTCGGCGATGGTGTCAACCATCCAGCCGAGCGCCGACCTCGGTCGGAACAGGTCGCCGAACCCGCGGGTCCGGGCCTGTCCGACCAGGCGACCGAGGAGCTGCCCCCGCCGGGCCGGCAGGACGTCGTCGGCGGTCAGCTCCGCGACGGTGGCACCGAGGCCGTCGGCGTCACCGACCGATTCGTCGACAGTGCGGTCCGGCCCGGCGCGGCCCGGTGCGGTCCGGCCCGGCGCGGCCCGGTGCGGTCCGGCCCGGCGCGGTCCCGCTCGGTCATGGCACCGAACCTTCCGCTGGACTGCGCCGGGCTGGCGGCCGATCGGGACGGGTGCAGCGCTGCCCCCCGGGCCGCCGCACGGCGACCGGGGTGCGCGGCGGCCCCAGTACAGAGCCGCCGCCGATGGTGACATTCGCGTCCCGGTCAGACGCACTCGCGACAGATGAGGTCGCCGCTGCGCTGGACCGCCAACTGGCTGCGGTGGTGCACCAGGAAGCAACGCCCACACCGGAACTCGTCCTGCTGCATCGGCAGCACCTTGACCGTCAGCTCCTCGTCGGCCAGGTCGGCGCCGGGCAGCTCGAAGCTCTCCGCCACCTCGGCCTCGTCCACATCCACGGCGCCCGACTGTGAGTCGACGCGCCGGGCCTTCAGCTCTTCCAGGCTGTCCTCGCCGAGGTCGACCTCGTCGCGACGCGGGGCGTCGTAGTCGGTGGCCATCGGTTCACTCTCCCATTTCGATGTTGTCGCTTCCGGTTGTAACGCCGGACGACGTTGTTTCGGTTCCGCTGGGCGGCCACCACTTGTGTCGTTCACCCGACCCGGCAGGAGTCGGGTCGACGCCGCCAGAGAACTCCCCAGCGAGCGCGGTACCTTACCTCCACTGCGGGCGTGGCATGTATACCGCCCTCGTGGAAGAGATGTACGTCTCCGCACGGGAAGTTGTTCCCAATGTGACTCAGGCGACATGAAGATAGGGGTAGTACTACCTCGTTCCCGGCCGGCACGCCGGCATGTCCGGCTGTTTCCACGCCGCCGCCGGACAACCGTTAACCTCAGCGGCGTACCCGACGGCCGTTCGGGCGCTTCGCCCGCCGCTGACGACCGTCGCCCTCCTCCGTCCCGGGAGCACCTTGATGAGTTTTGCGCGAGTGCGAGCACTCGTCGTCGTCGCCCTGTTGGCGATCCTGGCGTTGATCTTCACCGTTGTCGCCCTCGTCCGGGACACGCAGAGCGGTGCGGGGCTCGGTGCCGGCTGCGAGGAGGGCTGGCCGGAGGCGGATGTCACACTCCGTGAGCCGGCCGAGGTAAAGATCAAGGTGCTCAATGGGACCGACCAGGTGGGCCTCGCCAGCAAGGTCTCCGACGACTTCCGAAATCGGAAGTTCCAGATCGAGGAGACCGGCGACGGGGAGAAGAGCACCGACATCGCGGTCCTGCGGTATGGGCCGAAGGGCGTTGGTTCGGCGCACCTACTGCGGGCCTACTTCCTGAACAACGCCGCGATCGACTACGACCCGGAACGCGCCGACGCCACCGTGGACATCGTCCTGGGCAGCGCCTTCCAGCAACTCGCCACCACGACCGAGGTCAACCAGTCCCTCGGTGACCTCGGGGCACCGGTGGCACCGCCCGGCACCTGCCCGGTCCAGGAGGAGTGACCGAAACTCCCGGGCCGATCCGGAGCCGCCGGCAGCGGTTCTCAGGGGCCGCCGGCGGCGTCGAGGTCGGCCAGCCGGTCGTGCAACGGCGCGAAGAGCCCCGGGGGTGCAGCGATCACCAGATCCGGCCCGGCCGTCGCCCCGCCCAACCCACCGACCCGGAGTCCGGCCTCGGTGGCCACCAGTCCACCCGCGGCGAGGTCCCAGGCGGCGAGCCCCTTCTCGTAGTAGGCGTCCACCCGGCCCTCGGCGGCGAGGCAGAGATCGAGGGCCGCCGCGCCGAACCGACGGATGTCGCGGATGTGCGGGATCAGCTCGACCAGCACGCGGCCCTGGTGCTGGCGACGGCGCGGGTCGTAGCCGAAGCCGGTGGCCACCAGCGCCTGGCCCAGATCTGACTCGGTGGAGCAGCGCAGCCGTTGCCCGTCCCGCCAGGCGCCGTCACCGACGGCCGCGGTCCACTCCTCACCGGTGACGACGTTACGCACCACCCCGGCGACCACCACGCCATCCACCTCAGCGGCGAGCGAGACCGCGCTGTGCGGAACGCCGTACAGGTAGTTGACGGTGCCGTCGATGGGGTCAATGATCCATCGGACGGCGGCACCGGCTCCCGCCTCCCCGTACTCCTCGCCCAGCACGGCGTCTCCCGGCCGGAGCCGGTGCAGTGCATCGTGCACCTGCCGCTCCACCGCCCGGTCGGCTGCGGTCACCACGTCGGTTACCGTGCTCTTGGTCGCCGCCACCGAGACACCCTGACTGCGCATCCGGTACGCCGTCGCGGCTGCCTCCCGCGCCACCTCGATCGCGATCTTCAGCAGTTCCCGCGGCTCCGGTACCGAGCGGACCATTCTCGTCCCCTTCCCGCACGACCGGGGTGGTCGCGACCATATGCGGGTATCATCCTTTCAAAGTCCACATCCGCGCCAAATCGGCGGTCCAACCGGCGGTCCGGCGTGCGCCGCCGGATGATCGCCGTGGACAGCGTTACAATTCACCCTGCCCACGCGCCACGGACCGCCGACAACCGGCTGGCCCGCGACACGGGGGGCTCAATGACTCGCCCGGCACCGCGCTCCGCCCCACGCCGGACGACCCTGCCGTGCTCGCTCTTCGCCACCGGAAGGTCATTCGTGACAGAACCCCGCCAGACCGGCGCCGACGTTCGCTCGCTCACCGACACCTTGATCGCACATGCGCAGAGCGCCGGCGGTCAGCTCACGTCGGCACAGCTCGCGCGCACTGTCGAGGCAGCCGAGGTGACTCCGGCCCAGGCCAAGAAGATCCTCCGGGCGCTCTCGGAGGCGGGGGTGACCGTCGTGGTTGACGGTTCGGCCAGCACCGCCCCACGCCGCCGGGTGGCCGCCGCCCGGTCGACCACCCCAGCATCCCGGGCCACCACCGCCAAGACCACCAAGAAGACCACCACGCCCGCCGCCAAGGCGACACCGACCGGGGCCGAGGCACCGGCCCCAGCGCCGCGGAAGGCCACCGCCCGCAAGGCGACGGGCGCTGCCGCCGACGGCACCAAGGCCACGCCGGCGAAGAGGGCCACCCGGGTCACCAAGGCGACCGTGGCGGCAGCGACCGGCCCGGCGAAGGCCACGCCGAAGACCGCGAAGGCCACGAAGGCCACAAAGAGCGGGGCTGCGGGCGAGGTCGACGCGGAGGAGTTGGCCGCCGAGATCGAGGATGTGGTGGTTGACGAGCCGGCGGAGCTGACGCGGGCCGCCGAGACCGACGCGGCGAACTCCGCCAGCGACAACGACTTCGAGTGGGACGACGAGGAGTCCGAGGCCCTCAAGCAGGCCCGCCGGGACGCGGAGCTGACCGCCTCCGCCGACTCCGTCCGGGCATACCTGAAGCAGATCGGGAAGGTCCCGCTCCTCAACGCCGAGCAGGAGGTCGAGCTCGCCAAGCGGATCGAGGCCGGCCTCTACGCCACCGAGCAGCTGCGCGTGGCGGAGGAGAGTGACGAGAAGTTCACCCGCGACATGCAGCGCGACATGATGTGGATCTCGCGGGACGGGGAGCGGGCAAAGAACCACCTCCTGGAGGCGAACCTCCGCCTGGTGGTGTCGCTCGCCAAGCGCTACACCGGCCGTGGGATGGCCTTCCTCGACCTGATCCAGGAAGGCAACCTCGGCCTGATCCGCGCAGTCGAGAAGTTCGACTACACCAAGGGCTACAAGTTCTCCACCTACGCCACCTGGTGGATCCGCCAGGCCATCACCCGCGCCATGGCCGACCAGGCCCGCACCATCCGCATCCCGGTACACATGGTCGAGGTGATCAACAAGCTCGGCCGGATCCAGCGCGAGCTGCTCCAGGACCTGGGCCGCGAGCCCACTCCGGAGGAGCTCGCAAAAGAGATGGATATCACACCTGAGAAGGTGTTGGAGATCCAGCAGTACGCCCGGGAGCCGATCTCGCTCGACCAGACCATCGGAGACGAGGGCGACAGCCAGCTCGGTGACTTCATTGAGGACTCCGAGGCCGTGGTCGCGGTTGACGCGGTGTCGTTCTCACTCCTCCAGGATCAGCTCCAGCAGGTGCTGCAGACGCTCTCCGAGCGCGAGGCCGGCGTGGTCCGCCTCCGGTTCGGGTTGACCGATGGTCAGCCGCGCACGCTGGACGAAATCGGCCAGGTTTACGGGGTGACCCGAGAGCGCATCCGACAGATCGAGTCCAAGACGATGTCCAAACTGCGCCACCCGTCCCGATCCCAGGTTCTCCGGGATTACCTGGACTAAGGGGGCATGGGGACCGAACCCGTGCCGGACCTCACGGCAGATGTCAACCAAGCGTGTCAGTTTGAGCACTCTCCGCGCAACCCCATCCGTTGGTCGGATGGTTGCCTGACTGTGATCGTTGACGTGGCACCCTTGGTGCAGGGACGCTGTCGGAGTCAGGTGTGACCTCGGTCCCCCGCGGGCACACAGGGAACGCGCACCCTGATCAGGGTGTTGCACGATAGGTGAGCAACGACCGAAGAGAGTGTTCATCGGTGACGACCAGAGGAGGAAGGCGATGACCCCGACCCTCACGCCGCCGCCCGAGACGGTGAGCCCCCCGGCCGCCGATGAACGGTGCGACCGCTGCAATGCTGCCGGCAAGCTCCGCATTACCCTTGCTGGCGGCGGGGAACTGGTATTTTGCGGGCATCACGCGAACAAGTACGCGGAAGATCTCGTAAAGATCACCGTGCGGTACGCGGCGGACCCAGAGTTCAGCTGGCGTGGCGCCGATCTGATGAACTGAGGATCCGCACCAGGACAAGACGAAGCCGGCCGGGCGCCCATGTGGGCGCCCGGCCGGCTTCGTCTTGTCCTGCACTCTTGTCCGGTCTGGCTTGTTCTGCCTCCGTAGACCAAGTGCGGATCGAGTCAGAGGGTCTGCACCGTCGCGATCCGCTCCTCCAGCTGCTCAATCGTCGCCTGGGCGCTGGGCGGACCACCGCAGCGACGGCGAAGCTCCGCATGGATCTTGCCGTGCGGCTGGCCGGTGTGGTGATGCCGGGCAGCCACCAGTGCGTTCAGCTGTCGGCGCAGCGCCACCCGGCGCTGCGCCGCGCTCATCGGCGCCGGTGGGGCGACAGCCGCCGGCTCAGCCGGCTGTGCGGTGCTGCGGCGTCGCGACGCGGCGAGCTGCTCTGCCTGCCGTTTGGAGAGCAGCATGGCCACCTGATCGGCGGTGAGGAGACCGGGCAGACCGAGGTACTCCTCCTCCTCCGGCGTACCGGCCTGCGCGGCGGTGCCGAAGGATGCGCCGTCGAAGATCACCTGATCCAACTCGGCGGTCGCGGAGAGCGCGGCAAACCGCTTCTCCAGTTCACCGCTGGCCTGGTCGTCCCGCTGGGCGCGCTCCAGCAGGTCGTCGTCGAAGCCCTCCTGCTCCTTCGGCTTGCCCAGCACGTGATCCCGCTCGGCTTCCATCTCGCTGGCGAGGCCGAGCAGGTGCGGGACGCTGGGCAGGAAGACCGACGCCGTCTCCCCCGGCCGGCGGGCCCGGACAAACCGCCCGATGGCCTGGGCGAAGTAGAGCGGGGTGCTGGCGCTGGTGGCGTAGACGCCGACGGCGAGCCGCGGGATGTCCACCCCTTCGGAGACCATCCGGACCGCCACCAGCCAACGCTGCTCAGTCGTCGCGAACGTCGCGATCCGGTCCGAGGCCCCCGCGTCGTCGGAGAGCACCACGGCGGCCTTCTCCCCGGTCACCTGCTCGATGAGCTTCGCGTACGACCGGGCGGCCTGCTGGTCGCTGGCGATCACCAGCCCAGCGGCGTCAGGCATCCCGGCGTTGCGCAGCACGGTCAGCCGCGCGTCCGCCGCCCGCAGCACCTGCGGCATCCAGTCGCCGGCCGGATCGAGCGCGGTCCGCCACGCCTGCGCGATCAGGTCCTGGGTCATCGGCTCCCCGAGCCGGGCGGCCAGCTCCTCACCGGCGTTCGTCCGCCACCGGGTCTCCCCCGAGTAGGCCAGGAAGAGCACCGGGCGTACCACGCCGTCGTGCAGCGCATCGGCGTAGCCGTAGACGGAGTCGGCGCGGGAACGCAGGAGGCCGTCCCCGACCCGCTCGTAGCTGACGAACGGAATCGGGTTGTCGTCGGAACGAAACGGGGTGCCGGTGAGCATGAGCCGGCGCTCCGCGCCTTCGAAGGCCGCTTGCACCCCGTCCCCCCAGGTCCGGGAGTCGCCGGCGTGGTGGATCTCGTCGAGGATGACCAGGGTGCGCCGGGTCAGGGTGCGCCGCCGGTGCACCTGCGGCGCCATCCCCACCTGGGCGTAGGTGACCACCGCCCCGTGGAAGTCGGCCGACGAGTGCAGATCCGCGTTCCGGAACGCGGCGTCGAGCTGGATGCCGACCCGGGCGGCAGCCTGCGCCCACTGGGTCTTGAGGTGCTCGGTCGGGGCGACCACGGTGATCGCCTCGATGCTGCCATCGGCGAGCAACTCGGCGGCGACCCTCAGCGCAAACGTGGTTTTGCCGGCACCCGGCGTGGCCACCGCGGTGAAGTCCGGCTCCCGACGACGTAGGTACTCCACCAGCGCCCGGCGCTGCCAGGCGCGCAGGGCTGGGAACGTCTCGAGCGTTGGCGTCCGGGCTGCCACGCGAAGCTCCTCTCACCGCCGGCGGGACGGCCCCGACCGAGGATCGCGGGTTACGAACGCACGCCCCTGAGCCGTACCGGCATCGGCGCCGCCGCCGCCCATGAAAACGCCCCCGCGCGCAGTGCCGCGAGGGCCGGCCCAGCATAACCAGCGAGCGCCGTACGCCCCACTCGACGCCACGGTCGGCGCAGGGGGGACGGAGCGGTGGGCACCGCCACAGTTCGCGCGACTCACTCGCGCATTGAGTCGTAGATCTCCTTGCACTTGGGGCAGACCGGGGAGCCCGGTTTGGCCGACTTGGTGACCGGGAACGTCTCGCCACAGAGCGCCACGACGTAGGTGCCCATCACGGCACTCTCGGCGATCTTCTCTTTGCGCACGTAGTGGAACATCTCGGGGCCGGTGTCGGCGTCCTTCACCTCGGGACGCTCGAGAACCTGTGTGCTCACTTCCATACCTCCACCCGCCAAGTTTGGCAGGTCACCCTCTGCCCGGTCTACTTCGAGCCCGACTGACCGACGCCGTACGGTGGGACACTGTGACCGCCTTTCATCTCCGGCACGGTGCCGAAGTCGCCGACGCGCTCCGCATCGGCCGTCCCGTGGTAGCGCTCGAGAGCACCATCGTCTCGCACGGCCTGCCCCGGCCGGACAACCTTCGGGTTGCCTGCGAGATCGAACAAACCGTCCGGGACGCCGGCGCGGTACCGGCCACCATCGGCATGATCGCCGGACAGCTCGTGGTCGGTCTCGACGACGCGGAGCTGACCCGACTAGCCACCGTTGACGACGTGGCCAAGCTCTCCGTACGTGATCTCGCCGTGGCCGCCGCGATCGGCGCGGACGGCGCCACGACCGTGGCCGCCACCAGCGCGGTGGCCGCGGCGGCGGGGATCCGGGTATTCGCCACCGGCGGTCTTGGCGGCGTGCACCGGGAGGCGGCCCAGAGCTTCGACGAGTCCGCCGACCTGACGACCCTGGCTCGTACGCCGATCGCCGTGGTCTGCGCCGGAGTGAAGTCGATTCTCGACTCGGGCGCCACGCTGGAACGCCTGGAGACGCTCGGAGTCGGGGTGGTCGGCTACCGCACCCGCCGCTTCCCCGGCTTCTACCTGACCGACGGCGGGTTCGACCTGGACTGGTCGGTCGACTCGCCGGAGCAGGTGGCGGCGGCGCTCGCCGCCCAGGAACAGCATGGGCTGCACTCCGGCGGCCTGGTCGTGGCCAATCCGCTGCCGACCGACGAGCAGCTCGACCCGGCGTTGCACGATCGCACCCTGGCCGAAGGGCTGGCGCTGTTGCGGCGCGCGGGGGTCACCGGCAAGGCGGTTACCCCGTTCCTGCTGGCTCACTTCCACTCCGCGACCGAGGGGGCCAGCCTCGCGGTGAACATCCGGATCATCCTGCGCAACGCCGACCTCGCCGCGCGAATCGCGGTCGCGTCGGCTGCCCGGCAGGCATGACGCCACCCCGGGTGGTCGTCGTCGGCGACCTGATCACCGACGTGGTGGCGGTGCTGGGCGGGCCGCTGATGACCGGGTCGGACACGCCGGCCGAAATCCGGTTCACCGGGGGTGGCCAGGCGGCGAACACCGCGGCCTGGCTGGGCGCGTTGGGCATGCCGGTGACGCTGGTCGGAGCGGTGGGCGACGACGGTCCCGGCCGGGACCGGGTCGCCGAGTTGGAGCGCGGCGGGGTCGACTGTGCGGTCACCCAGGTGTCCGAGGTCCCCACCGGAACGGTCCTGGTGCTGGCCACCAGCGACGAACGCACAATGGTCACCGAGCGGGGAGCGAACCTGTGGCTCCCGCCGGCGGCGGTGGACGCCGCTCTCGACGCCGCGCCGGACGCCGGCCATCTGCACCTGTCCGGTTACACCCTGCTGGATGCCGGATCCCGGCCGGCCGGGCTACGCGCACTGGCCGCCGCCCGTGAGCGGGGGCTGTCGGTCAGCGTGGACGCGGCCAGCGCGGCGCCGCTGCAACGGGTCGGCGCGACGGCCTTCCTGAGCTGGGTACGCGGCATCGACCTGCTCCTGGTCAACGCCGCGGAGGCTCGAGTGCTGGCGGGCGGGCTGGACCCGGCGGCGCAGGGGCGGGTGCTCTCCGCCTCGGCCCGGCGGGTGGTGGTCAAACGGGGAGCGGCCGGCGCGGTCTGGGTGGACCGGGACGCCATGATCGCGGTAACCCCGACCCGCCGGATGGCGGTGGTCGATCCCACCGGGGCCGGCGACGCGTTCGCCGCCGGCCTGCTCTCCACCTGGCTGACCGGGGCGGCCCCGGAGGCGGTGCTGCAGCGGGCCGGGGACCTGGGCGCGTCGGCGGTCGGCCGGGTGGGGGCCCGACCACCGGCCTGACGCCGGTCACTGCTCGGCGTCGATGACCTTGCGTGGCTGCTCCTCGGCGGTGAGGCTCGTCGGTGTCGGGTCCGCCAAGGACCGGGACCGCGGCCGGAACCGGCCACCGCGGCGGTGTTTCTCCTTCGGTGGCCGGTCGTTGGCCAGCAGCACGGCCAGCCACGGGATCAGGATCATGCCCAGGCCGGCCAGGGGCAGCCAGAGCCAGAGCATGGGGGCCTCTGCGCCGACCAGGATCGCACCGACGATCAGACACGCGACCCGGACGCCCATCATCAGCACGTACCGCTTCTGGCGGCTGGTGAGCTGATCGTCCTGGCTGCGCGGGGCGTCGGTGATCAGGATCGGCTGGTACGCCGGACGCTTCACCACGGACCTCCTCGGGGATCCCCCTCATCCTGTCACCTCGCCCTCCGGCGCTGCGACGGTCGCCCGATTCGTGCGCGCGAGGTCCTACTCCCCAGGCTGCCCGACGGGTCGCCGGTAGGGGCCCCAGGCCACAGACCGGTCGCAAACTCGGCTTTCCACAGCAGCCGGGCCTCCGCGCAGGGCCACGGCTGGCCACCCGCCCGGCACGCCCACATCGGCCGCAGCGGCGTGTGCGGCGGCCGGTTCCCGGCTGTGGCCTGCGCCGAGTCGCCGCAGGTGCAGCTACACGTCGTCCCGCTCGACGCCCCCAGCTACCCGGGGCTGGACGGGCCCTTCACCATCGCCGACATGCCGGACGGGTCCCGGGTGGCCCACGTGGACAGCCCCGGCCTCGCCGTGGGCCGGGGCAGCCCCACCGCGCTGTGAGCTGGGGCAGCCCAGCCCGATCGCGGGGCAGCGGCCGCAGCAACTGCGCAGCAGGCGGGCTCCACCCCGACGCTCCCGGTTGACACCTGCGGCCGAAGTCCGGCGGGTGCCGCCCACGGCGATGTCGACGGCGGGCAGGATAGCGACGTGGACCCAGATGACATGCTCTTCTCCCCCGCCGGCGTGGCGGCGCTGCGCAACGCCCTGACCCGCGCGAACTTCACCTCGAACGGGATCGCGGGCCGGCTGGGGTCGCAGGCGACCGGCGGCATGGCCCGCAACGACTTCCGTGCCGCGCTGCGCGCCACCGAGGACCGCGATCCCCTCGCCACCCTGATCCGGCTCTTCGTCTGCGAACAGACCGAGCCGTACGAGGCGGTCGCCACCGCGCTCGCGCCGCTGCCGATCAAGGAGGCGCTCGCCGGTGGCCTGGTCGAGCGGCACGGCAACGGCCTGCGGATGGGCCTCGACCTGGAGCCGTACGGGGACGACTGGTGGGTACTCGCCGACGCGCCCGCCAGCACCCACCCCGGCCGAGCGTTGCAGGCCGAGCATGTGCTCGGCATCGGCGGCGCCACCCAGACCCTGATCGGGGCGACCGTCCGGCAGCCGGTCGAGACCGCGCTCGACCTGGGCACCGGCTCCGGCGTCCAGGCCCTGCACCTCGCCACCCACGCCCGGCGGGTCACCGCCACCGACCTCTCCGAGCGGGCATTGCGCTTCGCCGCGACCACCGCCGCCCTGAACGGGCAGGACTGGGAGCTACTCCGCGGCGACCTGACCGCCCCGGTCGCCGGGCGCCGCTTCGATCTGGTGGTCAGCAACCCGCCGTTCGTCGTCGGGCCGGGCACCACCACGCACGTCTATCGCGACTCCGGGCGGGTGGGCGACGCGATCGGCGCCGAGCTGGCTGCCGCCGCCCCGAGCCTGCTCACCGAGGGCGGCACCATGCAGTACCTCGCGAACTGGGTGCACGTCACCGGTGAGGACTGGGCCGAGCGGGTCTCCGGCTGGTTCGCCGGCACTGGGCTGGACGCCTGGGTGATCCAGCGCGAGGTCGCCAACCCGATGGCGTACGTCAACCTGTGGCTCTCCGATGTCGGTGAGACAGCCAGTCCGGAGCGGATGGCCGAGTGGCTGGACTGGTTCGACGCGCACAAGGTCGAGGCGATCGGCTTCGGCATCGTCTCGCTGCGCCGCTCCGGCCACGACGACCCCGTCGTCCGGGTGGAGGAGCTGCGCCAGCTGGTCGAGGCGCCGCTCGGCGACCGCGTCACCGAGTGGTTCGACCGCCAGGAGTGGCTCCGGGTCCGCGACACCGACGGGTTACTCGCGGCACGGTACCGGGCCGCCGGCGACCTCCAGCTACGGCAGGAGGCCTCCATGAGCGACGAGGGGTGGTCGGTCCACCGGCAGTTGCTCGCCATGCCGCGCGGCCTACGCTGGACCGAGGAGATCGATCCGATCGTCCTGGCCCTGGTCGGCGGGGCGGACGGGCGGTTGCCGCTGCGCGATCAGCTCGCCCTACTCGCCACCGCGCACGATGTGGCACCGGGCGAGCTGGCGGAGGCAGCCGGGCCCATCGTGGCCCATCTGGTGGAGCGCGGTTTCGTCGAGCCGGTGGTGGAGTGACGCGGCCGGTGGTGGACTGATGCGGGCGGTGGTGCAGACGGTCGGCCGAGCCCGGGTCGCGGTTGACGACGTGGTGGTGGGGGCGATCAACGACGGCCTGCTGGTGCTGCTCGGGGTGACCCACTCCGACACGACGCAGACCGCCCGGACCCTCGCTCGCAAGGTGCACGAGCTGCGGATCCTCGACGGGGAACGGTCGGCAGCCGACCTCGGTGCCCCGATCCTGGTGGTCAGCCAGTTCACCCTCTACGGGGACGCGCGCAAGGGCCGCCGCCCGAGTTGGACCGCCGCCGCGCCAGCAGAGGTGGCCGAGCCCCTGATCACCACGGTCGTCGAGGAGCTTCGCGCCCGTGGGGCCAAGGTGGAGACCGGCCGCTTCCGGGCCCAGATGCGGGTGGAGAGCGTGAACGTTGGCCCACGCACCATCCTGCTCGACCTCTGATCGCGGCGACGACCGACCGGCACCGGGGCCGCCACAGATCACCTCGTTCGAGTAGCTGAACACTCACAGAGTGTTTACCTTTCCGGGCGCGATAGGTAGAACTATGCCTATGTCTTCCCATCCAAGCCCCTTCGCCGCTGGCGGGTCACGGCGGCGGCTGATCGCCGCCGTCGTGGCAGCCGGGATGATCGCGGCCTCCACCGCCGCGATCGATCCGGCCGCCGCGACCGCCGGGCCACCCCCGACAACCGCCCCCCTCGCCGCTCCGGAGACGCATACCGTCACTCTGGTCACCGGCGACGTCGTCACCCTCCGGACCCTCGCCGACGGCAAGACCATCACCGAGGTCGACCAACCCGACGACGCCACCGGCGGCTTCAGCATCCAACAACACGGCGACGACCTGTTCGTCCTGCCCGACGAAGCCCTCCCCCTCCTCGCCAACGACCAACTCGACCAGCGACTGTTCAACGTCACCGACCTGATCGAGATGGACTACGACGACGCCCACACCACCGACATACCGCTGATCGCCACCTATCCTCCGGAAGCAGCAGCACGCACCACCACCACCGCACTCCACGGCACAACCCTCACCCACGACCTACCCGCCATCAACGGCCACGCCCTCACCACCGACAAAGAAGACACCCGCACCCTCTGGACCACCCTCACCGCCGGCTCCGGTCAGACCCGCGCCAGCGGCGTTCCCAAACTCTGGCTCGACGGCCAGGTGACCACCACCCTCGCCGACAGCGTCCCCCAGGTCGGCGCCCCCGAGGCGTGGGACGCGGGCTACGACGGCGACGGCGTCACCGTCGCCGTCCTCGACACCGGCATCGATCCCACCCACCCCGACCTCACCGACCAGATCCAGGACGCGGTCAGCTTCGTCCCCGACGAGGACACCACCGACCCACGGGGGCACGGCACCCACGTTGCCTCGATCATCGCCGGCACCGGAGCGGCCTCCGACGGCGACAACACCGGCGTCGCACCCGGAGCCGACCTACTCATCGGCAAAGTCCTCAACAACTACGGCAACGGCTACGACTCCTGGATCATCGCCGGCATGCAGTGGGCCGCCGAATCCGGCGCCGACGTGGTCAACATGAGCCTCGGCAACGCGACACGCACCGATGTCCTCGACCCGATGACCCTCGCGGTGGATGCCCTCTCCGCGCAGCACGACACCCTCTTCGTCATCGCGGCCGGCAACAACGGAATGACCATCGGCACACCCGGCAACGCCGAAAGCGCCCTCACCGTCGGCGCCGTCGACAAACAGGACCAACTCGCCTGGTTCTCCAGCGTCGGACCACTGGCCGGCACCGGAGGACTCAAGCCCGATCTCACCGCCCCCGGCGTCGCCGTCAACGCCGCCCGCTCCCAACAGAGCACCGGCGACGGCATGTACACATTCAAGACCGGCACCTCCATGGCGGCCCCACACGTGGCCGGAGCGGCGGCCATCCTCGCCCAGCAAAACCCCGACTGGACCGGCCAGCAGCTCAAAGACGCCCTGATGAGCAGTGCCGAGACGCTGAGCGACAGCTACACCGCGTTCCAGGTCGGCACCGGCCGACTGGATGTGGCAGCGGCCGTGGACAGCACCGTACGCGCCGCCGGATCGGCGTTCATCGGCTACTTCGAATGGCCACACCAGCCCACCGACACCCCCGTGACCGAGCCGGTCACCTTCACCAACAGCGGCACCACCCCGGTCACCCTCGACCTGACCACCACCGGCAGTGACGCGTTCACCCTCAACGACTCCAAGGTGACCGTGCCAGCGGGCGGCCAGGTGGATGTCCCGGTGACCGCCGACCCGGGTGGAATCGCCATCGGCTCCCACACCGGCTACCTCGTCGGCACCGACCCCACCACCGGTGTGACCATCACCCGCACCGCCCTCGGCCTCCTCAAGGAAGAGGAGCGCTACGGCCTGACCATCAAAGTCCGCGACCGCAACGGCGACCCCACGCAGGCATACGTCAGGGTGCGGGAGGACGACGACTGGTGGTCCCGATATGTCGAGGTCAATGGCGAGCGGACGCTACGCCTCACGCCGGGGACCTACATGGTGGAGACGAAGGCGGAGATTCCGGGCGAACGAGCGGACTCCCTCGGCCTCGCCCTGCTGGCCGCCCCGGAAACCGTGCTCGACAAACCGGCCGAGGTGACCCTGGACGCCAGCCAGGCCCGACTCCTCGACACCACCACACCCCAACGTACCCAAGACCGACAGCGCCTACTCCAGTACATCATCGACACAGGTACCGGTGCCGCCCCTGACTACTACGTACACGTCATCGCACCGGAATACGATGACGTGTACGTCCTACCGACCGAGAAGAGCACCGAGAACTCTTTCGCCATGGCAGCGAAGTGGCGCAAGGATGAGCCGGTCCTGAGCCTGCGTGCCCTCGGCCTGCTCCCCATCGACGCCGTGGTCCAACCCGGCAGCACCATCACCACCGGCAAACAGTGGCTGAGCCCCGTCTACGCCGGCACCGGCGCACCCGAGGACTACACCGACCTTGACGTCGAGGGCAGAGTCGCCGTGGTGACCCGCAGCGACGAGGTCAGCGCACCCGACCGGGCCGCCGCCGCGGCAGCCGCCGGAGCCGAGCTACTCCTGGTCGCCAACGACAACCCCGGAATCCTCTACGAAGATGTCGGCGAATCACCTATCCCGGTGGCCAGCGTCCACCGCGACATCGGAGACCTGCTGGCCACACTCGCCGAACACGGCATACCGCCACTGAAGGTCACCCAGAAGAAGTACGCCGACACCATCTACGACCTGGCCCAGATCTGGCGGGAACAGGTGCCGGACCAGCCCCTCACCTACCACCCCAGCCATAGCGACCTGGCCCGAATCGACGCCCGATACCACGCAGTCCAGGACACCGAAGGTTCCGGCTACCGCGCCGACGCGGCTCTCGGCCTCCCAATCGGACTCCCAGAGCCGGAGTGGTATCCCAGCACCCGCACCGAGTGGGTCACCCCGGACATCCCCTGGATCGAGACCCGCCTACAGCGTGAGCTTACCGCCGTGGCGGACCCGCACACCTACACAAAGGGCACGACCAACAGAGTCGACTGGTTCGCACCCGCCATTCGACCGGCCTTCAACCAGTCAGCCTGGACCCAGAACAGTCGGCACCAGGACTCCATGACTCTCAACCCGGCCGCCTGGAGCCCGTCGGGCACCACCCTCGAGTACCGCGGGATGATGGGGCCACCCCCGCAAGAGCACATCAAGCTGTATCAGGGCGACACCCTGCTGCACGAAGACCAGAATTATTCCCACCTAGTCGACAGGGAGGTGCCGGCCGGCACGCTGCCGTACCGGCTGGTGTTGGACGCGTCGCGCTCGGCCGACGAGTGGCGACTGTCGACCCGAACCCACACCGAGTGGGACTTCATCTCCAGCACCAATGATGCTGACCCGTCCGACCCCGTCCCGCTCACGCTGCTGCAACTCGACTACGAGTTGGAGACCGACCTGCGGGGCGACGTCGAGGCCGGCACCCGCCAGGAAATCAGCATCACCCCCAGGCCACAGCCCGGCGGCTCCGGCACCGGCACCATCACCTCCGTGGAGCTTGAGGTCTCCTACGACGACGGCACCACCTGGAAACCCGTCACCCTCACCCAGGGCGACGGCGACCGCCACACCGGAACCCTGAAGCTGCCGAAGCAGTCCGACGGCTTCATCTCGCTCCGCGCCGCCGCCGACACCGACACCGGCTTCGCCATCCGACAGGAACTCATCCGCGCCTACGGCCTGCGATGACCTAACCGGCGGGGTCCCCGGATCGACAACGCTCCGGGGGCCCCGCCGGGGCCCCCGGCCAGCGCGGACGACCGTTCCAGGTGCATCTGGGTGGCTCATGCCCGCCACTGCCGCAGCGGAGTCGCTACCGATCACGCTGATCATCGCTGATGTCACGCTGGCGCTGGTCCCGTTGACGGACACCACCGAGGGCGAGACCGGTGCAGTGCTGCTACCTCGCAACGGACTACTGGCCGCGATGGAAGTCGCTGCGCACCCTGCAACGGCGGCTGCGCCACCTGATGGACCTCGCCGGGGCGGCGTCCCGGATGCGGCTCGGTGGGTACGCCGCCCGAGCAGGCTGGGTGTGACCACGAGCACCCCGACTCCGGTACCGCTGAGGATCGCGCCTCACTCCCGTTTCACGCCCGACGCACCAAGCTGAATGTCAACCGGCGGAACCGCGCCGGTTCACGGCACAGACGTGGATACGGGGAGAGACGAAAGATGGCTCTACAGATGATGGATCACGGGATGCGCCCCACGAGCGGCGCCGACACCCTCACCGATCTGGACGCCACTGACGAGCGCGGTGTCTCCACCGATCTGGTCCGGGCCTACCTCCAGGCCATCGGCCGGACGAAGCTGCTGACCGCCGCCCAGGAGGTCGAACTGTCCCGCCGGATCGAGGCCGGGCTCTTCGCCGCGACCAAGTTAGCCACCTGCACACCGGTCTCCGTCGCGCTCCGTGCCGACCTGGAGCTCGTCGCCGCCGAGGGTCGCGCCGCCAAGGACCACCTGCTGGAGGCCAACCTCCGCCTGGTCGTCAGCATCGCCAAGCGCTACACCGGCCGTGGGATGGCCTTCCTCGACCTGATCCAGGAAGGCAACCTCGGCCTGATCCGCGCAGTCGAGAAGTTCGACTACACCAAGGGCTACAAGTTCTCCACCTACGCCACCTGGTGGATCCGCCAGGCCATCACCCGCGCCATGGCCGACCAGGCCCGCACCATCCGCATCCCGGTACACATGGTCGAGCAGGTCAACCGCATGGTGCGGACCCGACGCGAGCTGTCGGTCACGCTGGGCCGAGAGCCCACCGTCGCCGAGGTGGCGCGGACGCTGGACATCCCGGAAATCCAGGTGATCGAGCTGATCTCCTACGACCGGGAGCCGGTGAGCCTGGACCAGACCTTCGGCGAAGACGGCGCGAGCCCGCTCGGCGACTTCGTCGCCGCGGTGGACTCGACCGCCGGGACCGAGGACACCGCCAGCAGTGGCACGTTGCGCCAGGAGATGCGGGGGGTGCTCGCCACCCTCTCCCAGCGGGAGCAGGCGGTAATCCGGCTCCGGTTCGGGCTGGACGACGGGCGGCAGCGCACCCTGGACGAGGTCGGTCGGGAATTCGGCCTCTCCCGAGAGCGGATCCGCCAGATCGAGAAGGGAACACTGCACAAGCTGCGCGCCCCGGAGCGGGCACAGCGCCTGGAGGCGTACGCCTGCTGACCGGCGCGACCAGTTCCGGAACCGTCCGCTCAAGGCCAAGCCGCACGGACTCGCGTCACAGGCGACGGGGGCCGGTGTCGGGGCGGACGGTAGCGGAGCCGAGCCGTACGGTGGCGTGCAGCACCGACACGCCGTCCGGCCGGGCCAGCACCGGGTTCAGCGTCAGGGTGCGGGCCCGAGGCTGCTCGTCGGCGAGCCGTCCGACCCGGAGCAGCAACTCGGCCAGGGCCTTCCGGTCCACCGGCGCCGCCCCACGATGACCGCGCAGCAGTGGGGCCGCGCGGGGCTCGTCCACCAACTCGGCGGCGTCCCGGTCGGTCAGTGGCACCGCCCGCCAGGCCCGGTCGCCGAGCAGCTCGGTGGCGACACCCCCCACGCCGAAGCCCACCACCGGCCCGAACGCCGGATCCTCCACGAGCTCCACCACACAGGCCACTCCGGCCGGGACCATCGGCTGGACCAGGACATCCGCGCCAAACTCCGCCGCCATCGTGACGTACGCGCGTCGTACTCGCGCCTTGTCGGGGAGGTCGAGGCGGACGGCACCCAGGTCCAGCCGGTGCCGCAGACCGGGGGCGGCGGCCTTTATCGCCACCGGGTACCCCAGCTTTCGCGCCGCCGCGACGGCCTCCTGCTCCGACGCCACCAGCACCGACTCCACCACGTTGATCCCGTACGCGGCGAGCAGCCCAACCGGGTCGAACGTCTCCGGCCGCAGCGCTGCCTGGGCCGCGTCCCCGTCTACGTCAGCCAGTTCCGGGTGCGTGCCGGTGGGGCGACGCAGCCATCCGGCGTACGCGGTCACCTGCCCCAGGGCACGCACCGCCTCCTCTACGCTCGAGTACGCGGGCACCCCGGAGGGGGCGCGTCCGGCCAGGAACGTCGTCACGGTGGGCTTGCCGCCGGCAAGCACCGCGGGCAGCGCCGAGGTGAGGTCGGTCTCGGCGTCGGGCAGCTGGCCCGGCAGCGGCGGGGCGAAGACCGCCACCAGGGCGTCCACCCCGTCGTCGGCCACGGCGGCGCCGAGAGCGGTGGCGAAGTCGGCCGCCCCGGCGTCTGGCCCGACGTCGCGGGGATAACCGTCGGCGACGGTGAGCCCCACCGCGGTGGCGGCGGAGGCGGCCAACCCGGTCAACGCCCAGGAGTTACCGACGATCCCCACCCGGTCGCCAGCGGGCAGCGGCTGGTTGGCCAGCAGCACGCCGACATCGAGCAGTTCGGCGACGGTGTCCACCCGAATCACCCCGGACTGGGCGAAGAGAGCGCTGATCGCGGCGTCGTCCGGACCCGTCGCATCGGGGCCGACCGCACCGGGACCCGCTGCACCCACACCGGCCACGACCTCAGCTACACCCGCCGACGCGCCAGGACCGGATGCGTGAGCCGACGGCGCCAGCGCGACGATCGGCTTCTCCCGCCCGATGCCGCGGGCCAGTCGGGCGAACTTGCGGGGATTGCCGAAGGTTTCCAGGTACAGCAGGATCACATCGGTGTTCGGGTCGTCCTGCCAGTACTGCAACAGGTCGTTACCGGAGACGTCGGCCCGGTTCCCGGCCGACACGAAGCTGGACAGCCCAAGTCCCCGCCGCTCCATCTCGGCCAGCAGCGCCACCCCGAACGCACCGGACTGGCTGAACAGACCAACCCGACCGGGGACCGGCAACCGCGGGGCCAGCGTGGCGTTCAGGCGTACCTCGGTGCTGGTGTTCGCCATCCCCAGGCAGTTCGGGCCGATGATCCGCATACCCGCCGCGTGCGCCGCCCGAACCAGCCGGCGCTGGGCGACCGCGCCGTCAGCACCGGCCTCGGCGAAACCCGCGCTGATCACCACCAGGCCGTGCGCTCCCGCGGCGGCCGCATCGGCGACGACCGTCTCCATCGCCGCCGGCGGCACCGCCACCACCGCCAGGTCGATCGGCAGGCCCGCCGCGACGGCCGACGGGTACGCGGGCAGCCCGGCCACCATTCGCGCGCTCGGATGCACCGGCACCACCGCACCGGTGAACCCGTAGTCGCGCAGGTGCCCGAGGACCGCCGCCCCGACCCCCTGCCCGGTGGCGCTGGCCCCGTAGTAGGCGACCCCCCGGGGCGCGAGCAGCCGGGCGACCGACCGGGCCTCGGTGCGATGCTCGCGGCCCCGCTGCACCTCAAGGGTCGCCTCGGTCGGCGCGATCGGGAAGCTCAGGTGCACGACACCATCGGCGAACTGACGCCGCACCTGATAGCCAAAGTCGGCGAAGACCCGGAGCATCGCGTTGTTTGCCGGCAGCACCTCCGCCACGAAGGTCGGGATGCCGACCCGCCGGGCCGCGTCGGCGAGATGTTCCAGCAGCACCGATCCGATGCCCCGGCCCTGGTATGCGTCCTCGACCACGAAGGCGACCTCGGCTTCGGTGGCGGCTGGACCCAGCCGCTCGTACCGGCCAACCGCGACGATCTGGTCGCTGGCCAGCACGACGAACGCCTCCCGGTCGTGGTGGTCAACGTTGACGAACCGCCGCAGGTCGCGCTTTGGAATCCGGGGGTACGGCGAGAAGTAGCGCAGGTAGCGGGTGCGCTCGGAGAAACGCGAGTGCATGGCGACGATGCCCGGTGCGTCCGCTGGCCGGATCGGCCGCAGTTGGACCGTGGCGCCGTCGCTGAGCAGCACGTCCACTGGCTGTTGACCTGTCACACGAGCGTCCTTCCTCCCGGCCGCGTTCGGTCCGGTGGCGTCGAAGGTCAGCGCGACCGCTGGGTGACTCGACACGGGCCCTAGTCGCGCGGGTCGTACGGGTCGAGCCCGAGCAGCGGGAACACCGCCTTGCGGGCGGCCACGATGGCCCGGTCCACCGAGTTCGGCTCCCCGGAGGGCTGCCACGACTCGTACGACGGGTTGACCTCGTCGGTCATCCGCAACGGCACCTCCTGCCCCGGACGGCGGATCTGGGCGAGCTCGCGCCAGGCGGGCGGAGAGAGCGTGGCCGGCGCGAGCGGTTCACCGGTGGCCACCGCGAGCAGGTGGGTCCAGGCCCGGGGCACGACCTCGACCAGCGCGTATCCCCCGCCGCCGGTGGCGACCCAGCGGCCCTCGCAGAGCTCGTCGGCGAGCGCCCGTAGAGCGATGTAGGTGGCCCGCTGACCGTCAACCGACAGGCGCAGGTCAGCCAGGGGGTCGAGCCGGTGCGCGTCCGCGCCACACTGGGTGACCAGGATCTCCGGCGCGAACGCGCGCAGCACCGACGGCACGATGGCGTGGAACGCCCGCTGCCAGCCGGCGTCCTCGGCCCCGGGTGGCAGCGGCACGTTGACCGCGGTTCCCTGGGCCTGTGCACCGCCGGTCTCGTCGGGAAACCCGGTGCCCGGAAAGAGCGCGAGTGGAGTCTCGTGCAGGCTAACCGTGAGCACCCGCGGGTCATCCCAGAAGACCTGTTGCACTCCGTCGCCGTGGTGCACGTCCACATCGACATAGGCGACCCGACGCGCCCCCAGGTCGAGCAGGCGGGCGATGCCCACGGCGGGATCGTTGTAGACGCAGAAGCCGGCGGCCCGGTCGGGCATCGCATGATGCAGACCGCCCGCCACGTTGACCGCCCGACGTGCCATGCCCTGCCAGACCGCCTCGGCTGCCGCGACGGTGGCCCCGGTGACCAACGCGCTGGCCTCGTGCATCTTCGGAAATACCGGATTGTCCGGGGTGCCCAGCCCGAACCCGGTGAAGAACGGATCCTGCGGGGCAGCTCGCACGGCTTCCAGGTAGGCCGGATCGTGCACCCGGGTCAGCAGCTCGTCGTCGGCGGGCTTCGGCTCGACCAGCCGCACCCCGGGACGCCCGAGCACACCCAGCTCACGGGCGAGCGCGACGGTCAGCTCGACCCGTACCGGGTCGAGAGGGTGGTCGCCGAAGTCGTAGGAGAGCAGTCTCTCGTCCCACACCACCACTGTGTCGTCCGACATGGGGCCTATCGTCGCACGAGGACTCCGCCGGCCCGTCACACGCGCTGCCCACGCCGCCGGTGTCGGCGCGGCGTGGGCAGCGGTAGCCGGAGACATGAGTGGCCACCCGAGGGCGTGGCACCGCCCGGTGACGTGGAGGCCGCGGGTCAGGCCGACGTGGCCCCGGGTTCCTGCACCGTCGCGACGGGGCGGGACGGGTCGGCGACCCAGTTGCTCCAGGACCCGACGTAGAGGGCGACATCCGGACGACCGGCCAGGTGCAGGGCGAGAACGGCCTGGGCGGCGGTCACGCCGGAACCACAGTAGACTCCGACCGGCTCGGCGGCGGCCACCCCGGCGCCGGCGAACCGCTCCCGCAGCACATCGGCCCCGGGGAAGCGGCCCTCGGTCACATACGCCGCAGCCGGCAGGTTGACCGCACCCGGCACATGCCCGGCAACCGGATCGACCGGCTCGTTCTCCCCCCGGTAGCGCGGTGCGGCGCGAACGTCAACCAGGGTCCCCGCCTCGGCTGCGGCCAGCTGGGCGGCCTCGGCCGCGACCAGCACCGGCAGGGCGCCGGGGTGCACCTCGATGTCGCCCGGGCGCGGGGTGGGCGCCTCGGTGGAGGTGGGCAGCCCCGCCGCCATCCAGGCGGGGTGGCCGCCGTGCAGCAGGCGTACCGGCCGGTGACCGGCCCAGCGCAGCGTCCACCAGGCGCGGGCGGCGGACATGCCGTCCCCACCGTCGTAGACCACGACCGGGTGCCCGGCCCGCACACCGGCGGCCCGCAGCGCGGCCTGGAGGGCGGCGGGGTCGGGCAGCGGATGCCGGCCGGCGGCACCGGGCGGACCGCAGAGTTGGGTGTCCAGGTCAACGAAGACCGCCCCGGGCAGGTGCCCGGCGGCGTAGTCGTCGCGCCCGGGTGGGCCGGTCAGGCGCCAGCGGACGTCGAGCAGGGTCGGCGGGGCGTCACCGTGCATCTCGGCGGCGAGCTGGTCGGCCTCGACCAGCAGCTTTTCGGTACCGGACATGACACCCAGTCAACACTATCCGCCTGCGTAGAATCGGCGGGTGGATGTGGTGGCTGCCTGCCGGGCCTTCGTGGCCGTCAGTGGCCACGGCAGCTTCACCTCCGGCGCCGCCGCAGCGGGAATCCCCCAGTCGGTGGCCAGCCGGCGCATCGCCGCCCTGGAGGGACACTTCGGCGCCCGGCTCTTCGACCGGTCGTCCCGGGCGGTCCGGTTGACGCCGTTCGGGCGGGACATGCTGCGTACGGCCCGCCGCCTGGTGGACCTCGCCGGGCGGCGGCAACGGATCCAGCTGGAGGTACGGCCGGCCGACCCGGCAGGGCGCGAACAGCTCTGTCGGACCCTGGAGGTCAGCGCCGGGATCGTCGCGGCTCCGGCCGAGGCGGCGGTCTGGCGGGTTCCGCTCGGGCTGGCCTCCCGAACCGCCTTTCCCGCCCGGATGGTGTTCCTGGAGACCCTGCGCGCCGGTCGCGCCGGCGCGCAGGCGCGACGGCGGATCCTCATCCAACCCGAGGACGATGTCGCGCACCTGCGGGATCCGCTGACCCGCACCGGTCAGTCCGTCGGTCTGGCACCGACCCAGGTGGCGGTCGCGCCGGCCCTGGTCGATGCCGCCGCCCAGGCTCTCAGCTCCCCTGACCTGCTGCTCTGCTCCCCCCAGCAGGCCGAGGACTTCGGGCTGCACTGGTGCACCCTGGCTGATCCCCGGCTCCAGCGCGGCTACGACGTCGCCGCCGGTGCGCACCAGGACCTCGACAGGCTGCGCTCTGCCCTGCACTCGGACATCGCCCGCTGCCTGGGTGCCCAGGCCGGACAACCCGCCGACCGGGGAGCCGGGCAGCGAGGCGACCATGGCACATGTCGCGCGGGTGTTGCACGGCTATCTGCGCACGGGCGCCCCGCCGTGGTGGGGTTAGGTTCCCAGCTGGGCGAGGACCACCTCGGTGGCCTCGGCGATGAGAGCGTTGTCGAAGCTGGCGTCCGGTTCGTCCCGGCTGGACAGTACGGCGAGGACGACCGGCGCGCGATCCGGCGGCCAGAGCACCGCGATGTCGTTACGGGTGCCGTACCCGGCCGCTCCGGTCTTGTCCCCCACAACCCAGCCGTCGGGGACGCCGGCACGGATCAGCTCCCCACCGGTGGTGTTGCCCCGCAACCAGGCGTTGAGGACATCGCGGTCGGCGGGTTCGAGGGCGTCGTCGACCGCGTACTCGCGTAGGTCCTCGGTCAGGGCTCGGGCGGTGCTGGTGTCTCGCGGGTCGCCCGGGGTCGCCTCGTTGAGCTCGGTCTCGTATCGGGCCGCGTCGGTGACGTTGTCGCCGATCCCCTTCAGCTCCTGTTCGAACCGCTCGGGCCCCCCGAGGTGGCGCAGCAGCAGGTTGCCGGCGGTGTTGTCGCTGTAGCGAACGGCGGCGTCGGCGACGGCCCGCAACGTCATGCCCTCGGCGACATGCTGCTCCGTGATCGGCGAGTAGTCCACCAGATCGTCCGCCGAGTACCGCACCACCTGTTCCAGTTCGGCGTCGGTGGTCGCGTCGAGGACCTCGGCGGCGGCCAGCGCCTTGAAGGTCGAGCCGTAGGCGAACCGCTCGTTGGCCTGGTAGCGGACCGTCCGACCGGTGCCGGTGTCGACCGCGTAGATCCCCAGCCGAGCGTCGAACCTCTCCTCCAGCCGCCGGAACTCGTGGTGGAGGTCGGCAGCGGCTGAGGTACCGACGGTTACCGCACCGCCGGGCGCCCGCGCCCCGGTCGCGTCCGCGGTGGCGCAGGCGGACAGCGGGATGAGTGCCGTCACCCCGGCGACTGCGGCGATCACCCGCCGCGTCGAAATCGTCATCGTGACTCCCTACTTGTCGATGACCCGACCACGGAGAGTGCCAGTCGGGCTGGCCTCGACCTTGACAGGGGTTTGGGATGCCGTCGAAGACAGCAGAGGTGAAGTTCATGCTGATCTGGCATATGTGCTTTTCTGTCGTGCAGCTCATGCCCGAGGATCCGACCTCAGCGACCGGCACCATCGGCGCGGGTAACATCGATGTGTCTCACGCCAAACCTGGGGGCCGGGTGACCGTGAAATCCCAGATCGGGGGCCGGTACTGCCATGGTCAACCACAACCTGCGGTAGCGGGTCACGTGGATGATCTGGGGTCGCGCGTGAGACACTTGCCGTCCGATTTGTTTCTCGTTAACGGGTGATTGAGATCATCGCGCACTCACTGGTCGACACGACCGAGATGTACCTACGGACCATCCTCGAGCTCGAGGAGGAGGGGGTACCGCCGCTGCGTGCCCGCATCGCCGAGCGGCTGCGCCAGAGCGGTCCCACGGTCAGCCAGACCGTCGCCCGGATGGAGCGGGATGGTCTGCTCACCGTTGAGGGCGACCGCCACCTCACGCTCACCGAAACCGGCCGCGACGCGGCGGTCTCGGTGATGCGCAAACACCGGCTGGCGGAGCTCCTGCTGGTCAACGTGATCGGCATGCCCTACGAGGAGGCCCACGAGGAGGCCTGCCGGTGGGAGCACGTCATGAGTGACGCCGTCGAGCAGCGGGTCTACGACCTGCTCAACCGCCCGACCCGCTCGCCGTACGGCAACCCGATCCCCGGGCTGGAGGCGCTGGGATCGGCGGACCCCTCCGCCGCGGAGCCCGCCGAGGGGGAGCGCAACCTGGCGTTCCCCGGCCTCTCCGGCACGGTCGTGGTCCGGCGGATCTGCGAGAGCCTACAGAGCAACTCGGACGTGTTGCGCCAGCTACACGCCGCCGGGGTTGACCCGGGTGCCACGGTGACGGTCGCCCAGGAGCGGGACGGCGTATCGATCGACCGCTACGGCGACCGTGTCCGCCTTCCCCGCGAGGTGGCCTCCCGGGTCTTCGTCGCCGCCGGCTGACCGCGACTTCGGCAGCCCCGCACCGCACCGACCCGGCTGAGGGTTCAGTCGAGGTACGGGCAGTGGCGGCAGCCGCGACCGCAGCAGGTGCCACGGCGGGCCAGAAAGCCAGCGGTAAGCACGAACAGTCCGGTGGTCGGATCGGGGTAGCCGGCCTCACCGTCCGCCAGGGCAGCAGCGTGAGCGGCGCAGATCCGCTCGCGTTGCGGGTCCTCGGGCGACAACCGGGACGGGTGCGGCTCGGTCAACGGCCGATTCGCCAACGGTTTTCGCTTCCCACCCACGTCGGGCAGTGTAGGGAGCCAACGGTCGGGGCCCTGCCGCGGCACCCGCCACCGAGTGGCCGGTCGCTAGCCGAACCAGGCCGCTGCCTGCCCGTGCGGCTGGGCCCACGCCAGTGGCTTGCCGTCGAGCGCGAGCACATTGTGGAAGCCGGCGCCGGGTGGGTCGGGCAATCCGTCGTAGGACAGCGCCCGCGGCGACTCCGCGGCGATCCAGTTGGCGGGCAGCCCCCGAACCAACTCGACGAAGGCGGTGCGTCGGCGCTGCGGCACCTGGTACAGCACCGTCGTGTGGAACACCACCAGGGTCGCCTCGGGTGGGGCCAGTGCGGCCACCGCCGGCAGGTCGTCCACCAGGTCGCCGCGGACAAGCAGCGGTGGATCGGCCGCGACCAGGTTCGCCGCCGCCCGCAGCCGCGCCCGCCGGTGGGCATGCTCCGGCCAGATGAGAGCGTCCAGCCAGGCGAGATCGTCCGCGTCGGTCACGTCCAGCGGATTGAGGTCCAGCCCGGCCCGCCACACCACGGTGGGTACCCGGCTCGGCGGCAGGGTGCCGGTGAGCGTGCAGTCGAGGATCGGGCGGCCGTCGCCCAGGAGCTGGCGGTCGTAGCGGTACGCGTACCGGTCGGGGTAGAGGCAGAGCCCCGCCGACGCACCGACCTCCAACAGTGCGAGCGGTTGGGGTAGCGCGGCGAGCAGCGGCAGCAGGACGGCGCACCGCCCCGCCTCGTTCGTCTGGGTCGACCTGCGCTGGATCTCCACCTCGATCGCCGGCCAGTTCGCCAGGACGTAGGCGCGGAAGGCCATAGGGTCCTCGACCGGGCCACCGAGCAGCCGAACGACGCCGAAGAGCAGATTCGGTTGCCGCTTGGCCGGCGGAAGCCGCTCGATCAACGCGAGCAGTTCGGCGTCACCGGACACCGTCAGGGCCAAGCGCTCGTACGCCGGTGACACGCCACATGCTTCCCGGGTGGCGAAGGTGCGATAGGTATTGACTGCCGTCACGCCCACAGGATCGCACCGCAACGGAGAGTCCAGGGCCCACACCGGCCACCGCCCGGTGTGACCTCGGGCACCATCGCCCGAGGCCACACGTCCACGTACGTCAGCTACATCCGCTGGTGGAACCGCAGCCCTCGCAGACGTAGCAGCTGCCGGCCGGGCGCATCTTCGTACCGCAGGTGAAGCAGAGCGGCGCGTCGGCAGCCTTACCGATCACCGCTTCCAGCAGCTCGGTGCTCGACCCCACCGACGGCGCCGGCTGCGCCGCCGCGACATCGGCCGGCTCCTGGGCCGGCTGGGCGACCGGGCCGACCTTCGGCTCCGCCGGCCGGGTCTCGACCGGGGCGGAGGAGGCCATCGCGGTGAGGTCCGCCGTGTTCGCCTCCACCTCCGCCTCGGCCGCGAGCTGGGCGGCCCGCTCCTTGGCGGTGAAGATGCCCAGCTCCGCGCGGCGCTCGTACGGCAGGAAGTCCAGGGCCAGGCGACGGAAGATGTAGTCCATCACCGAGGCCGCCATTCGCACGTCCGGGTCGTCGGTCATACCGGCCGGCTCGAAGCGCATGTTGGTGAACTTGCTGACGTACGTCTCCAGCGGGACACCGTGCTGGAGACCGATAGAGATGGCCACCGAGAAGGCGTCCATCACGCCGGCCAGCGTCGAGCCCTGCTTCGACATCTTGAGGAAGACCTCGCCGAGGCCGTCATCCGGGTAGGAGGACGAGGTGAGGTAGCCCTCCGCCCCGCCGACCGAGAAGGAGATCGTCTCCGACGGACGCTTCTTCGGCAGCCGCTTGCGCACCGGTCGGTACTCGATGACCTTCTCCACGACCTTCTCGACCGCGGCCGGCGTCGCCTCCACCGGCGCCGGGGCGGTGGCCTTCTCCTTCTTCGCCACCGACAGCGGCTGGCCGACCTTGCAGTTGTCGCGGTAGATCGCCAGCGCCTTGAGGCCGAGCCGCCAGCCCTCGAAATAGATCTTCTCAACGTCCTCGACGGTGGCCTGCTCCGGCATGTTGACCGTCTTGGAGATGGCGCCGGAGATGAACGGCTGGACGGCCGCCATCATCCGCACGTGGCCCATCGGGGCGATGGAACGCTCGCCCATCGCGCAGTCGAAGACCGGGTAGTGCTCCGGCTTGAGACCCGGCGCGTCCACCACGTGACCGTGCTCGGCGATGTGCTCGACGATCGCCTCGACCTGCTCCTCTGGATAGCCGAGGCTGCGCAGGGCGCGCGGCACGGTCTGGTTGACGATCTGCATCGAGCCGCCACCGACCAGCTTCTTGAACTTGACCAACGCCAGGTCCGGCTCGACGCCGGTGGTGTCGCAGTCCATCATCAGGCCGATGGTGCCGGTCGGCGCCAGGACGCTGGCCTGCGAGTTACGCCAGCCGTTCCGGTCGCCGAGCTTGTTGCCGAGGGTCCACTGCCGGGTGGCCTCCCGCTGCACCGTCGTCGCGACGGCACCGGTGGGCTTGATCTCGTCGTTCGCGGCGGCGTGCTTGCGCATGACCCGCTTGTGCGGTTCGGCGTTTCGGGCGTAGCCGTCGTACGCGCCGACGATGCCGGCCAACTCGGCGGAGCGCCGGTACGCGGTGCCGGTCATCAGCGAGGTGATCGCCGCGGCCAGCGAGCGACCCTGGTCCGAGCCGTAGGGCAGCCCGGAGGCCATCAGCAGCGCACCGAGGTTGGCGTACCCGATGCCGAGCTGCCGGTACGCCCGGGTGGTCTCGCCGATCTTCTCGGTGGGGAAGTCGGCGAAGCAGATCGAGATGTCCATCGCGGTGATGACCAACTCGACCGAGCGGACGAACTTCTCCACCTCGAAGCCGCCGTCGGCGCGGAGGAACCGCATCAGGTTGAGCGAGGCCAGGTTGCACGAGGAGTTGTCCAGGTGCAGGTACTCCGAACAGGGGTTCGACGCGGTGATCCGCCCGGTCTCCGGGCAGGTGTGCCAGTCGTTGATGGTGTCGTCGTACTGGAGCCCCGGGTCGGCGCACTCCCAGGCCGCCTGCGAGATGGTCCGGAACAGCGGCTTCGCGTCGATCGTGTCGATCACCGTGCCGTCGAGACGGCCACGCAGGTCGAAGGTGCCGCCGTCCTGCACCGCCGTCATGAACTCGTCGCTGACCCGGACCGAGTTGTTGGCGTTCTGGTATTGCACGCTGACGATGTCCGCGCCGCCCAGGTCCATGTCGAAACCGGCGTCGCGCAGCGCACGGACCTTGTCCTCCTCGCGCGCCTTGGTGACCACGAACTCCTCGATGTCCGGGTGGTCGACGTCGAGGATGACCATCTTGGCCGCCCGCCGGGTCGCGCCGCCGGACTTGATGGTGCCAGCCGACGCGTCGGCACCGCGCATGAAGCTGACCGGGCCGGAGGCGGTGCCGCCGGAGGAGAGCAACTCCTTTGAGGAGCGGATCCGGGAGAGGTTGACCCCGGAGCCGGAGCCGCCCTTGAAGATCAGCCCCTCCTCCTTGTACCAGTCCAGGATGGAGTCCATCGAGTCGTCAACGGCGAGGATGAAGCACGCGCTGACCTGCTGCGGCGAGGAGGTGCCGACGTTGAACCAGACCGGCGAGTTGAAGCTGAACACCTGGTGCAGCAGCATCCAGGTCAACTCGTGGGCGAAGATCTCGGCGTCGGCCGGGGTGGCGAAGTAGCCGTACTCCTCACCGGCGGTGCGGTAGGTGGCGACAACCCGGTCGATCAGCTGCCGAAGCGACCACTCCCGCTCCGGGGTCCCCACCGCACCCCGGAAGTACTTGGTGGTCACGATGTTGGCCGCGTTGACGCTCCACTCCTGTGGGAACTCCACGCCGCGCTGCTCGAAGTTGATCGAGCCGTCCCGCCAGTTCGTCATCACGACGTCCCGACGCTCCCAGGTCACCTCGTCGTACGGGTGGATCCCCTCGGTGGTCCACACCCGCTCGACTTTCAGACCCACTGCCGCCTTGCTCCGTGACTTGCTCGTTGTCACACCGTCCCCCGGCATCTCATCGCCCCTCGTCCGCGCCCCATGCGCGGCCCTACCGTCTAACCGTCCACGTCTTACGCGCGGCCCGCACTGGTGCGGCCGGCTGTCCCGACCGCCTCGGCCTCCTCGCGAACTTGCGCCGCGGTCCGCAGCGTCTCGATCTCCCGCTCGAAGTCGGCGAGCGACTCGAACGACCGGTAGACGCTGGCAAACCGGAGGTAGGCCACCTCGTCCAGGTCCCGCAGCGGCCCCAGGATGGCCAGCCCGACCTCGTGGCTGGGGAGCTCGGCCGCGCCCTTGGCCCGCACGGTCTCCTCGACCTTCTGCGCCAGCAGGGCAATGGAGTCGTCGTCAACCGGACGGCCCTGGCACGCCTTCCGTACCCCGCCGATGATCTTCGTGCGGCTGAAGGGTTCGGTGACCCCGCTGCGTTTGACGACCGCGAGGACCGCCTCCTCCACCGTGGTGAACCGCTTGCCGCACTCTGGGCAGGAGCGCCGGCGCCGGATCAGCTGGCCGTCATCGGCTTCCCGCGAGTCAACGACCCGGGAGTCGGGGTGCCGGCAGTACGGACACCGCATGGAGCCCGACCTCCTTCATCGGCCGTGGGCCGATTCGGGCCGCACCCGGACACGCGTCATCACGGCGGAGCCGTCCTTTCGACGGTCTCCGCCGTGCTGGCGGATGAAGTGCGGTCCGTAGTCGAACCCAACCTATAGGCAACTAACGCCCAATGACTACTACATCTAGGGGTTGACCGTATGTCGCCCGGGAACTGAGGTCAAGTTGGCGAGCCTGTCCGGCGCGTCACCAAGCGACCTGGCTCACCCCGCCGACGTAGCCCGCACCACCGACGCCAACGGCACCGTGAATTCCAACCCCCTGCACCCCCGAATCGGTACGGGCCATTCCGACCAACCACCCCTCGAGCCCGAAATTAGAACACAAGTACGACCCGTCATACTATCTACCAGAACAGGAGTGCGGCCCAGGCGGAAACCACCCCCGACACGCCGGTCAAGGTCGTACAGATGTTTGAAGAAGGCTGATCTCGCCTATACGGTCAAGGACGACCGGCTCACGACGGACTTCCGCCGCGAGCCAACACCACGAGCGACGGGGCACCCAAGCGCCGACCAGGGAGGACGGACGTGACCGAGGACCGGACCAACCGGCCGAAGAGCCCGCAGCAGATCACCGAGGCGGGCACGGCGAGCACCCGCCGTCGACGTGCCGCGCGGGGCCGCACCGGTTCGCCCGCTGTACGTCCGGTCACCCCCGTCGTCAGCGCATTCCCCGAACCGGCAACCGTTGACCTCACCGCCCGGCAGCGGCGGATCCTGGAGTTCATTCGCACCTGGGTCGAGCGACACGGCTACCCGCCGAGCGTGCGCGAGATCGGCGAGGCGGTTGGGCTGGTGTCGCCGTCCAGCGTCGCCTACCAGCTCAAGGAGCTGGAGAAGAAGGGCTTTCTGCGCCGCGACCCGAACCGGCCGCGCGCGGTTGATGTCCGGCCCCCCAGCGACGCCCTCGACGACGAGGAGGCGCTCGCACAGCGGCCGGTCCCGGCCTATGTGCCGATGCTGGGCCGGATCGCCGCCGGCGGTCCGATCCTCGCCGAACAGGCCATCGAAGACATCTTCCCTCTCCCCCGCGAGTTGGTCGGCGAGGGGGAGGTCTTCATGCTCCAGGTCAAGGGCGACTCGATGCTGGACGCGGCGATCTGCGACGGCGACTGGGTGGTTGTCCGACAGCAACCCACCGCTGAATCCGGCGACATCGTCGCCGCCATGCTCGACGGCGAGGCGACGGTGAAGACCTACCGGCGGCGGGACGGCCATGTCTGGCTGATGCCGCAGAACCCCGCCTTCGACCCGATCCCGGGCGACGACGCCACCATCATGGGCCGGGTCGTCACGGTGCTCCGCCGCATCTGACCAACAACGGCGGTCGGAGCAGCCAGACCAGCAACGGCTGCCGTAGCCACCAGATCAGTAGCGGCCGCCGTATTGGTCGCGCCCGCCGCCCGGCTCCGGTCCGGGCCCGCTCGGGCCGGAGCCAGAAGCACGGCGCCGACCAGCACGCGGAGCGGCCCCACCGCCGTCGCGGTGCGGCGGTTGGGCCCGGCCACCGCCGTACACGCCACCACCGGCTCCCCCGCCATACACACCGCCGCCCCGGCTCCCACCGGGTGCACGACCGCCACCGGCCCCCTGACCGTTGCCCGCAGCGGGACGGGGGCCACCGGCACCGCCGGCGGGCCGCCTGCCATAGACACCGGCAGCGGGACGGCCTCCCTCCGCCGGGCGGCCACCGCCATTCCCGCCCTTGTCGGCCGGAGCGGCCGCCCGGCCCGGCGCCTGGCGCACCCCGTGGACCCCGGCGACCGGCGCACCGCCGTAACCAGCGCCGCGGGGGCGGTCGGTGGGGTCGCGCGTCCCCTTGTCAGTGGCCGACTTGCCGGCACCCGCAGTCTTGGCCGGTCGGCGCCGGGCCCGTACGACACCGGTTACGCCCGCCCCGACCAGCCCCACACCGATCAGGCCCACAACCCCGATGACCAGGTACGCCTTCCCTTGCACGGAGAGGCTGTCGAACCAGGAGGCCGTTGACTCCTCCGCTCCGTCGGCGTTCGCCCCCGGGGCTGGCTCCGTCTTCGCCGTCGGCGCGTACGACAGGATGTCGATCGGCTCGCCGTCGTCGAGTGAGCCGGCGTCGGACACGGTCAGAAAGGTCTTGCCGTCCGGGGTGTAGGTAATCGCCTCACCGAACGGATCCGCGAGCGGAGTCACCCGTGGTTCCGTCGTCGTCAGCGCCGTCACAAGGTCACCGTCGGCGACGTCGTACTCGAAGGCGTCCGCGTAGGTGCGCAGCACCACCCGCGCGCCATCCGGGGAACGGGCGGCCCCGGTGATCGCCGTACGCCCGGGTGCCTCGAACGCGTTCTCCGTCTCGGTCGTCGGCAGCTCCACCTCACCGAGCTTCTTCATCTTCCCCGGTTCGGTGTCGCCGCTGGGTAGTTCTCCATCAACGGTGAAGATCTCGGCCTTGCCGGAGAAGACCTTGGTGATGATCACCGGTACGCCGTCATCGTCGATGACCAGAGCCTCGGCGTCCCGCGGCTCGTTGTCCGGGTAGGCGAGTCGGTGCAGCGTCAGCCTCTCGTCACCGCTCACCGGCACGCTCCACACCGCCACCCGCTCCCGGCTGCTGGGCGCGTTGTCGCCGGTGTCGGCGACCCAGAGGGTCTTTCCGTCTGGCGACAACGCCAGGTCCTCAGTGTCCAGGGGACCGGCGACGGAGTAGCGGACCGGGTCCCCGGTGATCTCGCAGTCGGCGTCCAGGAAGAAGACCCGCTGGTGACTCTCGACGTTGGTGCTGTCGTTGATCACGATGTAACCGGTCTCGGTGGCCACCAGCCCAGACAGCTCCCGCAGCCGGTCGTCGGTGACGGTGCACCGCTTCTGCCCCTCCGCCGCAGCCGGCGACGGCACCATGACCAGGAGTACACCGATGGCTACCACGGCTGCCCCCAGCAGGCTGAGGGCACCCGTGGCCAGGGTGAGAAGGCGACGCATCCACATAGTGTCGCATGGCGGCAGATCACCGCAGCCCACACGGAACGGCTACGAACGCACCCCAAAGCCCACCGCCGTCGGCTCCGGCGCGGTTGCCTCGGTCGACTGGAAGGGCGCCAACTCGGCGGCGAGCGCCGCACTGACCCGGGCCTGCAGCAAAGTACCCTCGGGCAGGTGCGCCGTGCTGAGCACCTCGCCCTGCTGGTGCACCCGGGCCACCAGGTCACCCCGCTCGTACGGCAGGACCGCGCGGACCTCCACCGCTGGGCGGGGTAGCCGGGTCTCGACCGCGCGGCGCAGGTCGGCAACGCCGTAGCCGGAGTGCGCGGAGACGAAGATCGCCTCCGGCCAGAGCCGCTTGAGCCGAAGCAGGGTCTCCGCATCGGCGGCGTCGGTCTTGTTGACGACCAGCAACTCCGGCAACCGGTCGGCACCCACCTCGGCGAGAACGGCACGGACGGCACGAACCTGCTCTTCCGGGTCTGGGTGGGTGCCGTCAACGACATGCACCAACAGGTCGGCCTCCGCCACCTCCTCCAGGGTGGAGCGGAACGCCTCGACGATCTGGTGCGGCAGATGGCGCACGAAGCCCACTGTGTCGGAGAAGGTGAAGTGCCGCCCTTCTGCGGTGGTCGCCTTCCGGATCGTCGGGTCCAGCGTGGCGAAGAGCGCATTTTCCACCAGCACCCCGGCCCCGGTCAGCTGGTTCAACAGACTGGACTTGCCGGCGTTCGTGTAGCCCGCGATGGCCACCGCCGGCACCGCGTTGCGAGAGCGACGGGCGCGCTTGGTCTCGCGTACCGTGCGCATGGCTTTGATCTCCCGGCGCAGCCGGGAGATGCGGTGCCGGACCCGCCGTCGGTCGGTCTCCAGCTTGGTTTCACCCGGGCCACGCAGACCCACGCCGCCACCGGCACCACCGCCGCGGCCGGATCCACCACTCTGCCGGGAAAGGGTCTCACCCCAGCCCCGCAGGCGGGGTAGCAGGTACTCCAGCTGGGCCAACTCGACCTGCGCCTTACCCTCCCGACTCTTCGCGTGCTGGGCGAAGATATCCAGAATGAGGGCGGTGCGATCGACGACCTTCACCTTGGTGCGCTGCTCCAGGTTGCGAAGCTGGGACGGGGAGAGCTCCCCGTCGCAGATCACCGTGTCGGCGCCGCTGGAGAGCACGGCCGCCCCCAGGTCATCCACCTTGCCGCGGCCAACGTAGGTGGCCGGGTCGGGCCGTTGCCGGCGCTGGATCAGCCCCTCAAGAACCTGCGAGCCGGCCGTCTCGGCCAGCGCCGCCAGCTCCGCGAGGGAATTCTCGGCATCCTGCTGCGACCCCTCGGTCCACACCCCGACCAGGACGACCCGCTCCAGTCGGAGCTGGCGGTACTCGACCTCGGTGACGTCGGTCAGCTCGGTGGAGAGGCCGGGGACCCGCCGCAGCGCCTGCCGCTCCGACAGCTCGAACTCACCGGTGGTGGCGTCGAACCCGTCGCCCTCGTCGGGAAGGAAGGTCTCCTGCTCTGGCAAACCGCGCCTCCTGTCTGTGTTGGCCGCCCCGGGCCGTGCTGCTGACCGCGGTGGGCGTCGGCGGGCTGTTTGCCCGCCGCATTGCTGGGAAATTGCGGCCGGCTCCCCGCAATCCTGACATGTGACAACGCCACCCGCATCGGCAATATGCCCGGACTACCCGCTGGTATCGGGGTCGGATGCGGTGCCGTCACCGGGGGCGAGTAGAAATGCGAGGCGAGTCGTTCAGCATCATCGGAAGGAACTGTGTGGCCACCACCCGACTGCCGAGTGCCGGATTCTCGATCACGGTCCGGATCGCAGTAACCGCGGATGCCTCCTCCATCGGGCGGTTGACCACCACGGTCGGCGAGGCCGGGGCGATCGTCACCGCGCTCGACGTGGTCGACTCCGACCACACCCACGTCACCGTCGACCTGACCTGCGACACCGCCGACGCCAACCACGCCGACCAGGTGGTTGACGCGCTCACCGCGCTCGACGGGGTTGACGTGCGCAAGGTCTCCGACCGCACGTTCCTGCTGCACCTCGGCGGCAAGATCGAGGTCAGCCCGAAGGTCGCGCTACGCACCCGGGACGAGCTGTCCCGGGCGTACACCCCGGGGGTGGCCCGGGTCTGCCAGGCCATCGCGGAGAACCCGGCGGACGCGCGGCGCCTGACCATCAAACGCAACACGGTGGCGGTGGTCAGCGACGGCTCCGCCGTACTTGGCCTGGGCAACCTCGGGCCGGCGGCGTCGCTGCCGGTGATGGAGGGCAAGGCGGCGCTGTTCAAGCGCTTCGGCGGGGTGGACGCCTGGCCCGTGGTGCTCGACACCCAGGACACCGACGAGATCGTCTCGATCGTCAAGGCGATCGCACCCGCGTACGGCGGGATCAACCTGGAGGACATCGCCGCGCCACGCTGCTTCGAGATCGAGGCACAGCTACGCGCGGCGCTGGACATTCCGGTCTTCCACGACGACCAGCACGGCACGGCGATCTGTGTGCTGGCCGCACTGACCAACGCGCTCCGCGTCGTCGGTAAGGATCTGGCGCAGGTACGGGTGGTGGTCTCGGGCGCGGGCGCCGCCGGCACCGCGATCATGAAGCTGCTGCTGCGCCAAGGCGTGGGCGACATCATCGCGTACGACCGGCAGGGTGCGCTGCACCGCGGGATGACCGGGCTGAACCCGGCCTGGCAGTGGCTGGCCGAACACACGAACCGGGAGAACTACTCCGGCGACCTGGCCGGGGCGGTCCGGGGCGCGGACGTCTTCATCGGCGTGAGCGCACCCAACCTGCTCACCGGGGACGACATCGCCGCCATGGCCAAGGACGCGATCGTGTTCGCGCTGGCGAACCCGGACCCGGAGGTTGACCCGCGGGAGGCGCGCAAGCACGCCGCCGTGGTCGCCACCGGCCGCTCCGACCAGCCCAACCAGATCAACAACGTGCTGGCCTTCCCCGGTGTGTTCCGGGGGATGCTGGACGCGCACGCGGAGGGCTTCACGGAGGAGATGGCGCTCGCCGCGGCCCAGGCCATCGCCGACGTCGTCGGCCAGGAGAAGATCAACCCGACGGTTATCGTCCCCAGCGTCTTCGACTCCCGGGTGGCCCCGGCCGTCGCCGCCGCCGTCCGCGCCGCCGCGCAGAACCCGGCGACCACCCCGCCGCCGGCCGCCGACTCCGGCCCGGCCGAGTTGCCCGAGATCGCCGCCAACGCGAGCGCCACCCCCTAGACGCCCCGCCACCCCCTAGACGCCCCGCCACCACCGCGCACCAGATCACCGCGACCAGCCGGTGTTCCGGGCGCGGTGTGGGCCGCAGTACAGCTGGTAACCGCATTTCGGCGGTCCTCGGCAACCGCAGATGGTGGGATTCCAAGCGATGACCAGCACACTTTGGCGACGCCTGCTGGCTGAGTTCGCCGGCACCGCCCTGCTGGTCACCGCCGTGGTCAGCTCCGGAATCATGGCCACCACCCTCGCCCCCGACCAGGTCGGCCTTCAGCTGCTGGCCAACTCGATCACCACCGCCTTCACCCTCGGCACGCTGATCCTGATCTTCGGACCGGTCTCCGGGGCCCACTTCAACCCGGTCGTCTCCGCCGCCGACTGGTTCCTCGGGCGACGCGCCGGCACCGGTCTGACCGCCGGCTCCCTGGGCGCCTACGGAGTGGCCCAGATCCTCGGCGGAATCGCCGGTGCGGTGCTGGCGCACCTGATGTTCGACCTCGCCGCGATCGACTTCGCCGGCAAGGAGCGCGCCGCCTGGCACCTCTGGGTCGGTGAGGTTGTCGCCACCTCCGGGCTGGTCCTACTGATCTTCGCCCTCGCCCGGTCCGGGCGCGCGTCGGTCGCCCCGGCCGCCGTCGGCGCCTACATCGGGGCCGCGTCGTGGTTCACCTCGTCCACCTCCTTCGCCAATCCCGCGGTCACCATCGGCCGGGCGTTCTCCGACACCTTCGCCGGCATCGCCCCCACCTCGGTGCCCGGTTTCATCCTGGCCCAGCTGGCCGGACTCGCCCTCGGCGTCGGCCTGCTCACCGCCCTCTACCCCGACGCCGGTGCCGCCGCCGACCAGGTCGTCGTCCCCGCAGAGCCGGCAGCGACGGGAAACCAGGGGCCGCCAACCAGTCGAGCGGACCGCCGCCGCTCTCCGGGCAGGCCACCGCCCAGCTCACACCAGCTCGACGAGGGACACCTCGGGGCTGCTTCCGCCGACTCCACCGTGCCCGGCAAACCCTCGGTGCTGTTCGTCTGCCGCCACGATGCGGGCGGCTCACAGCTTGCCGCCGGTTGGCTACGCCAGCTCGCCGGCGACACCGTCGTGGTCCGCTCCGCCGGCTCCGCCCCCGCCCGCCAGGTCGACCCCGCCGCCGCGGTGGCAATGTGGGAGGTCGGCATCGACATCACCGGTCAGGTGCCGACGCTGCTGCGGCACGCGACCGCGGCGTCCGCTGAGGTCATCATCACCATCGGGTGCCACAGTGATCTTCCCGACCTTCCGGGCGGGCGCCACGAGAACTGGGACCTCGACGACCCCGCCGGCCTGGGCGTCGAGGCGATCCGCCCGATCCGCGACGAGATCCGGAACCGGGTGGAGCAACTGCTCGCAGAGCTGCGCCGCACACCAGGTAACACCCCGTAACGGAGTCTTGTGAGCCGACGCTGACGGCCGTGGCGGCTGGCCCACCAAAACTGAACCATCCGCCCAGGACGGGCCGGGCCACCGCCGGCTGGTCAGACCAGCGCCCCGCGGGCAACCTCGCCACTCGCCACCAGTACGGCGGGCCCCGCCAACCAGCAGCCCTGGGCGGTCTGGGTCACCACCAGACGACCGCCGGGCACGTCCACGGCGACCACGCCGGCGTCCCGGCCCGCGTCCCGGAGCACGATCGCGGCCACCGCACACGCACCGGTGCCGCAGGAGCGTGTCTCCGCGCTGCCCCGCTCGTGGACCCGCATCCGGACGTGGCCATCGGTACCGTCCGTCGGGCTCTCGGGGGTGATGAACTCGACGTTGACCCCGGCCGGGAAGATCACCGGGTCGAACTCCGGGGCCCGGGTCAGGTCGAGAGCCGCCAGCTCCAGCCCGGCCGGCACCGGGCAGACCAGGTGCGGGTTGCCGACATCCACCGCTGTGCCGGGCAGGGCCAGCCCGCCGAGCACCGCGAACGAGGTGCCGGCCAACCGAGGCCGCCGCATCTCGACCGCCAGCCCCTCCCCCTCGACCCGCGCCCGCACCAGACCGGCGCGGGTGGCCACCGGCAGCGCCGAGTCCGACGGCACGGCCAACCCGGTCTCCAGCAGGTAGCGGACGAAGACCCGGGCGCCGTTGCCACACATCTCGGCCACCGAGCCGTCGGAGTTCCAGTAGTCCATGAACCACTCGGCCGCATCCGCGAGGGCCGCCCCGTCGGGGTGCCGCGCGGCACGGACCACCCGCAGCACGCCGTCCCCACCGATCCCCTGCCGCCGGTCACACAAGGCCGCGACCAGGTCCGGGGTCAGCTCGAGGGTGCCGTCGGGATCGGGCAGGATCACGAAGTCGTTGCCGGTGCCATGCCCCTTGGTGAACTCCACGACCCCATCATCGCGCAGCGGGCCGGACCACTCGCAGCGCCTCTGCCACCAACCCGGCTCCGGCCGAGTCGAGCCAGGTGATTCGCGGATCCCGGCGGAACCAGGACCGCTGGCGACGGACAAACCGGCGGGTGGCGCGGATCGTCTCCTGGTACGCCTCGGCCTCGGTCAGCTCTCCCGCCAGGAACCGCAGGACCTGCTGGTAGCCGAGGGCACGGCTGGCCGTACGCCCCGCGGCCAACCCCTGGTCGGCCAGCACCCGGGTCTCGGCCACCAGGCCGTCGGCCCACATCCGGTCCACCCGCAGCGCGATCCGCTCGTCGAGCTCAGCGGTGTCCAGGTCGACGCCGACCTGCACCGACCGGTAGTACGGGCTGGGGTCGGGCAGCGCGGCGGCGAAGGGCGCACCGGTCAGCTCGATCACCTCCAACGCCCGGACGATCCGCCGGCCGTTGCCCGGCAGAATGTTCGCCGCCGCGTCCGGGTCAACCGCGCGCAGTCGCTCGTGCAGGGCGGCCGGGCCAGCCTGCGCCAGCTCCGCCTCCAGCCGTTGCCGGAGCACCGGATCCGTGCCGGGGAACTCGAAGCGTTCCAGCACGGCACGGAGGTAGAGGCCCGAACCGCCGACCAGCAGGGGCACCCTCCCCCGGGCCAGGATGTCGTCAACCGCCGCGCGGGCGAGCCGCTGGTATTCGGCGACGCTGGCCGGCTCGGTCACCGGCCAGATGTCCAGCAGGTGGTGCGGCACCCCCGCACGTTCGTCGACGGTCAGCTTGGCGGTGCCGATATCCATGCCCCGGTAGAGCTGCATGGAGTCGGCGTTGACCACCTCACCGTCGAGCGCGTGGGCGAGGGCGATGCTCAACGCCGACTTGCCGGCCGCGGTCGGACCGACCACGCCCACCACCGTGCCCGCCCCCGGCGGGGCACCGTCAGCCGGCACCGTGCCCGCCCCCGGGCGGGCACCGTCAGCCACGTCGGTGGCCGCTCCCAGGCGAGCGCCGCCAGCCGGGTCGGCGGCGCTCACCGGACCGCTCCCGTCGGCGTCCAGAAGGCGACGAGGTAGGTCACCCCGTAGGGTGCCGCGGCGTAGGCCAGCTCCCCCCGCCAGGAGCCACCGGCCGCCCGGACCGCGCCGGCCAGGACCTGCCAGGGCGCGCGGCCGGTGGCCTTCAGCCCCGCCGACAGCTCCGCGTCGACCGCGCCGAGGGCGTCTGTGTCGGCATCGGCCAGTGCCCGCGTCACCGCCTGGTCGTACGGCTCGGCGCGCGGATCGTCGTAGCCGGGTGACCACTCCACCCGGCAGGCCGACCCGTCACCCAGGACGAGCAGCCCGAGCCGGCCGGACGTACCGCCGTCCGATGCGTCCCCGATCACCGAAACGGGCCCATCCGCGGTAAGCAGGCCCGCATCGAGCAGGTCTGGGTTGAGCAGGCCCGCGCCGAGGGCGGCGCAGCGGGCGGCGGGCTCGTCGGCGGCGACCGCCACCGCGGAGCGGGGCAGCGACGTACCGGCGCGACCGAGGAGCCACGCCCCGATGGTCAGACTCAGCGGCAGCCGCGCCGGCCCGACAGCGGCCGCATCAGTGCGGTCCACGGCGTCGGTTGGCGACAGCGGCACCCGCCGGTGGATCCCGTACCGATGAAACGAGCCGTGCTCCGCGGCGCCGAGGGTCACGGTCTCCGGTCCACACCCGAGCAACACGATCCGGTCCGGCTCGGCGGCGAGTAGCCGGGCCACGGCCCCGTCACAGGCCGCACGCAGCTCGTCCAACTCGGCGGACGCGGCGCCCGCCACCTCAGGAACGAGCAGCGGCGGATGCGGGCAGACGGCGGCGGCGACCAGGGGCACGAGAGTCACGGTAGCGGCTGGTACGAACGCACCACCGCGCGCCTTCCCGCGGCCGGACCCCGGGATTCCGACTACCGACGGGTACGCCCGAACGGAGGTTCCGACACTCGCCCGTCCAGCCCCGTCGGGGCGCTAGGACACCGTATGGTCACGGTCGGCGATAGGCGCTCGACGGGGGCGGGGGCACACCTGTGACAATGCCGTAAGAGAACGTTGGGCTGCGCCGTGGCGGCGCTCGCGGGACTGACCCGTGACGCCGGGAGAACGAGGATGGGCACATGAGCGACTGGACTGCCTTCGGACGGGTGGACGCAGACGGCACCGTCTACGTGAAAACCGCTGAGGGCGAGCGGGTGGTCGGTTCCTGGCAGGCAGGTGCGCCGGAGGAGGGGCTGGCGCACTTCGCCCGCCGGTTCGCCGATCTGATCACCGAGGTGGAGCTGACCGAGGCGAGACTCAACTCGGGCGCGGCTGATGCGAGCCACTCGCTCAGCACGATCCGCCGGCTACGCGCCTCGCTGGCCGAGGCGCACGTCGTCGGCGACATCGACGGCCTCGCCAACCGGTTGGATCGGCTCGCCACCCTCGCCGAGGAGAAGGCAACCGAGGCTCGGGCCGCCCGCGACGCCGCGCGGAGCGAGGCCCTCGCCCGCAAGACCGCGCTGGTTGAGGAGGCCGAGAAGCTGGCCGCCGAGTCGACCGGCTGGAAGACCGCCGGCGACCGGTTCAAGGAGATCCTCGGGGAGTGGAAGTCGATCCGCGGGGTGGACCGGAAGACCGACGGTGAGCTGTGGAAGCGGTTCGCGGCGGCCCGGGATGGCTTCACCCGCCGCCGGGGCGCCCACTTCGCCTCGCTGGACGCGCAGCGTAAGCAGGCGCAGGCGATCAAGGAGGAGTTGGTCGTCGAGGCCGAGAAGCTCCAGGATTCGACCGAGTGGGCCCACACCGCCGGCCAGCTCAAGGAGCTGATGAACCAGTGGCGCGTCGCGCCCCGGGCGTCGAAGGAGGCTGAGCAGCGGCTCTGGGAGAAGTTCCGGGCCGCGCAGGACGCGTTCTTCACCCGGCGCAGCGAGGTCTTCTCCGCCCGCGACAACGAGCAGCGCGCCAACCTGGAGCGCAAGCAGGCGCTCCTGACTGAGGCCGAGGCTCTGGATGTCGACGGTGACCCGAAGGGCGCGCAGGCGAAACTCCGGGAGATCCAGGCGCAGTGGCACGAGGCCGGACGGGTGCCCCGGGAGGCGACGGGGGGCCTGGAGCGTCGACTGCGCGCGGTCGACGACAAGGTTCGCGAGGTGATGGACTCCGCGTGGCGGCGCACCTCTCCGCAGGACAACCCCCTGCTCGCGCAGATGCGGGCGCAGGTCACCGAGGCCGAGGAGCGGTTGGCCCGGGCCAAGGCCGCCGGGGACGCCCGGCGGGTCCGCGACGCCGAGCAGGCCCTCAGTTCCAAGCGGCAGTTCCTCAGCCTGGCCGAGCAGTCCAGCTGATTCGTTAGGCCACCGCCCGGGGCCCAGGTTCCTCGTGAACCTGGGCCCCGGGCTTGTTCAGCCCGGGTTGCGGCAGACTCGGGGGCCAACGCGCAGCATCAGCCCCGGTGTCAGCAGGGGCAGGCCGACGAGGCCGCGGGGGGCGTCGGCGGCGGGGCGCCGACCGTGGGCAACCCGAGCGACACCCCAGCGGTACGGGGTCGCTGCCCCGCCTCGGCCGCGTCGCCGGCCCGGGTACGCCGGTGCGCGAGCGGCTCACCGTCGGCGTTGAGGTGGTGTGGGGCGGCGTAGGTGACGACGGTCTGCACGATGTCGCCGGGGCGGATCTGCCCGGCGAAGCTGCCGGCGTCGAAGTGCACCAGTCGGCCGTCGCGGGCCCGCCCGGACAGCCGGCCGGTGCGCTCGTCCTTGCGCCCCTCACCGACGGCCACCAGCACCTCGACGGTCTTCCCGAGCAGCCGCCGGTTCTCCGCCCAGGTGATCTCCTCGACGCAGTCGATCAGCCGCTCGTAGCGCTCCTGCACCACCGCTTTCGGCAGCTGGTCGGCCATCGTCGCGGCGGGGGTGCCGGGGCGCTTGGAGTACTGGAAGGTGAACGCCGAGGAGAACCGCGCCGCACGGACCACGTCGAGGGTGCGTTCGAAGTCCGCCTCGGTCTCGCCGGGAAAGCCGACGATGATGTCCGTGGTGATCGCCGCGTCCGGCATCGCCGCCCGCACCTTCTCGATGATGCCCAGGAACCGCTCCGACCGGTACGAGCGTCGCATCGCCCGCAGCATGTCGTCGGAGCCGGACTGCAGCGGCATGTGTAGCGAGGGGCAGACGTTCGGCGTCTCGGCCATCGCGGCGATCACGTCGTCGGTGAAGTCCTTCGGGTGCGGGCTGGTGAACCGCACCCGCTCGAGACCGTCGATGTCACCGCAGGCGCGCAGCAGTTTGCCGAAGGCGTACCGGTCGCCGAACTCGATACCGTAGGAGTTGACGTTCTGCCCGAGCAGGGTCACCTCCAACACACCCTCGTCGACCAGGGCGCGTACCTCGGAGAGGATGTCGCCGGGGCGGCGGTCCCTCTCCTTGCCGCGCAGCGCCGGCACGATGCAGAACGTGCAGGTGTTGTTACAGCCCACCGAGATCGACACCCAACCGGCGTAGGTTGACTCCCGACGGGTCGGCAGGGTGCTCGGAAAGACCTCGAGGGACTCCAGGATCTCCACCTCGGCGGCGGCGTTGTGCCGGGCCCGCTCCAGCAGCACCGGCAACGACCCGATGTTGTGCGTGCCGAAGACCACGTCCACCCAGGGCGCCCGGCGGACGATCTCGCTGCGGTCCTTCTGCGCCAGGCAGCCACCCACCGCGATCTGCATCTCCGGGTGCTGGTTCTTGCGGGGACGCAGCTGACCGAGGTTGCCGTAGAGCCGGTTGTCGGCGTTCTCCCGCACGGCGCAGGTGTTGAAGACAACCACGTCCGGGGTGTCGTCGGCGGCCCCGGCCCGCAGGTAGCCGGCCTGCTCCAGGAGGCCGGAGATGCGCTCGGAGTCGTGCACGTTCATCTGGCAGCCGTAGGTGCGCACCTGGTAGGTGCGGGGGCTGCTCGCCGCTGCGGTAGTCATGACCACAACAGCCTATCCGGGCTGCCCGGATGGATCGGAGTCGAGCTACCACCTCAGAGCTCGGGCAGAATCCCGGCTACCTGTTCGAGCACCTCCATGCTCGTTTCGAAGGGCGCCAGCCCGGGGAACGGCACGACCAGGTCGGTGATTCCCACCCGGCGGTACGTGTCGACGGTCTCTCGAAACACATCCAGGGAGGCGAGCGCCGGCGGCTCCCGGTTCACGTACATCAACAGCCGACGCAGGGTTGCCGGGTCACGACCGACGGCCTCGCAGCTGTCGACCAGCCGACGTACCTGACCCGCGACGTCGTCGGGTCGGGCCACCGGGGGAACGACTCCGTTACGCGGGGACCGGCCGTTGGTCACCCAGATCTCGCCGTGGCGCGCGGCGAGGGCCATGCCACGGGGACCGTAGGCGGCGATGGCCAGCGGAATGGGTGCGGGCGGGGCGTCCGCCGGCGTGATGGGTGCCTGCCGCGCCCGGTAGTACTTGCCGTCGGCGTCGGTGACGGGGTTGGACAGCAGCTTGGCCATCAACTCCACGAACTCGGCGAACCGCTCGGCGCGTTCGTTGGCTGTCCACTCCTGCTCCTGGCCGAGGCTGATCGCGTCGATTCCACTCCCACCGGCACCGATACCCAGGATGAAGCGCCCGCCGCTGAGGTCGTTGAGGGTGACGACCTCCTTGGCGTACGGCACCGGGTGGCGAAGGTTCGGCGACGAGACGAGCGTGCCGAACTGGATCCGACGGGTGACGACCGCCGCGGCGGCCAGTGTCGGCACCGCCGAATACCACTCTTTCCCGACCATGTCCTGCCAGGCGAGGTGATCGTTCGTCCAGGCATGGGCGAACCCCATCTCGTCAACGGTTCGCCACATCTCCTGAGCCTGCGCCCAGGAGGCGGACGGCAGGATGAGCACTCCCACCCGCATGCTCAACAACCGGACCGGAACGTCCTCGACGTCCGGGCCGGCGCCGTCGAGCTGTCCCACCGGCTCAGCCGGGCCGGGCAGGTACGGCTCGCGAGCTGCGGTAGCTGCACGACGCCAGCCTAGCGGCTTGCCCCACTTCTTGGGCCGGTCCTCGTTTCCTCCGCGCGTGCCCCCGGCGGGCCGGCCCGGTGTCCGGCATCGCCACCACCGTGGGCGGCACCACAGCCGCGCAGGTCAGGCGGCAGCGAGGGCGGGTAGCACCGAGTCCGGGGCCCAGCGGGAGCGGTGGCACCGGGACCAGCCGCGACAGCCGGGGTTGGCTTCGGTGCAGAGCCGTTGGCGACTGAGCACCTCGCCGTCGTCGGTCTCCCGGACGTCGAAGTGCACCGGGCGGATCGTCCCGTCCGGGGCCACCAGCAGGTGCCGGGTCTCGTCGAGGGTGTCGTCGCGCAGGACACAGTTGCGGTCCAGCAGGCGGGCCAGGGTCGCGACGCTGGGCAGCTCGGCGAGGGTGTCCGGCACGCCGTAACAGTCAACGATCGTGGCGAACTCTCCCGGCGCCTGCCAGATGTCGCAGACCACGGCGTATCTCGGCAGGCGCGCCGGGTCGGCGACGGCCAGTGGCATCACCACCCGGCCGAGCGCCTCGGCCAGCGCCGGCCAGACCTCCGTCGGCCGTACCTGGTCGATTCTCCAGTTCCACAGCTCGGTCATGCCGCCTCCTCGCTGCGAGCGTCTCACCGGCCCCGGATCGGGCCTTACTGACGATGGTGGGGGGCATTTGACTCCAGTCGGGGGCAAGTTACCGGTCTGTGACCATTCCGGGCAAAATTCCCTCGAGTGATGGTGCGGTAAGCAGCGGGAAGACGACATTTTATCGGGTATAGGGCACCACTCCGCCGTACGACACGGAGTCAACCCGGCCCGTGGGGCCCACCGAGCGGTCATGAAGGCGCCTCCCCAGCTCATCGCGGGAGGGTGTTACTGCTCCGTGACCATCTGAGCGGCCCCACGCCACATTTCCCCGCCTAGAGTTTGCCAACCGGAGGCCATTCGGTCTCCCTTCCGTGACGACAGGGACGGTGGACGACGTGACGACGAGCGAACCGCTCATCGTGCTGGAAGCGGTCAACAAGTGGTTCGGGCCGCTGCACGTACTGGACAACGTCTCGCTGTCGGTCGGACGCGGCGAGGTGGTCGTGGTGATCGGGCCGTCCGGCTCCGGCAAGTCGACGCTCTGCCGCACCATCAACCGACTGGAGCCGATCACCTCCGGCAGCATCACCTTCGACGGCCAGCCGCTGCCGGCCGAGGGCCGCGCCCTGGCCAAGCTGCGCAGCGAGGTCGGGATGGTGTTCCAGTCGTTCAACCTCTTCGCACACAAGACCATCCTGGAGAACGTGACCCTCGGGCCGATCAAGGTTCGCCGGGAGAAGCCGGCGGCGGCCCGCGAACGCGGCCTGGCCCTGCTGGACCGGGTCGGCATCGCCAACCAGGCCGACAAGTTCCCGGCCCAGCTCTCCGGCGGCCAGCAGCAGCGGGTGGCGATCGCCCGGGCCTTGGCGATGCAGCCCAAGGCGATGCTCTTCGACGAGCCGACCAGCGCCCTCGACCCGGAGATGGTCGGCGAGGTGCTGGACGTGATGACCTCCCTGGCTCGCGAGGGCATGACGATGGTCGTGGTCACCCACGAGATGGGCTTCGCCCGACACGCCGCCAACCGGGTGGTCTTCATGGCCGACGGGCAACTCGTCGAGGACGCACCCCCGACGGAGTTCTTCGCCAACCCGCGCAGCGAGCGGGCCAAGGACTTCCTATCCAAGATCCTCACGCACTAGGCATCCGTTGTGGGCGTGCCGCCCCGGCGCGCCCCGTCGAAGAAGGAGACAGATATGCGTACCAAGCGCGCGGCGGTGCTCGCCGCGGTCGCCGCACTGGCGCTCGGCCTGACCGCATGCGGTGACGACGCTGATGAGGGGACCGACAACGCCGGCGGCGACAAGTCCTTCGCCGCTGGCAGCACCATGGAGCGTCTGAACGAGGCCCAGGCGATCACGATCGGCACCAAGTTCGACCAGCCGGGCTTCGGCCTCAAGGGCCTGTCCGGCCAGCCGGAGGGCTTCGACGTCGAGATCGCGAAGATCATCGCCTCGGAGCTGGGTGTTCCCGAGGACAAGATCGAGTGGGTGGAGACCCCCTCGAAGACCCGCGAGGACAAGATCACTGAGGGCAGCGTCGACATGATCGTCGCTACCTACACGATCAAGGACGAGCGCAAGGAGCGGGTCTCCTTCGCCGGGCCGTACTACGAGGCCGGCCAGAACATCATGGTGAAGAAGGACGACGACTCGATCACCGGTCCTGAGTCATTCCAGGACGGTACGAAGAAGATCTGCTCGGTGACCGGCTCCACGCCGATCGAGGAGATCAAGAAGTACGTCAAGGATGTCCCCTCCCAGCTGGTGCCGTTCGACACCTACGACAAGTGCCGGGATGCGCTCCAGAGTGGCCAGGTCGACGCGGTGACCACGGACAACGTGATCCTGCTCGGCTACATCGCGGATGACGAGGACGCCTTCAAGCTGGCCGGCCAGAACTTCACCAAGGAGCCCTACGGCATCGGGGTGAAGAAGGACGACGCCGAGTTCCGGGACTTCATCAACGACATCCTGGAGAAGGCATTCACCGACGGTAGCTGGCAGAAGGCCTGGGACGAGACCGCCGGCACGTTCGGTGCCGAGCTCGGCACGCCGCCGGCCATCGTCCGCTACTGATCTAACCTGACTGATCTGGAGGGTGGGGAGAGACCGACCGTGAGTGTGCTCATCGACAAGTTCGACGTCTTCGCGAGTGGATTCTGGCTCACCCTCCAGATCTGTTTCCTCGCCGCGATCGGAGCCCTGATCCTGGGCTCCGTCGTGGCGGTGCTACGGATCTCCCCGGTACCGCCGCTGCGGGCGCTCGGCACCGCCTACGTCAACACCTTCCGTAACCTGCCGCTGACCATCGTCATGTTCTTCGCCGCCTTCGGCCTCCCCGCGCTCGGTTCCAACGCGGACTTCCTCCGCATCCCCGGGCTCGACATCGTGTTCAGCCGGCTCGGCACCGACCTGCCATACTTTCGCTTCGCGCTGATCGCCCTGGTGCTCTACACCGCGGCGTTCGTCTGCGAGGCACTGCGCTCCGGCGTGAACGCGGTGCCCGCCGGCCAGGCGGAGGCGGCCCGGTCGCTCGGGCTGACCTTCATCCAGAACCTGCGACACGTGGTGCTACCGCAGTCATGGACGGCGTCGGTCGTTCCACTCGGGTCCGTGATCATCGCGATGATCAAAAATTCGGCGCTGATCGGCTTCTTCGGTGTCATCGGCGACCTGTCCCAGACCGCGGACCAACTCACCTCAGCCGGGGGCGAACCCTTCATTCCAGTCGCCATCGGCATCTCGATCGGATATCTGATCATGACTGTACCTCTGGGCGCACTCCTTGACCGGGTCGAACGGCGGCAGGCGGTGGCTCGATGACCCAGCAGAACAGCGTCCTCTACGACGTCCCCGGGCCCCGGCAGCGCCGAATCACCCTGTTCAGCAGCGTCGCCGCCCTCATCGGGCTGCTGGTCGGCGCGTACTTCCTGATCTACCAGCCGCTGGATGAGACCGGCCAGTTCTCGATGGAACTGTGGGGTCCGCTGATTGACCCCGGCAACGAGAACTTCGCCCTGGTCTGGAAGCGACTCGGCGTCGGCATCAAGAACACCCTCATCGCGGCGGCGCTGGCCATCGTCACCTCGCTGGTGGTCGGCGCCCTGCTGGCGGTGCTGCGGATGCAGCTCAAGGGCCTGGCCCAACGCCGCTATGCCGGGCTCGCCACCCCCCTGGCCCACCTGCTGCGCGGGCTGAACCTCACGCTGTCGGCCGTCACCCGCTTCTGCGTCGAGGTCTTCCGAGGTCTCCCCGTCGTCATCACGATCTTCTTCGTGGCGCGTGGGTTTCCCGAGTTCGGCATCACCTTCGACTATCTCTGGTACCTGGTTATCGGCCTCACCATCTACAACTCCGTGGTGATCGCCGAGATCCTCCGCTCCGGCATGCAGGGCCTCGCCGGCGGGCAGGCCGAGGCCGCCGCCGCGATCGGTCTCGCCCCGCTGCAGACCACCCGGATGATCCTGCTTCCGCAGGCATTTCGGATCATGCTTCCCGCGCTGATCAGCCAGCTCGTGGTGGTCCTGAAGGACACCTCGCTCGGTTTCATCATCAGCTATGAGGAGACGCTCAACATCGGTAAGCAGATCATCGGTGTGTTGGACAACCCCATCCAGGTCTACACCGTGCTCGCCGTGCTGTTCATCGCCGTGAACTACTCGCTGTCGAAGCTGGCCCAGGCCGTCCAGAACCGCCTCTCGCGCGGCCGGCGCACCGCCAACACGTCGGCGCAGCAGTTGCCGCCCGCCGCCCTCGCCTCGCAGACAGAGGGCACTGGTGCCACCGGTGGCGGCGTCTGATCAACCCACGTGACGGCCGGCCCTGACTCTGGGCCGGCCGTCACGTCGTCCAAACGGCTCGGCGAGCACACCACAGCGTCAGCAGCGACCAGGCTTCGGCGACGACTGGCCGCTGGCGTGAGCGGAGATGCTCCGACGCGGCGGGGCTCCGGCGGCTCAGCGGGCGATCTCGGTGACCCGGGACTCACGGACCACGGTGACCCGGATCTGCCCCGGATAGGTCAGTTCCTCCTCAATCTGCTTGGCCACGTCCCGGGCCAGCACGGAGGCACTGATGTCGTCCACGTCGTCCGGCCGCACCATCACCCGGACCTCCCGGCCCGCCTGCATCGCGAAGACCCGCTCCACGCCGAGCTTGCCCCCCGCGATCTCCTCGATCCGCTCCAGCCGCCGCACGTACGCCTCCAGGCTCTCCCGGCGGGCCCCCGGCCGCCCGCCGGAGCAGGCATCCGAGGCCTGGGTGAGCACCGCCTCGACGGTCTGCGGCGGCACCTCGTTGTGGTGTGCCTCGATGGCGTGCACGACGTCCTCGCTCTCGCCGTACTTGCGGGCGACGTCGGCACCGACGATGGCGTGGCTGCCCTCGACCTCGTGGGTGAGCGCCTTGCCGATGTCGTGCAGAAACGCGCACCGCTTGATCGTCGGCACGTCCAACCGCAGCTCAGCGGCCATGATCCCGGCGATGTGGGCGCTCTCGACGAGGTGCTTGAGCACGTTCTGCCCGTACGAGGTGCGGTAGCGCAGCCGGCCCAGCAGGCCGACCAACTCGGGGTGGATCTCGGTGATGCCGACCTCTACCAGGGCACCCTCAGCGGCCCGCTGGCAGAGCTGGGCCACCTCCTGCCGGGCCAGGTCGTACACCTCCTCGATCCGGTGCGGATGGATGCGCCCGTCCAGGACGAGCTTCTCCAGGGTGAGCCGGCCGACCTCCCGACGCACCGGGTCGAAGCAGGAGAGCAGCACCGCCTCCGGGGTGTCGTCGATGATCAGGTTGACTCCGGTGACCGATTCGAAGGTACGGATGTTGCGCCCCTCCCGACCGATGATCCGACCCTTCATCTCGTCGCCGGGCAGGTGCAGCACGCTGACCACGCTCTCCGCGGTCTGCTCGCTGGCCACCCGCTGGATCGCGTCAACCACGATCTGCCGGGCACGCTCCTCGCCCGTGCTGCGCGCCTCGGCTTCGATGTCCCGTACGAGCAGCGCGGCCTCCCGCTTGGCCTGCGCCTCGATCGCCTCGACCAGCTCGCCGCGGGCCGCCTCCGCGGTGAGCCCCGCGACCCGCTCCAACTCGCGGCGTCGCTGCTGCTCGGCCTGCTCCAGCGTTCGGTCCCGCTCGGCGAGCGCCGACTCCCGGGCATCCAGGGCCGCGCTGGCGGCGCTGAGCTGCCGATCCCGCTCGCCGAGCCGCTCGACCTCCTCGGTGTGCAGCCGCTCCCGGTCGTCCATCCGGGCAGCCCGCCGCTCCACCTCCGCCGCCTGTTCCCGGGTGGTCGCGGCGAGGACAGCGGCTTCCCGTTCTCCGCTGCGCCGGGCGGCGGTCCGTAGCTGTTCGGCTTCGGCCTCGGCCTGCTTGTGCACCCGTTCCAGGAGGGTGTCGGCTTCGGCGCGGGCACCGTCGAGCACCCGCCGGGCTTCGGCGCGGGCCGCCTTGGCCTCGGCGCGGGCGGCGGCGGCTTCGGTGCGGGCCGCGGCGGCGGCGGACTTGGCCGCGTCGATGGTGCTGTTCGCCTCGTCGGCGGCCGACCGCAGCGCGGCGAGGGATTGTTCCTGGCGGTCTTTCTCCGCGATGAAGGCCGGGTCCTCGGGCCGCGAGGTGCCGGCGATACCGCGGACGGCCCGGACGCCCATCAGCACCGCACCGACCACGATGACGGTGAGCAGCAGGACGGCCACGAGGAGGACCGCGTCGAGCCCGTTCATGGTGAGCTTCCTGTCGACCCCTGCCGCCTCGCCATCGCGCGCCTCCCCTTGACCGTCGCGCCGCCGGCAACGTGCGGTGGGCGCGCTCCCGCGGCTCTGGACGCCCGACCGGAGCGGCTGACCGAAAGGGGAGCCCTCCCGTCGGCGGCACCGCCGACGGGAGCTGCAGTTGTCGCGTCGGCTCCGGACCGGCCGGTTCCGGAGCTGACACAGGGCCAACGAATCGGCCCAAATTGATGCTGTTCTGTTACACGATCTATGTTGTGCGCTTTGCCTGCGCTGGTCGGGCAATGTGAGCCTTATGGCGAGGCTAGGTCCCCGGAGCCGGTCCGGTCAAGGAAACCATGATCAATGCATCCGAACGGAGAGGATTTACAGCGTTACGCAACGCTGATCTATAATCGGGCGAAAGTCCATAAAAGGGATGTAATCGTCTTTGGCCTACGTGACTGCGACCAAGCGGCCACGTAAGCCCTTGGTCAGGGATCGACCTCGGTGTCGCTGAGCGCCTCAGCGTCGATCCGCTCCGCGAACTCAGCCGCCTCGGCGCTCTGCGCCGCGAGGGCCTCCTTCGCCGCCCGAATCGCCACCCCCGGTGGGTAGCCCTTGCGGGCCAACATGCCGACCAGTCGCCGAAACACCGCGTCCGGCGCGCCCCGGCTGGCACGCAGCTTCCGCTCCGCCAGGGCACGGGCCGTCTCCGCCTCGGTCTCGTCGTCCAGCTCGCCGAGCGCGGCCTTCGCCACGTCACCATCGACGCCACGTTGGCGCAGCTCGGTGGCGAGGGCACGGCGGGCGAGGCCACGGCCGGCGTGTCGGCTGGAGACCCAGGCCCGCGCGAAGGCCGCGTCATCGATCATGCCGACCTCGTCGTAGCGGTCGAGGACCGCGGTGGCGACCTCCGGCGAGATGCCCCGCCGCGTCAGTGCCTGGGCCAGCTCGGCCCGGGTACGCGGACGCACGGCGAGCTGCCGCAGACAGACCTCCCGCGCCAGCTCGGCCTCGTCCGTGGGCGAGGCCGAGCTGGTCGTGGCGTCGGCGTTACGTCGGCCACGGCGGGGGGCAGCCGCCGTGGTGGCGTCACCCGTGCGCGGTGGGCTGGCGTCCCATCCCCGCCCCGTACGGGCTCGTCGTGACGGCACCGGTCTTTAGAAGTCGACCGGCGGCAGCTCCGGACCGCCAGCGGCGTCACCCGCGCCGGCACCGACGCCGAGCTTCTCCAGGATCTTCTTCTCGATCTCGGCGGCCACGTCCGGGTTTTCCCGAAGGAACTCGCGGGCCTTCTCCTTGCCCTGGCCGAGCTGGTCGCCCTCGTAGGTGTACCACGCGCCGGACTTCCGGATGATCGCCTGCTCGACGCCCACGTCGATCAGCGAACCCTCACGGGAGATTCCCTTGCCGTACATGATGTCGAACTCGGCCTGCTTGAACGGCGCGGCCACCTTGTTCTTCACGACCTTGACCCGGGTGCGGTTACCGACCACGTCGGTGCCGTCCTTGAGGCTCTCGATGCGGCGCACGTCGAGCCGGACCGAGGCGTAGAACTTCAGCGCCCGCCCACCGGTGGTGGTCTCGGGGCTGCCGAACATGACGCCGATCTTCTCGCGGAGCTGGTTGATGAAGACCGCCGTCGTGCCGGTGTGACTGAGCACACCGGTCATCTTGCGCAGGGCCTGGCTCATCAGCCGGGCCTGGAGACCCACGTGGCTGTCGCCCATCTCACCCTCGATCTCGGCGCGCGGCACCAGCGCGGCCACCGAGTCGATCACGATGATGTCGAGCGCACCGGAGCGGACCAGCATGTCCGCGATCTCCAGAGCCTGCTCGCCAGTATCCGGCTGGGAGACCAGCAGGGCGTCGGTGTCGACGCCGAGGGCCCGGGCGTATTCCGGGTCGAGGGCGTGCTCGGCGTCAACGAAGGCGGCGATGCCGCCGGAGCGCTGGGCGTTGGCCACCGCGTGCAGCGCCACCGTCGTCTTACCGCTGCTCTCCGGGCCGTAGACCTCAATGACCCGCCCCCGGGGCAGGCCACCCACGCCGAGGGCCACATCCAACGCGATGGACCCGGTCGGAACCACCGCGGTCTGCACGACCGGGCGCTCCCCCAGTCGCATCACCGAACCTTTGCCGAACTGTTTGTCGATCTGAGCGAGGGCAAGGTCGAGTGCCCTCTCCCGATCAGGCACTGCCGCCATCGTCGCCACCCCTGCCTTCGCCGACTTCGCTGAGCTTCGCGTCACGCGGACACGCTAGGCGCATGGTCCGACAGAACACCAGCGACCATGCCGTGAGCTGTGGACGAGCGCCTCGCTGTGGACAATAGCCGAACAGGTGTACGAGCAGCGGCGTGACCCGCGAACGTAACGAAATGACTGCTCAACGGAGCCGCGCCGGCACCCGGTCCGGGTACGCGGCGACCACCGCACGCCACACGACGTGGGTCTCCTCCCCCGCCGCGAGCGCCTGCTCGATCGTCCGCTCGCCGAGGGGCGCCAGGACCTGGTCGCTGGCGATGCTGGCCGCGTAGCCCGGCCCGAACGTCTCCTCCAGCCGCGCCCAAAAGTCGGTCAGCCGCACGTGTCATCCTCCCGGTCGGGCGCCCCCGGTGGGCCCTCGACGTAACGCTAACGCCACCAACGGCACCACCACGATCGCCGCCAGCAGGGTGAGCACCGGATAGCCGGCCGCCCGCATGACGAACCCGCTGACCGCGGCGGCGCCGGCGCCGGCGAGCCCCATGGTCAGATCGGAGAAGCCCTGCACACTCGGCCGCACCGATGCCGGCACCGACTCCGACAGCAGGGTGGAGCCGCCCACCATGGTGCCGGACCAACCCAACCCGAGCAGGACCAGACCCACCGAGAGCTGCGGCGTGTGGTGGCCGGCGGTGCCGGCGACGGCGCACGCGGCGAGCAGCAGCCCAACCCCGCCGAGGATGACCGCCGGCCGGCCGAGCCGGTCGGCGAGCCAGCCCACCAGCGGGGACAGCGCGTACATGCCGGCGATGTGCAGGCTCAGCACGATCCCGACCACCCGTAGGACGTCCGCGTCGCCATGCGACTCGCCGAGCCGTACCGGGGTCATCGACATCACCGCCACCATCACCGCGTGCCCGACCGCCACCGCCGCGACGCCGAGCCGGGCCGCCGGGCGGTCGCGGACCACCTGCCAGGCCGCCCGCATCCCCGCGCCACGCCGGGCCGCCGGGCGCGGGGGCGTCATGGGCTCGGCCTCCGGATGCGGAGGCGTCATGGGCTCGGCCTCCGGATGCGGAGGCGTCGTGGACTCGGCCGCCGGGCGCGGGGGCGTCATGGACTCAGCCACCGACAGTCGCCGCGCGGTGCGCAGCGGGTCGGGCCGAAGCAGCGCGAAGAGCACGCCAGCGGCCAGCACGAAGGCGACGGCGCTGAAGGCGAACGGGCCGGCCAGTGGCGGCAGCCCCCACCCGCCGGCGACCGCGTCGGCGAGCCCCGCGAAGTTCGGGGCGGCCACCGCCCCGATGGTGGTGGCCCAGACGATCAGGGCGAGCTGCCGGCCCCGACGCGCCGGCTCGGCGAGGTCCACCGCGGCGTACCGGGCTTGGAGGTTCGCGGCGGTGCCGCCCCCGAACAGCAGACTGCCGAGGAAGAGCAGCGGCACGATTCGGGTGACCGCGGCGAGCACCACCAGCGCCGCGCCGACCGCGCCGACCAGATAGGCGACGACCAGCCCTGGACGACGCCCGTGCCCGTTCGTGATCCGGGTGATCGGGATGGCGAGCAGCGCGGCACCCACCACAGTGGCGCTCTGGGTTAGGCCGGCGACCGCGGTGCCGGCGATCCGGGCTGCGAGCAGCGCCCCGACCGCGATCCCGATGGTGACGCCGATGCCACCGATGATCTGGGTGCCGAACAGCAGACCCAGGGTTCGCCGTTGGATCGGCGCCGCATCCGACCGGATCCGGGCCGGCGCGATCAGCTCGGTAGTCACAGACGACTCCCGTAGGTAAGGGGTGAACGGTACGCCTATCCTTGCGCATCCCGCCCAACCGACACCTCCGGGGCTCGCCGGAAACCGCACTGCCGACAACCGCACTGCCGGCAACCCCACCCGCAACCACTTCAGAGTGCGTCGTATCCGCGGCGTCCTCGGCTCGTTCGATCGCTTCGGCCACCTCGGCAGGGACCACAGCGGCGAGGCGCTGCCCGCGGCGGGTGACATAGGTGATTCGCCCGGCGTAGTGGGCGCGGGAGACCACATCCGCAAGGCTGTCGCGGGCGTCGGATATCGGGAGTTCGGCGGCGGGCTCACTCATGAGCCTTGCGTACAACTCGTACAAGTCGTACGGGTCAATCAGTGAGCCCGCCGATCCGCCGGCAGCGGCACAGCCGGCGGCCCTCCACCTCGTCTAGCGCACGCCGTCCGGGTCAGGTGGCCTTGAGAGCGGCCTGGGCGTCGGCCGGCGGGTGCCCGTCGGGCGTCTCCTCGGTCACGGGGGACGCCTCCAGGTCGACCCGGGGCATGAGCCGGTCCAACCAGCGGGGGAACCACCAGTTGGCGCGGCCGAGCAGCACCATGATCCCCGGCACCAGGAACCCACGGACGACCACCGCGTCGAGCAGCACCGCCACGCCGAGCCCCACCCCGAACATCTTGATCAGCGGGTTGTCCTGGCCGGCGAAGCTGATGAAGACGCTGAACATGATCAACGCTGCCGCGGTGACGACGCGTCCCGCCGAGCCGAGCCCGGTCACCACCGCACGCCGGTTGTCCCGGACCGCGTGCCACCGCTCGGCGATCGACGAGACCAGGAAGACCTCGTAGTCCATCGACAGCCCGAACAGGATCGCGAAGAGGATCAGCGGGATGTAGCTCTCGATCGGCACCGGCCCGTCCAGCCCGAGCAGCCCCGTGAGGTGCCCCTCGGCGAAGGCGAAGGTGAGGATGCCGTACGCGGCGCCCACGGAGAGCAGATTCATCAGCGCGGCGGTCAGCGGAATCACGAAGGAGCGGAACAGGACGACCAGCAGCAGCACGCTCAGCGCGATCACCACCGCCAACACCAGCGGCAGCCGCTCCGCCACCTGATCGGTGAAGTCAATCTTCGCGGCGGTCTGGCCGCCGACGTGTAGCTGCGTACCGTCGGTTGCCAGCGGCGGCAGGATCTCCTCGCGCAACTCGGTGACGAGGTCACCGGTGGTCGGGTCGCTGGGCGCGGTCGTCGGCACCACCTGCCAGAGCGCGCCACTGCCGTCGGTGGAGACCCGCGGCCCCTGGACGGACTGCACGCCGGGCACGTCCGCCAGGGCGGAGCTGAGGGCGGCGGCCTGCCGCTGCACCGTGACCGGGTCGGTCTGGGCGGCGTCGCCCAGGTCGGCGACGACCAGCAGCGGCCCGTTCACGCCCGGGCCGAACGCCGACTCCAGCAGGTCGTAGCTCTGCCGGGTGGGCGTACCGACCGGGTCGTGGCCACCGTCCTGCTGGCCGAGCTCCAGGTCCGCCACCGGCGCGATGAAGACCGCCAGCACCATCAGCGAGCCGACCACTGCCAGCCACGGCCGCCGGGCCGTCCCCTCGCCGATCCGGTGCCACCAGCCCGCCTTCGGTGTCTTCTTCGAGCGACGCCGTGGCAGCGCCCCGGCGTCGAGTCGCGAGCCGACGGCCCCGAGAACGGCCGGCAGCACGCCGACCGCGGCCACCACCGACAGCCCGACCGCTACGGCGGCGGTCCACCCCAGCGCGGTCAGCAGCGGCAGCCCGGCCAGCAGCAGGCCGCCCAGGCCGACGGCGACGGTGGCGCCGGCGAAGAGCACCGCCGCGCCCGCGGTGGCCACCGCGACCCCCAACGCCCGCTCGTGTGACTGCCCCTCCTGCCGGGCCGTGCGGTACCGCACGACGATGAAGAGCGCGTAGTCGATGCCGACGCCGAGCGAGATCATGCTCGCCACCGTCGTCGCGATATCCGGGATCGCTCCTACCTGGCTGAGCAGCCCGATGCCGGCGAGCCCGAGCACCAGCCCGACCAGCGCGGAGAGCAGGGGTAGGGCCATCGCCGCGGCCGCGCCGAGGGCCACCAGCAGGACGACGGCGGCCACGGCCAGACCGATCAACTCGCTGCGGTGCCCCGGACCGCCGGCCGCCGCCTGGGCGAGCTGACCCCCGGGGAGCACCTCCAGCCCGGCGTCCACAGCCGGGCTGGCGGCGGCCAACACGCGGTCGGCGTCCTGCTCGCTGAGGGCGGCGGATGGCACGTCGAAGTAGACCTGCGCGTACGCGGTGTGCCCGTCGGCACTGATCCGCGGCGCGGGCTGGCCGGGCTCCTGCGGGAATGGGGGCACCACCTGCGTCACCCCATCCACATCTCGCACCGCCAGCAGCGAGGCCTCGATCGCCGCCCGCCCCTCGGGCGAGGTGACCGAGGAGTCCGCGTCGTGGAATACCAGGGTGCCGTTGCCGAGCGCGGAGGCCGGGAAGACCGCATTCTGGATCTCCTGCGCGCGGCTGCTGTCGCTGCCCGGAATGGTGATGGCGTCGTCGATGCTGGTGCCCACCGTCACCCACGTGCCCACGACGGCCGCGGCCACCAGGAGCCAGCCGGTGAGCAGCTGCCAGGGCCGGCGGGCAGCCAGCCGGCCATACGAGTACAGGGCGCTACGCAAGGAAACCTCCGAAGGGAGTGGGGTGGGTCTGGGTCACTGGATCGAGGGGGTCACGCGCGGCAGTCGCCCGGGGCGGCGGAGGTGAGCTCGTCGGTGTCGACACTGGCGTGCAGGGTCAGGCCGTCGGGACCGGCGGCGACGCGGTCGGGCACCAGACCGCTCGGGAGGCCCGGCAGGGCGACCTGGCGCGGCTCCAGCTGCCCCGCGAGCTCCGGATCGCGTCCGGCGAGAAGCGGGGCGACCAGGTCCACCGGCAACTGTTGCCCGGCCACCTCGACCGTGGCCGGGGTGAGCACCAGCTCCTCGCCGGCCATCGCGAGGTCCATGAGCACGCGAATATCGCCGCCCAAGACCATGCCCGGCCGGACCACGGCGAGTTGGTCACCGGCGTTCTCGAACCGCTGCTGGCCCGCTTCGGTGCCGGGTAGCTGGTCGTACGGCATGGTCACCGTCGCCTCGGCCCCGGCGACGTCGACTGGCTCGTCCGAGAACGGCCGGGCGTGCACGTCGCGCAGGGAGAGCTGGAGCTGGGTGGGCCCGGCCGCGGTGTCGACGGCGCCCTGCACGGTCACGGTGCCCAGGTCCCCGGTCAGTAGCCGCGGAATGACGAGCGGGCCGGGCAGCGAGGTGGTCAGCTCGGCGCCGTCGAGGCGACAGCCGACCGCCGCGGACACCCGCCGTTCGACCGCGCCGGCGAGGAACCGGTCGGCGCCGTAGGACAGCACCAGCGCCACCACGACCAGCACCAGAGGCAACCGCAACCGGCGGGCCGGCGAGCGATCGGTACGGCGGGACCTGGTCCGGCTCGAGGCGGAGGTCCGGCGCGGTCGGCGGGCCTTGGTCGACAGGTCAGTCCGGCTCATGCCCCAAGGCAAACGCACCGACCTGCCGGTCCCCTCCGGCGTACCTTCCCGTTTGCTGACGATCCGGATCGGGCGACTCGGACCCGGCCCCCACCGGGGGCGTTGCGCGGACGAGCCGTCGGGTCTTCAGCAAACCGTCAGCCGTTCGGCAGGTTCCCCGGTCCCCGCGCCGGAGATACTGACGCCATGGCCGGACCCACAGGACGTTCCGCCCGGCAACCACGGCCGGGATCAACCGCCGAGCTGAGCTCGGTCTGGCGAGCCCGCGTGCTGGTGGTGGACGACGAGCCGGCGCTGGCCGAGCTGCTGCTGCGCACGTTATGGGTCGCCGGGTTCGACGCCCGATCCGCCGGCTCTCGGGCCGAGGCGCTGGCGGTCGCCGGCGAGCTGGCTCCGGAGTTGGCGATCGTGGACGTGATGCTGCCCGACGGCTCCGGCTTCGACCTGGTCCACGACCTGCGCCGCGGGCTCCCGGAACTCGCGGTGGTCTTCCTGACCGCGAAGGACTCGCTGGAGGACCGACTCACCGGGCTGAACCTCGGCGGCGACGACTACATCACCAAGCCGTTCAGCGTGGCGGAGGTCGTCGCCCGGGTGAACGCGGTGCTGCGCCGCCTCGGTGGGCGACCCGCCGCGACCAACCGGCTCGCCGTCGCCGACCTGGAACTCGACGAAGACGCGCACACCGTCACCCGGGCAGGCACACCGGTCGAGCTGTCACCGACCGAGTTCCGGCTGCTGCGGCACCTGCTGGAGAACGCCGGCCGGGTCCTGTCCAAGCAGCAGATCCTCGCCCAGGTCTGGCAGTACGACTTCCCCGGCGACCCGGGGGTGGTGGAGAAGTTCGTCAGCCAGCTCCGCCGCAAAATCGACATTGTGGATCCACCGTTGCTGCACACGGTGCGGGGCTTCGGCTACGTCCTGCGGGAACCACCCGAATGAGGCGGCCGGCCGTGCGGAGTCTCCGCGGCCGGCTGCTGGTGGGCACGGTCGCGCTACTGGTGGTCGGGCTGCTGGCCGCTGATGTCACCGCCTATCTGGCGTTGCGTCGGTTCCTCGCCGAGCGGGTCGACAACACCATCGAGCTGGTTCTCGACCGGGGCTTGGCACGTGCCCGCCTCGCCGAGCAGGTCCTGCCCAACGCCGGCATGGAACAGCTCGTGCCCGCCAACGCCTACCTGGCCCTCTACGACGCCGAGGGCAACCTGGTGCTGGCCCGGCAGCCGCTGCAGCACGGTGGCACACGGCCGCCCGTGGTGCCACCGATCAGCGAACTGCCGGCGCATCCGGTGACCATCGGCGACGATCCGGAGACGGCGCTGCGGGTCCGCCGCGAGCTCCTTCCCCCCGAGCAGGCCCTCCCGGTGGAGATCAACGGGCAGGTCTATCCGGTGACCGGGCTGGTGGTCGGGGTGTCCCTGGCGGACAACGCGGCGACGCTGCGCCGGCTGGTCCTGATCCAGGTGGTCGCCGGGCTGCTCATCGTCGTCCTGGGGGTGGCGCTGGCCCGGCTGGTGCTCACCAACGGGCTACGACCGCTGCGCGCCGTGGCGGACACCGCCCGGGAGATCGGCCGCGGCGACCTACGCCGACGCGTACCCGTGGGCGACCCGGGCACCGAGATCGGCAGCGTCGCCACCGCGCTCAACGAGGCATTCGACCAGCGTGAACGCAGCGAGGCGCTGACCCGGACGTTCGTCGCCGACGCCTCACACGAGCTCCGTACGCCGCTGAGCGCGGTGCATGGCTGGGCCGACCTCTATCTCAACGACGGAATCACCGACTGGGACGGCGTGGACGAGGCGATGCGCCGGATCCGCACCGAGAGCACGCGGATGGGTGCGCTCGTCGAGCAGCTACTCACCCTGGCCCGGCTGGACGCGCACCAACCGCTGGCACAGGACGAGGTCGACCTGGGCCGCGTCTGCGCGGACGTGCTGGACAGCCTCCGGGTGACCGCCGCCCACCATCGACTCACCCTCGCCGTGGCGGAACGGGTGACCGTCATCGGCGACGCGACCGCGCTCCGCCAGGTGGTGCAGAACCTGGTCGGCAACGCGGTTCGGCACACCCCACCCGGAACGGCGGTCGAGGTTCGCGTTCACCGCGCCGACGACGTCGTTCTCGTCGTTCGCGACGAGGGGCCCGGGCTCGACGCCCAGGGGCTCACGCACGCCTTCGACCGGTTCTGGCGGGCCGACCCCGGGCGGGCCGCACCCGGCGGCACCGGACTGGGCCTGGCCATCGTCCGGGACATCGTCGAAGCGCACGGCGGCACCGCGACACTGGACTCGACGCCCGGGCGGGGGCTGACGGTCACCGTACGGCTGCCAGCGGCCACCGCGTGATCGTCCCGGACCGACAGCAGACAGGTCGGGGAGCGTGGTCACACCCAGCCTCGGCGGGTGGCCTGGACCCCGGCCTGGAACCGGCTGGCCGCCTCGAGCCGTTCGGTCAGGGAGGTCATCATGCGTTGGACGCTTCGCACCGAGATCGCTAGCTTTCGGGCCGCTGACTCGTCGGTGTTGCCCGCCGCGAGCAGGCGTAACAGTTCGCGTTCTTGGGCAGTGAGGCCCTGCTCGTCCAGAGATGCCTCCTCGCCGAAGGGCGTTGCCGTGTGCCAGACCTGATCGAAGAGCGCGACCAGTCCCGCGACAACGCCGGGACTACGCAGTTCCAGGGCGCCCCGGGCGGGGTCGTTCGGCTCGATGGGCACGAGCGCCAGTTCCCGATCGACGATCACCATGCGCATCGGCAGTGTCGGCGCGGTGCGGGACTGGCTGCCCAGACTCGCCATCCACCGGGCGTGCGTGAGGGTGGCGGGGTCGTTGCGGAAGCTGTCCTGATAGACGTTGCGGATGCGGACCCCCCGATCCAAGGCGACCTGATTGAGTGAACCCTCGGCCTCCATGGTGTCCGGCCGCTGGTCGCGGCCGGTGGTGAAGGAGAGGCACTCGCTACGGGCGTTGTGCGCGAGCTCGACCAGCCGTTCTCGAACGGCGTTGAGTCCGTCCAGGGCACGCCCCTGCGCTTCCTGCTCGCGGCCGTCGTGTGCGGCGGCGATGGCGGTGATCGCGGCCCGGGTCGCCTCGACCTGCCGCTGTCGTACCGCGACGTCCGCCTCCACCTTGGCCAGGAGCGCGATCAGCCCAGCCTGGGGCCGAACCGCGCGGGCGCTGTCACCGCCCGAATCGAGTCGGATCAACGCGAGATCGGCCAGCACGTCGAGCGCCTCCCGCACCTGATCGAGCGTGACGCCCAGGTGGTCGGCCAGACCGGCAACGTTCAGGTCCGGCCGCTGGAGCATGGCCCGATAGACCGTCTCGTGCTGCGCCGAAAGGCCTATCAGGTCAAGCATCGTTCCTCCCCGAATGAGTTCCCTCCACATTGTGCCGTTGCGCAACGTTTCGTGGTCGGCACGGGTAGTGGCGTGATCCCGCCAGGCGTTCTCACGCCAGGCCGAACCCACTGACAACGGTCGCCAACTCCGCAATGCTTTCCTCAGCCCGGCGATCGAAATTCGCGAAGCGCCCAAGGCGCACCTCACCTATTCGACACAGCCCTATGGGGGTAATACACCAATGCCAAGCAGTGCCGTTATTTCCGATTTTGCCATAATTAATACTGTGATGCCGACCGCTGCGATCGGCCACACAAAGACGCCGGGAGAGGGGTTCGGCTGGGGTTTCTCGAGGACCTCGGCGTGAGGGTGGCACACCTACGCATCGCACCCCTCACCCCGACCACGACCATTGACCCGTCGGCCCTCCGGGACCTTCTCCAAGCAGATACGGAGAACAGCGTGGAGCACATCCGCATCCGGGCCGGCCCGCATGGCACCGACATCCTGGCATTCGTTGACAGCGACAGCGCCGAGGTGGCCCTTGATGTTCTGCGGCGCCTAGTGCAGCAAAAGATAGCTACGTCGGTACCACTTCGTTCTTGGCGGATCGTATAACGATCACACTCACTACTAGCACCAAAGACGGACACCAGCCCGAAACGGTCGATATCAACAGCACCACTACCGCCACGAAACCGAGGAGAGCTTTATGAGTAGGTTCAGACTACGTCGAACACTGTTAGCACTAACTGCCGCAGCAGGAATCACCGCTGGGGCGGCCCTCGCCGCACCCGCTGCCCATGCAGCTCCCAGCCGCGATGGCATCGTCACCATCGCAGAGCGCGAATTCAACGACACCTATCGGAAATACGAAGTGGGCAACAACTGCAGCTACTACGGTGGCGAGATGTTCGGTTGGCCCGCCTGTGGAGGCAGACCCGGATGGGGCGGCGGCGGCGACTGGTACGCGTGGTGTGCCGCGTTCGCCAAGTACGTATGGCGGGAGGCTGGCGTCACCACCGGCATGTCTCAGATCGACGGATTCGCCAGGTCCTTTAAAACATACGGGGTCAACAACGGCACGTGGCATGCCCGGGGCGGCAGCTATGTCCCTAAGCCCGGCGACGCGGTCACCTTTGACTGGGGCAATGACGGTGACATCAACCACGTAGGAATCGTCAAGGCAGTGTCGGGCAGCAGCCTGTACACGATTGAAGGGAACACCAGCGACAGGATCGCCACACACACCTACCATAACTACAACAGCAACTCCCAGATCGAAGGGTTCACCGCACCGGTCGGCGTGACCGGCGGTAGCACCCCGACCGAACCGAAGCGCTGGATCGCCGATGTTACGGGTGACGGCTACCACGACCTGGTGGCGCGGGAAGACGACGGAACGCTGATGTTGTACTCGAACAACATCGAACGTGACAACGGCGTCCCCTACAGCACCCCCTCCTCCCGACAGATCGGCCAGGGCTGGGACGCCTTCGACACCGTCGTTAATGCCGATGTCACCGGCGACGGCTACACCGACCTCGTAGCCCGCAAACCCGACGGCACCCTCTGGCTCTACTCCAACAACATCGAACGTGACAACGGCGTCCCCTACAGCTACGCCTCCTCCCGACAAATCGGCCAAAGCTGGGACGCCTTCGACACCATCATCGGCGCCGACGTCAACCGGCGACGGCTACACCGACCTCGTAGCCCGCAAACCCGACGGCACCCTCTGGCTCTACTCCAACAACATCGAACGTGACAACGGCGTCCCCTACAGCTACGCCTCCTCCCGACAAATCGGCCAAAGCTGGGACGCCTTCGACACCATCATCGGCGCCGACGTCACCGGCGACGGCTACACCGACCTCGTAGCCCGCAAACCCGACGGCACCCTCTGGCTCTACTCCAACAACATCGTCCGTGACAACGGCGTCCCCTACAGCTACGCCTCCTCCCGACAGATCGGCCAAAGCTGGGACGTCTTCGACACCATCATCTAGCAGCACCTGGCGGTGCCCGGCCTCGGCCGAAAGCGCGCTGAACCCCCAACCTGGCAGTCTGCCGGGTTGGGGGTTCAGTGTTTCCGAAATGGTCGGTGGCTACCCCGCCGGGTGGGGTCAGGGCTGCCCGGGGAGTTGGGCGACAAATGCCCGCCACGCCGCCGGCCCGAACACCAACGCCGGCCCGGCCGGGTCCTTGGAGTCCCGGACACCCACGACGCCGGGAAGGTTGCCGGCGACCTCGACGCAGTTGCCGCCGTTGTTGCCGCTCTTACTGCTCTTGCGCCACTGCGCACCGATCAGGTCCATGAACTTGCCGCTTCCCTGAGCAGGTCTCGGGACTGCGCCCGGGAGAGAGCCTCCCCGCGGATGCGTTCCCACCGTCGACTCAGCGTAGCAATATCCGTGACGCCATCGACCAGTTGCGCCTTGGCCTGACTGTCCACATGGGCTACCACTGTGCCCTTCTCCAACTCGGCGAGGGTGAACGGACCGCCGAGACCCGGGTGCATGCCGGCCGAGAGCGGCACGACGTGAATCGACACATTCGGTAGCTCCGCGGAGGTCGCCAACTGCTCGCACTGCTCCCGCATCAACGCGCGGTCGCCGTAGGCGGAGCGGCGGAGGATCAGCTCGTCAAACACCGCGATGAACATCGGCGCGCGGTCCCGACGCAGGATCGCCTGCCGCTTGATCCGCACGTCGACCAGTTCCTCGACCGCCTCGGGGCTGAGCGCCTCGCCGGCGAGAGTCGCCCGGGCGTACGCCGCGGTCTGCAGCAGGCCCGGCACCCACGCGAGCTCAAAAGTGCGGATCGACAGCGCCTCCCGTTCGATGTCTACCCACGGGCGGAACCACGCCGGCTCGCGGCGCCGCACCGCATCCGGCCACAGGTCCTCCACCTCCCGCTTGAGGATCGCGGCCACCTTCGCGCGGTGCCGGGTCTGGGGAATCCGCCCACGGCTCGCCCACTTCGCGGCCGTCTTCGGATCCACACCGATCTGAGCTGCGAGGCTTTCGGCGGTTTCACCCGCCTCCGCCATCGCCGCGATAACTGCGTGGTTCATGCTCCAACCTCCCTCAAACGTTTCAGACGTCCCAAAAACCTAGTACTACGCGGTGTGTTGGCCCCACAACTGTCGGAAAACTGCCCGTAGACGGCGTGAGCCGGTGGAGGCCCGACCCGCCGGAGGCGCTGCCGGACCGCCCCACCACCCGGAGGGGTGATGGGGCGGTCCATTCCACAACCCACCACCACGCCCGGGAGGCGAGCCGTGCCAACGACCACCACCACGCCACCACCACCCCTACCGCGACGGACGCGCCGCACCGCGCTCGCCGGCGCGATCAGCCCCGACCACACGACGGCTGTCTCCAACGCGGAGTGGGAGCGGCTGCTCTCCGGTGGGCGGGCGGTCGGCCGGGCCCGCGTCGTGCACACCGTTCCCGGTGACGACATCCTCGCCGCGGTGCTCGCGGGGCTACGGAGACTGTGATGGCCGACGGCAATTCCCCCACTGACCAGCCGGCGCACCCCGACCAGCCGGCGCATCCCGACCAGCCGGAACAGCCGGCGCACCTTGACCGGCCGGCGTCCCCCGACCGGCGCGCGTATCGCGACCCGCACGGGTCGCCGCCGCTGCCCGACGGCGACCGGGTGCGGCCGACCACACCCCCGCCGCCAGCCACCACCCGGCACCAGGTGATCGCGGCGCTCATCCTGGTGATCATCGTGGCCGCCATCACGCTCCGGGTGCTGGGATGACGACCAGCCCGAGGCACCCACAGTCGAATCCGGACGACCCGGCCGCTGGCCCGCCACACCTACCGATGCGCCCGCTCTGGGGGTGCGGCGGCTGCCAGGCGGAGTGGCCCTGCCCGGCAGCCCGACACGCCCTCCTGGCCGAATACCGCAACGACCGCACGGCGCTGCGGGTCTACCTGGGCGCGCTCATGGCCGAAGCGGCCGAGCAGCTAGCCCAGGTCCAGCCCCACACGACAGCCGACCTGCACCGCCGCTTCCTGCGATGGGTATAGCGCTACGTGACGAGGTCGAGCGACCCATCGGTATCAGGCGGCACACAGGTGCTGACATGCCGATACCGGACGTTCAAGATTTTTAGCCACATCCCCGGTTTCCGGTGATATCCCGCATTACCTTCGATTAGCACGAAGCGGTCAGCTCAAGATCAGGTGGGGGTGGATGTCGCGGTCGGAGGCCCCGGGCGGGGCCGGGCACACCCGACGGTGGCAGATCATCGCCATCGCGGCGGCCGTCTCCTTCGTGAGCTTTTTCGATCTGAGCGTCATCAACGTGATGCTGCCCTCGATCGAACGGGCGCTCGGCGCCGGCAGCGGCGCTGTCCAGTGGATCGTCTCGGGCTACTCGCTGATGTTCGCGCTCGCACTCGTCCCCGCCGGACGACTCGGTGACGCCAAAGGGCGGCGCCACGCGCTCCTCCTCGGCCTCGCCTTGTTCATCGCGGCCAGCACCGCTGCCGGAACAGCCGACTCCGGCACCGCGCTGGTCGTCGCCCGGCTCGCGCAGGGCGCCGCGGCCGGGGTCCTCGTTCCCCAGCTCACCGCCCTGGTCGAGGAGTTGTTCCACCCCGACCAGCGGGGCCGCCCGTTCGGGCTTCTCGGCGCCACCGCCAGCGTCGCCACCGCGACCGGCCCGGTGATCGGCGGGTTGATCATTGCTCTCGGTGGGGCGGAACACGGCTGGCGACTGGTCTTTCTCAGCAACGTCCCGATCGGGGTCGTCGCGGCGGTGCTCGTCTGGCGACAGTTTCCGGCGAAGCCGCTGAGCGGCCCGAAGGATCACCGACCCGACCTGGTCGGCACGCTGCTGCTGGGCACCGGAATCCTGTTGGTGATCCTGCCCGCGCTGCAGCGGGAACAGTGGAACGGGCTGCTGCCGTGGCTGTTGGTGCCGGTCGGAATCGGCGTCCTCGTCGCCTTCCGGTCCTGGGAGACCTCCACCGCGCGGCGGCACCCACCGGTCTTCGACTTTCGCCTGCTCACCCATCGGACGTACCGCCTGGGGCTGCTGCTCGGCTTCTTCTACTACGCCGGTTTCACCTCGCTACCGCTGATCTTCAGCCTGCACCTGCAGTACGGTCTCCACCGCAATCCGCTGCACACCGGTCTCACCATCGCGCCCTTCGCGGTGGGCTCCGCGCTGGGCGCACTGCTCGGCGGCCGACACGTCAGGCGACTCGGCCGCCGGCTGATCGCCATCGGGCTGCTCACCGTCATGGTGAGCCTCGCCCTGATGACCGCCCTCACCAGCTTCACCGGGACCACGTTCTCCATCGTGAACGCGTTCCCGCTGCTTCTCGCCGGGGTCGGTAGCGGCCTCGTGATCACACCGAACAACACCCTGACTCTGGCGCAGGTGCCCAAGCCGGACGCCGGCAGCGCCGCCGGCATGTATCGCACCATGCGGCAGGTCGGATCCGCGATCGGGCTGGCGGCGATCACCGCAACCCTGCTCGGCGCGGTCGCGGCCAACGGCGGACACTGGTCGACCGCCCTTCGATACGCACTCGTCGTGGAGTTCGGCATCGTCACCGCCGCGCTGCTCACCAACCTCGCCGACATCATCGGCAGTCGCCGCCACCCATCCGCACCGGCGCGCTGACGTTCGCACAGCCATGCCCTGCCGGCGCGGTGGCCAACGACACAGACCAGCGCCGGGGAAAAGACTCGCCCGGGTGTCGTCGGCACCGGCATGATGTCCGGCGTGCTGGGGATCACCGACATCTGGACGTACGTGCTGGGCACCGTGGCGATCATCATGCTGCCCGGACCCAACTCGCTCTTCGTGCTCTCCACCGCCGCCCGCCGTGGCGTGGCCGCCGGCTACCGCGCGGCCAGTGCGGTGTTCGTGGGCGACGGAGTCCTGATGATCCTCTCGGCCGCCGGGGTGGCATCCCTGCTCCAGGCGTACCCGCCGCTCTTCCTGGTGATCAAATATGCTGGCGCCGCCTACCTGGGCTACCTGGGCCTGGGGATGCTGCGCGGGGCCTGGCAGCGGTGGCGGACCCGCCACGACCCGGCCACCCCGGGACTTCTCGACGCCGACGACCCCACCCCACCACGCAGCCCGTTCCGCCGGGCTCTGGTGATCAGCCTGCTCAACCCGAAGGCGATCCTCTTCTTCGTCTCGTTCTTCATCCAGTTCGTCGACCCGCACTACCCCTGGCCGGCGCTGTCGTTCCTCCTGCTCGGGTTGATCGCGCAGCTCACCAGCGCGCTCTTCCTGACCGTACTGATCTTCGCGGGCACCTTCCTGGCCGCCCAGTTCCACCAACGTCGCCGCCTGGCCGCGGGCGGGACGACCACGGTTGGTGCGCTCTTCCTCGGCTTCAGTCTGAAACTCGCCACCGCCAGCGGCTGACCGTCCCGCCCGTTCCCCCACCCCGCTGAACCGGCCGGTCACGTGCCATCGCCACCGCCACCGCCGCCGCCGACGCCCGCGCCCCCGGCCGTGCCGCCCAACCCGAATCCCGGCGGCAGCGGATCGTCCGGGGGCCGGCTCACGTGGGCCGACTCGTTGATCGGGGCCGACCAGTCGGCGTGCGCCGCCATCGCCGCGTGCCGGTTGATCGCGCTCCGCAGCCACCCATCCACGGTCGCCACCCAGTCCTGCCGCTCGGCGCCGTCATGCCAGATCCGAAACCGGCTGATGCTCTGGTGGGTGATTCCGGCCAGCGCCAGCCGACGATCGCACCAGAGCAGCACTTCGAGACCGGCCGAGTTGGCGATGAAGATCACCTCTAGCTCGGTGATCGGCCCGGAATACAGCGGCGCGACCCAGTAGCCCAGCCGTTGGTGCAGCGAGAGCTGCTGCTCGACCCCGGGCAGCCGGGCGGCGACCGAGCCGGCCTGCCGCAGGCTGAATCCCAGCATCTCCAGGGCGGTGAGGATGTGCGCCTGGGCGATCAGCGGGTGCACGAAGAGCGGCACCATCGCGCCCTGGTCCAGCCCGGGCTCGATCGCCACCTCGGTCCGCAGCCCCATCCGCAGGCTGAGCAGCGGCGCTCCGCCGACGACCGTTACCGGGGTCTCCCAGGGCATCGGGAACGAGAACGGAATACTGCGGGCCCGCCCGGCGCGCAGGACGAACCCGGTGGCGATCTCCGCCTGATGGAACTGCACCAGCCGCCGGGGCTCCTCCGGTTCGTCCGGCTCGGCCGAGGTGACCAGGCCGAGCCGGACATGCAGCACCGGAACGTCAACCGGGCCGGCGTGGACGGTCACCCGCCCCGGCAGCCGCAGGCCGGGACGGGTGCTCGGGTTGGCCAGCGCGGTCCGGACGGTCAGCCCCGTCCGACCGGACTCCGGCGACACCCCCGTCAACCGCACCGGCCCCGGTTACCCAGACCGAATCAGCGCAACCGCCGTCCCCGAGGAACCTGGTCCGTCTCGTCGTCGAACTCGCCGATGACCTCCTCCAGCAGGTCCTCCAGCGCGACGAAACCGACCGGACGGCTCGGCCCCCCACCGTTGCGGACCAACGCCAGCTGGGACCGCCAGGCCCGCATCGCCGCCACCGCCTCGGTGACCGTGGCGGACGAGGGCAGGGTGAAGGCGGTCGTCATCAAATCCTGCGCCGTCGCCGTCGGACGGCTGGCCGCGGCCCGAACCGCTTCCCGTACGTGCACCAGCCCGCACACGTCGCCGGCCTCGTCGAGCACCGCCAGGCGGGACCGCCCGCTGTCGCGGCTGACCTGCTCGATCTGGCCCGCACTCGCGTCCCGTCGCACGGTCACGATCCGGTCGAACGGCTCCATCACCTGTGCCACGGTGGTGCCCTGCAACTGCAGCATGCTGGTCAGCAACTCATGCTGCTCGGCTCCGAGGAGCCCGTGCTCGCGGGACTGCTCCAGCAGGAGACGCAGCTCCTCCGGGCCGTGCACCTGGGCCAGCTGATCCTGTGGTTGCACCTTGACCAGCCGCAGAATGCCGTTCGCCAGCGAGTTCAGCGCCGACAGCACCGGTCGGGCAACCCGGGCGAAAGCACGGAACGGCAGCGCCAACAACGTCGCCGACCGCTCCGCGTCGGTGATCGCCCACGACTTCGGCGCCATCTCCCCCACCACCAGGTGCAGGAAGGTCACCAGGCTCAACGCGAAGATCAGTGCGATCACGTGACTCGCCGCACTGGGCAGGCCCACGGCGTACAGCAGCGGGCTGAGCAGCTGCTCGATCGCCGGTTCGGCCAGCGCACCCAGCCCCAGCGTGCACAGGGTGATGCCCAGCTGCGCGCCGGCCAACATCAGCGAAAGTTCGCGGACGCCGTCCAACGCGGCTCGGGCACCTCGGCCACCACCGGCGGCGGCCTGCTCCAGCCGGTAGCTCTTGCTCGCCACGAGGGCGAACTCGGCGGCGACGAAAAACCCGTTCAACGCCAGCAGGACCACCGAGGCGGCGAGGGCAACACTGACGCTCATGACTGCACCTCCGGCTGGCCTTCCGACTCCTGCAGGCGCAGCCGAACCGAGTCGGCGACGTGCCGGTCCACCACGAGCACCTCGACCAGCGCCCGGGGACCGGCCGCTGCCTCATCCCCGTCTGCCGGCAAGGCGACCTCCAGTTGGTCACCGACCTCGGGTACCCGGCCCAGCTCCCGCATGACCAGCCCAGAGAGGGTGTCGTACTCCGGGGCGACCGGCAGCGAGATGCCGGTGCTGTCGGCGACCTCGTCGATCCGCCAGCGGGCCGGCACCACCCAGGAGCCATCGCCCTGCCGGGTCGGTATCCGCTCCGGCGGGTCATCCTCGTCGCGGATCGGCCCCACCAGTTCCTCGGCGATGTCCTCCAAGGTGATCACGCCGGCGAAGCCGCCGTACTCGTCGACCACACAGGCGAGCTGCCGGTGGCTGGAGCGCAGCCGGTCCAGCACCGTCGGCAGCGGCAGGGTCTCCGGCACCAGCAGCGGGGGAACGGCCACCGTACCGACCGGGGTGGTGGCTCGGCGCTCCAACGGCACGCCGAGCACATCGGCGATGCCGGTCACACCAATCACGTCGTCAACGCCCTCGGCCCCCTGGACGGGGAACCGGGAACGGCCGGTCTCGAGTAGCTCGACGACGCGGCTGACCGGCTCGTGGGCGCGGACGGTGTGCACGTCGACCCGGGGCACCATGGCTTCCCCGGCGGTGAGTTGACGGAAGTCCAACCCGCGGTCCAGCAGGGCGGACATCTCCGCGGTCAGGTGCCCGCCCTCGCGGGACTCGGCGATGATCTGCTCCAGATCCTCCAGGGTCGCCCCGCTGGGCAGCTCCTCGACGGGCTCCACACCCGCCCGGCGAAGCAGCCGAACGGCAGCCCGGTCGAAGAGTGTGATCACTGGGCCGGCGATCTTGAGGTAGATCAGGGTGGAGCTGGCGAGCGCCCGTGCGAGTACCTCGGGGCGGGCGATAGCGAGGTTCTTGGGTGCCAGCTCACCCAGCACCATCTGCACGACGGTGGCGATGACCAGCGCGAACGCGACGGACAGCGGCCCGCTGACCCGGTCCGACATCCCGGACAACCCGAGCAGGTCAGCCAGGCCGGCGCCGAGATACGGCTCGGCGACGTAGCCGACCAGCAGCGCGGTGACCGTGATGCCGAGCTGGGCGCCGGAGAGCATGAACGACAGCCGCCCGGTAACTTCCAGGGCCCGGGCCGAGGCCTTGTCGCCTTCGGCGGCACGCTGCTTGAGCTTGCCCCGATCCACGGCGACGTAGCCGAACTCCTGAGCCACGAAGTAGCCGGTGGCTGCGGTGAGGACAACGATGAAGAGGAGCCCAACGACGATCAACACGGGAGCTTCAGGGCTCCCGTCGATATCGGGGCCGGGGATAGCCGGGCATAACCCGGCTCGCTACTGCTGCCCTCCTGGGCAGACGAGTCGATCATGCGTCTATTTTATCGGGAGTCGCTGAAAGTCTGCTGACGGTGCCGGAAGGGTCCCGGCGACCCGGACCCTTCCGGCGCACGGTCAGCTATGTGTGATTCGCACGTCGTCGACGGCGGCCTCCACCAGGCTCGGGTCGCTGGCATCCGCCACGTCGATCAGGATTTGTACTGTTTGGCCGCTTAGAGATGATATATCCGCGCTGGCTAGCTGCCAGGACCCAGCCCGGTTGCTCGCCGTGCCGGTGACACTCAACGCCGTCACGGTGCTGCTGCCCACCACCCGGACTCGCAGGTAGTCGGCACTGGTGGCGTTGCTGAGATGGGCGAGGTACCAGGAGAAGCTGAGGGTCAGCGCTCCGGTCGACGGCAGGCTGACCGCCGGGGACTGGATCGTGGTGACGCCACCGTCGACGTCGTGGCTGCCCGCACTGCTGCCCGCAGCCGCGCCGGTGACCAGGTCGAAGCTACCGCTTACCGTGGTGCCGAGCTGGAGGGTGGTCCCGGAGCTGCTGGTGGTGGCGGGGTCGGCGCGTTCCCAGGCCCCGGTGGTGGCGGTGTCGGTGCCGGCCGGGTCCACGACCCAGCCGGTGGCGGTCTCGAAGGTGTCGCTCCAGACCGTCTCACCCGGCGGGGACGTCTGGGCCAACTCCCACACCGTGTACGCAATCGCGTCGGCGTTGCGATCCAGCGCCGTGTCGTTGACGTTGGCGATGGTGTCGCACGAACGGTGGTAGCAGGAGTCGAAAGCCTGTCCCGCCGTCCCGCCCCAGAGCGCCGCCTGGGCGCTGGACTTGATGCCCTCCGCGCCGGTGAACGTGCCCCCGGCCGGGATACCGACCGCGATGAACGGCCCGTAGTCGCTGCGGCCGTTGAAGTCGGTGCCCTGGGTCGTCACGCCGATCGAGGTGTAGTACGCCTGAATGGTCTGCTCGATCTCGGCGGAGCCCTCGGGTCCGGGGCCGGCACCCACCCCGTCGGAGTCGTCGCCGTCATAGACGAAGTAGCCGGCGTTCGGCGAACCCACCATGTCGAAGTTGAGATACTGCGTGATCCGGTCGCGCTCCGCGCCCGAGAGGCTGTTCACGTAGTGACGGGAACCGCGCAGACCCAGCTCCTCCGCGCCCCACCAGGCGAACCGTAGCCGCCTGTCCGGGGTAAAGCCGCTGCTCGGTACGGCCAGTGCCACCTCGAGGATGGCCGCCGAACCGGACCCGTTGTCGTTGATGCCCGGTCCACTGGTGACGCCGTCCAGGTGCGCTCCGGTCAGGACCACGGCGTCCGGGTCACCCGCCGGCCATTCGGCGAGCAGGTTGTAGCCGGTCGCACCGGCGTAGGTGAACGACTGCACGGTGGTGGTGTAGCCGACCGCGTCGAGCTGCGACCGCAGGTAGTTCACCGAGGCCAGGTAGCCGGGTCGACCGTGCGCCCGGTTTCCGCCGTTGGCGTTGGCGATCGACTGGAGCTGGGTCAGGTGGGCCTTCACGTTGGCCAGCGGGATGTCCGGGGCGTCGACGGCAGTCGAGGACGGCGCGAGGTGGGGGTGCACCGGCGCAGCGGCGGCCGCGGTGGCGGTCAGCGCCGTCGCGGCCACGACGGCCAGCACCGCCGGCCAGACGGGTCTACGGGTACGGGGTCTCATGGGTCCTCCGGGTCGGGGCGGGCCGTACCGGTGGGCACGACCGCACATCCGGGACTACATTGACAGCTTTCGCTATCTCAGCGTGCCCTGACACTCCCCGTACGGCAAGACGTGAACCGACCCTGAAGGCAACCAGCGCGGTGGTGGCCTCGGGGCAGTCAGCGCGGCGGACTCCCGGGAGGACGATCCCAACGAGCCTCGACCAGCAGGTCAGGGCGCCCGAGGTCGAGCACGACGCGGTTGACGACCCGCTGGGCGGCGGTCAGCGAGCGCACCGAGAGCAACCGACCCTGGCTCTCCCGCCGCAGGACGAAGTAATGCACGGCCGCGCGGACTCGACCCCGGTCCGCGGCGCTGGCCCAGGCGGTGGAGGCAACCAACTCCCGCAACACGGTGGCGAGTCGCTCCGCAAGCTCCAGCTCCGGGCCAGTCAGGCCGGTGCGGACAGCGGCGAGGTGGCCGTCGACCTTTCGGATGAGCACATCGGTGCCGGCCCGGACCGCCCGCCTGCTCACCGTCGGCACCGTGGGCGTCTTCTCGACCGTCATCCGCCCCTCCACCTCGCGCCGCATCCCGAGTGAAGTTACTTTATGTTGTGGGTCACAATCAAGCCGTTAAGTAAGACTTAAGCCGTCCATCGTTACATCCGACGCTTTTACCCTTCAGCCGGGACAGAACACGGCGCATCAGGTACCTGTCGGACGGTGGGGGCACGATGGGGGTGTGGAGAAGGAAACCGGCGGCAGCTCGGCGAGGGGCCCGGCCAGCGGCGCCGCCAGCAACGCGGCAACCGACGCGGCCGACGGCGGGGCGCTCGACGCGTTCGGCCCGGCCACCCGGGAATGGTTCGCCGCGGCGTTCGCCGCGCCAACCACCGCCCAGGCGGGGGCCTGGCGCTCCATCGGCGCCGGCCGTAACGCACTGGTCGTGGCCCCCACCGGCTCCGGCAAGACCCTGGCCGCGTTCCTCTGGTCACTGGACCGACTGGCCCGCGAACCCGCCCCGGCGCAGGCCCGACAGCGCTGCCGGGTGCTCTACGTCAGCCCACTCAAGGCGCTCGCGGTCGATGTCGAACGGAACCTGCGTACCCCGCTCACCGGCATCCGGCAGGCCTCCGCCCGGCTGGGTCTGACCCCGCCCGAGATCACCGTCGGCATGCGCACCGGCGACACCCCCGCCGACGAGCGCCGCGCCTTCGCCCGAACCCCGCCGGACGTCCTCATCACCACTCCGGAGTCGCTGTTTCTCCTGCTCACCTCCGCCGCCCGCGACTCGCTCCGGGGCGTGCAGACGGTCATCGTCGACGAGGTGCACGCGGTGGCCGGCACCAAGCGCGGAGCCCATCTCGCGCTGTCGCTGGAGCGGCTCGACGCGCTGCTGCCCACCGCGGCCCAGCGCATCGGCCTCTCCGCCACCGTCCGGCCGGTTGACGCCTGCGCCCGCTTCCTCGGCGGAGCCCGACCAGTTGACGTGGTCGCCCCGCCCACCGCCAAGACCATCGACATCGGCGTCCACGTCCCGGTCGCCGACATGACCTTCCTCGACGAGCCGGAGCAGCCCGGGCCCGACCTGGACGGCCCCCGCCGCGCGTCGATCTGGCCGGCGGTGGAGGAGCGGGTCTACACCCTCGTCCGCGCGCACCGCTCCACCATCGTCTTCACCAACTCCCGCCGCTCCGCCGAGCGGCTCTGCGCCCGGCTCAACGAACTGGCCGCCGAGGAGTCCGCCGGCGACGCCCCGGGCGTCGAGGCGCAGGGCACCCGCGCACCGGGCACCGCACTGCCCGGGACCGCGACACCAGACACCGCACCGCCGGGCGGGCCGGGGCACGCCACCCGACCGCCCGCCCAGCTCATGGCACAGGCCGGGTCGGGGGCCGGAGCACCGCCGGTGCTCGCCCGCGCCCACCACGGCAGCGTCTCCCGAAGCGAACGCGAACACATCGAGGAGTCTCTCAAGTCCGGGCAGCTCCCGGCGGTGGTCGCCACCTCCAGCCTGGAACTGGGCATCGACATGGGTGCGGTCGATCTGGTCGTGCAGATCGAGGCCCCGCCGAGCGTGGCCGCCGGGCTCCAGCGAGTCGGCCGCGCCGGGCACCAGGTCGGCGCCGTCTCCCGGGGTGTGGTCTTCCCCAAACACCGAGGAGACCTGCTCGCCTGTGCGGTGGTGGCCGAACGGATGGCCGACGGCGCGATCGAGGAGCTGCACCACCCACGCAACCCCCTCGACGTGCTGGCCCAGCACATCGTGGCGATGGTGTCACTCGAGCCGTGGCGGGTCAGCGACCTGGCCGACCTGGTCCGCCGTTCCGCGCCCTTCGCGGAACTGCCCGACTCGGCGCTGCACGCGGTGCTCGACATGCTCTCCGGCCGCTACCCGTCGACCGCCTTCGCCGAGCTGCGGCCCCGCCTGGTCTGGGACCGCGCCACCGACCTGCTGACCGGCCGGCCCGGCGCCCAGCGGCTCGCGGTGACCAGCGGCGGCACCATCCCCGACCGGGGTCTGTTCGGTGTCTTCCTGGCCGGGGCGGAGCGGGCCGCGCGCGTCGGCGAACTGGACGAGGAGATGGTCTACGAGTCGCGGGTCGGCGATGTCTTCCTCCTCGGCTCATCGTCCTGGCGGATCGACGACATCACCCCAGACCGGGTGCTGGTAACCCCCGCCCCGGGCCAGGCGGCCAAGATGCCCTTCTGGAAGGGCGACCAGCCGGGCCGCCCGGTGGAGCTGGGCCGGGCCATCGGTGCCCGCCTCCGCACCCTGCTGCGGACCGACGACGACACCGCCGTGGCCGCGCTGCGCGCCGGTGGCCTCGACGAATGGGCAGCCGGAAACCTGCTGGCGTACCTGCGCGAGCAGCAGGCGGCCACCCGTACCCTGCCGGACGACCGGACCGTGGTGGTCGAGCGCTTCCGCGACGAGCTGGGTGACTGGCGGCTCGCCGTACACAGCGTCCTCGGCGCCCAGGTCAACGCCGCGTGGGCGCTGGCCATCGGCCGCCGGCTCACCGAGCGATACGGGGTGGACGCACAGGTGCTCCCCGCCGACGACGGGATCGTCGTTCGCCTACCCGACACCGCCGCGGAGCCGCCGGGCGCGGACGCGGTCGTCTTCGAGCCCGACGAGATCACCCAACTGGTCGAGGAGTCGGTGGGCACGTCGGCGTTGTTCGCCGCCCGGTTCCGCGAGTGCGCCGCCCGCTCGCTGCTACTGCCCCGCCGCGATCCGCGCCGCCGGCAGCCGCTCTGGCAGCAACGGCAGCGCGCCGCGCAACTCCTCGACGTCGCCCGGGAGTACGCGGACTTCCCGGTCACGCTGGAAGCGGCTCGGGAATGTCTCCAGGACGTCTTCGACCAGCCCGCGCTCGCCGCGCTGATGCGCGACCTGGCCGCCCGCACCATACGTCTGGTCGAGGTGGAGACGGCGCAGCCGTCGCCGTTCGCGCGGTCGCTGCTCTTCGGCTACGTCGGGACGTTCCTCTACGAGGGTGACGCTCCCCTCGCCGAGCGGCGTGCCGCCGCCCTCACCCTGGATTCGGCCCTGCTCGGCGAGTTGCTCGGCCGGGTCGACCTGCGGGAGCTACTCGACCCGGCGGTGCTCGCCGAGACCGAACGCCAGCTACGCTGGCGCACCGAGCAGCGCCGCCCCCGCGACGCCGAGGACGTGGTCGAGCTGCTGCGGGTGGTCGGCGACCTCAGCACCACCGAGCTGGCCGAGCGCGGGGCGCCGGCGCAGTGGTTGACCGAGCTGGTGGCCGCCCGCCGGGTGCTGCGGGTCCGCATCGCCGGCGAGGAGCGCTGGGTGGGGGTCGAGGACGCCGCCCGGCTGCGGGACGCGCTGGGTGTGGCGCTGCCCGGCGGCGTTGCCGAGGCGTACCTGGCCCCGGTGGCCGACCCGCTCGGTGACCTCATCGCCCGCTATGCCCGCACGCACGGGCCATTCACCGCCGCCACCTGCGCCGCCCGATTCGGGCTCGGGGTGGCGGTGGTCGAAGGGGCGCTGCGCCGGCTCGCCGCCGCCGGCCGGGTGCTCGCCGGTGAGTTCGCCCCCGACACAGTCGGCGTCCAGTGGTGCGACGCCGAGGTACTGCGCATGCTGCGCCGCCGCTCCCTCGCGGCGCTGCGCCGGGAGATCGAGCCGGTGCCACCGCGGGCGCTGGCCACCTTCCTGCCCCGCTGGCAACAGGTCGGTACGGCGGGACGGGGGGTGCCGGCGCTAGCCGCGGCCCTGGAGCAGGTACAGGGTCTGGCCCTGCCCGGGTCCGCCCTGGAGCGGCTGGTGCTGCCGGCCCGGATCGCCGACTACTCCCCCGCCCAGCTCGACGAGCTGTGTACCAGTGGCGAGGTGGTGTGGGCCGGTTCCGGGGCGATATCCGGCGGGGACGGCTGGGTCGTGCTCGCGTACGCGGACACGGCCCCGCTGCTGCTTCCCCCGCCGGATGCGGCCCTGGCCCGAACCCCGCTGCACGACGCGGTGCTCGACGCCCTCGACGATGGACAGGCGCTGTTCTTCCGTGCCCTCTCCGACCGGTTGGGCTCCACCGACGACGCCGCACTCGCCGCCGTCGTCTGGGAGCTGGTGTGGGCCGGTCACCTGACCAACGACACGCTCGCCCCGTTGCGGGCCCTGCTGGCCGGTCGCGGGGCGCACCGGTCCCGGCCGGCCGCACCCCGTACCCGCTACCGGCGACCCGGCCGCGTCGCCCTGCCGTCACGCAGCGGCCCACCCACCGTCGCCGGCCGCTGGTCGCGCCTGCCCGAGCGGGACACCGACCCGACCCGCCGAGCCGCGGCCCTCGCCGACGTACTGCTGGAGCGACACGGCGTGGTGACCCGGGGAGCGGTCGCGGCGGAGCAGGTGCCCGGCGGGTTCGCCGCCGTCTACCCGGTGCTGTCCGCGCTGGAGGAGCGAGGCGCCACCCGTCGCGGCTACTTCGTGGAAGGGCTGGGGGCCGCGCAGTTCGCCGTACCCGGGGCGGTCGACCGACTGCGCGCGCTGGCCGACCCGGCCGACGGTGGGCGGATCCGCGCCGGCCTGGCCCTGGTCCTCGCCGCGACCGACCCCGCCAACCCGTACGGCGCGGCGCTGCCCTGGCCGGAGCGGGTGGTCGACTCCGGGGACGGCGGTGCCGCCCCGACCGGGCACCGGGCCGGCCGCAAGGCCGGCGCCCTGGTGGTGCTGGTCTCCGGCGATCTGGTCCTCTACGTCGAGCGGGGCGGTCGGACACTGCTCTCCTTCACCGACGACAACGACGTGCTGGCGACCGCCGGTCAGGCGCTCGCCGACGCCGTACAGGGAGGAGCCCTCGGGACGATCTCCGTCGAACGGGCGGACGGCGAGGCGGTGCGCTCGTCACCGCTGCGCGACGCGTTGACGGCCGCCGGGTTCCGGGCCACCCCCCGCGGGCTCCGGCTGCGGGGATGATCGGTCAACCGACCCAGCTAGCCTTCCCTCCATGCCGCCGACCCCCTGGATCTCCTTCACCACCGACTACGGCCTCACTGATGGTTTCGTGGCCGCCTGCCATGGAGTCCTTGCCCGGCTGGCGCCCGCCGCCCGGGTGATTGACGTGACCCACCTGGTCCCGCCCTGCGACGTGCGGCGGGGCGCCGCGGTGCTGGCGCAGACCGTGCCGTACCTGCCAGCCGCCGTCCACCTCGCCGTGGTTGACCCTGGCGTGGGCACGGCTCGTCGGGCGGTTGCCCTCGCCGCCGGGGAGGGTCTGCTGGTCGGCCCGGACAACGGGCTGCTGCTGGACGCGGCCGCGGCGCTCGGCGGGGTCCGCGCGGCGGTGGAGCTGACGAACCGGGACTGGCTCGGAGCGCAGCAGTCCGCCACCTTCCACGGTCGGGACATCTTCGCGCCGGTCGCGGCCCGGCTGGCACTCGGTGCGCCGCTCGCCGACGCCGGCCCGGCCATCGAGCCCAGCACCCTGATCCAGTTGCCGGTGCCGCTGGTCCAGCGGGAGGCCGACGGGTTCACCGCCGAGATACTGACCGTGGACCACTTTGGCAACGTGCAGCTCGCGGCATCGGGGGACCTGCTGGAACCACTGCCCCGGTCGCTCCGGGTCCAGCGTCAACCGGCGGTACGGGTCCACACCTTCGGTGACGTGGCGCCGGGCGAGCTCCTGGTGCACGTCGACTCGGCTGGCCACGTCGCGGTCGCGGTCAACGGTGGACGGGCCGCCGACCTGCTCGGGGTAGCGCCGGGCGATCGGCTACGCCTCACCGCCGGTTGACGCCGGGCGCGACCGAGGTCAGTGCCGCAGGTGCAGCCCAAAGCCGGTACGGCCGGCGGGCTCCACCCCTTCCCTCAGCCGTAACGAGGGGATCTCGTAGTCGCCGGAGTTCTGCTGTCGGAACGGGATCGGCTCAGTCGAATCCAGGGTGAGCAGGCGTTGCTTCCAGGCTTTGGCGACGTCCGAATAGTCTTCGCTGGTCAACCGGTCGGCGCCGTAGAGCACGAACGGCGGCAGGACCTCGATACCTGGGTGGTAGAGGATGCCGTGCTGGATCGGAAACAGGAGGTCATCGATCGGGCCGTTGATCCCACGAGCGCAGTAGTGCGACTCCGATCCACCGACGGTCACCGACAGCAGCGCCTTCCTGCCGGCAAGGGTGCCTTCGCCGAAACGGTCACCAAACCTGGTGTCACTGTACTCACCGACGCCGTACGCGAAGTGGCAGCTGAACACCCGGTCCACCCAGCCCTTGAGGATCGCGGGCATGGTGTACCACCACAGCGGGAACTGAAAAATGATCACGTCAGCCCACCGCAGCTTGTCCTGCTCGATGAGGACATCCGGGGTGAGTGTCCCGGCGTCGAAGGCCCGGCCTGAGTCCCGGGCGACCCGGAGCGGATTGGCGGCCTCGGGGCCATAGTCCGTGGCGTCCACAACCGCCTTCCACCTCATCGCGTACAGGTCGCTGACCCGCACCTCGTGCCCGGCGGTCCGCAGGGTGGAGATGGCGAGGTCCTTCAGCGAGCCGTTGAGCGACTTCGGCTCCGGGTGGGCGTACACAATCAGCGCGTTCATGGGGCTCCTTCGGATCATGGGTCTCAATCCTGGGCCCCGCGGCACCCCAACATTCAGGGGCAACGCTTCCTCGGACTGGATATCCTGGTAACGGCAGGACCACCCATCCGGCACCAAGCCAGTGATACTGGGAGGATGGACAATCTCGCGGGCTTCCTGCGGACCCGGCGTTCTCGGGTCGACCCGGCGGCTTTCGGCATCCCCACCGACCGGCATCGCCGGGTCCAGGGGCTACGCCGCGAGGAGGTCGCGCATCTGTCCGGAGTCAGCGTCGACTACTACGTACGTTTGGAGCAGGGCCGCGCGACCCAGCCCTCCGACCAGGTCCTCGACGCACTCGCTCGCGTCCTCGGTCTCGACGAGACCGAACGCGGGCACCTGCACCGACTCGCCCGGCAACGCCGGCACCGTGCGCGGATGCCGGGTGGGCGGGTCCGGCCGGAGTTGCTCCGCGTCGTCGACCTGATGGCCGATACACCCGTACTGATCATGAATCATCGTCTGGACGTGCTCGCCGGCAACCGCCTCGCCCGGCTCCTCTACGGCCTGCCGATGCCGGGCTCGAACACCGCCCGGCACGTCTTCCTTGAGGAGCGGGAACGCGGCCTGTACGCCGACTGGGAGGCGTGCACCCTCATCGTGGTCGGGCACCTGCGCCTGGCTGCCGGCAAGTACCCCGAGGAACCCCGTCTCACCTCGCTCATCGGCGAACTGGCGATGAGTAGCGAACGCTTCCGCGGCCTCTGGGCACGTGCAGACGTACGCGCCCGCCCCCACGGGCGGCGGTCCTACCGGCACCCGCTGGTCGGGCTGCTGGAATTGCACCAGGAAAGCCTCGCGCCACCGGACGACTCCGGTGTGGAACTGCTGGTGCTGTCCGCCACTCCCGGCAGCCCCAGCGAGGATGGGCTACGTCTCCTCGCTGGCCTGGACAGGGACGACGCGGCGGGCTGTCCTAGAAAGGGACGATTGGGTACTTCCCAACCCATCCCTTAGGTCCCATGCTGCAGATACGTGCTCACACACCGTCTGTTCTGCGCGTGCACCGCCACGCCGAGGTGGTCGGTACCGCGCCCGACGCCGGGAGAGCCATGGACCTGTTCCGCAGACTCCGGATCCCCTGGGCCGAGCGACCCGCTAGCGACCCACCGCAGGCCACCACCAACGGCTCCAGCCCGAACCAAGACAGCACCGACGACTCCACACCGCTGGTACCGGCGGCTCGGAGCGCAGACGGCACGGTGACGACACCGCCAAGATCCGCGACACCGGCATCGGCAACACCACGCCCGGCAGCATCAGGGCCAGCAGCATCAGGGCCGGCACCAGCGACACTGGACCCGGCGGCCCTGCCCCGCTACTTCGGCCCGGTGCCGAACCACGCCCACAGTCCGCTGCCGATTCTGGATGACGATGGCGACGTGGTGCCCGGCACCGGCATCCGCAAGTTCGTCGACCCGCTGCCCACGCTCGGACCAGCCAACGACCCCGGCCGCTTGCCGGTGGCCGTACCCGACACGATCACCTATCCGGGCTGCGACTATTACGAAATCGGTCTACAGGAATACGCACAACGGCTGCACCGGGACCTTCCGGCTACCCGGCTGCGGGGATACCGGCAGCTGAACCTTGGTACCGACTCGACCGGACACAACACTGTGGCCCCACCGGATTGCCCGGTCCACCTCGGCCCGGTGATTCTCGCGCGGCGCAGCCGACCAGTACGGGTCAAGTTCATCAACCAGCTCCCGACCGGTCGAGCCGGGGAACTGTTCCTCCCGGTTGACCCGACCATCGACGGCGCCGGTCACGGGCCACTCCGCGGGCCGGCACCGTACCCGCAGAATCGGGCGGTGCTGCACCTCGCCGGCGCGCAGACCGGTTGGATCAGCGCCGGAAACCCATGGCACTGGGTCACACCCGCTGCAGAGATAACCCCATACCCGACCGGTCCCGGGCTGGCCCCCGTGCCGGACATGCCGCTGCCCGGCAAGGGTGCCACCACGTTGTACTACCCGAACGAGCAGAGCGGTCGGCTGCTCGCGTTCCACGACAACACCGTCGGGCTGGCCCGGCTCACCAGCTACTCCGGACAAATAGGTATCTACCTCATCACCGAACCGGCCGAGGACGACCTGGTAGCCGACGGGGTACTGCCCGCCGACCAGATCCCGCTGGTCTTCGAGGACAAGACCTTCGTGCCCGACGACAGCCAGCTGGCCGCTACCGACCCAACCTGGGACCGCGACCGGTGGGGCGCGCGGGGCAGCCTCTGGCACCCACACATCTACCAACCCCGGCAGAACCCCTACCGCGACGACGGCATCAACCCGACCGGGCGCTGGGACTACGGGCCGTGGACACGAGCCGCCGAGGGGCTCGGGCCGGACAGCCCCGCCAGACCCCACAGCGCCGGGCCGAGGCCGGTCCCGAACCCACACCACGACCCGATCGGCGATGACGCGGATGAGCCGCCGATGACACCCGGCGTACCCCACCCATCGGCGGTGCCAGCCGCGTACGGCGACACGGTCCTGATCAACGGCGTGGCGTACCCCTGGTTGACGGTCGAACCACGCACCTACCGGTTCCGCGTCCTCAACGCGTGCCTGGACCGCAGCCTGAACCTCCAGCTCTACCAGCCGCGCTCCGCCGGCCCGATGTGGGACAACGATGGCGGACTGGCTGACCCGGACGCCGGCGAGGTTCCGATGGTGGCGGCGATTCCGGTGCCCGGCCGACCCAGCCGGTGGCCGACAGACGGGCGGGAAGGCGGGGTGCCGGATCCCCTCGCCGCCGGTCCCGACCTGGTGCAGATCGGCAACGACGGGGGCCTCCTACCGGCCCCCGCGGTGCTCCCCAACCAGCCCGTGACCTACCGATACGACCGGCGCGACCCCACCGTCCTCAACGTTGACCGGCACACGTTGCTACTCGCCCCCGGGGAGCAGGCCGATGTGCTGGTGGATTTCGCCACCGTCGCCCCCGGCAGCACCGTGCTCCTCTACAACGACGCCCCGGCCCCGCTCCCTGACGCCGACCCCCGCTACGACCACCACACCGAAGCCGCGGACCACACCGCCGCGGGCGGGACCCCACCGAGCCGTCCCGGGTACGGGCCGAACACCCGTACCCTGCTGCAGTTCCGGGTGACCGGCGTTCCGGCACCCCGCTACGACCTGGCCCGACTCCAGGAGCGGCTCCCTCGGGCGTACGCGGCCAGCCAGCGCCCCCCGATCGTGCCGCAGCCCGCCTACGACACCGCCTTCGGCACCCACACTGCTCGGGAGACCACCGTCCCGGTCCATGCCACCACGGTCGCATTCACCCCAGCCGGCGACGTGTCCCCGGTCCTGCTACCGCTCGCGGTGAAGATCATCGAGCAGGTCTTCGAGCCAACGTACGGCCGACTCGCCGGCCGCCTCGGTGCCGGCCCGCCGCCCGGAGGGCCACCCACGCCGGCCGTGGTGTCACTCGGCCCGACCGACCCGGCCACCGAGGTGGTGCCGGTCGTCGACCCGGCGGTACCGGGAGGCTCAGCCAGCGACGGCGTACAGTTCTGGCGGCTGCGCGGCGCCAACCGGCAGACCCAGCCGATCCGCCTCGACGGTGTCGACCTGCAACTGGTCAACCGAGCCGGGTGGGACGGCACGCTCCGCCCACCGGCACCGAACGAGATGGGCTGGAAGCAGGTGGTCCGGGTCAACCCACATGAGGATCTGGTGGTCGCGCTGCGCCCGGTCGCGCCGCCCCTCCCGTTCAAGATCGCGGACAGCGTACGGGCGGTGGAGCCGGGCTGGCCGGGCGGCGTCCACCTCGGCGGGGCACCGCGCGACGGCCGGGCTGTGCCGGTGACCCACCAGCCGGTCAACCTGGGCTGGGAGTACCGCTGGCACAGCCAACTCGCCGGCTATCGCGACCAGGGCCTGAGCCGACCGCTGGTGCTGCGGGTCGCGCCGCAGGCCCCGACCGGACTGTCCGCGACCCCGGGACCCGGATCGGCCACCGCGCTGCCGGCGATCCTGCTCGCCTGGACAGGCAACGGCAATCGGCCCGCCGCCACCAGCCACCAACTCCAACGCGCCATTGACCCGACATTCACCGCGGAGGTCGCCACGATCACGGTGGCCGCCAGCGCCACCCATTACACCGACGCGACCATCACCCCCGGGGTGACCTACCACTACCGCATCCGGGCGGAGAACGCCGTCAGCTGCTCGGCCTGGTCGAACTGCGCGCCCGCCTCGGTGTGGCTCACCGCCCCCACCAGCCTGGCCGCGGCGGTGCCACCGGCGGCACCGCTACGGGTGGGGCTGCGCTGGCGCAACCACTCCTTCGCCACCGGTGTTGATGTGCAGCGCGCCACCAACCCGACCTTCACCAGCGGGCCCAGCACCACGGCCATCAGTGTTGGGGACACCCATCTGGACACCGCCGTTGCACCGGACACCCGTTACTACTATCGGGTGCGCACCACCTACCTGGGCGCGGCCTCACCGTGGTCCACAGTGGCTCAGGTAACCACACCACCCCGGCCGGGCGTACCGGACTCGGTGACCGTCACCACCGCCACGTCCGCACCGGACACCGCGACGGTCATCTTCGGCTGGGCGGCGAGCTCACCCGCCGGTTCCGGCGCCGGGTTCACCGTGCAGCGGGCCACGGACCCGGCATTCACCCAAGAGGTAGCCACCTTCACCGTGAACGGACGGGGGTTCACCAACACCGGCCTGGCTCGCCGCACCACCTACCACTATCGGATCCGCGCGTTCAACGTCGTCGGCATGTCCCCCTTCACCGCCCCGATCGCCGTGACGACGCCGGGCTGAACGGCCTGGGTTCGCACCGTCAACGACCCTGTCGTCGAGGCCGGCCGCGGCGGGCGGGGCCGCAGGGGGCCGCGAGTGCGTACGCCCCCGGGCGGTCGTGCTCCTCGGTGTCAGCGCCATGCCGCACGGCGTCGGAAGCCCACTGCTGCGCCGGCCCGGTTGGCTCAGGAGGTACGGAAGGTGGGGTCGGTGGCGCGCAGCTCCGCCAACGCCGAAGCCACCCCGTGCAGCAGGTCCGTCGCCTCGGTGAGCCGGGCCACCGCCGGTTCTGGGACATCGGACCGCACGTTCTCGGCCACGTAACCAGCGGCGGCTGCCACCAGCCGCTCGTACGCCGCGACGCCGCTGTGCAGTTGGCCGGCGAGGGCCGTCCAGGCCTGCTCAAGCGAGGGCCGGGTCTCGGGTGGCGCGAACCGAATGGCCCGTTCGACCTCCGCGACCCGGAGGGCGAGGTCCCGGAGGGAGCGGTCGGCCGCGGTGGCCTCGGCGACCGCGGGCGCCGCCAGCCCGGTCAGCCGGCCCCGCAGGCCGGCGAAGGTCGACCCGGCCCGATCCAGCCGGCCCCACGGCTCGGCGGCGCTGGTGCCGCGTAGTGCGACCCGGGACCGCACCCGGCGGGCCTCCCCGAGGATGCCGGAGCCGGCGGGAAGGCGCTCCACCGCCGCGACCAGCCGGGCCCGCGAATGGGCCGCCGCCTCGGCCGGGTCCAACGCCGGCGGCGCCGGCTGGGCGGCGAGCGCCCGCAGATCGGCCCAGCGCCAGGCGGCGAGCACGATCGCCCCGCCCGCACCGGCGGCCCAGGCCGCGTCAAGCAACCCCAGACCGGCGTACGGCGTCAGCACCGCCGCCGCGCCGCCGAGCCCACCGGCGATGACACTCCATCGGCGGGCAGACCGCCGTCGGCGGCTCAGCCGCCGGAAGTACCGCGTCCGCTCGTCTGCCACGTCGCCTCCCCACCCGCGCCGCTCAGCCGGCGGCGGTGCTGTCCCCGGTGCCGCGTTCGCGGCCCAGAGTGGAGCGAATCTCGTCGAGCCGGGCCGCGGCGGCCGGGTCGGCGACCGGAGCACCCTGCTGCTCGGGCTGGGTGACGGCGGGCCGCTCGGCAGTGCCGCGTAGCTGCTCCCCGGCCATGCCGGCGCGGATCTGATCGAGCCGGGCGGAACCCGCCGCGTCGAGGGCTGCCTGCTGGATGTCGAGCATCTGGCCCTCGACCGAGTTGCCGGCGAGCTCGGCTCGGCCCATCGCGTTGGCGTAGCGCCGCTCGATGCGCTCGCGCACCTCGTCCAGGGTCGGGGTGGTACCCGGGGCGGTGATCGCGGACATCGACTCCAGCGACGCGGCGACGTTCTCCTGCATCTTGGCCTGCTCGAGCTGGCTGAGCAGCTTCGCCCGCTCGGCGAGCTTCTGCTGGAGAATCATCGAATTGTTCTCGACCGCCTTACGTGCCTGCGCCGCCGCGCCGAGCGCCTGGTCGTGCAGGGTCTTGAGGTCTTCGGTGGCCTGCTCGGCGGCGACCAGCTGGGTGGCGAGCGCCTGAGCGGACTGCTCGTAGCGGGTGGCTTCGGCGACGCCGCCCCGAGCGCGGGCCTGGTCGGCCAGGACCAGGGCTTGGCGGGCGTTGCCCTGCAGCCGCTCGACCTCGGACATCTGCCGGGACAGCTTCATCTCCAGCTGCCGCTGGTTGCCGATCACCGCGGCGGCCTGCTGGACGAGTAGCTGGTGTTGCCGCTGAGATTCCTCGATCGCCTGCTGAACCTGCACCTTCGGATCGGCACGCTCGTCGAGTGTGGCGCCAAAGAGCGTCATCAGATATTTCCAACCCTTGACGAACGGGTTCGCCATCTCCGCGGTATCCCCTCACTAGCGACGCGGCCGGCCGCGACCTGGCCGGCCGGGACGACAGTGGCTCCATCGTCGCAGGCGGGTGCCAGCTTGGGCAGCCGCCGACAACGCAGCGGGCCATGATAACCCTACGCGCGCTCAGGCGGCGCAGACCACATCCCGGTCCGTTTTACGAACCCGGGTGTGCAGAGTCGCCTTGAGCGGCGACTCCTGGCGAACCTGCACCGACACCGTGCCGTCGGAGGAGACCTGGCGGACCGACCGGCCGGCGGTCTTGCCGTGGCTGGCGGCCGGGACCGGGGCGGGCTGCTGCCCGGTCGGCTCATCCTGGACCGGCACCAGCACCCCCGGCATCTGCTCGGCGAGCGCCACCGTGTCGCTCACCTCACGCAGCAGCTCGGAGAGGCGGGCACCAAGCGCGTCACAGATGGCGGCCAACAGCTCACTCGACGGCTCCTTGTGCCCACGCTCAATCTCGGACAGATAGCCGAGACTGACATTGGCGGCAGAGGAAACCTCGCGCAGGGTGCGGTGCTGCCCCTGCCGGCGTGCCCGTAGCGCGTCACCGATCAGCCGGCGTAGCAGGACCATCACACCTCCCCAGAAGGAACACTCCGTGCCTCGACGACCCGGGGAGTCCGGGCCCCGACCACCGAAACCATCCCGCAACCGTACCCGGTGTCGGCCTGACCGACATACTGCCCCGCCTGCCCAATCAGACCGCGGCCCGGCAAACCCACCGAACGGCAATGCCATCGACAAAGAGTGCTGACCGTATCACGGTCGGTGTCGCTATGCACCACCGCCGGCAGCGCCGGGCATCTTGGCCACCTGCTCGGCCAGCAGTCGAAGCGCCTGCACCACGGCGGCGGACCGAATGAGATCACGGCCCCCGCCCAACTCCAGTCGCCGGACCACGCAGCCGCTCGGACCAGCCACCGACACGTAGACCAGGCCGACCGGCTTGCCGCCCTGCGGCTCCGGTCCAGCCACCCCGGTGGTGGCCAGCCCCCAGTCGGCGGCGCACCGTCGCTGGCCCCCCAGCGCGAGCGCCACGGCCACGTCCGGGTCAACCGGACCGCGCCCGGCGAGCAACTCCGCCGACACTCCGGCCAGCTGGGACTTCAACTCGGTCGCGTACACCACCAGCCCGCCGCGGTAGACGCTGCTCACCCCGGCGACCTCCACGATCGTGGCGGCGAGCAGGCCGCCGGTGAGCGACTCGACGGTGGCGAGCGTCTCCCGCCGCTTCGCCAGGCCATGCACAACGCTGGCGGCCGGGCCCTCGGCGGGCCGCTCACCGTCCGCTCCCAGCCCCACGGTGGCTCCCCCTTCGCCGGACCTGGTCAGCCCGTTTTCTGTCGGCGCAGGCGCAGCGCCCGCACCACGTAGTCGAGGCCACTGACCACCGTAACCGCCACCGCGGCACCCATGACCCATGGTCCGACCAGGTCCAGGGGCGCCGGCATGGGCCACAGATACCAGATGATCGCGAGGGTCTGCAGGGCAGTCTTGATCTTCCCGCCCCGGCTGGCGGCGATGACGCCGTGCCGGATCACCCAGAACCGCAGCGCGGTGATGCCCAGCTCCCGAAAGAGGATCGTTCCGGTAACCCACCACGGAAGCTGGTCATAGAAGGAGAGCAGCAGCAGCGCGACGCCGGTGAGCGCCTTGTCCGCGATCGGGTCGGCCACCTTCCCCACCGAGGTGACCAGGCCGAAACGGCGAGCGATCCAACCGTCCACCAGGTCGGTGAAGGCAGCCCCGACGAAGATCAGGCAGGCCACGATCCGCCAGCCGACGTGAGTCAACTCGGAGACGACCACCGAGACGGCGAAGACCGGCACCAACACCAGCCGCAGCAACGTCAGCGCGTTGGCGGCGTTGAGCACCGGCACCCGGGGGGCCGCCGGGGACGGCTCCGCCGCTCCGGTCATCGCCGCATCCCGCCGCCGGCCCGGCCCCGCACCAGGTGCGCCGGCCGAACCCCCTGGACCGACCGTCACCGTGCGACGCCAGGAGCCGCGGAGATCATCGCATCCGGTACGGCGATCAAGTCCACACCCTCCGTAGCGGTGACCGTGCACTGCACCAGGTCACCGGGGCGCAGGGCGGTCAGGTCCACCCCGCCCTCGGGGGGCGCGACCAGGGTGGTCGAGCCGTCCACCTCGGGAGCCTGGTGCGCGGCCCGGCCTTCCACCACACCTTCGTCGACCGAGTCGACCAGCACCTGCAGAGTCGAGCCGAGCCGCTGCTCGGCCCGCTGCGCACAGAGCTCGTCGGCGAGCGCGCTGAGCCGGTCGTAGCGGCGCTTGACGGTGGCGGCGGTGACCTTGCCGGGCAGACCGGCGGCCTCGGTGCCGTCCTCGTCGCTGTAGTCGAACACCCCGATCGCGTCCAGCCGCGCCTCCTCCAGGAAGCGGACCAGCTCCGCGACGTCGGCCCGGGTCTCGCCGGGGAACCCGACGATGAAGTTGCTCCGCGCGCCAGCTTCCGGGGCCAGCGCCCGGATGCTGCTCAGCAGCTCCAGGAACCGGTCGGTGGAGCCGAACCGACGCATTCGTCGCAACACCGTCTCGCTGGAGTGTTGGAACGACAGGTCGAAGTACGGGGCGACGCCCGGCGTGGTGGCGATCGCCTCGACCAGTCCGGGACGGGTCTCGGCCGGCTGGAGGTAGCTCGCCCGCACCCGAACGATGCCGTCCACCGCGGCGAGCTGGGGCAGCAGCTTCTCCAGCGCCCGCGGGTCGCCCAGGTCCTTGCCGTAGGAGCTGGAGTTCTCACTGACCAGCACCAGCTCCCGCACGCCGGTCCTGGCCAGCCACTCCGCCTCGGCGAGCAGCGCCTCCGGCGGACGGGAGACGAACGCACCGCGGAAGGCGGGGATGGCGCAGAAGGCACACCGTCGGTCGCAGCCACTGGCCAGCTTGAGCGACGCGACCGGCCCGGTGTCGAGCCGACGGCGCAGCACCGGCCGCAGGTGCGCAGGCGTGTGCTCGTCGACCTCGACCGGAGCGGACCGCCCGCCAGGACCAGCCGCAGCGGCCCGGGTGCCGTGGCCCGGCACCGACACCACCGCCTCCGCCCGCCGGACCGGGGTGAGCGGCAGGAGATCCCGCCGGTCCCGTGGGGTGTGCGCGTCAACCGCGGTTCCGGCGAGCACCGCTCCGAGCCGGTCGGAGATGTCCGGGTAGTCGTCGAAGCTCAGCACCGCCTGGGCCTCGGGCAGGCTCTCCGCGAGTTCCCGCCCGTACCGCTCGGCCATGCACCCCGCCGCCACCACCTTGGCACCGGTTTCGGCGGCGGCCAGTAGCGTCTGGATCGAATCCTGCTTGGCCTTCTCGACGAACCCGCAGGTGTTCACGACCACCACGTCGGCGCCCTCGCCGTCGGTGGTCACCTGCCAGCCGTCGGAGTGCAGCCGGGCAGCCAGCTCCTCGGAGTCGACCTCGTTGCGGGCGCAGCCCAGGGTCAGCAGGGCGACGCGGCGGCCGTCGGCGGGTGCGGGAGGGGTGGCAGACACCACCCGAGGGTACCGGGCGCGGGTTGACCTCCCGGCAACCGCCAGCGGCCGGCCTCGACGGGGATCCCGTCCGGGCCGGCCCGGTAGCGCCGCCTCGGCGGGTCAGACCGTCGCGGCGACCCGGACCCGGACCACGCGGTCGAGCAGGAAGATCTCGGTTCCGCCCAGGCCGGTGGAGCAGAAGACGGAGATCTCGTCCGCGCTGGTCCGGCCGGGCACCGCCGCCGCCAGGACCGCGCCCAGGTCACGCAGCCGTCCGGCGTACGGGGGCAGGGCGGCGAGCATCGGTGGGGCGTACCCGGAGGCCTGGGCCGGCGAGTCGGTGACCAGCACCTCGGCCCGGTCCAGCAGATCCGGGCCGAACTCGTGCCGGTCGACCTGCTTGAAGCCCACCGCGTTCACATGGACGCCGGGCGCGAGGTCCGCGGCGTCCACCACCGGGGTGGTGCTGGTGGTGGCGATCACCACGATGTCCCGGCCGGCGACGGCCGCCGCCGCGGAGTCGACTGCCCGCGCCGGTACGCCCAGTTCGGCGCGGACCCGGTGGGCGAAGGCGGTACGCCGCGCCGCCGAGCGGCTGTGCACGCGCACCTCCCGCAGGGGCCGTACCGCCGCGGCGGCCCAGACCTGTGCCCACGCCTGCCGGCCCGAGCCGACCACCCCGAGCGTGGCCGCGTCCGGGCGGGCCAACGCGTCGATGGCGACCCCGCCCAGTCCACCGGTACGCCGGGAGCTCAGCTCCCCTCCGACCGCGACCGCCCGGACGCCGCCGGTGCGGGCGTCGTGCAGCACCACCACCGGTTCGCTTCCCGCGAGCCCGAAGGTGTCGTAGGAGCAGGAGCCGTACCACTGATCGACGAGGTGCCCGGCGGCCAGCATCATCCGGCCCCCGTCCAGCGGCGCGGTGGCGCGGGGCGGGGCGACCAGTCGACCGGCGTAAGCGGCACGCAGCGCGTCCCGCATGGCGGCGATGGTCGTCGGAGCATCGAGCGCGGCAGCGACCTCGGAGTCGGTGAGAAGCAGCGGCATGGACTGATACTGCAAGATAAAGTCAGGTTTAGCCCCAGCCACAGTGGTGAAGATCACCTCTACCGAGCTGCTCCGCTCCGGTAGCTGCTACCGTCCGGCAATGGCCTGGATCGTGCTGGTGCTCTCCGGACTCCTCGAAACCGCGTGGGCCATCGCCCTCGACCGCAGCGCCGGCTTCAGCCGGCTCGTCCCCACGATCGTCTTCGCCATCACGGCCGCCCTGAGCATGATCGGCCTCGCCTACGCGCTCCGCGAGATCCCGGTCGGCACCGGCTACGCGGTGTGGGTCGGCATCGGCACGGTCGGTACCGCCGTGGTGGGGATGGTGGCGCTGAACGAGTCGACCAGCCTGCCCCGGATCCTCTGTCTCCTGCTGGTGATCGCCGGCGTGGTGGGTCTGAAGATCTACCACTGACGGCCGGACCGGGGCCGGACCAGCCCCGCCGGCACAACGGTGGTCGCGTCAGTCATCGCCGCCCCGCAGGCCGACCAGAACCTCCGTCAACTCGTCCGGCTTCACCAGCACATCCCGGGCCTTGGAGCCCTCGGACGGGCCGACCACGCCGCGGGTCTCCATCAGATCCATCAGCCGACCCGCCTTCGCGAAACCGACCCGCAGCTTGCGCTGCAACATCGAGGTGGAGCCGAACTGCGAGGTCACCACCAGCTCCACCGCCTGCACCAGCAGGTCGAGGTCGTCGCCGATATCCTCGTCGATCTTCTTCTTGCCCTCCTGGGCCACGGTGAGCACATCCGAGCGGAACTCCGGCTCCCGCTGCTCCTTGCAGAACCGGACCACATCGGCGATCTCCCGCTCGGTCACCCACGCGCCCTGAATGCGCAGTGGCTTGGCGGCCCCCATCGGCAGGAAGAGACCATCACCGCGACCGAGCAGCTTCTCCGCGCCCGGCTGGTCCAGGATGACCCGGGAATCCGCCAGTGATGAGGTCGCGAAGGCGAGCCGGGACGGCACATTGGCCTTGATCAGACCGGTCACCACGTCCACCGACGGACGTTGGGTGGCAAGCACCAGGTGGATGCCGGCGGCCCGGGCGAGCTGGGTGATCCGGACGATGGAGTCCTCCACGTCCCGCGGGGCGACCATCATCAGATCGGCCAGCTCGTCCACGATCACCAGCAGGTACGGGTACGGCCGCAGTTCCCGCTCGCTGCCGGGCGGGGCCGTGATCTCACCATTGCGAACCTTGCGGTTGAAGTCGTCGATGTGCCGGACCCCGTTGGCGGCCAGATCGTCGTAGCGCATGTCCATCTCGCGCACGACCCACTCCAGCGAGTCGGCCGCCTTCTTGGCGTTCGTCACGATCGGCGTGACCAGGTGCGGGATCCCCTCATAGCCGGTCATCTCGACCCGCTTCGGGTCGATCAGCAGCAGCCGCACCTCATCCGGGGTGGCCCGGGTCAGGAGCGAGACCAGCAGTGAGTTCAGACAGCTCGACTTCCCCGCGCCAGTGGCCCCCGCGATGAGAATGTGCGGCGTCTTCGCGAGGTTGGCCACCACGTAGCCGCCCTCGATGTCCTTACCGAGCGCGACCACCATCGGGTGGTGGTCGCTGGTGGCCGCCCGAGAGCGCAGCACGTCGCCGAGGGCGACATTCTCCGGATCAGTGTTCGGGATCTCCACACCGATCGCGCTCTTGCCCGGGATCGGGCTGAGAATGCGCACGTCCGGCGACTTCACCGCGTACGCGATGTTGCGGGAAAGCTGGGTGATCCGCTCCACCTTGACACCGGGGCCCAGCTCGACCTCGTACCGGGTCACCGTCGGTCCCCGGGTGAAGCCGGTGACCGCGGCGTCCACGTCGAACTGCTCGAACACCCCGGTCAACGCGGCGATCACCTCGTCATTGGCCCGGCTGCGCTTCTTGGGAGCGGCGCCACTGCCCAGCAGGGTCGCCGGGGGCAGCGCGTAGTCGCCCGCCAGCCCGGTCAACGCGAGCTGCTCGGCCCGGGTGGGCAGCGGCGAGTGCTCCGGCGGCTCCGCCGGCTTCCGACTGGCCGGCACCTTCGCCGACGACTTGCGGGGCAGCACGAGAGTCTCCTGCAAGTCCGCGCCCGCCAGGTCATCGGCGAAGTCATCGGGGTCCGGCGTTGGTCGCGGCGTCCGCTTCGCCGCACGTGTGCGAACCGGCTTGCCGGTCTCCGCCGCGGCCTCCTCGGTGGCCTCCGCGCCGGCCGGGGTGCCGACCACCGTGCCGGCCAACAGACCGAGCCGCTCCGGAATCTTGTTGATCGGGGTCGCGGTGACCACCAGCAGCCCGAAGACCAGGAGCAGCAGCAGCAGCGGCACGGCCACCCAGGCGGTCACCGCCCGCTCGAGCAGGCTCCCCACCCCCGCACCGATCAGGCCACCCGCGAAGTCCCGCTGCGCCTGCGAGGTCGGCTCCTGCCCGATGTGCAGCAGCGCGGCCGTAGCGACCAGCATGGACGCCCAGCCGATCGGGCCCCGCCCCCGGTGCTCCGGAGCGGTCGGCTCCCGCATCAGCCGCCAGGCGCCGATCATCAGCAGCACCGGCACCACGACGGCGATCGCACCGAGAAACAGCCGTATGGCGTCGGCCAGCCACTCCCCGACCGGTCCGGCCTTGTCGAACCAGATGCTGGCAGCGCTCAACAGCGCGAGGCCGAGTACCAGCAGCCCGGCGCCGTCGCGCCGGTGCTCTGCCTCGAGGCCACGGGCCGCGGCGGCCTGCCGGCCGGCGGCGCGAACCGACCAGCCCACCCCGTGCGCGAGCCCCATCCACAGTGCCCCGAGCGCCCGGCCCACCGAGCCGGCCGGGTTGGTGCGGGCCGGCGGACGACGCTTGGCGGCAGCACGGGGCTTCTTCGCCGGCTGCCGGGCACGGTTCTTCGTGCTGCCTCGCGGCGACGCGCCGCGCCGCCGACTCGCCTGAGAGGTACGGCCCGCCATAGCATCAACCTAGCGGCGGTACCCGGCGGATCGCCGCTATTTCAGGTCGTGTCCGCGCGTCGGCACGCGAATCCGCCGCCGGTCGTGATACTCGCCTCAGAAGGGATGCCGCATGGCGTCGCCGACCGGGGACATTCCGGACCGCCTCCTGGGCGGCTACCCGGGCGCCCTGAGCCCGCTCACCGATGAGCTGATCGCCACCGTACTCACCCAGCGGGGATACACGGTGGAGACCGACCCGGCGGGGGAACTGGTCGGCCGGTGGGCCGACAGCCTCATCTGGTTCCGGCGGCCCGGGACCGCCGGCGAGCTCCTCCAGGTACGCACCGTCGTGGCCCCCACGTTCGCGATCGAGTACGTTCCCACGCTGCACGCCTTCTGCAACGCCTGGAACCACGACCGGCTCTGGCCCAAGGCGTTCGTACACGTCGAAGATGACGGTCGGGCACGAATCTGTGGGGAGGTCATCACCGACCTCGAACGCGGCGTGACCCCGCACCAACTCGACCGGCTCCTCGACCGCGGCATCACCACCGGCTGCCAGCTCGCCGCCGAGGTGGCCCGGCTTCCCGGTGGGGTGCGGTCGTGATCGGGCAGCCCGGCGGCCGTGGGCTGGAGGAGTTCGGCTGGCCGGGGCGGCCCCCACGCCGCCAACGACCCGGGCGGGACGGCCGCCCCCTCGCCGAGGAGCTGGCAGACGCCCGGGACTCCCCCGACGGCGAGGCACGCAGCGCCGAGCTGGAACGGATCGCCGCGCGGGCCGATGCCGCCGGCGACGACCAGTCGGCGTTGGCGGCCCGGCTCGCGCTGATCGAGACCTACCTGCTCGACGAAGGGCGGTGGCGCCTCGTCGAGCCGGTCCGCCGCTGCCTCGCCGCCGTGGACCGGCGGCCCGACCTGCTGCCGCCCGACGGTCACGAGACCCTGGCCCGCTACCGGCGGTACGCGGTCGAAGCCCTGCTCGGCAGCCCGCGTGGTGGCCTGGACCAGGCCCGGGCCCTCCTCGACGACCTCGGCACCGCCGACACCGCGACCGCCGCCGAACTCTACTGCCGGATCGCCGACCACCTTGGCGACGAGCCGACCGCCCGGTCCTGGTATGACCGCTGGGTAGCGGCGCCCGCCACCCCGGCTGACGGCTGCGTCAGCTGCGCCGCCGTCCGACGGGCAGAGCTGCTCGCCGGGTGGGAGGAGTGGTCCGCCGCGCTGGACGTCCTGGCCGGCGTGGACCCGGAGGACTGCACCGGAGCACCCGAACGGGGATTCGCCGCGGGGATGCTGCCGTGGCTCCGAGTCGGCGCCACCGAGTCGGCCGCGGCGGCGCACGTGCGCGCATACCAGCGGCACCGACGCGAGCGGGCCGGCTTCGCGTACCTCGCGGCGCATCTGCGCTTCTGCGCGCTCAGCGGGAACCCGGTCCGCGGGTTGGCTCTGCTCACCGAGCAGCTACCCCGGCTGGACCGGGCTCCCGACGAGCTGTCCGCGATGGAGTTCGCCGCCGCCGGTGCGCTGATGTGCGGGGTCGCGGTCGCCGCCGACCTCGGCGAGCAGCAAGTGCACCGCCCCGCGTACGGGCAACGGCCCGCGGCCGACCTGGACATCGCCGCCCTCGGGGCCACGCTGACCGACCTGGCCACCGGGCTCGCCGGCAGCTTCGACGCGCGCAACGGCACCGGGCACCAGTCCGGCCGGGTCGCGTCCTGGCTGGACGAGCGGGGCGCAGCCGAACGGGCCCTGGCCCACCCGGTAGCGCTGCCGTTCGAGAGCTCGGACGACGACGAGCCCGACCGCGAGCCGGACGACCAACCGGACGACCAGCCCGCCCCGCTCAGCCTGGCCGCGATCACCAACGCCCTGGACCGCCGCGGCGACCAGTACGTCCTGGACGCCACGGACACCGTCGTGGGGCGCTGGGGCGAGGCGCTGATCCAGGTACGGCGGGCCGGCGAGCGCGGCGAGGTCCTGCACGTACGCGCCGTGGCCAGCCGCCGGCTGCCGGCCGACCGACGTGCCGAGGCGTACGCGTTCTGCAACGCCTGGAACCAGGACCGGCTCCTACCAACGGCGTACGTGCACGACTCCGGCGCCGAGCTGGTGCTGGCCGGTGATGTCAGCACCGACCTGTCCCACGGGGTCGCGCCCACCCAGCTGGATGTGCTGCTGGCCGCCGCGGTACGCACCGGCTCGGCGTACGCCGACGCGGTCGCGGAGCTGCCCTGACCCGGGCCGGCTCCCCGACCTCGCCCCACCTCGGCTCAGACCTCCACCACGTTCGGCACGATCATGGGGCGACGGCGGTAGGCGTCGTTGACCCACCGCCCCACCGTGCGCCGCACGATCTGCTGCAGTTGGTGCGGGTCGGTGATGCCGTCGGAGGCGGCGCGGTTGAGTGCCTCGGTGATCAAGGGCACCACCGGGCTGAACGCCTCCGGGTCCTCGGAGAAGCCCTTGGCGGAGACGGTCGGCCCACCGACCACCTTCCCGGTGACCGAGTCGACCACCACGGTGGCCGCGATGAACCCGCCGTCGCCGAGGATCCGCCGCTCGGTGAGCAGCGACTCCGACACGTCCCCGACGGCGAGGCCGTCAACGTAGACGTACCGGCTCTTGACCTGACCGACCAGGCTGGCCCGCCCCTCAACCAGGTCGACCACGTCGCCGTCCTCACAGAGCACCACCCGATCGGCGGAGACGCCGGATTCGATGCCCAGCCGGGCGTGGGCGCGCAGGTGTCGCCACTCCCCGTGGACCGGCATCAGGTTGCTCGGCCGAACGATGTTGAGCAGGTAGAGCAGCTCGCCCGCGGGGGCGTGCCCGGAGACGTGCACCTTGGCCACGTCCTTGTGCACGACGACGGCACCCGCCCGGGCGAGCCGGTTGATCACCCGGTAGACCGAGGTCTCGTTGCCGGGCACCAGCGAGGAGGCGAGTACCACGGTGTCGCCGGGGGCGATGGTGATATGCCGGTGATCACCGCTGGCCATCCGGCCCAGCGCGCTCATCGGCTCACCCTGGCTGCCGGTCGACATCAGCACGATCTGGTCGGGCGGCATGCTGGTGGCCTCGTCGAGCCCGACGACCAGGCCGGGTGGGATGTTCAGCAGACCGAGGTCGCGGGCGATGCCCATGTTGCGCACCATCGACCGGCCGATCAGGGCCACCTTGCGGCCATGCTCCACCGCGGAGTCGAAGACCTGCTGGACCCGGTGCACATGGGAGGCGAACGACGCGACGATGATCCGGCCCCGGGCCTTGGCGAAGATCGAGTCGAGCACCGGGCCGATCTCCCGCTCCGGCGTGACGAAGCCGGGAATCTCGGCGTTGGTGGAGTCGGACAGGAGCAGGTCCACCCCCTCGGCACCGAGCCGCGCGAAGCCGGCCAGGTCGGTGATCCTGCCGTCCAGCGGGAGCTGGTCCATCTTGAAGTCACCGGTGTGCAGCACCAGACCGGCCGGGGTACGGATAGCCACGGCGAGCGCGTCCGGGATCGAGTGGTTGACCGCGAAGAACTCACACTCGAAGGGGCCCAGCTGCTCCCGGCCGCCCTCCCGCACCGTCAGCGTGTACGGCTGGATCCGCCGCTCGGCGAGCTTCGCCTCGACCAGGGCGAGGGTGAACTCCGAACCGACCAGCGGGATGTCCGGCTTGTGGGCGAGCAGGTACGGCACCGCACCGATGTGGTCCTCGTGGCCGTGCGTGAGCACGATCGCCTGTACGTCGTCGAGGCGGTCCAGGATCGGGGCGAAGTCGGGCAGGATCAGGTCCACGCCCGGCTGCTCCACGTCCGGGAAGAGCACGCCGCAGTCAACGACCAGCAGCTTCCCGTCGTACTCGAAGACGGTCATGTTCCGACCGATGGCGCCGAGCCCGCCCAGCGGGATGATCCGCAGCCCGCCCTCGGGCAGCGGCGGCGGCAGTTCTGTCTCGATCCGCGCCTCGGTCACGCGTTCACCTCATTCTGCGACGCCGTCACCCGGCGTCCGTCGTGTCGTTCGTTCATTCAGGGAGGTCCAGGCCCGCCGCCGCACAGTCGGCGCGAAGCTGGGCGAGCTGGTCGGCGGTGGCGTCCACCAGCGGGGACCGGACCGGACCGGCGGGCAGTCCCTTCGCCGCCAGGCCGGCCTTGACCAGGATCGTGCCGGGGGCCCGGAAGATGCCCGTGTACAGCGGCAGCAGCCGCCGGTGCAGGGCGAGCGCGGTGGCGTTGTCCCCCGCGTCGAACGCCCGGATCATCTCCTGGGTCTGCGCCCCGGTGAAGTGGGTTGACGTGCCAACCACCCCGACCGAACCCACCGCCAGCGCGGGCAGGAGAAGGGAATCCTCACCGCTGTAGAAGGCCATCCCGGTCCGGCTGGTCACCCAGCTGGTGGCGGTCAGGTCGCACTTGGCGTCCTTCACCGCGACGATCCGGCCGTGTTCGGCCAGGCGCACCAGCGTCTCGGTCTCGATCGCCACCCCGACGCGGTGCGGAATGTCGTAGAGCATCACCGGCAGCCCGGTGGCGTCGGCCACCGCGGTGAAGTGTCGCACCAGGCCCGCCTGCGGCGGCTTGCTGTAGTACGGCGTCACCACCAGCAGGCCGTGCGCTCCGGCCTTCTCCGCGGCAGTGGCCAACTCGATGGTGTGCCGGGTGTCGTTGGTCCCGACCCCGGCCACCACCTTGGCTCGGTCACCGACGGTCGCGACCACCGTCTGGATCAGGCGTTCCTTCTCCGCGTCGGTCGTGGTCGGCGACTCACCGGTGGTGCCGTTGACCACCAGCGCGTCGTTGCCCTGCTCGTCGACCAGGTAGTTCGCCAACCGGGCCGCACCGTCCAGATCGAGCGCACCGTCGGCGGTAAGGGGTGTCACCATGGCCGTGAGCACCCGCCCGAACGGCCGGGAGGCTGTCCGGGGCGGAGTGTCGGGGAGGTCACTCGTCATGCGTCCAACCTAGCGGACGGCCTCCGAGCCCCCGACGGGGAAGGGCTCAGGACACCTCCGCGTGCGGACTGGCCGCCACCTCGGTGCCGTCGGGCAGGGAGGAGATCACGAAGTCGTTGAAGACGCTTGGGGCCACCCCCTGTAGCTGGCGGAGGCACTCCACCGCCAGCTCACGGATCTCCACGTCGGCGTGCTCGGTCGCCCGCATGCCGATGAAGTGCCGCCACGCCCGGTAGTTGCCGGTGACCACGATGCGGGTCTCGGTGGCGTTCGGCAGCACCGCCCGCGCCGCCTGCCGCGCACGCTTGCGCCGCAGGGTGGCGTTCGGCTCGTCGGTAAAGCGCTGCTCCAGGCCCTCCAGCAATTCGGTGTACGCCCGTACGCTCGCCTCGGCGGCCTCCACGAACCGCTTGTGCAGCTCCGGGTCATCGGCGATCACGGCCGGCTCCACCATCGCGGCGTCCCGCTCCGGCACGTACCGCTGGGAAAGCTGCGAGTACGAGAAGTGCCGGTGCCGGATCAACTCGTGGGTGAGCGACCGCGACACCCCGGTGAAGTAGAAGCTCACCGAGCCGTGCTCCAGCACGCTCAGGTGGCCCACCTCGAGAATGTGGGCGAGGTAGCCGGCGTTGGTCGCCGTCGCCGGGTTCGGCTTCTTCCAACTCTGGTAACAGGCCCGCCCAGCGAACTCCGCAAGCGCCTGCCCCCCGTCGGCGTCAGTCGACCACCCAACGTCGTCCGGGGCCGCGAATTGGGTCCACGCAATGAGCTTGACCTGGGGCTGCACCATGTCCGGCATTCCTGCGACTGTAGTGGCGCGACCGGTGCCAACGGAAATCGGACCCCGCAGTCGACGGAGATCAGGCCCGGTCACAGCACTCCCCGTGGCGGCCAGCACTAGCGAAGGCAGCAGGCCGGCACCAGCGAGATCAGCGGGCGGGCAGCAGCGACGGGCGGCGCGAAGACGGGAAAGCCTCAGACGTAGAGCGCGGTGAACGGCGCCCAGGGCAGGTTACGCACCACTGAGAAAGCCAACCAGGCGGCCAGGAAGACCCCGATCAGCTTGTTGCTGATCCGCAGCTCGGGCAGCCGCCACCCGAAGGCCTGCCGGCCCGCCCACGCCACGAAGAGGTACGCCAGGAACGGAAGCGCGAAAACGAAGAGGAGATGGTGCCGGGCAGCGGCCGGCAGGTCGGCGTGCAGCAGATACCAGAGGGCCCGGGTGCCGCCACAGCCCGGACAGTCAAGCCCGGCCGTCAGCTTGAACAGGCAGGTGGGAGCCGCGTCCGGCGCGGACCGGGTCGGATCGATCATCAGGGTGTAGCCAATGCCGGCGCCGATACAGCCCAGGGCGGCCAGCGGCACCGCCCACCGAGGAGAGCGTTCCTGGAGCCGGAGCACGAATCGGGTCAGTCGGTCGGGCTGCGGAGCCGGGTAGACCGGCACCGCCTGCACCGGCCGGCCATCAGGTGCCGGGGCCGCAGCCACAGACCACTGGCCAGCAGCATCGGGCGTCCGGGCAGCACCAGCAGACGGCCCGGCAACACCATCAGACGGCCGCGCAGCACCGTCGGGAAGAGGCGGAGCATCAGTCGCCGCGGCGGCCCGGCTCTGCGGCCCGTCAACGCTCGTCACGTCGATCACCGTACACCCGCCACGCTCCTCAGGGCGGCGGCCAGCGGCACCGCCAGGTCACCTGCCGCCGGTGGCGCCACGGCGTCCAGGCCCAGCCAGCCGGCGAGCCGGTACAACTCGGCGGCGAGCGCAAGCGCCGTCTCACCCACCTCAACGCCGGGCTCCTGCCAGGCTGCCGGAACGAGAAGCACACCGCTCTTCCGGTCGGCCTTCAGGTCGACCCGGGCGGTGAACCGCTCCCCCTGGAGAAAGGGCAACACGTAGTAGCCGTGCACCCGCTTCGGCGCCGGGACGTAGATCTCGATGCGGTAGCCGAAGTCAAACAACCGCCGGGTGCGGCTCCGCTCCCAGACCAGCGGGTCGAAGGGGCTGACCAGCCGATCGCCCCGCACCCAGCGGGGCAGCCGGGCCTCGGCGTGCAGCCAGGCCGGTTGCCGCCAGCCTGACACGGTCACCGGGATCAGCTCACCCGCCTCCGCCAGCTCGGCGATCGCCGCCCGAGCCTGCGCCAGCGGCAACCGGAAGTAGTCCCGCAGCTCCGGCTCCGCCGCCACGCCGAGGGAGCGGGCGGCCACGGCCACCAGCGTCCGGTACGCCTCGGCGTCGCTCGGGGTGGGTGCCGCCAGCACAGCCGCCGGCAGCACCCGCTCCGGCAGGGCGTAACGGCGGGCGAAGGACATCGTCCGCTCGGCGGCTGTCACCTCACCGGACCAGAACAGGTACTCCAGCGCCTGCTTCGTCGCGGACCAGTTCCAGCCCCAGTTGCTCGTCACCCGGTCAACGTCATGCTCGATCTCCGCGGCGGTGATCGGTCCGCGGGCCGCTACCTCGTCCCGGACCCACGCCACCAGATCCGGCTGCTCCTCGGCGACCCGACGCATGCCGCCCCAGGCCTGGCTGCGGGCACGCGCCATCCGCCAGCGCAGCGCCGGCTGCAGCGCGACCGGCACCAGCGACGCCTCGTGCCCCCAGTACTCAAAAAGATCACGGGGTTGGCGGTACGCAGCCGTGTCGAGCAACGTCGTCGGGTAGGGGCCGAGGCGGCTGTAGAGCGGCACATAGTGCGCCCGCTGGAGCACGTTGACCGAGTCCAGCTGGATCAGGCCGACCCGGTCCAGCACGCGACGCAGGTGCCGCCGAGTGGGAACACCGGTCGGCAACGGGTCGGTAAAACCCTGAGCTGCCAGGGCTATCCGGCGGGCTTGGGCGAGCGAGAGCGACTCCGGCACGGTCATCGCGGCGACCCTAGGTCACCGGTACGACACCGGTCTGGGCCCGGCCCTCCTCCTGCCCGGCCGTCCCGGCCGCGGTCCGGTGCGCCGCGGTCCGGATCGGCAGGAACGCCAGCAGGGCCAGGCTGATCCAGACGTACGTGTTGCTGCCGAGGAAGCCGTCAATCCCGGAGAAGTCCCGCTCCCAGGCCCACACGATCCGGCTGATCAGGAACGCGTACGCGATGCTCACGGCCGCCAACAGCCGGCGCCGCCGACGGCTGCCGGCGGGCGCCGCCATCGCGTTGTCCAACAGCAGGATGAGCGCCGGCAGCAGCCAGACCAGATGGTGCACCCAGGTGACCGGGCTGACCAGACACATCAGCACACCGGTCAGCGCCAGCCCGGTCGCCTCGTCACCGGCTGCCACCGCGGACCGGACCCGCCACGCCCAGAGCGCCAGTACGGCCACCACCAGCACCAGCCAGGCGACGGTGTTCGGATCCTCCGGGTTCAGCCGGGCCACCACCCCGCGGAGTGACTGGTTGGAGACGAAGGAGAGCTCGCCCACGCGGTTGGTGTTCCACAGCGCCTCGGTCCAGAACTCCCGGGAGGCGTCCGGGAAGAGGGCGGCGGCGAGCAGGGTCGCGCCGGCGGCGGTGCCCATCGCGGTAATCGCCGCCCGCCAGCGCCCGGTCACCAGCAGGTAGACGATGAAGATCCCCGGGGTCAGTTTGATCGCGGTGGCCAGGCCGATGGTGGCGCCGGCCCACCGGCTGCCCGAAGGCAGCAGTCGCAGCAGATCCACCGCCACCAGAAACAGCAACAGCATGTTGACCTGGCCGAAGTTCACCGTCTCCCGCATCGGCTCGTACGCGGCGACGAGGCAGAGCGCCACCGCGATGGCAAACCAGCGGGTCCAGCCGGCGCGGCGCGAGATCGGGTCCAGCAGCCACCAGAACAGCACCAGGGTGACCACCACGCTCGCGGAGACGCTGAGCACGATCGCCACCGTCCAGGAGACGTACGCCATCGGCAGCATGACCAGCGCTGCGAACGGCGGGTAGGTGAAGCCGTACTGGGTGAACGGGCGCAGGAAGTCGTAGATCTCGCCGCCGTCGTGCACCCAGTAGCGGATCGCGCCGTAGTAGACCCCGAGGTCGAAAAACCCGTGCCGCATTGCCGCCACGGACAGGAACAGGGCCACCCCGACGGCGAGCCCGGCCACACCGATCGCCTGTCTGACCGTCCGCCTGGCACCCTGCGCCATCGTCGCCTCCTCCACCCTGCGTAGGCTTTCGTGCCATGGCTCTCGGCTACGTCCGCCCGGCACGTCCACAGGACGCCGGCGACATCGCACGCATCCAGCTCGCGACCTGGCGGGTCGCGTACCGCCGCATCCTGCCCCGGCAGGTGCTCGCGAGCCTCGACGAGGCGTGGCTGGCCCAGCGGTGGACCGCAGCGGTGCAAGAGCCGCCCTCGGCTGCCCACCGGGTGCTGGTCGCCGTCGAACAGGCCGAGCAATCGTATCTGGTGGGCTTCGCCGCCTCCGGTCCGGCCGACGCCGAGGCCCAGGCTCCCGGCGAGCCCGCCGAAGCGCTGGGTCCGGATGTCGTCGCGGTCACCGACCTGCTGGTGGAGCCGCGCTGGGGTCGGCGCGGGCACGGCAGCCGGCTGCTCGCCGCGGCGATGGACCACTGGCGTGACGATGGGTTCACCCGTGCGGTGGCGTGGGCGTTCGACGGCGACGCGGCGACCCGGGGGTTCCTGACCGGCACCGGGTGGGAGCCGGACGGGGCGACCCGCGCGCTGGACGTGGACGACATGTTGGTCGCCCAGTTACGACTACATGTCGCGGTCCCCGGGGAGCCGACCCGACTTCCGGACGAGCCGACTCCCTGACCGCCCCGGCTCCGGCTCGCTGCCGGCCCCGACCCGGGGCCCAACTCCCTGACGCCCCGGCTCACCGCTGGCCCCGCGCCGCCGCTGGCCCCGATTCACTGCCGGTGCGCGGCGAACCCGCTCAGTCGAGCAGGGCGTCCAGGCCGACCGTCAGGCCGGGCCGGCTGCGTACCTGGCGGGCGGCCAGCAGCACCCCGGGCATGAAGGAGGCCCGGTCGTAGGAGTCGTGCCGGATGGTCAACGTCTCGCCGGTGGTGCCGAAGAGCACCTCCTGGTGGGCGACGAGGCCGGTGGCGCGGACCGAGTGCACGCGTACGCCGTCGATGTCACTGCCGCGGGCACCGGCCACCTCGTCCCGGGTGGCGTCCGGTGCCGGACCCTGACCGGCGGCGGCACGGGCCGCCGCGATCAGGCGCGCGGTGTGCGTCGCGGTGCCGCTCGGCGCGTCCAGCTTGCGCGGGTGGTGCTGCTCGATGATCTCGGCCGACTCGAAGTGGCGGGCGGCCCGTTCGGCGAACTGCATCATCAGCACCGCCCCGATGCCGAAGTTGGGGGCGACAACCACGCCCACCCCCGGCTTCCGGGCCAACCAGCCGCGCATCCGCTCCAGCCGCGCCTCGGTGAAGCCCGTCGTGCCGACCACGGCGCTGATGCCCTGGTCAATGCACCAGTGCAGATTGTCCATGACCGCGTCAGGGGTGGTGAAGTCGACGATCACCTCGGCTCCGGCGTCGGAGGCGTTGAACAACCAGTCGCCCTGGTCAACCATGGCCACCAACTCCATGTCGGGGGCCGCGTCCACCGCCTTGCACACCTCGATGCCCATCCGGCCACGGGCGCCCAGCACACCGACCCGGAGCGGCTCGTCCGCGCTCTTGTCCTGCTCGTCAGTCACAGCCGACAACCTATCCCAACCGGGACATGAGCATCGCCGGGTGGGGGCCGGGGTAGCCCGATGGCCGGCGGGCCCGACATTCGGGTGCCGGCGGTCCCGGCCGGAGCGGTCAGGCGAAGGTGGTCAGGCGGAGGTGGTCGGGGTCGCGCCGGCGGTGAGGTCGGACTCGCCGAACGGACCCACCACCGCCAGCGACATCGGACGGCTCAGCAACTCCGCGGCGAGCGCGTTCACGTCGGCAACGGTGACCGCGTCCACCTGGGCCAGCAGGGTGTCGACCGGCATCAGTTCGCCGTAGAGCAGCTCCCCCTTGGCCAGCCGGCTCATCCTGGAACCGCTGTCCTCCAGGCCCAGCACGAACGCACCCTTGCTCATGCCCTTACCCCGAGCCAACTCGGCCTCCGTGAGCCCGTCGGCGGCCATCCGGGCCAACTCCGCGCGGATCAACTCCAACACCTCGTTGGCTCGACCCGGCGCACAGCCGGCGTAGACGGAGAACAGGCCACTGTCGGCGTGCTGGCTGGCGTAGGAGTAGACCGAGTAGGCGAGCCCCCGCTGCTCTCGGATCTCCTGGAAGAGCCGGCTGGACATGCCGCCGCCGAGGATGTTGTTCAGCACCCCGAGGGCGAAGCGGCGCTCGTCCCGCCGATCGATGCCGGTACAGCCGAGCACGACATGTGCCTGCTCGGTCTCCTTCGGCGCCACCAGGGTGGTCGCGGGCTGCGGGCGTACCGCCGGGGTAGCGCTGCGGTACGTTGCGGGCGCCGCCGGGTCGGCGTCCAGGGGGGTCCCCCGCAGCGCCTGCCGGACCAGCTTGACCACGCTGGAGTGGTCAAGGTTCCCCGCGGCCGCGATGACGATCCGTGGCGGGGTGTAGTGCCGCCGGTAGAAGCCCTGGATCTGTCGCCGGGTCATCGCGGTGACCGTCTGCTCCGTCCCCGAGATCAGCCGGCCGAGCGGGTGCTCACCATAGACGGCCCGGGCGAAGAGGTCGTGCACCTCGTCGCCGGGCTCGTCGTCGTGCATGGCGATCTCCTCGAGGATCACGCCCCGCTCGACCTCCACGACCTCCGGGGTCAGCACCGAGTCGGCGACCAGGTCACACATCACGTCGATGGCGAGGGGTAGGTCCTCGTCGAGCACCCGCGCGTAAAAGCAGGTGTATTCCTTCGTGGTGAAGGCGTTGGTCTCGCCACCGACCGCCTCGATCGCGGACGAGATCTCCAGCGCGGTCCGCCGGTGCGTCCCCTTGAACAGCAGGTGCTCAAGAAAGTGGGCGGCGCCGGACTGGGGGCCGGTCTCGTCCCGGGAGCCAACCGACACCCAGATGCCGAACGAGACGCTGCGCATCGCGGGGATGGCCTCGGTGAGTACCCGCAGCCCGCTGGGGAGCACGGTCCGCCGGACCGTGCCGCCCAACGGGTCGTCGCTGAGCGTGCGGGTTACGGCACGGCTGGCCGCGCCGCCGGGAGCACCCCGGCCCACGGCCACCCCCCGTCGTTCCGGTGTGGACGGTACGGAGACAGTCCGGCTCACGAGTGGCTCCCGGTTCGACGAGGGGTGGATGGTGCGCTGGTCCGACGGTCAGCTACGCCGGGTACGCCGGCGCGGACGCGACTCGCCGCCCTCACCGCCGTCGCCACGGTCGCCGCTGTCGCCACGGTCCGGGCCCCGGCCGCCGCGCTCGCGGTCACCGCGGTCACGTGGCCCCCGGTCGCCCCGGTCCCGACCCGCCGGCCGCTCGCCGTCGCCCCCGGCCGGGGCCTCGGCCCCCTCCGGGCGCACCTTGTCCAGGTAGATCTTGCCCCGCTGGTCGATGTCGGCGATCTCCACCTCGACCTTGTCACCGACGTTGAGGAAGTCCTCGACCTTCTCGACGCGCTTGCCGTCGCCCACCTTGGAGATGTGCAGCAGACCGTCACGGCCGGGAAGCAGCGAGACGAACGCGCCGAAGGCGGCGGTCTTGACCACCGTGCCGAGGAAGCGGTCGCCCACCTTCGGCAGGGTCGGGTTCGCGATCCCGTTGATCCGCTCGACCGCGGCCTGCGCCGCGGGGCCGTTGGTCGCGCCGACGTAGATGGTGCCGTCGTCCTCGATCGAGATCTCGGCGCCCGTCTCGTCCTGGATCGCGTTGATCGTCTGCCCCTTCGGACCGATCACCATGCCGATCTTGTCCACCGGGATCTTGACGGTGGTGACCCGAGGCGCGTAGTCACTCATCGTGGCCGGTGCCTCGATCGCCGCCTGCATCACCTCCAGGATCGTCTGCCGGGCCTCGTACGCCTGCTGGAGCGCCGCGGCGAGCACGTCCGACGGGATGCCGTCGAGCTTGGTGTCGAGCTGAAGCGCGGTGACGAAGTCCCGGGTACCGGCGACCTTGAAGTCCATGTCACCGAAGGCGTCCTCGGCACCGAGGATGTCGGTCAGCGTCACGTACCGGGTCTTGCCCTCGACCTCGTCGGAGATCAGGCCCATCGCGATGCCGGCCACCGGTGCCTTCAGCGGCACCCCGGCGGAGAGCAGGCCAAGCGTCGAGGCGCAGACCGAGCCCATCGAGGTCGAGCCGTTGGAGCCGAGCGCCTCGGAGACCTGCCGGATCGCGTACGGGAACTCCTCACGCGAGGGCAGCACCGGGATCAGGGCCCGCTCGGCGAGCGCGCCGTGGCCGATCTCCCGCCGCTTTGGCGAGCCGACCCGGCCGGTCTCCCCGGTCGAGTACGGCGGGAAGTTGTAGTTGTGCATGTAACGCTTGGACTTCTCCGGGGAGAGCGTGTCCAGGGACTGCTCCATCCGAAGCATGTTCAGCGTGGTGACACCCATGATCTGGGTCTCGCCCCGCTCGAAGAGTGCCGAGCCGTGCACCCGGGGCAGGACCCCGACCTCGGCGGTCAGCGGGCGGATGTCCCGCGGGCCACGGCCGTCGATGCGGACCTGCTCGCGCAGCACCCGGTTGCGGACCTCGGACTTGGTCAGCGACCGCAGCGCGGCGGAGAGCTCCTTCTCCCGGCCCTCGAAGCGCGGGCCGAGCTCCTCGACCACCCGGGCCTTGATCCGGTCCAGGGCCTCCTCGCGGTCGGCCTTGCCCGCGATCTTCAGGGCCTCGGCCACATCCTCCCGGGCCAGCTCCGTGACCGCGTCGTACGCGTCATCGGAGTAGTCGAGAAAGACCGGGAACTCGGCGACCGGCTTCGCCGCCACCTCGGCCAGCTCGCTCTGCGCGCGGCACAGCTCACGGATGGCCGGCTTGGCCGCCTCCAGCCCGCTCGCCACGACCTCCTCGGTCGGTGCGGAGGCGCCGTCGGCGACCAGCTTCGCGGTGTGCTCGGTGGCCTCCGCCTCGACCATCATGATCGCGACATCACCGTCGGGCAGGGCCCGACCGGCGACCACCATGTCGAAGGTGGCGCGCTCCAGCTCCTCATGGGTCGGGAAGGCAACCCAGGAGCCGTCGATGTGGGCCATCCGGGTCGCCCCGATCGGCCCGGAGAAGGGCAGGCCGGAGAGCTTCGTGGACATCGAGGCGGCGTTGATGGCCACCACGTCGTACGGGTGACTGGGGTCGAGCGCCAGGACGGTCTCGACGACCTGGACCTCGTTCCGCAGGCCCTTGACGAACGAGGGACGCAGCGGCCGGTCGATCAGCCGGCAGGTGAGGATCGCGTCCTCGCTGGGGCGCCCCTCGCGGCGGAAGAACGAACCGGGGATCCGGCCCGCCGCGTACATCCGCTCCTCGACGTCAACGGTCAGCGGGAAGAAGTCGAACTGCTCCTTCGGCTGCCGGCCAACGGTGGTGGCGGAGAGGACAACCGTCTCGCCGAGCTGGGCGACGACGGAGCCGGCGGCCTGACGGGCCAGCCGGCCGGTGGAGAAGGTGATCACACGGGTGCCGAAGGCCCCGTTGTCGATCGTGGCGGTACGAGACTGGGTACCGAGGTTGCTCTCGGTCATCTGTGATTGCGCTCCTTCGCGTCTACGGACCGCGACGCGCAGCTGCTCAGACGGCCGGTCTTCGATCGAAGCGCCCGGGCGGGTCGGCGAGGTGCCGGATGCCCGGAGGCCACTACCGGAGACCGGTGCGCTGACCGGCTCCCGGTGGGTCGGGGGGTCGTGCGGCCCTGGTTGTCGGAGTTTCTGGCGGTGAACTGGAGCGGGGGAGCGGCCGGTTGGCCACTCCCCCGTCACGTCACCGGCGCAGACCGAGCCGCTCGATGAGCGACCGGTAGCGGTTGATGTCCTTCTTCTGCACGTAGTTGAGCAGCCGACGGCGGCGGCCGACCAGCAGCAGCAGCCCACGGCGGCTGTGGTGGTCATGCTTGTGCACCTTCAGGTGCTCGGTCAGGTCAGCGATCCGCTTGGTGAGGACGGCGACCTGCACCTCCGGCGAACCGGTGTCGCCTTCGACGGTCGCGTACTCCGCGCGGATCTTGGCCTTGGCTTGCTGGTCGAGCGCCATGTTCTCCCTGTTTCGGTGGGTTGATCGATGTCGTGTCCGCCAGAACGGGCCTACCCGGAGGGCCGGGTGATGCCCGGCGGCGGACGGTCCTTGCACCCGCGGCGTCGTGCAGGCACGCCAGGACCCACGTCGGTGCGCCGACGTCTCCGCCAGGCTACCAGCCCCGGTCCGCACGGGCCGGGCAAGGGGCCGACCGGGTGTCGAACCCGATCACTTTCCGTGATCACCCCAGGGCGTGGCGGGTACGCTCGACGTCCTCGGCGATCTGGGCCACCAACGGCTCGATCGAGTCGTAGCGGACCTGCCCGCGCAGGTGTGCCACGAAGTCCAGGGCCAGCCGCTCGCCGTACAGGTCCGCGTCGAAGTCGAGCACGTACGCCTCGACCCGCCGCTCCCGGCCGGCGAAGCTCGGGTTCGTGCCGATCGAGACCGCCGCCATCAGCGGCTCCCGCTGCCCCCGCCGCACCAGGCGGGCGGCGTAGACACCGTCGGCCGGGACCGCGGCATACCGGTGGCAGAGCAGGTTGGCGGTGGGGAAACCCAGCTCGCGACCGCGCCGGTCGCCGCGGACCACCACGCCCTCCAGCCGATGTGGCCGCCCCAAGGCGCTGGCAGCGGCCACCACGTCTCCGGCGGCGACGCACGACCGGATGTACGTGGAGGAGAAGACCGTCCCCGCCTCGGCCACCAAGGGCGCCCCCTCGACGGCGTAACCGAAGGTCCGACCGAGCCGCTCCAGCAACGCCACGTCCCCCGCGGCCCGGTGCCCGAACCGGAAGTTCCCCCCCACCACCACCAGCGCGGCGTGCAGGTGCTCGACCAGGACGTCGTGCACGAAAGCCTCTGCCGACAGCCGGGAGAAGTCCGGGGTGAACGGCACCACGCAGAGCACATCCACGCCGAGCGCCTCGATCAACTCGGCCTTGCGGGTCGGCTCGGTGAGCACCGCCGGGTGCGATCCCGGGCGCACCACCTCGGCGGGGTGCGGATCGAAGGTGACCACCACCGACTTGACGCCGAGTTCCCGGGCCCGCGCCACCGCGTGCCCGATGATCGCCTGGTGCCCCCGGTGCACGCCGTCGAAGACGCCGATGGTGACGACCGACCGCCCCCAGCCGCCGGGCGCCGCGTCGTACCCCCGCCACCGCTGCATAACGCTCCTCCCCTGTCGCTGTCCCCGGCCGCCGCGCCGTCAGGCCGGGGCCAACACGATCTCCGCACGGGCCCGACCGGCCCGCTCGCTGACGATAGCGATCAACCCGCCCGCCGGGCCGAAGACGGCGTACGGGCCGTCGATCCCCATCGGCTCCAACGGACCGCCGTGGGAGAGCACCCGCTCCTCCTCGGCGGTTGCCTCGCGGCGCGGGAAGAACCGGTCGGCCGCCGCCTCGAGGAAGAGCGTGACCACCTCGGGTGCCCGGCGCTCCAGGTCATCGAGGGTAGCGGCCTCGGCGAGGGTGAAACCGCCCACGGCGGTACGCCGCAGCGCGATGAGGTGCCCGCCGACGCCGAGCGCCCGGCCGGTGTCCCGGGCGATCGCCCGCACGTACGTGCCGGAGGAGCAGGTGACATCCACGTCCACGTCCACCACGTCCGGCTCGTCCCGCCGCAGCGCCCGCACATCGAGCTGGGAGATCGTGACCCGTCGGGGCGGCAGGTCAACACTGGCCCCCGCTCGAACCCGGCGGTACGCCCGCTGACCGTCGATCTTGATGGCGCTGACCGCGCTGGGCACCTGGTCCACGGCACCGGTCTGCGCTGCCAGCGCGGACCGGACCGCCTCCTCGGTCACCTGACCGGCCGGGGTGCTGGAGATGACATCCCCCTCGGCGTCGTCGGTGACCGTCGCCTGCCCCAGTCGAATCGTGGCGGTGTAGCTCTTGCCGGCCCCGATGACGTAGGTCAGCAGCCGGGTTGCTCGGCCCACGCCGACGACCAGGACCCCGGTCGCCATCGGATCGAGCGTGCCACCGTGCCCGACCCGCCGGGTCCGGGCCAGCCGGCGCACCCGCGCCACCACGTCGTGCGATGTCATGCCGCCCGGCTTGTCGACCACGATCAGTCCGTCTGCGCTCACGACCGCCAAGCCTGCCAGACGGGCTGGCTCGGCCGGCACCGGGACGCCCACCTGGCCAACCAGACCGCCCACCTCCACCACACATGGACGCCGGCTGCTACCAATGGGCTGATCAACCACGGGAGGGTTAGGCAATGTCGCGCCAGCGTCAGGATCAGGACCAGCAGCGGTCTCCCCGACTGCACCAACCGGAGCAGCCGCCCAGCCTCCCCGCCTGGATGCTCGACCCACCGCCCCCGCGGCGAACGGCCGGGGATCGGATCGTCGAAGTGCTGCTCACGCTCCCGGGCGCCGCCGCCCTACGCCGGCGGTGGCAGGTGTGGCAGGGCCGACGTCGGCTGTACCAACGCTTCCCGAACACGATGAAGGTGGCCGGCTTCATCGTCTCCTTCGCCGTGACCCTGGGGCTGGTGATGGCCGTGTACGTCCTGCTACCCAGGTTGTCCTGACCCGAGTGGTGAGCCGCACGGGCCGGCGGTTGGGCCTGTCCGACGGGCCCGGCCCGGAGCACGCCGGCGACTCAGGTCCGGGTGGCGCCGACGACCGCCCAGCGACCGGAGCGCAACCGCAGCAGCAGGGCGAACAGCCGGAGCACCACAAAGAACGTGAGTCCCGCCCAGATCCCACCGAGTCCGAGGTCCAGTCCGTACGCCAGCCAGATGGCCGGCAGAAATCCCCCCAACGTCGCCACGATCGTGAGATTCCGCAGGTAGCGGATGTCCCCCGCGCCGATCAACACTCCGTCCAGGGCGAAGACAACGCCCGCCAGCGGCAGCATCGCGGCGAACCAGGGCCAGGCCACCATCGCCTCCTCGCGGACCTGCCCGTCGGCGCTGAACCAGCCCGGGATCACTCCGGCGCCGGCGGCGAAGACCAGCGCGAACGCCACGCCGCAGCCGGCGCCGAGCCACCCGATCCGGCGGGCCAGTCCGCGGGCGCCGGCCGCGTCGTCGGCCCCCAACGCGGCGCCGACGAGGGCCTGCGCGGCGATGGCGAGCGCGTCGAGCACCAGGGCGGTGAAGAACCAGAGTTGCAGGACGATCTGGTGGGCGCCGACCGCCGCCGCGCCGAAGCGGGCAGCCACCGCGGTGGCGGAGAGAAAGCTCGCCTGGAAGGCGACGCCGCGGATGAGCAGGTCCCGGCTTAGCACAAGCTGCAGGGCGAGGACCCGGGGCCGGGGGCGGAGGGCCACCCGCTCGGAGACCAGCGCCCCGGCGAAGAGCGCACCGGAGATCGTCTGCGCCACGACGTTGGCCACCGCCGATCCGGGCAGGCCGAGCCCGACGGGGTAGACCAGCACCGGGCAGAGCACCGCGGAGAGCAGGCTCGGGCCGAGCACGAACCACAGCGGCCGACGGGTGTCCTGGACGCCCCGCAGCCAACCGTTGCCAGCAGCGGCGAGAAGCAGCCCGGGTGCGCCGAGCGCCGCGATCCGCAGCCACTGTGCGGCGGCCTCCGCCACGTCGTTGTCCGCCCCGACGAGGGTACGGGCGAGCACGCCGCCGCCGGCCTGCATGCCGACCGCGACGAAGACCCCTACCGCGAGCGCGAGCCAGGAGGCCTGGACCCCCTCGGCAACGGCGGCGGTGCGGTCGCCGGCCCCGAACCGCCGGGCGGAGCGTCCGGTGGTGCCGTACGCGACCACCGTGCCCAGCCAGGCGATGAGCGTCAGCACGGTGCCACCGATCGCCAACGCGGCGAGCGGAACCCGGCCGAGGTGTCCCACCACCGCCGTGTCCACCAGCACATACAGCGGCTCGGCGGCGAGCACCACGAGGGCGGGCAGGGCCAGCGCGGCGATCCTGCGGGGCGGGGCGGAGCGGGATGCGGTGGCAGTCGGCGAGTTCATCGTCGTCGACCCTGACACGGACCCCGTAAGGACTTCAACCCCGATTCGCCACTTACCAACGACTACCGGTGCCGGACGACGGGCGGCCAGCGCCGCCCGTCGGGGAGGGCGTCAGCCGATCGGCGACGTCACTGGCGCGTGTCCATCGACGTCTGCAGCGCACGGCGCAGCTGCTCACGCGCCTCGTCAGCGGTGTCGGGCTTGGGCTTGTTCGACATGGGAACCCCTTCCAGGGCGCGAGCCACCAAGGCAGTGGTGGAACTCATGGGCAAGGTCTGCCACCCGCGGGCGTCCGGGGTCGCCGGAGCAGCACACGGAGCAGTGAGCCCGGGTCGGTCCGACCCTGGAGAGCAGCGACGCCGGGTACGGGCCCACCGCTCACGACCAGCACCGTCAGCACGGCATCGGTCAATACCCAAGCTATCGTTCAGGTCTGCCCACCGCGGGCTGTTCCCACCATCCGGGCGGAGCCACAGCGCGACGACGGCACCTCAACGCGCCAGGAAGTGCCAGCCCAGCCACCACCAGAAGCCGAAGACCCCGATCCGGCCGACCGGCACCGAGCCGACCTCGTACCGCATCACGTACGCGCAGACCTCACCCAGGGTGGGGATCCGGGACCCCTCCCGGCGGGCCGCCAACTCCACGGCGACGAAGAGCGCCACCGCCACCAGGAACCCGCCGATCGCCAGTGTCCGCATCATCGCCGCACCAACCCCCAGAACGCAGACAACCAGGCCAGCCAACCCGCTGAGCGGATCACCCCGTCCTCCAGCAGTGGATCCGCCAGCCGGGAGAAGGTCGGGAACTCGTCACCCGCTGCGGCCACGAAGGTCGCCCCCTCGAAGACCACAAACACCACCACCGGCAACGTCCACCACACCACGCCCTGGTCCAGCCGAACCGGTGCGGGCCGCCGGGGCACCCGGTTACCCAGGCCAAGCCAGATCAGGACACCACCGGTGCCGAGCGTCCACAGATTCGCCTCAATCGAAAAGGACGGAAACCGGCCACCCACCAACGACAGGCAGACGAGCACCGGCACGGCGACAGCGGGACGATCCCAGGCGCGCGGCGCCTCGATTGTCATGTCACGGGGCTGTTCCATGCCGCAATTCTGCCCACCGCCACCAACGGCGGGAAGACCGAACCCCCGTAAGCTGACCCTGATCTTTGTCGACAGATCATCAGCCGAAAGGCCAGGTGACAGCTAACCGAAGGGCCGACCCTCAACCGCCCGTCGGGGCGAGCAACGCCCCGGTCAACTCCCGCCGGATGGCCTCCACCACCTCGTCAACGCTGCCCCGGCCGGTGAAGCCGGCGGCGAGCCGGTGCCCGCCGCCGCCCAACGCCATCGCCACCCGGCTCACGTCCACCGCGCCCTTGCTCCGCAACGACACCGCCCACTCGCCATCGGCGGTCTGCTTCACCACGCAGCTCACGTCGGCCTCCGCCGTGCACCGCACCGAATCGATCAGCGCCTCCAGCACGTACGCGGGCTGCCCGTGCCGGGCCAGGTCCTCCTGGGTCGCCCAGGTCCACACCAGGCCGTGACCATCCGCCGCGGCGGGCTCCAGCCGGGCCCGACCGACCACCTCGGCGTAGAGCCGCACAGCACCGAACGGGCGGGTGTCCAAGACGCGACGAGAGATCTCACCGGGGTGGATGCCCGTGGCCAGTAGCCGGGCCGCGAACCGGTGCACCGCCGGCGTGGTGGCCGCGAACCGGAACGAGCCGGTGTCGGTGGTCAACGCCACGTAGAGACACTCCGCGATCTCCGCGTCGAGCGGCACCCCCAGCCGGTCAAGTAGCTCATCCACGAGTACCGAGGTCGCCGCCGCCCGCGGGTCGATCAGATTGATCGCACCGAAGCCGGGGTTCGACGCATGGTGGTCGAGCACCACCGTGCTGCCGGCGGTCGTCAGCCGGTCAGCCAACTCCCCCAACCGAGACTCGCTCGCCGCGTCGAAGCTGATCAAAAGGTCCGGATCGGCGACCACCTCCGCCGCCGGGACCAGCAGCTGCTCACCGGGCAGCCCGCGCAACGGCTCCGGGAGCTGCGGCGGGCCGGGAAAGGTGGCCTGCACCTGTCGCAGACCGAGCCGATGCAGGCCGAGCGCGAAGCCGAGCATGCTGCCGAGCGCGTCGCCGTCCGGGTTCACGTGACAGACCAGCAGCACCCGCCCCGCGGCCGGCACTGCACGGACCGCGGCCACCGCCGCCGCCCAGTCGGCCTCCACCGGCGCGGACCCGGCGGCGGAATCGCTCACCGTTGGTCCCCGCCCGGCCGCGACACCTCATCCTCGACGGCCTCGGACTCCTCCTCCAGCCGGTACGGCTGGGCCTCACCCGCATACTCGGCCCGGGTGGCGAGGCGCTGCACCTCGGCATCCGCGTGGCGCGCCTGGGCGAGCAGGTCGTCAATGTGCTTGACCTGGTCCTGCACGTCGTCCAGGACAAAGGTCAGCGTCGGCGAGTGACGCAGCCCCAGCGCCTTCCCGACGGTGCTGCGCACCATACCTTTGGCGCTCTCCAACGCCGCGGCAGTGCTCGCCTGGGCAGCCGCGTCACCGAGCACCGTGTAGAAGACCGTGGCCTCGCGGAGGTCGGCGGTGATCCGCGCGTCCGTGATGGTGATCATGCCAAGCCGCGGATCCTTGATCTGACTACGCACCACCGACGCCACCAGCTCACGCACCCGCTCCGCGTGCCGGCGCACCTTGGCCGGATCCGACATCTCGCCACCTCCAGGCGTACCGCTCCCGGCCGTTGGGCACCTGGAGCGCCCAAGCCGCCGGCCAACACCACGAACACTACCCGCGCCGCCGGTCCACCCCGTACGCGGCCGGTGCGATGACCGCCCACGGGGCAGCCCCGCAGCGGCGTCAGTGGATCAGTCGTCCGCGCCGTACAGCCGCCGACGCACCGACAGGAGTTCCACCTCAGGACGGGCGGCGACCAGGCGCTCACACGAGTCGAGCACCTCGCGTACGTGGGCCGCCGTCGCGGAGACCACCGCGACGCCAATCTCCGCCCGCCCGTGCAGGGCGAGCGCACCCATCTCGGCGGCGGAGACCTCGACGCGGCGCAGCGCCGCCACAATCGGTCGAACGTAGGACCTCTTGGCCTTCAACGACCGGGAGTCGCCCGGCAGCAGAAGGTCGAATACCGCAGTTCCGGTGTACATCGTCCCGGAGACTACGGACGAACCCGGACATGATCAAGGGGTTTACGCAGCATGGCGTAAACCCCTTGATCTGTGTCCCTACCGGATCAGGCGCGCGCCTTCTCCCGCATCTCGAAGGTCTCGATCACATCGCCGACCTGGACGTTGTTGTAACCGCCCAGGGTCAGACCACACTCGAAGCCCTCGCGTACCTCGGTCGCGTCGTCCTTGAACCGCTTGAGCGAGCCGATGGTGAGGTTGTCCGCCACCACCGCGCCGTCGCGCAGCAGCCGAGCCTTGGCGTTGCGCCGAAGCAGGCCCGACCGGACGATACAGCCGGAGATGTTGCCGACCTTGGACGAACGGAACACCTCGCGGACCTCCGCGGTGCCCAGCTCGACCTCCTCGTACTCCGGCTTGAGCAGGCCCTTGAGCGCCGCCTCGATCTCCTCGATGGCCTGGTAGATGACGGTGTAGTACCGAATCTCCACGCCCTCGCGGTCGGCCATCTCGCGGACCTTGTTGGCGGCCCGCACGTTGAAGCCGATGATCGTGACCGCCTCCGACGAGGCGCTCGCGAGCATGACGTCGCTCTCGGTGATCGCCCCAACGCCCCGGTGGATGATCCGTAGCTGGACCTCCTCGGGGATGTCGAGGTTGAACAGGGCATCCTCGAGCGCTTCCACGGAACCGGAGACGTCGCCCTTGAGCACCAGGTTGAGCGAGGTCTTCTCGCCCGCCTTGAGCTGCTCCATGAGCGTCTCGAGGGTGGCCCGGCCACGGGAGTTGGCGAAGGCCGCCGCCCGCCGCCGCGCCTGCCGCTGCTCGGCGATCTGCCGCACGGTGCGGTCGTCCTCGGCGGCCAGGAACGTGTCGCCCGCCCCGGGCACCGCGGTCAGACCCAGCACCAGCACGGGACGAGACGGACCCGCCTCGGCGACCTGGTTGCCGTTCTCGTCGAGCATCGCCCGAACCCGGCCGTGCGCCCCACCGGCGACGATCGAGTCGCCCGCCCGCAGGGTGCCCTTCTGCACCAGCACCGTCGCCACCGCGCCCCGGCCCTTGTCCAGGTGCGCCTCGATCGCCACACCCTGCGCCGGGCCGTCCGTCGGAGCGGTCAGCTCCAGCGACGCGTCCGCGGTCAGCAGGACCGCCTCGAGCAGGCTGTCGATCCCGGTACCCGGCTTGGCCGCCACGTTGACAAACATGGTGTCGCCGCCGTACTCCTCGGCGACCAGTCCGTACTCGGTCAGCTGCTGGCGGACCTTGTCCGGGTTGGCATCCGGCTTGTCGACCTTGTTGACCGCCACCACGATCGGCACGTCGGCCGCCTTGGCGTGGTTCAACGCCTCGATCGTCTGCGGCATCACCCCGTCGTCGGCCGCGACGACCAGGATCACGATGTCGGTGACCTGGGCACCACGGGCACGCATGGCGGTGAACGCCTCGTGACCGGGGGTGTCGATGAAGGTGATCGCCCGGTCCTGGTCCTCGTGTGGGACGTGGACCTGGTAGGCGCCGATGTGCTGGGTGATGCCACCCGCCTCGCCGGCCACCACGTTCGCCTTCCGGATCGCGTCCAGAAGCTTCGTCTTACCGTGGTCGACGTGACCCATGACGGTCACCACCGGCGGCCGGCTGACCAGACGGTCCTCCGCCACCTCGGCGTCCAGGTCGATGTTGAACTGCGCGAGCAGCTCGCGGTCTTCGTCCTCCGGGCTGACGATCTGGACGGCGAAGCCCAGGTGCTCACCCAGGAGCAGCAGGGTGTCATCGGAGCAGGACTGGGTCGCGGTCACCATCTCGCCCAGGTTGAACATCTCCTGGACCAGCGAACCCGGGTTGGCGTTGATCTTGTCGGCGAAGTCCGACAGCGAGGCGCCTCGGGACAACCGGACGGTCTGACCCTGCCCCCGGGGCGCGCCCGAGGACATGGTCGGAGCCGACAGGTTGTCGAACTCCTGTCTGCGCTGCTTCTTCGACTTGCGACCGCGGGTCGGCCGGCCACCGGGACGCCCGAAGGCACCCGCGGCACCACCACCGCGGCCACGGCCACCGCCACCGGGACGGCCACCGCCGGGGCCGCCGCGGAAACCACCGCCGCCACCACCGGGGCCGCCACCGGGGCCGCCACGGAAGCCACCGCCACCACCGCCGCCACCGCCGGGGCTGCCGCGGAAACCACCGCCGCCGCCACCGCCGCGGAAGCCACCGCCGCCACCGCCACCGGGGCGGCCGGCGCCGGAACCGGGACGACCGGAACCAGGACCGCCGGGGCGGCCGGGACGCTGGCTTGGCATGGAGGCCGGGCTGGGCCGCGGCGGCATGGACGCCGGGCTCGGCCGCGGCGGCATCGAGGCCGGGCTCGGCCGCGGACCACCCGCACCGGCGGCCGGGGGACGCTGCTGGCCGCCCTGAATACCGAACGGGTTGTTACCGGCGCCACGCGCCGGCGGACGACCGCCGGACCGGGGGCCGGGGCCCGGAGTGGGCCCGCCGGACCGTCCGGCGGCCGGAGATCCGGGCCGGGGCGGCATCGTGCCGGGACCGGGGCGGGGACCCGGACGCGGACCACCCTCGGTGGGCGGCTCCCGCCGGACGTTCTCCCGCTGCTGCTGCCGGGCAGCCTGCGCGGCCTTGACCGCGGCCTCCTGCTCGGCCTTCAACGCGGCGGCACGCGCCTCGGCGGCCGCCACCTCGATGTCGTGGGCGCTCGCCGGCTTGGCGGCCGGTGTCGCGGACTGCGGCGGACCCGGAACCGGACCCTTGGGTTTCGGGCCGGGCGTCGGGGCACCCGGCCGCCGCGGCGGCATGGGCTTGGCCGTGACGCGGGGTCCGCCCGGGGGCGGACCCGGGGTCGGGGTCCGGGAAGGGGTCGGAGTCGGGGTCGGGGTCGGGGTCGCCGGGGTCGCCGCCGCCGGAGCCGCCGGCGCGGGCGAGCCGGCGTTGTTGACGAACGCGTTACGCAGCCGTCGGGCGACCGGCGCCTCGACGGTGCTGGACGCGGACTTCACGAACTCGCCCATCTCCTTGAGCTTGGCGAGAACGGTCTTGCTTTCGACCCCGAGCTCCTTGGCGAGCTCGTGTACGCGGGCCTTTCCTGCCACTGCACTCCTCATTCCGAGGTCGTGCGGGCAGCACCCGCAGCGACCTCACTCGTGCACTTGAAGCCTGGTCATTTCTGCGACTTCATCGTGTGCTCATGTCGGTCGTCCTACCTTGCTAGCGACCCGCGTCCGGTCGGGTTGGCCGGACGTCGTGGCTGGCGCATCGATATGCTTCGCAAGCTCACCGTGGTCGGGGACCCCGGTGACGCGCAGCGCCCGCCCGAAAGCACGACGCCGCACCGCCTGCGTAAGGCAGGCCGGATCTGGGTGCACGTGCGCCCCCCGACCCGGCAACCTGCGGGCCGGGTCGGGACGAAGGCTGTGACCAGCCCCATCACCCACCGCGACAACCCGCAGCAGTTCCTTGGTTGACGCTCGAGACCGGCAACCCACACAGGTGCGCTCCGGCAGCGCGCGTCGTACCACTGGGAAAGTCTACCCCTAGCCCCCGGAGATCGCGCGGCCCGGCTCCGGGACGTGATCGGCGTCGGCGGCGCCCGCCGGGCGTGCCGGCTCGACGTCGGAGCGAATGTCAATCCGCCAACCGGTCAATCGTGCGGCAAGCCGGGCATTCTGCCCCTCTCGCCCAATAGCCAGTGAAAGTTGGAAATCCGGCACCGTCACCCGGGCGGTACGGGAAGCCAGATCAACCACCTCCACCCGGAGGGCCTTAGCTGGCGAGAGTGCGTTACCGACGAAGGCCGCCGGATCCTCAGACCAGTCAATAATGTCGATTTTCTCCCCATGCAGCTCGCCCATGACCGCCCGCACCCGCTGCCCCATCGGCCCGATGCAGGCGCCCTTGGCGTTCACCCCCGCCGTGGTGGAGCGGACAGCGATCTTCGTACGGTGACCTGCCTCACGCGCGATCGCGGTGATCTCGACCGTGCCGTCGGCGATCTCCGGCACCTCGAGGGCGAAGAGCTTCTTCACCAACGCCGGGTGCGAGCGGGACAGGGTCACCTGCGGACCACGCACGCCCTTGGCCACGTGCACCACGACGCAGCGCACCCGCTCGCCGTGCGCGTACTGCTCACCGGGGACCTGCTCGGACTGGGGCAGCACCCCCTCCAGCTTGCCCAGGTCCACACTGACGATGCCCTTCTCGGCACGCGCCTCGTGCGCCTGGACCACCCCGGTCACCAGGTCCCCGTCCCGGCCCACGTACTCGCCGAAGTGCACCTCGTCGGTGGCCTCCCGCAGCCGCTGAAGAATCACCTGCTTGGCGGTCATCGCCGCGATCCGACCGAAGTCGTGCGGGGTGTCGTCCCACTCCCGCACGACACCGCCGTCGGGCTCCACCTCCTGCGCGAAGACCAGGGCCGCGCCCGTCTTACGGTCGATCTCCACCCGTGCGTGTAGCTGCGCACCCTCGGTGTGCCGGTACGCGGTCAGCAGCGCGGTCTCGATCGCCGCGAGAATCGTGTCGAACGGGATCTCCCGCTCACGCTCCAGTGCGCGCAGCGCCGCGAGGTCGATGTTCACCTCTCCTCGCCCTCCACATCATCGTCGTCGTCGAAATCGCCGGCCTCGTCGGCGCCGTCAGCGCCATCCGCCTCGCCGGGGCGGGTGAACTCGACCTGCACCCGTCCTGGGCCCAACTCGGCGTAGCGCCACCCCGCCCGACCGGCGTCGGTCTCCAACACCACCTGCTCGTCGTCCGCCTCGACCACCCGACCGGTGACCTGGCGGTCACCAGCGTCCGCCCGCACCGCGACCCGGACCAGGCGGCCGGTGTTGCGCCGCCAGTGCCGGGGGAGGGTGAGCGGACGGGACACGCCCGGCGAGCTGATCTCGAGCTGGTACTCCCCGGCAACCAGGTCCCCGTGCGCCTCCTCGGCCGCGTCCAGGGCGGCGGAGACAGCCCGCGAGACCTCGGCGACGGCGTCCAGGTCGATCCCGCCGTCGGCGTCAACAATCACCTGCACCACGTGGCGCCGGCCGGCCCGGGAGACCGACAGCTCCTCCAGGTCGTATCCGGCCTCGCCGACAACTGGTTCGACCACCTCGTGCAGCCGGGCCCGCCGGCTGGCGAGATCACCGCCACGGCTGACCCGACCGGCGCCGCGCTGGCCGCCCGTATGCCGCGGTCGCCCCGTCGGCCCGGTGGGCCTGGTGGCCCGGCCACGCTGGCTCATCTAGCGCCCCTATCTGCTGTTGGCGGCGCCCGGTCGGTCGCCATAGCTACACGCCACCGGGGCGGACGCGCCGGTGGTTGCGCAGAGCGTAACGCGCCGTCCGCCAGTCGGATGGGCCGGCGCACCGACTCCGGCCTCCGCGGAGGTGGCCGGCATGGTGTTGACTTGGGCGGTGATAGGCAAAATGACGCAGCGGGACCCGCTTCCGGACGGAACAATGAGACATTCCCGACGAAGAGTGCTACGAGTAGGTGCCCTCCTGGCCCTCGGCGGCACCGTTCCCTCACTCACCGGCTGTGAGCCGTTCAACCGGGAACCGCCCCCACCCGACCCACTCGCCCCCATGGTGGACGAGGCGCTCGCGCTCGCCGCGGCCTACCGGGACGCCGCCACGACGCACCCCACGCTGGCCAGCCGACTGACGCCGATCACCGAAGCACACGCTGCGCACGCGGCGGAGCTGGCCCGGATCACCAAGGTAGCCCTACCGTCGGCCACCCCGACCGCCAGCACCCCCGCCGACTCCGACGCGACACTCACCGGGCTCCGCGAACTCGAGCGGGCGGCCGGCGAGTCGGCCACCCAGGCCTGCCTGGCCGCACCGGCCGAGCGGGCCGCGCTGCTCGCCAGCATCGCCGCCGCCCGCGCCAGCCACCTGGAGGCGCTGCAGTGAACACCCGCACCCCGGGCGCACGCTCCGCCCACGCCGCGGCCCTGACCGCCGAATACGCCGCCATCTGGGCCTACGGCCCGATCGGGGTACGCCTGACCGGTCCCGCCCAGGAGGCGGCCCGCGACGCCGAGGCGACACACCGGCGCCGCCGAGACACGCTGGTGCTGCGCCTCACCGACGCTGGCGACAGCCTCCCGGCCGACCAGGCCGGCTACGCCCTGCCGTTCCCCGTCACCGACGAGCCGAGCGCCCTCCGGCTCGCCGTTGAGGTCGAGGAACGTACGGCGGGGTTCTGGCAGGCGGCGGTGGCCGCCACCAGCGGTGCCGAACGCGAACGTGCGCTCGCGGCGCTGGTTGACTGCGCGGTGCGGGCAACCCGCTGGCGGGCAACCGCGGGGATCACCCCCCTGACCACGCCCTTCCCCGGAAGGACTGCCTGACCCGTTCGTCGACGGGTCGCCGACCATGGGGCCGGAGCATCAAACCGGGCCGCAGGTCGGCAGAATATTCCCCATGTCCATTCTGGGTTCCCTCACCCGCCGGGTCGGCCACCACCGCTGGTTCGGCACCGCCGCCCGGCTCCTCGTCCCAGTTGACCGCGCGGTCGGGCGACTCAGCCGCGGGCGAATAATCGCCCTCGGGCTCCTCCCGTCGCTGGTCATCACCACGACCGGCCGTCGCTCCGGCAAGCCCCGCAGCAACCCCCTGCTGTACGTGCCGGACGGGGACGGCTACGTGGTGGTCGGGTCGAACTGGGGACAGACCCACCAGCCCGCGTGGGCGTTGAACCTGCTCGCCACCCCCCATGCCGAGGTGGACATCAAGGGGCACCGGTTTTCGGTACGCGCCGACACGCCCGAGGGCGCCGAGCGAGACCGACTCTGGCAGTTGCTGGTGACCGAGTGGCCGGCCTACCAGACCTACGTGCAGCGGGCCGGCGACCGCAAAATCCACATCTTCCGGCTGGTGCCCGTCGCTGGGTAACCGGAACTCTTCCTACAACCCACCCTGGATACCGATCAGGGCGCCGATGCCGTAGGTCGCGGCGGCGGCGAGGCCACCGAGCAGCAGCTGACGCAGGCCCGCCGCCCACCAGCGCCGGCTGGTGAACCGGGCGACGATCGCGCCGGCCAGGAAGAGGCCGAGGCCGCCGACGCCGAGCGCCAGCCAGAGACTGGTGCTGCCGACCAGGTAGGGCAGCAGGGGCACCAGGGCGCCGACGGAGAAGCAGACAACCGACGAGATCGCCGCCACCCAGGGGCTCGGCTGGTCGTCCGGGTTGACGCCCAGCTCCTCCCGGACGTGCACCCGCAGGGCCTCCTCGGGATCGCGCCGCACCACCTCCGCGACCTGTGTCGCGAGCTCCCGGGGCAGGCCGCGGGCCACCCAGGTGTCCGCCAGTTCGCGCGCCTCCGCCTCGGGATGCCGTTCCAGCTCCCGCCGCTCCTTGGCCACCTCCGCGGCGACCTGTTCGTTGGCCGACCGAACGCTGGTGTATTCCCCCAGCCCCATGGAGATGGCGCCGGCAACCAGGCCGGCGGTGCCGGTGAGGAGCACGGCCCGCGCCGACACCCCGCCACCGCCCACCCCCGCGATCAGGGCGATGTTGGTGACCAGTCCGTCCATCGCCCCGAACACCGCGGGGCGCAGCCAGCCGCCGGAGAGGTCCGGGTGGTGTGCCTCCCGCAGCGCCGCCGGGGTCTCGGTCACGGCAGGGTGAGAATCTCGTAGCCGTCGTCGGTCACGAGGATCGTGTGCTCGAACTGGGCGGTCCACTTCCGGTCCTTGGTCACCACAGTCCAGCCGTCATCCCACATGTCGTACTGGTAGGTACCGAGGGTGATCATCGGCTCGATGGTGAAGGTCATGCCGGGCTCCATCACATCGGTGGGCCGAGGGCTGTCGTAGTGCGGCACATAGAGCCCGCTGTGAAACGCCTCGCCGATGCCGTGCCCGGTGAAGTCACGCACCACGCCGTAGCCGAAACGCTTCGCGTACGACTCGATCACCCGACCGATCACGTTGATCTGCCGACCGGGCGCGACCGCCCGAATGCCTCGCATCGTCGCCTTGTGGGTCCGCTCGACCAGCAACCGGACCTCCTCGCTCACCTCACCCACGCAGAAGGTGGCATCGGTGTCGCCGTGCACCCCGTCGAGGAAGGCGGTGACATCGACGTTGATGATGTCACCGTCCTGAAGGACCGTCGAGTCGGGGATGCCGTGGCAGATCACCTCGTTCAGGCTGGTGCAGCAGGACTTGGGGAACCCCCGGTAGCCCAGCGTCGACGGGTAGGCGCCGTGGTCACAGAGGAACTCGTGCACCACCTTGTCGATCTCGTCGGTGGAGACGCCCGGCTTGCAGTGCTCGCCCGCGAGCGCAATGGCCTGCGCCGCCAACCGCCCGGCGGCCCGCATCCGCTCGATGGTCTCCGGAGTCTGCACATGTGACCCACGCCATTGTGTGGGCTCCTTCTTGCCCACGTACTCGGGTCGGGGAATGTGAGCAGGCACCTGCCGCCAGGGAGTGAGCGTGCCGGGGGTCAATGGCGCACGGACGGTCATGGCGCAAGCCTAGCGCCGCGACATCGCTTCGCGCCCATCGCGCCCCGGGCCGCCGCGGACGAGCACGCGCCGCCCGAAATGAGTTGCCGCACCGCCCGACCCGGCCGCATCCTGACTGCGGTGACCAGGCCCGATCCGGACGGGTCAGCGCCGGGCGACTCGGCAACGCCCGGCGGAGCGGTGGCGCGGAATCCGACCTCTCTCTCACGTACGGTGATCCGCCGTACCCGACGGGTTCCGCGCCGCCGCTCCCCCGCCCCGCGCCGCCGCCTCCCCGCCCACGCCGCACCGCCGGCCCACGGCGGCGAACACTCGGTTGGCGGGAAGTGCCCTCAGGTGCCCTGCCCCCGGAGCCGGGCCGTGATCTCACCCGCCGGCCCCGGCGCGCCGAACCAGTAGCCCTGCCCGGTGTCGCACCGCAGTGCCCGCAGCCGCTCGGCCTGCACCCCGGTCTCCACCGCCTCCGCGGTGATCGACAACCCGAGCGCCCGCGCCAGCCGCACCAGGGCGTCCACGATCTGCTCGTCCCGATGGCCGGCAGCCCGCTCTGTTCCGCCCTCGCGCAGCCCTTCCACGAACGGACCCGCCAACTTCAGCGACCGGATCGGCAACCGGCGCAGATACGCCAGATTCGAGTAGCCGGTGCCGAAGTCATCGATTGCCAGCCCCACCCCCAGCCCGGCGATCCGGTGCAACGCCCGCAGCGGCTCCCCCGCGGTACCCATCACGGCGCTCTCGGTCAGCTCCAGCTGCAGGAGCTCGGCGGGGAGACCACTGTCGGTCAACGCCTCCGCCACCGTGTCCACGATGCCGGGCTGTTCCACCTGACGCGCGGCGAGGTTGACGCTGACGACCAGTCGAGCCTCCGGAACCTCGCGTCGCCAGGCGTCGGCATCCCGGCACGCCTGGCGCAGCACCCACTCCCCGAGTTGGACGATCAACCCGGTCTCCTCGGCCAGCCCGATGAACCGGGCCGGGCCGAGCCGGCCCAGCTTGGGGTGCTGCCAGCGGACGAGCGCCTCCACGGCCAGCATCGAGCCGTCCCGCAGGGAGACGATCGGCTGGTAGTCCAGCACGAACTCACCCCGCTCCAAGGCAGCCGGCAGCCCGGCCGCCAACGTGGATCGGGCGATCTCGCGCGCGCTTCGCTCCCGGTCCCAGATCGCCCACCGACCACGCCCCTCGGCCTTGGCCCAGTACAGCGTGGTGTCGGCCGCCTTCATCAGCTCCGACGGGTCGGTCGTGTGCACCGGGCACTCGACGATGCCGACGCTCGCCGAGACCATGAGCTGGTGGTCACCGATCCGAATCGGTGCGGCAACGGCCGCGAGTGCGGCCTCCGCGACCCGCACCACGTCATCGAGGGACTCCCCGTCGTCAACCAGGATGACGAACTCGTCGCCCCCCATCCGGGCCACCAGGTGCCCGCATCCGGCGACGCAGTCCGACAGCCGGTCGGCGATCACCACGAGCAGTTGGTCGCCCAGATCGTGACCGAGGCTGTCGTTGACCGCCTTGAACCCGTCCAGATCCAGGAAGCAGACCCCGACCGGGCGGCCGGCATCGGCGTTGTCGAAGACCACCCCGAGGGTCTCGAAGAAGAGGGTCCGGTTGGGCAGTCCGGTGAGCGGGTCGTGCAGTGCCTGAAACCGAAGCCGCTGCTGGAGCTCGTAACGCTCGGTGATGTCCTCGACCACCGCGACGGTGAACCGGGGACGGCCGTCGTCATACCGGACCAACGACACCGCCAGGTCGGTCCAGACGGCCGTGCCGTCCTTGCGGTAGTACCGCTTCTCGAGCCGGACGGAGTCCCGCCTGCCCTCGACGATCTCCTGGTACATCTCCCAGATCCCGGCCGCGTCGTCGGGGTGGTACAGCGACGACACGTTGCGCCGCCGCAGTTCCTCGATCGTGTAGCCGAGCATGTCGGCGAAGACCTGATTGACGTCGACGATCTGGCCATCGACCAGGCCAATGCCGATACCGATGGCGGCACCGGAGAAGACCGCGCGGAACCGGGCCTCGCTGTCCCGCAACGCCTGCTCCACCTCGTCCCGCGCCTGCCAGGCCGAGCGGGCGATCCGCTCCTGTTGGGCGAAGGTACGGTCCCGCAGCGCGCCGGCGAATCCGGCTGCCAGCGCGCCCTGCAACGCCGCGACCCGGGTCACCACCTCCTCCGTACCGACCAGGTCGGGCAGCACCCGGGCGAGGAACCGGTCACCGAGCGCCCGGACCGACCAGTCGAGCACCGCCGGCTCGGTCAGGTGCGCCTCGGCCAGCGCCTGGCCGACCTGGGCCGCGGGCTGGGACGAGAAGGGCTCGGCGCGCAGCGCCTGGGCCAGCCGGACGGTGTGCAGGTGCAACAGCCGCTGGGTCTCCTCGGCGCTGAACGGGACGAAGCCGAGCCGGCGTACGGCGCGGGCCCACTCGGCCGCGTACCCCTGGGCGCCGGCCTGGCTGCGGTCGCGCCCTCCGGACTCCAGGACGACGGCCACCGCGATCAGCCGACCGATTGGTCGTGCCGGGCAACCCCGCCGAAGGCGCCGAACTGCGCCGGATTGTCGTCCACATCGGAGGCAGAGTCCGGCCGCCACAACGGCATGTGGACCACCCCCGGCTCCAGGAGGGTCCAGTCCCCGAAGAAGCCGGTGATCTCGGCACGGGAGCGCAGGGTGATCTCGGTGTCGGTACGCGCCGACAACCGCTGGGCATCGAGCATCTCCCGCGGCTGGTCCTCGAATGTGGAGTGTGAGATCACCAGGCAGCTTCCGGGCGCGGCGGCGGCCCGGAGCGTGGCGAGGAGATCGCCCGGGCGATCGACGTCGCCGATGAAGTGCACCACCCCGGCGAGCAGGATGCCCAGCGGCCGGTCGAAGTCCAGTAGGTTCAGCGCCCGTGCCCGCGCCAGGATGTGCTCGGGATCGCGCAGGTCGGCGTGGATCACCCCGGTCTGGTCGTTACCCACCAGCAGGTCCCGGCTGTGCGCCACCGCGACCGGGTCGATGTCGACGTAGACGATCCGGGCGTTGGGGTTGACCGACTGGGCCACCTCGTGCACGTTCCCGACGGTCGGGATGCCGGAGCCGATGTCGAGGAACTGGTCGATGCCGTCGTGCAGCAGCACCCGGACCGCGCGGCGGAGAAACTCGCGGCCGGCGCGCATGGTGCCGGCGAGGTTCGGCGTCATGCTGGCGATCTGCTCGGCGAGCTGCCGATCGATCTCGAAATTGTGGGCTCCGCCGAGAAAGTAGTCATACACCCGCGCCGCGCTCGGGCGAGAAAGGTCGATCTCGGCGGGAAGTCCGTCCTGCTTCTGCACAGTGCTATACCCCAAGTCCTCGCCACGGTGCGGGAGGGACCGGTGTCGCGACGCATGCGGACACGCGGAGGCCACCGGCCGACCCGCGGATCGTTTAGATGCAGACAACTGTAGGCGTGCGTCAGCCTGGGCGGGAGGGCGCAGGAGGGGGCCACTGATCACCCCACGGACTCCAACAGCAGCGAGATGCCCTGGCCCACCCCGACACACATGGTGGCCAGCGCCCGCCGGCCGCCCCGGCGACGCAGTTCCAGCGCCGCGGTCAACGCCAGCCGGGCCCCACTCGCGCCGAGCGGATGCCCCAACGCGATCGCGCCCCCGTTGGGGTTGACATGCTCGGCGTCCGCCGGCAGACCCAGTTCCCGCAGGACCGCCACCGCCTGCGCGGCGAACGCCTCGTTCAGCTCGACCACGTCCAGGTCGCCCACCCCCAGGCCGAGCCGGTCGAGGAGCCGGCGGGTGGCGGGCACCGGACCGACGCCCATCACCCGCGGCGGCACACCGGCCGCAGCGGAGCCGACGACCCGGGCCAACGGGGTCAGGTCGTACCGCGTCAGTGCTGCCTCGGAGGCCACCAGCAGCGCCACCGCGCCGTCGTTGACGCCGGAGGAGTTACCGGCGGTAATCGTGCCCCCCGCCCGGAACGGGGTGGGCAACGCGGCCAGCTTCGCCAGCGACGTCTCCCGCGGATGTTCGTCAACCTCGACCAGCGTGGTCCCCCGCCGGCCGGCCGGAGCCGACACCGGCACGATCTCCTCAGCGAGCCGACCGTCGGCCTGGGCCCTGGCCGCGCGCTGCTGGGAGCGGTACGCGAACTCGTCCTGGGCAGCGCGCGCGACGCCGTACTCGGCGGCCACGTTCTCCGCGGTCTCCGGCATCGAGTCGATGCCCCACCCCTGCTCCAGCAACGGGTTGACCAGCCGCCAACCGATGGTGGTGTCGTAGACCTCCGCGTTACGGGAGAACGCGGTCTCGGCCTTGGGCAGTACGAACGGTGCCCGGCTCATGCTCTCGACCCCGCCGGCCAGCACCAGATCGGCCTCGCCGGCGACGATGGAGCGGGCGGCGAGGGCGAGGGCGTCCAGGCCGGAGCCGCAGAGCCGGTTGACCGTGCTGCCGGGCACCTGCTCGGGCAGCCCGCCGAGCAGCGCCGCCATCCGGGCCACGTTGCGGTTGTCCTCACCGGCCTGGTTCGCGCAGCCGAGGAGCACGTCGTCGGTCCGGGCCCAGTCCACCGTCGGATACCGGGCGACCAGCTCCCGGATCACGTGCGCGGCCAGGTCGTCGGGGCGGACGCCGGCGAGCGCCCCGGCATACCTCCCGATCGGGGTACGGACACCAGCCACCAGATATGCCACCGTCATCGCGAGTCCTTCGGGGGTGGGAAGGTCGGGGGGTGGAACGGACCCGGATCCGGGCGACGCTCCGGCGTCAGGATATCGACGCCCGGACCGGCGGGGTTGACGGTGCAGGCGCCCGAGCCACCTTAGTGGGGAGCGTCACCAGCCCGCTGCTCCCCAGACAGCGGAGAGCCCTGTAACGTCATCCGGCAATGACCAACGTCTGGAATCTCACCGTGCGCTTGTACGTCGACCTTCGACGGCAGGCCAGCGGTATCTGTCCGGCGCGGCCGCTCCGCTGACGCCGCCCGTACTTTTTCGTTTTCCAGACTTGGACCTTTCATGCGCAAGATCCCTTTTTCCGTGCAGATTCTGCTCGGCCTCGCCCTCGGTGTGGCCCTCGGCTACCTCGCCCGGGCCGGTGAGCTGACCTGGCTGGCCAGCGGCCTCGACATCGTCGGTGGCCTCTTCGTCCAGCTACTCAAGCTCGCCGTGCCACCCCTGGTCTTCACCGCCATCGTGATCAGCGTGGTCAGTCTGCGGGGCGTGGCCAACGCCGCCCGGCTGGCGCTACGCACACTGCTCTGGTTTGGTGCCACCGCGCTCATCGCGGTCAGCATCGGCATCGGCCTCGGTCTCCTCACCAACCCCGGCCAGGGGGTCACCCTGGACCTGGCCGACGCCACCGCCCCGACCAGGACCGGCTCCTGGACCGACTTCCTCACCGGCATCGTCCCGACCAACCCGGTCGGCGCGTTCGTCGAGGGCAACGTCCTCCAGATCGTCTTCCTCGCCCTCGTCATCGGCGCGGCGGCCCTGCTGGTCGGCCCGCCCGCCGAGCCGTTCGTCGAGCTCAACCGAGCCCTACTGGAGATCGTCCAGAAGGCGTTGTGGTGGGTGATCCGGCTCGCCCCGATCGGGACCCTGGGCCTGATCGGCAAAGCCGTCGCCACCTACGGCTGGGACCTGCTGGCCCCGCTGGCCCGCTTCACCACCGCCGTCTACGTCGGCTGCGCGATCGTGCTGTTCGTGGTCTACCCGCTGTTGCTGCTCGGCGCCGGCCGACTCAACCCGCTGCGCTTCTTCGCCGGTGCCGGACCGGCGATCCAGCTGGCCTTCGTCTCCCGCTCCTCGGTCGGCACCATGCCGGTGACCCAGCGCGCGGTCGAGCGGCTGGGGGTCCCCCGCGAGTACGCCTCGTTCGCGGTCCCGTTCGGCGCCACCACGAAGATGGACGGCTGCGCGGCGATCTACCCGGCCCTGGCCGCCATCTTCGTGGCGCAGGTCTTCGGGGTGGAGCTGGGCGTCACCGACTACCTGCTGATCGCCTTCGTCTCCGTGGTCGGCTCGGCGGCGACCGCCGGGCTCACCGGCGCGATCGTCATGCTGACGCTGACGCTGAGCACGCTCGGCCTGCCGCTGGCCGGCGCGGGCCTGCTGCTGGCCATCGACCCCATCCTGGACATGGTCCGCACCGCGACCAACGTCGCCGGGCAGGCCCTCGTGCCGACGATCGTGGCGGCCCGGGAGGGCACCCTCGACCGGACCGCGTACGACTCGGCCGGCCGGCGGAGCCTGGTTGACGAGGACCCGGTGGAGCGCGATTCCTGGCCCGGCCAGCGCGAAGAGCCGGCCCTGGCTCCCGCCTGAGCGGATCCCCCGCCCGGCCCCGCCCCGGTACTGGGGGCGGGGCCGGCGTCGGTGCTGGGGCGGGGGCCGACGTCGGTCCCGACCGACCCGACCGGCACCCCGCGCCCCAGCACCGGGGCTTCCCGTCAGCCGGCCAGGTGCGACCACTGGGCCGCCAGCTCACACCAGCGGCCCTGGGCGGCCACCCGGCCGTCGTCCAGCACCAGGACGTGGTCGGCGCGGAGCAGCGCCGCCCGTTTCGAGGTCGACCCCAGCACCGTGACCCCGTGCCGTCGCAGCGCCGCCCAGAGCGCCAGCTCCGTGGTGACATCCAACGCGGAGGAGACGTCGTCGGCGACCAGCAGCTCGGTCCGCGGGGCGAGCGCACGGGCCAGCGCGAGCCGCTGCAGCTGCCCGCCCGAGAGCCGGGTGCCCTTGTGCCCGATGACCAGCCCGAGACCGGCTCCGGAGGCCGCCAGGTCCGGCTCGAGCTGGGCGGTGGACGCCGCCGCGGCGGCGTCGGCCGGATAGCCGAGGGTGATGTTGTCGGCGACCGTCCCGGAGAGCACCCGGGGCTGCTGACCGACGTAGCCGACCTGGTGCGGGCGGAGAAACAGCTCCGGCTCGGTCACCGGCACGCCGTTCCACATCAGCCGGCCGGTGTGCGGCACGATCCCGGCGAGGGCCCGCAGCAGCGACGACTTGCCCGAACCGACCGGACCGACCACCAGGACGAGCTGGCCGCGTTCGATCGTCAGGTCGACATCGCGGACCGCCGCCACCCCGTCCGCGTGCCGGACCCCGAACCCGGCCAACTCGAGCCGACGCAGCGGGTGCCGCGCCGGCGCCGGCGGCACCGGAGCGGTACCGGCCGCCGGGTCGACCCCCGGCAGCGCCGCCGAGTACGCCGGCGCCCCGGTCATCGCCACCGTCCGCTGGGTCCATACCCGAGCCGACGGCACCTGGGAGAGCAGCGACGCCGCGGTCCAGGCGATCCAGCGCGCCGCGACGAGCGTGGAGACGGCGACCAGGGTCGCGCCGGCCGACAGAACACCGGCCAGGAACAGCGCCCACGCACCGATCGGTAGCAGCCCGCTGACCAACGACGGCGTGGAGCGGGACCACACCTGGGTGGTGATCTCCCGACGCTGGCGCTCGCTCCGGATGGCATCCAGGTCGGCGAGATGGTCGAGCACCGGCCCGGTCGCGCCGGCCAGCTTCACCGTCCGCGCGGCGGAGAGCCCGGAGACCAACGCGGTCGCGTACGCGGCCCGCGCCGTCACCGTCCCCCGTGCGCTGCGCTCCAGGGCCGGGCCGAACAAGGCGGCCACCAGCGCGGACACCACCATCGTCCCGAGGAAGAAGAGTCCGGGTACGACGCTGCCGGAGATCACGGTCATCGCCACCAGCAGGACCAGGCCGAAGAACTGGTCCACCATGTTGTCGGCGAGCTCCACGACCCGTTCGGTGTCACCGCCCTGGGCGACCACCTCGGCGGGGGTGTAGCCGCTGACCCGCCGGTGCCCGGTCTGCCCATGCACCAGCCGAAGGTTGATCCGCAGCATCTGTCGCACCCACCAGTTCTGGAACCACAGCGCCGAATACCAGTGGATGGGCAGCGTGACCAGCAGCCCGGCCGCGATGCCGAGCGCCGGCAGCAACGGCTCACCGACGCCGTCGACCACATCCGCCCAGAGCCACGGCAGCACCGGGCCGTCCAGGCCGACCAACACCAGCACCACGAAGGGTGCCATGGCCGCCAGCCCGTACCGTGGGTCGTTGCCGAGCAGCCGGAAGACCTCCCGCAGCGTTCGACCAAGGGACGCCACTGGTGGGGGCGAGGTATCCCCAGCCGCCGGCCGGCGTTCCTCGGCCGACGGCGAGACGTCCACGGGGACCGGCGCCGTGGACGTCGCCGGGGCGGGTTCGGGCCCGGCGTCCGGCTCCGGCCCGTCCAGCAGCCCAACGCCGACGCCGACGCCGACGCCGCTACCGCTGGTGGGGCCGGGACCACCACCGCCGATGCCGACCTGAACGGGCGCGTGGACGCCGGTGCTGACGGGGGTGCCGGCCGGGGTGACAGCGTCGCTGATCACGCCGTCGCTGATGGCCAGCAGTTCAGCGAAACGACCCGACTCCCGCAGCGGCCCGGCCTCCAGTACCGCGCCGTCGGCCAGCACCACCACCTCGTCGCAGTGCCGGACCGAGGAGAGCCGGTGCGCGATGACGATGCCGATCCGGTCGCGCAGCAGCCGTTCGGTGGCCGCCTGCACCCGCGCCTCGGTGACCGGGTCGAGCCGGGCGGTCGCCTCGTCCAGGATCACCACGTGCGGGTCCCGCACCAGAATCCGGGCGAACGCGACCAGTTGCTCCTGTCCGGCCGAGAGGACGTGCCCGCCCTCACCGAGCCGGGTCCGCAGCCCGTCGGGGAGTTCGGTGGCCCAGCCGTCGAGGCCCAGTTCGCGCAGGGCGTCGGCGGCGGCGTCGAGCAGGTCCGGGTCGAAGAGGGCGATGTTCTCGGCGAGGGTGCCGGCCAGGATCTCGGTACGCTGTGGCACCACCGCCACCCATTGGCGCAGCTTCTCGACATCGATGTCGCGCAGATCGCGGCCGCCGAGCAGGACCGTCCCGGCCGGCACATCGACCGCCCGGGTGAGCACCTTCGCCAGCGTGGACTTACCCGAACCGGTCCGGCCGACCAGGGCGTACGAACGGCCACGGGTGAAGGTGAGGTGGATGTCGCGCAGGGCCGGCCCACCGCTGCCCTCGGCCACCGGGTACTGGAAGGTCAGACCCCGCACCGCCAGCTCGCCGTCGACCGGCGTCAGCCCGCCCACCGGCTCCTGCGGAGAACCCGCCAGCAGCCCTACGCGACCCCAGGCACCGAGCATGTACTGGATCTCCGGCACCAGCCGGCTGACGTGCTCGACGGTCACGCCGAAAGCGACGGCGAGCAGCCACACGGCGGTCAGCCGGGCGCTGTCCACCCACCCGTTGGCCAGCGCCCAGGCTCCCGCGAGCACCACCGCGGCGATCCCGACGCTGGTGACGCCGACCGCGGTGGTGGCGACCCGGGTCGACATCCGCCACACCGGCATCGCCCGGGCGAGCACGGCCGCCGCCCGGGTGGCCCAGAGCCGCAACACGTACGGCTGGGCGAGGCTGGTCCGCACGTCATCCTGGCCGTGGACGGCCTCCTCCATCACCGCAGCCAGGTCGGACCAGGCCGCTTCCTCGGCCATCCGGGCCGGAACAATGCGGGCGGTGGTCCGGCGCAGGCCGACGGCGAGGACACCGACGAGCAGCAGCATGGTCAGCCCGGCCGGCCACCAGACACCTAGTGCGACGACCGCGGAGAACAGGCCCGCGGTCAGCATCTGGGCGATGCGGATACCCTGCGATCGGACCCCGGCGGCTACGTCATAGACGTCGCCGTCGATCCGGTCAAGCAGCTCGCCAACCGGTGTCGCCTCCAAGGTGGGCAGGTCCTGCCCGAAGGCGACCCGGCAGAGCCGGCGCCGGACGGCGGCGGACCAGTCGGCGGACACCCCGGCCAGCACCAGATCGACCACGAGAGCACTGATCACGGCGGCGATCAGCGCCACCGCGAGCAGGGCGAAGGCACCCACTGAGCGGTGCACCAGAACCGGCCCGGCCAACGCGGCGGCAGCGGCCTGACCGCTGGCGCCGAGCAGAACCAGGATGCCCACGATCGTCATGCGGCGGGGCGCGGTGGCCCACAGGTCACGGAGCAGGCGCACGGGAAACCCTTACGACGAGCGGCGTTGGAACGCCCAGCCTCGCCCGGCGGGGACCCGTCGCTCAACGCATTTTGGCCCTGCCGACCGGGCGCACCCCGTCGGGACGCCAGCCAAGCTGACTGCGAGTACCGGATTGGCAGCAGACCGCGCTGCGCGTTGTCTGGGGCTCTTCAGCGCACAGTTCACTGGTGTCCGATTGATGCCCGCTTGCGGTGTGACCGCAGGCATCGTGGTGGTGGAATCCCGGCGGGCGTGGGGGCGTTACACCCTGCGTACGGCCGTGGAGGTGCCCCCGCGTGAGCGGGTGACGCCGGGTGCGGGTCGCCGGGAATGGTGGTGGCCGGTCGGTCGTTACATCTGGACCCGGCGTTGTGCGTGTGCCCCTGGTGAGGCCCCGCGGTCGCCGCCCTCTTTTTCTTGTGATCTTTTGAGCGCCGGACGGTGCTTGCACCCCTTTTGCCGCCTGACCCCCCTGGGGGCGTGTGTGTGGGGTGTCGACCCCCGAATGGAGCATCCCCCCATGATTAACATGATTCTGCGTCGTAGTGTGCTTGGTGTTGCTGGTCTGGCCCTGTCCACCGGTGTCGTCGCCGGCCCGCTGGCCACCCTCGCCGACAGCGTCCCCACCCCCGCGGCTGCTGCTGTGGTGGCGGAGAAGCCGGACAGTGGCACGCTGATCCCGCACGGCACTCAGGGTGAGCAGTCGCGCATCGAGCTGGGCGAGGAGCAGACCGGCAACGTGAAGGCCATCATCGAGGCGACGAAGAACGCCGACATGGACGAGCGGGCCGCTGTGGTGGCGATCGCTACCAGTTTGCAGGAGTCGAAGTTGGAGAACCTGGGTCACCTGGGTGACCGCAATGACCACGACTCGCAGGGCCTGTTCCAGCAGCGCCCGTCGTCTGGTTGGGGCACGGTGGAGCAGATCACCGACCCCGAATACTCCACCACCGCGTTCCTGGACGGTTTGAAGCAGGTTGAGGGCTGGCAGGACATGCCGTTGACCGAGGCCGCGCAGACGGTGCAGGTGTCGGCGTACCCGTTCCACTACGCCCAGTGGGAGACCCAGGCCGCCGACCTCGTCGCCGAGCACTGGACCAGCTGACCCACCGCAGATAAGACCTAACCCACACAAGGGGGAAAGAAGCTGTTGGCCGGCACCCGAAACCGGGTGCCGGCCAACAGCCGTCTCCGGCTGGCCTGGACACCTAACTACTGCCCTCTGCGCCCATCGATGCGCTCGCGAAGCAGGTCGGCGTGGCCCAGGTGGCGGGCGTACTCCTCGATCAGGTGGACCAGGACTTCCCGTAGCTCCACATCGTCTGCTCCCCGGGCGTCCAGCTCCGTTCGCGCGACGAACTCGTCAGCGGCATCGCACTGCCGCTGCCACTCCTGGAATGCCGCCTCGACGTCGGAGTCCGTGGGCACCGGAAAGGTGAACTCTTCGCTGTGCACCCCGTTGGGGCGGAAGGGGCGCGGACCGCTGTCGCCCTGCATCACCCGCTGGAACCACCCGTGCTCGACCGCGGCCAGGTGCCGGACGAGCCCCAGCAGCGTCAGCTCCGACGGAGGCACCACGGGGTTCGCAAGCTGCTCCGGTGTCAGCCCCGCGCACTTGAGCCGCAGCGTCTGCCGCTGAAAGTTCAGATAGCGGAGGAGCACGTCTCGCTCGCCGTGGACGGTGCCCTGGTCCCGCGGGTCCTGTGCGGGCGAGACGAACATGTTCTGCCAGCCGAAGCCCTTGCCCTCCCATTGATCACTCACGAATGAAGTCTGCTCGACTGGGCCGGGGCCAGGCAACAGCGCCCACAGGGCTCGCCGGGGATGGCCAGCCCTGGAGTGCCGAGCGCTCGCCTTCGGCCCGGCGTGATCGCGGGCGCCATCTGGGTCACCGTCCGGAGGTGACGCGCTCGATGAGGGTCGCGGCCCCGGGCCCGGTGAGCTCGTCGGGTGCAACCGGCCGACCGGAGACCGCCAGCAGGAGGGAGAGAGCCGCACCCCGCACCTCGGGCCCGACTCCACTGTCCACGGCAGCATCGGAGCTGACCAGTCGCAGCCCACTCGCACGCTCCTTGCCGCCGCCCAGCTGCACCGTCGTGCGTAGTTGGAAGGTCAGCGCCGCCGCCACCTGCTCGACCGGGTATTCACCGCGAAGCCCAACTGCCCGTCGGATGTCCTCGCCGTGCACGAATGCCTCGACGAGGCGGGTGACGATCGCGGCCGGTGGGGTGCTGGTGCGGGTCACGACCGCGCGGAGGGCGGCGAGGGTGTCCACCGGGTCCTCGCGCCGTTCGCGGGCGAGCCCCACCGCATTCTGGCGGTCGAAATCGAAGCGGGCGGTGACCATGTCTCGGACGAAGCGGAGCCGCGTCGTCTTCGCGGTGTCGACCAGGTGCGCCACGACGTCGTGGACGTCCCACCCGGGGCAGGCGGTCGGGGCAGCCCACTGCTCAGGCCCCAGGGTCTCGAGGCTGCGCACGAGAGCCGCGCGTTCGTGGTGAATGACAGTCCACACCGCAGCATGCCGGCTATTCATGGCGCCACCCAAGCAGCAGGGGCTGACACTGCCGGGTGGGCCGGCGGAGTGTCAGATCTCGTCACAAAGGTGGGTCCGTTCTGCGGATGATCCTTCCACAACTCACCGTGTTGGCCGTGCACCATCACCGGCCTGATGTCCTCGCCGAGCTCGAGCTCGGGACGTGGGCGCCGGTCACGAACGCTCAGGGAAACCACCACTCTCCCCGTCCACATCCTGGTACCCCGCGTGGAAGCGCCCGTCGTGAGAGCCTGCAGTCCCGCCCACCGCTGCCGGGGTTCGCCGGACGCGTCGGCGATCTCGGTCAACAGACGGTGGCGGGCTGGATCAGCACCTCGTCGGGGGGCTGGTCGACCGGGGGCCGTCGGCGGGTACTGGACCAAAACTTGCGTCTCAAGCTGCTGGAGGTTGCAAGGTGAGCCTCATGGACATGAACAAGCTGTACCCAATCGGGGATGTCGCCCGGCGGACCGGCCTGAGCATCAGCGCCGTCCGGTACTACGCGGACGTCGGTGTCGTCACGCCCTCCGCTAGTACCGCGGCCGGCCACCGCCTGTACGACGTGTCGGCCATCGCTCGGCTGGAACTGGTCCGGACGCTACGGGAGCTCGGTGCCGGCCTGGGCGAAATCCGGCGGGTGCTGGCCGGTGAGGCGACGTTGCGCGAGTTGGCCGCCACCCACCTGGCCCTGTTGGAGCGACAGGAGGCGGGGCTGCGCAGGCGTCGCGCGGTGCTGTCGACGATCCTCAAACAGGACTCCACGGCCGAGCAGGTATTGCTGATGCACAAGCTGGTCGGACTGTCGGACGAGGAGCGCCACCAGTTGATAGACGAGTTCTGGACCGAGGTCTGCACCGATTGGGAGCCGCCGGAACGGATGACTGAGTGGTGGCGGGCGGCGCGGCCGGAACTGCCCGACTATCCCGCCACAGCCCAGTTGGAGGCGTGGATCGAGCTGGCCGAGCTGGTCCAGGACAACGAGGCGCGGCAGGCCGTACGCCGTCAGCTGTACGAGGCATGCACCACCGGGGCCGGGCCGCTGATGACCTCGTCGCCGATGCTGGACAGCCTGGAGGCGGCCACGCCGATCAGCCAGGCCGCGATGGACGCGTCGCGAGAGCAGGTGCCACCGGACTCGCCACGGGGGCGGGAGATCGCCGACCAATGGATCGGGTGGTTGACCGGCGTCTTCGCAACGTCAGACAGCCCCGGGTCACCCGACACTCCTGAGTTCCGGATCCAGGCGGCTGACCACATGCTGGCGGGCGCGGAGTGGGACCGCACACCGCCCCAGCCGGAGGGACCGTTCGACCGGTACATGGCGTTGGTCACGACCGTGAACAACGCGCCGCAGGAGCAGTTCCCGTGGGAGTGGCTAGCCGCGGCACTGCGCGCATCCGCCCTGCCTCCTCGCTGACGCTTCGCGGCGCAGGGTCGTGCCGGTATTCAGCCGGAGCTGCCGGCGGGGGCTGATCCAGCGGCTGGCTGCGGGTTACTCGCTCAGAACAAGACGGTGGCCAGGGTGCCCACCGGGCGGAAGCCGCAGCGCTCGTAGACCCGCCGGGCGGCCCGGTTGAAGTCGTTGACGTAGAGGCTCACCGTGGGCGCGCAGCGGTGGAGCGCGTCCCGGACGACGGCGGCCATCGCCGCCGCCGCGATCCCCCGGCCCCGCCACTCGGGGGCCACCCAGACCCCCTGCACCTGGGCGGTGCGCCGGGTCACCACCGCCAGCTCGGCCTTGAAGACGACCTCGCCGTCAATGAAACGGACGTATGCCCGACCGGCCCGAACCAGGTCCTGGACCCGACGGTAGTAGCCGCGCCCGGCGTCCTCGGCCAGCGGCGAGACACCGACCTCCTCGGTGTACATGGCCACGGCGGCCGGGAAGAGCCGGTCCACCTCGCCGCGGCGTACGTGACGCACCTGCGGGTCCGGGGCCACGGCGGGCACGGTGTCGGTGGCGAGCAACGGCTGGTTGGGGCGGACATCGCGGGCCGGGCCCCAGGTCGAGCCGAGCCGCTCCCAGAGGCCGAGCACCGCGTCGGCCCGGCCGACGATCGACGAGCAGAGCCGCTCCTGCCCGGCGAGCAGGTCGGCGTAGGCGGCGATGGCCGGCTCGGTCGCGAGCACCGGGGTGAGGTTGCCGCCCAGCCAACAGACGGATTCCAGGCTTCGACGGGGACCGTAGCCGAGGACCCGTCCCTCGGACCGCCACCAGCCGAGCCCGCGCGTGGCGACCCGCTCGGCGACCTGTGCGCCCGCATACGGGTCGAGGTCGAGCAGCTGCTCGACTGCGCGACGCTCCGATTCCCCGAGTTGCCGTACCGGCGTCGTCAGCACGGTTTTCAGCCTGCCAGATCAGCGAAGCCGGCGTGAGCCGACCGGCCTACTCGACGGTCCACCGACGGGCTGCGCTTCTCTTCCGCGTGTCGCCCCGGCTGCTGCCGAACGCCGGAGAGCGGAATGCGGACTCCGCTCCCAGCCGATCCCGGTGGGGTCAGTGCACGGTCACGGTGGCGCCGCCGGCCAGGCTCCGCAGTTCCTCGGGGAGCTCGGCACCCATCTCCTCGGCGAGGCGGAGCGCCTCCTCGATGAGGGTCTCCACGATCTGGCCCTCCGGGACGGTCTTGATGACCTGGCCCTTGACGAAGATCTGGCCCTTGCCGTTGCCGGAGGCCACCCCCAGGTCGGCCTCCCGGGCCTCACCGGGGCCGTTGACGACACAGCCCATCACGGCGACCCGCAGCGGCACCGGCAGGCCCTCCAGACCGGCCGTAACCTCCTCGGCGAGCTTGTACACGTCGACCTGGGCCCGGCCGCAGGACGGGCAGGAGACGATCTCCAGACCGCGCTCGCGCAGGCCGAGGGACTCCAGGATCGCGGCGCCGACCTTGATCTCCTCCACCGGTGGGGCGGAGAGCGACACCCGGATGGTGTCGCCGATCCCCTCGGCGAGCAGCGCGCCGAAGGCCACCGCCGACTTGATGGTGCCCTGGAACGCCGGCCCGGCCTCGGTGACCCCGAGGTGCAGCGGGTAGTCGCACGCCTCGGCGAGCTGCCGGTAGGCCCGGACCATCACCACCGGGTCGTTGTGCTTCACCGAGATCTTGATGTCCCGGAAGCCGTGCTCCTCGAAGAGCGAGCACTCCCAGAGCGCCGACTCAACCAGCGCCTCCGCGGTCGCCTTGCCGTGCTTGGCCAGCAGTCGCTTGTCCAGCGAGCCGGCGTTCACACCGATCCGGATCGGTACGCCCGCGTCGCCGGCGGCCTTCGCGATCTCCTTGACCTTGTCGTCGAACTGCCGGATGTTGCCCGGGTTCACCCGCACCGCCGCGCAGCCGGCCTCGATCGCGGCGAAGACGTACCGGGGCTGGAAGTGGATGTCGGCGATCACCGGAAGCTGCGACTTGCGGGCGATCGCCGGCAACGCCTCGACGTCGTCCTGACTGGGTACGGCGACCCGGACGATCTGGCAACCGGCGGCGGTCAGCTCGGCGATCTGCTGGAGCGTGGCGTTCACGTCGGCGGTGAGCGTGGTGGTCATCGACTGCACCGACACCGGTGCGCCCCCACCGACCGGCACCGAACCGACCATGATCTTGCGGCTCGCGCGACGGGGCGCGAGCGGCGGCGGCGGTACGGCGGGGATACCGAGACTGACAGCGGTCACTTCAGGCACTCACCTTGTGAAGAGCGTGATCGGATTGACGACGTCCGCGGTGATGGTCAGCAACGTGAACGCGCCACCGATCAGGATCACCGCGTACGTCACGGGCATCAGCTTGAGATAGTCGACCCGGCCCGGGTCGGGGCGGCGCAGCCCGGCGTAGACCCAGGAGCGGGCCCGCTCGAACCAAGCGATGGCGATGTGGCCGCCGTCCAACGGCAGCAACGGCAGCAGGTTGAACACGCCGATGAAGAAGTTCAGCGAGACGAAGAGCATGAAGAAGAGCAGCCAGGCGTCATTCTCCACCGCCTCGCCGCCGATCCGGCTCGCGCCGACCACGCTGATCGGGGTGTCCACCTCCCGCTCGCCACCGGTGATCGCCGTCCAGAGCGCCGGGACCTTCTGCGGAATCCGCTTCATCGCCTCGTACGTGTTCACCGCCATGGTGCCGGTGAACTCGGCGGTGCCGCCGATGGCGCCGATCGGGCCGTACTCGATCCGGCTGGGGGTGCTGGGGATGAGCCCGACACCGAGCGCGGCGACCGGCCCGACGGTGCCCTCCGGGTCGTCCAGCGGCGGGCGTTGGGTCTGCCCGAGCGTCACGGTCGTGCTGCCCGGCTGGTCGTCGCGCAGGTACTCGACCTGCGCCGGCTGCCCCGGCTGCTGGGCGCGCAGGGCGACGAGCAGGTCACCGTAACTGGTGACGGGGGTGCCGTTGACCGCGGTGATCTGGTCGCCGTCGCGCAGCTCGCCCTGCGCGGCCGGGCTGGCCGGGTCGGCGTCGGTGCAGGCGCGGGCCTCGTTCTCCGGGACGACGCAGCTGGCGAGCTGGATGACCGCCGGCTCCTGCCGGACCTGCGCCAGGGTGCTCGGGAAGTTCGGGTTGGGCAGACCGGCGGTGATCGCGATGATCCAGAGCGCGATCAGGGCCAGCGCGAAGTGCGTGATCGAGCCGGCGGACATCACGATCGTCCGCTTCCAGACCGGGAACCGCCACATCGCCCGCGGCTGGTCGGCCGGGTCGACATCGTCGTCCTGCGGGGTCATCCCGACGATCTTGCAGAAGCCGCCGAGCGGGATGCCCTTGAGGCCGTACTCCGTCTCGCCCCGCCTGAACGACCAGAGGGTCGGGCCGAAGCCGACGAAGTAGCGGGTCACCTTCATGCCGAAGGCCTTCGCCGTCAGCAGGTGCCCCGCTTCGTGCAGACTCACCGAGATCAGGATGGCGAGGGCGAAGAGCGTCACCCCGAGCAGGTAGGCCATCAAGTTCCTTCCACTGACTTCTCGATGATTGTCTGCGCGTGCCCGCGCGCCCACGACTCGGCCGCGAGCACGTCCTCGACGGTACCTGGTTCACCGAAGTCAGGAGCCTCGGCCAGCACCTGCTCCAAGGTGTCGACGATGCCGAGGAAGGGCAGCCGTCCGGCGACGAACGCCGCGACGCACTCCTCGTTGGCCGCGTTGTAGATCGCCGGGCGGCAGCACCCGGCCTCGCCGGCCGCCTTGGCGAGCGCGACCGCCGGGAAGGCCACGTCGTCCAGCGGCGCGAACTCCCAGGTGTGGCTGGTCGTCCAGTCAACGGCGGGGGCAGCGTCGGCGACCCGGTCCGGCCAGCCGAGGCCGAACGCGATCGGCAACCGCATGTCCGGCGGACTGGCCTGGGCGATGGTGGAGCCGTCCACGAACTCGACCATCGAATGGATCACCGAGGTCGGGTGGACCAGCACGGTGATGTCGGCGTACGGCACGTCGAAGAGCTCGTGCGCCTCGATCACCTCCAGCGCCTTGTTGACCATCGTGGCGGAGTTGATCGTGACGACCGGCCCCATGTTCCAGGTCGGGTGGGCGAGCGCCTGCTCCGGTGTGACCTGGGTCAACTCGTCGCGCCGCCGCCCCCGGAACGGGCCGCCGCTGGCGGTGACGAGCAACCGGCGCACCTCGGGGCGGGACCCGGAACGCAGACACTGGGCGAGCGCGGTGTGCTCGGAGTCGACCGGGACGATCTGCCCCGGCCGGGTCACCGCGGCCCGCACCAGGGGGCCGCCGGCGACCAGCGACTCCTTGTTGGCCAGGGCCAGGGTCCGCCCGGCACGCAGCGCGGCCAGGGTCGGCGCGAGCCCGAGCGAGCCGACCACGCCGTTGAGCACCACGTCGCTTCGCCACTGGGCCAACTCGGTCATCGCGTCCGGCCCGGCGATGATCTTCGGCAGCTTGACCTCGCCCCGGGACCAGCCGCGGCGGCTCGCCTCCGCATAGAAGGCGAGCTGGAGATCCTGTGCGGCGGACGCCCGCGCCACGCCGACCGCCTCCACGCCGAACTCAAGGGCCTGCGCGGCGAGCAACCCGACGTTGCCGCCGCCGGCGCCGAGCGCCGCCACCCGGAACCGGTCCGGGTTACGGCGCACGATGTCGATGGCCTGGGTGCCGATCGAACCGGTGGAGCCGAGCAACACGACGTCGCGGGGAGAAGTCACCCCGCCATTGTTCCCCAGCCGGTTCGGCGCTCGCCGGGAGCCTCAGCCGACGCGCCGAAGGCCGGTGCCGGCACCTCGCCGACACCGGCCAACCGCAGCTCAGAGCTGGTGGTCCCGCTCCCCACTCGGGACGGCGGCGACGAACCGGGCCCAGGCCGCCGAGCCGAAGCTCAGCGCCGGCCCCGGCCGATCCTTGCTGTCCCGTACCCCGACGACGCCATCCCGCGCGCCAACGACGCCGTCTCCGGTGCCGGCCGGGGCAGCGAACGCCGCCACCTCGACGCAGTCACCCTCGCCACCGGATCGGGACGACTTACGCCACACCCCGTCATGCCTCATCGGTCATCTCCCTCGCAATCGCCGCGATCAACTCACGGGACTCGTCAACACCCCGCGTTCGCTCGCTGAGCGAGCGCCAGGTGTCCTCGTAGGTCTGGATCTCGTGGGCCTTGTCCAGGTAGACCGCCCCGCACGGCCCGTCCGTGTAGATGGTGGTCGGCTCCGGCTCCCGCACGTCGGTCGGGAACTCCAGCATGGTGAAGGTGCCCGCCTGCGCCCAGCGGAACACCCCGGCGCTCAGCGGCAGCACCCGGAGGCCGACGTTGTGTCGCTCCCCGCTGACGAGTAGCGCCTCGAGTTGGCGCACCATCGCCGACCGGTCGCGCAACGGCCGCCGCAGCACCGCCTCGTTCAGCACCACCTCAAGCTGGGGCGCCCGCGGGATCGCCCGAACCAGCAGTCGCTGCCGGTGCAGCCGGACCTCCACCTTCGCCTGGCGCTCCGCCGCACTGAGCTGCGGATGATCGGTGGCGATCACCTCGGTCATGTACTCCACGGTCTGCAACAGACCAGGAATCAGGTTCACCTCATATTTTCGGATCCGGGTCGCGGCGGCTTCCAGGCCGACGTACAGCTTGAACCAGTCCTTGATCGCCGAACCGTAGCTGTGCCACCAGCCGTGGGCCTTGGTCTCCCGGGCCAGCGCCCGCATCGTCTCGATCGTCTCCCGGGCCGCCCCGTAGACCCGGCACATGGCCTCCACATCGTTGGGGTGCATGGGGACCTGGCCGGTCTCGTACCGCCAGATCCGGGGCGCCGACCACTCCAGTTCCTTCGCGGCGGCCGACACCGTGACATACGCGTTTTCTCGAAGCTCTCTCAGATATCTCCCGAGTTGCCTACGCGGAACGGTGCTCCCCGAGTCCTCCACGCCATCTCCTTTACTGTCGTCGCGTTAGGCACCTCATCCCTTGGTCCGCATCCTCCCGCGAGACATTGCCATCAATCCAGGGTTGCAATAAATCTTGTCTGAGACCGGCCACATATCGGCAGCGGTCGCCCCGGGGCGGGCACCCTCCCCCCACCTCATCCAGGTGCCCGCCCCGGCCTTGACAGCAACCAGAAGGAGCACCCGTGAACGCCATCGACGACGGTTCGGCCACACACCCGAAGGCGGCCCGAAGATGATCTACCTGAGCCAGGGCCGGCTGCGCGCGAACCAGGTCCGGAGTGTCCCCGCGAACACCGAGGCAGAGCGGATCCGGCAGGCCCTGCGCCAGTGGCAGTCCCGACACACCGACTGCTGCCACCACACCGACGCGCCGCGCACTCGCCGGGTGGGCAACACCAGCACGCACCGCACCCCCGGCACGGCCAACAGCGGGTAGCGCCGATGGCCGCGCGCTGGGTCCTGCACCTGCCCACCACCCTCACCAACCAGGACGATGCGGTACGCCTCGCCGCGGCGCTCCGCGACCCCCTCACGCACGTCACCGTCCTCGACTTCGGCGAAACCACGCTCAGCGAGGAAGACCGCCAGCTGCTGCGGACCCGGGTCTGGTGCGATGCCCGGCTCGACGAAGCAGGCCGCTGCCGCCGCCGCGCCGACCACGCCGGGCCCTGCGGTAGCGCCGCAAGGCAATGCGGCTTACGCCGTTGATACCGCTGAAGCCACCGGCTTTAGCAATTTGGCGTGGAGCAATAGAACTCGCGATCGCACCATAGTAGACAATGCCCCCACATTGCCTACCCGGCCGCTCCCCGCGTGGGCCGCCCCGAAACCCGGCGCCACCGGCAGGAATGTCGCTGGATTCGGACAAATCCTGCGCCGCGTAAGGCGCCGGGAAACAACGTGTACACGAAAAGCTGAGTTGTTATTTGTTTCACACTGTAATGCTTACGGCACCGTCGACTCTCGATTGATCAACCGCAGCACCGGAGGTGCACCACCATGATCCGACGTCTCTTCGTCGTCCTGGCCTTCCTCGCCACCGCCGTCCTCGTCTCGCCCGCCGCACCCGCGTCGGCTCGCGCCTGCACGTTCGGCCACGAGTGCTACACGACCTTCTACTCCGACCCGTCGCACACCACCATGGTGGGAAGCCTCCACGAGGACTGCCAGGGTGAGCCCACCATGGTCGGCAGCCGCAGCGGCTTCAAGACGTTCCAGGAGTATCCCTGCCCACAGTGAACCCCGGAGTACCGTCTCCGCCATGAGCACCGACGCCACCTCGGCAGCCACGGCCCGCTACGTCGCCGTCACCTTCGACTGCCCCGACCCGATCGCGCTGGCGCGCTTCTACAGCAGCGCTCTCGGCCTGCCCATCACCTACTCCTCCGACGAGTTCGCCCTCCTCGGCGAGGAGGGCGTTCCCGGACTCGGCTTCAGCCGGCTGGCCGGATACACGCCTCCTACCTGGCCGGACCCATCCCAGGAGAAGCAGGCTCACCTCGACCTGGCCGTTGACGACCTCGACGCCGCCCAAACCCGACTACTCGCCCTGGGCGCCACCGAGCCCCCAACCCAGCCGCAGCCGGATCGATGGCGAGTGCTGCTGGACCCCGCCGGTCACCCGTTCTGCATCACCACCGGCGTCTGAGCGAGCTGCACTCAGCCCCGACCGGGCGTGGTCCAGCGCCACTCACTGTCAACCAGGAGGAACCACCAGCCACCTGCGGATCACCCCGTGCTGACCCGGCCGCGTCAGCGCACCCTCCTGGCGAAGACCGTGCGGGCCAGATCATCGGGGGCTGCGCTCGCCTCGGCGACCAGCTCCCCGGCAGCGGACCAGATGCCCGAGCGGCCGGACGTTCGGGCGAAGCCGCCACCGGTCGGGCCGGCGAAGGCCGCAGTGGCCGCCCAGATGCCGTGGTCGGCGGCGACCCGACGGGCCCGCTCACCCAGCAGCTCGGCCTCGTCCTCGGCGTGCACGACCCCGGCCACATAGCCGTCAATCCCGAGCGCGGCCGTCTGCGCGGCGTGCTCGGGGACGCCGGTGTCACGGCAAACGGCGAGCCCCAGCCGCCATCCGTCCACGTCGATCACGGCCGGCTCGCCGGGGACGAAGTGGAGAGTCTCCGGACCGTGCAGGTGGACCTTCCGGTAGGCCACCCGCGCGCCCTCCCCGTCCACCGCCAGCACGCCGATGCCCGGCCCCGGCACCGGGGCGCCGACGAGTGCCAGCGCCCCGGTGTCGGCACAGGCGTTGACGATGGGGGCCAGCCGTTCGTCGCCGGGGGCGACTGGCAGCGCGTCCAGTTCGTAGCCGGTCAGCGACATCTCGGGAAACACCACCACTCGCGCGTCCGCCACCCGGACAGCCGCCGCGTGCGCCTCCGCGTTGACCAGCACGTCGTACGCGACGCACCGTGGCTGTGCCACCGCGATGCTCAACGACTGCCCTGTCATGTCTCCCCTCTCTGCCTCGCCTAGCTCTTGCGGGCGAGCGCGGCGAGTGCACCCTGGATCGCGGCCGCCAGCCCCTCCTTCTCGAGGCCGAGGCCGGTGAGCACGCCGTCGCCGCCCTCCTCCTCGAGCAGGGCGAGCACGATGTGCTCGGTACCGAGGTAATTGTGGCCGAGTCGAAGCCCCTCCCGGAAGGTGAGCTCCAGCACCTTCTTGCCCCGTGCGTCGTACGGGATCAGGTCCGGGACCTGCGCGACACGCGGCGGCAGGGTCGCCGCGACCGCGTCCCGGAGCCGGTCCAGGGACACCCCACGCGCCTTGATCAGCTGCGGGGCGAGTGCGTCCGGATCGACCAGCAGACCCAACGCCAGGTGCGCCGGACCGATCTCGGCGTTTCCGGCGGCGCGCGCCTCCTCCTGGGAGGCGACGACGACGTTGCGGGCCCGGGTGGTGAACCGGCTGAAGCCGCCATCCGACTCCAGCGCCGCGGCCGTCGCCACCTTTGCCACCGAACGCTTCTGGGCGGCCTGCTTGCTGACGCCCATGCTGCGACCGATCTCGGTCCACGAGGCGCCCGAGCGTCGGGCCTGGTCAACGAAGTGGCCGATCAGATGGTCGGCCACTTCGCCGAGGTGTTCGCCGGCCAGGACCGCGTCGGCGAGTTGGTCCAGCGCGCTGGTGCGCCCCTGCTTGATGTGGTCGATCAGCTCGTCGAGGCGTACCGGGTGGGTCGTCATCAATGGTTCCGTCATGCGTCAACCATAGGTTGACGGAGACTTGCCGTCAACCGTAAGTTGACGATCCGCCGCGACCCCTGCGGCCACCGCCCCCGGCGGACCACCAGCCACAGTAGGTTGCACGTGTAGATGTCGCGTGTATAGAGTCCCGGGGCGTGGATAACACGACAACCCTCCTCGGTCTCCTCGGCACCGGTGCGAGCTACGGCTACGACCTGAAAGGCCGGTACGACCGCTGGTTCGGGCTGAAGAAACCGCTGGCGTTCGGGCAGGTCTACACCACCCTGACCCGGCTGATGCGCAACGGCTGGATCGTCGCGATCGGCGCCGAGGCCGGCGCCGGCCCGGAGCGCAAGCGCTACGGGATCACTCCCGCCGGCCGCGCCCGGGTGCTGGAGTGGATCTTCACCCCCGAGGTGCCGTCGGAGACCCTGCAGAGCGACCTCTTCGCCAAGACAATCATCGCGCTGCTCCTCGGCGACGACGCCGGCCGGCTGCTGGACCTGCAACGAAGCCGGCACATGGCGCGGATGCGGGAATTGACCAACGAGAAGCGGGGAGCGGGCCTCGCCGTCGTCCTCGCCTGCGACCACGCCCTGTTCCACATCGAGGCGGACCTGCGCTGGATCGACCTGACCGCGGCCCGCCTCTCCCAGCTACAAGCCGAGGTAAAGAAGTGAACAAGGTGGAGACCATCAGTACGTCGGCGCGCGCCCCCGAGGGCGGGTCGGCTCCCCTCCTGCGGGCGCGGGGGCTGCGGCTCGCGTTCGGGCTGACCGAAGCCCTGCGCGGCGTCGACCTGGACTGCCACGCCGGCGAAATCATCGCCGTAACCGGCCCGTCCGGGTCAGGAAAATCCACCCTCCTCCATGTGCTCGCCGGGGTCCTGGTCCCAGACGAGGGCACCGTGGACTACGACACGGTTCGCCTCACCGACCTCAACGAGACGGGCCGGTCCCGGCTCCGCCTGGACAAATTCGGATTCGTCTTTCAATACGGGCAGCTCCTGCCCGACCTGACCGCGGTGGACAACGTGACGATTCCCCTCCTGCTGGCCGGCGTGAAACGCCGCGAGGCCCGCCGCCGGGCTGACTCCTGGCTCGACCGGCTCGGCCTGGCCGAGTGCTCCCGAAAGCTGCCGGGGCAGCTCTCCGGCGGGCAGGCGCAGCGGGTCGCCGTCGCCCGAGCCCTGGCCACCACGCCGACCATGCTCTTCGCCGACGAGCCGACCGGATCACTGGACTCACTCGCCGCCGAGACGGTGATGCTCGCGCTCACCGAGGCGGCGCGAGACGCCAACACGGCCGTCATCCTCACCACCCACGACCCACGTACGGCCGCCTACGCCGACTGGGAAGTCGTCGTCCGCGATGGACAGATCACGGTCGGAGGGGCGTACCGATGAGGCTGTTCACCCTGACGAGACTCGTCACGGCGGAGGGCCGCGGGGCAGCCGGGCGGCTGGTCGGCATGGCCGGCGGCATCGCGGTCGGGGTCGCCCTACTGCTGCTGCTCCTTGGCGCCTACGGCGGAATCACCTCTCGCTCCGAACGCCTCAGCTGGCCCGACCTGCACCACGGCGAGTTGACCCAGGTCCCGGACCCCGCTGCCGCCGCGCCGACCGCCGGGTCCGTGCTGGCGGCGACCAGCCTGGAGCACTTTGACGGGAGGGAAATCGTCAGAGTCGACATCGTCGCGACGCCGGACTCGACCGTGGTCGTACCCGGAGTCGGGCAGCCCCCGGCGGCCGGCACCTATCACGCCTCCCCCGCGTTGACCGCCCTCATCGAGGCGAACCCCACCGACATCCTCGGTTCCCGGTACGGCACCCGGGCCGGCTCCATCGACGAGGCGGGCCTCGCGGGCCCGGACTCCCTGGTTGTCGTGACCGGGACGACGACCGAGAACCTACGCTCATCCGGGTATGGCAGGGCGGGAAGCGTCCTCCTCGGCGGGGGCGCCTGGTCGGTCACGGAGTTCCGCGGGGTTTCCTATCCCAGCAGCAACTACCGCACCATCACCATCATCGGCGCCATCGCCATTCTGCTCCCCGTCCTGATCCTGGTCGGCATCGTCACCCGCCTCGGCGCGGCCACCCGCGCCGAACGCTTCGCCGCCCTACGCCTCATCGGCGCCACCCCCCGCCGGGTCGCCGCCATCGCCGCCACCGAAACCGGCGTGACCAGCCTCGTGGGCGCCCTGGCCGGGGTGGCCCTGGCGTGGCTGCTCATCCCGGTCGCCGCCCTGGTCGAAATAGACGACGGCCGACTGTTCCGCACCGACCTGACCGTGCCGCCGAGCACCGTGCTCATCGTCGTCGCGAGTGTCGTGGCCGGCTGCACCGCCGTCGCCGGGTGGCGCACCAGCCGGGCCCGGATCGGGCCCCTCGGTGGCAGCCGGGAGCGAACCGAGCGCCGCCCCACCGCCCTCGGCATAGTGCCGCTCATCGCCGGTGTGGTGGTGCTGCTGGGCGCCACGACCGCCGCCCTGCGGCACACCCCACTCCCCCATACCGACCGGATCCTCATCGCCGGTTTCGTCCTGCTCCTGGTCGGGCTGATGGCCGCCGGGCCGGTGCTCACCTACTGGATCGCTCGGATCGCGGCCCGCGGTGCGCACCGCACCGCCGGGGTGATCGCGATGAACCGCATCCAACAACACCCACGGGCCACCTTCCGCGCGGTCAGCGGCCTGGTCGCCGCCATCTTCCTGGTCTCGGTCTTCTCCGCCGGGATCACCACCGTCGCCGAGGAGTCGCTCACCGAAGACTCCGCGCATCTCTCGCCCACCACCCTGATCGCCTCGCTCAGCTCGCCGCCGGACGATGCCAGCGCAGCGGCGTCCGGGATCACCGCGGTCACCGCCGCAGCATCCCGGATCGCCCGCACCGACGGAGTCACCGCGACCGCGATCGGCTACTCCCACCCCGAGAGCGGATCCGTCTTCACCGCCGCTGACGCCGCCCTCGTCGGCTTGCCCACCCCCGAGGGCGCCAGCCACATCCAGGTCACCGGCGGCTTCTTCGGCGACGGCCCGCTGGTCACCCGCCCAGCGGCCACACCGGACCCCAGGCCGGGGATTCTGGTCGTCGCCACCGACGGCACGACGCATTCGGTCGAACGCGCCCGCACCGCAATCCTCGGTAGCAAGCTAGACCTGTCATCACCACCCAGGACCCAGGCCGACCACGAGAGCGCCCGGCTGCACACCTGGGCCGACCGCTACGCCAACCTCGGCCACCTGGGCGTACTCGTGGCCACCCTGATCTCCGCGGTCTCCCTCGCCGTCTCCAGCATCGCCGCCATCCTGGACCGCAAACGGGTACTCGGCCTGCTCCGCCTCATGGGAATGCCCGCATCGACCGTACGCCGTGTCATCGTCGCCGAAGCCGCCCTGCCGCTCGCCACGGTCTTCGCGCTCTGCGTCGGACTGGGAATCCTCACCGCCTGGTGCCTCATCGCCGGCCTCACCGAAGGCCGACGAACAATCACCTGGCTGCCCCCGTCCTACTACCTGATCCTCGCCACGAGCCTCGCGCTCGCCGCGACCGCGGTGATCTCCACTTTCCGTACGGCGCGCACGAGCACCACCATCGAAGCGACCCGGATCGGATAGGTGTCCACTGTCGGCCCGCCCGGGCCGGACCAGACCTCCGGCCCGGCCGGCCGGTAGACAGACCAGCCAAGCCATCGACGGTCAGGCATGGACGGAGCGCCACCGTCCGGCTAGCCTGAGGCCGAGCGGACGGGACAACATCCACTTCTGCGAGGTGACGATCGCCATGCCAGAGACTGCCTCGATCACTACGACAGGGACCGCCTCGACCGCTACGACCGGTGCTGCCTCCGGCAAGGTCACCGACGCCGAGTTTCCCGTCGCACGTGGATGCCCCTTCAGCACACCCGCCGAATACGAACAGATCAGGGAACACTCCCCGATCGCCAAGGTCCGTCTGACGACCGGCCGCGAAGCATGGTGGATCGCCGGACACGAGCTGGGACGCACCGTCCTGGCCGACCGGCGATTCTCCTCCGACCGCCGCAGGGACAACTTCCCGTTCGTCAGCACCGACCCGGAGACCAGAAAGCAGTTGCAGGACCAGCCCACCTCCATGCTCGGCATGGATGGCGCCGAGCACGCCCAGACGCGGCGGGCCCTGATGGGCGAGTTCACCGTCCGGCGGATGGCCGGGCTGCGGCCACGAATCCAGCAGATTGTCGACCAGCACATCGACGAGATGCTGTCTTCCGAGCAACGCTCCGCCGACTTGGTCGAAGCGCTGTCGCTGCCGGTGCCGTCGCTGGTCATCTGCGAACTACTCGGCGTCCCCTACGCCGACCACGACTTCTTCCAGGGCCTCACCGGCCCCTTGCTCCGCCACACCACACCGCCAGAGGCTCGGGGTCGGATCCAGGAGGAACTGAACACCTACCTCGGCACCCTGATCGACCGCAAGCTCACCGACCCCACCGACGACCTACTCGGCCGGCAGATCGCCAAACAACACGCCGCCGGCACCTTCGATCGCACGAGCCTGGTCAGTATGGCCTTCCTCCTGCTCATCGCCGGCCACGAGACCACCGCGAACATGATCTCCCTCGGCGTCGTGGGGCTGCTCCAACACCCCGACCAGCTAGCCATGATCAAAAATGACCCGGAGAAGACACCACCGGCCGTCGAGGAGCTACTGCGCTACTTCACCATCGCCGACACGGTCACCGCCCGCGTGGCCACCGAGGACGTACAGCTCGGCGACACCACCATCAACGCCGGCGACGGAGTCGTCATCTCCGGGCTGGCCGCCGACCACGACCCGACGGTCTTCACCGACCCAGACCGGATCGACCTCGAACGCGGCGCGCGCCACCACGTCGCCTTCGGCTTCGGCCCGCACCAGTGCATCGGCCAAACCCTGGCCCGCATGGAGCTGCAAATCGTCTTCGACACCCTGTTCCGCCGCATCCCCACCCTCCGCCTGGCCGCACCGCTCGACGACATCCCGTTCAAGTCCGACGCGTTCGTCTACGGCGCCGAAAAACTCCCCGTCGCCTGGTAACGGAGGACCACATGCGAATCGACGCGAACACCGACGTCTGCATCGGGGCCGGCCAGTGCGTCCTGACCGACCCGACCGTGTTCGACCAGCACGACGACGGCATCGTCATGCTCGTCACCAAACACCCCGAAGGCGAAGCCGCCCACCGCGCCCGCGAGGCCGTCGAACTCTGCCCGTCAGGCGCGCTCTCCCTGATTGAGGAACCAGGCGACAGTTAGCCCGTGTCTGCCTGCACATCTCCACCGCGTTGGTGGAGCTGTCCCGCCGGGCCGACCAGGCTCCTACCTTGCGCCTGCGCATCGACCAGATCCGCGTCGGACGCCTCAACCCCAACGACCCACTACCGTCCGCCCGCAAGATGGCCGACCTCTACGCCGTGGCCTCCATGACCGCCCAACGCCCGCTACGCGAACTCCAACACCGGCGCATCACCTACAGCGTCGCCGGCAAAGGCACCTTCGTCCACCCCGACGCCTTCGACCTCCTACGCGGCGGTGTCCTCCGCGAACCCATCGACGACCCCGACCTCCGACACCGAGTCGCCGCCTACCTCACCGACCAACAAGCCATCACCATCCGCTACCACCACGCCCGCACCACCGACGACAAGAACGCAGCCCTACACGACCTGCTACGCCACGCCGACACGACAACGACCTCATCGACGAAGTGATCAAATACCAAGCCGACCTAGGCCACTTCGCCCAACAGCCCGCACACCTCCGCAGGCCCAGCAACGACGACCAGCCCGCGCCGCCCGCCAAGCGTCCCCGCAGCAGCCGCAACCGCGCACCAAAGCAGTAAGCCAGCCAGACCAAGGCCCTCGGCCAAGATCCGACTGGCTCAAAACTGCTTTACAGGATCAAGAACGGCCCGGCAGAGCCGGGTCGCGCACGCGCTACAGCCGTACCGGCCCCGCGCGCACGCCCACCAACACGCAACCGCTCGTTCAGGGCCGGTCGATCCACCGGCAAAAGGCCGCGACGATCCCTTCACAATCACCCCGGCGATCACTTCCGGGGATCGACGCCGCGCCGCTACGCGGCACGCCACCGAAGGTCTCAGGCACGGCCCTGACCCCGCGAACAAGCATTGATTGATCTAGATCAGACAAATGCCGCTGACGGCAACCGTGACGGCAACGCGGGCTAACGACCAGGCACCGTGGTAGACGTTCGCCACTATGCGTAGTGGCATCCGAATCCACCTCAGCCACTTTCTGCACCAAGCCAAGGCTTAACCCAGTCGATTCGTACTTGCGAACCGAAAGGCCCATCGGCAGCCTACTCGATGCGATCGAAGCGCTCTCGAGTCTTGGCGATATTGCTAATAGCATCAAGCAGTGCTTGCCTCAGAGAACGCTCCTCAGAATCAATTCGTCCCACCTTCCCACCAGATTCCTCACATGCATTGATATAAGGCACCCAGGCCTCGTAGACGCGATGGAGCTGTTCGTTTGTCGTCAGCGACAACACCGCCAACTGATTCGGCGATGAAACTCTTCTCTTCGCCTCGGATCCAAACCACATACTGAAGCGAGCACTTTCGCTCAATAGCTGTCCAACCAAATCGATGAGGTCATTCCCTAAGGCGCTACTCGATAGCATCATGATCGGCAGGTCAACTCGGACCACCCCTGTCGGAACTCGCAATTCCGCAGGTGGAGACCATCCTGATGGGACTTCGTCCAGCCACTCCCAACCATCCGGCAAGGGCATTGGATTTGCCTCCGTATCTGTCAAGAGTCGTTGCGGCGACTATGCGTGCTGCCGAAGTAGCCACTTGGTAATCGCGACGCTTCCCTCGTCTATCGGAACCCCCTTAACTCCCCCTTGCCGCAGCACCTCGGCACAGTAGGTGATACAACTCCTAGTCATTTCATCATAAGCTCCCAGATCCTGCCCGAGTGTCACGTCCTGGTAGGACCTTGCGCGGCTGGCATTCGGGAGAGGAATACGAACGTCAAGCCTAAAGTTAGACAGCTCACCCGCGAACTCCTGAGCAACTGCACGTGTTCCGGGTCTACCAGCCTGCTCAGTATGAAGAGCATCATCGCCATGCCGGACAGTAATCGAAGCATGACCCGCCTGCCGATCAAGATGCACGATCGCTTCGCCGCCGCAGTTGTGGACGAGGACCGGGGTGTTGCCGGCGATCACATAGTACGTGTGGCCTTGCTACGGTGGCTGCGGCGATGTCATGGGTTCGGTCTTGGCGGTGAGCTGGGCTTTCGCTCAACCGCCGGTCGGCGGTTCATCGTTTGTGGGCGGTTTTGACAGCAGTCGTGACAGCAACGTGGGGGCACGTCGGGCTGCGCGGGGCGACGGGCTGGGTGTCTACTCGGTCGGTCTGGTGGTGTTGGCGGGCTTCTTCTTCTGTGCGCGGCGGTTGATGAGGCGGTCGACGGCGGTGATGCGGCGGTGCAGGCGGGTGGAGCCGGCGTCGATGGCGGTGGTGTCGATGCGGTGCAGGACGGCGCGGGCGGCGTCGAGGTTGCCGGCTTTGGCGTGGCCTTCGGCGAGCCAGGTTTGGTAGAGGGCGACTTCGCGGGCGTGGTCGTGGTTGTAGCCGGCGAGTGCTCGGGTGAGTAGGGGTTCGGCGGCGGCTGGGGTGCCGAGTTCGATGAGGCAGCGGGCGGCCATGACGTCGATCTCGGTCTGGTTGAGCCAGTACACCCATTCGGGTTCGGCGTTGCCGTCGGAACGCTGGTCGTAGGCGTCGTTGACGGCGTCGAGGGCGCGGCGGGTGGTGTCAGTGTCGCGGGCTCGGGCGGCGGCCCAGGCGAGGCGTTCCAGCAGCAGCGCCCGCACGAGCGGGGTGGCGTGCGGGGTGCCGGTGACGGCGGAGCGGGCGATGAGCAGGGCGTCGTCGCGTTTGCCGATGTTGGTGATCTGGTAGGCGAGGCTGGACAGCAGTTGCGCGCCGAGTGCCCGGTCGCCTGCCGCGTCGGCGGCGGTGACGCCGGATAGGTAGAGGCGTTGCGCGTCGGAGTAGTTGCCGGCGTCGCTGGCGACCCAGCCGGCGAGTTGGGCCAGTTCACCGATCACGGTGTACAGCCGTCTACCGGAGGCGTCGGTGTAGGAGGCAGTGCGGGCGAGGTGTTCGGCGTGGTCGAGTTCGGCGCGGATGACGGGGAGCAGGGTGCGGCTGCCGACCGTGTCGTCCAGGTGGCGGAGGTCGATCACCCGGGCTTCCAACGTTCGGATCAGGGTTGCGCCGATGCGGCGGCCGGCGCGTAGGCAGCCGGTGGCGGGCGGGTGGTTGTCCAGGAGCCATTCGTGGGTGCGGCGGACCGGGTCGGCTGGGGTGCCGATCGGTACACCGAGGGCATGTTCGTAGCGTTCAACGATATCGGGAGTCGCCTGGCGGCGGCCCGTCTCAACGAGGCTGAGGTAGGGCTTACTGAAGTGGGTGAGAGCGGCCATACCGGCGAGGCTGTGTCCGGCGGCTTCACGGGCGGCTCGCAGGTGAGCGCCGAGGCCGGCGGGGGTGTCTGTAGACGGGGGAAAACCCTCGCCTGCTTCCATGGTCATCTGTCTCCCCTGATCCTGGGTGGCAGGCCCAGCGGGGACGTGCATCGAGTCCGAACCTGGCTGGCGCCCGTTTCGGGAGGGCCGGGACCAGGGGTTTGGCGATCGGCACTCGCCTCGACCCCAGTGCTGCGGCCCGGTCCTCCCACCGTAGCCCACGACGCCGCCGAAAGGGTGCCAGCGATGACGATGCATCTACCAGTTCGTCCCGTATGGACGTGCGCCGGGTGCGGGCAGGTATGGCCGTGCCTGACCCGCAAACATCAACTGCTGGCCGAGTTCGCCGGCGCGCGGGTATCGCTGATGCTCTACCTCACCCAGTTCTTTGTCGAGGCGTGCGTGGACATGCCCACCACTACCACGGGAACGCTGTATCACCGGTTCTTCGCCTGGCCCTACGAACCAACCGACGCCCCGCCAGGTAGAAAGGGCGCCCCGCCGGGGTGGTAATCCCGGCGGGGCGCGTGCTGTCGGTTGATGGGGTTCAGTTGTCGGAGCAGGTGTCGTCGTCGGGTTGGTCGGCTTGTAGTGCCTGGTTCATGGACTCGACGACGTGGCGTTGCAGGCGAAGCCGGACGTGGGAGTAGATGTCGGCAAGGGTGTGGATCTACGCGTGGCCGAGCAGGTCCTTGATCGTCACCAGGTCCACGCCCTGTTCCAGCAGCAGCGTGGCGCAGATGTGTCGCAGGTCGTGGAAGCGGATATAGCGGACGTCAATGGCCGCGCCATCGCCGCCATGAACCAGACCCCGTTAATCAGCGACAACCCGGCACTCAACCGCCGCTGCGGCGTCCTGTTCGCCATACTCCGCAACAAGATCCCCTACTAACCACGGGCGACCAGCCCCATCCCCGCCTGACCAAGACCATAGCGACACCCGCAGCAACAAACGGCTCGCCACCATACCCGCAACCGACCACATCGATCAACTGCGATCAGCATCGCCAGGCCGAAGGAGCCGGCGTCAGTCGCGAATCATCGAGGCTAGGCCAGGACACCGATCAGTGCCTCAAACCACCCCACCAGAACCCATCACCCCAGGTTAGCGCGCCGCGCCCCAAAACTCCGAGGCCCAACGACCAAAATTAGGTCATATGCATTGCTCTGAACGGCCAGCATCAGCGTGAGGGGTGAAACTCGCTCACCAGGTTTCTATTCGGAAAAATTCAGCCCGATCAGTTCTGGCCGCTTCTCGGTGGAACCCCAGTCCAAGATCTCACCAAGTTTCGTCGACAAGTTCGCAATGTCGGCTCCTGAATCACGGAGTTCCACTTCCACGAGAGCCGGGATTTCAAGAATCTCCGCGTCCTCAGCTGTGAACTCCAGGGCCAGTAGCGTGCCGTTAAGCTGCACGCGCCGCAGACAGCCGTAAACCGTGAACCCCCGCTCGTTCGAGACGTTATAGGAGTCCATTCCAGACTGTACTTCTTGCTCGTCTGGCTCATAGGTGGATCGCTGAATCGAGAGAGACCTCTGAACGCCAGCGCCATCAACCCCCCTGACGCCTACCTCCAGGGACTCCTCATCCTCGTAGTCCTCAAAGAACCCGACCTCCGTGGCGGTAAGTCTCATCGCTAGCCCCTCGCCTTCCATGTTCCGGCGCCCTTGACCCCGTCCCATGTATATGTAACCGATACTCCCAATTCCCTGACCATGCGGTTCATCGCCCCCTTACACCTTGAACAGGGCGGAAGCTGGCCTCGCATCGTCACCGCGTCACCAGGACTCAACGGGTGCCTACCAGCGAATGGATCGTTCGGAAGTGAAACCTTCGGCCCTGTGGAGGCACCCGCCATACGCGAGAACCGATGCTCCGTGTGCGTGAAGGCGGAATTGTTGGGATATCCGAGAGCAGCCTCCTCCGGAGTCATGTCACCGCTCTCCAAGTTCACATCGACACGCGTGCTCCCGTCAGGAGCTGTCGCGGTGATATCGCACATGTGGCCGCTGCCACCGGTGTTGTGAACCAGGACCTGAGTTGTCCCTGCCACGACATAGTACGTGTGGATGTTGGCGACGGTGAGGTTGTGGACGGTGGCCTGCAGGACATCCCAGCGGTCGATCGCCGTGATCTGCACGTACGTGCCGGAGCTGGTCCGCAGCCACTGGCCGGAACGCAGGTCGGTGGCGTCGATCCACTCACCCAACTCCGGCACCCAGAACGGGTGACCATCGGTCGCGGTGATCTCGGCGGTCTCCGAGCCACGGTCGCCATCGGTGTCGATGGTGACCTTCACCAGCTTCTTGACGCCGTCGCCCTTGATGGCCGCGGTAACCGTCTCGGCCACGGTCTCACCCGTCTCCGGGTCGGTGACCAGGACGTCGTCACCCGGCTGAACATCCTCCACCGGCTTGGTGGAGCCGTCGGCCATCAGGACCCTGGTGCCGGGAACGAAGCTGTTGCCCTTGCAGTCGGCGCCGCTTGAGCCGCCGTTGCTGCGCGCCGTCGCACCGGAGTCCCCGCCGCCCTTGGAGTCACCCTTACCCGAGCCACCACCGGACTTGCCCGAGCCACCACCGGATTTGCCCGAGCCACCACCGGACTTACCGGACTTGCCGGCACCGCTGGAGGCCGCGGACGACCCCTTCGGGTTGGACTTCGCCTGGGCATTCTTCTGGGCCGAGTTGCCCGTCTTCTTTGTGGCGTTGACCGCCTTATTACTCGTTGTTTGCGCCTTTTGAGCAGCTTTCTTTTTCGCAGCCTGGGCGGCCTTCTTCGCTTTCTCGATGGCCAGCTTCTTGGCGTTGAGTGCCGCTGTCTCCGCCGCCTTGGCTGCGCGTAGCACCCCTTCGGCGACACGCTTCGCCGTACGCCATGCCTGAATCGCGGAGATAGTCCGGTTGACTGCCTTGAGCACCCCTGGGATCTTGGTCACCTTCGTCCACGGAATCGCCCCGACGATGAGGCTCCCGCACGCCCACATGTCACCGCCGAAGCAGTTCATGGCGTCGTTGATGCCGATGAAATCTCTCAGGACACCCCAGGCCGCGCTGAGAATCACCGACGTCAACGAACGGTTCATGTCGGACTGGGCCTGGGCGACCTGCGCCGCCGACAGGCCCGCGCCCGCGAGCGCCGCCGCCTTCTCCGAGGCGGTCAACGACACCGCCAGACCCGTCGGGTCGGAGTGGGTCACCGGGTTGTTGTGGGCGTACGCGTACCCGTTGGACTGCATCGGGTCCGCGATGTCCAGCACCGGGTCGGCGGAGAGGAACCGGCCCACCACCGGGTCGTAGAGCCGGGCGCCGAGCGGGGTGTAGCCAGAAGCGTCGTCCCGGTCCGCGCCGAGGAACCCGGTGTGGGTCTGCATGTTGACGCCGAGCGGCGTGGTACCGCGCTGGTTACCGAACGGATCCTGCTTACGGACCCGCACCGGCATCTCGCCCTGGAGGCCGACCTCGGCGTACGGGCTGCCCTGATGGTCACCGGCGAGGGCGACGAGCCCCGTACTGCTGGTGGCGAGTTGCGCGTACCGCATCACCACACCACCCGGTGCCGGGTAGGAACGCTGGACGTTGACCTGCGCCCCGCCTCGCCGCACGGCCAGCACCGACTCGCCGAGCTGCAGCGTCGCGTGCTGGTCCTGAATGGTGAGCAGGCGGCTACCGCCGGGCCCGTAGAGGTGCCGGGTCTCGTTCTGCGCCTCCCACTGCTGCGCGGCGGAGTCCGGGTCGCAGGTCACGAGCACCAGCGGGGTGCGGTCGGCGGTGGCCTCGTCCTTGACCCCGAGGCACAGGCCGGAGGTGGGGTGTTTGAGCTGCCCGGTGGAGAGGCGCTCCAGGTGCTGATCGGTCGACCCGGAACACTCCTTCGTGGCGAAGGCTGACCCGGCCGTGGTGCCGGCGGGCTGGGCGCACCAGTCGTCGTACACGGACAGGGTGCCCAGGTTCGCGTCAGCCTGGCCGGGGACGGGACCGAAGGTCCACTTCTGCGCGACCGTGTCATTGCACGGGTACAGCTGAACCGCCTCGCCCGGGATGGCCCGGCTCAGGTCGATGCACTTGTCGGCCAACCCGACGTAGGCGGTCTTGCCCCTGCTGCCCGCGCCGGTGATCCGCTCGACCTTGCCGTCGTAGGTCCAGGAGAGCACCTGCTGGTCGCCGTTCTCCACGGAGGTGACGACCTTGGTCTCGCCGGTCAGCTCATACAGTCGCTCGGCGACGGCGGTGACCTCCGCGCCGTCCAAGGTCACGTAGTCCTTGGTGACCTTGGTGAGGGTGCGCGGCTGCGTGCCGTCGGCCTTGCCGTACTCGTAGCTGGTGGTGGCGTCCTTGGCGGTGTCGCCGGTGAGGTCCTTCTCCACCAGCTTTGTGCGGTTGCCGAGCAGGTCGTACTCGTACTCCTGCCAGTAGCCGGCGCCGTCCGTGCCCGCGGTGACGGTGTCGCCGGCCGGGCTGGCGGCGCAGGACTCCTGGTCGGTCGCCGTCCACGCCGTGGTCAGCTGGCCGATCGGGTCGTACGTGAAGCACTGCCGCTCCTCGAGGCCGAGGGAGCGCTCACGGATCGAGGTGACGTTGCCGGCGTCGTCGTACCGGTAGGAGCGGTGCGACACCAGGTTGGCGGCGACGATGCTCTGGTCATCGGTCTGCTCCCGGTGGACCTGCTGGTCGGTGAGGGCGCCGCTGGCGTTGTCGTAGGAGGCGGTGGTCCACACCCGGTACGGCTGGGCGCCGAGGGTGGAGCGCAGCACCTGCCCGTACGGCGAGTAGACGGTTTCGGCGCCGTACCAGTCCTTACCCGACACCGACAGGGGCAGCCCGTCCCTGGTGTAGCGGGTCAGCAGCTTCTCCGCGGGGAGAGTCCCGACAGCCGGCAGCATGGTCGACTCGGGCAGGCCGGTGTCGGTGTACGTGTAGTCGTACCGGTAGGTGGTGTCCAGGCCCCAGGTGTCGGCGATGGACTCCGGCAACGTCAGGGTGGTGGAGGTGGGCTGGTAGTTGTCGGTGTACCCACCGATCGCCTGGGTGTACGGCAGTCCGTCGGTGTAGCGGGTGGCGGTCGCCGGCAGCCCCTTGCCGCCCGGGGCGCTGTCGTAGGTGTAGGCCGCCAGCAGAGTGCCGTCGCTGACCCCGAGCCGCTGCTCGGTGGGGCGGTGCAGCTTGTCGTAGCTGTTCCAGACGGTGATGTTGCGGCCGTTGGTGACGCTCTCCTGCCGGTCGAACCGGTCGTACGTCACCTGGGTAGTGCCGCTGTTGGGGTCAACCGCGGTGACGAGTCGCCCGCGCTGGTCGTACGTCCAGGTCCACGGGTGGGCCTCGTCGGCGGAGTTGGTGGCCTGCACCAGGTTTCCACGCGCGTCGTACTCGTACCGCATCGAGGTGAACTCGGTGTGGCTGCTGTCGGTGAAGGTGTCCAGCCGGGTGGTCCGGCCCATGGCGTCGCTGAAGATGCGGTAGGACGCGGCGCCCGCCGGGTTGACGACCGTCGAGTGGTCCTCGCCGTAGGTGTAGCTGGTGGCCCGCGCCGGCATCTCGACGCCGTCCAGGACCGGCAACTCCCGGGTGACCCGGCCGAGACCGTCGTAGGTGTAGCGGGTGGCGTTGGGGACGGCGGTGTCGGCGAGCGGCGTGAAGAGCTGCCCGATCGGTGATCCGTCGGCGTGGTAGGCGTTGCGGGTCTGCCACACCTCGCCGGAGTTGTTGTAGAGCGTGTCGGTGATCAGACGACCGCCGCCGGTGGCTTCCGTCTGGCTCTGCCGCTCCCGACCCATTCCGTCGTAGAGCGTGACCGAGGTCTCGATCCGGCCCTCGTGCCCCCGCGCGAAGGTGGTGATGTACGGCGGCTTGCCGTCTGGGACGGCGTACTCGGCCCGGAAGTCCGGGACGGCCGCGGCGGAGGGGGTACGGCCGGGTGCCCACGCCTCGACGAGCCGGCCCAACGGGTCGTACCTCGCCTCGCTGACCAGACCGTTGACGTCGGTGGTCGTGAGGGAGACGGCCCGGCCCGGCTCCACCTCCCGGGTCTGCCGGTGGCCCAGCGCGTTCTCCTCGGAGACGGCGAAGGCCTGACCGGTGGCGGGGGTGTAGGTGATCGTGGACGTCTCGCCATCCACGTCGGTTCGGGTCACGACGCGGCCGATGGCGTCAAATCCGGTGGTGCCGTCGGCCTGGAAGCCGGAGCCGTCGCCCTTCAGCGACCAGGTCTGGGTGGCGAGCCCGCGGGTGCCGTCGCCAAGACCGACGCCGTAGTCCGCGCCGTCGTAGGCCACCCGGCTGGCGGAGCTCAGCGTCGTCAGATCGTCGAAGGTGGCGGCGGCACAGGTCGTCGGGCTGGAGCGGACCTGCTTGGTCAGCCCGATGAGGTTCTTGTCCAGCCGGTGGTGGTACTCGAGGAAGGCGCACGACTCGTCGCCGGTCTGCTCGGTGTCGCCGAGGGATTCGACGTGCGTGGGCAGACCATGGGTCGTCTCGAAGGTGGTCTTCGTCTCGACGACCCGCTCGGTGCGGGTGTCGTCGCCGGTGCCGGAGGAGCGGGCATAGGCCACCTGCCGCGGCTCGGTGACCCGCCAGGCCTCCAGCGGGCTGAGGCCGTCGTCGCGGTCACGGCTGGCGAGAAGCTGGGCGGCGGGGTACGTGACGCTGCGGGTCAGCCACTGCTCGTCGGTGTCCTCGGCGCTGGTGTAGGTCAGCTCCTCGGCGATTCGGCCCGCGAAGGGCTTGCGGTCCTTGGCGATCTCAGCGCCGGTGATGTCCCGCACCGACACGGTGTCGCCGAGCCCACGGAAGTAGCGGGTGACGGTCTTGGTCTGCGCGCTGCCGATGGCTGGTTCGTCGTCACCGGTGCGGACGGCGACCTGCGCGAAGCCGGCGAACTGGGAGTACGTGCGGGTCGACTTCTTGGTGAACTCCCGCTCGGCGAGCCGCCAGGCCGGGGTCCCGTAGTCGTAGCGGGTGACGGTGGCGACGGAGGCGCCGTCGATCGCGGGCAGCTCCTCGATGCTGTCGACGACGTACTTGTGGAACCAGTCGATGTCCTCGGCTTCCGGGTCCGGATGCCAGTACGACGGATAGCAGAGCCGGGTGTTGGCCCTCAGGTCGGCGGTGTCGTCCTTGCCGGGCAGGTTGGTGCCGGTGGCGCAGTCCCCGGTGGGCTGCTTGTAGCTGATGACCGTCTCGCCGCCGTACTCGTTGATGACCCGGGCGATGCGCAGTCGGGAGAAGCCGGGACGGTGGTCCTGCTTGACCCGGTTCGGCATGTCCTCGACGTTGTGCTCGAAGCGCACCGGGTTGAGGGTGACCTTCTCGTCGGTCGTGCCGTTGCGGGCATACCCGGTACGGGTGATCGACTCCAACCACAGCGCGGTGTTCGGCCCGGTCAGCAGGATCGGGAAGGACTGCGTGAGCTGGTACTCGTCCACCGCCCGCAGCGTGGTGTCGCCACTGCGCCGCTGGGCCGAGGTGGTGATCTTGTCGAGGCGTTTGCGGGTGAAGAAGGCCGGCCCCGCGTTCCAGCACTTCTCGCCCGCGGCGCACCGCAGGTTGGCCGGGGTGTCGTACCAGATCCGGTAGTTCCCGGGGTTGGAGCTGGTGAAGTTCTTCTCGCTACAGGTCAACTCCCCCTCGTCGAAGCAGCGCTCGGCGACGGTGAATCCGACCCGGGCCAGGGGTGCTGCGCTGAAGAGGGTGTCCCGACGTTGCCCGTAGTCGATGCGGGAGAGGTAGCCGCCGCGGTCGTACTTGACCGGGTCCTTGAAGTTGAAGTTCCGGGCGTAGTAGTTGGTCTCCTTGCCCCACCACAGGGACATCGCGTTGCCGTGGATGTCCTCGACGTAGTCGAGACCCCATCGCCAGGCCTGGGTGCAGAACGAGCCGGCCCAGTTGCCCGCCTTGTAGCAGGGCTCGCCGGCGTGGTTGCCGTAGACCGGCACGGTGAGGACCGAGTTCGTCACCGGGTCGTCGGCGCCTGAGCCGTGGTCGGACCACCCGGGAAGTCGGTGCAGGCCGAAGTGGTAGCGCGTGCCGTCCCGGGTGGTGATGACCCAGTACTCGCCGTCCGCGTCCCCGTTGGCCCGGCTGGTGTCCGTGCGCAGCTCCACCGTGGAGCCGTCGCCGTTTGCGGTGAACCAGCGCTGCTTGTCCTTGTCCCAGACCAGCTCCGTGGTCATGCCCCCGAGCGACAGTGTCGCGTTCGGCGAGCCCCAGCAGAGGTCGGCGGTCCGGTGCTTGGAGTTGTTCGATCCCGGCTTCTTCGAGTCCTGTCGGCAGTTGGCGTAGCTGCGGGTGATCGCCCCCGCGTTGTAGTCCCAGCCGTCACCGATCCAGGACGCCTGGTTGTTCGTGGCGGAGGTACGGCCGTCCACCGACTGCGAGGAGTAGGAGAGGTTCACCTTCGGCATCAGGCCACCGGCGGTCTCCGGCACCTGCACCTGGTACCCGTAGGTGAACGCACCAGAAGAGGAGCCCGCCGCCCAGGATCCCGAGGAGAGCAGGGGCGTGGCGGTGAAGTCACCGGCCGTGGAGGCGCCGGTGTCCAGCACACCCACCACACTCGAGCTTGTCGAGGACGTGATGGCGCTCGTCGCGGCAACGGCGCTCTCGGCGGCAGCGGCGCTCGTCGCGGCGTCGGCGCTCTCAGCGGCGGTGTTGCCGCCGAGCAGTGAGGCGACGGGGACCGTACCGGTGACCACCCGCCGGGTCGGCTCGTCCTCCGCCGCGGAGTTGTTGGTGGGCGCCTCGTCGGCCGGCACCAGCTCGACCTCACTCGGCACAGGCCGCGCGGCGGCCGGGCCGGTCAGGTCAGTCGGGGCAGCGGTCCGCGCCGGCATGCCGCCGCCGGTGCCGCCAGTGGTCGCACAGTCCCCGCTGTCCGGGTCGTCATAGACGCAGTCCGGCAGCAGCACGACCCCGAAGCGGTCGGCCGCCTGCGGGCCGTACAGGTCGGCGAAGGGTGTGTAGTCAACGCTGAGCGCGACCTCGGCGGCCGGGTCCGCGGTCTCCGGCGGGGTGAGCTTCATGATCAGGCCGGCGACCCCCGCGTCCTGCGACGCCTCGGGCGCGGCCAGGTCCACATTCCAGGTGCCGGCGAGGTCGGCTGGGTCGCCTTCCTCTGGCACACCGAGGGCGATCGGGAGGTCATCGACGGGCCGGCTGTCGCCCGCGGCGAGACCGGTCAGGTCCACCACGCCGCTGTCCTGCTGCCAGGGGTCAACCGCCTGCGGCACGTACGGGTCGATCGGCACCTCGGGGGCGGTGGTCAGGTCCGTCTCGGCACCCTCGTCCCGGTCGACCCGCTCGATCTCCGGCAGGTCGGGCAACTCGACCTGCTCTCGGGTCATGCCCGATCCGGGTACCGCGAACGCGGCGGCGGGCAGGCTGGTCACCGCCAGGGTTGCCGTGAGCGCCAGGACGAAGGCTCGGCGGGTCGGCCCCACCAGGCGGCCCAACTCCGTCGGGGTCCGCCGGCCGGAGGGCCGTCGGAACAACAAACCGGTACCACGCATACCCGTCGACTCCCGCGAGGACGAAAGAGAAGGCACGGCTTAAACCGCGCAGAACACGCGTCGGGCGCGACACGTGCGTGTGCACTCTGCGGCATAAGCCCGCCCTGCTCAAGGCGGCAGTCAAACCAAGATCCAAAAAGAGGTGGTCTTGGCCACAGGACACTCCTGACACAAAGCGGATAAAGATCAAATAGCCGGGCACGGGAATATGAATTAGGCCAAGCTCCGCATACAGCACGGGCAAAATAGCTCCTAAGGGCGGATTTAGCCTGACCCCACCATTGAGCGACAACGCTGGGTCACAGGTCAATAACGTTCGCGGTAACCCAACTCGCTCGTTTCCGTGCGATCGTGTGCCCGCGTTCTGCCCCCGACCCACCGACGGGGCTGCTTGCCGCGCCTTTCTGTCCGCCTGGCCCCCACGGGAGGGGATCGCCGTGACCGCGCCTCGCCTGCTCAGTCCGTTCGTGCGTACACGCACCCGGCTGACCCTCACCCTCGGTCTCCTCCTGACCGCCGTCGTCGCCGCCCTACTGCCGTGGTGGCCGGGAAGCGACGAATCCCCGGAGGGGGTCTCCCGCATCGCGGCCGTCCCGCTCAAAGACGAGGCCGCGGCGATGGCGCAGGCACTCCGTACTGGCGAGGAGGTGCTGGTCGAGACCGCCACCACCGCCACCGCACTGACCTGGGCGCTGCCCAACGGACAACTCCGCTCCACCTTCAACGCCACGCCACAACGGACGAAGAACGCCGCCGGCCGGTGGTCGCCGATCGACACCACGCTGACTCGCACCGACACCACCCCGGGCGGCCTCGATATCCGGCCGGTAAACGCCCCTACCCCTGTCCGATTCTCCGCCGGCACCAGTGCGGCCGGGCAGCCAAGCAGTTCGGGTGGCTCCGGCGGCTCGGGCGGGGGTCAGTCTCCCGTTGGTGACGATGAAACCGTCCTGGCCGAAGCGGAGATGGACGGCCACACCGTCGCCTTCACCTGGCCCGGGCACCTGCCGGAACCGGTCCTCGACGGCCCCCGGGCGCTCTACCCCGATGCCCTACCCGGCGTTGACCTGCTCGTCGTCGCCCGCGACGTGGGCGGATTCAGCCAGTTGCTGGTCGTCAAGAACCGCGCGGCCGAGACAATCAAGGCCGCCAGCGCGGTGACCTACGGGCTGACATCACAGACCGCGCGCTTCCGCCACGACCCGGTCACCGGGGGGATCCAGATCCTGGACCAGACCGACCAGGAAGTCGGCTCGATCCCCACCCCGTTCGCCTGGGACTCCGCTGGCCAGGAGAGCCCGGATGCCGAAATCCGCACCGCGGTCGACACGCCCGCCGACGTGCTGAACCTCAGCGGTCTCAGCGGCAACGAGCCCGGTGCCCGCAGCGCCCAACTCCCCACCCGGGTGGACGGCGACGGCACCGGCGCGCTCCGCCTGCACCTCGATGCCGCTGCCACCGGGCTCCTGACCAATCCGGAGACGCTCTTCCCCGTCTTCCTGGACCCGACGCTCAACAGCGGGGTGGTCGACTGGGCGACCGTCTACTCGCAGTACCCCACCACCAACACCTGGAACGGCACCAACTTCAACAAGGGAACGACCGTCGCGCGGGTGGGGTACGAGGAGTGGACGCCGCTCCGGACCCGCTCGTTCTGGCGGATGGGCTTCAGTAGCTCCCTGCGCGGCGCTACGGTCAGCTCGGCGACCTTCAAGGTGTACAACGAATACTCCTCGAGCTGCAGAGAACGGGAGATGCAGCTGTGGCTCGTCGGCGCCATCTCCTCCGGCACCACCTGGAAGGCCCAACCCAGCTACATGACCCTGCAGCAGAAGAAGTCGTTCGCCCACGGCTACAGCGGCTGCAAGAGCAATGGGGACTACGTAGAGTTCAACGTGAAGAACGCGGCCCAGCAGGGGGCCGACAACGGGTGGTCGAACATCAACCTGGGCATGCGGGCCACCAGCGAGTCCGATACTTGGACCTGGCGCAAGTTCACGGCGAAATCCGCGACGCTTACGGTCACATACAACCGCAAGCCCAACACCCCGACCAGCCTCACCACCTCCCCCGGGGGCGCATGCACCCCCGGCGGGGTCAGGGTCGCCAAGACCGACCTCACCCTGTCGGCGACCGCCACTGACCCCGACGGCAACCTGAAGGGCCTGCGCTTCCGCTTCTGGAAGAGTGGTGCCACCGTCCCCACCGGCACCCTGGTCACCGCCACCAGCGCCGGCAGGGCCAGCCTGACGATCCCCAGCAGCACCCTGGTTGACAAGGGCGTCTACCTGTGGAACGTCCGGGCCGAGGACACCTCCGACGCACACTCCGACTGGAACCCGCCCGTCACCCCCTGTCAACTCATCATCGATGCCTCGGCGCCACCGGCGCCCGATGTCAGCAGTGACGTCTTCCTGGAAGCCACCCCCGACGGCGCCACCTGGGCGACCGTGAAGTTCGGGGAGACCGGGCCGATCACCTTCACCGCCGCGGATGCAGCAAAATTTAGCTACGCCTTTGAGGCGATCGACACCACGTACGTAGATGCCACCGACGGCACCGCGACCGTGCCGGATCTGAAACCCCGGCACGCCGGCCCCACCACCCTGCACGTCTACGCCTACGACGATGTCGGCAACAAGAGCGCCCGGACGGACTACTACTTCAACGTACCGCCCCGCGATGCCGTCGACGGGCCCGGAGACACCGGTGGCGATGGGATCCCCGACCTGCTCCTCATCGACTCCACCGGCAACCTACGGAACTACGCGGGTGACGTGGACGGCGAACTGTACGCCTGGCAGGCCGCCTCCTACACCGGATCAGGAGCGCTCAACCCGACCGGCCACTGGTACGACCCGGAAACGGGCGAGGCCGCACTGATCACCAAACACTCCGACGTGTACCCGGGTGACGGCTCCACGGACCTGTTCGCCCGAACCCCGGACGGCGGCTTCTGGCTCTACCCCGGCGACGGATACGGCACCTTCAACGTTGACGACCGACTCCGCGTTCTGCTTCCGCCAGACACACCCGACCCCACGACCTGGACCCAGATCAAGGCCCTCGGCGACATCACCGGCGATGGGCTGCCTGATCTGGTCCTGCGGGCCGGGACAGCGTTCTGGACGCTGAGCGGCTACACCGGCGCCAGCTTCCAGGAAGCCATCCTGATGAACGGGAACGTTTGGGAACGCCGGGAAGTCGTCAACGTCGCGGACATCGACCTGGACAGCACACCGGATCTGCTCTGGCGCAACCTGGACAACGGCAACATGTACGTCCGCCACGGGAAGCCGGGCGCAGTAGCCGGCAGCGTCGATCTGGATTCGATAAAGCTCGCGGCGAACTCCCAGAATGGTGACGTCCGCTACGGCATCAGCTGGACGGAAGCCAACGTCAACGCGGTGATCGGTATCCCTGATGTGAATGGGGACAGTGTCCCGGACCTGTGGGCCCGATTTGGGGAGGACGGCATGATGCGGATCTACCACGCGTCCACCACCAATACCCACGCCCCAGTGAAGATCGTGCTGGGGGACAACTGGAACAGCGTCAAGGCCTTCGGCTGAACGCGTCGCGCGGGCCGGCAGTCACTGACCGGGCCCGCGCGGCTCCTCCCACCGCCGCGCCACCCCCACCACGCGCGACGGTGGGGGTGGCCAGGCAGCTAGATCGACCGTTATCTTCGCTGCATGGATCGGCAGGAGACCTCGACGTTGCGGGCCCGACCGCAGACCACGCTCCCGCGACGGGTGGACGTCGCCGTCGTCGGCGCTGGGCACAACGGGCTGGTGTCGGCGGTCCTGCTGGCCCGAGCCGGGCTGGACGTGCTGGTGCTGGAGGCGGCCGACGTGGTCGGCGGCGCGGCCCGCACCGAGACACCGTTTTCCCGGGTGCCGGGGCTGCGCCACTCCACCGGGTCGTACCTGCTCGGGCTGATGCCCCCCGGAGCTGCTCGCCCGGCTCGACATCCGCATCCCGGTGCTGCGGCGCGACCCGCACTACTTCCTACCCACCCCGGGCGGGCCCGGCTCGCCATACCTGCTCTTCGGCCGTGACCCGAGCGCGACCCGGCAACAGTTGGCCGAGTTCTTCTCCCCCGCCGATGTCGCCGCCGACGCCGCACTCCAGGCCGAGCTGGCCGCGCTGCGCGCGGACCTGGCGCCGGCCTGGCTGGCCGAACCGCTGCCGGTCGAGGAGACCGCCGAACGGTACGTCCGACCGGCACTGCGCCAGATCTTCGTCGACCTGGTCCGCGGCTCGGTCGTCGACTCTCTGGCCCGCTTCGACTTCCGCTCCGAGCTGCTGGTCAGCATGTACGCGGTGACCGACGGCCTCTCCGGGGTCAACGCCGGCCCGGACGACCCCGGCACCGGGCACAACTTCCTGGTTCACAACATGTGCAGAATTCCCGGCTCCGACGGCACCTGGATGATCGCCAAGGGGGGCATGGGCGCCGTCTCCCGGACCTTCGCCGACGCCGCACGCGCCGCCGGCGCCACCATCCGCACCGGTACGCCGGTCAGCGCGATCACCCTCGACGGGGGCGCCGCCTCCGGTGTCCGGCTCGCCGACGGGCAGAGCGTCGCCGCGTCCGTGGTGCTGGGGGCCTGCGACCCGTACCGGCTGATGGAGCTGCTCCCCGACGGTGCGCTCCCGGTGTCGCTGGCCGACCGGATGGCGACGGTGCGCCGCCCCGGCACCACGCTCAAGCTCAACCTGGCGCTGACCGGGTTGCCGCGCTTCTCCTGCCTGCCGGAAGCCGCCCCCAGCCCGTTCGGGTCCACCATCCACCTGCTGCCCGGCTCCGCCCCCGGCGACACCCGGGACACGCCGCTGGCGGGGCTACGCGCCATGTGGGCCGACGTACGGGCCGGGCGGCTGCCCCAGGAGCCGACGATCGAGTGGTACCTGCACACCACCGTCGACCCGACGCTCTCCGACGCCGCCGGGCACCACTCGTCGGCGCTCTTCGTGCAGTCGGTGCCGTACGCGTTGGCGGGGCGTACCTGGGAAGAGGCGCTACCCGGGTACGTGGCGCGGCTGGTGGCGATCTGCGAGCGGTACGCCCCGGGCACCGGGGCCCTGATCGCCGACGCCGTACCGCTGGCCCCACCGGACATCGAGGCGCACTTCGGCATCACCGGTGGGCACATCCACCACGTGGACAACACGGTGTCGTTCACCGACCGGATGCCGTACGTCACCGGGATCGACGGCGTGTACGCGGGCAGCGCCGGCTGTCACCCGGCCGGCAGTGTCATCGGTGCGTCCGGCCACAACGCGGCCCGGCGCATCCTCACCGACCTCGGACGGTGAGGATGCGCGGGGTCTAACAGCCGCCGCGCAGCCGGAGCTGTGCGGGACCGGTGTTCTTCGTCAAGCGGGCCGCGGCGCGGGGCCGAACGGCGCTCAGGTCGTCGTCTCGGCGACCGGGGCGGGGGTCTGCTCGTCGGCGCGCTGGGCACGGATCTTGTGGCCGACGCTGGTCAGGCACCGCCCGCTGGCCAGATCGAAGCGCCAGCCGTGCAGCTGGCAGGTGAGCTGGTCGTCCGCCACGATGCCGAACCGGCTCAGGTCCGCCTTGAGGTGCGGGCAACGCCGCTGCACCACCCAGTCGCCGAGGGTGATGTCCTCCGCGTCGACCGCCCGCTCGTGCTCGTCGTACCAGCCCTCGGCGTACTGCAACCGCTCCTGGGAGAGGCACTTGAAGAAGGCGTAGACGAACTCGTTGTACTGGCCGATCCGCGCCGCGGAGAACCGGCAGGACAGGAAGAGCGAGTTGACCCAGTCGACCTCGCCGATGTGCAGCAGGTGCTCGATCAGTGCCCGCTCGGTGCGGAACCGGTAGCGCACCTTCTCGTCGGCGTACGGGCGGACCTGCTTGCCGGGGAAGTCCACCACGATCGACTCGACGGTCTCCGTACCCGCGTCGTCAACATCGACCAGGTCGAAGCGGACCGGGCCGCCGACCCCCTTGGCCAGATAGATCGACTCGTTCAGCAACGGCTCGATGCGGCGCTGCATCTCCGCCAGGACGTCCACCTCCGGGTGCCGCCAGGACGCCTTCTCCGCCGCGATGATCGGCCGCTTGCGCTCCCGCATCTCTTCGAGGTGGGCGACCTTGTTGGCGAAGAACTCCGCCACCGGCACCGGGTGGGTGGTCTCGCAGCCGTCGGCGGTGACCTCGGCGACACTGCCCGGCAGCAACACTACCCCGTTGGTGCCGCCGACCTTGGCGTACTCGTCCAGGAACACCGACTGGTCGGGGAAGATGTTGCCCTCGTCGCCGTGGATGTCGTTGAACTGCCACAGCGCGTCGTCGAGGAAGCACGGCGGGCCGGCGATCGGGAAGACGTGGTCGGCCTTCAGGTCATCGATGTAGCGCCAGGTCCGGTCGAACTGCCGGTCCCGCTTCTGCTTGCCGAACGCGGTCTTGGCGGCGTTCGGCAGCTCGTAGACCATGGGATACCAGATGGCCCCGGAGAACTGGAGCATGTGTGCGTGCACGTGCCCCAGATCGGTGAAGACGCTGAGGTCGGTGGGGCGGGCGTCGTTCTGGTTGAGCAGCCGGACCCCGTCGTGCTCCACCCACAGCGACGAGTCGCCGATCGGCCCGTCGGTCGGGCTGGTCAGGGCCTGGATCATGACCTTCAGGCCGCCACCCAGGTCGATGACCTCCTCGTTCGGCGCCTTTAGGAACTGGGTGAACCCCAGCTCCCGAAGCTCGTTTTCCATCTCCGAGGTCGGGAAGGCGGGCAGCAGCACGGTAGCCCGCTTCGACACGTACCGCTTGAGGTGCGCCGCGTCGAAGTGGTCCCGGTGCAGGTGCGAGACGTAGAGGTAGTCAACGTCGCCCAGCGCCGCCCAGTCGAGTTGGGAGTTGTCGGGGAACGGAAACCACGAGGCGAAGTACGCCGGGTTGACCCACGGGTCGCACAGGATGCTCCCCGCGGGAGTGTCGATCCGCATGCTGGCGTGCCCGGTACCGGTCACTCGCACCGCAGTTCCCCCTTTAGCAGACATTACAAGGTTCACGTCAGAACCTACCGGAGCCACTCTCACCACCACACCGCGACGCCCGGTAGTGCGTCCATGGGCGACAACGCCCTTCGAGGGACCGACACGGGCTCCCGGCGTGCCAGCGACTCCGGCCCGGGAGATGGTCGGACCCAGCGCCGGGGCCGGTATGAGGCGTGCCAGACTTACCGCAGATCAGATCACGAGGGAAGGACCGACAGTGGCAGGAAGCGAGCCGGTTACGTCTCCGGACCAACACAAGCCCGGGCACCGCAGGTCCGGACGGTTAGGCGCGGTGGTCGTCGCGCTGTCGCTGCTGGCAATGATCTGCGGTAACCACGAGGGCAGGGTCGAGGACCTCTGGCTGGTCGGCCTCGCCGTTCTGCTGCTGGCCATCGTCGTCGGTGACATCGTGCTCCGGCGCAGCGGGCTGCGCCCGTAGCCCGCACGTCAGCCACAAGACCGTGGCCCGCTCCCAGACTCAGGGAGCGGGCCACGGTCTTGTTCCGGGTCGACCCGGCGCTGTTCCGGGGGTCAACGACCGAGCAGAACGTCCTGCACATTCTTCAGGGCGGCGTCAACCTCCTCCTCGAAGTAGCCGCCTTGGACCAGGCCGAAGCGGAGCGTGCCCAGGTCCCGCGGGTTCACCGGCATCGGATTCCGCCCCTGCATCCCGCCGAGCAGGCTGTCGAAGAAGCGGTCGACCTGGTCCGGGTCGTACCCGCTGCCGAAGCGACGAACCTGGAAACTGCGGCGAATCTGGTCGACCCGGTAGAGGTCGCTGCCCGGCGGGCCGGCCATGGGCGGATCCCCCATCGGCGGGCCAGCGACCCCGGGCGGAGCCGCCATCGGCGGGCCAGCGACCCCGGGCGGAGCCGCCATCGGTGGATTGGGGACCGCCGGCGGGCTACCGAAGCCGGGCTGCGGCGAAGGCGGCCCGGGGGGCGCGGGCGGGCTGGGAGGCCCGGGGGGGCTGGGAGGCCCGGGGGGGCTGGGGACGGCCGGCGGGCCGCCGAAGCCAGGCTGCGGTGCGGGCGGACCGCCCAGCTCCCGCCCTCGCTCCGGCATCCGCATCTCGGTCGTCATGTCGGCACGCCCGTGTCGACCAACCTCGAACCCGTCAAACCGCGGTTCCTCGGGGCCGTAGCCGCCGGCAGCCGGACTCCGCGGCCGACCGCCGGGACCGTGCGGGGCCGCCGGACCGCGGGGCGGCTCGTAGCCGCCGCGGGGGGCATCGTAGCCGCCGGAGAAGGAGCCGGTGCTGTCGTCGTACCGGCCGTACGGGCCGCCGGGCTGCGCCGGCATCAACCGGGGTGGCATCGGCTGCTGCTCCGGGGGGATGCCCCGCTCGTCGTGTCTCGGTGGACCCATCTGGTCCGGTGGACCCATCCGATCCGGTGGACCCATCCGATCCGGCGGGCCCATCCGATCCGGCGGGTGGGGGGCGGCGGCCGGGGCCGAGAGGCCGCCCTGCTCCTCCAAGTCGGCAAGCTGCCGTTCGACCCGGTCGAGGTGAAGATCGACCTGCCACTCGTCATAGCCGTTGAATCGGACCCGGAAGACGACGTCGTGAACCTCCTGCGCGGACACGGGTGCGCCCACCGGTTGCCCGTCCAGCGTGGCCTCGACCCGGTCGAGGAAGACATCTACCTCGTCAACCTTGTATCCCCGGCGTAGCGACTTACGCCGGAAACGCTGACCCTGACTCGCCACTATGTCTCCTGGTCTCGTTCGCTCCACCGGGTCTCCCCGGCCCCCACGCTCTCATTGCCCCTCGGCCGCAGCCAGCTGACCACACGCTCCGTCGATCTCACGTCCCCGGGTGTCCCGCACTGTCGTGGAGACCCCGGCGGCCCGCAACCGCCGGACAAACTCCCGCTCGACCGGCTTCGGGCTCGCATCCCAGCGGCTACCCGGAGTGGGGTTGAGCGGGATCAGGTTCACGTGGGCCAACCGGTCGGCCAGCAGCCGCCCAAGCATGTCGGCTCGCCACGGCTGGTCGTTCACGTCCTTGATCATTGCGTATTCGATCGACACGCGACGTCCCGTGCGGGCCGCGTACTCCCAGGCCGCCCCCAGCACCTCGGACACCTTCCAGCGCTGGTTGACGGGCACGAGTTCGTCGCGCAGCTCATCATCGGGCGCATGCAGCGACAACGCAAGGGTCACGGAGAGGTCTTCGCTGGCCAGCCGCCGGATAGCCGGGACCAGACCCACCGTGGAAACGGTGATGTGCCGCTGGGACAGCCCCAGCCCTTCCGGCGCGGGTGCCACCAGCCGGCGAATCGCCGCCAGCACCCGGTTGTAGTTGGCCAGTGGCTCCCCCATCCCCATGAACACCACGCGAGACAACCGCGGCGGGGACCCGGCGACAGCGCCAGAGGCGGCCACGCCGGCCAGGTAAACCGCTTGATCAACGATCTCAGCGGTGGAGAGGTTGCGGGTCAGGCCCGCCTGGCCGGTCGCGCAGAAGGGGCAGGCCATCCCGCATCCCGCCTGGCTGGAGAGACAGACCGTCACCCGGTCCGGATAGCCCATCAGCACGCTCTCGACCAACGAGCCGTCGTGCAGCCGCCAGAGCGCCTTGTGGGTCGCCCCGTCGTCACACGCCAGCTCCCGCACCGGCGTCAACAGGGTGGGCAGCAACTGGTCTGCCAGCTTCTGCCGAGTGGCCGACGGCAGGTCAGTCATCTGCTCCGGATCGCGGACCAGGCGGCCGAAGTAGTGGGTCGACACCTGCCGAGCCCGGAACCGCGGCTCGCCCAGCTCGGCGACCAGATCCTGGCGACCGCCGAGATCGAGGTCGGCGAGGTGTCGCGGGGGCATCGCCGCGCGGCGGGCGGAGGCGTCGGGGTTGACCGGGGTCAAGGGCAGACTCGTCATGACCCATCCAGTCTGTCACGCCGGAACCGGAGGCCGCCGCTGTGGATCCGCCAGCCTCGCCCCGATTCGGCCGACAACGCTGATGGAGGCGGGGCGTGCCCGGCGGCGGGCACCGGGTAGCCCACGACTCAGCCCGTCACCGGGACGAAGAGCGCAAGCAGCAGGTACGCCGTCGGGAGGGCGAAGAGAACCGAGTCGAGCCGGTCCATCAGGCCGCCGTGCCCCGGCAGCAGGTTACTCATGTCCTTCACCCCGAGGTCTCGCTTGATCATGGATTCGGCCAGGTCGCCCAGGACGGCCGCGGCGGAGACAGCCACCCCGAAGAGCGCTCCCCACCAGGGCGCCACATCGAAGAACAGCCAGATCAGCAGGGCGCCACCGAGGGCCGCGGCGCCGAGCGAACCCGCCAGCCCCTCCCAGGACTTCTTCGGGCTGATCGTCGGGGCCATCGGATGCCGACCGAGGTTGGCGCCGGCCGCGTACCCACCGGTGTCGGAGAGCACCACCGCGGCCAATGTCACCAACACCCGCAGCGCACCGTCCTCCGCCGCCGCCATCAGCGCGGCAAACCCACCGAGAAACGGTACGTAGACAGCGATCAGGGTGGTCGCGAGGGCGTCCCGGCGAAACCCGGCCAGCCCGTCACCCAGTCGCCACACCAGGGCGCCGAACACCGTGACGACCAAGCCGAGGGTCAGGGCATCGGGCCCGGCGAACCAGGCCAGTCCGGTCACCAGCACGCTCCCCGCGGCCAGCGGAACCAGCGGCGGGTGGAGACCCGCGCGACCGACCGCTTGGGTCATCTCCCAACAACCGACCGCCAGCGCCCCCGCGACGACCACCACGAAGGCGAACGGGTAGAGGAAGAGGGGCACGAGGACAAGGGCACCGAGGCCAACCCCCACTCCGATGGCCGCCGGTAGGTTACGGCCGGCCTTGCCGGACGACCGCTGTCGGGCCGCGGCGCCGGTGGCACGACGCCGTCCCGGCCCACGCCGCCCCCGCGGTGGCGGCTGCGCGGCCGGGTCCTCGTCGGAGACTGGCCGAAGCTGGGTCGTGGGGTACTCGGACCCGGCCGGGGTGTCCCGGACCGGAGCCTGTTGGGCGGTCGGACAGTCCCGGTCGTCGGCGGGGGCGTGGCGGCCGTTTCTCGGGAACTGGTCGGGCCCACCCGCCGGCTCCGCCGGTGACCAGCCATGCCGGCCGGTGTCGCCACGGTCATGATCGGGGGGCTCTCGACGCCCCACCATCGCAGCGGCGTCCCGGGGCGCCGCACCGGGGGCCGCCTGCGGAGTGCCCCGCGACTCGGCGGGTCGGTCCGGGGAGACGGCGAACCCGCTGCTCCACTCCTCCGGCTCGAGCTCCCGCTCGGGCCACTGCGCGGCGGAGGCCGGCCGTCCCCCACCGTGTGGTTCGGCGCTGCCGGATGACTCAACGGGGGACATCACGCACCGGGAGGAGAGACGAGACCGACAACCAGACGCACAACCACAACCATGTCCCCTACCCGAATGATGTTCCCTCTGGTTGACCGACGGGTCGGCCGGTCGATCCCCGCCATTCACCGCCGGGTGCCCGAGAATCGAGCCGAGCCTACTGCACTCGCCACCCCGGCATCCGCAACCGCCTCCACCGCCCAGGCCAGCCACCGGGACGGCCGGTGCGGTGCCGAGCCGCGACAGAAGGGCGGCACCGGCGGCCCCGAAAGGGGCGTGGTCGCCGGTGCCGCGTCAGCAGTCGGGCAGCGAGGTCAGACCTCGAGCAGCTCGGCTTCCTTGTGCTTGATCAACTCGTCCACGGTGCCGACGAAGCGCTGGGTCAGATCATCCAGCTCCTTCTCACCACGGCGCCCGTCGTCCTCGCCGACCTCACCGGCCTTGACCAGCCGGTCCAGCTCCTCCTTGGCCTTGCGGCGGATATTGCGGACCGCCACCTTGGCCTCCTCCCCCTTGTGCCGCACCACCTTGATCATCTCGCGGCGACGCTCCTCGGTCATCTGCGGGAGGAGAATGCGCAGCTGGTTACCCTCATTGTTGGGGTTAACCCCAAGATCGGAGTCGCGGATCGCCCGCTCCATGGCGTTGGTCTGCGAGGTGTCGTACGGCTTGATGATGACCATACGGGGCTCTGGCACCCCGATCGACGCCATCTGCGGCAACGGGGTCGGACTGCCGTAGTAGTCGATGATGATCTTGGAGAACATGGCGGCGCTGGCGCGACCCGTACGGATGGCCCCGAACTCCTCCTTGGCGTGTTCGATGGCACGCCCCATCTTCTCCTCGGCCTCGAGGAGGGTTTCGTCGATCACCGTTCTCCTCGCCTCCTTCTATGCTCGTCGTGGCTGGTCGTGTCGGAGGACCGTCGAGGTCGAACCGCTCAGGTGGTGATCAGGGTGCCGATCTTGTCGCCACCCACGGCCCGGGTAATGGTGTCGTCGCCCTGGGCGCCGAAGACCAACATCGGCAGGCCGTTCTCCATGCAGAGGCTGAACGCGGCGGCATCGGCGACCCGCAGATTTCGACGAAGTACCTCGGAGAAGGTGATCGAGTCGAACTTGCTGGCGGTCGAGTCGATCCGCGGATCCGCCGTGTAGACGCCGTCCACCCCGTTCTTGCTCATCAGCACCACATCGGCGCGGATTTCCAGGGCACGCTGCGCGGCGACGGTGTCGGTGGAGAAGTACGGCATGCCCGCACCGGCCCCGAAGATCACCACCCGCCCCTTCTCAAGGTGCCGGATGGCGCGCAGCGGAATGTAGGACTCGGCGACCTGGGCCATCGTGATGGCACTCTGCACCCGGGTCTCGATGCCCTCCTTCTCCAGAAAGTCCTGGAGTGCGAGGCAGTTCATCACCGTACCGAGCATGCCCATGTAGTCGGCCCGGGCCCGGTCCATCCCCCGCTTCTGCAACTCGGCGCCCCGGAAGAAGTTGCCTCCACCGACCACCACCGAGACCTGCACACCGCGCCGGACCACGGTCGCGATCTGCTGGGCGATGGCCTGAACAACATCGGGATCGACACCGATCGAACCCCCGCCGAACACCTCGCCGGAGAGCTTCAGCACCACCCGACGCGCGCGGCCAGGAGGCGGTGCCGTCGGATCCTCCGCCAGCAGACTCCGGTCACTCACAACCTGTGTCATCCTCCCCGCCCTTCACCATGCGTACGCCCCACACGCCGCGAATTGCCGCCACCGACCCTATGTGACGAGGAGGCCGCGGTGCTTGACACGTACACCGGCGACCTCCTCGTCCACGTTCCCGTCCCGAGCGCCGGCAAGCGCTCGGGCTCGGCTCAGGCCTGGCCGACCTCGAACCGGATGAAGCGGGTGACCTCAACCCCGGCCTCGGCCAGAACCTGCCGCACCGGCTTCTTGTTGTCGGTGACCGACGCCTGCTCCAGCAGGACGAAGTCCTTGAAGAAGGAGTTCACCCGACCCTCGATGATCTTCGGCAGCGCCGCCTCGGGCTTGTTCTCCTCCCGGGCGGTCTGCTCGGCGATACGCCGCTCGGACTCGACGATCTCCGCCGGCACCTCGTCCCGGCTCAGGTACTGCGGGCGCATCGCGGCGATCTGCATCGCCACACCCCGCGCGTCGGCGTCACCCGCCTCATCGGTCTTGCCGGTGTACTGCACCAGCACACCGACGGCCGGCGGCAGATCCTGCGCCTTACGGTGCAGGTAGACCGCGACGGTGCCGTCCAGCTTCGCGAACCGGTTCAGCACCAGCTTCTCGCCGATCTTGGCGGACTGCTCCTGGACCAGCTCGGCGACGCCCTTGCCATCGATCTCACTGGCCAGCAGTTCCTCGGCGTTGCTCACGCCGGTGCGCTCACCGTGCTCGACCAGCTGCTGGGCCAGCGCGACGAAGCTGTCGGTCTTGGCGACGAAGTCCGTCTCGCAGTTCAGCTCCAGCAGGGCCTTGCCGGAGTGCGCGACCAAGCCGTTGGCGGCGGTCCGGCCAGCCCGCTTGCCGACATCCTTGGCGCCCTTGACGCGCAGAACCTCGACAGCCTGGTCGAAGTCGCCCTCGGCCTCGATCAGCGCCTTCTTGCTGTCCATCATGCCGGCGCCGGTGAGGTCGCGGAGCTTCTTGACATCCGCGGCGGTGAAGTTGGACATGACTCTCTCTTCAGTGGTGAGACTGCGGGTGGGATGGTCTGGATGAGGATGTACCCGGACCCCGGCCGAACGGCCGGGACGGGTAGACGGTCACTCCGCGGCGGCTGCCGCCGGCTGCTCGTCGGCCTTGGCCGGCTGCTCGTCGGTCTTCGCCGGCTGCTCGTCGGTCTTCTTCGGCTCCTCGAGCAGCTCGCGCTCCCACTCGGCCAGCGGCTCGTCGGTGGCGACGCCCGCCTCCGGCTTCTCGTCGGTGCCCCGACGGCGACCGGAACGGGCGATCAGGCCGTCGGCGACTGCGGCGGCCACAACCTTGGTCAGCAGCTCCGCCGAGCGGATCGCGTCGTCGTTACCCGGAATGGGGTAGTCGACCTCGTCCGGGTCGCAGTTGGTGTCGAGCACCGCGATGACCGGGATGCCCAGCTTGCGGGCCTCGTCAACGGCGATGTGCTCCTTCTTCGTGTCGACCACCCAGATCGCGGCCGGGAGCTTCTGCATGTCCCGCAGACCCCCGAGGGTGCGCGACAGCTTTCCCTTCTCGCGGTTGAGCTGCAGGGTCTCCTTCTTGGTGTAGCCGGCCGCGGTGCCGCTCAGGTCACCGAGGGCCTCCAGCTCCTTCATCCGCTGGAGCCGCTTGTACACCGTCTGGAAGTTGGTCAGCATGCCACCGAGCCAGCGGTGGTTGACGTACGGCTGACCGACCCGGGTCGCCTGCTCGGCGATCGCCTCCTGCGCCTGCTTCTTGGTCCCGACGAAGAGGATGCTGCCCCCCTCGGCGACCGTCCCGCGCACGAACTCGTACGCCTTCTCGATGTAGTCGAGGGTCTGGCGCAGGTCGATGATGTAGATACCGTTGCGCTCGGTGAAGATGAAACGCTTCATCTTCGGGTTCCAGCGCCGGGTCTGGTGCCCGAAGTGGACACCACTCTCGAGCAGCTGGCGCATGGTCACGACGGCCATGGTTACTCCTTGCGTCCCCTGGTTGTTCCGCCCGGCCGGCGGCTGGGCGTCCTGGCGCCCGGTCGTCGGCCGTGGTGGGCCCGACCCAAAGGTCGGGACCAGGGAGCCGCCGCCCCACGGCAAGCCGCGGAGAGGGCGCGCGAGGTCGACCGCGCAAGGCGGTCGCCAGTCGACCAGTGTACGCCACCGCCCACTAACCCCGCGTTCGGGAGCAAGGGCCGCAACGCCGGGATTGTCGTAGGCCCCACCGCGGCCGGGGCCGGCGTTGACTGGCCGGGCCGACCGGGTCGGTTGCCGGCCACCAGACAGGGTTAGCGGCTGCCGGATCAGAGTTGACCGGCCGGCAGGGCCAGGGCTGACCCGGCCAGCCGGACCAACCGGCGTCGGCGGGCCGGGCAGGCCCGGATGAACCCGCAGCCAGCCCGACCGGCAGATCAGCCGACCGCGAGCGCCGCCGCCACGAAGAGCACCAGGCCGGCGATGAGATGGGCCGTCGGCGGACGCAGCCAACCGCGACCATCCGGCCACGACAACCCACCGGCACGCAGCCCGTACAGGCCCACGGCGAAGATCGGCACCCCGCCGACGAGGAACATCCCGGCCAGCACGTTCGCCACCACCAGTTCCCCGGTCAACCCGTCCAGCAACACCCGCAGCGCCGGCACCTCGAAGGCCAGCACCAGGACGGCGAAGATGACCGCGAACATCGGGCGACGCGTCCGATAGACACCGTCGCTCGCCGCAGGAGCCGGCGTCGCCGCAGGAGCCGGCGTCGCCGTGGGCGACAGATCACCGCGCGGCCCGACCGGCGGCATCGCTCCGGTCGGCTGCTCCAACGGGTTCACCGCCTCGTCGGCGGGGCGCTTCGGCTCCACGATCGGGTACCCGCCCAGCGCGCCCGGCCGCCCCGGCTCCGCGACCGGACCGGCTCCACCGAAGGCGTCCGCGCTGGAGGCCGAGAGTTGGTCACGCGCCTCCCGCGAGCGCCGCCCCGGCCGGTCGGCAGCGGTGTCGCCGGTGCTCTCCGGATCGGCAGCCCGCCGCGAGCGGCTCGGCCGGTAGCCCTCAGTCTCGGACCGGGCGTCGCCGTACGCACCCATGGCGCTGAACCGTCCGGAATCGTCCTCACTGACCTGAAACGCACCGGAGTCCTCCGGACTGGCGAGCCCTCCCCGTCCGTCGCCAAAGTCCCCGTACCGACTCTCCCCGCCACCCTGCTCGAGGCCCCGGGGGTCCCCCTCGCTGTAACGGCGCTCACCCCGCCACGTCGGCTCCTGATAACCCCGCTCCCGATCGTCGTGGTACCAACGCGACTCCTGATCTTCAGTGAAACTCCGTCGTCCGTCCACGTCGGCACCGTATGCGACCGACTGCCCGGACGCCATTCGCCGGGTAGTCGGCCCCAACCTGCACCAATCCACCAATCCTTGGTCACCCAGCCATCACTCTCCGTGTTCAACACAGTGGTCCGCTCCCACCACACGTCGGGGTAGGCCACGATCACCGCCGAAGGCGATCTCCTTGGCCCGGCGAGAGCATGATCGCCGCCCCCAGCCCGGCCGACGCCCTCAGCACGACGGGCGTTTGATCAGCACCGATAGCACGGCGAGAGCGTGATCGTCCGTGCGTCCACAGGCGCCCCCGTCGTCCACAGGCCCGCCCCGCCCGGACCACGGCCCGGAGCCGGCCCGGGCACCGTGCCGGGCATGAGCAGACACCACCAGTCGGTGGGCGCATACGGAGAACGCTGCGCCCTCCGACACCTGATCACGGCAGGGCTACAGCCGGTGGCCCGCAACTGGCGCTGCCCACACGGCGAGATCGACATCATCGCCTGGGACGGCCCGGTCCTCGCCATCTGCGAGGTCAAAACCCGACGCACCGACACCTTCGGCACCCCCGCCGCGGCCGTGACCGGCACCAAGGCCCGCCGGCTACGTCTCCTCGCCGCCCACTGGCTCGCCGAGACCGGCACCCGGGCCGACGAGGTCCGCTTCGACGTGCTCTCCATCCGCCTCACCGGTGGCCCGCCCCGCGTCGAGCACCTGAAAGGGGCCTTCTGACATGGGAGCGCACCAATGAGCTACGCCCGGGTCTGCTGCGTCGGCCTGGTCGGGGTCACCGGGCATGTACTGCAGGTCGAAGCCGACCTCGCCCCCGGCCTGCCCACCGTGGCGATCACCGGCCTACCGGACACCGCCCTGCACGAGGCGCGCGACCGCGTCCGGGCCGCCGTGGTCAACTCCGGTCGGGCCTGGCCCAACCGCCGGATCACCATCAACCTGCTCCCCGCCACCCTGCCCAAACACGGCTCCAGCTTCGACCTCGCGATCGCGGTAGCGGTGCTGGGCAGCGCCGGGGAGCTACCACTGGCGCCGCTGGATCAGGTGGTGCTCCTCGGCGAGCTGGGCCTGGACGGCACCGTCCGGCCCGTCCGCGGCGCCCTGCCCATGGTCGCCGCGGCGGCCCGCGCCGGCCACCACCGGGTGGTCGTTCCTCTCGACAACGCCACCGAGGCGGGCATGATCCCCAGCATCCAGGTCCACGCCGTCCACAGTCTCCGCCAGTTGGCCGCCTTCCTCACCGACGGCACCCCCCTGCCGCAGCCGCCTCCAGCCACCCCGGCGGGCCCAGCCTCCACCCTCGACCTGGCCGACGTCGCCGGACAGAGTCTGGGCCGGCGCGCCCTGGAGATCGCCGCCGCCGGCGGCCACCACCTCGCCCTACTCGGCGCGCCCGGCGCCGGCAAGAGCATGCTCGCCGAACGGCTCCCGTCGGTCCTGCCCGAGCTGCCCGACGACGCCGCGATGGAGGTGACCTCGCTGCACTCGATCGCCGGCCTGACGCCCACCGGTGGGCAGTTGATCCGACGACCACCGTTCCAGGCGCCGCACCACACCGCCACGGTCTCGGCGTTGGTCGGTGGAGGCTCCGGCCTCGCCCGCCCCGGCGCGGTATCCCTGGCCCACCGGGGCGTGCTGCTGCTCGATGAGGCTCCCGAATTCGATCGGCGCGCTCTCGACGCCCTCCGGCAGCCGCTCGAGCACGGCCGGGTCCGGTTGGCCCGCTCCCGAGGCGCCGCCGAATACCCGGCCCGGGTGCAGCTCGTCCTGGCCGCCAACCCCTGCCCCTGCGCCAAGCCGGCCGGGGACATCTCCTGCGACTGCACGCCACTCGCCCGACGCCGCTATCTCGGCCGCCTCTCCGGCCCGCTCCTCGACCGGGTCGACATCCAGGTGACCGTGCGGCCGGTACGCGCCGCCGAGCTGATGCAGGTGAGCTCCGGCGGTGAGCCGTCACGCGTGGTGGCCGCCCGGGTCGCGGCAGCCCGCGCGGCGGCCGTCGACCGCTGGTCCCGCCTCGGCCGACGGAGTAACGCCGAACTGCCCGGGCCGGTGCTGCGGCGGCCACCCTGGTGCCTACCCGGCCCGGACATCCGGGAACTACGTGCCCGGCTCGACCGGGGATCACTCTCGGCCCGGGGCTTCGACCGGGTTCTCCGGTTGGCGTGGACGATCGCCGACCTGGACGGTCGGCAGCGCCCCGACGCCGAGGACGTCCGGGAGGCGATCGGCCTGCGCACCGGGGAGGCCCTGTGACCAGGCGGGGAGAGGCCCTGTGACCGCTTGGGGAGCAGCCGGCGAAGGCTCCGGGCCGGCGGGACATCCGGAGCCGGCCGGGATACGACACCCGACGGGTGACCGATCCGCGGCGGCGCGCGACGCCGACCGACTCGCCCGAGTGGCGCTGACCTGGATCGCCGAACCAGGTAACCGGTCCGTCTTCAGCTTGGTCGAGCAGCACGGTGCGGTTGGCGCGCTGACCCTGCTGCGGGAGGGCGGCGCTCCCGAGGACGCCCTGCGGCAGACCGTGGCAGCCCGACTCTCGGCCGGAGACCCGCTGGCCGTAGCCGCAGAGGCCGTGGAGCGCGCCGACCGCCTGGGCGCCCGGCTGGTGACGCCGGTCGACGACGAGTGGCCACCGCCCGTCGCCGACCTACACCGCCTCGTGCTGGCGGGTTCGACCCGCCGGGTCGACCGGGAGACCGCCCCGCCGCTCTGCCTCTGGGTGCGGGGTGGGCACCCCCTGGCCGAGACGCTGGACCGGTCGGTCGCGGTGGTGGGCGCCCGGGCCGCGACCGGCTACGGCCTCCACGTGGGCACCGAGCTGGCGTACGGACTGGCCGAGCGGGGTTGGACGGTCGTCTCGGGCGGGGCGTTCGGAATCGACGCCGCCGCACACCGGGGGGCGCTGACCGCCGGCGGGCTGACCGTCTCCGTGCTCGCCTGCGGCCTGGACCGGCCCTACCCGACGGGCAACACCGCCCTCTTCGACCGGATCGCCGAGACCGGGCTGCTGGTCAGCGAGTGGATACCGGGAGCGGATCCGCTGCGGCCCCGGTTCCTCATCCGCAACCGGGTGATCGCCGCGGCGACCCGGGGCAGCGTGCTGGTCGAGGCCGCCGCCCGCAGCGGAGCGACCCAGACGATGCACCGTGCCCTGGCGATCGCCCGGCCGGCGATGGTGGTGCCCGGCCCGGTCACCTCCACCATGTCCGTCGGGGCGCACGAGCTGCTTCGGCAGTACCCGGAGGCCCGGCTGGTCGTCTCCCCCGCGCAGGTGCTCGAGGAGGTGGGTCGCATCGGCGGGGACCTGGCACCGCAGGTCCGCGGGCCCGCCCGGGTACGGGACCAGCTCGACGACGAGTCCATGATGGTATTGGAGACGCTGCCCCGGCGAGGCGTACGCGGAGTTGACGACATCGCCGCCCGGTCCGGGGTAGGGGCCCGGACAGCGCTGCGCAAGCTGGCCCTCCTCGAGGAACTGGGCCTGGTCAGCCGACGCGGCGACGGGTACGCGCTCTCGCCCCCGTTGACGCGGCAGGAACCGCTGACGTTTCAGGAGCCGTCGGGGCCGCAGGGGCCGGCAAGGCGCCCGTAGGCTGATCGGGTGCACGCCCACAAGCAGCTCACCATCGGCCCGCCGGGCCGGCCCACCAATTGGTGCGAGGCCCGCCGGTGAAGCGAGGCGAAGCGACCCGGGCCCGGCACGCGGCGCTGCCTGCGCCACTACGCGAGGCGGCGGACGACTTCGCGACCCACCTAGCCCAGGTCCAGAACCGCTCCGCCCACACCGTGCGGGCGTACGTCGCCGATGTCATCAGTCTGCTCGACCACGCCGTACGGGCGGGAGCCCAGAGTCCCGCTGACCTCACGCTGGCACAGATCCGCAGCTGGCTTGCCCGGCAGCGCACGACGGGAGCCGCCCGGACCACACTGGCCCGAAGGTCCGCCGCAGCCCGCACCTTCAGCACCTGGGCGCACCGCGACGGCCGACTACCGACCGACGTCGCCGCCGGCCTGGCCAGTCCGCGCGCCCACCGGGAGCTACCCGCCGTACTCCCGGTTGATCAGGCCGCCGCCCTGGTGGAGGCGGCGCACGCGGCACCCCCGGAGCAGCCGACCGACGACGTCCCGCCAGGGACCGCCGACCCGGCCCGGCTGCGAGACCGGCTACTGCTGGAGCTGCTGTACGCGACAGCGGTCCGGGTCAGCGAGGCGTGCGGCCTTGACGTCGCGGACGTGGACCCGGGCCGGCGGGTGCTCCGGGTGTTCGGCAAAGGGGGTCGGGAACGCAGCGTGCCGTACGGAGTTCCGGCGCAACGGTCACTCGACGCGTGGCTACGTCACGGCCGCCCCCGGCTGGTCGGCGCTCGGTCGGCGAACGCGCTGCTGCTCGGGGCGCGGGGCGGCCGGCTCAACCCGACCACCGCGCGGGGGATCGTCGGCCGGTACGCGACCGCGGCGGGCCTGCCCCGGACCAGCCCGCACGGGCTGCGGCACGCGGCGGCGACCCACCTGCTGGAGGGGGGCGCGGACCTGCGGGCGGTGCAGGAGCTCCTCGGACACTCCTCGCTGGCCAGTACCCAGATCTACACCCACGTGTCGGTCGAGCGGCTGCGGGCCGCGCACCGCCAGGCCCACCCTCGTGCGTGAACCCGACGGCCCGTCCACGGTTACGCCCCCACGCCATGTGGCGTGGGGGCGTAACCCGTGCTTGGCAGGCTCCCGCTACTCAGGTCGCAGCTCTGAACCGCCCTACCGTCGACTCAGCGCTTCGCCCGAAGTGTTCGCTCCACGGAAGGCTCACCAGGCCGCCCGGTCGGCGCCTTCGCCGGTCGGGGCGGTGCCGTCGTCGGTCTGCACCGCACCCTCATCGGTCGGCACCGCCTGCTGGTCAGTCCGCACCGCACCCTCACCGGTCGATGTAGCAGCACCCTCATCAGTCCGCGCAGTGCCCTCATCCGTCGACAAGGTGCCCTCGTCAGTCAATGCAGCAGCACCTTCGTCAGTCCGCGCGCTGCCCTCGCCGGTCGACAAGCCGCCCTCGTCGGTCTGCATTGAGCCTTCATCGTTGCGCAGAATCTCCGGATGCTTCCACCCGACTTCGCCGCCAACTGCCTGCAGAATAGCCTGTTGGTAGCGGCCTGCCGCTTCCTTGCTCGTGAAGCCCGTGCACGAGGTGACCTGCCGGGTGTCAGTGATCTCAGGCGAGAACCAGTCGTAGATGTCTGTTTCTCCGGCCTCCGCTGTCGCTGGCGAACCGGTCTTCAGCCGGTAGCCCACCTGCTGGCAGACCTGGTCCTGCGGCCGAATCAGGTGCCATGCGGCGGCTGCGTCAAAAATCGGGTACGCGGGACCAAAGTCCATCTCCTTCAGCATTTCCAGGCGCGGCATCGAGGACTCACCGTAGAAACGCGCCAGCGGATCCGGGCTACTGGCCAGCCGCTCCAACTCCGGGATCGGGATCGGCGCCAGCGAGGAGAGGTCGAAGGTGATGGCCGTAAAAGGAATAGACGTCTGATCTAGGATAATCTGCTCGGCGCGAGGGTCCATGATGTAGTTGAAGTCAACCAACGGGGTTCCGAACACCTCGAACACCGTTGTCGGCTTGCTGCCAACGAGGGCGACAATTCGGGAGATGAGGGAGGCCTCCTCCGGAAAGTTCATAGCCAGACACGCCACGTCGGTCAACGGACCGATCGCCAGGATCGTCAACCCGCCGGTCTCCCGCAGCTGGTCGGCCATGAACCGAACACCATCGTTGACGCAGGTGCCGGTCAGATCCGCACCACCGGTGGTCTGCTGGGCCTCGACCGGCAACCAGACCTCCGCCCCCTGCACCACGGGTATATCCGCACCGAGTGCATCAACCGTCGCCTGGGCGGTTACCACGGTCGGCCTGACCATCGAGTTTCCCATGGTCGTCACAACGCCTCGCACATCAACGCCATTAGCCAGGGCGAGGGCGAGCGCGTACGAGTCATCAATATCGGGAACCGAGGTGGACATACCGTTACGGGCGCCCGTGGTCAGCCCCATCGACATGTCAGTAGAGAAAATCACGGGTTCACGGATACGATCACCCGGATATTGGGGCTCCTCATAGTAGTAGGGCGGGAGAGCACGGCTACCGTCATCGGGAGCACCCCAACCCTCGTCCTGCACCGCTGGAGAAGCGCCCGGCGTTAACGGCGACGCGGGTTCCGCGAGCGCGCGTGGCATACTGCCCGCGACCCCGACAGCCACGGTGCAGGCGAGCGCCCCGGCAGCAATCGTGGACGCACTCCTGAACGTCGGACGTACCATTTTCCACATCAGCATCACTTCCTGGGTGTGAAGAGTTGCGCCTCGGAACCCCCTTGCTCTCAGCCGGCGCAGTGGACTCGACGTTCCGCCGACACCAAGCGATACCGGTAGTGCACACCCGTACGACACCTGAGCCAGGTGCAGCAGCTATGCGAGGTTTGTTCACGAGCGCTGTCAGTCATCACAGTATCCAGGCTTTGGGCGGTATTATGGGTTTGCCTCGGGTTTGACCGGATCGGGTAGCCCGTTCGGGGGACGGCACCACATACACCGACACCCGGGTGTCGACCTGCCCCACGCCCGCAGCCGAGGCGAGCCGAATGGCGAACCTGCCACAAGCCAGCCCCTGATGGGGCAACGCGCCATCAGGGGGCCTACCCAGATACACGGCGGAGTCCACGTCCGGTGGGCTCGGGCTCGACTTGTCGTACAGGAACTGGCAGACATTGCGGGAGCCGTAACTGCTCCACGGACCCCAGCTGGTGTTGTCGCTGGCGCGTACCTCCCACGAGATGGGCACGTTCTCTGCGATGTGGCTCGGCACCGTGTACGAGAAGGCCAAACCGCTGGCTTTCAACGGTGTGATGTAACTACGCGACTGGGCCGTCCCACCGCTCGGCGTCCAGGTCACCTTGAACTCGGCCTTGATCTGCTCGGTGTGTGCCGAGGAGTGGTCCGGATTCCGTAGCACGCGTTCAGCCTCAGCGGTACGTCGACATACGGTGCGCCCGCACCGTATGTCGACGTACCGCCCACTGGGAGACATGGTGAGCTCGCTGGCGTTCGCGATCAGTGCGCGGTTGTAGCGGACCGAGAGGACACCATTGCTACAGAACCGCTCGGTGTGCAAGCCACTGGCCTCGTTGACTGACCGCAAACCGAGGGTCACCGTGCTCCACCCCTTGGTCGCCGCCTGCTGCACCGCCGCTTTCGCGTTCCACTCGGTTCTGGTTGGTGGAGGTGCAGGTCGACCTGGTGCTGGTCGGAGAACTGGTGGCAAGGCGTGTGGCACCGGACCAACTGGAGCCACCAGGCTGGTTGTTCCAGTTGGTGGAGGAGCTGATCCCGGCTGGCATCAGGTAGAGCGCGGCGGCCCGAGCCGTGGAGTCGTAGACGTGCTGCAACGTCACCTTGAACGTCGCCTCCAGGATTGTCCTGCCGAAATACGGGGTGCCGAGCCGGTAGAACAACCACTTGACCTTGGAGTTGAAGCACGAGTTGGGGCAGCGCCCGATCCGTTCGTACGGCTCGCCGTCGAACTTCCAATACTCCTCGTTGGGATACCCGCTGTCGACCATCGCCCAGCCGCTGTTGGTGCTGCTCTGCCAGACCGGGTCGATGTAGAGCGGAAAGGACGCCGTCGGGTCGGTCAACATGCCCTGATCCGGCGTCAGCACCAGCATGTTCTCGGTGTATTCCAGCTCGACCGGCGCCACTTTCGACGTATCACCCGGGCCTTGTGCGGAAGCAGCGCCAGGATCGGCGGAGGTACTGCTGGCGGAGGGCAGGGCCTCGGTAGCCAGCACCCCACCGGCCTCTTCGGGTCCACTGTCCCACATGGTCGGCGCGTCAGCCTGTAGGACCGGGTTGTTGGTGGCCGGGTCCAACGCCACCACGCCTCCGTCCGGGGTTTCCTCGATCGTCAACCCGACAGTGGTGACTCTGAACCGAAGGTCCTGCAGCTCTGGAAGCTCGGCCGCCGCCGGCGTCTTGACCACCAGTACGTGGGAGAAGCCCTCGACCGTCACGTTCGTGACCAGGTCCACGTCCGGGAGCACGTCCGGATACGTCGCCTGGCTGCCCACGACGACCGGCTCAGGCAGCGGCCCGTGCGGCCAGGTCAGGGTCATGCTCTTCTGATCCCGCGTCACCACCATCAACGGCACGTCGCCGCCCGGGGACAGCTGCATCACGAGCAGCGCCGCCGTTGGCCCGTTGGCACCATCGGGTTGGGCCACCAGCGTGGCGTCGGCGGGAACCCAGTCATCCCCCTGAATGACCCGGATCGGCCGTGCATGATCGTTGGCGATCAGTGTGCCGTCCGGCTGCGCGAACACGTCCCAGTACTCCGTGCGGAGCGCCAGCACCTCCACCGGCTGGTCGAGCTCCTTCGCCGCTACCAGCGCCTCCGCCTCGGTGTCCCGGACCGGATCCTCCGCCAACGCGGCGGTCGGGACCAACGGCGCCACATGAACGAACAGCGGCCGTCATCCGACGCGCCACAGACCCTCCCCCGCACGGTCTTCATATTTTGCAAACAGGAACCTTAGGAACACCTTTCCCAATACGCAAGAACAACTACAAACAGGGAGGATGAATGGTCAAAAACGGATGAATCGGTTATTCGCAACTACGCAATGTAAGATCAGGTTAATCACTAATAAGTAATTATTAAATGACTTCCTGCTTCCACAGCAGGCCTATGCTGTCAATGTAGTTAAAGGAAGATGAAAGCCCTGTATTTTACCAAAACGCCTGATAACACCCTGCAAGTCCTCAGACGCCGACCCACTGGTCGGCATGTCCGCTACCGAGGCGCACCGTCGAGTGGCAGCAGCCGCACCGACCCCCGACCGAGCAGCGCCAACGGATCCAGGTAGGTGTCGCCTCGACGCAGACCCCAGTGCAGGCACGCCGGAGCCAGACAGCCCGGGTGCCCAGCCCGCAGCAGACCGATCGGCACTCCGGCCAGGACCGGAGTGCCGACCTCGACATCGGAGTGCACCGGCTCATAGGTGGTCCGCAGGCCGGCGGCGTGGGTCACGGTGAGCACCGGGCGGCCAGCCACGGCACCGGCGAAGGTGACCACACCATCACCTGCTGCCAGCACTGGCGCGCCGGCGTCGGCCGCCAGGTCAACGCCGCGGTGGCCGGGCAACCAGGGCTGCGGCGGTGGGTCGAACCGTCGCACGACCGGCGACTCCCCGGGCAGCGGCCACCGGAAGGTGGGAGGCGCCCCGGGCGACAGGGAGCCCACCACCAGCGACCTGGGCCCGACCACCGGCGGGGCGGGCACGGCGGGCGTGGTGGTCAGCCCGGCGCTGAGCAGGATGGCGAGGATCGGGGACGGCTCCATGGCGGCAGCCTGCCCGGACGGCCGGTCGGCTGCCACCCTCCAACCAGCTCACCTGTGGACAGCCACCAACCCTGTGGAGGGGAGCACGGGAAGCGATTCGATCTGCTAGACGAGGCCGGCCTGGGCCCGCTGATGGAATCGGGTGACGTGCGGTCAGGGCGGCGGAGCTGGACCCGCCGGGGGGGGGGAACGGGAGGGGTCAGCGAGGTTCGGAGGTCAGTTGCCGAACCCGGAGTCGGCCGGCAGCGAGATATCCGGTTTCTCCAGCTCTTCTACATTGACATCCTTGAACGTCATTACCCGGACGTTCTTGACGAACCTGGCAGGACGATACATGTCCCAAACCCAGGCGTCGTGCATCTCGACCTCGAAGTAGACCTCACCGTCCGAGTTACGCACGTGCAGGTCGACCTGGTTCGCCAGATAGAACCGACGCTCGGTCTCCACGACGTAGGAGAACTGGCGGACGATGTCGCGGTACTCCCGGTAGAGCTGCAGCTCCATCTCCGTCTCGTACTTTTCGAGATCTTCCGCGCTCATCCCATCCCGCCTTCCATGGCCACATCATTCCCCACCGACGCCGCAGCCCAGGGCCGCTCGCCCAACGCCACGCCGACGGTACCCTTTGCCGCCCCAGCGCGTTCCATCGCCTCGTCGGCCGCGGGGACCAGCGGTCGTCGGGCCCGGGGCGGGGCCCCGTGCCGGCCGGAGACGGTCGCGACATTGACGTACGAGAACCGGTGTTCCGGGCACGGCCCGCGTTCCCGCAGCGCAGCCGAGTGCTCGGCGGTGATGTAGCCCTTGTGCTCCGCGAACCCGTAACCGGGAAACTCCAGGTCCAGCCCCACCATGATCCGATCTCGGGTGACCTTGGCCAGCACGCTGGCTGCGGCGACACAGGCCGCCACCCGGTCGCCCTTCCAGACCGCCAACCCGGGCACATCCAGCCCGTCCACCCCGAAGCCGTCGGTCAGCACGTACTCCGGCGGGGTGGCCAGCGACGCCAGCGCACGACGCATCGCCGCCAGGTTGCACACGTGCAGTCCGCGCAGGTCCACCTCCGCCGCCGGGATCACCACCACCGCGTAGGCCGACGCCCGAGCGACGACCTCCGCGTACACCCGTTCCCGGCTGGCGGGGGTGAGCAGCTTGGAGTCGGCGAGCCCGGCGACTTCCCCGGGCCGCCCCGGGGGCAGGATGGCGGCGGCGGCCACCAGGGGGCCGGCACAGGCACCCCGGCCGGCCTCGTCGGCACCGGCCACCTGCCGAAATCCGCGTCGTTGCAGGGCACGCTCCAGCGCGTAGAGCCCGCCGTCGCGGCGGACGACGGTACGCGGTGGCGTCAGCATGACCCACCCCTGTCCACGCTCACCCACGGCTCGACGACCAGGTGACGGCCGGGCGCGGCGACGAGCAGCACCCCGGTGGGGCTACGGAGGGCGTGGGCGACGGTCACCGTCCCAGCCTGCCAGACGCCCTCGCCATCGCCTACCGGGCCTACCCGGCCCACCGGATCAGGTTCCGGGCCGGGGAATGGGGCCGTACTGCTCGGGGACGCTCAGCCAGCGCGCCCGGTCCAGCGGCCAGAAGATCGTGAAGGCCCGACCGACGAGACGGTCCTCGGGGATGGTCGCCTCCTGGACGTCCTCCCCCGACTGTTGCCAGTGCTGCAGCGAGTCGCCCGAGGCCGACCGGTGGTCGCCCATCACCCACAGCCGCCCCCGCGGGACGGTGATATCAAAGTCCCGATCAGCGGGCTGGTCCCGCTCGCCGCCGACGGAGTAGAGGTACGGCTCGTCCAGGGCAACCCCGTTGATCGTGATCCGCCCCTGCTCGTCGCAGCAGACCACGTGGTCGCCGCCGATGCCGACGACCCGCTTGATGAAGTCCTCCCCGTCGGGGTTACCGCTCCACGAGGTCGGCGCCTTGAAGACGACCACCTCGCCTCGCTCCGGCGGGCGAAAGTCGTACACCAACTTGTTGACCAGCACCCGATCGTCGATCTGGAGCGTGTTCTCCATCGACGGAGACGGGATGAAGAAGGTCTGCAACACAAAGGCACGTACCAGCACCGCGACCAGAATCGCCACGCCCAGGAGAATCGGCAGCTCCTTCCAGAAGGAGTTGCGGGACTTGTCGGTCTGCTCGTCAATCACGGAATGGAGCCTACGTTGCCGAGCTGGGCGGCACCGGACGGAACGCGCGAGAACTGAGCCACGCGGCCGGAAGCGGAAGGAACAGCAGCACACCACCGTCGGGGCTCGGCCCGACCGGCCGTGGCCCGCTGTCCGGGGAACCCGCCGGTGCGGGAACATTGGCGAAGGCCTCCGGAGTGGAGAGTGCACCCCACCGCGACGATGGCCACACCACGCCGACCGCCCGTCCGACCACATTGTCGATCGGCACGGGGCCCTGACAGCGGGCGTCCTGGGATACCAACCGGTTGTCGCCCAGCACGAAGAGCTGCCCGGGTGGGACGACCACCTCGTCGAAGCGACGCGCGCGGCACTCACCCGGGTTCGGCGGGAGGTCCAGCGGCGAGTCACGCCACACGTACGGCTCGTTGATGGCGATGCCGTTGACGCGCACTCGCCCCTGCTCGTCGCAGCAGCTCACCCGGTCGCCCGGCAGCCCGATGACCCGCTTGATGAAGTCCTTCTCGCCGGGGCCGCCGACCCCCACCAGATCGCCGACGGTGGCGGTGAGCCGGCGCAGGAATCCGGGGTCGGGCTCCTCGTCGAGCGGGGCGGCCCACCGCTGCGGGCCGCGGAAGACCACCACCTCGCCCCGCGCCGGGTCCCGTACGTCGTAGACGACCTTGTTGACCAGCACCCGGTCCCCGACGAGCAGCGTCTCGGTCATCGAGCCGGACGGAATGAAGAACACCTGAAGCAGGAAGGTCCGGATCAGCACCGCGAGGCAGAAGGTGACCGTCAGCAGCAGCGGCAGCTCCTGCCAGAGCGGCAACGGGCGGCGGCGTCGCCGGGCCCGGCGACGGCGTGGATCGACCGTGCCGTCCTCGTCGCGCGTCCGCACCACGCCTCCCCGGTCCGCAGAAACGACACTACCGCCCGGGGACCTGGTCGAGGCCTCCGGACGGCAGTGAACACCTGCCCCACCGCTGGGCGGGGACATCCGGCTGCGCCGGCACGTCCCGTATGGTGCCCTCCGGTTCGTACACCATACGCGCAGCTCAGAACGGGTGGTGCAGCACGATTCAGCTCGGCTGCTTCTCCCGCTTCTCCTTGATCTTCGCCTTCTTGCCACGCAGCTCACGGAGGTAGTAGAGCTTGGCCCTCCGGACATCACCTCGGGTCACGACCTCGATGCGGTCGATGGCCGGGCTGTTGACCGGATAGGTGCGCTCGACCCCCACCCCGAAGCTGATCTTGCGGACCAGGAAGGTCTCCCGCAGACCGTCACCCTGACGACGGATGACGACGCCCTGGAAAATCTGGACCCGGGACCGGTTTCCCTCGACGACCCGTGCGTGCACCTTGACGGTGTCACCGGCGCGGAAATCGGGAAGGTCGGTCCGCTTCGACTGGGCGTCAAGCGCGTCCAGGATGTTCATCGCTGCGTCCTCGCGAGCTCACGGCGCATCGTCAGTCGATGCGCGAATGGGTGATTCTGACCCCCGGATGGTCGCCGGCACTCGCCGGCCCCGGTCGAGGGTCCTCGCAGCCATCCACGGCGCGGTTGACTGCGGCAACCCCCTATTTTGCCACATCGCCGGGGGCAGCCGGGAACCCGGCCTGCTCCAACGTCACCCGGTCCTGCCGGTCCAGGCGCTCCGGAGCCAGTGCGGCGATCATGTCGGGGCGCCGGGCGACCGTCCGCACCAGGGCCTCATCCCGACGCCAGCGGGCGATCTTCCCGTGGTCCCCGGAGCGAAGCACCGCCGGCACCTCCTGGCCCCGCCAGGCAGCCGGCTTGGTGTACATCGGCGCCTCCAGCAGCCCGTGCGCGTGCGACTCCTCGTCCAGCGAGCCAACGTTGCCGAGCACCCCGGGCAGCAGCCGGGTCACCGCCTCCAGGATCACCAGCACCGCCACCTCACCACCGAAGAGCACATAGTCACCGAGGGAGACCTCGGTGACCGGCATCCGACTCGCGGCATGCTCAAGCACCCGCTGGTCAATCCCCTCGTACCGGCCACAGGCGAAGAGCAGGTGCCGCTCGGCGGCCAGTTCGTGGGCCAGCGCCTGGGTAAACGGAACACCGGCCGGCGTGGGCACCAGCAGCCGGGGTGGGTTACCTCCCGGCGGGGCGAGCGCGTCCAGCGCCTCCCCCCAGGGCTCCGGCCGCATCACCATCCCCGGCCCCCCGCCGTACGGCGTGTCGTCAACCGTCCGGTGCACGTCGTGGGTCCAGGTACGGAGGTCGTGCACCGCCAGCTGGAGGGTGCCGCCGGCCCGGGCCCTGCCGATCAGCGACAGGTCCAGCGGAGCGAAGTACTCCGGGAAGATCGACACAACGTCAACGCGCATTGTGGGGGCTCCAGAAGCTGTGCGGGCCGGACGGCCTGACCACACCGGATACCGCCCGGGAATCGAGCTGGCCGCCGGGCGGAGGTCAACCAGATCGGCGGGTCAGAGGTAACCAGGCGGCGGGTCAGAGGTCGAGCAGGCCGCCAGGCGGATCCACCACCACGCGACCACCGGCGAGATCAACCTCGGGAACGATCGCCTGGACGAACGGAATCAACACGTCCCGGCGGCCGGGACGGCGCAGCACCAACAGGTCCGCGGCGGGGGCGTGGTCAATCCGGGCGATCTCCCCCAGCCGTTCCCCCGCCGGGGTGACCACGGCCAGGCCGACCAGCTGGTGGTCGTGGAACTCCTCCGGGTCCGTCGGCGGGGCCACGTCGGTGCGGTCCACCCCGACGAGGGTGCCGCGGAGCGCCTCGGCGACGTTGCGGTCGAGCACACCCTCGAACGCCACCAGCAGCATCCGCCCCTGATGCCACCGCGCTGCCTCGACGGTCAGTTCACCCGGCACCCGGTACGCACCGGGGTGGGCGGGCACGTTCGCCCCGGGCTCGGTGCGCAGCACCGAGCCCGGGGCGAACCGCGTCTCAGGTTCGTCGGTCCGCACCTCCACGGTCACCTCACCGCGGATCCCGTGCGGTTTGCCGATCCTGCCGACGACGAGCATCAGTACGAGTCGACGATGTCGACGCGTACGCCGCGTCCACCGATGGAACCGATGACCTGGCGCAGCGCCTTCGCGGTCCGCCCGGACCGCCCGATCACCGTGCCGAGGTCCTCCGGGTGCACGCGGACCTCGAGCCGCTTGCCCCGCCGGGAATCGACCAGCCGGACCCGGACATCGTCGGGGTTGTCGACGATGCCCTTGACCAGATGCTCCAGCGCTGGACGCAGTGCCACGTCAGCCCTGCTCGCCGGAGCCCGCACCGGCCTGCTCCTCGGTCTTCGGCGCCGCCTCGGCCTTGGCGGCCTTCTTGGCCGGCTTGGTCGGGGTCTCCGCCAGACCGGCGGCGGCCTTCGCCTCAGCCTCGTAGGCCGCCTTGCGGTCGACCTGCTCGGGGGCGACCTTCAGCGGCTCGGGGGCCGGCAGGCCCTTGAACTTCTGCCAGTCGCCGGTCTTCTCCAGCAGGCGCTGCACCGCCTCGCTCGGCTGCGCGCCCACGGAGAGCCAGTACTGCACCCGGTCCGACTTGACCTCGATCACCGAAGGGTCGTACTTCGGCTGGTAGATCCCGACGAACTCGATCGCCCGGCCGTCACGCTTGGTGCGCGAGTCGGCGATGACGATGCGGTACTGCGGGTTGCGGATCTTGCCCATCCGCAGGAGCCGGATCTTTACGGCCACAGTGTTTTCGCTCCTGTTGTTTCCACCGACCCTGGACGGGTGGTGCACGGGTGAGCGCGCACTCCGGCACAGTGGGGTTGGGCCGGAGACTGCTCGGGTGGACTGACGTGGTGCCCGGGTAGAGGGCGCCGGACCCACGCCGGATACCAGCCAGCCATTCTGCCAGATCGGACCGGGAGGCCTCACATCGGACCGGCCCCGGCCCACCATTCAATTATGACGAAGAGCACACTGATCCGGTCGGGGCAGGCCGACCAGACTCACGCCGGTCGGTTCCGACGGCCGAACGGGCGCCATCGGTTCCGACGGCCGAACGGGCGCCGTCAGCGGGCCGGCGGCCGGTCCCACCCGGGCGGCAGCTCCAGCGGTGCCGTCCACGCGGGCGGCGGCACGAAGTCACACCAGGTGCCGTCGAACGGGAACTCACCCGCCTCGGCTCGGGCGATCACCCGCTTCCCCTCGGCCCAGACCGCGTCCGGGTCGGGCACCCAGTAGTGCTCCGGGAAGTCGAGCCGCTCGGCGAACTCGTCCTCGTCCTTCCACGCCCAGCGCCGGTCCGCGTGGATCAGCACGTCAAGATCCTGGTCCACCACGTCAACGCCGGCGAGCCCACCGTCGTCCCAGCGCACACCGTGTTCCTCGAGGTTGACGTACCAATGGGCGAAATGCCCTTGCTCGTCCTGGAAGAACCAGACCGAGTGCGCGGCTCCAACCGGCAGGAACTTCAGCAGGGGTGGCCCCTGCCACCGAGCGAGCGTCAGCCGGTACGCCGAGACGATCCACTCGGCGAAGGGAACAGCCCGCATCCCGACTCCGGCGTCGGTGGTCTCGCTGGCCACCAGGGAGCCCCGGGGGATCCACAGCAGCAGCCCCCGGTCGTCATCACTGACCACGCGCGCCGGACGAACCCAACCGATCCGCCCCCGCCGCACGTTGCGGTGCACCACCAACCGCCCAGGTTCGAACCTCACCTGCCCGACCCTACCGCCCGCCGACGGCCGGTCGGATCGCCGAGTCCACCCCACCCGACGACCGGTTGGAACGCCGGTGGCCCGGTTCGCTCCGCTCGCTGTCGAGCTGCCCCGTCTGTGCGCCCGAACCAGCTCGGGCCGGACCGGGTCGGTGGCGGCACCGACCCGGTCCGGTGCGGGCGTAGCTCAGTAGGCCCGGGACAGGATGGCGACCAGGTCCGGCTCGTCCTCGCTGTCCGGCACCGAGCCATCGGCCCGGATCAGGCACCGCACGGTGACGCCCTGGGCGTTCGCCTCCGCCTCGCCCTTGGCGCCGACCACCGACCACGGCACCCGGGCCCAGCCCGTCGCCGCCGCCTCGATCGCCTCGGCGAGCGTCCCCACCTCGCGGGTCCGCGCCTGCCGGGTGGCGAGCGCCTGGTCGTGCAGCGCCTGCTGGTCGGCCTCGAGCGCCGTACGCACCACAGCGACCACGTCGGCCACCGGAACCGGGGACTTCGCGCCGTCCGTCCGCCGGACCACGACCGCGTTCCCCGCGGCCAGGTCGCGGGGGCCGATCTCGACGCGGATCGGGTAGCCGCGCAACTCCGCGTCCACCGCGCGACGCCCGAAGGGGGTGTCGGTCCGGTCGTCGAGGGCGACCCGGACACCGGCATCCCGCAGCGCGTCGTGCAGCCGCGTCGCGGCCTCGCCGACCCCCTCGCCGTCCTTGACGACCATCACGTACGCCTGGACCGGCGCGAGCTTCGGCGGCACCCGCAGGCCGTTGTCGTCACCGTGGCACATGATCAGACCACCGAGCATCCGGGTGGAGGTGCCCCACGAGGTGGTCCAGGCGTACTCCCGACCCCCCTCGGCGGAGGTGTAGCTGATGTCGAAGGCGCGGCCGAAGTTCTGCCCCAGCTCGTGGCTGGTGCCCAGCTGGAGCGCCTTGCCGTCACCCATCATGCCCTCGAGGGTGTAGGTGGCGGTCGCACCCGCGAACCGCTCCCGGGCGGTCTTGAGGCCCACCTGCACCGGGATGGCGAGGACGTTGACCATCAGGTCCTCGTACGCCTCGTGCAGAATCCGTCGCGCGTAGGCGCGGGCGTCCTCGCGGGTCGTGTGCGCGGTGTGCCCCTCCTGCCAGAGGAACTCGCTGGTCCGCAGGAAGATGCGGGGGCGCAGCTCCCAGCGGACCACGTTCGCCCACTGGTTGAGCAGCAACGGCAGGTCCCGGTACGAGTCGACCCACTTGGCCATGAACTCGCCGATGACGGTCTCGCTGGTCGGGCGCACCACGACCGGCTCGGCGAGCTGCTTGCCGCCGCCGTGGGTAACCACCGCCAGCTCCGGCGAGAAGCCCTCGACGTGCTCGGCCTCGCGTTTGAGGTGGCCCTCCGGGATGAAGAGCGGGAAGTACGCGTTCTCCGCGCCGGCAGCCTTGATCCGGTTGTCCATCTCGGCCTGCATCCGCTCCCAGATGGCGTAGCCGGCTGGTCGGATCACCATGGTCCCCCGGACCGGGCCGTTGTCGGCCAGCTTCGCCTTGGCGATCAGGTCCTGGTACCAGCGGGGGAAGTCCTCCGCACGGGGAGTGAGCACGCGCGCCATGACCGCACATCCTATGTGCCGCCGGGGCGGTCGCCGCCAGCGGGCGGTCGCTCCACCCCCCGCCGGCGGGGGCGGAGCTCGCCATCGTGGACTACAAGACCGGCCGGGCTGGACCGCCGACCCGCCTCGGTGGATCAGCGCAGGACCCGGCCGCGGAGGACGACCCGGTCGGGGGCCCGGACGACGCGGAGGTCCCGCCGCGGGTCCTGCGGGTAGACGACCAGATCGGCCAGGCCCCCCTCGACCAGGCCGGGGAAGCCGAGCCACTCGCGGGCCCGCCAGGAGGCGGCGGCGAGGACGTCCTCGGCCGGTATCCCCGCTTCTTCGTGCAGCAGCAGCATCTCCTCGGCGGCCAGCCCGTGCGCGATGCCACCGCCGGCATCCGTGCCGACGTAGATCGGCACGCCGGCCTGGTGGGCGGCGCGGACCACCTCGGGGAAGCGGTCTCGTAGGGCGAGCATGTGGTCGGCGTAGCGGGGAAACTTCGCCCGCGCCTGGTCGGCGATGCCGCCGAAGGTCCTTATGTTGATCATGGTGGGTACGAGCGCGGTGCCCTGCCGGGCCATCACGTCGATCAGGTCCAGGCTCAGGCCGGTGCCGTGTTCCACCGAGTCGACCCCGGCCCGCACCATGATCTCGACGGCGGACTCGGAGAAGGTGTGCACCGCGGCGCGGGCCCCGGCGGCGTGCGCGGCCCGAACCGCGGCGGTCATGGTCTCCGCGTCCCAGGCCGGGGCGAGGTCGCCGACGCCGCGATCGATCCAGTCGCCGACCAGCTTGACCCAGCCGTTGCCGGCGTCGGCCTGCGCGGCGACGGTCGCGGCCACCGCCGCCGCGCCGACCTCCACCCCGACGCCGCGCAGGTAACGCTTCGGCGGGGCGACGTGCCGGCCGGCCCGGGCCAGTCGCGGCAGGTCCGTAGCGTCGTCGAGCTCCGGATACGGGTACGGGGAGCCGGCGTCCCGGATGGCGAGCACCCCGGCGTCACGGTTGACGTGGGCCAGCTCGCGGGCCTGGTCGAGCGAGGTGATCGGCGTCCCGCCCCGCGCGATGCCGATGTGGCAGTGCGCGTCGGTCAGGCCGGGGAGCACAAAGCCACCATCCGCGATGGTCTCCGCGCCGGCCACCGGCTGGAACGTCACCCGGTCACCGACCAGCCAGATGTCCCGGACCTCGTCTTCGGGCAGGAGCACACCGCGCACGTGCAAAGCCATAGACTCAGTCCTACCTGATCGCCCGCCGGGACATGCGGGCAGGCCACCGCCGACGGGCCACGACCGGCGCCGCATCGGCCACGGCCGGCGCCGGAACAGCCGCGATCAGCACCGACCTGGCCCCGTTTCGGTCCCGGTCAACGGGGGTGTTGATCACCCTTACCGAGCTTGTTGAAGTCGATCTTCGGGAGCTTGAATCCCGGCGGTAGCCCCTGGCCGGCCAGGTCGTCGGGGCCCAGGCCGGGCGGCAGCTTCGGCATGCCAGCGGGGAAGCCGCCCCGCGCCCCCGTGCCCGCCCGCGACCGACCGCCGCCCTTCCCGCCCTTACGCTTGTTCTTCGGCGACTTGGTCGCCTTTCGGCGCCCTCCGGGCAGGCCCATCATGCCGCCCATCTGCTTCATCATCTTCTGGGCGTCGGTGAAGCGGTTGAGGAGCTGGTTGACGTCCATCACGGTGACCCCGGAGCCGTTGGCGATGCGGGCCCGACGCGAACCGTTAATGATCTTCGGGTTGGTGCGCTCGGCCGGGGTCATCGACCGAATGATCGCGGTGATCCGGTCGAAGTGCTTGTCGTCCACCTCGGCGAGCTGGTCTTTCATCTGCCCCATGCCGGGCATCATGGCCAGCACGTTGGCGATCGGCCCCATCCGCCGAACCGCGATGAGCTGGTCGAGGAAGTCCTCCAGGGTGAACTGCTCACCGCCCATCAGCTTGGCGGTCATCTTCTCTTTCTGATCGACGTCGAAGGCCTGTTCGGCCTGCTCGATCAGGGTGAGAACATCGCCCATGCCGAGAATCCGGCTGGCCATCCGGTCCGGGTGGAAGACATCGAAGTCCTCCAGCTTCTCGCCGGTGGAGGCGAAGAGGATCGGCTGGCCGGTGACCTCCCGGACCGACAGCGCGGCACCACCACGGGCGTCACCGTCGAGCTTGGAGAGGACCACACCGGTGATGCCGACGCCGTCCCGGAACGCCTCCGCGGTGCGCACCGCGTCCTGGCCGACCATGGCGTCGATGACGAAGATGACCTCATCCGGGTTGACCGCGTCCCGGATGTCGGCCGCCTGCTGCATCATCTCGGCGTCGATACCGAGGCGGCCGGCCGTGTCCACGATGACGATGTCCCGGGCAGCCCGACGGGCGTGCTCGATCGAGGCGCGGGCCACCTGCACCGGGTCACCGACGCCGTTGCCGGGCTCCGGGGAGTACACCTCGACGCCGGCGCGACCACCGAGCACCTGGAGCTGCCCGACGGCGTTGGGGCGCTGTAGGTCGGCGGCGACCAGCAGCGGCTGGTGACCCTGGCCGCGCAGCCAGCTTGCCAGCTTGCCAGCGAGGGTGGTCTTGCCGGAGCCCTGGAGACCGGCCAGCATGATCACGGTCGGCGGTTGCTTGGCGAACTGAAGCCGCCGCGCCTCCCCGCCGAGGACGTTGACCAGCTCCTCGTTGACGATCTTGACGATCTGCTGGGCCGGGTTCAGCGCCTGGGAGACCTCGGCGCCCCGCGCCCGCTCCTTGACCCGCGCGATGAAGCCCTTGACCACCGGCAGCGCCACGTCCGCCTCCAGCAGCGCGAGCCGGATCTCGCGGGCGGTGGCGTCGATGTCGGCGTCGGTGAGCCGTCCCTTACCGCGGAGCTTGGTGAAGATCCCGGACAGGCGGTCACTCAAGGTGTCAAACACGCGAACATCCCGTTTGTCAGAGTTCTGGTGAGCACGAGCACGGCCGGACGAGCTGTCCAGCCACCGCTAGGGTATCCGGCCCGCGATGCACCCGCTTCCGGCCGGCACACCCGACGCACCCGACGCCGCCCGCGGACCCGCCATCCGGCGGACACAATTCGCCCCCTCATCGCGCCGCAGCCAGGACAGCGGCGGAGATCCGCGCCTGGGTCTCGGCGTCCAGCCCGGCACCGACCAGGTAAAACGCGTCCACCACGGCGGCGCCGAGGGTGGAGATCCGCGCCGCCCGCAGCTGAACTCCCACCTCGTCCAGCGCGGCGCTGACCCGGTGGAGCAGGCCAGCGGCGTCAGCCGCCCGCAGCTCCAACACCACCGCGTCGGTGGCGGCCTCCCGGTACCACCGCACCTGGGGCGCGGGCCCCGCGCCACCGGCGGTGACGGCCCCACCCCGCAACCGCTGAATCACCGACCCGTCACCGGCCACGGCCCGGCGTAGGTCGGCGCCGAGCGCTACCGGATCCGGCGCGAGGCCGTAGCGGGGTTGGACCCGGAACTCGACCAGTGCCCGCCCGGACACCGTCGAGGCATCCGCGGAGATCACGTCGAGCCGGTGCAGGGCCAGACAACCGGCCACCGTCGTGAGCAGGCCACGCCGGTGGGCCGCCGCCACCGCCACCTCGTCCCCGGTCAGCCGGACAACCGGCAGCGGGCCGGCGACCAGGGCCGGATCCGGAACGGGCGGTTCGGGTGGCCGGCCGGTGTCCAGTGTGGTGCGGACCCGCGCCACCAGATCGGCGACGAGCCGTTCCTTCCAACGCGACCAGGCGGCCGGTCCGGTGGCCGCCGCGTCGGCCCGGACCAGGGCGTGCAGCAGCTCCAGCGTGGTGGTGTCGACGACCTTCGCCGCCACGCCGGCCACGGTCACCGGATCGGCCAGGTCGCGACGGGTCGCCACCTCGGGCAGGAGCAGGTGCAACCGGACCAACCGCCCGATCAGCGCCACCTCGGCCGCGGGCAGGCCGATCCGGGCGGCGACCGCCGTCGCGATCGGCGCACCGACCTGACTGTGGTCACCGGGTAGCCCCTTGCCCACGTCGTGCAGGAGGGCACTGAGCAGGAGCAGGTCCGGCCGGTCCACCTCCCGGGTACGTCGGCTGGCCTCGTACGCGGTCTGCACCAGGTGCCGGTCGAGGGTGAACCGGTGCACCGGGTGGCGCTGGGGCAGGCTCCGGATCCGGGTCCACTCCGGCAGCCAGCCGTCAACCAGCCCGTACCGGTCGCACGTCTCCCACGTCGACACCAGCCCCGGCCCTGCGCCCAGGAGCGTGACCAGGGCGGTGCGCGCCGCGGCCGGCCAGGGATTCGGCAGCGGTGGGCAGTAGGCGGCCAGCCACTCGCAGGTGGCCGCCGCGATCGGCAGACCGGTGGTCGCCGCCGCGGCGGCGACCCGCAGGGACAGGCTCGGCTCCGGGCGTACCCCGATCACCGCGCGGGCGAGCACCAGCTCACCGTCGTGCTCGACCACGTCCCGGGCCACCGGCCGACGGAGCGGTCGCCCGTCGGCGCCCCGGCGCCGGGCGCGGAGCCGGTCGGCTGCCCGGAAGGCGTCGTCCAGGGCGTGACTGACGGTCCGGGCGTCGTTGGCGACCCGGCGCAGTAGCAGGTCCCCCTCGTCCACCGGCTCCGCCGCCGGGTCGGCCCGCGGCTGGCGCAGCCCGAGCAGGGCGGCGACCCCGGCGCGTTCCGGGGCGACCAGCCGGTCCACCCGCCGGCCGGCCCGCAGGTGCAGCGCGTCGCGGGTGTCCAGTAGTCGCAGGTGGGCGGCGCGGACCGCGGGCCGGAGCGCGGTGGTGACGCCGGCGCGGGCGATCGCTCGGAGGAGCCCCACGTCGCGAAGCCCACCGGCGGCCTCCTTGAGATCCCCCTCGAGCAGGAAGGCCAGCTCCCCGTGGGCCGCCCAGCGGGCCTCGGTCAGCTCACGCAGCCCCGGCAGTCGGCGCACCGCGCCCCGCCGCCAGTGGTCGGCGGCCGAGCGAACCAACCGGTCGGCCAGCGCCTCGTCACCCGCGACGAAGCGGGCGTCGAGCAGGCCGAGAGCCACCCGGACATCATCCTGGGCGACCACGAGGGCCTCGGGGACGGTTCGTACCGAGTGGTCGAGCCGCAGCCCGGCGTCCCAGACCGGATACCAGATGCCGGCGGCCAGCTCGTCCACCTCGGGCACGTCGGCGTGCAGCAGCAGCAGGTCGAGGTCCCCGTACGGGGCGCACTGACGACGGCCGAGCCCGCCCACCGCGACCAGCGCGACCCCGTCCCGCCCGGGCAGCAGCCCGGCGAGCCAGTCGTCGATGGATGCGGCCCGGGCCGCCCGGGTGCCGGCGTCGATCCCGCCGGGAGCACCGCTGACCTCGTTGACCAGGAGGTCCGGTCCGGCCGTACGCTTCTTGATCAACGAGGTCATCGGTGCCCACTCCCGCCGGCGGGGCGCCTACACGGCGTCGAGGCCGCGTTCACCGGTACGGACCCGGACGACCTCCTCGACCGCGGTGACCCACACCTTGCCGTCACCGATCTTGCCGGTCCGGGCGGCGGCGACGACGGCGTCAACGATCTTGTGAACATCCAGCTCGTCGGTGAGTACCTCCACCCGGATCTTGGGCAGAAACTCCACCGTGTACTCGGCACCCCGATACACCTCGGTGTGCCCCTTCTGACGGCCGTACCCCTGGACCTCGCTGACGGTCAGGCCGGCCACACCGAGCGCGTGCAGGGCCTCCTTCACCGCGTCCAGCTGGTATGGCTTGATGACCGCGGTCACCAGCTTCATGTCCAACCCCTCCATTCCCGGAACGTTAACCAGCGACCTGCCCGACGGCGGGCCCGCCGCTCACCGCCGACCACCCGCCGACGAGGCCGACGCGACCTGCTCCGCGGCGCTGCTCTCCCCGGCCGGCTTCCCGCCGGCCAGGCCCGCCGCCGCGAACGCGCCGCCACCGGCGGCACCAGCGGCGGGAGAGAGGTCGTAGCCGCTCTCGGCATGCTCGGCGATGTCGATCCCCGCCACCTCGGCCTCCTCACCGACCCGGAAGCCGATCGTCTTCTCCAGGACGAGGGCGAGGACGAACGCCACCGCGAAGGAGTAGCCGGTGACGATCACCGCGCTGAGTGCCTGGACGCCCATCTGGGCCACCCCACCCCCGTAGAAGAGGCCCTCGTCACTGACCAGCGAGCTGACCGACGACGTGCCGAAGAGACCGATCCACAGGCAGCCGATCCAGCCACCGACGAAGTGCACGCCGACGACGTCGAGCGAGTCGTCGAAGCCCAGCCGATACTTCAGACTCACGGCCAACGCGCAGCCCGCACCGGCGACCAGGCCGAGCAGCACCGCGGCCCACGGGGTGATGAAGGCGCAGGCCGGGGTGATCGCGACCAGCCCGGCGATGGCGCCGGAGGAGGCGCCGACCAGGGTCGGCCGGCCGTCCCGCGCCCGCTCCACCAGCAACCAGCCGAGCACGGCGGCGGCGGTCGCCACCTGGGTGTTGACGAAGGCCAGCCCCGTGGTCAGGTCCGCGGTCAACTCGGAGCCGGCGTTGAAGCCGAACCAGCCGAACCAGAGCAGGCCGGCACCGAGGGCGACCATCGGGACGTTGTGCGGCTTCATCGTCTCCCGGGGCCAGCCGAGCCGGCGGCCCAGCACCAGCACCAGGGCCAGCGCCGCCGCCCCGGCGTTGATGTGCACCGCGGTGCCACCGGCGAAGTCGAGCGCGCCGAGCTCCGCACCGATGAATCCGCCGCCCCAGACCCAGTGGGCGACCGGGAAGTAGACCAGACTCGCCCAGCCGACCACGAACAGCAGCCAGCCGGAGAACTTGGCCCGGTCCGAGATCGCACCGCTGATCAGGGCGACGGTGATGACAGCGAACATCATCTGGAACGCCATGAAGACGTAGAGCGGGATGCCGGTCTCGCCCCACAGGTCGGTCTCCGCCATGAAGGTCTTGGTGCCGAGGTACTGGCCGAGGTCGCCGATGACCCCGCCCTGATCCGTGCCGAAAGCGGCGGAGAAGCCGTAGAACAACCAGAGAATGCTGACGAGCCCGATCGCGGAGAAGCTCATCATGATCATATTGAGGACGCCCTTGGCCCGGTTGAGGCCGCCGTAGAACAGCGCCAGTCCAGGCGTCATGAGCAGCACGATCGCGCTCGACACCAGCAGCCACGCGGTGTTGCCGGTGTCGATGGTCGGTGCGTCAGGCACGCTGGCCTCCTAAGGTGAGGTTCCCTCCCTAACGGCTTCCGAGGCAGCGCTGCCCGTCCACCGGTTACCCGGAAGCCTGCTCGTTCCCTGTTTCCGGTAGCGTCACCCATCGATTTCCAGGCGGTGACGACCTGTTTCGTACGTGTGAAGAAGGCCGGATCCATCCGGACGGATGAGGTCGCGGCAGCCGACCGTCAGCGCAGGGCGCCCTCCAGGGCGTGCCGCTCGTACTCGAGCAGGCGCAGATCCCGCATCGGGCGGCGCAGGTGCCCCCGGTTGACGATCCGCACGAAGGCCGGATCCCCGGCCGCGGCCATCCGCCGGATGCCCTCCACATGGTCAACGATCCGCTTGCGGATGGTACGGACCAACCGATGCCGGTCGCGCGGGAGGAGCCCGTACGCGTCGGCGAAGAGCCGCAGCCGCCGCGGCCGGTCCGGACGCCGCCACCCGAGGGTGATCGAGTCACGGTCGGCGAAGACCGGCACCCAGGTCCAGGCCGCGTACGCGACGTCGTAGATGCGGGATCCCGGCGAGGCGAGATCGAAGTCGATCATCCCAAGGGTGCCGTCCGGGCGCCAGATGACGTTGTGCGGGGCGACATCGTGGTGGCAGATCACCTCGTTCTCCGGCGACGGGCCGAAGGAGCGCCACACCGCCCCCTCCGGCAGGACGAGGCCGTACTGCGCGTCGTGAAACATCCGCAGCATCGTGGCGACCGTCACCAGCGCCTCGTCGGTGACCCAGTGCGGGGCCAGCGGGTACTCCCCGCACTCCCCTTCCAGGTACGACAACACCTCGCGGTTACGCTCGTCCATCCCCAGCGCCCGGGGGGCGCCGGTGAAGCCCACATACTCCAGGTGCCGCAGCAGGGCGTGCACCGACGGTGTCCACGGGCCGGCGTTGCGCCGGACCGTGTCCCCGACCCGGACCACCGTGCTCACGTTGCCGCCGCGCAGCGGGATCTCCTGGGCCATCACATAGGGCCGCCCGAGGCGGGACGTCGGGCGGTGCGGGTCGCGCCACCCCGCGTGGGCGCGATCGTTGGTCATCACCGTGGGGTTACGCGTCCGGCCCGGTCTCGGCGCCCAGCAACGCGTCCACGAACTGCGCCGGGTCGAACGGAGCCAGGTCGTCCTTGCCCTCACCGAGACCGACCAGCTTCACCGGGATGCCCAGCTTGCGCTGCACGGAGATCACGATGCCGCCCTTGGCGGTGCCGTCGAGCTTGGTGAGCGCGACCCCGGTCACGTCCACCGCCTCGGTGAAGACCCGCGCCTGTTCCAGACCGTTCTGGCCGGTGGTGGCGTCGAGGATCAGCAGCGTCTCATCGATCGGACCATGCTTCTCCACCACCCGCTTGACCTTGCCCAGCTCGTCCATCAGGCCGACCTTGTTCTGGAGCCGGCCGGCGGTGTCGACCAACACCGTGTCCACCCCGGTCTCGATCCCGCGTTTGACCGCGTCAAAGGCGACACTGGCCGGATCGGCCCCCTCCGGACCCCGGACGGTCTCCGCCCCGACCCGGCCCGCCCAGGTCTCCAGCTGGTCCGCGGCGGCGGCGCGGAACGTGTCGGCCGCGCCGAGGATCACACTTCGGCCATCCGCCACCAGCACCCGAGCGACCTTGCCGCAGGTGGTGGTCTTCCCGGCCCCGTTGACCCCCACCACCAACAGCACCGCCGGCACGCCGTCCTTCGGCGCCGTGTGCAGGGCGCGGTCCAGCTCCGGATCGAGGGCGTTGACCAGCTCGGCGGCGAGCAGCGTACGCAGCTCAGCCACGGTGCGGGTGCCGAGCACCCGGGTCCGCTCGCGGAGCCGGTCAACGATCTCCCGGGTGGAGTCGATGCCGACATCCGCGGTGATCAGGCTGTCCTCGATCTCCTCCCAGGTCTCCTCGTCGAGGCGGTCCCGGCTGAGCAGGCCCAGCAGCCCCTTGCCGAACACGTTCTGCGAGCGGGACAGCCGGGAGCGGAGCCGAACCAACCGTCCGGCGGTCGGCTCCGGGACCTCCACCGGGACCTCAACCGGGACCTCCGGCACCGGGGGAGCCGGCGGCGGCTCGACCAGGATCCCGGTGGACGGCTCCGCCTCGGCCGCCTCGACCGGCGGTCCGGCGAGGTCCTCCTCGGCGCCGGTCTCGACCTCCGTCGTCGGCAGCGGGGGCTCCCGACGGCGGCGCAGCTTCGGTGCCACCAGCCCGACGGTGCCGAGAATCAGCACGCCGAGCAGGGCGAGTGCGATGAGGAGGTAATCCGTCATGCCCGAAATCCTGTCAGACGCGGGCGACTGCGTCTCCACCACTGCACCCCCACCGGAAACCGGCGGGCAATAGGCTCGTCGCACCCACTGCTGCACCCCGCCGGCCGGGTAGCAGGGACGACACGCTCATCGGGAGGCCCACCATGCCCGCCGCAGACCTGCTCGTCGGCCCGCTGCTGCGCCGGGTGGTCGGCACGCGGGCCACCATCTGGGTGGAGACCAGCGCCCCGGCGACGGTCACCGTCCGTACCGCCGACGGTGCCACCGGCACCGCACCCACCTTCTCCGCCTACCAGCACCACTACGCCCTGGTCGTGGTCTCCGGGCTGAGCCCCGACACCGCCAGCAGCTACGAGGTGCTGCTCGACGGGGAACCCGTCTGGCCGCTGCCCGGCCCGTACCGGCCCAGCGTCATCCGCACCCGGGCCGCCGACGACCGGGACCAGCCGGTACGCCTGGTGTTCGGCTCGTGCCGGGAAACCACCCAGCACGCCACCGCCCGCCGGCTGCCGCCGGACGCGCTCGACGCGTACGCCCGGGGGCTGGCCGCCACCCCCGACCCGGCGGAGCTGCCCGACCTGCTGGTGCTCCTCGGGGACCAGGTGTATGCCGACGAGACCTCACCGACCGTACGCCGGCTACTCCGGCGGCGTCGCCGACGGCCGGTGGGCGCGCCGGTGGACCAGGTGGTCAGCTTCGACGAGTACACCAAGCTCTACCTGGAGTCGTGGCGCGCGCCGGAGACCCGCTGGCTGCTCTCCACCGTGCCGAGCGTCATGATATTCGATGACCACGAGATCGTGGACGACTGGAACACCTCCGCCGCCTGGCGCGCGGACGCCCGCGCCCAGCCCTGGTGGGGCGAGCGCATCAGCAGTGGGCTGGCCTCCTACTGGGTCTACCAGCACCTCGGCAATCTCGCGCCGGAGGAGGTCGCGGCCGACCCGCTCTACGCGAGGGTGACCGCCGCGGCGGACGCCACCGGCGTACTGCGCGACTTCGGTCACCAGGTCGACCGGGAGTCCGACCTCGCGCACGATTCCGAGCGGCGGCCGGCGGTGCGGTACCAGTGGAGCTTCGCGCTCGATGTCGGCCGCACCCGCCTGGTCATGCTCGACAACCGGTGCGGCCGGGTGCTGGCGCCGGGCCGGCGGGCGATGCTGCCGCCGGCCGAGTGGTCCTGGCTGGTTGACCAGGCCCACGGCAGCTACGACCACCTGGTCCTGGGCTCGTCCCTGCCCTGGCTGTTGCCGCCCGCCATCCACCACGTGGAGGCGTGGAACGAGGTGCTCGCCGACTCCCACCGCCACTGGGTGGCCAACGCGGCGGAGAAGCTGCGCCGCGCTGTCGACCTCGAGCACTGGGCGGCGTTCCGGCGCTCCTTCGACGCGCTCGGCGCCCTCCTCGCCCGCATCGGTGGCGGCACGCCGGACGGGACGACCCGGCCTCCCCGTGAGCCGGGGCAGCCCGGGCAGCCGGCGGCGAGCGACCCCGGCGCCCCGCGGCCGGCGTCGATCAGTGTCCTCAGCGGCGACGTGCACCACTCGTACGTGGCTCGGGCCCGATTCGCCGATCCCGCGGTGATCACCCCGGTCCACCAGCTCACCTGCTCCCCGCTGCACAACCAGGTGCCGGACGCGATGCGCCTACCGCTGCGGCTGGGCTGGTCACCTGCCCTGGCCATGGCCGCCCGAGCACTGTCTCGCACCGCCGGGACCGGCCGGCGGCCGCTGCGCTGGACGAAGCTGGCCGACCCGTACTTCGGCAACGCCATCGGCACCCTGCGACACGACGGACGGGCGGCCGAGGTGACGATCGCGGGCACCACCAGCGCGGGTGCGCTACAGGAGGTGATGCGCCACCAGCTCACCAGCGGCTGACGCCGACGCCGCGGTCCCGGCTCGCCGGGTAATGCGCTCGCCCCGGACCCGGACCGGCGCGAGGATACGGGCATGATCTGGAAAGCACCTGAGATCGACCGCCGACCCGAGCCCGACCACGGCGCGGAACGCGCCCTGCTCACCGGCTGGCTCGACTACCACCGGGACACGTTGCTGCACAAGTGCGCGGGCCTGACCGCCGATCAGCTACGCACCGCGAGCGTCGAACCGTCCCCACTCTCCCTCCTCGGCCTGGTTCGGCACCTGACCTACGTCGAGCGGGCCTGGTTCCGGCAGCGTTTCGCCGGGCAGGACCTGCCCGACCTATTCGACTTCACCGCTGATCCGGACGCCGAGTTCCGGGTGGAGACCGCCGACCCGGAGGCCGATGTCGCCGCGCTCCGGGCCGAGATCGCGGCCGCCGACGCCGCCGCCGCCGGGCGCGACCTCGACGAGGAATTCACCCTGCACCGACGGGACGGCAGCAGCCACCGGCTCAGCCTGCGCTGGGTCTACCTGCACATGATCGAGGAGTACGCCCGGCACAACGGGCACGCCGACCTGATCCGGGAACGCCTCGACGGTGTCACCGGAGACTGACCGTCAGCCGGCCGGAGCCAGGGCGGCCCGCAGGTAGCGCAGGTCGCCGGGGCCGCTCCAGCGGTGCGCCGACAGGCCGGCCACCCGGGCCCCCGCGACCACCCGGTCGTCGTCGTCAACGAGCAGCACCCGCGACGGCGAGGTGCCCAGCGCCTCGCAGGCCGCCTGGAAGTACTCCTTCGCCGGCTTGTGCACGCCGACGACCGACGAGTTGACCACGACATCCAACTCACCCTCGAGCCCGAGGGCGGCGAGGTCGGCATCGAGTACGTCGGTGGCGTTCGTGGCGAGCCCGACCGGAACCCCGGACGCCCGGACCTCCCGGACGAACGCCAACACCTGCGGGTCGACCTCGCCCCGGTAGCGCTGCCACTCGTGCACGGCCGCCTGGGCCTGCTGCTCCCCCACCGACGAGGTCAGCGCCGCGGCCACGCTGGCCGTCCACTCGGCGTGGTTCACCCGGCCGGTCAGTACCGGCTGGAGCAGCCCCCAGGACATCGCGATCTCGCCGAGGACACCGTCGGTGAGCCCGTACGCCCGCTCGACGCCGGCGGCGACCGCCGGGTCCCAGCGGCGCAGCACCCCATCGAAGTCCACCAACAGCGCCGTCGCTCGTTCCCGACTCACTCGTTATCCTCCTGCCCGCCCCCGGCTCGGTCGAGCCGCTGGCTGATTACCTGGGTAACCCCGTTTCGCATGGTCACGCCGTAGAGCGCGTCCGCGACCTCCATCGTCCGCTTCTGGTGCGTGATGACGATCAGCTGGCTCTTCTCCCGCAGCTGCGTGAGCAGCGTGAGCAGGCGGCCCAGGTTCACGTCATCGAGCGCCGCCTCCACCTCGTCCATGATGTAGAAGGGGCTGGGCCGAGCCCGGAAGATCGCCACCAGCATCGCCACCGCGGTCAGCGACCGCTCCCCGCCGGAGAGCAGCGACAAGCGTTTGATCTTCTTGCTCGGCGGGCGGGCCTCCACCTCGACGCCGGTGGTGAGCAGGTCGTCCGGTTCGGTGAGCACCAGCCGCCCGGCACCGCCGGGGAAGAGCACGCTGAAGACCTGCTCGAACTCCCGGGCAGTGTCGGCGAACGCACTGGCGAAGACCGCCAGGATCCGGTCATCCACGTCCTTGACCACGGTCAACAGATCCCGCCGGGTGGCCTTCAGGTCCTCCAGCTGCTCGGAGAGGAACTTGTACCGCTCCTCCAGCGCCGCGAACTCCTCCAGCGCGAGAGGGTTGACCTTGCCGAGCAGGGTCAGTTCCCGCTCCGCCTTGGCGGCCCGCTTCTCCTGCACCGCCCGCTCGTACGGGACCGGCTCGGGCACGGGCTGGCCGTCCCGTTCGGCGGCGGCGACCTCGGCGTCGGTCGGCGGAACCGGCTGGGCCGGACCGTACTCGGCGATCAGGGTCGCCAGGTCCAGGCCGAAGTCCTCGGCCGCCTTCGCCTCCAGCTGCTCGATCCGCAGCCGTTGCTCCGCGCGGGCGACCTCGTCGCGATGCACCTGGCCGGTCAGCCGCTCCAGCTCCGCACCGAGGCGCTTCGCGGCGCCGCGCACCTCGGCGAGCTCGGCCTCCCGGGCGGCGCGTTGACTGGCCACGGCGTCCCGCTGCTGCGCCGCCTGGCCGATGGAGACATCGAGCCAGGCCAGCGCCGTGTGCGCTCCGGCGGCCACCGCCCCGGCGACCGCGGCGCCCCGGGTACGCACCGCCCGTCGCGCCGCCGCCCGCTCCCGGGCGGCCCGCTCGGCCGTGGCCTGCCGGCGTAGCGAGTCGGCCCGTCCGGCGATCGAGGCGACCCGCTCCTCGGCGGTGCGCACCGCCAGCCGTACCTCCATCTCGTTCTGCCGGGCTCGAGGGAGGGCCGCGGCGAGCTCGTCGCGCTCCTCCGTGGCGGGTTCCGCGGCCACCGGCGCCTCCTCGGCCAGCCGCAGCCGCTCCGCCAACTCGGTCAGGGTGGCGAGGTCCCGCTCGCGGGCCTCGGCCGCGCGGGAACGGGCCGCACCGAGCCGTTCGGTCTCGGCCCGCGCCGACCGTGCCGCGGCCCCCAGCTCGGCGAGGCGACGAGCGGCGGCGTTACGGTGACTCTCGGCCTCCCGCTTCGCGGCGGCGGCCTGCTGCACCGCCTCCTTCGCCACGGCCACCTCGGCCCGCGCCTGCACCAGCTGCTCGCGTAGCTGCGCAGCGGTCCGCTCGGCGGCGGCGCGATGGGTACGCGCCTCCTCCACGGCGGCCTGCACCTCGATGAAGCTCGGCGCCTTGGCCGACCCGCCAGCGGCGGCGTACGCCCCGAGCACGTCCCCCTCCGGGGTCACCGCTCGCAGCTCGGAATTGTCGCCGACGACCTCGGCGGCGGTGGCGAGATCGGGAACGAGGACGACATCCCGCAGTGCCCGGTGTACGGCGGGACGGATCTGTGGGGCGCACTCCACGAGGTCCGGCGCCCACTGGGCCCGGTCCGGCAGCTTGGGGCGTAGCGCGTCGGCCGGGCCGGTCATGCCGGGGCCGGCCGGGCTGCCCACCAGCAGACCAGCGCGACCGGCGTCGGAAATCTTGAGTAGGCGGATCGCTTCGGCCGCCTCGTCCACGCCGCTGATCGCGACGGCGTCGGCGAGCCCATCCAACGCAGCGGCGAGGGCCGCCTCATGCCCGGGCGAGACGGTGAGCAGCCCGGAGAGGCCGCCGAGCAGCCCCGGCACCTCACCCGCCCGAGCGAGTAGGGCGCCCGCGCCGTCCTTACGGCGCAGACCCAGGGCGAGCGCCTCCTCGCGGGCCTTCCAGGTGGCGGCGTCCTTCTCCGCGGATCGTTCCGCATCACTGCACGACCGGACCCCCGCCTGCGCCTGTTCCTGGGCGGCGACCGCCTCGGCGTGGCGGTCGTCCAGGCCGGCGTTGTCCCGATCGGCCTCGGTGGACTGCTCCTGCACCGCGTCCAGCTCGGCCTGGGCCCGCTCCGCCCGGGCCAGGGCGTCGGCGTACGCGGTGGTGAGGCGCTCGATCTCCTCACCGGCGGTGGCGGTGCGGGCGCGGGCGGAGTTGACCTGTCCCGCCAGCCGGGCCAGCCCCTCCCGCCGGTCGGCGATGGCCTTCGCCGCCGCCACCAGCTCCCGCTCGGCGGTGGCGAGCTGCCGCTCCAACTCCTGCCGGTGCTCCACCGCCTCCGCCAGCCGGATCTGGTCGTCGGTGAGCGCCGCGCGAAGCTCCTCCTCCTGCTCGCGGACGTGCTCCGCCTCCGCCTCCAGCTGGACCGGGTCACGACCTGACCGCTCGTCGTCGGGTGTGGCGCTGAGGTGACGCCGCCGCTCCCGGGCAAGCTGCTCCATCGACCGGAACCGCTCCTGCAGGGCCGAGAGCCGGTACCAGGTGTCCTGGGCGGCGGCGAGCAGCGGGGCGTCCTCGGCGAGCGCAGCCTCCAGCTCGCCGAGGCGGGCCTGCACCTCGGCATGCTCGGCCTCGACCCGCTCGCGCCGCTCGCGCAGCGCGGTCTCGTCGGCGATCTCCTTGGCCAGGGTGCTGCGGAGGGTGGCGAGGTCGTCGGCGAGTAGTCGGAGCCGGGAGTCCCGCAGGTTCGCCTGGATCACCGCGGCCCGGCGGGCCACCTCGGCCTGCCGGCCGAGCGGCTTGAGCTGGCGGCGTAGTTCGGCGGTGAGGTCGGTGAGCCGGTTGAGGTTGGTCTGCATCGCGTTGAGCTTCCGCAGCGCCTTCTCCTTGCGCTTGCGGTGCTTGAGGACACCGGCCGCCTCCTCGATGAAGGCCCGCCGGTCCTCCGGCTTGGCGTGCAGCATGCCGTCGAGCCGCCCCTGCCCGACGATGATGTGCATCTCCCGGCCGATACCGGAGTCGCTGAGCAGCTCCTGGATGTCGAGCAACCGACAGGAGTCGCCGTTGATCTCGTACTCGCTCTCGCCGGAGCGGAACATCCGGCGGGTGATCGAGACCTCGGTGTACTCGATCGGCAACGCGCCGTCGGTGTTGTCGATGGTGAGGGTCACCTCGGCGCGGCCCAGCGGTGCCCGCCCGGCGGTGCCGGCGAAGATGACGTCTTCCATCTTGCCGCCCCGCAGGGCCTTCGCGCCCTGCTCGCCGAGGACCCAGGCGATGGCGTCGACAACGTTCGACTTGCCGGAGCCGTTCGGACCCACCACGCAGGTGATGCCCGGTTCCAGCTTCAGCGTCGTCGCTGAGGCGAAGGACTTGAAGCCCTTGACCGTCAGGCTCTTGAGATGCACCTTCTCGATCCTCGTCCGGTGGCCGCCGTACCGTCGCCCGGCTGCGCGGACCTGGTGAACCCGCAGACTAACCCGCAGCGGGCAACCACCGCGCACGCGACCCGCCTGCGGCGCCCGCCGCCGGTCAGATCCGATTCAGGTTTCACACCCGAGCCGATCAAGAAAAACGGTGACTCGGGACGTTGTTTCGGCGCCCCTACACAGATCAGGTGACCTGAGACACAGGTGAGCGGAGACAGATAGTAGCCGCCCAGGTGACCGTACACAGGTGACGATTCACACCAGGTGACGGCGTACACAGAACCGCGCGCCGGCACGGTCGTGTCGGCGCGCTTCTTACCTGATGCGATTCAGTTTTCTGCGGACTGCGGATCAGTGCGGACCCGGTGGGTCAGGTCAGCGCGGGCTCGGCGAGACGGAGCAGGTCGTCCGCCTCGGCTGCCGCCGCCGCGAGCCGATCGTTCTCGGCACGCAGCCGCGTGATCTCGAACTCGAGTGCCTGAACCGTGGCACGCAGTCGGGTGACCTCGTCGAGCAGGCGCCGATCGGGCGCCGCACCTACGTGGCCGTACAGGGCCTTCGCCATGTTGACTCCTTGATATGCGCTGCCGGAAAAGCCGGCCAACGCGCGCCCAGTTAGTACGCGACTGTCAATCCAGCAAATTCTGGGCATGACCGGGCGCGACTGGCGACACCTACATATTGAGCCGGCACCCCCTCCTTCGTCAAGTTGCTACAGGCCGTGAACCATCTCCACGTCGACCTGTCCACCTAACGGGGGTTGCCTTTCGGCGCGGACATACGCTGTCCGGACCACCCAACTGTACGCACTACTTCTGCGAACTCCCCACCCCTGGGGTCCTGGATCCCCTTAACTCTTTCTTAGCCACGTTGCCGCAGGCGACGGCTGCGACGTAGCGTCGCCCCGGCCCGCACCTCAACCCGTGGAGGCGACCGTCGTGGACGGCTGGAACGACCCGAGGAACCCGGACGGCAGCCGTCGGCAGCCCGAATCGGCGGCCGACGAGCCAGCGTGGCCGACGGACCGCCCGGAGCCACGCTCCGCCTATCTGTTCGGTGACGAGCCGGACGGCCCCTCCGACGGCTGGGCGCAGCCCACCAACCAGTGGGGGCAGCCCACCAACCGGTGGGACCAGCCCGCCAACCAGTGGGAGCAGCCCACCAACCGATGGGACCAGCCCGCCAACCGATGGGGCCGGCCCGCCGACGAGTGGGACCAGCAGCAGCCGACCGCGCGCTGGGGGCCCGACGCCGAGCCAGTCCGGGGCTGGGGAGCGGCGGAGCACCCGCACTACGGACGCACCGGCGACCCCCACCACGAACAGCCCACGCGAGGCTGGGAAGCCACTCCGACCTGGCAGCACGGGGAGCCCACCCAGAGCTGGCAGCAGGACCAACCGGGCGACTGGCGCGACCAGCGATTCGCGGGCGGGCAGAACGAGGCCACCGGTAGCTGGCACGGCGCGGCCACCGGACGGCCCGAGCCCACCGGCCAGTGGCCGGGCCCGAAGCCGACCGGCTCCTACGCCGACGAACCGACGGCCAGCATGCCGCCCGTCGCGGAGGCCGCACCAATCGGTGACCTGCCGGTTGGTGACGATCGGCCCGGCCGGCGGAACCGACGACCGCTGCTCATCGGCGGAGCCGCGGCGGCAGCCACGCTGGTGGTGAGCCTCGGGGTCGGCGCCGTCACCCTCTCCGGCGGCGGCGACAACGCCAGCCCCACCTCGGCCATCGACGACATCGTGGCGACGAACCCGACCGAGGAGAGTGCGCTCTCCAGCCCGACGCCGACCTCGGCCAGCCCCAGCGCCACACCGACCACGACGTCGCCCACACCGTCGCCGTCGGTCACGCCGAGTCGCAAGCCAAGCCCGACGGCATCGCGCTCCACCGCCACCTCCCGGCCCACCCCGAACCGCACCACCGCGCCCCCCACCAGTAGCACCACCACGCCCGCGAATGGCAGCGGCAACGCCGACGTCAGCGAAGACGCCGCCGAGGTGGTTCGCTTGGCCAACGTGGAGCGCAAGGCGGCCGGCTGCGCGGCGCTGAGCATCGACGACAAGCTGATGACCGCCGCCCAGCGGCACAGCCAGGACCAGGCCGACAACAAGAAAATGTCGCACAACGGCAGCAACGGCAGCAGCCCCGGCGACCGACTCGACGACGTCGGCTACCAGTGGCGCACCTACGGGGAGAACGTCGCCTGGAACCAGCAGTCGCCGGCCGCGGTGATGAAGGCCTGGATGAACAGCCCCGGCCACAAGGCGAACATCCTGAACTGCTCCTTCACCGAGATCGGGATCGGCATCGCGAGCAGCAACGGACCCTACTGGACGCAGGTCTTCGCCGCGCCCCGTTGACCACGGGTCGTCGGCCGTCCCGTCCCCACCGGGTGCCCGGTTGAGCAGCGCCGAACGGCGTCCTCAACCGGGTGCCCTCGGTTCAGCCGCGAGTCGATGCCGGCCCACGCGGCCGCGGCTGGCAGCGCGGGCAGCTGAACGACGAGCGGTTCATGAACGCCTCGCGGCGCACCGGCGCACCGCACCGCCGGCACGGCTGGTCCGCCCGCCCGTATACGTTCAGCGCCCGGTCAAAGTACCCGCTCTCGCCGTTGACGTTGACGTACAGGGCGTCGAAGCTCGTTCCGCCCTCCTTGATCGCCTCGCCGAGCACGTCCCGGACGTGCCCGAGCAGGCGCAGTGCGGCCGGGCCGGTCAGCCCGTCGGCGGGCCGGGCACCGTGCAACCGAGCCCGCCAGAGGGCCTCGTCGGCGTAGATGTTGCCCACGCCGGAGAGCAGCGTCTGATCCAGCAGAGCTCGCTTGATCTCGGTACGGCGGCGGCGCAGCGCCGCGACGAAGGTGGCGTCGGAGAACTCCGGGTCCAGCGGGTCCCGGGCGATGTGTGCGATCTCCGTGGGCAGCTCCGCACCCCCGGCGCTGACCGACAACCCGCCGAACGTGCGTTGGTCAACGAAGCGCAGCTCGGGTCCGTCATCAGCGAACCGGAACCGGACCCGGAGGTGGGTTTCGTCCGGCGCCCCAGCCGGCTGCAGGAGTAACTGTCCCGACATCCCGAGGTGCCCGATCACCGCATCGCCGCTGTCCAGCGGTAGCCACAAATACTTTCCGCGCCGCCGCACGTCCCGGATCGTCGTCCCGACGAGCACGTCGGCAAAGTGGGCGGCGCCGCCCGGGTGTCGACGCACCGCGCGCGGGTGCAGCACCCGCACCTCGGCGATCCGCCGCCCGATCACCCACTGCGCCAGCCCCTGCCGGACGGTCTCGACCTCCGGCAGCTCAGGCACTGCCGGCCGTCCCGCTGCCCGCGCTGGCCGGCTCCTGCTCCGCCTGCTCGGTCAACATCCGCCAGGCCGCCTCGGCGGCCCGCTGCTCGGCCTCCTTCTTGCTCCGCCCCTCCGCGCCGCCGTACCGCCGGCCGGCCACCACCACCCAGGCGGTGAAGGTCTTCAGGTGGTCAGGCCCGGTGCCCTCGATCCGGTACTCCGGGACGCCCAACCCCTGCGCGGCGGTCAACTCCTGCAGGCTGGTCTTCCAGTCCAGCGCCGCGCCCCGCCCGGCCGACTCGGCCATCAGCGGGTCGAAGAGACGGTGGATGACGCTCGCCACGGTCTCCAGGCCGCTCTCGAGATAGATCGCACCAAGCAGCGCCTCCAGCGTGTCGGCGAGGATGCTCGCCTTGTCCCGCCCGCCGGTGCTCTCCTCCCCCTTGCCGAGCAGCAGGTACGGGCCGAGGCCGGTGGGCCCCAGACCGCGGGCCACCTCGGCGAGGGCCCGCATGTTGACCACGCTGGCACGCAGCTTCGCCAGCTGCCCCTCGGGCAGGTCCGGATGGTTGTGGAACAACGCGGTGGTGATCACCACGCCGAGCACCGAGTCGCCGAGGAACTCCAGCCGCTCGTTGGTGGGCAGACCGCCGTTCTCGTACGCGTACGAGCGGTGGGTCAACGCCCGCTCCAGTAGCTCCGGGTCCAGCGCCACGCCGAACGCCGCCTCCAGGTGTACGACGGCCGGCCGCCGACGCTTGTCGATGTTCATGATGTGCGTACCTCGGTGTCGGTGATGCGGTCGTAGCGGTCCGGGTGAGCTTCCGCGCCGATCTCGGAGAGGAGCACACGGACCTGGTCGGCGGCCCCACGCCGGGCCAGGTGGGCGGCCAACGCGATACCCGAGGCGATGTCCCCTCCGTGGGCGGCACCATGGCAGACCACCACCGTGCCAGCGACGCCGAGCAGGGCAGCGGCCCGGGGAGCCCGGCCGCCAGCCGGTGGGCCACCGGTCAGTGCGTACGCGCCCTCGATCGCCTTGAGCAGCACGTTACCGGTGAATCCGTCGGTAACCACCACATCGGCGCGCGCGCCGGACGCAACGTCGTACCCCTCGACCAGCCCGACGTAGCGGGCGGCGCACGGCAGCGGCGCCGCGGCGAGGGCGGGATCGGCCAGGCGTCGCGCCCGGTCGCCCTTACCGGGCTCGGTGCCGATCGAGAGCAGCCCGACCCGCGGCGACTCGACCGCATGCGTGACGGCGGCGTACGCGGCACCGAGCGCCGCGTGCCGGGCGAGAGTAGCGGGGCGGGGCTCCAGTGAGCCGCCGACGTCGACGAGGACCACCGGGCCGTTCACCCCGGGCAGGGTGGCGGCCAGGGCCGGCTGCCGCACGTTGGGCCAGCGGCCCAGCCCGAGGGCCGCGGCGGTGACGGTGGCGCCGGTCGAACCGGCGGAGACGAGCGCGTCGGCGGCGCCGTCGAGGACCGCGTCCACGGCGACGCCAACAGTGGAGTTGGCGCGCGCGGTGGTGTGGTCGCCCCACTCGGCGGGGCGACCAGTGATCCGGGCGCGCTGCGTCGGATCGAGGTCGGCGGTCAGCTCGCCGAGCGTCTCGGGCGGGCCGATGAGCAGGACATGTAGGTCGGGGTCGGCACGGACGGCCCGCAGAGCGCCGTCAACCACGACGGCGGGAGCGTCGTCCCCGCCGAGGAGGTCGACGGCGATCCGCACGATGCCCGGCTCCACCGGGACCTCGACCGGAACAGGCCAGCCGGCGGCGATGGGAGCCGGGACATCGGGCGAGCGCCGGGGCGCACGCGCCGCCCGACCAGAGGTCGGGGGCGTCACTCGTCGTCCAGGTCAGACCTCAAGGACCTGACGGCCGTTGTAGGTGCCGCAGACGGAGCAGGCGGCGTGCGGCAGCTTGGCGGACTTACACTGCGGGCAGGCCACGGTCGCAACCGCCGCGGTCTTCCACTGCGCCCGACGGGACCGGGTGTTGCTGCGCGACATCTTGCGCTTGGGGACGGCCACGGTTCTTACTCCTCTTTACGGGTCAGTTGCGACAGGGCCGCCCAACGTGGGTCGACCTGCTGGTGGCTGTGATCGGCCGGCAGCTCGGCCCAGCCCACCCCGCAGTCGGGGCACAGGCCTGGGCAGTCCTCCCGGCAGAGCGGGTTGGTCGGCAGCGTCAACACCACCGCGTCCCGCAGCACCGGCTCCAGGTCGATCAGATCGCCCTGCATCCGGCCCACCTCGTCCTCGTCGGCCGTCATGTCCGTGGTGCTGTTCTCGTACGCGTACAGCTCCTGGACCGGGACGGCCGCGACATCGTCGATCTCGCGCAGGCAGCGGCTGCACTCGCCCCTGATGGGACCACTGATGGTCCCGGAGACGAGCACCCCCTCGGACACCGACTCCAACCTCAGGTCGAGGTCGAGGTCAGCACCAGCCGGCACGCCGATCAACTCCACGCCGAGGTCCGCCGGTGCCGCCGCCACCCGCCGGACCGTACGCAACGCGCCAGGCCGACGCGGCAGGTCCCTCGTGTCGAGGACCAGCGGCGACCTGGGGTCGAGTGGTGCAGGCGTGTGCTTGGGCATAGTTAGACTCCGGCCGGTGGGAGGGCCGACACCCGAGGTTACCTGGGTGGCCGCCGCACCGTCGAACCGGGGGCGCTTCCACCCCGCGGCAGTGGCGTACCGCGCCCGCTCCGGCGCGGCTCCACCCGCGGCCCTGGCTGCCGGCCCTAGAAATTCAATGGCCGTTCGGCCTCTTCTCCGCTGAACGTGCCGATCTCCCGGAGCGCGTGCATCTTGTCCCGACCCCGCTCGATCGAGGCGAGGGCTCGGGTAAGGAACTGCTCGAAGTTGGCGAGCGCGGTGTCGACGTAGTCGTCCACCTCGTCCCGGAGCCGCTGCGCCTCGGCCCGCGCCTCGGCGACGATCCGCGCCCCCTCGTGCTCGGCGGAGACGGTGATCTCGTTCACCGACACGAGCCGGGCGTGCTCCGTCTCCCCCTCGGCGATGATCCGGTCGGCCTCACGCTTCCCGGCCTCCATGATCTTGTCTCGCTCATCGAGCAGCGCGGCGGCCCGGCGCAGGTCCGCGGGCAACTCGGCGCGTAGTTCGTCGAGGACAGCGATCATCTCGCCCCGGTCGAACATGCAGTTGTTGCGCGACATCGGCACGGAGCGGGCCTGCTCCACCAAGGTGATCAGTTCGTCGATTCGATCGAGCGGGTCCACTGGTACCTCACTCCTGTCGTTCGTCGGCCGATCTCCATGATGCGGGTTGAACCCCGGATTCGGCGCCCCCACACATGATGCGTTGTGCCATCCACCGGTGCATCATGCCCCCTCCCGGCGCGTCGCCGGGAGGGGTCGACCTCGGCGGACCGAAACCGAGACACCGTCCACAGAACCGAGATGTCAACGACGAGACACCAACGACGGGTCAGGGACGCGACGGCGGGTCGAGGCGGGCCAGCAGGGCTTCGCGGACCACCTCCGGCACGTGGGCGGAGATGTCACCACCCCACTTCGCCACATCCTTGACCAGACTCGAGGAGAGGAACGAGTAGAGCGGGTTGGTCGGCATAAAGAGCGTCTCCACGCCGGCCAGGCCGATGTTCATCTGGGCCATCTGCAACTCGTAGTCGAAGTCACTGACCGCCCGGAGCCCCTTGATCAGGACACTGGCCCGCTGGGCGTGACAGAAGTCCACCAACAGACCGCGGAACGACTCCACCCGAACATTGTCGTACGACGAGATCACCTCGCGAAGCATGTCGATGCGCTCGTCAACGGTGAACAGACCGGTCTTCGACTGGTTGATCAACACTCCGACGATCACTTCGTCAAAGAGCCGGCTGGCCCGGCCGATGATGTCGAGATGACCATTGGTGACCGGGTCGAACGAGCCGGGACAGACCGCACGCCTCATGATCGGCGACCGTACCAAAGAATGGTTTCGCCGTACCGGCGGCTGCGCTCCCCGGTGACACCTGGCACCCAGCCGATCGGGCCGCTGCGACTCGACCGCTCCACGACGATGAGGGCCCCGGGCGCCAACCACCCGTTCTCGGCGAGCGCGGCGAGCACCGCGGAGACCTCCTCGTCCGGCACCGGGTAGGGCGGGTCGGCGAAGACCACGTCATACGGGCCCTCTTCGGGGCCCGCGGCGAGCACGGTGGCGACCTTCCCGGCAACCAGGCGGGCCGCCGGACCGGTCCGCAGTGCGGCCATGTTCGCCCGGATCGTCCGGGCGGCCCGCGGGTTCGACTCGACCAAGAGCACGTGCGCGGCACCCCGGGAGAGCGCCTCCAGCCCCACCGCCCCGGACCCGGCGTAGAGGTCGGCGAAACGGGCCCCCTCCAGGTCGGCCGCCGCCTCAACGGCGCTGAACAGCGCCTCCCGGACCCGGTCGGAGGTCGGCCGCGTGCCGGCGCCGGGCGGGGCGGCGATCCGGCGTCCACCGAGCGCGCCCGCCACGATGCGCGTCAACGCCTGCTCCTGGTCATGGTGCGACGCTACGTCACCTGTACCGGCCCGAGCACGTCCGGGCCGAACCGGGCCAGAAGTTACCCGACTCCGCACATCGGACAGTTATCACCCGACAACCCTCCGCCAATCAATGATCACGAATCGACAACATCACGCGAACCCCCTCATCCCGGCCCCCGAGATTGATCAAAAGCCAGTACAGTCACCATTTGTGCGCCCGCTCCGGCGAGCGCAGCCTGTGCCCAGGCGAGCGCCGTGAGCCCGCGGTCCACGCCAATGTCGCCGCTATCTCCCGCCCGCCGGGCACGTCGTCCAATCCCTCATTCAGGAGCAGACGTGAACCGTCTCCATGCCCTATTCCGACGTGTCAGCGCCGTCGCCGCGGGCACCCTGCTCGGCCTCACCGGAGTGGCAATCTTCGCCGCCCCCGCCAGCGCCCACCACAGCAACGTCACGGGCACGGCCAAGTGCGACGCCGCCACCGGCGAGTGGGTTGTCACCTGGAACATCAAGAGCGAAAGCACCCCGGATAAGGTCAAGAAGTTCAAGCTGGCCGAGGTCGTGGCCAAGACCTACGTCGGCGGGAAGGCCACCAAGGTCACCATCCCCGACCTCCCCGTCACCGACGGTGAGAAGTACCCGTACAAGGTCAAGAAGACGCTGACCGCCAAACAGCGGGTGCCCGGCGACGTTCGCATGGCGTCGCTGGCCATCAAGGTCACATGGGACAACGGTTACACCGAACAGCGGTGGAGCAAGGCGACGGTCAATTTCTGCGGCACCTGCGAGGCGCCGAAGCCGACGCCGACCCCGTCGGCCTCCGAGCCGCCGACGCCGACGCCGACGCCGACGACCTCCGAGCCGCCGACGCCGACGGCCCCCAACCCGACGGCGAGCATCCAGGCTGACTGCGAGGGCATCGCCCACGTCACCCTCAACAACGCCGACGACGCGACCGCCCCGGCGAAGTTCACCGTCAAGGGCGGCGACGACATCATCGAGCAGGTGGAGGTCAAGCCCGGCCAGAGCACCACGGTGGAGGTTCCGGCGGAGCAGGCGGCCACGATCACGGTGACCGTCGAGGGCCGCACGAAGCCGCTCTTCGAAGGTGCGCCGGAGCCGGCCGACGACTGCGTCAAGCCGGGCGAGCCGACCGGCGCCTACAAGTCCACCTGTGACGAGCTGATCTTCGAGATCAACAACCCCGAGGACGGCGAGACCACCACCGCGACCTTCACCCCGAACAAGGGTGAGCCGCAGACGCTGACCGTCGAGCCGGGCATGAGCGGCACCGTGTCCTTCCCGGCCGAGGAGGGCCTGATCGTCACGCCGAGCGGCGAGGGCATCGAGAACCCCGAGCCGATCGCCTGGAAGAAGCCGGCGGACTGCACTCCCGGTGAGGGCGGCGGCGAGCCGGGCCTGCCGGTGACCGGTGCCGCGGCTGGCGGCATCGCCGCCGGCGCCGCCGTGCTGCTGGCCGTCGGTGGCGGCCTGTTCGTCATGGCCCGTCGTCGCAAGCTCCGGTTCACCGCCTGAGCTAAGGGTTACTGACCGCTGAGGGCGGGCCGACCGGCTGGTCGGCCCGCCCTTGGTCATTGGGCCCGTCCGGGCAGCAGCACGACCGCATCGTCCGCAGACCGGTGCCCGTCCGGCGCACCGCCGCCGTGACGCGGCTACCCCTTCTCCAGATACTCGGCGCGGTTCGCGTCCACCAGGGCCGCCACCGACGCCGCCAACGCCGGATGGCGCACCAGCTCCGGATCCTCCTCGACCAGGTTGCTCGCCTCGGTCCGGGCATCGCGGATCAGGTCCGCGTCCCGTAGCAGCGACAGCAGCCGCAGGTGCGAGCGGCGACCGGACTGGGTGGCGCCGAGCACATCGCCCTCGCGGCGCTGTTCCAGATCAAGCTCGGCGAGCGTGAAACCATCCGTTGTCGACCCCACCGCGTCCAGCCGCTCCCGCGCCGAGCTGCCCTCCACCGCCTCGGTCACCAGCAGGCAGAGCCCCGCCGCGGAGCCACGGCCGACCCGACCGCGCAGCTGATGCAGCTGGGACACCCCGAACCGGTCCGCGTCCAGCACGATCATCACGGTGGCGTTCGGAACGTCCACCCCGACCTCGACCACGGTGGTGGCCACCAGCACGTCCAGCTCACCAGCGGCGAAGGAACGCATCACCGCGTCCTTCTCCTCCGCGGGAAGCCGACCGTGCAGCACCCCGATCCGCAGCCCGTGCAGCGGCCCCTCGGCGAGCAGCGGCGCCACCTCGGTCACCGCGAGCGGTGGCCGCCGCGCGGTGTCGTCCTCCGGCGCCGCCTCCTCGTCGGAGGAGGGGCCGTCGCCGATGCGCGGGCAGACCACATACGCCTGGTGGCCGGCGGTGACCTCCTCCCGCAGCCGACGCCACGCCCGGTCCAGGAACGCCGGCTTCTCCGCGGCTGGAACCACGTGCGACGCGATCGGCGAGCGCCCCCGCGGTAGCTGCGACAGGGTGGAGACCTCCAGGTCTCCATAGACGGTCATGGCCACCGTACGCGGAATCGGGGTGGCCGTCATGACCAGCACGTGCGGCGGCTGCTCCGCCTTCGCCCGCAGCGCGTCCCGCTGCTCGACGCCGAAGCGGTGCTGCTCGTCCACCACCACCAGACCGAGATCGGCGAAGTCGACGCCCTCGTACAGCAGGGCGTGCGTGCCCAGCACGATCCCGGCGGCGCCGCTGCGCACCTCGCCCAGCGCCCGGCGGCGGGCCGCGGCACCCAACGATCCGGTGACCAGCTCCACCCGAGTGGCGTGCTCGGCGGCGTCCAGCTCGCCCGCCCGCCCCAGCGACCCAAGCAGGTCGAGGATGCCGCGGTAGTGCTGGGCGGCGAGCACCTCGGTCGGGGCCAGCAGCGCGGCCTGGCCACCGGCATCCACCACCTGCAGCATCGCACGCAGCGCGACCACCGTCTTGCCGGAACCGACCTCGCCCTGAAGTAGCCGGTGCATCGGATGGGCGGCGGCCAGGTCCGTGGCGATCTCGGTGCCGACCTCCCGTTGGCCGTCGGTCAGCTGGTAGGGCAGGCGGGCGTCGAAGGCGTCTCGCAGGCCACCGTCCACCCCGGGCCGTGGTCGGGCTGGACGGTCGGCCGCCTGCCGCTTGCGCCGCACCAGGGTGAGCTGCACCGCGAAGGCCTCATCCCACTTGAGCCGGCGGCGGGCCCGGTAGAGCGCCTCCTTACTGGAGGGCCGGTGCACCTCGCGCAGGGCGACGCCGAGGCCGACCAGGTTACGAGCGCTCCGCACGGTAGCCGGTACCGGATCCGCCGGTGGGTCGACAGTGTCCAGTACGACCCGCACGCACCGGGCGATCACCCACGTCGGCACCGCCGCGGCGGCCGGGTAGACCGGGATCAACGCACCCGCGAACTCCTCGACCTCCTCGCTGGCCGCCACCTCACCCTCGTCGCCGGCGCCGAGGAGCACGTACTCCGGGCCGTTGAGCTGCCGGCGGCCCCGAAACTCGGTGACCTTGCCGGCGAACAGTCCCCACCGGCCGGGGCGCAGATCCCGCTCGCGCCAGACCTGGTTGCCGAAGAAGGTCAGGGACAACGTGCCTCCCGAGCCGTCGCCGACCGTCACCTCCAGCAGATTTCCGCGGCGCTGGCGCATCGGACGTACGGCGGTGCGCTGCACCTGGGCCAGCACGGTGACCTGCTCACCGACCTCAAGCGACCGAATGTCGGTGTGCTCACCGCGCTCGTCGTACCGGCGGGGGACGTGGTAGAGCAGGTCACCCGCCGTGTGCAGGTCGAGATGGGTGGCGAGCGCCTTGGCCGTCTTCGCCCCGACCAGCTTGCCCAACGGAGTGTCGACGGTGGCCTGGTCGGCGGTCATTCGACCCCCACCAGGAGCGGGTGGTGCGGCTGCCCGCCCTGGTACACCTGCACCTCGACGAACGGCCAGGAGTGGACCACGTGCTCGCGGACCGCCTCGGTCAGGCCGGCGGGGGCGTCCGCCCCGACCAACAGGGTCACCAGCTCGCCACCGCCGCCGAGCATCCGGTCGACCACGGCGGTGCAGGTGTCGAGCAGGTCCACCCCGATGAGGTGCACCTCGCCGTCAACCAGGGCGAGCACGTCCCCCGGGCGGCAGGGGCCGGCGACGGTCAGGGCCGCCCGGCTGGCACGGCAGACCTCCGCGTACCGGCAGGCGCCGGCGGCCTCGGCCATCGCGATCACGTCGTCCTCGAAGCGCCGACCCGGATCCCGGACGGCGAGCGCGGCGAGCGCCTGCACCGGCGACCGGGTCGGGACCACGCTGACCTTGACGCCGAGCAGCGATGCCGCCCGGGCCGCGTCGTTCGCCATCGCCTGGGTGTCCGGGTCGTTGGGCAGCACCACGACGTGGGCAGCGCCGGTGGCACGGACGGCGGTCAACAGCTCATCGGCGGAGGAGATGTCCTCCAGCACCGTCGCCTCCGCCGCGGTGCAGAGCTCGACGATGCCAACCCCGGTGGCCACCACCACCGCCGCCCGGCGGTCCGGGGCCGGGTCGGGCCCGGGCGACGCGGGCGGCCGGGGCAGGTCGGCGAAGCGGGTCACCACGATCCGGTGCGGACGACCGGCGACCACTCCCGCCTCGATTGCCGCGCCGACATCGTCAACGTGCACGTGCACGTTCCAGGTGCCGACCGCGCCGTCGCCGACGACCGCCAGCGAGTCGCCCAGGGCACCGAGCTCCTCGCGCAGCCGGGCCACCGCCGCCGGTTCGGCGTCGAGCAGGTACTGCACCTCGTAGGCGTACGTTGACCACCTGCTCTCGCGGGCGTCGTCGGCCGGCGGGTGGGACGACCGGCCGGTGAGCTCCGGACGCGCCGGACGCTCCCCGGTGACCACCTCGACCAGGGCGTCGAGCAGCAGGCAGAGGCCCCGCCCACCGGCATCAACCACACGGGCGCGGGCCAACGCCGGTAGCTGCTGGGGCGTTCGGCCGAGGGCTTGGGCGGCCTCGTCGGCCGCGGCCCGGGCCACCGTGCCCAGCTCGTCCCGGCCGGCCCGCTCGGCGGCGCGCGCTGCGGCGGTGGCCACGCTGAGCAGCGTCCCCTCGACCGGAGCGGCGACGGCGGCGTAGGCGGCGCTGGCGGCGGCGCGCAGGGCGGCGGCCAGCGCCCGGCCCCGCACCACCGGGACCGCGGCCAGCGCGTCAGCAAAGCCGCGCAGGATCTGCGCCAGGATCACGCCCGAGTTGCCCCGGGCGCCGAGCAGCGCGCCCCGGGCCATCAGCCGGAGCGCCCGCCCGTGCGGGGTGGGCCCGTCCTCGGGGAGCGGGTCCAGCTCCATCGCCAACGCCTGCTGCGCCGAGGTAAGGGTGAGTACCAGGTTGGTGCCGGTATCACCGTCGGGTACCGGGTAGACATTGAGGTGGTCGATCTCGCCCTGGTGGCGCTTCAACGCGACCAGCCCACCTGCGCACCAACGGCGGACCGCGGCGGCATCGAGGGTGTCCAGCACGGGGAGTAGCCTACTGGCGCGCTCCGACCCGCGTCTGGCCCGGCGACACGTGCCGGGCGTGTCCGCGCGAGGCCAACTGGTTCGTGCCGAGCCGGGTGGGTCGGAGGGGGGTTGGGCGCCGCCAGCAGGCATCGGGTAACCTGGCCGGGTTGCCCGGGCAGCGCCTGGTGACGACCTCATGAACGGATCAATCCCAGGAGTATCCCGTGGCTAGCGTGTGCGACGTCTGTGGTAAGGGGCCGGGCTTCGGCCACAACGTGTCCCACTCGCACCGGCGGACCAACCGCCGCTGGAACCCGAACATCCAGTCGGTGCGCACCCCGGCCGGTGGCGGCAACACCAAGAAGCTGAAGGTCTGCACGTCCTGCATCAAGGCCGGCAAGGTTACCCGCGCCTGACGCGGTAACCCAGCCGGACCGCGCCGGCGGACCCCGACGGGTCCGCCGGTTTCGCGTTACCGGGGCCGGGCGTCTCCGCACGCGGAGCCGGGGCCGGACACCTTCCGAGCAGGGCGCGGAGTCAGAGAGCACGGCCGAACGAGACGCAGCCCGGGGCATCCTTGTAGAAGCCGAAGTTCGGGATCTGCGCGTAGCCGGATGAACGGTACAGTGCGAGCGCCTCGGGTTGCCGATCGCCGCACTCCAGAACGATCCGCTGCCGGCCCTGCTCGCGCGCGGACTGTTCCACCGCCGCCAGGACGGCTCGGGCCACGCCCCGCCCCCGGGCGTGTGGTGCCACGTACATCCGCTTCAGCTCGGCGGTCTCGACCGACCCACCGTGGCTGCGCCAGCCGCCACAGGCCACCGACTCGCCGTCGAGGTGGGCGATGAGGAAGGTCCCGGCGGGCGGCTCGAACTCGACCGCGTCCACCGGGGTCTCGTCGCCGCTGCCGCCGTATCGCACGCCCAGATCGGCGAGGGCCGCCTTGATCAGCCGCTGCGCCGTCGGCGAGTCGAATCGGGTGGGGTAGATCCGCAGGTTCCGCACCAGTGCAGGGTACGACCCGTCCGGTGCGCCTACCGGAAGTGGTCCCAGCCGGCGGGCCCCTCCCACTGCCGACGGTCAACGGTCACCCCGGAGCCAGCGGTGACCGCACCGATCGGCTGCCAACCCGCCGGCAGCACCGCCGTCGGGGGGAAGGTCGCCACGAGGGCGTGGTCGTCCCCGCCGGTCAACAGCCAGGTGTACGGGTCAACGCCGAGCGCCTGGGCCGCGTCGCGCATCTGCCGGGGCACCGCGAAGGCGTCCCGCCGCACATCCACCGCCACCCCGCTCGCCTGGGCCACATGCCCCAGGTCGGCGAGGAGCCCGTCCGAAACATCGATCATTGCGGTCGCCCCGGCCCCGGCCGCCGTCGGTCCGGCCTGGTACGGCACCTCGGGTCGTCGGTACGCCTCGACCAGCAGCCGCGGTGTCCGGAAGCCTCGGGACAGGACGGTGAGGCCAGCCGCCGCGTACCCGGTCCGACCGGCGAGCGCCACGACGTCACCGGGCTGGGCCCCGGCCCGGGTCACCGGCGCCCGGCCGCCGAGATCACCGAGTGCGGTCACCGCGATGGTCAGGGTGGGACTCGCCGACATGTCCCCGCCCACCACGCTGGCCCCCACGACGGCGGCCTCCGCGGCCAGGCCGTCGGCGGTCTCCTCCGCCCACTCGGACGGCAGCTCCGGTGGCATGCAGAGGGCGACCAGCAGGGCGGTCGTGCGCGCACCCATCGCCGCGATGTCGGCGAGGTTCGCCGCGGCTGCCCGGTGCCCAATGTCCCGCGCTGCGGACCAGTCCCGGCGGAAGTGCCGCCCCTCCACCAACACGTCGGTGGAGGCGACAACCCGGGCGTCCGCGGCGGCCACCACCGCCGCATCGTCTCCGGGGCCGAGCAGGACGGTCGGTCCGTACGACAACCGAGCGGTAACCCGGTCGATCAGACCGAACTCGCCCAGCCCCACGACACCGTTGCCGCGTTCGCTCACCGCTTCTCCTTCTCCGCCGATCGGAATCCGGCCTGGTCGGTAGGGTATTTTCTCCCTTCGGGCCGCTCATCCGGCGGCGATGGAGGGAGGTCGAACGTGGTACAGGCGTACATACTCATCCAGACAGAGGTCGGCCAGGCGCGTGACGTGGCCGGTCAGATCGCGAAGATTACCGGCGTTGTCCGCGTCGACGCCGTCACCGGGCCCTATGACGTGGTGCTGCTCTGCGAAGCGAAGACCGTGGACGAGCTCGGCGACCTCATCGTCAGCAAGGTGCAGATGGTGCCCGGAATCACCCGCACCCTCACCTGTTCGGTGGTGCGTCTCTAAGTGAGCAGGCTGCCCGACGAATCCGATACCACCACCGCCCACCACGACGCACCCGTCCCGGAGGACGACACCGCTACCGACGGCGCCGAAGGGTCCCCGCAGGGCGGCCGGGACCGCTCCAACCGCGGCGCGGCCCTGATCGCGACGGCGGTCGCGCTCCCGGCGACCGTGCTGGCCGGCGTCGTGGCGTTCACCCAGTTCGCCCCGGATCAGCCGGAGCCCGGGTCGAATTCGGCGACCACCCCCGCGCCGCTGTCGACCGCCGCGGTGGAGATGGCCGCTCCGGCCCTGGCCGAGCGCCCCGCCACCGTCTGCCGTGCCCTGCTCTCCCAGCTTCCGCCGGCGATCCGGGAACTGCCGCAGCGTCCGGTCACCGCCGGCCCCGAGCAGAACGCCGCGTACGGTGACCCAGCCCTCACCGTGGCCTGCGGCGGCGCGGCACCGACCTTCGCCGACACCGACAAGCTCTGGTTGGTCAACCGGGTCTGCTGGTACGGCAGTGAAGCGGAGGGCAGCACCGTGCTGAGCACCGTCGACCGGGAGACGACGGTCACGGTCCGGGTGCCCGACGGCTACGACCAGCCGCTCCAGTGGGTCTCCCCCGTCTCGGAAACGATCATCTCTACGGTCCCCTCCATTGACGATGCCCCGACCGGCTGCCGCCCCGGGTAGACCCCGTCAACGGGCCGCCGCCACGGCGACCGGACCTGCCGGAACGGCAACCCTGGCGCGCGGCGGCGGGGCGGGTCAACGCAGGCCGCCCCCACGGTGCAGTGCGGTCCGGATGAGGCGGTTGATCAGCTTCGGGTACTCCAGACCGGCGGCCGCCCACATCCGCGGGAACATCGACGACGGGGTGAAGCCGGGCATCGTGTTCACCTCGTTGAGGTAGACATCCAGCTCGGGGGTGACGAAGAAGTCAGCCCGCGCCAGTCCGGCGCAGTCGAGCGCGGTGAAGGCGCGGACCGCGTACTCCTGTACCTGGCGGGTCACCCGCTCCGGCAGGTTGGCGGGGATGTCGTACTCAGAGGCGAGATCGGCGTCGATATACTTCGCCTCGAAGTCGTAGAAGTCGTGCTCCCCGACCACCCGGATCTCGGCGAGCACGGACGCTTCCGGTGCCCCACCGGCCTCGCCCTCCAGCACCCCGCACTCGATCTCGCGGCCGACGACCGCGCCCTCGACGAGGACCTTGGAATCGATCTCCCGGGCAGTGGCGACCGCGTCGTCCAGGGCCGCCCAGTCGCTGATCTTGGTGATCCCGAAGGACGAACCGGCCCGGGAGGGCTTGATGAAGACCGGCAGGCCGAGGCGCTGCTTGTCCTGCTCGGTCAAGGTCATGCCGCTGCGCAGCACCACGTAGGGGCCAACCGGAATCCCCTCGGCGGCGCAGAGTTTCTTGGTGAACTCCTTGTCCATGGCGGCGGCGGAGGCGAAGACGTTCGCCCCGACGTACGGGATGCCGGCCATTTCCAGCATCCCCTGGATGCTGCCGTCCTCCCCGTAAGCTCCGTGCAGGACCGGAAACACCACGTCCACGTCGGCGAGGGCGCGGGGCCCCGCGGTCGCGTCGAGTACCAGCAGCCCACTGTTGCTCGGGTCAGCGTTCAGCATGACGGCGTCCCCGGACTCCGCGGTGATCTCCGGCAACCGCCGGGCACTGATCGCGAGCTGGTCCGGATCACCTCCGGTCAACACCCACTGGCCGGCGCGGCTGATCCCTACCGGCACGATGTCGTACTCGTCGGGGTCGAGCGCCGCCAACACGCTGCCGGCACTGACACAGGAAATGCCGTGTTCCGGGCTGCGTCCGCCGAACACGACCGCCACGCGGGTCTTGCCTGGGGTGGTCACTGGCCCTCACCTCTTTGTCGGCTCGTCGCATCTGCCGGGGCGCTCACCTTGGTGACCTTACTGTGCGTGGCGAACGTCGGCGGGCGATACCCCGTTGAGAGCCCGCGGGCCGAGCAACTAGCCGCCCCACAATACGGTGGGTAACCGAATTGTGGGGATGTATCGGTTTAGCTGGGTAGGAAGGAGACGATCCACCGACTTCCGGCAGCATGCCCGGCCGTCGGCTACCGGCGACTGCGCCGCCGGCCGATCGCAATGAGCTTGACCCGCTGCCGCCCCGCCCGCACCATGCCCAGCGCCATGAAGGCTCCCGCGATGCGCTCGGCCGCCTCGCGGCTACTCGCGCCCACCACCTGCCGGCGCCGCTCCGGGCTGGCCTGTTCGTCCCGGCCACAGTCCTGGGCGCGCACATCGGTGAGCACCACCAGGAACCGGGTCAGCGCCACCGGGCCGGGCTCGATGGCGCCACCGCGCTGTCGGGGCAACTGGGCAGTTCGCATGTCGAGTCCCTCCGGACGGCGAGCCATCGGGACGGCGCGCGGCAACCGGGTCCGGGGGAGGTTACCCGACCACCGCGCGCCTCATCCCTCCGAGTCGCTCGCCGCCACCGTCGCCACGACAACCGTCAGCGAGGACCTGACAACAGAGTGACACTGCGACAGTCGTGAATGCAACTCTCACCCACGTTCTCTCATTTACCGCCTCCCAAATATGTGCAAGGATCGATACATGGCCCCGAAAACCGCCCGTGCCCGCCGGCTGGGCATCGCCCTGCGCACGCACCGGGAGGCCGCCGGCCTGACCCTGGAGTCCGCTGCGGACGAAATCAGCAGCACCCGCAGCACCCTGTCCCGCTACGAGAACGCGCAGACGCTGGTGAGCCCGGCGGTCGTCCGCGCGCTCCTGACCCTCTACGGTGTCGGACCAGACGAGATCACGGCCGCAACACAGCTCGCCAAGGACGCCCGCAAGCCCGGCTGGTGGGTCTCCTACTCATACCTTCTCGACCGGCGCACCATCGACTTCATCGCGCTGGAGGCCGAGGCCACCGCGATCGCCAACTTCGAGCCCTCCGTGGTGCCCGGCCTGCTCCAGACCGCCGACTACATCCGCGGAGTGATGCGGGGCGGTCCGCACACCCTGACTGACGACGAGGTCGAACAGCGGGTCCAGCTCCGGCTCGACCGGCAGCAGCGGCTCACCGCACCGCGCCCGCCGATCCTCGACGCCATCATCGACGAAGGCGCCCTACTCCGACCGGTGGGCGACCGGGCGGTGATGGCGGCGCAGCTCGGCCACCTCCTGAAGGCGAGCGAGCTGCCCAACGTCACCGTCCAGGTGATCCCACTGGCCGCCGGCTACCACCGCGGCACCCGCGGCTCGCTGCACATCCTGGAGTTCGCGGACCCCGAAGACCCCTTCATCGCCTCGGTGGAGACGGTCGCCGGCCAGATGGTCCTCGATCGCCCCGGCGACCTCCGCACCTGCACCAAGATCATGGATCATCTGCGGAGCGTGGCTCTCAGCCCGGCAGACAGCCGGAACCAGCTTCGGCACCTCATGGAGGGACGGTAGGACGATGACCCCGACGATCGACCCAGAGCTGACCCGGGCCCACTGGCGCACCAGCAGCCACAGCGGAGATGAGGGGGCGTGCGTCGAGATCGCGACGCTGCCGCGGGCGGTGGGGGTGCGCGACTCGAAGGACCGAGGCGGCCCGGTGCTGCTCTTCACACCCGCTGCCTGGATGGCCTTCGCCGCCACGCCACCACGTCGGTGACCGGTCGGGCGGCGGTACCGGTCCCACCGTCGCCCGACCACCGGAAGCCAACTCCGGCCGCCCCGGTCACCGCCCCGGTGCCGACGACACCCGCAACGCCGCGAGGGCCACCCCGCGCGCCCCGGCCATGTCCCGCTCCGGCACCAGCGCAAACCTCGCCACCGCCGCCTGTTCCTTCCGCAGCACGGTGTGCTCGCGGACGATGGCGAGGAACCAGTCGCGAAACTCCGGAGCCGCCTCCACCACGCCCCCACCGACGAAGTACGCATGCGGATCAGTCAGATTCGCCGCGAGGGTGAAGAGCCGGCCGATCGCCTTCGCCTGCTGAGTGAAGATCTCCCGGGCCAGCGGGTCGCCCCGCTCGCCCAGCCCGCGGACCAGCTTCGCCGCCCGCACCAGCGGCTCGGCGGCCAGCGGATGCCCGGGAAACCGGGTCAGCCAGTACGGCAGCAGGTTACGGGCGATCCCGGTCAGCGACGCGATGCTCTCCGCGTCGCCGACGAACCCACAGCCGCAGACCGGATCCGGTTGACCGGGGCCAAGCAGGCCGGTCAACGGCAGCCGCACATGCCCCAGCTCCCCCGCCATGCCGGCCGCACCGGCGATCACCCGCCCGCCTTCGACCAGCCCGCCACCGAGACCGGTACCGACCACCACGGAGACCGACGAGCGACGCGCCGCATCCGCGCCAAAGTGCGACTGGTGCGCGTACAGGGCGGCGGCGTTGCCATCGTTGAGATACACCACCGGCAGGCCGAGCCGCCGCTGAAGCGCACCCCGCACGTCGTAACCCCGCCACTGCGGCTGGGAGAAGTTGGTCGAACCACGCGAGGAGATCACCCCGGTGGCGCTGGCCGGACCGGGGGTGTCCAGCCCCACCGCCCGGACCAGATCCCGAGTCACACCGACCGATGCCAATGCCCCGGTGAAGGCACCCGCGAGGGCCTCGATCGCTGCCTGCGGACCGGCCTGGACCTCGCTCGGACTCTCGAGCAACCCGTCCACGAGAAAGCGTCCATCCACCGTCAGAACAGTGGCGTTGTTGCTGGTGCCGCCGTTGTCCAGACCAACGACCACCGGCGTTGCCGCGCTGCCCACGTTCCGCCCTCCCACTCCGGAGACGATGACGTGAGGTTAGTTCCCGCACCGGCGACCCGCCATGGGCAACCGGCAGGGTCAGCCGTCAACGACCCGCAGCGCGGCAGCCACGTCGGCGACCAGGTCGGCCGTGTCCTCGACGCCGCAGGAGAGCCGGACGAAGCCGGGCGGTGTGTCGTCACCCCATTGGGCCCGCCGGTCGACCGTGGTGTGCAGCCCACCAAACGAGGTGGCCGCCGACACCAGCCGGGCCGCGGCGACGAAGCGGGCGACGCGGTCGGCGTCGCCGAGATCACACGAGAGCACCCCCGGCATCCGGCGCAACTGCGCCACGGCCACTGGGTAGGCCGGGTCCTCCGGCCGACCCGGCCAGCGCAGCCCGGTCACTCCCGGTTGCGCCGCCAGCAACCCGGCGAGGGCCTCGGCGTTCGCGGTCTGCCGGGCCAGCCGCAGGTCGAGGGTGGCCAGGGACCGGTGCGCCAGCCAGGCGTCGAAGGCCCCCGGGACCGCCCCGGTGTGATCCCGCCACCGGGTCACCGCCGCGAGCAACTCGGCCGACCGGGTGCCGACATAGCCGAGCAGCAGGTCCGAGTGGCCGGTGAGCGCCTTCGTGCCGGAGGCCACCACCAGGTCGGCGCCGAGTTCCAACGGACACTGCCCAAGCGGGGTCGCGGTGGTGTTGTCCACTACCAGCAAGGCCCCGGCCGCCCGCGTCCGCGCCGCCAACGCGGGCAGGTCAACGACGTCGAGGCCCGGGTTCGCCGGGGTCTCCACCAACACCAGACGTACGCCGGCGAGGTCCGGATACGGCCCGGCGGTCGGCGCGAGGAGCACCCGTACCCCAACGCCGGCCAGGGTCTCGGTGGCGAACGCCCGCACCGAAAAGTAGCCGTCGGCGGGGAGCAGCACCGTGTCGCCGGGGCGCAACACACTCAGCAGCAGCCCGGTGATCGCCGCCTGGCCGCTGGCGAAGACCCGGCAGTCACCCCCCTCCAGCTCACCGATCGCCGCCTCCAACCGCCGCCGGGTCGGATTGTCCGACCGGCCGTAGCCGTTCGGCGTGCCTGCCGGCCCGGCCCACGGATCGAGGTGGTACGGCGCGGCAAAGACCGGGCCGGGCAGGAACGGCTCCCCGGGTGCGGGCTCCGGCAGCCCGGCGCGGACACAGCGGGTTCCATCGCGGTCGGCTGGCACCGTGTCACTCCGGCTTCGTCGTACGGCTCATCAGGGCCGCGACCGCACGCCGCGGATCCCCGCCCTCGTGGCAGATCACCTCGACCTGCTCGGTGATCGGCATCTCGATCTCGTGTGCCCGGGCCAGATCCCGGATCGCCAGCGCGCTCTTGACCCCCTCGGCGGTCTGCCGGGTGGCGATCCGGGCCTCCTCCAGGGTTGCCCCCCGGCCGAGGTGCTCGCCGAAGGTGCGGTTGCGGGCCGACGGGGAGGAGCAGGACGCCACCAGATCACCCATACCGGCGAGGCCGGCGAAGGTGAGTGGGTCGGCGCCGAGCGCTACCCCGAGCCGGGCGGTCTCGGCCAGCCCGCGGGTGACCAGCATCGCCCGGGTGTTGTGGCCGAAGCCCATCGCGGTGGCGATGCCGTACGCGAGGGCAATGACGTTCTTGACCGCGCCCCCCAGCTCGCAGCCGATCACGTCGTCGTTGGTGTACGGGCGGAAGTACGGGGTGGTGATCGCCCGCTGCACGAGGGTGGCCCGGTCCACATCGGGGCAGGCGACCACGGTGGCGGCAGGCTGCTCGGCGGCGATCTCGGGGGCCAGGTTCGGCCCGGAGACCACGACCACCCGCTCGGCGGGGACCTGGGCGGTCTCCATGACCACCTCGCTCATCCGCTTGGTGGTGCCGAGCTCGATCCCCTTCATCAGGGAGACCAGCGTGGCGTCGCGGTGCAGGTGGGGGAGCCACTCGGCGAGATTGCCGCGCAGCGTCTGGGACGGGACCGCGAGTACCACCAGCTCGGCACCCGTGATCGCCTCCCCGGCGTCACCGGTGGCCGTCACCCGCTCCGGCAGGACCAGACCCGGCAGGTACTCCGGGTTACTCCGCTCGGCCCGCAGTGCCGCCACGACCGACTGTCGCCGGGCCCAGAGGGTGACCTCCCGGCCCGCGTCACCGAGGATTTTGGCGAAGGAGGTCCCCCAGGACCCGGCCCCCAATACGGCCACGTGCCCGCTCACGCCGCCGCTCCCGGGTGTTCGGCGCGGTGGGGGCGTTCCCAGAGCGGGGGCGGCTCAGCCTGCCTGACCTCACCCAGCAGATCGCGCAGACGCAGCATGATGACCTCGGTCATCTCCTCAAGCACCGCCTTTGTTGGGGGGACACCGGCCCACCGGTCCAGATCGACCGGGGGCCCGGCGACGACGGTCACCGGGATCCGGGGACGCGGGTTCAGCCGGGAGGTCCGGGGATCGAACATCCGCTCGGGCCCCCACATCGCCACCGGAATGACCGGGGCGCCGGTGGCCAGGGCGAGCCGCGCCACACCGGTCTTGGCCTTCATCGGCCACAGCTCGGGTTCCCGGGTCGTGGTCCCCTCCGGGTAGATCACCACCGCACCGCCGCCGTTCACCACCTCGACCAGCAGGTCCAACGACTGGACCGCGGCCGCGGTACCGCGCTCGACCGGGATCTGCCAGCAGCGGCGCAGGATCCCGCCGACCAGCGGAATTCGGAACAGGCTGACCTTACCGAGAAACCGCGGCCAGCGCCCGGAGTCGTAGACGAAGTGCGCGGCGACCAGCGGATCGGCGTGCGAGATGTGGTTCGGCACGATGATCATTCCGCCGGGGCGACGGAGGTGTTCCATGCCGTGCCAACTCCGCCGCGTCCAGATCGTCATCACGGACTTGATCAGCACCACGGCGAACCGTGGCCAGAACCCGATCCTGCGCCGCGCCACCCGCGCCTCCTTCTACCGCCACTGTCCGGCCCGCCGGTACGCCGGTACGCCCACCCGGTTCAACGCCCGCGAGGTGAAATCATGCCTGCTCCCCCGGGGTCCGGCCAGTGAGGGTACCGGCACCGGGCTGGCAGGATTGCGGCGTGACCCAGGTATGGACCGTAGTGGTGCCGGTGAAGCGGCTGGACGCGGCGAAGAGCCGGCTCCGCGGCGCGCTGCCAGGCCACCCCCACGCGGCGTTGGCGCTGGCGTTGGCGGTCGACACGGTCGAGGCGGTACGGGCCTGCCCGGTGGTTGCCGAGGTGGTGGTGGTGACGGACGACCCGGCGGTGACGGCGGTGATCGACGCCCGGGTGGTACCGGACCGCCCCGCCGCCGGGCTCAACCCCGCCTTCCGGTACGGCGCGGCCGCCGCCGGGGCCGGCTGGGTCGCGGGCCTCACCGCGGACCTGCCCGCACTCCGCCCGATGGAGCTGGCGGCCGCCCTGTCGGCGGCGCAGTCCGGACCCACGACCCGCCGGTACGTGCCCGATGCCCCCGGCACCGGCACCGTGCTGCTGGCCGCGCCGCCCGGCGTGCCCCTGGATCCACGCTTCGGTGGCAGCTCCGCGGCCGCCCACGCGGCCAGTGGTGCGCTCCCCCTGCTCGGTGGCTGGCCGAGCCTGCGTCGGGATGTCGACACCGCCGCCGATCTCGCCGCGGCCGCCCGGCTCGGGCTGGGGGCGCGCACCGCATCACTGTGTGGCACGGCCACCCGACCGCCAGCCGGCCGGTGTAGCGTGCCGGTCATGCAGGGCACGGTGGCCACCTACGACGCGACGACCCGCAGCGGCGTACTCCTTCTCGACGACGGCACCGAGCTGGCGCTTCCAGCTCCGGCCTTCGACGCCTCCGGCCTGCGGCTACTCCGCCTCGGCCAACGGGTGCGGGTGGAGACCGACGGGGCGGGAACGGTGATTCGCGTGACGTTGCCGACGATGAGCTGAGCAACCCGGCCAAGTTCATCTGGCGTTAACCGGGCTCAGGTCAAGATGGGCGGGTGAGCACCCCTGGCGAGCACCCCGCTGACTCCGTCGCCGGCCGACCGGCGGTTCCATCCCACAACGGCTCCCGCCCCCGCGGGGCCGACGGCCGCTTCCTGTCCGCCCGGGGCACCGGCACCGCCGACTCCCCGGGCGAGCCGACCAGCGCCGACCCGGGCGAGCCGACGGGCGCCGACCCGGCCGACGGCGCAGCCGGTCTGGACGAGGTACTCGACCCGGTGCCGGACCAGCCGGCACCGCCCGCCGCGCAACCGCTGCCGGACGACCGGTTCCTCAATCGGGAGCTCTCCTGGCTGGACTTCAACGCGCGGGTCCTCGCGCTCGCCGAGGACCCGCGCACCCCGTTGCTGGAACGGGCGAAGTTCCTCGCCATCTTCGCCAGCAATCTCGACGAGTTCTACATGGTGCGGGTCGCCGGGCTGAAGCGACGGCTCTCCGCGGGGCTGCCGGTCCGCGGTGGTGACCGGATGCCGCTGCGCACCCAGCTCGAGCTGATCGCGGCGAAGACCGCCACCCTGGTTTCCCGGCAGGCCGCCTGCTTCGTTGACGACCTCCTGCCGAAGCTGGCCGCCACGGGTCTGCGCATCCTCCGCTGGGGCGACCTGACCGACGCCGAGCACACTCGGTTGCGCACCTACTTCGGGGAGCACATCTTCCCCGTACTCACCCCCCTTGCGGTTGACCCGGCACACCCGTTCCCGTACATCTCCGGGCGTTCCCTCAACCTGGCGGTCTCCGTCTGCGCCCCGGACGGCGGATCGGAGCTGTTCGCCCGGGTCAAGGTGCCCAACAACGTGCCCCGGTTCGTCCGCGTCCACCGCGACCAGCCCGGCGTCCAGGTGCTGCCGGTGGAGGATCTGATCTCGGTGCACCTGGGCCAGCTCTTCTCCGGGATGCAGGTGGTGGAGTGCCACCTTTTCCGGGTGACCCGCAACGCCGAAGTGGAGGTTGACGAGGACCGGGACGAGGACCTGCTGCAGGCCCTCGAACGGGAACTCGCCCGGCGTCGATTCGGCCCGTCGGTACGCCTGGAGGTGGCCGCCTCGATCTCCGAACACATGCTGGAGCTCCTCGTCCGCGAACTGGACATGGACGCCCAGGATGTCCAGCGGGTCAACGGCCTGCTCGACCTGTCGGCGCTGTGGCAGCTCTACGGCGAGGCGGATCGGCCGGACCTGAAGGATCCGCCCTTCGTACCGGCCACCCACCCGCGGCTCGCCGAGGGGGAGGTGCCGCGCAGCGTCTTCGCCACGCTGCGCGATGGTGACGTGCTGGTACACCACCCGTACCGCTCCTTCGCCACCAGCGTGCAGCGCTTCATCGAGCAGGCTGCCGCAGACCCGGATGTGCTGGCCATCAAGCAGACCCTCTACCGCACCAGCGGCGACTCCCCCATCGTGGACGCCCTGGTAGACGCGGCGGAGGCCGGCAAACAGGTGGTGGTGCTGGTCGAGTTGAAGGCCCGGTTCGACGAGATCGCCAACATCGGCTGGGCGCGGACGCTCGAACGCGCCGGGTGCCACGTCGTCTACGGCCTGGTGGGGCTCAAGACGCACTGCAAGACGGCGTTGGTGGTCCGGCAGGAAGGCAACCAGATCCGCCGCTACTGCCATATCGGCACCGGCAACTATCATCCCAAGACCGCCCGGCTCTACGAGGACTTCGGTCTACTCACCGCCGATCCGCAGATCGGCGCCGACCTGACCGACCTGTTCAACGTGCTGACCGGCTACAGCCGGCAGACGGCGTACCGGCAGCTGCTCGTGGCGCCGCAGGGAATCCGCAGCGGCCTGATCGAGCGGATCGAGCGGGAGATCTCACATGTTCGACTCGGCCTGTCGGGGCTGGTCCAGTTCAAGGTGAACTCGCTGGTTGACGAGGAGATCACCGACGCGCTCTACCGGGCTTCCCAGGCCGGCGTCCACGTGGACCTGCTGATCCGGGGGATGTGCACGCTCCGTCCCGGGGTACCAGGCCTGTCGGAGAACATCCGGGTCCGGTCGGTTCTCGGCCGATTCTTGGAGCATTCGCGAATCTTCCGGTTCGGCAACGACGGCGACGCCGAGTTCTGGATGGGCTCGGCCGATCTGATGCACCGCAATCTGGACCGGCGGGTCGAGGCGCTGGTCCGGGTCACCGACCCGGTGGCCCGAGCCGAGCTGGATCACGTGCTGACCGCCGCGTTCAGCCCCGACGTGGAGGCGTTCGAGCTGGACGCGGAGGGCATCTGGCACCGGCGTTCCGGCACCGGGGACGAACCCGGTGCACACCTGCAGGAGTTGCTGCTCTGCCGAGGTGGCGGCACGGCCGTACGCTGACCAGATGGCGAGCGGGATCCGAGCGGCCGGTGGGGTCCTCTGGCGGCCGGGCCAGGGCGGCATCGAGGTCTGCCTGGTGCACCGCCCCCGCTACGGCGACTGGTCGCTGCCGAAGGGAAAACTCGAGCCGGGCGAGCACCCGCTCCGCGCCGCCCTCCGGGAGGTCGCCGAGGAGACCGACGTGAGGGCGGTGCCGCAGGCCCGGCTGCCGAGCGTGCGTTACCGCAGCCAGGACCGGCCGAAGGTGGTCGACTACTGGTCGATGCGGGCGGTCACGACCGGCGGCTTTCAACCCGACACCGAGGTTGATGAGGTGCGCTGGCTCGCGGTGGACAAGGCGGTGCGGTTGGTCAGCTATCCGCACGACGCGGCGGTGGTCCGCGCGTTCGCGGCCCTGCCACCGGTGACCGCGACGGTCATGCTGGTGCGGCACGCGGACGCGGGTGGGCGGAGCGGCTGGGCCGGCTCCCCGCACGGCCGACCGCTCTCCGGTGCCGGCTGGGCCCAGGCACGAGAGCTGGCACCGCTGGTGGCCGTGGTTGCGCCGGTCCGCCTGCTCGCCGCGTCGGCCCGGCGCTGCGTTCAGACCCTCAGCCCGGTGGCGGACTTGCTCGACCTGCCCATCGCGGTAACCGGGGATCTGGACGAGCCGCGGGCGGGCCAGAGCCAGGACGAGTGCGCGTTGGCCGCTGCCGCCCGCCTGGCCGCCTTCGGCGCGGCCGCTATGCCGGCCGTGGTGTGCAGCCCGGGCTCGATGGTTTCGGGGGCGCTGGGGCGCCTCTCCGGCCGCGACGCGGACTTCACCACCCAGCCCGGGGGCGGTTGGCTGCTCGCCTTCTCCGGCGCGACTCTCCTCGCCCCGGATCCCTTGTAACGCGTCGGGGGCACCCACCGTGCTGGTGGACGCCCCCCGATGGTGCCGGCTCAGCGCTTGGTCGCCCGCTTCGCAGGTGCCTTCCGCACGGTGGCCTTCGTGGCGGCGGCACTCTTCCGGGCCGCCGTGGACGTCGCGGCCGGCGCCGCCTTCTTCGCCGCGGACTTCCGCGCCGCGGTGGCCTTCGTCACGGTGGCGCGCTTCGCCGGAGCTGCCTTGGCGGCGGTGGTCTTCTTCGCCGCGGTCTTCTTCGCCGCGGTGGCCTTGGCCGCGGTGGTCTTCTTCGCCGCGGTGGCCTTCGCGGCAGTCGTCTTCTTCGCCGCGGTGACCTTCGCGGCAGTCGTCTTCTTCGCGGCGGTGGTCTTCTTGGCCGCGGCGCCCGTGGTCCTGGCCCCGGCAGCCTTGGCGGCGGTGGTCTTCTTCACCGCCGTGGCCTTCGGCACCTTGCCGCTGGCCACCATCTCCTTGAACCCGGTACCCGGGCGGAACGTCGGGACGGAGGTCTTCTTGACCTTCACCGCCTCGCCGGTCCGTGGATTGCGCGCTGTTCGGGCTCCCCGGACACGCTTCTCGAACGCTCCGAAGCCGGTGATCGATACCTTCTCACCCTTGGTAACCGCAGCCTGGACCTCCGTGAGGACCGCGTCGAGCGCGGCCGTCGCCGTCTTCCGGTCCCCCAGGCGAACGGCGAGCGTCTCGATTAGCTCGGCCTTGTTCACGACTTCCTCCCGATTGTGCAACTGACTCGACGCGAGCCATTCTGCGCGCACGTTATGCCCTGTGCTGGCGCTACACAAACATTCGACAGAAAAAGACCCTTGTGTCGCAACAGATTAGCCCCACCAGCGACGCCGGTGGGGGCGACTTCCCCGCGCGGGACGGGCGGGCGGCTATGTGATGGTCGGCAGGAACGGCCGCCGAGATGCCTCGAAGGCACCGATCAGAGGTTCGTGCCGAAGCGTGAGTCCAATGTCGTCCAAACCCTCCATCAGCCGCCAGCGGCTGAACTCGTCCAGTGGGAACATCCAGGTCGCCTCCGCGACCTGGACCTGGCGGGCAGCGAGGTCGACGGTGATCGGCGTGCTGGGATCGGCCTCGACGCGATCCCAGATCTCTTCGACCACCTCCAATTCCAACTCCACCGGCAGCAGCCCTCCCTTGAGCGCGTTGCCCCGGAAGATGTCCCCGAAGCGCGGGGCCAGCACGACCCGAAACCCCCAGTCCCGCAAGGCCCAGACGGCATGCTCCCGGGAGGAGCCGGTGCCGAACTCGGGGCCAGCAACAAGAATCGAGGCACCGGAATATGATTCATTATTGAGAACAAACGCCTGATCCTCCCGCCACGCACTGAACAGGGCATCCGCGAAGCCTGTTCGCGTTACCCGCTTCAGATGCACGGCCGGAATAATCTGATCTGTGTCCACATTCGAATGACGTAGTGGCACGGCGGTGCCGGTGTGGATGGTGAACTTCTCCATCAGCGGTGTCCCTTGCTACAGATCGGCGGGAGCCGTCAGCCGGCCCGCCACCGCGGTGGCGGCGGCGACCGGCGGGGAGACCAGGTGAGTGCGCCCACCCCGGCCCTGGCGGCCCTCGAAGTTACGGTTCGAGGTCGAGGCGGCACGCTGGCCCGGCCGGAGCGTGTCCGGGTTCATCCCCAGACACATCGAGCAGCCCGCGAAGCGCCACTCAGCACCTGCCTCGGTGAAGACCTTGTCCAGCCCCTCCGCCTCGGCGCTCTCCCGCACCGCGGCGGAGCCCGGCACGACGAGCATCCGCACGCCCGGGGCCACCCGGCGCCCGCGCAGCACGTCGGCGGCCGCCCGCAGGTCCTCAATCCGGCCGTTGGTGCAGGAGCCGACGAAGACCACGTCAACGGTGAGATCTCGGAGCGGAGTGCCCACGGCGAGGTCCATGTACTCCAGGGCCCGACGGGCGGCGGCCCGCTCCGGCTCGGTGGTGAACTCCTCCGGGTGTGGCACCCGCGCGTCCAGCGGCGCGCCCTGCCCTGGGTTGGTGCCCCAGGTCACGAACGGCGTGATCCGGCTCGCGTCCAGGGTCACCTCGGAGTCGAACGTCGCGCCCGCGTCAGTGGGTAGCGTCCGCCAGTACGCGACCGCCGCCTCCCAGTCGGCGCCGGAGGGTGCGTTCGGCCGCCCCTTGAGGTAGTCGAACGTCGTCTCGTCAGGGGCGATCAACCCGGCCTTGGCGCCCCACTCGATGGACATGTTGGCGACGGTCATCCGCCCCTCCATGGACAGCTTCCTGATCGCCTCGCCCCGGTACTCCACGACGTGCCCGCGGCCACCACCCGTACCGACCTGGGCGATCAGCGCGAGCACCACGTCCTTCGCGGTAACGCCCGGCGCGAGTTCACCGACGACGTTCACCGCCATCGTCTTCGGTCGGGTCTGCGGCAGCGTCTGGGTGGCGAGCACGTGCTCGACCTCACTGGTGCCGATTCCGAAGGCCAGCGCGCCGAAGGCCCCGTGCGTGGCGGTGTGTGAGTCACCGCAGACGATCGTCATCCCAGGTTGGGTCAGGCCCAGCTGCGGGCCGATGACGTGGACGATTCCCTGGTTCCGGTCACCCAACGGGTGCAGCCGGACACCGAACTCGGCGCAGTTGCGGCGCAACGTCTCGATCTGCGTCCGAGAGGTGGGATCGGCGATCGTCAACAGGTCACCGCGGCGGGACTGGTACGACGGGTCCGCGTACCCGGTGGGGGTGTTGTGATCCTCGGTCGCGATCGTCAGATCGGTGCGGCGGACCCGGCGGCCGGCGAGGCGCAGCCCGTCGAAGGCTTGCGGGCTGGTCACCTCGTGGAGCAGGTGCAGGTCGATGAAGAGCAGGTCGGGCTCGCCCTCGGCGGAACGGACGACGTGCGAGGCCCAGACCTTCTCGGCCAGGGTCCTCGGCTCAGGAGTGACTCCCACCATCTGGACATCCTAAATTCTGGGAGGTAGGTTTCGGTTTGTGGGACACAGTATGAGCGGTGTCGGCGTTCTCGACAAGGCGGTGGGCATCCTGGCTGCCTGCGTGGACGGCGCCAGCCTGGCCGAACTCGTTGAACGCACGAAGCTGCCCCGGGCAACAGCACATCGGTTGGCGCAGGCATTGGAGATCCACCGAATGCTGGTACGCGACACCCAGGGACGGTGGCGTCCCGGTCCCCGCCTGGGGGAGCTGGCCAACGCCGCGCCCGACGTGCTGCTGACCGCGGCCGAGCCCCTGCTCTGCGCGCTCCGAGACGCCACCGGGGAGAGCGCCCAGCTCTACCTACGCCGGGCCGACGAGCGGGTCTGCGTAGCCGCCGCCGAGCGGGCCAGCGGGCTGCGGGACACCGTGCCGGTGGGCTCGGTGCTACCCATGACCGCCGGCTCCGCGGCGCAGATCCTGCTGGCCTGGGAGCCACCGGAGGCGGTCATGCCGCTCCTGCCCCGCTCGAAGTTCACCGGCCGAGCACTCGCCGAGGTCCGGCGCCGTGGCTGGGCGCAGAGCGTGGCGGAACGGGAGGCGGGGGTGGCGAGCGTCTCCGCACCGATCCGAGATCGCACCGGACGAGTCATCGCCGCCGTCAGCGTCAGCGGTCCCATCGAACGGCTCGGCCGCCGCCCCGGCGAGCGCCACGCGATGGCGGTCGTCCGGGCCGGCCAGCGGCTCTCCGGCCTGTAGTCCACTGCCCCGGTGACCGAAACCAACAGGCCCGTCTCGCGGTGGCGAGACGGGCCTGTTGCGGAGAAGTAGCCCCGACCGGATTCGAACCGGCGCTACCGCCTTGAGAGGGCGGCGTCCTGGGCCGCTAGACGACGGGGCCAGGAAATTTCCCAAACGACCGCCCAGGCTGAGCGGTACGGAGATAGTCTACCGGCACCGGCCGGATGACCCACGCCGGGGGCCGGCAACCCGGCTGGGCAGCCACCCTGAGGCGAGCCGGCGCACCCACGCTGGGCACACCCCGGACCGGGGCCACAGCAGCCCGGGGGGTGCACGGCGAACGTGCTCCGGGAAAGCGGAAAAGCCCGCCCCGACGACGGGACGGGCTCACACCGCTTCTGTAGCCCCGACCGGATTCGAACCGGCGCTACCGCCTTGAGAGGGCGGCGTCCTGGGCCGCTAGACGACGGGGCCAGAACCTACTGCTTCCCACCCAGCGGGTGGGAGGCATCTCACCGGAGGCGACACCTCCGCTGAGATCCAGCGGTCACGACTCAACCGAGTCGGGACAGCGCTGGGGTACCAGGACTCGAACCTAGACTAACTGAACCAGAATCAGTCGGGCTGCCAATTACCCCATACCCCATCGGCGCCTCGCAGCGCCGGGCACAAACATTACCCTCCTCCCGCCGCAGGGCCAAATCGCCCCCGACAGAACGCCCTTGAGCTGCGGAAACCTCGCACTGGATCAGCTGGCCGGCAGCACCGGGTTGGTCAGCTCACCGACCCCCTCGATCCGCACGGTGACCGTATCCCCATCCACGAGCGGACTAACCCCGGCCGGCGTGCCGGTCAGGATCACATCACCGGGAAGCAACGTCATCACATGTGAGACGTACGACACCAGGGCCGGCACGTCGAAGACCATGTCCCGGGTCCGGCCCAGCTGGCGGACCTCCATCTCCTCCGGATCGCGACCCACCTCACACCGGATCTCCAGGTCGGCGACGTCGAGGCCGGTGGTGATCCAGGGACCGATCGGGCAGAACGAGTCGAAGCCCTTCGCCCGGGTCCACTGTCCGTCCGCCCGTTGCAGATCCCGCGCCGTGACATCGTTGGCGCAGGTGTAGCCGAAGACCGCGCGCGCAGCGGCGGCCCGGTCGGCCCGTCGGGCACCGGGCGCCCCAATCACCACGGCCAACTCGGCCTCATGCTCGACCTGCTTCGACAGCGCCGGCAGCCGGATCGCGTCCCGGGGCCCGATCACCGAGGTGGAGGGCTTGAGGAAGAGCAACGGCTCCTGCGGCACCTCGGCACCGTGTTCCGCCGCGTGCTCGGCATAGTTACGGCCGACGCAGACAACCTTGCTCGGCAGGATCGGCGAGAGCAGACGAACGTCGGAGAGGGCCCAGCGCGCGCCGGAGAAGGTGATCCGTCCAAACGGATGCCCCTCGACCTCAGCGACGGTCAGCCCCTGCGGACCCGCCTCCGGCTCCCCCTCGACGACTCCGAACGACATTCCCTTGGTATGAGCGAAACGAGCGATACGCACCGGGCCAATCTATCCCCGGCCTGGTGCGCGGGCGCAGCCGCAGGCCGGATGCCGCGTGGCGCGCCGCGCAGCCTACGCCATCAGCACCCGGCGAGGGCCGGCTTCGCCACTTCCTACCGCCCGGCGTGACACCGCCCTAACGTCGACTCCGGAGGTTCGTTCGTATGCCTGCATCGACACGACACCACAGGGCCCTCGCAGTGCTCATCCACTGCCTCGGCATGCTCGCCGCCGTGCCGGCGCTACCCGGCCCGGCCGCCGCACAGCCGCCGGCTGCCCGACCGCCGGTCCCGCCCGCGGCAGCCACGGCACCCGCCGGCCAGCCGTCCGCCGAGGCCTCCGCGGAGCCGGGCCGACCATCCGCGCCGCCGGCACTGCCGAGCCCGACCCGGGCGGCGGTCCCACCACCGAAGCCGCCGGTCACCGTACAGGTAGCGCCGGAGAACACCGCCGCGCCGCGGTACCGGATCCAGGTCCGCAACGACGGGAACCGGCCAATCGCCACCACCGTCCGGCAGGAGCTCCCGCCGGGCACGTCGGCGACCTCGATCACCGACGGCGGCCGACCCAGCCACCCCGGCGGCACAGCCGGCACAGAGGTCACCTGGGACCTGCGGCTACCCGCCCGGAGTACCACCACGCTCGGCACCGAGCTCTCCGCGCCACCGGGTGCGCCCCTGACCGCGCCCGCCTGCGCCTTCGCTGCCGGCGGTGAGCGCCCGTACGACTGCGCGACCGCCACCTGGCAGGCCGCACCGGCGCCAGCGGCGGCCGAGCCGGAACCACCGGTGTGGCAGCGGCCGGAGGCCCTCCTCACCGGCCTCGGTGGACTCGCCGCGCTCGCCGTCGGCGGCTGGTGGACCTGGCAGCGGCGGCGGCGCCCGACGCAGCTCCCGCCGCCCCACCAGGGGGGTCGCGGGACGATCTATCCGCGACCGGCGGCACCGGCCACTCCGGCGCGCCGCCGCCGGCCCTCGACCTGGCTGCTCGTCCCGGTCGCCGCGGTGGTACTGGCCGGCACCGTGGGCACAGCGACCTGGACGGCCACCCGGAAGGCCGCTGCCGTCGACACCGACTCCCATCCCACCAGCGGCGCCTGGGTCGGCACCGGAGCCGCCGGGGCGATCGGGGAGCCGCTCCGCGAGGCGGCGTTCGAGTTCACCGTCTACCGGATCAGCTGCCAACCGATCTCGGCGGCACACACCTGCGCCGCGACCGTCGGGGTGCACAACCGCACCCCGGAACAGCAGAGCTGGCACGGTCCACTCCAGCGGGCGTACCTCGCCGACGGCAACTTCGTCAGTACCGACGAGCCGGCGACCCGCCGGGCGAACCAGGGCCGGGACATGTTCGCCAAGCCACTGGCCGGCGGGAGCCGGATGGTCCTTCCGCTGGTCTTCACCGTGCACGGCCAGCAGCCGCCGACCCAACTCGAGCTACGCAGTGGGGTGTTCTCCGCCGGGGTACGGGTGGACGTGCCCTGACCCGCTACCCGACAGTGGCCGCGGGTTCACGGAACCGTTCGGCCTTGCGGCACAGCCGCGGGTAGCGGGCCCGGCTTCGACCCCGTGCGAGGCGATCGTCATCAGCCCGCGCTGATCGGGAGTCAACTGGCCGCGGCCGATGGTTCCGGCAGGTACGCCTCGTACTTATTTCTGATCAACGAATTGTAGGCGAAACCCCAGACCCGGGTACCCCGGAAGGTCCAGACCTTGCCCGCCTTGACGTCCACGATGGCAGGCTGGGTCATGACCGCGAAGCCGGCCCGTTTGAGCCGGTACGCCTTCTGGGTCAGTGCCGTAGCGGCGGGATCCGCCGCCTCGGTCACGAGCACAGGCAGCACAATGATGCCCGAGTGCACGCCGAGCCATCGGCTTTTTCGTTCCAGTCCCAGCCCTACCACATCGCTGACAAAGGCCCGCAGATCTCCCTCGACAACCCGATTCACACTCGTGACGACCGTGAAGAGGTGAATCCTGGTCAACGCCCGAAACTGAGCCCGGTAACCAACCACCACGGAGTCGGCACCAAGGCGCTCATCGGTCACCGCACACCCGTCGGCCACCAGTCGTTGCCGAACTATTTCCACGTAATCTGCTGGCGCTACCATTTCGCGTCGCCCTCCTCACTCCTCGCCACCGACCGAGCATAGAAGGTTGACACCCGGCGGACCGATATCCGCCTCACTTCGGGAACCCACAGTTCCTATCTCGCGAGTTCGGCAATGTTTCGGTGGCTCTTCGGGAACAGCGTGCCGACCAGGAGTCGATCGAGGCCCGGCACGCGCATCGCCCTGAATCCCCAGCGCCGGGCCAGGAGCTTGGCCGACGACGTCGGCAGGAACCACTCGGTGACCCGATCTCGGGCCGCCTGCTGCGTGGTGCGGATGATCGGCCTCCAGCGGCGCTCGTAGTCGGCCAGTCCCTCCTGGACCGACCCGGTGGCATGCAGCCGCTCGGCCAGCAGGTAGGCGCCGGCGATTCCCAGTGAGGCGCCCTGCCCGGCGATCAGGGACACCGCGTGCGCGGCGTCACCGACCAGCGCGACCCGCCCATCGGTCCAGCGCGAAGCGTCGATCTGGGCGACCTGGTCGTAGTAGACCGCCTCCGGCGGTGGGCAGTTGGCCACGGCCCGCTCCACCAGGTCACCCATGCCGGTGTAGGTCTGATACAACGCCTCGCGTGGGTCCTCGGGTAGGCGGGCGTCATCCATTCGGTGCAGGGCGAACACCGCGACCCGGCCATCGGCGAGCCCGTAGAGGCCCAGCTGACGGTTGAGGGTCTCGGTGAGCACGAACTGACCCCGAACCTGCTCGAACACCACGGGATCCTCGAAGACGTACGCCGCCGTATGCATGCCGAGGTAGCGGAGGTAGTTGCGCTCGGGGCCGAAGACGAGCGAGCGGACGTGGGAGTGGATGCCGTCGGCGCCCACGATCACGTCCGCCTCGACAGCAGTGCCGTCGGAAAGCTCTGCCCGGTTACCGCTGATCCGGTCGATCGTGACGCCGTAGCGGATGTCGACCTGGTCGTTGAGCGATTCGTGGAGCATGCGTTCGATGGCAGGCCGCATGATGCTGGCGAATTCGCCGTCGAGGGCCCGGGCGAAGAACGTGTAGTCAACGCTGACAGTCGTCCGGCCGCGGGAGTCGATGTAGCGGAAGGAGTCGACCGAACTGGCGAACCTCCGAAGGTTCGGCCGTAGACCCATCGCTGTCAGCGCCTCGTACCCCGGGCCAAAGAAATCGATCATGTACCCCTGTTCGCGCGGCCCTGGAGCGTGGTCGACGACCTGGACCTCCCAACCGTGGTGGTGCAGGCGGTGGGCGAGGGCCAGCCCGGCGATGCCGGCGCCGCAGATGAAGGCTTTCATCGCTATTCTCCGTCCTCTTCGGTGTTGGTGATGCGACTCTCTTCGGTGTTGGTGATTCGGCGCAGTAGCGGGGCGATGTGCTCCGCGGACAGGCCCTGGTCGAGGCCCTTGTGCAGGACAAAGCCGTCGAAAAATGCCAATATCATGCTCGCGGCGGCCTGCGGTCTGGGGTGTCCGGATCGGGTGAGCGCCTCGGTCAGCGAGCGACGGAAGTCGGCGACCAACGCACTCATCCCCTGGCGCAGCTCATGGTCGCGGGTTGCGGCGAGATAGGTCTCGACGAACAGCAGGGAAGCCGGATCAGAGCCGTTGTACTGGTCGAGGTCGAACAACATCCGCTCGATGTCGTCGCTCGGGCTCGTGGCCCCGGCAAGGAGCGCACTGGTGCCCTCGAGCATCCGTTGGACCTCATCGAGGGCGGCATGACGCAGCAGCGCCTGCAACGAATCGAAGTGGTAGTGCACCAGCCCGGAACGGACGCCAGCCCGCTCGGCCAGCGTCCGGGTACTGACCGCGTTCCAACCGAGCTCGCCGATCAACTCCCGGGCGGCCGTCAACAGGCGCGCTCGCGCACTCCGGCCCCGTTCGATGCTGGTTTCACCCACGATGGCCTCCTTGGACGATCGCCTTGGACGTTTGACCAAATACTATCCGCGGCGTGCAAGGGCAGCAACCCTCGCCGCCCCAGCAACCGGGTGTGTGGACACACCTGGCCCGGTAGCGGCAGCGTGCGGCGTGGTCGCACCGCGGGGTAGACACACTCGGCCCCAACAGCGGGGACGGCCGTACCCTGGGCAGGTGACAGCCGCCCTCCCCGCACTCGGCACCGTGCTCGAACCGGCGACCTGGCAGGCCCGACGCCGGGCGCACCAGGAGCGGATCGAGACGTGGCTGGCCCCACACCTGGCCCGCCGCCGCCGGGGCGAGAAGCACCCGGTACAGGACTTCCTCTTCACCTACTACTCGTACCGGCCGGCTCGGCTCCGCCGCTGGCACCCCGGGGCGGGGGTGGTGCTGCGCGACGCGGACCCGGCCGACTTCGGGCCGGACTACCGCGCCAGCGCCGCCGGCGCCACCCTCGACACCCCGGCGGTACGCGCCCGGCGAGCCGAGTCGATCACCTGGATCCGGACCCTGTTGAGCGCCACGGCGGGCCGACCGGCACAGTACGGCTGCTTCGGCATGCACGAGTGGGCGATGGTCTACCGGCAGACCCAGGAGGAGGTCCGGCACAACGCCTGGCCGCTGCGGTTGAGCCCGGCGCAGGTCGCCACGGTCGTCGAGGAGCGGGGAGTGCGGTGCAGCCACTTCGACGCGTACCGCTTCTTCACCGCGCCGGCCCGGCCGCTGAACCTGCTCCAGCCGACCCGGGACAGGCAGCACGACCTGGAGCAGCCCGGCTGCCTGCACGCCAACATGGACATACTCATCGACAGAGATTCGATCAAGTTGGATTGCCCGAAGCGGGCCCTACTTGGTGCCGCGCCTCCACGAGGGCACGAGCGCTATTCAACTGCCGGTTCTGCGACCACTCATGCAACCACGTAGGCCACTCACGGCCCGCACGGTCAATCATCCGCACGTGGTACTCAGGATTGAACGCACGACCTTTACCAGGGGCGCGAATGATAACCTTCGGGTAGATGTCCGCTACGAGCTGCCGCCGCTGCGTTAGATCGGCATCCTCCAAGGCTCGATCTACTTCCTCAAACGACATGAGCCGCACGATTCTGGACTTCTCCGCATTGATTACGGAAAGCCTGTCGTCAAGATCAGTGATCTCGGCTTCAAGGCGGCGGCTGGTGCGCTCAAAAACGCTGATGCTTACCCGCTTGCCCGCATACGCCTCCTCCAACTGGTCAAGTTGCTTCTGCGCTTCCTTCCGCTGCTGATCAAGCGCAGCCGCATCAACGGCACTACTGGTGCCGAAAGACGCCTCAAAGATGTCCCGATCAACCAGGGCCCGGCGGACCATCTCCAAAATGAACGCGTCCAGGTTCTGGCCTGGCACGTTGAGGTGCGACTTTTCCCGGCACCGATACATCAACTCACCACCGCGACGAGCACTCTTTAGCGTGGTTCCGTCGTCGCAAAGTCCGCACAAATAGATACCGGACCCAAGGTGACGCTTCCTATTTCCTGCTTTTTGGCGGGTACTGGTGAGAACCGTCCGGAGATCCCGCCATTCCTGACCTGAAAGGATGCTGTCGTCTTTCCAGTTGCCGGGAATAAAATCGCACTCCCACGGAACTTTGCGCGCTTCCCCAATAGTGAGAACCGACGTGGGTTGGTAGTAGCGAAATCCACCGACGGCCGGATTCAGTACGGCCTGCTTTACGCCAAGCCAAGACCAATTGCGACCCACTTTACCGTGGGCCGTGGTGAAGCCTCGGCCCGTCCATTCTCGGGCAACACCTGCAAGCGTGCCACCGCTCATAACGTAATCGAACGCCCATCGGATTGCTTCCGCCTCCGGGCCAACCTGAGTGAAGGTCAGGGTGCCGTCAGACTTGTTCGCGAAGGTGTACCCAAAGGGACGATTGCCCTTTCGGGGGACTCCCCTGCGGGCACGTTCTTCGGCAGATGACTTCATGCGCTCCGACATGCGCTCCACCTCGCCCCGGGCGATTGATGCCTTGATGCGGGCGGTTTCCCTGCCGCCTGCTGTGGACAGGTCATAGTCAGAGTCCCGCGTAAAATAGACCGGCACATGCCGGGGCGACAGAACATCGATAATGCTTTCTAGCTCACGCGGACGGCGCACAAAGCGGTCAGAGGAACGGGAAATGATGACCTTAACCTTGCCGGCCTTCACATCCGCCATTAACTGATCGAAAGCGGGCCGGGGCTTCCGCTCGTCACTCGCGGTGCGGTCAACATCCACATACCACACAGGTTCGGAAAGCCCTCTGCGGGCAGCCTCGGCGTTGCATTCCGATTTCTGCGCTTCGTCACTGACAGCACCGGGCAGGAATAGCGAGACGCGGGCATAGCCCGCCGGGGGTGTCTGCTTACTCATAGCCAGGGATCATACCACCTTGCTCATCTACAGACGAGAAATACACCACCGGCAAATTGCGAAGTGTTTAGACGTTGCTGCGATGCACGGCTGACAGCCGGTGGCGGTCGCCCCCTATTGGGGTCCGTACACTATTTCCGCCACGGCCGCTGCAAAGGGTTTCACCAGCGACCAAAGTTAAGGTGTTGCAGCCGCTGCTAAGGTGTACGGCAGTTGCCGCCTAGCCACAACTTTCTGCCACGGCAACAATCACAGTATTGGGAAGGGGAGATACGTCTGCATGAGCTTCTTGTTTGCTGGCCCGTACGGGGCCGTGCATCAAACAGAGCTGCGGAGGATCAGCCGTAACCCCGAGGTCGGACCGGCGCACGTACGGCTGTTCATGCTGGCAATGGCTGAGGCTAACCAGATTGGGCACGCTGAGTTCCGCGCCGGGGCGCTACGGAAATTCCTCGGCCGACCAGACCGGGCGACCGGGCGTGTCACGCCCAGCTCTGCTGCTACGGTCAGCGACGCTATCGCGAAGGCGAAGCGGCTAGGGATGCTGCACGCCGATTCGTGCGCTCGGTGCCTGGTGCTGTCGTCGTACCTGTTCCAGAAGGCCGGGAGGGGCACCATGTCGTGTAGCTTCCACAACGTTCGCAAGGCCCGGATCGAGGCTGCTTAGCCGCAGCGGCTAAAGCTCTTAGCCGTGAGCGCTAAGCGATGTGCGGTGTGACCTGCGCGAACACAAACCGCTCTCACTATAAATTAGGTGTGTTCCCTGTGCTGGTTGACTTCCCCTCACCCGTAGAGTGACGCAAGTCACTCGTAGAGGCATACGGGTTTCAACGTGGTTATTAAGGGTGAGGGGGTTGATTGGCAGTTGGCAGCTTTCGGGCTGCCAACCAGTGAGTAGTCACCTAGACCAAGCCACCCCTGGGCAGCCTCGGGGCCGCCCAGGCAGCAATTCACACCTTCCCTTCGCGAAGGAGTGACCCAGGTCACAGCGGAATCCACCTACAGGCATACGGGTTTGTAGGTGGTTATTAATAGTGAGGGGGTTTTACGGGAGGGAGGGGAGGGAGCGAAGGCGACCGACCCGACCGACCCAACAGTGACCTACCAGTGAGGGCAGCCCCTAGGCTGCCCAACAGTCACTACTGACTAACAGTCACAGGGCAGCCCCCTAGGGCTGCCAACACTAGTCACTACTGACTACTACTAACCAGGTTGGCAGCCCTTCGGCTGCCAACAACAGAACCAACCACTACGGCAGCCCCCGAGGGCTGCCAACACTGACTAAACAACAGCAGTAACAGTAACTACTGTTGGCAGCCCCTTCGGCTGCCAACCAACAGTAACTACTAAACAGTTCTACTCTAACCAAATGGGCAGCCCCCTCGGGCTGCCTAGTAGTAACAACTAACCACTACAGCGGCAGCCCCAAAGGGCTGCCTACAGTAACAAACCATAGCTTCTAACTAGCTACTACAGTTGGCATTCCCCAAAGAATGCCAACCAACAGAAACAACCACTGTCCCGCAAAGGCAATGAGTTACAACACCTGCACAATCTGCAAACAACTCACACCCCACGGCACCAGCAGGTGCCCAACACACCAGCCGAAACCGTTCGCCACCGCCCCCAGGGCGGAGGCGCACAACCGCACCCACCCCCCGATCTGGTATTCCGCGAAGGCGGCCCGCGCGAAACGCGCGTTCCTCACCGACCATCCGGTGTGCTGGGAATGTGGAGCCCTCTCAACACACGTAGACCACATCATCCCCACGTCCACCCCGGAAGGCCGAGCACTACTCATGGAACCCTCGCTGTGGCGCGCCCACTGCGCCACCTGCTCTAACCGGCAGGGGGCCCGGTTAGGGGCCCAGCGAAGAAATGAGAACCGTGCGACCCCGTCCGGTGAAAGAGCCCCTGGGCTCTGACACAACAGTCTAGCTAGGCGGGGGTTCGTGCACTACGGTCTGCATTCCATACAGAAAAACTCACAAGACAGTCTGCTCAGGAAATGCAAACCCACAACCCCCGACCCCCGACAGGGGGAAAGGGGCAGAAAAACTTTCCCACAAACTTTACCCACTCCCGCTGCTTTAGGCTCGTTTTTGTGTCTGCACATTTTCCCGGGTTTGTGGGAATTCGAGGGAAACCTTAAATTGTTTCAGTACCTTCAACGAGAGTAAGGAAATTTCATGACTGACCTATCTTCCGAATTCCGTAAGCTGACCTCTACCGAGCTTGGCAACATAGTGGAGTATTTCTTCCGGCTTTTCGAGTTGGCACTTAGGGATGGTAGGGACGATTCAGTGATGGCGTACGCGAAGATCTGCGTAACCGTGATCGACGTCCTAAATTCACCGTAGCATCAAATTTTGACAATGATTTTTAGTGGGTGCCGCCCCTGCGTGGGGCGGCATTCTCGTTTGTTCTGATTGGAGATTCTGTTTTGACTACTGAACCTGAGCTTGAGCTTGAGCTAGAAGAAAAGCGCGCCAAGTTGGGGAACCTCTTGAGAGTGACCCGCAACGAGCTTCTTCCGGTGGAGACGCGTATCCGCGCCATTGACAGTCTCGGCCCGGAAGGCGGTTGGGGTGAACCGGGGCGGCAGACCGCTGAGGGTGCGGCGGGTGAGTCGCGGGCGACTGTCGAGGCGGAGCAGCGTCGCGCTATCGCCGCTAGCCCGGCTGGTGTTCCTGGTGCCCGCGCCGAGGTGCGCGCCGGGGAGTTGCTGTCGGCTGAGGTGCGGGCCCTCACGGGTGCGTCCGGGATGGGTGCGGCGTTCACCCCGGCCGAGCAGGCCGGGTATGTGCTGGACTTCCTGGGCACCTCTAGTGTCATTGTCCGTAGTGGTGTTCAGGTCATCCGCACCAGCGGTGACAGCATCGTGATTCCTCACATGACCAGTGACGGGGTTGCTGGTGCTGTGGGGGAGGCGGCTGATGTGCCGCTGAGCGACCCGAACGCGGAGTCGTTGACGGCGGTGCCCCGGAAGTTCATGCAGGGCACCCGGGTACCCAATGAGGTTGTCAGCGACGCTAAGCCGTCCGCTCTTGAGCAGCTTTCGAAGTCGCTGATCCGTTCTGTGGGTTTGGCCTACGACCTGAGCTGTTTCGAGGGCGACGGTACCGCCCCGAACGTGCGGGGACTGAAGCATGTTGCTGGTATCCAGACGCTTTCGGCGGGTACTAACGGTGCCGCGTTGGCGAACCTGGATGTTGTCGCTGACGCCCTGGGCTTGCTCGCGGAGGCGAACGCCGACGAGGAATCCGCTGTCATCGTTTTGCCGCCTCGGACGTGGCGGCAGATTCTGAAGCTGAAGGAGGCGACCGGTTCCAACAAGTCGCTTATTCAGGACAGCGCCGGCAGCGCGTCGGGTGGTGTGTCTCGTCGCCTGTTCGGTCGTGCCGTGTACCTGTCCGGGAACCTGTCTCTTACCGAGGCTGAGGGCACGTCGGGGAACGTGTGTAACAGCATCTACGTGTATGTGCCCTCCGAGGTGTACGCGGTGGTTCGGGAGGACACTGTTTTTGATGTCAACCCGTACGTCTACGGTGCGACTGACGAAACGCTGGTGACGGCGAAGATGCGCGCTGATCTGCTGGTGCCGAACCCGGCGGCTGTCGTCCGGGTGACCGGCGTCAAGTAGCCCACGAAACCGTCCGGGCCCGCCCCCAACCGGGGGCGGGCTTTTTTCGTCTTTGGAGGTGGCCTGTTGGGTTTGTGGGATCGGATCAGGGAACGTCGGGCGGCACCGGCACCTTCTGATGGTGTTCTTGCCGCTCTCGGCGGTCAGGGCCCGACGTGGGCCGGAGTGAACGTCAGCCAGGACACAGCCCTCAATCTGTCGGCGGTGTACACGTGCGTGTCGTTGATCGCTGACGCCGTAGCGGCCCTACCTGTTGATGTGGTGCGGACGGTCGGGAAGGTGAGGGAGCCGGTCCCGGGCCCGGCGTGGTTGAGTCAGCCGAACCCGTTCGACACGGCGTTTGACTTTTGGCACAAGGTGATGACGAGTCTCCTCACGGACGGGAACGCTTTTATCCGTGTCTTCCGGGGCGGCAACGGCAGGGTTATCGCTGTTCTTCCTCTTGATCCGCGTACGGTTCGGATCGAGCTGACCGATGATGGCAGCGGGGTTGTTTACATGGTCGGTGACTTGACGGTGCCCAGCCGGGAGGTTGTTCACGTTAAGGGATTCGCTGCCGCGAACAGTCTACGGGGCTTGTCTCCTTTGGAGAACGCGAGGCAGACGATCGGGGCGGGGTTGGCTACCGAGGAATACGCCGCCCGGTTCTTCAGCCAAGGGGCCACCGTTTCCGGGATTGTGGAACACATCCCGGTAGCCCCAAGCCGGGTGAGGTGGCAGTGCTGGCGCGGATGCTGAAGCGTAGCCACCAGGGCGTTAAGAACAGTCACGCGATCGGTGTGCTCACCGGCGGTGCATCGTGGAAGCAGATTTCCGTGACCCCTGAGCAAGCGCAGTTCTTGGAAACTCAACGGTTTAACCGGTTGGCCATCGCCGGGGTTTTCCGGGTGCCCGCCTACATGCTTGATCCGACTACGGCTAGTTCGTGGGGTTCCGGTGTCGAAGAGCAACACAACTGGTTTGTCACCCAGACTCTTATGCCGTGGCTGATCCGGATAGAGCAGGCGTTTTCTCACGTGTTGCCGGCCGGGCAGTCCGTGCGGTTCAACGTGAACGCGAGACTTCGCGTGAAGACCGTGGAGCGGTACCAGGCCTACCGCACCGGCATCGAGGCTGGTTTCCTGTCCGTAGACGAAGTGCGGGCCCTGGAGGACCGGAAACCACTACCAGACGGGGAAGGCCAAGCGTTCCTGACGCCGCCAGCCAAAGACCGCAGCGGAGACGAACTCAGCAACTAGGACGCCCCGGACCCCTTGCCAGGGGTCCGGGGCCCTTTTTCGTTGGGCGGTTCACACGATCCTCGGAGGCGGCACCTGGACCGCTGACTGCCCGCTACGGCCAGCCCTCAACGGCCGGCCCCAGGACGGGCGCGTCAGAAACGCTGTCCGCCGCGAACACTGCCCTCGAACGCGTCCCACTCCTCCGAGGTGAAGGCCAGGACCGGCCCGTTCGGGTTCTTGCTGTCACGGACAAACCGCTCGCCATTGTCACCGGACGCAACCTCGACACAGTTGGGCGAACTGTTGTCACACCTCATCGGCTTCTTCCAGCTCAACTTCTCCACGAGAATCTTCCTCTCTCTTTTCCTCACCGGCCGCTGATTGCGGCCGGACATCCTTGGGGGGTGGTGTCCGTGGGTCAAGCAAGTCATGGGCCAGCAACTCCGCGAACGCCTCACCCCACAACCGGCACCGGCCGGGAGTGCCGCACTCCGGACAGTGACCATCAACCGTTTGATGATTGCGGAGGGTCTTCCGCCACCGGGCAACCGTTGCCGAGCATGGCGGCCGGTCCGTCACCGGAGTGCGCCGATCACCACGGCGGCAACAACGATCACCACCACCAGTAGAGCGGTCAGCTTCTGCCGAGCCGTCGGAGGGGCGAGGTTCGGCGGTGGCTCACCGTGCACCTGGTCGCCGTCCGGCAACGGGGGCGTCCCGTATGGATCACGGTTGCGGTGCGGCGGAGGTCTACTATCGTCTGCCATCACAACCGCCTGAGCCCGTCTAGCACAGCTTCAAGCACGTCTACGCCCGGGTGGGTCGTGTAGTACACCCGCGCCCGTCCAACTGCGCGCCCGCCAGACAGCAGCCGCGCAAGCTCCCCTTCGGACACTCGTTCACTCACCGCCCGATGCTCGGTTTTGATCGCGCCAGCCAGCGCTACCCGGCGCTGTCGCTGCGGTAATTGCTCGACCTTCACAATCCGACTCCCGTTGGGTCTGCGGCGCTCTTGGGGAGGTGCGGCTATGGCCGCGTGGCCAGCGAAGCGAGCCACTACACCTCGGGCACCAGTGGCCCGCATTTGCCCGCATTGGGGGAGCTCTACGCCGTCCATGTCCGGTAGCCTGGCGGTTGCCGGCTGCATGATGCAGCGGGTGGAGGTATTCAGGGGTATTCAGTCGTGGACGTGGGGCGGTTACTGAGGGCGGCTCGTGAGGACGCCGGGGTGAGCCTGTCGGTAATGGCTGCCCGTACCCACTTCACCAAGGGTCACCTTGGCAACGTGGAAGCCGGTAGGCGTGCCGCTAAGCCGGAAGTTGCCGGCGCTTACGAACAGGTCCTAGGGGTGCAGATTCAGAGCCCCACTGTGGAGTTGGGGCAGCTACTGGACGGCCTCGCTGCCGCGCCTCGGCCGACCCGAGCCGGCATGGCGGACGTTAGCGCCCTGGAGGCCGCTACCAACATGTTGACGGCGCTAGACCTAGACCAGGGCGGCGGTCTGGCCTGCGAGATGGGCAAAGGTCAACTCAGGTGGGCAGTTGGGTTGCTCGGGGCCAGCATGAGTGACCCTGTGCGAAAACGGTTGTCCGCCGTCATCGCCATGCTGGCGAACCGAACCGGGTTCAGCATGTTTGACGCTGGCGAAACCACCTCGGCCGGTCGGTTGTCACGACTTGCGTTGAAGGCAAGCGAGGGTGCCAACGATGCTGATCTTTCGGCGCATATTCTTGCTGATACGGCTTCCCAAATGATCCACCTCGGGCACCCTGCGGGTGCACTACGGATGATCGACATCCCTGATGGCGGGCTAGCCCCGGTTACCCGGTTTGTCCTTTGCGGGATGCGGGCACAGGCGTACGGCACCGTAGGGGACGCCTCGGCCACCTGGCGGCACGTGCGGCTAGCCGAGCGGGCATATGACGCTATCGACTTGAGCGAAATACCGGCGTGCGTCCGGCCGTTCGCTGACGGGCACGCTGCGCACGCCGATCGGGACGTGGGTAACGCACTCTTTGCCTTGTCTAGCAAGGGTTCCGGGAAGGCGAGAAGGGAAGCGCGGGAGCGGTTGAATGCGGCTATCCGTAGCTTCGGCCACGGGCGTACGCGAGCCGTCGTCCGTTCACAGGTTCGGTTGGCTCTGCTGCTGGACGCCGAGGGGGAGCAGGAGCAGGCGCGGGCGGTAGCACGGAAGGCGTTCACTGCCGGCTGCCGCCTACGGTCTGCTCGGGTCGCTGCCGACCTGGCGAAGCTGCGCCGCCTGCTGGCCGCCTGAGGCACGAGAAGCCCCGACACCCCCACTTCCTGGGGGTTGGGGCTTCTCGCGCCTCCTGAGGCCGCTACACGGCCCGCCACATGCTGTTACGGGTGAGACGTCGAGGGTCTACGTCGCTGATCTTCATCAGTCACCTCTACCGGCACGGCCACTTTTTTCTTTATCGCTGAGCAATGATCTCTACAAGTGGGCGTACAAACTCTCCCCGCTGGTTCCGTCCGAGCTGGTGGCGGAGTGCTTCGAGTTGGCGGGGCAGATCCGCACCCTCGACATGCGCGCCTCGCCGTACGACCTCGCCGCCCTGGGCTACTCCCCGGTTAAGGTCGAGACCCCACCGGGACGGGTGGAGTACGCGGCCGCCCAGCGCGGTTTCGCCGAACAGGCCGCCCGGCTGCGCACCCGGTTACTCGACGCGATGGACAGGTGCGACACGTAGGTAGTCCGGTCAGTCGCCGTCAACGCGGCGGTCCCGCTTGCGCTGGGACCGCCGCTTCTTCTCGGCCAGTCGACGTTCCTTGGCGGCGCGGGAGGGCCGGGTCGGGCGACGCCGCTTCGGCGGCGGTGCGATCGCCGCGCGGAGCAGCGCGGCCATCCGCTCCCGGGCCGCCTCCCGGTTCGCGAGTTGGGCGCGGTGCTCGCTGGCGGTCACGGTGAGGACGCCGTTGACGAGTCGCCCGGCGAGGCGGTCGAGGGCCCGGGCGCGCAGCGGCTCCGGGAGCCCCGGTGTGGCAGCCAGATCGAAGCTCAGCTCCACCCGGGAGTCGGTCGTGTTGACCCCCTGGCCGCCGGGCCCGGACGACCGGGAGAAGCGTTCCCGCAGCTCGACCTCGGGCACCACCCACCGATCGTGCACCCGCAGCCCACTGTCCACGTTTCCGAGGCTAGCGCCTGGGGCCCGGTGCGCACCGGGCAGGCGGGGTCGTTCGCGGTCCGGCCCGCAGATTTCAGCCCCCCTTACCGATGATCGTGTCGGCGGTCTGCTGAACCTGCTCGATGGGGATGGCGAAACCGATCCCGATCGAGCCGTTGCCGTCGATCGTGGCGATCGCCGTGTTCACCCCGACCACCTCGCCACGGGAGTTCACCAACGGTCCGCCGGAGTTCCCCGGGTTGATCGAGGCATCGGTCTGCACCGCCGTGTGCCGGTTGTCACCGAGGCGCACCTGCCGGTCCACGGCGCTCACGATGCCGGCGGTCACCGTGCCGGCGAGGCCGAGGGGCGAGCCCACCGCCAGCACCGGCTCACCGACCCGGGTCGTCCCCGGCTTGGCCAGCGGCAACGCCGTCAGCCCCGCGGACGACGGCACCCGCAACACCGCGAGGTCGCTGCGGGGCTCCCGGCCCGCCACCTCGGCGGTGAACCGTCGCCCGTCCGGCAACTCCACCGTCACCGAACCACTTCCCCCCTTGGTCAGGATGTGGTCGTTGGTGATGATGTGCTGCTGGTCGTCAACCGCGAAGCCGGAGCCGGTCGCGGAGGCGCCATCGGCGCCGGCGGCCAGCACCGAGACCACACCCGGGACGGTCTGCTCGGCGGCGCTCACCAGCTCCGCCGGCACCGGCGCGGCCGAGGCGGAGGCTGTCCCCGGCGCCCCGTCCTGGCTCGCCACCAGACCACCGGCCGCGGCGCCGGAGACACTGGAGATGGCCACCAGCGCCAACCCGAGCAGCAGCCGGTGGTGCCAGCGGTGCGCCCCGCCTGCCCGCGCCGATCCGGAGTCCGCTGGCCGGGGCCGCCCGTCCGGGCCCAGCTCGGGCGAGATGAACCAGGGGCCACGCGGTTCGCCCAGCCCGCTCTGCACTGCCATACGTACGCTCCTCGTGTCGATCGGCCACCTGCACCCAGCCACCCGGCGGGCTCAGGGCAGGCGGGAGAACCAACGCATTGAGCCGGCCGCCGCGCCCAGCGCGAAGACCAGGCTGAGGCCGATGAACCGGGCTGAGACGTCCTGTCGCTTGGTGCGGTACCCCACCGAGCTGCCGATGTCGTCGTACACCGCGCGCAACTCCTCGGCGCTGACCGCCTCGTGGAACTGTCCGCCGGTCTCCCGGGCGACCGCGTCGAGGGTCTGCCCGTCCACCGGCACCTGGATCGGCCGACCGCCCCGGTCCACATAGCCGGAGGCGGTGCCGAAGGCGATGGCGTGGACGGGGACCTCCATCTCCACCGCGTCGGCCGCCGCCTCCATCGGGTCCATACCGGAGGTGTTGGCCCCGTCGGAGAGCAGCACGATCCGGGCCGGCGGCGGGTCCGTCGCCGCCTCACCGTCCAACGCCTTCACCGCTCCGAGCGAGGTGTTGATCGCCTCTCCGATCGCGGTGCCCTGCACCCCGGTCGCCCCCTCGACCAGCCGGTCGATTCCCTCGTCCAGCGCCTCCCGGTCGGTGTCGGGCGGCACCAGGACAGCGGCGCTGCCGGCGAAGGCGACCAGGCCCACGTTGAACTCGTCGGGGAGACCGTCCACGAAGCGACGGGCCGACTCCTTGGCGGCGGTGAGCCGGTCCGGCTCCACGTCCCCGGCGAGCATCGAGGTGGAGACATCCACCGCCACCATCACGGTCGCCCGTTCCCGGGGGACCCGCACCTCGGCGGTGGGCCGAGCGAAGCCGACCACCAGCAACGCCAGCATCGCCAGGAAGAGCCCGGCGGGCACGTGCCGGCGCCAGACCGGTCGCTGTGGTGCCACCCGGTCCAGCAGCCGCAGGTTCGTGAACCGCACCGCGTACTGGCTCCGGCGGCGCTGTAGCAGGACGTAGCCGGCGGCCAGTCCGAGCACGACGAGTAGCAGCCACAGCCGGGCCGGCGAGAGCCAGATCACCCGCCACCTCCCCTCCCGGCCGGGACCGGAGCGGTCGCCAGCCGGCGTTGTTGGTGCACGTGCCGCACGATGTCGGCGACCCAGTCCCGGTCGGTCCGCAGCGGCAGGTGCGCCGCACCGCCACGGCGTATCGCCTGGCGTACCTGATCCCGCTGGGCGGCGGCCGCCGCGGCGTACCGCTGGCGTAGCCGGGGGTCACCGGTCCAGACCTCCCGCCGTCGGCCGCTCTCCGGGTCAACCAGGGTGACCAGGCCGACGTCGGGTAGCTCCCACTCCCGCGGGTCGGTCACCTCCACGGCGAGCACCTGGTGCGCAACGGCGAGCCGCCGCAGCTGCTGTTCCCAGGGGGCGGGCCGCCCGGGCGATTCGGGCAGGCCATCCAGGAAGTCCGAGACCACCACCACGAGCCCGCGGCGGGTGGCCACCCGGCGGAGGCCGTCCAGCGCGGTGGCCAGGTCAGGGGGCGCGAGCGGTGCGGTGTCCCGGTCGAAGCCGCCGTGCCGGGGGGCCGCCAGCAGCGTTCGGAGCAGCCCGAACAGATGGGTACGGCCGCTGCCCGGCGCGTGTCGGCGGAGCCCGGTCGGGGTGAGCACCGACGCGCCGAGCCGGTTGCCCACTCCGGCGGTGAGGAAGCCCACCGCCGCGACCGCGGCTACCGCGAGTTCCCGCTTGTCCAGCTCGGCCGTGCCGTACTCCATGCTGACGCTGGCGTCGACCAGGAGCCAGGTGGTGAGTTCCCGGTCGGCGTCGAGCTGACGCACGTGCGGCACGGTGGTCCGCGCGGTCACCGCCCAGTCCATCCGGCGGACCTCGTCCTCACCGGGCCGGTACTCCCGACTGCCGGCCGGTTCACTGCCCGGCCCGGGGAGCAGCCCTTGGTATCGGCCGTGCAGCAGACCGTCGAGCCGTCGGGTCACGGCCAGCTCGAGCCGGCGTAGCCGCCGGTCTCCGGCCAGGTCGGCCAGGCCGGGGTCCGGCGACACCGGGCCAGCGGCCCGGCCGCGCCACCTCACGCCGCCGCCAGGTTGGGCACGGGTTCGGTTACCCCGGCGACCCGAGGCGGCGGTACCGCGTTGACCAGCCGCCGGATGACCGACTCGGCAGACACCCCGTCGGCGACCGCGTCGAAGGAGAGGACCAGCCGGTGGGCGAGCACATCGGCCGCCAACTCGCGGACATCCTCGGGCAGCACGTACTCCCGGCCGCGCAGCAGGGCCTGGGCTCGGGCGGCGGCGACCAGGCCAAGGGTGGCGCGCGGGCTCGCCCCGTAGGCGAGCAGCGGGGCGACGTCGGGCAGGCCGAACCGGCCCGGGTCACGGGTGGCCAGGATCAGCCGGACCACGTACTCGGCGAGCGCGTGGTGCACGAAGACCCGGCTCGCCCGGGCCTGGAGGTCGAGCAGCCGTTGCGGGTCGAGCACCTGCTCGGGCGTCGGCCGGTCGCTGCTCATCCGGTAGAGGATCGCGAGTTCGTCGGCGTCGCTCGGGTAGTCCACCACCACCTTCATCAGGAACCGGTCCCGCTGCGCCTCCGGCAGCTGGTAGACCCCCTCGGACTCGATCGGGTTCTGGGTGGCCAACACCAGGAACGGCGCCGGGACCTCCCAGCTCCGCCCGCCGATCGAGACCTGACGTTCGGCCATCGCCTCCAGCAGCGCGGACTGCACCTTCGCCGGAGCCCGATTGATCTCGTCGGCGAGGACCAGGTTGGCCATGACCGGACCCAGCTCGACATCGAAGGTCTCCCGGGAGGCCCGATAGACGCGGGTGCCGACGATGTCGGAGGGAACCAGGTCGGGGGTGAACTGGATGCGGGAGAAGCTGCCGCCGACGACGGTGGCGAGGGTCTGCGCGGCGAGGGTCTTCGCGACGCCGGGCACCCCTTCCAGGAGGCAGTGTCCGTCGGCGATAAGTGCGGTGAGCAGGCGTTCCACGAGCCGGTCCTGCCCAACGATCACGCGCCGGACCTCGGCGAGAGTCTGTCGTAACTCGGTGCCGGCTGCGTCGGGATCGACCGGGCTGGGCTCGGGGGCCAAGGTGTCCGAGATGTCCGTCACGGTGCTTGCTTCCCGCGCCGACCGTCGGCAAACGTCGGACTTACCGCACCAGGCAGCCCACTACCGATGATTCCCCTCAGTACTGACCACACAACTCGTTGGCCGCTGACGGCCTCCGGCAGCATCGGCGAAGGGTTGGGCAGACCGGCGTGCCCTAGGCTGCGGTCGTGGCGGAGACAGGTAACCCTCGTCGGCGACCGGCGGCACCAACCGTGGCTTGTTGGTTGGCCGTCACCCCGGGTGCCGCCTGGGCGGGCGTCCGCCTGCTCGGTCTCGACCACGGGCCCCTCGTCCAGCTCCTGGCCTTCACCCCGTACGCCGCCGCGGGCAGCCTGCTGCCCCTGATCCTGCTCCTCGGGTTGCGACGCTGGCGGCCGGCGGTGGTGGCGGCGGTGACGACGGTGGCTCTGGTCGCCGTGGTGGCACCGCGGACGTTCGAGTCGACCCCGCCGGCCGTCACCGGCCCGCCGGTACGGCTGCTGACGGCCAACCTGCTGGCCGGCTCCGCCGACGCCGAGGCGCTGGTTGACCTCGTCCGCCGGCACTCGGTGGAGGTCTTGGCCGTACAGGAGTTCACCCCGGCGATCGCGGCCGAGTTGGACCGGTTGGGGCTGGACCAGCTCCTGCCGTACCGGGAACTACACCCCGTCGAGGGGACCCCCGGCTCCGGGCTGTACGCGCGCCACCCGATCAGCGCGGGCGGCGTCCGGCACAACAGCAGTGCCTGGGGCTTCCTCCAGGCGTACGGAACCGTTGCCGTCCCGGCGGCGCCGCCGGTCCAGGTCGAGTCGGTGCACCCCGCCGCCCCCTACGCGCTCGACCAGGTGGGTAACTGGCGCCGGGACCTCGCCGCCCAGCCTCCCGCCACCCCGGACGGGCAGCTCCGCATCCTCGCCGGCGACTTCAACGCCACCCTCGACCACGCCCCGCTGCGCGCCCTGCTGGACACCGGGTACGTGGACGCGGCGGACGCTGCCGGGACCGGGCTCACCGGCACCTGGGGGCCGTACGACGGGGACCTGATTCCGCCGGTGACCATCGACCACGTGCTGGTGGACCGGCGGATCGCGGTCCGGGCCGCCGCGGTGTACGCGATCCCGGGCAGCGACCACCGCGCGGTCTTCACCGAACTCCGCCTCCCGCCGGCCGGTTGAGTCAGGACCGTCCGCCCCGGGCCTGGTCCAGCCCGTAGGTCAGCGCGTCAACCAACGCGTCCCAACTCGCCTCCACCACGTTGGGGTGCACCCCCACCGTGGTCCAGTCCCGACCGGCGCGGTCCGATGTCTCCACCAGCACCCGGGTCACCGCCCCGGTGCCGTGGCTGCCAGCCAGAATCCCCACCTTGTAGTCGGCCAACTCGAAGTCGCGCAGCTCGGGGTAGTGCCTGACCAGACCGGAGCGTAGCGCCTCGTCGAGGGCGTTGACCGGACCGTTCCCCTCCGCGGTGGCGATCACCCGCTCGCCGCGTACCCGGACCTTGACGGTCGCCTCGGAGACCACCGCGCCGTCCTCGCGATGCTCGACCAGGATCCGGTAGGACTCGAGCGTGAACGGTCGGGGCGGCGCCGCGTCCGGCAGCTCGGAGCGGACCAGCAGCTCGAACGAGGCGTCAGCGGCCTCGAACGACCAGCCCTCGGCCTCCAGCTCCTTGACCCGCTTGGCGACCCGGTTCAGGGTCTCCGGGTGGTCGGCCAGGTCGAGGCCCAGCTCCCGGCTCTTGAGTTCGATGCTGGCCCGGCCGGCCATCTCGGTGACGAGGATGCGCATCCGGTTCCCCACCCGCTGCGGGTCGATGTGGTTGTAGAACAACGGATCCACCTTGATCGCACTCGCGTGCAACCCCGCCTTGTGGGCGAAGGCGGCGGCCCCGACATACGCCTGGTGGTCGTTGGGGGCGATGGTGGCGAGTTCGGCGATGCCGCGGGACACCCGCACCATCTGCGCCAGACAGCCCTCGGGTAGGACCGGCAGCCCGAGCTTGAGTTGCAGGTTCGCCACCACGGCGAAGAGGTCGGCGTTGCCGGGTCGCTCGCCGTACCCGTTGGCGGTGCCCTGCACGTGCCGCACGCCCGCCTCCACCGCGGCGATGGTGTTGGCGACCGCGCAGGCGGTGTCGTCCTGGGTGTGGATGCCGAGTTGCTCGGGTGCCACACCGAGCCGGGCGGTGAGGTCGCCGATCACGGCGGTGACCTGGGAGGGGAGCATGCCACCGTTGGTGTCACAGAGCACGAACCGCTCGGCGCCGGCGGCGAGTGCGGCCTCGGCCACCGACGAGGTGAACCCGGGGTCGTCGCGATAGCCGTCGAAGAAGTGCTCCCCGTCGACGAAGACCCGCCGCCCCTGCGCCACCAGGTAGGTCACGGTGTCGTGGACCATCGCCAGGTTCTCGTCGGCAGAGGTACGCAGCGCCCGCTGCACGTGCCGCAGGTCGGCCTTGGCGACCAGCGTGACGGCGGGGGTCTCGGCGGCGAGCAGGCTGCGCACCTGCGGGTCGTCGTCAACCGGGCGGCCGGCGTGCCGGGTGGCGCCGAAGGCCACCAGCACCGCATGGCGCAGGTCGAGCTCGGTACGGGCCCGGCGGAAGAACTCGGTGTCCTTCGGTACCGCGCCCGGCCACCCGCCCTCGATGAAGCCCACCCCGAACTCGTCGAGGAGCCGGGCCACCGCGAGTTTGTCGACCACCGAATAGCTGAGCCCCTCGCGCTGGGCGCCGTCGCGCAAGGTCGTGTCGTAGACCTGGAAGGTCATCAGGATCCTCTCTGCGGCAACAAAAAGACCCCCCACGGACGTGGGAGGTCTGCGCGCTCGGCGAACGGAAGCCGGCGCGCTAGCGGCGAATAATCATGAAAGTGCGGTGCACAGCGCTCACTCTGCCAGCCACGGGCCCGGCGGGGCAGCCAAATCCGCATTTCGGGACGGCTTTCGGAAGCCGCCGGCGTCGACCTACACGAACCACGCGCTGCGCACGAACGGCCTCCCCCGCCGGCTCCGCGGAGCGGACCTCCCGCCGTGGTGGTGATGGCGGTGTACCCAGCGCGACACCGGGTACCACCTCGCGGTGGCCCGACGCCGACCCGGCCCGCCCAGAGGTGGAAGGAGACGCCATGGCACGGCGTGACCCACATCCGGCCCGTCCGACGCCGAGCCCACTCGGCACCGGCGATCCGAGCAGCGACCGCGACGGCCCGCCCGGTAGCGACGGCGACCCGTGGCGATACCGCGCCGACACCACCGTGACCGAAATCGACCTGGCGGGCTATCAGGTCGAGGCGAGTGACGGTGGCATCGGGAAGGTGGACCAGGCCAGCCACGCGGTCAACTCCAGCTACCTCGTGGTGGACACCGGCCCGTGGCTATTCGGTCGCCGGGTCATGCTCCCTGCCGGCACGGTCAACCACGTTGACCACAACAAACGAAAAGTCCACATCGACCGGAGCAAGGACCAGATCAAGGCCGCGCCGGAGTACGACGAGACGGCGGACACCGACCCGGCATACCGGGACAAGCTCGGTGGCTACTACGGCGACACGTACTCAGCTATCCCACCGGGCACCGCGCGAGAACGATGATCGGTAGGACCACGTGCGACGGGTCTGCCGCTACCGTGTCAGAGTGGACCCGATTGAACTAACCCAATTCGACACTCTGTTCAACTTCCGCGACGTCGGCGGGCCCGCCGGCCACGACGGGCGCGTTGTCCGAAGTGGTCGGCTCTTCCGCTCGGACACCCCGCACCGCCTGACTGGTGCCGACCGGACGGCGTTCGCCGCGTTCGGCGTCCGCACCGTGCTCGACCTACGCCGGCCGCACGAAGTGGACCGGGATGGCCGAATCCCGGACTTTGCGGGGCTGACCTGGCGGCACATCCACCCGGAGCATGCCGAATGGGCCACCACCCCGTACCAACCCGGTGCCGACCTCGCCCGCTACCTCGCCGACCGGTACGCCGACCTGGCCTCGACCGGCACCGCCGGCCTGGCCGCCGCGATCGGGCTGATCGCGGACGAGTCCAATGCCCCGCTCCTGGTGCACTGCGTCGCCGGCAAGGATCGCACCGGCATCGTCTGCGGTCTCACCCTGGCCATGCTGGGCGTCTCCGACGCTGACATCGCCACGGACTACGCGTTGAGCACCGCAGCCGGCGAGCGCTTCCGGGCCTGGTTCGCCACGACGGGCAGGACGTTGCACCCGTCGCTGCCGCCACTGAGCTGCCCTGAGGAGGCGATGCTGCTGTTCCTCGCCGAACTGCGCGACCGCTACGGCACGGTCGAGGGCTACCTGCGCCACGCCGGCGTCACCGACGCCCAGGTGGCCGCGCTCCGCGACCACCTGCTGGAGTAGCCGCAACCCTCAGAGCACGTGGTGGACCCAGTTCTGCGGATCCGCGGCCTTGCCCCGCTGGATGTCGACGAGTTGCTGGCGCAGGGTCATGGTGACCGGGCCGGGTTCACCGCCGCCGATACGGAACTCACCGTCGGGAGAGCGGACCGTGCCGACCGGATTGATCACCGCGGCGGTGCCGCAGGCGAAGACCTCGCGCAGTCGACCACTCGCCGCGTCGGCCTGCCAGTCGGCGAACGAGATCGGCTGCTCCGCCACCTGGTGACCGGCGGCGGCAGCGATCGTGAGCACCGACTCCCGGGTGATGCCGGGCAGGATGGTCCCGGTCAGCGGCGGGGTGACCAGGGTGCCGTCGTCGTAGACGAAGAAGAGGTTCATGCCGCCCAGCTCGTCAACGAAGCGGCGCTCCACGGCGTCCAGGAAGACGACCTGGTCGCAGCCATGGTCGATCGCCTCTGCCTGGGCGACCAGCGAGCTGGCGTAGTTGCCGCCACACTTGGCCGCGCCGGTACCCCCGGGCGCGGCCCGGGTGTACTCCGGCGAGACCCAGACGGTCACCGGCTTCACCCCACCAGAGAAGTACGCACCGACCGGGGACGCGATCACCGCGTAGAGGTATTCGTTGGCGGGACGCACACCGAGGAAGACCTCGCTGGCGAACATGAACGGCCGCAGGTAGAGGCTGCCGTCCTCACCCTCGGGAATCCAGTCCCGGTCCACCTCGATCAGCCGGTGCAGCGAGTCGACGAAGGTCTGCTCGGGCAGGATGGGCATCGCCAACCGCCGGGCGGACGCGGCGAACCGGGCGGCGTTGGCGTACGGCCGGAACATCGTCACGCCACCGCTGGCGGTGCGGTACGCCTTCATGCCCTCGAAGATCTCCTGGGCGTAGTGCAGGACCGCGGCGGCCGGGTCCATCGGGATCGGCGCCCGCGCCTCGACCCGGGCGTCGTACCAGCCCTTCCCGGCGGCGTAGCGGACAGTAACCATGTGGTCGGTGAAGACCCGCCCGAAGCCGGGGTTGGCCAGCAGCGCGGCCCGGTCCGCTACGGATACCGGCGCAGAATTCGGACGGATCTCGAACTCGAGCTTGTCACCACCGCTCATCGCGCTGACCTCCCTGGAATGGATGACGGCATGCGGCCCCGCGTGCCGAGCTGGTGCGAGCAAACTTACCCCGAACGGTCGTTCAGCGGGTAGCGGCACCCGGGGACGCCCGCTCCGGCTGGATACCGGCCGCAGGACCGCCACCCGGGTGGCTCGTCCCGGCTACCCACGCAGCGACGACTGGGTTGTCGACCGCCTACCCACCGTGACTGAAGGTGGGGCCACAGCGGCGGCTCACGGTTCAGCCGGCCGCGTGGCTTGCCAGCCGATCGCCGACCTCTGCGGTGCGGATCGGCGCGCCCGGCCTCCGCCCCGCCAGCTCCGCGGCCACGGCAGCGGTGATCCGGGCAGCCGGCTCGACGTGACCAAGTTGGTCAAGCAGGAGCGCGGCGGAGAGTACGGTTGCCACCGGGTCGGCGAGACCGCGACCGGCGATGTCCGGCGCGGAGCCGTGCACCGGCTCGAACATCGACGGGTACGCACGCTCCGGGTTGATACTGCCGCTGGCCGCGAGCCCGATTCCGCCGGTGACGGCGGCGGCGATGTCGGTGAGGATGTCACCGAAGAGGTTGTCGGTGACCAGCACGTCGTACCGCTGGGGCTGGGTCACCAGGAACATCGCGGCGGCGTCAACGTGCTGGTATTCGGTGGTCACGTCCGGGTGCTCGGCGGCGACGTCCGCGAAGGTACGGGCCCAGAGCGAGCCGGCATGGGTGAGCACGTTGGTCTTGTGCACGAAGGTGACCTTGCGCCGTTCCCGCCGTTCCGCCCGGTTGAACGCGTCTCGGATCACCCGCTCGACCCCGTGCCGGGTGTTCAGGCTCTCCTCGGTGGCGATCTCGGCCGCGGTACCGCGGTGCAGTGCGCCGCCGGCGCCGGCATACAGCCCTTCGGTGCCTTCGCGGACCACCACCAGGTCGACCTCGCCGGGTTTGACGCCGCCGAGGGGACTGCTCGTGCCGGCCCAGAGCCGGGCGGGGCGCAGGTTGACGTACTGGTCGAAGGCGAACCGTAGCCGCAGCAGCAGACCCCGCTCCAGCACGCCGGGCGGGACGCTCGGGTCACCGACCGCACCCAGCAGAATGGCGTCGTGCTCGGCCAGTTCCGCGAGGACCGAGTCGGGCAGCACCTCGCCGGTGCGGTGGTACCGCGCGGCACCCAGGTCATACTCGGTGGCCTGCACCTTCGGGACCACCGCATCGATGACCTTGCGTGCCTGCGCGACCACCTCGGGGCCGATTCCGTCCCCAGCGACCACCGCGATTCGTGCCACGTCGACTCCCTTGCCTCGCTCGCTCGGCTCCGAGCGTACGCCCTGGTCCCGAACACCGATACGGCTCTTCCACCATGCGGGAAACCGGATGTACAGGAGGCTTCCAGGTGACATTCATTCAGCGGTGATCTCCGCTGCCTATCCTGATCAGCAGCGGGGCCACGGGCCACACCAACGCCACGACGCAACGGGGCCGTCGGCCGGAAGGCGGGATGAGAATGAGGATCGACGAACAGCAGCGCAGCCGCTGGAGCGGCTCGTCGCTACTCCGCCCACAGCCGCGTCCGGACCTGCGCCTCGGTGGCCAGCAGCGGCGGGTCGGCGGAGCGGGTCCGGCAACCGGGGAACGCATCGCCGTCCGGCACACCGTCCGCACCACCATCGCCGAGTACACCCTGCTGTTCAACGCACCGGACTGGCTTGGCCGCCGGGGCGTCAGCGCGGCGCTCCGGGACGCGGTCGCGGAGCTCCGCGCAATCGACCTGGCCTACGGACCAAACCGGCCGGAGAGCCTGGTGTCCCGGTTACGGCGAGGGGAGATCGGCCCCGAGTCGTACCCGCCACTGACCGACCTGGTGAACCGCTGCACCGCGATGCGGGCCGCGACCGACGGTTGGTTCGACGCCTGGGCGGTGCCCGGCGGCTTCGACCCGGGAGGACTCCTGGGTGGGTGGGCGGTAGAACGGGCCGCAGCCCGGTTACGGGCCGCCGGCGTCCACGACTATGCCGTGCTCACCGGCGCCGACCTCGTCGTACGTGGGCACGCCGCGCACGGGGGACCGTGGCGGGTCGCCGTTCACCACCCCACCGACCGGCGCCACGCACCGTGGGTGTTGGAGATGACCGCCGGGGGGATCGGTACCTCCGGGGTGACCGGACGACGGGGGCACGTGGTGGATCCGCACACCGGGGAACCCGCCGACCAGTTCATCGCCGCCACCGTCGTCGGGCCGGACCTCGCCGTCGCCGACGCCTACGCCACCGCGCTCTACGCGGCGGGTCCGGCCGGACTGTCCTGGTTCCACAGTGAGACGGACTACCGGGTCCTGCACGCCCACCGCCGCTGATCGGCGCTGCGCCGCGACACCCGCGCCCATCCTGGCCGGGCTCACGATCGGCCCCCACGGTCTCGGCAACTACCGTGAGGGCCGGTCAGCGACGATTGCGCGTGGCTCGCGCACCCGAGGGGTGCGGACCGGCCAGGGCCGGACGTCAACCCCGTCACCCGAAGACAGGCCCACGTCACGGACTCAGCCAGTAGCCGCATCAGTACGCTAGCGAATTGACACAACTCCACGCAAGAGGATCCACTGCAGACCCTCCTGACAGGAGTATGGACTGGTTGGGGGTGGGGCGACTTCGGCATGGCGAACGACGAATGGCACGCTGTCCGCCGTGAGTTTCGATCTAAGCGTGTGGGCCCTGGCGCCCGGGGCAACGCCCGAGGACGTACGAACAGCCGTACGGCGGTGCCGAGCAGGCCAGCACACCGATCGTCAGCCCGACCCCCGGGTCGTCGGATTCTATCGGGCGATCACCGCCGCGTACCCAGAGCGGCCGGGCGGGGCGGACGCCCCCTGGGCGGTGACGCCACTACACACCGCCGGCGACCACGTCGAGCTGAACCTGCATCCGACCTGCGCGGACCAGGTGCTACTGGACATCGAGCGACTGGCCGGCGAACACCGGCTGATGCTCTTTGACGTCCAGGACGGCTCGGTGTACCCACCGCCCCAGCACACCGGCGGCTGACCGTCCCCGCGACCAGCCCGGCGCGCAGCCCGCGCCCGGAACCGCCTACGCCACGGAGGGCCCACCGGGCGGGCCGGCCCTCCGTGGCTCGCGGTCACTCCTCCCGCAGGTCGGCAGCGCTGGCCGAGGTCGCACCGACCGATTCGGCGACCGAGGTGAGGAGATCGGCGCCGAGTGCCTGGTCAACGGTGAGGGTCATCAGGGTCTCCCCGCCGGCCTCCCGACGGGCCACCTGCATCGCGGCGATATTGACGCCGGCCTCGCCGAACAGGGTGCCGACCGCGCCGACCACACCGGGCCGGTCGGCGTAACGGAGGAAGACGAGAATGCCCTCCGCCCCGATCTCCACGTCGAAGCCGTCCACCTCGGTCAGCTTGTTGACCTCCCGGACGCCGGTGATGCTGGTGCCGGAGACGCTCACCGTCCGGCCGTCCGGCAGGGCGCCCCGGATGGTGACCAGCAGCGCCTCCTCGGCCGTCTCGGGCCTGGTGACCAGCGACACCTCGACCCCTCGCTCGGCCGCCAGGTGCGGGGCGTTGACGTAGGTGACCTGCTCCTCCACCACCGAGCTGAACAGCCCCTTGGTCGCCGCGAGCTTGAGCACCGAGACATCGTTGCTGACCACCTCGCCCCGCACGTCAACGGTCACGCTCGCGGCGATCCCGCCGGCCACCGCGGTGAAGGCCCGGCCGAGCTTCTCGGCCAGCGGCAGCAGCGGCCGGACATCCTCGGCGACCACGCCGCCGGTCTGCACGTTCACCGCGTCCGGCACGAACTCACCCTGCAACGCCAGCTTCACGCTGCGGGCCACGGCGAGGCCCGCCTTGTCTTGCGCCTCGTGCGTGGAGGCACCCAGGTGTGGGGTCGCCACCACGTTGTCGAAGGCGAACAGCGGTGATGAGGTGCAGGGCTCCTTGGCGTACACGTCAACGCCGGCCCCGGCGACCCGCCCCTCGGCGATGGCATCCGCGAGGGCCTGCTCGTCCACGAGGCCACCCCGGGCGGCGTTGATGATCCGCACCCCGGGCTTGACGATCGCCAGCTCCTTCTCCCCGATCAGACCCACCGTCTCCGACGTCTTCGGCAGGTGGATGGAGATGAAGTCGCTCTGGCGCAGCAGCTCATCCAGGCCGACGAGGCGGACGCCGAGCTGCGCCGCCCGCGCCGGCTGGATGTAGGGGTCGTAGGCGATCAGCCGAGTGCCGAACGCAGCGATCCGCTGCGCGAAGAGGACACCAATGCGCCCGAGGCCGACCACCCCGACGGTCTTGCCCTGTACCTCCACCCCGGTGTACTTCGACCGCTTCCACTCGCCCACCTTCAGCGCCGCGCTGGCGCTGGCGGTGTTCCGCGCGACCGCGAGCAGGAGGGCGACGGCCTGCTCGGCCGCGGAGACGATGTTGGAGGTGGGGGCGTTGACGACCATGACGCCGCGGGTGGTGGCCGCCGGCACCTCGACGTTGTCCAGGCCGACACCCGCCCGGGCGACCACCTTGAGTCGTGGTGCCGCGGCGATCGCCTCGGCGTCGATGTGGGTCGCACTGCGGACGATGACCGCGTCCGCCTCGGAGAGCGCCGAGAGTAGGGCCGGACGGTCGGTGCCATCCACATGTCGGACGTCGAAGTCGTGGGCGAGCACCTCGATGGCGGCGGGGGCGAGTTCTTCGGCGATCAGTACGACAGGATTCATTGGTCCTCGAAATGTCGTCTATAGCGGTCGGCCGGGCGGCGGAGGCAGCGCTGCACCCCGCTGGCGATCCGGCCATGGCCGTCAGGTGCCGGCTGCGCACCTAACAGGGATCGTAGGGGGACGACCGGGGCCGGCGCTCCGGCGATCAGGGTGAGTGCCCTCACAGCGACCGCCCGACCCGGCCGGGTACGCATCCGCCGTCAGTGCCGGAGCGCAACCGCCGGACACCCGTGACCCAACGCCGGGGAGGGAGAGCGTCAGGTCACGGGCGTCCGTGGTGCCCGGAAACCCTCGCCCAAGGGTGCCCGGAAGCCCCGAGTCAGGCGGTCTCGGTGATGGGCCGGTCAACCCAGCTCATCATGGCGCGCAGCTTGCCGCCGGTCTCCTCGATCGGGTGCGCCGCGCCCTCCGCCCGCCACTTGGCGAAGTTGGGGCGGCCGGCCTCGTCCTCGGCAACCCACTCCCGGGCGAACTCACCGGACCGGATCTCACTCAGGATCGCGCGCATCCGCTCCTTGACCCGGGAGTCGATGACCCGCGGGCCGCGGGAGAGGTCGCCGTACTCGGCCGTGTCCGAAATGCTGTACCGCATCCGAGCGATGCCGCCCTCGTACATGAGGTCCACGATGAGCTTCAGCTCGTGCAGGCACTCGAAGTAGGCCACCTCGGGGGCGTAGCCGGCCTCGGTGAGCACCTCGAAGCCGGTCTGCACCAGCGCCGCCGCACCGCCGCAGAGCACCGCCTGCTCGCCGAAGAGATCGGTCTCGGTCTCCTCGGTGAAGGTGGTTTTGATCGCGCCGGCCCGAGTGCCGCCGATGGCCTTGGCGTATGCCAGGGCCAAGCCGAACGCGCTACCGCTGGCGTCCTGCTCGACGGCGACCAGGCAGGGCACGCCCTTGCCGTCGACGTACTGCCGGCGGACCAGGTGGCCGGGGCCCTTCGGGGCGATCATCGCCACGTCCACCTCGGCCGGCGGCGTGATCAGCCCGTACCGGATGTTGAATCCGTGCCCGAACAGGAGCGCCTTGCCGGCGGTGAGGTGCGGCGCGATCGACTCGGTGTAGAGGGCGCGCTGGGCCGTGTCCGGCGCGAGGATCATGATGATGTCGGCCTCGGCCGCCGCCTCGGCCGGGGTCTGCACCCGTAGGCCCTGCTCCTCCGCCTTCGCCCGGCTCTTCGACCCGGCGGGCAGACCGATCACCACCGCAACACCAGAGTCGCGCAGCGACAGCGCGTGGGCGTGGCCCTGACTGCCGTAGCCGATCACGGCGACCGTGCGGCCCTGAATCAGACCCAGGTCGGCGTCGTCGTCGTAGAACACCTCAACGCTCATGAACTTCCCTTTCGTACGGCCGCGCCCGGCGGCCAATCGGAGATCTGACGGGGGAGGGATCAGGCGGCCCGAAGCGCCGGGCCGGCGGTGATGGAGCGGGACCCACGGCCGATGGCGACCGTGCCGGACTGCACCATCTCCTTGATGCCGAAGACCTCAAGGTCCCGAAGCAGGGCGGCCAGCTTGTCCGGGGTGCCGGTCGCTTCGATGGTCAGCGTCTCCGGGGCGACGTCAACGACCCGGGCGCGGAACACGTTCACCGTCTCCAGCACCTGACCGCGGGCGCTGCGGTCCGCGCGGACCTTTACCAGCAGCAGCTCCCGGGCCACCGACACCTGGGGATCCAGCTCAACAATCTTGATTACGTTCACTAACTTGTTGAGCTGCTTGGTGACCTGCTCCAGCGGAGAGGACTCGGCGTTGACCACGATGGTGATCCGGGAGACATCCGGGTTCTCGGTCTCCCCCACGGCCAGACTGCCGATGTTGAAGCCGCGCCGGGAGAAGAGCCCGGACACCCGGGCCAGGACCCCGGGCTTGTTCTCCACGAGCACGGAGAGCGTATGCATGGTCACAGTGGCGCCTTCCTCGTCTGATTCTCCCGGCCCCGGCGGTGCCCGGTGTGGTTGGTCATGACTACACCTCGTCCTCGTCGAAGACCGGCCGGACACCGCGGGCAAACATGATCTCGTCATTGCTGGTGCCGGCGGCGACCATCGGCCACACCATCGCGTCCTTGCCGACCACGAAGTCGATGACCACCGGGGCGTCGTTGATGGACATCGCGGCCTCGATTGTCTGGTCGACGTCCTCCGCTGTCTCACAGCGCAGTCCGACGCAACCGAGCGCCTCGGCGAGCTTGACGAAGTCCGGAATCCGATGTTTGTGGGTACCAAGATCCGTGTTGGAGTAACGCTCCCCGTAGAAGAGGGTCTGCCACTGCCGCACCATGCCGAGATTGCCGTTGTTGATCACAGCGATCTTGACCGGAATGCCCTCCAGCGCACAGGTCGCCAGCTCCTGGCTGGTCATCTGGAAGCAGCCGTCGCCGTCGATCCCCCAGACCACCGTCTCCGGCCGGCCAACCTTGGCACCCATCGCCGCCGGCACCGCGTACCCCATGGTGCCGAGGCCGCCGGAGTTCAACCAGGTACATGGCTTCTCGTAGGAGATGAACTGGGAAGCCCACATCTGGTGCTGGCCCACGCCCGCCACGTACACCGCCTCCGGACCGACGATCTCGCCGAGCCGGCTGAGCACGTACTGCGGGGAGAGCGTGCCGTCGGCCGGCTCGTCGTACCCCAGTGGGTAGCGCTTGCGCAGCTCCTGTAGCTGGGACCACCAGTCGTCGAGGTCGGGTCGGTGACCGGCCGACTGCTCGGTGGTGACCGCACCGACCAGTTCGTCGATGACATGCCGGGCATCCCCCACGATCGGCACGTCCGCATGCCGGTTCTTACCGATCTCGGCCGGGTCGATGTCGGCGTGCACCACGGACGCGTCGGGAGCGAAAGAGTCCAGCTTGCCGGTCACCCGGTCGTCGAACCTCGCCCCCAGCGCGATGATCAGATCCGCCTTCTGCAGACCGTAGACCGCTGCGACCGTTCCATGCATGCCGGTCATGCCCAGGTGCTGTGGGTGTGAATCGGGGAACGCTCCGAGCGCCATCAGGGTGGTGACCACCGGAATCCCGGTCAGCTCGGCGAGCCGCCGCAGCCCGTCGGTCGCACCGGCCTTGAGCACCCCGCCGCCGACGTAGAGCACCGGCCGACGGGCAATGGCCATCAGCCGGGCCGCCTCCCGGATCTGCTTTCCGTGCGGGTGCAGCGTCGGCCGATAGCCGGGTAGGTCGAGCGTCGGCGGCCAGGCGAAGACGGTTGACGCCTGGAGAACATCCTTCGGGATGTCCACCAGAACCGGGCCGGGCCGGCCGGTCGCGGCGAGGTGGAACGCCTCGGCGAGCACCCGGGGCAGCTCCTCGGCGCTCTGGACCAGGAAGTTGTGCTTCGTGATCGGCAGCGTGATGCCCTGGATGTCCGCCTCCTGGAAGGCGTCCGTCCCGATCGACGGCCGGGCGACCTGGCCGGTGATCGCCACCAGCGGCACCGAGTCCATGTGCGCGTCGGCGATCGGCGTCACCAGGTTGGTCGCACCGGGCCCGGAGGTGGCGACACAGACGCCGACCCGCCCGGTCGCCTGCGCGTACCCGGTGGCCGCGTGTCCGGCGCCCTGTTCGTGCCGGACCAGGATGTGCCGGACCGTGGAGTCGTACAACGGGTCGTACGCCGGCAGGATCGACCCGCCGGGAATGCCGAAGATGACCTCGACGCCGAGCGCTTCGAGGGATCGCACGAGGGAGCCGGCACCGGAGACGTGGGCTGGGGCGGGGGCAGGGGTGCGTACCGCCGGGACGGTCGGGGTGGCCGCCCCGCGGGGCCGGTCAACGTCGCGGAGCGGCTCGGCGGCCGCGCGGGCCCGCCGGGCGGAGTTGGCGAGGGTCTCGGGTGTGGGTCTCGTCATGGCGGTTCAGGCCTTCGGCTGGAGGGTGCGGTGAGTTCTGCGGTGGAACGCCGGCGGAGTGCCCGGCGGATCTGACAGCAACAAAAAAGCCCACGTGCGGGATGCACGGGGCCTGCGCACTCTCAGTGGGAGAGTGCGCTCAGGTAAGTACTCGCAGCGACCGGTACGACGACATGGGGACCAGCATGACGGATCTCAAGCAATGAGTCAACAAGTCCCACATTTTGGTTAACGGGTCTGTCGAATCTCCCGCCCAAGAAAACTGGCTCCGGCCCGGGCTACTCCGGCACCGGCTGCCCGGGCACGGGCAGGGGCGGCAGCCGCCGGGGCGGCGGCGGACCGGAGGCCAGCGCGGGCGGCGCCGACATGGCGACCGGCGGAGCGTGCGACGAGGTGGCGGCCTCCAACATCGCCTCCAGGTGCTCAGCCGGCACCCCCCAGCCGAGGAGGGCGCCCTGACCGAAGTGGCAGCCGGCGGCGACCACCTCGGCCAACTCGGTCGGCGTCGTCACACCCTCAGCGATAACCCCAAGACCCAACTGATGCCCCAGGCGCATGACGATGTCGACCATCGGGGCGAACGCCGGGCCGTCGGCGTCCACCGGACGAACCGGCTCATGCCCGGCGACGAGACTGTGGTCGATCTTGAGGATGTCGAGGGGAAGCCGACGAAGCTGGCCGAGGGAGGAGTAGCCGGCGCCGAAGTCGTCCAGCGCGATCCGAACCCCGGTACGGCGCAACGCGGTCAACCTCCGGATCAGCTCGTCCAGGTCGGTGGCGACGGCGTGCTCGGTGACCTCCAGCACCAGGCGCTGCGGCGGAACCCGGTGTACGCGCAACGCGTCAGCGACCTGCCCGACATAGGCCGGGGCGTGTAGCTCTCGAGGCGAGACATTGACCGACACCCATACATCGTGTCCGTCGGCGAGCCAACGGGAGAGCTGGTGGCAGGCCTGGTCCAGCACCCACGCCCCCAGCTTGGCGATCATGCCGCACTCCTCGGCGAGCGGAATGAACTCATCCGGGCGGACCGCGCCCAGCTTCGGATGCCGCCACCGGAGCAGGGCCTCGGCACCGACCGGGCGCACCGACGGCAGCGACGCCACCGGTTGGAACACCAGCCGCAGCTCGTCGCGTTCGATCGCCCCCCGCAGCTCGTGCTCCAGCGTGGCCCGCCGGCGCAACAGCTGGTCGTAGGCGACGTCGTACCGCTCGATCCGATTCTTGCCACGCTGCTTGGCGTAGCGCAGGGCCAGGTCGGCGTGGTGCAGCAGCAGCTCGACATCGGGTTGGCGGGCCCAACCGGCGATGCCGATGCTCGCCGAGAGGAAGACTGGCCCCTCGGGCAGTTCGTACGCGGCCCCCAGCGCCCCAAGGAGTCGCTCCCCCGCCTGGTCGATGGTGGCCGGCGGGCCGGGCAGCAGGACAGCGAACTCGTCCCCGCCGAGCCGGGCCGCCAGATCGCCGGAGCTGAGGGGGCCGCGCAGCCGCCGGCCCACCTCGGCCAGGACGGCGTCCCCGGCGTCGTGACCGCGCACATCGTTGACGTTCTTGAAGCCATCCAGGTCGAGCAGGAGCAGAACGCACGGGGTGCCCTGCTCCGCGCAGCGGTGCAGGGCCCGCAGCAGTCCCCGCCGGTTCGCCAGGCCGGTCAGGGCGTCGGTGTGTGCCAACTCCCGGAAGTGCGCCTCTCCCTCGACCAGCCGGCGCGCGTACCGGCGGACGTCGTGCAGGGTCAGGTACTGCCGGGCGACCAGGGCGAAGACCACGACGCTGGCAGCGGCCACGCCGCACGGGTCGAAGCGGCCATCCTGGAGGAAGTGGTACGCCGCCGCGCCCGCCATCACCAGGATCGGCAGGACGGCGTGCTCCCCCTCGCGCCGGGTCGGGTCGATGTCCGACTGGCAGGGACGATCGAACCCACGAAGCACCAGCGCCACGGTCAGGAGACCGGCGACGCCCACCGTCGCGCCACCGAGCGCCAACCCCGCCTCGGCCCGGAGCAACCCGGTGGCGACGCCGAGCCCACCGACGGTCGTCGCGGCGGAACCGGCGCCGAGCGCGGCGAGCCGGCGCCGCGGCGACGAGACCCGAAACACCACGACGGTGGCGAGGCCCACGATCAGCGCCGCGCTGGCGGTGGCGAGCAGGATCGGCGCACCGGCCTCCGGGGCGGATCCGAGCAGGCGGGTCGGCTCGGCGAGGAGCACCCAACCCACGAACCAGAGCGCGGTGGAGATGATCATCCCGTCCAGCAACAGCCGGGTGGCCACCCCGACGGTGGGGGCCATGCCGGGGAGGCGGAGCAGCCCGACCCCGAAGAGCAGCCCGCTGGTCGCGATGGCCAGGGCGACCATCTCGGCCCAGCCGACCGAAGGGACCGGCTCGGGCTGCCCGGCAGCCGTCAGCAGCACCGCCACGCCGGCCACGACCGCGATCAGACCGATGACGGCGGCCACGGCGAGGAGGAGGAACGCTGCGGGCCGGCGCGCCAGCAGCGGGCCCACCGCCGGGATGGCAGCCGGCTTGCGGGTGAGCTCACCCCGCACCGCGCTGCGAGACTGACCCGTGGGTAACAACACAGCCCAACTCTGCCGGATGAACGCCCGGCACGGGGGGTGGGGTGTGCATCTGTTGGGACACGTCCTGCGCGGGCTCCGGTCGGCCCCGTGGGGATGCCAGACTGATACGCATGCCTGAGCTGCGGTCGAGGACCTCCACCCACGGTCGGACGATGGCGGGCGCCCGAGCCCTGTGGCGCGCCACCGGGATGACCGACGACGACTTCGGCAAGCCGATCGTCGCCATCGCCAACAGTTTCACCCAGTTCGTTCCGGGGCATGTCCACCTCAAAGAGCTCGGTGGCCTGGTGGCCGAGGCGGTAGCCGAGGCCGGCGGGGTGGGTCGGGAGTTCAACACCATCGCCGTGGACGACGGCATCGCGATGGGCCACGGCGGCATGCTCTACTCGCTGCCCAGCCGGGAGCTGATCGCCGACGCCGTGGAGTACATGGTCAATGCCCACTGCGCCGACGCCCTGGTCTGCATCTCCAACTGCGACAAGATCACTCCTGGGATGCTGCTGGCCGCGCTGCGGCTGAACATCCCGACTGTCTTCGTCTCCGGCGGCCCGATGGAGGCCGGCAAGACCGTCGCGATCGAGGGGGTCGTGCACTCGAAGATCGACCTGATTGACGCGATGATCGCTGCGTCCAACGAGGCGGTCACCGACGACCAGCTCAGCGAGATCGAACGCTCGGCCTGCCCCACCTGCGGTTCCTGCTCCGGCATGTTCACCGCCAACTCGATGAACTGCCTCACCGAGGCGATCGGCCTGGCCCTGCCCGGCAACGGGTCAACGCTGGCGACCCACGCCGCCCGCCGGTCGCTCTTCGTCGAGGCCGGCCGCACCGTCGTCGAGATCGCCAAGCGCTGGTACGACGGGGACGACGCCACGGTGCTGCCCCGCGCGGTCGCCAACCGCGCAGCCTTCGACAACGCGGTCGCCCTCGACGTGGCGATGGGCGGTTCGACGAACACCATCCTGCACCTGCTCGCCGCCGCCCGCGAGGCCGAGCTGGACTTCGGGGTGGTGGACATCGACGCCATCTCCCGGCGGGTGCCCTGCCTGGCGAAGGTCGCACCGAACTCCCCCCACTACCACATGGAGGACGTCCACCGCGCCGGCGGCATCCCGGCCATCCTCGGTGAGCTGGACCGGGCCGGCCTGCTCAACCGGGAGGTCCACGCGGTGCACTCCCCTTCGCTGGAGCGCTGGCTCGCCGACTGGGACGTTCGTGGCGGCACCGCGACGCCGGAGGCGGTCGAGTTGTTCCACGCTGCACCCGGCGGGGTCCGCACCGTCGAGCCGTTCTCCACCACCAACCGCTGGTCCACACTGGATACCGATGCGGCCGGCGGCTGTGTTCGAGACCGGGCCCACGCGTACACCGTGGACGGGGGACTGGCCATCCTGCACGGCAACCTGGCGCCGGAGGGCTGTGTGGTGAAGACCGCCGGGGTACCCGAGCAGTGCCTGACCTTCCGCGGCCCGGCCAGGGTCTACGAGTCCCAGGACGACGCGGTCGCCGCCATCCTGGCCAAGGAGGTGGTCGCGGGAGACGTGGTGGTGATCCGCTACGAGGGCCCCCGGGGCGGGCCCGGGATGCAGGAGATGCTCTACCCCACCTCGTTTCTCAAGGGCCGGGGGCTGGGGCGGACCTGCGCGCTACTCACCGACGGCCGGTTCTCCGGCGGCACCTCCGGGTTGTCGATCGGACACGTCTCACCGGAGGCGGCCGCCGGGGGGCTGATCGCCCTGGTCGAACCGGGCGACGAGATCGTCATCGACATCCCGAGCCGGGCCATCGAGTTGGCCGTACCGGCCGAGGTGTTGGATGCCCGCCGAGTCGCACAGGAGAAGCGAGACCGGCCGTACACGCCCGCGGAGCGGCAGCGCCCCGTCTCCGCCGCGCTGCGCGCGTACGCCGCCATGACCACCTCGGCCAGCGACGGCGCCTACCGCCGCGTCCCCGACTGAACGGACGGCGCCCGGTCACGCTGCGACCCCAAGGACGCGGACCGCAGACCGCCTCCATCGACCACACCTGGTGGGGACAGGCCACGAGTCTCGAGGCCCCAGCGACACCTGACCACCGATGTCCGATTTAGTGATATTCTTCGTATTCGTATTCTTCTGGGGTTTGTGTCGGTTTAGCGTGCGGGTGGCTGCTACCGCCTGCTCGGTAGCCGAGGACGACACCACCCCGGTCTGCCCCCGGGGCTGGTGCCTCCTCGCCACGCACGGGGGAAGGACACCGACACCGCGATGAACCAGCAGGACCACACCCACGGACCCGAACCGGACCGCCCCGGCGGACACCGGACGAGGTCACCGCGGCGCTGGTGGGCCGTCGGGCTCGCCGGCGTGACCGGCCTCGCCCTCACCACCGTCGGCATCGCCGCCACCCCGGCCGCCGACGCCATCGGACGCGCCCTGACCACCGACAACCGCACCGACACACCCCACCAACCCAACGCCGACAACCGCGACAAGCACGGCGACAGCCAGGGCAACCACGACGACAAGGGCAAGGGCAACGGCAAGAGCGAGGGCAACGGCAAGGGCAAGAAGGAGAAGAAGCCACCGGGCACCCCCGTGCCCTGCGACACCGACGCGCTCATCGCCGCCATCACCCTCGCCAACGCCCGCGGCGGCGCCACCCTCAACCTCGCCAGCAAGTGCACCTACCTGCTCACCGCCGACATCGCCGGCGCCGGACTGCCCGCCATCACCACCCCCATCACCCTCAACGGCCACACACACACCACCATCGAACGCGCCGCCGCCGTTGACGAGTTCCGCATCCTCACCGTCAACACCGGCGGCGACCTCACCCTCAACAAACTGAAAATCACCGGCGGACAGACCACCGACAACGGCGGCGGCATCCTCGTCGACCCCGGCGGCACCCTCACCACCAACCACAGCACCATCACCCGCAACATCGCCGACGGCGCAGGAGGCGGCATCGCCAACAACGGCACCACGACCGTCAAACACTCCACCGTCAGCCGCAACACCGCCGGCACTTCCGGCGGCGGCATCGTCAATGCCAATGGCCTCCTCACCGTCACCACATCTCAGGTAAAGGCCAACACCGCCGACATAGCCGGCGGCATAGCAAGCCTCGGCAGCGCTGGCACGGTGCACATGACGAAGAGCGTCATCGCCGACAACCAGGCACAGAATGCGGCCGGCGGCTTGCTGATCAGCCAAGGTGTCAACACGATCTCCGACACCACAATCACCGGAAACACTGCGCTCCAGTACGGCGGACTGCTCGTCAGCGGGCAACTCACCCTGCGAAAGGTCGAGATCACCAAGAACACCGCGTCGGCGGGGATCGGAGGTGGGCTAGTCACCGACTCCGGCGCCACTGTGGTCATCGAGAAGAGCCTCATCAAGGGCAACGCCGCCGCCATGAACTCCGGCGGCGGCATCTACAACACGGGCCAACTGGTGCTGCGGGACAGCAAGGTTGTCGACAACCAGGCCACCCTGGGGGGCGGCATCTACAACATCGACGGCGTCACCACCCTCTTCAACACCCAGGTGGTGAAGAACCTCGCCACCACCGATGGCGGCGGCATCTTCAACGACAACGGCACGGTGAACCTGAACACCGCCACCGGCACCGTCGTCATCAAGAATCGGCCCAACAACTGCGTTGATGTTCCCGGCTGCCCGGCCTGACCCGGCACTCTGAGTAATTGGCGGGGTTTCGCCCCGCGCCGACGGGCGCGGGGCGAAACCCTTCGGCCGTGCCTCCGGGCGCCGCAGCCACCACCTGCGGTGCCCCGTCCCGACACCGCTTCCGCGCAGATGGGATTATCAGCGGGTGAGCAGCTCCGACACCCTCCGGTTCCGGCACAACCAGGCCCTGCTGGTCGCCGCGGTGGTCGCCTTCTTCGGCGCCCTGCCCCTGGCCGCCGCCCGGTGGTACCTCTTGCCGGTGCTCCTCGTGCCGCTCGCCCTCGGCGGGTGGGCCTGGCGGGCCGGCACCGACGTCACCGCACAGGGGCTGCGCCTGCGGGCGCTCGCCGGCCAGTGCCGAATCCGCTGGGACCAGATCGTCGAGCTGGGCGCGGACCCGGACGGCCGGGCGGTCGCCCGGCTCACCGACGGCCGGGCGGTCCCGCTGCCCGCCGTCCGCCGGGACGACCTGCCCCGGCTCGTCGCGGTCACCGAGCGGCCCGAACCCGGCTCGGCCGACCAGTCGACTCAGTAGCCCGCCACCACCACGTTGGTCGGCGGCTCGCCCGCGGCGCAGCGGCGAATCTGATCGCCCACCAGCCGGTACGCCCGCGGGAGCAGACCCTGTACCGAGCCCGCGACATGCGGGGTGAGTAGCACGTTCGGCATCGCCCACAGCGGGCTGTCGGCGGGCAGCGGCTCGGGGTCGGTGACGTCCAGTACGGCCGAGATCCGGCCGGTGCCCAGCTCGGCGACGAGCGCCTCGGTCTGCGCCACCGGCCCCCGCGCCGCATTGACCAGCAGGGCGCCGTCGCACATCGCCGCGAGGAAGCCCTCGTCAACGAGCCCACGGGTCTGCTCGGTCAACGGCACCAGCAGCACCACCACATCCGCCTCGGGCAGCAGCCGGGGCAGCTCCGCGACGGCGTGCACGCCGGGCCGCGCGGTCCGGGCCACCCGGGTGAGGCGTACCTCGAACGGGGCGAGGCGCGCCTCGAGCGCCGTGCCGATCGAGCCTGCGCCCACGATCAGCACCCGCTTGCCGGCCAGTTCGTCGGTGGGCGCCACCTCGCGGTAGGCCCACTCCCGACGGTCCTGTGCCCGGACCAGCGTGGGAAAGGAGCGCAGGTGCGCCAGGATCGCGGCGACGACCCACTCCGAGGTGGCCTGGTCGTGCACTCCCCGCGCATCACAGAGCGTCACGCCCGGCGGCATCCGGCCGACCCACGCGTCCGCACCGGCGGTCAGGAGCTGCACCACTTCCAGATCCGGCAGGTCCCGCAGCAGGTCGGTGGTCTCCGCCTCGGCCAGGAACGGCGGCACCCAGAACCGGACGTCGGTCACCGGGGACGGGAGCCGGCTCGGCTCCGCCACCTCCACCCTGACACCCGCCGGCAGGTCACCGAGGAGGGACGTGCCGTCCTCATGGGGGATCCACACCTTCACACCCGCCGACGATAGAGCCTCGGGCCGGCCCGCCATCTTCCGGGGCCCGCACTGACCCACCCCTTTCCGCAGCCCACCGGCCCACCCTTTCCGGGACCCGCAGTGGCCCACCGGCCGTTACCCTGTTCCGGGTGAGTGCCCGTCCCGCGCATCCGCGCACCCGCCGCTTTCGGGCCACCCTCGCGGCGTTCTGCACGGCGCTGCTGGTCGCCACCGGTTGCAGCTTCGGCGAACCCGCACCCGACCCGGCCGGCGAACCCCCCACCTTCCCCACCCCGACCAACACCGACCCGGGGAGCACCGGGCCGGAGGTGGTCGCCACCGTGTTGGCGAAGGGTCTACGCGCCCCGTGGGGCATCGCCTTCCTGCCGGACGGGGGCGCACTGGTGACCGAGCGGGACGCCGGCCGGATCCTCCGGGTCGGGCCCGAGTCCGACCCCGGCGGGCTGCGGGTGACCGTGGTCCAGACCATCGCCGAGGTGACGGCGGGGGGCGAGGGCGGGCTGATGGGGATCGCCGTCTCCCCGGACTACCAGCGGGACCAGACGGTCTTCGTCTACTACACCGCCGAACAGGACAACCGCATCGCCCGGCTCACCCTCGGCGAGCCGCCGCACCCGATCCTGACCGGCATCCCGAAGGCGCGCACCCACAACGGCGGTGGCCTCGCCTTCGGCCCGGACGGGCAGCTCTACGCCAGCACCGGCGACGCCGGCGACCGGGAGCAGGCACAGGACGACAACCGGCTCGGCGGGAAGATACTGCGGATCACCACCGACGGCCAGCCGGCCCCGGACAATCCCTTTCCCGACTCGCCCGTCTGGTCGCTGGGACATCGGAACGTGCAGGGCTTCACCTGGGCTGCCGACGGTCGGATGTACGCCGTCGAATTCGGCCAGAACACCTGGGACGAGATCAACGAGATCGAGCGGGGCGGCAACTACGGGTGGCCGGAGGTCGAGGGCCGCTCCGACGACAGCCGATACGTCAACCCGATCGTCTGGTGGCCACCGGCGGACGCGTCCTGTTCCGGACTGGCCCGGACCGAGCGTCTCCTCGCCACGGCCTGCCTGCGCGGACAGCGACTCTGGCTGGTCGAGCTGACCGACACCGAAACGCTCGGCCAACCGCGCGACCTGCTCACCAAGCAGTACGGCCGGTTGCGGGCGGTCGCCGCGGCACCGGACGGCTCGCTCTGGGTGGGCACCTCGAACCACGACGGGCGCGGAGCTCCGATGGCGGAGGACGACCGTCTCCTGCGCCTGGTGTTCGCTGATGGCGAAGCCGGACGAAGTTGAGCACGAGAACCGGACAAAAGCTGACTGCGAAGCCGGATTGGCCGACAGCCAGGCCGGACAAAGCCGACGGTAGAGCGGGATAGAGCCGACAGCAGGCAACACCCGGCCAAGATTTTCCCGAGGCTTTCGACTGGGCAGGTCAGAATTTCAGCATGGACGGTCAGGAGAACGAGCAGCAGGACAGCCGAGGCAGCCGGCCGCCGAAGACGGACCGGAGTTGGCGGTTCCGGCTACGGCACCGGCCAAGCGACGGTCGTTCGACCCGCTGGCGGGCGCTGCGAGCCGTCGGGATGACCCTGGCCGTACTCGCCGTCACCCTGGCCGGAGTGTTGATCGGCACGCTGGCCGGAGGCCGGGTCAGCACCGAGGTCGGGCCGTTTCAGGCGGATCTGACGGTGACCCCGACGCTGCACGGCGGCACCACCTTCGACATACCGCCGCTCGGCGCGCTGCTGCTCGACAGCCACGACGGCCCCACCCAACTGACCGTGCAGTTCGGCGCCCTCGACCAGGACCGCACCGAGGCGCTGCTGCACGACCCGGAGAGCCTCAACCGGGCGAGCCAGACCGCCGTGGACGACGTCCGCGAGGGCATCCTGCGCCTCGCTGTCCGTACCGTCGCCGCGACGGTGCTGGTCACCCTGCTGCTGGCCCTGCTGGTATTCCGCGACACCCGCCGTACGGCCTGGGCGGGGGTGCTCGCGCTCGTGATCGTCACCGGCAGCCTGGGCACCGCGGCGGCCACCCTGCGACCGCAGGCGATCGAAGAGCCTCGCTACGAGGGGCTCCTGGTCAACGCGCCGGCGCTCGTCGGCGACGTCCAGCGGATCGCCAACGACTACACCCGCTACGCCGAGCAGCTCCAGCGCCTGGTCGGCAACGTCAGCCAGCTCTACTCCACCGTCTCGGAGTTGCCGGTCTTCGAGCCGCAGCCCGGCACCACCCGGGTGCTGCACATCTCCGACCTGCACCTGAACCCAGCTTCCTGGCCGGTCATCCAGACCGTGGTCGAGCAGTTCGGAATCGACGTCGTGGTCGACACCGGCGACATCACCGACTGGGGCAGCGAACCGGAGGCGAACTACGTCGCCTCGATCGGGCTCCTCCGCAAGCCCTACGTCTACATCCGCGGCAACCACGACTCGGGGGGCACGACCGCGGCAGTGGCCCAGCAGCGCAACGCCATCGTGTTGGACAACACGACCACGGTCGTCGCCGGGCTGACCATTGCCGGCATCGGGGACCCGCGCTTCACGCCGGACAAGAGCACCTCGCCGGCGGGCAGCGGCCTGACCGGGGATACCGCCGACCAGCTCATCGACACCGGCGACCAGTTGGCAGCCACTGCGCGCAGCGCGCCCCGGCCGGTGGACCTGGCGCTGGTGCACGATCCCGCGGCGGCGGGACCACTCTCCGGTGCCACCCCGCTGGTGCTCGCCGGGCACACCCACAACCGTGAGGTGTACCGGCTGCCCCAGCAGCCGGACCAGACCCCCACCCTGCTGATGGTGCAGGGTTCGACCGGCGGTGCCGGCCTACGTGGGTTGGAGGGCGAAGAGCCCACCCCGCTGTCGATGACCGTCCTCTACTTCGACGAGAAGAGGCTGCTCCAGGCGTACGACGACATCACTGTCGGCGGCACCGGCCAGGCCCAGGTGAACCTGGAACGACACATCGTGGAGGACCCGGAGGCCGGCGCACCGGCCCCGGTCACCCCCACCCCGACCCGCTGACCGTGACCGCCGGACGAGCCGGCGGTCAGCGATCGGATCAACGCAGGGAGAGCGCGGCGAGTGCGGCGTTGACGATACTGCCCGGCAGCAGGTCGTGGAGCTCGTACAACTCGGCGACGCTGCCCGACTGACCGAACTCGTCCACGCCAAGGGGCACCGCTGGGGCACCGACCGCCGAGCCGAGCCACGCCATCGCGTGCGACGCGGCGTCGTGCACGGTGACCACCGGCACCCGGTCGACGAAGGCCGACCGCAGCGCGCCCGGAACGCTCGGCACGGTAGCGGTGCGGACCCCCTGGCGCAGGGTGCGCTGCCAGGCCCGGTAGAGGCGGTCCAGGCTGGTGACGTCCACGACGTGCGCGGCGATCCCCTCCTCGGCCAACTCGGCCGCGGCGGCGAGCACCTCGGGCAGGACCGCGCCGGAGGCGGCGAGCTGCACGACCGGGGCGTCGGCGAGCTGCGGGTACGCCTGGTGGGCGTCGACCAGCCGGTAGGCGCCGGCGAGCACCTGCCGACGCAGCACCGCGTCGCCGAGCCGGCTCCGGGCAGCCGCGAACGGAGCTTGGTCAACCGGGCGGGTGCTGAGCCGGAAGTAGTAGGCGCCGTCCTCTCCGGGCGCGGCGGTCGCGGCCGGCGCCGTACCCCCGGCGATCTGCCCCAACGCGTCACAGAGCAGCCAGTCCAGGGTGGTGGCGTAGGCGGGCTCGACGAAGGTGACCCCGGGCAGTTCCAGGCCGACGCTGGCGGTGAGCGTCGACTGGTGCGCGCCCCCCTCCGGCGCGAGGGTGACTCCCGAGGGGGTGCCAGCGACCACGAACCGGGCGCCGGAGTAGGTGCCGTGGAGGAAGGCGTCCAGGCCCCGCAGCACGAACGGGTCGTACACGGTGCCCACCGGCAGCAGCGGCTGCCCGGAGTGGTCCCAGGCCAGGCCGAGCTGTCCGAGCAACAGGAACAGGTTCATCTCCGAGATGCCCAGCTCGATGTGCTGGCCGGCCGGGCTCTCCGTCCAGCGCAGCATCCGGTCCTCAGACCACGCGCGCTGCGAGGTGGGCGCGAACACCCCAGACCGGTTGATGAACCCGGCCAGGTTGGTCGAGGTGGCCACATCCGGTGCGGTGGTGACGAGGTAACGCCCGACCTGCGGGTCACGGGCCAGGTCAACCAGCACCCGGCCGAAGACCTCCTGGGTGGAGAGCGGCTTGTTCGCGCGTACCCGGGTCGTCTCCGGAACGCTGACACCCAGCGCCCGCGTGCGCGGTGCCCGGGACAGCGCCTCCCGGCGCTCCCCGGCCCGGACACCGGCCGCCGACGCCGGGTCGAGCCGGTCCCACTCGGTGTCCCCGGTGAGGCCGTGCGCGGCCCGCAACGCATCCACCTGCGCCGTGGTGAGCAGTGCCGAGTGGTTCCGCGGGTTGCCGGCCATCGGCAGCCCCCAGCCCTTCACCGTGTACGCGAAGACCACGCTGGGCCGGTCGGTGACCGCGTCGCACTGGGCGTAGGCATCCAGCATCGCCGCCAGGTCGTGCCCGCCGAGGTCGGTGACGAGCGGGCCCAGTTCGTCGTCGGGAATGTCGGCAATGGACTCCGCGATCCCCGCCGGCGCGCCGTCGAGGAACTGCTTACGCAGCAGCGGGCCGGCGAGCCCGAAGAGCGACTGGTACTGCTCGTTCGGCATCGCGTCGATCCAGTCCCGCAGCGCCGCCCCGCCCGGACGGGCGTACGCGGCAGCGAGCCGGCGGCCGTACTTGACCTCCACGACGTGCCAGCCCGCGGCTTCGAACTGGCCCCGCCACTGGTCGATCCGGATGCCCGGAACGACCCGATCCAGCGACTGGCGATTGAAGTCGACCAGCCACATCACGTTGCCCAGCCCGGTGGTGGCCGGGTCGGCGACCGCCTCCCAGATGTTGCCCTCGTCCAGTTCGGCATCGCCGATGAGGGCGACGAACCGGGACCGGGGCCGGGCGCCGAAGTGCGCGTCCACGTAACGGCGGGTGACCGCCGCGAAGAGCGGCGCCGCCGCGCCCAGGCCCACCGACCCGGTGGAGAAGTCGACCTCGTCCGGGTCCTTCGTCCGGGACGGGTACGACTGGAGGCCACCCCGGGCGCGCAGCCGGGTCAGGTACGACCGGTCCAGGTTGCCGAGCAGGTACTGGATGGCGTGGAACACCGGGGAGGCGTGCGGCTTCACCGCGACCCGGTCCTCGGCGCCGAGGTGCGCGAACCACAGCGCCGTCATCGCGGTGACCAGCGACGCGCTCGACGCCTGGTGCCCGCCGACCTTCACCCCGTCACCGGTGTCCCGGTCGTGATTGGCCGCGTCCACGATGCGGGTGGCGAGCCACAGCACCCGGCGTTGGATCTCGTCGAGGACATCGAGGTCGTGCTGGTTCACGGGGGACTCCATCCGGGCGCCGCCGTTGGCGCCCTCCGAGGGGGTGGGCACGGGTCAGCCCCCCGGCACCAGCCGGAGGGCCTGCCGCGCACGTCGTCAGCCCTGGACGCCGAGGCGCTCCAGGATCAGCTCACGCACGGTCTTTGCGTCAGCCTGCCCACGGGTGGTCTTCATGACCGCGCCGACCAGGGCACCGGCCGCGGCCACCTTGCCGCCGCGAACCTTGTCGGCGATGGCGGGGTTGGCGGCGATCGCCTCGTCCACCGCCGCGGTCAGCGCGCCGGTGTCGGAGACCACCTCCAGCTTGCGGTCAGCCATGATCTTGGCCGGCGAGCCCTCTCCCGCCACCACGTGCTCCAGCACCGTACGGGCCAGCTTGTCGGTGAGCTTTCCGGCGTCAACCAGGCCCTGCAACTCGGCGACCTGCACCGGGGTGGCACCGATGTCGGCCAGTTCCACCCCGGTCTCGTTGGCCCGGCGGGACAACTCGCCCAGCCACCACTTGCGGGCGGCGGTCGGGGTGGCGCCCGCCGCGATCGTCGCCTCGATCAGCTCGACCGCGCCGGCGTTCAGGATCGACTGCATGTCCGGGTCGGACAGGCCCCACTCCTGCTGGAGCCGACGCCGGTGCAGCCGCGGCAACTCCGGCAGGGCGGCCTTCAACTCGGCCACCCAGGTCGGGTCCGGCGCGATCGGCACCAGGTCCGGCTCCGGGAAGTAGCGGTAGTCGGTCGCGGTCTCCTTGGACCGGCCGGAGGTGGTGTCCCCGGTGTCCTCGTGGAAGTGCCGGGTCTCCTGGGTGATCCGGCCGCCCGCCGCGAGCACCGACGCCTGCCGGATCATCTCCGAGCGCACCGCGCGCTCCACCGACCGCAGCGAGTTGACGTTCTTCGTCTCGGTACGGGTGCCCCACTGCTCACCCGGGAGGTTGAGGGAGGTGTTGACGTCGCAGCGCAACGACCCCTCCTCCATCCGGACGTCGGAGACGCCGAGCGAGCGGAGCACGTCACGCAGCTCGGTGACGTACGCCCGGGCCACCTCCGGCGCCATCGCACCGGCACCGGGGATCGGCTTGGTGACGATCTCGACCAGCGGGATACCGGCCCGGTTGTAGTCGACCAGCGACTCGGTCGCGCCGTGGATGCGACCGGTGGCCCCACCCACGTGCAGGGTCTTGCCGGTGTCCTCCTCCATGTGGACCCGTTCGATGCTGATCCGCACCGGTTCGCCGTTCACCTCGACATCCAGGTAGCCGTCCACGCAGAGCGGCTCGTCGTACTGGCTGATCTGGTAGTTCTTCGGCATGTCCGGGTAGTAGTAGTTCTTCCGGGCAAACCGGCACCACTGCGCGATCGAGCAGTTGAGCGCGAGCCCGATCCGGATGGTCGCCTCCACGGCCGCCCGGTTGGCCACCGGGAGCGAGCCGGGCAGCCCCAGGCAGACCGGGCAGACCCGGGTGTTCGGCGCCCCGCCGAAGTCGGTCGGGCAGCCGCAGAACATCTTGGTGTTCGTGCCCAGCTCGACGTGGGTCTCCAGGCCGATCACCGGTTCGTAGCGCGCGACGACCTCGTCGTACGCGGGCAGTGTCGTCGTCATCGGTGCTCCTGCCTCACAGTGCCGGTGGGGTGAACGGGCCGACGGCGCTCTCCAGCGCGGCCGCGACCCGGTACATCCGGTCGTCGGCCATCGTCGGTGCCATGACCTGCAGACCGACCGGGAGCCCGTCGGCGAGGCCACAGGGCACCGAGATGCCCGGCCCGCCGTACAGGTTGCTCGGAATGGTGAACAGGTCGGCCAGGTACATCTGGTACGGATCAGCGGTGCGCGCCCCGACCTGGAACGCGACGAACGGCGTCGTCGGCGAGATCAGGGCGTCGACCTGGTCGAAGGCGGTGGTGAAGTCCCGACTGATCAGGGTGCGAACCTTCTGCGCCTGACCGTAGTACGCGTCGTAGTAGCCCGACGAGAGGGCGTACGTGCCGAGCATGACCCGGCGCTTGACCTCCGGGCCGAAACCGGCCTCCCGGGTCGCCGACATGACCTCCTCCAGCGACCGGATGCCGTCGTCACCGACCCGCAGGCCGAACCGGACACCGTCGAAGCGAGCCAGGTTCGACGAGCACTCGCTCGGGGCGATCAGGTAGTAGGCCGGCAGCGCGTACTGGAAGTGTGGGCAGGAGACCTCGACGACCTCGGCGCCCAGCTTGGTGAGCGTCTCCACCGCCGCCCGGAACGCCGCCAGCACGCCCGGCTCGGCTCCCTCCCCGGCGAACTCCCGGACCACACCCAGCCGAACCCCGGTCAGGTCACCGCTGGCACCGAGCCGGGCGGCGGCCACCACATCCGGCACCGGCGCGGGGATCGAGGTCGAGTCGAGCGGGTCGTGGCCACCGATCACCTCGTGCAGCAGCGCGGCATCCAGCACCGTACGGGCGCAGGGGCCGGGCGTGTCCAGCGAGGACGAGAAGGCGATCAGGCCGTACCGGGAGGTCCCCCCGTAGGTGGGCTTGACGCCAACGGTGCCGGTGACCGCCCCGGGCTGACGGATCGAGCCGCCGGTGTCCGACCCGATCGACAGCGGCGTCTCGTACGCGGCCAGGGCGGCCGAGCTGCCGCCGCCGGAGCCGCCCGGGATCCGGCTCAGGTCCCACGGATTGTGGGTCGGCCCGAAGGCCGAGTACTCGGTGGAGGAGCCCATCGCGAACTCGTCCATGTTGGTCTTGCCCAACATCACGGTGCCGGCCGCCCGCAGCCGTCGCACGATCGTGGAGTCGTAGGGCGGGCGCCAGTCGGCCAGGATCTTCGACCCGGCCGTGGTCGGTACGCCCTTCGTGGTGAGCACATCCTTGACCGCCACCGGCACACCGGCCAGCGGGCCGAGCGGTTCGCCGGCGGCGCGGCGCGAATCCACGTCGCGGGCGGCGTCGAGGGCACCCTCCGTGTCCACGTGCAGGAAGGCGTGCACCCGGTCGTCAACGGCCGAGATCCGGTCCAGGTGCGCCTGGGTGACCTCGACCGCCGAGGACTCACCCCGCGCCACCAGGCCGGCGAGTTCAGCGGCGGAGAAGCTGGTCAGGTCGGTCATGAAGCCACATCCTCGTCCAGGATCCGCGGTACGCGGAACCGCTGCTCGGCGGCGTCGGGCGCGCCCGACAGCGCCTCCTGGGGCGTCAGGCACGACGCCACCACGTCGTCGCGCAACACGTTCGTCAGCGGCACGGAGTGCGACGTCGGCGGAATGTCCGCCGCGGTGACCTCGCCGACCTGGGCAACTGCCTGGAGGATCACGTCGAGTTGACCGGCGAGGGTATCCAGCTCCTCCTCGGTCACGGCGAGCCGCGACAGTCGCGCCAGGTGCGCGACCTCCTCGCGGGAGATGGCGGCCATCGGTGCCCCCTTCGTGGCTGTCCTGCTGATCTGTCCGCGCCGACCGCGGGCGTGCTGCGCTACCCGCGGTGACCGCAGCGAGTCTATTGCTCCCGCCCGGCGCCGCTGCCTCGACTCCCCCCTCGACAGCGGGGCCGGCGGGTGGTTGACGGTCAACGGGCGGGGCGCTGCCCGATGGCGGCCTCCGGCCCCGCCGTCGGGCGTACCGGACGATGCCGGGCCAGCCAGGCGACGAGCTCCTCGGCCGGCATCGGCCGGGCATAGAACCAGCCCTGCGCGGCGTCGCAGCCGATCGCGTGCAGCATCCGCCAGGTCCGCTCGTCCTCCACCCCCTCGGCCACCGCCCGTAGCCCGAGCGCCCGGGCCAACTCGACCACCGAGGTAACGATCGCGGCGTCGTCGGCGTCCTCGGTCATCCCAAGCACGAAGGAGCGGTCCACCTTCACCTCGGAGAGCGGTAGCCGCCGCAGGTGTTGCAGGGAGGAGAAGCCGGTGCCGAAGTCGTCCAGGGCGATCCCCACGCCGAGCCGGTGCAGCCGGGTGATGGTGGCGAGCACCCGCCGCGGGTCGGCCATCAGCGCCCCCTCGGTGATCTCCAGCTGGAGGTGCTGTGGTGGTACGCCGTGCCGGGCGAGCCGCTCCGCGATCCGGTCGGCGATCTCCTCGGTGTGCAGGTCCCGGACGCTGACGTTCACGGCGGCCCGGAGGACCACACCCGCCGCCTGCCACCGCGCCAGCTGCGTCACCACGTCGTCGATGACCCGGAAGGTGAGCAGGCGCATCACCGTGCTCTGCTCGGCCACCCGGATCAGCTCCTCCGGGTCGACCATCCCGCGCCGGGGGTGGCGCCAGCGCAGCAGCGCCTCGACCCCGACCACCTCCCCGGTCGCGATGGCGACCTGCGGCTGGTAGTACATGGTGATCTCACCCGCGCCGGCCGGGTCAGCCAGCCCGCCGGTGCGCCCCACCGCTGAGCGCAGCTCCGGCGCCCCGGCTCCGTCGGCGGAGGCGGCGAGCGGATCCACGGTCCCGCCGGGGGCCAGCGGAGCGGCCGGGCCGAGGGTGGTGTGGTGGCGAGTCGGGTCGGCCGCGGTGACGATCCGCTGGATCAGCTCGTCGGAGTGGACCAGATGTACGCGCTGCCGTCGGCCCCACCGCGACCATCGGCCCGGGTTCGGCCCGCCCGTGCGGGGTAGCACCGCGCCGTCACCGCCGATCACCGGGAGCGCCGAACCGTTGCGCCCCGGGTCCGCCCCGCCGCCGTCCGCCTCCGGGCACAGCCCGGAGGCGAGGACCCGACGCAGGTCGGCGAGGAGACCCAGCCGCTCGGCCGAGTTGTGGTCGGACTCGGGCACATAGACGGCGACCGTGTCGCTGCGCTGCTTCGCGTCGTACATCGCCACGTCGGCGTGGCGCATCAGGGTGGTGAAGTCCTCGCCGTGGTCGGGGAAGAGCGCGACCCCGATCGACCCGCCGACATCCAGCGGCAGCCCGTCCAGCGTGACCGGCTCGGCCAACGCGGCCACCACCCGGTCGGCCCGCTCGCGCGCCTCGGCGACATCGGTCAGCCCGGTCAGCACGATGGCGAACTCATCCCCGCCGAGCCGGGCCACCAGGTCCCCGCCGGCGACCTCGGTCAGCCGGGCACTCACCTCGACCAGCAGGCGATCGCCGACGGCGTGCCCGAGCGCGTCGTTGACGTGCTTGAACCGGTCCAGGTCGAGCAGCAGCAGCGCCAGTCGGGCCGGCGCCGAGCCATCCGCCGCCCGCTCCGCGTGCTGGTGGAGTTGCTCGCCGACCTCGGCGACCAGTGCCTTCCGGTTGGCCAGGCCGGTGAGGGGGTCGAGGGCGGCGAGTTGCTGCTGCTCGCTGCTGAGCCGGGCCATCTGGTAGACCGCGAACAGCGGCACCACCACCAGCGGGACCAGCGCTGCACTCGCCTGGGCCGCGGTTACCAGCACCGGCGCAAGGAGCAGCAGCGAACCGGTGGCGAGCAGCTCGAAGCCCATCCCCTGCCGCCGACGAGTCCCGAAGCGCAGCCACACCGCCGAGTTGACCAGCCCGTTGTTGACCACGAACCAGGCGAGCATCGCGCCGCTGACCGCAGCCACGTCGGTCCAGCTCAGCGGCCCAGCACCGAAGAGGTCGCCCGGGCCGAGGCCGATGAGAACATGAGCGGCAGCGAGGGCGCAGGTGTACTGGCCGGCGTTGAAGGCGATTCGCCAGCTTGCGTGCCCCGTCCGGACCCCGGACACCACGACCGCCACCACCTGCACCGCGACCGCCGGGCCCAGCCCCCAGCCGAGCAGGATGGCGAAGGTGAAACAGGTGGACGGAAAGACCGCCGACGACTGCCGCCGCCCCGGCGGGACGAACGGCCGGGCGTCCCCGGCGACCGCCAGCACCGCCATGGTCCAGAACGCGGCGGGCAGCCGGAACACCTGGTCGGGAAGGGCCAGCAACGGACCCGCCGACGTCAGCGTGGCCACGGCGAGGACCACCGCCACGAAGGCGAAGAACGGCGCGCTCCGTCCTGGTGGAACGAAGTTGCGCGGGTCGGCCGTCGCCATCACACCTCCCGCGGGTCAGGTCGGCGCACCCATGCGTACGCCGTGTCCCCCATGTAACGCCCCAGGAGCCGGAATTCCCCGTACGACAGTCACGAATCGGTCGTAGTCGTAATTAAGTTGGTATACGCGCCCGCGTCCGCCGGTCAGCCCTCGACCTGGGCCACCGCGCGAGCAGCCTCGGGGCCCGCGTCGAGCAGCGTGTGGAAGCCCTCCTCGTCCAGCACCGGCACCTTCAGGCTCGCCGCCTTCTCCGCCTTCGTCCCCGGGTTGTCACCGACGACCACAAAGGCTGTCTTCTTCGAGACCGAGCCGGTGACCTTGCCACCGCGAGACTTGATCGCCTCGGCCGCCTGGTCCCGGGAGAAGCCGGCGAGCGTCCCCGTCACCACCACGGTCACCCCCTCCAGCGGGCGCGGCCCCTGCTCGACGGCCTCCTCCGCCATCCGCACCCCGGCCTCGGCCCACTTGCGCACCACCTCGCGGTGCCAGTCCACGGCGAACCACTCCCAGACGCTCGCCGCGATGGTCGGCCCGACTCCGTCAACAGCCGACAGCTCCTCCTCGCCGGCTTGGTCAATCGCCTCGACCGACCGGAAGTGCCAGGCCAGGGCCTGCGCCGCGGTGGGGCCGACGTGCCGGATGGAGAGCGCCACCAGCACCCGCCAGAGCTCGCGCTCCTTGGCAACGGCCAGGTTCTCCAGCAGCTTGACGGCATTGCTGCCGAGGCTGCCGTCCTTGTTGACGAAGAACGGGGATCGCGCCAGCTGCGCGGTGTCCAGGGTGAACAGATCGCCCTCGTCGGTGATGATCTGGGCGTCGAGCAACGCGGCGGCCCCCTTGTAGCCCAGGACCTCGATGTCGAAGGCCCCCCGCCCAGCGAGGTGGAAGACCCGCTCCCGGAGCTGGGCCGGGCAGCTACGCGGGTTGGGGCAACGGATGTCGATGTCGCCCTCCTTCGCCGGAGCCAGCGGGGTGTCGCAGCACGGGCACCTGCTCGGCATCACGAACGGCCGAGCCTCCGGTGGGCGCAGCTCGACCACCGGGCCGAGCACCTCGGGGATCACGTCACCGGCCTTACGGATCACCACCGTGTCGCCGATCAGCACCCCCTTGCGCTCCACCTCGCGGGCGTTGTGCAGGGTGGCCAGCGCCACCGTTGACCCGGCCACCAGGACCGGCTCCAGGACCGCGAAGGGAGTGACCCGGCCGGTGCGCCCGACGTTCACATCGATGTCGAGCAGCCGGGTGTTGACCTCCTCCGGCGGGTACTTGAACGCGATCGCCCAACGCGGGGCCCGGCTGGTCGAACCCAACCGGCCCTGGATCGCCACCGGGTCAACCTTCACCACCACGCCATCAATCTCGTGCTCGACATCGTGCCGGTGCGCGGCGTAGTGCGCGATGTACTCCGCGACACCGGCCAGCCCCGGCACCACCCGCCACCGGTCGCTGGTCGGCAGCCCCCAGGCCCGCAACGCCGCGTACGACTCGGACTGGGTGCCCGGCGCCCAGCCCCGGCGGGCCCCGAAGCCATGCACGACCAGCCGCAGTGGCCGGGACGCGGTGACTCGGGGATCCTTCTGCCGCAGGCTGCCGGCGGCCGCGTTGCGCGGGTTGGCGAAGGGTGCCCGCCCCTGCTCGACCAGCCCGGCGTTCAGATCCGCGAAGCCGGCGACCGGGAAGTAGATCTCACCGCGGACCTCCAGGAAACCGGGGATCTCCGGAAACTCGGCCGACGGCGTCAGCTCCCCCGGCACGTCCCGAATGCTGCGGACATTCGCCGTCACGTCCTCGCCGGTGCGGCCGTCCCCGCGGGTGGCCGCTCGGACCAGGCGCCCCTGCTCGTAGGTCAGGTTGATCGCGAGGCCGTCCACCTTCAGCTCGCAGAGGTAGGGAACCGGGCCACCGGCATCCCGCTCGACCCGCTCGGCCCAGGCCGCCAGCTCCTCGTCGGAGAAGGCGTTGTCGAGCGACATCATCCGCTCAGCGTGCGCCACCGGCGTGAAGTCGGTGGAGAAGGCGCCCCCCACCCGCTGCGTCGGTGAGTCCGGCGTGCGCAGGGCCGGGTACTCCGCCTCCAGCGCCACCAGCTCCCGCAGCCACTCATCGAAGGCCGCGTCGGAGATGGTCGGCGCGTCGAGCACGTAGTAGCGGTATTGGTGCTCGGTCAGTTCCCGGCTGAGCGTCGCATGCCGCTCGCGCGCCACCGGGGTCGGCTCCGCGCCGGCCGCCGCCTCCTGCGCAGCAGAAACCTGCTGGCCGATGGCATCCTCGGACATCGCCCTGACCTCCCATTCTCCCCACTACCCGGGAACCGTATCGGGGCGGTGAGACATTGCGCCGCCCACCCGCCCGCGCCAGCAACGGCGTGGTCGCGCTGGCCGTCGAGTACCGGCGGGGCGGTCGCCCGGGTCAGGCAGCACCCGCAGACCGGGCGCACTCACCCCTGCTCGCGTAACCGCCGTCCCGCGTCCCGGCAGGCGGTGAGGACCGCTCGGGTGTGCCCTCCGGTGGCGTTCGCCAACCCGCAGGCCGGCGTGATGACAACCTGCTCGGCGAGCCCCCGGCGGGGGAACCCGAGGCGGTCCCAGAGCCGGCGGACCCGCTCGGCGACCTGCGCCGACGTCGGTGGTTTGCCGGCCGCCGCCGGCCCCGTGGGCACGGCACCGGCCAGTAGGCCCAGCCCGGCGTCGATCGCCTCGCCCAGCGGATCCAGGTCGGTGACCAGGTCGAGATCGAGGGCCACACCGACCGCACCGACCTCCCGAATCAACTCCAGCGGCACGTCCGGGGCGCAGCAGTGCACCACGACCGGGACGTCGGCGGCGGCGACGACCTCGCGCAGCAGGCCGCGGGCCCGGCCCGGCTCCACCGGCTGATACGTCCCGAACCCGCTCTCGGTCGGCACCCGCCCGGCGAGCACCGCCGGCAACGACGGCTCGTCCAGCTGGAGCAGCACCGAGGCCCGCGGTAGCCGACGCGCGACGGCAGCGACGTGCTCCCGTACCCCCTCGGCCAGGGAGCCGGCCAGGTCCCGCACCGCACCGGGATCGCGGACCAACCGGCCGCCCACCGGCAGCTCCACCGCCGCGGCGAGGGTCAGCGGCCCGGCGACCTGGATCTTGATCGGCCCGGCGTACGCCTCGGCCTGCGCGGCGAGGATGTCCAGATCCCGCTCCATCAGGTCCCGGGCCCGGCGCCGGTCCCGACCGGGGCGGGAGGCGACGCGCCACCGGGCGGCGTAGAGCTCGACCGGTAGCTCCACCAGCAACCCGGCGGTCCGGCCGATCACCTCCGCGCCCGGGCCACGGGCGGGCAACTCGGGCAGATGTGGGAGGAGGGGCAGCTCACCGAGGGAGATCCGCTGGGCCTCCGCGATGTCGGTGCCGGGGAGCGACCCGACACCGGTCGCCGCACCCGCGGGCCACGGCCACGGCTGATCACTCACGGTCGAAGACTATCGGATTCGCGCCCGACCGCCGCCGGGCCACCCGGATGGGTCAGGCCGCGATGGTGGCGGAGCCGAGTACGACGTCGCCCGCCGGATCCGGGCGGTAGGCCACGATCGCCTGGCCGGCCGCCACTCCGCGGACCGGCTGATGCAACTCGGCCCGCAGCCCGTCGCCGGTCACCGCCACGGTCGCGGGCACCACGTCACCGTGCGCGCGCAGCTGCACCTCGCACTCGACCGGAGCAGCCGGCCGGGGCCCGCCAGTCCACACCGGACGCCGTGCCTGCACCTGGGACACCGCCAACGCCTCGGCCGGGCCCACCGTCACCGTGTTGGTCTTCGGGGTGATCGACAGGACGTAGCGGGGGCGACCGTCCGGGGCCGGGCGGTCCAGGTGCAGCCCGCGTCGCTGCCCGACGGTGTAGGCGTACGCCCCGGTGTGCCGGCCCACCACCTCACCGGTGGCGGCGTCGACGACATCGCCGGGCGCCGCACCGAGCCGCTGGGCGAGGAAACCCCGGGTGTCCCCGTCGGCGACGAAGCAGATGTCGTGCGAGTCCGGCTTGTCGGCCACCGCCAGGCCGCGCCGGGTTGCCTCCGCTCGGACCTGCGGCTTCGTCGAATCCCCCAGCGGGAACATCGACCGGCTTAGCTGCTCGCGGGTGAGCACGCCGAGCACGTACGACTGGTCCTTGGCGAGGTCGACGCTACGGCGCAGCAAACCGTCGGCGCCGAGCCGCGCGTGGTGGCCGGTGACCACGGCGTCGAAGCCCAGGGCCACGGCCCGGTCCAGCACCGCGGCGAACTTGATCTTTTCGTTGCAGCGAAGGCAGGGATTCGGGGTACGGCCGGCCGCGTACTCGGCGACGAAGTCGTCCACCACGTCGGCCTGGAACCGCTCGGCCATGTCCCACACATAGAACGGGATGCCGAGCACATCAGCGGCCCGGCGGGCGTCCCGGGAGTCCTCCAGCGTGCAGCAGCCCCGGGCGCCGGTGCGATAGGTCTGTGGGTTGCGGGCCAGCGCCAGGTGCACCCCGGTCACGTCATGCCCCGCCTCGACGGCCCGCGCCGCCGCGACCGCGGAGTCCACGCCGCCCGACATCGCCGCCAGCACCCGCACCCCGACCACCTTCCCCACACCGTCGGGCACCGTGGTGGTGCCCGGACGAGCGTAACCACCCCGGCCGCCGCCCCCAAACCCAGCGCGCCCGCCCTCCCGGACGGCGCCTCCGGAGCGAGTCGCTGTCGCTGTGCGGCGATGGGGTCAGCGCGAAGCGCGGAGGCTACCGGCCCGCCGGGCCCGGTCGACCGCCTCCGGCAGGGCCGCGATCAGCGCGTCAACCTCCTCCGGTGTGCTGGTGTGGCCGAGGGTGAAGCGCAGCGAGGAGCGGGCCCGGGCGCTGTCGGCGCCCATCGCGAGCAGCACATGGCTCGGCTGGGCGACCCCCGCCGAGCACGCCGAGCCGGTGGAGCAGGCGATGCCCTGTGCGTCGAGTAGGAGCAACAGCGCATCGCCCTCACAGCCCGGGAAGGAGAAGTGGGCGTTGCCGGGCAGGCGATCGTTCGGGTCACCGTTGAGTACCGCCTCCGGCACCGCCTGCCGCACCCGCGTCACGAGGTCGTCCCGGAGGGCCGTGACCCGGGCCGCGTACTCCTGCTGGTGCCGGACCGCCGTCTCCAGGGCGACCGCGAACGCGACGATTCCGGCCGTGTCCAGGGTCCCCGAGCGGACGTCCCGCTCCTGGCCACCGCCGTGCAGCAGCGGGGTCACGGCGACATCCCGGGCGAGCACCAGGGCGCCGACCCCGGCCGGCCCGCCGAGCTTGTGCCCGGTCACGGTGAGCGCCGAGACGCCACTGGCGGCGAAGTCCACCACCACCTGGCCGACCGCCTGAATCGCGTCGGTGTGCAGCGGCACCCCGTGCTCGGCAGCCACCGCGGCCAACTCGGCGACCGGCTGAACCGTACCCACCTCGTTGCTGGCCCACATTGTCGTGATCACCGCCACCTGGTCGGCGGCGGCGGCCAACTCGGCGTGCAGCCGCTGCGGGGTGACCCGGCCGAGGGCGTCGACCGGAAGCGAGCTCACCTCGGCGCCCTCCTGCGCGGCCAGCCAGTCGACGGCGTCGAGCACCGCGTGGTGCTCCACCGCACTGGACACCACCCGAGTTCGCCGACGATCGGCCGACCGGCGGGCCCAGAAGATGCCCTTGACCGCGAGGTTGTCGCTCTCGGTGCCACCCCCCGTGAAGATCACCTCGGCGGGGCGGGCACCCAGCGCGGCGGCCACCCGCTCGCGGGACTCCTCCACTCGGCGGCGGGCCTGGCGGCCCGCTCCGTGCAGGGCGGAGGCGTTGCCGACCTCGCGGGCGGTGTCGACGTACGCCGCCAACGCCACGTCGAGCATCGGAGTGGTCGCCGCATGATCCAGATAAGCCATCAGGTTCAGCCTAACGACCGGATCGGCGTCAGCCGGAAGCCGGCCGGCTCCCCGGCAGAGTCGCGCCGCGCGGGAGCCGGTGCCGCTCAACCGAGCCGGCGGCCGAACCAGCCGAACCGCTTGTCGAGTCCCACCACGGCACCGGCCACGAGTGCGACACCCAGGATCCGTAGCCACGTTCCGAGGCCGATGGGCGCCGTCCGGAACAACGTGTTCAGCACCGGCAGGTAGGTGAGCGCCATCTGGCCGAGGGCCTGAAGCAGCACCCCACCGATCAGCCAACGATTGGTGAACAGTCCCAGCCGCCACGCCGAGTGGCGCAACGAGCGACAACTGAACAGATAGAAGACCTGCACGGTGACGACGAGGTTCACCGCCGCCGTACGGGCCTGTGCCAGCTCCGCCCCGCTGCCCAGTTCCCACTCGAACACCCACCAGGCGCCCGCCACGACGAGTGCGGACACGAGCAGAATCCGCACCACCAAAGCGCTGGTCAGCAGCGGCTGAGCGGGATTTCGGGGCGGCCGGGACATGATCCCGTCCTCCTTCGGCTCAAACGCGAGCGTCAGGCCGAGCAGCACCGCCGAGGTCATGTTGATCCACAGGATCTGGCTGGGCAGGATGGGCAGCGCGGTACCGAGCACGATGGCGACGAGGACCAGCATGCCCTCCGCCGTGTTGGTGGGCAGCGTCCAGGTGATGAACTTGGTGAGGTTGGCGAAGACGCCCCGCCCCTCCTCGACGGCCGCCTCGATCGTGGTGAAGTCGTCATCGGTGAGGATGATGTCCGACGCCTCCTTGGCCACCTCCGTACCGCTGCGCCCCATCGCCACCCCGATGTCGGCCTGCCGCAGGGCCGGCGCGTCGTTGACGCCGTCCCCGGTCATGGCGACCACCTGCCCATCGGCCTGCAACGCCTCCACCAGCCGCAGCTTCTGCTCCGGCGACACCCGGGCGAAGACCGCCGCCCGGTCCACCGCCGCCGGACGGTCGGCGGGGGAGAGCCGCGCGAGGTCGGAGCCGGAGAGCACCTCGTCGGGCCCCGGCTCCGCGTCCAGCAGCCCGAGGCGACCGGCGATGGCGCTCGCGGTGGTCTGATGGTCACCGGTGATCATCTTCACCGAGATTCCGGCCCGCTGGCTGGCGGCGACCGCATCGGCGACCGCGGCCCGGGGCGGATCGAGCATGGCGTGCAGGCCGGTGAAGACCAGGCTGCCGGGCAGCTCCTGCTCCGCCAGCTCGGCGTCACCGTCCAGCCGCACCTGCGCCGTGGCCAGCACCCGTAGCCCCTCGCCGGCGAGCGCTCCGGCGGCGGCCAGCACCTCGTCCCGGTCGAGTGGTACCTGTTGCCCCTGCTCGTCCAGCGCCGCGACGCTCCACTCCACCAGCCGCTCGACCGCACCCTTGACCAGCACCACCCGTCCGCCGTCCCGGATGTCGTGCAGGGTCGCCATGAACTGCCGCTCCGAGGTGAACGGGATGGACGCGACCCGGGGCAGCTCGTCGGCCACAGCCGCCGCCCACAGGCCGCCCTTGGCCGCCACCACCAGCATCGCGCCCTCGGTCGGGTCGCCGAGCACCACGTACTGCTCGTCCCGCTCGGCCAGCCGGGCATCGTTGCAGCCCACCCCGGCCAGCAGCGACCAGCGCAGCGCCCCGGCATCGGAGATCCGCGCGGCCTCGCCGTCGGGCCCCCGGATCTCGCCGGATGGCTGGTATCCACTGCCGGTGACCTCGTGCCGGCCGGCGACCGTCCAGAGCGTCCGCACCGTCATCTGGTTCTCGGTCAGGGTGCCGGTCTTGTCCGTGCAGATCACCGTCGTGCTACCCAGCGTCTCCACCGCCGGCAGCCGCCGGACTACCGCCTGCCGGCGGGCCATCCGCCCAACCCCAATCGCCAGCGTGATCGTCACCGCCGCCGGCAGCCCCTCCGGGATGGCCCCCACCGCCAACGCCACGGCGGCGGTGAACATCTCACTGCCACTCTCCCCCCGGAGGATGCCGACTCCGAAGGCCACCCCGGCGAGCACCAGGATCACGACGGTGAGCAGCCGGCTGAATCGGGCCAGCTTGGCCGTCAGCGGGGTGTCCAGCACCTGGGCGCTGCCGACCAGGCGATGGATCCGACCCAGCTCCGTCTCGGCCCCGGTGGCCATGACCAGGCCGGCGGCCGAGCCGCTGGTGACGAGCGTGCCGGAGTAGAGCACGTTCCGGCGATCGGCCACCGGCGTCTCGTCCGGGACGACGACCTCGTCCTTGCGGACGGGCTGCGACTCACCGGTCAGGGTCGACTCGTCCGCCCGCACCTCGTCGGCCCGGGCCAGGCGCAGATCGGCGGGGACCTTCTCCCCCGCCTCGATCAACACCAGGTCCCCGGGGACGACCTCCGCCGACGGCACCCGCCGCGGTTGACCATCCCGGATCACCCTGGTCTCGGTCCGCACCATCGACCGCAACGCGTCCAGCGCGGCCTCGGCCTTGGACTCCTGCAGGAACCCGACCAGGGCGTTGACCAGGACCACACCGAAGATCACGACCGAGTCGACGTACTCGGCGAGCAGCGAGGTGACCAGGCCGGCGCCCACCAACACGTACACGAGGGGGTTCTGGAACTGGCGGAGCAGCCGGCGGAGCAGGCCGTTCCCGGTGGCGGCCGGCAGGACGTTTTCCCCGAAGCGCTCCCGGCGGTCAGCCGCCGCCGCGTCACTCAGGCCACGCTCGGTGTCAGTCTCGAGCAGCAGCACGACTTCGTGCAAAGCCAACGCGTGGTGGCCCTGGTCGGGCGTCCTCGGCATCCGCGTTCCTCGTTCCCTGCCTCGGCGGGGTGCGTGCGGGGCACGCAGGCCATCCTCGCAGGTTGACGCGGCGATCGTACGGTTGTGGGCGGACCCGGACCAGCCAGTGCCGGGAACCCGTCGGGGTTCCCGGCACTGGCTGGTCCGGCAGTCAGCTCACCGGCGCTTGCGAATCTCCTCGGCGGTCTGCGGTACGACCTTGAACAGGTCGCCCACCACACCGAAGTCGGCGAGCTCAAAGATCGGCGCCTCGCCGTCCTTGTTGACCGCGACGATCGTCTTCGAGGTCTGCATGCCGGCCCGGTGCTGGATCGCGCCGGAGATACCGAGCGCGATGTAGAGCTGCGGGGAGACCGTCTTGCCGGTCTGGCCCACCTGGAACTGGTGCGGGTAGTAGCCCGAGTCGACGGCGGCGCGGGATGCGCCGACGGCCCCACCGAGCAGGTCCGCCAGCTCCTCGACGAGCGTGAAGTTGTCGGCGGTGCCGACCCCACGCCCACCGGAGACGACCACCGACGCCTCGGTCAGCTCCGGACGGCTGCCCTTCTGCTCGGCGACCCGGTTGACGACCCGGGCCAGCTTGTCGGCGGCCGGGACCGAGACGGTGAGCTGCTCGACGGCCGGGGTGGCCGCGGCCGGTTCCGGGGTGACCGAGTTCGGCCGAACGGTGACCAGCGGCAGGCCACGGGTGACCTTGGACTTCACAATGGTGGAGCCGGCGAAGACGACCTGCGTCGCGGTGCCGTCGGCGTCCAGCCCGACCACGTCGGTCAGGATGCCGTTGTCGAGCTTCACCGCGAGCCGAGCGGCTATCTCCTTGCCCTCCTGGGCGGAGGCGAGCAGCACGGCGGCGGGCTGCACCCGCCCAACCAACTCAGCCAGGACGGTGGCCTTCGGCGCGACCAGATAGCCGTCGATCTCCGCACTCTCGGCGGCGTAGATCTTCGCTGCCCCGTACTCACCCAGCTTCGCGCTCAACGCCTCGGCAGCGCCGGGGCCGCCGAGCACGACCGCGCTCGGCGTACCCAGGCCACGGGCGAGGGTGAGCATCTCCAGGGTGACCTTCTTGACGCCGAACTCCCGGGTGGCTTCGACGACGACGAGAACCTCAGACATGTCCAGACCTGCTCTCACACGAACTTCTCGGTGGCGAGGAACTCGACCAGCTGCGTGCCGCCGGCGCCCTCGTCGGTGACCTTCGTGCCGCTGGAGCGCGGCGGGCGCTTGCTGTGCTCCAGCACGACGCTGGTCGCACCGGCGTGGCCCACCTCGGCCGGAGCGACACCGAGGTCACCCAGGGGCAGGGTCTGCACCGGCTTCTTCTTGGCGGCCATGATGCCCTTGAAGGAGGGGTAGCGCGGCTCGTTGATGGTGTCCCAGACGGAGACCACGGCGGGGGCCTCGGCGGTGACCACCTCGTAGCCCTCCTCGGTCTGCCGCTCGATGGTGAGCGTGCCACCGTCGACGGTGAGCTTGCGAGCACCGGTCAGCGCGGCGACGCCGAGCCGCTCGGCGATCATGTGCGGCAGGACCTGGACCCGGCCGTCGGTGGACTCAGCGCCGCAGAGCACCAGATCGGCGTTCAGCCGCCCGAGCGCGGCGCTGAGCACCGTGGAGGTGGTCACCGCGCAGGATCCGGCCAGGGCGTCGTCAAGGACGTGCACGGCCTTGTCCGGGCCCATGGAGAGCGCCTTGCGGATCGACTCGGTCGCCTGGTCGGGCCCCATGGTCAGGATGGTGACCTCACCGCCGTGGGCCTCCTTGATCTTCAACGCCTCCTCGATGGCGTACTCATCCATCTCGTTGATGACGTTGTTCGCCGAACCGCGGTCGACGGTGTTGTCGTCAGTACGCAGGTTGCGGTCCGCGCCCGAATCGGGCACCTGCTTGACGAGTACGACGATATTCATCGCGCTTCGACGACCCTCCTGTGTTTGGTGCGATTCGCTCGCCCGGTCTGGGGCGCAGCCTCCCGCGTAACTCAACGCGCGGTCAACCGCGGGCGCTGTGCGGTTGCCCACGACGCCATGTTACCCACAAGTAGCTTCCAGCTCCGGCGCCCGTATGGTGACACAGCTCACCGGGCGCGGCTCAGCCCGGCTCCGCCAACGCACCCCGAATGCGCTCAATCATCGCCGCCTCCTGCGGAGTGACGCCCCGGTGCGCCCCGGCCGCCTGGTCGGCAGCGGCCAACACCACCTCCCGGTAGGTCCGCACATCCTGCGGCGACTTCTCCCGCAGGATCGCCACCGCCCGGGTCAGCGCCGGCAGCACCACAGACTCGATCTCCCGCTCCGACCTGCTCGGCAGCCGGGGCAGGGGACCACTGGTCAGCACCGCCTTGACCATTCCGCTGGAGTCAGCCAGCGCGGCGGAGGCGGCGAAGCTCTCCCGGACCAGCGCCAGCACACCGGGCTCCACATTTGACACGAGGGCAACCGCGCCGAAGGCGCCCGTCTTGAGGGTCAGCCGCTCCTCGGCCGTCAACCGCTGCTCCATGATCACGGAGTGTAAATGTCGCGCCCGCCGCGGGGTGTGGCAACAACCACGGGTACGTCATGATGGTGTCATGGCTCGGCTGTACGTTCTCCTCTTCCTCGCGCAGGTCGTCCTCGCCGTCGTCGCGTTGATCAGCTGCCTCTCGGCCGAGGAGGGCGACATCCGCGCCCTGCCCCGGATCGCCTGGGTGCTGGTCATCCTCTTCTTCCCCCTGGTCGGCTCGATCGCCTGGTTCGTCGCCGGCCGCGAGGCCAGAGCCGGTCAGCCAGGAGCCGGGCGGCCGGTCGGCAACGGTCTCACCGGGCGCCGGCGCCGCCCGATCGCTCCGGACGACGACCCCGAGTTTCTCCGTTCGGTCGAGGAACGCACCCAGAACCAGGCCGACCAGGAGCTCTTCCGCCGCTGGGAGGAGGACCTGCGCCGCCGCGAGGACGATCTTCGCCGCCGGGACGGTGAGCAGAAGCGGCCCGAGTCCTGACCCGCCTCAGGCGAGATTCGACGACCGGGGGTAGGCATCAGCCGGGTCGGTCACCACGTTGACCAGATACGGCACCCCGGACTCGAAGGCCCGCCGCAGCGCCGCCCCCAGGTCGGCGGCCTTCGTCACGGTCTCGCCCGCCCCGCCCAACGCCTGGACCACCTGGTCGTAACGCAGCTCCGGCTGAAGGTCGGCGGCCACGTCGTAGCCGTACAGCGCCCGCATCGGATGCTTCTCCAGCCCCCAGATGCCGTTGTTACCGACCACGATCACCACCGGCAACCGCTGCCGGACCAGCGACTCCACGTCCAGCAGGGAGAAGCCGGCGGCGCCGTCCCCCATCAGTACGCAGATCTGCCGGTCGGGGTGGGTCACCCGAGCCCCCATGGCGTAGCCCATCCCGGTGCCGAGACAGCCGTACGGACCGGGGTCGAGCCAGGTGCCGGGCTGGGCGGGCTCCAGGTACCGGCCCGCGTACGAGACGAAATCACCACCGTCGCCAATGGTGATCGCGTCCCGGGCCAGTACCCGGCGTAGCTCGCCGTAGACCCGGGCGGGCCGGATCGGGTCGGTCTCCGCCGCCATCTCCGCGGCGTCGCGGGTGCGGGCGGCGTCCTCCGCGGCCCGCAACTCGACGACCCACTCCGTGTGGTCGGCGCGGGGGCCGGGATGGTCGGCGAAGGCGGACAGGATCAGTCGCAGGTCGCCGGCCGGCGCGGCAGCCGGCTGGCGGTGCCCGGCACGTTGACCCGGCGCGTCCACCACGTGCACCACCGCCGCGGCACCGAAGTCGCCAAAATTGAGCCGGAAGTCCAGCGGCGTGCCGACGACCACCACCACGTCCGCCCGCTGCAACGCCACCCGACGGGACGCGGCGAAGGCGAGCGGGTGCTCCGGCGGCAGCACGCCCCGGCCCATGCCGTTGGTGAAGACCGGCACCGCGAGGGCCTCGGCCGCCGCGCGCAGGGGGTCAACGGCATCGCCGGCGTAGACGTCGGAGCCGGCGATGAGCACTGGGCGCTGACCCCGGGCGATCAGGTCAGCGGCCTTCGCCACCTCCGCCGGGTCCGCCTCGATCGGGGCGATCGGGGCGACCGCGGGCAGGTCGGCGTCGGCCACCGAGAAGGCCACCTCCAGCGGAAGGTCCACAAAGACCGGGCCACGATGCGGGGTGAGCGCCGTGGTCACCGCGGCACCCACCACCCGGGGGATGTCCTCGGGGCGCAACACCGTCTCGGCATGCTTCGTCACCGGGGTCACCAACGGCAGGTGGTCCAGCTCCTGGAGGCTGCCCGCCCCCCATCGAAACTGTGGTGCTCGCCCACCGAGCACCAGGATCGGTGACGCGTTGAAGAAGGAGCTGGTCAACCCGGAGATGCCGTTGGTGACGCCCGGACCGGCGGTCAGCACCGCGAGGCCGGGGCGGCGCTGTAGCTTTGCGACCGCCTCGGCCGCGAAGACCGCCGACTGCTCGTGCCGGACGTCATAGATCGGAAACCCGAGCTGGTACGCGGCGTCGTACAGCGGGAAGACATGCCCACCGGAGAGGGTGAACATCTCCCGCACCCCGTGTGCCCGCAACGCCGCCAGCGCGAGTGCGCCGCCGTGCCCCTCGATCCGCTCCGACATGACCAGCTCCCCTGCCCGCGGAAGATCCGGGCATACGCTACCCAGCGGTAGCCGGGATGGGAACGCCCCGGATCAACGTCCGGTGAAGTCCGGCTTGCGCTTCTCCACGAAGGCCGCCATACCCTCCCGCCGGTCGTCGGTGGCGAACAGCGCCGCGAAGAGCTGGCTCTCCCAGGCCAGGCCGGAGGCCAGATCCATCTCCAGGCCACCGTCGACCGCCAGCTTCGCCGCACGCAGGGCCTGCGCCGGCCCGGTCAGGTACGGCTGTACCAGGGCCACCGCTGCGGCATAGACCTCGGCGGCGGGGACCACCCGGTCGGCCAGCCCGATCCGGAGCGCCTCCGGCGCGTCCACCATCCGGCCCGACATGATCAGATCCTTGGCACGGGCCGGGCCAACCAGGCGGGCCAGCCGCTGGGTGCCACCGGCGCCGGGAATGACGCCGAGCTTGATCTCCGGCTGGCCGAGCTTGGCGTCCTCGGCGACCACCCGCCAGTCGCAGGCGAGGGCCAGCTCGCAGCCGCCGCCGAGGGCGTACCCGGTGATCGCGGCAACCACCGGCTTGGAAATCTGGGCGATCGCCCCCAGCGCGCTGGAGAGCGCGACCGCCCGCTCAGACATGTCCACGTAGGACATGTCGGCCATCTCCTTGATGTCCGCCCCGGCGGCGAAGACCCGCTCTCCGCCGTACACGATGACCGCGCGGACCGCCGGGTCGCCGCCCGCCTGGGTCGCCGCGGCGCGCAGCTCCTCCTGCACCTGGGTGTTCAGCGCATTCATCGGCGGCCGCTCCAACCGGATGGTGCCGATCCCGTCCTTGATCTCCAGCCGCACGAACTCGCCCACGCTGTCCCTCACTTCCTCGTCGAAGTCGCGTGCCAACCTTACGGCCCGAGCGCTGGGGCCGTAGTCTGGCGCCAGCCCCGGCACCGGGAGTTCCGAGATGGTCACGCTTTATCACGATAAATCGATACACGTCACCTCCACGGCTGTCCAGGTCGTGGACCAGATCTTTCCGCTGGCCGAGATCAGCGCCGTGTGGCACCACCGTGGCAGCCGCTCCTGGCGAGTGCTGGCCGGCCGCGGCGCGATCGGCGCGGCCCTGGCTGGTCCGCTGGTCGCCGCTGCGGCGGGCATCGCGCTCGCGCTCTGGCTCGGCCACTCCCCCACCGTCACCATCGCCATCATCGGCGCCTCGGTGCTGGTCGGGCTCGCGGTCGGGCCGGTCGCCGACTTTCTCTTCGAACACCTGGACCGCTCGTACGCCCGGGGCAGCCGCCAGCTGGAGATCTGGATCCGCTGGCAGGGCCGGCCGATGCTGCTGCTGGCGACCGCAGACGCGGTGCGGTTCGGGCAGGTCTACCGAGCGCTACAGCGCGCCATCGAAGCCAGCCAGCCGGCTCCCCAGCCACCGCGCCGGCGGGGAGACCGGGCCGCTCCCGCGCCACCGGCCCGTAGCGGCCCGGCGCCACAGTAGGGGCCGGCCCGATCGGACCGACCCGCACCGACCGACCCTCGGTTAGAGTTAGTGATGACCCTCTATTACCGGGACGACGCGGTGCAGGTGACCTCCGAGGCGATCCGGTCAGGCGGGCACCGGGTGCCGATAGCCGAGATCAGATACGTCTGGCACACGAAGGGGCGCACCACCCTCGCCGTCCGCGGGCGGCTGCTCAGCCGCAGTGTCCTGGTGCTGCTGTTGTCGCTGCCGCCCCTGGCGGCAGTGGTCTGCGCGCTCTCGCTGGTCTGGTCAGCGCCGGAGCGAGGGTGGCTGCCGGTGCTGCTCACCCTCGCCGGGTGCCTGCTACTCGCGCTGGCCGTGCTGCCCTTCCTGGAGATCCCGCTCGGCTGGCTGGACCGCTCCTACGAGCGGGGAAACCGCGTACACGAGCTGTGGGTGCAGGCGCAGGGCCACGAGCTGCTGCTCCTACGCACGCCGGACGCGCTCCGGTTTGGCCAGATCTACCGCGCCGTGCAGCGCGCCGTCGAACAGCAGCCCCACGACCGGTGACCTGGCGGCCAGCACCTCCCGACCGGACCACCTGCCATGGCGTGCGGTGCGGGCAGAGTCAGCCCGGCCGGTACAGCTCGTCGATCTCGTCCCGGCGGGGCAACGCCACCGAGGTGCCGAGCCGCCGGACGCACGCCGCGCCGGCGCCCGTCGCCCACCGCGCCGCATCCACCAGGTCGCGCCCCTCCCCCCAGCCGACCGCGAGCGCGGCCGAGAACGCGTCCCCGGCCGCCGTCGAGTCAACCGTCTCGACCGGCACCGCCGGGATGCGCACCCCGCCGCCATCCCGGTCGCCGTACCATGCGCCGGCGACGCCGAGAGTGAGCACCGCCCGGGGAGTCAGCTCCAGTAGGGCCTGCGGCTTGTCCCGGCCGTGACCGGTGAAGGTCTGCGCCTCGCTCTCGTTGACCACCAGCACGTCGGTGGCGGCGAAGAGCTCCGGCGGCACGGTCCGGGCGGGCGCGGCGTTGAGCACCACGCGGGTGCCGCCGGCCCGCGCCGCCACCGCCGCCTCGGTAACTGTCTCCACCGGGATCTCCAACTGGGCGACCAGCACATCCGCTTCACGTATCGCGGTCAGCTCCGGCTCGGTCAGCCCGGTCATCGTGGCGTTGGCGCCGGGACTGACCACGATGGCGTTCTCCCCCTCGGCATTGACCATCACCAGGGCGACCCCGGAGGCGCCGTACGCGACCCGCAGTTGGCTGGTGTCCACTCCGGCCGCGGTGATGCGGGCGCGCAGGGTGACGCCGAAGGCGTCGGAGCCGATGGCGCCGAGGAACGTGCAGGCCGCGCCGGCCCGGGCCGCCGCGATGGCCTGGTTGGCACCCTTGCCGCCCGGCACCATGACGAAGTCCGCGCCGAGCAGCGTCTCCCCCGGTCGAGGCAGCGCCGCAGCGGTCGCCACGAGGTCCATGTTGGCGCTACCCAGGACAACCACCCGGGTCTGTGGCATTGAGCACCTCCGGTTCTGCGGGTCGGGGGCCGCATCCCCACCCGGTCACGGCCCGGCGCGGGCCGGTCCGTGCCCTAACCGGCGCGGGCGGTGTAGCGGTCGCCGTGCCGCTCCAGCACCAGGGACAGCCCGAAGGTCTCGCTGAGATTCTCCCCGGTGAGGACATCGGCCAGCAGGCCCTGCGCCACCACGTCCCCGTCGCGCAGCAGCAGCGCGTGGGTGAAGCCGGGCGGGATCTCCTCCACGTGGTGGGTGACCAGCACCAACGCCGGGGCATCCGGGTCCGCCGCCAGCTCCGCGAGCCGGGCCACCAGCTCCTCACGGCCCCCGAGGTCAAGCCCGGCGGCGGGCTCGTCGAGCAGCAACAGCTCCGGGTCGGTCATCAACGCCCGGGCGATCTGCACCCGCTTGCGCTCGCCCTCGGAGAGGGTGCCGTACCGGCGGTCCGCGAGGTCACCGACGCCGAGCTGGCCGAGCAGGGCTCGGGCCCGGGTCTCGTCGCCGCTGTCGTACTCCTCCCGCCAGCGGCCCACCACGGACCAGGACGCGGTCACCACCACGTCCACGACCCGCTCCTCGGTGGGGATCCGCTCGGCGAGCGCTGCGGTGGAGAGCCCGATCCGCGTCCGCAGCTCGGTCAGGTCGGTACGACCGAGCAGCTCGCCCAACACGTGTGCGAGCCCGGCCGTCGGGTGCAGTCGACCACCGGCCAGGTTGAGCAGCGTGGTCTTACCGGCGCCGTTGGGACCGAGTACGACCCAGCGCTCGTCCAGCTCGACCTGCCAGTCAACGTCGTGCAGCAGGGCCGCACCAGCGCGGCGCACGGTCACGCCGTCGAGGCTGACCACCAGATCCGCGTCCACGGAGGCGGGGGCGGCACCGGAGAGGCCGGAGATCAAGGCACCAGTCACGACTCCATCCAACCACGCACCGGTGAGCCACACCCGGGCCCCCGACGTCGAGCTACCGGAGCGAAGCGCGGTCGACCGACGGAGCGTCGACCAACCGCACCGCCACACCGTCCCCGCCGGTCAGCTCGTCGTGGAGCCGAACACCTCGTCCCGCGCCGCCGCCAGGGCGGTGTGCAGCGCCCCGCGCAGAATCGGCTCCTCGGTCAGCCCGGTCGGCACCACCCGCGGCCGGACCAGAGCGATCGCCGCCACCTCTCGCTGCACTCTTTCGGCCAACGCCGCCCCGCCGGCCCCGCCGACCGCACCAGCCAGGACCACCAGCGGCGGATCCAACACCACACAGGTACTGGCCACGCCGAGCGCGAGCCGACGGGCCAGCTCATCAAGCATCGGGGCACCCGCCGCGCCGTCGGCGACCGCCGCGGAGACCCCACCGGCCGCCGTCTCGTCGGGATACCCGTGCTCCCGGGCCAGCGCGCGAACCGCCTCCGCGCCGACGAGCTGCTGGAACGCAGGCTTCGTACGAAGGGCAGCGGTACGCGGGATCGGCACCCCGGGCACCGGCAGCCAGCCGATCTCTCCGGCGGCGCCGGTGCTGCCGTGGTGCAGCCGCCCGCCGATCACGATCGCCAGGCCGATCCCGGCATCCACCCAGGCCAGGACGAAGTCAGCGACGCCCTGCGCCGCTCCCGACCGCGCCTCGGCCATCGCCACCAGGTTGACGTCGTTCTCGAAGACCACGGGGGTGTGCAGGTCGTCCCGAAGCGCGCCGAGCAGGCCGGCGTGCCACCGCGGTAGGTTGAACGCGAACGTGATGTCACCACTGGTCGGGTTGACGAGACCGGGGGCGCCGAGGACGACCCGGCGTACGGTCGACAGCGGCGCCTCAGCGCTGCTCGCGGCCGCAACGACGGCGTTGTGCACCACGCCGAACGGGTCGTCGGTATCGCCAGTTGACTGTTCGGAGCGGCCGACCACCTCCCCGGTGATGTCCGCACAGGCAGCGACCACCCGTTCGGCCCCGAAGTCCACCCCGACCACGTGGGCGCTGCCCGGCCGGACGGCATACAGCTGGGCGTTGGGACCTCGCCCGCCCGCCTGCTCACCGACCCGCGCGACCAACCCCCGCTCCTCGAGCCGCTCGACCAGCTGGGAGGCGGTCACCTTGGACAGACCGGTCAGCTCGCCCAGCCGCGCTCGGGTCAACGGGCCCTGCTCCAGCAGCAACTCCAGCGCCGCGCGGTCATTGAGTGCCCGCAACAGGCGGGGGGTGCCGGGGAGCCGGGTCATAGTCATGCCAGTCCTCGAGTTTTTCATAACCAGCCACGCGCAACGACGAAAGAGGTAACCGTAGCGTAACGACCACCGACGGAGTGGGTAGTCGACCGTATCGACGGGGAGGCAGGGAGCATATGAGACCGGATCCAGGAATTCGCCGCGTCGCGCCGGGCACCCCGCTCGCCGCCTACCGGGCCCGATCCCCGCACAGTGGGCAGTCGTAGGAGATGTCACCCGCCTCGGGCACGCGACCGGAAGCCCGCACCCCGGCAACGCCGCACGCCCCCGTCTTCAGCTGCTGCCCGTATCCCTTGGAATAGATCGCCTAGTACGCTCCGTCACCGTTCGCCTCAGCCGGTCGTGCAGCTTTTACTGCAGGTCAAAGTCCAGTTTTCGACACACCAACACCTCCGAGCACCCCTTGCCTACCCGCCGCTAAATACGTAGCGTCACAACTGCATCCGGCGATCCGCCCCCGGGCGGCCGGCGGGGGCCTGGGGGAAGGACGCGGACCGGGGTTCCGGCCCGGGAAATCCGGTCCGCGCCCTACCCACTCCCGGTGGCACGAGTCGGCCGGTCAGCCCGGGTAGACCCCACACGACCGCCAGCCCGATCGGGGAACCCGGCCGCCGCGGCCACCCGGGCCGACGCCGCGTTCCGCCGACTGTGCAGGTACGTCGGCGCCGCCCCCTCGGTGAGAACGTGGCGCGCCGCCTGGGCGACCAGCCGACGGGACGAGCCGACGGGACGAACCCCGGGCCAGCCGGCCACTGCCCCAGCCAGGTGGTCAGGTGCAGGTGACGCCGACGGCCGCCCATCGCACTCCTTCGAGGCCTGCTCGTCGCGCGCCGTACGCGCAGCCGGGGTGCCCCACGGGTCGCGGGCCACCGCCGCTGGTGACGGCCGTAACCGCCTCGCAAGATCTTAGCTGATCGTCGCGGCTACGCTGGGCAACGACGAGGGAGGCCCGGTGACGCAACGGGTACTGGTCGTTGACGACGACAGGACAGTCAGTGACGTGGTCTGTCGCTACCTGGTTCACGCCGGCTACCAGGTGCGGCACGTCGGGGACGGCGACTCGGCGCTTGCCGCGGTCGCCGCCGAACCGCCGGACCTGGTTGTGCTCGATCTGATGCTGCCCGGGCTCGACGGCCTGGAGGTGTGCCGGCGGCTACGGGCCACCCCGGGCGGGGTGCCCATCATCATGCTCACCGCGCGCGGCGACGAGGCTGACCGTGTCCTCGGGCTGCAGCTTGGTGCCGACGACTACCTCGGCAAGCCGTTCTCGCCCAGGGAGTTGGTGCTGCGGGTCGGGTCGGTACTGCGGCGCAGCGGTGAGCCCCGGACGGCACCGGCCACCGTGCTCCGCGACGACGCCCTCGTGGTCGAGACCGGCCCCCGGATGGCCCGGCTGCACGGCCACGAACTGACCCTCACCGTGCGCGAGTTCGACCTGCTGGTGTACCTGATGCGACACCCCGCCCGGGCGTTGGGCCGGGCCGAGCTGTTGGAGCGGGTGTGGGGCTGGAACTTCGGCGACCAGTCAACGGTGACCGTCCATGTGCGGCGGCTACGGGAGAAGGTGGAGGTCGATCCCGCCAACCCGCGCCGAATCGTGACGGTCTGGGGCATCGGCTACCGATACGAGCCGACCGATGCGTGACCTGGCGCTGATCTTCGCGTTCGCACTCGGTCCGGCGCTCTGCGTCGGCGCGGTCGGCGCGCTCACCCTGCGCCTGCTGCGCGGACGCTCGGTGACCGTACACATCGTCACCCTGCTGGTCGTCGCGGTGACCGCAGTGGTCGCCGCGGTGGCCATGGTCGCCGACCAGATGTTCCTCTCCCCGCATGACCGGAACGTGGTGCTGATCACGGTGGCGGCGGCGGCCATGGTGAGCCTCACGGTCGGCTGGCTCTTCGGGCGCCGCCTGGCCGCCGCCGCGGTCTGGGCGGACCAGGCCCGGCAGCGGGAACGCCAGATCGAACAGGGTCGGCGGGATCTCGTCGCCTGGGTGTCGCACGACCTGCGGACCCCGCTGGCCGGGCTGCGCGCGATGGCCGAGGCGCTGGAGGACCGGGTGGTTGACGATCCCGCGACAGTGAGCGAGTACCACCGCCGGATCCGGGTGGAGACCGATCGGATGACCCGGCTGGTGGACGACCTCTTTGAGCTCTCCCGAATCAACGCCGGCGCCCTGCGCCTGACCCTGTCGGCGGTGCCCCTGGGCGATGTCGTGTCGGACGCCGTCGCCAGCACCGCACCGCTGGCAGCCGCCTGCCGAGTCCGCCTGCTGGCACCCGACTCGGGCTGGCCGACCGTCCTGGCCAGTGAGCCCGAGCTGGCCCGGGTGGTGGGGAACCTCCTGCTCAACGCCGTCCGCTACACCCCGTCGGAGGGGACCGTCCGGGTCGAGGCCGGGACGGACACCGACTGGGCGTGGCTGGCCGTGGCGGACACCTGCGGCGGCATCCCCGAGGCGGACCTACCCCGCGTCTTCGAGGTCGCCTTCCGCGGCGAGCGAGCCCGCACCCCCCGCCCCAGCACCGGGGAGATGGCCAGCTCCGGAGGGCTGGGACTGGCGATCGTCCGAGGGTTGGTCGAGGCGCACGGCGGCCGGGTGCAGGTCCGCAACACCAGCGGTGGGTGTCGGTTCGAGATCCGGCTACCTCTTCCGGGAACCGCCTAGCACCAGCACCATCGACTGTTACCACTATCTTAAATAGACGTACACCATTCCCTGGCACGCTGGGGCCATGCCGAACCAGCCGCAGAACCGCCGCCACCACGACTCCAGGGCACTCTGGCCCACCGCCTGGATTGCCGCGGAGCGCCTACCGGCCCAACCACCACACCGCGGCACCCGCGCCTCGCCGCTGCTCACCTGGGTTGAGCTGAACCGCCGGCCCACCGGCGACCCCAACGCCCACTGACCAACCGTCGGCCCGCCGGGGCGGCACCGGGGATCAACACCACCGCCCCGCACCGACCGGCGAGCCGACGCCGGCATTCGCACACCTGTCGGGTAACGTCTGCTGGTCCTCCAGACCGGCCTACGACAGGAGAAGTTCCGCGCATGGGCAAGAAGACGATCCGCGTCTCCGACTTCAGCGGCCGGGTGCTCCAGCCCGACGACGAGACCACCCGGGTGGTCGTCCTGGAGCATCCGGACCTGGTGGCCGGGCCCGTACAGTTGGACGCCACCCCGGCCGAGGTGGAGAACATCGACGACGCGGCCCTGGATGTCGCGATCGTGGAGATCCACGACAGCCACGGTGGGGGCGAGCCACGCCGGGTCGTCCTGACCGCCAGCGAGTTCGACGCGATGGCCACCGACACACCGATGGCGCAGCTACTGCGGACCGCCGAGCGGGTTCGCCCGCCGAAGACCCGCCGCGCCGCCGAGAAGGTCGACTACGGCACCATCGAGCACGCGGGCCGGCCGCACCGGGGCCGGGTCACCGAGGAGGAGGCCCGGCTCGTACGGGAGCGGCTGGACGAGGTCAACAAGCGCCTCGCCGACTCCGGCGTACGCCAGATCGACCCGACTGATCCGGAGCACGCCGCCCGGTACGGCTTCCCCACCCAGGACTGACCCAGCTCGTTTCCGGCGGGTGGGGTCGGGGCGACGAGCGTCGCCCCGACCCCACCGCCCGGGGACCTCCCCGCTCCAGCCCGACCGCCCCGCCTCGACCGCCCGTTTGGCGCGGTGACCGGCGCTGGTACGCCGACCGCGTGGGGCCGGCGGGGCTGGGTCAGCTGTCGGCGTTTCGGCGAAGGGATACCGTGTGCGGCTCCAGGTGGGATGCGCGATGTGGACGCACAAGGCGTGGCAGGGACGCTTGGTGGCCCACCCGCTACCGGCACCCGAACGCCTGCGGCACTACGCCGGGTGGTGCACGGCGGTGGAGGGAAACACCACCTTCTACGCGACCCCCTCCCGGGAGACGGTGTCCGTCTGGGCTCAGCAGACCGACCCGGCATTCGGGTTCGTGCTCAAGCTCCCCCGGGTTGTCACGCATGAGCGCCGCCTCGGTGCGGTGGACGAACCCCTGCGTGCCTTCCTCGACGCGATCGAACCCCTGGGCCCCCGGGCGCAGGCCCTCTGGATCCAGCTACCGGGTTCCTTCGCTCCGGGCGACGTGGCCGCCCTCGCCCGCTTCCTGCGGCGCCTTCCCCCGACCCACCGGTACGCGGTCGAGGTGCGCCACCCCGCGTTCTTCGTCGACGCCAGCGCGGCCCAGCTGCTGGTCCGGACGCTGGCCGCCACCGACACCGAGTGGATCCCCTTCGACACCACCACGTTCTTCGCCCGCCCCCCGACCAGCGACGCGGAGCGGGATGCCTGGACGAAGAAGCCACGGATGCCGCTCCGCTCGGCGGCGCTGACCGACCGGCCGATCGTCCGTTATCTTGGCCGCGACGATCCCGACCAGACCAGTGCGGGCTGGCAGCGCTGGGTCGACACCGTCGTCGGCTGGCTCCGCGAGGGCCGCTCGCCCACCTTCTTCGTCCACACTCCCGACAACGCCGACGCCCCGGTGTTCGCCCGCCGTTTCCACGACGAGGTACGCGCCCGCGTCCCCGCGCTCGCGCCGCTGCCCCGACCGGCTCCGGTGCAGCCGTTGACGCTCTTCTGAGCGCCGCTGCTGCTCAGCACAGCCGCTCCTGAACGCCGCTGTTGCCGGCTACCGCCACCGGCGCTGACCCAGGTCGCGGACGTCCCGTCAATCGTCCTTTTGCCCAGACCGACACCCTTAACGCCCGGCACGCGTTGATCCTGACGGTAGAGACATTTCTACCCGCACAGGGGTATAGGTGGCTAAAGGTGGCTGCTGCCCTATTAGCGGTCATTTGTCGGCTGGAGGTACGCACGATGCAGGGAATCGGTCAACGGCTCGGCCGAGGCGTTGGAGGGCAACAGACGAGACGCGCCGCCGCCGGATGGGTATCCCTCGCGCTGACCGTGACGGTCACGCAGGCGGTGGGCGTGTCGCCCGCATCCGCGCAGAACAAGCCACCGACGGCCGCAGCCGTGACGGACACCGCCCTGGCCTGGGGAGATAACAGGGAGGGCCAGGTGGGCGACGGGACCACCGACCAGAGGGACACGCCCGTCGAGGTCAGCCTGCCCGCGGGAACCCTGGTCACGGACATCGCCGGCGGTGGCTCTCACAGCCTGGCGTTGACCAACACCGGCAGCCTGCTCGCCTGGGGCAACAACTCCGCCGGTCAACTCGGCGACGGAACGCTAACCGACAGAGACACCCCAGTCTCGGTTGACCTGCCCACGGGAGTTGAGATCACCGCCATCGCCGCCGGCGACAGCCACAGCCTGGCGTTGGCCTCCAACGGCACCGTCTATGCCTGGGGCGACAACTCTCGGGGGCAGCTCGGGGACGGAACCTTCGACGACACCAGCACACCCGTTGTCGTCGGCCTGCCCACGAACACCACGGCCACCGCCGTCGCCGCCGGCTCCGCCCACAGCCTGTCCCTGACCTCCGACAACACCGCACTCGCCTGGGGCAGCAACAGCCAGGGGCAGCTCGGGGACGAGACCATCAACGACACCAACGAGCCGACCACCGTCGCCCTGCCGTCGGGAACCACGCTCACCGCGATCGCCGGCGGCGACGCCCACAGCCTGGCGATAACCACCGACAACACCGCCCTCGCCTGGGGCGACAACGAAGAGGGGCAGCTCGGGGACGGAACCTTCGACGACGCCCTCGCGCCGGTCAACGTCGCCCTGGCACCGGGCACCACGGTTACCGCCGTCGCCGCCGGCCTTATCCACAGTGTGGCGTTGCTGGGCAACGGCACCGCCGCCAGCTGGGGTAACAACGCCACGGGCCAGCTGGGCAACGGGAACAACATCACCAGCGGCACCCCGGTCGAGGTCGTCCTGCCCACCGCCACCACGCTGACCGCCATCGCCGCCAACAGCAGCAACCACACCGTGGCGATAACCAACACCGAAACCGCCCTCGCCTGGGGCGACAACACCTCCGGTCAACTCGGCGCGGTTCTCAGCAGCAGCGGCGGGGTCAGCATCGCCAGCAGCAGCAACACCCCCGTTGCGGTCAGCCTGCCCACCGGCACCACCGTGACCACCACCGCCGTCGGCGGCAACCACAGCCTGGCCCTGCCCACGCTCCAAGCGGCATCCACCACGGACCTGCAGGTGTCGCCGCAGGACCCGACCGCGGATCAGGACGTCACCCTCACCGCCACCGTCACCTGCAACCCCGGACCCGCGACCGGCGACATCACCTTCCGCAACAACAACACCGACCTCGCCACCGTGCCCCTGGACAGCAACAGCACCGCCACCTACACCACCCGGCTCCCGGTCGGTACCAACACCATCACCGCCCACTACACCAGCAGCACCACCCTCTGCCCCAACAGTGACTCCGATGCCGTCACCGTCACGGTCACCGAGCCGACCGACCCCACCGATCCCACCGACCCGACCGATCCCACCGACCCCACCGATCCCACCGACCCGACCGACCCAGACCTACCCATCACCGGGGCCAGCCTGCCCAGCCTGCTCGGCACCGCCACCCTGCTCATCCTCATCGGTGCCAGCTTCATCTTCCTCACCCGCCGAAGCCGGTCCAGCCACCACCAGAATTAGCAAGTAGCAAGCACAAAAGTCCGGCCGGGGCTGCTCGTCGCCGATAGCGACGAGCAGCCCCGGCCGGACCGTCAGTGCCGGTGGTAGTTGTCGGGCTGGTGCGGATCGCCCGGGTGTTCCAGCCCCGGCACCAGCCGAAGCCGATGCGCGCGAGCGTGGTCAAGCCACCGGACAAAAGCCACCCGACGTGCGGAGTCGTTGATCCGATCAGTCGGGTCACGAGCCGGATCGACCAACTCCCGACGGCCCCGAAGCACCACCGTCCACGAGTCGACGGTGACCGTCTCCCCCGGCGTGGTCGAGCGCAGCGCCTCCGCCAACGCCGCCGGCAACGAATCCGGGGTCGCTTCGAAGTCGCCATCCGCCGAGGAGAGCTGCCACACGACGCCGGCCGACCGCGCAGCGGTCGCCGCACGATAGGCAGCGACCTGCTCCGCTGGCGCGGTGACCTCCGCGGTCAGCTCCGCATACAGGGCCCGGACCGCGGCGCAGCCCTCGAACGCCGCGGCGGTGATGGATCCGAACTCGACAGCGGCCAGCTGATCCAGCCGAACCAGTGGGGCATCCGTCCCGTCGAGACCACGGGCCTCGGCCTCCGCGACGCAGAGCTGTTCGGTCAGGATCACCTGCGCCACCCAGCGGGTCAGCTGCCGGTCCTCCGCACTCCCGGGCACCGGCAGCGCGGAGGACCGCAGCCCGCCGCGCAGGGCGGCGAGCCGGCGGTCAAGTTCCGTACGGTCCAGTGGCCGTCCGTCGAGCCAGCCCAGCACCGACTCGTCGCGCTGCGCGGTGGTCATGGCTCCAGCACCAGTTCCACCGTCGGGGCGTACTGGCAACGGCCGAACCACATCACCTTCACCAGCGCCCAGAAGCGGCCCGGATCGGCGTCCCGCGGGGGAACGACGTCGAAGGTGATCGTGTCGGACTCGCCCGCGGGCAAGGCGACGCCGCGGATCGGCTCGGCGATGGCGTCCCAGGTGCCCCAGGGCGAGACGAGCTGCAGCTCAGCCCGGATCTCCCCCCGAGTGCGGTTGTGCAGAGACACGCCGATGGTCGCCCGCCCACCGGGGGCGACGGTGACCGAGGTGGTGGTGACGTCCACCGTGAGCCCGGTGTCACGTCCCGTCTCGGCCTTCGTGCCCTGCGCCGCGTCCCAGTCCTCCGGAATGTCCCCGGGCACCGGCAGCAGCGCGGGCAGCTCGCCGACCGCGACGGTGGTGACATCCTCGATGGTCTGCCCAAGGTGCTCGGTCCGCGCCGTGATGAAGTACAGCCCGGACTCCACCCCCTCCGGCGGCGTCACGGTGACGTCGAAGCGAAGCTGACCATCGGGGTCGAGCCGGTACGGGCGGCTGCCCAGCGAGGCAGTCCACCCCTGTGGGGCGAGGATGCTGACGGTCCCCTCGACGGCCGCGTCCCGCAGGTGCGAGGCGAGCACCACGGAGACCTCGACCGGCTCGCCGACGGTCCGCAGCAGCCCCGGGGAGACACCCACGGAAACCGGCAGGTAGCCCATCGGCGCCGGGCCCCGGTTGTGCAACCAGTACCGGGAGTGCACCGGCTGGGCGATCTCGACCTCGGGCCCGAGCGGTTCCTCGCTACGCGGGGCCGCTGCCGGTACGCCGACGACCGTGGTGACCTGCGAACCCGCCAACTCGATCGAGTCCGCGAGCGCCGCACCACGACGTTCCAACAGGTCAGCCTGGTGCTTGTCGGACAGGGCCAGCGCACCGGTCAGGGTCGCGGAGCGGCCGAGCCCGGTGGACTCGAGCAGCCGCAGACTGACCGCGTCCGCCGGGTCCGAGAACGCGGCGGCGCCGTGCGCGATCGGGTTGCCGGTCGGCTTGAGCGTGCCGATCAGCACCTCCCGGGCGGGTTCCACCCCCAGGTACGAGTGCGTCGCCGGCTTCGGACCCGAGTGGTTCTCGGCGACCCGACCGTACAGCGGGTGGTTGTACTCCTGGCCCTGCGCGGGCAGCGTGAGCGCCCGCCAGTCGCCGTCGCCACTGGTCACCGCGTAGGTGAACTCGTGGGTCCAGTGCTGTAGCTGGAACGACGCGCCGTCGGGCAGGGTCCGCTTCGGCGGGTCGATCCACACCCCGGACGGCCAGCCGGTGCACGAGCGCATCAGCGACAGGTGCAGCGCGCCGGTCGGGTCGATGGCGAAGCCGGGCAGCCCGTAGGTGAGCATCGCGACAGTGTGGTCGACCAGCAGCTCCGAGGTCGGCACCGTACCGGGGCAGCGTGCCTGGATCTGGGCGTCGGCGACATCCTCGGTGAGCGCGGCAACATCGGTGACCACGAGCGCCGGCAGCGCCCGCAGGTCCCGCAGGTCGGCGTTGGGCTGCCACACCTCGTGCAGCGGCTTCTCCGCCGGGATCCAGACCCGGCCGTGCTGCTCCAGCGCCTCGACATACTCCGGGCCCGCCCGCTCCAGCAGTTCCCGGGCGGCGTCGTTGGTCTGCGACCCCCCGATGACGATGCGGAAGTCGGGCAGGTTCGAGTCGACATCGAGCCAGCCGTACCGCGCCCAGTCGGCGCTGGCGGTGGTCACGGTGACACCGACCGCGGCCAGCGCGACGACCAGGTCGCGGGCGTCGGCCGCCTCGTCGAGCGTGGGCGTGACCACCTCGGCGACGCCGAGGGCCCGGTCACCCAGCGGGGAACCGGCGGCGTCGGAGAGCGAGACCCGCGCCGTGGAGCCGAGCCCGAACCAGGTGTTGGCCGGGTTGTCCAGCGTCCAGGGTGCCTCCGCGGCATCCACGTCCGGCAACGCGAACCCACGGCCGACCACCGCGGCGGCAACCTCGGAGACCGGCAGCGCGCCGGGCAGGTCGACCGGGAACCGGACCCGGACCAGCCGGTCAGCGCCGGCGAAGTCGACGATGCGGGTCCGGCAGTCCACGCGGCGCACACCGTGCCACAGCGTGATCGTCTGCTCGTAGCCGATCTCGTCCACGACGCCGGAGACCACCAGGCGGGAACCGATCGGGCTGGTCTCGACGCGGACCGTCGCACCCGCCGCCGCGCTCCCCACGACCGGGCCCTTCGGGATCAGGTGCCACGGGCCCTCGCCGAAGTCGGGGTGGGCCGGGTACTCCTCATAGATCCGCAGCTCGTTACCGAGGTGGTCGGCGCGGATCAGCTCCCGCTTCGAGATCTTGTCGTAGATGCTGTCGAGGCCGCCACCGCGCTCGGCGTCGGCGGTGACCCGGTAGTAGGCGTTCTCGATCGCGGCACCGTCGGCGGGCGTCCAGGCCGGCTCGGCGCTGGAGGCGCCCGGCAGCAGCCGCCAGGTCCGCCACCCCAGGGCGGGGACGTCGGCGGCGTGGAACCGCAGCGTTCCCCGGTCAACGACGGCCGGCACCTCGGCGCCGGTGTCGTCGATCACCCGGCCACCGTCGTGGCCCTCGGGAAGCCGTACCGACACCAGGTCGGAGCGGACGAAGGAGAGCGTGTTCGCGACGACGATCGGGGTCCCGTCACCGGTGGTGTCGACCGTCCCGACGAGCACGTCCAACGCCCGGTCCCGGACAGCGGCCGCCAGGTCGTACGCCTCCCGCCAGCCGGAGAGCAGGTCGATGTAGACCTGGTCGGACTCCGATCCGGTGATCGCGTCGTGGTGGGCACCGTAGGCGAGCTGCCGCCAGACCTTGTCGAGCGCGGCGTCGGGGTAGCGGCCGAGCCCTTCCAGCGCGGCCAGCGTCGCCAGCTTCTCCGCGTCCACGGCGGCAACCTCGCCGGCCCGCTGCGCCTGCTTGGTGTCGATGTAGGAGACGTCCTTGCCCGTGTAGATCGGGTTCATGTCCCGCGTCTGTGGGCTGGGCCGGCGTCCGGTCGCGGCCAGCTCCGCGCGGACGGCGTCGAGGAAGTCCCGCGGGTTACCGCAGACGAAGCGGGGCCAGACATACTTCTCGGCCCACGAACGGTGGATCTCGGTGACCCACTTGTTCGGCGGGGTGTAGTCGGTGCCGACCGGCAGCAGCAGGTTCTTCGTCGCGCCGACCGGCTTGAGGCGCTGGTACAGCTCGTAGACGGCCTTCTCGGCGCTGGCCAGGTCCGGGGAGGAGTCCATCCACCAGCCGGCCGAGTAGTGGTGCGGCATGAAGTGGGTGAGGACACCGAGCCCCGACGGCGAGATCCACTCGAACTCGCTCGGGAACTGCATCACCGTCGCGTCGTTCTTGGCCTCGCGGAAGTTCTTCTGGATCGGCCCCCACTGGTGGAACGGGCCGCGGGCCCAGGCCGAACCGGTCAGCCCGGCGTCGGCGAGGTAGCCCGGGAACTGCGGGTCGTGCCCGAAGACGTCCAGCTGCCAGGCCGTCTGCGGGTCACCGCCAAGGATGTCCCGCTGGTAGCCGACGCCGTAAATGATGTTACGGATCGTGGTCTCGGCGCCGGTGAGGTTGGTGTTCGGCTCGTTGTAGGTGCCACCGATCAGCTCGACCTGGCCGCGCTCGATCAGCAGGCGCAGGTCCGCCCGCCGCTCGGGATGCAGATCGAAGTACGGCTTCAGGTAGTCGATCTCGGCGAGGACGAAGGTGTACACCGGGTCGCGCAGGGCGAGGTCCATGTGCGCGTCCACCAGCGCGAAGCCGTTGCGCTCCCAGAGCGGCCGGGTGGTGGCGTCACCGGAGAGCAGCTCCCACGGCGAGGTGTACGCGGCCTGCGTGTTCCACCACACCGGGTCGTAGTGGAAGTGTGAGACGAGGAACATCGTCCAGCCCGGCTCGGCGACCTCGACCGTGGCTTCCGCGGTCGCGTCGCCGGCCGTGACGGTTACCGGCAGCTTTGCGCCGGGGGTTCGGTCGTCGATGTCCAGGGGGACCTCGACGACGCCCGTGCCGGTCGCGTTACCGGAGACACCGGGCCCGGTTACGGTGACCGGGCCGGCGGGACCGTCAAGTGTCACGCGGAGCACCTGACGCGGATTGTCCTCGGTACCGACGAACAGGTCGGTGGACTCGACGGCGGTAATCATGACCGACACGGGGTCATCCTTTCTGCTGGTACGCCCACCAGCGCGCACACGTCGCGCCGGTGGCAGGTGGGGAGGCTACTCGCCGCTGGCCACAGACTCGTGGGCGCAGGCGACGAGGTCGTCGTTCTGGGGCAGGGTGGTGACAACCAGCCGCACGTACCGGATGTTGACGCTCACTGGATGTGTCGTCATCTCGGCGGGTTCGCCGGCCGGTCGAGCGCCGGGTTGGTCGTGGTCGGCGCGGTGCCGGACCAGGTGACGGTGGTGGTCGCCGGGGTGGAGCGACCGTACTCGGTCGAGACCGCCTCGACCTCGATGGTCACGCTGGTCTCGGTGCCGACCCGGTCGAGCTGCGGCACGAAGTACGCGTCGTTCGGCGTGGCACCCAGAAGGGTACGGCTGCCGTCCGGGTTGCGACGGTACACCTCGTAGTGGTGCACCGTCCCCTGGGCCGGGGGGGTCCAGGCCAGCCGCAGCGTCTGCCGGCTCGCCGAGACGTCGGTGCTGCCCAGGACGGTCAGATCGGTCGGTGGGGCGACCTGGTCCACCATGCCGTCGTAGACGGCGAGCTGGCCGACCTTGATGTCGTAGGACGGGACCGCCTCGGCGGCCGATGCCCGCAACCCGATCTGGGCGATCGTCTTGCCGGCGTACTCGGACAGGTCCAGGACGCGGCGCTCCCAGCCAGTGCCGGAGGTCGAGCCCAGGTCAAGGGGGATGAAGGTGTCCGGGGCGTCGGTGAACGCCACCGCCGCGCTCAGGTGGGTGGCACCGGCCTGCGGGGTCTTGACGACCGCCGACAGCTTGGTGTCCTCGGCGACCATCAGCTTGGTCTGGTAGAGGCGCACGGTGTTCGTGGCGTCCAGCGTGCCGTTGAGGCGCAGCGTCGAACCGCCCTCGTAGGCGTCGGTGAAGTCCAGCGACGGCGTCAGTTTCGTGCCGGTCGAGGAGACGACCCACTGGTAGGTCGGCGGCACGTCCTGCAACGACAGGTTGTTCCAGCCGCCGCTGTGCACCTGCTCACCCAGGACGTGGTAAGCATCACCGTTTCCGGTATTGAAGCTGGTCACGAAGGGCTTCTGGGTCACCGGAGTGGACTCGGCGACGTAGGTGGCGAGCCCCTTCCAGGGCGAGGAGGTCGCGGTGTTCGAGGGGTCGCCGTTCGCACCGACCCAGTAGCGAGAATCACGCTCCCGGAAGTCGGCGGGCCCACTCGACGACTTCCAGGTCCACTCCGGGCGGTAGATGCCCAGGGAGGTGACGTGCGACTCGTCGGCCGGGAACAGGGCGTCCCAGTCGACGTTGGTGTGGTAGCCGTTGGCCTCGGTGTCGATGCCGGCGTGCAGGTCGTACTCGCTGCGCCGCAGCGACTGCGCGTGGTCCCGCGACTCCGCGAGCCGCTGGCTGTTGGACCACCAGAAGTTGAGGAACATCGAGTCGGCGACCGGCTTCCGGCCACTACCCAGGAACGCGTCGTTGGCGTCGGTGAGCGCGTTCTGCCAGGAGATGGGGCCGGATTCGGTCATCGCGTCGTACCACATGAACTCCAGGCCCTGCTTACGGCCGTGGGTCATGGCGTTGCGCATCTCGGTGGCGAGGGCGGCGTCGCCACCGGTCGTCTCCTGGTTGATGAACCAGCCCTCGAAGCCGTAGTACTCGGCCACCTCGGCGAGCTTGTCCACGACCGGATAGGTCGAGCCCGACTTGGTGACGAAGTCATGCACCCAGTCGATCTTCCCGCCGTAGGCGACCGGCGGGAAGAAGACGGTGCCGTACACCTTGACGCCGTTGCGGTGCGCGGCGTCGATCACCGTGGGGTTCGGCGCGAGGATCAGGCCCTCGACGGACGATCCACCCCAGAAGACCAGGGTGTCGATGTACTGCCAGTGACCGAAGGCGTAGTAGTTCTCGTCGAGCGAGCCCTGGGACGGGTTGTCCGACGTCGGGGCGAACGACACCAGCGACGCCACCTCGCCCTCGCCGGCCCGCGCGTTCGGGTTGGCCTTCAGCGCGGGGTCGGAGACCCGCTTCTGGAGCGGAACAGTCGCTCGGTTGAAGCGGGCGTCGGGGTCGGTCGCCGGGTCCCAGTCGAGGATCTCGTTCGGGAACCAGTACGAGGCGTACGGCTGACTGCCGTCCTGCGGGCTGGTGTTGGCTGCCGCGGTGGGGGCCGCGTTGAGGGTGCTGCCAGCCACGACTGTGGCACCAACCAGCAGGGACAGAAGCAGGCGTCGCATCCAGGATCACCTCCGATGGGGGTAGGGGGATGGGGGGTGGGTCGGGGCGGGGGATTACCCCTTGATCGCCCCCTCCTCGACGCCGCGGAAGAAGAACCGTTGCAGCGTCGCGAAGACAATGACGATCGGGATGAACGCGATCATCGTGCCGGCCGCGATAACCCGGGGGTTCGCGGTGAAGGCACCGCTGAGGTACTGCAGGCCGACGGTGAGGGTGTAGTTCTGCGGGTCGGTCAACACGATCAGCGGCCACAGGAAGTCATCCCAGGCGCCGATGAACGCGAAGATCGTGATGACGCTGAGCATGCCCCGCACGTTGGGGAGTCCGACGTGGATCAGCCGTTGCCAGGCTGACGCACCGTCGATCACCGCCGCCTCGTCCATCTCGTCGGGGATCGCCATGAACGCCGCGCGCATCAACAACACGTTCAGCATGGCGACGGTGGTGGGCAGCGCCACACCGATCAACGTGTCGGCCAGACCGAGGCTGCGAACCGTCACGTACTGCGAGATGATCGTCACCTCGCCGGGCAGCACCAGGGTGCCGAGCACCAGCGCGAGGAACAGCGTCCGACCCCGGAAGTGCAGCTTGGCGAGGGCGAACCCGGCCAGGGTGGCGCCCACGGCGTTACCGGTGACCGTCATCGCCGCCACGATCAGCGAGTTCTTGGCGTACGACAGGACGGGGATCGTCTCGGCCACCCGCAGGTAGTTGTCAAACGTCGGATCGGAGGGAATGAACTGCGGCGTCGAGGTGTAGATGTTCTCGCCGGCGCCTTTCAGGGAGGTGGACAGCTGCCACACGAACGGCCCGACGGTCACCACCAGCGCCAGCAGCAGCAGCGCGTACCGGAGCAGCTTCTCGCGCCGCCCCATGGTGCCGAAGCCCGAGCCCCGACGCCGTCGCTTCGGCGCGGGGGCCGGCGTCTTCGCCGGAGCGCCGGCGGGAGGGGTGGTGAGCTGCGTCATGGCTAGGCCGCCTTCCGGTTCAGGCGCAGGAGGAGAAGCATCGGGCCGACAGTGATCACGAACAACAACAGGCTGAGCGCCGAGGCGTAGCCGAGGTGTCCGGTGAAGCCCCGGCTGTACATCTGGATGAGCATGACCAGGGACATGGTCCGCCCGCCGGGCCCGCCGGTGCCGTTGGTGAGGACGAACAACTCGGTGAAGACCCGCAGCGCGGAGACGGTGACCAGGACGCTGACCAGCAACATCGTGGTGCGCACCCCGGGCACGGTGACCGACCAGAACCGACGGATCGGACCGGCGCCGTCAACCGCAGCCGCCTCGTGTAGCTGGCGCGAGACGTTCCCCAAGGCCGACAAGTAGATGATCATGTAGTAACCCAGCCCCTTCCACACGGTGAGGCTGATCGCGCTGAACAGCAGCAACCAGCGCCCGCTGAGGAAGGGCAGCGGTTCGGTGAGGAAGCCGAGCTGTTGGGCCAGCCCGTTGACCAGGCCGCGGTCCTCCAGCAACCAGGTCCAGATCAGCGCCACGACCACCGCGGAGGCGATCACCGGGGTGTAGAAGGCCGTGCGAAAGAACGTGATGCCCGGCAGCTTCTTCTCCAACAGCACCGCGAGCAGCAGCGGCAGGAAGAGCAACAGGGGTAAACAGACCAACATATAGACGATGCTGTTCACCAGCGCGTAGACGAGTTGCTCGTCGTTGAGCATGCGCTCGAAGTTGGCCACTCCAGTGAAGCTTCCACCGCCGAGTGGCTTGGCGTTGGTGAACGCGAGGACCACGGTGTTGATCGCTGGCCAGAGGTTGAACACCAGCAGCCAGACGAGGGCAGGCCCGAGCAACAGCCAGGGGGTGAACCAACGCTGAGTTTTCATTACGTCCCGCTTTGCTTTTCCGGTGGGTGGCGTGGCGATGCGGTAAGTCGCGCAACGACAGGTGACGGCGGGGCCGGCGCCGGGGCAGGGGCAGGGGCGGCGCCGGTGCTCGGCCGGCCGGGTTCCGGTCCGGCCGAGCACCGCTGGTCAGCGTCTGACCGGCCCGGCCGGACCGATCAGTTGTTGAGCAGTTCGTTGCACTTCTCGACTGCCTTGTCCAGCGCCTGCTGCGAGGTGATCTCCCCGCTGATCGCGAGGGAGAACTGCTGATTGATGAAGTCGGTCATCCCCTGGTCGACGATGACTGGCTTCAACAGCTCCGCCTCAGCCAGCGAGGTGAAGGCGATCTTCTTCGCGTCCCCGGCGTTGGTGCCGTCGCTCTCGCTGAACTGCGGATCCTCAGCGGAGACAACTGTACTCGGGAAGATGCCGGGCACGACCTCAGCGAAGGCCGCCTGGTTCTCCGCGTTGGTCACCCAACGGGCGAGGGCGATGGCCGCGGGCAGGTTGTCGCTGCCCTTCGCCACCGACAGCCCCTGGGTGTACAGCGGCGGGGTGCCGATCGCCGGTGACGCGATGATCTTCTCGGCCAGCGACGGGTTGTCGACCTTGATGGTGTTGATCGAGTTACCGCCACCGGTGGTCCAGGCGACCTGCTGCTTCTTGAACAGCTCCATGTTGCCGAGGTAGGCGTCGGTCAGCACGTTGCGGGGCAGGAGCCCCTCGGCGAACGCGTCCCGGTAGGTGTCGAGGACCGCCGCGGCCTCGGGGGTGTTGAAGACGAACTCCTTGCCGTCTGCCGAGAGGATGTCGACTCCGGCCTGGGTCAGGTCCTCGACGCTGGGCATCCGGCTCAGCAGGTGGACCTTGCCGTCGGACTCCTCCTTGACGATCCGGGCCTGGGCGACCAGTTCCTCAATCGTGGTCGGGAGCTTGGTTTCGTCCAACCCGTACTGGGACAGCAGCTCCGTGTTCCAGAAGTTCACGTCGGTGTTGAGGTACCACGGGTAGCCGTAGACCCCGGTCTGACCGGCGTACTCGTAGGAGGCGACGGCGCCCGCGACGTACTCCTCACGGAGTTTGTCGTCGGCCTGGTCGACGTCGAGCAGCAACCCCTGCTCGGCGAGGGGCAGGGCGAAGTCCGGTGGGAGGTTCGTCACGTCGGGCAGCTCATTGCTGGCCGCCTGGCTGAGCACCTTCTCCGAGTAACCGTCACCGGGCTGGTCCAGCCACTTGACGGTCGTTCCCGGGTACTTCTCCTCAAAGCCGTCGATAACACCCTGCATGTAATCGGTGAACTTGGGCTTCAGGGCCCAGGTCTGCAGGGTGACAGTGCCTTTGACCTCGCCGGTGATGTCGACCTGGTCATCGCTGGAGTCCGTACCGGACAGCCCGCATCCCGCCAGCGCCGTCAACACGGCCGACGACAGGGCAAGCCCGGCCAAGCGTGTTCGCATCTCTCTCCGCCCCTAACTTTTAGTCAGCCGGCCACCCCGTCGGATCGGGCGTGTCCGGTGCTCACAGGCGATCCGCCGGCAATGATAAACCGGTCTAGTGAACGGACTATCCCCCCGGTTAGAATCACGTGTCAAGAGCGGCCTACCGACCGTCGCTTCTCGGTAGCCGCGTGGAGGGAGAGCGTCGCCAGATGCAGCGACCGACAATCGCCGACATCGCCCGGCAGGCCGGGGTCTCCAAGGGCGCCGTCTCGTTCGCGCTCAACGGCCGGCCCGGCGTCAGCGAGGCCACCCGGGCCCGCATCCTCCGGGTGGCCGAGGAGATCAACTGGCGCCCACACAGTGCGGCGCGGGCCCTCGGCGGAGCCCGAGCCGACGCCGTCGGGCTGGTGATCGCGCGCCCCGCGCGGACCCTCGGGGTGGAGCCCTTCTTCGCTCGCCTCCTCTCCGGTCTCCAGGCGGAGTTCTCCAGTCAGTCGATCGCGCTGCACCTGATGATCGTCGAGGACACCCGAGCGGAGATCGAGATCTACCGGAGCTGGGTCTCCGAACGCCGGGTGGACGGCCTAATGCTGATCGACCTGAAGGTTCGTGACCCACGCATCGCCGTGGTGGAGCAGCTCAAGATCCCGGCCGTCGTGGTCGGCGGGCCGGGCCGACACGGACGCGTCTCCTCGGTCTGGGCCGACGACCGGGCGGCGATGCTCTCGGCGGTGGAGTACCTCGCTGTACTCGGCCACACCCGGATCGCCCACGTGTCGGGGCTACCCGAGTTTCAGCACACCCAGCGCCGCTCCCGGGCGTTGCGGGACGCCGCCACCCGGCTGACGCTCCCCCGCGCCCGGTCACTGCACACCGACTTCAGCGACGCCCAGGGCGCGGCAGCCACTCGTAAGCTGCTCGCCGGGGCCGGCCGCCCAACGGCGATCATCTACGACAGCGACCTGATGGCGGTCGCCGGGCTGGGCGTCGCGCTGGAGATGGGGGTCGCCGTCCCACACGACCTATCGATCATCTCCTTCGACGACTCGGTGTTGGCCCAGCTCACCCACCCCTCCCTCACCGCGCTGTCCCGCGACACCTACCGCTTCGGCGTGCAGGCGGCCCAGGCCATGATGGCGGTCCTGGCCGACCCCACGAAGACGAAGAACCACAAGACCGAGACGCCACGGCTGATCGCGCGGGAGAGCACCTCACCGACCCGCAGCTAGGACTCGGGTGTCGATACTCGCGTGTCGAGCAATACTCAGGGTGTCGAATAAATCGGTTAAGCATCCCCCCTGCGCCTGGCTATCCACATGGAGGACCCTTTGATCACCAATGCCCGTACGCTGCCCCACCGAAGGTTCCGCCTCGGCGCCAACTACGTACCGTCCGACGGCTGGTTCTACAGCTGGCTCGACTTCTCGGCTGACGCGGCCCGCCGCGACCTCGAGGACCTGGCGAGTATCGGCCTGGACCACGTACGCGTCTTCCCGATCTGGCCATGGATCCAACCCAACCGCGCGCTCCTGCGCCAACGACCAATCGACGACCTGCTCTCGTTGATCGACGTAGCGGCGGAGTTCGACCTCGGGGTCTCGGTCGACCTGCTCCAGGGGCATCTGTCCAGCTTCGACTTCCTGCCCTCCTGGGTGCTTACCTGGCACCAGAGCAGCATCTTCACCGACCGGACGGCACGCGACGGCATCAGCGAGTACGTCCGGCGACTCAGCACCGAGGTCGCGACGCGCCCCAACGTCTTCGCCATCACCCTCGGCAACGAGGTCAACAACCTCTGGCCCGCCAACCCCACCACCCCCGATGCCTCCCACGAGTGGGCGGCGGAGCTACTCGAGGTGGTCCGCGCCGCAGCGCCCGACGCGCTCCACCTGCACTCCGTCTTCGACGACGCGTGGTACGCCCCCGATCACCCCTTCCACCCCGCCGAGGCGGTCGAGCTGGGCGATCTGACCACGGTGCACTCCTGGGTGTTCAACGGCACCTCGCTCATCGATGGGCCGCTCGGGCCGGCCACCACCTCACACGCCGACTACCTGCTGGAGCTCGCCGCCTCGAGCGCCCCCGACCCGACCCGCCCGGTGTGGCTGCAGGAGGTCGGGGTGCCCCGGCCGGACGTACCGGCGGAGCAGGCCGGTGAATTCGTCGCGCGCACCCTGGCGACGGTGGCCAGCAACCCGGCGCTGTGGGGCGTCACCTGGTGGTCCTCGCACGACATCGATCGTCGCCTCGCCGACTTCCCGGACCGGGAATACGATCTGGGTCTGTTCACCGTGGACCACCGGCCGAAGCCGGCCGCGCTCGCCCTGGCCGAGTTCGCCCGCGACACCGCGGCCCACCCGGCGGCCCTGGCTCGACCAGCGCTGGTGGCGCCGATCAACCCGCTCCAGGAGCCCGCACGGCGGGCGGAGGTCGCGCCGGGGAGCGCGTTCCACCGGGAGTGGGTGCAGGCCCGGCAGACCGAACCCACCGCGATCGTCACCCCGGACCGGGCGACCGACGAGGGCCACCGCACCGCCCGCGGCCTCGCCCCGGTCCGCTAACCGGGACCCGACGGCCCGGGTCGGGTCAGCGCCACAGGCGGCTACGGCCGTCGGCGCTGACCCGGCCGGCCGCTCAGGTACGACGCCAGGCGAGCAGGCCGACGAGCAGCCCTGCCGCCCCCGCCACCGACACCATCCGGTGCCGGGACAGCCACGCCTGTGGGCTGTGCCGCAGCGACCGATCGGTGAACGCGCCGTGCGCGCCGAAGTCGTGGCCGCCGGGCCCATCCGCCGGCTGCCACAGGTTCACCGGCTGATCCGGGCCGACCGGCTGGTCGGTCTGCTGCGAGTCGTACCCCGTCCGGCCCAGGTAGCGATCCAGCAGCCCCGGCACCAGCCGGTTCCCGAGAACGGTCAGGACGGTGGGCGTCCCCACCCAGTACGCTCGCCGCTGCGGCCGGGCAGCAGCGGCGACGATGGAGCGGGCAGCGACCTCCGGCTCGTAGATGGGCGGCACCGGCTGGGCGTGCCGCGGCAGCCGGGACAGCAGCCACGAGAACTGTGGGGTGTTCATCGCCGGTAGGTGCACCATGGTGACCTTGACGTTGCTCTTGTCGTGCAGCAACTCACAACGGAGCGACTCGGTGAACCCGACGATGGCGTGCTTGGCCCCACAGTAGGCGGCCTGCAGGGGAATTCCCCGGTACGCCAGCGCCGATCCGACCTGCACGATGGCACCCCGGTCCCGCGGGACCATGTGATCCAGGGCCACCCGGGTGCCATAGACGTAGCCGAGGTAGGCGACCTCGGTGGTCCGGCGGAACTCCTCGGGCCGAATCTGCTGGAAGGGCGCGAAGACCGAACTGAACGCCACATTGATCCACACGTCGATCGGCCCCAGTTCGTCCTCGACCCGCTGGCCGGCGGCGGCGACCTGGTGGTAGTCGGCCATGTCGACCTCGATCGGCACGGCGTGGCCGCCAGCGGCGCGGACATCTTCGGCCGCGGCGTCGAGACCGGCACGACCGCGGGCCAACAGGGCGATCGTGATCCCCGGCCGCGCCAGCTGCCGTACGGTGGCCCGCCCGACCCCGCCGCTGGCACCCGTGACCACCGCCACCTGAATATCCCGTAGCCCGCGCCCCATCCGCGCCACCTCCCGTAACGGGTTGACCTGCTCCGGTTCTACTCGGGTCAGCACGCTGTCTACCCGGCCCCGGTCGAGATACTCGGCGGGCGGGGTGTGGGCACCGCGGACGTCGGCGACCGCGGGTGTGGGGCGCCGCCGAACGGGTACCGGGGACGGGGAGGTGCTGCCGTGGCCCGCAACGAACGGACCGGTCGAGCCGAGGCGCCGCACCAGCATTCACCGACCGTGCTCCGGGAGTACGCCCTGCTCGCCGACGGCCAACGGGCGGCGTTGGTCGGCCCGGACGGAAACATCGTCTGGCTCTGCGCCCCCGGGTGGGCCGACCCACCGCTGTTCAGCAGCCTGCTCGGCGGCCGGGGCAGCTACCTGGTGACCCCGACGAACCCGCGCTTTGTCTGGGGTGGCCAGTACGAGCCCGAATCGCTGATCTGGATCAACAGGTGGGTGACCACCGACGGCATCATCGTCACCCGGGAGGCCCTGGCGTTCCCCGGCGACCAGCGACGGGTGGTCCTGCTCCGCCAGGTCCACGCCCTGGACCAGGACGCGGCGGTCCGGGTGCGGCTCGACCCCCGGGCGGACTTCGGTCGAGCGCGGATCCACCAAATACGGCAGGACGGTCGGCTGTGGCACGCCCGCACCGGCGACCTGTACCTGCGACACCACTGCGACCAGCCCCTCGAATCCGACGCCGAGGGGACGCTCGGCGGCGAACTGCGGGTGCCCGCCGGGGGGCGGATTGATCTGGTGTTGGAGATCTCCACCCAGCCACTCGAGGAGGCGCCGCCCGACCCCGCCGAGCTGTGGCGGATCACGGAAACATCCTGGCGGAACGTGCTGCAACCGCTGACCCACGGCACCGCGGGACGAGACGCGGTCTTCGCCTACACCGTGCTACGTGGGCTGACCCGGCCCGGCGGTGGGATGGTCGCCGCGGTGACCACGGGGCTGCCGGAGCGGGCGCTCGCCGGCCGCAACTACGACTACCGGTACGCCTGGATCCGCGACCAGTCATTCGCCGGGCAGGCCGGCGCCCTGATCGGTCGGCACGACCTCCTCGACGATGCGGTGCGGTTCCTCACCGACCGGGTCCTCGCTGAGGGCGATCGGCTCGCTCCCGCCTACACCGTTGACGGCGACCCCGTACCGCCGGAAGAGGAGCTGACGTTTCTGCCCGGCTATCCGGGAGCCACGTCCCGGACCGGTAACTGGGTCCGAGGGCAGTTCCAGCTGGACGCCTACGGCGACGTACTGATGGTCCTGGCGACCGCCGCCGACCGGGGACGCCTGGAGGCCACCTCCTGGCAGGCGCTGACCGTCGCCGCCGAGGCCATCGAGAAGTGCTGGCGGTCGCCCGACTCGGGCATCTGGGAACTTCCGGCCCGGCAGTGGACGCACTCGAAGCTGACCTGTGTGGCCGGGCTGCGCGCGGCGGCCCGGGTCGCGCCGGGCGGACTGGCCGGCCGGTGGGCCTCCCTCGCCGACACGATCCTCGCCGAGACCACCGCGCACGGCCTGCACCCCTCCGGACGCTGGCAGCGTGCCTACGACGATCCCCGGGTTGACTCGGCGTTGCTGCTGCCGGGAATCCGCGGCGCTCTCCCCGAGGGGGATCCCCGGACCGAGGCGACCCGTCGGGCCGTCCTGAACGAGCTCCAGCAGGACGGCTACCTGTACCGGTTTCGACCCGACCGCCGGCCGCTGGGGGACGCCGAAGGGGCCTTCCTGCTCTGCGGTTTCGCCGCGGCGCTCGCCGAGTGGCAGGCCGGCGACGCCGTCGCCGCGAACCGGTGGTTCGAACGCAACCGGGCGGGGTGCGGCCCACCGGGACTCTTCACCGAGGAGTTCGACGTGGCGCAGCGGCAGCTGCGGGGCAACCTACCGCAGGCCTTCGTGCACGCGCTGATGCTCGAAACCGCCGTACGCCTCGGGCACGCCGCTCCCTGCGCCGACTAGGCCGCCCCGCCCGCTTCACCGGCGGCCGCGGGCGCCCGCCCGACTCGCGGCGACACCGTCGTGGACGGTCCAGCCGGTGGCGATGGCGGCGTCAGTCACCGCGAGGCGGCGCCGTCGCCGGTCAGCGATGAGCGCCACCGCGGTCAACGCGTGCAGCCCGTCGGCGACCGCACCGAGCCGGAACGCCTCCGGCGTCGGCCAGCGGAGCAGTACCGCAGCCTGCACCAGATGCCGGACTCCGAGCACCCGCAGGATCGCCGACGGGGTCGAGCCCGGGTGGCCGCCCATCGCCCGCAACACCCGACCGGGCGCGGCCAGGAGCAGCCCGCCCCAGACCAACCGCGTCAGCTCCCCCACCGCGGCCGTCGCAGTCAGCTCCCCCACGCCCGCGGTCGGGATCGACGCCCGTCTCGCTGCCATCGTCTCGCCCCTCCCTCTGGTGCCGGACCCACCCTCACCACAGCCGCCGCGACCCTGGCCTGCCCCGCCACCGCGCCTTCGCCCCGGCCAGGGCGACCACCGGGGCGAGCGCGGCCAGGCCGACCAACCCGACCGCGGCCAGCCGGGCTCGCCGGGACGGCGGCGGTGGCCGGCTCCCCCACCGCTGTTCCGGCCGGGACCGCACCGACTCGCCGCGCAACCCGGCCCGCAGCAGCTCGGCCAGGTGAATCGCCGAGCGACCACCAGCGGCGCTCTGCTCGACCTGGGTGCGGCAACTGAACCCGTCAGCGAGCAGCACATCGGTCTCGGCAGCGTCCCGAACAGCGGGCAGGAGCGCCCGCTCGGCACACGCCGTGGAGACCTCGTAGTGCCCCCGCTCGAAGCCGAAGTTGCCGGCCAGACCACAACAGCCCGAATCCAGAACGTCGGCTCGCACCCCGGCGCTGGTGAGCACCGCCTGATCAGCGGCGGTACCCAGGACGGCGTGCTGGTGGCAGTGGGTCTGGATCAGCGCGTGTGCCGGCAGCCGCGGCGGCTGCCAGCCGGGGCTGTGCTCATGAAGTAGCTCGGCCAGGGTGACCGTCTGCTGGCGGAGGCGGGTGATGTCCTCGTCGTCCGGGAAGAGTTCGTGGGCGTCGCTGCGGAACACGGCCGTACAGCTCGGCTCCAGACCAACCACCCGGGTGCCCGCCCGCAGGTGCGGCCGAAGGACCGCAACAGTACGCCGCAGCACCCGCTTGGCGACACCGAGCTGACCGGTGGAGACCCAGGTCAACCCGCAGCAGACCGGCTCCTCCGGAACCCGGACCCGCCAGCCGGCGGACTCCAGCACCTCGACGGCGGCCTGGGCCACCCCGGGATGAAACCGGTTGGTGAAGGTGTCCGGCCAGAGCAGAACCTCGCCGCGGTGGCCGTCCCCAGCCGGGGACCGGTTGGCGAACCACCGCTGGAAGCTCTGGGCGGCGAAGGTCGGCATGGCGCGCCGCTGGTCGATGCCGCCCGCGACCTTGGCGAGCCGGCCCAGACCGGGTGCCTGGGTGAGGGCGTTCACCACCCCGGGTGCGACTCCGGCGACCGCTGCCAGCACCGGCAGCCACCCCATCGAGTAGTGCGCGCGAGGACGGGGCCGACCGGCGTAGTGGTGGGACAGGAACTCCGCCTTGTAGGTCGCCATGTCCACGTTCACCGGACAGTCGGCCTTGCAGCCCTTGCAGGCCAGGCAGAGGTCGAGGGCGTCCCGGACGGCGGTGGAGCGCCACCCGTCGTCGATGCTGCCGCCCCGGGCGCCGCCGTCGAGCATCTCGAAGAGCAGCCGCGCGCGACCCCGCGTGGAGTGCTCCTCCTCCCGGGTCACCATGTAGGACGGACACATCACGTCACCGTCGTGCCGGCGGCACTTGCCCACTCCGACACAGCGAAGCACGGCGTTGGCGAAGCTACCCTGGTCGTCGGGGTAGGCGAAGGTGGTCCGCACCGGGCCGTGGTCATAGTTGACGCCCAACCGCAGGTGGCTGTCGAGCGGATAGGGTGAGACCGTCTTACCCGGATTCATCCGGTCGTCCGGGTCAAAGATCGCCTTGAGCTGGCCGAACGCACGCATGAGGCGGCCACCGTACATCCTCGGCAGCAGCTCGCCCCGGGCCTGGCCATCCCCGTGCTCGCCGGAGAGAGATCCGCCGTAGGAGACGACCAGGTCAGCCGCCCGCTCCAGAAAGGAGCGGAACCGGCGCACCCCGTCGGCGGTGTTCAGCTCGAACGGAATGCGGGTGTGCACACATCCCTGCCCGAAGTGGCCGTACAGCGAAGCCTGGCCAAGGCCGTACTCGTCGAGGAGCCGGCGCAGATCCCGCAGGTAGTCGCCGAGCTTCTCCGGGGCGACCGCCGAGTCCTCCCAGCCCGGCCAGGTGCGCTCGGCGCCGCGTACCTGTGCCGTCGCCCCCAGGGATGACTCCCGGACCTGCCACATCTGCGCTTCGTGGGTCGGGTCGGTGAACTCGTGCACGGTCCCCGCGCCGCCGTCGCGGACGGCGGCGATCAACCGGCTGGCGGCGGCACGCGCCTGCCCTGGCGTCTCCCCGCCCATCTGGATCATCAACCAGGCGCCGCCCTCGGGGATCTCCCGGAGCCCCGCGGACTGCTGGCGTGTGCGCCGCTCGTCCGCGACCAGCCGGTGGTCGATGCCCTCCAGCGTGACCGGTCGGTGCGCCAGCACCCGCATGACATCGTCACCCGCCGCGGCGATGTCCGGATAGTTGACAAAGACCAGGGCGGACGCCTTGACCACGGGCACCAGCCGCAGCCGCGCCCGGAGAATGGTGACCAGCGTGCCCTCGGAGCCGACCAGGGCCTGCGCGAGGTGGAAGCCCTTCTCCGGCAGGAGGCTGTCGAGGTTGTACCCGGAGACCCGGCGCGGAATGTGCGGATAGCGGGTACGGATGTCGGCCAGGTACTCCTCGCGCAGCGCCCGCAGCTGCCGGTAGATCTCGGCCGGCCGACCGCCGCGGAGCTGGATCTCGGCGTACTGCTCGTCGGTGGTCTCACCGACCCAGATCCGCGTGCCGTCGTAGAGCAGGACCTCCAGCTCGACGATGTTGTCGACCACCTTGCCGGTCCGCTGGGCGGTGGCTCCGCAGGAGTTGTTGCCGAGCATCCCGCCCAGGGTGCAACGGCTGTGGGTAGCCGGGCGGGGGCCGTACTCCAACCCGGTCGACGCGAGCTGGGCGTTGAGCGAGTCCAGGACGATGCCGGGCTCCACCAGGCAGGTCCGCGCCTGCGGATCTACCTCCAGCAGGAGGTGGCAGTACTTCGACCAGTCCAGCACGACGGCGGTGTTGGTGCACTGCCCGGCCAGGCTGGTACCACCACCCCGGGAGACCAGCGGCGCCTGGTGCCGACAGCACACCGCGACCGCCGCCACCCCCGCCTCGATCGTCCGGGGCAGCACCACCCCGAGCGGCACCTGCCGGTAGTTGGAGGAGTCGGTGGAGTAGGCGGCCCGGGAACCGACATCGAACCGGATCTCCCCGTCCACCTCCGCCCGAAGGTCCGCGACGAGCGCCGCCAGGTCGACCTCCGGTGCCGGCCCGGGTGCGCGTACGACAGGGTGGGGCAGCAGGACGTCACTCACGGCCGCCGCTCCCGCCGCCGTTGGGCCCACCTCTGCCCTACTCTCCCCACCACGCTCACCGCCCGGTTCTTGCCGAGTTGACGCAATTCCCGCGCCGGGGTACCCGGGCGAGGGCACCGGTAAACCCACCTCCCCGACGTTCTCCGCACCACCGGGAGCAGCGGCTGAACTCAGGTCGTCCGGAAGCTGGTGGCTGTCCCGACCGAACTCCCCGCGACCCCGCCCCGCCGGAAGGGGCCGGGGCGTCAGTACGGGTGACGTGCTGGCCGACGCTGACGGGTGCGGTGGAGCAGGGTGGCGCCGCCGAGGATCAGCAGGGCGGCCGCACCGAGCAGGGTGGGCAGGTTGGGTCCGGTGGTGGGCAGTTCGGGGGGTTCGTCAATGGTGACGGTGGTGCCCTCGGACTGACTGTTGGGGCAGACGCCGGTGGAGCTGGTGTAGTCGGCGGTGAGGGTGTTGGCACCGGCGGGGAGCCGGGCGGTGTGGATGGCGGTGTTGGTGCTGTCCAGCGGCACGGTGGCGAGGTCGGTGTCGTTGGTGCGGAACGTGACGCTGCCGGTCGGATCTCCGGCGTTGCAGGTGACGGTGGCGGTGAGGGTGACATCCTGATCCGCGGTCGGGTCCGGCGGCGAGACCCGCAGCGCCGTGGCGGAGGCCGCCTGGAGCGTGGGCAGGGCGAGATTGTGGTCGTTGCCGACGGCGATCGTGTCCAGGGTGGTGCCGGTGGGCAGACTGACCGCCACGGGGGTGGCGCTGTCGGTGGTGGTCCCGTCCCCCAAGTGCCCCTGCGAGTTGACGCCCCAGGCCAGGGCGGTGCCGTCGGTGGCTATCGCCACATTGTGGTCGCTGTCGCGACTGGCGATGGCGGTGAGCCGGGTGCCGACGGGAAGACTGACCGAGACCGGTTCGCTGCTGTCGGCGGTGTCGCTGTTCCCCAGTTGCCCCCGCTGGTTGCTGCCCCAGGCGAGAGCGGTTCCGTCGGAGGTCAGCACCGCGCTGTGCATACGGCCGGCGGCGACCGCGGTGGCCTCGGTGCCGGCGGGCAGGACGGCGGTGACGGGTACGAGGCTGTCCGTGGTGGTGCCGTCGCCGAGTTGGCCGCGAGAATTGCTGCCCCAGGCCAGGGCGGCGCCGTCGGCGGTCAACGCCAGGCTGTGGTCGCCGCCGCCGGCGATGGCGGTGACGATGGGGCCGGGTGGCAGCGCAACGGCGACCGGGGTGCTGCGGCCGAAGACGGTTCCGTCACCCAGCTGGCCTTCGCTGTTTGCCCCCCAGGCGAGCAGGGCCGCTGGCCCGGTCGCGGTCAGGACCAGATTGTGGTCGCGGCCCGCGGCGAGGGCGGCGACCACGGTCCCCGATGGCAGGTGTACCGCGATGGGCGTACTACTGCTGGTAACCGTGCCGTTGCCGAGCTGGCCGGAGTCGTTGGCACCCCAGGCGAGGAGGGATCCGGTGGAGGTCAACGCCACGCTGTGGTTGGCGCCGACGGCGACGGCGACGACCCGGACACCCGCGGGCAGGCGCACCGGGACGGGCTCGCCGCTGCTCACGGTGGTCCCGTTACCGAGCTGACCGTCGTGGTTGCTGCCCCAGGCGAGGAGGGTGCCAGCGGAGGTCAACGCCAGACTGTGGCGTTCGCCGGCAGCGACGGCGGCGACCGTGGTGTTAGCCGGCAGGCGCACCGCGAGCGGCTCGCTGCTGTTGTCCGTGGTCCCGTCGCCGAGCTGACCCCCGGCGTTCCCACCCCAGGCGAAGATCGTGTCTGAGATGGCGGAGGTCGATGTGGGTTGGTGGTGCGCCGATCCCGGTTGGTGGCGCGCGGACGCGGACGATCCGCCGACCATCGGCGAGAACGCCACTGCCAGCGCGAGGGCGAACCAACCGGCGACCGCACGTCGCACCGGCTGCGCCCCGCCGCCCCGGCCACGCCGCTGGCAGAATCCCTGCATCACACCCACCTCCGAGCGCACGTTCCTCCACTAATAGGACAGAAGCCATTATTAGTGACCTATTGTCGAATCGACGCGCAGAAACGCCAGCCACCATGGCCCTGGTCGATGCACCGATCGCACTACCAGCCCACCGGTGTCCACCGGCCGAAACCAGCTCGCCCGCCCGGAGCATCAGCTCACGCGCCACCGCACGACGGTGACAGCAGGTGCGGCCGGCTGTTGTTCGCCGCCACCGCCACCGGTTAGGCAGCGGTAGAGGCCAGGAACGTACGGGCACCGCGGAGCTGGGTGGTCAGTTTCGACTGGGTCTCGGTGCAGTCGAGACGGACCCGGACCGGACCAGGAACGGTGGTGTCGGCCCGCCGGCCAGCGGGCAGGACCGTGTCGTCGAGCCCATCGCGGCGGGCGATGAGCCGGCCGAGTTCGTAGCGGCTGAGCGCATCGGCGCCAGCGACGTGGTGAATTCCGGCGTACCCGGAATCGGCCAGCTCCAGAAGCGCCGCGGCCAGGTCCGTGACGTGGATCGGGCAGCGCAGGTCGTCGGTGAAGAGGACACCACGGGTGGGGTCGGCGGCGAGGGCGTGCACCAACCTCTCCGTGGAAGAGCTACCACCAGCTCCAATGATCAACGAGGTACGAGCGATGACGGCACTCGGATCGAGGCCCCTGGTCGCCGTCTCCACCGCGGCCTTGGCCGCACCGTACGGGCTGATCGGGTCGGGGCTGGCCGTCTCGTCGTAGCGTTCCGCCGCGCCGGAGAAGACCGCATCACTGGAGACCTGCACCAGACGGGCCCCGTTGGCGGCCGCGGCGGCAGCCACGTGCATGCCGCCGTCGGCGGTGGTGACCCAGTCATCCTGTTGGTAGGCAACATTGATGATCGCCGCAGGCCGAAGCTGGTGCACCAGGGCGACGACCTCGTCGCGGCGTCGGATGTCGAGCCTTCGCCAGTCCACCCCCGCTACCGCCGCCGCCTGACGGTGGAAGGTCGCCGCCACCTGACCGCCGGTTCGCCGCGCCTGGCGGACGAGCTCTCGGCCCAGCAGCCCGCTACCGCCCACCACGAGAAGGTCCATGGGCCGCAATGTTGCCTGATGCCGCTACCTGGCTACCTCAGTGGTGGGTCGACCGGTGGCGGCGGGTGAGGTAGATGAAGCTGGCCCCGACAAGGATGAGCAGGACGGCGGCGCCGAGCAGGCTGGGCAGGCTGGCCCCGGTGATGGGCAGATCAGGGTCAGTCGGATCGGTGGGATCACTCGGATCGGTCGGGTCGGTGGGGCTGGTCGAATCGGTGACGGTGACGGTGGTGGCCGCGGACTGACTGCTGGGGCAGACGGTGGTGGTGCTGGTGTACTCGGCGCTGAGGGTGTTGGCACCGGCGGGGAGCCGGGTGGTGTGGGTGGCGATGTTGGTGGTGTCAGTCGACACGGTGGCGAGATCGGTGCCGTTGGTACGGAACGTGACGCTGCCGGTCGGGTCTCCGAGGTCGCAGGTGACGGTGGCGGTGAGCGTGACGTCCTGATCCGCGGTCAGGTCCGACGGCGTGACCTGCAAGGTCGTGGCGGAGCTTCCTTGCTGAGCCGGCAGGGCCAGGCTGTGGTCGCTGCCGACGGCGGTGGCGGTCAGGGTGATACCGGTGGGCAGGGCAACGGCCACCGGTGTGCTGGAGTCGTTGATGGTTCCATCCCCGAGCTGGCCAAAGACATTGCCACCCCAGGCGAGGGCGGTGCCGTCGGTGGCTATCACCAGGGTGTGGTCGCTGTCGCGGGAGGCGATGGTGGTGAACGTGGTGCCCGTGGGCAGGCTGACATCGAGAGGTTCGTTGCTGCTGCTGGTGCTTCCGTTTCCGAGTTGTCCGGCGCTGTTGTCCCCCCAGGCGAAAGCCGTGCCGGCCGAGGTCAGGGCGGCACTGTGGATGCGGCCGGCCACCACGGCGGCGACGTCGGCGCCGAGGGGCAGTGCGACGCCGACCGGCGCGCTCCGGTTGGTGGTGGTCCCGTCCCCGAGTTGACCGAAATTGTTGTAACCCCAGGCGAGGGCGGTGCCGGTGGAGGTGACCGCCAGGCTATGGGCGCGGCCGGCCGCGATGGCAGTGACCTCGGTGCCGGAGGGCAGGGCGACACTGGCCGGCGTGCTCCGATTGATGATGGTCCCGTCGCCCAGCTGACCGAGGTTGTTCAGCCCCCAGCCGAACGCGGCGCCAGCGGAGGTCACCGCCAGGCTGTGGTTTTCGGCGGCGGCGACAGCAGTGGCCGTGGCACCGGACGGCAGGATCGCCTCGACAGGCGTGGTACGCCTGGTCACGCTCCCGTCCCCAAGCTGACCGAAGCCGTTGCCGCCCCAGGAGAGGACGGTGCCGGCCGAGGTCAGTGCCACGCTGTGGACGCCGCCGGCGGCGATGGCGGTAGCCGTGGTGCCCGACGGCAGGCTCACCTCGACGGGCGCGCCACGGTCGATCAGGGTCCCGTCCCCGAGCTGACCAAAGTGGTTGGCACCCCAGGCGAGGACCGTGCCGGCCGAGGTCAACGCCAGGCTGTGATAGCGACCGGCGGCGACAGCGGTGACCGTGACGCCCAGCGGCAGGCTCACCGCGATCGGCGCGTTGCTTCCGGTGGTGCTTCCGTTACCGAGCTGCCCATTGTCGTTCCTCCCCCAGGCGAGGAGGAATTGCGACGCGGCCGTCGATCCGGGCTGGTGCTGCGCCAACGCGGGCGACACACCGATCGTCTGCGTTACCGTCACCGCCAGCGCAAGGCAGAACCACCCGACGAGAGTGCGTCCTGCCCGGTGCCCTCCGGCACCCCGACCCAGCCGCTGACAGAACCCCTGCATCGCGTACGCCTCCGCGCAGTGAAGTACCGCAAGGAGGACAGCTGCTGCTACTGGTTGCCTATCCCTCAATGCGGGCAGAAACACCTCTACCGCCAGGACCAACGCCCGGTCGTACGTCGAGGTTGTTGGTCACCGCGGAGAGACGGCCGGCCTCAGCCACAGGACGGTCGGCCTCGGCCAGCTCCGGGGTGGGTGCACTCCGGCTTGAGCCGACCGGTCGGCTGCGGTGCCGTGGCGAGCGGGCCACCCGAAGGCCTGCCCCAGCTCCGGACAGGGCCAGCACGGCAGCCACCCCGACCGCGGCCAGCGGCACCCAACCCTCGATAGCGGCGGCGCCGGCCGCAGCACCAACGGCTGCGCCGAGCTGAATGGCAGCCCCGGTCCAGGACTGCGTCTCCGCCTCGGTACCCGACGGCGCCAGATCCCCCGCACCGCCGTACAGGGCGACGAAGGTGGGCCCGATGAAGAGACCGACCAGGAGACACCCAGCCACCACCAGCCCCAGCGGCAGTCGACCGGCCACCGCCAGGGCCACACACGCGAGGGCAAGCCCCAGGAGCAGGACGGGCAACCGAGGTACCCACCTGCTACGCAGCGCCCCAACGGCCAGTCCACCGACGATGCTGCCCGCCGACAGGAGGCTGACCAGAGCGGCGCCAGCCGACCGACCAGCCACTGCGGGGAGGGCGATCTGCACGGCGTGCAACGCCGCGGAGAAGAGGCAGGCGACGAGCAGCAGCCAGCGCAGGGGCGCCAGCACAAGCGGCCCGAACCAGTGCCGCGCGCCGCCGGTGCCCCGCTCCGACTCCTGGCTCGCGCCCCCCGCAGCCGACTCCCGGCGGGTGCCCACCAACGGCTGCCGGTGGATGTCCGCCAACGGCTGCCGGTGGATGTCCGCCAGCGGCTGCCGGTGGGTGTACCCGGCCTGACCCCGGCTGACTCCCCGGGCTGGTTCCCGGCCGGCCTGCGCCCGAAGGAGCAGGACCGTCGCCAGCGCGCTCGAGCCGCTGGAAACCACCAACCCAGCCATCGGCGCCACGGTTAGAGTCAGCAGACCAACCAGGGCTGGTCCGAGGACGAAGGCGAGATCCGTGAGCACCGCGTCGAGCGCCAGCGCGCTCCGCAGATTCTCCGGCTGCGACAGCCTGCGCCACATGACCCGCGACAGCACCCCGACCGGCGGCATCGACACGTTCGCCACGAGCGCCGGCCCGAAGGTGGCCAGTACCGGCCCGTGTAGCCCTTCGTTGACCGACAATGCCGCCACGGAACCCACGTGCACGGCCAGGATGGGCCACAGGACCCGCTTGTCACCAAACCGGTCGAGCAGCCGCCCACGGAGGGGCGCCGCGATACCGCCGAGCGCGGCGACCGCGACCACCAGCGCGGCGACACCATAGGAGCGACCGGCCGAGACCGCGTAGAGCAGCGCGAAGGAAAACATGCCGGCTTGAAGCTTGCTGGCGGCGGCACCCGCCAACCGGACCCGGAAGCCGGATTCGGCCCCGAGGCTGCGGTAGCCGTACCGGGTCGGTGGTCGCGGAACAGCCATCACGCCCGCCATTGTGCCGGCGCCGCCCCTTCGCCCGTCGCCCCACGGCTCGTACCGCGCCCCACCACCCCGCCGCGCGCGACTCCTGCCGACCGGGTGCGGACTCGTGGGCTCAGGTACCCGGGGCAGTCACAGTCCAATATCGGGCCAGCGCCGTTGCGGCGAGAAAGCCCGCCAGGACAATCGCCACCTCGACCCCGATCGCGAGTGGGTTGAACGCATAGCCGAGCGCCCAGCCGACCACGGCCGCAGCCGCGGTGGACACCGCGAGCGCCGGCGGCAGGAGTAGGGCCATCCGCGCCACGGTGTGTTGGATCCGGGGCGCGTCACGCTGGGCAACCCGCACGGCGAGGATGGCACCGGCCACCACGGCCACCACGACGCTGCCATACATGACGGCGGGGCCCAGCAGGGTTGGCATGTGCACGTCGGGCGACAGATCGAATGCCGTCGTGAACACATCGTGCAGGCCGAGAACCAGGGCCCAGCCCAGGATGAAGGAGACCACCCCGCCTACGGTCGCCGCGCCAAGGATCTGGCCGTACCGGGGCGGGGTCCGCTCCACGCCGGCTTCCTCGGCGATCCGGTGGGCGAATTCGGTGGGGTCAGAGCCGAGCAGCTCCGCCGGATCGAACCCGTCGGCGGCGGCCGCCTCGAGCTCGCCGCGCAGGTCAGCCGCGAGCGTCACCCGGTCGCGACGGTTGATCCCGAGAGTGCGCCACTCTCGGTCGGCGGTGGCGAGGAGGCCGTCAACGGCTGGGATCAGCGTGCTCATGGTCGTCTCCTGGTTTCGGTGAACGGATGGCGAGGGTCGTGTTCACCACGTCGGCGAAGTGCACCCACTGCTCGCGCCAGACCTGCAGCCGATCGCGGCCGGTGTCGGTGAGGCGATAGACCTTGCGGGGTGGGCCACTGGAACTGGGTTGCAGCACATTGGCGACGAGACCCAAGCGGTGCAGGCGAGTGATCAATGGATAGACGGTGCCGTAGCTGACCGTGCCGAATCCGGCGGTGTCCAGTCTTCGGACGAGTTCGTAGCCGTGGGCCGGCTCGGCTGCAAGCAGCGCGAGCAGGCACATGTCCAGGCAGCCACGCAGTAGCTGGGCCTGCCGCTCGGCCGCATCATCCGATCGATCTGCCGCTATCATGCACCACATAATACGGCCAGTACTATGTGTCGTCTACTACTACGCCGTTGAACGTCGGTCGCCTGCCACCCGTTACTGGCGGCGAGGCGAATCGTGGTGTCACCCGGGGCCTCGTTACCGGGAGCACGAACCCCGGAAGGCCCTGGCGCGTGACGTGGCACGCGCAGGGCCTTCCGGGGTACGGCCAGGGGTGGGTCAGTCGTACAGCTCGGCCACCTCGTCGGCGAAGTCCGCCATGATCACCTTGCGACGCATCTTCAGGGACGGCGTCAGGTGGCCGGACTCCACGGTGAACTCGCTGGGGAGCACGCGGAACCGACGTACCGCCTCGGCCGTGGACACCGCCGCGTTGCCCTCGTCCACGGCGCGTTGCAGCTCCTGCAGGAGGTCAGGATCATTGGCCAGCTCCGCGGGGGTGGCGTCGGCCGGCTTGCCCGCGCTGGTCTTCCAGTGCTCCAGGTACTCCGAGTCAATGGTGATGAGCGCGGCGATGTACTTCTGCCCCTCCCCCACCACGAGCGCCTGGGCGACCAGGGGGGAGGAGGCGATGCGATCCTCGATCATGCTGGGGGACACGTTCTTGCCCCCGCTGGTCACCAGGATCTCCTTCTTGCGGCCGGTGATCCGCAGGTGACCGTGGTCGTCGAACTCTCCGATATCGCCGGTGCGGAACCAGCCGTCCTCGGTGAAGGCCTCGGCGTTGGCCGCCTCGTTGTTCCAGTAGCCCGTGAACACCGGGCCGCCAGTGCACTGCACCTCACCGTCCTCGCCGATTCGCATCCGCACGCTCGGCACCACCCGGCCCACCGTCCCCGGCCGGAAGGATTCCAGCGAGTTGACCGTGACCGCCGCACTGGTTTCGGTGAGTCCGTAGCCCTCGAACACCGTAATGCCGCAGCCCCGGTAGAAGTGCGTCAGGCGCTCCCCCAACGCCGCTCCCCCGGAGATGACGTAGCGCAGGTCTCCGCCCAGGGCCGCACGGAACTTGCTGTACACCAGTCGATCGAAGAGGGCATGGCGTAGGCGCAGGCCCAGACCGGGCTTCCGCGCTTCCGAGTAGGCGATCGCCGTCGCTGCCGCGGTGTCGAAGATTTTGCCCTTGCCACCTTCGTACGCCTTGCGTCGGGCGCTGTTGTACGCCTTTTCCAACACGTAGGGAACCGAGAGCAGGAAGGTCGGCTTGTAGCTGGCCAGCTCCGCGGGAACCTGCTTCACGTCGGAGCAGTGCGCCAGGGGGGTCCGCGCCACCATGGCGCCAACCTGCACCATCCGGCCGAAGACGTGGGCAAGGGGCAGGAAGAGCAGAGTCGAGGCGGGAATGTCGCCCACCGGCCCGAACATGGTGCGCAGCAGGGCGACCGAGTTGCCGGAGCCGGCGAGCAGGTTGGCGTGGCTGAGAGTGCAGCCCTTGGGCATCCCGGTGGTGCCCGAGGTGTAGATGATCGTGGCAATGTCCTCCGGCTGGACGGCCTTCCGACGTTCGTCCACCACGGCCGGTTCGACCGCGGAACCCGCGCCCCGTAGCTCCTCCACCGCCCCGGCATCGAGCTGCCAGACATGCCGCAATGCGGGGAGACTGCCCCGCATTTCCTGGACCACGTCCTCGTGCGTCGCATTCTCGACCACGACCGCCACCGCACCCGAGTCGCTGAGAATCCACTCGATCTGCTCGAGTGAGGAGGTCAGATAAATCGGGACGGGTGACGCACCGATTGTCCAGAGGGCGAAGTCCGTGAGCGACCACTCGTACCGATTACTGGAGAGCAGGCCGACCCGGTCCCCGCGCTCGACCCCCTTGGCGATCAAACCACGGGCCAGGTCGGTGACCTCGGTGAAGAACGTCGCGGCGCTGACCGGTTCCCAACGGTCCCCGACCTTACGGTGAAACACCGGCGCATCCGGCTCCTCGGCGGCGTTACCCGCGACGAGGTCAGCGAGCCCGCCCTTCTCCGGCACCACGTATAGCGGCGGCGATGTCGACTCCCGCACCCGATCCTCCAATATTCAGTGGCGGCGGTCGCCGTTGCTGACATCAGGGGAACCGGCCGCCCAGCCTGTTTAGAGATTTCAGAGATCCGACAGTGGCGCGTCACCGGACTCAACGCAGACAGCCCGGCATTACTGGGAAGACCACAAACAAGCCGGCGGGAACGATCTGCTGCGCCCCACCAACCGCGCATTCACGTTAACCGAATTCTTGGCTAACGGGAAGGTCTGTTCGGCGTCACTCTCCACCCACCAGGGCAGTCCACACACCGGCAGGTCACCTCGGGTGGCCCATACGGCGCGGCCGCCCACTCCCAAAACAGAACCCGTCGGGGCAGACCACCATTACCAGGGACAACTTGTCGAGCGCCCTCCGCCACCGAGCCAACTCCCCCATCGGCGACACCCGACGGCGAGGTGGCCCGCGACGTAGGGCGGGTAGCGCGACGGCGGCCAGCGAGCAGTCGATGAGCTGCACGATGATGGCCGCGACGCCTCGGGCGCGCCCGTTCTGCACCTCGGCTTATGACCGACGGCATCCGGATCAACTCCGAAGCCCGAAGCAGCCCGTTCCAGCGCACGCTGCCGCACACGGGCATGAGTTCGGAGTACCAGGTGTAGACATCGTTCTCCTCCGCCTGGGCGGCCTTCACACCACCGATGGCATGCGCGGCGCCATGACGGATCAGCTCCACGCCCCTCAATGTCCGATACCGGATATTGATCTCCGTCGGCCCAGCGACCGACATGTCGACCCCGCCCCAACCCTGTGGGGCTGCGCAGGCCCTTGATCATACGTGGCCAGATGAGGGCTCCGCCTCCGCCGGACAGACCCTTTACCCTATCTTTCACGTCTTTTGGTGCTCATCCAGGAAGCCCGGAGCGCGGTATGGCGTGAGCGAGGCGGCATACAGGTCATAGATAGACCGATCCCGGGCGGCCACGGCTGCCAGCACAATGAACGGATTCAGGGAAAAGCGAGTGTGAAGGTCTTTAACAAGCCACCCCTGAGGTGTGGCAATCAGGTCAGGGCTCTACCGCAGATGCTCCTCAGTGGCGTGCGCAAGGTTGGCGAACATCTCGCGATGAGGGATTCTGTGACGACATGGCGCCACGCTAGCGATCGCTCACCATCAACGCTATTCCGTCGCGGCGCCGCCGAGCCTACCGCTGATCAACGCTCGGGCAGCCTGGCCGTACGAGTCGGCGTCGAGGCGGGGATCCCAGGAGCGTTGCAAGATGAAGCCCTGAATGATTGAGATCAGGACCTGTGCCGCAGCGTCCGCGTCGATGTGGACGCCGTTGTCGCCGCAGCCGGCCTCGATGCTCTCCCGAAGCGCGGCGCGAGCCCGCAGCAGCCCTTCCTGCATCCGCTCGGCGAGGGCTGGATCGCGCAGCGCCTCCCCCCATGCCTGCACCGCCAGCCGCATCCGCTCGTCGATCTGCTCGAGGGCGAGCAACGCGCGTGGGAGCGTAGTCAACAGGTCGGCGACGGGGCGACCGGCCTGGACACCGTCGCGGACCACCGTCTCGATCACGCCGATCGCCTCCAGGGAGATCGCCATGACGATGTCGTTCTTGGTGCGGAAGTAGCGGTAGACGGCACCGAACGACAGGCCGGACTCATCCACCACGTCCTGCATGGAGGTGCGGTGGAAGCCGTCGCGGGCGAAGCGGGTGGCGGCGGCCGACAGGATCTGCCGGCGGCGGGCAGCACGGTGGTCTTCGGAGACTCTCGGCATCCGCTCATCGTAAAGCGAGCACTCGCTCTTGACGGTGCCCAGCGGCAGGCGCACCCTAAAGAAGAGCGAGCGCTCGCTTTTATAGCATCGGTAGAGAGGTGCACGACATGCCACACCCACAGGTGCTGATCGTCGGGGCCGGCCCCACCGGTCTGGTCCTCGCCGCCCAACTGAACCGACTCGGTGTCGACACCCGGATCATCGACAAACACGCCGCCCCGCTGGAGCTGACCAAATCCGCCGCGCTACACGCCCGCACGCTGGAGCACCTCCGTGACCTCGGGGTGGCCGACCGGATCCTCGCCGAAGGGCAGCGGGTCGACGTGCTCACCCTGCGGACGAGCCACCGCGACCGCCTCAGCGTCGACTTCCGCGTGCTCGACAACACGGCGTACCCGCACCTGGTCGACATCCCGCAGTACCGCACCGAGCAGATTCTCATCGACCACCTGACCCGGCACGGCGTTACGCTGCACCGCAACACCACCCTGGTCGGCCTCACCTCGACCGACAGTGGAGTCACCGCCACCCTCACCACGCCGAACGGCGACACCGAAACCCTGACCGCACAATGGGTCGTCGGCTGCGACGGCGCGCACAGCACGGTTCGGGACCTGCTCGGGATCGACTTCGACGGCACCACCTACAGCGATCCGTGGGTGCTCTGCGATGCGGTGGTCGACTGGCCGTTGCCGCGCAACGAGATGACCTTCTCCAGTGACGACAACGGGATCTACGGCGTCTTCCCCCTACCCGGGCAACGGCGGTTCCGGCTGGCGTACACCCAGACCATCGACGCCACCGGCCGACCGGTACCACCCACCCGCAACGACGCGCAGGCGGCCCTGTCCCGGACCGGTATCCCCGCCACCATCGAGTCCACCGACCGGTTCTGGACCTTCAACCTGGCCCGCAAGCAGGCGACCAGCTACCGCGTGGGTCGCGTCTTCCTGGCCGGCGACGCAGCGCATGTCCACACCCCGTTCGGCGGCCAAGGGCTCAACCTCGGCGTCGCCGACGCGATCAACCTGGGCTGGAAACTCGCCGCGGTGATCGCCGGCTGGGCCCCGACCGCGCTACTCGACAGCTACCAGGCCGAACGGCATCGGATCGGTCAACAGGTCGTCCGCTTCACCCACCTCGGCGCGGAGGCGATGCTGTTGCGGGGCGACCCGCGCCGGCACCTGCGCGACCTGGTGCTGGCCGGGCTACAGGCCAACGCACCGGCCCGTCGACTACTCGCCCACCGACTGTCCCAACTCGCCCACAGCTACCGCGGCACCGCCGGAGTGACCGGCCGCAAGGGCGGACTGCACGGTGGCGACCGCCTGCCCGACCCGATGCTGTTCGACGGGATCACCCACCAGCCGCAGCGCCTACACGACCGCCTCGCCACCGACCGCCACACCCTCCTGCTGACCGCGCCGAAGCCCGACCCGACCCTGCCCACACAGATCAACACGCTGACCGACACGCTGGCCCGCCGCTGGCCCGGCGCGGTGGAGTTGCGGCTGCTGACCCCGGCCTGGCAGGTGGCCCAGGCCGTAGGCGCCCCGGTTCCGGTCCTCCTCGACCGGGGCCGTACCGCCCAGAAGCTGTACGACGCCGGCGCCGCGGCCTTCGTGATCCGGCCGGACCGGCACATCGGCTACGCCGGCCCACCGAAGCCGACACGAATCGAGCGATACCTATCTGGCTCATAGGCGGCACCCCGAGCCGACTTCACGCCCGCCGCCGTGGCGGCACCGAGGTGTTGTCACCCAAGTTCGGCACCCGCCGTCCTTGCTGACGCAGCGCCAAGTCATCGCGTGGCCGTGCTGAAGATACTGCCGCTGGCGCTCCATGGGCGGGCGCCCGGCGTGATCCAGCCGGGGTCGCCTCGGTGCTACGGCAGCGTCGTGAGTAGGCGTTGCAGAGCGTTCGTGGCCCAGTCCCGCCATCGCGTGTGTGCCCAGCCCTGGTGGTGCACGAGCAGGTGGTATGTCTCGGGGCTGAGGATGGCCAGTGCGGTGTCGGCGGCCGCGTCGACGGCCATGTCGGCGGGCAGCGGCGTCTTGCGGGCCAACGCTTCGGCGAAGACGCGTTGCACGGTGAGCCGCTGCCGAAGATTGGTCGCCCACACCTCGGCTAGTTCGGCGTCGATGGTGGCAGCGCTGCGCACGACGTCCAACAGTGGCGCGGCGCGCCGATAGACGTCTGCGGCGCCGGCGACCTGCCGGCGGATCTGCCCGCGTGGGTCCGGATCAGCGAGCGCGTCACGCACCCAGGGCCGCTCGAGTGTGGGAACGGGTTCGTCGTCACCGGCGATGGCCAGGTCGAGGGCCGCGGTGAGGATGGCCCGCTTGGTGCCGAAGCTGTAGTAGACGCTCTGCTCGCTCACGCCGGCCCTGGCGGCGATGGCCGCGATGCTGGTGCTGCTGTAGCCGGCAGTGGTGAACAGCTCGGTGGCCGCCGCGGTGATGCGCGTCCGGGTGGACCGGGATCGCGCGGTCCTGCCGTCCTCGGGTGGCGTCTTCACGGCTGGTTGCTGGCGGTTGCGGTGTGGTGTTTCGCTCACACCATTGACTATAGCTCCACTACAAAAACATTCTTGTAGTGTGACTACCAAAACTTGGGGCCGAGGTGGGCTCGCCGCGCTGCTGCTGCTCACCTCCGTGGAACTCGTGGTGTTTCTTGAGGTGTCGATCGTCAACGTTGCACTGCCGGCGATGGGTGCAGCGCTGACGTTGACCGAGTCCGGGCTGACCTGGGTGGTCAACGCCTACCAACTCACCTTCGGCGGCTTGCAACTGGTCGCCGGTAGGGCCGCGGACGTAGTCGGCCGGCGTCGCATGTTCCAGGCCGGAATCGCGCTGTTCACCGGCGCGTCGCTACTGGCGGGCCTCGCGCCCGACGCGGGCACGCTGCTGCTGGGTCGAGCGGTACAGGGCGTTGGTGCAGCGATCGTGGTCCCCGCCGAGCTCGCGTTGATCGCCGCGATCTTCACCGAACCCGCCGTCTACCGTCGGGCGTTCGCGGTATGGAGCGCCATGGCCGCCGCCGGCGCGGGCTCGGGTGTGGCGTTGGGCGGCGTCCTGACCCAGACACTTGGTTGGCCCTGGATCTTCCTGATCAACGTCCCGATCGGAGTGGTCGCCCTTGTCCTGAGCCCGCGCCTGCTCCCCGCCGACCCGCCCTGGGCCGGGCGCGCCAGCGGCGCTCGGACCCGGCTGGACCTGGTAGGTGGACTCACCGCCACCGGGTGCCTGCTCGCCGTGGTCCTGCTCGCCACCGAGCTGCCCACCGCCGGGTGGACGCCGCTCACCTACACGGCAGCCGTCGCCACCCTCGGGCTCGGTACGGTGTTCGCGGTCAACCAGCGGCGCCATCCGGCCCCGATCCTGCCGCCGCAACTGCTGCGGATACGCCAGGTACGGGCCGGCGTCGCGGCCAACGCTCTCGTGGGCGCCTCCCACGTACCGGCGTTCGTGCTGCTGTCGCTCATGCTCCAGCAGGCCATGGGATACTCCGCCCTCGCCGCCGGATTCGCCGTTCTGCCCATCGCCGCGGTCAACATGGTCACCGCGCGTACCGCGCTGCCCTGGGCGATGGGCCGCTTCGGGTCACGCGTGGTTCTCGCGGCCGGGATGTTCCTGGTCGCGCTCGGCCTGGCCGGATACGCGATCCTGCTGCACCCCGGCGCCAGCTACCTGACCGCCGTGTTGCCGGCCAGCCTGATCTTCGCAGCCGGCCTGCCTGCTGTGTTCGTCGGTTCCACCGCCCCCGCCGTACGCAGCGCACCTGAAAATCAGCAAGGAGCCGCCTCTGGCCTGGTCAACACCGCCCAACGCCTCGGCGCCGCCCTGGGCCTCACCGCCTTGCTGATGGCCTCGGCAGCATGGACCGACAACCGCGGCAGCGGCGACGGGGCCACCGCGCTCGCCGATGGTCTGCGCCTGGGGTTTGCCGGCGCGGCCGCCATCGCCGTCCTGGGAATCCTCTGCGCGCTGGCCATGGGCACCCGAGAACCGAAGAAGCCGGCGAGCGGCGATACACCACCACAGGAGGCGGTCGCCCGATGAACCGGATCCTCGTCCTCGGCGGATACGGCGCCGTCGGCATGCACGCCGTGACCGCACTGGTCAGTCACCTACGCACGACAGACGTGGTGGTGGCCGGCCGTAACCCACACCGTGCGCCGCGCGTGCCGGGGTCCACCGTGGTGCGCTTGGACGCCGCCGATCCCGGCGACCTGGCCACCGCGCTCAACGGGGTTGACGCCGTGCTCATGTGCGCCGAACTCGATAACGCGCGGATCGCCCGCGCCTGCCTGGAGCGGGGGATCCACTACGTGGACATCTCGGCTTCCCACCGACTGCACGTCGAGATCGAACACCTGGACGAGCTCGCCTCCCAGCGGCAGGCCACAGCGGCCCTCAGCGTCGGACTGGTCCCCGGGGTCAGCAACCTGCTTGCCCGACACTGCGTCGAACAGTCAACAACGCGGCAGGTGCACATCGGCGTGCTGCTTGGTTCCGGGGAACGGCACGGGCCAGCGGCGCTCGCCTGGACTCTCGATGGGCTGGGCCGCCTACACGGCTCGTGGGCAATGCGATTTCCGGCTCCGCACGGCGAGCGAACCGTGTATCGGTTCCCGTTCTCAGACCAGTACACGCTCTCCACCACGCTGGGTGTCACAGCGAGTACCGGTCTATGCCTGGACTCCCGGCTGACCACCACGCTGCTGGCAGCCACCGGGCGACCCGGCATCGCCCGCCTGCTACATCGCCCCTGGATCCGCCGCACCATGCAGGACGCGCTAGCCAAGATCAAGCTTGGCGGTGACGAATTTGCCGTCACCGTCGACTCCGGCACCAGTCAGGCAAGCTTCAGCGGTCGCCGGCAAAGTCGCGCCACCGGTCTCGCTGCGGCGCTACTCATCCGAGACCTGCCCGCGATGCCCTCGGGCGTACGGCACATCGAGCACCTCGTGGAGCCGAGAGCCTTTCTCACCGAACTCGCCGCCAGCGGGTTCACCCTCAACCTGTGAAGCTGACACGCCGATTTCTACCGAGCGATCCCCCGCTGGCCGATTCGCCCAGCCGGACGATGTCGCCGGCGCGGTCACCTGACTGGCTGGCGACACCGCCAGTTATGTATCCGGAGCGATCATTCCGGTCGACGGCGGCCTCAGCATGGGACATCAGGGGCTGACGCCTTCCAACGTCCGATCGGCCGTTTGACGTGACGACCACGGGGTAGCCGCGCTCGGCGACGCCCGCGTCCGCGCGCCGGACCAACCCGATGGTGAGGGGGAAGACATCCGATGGCCGCCCAGACCAAAGTCACGGTGATCTACTACAGCGCGACCGGCATCACGTACCAGTTGGCCAAGGCCGTGTGTGAGGCGGCCGGCGACACCGGCGCTGAGGTGCGGCTCCGCAAGGTACGAGAGCTCGCTCCGGACGAGGCAATCCGGGCGAACGCGGGCTGGCAAGCCCACCGGCTGCAGACCCAGGACGTGCCAGAGGCCGAGCCCGACGACCTGACCTGGGCAGACGTGGTGATCCTCGGATCACCCACCCGCTACGGTTTGGTCGCCGCGCAACTTAAGCAGTTCATCGACACCACCGGGCCACTCTGGATGCGTGGCGCGTTGGCCGACAAGGTGTACTCCGCCTTCACCTCCACCGCCACCCTGCACGGCGGCCAGGAAACGACACTGACCTCCCTTTTCTCCGTCTTCTACCACTGGGGCGGGATCGTGGTGACCCCTGGCTACACCGACCCGAGCCAGTTCGTCGCCGGCAACCCGTACGGCGCTTCGCACACCAGCGACAACGCGGAGGTCGCCCCGGACAGCACCGCGCTCGGCGCGGCGGCGCTTACCGCCCGACGGGCGGTGCGGATCGGTGCCGCGCTGAAACAGGGACTTGCCGGCTGACGTCGGCGGAATTCGCCGCGGTAAACAGGTCGGCGAGGACATCCTCCGGGCTGAGCACCGACTCGGGGTGGAGCTGAACCCCGGCACGTTGGTGACCGCATCGGCGAAGTCCGGGCGGTCCGGTGGGAAGACGCCGACCGGGACTGAGCCGACGTGGGCTCACCGGTCCACCCCTTGAGCAGATGCTCAAATCAGCCTACCCTCTGTTTGAGCGGTCGCTCAAACATGAGAGGAAACATGACCAGTGAGCCGGAGCCGGAGCCGAGACGCACCTGGGCCAACTGGACGCTCGCCGGCCTCATCGCGACCTTCGGGATCGTCGTCTACGCCGTCACCGTGGCCCAGGGGCGCGCCGACAGCGCCCTGCTCTTCGTCGGACTGCCGGTGCTGCTGGCCGCCGCCCTCGCCCTGACCCCGGGCCGCACCACCCACGGCCGGGTCTTCGCCGCCACCACGATCGCGCTGCTGCTGGCCTCGGTGGCGCTGCACGAAGGCGCCATCTGCGTCATCCTGTCCGCGCCGCTGGTATACGCGATGGCCCACGGCACCACCGCCCTGATCAGGCTGGCCCGCCGCAACACCACCCGGGCGTACTCGCTGGTCGCCGTGCCCCTGCTGCTCGTACCCGGGCTCGAGGGCACCGGGCTCGCCCCACGGATTGCCCCGGAGCAGTCGGTCGAGGTGGTCCGGGTGGTTACCCTCCCGGCCCACGCGGTCGGCGAGCGGCTGGCGACCGGCCCTCGCCCGGTGCCGGTCCGGTCGGTGCCGCTGCGCCTGCTCGGCGTACCCGTGCCGACCCGGATCACCGGCGACGGCCTCGCCACCGGGGACCGTTGGATGTTCGCCTACCCCGACAGCTCGCACGGGCCAGGCGGGCATCTACTCACCGAGGTCACCGGCACGGAGCCGGGCCGGGTCGGCTTCCGGTTCGTCGAGCACACCGCCATCCCCGGTCGGTGGGTCACCTTCCGGCGCGCGGAGGTGACCTGGCAGGCGGTGGACCGGGAACGTACCGAGGTGCGCGTCCGGGTGGCGTACGAGCGCGGTCTCGATCCCTCCTGGTACTTCGGGCCGCTCCAGGACGGCCTGCTCCACGAGGGCGTGGGGCACCTGCTCGACATGCTCGTCCTGCCATGACCGCCGCCCGTTGGCTCGCCCTGGGGGTGCCCCTGCTGGCGGTGCTGGCCGCGGCCCGACTGGAGCGCGACCGGCGGGCGCGGGCCGCCGCCCTGCTCGCCGCCGTGGCCGCCGCCCTGGGCGTCGCCGCGCTGAACGAGTCGGCCCGCCGGACGGGCTGGTACGCGTTCGCGCCGGTGCACGGGGCCTACCGGGGGATACCGGTCGACCTGTGGCTGGGTTGGGCGGCGCTCTGGGGCGCGCTGCCGGTGCTGCTACGTCGGCTCCTGCCCCTGCCCCTCGCGCTGGGCCTGCTGCTCTGGCTCGACGTGGTGGCGATGCCGGCGCTACACCCGCTTGTCCTGCTCGGGCCGCACTGGCTGGTGGGCGAGGTGGTGGGGCTGCTCGCCGTGGCCCTCCCCGCGCAGCTGCTCGGACGGTGGAGCGCCGACGGCCGGCACCTGCGGGCCCGGGTGCTGCTCCAAGTCGTCGTCTTCGCCACGCTGCTGCTGTGGTTCGTGCCCAGTGTCGCCTTCGAGCTGGGTGGCGGCTCGTGGTCCCCGCTCACCGGGCTGCCCCGGGCCGCCCTCCTGGTCCTGGCCCAGGTCGCGCTGCTGGTGGCCACCCCGGCGCTCATCGCGGTACGCGAGTTCGCCGGACGGGGCGGCGGCACCCCGTACCCGTGGGATCCGCCGGCCCGGCTCGTCAGCACCGGGCCCTACGCGTACCTGGCGAACCCGATGCAGGTCGGCGCGGCTGCCCTGCTCCTGCTGGCCGCGACCGCCCTCGCCGTGGCCTCCAGCGCGGCCGTGGCCCGGCCGCACGAGGAGCACGACCTGGCCTGCCGGTACGGGGACGCCTGGCGGGACTGGCGACGGTCGGTACACGACTGGTGTCCGCGCTGGCGGCCGTACGCCTCGGGCGCGCCCGCGGTGTTGCGGCTCGACGCCGGGTGCGGGCCATGCGTGGCGGTCTGGCGGTTCCTGGCGCGGCGAAACCCGGTGAACCTGACGATCGCCCCGGCCAAGGAGGGGCAGCTACGGGCCGGGTACACGGGCGGCGACGGCCACGCGGAACGGGGGGTGGCCGCCGTCGCCCGTGCTCTCGAGCACCTCAACCTCGGCTGGGCCTGGGTGGGCTGGACCCTGCGGCTGCCCGGCATGACCTGGCTGGCGCAACTGATGACGGATGCGATGATCGCACCGCCACACCCGGCGGGAGGAGAGCGATGTCCGACACCAAGCGACGCCTGCTCCACGGCACCCTCGCCGCGATCCGCCAGCACGGCATCGCCGGCGTCTCGGCCCGCACCATCGCCACCGCCGCCGGAGTGAACCAGGCGCTGGTCTTCTACCACTTCGGAACGCTCGACGAGCTGCTGGCAGCCGCGTGCCGGACCGGCACGGCCGAGCGGGTCGCCCACTGGTCCGCCCGGCTGCGCCAGGTCGGGTCGCTGCGCGAACTGCTCGACGTCGGGCGCGCCCTGCACGAGGAGGAACGCGAGCTGGGCAACGTGTCCGTGCTGTCCCAGATGCTCGCCGGCGCACAGGCCGACGAGCGCCTCGCCGCCCCCACCGCCGAGTCTCTGCAGCTGTGGGTGGACGAGATCGAGCTGGTTCTGCGCCGGCTGCTGGCCGGGTCACCGTTCGCCGAAATCGCCGACGTTCCCGGGCTCGCCCGCGCGGTGTCGGCCGCCTTCATCGGCCTGGAGCTGTACGACGGCGTCGACCGGCCCTCAGCCGAGCGCGCCATCGAGGCGCTGGACCAACTCGCCGTGCTCATCGAGGTCGTCGACGACCTCGGCCCGATCGCCCGGCGCACCCTCCACAACAAGATCAGCAAGGCGACCCGACGCTAGGCCACAGTGCCGATCGAGTGGTCGGGAGCGGTCAGCGGCGGCGGCGAGGAGACCACCTACCTGCTCGACCTGCTGCCCAGCGGCGATGCGCCCATCGTGGTGGCCGGGGGCGATGCGCAACCCGACCCAGGCCGGTGCCGACGGGCCGGCCACCGTCCTTGCCGCGATCCACACCAGCCCCACCGCCCGCGGCCTCGGCCCTGGGCCAGCACCCCCTCAGCCTCGGCCACCAACCCGACCGGAATTCGCCAACACGCCTCCGGTGTAGACGACGAGGCCGAGAGCACCGGTATCGAGCCGACCATCGGCATCCGCGGTGAACCGCCAACGGTCGTAGCGAGTCTTGCCCAGCACGATCACCACCTCTACCACGGTTCGGACGTGCCCCCAGACGTCATCTTCTCCGGCGGGCTGAAGTCGAATGCGACGTTCAAGAACACCCTGCTCACTGTGACATCAAGCTTCATCAACAGAACAGCTTGGTGATGCGGGACGGGGGTACACACAGCGGCTTTCCACAACCAGCGATCTCGACACGGCCCTGCACTTCGTCCGTGACAAGGACATCGCCTTCCAGCTGGCGGGTCAGTCGCTCGACGGTGTCGAGACCTCGAGGAAGTTCGGCAACAGCACGCACAAGATTCACTACGGGTACGTCTACGTTGTCCGTGGTGGCGTGGTTGATCGATGTCGCTGCCTGGACCTCAGATCGCCAACTGCCCGCCGCGCAGTCGGTACGAGACTGGCGACGGTTACCGGTCACCGACCTGGTGGGGACGCTAAGCCACCGCACGCTTCTGCTCAACCCCGGCACGGACCTGGAGGTACGCCTGCCGGCGGCCGCGCTCACCTGACCGCTCTGGAGCCAACGCCGGGGCCGGCACCCACCAGCCGCGTGTGTTTCAGCTCAAGGTTTGGATCAGGGCCTTGTCGTTGGTGACCTCCCGCCAGCTCGTGGCGAGTCGTCGGCGCGGCTGCCCTGTCGGGCTGGGCGCCGACGTCGCCACGGTGGCCGAGGCGACGGGTGCCTACGTCAATGACGAACCGCATCACCTGCAGTCGACCGGATTTGTCCTCGCCCCCGACGGCACCGTGCTGACGGCCGTCTACTCGAGCGGAGCGATCGGTCGCCTGCTCCCCGACGATGTCGCCGGCCTGGTCCGGCTACATCCACGAACACAGCTGACGGGACCGAGCCCGCTGAGGCCCGCGCTGAGGTGACCGGCGGCCACCCTCCCCGCTGACCTCGGCTACGGACGGGGCCTGCCCGACGTTGTAGTCCCACGGGTACTGCGGATCGCTCCCGCTCTGTGGTTGCATGCCCTATATCCAATTTTTCATCGCTATGTCCGGAGAATAACTATCTGGGGTGTGGTCGAGGTGCGGTGGTGGCGGAATCCCGGCGGGCGTCGGGGCGTTACACCCTGCGCACGACCGAGGAAGCCACCCGCCGGTGAGGTGGGTGAGACCCCGGAATGATGACGGCCCGCCGGTCGTTACACATGGACCCGGCGCCGTGCACGCCCCCACAGTGGGGCCGCGGTCGCCTCGGGGAGCTCTTTCTCTTTCTGTTCTGTTGAGCGCCGGACGGTGCTCGCACCCTGCGCCCCCCTTTTGGGTGCGTGTGGGGTGTCGACCCCGAATGGAGCATTCTCATGAACACGATTCTGCGTCGTAGTGTGCTGGCCCTGGCCGCGTCCGCGACCCTGGGCGGAGCCTTCGCGGTGGGCGCCACGCCCGCAACCGCTGCCGGCAACCCGGACAAGGTGGCCGAGGCCTCGTCGTGGCTGCAGGAGGAACTGCTGAAGTTGCAGCCCGGCACGGCCGACGGCGGTGTCTACACCGACAAGCCCGGCTATCACAACACCCGCGTAGCCAACGGCCCCACCGACTACTCCGTCCTTGACGACAACGACCAGGGCGGACCCTCGGACAAGGCCGCTGCCTACGACTGGACCTTCTCGGAGGCCACCAACATCGCGGAGTACTCCAGCCGCCTGCTCGCCTCCGGCCAGGACCCCGATGATCCTCGACTGGACGGCTGGCGTGAGTTCTTCGGGCAGGCCGACAGCGACAACGAGGTGGAAGGCTGGGACTTCCGCAAGGACGAAGCCGCCTCTTCCGACCCATCGCACCTGTGGCACATCCACCTGAGCGAGGACCGGGACAAGGTCACCAGCTTCGAGAACAAGGAGGCACTGCTCAGCGTTCTTCGAGGCGAGACCGTGGACCAGTGGCGGCTCAACAAGTGGACGGAACACGCTGTTGGCCGGCACCCGAACCGGGTGCCGGCCAACAGCCGTCACATCTTGCAATGACAGGCTAAGGGTAAGACGTCACCGGTCCTGGTCTGGACAAAGGACGAGGATGGCGTACGCGATCGGCATGGTACGACGGGGACAGCGATCACGATTGCTACCTGGCTCACCCACTTCTGCAACCGGCACCGCCGCCGCTCCGTCACGACGGCCGCTCACCAGTTGACTACGGCGATCAGCGGCACGAGCTCGAGAGGCTCAAGCCGCGACCGGCCCCCACGCTTCCAGGGGAGTTGACAAACTGTCCAATATGGCGTGACGATGGCAAGCCGGATGAGAGGAGTCCATGTTTTGGGTACCATCACACGTCGGTCCCTGCTGGCCGCCGGCGCAACAGGACTCCTTTCCACGATTGCCGGGGCATCACCGGCGCTGGCCGAACCGGTCGGGCCAATCCCGTCGTCACTGGTGACCAAGTATGGTCTGGACACCCGGTGGTACGGCAAGTACGTCGACGCATGGGGGCTGCCGGTCTTCGGTCCGCACCACCTGCAGGATGAGACCCTGGTGCGGATGCGGAACCAGCTCGGTACCATGCTGTGGACCAACCCGTACTGGCCCGTACACGAGTTGAACCGGCAGAACGTCCGCCTCGTCGTCGTCGCCAGAGGCGAGCGCATGAGCGCGATCCCCGAGGTATACCAGCAGTTCGGCACAAGCCTCGACGAGCGGTACTGGGCCGGGTTCGGCGCCACTCCCTCCTTCCCACTGTCGACCTGCAGCGAGAGCAACGTGCTGGACAACCAGGGGCGGGCAAATCTGTTCGTGCATGAATTCGGACACACCCTGCATCTGATGGCCCTGCAGAACATCGACCCCGCGATGTCCACCGAGTTGTCCAATGCCTGGGGCAACGCCCGCGCCAGCGGTCTGTGGACGAACACGTACGCGGGAACGGATATGAAGGAGTACTTCGCCGAGGGAATGCAGAGCTACTTCGGAGTAAACTACCCCGGACCGCCCGGCGGCGACGGCGTGCACAACGACATCAACACGCGGACGAAGTTGCAGGCCTACGACCAGCCCCTGTTCAACCTCTTCGACCGCATCTACCGAGGCGCGATGCTGCCGTAACGACGGAACCACCGTTCACATCGGCACGCTAACCACCCGGCAGCGCGGCCCGACTGGCAGTGAGGGCGGCAACGCGTTCGTCCAGCCGGTACAGGGTCCGCAACCGCCGCTGACCGAAGTCCAACGACGGAAACAAGGCGTTCGCGAGCTGGAACGACGTCCCGACACCGTGGTCGTACAACCAGCCCAGCAACACCCGATCACGGCCGGTCAGCTGGGACTGGACCCGAAGGACCAGATCATTCACCGGCTACCACCTCCTTCCCAAGTAGGGAAAGCCCGCCCCAGGGGAGAATCCAAGACCAGGCAGGGCCTGTCGACGCGGCGGCGCAGCAGGTCCAGGCACCTGCGGGGGTCGACCTCCCTATATTCCTATGTGGGAAGGTCGGCGTTGGCGAAGGCGCCGCCCATCCAGCGGTCGGCCAGCGGCCCGAGACCGGGGCATAGGCGGTCGGCGCTGTCAGCCGGCTGGTACCCGAGGGCGTCCCAACCAGTGCGCGGCCACCACGAATCGCGGTTGTCAGAAGTGCCGTACACCGTGAGGAACGGAGAGGTCAGGGGCCGGGTGGCGGCGGCGTACAGCAGCGGTGGCATCTCGGGCCTGGGAAGAAGATGTCGAGGGAGTTGAGGGCCTGTTTCCAGCCGTGGACGCCGGCGCCTTCGACGAGACGGGGCGGTGCCTGTCGGGCCTGGGTGCGGGGTTTACCGGCCTCGGCGGCGCGTTGCCGGGCGCGTTTGTCCTCGATGTCGGCGATGGCCAGCCAGACCAGTTTGACCACGGCGTCGTCGGTCGGGAAGTGCCCACGGTTCTTGATGACCTTGCGGATTTGGTAGTTGAACGACTCGATCGCGTTGGTGGTGTAGATGATCCGTCTCACCTCGGGCGGGAAGGCCAGGAACGGGCAGAACCGGTCCCACGCCCGTTCCCAGACGGCGACCGCGGCCGGGTAGCGTTTCCCGAGGGGGCTGTCGGCGAAGGTGAGTAGAGCGGTCTCGGCGGCTTCGACCGTCGGCGCGGTGTAGATCTCTTTGAGCGCGGCGGCCATCGCCCGGCGGTCCTTGTAGGAGACGAACCGCGTCGCCGCTCTGATCAGGTGCACCACGCAGGTTTGCACGGTGGTGTGCGGCCACACGGCCTCGATCGCCTCGGGTAGGCCGGTCAGGCCGTCGCAGCAGGCGATGAGGACATCTCGTACGCCTCGGTTACGCAGTTCGGTGCAGACCTGCATCCAGAACTTGGCGCCCTCGGTCTGCTGGACCCAGATCCCGAGGACGTGTTTGACCCCGTCGACGCCGACACCGACGACCAGGTAGCAGGCCTTGTTGCGCACCGTGCCGCCGTCGCGGACCTTCACCATCAGCGCGTCGACGTAGGCGATCGGGTACACCTGGCGGTTTCTATCGGTGATTGCGAACGCCCCGGAAGGAGAGCGTTCGGATGCCGAAGTACGCCCCCAACAAGATGCCGAGCTCGGTGAAGAAGCGGTACTTTGAGTTACTCAGGGAGGGCTACAAGGGTGCGGCGGCGGCTCGGGTGGTGGGGGTCTCCGCCAGCTGTGGTTCGAACTGGTTCATCGATGCTGGAAGCATGATCGTCCCCGACGCCGGCCCGGTATCGCCGCGCTTGCTGACTCAGAACGACCGCATCGCGATCGCCGACGGACTCCAGGCCAAGCAGACCGTCAAGGAGATCGCCGCGTCGATCGGGAAGAGCTTTCAGACCGTCTACCGCGAGCTCAAGCGCAACGCGAAGCCGGACGGCAGCTACCACCCCTGGTGGGCCCACAACCAGTCCCTGCTGCGGCGTCGCCGTCCCAAGGAGGAGAAGATCCGCGGCAGCGAGCCGCTGCGGACGCTCGTGCGCGAGAAGCTCACCGAAAAGTGGTCGCCACAGCAGATCGCGCGTTACCTGGCCCGCGAGTACGCGAATGACCTGGCGATGCGGGCCTGTCCGGAGACGATCTACCGGGCCCTGTTCGCCGGCCTCCTCGGCTGCCGCGAGGCCAAGCTCCGCACCGGCCGCACCCGCCGCAAGAAGCAGCGCCGTGGTGTCCCCACACCCAACAAGATCAAGAACATGACGCTCATCCACGAGCGGCCCATCGAGGTCAACGACCGTGCTATCCCCGGGCATTGGGAAGGGGACCTGATCATCGGTCGCGGCCAGGGCTCTGCGATCGGCACCCTCGTCGAGCGCACGACACGCTACGTGCACCTGATCCACCTGCCGCACGGCTGGAAGGCCCCGCAGGTCCGCGACGCGCTCATCACGCAGACCGCGCACATCCCGCCCCAGTTGCGGCGGACGCTGACCTGGGATCAGGGCCGTGAGCTGACCCTGCACGAGGACATCGAGGCGCTGACCGGGTTTCGGATCTACTTCTGTGACCCACACTCACCCTGGCAGCGCGGCACGAACGAGAACACCAACGGCCTACTGCGGCAGTACTTTCCCAAAGGCACCAACCTGTCCATCCACACTGCACGACACCTCCGTGAGGTCGCACGTCAGCTCAACCAGCGCCCCCGACTCGTCCTTGGCGACAGGACCCCAGCCGAGGTCATGCGAGAATGCCTCACAGGCCCATTGACCAGGTGATTCGCAACCACTGATAGAAACCGCCCCTCGTCCAGGGGGCGGGTCTGCCACGCCTTCACCTCGTCGAGGACCTCGTCGGTGATGGTGGAGATGGTGTCCGGACCGACCTCGGTGCCGTACACCCGGTGCAGGTGATGCGAGATATCGCGCACCGTCATCCCACCGGCGTACAAGGAGATCACCACGTCCGAGAGCCCACCGAGGCGGCGGGTGTTCTTCGGCAGCAGCACCGGGGTAAACGTTCCCGCCCGATCCCTCGGCACCCGCACCTCGACAGGTCCGACCTCGGTCTGCACCGTCTTCGGCGTGTGCCCGTTACGCGAGTTCCCCGAACCCTTACCCGTCGGATCATGCGCCGCGTAGCCCAGATGCTCGGTCAACTCCGCCCGCAACCCCCGCTCCAGCACGGTTTTGACCAACTCCGACAAGAATCCACCCGGCCCCGTCAACCGCAGCCCGTCGCCCTTGATCTGCGCCAGAACGGCGTCCATCACCTGCTCGTCGACCAGGTCCGCGACCGCCTTCCGCGCGGCCTGCTTTGCCGCCTGCTCGTCGAGCACCGGGGCGGCCAGAGGCAGCCTCGGCGCATCCGTGACGGCCTGTTCCCGCAGCCCACGCACCTCGCCGTCGTCAATCGGGAGGTCCTGCCTCTGCGGGTTGATCATCGACATCGTCACCACACTTGTCCTATCTGTGTCGACCGGCTCCTACCAGCCATAACGGATATTCATCTCAATCCGTTACACAGATCTCCCTACAAGCCCGTGGGTGCCGGTGACGTTGTGCTCCACCAACTCCGGGAACGGTCCCTCCTGGGTGTCCCCGCAAGATGCACGACGGCCGCGACCCCAGTGCTGGCCTTCTCGACCGCATCCAGGTCACGCAGGTCGGCAGATCTACGCGATCAACCCGGTCGCGGTCGCTCGTTACCGAGACCGATACACCGTCTCACGCACCAAGTCCGACCATGTCGACGCGGTGGTCCTGGCCAACAATCTGCGCACCGACATGGCCGTGCACCGGCCGCTGCCCAACGACTCCGAACTCGTCCAGGCGATCGCAGTTCTCGCCCGTGCGCAACAAGACGCCGTATGGGATCGAACCCAAGCCCACAACAAACTGCGCTCACTGCTGCGCGAGTACTACCCGACGTTCCTGCTGGCCTTCCGCGACGCCCACGGCGGGATCACCCGCCCCGAAGCGCGCGCCGTACTCGCCGCAGCGCCCACCCCCACCCAGGCAGCGACACTGACCCCAGACGACCTCGCCGACGCCCTACGACGAGCCGGCCGGCAACGAGGCGTCACCGCCGAAGCTGACCGACTGCACCAAGCCCTGGCCACCGCAACCCTGCACCAGCCACCCCTGGTCGAACAGGCCATGGGACGACAAGCCCTAGCCCTACTGCACGCCTTGGACACCGCCTGCCTCAACGCCGAAGACCTGGCCACGGCCGCAGAACAGTCTTTTGATCAACACCCGGACGCCGAGATCATCACCAGCTTCGCAGGCCTCGGTCGACTCATCGGCGCCCGGGTACTCGCCGAAATCGGAGATGACCGATCCCGCTTCGCTGATACACGAGCACTGAAATCGTATGCCGGTTCCGCCCCGATCACCCGCGCCTCCGGCAAGAGCCTGATCGTCATGCACCGACGAGTGAAAAACCAGCGCCTCGCCCACGCCAGCCATCTCTGGGCCTCCGCCCTCACCGCCTCCCCCGGCGCCCACGCTCATTACCAACGCCGACGAACCGCCGGCGACGGCCACACCGCCGCCCTGCGCCACCTGTCCAACCGGCTCCTTGGCTGCCTTCACCACTGCCTGCAAACCCGACAGCTCTACCAGGAGACAACCGCCTTCACCCCACCCCAACCACAACAGCTACCCACCGCAGCTTGACACCAAATTGCGTGGGATGTCTTGTCGGCCAGGACGAGGTCGGGGCTGGTGCGGGGCCGTCCCACCCCGAGACGGGTCACCTTGATACGGCGCAGGACCGGGATGAACTGCGGACTGTCACCACGATGCCCGGCGGTCACGACCATCGACAGGACCTTCTGTCCCTGCTCACAGGCCAGGTGCGTCTTGGTACTCAGACCGCCGCGGGATCGTCCGAGGGCGTGATCGGCGGGTTCGTCGTGCACACCACCCGGGTGGCTCTTTTTGCAGGTGGCCGTCTGCACGGGCGCCGGCGGCGTGTTGGTGGGCGCGGCTGGTCATCGAGTCCACGCTGACCAGCCAGGTGATCCGGCCTTGCGCATCGCCGGCGGCCTGCGAGGCGGCCGGGATCTTGTCCCAGGTGCCGTCTCGCGCTGCCAGCAACGGAACAGGCCGTAGATCGTCTGCCAGGGGCCGTACTCGGCCGGCACGTCACGCCAGGGCGACCCGATCCGAATCCGCCACCTGATCCGGCGGCACCGCATTGACGACCCTACCCGGGCGTGTATTGAGTGGTGGCGTCGGTGATCCGCTGTCGTGCAATCTGGGCGTAGTGGCGGGTGGCCTCGATACCGATGAACGGGTGGCCAGCGTCAACGGCGGCGACGCCGGTGGAACCGGAGCCGGTGAACGGATCGAGTATCGTGCCGCCGGGCGGGCATACCTGACCAGGTCGGCAAGCAGGCTGACGGGCTTCTGGGTGATGTGCTGCCTGCCCTTACCGCAGGGCTGGCTGGCCGAGTAGAGGCCGGGCAGGTGGACGAGGCTGCGGGTGGCGTCGATCGACCCGTGCGAGCCCCACAGTAGGTACTCACAGTCGGCTTTGAACCCGCCGACACGCGGGCGGGAGATGGGTTTGTGTCAGCAGATGATGCCGCGCCATAGCCAGCCGCCGGCCTGCAGGGCGTCGCTGGCGGCCGGTAGTTGCCGCCAGTCGGTGAACACGAGCAGGGATGCGCCGGGCCTTGAGATCGGAAGCAGCCGGCGAGGACCAGCGACAGCCATGCCGTGTAGGAGCGCTGGTCGCGATTGTCGCCGACGAAATTCCGCAGCTGATGGGCGGCGTCGCCCGAGACGTATTGCCGCGGGCGGTGTCCTTGGTCCGGTCGGATTGGGTACGGCCGCCGGAGTTGTATGGCGGGTCGGTCAGCACGAGATCGACGCTCGCGGCGGGCAGGGTGGGGCAGGATCGTCAGGGCGTCACCGTGGTGCACAGTCCAGGGGCTCATCAGCTCTCCCAGGTCAACCGGGGTGTCTGAAGGTTGTCCGCCGGTGGTGGTGTCCCCGAGTCACCACCACCGGCGGGTGTGGCTGGACTACTGCCGCCGGGCGGCCGGCGCCTCGTACGTGGGTGTTGGGTGCGGCCGGTGTGCCGAGTAGCACACCCAGCCACGGCCAGCGGGCCTCGGCCACCCGGGCGAGGGCGTAGTAGCCGGCCATCGTCAACGCGACCACACACGCGGTCAGGGCGGTGGATGAGTCGGCGTCGAGGACGATCCCCGCCGTCGAGGCCAGCCAGGCGAGCAGGGCGCCGACGGTGGCGGGGACAGCGGTGCGGATGAGGGAGATCAGGTAGTCGTGCGTTATTGGGGGTTCCTCTCGGGTGTGCGGGGTGCGCTTGATGCCACGGCGGTTTCGTGTCTCGTTCAGGCGTGTTTTTCGTGTTCATGTCTTAGTGGGGTTGGTGTCGGTTTAACTCGGGTGGCTACTACCGCCTGCCTGGTAGCCGAGGAACACCACCCCGGGTCCTGCCCCGGGATTGATGGTTCCTCGTCCGTGGCGGGGAAAGGACACCGAGACCGCGATGAACCATCCACACCACACCCACACACCCAGCCGGCCCGGCGGACGCCGGGCGAGGTCACGCTGGTGGGCCGTCGGATTGGCCGGCATGACCGGCCTGACCCTCACCACCGCTGCCGTCGGCGTCGTCGGCGCACCGGCCACCGAGGCCGCCGCACGCATCGTTCCCAACGCCGAAAACCGGCCCGAGCAACCCGACCGGCCCGCCGCCGACAGCCACCGCGACGAAGGCAAGCGCAAGAACGAGAACAAGAGGTCGAAGGGCATCCCCGTTCCCTGCGACGCGGACAAGTTGATCGCCGCGATCACCCTCGCCAACGCCCGCGGCGGCGCCGTGCTCGACCTCGCCAAGAAATGCACCTACCTACTCACCGCCAACATCGACGGCGCCGGCCTGCCCGCGATCACCACCCCCATCACCCTCAACGGCGGCAAACACACCACCATCAAACGCGCCGCCGCCGCCGAGGAATTCAGAATTTTCACCGTCAACGCCAACGGTCGGCTCACCCTCAATCATCTCACTATCACCGGTGGCCGGACCTCCGGCGGCGGTGCCGGTGGTGGGATCTTGATTAATGGCGGCGGTGCCGCCGCGGTCAATGACAGTAAAATTATTCGTAATGTCGCCCCTAATGCTGACGCTGGTGGAGTGGCAAATATTGGCGGTGATCTCGAAATCAACAACTCCCTAATTGGCCAGAATGCTGCCACGAATATCGGCGGCGGAGTCTTCAGTATCGGCACACTTACCGTCGACAAGTCCCGCTTCGACGCGAATACCGCTCTTACTGGCGGCGGTATCACCATCACCGGTGGCGACCTCCGTGTTACGCGAAGCGAGATGGTCAATCATCATGCTGCCCAGGGTGGGGGCATCTTCATTCTTTCTGGTGTGACCGGCAGTATCGCTGATACGCGCTTCGAGGGAAACACGGCGACGATCGATGGTGGTTCCGCCATAGCCGGCGTGCCGACGCAGCTCACCATGTCACGGGTCACCATTGCCAATAACTCCGCTCCCAGCAATCAGGGACTAGGTGCGCTTTTCCTGGAAGGCGGTTCCATGCTTGTTAAGGACAGTATCATCAAGAACAATACCGGAATCAACGGCGGCGGCATTCGTAACCGGGGGGCGTTGACCTTGCTGCGTACAAAGGTTAGCGGCAATCAGGCCACCGGTTCGGGGGGCGGAATTTATAATGAATCCGTCGGAACGCTCACCCTCTTCTCGACCAAAATCGTCAAGAACACTGCCGTCGCCGACGGTGGCGGGATCTTCAACGAGGCGGGTGGCACGGTCGAGTTGAACACCGCCACCGGCACTACCGTGGTCAAGAACCGGCCGAACAACTGCGTCAACGTCACCGGCTGTCCGGGCTGATCCCGTCGCCCGGGTATCACGAGGGGCCCCGCCCCTACCGTCTACGGGCGGCAGGGGCGGGGCCGTTCCGGGTTAGTACTCCAGCCGCACTTGGCTGAGTTGTTGTCTTCGCTGGTAGTGGCTTGTTTTGGCCCTGAACTGGTGGCGACGACGCCACCATGACCATCGATTGATGTGGTCGCGGGTTCGCCTGCGGGTGATCAGGTGTGCCAGGAGACGTCGAGTCTCGGCGAGGCTGAGGGGAACGAGGCCGGCCCGGTCGGTGGTGCCCCCTTTTCCGCCTTTGCGGCGGTGACGGTGAGGAAGGCGTGGGCGCACATAGCGAGTGTTATGTGGCGGTACCACGCGTCGTAGCGGCGCACCTGATAGTCGTCCAGGCCGACCTGTCCCTTGGCGGTCTGGAAGCACTCCTCGACGGCCCACCGAGTGCCGGCGACGCGGATGAGTTCCTCGTCGTCGGTGTCGGCCGGTCCGTAGCACAGGTAGTAGGCGAGCTCGGTCGGGTCGGTGATCGACCGGCGGATGAGCAGCCAGCGGGTGAATCCGTGCTCGGCGGTGCCGGTGTCGGGCAGGGTGGCTACGGCCCAGTCGAACAGGCGCGGTCCCTTGGCGCCGGCGCCGCAGCTGCGCCGTTTCCAGGCCGGGGCAGGGGCCGCGGCGGCCAGTTCGTCGGCGCGGGCGGTGCCGCCGTCGGTCGGGATCTTCTGGTTGCAGGCCACGGCCAAGACGTAGCCCATGCGCCGGGTCTGCAGCCACAGCCGGAACTTGCTGTCCTTGCCGTAGGCCTCGTCGGCGGTCACCCACTGAGCCAGCAGTCCCGCGTCCAGTGCGCGGCGCAGCATCTGCAACCCCAGCGCCGGCTTGGTCGCGAACCGCACCTTCGCCGGTACCGCGGCTTCGGTCCGCCGCCTGTCATCGGCGCACCAACTCTGCGGCAGATACAGTTCCCGGTCGATCAAGGTGCGCCCGTGCGCGGACGCATACGCCAGGAACACCCCGAGCTGGCAGTTCTCGGTCCGCCCGGCGGTCCCGGAGTACTGGCGTTGGACGCCGGCGGACTTGGTTCCCTTCTTCAGGAACCCTGTCTCATCGATGATCAGAACGCCGGCGGCGTCGCCGAGGTGCTCCGCGACGTAGTCGCGCAGGTCATCGCGGACCGCGTCAGCGTCCCACGCCGACCTGTTGAGCAGCCGTTGCATACCGTCAGGGGTGTTCTCCCCGGCCGCCTCCGCGAGGGTCCAGCCATTCTTGCCAGCCAGCGGCGACAGCAGGCCCAACACATAGGCCCGGGCCCGCCGGCGTGGCTCCACCCGCCGAAACCGGCCAGCGACCCGCGCCATCAGGTCATCCAGACTTGCCGCCCACCCCGAAAGATCGTCCGTCACCACAAGTGCGGCAGTCTACGATGGACGATCGTGTACTCTAACGCCTGACCCGCATCTACGGTCCTAGCTGCGCAAACACGGTCAACGGAAGTGCGGCTGGAGTACTAGTAGTGCTTTGTTAGGTCGTTGTGGCGTGTCGCTTGTGTGAGCATGGTGGCGGTGTTTGGCTGCGGTGCGTGGATGAGCGGGAACTCGCCCGGGTGCGGGGGCGGTTGG
>NZ_KB900614.1:2759083-2760929 GCF_000379065.1 Salinispora mooreana
TCCCCGCCGACACACCGCTTGCCGAACTGGTCCGCCTCGCCAAAAGCCGCTGGCGCATCGAACACGACTACCGCGAGCTCAACACCGCCCTCGGCCTCGACCACTTCGAAGGACGATCCTGGACCGGCTGGCACCGCCACGTCACCCTCACCGCAGCCGCCCACCTATTCCTCACCCACCTGAGGCTGACACGCCCAAAAGCAGCGGGGCAGACCTGAGCCTCTACGCCGTCCTGCGCGAACTGCAATACCTACTCGCGACCTGGCTCGGGTTCTGCCCCCTCTGCCACCAACTCGTCCCAACCTAACAAAGCACTACTAGTACTCCAGCCGCACTTCCGTTGACCGTGTTTGCGCAGCTAGGACCGTAGATGCGGGTCAGGCGTTAGAGTACACGATCGTCCATCGTAGACTGCCGCACTTGTGGTGACGGACGATCTTTCGGGGTGGGCGGCAAGTCTGGATGACCTGATGGCGCGGGTCGCTGGCCGGTTTCGGCGGGTGGAGCCACGCCGGCGGGCCCGGGCCTATGTGTTGGGCCTGCTGTCGCCGCTGGCTGGCAAGAATGGCTGGACCCTCGCGGAGGCGGCCGGGGAGAACACCCCTGACGGTATGCAACGGCTGCTCAACAGGTCGGCGTGGGACGCTGACGCGGTCCGCGATGACCTGCGCGACTACGTCGCGGAGCACCTCGGCGACGCCGCCGGCGTTCTGATCATCGATGAGACAGGGTTCCTGAAGAAGGGAACCAAGTCCGCCGGCGTCCAACGCCAGTACTCCGGGACCGCCGGGCGGACCGAGAACTGCCAGCTCGGGGTGTTCCTGGCGTATGCGTCCGCGCACGGGCGCACCTTGATCGACCGGGAACTGTATCTGCCGCAGAGTTGGTGCGCCGATGACAGGCGGCGGACCGAAGCCGCGGTACCGGCGAAGGTGCGGTTCGCGACCAAGCCGGCGCTGGGGTTGCAGATGCTGCGCCGCGCACTGGACGCGGGACTGCTGGCTCAGTGGGTGACCGCCGACGAGGCCTACGGCAAGGACAGCAAGTTCCGGCTGTGGCTGCAGACCCGGCGCATGGGCTACGTCTTGGCCGTGGCCTGCAACCAGAAGATCCCGACCGACGGCGGCACCGCCCGCGCCGACGAACTGGCCGCCGCGGCCCCTGCCCCGGCCTGGAAACGGCGCAGCTGCGGCGCCGGCGCCAAGGGACCGCGCCTGTTCGACTGGGCCGTAGCCACCCTGCCCGACACCGGCACCGCCGAGCACGGATTCACCCGCTGGCTGCTCATCCGCCGGTCGATCACCGACCCGACCGAGCTCGCCTACTACCTGTGCTACGGACCGGCCGACACCGACGACGAGGAACTCATCCGCGTCGCCGGCACTCGGTGGGCCGTCGAGGAGTGCTTCCAGACCGCCAAGGGACAGGTCGGCCTGGACGACTATCAGGTGCGCCGCTACGACGCGTGGTACCGCCACATAACACTCGCTATGTGCGCCCACGCCTTCCTCACCGTCACCGCCGCAAAGGCGGAAAAGGGGGCACCACCGACCGGGCCGGCCTCGTTCCCCTCAGCCTCGCCGAGACTCGACGTCTCCTGGCACACCTGATCACCCGCAGGCGAACCCGCGACCACATCAATCGATGGTCATGGTGGCGTCGTCGCCACCAGTTCAGGGCCAAAACAAGCCACTACCAGCGAAGACAACAACTCAGCCAAGTGCGGCTGGAGTACTAGTGTCCTGAGTCGTTAGTTCGACCACAGTATGTGGCGAGGCTGTTGAGGATCTCGTCTGCGGTTCTGGTCCAGACGAACGGTTTCGGGTCGGTGTTCCATGCCTCGATC
>NZ_KB900614.1:2761029-2824012 GCF_000379065.1 Salinispora mooreana
AGACCTGAGCCTCTACGCCGTCCTGCGCGAACTGCAATACCTACTCGCGACCTGGCTCGGGTTCTGCCCCCTCTGCCACCAACTCGTCCCAACCTAACAAAGCACTACTAGTGTCCTGAGTCGTTAATTCGGCGGCAGATAGTAGGCTGTCGGTATGGCTGGTCGTCCGCGTGGTGTGGTGGAACTGACTGATGACGAGCGTGCGTGTCTGACCCGGTGGGCGCGGCGGGGTAAGTCGTCGCAGGCGTTGGTGCTGCGGTCGAAGATCGTGTTGTTGTGCGCCGATGACCTGGTGAACACGCACGTCGCGCAGCGGCTTGGGGTGTCGCGCGACATGGTGGGTAAGTGGCGTAGTCGGTTCCTGGCGCGTCGGTTGGAGGGCCTTGTTGACGAGCCTCGGCCCGGGGCGCCTCGTCGGATCAGCGACGACCGGGTCGAGGAGGTGATCGTCAAAACCCTCGAACGGCAGCCGGCCAATCAGGACAGTCACTGGTCGACCCGGTCTATGGCGCGCGAGACCGGGTTGTCACAGACGGCGGTGTCGCGGATCTGGCGGGCATTCGGGCTCAAGCCGCATCTGGTCGACACCTGGAAGTTGTCGGCTGACCCGATGTTCGTGGAGAAGGTCCGTGACGTGGTGGGCCTGTACCTGGATCCGCCGGTCAAGGCGATGGTGCTGTGCGTCGACGAGAAGTCGCAGATGCAGGCCTTGGAGCGGACCCGGCCGATGCTGCCGATGATGCCCACCGTCCCCGCGCGGCAGACCCACGACTACGTCCATCACGGCGTGGCCAGCCTGTTCGCCGCGTTCGACCCGGCCACCGGCAAGGTCATCGGCCAGTTGCACCGCCGGCACCGCCATCAGGAGTTCCTGAAGTTCCTGAAGGTCATCGACGCCAACACCCCCGCCGACGTGGACCTGCACCTGGTGCTGGACAACTACGCCACCCACAAGACCCCGGCCGTGCACCGCTGGCTGGCCGCGCACCCCCGCTTCCACCTGCACTTCACCCCGACATCAGCATCCTGGCTCAACCTCGTAGAGCGCTGGTTCGCCGAACTGACCAACCGCAAACTCCGCCGTTCCAGCCACCGCAGCCTCGCCGACCTCGAAACCGACGTACAGACCTGGATCGAGGCATGGAACACCGAACCGAAACCGTTCGTCTGGACCAGAACCGCAGACGAGATCCTCAACAGCCTCGCCACATACTGTGGTCGAACTAACGACTCAGGACACTAGTGGCGGTCGGCGGGGAAATCGAAGAGAGCACACCGAAGAGTGATGCCGGGGATCGTGTCGTCGCGCTGGACCGGGACAGCGTTGGGGCGCTCAAGCGCCACCTCAAGCGGCAACGCAAGGCACGTGAGAAGGCCGGAGCGGCATGGGTGGACAGCGGTCGACTGTTCACCCAGCCAACCGGGGGGTGGATCGAACCAGACCGGCTGACAGCCCGCTTCGATCGGCTAGCTCGAAGGGCTGGCCTACCGCCGATCCGGCTACATGACCTTCGCCATGGGGCCGCAACGATCGCGCTCGCGGCGGGAGTCGACCGAAAGGTGGTACAGGAGATGCTGGGCCACGCGTCCATCGGACTCACATCAGACACCTACACCTCGGTCCTACCTGAGGTGGCGCACGATGCGGCGGAAGCCGCCGCGCGTCTGGTGCCCAGGCAAAAGCGCTCCCGGGCTCACCCGGGCTCACACGACCCCAATAGGTCGACAGGAATCGATGGAAGAGCGTCCTGAGGCGGTGGGAACTTCCACCGCCCGATGGCACGGCAACACACTCCCGGGCTCACCTCGGGCTCACAGCAGCGCTAGATATCGACAGACGCCGACGAAAAGGCCCTGACCGGCACAGAAGTACCAGATCAGGGCCTTGCTCGTTGGTGCGCCGTGGTCAACGAAACGCGAACCGGTTCCTGCTGGTCACGGGTGATCCGCTGCCTGTGGCCCCCATTCGGCGGGGTGGTGGTGGTGCCGCGTGACCTGGGGATCGGGCCGATTCTGGGCGTACGTCGGCGTGGCGCTCGGCCTGAGCGCCTCGCTCGCCGCGAACTACGCCCACACCACCGTGCCGCCTTCCGAAGCACCGCCGAGTTGGTCTCCTCGGCCGGGAGCGGTCGTCCTGTCACTGTGCTGGCCGGTCATGCTCTTTGTCTCGGCGGTGATTCTGGTCCGGACCGAATGGCCGCGCGAACTCCGTTGGCTCGCCGTTCGCTACTTTGGGCTGCTGCCCGTTGCAGGCGTCGCTGCCTTCGTCTCCTATCGCCACATGTCCGGGTTGCTGGCCTACTACGGCGAGGACGGGCTGACCTCGAGAGTCGGCCCACTGGCAATCGACGGACTCATGATCATGGCCACCGGCGCGCTCCTCGCGACCCGCCGTAGAGTCCCTGTACCCAACGCGGCATCATCGCACGTCGAGGACATCGACAGCTGCGACGCGGCACGGGCCAAACTCACGCCTACGAGTCGGTCCACGCATGCAGACCGACGAGCTTGAAGTCGCTGCGCGCCAGGCGGTCAGCGAACTCACAGCAAATCAGGTCCGACCCAGCCGACGGAGCCTGGCAGGGCGCCTACGAGCGCAAGGACACCCTGTATCAAACGCCAAGGCAGGTGAGCTGCTGCGTACAGTCACGAGACGGACATGAGCGGGCTGTGGTCCTGCTCATCATGCAGGGCGATGCAATGTTGCATAGAGCAAGGAGTCTCGCCATCCACCATTGGTGAATACGTGGTCACGCATGCGGCCCTCGCACTCGAAACCCAGACGGTGCAATAGAGCTTGAGAGGCAAGGTTGTCTGGACCGCACGCTGCTTGGATCCGGTGCAGAGCGAGTGCCTCGAACCCAAAGCCGAGCATTAGCTGGGCGGCCTCGACCGCGTACCCCTGACGCCAACGGTCCTTTCGGATCGCGTACCCGAGTTCGCCGCTACGGTGGCCGCCGAGCCCGATGCGGATGAAGCCGATCAGCTCGTCGGCCTGCCGGTCGGCGATCGCGAGGTAGTAGTCCGGCCGCGGCTCGGTCTTTGCTCGTGCGATGTCGGCGGCGAGTCGTTCGGCCTGCTCTTCGCGGGTGCGTGTGTCGAAGCTGAGGAAGACGGTCACGTCGGGGTCGCCGACGACCGTCATGGAGGCTTCGAGGTCGCGTTCCTCGAACTCGCGCAGGACGATCCGCCCGCCCTCGATCCGCACCGGGTACACGCGCAGACTCTATCCGGCCGCCGCTCAGGCGGTCAGTGCTGCTGCGGGGCGCTGGCTGAACGACTCGATCTCATCTCGCAAGCCGCAGGCGATGGTGGAGTCCTTGTAGCGGCGGTCCCGTAGCGCGGTGTGGACACGTCCGACGCTCGCGACGATGCCGCCGATCCGCAGTTCGGGGCCATATTCGAGGACTGGGTCGAGCGCGTCCCGCGCGCCGTCGAGCTGACCTTCGTGGATACGCGCGAGGGCGAGTTCGGCTCGGGTGCCGGCCTCGTCGGCGAAGGCGCGGCTCTCGGCGTCGCTGGAATCGTACAGCTCCAGCGCCCGCGTTGCCTCGCTAACGGCGTCTGCGTGTAGGCCGTCGATGTAGACGTAGGTTCCTGCGGCGTAGTAGTGCTGCTTGGCCTGCGGGAAGGCGAACAGCCCACCGATTTCGTCGAGGTCGTCGGCCTGGAGGCGCTCGCGGTGGCCAGCCGCGCGGGCAAGCGCTGTTCGTGCCTCATCGAGCCCGCCGAGCTGTGCCCACGCGCGGGCCTCGGAGGAGGCCAGCCAGGTCGTCACCGTGCCGGAGATCGGTGCGGCGATCTCGGACCCGGATTGTGCGTAGCGCGCTGCTTCCTGTGGGCGTCCGGCCCAGTAGGCGATGAGGCTCTGCAGATTGCGAGCCCATGCGCGGAGGCCGATGTGGTCGGCGTTGTCGGCGCAGACGTACATGGTCCGCGCCAGGGTCATGGCGTCGTGGAATCGGCCGAGGTCCTGGCTGGCCTTGGCGACCATACCGGTGACGACGCTGGCCAAAACGTAGAGGTCACGTGTCTGAGCCGGCTTCTGCTTGCCCTCGAGGAATCCGAAGGTCACGTCCTGCAACTCGATTAGATCTCCCATGATTGCTGTGAGCGGTTCACGCAGGTAGGAGTTGGCGAGTCCGACGACGTCGTGGCGGAGTTGCTCGATGGCTTCCGTTCCGACGTTGTGGGTCTCGGCGTTGCTGGTGAAGCGCGCGGCGCGGCGAGCGGACATGGTTATCTGCCTTTCGATGGTCATGCTGAGCGACGTGTCGGCCCGATCGGGGGCGTCGGCGGGCTCGATGTGTTGCGGAAGGGTGGTCTCGCGCTTGGGTGGTGCGAGCAGCTCGTGCATGGGATGGCCCCAGTAGATTCGCGCGACGCGCCGCTGAGCGGGCCTGGGCTGGGTCTGCACATCGCCGACCATCCAGCGGCGCAGCGTCCGCAGGGACAGAGCGGCGTCTTCTCCATGCTCCTGGGCACAGCGCACGAAGCCGTCGACGATTTCTTCCTGGGTCTGCTCGGACTCGGCGACGATCATCGCGAGCAGCGTTGGCTGGTCATCATGCATGTGCCGCACCCCCTCACGTCGGACTGTCCTGACGGTAGATCGACGGACGTCGTCTGACCAGGGGACCGACCGTCCCATGGGTTCGATGGCCGGACAACGGCCGCCCCGTGACCGGGCGATGTCCACGACAGGGCCTTGGCACGCGATGTCTGCGCCAGCCAGCCATCGGCAAGCTTCGAGCTGTTGATTCGTCTCCTGCTGCTGGTGGTCATCGGGACGGTGGCGGTGGGAGCAGGAGCGCACGGCACACGCGGCCCCCGTCGCTGCCGTGCGCTCCACCCGACATCGGATGGAGGTATACCGTGACCGGAAGACGGTACATGATCATGCTCACGGCGGTTCGGCCGTTGATGCCCGGCGATCCGCATCGGGACGAGCGGACATGGCCCGAGGAGAAGCGGGAAGTCGTGGGGCCTGCGGAATACGAGGCGGCTCAGCGGATTTTCGCCGGCTTCTGCGCCCTGCCGCAGGTCAAGGCCGGGAGGCAGCGAGCGAAGATGCTGCCGCTCGCGGGGAGTGACACTCACCTGGCCGGTTGGTCGGCACCACTGGTGACAAGGGCAACCACGGAACTTGTCGGCGCGGGGCGGTGACGGTATGCGGCGTGTGCTCGTGACCGGCGCCAACGGCTTCATCGGCTCGCACCTCGTCGAAGCGTTGGAGGCGAGCGGAGCGGACGTGACGGCCGTGGACTGCCGCCGGCCTCGCTTCGACGACCCGCTGGTGCCCGGGGTTGGTCGGCAGGTCCACCTCGATCTTCTGCACGACGATCTGGATGACGTCGTTGCTGGCTGCGAGGTCGTGTTCCATCTGGCCGCCCGTCCCGGTGTGCGTGGTTCGTGGGGAAACACCTTCGGCGACTATCTGGCAACGAACGTGCATGCCACGCAGCGGCTGCTCGAAGTTTGCCGGCGGTGGGATGTCCGTCGGCTGGTCTTCGCCTCGTCGTCCAGCGTCTATGGCGACGCGATCGGGCCAAGCTGCGAGGACGACGAGTGCCGGCCGATGTCGCCGTACGGGGTGACCAAGCTGGCTGCGGAGCAACTCTGCCTGTCGTACGCACGCCGCGAGGATTCGCCGCTGTCTGTGGTCGCGCTGCGCTACTTCACGGTGTACGGCCCGCGGCAGCGGCCCGACATGGCGTTCAGCCGGATGCTCTTCGCCGCCTTTACGGGCCTGCCGCTGACACTCTTCGGCGACGGCACCCAGCGGAGGGAGTTCACCTACGTCTCCGATGTGGTCGCCGCGACGATGGCTGCCGCCGACGCCGACGCCCGTGACGAGGTGATCAACGTCGGAGGCGGGGCCAGCGTTTCGATGATCGAGGCGATCGATCTCGCCTCCCAGGTCGTGGGCCGCCCCATCCCACTGAACGCGGTCGCGGGCATGCCCGGCGACGTTCCCGCAACGAGAGCTGACCTCGCCCTCGCCCGTGAACTGCTCGGCTACACGCCTTCCGTGGACCTGCACGAGGGGTTGTCCCGGCAGGCCGCGTGGATGCGCGACCTGCCCAACGAGCGGCTCGTCGCCTTCACACGTTAGGAGCTGACCATGATCTTCCTTGAGGGTCGCTGCGCGACCGAGCTGTTCACCGCCGCCAGCGAGAGGGTGATGACGTTCGGCATCTCGACGGCGCCGCGCGGCATGGCCACCAACGAGGTTCTCGGAGCGCATCTCAAGCTCACCAACCCAAGGGATCGCCTCGTACACGCCCCGCCAGCACGGGTGCTCAACCCGGCGTTCGCGGTCGCCGAAGCGATGTGGATCATTTCTGGCTCCGACGACCCGTGGATCTTTGACTTCAACCGGTCCCTAGCCCAGTACGCGGACAACGGAGTGCTGCAGGGTGCCTACGGTCCGAGGCTGCGACGATGGCGCGGCTCCGTGGACCAGCTCGATGTCGTCCGGCGCCAGCTCCTGGAGGACCCGGACTCGCGGCGGGCGGTGGTGCAGCTGTTCGACCCGGCCCGCGATCACGCCGGTAGCCGGGACGTGCCGTGCACCCTCGGCTACCGCTTCTTCATCCGCGACCGCCGCCTGCACATGCACACCACCATGCGCAGCAACGACCTCTGGCTCGGGTTTCCCTACGATATCTTCACCGCCACCCTGCTCCAGGAACTGCTGGCCGGTTGGCTCGGCGTCGGCCTGGGTGACTACCGGCATTCGGTTGACTCGCTGCACCTGTACGAGCAGCACTGGGCGGCGGCGGGAGACCTTCCGATCCTTCCGGAGTCACGTTCGATGGAGCCGCTCGCGGTGCCATGGCCTGACCTGTCGAGCCTGATCGCCCATGTCGTCGCAGGGCATGTCGCAGTGGTCGCGGGTACACCGTGGGCAGCCCTGACCTCGGTGCTCGCCAGCTACCGCCACTGGCGCAACGGGGACCGGCACCGCGCCCGCGACCTGGCCGAAGGCACCTCCGGCGTCCTCGGCGCAGCGCTGCTGACCTGGTACGACCATCTCGCGGCGGTGAAATCGTGAACGCGAACGTGATCCTCGGCCTGTGCGCCTACACCCACGACTCCGCCGCAGCGCTGCTGGTAAACGGCCATCTCGTCGGGTTCGTCGAGGAAGAGCGGCTCGACGGGGTCAAACACAGCAACGCCTACCCCGCCAAGGGTGTCGACTGGCTGCTTGACCAGGCGCGGCTCTCGCCGAGTGACGTTGACGTGGTGGCCTACAACTTCGACGGCCGACGTTACAGCGAGGCGTTGCGGCAGCTACCCGGTCACCTCGCCAGCTTCAAGACGGCCGGACGCGCGCTGCCGCGTGCGCACAGCTTCGTCAAGGTGAATCGCCGCTACCTGGCGCGTATGCACGACCTTGCCGCCCGCTTTCCGCGCGCGGCGATCAAGCCCGTGCTACACCACCGTGCACATGCCTGGGCTGCTCTGCTGTCCTCTGGCTACGACGACGCCGCAGTGTTGATCGTGGACAGCCTCGGCGAGTTGCAGACCACGACCATCTGGCACGGGCGCCTCAACGAGCCCGAACCGCTGGCCATGCACTTCGAGTTGCGCGACCCAGCCTCGCTGGGCTACGCCTACGGCGCAGTCACCGAGCACCTCGGCTGGCGCCGGGGCGACGAGGAGGGCACCGTGATGGCGCTGGCCGCGCTCGGCGATCCCAACCGGTTCCGCAACCTCATGCACCGCGCCATCCGGCTCACACGGGACGGCTTCGGTCTCGATCCCAAGCTGTTCAGCCTCCGAGTTCTCTCCAGCCGCTACCCACGGGTCAGCCCGGCCTTCGCCCGCGCGACCTGCCGACCGAGGCGTGCCGACGAGCCGGTCGAGCAGGTTCACGCCGACCTGGCTGCGGCGCTCCAGGAGCGCGCCGAGGAGGCGATGACGCTGCTCGCTGCCTCCGCTCGAAGGCTGACCGGTTCTCGGCTGCTCTGCGTGGGTGGCGGCGTCGCGATGAACTGCGTGTCGATCGGCAAGATCGTGAAGTCCGGGCTGTTCGACGAGGTGCACGTGCCGGCCGCCCCGGGCGACTCCGGCACGGCCATCGGCGCGGCAGCCGAGGCTTGGCACACCGCGACGCGGAAGGCCGCTACCGGCGCCGAGCAGCGCTACTATCTCGGACCGTCGTTCGGCGAGTTCGTCCTGCCGACGGTGCCGCGCCCAGGTCTGCGGGCAGAACGAGTGGACGATCCTGCACAACACCTCGCGCGGCAGTTGGCCGAGGGTGCGATCGTCGGCCTGTTCATGGGCGAGCTGGAGGCTGGGCCACGCGCACTGGGGCATAGGTCGATCCTCGCTTCGCCGCTCGCCGATCAGGTCGTCGAACGGCTCAATGCCACAGTGAAGTTTCGGGAGCCGTTCCGGCCGTTCGCGCCGGTGATCCTCGCCGAACGAGCACCGGAGTACGTGCGGCTAGCGCAGCCGTCCCCGTTCATGTCCATCGCCGCGCCCGTGACCAGCCTGACTCGGAAGCATCTTCCGGCGATCGTGCACGCCAACGGGACCGCGCGGGTGCAGACGGTCCGCCGCGCGCAGAACCCTTTTCTGGCCGAGGTGCTGGAGTCGTTCGGGCGGCTCACCGGCCATCCGGTGTTGATCAACACATCGCTCAATGTGAAGGGCAACCCGATCTGCGGCACGCCGGAGATGGCGCTGGACTGCCTCGCCGAATCAGGCCTGGACGCGCTGCTCCTCGAGGGGTGGTGGGTGACGAAATGAAGATCGGCTACAGCTTCTGGGGCTTCCTGGGCGACGGCATCACCGACACGCCGGACGGCGGGCGTAGCCACCGAAGGACTCTGGTCAACGGGCTCGCCTCTCGCGGACATGATCTGGTATTCCTTCAGCCCGACCGGGACCTTATCGAGGCCGGCGTTGACTTGTCCGCCTACTACAGATGGGATGCCGGCCTTCCGGACCTGGATGTCCTCTTCCTCGAGTGGCGGTGGCCGATCCCTGGCCGCAACACCACCTGGTGCGGAGCCGCCGGGCACACCTGCGATTTGCACCGACAGGCCGAGCTGCTCTCGCACTACACGGAGCAGCTCGGCGTACCTACGATCCTGTGGGACAAGGACCGTCAGCTACCGCACGACGATCCGCTGAGCAACCACCCAGCCGTCACGCTCTGCGAGGCAGCCCTGCATCCGAGCCCCGGAGCAGTATCACTGTTCTTCCCTGTCGACGACCAAGTGCTCGACACGGCGGATCCGAGCGCGCTCAGCCAGCTTGACCGGCCGACGACCCTCGCGTACGTCGGCAACCAGTACGACCGCGACGACGCTTTCAACGAGTACTTCGCTCCCGCCGCTGCCGAGGTGCCGCACGTGGTCGCCGGGAAGTGGCCCGACACCCGCGCCTGGCCACAGCTCAACTTCGTCGGCCGAGTTCCTTTCCGGCGGGTGGGGGCAATCCACCGCAGCTCGGTGGCGACCGTCCTGCTCCTGCCGGAGCGCTACGCCCGAGTTGGGCAGGTCACACAGCGGATCTTCGAGGCGGTGCTCGCCGGCTGCCTACCCATCATGCCCGCCGATGTGCGCTCGGCCGACCAGTTCGTGCCCAGCGAGCTGATCACTGCGGATGGCCACGAGGTCGCACGGCTCGCCCAGCATTTACGAGGCGTCACCGGAACCGCCGAACACGCCGAGCTGATCGATGCCTGCCTTAAGAAGCTGGCCCCCTTCCGTCTCTCTCGGCAGCTCGAAGTGATCGCCAATGCACTACTCAGACGGGTGGTGAGCGCAACATGACCCGTCGTGGCGCCCTGATACCAGACCGCGAGATGACTAGCGTGGAGACCCATGGAGCGGATTGCCATCATCGGCTGCGGCGGCAGCGGCAAGTCGACCGTCGCCCGACAGCTGGGACAGGCACTCGGCCTGCCCGTCACGCACCTGGACGCCGTCTACTACGACGAGACCTGGAAGCCGCTGCCACAAGACGAGTTCGCGGCTCGACAGGAAAAGCTCGTCGCGGGCGAACGATGGCTGATCGAGGGAAACTACGCCTCGACCCTGCCGATCCGGCTCGCCGCCGCCGACACCGTGATCTTCCTGGACCTGCCCGCCCGGACGTGCCTGTGGGGTATCGCCCAACGTCGTTGGCGCTATCGCGGCGGCCAGCACCTCAAGGACGGTGTATTCGATCGCATCACCTGGAGCTTCGTCCGATACATCATCGGCTACCGACGCATGATGCGACCCAAGGTCCGCACCCTGATCGCCGAGCACGGCCCGCACGTCAAGCTGATCACTCTCACCAGCCGGCGGCAGGCAAACCGGCTTCTCGCCGAGGTCGCAGCTATCTGATCATCGAGGGACGGGAGCCGGCACATGTCGACCCCGTTCCTTGACCAGGACCTCGTCCGTGAGTCCCTGTACTCGGATGCCACCCGGCTGAGCCGCCGCACCCAGGCGCTGCGAGCAGCCAAGGTCGCAGGATCTGACGTCGCCACAATCATCACGCGGCTGCTCAAGCTGCATCTCCCCGACGGCGGCACCGTGCTCGATGTCGGCTGCGGCCGAGGTACCACTACCGCGCGGATCGCTGTCGACCTGCGGCCCCGACGCCTGATCGCGCTCGATGCCTCAGCAGCTCTCCTCGCTGTCACCGCCAGCCGCGTGCCGCAGGCGGAAACCGTCGTCGCCGACTTCCATCACCTGCCGTTTTACACAGGCCAGCTCGATGCGGCCGTCGCTGCCTTTTGCCTCTACCACTCGCCGCACCCTGACGACGTCATCGCAGAGGTCGCCCGCTGCCTTCGCCCGTGCGGCCCCGCCGTCCTGGTCACCAAGTCCCTCGACAGCTATACAGAGCTCGACGAGATCGTCGCGGGCTCCGGCCTCGACTGGCAGACGAGCGCCCGGCCCAGCCTCTACACCAGCTTCAACAGCGACAACATCGAAGAACTGGTAGCGCAACGCTTCGGTGCCGTAACCATGCACCATGAGCAGCACATCTTCCGGTTTGCCGACTTCGAGCACCTTGGCGCGTACCTGGCCACGACTCCGAAGTACGAACTCGGCGAGATCGCTGGGGACGCCGCAGCGATCACGCAAGCGCTCCGGCAATGGCGGCCGGACCGACCTACGATCATGCGATCTACGGTCAGCTACGCCGTGGCGGTGAAGCAATGACCGTCTTCGTCAAGCGTTACCCCGACGAGTCGAACTGCGCAGCAGCACGGGCCAACCACACCTGGCTCGAATCGCTCAACTCAGGCGTCCGGATTCCCCGCCTGCTCGCCGCTCACTCACGCCATCTGGTCTTCGAGCACATCGACGGCACACCGCCGGCCGTCGTCGACCTGTCAAGCATCGCCGCCGTACTCGGCAAACTCCACTCGGCCGCCACCCCGGCACTCGCCGAAGCGCGGCTCGACCAGGAGTTCAACACCGCAGGCGGTTACGTCATCGCGGACTTCGTGTCGGTACGCCCGACGATCGCCGCCATACCCGAAGCGGCAACAGCCGCAGCGACGGCGGGCGTGTCGATCTACAAGGACGCCAACCTGCGCAACTTCGTCATCGCCGACGTCGAGGTGGCGATCGTCGACTTCGATGACCTCACCCTCGCGCCCTACGGCTACGACCTGGCCAAACTGCTCACCTCGATGGCGATGACGTTCGGACAGCTTGACCGGAGCGTCGCCACCGACGCGCTGGATCACTACAACGGCGCGCTCGACGGCACCAAGTGCGCCCTCGATGACCTTGCTGTGTGGGCGGAGGTCAACTGGATGTTGACCGCTGGCTACCTCGGCCGCAACGGCTACCGCCACCCCTGGCCGACCGTACGGCCCTGGCCCGCGCCCTTCGCCTCCGATCGGAGCCAACCATGACCATCACCACGGAACTCGTCATCGCCAGGCACGGCGAAGCCGTCTGCAACACGCTCGGCATTGTGGGTGGCGAACGAGGCTGCACCGGCCTCACCGGGACTGGCCGCCACCAGGTCCAGCGACTGGCCGAACGGCTCGCCCAGGAGCACGCCGACCGCCCGTTCGACGTCCTCTACGCCACGCCGAGGCTGCGTGTTCGTGAAAGCGCCGAGATCATCTCGGCCGCGCTCGACCTGCCCTACCAGACCGAGAACGACCTACGAGGCCCCGACCACGGCGACGCCGATGGACGGCCATGGTCCGAGGTCAAGGCGGCGTTCGGCGGTCCTGCACAACACGCCCCTCACCGCCCCTACGCGGCCGGCTCGGAGTGTTGGAATCAGTACCTTGCCCGCGCCACCCGAACCCTCGCCAAGGTCATCAGCCTCCACGACAGCAAGCGCATCCTGGTCATCGCTCACGGGGAGACCATCGATGCCGCCCACAACCTCCTGCTCAACCTGCCGCCCGGCACATGCACGAGCGTCGGCTTCTGGACCGACCACACCGGCGTCAGCCGCTGGCAGAGGCAGGTCAACCGATTCGGTCGCAAGGTGTGGGTCCTGGTTTCTCACAACGGCACCCGGCACCTCCCATGAACCCAGGCATCGTCGCGCGCCAACTGCTCGGCGAAAAGATCATCGAGGTCGCCTGCCACAGCGGCCACGCCGACACCCAGCTTCTCCGCGTCCAAAGCGCCTCCCACGGCGAGGTGATCATCAAGCTTCACCGAGATCGACAGCGCCATGAGCAGGAGGTCAGGGCCTACCGGGAATGGGTGCCGAGCCTCGGAGACCGAGCCCCACGTCTCGTCGCGGTATCGGATAACCCGCCCGGAATCGTCATCACAGCCGTGCCCGGAGGCCGACTCTCCGACTGGCGCCTGACGCCGGAGCAGGAGCGCGATGCTTACCGACAAGCCGGACAACTATTGACACAGCTGCACAACGTCGCCGCCCTCAGAGAGGACCCAACATGGGTCGGTTGGCTCGCAGACCGCGGGCGCTATTGGCTCGACCGAGCAGAGCACCTACTCAGCGCCGGCGAGCGAGCCGCTGCGGAGAAGCAGCTCGCCGCGCTAGAGCGGCTCCCTGCAACCACGCTCGTGCCGTGCCACCTGGACTTCATGCCGTACAACCTCGTCCGAGGCGACGACGGGATCGTTCGCGCGATCGACTTCGAGCATGCCCGATACGATCTCGCCACTCGCGATCTCGTACGCCTCGCGACACGAATCTGGCCCGGGCGGCCGGACCTCGCCGAGGCCTTCCTCTCGGAGCACGGCTCGCTAACCCTGCTCGACCTTGCCGTCATTGAGCACTGCACGGTCATTGACAGGCTGAGCGCGCTCGCCAAAGCTGGTGGCCGTTAGAACGACGCTCGCTTCCATGACCAGGAACGTCGCGCGATCTGGGGCGGCCCAGTCAACGCAGGCTTGATAGCGTGCCACGTCGCGCGCCACTTGTGCGGAGGCGTCGTCAGCTTCTCGCAGACCTCTCGTGCCAGCTCCTCGGGACCGCGGCCACGCCATGGCGTGTCCACGAAGACCTGGTAGTCACCGTCGATCTGAAGCGCGACGCGGAACATCTCATGATCGCGATAGTCGTTGGCGACCCACGTGGGCCGAAGGCCGTAGGCGCTCAGCTGATCGCGGTCGACGTCGCGGAGGACAAGTCGCCCGGCGGTTCGTTCTGGGGTCTCCCACGAATGATCCGCGGCCAGCCGCGTGACTTCGGCGTCGTACTCGACAGCCACGAAGGTGACGCCTCGGCTCATCGGCACCTCGAGTAGCCAGTCCCAGTGCACCAGTTCACCGTCGCGGGTGATGTTGACATCTGTGGACCCGCAGCCGTACACGCCACACGTGCAGCGAGCGATAGGGACTCTGCCGGGCTGTGAGCTGGCGACCAGGCGGTTGGTGGGAACGAGGGCGTCGTACGGATCCATCCCCATCCCGGCCCCGGAAGTGGTGATCTCCACGTCGTTGACATAGACCTGTACCTGGAACCCGCCGCCCGCCTCGGCGTCCACCGGCACTACCTCCAGGCGAAGCTTGTCCAGCCCGGGCCGGCGGACCACTCCTCCGCCAGCCGCCACGGCGAAGCCACGGGGAATGGTGCCTGGGTGCGGTATGTCGAGTTCCTCAAGTGACCGGACTGCCAACTCGTGGAGATCATGCGATGAGTCCTTCACCGAGGCTCCGGCAAGTTCACGCAACGACGGCGAGTCCAGCCCGTCAATCAGCGCCTGGCAGGCCGCGTGGATCATGTCGCCGAGACCGTAGCCGGTATCGACGTTCCATCGAGCAACAGCATCATAGAAGCGTTGCTCAGCGGACCCGCCACTCATCCCACTCACGCCGAACATCCTCCATGGCTGCAGCCCGGACGGCACCAGCATTTCGGGTTGCGGGCCACTGCGGGAACTCGACGGATGCACCGCCTGTCAGCGAGCGTTCGGAAACTGACAAGATCTGACCGAACCTAACAGCCCAGGTCAAGGCCGTGACGCGGCCTCGGAATTGCATTGACCGGCGTCGGTCACACTCCTACCCTGGATTCCTCGGTCTCGTTCAGGCCGAGCCGTCCTGACCGCTGGAGTGCGATGTCGGGCCGGTGACCTGACCGCGTCTGCCGCGGTCGGAGGGGAGGTCCTCCAACACTCCCGCGCATGTCCGCGGATCTGATGGCTCTCGTGTTGACGAGGAAGCCGTGTTGGAGGACTACGACGCCGCCGGAGGCGGCGTTACCTGCACCCGTCTCCAACCTGCTCTCGCTTCCCTGAGCCGTCGCGCCCGTTGGCATCGCGCGACGGCTCTTCTCGTTGGCTTCGGGTCCACGCCGGTGTGCTCCTCGGGGTCGACGAGCCCGTCCAGCTTCAAAGTGACGCCCTCAAGCACTCCGCTGCGCCCTGACAGCCCAGGTCAGCGGCCTGACCGACCGGCTCGACGCGGTGCAGAAGACCCTTCGGGTTCTCCCCTCCGGGTGCGGGGCACCAACACCTATCGCAGGAGGCGCTTATGCGAACAACGACAGACCTTGTGCTGCGGGTGCAGCACCAGCTCACCGAGCGGGACTGGCGTCTGCTCGGCTGGCTCTACGACCACGCCGTGCTGACGAGCTTCCAGATCGCGCACGCCCTGTTCCCGAGCCTGAACTACGCCCAACGCCGCCTCACCCAGCTCACCGAGCTGGGGCTGCTCGAACGATTCCGACCGTTCCGCCTGGAAGGAGGCAGCCACCCCTACCACTACGCGCTCGCCCACACCGGAGCGCTCATCGTCGCCGCCACCCGCGGCGACGATCCACCACGCCGGGCGGCAAGCACCACACGGCTGCACCGCATCGCCACCAGCCGCAACCTTGACCACCGGCTCGGCATCAACCAGTTCTTCACCGACCTCGCCGCACACGAACGGCTCCACCCCGACGCGCGGCTGCACCACTGGTGGCCCGACACCAGGCTGAGCCGATTTTTCAGCCCGCCGGGGACTTTGGCGTACGGCATGGTCAACGCCGACGCCCTCGGCGTGTGGTCCGAGCACGGGCAGACCACGGTCTGGTACCTGGAACACGACCAGGGCACCGAGGCCCTCGGTGTCCTGGCCGAAAAGCTAGCCGGATACGGCAACCTCGTACGGCGTGGCGGACCAGCCTGGCCGGTGCTGTTCTGGCTGCACTCTGCCACCCGTGAGGCCAACCTCCACCGCCGCCTCGCCCAGACGAAGCTGATCGTCCCGGTAGCGACCGCCGCCCGCGACCGGCTCGACGGCCATAGCCCCGCCGAGGCGATCTGGCACCTGTACGGCGCGGCGTCTCCCCTGCTGCGCCTGTCAGAACTGCCGATGCCCAGCCCTGTCGACCCAGCCGACTTCGACCAGGCCAGGTCATGGAGAACGCCGTGACCTGCGATGTCAGGTCCGGTCAGATCCGGGCGATGCCGGAACACCTGACAACGCCTACCTCGTGCAAGGACGTCGAGCTACGGTCGCCGCAACTATTCACGATTCCTGCTCACCGGTCGCCTCGACACGCCAGCGTCCGTCGCGCCCCCAGCCCACCCGCGGGTCGGCAAGGGCAACCGCGACACTGCTCCGGCATCGAGGCGCCGCATCCCGTGGACTCACGCCCGAGCCGCCTTCGCCCTGCTCAACGCCCGGCTTGACATTGGTCCTGAATGGAGCGACGGTCGAACCGATCCGCCCTGATCAACGGCACGGATCAGCCGATACCGACCGGGACCCGGAACCTGACAGGCACCGGGAACGGGACCGGGACCTGATCCGAACCGAGATCGGGACCTGAAGCGGGACCGGGACCGGGACTCGCAGCGGCACCGAACCATGCTCAGCAATCTCGAACTCACGCCCTCGACCCGAGAGGAGTCCCCATGGACGCACACCGCGCTCAGCGTCCCGAGCGCCGACACCGAGGAGGCCTATGCCACCACACGACTCAGCCGGACAGGCTGATCACCACAAAGCCGAGCCGGGCCGGACCGGGCAGCGTCCGGTCCGGGACCGGCACGGCCGCCGCGACCCTGCGGACCGGACCACGCGGACCGGTCCCCGGTACACGGTCGGCCCGCCCAAGACGGTCCCGATGACCCCCGACGAGTACGCCCGCGCGGTCCATGCCTGGGCGGTCCTGATCGCCGCCTGGTGGACCGACAACCCACCCGATGAAGACAACGAGTAGCTCCGAAGCGCTGCGGCCGGACCAGTCCGGCCGCAGCGCCCACCACGTGAGGACGTGATGCATATGGCCGCCCGCAACAGAGCCCGCAAACCGAAAGAACAGGCCGCGACCGGGACCGTCCGCGTCGCGGTTTACACCCGCCGCTCAACGGATGAAGAGCACCAGCCGTTCTCGATCGAGGCGCAGGACACCAAGCTCGCCGCGTACGTCGCCTCGCAGCCCGGCTGGCACATCGTCGAGCGGTTCACCGACGACGCCTCCGGCGCGAGCATGGAGCGCCCCGGCCTGCGCAAGGCCCTCGCCGCCGCCAAGGCGGCACGCTACGACCTGCTGCTCGTCTACCGCCTCGACCGCTTCACCCGCCGCATCCGCGACCTCGCCGTCCTCATGGACGAGCTGGAGAAGGCCGACGTCCACTTCCGGTCCGCAACCGAGCCGTTCGACACCTCCACGCCGGCCGGGCGGATGCTGGTCCAGATGCTCGGCGTCTTCGCCGAGTTCGAACGCGAGATCATCATCGACCGGGTCCGCAACGGCATGGAACGCAAGGCCGCCAAGGGCAAGTGGACCGGCGGACCGGTCCCCTACGGCTACCAACTGGACCGCGACCTCGACATCCCGGTCCCGGACCAGGCCGAAGCCGCCGTGGTCCGCCAGATCTTCACCGCCTACGCCCGGACCAGAGTGGGGACCAGGTCCATCGCAACCGCGCTCAACCAGCGCGGCATCCGCACCAAGACCGGCAAGCCCTGGTCCGGCTACACGATCGGCCGGATGCTGTCCAACCGCGTCTACCTCGGCGAGAAGGTCTTCGGCGACATCAACGTCCCCGGCGCACACGACCCGATCATCAACCCCGACCTGTTCGACGAGGTACAGGAGATCATGAGCACCCGTGGCGAGCCCGGCTCCAAGCGAGCCGCGTCGAACTCCGACTACGACCTGACCGGGCTGATCACCTGCCCGGCCTGCGGGCTGAAGTACATCGGGACCTCCGCACAAGGCCGCAGCCGCACCTACCGCTACTACACCTGCTTCTCCCGCATCCGCTACGGCAGCCACGGCTGCGACGCTCCCCGCCTACCCGCCGAGGAGATCGACCAGGCCGTCTTCGCCGCGCTCCTCGGCCTCTACAGCGACACCGACCTCATCGCCGACGCCATCCACGCCGAGCGGCAGCACCGCGCCGGCCAGTACGAGTCACACAGAGCAGAACTCGCCGCCATCGGTCGGGAGATCGAACAGGCCGAGGACGCGATGGACCGCTACCTGACCGCGTTCGAAACCGGTGCTCTCGACGCCGACACCTGCGGCCAGCGCGTCCGCGATCTCAAGATCCGTCTCGAACGGCTCGCCCGCCGCCGCGACGACCTGGAGCACGCCCTCACCACAGCACCCGGCAAGCCCAGCCAGAAGGCCATCGACCAGCTACGGCGAGACCTCGCCCACGTCTTCCGGCACGGCACTCCCGGTCAGCGCAAGGCGCTGATCGAGGCCAACATCGCCGAGATCCACTTCGACGGAGACAAGCTGGTCCCGGTCTTCAAGATCCCGGAGGAAGCAACAGAGCCGGTCGAAAACTCGACCGGCTCGTCCGCTGCTGCGGTTCGCGCAATGGAACCTGTGGTGCGCCGCCAGGGACTCGAACCCCGAACCCGCGGATTAAGAGCCGGCGTTGATCCATGCTTCGCCGTCCCTGCGCGTCCCATCAGTCCCTGCACCGGCAGGTTTCGGCCAGTGCTACCGGACGCACGTACCACACGATCCACCCGCCGTCGGCCCTGTCCACGGCGACCGAGCACCCGCTGAGCACCCACGCCCACCCTGATCCTGGTTGCGTCAGCCATGACGATCGATCTCCCATCGCTTATGCACGTCCGACGCAGACACTCGACAACGCGAAGAAAAACTTTCCACCGCAGGCACTTCTTGTCGATCTGACAAGAAGGTAGCGTGAGCGCCATGCGAGATCGATGGCAATCATCAGGGGTGCTACTCACGGTGGACCTGGTGATCCTGACCCTGCGTGAGGATCGTCTCCGGGTTCTGCTGGTGGAGCGCGGTAACGAGCCGTACCAGGGGGCGTTCGCCCTACCCGGCGGCTTCCTCCGGGACCGCTCGGAGGGCATCCTTGCCGCGGCGGCGAGGGAGTTGTCCGAGGAGGCCGGTCTCGACGCCGGGACGCTGCACCTTGAGCAACTCGCGGTGTACGGCGACCCGGGCCGTGACCCCCGTGGTCGGGTTGTCTCCGTAGCTCACCTGGCGGTCGCTCCCCGGCTGCCGGAACCGGTGGCGGGTACAGATGCCGCAGACGCCCGCTGGATACCCGTTGACCATGTGCTCGACGAATCAACCCCCCTCGCCTTCGACCATCTGAAGATAGTGATCGATGGGGTGGAACGCGCCCGCGCAAAGTTGGAGAGCACCGCCCTCGCCACCGCTTTCTGCGGGCAGACCTTCACCCTTTCCGAGCTGCAACGGGTCTACGAAGTCGTGTGGGACACCCGCCTCGACGCCCGCAATTTCTACCGCAAGGTACAGGGAGTACGCGGTTTCGTGATGCCGGCAGGGCCCATCAGAAAGACAGAAGGCGGGCGACCCGCCCGGCTCTTCCGTGCCGGCCCGACCACTGTCCTGTATCCGCCCTTGGTCCGCCCGGACCGGACTGCACAAGGAGAAGACCGGTGACAGACGACATCGTGGTGATCCTGACCGCACTCGACCTGGAATACCAGGCGGTCCGCGAAAATCTGACCGACCCGCAGCTGCACCGGCACCGGGCGGGAACCCGGTTCGAAACCGGCTGGCTGGCCGGCCGTCGTTGCCAGGTGGCCCTCGGCCTCGTTGGCAAGGGCAACCATCCGGCGGCCGTGCTGGCCGAACGGGCGATCGCCGAGTTCGATCCGGTCGCCGTGCTGTTCGTCGGTGTGGCGGGTGCGCTGCGACCAAAACTCGCGCTCGGCGACGTCGTCGTCGCCACGCACGTCTACGCCTACCACGGTGGGACGAACGAGGACGACGGCCTCAAGGCACGGCCCCGGGTGTGGGAGATCCCCCACGGCCCGGACCAGATCGCACGGCACCTGGGGCGGACCGGCACCTGGACCACGCAACCAGCCTCGGGGGGTACGGCTCCCCGGGTGCACTTCGGGCCGATCGCCGCAGGTGAGGTGGTACAGGACTCCACGGTGTCCGACCATGCCCGGTGGGTGCGGCAGCACTACAACGATGCGCTGGCAATCGAGATGGAAGCCGCCGGCGTCGCCCAGGCCGGCCACCTCAACCGCTCACCGGTCGTCGTGGTGCGCGGCATCAGCGACCGCGCTGACGGCACGAAGACCAATACCGACGGTGCCAACTGGCAGCCGAAGGCGGTGGCCAACGCCGCCGCTTTCGCCACCGCCCTCGCCGGCGAGCTGGTGCGGGAGGCACAGACCAGTTCAACCCGACCCCAGGCCGAGCCGAGGAGAACCCCAACGATGAACCCGACGGTGAACAATTCTGCCAGCAGCGCGGCCCAGGTAGGCGTACAGGCCGGTCACATTCACGGCAACGTCTGGGTCGGTGGCCCGCCGCCGTCGACGTCCTCGGATCTGTCCAGCCACCTCGCCGAGCTGCGAGAGCAGCTGTGGCGGGCGCACCGGTCGGGGCACCTTGACCAGCCGACCTACGAGGCGGCCGAGACCGAACTCACCGCCGCCGACAAAGCACTCGACGACCCGCGCGACGGCAGCAAACTGGTGGTGGCACTCAAGCGGCTCCGCGGGCTGGTCGGGGACGTGGCCGAACTGGCCGCGAAGGTCGCCGCCATTATCGCAGTAAGCCGGGGCGTGCTATGACGGTACGGCAGGTCACCATGCCCATCCACGACAACGCCGCGAACGTGGGCGTCCAGGCCGAATCGGTGCACGGTGATATCACCGTCTACTTCCTCCCACCGGGTGCCGGGCCGGAGGAAAAGCTCCGGGTCGGCGTGAACTACCTCAACGGCGGGATGCCCAGCAAGGCCGGAGAGCTCATCTACGACGTCCTGATGAGGGACACACCAGCAGCGAGGCGTGGTTCCACTGGCTGCTGGCCGTGATTAGCGGGCGGACCCTGCGTCAGCTGTCCGAGGAGGACATCGCCAAACTGAGCGCGGCCCGCAGTCGGCTCCCGCTGCACAGGCAGGACATCTGGGCGGATGGTCTACGGGTCATCAGCCGGCTCTTGGACGCCCTGGGCTCCCAGCAAGCGGAGCTGCGCCAGCTCGTCCGCAAGGAGCTCGCCGGTCTGGACCCGCTGCTCCGGGAAAAAATCGTGCGGCATCTTCAGCTGTTCCTCAGCGGCCCGGTTGAGGACGAGATGTGGACGGTCAGCGTCGCCGAAGCCAGGAAGGCGCAACGCGCAAACGGTCGCTCTGATCGGGTATGGCGCTTCTTCTACCCGGCACCCGCGAACCCCCGCGCCCGGAAGCCCGTTCCCGCGGCCACGACCGGCTGGGACGTCGCCTTAGCGGTCGTCGCGACAGCGGTGGCCGCCACGGCGGCTGGCTGGCTCTGTTGGGTCATTCTCACCTCCGGCCGGGTCGTACCGACGGTAGCTCTGCTGCTGTCGATCGGAGCCGGCTACCTCTGTGCGGTCCACGGTGCCGCGTGGCGCTTCAACGTGGAACGGCGGCGGGCCAAGGACGCCATGCACCGGCTCCCCCAGCAGCGGAAGGCGGCGCCATCCGGCGGCTTCGCCAACCGGGTCGACCGCCTCTTCAAGCAGTACGCCGGACGGTACGTCCCCGATAGGGTCGACCGATCCGAATGGCTGAACGTGACCGCCGGTATTCGCCGCCACCTCAGGGACGAGATCGTCGAGGCCTACCGGGAGACCCGGGTCAGCGACAAGGAGATCGCCTGGCTGATCCGCCACCGCGTCGGCGACCTCAAAACCCGGTGGACCAACGGCACCCTGTGGGCCTACCGCAAACAGTTGCGCACCCCGATCCGCACCCGCGCCCTCGTCGTCCTCAGCGGCCTCGTCGCGGCGGCCTGCTGGCTACTGGTGATCGCCACCGCGGTGCCGCAGAAACCTCTCACCGCTATCGCCGCCACAGTCGTCTTACTCGTCGCCGCCTGGCCCGCGTTGCGGGGCTGGTCGCGGATCGTGCTCGAGGCTCGACGTTCCGCCGCCGACCAGGCGGAGTACGACCAGCGGATGGCCGATAGTTGGGCGGCCCACGAGCGGTGGACCCGCAAACTCGACAGCAAGCCCGAGGACGCGGAGATGGCGGCCTGGCTGGACTGCGACTGCCGCCTCCTGATCGACAAGGCAATGGCGCACTACAAGCTCTGCCCGACCGACGTGATCGCCTACGCGGTCATCGAGGCACCCGCCAAGCCCTACATGAAACGGGGCCGGGTTCGTAACGGCCCCTGGCGGTACGGCCGGTACGAGCTGCTGGTGTTCCTACTCACCCCTGACGGTGTGCGGCAGATGAGTGCCCAGCTCGACTTCGAGCAGGCGACCTTCCACAACCTGCGCCGGGCCAATTACCGGTTCGAGGCCGTGGCCGCCGTACGAGTGGCCGAATCCGACAAACACGCCCGGACCTTCGAGTTGGCGCTGGTCAACGGCGAACTCACCGCAGTCAACGTGACCGAGGCCAGCACGGACAAGCTGCAGGAGGGTGAAAGCCCGTTGACCCTGTCGGCAGCGGCCCTGGACGCCAGCGGCCTCACGACCACCCTGCACGTCCTCGAGGGTGTCGCCGCGGAGGGCAAGGAATGGATCCAGCGGGAACGGCAACGCGGCCGGAAGCGGGAAGAAGGGTTCATCTCCGCTATCCGGGACCTGCTCGACTGAACGGAAACAACGCCCACCGACCGCACCGACGGTGTCGAAGCCCGGAGCGCCGGTCTACGTCCCATCGACGATCTGCCGACGACGGGTTGCGGCCTCCGGGTCTACGCCGGCTTCGTCGCGCCGCCGCTCCGAGGGACGACCGCAGCGGTGGCTTCGGCGGCAGCGTGGGATAGCTCGGGCAGTACGTCCCCGTAGAACTTGGCGGTGAAGTGTGGGCTGGAGTGGCGGAGTCGGTTGGAGATGACCTTCATCTGGACGCCGGCGGCGAGGCCCATGGTGGCGGCGCCGTGGCGGAGGTCGTGGAGTCGGATGGGTGGTAGGCCGGCTTGGGTGGCGAGGTGGTGGAAGTGGTCGGTGACATCGGCGGGGTGGAGCCGCCCGCCGATGGGGGTGGTGAACACCAGTCCCGTCTTGGCCCAAGCCGCCCCGGCCGCGAGGTGTTCGCGGTGTTGCCGGGCGCGGTGGGCGCGCAGTACCGCGATGGTTTCGGTGTCGAGGGCGACGGTGGCTTCGCTGTCGGTGGTTTTCGGGGTGTCGATGGCGGTGGCCCAGCCGTGTTGGACGAGTTGCCAGCGGACGGTGAGGGTGGCGGCGTCGAGGTTGAGGTCGTCCCAGTGCAGGCCGCAGGCTTCCCCTCGGCGGAGGCCGGTGAAGGTGATGAGGTGGTAGAGAGCGTAGAGCCGGTCGTTGGCGCCGTGGGTGTGGTCGAGGAATCGGCCGGTGTGTTCGGGTGTCCAGATCATGACGGGGCTGGGTGGCTTGCCGGTGTCACGCCAGGTGCGGATGCGTTGGTCGGTCCAGATGGTGGGCTTGGGTGGTCGGGCGGTGGGTAGTTCGATCATGAGGGCGGGGTTGGTGTCGATGTAGCGGTGGCGGCGCATCGCGTCGTTGAGGGCCTTGCGGAGGGTGGCGTGGATGACGTGCAGGGTCCGTGTGCCGACGATTCGCTGGTTTTTGACTTGGGCGCGTTTGGCGGGGTCGCGGCTGGCGCGCAGGGTGGCGATGGTGGTGTTGCGTGCGGCGATGGCGTTGTACATGGCGTCGATGTGGCCGGGGCGGAGCCGGTCGATACGTAGGTGGCCGAGGTGCGGGATCAGGTACAGCCGGATGTGTCCTTCGTAGGAGCGCAGGGTTCCTGCCTTGATGTTCTTGCGTCCGGCGAGCCAGTCGGTCAGATACGCCTCCATCGTCGGTAGTTCGGTGGGGGTGATGTCCAGATGCAGCGCCCGCCGGACCTGATCCGGGTTGGGAACGGGTGCGCCGGCTTTCACCGCGGCCTCGATGAGGTCACCGGTCTTGATGGTGGAGTGCGGATCGGTGGGGTCAGGGACAGCGAGCGCGGCCCGGATGCGGTCCAGTACGGCGTCGGCGTCGGCTTGGGTGGTGTAGGGGCCGTGGCGTAGCGGGCGGCGGGTGCCGTCGACGCGGGCGGGGATCTCGATCTGCCAGTGCCAGTGGCCGTGGGTGCGGGACCAGCCACCGCCGGGCCGGCGCAGCTGGGGACAGGAGCGTCCCAGCCTGCGGCCCGTGACGCTGTCGCGGCAGCCGCAGCGTTTGAAGGTGGATCCCTTCACTCGTCGTCTCCTGGATGCTCGGTTTGGTGCCGCCAGCGGCGCCGGGTGGAATCCGCTGGTGGCGGGGTCGTTGCATCCACGCTCACCTTCGCGTCGGCATCAAGTCGTGGGTGGTCGTCGGTTGAAGCGGGGTTCCCGACCAGCAGGAGTTGGAGGAGGCCGGCGACCGGGACGATGATGCGGCTGCCTGCCCGGATCAGCGGTACGGGGAACTGGTCGGTGGCGGCGAGCCGGTACGCCTGGGATCGGCTGATCCCGAGCACCGAGGCGGTGGTGGCGAGGGTGGTGGTGACGCCGAGGGCACGGATGCGCTCGATCGTCCACACCTCCCCGACGCCGGGCGCGGTGGTGGTGCTGTCGGTCGTGGTGTAGGTGATCTTGTCAGCGTGATTGGTGAGGCTGTTCATGATCAGGTTTCTCCTGGTTACGAGAGGGATAGCTGTGCGGTAGGAACGGATCGCTCCCGTCTGGGTCGACCGGCGCAGGGGTGGCTGCTCCGCCGCCGCTGCGCCGGTCCGGTGACAGAGGCGGTGGCGTCGGGTTCGTTGGCATGACCGGTTCCACGATCAGCTCGGGTGGTGCCGACGACTCGGCCTTGAGGGTCTTGAGGAGTTCGGATACTCGGGTGTTGGACACTGTGTGACCGGCAGCGCGCAGCGCTTCGGCGAGTCCGGCCCGGGTCAGTGCCTGCCCGTTCGCGGCGAGCCGGTCCCGAACCTTGCGCGCCGCCGGCAGCAGCTCGCCAACATCGGCGGACGGCTGCGCGGACCGTCCCCGGTCCGCTCGCTGCCGGTTCCGTCCGCCGTGTCGGCGACGGGCATCCGGTGAGCGGACGGTCCGGGTCCTGGACCGCTCCCCCGCCGTGGTAGCGGTCCGGGTGGCCTCATCTGGTCCGCTGTCCGCAACGGTCCGCCCGGCCTCATCCGGTTGGTAGTCCGCTACCGCCACGGCAGGGGCGGGTGTGGCGGCGCTGGTCCGGCCGAGGGCGATCTTGACCATGACGAGGAATCCGAGCGCGGGTACGGCGGCGGCGATCCAGCCGATGATCGAGGGTTCGGCCTCGACGACCTGCGCTGCCAGGGACAGGGTGACGGCGCAGGCCAGCACGGTGGCGGGGAACACGGTGGAGGTGTGGGCGCGTTTGCGGCGGCGCAGTTCCAGGCCAGAGGCGATGGACATCAGTTCCAGGACGATCGCGTCGGCCCAGGCCAGCCAACCGGGTTGGCCGTGCGCGGCGGCCACGTTATGCACGTGGGTGAAGCTGGCCGCCCCCGCTGCGCCGCCGATGGCCAGCATGATGACGACCTGGACGATGCCCTCGACGCGGCTATCGCGCGGACTGCCGTCCGGGGCAGGGACCGGCGTTGTCGTGGCCCATCACCTCCTCAACGATTGGTGCTCTCACGGGTCTGTCAGCGCCGACCGCGCTGCTCACGACAGATCCGTGACAGACGCCGGCCGTTGATGTCCGCTCCGCCGCGGAGGTACTGTCCACGGCCGTCGTGCCGTCGCCGATCACGCAGCCGCACCCGCCCGGCCGGAGGCGTCAACGGCATACCCGGCCAGATCTGCCAGCCGCAGCCGCGGCCCTTCCCGGCCGGCCACGGCCCACACCGCCGCTGCCGGGCCGAGGCCCGTCGTCGCGGCGTGGTCGCGGGCCCCGGTGGCGACCGGCACCGCCAGCGGCACGTCGGTCAGCACGCGGCGTAGGTTGCGCTCTCGGGCAGCCGAGTGCAGCCAGAACAGCACCGGCCACGCCCGCCCGATCGTGCCGAAAAGCTCCCGATAGCCGTCCACCTTGCCGGCCAGGATCGACAACTGCTCGGCGCCGGTGTCGTACTCGACGAAGAACGGCACCTCGACATCATTCTCGACCCACCGGCCGTAGCCGTCCGGGCGAACCCTCGGCTGATACGCCCGCACCAGCCCCGGATCCTGGCGGCTGGTGAACGTCCCGGCACGCTGGCACACCATCTCCGGCAACCACTCGATCAAGCCGGTGTCCGGATGAGTACGGGCGTGGCCGGCCAGGTCAGTGAAGAAGCCGTTCACCCCGAGGCGGTGAGAGAGGCTGCGGGTGGAGGTCCAGCGTCGCCGTTCCACCCGGGCGTGGTCGCGCCGGGGTGGGCGTTCGTCGCGGCTGGCGGCGACGACCTCAGCGCCGAGTTGGTCGATGACGTAGTGGTACGGGTAGGAGCCGCCGTCGGCCCGTTGCGGTCGGAACCGAGCGACGAGGCGCAGCCGATACAGAGTCCGCAGCCGCCGCTGGCAGAAATCAAGGGATGGGAACAGTGCCTGGGCGATCTGGAACGACGTCAGCACGCCGTGGTCGTAGAGCCAGCCCAGCAGGACCCGGTCACGATCGGTCAGCTGCGACTGGACCCGCAGAACCGGATCATCCATCCACCATCACCTCCTCTCCGATACGTATGGCCTCCCAGGGGAGACCCGAGACAAGGACGGGTCTGTCGCAGCACAACCAGCCAGTGTTGACAGACGGGCTGACCTGCGGTGTGAGCGGGAAATGGGGGTCCGTTCGGGTGTCCGGCTGAAGACTGACCCCAACGGGGACGTCAACCCGGACCCCGCAACGGAGGTCAACACGGAATCTGTCAGCGTCACCGGCAGAAAGCCGGAACGCGGTGAGACAGGATGTACAGAGAACACAGAAGCTCCTTGGTCGAAAGAATGGGACGTCGACTGCCGTGACGCCATAGGTGTGCGCCGCCGCAGCCACCGCCGGGCGCGGGAGACGGCGGCAAGGCGCACTGTGGAGTTGTCAATGAACACGCCAACCGGCACACCGGCCGGCCCGAGGACGGATCGGGGCAGCAACAAGCCGACACGACCACCAGTGAGGTGGTCGCGGCAGCAGGAACAGCGGTCGCAGTTACGGAGGGCAAGCGGGCGGCAGCGTGCCGAGCCGGCAGCGGGCTCGTCTCAGCCTGGAACAGCTACTCCGGGAACCGTCGACATCACGACGGCCCGGTGGGGCGTCGACTCAACCCGCCGGAGAAAGATCCTTCATGGCGGCTCCCCTGTCACTCGACACCATCGACAGCCCGCCCACTCCCAAGCCTCCAACGGCCGGCGACGCTCCCGAAGGAGCGCCACCACCCCGGCCGATCGAACACGGCGGGCAGACCGTCACGCGGTCACGTTCGTATCAGTACGCCTCCGCCGGCAGCACCCTGTCAACCAACATCACCGACAGTCGATCACGGCTCTTCCGAACCCAGTAGGACGCGCTGGTACCCGTCAACCCGTACCGGTATCCAGTGGTACAGATTCCCTGCCGAAAATGACAGAAAAATCCTGGCCCACCCGTTCCGCCATCTCACCTTGCGAGACAGCGCTCCCGCTAACCGAGCGGACCAGGGTGCAGGTCGCCGAGGACCCCATCGGTGAGTCGGACCGGCACGGCTTCCCGCACCGAGTCGTACCCGGTGCGGCCGACGGGTCAGCACCGGCCCGCCGGGCGGCTCGGCTCGCGGTACACGTTGATCCTGATGGGAGCACCAGGCACAATCGCCGGGTGATCACGAGCGTATTCTTCGACGTGGGCGAGACCATCGTTGACGAGTCCCGGGAGTACGGCACCTGGGCGGACTGGCTCGGGGTGCCGCGCCACACCTTCTCGGCCGTCTTCGGGGCGATCATCGCTCGCGGCCTGGACTACCGGGAGACGTTCCAGGTCTTCCGACCGGGCTTCGACCTGACCGAGGAACGGGAGCGCCGGACGGCGGCGGGCCAACCGGAGTCCTTCACCGAGGAAGACCTATACCCGGATGCGCGGCCGTGCCTGGCCGCGCTACGCGAGTCGGGGCTACAGGTCGGCCTCGCCGGCAACCAGACAGCGCGGGCGGAGACAATCCTGCGTGCCCTGGACCTACCGGTCGACGTGATCGGCACCTCGGACGGCTGGGGTGTGGAGAAGCCTTCCACCGCGTTCTTCGACCGCGTAATCACCGAGGCAGGATGCCCCGCCGACCAGGTGCTCTACGTCGGAGACCGGTTGGACAACGACATCCGGCCGGCGCAGGAGGCCGGTATCGCCACCGCCCTGGTCCGTCGCGGCCCGTGGGGTCACATCCTCGGCGACAAGACGGTCAGCGACCGATGCGTGTTCCAGCTCGACTCGCTGGCCGAGCTGCCTGACCTCGTACGCAAGCACAACCAGTCGGCACGCTAACCACCCGGCAGCGCGGCCCGACTGGTAGTGAGGGCGGCAATGCGTTCGTCCAGCCGGTACAGGGTCCGCAACCGCCGCTGACCGACGTCCAACGACGGAAACAAGGCGTTCGCGAGCTGGAACGACGTCCCGACACCGTGGTCATACAACCAGCCCAGCAACACCCGATCACGGCCGGTCAGCTGGGACTGGACCCGAAGGACCAGATCATTCACCGGCTACCACCTCCTTCCCAAGTAGGGAAAGCCCGCCCCAGGGGAGAGAACCAAGACCAGGCAGGGCGACGCGGCGGCGCAGCAGATCCAGGCACCCGCGGGGTCGACATCCCTATATTCCTATGTGGGAAGGTCGGCGTTGGCGAAGGCGCCGCCCATCCGGCGGTCGGCCAGCGGCCCGAGACCGGGGCATAGGCGGTCGGCGCTGTCGGCCGGCTGGTAGCCGAGGGCGTCCCAGCCAGTGCGCGGCCACCACGAATCGCGGTTGTCAGAAGTGCCGTACACCGTGAGGAACGGGGAGGTCAGGGGCCGGGTGGCGGCGGCGTACAGCAGGGCGGTGGCATCTCGGGGGCTCAGCCAGGTCGCACGGTGACGGGGCTCGGTGGGGTGATCTCGGTAGCTACCGATACGGACGGCGACGACCTGCATGGTGGTCTTGTGGGCATAAAGGTGGCCCAGCGCCTCAGCGGTGACCTTGGATACCGCGTAGAAGCTGTCGGGGGCCAGCGGCGCCGTCGGGGCGCCGACGGGGTTCAGGCCGGTCACGTGGTGGCTGCTGGCCAGCACCACCCGCCGCACCCGCTGGCGGCGGGCCGCCTCCAGGACGTGGTGGGTGCCGGTGACGTTGTGCTCCACCAACTCCGGGAACGGTCCCTCCTGGGTGATCCCCGCAAGATGCACGACGGCCGCGACGCCGGTGCTGGCCTTCTCGACCGCATCCAGGTCACGCAGGTCGGCCTGAACGAACTCGGCACCCGCAGGCAGCTCGACGGCACAAGCCCGCCGGTCAAGCAGCCGCAGCGACATCCCCTGGGCGGCCAGATCGGCCGCCAGCCGGGTGCCGATGCTCCCGGCGGCGCCCGTGAGCAGCAGCCTCACGGCCGGCGTTGAAGCATCGACACCACGCCCGCGTCACTGCTCTCGTAGGCGACGCCGCGCAGGACGGCGACCGGGGCCCCACGACCCCGCTGCCCGAGGATGATCCCGGCCGCCGCGGCGATCAGGTCGGTGAAGGTCTCCTCCTGCCGCTTACCGCCGTACTCCGTGACACGCAAAGGCCCCACGCCCGCCGCGCCGATCGAGATGACGGTCGCCCCACGCCGGTCGGCGCGACCGTCGGAGTCCGCGACCACCACCGCCACCTCCGCACCCGTGTGAGCGATCAACGCGTCGCGCAGGGCGCGGGCGGAGGCGTCCGGATCCACCGGCAACAGCCACGCACCCCGCGGGCCGGCCCGGTCGATCCCAGCGGAGGTGAGCTGGAAGCCGAGCCGGTGCCGCGCGATGATCGGGCCCTTCTCGGTGGCCAGGAAGTAGCTGTCACTGGAATCCACGATCAGCTGCACGACCTCGGCAGGCTTGCCCGTGCGAGCGGACAACTCCAGCGCCTCCGGGCCAACGACGACACCGGCCAGGTCGACGTACCGCTTCTCCGCGACACTCACGGCCTTGGAAGCCACCACCACCACATCCCCATCCTGCAACTCGATGCCAGTACAGGCCAAAACGCCGGTGATAGCGCCCGCCAGATCCGCACCCGGCTGGAGCTCGGGAAAAGGTTCCAGCGCGAAAGCGGAGAAACCGGAGGTCGGGATGGCGGTCATCGTCGGGCTCCTGCGGGAGTGAGGACAGCGGTGCACAGGCGGGCGTGTCCGGCGGCGAGTGTCTCGGCCCGCTGCCGTGTGCTGGCGCGTGGTCCCCTGGTCAACCAGTCGGTCACGCGCCGTAGGTAGTGCGGCCACAGCTGACGGGCCGCGTCGCGCACTGGTGTACCGGAGTTGACGGTGCGCCAGGCGTCCGCGACGGGCTCTGGCCATGGGTGTTCATCGTATCCGCCGGGATACGGGCCAAAGCTGTCCAGCGTGGTGAGCATGTCCGAAAGGCGGGCGGATTCCAGGGTGCGGTCGGCAACCCGGTAGTGCGCCGTCGCACCGTCTGACGTGGCCGGTGGCGGTTTACCTGTCCTGGTCAGGTGCAGCAGGACTGGGACAGCCTGGTGATAGATGGCCGCCAGGTGAGGAAAGGACCCGGCGTGCTGTTTGGGCTGGTCGAATCGCACGGAGGCGATGGGCCCGGCGGTGGCGGCGGTCAGCAGCAGGAATGCGTCGATGCCGTAGCCGTCCACGCACGCCGAAAGCTCTGCAGGCAGTGCCCGGGCAGCGCGGAGGGCGGCGTCCAGGGCGGGTCGGGAGAGGGCGAGGTCCCCGGCGAGCGGCTGGGGCACGTCGTGGCCGGTGGTAGCGGCGATAAGGGGTCGGGCAAGGTGGTTGGTGAGGTTGGCTTCGTCCCAGTGCCGCGGGTAGTCCGCGACTGCTATGGCGGCCCCAGCCCGTACGCGGTCCAGTAGCGCGGCGTAGACGGCCGGGTCGGGGCCCCGGGTATCGGTGTCCGCGATCAGTACGGCATCGATGCCGGTGAGGTCCGGAAGGTGGGCTGCGGCCAGGATCTGGGCACCCTTGCCTCGGACCAGGCCGGTCAGCGGCACCTTGGCCGCCCGGGTGGCGGTGGTGGTGAATTGGTCGGCGGTCGCCAGGGTGTCGGAGGCGTCGGCGTGGACGATGATGGACCGGTGCTCGGCGAGCGCGGTGTCAACGGCGGTGGTGACCGCGGCGATGGTGGCTGGCTCGTTGCGGCTGGGCAGGATCGCGGCGGAGTTCATCCGGCCTCCTTGGTCAGCAGGTCAGCGGCGGTGTCCGGATCGGGGGCGTATAGGTAGTCGAACTGGCCAACGGCGAGCCGGGCGATGAGGTGGCTGCGCCAGCGGGCCAGGGCGGGGCTGTCCAGGGGCCACACCGGTCCGTATGGCACGCCGGCCACGCCGGTGATGGGGGTGGGAAGGCCGGAGATGTAGCGGCCCAAGGTCTCGTGCAGTCGCAGCCGCTCGTTTACCGACAGCGGCACGGCAGGCGTCAGCGACGCGGTGTCGAGCGCAGGGTGGACGGCCATGCGCACAACCCGGGCAAGCGGGGCCAGGCCGGTCGCGAACGGTTCCAGGGCGAGCTGAGGCTTGGGCGCGAGCGGCCGAGCGGGGTCGCGGATAGCGGCGGTAGGTTTGCCGGGCCACACCGACACCCGACCATCGTCGCTCTCGCCAAGGACGACCACGTCATCTCCGGCATGGGTCCATCCCTGCGCCGCGAGGGCGAGTGCGGTTGATGTCTTGCCTGCCCCCTTCGCGCCGAGTAGTAGTACGGCCTGCCCGTCGGGCGCGATCAGCGCTGTGGCATGCACGGTGGCCTTGCGCTGGTGCTGGCGTGCACGTTCGAACGCGGTGTAGGTGACGTAGGCGAGAGAGTTCGAGGCGGCCACGTGTGCCGGTAGCCGGAGGCGCACGGTGACCGCCGCGACGGTGACGGCCGCGGCCCCCGTGGTGACTTCGACGTCCACGGCTTCCGTGGCGGGATCTGCTGTCAGGGTCCAGCCGCCGGGCAGGGCCCGGCTGGCGGCCTGCGCCGCGGTGGTGTCCAGGTACTCGGGCAAGGCGAGGCGGGCGGAGATGTGGCCAGTGACGAGCCGGTGCACGGTCATCTGACTGCTCGCTCCAGGGCGGCCAGCAGCTCGTCGAACGGGGCGACGGCGGGCAGATACCGTCCGGTCAGCAGGTCTGCCATCCAGTCTGTGCGGGACAGCGTGGCCCGCACCAGCTCCTCGGCCGGCCCGAGCGGCGCCGGGTTAACCGTGGTGATCTCGATCGAGGCGGGCTCGTCGTAGCGGGCGCCGTTGCGCCACAGCAGGGCGATACGGCATGGTCCGAACTCGGTGGCTACCGCGTGGGCGGCGGTATCGGCGAGCCAGCCGCCGACCTTGCCGACGTGGTAGGCCGGGTTCTTCCCGAACGTCGCCTCGTTCCCGGCCAGGTGGGCACCGCTGATCACGCCGGTGCGGGCGTTGCCCCGGCCCACGAGGCCATCCTCGCCATAGTCGACAGCCGACCCCGAGAGTGTGAAGTACTGCCCGGAGATGGGCCCGATGCGGGAATCGCGGGTGTTGCACAGCACCGACACCCGACCCGGCAGCCGCTGGGCAAGGAGGTCGGTCAGTTCGCTGGCGGCAGAGGTGACCGCCTCGGCGAACTGGGCGGAGCTGCTCAGGTACCCGGCCAGGGCGGGCACGCAGACGGTCACCGTCCAGGTCGCGCCGTTGCGGATGGCGAGGGCCTTGATGTCGCTGCCTGCCCACGCGTGGCGGCGGAACCACGCCTCGGCCAGCAGGGCCACGGCCTCAGTGACCGTGCGTGGGGCCGAGCCGACGAGGTAGGCGGTGTCGTTCGAGAACGGCCTCGGCCTCTCGGGCAGATCGTCCAAGGAACGGGGGGCGAACCAGTGGGAAAACTTGGAGGAGTTGGTCGTCTCGTGTCCCACCTCCAGCTGCACGCGGTCGAAGCCCGGCAGCGCGGTACGCAGGTGGTCAACGGCCGCGTGCTCAAGGATCTCCCGCACTGGCAGTTCCTGGCCGGCGAAGCTGGTGGAGATCCGGCCGCCGAAGACGACTCGCAGCGGCCGGTCGTACACACCGTCGGTGTCGCTGAAGGCGGCCCGGCCGCCGAAGACGGCGACCTTGTCCAGGTTGTGGTGCAGCACCGCCCCCACGGTGTCCAGGCAGTGCCTGCTGTAACGGATGGAGGCGAGCTCAGCGATGCCGTCGGCGAGGGTGTCGGGGTGGCCGACCCCTTTGCGTTCGACGACCTCGACGGGCAGCTCATGCGGCAGCGGCGTACGCAGTCCGGACGACGCGGGCATCGCGGTAGACACGATCGATCACCTCCAGAGGGCGCCGTAGCGCCGTCACCGAGAACAGGCAGGGGTGGGCCGGATGGCCCTCGGCAGCGTTCAACGCGGCGGCGTACATCGCGCGCCGCAGTTCCTCATGCGTCGGGGCGGCGGCGATCTCGCCGAGTCCGGCTTCAAGGTTCCGCCCGCGTACGTGAAGCCGACGTCCGTCGGTGAGGTGGAGGATGAGCTCGTGAGCCGGTGGACCGGGGTGGTCGACCCGGGCGTTGATCTGCACTGTGGCCCCGCCGGACAGGGCGAGTACGGCGATGACGTGGTCCTCGGTCTCTGCCAGGCCGCGGCTGTGGGTCACCGTTGCGTTGACCATTTCGACGTCGCCGGGCAGCAGCCGCAGGGCGAGTGCCAGGCCGTGGATGGCTTGCTGGTGCAGGATTCCGCCGGCATCCGCGTATGTGCGGCGCCAGCCGCGGAAGTATCCGGGATCTCGGTGCACGCTCAGCAACACGTCGGCGCGTGTAACAGCAGGAGGCATCGCGAGTAGGGCGTTCAGGCCGGGGGCGAAGTGCGGCTGGAACGCGACGAAGATCCGCCCGTCGCCCGGCTGGGGCGCCAGGGCCGCTGGTTCGGTCGTGCAGGGCTTCTCCACGAGCACGGCGGCTCCGGTCTGGGCTGCTTCCCGGGCTGCGGCAAGCGCGGTCCCCGGCGGGGTGGCCACCACAACCAGATCCGGCGTCACGGCGCTCAGCGCCGCCCGCCACGAAGCAAACACCGGCACGCCCCTGGGGACATCGACGCACGGGGCGGGGTCAGCGACCCCGGCGACTAGCACACCGGGAACGCCGGAGAGCGCGGCCAGGTGTTTGGCTCCGACCTCCCCCGCTCCTACCAGCAGCACCCGCTTCATGCCACACCGCCGGGAACAGCGGAGCGCAGGAACGCGGCGCCAGAGGTGAGGGCGTCGGCTGGGGTGTCGCGCACGTGGGTCTCCAGCGCGTACGGCAGCCCGGGCTGGGCTGCGTGCAGCAGCGGTAGCACCTGGCCGTAGGGCACCACACCCTCACCGGCCGGGCAGAACACCCGGCCACCACCGTCAGCGGCGGGCCGGTAGTCCTTGACGTGCACGTACCCCACGTACGGGGCGAGGGAGCTGACCACCTCACCGGTGGCTTGGCCGACCTCGTGGAGATTCGCCACGTCCAGCCACAGTCCCAGGCCCTGCCCGTAGTACCGGTCCAGGACCTCGAGCAGTGACTCGGCATGGGCGACCGTGCACACTGGCTCGTTCTCCAGCAGCAGCCGCACCCCAGCCGAGTTCGCCAGGTCCAGGGCTTTTGCCAACAGCAGGTCACTGAGTAGCTGCTCGGTGAGTTCCGGCTCGACCCGCAGGTGGGAGAAGACCCGCACCACCGGGGCTCCGAGGATGACGGCAGCCGCAACGGCCCGCTCAATCCAGCCGAGCCGCTCCTCGGGCGGAACCTGGGTGGGAAAGCCGAAGGTGTCCACCCTCTCGGGCGTCGCCTCGGGGCGGCACCACTTCCACAGCGGCGAAGCCAGCGCGGCCACCTTCAGGCCTCGCTCCTCGGCCAGCGTACGGAGGTACCGAACCCGGTCGTCGGGCAGCGTAACCGCATTGGCGCCCTCGGCTGAGCGGATCTCCAGCTGACCAATGCCCAACTTCACCGCCAGGTCCATGCCCGGCACTGGATCGGAGCTGAGTTCGTCAGGGTTGAGCACCAGCCTGCTCGCCGACATTTTCTCCACGGCCGTCTTCTCCTTCAGTAGTAGGTAGGGCGGGAGACCTCCGCCGCTAATAGCCCGCGACCCGGTAGCCGCGACCGCAAGGCCAGGGTGATAACCGCTCGCCTTGCTTCGTTAGCGCAAGGGTGAAAACGCGGGTTAGGCGGCACCTCCAGCATCGAGCAATGCGCCAAGAGCAGATAAGGATGTCAAGCAGTCGGTGTTGCCTGCTGGAGAACGCGCTCTGCCCAGTCCGCCTGCGGACACGGGTGAGGCGCCAGCCGCGCCCACATGTCGAGGCATCCGGCACAAATTCCATCGCACTCAACATGGACGCTATGCAGTGCAATTGCCTTCTCAGTCAATTCGACTACCGTGTTCGACTCGCCATTCAGGGGCATTCTTGCGGTGACCGGTAGCGGCGGCACGGTCACTGGTTTAACTGGCATGCCACTTCGCCTCCCACTCTGGTGGTCAGTACGACTTACTCACAGATAGCACCGACGGCGCCCGCCGCGCGTTTTGCCATGGGAGCTGCCGTTACACGATGGTGAGGTCTGCTTGCCAGCAGCCCGCGATCACCAACTCGTCTGGCATTGATTAGCTCGGGTCGGGTAGCGCCAGGAGTTCGGCGAGGCAGCCGAAGTGAAAGCCAGAAGACTTTCGCCGCCTGCTCGAACTGGGCGCATGGGCCGGGGCTGCGGCAGGTAATGCACGCTCCGGATGCACTGCTGGTTGCGTGTTGCTGCAACGCTATTTGCGCTTGTTCGACCTTTTCGCCACCGTGGTAGGTCGCCATGCCTGCCTTCCGTTTCGACCGATGTGGACCAGGTGCGCCGCGCTGGCGATCTTGATGTGTCACTCCCGCGGCGCACCCGAACTGGGTTGCTACCGATACGGCCCAGAGCATGTGCCGGCCGAGGCCGGCGGCGTCATCGCGGTCGAGCCAGTAGTAGTCAACTGCGAACACGGAGCCGGCCCTCCTCAGGGACACGCATGGTGGTGAAGTCCCGCCCGCCGCCACGCCCTGTAGCAGCGACGGCGAGCGGGAGACCAACTGCAGCCACGCCGTCCGGCGCGTTCACCTACCCGGTACCGTGCACCGGCGTAGGGCGAGAACACGCCCAGGACCGCGTTGCTGTCACGAGCCGGATCCAGCCGGTTCGGCCGTACCGGATCACATAAATCGACAGATCGCTTCTGGTAGGTCCACCTTCACGGACAGTCCACATACGCGGGAATCCCCGTCTACCACCTGATCCGGTACCCGTTCTACTGCCCAGATGGTCGCTGATCAGGGCCTCAGCAGCCGATCGTGAACTCACGCCCAGCTCCAACGGAGAAGCCCGGGGTTACGCTCCCCGCATCGCCGGTGCGTAATCGTCCTCCGGCGTTGGTTGTTCTCCGGAGGTGTGGTGTGATCAGCCCGCTGGTGCGTCGTCGTAGGCTCGCCGCCGAGCTGATCCGCCTGCGCGACGAGCACGGATACCCAGCCGCTCGCGTCGCCGCGGAGATCGGCGTCGCACGCCAACGCATCTCGCGGTTGGAGAACGGTCACGTCGCCCCTGACCTCGACGAGGTCATGCGGATTCTCCAGCTGTTCGGCGTAGATCAGCAGCGCTGGCAGCAGATCATGACGATCGCCCGCGAGGCACAGGAACGCGGGTGGTGGGCGAAGTACGCCGACGAGATGGGCACCCGACAGGCTCTGTACGCAAACCTTGAGGCGGGCGCGAGTGAGATTCGCGAATATCAGATGGTCTACCTGCCCGGCTTGTTGCAGGTGCGGCCGTACACCGAAGCACGCCTGCTAATGGACGCTCCCAACGGTGCCACCTACAGCCACACCCGAGCACTCGAAGCACGCGCCGGCCGCCAACGCATGCTGGAGCGGCCGGGCGGCCCTCGGTATGAGGTGATCATCGACGAACTGGCCATCCGCCGTTTTGCCGCGCCCGCGCCGGTGATCGCCGATCAACTGGACCACCTAACGCTCGTCGGACACCACCGCCCAACCATCAGCATCCGAGTACTGCCAATCGCCGCCAAGATCCGCCAGCATTCCGTCCCCCGCTCGGCGTTTTTCACCTACCGGTACCCGGACCCGCACGACCCCGTGGTCGTTGCCGTTGACACGGCCACCGACGACCTCGTACTGACAGAGGTAGCAGACGTCAACCGCTACCTCGACCTATACGGCAGGCTGGCGGACGCCGCCATGCCACCGGGCGAAAGCCTCGACTTCCTCACCGCAACGGCCGAAGAAATCAGGAGGAATATTCACAATGAATGACAGGCAGTTTTGCCCGTGGCGGAAGTCCACCCGAAGCGGTGGCGCCGACAACTGTGTCGAAGTCGCGACCGCTACCGACCTGCACGTCGGCGTCCGGGACTCCAAAAGCCCCGACGATGGTGTCCTTGTGTTCGGCCCGGATGGCTGGTCCGAGTTCATCGAGGGGGTTCGCAACGGCGAATTCGACGCCTGACCGGCACGGGTTGCAGCCGCCAGCCGCGCTCGCGGGGTGGCGGCCTCACCGTGGCACCCAGCCCTGTGGCGCAGACCGCAAGGCCAGGAAGTGGCCCACGCCGCCGACGACCATCGGTATCGCTTGAACCGCGCAGGGACGCACTGGGATCATGTAGGAACGTCGTGCTGCGACAATGTGGCGCAAGGGCACGTCATTGCTGGTCGATGCTGGGGGCAGATCGTGGGGAGAGACAGCATCCCGAACAGTCACCTCAGGGCTGCCCGCAAGGCGCTACGGTCCCCCTCTGGTTCCGGCCGCCCGATGTCTCGCCAGGAGTTGGCCGACGCCTGCAACGCCGAACTGGCCTCGATGTACGGCAGGCAAGGTCGCAGGCCGCGCTGGGCAGGACTCACCGAGAAGGCCATTGGCGCGCTGGAACGCGGCGAGATCCGGTGGCCCAATGAGGATTACCGACAGGCGCTCTGCGCGGTTCTGCAAACCGACAAGCGTTCGCTCGGGCTCTACATCGCCCGGCCCGACAACGCCAAGTATGGCGAACTCCCAGCGCCCGCAGAGCCGGATTCTCGTCACCAGCACAAGGGGACGAGACCCTCGCCCACCCCACGGCCCGACATATACGAGCCCGAGTCGCCACAGACCATCCAGTCGCTCGATGCCTCCGGCTCGCCCAGCCAATGGCGTGCGGGGCTGCGGCGCGCGGTCCTCGCCCGCGACAACGGGCAGGTCCTGCTGCCGTTACGTGAGCTGGAAGCCGCCCTACAGGTCGCCAACCTCGCCTACCAGGGCGCTCAGTACAGCGAACTGCGGCAACTACCCATCCTCATCAGCGGGGCCGAGTCCTTGTTCGCCGAGCAGCCGAAGGCTGTGGAGATGCCCAGGGTTGCCCGAGCCGCTAACGGCGTTTACCTGCTGGCGTCAAAACTGGCTGCCAAACTCGGTGACGGCGAACTCGCCTGGACCACCGCGGACCGCGCCCGATGCTTCGGCCTGATAGCCGCTGATCCAGCACGGACCGCCATCGCGGCCTACCAGACCGCATGCGCGCTCGCCAAGCAGCCAGGCCGTGCCGCCGAAGCGGAAGAGGTCGCGGTAGCCGCAGCCGAGGCCATCGCCGGCCAGCAGTTGTACCGCACCCCCGCCTACCTCTCGGCGTACGGAGCGCTCCTGCTCCACGCGGCCGTGGCGGCAGCCCGCCAGGCAGACACTCGCAGCGCATGGCGCCACCTGCGAGCCGCTGAATCAGCCGCCGATGAACTCGGCCGCAACGGTAACGAACTGTGGACAGCCTTCGGACCCACCAACGTCCGGCTACACCAAATCTCCGTCGCGGTCGCCCTACACGAGAACAAACAGGCACTCCGGCTCGCCGACCAGCTCGACACCGCACAGCTCCCACTGACGCTAGCCAGCCGGCGCGCTCAAGCGCATCTCGACCTTGCCGTGGCGCACAGCGCGACGGACAGCTCCGCCCCCCAAGCGATGCTCCACCTCCTGGAGTACGAACGCCTCGTCCCTGAGGCGATCAAGCTCAACGCCGCCGCCGCTGGGCTCATCACGAAGCTGCTCCGGCGGGAACACCCCAGCCGCACCCCCGGGCTACGAGCCCTCGCCGACCGAGCAGGAGTCCAAGACGCATGACCAAGGCCACCCCCGTCCTCCTGCTCGTCGTGTGCGCCGCCCCACCGGCCGCCAAAGTAGCCGAGCTGGCCGAACGACTCCGCCACGACGACTGGGACGTGCACCCCGTCGTCACCGAGGCCGCCACCGCATGGGTTGACCTCCCAGCCCTGCAACAGACAACCGGCCACCCCGTCCGGAGCGAACCACGCCGACCACAGGAGCCGAAGTCACTACCGCGGCCCGACGCCATCATCGTCGCCCCGGCCACCTTCAACACGATCAACCAATGGGCCGCCGGCATCAACAACACCGCAGCCCTGGGCACCCTCAACGAAGCCCTCGGAGCCGGAACACCGATCATCGTCTCGCCCTACGCCAAGGCAGCGCTCGCCGCACACCCAGCCTTCCACCGCAACCTCGAACTACTCGCCAACGCCGGCGTTCACTTCACCGCCACCGAAGCCCTACGACCCGACACCCCAGACGGACCATTCCACTGGGACAGCGTGCGCGACCTTCTCAACCGCACTACCCTGCATGATCGCCGCGGACCGAGAGCAACGCCTCCTCGTTGGCGACAATGAACTCCCTGAGCGCATCCGGCTTCAACGCCACCGCGTGCAGCTCGTCAATCGCCACCCGGTCCAGCTGATACTCACCCCGCGCGGAATCAGCGAACTCCGGCCCACTACGCGCCTCCGCCCGCAGCCGAAGCAAACGACCCGCGAAGAAGTGCTGCACCGAAACACCCGCACCAACCGGAGTGGAGAACAGGAACACCGGAACCAGCCGACCGGCCTCGCCACCAAGCTCCTCACGCAGCTCACGGCGCAGCGCAGCCTCCAGACAAACATCCGTCGGCTCCACCCCACCACCCGGCGTCGTCCAGTACGGCACCTGCCCGGGCCTGATCCGCTTGATCAGCACAAGGCGGCCGTCACCATCGACAAGGATGGCCCGCACCGACCTACGCACGATCCGCCGCACAACCGACCCTAACCACGCCCGGACCCCGCCACCGGACAGCGGCGCACCCGATTAATCCATGGTTCCGACCGGCTGGCATCGCACCCCGTCCCACCGAAGCCAACCCGGTCCAACGGCTGCCGAGCACCCACCGAGCGACCACCCGCCACCGCCGTACGCGAAAAAGGCCCCGACCGGCACAGAAATACCAGGTCAGGGCCTTGCTCGTTGGTGCGCCGCCAGGGACTCGAACCCCGAACCCGCGGATTAAGAGTCCGCTGCTCTGCCAGTTGAGCTAGCGGCGCTCGTTGGCAACGGGGAGAACCCTAGCACGCCAGTTCAGCCGGCTTCTAATCCGATCCCCACTCCCCTCTTTCGGTTGAGATATTCGGACAAATGGCATCAAAAACACCAGGATGACTCTGGGTTAGTCGGTGCCGCGGGGCATGGTTACGGCACGATGTGCGCCAGGTGCGTGCGAACTGCGTTGGAGACAGGGCCAAGAGCTGGTTGATGACCGGCTCGGTCCACCTCTCCGACGGCGAGGAGTAAGGAAGAGCACATGCGAGCCGTTCAGGACCCGCCGCTCCAGCGCGGGCGACGCCGTCACGGACAACGCCAACCCGCGTTCGTGGCCGCGCTGCTCACCGCCGCCCTAACGTTCACCGCTGCCTGCTCTGCCGGCGACAAACAGCCCGACGAGAAGCCTGACTTCGTGCCACCGGCCCCGCTGGCCTCCGTCAGTATCGTCGAGCCGGCCGCCGATGCCCGGGGCGTACCCGCCTCCACGAGCATCGCCTTCACCACGGAGCAGTCCCAGGAGACCACCGTTGCGCTGGTCGACTCGGCGGGCGGGGCCGTCGAGGGCACGCTCGACGCCGACGGCGCGAGTTGGCTACCCACCGGTGTGCTCGAGTACGGCGAGACGTACACGGCGACTGTCACCGCCACCGGAGACGACGACCGTCCGGTGACCGCGACCAGCACCTTCACCACGATGGCCAAGCCGGATCAGCAGGTTCGAATCAGCAGCTTCCTCGGTGACGGGCAGGTGGTCGGGGTCGGGATGCCGCTCATCGTGAAGTTCGGACGGGACATCCCGGAGGAGTACCGGGACGACGTGCAGCGGCGGATGACGGTGACGGCGACTCCCGCGCAGGAGGGGGTGTGGCACTGGGTCAGCCCCACCGAGGTGCGGTACCGCCCGCGGGAGTTCTGGCAGGCGAACAGCACCGTCTCGTACCGGGTGCAGGCTGGTGGTCTGCCGCTCGGCGACGGCTGGTACGGCCGCGCCGACCTCACCGTCGATATCAAGATCGGCCCAGCGCTGATCATGAAGGTGGAGAACGAGACGAAGCAGATGGTGGTCACGAAGGACGGCGAGAAGGTGCGCAGCATCCCGGTGAGCCTCGGCAAGAAGTCCACACCCTCGTCGAGCGGCACCATGGTGGTGATGGAGAAGCTACGCGAGACGGTCTTCGACACGTACGAGGAGTTGGGGCCGGACGAGGGTTACCGCACGGACATCGAGTACGCGCAGCGGCTTACCTGGGGTGGGGAGTTCATCCACGCCGCGCCCTGGTCGGAGGGGCAGCAGGGCTCGGTGAACGTCTCCCACGGCTGCGTCAACGTGTCGATGGCCGACGGTGCCTGGCTCTTCGAGAACACTCGGATCGGGGATCCGATCCGAGTGTTGGGCACCGAGCGAAAGCTGCAGAACGGCAACGGCTGGACCGACTGGAACCTGAGCTGGGAGGAGTACGTCAAGGGCAGCGCCCTGCCGGCGGAGTCGGGGACGTCCCCCTCCGCCGACTACTAGTCAGCCTGGGCGGCCGGGAACGTTGACGCAGCTGTTGGGTCGGTTCTTGACCACGGTGGCGCCGGTGGCGGTGTTCAGCTCAACCGTGCCGTCGTTGAGAATGCCCCCGCCCTCGGTGCCGGCAATGTTCTTGACGATCTTGGTCGCGTCGAGGGTAAGCGTGCCGGTGCCGGTGTTGTAGACCCCGCCGCCACCCAGACCAGCGTGGTTGTCGGTGATCTTCGTGCGCCGCGCTACCAACTGGCCCGCGTTGAAGACTCCGCCAGCAATGCTGGCCGTGGAGATGTTCTTCTCGATGACGCTGTCCGCAACGACGGAGCTACTGCCGACAACAACACCCCTTGGACGAAGAGCCCTCCGACGACGTTGGCCGTGTTGTCGACGAGCTTGACCTGCTGCAGCGTCAGCTCACCGTTGCCGATAACAGCGGCGCCGCCCACGATGCTGGCGGTGTTCCCGGCGATCCGGGTGCCGACGACCGTGCTGACGCCGTCCTGAACGAACAGACCGCCGACCGCAGCAGTCCCAGTATTGACGACAAGGATGCGGAACTGGTCGGCGGCGGCGCGCTCAATGATGGTGTTCTCACCGCCGTTGAGGGTGATCGGGGTGATGATCGCGGGTAGCCCGCTGCCGCCGAGATCGGCGGTGAGCAGGTAGGTGCAGTCTTTCACCAGGTCGAGCACGGCACCACCGCGGGCGTTCGCCTGAGTGATCTCGGCGATCAACCGGTCCGTGTCACAGGGGACCGGCGTGCGCACCCGCTTGCCCTGCCCCGGTCGTTCTTGCCACCCTGGCCCGCACCGCGTTCGTCAGCGCGCAGCTCCCAGCCCGAAGGCCGGTTGTTAGTGGCTCTGCTGGGCCGGTCGCCGTCAGCCACGGCGACCGGCGTGGTCGCAGCGGTGAGGCCAGGCCGGTCATCCCGGCCACGGTCCGAAACGACGTCGACTCGCCGACTTCTGCCACGCGTACGGGGCCGCAGATCGGCGCCGAGGATATCGACGTCCTGCGCGACCGCACCGCTGACACCCTCGCCGCCTAGCTGCGCGAACACCCTGGCGTTCAGATCATGTGCGGCGATCGAGGCGGTAGCTACGCCGACGGTGCCCGCAAGGGCACACCTGAGGCGATCCAGGTCTCCGACCGGTAGCACCTGCTGAAGAACCTCAGCGACACCGCCGAGAAAGTCGTTCGCGGGCACCGCCGGTGCCTGAGTGCCCACATCGACGCCCCCGCCCGGCCAGTCGACGAGCCGGTCAGGACACGGCGTCGGGCGGCGAAACCGCCAACGCCACGGCCGTGCCCGCCCTACGGGCCGAAGGACTGTCGATCAACGCGACCGCCCGCCGACTCGACATGGAACATGTATCATTTCGCGACGTGCGATGAGGAATCTATCGGTCATATCCACCTTGTCGACACGGCGGCGACATAGCGTCCGACCTCTCGTATTGTCATGTGACACGGCGACGGGCGGACGCGCCAGTACATCAATCTGTATAAATCTGGAAATGGTCACTGAATTGTCGGTGGCCCCTCGCCCAGGTGCCCCTATCCTCATGTGCACGGTCCGGCTGGCCCTCCGAGCCCCTCCACCCCTGCCCTTCGGCACGAAACATGCCTGAATCCCGGGTGCCGGACGGTCCACCGCCAGCCGGTGCCGCCGCTCACACCACGAGGCACACAGGAAGGATCCTCATGTTCAGTTGGCTCGCAACCGGAGGCATGATCCTCTCTCTGCTGGCTCCCACGAACCCGGTGGTGGATTTCCCCGAGCCCGAGACCCCGCCCCCGGGCCAAATCGTCATCGATCTGGTCACCGTCAATGGTTCCGGCTGTCCGGCAGGCACTGCCGCCATCGCCATGTCGGCCGACAACACTGCATTCACTGTCACCTACAGCGAATTCATTGCCCAGGTCGGGGTCGGGGCGGAACCGACCGACTGGCGCCGCAATTGCCAACTCAACCTGCAGGTTCACGTCCCGCAGGGCTTCACCTACGCGGTGGCCCAGGCTGACTACCGCGGCTTCGCCGCCCTGGCAGACGGGGCAACCGGCGTAGAGCGGGCAAACTACTACTTCCAGGGGATGTCACCCACGGCCTACTCGACCCACACCTTCGACGGCCCGATGGTGGACAACTGGCAGGCCACCGATGTCACGGACGTTGCCGCTCTGGTCTGGCACCCGTGCGGCGAGCAACGTAACTTCAACATCAACACGGAGCTCTGGGCCCTCGCCGGCACCTCAGACACCAGCACCACAACGAGCTTCATGACGATGGACTCGACCGACGGAGCCATCTCCACCACCTATAACCTGGCCTGGAAGACCTGCCCGTAGCACGGACGAGCCCACCGGCGAGGCGTCATTGACGCCCTGCCGGTGGGCTCGCGCCTTCGGCCGTCACCGACCTACCGTAAAAACGACAACGAGTGCTCGTCAGATCCCTATCTGTCAGGGTGAGTTGAGGCCAGCGGTTCATTACACGTCCGCCGAACAGGGCGAGCTCAGGATCGGAAGCGTTGAATACTGCTGTTGACGTCGCGACGGCCCAGGATGGGGTCATGAGCCGCAAGAAGGGTCCGCGTTCGGACGGGCCGCGTGCCCGCCGGTCGTTCACCCCGGGCAGAAGCTGGAGCTGCTGGCCGGCTACGAGCAGGCCGTGACGGCCGGCGAGGGCGGGCGCTCCTGCGGCGGGAGGGCTTGTACTCGTCGTTGAAAGTCCTCACGGATGGGGGCTAGGTTATCCGTGAAGTGACGGTAGTAGCTCCTCACGGATGAACGCAAGTCGTACCATGAGAGCTATGACAGAGAGCTGGACTGTTGAGCCTGTACTGCCGTCCGCGCCAGGGGCGGAGCAGTACCTCGCTCTCGACTTCGTCAACAGCGCCATCGCGCTACCCGGTGGGCAGTTCATCGATCTCCTCGGCACCCCCGAGGCAACGAATCACTGGCTCACAGAACGCGGCCTCGCTCCGGCCGGTGCCGGAGTGCAGGAGATGTGCGCGACCCAGCTACGCTCGCTGCGCGAACACGTCAGGGCATTGTTCGCCGCCCACGTCGCCGGGCTTCCCCCCTTGCCCGCAGCTCTGTCCGCCGTTAATGACGCACTGAGCAGGGCTCCCACGGCCGCTCTGCTGCTTTGGAACGACAAAGAGGGCCCCTACCGAGCGGCACCGTGCCCCACCGACGAGGTTCTCGAGCACGCCCTAGCGGCCCTCGCGGCCAGTACGGCCGACCTCCTCACCGGCCCCCACTCCGGCTGCCTGACCGCCTGCGACTCCACTCCCTGCAATCGCTACCTGCTGCGCCGCGGCCGCCGCCACTGGTGCTCTACCCGCTGCGGCGACCGCGCCCGCGCGGCCCGCGCCTACGCCCGACGCACCCAGTCGAAGGCCGACTGACGAACACCTCCCCTTGGTTACCCCAAGCCGGTGGCTATCCTCGGGGCTACGTGTGCAGCCGGGCGTCGTCGACCACTCCCTCGACCATGTCAGCTCCTCATAGAACGCCGCTCGTTGTATCGAAGCTGGACCGGCACGCCCGGTCCGTGCCGGACGCCCGGCAGATCGGTGACGCCCTCGCCGCGCGCCGCATCCGGCTACAGCTGGGCACGATGGTCTACGACCACCGACCCGACGGGCAAGATGTTTGTCAACATCCTGGCCACCTTCGCCGAGTTCGAGGTCGACTTGCTGCGGGTGTGGACCCGGGAAGGCATGGCCATTGCCCGGCCCAAGGGCAAACTCAAGGGCTGGGCACCAAAGCTGCCGGCCACCCGGCAGGCGCAGTTACTCAAGCTGCACACCGCCGGGGAACACACCGTCGCTGAGCTGGCCGAGCTGTTCGAGGTATCACGCCAGACGGTGTACCGGGTGTTGGAGCGTACCCGGGTTCGCCGCGACGACGGCCGTAACGAGACTCTCTCGGCCTAAGCGGGCGTGAACCGGGCGCTCTGGCATCACCGCGGCACCACCCCGATCCACCCACACTCCACACCAGACGAGGGAAAGCATCACAGAAAGCAGTGACATCGATGCATAGCAGTCGAGTGCGGCGTGGTGGATGAGGGATGCCGTTCACGTTCCCGACCCCGACATCAAGAGCAAATACTTGGCGGGCTGGGACAGCTACCCAAGCGAGGGGCCTACTTGGACGCACGTCCCAAATCGGTGGTCGCGACAATGATCAGTCGTTACGATCCCGCCGGGTACTCCCGCCCGACCTCGCGACCCCAGGAGAAGCCACGATGCCCGAAAGTTCCGTACTGGCCGACATTCCGGCCGCTGTCGCACGCGCCGCCGAGACGGACGGCTTCTCCGGCGTGGTCCTGATCCGCCGCGGCGAGGACACCCTGCACGCCTGCGTGACCGGGTTGGCGCAGCGGGCCTGGCAGGTGCCCCACACCCTCGATACCCGTTTCCGGGTGGCGTCGGTGTCGAAGATGTTCACCGCGGTCGGGGTCCTGCAACTCGTCGAGCGGGGCCTGCTCGACCTCGACGCACCCATCGTCGAGCTGCTCGACCTAGCCGACACCACGATCTCGGCGCAGGTGACAGTGCGGCAGCTGTTGACCATGACCGGAGGTATCGCCGACTGGTTCGACGAGACCGGCGACTGGGAGGCCACCTGGGCCGAACTGCTCCGCACGCACCCGGTGTATCTGCTGCGTCGTAACGCCGACTACCTGCCGCTGTTCGCCGACAAACCGGCCCGCTTCCCTCCAGGTGAGCGGCACGAGTACAACGGCGCCAGCTACATCCTGCTCGGCATGCTCATCGAGCAGCTCACCATGGCGCCGTTCGCCGAGCACCTGCGCAAGCACGTCTTCGGCCCCGCCGCCATGACCGACACCGACTTCCTGCCTCTGGAAGCCGACGCGCCGCGGGTCGCCGACGGCTATATCCCCGCCCACGACGGCACCGGCGCGATCACCGGCTGGACCCGCAACATCTACGCCACCACCCCAGAGCCGGCCGCCGACGGCGGCGCCACCGCCACCGCCGCCGACCTGATCGCCTTCACCCAGGCCCTGCGCGCCGGCGCCCTGCTACCGGATCAGGCCGTGGCCGAGATGCTCGCCCCCCGAGTCGCCGAGCGCGAGGAGAAGGTCCGCGGCTACCTCTGGCGCTACGGCTACGGCGTCATGTCGATCCTCGACGACGACGGCACCGTCATCCGGTGGGGCCACACCGGCGAGGAAGACGGCGTCAGCACCCGCCTCTACCACTACCCGAGCCTCAACATCGACGTCGCCATCTGCGCGAACACCTCCTGGTCCGCCGGGAAGCTCGCCTGGAACATCCACGACCTGCTCCTGCCGTAACTACCTCGGCCGGTGGCAACGCCAATTATCCAAGCGCCCAACAAAACCATTCCAAGATCACGTATCTGCGGTTACGGGACAGCCACCCAAGCGCGGGTCCGTGAGTCCGAAACTGACGGTCCCTAGCGGGAACCCAAGGGTCGGTTGGTGCCTGGCGGCAAGCCGCCAGGCACCAACCGCTCCCGCTCGGCCCGCCGCCGATCAATCCGCCGCACCCCCGCCGCGACGGCCAGCAAAGTGCGGTGGGGCGCCGAATAAGGTGGGTGACAGGCAGGGAGGAGCGCCCGATGGCTGAACGTATGCCCGTTGCCCCGCTACTCACGTACTGCGACGACCCAGCGGCGAGCGGGTCGACCTGACCGCGATACAGCTCGGAGACTGGGCGGCGCGCAGCGCTGGGCTGCTGCGGGACGGCTGCGGACTGGCCCCGGGCAGTCGAGTCGCGGTATTGCTGCCGCCGCACTGGCGTACCGCTGCGGTGTTGCTGGGCGCTTGGGCGATCGGACTCGCGGTGTCGTTTCGGCCCCGGGCCACCGCCGGGCTGCCGGTGCTCGAACCGGGCGGCGACCGGCCGTACGACGCGGTGTTCGTGACCCCGCAACGCCTCGACGACTGGTTGGAGGACGTGCCCGAGGGGCGGCACCGCTACCTGGTCGGCACCGGACCCGGCCCCCTGGCGGAGGTGCCGCTGGGCTGGCTCGACTGGTCCATCGAGGTGATCCGGCACCCCGACACGCCGCCCGACTACACTGCCGTCCGCCCGCCCGATCCGGCCACCCCGGACGGCACCAGCTACAGTGCATGGCGTCGGCTGGCCGACGCGTTCGTCGAACGGTGCGATCTGCGGGCCGGCGACCGGCTTCTCGTCGATGCCACCGAGCACGAGCAACCGTTGAAGTGGTTGCTCGCTCCGCTCGCCGCCGGCGCGTCCGTGGTGATCTGCGCGAACCTCGATCCGGCTCAACTAGACGCCCACATCGCCGCCGAGCAGATCACCCGGGTCTATTGAGATCACTAGCCGTTGTGGCACTCGGCTTGGTCTCGAGGATCTATCGGCTCCGTTGGTGTAGCGGATGACGGTCTTGTCGTCGAGGCCGAACGCGGCGGCCAAGTGCAGCGGGTCGGGGCCGCGGGTAAGGGCTTCTTCGAGCTGGCGATCCACTCGTAGGCGGTCGAAGGTAGCGGCTTGCCCGCGTAGGGCGTCGGTGATCCAGACCTTGCTGACGGAGCGGTCGTCGAACGCCGTGTGCTGGTTGACGATCAAGTATGGGTTGGCGGTGCATGGCTACCGGTCACGTCGGTGTTCCTGCCGTGTGACATCGCCCGGTAGCGCTGCATGACACGACACCCAGATACGGCTGGTGGCCGGCGCCCTGGTTCGGGTGCCGGCCACCAGTTTCTTTCCCCCTTGTGTGGGTTGGGTCTTGTGTGTGGTGCGGGTGGGTTAGCTGGTCCAGTGCTCGGCGACGAGGTCGGCGGCCTGGGTCTCCCACTGGGCGTAGTGGAACGGGAACGCCGACACCTGCACCGTCTGCGCGGCCTCGGTCAACGGCATGTCCTGCCAACCCTCGACCTGCTTGAGAGCATCCAGGAAGGCGGTGGTGGAGTAGGCGGGGTCGGTGATCTGCTCCACCGTGCCCCAACCACTGGACGGGCGCTGCTGGAACAGGCCCTGCGAGTCGTGGTCGTTACGCGCGCCCAGGTGGCCCAGGTTCTCCAGCTTCGACTCCTGCAAACTGGTCGCGATCGCGACCACGGCGGCCCGCTCGTCCATCCCGGCGTTCTTCGTGGCCTCGATGATGGCCTTCACGTTCGCCACCTGCTCATCACCCAGGGCGATGCGCGACTGTGTGCCCTGGGTGCCGTGCGGGATCAGCGTGCCCATGTCCGGCTTCTCCGCCCGCACCACAGCCGAAGCCGAGGCCGAGGCGGGGGTGGGGTCGGTGAGGGTGGCCAGCGGGCCGGCGACAACACCGGTGGACAGGGCCAGACCAGCGAAACCCAGCACGCTACGACGCAGAATCGTGTTCATCAGGGATTGCTCCATTCGGGGGTCGACACCCCACACCCGAAGGGGGTTCGGGGTGGGTGCGAGCACCGTCCGGCGCTCAACGAAACTAAGGGGAAGAGGTCGGCGACCGCGGGCCTCACAGGGCCACACGCACGGCGCCGGGCCCAGATGTAACGACCGGCGGGCCGCCAACATTCCGGGGCTCACGCACGGCCGGCATCCGCCATCGGCGGAACACCTGCTCGGTCGTACGCATGGTGTAACGCCCCGACGGCCGCCGGGATTCCGCCACCACCGTGCCCCCGACCACACCCCACACGGGCATCAACCAGACAACAGTGGCGGTGATCCAACTATCCCATACATACGTATGAGGTGTGCATGGGCATTTGAAGATGATATGGACACACTTGTCGGATGTCAGGGCCGGGGCATGCGCGCTACTGCGATGACACCGCCCCCGGCCTGTGGCCTATCGAGGTTCACTTATTCATCGGGTGCTAACAAAGCGTTTTTAGGCTTCGGGGGGATGAATCCAAGCCCTGGAGCACCTGGAGGTTCCATGCCCCGCATCCGTCAGGCGATGTCTCGACTGATCGCCGCTGCTGTCCTCATGGTCGCCGGTCTGGCCGTCGCGCCTGCGGCGGCCGCCTACGGTGCCGATCAATCCACCGAGCCCGTCACGCAGGCCAGTGGTTTCTGGGCCTGCTCGGTGCCGTCTGGATACACGTACACGGCGGTACGGCGAGAGCTCAGCGTCTGTAATCCCGGCGGCTTCGCCAACTCCTACTATGTCGTTGCCCCCAGCGACCGGATCTGGGCCTGTACCGTGCCGTCTGGATACACGTACTCCTCCGTACGGCGAGAGCTCAGCGTCTGTAACCCCGGCGGTTTCGCCAACACCTACTACCTGCGGGTGCCCCAGGCCGGACTTTGGGCCTGCACCGTCCCACCTGGCTTCTCGTACTCCTCCGTACGGCGAGAGCTCAACGTCTGTAACCCCAGCGGCTTCGCCAACACCTACTACCTGGTCGGCTAAAACAACCGGTGACCGGCCGCACGGCGCGGCGCGGGTGCGCGTCGCCTCAGAGGTAACTGAGGGCACGTGCTGACGGAGGAACCGTCCTGACCGACCACGAGTCCACTGACCGCATCAGCACGGCCGTCGGGCGCGATCCTGACGCGCCGACCGCGACCAGCGGCGTCGACGAGCGCGTCCAGGACGCCGCGGACCGCAACGAGCCGGCCGATCCGTATGACTACGAGGACTACTCGCACGACGACTGACGGACCGCTGCGGTCAGCGCCCGCCCGATGCCCGCGAGGCTCGGGCGGGCGCCTCGCGTCAGGCCCTCCGTCAGCACGATCCAGGCGGTTGAGCTGGACCATTCCCGGAGGCGGCACGATCGCGTACTCGGTCGACAAGCCGAGGGAACGGGCTGGTTCGGCGAGCCAGGCGAGGGGGCCGCCGCGTGTTGTTGATCAGCGGCACGTTCCGTTTCCTCGGATTCGGCTGTCACAGTCGGACGGTACGGGGTCTCTCATAAGACAGTGGTGGTGCAGTGCTGCCGCTTGGCTGATGGGAGACACGGATGGGCCAGCAGGTGTTCGAGGTGGCGGTGTACACGGTGACCGATGCGCGGCAGATGCTCGAGCGTCATGGCCAGGTGCATCGGCGGTTGGCCGGCTACCCGGGGTACGTGACGTCGGTGGGATTACGGCAGGTCGACGATCCGCAGGTATTCGCCGACGTGGTGCTGTGGCAGGACCTGGCCTCGGCGCAGGCCGCCTCGACGGCGGTGCGTTCCGACGAGACGCTGGCCTGGTTCCTGTCGTCGCTGGGTGAGCCGCGGCTGTTCGGTCACTTCACCATGGCGGCTGATCCAGTGGAACCGGTGCGGCAGATCCAGGCCGCGCCGGTGGTGGAGATTGCCTCGTATCAACCGGCCGACGACGCAGCGCACGCGCGGGCCCACCAGCTGCTGCACAGCGTCACGTTGCCCGGCCGCCACGGGGTGCACGGGCATGTGGCGCTGACTGGTGAGGACGGCCTGGTGGGTGACCTCATTGGCTGGGAATCCCCGCAGGTGTTCGAGTCGACTGCGCAGGCGTTGATGACCGATCCGCAGCTGGCGGCGTTTTTCACCCCGGCGCAGCGCACCCTGGTGTTCGCCCTGTTCACCCGTACCACCGGGCCGGTGAACGAGTGAGTGTCGCCGGCGTCGACCTTGATGGCCTCGACACGCTGGTCGCCGCCGCCCAGGGCGGTGACCGGGACGCGTTGCAGCAGGTGTGCCGGCGGTTGCAGGACCCGATGTACCGGTTGGCGTTGCGGTTCACCGGCAACCCCACCGACGCCGAGGACGCCGCGCAGGAGGTGATGATCCGCCTGATCACAGGCCTGTCCACGTTCGAGGGCCGGTCACGATTCACCACCTGGGCGTACTCGGTGGCGGTGCGCCAGCTGATGCGCACCCGCCGGCGCACCGCGGAGGCGTCGGTGGCCGGCCCCGAGCCGTTCGCTGACTTCATCGACCGGCACCTAGCTGATCCCGAACCGGGTCCGGCCGCACAGGCCGAGCACGCCGAGCTGGTCGCGGATGTGCGCCTGTCGTGCACCTACGGGATGCTGCTGTGCCTGTCACGCGAGCAGCGCGTCGCCTACCTACTGGGTGACCTGCTCGGCTTCACCGACACCGACGCCGCCGGCATCTGCGCGATCACCGCCGCGGCGTTTCGGCAACGACTCGCCCGCGCCCGGGCGGTGATGCGCCAGCTGATGGCCGGCAGGTGCGGCCTCGTGCGCGAGCACAACCCCTGCCGTTGCCGGCGCTTGACCGCGGCCAGCACCGCCCACGGTCTGCTCGACCCCGCCGATCCGCGGTGGGCCCGCCACGCTGGCGTCACCCTGCCGATCACCACCGACACCCTGAACCGGGCCGCTGCGGAACTGGACCTGGCGGCCGCGGCCGCCGAGGTCTACCGCACCGATCCCGGCTTCGCCGCACCCGCCGCCGTGTGGGACAACCTCGCCCACTCCATGTCCGAACTACTCACCCAGCCATGACCCATCCCCGCACGCGCGGACACCGCAGACCCCGTAGTTGGCCCTGTGGATCCGCACCACCGGCTGCCCGGCTGCGGGCTCACCTGCGAACAGCCCGGTGGCACACACCTCAACGGTCGGCCCGAACTGCTGGAACGGGACCGGCGCAGGAGCTGGTCGACGTCGGCCAGGAGCCGCCCAAGCCGGTCGCGGACCGCACCGTACTGACGCGTCCTGGCCGCTCAGCCCCCGAAACTACGCACCTCGACGGCGCGACACCCGGCCCTTGATGGGCCGGGTGTCGGTGACCGGCATGGACCCGCCCTGGCCCCTACGACGCCCTACAACGACTCAGGCCCCCTCCACAGAGGGGGCCTGAGCTGCGGTGGAGTAGCTCCACCTTCCGGGTGACTGATGGGAATTGAACCCGTAACGGAGGCATGGCCAGAGGGTCGATATGCGGTCTGACCTGCATCTCAATCTCTCCTGATCCCCCTCGATCCCCCTTGATAGCGGGCCGATTCCCCTACCGTTCCCCTAAAGTCGATCATGTTATCTCGGCCAGCTCGTCCGCTAACTCCTCGTCGACCTCGGTGTCCAGATCCTCCGACCGCACGTCCGCCATCGCCTCCTCGATCGCCGCGATGATCCCCTCGTCGACCTCCTCACGGAGGTGCCCGTACAGCAGATCCGTCACGACGAATCGACGAATGGCCGAGGCGGCGGGAGATCGCCGACAATGGGCGGCCGGCGGAAATCAGAATCGCCGCGTGGGTGTGGCGGAGGTCGTGAATGCGCAAGCCGGGAAGCTCGGCATCCTCGCACGCCCGCACCCCATATCCGGCGGAAATTCCGAGTGCGCACCAAGCCACCTTTCGGTGCCGTGAAAACGACCTCGCCACTCGCCTTTCCAGCGATCAGGGGAGCCAACAGCAGGGCCACCTTCTTCGTGAAGCTGACCGTGCGCCGACCTTTGACGGTCTTCGGCGACTGGAACACCAGCTCCCCGGTACTGGCCATCTCCTGAAGCTGCTCGACGACAGTCAACCGCGGCCGTGCGGCGAGCAGGTCGACCCGGTCGGCGCGCAGCCCGATCGCTTCGCCCCACCGCAGCCCGGTCGCCACCAACAGCATGACTAGTGTCCCGCGCCAGGAATTCGTTGAAGATATGAGGCGAGCCGGTCGAGGATCTCGTCGGCGGTCTTGGTCCAGATGAACGGTTTGGGGTCGTCGTTCCATACTGCGGTCCAGGCGCGTAGGTCGTTCTCCAGAGCCCGTAGGGAGGTGTGCGCGGCGCGGCGTAGTCGTTTGTCGGTCAGCAGCCCGAACCACCGTTCGACCTGGTTGAGCCAGGACGAGTAGGTGGGGGTGACGTGCATGTGGAACCGGGGATGCGCGGCGAGCCAACGCTTCACGGTGGGGTGCTTGTGGGTGCTGTAGTTGTCGCAGATCAGGTGTACGTCGAGGTCGGCGGGGACTTCGGTGTCCAGCTTCGCCAGGAACTTCTTGAACTCCACAGCCCGATGTCGGCGATGCACTGAGGTGATCACCTGGCCGGTGGCCACGTCGAGCGCGGCGAACAGGGTGGTGATGCCGTGCCGGACGTAGTCGTGGGTGCGCCGCTCGGGCAGGCCGGGCATCATCGGCAGCACCGGCGCCGATCTGTCGAGGGCCTGAATCTGGGACTTCTCGTCCACGCACAGCACCAGCGCACGCTCCGGCGGGTCCAGGTACAACCCGACCACGTCACGGACCTTGTCGATGAACTGCGGGTCGTTCGACAGCTTGAACGTCTCTACCCGGTGGGGCTGAAGGCCGAAGGCCTTCCAGATCCGACCCACCGTCGAGCGCGACAGCCCAGACTCGGCCGCCATCGACGCCCGCGACCAGTGCCTGGCGTCGGTCGGCGTGCGCTCCAGGTAGCAACCACGACCTGCTCGACCTGCTCATCACCGATCGTGCGTGGTGCGCCCGGCCGGGGCTGGTCAACCAGACCCTCCAACCGGCGGGCCACGAACCGGTTACGCCACTTGCCCACCGTCTACGGCCAGATCCCCCACTCCGCGGCAACATCCTGATTGGACTTGCCTTCCGCGCAGCCCAACACGATCCGACACCGCTGAGCCAGGGCCTGCGACGACGTGGCCCGCCGTGACCAACGCACCAACGTCGCGCGTTCCTCATCGGTCAACGTCACCACGGCCACCGGCCGACCTCTACGCGCCACCCACCAATCCTACAGTTATTCAACGAATTTCTGGCGCGGGACACTAGACGAGTAGTTCCGAATTCCGGTCAGTGGTCGTAGGCGATCAGGGATCGGGTGACGGGTGCGCCGGTTGTGTTGTTGTGCCAGATCGCGGCGGCCATGGCCAGGAGCCGTTGAGCCGACCCGGACGGCGACGCCGACGAAGGTCCGTCCGCCGTGTTGTTCGAGGTCAAGCTGGCCCTTGAGGGTGTCGTTGACCGACTCGATGAGCTGGCGGACCTTCGTGAGTATCGCCTCGCCGTAGCGGGCCTTTTCCTTCTTGCGCGATGGTCGGAGTAGGGCGATGCCCTGTTCGGCCAACTGCCGCTCGAACGGCGTGGAGGCGAAGCCTTTGTCGCTGATCAGCAGGATCCCGGCGTGTTCGGCGACCACGCCCGCCTCGACCTGAAGCATCGCGGTGAGGACCTCGCGTTCGCTGATCTTCGGGTTGGCCAGGGCCCACAGGATCGGCATGCCGGTCGGGTGCACACCAGGTACAGCCGTAGTCCCCAGAAAGAACCGGGAGTGGGAGGCGCAGTAGCCGTATCCGGCCCAGCCGGCCAGGTCCGAGCGTTGCACGGTGGGGTGGGACATGCCGCACGGGATGGGGGTGGAGTCGACGATCCAGTGGTTGTCGAACCAAAAGTCACTGTCCCGGGCCAGGTCACGGATCACCTTCTTGATCAACGGCAGCGCGGCGCGTAGCCGCTTGTTGTAGCCCGGTCGCTGTGACAGGTACGGGAACATGCCGGCCAGGTGGATGCGGGCGTAGCGGATCCAGTGCGCCTCTGAGCGGGCGCCGAGCAGGACCTGCGCCACGGCCAGGCAGACCAACTCGGAGTCGGTCAACAGCGGCGGCCGGCCCCGCCACCGGGGCGTGCGGATGCTGTCGTCGATCTTCACGTACAGTGCGGTCAAGAGGGTATCCAGGTCCTGCGTCACAACATGATCATGGACACCATCTCTTCATGCCCACACATCGACCCCTGACATCGGAACTACTCGTCTAGCGGACGCCAGTGCGGTGGCAGTGCCGCGATCAGGCGGCCGATCTCCGGGTCGGGAAGGAACCGCATCTCTTTCGGCTCCCGGCGCGGCAAGCTCGTGGACGAGCACGGGTTGAGCCGGATGCGCTTCGCGCCGATCGCGGCGGTGCAGATGGTGTGCAGTAGGCCGTGGCAGTTGCTGATGGTCTTCGCCGACAGCGGCTTGCGCTGGGCAGCCTGACAGCATCAAGGCCAAGCCAGCACCGGGTGGCCGAGGCGCGGTGGCCGTGGCTGGGTGTGCTGCTCGGTACGCCGGCCGCACCCATATACGAGGTGCCCGGCGTTGAGTGACAGCAATCCTGCTACACACGCTCCCCCGCATGCTCGCGAAACGGTCCTCTTTTTGATTGCTAATTTTGAGGCTCTTTGCGTTCACGCTCAGCATCGCGAATGCCATGATGCACCGCCGCGCGGACCACCGCGTAAAGTACCACGAAAGCCAACGCGTAGAACACGAAAGCTGCTATACCCCCAGACAGGATGTCCATCACAACATTGTATCAAAGCGCAACTATTCACCACGATACTGCACCCCTGCGGGTGTCCTTCACAAGGAGAAAGACAACTGCGCAAGCGTAAAGGCAGGCAATAAGGATCGTTGAGTGGAATTTCGCCGCCTCCTGGAGTGCTACTGCCCACCAGTGGAAGCCACTCGCACTTGCTGGATTCTGACCAAATACCAAACTCAGCAGCACGTAAGATGCAGGCAACATCCACGCCCAGGTCGACGATACAAGTGCCGTACCTATAATCGCCAGAGCCGCGAAGAGTATGCAGTTGCGAGTCACCGCCCATGCGGTGTCGGATGAGTCGGAGGCGAGCGTAGCCAGAACTGTTAATATCGACACGACTCCAGTTGCAAGCAGAATCCATAATATCCGAGCAATCGTCGACATCATCACATTAAATATGTCAAGCCACTGACTCCTACTCGCAACAGCGACTGCGATGCCAACGCCCGATAGTGCAGGGGTTAAAAGGTGAACCGAGACTGACGATGAAAACGGAACCACGAATTCACTAATAAGAGTGCCATTGAAGGAGATTTCAAGCGCTAGGCTCCCAGCAACCAGCACTCCGGCCGCCGGGAGTTCATGCATCTTCAACCAGGCCCGCAGAACGTGACGGTCGGGCGGCGAAAATATCACGATTACGGCTCGCAGCGATGAATAGCTGCTACCATTTCTCGAGCAACCTCGACAGTTAGTCCATGCTCGGCGCGTAATTCCACAAGTGAAGTGAGAGCATCAGCGATACGCGCGATGTCGCCGACAAAGCGCGGCGAGGGAGGTTCTTCGCCGAAGAGTTGAGGGCAGTGCCAGGGCAGCACAACAGCATAGACGACGTCGGCCAGCGGAACTCTCCCCGTTGAGAAATCGTCTGGCTTAATCTCAACCCGTCCACGCCGGTCATCGTCAGGTCGCACACCTTCACCAGGAATCCGCTCAACGTACACTCGAGGCAGTAAATCAGAAATGCCAAGCTGGCCTGCCGCATCGTGAATGACACTTACGTCGCGGGCGAGGTCCGGAAGAAATCGTTCATGTTCCGGGTATACACACACCGTGACCTGTTTCGAAACGCACGTACTGGCACTCACTCCGTGTTCCTCAAATCGGGGAATATCAGCAGAATTGCTACTAGACAGTAGCAATGCAATCGCAAGGCCTACTGCAACCAGCCCCCGAAGGCGACTGTTAAGCGCAGCATGCATGGCCAGGCAGCTAGCCATAAATACTAGCATAAAGCCGAATTGCAAAAACAGGTAGGTAGTCGAAAACTGAAGCCCTAACAGACTGGAAGTGGCTGAACCTACGTCAAAGGGCGCGAAGCCCCCACCACTTCTTCCCAGATTCCAATAGACCGCCACAGCCCCAATTACGGAAACAGGAGCTCCAACTACCGCACCAAGCATTCTTCCAATCACCGAGCCAAGGAGAATATAGGATAGCAAGGCACAAATCTGCGCGAGAATAAGAAAAAGTGCCGGGGTGCGCGGCACCAAAGTCGCACTATCGGCGATGTACAGGAATATGCTAGTCGATAAAAGATAGGCTAAGCCAGCGGGCAACGCGGCGGTGAGCCAAAGCCCCAAAACCGCACGGATGGGATGACTGAGCATCCGTGCCTGAGGAAGACGATGCTCATTCTTTATTCTTCCACCGTCAACGGCCGCGACTCCAGCCAGTAGCGGGCCAATTATTACTAGCCCTGATCCCGACCAGTCTACAGTCCAGTTCCATTCTCCACGCCAAGGCATCCCACGATCGAAAAAGTTGAATGCCTGTACAGAAAGTACGATTACTGTGGACCAGATGCCAAGGTGAAGGCGCGCGGCAGCAGCAGGCAGAGCGAGAATGGATTTCACTTTTCATCCGCCCAGATACGCGACAGAGCCAGCTCGATTGGCGAGTCGACTCGGATGTCGCCGTCGTTTACGCTACTACCAAGTAGAGATTGTGTTGTGCCATCGAAGCGAAGTTGTCCATGGTCAAGAACTAGTACACGATCCGCTAGTGCCTGAAGATCCTCCGTTAAATGAGTAGAGACGAGGATGGCTTTCGTCCGCGAGATCGAACGTAGAACCTGTCGCACCCGCTGCCGTTGCTGTGGATCGAGTCCCACGGTGGGCTCATCTAGAACGATGAGGTCTGGTGCATGCACCAACGCATACGCAATCCCGAGCCGTCGCTTCATGCCACCCGAAAGGCTTCCAATCCTTTCGTCACGCTTAGCAGCCAAGCCTACTGCTACTAGTGCCCGGTCGATGCATTCCGAACGGCTCCGCCTCGCGATCCCTCTAAGCCATGCCGTGTAATGGAGGAACTGCGACGGCGTGGCCCGTGTGGGAAGAGTAAAATCCTGAGGCAGATACCCGATACCCGCCCGTACCGTTCGGCGGCCGACCCTAGAACTCAATGATTGATTGTTGAAGAATATGCCACCTGACGATGGTTTCAACAGCGTCGTACACAGACCGATAAGAGTTGACTTCCCAGCACCATTTGGGCCCACCAATACGGTAATTCCCGGCCCAATTTCCGTATCAATGGGGCCGAGTTGGAAACCTGTCGGGTGGGATTTTGTCACCGAAGCCAGCCTTAGGCCGATCGTCATGTTCCCCCTTCCGATGAAGAACCCGGCACCGCATACATGCGCGGTGCCGGGTTCTCAAGGTACTAAGTTCTTGGCAAAATCAGTAAGTGTCGCCCAGTGTGTAGCTGTAGCCCGAGCAATCGTCCGGGCTGAAACGACGATCTTCGCACACCTGGAAACGGCCCCGTGCAGCGTTCCCCGTGTTGTTTACCCGCTGAGAAATCTGATCGATGGTGAGCCATCGGTCAGAGTTTGTGCGGTCGGAATCACCGAGATCAGTCGTTCCCCAGTCTACTCCCGAGCAGGCAACAGATCCGGGAGATATGCACAGGCTACTGTTGGTCTGCGTCCGCATGTGGATATAGACCGAAGAGCCGGTAGGGCGGTCATCCTTCAATTGCCCATTACCCAGCGAGCGCGTTCCGTTGGAGGTATGCGCCACCTTCCAGGTACCATACCCTCGGCCCTGCGACACGCCAGAGCCGTCGTAAGTAATCAATGGGTTCGATGCTGAATTCCAGGAGCGTACCGTGTTCAACGCATGCGCTGGTACGGCACCAGCCACAGCCAATCCCGCGACTAGGGCGACTCCAAGAGCCGTACGGCGGGCCGTACGGCGGGCCGTACGGCGAAACTCGGTGATTTTCACTATACCTCGCCTCAGTAGTTAATCCACGACGACGACCATGGTGACGAACAGTCGTCCGGGCTAAACCGCTGGTCCTCACATGCGCGAACATTGGCGCGCGCCTGATTCATACCACTTCCCAGGCTGGCCGACACGTCGATGTTGCGCCAATAGTCACCATTCCAACGAGCACTTTCAGCGTAGGCCGGCCCTCCTGTCGAGCAAGTTGAGCAGGCGCGCGAAAAGCTCCAGGTAGTATAGTAGATCGATTCGTTACTCGGTCGTCGATCGATTACCTGACCATCGAATTTGGCGGTGCCATAGCTGCCCGACCGACTCACCGACCAGCTACCGCGGGCCGAACCTTGCGCGACGCCGTCGGTATAGACTGTCAGCTCACCCCAACTCACCGCTGCGGCAGGAGTGGCACCGGCAGCGACTGCAACCAAAATGGGCGCGAAGAAAGTCGGAAGCTTCGCCCTGAGCCTCAACTCATACCTCATTCCACTGTAGGAGGTCGGACCGTCCTGTTGCGACACCCTACAGCAGCAAGTTCGACTTCGATCGTTAGACCACTCCGGAACGAGTAGCGCCAGTGATGCTCAGTAGTGACCCCGGGCCGCGTAGTGCTGAGCGCTCGACCAATCCCTGAACTGTCGACAACTCTCAGTAACGTCACAAATTCGCATAGGAAGCGTTTTTCCCTATCGGATATGAATTAGAGCTATCGGGTAACATAGTGCGCCCTTTCCAAGCTGTTCTTGCAGTTCAGGACGGGTGCGGTGGGCCCGGTGATCGATGGGTGCGAGACTCCAGGTAGGACAGCTTTCGACCAAGACTCGAAGCCCCGACCGGGAGCCTCGCCATGCTGTCCTACCCGCCACGACTCCTTGTCCAGCCGCACCCTGTACCACCTCACCGAACGCATCCACGGCCAACGTAGCCAGCGCCGATCCCGGTCGCGGCACCTCGCCCCGCCCGGCAGGCGCCGCTGACACTGGCTCACCTGCCTAACGGCGACATCTTCACCCGACTCGCGACCGGCTTCGCCACCGCCTGGCGCTACGTCCAGGAGGCGACAGCTCTGCTCGCGGCGGGCCGCCGAGAACCTGGCCACCACCATGCAACGGGTCTGCCGGCTGGCATACGCGATCCTGGACGGCACTCTGATTCCAATCGACCGGGTCGCCGACCAACGGCCGTACTACCCCGGAAGCACCAGCGCCACGGTGTGAACGTGCAGGAAATCGCCGATGCCGCTGGCCGGCTCGTCTGGGCATCACCGGCGCTGCCCGGCTCGACTCACGACCTGACCGCAGCCCGGACCCACCGCATCATCGACGCGCTGACCAGCCCAGACGTGATGAACAACTTCGCGGCAAGGGCTACCAAGGCGCCCACGGCAGCGTTCGCACGCCGTTCAAGCGACGCCGCTTCCGACCGAAGCTGTCACGCCGGCAGAAGACCTGAAGCCGCGCCCACACAAAGATTCGCGCCCACGACGAACGCGCGATCGCCACCCTCAAGACTTGGAAGATCCTGACCAAGCTGCGCTGCTGTCCACGACGAGCGCAGTCCCCGCCACCACCGGCGGACGGTCACGTCGCCGGGACTCACCGCCGGCTCCCGGCACGCTGCGGGGGCGCCCAGTTGCCCTGCCCGACCGAGGTCAGGTAGCCGTATGCGGTCTCGGTGCGCGGGCACGGCCACCCGGATCGGCAGATCGGGCACCGATCGACGCGCGGCCAGTGCCCGGTGATGATCCGCCGAGCGGACAGGATCATCCGGTTGCGTAGCTGGACCGTCGACAGGCCGGGGCGGGGCCGGGTGTGGGTGGCCATCACCGGCGGTTCGCCCGCAGTCGGGCGAGCGGGGTCAGCAGCGGCCGGTTGTCGAAGATGACCGTCGGCTGGTTGTGCAGCGGGGAGTAGGCGCCGGCCCGCGCCGCGTACCGGGTGGCGGGACCGGTCACGTCCAGCCGTGCGGGCCGGCGGCGGAGTCGGCGGAGTAGCCGGATCATGCGCGTGCTCCCCTCGATCGGGTCGAGGCGGCAACGGCATCAGTGTCACCACCCAGGATGATCCTGCGGTGACGCGGTGCTACTTGTCAGGATGGGCGCTGTCCGTTACCGGGTAGCGGACAGGCGGCGGACAGCCTCGGTGACCTGCCCAGCCAGCGCCCGTGAGGCGGTGGCGTCAGCTATGGCGCGAGCCTCATCAAGGACCTGCCGGGCGGTACTCGCATCCCCGGCCTGCGTGTGCGCCACCGCCAGGTGCACCAGGTGCCGGCCGTGCCAGTCCGACCCGCGGGCGTCCTCACTCGCCCCGGCGACCCCGGCGGCCAGCAGCCGCAGGGCCCGATCGTTGGCCCGGTCGTCCCGGGCGCCCAGGTACCGCCACACAATTCCCTGCTGCACGGCGAAAAACGCGGGCGTGTACCAGTAACCCCACGGCGACAAGGGCTGGCCGGTGGCCTGCTCAGCAAGATCCGCAGCCTCACTCAGGAGGCCGATCACCTCGCGCGGGGGGGCGTCGGCCATGGCTAGGCCGCGCGCGCCCTGCCCGGCGGAGTACGCGCGTAGCGCGGTGTGGACCGCATCGTCTCGCCGGGCTGCCCAGGACAGGCCGATCATGGACGGCAGATCCCCGCACCCCTCGGACTGGTGGCCTTGAAATGAGAGCACCGCGGCTATCAGGTCCCGGTTTCCGGCCTCGGTGGCCCATTGCAGCGCGCGGCCGAGCCACATTGTTGCGGCGCGGTCATCACCGGTGGCAATCCCTAGCCACCCGGCGAATTGGGCCCATTGCGCGGCCATATCCACAACCGCCGGCCGGACCTGATGGCCGGCATCTCGTAGCAGGGACACAACGGTGTCGAGCTGCACGCGGACCGGGTCGACGACCAAAGTCGAGCCGATCGTGTCCTCCAGGCGCCGGTAGCTGGCGAGCAGGTCGGCCAGGGCGTCCACCGCGCCGTGATCGACCCGGCGGGGATGCTGGACCGCGTATAGGGCGCGCTCGCTGGGGGTGGGCATGTCGGCGACGAGGGCGGCCAGGGCCCCGCCCGCGGCCAGGGCGTCGTCCAGGCGCACGGCGACATCCACTGTCGGCCGGGTGCGGCCGGTTTCCAACTGGTGCAACAAACTCTTGCCGTAGCTGACCGCCACGCCTAACTGCCGCAATGTCAGGCCGCGCGATTCGCGTCGCTGACGCAGCTCGGCGCCGAATCGCGGATCCACGATGGTGCGCGTCGGTGCCGGCATCAGTTCTCCCAGGTAGCGGTCTGGGGTGGCGGGCGCCGACCGCTACAACCGGCACCCTGCCGCCATCGACGGTACTCCCTGCCCGCACGTCACGCCGTCACCTGTCCGTATGGATGTTCCGGCGGGTCACGGCGTACGCCCTACCATGGAATTGTGGTTCCGGACAGGTTCGAGCTGTCCGCTAATACTCCAGCCGGGGTTGTTGACCTTGACTGAGCTGGGGTTTGATGCGATGCGGGAACGAGGGCAGCCACCGCCGATCATGGGTGGTTGTGTGGACTGACCATGATGCAGCGGTGGCTGCCGGATACAGGGTAGACGCCCAGCGGTGGCGGGTGTTGTTCGACGACTTGATGCTGACGGTCGGGCAGCGTTTCCGCAGGCCGGAGCCTCGCCGTCGGGTGCGTGACTTTGTCCGGGGCTTGCTGGCGCCGTTGCCGCGGAAGAACTGCTGGACGATCGCGGAGCATGCCGGTGACACGGGTCCGGACGGGATGCAGGACCTGCTGACCCGGGTGAAGTG
>NZ_KB900614.1:2824112-2824391 GCF_000379065.1 Salinispora mooreana
CCAGCCACTACACCCGACAAGCCCTCACCGAACCGTGATCACAATCCCCGGCTGGAGTACTAAGAAGTAGCGGACATTCAAAACGTCACCGGGATAGCCGAAACTATTCGTCGATATGACTTGTCGACTGTGGATATGCTATTAAACTCGTTCCGGCTGATCAGTGATCACGAGCAACGGTGACGGGGGCGTGGCCCTCGGTCGCGCACCATCGCCGCCCTTAACCGGGCGGATCTATTGACATACCCCACGAGCAGTCTTCCCATCTGTTCGTACATG
>NZ_KB900614.1:2824491-3286632 GCF_000379065.1 Salinispora mooreana
CCACTGGTCGCCCGCGCGGCACACGCCGCCACCGCCGCCTACCAGCGCGCAATGACCAGCAAGCGCGAACGCCTCTACCAGCAGGAAAACCGACGCCTCCGGCAGGAGAACGCGTGGCTCCGGAACGAAGTCCGGCACTGCTGAGACGCCATCGACGTGATGGGCCACGACCTGGAGTCGCGGCGCCGGGAGTTCGTCCTGGGTGAACTTTCCCGGACGGACGCCCGCAGGCGGACGGTGGTAGTCGATCGGCGCCTGCTGGAGGTCCACCTTCGCGAACAGCTCGCCGCCGAGGCCGAGGAAACCGTCCGGGCCACCTACGCGGAGGGCTACGCCGACGGGATCATGCGCCGCAGGACCGACGGCCGAGGTTGAGTTCCCCTATATTTCCCCTACAACGACTCAGGCCCCCTCCGTGGAGGGGGCCTGAGCTGCGGTGGAGTAGCTCCACCTTCCGGGTGACTGATGGGAATTGAACCCACGACAACCGGGACCACAACCCGGTGCTCTGCCAACTGAGCTACAGCCACCATCCGCCGCACCAGGGATCATCCTGACGGCGCGACCAATAATAGCCGCAACCCGCACCACCGCGTCCAGCGGGTTCGACCCTGCGGCTACAGCTTTGCGGCGATCGCCTTGGCGCTCTCCACGTCCGGCCCCGGCAGCGGCACGAAGAGTGTCCGTCGGTAGTACTCGAGCTCCCGGATGCTCTCGCGCACATCGGCCAACGCCCGGTGCGCCAGGCCCTTCTGCGGCTGACTGAAGTACACCCGGGGGTACCAGCGCCGGCAGAGCTCCTTGATCGAGGAGACGTCGATCATGCGGTAGTGCAGGTGATTGTCCAGCCGGGGCATGTCCCGGGCGATGAAACCCCGGTCGGTGGCGATCGAGTTGCCGCAGAGCGGGGCGGTACGGGGGTCCTTCACGTGGCTGGTGATGTAGTCGAGGACCATCTCCTCCGCCTCGGCGAGCCCGACCGTGGAGCGGCGGACCTCCTCGGTGAGCCCGGACTTGGCGTGCATCGTCGCCACGATCTCGGGCATCTTCCCCAGCGCCGCCTCGTCAGCGTGGATCACCACGTCGACGCCCTCACCGAGCACGTTGAGATCGGGGTCGGTGACGAGCGCAGCGACTTCGATCAGCTTGTCGCCGCCGAGGTCCAGGCCGGTCATTTCACAGTCGATCCAGACGAGTAGATCTGCCACCGGCACAGCCTACGCGCAGCCCAGCGACCCGCGCGCCGCGCATCTGGCGGCACCGCGACCGTTAGGGTTCTCTAGTGCCAGCCGAACCCGTCTCCCCTCCCGTCGTCGTCGAGGACGACACCAGCGGGCGGACGGCGCGTCGGATCATCACGGTTCTGGCTATCGCCGCCGTGCTGCCCGCACTCTACCTAAATGGGCGTAAGCACGACTTCTTCGACCTGAAGATCTACATGTCGGCGATGAACTGGTGGGCCACGGGCGAACCGCTCTACGACTACGTCCAGCCGGATCCGGTGCAGGGCGAGCTGTACTTCACCTACCCACCGCTCGGCGCGCTGCTGCTGTCGCCCTTCGCGCTGCTCCGGTTGGGCACCACCGTGACGATCTTCACGGTGCTGACCGTGCTGGCGGTGATGGTGACCACCCGGTGGCTGGTTGACCCGGTGATCGCCCGGCACCACCTGCCGCGCCTCTTCACCCTCACCGTGGCGGTGCTGCTCGTACTCGCTGTGGAGAGCACCCGGGAGACCATCACCTTCGGGCAGATCAACATGCTGTTGGTGGTGTTGATCCTGGCGGACCTGCTGTTCGCCGTGCCGCGGAACGGACGTTGGGCCGGGGTGGGGGTGGGGCTGGCGACGGCACTCAAGCTGTACCCGGGCATCTTCATCGTCTATCTGCTGGCCGCCCGGCAGTGGCGGGCGGCAGCGGTGGCGAGCGCGACGGCGGCGGGAGCGACGCTGCTCGCCGCGGCTGTCCTGCCGCTGGAGTCGTGGCGCTACTGGACGCACGAGCTGTGGGCAACCGACCGGGTCGGCCGCACCGACTACACCGGCAACCAGTCGCTGCTCGGTCTGATCCACCGCCTCACCGTGCCCCAGGAGCCGGACCGACTCCTGTGGCTCGCGCTGGTCGCGGTGGTCGCCGGGTACGGGCTGTGGCGGGCGGCCCGGGCGGCCCGCGCCGGCGACGCGCTGACCGGCCTCACTCTCACCGGCCTGGTTGGTGCGCTGATCAGCCCGATTACCTGGCCCCATCACATCTACTGGTTCGTGCCGGCCGTCGTGGTGCTGGTGGACGCGGCGCTCGGCGCGAGGCCGGGCAGTACGCGCCGCCGGCTGTGGCTGCTCGCCGTCGGCGTCACCATGATCATCGTGTACGGGGTGGTGACGTTCCAGAATTGGGATACCGCCCCGGTGCCCACCGACACGCTCGCCGACTTCGTGGATCGCAACGTGTATGTGCTGCTGGGGCTGGTGCTGCTGGCAACTCTACCGATCCGCAGCAGACCGATTCAATCGGACACTCTTCACGAGATACCCACAGCGCGCTAATCTGACGTCAGGGAACGTAAATGACGTTTCGGTAGCACCGATCCCCCGGTGCGGGACGGCCCTCCGTGTCGGCAGCACGGAGGGCCGTCCCTCGTGCTCCCCGCTACCGCGGCTCCGAGCCGCTACCGCGCCGAGTCCGATGGAGCAGACGGCCGCAGCCGCCGCGCCGGCAGCCGGCCGGAATCAGCCGGCGGGTCGGCCTCCGTCGCCACCGACGACGTCTTCGTGGTGCCGGCGGGCTCGTTGAGCGGCCAGGCCGGGCTGGCCTCCGCGACTCGTCGGCGCCCTGCCGAGCCGGCCTCCGCGACTCGTCGGCGTCCCACCGGGCCGACCGTGCGCTCCCCGGCGGGACGGGGCATCGGGCGGGTTCGCTCACCGAAGACGCCGACCGCCACGAGTTGCCGGGCCGACGCGTCGAGCCGGCTGCCGTCTCGTGCGCCGACCGACTGCTCCCCCGCTCGGGCGGTGGGTGCACCGAGCCCACTGAGCGAGGTCACCCCCAGCCGGCCGGCGAGGAGCGGCACCTGATCCGGCTCGACCACGAAGACCACCTCCCGGGGGCGAACCGGTCGCAGCAACAGCGCCAGGGCCCCCGACACCAGCAGCATCCCGCCGACCAGGAGGGCGACGGTGACCGGCGCGACCCAGCCCTCCCGCAGCTCGGCGCGGAGGTCCAGGGTCAGGTCAGCGCCGAGCGCGGCCCCACCGAGCAGCACCGGAATCCCGGTGACCAACAACAACACCCCGGCGATCACCCGCACGAAGCGCACCGACTTCACCCCTCTCCGTAGTCGAGCACCCGGACGACCTTACCGACCCGAAGCGCCCAAACAGGGGATATCCACGGCCATCGCCGGGAAAGGCGCTGCGGGTCAGGCCTTCGGCGCGGGCTCACGCCGGGAGCGGGTGAAGGCCAGCCCACCCAGCACCAGGCCGCCCAGGCCGGCGACCAGGCCGGCGACGCCGAGACCGACGGCCAGCCCGTCCCCCGCCGCCGCGTCATCCGCCGGCTCATCCGCCGCGGCCGGTGTGCTGTCCTGGGCTGCCGAATCGGCGTCCTCGGTGCCGGCCAGCTCCAGCACCGGGGCCGGTGCCGCCGGCTCCACGCCGTCGGTGGTCGGCTCGTCGATCCACCGCACGATCGCGCCGTCCGAGTAGGTCTGCAACGCCTTGAAGATCATCGTGTCGACCGTGGGTAGCGGCCCCACCGAGACCGGGAACTCCTGGAACGTGCCCGGCCCGATAGCGGCCTCGGGCTGCGCCGTCCAGGTGATCTTCGCTACCGCCTCGGTGATCTGGCTGCCGTGTACCTCCACCGGCTGGTCGAGCGTGCGCTTCTCCACCTCCGCCGTCCAGCCCGGGACCAGCATCGTCGAGACCGACCCGAGCGGAGCGTTCTCCGGCAGGAAGATCTCCACCTTGGTGGTGGACTCGGTGTCACTCTCGTTCGGCACCCGGAAGGCGAAGCGGCCGTACCCGCCCTGGGTTGCCTCCTTCGGGTCGACCGTGATGTGCGCCGCGGCGGGCCCGGCGGAGCCGAACACGGCAGCGGCGACCGCGCCGAGCGCGAGGAGGGCAGTGGTGAAGCTGCGCCGGTGACGGATCATCAAGTGGAACCCTTTCCTATTGGACGGCCACGGTGGTCGCCACCGTGGCCTGGTCGATCTCAGACGTGCGGACGGTCACCCGTAGCTGCCAATCCCCGGCCGCGGGCAGGTTGATCTCGCCGGTCGCGTGGTTGTCGGTCAGTGGCAGCAACGGCACCTCGATCGGTTCGATTCCCGCCGCCGGCAGCTCGATGGTGGCCCGCCATTCCGCCACCGGCTGGGGTCGGTTGTCCGGGGTGTAGGCGTAGAAGTGGACCGAGTTGTTGCCGCGCTTGGCCGGGTCCACCTCGACCTGCAACGAGTACAACGAACTGGTCAGGGTCGTCGAGAAGTAGCCGCTGCTGGACTGGGCGGTGTCGGCGACCGCGGTCCGTGCCGGCGTGGTCTGGACCAGCGCCGCCGCCAGCCCGAGCAGCACGGCGGTGATCGCCAGCTCGACCATGATCGCCCGCCGCACCGGCGCGGGCCGCTCGGCCGCCCTCCGCCGACGCACCAGGGTCCGGGAGTACGCGGCCACCGCGACCACCAGAGCGAAGAGCCCGATCTTGCCAAGCAGCAGCCGACCGTACAGGGTGTCGACGAGGGCCGCGAAGGAGGCGGCCTCGATCAGCGCCTGCACGACCCCGGCGACGAGCAACGCGGAGACGGAGAGCGCCGCCCAACGGGACCAGATCGGCAGGATGGCGGTCAGCTCCCCCTCGTCGGCCTGGCGCAGCAGGAAGCCGACGAGCATCACCAGACCGCCGAGCCAGACCGCCATGCCGCCCAGGTGCACCGCGTCAAGCGCGACCGATACCACCGGGGCCGGGGAGACCGCCGGATGCCCGGAGAGGGGCCAGGTCAACAGGGCCGCACCGCCGAGGACACCCAGGATCACCAGGTCGGTCCGGCCGACCGGGCCGGCCAGCACCGGTCGGAGCACGAACGCCGCCGCCGCGAGGAGGCCGAGTCGGACCAGATGCGCGGCGCCGAAGGCGCTACCCAGCACCGTGCTCAGGCCCGCACCCGTGACATCGAAGACGCCGCCACCGTTGGTGTAGGGGACCTGGAGCCAGCCCGTCGCCAGGGTGGCGAACGCCAGCAGGCCCAGGCCGGTCCACGCCAACCGGGCGGGGCCGCGACGGGACAGCCGGCGGGGCCAGAGCAGGGCGAGAACCAGCACCGGGCCGACCAGGAGCAGCAAGCCGACGTAGCCGAGATACTTGCCGACCTTGATTCCGGCGCTCACCACCGGGTCGGCGCGGCTGTCGCTGCCGGTATCGACCGGGGGTGTTGACGGGGCACCGACGGAGTAGGTGAACGCGCCGGAGACCGGATGACTGTCGGCCGAGATCACCCGAAAGCTGACCAGGTAGGTACCGCGACCGGAGTTCGGGTCGACCGGTATCGCGACGACGGTACCGTCGAAGCTGGGCTCGCCCCGATCAGCCCGCGACCCGTCCGGCGCGATGACCCGGGTCTTGCCCGGCACCTTGCGGACCGACTCACTGAAGGTGAGGACCACCTCGGTGGGCGCGTCCGGCACCACCGCCGACGAGGCCGGGCTGCTACTCACCAGCACCGCGTGGGCGCTGGCCGGGCCAGCCGGGGCGACCAGTAGGGCAACGAGGGCGATCAGGAGACCACCGGCCGCGGTGAGCCGGGCGGTCCAGCGGCGGAGGACGACACTCATACCCGTCATGCTCACCCAGAACGCTCCCTGATGCCCAACCGGACCTGGGTCGGCGGGTGACCCGCGACCGGGCCGTTCCACCCCGTACCGAGTGGGTAGTCGGTCCGCGCCCGGAAAAAGTTCCCGACGTGGCAAACCCCATCTGGGGACAAAGGTCCCTACCGTCACCGCTCGCTCCGCGTAGCCTGGACTGTCATGATCCTGGGCCCCGCGCGACACCGCATCCGCTGGTCCCGCCGTTGGCGTGGCGTGGATCGGTGGAGCCCGGGAACGGGCCGGGGGCGAGGAGCGACCACATGAGCGTGACCACATCGCACAGCCGCTTTCCCCGCTGGCGGGTCGTCCGCCCCTGGATCGGCCTCGCCGTCCGATTCGGCCTGGCCGCGGTCTGGCTCCTCGCCGGCGCCTCCAAGGTTGGGGACCTCGCCGCCTCCGGCCGAGCGGTACACGCGTACCAGATCTTCCCGTACGACGTGTCGGTCGTGGTCGGTGCCGTGCTGCCCTTCCTCGAACTGGCCCTCGGCGTACTCGTGCTGCTCGGGTTGGCGACCCGGCTGACTGCCGGAGTGTCCGTGGCGTTGCTGCTGGTCTTCATTGCCGGCATCGTCTCGGCCTGGACGCGCGGGTTGAGCATCGACTGCGGCTGTTTCGGCATCGGCGGCGAGCTGGCCGCGGGGGAGACCCCAAGCTACCTCCCGGAGATCCTCCGGGACCTGGGATTCCTGGCATTGGCCGGGTTCCTGTTGATCTGGCCCCGCACCCCGTTCTCGGTGGACGGCTGGTTGCTGGGCGAACGCGCAGTGGAGGACGAGGATGAGTAGTCGGAAGGGCCGCAAGGAGGCCGCCCGGGTGGTCCGGGAGCAGCTGGCCCAGGAGCGGCGGCGCAAGCGGACGCTGTGGGTGTCGGTGACCGCCGTCTTCGTGCTGGTGATCGCCGGCTTCGTCGGCTGGGCCGTCTACTCCGAGCAGCGCGCCGGCGAGTTCACCCCGCCACCGGGCGCCAACGACGCCGGCACCGGCATCGTGTACGGCTCCGGGCCGGTCACCATCGACCTGTACGAGGACTACCTCTGCCCGGCCTGCAAGCAGTTCCAGGAGATCAGCGGCGAGACCGTTGACCAGCTCGCGGACGAGGGCAAGGCGCAGGTGGTCTTCCACCCGGTGGCGATCCTGGACAGTCGCTCCACCACCCAGTACTCGACCCGCTCCTCCGCCGCCGCGGGCTGCGCCTCGGCCGGCGGGAAGTTCCGCGAGTTCAGCGAGGCGCTCTTTGCGCAGCAGCCGGCCGAGGACGGCGCCCAGCTCAACAACGACGAGCTGATCGACCTCGGCGTCGGGGTCGGCCTGGATCAGGACAGCTTCGGCTCCTGTGTCAAGGACGGCACCTATCTGTCCTGGACCAAGCACGTGACCGAGGAGTCCAGCCGGGCGAACGTCTCCGGTACGCCGACGGTCCTGGTCAACGGGGAGCCGGTAGCCGATTGGACGCCGGAGAGCATCCGGGCCGCGGTGGAGGCCGCCAGCTGATCCGTACCCGGATCAGTGGGGCGTCGGACGGGGCGTGAATCCGTAGGGCAGCTCGAGGCGGTGCCGGGCGAGCAGCGCCTCGTCTGCCAGGATCTCCCCGGTGGGGCCGTCGGCGACGAGCCGGCCGGCGTCCAGGATGACCGAGCGTTCGCAGAGCTCCAGCGCGTACGGCAGATCGTGGGTGACCATCAGCAGGGTCACCGGCAGGGCCCGCAGGATCTCGGCCAGTTCGCGCCGGGCGGCCGGGTCGAGGTTGGACGACGGCTCGTCCAGCACCAGGATCTCCGGGTGCATGGCGAGCACCGTCGCCACCGCGACCCGGCGACGCTGCCCGAACGACAGGTGGTGCGGGGCGCGGTCCCGGTGCTCGCTCATCCCGACCGCGGCAAGCGCCTCGTCCACCCGGGTCGTCAGCTCGGCGCCGCGCAGCCCCAGGTTGGCCGGGCCGAACGCCACGTCCTCGGCGACGGTGGGCAGGAAGAGCTGGTCGTCCGGGTCCTGAAAGACGATGCCCACCCGCCGGCGCACCTCGGCCAGGGTCGACCGGTCCGGGCGGACGGTCAGCCCGCCGACGGTCACACTCCCGGCGGTGGGGGTGAGAATGCCGTTGAGGTGCAGCACCAGGGTGGTCTTCCCAGCACCGTTCGGCCCGAGCAGCGCCACCCGGTCGCCGCGGGGCACGGTCAGCTCCACGCCGCGCAGCGCCGCATGCCCGTCCGGGTAGGCGTAGTGCACATCGCGCACGTCGAGGCTCGGGGGCGTCATCGGCTGCACGCCTCCGATCATGTCAGGACCAGTGCGGTGGCGGCGACGCCGGCCGCTACGGCGGGGACGGTCGAGGCGAGCAGCCACTGCCCGGCGGTCGCCGCCGCCGTGCCCTGCCACACCTGGGGCATCCGCCCGGTGTAGCCCCGGGACAGCATCGCCAGGTACACCCGCTCCCCCCGCTCGTAGGCGCGCAGGAACAGCGCCCCCACCCCGGTCGCGAACCCCCGCAGCTGCCACACGAAGCGCGGATCGTCTCCCCGGGACAGGCGGGCCACCCGCATCCGCCGAACCTCACCGACCAGCACCTCCAGGTAGCGCAGCATGAAGGCGGCGATCTGGGTGAGCAGCTGCGGGCAGCGCAGCCGGTCCAACCCGACGATCAGGTCCCGGGTGCTGGTGGTCGCGGCCAGCAGCAACGACGCCAGGACGCCCAGGGTGCCCTTGGCGAGGACGTTCCACGCCCCGTACAGCCCGTCCACGGAGACCGACAGGCCGAGGAGTTCGGTCCGCTCGCCCGCGCCGAGGAACGGCAGGGCGAACGCGAACAGTACGAACGGCAGCTCGATCAGCGACCGGCGCAGCAGCCAGCCGGGCCGAACCCGGGCCACCGCCGCGACCAGCGCCACCAGCACGGCGTAGCCGCCGAAGGCCCAGAGTGCCTCCCGGGGGGTGGCGACCACGGCGAGGGTGAAGGCCACCATCGCCGCGATCTTCACCTCGGGGGGCAGCCGGTGCACCGGTGAGTCGGAGCAGTGGTAGAGCAGCTGGGTGTGCCCGGCGCCCACGGCCCGCTCCTCAGCCCACTCCGGCGGCGGAGGACGGCTGCGCCGCCGCGTCGCCATCCCCGGTGGCCTGCTGCCCGGCCCGGCGACGGACCAGCCAGAACCCGCCCCCGGCCAGGGCGAAGGTCAGCAGCACGCCGACGACGCCGGAGAGCCCGGTGGCGAGGGCGTCGTCAGCGATGCCGGTGACGCCGTAGTCGGCCAGCGGGCCGCCGATCTCGTGCTCCTGTTCCCGCTGCGCCGGACAGTCACCGCCGGTGACCGTGCCCTCCGCGTCAACGGTGCAGCCCTCCCGCAGTGCGGACTCCAGCCCGTCCGGGTCGGCCGACGCGAAGCCACTCACCACGCCGGCCAGCAGGAGGGAGACCAGCAGTCCGCTGGCGATGAAGCCCCAAGTCCGTTTCCTCACCGGGCACCTCCAACAGCCGGGATGGGGGTCGGCGCGACCGGTCCGCGGGCGCGCAGCGCATACACAAGGTCGGGTCGGGCCTTCGCGACGGTCAGCACCGTCATCGCGGTGATCAGGCCCTCACCGATGCCGATCAGCAGGTGCGTGACGGCGATCGTGCCGGCCAGGCCGGCGATGTTGTCGCCGAGATCGACGGCGCCACCGAGTTGGTACTGGAGGACGAAGCCCAGCGCCGCAGCCACGACGCTGACCAGCGCCGAGACGAACGCCGTCACGGCGAGCCCGGCCGGCGTACGCGGCAGCACCCGCAGCAGCGCGACGATCAGCAGGTACGCGGCGGCGGTGCCAATGATCGCCAGGTTGGTGATGTTGAGACCGAGCATCGCCACGCCGCCGTCGCCGAAGACCAGCGCCTGCACGGTCAGCACGACGGCCACGCAGAGCGCGCCGACCCACGGCCCCACCAGCAACGCGGCGAGCGCACCACCGAGCAGGTGGCCGCTGATCCCGGCGGTGAAGATCGGGAAGTTGATCATCTGCACGGCGAAGATGAAGGCGGCGACCAGGCCGGCCATCGGTGCCAGCCGATCGTCCAGGTGTTGCCGGCCGCGCTGGACGCAGAGCGCCATCGCCGCCAGTGCGATCACCGCGAAGATCGCGGCGACGGGACCGTTGATGATCCCGTTGGAGATGTGCATCGCCAGGTTCTCCACGCGACCTCCCCATGTGTCCGGCGGGTCTGTCCACGCCACCGCATCAGGTTATTAGGCGAGCTCTGCTGTTGCCAATCCTTGGCAACAAGAGATGATGTCGGTCACGTCGCCGTCGCTACCAGCGACGAACGAGGTTGCCGACGGGAGACGAAGTTGCCGACCGGACGCGCTCCTCGCCGGAGAGCCGAGCGCCACGCCACCGGGGTCACCGAAGCGAACCAGGAGCTGGCGCGGCGGTAGGGTCGCAGCCATGACCGCGCCAGCCCGCCTCTCCCCCGGCGACACCGCCCCCGACTTCACCCTCCCCACCGACAGCGGCGACCAGCTCGCGCTGGCCGACCTCCGCGGCCGCAAGGTGCTGCTCTACGCCTACCCGGCCGCGATGACCCCCGGCTGCACCAAGCAGGCCTGCGACTTCCGCGACTCCCTCGCCTCGCTCCAGGCCGCCGGCTACGAGGTGGTCGGCATCTCCCCGGACAAGCCGGAGAAGCTGGCCACGTTCCGCGAACGGGACGCCATCACGTTCCCGCTCGTCTCCGACACCGACCGGGCGGTGCTCGCCGCGTACGGGGCGTACGGCGAGAAGCAGTCGTACGGCAGGACGGTCACCGGGGTCATCCGCTCGACGTTCGTCATCGACGCCGACGGGCGCATCGAGCGGGCGTTCTACAACGTCCGGGCGACCGGCCACGTCGCCAAGCTCCGTCGCGATCTCGGCCTGGACTGACCGGCCACGTCGCCAAGCTCCGTCGCGATCTCGGCCTGGACTGAACCGACGCCCGCCGGGCCGCGCGCCCGCGTCCCCGGATGGTTATCGTCGGCGCGCCGAGCTGACCACCCGGGCGGGGCGCAGGCCCGCCGCCGGAGGCTCTAGACTCTTCCCGGCAAGCGGGAGTGGCGTAATTGGCAGCCGCGCAGGTCTTAGGAGCCTGTGTCCGAGAGGACGTGGGGGTTCGAGTCCCCCCTCCCGCACCACTCAGAGGGTCTCCACCAGCCGGAACCGCTCCAGCACGGCCAGCGTGTCGTCGTCCACGGTGAAGCCCGGATCGCCGACCCACCCTCGATAGTCCGCTCCGTGCCAGTACTTCTCGTGCCCCGCTCGCCAGGCGGCGACCGAGTCGAACCCCTCGCCCTCGTCCCGGGCGTGGTCCAGGTCCACGTCGCCGAGCCGGCTGACCCGCACCTCGGTCAGCTCGATCACGGCCACCCGGCGACCAGCAGAATCGATCACCGCCGCCCGGGTGCCCGCGACCGGCAGCGCTTCCCCTTCGATCTCGTAGTCCTGGCGCAGGCCGGTCGTGGTGGTCTTGGTCCCCGCGAGCACCGCGGCGACCAGCTTGTCCCGCAACGGACCGGGGAAGGCGAACTCGAACGGTGGCAGCTCTGCGATCATGGGCGGACCCTAACCTGGTTGGCCCCGTCGGGCTCGTCACTTTTCGGGCGGTGGTCCTACCCGACCGGTCAGGATGAGCAGCGTGGCCCTCCGGTTCGTGCTCGACCCCGACCTGACGCCCGAGCTCCGCGCGGACATCGTCGCGCTCTGGGTTGACGTCACCAACGCCGGTGGCGCGGTGGGTTTCGTCGCGCCGGTCACCGCCGCCGAGGTGCGGACCATTGCCGACCCGACCCTCGCGGCGGTCGCCGACGGCCCGGACCGGCTACTCCTCGGCTACGCCGGCGACCAACTCGTCACGATGGCGATTTTCACCGACAACCGGTTTCACCTGAAGACCCACTACCGGGTCCTCACCCGGGTCATGGTCCACCCGGACTGTCAGGGCGAGGGCTACGGCCTGGATCTGATGCGCGCGGCGGAGCGCATCGGCCGCCGGTGGGGGCTCGCCGCGCTCCAGATCACCGTCCGGGACGGGTTGGGGCTGGACCGCTTCTACCGGCGCCTCGGCTACCGCGAGGTGGGGCGGTTGCCGGGCGCGCTGCGGGTGGCGGCGGGAGATGATCGGGACGAGCTCTACATGTGGCTCGATCTGAGCACCGACCGGCCCGAGTGATGAACGAAGCCCCGGGAATGAGCTGCGGGCCCGGGAATGAGCTGCGGCCTGGCCTGACCCGCTGCGGTCACTCGGCGGGCACGACCTCGTCGCCGACGGCGACCCGACCGGTCTCGACGGGCACCATCCGCAGCCCGAAGAGAAGCTTCTGCCGCACCTTGCGGTAGCGGCCAAGGGTGACCAGCGGCTCCTTCCCCCGGACCCCGGTCTCCTGGTCGGTGGTGGTGACCACACAACGATCAGCCGGGCCAGCGGCGCGGAAGGTGACACCGCCGATGCGCACCGGGCGGGCGACCCAGTCGTCCTCCGCCCAGGCCTGCGCTCCGGTGACCACGAGGTTCGGGCGGAAGCGGGTCATCGGCACCGGCGGCTCGCCGGCCTCGGCCAGCCATCCGTTGAGCGCGTCGAGCGAGGCGGTGCTGGCGAGCAAGATCGGGGCCTCGTCGGCGAAGGTGACCTGGTCACCTGGGTCATGCTCGCGGTCGGCGGCGGCGATGTGACGGGCCGGCCGGGCCAACCACACCAGGCGGGCCGGGCGGCCGAGGAACCGGCTGACCCAGGTCTCGGCGGCCGAACCGGCGGTGTGCGCCCGCACGTCCAGCTTGCGGCTGCGGAAGGTACGCACGGCGATCGGGACACCGTCCACCGGCTCCGCGACATCGAGGTCGGGGTGGCCGGCGGCACGCAGGGTGAGACCCCCGGCTCGGGCCACCGCGCGCAGCGCGACGAGGCTGCTGACCTGGCGTTGGGTGATGCCGATGCCCGCCGCGTCTACGAGCATCCAGCGCCGGTCGCCGGCCAGGCCCCAGGGCAGCACCGGGGCGGCATCGTGGTCCCGCCGCCGACACCCTTTGACGGGGTAGGTGTGAATAGCGCTCAGCCGCATCGACCCACCCTGCCACTCGTACCCCGCCCGAGGCCGGCCGCAGCAGCCCCGGTTGCCGATGAAAGTTAATATACATAAGGTCGAAACATGAATGAAAGATCCGTCGTGCCCCCGGGTGACCGGGTGCTGGACCTGTTCCGCGGGGTTCGGCTCACCCCGACCCAGCGACGGATCGCGCACTGCCTCGTCCAGCAGGGCCCGGCGGTGGCGTACCTGTCGGCGGCGGAGGTCGCCGAGTTGGCCGGGGTGAGTCAACCCTCGGTGACCCGCTTCGCGATGGCCCTCGGCCACGACGGCTACCCCACCCTGCGCCGCCGTCTCCGGGAGCTGACCGCGGCACCCCGCGACGAACGACCGAACCCGGACAACGAACTCCAGCAGGCGGTACGCGCCGAGATCGAGAACCTGGACCGGCTCGCCGACCAGTTCGCCGACCGGGACCGCGTCGCCGCCGCCGGCCGGCTCCTCGCCGCCAGCCACCCGCTGCCGGTGCTCGGCCTCCGCGCCGCCGCGCCGCTGGCCGCCTACTTCGCCTACTTCGCCGCCAAGGTGCTCCCGGACGTACGGGTCCTCGACGACGGCGGCAGCCTGCTCACCGACCGGATCGAACAGGCCGCCGAGGCCGGTGCGACCGCCCTGCTCGCCCTCGTGCTGCCCCGCTACCCCCGGGAGGCCCTCGACGCCCTGCGCGAGGCCCGGACGGCGGGCCTGACCGTCGTCGCCATCACCGACTCGCCGGTCAGCCCGGCCGGCGAGCACGCCGACGTGCTGCTTCCCGCCGCCGTCGGCGCACAGCTCGTGTTCGACCTACACACCGCACCGATGACCCTGGCCATGGTGCTACTCCAGGCGATCTGCGACGCCGCACCCGTTCAAACCCAACGACGGTTGGAGGCGTTCGAGGCCTCTGCCGCCCGTCGTCAGTTGTTCCTTGGTTAGGAGGTTCCTCATGACCCAGCCGATCCGCGCCGCCCGCGGCACCACCCGCACCGCCCGGGGTTGGCCCCAGGAAGCCGCACGGCGGATGCTGATGAACAACCTCGACCCGGAGGTGGCCGAACGCCCCGAAGACCTGGTCGTCTACGGCGGGACCGGGAAGGCCGCGCGGGACTGGCCGTCGTACCGCGCGTTGTTGACCACTCTCACCGAGCTGCGCGACGACGAGACGATGCTGGTGCAGTCCGGCCGGCCGGTCGCGGTGATGCGGACCCACGAGTGGGCGCCGCGGGTGCTGCTGGCCAACTCCAACCTGGTCGGCGACTGGGCCACCTGGCCGGAGTTCCGCCGGCTGGAACAGCTCGGCCTGACCATGTACGGGCAGATGACCGCCGGATCGTGGATCTACATCGGCACCCAGGGCATCCTCCAGGGCACCTACGAGACGTTCGCGGCCGTCGCCGCGAAGCGGTTCGGTGGGTCGCTGGCCGGCACGCTGACGCTGACCGCCGGCTGCGGTGGGATGGGTGGGGCCCAGCCACTCGCCGTGACCATGAACGGCGGTGCCTGCCTGATCGTGGACGTTGACCGCTCCCGCCTCGAACGCCGGGTACGCGAGCGCTACCTGGACGAGGTCGCCGACTCACTCGACGACGCGGTGCAGCGGGCAACCGCCGCCCGCAGCGAACGGCGGGCGCGCAGCATCGGCGTGGTCGGCAACGCGGCCACCGTATTCCCCGAGCTGCTGCGCCGAGGCGTCCCGGTGGACGTGGTCACCGACCAGACCAGCGCCCACGACCCGCTGTCGTACCTGCCGGAAGGGGTTGAGCTGGCCGACGCCCGCGACTACGCGGCGGCCAAGCCGGCCGAGTTCACCGACCGGGCCCGCGCGTCGATGGCCCGACACGTCGAGGCGATGGTCGGCTTCCTCGACGCGGGCGCCGAGGTCTTCGACTACGGCAACTCGATCCGCGGCGAGGCACGACTCGGTGGCTACACCCGCGCCTTCGACTTCCCGGGATTCGTGCCCGCCTACATCCGGCCGCTGTTCTGCGCGGGCAAGGGCCCGTTCCGGTGGGCGGCGCTCTCCGGCGACCCGGCCGACATCGCCGCCACCGACCGGGCCATCCTCGAACTCTTCCCGGAGAACGAGCAGCTGGCCCGATGGATCCGGATGGCCGGCGACCGGGTGGCGTTCCAGGGGCTGCCGGCTCGGATCTGCTGGCTCGGCTACGGCGAACGGGACCGGGCCGGGGTACGGTTCAACGAGATGGTCGCCGCCGGAGAGCTCTCCGCGCCGGTGGTCATCGGCCGGGATCACCTGGACTGCGGTAGCGTCGCCAGCCCATACCGGGAGACCGAGGCGATGGCCGACGGCTCCGACGCGATCGCCGACTGGCCGCTGCTCAACGCCCTGGTGAACACCGCCAGCGGAGCCTCCTGGGTCTCCCTCCACCACGGTGGCGGGGTCGGGATCGGCCGCTCCATCCACGCCGGCCAGGTCTGCGTCGCCGACGGCACCGCCCTCGCCGGGCAGAAGATCGAACGAGTCCTCACCAACGACCCGGCGATGGGCGTCGTACGGCACGTTGACGCCGGCTACGACGACGCCCGGCAGGTCGCCGAGCACACCGGCCTGCACATCCCGATGGCGACGGCGTAAGGAGAGCTCCGTGTTGACGCATCCGGTGGTGGAAAGCTCCCTTCCGCCCAGGTTCCGGCGGCTCTGGGACGAGATCGCGCCGATCGGCCGGGACGACCGTAGCGGCGGGTACCTGCGGTACGCGCTGACCGACCCGGAGCTGCGGCTGCGGGAGTGGTTCCGGGCCCAGGCCGACCAGCGCGACATGCCGGTGACCGACGACGGCAACGGCAACCTCTTCGCCTGGTGGGGCGCCCCGGAGGCGGGGAACGCGGTGCTCACCGGCAGCCACTTCGACTCGGTACCGCACGGCGGGGCGTACGACGGGCCGCTCGGCATCGTCAGCGCCTTCCTCGCCGTGGACGAGCTACGTGCCGCCGGCACCACCCCCACCCGGCCCATCGCGGTCGCCGCCTTCGTGGAGGAGGAGGGCGCCCGGTTCGGCGTACCGTGTCTGGGGTCTCGGCTGCTCACCGGCGCGCTGCCGGCCGAGCGGGCGGCCGAGCTGTGCGACCCGGCCGGGGTGAGCTTCGCCGAGGCGCTGGGCGGCCCGCCGGCCGGTGCCCGGCCGGAGCTGCTCGGCCGCTTCGCCGCCTTCGTCGAGCTCCACGTCGAGCAGGGCCGGGCCCTGGTCGAGCAGGCCGCGCCGGTCGCCGTCGCCAGCGCGATCTGGCCGCACGGCCGGTGGCGTTTCGACTTCACCGGCGAGGGAAACCACGCGGGTACGACCCGGATGATGGACCGCCGCGACCCGATGCTCACGTACGCGTTCACGGTGCTCGCCGCCAACAAGGAGGCCCGACGGCTCGGCGCCCACGCCACGATCGGCCGGGTACGGGTGGAGCCGAACGCCACCAACGCCATCCCGTCTGCGGTGACCGGCTGGCTGGACGCCCGCGCCGCCGAACCGGAGACCCTCGCCGGGCTGGTCGAGGCGGTCCATGACCGGGCCGCCGAGCGAGCCCGACGCGACGGCACCGAGTTGCGGCTGACCGAGGAGTCGGCCACGCCCCTCGTCGCGTTCGACGGCGGGCTGGCCAACCGGCTCGCCCGGTTGCTCGACGCGCCGGTGCTGCCGACCGGGGCCGGGCACGACGCCGGCGTGCTGGCCGGGCACCTGCCCACCGCGATGCTCTTCGTCCGCAACCCCACCGGGGTGTCGCACTCCCCCGCGGAGTCGGCGAACGACGACGACTGCGCGGCCGGGGTGCAAGCCCTCGCCGCCGTGCTGGAGGAGCTGACATGACCCGCTGGCTGGCCGAGTACGCGTGGCTACCCGAGCAGCCCGAGCCGACTCCGGACGTGCTGATCGAGACCGCTGCCGGCCGGATCACCGGGGTCACCCCGCTGGCCGCCGGGGGCCGGCCCACCGCCGGGGTCGAGGTCCTCGCCGACGCGGTCCGCCTGCCCGGGCTGACCCTGCCGGGGCTGGCCAACGCGCACTCGCACGCCTTCCACCGCGCGTTACGCGGCCGCACCCACGGCGGTCTCGGCGACTTCTGGACCTGGCGGGACCGGATGTACGAGGTGTCCGCCCGGCTGGACCCGGAGAGCTACCTCGCGCTCGCCCGCGCCACGTACGCGGAGATGGCGCTGGCCGGGATCACCTGCGTCGGCGAGTTCCACTACCTGCACCACGGCCCGGACGGCACCCCGTACGCCGACCCGAACGCGATGGGGGCCGCCCTGGTCGAGGCGGCGGCGCACGCCGGGATCCGGCTGACCCTGCTGGACGCCTGCTACCTGACCGCCACCGTGGCCGGCGAGCCGCTGGCCGGGCCGCAGCGACGCTTCGGCGATGGCGACGCCCTGCGCTGGGCGGAGCGGGCAGCGGCGTTGCACCCCACCGACGCGCACGTACGGGTGGGCGCGGCGATCCACTCGGTGCGTGCCGTGCCCGCCGACCAGCTGGCGACGGTGGCCGGTTCGGCGCGCGAGCGGGGCGTCCCGCTGCACCTGCACCTATCCGAGCAGCCGGCCGAGAACGATGCCTGCCGGGCCGAGCACGGCTGCAGCCCCACCCGGCTGCTGGCCGACCGGGGAGTCCTCGACCAGCACACCACCGCCGTGCACGCCACCCACCCCACCACCTCGGACGTGGTCCTGCTCGGGGAGAGCCGCGCCGGGGTCTGCCTCTGCCCCACCACCGAGCGGGACCTCGCCGACGGGATCGGACCGGCCCGCCGGCTGGCCAACGCCGGCAGCCCACTGAGTCTCGGCAGCGACAGCCACGCGGTGGTGGACATCTTCGAGGAGGCGCGCGCGGTGGAGCTGGACGAGCGGCTGCGTACCCGGCAGCGCGGCCACTTCACCGTCGGCGAGCTGGTCACCGCGGCCACCTCCGCCGGGCACGCCGCCCTCGGCTGGGGCGACGCCGGCCGGCTGGCCGCGGGCGACCGGGCCGACCTGGTCACCCTCCGGCTGGACAGCCCGCGGACCGCGGGGGTACCGGCGGCTGGTGCGTTCTTCGCCGCCACCGCGGGGGATGTCCACCAGGTGGTGGTGGATGGCCAGGTGGTGGTGCAGGACGGACGGCACCGCACCGTTGACGTCCCCGCCGAGCTGGCCACGTCGATCGCGGAGGTGACCGGAGCGCCATGAGTAGCCTGCTGCTGGACAACATCGGAGAACTGGTCACCAACACCACCGCCGGGGAGGGGCCGCTGGGCATCCGCCGCGACGCCGCCGTGCTCATCGAGGACGGCGTGGTGGCCTGGGTCGGGCCGAGCAGGGGTGCGCCCGCCGCCGACCAACGCATCGACGCCGAGTCAGCGGCCGTGCTACCCGGCTTCGTGGACAGCCACGCCCACCTGGTCTTCGCCGGGGATCGAGCGGTCGAGTTCGCCGCCCGGATGGCCGGCGAGCCGTACACCGGCGGCGGTATCCGCACCACGGTCGGCGCGACCCGGGCCGCCACCGACGACGAGCTACGCGCCACGGCCCGCCGGCTACACGCGGAGGCGCTGCGGCAGGGCACCACCACCATCGAGATCAAGAGCGGGTACGGCCTCACCGTCGTTGACGAGGCCCGGTCGCTGCGGATCGCCACCGAGGTGAGCTCGGAGACCACCTTTCTCGGGGCGCACGTCGTCCCCGCCGAGTACGCCGACCGGCCGGACGACTACGTCGACCTGATCTGCGGCCCGATGCTCGCCGCCGCCGCGCCGCACGCCCGCTGGGTGGATGTCTTCTGTGAGCGGGGCGCCTTCGACGCCGACCACACCCGCACGATCCTGACCCGTGGGCAGGCCGCCGGGCTGGGCACCCGGCTGCACGCCAACCAGCTTGGTCCGGGCCCGGGGGTCCAGCTCGGGGTGGAGCTGGGGGTGGCCAGCGTTGACCACTGCACCCACCTCACCGACGCCGACGTTGACGCGCTCGTCGGGGCCGACGGAGCGACCGTTGCCACCCTGTTGCCGGGGGCGGAGTTCTCCACCCGCTCGCCCTACCCGGACGCCCGGCGGCTGCTCGACGCGGGCGTGACCGTGGCGCTGGCCACCGACTGCAACCCCGGGTCGTCGTACACCTCGTCGGTGCCGTTCTGCATCGCGCTGGCCGTCCGGGAGATGCGGATGAGCCCCTCCGAGGCGGTCTGGGCGGCGACCGCCGGCGGCGCCGCGGCGCTGCGCCGCACCGACGTGGGTCGGCTGACGCCCGGTGCCCGGGCCGACCTGATGATCCTCGACGCCCCGTCTCACCTGCACCTGGCCTACCGGCCGGGGATTCCACTGATCCGCCAGGTCCTGCACAACGGAGTACCGCAATGTCGACCGTAGTCATTCAGCCAACCGGAATCACCCCCGCCGACGTGCTCGCCGTCGTCCGTGGCAACGCCAAGGTCGTCCTCGACCCGACGGCGATCGACGCGATGGCCGCCAGCCGGTCCGTCGTGGACGGGATCGAGGCGGCCGGCCAGCCGGTATACGGCGTGAGCACCGGCTTCGGGGCCCTCGCCAACACCTTCGTCGCCCCACAGCGGCGGGCGGAGCTGCAGCACGCGCTGATCCGTTCGCACGCCGCCGGGGTGGGGACCGCCATGCCCCGCGAGGTGGTGCGGGCGATGATGCTGCTGCGCGTCCGTTCCCTCGCGTTCGGCCGCTCCGGAGTCCGGCCGCTGGTCGCCACCGCACTGGTGGACCTGCTCAACCACGATGTCACCCCGTGGGTGCCCGAGCACGGGTCGCTGGGGGCCTCCGGCGACCTGGCGCCGCTGGCGCACTGCGCGCTGGCGCTCCTCGGCGAGGGTTGGGTGCTGGGCCCGGCCGGTGACCGGATCCCGGCCAGCGAGGCGCTGCGCCGGGCCGGTATCACGCCGATCGAGCTGGCCGCCAAGGAAGGGCTGGCACTGATCAACGGCACCGACGGCATGCTCGGCATGCTGTTGATGGCCAACCACGACGCCGCGCACCTGTTCACCCTGGCCGACGTGACGGCCGCCCTGGCCATCGAGGCGATGCTCGGCACGGACCGGCCGTTCCAGCCCGAGCTGCACACCATCCGGCCGCACCCCGGTCAGGCCACCTCGGCGGCGAACATCCACCGCCTGCTCCAGGACTCGGCGGTGATGGCGTCACACCGCGACGACGTGGTGCACGCGGTACAGGACGCCTACTCGATGCGGTGCGCGCCGCAGGTCGCCGGCGCGGCCCGGGACACCCTGGACTTCGCCCGGCAGGTGGCGGGCCGGGAACTGGCCTCGGTGGTGGACAACCCGGTGGTCCTGCCGGACGGCCGGGTCGAGTCGACCGGGAACTTCCACGGCGCGCCGCTCGGCTTCGCCGCGGACTTCCTCGCTGTCGCCGCCGCCGAGGTCGGCGCGATCGCCGAGCGGCGGGTGGACCGGCTGCTCGACGTGACCCGCTCCCGGGACCTGCCGGCGTTCCTCTCCCCCGACGCCGGGGTCAACTCCGGGCTGATGATCGCCCAGTACACGGCGGCCGGCATCGTCGCGGAGAACCGCCGACTCGCCGCCCCCGCCTCGGTGGACTCCCTGCCCACCAGCGGTATGCAGGAAGACCACGTCTCGATGGGCTGGGCGGCGACCAAGAAGCTGCGGACCGTCCTGGACAACCTGACCAGTCTGCTCGCGGTCGAGCTCCTCGCCGCGGTCCGCGGGCTCCAGCTCCGGGCACCGCTACCACCGTCGCCGGCCGGACGGGCCGCCATCGCCGCGTTGGCCGGGGTCGCCGGAGAGCCCGGCCCGGACATCTTCCTCGCTCCGGTGCTGGAGACCGCCCGTACGGTGATTGCCGGCCCAGAGCTTCGGGCGGCGATCGAACGTGAGGTCGGGAAGCTGGCCTGACCCTCCTGCTCGTGCCGGGCAGCGGCTGCCGACCTCGGTAGCCGCTGCCCGGGTACGGCAGGTCAGTTAGGCGGCAACACCTTGGCGATCAGCTTCGCCAGTTCGCGCAGCGCCTTGCCACGGTGGCTGATCGCATCCTTCTCCGCCGGTGTCAGCTCGGCGTTCGTCCGGTCCTGCCCATCGCCCCGAAAGATCGGGTCGTAGCCGAAGCCACCGTCGCCGTGCGGCTCCCGCAGCAGGCGACCGGGCTGGCGGCCGTCAACCAGGTGCTCCTTGCCGCCGGGCAGCGCCAGGGCCACCGTGCAGACGAAGGACGCACCGCGATGCTCGTCCGGCACGTCGGCGATCTGGTTCAGCACCAGCTGCAGGTTGGCGTGGTCATCACCGTGCTGGCCGGCCCAGCGGGCACTGAAGACACCGGGCATGCCGTTGAGCGCCTCCACCGCCAGACCGGAGTCGTCGGCGATGGTGGGCAACCCGGTGCGCCGGCACCCCTCCCGAGCCTTGATCAGTGCGTTCTCCCCGAACGTCAGGCCGGTCTCCGGCAGCTCCGGATAGGCCTCGACATCGTCGAGGCCGATCAGGGCGATCCGGTGCACGCCCAGGGCGCCGTCGAGGATGCGTTGCAGCTCGATGAGCTTCTTTCGGTTTCGGGTGGCGAGCAGGACCTTGTTCATGCTGAGTCACCTTCGTTCACGACCGCGGAAGCCGGCAGCGGAGCCGCCCTCACGAGAGCGCCTTCCGCTGGGCTTCGGCCAACTCCACACAGCCGGCGACGGCCAGGTCGAGCAGGGAGTCGAGCTGTCCACGGCTGAAGACGCCCGCCTCACCGGTACCCTGCACCTCAACGAAGTCACCAGCGCCGGTGCAGACCACGTTCAGGTCGACCTCGGCGGTCGCATCCTCGGCGTAGTTGAGGTCCAGCCGCGGCTCACCGGCGACGACGCCGACGCTCACCGCCGCCACCGAGCGGTGCATCACCGTCTCCGGCCGACCGGCGAGGGAACGGCGGGAGGCGAGCCAGGTCACCGCGTCGTGCAGCGCCACATACGCGCCGGTGATCGCGGCGGTACGGGTGCCGCCGTCGGCCTGGAGCACGTCGCAGTCGAGCACGATGGAGTTCTCGCCCAGCGCCTTCAGATCGATCGACGCGCGTAGGCTACGGCCGATCAACCGGGAAATCTCGTGGGTACGCCCGCCGACCCGCCCCTTGACACTCTCCCGGTCGGAGCGGGTGTTGGTGGCGCGGGGCAGCATGGCGTACTCGGCGGTGACCCAGCCGAGCCCGGAGCCCTTGCGCCAGCGGGGCACCCCCTCGGTGACGCTCGCGGTGCAGAGCACCCGGGTGGCACCGAACTCCACCAGCACAGAGCCCTCAGGGTGGGTGCTCCAGCCGCGGGTCAGGGTCACCGGTCGGAGGTGGTCGGGCAGCCGCCCGTCAGGTCGCGCCATGTCTGCACCCTATGTGGTGGCGAGGGCGGCCCGCCCCGGGGTGTCCCGGTCGGCTCGGCCCGCCGGAGTTCGGGCCGGACCGCGCGGTCAGACCTCGTAGCGCGCGCCCGGCCGGACCACCTCGAGCGGGCCGGCGTAGGCAGCGGCGGCGGCGGCGACGGTGTCCGCCTCGCTGCCCCAGGCCGCCACGAGGTGGGTCAGCAGCAGCCGCCCGACGCCGGCCTTGGTGGCGACTTCGCCGGCCTCCCCGCCGGTCAGGTGCAGATCCGGCGGGTTGTCCACCCCGTCGAGGTAACTCGCCTCGCAGAGAAACACGTCGGCTCCCTGGGCCAGCTGAAGCAGCGCGTCGCAGGGGGCGGTGTCGGAGGAGTAGCAGAGCACCCGACCGTTGTGTTCCAGCCGGACCCCGTACGTCTCGATCGGGTGGTTGACCCGGTCGACGGTGACGGTCAGCGGGCCGATCGGGAAGGTCCCCGGGGTCAGGGCAGCGAACTGGTACACATCCTCGACGGTGCCGTCCTGCGCTCCACCGAGGGCGGTGAGCCGCTCCGGTGTGCCCGCCGGGCCGTACACCGGCAGCGGCGGATAGGGGCCGTCCGGGGCGTACCGGCGGACCACCACGTAGAGCACGGCGTCGAGGAAGTGGTCGCCGTGCAGGTGGGTGAGGAGGACGGCGTCGGGAGCGTGGAGCCCCACGTAACGCTGGAGGGTCGACAGCGACCCGGAACCGAAGTCGACCAGGAGCCGGAAGCCCGCAGCCTCGACCAGATAGGCCGAGCAGGGGGAGTCCGGGCCGGGGAAGCTCCCGGCGCAACCCAACACCGTTAGTCGCATTGAGTCGTCTCACTGTCGCATTCTGTAGTGTCTGGGTCGGTTGCCTCTCCGCGGAGCATCGTTCCAACCGCCGTGTGCGCCACGCTGCGCAGCCTACGCTCGGTTACCCGAACGCATGAATCATCCGCGGGAAGATGTCACGAACGTGACACCGTCCCGGTTGGTGGGTCAGGCCCAGAGCTGCCCCTCCAGCGCCTCTTCAGCCTCGGCCAGAGTGCCGTCGTACGCTCCGGTCGAGAGGTACTTCCAACCGGCGTCGGCGACCACGAAGGCCACGTCGGCGCTGCGCCCCTCCCGGACCGCCTCGTGCGCCACCGCCAGCGCCGCATGCAGGATCGCACCGGTGGAGAGCCCGGCGAAGAGCCCCTCCACCTCGACCAACTGACGGGTCCGCAGCACGGCGTCCCGGCTACCGACCGAGAAGCGCCGGGTGAGCACCGAGGCGTCGTACAGCTCCGGAACGAACCCCTCGTCGATGTTACGCAACCCGTACACCAGCTCGCCGTAGCGCGGCTCGGCGGCCACGACCTGGACCCCCGCCACCTTCTCGCGCAGGTATCGGCCGGTGCCCATCAGCGTGCCCGTGGTGCCGAGCCCGGCCACGAAATGGGTGATCGTGGGTAGGTCCTGAAGCAGCTCCGGGCCGGTGGTCAGGTAGTGGGCCTTCGCGTTGGCCTCGTTGCCGTACTGGTACAGCAGGACCCAGTCAGGGTGCTCGGCAGCGATCTGCTTGGCGGTGGCGACGGCCTGGTTCGAGCCACCCGCGGCGGGCGAAAAGATGATCTCCGCACCGTACATGCGCAGCAGCTGCACCCGTTCGGTGGAGACATTCTCCGGCAGCACACACACCAGCCGGTACCCGCGCAGCTTCGCCACCATGGCCAACGCGATACCGGTGTTCCCGCTGGTGGGCTCAAAGATCGTGGCACCCGGCCGGAGCCGGCCCGCCTCCTCGGCCGCGCGGACCATGAACAGCGCGGCCCGGTCCTTGACGCTGCCGGTCGGGTTACGGTCCTCCAGCTTCGCCCAGAGCCGCACCGGCGGCGCCCCAGCGGGAACCGCCGGTGCGAGCCGGGGCAGCCCGACCAGGGGCGTTCCGCCGCAGGCGTCGAGCAGACTGTCGTAGCGCGCCACGGTGGTCGCGCCCTCAGCGGACGGGTGGCGACCCGGCGTGCCGGCCGCGGGGAGCGGCTACCACGGCGGAGCCGAGGGCCCCACCCGCGACGGCCGGCAGGATGGTCACGCTGTCGCCGTCGTTGAGCTTTGCCTCCAGCGCACCAAGGAAGCGGACATCCTCGTCGTTGACGTAGACGTTCACGAACCGGTGTAGCGCGCCGGTGTCGGTCACCAGACGGCCCCTCAGCCCGTCGTGCCGGCTGTCCAGGTCGGCGAAGAGAGCGCCCAGCGTGTCGCCGGCACCCTCGACGATCTTCGCACCGCCGGTGTGGCTGCGCAGGATGGTGGGGATGCGAACTTCGATGGCCATGATGCGATGCTCCTTGATCGGGAATGCCGAAATGGTGACGGGACGTGGTGGGGTGTTACCGCGCTGGAATCAGCGGCCAGAACACTCGTAGTCGACCGTCGCCGGGCTCTGCCCGAACATGTAGGACTGCACGGCGTGCGGGTCCACCCCGGCGTCCAGGACGCGGACCGGCTCCTCAGTCACCACGCCACCCACGATCCGGAAGGAGCGAATCTCTTCGGAGTCGGGCTCACGGGTGGAGACGAGCAGGTAGTGCGCGTCGGGCTCACCGGCGAAGGAGACGTCGGTGCGCGATGGGTACGCCTCGGTCGCGGTGTGCGAGTGGTAGATGACGACGGGTGCCTCGTCCCGGTCGTCCATCTCCCGCCACACCCGCAACTGCTCCATCGAGTCGAACTCGTAGAACGTCATGGAACGGGCGGCGTTCTCCATCGGGATGTGCCGAGTGGCAAGGTCACTACCGACGGGACCGGCGACCACGCCGCACGCCTCGTCGGGGTGGTCCCGACGGGCATGGGCGACGATCGCGTCCACGATCGCCCGGTCGATGCTCAGCACGCCGACCAGCGTAGCGTCTGCCGGTGCTGGCCGGCGAGGTGGCAGCAATCACGGATCAGTCAATCAATGCGCTGAGCAGGGACTCCTGCAAGTAGCCCAGGTACGCGTAGACCGACAGCTGGAACATCCGACTGGACCCCGGGTCCGTGGCGACCGCGTCATCGAGCTCCGCGCCGAGATCGGTGCTGTCCCGGATCTCCAACCGGACGCCCATCGCCAACCGGGCGTCGTTGAGCGCCCGCAGCCACGCCTCGGCCGCCTCGCTGTCGAGCCGGACCTCGCCACCGGCGTCGTCGGGGAGCGCCGCGAGGATCGCACCGGCCTGGTCGATCTTCGCCGTCTTCAGGTCGCCCTCGGTGTACCGACGAAACTCGGCGGTATCCGCCGCGTCGTCCGGGTAGACCTCCGGGAAGAGCCGCACGACCACCGGGTCGGCGTGGTCGAACGCGTCGGTGAGCAGACCGACCACCTCAGTGGCGACCTTCCGCAGGACCCGGACCTCGTCTATCGCGAAGGTGGCCACGTAGTGGCCACTACAGCGCTGGAACATGCTCACGCCCGATCCACCGTCGCCCACAGCCCGTACGCGTGCAGCTGCGACGCGTCGTGCTCCATCCGTTCCCGGGTGCCACTGGAGACGACCGCCTTGCCCTTGTGGTGAACGTCCAGCATCAGCTGCTCGGCCCGCCCTCGGCTGTAGCCGAACAACTTCTGGAAGACCCAGGTCACGTACGCCATCAGGTTGACCGGGTCATCCCAAACGATCGTCACCCACGGTCGGTCGGGCGCCGGCACCTCGTCGGTGTCCGGCGTCTCGAGTGGTGCAACCTGTGGAGCCGCCATGCCCCCATCGTGCCACCGGATCCGCCAAATCGAGGAACCGGAACCCCGACCGGTCGCCGACCGACGCCGTCACGGGCGCCACGGACCGCGACAAGGCGACGGTCGGCACCACGAATGTTCCTGGGCCAGGACGGCACGGATCGTGCGGGAACTCTAGGCTGATCCGGGTGAGCACCCTGGGCCCCACGCTGCTGACCGACCACTACGAGCTGACCATGGTCCGCGCCGCGCTGCGGGACGGCACCGCCGATCGCCGCTGCGTGTTCGAGGTGTTCAGCCGGCGGTTACCAACCGGTCGCCGCTACGGTGTCGTGGCGGGCACCGGTCGACTGGTGGAGCTGATCCGAAATTTCCGCTTCGACGAAGATGAGGTGGATTTCCTCCGGCGAACCGGGGTGGTGGACGACGCCACCGCGCAGTGGCTCACCGCCTACCGCTTCACCGGCGACATCGACGGCTACGCCGAGGGGGAGCTCTTCTTCCCCGGATCACCGATCCTCACCGTCTCGGGCACGTTCGCCGAGTGCGTCGTGCTGGAGACGCTGGTGCTGTCGGTGCTCAACCATGACTGCGCCACCGCCGCGGCAGCCACCCGGATGGTCACCGCCGCCCGCGGACGCGCCCTGATCGAGATGGGTTCCCGACGCACTCACGAGGAGGCGGCGGTGGCAACGGCCCGCGCGGCCTACCTGGCCGGCTTCCGGTTCACCTCCAACCTGGCCGCCGGCGAGCGCTACGGCATTCCCACCGCGGGCACCGCCGCGCACGCGTTCACCCTGCTGCACGTGGATGAGCGGACGGCGTTCGCCTCCCAGGTGGCGACGCTGGGCAAGGACACCACCCTGCTGGTCGACACGTACGACATCAGCCAGGGCATCCGCAACGCCATCGCGGTGGCCGGGCCGGACCTGCGGGCGATCCGGATCGACTCCGGCGACCTGGCGGTCATGGCGCAACAGTCGCGGGACCTGCTCGACTCGCTCGGCGCCACCGAAACGAAGATCATCGTCTCCGGGGACCTCGACGAGTACGCCATCGCCGCACTCGCCGCCGAGCCCGTGGACATGTACGGCGCGGGCACCGCCGTCGTCACCGGCTCCGGCGCACCGACCGCGAGCCTGGTGTACAAGCTCGTCGAGGTCGAGGGGCGCCCGGTGGTCAAGCGCTCCGAGCAGAAGGCCACCATCGGCGGCCGCAAGGTGGCGGTCCGCCGGCACAAGCCGACCGGAACCGCCACCGAGGAGGTGATCGTGCCGCAGGGCGTGCCGGAGCGGCAGCCCAACGACCGGCTACTGCAACGTACCTACCTCGCGGGGGGTGCGGTGGCGACGCAGCCGACGCTGGACGAGTCGCGGGAGCACCTGCGGCAGTGCCTGATCTCGATCCCCTGGGAAGGATTGAAGCTCTCCGCCGGCGATCCGGCCATTCCGGTCACGGTCGTACCGGCCGACTGAAGGGGCAGCACATGGGTAACGCTTTGATCATTGTGGACGTACAGAATGACTTCTGCGAGGGCGGCTCGCTCGCCGTCGGTGGCGGCGGCAGCGTCGCGGCCGGGGTCAGCCAGCTCCTCGCCGCCGAGCCGGGCCGTTGGGACCACGTGGTGGCGACGAAGGACTACCACATCGATCCCGGGGCGCACTTCGGCGATCCGCCGGACTTCGTCGACTCGTGGCCGCCGCACTGCGTGGTCGGGACGCCCGGCTCGGAGTTCCACCCCGACCTGGCCACCGACCGAGTCGAGGTGATCTTCCACAAGGGCGAGCACGCCGCCGCGTACTCCGGTTTCGAGGGGCACACGGACCAGGGCGAGTGCCTGGCCGACTGGCTCCGGCGGCACGGCGTTGACCAGGTGGAGATCGTCGGGCTCGCCACCGACTTCTGTGTCCGGGCCACCGCCCTGGACGCGGCCGAGGAGGGGTTCCGGACCACCGTCCGACTGGACCTGACCGCCGCCATCGGGCCCGAAACGGCCGACGAGGCACTACGGGCCTTCGCCGACGCCGGGATCAGCACCCAGGGAACGCCTGTGATCAGGGCCGCATGAGCCGAAGCACGTTGGTGAACACCGGGCCCACGGACCAGGATGTCCCCCGGAGGTACGGACCGACGTGAACCTGAAGCCCTACCGGACGGCGCTCGCCCTGCCCGGTCTCCGGGCCCTACTGATCGTGGCGGTGCTCGCGAGGATCCCGCTCACCACGATCGGTCTGACCCTGACGTTCTACGTCGTCCAGGACCTCGACCGGGGATACGCTGCCGCCGGGCTGGTCGGCGCCGCGATCACCGTCGGCGCAGCCCTCGGCGGCCCACTGCTGGGTCGCCTGATCGACCGGCGCGGCCTGCGGCCGGTGCTGGTGCTGACCGCCGTCGCCGAAGCGGTCTTCTGGTCCACCGCGCCGCTGCTGCCGTACGCGTTGCTGCTGCCCGCCGCCTTCCTCGCCGGTTCGCTGGCGCTGCCGATCTTCGCGGTGGTCCGCCAGTCCATCGCGGCCATCGTGCCGGCCGAGAAGCGCCGGCCCGCGTACGCGCTGGACTCGGTGTCGGTGGAGTTGGCCTTCATGATCGGGCCGGTCCTGGCCACCCTCGCGGTCACCACCATCTCCGCCCGGACCACGCTGTACCTGGTGGGCGCCGCCATCGTCGCCGCCGGCGTCGGGCTCTTCCTGCTCAACCCGCCGGTCCGGGGCGCCGGCGAGGCGGCCGGTCCGCGACGTAGGGTGCCACGGCGGGAGTGGCTCACCGCCCGGATGGTCGCCGTGCTGGCGGTCAGCGCCGCCGCCACCGTGGTGCTGGGCGGCACCGACGTGGCCGTGATCGCGATCCTGCGCGACAACGGCGACGTGGGCTTCACCGGCGTCGTGCTGGGCATCTGGGCGCTCGCCTCGCTGATCGGCGGCTTCACCTACGGGGCGATCACCCGGTCCCCGTCTCCGCTGGTGCTGCTGGCGGCGCTGGGCATCGCCACGATCCCGGTCGGGCTGGCCGGAGCGAACTGGTGGCTACTGAGCCTGGTGCTGATCCCCGCCGGCCTACTCTGCGCCCCCACCATCGCCTCCACCTCGGACGCGGCGAGTCGCCTCGCACCCGCGGACGCCCGCGGTGAGGTGATGGGGCTGCACGGCTCCGCCATCACCGTCGGCGTCGCGGTCGGCGCCCCGCTGGCCGGAGCCGTCATCGACGCGTCGGCGCCGGCCTGGGGCTTCGCCGTAACCGGCGCGGTCGGCGCCCTGGTCGCTCTGGCGGTGCTGCCGGTGCGGCTACGCCACCGCCGGGAAGACGCGGCACCGGCCCCCGTTGCTCCACCCGAGCTGACCCGCGCTGTCTGAGTGAAGTCAGAGTTCACGTGGCAGTGGCTCGTGTGCCGGTTCTAGCCGGTGTAGGCGTGAGTGGCGAAGCCGTTGCGGCGGTGCCAGATGCGGCCGTTGAAGTCGCCTTGACGCCCTGGAGGAGCTGCGTTCCAACGGCGGCCAGTCACTCAAGGATCAGATCGACCGGATCGCCGAGGCCACCTGCCGACAACCCCCAGGTGCGCTGACCATGTGGGAGTTGCGGAGAGCCCGTCCCTACCTGCATGCGGTGGAACGGGCCCCTCGTGGATCCGACGTACTCGGTTCGCTATCCGGCGCAGCCGGGTACATCGCCGGAGCAGTTGTCCGGTCGATTCTTGACCACAGTGGTTCCAGTGGCGGTGTTCAACTCGACCGTTCCGTTGGGCTCGTTGAAGATGCCACCACCTTGTACGCCGGCGATATTCTTGACCACCTTCGTAGCAAAGAGGGCGGCTGTTGAGGTGGATTCGTTGTTTATGCCACCACCCTCGTCACCTGCCTGGTTGCCGATTATCTTTGTGCGTCGCAGAACCAGACTTCCGGCGCTGTAGATACCGCCACCGTCGGCGGTGGCGGCGGGGGCGGTGTTATTCTTAACGAGGCTGTCCTCGATGACAACGGAGGCGTCTGGATTTGACCGCAGTCCGCCACCATCGTTTTCGGTGGAGGTGTTCCCGGCAAGGGTGCTGCGCCGGAGTGTGAATTGCCCACTTCCTACGAAAATTCCGCCAGAGCCCGTGGTGGTGTTGTCCATGATTCGGGCATCTGTGACGATTCCGACGCCACTTTCCATGATAAGGCCACCGGCAAGGCTTTGAGCGTGATTGGCGGCAATAGCGCTGTACTCGATCCGGGCTGCTCCTTCCGTGCTTACTCCGCCCCCCAGATCCGCGGTATTGGCGGATATGTGAGATTTACTGACTTCGAGCACGGCGGTGCTGACGACACCTCCGCCGGAGGAACCAGCGGTGTTGCGGTCGACTGTGGAGTGCTTGATTCGAGTGATGCCGAAATTGGAGATGCCGCCACCTGCGGCGCCGGCGATGTTGCGGGTGATAGTGCTGCGGTTGGCGGTAAGTGCTCCACCGGCATTGACGAGAACTGCGCCGCCGTTGCTGGTGGTGTGGCCGCCGGTGATTGTCAGGTGGTTGATGGTGAGGTCGCCGCCCGTGTCGACGGTGAGGATTCTGAACTGGTCGGTGGCGGCGGGGCGTTTGATGGTGGTGTGTGTGCCGCCGTTGAGGATGATCGGGGTGGTGATGGCGGGCAGGCCGGCGCCGTCGATATTGGCGGTGAGTAGGTACGTGCAGTCCCTGGCGAGGTCGAGGGCCGCACCACCGCGGGCGTTGGCCAGAGTGATCGCCGCGACCAGCGCATCGGCGCTACACGGGACCGGTGTGCCCTTGTGTCTGTCCTGCTTTCCCTTGCCCTTGTGGCCCTTGTTGTCGGTGGAGGCGTGGTCGGGGTTTCCCGGCCGGTCGTCGGCGGCGGCGAGAGTGCCATCGACGGTGCCGATAGCCGGCGCTCCGCCAATGCCGAGGCTGGTGGTGAGGGCCAGGCCGGTCACACCGGCCAGTCCGACGGCCCACCATCGTGACCTCGCCCGGCGCGCACCTGGTCGGTCCGGTTCGTGTACGTGGCACTGATAGTTCATCGCGGTATTGGTGTCCTTCCCCGTTACGGACGAGAACCACCACCCCAGAGGACGGGACCCCGGTGGTGTCCCTCGGCTACCAGGCAGGCGGCAGCAACCACACCGAGCTAAACCGACACCAACCCCACCAAGACATGAACACGAAAAACATGCCTGAACGAGACATGAAACCGCCGTGGCATCAGGCACACCACGACGGGGGTGCCGGGCGGGACATCCGGGGCTTCCCGCCGGGCCCCGGGAGGGTGGGGGACGCCGCTACCGCACCGGTGGCTACCGGGGCGTTCGTCAGTGGCTACTGGGAGCGGTACGAGACCGACGACGGGCGCCGGCCCGGATATTCCCGGAGCGGCGCCCGTCGTCGGTGTGTACGGCGAGGCGTCAGTGGCGGTCTCGGTCGCTCGCCACGTCCTCCTGGTAGCTGGCGCCACCGTCGGCCTCGCTGGTCAGTGGCTTGGCCCCACCCTCCGGCGGGCCAGTCAGCGACTGACCGGCGGCCAGCTCGGGGAACTTGTAGTCGAACGCGGGCCGCTCAGAGCGGATCCGTGGCATCCGGTCGAAGTTCCGCAACGGCGGCGGCGAGCTGGTCGCCCACTCCAACGAGTTGCCGTGCCCCCACGGGTCCTCGACCTCGACCACCGGACCCGTCCTGTACGACTTCCAGCAGTTGTAGATGAACGGCAACGTCGAGATACCGGTGATGAACGCACCGACCGTGGAGATCATATTCAGCGTCGTGAAGCCGTCGATGGCCTGGTAGTCGGCGTACCGCCGGGGCATTCCCTCGTTACCGAGCCAGTGCTGCACCAGGAAGGTGGTGTGGAAACCGACCATGGTCAGCCAGAAGTGCACCCGGGCCAGCCGCTCGTCGAGCATCCGGCCGAACATCTTCGGGAACCAGAAGTAGATGCCGGCGAAGACGGCGAAGACGATCGTGCCGAAGAGCACGTAGTGGAAGTGGGCCACCACGAAGTACGAGTCGGAGACGTGGAAGTCCAGCGGCGGGCTGGCCAGCAGCACCCCGGTGAGGCCACCGAAGAGGAAGGTGACCAGGAAGCCGACCGCGAAGAGCATCGGTGACTCGAAGCTGATCTGCCCCCGCCACATGGTGCCGATCCAGTTGAAGAACTTCATCCCGGTGGGGACGGCGATGAGGAAGCTCAGGAAGCTGAAGAAGGGCAGCAGCACCTGGCCGGTGGCGAACATGTGGTGCGCCCAGACGCTCATCGACAGGGCTGCGATGGCGACGGTCGCGGCGACCAGACCCTTGTAGCCGAAGATCGGCTTGCGGGAGAAGACCGGAATGATCTCGGAGACGATGCCGAAGAACGGCAGCGCGATGATGTACACCTCGGGGTGCCCGAAGAACCAGAAGAGGTGCTGCCAGAGCAGCGGCCCACCGGTCGCCGGGTCGTACACGTGGGCACCGAGGATGCGGTCGGCGGCGAGCGCGAAGAGCGCGGCGGCCAGCAGCGGGAAGATCAGCAGCGCCAGCAGGCTGGTGACCAGCATGTTCCAGGTGAAGATCGGCATCCGGAACATGGTCATGCCGGGCGCGCGGAGGGTCAGGATCGTGGTGATCATGTTGACCGAGCCGAGGATCGTGCCCAGACCGGAGATCGCCAGACCCACAACCCACATGTTGGCGCCCACACCCGGAGAGTGCTCCACGCTACTCAACGGGGTGTAGGCGAACCAGCCGAAGTCAGCGGCGCCACCCGGCGTGATGAAGCCAGCGGTGGTCAGGGTGCCGCCGAAGAGGAAGAGCCAGAAGGCGAAGCTGTTCAGCCGCGGGAAGGAGACATCCGGGGCACCGATCTGAATCGGCACGAGATAGTTGCCGAAGGCGAAGACGACCGGCGTCGCGAAGAACAACAGCATGATCGTGCCATGCATCGTGAACAGCTGGTTGAACTGCTCGGGCGACAGGAACTGCAGCCCGGGCCGCGCCAGCTCGGCCCGCATGATCAGGGCCATCAGCCCACCGATCATGAAGAACGCGAACGCGGTGACCATGTACATGATCCCGATCTGCTTCGCGTCCGTGGTGCGCAGCAGCCGCGCGAGGGCCGACCCCTGAACCGGCTCTCGGACCGGCCAGGGCCGGGTCACGACCGGCTTGGGTGCGACGGTGGTCACGAGTGGCCTCCGGTTCTGGGTTGTCCCGCTCGGCGCGCTGTGCGGTAAGCGGCCGTCATCCGCAAGGATGGTAGTCCCCGACAGGCGGCCCGGCTGCGTGGGGTGGCCGGGTACTCTGCCCGGACCCGAATCGTGTCTCCGTTACCCGCCTCGGGGAGAGCACCCGAGTGGACTCACAGTGGTCCCAGCAGCAGTCGGTAGTGCTCGCCGAAGATGCGCCCACCCCGTCCGCGCAGCAACGGGTCCCGCAACGCCGGCGCGACGTCCCGGGTCCGGTTACGGTCCCGGGTCCGGTCCCGCACCCAGCGGGTCCGCGGGCGGCGACGGCTCTCGTACGCCGTCAGGGCCGCGTCGATGTCACCGGTCGACCTCCGCAGCGACTCGGCGAGCACGACGGCGTCCTCGAGCGCCATCGCGGCGCCCTGCGAGAGGGTCGGCGCGGTGGCGTGCGCGGCGTCCCCGACCAGCAGCACCCGACCCCGGTGCCAACGGCCCAGCTCGACCTCCTCGGTCACGGTGGCATGCACCTGTTCCAGACAGTCCAGCACCTCGGGGATCGGTCCACCGTAGTCGCCGAACAACTCACCGAGCCGGGCCATCGGATCTGCCGGCGCGACGGCACCGGTCTCGTCGGCGTAGCAGTACAGCCGACCGGGGCCAACCGGAACGACCAGGAAGCCGGCCCGGTGACCGAGCAACGCGGTCCACTCCGCTACCGGTGGGCCGTCGCGGACCACGGCACGGTAGACCACCTGACCGGTGCGGCGGGGCGGCCCGCCCAGCGCGGCGAGGGTGCGGACCTCGGATCGCGGACCGTCGGCGCCGATCACCAGGTCGTACTCGGCGGTGAGACCGTCGGCAAAGGTGATGCCGACGCTCGTCGGGAAGGGGTCAACGGCGTCGAGCCCCACTCCGTACCGCACGGCTCCGCCGGCGCCGGTGAGCAGGACGCGGTGCAGTTCGCTCCAGAGCAACGCCCGGCACTGGCCGACTCCGGACCAGAGCGCCTCGAGGTCGACCTCACAGAGCGGCGCGCTTGTGGCGTCGCGGAAATACTGCCGGCGGATCACCTGGCCAAGCGGGCGGACCGGGCCGTCCAGGTCGAGCTGGCGCAGCGCCCGGTCAGCGTTGCCCGGCAGGTAGAGACCGCTGTCTACCAGGTCACCGGGGAAGAGTCTGTCAATCAGATCCGGTCGAAAGCCCGCCAGCTGCAGCGCCCGGGCCACGGCAAGACCGGCGAGACCCGCACCGACGACGAGGATACGCAGGGGGAAGCCACCCATGGTGGTGTACGCCTCCGGGAGGGGTCGGGGGGCACGCGTTGGAGGCAAGACAATACTTGGAGCAATCGACCCACACCAGTGTCCGACTGTCGCCCCGGCACCCGCCGAGGCCCGGCAACTCGCCAGTGCGCACCTAGTCGGTGGTCGGATCGGTCAGCCGCCAGGCGGCGTTGATCAAACCGATGTGGGACAGGGCCTGCGGGGTGTTGCCGAGCTGCGCGCCGGTGTGCGGGTCGATCTGCTCACTGAGCAGCCCGACATCGTTGGCGTACCCGGCCGCCCGCTCGAACAGCGCCCCGGCACGCTCCCGCTCCCCCGCCAGCACCAGGCACTCGACCAGCAGGAAGGTGCAGAGCAGGAAGCCGGCCGGGTCGGTTTCCCACCGCCGGATCAGCCCACCCCCGGCACCCAGGACCCGCTCCACCGCGTCGATCGTGGCCCGCATCCGCGGATCGGTGGCCGGAAGGAAACCCACCACCGGCAGGAACAACACGGAGGCGTCCAGCTCGTCGGAGCCGAACGCCCCGGTGTACGCGCCGGCCCGCTCACTCCAGCCCGACCGCAGCACGGTGTCCCGGATCTCGTCACGGATCGTCGCCCAACGGTGGGGGTCCGCGCGCTCACCGAGCCGGGGCGCCAACGCCACCGCCCGGTCCAACGCCACCCAGCAGAGCACCTTCGACGACAGGTAGTGCCGGTCAACGTCCCGGGTCTCCCACATGCCCCGGTCCGGCAACCGCCAGGTCTCGGCGACCTGCTCGGTCAACCCGCACACCATCTCGCGCACCTCATAGTCGAGGGGGTCGCCGAGCAGGTGGTGCAGGCGCCACACCGCCGCTACCACCTCACCCGGTACGTCCAGCTGCCGCTGCCGCCAGGCGTCGTTGCCGAACCGCACGGGGCGGCTGTCCGCGTACCCGCGCAGGTGCTCCGCGACGTGCTCGGAGATGTCCCGCTCCCCCGCCAGCCCGAAGAGCACCGGCACCGGCTCGGCACCGACCCGGCCGATCGAGTGCGCCGCCCAGGTGAACAACCGGGACGCCTCCGCCGGGCAGGCCGCCACCCAGAGGGCGCGCAGCGTCATCGAGAAGTCGCGCAGCCAGGCGTACCGGTAGTCGTAGTTGCGGTCTCCACCGAGCTGCTCCGGCAGGGAGGTGGTGAGCGCTGCGGCGACCGCGCCGCTGCGGGCATAGGTGAGCCCGGTGAGCACGACCGCGCTGTGCCGCACCAGCTCCGGGTAACACCCCTGGTACCGGTGGGTCTCCCGGAAGGCCTCCCACGCCTGCACCGTCTCGGCCAGCATGGCCGGCGGATCCAGCCGGACCGACGGCGCACCGTACGCCGCCCGGAAGCCGGCGGCGAAGCCGACGGTCTCGCCGGCGGCGACCTCGAACTCGGTGTGCACCCGGTCCGTCCCGGCGCACAGGGTCAGCGAATCCGAGCAGAGCTCCACCACCGTCGCGCCGGCCACGGCCAGCACCGTCCCGCCCGGCTGGTCGTGCAGGTACGGCGTGAGCAGTCCGTGGTCCGGACGGGGCACGAAGTCCGACGCCAGCCGTACCCGCCCGGAGAGCCCCTCGACGCACCGCAGCAACACCGCGGGCGAGTTCAGGCCAAGCTGGTGCCCTCGCGCCCCGCGTTCGGCGGCGAGCGCGTCGGTGACCGCGACACTCCCCTGCGGCGTGTGGTGGACGGTCCGCAGCACCAGCGTCTCCGGCCGGTACGCGCGCTCCACCCGCCACCCGGGACGGTCCGCGCCGACTGGAGCCAGCCGCCAGTGGCCCGCCTCGGGATCGAGGATCCGCCCGAAGACCGCGGGAGAGTCGAACCGATCCGGGCACCACCAGTCGATGGAGCCGTTCCGGCCGACCAGCGCGCCGGAGCGACAGTCGGACAGGAACCCGTAGTCGGAGATCATCGGCTGGTCCACCCACCGCGGTTACCCCGAACCCGCACGGTCAGGCCGGTTCGACGCTGCCCGCAATTCGCCGCTGTCCCGCCGTTTGCGCCCGCGCTGGGCGGGAAGAGTCTGCCGACCGGCCCTTCGGCCTCCAGCCCGGCCGCATTGATCCGGTCTCGCCAAGTCCCCGCTGGTGTACCGCCGTACGGCTGCGCTGGCGGGAGACGGCCAAAGCGCGGCCACGTACCGACGCGGGTCGGACGGCACCGTGCGCCCGTTGCCTCACCGCCGCCTGCGCAGCGGTGGGGCGCCCGGGTGTGGGGCCCGTCACCGGCCTGCGCCGCTCCGGTCAGGTGCCCCACACGCGGAGAGAGGCTCGGGTCACGGCTGCTCGGTGAAGCCGAACTGCACGATGCCCTCCTCGTCAACGGTCACGTCCACAGCGGCGTCCCCGAGCAGCTGGGCCGCGTCCGAGTCGAGGAAGATCCGGGCGCCCTGGTTGTCCACCACCTGGTCGCCGGCGACGGGGCCCTCGACCAGTTGCACGGTGAGCGAGCCCTCATCCGGGTCGGCGGCGATCCGGACCCCGCCGTCATTCGCGACGTCCTGCTGATTGGCGAGGTCCCGGATCACCAGCACGGCGTTGTCGGTCATGGTCAGCATGGCGGAGCTCCTCATGGTCCTGGGATTCACCACCGGCCGCAGATGGGGCCGGGGAACCGGCGGCGATCGCCGCCGTGGCCCGGGACCGCGATGGCCCCGCACGCCAACGGTGCCCCCTGGCGGGGCCCGCGTCATCCCGGGCCGCCAGCCCGTACCTGATCGGGTGAAAACCAGTGCTCCAGCCCACCGACCGCGGCGACCGTGCTACCGCGAGGACGGACGGTCAGCTCCGCTCGAGGACCACCACCGGGATCTCCCGGTCGGTCCGGGCCTGGTAGTCGTCATAGTCCGGCCAGATCGCCGCCATCGTGGCCCACATTCGCGGCTTCTCCGCCGGGCTCGCCACCCGTGCCCGGACGGTGAACCGCTCCGCACCGACCTGCACCTCGCCCCGCGGTTCGTCGCGCAGGTTGAGGTACCAAGAGGGATGCTTCGGCGCGCCCCCCTGAGAGGCGACCAGCAGGTACGCGTCGCCGTCGCGGCCGTAGATGAGCGCGGTACGCCGAAGCGAACCGCTCCGTCGCCCCCGGGTGGTCAGCAGCAGCGTGAACACCCCGGGTCGCCACTCGTGCCCGTCCGCTCCATCGGTTCGTTCGTACCGCGCGATGTGGTCGGCCACCCAGTCCGTGGGACTGTCCTGCACCTGCTCGGCCATCAGCAACTCCCATCACCTGTGATCGATTGCCGCTCTGACGCTACCCGCTTCCGCGGCCCCCGCCGCCTCACGGGTCAGCGCGGAGCGTGCGGCCGCCGGGAGCCCCGTCAGCGCAGCATGGCCACCCGGGACGCCCGGCTCAGCCGATCTGAAAGCCGAGCGCCTGGGCCAGCACCACCGCCTGCTCGGCGCTGACGATCGCCCCGGCCCGCTCGACCTCGATCGGGTCAAGGTCGGTGAGGTCGCTGCCGCGCAGGTCGGCGCGGGACAACTTCGCGTGCTGCAATTGCGCCCCGGACAGGTCGACCCCGGTGACCGTCGCACCGCTGAGATCCGCTCGGGTCAGGTCGGCCTCACGCATCCGGACGTCATTGATCCGCGCACCACGCAGATCGGCGCCCGGAAGCGCGACAAATGACCAGTCGCCACCGACGATCGTCAACGGCCGCAGGTCGCACTGGTCGAAGGTGCTGCCGACCAGCTTGCAGCCGGTGAACTCGGCGGCGAAGAAGTTGCAGCGGCGAAAGACGCAGCGCGTGAAGGCCGTGTTGACGTGTCGGGAGGCGTTGAAGCTGACGTTGCCGAACGTGCACCCGGTGAAGTGCGCGCCCCGGGTGGTCGCCTCGGTGAGGTCGACCCGCTCGAAATGGCAGCCGACGTAGTGCCGGTCGGCGACCTCCTCGCCATACCAGTCCTCGTCGCGTAGGGCTTCCCCATCATGCTGATCCGGCATCGCGCCAGGCTACTCATCGACACCGACAACAACGGCCGGCCGATGCCGGCACAGCGCCAGCCGGTCGAGATCAGCGTTCCCCGGGCGGTGGCCGGGCGGCGTCCCTAGCCTGAGGGCGTGGGCAACATCGTCGTCTTCGGGGCGGGCGGAACCGCAGGATCCCTGATCACCCAGGAGGCGTTCCACCGCGGGCACCGGGTCACCGCTGCGGTACGCCGACCAGAGGCCACCTCGTACCTACCGGCCGGCGTGCAGGTGGTAACCGGGGACGCGACCAGCGAGCGGAGCGTACGGGAGTTGGCCCCGGAGGCGGACGCGCTGGTGGTGGCGATCGGTGGCGGGGAACGCAGCCTCTGGCTCGACGCGGCACGGACGCTGGTCAGCGCGGTACGCGAGACACCGAACCGGCCCCGGATCATCCACCTGGGTGGCGGGGCCACGCTCTGCACCCCGGGCGGCGGCCGGTTCCTGGACGAGCCCGACTTTCCCCGGGAGTACCGGGACGCGGCGCTGGGCCAGGCCGACGCCCTGGCGTACTACCGGTCCGCGGCCGACGGGGTGTGCTGGACATACGTGTCACCACCGCCGCTGGAGTTCCACCCCGGCGCCCGGACCGGGCACTACCGCACCGGCGGGGACCACCCGGTGACCGATCACGAGGGCCGGTCGGTCCTCAGCTACCAGGACATGGCCGTGGCGATCGTTCACGAGATCGAGAACCCACGGCACGAGAACACCCGCTTCACCGTCGCCTACTGATCCGATACCGCCGGCCTGCTGGTCGGCGGACGCGGCGGGCGGGCAGGCTGAACGGGCACCCGGGGCCGGACCGGCGGGCGCCAGGCACGGCCGTTGGCGTAGATCACCCGGAAGCCGAGGTACGAGGCGAGCGGCGCCCAGTGCGCCGAGCCCATTCGCAGTTCGGCCGCGTTGTGCCGCTGCCCGTTGGCGAGCACGTCGAGCAGGACGGTCTCGAAGGCGGCGGACTCCACCCAGTCGACCTCCCGGGTGAAGCCACAGACCAGGGCCGCACCGGTAGCGTCCAGGAACGCTCGCAGCACGGCGTCGTTGGCGCGCAGCACCGAGCAGCTGCCGAAGTAGAGGCGCCGCCCCTCGCAGCGACCAGCCATCAGCTCGGCCACGTCGGTGAGGGCCACCGACTCCCAGTCGGTCAGACGCAGCCGGCTGGGCTCCCCATGGGTGGCGAAGAAACCCACCCGGTAGTCGGCGTACTGCTTGAGCAGCCAACGGTCAACGAAGTAGAACAGTTCGTCCCGGGTCGCCGCGTCCTTGTGGATGAACCGGATCCGGCTCAGTCGCTCCAGCAGCTCCAGGGTGGGTAGGACGGAACCGCGCTCATTGAGGTCACGGTGCCACTGGCCCTCGACGCAGAAGACACCACCGCGCGCCACCTGGCACCTCCCCTCGTCGGCGGCGCCGCCGACGTTACCGGCTGGGCGACGGCGGGCCGGGGTATCACCGCTGGTGTGGCGCGACGGGCCGTGGCCCGCGAGGCAGACGTGGTGATCATTCCTGGTGACCGGGTGGCGCTCCGGTGTCGGGGTCGCCGCGGCGACCCCGACACCGGAGTTCAGTGGACAACCACCGGCGTGCTCGGCTCGCCCGGCTGGTCGTCGCGCGACCGCGACCGTTCCCGCCGTCGGGGCAGGAACGCGGCCGGGACGAAGGTGAGCAGCACCAGCGCGAAGGCCACCCAGAACGTGGTGGCGAAGGAGTCGGCGGCGAAGGCGAGCCCACGCTCGATGAGCGTCGGGTCGGGGACCTGCTGGGCCAGCTCTGGCTGCCGCTGGGCGGCGATCGCCAAGCCCGCCTCGGTGACCGGCTCACCGTTCGGACCGGTCAGGCCGGGGACCGGCCGGGATCCGTTCAACTCGTTGGTGAGGATCACCGACATCACCGCCGCGCCGACCGAGCCACCGATCTGCTGGATGATGTTCAGCAGGGTGGAGCCGCGGGCGACCTCCGGCCCGGTCAGCGCCCGCAGCGCCGAGGTCATGATCGGCATCATCGTGCCGCCCATGCCCAGGCCCATGACGAACAACGAGCCGCAGATCAACAGGTACGAGGTCTCTGGGCCGACCTGCGTGAAGGTGAAGAACCCGGCGGCGATCAGCACCAACGCGAACGGCACCGTTCGCCCGACCGGCACCCGGTCGGCGAGCGTCCCGGCGATCGGCATCGTCACCATCGCACCGATGCCCTGGGGCGCGATGAGGAGGCCGGCGTGCAGGGTCGACTCCCCGCGTACCTGCAGGAAGTAGCTCGGGAAGAGCAGACCGGCGCCCATGAACGCGACGATGAACACGAACATCGTCACCGACGCGGTGGTCAGCCTGCGGTTCCGGAACAGCCGCAGGTCGAGAAGCGGGTGCCGGGGCTTGAAGGAGTAGAAGACGAAGGAGACCACGAGCGCGGCACCGAGCAGCATCGGCACCCACACCTCGGGATCGGCGAAGGTGCCTGCGTCGGGCAGCGTGGAGACGCCGTAGAGGAAGAGCGCCAGCCCCGGGGAGAGCATCAGCATGCCGAGGAAGTCGAACGACTCGGACGGCTCCGAAGCGTCCTTCGGAAGGGCCAGCTGCGCGTAGACCAGGGCGAGCAGCCCGATCGGCAGGTTGATCAGGAAGATCCAGTGCCAGCTCGCCACGTCGATCAGCCAGCCGCCGAGGATCGGCCCACCGATCGGACCGAGCAGCATCGGGATGCCCAGGACGGCCATCAACCGACCGATCCGGTGCGGCCCCGCCGCCCGGGTCATGATCGTCATACCGATCGGCATCAGCATGCCGCCGCCGAGGCCCTGCAACACCCGGTACGCGATCAGCTCGCTGATCGTGTCGGCGGTGGCGCAGAGACCGGATCCGATGGTGAACAGGGCCAGGGCGATCATGTAGAGGCGTTTGGTGCCGAACCGGTTGGCCGCCCACCCGCTCAGCGGGATCACCGTGGCCAATGCGAGGGTGTAACCGGTCATCGTCCACGCTACCCGGGCGTAGGACGCGTCGAAGTCACTCTGGAAGGTCGGTAGCGCGACGCTGACCACCGTCACGTCGAGGATCGACATGATCGCGCCGAGCACGACCACGCCCGCCACCTTGAGCACCGCGGCGTCAAGCTTGTCCGATGTCGCGCCCGGCTGGGGGGAGGCGACCGATTGTTGTGTCACGGAATCTCCTGATGTCGGTTCGACCGAAGGGAGGTCGCTGAGGGCACGCCACGGCACCCACCACGGGCGGCGGGTGTCCAGGAAAGAGCGGGACCGGCAGGAAGACTAGCCCTCCCCACCGACAGTCCGCCGTTGATTTAGACACTTGCGGAATCCCGTCGGCAGGTGTTCCTCGTCACGTTGTGGCCGTCCACGCGGCGATGTCGAAAACCCCGCTCCCGCTCCGTCCCACCCACACACCAGGACGACCGAGCGGAGGGAGGGGCCCAGCTGCGCCCGCCCCTCCCGGCAGCCGCGAAAACGCGCACCTGAAGGGAGCGACATGCGAACACTCATCGTGGTCAGTGCTATGTCGATGGAGGGCTTCTACGACGGCCCCGGAAGCGGCGGGACAGCGCCGCTGGAAAACTGTTTCGGCACCTACAGCCCCGAGCGGATCCAGGCCGCCGACACCATACTGCTTCGTGCGAACTCCTACGCGATCTTCTCCAGCTACTGAGCCGGCGTCGCCGAGGACAGCTCCGCCTTCGAGGCCGACCGTGAGTTATCAGAGATCTACAACGTGGTCGACACGGTGGTCGTCTCCGACCACGCCTCCCCGCCACCGGCCGACCACTCCTGGGTGGACCACACCCGCATCATCAGGCGGGCCGACGCCCCCACCGAAATCGCCAAGCTCAAGGAGCAGGACGGCAGGGAGATCGTCACCTGGGCCAGCCGGGCCACCTGGAACGGGCTACTCCAGCACGGCCTGATCGACGATCCACGTGCCTTTCGGCCCAGCCACCCTCGCCCCTGTTCGAACACCCGGTCTCCCTCCGACACCCTGGGCGTACGCATCTTCGACAACTTCGACACCGTCCTGCTCACGTACGGCGTACAGCAACCAGCCGCGCAGCGGTGACCGACCCGGCGACCCGCACCCACGTTTCTCCGGAACCGCAAGACCCGGCCGTGAGTTCCACGACCCTCCGCCGCCACCCAGTCCGCGAACAGCCCAGCGGCTGAGGCGTATCCGGGTGGCGAGCGGGTATCACGGGGCCGGGCCGCGGGTGCCCTGGAAGGTGGTACGGGCGTGGCGAAATATCTCTTCCAAGCGACCTATACCGCGCAGGGATTGGCGGGGCTGGGTGAACAGGGTGGAACGGCACGGGCAGAGGTGGTCCGGGCGCTGATCGAGAACGCCGGCGGGCAGGTGGAGGCGTTGTACTTCGCGATCGGCAAACACGACCTCTTCGTCTCCTGCGAGGTGCCAGACAACATGACCACCGCCGCGCTCGGCCTCGTCGCCCTGGCGACAGGGGGAGTGAGAGCCGAGGTCATCCCGCTGATCACGCCAGAGGAGATCGACGAAGCAGCGCAGACGCCGGTCACCTATCAACCGCCGGGTCAGGCGTGAGTCACCCGGTCAGTCGGTAGGCCGAGCATGCCGCGCACCCGGTGACGGAGTAGTAGCACGTACTGCTGGACGCCGCGCCGTAGCGGCCCGGCGGCAGTGAGGTCAACAGCATGCTGGGACACTGGCACCGGACTACGACACATTCGTCGCACGGTCCGGGCGTCCGCCGCCCCGGCCTCCCGTCGCGCCCCACCCGGCGCGGTCGCGGTCGGACTCCCACCGGCTGGACCGACTGTGCTGACCGGCCGAAGGCGACCGGTCGTTCCAGCGGTGCGGACCGCAGTGCCGCCCGCATTTGGCGTCCCGCCCGTCCCCGGAGCGGTGTGACGGCTCGGAGCGGTGCGACGGCTCGGAGCGGTGCGACGGCTCGGCACGATGCGACGGCTCGGCACGATGCGACGGCTCGGACCGGTGCGGTGCCGGTGGATCATCGGGGGTTGGCGCGGGGCGCACCGCCACGGCGGATGGCGGTACCACGGTGGGTAGCGACTGCGGCGACGCGGGGAGCACCGGGCGGCTGCTCGGTGCGGGGCTGGCTGGGCCAGCCGGGCCGGCGGCGTCGCTGGGTTCGGACCGGTCACGCCCCGCCATCGGCGCGGCCGGTGGCAGCGCCACCGAGGCGGTGACAACGACAGCAGCCACCACCGAGGCGGCGACGGCCGCGACGGCGCTGACGCACCGGCGGTTACTCAGCCGGGCCCGGATCGGGGCCTGCTCCGGCCGAGCGACTGGGGGCGCCGTCGGCCGGGTGCGCTGGTGCTTGGCGACCAGTTCATCCAGGCAGGCGGCGACCGCGTCTCGGTTGCCGAGGCCGTCGGCGAAGGCGAGCGTGAGGTGGAACCGGAAGGTCAGGGTCACCGGACGCGACACCAATATCCCGGTCACCGAGGACCCGTTGACGGTGGGGAGCAGGGTCAGCGGCGAACTGTGATGGTGGGCCGGCGCGACCAACTCCTCGAACCACCAGTCCCGTTGTCGGTTCCGGCCGAGGAAGATCACACGCCGGTCGGTCACCACTCCGCTGCCGGCCTCCACCGCCCGGATCTCCGGCGGCAGTGGACGCGGCGGCTTGTCGGTACCGGCCAGGTCCACCGCCAGCCCGGGCACGGGTAGTCGGCCGATGTTCCCGGTAACCGCCTCGACCAGCTCCACGGCCGGGAAGACGCGATGGACCACCTCACCGGGGCAGAGTCGCACCGGCACGCTCCCCGGCGAGCCAGATCCACGCAGGCCAACCTCGACCCGGAGCCGGGTCAGCTCGTCGGCACGGCGGCGCCACGCATCTTCCTCGGCCACGTGAACACGCCGTCGCCGGTCGTTCTCCCGGTCAGCCCACCGGGACCGCCAGGGTGGTCGGGGGCCACGTACGAGGCGGGGTGAGGTCGCCGTCACGTACGGAACAACGTTTCACATCCGGGATTGGATACGGTCCTCCTACTGGCGAGTACGGCCTCGGCAGATAGGCGGGACAGCCCCCTGAAAGGGGGCTCATCCTGACTGTGGGCTCAGTACCCGGACAGTGCGCCGGACGCCGCCGTGTTGGCCGCAGGCGCGCGGACTGCCGCCAGCGAGACTGACCGAGCTGTTCCCACACTGCACCAGATACCCACGGCCGGCCCAGAATCCGGGCACGCAGTCGAACCAGTCACACACCTCGGCGGCGGGCTTCCGGATCGGGTCACCGGCGCAGAAGCCGTACCCCAGCGGGTTGGTCGAGGCGCCGCACAGGTCTGGTGTCGCGTTCGGCGTCGGTGCTGGCGGCCCAGCCATGGTGGCAGCCGCACTGGCGGCCGTGGCAGCGGCAGCAGAGGTGGAAGCTCTCGCCGAGGTGCTTGCGGTAGCCGAGGCGGCTGCGGCTGGTGGTTCCGGCGCCTTCCCGGCCGTCGCCGCCGCCACCTCCGTCCGGATCGCCTCGGACGGGGCGGACGGGGCGGAGGCGATCAACGCCGCCGGGACCAACAGGGCGACCCCGGCGGCGACCGCCATCGTCCGCGCACCACCGAGGACGAACCCGGTCAGCCGCGCCTGCGCGGGCGTGAGGATCGCGGGGCGACGCGGCTTGCCCTGAGCGTGCTCGGCGAGGGCCTCGTCGAGTTGGGCGAGCACCGCCTCCCGCTGCTCGATGGCGTCCGCGAAGGCCACACTCAGCTTGAACCGGAAGTCGGCCGCCGCGTCCGACGGCAGCAGCAGGCCGGAGGCGCGCCGCCGGTCAAGCACCTGGATCAGCGTCACCGGCGCGCGGGGGTCGTGGGCCAGACCGGTCATCTTCCCGTACGCCCAGTCTCGCCGGCCGCGCCCACCGAGCAGGACCAGCCGACGGTTGGTGATCACGGCGATGCCGGTGTCGGCGATCCGCACGCTGTCCGGGCACCGCTTGCGCAGCGGACCGGGTTGCAGGGCGACCGTCAGCTCGGGTGCGGGGAGCACCACCGCCCGCCGCACCTCGACCAGCTGGGCGGCGGGCAGCACCCAGCAGACCGTCTCTCCCGGGCCGAGTTCGATCGGAAGCCCGGCACCCGCGGCGGCCGAGCCACCGAACTCCTCGGCGAGGGTCCGCAGGCGTCGCAGCTCCTCGTCCCGCCGCCGCCACGCCCCGTCGGCCTCGCGGAACACCCGCTGCCGCCGTTCGTTCTGCCGGTACGCCCACTGGTACCGCCACGTCGAACCCGTCGAGTCAGTCATCGCCACGCCGACCCCTCCGCCGCGTAGGCCACCATTCGGGGTGTCACCAGGCATAACTCCGGTGCAACCCCGCGAGGGACGGCTACCGGCGAGCAAAGTGTCCGATCGACGGAGTGATTCAGACGATAGGCGGACCTGCCAGATCAGGGTGTCTCGACGGCAGAGATCTCGTATCGAAAGATCTTCGCGTCCCGAATCGCCACCTGCTGCTCCTCGGTCGGGCCGGCACCGCGAAAGGTCAGCAGCTGCTCCTCGGTCTCCCAACGTTCGTAGACGTTGATCCGGCCGGGCTCGACCAGGTCCCCGCTGATCGTGAAGTCGAGACAGCCGGACGCGCCCCGCGCAGCCGTCACGACCTCAAGGCACCCGGCGAGGTAGTTTTCTCGATCCTCCGGGTCGACATACATGCTTCCGGCGACGATGAGCACCTGCCGGGCCTCCCACACTCGTGATCCACTGGCGAGATCCCACCCACGCGTCTTCGGCGGTCGTAGGCGGGCGGAAATCTCACCAGACAGCCTACGACCGTCGAAGCCCGCGCTCCGCCCCCTCGCTCAAGCCGAGCCGATCGCGTGGGCGTTGATCGCGGCGGACCAGCACCGCGACGGTCAGCGCGGCGAGCGCCGCCGCACCAGCCATCGCCCAGAGCACGGTCCGCAGCCCGCTGGTGAAGCCGGGATCGGCGAGCCGACCCGCGGTGGTGCTCGCCAGCACCGCCCCGACGACCGCGATGGCGACGGTCTCACTCGCCAACCGCGCCGTGTTGATCATCCCGGCGCCGGTGCCAGCCCGATGCGGCGGGACGCTAGCGATGGCGAGCGCGTCGAGCAGCCCGACGGACAACCCGACGCCGGTACCGATAACAAGCAGCGGGCCGGCCAGGTCAGCCGGGCCGCTGGTCGGGGCGATCACCGTCGCCCACGCCGCCCCCGAGGCGACCGCCAGGACGGCGACGACGATCACCGTCGACGCCGACACCCACCGGGTCAGCGCCCCGGCGAGCAGCGGCAACGCCACCGTCGGTGCGGTCAGCAGAACCAGGGTCAGGCCGGCGGAGCTGGGCGTCAGCCCCACCACCGTGGTGAGGTACGACGGCAGGTACACCAGCAGCGGCACCAGGACCGAGACGACGGTGGCCGCCGCCAGACAGATGCCGACGAAACGCGGGGTGGCTAAGAGGTTCAGGTCGAACATCGGCTCGGGGTGGGATCGCTCCACCCGGACGAAGACCACGAGCAGAGCCACCGTCGCCGCGAAAGCGGCAACGATCCTCGGGTCGTCCCAGCCGTACGCCGGCCCCTGCACGAAGCCAAAGATCAACAGCAGTAGTGCGGCGGTGAAGGAGACGATCCCGCCCCAGTCGAGCCGGCCCGCGTGCGGTTGACGCGACTCCGGCAGCCACGGAACCGACAGCAGCACCGCCACCGCCACCAACGCGGGCACGGCGAACACCGCCCGCCACCCCAGAGAGTCGATCAGCAGCCCCGCGGTCGTCGGGCCGAAAGCCAGGCCAGCGCCGATGGCCATACCAAAGGCACTGAACGCGCGCATCCGAGCCCGCCCCTGAAAGGTGTTGGCCAGCAACGCCCCCGCGCTGGTCGCGGCGGCAGCCGCACCGACACCGGCGAGTGCGCGCAGCACATTCAGCAGGAGGACGTCGGCGGCGGTGCTCGCGAGCAACCCCGCCCCGGCGGAGATCGCAAGCCCGATGGCGTAGACCCGCCGCCGACCGAAAAGGTCGGCCAGGGCACCCGTGGCGAGCATGAAGCTGGCGAAGGTGGCGTTGTAGCCGTTGACCACCCACTGCGCCCCGGCCAGGTCCGTGTCGAGATCACGCCCGATCTCGGGCAACGCCACCGAGGCCCCGGTCAGCGAGAGCGGCAACGCGAAGGTCGACACCAGGACGGCGACCAACACGACGACGCGTCGGTTCTGCACAGCTCCCCCATTCCGTTCGAGCCGCTCCAGGCTAGTGGCCGCGGTCCGGGCAGCCACAGGCCCGGGGGGCCCGAGCGGGTACGGGGAAGGTGCCGGCGGTCGCCCTACGACGACCGCCGCCAGCACCGGAGTCAGGGCAGCCAGTCCGGCCGCAGCGGGTAACTCGTCACCCCCTCAGCGCTGGTCCGCGTCGCCAGCACCTGGTGTAGCTGGATGGCGTTACGCTCGAACGACATCCGGGATCCGGCCATGTACAAACCCCAGACCCGGGCGGTTCCCGCGCCCACCTCGCCGATGCAGAAGTCCCAGTTCGCCACGAGGTTGCGGCACCAGGCCGCGAGCGTCAACGCGTAGTGGCGGCGCAGGTTCTCCTCGTGCTGCACCTCCAAACCCACGTCGTGGATCTCGGAGAGCACCCGCCCCGGCCCGGCCAACTCGCCATCCGGAAAGACATACCGGTCGATGAACGCGCCGGAGCGGTGCGGCGCGCGGTTGTCGGCGCGGGTGATGCAGTGGTTGAGCAACCGGCCGTCGGGCCGCAGCCGATCCCGGAGCGAGCCGAAGTACTCCGGATAGTTGCGCACCCCGATATGTTCGGTCAATCCGATCGAGGACACCACGTCGAACTGCTCCCGCGGCGTGTCCCGGTAGTCGAGGTACCGCACCTCGGCCAGCCCGGTCAGCCCCTCCCGCTCGATCGCGGCCTGCGCCCACTCGGCCTGCGCTCTGGACAGGGTCACCCCGAGCGCCTGGACGCCGTACTCGCGGGCCACGTGCCGGACCATGCCGCCCCACCCGCAGCCCACATCCAGCAGCCGCATCCCGGACCTGACCGCGAGCTTCTGCGCCACCAGGTCGTACTTGGCCGCCTGCGCCGTCTCCAGCGAGTCCTGCGGCGAGCGGAACAGCGCGCAGGTGTACGTCATCGACTCCCCGAGCACCTTCTCGTAGAAGGCGTTCGACACGTCGTAGTGGTGCGAGATCGCGCTGCTGTCCCGGATCCGGGAGTGGCGCAGCCCGCCCAACACCCGCTTCCACCGGGGCACCGCCTCCTGGGGCGGAGGTGGCGGCGGCAGCAGCCGCTCCCAACCCAGGCCCCGGACCAGGGCCAGGGCCTCGGGCACCGGCGGGATCCGCAACCGCACCTCGTCCTTGAGGACCCGCAGCGCCTCGTACGGATCACCCGGATGCACCCCGGACAGGCCAAGGTCGCCGCTGACATACGCCCGGGCCATCCCCAGGTCACCCGGGGCAGTCAGCAGGTAGGACAGGCCGCGCGGGGAGCGGATGGCGAGGGTGATGCCGGCGTCGGCCGGGCCGACGGAGCTACCGTCGTACCCGGTGATCCGTACCGGTAGGGGCTCGGTGGTCAGCGCCCGGATGACATCGGCCAGGGTTCGGGCCTGACCGCGGCCCACCCGTGGCGGGGTCGCGGGGACGCTCGCCGCCTGCTGCTGTCGATCGATCAGACTCATGCTCGTGCTACCGCCTTCTCGTACAGTCCGGTTAGCCGGTGAGCCGGGTCGTAGCGGTCCTTGACCGCCCGCCAGGTGTCGCCGCCGTAGAGCCGGTCGAACACCTCCCGGTCGTAGTACGCGTCGGAGTAGAGCGACTTGTGCCCGCCAAGCTCCGACACCCTGCGTTCGATCGCCCGGTTCATGTCGCCGTCGGCGGCACCCCCGGCGATCGGCACGCTTCCCCAGAACCCAATATTCACGTAGTTCTGCCCCGGCCGCAGCGGATACAGCGGCCACGACCGGGCCGATCCCGGCCCGGTTGGTTCCCGCAGCCGCAACGGGCAGAGCCAGACCGGGGTCATCCGCACGGCGGTGGCGAACCAGCGCAGGAACTCGGCGGCGCGCTCCAGGGGGATCTCCACGTCCTGCACCACCCGTTCGCGCGCCGGCTGACCGCGCCAGCGGTCGATCCGGGCGGCCACCTGATGCCGGTGCTCCAACCGGACCAGCCGGTGGTAGACATCGCTGCGCCGCCAGCGCGCCGGCCAGATCCGGCGCAGCACCGGGTGCTGCGCCCCGAACGCCGCGGAGCACCAGAACCAGTCGGTGTCCCAGCGCCACAGGTAGTCGTGCCCGGTCAGCGCATCCTGGGTGTGTTGCTGCAACGACCGGTAGTAGATCTCCTGACCGGTGTAGTCGCTGACCGGCCCGGCGTCGTCGGTGAAGGTGGCGAGCACCAGGTACGCCTCATCCGGGCTGAACATCACCCCGTCCATCGCGTCCACCGCCACGCCGGCCCAGGAGCGGGTGGCGATGACCTCGGCGATCGCGTCGGCAAGCTCCTCCAGCCGGTTGAACCGCACATTGTGCAGCGCGACCTGCCGGCCGATCGGTTGTAACTCGATCCGCAGCCGGGTCGCGTAGCCGAGGCTGCCCAACGAGTTGGGGAAGGTGGCGAACAGGTCGGCGTGTTCCCCCTCCGGCCGAGCGGTGATGATCTCCCCGGCCCCGGTGAGCACGTCCAGCTCGGTCACCGACTCGTGCGGCAGCCCGTTGCGGAACGACGTGGACTCGATCCCCAGGCCGGTGACCGCCCCGCCGAGGGTGATGGTGCGTAACTGCGGCACCACCAGCGGCATCAGCCCGTGCGGCAGGGTCGCGTCAACCAGGTCCTCGTACGTGCACATGCCCTGTACGTCAGCGGTGCGGGCCACCGGGTCAACGTGGAGGACACCGTCGAGGCCACTGACATCAAGGCCCGGCGCGCGGAGTGCCGCGCGCGGGCGAAACAGGTTGGAGGTGTGTTTGGCGAGCCGAACCGGCTGTCCCGGCCGCACCGCCGCGTACGAGCGCCGGAGCTGGACCACCGCCTGATCATGATCACGCACGGCATTCATGAGATCACTTTACGCCCAGGCGGGGTCCAGACAATGGATGTCCACGGTGGCCGATCCGGACGTGTCAACCCGGGCCGGATGGGCCCGATCGGCGCAGCGACGCGGCGACGACCCCCGGCAGCGGTGGCAGTTCGGCTGACCGGCTACCCGGCTACCCGGCTACCCGGCTACCCGAAGCATTCTGAGCTGGGCCTGGTGTTTGGGGAGGTGGACCCGGGCGTGCAGGTCCAACACCCGCCCCCAGGGCAGCGGGCCGTCCACGTCGAGGTCGTAGCCCTCCCGCAGGTGAGTGTCGACCGGTGTGCCGGCCGCCGGGCCGAGCCGGTCAACCAGGGCCACCAGCCGCCCACTGGTGGTGCGCAACCGGGCATCCAGCCCGTCGAGACCACCGAGCTCGGCGACCAGTGCATCGACCTGGGGCCGGTGCACCGTCTCGAGGTCGTAGTAGGCGAACGGCGAGCCGGCGAGGACCGCCTCGGTCGCCTCGATCATCAGCTCGTCGTTCGCGACGAGATGGGCGACGATCTGCGCAGCGTCGAGCTGCCCCTGCGGCGCCGGGCCGAAACCGCCCGCGGCCACCTCCGCGAGCAACTCGTCGTAGGCCCGCCCCAGCCCTGCGCTGTCCACGCCTGCCAGTCAAACCCGCGACGCGCCGGTCCGCGTCACGTTCCAGCTCGGTGTTCACCCGGACGGGTGGTCGACGGCAGTTGGGCCGAGCCGGGCGAGCGCGGCGTCGAGGGCGACGCGCTGCGCCGCCGCGGAGTAGGTGGCCGGGTCGATGGCGGTCAGCGTGTTCAGCCCCTCGGCCAGGGCGACCAGCCCGGTGGCGGCGGACGCGCAGTCCGCCGCGGGCCAGTCGGGCCGGACCGCGGCGACCAATCCCCGAACCCGATCAACGAACCGGCGGTTGTAGCCGCGGTGCAGCTCGGCCAGGACCGGGTCGGCCAAAGCGGCGGCCAGGAACCCCACCCACACCCGCGCCTCCTCCTGGCGCTCCGTGGTCGGGGCGGCGGCGTGGAGCAGCACGGCGCGCAGCGCCGCGCTGGGCGTGTCGGCGGCGGCCTGTACGGCGTCGGCCCGCTGTCCGGTGCGCTGGTGAAGCAGCTCGCGCGCGTGCACCAGCAGGGCCTGCTTGTCGGCGAAGGTGTGCAGCACCATCCCGGTGGTGCAGCCGGCCCGCTCTGCGACGGCACGCAGGGTGAGACCGGGCAGGCCGCGTTCGGCGAGCACTGACCAGGTGGCCGCCGACAGGCGTTGCCGCTGGTCAACCCGGTCACGTCGGCTGGCCATCCACCCTCCCCGGTACGCTCCATCCGGCAGGCCCCGCGTCCTCTGCGCCGGCCCCCACTCTCGTAGCGTACGTTACGGTAACGCATGTTACGAACCAGGAGGGCACGTGATCTCCGTCCACCCCGAACCGTGGGAGTCCACCGACAGCACCCGGCTGCGCGCCGCGCAGCGCGCCGAGTTGGACGCGCGCTACCGCAGCGACGACCACGAGCCCGGCGCCCCACCCACCGCCGACAGCGTCCCCGTCTTCCTCGTCGCCCGCGACCACGACGGCACCGCGCTCGGCTGCGGTGGCCTCCGCTTCCTCTCCACCGAATCCGCCGAGATCAAACGGATGTACGTCGAGCCGAGCGCCCGCGGCACCGGCGTCGCGACCGCCATCCTGCAAGCCCTGGAGGACGCCGCCCGCACCGCCGGCGTACGGACCCTGCTGCTGGAGACCGGCCCCGCCCAACCCGACGCGATCCGCTTCTACGAACGCGAGGGCTACCACCGCATCGCGAACTTCGGCCCGTACCAGGACGAGTCACTCTCCGTCTGCTACGCCCGCGAACTGGCCTGACCCGGTCGGCAGCTACTCTCATGATCGTGACGTACCAGGCCGCCGACACCCGCTACGACCAGATGACCTACCGGCGCAGCGGGGCCAGCGGGCTCCGCCTGCCGGCGATCTCGCTCGGCCTGTGGCACAACTTCGGGCCCGATCGTCCCTTCGATCGGCAGCGGGACATCGTTCGCCGGGCCTTCGACCTCGGGGTCACCCACTTCGACCTCGCCAACAACTACGGCCCACCGCCGGGGGCGGCCGAGGAGAACTTCGGCCGGATGCTCGCCACGGACCTGAAGCCCTACCGCGATGAGTTGGTGATCTCCAGCAAAGCCGGCTACCTGATGTGGCCCGGCCCGTACGGCGAGTGGGGATCCCGCAAGTACCTCGTCGCCTCGCTGGACCAGTCGCTCCGCCGCCTGGGGCTGGACTACGTCGACATCTTCTACAGCCACCGGTACGACCCGGACACCCCGCTGGAGGAGACGATGGGCGCCCTCGCCGCCGTCGTCCGGGCCGGCAAGGCGCTCTACGTCGGCGTCTCCAACTACACCTCCGAACAGACCCGGCGGGCCGCGGCCATCCTGCGCGACCTGGGCACCCCGCTGCTGATCAACCAGCCGTCATACTCGATGCTGAACCGCTGGACCGAGGAGGACGGCCTGCTCGACACGCTCGCGGATGTCGGCGCCGGCTGCATCTCCTTCAGCCCACTGGCGCAGGGCCTGCTCACCGACCGCTACCTCGACGGAATCCCAGCCGGCTCCCGGGTCCGCACCAGCATCCACCTGTCCGAACAGGACGTGAGCCCGGAACGGCTGGTCACCATCCGCCGACTCGCCGCCATCGCCCACCGTCGCGACCAGTCCCTCGCACAGCTCGCACTCGCCTGGGCTCTACGCGACCCCCGGATGACCAGCCTGATCATCGGCGCCAGCAGCGTCTCCCAACTCGAGGCCAACCTCGCCACGCTGGACAACCTCGAGCTGACCACCGAGGAACTGGCCGAAGTCGACCGCCAACTCGACTGACACCGGCCCGTGGTCTCCAACACGTTTCCCCCTCTCCACGATCGCGGAAGCTAACCTGCCGCATTGCCTGAGACCGTCAGTGTCATGCACGAGAACAACGCACTCACCCCGTTCCGCATCGACATCTCACCGGCCGACCTCGACGACCTGCGTAACCGGCTGGCCCACACCCGCTGGCCCAACCCGGTGCCCGGCCGTGACGACCGCACCGACTTCAGCCGCGGCATCCCGCTGGCATACCTGAAGGAACTCGCCGAGTACTGGCACGACGGGTTCGACTGGCGCGCGCAGGAGGCGAAACTCAACGAGCACGAACAGGTCACCACGGTCGTCAACGGTCAGACGTTCCACATCGTCCACGTTCGATCGACGAACCCGCACGCCACCCCGCTGGTCCTGAACCACGGCTGGCCCGGCTCGTTCGTCGAGTACCAGCAGCTCATTCCGCTGCTGACCGACGAGTTCCACGTGGTCATCCCGTCGCTGCCCGGCTTCGGCTTCTCCACCCCGCTGTCCGGGACCGGCTGGGAGTTGGCGCAGACCGCGAAGGCCTATGCCGAGATCATGACCCGCCTGGGCTACGAGAGGTTCGCCGCCCACGGCACCGACATCGGTTCGGGCACCACCGGCCGCCTCGCCGCCGACTACCCGGAGCGGGTCATCGGCACGCACCTCGGCTTCGACCCCCTCCTGCTCGGGTTGGTCGGCGACAAGTTCCCCTACCCCGAGGGCCTCGCCGAAGACGAAATCGCCCAGATCGAGGCGGCACGCACCGAGGGCTCAGCCGATCGCGGGTACCTCCTGATGCACAACCACCGCCCCGACACCATCGGCGCGGCCCTCACCGACTCGCCGGTCGGTCAGCTCGCGTGGATCGCCGAAAAGTTCAAGACCAGAACCAACGGCAGCTACCAGACCCCGGACGAGTCGGTCGACCGCGACCAACTCCTCACCAACATCAGCCTCTACTGGTTCACCCGCAGCGGCGAATCAAGCGCACAGTTCTACTACGAGGCCGAACACTCCGACCTCGACCTGGTCATGGCCACCCACGTACCGACCGGATGGGCCGTGTTCAACACCCACCCACTCCTACGCCGCGCGATGGACCCGGGGAAGGCAATCAGCCACTGGAGCGAATTCCCCGAAGGCGGCCACTTCCCCGCAATGGATGCCACCGAGCTACTCGCCAACGACATCCACACCTTCTTTCGCAGCATCTCCTAACCCCGCGGGTCAACGGCAACCCCACGTCACGGCCCGCAGGCCAAATAGCCCACCCAACGCCCAACCCAGTCCGGTACGTGCTCGTCCGAGCAAAGCCGGATGCCGCGAGGATGGCCCGGCGCCAGCCGGGCCATCCCGCTACCCTGACGAGGCTGCTTGGGGTCACGTTCGGCGACGAGATCGTGGCCCCACCCATGCCCCACGGGTACCGGCGCTCGATCGACGACTGGTCCAGCCGGCTCGAGCCAGATAGCGGAAGCGAAAGGGGCTTGTGCTAGGGTCGCGCCCGTGGTAAGCCTCGATGTCATCACCGAACGGTCGGATCCGGCCGTGCAGCGGATCAGCGACGTCGTCAAACATTCGCGATCTGTCGTCCGCACCGTTCTCATCGAGGATGCCGAGCCGCTCGTGGAGTGCATGCGGGCGGGGTTGGACTTCGTCGAGGTCTACGGAGTCGAGAGCAGTCCCTTCCCCGACGAGGTGCTCGCCGCGTGCCGGCAGCGGAACATCCCCGTTCGCCTGGTGGCGGGCCCGATCATGAACAGCCTGTTCAAGGCCGACAAGAAGCCCAAGGTGTTCGGTGTGGCACGCACGCCGCGGCCGTGGAGCTTCAACGACCTGTCCCGGACAACCGGTGACATCATCGTCCTGGACGGCGTGAAGATCGTCGGCAACATCGGCGCTATCGTGCGCACCTCCTTCGCGCTCGGTGCCGCCGGCATCGTGCTCGTGGACAGCGACCTGGCCACCGTCGCGGACCGACGCCTCGTCCGGGCCAGCCGCGGCTACGTCTTCTCCCTGCCGATCGTGCTCGCGTCCCGGGCCGAGGCGGTCGACCACTTCCAGCACAGCAGAGTCCCGCTGATCGCCTTCGACACGGACGGCGATCTGGCGGTCAGCAATCTACGCGACGCCGACGAGCCGCTCGCCCTCCTGCTCGGGGCCGAGAAGACGGGCACGTCGCGGTCGTTCGAGAGCATCGCCAGCAGCACCGTGTCGATCCCCCTCAACCCGGACGCGGAGTCGCTGAACGTCTCGGTCTGCGCCGGGATCGCCCTGTACGAGCGGTCCTCCTGGAACCTCCCCGCACGAAGCCGCTCGCCACGCCCTGCGGGGGACAGCCGGCGAGGCATCGCCAGGCACAGCGGCCGACCCGTCCGGTCGGGACACCGAGGCCGCCCCGGCCGGTAACCGGCGAGCGGCCCCGCCATGATCCGTAATTCGGCGGTCTGCCCTCGAACGCACGGCCGACGCCACGAACAACTCGATGGCGCTGTCTCCTTCGGCGACCCGCTTCGCGAACTCGGAAACAATCATTGACGTCGGTGGGAAGGCGACCATCTCGATCGCACGGGCCGCCGACAGAACGTGCCTCCTGTACGGGGAGCCTCGATGGCACCGGCGTCGCCGAGGACCTCGAATCCAGTCGACACTCGCCAATTTGATCCCGAGGTCAGCACGCTGACAGCATCGTGGGCGTGACGTGGAATATCGGGGTGTTGACCGTCGCGGACCTTCCGCAGTGCCTCGCTTTGGCACAGGAGCGGGGGTGGCCTGCCGAGGAAGGAAAGTGGCGTCTGCTGTTCGAACTGGGCACCGTGTGGGGTGCCCGGGATGACAGTGGGGATGTGGTCGGCACGGCGATCGTGACCCGTTATGGGACCTCGCTAGCGGTACTCAGCATGGTGCTGGTCGCCTCGCGACACGGCGGCCAGGGACTGGGCCGACAGCTCGTGACCCAGGCCCTGGCGACAACCCGCACGCGGACAGCAGCACTGTTCGCGACCGAAGCGGGCCGTCCCTTGTACGAGAAGTTCGGTTTCACTGCCGTCGAGGATTTGCACACATACGTCGGAAGCGTCCCCGGCCATGCGACGGCGTGCTCCCGGCCGGCCACGCCGGAGGATGTCCCAGCGATCGCGGCACTCGACGCCGCGATCGTGGGCGCCCCGCGCGGGGAGCTGGTGCAACGGCTATTGTCGTTCGCCACCCGACTGCACGTGGTGGAGCTCGACGACGACATTGTCGGGTATGGCGCGGCGTGGCGGAACCTCGGCCAGCTGATGATCGGGCCGGTGGTGGCGGCGGATCGTCGGGCTGCGGCGACGCTGATTGGTGATCTTGCCCATGGTTCGGGAGGGTCCGTTCGGGTCGATCTGCTCGATCACGAAAGAGAGTTGCGTGACTGGGTGGAGAGCGCCGGAGCCACGCTGCGAGGCAGCACCACGCTGATGGTCTCCGGATCGTCAGCGTTTCCGGGAGATCGCGGCCGATGGTTCAGCCCAGTGATGCAGGCGCTCGCCTAGTGTCCTGAGTCGTTAATTCGGCGGCAGATAGTAGGCTGTCGGTATGGCTGGTCGTCCGCGTGGTGTGGTGGAACTGACTGATGACGAGCGTGCGTGTCTGAGCCGGTGGGCGCGGCGGGGTAAGTCGTCGCAGGCGTTGGTGCTGCGGTCGAAGATCGTGTTGTTGTGCGCCGACGGCCTGGTGAACACGCACGTCGCGCAGCGGCTTGGGGTGTCGCGGGACATGGTAGGCAAGTGGCGTAGTCGGTTCCTGGCGCGTCGGTTGGAGGGCCTTGTTGACGAGCCTCGGCCCGGGGCGCCTCGTCGGATCAGCGACGACCGGGTCGAGGAGGTGATCGTCAAAACCCTCGAACAGCAGCCGGCCAATCAGGACAGTCACTGGTCGACCCGGTCTATGGCGCGCGAGACCGGGCTGTCACAGACGGCGGTGTCGCGGATCTGGCGGGCATTCGGTCTCAAGCCGCATCTGGTCGACACCTGGAAGTTGTCGGCTGACCCGATGTTCGTGGAGAAGGTCCGTGACGTGGTGGGCCTGTACCTGGATCCGCCGGTCAAGGCGATGGTGCTGTGCGTCGACGAGAAATCGCAGATGCAGGCCTTGGAGCGGACCCGGCCGATGCTGCCGATGATGCCCACCGTCCCCGCGCGGCAGACCCACGACTACGTCCGTCACGGCGTGGCCAGCCTGTTCGCCGCGTTCGACCCGGCAACAGGCAAGGTCATCGGCCAGTTGCACCGCCGGCACCGCCATCAGGAGTTCCTGAAGTTCCTGAAGGTCATCGACGCCAACACCCCCGCCGACGTGGACCTGCACCTGGTGCTGGACAACTACGCCACCCACAAGACCCCGGCCGTGCACCGCTGGCTGGCCGCGCACCCCCGCTTCCACCTGCACTTCACCCCGACATCAGCATCCTGGCTCAACCTCGTAGAGCGCTGGTTCGCCGAACTGACCAACCGCAAACTCCGCCGGTCAAGCCACCGCAGCCTCGCCGACCTCGAAACCGACGTACAGACCTGGATCGAGGCATGGAACACCGACCCGAAACCGTTCGTCTGGACCAGAACCGCAGACGAGATCCTCAACAGCCTCGCCACATACTGTGGTCGAACTAACGACTCAGGACACTAGGTTCTTTCTTGCGAATCTTGGTGGTCGAGGGTGGCCTGGAAGCTGGTCGCGAGCTTGCTGTCCCCTATGGATGCCAAGCGGTCGATGTCCGGCTGTCGGGCTGAGGTGTCCGGGCGATGAGGTCGTAGGGCTCGCGCGCGACGTGGCGTTGGGACGCGTATCGCGAGGCGGCTGGCTGGCCGAAGGAGGGAAACTTCCATTCTCTACGCCACTCCTTCGCCACCACGTTGATGAGCGACGGCGTCGAGCCCCAGGAGGTGCAGAAGGCGCTCCGGCATGCCGACCTGCGAATCACCTTGGAGACCTACGTGCACTGGCTGCCGAAGAAGGACCAGCCGCGTGGCCTGGTCGGTGACCTCCTGCGGAACTCCGGCAGTGCCGGGCAGAGTAGCTACCGAGCCCAAGATCGGAGTTAGGTTGCGACCTGGCTGTGCCCGATGATCTTCAGCTTGCGTTTTCGCAGCTCAGGAGTGGCTTGGAGTGGCCGGAGGTACCACCATACGAACCACAGTGCGACGATTGTCGGTGATCCGCTTCCACTCAGGATGGTCGGTCCAAGGGCGTCAGGCCGATGATCCTCGGGCGGCCGCCGTCAGGACGCGGCGAGCAGTCGGATCTCGCAGCGGATACCGCTGGCCTTGGCGAGCCGACCATCACCGGTCACGAGTGGGCAGGCCATCAACTCCGCCGCCGCGACGTAAGCCGCGTCGTACGCCGTGACATTGCCCCGCATCTGCCACATCCGGTCCACCAGCATCGCGACGCCAACCTCGTCGATGGCCAACGAAGGCAGGGTGTCGATCGCCTCCTGAGCCCGGGCAAGGCCGAGCTTCCCACCGAGGACCTTGCCTCTGATCACGGACATGACCTCGACCAGAAGATGACTCGGCGCGGCCCAGTGCGGATCTCCGGTCAGTTCCGCCCGCGCCGCGTCCCCGGCCGGCCCATCATCGACCAGAGCGTCGGCCAGAACTGACGCATCCACGACGATCACGCGGCGCTTCCCCACGGTCCGCGCTGCTCCCGCTGGTCGTTCAACTCTGCGGCGCTCTCCCCCAGCAGAGAGCGAGCACCGTCGGATCGGCCGGCGAAGCGATCAAGGGCCGCCGTGTTGCGCAGCCGTCGAGCCTGCGTCTCCACCAGTTCCAGCAGGTATGCCTGGAGTGACTGCCCGCGCGCCCTGGCCTGGGCTGCCAGGGCGTCTCGCACTTCTTCCGGCACGTCCCGAATCTGGAGAGCAACCATGCATTCATTATGCATGCAGCATCGCTCGCTCGTCAGGAAAGACTCGGACCCTCGATCAACTGGTTCGCATGACGACTGCGGTACGGCCAAGAGCCGCAGGTCCGAGAAGTGTGTGGGCCGGAGGTACCACCATGCGAACCACTTCGCCACGATCACCGGCGATCCGCTCCGCTACGCCCACGCCGCTCCTGAGCCTAATCAACAGTTCAAAGTCAGACATCGGAGCATCTGACGAGCAGCACGGGCAGGCGTGTACATGCTCGACCGTGTCGTGGACGACGCCGAGGAAGTGGTGGTCACTCGCCACTGCCGGGAGGCCGCGGTCATCATCTCGCTGCGCGAGTACGAGTCGCTGAAGGAGACGGCCTACCTGATGGCCAGCCCCGCCAACGCGCGCCGCCAAAATGAAGCCGTCGAAGAGCTACGTAACGACGGCGGGGACGCACGACCTGACCGACCCCGACCCCAGTTCAGGCGAGGCCTCGGCGGCGTGAAAGTCCAGTTCGCCGGACGAGGCTGGGAAGCCTATCTGACCTGGCAACGAGATCGCCAGATGCTCAGCCGAGTGAACGCCTTGATCGAGGACATCCGATGCAACCTGACTTGGGCCAAGATCGGTTGATTCGGTGGTTGGTAGGCCTGTGACCTGCGGTGGCGTGTCGGGAGGCATGCACTAAACGGGGTCGGTTCTATCGTGGGTGGTCGTGGCGTACGTGCGGACGGTGAAGACGGCGTCCGGGGCGCGGGCGGTGCAGATCGTGCACTCCCAGCACCGCGGGTCGCGGGACATCGAGCACTGTCAGGATTCAAGTGGCTGGTCTGGGACTGGCTGGTCAGACTGGCTTCGGGTCTGCTGCACCAGTAGGTGACATCTGAGTTGGCTTGCCCTGTGGGCGGGCTGGAAGGATGTCGCTGTGCCCAAGCCCTACCCCCGAGAGTTCCGTGATGACGTCGTGCGGGTGGCCCGTGACCGCGAGCCAGGCGTGACGGTCGAGCAGATCGCGAAGGACTTCGGGGTCCACCCGATGACGTTGTTCAAGTGGCTGCGTCAGGCCGACATCAACGCCGGCGCGAAGCCCGGCACGCCCAGTGGCGAGTCAGCCGAGCTGCGCGAGGCCCGCAAACGGATCCGCTTGCTGGAGCAGGAGAACGAGGTCCTGCGTCGGGCCGCGGCGTATCTGTCGCAGGCGCATCTGCCGGGAAAAGGCTCTACCCGCTCGTGAGCGAGCTGGCCGCCGACGGGATCCCCGTCGCGGTGACGTGCCGGGTATTGAACATCGCTCGTCAGCCCTACTATCGGTGGCTCGGCCGGCCCGTCGGTGACGCCGAACTCGTCGCCGCTCATCGCGCGAATGCCCTGGTCGATGCCCACCGCGATGACCCGGAGTTCGGGTACCGGTTCCTGGTCGATGAGGCCCGCGCCGCCGGACAGGCGATGGCGGAGCGCACCGGGTGGAAGATCTGCTCGGACAATGGCTGGTGGAGCGCCTTCGGTAAGCGCAAGAAGCGCGGCAAGGGTGGCAAGGTCGGTCCACCGGTTCACGACGACCTCGTGCAACGGGACTTCACCGCCGACGGCCCGAACCGGTTGTGGCTGGCCGACATCACCGAACACCGCACCGGCGAGGGCAAGCTCTACTTGTGCGCGATCAAGGACGTGTGGTCGAGGCGGATCGTCGGCTACTCCATCGACTCACGGATGAAGTCCCGGCTGGCCGTCAACGCGTTGCACAACGCTGTAGCCCGACGCGGCCGGGTGGCCGGCTGCGTGCTGCACACCGACCGTGGGTCGCAGTTTCGCAGCCGAAAATTCGTCCACGCCCTGCACCAGCATCACCTGACCTGAGTTGTAGCGTTCTGGCGATCTTGTGATCACGGGTGCCGCTGACCTCGGCGTTTGCCGGCGGATTGGCGCCGATGTGGTCACTAACGCGGCTTGGCGGCGTGGGTAGTCTCGCGGGGTGGGCGCTTTCGTGCGGCGGGTGAAGACCGCCTCCGGAGCGACCGCGGTCCAGATCGTGCACAAGCGAGGCCGGCGGGTGCTGAGCATCGAGCACATCGGCTCGGCCCATACCGACGACGAGTTGGCGCTGCTGCTGCAGGTCGCTGAGGAACGCCTGCATGGTGGGCAGTTTGCCCTGGACCTGGACGGCGTCGGCACCGGTGCGGGCGGGGCGTCGGCGGTGGTCGAGGGCACGTCCTCGCTGATCTTGTGGGATGTCCTGAACAGCCTCTACGACGACCTCGGCCTGGATCGCCTCGGCGATGAGGCGTTTCGGGCGTTGGTTCTGGGCCGGGTGATCGAGCCGACCAGCAAGGCCGACACCGTGCGTGTGTTGACCGAGATCGGGATCGCCTCGCCGCATCGGGTGACGTTCATGCGCTGCCTCAAGCGGGTGGTCGAGCGGGACTACCGGGCCGTGATCGCGCAGGCCTGTCACCGGCACGCCACCCGCGGCGGCGGGCTGGCGGTCGTGCTCTACGACGTGACCACCCTGCACTTCGAGGTCGAACGCGAAGACCAGCTGCGCAAGGTCGGGATGAGCAAGGAACGCCGCGTCGACCCGCAGGTCACCGTCGGGCTGCTCACCACCGCCAACGGGTTCCCGCTGGAGATAGACCTGTTCGCCGGCAACAAAGCCGAGACCAAAACCCTGATCCCGGTGCTGACCCGATTCCGCGACCGCCACCAGGCCGACGACCTGGTCGTGGTGGCCGACGCCGGGATGCTGTCCGCGGCCAACCTGCTGGCCTTGGAAGACAACGGATTCCGGTTCATCGTCGGCTCCAAGACCAGCAAAATCCCCTACGAACTTGAGGCCCACGTCGAGCGGCACGGCAACCACCTGCCCGACGGCGCGACGATCGAGACCACCCGGCGCATGGGCACCGGGACCAAGGCCCGCGACCGGCGGGTGGTCTACCAGTACACGTTCACACGAGCCCAGCACGACAACCGCGCGATCAACGCCATGGTCGAACGCGCCGAAAAGGTCGCCGCTGGCGAACGACCGCTGAAGAAGGACCGCTTCGTCACCTTCACCGACAGCACCACCAGCGTGAACTGGGACCTCGTCGAACGCGCCCGATCCCTGATCGGGATCAAGGGCTACGTCACCAACATCGACCCCACCGTGATGGACGGTGCGGCCGTCGTGGCCGCCTACCACGACCTCTACCAGGTCGAACGTTCCTTCCGGATGACCAAGTCCGACCTGGCCGCACGACCGGTCTTCCACCGCCTCGAAGACAGCATCCAGGCCCACCTGACCGTCGTGCTCGCCGCCCTGGCCATCTCCCGCGAAGCCCAAGCACGCTCCGGGCTGAGTATCAACAAGATCCTCAAGACCCTGCGGCCCCTCCGCTCAGCCACCGTCACCATCGGCACCCAGCAAGTGACCGCCCAGCCACGCATCACCGCCGAGACCCGAACCCTCCTGACCACCCTCGGCTGGAGTGGTCACTAAATCGCTACAACTCAGGCCTGACCGGATCGATGGGCAGAGTCGGCGCCTCCCTCTTAACCGGCTAATCTTCGAGTTTCCCCTGGTCAGAGACACGCCGACGTTCTGGGGATTCCGGCAGGTTGCGGTCATTGCCGGTACATCTGTGTCTCATGAGCGAGGGCGGGCTGCGGCTCGAGGAACGAGATGACGGCTGGGTGCTGGCGGGGTCGGGCGCCGCGGCGTTCGCGTTGGTGGACGAGTATCTGGCGTATCTGGGCGACCGGAACTATTCACCGAAGACGGTCCGAGCCTACGGGTACGACCTGTTGGCGTTTTGCCGCTGGTTGGCCGGCGAGGACATGACGTTGACTGCGGTGGACACGGACGTGCTGTTGAAGTTCCTGCGGGCCTGTCGCGATGCCCGGGTGCCGGGGCGGCCAGGTCCGAACGTCGTGGCGTTGAGCGGGCGCAGGCTGGACAGGTATGCGCCGGCGACGATCAACCGCCGGCTGGCGGCGGTCTCCGGGCTGTTCGCGTTCCGGGCCATGCGCAACCCCGATGCGGCGAACCCGGTGCCGAAAGGACGTGAGGCGCGGTGGGTGGCGTCCGGGGAACGCACGGGGATGCTCGCGCACACCGTGCGCCGGCCGACGCGCCGCTCGGTGCTGCGGCTTCGCCAACCGCGCCGGCTGCCCCGGCCGCTGGACCAGGGACAGGCCGCCGAACTGCTGGCGAGCTTCCACACGTGGCGGGACCGGGCGATCGCCGGACTGATGCTCTACTGCGGGCTGCGCTCTGCCGAGGTTCTCGCGTTGGGCATTGTCGATGTGGACATCGGCGGCCGGTGGCTGCAGGTCGTCGGCAAGGGCGAGCGGGAACGGCGGGTGCCGCTGGATACCGACGTCGCCTCGGTGATCCAGGTCTACCTCCTCGCGGAGCGGCCGGAGACCGCCAGCGGCAGGCTGTTCATCGTGGCCAAGGGCCCCAACCGGGGCCGGGCGCTGACCGCGGCGGGACTGCGCACGATCTTCCGCTACCACCGCGGCATCTCCGAGATCACCGGCGGTCATCCGCATGCGCTGCGGCACACCTTCGGCACCGCGTTGGCCGAGGCTGGCGTCGACCTCGCGGTGATGCAGGCCCTACTCGGTCACGCCCATGTCGATACCACTGCCCGGTATATCCATCTGGCTCCCGCCCACGTGAAAGCCGAATTCGATGCCGCCCGTGACCGCATGCGCGCCCGCCCGTGACGCTGACGGCAACGCGCATCGCCACCGCGATGGCAATGCGAACGCCGCCTACCTGGAGTATCTGGAAGCCACAAGCCGCGGGAATGCTGCGTACTACCGTGCGGCCCGGGCGTTCTTTCGGCGGTGGCCCTGGCCGCAGGACTGGGCAGGCGAGCCGCTGGAGGTTCGGCTGTCGGCGAACTCGTCGACCCGGCCGCTGATCACGTTCCTGATGCTGCACCGCGGGCTGCGGCCCGGCTACGACTATCTGCTGGAGCGCAAGCTGTCCAGCATCTGGCGGGAGATCAAGGAGTCACCGATCGGCGTCGACCTGGACCGGTTCCTGACCGCCGCCGCCGAGTTGGGGTTCACCGAACGGGTCCGGTTCGCCACCGGCTCGCAGGTGCCGGCCCGCCTGCTGATCCAGACCGGCCGGAGACTGAACCAACTCACCGTGGACGATCTGGCCAAGTTCGCCACCGCATGCCGCGATCGCCAGGCCCGCACCGGCACCGACCACAAGCACTACCTCGCCGCGCTGAGCAACACCCAGCGAGTCCTGTTCCACATGGGCATCGCGGCCGACCTGCCCCGCTGCGGCGGGCCGATACCGTTGACCAAACGGCTGTCCGAGGTGGCGGCGCCGATCCGGGCGACGCTGATCGCCTACCTGGAACGCAAACGCGCAACCTGCGTCGCCAAGACGGTGTCGGCCCTGGCCACCCGGCTCAAGCACTTCGGTGTCTTCGTCACCGGCATCGACCCGGACCTGCCCAGCATCGCGTCGCTGCAGCGGTGCCAGCACATCGAGCCTTACCTGACCTTCCTCGTTGATGCCCGCAACACCAAAACCGGCGAGGTCATCACGGTCGCCGACCGGGCCCGACGGGTGCTGGCCCTGACGACCTTCCTGACCGACATCACCGAATGGGGCTGGCCCGAAGCGCCGCCTCGCAAACTGGTGTTCCGCGACGACATTCCCAAGCTGCCGCAGCCCCTGCCCCGCTACCTGCCCATCGACGCCGACCGGCGGCTCACCGACGCGCTGCGCGAGCACCCCGGCAACGAACTTGCCGCCTACGCCCTGCGGCTGCAACGGGCCTGCGGACTACGCATCGGGGAACTACTCGACCTCGAGCTGAACTGCGTGCACGAAGTCCCCGGCCAGGGCAGCTGGCTCAAAGTCCCACTCGGCAAACTCGAGACCGAACGCATGGTCCCGCTCGATGAGGAGATCCTCGACCTCATCGACCACATCACCGAGATTCGGTCGCCAGGCCGGCCACTGCCGCACCCCCGCTACCGCCGCCTGGCGCAGTTCCTGTTCACCCACCACGGGCGGCGCCTCGGCCAGCAAGCCCTCCGCACCGAACTCGACCGGGCCACCCAGACCGCCGGTCTCGGGCACATCACCTCCCACCAACTGCGGCACACCTACGCCACTGCCCTGGTCAACGCCGGAGTGTCCCTGCAGGCGCTGATGGCCCTGCTCGGTCACGTCTCCGCCGAGATGAGCCTGCGCTACGGCCGGCTATTCGACGCCACCGTCCGCGACGAATACGAACGCGCGCTCACCCTCGCCAAGCAGCAGGCCCGCACCCCCGCCACCAGCCGCACCAGCCTGCCGCTGGCCGATATCACCAGCGGCGCCAACTGGAAGACCACCCCGCTGGTCAAGTCCCGCCTGGCTAGCGGCTTCTGCCTGCGAGCTCCGGCCCAGGGCGCCTGCACCTACGCCAACATCTGCGAACACTGCCCCAGCTTCCACACCGAAACCAGCTCGCTGCCCATCCTCGCCGCCCAACGCGTCGACGCCGCGGCGCTGGCCACCGACGCCGAACAGCGCGGCTGGATCAGCGAAGCCGAACGGCACCGCAAACTCATCGCCCGACTCGACACCCTGATCAGCCAGGCGCAAGCCGGATGAGCAACACCGAGGACCTCAACCGCGTCGAGCGGGCCTGCGCCGACCTGCGCCGCGACGGGCAGCCGGTCACCTTCACCGCCGTCGCCGCGCACACCGGCCTGGCCCGCACCACCCTCTACCGCAACCCCCCGCTGCGAGCCGTCATCGACCACCACCGACACCAGGCCACCAACACCGGCACCCTCACCGCCATCACCGACGAGTTGGCCACCCTACGCGCCGCCGTCGGCGCCATCGCCGCCCGAGTACGACGCCACGAAGAACAACTCCGCCGAATCAACACCCGAGAACCGACCTGAAAGCGTTAACCGGCCAAACACCCAAGACCAAGATCATTAGCCGGATAAGCCGGCGACAACGCCGCCATGGAATCGTTCTTCGGGTTGCTGCAGAACAACGTCCTCGACCGGCGGACCTGGACCACCCGCCAGCAGCTCAGGACCGCGATCGTGACCTGGATCGAGCGGACCTACCACCGCCGCCGACGACACTCTCTGTCCCGGTTAACCCCTATCGAGTACGAGACCATCATGACCCCACCGGCCAGTCAGGCCGCCTGACTGAAACTGTCACCAATCGGTGCAGCAGACCCTGATGAGCCCCAGCGACGTGATCTCCAACTACCACGACCTGTGGCACATCGAGCAGTCCTTCCGCATGTCCAAAACCGATCTCGCCGCCCGACCCATGTTCCACCACACGAGGGCCGCCATCGAAGCGCACCTGACCATCGTCTTCACCGCCCTGGCCGTCACTCGCGAAGCCCAAACCCGCACCGGACTCGCGATCCGCAACGTCCTGCGCCAACTGCGCCCACTACGCTCCGCGACCCTCACGATCAACGGCGCCATCCAGACGTTCCCACCCGAGATCAACCCCGAACAACAAGCCATCCTCGACGCCCTCACCCAAGCAAACCTCAGGCACTAACCGAATGACCGAACTCAGGAGGGAGAACGGAAGCGGTGGCTCCCCATCCGCTCATACGTCAATGTGCATCCGGGCGTACATGTCAGCAGCTCCGGATGCGATCTTCGTTGGTGCAGCAAGTTGAACAGTCTGCCGGGGTCGCACGAGTGCGGTGACAGTAGAGGCCAGGGTGGGAGCCGCCGCTGCTATGAAGCAGATGGGCAGCGGAACCTGCCCCAGGAGTAGGCCCGCAGTCGTGGCCTGTCGCACTGGTCCAGTCGGGAGATGGCGGCCTACATCACCCGCACGGAGCGGGTGTCGGTCTCGTATCCATGGGTGGCCAAGCTGTGGCGCGAGCATGGCCTCAAGCCGCACCGCTCTGGCACGTTCAAGCTCAGTGAGCCTATCCGAGCAAGGATTTGAGAGGGTGGTTCGGAAGCGTATGTCCGGACTGGGTTTGACCGCTCATTAGGGGCCTTGGTGGTCGGGGTTACGTCGACGGTGGGGTCAGGGTGAACAGTCCGGCCTCGGGTTCGGTGAGGATCTGGCGGGTGACGAGGCGTTTGAGCTTGGCGCGGAGGTTCTCGGTGTCCTTCGCGGTGGTGCCGGTGCCCAGGGCCTGGCAGATGTCCTTGGCGCGCATCGGTGTGGTGGCGGTGTGGAACACGGTGAGGATCTGTTGGTAGGCGGGGCTGGCGATGGTCGGGTCAGCGGGTGGTGCCGCGTCGAGTGGGTCGCCGAGGCTCAGGAGCGTTTTGCGGGTGATGGCGAGTTCGGTGACTTCGGTCTCGGCCGTGGTGAGCTGTTCGTTGAGGGTGGCGATTTGGGCGCGGAGCCGTTCGACGGTGAGGCCGGCGGCGGTTTCGCGTTCGGTGAGCAGGGTCAGTAGCGACGGCGGGGTCACCGCTGCTGGCCTGTGTCGCGCCAGGACGTGGTGGCGGTGCCGGTGAGCCGGCGGATGAGGTTCGCTGTGGAGGCCCACCAGGTGCGGGACACCGCGGAGGCGGGTCGGCTCTCGTACTCGCGGACCAGGCGGCGGTGCAGCATCAGGGTGCCGTGGGTCTGCTCCACCACCCACCGGCGTTTCACCGGCACGAACCCGGCCGTCGTGTCGGACCGAAGGACCTGCTCGACGTCGATATTTCGGATGGCGCCGTGGATCTGCACGTCGTCTTTGAACCCGGCATCGACCCACGCCTTGGTAACCGTCGGGGTGTGCGCTACCACGTTGTCCAGCAGTTTCACACCGATCGTGTTGTCGGTGACCGACGCGGCGGTGACCACCACCGCGATGATCAACCCGAGGGCGTCGACCGCGAGGCCTCGCTTGCGCCCCGGGACCTTCTTCGCCGCGTCCTTGCCGGTCGTGGCGGCCGGGACGTGGTTGGCCGCCCGGATCGACTGGGTGTCCAGCGCCACCGCGGTCGGATCCTCCCGGCGGCCGGCCCGCTCCCGCGCCTGACAGCGCAGCAGATCGTGGATCACCTGGTCGGTGCCATCATCACGCCACAGGGCGAAGTAGTAGTAGGTGGCCGACTTCGGCGGCAGGTCGTGTGGCAGGTANGCCCACTGACACCCGGTCCGGTTCTGGTAGAAGATCGCGTTCACGATCTCCCGCAACTCGTAGCGGCCCTGATGCCCCGACACCGACGGATGCCGGTCCTTCCACGCCTGCAGAAACGGCCCGACCACCGCCCACTGATCATCGGTCAGGTCACTCGGATACGCCGCACGTCCATTCATGATCAGCCCAACGCGGCCGGGCCTCCCCGGTTACGACTACGGCTCACATTCACATGCCAACCCAAACCCACAAGGGACGAAAGCTACCGAACCACCCTCTGACTACTAACGGCAGGCGGCCCACTGCCAGATTGCCGCCAGGCAGTCACTACCGGCAACCGGCGTCCCGCACGCGGTCAGCACCAGGATCAGCACGAGGGAATTCCGCCGGCCAAGCGGATCATGCGGATCAGGCACCAGGGCGAGCCGCGCCACCCGCGACGACGCCACCTGGTGCGGGTCGGTGACCGCGGCTTCCTCTACCTGGCCACCGTCATCGACCTGAATTCCCGGCGCCTCGCGGGCTGGGCGATCGCCGACCATATGCGCACCAACCTGGTCATCGACGCCCTCCACGCCGCCCGTTCATTCAACGTTGCCGATCAATCCACCGAGCCCGTCACGCAGGCCAGTGGTTTCGTTCCTTCAAACGCGAAACCTCCAAGGCCGCCGCGCCTTGCCGACGAATGCGAGGAACACTCATCGCGTCCCGCTGGCTGCACCGCTACAACACCGTCCGACGCCACTCCCGGCTCCACCAGCAGTCCCTGATCACTACGAGAGGAACGCCGACCGGCGCAGGCTACGCTACCCCCGCCGCATAAGCCCCGTGTCCAGGATCAGGGGTCAAGCCCGCGCCTGATCAGCAACAAACCGACCACCGCCCGGCATGGGCTCACCCGCCTGAAGATCCACCGACATGAGCGCTCGAACCACGCTACTTGATCGCAATGATTGCGAGAAGGAATCCCAGCCGGGCAAGCGCTTGGACGCCGGTGGTCCCTGGCGTCACGGGGACCTTCTCGACGACAATTCGCTGGTAGTGCTTGTAAAGCACTTCCTGCTGAACCTCGTCGATAGTCGGCAGTACCCAAAACATCGCGACGGCAGCACCTGGCTTGAGGTGCGACGCCGCCGCAACAAGAAAGGAAACATTCTCATCGACTAAGGTTGTCACGTCCATTGCATAGGTGTCGAAGAAGACCCCGTCGACCTCCGCGAGGAGGCTCGTCTGGTTTTGCCAGTAGTCCTGCACAGGCCGGATATCAGCGTCGGGACACTCAGCTCGCCATTGCGTCAGGCGGCCGAACATGTCCGGGTGGGGCTCGATGATAGTATGACGCTCAATCTTTTGCCTTTGGAGAGCATTCGCAGAAATGCCCATTCCGAAGCCAACCTCAAGGATTCTAGTCCGCTTGACCGTTGCACATAAAATTTCCGCCATTCGATACATCAGCGGAGTTTCCCACCGCTTCATTACCTTATAGCAGTCATCGACGACAAGTTGATCGGCTTCAAGTCGTGAGGGAAGGCCATGCCAGCCCGAGTCGGGTTTCATACCAGCAACATAGCATTCGAAACAGCCTACCGCGAGGCCGAATCTCGCGCCAACCCGGATACCGACAGCAACGTCTCCTATCGACAGCCCATCCGCAAGGTGGACGCCGGCTCGAAAAGTCTATTCAAACAATCCAAAAATACCTGAATCACAGAACATGAGCAAGACAATATCACACTAAAGCCGCCAACACCACAGTTTCAATATAATGCCTTCCGAGTGCTTGAATTGACCACTATTTATCTACATTAGTCAAACTTCCGACTTCGCCGTCTCGAGGTTCCTCGCGGTAAACAATACCGGTCACACACCCGAGCCCGCCCGCCGCTCTGATCAGCTGCGGGCAGGGAGTTGTCGCTACGACTTCAACTCCATTGTCAGCAAACCACTGGGCAACGCTAGGCGCTCCGTCAACCATAATGACCCGCCTTGGCCCCAGGACAACGAAATTCATCGCCTGATCCCGAGTGACCGAGGGAACTTCAGACACGTGAACGACGCGAACACCATGCTCAGCGAGCACGTCGGGCACTCGGCGGTTGGTCAATTCGGTGCGTACCATGGCCAAATCGTGATCGACAAGCTGCAGGACACCCAAAAGATGCTGGATCCCAGCAGGAACTGGCACTTCAATAACGGTGACATTCTGCCGACCCAGGATCGCCCGAACCTGCTTCACCCCTTCCACGTTGGTGCGACTACCCGACCCGACGAGAACCAGGTCGGGGCGGAGCCACAAGGCGTCCGCTCCCTCGAATGTCCCGAATCCGCTAATCGTGGCAAGGACGGGAATACCCGCCCGAGCAAGATCAACAGCCACGCCGAACTCTTCGCCTGCGCGGGGGATGCTGGCCATCCGTGCCACCACGGCACCCTCGGGCGTCATGAAGAACTGGTCACGAACGAAGCATGAATTATAGAGAGTCAAGCCAGTTCTACTAGGCTGCAACTCTCGAATGATAACCTCAACATCGAATTCTTCCAAAACTCGCACGAATCCGATTAGCTCTGCACGAAGCCGCCCAAAATTGACGGGACCTAGATATTGCACTTCGTTCCAGCTGCCAGGGATGGGCCAGTCCGGCGAAGGTAGACCAATCATGGCGGTTCGTAAGACGCCAAATTCACCGACGTTGCCAGAAGTCCTCCACAGCCGACCCTCGCGAACATCTCCGGCAAGGTCGTTCTTTCGGGGCTGCCAGCCCGCTCCTTGATACGCGGCGGACGAGCCAACTTTCATTACAACCACTCCAACGTTGGCCTGCTACCGTACCCGAGAGCGCCAGCAACGTCTTGGGTCTCTTCCTCCTCGATAGCAGCAGCGATCCGCTCTGCGTTCGCCCGCCATCGTCCCGGACGGGGTGGCGCGGTGGCCATGACTACCGGCAGTTCACCGACCTCCGAAGCCATGGGTGAATCTACTCCTGCGAATTTCATGACCCGGTGTACCAAGGCGCGTTGCCGGCCCGAGCTGACATGTAAATCTTCTGCACGCACCTGAAGCCAAGTACCCGCCCCCTCAGCCTTCGCAGCGAGAATATGCTGGTGCGCCTGACGCCACTGGAAGGAACACACTCGAGGAAGCGAAGTCGCGGTGTTCGCATACCACTGAGGAGGCAGGTCAAAATTCCACCAGCCCTGACCCCACGGGAGATGCGAGTACCCCTCGATATTCATTGCGTAATTACGGTCGATTTGATGGGAAAAGAATCCACGGCTCAGCCAGCCATCCATCAACCCGTTGATAGAAGCAGCAGGATTTCGTGTTAAATGAACAAATCGCAACTCAGATGCTGGAAAGAGTCTGCGTATCAAGTTGATCCGGTAGACATCCAGAGACGCCTTGAGGAGCAGTGGCCTCCGTTGCGAAGATGCTAGGGCCGGTCTGGCCGGGAATGCCCTGGGAACTAGGAAAGGTGGCTCTTCGACAAGTGTGAAGCCGGCAGATGGAGGCCCGACTGGTTCCGGTTCGGCAGGAAACCAGCGGCTGATTACGTTAGCCGGCAAGTCGTAGTACCAGGGGTCAACGGCATACCCGATATCGCGAAGTTCCCGAATGATCGCCATGAGTAGTGCAACCGGATCATGACAACTTCCCTGCCGGTACACCTGGCGCCTTGCCGCCTCCAGCACTAGGTCCGGATCATCTGCAAGCATCGGCCACTGGGCCAGAAGCCGGCTGACAAAATGATAGGCGACAAGGTTGGCAGTCAGCACGCCAGAGATGGGACCAGTACATTCGGTTGCCAACGCTGAGAGCAGGCCATCGAGGTCGGCTCCTGGCCCGATCGATCCATCATGGGCTAATGGGTCGTCAGGTAGACCGAACCCGTGCAACTTGTACAGATACACATGCTCCCCAGGCAAGCACCAAAACACTTTCGTGGCGCGCAAGGCACTGAATAGCGCACTGCTTCCACCCCTGGAGGAAGATAGAATCACCACTACGACAGGAAAGTCATTGATTCGTTGCGAATCATCAATTTCACATAACTTCGCAATGCGCTTCCTGGCATCTCGCACGCTATCGAACGTCTTGAATGAAGCCGACTGCACCCCAGCCTTGTCCATAAGCCCCCCCGTGCGATAACCATGAACACCGCCGCCAGATTATGCAGATAATTTGACACCCTGTCAAGGCTTGCGATAGAGCAAGGCAGCGACTAGCATGCATCGATGAGTGGTCATACGGGGAGGCCTCAACTCGATCTGCAATAGGAGTGCACCCTCCTTGGGCACGCTGACTAGTCCAACCTGGGCGTGCCGAATGTCCACCTGGTTCCGGCGATATCGCGGTAGGCACCCTCGGGTATCCTGCCGCATCGCATATCCGAACCGTGGTCGACCCAGAGGGGAGGGAAGATGAACAAGATGGAGGCTCTGTCGGTCGAGCAGCTTGAGGTGCTCAAGACCGAACTCGAGAAGGCGCGCAAGGCGCGCACCGAGGCAACGCAGTCCGCCGGCGACAAGGTGTTCGCGGTGTACAGCAGGTGACAGTGAACTCCAGGGTGCCGAGCCTTGGCTCGGCACCCTGGAGCCTAACTCTGCGTCTTCTTGTCAGCATCGCGGGGGAGAGTATGATCTTCACAGCCTTAGGCCACAACAGCTTTATCATCTCGCATGACGAGAGTTCGCTACTCATCGACCCACTACTACAAACAGGTTTTGGTGATGAATATTCACCAAAACCCATTAAAATGTACCCGCCGCGCTCCATTGATGCTAGCGCACTGCAAAACGTCGATGCAATACTCATCAGCCATGAGCACTTCGACCATTTCAATCTCGCTTCGCTCAACTTGCTCCCGCGATCGATTCCGGTACTCGTCGGCGTAACAATGATTTCCGCTGTGGTGTCCGCTATCGAGTCCCTCGGCTTCACCGTCACCCGGGTGCCATTCGAAGAGCGACTACTGGTCGGTGCACTAAGCATCTGCCTGTACCCGCCGACTCCCGACACCGTGCATTGGGAAAAGCGAGTGACCCAGCTAATCGTCACCGATAGTGATGGGGTATCCCTACTTGTTGGCATTGATGCGATGGTCGGCGAGGCCATCATCGAGGCCGCGACCACCAATCTTGCAAGCGCAGTTGTGGTGTCCAATAACGCACAAATTACACCACCCGGCGTGATGGGCACCCTAACCAACTTCGGCGAGGCTGCGGATAGCACCCCCCAGGTTGCTGCACTGTCGATTGTCGATGCACTGCTGACCTACCTGGCCGGCAGTCCCGAATTACAGGCGCGCCCAATCCTCATAAGTGGCGGAGGGTTTCAAAAAGACTATGAGGAGATGGGTCCCTTCCCCTTCTCAGATCAAGATGAAATTGCCCGCCTAACCCGGGAGCTGACTGGCCGCGATGATGTGTTCGGCCCACTTCCGGGTGAAGTGCTTGAGGTGACCAAGGACGGTGTGCAGCCCGCCGGTCGAGTGAAGTGGATACACCTCGACAGGGAGGCTCTGGCGACTGCACAGCGCGGGCGTGATGAGTTCATCACATCTGGTCAACCCATCACGCGCCGGCCCTTGCTGCCGCCGGTGGACGATCCTGATGCGGCGCTTAAAAAGGTGGAGAACGAGCTCAACGCGTTCGCTCAGGCTGTTCTTATGTCCAAGTTGAGCGCGGAGATGCTAGAACGCTGGCACCCCGCCACGGGCTGCTTCTTCATACGCGTGGTGGACGAAGGAACATCGACTGTAGTCGACTACTCGCTAGATCTTGTCACCTCAGCGTTCGTGCGCAATGACCAGTTCATCCACCTCGACGACTTTTCCCTCGCCCAGACGTCCCCCTTCGGCTTCATCATCTCCCTGGGCGACTTCGTGGGCCTCATTGACGGCACAATCCAAATATGGGACCTGGCAGGGCTCGCGGTGAACACCTGGTTTAGAAATTCGCGAACTGAGGCAGTCATGCCTCTCATGTACAGCTGGTTCGGTGAACAGGCGGCACCGCATCTCGCGAACCGCCTCTTCCGCTTGCAACTCAACATGCTCGGCGTAAAGGCTTAGGGGAAACGAGGATGCTGAAAGCGACACTGCTTGGACACCAGTCCTGGGCCATCGCCGATGACAGCACAGCCCTACTGGTTGATCCAGTGATCACACGCACCTTCGGTAACTCTGAACTAGTGCGCTTCGAGATCTGGCCGCCCAGAGAGGTGATCTTAGACCAGATTCCTGACCTAGCAGCCATCGTAATCACTAACGAGCACCTGGACCACTTCCACCTGGAATCACTCGCGTTGCTGCGGGACCGCGTTTCTCAACTCTACGTTGCGCATCTATTCCCGGCTGTCGCCGAAGAGGCCGCGCGGCAGCTCGGCTTCGAGGTATGTCGTCTTCCGACCGATACTGAGGTATCTATCGGCACACTGAAATTGACGTTTCTGCCACCAGACTTCGCGCAGATACCGACCTGGGAATCTCGCTGCAGCAGCCCGCGAATCACAACGTCCGACCGGACCCAACAGGTGGTAGTACAGTCAGATACCCTGCTGAAGCCAGACGCGGCCCTGACGGCAAGCATCGTCATTGCAACGCACAATGGACAGCTCCGTCCCACTGGATGGAAAGGGGGCCTTGACAACGCGATTGAGAGTTCCCGGTCAACGGAATTGGACATCCTGCGGGAACTGGCCGTCTCGTATCTTGCGCCGTTCGAAAGGACAGGGTTAGTAACCTTTTCCGGAGGGTCCTACCGGCACTTGCCGCGGCGGCACGCCCCTTTCGAAATGTCCGACTTTGCCGTTCTAGCGGACAAACTCAACAGCTTGTCGTTCGGCCATCGGTTTCATGGGCTCCATCCCGGTGAGACGCTAGCCGCCGACGGAACGCTGTCGACGGTTAGCTGGATCGCACCCGCAAAGCCGTTGGTAAGCGATGGCACTTTCACCGATCGCCTCCCGGGCGATCTGAGCATTGGGCCGATAGTAGCGTCGACGGAACCCGCAGAAGATGTCCTTAACGTTGTCCTCACCGGTCTGTCCGGCCTTGACCGACTGATTGCGGCAACGGACTTCGGCCAACGTATCGTCGATGTAAACCACTGGATGGGCGCGAATGTCGCAGGCGATGAGCGCTTTGTCATCCACCTTAGGCAGCCTGACGGAAAGGATATTGCCTGTTTCTATGACATCAACGAGGCCCGGTTCCTAAGGCCTATCCCTTCTCCCTCGGTCGTCCAATTGGCGCTTAGTGTACCGTTCGGAATGAGCTGCTGGGTGCAGGACCTCGCCAAGGTGTTTGACGGAACCATCCAAATCTGGGAGCTTGCCACGACAGCGGCGTTGCAATGGTATCCGGGCGAGTCACGCTACAGTCCAATTGGGTTCCTATTCGAGGCATTGTCCGAGCCGCTCCGCCCTGCACTCACCCGAGTCACCTACGAACGAGTTCTGCGGCGCTGCTCCATGAATGCTACCCCGGCATGACTCCAGGGGCCGTCTTCATTGTAGGGCCACCGTGCGCCGGTAAGACCACCTATGCGAAGAACCTCGCCCAGGAGAACGGCATAGAGGTGTTGTCCACGGACGAGCTCAAGCACCTCTACTACCCTCGGTGGGACTTTGACCAACGCATCGCTGACGCAGCCTGGTCGGTATCGGGGGCGCATGGTCTTGCTGCCTATCTGGCTCCGTTCGAGCGACGGATGGCTGACTTCTGCATACGCCTGGCACCGCATCAGGTGGTGGTCGACATAGGCGGTCCCGTTGGGTTGGGACTTCCAGAGGATCTCGCCCGCTCGCGGGCTACCTGCCTGCTTCCACGGAAGACACGGGTACTCTTTGAGCGTGCACGTCGCCGCGCCGATCAGGACTCGTGGTTACGAGACTGGCACCAGCGCGGAGGTTCGGAACTTGTCCTCGCCTGGTACCAGCAATTTGCCTCTCGCTCCTGGCACCGAGTCCTCAGCACTTTTGGGGACCCCACATGACTGACTCGTCAGAGATACCCGAAAGATGGCCAGATCCAGCTGAATTGGTGCGAATCGACCGCATCCAGGTCTGGGAGATAGGCCTGCGCCTGGTATATCGAAGCCGAACGGCCACTGCCTACCGCCAGGCGCAACCGCACCTGACGAGCGACGAGAAAGAGGGACCGTGACCTCGGATGGCTACGCGACCTACCTCGGTCTGCACGGTTGGCTCATATCTTCACGGCAGCAGATTCTGGTCAATCCGGTGTTCTGGGGGGTGGCTGGACATGCAAAGGTGGGCTTCCGGTTCCAAGCGGGCCCGGTTGACCCCAGACAGCTAACACAAAGGATCGATGCAGTAGTCCTCACTGGAGACTCTTACCTGCATCTACACCTTCCGTCTCTAGACCTCTTGCCCAGAAGCGTGCCGATCTATGCCGCGTCACACATCAGCCACGCCGCCACCGATGCTGTGGAACTACTCGGCTTCGCGGTCCACCGCCCAGCGGTGGGCCGCACCTGGCAAGTGGGTCAGATTCCGATCGCCTTTAACGCTCCAGTCGGGGACAGCCAGGCGTTCCGCACCACCCCCATTAAGGTCGCCAACGTCCTTACGTTCGATGGTGCTGTCCCTGGGCTGGCCGCACCGAGCACCACACAGTCGACTTCGTCCGGTCCCTGCGTCTTGTCCAGGGTATTACTTCCGGGGGCACCTGCTGTAACTGAAGATAGCCTTATAGCTACGAGCCCTGTAGACATCTTCTGCGAAGATGCAATGCTGGCAGGCGAGGCGCTATCAAATGATAGTGCCGGCATTCGGCCAGGCGACCGTGTCTGGCTACCGGACGGCAGAGTGGAGCGGCTACCACGTAGCACTTCCGGCGGTGCGGCTACTGTGGCGCGGAATCGGGCTGAGCGCACTCCCAAGCAGCTCGCTGCGCCTTTCACTACCGATCGCGAAGCGATCACTGCGCTGCAGCATTGTCGCGCCTTCCTGCCGGCTTTCGGTCGAGAACTGTCCCGGCTTCTACCGGAGTTTGCCTCCGCCGCGAACAAGTGTCCAGCCGACGGTATCTTCCTGACCAACTTCCTACTTGGTCCGCGTGGATATCCTTTTCAATTCTCGTTCGATGCCACAAGGATGGACTTTCTGCCGGTGCGCCGCCGACCACTCCACGCCACCACCTCCTACCGTTTCGGCATGACTTGCCACCTTAATGACTTCATGGCGGCGCTGGGCGGCCATCTAGCGGTAGGCGATCTCGCTGCAGCCGGCATGTCGGCGTGGGGCCCCGTTCCACTGGTCGCGCATCATCTCGTCGAGCCATTGTCGGCTTGGTCACGGCCGGAACTGACATGGCGACACTTAGCGGCGACGGCCAACGAACTCATGGAGCATCGCGGGTTGGCCGCTCTTCTCGAAGAAGAGGTGGTGGGGCAGTGACCCTGATGCGCGGAATCCGCTCCGTACTGGTATTTGTTCCTGATCCGGCGGCAGCAGCGTTATTTTGGGCTGGCATGCTTGGCCATCCAGAAGTAATACGGACTCCATCGGTGGCAGTTGTTCAAATAGGTGAGGTCGAATTGATCTTCCGCCTCCCAGATGATCGCAACAATCCGGGCGGTTCGCCGGTTGTATATTGGACCGTCGATGATTTCGCCCGAGCCCGAGAGCATATCAGTGAGTGGGGATGCATTGAACTTCACTATCCACTGATGGCAACAGGGGACACGGTGATCACCCAGTTCCTGGATCCGTTTGGCGTGACCTTTGGCATCGAAGGCCCTGCGAGCACTGCAGGCACCCGGTTGGAGTAGCAGCAATGAAGATTCTTGAGCCGTTGCGACACAAAGATTTTCGCGCGGCGTGGCTGGGACAGACGATCAACATCTTCGGCGACGCGGTCTTCGGGGTCGCTATCGCGCTGTTCCTGCTACCACGGCCCGATGCTGCTCGCGCTATCAGTCTGGTGCTGGCGATGGTCGCCCTCGGCGGCGTGGTGTCCGTTCTCGTTGGCGGCGTCCTCGCTGACCGCCGCCGCCGCACCATCATGATCATAGTCTCCGACCTGATACGGCTTGCGGCCCTCGCGGCGATCCTCATTGCCGGCCCACAGGCTCCTTTGCCCACCTTGCTCGCCTCGGCGCTCGTGATGGGTCTTGGTCTCGGACTATACCGGCCTGCATACGGGGCGCTACTTCCGTCACTACTCCCGCCCGAGCTCATCCCACCGGGCAACGCGCTACGCGCGATGTCGAACCGCATCGCCGCAGTAGCCGGAGCCGCAGCCGCAGGGGCCATGATTGCTGCGACATCGGCGCGGACCACGCTCATCATTGACCTGGCGACCTTCTTGATCAGTATCGGCACGTTGCTGGTGATTCGCGATGCCGCACCTCAGCCGGGCCAACCGCAGGCGAGCGTCTGGCAAGACTTCCTCGAAGGACTGCAACATGTGCGAACCAGACCCTGGATGTCGTCCATCATGATTCAGGGTACGGTTCAGTTGGCATTAGTCAATGGCCCGATATTCATACTCCTACCCTTAGTGCTCGGCACCGGAAGTGAGCGGCTATATGGTCTGGTGGTAGCGGCAGAAGCCGCTGGCTCACTTATCGGGGCCACTGCGGCCGGCACCCGGCGCCCACGTCGACCCGGCTACGCGGCGATGCTCTGCCTGTTAGCTCAGCTACCCCAACTCGTAGGCTTGGCATTGGGCGCCTCCAGCCTTCTCATGGTGCCTCTCTCGTTTATCGCAGGCGCTGGTCTTGGCGGTTTCGCAGTGCTGTGGCTCAGTGCGCTGCAATCCTCGACCCCGAAGGAGAAGCTCGGGCGCGTCATGTCGGTCGATTCCCTGGCCAACACCTCATTCACGCCTATCGGTCTTGCCCTCGCCGGGTGGCTCTTCACGGTCGCGGGCCCGACCGTACTCGCTACCATCGCAGCCGTAGTACTCGCACTCTCCGTCGTCGCTGTCCTTCCCATTAAGGGTGTAGCGGATCTAGGTAGCCCAGCCACGCCTCGCTCAAGGAAAGAGGCCACTGTCGACGCCTCGGCCGCCTCGTGACCGCCGGCTACATCGTCTGCGCCACGCCGCGCAGCGGCAGCGGCCTGCTGTGCGATGCGCTCCGTAGCACTGGTGTCGGCGGGGACCCACAGGAATGGTATGCACGCGGTATGATCCACCACTGGCTGGGTGAATGGGGGATCAGAGGGGCCAGTTCGACGTGGGAGGAACCCGTCATGGCCGAAGGAGGCGACTACGCCTCCAGAGTACGAACCGCTGCCACCATCGGTGGAGTATTTAGCATGAAAATTCATTGGAACCAATGGGAACTATTCGGCAATACGCCTCTTTTGCCGAGCTTGGAAAGCGTGTGCGGTACGGCCGGAGAGCTGCCGCCAGCCGTACTGATCCGCCGGTTCGGCCTGGTGGAACAGGCCGTTTCGGGACAGATAGCACAGGCGACAAAAGTATTCCTCCGACGACGGGGGCAACCAGCTCGGCGGTCACTAGACTTCGCGCATGTCCCACCGGCCGGAGTTTTCTATGACTACTCTTTCATCCTTGACCAAATCATTCACATTCTTGAACACGAAGCCAGGTGGGCGCAATTCCTAAAGGAGTGTCGGATTCCTTGCCATGAAGTATGGTACGAAGATCTTGTAACCAACATTTCGAGGACTTGCGCTGACGTTATGAGCTTTCTAGGTATCAATGGCGGCATGCCCCCGAAACCCGAACTCGAACGGCAGGCTGACGACACTAATAGTTACCTGATTGATCGGTTTCGGCGCGACTTCACTCGCTCGGATGCCGCTCATATGTTGCCACAAGAAGCGCTCAAAAGATTAGGAATGTAGGGGAAGTCCAACTGCGGACAACAGCTCACTGAAATGACCTCAGTAGGGATCCGGCGTTCGCGGCGAAGGTCTATGACATCGTCGGTTTGTATCTGGACCCGCCTGGTGGGGCGGTGGTGCTCAGTCTCGACGAGAAGACCCAGATCCAGGCCCTCGACCGGACGCAGCCGCTGTTGCCGATCGAGTTCGATGCCGCCGAGAAGCGCACCCACGACTACGTCCGGCATGGCACCACGAACCTGTTCGCCGCGTTCAACGTCGCCACTGGCAAGGTCATCGGCGAGTGTCGGCCGTCGCGTAACGGGGCGCAGTTCCTGGCCTTCCTGAAGAAGGCGGTCGCCCCGCACCGTGGGCGTGACGTGCATGTGGTGTTGGACAATCTGTCCACCCACACCACCCCAGAGGTCCAGGCCTGGCTGGACGCGAACCCGCACGTGCACTTCCACTTCACCCCCAAGGGCTCCAGCTGGATGAACCAGATCGAGACCTGGTTCGGCATCGCCACCCGGCAGGCCATTCAGCGCGGCACCTTCTCCTCCGTGCAGGTCCTGATCCGCACCATCCGCGACTACATCGCGGCCTGGAACGCCAACCCCCGCCCGTTCCAGTGGACAGCGACCGCCGACGAAATCCTCGCCAAGGTCCATCTTGTACAGAAAGCCATGCCTCTGCGAGTCGACTACGTGATGGTTGCCGTCAGGGCGATGGTGACGGTGACCAGTGCGGCAACCAGTATCACACGTGCTGGTAGGCGCTTTCGTTGTCTCGGTGCTGTCGCGTAGAGCGGAGTCATGGGGAGAGTTCCTCATCGTCGGTCTGGGTGCGGCTGAGCGATTGACCTCTGCTGGGCCGGCTGCTGGGTCAGCTCGTCCTGGTGTATGGCGGCAGGAGTTGCAGGAGGTCGCGGACGGTGGGGTACCGGGGCACGGTCGCCGGCCGCGGCGGGGTGTCCGCCGGCTGCGGGGAGATCCAGAGCAGGGTTAGACCGGCTGCCCGGGCGCCTTGAACATCGGCCTGCCAGCTGTCACCGAGGTGGAGGCACCGGGTGGGGGCCACGTTCAGGGCCCGGCTGCACAGGAGGAAGGGCCTGGCGTCGGGTTTTGCGAGTCCGCTTTTCCGGGCCGCAGATGACGGCGGTGACGAACTCGGCGAGACCGGATCCGTTTAGCTTCTCCCGGATCGAGGCGAGTGGTCCGTTGCTGGAGACCGCGAGCGGCACGCGGTCGGCCAGCGTCCGCGGGAGGTCGCGTAGTTCCGGGTCCGGCTCGATCATGGCGAGCTGGGCGGCGGCGCAGGCGCGTACCAGCCGGTCGAGGTCGGTGTCGTCGAGCGTGACGCCGATGATCCGCAGCGCCGTGTGCCAGACGCCTCGGCGCAGGTCGTGCAGGCTGTAGGTGCCCGTGTCGGCGGGGTGTTTCCAGAAGACGCCGAACGCGGTGTGGTACTTGCCCGGGGTGCAGGTCGTGCATGGTGATCGGGAACGGCCCGAAGACCTGAAGCGGTTGGCCGAGCATGGTCCGTGGGAAGCCGTCATCGACACGATCGGCTACGTCCCGTCTCAGGTCCTGACCGCTGCGACCGCGCTGGCCCCGGTCGTCGGCGCTACGTGTACGTGTCCTCGGTCAACGTCTACACCGGCTGGCCGGACGAGCCCCTGGACGACGAATCACCGCTGTTCGACTGCCCACCCGACGCTGATGCGACCTTCGGGGCCGATCTTGGATATGCCGGCCAGTACGGGGCGCTCAAAGCTGGATGCGAGAACGCTGTCGTCCAAGCCGTCGGCCAGGAGCGGGCCGTCGTCCTGCGTCCCGGCGTGATTCTCGGCCCGAACGAATACGTTGGCCGCCTGACCTGGTGGCTGACCCGCGCCGCCCGTGGCGGCCAACTCCTGGCGCCCGGCCCAGCGGAGCGGCCTTGAGTTGCTGCGGGTCTAAGGGGGGGTACCTCCAGCGCGATCAGAGGAAGACGATCACCGCTTCTATATTTCCCTAACGGCATGTTGACATTAACGGATGTCAGCGACAGGGACATACCGGCGCCCGCAAGCCGAAGAGATTGACGAAGACGTACCGCCAGCGCCGCGACACCCGACCAGGGTGCGGGCCCACCTCGCCGTCTCGTTGTCTGGGCTCGTAGGCCGAGAGGGGGAAACATGATCAAAACCCATTGGTACAGGACTGGCTACCACCGGGACGGAGCGGGACGGAGGGGATGCCCGTCGCACGAGCACCCACCGAGCACCCAACCGTCCACTAGGGACGACAAAGCAAAGGCGCCTGACCCCTGTTCTTGCAGGTCAAGCGCCTTACGACCTTGCGCGCCCGAAGGGATTCGAACCCCTAACCTTCTGATCCGTAGGTCGATCAACTTCATGTTAGCCAGTCCCACTGAATAGTGAAGGGTGCCTATCAGACCAGGTAGGCACCCTTCTTCATGCCGACCGGTCCCACCGGCTGACGGCCGGTCCAGAGACATCCGGGCTCACACCGGGCTCACCATCCAGGGGTGAGGCGGGGAGCAAGAAGCCACATAGAAGACCGCCCGCAATACATCGTCACTGCGGGGCCGGCAGTACGGGCCCTGTGGACGCGCAACCCCGGCTACCGGGTGAGGAAGGCCGGGGGTTTCGTTGTGCGTGTAGCGCCTCAGCGGGCTACTCCCTCTTGGTCAAGATGGTGTGAGAACACCCTGTGTGAGTGGGGTGGCGGGCCTGCTGAGGGCGGGGATCGGAGATCCTTGTGTACGTGTCCACTTCTTCTGGCAAGCAGCCGGTGTCCGGCGACGGGGTTGATCCGGCGCCGAAGCCGTCGCGGCGGGTTTTCAGCCCGGAGTACAAACGTGCGATGGTCGCCGAGTACGAGAACGCCGCGAACGGGGAGAAAGGCGCGATCCTGCGACGGGAAGGTTTGTACTCGTCGCACATCATCGAGTGGGCACGGGCTCGGGATGCCGGGCAACTCGGACAGGTAGGGACTCCGGTCACGGGTTCCGGTGCTGCGGCGGGGTCGCGGGTGAAGAAGTCCGCGGAGCAGGTGGAGTTGGAGAAGCTGCGCCGGCAGAACGAGAAGCTGCAGGCGGATCTGAAGAAGACCCGTATGGCGTTGGACATCATGGGAAAAGCGCACGCGCTCTTGGAAGAACTCTCCGAGAGCGCGGACAACGACAACCCGCCGAAGAGATCCTGACCGCCGTGTTCGGGCAGTTACGCGGCGCGGATATCTCGGTGCAGCGGGCGTGCGCGTTGACCGGGACCTCGCGGGCGACGTACTACCGGCGGGTGAAGCCGGTCGGTCCACGGCACGGGCCGTGGCTGCCCCGGACCCCGCCACCGCAGGCACTCAGCCCGGCCGAACGCGGCCGGGTGCTGGCGGTGCTGAACTCGCCGGTCTACGCCGACCTGGCGATCCCGCAGGTCTGGGCGAGGGAACTGGATGCGGGCCGCTACCACTGCTCGATATCCACGATGTATCGCATCGCCCGTGCGGCCGGGCAGAGCCGGGAACGACGTCGACTGGCGGCCTATCCACCCCGGGTACGTCCGGAACTGGTCGCGACGGGGCCGGGTCAGGTGTGGTCCTGGGACATCACCGCGTTGAAAGGACCTGTCACAGGCCTCTGGTACCGGTGCTACGTCGTTATCGACATCTACTCGCGCTATGTTGTCGGGTGGCTCGTCGCGGCCGGGGAGGACGCGGTCGTGGCCCGCGACTTCCTGGCCGATGCGATCAGCCGTAACGGGGTCGAGCCGCACACCATCCACGCCGACCGTGGCGGCGTCATGGTGTCGAAGCCGGTATCGCAGATGCTCGTCGACCTCGGTGTCCTACGGTCGCATTCCCGACCTCGGACCTCGAATGACAACCCGTATTCCGAAGCCCAGTTCAAAACCATGAAGTATGTGCCGGACTTCCCGGAAAAGTTCGGGTCCCTCGCTGACGCGAAAGCTTTCTGCGACGGCTTCTTCACCGCCTACAACCATGAACACCGACATTCCGGGATCGGCTGGCACACCCCGGCGTCGGTGCACTACGGCACCGCCGAGCAGATCCGTGAGCGACGGCAGGACACCCTCGACGCGGCCCACGCCGCCCACCCGGACCGGTTCAACCGCAGGCCCCGCGCACCGAAACTGCCCGACCACGCCTGGATCAACAAGCCAACCCAGCAGGAACCAACCGTCTCAGTTTGACTTGACAACTACCGAAGGGCTGGCCTACCACCGATCCGGCTGCACGACCTCCGTCACGGTGCGGCAACGATCGCGCTCGCGGCCGGGGTCGACCGGAAGGTGGTGCAAGAGATGCTGGGCCACTCGTCCGCAGCCCTAACCTCGGACACATACACCTCGGTCCTGCCAGAGGTGGCGCACGATGCGGCGGAAGCCGCCGCGCGTCTGGTGCCCAGGCAGAAGCGCTCCCGGGCTCACCCGGGCTCACGCGAACCCAACAGTTCGACCAGTACCGATGGATGTGTCGCCTGAGGCGGTGGAAGCGTCCACCGCCTCATGGCATGGCAATACACCCCCGGGCTCACCTTGGGCTCACATCGGCCCCATTGATCGATGACCCTGGAAGAAGAAGATCGGTGACAACTCCAGAAACCCCAGTTCAAGGGGCCTTTCTTGGTGGTGGGCCGCCTGGGACTCGAACCCAGAACCTAAGGATTAAAAGCACTCTCGCTCCTAGCGCTGTGGCGACCAGCGAAAACGCAGGTCGACGACTATCGGTTTCGAGCGAATACTCCTCTGTCTGCTACAGCGCTAGCACCTGACTCACGCAGGCCGCCTGCGGCCTGATCGCCGGGTTCGGCGATACGGCTCCAGGTACTGCTGCAAGAAGGTCTCGATGGCAGTGCGATCCTTCACAGACAGCGGCGAGCTCTCCGCCAAGAGGTTGTCTAGCTCACGCGCCAAGGGGTGGCCGAGCACTTCTGGTGGCTCTGGCGTGGCATCCAGCCCTAGGTCCTCCGCCTCGACGCGACCCGCGAGCACGAGAAGCTCCCTTAGCGGAGCGCCGATAACAGGAGCCAGCCGCTGCAAGCTGCGCACGCTGGGCTGCTCGGAGCCGTTGAACCACTTGCTGTAGACGCTCGGTTTGATGCCCGTGGCACGGGCAAGGTCCGCGACACTCTCGATGCCGGTGTCTGCGTTGGCAGCATGCTGTAGCACGTACGCCCGTAGAGCCGCCCCGGCTTCTGACCCCCAAGTGGTGCTCACATGAACGCACCCTAAGTCATTTCGCGCGCGAAAGCGAGAGGCGGCCCTACTGGGCACCGGATGTCGGTCTAGCGGCATCACGATGAGTTCATGCATGCACGGGATCCTATCCCAAGATTTCGAGCACGAAAGTCACCCGAACGGATGACGGCATGGAGATTGCGTGCGTGCGATTTTACCGCTAGCTTGTGTTTCGTGCTCGAAACACAAGCTAGCCAGCGAACGTCCCGCCCTCGGGTTGTGCTCCGCCTCGACGAACTTGACCGCATCACTACCGCGCTCGGCTACGACACCGACGCAGCCCGCGCTGCCTTCCTAGGCATAAGTCCGGCCGCTCTCAGCAAGATCCGCAACGGTCACCACCTGCCATCGGCGGACCTCATCGCCGCAGTCCGCACGGCGCTGCCACGGGTGCCATACGAAGCCCTCTTCACGACGGAGGAACGATGAGAGGAACGATGAACCGCGCTGCCGCCGGCAGGATCGGCGCCCACGTCCGATGGGGACAAACACCGGACCGAAGGGCCGCAACTGAGCCAGCACGCCGGGCCGCGACTGCGAAGTGGCTTGTCGAGGTCCGCGCCGAGTTCCCCGACCTCGACCTGCCGACGCTCACCCGCCTGGCTGAGAGCCGCCGCAGAGCCCACATGACCCGCATAGCGCAACTTCCCCGGCAGCGCCGCACCAAGGGCTAACCCGCTCTCGCTGGGGAGCGTCGATGAAGTGAGCCCCCCGCCGACCGCAGATCGGCGAAGGGCTCGACACCCGCACCACAACTCACATCAGAAGGAGAAGTGCAGATGCAATCGCAGAGTAACCCAACCAACGACGCGCCGGAGAAGATGCTCCAGCGCATCCGCGCGTTGCTCAACAAGGCGGGAGACCCCGCTGCCACGCCTGCTGAAGCGGAAGCGTTCACCGCGAAGGCCGCAGACTTGATGGCCCGGTACGGGGTGAATCGAGCCATGCTCGCCGCCACGAACCCGGGCACCGATATGCCTGGTGATCGGATAGTCACAGTCGAAGCCCCGTATGCAGTGGACAAGCAGCGTCTGCTGTCGCAGATCGGCATGGCGTTGGGCTGCAAGTGCGTGCTCAAGCGCCGCGGAAGCACCTACTCGGTGCACCTGTTCGGCTACGGCTCCGACCTGGAGCGGGTCGACATGTTGTTCACGTCCCTGCTGTTGCAGGCGGTCAATGGGATGGCGCAGGCCCCGCCGGCGGTGTGGGAGTCCCCCGCCGCGTTCCGCCGGTCATGGCTGGCCGGCTTTACCGCAGCGGTCTCCCTTCGGATCCAGCAGGCGGAGGCCAAGGCCGCCCGGGAGGCCAGCCACCAACACGACACAGGTGCGGGCGGGTCGTCAGTCGCGCTGGTCTTGGCGGACCGCGCGGCGGTCGCGGCCCGCATGTTGCACGAGGCGTACCCGAAGATCGGCAAGGCCCGCCGACGATCCCTGTCGGGATCGGGGTATCACGACGGGGCAACTGCTGGACGTCGCGCTGACCTCGGTGGCACTCGCCTTGACCGGGGCGGTCGCGCCCAGGAGCAGCACCGCATCACTGGCGGTGCCCGATGAGCGCCCCGACCTGGCCGGTCATGGCCGACGACGCCGATCCGATCACGGTCCCGGACCTGGGCTGCGGGCATCTGCCCGGGGAGCCCCACGACGGCTCCTGCAGCTACTGGCGGGGTGTCGCGGCCGGCGAGTACCCGCCGCCGGAGTTGCCGGTGACGCTGCCGCCGCACTGCCCCGGCCTGGTGCCGCTGACTGATCCGGCGCTGCGGGGGGTGGCCTGACATGGCACGTCACGAGCAGACCCACTCGGGCCCCGGGGTGTGCCCCGGCTGCCTGACCGTGCCCGGCCGCACTCACGGTCTGGCCTGCCCGGCGGTGGAGGGTGCCCGTCACGCTGCCGCGCCGCATCCGCACGCGGACACCGTGCGGATCGTCTCTGCCCTGCTGGCCGGCGTGCCAATCGGCGTCGTCCTGTACCTGCTGTTCGCACTGCTGATCTGGAGCCTCACATGACCGACGACATGGTGCGGGAGCTGGCCGCCGCCCTCGACGCGGCATACCGCGAGCGGGCCCGCCTGCAGGACGAGCTGGACACCACCACGGCCGCCTACCAGCGGCGTACCCGGCAGGCACACCAGTGGCGGGATCTGGCCCGCGGGCTGTCCGACGACCTGCGGCAGGCACGGGCCGATCGGGACCGGGCGATCAGCACCTCCCAGCAGTTGCGGGTGGGTTTGGTGGCCGCGCGGGAGCGGCTCGGCGTCGGCCGTGAGGAGGCGGGCCGGTGAACCTCATCGACGCGATCGTGGACGTCATCTCGCCCCACGCCACGGACTGCCATGGCATCGACTGCAGCTCGTGCGCCGACGCCGTGAGCCGGGCCGACCTCATCCTCGCCACGCTGGCCGACTGGCTTACCGAGCCCGGCCGGGACTGGCGGGCAGGGCTAGCCCTCGCTGAGGCGTGCGCCGGATGCGCGGACGGCATCGACCCGGACCGGGCCGTCAACGCCGTACTCGTCGAGTTGGCCGCAGCGATCCGGCCGACCGCCCCTCCGGGCCGCCGGCCGACGTTGGCCGACCGGTACGCCGAGCTCCCGGACGGGGGCCCGTCGTGACCGTCAGTCGTCGGCTTACCTGCACCGCCGATTCCCGTACCGAGAGCATCCCGGTAGAGCAGGCCCGGGTAGCCGGTTGGCGCTGTGGCGTCACCGCTGGCGGGCGGTGGGTTGCCTACTGCCCCTCGTGTACCGGCGTGGACGCCGGCTACTGGGACCGGCGAACCCCCGACATTGCTAGCTGTGTCACCTGTGACCTGCCTGAGCACCGGTGGGATCCGGCTGACCGGCTGTATCTGTACGGCGCCAGCCAGTGTCCCGACTGCACGCGCGTCGACCTCGACGAGGAGCAGCGGCGTGATCATCTCGACGAGCAGGAGGCAGCGGTATGAGTGTGGACCAGGCGACCCTCGACGCGGTCATCGCGGCCCTGACCGGCGGCAAGACGCCGCAGCCGCATTGCCTTGCTCGGTGTGGGGAGCGTCTTGACCCGATGCTGGTCACTGACCCGGGTTCCGGCGCCGGCTGGCACATCGGGTGCGAACCGCCGGCGGTGCCGGAACCGACGCCGCCGCCGGCTGACCTGTTCACCACCCCCACCACGGAGTCGGCGGGAGAGCCGGCCGTCGATCCGCCGTCAACGGTCGGTGAGCTTCGGCGGGTGCTGATCGACTACGACGCCAGCCGTCCCCGCTCGGTGCAGCGGCGGCTCGGCCCGTCGGAGTTGGGCACGCCGTGTCAGCAGCAGATGGCCCGCAAACTCGCCGGGGCGCCGCGCCGCCCGGTCAACGCCCCCACGTGGGCGCCGTTTCAGGGCACCGCCGTGCACGCCGAGATGGAGCAGGTCGTCGCGTTCTGGAACGCCCAACTCGGCCGGGAACGCTGGCTGGCAGAGGACGACCTCGTGGTGGACCCGGGACTACCCGGGGTGGACGGTATCCGTGGTCACGGTGACGCGTTCGACACCGACCACCACATGGTCGTCGACTGGAAACACGTCGGCACCACCGCCCTGACCAAACTGCGCACCGCCAAGCGGTCCGGTAGGCCGCCGGCCGAGCAGGTGTCGCCCGACTACCGGGTGCAGGGCCACCTGTACGGGCTCGGCCACGAACGTAAGGGCCGGCCGGTGCGCTATGTCCGTCTCGTGCTGTTGGCCCGGTCGTGGCAGTACGACGACTCCGACGAGTGGACCGAACCCTACGACCCGGACATCGCCCACCGGGCGATCGACCGCTACTACGCCACCGTGCAACTGCTCCTCGACCTCGACGTGACCGCCAACCCGGCGTTCATCGCCGCTATCCCGGCCGCCCCCAGCGCCGACAGTTGCAAGTGGTGCCCGTTTCACCGGCCCGGCCAACCCACCGGCTGGGACGGGTGCGCCGGTGACACCGCCGCGCACAAGCGGCGCGTTGACCGCTTCACCGACGGGCTCATCGCCTCCTGAAACCTCCGGCCGCCTACTGGCGGCCGGTCAACCGAGCACCGGAACACCGGAACACCGGAACACCGGAGCAAAGGAGAACCACAGAATGAACGCCAACGAACTACTCATGGGCGGCGGCGTCAAGTCCGCTGCTTTCCCCACCGTCGGCACCTGCGTGTCGGGTCGCGTCGTCCGTGAACCGGAAGCCCGGCAGCAGACCACACCCGAAGGTGTGGCGAAGACCTTCGACAACGGCGACCCGATGATGCAGATCATCGTCCAGGTCCACACCGACGAGCGGGATCCGCAGGACGCCGACGACGACGGTGTGCGCGCCCTCTACATCAAGGGCAACATGCTGTCCGCTGTCCGCGACGCCGTCCGCAAGTCCGGCGCCAAGGGCATCGAGGTCGGCGCGACCCTGACCGTCACCTACACCGGCGACGGGGAGAAGAAACGCGCTGCGTGGAGCGCGCCGAAGCTCTACAGCGCCACCTACACCGCCCCACCCGCACCGGCGAGCAACATCCTCATGGGCCAGCCGACCACGCCAGCGCCCCAGGCTGTCCCGGCCGTGACGCCGCCGGCCGACACCGCGCCGGCCGGCGTGGACCCGGCGCTGTGGGCGCAGATGAGCACCGACCAGCGCGCCAAGCTCCGCGCCGCCATGGGCCAGTAGTTCCGGTGCCCCCGCGTCGCCGGCCAGCCCCATCACCTGGGGCTGGCCGGCGGCCCCGGAGCCCCGGCACCACCCCGACAGTAGTGACAGTCCAGGAGCTGATAGATGACCGAGGTACAGGACGCAGCGCTGGCGTGGCACGACGCCGGAGCCTGCGTACTGCCAGCCAAGACCGACGGCAGCAAAGCACCCGCTGTTGGATCCTGGGTTCAGTACCAGACCAGCCGGCCCACACGAAACCAGATCGAATCCTGGTTCGCCGGCAGCCACCCCGGCCTCGGGCTCATCTGCGGCGCCGCCTCCGGCAACCTGGAGATGCTCGAACTCGAAGGGCGTGCCGTGGCCGACGGCGCGCTCACCGAACTCACCAAGCTGGTCACCGACGCCGGCATGGCCGATCTGTGGCTACGCGTCACCGCCAACGGCTACGCCGAACGCACCCCCTCCGGCGGACTCCACATCCTCTACCGGCTCAGCGGCGGCCCGGTGCCGGGCAACACGAAACTCGCCAGCCGGCCCGCCCGTGACGACGAGCTCACCAACAACGAACGGGCCGTCCTCGAACGGAATCCGCACCACACCATCGTGCGTGGCCTGGCCGAGACCCGTGGGGAGGGCGGCTTCGTGGTCGTCGCCCCCTCCGCCGGCACCACCCACCCCACCGGCCGACCGTGGGAAATCACCTACGGCCACTACGGAGCGGTACCCACGATCAGTCGCGACGAGCGAGAGCAACTGCACCGTGCGTTTCGCTGCCTCGACCAAACACCCACCCCCGAGTCGCCCCCGCCAGCCCGACCCACGTTGCAACTCGTCCGCGACGCGGCGGCCCTCAGCCCTGGCGACGACTTCGAGCGCAAGACCGACTGGGCCGACAACCAGCTACTTGGCGGAGCCGGCTGGCAGGTCGTCGCCGGCCAGCACGGCGGCTACCGCACCTGGCGGCGGCCCGGCAAAGACACTCCCGGTATCTCCGCTACCACCGGCAAAGACCCAGACCGCGACCGGCTGTACGTCTTCTCCTCAAGCACCGAATTCGACACCGAAACCCCGTACACCAAATTCGGCGCCTACGCCGTACTGCACCACGGCGGGGACCACACCGCCGCCGCACGCCACCTCACTCGCACCGGGCACGGCACCCCCACCGAGAAAACCGACCCGGCCGCCGAGCAACGCGCCGCGATCGCCGACCTACTCCCACCCGGACAAGCCGCCCGCGTCCTAGCGGCGGTTGATGGCACCGCCGCGCGGGTGCTCGCTGAACCGTCACCGAATCCCGAGCAGTTCGGCCCCACCGAGGCGGGTATGGCCCGCGCCCTCGTAGCCAACCACGGCGATGTCCTCCGCTACTGCCCGCAGCGTGCCCGCTGGCTCATGTGGGACGGGCACCGCTGGGCGTGGGACGACGCAGAGCAGCACCGTGAACTCCTCCTGGCCCTCGCTGACCGGATTCCCAACGACAAGGAATGGGCCACCTTCCGCAAGCGAGCCATGTCCGCCGCCGGTGTCACCGGCATCGCCCGCCTTGCCCAGCACAACCCGCACGTCGTCGCCCACTTCGACGACCTCGACGCCAACGCGTGGGAACTCAACACCCCCGCCGGCATTGTCGACCTACGTACCGGCACCGTCCGGGCGGCTGAGCCCGCCGCCCTGCACACCCGTAGCACCGCGGTCCCTGTCGACCTCACTGCCGACCTGGGCCGCTGGAACGAATTCCTCGCCGACACGTTCGGCGACAACGACGAACTCATCACCTACTTGCGGCGGCTCGTCGGCTACTCCGCCGTTGGACACGTCGGTCCGCATGTGCTGCCGTTCTGCCACGGCTCCGGCGGCAACGGCAAAGGTGTCTTCCTTGAGGCCCTCGCCGGAGTCCTCGGCGACTACGCCACCACCGCCCCCGTCGGCTTCCTGATGGCCCAGTCCCACCCCGGCCACGAAACCGAGATCGCCCGCCTCGCCGGCTCCCGCATGGTCATCTGCTCCGAGGTCAACGACGACGACCGCTTCGACGAGGCCAAAGTCAAGATGCTCACCGGCGGGGACAGCCTCACCGCCCGCTTCATGCGCCAGGACCACTTCACCTTCACGCCCAGCCACCAACTGTGGCTGATGGGCAACCACCAGCCCGCCGTCCGCTCCGGCGGGCGCTCGTTCTGGCGACGCCTGCGACTCATCCCCTTCGAACACGAGGTACCCGAAGAAAAGATCGTTGACGACCTTCAGGGCATCCTCGTCCGCGACCACGGGCCGGCGCTGCTCGCCTGGATCACGGCTGGCACCACGCAGTACCACGCCAGCGGCCTCCAGGAGCCGGCCCGTGTGAAGGCCGCAACCGCCGAGTACGCCCACGACCAGGACTCCGTCGCGAAATTCGTGCAGGAGTGCTGCCACCTCGGAGGCGGCGAGCACGTCACCATCAAGACCGCGAAGGTACGCGAGGCGTACGAGCAGTTCTGCTACGCCGAAGGTGAGGCACCGGTCAGCGCCAAGGCCCTCGGCGCCGCGCTGGAGAAGCGTTTCAAGGTGCTGCGGTTGCGCACCCCCGCCGCCCGCTTGTACGGCAATCTGTCGCTTTTGATCGACGATGACGCGTCATCGGATGCGTCATCGGTTCGCGACGAGCAGGGCGGGTGGTGACCATGATCGCCTCGCCCGTCGCTCAAAACGCGTCATCGAATGACGCATGCGTCATGATCTTGTCAGGGCAAGTTTCCGCAGCTCAGGCAGTACGACTAGCCCACCACACAAGCAAGATCATGACACATGACGCGTTTTCTCCCGTTCCCCTCGAACGCGCGCGCACGCATGTACGCGCACATGGCAGCCCAACCGGAGAAGACGCGTCATGCGTCATGCGTCATCGGCAGGCCAGCAAATGACCGTCCACCTGATCACCACCCCCATCACCAGCGACACCCATCCCCGCTGCGGCGCCACCGTCCTCACCGGCCACGCCGAAGGACTCCACGCCCGCGTCGACCTCACCCCACTCAACCGGGCCGGCGAAATCGCCGCCCTGCTCGACAACCTCCAGACCTACACCCTCACCCGCGGCGGACTCGTCCACCGGGACGCCACCCGCATCGCCGGCACCGCCCTCACCGGACCAGTCCTCGCCGAACACCGCTGCCACCGCCTGGTGCCCGTTCACCACCGCCAGCCCAGCCCACCGACCGCCCCGGCCGTTGTCGCCGCCGGCTGCCCCTACTGAGGAGATCCGATGCCCCGTCCCCGCGACATCGGCACCCGAGCCGAAACCGCCGTCGTCCGCTACCTCCAACCCCACGGCTGGCCCCACGCCGAACGGCGCAGCCTCCGCGGCGCCCACGACGCCGGAGACATCACCGGCACCCCCGGTATCTGCTGGGAAGTCAAAGGCGGCAACGCGGCCCGCAACGCCTCCGACCTCACCATCAGCCGCTGGATGCTCGAACTTGCGGTTGAGGTCACCAACGCCCAAGCCAACATCGGCGTCCTGGTCGTGCAACGCGCCGGGATCGGCACCGCCAACGCCGGCCGCTGGTGGGCCGTCATGCCCGCCCACCAGGTCATCGCACTCGCCACAGGCGTCGAGCCGGCAATGCGAATGCACTGGCCCGTGCGGATGCTGCTCGGCGACGCCGTCACCCTTCTGCACGCCGCCGGCTACGGCCAACCCCAACCCACCACCTGAGGAGGCCGCCATGCCTGAGATCCGCACCGTCCGCACCGCCCGCACCGCCCACGACTGCCAGGCCCTCTACTGCGAGGCCACCATCCAGCCCGGCGAGCAATACCTCGTCACCGCCCTGACCCCCGGTGACGAATTTATCGGCAACCTGACCTGGCAACGGCTGAAGATCTGCGAGCCCTGCGCCACCCGCTGGGGCCAAACCCTGGCCGAACAGGCCACCCCACGCCGACCGCGCCGCCCCACGCCCAGCAAGCCTGAGGAGATGCCATGACCCAGCACGTCAACCTGCCAATCCACCGCGAGCACGACTGCGCTCCCCACCAGCTCGCCGACGTGCGGGCCGCCCTCGGCCGCGCCGGCTACAGCGACCCCGACACCACCGCTGCCGAGCTCGTCGACCAGCTCGCCGCGGAGCGCGATAGCTTCCGCCATGCCCTCTCCGTCGCGGGTGACCTCATCGTCGAGATCCGCGACGACACAAAGCGCACCGACCAAGAGCGCGTGTCTGCATGGGACATCCTCGGTTCCCGGCCCAGCAGCGCGCACGACGCGGGGACCCTGATCCGCTACTGCGTCTACCCGGGATGTCGCCGGAGTTATCGCGCGGATGTCGGCCCGTCGGATCGGGGCTGGATGCGTCTTCGCGGTTTGGCGGTGCTCTGCCCGGACCACAGCACCGCTGCCGGCGGCGCGCAGGATGCCGCGCCGCCCGCTGAGAGCCACGCACAGGCCCGTGTAGGCCCCGAGCGGGACCACGACACCACATACCCCCCAGCCGAGATGCAGGCGTTCCTCGACTACTCCACGGCGGAGTGGCGGGCCGCGCGTACCGCCGACGAACGCGTGGAGGTCATCCGTGACCTCCTGGAGGGCTGGCATGACCGCTGGGATGCCTACTACGCCACCGCCGTCACCGACGAGTACGACGGCATCGCCCGACACCTGGTCACCCTCATCACCGCCGCTGAAGCCGCGCCGTGAGTAGCAGCTGGCGCGGCGGCAGCACCAGCGCCTGGAGACGCACCCGCGCCCACGTCCGCGCTTCGGCCACCAGACCCTGACCGTCGCCCGCTGAAAGGCCCGCCCGTGACCTCCCCGCACCACCTGCACGCCACCGCCGCCGCTTGGTCCATCCACACCGCCAGACAACACCTGAACGCGCTCGCCACCACCGAGGCCCGGCACCGAGGCGACACCCTCACCGCCGCCGCCCCCATCCTGCGCAGCCCCATCCACGGCACCATCCACCCCATCGGCGGACACGCCGACCCTGTCGCCACGCTGACCGCCGACCGGCCCCCACCGCGCATCCAGACGTGGGCGCAGCGGACCCGATGCCTCCACGACCGGCTGACCTGGCTCGCCGGCATGTACCGGCTCCCGGCCGGGCGCGACCCGCTGGAGCGCATCCTCACCGCCCTACCCGGACTCGGCCTGCCGCCCCGCGCCCTCGGCCTCCTCGCGGTGCACCTCGCCGATGAGGACGAGCTGGCCCGCGGCTGGATCGACCAACCGCCCTACCGGCAACGCATCCCTGGCGACTGCCCCGGATGCCGGCGCCGCAGCCTGGAGGCGACCACCGTCGGGCCCGCCGCCGCCCGCACCGTCGTATGCTCCGCCGACTGCCGACACACCCCCGACTGCCGCTGCCCCGGCGGGCTGGAGGGCGTACGGCACATCTGGCCCCGAGACACCGCCCTCGGCGTGGTCGGGCGCGACGCTGGACGCGCGGCGTGATCCGTGACCCGAGCACCGGCCGTGAGTGGGGCACCGCCCCCCAACTCGCCGCCGCCCTCGGCAACGACGTCACCCCCGCGATGGTCCGCCGCTGGCGTGACCGCGACGGACTCACCACCCGCGCCGGCTACAGCCCACTGGACGAGGCCGCCCGCATCGAGGCCGCCAAGCGCCTCTCACCACGCGGACGGCCACGCCCGACTTGACCTTGCGATAGCGCGTCCGGCATGATTTGTTCACCAACTCCGCTAGGCGGAGTGTGCCCAAAGCCCGGTAGGACGCGTCAGCGCCACCGGGCTGTTGCGTACCCAGGGACCGGGACGCGACCAGGGGAATGCGGGCAGGTCGCAGGCTGGGATGGCCTGCCCGCACCAACCCCACGCGAAGCCCGCCCCTCCCCACCTCTGACCGGGCAAGGCCCGGGACGGAGCGACACACCATGACCGCTCGACCTGTCACCCAGGCCGACTACGACCGGGTCCGCGAACTGCACGGCCAGGGCCTGTCGCGCAACGAGATCGGCCGGACGATCGGCCGTTCGGGACGCACCATCAGTCGCCTAGCTCAGGAGCTGGGTCTGTCCTTCGAGCGGTCCGGCGCGACCGCCAAGGCCACCGAAGCGCGCAAAGCCGACGGCGCTGCCCGCCGCGCACAACTCCACGTTGACGCCCTCCAGGCTGCCCAGAAGCTCATGGCGCAGATGTTCGCTCCGGCCCTGGTCTACAACTTCGGTGGTCGGGAGAACGACTACAACTCGACCATGTTGGAAGAGCCGCCGTTCGCCGACAAACGCAACATCGCCAACGCGATCCAGGCCCTTGCGGGCACGGCGCTCAAGCTGGCCGAGTACGACAAGGCCGCCGGCAGCGACGACGAAAAGGGCATGCTGTTGGAGCTGCGCGACCAGCTACGCGCTGCCCGCGACCAGGCGAGGTTCACCGATGGTGGTTAACCTGCGCGCCCTGCCCCTGTCCGAGAAGCAGATCGACTATGTGGTTGACTCCGACGCGTTCGTGAACCTCGCCGAGGGTGCCGTCCGATCCGGGAAGACCGCCTCCGGGTTGCTGCGCTGGCTGATGCAGGTAGCCGATGCTCCCACCAGCGGCGATCTTGTGGTGTGCGCGAAGACCTACGACACAGCCGTACGGAACATTTTTAACCCGCTACGCGACTCCCGGCTGTTCGGCCCGCTGTCCAAGGCCACCACCTACACCCGGGGAGCACCGACAGCGACGATCCTCGGCCGCACCATCGAGGTCATCACCTTCAACGACGAACGCTCCGAAAACCGGCTCCGTGGCATGACCTGCGCGTCCGCCTACGTTGACGAGTGGTCGCTGATGCCGCAAAGCTTCCACGAACAGCTACTCGCCCGCTGCTCTCTCGACGGCGCCCAACTGTTCGGCAACACGAACCCGGACAACCCGCGGCACTGGCTGAAAGCCAACGGCATCGACGAAGCCCGCCCCGGTGGGCGGCTGCACGGTGACTGGGCGATCTGGCACTTCGGCCTCGATGACAACCCGTTCCTATCCGAGCGGGTCAAGGACCGGTATCGACGGCAGTACACGGGCCTGTGGTATCGGCGGATGATCCTCGGCCAGTGGGTCATGGCCGAGGGCGCGGTCTACGAAGGCTGGGACCCGGACCGGCACGTGGTCAGCGAGCTACCGNACATCACCCGNTGGGTTTCCCTCGGCGTGGACTACGGAGACGTCAACCCGTTCGCCGGACTACTACTGGGCGTTGGTGACGACGGCCGCCTGTACCTGTGCCGGGAGTGGCGGTGGGACTCGAAGCAGCGGATGCGGCAGCTCACCCAGGCCGAATACTCGGCGCGGCTACGTAGCTGGCTCGGCGATCTGCGTGTCCAGCCTGAGTGGGTGTGCGTCGACCCGGCCGCCGCCGGCTTCCGCCACCAGCTCTTCCGCGACGGCCTCATGCCGGTCGCCGCCGACAACGACGTACTCGACGGCATCCGACTCATCGCCTCACTGCTCGCCGAGGGCCAGCTTTTCGTGCACGACTCGTGCGAGGGCTGGATCGCCGAAATACCCGGCTATGTGTGGGACGACAAAGCTGCCCTCCTTGGCGAGGACAAGCCGATCAAGGTCGGCGACCACTCGTTGGATGCCGGCCGGTACGCGATCAAAACCCCTGAGGTGCTGTGGCGCCCGCTGCTGCGCTCCGTTCCGCACCTTGTCGCCTGAGCTGACCATTCGGACCTGAGGAGGGCCGCCCCGTGTCGCTGCCCAACCACGACGTCGAATGGCCACCCCGCCACCTCAAGCCAATCCTTAACCAGCTTGAGGAGTGGGACGCTTGGTATTCCGGCGACCCGCAACGCCTGCATACCTACTACGCGGCGAACGTCGCCCGCTGGAGTCCGCGCCCTACCCAGTACGCCGGAGGCGTCGGCGGGTGGCTCGCCCGCCTCTGGTGGGGACGCCCCGCCACGACCGGCGAGCCACCCGACAAGCTGCACATCCCGGTGGCCGCCGACCTGGCCACCACCAGCGCCGATCTGCTGTTCAGTGAGCCGCCGAAGGTCGTCACGGATGACAGCGGCACGACGGCGTGGCTGGAGCAGGCCGGTGACCGGTTCCAAGCCGTGCTGCTGTGCGCCGCCGACGTGCAGGCGGCGCTCGGCGGCGTCTACCTTCGCGTCGTCTGGGACCGCGATGTGTCCGACCGGCCGTGGGTTGCCTCCGTTCACGCTGACGCGGCCGTACCTGAGTGGCGCTATGACCAGCTGCACGCGGTCACGTTCTGGCGAGAGCTGCAAACAGACGGGCAGCAGGTGATGCGGCACCTGGAGCGGCATGAGCCGGGTGGCATCATCCACGGCCTGTACGTCGGCGGCTTGACTAGCCTCGGCCGGCGGGTGCCGCTGACCGAGCATCCGGAAACCGCGGGCCTCGCCGCGCAGGTCACCGTCAACGGCGACACGATCGAAACCGGCAGGCAGCTCACCGCTGCCTATGTCCCGAACCAGATGCCGTCACGCAGGTGGAGGGCGACACCGGCGGGCGCCAACCTCGGCCGCTCCGACTACGAGGGTGTCGAGCCGCTGATGGACAAGCTCGACTTCGTGTGGTCGGCGTGGATGCGAGACATTGACCTGGCCAAGGGCCGGCTGATCGTGCCGTCGTACATGCTTCAATCCCAGGGCCCCGGCGGAGGCGCGACCTTCGACGTCGACCAGCGGCTGTTCACTCCCGTGTATGACCTACCCGGGCAGAGCGGCTCCGGGGCCGGTATCACGGTCAGCCAGTTCGCGATCCGCGTTGAGGAGCATTCCCGGTCGGCGAACGAGCTGCTGGAGCAGATCCTCCGCGACGCTGGCTACAGCCAGCAGACGTTCGGCATCGCTGGTGAGGCCGCGGCGACCGCTACCGAGATCCAGTCCCGGGAGCGGCGCAGCCTCGTGACCCGGGCGAAGAAGGCCCTCTACTGGCGGCCGGGCCTGTCGTCCATCGTCGCCGCGCAGTTGGAGATCGCCCACACCGTGTTTCGGGCGAAGGTGACACCACAGCCACCGAAGATCACCTTCGCGGACAGTGTGCAAGAGGATCAACAACGGCTCGCGACCACCGCTGACCTGCTGCGCCGCGCCGAAGCAGCGTCCACGGAGACGCTGGTGCGGCTGATCAACCCGGACTGGGACGGACCCCAGGTCGAAAAGGAGGTCACCCGGATCCAAGCCGAGACAGGCCGGCAGGTACAGGATCCAGGCACGTTCACCGGGGGGTAAGCCATGCCAGAGCACCTCGCCGACCAGCTTGCCCGCACTCTCGTCGACCTGTACGGCGACCTGCAAACCCGGCTCGCCACCGACCTGGCCCGCCGGCTCGCCGCCGGCATGGACCGCCCCGACTGGGCCGACAACAAACTCGCCGCCACCGAGACGGTGCGCCGCTGGGCGCAGACCCTGCTCGACCGGCTCGATGGGCCCCTCGCCGACCGGGTCGCCCAGGCGGTCATCCTCGCCTACCAACGCGGCGGTCACGACGCGCTCGCGGAGCTGGCCCGGGTGCAGGACACCCACCCGGACTGGCTCGCCCGCGCCGAGCTGGCCGAACTGCCGCCAGGGCTGCCAGAGATGGTCAACGCCCGGCGGGCAGGCCTCGCCGCCGAGCTGGCCCGCGTCGCCACCCACATGCCCGGCGCTGCCGCGATGCAACGCCTCGTCTACGCGCTGGTGTCGACGTTGCGGGGCACGCACCTGCGGATCCTGCGCTGGACTCTCGACGCTTACCGGGATGTCATTGCCCGCGCCGCCGCGCCCGAGGTTCTCGCCGGCCTGGCCAGCCGCCGACGCGCCGCCCAGGTCGCCTGGGAGCAGCTACTCAACCAGGGCATCACCGGGTTCGTCGACCGGGCCGGCCGCCGCTGGCAGCTGGCCTCCTACGTGGAGATGGCCACCCGCACCACCGTCGCCCAAGCCCTCGTGGAGGGCCATCTGGACCGGTTGGGCGCAGCCGGCCTCGACCTGGTCATGGTCAGCGACTCACCGCAGGAGTGCTCCCGCTGCCGTCCGTGGGAGGGCACGGTGCTCTCCCGGTCCGGGCCGGCCGGGCGCCGCACCGAGCACGTCGCCTCGGCCACGGCCGAGGGCACCGTCGCCGTCGAGGTGGCCGGCAGCGTCGACGAGGCCATCGGAGGCGGTCTGTTGCATCCGAACTGCACGCATCGGCTGACCGCCTACCTGCCCGGCGCCACCCGCCGACCGGCCCACACCGCTAACCCGCAAGGCGACCGTGACCGGCAGCGCCTGCGGGAGCTGGAGCGTCGGGTACGCCGCGCCAAACTTCGCGAGGCCGCCGCGATCGACCCGGCCGCCCGTCGCGCCGCCGCGGTGAAAGTCCGCGCCGCTCAGGCCGCGATCCGCGCCCACGTCGACGCGACCGGGCTGATCCGGCAGCGCCCCCGCGAGCAGATCGGCGCCGCCCGATAGACGTCCCCCGGACCGTCCGGGGGCAGCACCACCCAACCCGAGGAGTCGATAGTGACTCAGCCCGCCCCGCAGCCGCCCGCCGCGCCGCCGCAGCAGCCACCCGCCCCGCCCGCGGGGCAGGTCGGTCAGCAGCCGCCGCCCGCCGCGCCGCCCGCGTCGCCGGCACCGCCCCTACCGTCCGCCCCGCAGCCGCAGCCGCAGCCGCAGCCGGGGCAGTCGTACGGCAGCCCGCCACCCACCCCTCCCCAGCATCAGTCACCCGCTGCGCCGCAAGGCTGGGCCCCGCCGGATCAGCCGCCCGCACCGCCGTATAACCCCACTCCGACCGGGCAGCGGGGGGCACCGCCGGACCTCGTCTCGCCCCAATCGCAGGCGCCTCCGCCGGCCGGTCAGCCTGACAACGACGGCGGCGGCTACGACCTGTCCCGGCTGCCCAAGGCCGCCCGAGAGGAGATCGAGCGGCTCCGGATCCAGGTGTCCGAACGGGACACGCAACTACGGACCGCGACCGTCTCCCAGCACGCCGGGACCGCCGCCGGGCAGGCAGGGGTCAACCCAGCCGCGCTGCTCGGCTCGACCGCATGGCAGCAGGCCGCCGTCGGCCTGGACCCGGCCGCCCCGGACTACGCGCAGCGTCTCGCCTGGGCCATCCAGACGATCGCCGCGCAGAACCCGTGGATGGCCCAGCCCGCCGGCCCGCCCCAGCTGCCGGCCCGCTCCGGCGGCCACTTCGGCGGCGCACCGACCGCTACAACGATGAGCCTCGACGAGCAGATCATCGAGGCACAGAAGGCCGGCAACTGGCGCAAGGTCATCAGCTTGCAGAACCAAAAGCTGACGGCCGCCCACCAACAGCAACCGCAGTAGGCCCCGGCCGAGTCCAGGGCTCTCTCGACCTAAGGAGCACACCGTGGCCGGAAGCATCACCGGGCTCGGCACCACCTACGACCTGCCCAACTACACCGGGGTCCTCTACCAGCTCACCCCGAGCGACACCCCGTTCTTCTCCGCGATCGGCGGCCTAACTGGCGGTGGGCAGACCGACGCCAACGAGTTCGAATGGCAGACCTACGACCTACGCGCGGCCGGGCAGAACACCGCACTGGAGGGCGCGAATGCCCCAACCGAGGAGAACCGAGTCCGCGCCAACGTGTCCAACATCGTGCAGATCCACCACGAAACCGTCGGCGTGTCCTACACCAAACTCGCCGCCGTCCAAGCCAAGGCCGGCGTCAACAACGCGCTAGCCAACCCGGTAACCAACGAGCTCGACTGGCAGGTCGAGCAGATGCTCAAGCAGATGGCGCGGGACATCGAGTACAGCTTCATTCAGGGCACATACGTGAAGCCGGCGGACAACTCGACCGCCCGCAAGACGCGCGGCATTCTTGAAGCGACCACCACCAACGTGGTCGCTGCGGCGGCTGCTGCGCTGACCGAGACGATGGTGCTCGACCTGCTCCAGTCGGTGTGGGAAAACGGCGGCATCCAGGAGTCGGAAACCGCGACCCTGATGTGCAACGCCGTCCAGAAACGAGCCCTGACGACGATCTTCGTTACGAACAAGAACTACCGGGAACAGTCGCGCAACGTTGCCGGAGTCAACGTGCAGACGATCGAGACGGACTTCGGTCGGCTGAACCTGATGCTCAACCGGCACATGCCCGTCGACGCGCTGTCTGCGGTGTCGCTGGAACAGTGCATGCCCGTCTACCAGGAGATCCCCGGCAAGGGGCACTTCTTCGCTGAGCCGCTGGGCCGCACCGGGGCGAACGACCGCAGCCAGCTCTACGGCGAGGTCGGCCTCAAGTACGGCAACGAGAAGACCCACGGCAAGATCACCGGCCTGGCGACGTCATGATGGCGTTCCGATGCGACCGGTACCCGCAGCTTCAGGTGTGGACCGAGGCCGGGACGGTGCGCTTCCGTGACGGGCAGGCCGAAGTGCCCAACATCGTGCAGGCCGAGACGCTGCGCGGCCTGGGAGACGAGTACGGCGTGGTCGAGGTCAGCCCACCCGAGCCCGACGCGCCGAACGAGCCGCCCGCACCATCGGCAGTCAAGGCCGAATGGGTCGGCTACGCGACCCGGGTGCACGGCGCCGACCCGGACGAGGTCGAGGCGCTCACCAAGGCCGACCTGATCGACAAGTACGGGCCGAAACCCGAATAGGGAGGGCAGCAGCGTGGCATACGCAACCGAGGCGGAGCTGACCGCCTACCCGGTGACGGTGCCGACCGGCGCGTCCGCCGCGCTGCTGCTCACCCGAGCTAGCAGGGATGTCGACCGGGCGCTACTCACCGCCGTCTACGACGCGACGGATGCGGAGGTGATCGCTGCCCTGCGGGATGCCACGTGTGAGCAGGTCGCCGGGATGATCGCCGCCGGGGACATCACCGGCACCGGTGCCATGCCCCCGACCGCGAGCTTCGCGATCGGGAAGGTCAGCGTGGTGCGTGGCGGGCAGGGTGCTGGTGGATCCAGCCAACAGGCCAGCAAGATCAACGGGCTGTGGCCGCAGGCATGGCAGGCACTCCAGGCCGCCGGACTGACCGGGCACGGACCGCAGGAGCCCTGGTATGGACTGGGCTGAATTCGTCGCCGTCCACATCCCCAGCCCGACAACGGTCAGCGTGCAGGCGTATGAGGGATCCGGCGCCTACGGTCACGCGCTCGCCGACCCGGCCGATGTCACGCCGTGCGTGGTAGAGCAGACCCGCCGCCTGGTGCGGGTGCAGACACAAGACGCCGCCGGCACCGAGCAGGTGTCGTCCACCACTGTCTATTGCCCACCGGACACTGTCTGCCCGCCCGGCTCCCGGGTCACCTGGGCTGGGCGCTCGTCGCGAGTGCTGGCCCGGTCGGACATCTCCGCACACGGCCTGGACTTGCCGGAGCACGTCGAACTGTCCCTGGAGTAGCCGGTGGCCGATGACGGGTTCGCACTGGAGTGGGACGGCGACAAGGTACTAGCCGCCCTATCAGACGCCAGCATGGACGGCCTGGAACTGGCCGCCGAACACCTACTCCAGGAATCCTCAACCCTCGTCCCGCACGAGGAAGGCGACCTGGAGCGATCCGGCGAGGTCACCATCGACCCCGGCTCCGGCACCGTCGCCGTGTCCTACGACAGGCCATACGCCGTCCGGCAGCACGAGGACATGACGTTGCGGCACGACGACGGCAGGCAGCCCAAATTCCTGGAGCAGCCGATGTCGACGGAGCGGGACGTGATGCTCGCCCTCATCGCGAGGGCTGCTGGGAAGCCACTGAAGGGATGACATGGCACTCGGTGACGGCTGGACCTCCCAACTCTTGACCGGCATCGCCGAACTGCTCCACGGCGGAGCTGCCGGAGCCTGGCGCACAACCGGCGCCTACCAGGCTGGCGAGACGGCCATCGTCATCCGCGCCATCCCGCAGCAGCCGGACCGGCTGATCACCCTTGCCGCCTACCCGCTCGGCGACGACCTGCCCGGCATGGCCGACCACACGATTGGCGTGCAGGTGCGCTGCCGCGGCGTGCCCGATGACCCGCGCGACGTCGAAGACATCGCCGACGCCGTGTACGAGCTGCTCGACAGCCTCGGCCGGACCGCCCTCGGCACGGTGCAGGTCGTGGACGTGACCCGCCGCAACCACACCTCCCTCGGCCAGGACGCCAACCGCCGGTGGGAGTCGTCCAGCAACTACTACGTCGAGGCGATGCGCCCGACGCTCAATCGCACCGACTGACGAAAGGCAGGGCCATCCCATGGCGACCACCCCGACCACCCGGGTCACCGAGCTGGCCCGCACGCACCGACTCGACATCGACACCGCCACCTACCCAGCCATCAACTACCAACAGCTCATGGGCGTCGAGGAGGCCAAGCTCCTCGAGGAGCTGCGCACCGAAGACGACGAGGTCTACGACGACACCGGGGCGATGCGGGAGGAGGTCACCGGCTACAACTGGCGGGTCGAAGTCAAGATCGCCTGGTCGACCAACTTGCAAGGCAGCGCCATCGACGCCGTGCAGGCTTTCCTTCGCACCCAGTTCAAAGCTCTCCGGACGTCCAGCGCCGGGAACGCCGAGTTCGGGATCCGCTGGTACAACCGCGAGGGCCTCGACGACGGCGAAAGCCACGAAGGCCGCTGCTACGTCAAAAGTTGGGCGCCGTCAGGCGGTAAGGGCCGCAAGACCATCGACATCGTGCTCCAGGGGCAGGGCCAGATCACCGACATCACCAACCCCGCCGGCAGCCTAACGCCGACCGTCACCAGCATTGCCCCGACAACGGGATCAACCGCGGGCGACGACCAGGTGGTCAACATCTACGGGCAGCACTTCAAGCCCAACGGCACGGCCTCCGTGACCGCGGTCGGCTTCGGGGCGAATCCCGCCACCGACTACACGGTCGTCTCCGACAGCCACATCGTGGCGATCCCGCCCGCCGGCCTCGCCGGCACCGTCCAGGTCCAGGTCACCACCACGACCGGGACCAACACGGACACGACCGCCGACGACTACACCTACGCCTGATGGGCACTCGTCTTCACGACCTGGACGCCTACTGGTCGCCAGGGCTCACGCTGACCGTCCGAGGCCGCGAGTACACGCTGCCGCTGCCCTCCGCCGAGCTGGGCCTGTGGTGCCGCCGCCTGGCCGAGGTCACCGGAGAGGTACACAACGTCAGCAGCGAGCAGGAGATACAGGCCGCGGTCGCCCGGATCGAGGCCCTACCGCAGCTGCCCGGCGACCTCAGCCTTCCGGAGCGGGTCCTTGGCGACGTCTACCAGCAGATGGCCGACAACGGCGTCGAGGACCCGTACATCCAGTTCTGCGGGCAGACCGGCTACATCTGGATCATCGGCGGCGAAGACGCCGCCGAACGATACTGGACCTCCGGGGGCCGCCCGGAAGCCCAACGCCCGACGAACCGGAAGGAACGTCGGGCGCAGAACCGGACCCGGACTGGCGGGAGCCGTACGGCCGAGGCCAACACGACCCCGCCACCGGCCTCTACGAGTGGTACGACATCCCCGCCGACACAAGGGCGCAAGAGCAGGGGACGTCGGAAGGCACGGTGAGCTGGCCTGAACTGCTCGCACAGTGGACGCTCATCGAGGCCGACCTACATGACGTGTACGGCATCGACGTCGAGGACCGGACCCTGATGCGGACCCGGTCCTGGCGGTGGCTCCAGACACGCATCTTCGGCCTACTCGCCGCGGACACCCGCACCTACCGGGCCTTCGCGCCCGAGCCTGAGTTCCCGAAATCCGTGTGAGCTATTCCGACAACTTCAGGTCAACCAACGTCCATTTGTCGTCACCGGAATCGGTAACAATGCAGTTGTACTCGGATCGGATCTTTGCCCCGAAGCCGTTTTCCGAGTCAACCGCACCATTCACCGTGTACGTTGCTCCGTCTTTCCTGGTTGTCGGATCCGTATATTCCGCCGTGGCTGGAGCCCTGAGCTCCCTTTCGATAAACTGCTCGCACATGATTTCGGCGGTAATGTCCCGATTGGCACTCACGGGGTCTTGTGGCTCGTCGTTGCCGCTGAGGACGACGATCCCGCCTATGCCGCAGAGCCCGGCGACCACAAGTAGCCCGACCGCGGCGACGACCGGATTGCCCTTCTTCTTCGCCGGAGGTTGAGGCTGTTGCATCGGCTGCATCGGAGGTCCCTTTCCGATCCGGTGGACAACCGCTGCACGGTAACGGCGCGGTATAGCCGCTGCAAGCAGCGGGGCATCGACTCGGCAGCGACCGTCCATGATCTGACAGGAGGCGATGGTGGCGCTGAAGCTCGGCGAGTTGGTTGCCTATCTCAAGGCAGACGACACGCACCTTGCCAAAGGCATGCAGGCCGCCGAGGGCAAACTGCGGCGGCTCGGTGACCGAGCCAAGCAGCACGGTCCCGTCCTCGGTGCCGCGCTCGCTGCCGGCCTCGGCGCCGGCCTGGTCGGGAGCCTTAACCTCGACGCAGCCCGTACGAAGCTGACCGCGCAGATCGGTGACCCGGCGCTGGCCGCGCGCATCGGTGAGGCCGCCGGGGCGGCCTATGGACGAGGATTCGGCGACACCGCTACTGCGGCGATGGACGCCGCACGCGCGGTCATGGCCTCTGGCTTGCTGCCAAAGGACGCCGACGCGCAGGTCATCGAGGACATCACTGTCAAAACACAGGCCCTGGCCACCACCTACAGCCAGGACGTCACACAGGCCGCACGGGCCGCGGGGCAGATGGTCAAGGCGGGGCTGGCGGGCAGTGCGGTCGACGCCTTGGACATGCTCGCCCGTGGCTTCGCTGGCACGCAGGATCTCTCCGACGACCTGCTGGAAACGATGACCCAGTACGGCACCCAGTTCCGGGCGGTGGGCCTGGATGGCGCCGCCGCGCTCGGCCTCATCCAGCAAGGGCTGCAGGGTAGTGCTCGTGACGCCGACGTGGTCGCCGACACGATCAAGGAGATCAACGACCGGGTGACACTCGGCGCCGCCGCCGAGGGGCTGACGGCACTGGGATTGAGCGCCGAGCAAATGTCCGCCGACTTCGCTGCCGGCGGCCAGCGCGCCGCAGGTGCGTTGGACACCATCCTCGACCGACTGCGGGGGGTGACGGACCCGGCGAAACGCGCGGAGATCGCCGCGGAGGTCGCCGGCGACAAGTTCGTCGACATGCAAGACGCCCTGTTCGCGCTAGACCCGTCATCGGCCACATCGGCCCTCGGCACGGTTGATGGGGCGGTGGGTCAACTCGGAGAAACTTTGGAGATGTCCGCCAGTCAGAAGCTGGAGGCATTTAAGCGGCAGGTCCAGGCCGCGCTGGTCGAGAGACTTGCCCAGGCCGTACCTCACATTGAGGCGACGTTTGGTTGGCTGTCCCGTAACTCGGGTTGGGTGGTGCCGCTGGCGACTGGGCTGGGCATCCTCGCCGGGGTGATCGGCACGATCGTCGTTGCCCTGAAGGCATGGGCGGCAGTGCAGACGGTACTGAACCTGGCGCTGTGGACTTCCCCAATCACCTGGATCGTCCTCGCGGTCGTTGGCCTTGTCGCCGTGATCGTGCTGATTGCGACGAAAACGACGTGGTTCCAGGACCTATGGCAAACCGCGTGGGGTGGCATCAAGACGGCAGTCGAATGGGTGCTGAACTGGATTGTTGACGGCTGGGAATGGGCGATAGGGATACTCGCTTCCGGGGTACGGAAGTGGTGGTCGTTGTTTTCGGGGACCTGGCGCAAGGTCGGTAACTTGGGCCGCGCCGTCTTCGACTGGATCGTCGATAAGGGCTCGGCGTGGCTGCGTTGGGTGACCGGGCTGCCCGGGCGGGTTGGACGGGCGACGCGGGGACTTTTCGACGGGTTCAAGGCTGCCTTCAAGAGCGCCCTGAACTGGATTATCGGCAAATGGAACCGGCTGTCCTTCCGCATTCCGGGCGTTAGCGTTCCGGGTCTGGGCCAGGTGTGGGGTGGCGCCACCTTGTCCACCCCGAACATTCCCTACCTGGCGAAGGGCGGTACTGCTCTCGCGCCAGGTCTGGCCGTGGTCGGTGAACGCGGCCCCGAGCTGGCGTACCTCAACCGCGGGGCCACGATCCAACCCCTCACGTCGGGGTCGGCCGTGGCCGGGCTGATCCGGCTGCTGCTCACCGGCGAGTTCCGGATTCGTGGCGGGGATCTGGTCCTGGCGCTACGGGAGCAGGTCGCCCTGCGTGGCGGCAATGCGCAGCAGGCCATCGGCAGTGATTTGTAGGAGGCGGTATGGGCTGGGCTGACGGTGACCCGCTCGCTGTACGAATTCGCGTCGCGTTCGGCGCTGACCTGTCCGCCGACCCCGCCACCTGGTCATGGACGGACCTGACTAACTACTGGTGGGCGTCGGATCCAATCGAGTTGGAATGGGGACGCCAGTCCAGCGCCACCCGCCCAGAGTCGTCCACGTGTGCGCTGACGCTACGCAACGGCGACGGCCGGTTCACCGTCGGGAATCCAACCTCTCCGTACTGGCCGTATGTGCGCACCTGGACACCAGTCAGTGTGGACGTGGACCTGGGAGACGGGACCGGGTGGCGCACCCGTCACTCCGGCTACGTGCGGAGTTGGTCGGTGACCTGGCCGGGGCGCTCCGGCAAACTCGCGGTGACTCGCATCGAGTCGGTGGGCGTCCTCGGGCGGTTGGGGCGCGGATCCCCGCCGGCCCGATCACCGATGTACCGGATAGTCGCCGCCAATGACGGATTGCTGGCCTACTGGCCATGTGAGGACGAGGCCGGCGCGACGCAGGCGGCATCCGGATTCCGCAGCGTAGCGCCGATGCAAGCAGCCGGGAACGTGAAGTTCGCCGCCGGGGACGTGGGCCGAGGCGTCCAACGGTTCGGCACCAAACCCCTGCCGCTGCTGGTCCTGGGCGGCTCCCTGTCCGGTCGGGTGCCGGCCGGGACCAGCAGCCCCACCTCATGGACGCTGGAGGCGTTCTGGCAGACGGGCAATCCGGTGGACACGGTGGTGCTGCTGAGGTGGACCACCCTCGCTGGGGCGACGTTCACACGCTGGGACTATGTGGATAGCTACGACGACGTTTACGGCACCTATCTGGTGGCCTACACCGCGTCAGGGTCGCCGACAGTCGTCTGGAGTATGCCGACACGCCACGTCGGGCCCTACAATCTCAGGATATCTGCCGTCCAGAACGGCGGGTCCATCGACGTGACGATCATGACCGGTCCGTTCACCGTTGGGTCGGTGACCGTCACCGGCACCCTGGGCCGGATCGACACCATCGCGCTCAACCCCGACCAACGCGTGATCTCCTCGCCTGCCCCGCTCGATTTCGTCGTGGGACATCTGCGGGTGTGGGACAGCGCGACGTCGCCACTCACGTACTCCCGGGTAGACGCCCACCCGGGCGAAGCGGCGCACCTACGGCTGGCCCGGCTGTGCGCCGAGGACGGCATCGCCCTGTCGGTGCCGACAGTCCCCGATGGGGGCGCGACTGCGATGGGCCTACAGCCAGACGGCACCCCACTCGACTTGTACCAGCAGTGCGAGCAGGTCGACCTCGGTATCATCTACGAGTCCGGACCCGGGTTGGCGTACCTGCCTCGCTGGTCCCGATACGCCGCCCCGGTCGCCCTGACCATCGATGCCGCCGACCGGCAGCTCGGCGGGAACCTGACTCCAACCGACAACGATCAGCAGCTGCGTAATCACTGGACAGTCACGCGAATCGGTGGCTCCAGTGCGGTCGCCGATGACAAGGAGTCGATCACCCAACGGGGCCTGATCCCGTCGAGTCCCCGTCTCAACCTGGCGTCGGATGACCAGTTGCAGGGTCACGCCGACTGGCGGCTATGGATGTACGGGCAGACAAGTACCCGGTATCGCCTCAGAGTGCCACTGCACACCCGCTCCGGGCGGGCGCTGACCGGGGACTGGGTGGCCTGCCAGCCCGGGTCACGGATACAGGTTGTCAACGCCCCCGATGCGGCGGGGATCGACCTGATCGACCAGACCATCGTGTACGCACGAGAGACGATTCGCGGCCGACGCAAGTGGATGGTCGAGCTGGCCACCGAACCCGCCGACCGCTGGGAGGTCGGCGTCTGGGACGACCCATCATTTCGGTGGGACTCGCGCACCACCACCCTGGACGGCGACCACAACGCTGCGGACACGTCAATGACGGTCTCAGTCGCAAGGTTCTACGACATATGGTCGACGACCGCAACACCCTACGACCTGCTTGTGGGCGGGGAACGCATCACCGTGACCAGTATGAGCACGCCCGGCGGCTCCGGTCCGTGGACCCAGACCGCCAATGTTGTCCGTGCGGTCAACGGGATTAGTAAACCGCAAGCGGCCGGCACAGCCGTGCATTTGGCCGACGCGAAACGATGGGGGCTGTGATGGCAGCTGGAGACCGTGCCTACTGGTCAGATATCGTTGGACGGCCGCTGTGTCTGATGACAACCATGGCCGCGGACCCCATTCCTAACGCCACCTACACGCAGGTGCCGCTTACTACCGTCAGTGAGGACACGGATGGGATGGCGAGTATTGTCGGCGGTGGCATCTATTGCAGAACGGCTGGCCTCTTCCGGGTAGGTGCCGCAGTCGGGTTCACGCTCCAGTCCAGCGGATCCCGTGCGCTGGTCGTGTATCGCGACGGCACTGCGGCCCGCGTCGGAGTCGCAGTCCCGGCGACGCCATCCGGGATTAGCTCTCGGCTGTCAGCGTCCGGGCTTATCAGGCTGACTGTTGGCGACTACCTCGAAATATTCGTGTGGCAAAACAGCGGCGGGTCGCTTTCGCTTTACAACCAATTCGGCTTCACGGCCGTGCTCGAAGCCGAATGGGTGTCCCCATGACAAGGAGCAAAATGCAAACCAATTCCGCGCATCCGATACCGGACGAGTACCCGGAGCAGCACATCGGGCTACAAATGCCCGATCCGTGGGTCGATCCCGCCCAGACCGACTGGCCAGAACTGGAGGTGAACACCGATGGCATGGACAGTAGTACCTAACCTGAATGAGGCCCGTGATCAGCTCAACCGGCGGTTTCCCAAGCGGGACACCAGATCGGACGGTGCGATCGGCAACACCGCCCACCAGGACTCTCCGTCGAGTCACAACCCGGACCGCACCGGTCGGCCCGAGTACCGCGACGGCGACAACCTCGATGAGGTGCGGGCCCGAGACTTCGACGCCGACCTGCGCGACCCGGACGGGGTCACGATGGAGCAGGTCGTGCAGCTGTGGGTGACACTGGCCCGCTCGGGCGCGCTGTGGTGGGTGCGGTACATCATCTACCAGGGCCGGATCTGGCACCGCCGGCACAACTTCGCCACCCACGCGTACACCGGCTCGAACCGGCACACGAGCCACTGCCACGTGAACTCTGACTTCACCCAGGCCGCCGACACGGTACGGGGCACAAACTGGCGGCTGGACCAGCTCGGCAAGCCGACCCCGGCACCGGTACGGCCGGCACCCGGCCCGGCGGTGACGTTTCCCCTGCCGGGGGGCTACTACTTCGGCCCTCGTGATGGTGGGCATCGGTCGGTGTCGGGCTACTACCGNCGNNANTTCAACGGNAAGTCGGACCGNCAGTGGCTGGCCGCTTGGACTAAGCAGCTCACNCGCCGGGGCTGGCCGGCCGGCAAGGGCAAGCGGTACCTGCGCAAGAGCGGCGCAGATGGCCTGTACGGGCCGGAGTACCAGGAGCTGATCACCGCATTCCAGGCCGACCAGGGGCTCCGCGTGGACGGGCTGCTGGGCCGCAAGACGTGGGACGCCGCCTACCGCAACCCGATCACCTAGCCGCACGTCAGGAGTCCGCGGTGGAGACACTGCTCTACATCTCGGCGGTAATCGCCGCCGTCGGCGCCGCCGCCGAGGTCCTCCGCCGCGCCGGCCGCGGCACCCTGACCACCAGCCGCAAGGTGTCCCGGCTCGTTGACGACCTCGTCGGCGAGCCACCCCGCCCCGGCCTCCCCGACGGCCGCCCCGGGCTCATGACGCGGGTCGGCCGCATCGAGGGCCGCCTCGACGCGCTGGAAGAGCTGCGCCCCAACGGCGGCCAGTCACTCCGGGATCAGGTGGCCAGGATCGCCCACGCCACCGGCGCCGACACCACCCCCAACCGCACCCAGGAGGAACCCCGATGACCCACGACTACCTGATCAGCCTGATCCGTACCGCCGTCCCCGCCGCCGTCGGCGCCCTGCTCGCCTGGCTGGCCTCGACGGCGGGCATCGTCCTCGACGGCGACTCATCCACCGCCCTCACGGCCGGCGTGGTCGCGTTGACGATGGGCGGCTACTACGGCCTCGTCCGGGTGGCCGAGGCGCGCTGGCCGTGGCTCGGTGTCCTGCTCGGTACGCCGGCCGCACCCACGTACGAGGTGCCGGCCGCCCGGAGGCAGTAGTCCTGCCGACCCAGCCACACCCGCCGGTGGTGGTGACTCGGGGGCACCACCACCGGCGGACACCCTCGGATCCCCCGGTTAAGTGGGAGAGCTGATGAGCCCCTGGACTGTGCACCACGGTGACGCCTTAACGATCCTGCCCACACTGCCCGCCGCGAGCGTTGACCTCGTGCTGACCGACCCGCCGTACAACTCCGGCGGCCGTACCCAAAGCGACCGGACCAAGCACACCACCCGCAGCAAGTATGTCTCCGGAGACGCCGCCCACACCCTGGCCGACTTCGTTGGGGACAACCGTGACCAGCGCGGATACGCCGCATGGCTATCGCTGATCCTCGCCGACTGCCTCCGCGTATCGAGGCCCGGCGCGTCACTGCTCGTGTTTTCGGACTGGCGGCAACTACCGGCCACCAGCGACGCCCTGCAGGCCGGCGGCTGGCTATGGCGCGGCATCATCTGCTGGCACAAACCCATCTCCCGCCCGCGTATCGGTGGGTTCAAGGCCGACTGCGAGTTCCTGCTGTGGGGCTCACACGGGCCGATCGACGCCACCCGCAACCCGGTTTACCTGCCCGGCCTCTACAGCGCCAGCCAGCCCCGCGGCAAGGGCAGGCAGCACATCACCCAGAAACCCGTCAGCCTGCTCGCCGACCTGGCCAAGGTATGCCCGCCCGGCGGCACGATCCTCGATCCGTTCGCCGGGTCCGGATCCACCGGCGTTGCCGCCGCCGACGCCGGCCACCCGTTTATCGGGATCGAGGCCAGCGCGCACTACGCCCAGATTGCACGGCAGCGGATCGCCGACGCCACCATGCAGCACACGCCCGGGTAGGGTCGTCGATGCGGTGCCGCCGGTGATGTCCCGGCCGGCGCCGACCAAGCCGCGCGACCCCGTCTGACGAAAGAGCCCCCGGGCTCTGGCCATGGCCTAGTTGGACGGGGGTTCGTGCTATAGCAAGTGCCCCGCCGGCCGTAAGGCCAGGCGGGGCGTTCGTGGTGTCTAGGTTAGACCGTCTTCGGTCTGCCTGGTTTGCGCTGCCAGCCGGCCCCGAACGCGTCGATGCTGCCCCGGGTGTACACGGGGCCGGCGGCCAGCCGGGCGACCGGGTCCGGGAACGCCTCGTTCTCCCGGGCAAGCTGCTCGACCCGCTGCCGTGACACGTTGAGGATTCGGGCGATCTCGGCGTTGCCAACGAGGCTCATCGGGTGCGGTCGGGAGATCTCCCGTTCGTGGTCCTCGGCCGTGATGATGCGTAGGGCGGTGACCTCGGGTGCGCTGCCGATTGCCTGACTGTGCGCGGTCCGGGCCGCGCGGACGGCCGCGTCGGCCGCTTGGCGGACGGTGGTCGCCTCGATAGTCATCTCCAGGCGCACCCGGTCCTGCCCGGTGTCAACGATGATGCCGTAGCCGGGCAGGGTCCGGGTAATCTCGGCGAGCTGGTCGTCGCTGGGCTGCGTGCTCCAGCGGCGAATGGTTACGGCGGCGTGCCACTGCTGGGGTGTCATACTGGATTCCTCCATCCCCTTGTTCCTGTCAGATCCGGATGGGGTGGGGGGCCGCGCCGCTACGCGGCCCCCCTTCGCGGTTACCGCCGGTGGGCGGGGAACCGCAGTCCAGCGCCGCGTAGCGCGGCGAGCAGGTCCATCCACTGCTTGGAAGTGTGTGGCGTGTGCTCGAACGTCAGGGTCGTGATCCCCTTACTGAAGATCCACGTCCCGGTGCGGGTTTGGCGGACGCTGAAGCCCTGCCGTGCCGCCGCTGCGACGATCTGGTCCATCCGGTTACTCATCTAGTCTCACCCCCTCCCCTTGTTCCTGTCAAGGAAATCTTGACAAGAACCCTTGCCGTAGACAAGGGTTTGGGGGGTGGGTGATGCAGCAAAACAAGCACCCCGCCTGGCCTCAGGGCCGGGCGGGGCGCTTCGTCGTGTCCGGGGCTATTCCGTGCGCTACTCCAAGTCGGCGCACAGCTCGGCGTACGCCTCGGCCAGTGCCGCGTCCACGGTCCCCGGCGCCCACGGCTGCCCGCACCCGAGGTACGCGCGGGTCTGCGCGTCCTCCCGGGACAGTGTCGGCTCGCCCGACGGGGCCAGGTCCAGGTACACCTCGTACGGGTCGGCAGCCGTGTCCCCGGCCGGCTCCGCTGAGGGCGCCGGTGCCTGCGATGTTGACGAGGTCGGCGTGTCCTCCTCGGTAGCGGCCAGGAAGAGGCCCGTGCCGGCGATACCGGCACCCAGTGCAGCAACTGCCACAGCAGTGATCACGATCGGTGTACGGTTCACTACCGCACCGTACGACCGGCCGTCAAACCACGCCGCCGTGACACACCCTGACCGGGACCGCAGCCCGGCTCACGGCAGCCGCAGTATCCGCCGGACGGGCGTAGCTCGTTGTCTCCGGCGCACTGGTGAGTCTGGACCACGATCCCGGGGGCGCAGCCCAGGCACTGTACGGCCGGATCGGTTGCGGGTTTCACGTCGCCTCCCTGATAGCGGGGGTGACCCGGGGCCAGCATCACGCTGGCCCCGGGCTGCGGGTCAGAAGGTCTGCCCGCCGCGGATCGAGCCCTCGAACGCGTCCCACTCGTCGGGGGTGAAGGCGAGGGCGGGGCCGTTGGGGTTCTTGCTGTCGCGCACGAACCGGCGGCCGGTCTCGTCCGCAGCAACCTCAACGCAGTTCGGGCTGCTGTTGTCGCAGCGCATCGGCTTCTTCCAGGTCAGCTCGTTCATGCTCATGAATCAACCTTTCGTTCGCCGGCCGTCTCATCCGGCCGGACATCTGTACGGGGTGGTGGGGGCGGTCCGAGTAGGTCATAGGTGAGGAGTCCGGCGTATGCCTCCGCCCAGGGCCAGCACCGCCGCGGGGTGCCGCACACCGGGCAGCGGCCCTCGACCTGGCGGTGGTTGTTCAGGTCCCGCCACCACCGGCTGATGGTGGCGTCGGCCGGCGTCACCGTTGTGCCCGCGTCCGCTGCGGGGGCGCCCAGTTGCCCTGCCCTACCGAGGTCAGGTAGCCGTATGCGGTCTCGGTGGGCGGGCACGGCCACCCGGACCCGCAGACCGGGCACCGGTCCACCCGCGGCCAGTGCTCGGTGATGATCCGCCGGGCGGACAGGATCATCCGATTACGTAGCTGGACCGTCGCCAAGCCGGGAGCAGGTCGGGCGTGGGTGGCCATCACCGGCGGTCCGCCCGCTGCCGGGCAAGCGGGGTCAACAACGGCCGGCTATCGAAGATGACCGTCGGCTGGTTGTGCAGCGAGGAGTAGGCGCCGGCCCGCGCCGCATACACGGTGGCAGGACCGACTGCGTCCAGCCGTGCGGGCCGGCGGCGGCGGAGTCGGCGGAGTAGCCGGATCATGCGCGTGCTCCCTGGTGGCATCTGGATGGTGACCGCTAGGCGTCAGAAGCCCTGCGGCGCAGCAAAACCAGTACGGCAGCGGCAGCCCCGACGTCGATGTCAGCGAGCCGTCACGCCCTTCATGGCGTAGCGTGACCGATACGCAGCGAGCATGGCAGGTGTGCCGTGTGTATACACACCAGTGGAAACGCTATGGGGTGAGCCGTGAACCAATTCGGGCAGTTGCTCAGAAAGCATCGCGAAGCGGCTGGACTGTCCCTGCGGCAGCTCGGTGCAATGGTTCCTTGTTCGTATAGCTTGGTGTCCAAGGTTGAGCGTGGAATACAGGCGGCGTCCGAGCAGTTTGCCCGAGCCTGTGACGCCGCCCTGCACGCCCACGGTGTGCTCATCGACGCATACGTTCACCAGCAGGCAGGTGACATCGACATGCACCGACGTACGATGCTGCAGACTCTCGTGACCTTGGCTGCCGCCCCAGCCTCATCAGTTCGTTGGGAGGCGTTGCGGCACAGCGTGGCCGCAGCGGTCGGCGCCGATCATGACAGGTGGGCGCAGGTGGTCGCCGACTATGGCCACGCCTACTACAGGGTCAGCGGGGACGAGCTGATGGACAACCTCGCCGCGGACCTGCAGGTCCTGTCCGCGGTGATCGCGGCAGAGCACGGACCGGGGCGTGAACGCCTCCTATCGGTCGCCAGCCGCCTTTCGGTAGTAGTGGCGCTATCCATGGTCGTTACCGGGAACACGATCGCTGCCGGGCGGTGGTGGCGAGACGCCCACCAGTACGCCGACGCTTCGCGGGAACGAGACACGATCTTGCTATCGCACGCGTGGGATGTCGTAAATGGCTGCTACGACGGACGTACGCCCGCCCAGGTGGTTGCCCTATCCGACCAGGTCCTGCACCTTACCGCTGGAAGTTCATCGGCAGCGGCATGCGGGCTGCTCGCCGGACGCGCCCAAGCCCTCTCACTCTCGGGCCGGCACGTGGAGGCGATCGCGACCGTACGGCAACTTTCCGACCGAGCCGAGGGCCTACCCGGGCCGGTGATCGATGACGTGGATGGGCTATGGGGTTGGCCCGAGCATCGACTCCGGCACACAGAGACGTGGGTGTACGCACACGCCGGCCGACTCAACGAGGCCACCCTCGCCCGCGACCGGGCCCTACGCTTGTATCCGCCAGCGCTAGCCCGGCTCCGCGCTCAGGTGCAGCTACACCATGCTGCCGCGCTGATCCGCGGTGGTGATGTCCCCGACGGACTCAACCTCGCCACCGATGTCCTCGACGACCTTCCAGCCGAGCACCATAACAAGGTCCTGCGGGCGGTGGCAGGGCAGGTTGTTGCAGCAGTGCCGGGTACGGAATGGCGTCGACCGGAGATGCGAGAACTGGCAGACCGGGTGACCGCATAGCATCCGGGAATGGTTACCTACGGCCAGTGCGTCGGCAGAACCGCCAAGTCCCACTTCAACGACCTAGCCGGCTTGTACACCGCCGTGTACACCGGGCCCCCATACAACGAGGGCCCCGAACAGATCGCACGATTCCGGGAAAAGCTGCCCGCAGAGGCCAGCTTCCCCGGGTTCTCTCTGGTGACGGCTCATGCTGAGGGGCCGCTTATAGGGGCAGCGTACGGATGGACTATGCCCGCCGGAACCTGGTGGTCCCGCGCCGACCAAGAACCGTCCTCAGAGCTACGCAAAGTCGACAAGTTTGCGGTCATGGAGTGGATTGTCCACCCTGACTACCAGAGTCACGGGGTCGGTCGGAAGCTGATGCACAGTCTTCTCGCTGATCGAACCGAACGATGGGCAACCCTCGCCTCCAACCCGGAGTCAGCGGCACGCCGTATGTATGAGCGAGCAGGTTGGCAACAGGTGGGGACATCCAGCCTTCCGTGGGGCACTCCCATGGAGCTACTTGTGTTGGACCTACATCGCCAAGCGACGAGGCGGTAGCTCGACCGCCACAGTCGACACTACTCCCCGCCCACCACGTCACGCCGTCACCTGTCCGTGTGGTCGCCTCGGGCGCGTCGCACTGTATGCATTCCCGTACACCCGCGGCCCTTGGATCTAGCGGATTTCGCCTCAGCCTATGCGTGTCGGACATTTAATTAGCCACAAAAGACGCGAATCCCGCTCGCGCGTATTGCCTGTCGATTGTGGATCTGCTATTACAATTGACCGGCAATGTGATCAAGCAGTGACGGGCTGCCACGGGCTGGCGTGGCCTGTCGCGCACCACCACCCCTACCCCAGCCCTCATTCACGACGCGCCGCGGGAACCCCTTCCCATCCAGTTGGCACATATGTTCGACTAACGCGTTCCCCGTCCGGCAACCTGCGGAGGTTATCGACAACGCCATGGCCTACCCCTTCAACTCACACCGCCGCCCACTCGCAGGACCGCTGATCAACCGCGCGACACACGCCTGCGTGGTAGCCGCCGCGATCGCGGGAGCTATCGCGTGCGCGAGGTCCCTTCGCTCCATCGCAGTCGAGGTATCGGCCATGCGTGAAGACCTGACCGATGTGCTTACCCTCGCTGACGCTGATGCCGAGTTGCGCCAGCGCCGCGACGGCACATACGTTGGTGCCGACATCACTCCACTAGCCAAGAAGGCTAGAAGCGGTCTGCCTGGGAAACCCGACGTGCGGCCCTCTGCGCCCGCTCGACCTGGGCGGACCGGCCATAGCGACGAGGCATCTCCGCCGAGGACCAGCCGAACAGCGCCATCGCGTCGCCCTCGGAGCCGCCGGAATCGGCCCACAGGTGCGCGGCGAGGTGCCGCAGCTTATGAGGGTTGATGCGAGGGATACCCGCCTCCTCACAGCGGCGCTCCAGCATCTGATAGGCACCCGATGAAGTGAGTACCCCTCCCCGCTCGGCCAGCCAAAGCGCCTCAACCCTGGCCGCATCTCGATGCTTGGACCTCACGCGCAAGTATCGGTCGATTGCCTGCCCGGTCTTCGCACCAAACGGTACGGAACGGATCTTGTCGCCCTTGCCGTGAAGAGTGACAAGATCATGGCGCATGTCTAGCGCGGCTAGGGTGATACCCACCATTTCCGATACCCGGGGCGACCCCGCCTCACACCACAGTCGGATCATCGCCGTATCCCGACGGGCGGCGAAATCCTTGCCACTGCATGCCTTGAGCAGTAACGCCATGTGATCACCGGGCACAACAGGGATGGGTTTACTGGTAACCGCAGGCTCGGCGATCCGGGCCATGGGACTCTTGTCAACGATCTCCTCTTCCTCGCACCACCGGTAGAAGGCTCGCAGGTTGCGGTACTTCTTGTGCACCGTGGCGCTGGAGTTACCGATCTCCTGCGCATCGATGAGGAACTCTTCGATGTCGGCACGGGAAACGTCAGCTAGGTCGCGCCCAGAGCAGAACGCCACGAGTTGTCGCAGGGTCGTGACGTAGCTCTTGGCGGTCAGAGCGGAGGTCCTACGAGCGCGATGGAACCGCTCGTAGGAGGCGATGTGTGTCTCGTTGGCGTCCATGGCGGGGGCCTCCTTGGCCGCTACAGCGCTAACACGCGGAGGGAAGAATACTCTTCTCTACCATCACTGTGGCGACACTGGCCACCCGATTCGATCTTTATTTGTGCTGGTGGTGGGCCGCCAGGGACTCGAACCCTGAACCTAAGGATTAAAAGTCCTCAGCTCTACCATTGAGCTAACGGCCCGCTGGGGCACCAGGCTACCCGATCGCCGGCTCCGCTCAGGGGCCCGCCTGGGTGGTACGGGTGAACGGCGCGGCTCCGGTTGATAACGTCCGGTGCTCGACCTCGCGGACCCCGAAGGACACCGATGGGCAAGAACAGTCGTGAGCGCCACAAGGCCAAGCGGAAGGCTGCCGCGGCAACTCAACGCCGGCGGGCCGCAGCGATGGGGCAGGACGACCCACTGGGCAGGTATGGCGCGTCAAGCGGGCCAGCGCAGCGGCAACTCGCGGACCAGATCATTGACCAGGCGATGTTCGCCCGGCAGCACGACGATCCCGCCGAGTTCGACGACTGCCTTGGCCTACTGGTCACCGGCCCTGGCGGCGCCGCCGGGCTCCAGGTCGTCAACCGGGCGCTGCTGACCTACCTGCTCCGCGAGGTCGAGCAGGCCTGGCGGCGCGGGTGGCAGCCGGCCGAGCAGGTACGGGTGGCCCGCCGCGAACACACCGCGCGGCACGGGCGGCTCATGGTCGATGTCATCGCGGCGCAGATGCGCGGCTACGCCGCAGCGACCGTTGATCCACGGTGGCAGTCGCAGTTGACGTCCCTCGACGCGAAGGTGTGGTGGGAGCACGACGACCACTATCCGGCCGTGTGGGGCGAGCGGCAGGGCCTCGACCGTAGAGCGGTCATCGCCATCATGATCGACCTGTGCTACCTGCTCGCGACGCTACCGCCGATCGAGCAGGTCGGGCCGATGCCGGGCACCGCCCGGCCCACCAGGACGACACCGCCGGCCGACCTGGATCAGCGAGTCCTCGACCGGGTTCGGGCTCTGCTGGCCAAGGCGGAGTCCACCGACTTCCCGGAGGAGGCGGAGGCGTTCACCGCCAAGGCCCAGGAACTGATGGCCCGGCACCGCATCGACCACGCCCTGCTCATCGCCGCGACCGGGGAGCGCGAGCAGCCGGTCACCCGCCGGGTCGGCATCGACAATCCGTACGAGGCGCCAAAGACCCTGTTGTTGCAGGTCGTCGCCGAGGCCAACAGCTGCCGGGCGGTGTGGAGTAAGCGCTTCGGTTTCACCAGCGTCGTTGGTTTCCCGGCCGACCTGGAGTCCACCGAGCTGCTGTTCACCTCGCTGCTGGTGCAGGCGACACGAGCGATGACCCAGGCCAAGCCCAGCACCGACCGGTACGGACGCAACACGACCCGTTCGTTCCGACAGTCGTTCCTGACCGCGTACGCGTCCCGGATCGGCGAACGACTCGAGGCCGCGACCGGCGGTGTGGACCAGGAGCTGGCCGAGTTGGCACAGGCCGCCCAGTTCCTCCCGGTCCTCGCCGCCCGCGACGACGCCGTACGCGACGTCTTCAACCAGCAGTTTCCCGAGTTGACCCAGCAGACAACGACCATCAACAACCGGGCCGGCTGGGCGTCCGGCCGGGCCGCGGCCGACCAGGCTTCGCTGCACGGGCGCGAGTCCGTCACGCCCGGCTGATCAGCTACCACCTGGCGGCTACCGACCGGAGGGCCCGTCGCGGCTCGGGGTCCCGAAGGTGATGCACGGTGCCGCGCCGGCGGGACGCTGCGCCCGCATGACCGCCGACGGTTCCACCGCCGTGACCTCACGGTCGTGCGGTTCGTAGGAGCCGGTGCCCGCCCCAACGTTCAGCACCGTACGGGCCTCTCCCAGCGCGTCCCAGATCCGGACGGCGATCCGTCCAGCAGCAACCCGCGCAGCCGACGCAGGTGCGCGACCGCGTCGGTGGTCGGATCGTTGACCAGGTCCGCGATCTCCCGCAGCCGCTCCACCTCATCCGCCGAGTAGGCCCGGCGCCCCGCCACCGTCCGGGTGGACGGCCGCAGGAGGCCGATCTCGTCGTGGTGAAGCAGGATACGGACGGTTACGCCGGCCAGCTCGGCCGTTTGCCCACGGTCAGGTGATCCTCCACGGCATCGACTATGTGACATGCCGCTACGTGAGGAGCAGGCGAATCACATCAGACGGTGCGCCGATGGCGTCGGTAGCTGAGGGCGACGTGGGGGCTGACTAGGAGTGGCCACTTTGGGTAGGGTCTGCGCGAGTAGCCGTGGTCGGTGAGCTGGGGGCGTGCGTTGGAGTCGGTGGCGTCAGCGTTCGGTCGGGCGGTGGCGGCGCACCGAGATGCCGTCTCTCACATTGAGGCTGCTCGGGCAAGGTTGCGCGACCGCACTGCGGAAGCTGGCGTCTCGGCGCAGGCCCGCGAGGAAGCCCAACGTTTCACCGCCCGCATGCAGCGGCTCGCCGAGGGGTTGACGCCCGGTTGGCTGGGTTGCCGACTGGACGGCTCAGCCGCGGATCTTCCCACCGGCGTGGACGCGGCACCAGGGCGTCCGATGCTGATTCGGCTGGGCGACACGACGCCGGTGGCGGGAAGCGGGTTCAGCGTCGTGGCGCCGTTCGTGGGCGCCGGTCACCTGGCGGTCGACAGTGACGCCCGCGATCCGGCGGTGGCGCGCTGGCTGCGCGGCGTACTGCTGCGGGTGTTGGCGGCGTTGCCGGACGGCGTGCTTCAGGTCGCGGCGGTGGACGGGGCGACCCTCGGGACCGTCTTCGGTCCGTTCCGCGAGATGGTGGAGGCGGAGGCGTGGCCACGTCCGGCGATCGACCTCCCAGGGTTTCAGCAGGTGCTGGCCGAGGCGGAGGAGCGGATCGAGCGCGCCCAGGGTGGCGAGTCGGATCCTTCGGTGCTGCTGGTGTGCGTGGCGGCGATGCCGGAGGGCGCCGGGCGGAGGGAGTGGTCCCGGCTGTCGGCGATCGCGCACGCAGGCCCGGCGGCCGGGGTGTTCCTGCTGCTCGCCGGCTACCCGCCGCCGCAGCATCCGGGCGGGCTGACCGCGGCGCCGCGCCTGGAGGGCACCACCGCTCTGACGGCCTCGAGTGCTGGGGTGTTCACGGTCTCCAACCCGCCGGGACAACACCGGTTCAGCTCGGACGACTCGGGGTTGGCGGTGCCGGTACGACTGGATGCCGGCCCCCCGGACACGCTGGTGGAGGCGGTCTGCCGCCGGTTGGCGAAGTCGGCTCGGGTGCAGACGGCGACGGACTTCACGATGCTGATGCCGGAGGAGATCTGGCAGCAGTCATCGATCGACGGCCTGCAGACGGTGGTGGGCCGGGAGGGGCGTACCGAGTGTGTGCTGGCGTTGGACGACACGACGCCACACTGGTTGGTGGGGGGCCGCACCGGGTCGGGTAAGACGGTGTTTCTCCTCGACGTGCTCTACGGCCTGGCCTCGCGCTACTCGCCGGACGAGTTGTCGCTATACCTGCTGGACTTCAAGGAGGGCGTGTCGTTCGCGGAGTTCACCCCGACGGTGGTGGACCCGTCGTGGATTCCACACGCCCACACGGTCGGCATCGAGTCCGACCGGGAGTACGGGTTGGCGGTGCTGCGGACGCTGTCGCGGGAGATGACCCGCCGGGCGACCGAACTGAAACGGGCCGGCGTGACCAAGCTCGCCGATCTGCGGACCGGTCGGCCGGATGTGGCGATGCCCCGGCTGCTGGCGGTGATCGACGAGTTCCATGTGCTCTTCGAGGGCAACGACGCGGTGGCCCAGCAGGCGGTGGCGCTCCTGGAGGAGCTGGCACGCAAGGGCCGCTCGTACGGCGTCCACCTGATCCTGGCGTCGCAGACGATCTCCGGGGTGGAGGCACTCTTCACCAAGACCGACTCCATTTTCGGCCAGTTTCCGCTGCGGGTCGCCCTCGCCGGTGGCGGCGGTGTTCTCGACCAGCTCAATGATGGTGCGGACAACCTGCCCATCGGTGGGGCGGTGATCAACTCGGCGGCCGGGATTCCGGGGGCGAACCGGGTCATCCGCTTCCCGAACGCCGACGCCGGGTCGGTGGCCACCCAGCGGCACCTGCTGTGGAGTGCCCGCCGCCCGGGTGGCACCCCGCCGACGGTCTTCGCCGGCTACGCCGAGCAGCATCCCGACCAGGATCCCACCTTCGTCGCCCTGACCCCCGACGTACGGCGGCGCCGAGCCCTGGTCGGCCGGACCGTGGCCGTGGGCCTGCCCACCGCGGGTTTCACCCTCGACGCGACCCCGGGCAGCCACCTGGCGGTCCTGGGTACCTCCCCGGTCGGGGCCGACGTGCTCTACGCGGCCACGGCCAGTTTGGCCCGCCAGTACGCGCCCGGCACGGCCCGGTTCCTCATCGCGCCGCTGGTCGCCGCCGCCGACGAGGCCTCCGACGCCACCGTCGAGGCGGTCGCCGGCGCCGGGCACCCGTACGAGACGATCAGCGCGGCCCAGCTTCGGGCGCGGCTGGCGGAGCTCGCCCAGCCGACCGTCTCCGACGATGGGCCGACCACCCACCTGGTGATCTTCGGGGCGGATATCGCCAGCAGCCTGCTGACCACCAGCGACCCCACCACCTACCGCTCCGGGCACGACGAGCTGCGGGATGTGTTGGCCAACGGCCCCACCCACGGTGTCCACCTGCTCGGCTGGTGGCGCTCGGTGAGCCGGTTCAGCAGCGACCTCGGGCCCACCGGCGGCAACGAGGTCGCCTGCCTCGTCGCCCTCAACCTGCCCAGCAACGAGGTCAGCTCCCTGCTCGGCGACTACGCGTCGGAGTGGCAGTCCCGCCCCAACCGCGCGCTGCTGATCGATCGGCACGACAACCGCCGCGCCCTCATCGTCCCCTACGTGCGCCCCGGCACCCTCGACCAGATCGATGAGTACGCATGACTGAGCAACCTGACACGCCACTGCCCCGCGATGGCGGCTGGGCCGCCTACACGGATCACGCCCGCCGCCTGTCCGCCCTGCTGAAGGAGGAACGCTCCCGCGGCGAGCAGCAGGCCGCCGCCAGCCGCGACGGGCAGGCCGCGGTGGATCAGCTCACCCACCGGGTGGCGGCGCAACGGCAGCACCTGCACCACCTCGCCGCCACCCTGCGCCTACCCGCCCCGCAGTTTGGCCAGATCGCGCCCGGCCCCATCCCTGACCCGGCCGAGGCGCTGCGGCGGGCGACAACCGCCGCGAACGCCGCCGACGCCGCCGCCGAGAACGCCCACCGACGAGCAGCCCAGCCACCGTTGTTGCCGGGGTTCACCCCGCTGGCCCGCAATGCCCTCGTCTACTCCGTCGCGGCGATAGTCGGCACCTTCGCATCGCTGCTGATGTTTGCGCTCAGCCCCGACAAGGACCTCGGTCGCATCCCATTGCACCTGGTGCCCTGGTCCCTGTGTGGGCTGCCCGCGCTCGCCTTCTTCGCCGGCTATCTCACGATCAGCCTCGTCGGGCAGCCCCGCATCGGGGGTGGTGGCAGCCGGTCCAGGAAGGTCGGCGGCGTGATCTGTTTTGTCGGCATGCCGATCTTGTGGTTCATCTTCATCGCCGCGACCCGAGGCTGACACCCGGCGCACCTGCGACCGACGGCAGGGCGTTGGACCCCACAACCCAGGGAGGAAAGTCAATGGCCACCATCGGAGACATCAAGGCGGGCCTGGCCCACGGCAAGACTGAGGCGGACAAGGCCCTCGCCCAGCTCGCCGGCGCCACCGCCCAGGTCGACAAGGCCATCGCCGTGCTCCAAGCCCTCGCGGCCGGCACCCAGCAGCCCGCCGTCATGGGCGCCATCGGCAAGCTCACCGCCGCCAAGCAGAAGTTCGGCGAGGGCGCCGGCCTGATCCAGGCCGCCGTCGCACAGACCGAGAAGTACAACGCCGTCCTCTGACACCCAACCTCCGGAAGGTCCCCCGATGCCCACCGTCATCGTCCCCGTCGGCCTCAACCTCGGCCCCTCCTACCGGTACGTCACCCCGCCCGACCCCAACCCGGAGTTCTGGGAGGTCCGGCTCGGCAACGACTCCGAGGAGCTCACCGATGACGAATTCCAGGTGTGGGGGCGTGCCTTCCTCGACCCCGAGAGCCACGCCCGCCTGGAAGTCACCCGCGAGACTCTCCAACGCGACCTCCTCGCCGCCGGCGCCGGCCCCGCCAACCCAGGACCGGTCATCGATCAGCTCCTGGACCGCAGCCTACTGATCGAGTTCGATCCGAACGGTGAGCTGGAGAAGCCATTCCGCCGCATCAAGCTCCACCCACTCGCCGAAGGGATGGGCAACACCCCCGAAGAACCAGATCGCCGCCACATCGGCCACAACGGCCAGGCACACGTCAAGGTCAACTACACCGTCTACAACCTGTGGGCGTTTTCCTCAACCGTCAGCTCGCTTTGGCAGGCGTGTGTCCTCGCTGCCGAGCTGGCAGATGAGCAGCGAGCCGCCGGTGAGGACATTGATCCGATGACGGCTGCTGAGCTGGCGCTTGATGTCGCGAACGTTACTCCCATGCTGATTGCTTCTGGCTGCGCATTCCTGGAACCGGTTCGTTAGCCGATGCTCGGGCTGGGAAGACAGGGCCGGGGGCGAACAAGAGACGCGCGGATGCCGGGCGCCCGTACCAAGGCAGCCGGAGCACTCACCGCAACAGCCGGCGCCCTCCGCGATACCGCTATCGAGTCAGCCCGGGAAGGAATCAAAAACGTCAGCGAAAAGATTGGGAAGGCAACTGGCGGTGGGATGGCGATAGCGGCCACGGCAGCCGTGGACGCTGCCGGCTACCACCCCTCCCCGCTGATTGCAGTTGGCGCGGCCTACGCCGGTATGAAGGCTGGCGGGCTGGTCGGTCGCGCGATGAACGCCGGGCTGGACCGGATCACCGCCGGACGGGGCGGCGGTGGCCCGATCGACTCGGTCATAGCGGAACTGATCACGACGCTACGGACCCTCGAACAGGTGGGCCGTAGCGTCGGCGATGCCATCGACGCCGTGAACAAGGCCCAGGCCCACTTCCAGAAAGTCGGTCGCGGCGGAGAGAACAACCTTCTCAACAGCGCGGTACGCGCCTGCCGGCAGGCACCTGTTCAGCTTGAGGAGGGCGTAGACAACCTCAAGCAGGCCGGAGATCTCGTCGGAAAGCACCTCCTGGGGGTGGCGAAGACTGGCGGCTGACCGTCCCGGCGGACCAGGCCGCAGACAGCGACCACTGCCAGCCACCAGCACCTTCATCGGCCTGTTGACCGGTCAACAGGGTGATCCGCCGGCTGGCCTCTGCTTGCCTGATAGAGACGACCGCTGGTTGCGTCGACGCTCGGGGGTGTCGCTTCGCTCGTCCGGAGACGCCTCGGTCTTCCGCTCCCCCGCAACGGGCTGCTGCGGAAGGCGCACGCCGATTGCCCGCGCGTACTCGGTGAGACTGCCGCCGGCTTGGGCGAGGAGCCACGCTCCGGCACGGAGCTTGACTATCCCCCGGGCGTAGTTTCCCAGGGCGCGGTTGACCAGGGGGTTGGCAGCTCCCACCGTAAGCGCGCGGAACTCGGCTCGGATCTTCTCCGCGTCGTGGATGACGGCCTTCGCCATCTCCTGCTGTTGGTGGACAGAGACGTGCAGGTCTCGCAGCGCAGCGGTGACATCGGGCAGGCTCACGTTGTTACCTCCGGGTACGTTCAGATCTGGGATCGGGTCCGACGCGAGTGGATGGGCGTTGCTGGGCTCTGGACGGGTAGCGGCGGTGGTCCGTGGTGTGAACACCGGCACGATTCGGGTTCCCAAAACGGAGCTCCATCGGTAACCTCAGATCACAACCTAGGCTATCAGGATAGCCTAGGCATCTGACGAAAGCGCTCATTGTGATCACGAGGAGGTTGCTGACGATGTCCCTCACCATGGCCGCCCTGGGGTCCACACTTCTCGGCTGGGTCGCCGGGATGTGGACGTTCAAGCGTTCCCAACGATGGTGCCCGTCCTGCGGCGACACGCTGGACTGCCCGGGCTGCCGCGATGCCAGACACCGCACCTCGAAACCGGCTACCGGTGCGAGCGGAGGTGCGCTCGCGTGAGCAGGCTCGAGGCATTGGTGGGCCAAGTGGCCCGCACCGCAGAAGTGCGCTATCGGTGCGGCACCGTCGAGCCAGCAGGCGCGAAGTGACTACCACATACCTGACGCAGGCAGCGATGGAGCAGGTCAACCACGCGCAGGTGGAACTGGAGCGACACCTGGTCACCAGCATCGCCGGTCGGTGCCTAACGTGCCGACAAATCGAACCATGTTCAGGCCGGGCAACCGCCGAAGCGACCTTCGCCCGCTACGGACGCCTGCCCCGCCGTCGACCCGGCATGACGACCGTCAACTCCACAGCTTCGACCTGGACCTGGTTCACCCGGCCACCCGGCGACCGATGACCACGAAATGCAAGTCGAAGGACATCCGCCTCCGGTCACCGGTCATGAGCGTCATCGTTGGCCTCGTGAGGCGCGAACGACGCCACCGTGGCGATCAAGCAGACGGGGCACCATCGCGATCCGCGACGTACACCCCGACGCCTGGGACCCCGTAGATCAAGCCCTCAGACTTCAACACGAGAATGGCATTGCGTACCACCATCTGAGACACACCGTAATCACGGCGGAACTCCGTCATCGACGGCAGCCTCGCCCCCGGCGCGAGCTCGCCGGATGCGATCTGTTCCCGGATGCGGTCAGCCAACCACACCCACTTGGCGGTAGTGGGCATTACATCTCCCTGGTCTGCAACCGCCATTGCATCACAGGGAAACCTACGCGAGCAAGGTAGCACCAGCGTTGACTAGAGCTACCTTGATAGCCTATGTTGACCCTAAGCCATCTCCCTGGTCTGCAAACCGGAGATGGCTCAGCACCAGATCCCAACACCTCACATCACGCCAACCCGGTCGACCGAGCCCTCACTCCAGGCGGCCGGGGCCGGCCCCAACGAACCCCCGACCGTGGGGGCATTTCAGCCACCCCAGATCCCTGGATAGAGGACCAGGCCGCTCGGATGTTCGTTGAAAGTCACGGGCAACTACGCAATACAGCCGTGACATCGGGCAGGCGTCCGGCTACGCCCTGCGGAGATATGCTCGCTGTACGGAATCAGGGCCGAAAGCGAGTCGTCGGATGTCGCTGGGGTCGGGGCGAGCAGTGCAACCACCAACAGGACCAGGGATGGAACCGCTGCGTCCCCAACTCAAGTTCCCACTGCGGACGTTGCCTGCCTGAGGGGCGGACTACACCCCACTGAGACCTCCGAAGCCGATTCGACAATGGCCCTTGAAAGCGCAAACCCTTCGCCAATTTCGCGGGCCTCCTAAGACGGCATCAGCCGAGGTGACGACGCATGACCGCCTAATACAGGAACTGGAATGCAAGGCTTGCATGCGCAATCAGGTCATCTATCAGGCGCAGGTGGACTTTGCATGCGCATCACAGGCACACTCCGACTACGACAGGAGTGAAGGGACATGGAGTTGTCAGCTCGACGGCAGCCACCCACCGTGCGTCTCCGGCGACTCGCGGCAGAACTACGCCGACTCCGCACCGAAGCCGACCTCACTCGCGAAGAGGTCAGTGACGAGACCAGCATCAACCCCGCCACCCTCTACCGCATCGAGACGGCCAAGGTCCGCCCGCAGCGGCGCACCCTGATGGCGATGCTCGACGCATACGGCATCACCGACGAGGACCAGCGCAACGAACTCATCGCCCTGTCCCGACAGGCCACACAGCTGGGCTGGCTCCAGACGTACGAGTCGGAGCTGCCCGAGCTGTACACCACCTACATCAGCTTCGAAGCTGAAGCCCGCTCGGTCCACAACTACGAATCGCTGTTCGTCCCGGGCTTGCTCCAGACCGAGGACTACGCCCATGCGGTGATCCGTGGAGTCCTACCGTTCGCGAGTGACGCCGAAGTGCAAACCCGGGTGGAGGCCAGACTTCAGCGTCAGGAGTCACTCCATAAGTCCGACCCGCTGCGGGTCTGGGCGATCCTCGACGAGGCCGTCCTGCACCGGCTGGCCGGCGGGCCGAAGGTCATGGTGGATCAGTTCGATGCCCTGGTGAAGGCAAGTGACCAGCCGAATATCACGCTCCAGGTCATCCCGTTCACGAGCGGCGCCCATGCCGGCATGCCCGGCTCATTCGTGGTCATGGACTTCCCCGATCCAGCCGACCCCGCTCTCGTGTACATCGATAGCATGGCCGGCGACCTGTTCCTCGAACGCGAAGCCGATGTACGCCGCTACACCACCACGTTCGAGCACCTCCGCGCTACCGCATTGGACCCCACCAGCTCGATAAAGCTGATCAGCGGACAGGCCGCTGCGTTCAGCCCCCAAGGAGGTACGGGATGACCCCCGCCAACCTGACCCACGCCCAATGGATGAAGAGCAGCCGATCGAGCGGGAATGGCCAGTGTGTCGAAGTTGCTGCGCTCGACGGGGCGGTGGCATGCCGGGACAGCAAGGACCCGAACGGTCCGGCCCTCCTCTTCGGCCGCACCGCCTGGACGAACTTCCTGACAGAGACAAAGGACGGATTTCCGCAGCAGTAGGACCACCGTGAGAACTCCCGTAGCCACCCGGTCGACGCTGCGGCAGTCGTCGTCGAGCGGGTGGCCGGCTGCTCAACGGACTGCCCGCTCGCCCGCGCCGAACTGGATTCGTTCCTGCTCCAGGCTGCGCGCCGGGGCGCATCGGGCAGGGAGCAGGTCGGCGTAGCGGTCGGCCTCGGTCCCAGTTCAGGTGGGGCAACTCCAGTGGCCGATCCGGTCCTGAACCCGGCCGAGGTGATCCGCCGAATCGGCTGCGGTCGGGGCGCGTACCGGTATCGCGACCGGTTCTCACGGCCCGAACGCCTCATCGATCACCACACGCCGGAACTCTTGCGCTCCTGGCCGCCGCTCAAGGCCGCCCCCGACTCGCGCGGCAAGCGAGGAAACCGCCAGTTCCTTGCCCTCGGGAAAGGTCACTCCTACGCTCACCCGTACGGCGGCCGGCTGTTGATCTCCGCCGAAACGTCTGGCGTGGTCTACCGAAAGAAGACCACCATGGCGCGTAGCAGCTGAGGGAGTTAGCAGCCCTCCCAGGATTTTGTCTCCGCGGCAGGGAGTGACCACATGTGGAGCTGGAATCAGCTCATGCCGGGCTGGCTGATTTTTCTCATATTCTTGATAGCATTTCTCATAATCGGCGTCTTTGGCATTTGGCTACTACGCGGACGAGGCAAACAACTGTCCGACGCCGAGCCCAAGTGGTTGGACCTGAGCACCCACACCGTCTCGGTCACCGGCACCCTCTACGCGCTCCTGCTCGTCCTGACCGCCCTGACCGTGTATGGCACGTACTCCCAGGCGGGCTTGGCGGTCGCGACCGAGGCGGCGGATCTGAAAGCACTGCACAACGTGGTGTCCGAGTATCCGGAGCCTACCCGGAGCGAGCTTACGGGCCTGCTGAACGAGTATGTCGACTACATGGTTGACGAGGCATGGCCGGCCTACCAGCGCGGGGATGACGTGGATGGTGACCGCGTACTTGAGGAACAGATCTCACGTGCCATTCTCAGCTTCACGCCCGGTTCAGAAAAAGATCAGCAGTTGAGCGGCCTCGCCCTGTCGGAATTCGAGGATTGGAGTAAGTCCCGCCAGATCCGAAGTACCTTCAGCACTGCCGCGCTTCCCCAGACGCTGTGGTTCACGCTCCTGATCGGCGCGGTGGCCATCATTCTGATGTCCTGCCTCATCCCCACCCGGACGCGTACCGGCTCCCTGGTCCTGGTTTCCGCGATCGCGGGCATGATTTCTTTGCTTCTGTTCGTCGTCGAACGGGTGGACGACCCCTTCCGGGGCTCGATGAACGTATCCGCCACTCCCTACAAAACGGTAGGAAAGCAGTTCGACTAAACCTGACAAGGCTCGCTCTGGCTCCGCCCCAGAGGCTGCGCCACAGTTTTGGAAGACACCCTCGCGTCGCTTGATGTTATGCGGCGCTTGAACGCACATGGCGCTCGGTGGAGTACTCACCACCATGATGGATCTTGACAATCAACTGGGGTACTGGAACTCCACGGGGACGTCGCCCACCGATAGCTCGCCCCGAGCGGTGGTTCCAGGCGTTGGCGGGCTCCTGCCATAGTTTCGACATGACCTCACCGGACGTCCGCGTGCTGACAGATCCCCGACGAGAAGCCTGGGGGACGGACGGTCCACGGCCAGTCGTGACCTATGTGTGGCCGGCAGCCACCACGACGACCAGTGGCACTGTTCTGCTCTCGCACGGAACCGGCGGTTGCGCACTTGACCTGTCCTGGCTGGCCGAGCCGCTGGCCACGGCCGGCATACGGGTGATCGGCGTCGACCATCACGGCAACAACTACCGTAGCGGCTACCACGCCGAGGGCTTCGCGCGTTGGTGGGACCGCCCCCAGGACCTTTCGGTCGCACTGGATCACCTCGCCGATGGCGGTCCCGTTGGCGTCGCCGGTTTCTCGCTCGGCGGCTACACCGCCGCCGCGGTGCTTGGCGCACGAATCAACGCCGACATCTTCGGCGCGATCGCCACCGGACGAACGGCGGTGGCGCCACCGCCGGAATTCCCGACGCTGATCGACGAACTGACCGACCGGATCGACACCGATGACATCGCCGCGTGGATCAACGAATCCGGCGACGACTACGCTGACCGCCGCGTGAGCGCAGGTCTTCTCATCTGTCCGGCGCAGGGCCAACTACTCACCTCCACCAGTCTGCAGGGCATCACGACGCCCGTGTCGATCTGGTGGACCGGCGAGGACGACCAGGCCCCAGCCGAGACCAACGCACTGCACTACGCTTCCTTGATTCCGGGCGCGACCGAGCACTGCGCCGACCCGTCGGCTGGCCACTACGTGTTCGTACGGGACATGCCCGACGCGGAACGGATCCGTACCCGCCTCGCCAGCGCGGCCGTCACCTTCTTCCGTGAGCGATTGACCACTTAGGCTAAGTCATGCGTCTGCAACGAATCGGCCTGGTCGCAGCCGGATTCCTGGCGGCGGCAACAGGGTGCACCGGACCCGCGGCCGAGGAACCTAGACAACCGGCAGGGCCGACACCCGCCCACACCTCGAAAGTCCTGCCGATACCCGCGACGGGCCTTGGGGACACACCGCGAGAGCTACTGATCTGGGACGCCGAACAGATCTACCCACACCAACTCGTACACGGGCGTGAGCGTCCGTGGCTCGGTGCTGCGAATCCACCGCGTGCCAACGCCAGGAGTGCACAAACTGGCCGCGGGTCTGCGCCGTCGACACCCGGAAGCCCCTTCGGCGTTCATTGACGCTCAACACTCACTTGCCGCCCTCGACGAGGTTTCGGGACGCAGCAAAATGGACATGCTGTATGGCGAGGCCCAAGGGGTGGCCGTCGCGGAGGTGGGAGTTGTCGCCAACGGGTCCGGCGTCACGGTCATGGTCGACCAAGCGACCGCGGGCCTGGCCGCCGCCATGCGAGAACGATACAAATTCCCGAACCTGGAGCTGGTCCAAGGCGAGACGCACAGCGGCGAGTTGGGTGGGCCGGACGATGCACCATGCGAACCCATCGACGGCCATCGCCGGTGACCCTGTGCGGCTGCGTTCAGGCAGTTCAGCCTGACGACGCAGGACCTCCGGCCGGCGCCGGTCGAGCGGCAGAACGGCGCGGCTCAGGATCGTAGCCCGTCAGTTCCACGGCCAGACCCGCACCGGTACGCGCGGGAACGCGGCTGTCAGGAACTGCTCGGTGAGGCCGTCGCGCATGGCGGCGTCTGGCCAGGCGTCGAGCACCTCGGGCAGGGTGCGGTGACCAACGGTGAGGTGCAGCAGGGCACCGGGTGGAATGGCGGCATGGTGGCTCGCGTCGGAGCTTGGACCGATCGTGCTCCGTCTCGCCGTCACCGCCGTTAGTTCACCGTCGTCGAACTCGAGGTGAGCGCTCGCGGTGTAGGTGTCAATCACGAGCGTGGATTCGGGCCAACGCAGATCGGCCGACTGCCAGCGGCTGCGTAGCAGCGGGGCGAGGCGGGCGAGCAACTCGACCGGGTCGCCGGTGCGGGCGTACCAGGCTCTGGGGCGCGTCGGTATTCCGGTGGGCCCGGTCCGGGCCAGGAGGTGGTCCGGATCGAGCAGCGGACGCACTGCGTGGAACGGGCGCTGGGCCGTCGTGGCGTAGCGCCGACCGATCCGGCCGAGATAGGCGTACGTCGCGGCGGCGGCCTCCGGCCAGCGCCCGGCAGGCTCGCAGGTCGCGGCGAGCACGGTTAGCTCTCCCGCCGCGGAAAGCGTGGTGCCGTGCACCAGATATCCCTGGACCTGTTCGCCGCGCAGTAGTACGGCGACCTCGCGGCGAACGATATCCGCCGCCCGGCGGCCCACGATCTCGTACCGCCAGGCGACGGCGTCGCGTGGGCAGACCAGAGCATCCCCGTCTGCCTGCCGTCGGTCGATGCGGGCGAGGGCATCCGTGTCGGCCGTGGTGGCGGCGCGGACGGTCCAGGGACCCTGGTAGGTGTCCGGTAGGGCGTTGGCGGGCACGGTGGGTGCGCCGCCGTGGGCTATCGCGTAGTCGTAGCCAAACCGACGGTAGAAGTGGGGAATCCCTTCAACGATCTGGAGTGGCACACGATCGGTCGCACAGCGGTCGTGCAGCGCGGCGAGTAGCCGTTCGGTGAGCTGGTTGCCGCGATGCTCCGGTGCCGTGCCCACCAACTCGACCTGCGTCACCGGCAGCCGAATCCCGGCCAGGCTCCACTCCTGACGCAGACCGACCAAGCTGGCCGCCAGACGGCCGGTGGTGGTGTCCTCCACGACCAGGAAGTCGTCGGGTGTGACCGAAGGATGCCCGCTCAGCAGATCGTGGACCCATGCGGTGATCCCCGCGTGCGGTTCTCCGCCGGTTGCCGTCTGCAGCTGAACGGTCGCCTGCAGGCGGGCGAGCTGATCGACGTCCGACTCGCGACCGCGCCGAATCCTGTAATGATCGCCTCGGCTACTCATGCCTTACGTTCTACCGCCAGGTGATCGCCCGCGGTCGCTCGCGGGGCAGTGACTCCGCACACTCCGGGCGCCCAGTAGACCGTTTGTACGAGATTGCTTCGGATATCTCCACGATCATCGGTATGAGCGAAACGACTGGTGGCCGGCGCCCTGGTTCGGGTGCCGGCCACCAGTTTCTTTCCCCCTTGTGTGGGTTGGGTCTTGTGTGTGGTGCGGGTGGGTTAGCTGGTCCAGTGTTCGGCGACGAGGTCGGCGGCCTGGGTCTCCCACTGGGCGTAGTGGAACGGGTATGCCGACACCTGCACCGTCTGCGCGGCCTCGGTCAACGGCATGTCCTGCCAACCCTCGACCTGCTTGAGAGCATCCAGGAAGGCGGTGGTGGAGTAGGCGGGGTCGGTGATCTGCTCCACCGTGCCCCAACCACTGGACGGGCGCTGCTGGAACAGGCCCTGCGAGTCGTGGTCGTTACGCGCGCCCAGGTGGCCCAGGTTCTCCAGCTTCGACTCCTGCAAACTGGTCGCGATCGCGACCACGGCGGCCCGCTCGTCCATCCCGGCGTTCTTCGTGGCCTCGATGATGGCCTTCACGTTCGCCACCTGCTCATCACCCAGGGCGATGCGCGACTGTGTGCCCTGGGTGCCGTGCGGGATCAGCGTGCCCATGTCCGGCTTCTCCGCCCGCACCACAGCCGAAGCCGAGGCCGAGGCGGGGGTGGGGTCGGTGAGGGTGGCCAGCGGGCCGGCGACAACACCGGTGGACAGGGCCAGACCAGCGAAACCCAGCACGCTACGACGCAGAATCGTGTTCATCAGGGATTGCTCCATTCGGGGGTCGACACCCCACACCCGAAGGGGGTTCGGGGTGGGTGCGAGCACCGTCCGGCGCTCAACGAAACTAAGGGGAAGAGGTCGGCGACCGCGGGCCTCACAGGGCCACACGCACGGCGCCGGGCCCAGATGTAACGACCGGCGGGCCGCCAACATTCCGGGGCTCACGCACGGCCGGCATCCGCCATCGGCGGAACACCTGCTCGGTCGTACGCATGGTGTAACGCCCCGACGGCCGCCGGGATTCCGCCACCACCGTGCCCCCGACCACACCCCACACGGGCATCAACCAGACACCAGAGACATCCATCCCCGCGGCAGGCCCAACCCAGGAGATCAACCTATCGATCGGGATTTGCTCGGCACTGGAGCCAGGCCGGGAAGTAGCCGGCAAGATCAATGCTTGATCTGCCAACACCGGGCTCATCAGCGCAGAAACGGCAAACGCCCTGGCGGGGATCTTCTCCCGCACCAGGGCGCTTCTTTGGGGTGGGCCGGAGGTACCACCATGCGAACCACACCGCCACGATCGCCGGCGCCCCGCTACAACTTAGTTTGCCCCCCTCACGCGGATCGGGTGGTGCTCAATAAACCAGCCCGACCGACCAAACCGCCGGTACGGTTCGCCAGTGCGGAAGAGATCAACCCGTTCCAGCCCGTTCTCGATCTTCACGACGATGCCGCCGCCTGTTCGCCGGAATCCGGCCGTGAGGACCTGGCCAGCCGGGCGACCATGTCTCCATCGAGCATCTGCCTCCGATCCGAACCAGTCCCTGCCGCCTGCTTGTTCTACACGACAGGCCCAACGGCCCAGACCACGGTCTCGCCGATCACAGTTGTCATAAGACACCTCCCTTTCTAAGGAGTTACGCCTTTTGCCTGATGGTCTCGCTTGAACTTGATCAAGAGCATGGCCACGGGATGGCCGTCTGCTGGGTCACGTTGATCTGGAACATGTCCAAGAAAATGACAAATGTTACGGGTCAAGGCCATACACCGAGTTTGCTGCTGGATGGGCTGGGGCCATGGCGCTGGTGCATTCGACGAGTAGATCGGCTGAGGCGGACGACGCCACCGACTCGACGGATGTTGACCGTCCCGCCCATTCATTTCAATCGTTTCATGTCAACCGGTAGAGAAGTCACTGTCGACCAGAGGAGGGTCACAATGCGCTCTCCAGGCTGCGCCGTCGGCTGGCCTGGTTACGGGTAGGCGGGCGCCGGTCCACGTCAGTTTAATGGTGATGCCGATCCCGGCGGTGGCCGTCCTCCCACCCCGGTCCCTTCGGACGAAACCGGGGCCATGGCGCCGTGGCCGCGTTTTGTCGATAGCTCCCGTCGACCGCCGGGAGAATCAACTGAAAGGAACATATTATGTCTGCTGTTGCGATCGAGAAGTCCTGGAAGGACGTCGAGCTGCGTGATGCGGCAACCGACCACCCGGCCGGCACCGGCTTCGGCGAACTGACCCTCGAAGAGCTGCGCGAGGACCGCACCATCTACGCCGCGAGCAGCGGCTGGGTGTGCACGCTGACCATCGAATGCGGCACGGTCGTCTGCGCCTGCCAATAAAGTTTGTCGTGGTGCCGGGGTGCGCAACCGCCGCCCCGGCACCCTTTCCGCAGGAGAGCCATGTCGCTTGTAAGTCAGATCACCATTCCTTCCTCCCGGATGAGTGCCTATCTGCACGAACGTTCGATCGATGTCACGGTGCATGACATGGCGCCGGTCCGATCGGTGGGTCCGCTGATCGAGGCGTGGCGCGATTCCGCGTTTCTCGACGAACGCGTATTCGCGCTCCGACTACGCGAGATGGGACTCACCCGCGACGCGTTCGGTCAGCTGCTCGAGAGCGAGGACTTCGAGGTTGGCGAAGACGTACTGGACTGGACGGCAGAGTTGGTCGCCGTCCTGGCCACCGAGACCAAGGACGTTGCCGGGCTGGACCTGTCCACGAAGTTGTGGTCCCAGGGCCTCGACCGCATACCCTTCGCCGGCCTACTCAATCGGTTTCTCGGCTACTACGAGCAGCGGCTGCGGGATCGGATTGGCCCTACCCTCGGTCTGGTGCCAGCCGCCGGAGGGCTGCGCCGGCCGCTGCTGGAAAGCCTGGCGAATCGGCTGCTCACCATCTGCACCCGGACTCTGCTGCTGGAGCTCAATGTCGCCCGAGTGCACGGCCGCCTGACCGGTGCCACCCCGGAGCAACGCTACGACCATTACGACGAGGTCCTACTTTCGGACGCCCGCTATCTGAACGCGCTCTTCGACGAGTACCCGGTGCTCGGCCGCTGCTTGGTCGAGTGTGGACGAGGATGGGTGGATCACGTCGCCGAGTTATCGGCACGGCTCGCCGCGGACGAGGAACTGTTGCGGGCCGCCGGTCTGCTCCCGCCGACGGCTGATGTGGTGACCGCTGTCCGGCTCGACCTGGGCGACCCGCACAACGGCAGCCGCACGGTGGCCCAGCTTACCTTCGCCGACGGCACCGACCTCGTCTACAAGCCGCGGCCGGTCTCCGCCGAGAACGCGTACGCCGACACGGTGGCCGAACTAAATCGGCTCGGAGTCACGCCCGCCGTGACGGCCCCGCGGGTCCTAAACCGTGGCACCCACGGCTGGTGCGAATTCATCCGCCCCCGGCCCTGCGCCGACGCGGCCGAGCTGACTCGGTTCTACCGGGGAGCGGGCTCGGTACTGGCGGCGATGCTGTTGCTGGGCGCGGTTGATATGCACATGGAGAACGTGATCGCTGCGGGCCCGTCGTTCAGTCCGATCGATCTGGAGACGCTGCTACAGCCCGGAAACCCCGCCGGTATTCCGGACGACGCGTACGGCCGCGCCGTGGACCTGCTCAACCAGAGCGTACTGGCGATCGGAATCCTCCCCGCGCGGGCGTTTGGAGGTCGGCGGCGACAAGGCGTCGACGTGAGTGCGCTCGGCGGTGGGGAACCCCAGACCGCGCCCCGACCGGTGCCCATGATCGTCGACCTCTACACCGACACGGCACGGGTCGAAGCGGTCGAGGCGACGATGCTCGGCGCACGGAATCGCCCGACGCTGTCAGGTTCGGGTATTGATCCCTCGGAGCACGTTGAGGACGTTGTCGCCGGATTCCTCGAAGCGTACGACATCATAACCGCACATCGCGACGGGTTCGACCGGCTGCTCACCGGCTTCCGCAACGTGGAGATCCGCTACCTCGCCCGTCCCACGCGGCGCTACAGCGTATTTCTGACCGAGAGCTACCATCCCGATTACCTACGCGATGCCCGGGATCGAGACCGGTTGCTCGACAAGCTGTGGACTGCAGCGGCCGCTCGCCCTGACCTCGTTCCGCTCCTCGAGTCGGAAAAGCGTCAACTGCTCAACGGCGACGTCCCCTGCTTCCGCACCTTCGCCGGGAGCCGGCAGATCGGCACGGCCGCCGCCGTTCTTGATCGCGAGTTCTTCCAGGCAGCCGGGACCGTCGTGCTCGCCGACAGACTGGCACGATTCGGGCCGGTCCATCGCGCCGCGCAAGTACGGATCATCCGCGACTCGATGGGCACGATGGCGGCGCCCCGAGCTGCGGTCCGGTCGGTCTCGCCGCAGACCCGAACGGCGAGCCTCGACCGGCCGATGGCTGCCGAGTTGGCCGATCGAATCGCGGGTAGGCTGGCCGACGAGGCCGTCCTAGGGGTTGACGACGCTGGGTGGATCGGTATCAGCATCGAAGGCATTGACCAGGAGACGTATAGCTACAAGCCGCTGTCCACCGGCCTCTACGATGGCGTCGCCGGTATGGCGCTCACTTTCGCGTACGCCGCCCGGCAGTTGGGCGACGAGCGGTATCTGGACCTGGCCCACCGGGCGGCTAGGCCGGTGGTCGGATATCTCCGCTACCTTGCCGAGCACCGGATCGTGGAGACAGTCGGCGCGTACAGCGGCATCGCCGGGCTGCTCTACGCGCTCGATCACGTCGCCCACGCCACCGGGGAGCCGACCTACCTGGCGGCGGTCGAGGACGCGCTGCCCTGGCTGCGTGAGTGCGTCACCCGGGAAGAGTGCCCCGATCTGATCGCTGGCCTCGCCGGCTCTGCGGTGGTCGCGCTGTCCCTGTACCGACGGCACGGCATTCCGGCTCTGCGCGAGATAGCGGCCATCTGCGGTGAACGGCTGGCCGGGTCCGCAGTCGATGTCGAGGGCACGGCCGGCTGGTACGCCACCCCGCACCGGGGTGATGCTCGGCGGGTTTTCGCACGGATCGGCCGGCATAGCCTGGCCGCTGTACGCGCTCGCGGAGGAGTTCGGCGATGATGCGCTGCGTGAACTGGCGGGTCGGGCCGTCGCCTTCGACCGCCGCCTGTACGTGCCTTCCGACAGGGCATGGCGGGACCTGCGCCCGGAGATGGCCGACGTCGACGGGCACCCCGCCCTGTGGTGCCATGGCGCGGCCGGCATCGGGCTCTCCCGGCTGTTGATCCAGCGGCACCACCGGGACGAACAGCTGACGCAGGAGGCGCGGGCAGCCGTAGCGCTGGTGTCAACCCACGGCTTCGGGCACAATCACAGCCTCTGCCACGGTGACTTCGGTGCCCTCGCTCTGCTTGACCTTGCGGAACGAACCGGGGCCGGGCAGGCCGGTCACGACGCGCTGGCAGGTTCGGTGGTCCGTGACATCCAGGACAGCGGGGTGCGCTGCGGGCTCACCGGAGGGCTTGAGATGCCCGGCCTGATGCTCGGCTCCGCCGGGGTCTGCCTGAGCCTGCTGCGACTGGCCTGGCCGCAGGACGTCCCTGTCGTGTCCTGGCTTGAAAGCCCTCGTGACCGCGACGCGCGCTGAGCCGGTGCATGGCGGTCGGCGCTCCCACCGTCTGCTGCACCGCAGCGTGGTCGAGCACCGCAGCGCGCTGGTTGTTGTTGGTTTGTCCGCGTTGGCAGGGGTGGCGGTCCAGCTCGTGCAGCCGTTCCTGATCCGCCGGGTGCTGACGGCGGTCCAGGCATCTGAGCCGTACGGCGCGGCGGCGGTCGCGGTGCTGGTCGTCATGGTGGCCGGTGCGGGACTGAGCGCAGTGCAGCAGTTCCTGTTGCAGCGCACCGGCGAGTCGATCGTGTTCACCGCCCGACGCACCCTGATCGAGCATCTGCTCCGGTTACCGGTCAGCGTCTACGACGAGCGACAAGCCGGTGATTTAGCGTCCCGGGTGGGAACCGACACCACCCAGTTACGCTCGGTTGTCGCCTCAGGCATGGTCGATCTGGTTAGTGGGCTGCTGCTGGTGCTGGGCTCGATGGTCGCCATGGTCCTGATCGACCCGCTGCTGCTCGGGGTCAGCCTCGTCCCAGTGCTCATCGGCGCGGTGGTGGTACGCATGTTGGGTAAGCGCCTGCGTGCCCTCAGCGAGACCCTCCAAGCGGAGGTAGGCGGACTGACCGCCGCCGTGACCCGCGCCCTGGGTGCCATCCGGACGATCCGGGTGGCCAACGCGACCCGGCGGGAGGCCGCCCAGGTGGTCCGGGTAGCCGACCGGGCGCGGGCAGCCGGCGTCCAACTGGCCTTGGTCACCGCCCAGGTCGGTCCCGTCGTAAAGCTGGCAATGCAGGGCTCTTTCGTCGCGGTGATCGGCGTCGGCGGCTACCGCGTCGCCCAGGAGGCGATGTCGGTCGGTGACATGGTGGCGTTCACTCTCTTCCTGTTCACGCTGGCCCTGCCGTTGGCGCAGGTTGGGGAAGCAGTGGCACAGGTTCAGAGCGGCCTGGGAGCGGTAACTCGGATCCAGGAGATCCTGGATCTGCCCGACGAGGACCGCACGATGCCAGCCCGTCCCGTCGCGGCGGCCCGCTACCGCGGGGCACAGCCGCTGCTGGAATTCGACCGAGTCTCTTTCCGCTACCCCAACGGCACCGAGGTACTACGGGAGGTCAGCTTCCGGGTCCCCGACGGGGGCACCACAGCCCTGGTCGGTCCTTCGGGTGCGGGAAAGTCCACAATCCTGGCGTTGATTGCCCGGCTGTACGAAGTCTCCGGCGGCTCGATCCGTCTGCGTGGCCGGGACATCCGTGACTATCCGCTGGCAGAACTGCGAGCCGCCCTGGGGTATGTGGAGCAGGAGGCGCCGGTGCTGGCAGGGACGGTCCGGGACAACCTCACCCTGGCCGCCCCACACGCCGCGGAGTCGGCGATCTGGCGGGTGACCGACGCGGTGAACCTGGCGGAGACGCTGGCGCGTAGTCCTGCCGGCCTGGACGCGCCGGTCGGCGACGCCGGGCTGCTGTTCTCCGGTGGGGAGCGGCAACGCCTGGCGGTCGCACGGACCCTGCTCACCGCGGCGCCGCTGCTGCTGCTTGACGAACCGACTGCCCACCTGGACGCGCGCAACGAACACGCGCTCCAAACCACCCTGGCGGCCTTGGCCGCGGGCCGTACCGTGCTGGTCGTCGCGCACCGGCTGGCCACCGTCGCCAGAGCCAACCAGATAGTGGTGATCGACGCGGGTCGGACGGTCGCCGCTGGACGACACGACGAGCTGATCACCACCGATCGGCTCTACCAGGAATTCGCGACCCGCCAACTGCTCAGCTGAAAGGGATACACGCATGCTTAGCGTTCTGGACCAGGTTCCGGTGTTCCGCGACGGCAGCCCGGCGCAGTCAGTACGGGAATCGGTCGACCTCGCCCGAGCGGTGGAGTCCTTCGGATACCGCCGCTTCTGGGTGGCCGAGCATCATGGCAGCGCGGCAAACGCCTGCGCTTCGCCGGAAATTGTGGTGGCCACCGCCGCAGCGGCCACCTCGCGGATCCGGGTGGGCAGCGGCGGCGTCCTGCTGCCCCACTACAGCCCGTTGAAGGTGGCTGAAACGTTTCGGATCCTGGCGGCGTTGTACCCGGACCGGGTCGACCTCGGGTTCGGCCGGGGCGTCGGCGGCCCGACGGCCATGGCGGGGTTGCTCAACCCGTACGCGTTGGCCACCGACGAGGCGTTCCTTCAACAGATCGGCCGTCTTCTCGGCTTCCTGGGTGATTCGCGTGCCGTCACCAGGGTCTCGGTGACCCCAGAGGTGGCAGAGCCGCCAGCGCCATGGCTGCTGGGTTCTGGAGAGGGCAGCGCCCGGATGGCCGGCATGCTAGGCCTGTCGTTCTGTTTCGCCCAGTTCATCGCGGCCGAGGAGAGTCCCAAGGCGATCGCTGTCTATAGAGAGGCATTCCGGCCGTCACCCTGGTTGGATGAACCGCGGGCGATGCTCGCGCTGCGGGTGCTCTGCGCCGACACCGCCGCCCGAGCGGAGGAGTTGGGCACCTGTTTCTGGATGTCCTGTACCACCGGCTGGCGCGCCCAGGTGCAGCTCGACGACGACTATCGCGGCGGTGCGCCGAGCCTGGCCGACGTCGGCCGATACACCCTGACCGCAGAGGACCGGTCACTGCGCTCGAAGCGGCCGTTCCTACAGATCTCCGGTACAGCCCCAGAGGTGGGTGCGGAGATCCGGCGGCTCCAGACGGTGTACGACGTGCCGGAGGTCATTCTCACCACCAACTGCCCGGGGGCGACCGCGCGGCAACGCTCGTATGAGTTGTTGGCCACTGAGTTCGCGCTTCTGGCGGGAGCCGGCCAGGCTGATTGAACGATTCACCGGCGAGCGGCGCAGTAGGCAAGGTCGGCCGGTGGGGCCAGGTCATCGGCCGTCAGGCCAGCGACATAGGCGCACACCGCAGCCTGAACCCGATTGACCACCCCGAGTTTGTTAAGGATACCGCTGACACAATCCTTGACTGTCGAATTGCTAAGGAAAAGCTGCCGGCTGATGCCCGCGTTGGTAAGCCCGAGGCCGAGTAGTTTTAGAATCTCTCGCTCGCGCTGGGTCAGTTGCTCGACCTTGTCGTCAGCCGTCAGTCCGGGGACGCTCGACCGGAGGACTACCGACCATACCTCGGGTGCCAGCACGGTGGCCCCGGTAGCGAGCGCCCGCACCGCAACGACCAACTGTTCCGGTTCGCTGTCCCTGAGCAGGAGGCCGGACGCGCCTGCTCGTAGTGACTCGACGACCACTTCGGACGGTGCCAACGCGGTGAGTATGGCGACCGTCGGCGGTGGCGTGAGCGTGCAGAGCTGGTTCAGGATAGCCACGCCGTGCGGTTTGGCGGTCTGCGCGTCGACCAGGACAACAGCCGGCCGACATTCCTCTGCCGCCGATCGCGCGTGTCGCCCGACCGAGGTCGCCACGACGAAACCACCAGCGGTCTCCAGGATCATCTTGAGGCCGATACTCACCAGGACTTCGTCGCCTACCACCAGAACGTCCGTCACAGCGTTACCCCCGCACACGTTGTCGACTGCAAACGCATCTGCGTTTATGGTCGCGATACAGAATGATATTATCTGATCGCCTCAATTCAAAGCAATGACTCCTATGTGCACGGTGGGGAAATTCACTTTAGGGTTATGTTTAGCGCGTCAGGCCCTGCGCGGGGGCGATCCTTGTCGCCCGCCGGGCCGGCGCCACGCTGGCCAGCACCCCGGTCACGACAGCTGCGATCAGCAGCAGAGCCAGCTGCGCCCAGGGCAGCCGGATGACCGGTGTGGCCGTCGTGCCTACGGTGGCGGTCACCCCGACTAGGCCCACCGGAGCGCCGATCACGACACCGGTGGCGGCACCGACCAGCGTGATGGTCACCGCCTCGATCGCGAGCACCGCCCGCAGCCGTCCGCGCCGGGTGCCGAGCGCCCGCAACAGGGCCATCTCCTGCGTACGCTCGATGACCGACAGGCCCAGCAGGTTCGCGATGCCGAGCAGCGCGATGATCACGGTCACGCCGAGCATCGCGAGCGACAGCCCGAGCAGGATGGCGAGCACGTCGGCGATGTCGCTGCCCTCGGTGATGCCGCCGCCCAGTTCCACTCCCGGGTCACGGGCCGCGACTGCGTTCGCTTTGTCGGCAAGAGCGGCACGGTCGAACCCGGGACGTGCCACCCCCCAGACCTCCGTGGGGACCGCCGTCACACCATGGGCCGTGAGCGTGTCGGCGGAGGTCACACCGAGCAGATGCCCGGTGGTGTCGGCTAGTCGGGAGGCGCGGGCGACGAACTGCAGCGTCCGGTTTCCCACGCCGACGCTCACCGGACTGCCTTCTGACAGGCCGCGTGCAGCCAGGTAGGCGCCGGGCAACAACAGGACCGGCGGGCCGGCGGACGCGGTGAGTTCGGGCGCCAGCCGGCTGGCCAGTGCGGCGGGCAGGGCAGCGAGCCGGGCCGGGGTCGCCTTCCCGATGTCGGAGAACTCGGCATCCACGGTGCCCACCGTGGCCGTAACGGACAGCTCCGGTATCGCGGCGAGAGCCCTGACCGTTTTGCGGTCGACGGGACCGCCGTCAGTGCGCGCGCTTACCGCTACCGGGTACCGCGCCTCCAGGTCCGCGTCCACGGTGGCCCGTCCAGTGGTAGCTGCCACGGCCAGACAGGCGATCAGGGCCGAGCCGACCACCACGGCCATCGCGGCCGCGGAGGTCCGCCGGGCGTTCTGGCTCAGGCTGCTCCCGGCCAGGCCGGCGGCGACTCCGAAGCGCTCCAGCAGCCGGGCGACCGGCGGCAACAGCACCGCGATCAGCCGGGGTAGGGCGATCAGGAGACCGGCCGCCAGTAGCAGACCACCGACGAGGGCCAGTGGCAGCGAGATGCCGATTCCCGCCACGGTCAGCACCGCGATGGCGATGACCGCAATTGCGGCGCCGGTGACCAGGCGACGCCCGCCGTGGACCGCACCAGCCGGCGGTTCGGCGGCCTCCTGGAGGGCTCGGACCGGCGCGACCTGGGTGGCGCGTCGCGCCGGCAGCCAGGCTGCGGTCAGCGTGGCCAGGATCCCGACCAGCACACTGCCCACCAGGGCCACTGGATTCACCCGCAGGCCACCACCGCTGATGTCCAGCAGGTCGGCGCCGAGGTAGCCGACGCCGATCCCCGCCGCCGCGCCCACGAGTGCGCCGACCGTGCCCGTGATGGCGGCCTCGGCCAGTAGTACCCGGCTCACCTGGCCCCGGTGCCCACCGACGAGCCGCAGCAGGGCGATCTGCCGGACCCGCTGGACGATCACCACGTGGAAGGTGTTGGCGATGACCAGGACGGAGGCCAGCAGGGCAACCGCAGCGAAGGTCAGCATCAGTACGATCAGTTGGGTGTTTCCCCCGGCGAAGCGCGCGGCGGCCTGGTCGGCCGCGACGGAGGCACTCATCGCCGAGGTGCCCGCCGGCAGCGCGCGCTTGATGGCATCGATGGTGTCCGCGATGCGGTTCGGGTCGTCGATCGTGACCAGGGCCGCAGGCGGGACGTCGCCAGGGAAGAACGCTGGGTCAGCGTAGAAGCGGAACGACGAGCCGGTCAATGGCCGGAACCCCAGGTCGGTCGAGCCCGTCACGGTGACGGTCATCGGCTGCCCGTCGTCCTGCCGGAAAGTCAGCGTGTCGCCGACGCCCACGCCGAGCTCGTCGAGTGTCCGCTGATCCGCGATGACCTGCCCGGCTCCGGTCGGCCAGGAGCCGTGGTCCAGGTCGAACCAGCGGACGGCGGCGGTGGAGGCCAGGCTCTGCACGTTCGCCGAACCGCGTCGGTCGCCGCCGAAGACGCTGACTGTGCGTGCGTACTGTGGGTCAACGCTGCGGACGTTGGGGACCGCCGCCACCGCCCGGTACCAGCCCGGGTCGCGGACCGAACTATCCACGTCGAGGACGATATCGGCCGTGGTGAGCGGTGCCGCCGCGGTGAGGCGCAGCCCTTCGCCCGAGGTGGCGGCGAAGGTGGCCGTGGCGGCGAGGAAGCCGGTCGCCAGAAGCACCGCGGCGATGATCGCCAGCAACCGTGCCGGGTAGGTGCGGACCTGCGCCCAGGCCAGTACGAAGATCATTGTCATACCGTCACCGAGGCCAGCGAGGCCAGAATGGTGTCCCGGTTTGGCTGACGTAGCTCGTCATGGATGCGACCGTCGGCCATTACCAGCACCCGATCGGCGTACGTCGCCGCACCGGGGTCGTGGGTCACCATGATAATCGTCTGCCCGTACTGCTGTGCCGCGTCGCGCAGGCCACCGAGCAGGGCCCGTCCGGTGGCGATGTCCAGCGCGCCGGTGGGTTCGTCGGCGAAGACGACGGCGGGCTGGGCCAGCAGGGCTCGTGCCACCGCGACGCGTTGCTGCTGTCCGCCGGACAACTCAGCAGGACGGTGTTCCAGCCGGTCGCCGATCTGCAGCGCGTCGGTGATGACCCGTAGCCGCGCCGGTTCGACCGGCCGGCCGGCGAGCCGTAGTGGCAGCGTGATGTTCTGTCGGGCGGTCAGTGTGGGCAGCAGGTTGAACGCTTGGAAGATGAAGCCGATCCGGTCCCGCCGCAAGTCGGTCAGGGCTCGGTCGTCCAGGCCAGCCAACGAGGTACCGGCCACACTGGTCGAGCCCTCGGTGGGCGTGTCCAACCCGGCCAACAGGTGCATCAGGGTCGTCTTACCGGAGCCGGACGGGCCCATGATGGCGGTGAACTCGCCGGCCGCGAAATCGGCGGAGACTCCGTCCACCGCCCGCACCGCGGACTCGCCAGCACCGTACGTCTTGCGGACGTTCCGGCAACTGACCATGTCGGCACGCTTCGTCTGCGTCTTCACCTCACCGACCGTAGGGAAGCGCACGGCCGGACACATCCGTCCCCGGCATCGAGTTTCGTCCGCGACCGATACCTTGGTCTCAAGGCTTCGGTATCGTCCGGGAAGACCGCGATTCCGTTGTGGCGGGCCGCTGCCTACGCTGGGGGAGTGCCGGTCGAGACGAAGCAGACGCTGGCGGTCGACGCCGGCATCGCGCTTACCGCAGTGGCCGGCTGTCTGCTGCTTGGCCTCGCCGGTCTACCGGACTGGTACTGGTCGGCGGCGGTCGCAGTGCCGCTGGCGATCCGCCGTGTCGCGCCGCTGACCATGCTCGCCCTCGTGGCAGTCATCTCGGGTACGCACGTGCTGGTGGTGCACCGTTTTCTGTTCCCCGGCGACCTCGTCGGCCTGGTCGCCATCCACGCGGTCGCCGCGTACGCGGCGGACCGGCTGCGCCACGCCGGCTTGTTGCTCGGCGCGGCCGGGGCCTTGGTGGTGGCCGGCTACGCTCTGCACGACCGGCGGCTCGGTGCCATGCTGCCCGGCGTCCTGATCGCGGCAACGTCGCTCGCCGCATGGTCGACCGGCCTGATGCAGCGCCAGCAGCGCAGTGCCGTCGACCACGCCGAGCGCCGTCGGCGACTCGCCGAGCAGGACAGCTCCATGCGCGCCCAGCTCGCCGTGCACGAGGAGCGAACCCGAATCAGCCGGGAGATGCACGACATCATCGCGCACTCCCTGGCCTCGATCATTGCCCAGGCCGAGGGCGGCAGGGTCGCCGCCCGCGCTGACGCCGTGGTCGCCGGTCCACTGTTCGACCGGATCGCGGGCACCGGTCGGGAGGCCCTCGCAGACGTCAAACGCTTGCTCACGGTGGTCGACCGCGACGACGACGATCTGGACGCCAAAGGGCTGCGCGAGTTACCCGCGCTGCTGACCAGTGTCGCCTCCGCCGGTCTCCAAACGACCGTGACGACGGACGGCGCCGAGCAGCCCCTCGGGCCCGGCACGGACCTCGCCGTCTACCGGGTGATCCAAGAATCGCTTACCAACGTCATCAAGCACGCGCCACGGCAACAGGCGCACCTGTACATGCGCTGGCGGCCCCGGCTACTCACCGTCACCGTGACGAGCCCACTGACCGGGCAGGACAGCAGCGTGCTGGTGGAGGGGCAGGGCCTCTCCGGCATCCGGCAGCGATGCACCCTGTTCAACGGAACCTGCGCCATCACCGCCGACGCGGAGTTCACGGTCACCACCACATGGCCACTCGCCCAGGAGGGAAGGCGGTCATGACCGAGCCGCTGATCACGGTGCTCATCGCCGACGACCAAGACCTCGTCCGCACCGGATTCGCCCTAGTCGTAAACTCGGCCCCCGACATGCGGGTGGTCGCCACCGCCGCCACCGGTGCGGAGGCGGTCGCCCTTGCCGTTGAGCACCATCCAGACGTCATTCTCATGGACATCCGGATGCCGCACACCGACGGGATCACCGCCACCCGCGCCATCCTCGCCGCCCCCGGACCCACCCCCAAACTCGTCGCGCTGACCACGTACGACAACGACGACTACGCGACCCGGATCCTCAGCGCCGGAGCCAGTGGCTACCTGCTCAAGGACGCGACCGCCGAAGGACTCACCGCAGCCATCCGCACTGTCTACCGAGGCGGATCGGTCATAGCACCCTCGACCACCCGACGGCTGGTCGCCAGTCGGACCGAGCCAGGGCCAACCCGGACGACCGCCGCCATCGATGGGTTCACGGCCCGGGAACGCGACGTGTTCGACCTGATCGTGGCGGGAGCGAGCAACGCCGAGATCGCCCAGCGGCTGCACCTCGCCGAGGTCACCGTGAAGACGCACGTCGGCCGGGTGCTGGCCAAACTCGGCGTCCGGGACCGCGTCAACATCGTGATCTGGGCCTACCGCAACGGCGCCGTCCGCTGACTTTGCCCAGCCCACGAGTGTCGGGCGGTGCCCGGTGACCCTGACTCGGCCGACCGAGCAGCCGGTGCGGTTCGCCGATGCGGAAGAGATCATCTCATTCCAGCTTTCTCGATCTTCATGACCATGCCGTCGCTCGGACACAGGAATCCGGCCGTGAGGACGTCTTGGTGGAGTTGGCGTTGTCCGCCGCAGTATTGCCCTGGTGGACTCGCTGGCAACCCTCGGTGATCCATCCCGCTCTACGGGCGGGCGCGGACCTGACGGACATCGCGAGAGCCATCGGTCTCGACGCGAGCGAAGTCATCCGGCGGTGGCGGCGATGGGCTGATGTCCAGACGCGGCTGGACATCAGCGGCGTCCGTCCGTGGACCCGTCGAGGTTCAGGCCATCGAGCGACGGCTCGGGGTGGGGGTGGTTTCGATGACGCCGACCCGGCTTGCCCAAGACGTGAGCACGGTGCGGGGCCGGGATTGCTGATTGTCGTCGTGGAGTCATATGGCCGCCGTGGCGTTGAGGTTCGGTGAGCGTCCTGAGGTCGCCTGTGTATTGCCGCGGTCGGTTGACGGGATGCTGGTCGTCGCGTCGGCGGCCAGGGTCGAGGACAAGCCTGCCGGTCGGAGGGTGCGGTGGTCGGCCCGTACGGCGTTCGCGGCTAGGGCAGTGGCCAGCGTGGCGGCGAACATCGCCGCCACGCCGAGCCTCGGCGCGCGGATCGTGGCGGCATGGCCGGCGGCGGCGCTGAGACACTCATCGCACTCGACGTGGCCCGCAACCCTACATCGGGCTCAGCGGCCCGATCCTGCTGCACACCACCGACGGCTCCCGTCCTTGACCGGTCGGCGAGCTCGGGCCGCATGACATCCGGCTCATCCCCCACATGCTGCCGCGACTGACCGTCACCGGGCCGGGTGATGTCCTGCTGGCCGTGGAGCACCGGCAGGCGGCCGAAGCGGCCTGTGACGCCCGGGCCGATCTGCCGGTCGTCTGGTGCCACGGGCAGCCGCCCGACGCCGTCGTGTCGATGATCGTCCAGGCGGCGCAGCAGACCTCCGGGGTCGTCATTTGCACGGATGCCGACCTCGGCGGCGTCCGCATCCACGACAAACTGCGGTCGGACACCACCATTCACATCGTGGATGTCGGCACCGTGCCACACGAAGAAGGTCGGCCCTCAACGCCCACAGCCGCAACCACCTGCAGCAGCTCGCACAACGCCCGGAGGAGGTCGGCACCTTCGCGAAACGCTGTCTGCACCGGGGATACGCGATCGAGCAGGAAGCCACAACCCGGTCCGCCCTTCAGGCTGTGTTGGATAGCCATCGACCTCCGGCCGTTGGCCAGTGGCTCAGCTGCGGGACAGGGCGCTTCCGGCGCGCCGGAATATCCGAATTAGGGCATCTGCCCTGCTATCCACATCAGCTGTTCGGACAATTTTTCAATAACCCGAAGGTGAGGCGTTCGCAGGATCTGACAGGAGCCGGTTTGGTAGTGCAGGGCACTTCTGGTTGTGAGAGTGACATGCCGCTATGGGCCGGTCAGCTCTCCCGGTCTCGGATCGCCGCAGCGGCGGTGGCGAGGAGTTCGTCGTCCGGGTGTTGGTGGACTGCAAGTTCGAGGACAGTTCTGGCTTCAGCGAGTTGCTCGGTGAGCGCTTCGGTGAGGGTGATGGCTGCGGCCACGAACTCACGCGCGACAGCTTCCTGGTGTCGTGCGAGCCACGGGTATCCAGTGTTGGCGGCGAGGGGTCCGCAGTAGGTGGTGACCGCGTGGTGCAGGGCGGCGACGTTGGGTACGGGTTCGGTGACCCTTTTCGCGGCGGTGACGGCGTCGCGCATGGTCCACAGGTCTACGTCGAAGGCGTCGCGGTTGAGGGTGTAGCGGTGTCGCTTTAGCTGCAGGCATGCGACGCTCCCGCCGACTGAGCGAAAGACCTGGCGCAGGTTGTAGGTGTAGGTGTGCAGCCGCTGGGTTGCCAACCGGTGCGGTGGCTCGGGCAGGAGGTCGTCGAGGACCTCGTCTTGGTGGGCCGTGCCTCCTTGGACGATGAGGTAGACGAGGAACTCCAGGGCCTGGGGGCGGAGGTGTTGGCCGGCGGGGACCCCGAGGATGGTCGGTGGGCCGAGTACGCGGACACGCACCCGGTGCGCTCCGGCAGCGGCTTTCTCTTTGGCCGGTCGGTGCGTCGGGTGGCCTCCAGGTGCGTCAGCGCCGACTACGGGGGCAGTCCCGGGTGAATTCCCGGGTTCGGCGTCGTTCATCGATGAGATCAGCCAGACACCCTGACCAGAGAGGAGGCAACTTCCAGGGCGCACCCCCAGGAGAGGGTGACGCCGGCTCCGCCGTGTCCGTAGTTGTGGATCACCCTGGTGCCATCGATTCGGCGCTCTTCGACGCGTACGTATGGTCGGGTGGGCCTTAAGCCGACTCGGTGCTCGATGACCCGGGCCCTACGAAGGCGCGGTTCGATCTCGGCACAGCGTGCGACGATCGCTGCGGCGATGTCCGGATCGGGCCGCGGGTTCCACGCGTCGGGTTGGGCGGTGCCGCCGAGGACCAGTGTCTCGCCCTGCGGATAGAAGTGCAGCAGGTCCGGTGAGAGCCCGGTGTCTTCGGAGAAAAACTCGGTGATGCCCGGGTTGTCGACCACGACGAGCTGCCCGCGGATCGGGGCCAGGTCGGGGTCGGGTACGAGGTCGTGGGCGCCCATCCCGGTGCAGTTGACGACCACTGGGGCGACATCAACGGTCTCATCGAGTGAGTCGACCCGACGAATCGCGATCTCGCCGCCAGCTTTCCGGAGCCGCTCTCGCAGGTAGCCAAGGTAAACCGGCATGTCGACCAGCGGAGCCGTGTAGCGCCACCCGGTGGCGAAGCCGTCCGGCAACTCGTCCGGCTCACACATCCTGAATCCATCAAGCTCGTTTCCCCACTCCGGCGGTTCGACCGGCTTGCGGGACGCCTCGACGCCGGAGACGAGCCGTACACCGGTCGCCGTGTCGGTCGCGAGTTGCCGCAGGACGTCAAGCGTCTGGGCGCTCCAGACACGTACCCGGCCGACAGGTTCGACGAGGTACGGACCCCACATCGCCCCGGCCGCGTACGAGGTGGTCCGCTCGGGTGACTCGGCTGCCCAGATCTGGACCCGCAGCCCGGCTTCGGCGAGGCAGATGGCGGTGGTGAGGCCGGATACGCCAGCGCCGACGACCAGAGCGTCAAGATCGGTGCTCGTCATCGTTTGACCGTAGTGTCAGGCCGGTTGGTGCGCCAGTGCCTTCTCAAGGTCGGGGAGCACGTCGGCGACGCTCTGGTTCCGCTTCCGTCGGCGGAACTCCTGCTCGAGGGCAACGAGGAGTGCGGTGCTCCGGGGTGAGCGGACCTGCTCGAGCCGGGGTAGGGCCATCCTGGTCACGGCGCAGGCATCCTCGAGTTTGCCGTGGGCGGTGTAGCCGAGGGCGAGCCAGGCGCCTTCGTAGAGGGCTCGCCGCTGGTAGGGAGCGTCCGGTGGGCGGGCGTAGGCACCGGTGCGTAGGAGCGCCCCGCCTTTGCGAAGCAGGGCCCGCCCCTCAGCTCCGCTGCCACCGGCCACAATCTGTCGACCGGCGAGGATCATCGCGTAACCGGCCTGGCAGTCGAGGTGGTTCGGGGTCAGGTAGTACATCCACTCCGGGTCCCGGTCGGGATGCCGCTTCGCGAGTTGGTCCCGGGCTTCGGCCCAGGTGCGCTCGCACTGCCCGACGTCTCCGGCTACGGCCTGGGCGTACGCGAGGCGGGACAGCACAGACGCTTGGACGCTGGCGGCGGACCGGCCGACGACCCGGCGGGCAGCGTCGCCGAGGCGCAGGCCGTCGTCGGCGTCGCCGAGAGAGGCGGCCTGGAAGGACAGGTCAGCGAGGATGTGTCCTTCCATGGATCGGTATCCAGCGTCGTGTGCGGACCGTAGTCCGGTGAAGAAGTACCGCTGGGCCAGCCCCTGCTGTCCGGCGTCGAACGCCTTCCAACCAGCGAGTTGGGCGAGGTCGGCGAGGGCAACCAAGAGTCGGCGGATCGTGGCGTCCGTATGGCCGCCATCGCGGAGTACGAGCAGGACCGCGCGAACCTGGGCGCCGACGTAGCCAAGGCCGGATGCGCCGCCGCGCTCGTCGTCGAGTAGCTGTAGGCGCGGCACGCTGGCTTCGATCTGGTCGACGAGCGGGTCGTCTGGTGTCGCGGCCGGAAGCACGGTCCCGTCCGCCGGAAGGTGTACGTCGAGGTAGATGTTGACGGCCTGGGCGAGAGCGGTCCCGGAGACGGAGAGGAACATCCTTCGGTCCACCAGTCCTCCCAACAGCCAGTCCTCGGCGACCAGCATTGTGCTCGTGAGTGTCCACGGCCCGTCCAGGCCGGTGCTGGCGGCCATGACCAGGGTGCCATCCGCCGTGTCGGGTTGCCCGTGCCAAAGGTCCCCTGCGGTCACGATGCGGCCGAGGCGGCGGGAGATGACGTACGCGCTCAGCGCTGGCAGCGGCGGGCGGGGGATGCCGCCCGCGTCCCGCCAGTGGTATGGCGCGGTTTCGGCGAGGGTGCCGGGCCCGAAGAGTCGGTTGATCTCCCGGGCGAGGGTACGCGGGGTGAGGCCGGCTTCGGTCATGTGCGCGGCGAGGGTCTGGTTGGTGCGGTCGGGTGGAGATCCCATCGGCTCCTCCGGAGGGTCAACCAGGAGTACCGCGAAGGTACCGGATCGTGCTGGCCACCAGGGTCGGCGAATTGACGCTCTTGACGGTTCCATCCCCTGCCCGAGCGGTGCCGGTTCGCGGTCTGCTGGGTGCGTCCCCGCCGGCGTACCGCCAGGAGGGCTGCGCCGGCGGGTGAATCCCGACGGGCGAGCGGAGGACCTGATGCGTACTTCGGCGATGACCCAGGCCAAACCTCCATGGGACTGGGAGTTCGACTGGCACCTCACGAACCGCTGCAACTTCTTCTGCGAGTACTGCCATCCGCAGATCCGCTACGTACTCAACCGCAGCCACCTCGACGAACCGGCTCCGGAGTTGGTGGTCCGGCGCTTCGACGAGTTGAACAGGGTCTGCCTGGTGCACATGTCCGGTGGGGAGCCCTTCATGTTCCCCGGCTTCGTCGAGCTGTGCCGGGGTCTGGCCGGTAACCACTTCATCAGCGTCAACACCAACCTCGCCTCCGACGACGTGGCGGAGTTCGCTGACCGCGTCCCGGCCGCCCGGGTGGCGAAGATCGTCGCCGCGATACACCAGCCCGAACGCGAGCTTCGGGGGCTGGAACTCGACACCTACGCCCGCAACTACCTGATCCTGCGGCGCGGCGGGTTCGACGTGACCGCCCTGTACGTGCTGTACCCGCCGCTGCTCAGCCGATTCGCCGCTGACCTGGATCGGTTGCGCGAATTGGGCGTGGACCATGTGCGCGCCAAGGTGTTCAAAGGCGTGTACAAGGGCGTCCGCTATCCGGAGGGCTACACCGACGAGCAGAAGGCGCTGATCCTGGCCAACTCCGGCGAGTACGTCTTCAACCGGCCCTACCTCGACGGCATGCTCTCCTTCCGGGGCCAGGCATGTACCGCCGGTGTCACCTCGTTCAAGGTCACCGTCACCGGTGACGTGCGCCGATGCGCTTCCGTGCCGACCGGCTACGGAAACCTCTACGACGGCACCTTCCGGCCCGCCGATGTCAACGAAGCCTGCCCCGCCAAGCGGGTGCTGGTTCTCTCGCAGTGCCTGTCCTACCTCGTTGAACCTCCGATCCGCCCCGACCAGGGCGTCGACCCAGGCGATCTCTGACCCGAAGGACATCCCATATGCAGATCTCGATCCGTCATGCCTGCGTCGACCCGGACGACCAGCCGTTCGACGTCGCCGAACGAAAGGGCGTCGGCCATCCGGACAGCCTTGCCGACCTGCTCGCAGACGCCTTCTCCCAGCGCTACTCCTCCTGGTGCCTGCGCGAGTTCGGCGCCATCCCCAACCACTGGGTGGACAAGGTCAACCTCGTCGGCGCCGCCGCTGATGTCCGCTTCGGTGGCTTCGACATCCTCAAGCCGGCAGACTGCTACCTCTTCGGGAAGATCACCGATCGGGTCGGCGCCACGCAGGTGCCGATCGAGGAGATCTTCCGGTCCGTGGTCCTCGATGTGCTACCGGCCGCGCTGGGCGACCGCCGGATCCTCGAACACCTCCGCCTGCACATCAACAACACCCGTGGCACCGCCGTTGACCACGACCCGAAGTTCTACCGCCCCGACACGGCATCGGCCATCAACGCCGTGCTCGCGACGGAATCAGTCGCCAACGACACCGTGGTCTGTGTCGGCACCAGCCGCCGCGGCCTCGCCGCCGATCTCGCGATACGGCTGGAACGGCGACTCACCGACGAGGGATTCCGACGGGTCGTAACCGCTGCCGGAACCGACGTGAAGGTCATGGTGGTCCGGATCAATTCGGCGCTGGAAGTCACCGCTGCCGTGCCGTTCCATCCCGAACTGGTCGACTCCTGGCCGGCATACCGGGCAGCGCTCGCCGAGGCTCAGAGCGCCGCCTCGGCCGAGCTGAAGTCCCTGCTCGACCAGGAGCCCCGAGCCTGGAACACGACCGGCCTGTCGCTGCACCTCAACACAAAGGATCTGCCGGGTCGCGGATACCTGGCACCATTCGGCACCTCGCTCGGCAAGGGCGACTGCGGCGCGGTCGGACGGGGCAACCGGTACAGCGGCGTCATCGAGCCGCTTCGCCCGGCGAGCGGCGAAGCACCCGCCGGCAAGAACCCGGTCCACCACGCGGGCAAGATCTACACCGCGCTCGCCGCCGAGGCCGCCGAGCGAGTGCTGGCCGAAACCTCCGCGTATGCCGAGGTCACGATCACCGCACGCAACGGTGGCCAACTCGATGACCCGGCGCACGTCCTGGTCTCGGTGGACCGCGCGGTCGACGCCACCACCGTGACCGAGATCGAAGAAGTGGTGCGCCGCGCCGTCGCCGGGGCCTCCACCTTCGCTGCCCGTTTTCTCGCCGCCGAACCGCTGGCCCGGTTCCGCAACGGAGTATCGCTATGACGACGAAGACGTTGTCCGAGGTGCACCAACGGCACATCGCCGCCCTACGCGACCAGCCCGCGGTCGTCGATTCCGAAGGCCTCCGCATCGGCTCGCAGTACGTGATGTTCTTCGCTGAGGCTGAGCTGATGCGCGAGCACGTCACCCGACTCACCGAGGGGTTCGCCCGCCCCAACGTCCTGGAGGTCGGACTCGGGCTCGGTGTGTTCGCCACCCAGCTGTCGAAACGAGAAATCGGCTCGTACACGGCGATTGAACCGCACCCTGGCGTGGCGCTGATGGCACGCACACGGGTGATCGACACTCTCGACGCACCGGCGCGGGTGTACATCGACCCGTGGCAGCTCGTGACGCTTCCAACTGGCGTCTTCGACGCGATCATGTACGACACCTGGCCGCCGGACGGCCACGCTGACTCCGACTTCACCGAGTTCGTCGTTGACGTCGCGGTGCGCTGCCTCCGCCCGGGTGGTCGGTTCAGCTTCTTCCACAGCGGCACCTCGATCGGTCCGGCCCGCCGGAATGTTCTCGACCGGTACTTCGCGCAGTGGACCGCCTACCCGCGCACCATGCCTGCCGAGCAGACCCCACACCACTGGACCAAACCGAGCCGGGAATTCCTGATCCCGATCGCCACGAAAGGCGGTGCCCGATGACCTCGCCGCTCGCTTCGGCGGTTTCCGCGCAGCAGATCGACCGGTTCGCCGCACACGGATACCTCGTCCTGCCGGGCCTGATCCCACCCACCACGATCCAGGACCTCCGCGTCGAGGCTGACGCCCTCCTCGGTGACCGGCTCGCCAAGATGGTGGCGGCCAGGACACGCGACCCGCGGGTCACCTGGTGGCGCCTCGCCAACGGCAAGCCGTATGTGCTCAAGGTCAAGCCCGTGGTCGACCTATCTCCGGTTGTGACGGCGGTGGCCGACAGTCCCACGCTGCTCGCCGTCGTCGCCGACCTGCTCGGCGCGGCCCCGAAGCTGATGGACAACAAGCTGATGTACAAGCAGACCGTCGACCTCACCGCCGGGTGGGCCGCGCTACCGGTGCTCGGTGAAGCGGTCCGTAAGCACACCGACGCCGCCTACTACGCAACCCGGGGCTACCGACGGGTGGTGACCGTCGCCGTCTGCCTCGACCGGTGCACCGAAACAGCCGGCGCGCTCCGTGTCTGGCCCGGCAGCCACCGCGACACCATCGAGATGATCCCGACCGCCTGCCAGGGACCCGTCGTACCCGACACCGTCGCGCCCGACACGGCGGCCGTCACCCTGGTCGCCGCACCCGGAACGGTTCTGGTCTGGGATGCGGCCCTGGTCCATGCCAGCGGGCCAAACACCTCCGGTCATCCACGCCGACTACTCGTGCTCGGCTACAGCCCCACCAGCCCGGGCGACGGGGAACGCCGATGAAGATCCTTATGCTCGGCGGCACCCGTTTCGTGGGCCGTCACATCGTGGAGGAGTGTCTGCGGCGCGGAGACGACGTCACTGTGCTCTACCGGGGCCGTTCACCATCGCCCTTCGCCGGGCTCGTGCGGCACGTGTTGACCGACCGGCGCGCGCCGACAATCGAAGCCGCCACTGTCCTCGCCGAACCGTGGGACGGGGTCATCGACACCAGTGCCGGGGACGTTGATGACCTGCGCCCCGTTCTGCCCCTGCTCGGCAACGTCAACCAGTACATCCTGCTCTCCACGTGCGGGGTGTACCGCAGAGCATCCGCCAGACACGGCCTGACCGAACGGGCGCCGACGATCGCGGCTGACGCCTCCCACCCGGTACGTGCCTCCGCCACCCGCAAACTCCGCTGCGAGCGATACCTCCGACGTCGCCTCGACCGGATCAACGTAACCCTGCTCATCGCGCGCCTCGGCCTGGTCATCGGCCGATACGACGACAGCGCACGCCTCGCCTACTGGCTGGAGCACGCACTACGCGGGGGCAATGTCCTGGTCCCGATGGATGACCGCCAGCCCGTCCAACTTATCGATGCCAGCGATGTCGCCCACTTCCTGCGTGACGCCGTCAACCAGCAACTTGCCGGCGTCGTCAACGTCGCCGGCGCCCGAACCACCGCCCGCACCCTGGTCGACACGGTCCTGACCCGCGCCAGCCGAGCTGTTACCCCTTTCCGAGTCGGCGAGGACTTCGCGCTCACCCACCGCCTACAGCCATGGACCGAGGTCCCCCTGTGGTTGCCCACCAGCAGCCCCGAACTGGCACTCATGTCGGTCAACAACAGCCGGGCCGCCAGTGCCGGCCTCACCCTCCGGCCCCTGCCCGACAGCGTTACCGACGCGCTCGGCTGGCAGGCGTTGCGGCGCGGCTGGTCACAGCGTTGGCTCGATCATGCCCGTGAGCAGGACCTGATTCACCGGTGGCGGGGGTAACGGCATGCTGCCCTACACCCAATCCGCGCCGTTCCACTCGCAATGGGGCGAGGATCGCTGGCTCGCCGAGCACTATCACCTCCCGACGCACGGCGTCTTCGTCGACATCGGTGCCGGCGACGGTGCACGCGGCAGCAACAGCCTCTACTTCGAGCGCCGTGGCTGGCGCGGTCTCTGCGTGGACGCCGATCCCCGCAACCACCAACGACTCCGGCAGCGCTGCTGCGCCGTGGAAACCTGCGCCGTATCCACCACCCCCGGACTCTGGCCTTTCGGCATGTACGCCCACAAGCCCTCGTGGTCCGGTCTGCAACGGCGCGGCACCGACTATCAGGAGATCCTCGTCGCCTGCCGACCCCTGGAGGATCTCCTCGACCAGTGGTGCATCGACCAGATCGACCTGCTCAGCATCGACGTCGAAGGCACCGAACTCGACGTCTGGGACTCCTTCGACCACACCCGGCACCGGCCCGCCCTCGTCATCGTCGAATTCGACGACAAACACCCCGACCGACACCGCCGCGCCATCCACCGACACCTCGGACCGGACACCTACAAGGTGGTCCACGAGACACCCGCGAATCTGATCCTGCACCGAGCGGACCGGCCATGGCGGCGACGCCGATGAGCAGGCGCGGCCTGCCGATCAACCGGCTACTCCCCTCCGGCAAGGTGCTCGTTGTCTGCGGTCGTGCCGACGACGCGGCAGCCTGGCAAGACCTGCTCGGCCCGACCCGATGCCTCGCCCTCGCCCTGGACGACGCGCCGCCCGCGGCCCGGCGCCGACCCCTGCGCGGTGCCTCCGACCACCTCTCGTGGCAACACCACGCCATCAGCGGGCTCGACGGCTCCGGCTGGCTCGCCGGACCGGCCGACGCCTTCGACCCCGACAGCACCGCGGCGCTCCTTCTCCCTGACCCACTCGATCCGCCGCACTCCGGGGCCCGGCGGCGGATCGGCGCCAGACAACCCGCGTGGCAGTTCTTCGAGGACAAGACCGTGGTCGACGCACTCTGGGATGCCGCCGGGGTGCCCCGAGCGCAGTCAATCGTCGGCGATGGCACTGCTGACCTCGCCAGACTCGGGGCCATCGTCGATCAAGGCACTGGGGTCGTCTGCTCCTACCAGCCGATTGGTGCCGGACCGTCCGCTGGCGGCGATGGCATCTGGTGGTGGCGCGGCGGTCTACCACCAGAAGCCATCCCCACCGTCGAGCCCGGCACCTGGCGAGTCCGGCTCATGCCCTTCCTCGAAGGGGTCCCGGTGCGCCTGCACGGACTGACCCTTACCACCAGGATCGTCCCCTTTCCACCCATGGAACTCGTGACTCTGCCCCGGCCAGCACGAGGCACTTTTCTCTGCGCTGGCGCTGTTCCCATCCTCGACGACACCGCTGAGTTCGCCGAACAGACCGATCGAATCGGAGCCAGTCTGCGCGAGCGCCTCGGCTACCGCGGTGGCTTCTCCGTTGACGGCATCCTCACGGTCAACGGGTTCATCCCCACCGACTTCAACGCCCGGCTCACCTCCGCCATGGAAGCCGCGCCCTCTGACCTGAGTTGTAGCGATTTAGTGACCACTCCAGCCGAGGGTGGTCAGGAGGGTTCGGGTCTCGGCGGTGATGCGTGGCTGGGCGGTCACTTGCTGGGTGCCGATGGTGACGGTGGCTGAGCGGAGGGGCCGCAGGGTCTTGAGGATCTTGTTGATACTCAGCCCGGAGCGTGCTTGGGCTTCGCGGGAGATGGCCAGGGCGGCGAGCACGACGGTCAGGTGGGCCTGGATGCTGTCTTCGAGGCGGTGGAAGACCGGTCGTGCGGCCAGGTCGGACTTGGTCATCCGGAAGGAACGTTCGACCTGGTAGAGGTCGTGGTAGGCGGCCACGACGGCCGCACCGTCCATCACGGTGGGGTCGATGTTGGTGACGTAGCCCTTGATCCCGATCAGGGATCGGGCGCGTTCGACGAGGTCCCAGTTCACGCTGGTGGTGCTGTCGGTGAAGGTGACGAAGCGGTCCTTCTTCAGCGGTCGTTCGCCAGCGGCGACCTTTTCGGCGCGTTCGACCATGGCGTTGATCGCGCGGTTGTCGTGCTGGGCTCGTGTGAACGTGTACTGGTAGACCACCCGCCGGTCGCGGGCCTTGGTCCCGGTGCCCATGCGCCGGGTGGTCTCGATCGTCGCGCCGTCGGGCAGGTGGTTGCCGTGCCGCTCGACGTGGGCCTCAAGTTCGTAGGGGATTTTGCTGGTCTTGGAGCCGACGATGAACCGGAATCCGTTGTCTTCCAAGGCCAGCAGGTTGGCCGCGGACAGCATCCCGGCGTCGGCCACCACGACCAGGTCGTCGGCCTGGTGGCGGTCGCGGAATCGGGTCAGCACCGGGATCAGGGTTTTGGTCTCGGCTTTGTTGCCGGCGAACAGGTCTATCTCCAGCGGGAACCCGTTGGCGGTGGTGAGCAGCCCGACGGTGACCTGCGGGTCGACGCGGCGTTCCTTGCTCATCCCGACCTTGCGCAGCTGGTCTTCGCGTTCGACCTCGAAGTGCAGGGTGGTCACGTCGTAGAGCACGACCGCCAGCCCGCCGCCGCGGGTGGCGTGCCGGTGACAGGCCTGCGCGATCACGGCCCGGTAGTCCCGCTCGACCACCCGCTTGAGGCAGCGCATGAACGTCACCCGATGCGGCGAGGCGATCCCGATCTCGGTCAACACACGCACGGTGTCGGCCTTGCTGGTCGGCTCGATCACCCGGCCCAGAACCAACGCCCGAAACGCCTCATCGCCGAGGCGATCCAGGCCGAGGTCGTCGTAGAGGCTGTTCAGGACATCCCACAAGATCAGCGAGGACGTGCCCTCGACCACCGCCGACGCCCCGCCCGCACCGGTGCCGACGCCGTCCAGGTCCAGGGCAAACTGCCCACCATGCAGGCGTTCCTCAGCGACCTGCAGCAGCAGCGCCAACTCGTCGTCGGTATGGGCCGAGCCGATGTGCTCGATGCTCAGCACCCGCCGGCCTCGCTTGTGCACGATCTGGACCGCGGTCGCTCCGGAGGCGGTCTTCACCCGCCGCACGAAAGCGCCCACCCCGCGAGACTACCCACGCCGCCAAGCCGCGTTAGTGACCACATCGGCGCCAATCCGCCGGCAAACGCCGAGGTCAGCGGCACCCGTGATCACAAGATCGCCAGAACGCTACAACTCAGGTCTGACCGTCGGGTCCTACTGCACGCCGTCAACCTGCTCGCGCGAGCGGGAATTGAGCCCGACATCAGTGCGGTCGAGCGACTGGCTGAGGAAGCCTTCACCGCCGGGACCACCTGCACAATCTTCGGCGCTGCTACCCGCGCCAACGAACATGTCCCGCCGGAGACATCGATCCGCTGGGTTGGCGATCGACTGGTCGCCGACCCGCTGGGGGCTGACGGAACCCTCGTCATCTCCCCGTCCCCGCGCGGCTGGCTGCTGACCGCGACCCTTGTCAGCGACCAACTCCCGGCCGGTGGCAGGGTCGGGCCCTGGGCACCCGAGGTATTCCGGCTCAGCGACGAAGTCCTCGGCACCGACTTCGGCAACCTCGCACCGCCATTCGACACGCAGCCCACCGCCGGCCTGCCCGCGACACCGGCACCCATCTTCAGCCCACGACGGAGCGTGCCGGTCAAGGGCACCGCTGGATTCGCCAGCGGAGCGGATCGACGACCAGGATGACCGGCGGATCGATTCGCCGGACACGAAAGGTCAACTCAGGCGGTCGAGGGCGGCTCGCAGGCGCGCAACGGTTCGCTCACGTCCGAGGATCTCGATCGACTCGAACAACGGCAGCCCGACAGTACGGCCGGTCACCGCGACCCGTACCGGTGCCTGCGCCTTGCCGAGCTTGAGTCCCCGTTCCGCACCGATCACCTCTAGCGTCGACTTGAGCACCTCGGCCCGCCACTCGCACGTCTCATACGCCTCGACCACGGCCGCCAGTAGCGCCGGGGCGTCGGCTTTCATGGCCTTCGCCCACGCTGCCTCGTCGGCGGTCGGCTCATCGAGGAACAGGAAATCGACCATCGGCACAATCTCGGAGAGCACCGCGATCCGGGTCTGCGCCAGTTCGGCGACAGCAGCGAAAGCGTTGGCGTCGTATGCCTCCGGCCGCCACGGCGCATTCTCACCGGTCAGCCACGGCTGGCACGCCTCGACGAACGCCTCAACCGACAACGCGCGGATGTAGTCCCCGTTGAAGGCGCGGAGCTTCTTCACGTCGAAGAACGCCGGCGAGGGGTTGACGTCCTCCAGCCGGAACTCGGTCACGATGTCGTCCCAGGGCAGGATCTCCCGGTCACCGGACGGCGCCCACCCGAGCAACATCAAATAGTTTCGCATCGCCTCGGCGAGGTACCCCTCGGCGCGGAAGTCCTCCAGGGCGACCCGGTCGCGACGCTTGGAGAGCTTCTGCCGCTTCTCATTCACCAGAATCGGCGCGTGTACCCACACCGGTGGTTCCGCCCCCAGCGCCTCCCAGAGCAGCTGCTGCTTCGGCGCGTTGGGCAGGTGCTCCTCAGCCCGGATCACGTGCGTGATCCCCATGACCATGTCATCAACCACGTTCGCCAGTAAGAACACCGGAGAGCCGTCACCGCGCGCGATCACGAAGTCCTCGATCAGCACGTTGTCAACGGTCGGCTTGCCCCGCACCAAGTCGACGATCACGGTCGAGCCCTCGTCCGGCGTACGGAAGCGCAGAGCGCGGCCTTCTCCGACGGTTTGGCCCCGACTGCGGCAAAAGCCGTCGTAGCCCAGGTATTCGCTGCCCGTACGGGCGTTGACCTGATCCCGGGTGCAGTCGCAGTAATAAGCGCGCCCAGCCGCGATGAGCCGATCGATGGCCTCCCGGTGGTGCTGGGTGTAGTCAGACTGGAACAGCGGGCCCTCGTACTCGCTCGGGCCGATTCCAAGCCACTCCATCGCATCGAGAATGCCCTGAACCCATTCCGGCCGGTTCCGCGCCGCGTCCGTGTCCTCGATCCGCAACACGATCGTTCCGCCCGACTGTCGGGCCAGCACCCAGTTGAACAGAGCGGACCGGGCATTGCCGACGTGGAACATACCCGTCGGGGAGGGCGCGAAGCGCACGCGGAGATCGGAACTAGCCACGGCTAGCAGGCTACCGAACCACCGACGGGCGAGCTGACTGATATCCGGGGGCGGAGCTTCCCGGAGGGGAACAACGGGTTGTCCTCGTCGTCGGGCCTCGGCGACGAGGTACGGGGCAGGTTCGTCAACGCCCGCCAGCTGGCCTCCGCATCTCGACCAACACGGCGGGCGCAACGCCGTCCCATCCACGAACACCGTCACCTTGGAGTAAACCATGTCCACGCATCGACCCTCATCGCCACCGCTGCTGGCGGCTACCGCATCTTCGACGTCTCCCGCTGACAGCGGTGGGCTTGACCTCCCGTTGCGGGTCCTGCTGGGGCTCCCACTTGGCGTCCCGCTTCAACAGGACCCCCGAACGGACCCCCGGTTCGGCTCACAGCCCAGGTCAGGGCCGCTGTCAGCAGCGTCTGTCGTGCTGCGACAGACCCTCCGACTGGGTCTCTCCCCCTCGGGCTGGTGGTGACGCATGCCTGACCCGTTGCTCCGAGTCCAGTCCCAGCTCACCGACCGTGATCTCGTCCTGCTCGGCTGGCTGGCCGACCACGGAGTGCTCACCTCCTTCCAGGTCGCCGAAGCCCTCTACCCGTCGGTCGACTACGCCCAGGAACGCCTGCGGGCGCTGACGCAGAAGTTGGAGGTGGTGGAACGATTCCGGCCGCAGAAGCCCGACGGCGGCTCCTACCCCTACCACTACGTGCTGGCGCAACTCGGCGTCGAGGTCGTCGCCGCGCAGCGCGGCGACGACCTGCCGCGCAGAGACCAGGCCCGCAGAAGGCGGTGGCACCTGACGAGACGGGCGAACCTGCCGCACCTGCTCGGGGTCAACGGCTTCTTCACCGCCCTCGCCGGGCACGCCCGCACCCATCCCGGCAGCGAGCTGGCCCGCTGGTGGCCGGCGGGACGCTGCCAGCAGATGGGCGCCTTCGCCGAACCCGACGACAACGACATCGCCGTGCGCGTCTACCAGCCGAGGTCACGGGCGGACGGACACGGCATCTGGGTCGACGGCGACCGCAGGGTGCCGTTCTTCCTGGAATACGACCTCGGCACCGAACGGCCGCTGTCCCGCCTGGTCGACAAGATCGACGGCTACCGGGACCTCGCGCACGTCACCGGCCGCCTCTGGCCGGTGCTGTTCTGGCTACACTCCCCAGCCCGAGAGCGGCACCTGCACCAGGAGTTCGCCGCGACCGGAACCATCTACCCGGTGGCAACCGCCGTGCACACCGAGGTCACCGGCATCAACCCGGCCGAAGCCGTGTGGTGGCCGCACCGCCACCACGGGGCGCCGATGCGCCTAGCCGACCTCCCCGCCGGTAGCGGCGCTGAACAGACCAGCTGACCCCCCGCCAAGCGCCGAACCACGCACGGCGGCCGGACACGCGCGCACAGGCGGGGCGACAAGGACCGCCCCGCCGCTGACCCGACCGCCCAGGCGCGGCGAGCGGTAGCTGTCCGCGCCGGCTCCCAACGATGGAGGGCGGAAGGTACCTCTGCGCTCTCGGTGACAGCAAGCATTCGAAACTGTCAGCGGCTCTCCAGGAGCCCGTGTGAGTTGTGGCGAGTCGCTGACAATCCGAATCACTTCCCGGTGACAGCGCTCGGAGGTATCGTCCCCGCCTCCCGGACGCCAGATACAGCGACCCGCCACGAGTCGCCTCTTCCGCATCAATCAGATCAGTCGCGCCACTCCGTGTAAGAGAGGAAACCGCATGAACGAAGGACTCCGACCCCCGCAGCTTCACATGCTTTTCGGAGGACCGTGGTCACCCCGTCGTATGACGACGAAAACGCCGTCCGGAGCTATCCTGACGAACCGCATCCCGGTACCGCCACAAATAACGGCGATGCGAAACACATCCCCACCAACAAGAAGGAAACGACGATTCCGATGCGTATCGCACGCATCGACACCATTCCCATGACCGCCGAAGACCTCGACAACGCCGCCGAAGCCCTCGCCGTCCTCCTCAACCACTTCCGGCGCGAGCACCCCGACCTCGCCTGAACCTAGCCCAACGGCGGCCCACCCGCGTGGGCCCGCCCACGGCCACCACCCCACCACCCGATCTCAGCGAAGGACCCCCATGGCAGGCAATCCCACCCCCACCAGCCCACCGAAGCGGCGTGGACGACGCGCCCCCACCACCCCGCCGGAAGACTCGACCGGCCCGTGCCGGGTGTGCATCTACATCCGGCGCTCTACCGACGACGAGCACCAGCCCTTCAGCCTGCTCGCCCAACGCACCGCCCTCAAAAAGTACGTCGACAACCACCCCGGCTGGGTCATCGTCTGTGAATTCGAAGACGACGCCTCCGGCGCCACCACCGAACGCCCCGGCCTCAAGAAAGCACTCGACGCGGCGAAAGCCGGCCTCTACGACGTCCTACTCGTCTACCGAGTCGACCGATTCAGCCGCAGCCTCGCCCACTTCGTCGACCTCGCCGCCACCCTCGACGCCGCCAACGTCCGCTTCTCCTCCGCCACCGAACCCGTCGACACCGGCGGCGCCATCGGCCGCATGATGCTGCAATTCCTCGCCGTTTTCGCCGAATTCGAACGCAACATGATCATCGACCGGGTTAAAAGCGGCATGACCGCGAAAGCCAGCAAAGGCCAATGGGCCGGCGGCACCCGCCCCTACGGCTACCTCGTCGATAAAGACACCCAACGCCTCGTCCCCCACCCCGACGAGGCACCCATCCTGCGAGACATCTTCCACCTCTACACCCGCGACCGACTCGGCACCCGCGCCATCGCCACCGACCTCAACGCCCGCGGCATCCCCAACCGCACCGGCAAACAATGGTCCGGACACACCATCAACCGGATGCTGGACAACCCCGCCTACACCGGGGACATCGCCTACCGCGACGTCTACGTCCCCGACGCCCACAAGCCACTCATCGACCGGGACACCTTCCGCCGCGCCCAGGACATCGCCAACGCACGAGGCGACATCCAAACCCAGCGGGCCAAGTCCGACTCGGACTACTACCTCACCGGCCTACTCACCTGCCCCCAATGCGGACAGCGCTACATCGGCACGTCCGCCAAAGGCCGGAACCGCCGCTACCGCTACTACACCTGCTTCACCCGCACCCGCTACGGCAAACACGCCACCTGCACCGCACCCCGACTCCCCGCCGACGACCTCGACCACATGATCCTGCAGGCCCTACACGACTTCTACACCACCGCCGAACCCGTCCTCGCCGCCATGATCGAACGCGCCAACTCCCAGCACGACAGCACCACCGACGACCGACGCGCCGAACTCACCGCCATCGCCCACCAGATCACCGCCACCGAGAACGCGATCGACCGCTACCACACCGCGTTCGAGAACGGCACCATGGACGACGCCACCGCCGGACCGCGCATCCGCGAACTCCGCCACCGGCTGGCTCAACTCCACGCCCGGCACACCGAACTCGACGCCGGCCTGACCTCGCAGCCCGAGCCTCCACCGCCTGGCACTGTCGCCCGCATCCGCGACCACCTCAGCACCATCATGACCAGCGGCAGCACCACAGAACGCAAAGCCGCCATCGAGACCCTCATCGCCGAAGTCCAACTCACCGACCAAGGAGTCATACCCGTGTTCAAGATCCCCACAGACACGACAATGCCCCCGACCGAAACGGACGAGGGCACCTCGAAAGAACCACCGGTTCGCACAATGGTGCGGTCGGTGGAGCCGAGGGGACTCGAACCCCTGACCCCCACACTGCCAGTGTGGTGCGCTACCAGCTGCGCCACGGCCCCCTGTGCACTACCCGGTCGCCCGGGCACGGGAGAACTATACACACGCCGGCCGGCCCGGTCAGCGCGCGGGGTGCCCTGCCGCCGCGCCGGCTCAGTTGAGCGTCACGTCCGCCGGGAAGTGCGCCACCGCCGCCATCATTCCGCCCTGCCGGCGCAGCACCATCGGCCACAGGTCATCCGGACGATCGACGAAGGCGTCGCCGGGCAGCGCGTCCAGGACAAACCAGGAGCCCCCTGCGATCTCCTGCTCCAGCTGGCCGGAATCCCACCCGGAGTAGCCGGCGAAGACCCGGATCCCCGCGATGCTCTCCTGCAGCTGCGCCGGGTCCGCCGTCAGGTCGAGCGTGCCGACCGCACCGGAGATCTGCTGGAAGCTCTTCATCGGGCGCAGCGGGTGGCGCATGCGCGCGAGGCAGATCGCCGAATCCGGCTGCACCGGACCCCCTTCGAAGACCACGGCCGGGTCGCGGGCCAACTCGCCCCAGTCGCCGAGCACCTCCGCCACCGGAATCTCGGTGGCCCGGTTGAGCACGACGCCCAGCGCCCCGCCCGGCTCGTGGGCGACCAGCAGCACCACGGTCCGGTCGAAGTTCGGATCTTTCAGCGTCGGGGCCGCGACCAGCAACCGCCCGGCCATCGACTCCGTCGTCTGCCCGTCGATCGCCCGCCCCTCTTCCTGCATGTCGGACATCCCGTCAGCCCGACCGTGCTCGGACAACCGGGGACACCGGTGCCAGCCGCCCCGTCAACGCCATGCCTGGCACCATAGCCTGCTGCCGGGTCACTGGCTAAGGTCTGACGCGACAGAGACGAGGGAGGTTCGGTGAGTCCCACGGCAGAACTCGCGGTGATCGGCGGGTCGGGGCTGTACGCCCTGCTCGACGGCGCCACCGAGCACATAGTCGACACCCCGTACGGGCCGCCGTCCGACGCGATCACCATCGCGGAGGTCGCGGGCCGCCGATTGGCGTTCCTGCCCCGCCACGGCCGGGATCACCGGCATCCGCCGCACCAGATCCCCTACCGGGCCAACCTGTGGGCGCTGCGCTCGCTCGGGGTCCGCCAGGTACTCGCCCCCTGCGCGGTCGGCGGCCTCCGCCCGGAGCTGGGCCCCGGCACGTTCGTCGTGCCCGACCAGCTGATCGACCGCACCAGTGGTCGGGCGCAGACCTACTACGACCGGGGCGCGGTGCATGTCTCCTTCGCCGACCCGTACTGCCCGGTCGGCCGGCGTACGCTGCTCGCCGCCGGTGCCGAGCGGGGCGTGCCGGCGGTCGACGGTGGGACGGTGGTGGTCGTCGAGGGTCCCCGCTTCTCCACCCGTGCCGAGTCGCGCTGGTTCACGGCCAGCGGCGGAACGGTGGTCAACATGACCGGCCACCCGGAGGCGGTGCTCGCCCGGGAGCTGGCCCTCTGCTATTCGTCGATCGCGCTCGTCACCGACCATGACGCGGGCGTGCCGGGCGGCGGGTCGGTCACCCAGGAGGAGGTGTTCCGGGTCTTCGGCGAGAACACCGCCCGGCTGCGGGAGCTGCTCTTCACCGCGGTGGCCAAGCTGCCGGCCGATCGGGACTGCCCCTGTGGGGCAACCCTGGAGGGCCTCACGCTTCCCTTCGCGCTGCCCTGAGACCGGGCGGCCGAGCCGTCGCCGGTCAGTCGGTGGTGAGCCGCAGCGGCCCACCGCCGAGCACGTCGAGGACGGTCCGCTCCCCCAGCGGGGCGGTGAGCTGCACGGTCACCGGTGCGAGTAGGAGCTGCTCGGTGCAGACACCGGTGCTGCGGGTCACGGCGCCGCCGACCACCACGACGTCATCCTGTTCGTGCACCAGCGGGGTGAGGCCGGTGTCGCACGCACCGATGCCGAGCCGTACGGTCAGCGTCGCGTCGTCCACGGCGCGCAGGTCCAGCGCTCCGACCAACTCCTCGGGCAGTGGCGCGGTGGGCGCGGTCGGCTCCGGCGGCACTGCGACGGCGGTCGGGGCGACCGCGAGCCGGGCCACCGGGGCGGTCAGCTCGGCGATGGTGAACAGCCAGGCCGGGACCGCCGCCTCGCCTCGGCTGGTCCGCACCGGCACGCTGTCCAGCTCGACGGCGGTGACGGTGAGCGGGGTGCAGGCGGTCGGCGGCGAGGTGCTCACCCCGGTGTCCGGCCCATCCGCCGGGGCTGGTGGGGTGGCCGGGTTCGTCGGCCGCCCACCGCAGGCCGGCGGGTCGCCCCGATCGAGTTCCCGGTACGCCTCGACGGCGCTGACCAGCGGCACGGTGAGGGTGTCGGAGGGGAACTGGATGGTGCCGTCTTCGGGCTGGTCCGTCGGCAGCGGAATCTGCTCTCGGTACCAGCCGGCCTGGAAGGCGGTCCGGGTTTCCGGGGTGAAGCCGGGGTCTCCGACGGTCATGGTCGGTTCCTGGAGTGGGATGTACCCGTCGCTCCAGGACGGGCCGGGCTGCCAGGCCGCGGCGACCTGAGTGGCCCGCTCGTCGAATGCCGCCTGCCGGCCGGTCGGCGCGGGGGCGCCCGTCGGTTCCGAGCCGGCCGGCGCGCAACCGGCGGCCAGCAGCAGGGTCAGACTCAGGGGGGCGAATAATCGACGCATACTCCTCCGACGTTCGCCACCATGCACCGGTTCCAGTCCACCGGCGCACTCGTCGCCGGGAGCGACGCCGGCCTGATGGCGCCCGGCAGCACCAGGGATTCGAGGTCAGAAACGCCGGTGCGCCCCGGTCCGGGTGGACCGGGGCGCACAGGTCAGGTGGTGGAGGTGCCGGGAATCGAACCCGGGTCCTTCGCCGCCTTGTCAGGGCTTCTCCGAGCGCAGCTCGCTGTGCCTCTACTCGGCCCCTCCGATCACGCGAGCGAGTCGGTGTGACGGGCCCAGTCGCTGATTGATCTCGCCGCACGGCCCCCGCGACCGGGTCCGATTGGCCAGCCTCCTAGCTGATGCCGGCTAACTGGGTCGAAGGCACTCCCAGGCCGACAGACTTGCTACTCGCCTCAGGCGGCGAGAGCGAAGTCAGCGCGATTCTGCTTGGCGCTTATTGTTTTCCAACGAACGATTTCCGAGACGACGTTGGCTTCCTCGGCTCGCTTCCCCTGCCGCAACGTACGAAGTCGAAACCAGTCACCCCCTCGACGGACCGCCCCTGTTGGCGGCACCGATAAGCCTAACGCCTGACGCAACCGGATTCATCCCGCCCCGGCCGGGCGCCGGCTCAGTCCTCCATCCCCTTGCCCCGCCGGCCGGCGGACCGGGCAATCTCCCGTTGCGCGTCCCGCTTGGCGAGGTCCTGCCGCTTGTCGTACGACTTCTTGCCCTTGGCGACGCCGATCTCGACCTTGGCCCAGCCGTCGGAGAAGTAGACCTGCAGCGGGACGATCGTGAGCCCGCTCTCCCGGGTCTTGCCGATCAGCCGGTCGATCTCGATGCGGTTGAGCAGTAGTTTGCGGGTGCGTCGGGGCTCGTGGTTGGTCCAGGTGCCCTGCACGTACTCCGGGATGTGCATCCCGTGCAGATACAGCTCGCCGTTGCGCTCCTGGGCGAATGCGTCAACCAGCGACGCCCGCCCCGCCCGCAGGGACTTGACCTCGGTGCCGGTCAACGCCATCCCCGCCTCGCAGGTGTCGAGGATCGAGTAGTCGTGGCGGGCCTTCCGATTGGAGGCGACGACCTTCCGCCCCTTCTCCCGTGGCATCGGCGCCACCTCCCTTCCTGCCGCTGCGCGCCCCCTGGGTCGAACAGCGGCGATCATCCTACCGGAGCGCGAGGGCTCTCCCGCGCCGATTATTTCCGGTGCGGGAGAGCCCTGGCCCGACAGGCGTGCGTGGGCGATCCCACGTCCGCCCTGCGGACACTAGACCCGCAGGTAGAAGCGGAGCGTGACCCAGGCGGTGATCGCGCTGATCAGGCCTCCGACGGCGGCCATCAGGGGGAAGGCCAGTAGCACCTCGCCCCAGCTGACCGGCGCGAAGAGCCCCTGGAGTGCGCTCAGCGCGTCGTCGAAGAGGAAGACCTTCAGGCCGGCGAGGGCGCCGAGGCCAAGCAGGGATCCGATCAGGCCGGCGACCACGGCCTCCAGGACGAAGGGCGCCTGGATGAACCAGTTCGACGCGCCGACGAGCTTCATGACCGCGACCTCGCGCCGCTTGCTGTAGGCGGCGACCTGGATGGTGTTGGCGACCAGGAGCAGGGCGGCGACCGCCATCGCGATCGCCGCGACGAGGGCGATGTTCTGACCGGCAGCGAAGAGTTTGAAGATCTTGTCGAGTACGCTCGACTTGTCGACCACCTGGTCGACGCCCTCGATCTCGGCGTACTGCTCCCCGATCGCTTCATACTCCTGCGGGTTCACCAGCTTCAGCCGGTACGACTCCGGCAGCACTTCTGGATCAATCGCACTGAGCAGGTCCGGGGAGTCCCGGAACATCTCCTCGAAGACCTCGTACGCCTCTTCTTTGTTGACGTACGTGACGCTCTCGATCAGCGGGTCGGCATCCAGCTCGGCCTGGATCGCTGTCTTCTGTTCCTCGGTGACCTCGGTCTCGAGGAAGATCGAGACCTCGATGTTCTCGAAGTACAGCTCCTTCATCTCGGCGACCTTGACGTAAATCAGGCCGCTCGCGCCGAGCATGGTCAGCGAGACCGCCATCGTAATGATCATTGCGATGGTCATGGTCACGTTGCGCCACAGTCCGACCATGACCTCGGACAGGACGTATTTCAAGCGCATCGAAGATTCCTCCGCGTCTCCGGCAGGTGGTGGTCGTCAGTCGGGTGGGAGCGCCGGCTCACCCGTAGACGCCGCGAGCCTGGTCGCGGACGATCCGGCCGCTCTCGATCTCGATGACCCGGCGGCGCATCTGATTCACGATGTTCGAGTCGTGGGTCACCATCACGACGGTCGTACCGGTGCGGTTGATCCGGTCCAGCAAACGCATGATCTCGATGGAGGTGTCCGGGTCGAGGTTTCCGGTCGGCTCGTCCGCGAGCAGGATCAGCGGACGGTTCACGAACGCCCGGGCGACCGCCACCCGCTGCTGCTCACCACCGGAGAGCTCCTGCGGGTAGCGGTGCTCCTTGCCACCAAGCCCGACCAGCTCCAGCACCTCCGGCACCACCCGGCGGGCAACCGCCTTGGTCTTGCCGATCACCTCGAGCGCGAACGCCACGTTCTCGTAGGCGGTGCGGTTCGGCAGCAGCCGGAAGTCCTGGAACACGCAGCCGATCGAGCGCCGGAAGGCGGGCCGCTTCCAGGAGCGCATCGACGTAACATCCTTGCCGTTCACGATGATCCGGCCCTTACTGGGCGCAACCTCGTGTAACAGCATCTTGATGATGGTGGACTTGCCGGAGCCGGACGGGCCGATGAAGAAGACGAACTCGCCCTTCTCGATCGCGACGGACACGTTGTCGAGCGAAGGCCGGGACGCCTTCGGGTACGTCTTCGTCACTTGCTCAAGCTGAATCACGGGTCGTGAGTCTACGCGGTGTAACCGGTACGCCAAATCCCGCGCCCCTCAATTCCGGGACACGTCATCAATCTGCCCGCACTCACGAAATTCGATGGCGCGCTACGCCCACGATCGGTCACGCATTGTCATCAGCGAGCTGCTGCTGCTTTCGCCACCGGATACCGGCCTCGATGAAGGCATCCAACTCGCCATCAAAGACCGCAGAGGGCGTCCCGGTCTCCTGCTCCGTTCGAAGGTCCTTCACCATCTGGTACGGATGCAGGACATACGACCGCATCTGGTCCCCCCAGGAGCCGGCGGCGTCGGTCTTCAGGCCCTGGAGTTTGGCCTGCTCCTCCTGGCGCTTCCGCTCCAGCAGGCGGGCCTGGAGGACGCGCAGCGCGGACGCCTTGTTCTGCAGCTGGGACTTCTCGTTCTGACAGGTGACCACGATGCCGGTCGGGATGTGGGTGATCCGAACCGCCGAGTCGGTCGTGTTCACGCTCTGCCCACCGGGGCCGGACGACCGGTAGACGTCAAAGCGCATCTCGTTCTCGGGGATGTCGATGTGATCGGTCTGCTCCACCACCGGGAGCACCTCGACCCCGGCGAAGCTGGTCTGCCGCCGACCCTGGTTGTCGAAGGGGCTGATCCGGACCAGCCGGTGGGTGCCCGACTCGACGCTGAGCGTGCCGTACGCGTACGGCACCTTGACCGTGAAGGTGGCCGACTTGAGCCCGGCCTCCTCGGCGTACGAGGTCTCGTAGACCTCGGTGGGGTAGCCGTGCCGCTCGGCCCAGCGCAGGTACATCCGCAGCAGCATCTCGGCGAAGTCCGCCGCGTCCACGCCGCCGGCACCGGCGCGGATCGCCACCAGCGCCTCCCGGGAGTCGTACTCGCCGGAGAGCAGGGTGCGGACCTCCATCTCGTCGATGGCCTTGGCCAGCCGAGCGACCTCCGTCTCGACCTCGGTGAGGGCGCCCGGGTCGGACTCCGCCTCGGCCAGCTCCAGCAGCACCTTGGCATCGTCGAGGCGTGAACGAAGCTCCGCGAGCTTGTTGATTTCCCCATTCACGTACGACAGCTGAGAGGTGACCTGCTGCGCCCGGGCCTGGTCGTCCCAGAGGTCGGGGGCGGAGGCGGCCTCCTCCAGACGGGCCTTGTCCGCCCGAAGCCGGTCGATGTCGAGCACCGACTCGATGTTGCGAAGAGTGGCGTCGAGGTCCTTGAGCTGTTCGGCGTAGTCGGCATCGGTCACGACAGACAAGCCTACTGCGCGGGCGAGGAGTGAGCTTGCGAGCCCCGCAGCCCACGCCCAAACAACCCCAGCGCGGGCGAGGAGTGAGCTTGCGAGGCCCGCAGCCCACGCCACAGCCACTCCGTGGCGAGGCGGGTCTCCCGGTCCTAGTCTCCGGGGCAGGGCGTACTTCCGGCTCCGAGGGCTACGTTCGCCCAGGTCGGGGGGCTGCTGTCGGGTCAGCTGACCGGGGCGGACTTGAGCCAGGCCAGAGCGGCCTTGTGGTATGCGACGGCGAACTCCAAGGCGCTGGCGTCGTACGTCTCGCCTTCTTTCTTCGCATTTTTCACCTGCTCCCGAACCCGGGCCAGGGCCTCCGTGTGGTACTCGTTCGCAGCCGTCTGGAGGTTCTTGAGCTGACTGGCCGAGTGCAGGTTTCCGAAGGCGAACCGCAGCGCGATCGGATTTCGAATAGTGTCCCGACCGGGCTCCTCCGTCAGCCATCTGGAGAAGGTCCGTTTACCCGCAGCGGTGATCGCATACGGCTGGCTCATCCTCGGCCCCGGTTTACCGAGCCGCACCAGCCCCTTTTCGGCCAGCACGGGTAGCTCTCGGTAGACCTGGCTGCGGGTCATTGACCAGTACGGCGCCAACCGGCGCTCGGCGGCGGCCATCAGTTGACCACCTGTCATCGGGCCCTCGTGAAGCAGCCCGAGCAGGGCCGCCGCCGTGGGATTGACTCCGGAATCCGCCATGCCTCTCACGCTGCCACTTTGCGGTCGCGGCGTCCAGGATTTCACGTTTTCGCCACCCGTCAGGGCTTCCTATGTGCACTGTCCACCGATATGGAGTGGATGAAAGGACCCCTACGCCACGCCGGGCGGCCGACGTAGTGCAGGGGTCCTTCTGGTTAGCGCATGTGGGGATAGGTGTGGTCGGTCGGCGGGACGAAGGTTTCTTTGATCGTGCGGGGTGACATCCATCGGACCAGGTTCTGCCAGGAGCCGGCCTTGTCGTTGGTGCCACTGGCGCGGGCGCCGCCGAACGGCTGCTGGCCCACCACCGCACCGGTGGGCTTGTCGTTGATGTAGAAGTTGCCGGCCGCGTACCGCATCCGCTCGGCAACCCGGTCGACCACCTGCCGGTCGGTGGCGAAAATGGCGCCGGTCAACGCGTACGGCGCGATCGACTCGGCCTGCGTGACCACCTCGTCGAAGCGGGCGTCGTCGAAGACGTGCACGCCGAGGATCGGCCCGAAGTACTCGGTGGTGAAGGTCTCGTGGGCGGCGTCGGTGCATTCGAAGAGCGTGGGTCGGACGAAGTAGCCGACCGAGTCGTCGGCGGTGCCGCCGGCGACGACCTGGCAACAGTCATCCCCTGAGATCAGCTCCAGGGCGGCGGTGTGCCGCGCGTACGCCTTGGCGTCGATGACGGCGCCCCCGAAGTTACTGAAGTCGGTGACGTCGCCATAGGCGAGCGCCTCCGCCGTGGCGGCGAGCCGGTCCCGCAGCCCACCTACCCACAACGACCGCGGAATGTACGCGCGGGAGGCCGCGGAGCACTTCTGGCCCTGGAACTCGTACGCGCCCCGAATCAGGGCGGTGTGCAGCGCGTCCACATCAGCGCTGGGATGGGCGACCACGAAGTCCTTGCCGCCGGTCTCGCCGACCAGGCGCGGGTAGCTCCGGTAGTGGGCGATCTTCTCGCCGACGGTTCGCCAGAGCTGCTGGAAGACCTTGGTGGAGCCGGTGAAGTGGATACCGGCCAGGTCAGGGTCGGCCAGCACCACGTCGGACACCTCCACACCCCGCCCGGTGACCATGTTGATCACGCCGGGGGGCAGGCCCGCCGCCTCGAAGAGCCGCATCGTGAAGTGCGCGGCGAACTGCTGGGTGGGGGCCGGTTTCCAGACCACCGTGTTACCGAGCAGGGCCGGCGCCGAGGGTAGGTTGCCGGCGATCGCGGTGAAGTTGAACGGGGTGATCGCGTAGACGAAGCCCTCGAGCGGACGGTGGTCGAACCGGTTCCAGGTGCCCGACGAGGAGAGGGGCTGCTCAGCCAGGAGCCGCCGAGCGAAGTGGACGTTGAACCGAAGGAAGTCGATAAACTCGCAGGCCGAGTCGATCTCCGCCTGGAACGCGGTCTTCGACTGGCCGAGCATCGTTGCGGCGTTCAGCGTGTCCCGCCAGGGCCCGGCGAGCAGGTCAGCGGCGCGCAGAAAGATCGCTGCCCGCTCCGCGAACGGCAACGCCCGCCACCCGGGCGCCGCGTTCTTGGCGGCCTGCACCGCGGCCCGCGCGTCATCGTGGGTGGCGTGGGCGGTGACGCCCAGCACGTGCGCGTGCCGGTGGGGCTGCACCACGTCGATCGAGGCGCCGCCGGCCATCCGTTGCTCGCCCGCGATGGTCATCGGCAGGTCGATCCGGTCGCTGGCCAGCTCGACCAGCCGCCGTTGCAGCCGGTCCCGGTCGGTGTCCCCCGGCTCGTAGGGGCGTACCGGTTCGTTGCGGGGCTCGGGCACGGAGAAGACGGCGTCCATCAAAGGCTCCTGGGGCGTTCGTGGCAACGGGGGGAACGGTCCCGCGGGCATCGGCCGGGTGGCCGGATGCCAACACCGGGGCCGCAGGGGCCGGTTACGGCGGCGGGACCTCGGCTGATCCTCCCACGTTTGCCCCCTCTTCCCCACCACCCCAACCCCCCACACACCGACCGACGCGGCTCCCGGGCGGACGGTGACGGACGCGTACCCTGGTGGGCCGGTGAACCACCGGCCGCGCCGCGGGCCTGGTGCCGGTCGAAGGGACAACGATGACGAAGCAGCCCGGCGACTCCGCCGCCACGGAGGCGACGCAGGTGAGCCCGGACCCGGACGAGGCACGCCCAACGCAGCGGGAAGCAGCGGACCTGGAGCATCCGGTAGCGGGGAGCCCTGAGCGCCAGGACGCAGCGAGCCCGTTGGCGGCCGGCACGCCCTCGGCGGCGCCAACGGCCGGCCTACTCGCCCCCGGCGTGCCGGCGCTCGGCCTGCTGGCGCTCGGCTGGCTGGCCGCCATGCTCTGGTCCACCCGCGCGGTGATCGACTCGGCGGCGGCCGGGGTCACCGCGATCAGCCTATCCGCCTTCGCCCTACCCGGGGTGATCTCTGCCGCGCTCATCGCCGGCACCGCCTTCGCGCTGTTCGGGGCGAAGCTGCTCGCCCATCGAGGCCGGGACCGGAGCACCCTGCGCTTTGTCGCGGCGGTCGCCAGCGGGCTGCTGATCGGGCTCGCCGCCGCCTTCGCCATCGACCTGACCTACGCTGACACGGCCACCACCAACGTGATCGCCGGCACCACCGCCGCCGCCGCCATCATCGGCGGGGGCATCGCCGCGACGCGGACCGCGCCGGTGATCGGCGCGGTGGTGGCCGCCGGCCTCGGCACGCTCGTCTTCGTCGTGGCGTTCAGCCGGGCGCGGGACCCACTCTTCGACCTCTTCGGCGCGGGCGAGACCCAGGAGTCGCTGCTCAGTGCCGCGAAGTGGGTCTCCCGTACCGAGTCCCTGCTCGCCGGTCTGGTGGCGGGGCTGTTGGCCTTCGGCTACCTGACCTGGTCCCGACGCCGGGCGGCGCGCCACAGCGCTCCGCCCAGCCTGCGCTGGCCGGCCTACCTGATCGCCGGGGCTGGCCCCGGCCTGCTGCTGCTCGTCGCCGAGGTGATCCTGCGGATCGGGGGACGGCGGCTGCTCGACCTGGCTGGCGCGCTCAGCGAGGCGGACGCCGTAGCGCAGACCTCCCTCGGCACCTCCCGGATGGATAACGGAATCTGGGTGCTCTTCGTCGGCGCGCTGACCGCGATGATCGCCTTCGGCCGCACCCTTGGACCGGCCCCGCTGGACGAGGACGACCCGGACGGGGAGTAGACCGTGCCGGCCGGGAGGAGCTCGACGTCAGCCGGAACAGCTCCGGTACGGCCAACCATGTCAAGCGGCTGGGCTAGCCCAATCCGAGGAGCTGGTCCAGCTCAGTGATGTCGTACCACTCCAGCTCGTGGTCTTCGGCGCCGTCAACGGTGAACTGCGCCTCCGGGTCACCGCCGAGCGCCTCGGTCACCACCCGGGCTGCGGCGACGACGTCCTGGACCGCGTCCGCCCCGTCCACGTGGATGGCGGCCACCGCCCCCACCGGCACCGGGCCGGCCAGCTCGACCGTGCTGGAACCGAGGTCCGCGTCGCCCGGCCCGGGGGTAGCCGCGGGCAGGTCCGCCGAGACCACTACCCGGCGGCGCGGCGCCGCGTCGTCGGCCGCCAGGAGTTGAAGCGCGTCCTGGGCAGCCCGGGTGAACGCGACGTACTCCAGCTCCTCCTCGCCCCCCTCGGCGTACCACTCGCGCAGCGCCGGGGTCACCGCGTGCGCGGAGGCCGCGGGGAGCCCGGCGGTCCGCAGCAGGGTCAGCATCGGCACGGTCGCCGGGACGTACACCCGGACATGCTCATTGGTCACCGGTTCTCCCTGAGTTCAGCTCCACCGGCGGACGCCGGTCTGGGGCGCCGGTCATGCCGTACGCCGTGACCGTCATACACCCCGGATGGGCTCGACGAAAGTCGGGTTCCCGGAGTGTTTCCGAGCGCACTTTCGGTGCTGCGGTAGGCCCCGCTGCCTTCGGGGCCCTACTGGTGGCAAACTGAGGCAAACGCAGCCAATTCAAGGAGTTTGCGTGGCGGAGCCGAGGTTCCTGCTGCTGTCCGAGGTCGCCGCCGAGCTGAACGTGTCGGACTCGCAGGTCTACCACATGGTACGCGGCGGCGAGCTGCCGGCGATCAAGATCGGCGGCCGCGGTCAGTGGCGGGTGGAGCGCGCGCGGCTGGAGGAGTACATCAACCACAAGTACGCGGAGACCGCCGAGTGGGTCCGGAACAACCCGCTTGTCGAACGTGAGCCGGAGTAGCCTGCCCGCCATCCACAGGCATTGACCATTACCTCTTTCGTCCTCCAGAATCGTGTTCTGCCGTAGGCAAACGAAGGCAAACACAAGGATCTGGAGGGCCGGGATGACTGCCGTCCGCCGCCCCGAGCCGACACGTCCCCCGGTCCGGCTTCGCCCGGCCCCGTCCATCGACCCACCCTGCGTCGAAGACGACCCCGCCCGCTGGCCGATCGACGGCCAACTCGCGCTCGACCTGTTCCCGCCAGGCCCAAGCCCGCTGCCCCGCCCACCCGGCCAGCGCCGCGGGGCCGGACCGGGCCCGCCCGGGCCCCGGGGCACACCGACCCGGCTACCCGCCACGACGCTGGCCACCGCCACCCCGGAGGCGACCCGGAGTGCGCATCGGTTCGTCACCACCTGCCTCGAGGTGATCAACGGCTATCGACCGCACAGCCAGCTACGCCAACTACTTGACCCGGCCCGGGCGGCTGAGCTGGCGGCTGAGCTGGCCCGCGCCACCGCCCGCGCAGGGCCGGTGCGACGCCGCTCCACCCGGCCCGGCACGCGCCTGCGCCGGCTGCGGGTATGCGAGCCGCGAGACGCGGTCGTCGAGGCAGCCGCCGTGCTGGCCGGGCCAGCCGGCTGGACCTGGGCGATGGCGATCCGCCTCGAACAGCGCCGCGGCGCCTGGCTCTGCACCGCTCTCACCGTTCTGTGAGAAGTGTGTGCACGCGTTGCGTGCACACACTTCGGACGCAGGTCGGTCAGGCGCCGCCGTTGGGCGAGCCGTGGCAGCGCTTGTACTTACGGCCCGAGCCGCACGGGCACGGCGCGTTGCGTGACGGCCCGTTGCCGCCCTCGGTCTGCCCCGGCGCCGCTCGGCGGGCGGTGCCGGCGGCGACGGCGTGGCCACCCGCACCGCCGCCCCGCCGTTGCGGGGCGGTCGGAGCGGTCTGCCCAGGGGCGGCCGGAGCGGTCATGGCGGGGCGCCCCTCCTGCGACGCCGCCTCGTCGGCCCGCTCGACGGCGACCGAGCCGCGCCCGGCCTCCCCGTCGATGGTCGGCGCGGAGTATTGCAGGCCCTGCCGTTGTGGCGTACGACCAAGGCCCTTCGCTCGGACCTCGACCGGCTTCTCCAGGAGCTTGACCTCGTCGGCCGCCGGCTCCGGCTCCTGAACCTGCACGTCCAGGTTGTAGAGGAAGCCGACCGTCTCCTCCTTGATGCCGTCCATCATGGTGGCGAACATGTCGAAGCCCTCGCGCTGGTACTCCACCACCGGGTCCCGCTGGGCGTAGGCCCGAAGGCTGATGCCCTCCTGGAGGTAGTCCATCTCGTAGAGGTGCTCACGCCACTTGCGGTCGATCACCTGGAGCAGGACCATCCGCTCGAGCTGGCGGGCACCCTCCGTGCCGAGCTGCTCCTCACGGCGGTCGTACGCGCCGTGTGCGTCCTCCCTGAGTCGGCTGAGCAGGAAGTCGACATCGATGCTCGCCCTCGATCCGCCGGCCTCCTCCTCCAGCTCCTCGACGGTGAAGCCGACCGGGTAGAGCTGCTTGAGGCTGGACCAGAGCTGCTCGAAATCCCAGTCCTCGGCGTAGCCCTCCGCGGTGGCGCCCCGGACGTACGCCTCGACGACATCGTCGATCATGTTCCGAACCTGGTCCGACAGGTCCTCGCCATTGAGCACCCGAAGCCGCTCGGCGTAGATCACCTGCCGCTGCTTGTTCATGACCTCGTCGTACTTGAGGACGTTCTTGCGGACCTCGGCGTTCTGGGACTCGATCTGCGCCTGCGCGGTCTTGATCTGGCGGGTGACCATCTTCGACTCGATGGGCACATCCTCCGGGATGTTGAAGCGCTCCATGACGGCCTCGACGGCGCCGGAGCGGAACCGCTTCATCAACTCGTCCTGCAGCGACAGGTAGAAACGGGACTCGCCCGGGTCGCCCTGACGACCCGATCGACCGCGTAGCTGGTTGTCGATGCGTCGGGACTCGTGCCGCTCGGTGCCCAGCACGTAGAGGCCACCGGCGGCGGAGACCTCCTCCGCCTCGGCGTCGCAGGCCTGCTTCCAGGTGGGCAGGACCTCCTCCATCGCCTTGGCGTACTCCTCCTCGTGCTCGGTCGGGTCGAGCCCGCGCTGGCGCAGCTCGTTGGCGGCGAGGAACTCTGGGTTGCCACCGAGCAGGATGTCGGTGCCGCGGCCGGCCATGTTGGTGGCGACGGTGACCGCGCCCTTGCGACCGGCCTGGGCGACGATCTCCGCTTCGCGCGCGTGGAACTTCGCGTTCAGCACCGAGTGCGGAATGCCCCGACGACGCAGGAGCTGGGAGAGGATCTCGGAATTCTCCACCGAGACCGTGCCGACGAGCACCGGCTGGCCGGCGTGGTGTCGCTCGACGATGTCGTCAACGACCGCGTTGAACTTGGCCTTCTCGGTCTTGTAGATGACGTCGGAGCGGTCCTCCCGGACCATCGGCCGGTGCGTCGGGATGGTCACCACCCCGACCTTGTAGACCTTGTTGAACTCGCCCGCCTCGGTCTGGGCGGTACCGGTCATCCCGGCGAGCTTCGCGTAGAGACGGAAGTAGTTCTGGAGGGTGATGGTGGCGAGGGTCTGGTTCTCCTGCTTGATCTCCACCCCCTCCTTGGCCTCGATCGCCTGGTGCATGCCCTCGTTGTAGCGGCGCCCGTGCAGAATGCGGCCGGTGAACTGGTCAACGATCAGGACCTCGCCCTCGCTGACGATGTAGTCCTTGTCCCGCTTGAAGAGCTCCTTCGCCTTGATCGCGTTGTTCAGGTAACCGACCAGCGGCGTGTTGACCGACTCGTAGAGGTTGTCGATGCCGAGCCGGTCCTCGACCTTGCCGACGCCCCGCTCCGTCACCGCGACCGTGCGCTTGGCGTAGTCGACCTCGTAGTCACCCTCACCGTCCTTGCCGGACTGGAGGCGGGCGACCACCGCGGCGAACTCGCCGTACCAGCGGGCGGAGTGTTCGGCCGGACCGGAGATAATCAACGGGGTGCGGGCCTCGTCGATCAGGATCGAGTCCACCTCGTCCACGACGGCGAAGTTGTGGCCCCGCTGGACCAGGTCCTCCTTCGACCAGGCCATGTTGTCGCGCAGGTAGTCGAAGCCGAACTCGTTGTTGGTGCCGTAGGTGATGTCGCACTCGTAGGCGGCGCGGTGCTCGGCGGCGGGCCGGTTGGGCAGCACGACGCCGACGGTGAGCCCAAGAAACTCGTGCACCCGGCCCATCCAGGCGGCGTCCCGCTCGGCCAGGTAGTCGTTGACCGTGATCACGTGCACGCCCTTGCCGGAGAGCGCGTTGAGATAGACCGGCATGACCGAGGTGAGGGTCTTCCCCTCACCGGTCTTCATCTCGGCGATGTTGCCGAAGTGCAGCGCCGCGCCACCCATTACCTGGACGTCGTACGGGCGCTGACCAAGCACCCGGGCAGCGCCCTCGCGACAGACCGCGAACGCCTCGGGCAACAGGTCATCAAGGGTCTCGCCACCCTCCAGCCGCTCCCGGAACTGCGCGGTCATCTCCCGCAGCTCGTCGTCGGTGAGGTTGACGTAGTCGTCCTCGATCGAGTTGACGGCGGCGGCGATCGCCTTGAGCCGGCGCACCAGGCGCCCCTCGCCCGCACGGAGGACCTTTTCCAGAATCGACACGGATCAACGCTCCCCTAGACAGTCTCGAACCATCGTAGGCGTTCCATCGCGGCGATGGTCACTGGTGGCGGGGTCCGTTCCGTCGAAGCGGACATAACGCACTCGGTCGGAGCGGGCGGGCCTAATCCGGTTACGCCGTGGGCGAACGATCCGGCACGATGGCTCGGATGAGACGAATCGAGATCAACGATCCGGACGGAGGCTTCCCCGGGGAGCGGCCGGCCCGGATCGGCACGTGTCCAGACCGATCGACTTCGGGCCCGGGCCGGTGACGACGTGACGCCGGAGACCATCGACGGGCCCGGGATCCGGCTGCGCCTGTCTCGCCTCGAGGACATCCCCGACACCGCGGCCGCCTGCTCCGACCCGCTGGTCCAGCGCTTCCTGCCCGCGCTGCCATCGCCGTACACCGAGGCGGACGCCCGGTGGTGGATCACCGAAGGGGCGCCCGCGGCCTGGGCCGGCGGTGGGGCCGCGTACACCATCGCGGACCGCGACACGGACCGGCTGCTCGGCACGATCGGGCTGAACGACCCGACCCCGAGTCGTCAGGAGGCGGCGATCGGCTACTGGGTCGCCCCGTGGGCGCGGGGGCGCGGCGTCGCCACGGCGGCGACCCAGACCCTCGCCGACCGGGCGTTCACCACCGGGATACACCGACTGGAGCTCCTCACCGTCCCGGAGAACATCGCCAGCCAGCGGGTGGCGCTGGCCGCCGGCTTCCGCCCCGAGGGCGTACGCCGGTTGGCGAGCCGCGGACGAGACGGCGAACGGGCTGATCTCCTCACCTGGGCGCGGCTCGCCGACGACCCCCCGGGGCCGGCTCCGCGGTTGCTGCCGGACCTGCCCGACGGCCGGCTCACCGACGGCGTGGTGGAGCTCCGGCCGCGCGGCCCGCAGCACGCGGAGGCCATGTACCACCTGCACACCCAGCCCGAGATGGTCGCCGTCCTGGCGCCGCCGGAGCCGCCCCGGCGGGCGGACATCGAACAGAACTGCCGGGAGGGGCAGTCCCGATGGCTCCGGGGCCAGGTCGCGAACCTGGCGATCATCGACGCGAGCAGCGGGGCCACCGCCGGCTTCTGCCAACTGGTCCTGGACAGTCCGCAGCTCCGACAGGGCATGGTCGGCTACGGCCTGCTGGCCGCCTGGCGCGGACGCGGGTACGCCACCCGCGCGGTCCGACTGCTCGCACAATGGGGATTCACCGAGGTCCGGCTCGGCCGGATCTGGGCGGATACCCACGCCGGCAACATCGCCTCGGAGCGGGTGTTGGAACGGGCCGGGTTCCGCCGGGAGGGGCGGGCGCGCGGGCGCTTTCCCGCCAACGACGGGCTCCGGACCGACAGCACGCTCTTCGGCCTGCTCCCGGGCGACCTCCCGGAGCTATCCGGAACACGCTGAGCCGCTGACCAGGCCAGGACCCAGGCCGGTCAGCGGAGGTGCTGCTCGGCCTGGGGCCCGACCCGACAGGACCGTGTTCAGGGGCCGGCCCGCACCTGGGCGTCAGACGGCCAGGGAGATGATCCCGTAGTCGTAGGCGTGCCGCCGGTAGACGACGCTGGGCCGGCCGGACTCCTTGTCCTGGAACAGGTAGAAGTCGTGCCCGACCAGCTCCATCTGGAACAGGGCGTCATCAATGGTCATCGGCTCGGCGGGGTGGACCTTCTCCCGCGCGATGTGCCACGGCTGGTCGTCGTGCTCCTCCTCGGCCCGCTCGGCAACCGCCGTCGCCGTGGCGGCGTCGGCGGACAGCGGCCCGGCGACGAGGTCGGTTACCGGGAGCCCGGCGGTGGCGGCGGCAACGGAGATGGGGGCGTGCCGGCCGTGGTGGACCCGACGGCGGTCGGCCGCCCGGCGCATCCGGGCGTCCAGCCGGGAGATGGCCGCGTCGAGCGCGCTGTAGAAGTCGCTCGTGCCCGCCTCGGCCCGCATCACCGGGCCCCGGGATACGCAGGTGATCTCCACCCGCTGGCAGTGGTCCGCCTGACGCGGATTGCGCTCATGGAACAGCTCGACATCCACCCGGATGATCTTGTGATCGTAGCGTTCGATCTTGGCGAGCTTCTCCGCTACATGCACCCGGAAATGATCTGGAACTTCGACGTTCCGGCCCTTGACCACGATGTCCACGTGACCTCCCTCGTTCGGATGGTCGTTACTGCGATACCCGGTCACGCCCTCGGGACGGTCCCACTCGGCGTCGACCGGTCAGTGCGGCTACGCCTCCCTTCACCCGCCGGGAGGTGGGAGAACTCCTCCTACCCCCGACAGCAGAACGCTAACTCCTGTTCGGCCGACCGTCACCCCTGGTTTTCAGGACAGTCCAGGATTTTTCCTGAATCGTTCACCAAGGGGAAGAAAGAAAACACGATCGGTTACCGGCGACGCCTCCGCTCGGTCGCGGCGAGCACCGCCGCCACCGACGGCGCCCGGCCGGTCGCGGTCAGCACCCGACTCACCGCGGCGAGCGTCGAACCGGTGGTGACGATGTCGTCCACGACGACCAGCGCCGCACCCGCCGGCAGCGGCCGCCGCCGGCCCTGACTCCGAAACGCCGCGGCGGCCGACGCCGCCCGGCCCGCGCTGTCCAGCGTCACCGAGTCCGGCCGGGGCAGCGCCCGCACCGCGGAGCGGACCTCGACCGGCCAGCCGGCCCGCCGCAACCGCTGCGCGCAGTGCCGGGCCAACCGGCTGAGGTGGTCGCCGTACCGGGCCCGGGCCGCGGCCGGGGTGTCCGGCACCGGCACCAGCGACACCGGGCGCACCGGGCCGACCGCGACCGCCACCACCTCGGCGAGCAGCGCGCCCAGCGGCCGAGCCAGCCCATGCCGGCCATGGTCCTTATATGCGAGCAGCACCTCGCGCAGCGGGCCCGTGTAGGGGCCGAGCGCCACGCAGGGCGGCAGCCCCTCCGGAGCCGGAGTCGGACGTACCGCTCTCGGTCGCAGGTCGCCCAGCGCCGCGACGCACTGCGGGCAGACACCGTGCCGCAGCCCGGGCCGCTGGTCTCGGCATCCGGCGCACTCCACCGGCAACACCAGTGCGCCAAGGTCCTGGACAACTCGACCGAGGCCCCGCATCACTGGTCAGAAGAGGAGGAGCGGCGCGGACGGGTCGCTCGGGTGGGCATCGGTGGAGGCGATGTCCCGGACCTGGTCCGGGGTGATCCGCCTGATCGGGAAGCCCTGGTACGCCACGTCGTTGGCCTCATACATCACCGGGCCGTACGGGGCCTCCGGATGCACCGGGTACGCCGCCAGATGCGTGACGATGGCACCGGTGACATGCAGCTTGGTCTCCCGGGCCCCGTCCACTCCGACCTCGTAGAGCACTCGTTTGCCACCCTTTTCGCCGGCCAGGGCCAGACTGTTCTCGCCAGACCAGTCGACCGCGGTGAGCCCGGTGAGGGAGGTGTGACTGCGGCGGGGCGGCCCGACCGCGAGCGTGTCCCCATCGTGACTCACCGCTGCCAGATAGAGCTCGCCCCCGCTGACGATCGCCAGCCGATGCCCATCCAGGGCGGCGGCCACCGCTGTCACGCTCCCGAGGTTCAGCGGCACCGGGTCCAGCTTGGCCGCCTCGTCAAAGCGGTACAGCTGGCCGTCGGCGACGACCAGGCCGACCGGCCGCTGCGGTGGCGCCGACCGCAGCCAGACCGGTCGGCTCATCGTCCGGAACGTGTCCTGACCCGCGGTGAACGCGGTGAGGGGGGCGGAGCCGACCTCGACCGCGAGTCGCTGCTGCCCACCCCCGGCATCAACCGTGAGGGCCGCGAGGGTACGTTGCCCGGAGCGGCTGATTCCGGCCGAGAGCACCTGGTCGTTCGCGGCTGGCGCCACCGGCACCGCCGTTGGGCCGAGCGAGTGGATCGCCCCCTCGTAGATGCAGAAGGGCTGCGGGATGGGTTCGACCTGATACACCGGATTCAGCCTCCGGTGCTGCCCCACATCCTCGATGAGCAACTGTGACTGGTTGCGGATCTTCAGCTCGAGCTGCCCGGTCAGCTCCGGCAGCGACCACACGAGCTGGGTGGCGAGCTGACTCAGCCGGGCACGATCGGCACCGGCCATGTCCAGGTTGACCTCCCAGCGGTCGTCCGTCCGGGTGGCGTTGTTGATCAGATTGGTGCCGTCCGGCAACCCGCTGCTCGCCCGCTTCAGCCAGGCGGAGTGTCCGCCGACCAGCCACCGGACCACCTCGCTGACCAGCCGGTCATCGGGCACGGCGAGGGCCAGGTAGCGCTGGTCCGGCACCAGGCGTAGCCGGTCCGCACTCCAGAAATAGATCGTCCAGGGCTTGTAGTACTGCGGCAGTGCCTCGACGGTGAGCAGGAGCACGTTCGGCGGATTCGTCACATACCATTCGATCTCGTCCCCGCCCTCCGGCGAGAACTCGCTCAGGCTGAAGACGTACGTCTCCGGGGTGGCCTCCGGTGGCGCCAGCATCCCGTCGGCGGTCAGCTGCCCGACCTGCTGCACCGTGAGGGTGACCTGGATCTCCTCCGACCCGGGGACGATGTCCGGCTCCTCGAGCAGCCGGACCACGGTCAGCGCGACCTCGCTCCCCTCCTTCTTCGGCAACCGGGCTCGGTCCTCCGGGACGACGAACTCGCTGACCCGGTCGTACGCCCCATCCGCCTCCCCGGCCGCGGCAGCGAGGAAGTTGTCGACGAACTCCTCCCGGCTGTCCGCCGCGGTACGAGACGGCGGCTCGTACCGGCCCCCGCTACGCGTACCCGTCTCGGCCGCCGGGCCGGGGCCCTCGATGCGTACCTCGGTCTCCCCGGGGATCCCGCAACCGGCCGCGGTGACGAGGAGAACGCCACCGAGCAGGCCGCCGAGTAGCTGGCGGCTCACGACCGGGCCTCCGCACCGTCGGTCGGCGCGGGACCAACCGCCAGCGCCCCCGCGCTGCCCTGACCGATGGCGAGCAGGCCGCCGTCGCGTGGGCCGCCACACGGCAGCTGCGCGTCGGCGGGAACCAGTCGCAGCGGCGAAGAGGTCAGCCGGTCGCCGGCCCGCGCCGGCAGGGTGAGCCGGAACTGGGCCCCCTGCCCTGGCGCACCCCACGCCTCCAGCCACCCGCGGTGCAGCCGGGCGTCCTCAAGGCTGATCGACAGGCCCAACCCGGTGCCCCCGGTCTGTCGGGCCCGCGACGGGTCGGCCCGCCAGAACCGGTTGAAAATCAACTTCTCCTCCCCGGGTTTGAGCCCCAACCCACGGTCGCGCACGGTGACCGCCACCGCGGTCTCGTCCACTCCCAGGGTGATGCGCACCGGCCTACCCTCGCCGTGCTCGACGGCGTTGCCGACCAGGTTCCGCAGCACCCGCTCGACGCGACGCGGGTCGACCTCGGCGATGACCGGGTTGCTCGGCAGATCCAACTCGACGGTGACCCCCACCCGCTCGGCGAGGCAGGCCAGCCGACCCACAACCCGGTGCACGACCGGCACCAGGTCGGTGGGCTCGGCGTCCAGCGCGGCGAAGCCGGCGTCGAATCGACTGATCTCCAGCAGGTCGGTCAGCAGCTCCTCGAACCGGTCCAGCTCCGTCTGGAGCAGCTCGGCGCTACGGGCCACGGCCGGGTCGAACTCATCCCGCTCTGCGAAGATCAAGTCTGCGGCCATCCGGACTGTGGTCAACGGTGTCCGCAGCTCGTGCGAGACGTCCGAGGTGAAGCGGCGTTGCAGCCGCGACATCTCCTCCAACCGGAGGATCTGCCGTTGCAGGTTGGTCGCCATCTGATTGAAGGACTCGGCGAGCAGCGCCAGATCGTCCTCGCCGTTGACCGCCATCCGCTGGTCGAGCAGGCCGGCGGAGAGGCGTTGCGCGGTCCGGGCGGCCACCCGGACCGGCGTCACCACCAGCCGGGTCACCAGGGCGGCGAGCAGCCCGAGCAGCACCACCAGGGCGGCACCGGTCCCGACCACGGTCGCCCGGGCATCGGCGGCGGTCTCGTCCTGCCGGGTCAACGGAACGAGGTAGTAGAGCTCGACCTGACCGAACTGAGTCGGCACGGGCGAGCCGTAGGCCAGATACTTCGTATCGGTCTCGCCGAGTCGGCCGGTACTGATCTGGCTGGCGACCTCACCCCCGGCGACGGTGGCGCGCAGCTCCGGGCTGATCAACGAATTGAGGTTGCTCACCACCGGGGCGGTTCGGGGCTGGATCACCCCTTCGGCGTTGTCCGCGATCAGGGCGACCACCACCCCGGTCGCCTGCTGGGGGTCGCCGCCGGCCAGGTAGTTCACCGTCCCGTCAACGGTCTCCTGGAACTGCGCCTCCTCCGGCTTGTGGTAAAACCCGAGCTGTTTGGCCGCGTACGCCGCACCGCTGTTCAGCCGGTCCTGCACATCGGCCTCGGCGTTCTCCAGCAGGATGCTGGTGATCTTGTCTGCGATGAGATAGGCGAAGCCACCGACCAGCAGGCTGGAGGCCAGGAGCGTGATGGTCACCACCCGTACCTGCAACGAGCGCCGCCAGGCCTGATGCAGCCCGGCGACCAGTCGCGCGCCCCACCCGCCCACGGCACGCCACAGCTCCCCGGCGGCGAGGCGGCGCGGGGAGCCGTTCGTGGTGGAGTCGGGTACCAGGGAGTTGGCCACAGTGTGGCCAGGTTATCCGGTGCCCGCCTTGTAGCCCACGCCGCGCACGGTCAGGATGACTTCCGGGCGCTCCGGATCTGGCTCGATCTTGGCCCGGAGCCGCTGGACGTGCACGTTGACCAGGCGGGTGTCGGCGGCATGCCGGTACCCCCAGACCTGCTCCAACAAGACCTCCCGGGTGAAGACCTGCCGCGGCTTGCGGGCGAGCGCGACCAGTAGGTCGAACTCCAACGGCGTGAGCTTCACCTCCTCGCCGTTGCGGCTGACGGTATGCGCCGGCACGTCGATGGTGATCTGGTTACCCGGTGGACCGATGGTGAGCAGCTCGGGGGCGGCATCCTCACCCCGGCGCAGCCGGGCCCGCATCCGGGCCACCAGCTCCTTCGGCTTGAACGGCTTCACCACGTAGTCGTCTGCCCCGGACTCCAGCCCCAGGACGACATCAACCGTGTCGCTCTTGGCAGTCAGCATGACGATCGGTATTCCCGACTCGCCCCGGATCGACCGGGCCACATCGATGCCACTCATGCCCGGCAGCATGAGGTCGAGCAGCACGATGTCCGGCCGGTTCTCCCGGAACGCGGCCAGGGCACGTTCGCCGTCGGCCACGAACGAAGGCAGGAAGCCCTCGCTGCGCAGGACGATGCCCAGCATCTCGGCGAGGGCGGGGTCATCGTCAACCACCAGTACCCGAGCTCTCATGGGATTAATCTTCCATCCCCATCTCCGTTATGGGATCCACGTCCGCCTCCGGGGCGGGATCCACCCTCCGCTGGCATCGATGCCGTAGGCCGTCGTCACCCAGCGCCCGCGGCCCGGACGTCGCCGTCGGCCGTGCGGGTCTGCTGATCGGACCAGCCTGCCACCATGATCCCTGGGTGCGCCCGCCGGCACCAGCACCGAACAGGCAATCCGACGCTCACCCCGGGCTGGCGACGAGACGCCGAGGCCGCCGGGGGCTGGCTGGCCCCGCCCGGTCGGGCGGGGCCAGCCAGCGCACGAGATCACCAACCGTTCTGGGCTTAGCCTCAGTAGCGGTAGTGGTCCGGCTTGAACGGACCCTCCTGCTGCACCCCGAGGTACGCCGCCTGCTCCTTGGTCAACGTTGACAAGCGCGCACCCAAGGCGTCCAGGTGCAGCCGCGCAACCTTCTCGTCCAGGTGCTTCGGCAGCACGTACACGCCCGTCGGGTACTCGTCGGTCTTCGTGAAGAGCTCGATCTGCGCGATCGTCTGGTCGGCGAAGCTGTTGGACATCACGAACGACGGGTGGCCGGTCGCGTTGCCCAGGTTCAGCAGCCGCCCCTCCGAGAGCACGATCACCGCGTGCCCGTCGTCGAACCGCCACACATCCACCTGCGGCTTGACGTTCTCCCGCGTCACGTCCGTCCGACGGGCCAGCCCCGCCATGTCGATCTCATTGTCGAAGTGCCCGATGTTACCCACGATCGCCTGGTGCTTCATCCGCGCCATGTGCTCGTTGGTAATCACATCGAAGCAACCGGTTGCCGTGATGAAGATGTCGGCGGTCTCCACCACGTCCTCCACCGTGGCAACCTGGTAACCATCCATCGCCGCCTGGAGCGCACAGATCGGGTCAATCTCGGCCACCACCACGCGGGCCCCCTGGCCACGCAGCGATTCCGCGCACCCCTTGCCCACGTCGCCGTAGCCGATAACCACCGCGACCTTGCCACCGATCAGCACATCGGTAGCCCGGTTGATCCCGTCGACCAACGAGTGCCGACACCCATACCGGTTGTCGAACTTGCTCTTCGTTACCGCGTCATTGACATTGATCGCAGGGAACAGCAGCAAACCCGCCCGGTGCATCTCATACAGGCGATGCACACCCGTGGTCGTCTCCTCCGTCACGCCACGGATGCCGCCCGCCAGCCGGGTCCACTTTCCGCCGTCGCGCTCCAGCGACCGACGCAGCAGGTCAAGGACCACGGTGAATTCTTCGCTGTCACCGGCGCCCGCCGCCGGCACCGCACCGGCCCGCTCGAACTCGACGCCCTTGTGCACCAGCATCGTGGCGTCGCCACCGTCGTCGAGGATCATGTTCGGACCCTCTTCACCCGGCCAGGTCAACGCCTGCTCGGTGCACCACCAGTACTCCTCCAGGGACTCGCCCTTCCAGGCGAAGACCGGCACTCCCGCCGGCGCCTCCGGGGAGCCCTCCGGACCCACCACCACCGCGGCGGCGGCATGGTCCTGGGTGGAGAAGATGTTGCACGACGCCCACCGGACCCGTGCTCCCAACACCACCAACGTCTCGATCAACACGGCCGTCTGCACGGTCATGTGCAGTGAACCCGAAACCCGCGCACCAGCCAACGGCCGCGACTGCCCAAACTCCTGCCGAAGCGCCATCAAGCCCGGCATCTCATGCTCCGCGAGCCGAATCTCCTTGCGCCCAAACTCAGCTAGCGACAGGTCCGCAACCTTGTAGTCACCGTCGGAGACAGTGGTGGGCTGGGACGTCCCGCTGGCGGACGCCGGAAGGGTGCTGGTCATGAAGTACTCCTGTCGACGATGTGCAGCGCGATAAACACCATACGCGCGCGTACCGGTCGACCGCGCCCCTCCCCGGACAGCGCACGAGGCGGCCGGCCCCGGGAGGAAAGCTCCGTCCCTGGTCCGACCGCCCCGCACATCCCCCCGGTTTGGTTCCCCACACGCCCCCGTGATCGTCGTCGCGACAACGCTGTGTGCCTAAAGAGTCACACCACCATTCTGACGAGTCAAGCTATTCCGGAAAAATCGGACTTGCGTGTTGCTGGGGGTGCGGCTCCGCTCAGCGCAGCCCAGAGCCCGCCACGTACGCCTCGCCCGAACCCGAGATCCGCAACTCACCGGCGGCAGCCGGGCTCACCGCGGCCTGCCCCGGCCCCAGCTCCACCGACCCGGCACCGTCGTCCACGGTGAGGGCGCCGGCAGCGCAGAGCACCACCCGCGGCCCGACCAACGGCACCGTCACCTCCGCCTGATCCGAGCCCACCTGAACCTGGTGCAACGCGAAGTCGTCCACCGGCACCGGCCAGCAGACCACGCCCGGCGCGACCGGCACCGCCCGCACCACCGGATCGTCCAACACCTCGAACCGCAGCACCCGCAGCAACTCGTCAACGTCGATCCGCTTCGGCGTCAACCCCCCGCGCAACACGTTGTCACTCGCCGCCATGATCTCCACGCCGGTGCCGCGCAGGTATGCGTGCAGGTTCCCGGCCGGCATCCAGATCGCCTCTCCCGGTGCGATCCTCACCCAGTTGAGCAGCAACGCCACCAGCACACCGGGATCGCCCGGGTAGCTGTCGGCGAGCGAGCGGGCCAGCCGCGCGTCCGGACTCTCCACCGCCGCCGACGCCACCGCCGCCACCAGCTCGGCGCGCTGATCGGTGGGGAAGGTCAGCAGGAGCCGTACCGCGTCGGCGAGACCCGCCGCTCCCGTCCGCAAGGCGGCCACCACCGGCTCCAGCGACGGTACGCCGAAAGCGGCGAGCGCCTCCGCGGACTCCGCCGGATCACGGAACCCGCAGAGCGCCTCCATCGGCGTCAGCGCCACCAGCAGCTCTGGCTTGTGGTACGGGTCAACGTAGTTACGCTGCCCCGCCTCCCGCGCCGCGTCAGCGGCATGGCCGGCGCGGGCCTGCTCCGGATCGGGATGGGCCTGAAGACTGAGCGGCGCGTCGGCGGCGAGGACCTTGAGCAGGAACGGCAGCCGAACGCCGAACCGATCAACGACCTGCTGGCCCAGCCAGTGCCCCGGCTCGGCCGACAACAACTCGACCAGACTGACCCGGGTCCCGTCCCGGTCCACGCTGGCCGGTGCGCCCGGATGCGCGCCCAACCACAGCTCCGCCTCCGGCTCCGGACTCGGCGCAGGTCGCCCCTGAAGGGTGGCGATCGCCGAGCGAGAGCCCCAGGCATAGTTTCGGATCGGCCCGTACAACAATTCCATGGGTCAACCCCCAGACAGCCCGACGTCCTCGCCGGGTTCACTTTCGGTCCGCTCTGCACCAGACGTGACATAGACATCCGGCTCCAGATAGATCACGCGGGCAGTCGGTACGGCGGCGCGCACCCTTGCCTCCACCGCGTTGATATCCCGGGCCAGCTCCTCGGCGCTGCCAACCGAGGTGACGGCGACCTTCGCCGCCACCATCAGCTCCTCGGGACCGAGGTAGAGCGTCTTCATGTGGATGATTCGCTCGACCTCTCCCCCGGCGGTCATCGCCTCCTCGATCGCCTCGACCTCCGGCGCCTCGGCGCCCTCGCCGAGGAGCAGGCTCTTGGTCTCGATGGCGAGGATGACCGCGATCACCACCAGCAGTACACCGATCATCGCGGTGCCGGCGGCGTCCCATCGGCCATCGTTGGTGACCAGGGTCATGCCGACCCCGAAGAGCGCGAAGATCAGACCGACCAGCGCACCCAGGTCCTCCAGGAGCACCACCGGCAGCTCGGGGGCCTTGGCCCGCCGGACGAACCGCACCCAGGACTGTTTTCCACGGACGCGATTCGACTCCTGGATCGCGGTCCGAAAAGAAACCGTCTCCATGACGATAGCGCTTACCAGGACAACGACCGGGACCCACTGCCAGCTTTCGATGCCCTCCGGGTGCGACCACTTGTGGTACGCCTCGTACAGGGCAAAGAGGCCACCGACGCTGAACAGCACGATGGAGACGATAAACGCGTAGATGTAGCGTTCCCGGCCGTACCCGAACGGGTGTTGTGGGGTCGCGGCGCGCTTCGCCCGCCGCCCGCCGAGCAGCAGCAGACCCTGGTTGCCGGCGTCTGCGACCGAGTGGATCGATTCGGCCAGCATCGACGACGAACCGGTCAGCAAAAATGCGACGAACTTCGTTACCGCGATACCCGTGTTGGCCAACAGCGCGGCGACTATCGCCCGTGTCCCGCCACTGGCGCTCACGCCACGGCCCCACTTCGCTGGGCCGGGGCGCTCCTACCCACGCTCACTGATTGGCCAACTCCTTCATCTCGGTGACCGCGGGAACGGCCATCGGATCCAGGCCGTGCGCCAGGGCGAGATAGGTCGAGGCGAAGTCCGGCACCGCGATCAGCGAGGCGAGCCGCTCCAGCGCCGAGCCGCCTTCGGCAGTGACCACGTCGGCGCGCACCCCCCGCCGCTCGGCGAGGGTCTGGACCGCGTCGGCACGCCGCTCCTCCACCGCGAGCGGCTCGTCGGCGTCGTCCTCCGGGTTGAGGCCGCCGTCACGCAACAGCACCAGCCGCAGCCGAGTCCCCGCCGCCCTCTGGTCGGGGTCGGCGAAAATGTCCCGCTCCCCCTCCACCAGCCCGCCGAAGACCCCGTCGAGCAGGCCGACCCGGCCGCGACCGGCCTCGCCGAGCGCCCCGGAGACAACCGGGTACCGGGCGTTCGCCGAAAGGGTGTCGCCGAAGCGGCGGGCCGCGACGGTGGCCAGTGGTGACGAACCCCAAACGATCGGGATCGAGCCGGCCAGACCCAGCGCGAGGGACTTGGCCGGATTGACGAAGGACTCGGCGGACGGCCGACACCGATCAGCCTCGGCGTCCAGTCGGGTGGCGGTCTCCGCCAGGTCAGCCTCGTTGACCTTGACCAGACCGAGCATCCGGGCGGCCAGCAGCACCGGCACGGTCAACGCCCAGAGACTCGCCCGCGCCGGGGCCCGTCGGGGTACCGGAATGAATGGTGCCCGGGCCCGCTCCGCGACCGACTGTAGCCGCGAGTCCGGGGCACCGACCGCGACCAGGCGGGCACCTCGCCGATGGGCCGCCTCGGCCGCACCGAGCGCCTCCGGGCTCCGGCCGGAGGCGCTGACCGCGATCACCACGTCGGCGGCGCCCACCCAGCCGGGCACGCCGGCACTGCGATGGGGGATCACCGGCACCGGGCAGCGTGGCCCGGCGACCGTCGCCAGGACGTCACCGGTCCGCCCGGCCGTGCCGATACCCGCGATGACAACCGCGCGCGGACGCCCCTCGTCGGCCAACACCGACAGGTTGGCCTCGGCGGCGAGGGCGGCCGACTCGCGGACCTGCGCCCCGCCGGACGCGATGTGCCGCAGCATCCCCGCCGGATCCCGCTCGGCGAGCGCGTCCAGATCGTCCAGCAGGGCCTCGTCGACTTCCCGGTGGCCACTAACTCCGGCCGCACCGTCGATCACGACCGCTCCGCCGGACCGCCGCGCGCCTCATCCAGCAGGAGCACCGGCACATCGTCGCGGACCTCGAAGATCCGGCCGCACTCGGTGCAGGTGAGCGTCTGCGCCCCGGCGTCATAGTCGAGTGGGGCGTGATGTGTGTCCGGGCAGGCGAGAATCTCCAGCAACTGCGGATCCAGGGCCACGGCGCGGCTCCTTCCACCTCTGGGTTACCGGTCGGTGGCGCCGACCGGCGCACGGGATCTTATCGGCGAACCCGGTCGAGCACCGCATCGCGGAGCGAGGCCATGCGTTCCCGGGTCGGGGCTTCGACGTTGAGCCGCAGCAACGGCTCGGTGTTGGAGGCCCGTAGGTTGAACCAGGCACGGTCGGCGAAGCGCAGGGTGAGACCGTCGGTTTCGTCGACTTCCGCGTCCGGGTACGCGGCCCGCACCTCGGCCACCCGCGCCGCCTGGTCTTCCACCGTCGAGTTGATCTCGCCGGAGGCGACGTACCGCTCGTACTCTCCGGCCAGCACCGACAGCGGCAACGACTGCTCACCCAGCGCCGCCAGGGTATGCATCGCGGCGAGCATCCCGGTGTCGGCAAACCAGAAGTCCCGGAAGTAGTAGTGCGCGGAGTGCTCACCACCGAAGATGGCGTTGGTCCTGGCCATCTCGGCCTTGATGAACGAGTGCCCAACCCGGGACAGGACCGGTTGCCCACCGTTCTCCCGGACAATCTCCGGCACGGCAGCCGAGGTGATCAGATTGTGGATCACCGTCGAGCCGGGGTGCTTGGCCAGTTCCCGAGTGGCGACCAGCGCGGTGATCGCCGACGGCGACACCGGCTCCCCACGCTCGTCCACCACAAAGCAGCGGTCGGCGTCGCCGTCGAAGGCCAAGCCGATGTCCGCCCCCCCGGCCCGCACCGCCCGTTGCAGGTCGACCAGGTTCTTCGGGTCCAGCGGGTTTGCCTCGTGGTTGGGGAAGGTGCCGTCCAGCTCGAAGTAGAGCGGCACAATCTCCAGCGGCAACGCTGCCAGCGCGGCATCGCCGAGCACCGTCGGGACCGTGTAGCCGCCCATGCCGTTCCCGGCATCCACCACGACCTTCAACGGTCGAATCCGGGTCAGGTCAACCAGCTTGCGCAGGTACGCCGCGTAGTCCGCGAGCAGATCGCGCTGCTGGACCGGCGCGCTCGGCGAACCCGCCGGCCGGGCGTCACCCGCGTCCAGCAGCGCCTCGGCCCGCGCCCGGATCTCCGCCAGGCCGCTGTCCTGCCCGATCGGACGCGCCCCCGAACGGCACATCTTGATGCCGTTGTACTCGGCCGGGTTGTGACTCGCCGTGAACATCGCCCCCGGCAGGTCGAGCGACCCGGAGGCGTAGTACAGCATGTCGGTCGAGGCCAGGCCCAGCTCGATGACCGCCCGACCGGCGGCCCGGACACCGGTGGCGAAGGCCGCTGCGAGCCCGGGGCCGCTGTCCCGCATGTCGTGCGCGATCAGCACCGCGTCGCCGGGCTCCCCGCCAGTGTTGAGAACCTGGGCAAAGGCGGCACCAAGCGCCACGGCGACCTGCTCGTCCCACTGGTGCGGCACCACCCCACGCACGTCGTAGGCCTTCACGATCTGGGACAGGTCAGTCACCGTGCTCCGCTCCTCGCGCTGGCGTCGTCAACGGCCTGAGCGTATCGGAGCACGGATGATCGCTCCGGCCCAGCCGAAGAGCTGACGGTATCTGGCTCAGTCCGGCAACCGGGGGATGAACCAGGTGCGGCCCTCCGGTGCCGGCGCGGCGGGCCCACGCTGGCCGGGAACCGGGGGCACCGGCGGGGAACTCGGCCCGCCCGACACCGGTGGTGCGCCGTCGGGGTGGGTGCCGTAGAGCCCCGGGTTAGGGCGCTGCGCTGCCGGACTGCCGTACAGGCCCGGCGTCGCCGGACGCCCGGGGACCGGCGGCTGCCCCGGGCCGGAATACCCGAACCCAGCGGGGTGTGCGCCGTCGGCGTGGACTGACCGGTCTTCCCGGAACCGCCGGACCAGCAGGGCGATCAGGACGACGCCGACCGCGACCATGGCCATGCCGGCGTAGAGGAAGACGGAACCGCCGGACGACGGCTCGGCCGGTGCCGTGCTGTCGGCGTCGTCCCCGGGATCGGTCCGGGCGTCCACGGCGGTTGACGCCGCTGCGGTGGCGGCCTCCGTCGCCGCGACGGTCGGCACCGCAGCGGCGGTGGGGGTCGGTGCGGCGGCGGGCCTACCGCCGGTCACCTTGGCGGAGTCGGAATCTCGACCGATTACCTGGCCGTCCGCGCTGACGGCCTCGCCGACAACGGTGAGCTGCCCGTCCACCGTGTCCGCGGCGAACGCCACCTCGTACCGCAGCTTGACTCGCTTGCCCTTGCAGAGCTGCGGGTTCTCCGGTGACGCCGCGGCGGTGGCCACCCCGCCCTGACCGGCGGCGAGCTCCACCGGAAGCCACCCACCACCGGTGTTGACCCGCACCCGCACCTGATCCGCCCGGAGGCCGTCGAGGTAGAGAGTGAGCGCGGCCTGCAGCTGCACGCAGCCCTCGGTGCGCTTGCGTACCTCGACCGCGACCTCCGCCGCCGAATCACCCGCCTTGAACTTCCCGGCCGCGCTGACCCGCACCGTGTCCTCGGCGGCCAGCGCGGGCGACACACCGAGCGCCAGCAGGGTGCCAGCACCCGCACAGATCGCCGCGAGCCGTGCCGTGGACCGCCACACCGCCATGATCACCTCGCCGTTCCTCTCTGCCGCGGGCTCGCCGGTCAGGCTACTACCGCGCGGAGAAGACGCGTGGCCCGACGGCGTCCCGCGGCGCCCGGGCCGCCGCCCCGACGCAGCGGCGGCCCGAGCAGGCCGTCGCAGACCTAGCCGGCGATACCGGTGAGGACCAAGACCCGGGGTTCGGTGTAGTCATCCATCGCACTACGCACCCCCTCCCGCCCGACGCCAGAGCCCTTCACCCCGCCGTACGGCATCTGATCGGCCCGGTACGACGGCACGTCCCCGACGATCACCCCGCCCACCTCCAGCGCCTGCCCGGCGCGGAACGCGGTGTCCATCCGGTGGGTGAAGACGCCCGCCTGCAACCCGTAGGCCGAGTCGTTGACCGCGGCGAACGCGGCGTCGTCGGTGGTCGCCCGGGCGACCACCAGCACCGGCCCGAACACCTCCTCGGCACTGACCTTGGCGTCCCGCGGTACCCCGGACAGCACCGTGGGCGGGAACTCGGCCCCGACCCGGCGCCCACCAACCTCGAGGGTGGCACCCGCCGCGACCGCCTCATCCACCCACGCCTCGACGCGGCGGGCGGCTGACTCCGAGACCAGCGGACCAACGTCGGTCAGCTCGGACGAGGGATCACCGGTACGCAGCGCCCGCACCGCCGCGACCAGGCGAGGCAGGAACCCGTCGTAGAGCCACTCGTGCACGTAGACCCGCTGCACCGCGATGCAGGACTGGCCGGCCTGGTAGTTCGAGAACGTCGCGATCCGATGCGCGGCGAAGGTCAGATCCTCCTCCGCGCTCCAGTCCTCGCAGATCACCACGGCCGCGTTGCCACCCAGTTCCAGGGTGACGTGTTTCTCCGGTACCGACCGACGGAGCGCTGCGCCGACCGGGCCGGAGCCGGTGAACGACACCACCGGTAGCCGTGGGTCGGCGACGAGGCCGGCAGCCTGTTCGTTGGGGAGCGGCAGTACCGAGAACATGCCCTCCGGCAGGTCGGTCTCGGCCAGCAGCTCACCGAGGAGCAGCGCGGACAGCGGAGTGGCCGGGGCCGGTTTGACGACAATCGGTGCGCCGACCGCGATCGCCGGGGCAACCTTGTGCGCCACCAGGTTCAACGGAAAATTGAACGGGGAGATCCCCAACACGGGACCCCGCGGTACCCGCCGGACGAGCGCCAGCCGGCCGGTGGCGCCCGGGTCGGTGTCCAGGCGCTGTAGCTCCCCGGAGAAGCGCCGGGCCTCTTCGGCAGCCCACCGGAACGTTGCGAGCGCCCGCCGCACCTCGGCGCGCGCCCACTTCACCGGCTTGCCGTTCTCCGCGGTGATCAGTGCCGCCACCTCATCGGCCCGCTCGGCGAGCCGCCGGGAGACGTGCTCCAGGGCCGCCGCGCGCCGGTAGGCGGGGAGGGCCGCCGCGGTCGGGGCCACCGTGGCTGCCGCCGCGACGGCGGCCTCGACCTGACCGTCGGTGGCGAAGGTGGTCCGCCCGACAACACGGCCGTCGTACGGATGGCGCACGGTCAGCTCCTGCTCACCGTGGGCGGGGCGAGAGGCGACATGGAAGGCTACGGACTCCACATCGAGCAGCGTAGACGAGGCCTCGCTTGGCGATCCGGGGTGAGCTGCGTCACCATGGGCGCCAGGAGGTCACCCATGGCTGACCCGTGGCTCGCCCTGGAAATCGGCGTCGATCCGGCGGAGCGGATCGCGCAGGTGGGTGCCGCCCACACGGCCTTTCTCACCGGGGCGAGGCCGCAGCGGGTGCGGGAGGTGGTACGCCGGTCATGGGAACGGTCAATGCCACTCGACCCGGAGGGCACCCCGCCCGTTGACCTCGTGGACGACATGCTGGAGAGCTACCGGGCCGGGCACCCGCTGGCCCCGGTGCTGCCGATCTTCCAGGACCTGCTCGGTGGGATCGCCCAGGACGGCGCACACCTGATGGCGGTCTGCGACACCCACGGCCGGCTGCTCTGGGTGGAGGGGCACCCGGGGGTACTGCGCCGGGCCGAACAGATGAACTTCGTGCCCGGGGCCCGCTGGGACGAGACACACGCGGGCACCAACGCGCCCGGCACCGCTCTCGCCGTGGACCACAGCGTGCAGATCTTCGCCACCGAACACTTCAGCCGCCGCGTCCAGCGCTGGACCTGTGCCGCCGCGCCGATCCATGATCCGGCCACCGGTCGACTTCTCGGGGCGGTCGACATCACCGGCGGCGATCACCTCGCCACTCCACAGAGCCTGGCGTTGGTCCGGGCCACCGCCCGGGCCGCCGAGGCGTTCCTGACCGGGATGACCCAGGTCGAGCCGGACGTGGTGCAGGTGGCCGCGCTCGGCCGGGACGAGGCCCAGCTACGGGTCGGCGGCCGCCGGATCCGACTGGGCCGGCGGCACAGCGAACTGCTGGTGTTGTTGGTGGATCACCCAGAAGGGCGCACCGGGGAGCAACTCGCCCTCGATCTGTACGGCGAGGACCGGCTGCACCCCGTCACCCTCCGGGCCGAGCTGTCCCGGCTGCGCCGCGTACTCGGCCCGGAGCTGCTCGACTCCCGCCCGTACCGACTGCGCTGCCGCGTACGCGCCGACTTCCGTACCGTCACCGACCGGCTGGAACGGGGCGACCCGGCGGGTGGGATCGACGCGTACTCCGGGAGCCTGTTGCCCGGCTCGGATGCGCCGGGAGTGGCCCGGCTGCGCCGGCTGGTAGACGGACAACTCCGTGCGGCCGTGCTGGCGGCCGCGGACCCGGCGCTGCTCGTCTCCTGGACCGCGACTCCCGCCGGCACCGACGACCTGACCGCCTGGGAGGTCCTGGCGCGGGTACTGCCGCCGGGTGCCCCGCGTCGGCCGCTCGCCCTGGCGCGGGCCCGCCAGCTCGCCCGGGAGTACGGCGTCCCGCGTGCAACGTCGCTGCAACGTCGACAAAAATAGGGTCAACGCCGTCCACTCCTCGTTGACGGCGGAGGTACCCATGACGCGTTACGACGCGCCCACCCACTGGCAGTCCCGCTACGACCACTTCATCGGTGGCGAGTACGTCAAGCCGCATGGCGGGCGGTACTTCGACAACCCGACGCCGGTGACCGGACAGCCCTTCTGTGAGGTGGCCCGTGGCACCGCCGAGGACGTGGAGCGGGCCATCGACGCCGCACACGGCGCCGCCGGGGCCTGGGGGCGCACCCCGGCCGCTGACCGAGCCCTGGTCCTCAACCGGGTCGCCGACCGGATGCAGGAGCACCTGCAGGCCCTGGCGATCGCCGAGACCTGGGAGAACGGCAAGCCGATCCGCGAGACACTCGCCGCCGACATTCCGCTCGCGATCGACCACTTCCGCTACTTCGCCGGCGTGATCCGGGCCCAGGAGGGCTCCCTGGCCGAGATCGACGATGACACCGTCGCATACCACTTCCATGAGCCGCTCGGTGTGGTCGGGCAGATCATCCCGTGGAACTTCCCGCTGCTCATGGCAACCTGGAAGCTCGCCCCGGCACTCGCCGCCGGCAACGCGGTGGTACTCAAGCCCGCCGAGCAGACTCCCGCGTCGATCCACTACCTGCTGTCCCTGGTGGCCGACCTACTGCCGCCGGGTGTGGTCAATGTCGTCAACGGCTTCGGGATCGAGGCCGGCCGGCCGCTGGCGTCCTCGCCCCGAGTGGCCAAGGTGGCCTTCACCGGCGAGACCACGACCGGGCGGCTGATCATGCAGTACGCCAGTGAGAACATCAAGCCGGTCACCCTGGAGCTGGGTGGCAAGAGCCCGAACATCTTCTTCGACGACGTCAGCGCCGCGCCGGACGACTTCCGCGACAAGGCGCTCGAGGGCTTCACCATGTTCGCCCTGAACCAGGGCGAGGTCTGCACCTGCCCGTCGCGGGCGCTGATCCAGCAGGGCCACTACGCCGACTTCCTGGCCGCGGCCGTCGCGCGGACCCGGGAGATCATGCCGGGACACCCGTTGGACACCGCGACCATGGTCGGCGCGCAGGCGTCCAACGACCAGCTCGAGAAGATTCTTTCCTATCTGGATATCGGCCGGCAGGAAGGCGCCCGGGTGTTGACCGGTGGCGCGCGGGCGAAGCTGGGCGGTGAGCTCTCCGGCGGGTACTACGTCGAGCCAACGATTTTCGAGGGCAGCAACTCGATGCGGATCTTCCAGGAGGAAATCTTCGGCCCGGTGGTGTCGGTGACCTCCTTCGCCGACCTCGACGACGCGGTAAAAATCGCCAACGACACCTTGTACGGACTGGGTGCCGGCGTCTGGACTCGGAACATCAATACGGCGTACCGAGCAGGACGGGCTATCCAGGCAGGACGGGTCTGGACAAACTGCTACCACGCATACCCCGCACACGCCGCATTCGGTGGGTACAAGCAGTCCGGAATCGGCCGGGAAAACCACAAAATGATGCTGGACCACTACCAGCAGACCAAGAACCTGCTGGTCAGCTACGCCCCGAAGAAGTTGGGCTTCTTCTGATGAGCGACCTGGTAACCGTGACTCCCGCAGCGGCCGAGCTGATCCGGTCGCTGCGGGAGCAGCACGGACCGTTGATGTTCCACCAGTCCGGTGGCTGCTGCGACGGCAGCGCACCGATGTGCTACCCCGCCGGCGAGTTCCGCACCGGCTCGGCAGACATTCGGCTGGCCGCGCTGACGGTGGACGGTGTGCCAGAGCCAGTCGAATTCTGGATCTCACGCGCCCAGTGGGCCCGCTGGCAGCACACGAGGCTAACAATCGATGTGGTTCCCGGCCGGGGCAGTGGATTCTCCCTGGAGTCCCCGGAGGGCCTGCGCTTCCTCCTTCGCTCCACCCTCGCCCGCCGCGAACACGAGAAGGCGCCAGATCGGGCATCGGCGGCGCAGAGCCGAGTGGCGACAGACTGCGTCGAACAACGACCGCAGGCACACTGACGTGATCTCAGCGACTGTGCGGTAGGTACTTGGACTCGAAGTGGGTCAGGTGAAGTGCGGCGGCGATGATGTCGCTGATCCGGCGTGGGCTGGCGGTGGCATGCCGGAGGGTCTTCCAGTGCGGACTGGCGACATCGGGCGCGGACACTGGCCGCCTCGTCCCACTTTCCGGGGCAGCTCGACAGGGAGCAGGCAACAACCCCACTCGCCCGCCGGTACAAGGGCGGTCTTCGAACCACCCGGCGGCCAGAAGCAGATCCTGCGAGCCGTCTCCACCGAGGCCGGGTCCCGGCTGTAGCCGTGCGGAGCGACCGCGGCGGCGGTCAGTGACTGGGAGGAATCACGCGGAGGTGGCCGCGACGCCCGGTGGACGACGTCGAGGCCGCTGGGTCGGGGCTGCCCTCCGGGGGCCGAGGGGCTACCGGGCGGGCTGCCTCACGGACCGCCTCGGCGAGAGCGACTAGGTCGTCCGTCGTGGGCGGCGGCGGTTCGAACTCCCCCTCGTGCCGGACGACATCCCAGCCCCGCGGCGCGGTCAGACTGCGCGCGTGCGGCTCGCAGAGGTCGTACGTGTGCGGCTCGGCGAAAGCCGCCAACGGTCCCACCACGGCGGTGGACTCGTTGTAGACATAGGTCAATGTGGCGACTGCTTGCCTGGGGCAGCCGTTTCGGGTGCAGCGCCGTGGTGACCTCACCGCGGCAGGGTATCTCCAATACCGGCTCCGGCGCACCGGTTCGCGACCCGACACGCCCGTCTTGGTGATCACATTTCAGCCGTTCGGATCCGGCGCGCCAGCGCGCCCCGGCTGTCGCGGGACAGCACCGGCTGGGGACTACCCTGGGCCCATGGGAAGCCCGGAACACCGCCGCCCCGGCACCAGCCGGCGCACGCGCCGCGACCGTCATGGGCGTGGTCTGCGCGGTCGCCTGGTGCCCGCGACGGTGCCGCTGGCGCGAACGAAGGCCGAAGTCTTCGACGGACTGGTGCTGGACACGGTGGAGACACTCGAGCGGCGGTTCGCCAAGGAGCTGGCCGGCGTCGAGTTCGCGGTGGAGGATGTGCCGCCGGAGCTGAATGTCTACGACTCTGACGTACTCGAGGACGGCGCGGTACCCCTTGCCCGCCTTCTGCCGGGGCGGCCGGGCCGGCAGGAGATGCCGCCACGGATCGTCCTCTACCGCCGGCCGCTCGAGTTTCGGGCGATGGACCGTGAGGACCTGGCCGACCTCGTTCACGACGTCATCATCGAACAGGTGGCGAACCTGCTCGGAGCGGACCCGGACGAGTTGGCCTGAGCCCGGCCACCGCGGCTGGGCGGAGCCGGGCCATGGCGCCGGTCCGGGGCAGCCCCCACCACCCCGGATCCCACCTGAGGTCAGGCGGCACGCCGCTTGAGTCTGCGGCGCTCCCGCTCGGAGAGACCGCCCCAGATGCCGAACCGCTCGTCGTGACCGAGCGCGTATTCGAGGCACTCGGTCTTGACCTCGCAGCGCGAGCAGATCCGCTTCGCCTCACGGGTTGAGCCGCCCTTCTCGGGGAAGAACGCCTCCGGGTCGGTCTGCGAGCAGAGCGCCCGCTCCTGCCACTCCGGCGCGTTTCCGAGCAGGTCGGCCGCCTCGAGCTGGCCGTCCATTCAATGCCTCCTTGTCGCGCACCGGCGTCATCGCCGCTGCAACCCCCCACGCGAAAGGCGTGCTGTCCGTCCGGTACCGGTATGTAGTGTTTCGCGAACAACCCCAGTCAAATTACACGCGTGTCATGCGTGCGCCGTCAAGCCAAACTTGATAATGGGGCTGCCCTCCACACCTCACCCGGTCCGGCCCATCGGGCCTCCCGGCCTCGCAACCTGCCCTACCGATTCAGACCCCCGCCGGGTAACGCCCGCCCCGGCGAGTTGCCGGAGTTTTCTCCGTGGCGCGGCACCGAACACCCCGTCCAGCCAACCCGCCGAACCGGATGGTGATCTTGGTGATGCACAGGCTATCCCGCCGCCACCACGCCCATTGCCCAGGGTGACCAAGGGGCGCAACCCCACGTCCACATAGTGGACTTTCGGTGTGACAGGGCTTTCGCGCGACAGACAACAAGGCCGCTGATGTGCCGTCCAGGAAAGAGAACTCAGCAATCAGTCCACTATGGATTGAAATTATGCCCGTCCGCAGCGGATCTCACCAGACGGTACAGCGACCGACCGCGGGGTCCCGGTTGGCCGCTGCCAGTGGGCTGCCCAGCGGGCGCGGAGCAGCCCGGGGCCCGGCGACCAGTTGGGCCCGCACTACCCGGCCCGGCGACCAGTTGGGCCCGGCGCTACCCGGCCCCGCGGCGGAGCAGGTCCAGGGCTACCCGGACCGACGGCCGTACGCGGTTGTTCGCTTGCTGGCTGGTCGCCCGGCCGCAGCCGCGATCGCGATCAACTGTTCCTCGGTCCGAGCCGACCCGTTGCCGGAGCCCGCCATCCGGGAGATCGTCTCCTCCATCAGCGTGCCGCCCAGATCGTTGCAGCCGCCGCGGAGCAGCTCGGCGCTCCCCGCGTCACCCAACTTCACCCACGAGCACTGGATGTGGTGAATCCGACCGTGCAGCAGCAGCCGGGACATCGCGTGCACCACCCGGTTCTCCCGCCAGGTAGGCCCCGGACGGGCGATCCCGGCCAGGTAGATCGGGGCGTTGGTGTGTACGAACGGCAGCGCGACAAACTCGGTGAAGCCACCCGTACGGTCCTGCGTCTCGGCCAACACGCGGAAGTGCGTAAGCCACTGCGCGGGATGGTCAACATGCCCGTACATCATCGTGGAGCTGGACCGAATCCCCAGCTCGTGCGCGGTGGTGACCACCTCGACCCAGGCGGCCGTCGGTAGCTTGCCCTTGGTGAGGACCCAGCGCACCTCGTCGTCGAGGATCTCGGCGGCGGTGCCGGGGATGGTGTCCAGCCCGGCCTCCCGCAGCTCGGTCAGCCACTCCCGGATGGAGACGCCCGCCTTACCGGCTGCGGTAACGACCTCCATCGGGGAGAACGCGTGCACATGTAACCCCGGCACCCGCTTCTTGATCGCCCGCACCAGGTCGGCGTAGGCCGTCACCGGCAGCCTCGGGTCAATACCCCCCTGGAGGCACACCTCGCTCGCCCCGGCCCGCCACGCCTGCTCGGCCCGGTCCGCGATCTGGTCAACCGAGAGCCGGTACGCGTCGGCGTCCCGCTCGCGCTGCGCGAAGGCGCAGAAGCGGCAGCCCACGTAGCAGATATTGGTGAAGTTGATGTTGCGATTGACCACGTAGGTGACCTCGTCGCCGACCGCGTCGCGGCGCACGTCGTCGGCGATTCGGCACAGCTCCTCCAGAGCCGGGCCGTCCGCCGCGAAGAGCGCCAGCGCCGCAGCGGTCTGTCCGGGCTCCAGCAGCGACGCCGGATCGTCGGCGGCGAGGCGCAGACCGGCCCGCAGGTCGTGGTCGCCGACTCCGGCGGTCGCCCCGGCGCCCACCCGGCCGGCCACCATCGACCAGTCGCCGTAGACCTGGTCGAAGTCGCCCCGCCGATCGGTGGTACGGCCGGTGGTGTCGATGGTGGTATGCAGGTCGATCCGTCCGCCGTAGGCCTCGTCCGGCTCCTGCCACGGCCGCCCCGTCGGCTGGGCGGTCGGCACCGCCAGCCCGGTCGCCGGGTCCGCCAGGGCCGTAACGTGCGGCAGCAGGCGCGGGTCGAGCCACGGGTCACCGGCGCGGACGTACTCCGGGTAGATCGTCAACCGCTCCCGCAACGCGAACCCGGCCTGCTCGGTGCGGCGGGACAGCTCGTCGAGCTGCGGCCAGGGCCGCTCCGGGTTGACGTGGTCCGGGGTCAACGGCGAAACGCCGCCCCAGTCGTCGATGCCGGCGCGCAGCAGCAGGTCGTACTCGCCCGCGATGAGGTTCGGTGGCGCCTGGAGACGAGCCTGGGGACCGAGCAGTACCCGGGCCACCGCCACGGTGGCGGCGAGATCGTGCAGCTCCGCGTCGGGCATCCCGCGCATCGCCGTGTCCGGCTTGGCCCGAAAGTTCTGCACGATCACCTCCTGGAGGTGGCCGTACTCCCGGTGTGACCGGCGGATCGCGAAGAGCGCCTCGACCCGCTCGGCCGGGGTCTCCCCAATCCCGATGAGGACACCGGTGGTGAAGGGCACGTTCACCCGACCCGCGTCCTCGAGCACTCGCAGCCGAACGGCCGGCTCCTTGTCCGGCGAGCCGTAGTGCGGGCCTTTCGGGGAGGACCACAGCCGGGTGGCGGTGGTCTCCAACATCATGCCCATGCTCGGCGCGACCGGTTTGAGCCGCTGCAGTTCGGACCAGCTGAGCACCCCGGGGTTGAGGTGTGGCAGCAGGCCCGTCTCCTCCAGCACGGCCACCGCGCAGGAGCGCAGATAGTCAAGGGTCGAGTCGTACCCCCGCTCGTCCAACCACCGGCGAGCCGCCGGCCAACGCTCCTCCGGCCGGTCGCCGAGGGTGAACAACGCCTCCTTGCAGCCGAGCTCCGCGCCCTGCCGGGCGATCGCCAGCACCTCGTCACGGTCGAGAAACGCCGCCGGCAGCCGGTGCGGCACCGTGGCGAAGGTGCAGTAGTGACACCGATCCCGGCAGAGTCGGGTGAGCGGGATGAAAACCTTCTTCGAGTACGTCACCACCCCCGGCCGCCCGGCCGCGCGCAGCCCCGTGTCCCGGATCGCCCCGGCGACCTGAAACAACTCGTCCAGTGCGGCACCTCGAGCGCTCAGCAGCGCCGTCGCCTCATCGGTGTCCAGCGCCCGTCCGGACGCCGCTCGACGCAACGCCCGCCGCACACTCGCCTCGGTGGCAACCGGCTCCGTGCGATCAACCATCCGCTCAGCGTAGGCGCTCCACCCGCCTCCGCGCCCTACCGGGTTTGATCACTCCGGGGGCCGGATCACCACGCGGCCGGAGACCTACCTGGTCAGTCGGGGCTGTCGGACGGATTGATGCGTCGGGTGCGGTCCTCGTCCGGGGAGGGCGCCGGGGGCTCAACCGACTGGCGGGGAATGGCCTGGGTCGGCTCCGCCGACGGCGGCTGCCCGAACGGCGGGGCCGGTGGGGCTGGCGGGGACGTCCCGGCGTGCGGCGCTGTGGACTGGCCGTAGACGGCACCAGGCTGGGGCGGAGCGGACCAACCAGCCCCCTGGCTCGGGTCGGGCCAACCAGCCCCCTGGTTGGGGCCGGGCCAACCGCCGGGCCCGGCGGTTGGCCAACCGGGCTGGGTGCCCGGCTGCCCACCGGGGGGCGGCGCCGGCCAGCCGGGCTGGGGAGCGCCGTAGACGCCGGGCTGGGGCTTGGGCTTGGGCACGTAGTAGAGCCGGCGCCAGATCCGATACACCGGGAACCCGGCCAGCAGCAGCAGCCCCAGCCCAGCCAGTTGGGTCAGGAACCCCAGGAAGGCCTCGAGCAGTTCAGCCGAGACCAGCCGGTCAACGGACCAGATCAGGAAAGTCAGGGCACCGAAGAAGACGCTGAAGGCGTACTGGCCCAACGCCACCTGGGTGATCAGCTTTGCCCGGGGAAGCACCGGGTGCAGGTGTGTGGCGAGCAGGACCGCCAGCAGCGGCAGGACGACCGCCTCGATGCCGGTGAACGCGGCAGCCGCGCTGCCGGCACGCCCGGCGGCAGAGGTGGCCGAGGTCAGGAGCCGGAGCAGGCCGACGAAGAGGAGGAGGGCATTCGCGCCGAGGAGCACGAACGCCGCTGGTTCACGCAACGGCCGGGTCAGTTGACGGGCCGGCGTCGGTTCGGTGGACGCCGGTTCGACAGGGCTGGTCACGGTATCCCCCTTCGAACGGAATTGGACAGCTGCCGACGTGAGCCTAGTCTCCCGGGTGGCCCGGAGCCCGGAGGCGGCGGGTAGGCGAGGATGGACGGCATGCGCATCGTGGTTCTGACCGGAGGAGTCGGCGGCGCCCGGTTCCTGCTCGGGGTACGGGCTTACGCCCGGGCGATCGACGCCGAGGTGACCGCAGTGGTCAACGTGGGCGACGACCTGTATCTACACGGCCTGAAGGTCTGCCCGGACCTGGACAGCGTCATGTACACGCTGGGTGGGGGCGCCGACCCGGAACGTGGTTGGGGGCGCGTTGCGGAGAGTTGGACGGTGCGGGAGGAGCTGGCCGCCTACGGGGCAGAGCCGGCCTGGTTCGGGCTGGGCGACCGAGATCTCGCCACCCACCTGGTCCGCACCACCAAGATCACCGCTGGCTATCCACTGCACCAGGTCACCGCCGCGCTGGCCACCCGCTGGGAGCCCGGCGTACGCCTGCTGCCGGTGACCGACGACCGCCTGGAGACCCACGCGGTGGTTGACCTCGACGGCGGCCAGCGGGCGATTCACTTCCAGGAGTGGTGGGTACGGCACCGGGCCGAGCTGTCCACGCACCGGTTCGTCTTCGTCGGCGCGGAAGACGCGAAGCCGGCACCGGGGGTGATCGAGGCGATCGCCGCGGCGGACCTGGTGCTGATCGCACCGAGCAACCCGGTGGTGAGCATCGCCCCGATCCTGGCCGTGCCCGGGGTGCGGGACGCGGTCGCGGCGGGGCCGGCCCCGGTGGTCGGCGTGTCCCCGATCATCGGCGCCAGCCCGGTCCGTGGGATGGCCGACAGGTGCCTGGCCGTGCTCGGCATCGAGTGCAGCGCCGCCGGGGTGGGCGGCCTCTATGGTGGACGGGCCAGCGGCGGCCTGCTCGACGGCTGGCTGGTGGCCGAGGAGGATGCGGCGACAGTGGTGCCGGGGGTGACGGTCCACGCGGCGCCGCTGCGGATGACGGACGAAGCGGCGACCACGGCGATGGTCCAGGCCGCGGTGGGGTTGATGTGAATCTGGAGATCATGCCGGTGCGCGGCATCGGCCACGTGTCCGAAGGCGACGACCTGGCCGCCATGATCGTCACTGCGGCGCCGTGGCTGCGCGACGGCGACATCCTGGTAGTGACAAGCAAGATCGTCTCGAAGGCGGAGGGCCGACTGGTAGACGTCCCGGCCGACGGGCCGGAGCGGCTCGAGGCCCGGGCAGAGGTATTGGCGGCGGAGACCGCGCGGGTGGTCGCCGCCCGGGGCGCGACCCGGATCGTCCAAACCCACCACGGCTTTGTGATGGCCGCAGCGGGCATCGACGCCTCCAACGTCGACAAGACCCGGCTGGTGCTGCTCCCGGTCGACCCGGACGCCTCCGCCCGGGGGCTGCGCGCCGCGCTCCGACAGCGGTACGGCCTCGATGTGCCGGTCATCATCAGCGACACCATGGGCCGGCCGTGGCGCAACGGGCTCACCGATGTCGCGCTCGGTGTCGCCGGCCTCGACCCCGTGCACGACCACCGGGGTGAGGTCGACCCGTACGGCAACGAGCTGGAACTCACCCAGATGGCGGTGGTTGACGAGCTGGCCGGCGCCGGCGAGCTGGTCAAGGGCAAGTGTGACCAGGTGCCGGTCGCGGTCGTACGCGGCTACCCGGCCACCCCGCGGGCCGACGACGGACTCGGGGCCAGGGCCCTGATCCGGGACTCGTCGTTGGACCTGTTCTCGCTCGGCACCGCCGAGGCGCGGGCCGCCGGGATGACCGAGGCCGCCGCCCTGCGCAACGGTACCGGCGCGACGCCACCCGACCCGGCCGCGATCGACCGGGCGATCGCCGTCGTGGGTGCGACGGTAGCCCCCGGCACGGTCTTCACCCACGTCACCGAACCGGCAACCCACGACCAGCTGGCCGGCACGGTACCGGGCTGGCCAGCCACGGCGAGCACCCTGCTACTCGCCGCCCCGCCGACCCCGGTGGACCCGTTCGGGCTGGTCCGGTTCGGCGCGGACGTACACCGCCTGCGCGCCGCCCTGGCCGCCGAGGGCCTGCCGTCCACCCTGCTGCCGCCCCCGCCCGGCACCTCCGCCACCGCAGCCCTGGCGCTCTAGGGGGCGTCGTTCACCGCCCGGTGGAGCCGGAGCCGGTTGCGTACCACCTGTACCGGCGGCGTGCCGCGGGCGGCGTCCTGCTCGCGGAACCGGGCCACGAAAGCCCGCCGCGGACGCAGCGGGCCGGCCTTCGACCCGAAGACATACACCCAGCCGTCGTGGTGGGCCAACGCCTCGCCGTCCTCGGTACGGCCGTTCTCGGCTCCGGCGTCGGCGGTCACCAGCCCAGCGTACGAACACCGCACACGTAGGGTTGCGGGCGCACCCGAACGCCGAGGAGAGCCCTTGTCAACGCCCGAGCTCCACGTCGACTCGCCACCCAATCCCGCCCTGCACGCCGACGCTCTGACCGTGCTGCGCGGCTGGACGCCCACCTCGGTGGCCGCCGCCCAGGCCCGGGATCGAACGCTGGACCTGCTCGCCGCCGGGCCGGAAGCGATGAGCCGGAGGCACCGGGCCGGCCACGTCACCGCCAGCGCGCTGGTGCTCAACGCCACCGGTTCCCGGATGCTGCTCTGCCTGCACCGCAAGTTCCGCAAGTGGGTGCAGCTCGGCGGGCACTGCGAGCCCGCCGATTCGACGCTGGCCGCGGCGGCGCTGCGGGAGGCGACCGAGGAGTCCGGCGTGACCGGCCTGCGGATCGATCCGGTGCCGATCGACGTGGACATTCACGCGGTCAGCTGCCAGGGCGGCTCGTTCCACCACGACGTACGCTTCGCCATCCTCGCCCCGCCCGGCGCGCGGGCCCAGGTCAGCGAGGAGTCCGAGGAGTTGGGCTGGTTCCCACCGAGCCAGCTTCCGACTCCGTTGGCCGGCGGGACCGCCCAGCTGATCACGCCGGCCCTGGCGGCGCTCAGACGAGCCCCACTTCACCCCGCTCCTTGAGCTCGTCGACGAGTTGCTTCACGTCCTGGGCGCGGTCCCGCGGGCAGACCAGCAACGCGTCCGGGGTGTCGACCACGATCAGGTCCTGCACTCCGACCGTCGCGACGAGTCGGCCCGAGTGCGGGACAACCACCAGGTTCGTGCTGTCCCGCAACAGGACATTGGGCTTCGCCTCCCCACCCAGGACCATGTTGCCGGCCGGATCCGCCGGCAGGACCTCGCCGAGGGTGTGGAAGTCACCGACGTCGTTCCAGCCAAAGGCGCCGGGGACCGTCGCCACCCGGCCCGCGGTCGCCGCCCCCTCCATCACCGCGTAGTCGACCGAGATCTTCGGCAGCGTCGGCCACACCGTGCCGAGCACCTCGTCCTGTTCCTCGGTGCCCCAGGCGGCGGCGATCTCGAGCACGCCCGCGTGCAGCGCCGGCTGCTGCCGGGCCAACTCGGCGAGGAAGACATCCACCCGCCAGACGAACATGCTGGCGTTCCAGAGGTGCCGCCCAGACCGGAGGTACGCCTCCGCCACGTCGGCGTCCGGCTTCTCCTTGAACTCGACCACCGGACGCGGCGATCCGTCCCCGATCGGCTCGCCGGTCTCCAGGTAGCCGTAGCCGGTCTCCGCCCAGGCCGGGGTGATCCCCACCGTCATCAGCAGCCCCTGCTCGGCACCCCGGGCGGCCTGGCGCACAGTATCCCGCCACCCCGCCGGGTCACCGATCAGATGGTCCGCCGCGAACGAGCCCATCACCGCGGTCGGCTCCTGCCGCGCGATCACGGCGGCAGCCAGTGCGATCGCTGCGCACGAGTCCCGCGGCGACGGCTCGACCAGGATGTTCTGCTCCGGCAACCCGGCCAGCTGGCGGGCCACCGCGGTGGCGTGAGCCGTGCCCGTGACCACGAAGGTCTGTTCCGGCGTCGCCAGTGAACCGAGCCGCTCCACCGTCGCCTGCAACAGCGACGCAGCAGACCCGGTGAGCGGGTGAAGAAACTTTGGATGCCCGGCGCGGGACAACGGCCACAGCCTGGTGCCGCTGCCACCCGCCGGTATGACGGCGTAAATCACCCGCACATTCTCCCCGAACCGATCGACTGAGGCCGCCGGGTCAGCCGAACAGCGCCCCGTTCACGCCCGGGCCCGGGACCAGGCGGCGAGGTGCACCTCGGCGCTGGACTGCCAGGTGAACTCCTTGGCCCGGTCGAAACCGGCCTGGGCCAGCGCCAGCCGGCGGTGCTCGTCGTCGAGCAACGCGACCAGGTCGGCGGCGATCTGGTCCGACGCCTCGCTGGTGTACGCGACCGCCTCGCCGCCCACCTCGGGCAGCGAGAGCCGGGGCGTCGTCAGCACCGGGGCGGCACAGGCCATCGCCTCCAGGATCGGCAGGCCGAACCCCTCGCCGTACGACGGGTAGGCGGAGACCAACGCCCCACCGAGGAAGCCCGGCAGGTCGGCGTAGCGCAGGTAGCCGGGGCGAAGCAGGCGCAGGTGCGACGGCACCTCGGCGACCGCGCGATCGATTTCGTCGTCGTGCCCCTGCCCCCCGGCGATCACCAGGGCGGGCGGCTGGTGCCGGTCCGCCACGGCCCGCGCCCAGCCCCGAATCAGGTTGGGAACGTTCTTGCGGGGCTCCTTGGCACCGAGAAACGCGATGTAGCTCTGGCTGCCGAGCCCCAGCCGGGCCCGGACCCGGGCCTTCTCCTCGGCGCTCGGGGCGTGGAACGCGGCATGATCAACCCCGTGGTAGGCGACATCGATCCGGGTCGGATCGGCGTCCAACAGCCGGATCAGCTCATCCCGGGTGGCTTTGCTGGGCACGATCACCCGGTCGGCGCGGCGCAGCGACGTCCGGATCGCGCTGCGGAAGAAGGTGCGACGTGACTTGTCGTAGTGCTCCGGCTCGGTGAAGAAGGTGGCGTCGTGCACGGTCACGGTGACCGGACAGCCCGCCCGCAGAGGGCAGGTGTAGAAGGGTGAATGCAGCACCTGGGCGCCGACCTGCTGGGCGAGCAGCGGCAGGCCGGTCTGCTCCCAGGCAAGCCGCGCGGGCCGGTGCGCCACCGCAGCCGGGGCGGGGATGATCTCCGCCCCGGGCAGCATCCGGGTATAGCGCTCAAGGTCTGTCCGAAGGCTGACCACGACCAGGTCGACGCCGGTGCCGCAGACCTTCCCGAGCGCACCGAGCAGGCCGTCAACGTATCTACCGACGCCGCCACGATCGGCGGGAACACTCGTGGCATCAATGAGCACACGGGGCGGGCTGCCGGCGGTCAAGGGGCGACTCCTTGCACTCGGGGGTGTGGGGTACCACACTTTCGCCGTAAGCCTACGCCGCACCACGGCCCGGGCGGTGACTGCGACCCGGCGCCGAGCCAAGTCGTCGTCGCCCCGGCTCCGGGCGGCAGGCGCGTATCGTTCGCGCTGATGGCCGAAAACCTTTCCCGGGTCCTCGCCGACGCGATCGCACCCGACCCGACCCGACCGCTGCTCACCTGGTACGACGACGCCACCGGCGAACGCACCGAACTCTCCGGCGCAACCTGCGCGAACTGGGTGGCCAAGACCGCCAACCTGCTGGTTGACGGGGTGGGACTCGCACCCGGCGACACCGCCGGCGTGCTCCTGCCCCCGCACTGGCAGACCGCCGCCGTGCTGCTCGGATGCTGGTCGGCTGGCCTTACGGTGGCGGACCCGCCGGACGACGTCGACGTTCTCTTCGTCGCCACCGGCCGGCTGGCCGAGGCGGACCACGTCGGCGCCGAGGACCGCTACCTACTCGCGCTGGACCCGTTCGCCCGGCCGCTGCGGGAGGTGCCACCGGGGTACGCCGACTTCGCGTCCGAGGTACGGACGCACGGCGACCACTTCGGGGCGCCCGCGCCCGGTGGACCGGCCCAGGCGGAGCTGGCCGCCCGGGCCGCCGCGCGCGCCGCGGAGCTCGGGCTCACCCCCGGCACGCGGGTCCTGATCGACGTTGACCGCTACCCGGACCCGGTCGACTGGCTCTTGGCCCCGCTGACCGCGAACGCCTCCACGGTTCTGGTCGCGCACGCCGACACCAGTCGTCTCGGCGCCCGCGCCGTCGCCGAGCGGACCACCCTCACCCTGCCCTGACCCCGTGGTCGGTGGCCGTCATCGGGCTCGCCCGTCGGCGGTGTCGTCGTGGGTGGCTCGGCGCTGGGCCAGACCGGCGAAGGCGGTCAGCGACTCCGGGTTGGCCAGCGCGCCGCGGGCTGCCGCTGAGTCGACAGGGGTGCCGGTCAGGATCTTCTTGACCGGTACCTCCAGCTTCTTCGCCGACAGGGTCCGCGGTACGGCGGCGACCGGATGGATCTCGTCCGGCACGTGCCGGGGCGACAGGGCCGTACGCAGTTCCCGGCAGATCCGCGTCCGCAGCGCGTCGCCCCACTCCACGCCTCCGGCGAGCACCACGAAGAGGAGCAGCTCACCGGCGCCGCCCTCGGCGTCCTCCAGGTGCACGACGAGGGAGTCAACGACCTCGTCCAGACCTTCCACGACCGAATAGAACTCGGCGGTGCCGAGACGGACCCCGCCCCGGTTCAACGTCGCGTCGGAGCGGCCGGTGATGACGCAGCCGCCCCGCGAGTTGATCGTGATCCAGTCGCCGTGCCGCCAGACGCCGGGGTAGCGGTCGAAGTACGCCTCCCGGTACCGGCTGCCGTCGGTGTCGCCCCAGAACCCGACCGGCATGCTCGGCATCGGCTCAGTGATCACCAGCTCGCCCAACGCACCGATGACCGGGGTGCCGTCGCCGGAGCGGGCCTCCACCTTCGCCCCGAGCGCCCGGCAGGCGATCTCGCCCGCGTGTACGGGCAGCAGCGGAGTTCCGCCGACGAAACCGGTGCAGACATCGGTTCCGCCGGAGAGCGACTGGAGCTGGAGGGCCTCGCCGACGTTCCGGTAGACCCAGTGAAAGCCTTCGGGGGGCAGTGGCGCGCCGGTGGAGCCGACCCCGCGCAGGGCGGACAGGTCGGCGAACCCGCTGGGGACCAGCCCGGCTTTTCGGCAGGCCAGCAGAAACGGCGCCGAGGTACCCAGGTAGGTGGTGTCGGTGCGCTCCGCCAGCCGCCACAGCGTGCCCAGGTCGGGATGGCCCGGGTCGCCGTCGAAGAGCACGATCGCCGCCCCCACGGCCGGGCCGGAGACGAGGAAGTTCCACATCATCCAGCCGGTCGTGGTGAACCAGAAGAACCGGTCCGCCGGGCCCAGGTCGTGGTGCAGGGCGAGCATCTTCAGGTGCTCGAGCAGGATGCCGCCGTGGCCGTGCACGATCGGCTTGGGCAGGCCCGTCGTACCGGAGGAGTAGAGCACGTAGAGCGGGTGATCGAAGGGCACCGGGGTGAAGGTGAGCGGCTCGTCGGTGGCCGCGGCGAGGTCGGCCCAGGCGATTGTGTCCGCCGGGGGAAGACCAGCCGGATCGAGGTACGCGATGCCGACGGTGTGCGACAGCGACGGCAGGGCGGCCCGGATGGCGGCCACCTCGGCTCGCCGGTCAATCGGCTTCTGGCCGTAGCGGTAGCCGTCAACGGCGACCAGGACCTTCGGCTCGATCTGCTGCCAGCGGTCGGTCACGCTCCGGGTACCGAACTCGGGCGCGCAGGAGGAGAAGATCGCGCCGAGGCTGGCGGTGGCCAGCAACAGTACGTACGTCTCGGGAATGTTCGGCGCGTACGCGGCCACCCGATCGCCCGCGCCGACGCCGAGCCGGCGTAGCCCGGCGGCAACCCGGCGGACCTGCTCCCGCAGCTCGGCGGCGGAGAGGGTGACCGGTGGCCGGGTCTGCCCATGGGCGATCACCACCGGGTCGGCGTCGCCCCGGCCCGGCATCCGCAGCACGTTCTCCGCGTAGTTCAGGGTGGCGCCCGGGAACCAGCGGGCACCGGGCATGGTCCGCTGGGCAAGCGTGGCCGTGGCTGGGGCGTGCGACACGACCTCGAAGTGGTCCCAGACCGACTGCCAGAAGGCGGGCAGGTCGGTGACCGACCAGCGCCACAGTTCGTCGTAGTCGGCGAAGTCCAGTCCCCGGTGCGTACTCAGCCAACGCAGGTAGGTCCCGACCCGGGACCGCTCACGCACGTCCGCCGGCGGCGTCCACAGCACCTCACCCATCGCTCCACCCTCCCTCGGCTCGGCACAACGCTGTCCGGCCGTGGCGCCATCTTGCCCTACCTCGAGGTGCCGTCGCCTGCACCCGGGCCCGGGCGATCGGGGGTGTGGGGATCCGGTGCCGCGCTACGCCGCCGGCGTTTTCCACTGATGTGGACCGGAGACTAGTCAGCCGTCCGGTATGCATGGATCGCCCGACGGCGGGCGAGTCGGTGCGCCCGCCGGATCTCCGCCTCCCGGAAGCGCCGCTGGTCCGCGACGGTCTCCGGGGACACCGGTGGGACCGGCCGGGGGCTGCCACCGACGTCAACGCCGACGAAGACGAGGTACGCGGTGGCGACCCGCACCGGCTCCCCCTCGGCCGAGTCCCACCGTTCGGCGGTTACCCGCACCCCGACCTCCATCGAGGTCTGCCCGGCCCAGTTGACCTGGGCATAGGCGTGCACCAGGTCCCCGACCCGCACCGCCTCGGAGAAGACGATCTCGTCGATCGCCGCGGTCACCGCCGTCCCACCACTGTGCCGGGCGGCGGCGGCCCCGGCGACGTCGTCCACGAACTTCATCAGCACCCCGCCGTGCACGGTGCCGTAGAGGTTTACATCGACAGCAGTCATGATGCGACTCAGCGTGACCCGGGAGTATGCGGTTGGCCGTCCCGGTGCGGTGGTGGTGGGGTACTCGTTCATATCGGAGACGGTACGGTGCGCCGATGCGACATCTATGGAGCTTCCTCGCGGGTCTCGTGGTGGCACCCGTCACGTGGATCCTGGTCACTCTCGGTCAAGACGGATCAGCACGTACCGTCGACCGCTGGGTGGAGATCGATCGGTTCAACTCGGCCAACCTGATCGAGCCCGCGGTCTGGCTGTTCGTCGGCGGTGTCCTGCTCGGACTCCTCGGCACACTGCGCGTCTCGCCGATCGGCCCGATCGTCGCCGGGCTGCTGCTCGCCACCCCGTACCTGGGGTTGGCCATCAGTCCATTCGCTGTCCGCAACCGCATCCCGGCGGACTGGGAGGTCCTCGGCGACCCGCTTCCGCTACGGCTGCCGCTGGAGAACGGGACGCTCTTCCTGATCGGCCTCCTGCTGATGGTGGCCGGCTTCAGCGGTCAACGCTGGCGGCAGTGGCCGACGCCCAAGCCGGAACCGAAGGCGGCGGAGAACCCAGACCCTTCAGACACCCCGCTCGACGACTGGCCGACCACACCGGAGCGGGAGAACACCGGGCCAGCCCTGGGCCAGCCGACATCCGACCCCTCCCTGGGCAACCCGAAGTCGGACCCGACCGAAGCGCTACCCCCGCAGACCGGCGGCGAAACCCCCTGGTCCACTCCGCCGCGGGGCAACCACCGGCAGACGACCACGACCGGGCCACGCTGACCAACAGACCGAGTCCACGCTCAGCCCGCTCCCGGCAGACCGGCAACCGGCCCGCCGGGGGCGTGCGGTCGCCGGGGCTCAGCCCTTCAGAAGCTGCCGCGCCATGACGATGCGCTGCACCTGGTTCGTGCCTTCGTAGATCTGGGTGATCTTCGCGTCCCGCATCATCCGCTCGACCGGGTAGTCCCGGGTGTAGCCATAACCGCCGAGCAGCTGAACGGCGTCGGTGGTGATCTCCATGGCGGCATCGGAGGCGAAGCACTTGGCCGCCGCGCCGAAGTAGGTCAGGTCCGCGTCCCCCCGCTCGGACCGGCCCGCTGCGGCGTAGGTCAACTGCCGTGCCGCCTCCAGCTTCATGCCCATGTCCGCGAGCATGAACTGGATGCCCTGGAAGTCGGCGACCGGCTTGCCGAACTGCTGACGCTCCTGCACGTATCCCTTGGCGTAGTCGAGCGCACCCTGCGCGATGCCCACCGCCTGCGCGGCGATGGTGACCCGGGTGTGGTCCAGGGTCTGCATAGCGGTGGTGAAGCCGGTGCCCTCGGCACCGATCATGCGGTCGGCGGGGAGGCGGACGCCGTCCAGGTAGACCTCACGGGTCGGCGAGCCCTTGATCCCCAACTTTCTCTCCGGTGCGCCGAAACTGACCCCCGGGTCGGACTTCTCGACCACGAAGGCCGAGATGCCCCGGCTCCGGGCGGTCGGGTCGGTGACGGCGAAGACCGTGTAGAACTCGGACACTCCGGCGTTGGTGATCCACCGCTTGACGCCGTTGAGCACCCAGTCGTCGCCATCCCGGACGGCCCGAGTGGTCATCGCGGCGGCGTCGGTGCCCGCCTCCGGCTCGGACAGGCAGTACGAGAACATCGCGTCGCCGGCCGCCACCTGGGGCAGGTACTTCCGCCGGAGCTCCGCGGACCCGGCCAGGATCAGCGGCATGGTGCCCAGCTTGTTGACCGCCGGAATCAGTGAGGAGGAGGCACAGGCACGCGCCACCTCCTCGATCACGATCGCTGTGGCGAGAGCATCCGCACCGGCGCCGCCGTACTCGACGGGGATGTGCGGAGCGTGAAAGTCAGCCGCCCGCAACGCGTCGAAGGACGCCTTCGGGAACTCGCCAGTATCATCCGCCTCCGCGGCGTGCGGTGCCACCTTCGCCGCACAGACCTCCCGGACCGCCTCCCGGACCGCCTGCTGCTCATCCGTCAATCGGTAACCGTCGAACGCCTGCTCTGCGGCCATGTCGGCCCCTCCTCTTCACCGCTATCATGCGCAGTCTGTAGCGTCATCTGACCGCGGACCGCGCAGACTGAAGGATAGCGAAACGGGATCGGGCGATGTTACCGCCGCGTAGGCTACGACGTGCCGCACCGACCAGCCCACGCGGGAGCATGGTCTAACAAACGAAGAACCCCACCTCCGGTGCCCCTGGCAGGCGCCGCGGTCGGCAGCGACGCCACGAGCGGCGCCAGTGCGAGCGGAGAAGACAGGCGTGACGATCCCGTACCCGAACACCCAGCCAGTACCTCCGATCGGAGCGGTGACCCCGCCCTCCGGCGCTCCCCGCCCCCGGGTGACCTTCCTCGGCACCGGCTACCTTGGCGCGACATACGCCATCTGCTACGCCGAGCTGGGCTACGAGGTGCTCGGCTTCGACGTGGACGCCGACAAGATCGCGATGCTCAACGCCGGTGAGGTGCCGATCCACGAACCTGGCCTGGACGAACTACTCAAGCGCAACCTCGCCGCCGGGCGGCTGCGCTTCAGCACCGACATGGCCGAGGTCGCCGAGTTCGGGGATGTGCACTTCATCTGCGTCGGCACCCCACAGCAGGCCGACGCGCTGGGGGCGGACCTGTCGTACGTCGAGGCGGCCGTCACCAGCCTGGCGCAGCAGTTGACCCGCCCGGCGCTGATCGTCGGCAAGTCCACGGTGCCGGTCGGCACCGCGGAGTGGGTCGAGCAGCTGGTGAGTAAGCACACACCGGCCGACCTCGGCATTGAGGTCGCCTGGAGCCCCGAGTTCCTCCAGGAGGGCTTCGCCGTTGACGACGTGCTCCGTCCGAACCGGATCGTGGTCGGCGTCAAGAGCGAGTGGGCCAACGGAATGCTCTACGCCGCACACAAGGGCGTCTTCGACCTGGCTGCCACGGAGGACCGCGAGGTACCGATGGTGGTCACCGACTTCGCCACCGCGGAGCTGGTGAAGGTCGCCGCGAACGCCTTCCTGGCGACCAAGATCTCGTTCATCAACGCGATGGCGGAGGTCTGCGAGGCCGCTGGCGGCGACGTAACCCACCTGGCCCGGGCGGTTGGTTTCGACCCCCGAATCGGCAACCGGTTCCTTCAGGCCGGCCTCGGCTTCGGTGGGGCCTGCCTCCCCAAGGACATCCGCGCTTTCCAGGCCCGAGCTCAGGAACTGGGTGCCGGTGAGGCGCTGCGCTTCCTGCACGAGGTCGACCTGATCAACCTGCGCCGCCGGACCCGGGTGGTCCAACTCGCCGCCGACCTACTCGACCGGCGCACCGGCCCGGCCGGCCCCGATCTCTCCGGCACCCGAATCGGCGTGCTCGGTGCGACCTTCAAGCCCAACACCGACGACGTCCGCGACGCGCCGGCCCTCGCCGTGGCAACGCTCCTCCACAAGGCCGGCGCGGACGTGCACGTCTACGACCCTGCGGGAATGGAGCGCGCCCGTGCCGTGGCGCCCGAGCTGACCTACGAGCCGGGCATCAACGAGGCGGTGGCCGGGGCCGACCTGGTCTGCGTCCTGACCGAGTGGGCCGACTTCCGTAATGCCGACCCGGTCGCGCTCGGCGCCCTGGTCGCCGGCCGCCGGGTGGTTGACGGCCGCAACTGCCTCGATTCGACATTGTGGACGCAGGCTGGTTGGGAGTACCGCGGCATGGGCCGCCCGTAACGCCGGCCGCGCTCCGCGGAGCAGGGCGCCACGCCCTGGACCCGCCGACAACTGTCGAAATCCACGCCAGCATTGGGCATGCTGCGACAGTAAGGTCCACAGTGCGGCTGGAGGGGTGTCGTGGCGAGCTTTCAGTGCTCCTCGTGCGGACGGGAGGTAAAGCCGGCCGCCCGCTGCCCGCACTGCGGCGCGCAACAGCCGCAGCGGCTCGAGCACCTGGCGGAGATCGAGCGATCGATCGCGGAGATGAAGGCGCGGGACGCCGAGATCGCCGGCGAACAGCGGAAGATCGCCGCCAAGATGCAGGCTGCGCTCTTCCAGCGGGACATCCTCGCGCATGCCGGTGAGGAGAACGTCAAACAGGCCACCCGCCCCCGGCGCGTGCTGCGGCGCCGGCCAGACCGGCGGCCACCGACCGCTCCCCCCGGCGCACCGCCCCGGGTGCCCGGGCAGGGCACCCGGGGCGGGCCGGCGGAGCCGCCGACCGCCGCCTGGCTCGACGCCGACAACCCCGAGCATCCCCCGGAGGCCTCCAGCCGCGAGGTGCAGAACATTCCCCTCGGGCTCGGCGCGCTGCTGCTCGGTGTCGCCGCGGTGGTCTTCGCCGCGGTCGCCACCAGTTCCCTGGATGCCCTCGCCCGGCTGGGCGTGCTCTGCCTCGCGACGGTCCTGATGCTGCTCGCCCCGCCTGTGCTGGCCCGGCGCGGGCTCACCTCCACCGCCGAGACCATCTCCGCCGTCGGCCTCCTCCTGGTGCCGCTGGCCGGGTACGCGCTCTGGTCCGTAACCAGCGCAGACGGCGCGTCCAGGGCGGTGTTCGCCGGAGCCGTCTCCGCGGTCACCGCCGGGGTAGCCCTGGCGTACGGCGGCTGGAGCGGACTCCGCGTACCCCGGTTCGCCACGGTGCTGGCCCTCCAGCCGATCCTGCCGCTGCTCGCCTACGACCGCATCGACGCTCCGGCGGGCTGGGCCGCGGTGCTGGCCCTCGTGGCCGTCCTGAACTTCTCGCTGGCCGGCTCCGCCGTCACCAGGGCCCGACCGGTCCGCCGGGACCTGCCCGAAGCGCCCCCGCCCCCACCGACCACGGCGGGGGACCAGACCGGCCCGGAACGGCCTCCGGCCACCCCCGTCGCTCCGCGCCAGCGTTCGGGACAGGATCGACCAACCGACGGCGGGGCGGAGCCCGACGAGGTGTTCGGTGGGAACGGCTCCGCCGACCGCCCGGTGCCCGGACTCCGCGAGTTGATCTTCGTCCTCTATGGCGCTGCCGCACTGGCTGCCCTCGGGTACGCCGGTACCGCGCTGCTGCGGATGACCACCGTGCCGGCGACGGTCGGGGCGGGAGCCGCCCTCCTCCTCGCCGCGACCGTGGCCGGCGCGGGGATGCTGGCGACCCGCCGCGCCCCACTTCCCGACATCGGCACCGGCCTGCTCACCCTCGCCGTGATCGGCGCGTCGAGCCGCCTCGCCTGGGTGGCGGCACCCGACCAGGCACTACTTCTGATCACCGCCGTCATCGCGCTCACCGGTCTGGTCGTACGTGCGGTGCCGGCTGCGCTGCGACGCGGCCCGCAGTTCGCCTCCGCCATCGCGTTGACCATCAGCGGCGTCGTCGTCGCCACCGGCACCCTGCGAGCCGGAGTGGCCCCGCTCCGAGCCGCCCTCCCAGCGTGGGCCGCCGACCTCGACCGCTACCCAGCCGAGCTCGCCGCGGTGGGCGCCCCCGCCCCCAGCCAACTCGCCGCCAGCGCGCTGCTGCTGACCGTGGCCGCCGTGGCCGCCCTGCCGCCGGGGATCCGCCGGGAGTTCGCAGTGGTCGGTGCCGCGCTGACCGCGCTCGCCATCCCCACCTCGCTCGGGCTTGGCTGGGTTGCCGCGCCGTGGCCGATGGTGGTGGCGGCGGCCGGGATCGGGGTGGCCGGGTTGTCGGCGCGGACCGAACGCGCGGCGCGTGCGCACGCCGTGACCGCCGCCGGGGTGGGGCTGTTCGGTGCCGGGGCCGGGCTGGCCCGGCCATCCTTGACCGCCGCCGTCCTGCTCGTCCTCTTCCTGGCGGGCGTGCTGGTGGCGGCAGCGCCCCGGCTCCGGGCCGCCGCCGCCGGAGCGGACCTCCTCTCCGGCTGGGCCGCGGGCGGGGCAGCCTTCGCCCTCCCCGGCACGGTGGCGGCGGTCGTCGCCGCCGGTCCGGCGGGGTCCTCCACCGCGCTGCGGGAGGTGACCGTCGCGCTGCTGGCGGCGAGCTTCCTCGCGGTCTGCGTCACGCTCGGCTACGCCGCGCTCGTGCAGGTTTCGCACCGGCATCTCCCGATGCCGCTGGCGACGGGGGCGGTACTGGGTGCCCTGGCCGTCGCCGCGGCCTCGTTCGGGGCACCCGCCACCACCGCCGCCGACGCCTGGGTCGGCGCGCTGCTGCTGGTCGCCGCGGTGCTCCTGTTCTTCGCCCCCTCCTTCGACGCCCGCCGCCGCTCCGACCTCCTCCTGGACGGCGCCGACCTGGCCGGCGCCGCAGTGACCGCTGCGCTGGTCGCCACCCTGGTGCGAATCGCCGCTGTCCTTGCGCCGGGCGCACAGCTGGCGGTCGCGGCCGGGCTACTGCTGGTCGTCGCGGTCGCGGCTCGCGCTCTCCCGCAGCCGTGGCGGCGAGGTCCAACCCTCGGCCTGGCCCTGGGAGGCGGGCTGGTCGGACTGCTGGCCGGCGCGATGGCGCTCCGCGGTGGCATCGGTGTCCTGCTCACCTCCGGTCCAATCTGGGCCGGCGACCTGAGCACGTGGCCGGCCGCCCCGATCGGCGGCTCCACCTGGCAGGCGCCGGTCGCGCTGGCGCTGCTGGCGATAGCCGCCGCGATCCTGTTGCCGCCGCCCTGGCAGCACGACATCTCCGGCGCGGCCCTGGTCCTGGCCGCCGTCGGCGCACCGGCCGCGTTCGCGTTGCCATGGTGGTCGCCGGTACTGGTGGGTTCGCTGGTGGCAACCGGGTACGGCCTGGCGTCGGTGGCGTCGGTGGCGGCCCGGGCCGCGTTCTCCCGGGCCGTCATGGCCGGCGTGCTGGCGCTGTATGTCGCCGGTGCCGGGCTGGTCCGGCCGTGGACGACGGCGCTGGCCCTCGGCGGCATCGCGCTGATCGGGGTCGCCGTGGCGACCTTCGCTCGCGCCCTCTCCCCGCCGCTGGGCACCGATGTGGATGGCGAGGGGTCGCCGCCCCACCCGACGCAGATCGGTGGCGCCGCGACCGGGGCGACGCTGCTCGCCCTGCCCGGCGCGGTGGCCGCCCTGGCTGCCGAGTTCGGGCACTCACCGCAGGTGGTGCTGATCGCCGCCCTGGCCACCTCCGGTCTCGGCCTGGCCGTCGTGACGTCCGCCCGACGCCGGGTTCCGCAGTACCTGCCCTGGGCCAGCGCAGCGCTGGTCGGCGGCGCCACGGTGAGCGCCCTCGCCGCCATCCCCGCCGGCCTACAGGTCGGGGTGTACGCCGCCGCGGCCGCCCTGATCGGTGTCCTCGCCGAGCTGAGCCGTGGCGCCACCGAGCCACCGGCCGGACTCGCGGCACCGACTCGCCGATGGCGAGTAACCTTCGGGGGCACCTGGGGCCACTCCGCCGGGCCCGGCACCCGCAGGTGGCGGGTAGACCCGGCCGCCGGGGCGCTCGCCGCGGCGGCCCTGCCCACGGTGCTGGCCCTGGTCTCGCTCGCACCGGCGCTACACGTGGCGCTGGTCGAGCCATACCGAACCCTCGGCGGCACCTGGCAGGGCCCGCCGCCGGAGTTGCTCCTGCCCGCACCCGCGGCGGCGGACCCGACGCACGTACTCACCGCGTTGCTGCTGACCGCCGCCGCCGCACTGGCTGCTGTCGGTTTCAGCGGCGGTCGACGCAGTCGGGCGGTGCCGGTCATCCTGCCGGGCGCGGCGGTGACCCTGCTGATCACGCCCGTGGCGCTGAACCTCGCCTGGCCCGCGAGCACGCTCGCCGGGCTCACCGTGTTCACCCTCGCCATGCTCGGACTCGCCCTCACACCGCCGCCCACCCTGGTGGAGCGAGCCCGCTCACTCCGGCTGGCCCGGGTACTCGTCTTCGGCATCGGCCTCGCCGCCGGCAGCGCGGGACTCGCCGGCAGCCTGGCCACCGAGAACCTGACCCTGGTCACGCTCGGCGGCGCGGTGGGCGTGGGCACGGTTGCCGCGCTCTTCGGTGCCACCGGGCACGCCCGCATCCTCGGCTGGCTGTTCGCCGCCCTGATGGCGCAGCTTTTCGTGCTCACCACCGGTCTGGTCGCCGGTCTGAGCGCGCGCTGGTCGGCGTTCGGCGTCCTGGCCGTCGGGGCGGCCCTCCAGGTCTTCGCGGCCACCCTGCCGCGCCTGCGTCGTCCGGAGGCGGGGCGGGAGGCGGCCACGGTGGAGTGGAGCGGCTTCGCCGCCGCGCTGATTGCCCTGGCGCTGGCCTACGACTCACCCCGGCACATCGCGGCCCTGCTCGCCGCCGGGGGCGCCATCCTCGGCGTGGCGGCGGCCCGACCCGGCCGCCGCGACATCGAGCGGCGGATCCTCTTCTGGGCGGTGGTGAGCTGCGAGATCACCGCGTGGTGGATTCTCATGTGGGTGGCGGACGTGGCCCTGCCCGAGGCCTACACCCTGCCGTTCGCTGCGCTGGCCCTGCTCGTCGGCGTACTGGAGCTTCGCCAGCGCTCCGCGCTCAGCAGCTGGGTGGCGTACGGACCGGCCCTGGTGACCGCCTTCGCTCCGACCCTGGCGATCGTGCTGGCCACCGAGAGCAGCATGCTGCGCCGGGTGCTGCTGTTGCTCGGGGCGGTCGCGGTGCTGGTCTTCGGCTCGCTGCGGCAGCAGCAGGCACCGGTGATTGTGGGTGCCACGGCCACCGCGATCACGGCGATCCACGCGCTGTTCAGTCTCGGGCCGTGGCTGCTGCTGATCCCCGCCGGTCTCCTCCTGTTGGTCCTCGGGGCCAGCAACGAACGTCGCCGGCGGGCCCAAGAACGCCTCCAGACCGCCCTACGCGGCATGCGCTAACCCGCTGCGGCAGCCCGCCCGGACCCGGCTCAGCGGGGTGCGCCCGGACTCAGCTCAGCGAGGCGCGCAGGGCCGCGTTCTTCTCCGCGACCACCTGCTCCAGATCGGACTGGTACGCCGTCATCCGGTCGCGCAGCGCCCGGTCCTCGACGCCGAGGATCCGGACCGCGAGCAGCCCGGCGTTGCGGGCGTTACCGATCGAGACGGTGGCCACCGGCACGCCGGCGGGCATCTGCACGATGGAGAGCAGTGAATCCATCCCGTCCAGATACTTCAGGGCCACCGGCACCCCGATCACCGGCAGTGGGGTGACCGAGGCGACAATGCCCGGCAGGTGCGCCGCGCCCCCAGCCCCAGCGATGATCACCTTTAGGCCGCGGTCAGCGGCGTCACGGCCATACTCGATCATGCGGACCGGTGTCCGGTGCGCCGAGACCACCTCGACCTCGTACGCGACCCCGAACTCGTCCAGTGTCTCGGCGGCGGCCCGCATTGTCGGCCAGTCCGAGTCGCTGCCCATGATCAACCCGACTGTGCTCATCCGTGCCCCTCCCGCAGCCAACGGGCCGCCCGCGCCGCCCGGCGGCGCACCTCATCCAGGTTGTCGCCGAGTACGGTGACATGGCCGATCTTGCGACCTGGGCGCACCTGCTTGCCGTACAGGTGCACCTTGGCGCCCGGCTCAGCGGCGAAGAGGTGGTGCAGGCGCTCGTCGAGAGAGATCCCGCCCGGCTCACCGCCCAGCACGTTCGCCATCACCACCACCGGCGCGGCCAACGACGTGTCCCCCATCGGATAGTCGAGCACCGCCCGCAGGTGCTGCTCGAACTGCGAGGTCCGGGCCCCCTCGATGCTCCAGTGCCCGGAGTTGTGCGGCCGCATCGCCAACTCGTTGACCACGAGGCGGCTGCCCGTCGCCTCGGCTGGGTCGGCCACCTCGAACAACTCGACGGCGAGCAGACCCACCACGCCGAGGTCGGTGGCGAGGTCGATGGCGAGTTGCTGCGCACCGACCGCCAGCTCCTCCGGCAGCTCCGGTGCGGGGGCCAGGACCTCGACGCAGATTCCGTCCCGCTGCACGGTCTCGACCACCGGGTACGCGGCGACCTGCCCGAACGGGGAACGGGCCACCTGCACGGCCAACTCCCGGCGCAGCGCCACCCGCTCCTCCGCGATCAGGCGCACCCCGGTGGCCAGCAACGTGGCCGACAGTTCGGCCGCCTGGGCGGCATCCTCGACCAGCCACACGCCCCGGCCGTCATAGCCGCCCCGGGCCGCCTTGAGCACCACCGGCCAACCCACGGCGGCACCGAAGGATTCGAGGTCGGCCGGGGTCTCCACCGGCCGCCAGGTCGGATTCGGCAGACCCAGCGCCGCGAGCCGTTCCCGCATTACCTGCTTGTCCTGGGCGTGCACCAGCGCCTCGGCCGGCGGAAAGAGCTTGACGCCCTCGCCGGTGAGGGCCTCGATGTGCTCGGTGGGAACATGCTCGTGGTCAAAGGTGACCACGTCGCAGCCCTTGGCGAAGGTGCGCAGCACCGCGAGATCGGTGTGCTCGCCATACTGCACGTCGGCGGCCACCAGGGCGGCACCATCCTCGGGGGCGAGTGCGAGCACCCGCAGCGACTGGCCGAGGGCGATCGCGGCCTGATGGGTCATCCGGGCCAGTTGGCCGCCACCCACCATGCCGACAACGGGCAGACCGGTCTGGGAATCCATAGCCAGGACAGCGTATCCGGCCAGCGGAGCCAGCCCGCTACCCGGGCCCGCCGCCCGCCTACCGGCCCGTCAGCCGCGCCACCAGATCGTCAACTCCGGTTACCGGCCGGTCGCAGACAAAACCCCGACAGACGTACGCGGTGGCCTGCCCGTCAACCAGCTGCCGGCCGGCGAGTAGCGGCACCCCGGGCTGGTCCGGCCGCCCCGCCACCACCACGGCACCCGGTGGGGCGTACCGGTGCGCCGCGTGTACCAACGGCTCACCGGCCGGATCGGGAGTCACCACCGCGATCTCGTACGGGCCGGTGAGGAGCGCCGCACCGGCGGTGGCCGCGTACCCGGTGAAGCGGGCGTGCGCGGCGACGATCGGCGCCACGGTGGCCAGCGCCGCCTCCGCCGCCTCCCGGTAGCGGGTCTCACCGGTCAACGCCGCGTACGCGACCAGCGCGGCGACGATCGCCGACCGGCCGGACGGGGTGGCGTTGTCGGTGGGGTCCGCGGGCCGGCTGACCAGACGCTCCGCGTCATCAGCGGTGTCGAAGAAGCCGCCCTGCGGTGCGGCGAACCGCTCCAGCGCCACGTCGAGGAGCTGCCCCGCCAGGGTCAGCCACCGTCCCTCGCCGGTCAGCTGGTGCATCGCGCAGAACGCCTCAGCCACGCAGCCGTAGTCCTCCAGGACTCCGGCGGCCTCCCCGACCCGGCCGTCCCGCGAGGTCCGCCGCAGCCGCCCGGCCACGACGTGCACTGTTGCCAGGTGCTCGGCCGCGTCCCGCATGGCGCCGTCGGCGACGATCGTCACGCCCTCCATCAGGTTGGCGTCCGGCCCCGGAGCGTCCTCCGCAAAGCTGGCCACGACCTGCTGGAACTCGGCGATCGCGGTGATCGCAAGCCCATTCCAGGCGGCTACCACCTTGTCGTCGCGGGCCGGCTGCGGGCGGGTGTCGCGGACCATCAGCAACCGGTGCGCGACCTCCTGCCAGCGGGACCGCACCGCCGGCGCCGCATCGTCAACGTCCCGGGCCAGCCGAAGCACGCTGGCTGACTGCTCGGTGGCCGCCGCCCCGGTACCGGCCGCCCCGGTCGACGCGGCGGCATGGGGGGTGAACGAGCCCTGCTCGGTGACCGCGAACAGGTCGGCGGCCCACCGGCCGTCCTGCTCGCCCAGGGCCGCGACGAGCTGGGCGGGAGTCCAGACGTAGGTCAGCCCCTCCACCCCGGCGGCGTCGGCGTCCAGCGCGGAGGCGAACCCCTCGCCCGGTCGGTGCAGCTCGTCGGCGAGGAAGCGGGCCGTGTCCCGGGCCACGCGACGGGCCATCGGGTCACCGGTCAGCCGCCACAGGTGGGTGTAGACCCGCAGCAGCAGGGCGTTGTCGTAGAGCATCTTCTCGAAGTGCGGCACCAACCACTGCCCATCCACGCAGTAGCGGGCGAAGCCCCCGGCGAGTTGGTCGTACAGGCCACCCCGGGCCATCGCCTCCGCGGTGTGTCGGACGATCTCCAGGCTCCGCTGGTCGCCCGTGCGCTGGTACTGCCGCAGCAGGAAGAGCAGGTTCAGGTGCGGCGGAAACTTCGGCGCCCCGCCGAACCCACCGTTCATCTCGTCGTACTCCGCGCCGAGCCGGTCGGCAGCGGCGTTGAGCAGGTCGGCGGTGAACGGGGCGGACGGACCCCCGACCGCCTGGGCACCGCCAATCGCCTCGACGACCGCGGCACCCTGCTGGAGCACGGCGCTGCGCTGGTCCCGCCAGGCGGTGGTGACCGACTGGAGCAGCCGGAGGAAGTTGGGCTTCGGGAAGTAGGTGCCGCAGAAGAACGGGGTTCCGTCCGGGGCGGCGAAGGCGGTCATGGGCCAGCCGCCCTGCCCGGTCATGGCCTGGGTCGCCGTCAGGTAGACGGCATCGATGTCCGGACGCTCCTCGCGGTCCACTTTGATCGCCACGAAGCCCTCGTTCAGCAGCGTCGCCACCTGCTCATCGGCGAAGGACTCGTGCGCCATGACGTGACACCAGTGGCAGGCGGCGTAGCCGACCGAGATCATGATTGGGACGTCCCGCCGGCGGGCCTCGGCGAACGCCTCCGCGCACCATGGCCACCAGTCGACCGGGTTGTCCTTGTGCTGGAGCAGGTACGGGCTGGTGGCGTCGGCGAGTCGGTTCACGGGACGACTCTATCGGCGCGGACGGTCAGGAGGCGCCATCGGCCCGGAGGGGAACAACCCGGGAGCGCGCCCCGTTGACCAGGCCGCCGAGGACCGGACCGATCTTGTCGGCCGGCATGGGTTTGAAGAAGTGGTAGCCCTGGGCGGCCGTACAGCCGAGCTCGGCCAGCGCGCTGCGCTGCTCGGCGGTCTCCACCCCCTCGGCGACCACCCGTAGCCCCAGCTGCTGGGCAAGCCCCACTGTGGTGCGCACGATCGCCGCCGCCTCCGGCGAGTCGGCCATCCGGAGCACGAAGGAACGGTCCACCTTCAACTCGTCCACGGTGACCCGGGTGAGGAAGGTCAACGATGAAAACCCGGTACCGAAGTCGTCCACGGCCAACTGCACGCCCATCGTGCGCAGCGCGCCGAGCACCTCGTCGATCACCGCGAGCTCGCTCATCACCACCGTCTCGGTGATCTCCAGGACGAGGCGCCGCGCCGGCACCCGGTGGCGGCACAGCGCGTCTGCGATCTCGGTTGGCAGCCGCCGGTCGAGCAGGCTGCGGGCGGAGAGGTTCACCGAGATCGGCAGGTCCAGTCCGTCTCGGGCCCACTGCGCCGCCACGCCGAGGGCCTTGTCCAGTACGTACCGGGTGAAGGTGCCCAGCTGCTCGCTGTTCTCCACCGGACGGATGAACTCGTGTGGGTTCAGCCAGCCGCGTCGGGGGTGCCGCCAACGGATCAGCGCCTCCACCCCGGTCGGCGCCCCGGTTTCCAGGTCCACCGCCGGTTGCAGGACCAGCACCAACTGGTCGTCGGCGGCCAGCGCCTCGCGCAGCTCGGCCAGGAGGGCGAGCCGGTCGGTGCTGGTGGCGTCCCGCGCGGAGTCGTACGCGGCGACGCAGCCGCTGCCCTCCTTAGCCTGATGCATCGCGATGTCCGCCCGGCGCAGCAGCTCCGCCATGTCGGCGGTGCCGGCGCCCGCGACCACCACCCCGACGGCGGCCTCCACAGACATCCGGACACCCGCCACCTCGGTGGGGGCGGCGAGCCGTTCGGTGATCTCCCGGGCCTGGCGCAGCGTGTAGGCCATCGGGGCGGCGCTGTCTCCGGGCACCGATGTCAACAGGAGGGCGAACTCGTCGCCGCCGAGCCGGCCCAGCAGGTCCCCGCCGCGGGCCAGCCCGCCCAGTCGGTCGGCGGTCAGCCGCAGTAGCTGGTCACCGGCGGCATGCCCGAGCGTGTCGTTGACCTCCTTGAACCGGTTGATGTCCAGCAGCAGCAACGCCACTGGCCGGTCCCGGGCCAGCCGCCGCAGCACCTGGTCCCCCTTGCAGAGCATGGCCGCCCGGTTGGCCAGGCCGGTCAGCGCGTCACTCACCGCCCCCTGCAGGGAACAGGCGGCCATCTTGCGCAGCTCCCGATGGCTCGCCACGTCGTGCAGGGCGACGGCGAGGGCGTCACCGTACGCCGCGAAGACGTCGCGATCGCGGTCGGTGGGCGGTGCCGCCCGGGGGAGACGAACGCGGAGCTGGCCGCCGGCGGCGGTCCCACCGATGAGTGGCCGAACCAGCTCGCGTTCGTCCCCGTCGGTCGCCTCGGGGCCACCGATCTCCCGGGTGGAGAGCTGACCGGCGGCGTCGCCCCGGAACCGATGCCACCGACCGTCGCCGTCGGCGATTTCCACAGTGACCAGCTCGGCGTGGAACAGGGTCAGTGCGCCGCTCACCGCCGCCGTCGCCATGCCCCGCTCGTCGCGGTGACGGAGCGCCGCGGTCGCCTCGGCGAAGGCCCGCCAGGCCCGTCGCTCCTGATCGGCGCGGAGCTGCTGACGGTAGGTCTGCTGGAGCAGCCAGAGCGGCAGCGGGAGGATCACCAACCAACGTGGGTCCACCTCGATGAGGGCGACCACGACCAGGCCCACCACCACGTTCCCGACGAACATCATCAGTTTGCCCCGCAGCGCCTCCTCCAGCACGGCACGGACTGGGACGCCGTGCTGCAGGTTGACGGTGACCGCACCGAGCCCGACGCTGACGAGCAGGTAGGTGACCGCACCCGCGACCATCGCCAGCGCGAGCGGTGGGGTCGGCGCCGCCAGCAGCGGCCGCCCCAACAGGGTGGTGACGAGCCCGGCCGCCGCCGTCGCCACGGTCAGCGACGACGCGATCCGGGCGATCTCCAACGGCGGCCGGCGGGTGCCGAGCAACGACATCCCCGACCAGGCCAGGCCGACGCCGAGGAGGGTGGCTGCCGGAATCCAGCCGGCGGGCACCTGGTGGAAGCAGATGACGAGCGCCGCCTCGCCCCAGGTGAGGCTGACCGCTCCAGCCGCAGCCCGGAACTGGAGTCGGGCGAGCTGCGCGAACGCGAACAGGGCGACGGCGATCCCGAAGCGCGCGGGGCCGCCCAGCGGGTCGTCGCTGGGCAGACCGCTCGGCCGGGTGACCGCCGCCACGGCTGCGACCAGGGCTGTCGCCAGCGCCGCCGCGGTGAGCACGCGGGCCCACTCCGACCGGTCGGGGGGACCAGTCCGCGACTGGCCGGGCACAGTGGCGGTCACCGCCCCGCTCCGGTCCCGAGCTCTACGGCAGGACGACGGGCAGCCTCAGCTGTGCTGATCATCGGCGCCCCCTCCTACCCCAGGCCGACGAAACTTTCCGTCCCCGGCGGGAAGGCTAAGCCAATACCGGTTACCGCAACAGGGGGCTAGGGCGCCGATAGTCGTGAATCATGCGGCCGAGACCCATTCAGGGCTGTTGGGGCCCGGTGCCGGAGTTCAGTGATGAATCCCGCGCCGGGGCACCACCGGCCGCCTCACTGCCTGCCCCAGCTTCCTGGCCAGCGCCGGACGCGACGGAGGCAGCCACAGCGGAGTCGCCGGCAGGCGGAAACTGGTTGGGCAGCCGGCGCAGGCGGGCGTTCATGTTGCGGATCAGTAAGACGGTGGCGATCGCCAGCACGAGGATCAGGAACAGACCCATCGGGCCGGCCAGCCCGCCCGTGCGGGTGTTCCCGAAGTTGTTTTGGGCGAGCACCTCAGCGGCGGTCAGCATGGCGTCCTCCGTTGCGCGAGTGGTGACCAGACTAGCCCGCCCCCGGAGCAGGGCCGATGGAACCCCTCTGCCCGAGTAGGCCGGCTAGGCAATACCGGCGAAGAGGTCCGACTCGGGCAAGGGGCTGTCGACCAGGGACCGGACGAGTTGGAAGTCCTCCGTGGGCCAGGCGCGCTGTTGTACCTCCATCGGCACCTGGAACCAGAATCCATCCGGGTCGATCTGAGTCGCGTGGGCGCGCAACGCGTCGTCGCGGACCGGGAAGTACTCGGCGCACCCCACCCGGGTGGTGATTCTGGGGCCCTTGTCCGTCCGACCCTCCCAACGCGTGAGCCACTCCTCGTACGGCGACTCGAAGCCGGCGGCGAGCAGCGCCTCGTGCAGCACCAGGATCTTGCCCCTGGAGAAGACGATGTCGTAGTAAAGCTTGAGCGGCTGCCAGGGCTCGCCGAGATCGGGGTAACGGCCGGGGACACCGGCGGCGTCGAAGGCCGCAACGCTGATCTTGTGAGTCATGATGTGGTCGGGGTGGGGGTAGCCGCCCTCCTCGTCGTAGGTGGTGACGACGTGCGGACGGAACTCCCGCATCAGGCGCACCAGCGGGCCGGCGGCCTCGTCCACGTCCTGCAGGGCGAAGCAACCCTCGGGTAACGGTGGCAGCGGGTCTCCCTCCGGCAGACCCGAGTCCACAAAACCAAGCCAGGCCTGCTCGACACCGAGAATCGCCCGCGCGGCGTCCATCTCGGCACGGCGGATGTCGGCGATGTTGGCCCAGACGTCGGGCCGGTCCATCTTCGGGTTGAGCACGCTCCCCCGCTCGCCGCCGGTGCACGTCACGACCAGGACGTCCACCCCCTCGGCCACGTACTTCGCGGTGGTCGCCGCGCCCTTGCTCGACTCGTCGTCCGGATGTGCGTGGACGGCCATGAGTCGCAGTCGCTCTGCCAACGTCGGCGCTCCTCATCTCTGCCTGGCGGCCCTACCCAGCCGCCCGACTACGGAACAATCCCCCGCCGTCGGCCCGCCCACCGCACACACCCGCACCCCTGGGCACTCCACCGGCGCTGACCTGCGATGCTTGCGGCGCGCTGCTGGAGCTCTCGCGATGCCGGACCTGCCCACGAGGCGCCCACAAGCGGAACGTGCCCACGGTGCTGAAGTGACCGGACGGCTGGGAGAATGAACCTGCCACTCTTACCAAGCCATTCTTGCTGATGCCCCCGACAACGATGCCAGGAGATACCCACCGGTGAGCGAGACGCACGCCACACATGTGACCGGCGCGCCGGTCTTCCCGCCCGGTCGGTACGGCCGTCGGCGGGAACGCCGCCGCCGTCCGGTGCTGACCGCGCTGGTGGGGCTCGCCCTGGTGGCGGCCCTCGGCACGATCGTGGTCCGGCTCTACCAGCAGTACGGCAGCCCGGAGTATGACGCAACCGTGATCACCTATACCGACATCACCGACTCACAGGTGCTGATCGACTTCCGGGTCGCCGTACCCCCGGGTGGATCCGCGGTCTGTGTGCTGCGGGCCCGGGACCGGGACGGTGCCGAGGTGGCCCGGGAGCAGGTCACGGTGACCGCCCAGCCCGACGAGCGAGAGGTACGCGCGCAGCACCGCCTGGTGACCGAGGGACGCCCTTTCATCGGCGAGGTACTTCGCTGTCGTCGCCCGGCCTGACCTGCCCTGACGGCCGTGGCGGGGCGGCTTGGGAGGGGCTGGACGTTGATCGTCGGGCCGACGGCGTCGGCCGGCACTGGTAACTTGGAATTTCACCTGCCGCCAGCACGACTGAGGAGATCGCCTGTGTCCACTGGCAACGAGGCGCCCGCCACCTGGCTGTCCCAGGAGGCGCACGACCGCCTCCAGGCGGAGCTCGACGGGTTGATCGCCAATCGGCCGGTCATCGCCGCCGAGATCAACGCCCGGCGCGAGGAGGGTGACCTTCGGGAGAACGGCGGCTACCACGCCGCTCGCGAGGAACAGGGCAAGGCCGAAGGACGGATCGTCTATCTGAAGGAGCTGCTGCGCACCGCTCAGGTGGGCGAGGCACCGACCGCCGACACGGTCGCGCCGGGCATGGTGGTGACGATCTACTTCGATGACGACAAGGATGACACCGAGCGCTTCCTGCTCGGTTCCCGCGAGATCTCGTCGACCACCGACCTGACGGTCTACAGTCCCGAGTCCGCCATCGGGCAGGCGATCCTGGGCTGCCGCCCGGGCCAGACCTGCACCTACACCGCACCCAGTGGCGCGGACATCAAGGTCACCGTGGTCGCCTTCGAGCCCTTTGGCGGCTGAACGCGGCGGCTGACCCACCGGTGGAGACGTGCCGGTGGCCCCGGGGGGGGCACCGGCACGTCGGCGTTTCGCGCTTCCGCAGAGCCCAAGCCGGCGGCCTCACGCCTCGCCGGAGAAGACCACCTGGTAGCCACTGGCCCGCAGCACGCTGATCAGCGTGTCCGAGTGCTCGGTGCCGCGGGTCTCCACCGACAGCGCCACCTCGACCTCGCCGAGCCGCAGGTGCGGGTTGGCCCGTTGGTGCTCGACATCCACGACGTTCGCCCGCTGCTCGGCGATCTCGTTGAGCAACAAGGCGAGTTGGCCCGGTCGATCTGAGCAGCGGACGGTGACCCGCAGGTAACGCCCGGCCGCCGCGAGCCCGTGCTCGATCACCCGCAGCATCAGTAGCGGATCGATGTTGCCACCGGAGAGCACCGTCACCACCGGCGCCTCGACGTCGACCACGCCGGCCAGCAGCGCCGCCGCCCCCACCGCACCGGCCGGCTCGACCACCTGCTTGCCCCGCTCCAACAACATCAGCAGCGCGCGGGAGATGTCCTCCTCGCGCACGGTCACGACCTCGTCGACCAACGCGCGGACGTGCTGGAAGGTCAGCTCACCGGGACGCCCGACGGCGATTCCGTCCGCGATCGTGCCGAACGACGGCAGCCGCACCGGCTCACCCGCGGCCAGCGAGGGCGGGAAGGCGGCGGCGCTGGCCGCCTGCACCCCGACGACCCGCACATCTGGGCGCAGCGCCTTCATCACGACCCCGATGCCGGAGACCAGTCCGCCGCCCCCCACCCCGGTGACGATCGTGCGGACCTCCGGGCACTGTTCGAGGAGTTCCAGCGCCACCGTGCCCTGTCCCGCGATCACATCGCCGTGGTCGAACGGGTGGATCAGCGTTGCGCCGGTGCGCTCGGCGTAGGTCTGTGCGGCCACCAGCGACTCGTCAACCGTGTTGCCGACGAGTTCGACCTGCGCGCCGTACCCCTTGGTGGCCTCCACCTTCGGCAACGGTGCGTTCACCGGCATGAACACGGTGGCGTGCGTGCCGACCAGGTCGGCAGCGAGCGCCACGCCCTGGGCGTGGTTGCCGGCACTGGCCGCGACCACACCGTTGGCGCGCTCCGCCGCCGACAGCCGGGAGATCCGAACGATCGCCCCCCGCACCTTGTACGAACCAGCCCGCTGGAGGTGCTCGCACTTGAGCCACACCGGCCCGCCGAGCGCCGCGCTGAGGGGACGGGACGGTTCCACCGGGGTGGTCCGAACGACACCAGCAAGCAACTCCCGTGCGGCCCGTACGTCGTCCAGGCTGACCAATGTCGTCATGCCCTGATGGTGCCACCCGCCCCGACCAGGGCCGGGCCTGGCCACCGCCGCCGGTCCCCGCCGTTGTGGTGGAACCGGCGGCGGGGTCACCCCGCGGCCGGCGAGGGCGTCCCGCCCCGGGGATAGCCATTTGCGTGCCGGGCCCAGGGGGCCTGCATCTCGAACTGGCCGGCCACACCGAGCAGCAGAAGTTCGGACCCGGGCGGACCGACCAGCTGGACCGCCACCGGTAGCCCGTCCGGTCGGCGGCCGACCGGCACCACCAGTGCGGGCAGTCCGGCGACGTTCCACGGCGCGGTGTACGGGGCGTAGCGGAGGTTGGCCAGCACGTTCGCCCGCCAGGAACGAGCTGACCAGCCGACCGCCGCCGGGGGGATGCTCGCCAGGGCCGGGGTGAGCAGCAGGTCGATCGAGTGGTCGGTGAAGAGTCCGATCGAGCGCTCTCGCCAGGCCTCCCGGTCGGCTGGGCGTACGTACCCCCGGCGCTGCACCCACTCCCCGAGCCGGACGTGCTGGCGGCTGCGCTTCTGCAGGCTCCGCCGGTCCAGGCCAGCGGCCTGAACATCCGCGGCAGCCGCGGCGAACCAGGTGGCGAGGCCCTGTAGGCCGAGCGCCGTGGAGTAGCCCGGGTCGGCGGGCACGGTGTCGTGCCCAGCGGCGGCGAGCAGTCGACCGGCGGCGGCGACCGCGTCCCGGTTCGACGCGTCCGGCGAGAGGCCCCGCACCGGGGAGCGCAGGGACACGCCGACCCGGAGCCGGGCCGGCGGGACAAGTTTCTCCTGCCGACGGCCGGCGAGCGTCTGAAAGCCGACCGCCGCGTCGGCGACGGTGGTGGTCAGCACCCCGTGCTCGGTGAGGCCGAACCAGTCGTCCGCGCCGAGTTGGCAGGGCACCACCCCACGCCCGGGCTTGAGGCCGACCAGACCGCAGCAGGCCGCCGGGATCCGGACCGACCCGAGCCCGTCGTTGGCGTGGGCGATCGGCACCAGCCCAGCGGCCACGGCCGCGGCCGACCCCCCGGACGAACCGCCGGGGGTACGGCCGCGGTCCCACGGGTTTCGGGTCACCGCGGTCGAGTCGTCGGTCACCCCCCACAGGCCCAGCTCCGGCATTCGGGTGACGCCGAGAATCACCGCACCCGCACCGCGCAGCCGCCGGACCACCTCGTGGTCGGCCTCCGCCACCGGGGTCCGGGCTGCGGCCGAGCCGTTCCAGGTGGGCAGCCCGGCGACAGCGGTGTTCTCCTTCACCGCCACCGGCACCCCGGCCAGCGGAAGGTCAGCCAGGTCCTCCAGCTCGTCGACCTTCTCCGCCTCGGTGACCGCCGCACCGGCCCGCACCCGTCGGAACGCGGCCAGGTCGGGGTCGACCCGGGCGACGTGGTCGAGATGGTCGGCGACGACCTGGGTGGCGGAGATGTCGCCGCGGCGTACGCCGCGAGCAATCTGCTTGGCGGTCGCCCCCACCCAGGTCGGCACGATGTCCTGCACGGCCACCCTCCCCCAGCCCCGCGATCAGCCCAGCGCCTGCTCCAGATCAGCCAGCAGGTCGTCTACCGTCTCAATGCCGACAGACAGTCGCACGAGATCGCCGGGAACTTCAAGCGGCGAGCCGGCCGCACCGGCGTGTGTCATCCGACCCGGATGCTCGATCAGGGACTCCACCCCGCCGAGCGACTCGGCGAGCACGAACAGCCTCGCCCGGTTACAGATCTGTACGGCCTGCTCCTCGCCGCCGACCGCACGGAAGGAGATCATCCCACCGAAGCGACGCATCTGCTTCACGGCCACCTCGTACCCGGGGTGGGTGGGCAGGCCGGGGTAGCTGACCGAGGCGACCGACGGGTGCCCGTCCAAAAAGGTGGCGATCCGCTCGGCGTTGTCGCAGTGGCGATCCATTCGTACGCCGAGGGTCTTGATCCCGCGCAGGGTGAGCCAGGCGTCGAACGGCCCGTTGATCGCACCCATCGCGTTCTGGTGATAGCCCAGCTCGGCACCGAGTTCGGGATCGGCGACGACCAGCGCCCCACCGACCACGTCGGAGTGTCCACCGATGTACTTGGTCGTCGAGTGCACGACGACGTCGGCACCGAACGTGATCGGCTGCTGCAGGTACGGAGAGGCGAAGGTGTTGTCCACCACGAGCAACGCCCCCGCCTCGTGGGCGATCGCCGCGAGGGCGGCGATGTCGGCGATGCCGAGCAACGGGTTGGTGGGCGTCTCCACCCAGACGATCTTCGTCTGGCCCGGTCGAATCGCGGCCCGTACCGCGTCGGGATCGGAGACCCGGGCCGGGGTGTACGTCAGGCCCCAGCGCTCGGTGACCCGGGCGAAGAGCCGGTAGGTGCCACCGTAGGCGTCATCCGGGATGACCACGTGGTCGCCGGGGGTGCAGACCGCTCGCAGCAGGGTGTCCTCGGCGGCGAGGCCACTGGCGAAGGCGAGACCGACGGCACCACCTTCCAGCGCGGCCAGGCACTCCTGCAGGGCGTCCCGGGTCGGGTTGCCAGAACGGCTGTACTCGTAGCCCTGGCGGGGCGCGCCGACGGCGTCCTGCGCGTACGTACTGGTCTGGTAGATCGGGGGGATCACCGCACCGGTGCGGGCCTCCGGGGCCTGGCCGGCGTGGATGGCGAGCGTCTCGAAGCCGTTACTCATGACCGGAACGTTAGTCGGGCCCCGCTCCCCGGGACGCCGGTAGCCGTCGCCCTCCGGCGGTGGAGCCCGCTACCAGCAGGTGCACCGTAGCCCAGGCGGGTGGACCCCGCCTGGGCTACCCTGCCGAGGGATGAGCGGATGCGTGTTCTGCGGGATCGTGGCGGGCGAGGTGCCGGCGGTGCGGGTCGTGGACGAGTCGGACGGGGTGGCCTTCCTGGACACCCGGCCGGTCTTCAAGGGGCACCTGCTCGTGGTGCCGCGTCCCCACCTGGTCACGCTGGCGGACCTGCCGACAGAGGCGCTACCGGGCTACGTCGAGTTGGTTCGCCGACTCGCCGTCGCGGTCGAAGCCGGGCTGGGTGCGGGCGGCACGTTCGTGGCGATAAACACCAAGGTGTCGCAATCGGTTCCCCACCTGCACACCCATGTGGTGCCGCGGACCAAGGGCGACGGGCTGCGCGGCTTCTTCTGGCCCCGCACCCGCTACCGGGACGACGCCGAGGCGGCCAACCACGCCGACCGGATCCGGGCGGCGCTGCCGGGTGGCGCCTGAGCGCCGTCGTCGCGGGTAAGGAGGCCGTCGTCGCGGGTAAGGAAGGCGGGCCCGCCGGCGTTGCAGCCGGGGAAGGGTATGAGAGGAGTCCCACCGTGTTTCTGCGCCGTACGAAGGCCCAGCTGATCAGCCCGGAGGAGGCCCTGCCCGGCCGCCCGGTCGCGACGCCGGTCACCGAACCGCACGAGGTCTTGGGCACCCCGCTGACGGGCCCGTTCCCCGAGGGGACCGAGGTCGCCGTCTTCGGGATGGGGTGTTTCTGGGGTGCCGAGCGGCTGTTCTGGACGCTGCCCGGCGTGCGCACCACCTCGGTGGGCTACGCGGGCGGCTACACGCCGAACCCGTCGTACGACGAGGTCTGCTCCGGCCGGACCGGGCACGCCGAGGTCGTCCAGGTCAGCTACGACCCAACCAAGATCACTTATGAGGACCTGTTGAAGGTCTTCTGGGAGAACCACGACCCAACCCAGGGCATGCGGCAGGGCAACGACGTGGGCACCCAGTACCGGTCGGCGATCTACTCCACCACCGACGAGCAGCTGACCGCCGCGCTGGCGTCCCGCGACGCGTTCGCACCGGTGGTGGCCCGCGCCGGCAAGGGCGAGATCACCACAGAGATCAGCCCCCTCGGCGACTACTACCTCGCCGAGGAGCACCACCAGCAGCACCTCGCCCCGACCAAGAATCCCGGCGGTTACTGCAACCACGGCCCCAATGGACTGAGCTGTCCGGTTGGTGTCGCTCGTACCACTGACTGATGCGGGTGCGGGCGGGCCGCTTGGCCACGACCCGCCCGACACATCGCATTCCATAAATGGGTAGATCATCACATCGGGTGACGGCGGCAAATCCTCGCAGAGTGACCGCGCGTGACACGAACTGCCACCCTCATCCCCACAAACCATCACTCTGAGCAATGAGGGGAAGGAATTCTAGCAACCCTTTTACACGACCGTCATAGTCTCAACAGGCTAATCGCAATATCCTCTGGCAGCATGGGCTGACATGTGCGGACTTGCGGGAGAGTTTCGCCGTGATGGTTCCCGGGCCGATGTGGCCGCGGTGGAGCGCATGGCAGCCACGATGAGTGACCGAGGGCCGGACGACAGCGGGGTGTGGGCACAGGGAGCGATCGCCCTGGGACACCGCCGACTGAAGATCATCGACCTCTCGGCCGCCAGCGGACAGCCCGTCGTGGACGCCGCAGCCGGCCTGACCGGCGTCTTCAACGGCTGCATCTACAACTACCGGGAACTGCGGACCGAGCTACAGGCCAAGGGGCACCACTTCTTCTCCTCCGGAGACAGCGAGGTGGTGGTCAAGGCGTACGCCGAATGGGGCCCTGACTTCGTTGACCACCTCGTCGGCATGTTCGCCGTGGCGATCACCGAGCGGGACACCGGCCGGCTCGTGCTGGCCCGGGACCGGCTCGGCATCAAGCCGCTCTACCTGGCCGAGTCGCCGGGAGTGGTCCGCTTCGCCAGCACCCTGCCGGCGCTGCTGGCCGGTGGTGGCGTCAACACCGAGATCGACCCGGTCGCGCTCGCGCACTACCTGAGCTTCCACAGCATCGTGCCGCCCCCGCGCACCATCCTGCGCGGGGTGGCCAAGCTCCCCCCGGCCACCATCCGGGTCTACGAGCCGGACGGCCGCAGCCACGAGCGGGTCTACTGGAATCCGTCCTTCACCCGGCACCCCGAACGCGCCGGCTGGTCGGCGGAGGACTGGCAGGATGCGCTGCTGGGCGCACTGACCACCGCCGTACGGCGACGGATGGTCGCCGACGTACCGGTCGGCGTGCTCCTCTCCGGCGGCCTGGACTCGAGCCTGGTGGTGGCCCTGCTTGCCGGAGAGGGCCAGCGCGGCCTCTCCACCTTCTCCATCGGCTTCGACTCGGTCGGAGGTCGGGAGGGCGACGAATTCCGCTACTCGGACCTGGTGGCGAAGACCTTCGACAGTGACCACCACCAGATCCGCGTCCCGTCGCAGGACCTGGTGCCGCCGCTGGAGGCGGCGGTCGCCGCGATGAGCGAGCCGATGGTCAGCCATGACTGCGTCGCGTTCTACCTGCTCAGCCAGGAGGTAGCGCGGCACGTCAAGGTCGTCCAGTCCGGTCAGGGCGCGGACGAGATCCTGGGCGGCTACCACTGGTATCCGCCGCTGGCGCAGGTTGCGCGGGAGGAGGCGCTCGAGACGTACGCCCATGCGTTCTTCGACCGGAACGCGGCCGGGCTGGCGCGCGTACTCAACCCGGCCTGGCTGGCCGACGGTGACCCGGCACGCGAGTTCGTCGCCGCCCACCTGGCCCAGGCCGGGGCGCAGACCGCGGTCGACGCCGGCCTGCGGATCGACACACAGATCATGCTGACCGACGACCCGGTGAAGCGGGTCGACAACATGACCATGGCACACGGGCTGGAGGCCCGGGTCCCGTTCCTGGACCACGAGTTCGTGGAGCTCGCCGCGACCTGCCCGCCGGAGCTGAAGCTGGCCCAGGGCGGCAAGGGCGTGCTCAAGGAGATCGGCCGGCGGGTCCTACCGCATGAGGTCATCGACCGGCCGAAGGGCTACTTCCCGGTTCCGGGCCTCACCCACCTGGAGGGCAAGCTCCTCGACCGGGTCCGCGACGCGCTCTCGGCGCCGGAGGCTCGTCGTCGAGGGCTGTACCGCACCGACTACGTCAACGCGCTGCTCGACGACCCGAACGCCGAACTGACCCCGTTGAACGGAAACAAGCTGTGGCAACTCGGACTCCTGGAAATGTGGCTCCAGAACCACGGAATCGGTTGACCGTGTCGGGAACCCTCGCGACCGGGGTAGCGCTGGCAGATCAGCTCCGCGGCCGGAGCCGTCGGTTCGAGCGGGTCGGCCCCGGCGGCGACCCGGTGGCCGCCGCGGCAACCCCCGCCAGCCCGGCCGTCGCACCCGCGGCGGAGCACGTCGCCGACGCGCCCGCAGCGGGCGTCGTGCTCGACTGCGGCTGGGGCCGGTTGGTGTTCGGCCAGACCTACGCCGACCAGGCGGCCGTCGCCGACGTGTTGCGCTCGGAGGCTGCCGGCGCCCGGGACATCTGCATCTACCTGGACGACCCGCACGTACTCGTCTCCCGGCTGCCGGACGAGCTGTTCATCGACCCGTCGCTGACCTTCCGGCTGCCGCTGCACGGCGAAGGGCTCGCGGCCCCGGAGATCCCCGGCCTGCGGATCCGGCCGCTGCGGGACGCGCAGGACGCCGAGGACGTCAACCGGATCTATGCGGCCAACGGCATGGTGACCGCTCCGGTGGAGGTACTGGTCACCAACGCCGCCACCGACACTTTCCTGCACCTGGTCGCCGAGAACGCGACCGGCGAGATCGTCGGCACCATCACCGGGGTGGACCACGTCGCCGTCTTCGACGACCCGGACGGCGGTGCCAGCCTCTGGTGCCTGACCGTGGACTTCAACGCCGCGCCGCCCGGCACCGGGCAGGCGCTGATCACTGAGCTGGCGGCCCGGTTGGTCGACCGGGGACGGGCGTACGTGGACCTCTCGGTGCTCGCCGAGAACGAGGGCGCGATCCGACTCTATGAGCGGCTCGGCTTCTACCGCGTCACCGCGCTCTGCGTGAAGCGGAAGAACCCGATCAACGAACGGCTCTTCCTTCCCGCCATGCCGGAGGGGTACGACGAGCTCAACCCGTACGCGCAGATCGTCGCGGACGAGGCGATGCGCCGGGGCATCCGGGTGGAGGTGACCGACCCGACCTGGGGTGAGCTGCGGCTGACCAGCGGCGGCCGGACGATTCTCACCCGCGAGTCGCTCTCCGAGCTGACCTCGGCGGTGGCGATGAGCCGCTGTGACGACAAGCGGGTCACCCGCCGGATCCTCGCCCAGGCCGGGCTCTCCGTGCCGCGGGGCCGGACAGCCACCGGGGACGGGGACGACACCGCGTTCCTGGCCGACGTCGGCGAGTTGGTGGTGAAGCCGGCCCGGGGCGAGCAGGGCAAGGGAATCACCGTCGGGGTACGCACCGCCGAAGCCCTACACACGGCCGTCGAGATGGCTGCCCGATACTGCCCGGAGGTGCTGCTCGAGGAGTTGCGCGCCGGTGAGGATCTGCGCGTGGTCATGATCGATCATGAGGTGGTGGCGGCCGCGGTGCGCCGACCAGCGTCGATCATCGGCGACGGGGTGCACGACATCGCTGAGCTGATCAAGCGGCAGAGCCGCCGTCGGGCCGCCGCGACCGGCGGCGAGTCCCGCATCCCACTGGACGAGATGACCCGCGAGGTGGTCGCCGAAGCCGGGTACGCCCTGGCCGACCTCCTGCCGGAGGGCGAGCTACTGGTCGTCCGCCGGACCGCCAACCTGCACACCGGTGGCACGATCCACGATGTCACCGCGGAGCTGCACCCGGAGATCGCCGAGGCGTGCGTGGCCGCGAGTAGGGCGCTGGACATCCCGGTGACCGGGCTGGACCTGTTGGTACCCGCCGCGGAGGACCCCGAGCACGTCTTCATCGAGGCGAACGAGCGACCCGGCCTGGCCAACCACGAGCCGCAGCCGACCGCCGAACGCTTCGTCGACCTACTCTTCCCCGGGACCCGGGCCCCGCAACGCCTCTGGTCCCCGGCGGGTGCGGCAAGCTCTGGAGTATGACCCCGAACCAGCCCACACCCCTCCCGCTCGACCTCGACTACCTACGCCACGTCCTGGTGGAGCTACTGGAGATCCCGAGCCCGTCCGGGCGCACCGACCACGTACAGCAGTACGTGGGCGAGCGGCTGGCGGCGCTCGGGATCCCGTCCACGCTGACCCGACGCGGCGCGCTCAGCGCCTACCTGCCGGGCCCCCGGACGACTGGGGCCGACCGAGCGATCGTGGTGCACACCGATGTCATCGGCGGGATGGTGAAGCGGCTCAAGGAGAACGGGCGGCTGGAACTCCAGCCGATCGGCACACACAGCGCACGCTTCGCCGAAGGCGCCCACGTACGGGTCTTCACCGACCACCTGGATCGGGTGGTCACCGGTCAGGTGCTGCCGCTGAAGGCCAGTGGGCACCGCTACAACGACGCGGTGGACTCCCAGGGCATCGGCTGGGAGCTGGTCGAGGTCCGGGTGGACGAACCGGTGGATGATGTCGCCGGCCTCCGCGCGCTGGGGGTGGACGTGGGTGACTTCGTGGCGCTCCTACCCAACCCGCAGGTCACCCCCGCCGGATACGTGAAGTCCCGCCATCTGGACGACAAGGCGGGCGTGGCGGCGGTGCTGACCGCCTGCAAGGCGTTGGTTGACGCCGGAGTCACCCCGGCGGTCAGTGCACACCTGTTGATCACGGTCACGGAGGAGATCGGCCACGGCGCCTCACACGGGCTGGATCCGGATGTAGCCGAGATCGTCTCGGTGGACGCGGCCGTGGTCGCCCCCGGCCAGCAGTCCCGGGAGGACGCGGCGACCCTGGCGATGGGCGACGGGGTGGGTCCGTTCGACTACCACCTGACCCGCAACCTGGCGGCGATCGCCCGCGAGAACGGCGTCGACCTGGTCCGTGATGTCTTCGACAACTACCGTTCCGATGTCGCGGCGGCGGTCGAGGCCGGAGCGCACGCCCGGGTGGCGCTGCTCGGGTTCGGGGTGGACGCCACCCACGGCCATGAGCGCACTCACCTGGACGGGCTACGCCATCTGACCCAGCTGCTCTGCCTCTACCTCCAGAGCGACCTGGTCTTCCCGGAGTGGGATGCGGAGCCCGCGGGTGAGCTCGCGAACTTCCCGTCGCTGGCCGTGCAACCCGCGCAGGAGGACGGACCGCGCCAGGGCCCGATCGGCCTGCACCGCCGCGCCTGAGGACGCCCCCACCCGGCCGGACCAGCACTGGCGGACTTCGCGAATCCGATTCGCCGCCCCGCCAGCTTGTGATCGAAATCCGTTGCCCCGGACCCAGCGCTCTGGATAGCGTGACGGTACACGGGAAAGGAGGTGGTCCAGACTTGTATAGCAATCGGACTCGTGAGGTGGCTGCCCGCTAGCCGCTGTCCTCGACAGTCGCCCACCCCGCCGGGTGGGCAGCAAAGATCGTCGAGACCGTGTGGCAGCGGTGCGGCGAATCCATGACAGCCACCCGACCCCCGGGGTGCCGGCCCAGTCCAGCCGGCCCGCGCGTCAGCGCGGAAGCCCCGGGGGTCGTTCATTCCCCGGCAGTGCCAGTGCGGTCCGCACCACCAAGACGGTTCGCGCAGCCGAGACAGTCCGAGCCGGGGCAATCCAGCCGGTCAGCTCAGTCGGGAGGGCGGCATGTCGATGCGGGAACTGGTGGTGCTCGGGACGGCCAGCCAGACGCCGACCCGCGCCCGAAACCACAACGGGTATGTCCTGCGCTGGGACGACGAGGTAATCCTCTTCGATCCGGGTGAGGGTAGCCAGCGGCAGTTGCTGTACAGCACGGTGACCGCCACCGACCTGACCCGGATCTGTGTCACGCACTTCCACGGCGACCACTGCCTCGGGCTTCCCGGCACGATTCAGCGGCTCTCCCTGGACCGGGTGCCCCACCCGGTCGCGGTCCATTTTCCGGCAGGCGGTACCGAGTACTTCGCCCGGCTGCGGCACGCGTCGAGTTTTTACGAGACCGCCGAGCTGGCAGTCGCGCCGGTTGACACGGACGGGCAGCAGATCGCGATCCGCGGCGGCACGCTGGAGGCCCGCCGGCTCCGGCACCCCGTCGAGACCTACGGGTACCGGCTCATTGAGCCGGACGGGCACCGGATGTTGCCGGAGCGGCTCGCCGCCCACGGTATCGCCGGCCCGGCCATCGGCGAGCTGCTGCGCATCGGCCACCTCGACGTGGCGGGACACCGCGTCACCCGGGAGCAGATGAGTGTGCCGCGGCCGGGCCAGCGGTTCGCGTTCGTCATGGACACCGGCCTCTGCGACGCGGTGTACGCCCTCGCCGACAAGGCCGACCTCCTGGTCATCGAGGCCACCTTCCTGGCCTCGGAGGCCGCGCTCGCCGCCGAGGTGGGGCACCTCACCGCGGGGCAGGCGGCGCAGGTCGCCACCGAGTGCGGGGTACGCCGCCTCGTGCTCACCCACTTCTCCCAGCGCTACCCGGACCTGAGCCGCTTTGTCGCCGAGGCCCGGGAGCACTTCGCGGGTGATCTGGTGGTCGCCGAGGACCTGATGACCGTGCCGGTCCCGCCTCGACGGGTACCCTCGGCACGGTGACTGTCACGCTCCGCCCCGGGAGGGCGGACGACCTGCTCGCGGTCGGGGCGCTACACCAACGTTCCCGAGCCGCCGCCTACGCCCCCTTCCTGACCACCGAGACGCTGGCCGAGCCGACCCCGGCGGCGCTGGGGCAGTACTGGCATGAACGTTGGAGCCACGAGCGGGCCGACCACCTGCTGACCGTGGCGGAACGGGACAGCCAGCTGGTCGGCTTCAGTTACCTGGGCCCGGACGACCAAAGGGACCCCGCCACCGGGCTGCTCCACGCGGTCCACCTGGAGCCGGCGGAGCGGGGCCGCGGGCTGGGCCGGATGCTGATGGCCGCCGCCCTGGCCGAGATGCGCGCCCGTGGCTGGCGAGTCGCGGCGCTCTGGGTGTTGCGGCAGAACGGGCCGGCCCGTCGCTTCTACGAGCAGGGCGGGTGGCGGCCGACCGGCGTCACCGAAGAAGAACTGGTCGGCTCGACCCCCGCCGTACTGCTCCGCTACCGGCGGGAGTTGTAGCTCCGGTAGGACGAGGTGTCCGGCAGGGCCCCTGCCCACGCCCAGGTCGGCGAGGGCCCTGCCGGCTGACCCAGCCTCCGTCAGTGGGAACCGAGGTGGGCGAGCAGGTCCTGCCGGGTGAGAACCCCCTTCGGTTTGCCATCGATCAGCACCAGAGCGGCGTCAGACTTCTCCAACAGGGCCACCGCCTCGCTGACCGGCTGCCCGCCGCCGATCATCGGCAGTGGCGCGGCCATGTGCCGCTCGATGGTGTCGTGCAGCTGCGCCTGGCCGGTGAAGAGCGCGTCGAGCAGGTCCCGCTCCGCGACCGACCCGGCCACCTCGCCGGTTACCACCGGCGGTTCGGCCTTCAGTACCGGCAGCTGGGAGACGCCGTACTCGCGCAGGTAGTCGATCGCGTCGCGGATCGTCTCGGTCGGGTGCACGTGCACCAGCTCCGGCAGCCCACCCGGCTTGCCAGCGAGCGTCTCGGCGATGGTCGGCTCGCTGCCAGAGTTGTCCAGGAAGCCGTATCGGGCCATCCACGAGTCGTTGAAAATCTTGGACAGGTAGCCGCGCCCCCCGTCCGGCAGCAGCACCACGATCACGTCGTCCGGACCGGCCGCACGGGCCACCTCCAGCCCCGCGACGACCGCCATCCCGCAGGAGCCACCGACCAGCAGCCCCTCGGTCCGGGCCAGCCGGCGGGTCATCTCGAACGACGCCTTGTCGGAGACCTCAACGATCCCGTCGGCGATCTCCCGGTCGTAGGTCTCCGGCCAGAAGTCCTCACCAACCCCCTCGACCAGGTACGGCCGCCCGGTGCCACCGGAGTAGACCGACCCCTCCGGGTCAGCGCCGATCACCTTGACCCGGCCCGCCGACGCTTCCTTCAGGTAGCGCCCGACACCGGAGATCGTGCCACCGGTACCGACCCCCGCGACGAAGTGGGTGATCCGACCCTCCGTCTGCGCCCACAGCTCCGGGCCGGTGGTCTCGTAGTGGGAGCGGGGGTTTGCCGGGTGGGCGTACTGGTTGGGCTTCCAGGCGCCGGGGATCTCCCGGGCCAGGCGATCGGAGACGTTGTAGTAGGAGCGGGGATCCGCGGGCGCGACAGCGGTCGGGCAGACGACCACCTCGGCGCCGTATGCACGCAGCACGTCCTGCTTGTCCTGGCTGACCTTGTCCGGGCAGACGAAGACGCACCGATAGCCTTTGAGCTGGGCTACCAGCGCCAGCCCGACCCCGGTGTTTCCACTGGTCGGCTCGACGATCGTGCCGCCCGGCCGGAGGATCCCCGCCTGCTCGGCGTCCTCCACCATGCGCAGGGCGATCCGATCCTTGACCGACCCGCCGGGATTGACGTACTCCACCTTCACCAGGACGGTCGCCTGGATGCCCTCGGTCACGTTGCGCAGGCGTACCAGCGGAGTGTTCCCGATCAACTCGACGACGTTGTCGTAGTACTGCACCTGGTTGTGCCCTTCTCCTCCGGTGCCGCCGGATGGCGGCCGGGCAGACGAATACGGATGTCGCGCTCAGCCTACGTCCCGTCAGCCCGCCATCTCGCCCGGGACGACCGAAGCCTGCCGTGCCTCCCACTCCAGAAACCGCTCGGTCTCGGCGAGTACGCTGCCGGCGAGCCAGGTGACCATGACCGCGTCGTCGGCCAGCCCGAGCAGCGCCAGCCCAAGCTCCGGCAGCACATCGACCGGCGAGACGATGTACGCCGCGGCGGCGGTCATCAGCGCCAGCCGAAGGCCCCCGTCATACCGTCCCCGGACGGTCGCCAGGATCATCCGAGGCAGCGCCGCCACCCGCGCCCCAACTCCGGGCCCACCTCGTACGCCGACCACGAGCGCCCGGGCCAACGCGAGAAACGCCGCCCGTCGGTGCAGTGTCTTCCCCATCTGCTCACTCCTTCCCCTACGCCAGCGTGCCGCCCCGGCACAAGCCGGCCTGGTGCCGTTCCCGGCAGCAGGGAGCCGTCACGGCGCGGTGTTCGGTGGCGGGTTCGCGTAATGTCGGTGCATGGGGATCGCTGATTCCGTTGTCCCGGCCGGTCCACGCTGGCAGGTCGCCTGGCGCGTCACCCGACTGGTCGTGCTCGGCGCGGTCACCACGGCCGCCGCCGCCGCGACCGCGGGCGGTGTCCTGATCGGCCAGGCCCGGCAGGCGCGACGAAGCATCCCGCCGGCCGAGGCACCGCCACCGCGCTGCGATGGAGTCTACGGGGCAAAGCTGCCCGGCCCAGCGGTCACCATGGTCGTACTGGGCGACTCCTGCGCGGCCGGCTACGGCGTGCACCGCCGGCGGGAAACCCCGGGCGCGCTGCTCGCCACCGGGGCTTCCCGCCGGCTACACCGACCGGTCCGGCTGCACCGGTTCGCCGTGGTGGGGGCGCTCTCCGCCGTGCTGCGCCACCAGGTCGAGGCGGCGCTCGAAGCCCGACCCGACGTCGCTGTCATCCTGATCGGCGGTAACGATGTCACCAACCGCACCCCGCCCGCCGTGGCCGTGCGTTACCTGATCGAGGCGGTGACCACGCTTCGCGCCGCTGGCTGTGCGGTGGTCGTCGGCACCTGCCCGGACCTGGGGGCGATCCGCCCCATCCAGCCGCCACTGCGCTGGCTCGCCCGCCGCTGGAGTCGCCAGCTCGCCGCCGCCCAGACGGTCGCCGTGGTCGAGGCGGGCGGCGCGACGGTCTCGCTCGGCGACCTACTCGGACCCCGGTTCACCGCCGAGCCGGGCCGAATGTTCGCGTGGGACCGATTCCACCCGTCGGCTGAGGGCTACGCGATGGCCGCGGCAGCGCTGCTGCCGACGGTCCTCTCCGCCCTCGGGGCAGGGCCGGAGCGGGGGGCTGAGCCAGCACGGACCCGAGGCGTACGGTCGCTGCCGGAGGCCGCCCAGGAGGCAGCGCGGCACGCGGGGACCGAGGTCAGCGGCGCCCAGGTTCGGGGCCACGACCGCGGTCCGGCGGGCCGGTGGGCGCAGCTGCGCCGACGGGCCTTCTTCGGTGCCGTGACCCAGTCCGACCCGGTCGTGGACCCACCCCCCAGTGGAGGGGATGGCATGCAGGAGCGGAGCAATGAGCACGGGGTGGTGGCACCGTGACCGGCCGCTTCCGCTCGGGCCTCTCCCGTCGGCTCGGGCGGGCCACGGCCGGCTGCTTCGTCGCCGCGGCGGTGGGGGGTGCCGCCCTCCTCACTGGACAGGCATTCGCCGCCCGACACCGGCGCTACGCCCAACCCGAGCTGGGGCTCGCCCTGCGCGCCACGGTCGGCCAAGCCGACGCTCCCCCGCTGCGGCTCGTGCTTCTCGGGGACTCGTCCGCGGTCGGGGTCGGCGTGCGCCGGCTGGCGGAGACCGTCGGTGGTCAACTCGCCTACCTGCTCGCTGAGGGGCCGGCCGGGCGGCTGGTGCACCTCTCCAGCGTGGGCGTCTCGGGCTCCCGCTCCGCGGATCTGGCCACCCAGGTCGCTCGGGCGCTGCTCGGGGAGCGACCCGACGTGGCGGTGATCCTGATTGGCACGAACGACGCCACCACTCTCCATCGATCGACTGACGCCGCTGCCTGCCTCGGGGTCACGGTGCACCGGCTCCGTGCGGCGCGGGTCGAGGTCGTGGTCGGGACCTGCCCCGACCTCGGCGCGGTACGCGCGATCGCGCCCCCGCTACGGCACCTGGTCGGCTGGTCCGGTCGGCGGACGGCGCGCGCACAGACCCTCGCGGTGCTCACCGCCGGTGGGACGGTGGTGGATCTCGCCACTGAGGCCGGTCCAGTCTTCCGCGCCGATGCGGGCACGTTCTGCCACGACGGCTTCCACCCGTCCGCCGACGGGTACCGGGTCTGGGCGCACGCTCTCTTCCCCGCGGTTGCCGCTGCCGCGACGATGGCGGCTCGGCACGGTCGGCCGCGGTGACATTTCGCGGGTCCGGCACCGCTTCCGGCCGATGTTACTGACCGATTAGGTTTGGCCCATGCCGATTGAGTCGTCCCGCGACGCTGTCATCGTCGCCACCGCCCGCTCCCCCATCGGCCGGGCCCGCAAGGGGTCCCTGCGCGAGTTCCGCCCCGATGACCTCACCGCCACCATCGTGCAGGCCGCCCTGGACAAGATCCCCCAGCTCGACCGGAGTGAGATCGACGATCTGTACCTGGGCTGTGGTCTGCCCGGCGGTGAGCAAGGCTTCAACCTGGCCCGCGTGGTCGCCACCCTGATGGGGCACGACGACCTGCCCGGAGCCACCCTGACCCGCTACTGCGCCTCGTCCCTGCAGACCACGCGGATGGCGATGCATGCGATCCGGGCAGGCGAGGGTGACATCTTCGTCTCCGCCGGCGTCGAGACCGTCTCCCGGCACGCCCGGGGCACCTCCGACGGTCTGCCGCCGGAGGCACAGACGCTGGTCGGTGGGGGCTGGGAGAACCCCCGCTTCAGCGCCGCGCGGGAGCGTTCGACGGCACGCGCCAAGGGCGGGGCCGAGGTGTGGACGGACCCGCGTGACTCCGGCGACCTGCCCGACATCTACCTGGCCATGGGGCAGACCGCGGAGAACCTGGCCCAGATCCACGGCGTGACCCGGGCCGAGATGGACGAGTTCGGCGTACGCAGTCAGAACCGCGCCGAGCAGGCGATCGCTGCGGGGTTCTGGGCTCGGGAGATCACCCCGGTGACCACCCCGGACGGCACCGTGGTCAGCGCCGACGACGGTCCCCGACCCGGTGTCACCCTCTCCGCCGTCGCTCAGCTGGATCCGGTCTTCCGGCCCGACGGCCGGATCACCGCCGGCAACTGCTGCCCCCTCAACGACGGCGCCGCCGCCGTAGTGGTCATGAGCGCGCAGCGGGCGAGTGAGCTCGGGGTCACCCCCCTGGCGCGAATCGTCTCGACCGGCGTGACCGCACTCTCGCCGGAGATCATGGGACTCGGCCCGGTCGAGGCGTCGAAGCAGGCCCTGAAGCGGGCTGGGATGACCATTGGCGACGTGGACCTGGTGGAGATCAACGAGGCCTTCGCCGCACAGGTGATCCCCTCCTACCGACAGCTGGGCATAGCGGAGGAGAAGCTGAACGTGATGGGCGGTGCCATCGCCGTCGGTCACCCGTTCGGCATGACCGGCGCGCGGATCACCGGCACCCTGCTCAACGCCCTGAGGTGGCACGACGCGACGATCGGCCTGGAGACGATGTGCGTCGGCGGCGGCCAGGGCATGGCCATGGTGATCGAACGTTTGAACTGAGGTTTCGGGAGCCGGCCCGCTGTGGGCCGGCTCCGCTGGTGGCCCTCCACTGACTGCCCTCGGCGGGTCGCGCGGGCTACCCTCAGAGGGCCGCGCGGGTCGCCGTGACCACGCTGGTGGCCTGCGCGAGTACGGCGTCCGATGCCGTTGCGGCAAGCAGATCGGCCGTCACGACCCGCAGCTGATCCGGCAGGGCAAGGTCGTGATCGAGTCGGGGCACGACCCGGCGCGGCCGCGCCTCAGCGTCGGCGGCCAGATTCGCGAGCTCCTGCACAAGCCGGTGCACGAGGTCGGCCCGGGAGACATTTCCGCCGGCAGCGCTGGCGGCCCACCGTGGCTGTTGCCAGTGCCCCACCTGGCGCACGATCAACTCCACCGTCCGCCTCAAGTCCCCGGCCTGGTCCACGCCGCCGAGTCTACGCCGGCCCCGTCGGCAACCTGCTCGGCAACGTCGCTGACCAGCTTCGTCGCTGTCGGGCTCCCCGGGGAGCAGCGGCCCGCGATCGACACGTGGAAACGGCGATGTCCGGCCCGCTCACGGGCCGGGCATCGCCGTTGCCCGCGGAGACGATCAGTCGTCGCCCTGGAAATAGCTCAACAGTCGAAGGATCTCGATGTAGAGCCAGATGAGGCTCACCAGGATGCCGAAGGCGGCGACCCAGGAGTAACGCTGCGGCAGCCCCATCCGGACGCCGTCCTCGACCTCCTTGAAGCTCAGCACGAAGCTGAGCGCCGCCACGACGATGACGACGAGGCTGAATCCGATCGCCAGCGGGCTGCCGTCGCGCAGCCCGGTGTTGATGCCGAAGAGCGACAACACCAGGTTGATCATGATGACCGCGAAGAGGCCGGCCATCACCGCGACCATGCCCTTGACGAACTTCGGGGTGGCCCGGATGGCCTTGGCCCGGTAGAGCATCGCCATCAGGAAGAAGACGCCGAAGGTGGCCACGACCGCTTGGAGCACGATGCCGTCGTAGAGCGTCTCAAAGTACTTACTGACGGCACCAACAAGCACGCCTTCGACGACGGCGTACGCGACAACCAGCGCCGGGTTCGCCATCCGCGAGAACGAAATGATCAGGCCGAGCACCAGGCCGACCATGGCGGCACCGATCCACGCGACGCCGAGCAACGCCTCCGGGATCATCACCCACGCGGCGGCGGCGACCACGCCGAGGATGCCGAGTAGGCTGACCGTCTTCACTACCACGTCGTCAACCGTCATGGTGTTGACGGTCGGCGGCGCGGCCGGGTAGCCGGCCTGCGTCGGGTACTGCTGGGGGTAGCCGGGCTGTCCGTACGGCCCGGTCGGGGCGTACCCGGTGGCCCGCTCACGCTCGGCCGCTTGGCCGAGCCGGGCGAGCACCGGGTTCGAGGTCTTCACTGTCAGGCCTCCCTCAGGGGGTCGTTGCACGTCAACGTGCAGCATCAAGGATAAACGGCCAACAGGATTCGTGGAGATCGCACAGTGTGGCGGCGTTGGACGACGCTCCGACGGCGGCTGACCGCAGGTGCCCGGGGCGGGGATCGAACCCGCATGCCTTGCGGCAGCCGCTTTTAAGGCGGCCGTGTCTGCCATTCCACCACCCGGGCGGGTGTCACCGGCACGCCGACACGCGACGGTGCAGTGCCACCGTAGCCGGTCTGCGGCCAGCAGGCGTACCCGCGGTCCCGGGCGCCCGGGCTTCGCCCGCCCGTCGCGGGCGCCGCGCCGCCCGCCGAGCCCTGCACCGCCGCTAGCGGGGGCTGACCGGCTGGGACGCCTCGACGAACTCCTCGCGCGGATCATGCAGCTGGCCGAGCGCGACAGCCTCACGCTTGAGGAAGAACGCCAACGTCCAGTCGGCGACCACTCGAACCTTTCGGTTCAGCGAGGGGATCCGGCTCATGTGGTAGGTCCGGTGCATGAACCAGGCGGGCAGGCCCTTCATCTTGATGCCGTACACCTGCGCGACCCCCTTGTACAGGCCGAGGCTGGCGACGCTGCCGGCGTGCTGGTGCCGATAGGGGACCGGCTCCAGGCCTCGGATGACGTTGACGATGTTGTCGGCCATCCGGTTCGCCTGACGTACCGCGTGCTGGGCGCTCGGCGAGCAGTAGCTGCCGGGCTCCTTCGTCAGATCCGGCACCGCGGCGCAGTCCCCCGCGCTCCAGGCGTCCGCCAGCACCTGATCACCGTCAACGACCTGCAGTGTGGGCCGACAGGTGATCCGCCCCCGCTCGTCGCGGGGGAAGTCGGTCGCGTCCAGCATCGGCGAGGGCTTCACCCCGGCCGTCCAGACGATCGTGTCGGCCGGGAAGCTGTCTCCGTCGGAGAGCTTTACCAAGCCGTCAACGCAGGACTCCAGCCGGGTACCCAACCGAATGTCCATTCTGCGCCGGAGGAGCTGCTGCACCGTGTAGGCACCCATGTCCGGATCAACCTCGGGCAGCACCCGCTGCGTCGCCTCGACGAGCACCCACCGCATGTCGTCCGGGTTCAGCTCCGGGTAGTACCGCAGCGCGCTCCGGGTCATATCCTCCATCTCGGCGAGCGCCTCGATGCCGGCGTAGCCGCCGCCGACGAAGACGAAGGTCAGGGCCCGCTGGCGCAGCGCTGGATCCGGCGTGGCGGCGGCGACATCGAGCCGGTCCAGCACATGGTTGCGCAGGTAGATCGCCTCGCCGATGGTCTTGAACCCGATGCCGGACTCGTGCAGCCCGGGAATCGGCAGGGTCCGGGAGACCGAGCCGGGGGCGATGACCACCTGGTCGTACCGGATCTCGCGGGACGGACCGGCGATCGGCTGGACCGACGCGGTCTTGGTGGCGTGGTCGATCCGAGTGACCGCGCCCACGACGACGGTGCACCGGCGCAGCTCCCGCCGCAGCGGCACCACCGAATGCCGGGGCGAGATGCTCCCCGCCGCCGCCTCTGGAAGGAATGGCTGATAAGTCATGTGGGGCTGCGGGTCAACCACGACAACCTCAGCCTCCCGCGGGCCGAGCTTCTTCGACAGCCGCAGCGCCGCGTAGAGACCGACGTGTCCGGCACCCACCACAAGGATCCGCTTCGGATTCACTCCACTATCTTTCCCCGCCGACCCGGTAAATCCCCGGCCGCGGAGCCTGTTGTGACTGAGCACAACCCATGAACCCACCTAAACCGAACATACACCCCCTCAGCGCCGGCGGAGTAGCCATCCCAGTAGCACAGTCACCAGCACCGCCACCACCAGCCCGGCCACCGTCACCACCTGTAGTCCCTGCGCTCCACCGACCCACGCCAGCTCAACCAGGAGCACGGCCAGCACCGCCGTGCCGAGCAGCACGGCGACCGCCCGCAGCAGCCAGCGCAGAACCAGAGCCGGACCCACCACCGCGTCGTACGGCAGCACGGCCACGAGCGCGCACAGGGTGTGGCTGAGATAGAGCGCCGCCGCCACGGCGAGCAGCCGCCAGAGCGCGACCGGCCGATCGTAGCCATCAATGGCCACCACCCATCCGCCCACGGTCAGCAGGGCGACGACGGTCGGCCAGAACCGCCGTGGCCCCACCGCCGGCAGCAGCGCCACCACCGGCGCCACCAGCGGCTGACCCCGCAGGACCTCCACCGGATACGCGAGCACCAACCCGACCAGCGCACTGAGGAAGATGCCCGCCCGGAGCAACAACGGCAGCAGGGTGATCCGGGCTACCGCGCGCCGGGTCACGCGGATCCGGCTGACCACGGCGCTCATCGTCGCCCGCCCTCGGCTCGGTCCAGCCGGCTCACCGGGCCCCCGCTCTCGGCGCAGTCGCCAGCCGGGCCACGTCCCGCAGCACCTCATCCAGGCTGCCCGCGCCGGCCCACCGCACCACCGGCACGCCGTGTTCCCGCAGCTGGCGCAGCATCGTGTCCCGATCCAGCCGCCACAGCCGGTGCGCTGCCTCCGACCAACGCCGCTCCCGCGACGGAGCCAGATCAGCGGGGAGCGTGTCCACCGCCACGACGAAGCGCCCCGACCAGGCCAGCCGGGCCAGCATCTGCGCGGATCGTTCGTCCAGCAATGGCGTGAGCACCACCACCAACGCATCCGAGGAGAGCAGCTGCGCTCCGAAAACCGAGTCGTACAGCTCGTGCGGGGAGGACTGGGGATGCACGTCGAGCAACCACTCCAGCACCGTCAGGTAGTGACGGCGGCCGGTGGCCGGACGTAACCGACGGCCGGCCGGACCGTACTCCAGCATCGACACCCGGTCCCCCCGGTGCAGGTAGTGCTCCGCGATCGCCGCAGCGGCCCGAACCGTCGTGTCCAGCACCGAGGCAGCACCCCCGACGCCACCGGAGCGGCCCGCCTCGGCGAGCACGTCGAGCAGCAGTACCACCTCGGCGTCCCGATCGGAGAGGGTGGCCGCGACGTGCAGCTGCCGGGCCCGCAGCGAGACCCGCCAGTCCACCCGACGCAGCCGGTCACCGGGGCCGAAGACCCGTACGCCGGCCAGCTCACCCCCTTCGCCGGGGCGGCGCGAGTGGTGCGCGCCGACCAGGCCCGCCGCGCGGGGCATCGCCTCCACCGCGTCGAAGGGATCAGTCACCGGGTAGGTACTGACCGAGACCGCCTCGGCCACCACCGTGCGGGAGACCAGTAGTCCGAGCGCGGCGCAGGCCTGGACCCCGACGGGTCCCAGCGGATGCCGTCCCCAGCGGCGCACGGTGCCGGCGAGGTCCACCTCGACCAGGGCACCAGCCGGTACGGCGCTCGCCAGGGGACGGTCGACGACCGACTGTCCGCCGCGCGACGCGGCGGCCACCGCCGTACCGGCGATGGTCACCCGATCGATCCGCAACCAGCGCGACGCTCGGCCCTGCAGCAGCACGAGGTCATAGTCGACCGGTTCCGGATTACCGACGGTGACCTGCCCGGAGAGCTCGCCCCCCTCCACCTGGTTCCCCTCGGCGGCGGAGAGCTGCACCTGCGGCAACGCGGCGGGCCGGCGGCGCAGGGCGTACGCCGTGCCGATCGCGAACGGGGCGGCCAACACGACCAGGTCAACCCGCCCGAGCAGCACGCCGGCGATCAGGAGCAGACCGGTCAGGAGCACCGCCCGGCCGAATGCCCAGGTCGGCGTCCAGCCACCGGTGCGCTCCGGCGGTGACGGCGCGGTGGACGAGGGCATCAGCGGACGGGCAGGCCGGTGGCGTAGCTGGGCAACGCACCGCTGGCCGGAGCCGGGGTGTCCGCCAGCACCTCGTCCACAACGACGGCCGGAGCGACCCGACGCAGCCACAGCTCCGGACGGAGTGTGATCCGGTGTGCCAGCGCCGGCACCGCCACCTCCTTGACATCCTCCGGCACCACATAGTCCCGCCCGGCCATCACCGCCCGGACCCGCGCCAGCAGCAGCAGCGCCAGCGAGCCGCGCGGGGAGGCACCGACCAGCACCGAGGGATGCTCCCGGGTAGCCCCGGCAAGCGCGACCAGGTATCGACCGATCGAATCCTCCACCACCACGTCCTCCAGCGCGGCCTGCATCGCGCGCAGCGTCGCGGCGTTCACCACCGGCGTGATCTCCGCCTCCTCACGGCGGCGGGAAATACGGCGGCGCAGCACCTCCCACTCCTCGCCGGGCTCGGGATATCCGAAGGAGACCCGCAGCAGAAAGCGATCCAGTTGGGCCTCGGGCAACGGGTACGTGCCCTCGTACTCGACCGGGTTGGCGGTCGCGAGCACATGGAACGGCTCATCCAGCCGGTAGGTGACGCCCTCCACCGAGACCTGCTTCTCCTGCATCGCCTCCAGCAGCGCGGACTGGGTCTTCGGCGGAGTGCGGTTGATCTCGTCGGCGAGGAGCAGGTTGGTGAAGACCGGCCCGGCGCGGAACGCGAAGTCCCCGCTGCGCTGGTTGTAGAGGAAAGAGCCGGTGACATCGGCGGGCAGCAGGTCCGGAGTGAACTGGAGACGCCGGAAGTCGAGCCCGAGGGCCTGGGCGAAGGACCGGGCGGTCAGCGTCTTACCCAGCCCGGGCAGGTCTTCGAGCAACACGTGCCCGCCGGCCAGAATCCCGGCGAGGACCAGCTCCAGCGCCTCCCGCTTTCCGACCACAACCTCACCCACGGCGTCCAGCACCGCGTGGGCGAGGTGGCCGACCTCCGTGGCGGGTAGCTTCCGGTCCACGTCGTTCATCACAGTTTCTCCAGTTCGGCGACGATCGCCGCGAGCTCGCGCGGCGGCGGCGGGCGGCGAGGCGGGTGCTCCAGGAAGGTCGACAGCCGAGCACCGAGCAGTACGCGGGCGCGAGCGGGATCCGACCCGCGGGTCACCCCGTGCCGCAGCCGGATCCGTTCGTCGGCCAACTCGCCGAGCCGGGGCAGGATGGTCCCGTTGAATCGCTCGGCCCGGCTGGCCGCCCAGCCCAGCGGATTCTCCCAACTGTTGATCGCCACGCGCAGCGCGTCATGCTGGTCGCCACGGCTCCCGGGGAGCTCGGCCGGGTCGAGCAGGGCCGGGGGGACGGCCGGCGACGCCGGCGGTGGACGGAGCGCCCGGACAACCTGGCGCACCGCGAAGAGCGCGAGTACGCCAGCGACCAACACCGGCAACGACACCTGGAGCCCGACCGCACGCAGACCGGCGACCACCACGACCACCACGGCCCCGACGCCAGCCAGGTTACCCAGCAACAGCCGCAGCGGCCGGCCGCGAGCCGAACGCCGGTGTGGGCTCCGCTGCGGGCGCCGCTCCTCCTCGACGCTGAGCAGGTCGTCGATGCTGGTGCCACTCACCGCGCCACCTCCTCGTACCCGGTCCGGAGCCGTCGGGTGGTCACGACGGCCCCTCCCCGCTCGCGTCGGCCAGCGCGGTCAGCTCCCCGCGGAGCCGGCGCAACGCGGCCCGCGCCTGGTCCCGGGTACGCTCGTCCACCGGCCGGGTAGCGTAACGCGCCTCCCGGTATACATGTGCGAATTCGGCCAGCACGTCGGCGCTGGCGATCGCGGGCACCCCGGCGGCCGGATCGCCCCGTAAGAGGCGAACCACCAGCTCGGTGGGGGTGTCGCCAGCCAGTTGACGCACCCCGGCGCCGGCGGCGGCCTCCTCCAGCCGGACCCAGCAGGCGATCACCACCGTACGCGGATCGGTGCCGGTGTCATCGAGGTCAACCAGGCCGGCGTCGAGCGCGGCGACGACCTCCCGGGCCGTGCCTTCGGCCGTGCGCGGGACCCGCCGCTCGGACCGGCGCCGAGCACTTCGGCGCAGCACACTGCGCAGGAGCGTCCCGGCAAGGAAGCCGGCGACGGCCAGCCCGGCCAGCCCGAGCAGCACAAGGAGTGCGGTTCGCAGCCAGTCGGGGCGTTGCTGGCTGTTCAGCTCACCCGCGTCGCGTGGCTCTACCGGTATCGATGCGACCGGCTCGACCGTCGGGTACTCCGGGACGAGCGGCAGCTGTTCGGCCGCGGGAGGGACGCGGCTCGCCCCGAGCGATGAATGGGCGGCAGCGGCGGTGGCGGCGGCCAGCAGGAGCAGCACCGCCGCGATCGGCCACCACCGGCGCAGCAGACCGCTGTCGGCGGGAACCGAGGGTACGGATCGGTGCGTCCGGTCCGTCATCCCATTGCCCCGCAGCCCTTACTCCACCCCGGCCAGTCGCTTCGCCCGGGCGAACACGTCGTCCAGCATCCCTGGTGTCAGCCGCCCGGTAAAGGTGTTCTGCTGGCTGACGTGGTAGCAGCCGAGCAGATCCGGTGCGGCGCTCCCGGACCAGTGTGCCCCATGCCTGAAAGCGGGTCGCGGGCTGGGCGGGGGCATCCCGTACACCCGGCGCAGGGTTGGCCACCAGGCGGCCCAGGCGAAGGCGCCCAACACGACCACCACCCGCAGGGTCGGCCGGAGCAACGCGACCTCGCGGTGCAGCCACGGCTGGCAGGTGTCACGCTCGCCCGGGGTGGGCTTGTTGCCCGGTGGCGCGCAGCGCACCGCCGCGAAGACTCGGGTGTGGCGCAGGGTCAACCCGTCGTCGGCGGCGACGCTGGTCGCCTGGTTGGCCAGCCCGGCCCGGTGCAGTGCGGCGAAGAGGACGTCGCCGGAGCGGTCGCCGGTGAAGACCCGGCCGGTCCGGTTGCCACCGTGCGCGGCCGGCGCGAGGCCGAGGAGGGCGATGCGGGCCCTCGGGTCGCCGAAGCCGGGCACGGGGCGCCCCCAGTACTCCTGCTCCCGGAAGGCCGCGCGTCGAGTGCGAGCCACCTCCTCCCGCCACTCGACGAGGCGGGGGCAGGCGAAGCAGTCGCTGATCGCCGCATCGAGCGCGGTGAGGCTGGTCGCCGCCGCCGCACTCCCGGTTACCTGCTCGGCGGTACGTGGCCCGGTGGCGACCACGGGTACCTGCGGCACGCCCCGTGTCCCGGCGGGTGTTCCGCCGGGACACGCCGATCCGTGGTCAGCCAAGCTTCGCCCGGAGGAGTTCCAGAGTGCGGGCCCACGCCGTGGCGGCGGCCCGTTGGTCAAAGTTCTCCGGCCGGTCCTCGTTGAAGAAGGCGTGCGCGGTGCCCGGGTAGTCGTAGGTCCGGCAGGTGCCGCCACCGGTCTCGATCGCCCGACGAACGAACTGCACTCCCGGGTCGGCGGAGGTGCCGTCGGCGTCACAGCAGTGGATGGCGGCGGCCCTGCCCGCGTACTCCGTCCACTCCGGGCGCATCCCCTTTCCGGGCAGCCGGGGATAGAAGGCTGCGGTCGCCGCGATCCGCTCGGTCCGGGTAACGGACCAGAGCGCCAGGCTGCCGCCGGCACAGAAGCCGACGCAACCGATCTTGCCGGCAACCTCCGGCCGGCCTGCGAGGTAGTCCGCCGCGGCGGCGACGTCCGCCGCGGCGGCGTCCAACTGCCCGCTGTTGAGTAGTTGCCGGGGTTCGTCCGGCTTGTTGGCCGGCCCGCCATGCCGCAGGTCCGGGGCGAGGGCGACGAAGCCGGCCTCAGCGAAGCGGTCAACGACCGCTCGGACGTGCGATGCCAGGCCCCACCAGTCCTGGATCACAATGACCGCCGGGCTGGCCGTACCGCCGGGCGGTACCACGAGATACCCCTCGCCCGTACCATCGTTGCACCGGTACGTCACCATGTCGCCCATCGGCCGTCCTCCTAGCGGTCAGTCATCGTTGGCTGGTCGCCCAGTGGTCCTACGTGCCGGTAGCCTGCCACGCCACGCGGGCCCCGGGAAGACGCCGGAGAAGTGGCGTTCACCTCCCAAATACCAGTCGATGACCCCGGTACGGCGACGGCGGCGCGGTGTACCGCGCCGCCGTCGTCGTACTCCCGAACGTCGCTCAGGAGTTGGTGGTCAGGCAGAGCAGATAGCCCGTCTCGCCCGGCACGATGTTGCTGAAGATGTAGTATTCCTCGTTCTCCTGGAAGAACTGGTCACACGCTTCGCCGGACTCGGCCTGCGCCTCGGTCTGATCGTCCACCCGCCCGACCACCTTGTACGTCGCCTCGGCGGAGGCACAGTCGACGACCTTGCCACCGTCGACCTCCTCCAGCTCGTCGCCGATGGTCGTGGGTAGTTCGGCGATGCAGTCACCAGCCTTGGCTTCCGCGGTCTCGTCTGCCCCACCGAGCACCGTGCCGAGGCCGAACTTGAGGCCAACGATCACCAGGAACGCGGCGATCGTACCAACGATGCCGAGAACCTTCTTGCGGCCAGACTTGGGAGCTGGCTCTGGCGCCGGGGCCGGGGCCGGGGCCGGGTCACCAGCCTGGGCTGCGCCGGTTGGCGGCTGGGCGCCAACCGGCTGCGGGGCGTCGGGTTGGGCGGGGGGTACGACCTGCTCCGGCACGAGTTTTCCTTCCAGGGGTTAGTAGTGCGGAGGACACCGTAGACGATCAACAGCGCTGGTATTGACCCCACAGCCTCGTCCCTTCGGCCATTTCATCGCGGCGAGCGGTGGCAACCGCCTTTGGGACCGACGCTTCCGGAACGCTCATCCCGTTGGCGTGAGTGCGGGGGTGGGCGTAGTCGGTGGCGTCTCGGGTGTGGTCGGTGAGGCAGCGGACTCCGGTTGGACGGTGCCAGGTGGAGCGGGGAGGACCGGCGGGGACGGGCCAACTGTGGGCTGCGGCCTGAACGGCGCCGCCTCCGGGCAGTACGGGTAGCCGCGCAGCAGTGGATTGGCGTTGCCACTCAGGTTCTGCAGGTCAGGGCAGTCTGGGTAGCCGAGCCGGATCGGATCGCCGTTCTGGTCGAACAGCCGCGCGTACTCCACCAGCCGCCCCTCGCTGTCGTACACGAAGACGTCGCGGATGTGGTCGTACTGACTGTCAACGGAGATCGGGGCGTAGTAGTCACCCTCAACACGCCGATCCTCCAGATAGACCAGCGCCGCCAGCCCGAACCCGACGAGCACCAGGTTGCCGAGGACCAGCAGTCGTCCTGGCCAGGTTCGCGACCGGGCCTCCCAGCGACCGAGCATGACCGAGGCGACGACCAGGGCCGCCAGGGTCATCAGGCCAACCGACAGGTGGCCTTCGAACCTGGGCAGTAGTCCGATACTGCCATTGAGACCAGTAGTGAACACGGCCAGCAGCATCGCCGCGAGGTAGCCGCGCAGAATCCACCAGCCCGGGGCGAGAAGGTGCAGGAAGGCCCGCACCGTCGGATACCCGAGGCGTCGGCCGAGCTGCCGGTCGAGCGTGTTCAGCCGGGCATGGACCCGGTCGACGAAGGCGATCGGGTCTCCGGTCGCCGACCGGCGATCGGCTCCGACCCCGGCGGCGATGCGCAGCTCAACTGCGTATGCCTCCGGCTCGCCGAGCCGTTCGACCAGCGTCCCACCGGACTCGGCGGCCACCACGGCGAGGTGCTCTGGCAGATCTTCGGTCAGCTCGTCTCGGATCGCCGGCGGCAGGTCGGTCAGGGCGTCGCGTACCCGGACGACGTAGTCGGCTATCTCCTGCTCAGTGACGGTCATGCCGCCCTCCCCCGATCGTCGAGCAGCGTGTCCATGGTGGCGGCGAACGTGCGCCAGAGCTTGCCGGAGCGGGCGAACTGCTCGCGACCGGCGTCGTTCAGCGAGTAGTACTTACGGTGCGGACCGGACTCGCTGGGCACCACGTACGTGGTGAGCAAGCCCGCCGCGAAGAGACGGCGCAACGTGCCGTAGACCGAGGCGTCGCCCACCTCCGCCAGGCCGGCGTCGCGCAACCGGCGCAGAATGTCATAGCCGTAGCCATCCTCGTCCCGAAGCACCGCGAGAACAGCCAGGTCCAGCACGCCCTTCAAGAGCTGTGTGGTATCCACACAAAAAACAGTAGTGCTTAATGCACAGTAGTGTCAAACCAGGTGCTCCGACTGAACTCCACGCCAGGCCCCCGAGGTCAGGCGCACGACCCGCTCCTACCGCAGGCTGTAGCCGATACCGTCGAGAATGTCGTGCTCGGACGCGACCACGACATCCTTGCCCGCACGCTCCATGATCACGCGCAGCACCAGGGCACCCGCCGCGATCACATCCGCCCGGCCCGGATGCATCACCGGGATCGCCAGCCGCTGCGCACGGGTCGCGTTCAGCAGGTCGGCCGTCACCTCCGCCACCGCCCGATACGACACCCGGGCGTGGTGGATACGCTGCGGGTCGTACCCAGTCAGCCCTTCGGCGATGGCGACGACCGTGGTGACGGAGCCAGCGAGCCCGACCAGCGTGGCGGCTTGCCGACCGGGCACCGCGTCGAGCGCCCGGTCCACGGCAGCCACGATGTCCGCCTCGGCCGCCCTGATCTCGGCAGGATCCGGTGGGTCACCCTGCAGATGCCGCTCGGTCATCCGGACACAACCAATGTCCACCGAGATCGCTGCCGCCACCCCACCGGTGGGGGTGCCCACGACGAACTCCGTCGAACCGCCACCGATGTCGACCACCAGGTACGGCTCCCGGGTCGAGCCGGGCAGGCCACGAACTGCCCCGGTGAACGAGAGTCGCGCCTCCTCCTCCCCGGTCACCACCTCCGGGGCGACCCCCAGCGTCCGCTCCACCATGTCGCGAAAGTCGGCGGCGTTCTCCGCATCCCGGGAGGCCGACGTGGCACACATCCGCACTCGATCGACGCCCAACTTCTCGATCTCAGCGGCGTACTCCGCCAGCGCCACCCGGGTCCGCTCGATCGCCTCCGGGGCCAACCGGCCGGTGCGGTCGACTCCCTGGCCCAGCCGAACAGTCTCCAGTTGGCGGCTCAGCTCGACCAGGGGCGCGTCCGCTCCAGCGCCCGGATCCGGCAGATCGGCGACCAACAGGCGAATCGAGTTGGTCCCGCAGTCGATGGCCGCCACACGCGTCGTCACGCCCGCAACCCTACGGCAGCCCGGACGGCCCGCTCAGAGCCGCAGCAGCATTCGGGTGTTGCCGAGCGTATTCGGTTTGACCCGCTCCAGGTCGAGGAACTCCGCGACACCCTCGTCGTACGAGCGCAGTAGCTGTTCGTAGACCGGGTGCGGCACCGGCGCCCCATCGATCTCGGTAAACCCAAACATGCCGAAGAAGCGAGTCTCGAAGGTGAGCACGAAGATTCGCGCCACGCCCAGCTCCCGGGCCGCGTCGATCAGGTCGGCCACGATCCGGTGCCCGATCCTGCCGCCCCGACAGGCCGGGTCAACCGCCACCGTACGGATCTCCGCCAGGTCCTCCCACATGACGTGCAGGGCGCCACAGCCGACCACGTCGCCAGCGGGTGTCACCGCGACCCGGAACTCCTGCACCTGCTCGTACAGGGTCACGGTCGCCTTGCTGAGTAGCCGCCGGCCGTCGGCGTACGTGTCGATCAGCCGCCGAATTCCCCGAACGTCCGCTGTCCGGGCCCGCCGAAGTACGATCCCGCCGGCAGCGGTCATCTCACTCGTCCGCCGGCGCGGCCACGCATGGTCCTCCCGCCCACCACGGCTCGATCAGCCTCAGCACCTCGTCCCCGAACGGATTGACGCCGGGACCGGCGGCGAGCGCATGCCCGAGGTGCACGTGCAGGCACTTGACCCGATCCGGCATCCCACCGGCGGAGATTCCGGCGATCTCCGGTACATGACCGATCGCCTCCCGACGCCGGAGGTAGTCCTCGTGCGCGGCGCGGTAGCGCGCGGCCAGCTCCGGATCCGCCGCGAGCCGGTCGGCCATCTCCTTCATCAACCCGGCTGACTCCAGCCGGCTACAGGCCGCCGTCGCCCGGGGGCAGGTCAGGTAGAAAAGCGTCGGGAAGGGCGTGCCGTCGGCGAGCCGCGGTGTCGTCTCCACCACGTCCGGCGAGCCGCACGGACAGCGGTGGGCCACCGCCCGGGTGTCCCGGGGTGGGCGGCCGAGCTGTCCCGCCACCGCGGCCAGGTCGGCTGGGGTGGCCGGCTCGCGTCGCGGCAGGGGTACGGAGGAGGCCGCCGGCTCCTGCGGTGGTACGACTGTCACGGTGTCCTTCCTGGTTCGGTGGCGGCGCTCACTCGCCGGGCGATTCCTGATCCGCGGCCGTCACGCTCGACCACAGTGTGTCGTACCACCGGTCTTCCCCGGCCAGGCCGGGCGGCTGATCCGCCGCCTCGGCCTCCCCCGGCGGGGTGGAGAGCACGATCAACAGCTGCTCGCCCTCTCGGCCCATGAAGAAGCGTTCCCTGGCCTTGGCCTCAATGTACTTCTGGTCCTGCCACTTCGCCGCCTCGGCGGCGAGCTCCTCGATCTCCGCCCGCTGCGCCGCCTGGGCGGCCTCCATCCGGGCGATATCGGCCTGTTGATCAAGGTAGACCCGGACCGGGTAGGTGTAGCCGAGAGCGAGGGCGACCAGCACCGCGACCAGCACGGTCGCCCGCCCGGTGCCCCAACGGGGGCGGGGTGCGGAGAGCCGCTTCACCGCACCACCGGGAGCCGACCGCCGAACGGCGGGCCGGTTCGCCGAACGGGCTCCGTCGGCGCCCCGGACCGCGCCCGGGGTGCGGCTGTCGGTCGCCCGCGACTCGGCGCGAACGCCGCCCGCACGGACCGGCCGGGCACCGCCCGCCCGACCGGCCTGACCTGGCCGACGGGCCGGACGCTGTCCGCCCGGCGTGCGGCGCTGCTGCATCCTCTGGCCCCTCCCCCCGAAGGTTGCGCGTCTGTCAGGCAGAACGGTAACGCGGGAACGCGCCCGCCCCGGCGTACCGCGCGGCGTCAGCCAACTCCTCCTCGATCCGCAGCAGCTGGTTGTACTTCGCGACCCGGTCAGAGCGGGCCGGTGCACCGGTCTTGATCTGGCCGCAGCCGGTGGCGACCGCGAGGTCGGCGATGGTGGTGTCCTCGGTCTCGCCGGAGCGGTGGCTCATCATGCAGCGGAAGCCGGCCCGGTGAGCCAGGTCCACCGCGTCCAGGGTCTCGGTGAGCGAGCCGATCTGGTTGACCTTCACCAGGACCGAGTTGGCGGCGTTCTCGGCGATACCACGCGCGATCCGCTGCGGGTTCGTGACGAACAGATCATCACCGACGATCTGAATCCGGTCCCCGACGGAGGCCGTCAGCGTGCGCCAACCGGACCAGTCATCCTCGGCCAGCGGGTCCTCGATCGACACGATCGGGTACGCGTCGGCGAGCTTGGTGTAGTAGCTGCTCATCTCCTCCGCGGTCTTCGCGGCGCCCTCGAAGGTGTAGGTGCCGTTCTCGAAGAACTCGGTCGCCGCCACGTCGAGCGCGAAGACGATGTCGGTGCCGAGCCGGTAGCCCGCCTTCTCGACCGCCTCCGAGATCAGGTCCAGCGCGGCGGCGTTCGTCGGCAGGTTTGGCGCGAAGCCACCCTCGTCGCCGAGGCCGGTGGCGAGACCCTTCTTCTTCAGCACCGACTTCAGCGCGTGGTACACCTCGGTGCCGGAACGCAGGGCCTCCCGGAACGTCGGCGCACCGATCGGCGCGACCATGAACTCCTGGATGTCGACGTTGGAGTCCGCGTGCGCCCCACCGTTGAGGATGTTCATCATCGGAACCGGCAGCAGGTGCGCGTTCGGGCCGCCGAGGTAGCGGAAGAGGTTCAATTCGGCGGCGCCAGCAGCAGCCTTCGCCACCGCCAGGGAGACGCCCAGGATCGCGTTGGCACCGAGCTGGCTCTTGTTGTCCGTACCGTCGATGTCGAGCATCTTCTGGTCGATCAGCCGCTGCTCGCTGGCCTCGTACCCGATCAGCTCGTCAACGATCTTGTCTTCGATGTTCGAGACCGCCTGGGCAACGCCCTTGCCGAGGTAGCGGTCCTTCTCACCGTCGCGCAGCTCGATCGCTTCGAAGGCGCCGGTGGAGGCGCCCGAGGGCACCGCAGCGCGGGCGATCGTGCCATCGTCGAGCCCCACTTCGACCTCGACGGTCGGGTTGCCCCGTGAGTCGAGAATTTCCCGGGCGACGATTCCCTCGATGGTTGCCACTGAGTCGCTCCTCGTGTGTGTGCCGATCGTTAGTGGCCGCGACGGTGCGGCGGGAAAGGTGTTGCACGCAGCGTATCGGGCAGCGATGGGGCGCGACGCGGCACCCGGCGGTTGAATCCCCGGCCGCGCCGTCGAATGCCGACCCTTTCCGTCGAACAGCATGCCCGACATTCCCGTGCTCTCCGATGTCAACCCGGCGTCGAAGTTTGCACGCACTCGATCCGATCGGCGAGGCTGGTCGTCATGTCCGCCATGTCGACCCCGCTCCGCCTGCTCGCCGCTGCCGCCATCGCGTCGCTCACCGTTACCGGTTGCCAGAGCCTCGACGAGGCCGGTCAGACCATCAGCCACGCCGGTCTGGTCAACGACCTCGCGAACCGGCTGGACGGGTCCCTGAGCCGGACCTACACAGCCGACTACCAGCTCACGTCCGGGCAGACCGCGACCATCGCGCAGGCTCAGGAGCCGGCTCGCGCCACGTACCACTGGACGGGCGGTCAGCTGACCGCCACCGAGGAGGCGACCACCCGGTGCGAGACCGCCGATGGGCGGACGGCCTGCACGGTCGAACCGCCGCCGGCCACACCGGCAAAGCCGGCAGTGGCTGTCTTCACCGCCGCCGAGAGGCAGGGTTTGGTCACCCCGCCAGCGGTGCTGGAGCTGTTGACCACCGCCGCCCTGGATCCGGAGTCCACCATCACCAGCAGGGACACCACTCTGGCCGGGCGGCAGGCGACCTGCGTCGAGGTGCGCCGGCCGGCCGGCGACCTCACCGCCTGCATCACCGCCGAGGGGGCGTTGGGCAGCTTCACCGGTCACCTTGATGGCGCGCTGGTCACCGTCACGCTGACCAGCTACCGGGAGGCCGCGGACGGCCCGATGTTCGCGCTGCCGGCGGAGGCCGACGTGGTGGACCGTTCGGCGAGCCCAGCACCCTAACCACATTTGTGGCACATATTCGCTTTCATGTCCTTCTGAGGCTAATGCCGGTTTAGCCTGCTGGCGACTGCTACCGCCGACCCGGTAGCCGAGGAACCTGGCCCCACCCGGGTTGGCGGTGCTCCTCGCCGTTCACGGGGAAAGGACACCGACACCGCGATGAACCATCAGCACCACACCCAATATCCCGATCCCCCAGGCCGAAACTGGGCGCGGTCACGCCGGCGGTGGTGGGCCGCCGGGCTGGCCGGCGTGACCGGCCTGACCCTCACCACCACCATCGCCGCCGCCAGCCCGGCCGCTGGCTCCGTCACCCACGCCCAAGCCATGATCAATAAGCCGACGAAGCCCGCTGCCGACGACCGGGGTGGGAGCCCCGACAGCCGCAGGGGAGAGAAGCCGAAGGGCACCCCCGTGCCCTGCGACACGGATGCCCTGATCGCCGCGATATCCCTTGCCAACGCCCGTGGCGGCGCCATCCTCGATCTGGCCACAGGCTGCACCTACCTGCTCACCACCGACATCCTCGGCGCCGGCCTGCCCGCCGTCACCTCCCCCATCACCCTCAACGGTGGCACACACACCACCATCGAACGCGCGGCCGCCGCTGACCAGTTCCGCATCCTCACCGTCGACACCGGCGGCGACCTCACCCTCAACAAGCTGAAGATCACCGGCGGGCACACGCTCCTCGACGGCGGCGGCGGAATCCTCGTCAACCCCGGTGGAGCGTTGACCACGAACCACAGCACCATCACCCGCAACATATCCGGCGGCAACACCAACGGCGGCGGCATCGCCAACCTCGGCACCACCCGAGTCAGATACTCCACGGTCAGCCACAACACCGCCACCGACGTCGGCGGCGGCATCGCCAGCCTCGGCTGGCTGGAAAGCACCGAATCCACGTTAGACAAGAACATCGGAGTCGTCGGTGGTGGCCTTTTCGCCGTCAACGCCGCCGTCAGCGGCGGAAGCATCTCCAGGAATCACGCAATCAGATCTGGCGGCTTGTCCGTCTTCATGGGCGCCAGCCGGGTTGTTGGCACTCGAATCTCGGAGAACACCGCCGACGCCATCGGCGGCGTCGGGGTGGAGGGAGGCGGACAGCTGACCCTGCGACACGTCAGTCTCACCGACAACACCGCTCAGAACGTCGGTGGTGTGTTCGTCCAAGGAGGCATGGGTGTCGACAGCGATGCAGTAATTGAGGACAGCACCATCAAGGGGAACTCCACGAACGCCCTCGGCGGAGGGATCCTCAACGAGGGGCAGACGGTGTTGCGGCGCACCCACGTCATCGGCAACCAGGCCGACCAGGGTGGCGGCATCCTCAACAATGTCATCGGCCGGCTCACCCTCTTCACCACGAAGGTCGTTGGCAATATCGCCGTCACCGAAGGCGGTGGAATCGTGAACCAACCGGGTGGCACCGTGGACCTGAACACCGCCACCGGCACCATTGTCACCAAGAACCGACCGGAAAACTGCATCAACGTCACCGGGTGCTCGGGGTAACCCACCGCCCCCACAACACCACGGGATCCGTCCCGCCGCGAAAGCTGGCGGGACGGATCTCAGCCACCGGTGCTGCCGGCACGTTCGGCATGTCGAACGACCTCGGCGTAGGCGAGGGCGGCGCGGCGCAGGGCCGCCTCCGGATCCAGCCCGGAGGCGCGGGCGGCGGCCACCGCGGCCAGCAAGTCGGCGCCGAGCCGAGCCTCCGGGTCGGTCTGCGACTGCGCCGGCGGAGGCGTGACGGCGAGCCGCACCCGGCCGACCCGGTCAATGATCTTGGCGGCCAGGGCGAGGGCGGGCTGACTCAGGGCGATGCCGTCCAGCACCGAGTCACGCGCCTTCTCCGCCCGCTTGATCCGCTCCCAGTTCTCCTCGATCTCGGCAAGGGTGCCGGCCGGCTCCTCGGCGAAGACGTGCGGATTGCGCCGCACCATCTTGTCGACCAGGCCACCGGCCACGTCGTCCACACTCCACCGCTCGCCCTCGGGCAACTCCTCGGCGAGCCGGGCATGCAGCAGCACCTGGAGCAGCACATCCCCCAGCTCCTCGCGGAGCGCGTCGGTGTCCCCGGCGCTGATCGCGTCGTACGCCTCGTAGCACTCTTCCAGCAGGAAGCCGGCCAGGCTGCGGTGGGTCTGCGCCCGCTTCCACGGGTCACCCCCGGGCGAGGCGAGCCGGTCCAGCACCGCCACCGCGTCGAGCAGCCGCGCTCCGGGCGGATCCCATGATCCGTACAGCAGCTCCAACTCGGCGAGCCCCGGCTCCCGGGCCAGGCGCAGGCCCAGCTCCCGAGCGAGTGACTCGTCCCCCGCCGGGCCGGCGAGCCAGACCGCACCACCGCGGGTGGTGGCGGTGTCGAGCAACGCCGGGGTGGCCGGGCCGGCCACGACGGTGACCTCGGCGCCCGCGGCCCGAAGCACCGCCGTCAGCTCGCTCTCCGCCCCGGCCAGGACGGGATTCTGGCGTACGACGTCCCACGCGGCTACGGTGAGCAGCCCGGCCGGCAGCCGTGGCGAGGTGACGAGCAGAGTGATCCGCGCCGCCATGCTCAGGCCGGCCGGTCCGCTCCGGTCGGCGGCAGCGGCTCCGGGCTGGAGACGTCGGTGACCGCGTCCGAACCGGGCTCACCCAGGAGCACACTCACCGCCGCGACATCCTGCGAGAAGTTCAGCACCGGGAACTCCAGCGGCCGGTAGCGGGGGTTGACCGTGACGTCGTACTCCCCAGCAGCCTCAGCAAGTGCCCGACGGCTCGCCAGCCCGTTGCGTAGCTGGGGACCGTCGAGCTGACCGGCGACCACGTCATCCGGAGTATCCGGAGGAATCACTCCGGCCGTCCGCCCAGCGGCGATCACGTCTGCCAGCTCCTGCTCGGTCGGCGCGACCGAGTCGTCCACCGGCAGCCCGGAGAGGCAGGTGTAGAGGGCGGCCAGATGCCGCACATACTCCGACTCCCGGGGCAGACCGAACTGACCGGCGACCTGAACCGGCTCCACCCGCTCCCGCGGCTGGTAGCCCCGCTCAGCGGAGACCCGGTCACACACCGTGCCGAGCACCAACGCGCTGACGACCTCGGACCGAGCCGGCGGCTGCGGGGCCAGCCCACCGAGCTCGGGCGCCTCCGTCGCGGCGGTGGCCCGCAGCTCGTCGAGGAGGCTGTCCACGGTGTTGTCGGTGATCTGCTGGTCACCCACGTACGCGGCGACACCCGGCTCGGTACGACATCCGGTGAGGGCGACGAGGCCGACCACCAGGCTGACGGCGGCGACAAGACGGCGAGCACGCATGACAGCAACTCTCTCACGGTGGCGGCGCAGGACCGGACGCCCCCCACACCCCGCGTCCGCCGGCTGGAGCTGCGGCACCTCACCGCCCGCCATGCGCCGTGGAGGTGGCGGCACCGGCCGACTCCCGGGGCGGGCCGAGCACGTCGGCGAGGAGCTGCCCACACCACTCCAGCAGCGCCTGGTCGCGCAGGGGCTCGCCGCCGACCCGACGGGTGCTCGGCCGGGGCACACTGACCTGTTCCAGCGCCTGCTTGTAGACCGCGTCCGGATGGTAGCGCTTGAGCCGCAGCTGTTTCGAGTCCGGTAGCGGCAACGGGCCGTACCTGATGTTGCGACCCTGCATGCTGACGTCGGTGAGCCCGTACTGCCGGGCGAGCAGCCGGAACCGGGCCACCGCCACCAGGTTCTGCACCGGGGCGGGCGGCTCGCCGTAGCGGTCGGTCAGCTCGGCGACCACCGCGCGCAGCCGCTCCTCGTCCCGGGCCTCGGCGAGCTTGCGGTACATCTCCAGGCGCAGCCGCTCCACCCCGACGTAGTCGTGCGGCAGGTGGGCATCCACCGGCAGATCGACCTTGATCTCCGGCTCCTCCTCCGGGCGCTCTCCCTTGAAGGCCTGCACCGCCTCCCCGACCATCCGCACGTACAGGTCGAAGCCGACGCCCTCGATGTGACCGGACTGCTCGCCGCCGAGCAGGTTTCCGGCGCCCCGGATCTCCAGATCCTTCATCGCCACGTACATCCCGGCACCCAGCTCGGTGTGCTGGGCGATGGTCGCCAACCGCTCGTGGGCGTGCTCGGTCAGCGGCTTGTCGGACGGGTAGAGGAAGTACGCGTACGCCCGCTCCCGGCCCCGGCCGACCCGGCCCCGGATCTGGTGTAGCTGGGCCAGACCGAGCAGGTCGGCCCGCTCGACGATCAGGGTGTTGGCGTTCGGGATGTCGATGCCGGACTCGACGATCGTGGTACAGACCAGGACGTCGAACTCCTTCTCCCAGAAGCCGACCATGACCCGTTCCAGGGCCTCCTCACCCAGCTGGCCGTGCGCCACCGCGACCCGCGCCTCGGGGACCAGCTCCCGCAGCCGCCGCGCCGCCCGCTCGATCGACTCCACCCGGTTGTGCAGGTAGAAGACCTGGCCGTCCCGGAGCAGCTCACGGTGAATGGCGGCGGCCACCTGCCGCTCGTCGTACGCCCCGACCGCGGTGAGCACCGGGTGCCGCTCCTCCGGCGGGGTGGCGATGGTGGACATCTCCCGAATGCCGGTGATCGCCATCTCCAGGGTCCGGGGGATCGGGGTGGCCGACATGCTCAGCACGTCAACCGAGGCCCGCACCGACTTGAGCTGCTCCTTGTGTTCGACCCCGAAGCGCTGTTCCTCGTCCACGATGACCAGCCCCAGGGAGCGGAACCGGGCGGACGCCTGCAGTAGCCGGTGGGTACCGATGACGATGTCGGCGGTGCCGGCCGCGGCCATCTCCAGGGTCTGCTCGGCCTCCTTCGGCGTCTGGAACCGCGACAGCTGGCGAATCGTCGCCGGGAACTGACTCATCCGCTCGGCGAAGGTGTTGTAATGCTGCTGCACCAGCAGGGTGGTGGGCACCAGCACCGCCACCTGCCGGCCGTCCTGGATCGCCTTGAACGCCGCCCGAACCGCGATCTCGGTCTTGCCATAGCCGACATCGCCGCAGATCAGCCGGTCCATCGGGACGGTCTGCTCCATGTCCCGCTTGACCTCCTCGATCGCGGCGAGCTGGTCCGGCGTCTCCTGCCAGGGGAAGGCGTCCTCCAGCTCCTGCTGCCACGGGGTGTCCGGGCCGAACGAGTGCCCCTTGGACGCCTTGCGGGCGGCGTAGAGCTGGATGAGCTGCGCGGCGATCTCCCGGACCGCCTTGCGGGCCCGGGCCTTCGACTTCTGCCAGTCCGAGCCGCCCATCTTGTGCAGGGCCGGCTGCTCACCGCCGACATACCGGGAGAGCTGGTCGAGCTGGTCGGTGGGGACGAAGAGCCGGTCGCCCGGCTGGCCGCGCTTACTCGGGGCGTACTCGATAACCAGGTACTCCCGGCTGGCCCCGTTGACGACGCGCTGCACCAACTCGACGTAGCGGCCGATGCCGTGCTGCTCGTGCACCACGTGATCGCCGGCCCGCAGCTCCAACGGGTCGATGGTGTTACGCCGCCGGCTCGGCAGCTTACGCATGTCCCGCGTTGACGCGCCCCGGCCACCGGTGACGTCGCCCCCGGTGAGCAGGACGAAACGGGATGCCTCAGCAACAAAACCACCGGTCAGTGACCCACAGCTGACCAGGACCTGGCCGGCGGTCGGCGCCGAGATCACCTCGTCAACCAGGCGCGCACCGAGCCCGGCGTCGTGCAGCACCTCGACGGCCCGCTGGGCCGGGCCGTGCCCCTCGAAGACCAGCGCGACCGACCAGCCCTCGCCGGCCCAACGCTTCAGTTCCTCCACCACCCGCGCCGTCTCACCGTGGTAGAGCGGCGCGGGCTGGGCCGCCACCGTCACCGCGATCGCGTCGTCCGGGGTGACGTCGACCTCGTCCGGCTCGTCCTCCCACGGCTGGCCGGCGAGGGCCGGCTCGGCCAGCCCGAACGGGGAGATCGTCCACCACGGCTGCCGCAGCTCGCGGGCCCGCGCGCGGACGTCGGCGAGCGTCCGGAAGGCGGCCGCGCCGAGGTCGATCGGGGCCGCGCCGCCAACCGCTGCCGCGGCCCAGCTCGCCTGGAGGAACTCCGCCGAGGTACGCACCAGGTCGTGCGCCCGGGTGCGAATCCGCTCCGGGTCACAGAGCAGCACGTGGGTCCCCGCGGACATGGTGTCCAGCAGCAGCTCCATCGAGTCGGCACCGATCAGCGCCGGAGCGAGCGACTCCATTCCCTCGACCGGAATGCCTTCGGCCAACCGGTCGAGGATCTCCGCCAGCTCCGGGTGCTCCGCCGCCAGCACGGCGGCCCGCTTCCGGACGGCCGGGGTGAGCAGCAGCTCCCGGCAGGGCGGGGCCCAGAGTTGGTCAACCTGCTCGATCGTGCGCTGGTCGGCCACGGCGAAGGTACGGATCTCCTCCACCTCGTCGCCCCAGAACTCGACCCGGGACGGATGCTCGTCGGTGGGGGGGAAGACATCGAGGATGCCGCCGCGCACCGCGAACTCACCGCGCTTGGTGACCAGGTCCACCCGCGCGTACGCCATGTCGGTGAGCCGGCGGGCCACGTCCTCGAGGTCAGCCTCGTCGCCGGCGGACAGCCGCACCGGCTCCAGCTCCCCCAGCCCCTTGAGCTGAGGTTGCAGCAGGGACCGGACCGGAGCGACGACCACCCGCAGCGGGCCACTCCGCCCCTGCGCGTCGGTCACCTCGGGGTGGGCGAGACGACGGAGCACCGCCAGCCGGCGGCCCACCGTGTCGGAGCGCGGCGAGAGCCGCTCGTGCGGCAGCGTCTCCCAGGACGGAAAGACCGCCACCTGGTCGGTGGGGATCAGGCTGCCCAGCGCGGCGGCGAGGTCGTCCGCCTCCCGGGTGGTCGCGGTGACCGCCAGCACCGGGCGCGCCGCGCCCCCCACCGGCTCGTCGGCCGCCACGGCGGCGACCGCGAATGGACGCAGCGCCGGCGGTGCGGTCAGGTCGAGCCCGTCGACCTGGGCTGCGCCGGATCGCGCCAGGTCCCGGGCTCGGGCCAGGGCCGGGTCGGCGAGGGCGGCGGCGAAGAGTCCGGTGAGCATGTGATCACTTCCACGGCGACGGCACGACGAGCGCCCCTCGTCCGGCTGGACGAGGGGTTGACCCGTTGACCCTATCGCTCCGGGAGCGGGTCGACGGCCACGTGATGCGGATCCCGGCGGGCCGAAGCGACTCGCCAAGAGTGAACAAGGACACCCCGTGGGTTCCGCCCGGTTCCCGCGGTTACCATCCTGGGAGTCGGACAGCGCTGTCCTTCGTACTCGCGTAAGGAGCGCATCGTGACCGACCAGCACGACCACGACGGCCCCGACGCCGCACTCCGCGCCGACATCCGCCGCCTCGGCACCCTGCTCGGCCAGACCCTCGCCCGACAGGAGGGGCGGCCCCTGCTCGACCTCGTCGAGGAGATCCGCGCCCAGGTTCGCACCGACGCCCCGGCCGCCGCGCAGCGGCTCGCCGGGTTGGATGTCGCCACCGGCACCCGGCTGGCCCGCGCCTTCTCCACGTACTTCCACCTGGCCAACATCACCGAACAGGTCCACCGCGCCCGGGATATGCGGCGCCGTCGGGCCGTTCAGGGCGGCTGGCTGGACCAGACCGCCAAGATGATCGCCGAGCGCGGCGTTCCCGCCGAGGAGATCGCGGCGGCGGCGCGGCGGCTGGCCATCCGTCCCGTCTTCACCGCCCATCCCACCGAGGCCGCCCGCCGCTCGATCCTGAGCAAGCTGCGCGCGATCGCCGACGAGCTGGACACCGAGACCACCAACGCGGTCCTCTACGGCGCCAGTGACGAGGGCCCGGCCAACCGCCGCCTCGCCGAACTACTCGACCTGATGTGGCAAACCGACGAGCTGCGGCTCGACCGGCCGGACCCGACCGACGAGGCGCGCAACGCCATCTACTACCTACGCGACCTCTACGCCGAGGCGGCGCCACAGGTGCTCGACGACCTCGCCGACACGCTCCGCACCCTCGGGGTGGAGACCTCACCCACCGCCCGGCCCCTCACCTTCGGCACCTGGATCGGAGGCGACCGGGACGGGAACCCGTTCGTCACGCCCACGGTGACCCGGGAGGTCCTCGGCATCGCGCACGAGCACGGCCTCGCCGCCACCGAGAAGGCCATGGACCAACTGATCAACGAGGTCTCCGTCTCCCGGCGGCTGCGCGGCGTCTCGCTTGACCTCTCTGCGAGCCTCGCCACCGACCTGGATGCGCTGCCCGAGGTGGCGCCCCGGTTCCGTCGGGTGAACGCCGAGGAGCCGTACCGGCTCAAGGCCCGGTGTGTGAAGTCGAAACTCGCCAACACCCGGCAGCGGCTACGCCAGGGCACGGCGCACACGCCGGGACGGGACTACCGCGGATCGGGTGAGCTGATCGCCGACCTGGAGTTGCTGCGCGCCTCGCTGGCCCGCAACTCCGGTCAGCTCACCGCCGTGGGCCGGCTCGCCTCGACCATTCGTACAGTCTCCGCCTTCGGCCTGCACCTCGCCACCATGGACGTCCGCGAGCACGCCGAGAAGCACCACGAGGTGTTGACCCAGCTCTTCGGTGCGGTGGGCGAGGTGTCCGACTACCCGGCGCTGAGCCGGCTGGAACGTACCAAGCTCCTCGCCGACGAGCTGGCCGGGCGCCGACCCCTGTCTACGCTCGACACTCCGCTGACCGAGTCGGCCCGCCGGACCTTCGATGTCTTCAGCACCATCCGGGAGGCCCAGGACCGGTTCGGAACCGAGGTGATCGAGTCGTACATCATCTCGATGACCCTCGGCGTGGACGATGTCCTCGCCGCCGTCGTGCTGGCCCGCGAGGCGGGGCTGGTGGACGTGCACAGCAGCCGGGCCCGGATCGGCTTCGTACCGCTGTTGGAGACTCCCGCCGAGTTGAACGCCGGTGGTGACCTGCTGGACGAGCTACTCTCGCTGCCCGCCTACCGGGCCCTGGTCAGCGCCCGCGGCGACGTCCAGGAAGTGATGCTCGGCTACTCCGACTCCAACAAGGAGGCGGGAATCACCACCAGCCAGTGGTCCATCCACCGGGCGCAACGCGCCCTGCGGGACGTGGCCGCTCGGCATGGTGTGCAGCTGCGGCTCTTCCACGGCCGGGGTGGCACTGTCGGCCGAGGTGGTGGGCCGACCCACGACGCGATCCTGGCCCAGCCATACGGGACCCTCGACGGCGAGATCAAGGTGACCGAGCAGGGTGAAGTGATCTCCGACAAGTACAGCCTGCCGGCGCTGGCCCGGGAGAATCTGGAGCTGACGGTCGCCGCGGTGCTCCAGTCGACGCTGCTGCACACCGCGCCCCGGCAGCCGGCCGAGATGCTGGAACGCTGGGACGCGACGATGGACGTGGTGAGCGCGGCGGCCTACCGCTCGTACCGGGACCTGGTCGAGGATCCGGACCTGCCGGCGTACTTCTGGGCGTCCACCCCGACCGAGCTGCTCGGCGCGTTGAACATCGGCTCCCGACCGGCGAAGCGGCCGAACACGGGTGCCGGGCTCGCCGGCCTGCGGGCCATCCCGTGGGTCTTCGGTTGGACCCAGACCCGACAGATCGTCCCCGGCTGGTTCGGCGTCGGCTCCGGGCTGGCGGCGGCCCGCGCCGCTGGCCACGGGGACGTGCTCGCCGAGATGCACCGCAGTTGGCACTTCTTCCGGACGTTCCTGTCAAACGTGGAGATGATGCTGACCAAGACCGACCTGACCATCGCTCGGCGATACGTGGAGACGCTGGTACCGAAGAAGCTGCACCCGATATTCCACAAGATCGAGCAGGAGTACGAGCTGACCCGGCGGGAGGTACTCGCCGTGACCGTCTCCCCGGAGCTGTTGCAGAACGCGCCGGTGCTCCAGCGCACACTGGCGGTACGGGACACCTACCTGGAACCGCTGCACCACCTCCAGGTGGCGTTGTTGCGGCAGTACCGGGACTCCGGCGCACCGGGCCGGGCGGTGGTGACGGCACCGGGCAGCCGTCGGGCGCCCAGCGACGGCACCGCCCTGGAACGCGCCCTGCTCACCACGGTCAACGGCATCGCCGCTGGCATGCGCAACACCGGCTGAGCGCCGTGGACGGGCCACTGTGCCCGCCCACGGCGGAGGCAGGCCGCCACCACCTTCGATCCACCCGACGCCGGTCGGTCGTACTTGTTTGGGATGCTCGGCGACATGGAGTTTCCGACGCTGGCCGTGATGCTCGTCTGCCTCGCGGCGGGAGGCGCGGTGGGGTGGTACGCCGCCCGGGCCCGGTCCGCCACCGAGCTGGCCCGGCTGGAGGCCACGCTGGCCGCCGCGCAGGCGGGCGAGGGTCGGCTGGAGCAATCTCTGCGGACGCTGGGCTACGAGGCCACCGCGCAGTCCCAGGAGGCGGTGGCCCGCGCGGTGGCCCCCCTGCACGACACCCTCCACCGCTACGAGCAGCGGGTCGCCGAGTTGGAGCGGGACCGGGTTGACGCCTACGCCGAGCTGCGCGAGCAGGTGCGCGCCATGAGCACGGTCTCCGGTGAGCTGCGCACCGAGACCAAACAGCTCGTCGCGGCGCTGCGGGCGCCGCAGGTCCGGGGGCGGTGGGGCGAGCACCAACTGCGCCGCATCGTCGAGGCGGCCGGCATGTTGGAACACTGCGACTTCGCCGAGCAGGTAACAGCCACGACCGATCAGCAGACAGTCCGCCCCGACCTGGTGGTTCGCCTGCACGGGGGGCGGTCGGTGGTGGTGGACGCGAAGGCGCCCTTCGAGGCGTACCTGACCGCGATGGAGGCCCGCGACGAACGGGGACGCAACGCACACCTGGACGCGCACGCGAAACATCTGCGGGCCCACGTGGACGCGCTGGCCGCGAAGGCGTACTGGACCGCCTTCGACCCGGCACCGGAGTTCGTGGTGCTCTTCGTGCCCGCCGACCCGTTCCTTGACGTCGCCCTGCAGCGCGATCCGACCCTGCTGGAGCATGCCTTCACCCGCAACGTGGTGCTAGCAACCCCGGCCACCCTCGTCGCTCTGCTGCGGACGGTCGCCTACGCGTGGCGGCAGGCGGCGCTGGCCAGCAACGCGGTGGCGGTGCACTCGCTCGCCCGGGAACTACACGGCCGACTCGCCACGCTCGGCGAGCACGTGGGCCGGCTGGGGTCCGCGCTCGGTGGAGCGGTATCGGCGTACAACCGGGCGGTCGGTTCGCTGGAGTCGCGGGTGCTGGTCAGTGCCCGCAAGCTCGCCGAGCTGGGCGTCTCCGACGAGGAACTGGCCCCGCCGGCGCAGGTGGAGCTCGCCCCCCGCCAGCCGCAGGCCCCGGAGCTGTCCGAGCCAATTCCAGAGTGGATGCAGTTACGCCCGCACGTGGACGGCGAACGCGCCGATTCGGTGTGACAACACCAAGCCGGGAAGTCACGAGATGGCCACAACGCTCCCATCGATAGTGACAACCGGCATCGATAGCCGAAGGATTTCGCTCACGCGTGCCCTGGAACTGAGGGCCCTGTTCTCCGGAGGAGAGAACGTGAGCAAACCCCGAAAGCTGAGCCGGCGCACCTCCGCCGGGCTCTTCGCCTCGGTCATGGCCGCCAGCGCCGTGACCGTTGCGGGCGGCGCCGCCACAGCGAGCGCCGCGCCTGACACGCCATCCACCCCCGTCGAGGTGCTGGGTTCGCACGACGCCAAACTCCTGGCCGAGGCGGAAGCGAAGAAGGCCGACACCGTAACCCTGATCGTCGCGACCGAGCAGGACGAGGCGAAAGAGGTCGCTGGCGACCTGAGCGAGCTCGGTGCGGCCGTCACGGACCGATACGACACCATCGGCTACGTCCTGGCCACCGTCCCGACCAACAAGGTAATCGAGGCCGCCACCCTGCCCGGGGTCAACGCGGTCGACCTGGACGAGACGATTCAGCTCGCCGACCCGCGGCCGGCGACCAACGGACCGCAGGCCGCACCGCAGGGCCGCACGCCCAGCGGTCCCGGTGCCGACACCCGCGCGGACAACCCCTACCTGCCGGCCGGCGAGACCGGCGCCGTCACGTTCGTTGACCGGAATCCCGAGTGGGACGGCCGGGGGATCACCATCGGCATCATGGACTCCGGCGTGGACCTGGACCACCCGGCGCTCCAGCACACCACCACGGGCGAACGGAAGATCGTCGACTGGGTCACCGCGACCCACCCGTTCGAGGATGCCACCTGGCGCCCGATGATCACCGAGGTCACCGGCCCATCGTTCGAGTCGGCCGGCGGGACCTGGACGGCGCCGGCGGGCAGCTACCGCTTCAACGTCTTCCGGGAGGCGATCACCACGGGCAGTGACGTGCTCGGTGACGTCAACCGGGACGGCGACACCTCCGACGAGTGGGGCGTGCTCTACGATCCCACCACGAACGACATCCTGATCGACGTTGACCTCGACGGAGACTTCACCGACGAGACCGTCATGCGTCCGTACCAGGAGAAGTTCGACATCGGACACTTCGGCACGGACGACCCGGCAACCACCGTCCGCGAGCAGATGCCCTTCGTGGTCGAGTTCCGGGAGGACGTCGACACCACCCCGGTCGGCGGCCCCGGCCTGGTCGACTACGTCAACATCGGCATCGTCTCGGATGCGCACGGCAGCCACGTCGCCGGCATCACCGCCGCCAACGACATGTTCGGCAACGAGGTCTTCGACGGGGCCGCGCCGGGCGCCCAGCTCGTGTCGTCCCGCGCCTGCTCCTGGGGCGGCGGCTGCACCGCCTCGGCGCTCACCAGCGGCATGGCCGACCTGGTCATCAACCGCAATGTCGACGTGGTCAACATGTCGATCGGTGGTCTGCCGGCGCTCAACGACGGCGACAACGCCCGCACCGAGCTGTACAACAACCTCATCACCACCTACGGCGTCCAACTCGTCATCTCCGCCGGCAACTCCGGCCCCGGCCTGAACACCATCGGCGACCCGTCGGTCGCCCAGCACGTCATCAGCGTCGCGGCCAGCGTCAGCAAGGACACCTGGCTGGCCAACTACGGCTCGGTGGTGCGGACCAAGAACGCGTTGTTCAACTTCTCGTCCCGGGGCCCACGCGAAGACGGCGGCAGCAAGCCGAACATCACCGCACCCGGCGCGGCGATCTCCACCATCCCGCTCTGGCAGGCGGGCAGCCCGGTCCCCGAGGCCGGCTACGCGCTGCCGCCCGGCTACGGCATGTTCAACGGCACCTCGATGGCCTCTCCCCAGGCCGCCGGTGCCGCCGCGCTGTTACTCTCGGCCGCCCGGGCGACCGACCGCGGGGTCACCCCGCAGATGCTGCGCCGCGCGCTGTACAGCTCGGCAAAGCCGATCAAGGATGTGCCCACGTACGGCCAGGGCTACGGCATGGTGGACGTGTCGGGCGCGTGGAAGCTGCTGCGCAAGGGCGTGCAGACCCGCTCGTACACCTCGGTGGCCCCGGTCTGCACCGTCCTCTCCGACCAGCTGGGGACGCCGCACCGCGGTACCGGCGTCTACAACCGGTGCGCCGCCGGCGAGGGGGGTCACCGGATCGACCAGAAGAAGACCTACCGGGTCAAGATCACCCGTACCAGCGGGCCGACCGGCACCGTCAAGCACGACATCGCGCTGCGCGGCAATGACGGCACCTTCCGGGCGCCGAAATCCGTCGCGTTGCCACTGAACCGGACCGTCACCGTCCCCGTCGTCGCTCGGCCGGATGCGGGCGCACACGGCGCGATCATGACGGTGGATGACCCGGCGACCAACACGATCGACTTCGAGGTCTCCCTCGTGGTCGTGGCCAGCAACGACACCCGCAAGCCGAATTTCTCCTTCTCGGCCGAGGGGTCGGTCGACCGGAACGGCGTCGAGTCCTACTTCGTGACCGTTCCGCCGGGTACCGAGGCCCTCCAGCTGAACCTCGGCGGCATCGCCACCGGCTCGCAGACCCGGTTCATCGCGTTCAACCCGTACGGCGTACCGACGGAGAGCACCTCCAGCCGGGTCTGCTTCACCAACTACTCCGACCCCGACACCTGCAACCCGCAGGAGCGGGACTACCAGAACCCGCTCCCCGGGGTCTGGGAGATCGAGGTGGAGTCGCGGCGCACCTCGCCGTCGTTGAACAACCCGTACCGGCTGACGGCGCGGATCCAGGGAGTGGCGTTCGAGCCGGCCGTGGTCGAACTACCGGCGGTTGACGCCGGTACGCCGACCCCGGTCGAGTGGAGCCTGACCAACACCTACGGCCCGGTCACCGTCACCGGCCAGGGTGGCCCGCTCGCCAGCGTCCACACTGACCGCCCGACCATCGCCGAGGGCGCCGCGCAGGAGTTCCTCGTGGAAGTGCCGGCCGACGCGGCGGAGTTCGCGGCCCGGATCGGCAACCCGGCAAACGCCGGGGCCGACCTGGACCTGTACGTCTACCGGGGCACCGCACTGCTCGGCTCTTCCGCTGACGGGGACTCGGAGGAGGCGGTGACGCTGTCGAAGCCGGCTCCGGGCACCTACCGGATCGTGGTCGAGGGGTACTCGGTGGACGGCCTTGGTGGCAGCACGGCGTACGACTACCGAGACTCCTTCTCCGCCCCGGAGCTCGGCACCCTGTCGGCACCGTCAACCCCACTCACCCTGGGGCACGGCGACACCGACGCCTTCGGCGGCACGGTGACCGCCCTGGCTGGCCCGGCCGCTGGCCGGGAGCTGCAGGGTGAGCTGACCGTGGTGACGGCGGAGGGCGCGGTCGTCGGCCGCAGCGCCGTCGCCATCGGCTCGGTGAACTGACCCGTACGCGACACCAGCAGGAGCCCGTCCCCGGTGACCGGGGGCGGGCTCCGTCGGTGTCGGCGGACGGGTCAGCCTTGCCGGGACGCCGTCTCCACCAGGAAGGGAACGCCCTGCTGGCAGGTGGTCACCAGGTCCGACTGGATCTTCCCGGTCACCAGCACCGACGCGCCGGGGACCAACACCGCACGGGGCCCACCGACCAGCAGGTATCCATCCAGCAGCAGACATCCGGACTCCACCCCGGCCTGCACGGTGCCGGTCAGGGTGGCGGCGCCGACCGGTGGCGGCTTACTCGGTCCCGCCGGCTCCTTGGGGGTTCGCGTCGGCACGGGGGCCGACGTTGACCCCGGGGCGGCCGGGGTGGAGGACTCGGGATCGGCGGCCGTCGGTTCCGGATCAGTGGGGGTCGTCACGGGCGTCGCTCCCAGCTCGGTCGGGGGGCCAACACCCGCGCCCTGGCCGCTGCCACAGGCACTGAGCGCCAGGCAGACGGCCAACGCCGGGGTGGCGAGCCAAGGGGTTCTCATACAGTTTCGGACGCGCCGGCCCGTCGGTTCGTTCCCGCCACGCCACTGCCGCCCCACGGCCCGGACCCCGTCCGATCGAAGCGGGACCCCCACGCTCAACCGCGGGCCGCCGCGGCCCGCATGTCCCGCTTCAGCTCCTGCGGCAGCGAGAAGGTCAGCCGCTCGTCCGCGGTCACCACCTCCTCGACCTCGGTGAAGCCCCGCGCCGCAAGGTGCGCGAGCGCCTCCTGGACCAGCTCCTCGGGGACGCTGGCCCCCGAGGTCAGGCCGACCGTCCGGGCACCCTCGAGCCACGCGTCGTCGATCTCCCGGGCGAAGTCGACGAGGTGGCCGGCCCGCGCACCCGCGTCCAGGGCCACCTCGACCAGCCGCACCGAGTTCGACGAGTTCGTGGAGCCGACCACGATCATGACGTCGCAGTCCGCCGCGATCTGCTTGACCACGTGCTGCCGGTTGCTGGTGGCATAGCAGATGTCGTCGCTCGGCGGCGACTGGAGCAGCGGCAGCCGCTTCTTCAGCCGGGCCACCGTCTCCAGCGTCTCGTCCACCGACAGGGTGGTCTGGGACAGCCACACCACCTTGTTCGGATCCCGGACGGTGACCCGCTCGGCGTCCTGGGGACCATCGACGAGCTGGATGTGCTCGGGTGCCTCGCCGGCGGTGCCGATGACCTCCTCATGCCCCTCGTGCCCGATCAGCAGGATGTCGTAGTCCTCGGCGGCGAACCGTTTCGCCTCCTGGTGCACCTTGGTGACCAGTGGGCAGGTCGCATCAATTGCCTTCAGCGAGCGGCTGCGCGCCTGCTCGTGGACCTCGGGGGCGACGCCGTGCGCGGAGAAGACGACGGTCGCGCCCTCCGGCACCTCCTCGTTCTCCTCCACGAAGATCGCGCCCTTGGCCTCCAGGGTCCGCACCACGTGCCGGTTGTGCACGATCTGCTTGCGGACGTAGATCGGCGCGCCATAGAGCTTGAGCGCCTCTTCGACGGTCTGCACCGCCCGGTCGACGCCCGCGCAGTAACCACGCGGCTTCGCCAGGATCACACGCTTACCGGTCCGGGTCGCTTCAGCCTCACTCACCCGCCCATCGTACGTGCCGACCCACCACCCGCCAGCGGGCTGCGACCCGCAGGGACGGTCCATAGGGTGGGCGGGTGAGTTCGGATGGCAGGGTTACCCGCAGCACGCCCGAGGAGCCATGGCCGGTCCGGGTGGTCAGCCAGAAGATCAGTGCCTGGATCGCCCGGCTGGGCTGGGTGTGGGTGGACGGGCAGGTCGCGCAGATCAGTCGCCGGCCCGGCGCGAGCACGGTGTTTCTCACCCTCCGGGACCCGTCGGCCGACCTCAGCCTGACCGTGACCACCCACCGCGACGTGCTCGACTCCGGCGCACCACAGCTACGCGAGGGCGCTCGGGTCGTGCTGCACGCCAAGCCCGACTTCTATGCCGCCCGGGGCACGTTGAGCCTGCGCGCCGACGAGATCCGCCAGGTGGGGCTGGGCGAGTTGCTGGCCCGGCTGGAGAAGCTGAAAAAGCTGCTGGCCGCCGAGGGGCTCTTCGACCCCCGACGGAAGCGACGCCCGCCCTTCCTCCCGCACCGGATCGGGCTGATCACCGGCCGGGCCAGCGCTGCCGAGCGGGACGTGCGTACCAACGCCAGCCGGCGCTGGCCGGCGGTGGCGTTCCGGACGGTCAACGTGGCCGTGCAGGGGCCGTCGGCCGTGCCGCAGATCGTGGACGCGCTGCGGGTGCTGGACGCCGACCCCACCATCGAGGTGATCGTGATCGCCCGGGGCGGCGGCAGCATCGAGGACCTACTGCCCTTCTCCGATGAGGCGCTGTGCCGGGCGGTGTTCGCCTGCCGCACGCCGGTGGTCAGCGCCATCGGCCACGAGACCGACGCGCCGCTGCTCGACTATGTCGCGGATATCCGCGCCTCCACCCCGACCGACGCGGCCAAGCGAGTCGTCCCGGACCTCACCGAGGAGATACGCCTGATCGGGCAGGCCCGGTCCCGACTCGAACGCGCGGCGCGCAACCTGGTTGACCGCGAGGCACACCGGTTGGAACTGCTGCGATCCCGGCCGGTGCTGGCCCGACCAGAGGTGATGATCGAACAACGGGCTACCGACATCTCCGGGCTGCGCCACCGGGCCGACCGCTGTCTCGCCCACCGGTTGACCGCCGCCGAGGACGACCTTCGGCACACCCGGGCCCGACTCCGGGCCCTTTCCCCGGCCGCCACCCTCGACCGGGGGTACGCGATCGTACGGCGCGCCGACGGCACCGTCGTCCGCGCGGTCTCCGAGGTCGCCGTCGGGGACCCGGTGCGGGTCCGGCTGGCCGACGGGGAGTTGGCGGCGACCATCGACGCGGGAGAGAACCACCCGGAGGCCCAGCGGCGGTAGCGGTTCCTCCGCCGGTAAGGCCGGACCCGGGCACCGGTGTCGGACAGACACCGGTGGCGCACCGGACACGGCGGGGGTAGCCCGGAGGGGTAGATGTGGTGGGATGTGAGCGATGACCGAGGAGACGAAGGACGAGCGGCTCAGCTACGAGCAGGCCCGCGCCGAGTTGGCGTCGGTGGTCGAACGGCTGGAGGCCGGCGGCACCACGCTGGAGGAGTCGCTGGCCCTCTGGGAGCGCGGTGAACAGCTAACCGGGGTCTGCCAGGCATGGCTGGACGGTGCCCGGGCCCGCCTGGATGCCGCCCGGCAGGAACCCAGCGACTGACACGGCCCGCCCACAACCGGTTGGTCCCGGGCCGAGTTCAGCCCAGCGCCCCGGCCAACTCCCGCAGCTCGGTGTCTCGGGCATCACCGACCACGATTACTGTCCGGTCCGGCTCGAGGAGCACGAACGCCTGCTCGTTGCCGCGGGCCGTGTACCGCTGCCAGGTGCGTCCCGCAAGGTCGGTCCGGCCCTGGGGCTGCCCCTGATCGGTCAGCTCGGTGGGGAGCAACCGCTCCGGCGGCACGCTGCTCTGCACGATCTGAGCCCCCCGCCCCTCCGGGGTCAGGTAGCCCAGGCGCAGAGTCGACCCGTCCTCGACGGTCCGGAAGTCGGCCCGGACGGTACGCCACCCCGCCTCCAGCCCCTGTGGCTGACTGACCGGAAAGGCCGCCGCCGCCTGCGCCGAGTCCACCGCGGGTGCCGGGTCCACGACGGTTGCCTGGTCTCCCCCGAGGAAGCCCCGGTAGAAGGCGAGCAGCAGGGCGATCGGGATCAGCAGCACGAGGAGCGAGATGGCCATGTCCTTCGGCGAACGCTCCGAACGGGTGGTGTCGGCCGCAGCGGGCGGTGCCGGCGACTCGCCGGCCTCCCGCGCAGCACTGGTCTCCCCCGCGCCGCTGGTCTCCCCGGCGCCGTTGGTCTCGGTCGGGCCGCTGGCTGTCGCCGGGTCGGTGGCGGGCTCGACCAACGCCGGCTCCTCAGCGGTCGCGGGCGCGGCCGGGCCGGGGGGCGCCGGCTCGACCGGCGAGAGCTCCGGCGCGGTCTGGTCGGCAGGGACGCGGTCGGCGGGCTGTGCGGGTTCCACCCCGCTATCTTCGCAGCCACCCGATCAGACGTGACCAAGCCATCACCGCCCCACCACCACGCAGTGTGGCCGATCATGTGAGGATCAGCGACAAAGCCGGCAGCGACCACGCCTGCCGGACCACCCCGCACCGTCGCGAGGAGGAGCCGTCATGACGAACACCACGACGCGGACCCCACAGAATCTCGATCGCAACCTCGCCCTCGACCTGGTCCGGGTGACCGAGGCCGCGGCGATGGCCGCGGGCCGGTGGGTTGGCCGGGGTGACAAGGAGGGCGGCGACGGCGCCGCCGTCAACGCGATGCGCAAATTGATCAACTCGATTCCGATGCGCGGGATCGTGGTGATCGGCGAGGGCGAGAAGGACAACGCGCCGATGCTCTTCAACGGGGAAGAGGTCGGCGATGGGACCGGGCCGGAGGTTGATGTCGCGGTCGATCCCATCGACGGCACCACGCTGATGAGCAAGGGCATGCCGAACGCCCTGGCGGTGCTGGCGGTCGCCGAGCGTGGGGCGATGTTCGACCCGAGCGCCGTGTTCTACATGGAGAAGCTCGCCGTCGGCCCGGCCTACGCCGACGTGGTGGACATCAACGCCGGCGTGGCCGAGAACGTACGCCGAATCGCGAAGGTCAAGGGCACCGACGCCTCCGAGGTGACGGTCTGTGTGCTGGACCGGTCCCGACACGACGGGCTGGTGGACCAGGTCCGGCGCAGCGGGGCCGGGATCCGCTTCATCTCGGACGGGGACATCGCCGGCGCGATCGCCGCTGCCCGCGGGGAGTCGGACGTTGACGTGCTGATGGGCATCGGCGGCACCCCCGAGGGGATCACCGCGGCCTGCGCCCTGAAGTGCATGGGCGGTGCCCTTCAGGCCAAGCTCTGGCCGCGCGACGAACAGGAGCGGGAGAAGGCCATCGCCGCCGGCCACGATCTGGACCGGGTGCTCGGCACCGACGACCTCGTGACCGGTGACAACTGCTTCTTCGTCGCCACCGGCGTCACCTCCGGCGACCTGCTCCGCGGCGTCCGGTACAAGGCCGGCGGGGCCTACACGCAGTCGATCGTGATGCGCTCGAAGAGCGGCACGATTCGCGTGATCGACTCGTATCACCGGTTGGAGAAGCTGGCGCTGTACTCGGCGGTGGACTTCGACGGTCGTCCCCTCGCCGAACAGGAGTGAGCCGTGCCGGGGGCGCTGCACCGGCCACCCCGGCCCGCCGGCTGGTCGGGGTGGTGCTCGCCACCGTTGCCGGAGTCGCCGTCGCCGGGCAGTCCCGGATCAACGGCGAGTTGGGCGCACGCCTGGCCGACGGGGTCGCCGCGGCGGTCATCTCGTTCGGGTTGGGCCTGCTGGTGCTGCTGGTGCTGGTGCCGGCGACCTCCGGCGGACGGCGCGGGCTGACCGCCCTCCGCACCGCGCTGACCGCCGGCGCGCTGCGCCCGTGGCAGTGCCTCGGCGGACTCTGCGGGGCGTTCCTCGTGGCGACGCAGGGCCTCACGGTCGGCACCCTCGGTGTCGCCGTCTTCACCGTGGCGGTGGTAGCCGGCCAGTCCGCCACCAGTCTGCTCGTTGACCAGGCCGGCATCGGTCCAAGCGGACGCCAGCCGGTTACCGGTCGGCGCCTGTTCGGGGCGGCGCTCACCGTGCTCGCGGTCGGGCTGGCCGTCGGCGGGCGGCTCGACGACCCGGCCACGCTGACGCTGGCGGTGCTGCCGCTGCTCGCGGGGATCGCGGTGGCCTGGCAGCAGGCAGTCAACGGGCTGGTCGGTCGGGCGACCGGCAGCCCACTGACCGCCACGCTGGTCAACTTCACGGTGGGCACCGTTGCCCTGTTGGCGGTCTTCGCAGTCGACATCGTGGTACGCGGGCTGCCCGCCGGTTCGCCGCCGGCCGAGCCGTGGCTCTATCTGGGTGGGCCGATCGGGGTCGCCTTCATCGCGATCGCCGCCGCTGTCGTCGAGTTCACCGGAGTCCTACTCCTCGGCCTGGCCACGATCGCCGGCCAGGTGGTCGGCGCTGTCCTACTGGACGTGGTCCTGCCGACCGCGGCCTCCCGCCCGGACGCCACCACCCTGCTCGGCGCGGCACTGACCCTGGTCGCTGTCCTCTTCGCCACCCGGCGTTAGGAGCTGAGCCTCACCGAGCCGGCACCGGGGTCCCGGCGCAGCGCGCTGAGGGTCTCGGCGAGGGCCTCGTCGAGCGCGGTCGGCGCGATCCCGAGGACCCGCTGGGTGATCGAGGAGTCCAGCACGTACGGGCGATCGAACTGATATGTCGTCTCCCGCAGCTCCCGGAGTAGCGGACTGACCAGGCCGCCGAGCCAGAGCGCCGGATAGGGCAGGCGGGTCAGCCGCGGTGTGGGTGCGCCGGCCAGGGTCGCGGCGCGGGTCGCCAACTCCCGCAGACTGAGCGCGGGCGGGCTCGGCACGTGCCAGGCCCGTCCCCAGGCATCCGGGTCGGTGGCGGCGGCGACCACGGTTCGGGCCACGTCGCCGACGTAGGTGGTGGTGTGCGGGGCGTCGAAGTCGACCGGCAGGACCACTCGGCGGCCGGCCAGTACGTTCGGCAGGACCTGGGTGGTGATCGAGTTGGTCCCGAACCCGAGGTAGTCCGAGCTGCGAACCTCGGTCGTCCGGGCCCGGCCTGCCTCATGGGCGGCCAGCGCATCCATCCACATCTGGCTGCGTACCCGCCCCTTGACACCGGTCGCGGCCAGCGGGGTGGCCTCGGTCATCGCCCCGTCAACCGGGCCGTACCCATAGAGATTGCCGATCGTGGCAAGCACCGCACCGGTCTGCTCGGCGGTGGTGAGCAGAGCGGTTGCCAGCGGCGGCCAGTCGACGGCCCATCGGTGATACGCAGGGTTGGCACAGTTGTAAAGGGCAACGGCGCCGGCCGTCAGGCGGATCAGGCGGGCGGTGTCGATGGCATCCGCAGCGATGAGTTCGATGGCCGGATGCTCGGGGCCGACGCCGCGGCGGCTGACCAGCCGGACCTGCTCCCCCCGCTGGGCGAGGAGGCGGGCGGTCGCGGTGCCGACCGGGCCGGCACCGACGATCACGTGAGTCGACATCAGGGCTTACCTTTCGAATCAGGAGATCACTTCGAGAGCAGCGCTCGCACGGAAAGCGTGTCGGCAGTTGCCGAACCTGTCAAGAGCACTGCTCTCGAATTGGATCAGCGCCCTAGTCGTGGCAGAGTACGGAGATGGTCGCCAACTCACTCCGAGCCCGGGTGCGGGCCGAAATGATCGACGAGATCAAGGCCGTGGCGCGCCGCCATCTGGCCACCGACGGCGCCAACCTGTCGTTGCGGGCGGTCGCCCGAGACCTGGGCATGGCCTCTTCGGCGATCTACCGTTACTTTCCCAGCCGGGACGACCTGCTCACCACGCTCATCCTTGAGGCGTACGTGGCCCTGGGCGACGCGGTCGAGGCAGCAGACGACGCCGTGGACCGCGACGACCTGCGCGAACGGTGGTTCGCCGGGTGTCGGGCGGCCCGCGCCTGGGCCCTCGCCAACCCCGCCGAGTACGCGCTGCTCTACGGCAGCCCGGTTCCCGGCTACGCGGCGCCCGACGACACTGTCGAGCCGGCTATGCGCCCACCACTGACACTGATCGGCATCGTTCGCGACGGGCTTGCCGCCGGACAGCTCACCCCACCCCCCGCCGCCGACCTCCCCCAACCCGTCCGAGACGACCTCGCCGACATCGCGGCGAGCCTCTCCCCGGGGATGCCGGCAGCGCTGCTCGCCCGGGGGATGGCGGGGTGGACCCAGCTCTTCGGGCTGATCAGCTTCGAGCTCTTCGGCCGAATCAAAGGGGGTCTGCCGCACCGCGACGACTACTTCGATCACCAGATCGCGTTGATGGCCGACCTCATCGGCCTACCCCGGTAAGCCGGTCACCCGAGGGGTCAGGTCCCGTCGGAGGAGTGCCCGGGGAAGAGGTGCGCCGCCGGATCGAGCACCACGGCCGCGTTGTTCACCGCGGTCGCGGCCTCACCGAAGCCGGTGGCGATCAGGCGCACCTTGCCCGGGTACTCGGTGATGTCCCCGGCCGCGAAGACCCGCGTCAGGTTGGTTGCCATGGTGCTGTCCACCACGAGGTGCCGGCGGTCCAGGCGCAGGCCCCACTCCGCCAGCGGGCCGAGGTCGGCGGTGAAGCCAAGCGCCGCGACGACGGTGTCGACCGGCAACAACTCAGCCGCACCGCCCCGGACGGTGATCTCGGCACCGCTCACTGCGCCGCCCCCGTGTAGCCTCGTCACCTCCGCGTTCACCACGACCCGCACCGGCAGGGCGCGGACCCGGGCGACGGTGGCGGCGTGGGCTCGGAACTTCTCCCGGCGATGCACGAGGGTCACCGAACGGGCCAGCGGCTGGAGGGTTGACGCCCAGTCGAAGGCGGAGTCCCCACCACCGACGATGAGCACGTCCTGCCCGGTGAGCTCCGCCGGCTGCGGCACGAAGTAGACAATTCCGGTACCGACGAAGCGCTCCGCGACCGGCAGCGGGCGGGGCGTGAAACTACCCAGCCCGCCAGTGATCACTACCGCGCCGCAGCGGAGCTGCTCGCCCCCGGCCAGGCCGAGCACCGGCCGACCATCGGCGTAGGACAACTTCTCTGCCCGCGTGCCGAGCAGGTAGCGCGGGTCGAACGGGGCAGCCTGGGCAACCAGGTTGGCCACCAGATCCCGGCCCTTGATGGCCGGGAAGCCGGCGACATCGTGAATCAACTTCTCCGGGTACATCGCCGTGATCTGGCCACCGGGCTCGGGTAACGCGTCCACTACTGCTACCGAGAGCCCGCGAAATCCGGCGTAGTACGCGGCGAAGAGGCCGGCGGGCCCGGCCCCGACAACCGCGACATCGACCTCGTGCATGCGCGTACCGTCGCTTTCCGCTTCCGGCTCCACCGACGCTGATCCCTGACGGTAGAGGGGCCGGAGCCGCCGGGCAAGGATGTCCGACAGTCGGTCGTCGCCGCTCCGGTCAGCCGAAGATGCGGGTCGAGTCGGAGTAGTGCGAGCCACCCAGGTCCGGTCGACGCCGCCGGAAGATGATCGCGGCAACCACCCCGCCCAGCAGCCCGAAGAGGTGCCCCTGCCAGGAGATCCGCTCGTCGGTGGGGAGAATGCCGACGAGTTGCCAGCCATAGAGGAGGCCGACCAGGAGAACGACCGCGAAGTTCCACCAACTCCGCTCGACGACGCCCCGGGTGAGCAGGATGCCCAGGTAGCCGAAGATGACGCCGCTCGCGCCGACCACGATCGAGTTCGGGGAACCGGTGAACCAGATGCCGAACCCGCTGACCAGAATGATGATCAACGTGGACCAGAGGAAGCGACGCGCACCCGCCGCGAGCACGAAGGTACCCAGCAGGATCAGCGGGATGCTGTTGCTGTAGAGGTGATCGAAGCCGTGGTGCAGAAAGGGTGAGAAGAAGACGCCATCGAGGCCGTCGAGGCGCTGCGGGATGATGCCGGCCGCCGGATCGAGCCCGAACGCCAGGCCCTGGTCAACGGCCTCGATGAGGAAGAGGAACGGCACCACTGCGCACATGGCGACGAAGGCCCGGCCGATCGCGGCGTAGAACGCCTCGGTGCCGAACCGACGCGGGTCACTGCCCTCCGGTAGCAGGCTCACCCGTCAACAGCTATCAGGTAGCGGCGACAGCCGCCACCTGGCCGGCGGTCACACTCGAACCGACGGTGCCGGGGTGTGACCAAGCACACCCCGGCACCCGACGATCAGTACCAGCCCGTACTGGAGATCAATACCAGCCCACGTCCTGCATGTAGGCCCAGGCCTTGCAGGGCGTTTGGTACCGACCCTTGATATAGCCAAGCCCCCACAGGATCTGGGTCTTCGGGTTCGTCTCCCAGTCGTCGCCCTTCGAGGCCATCTTGTTACCGGGTAGCGCCTGCGGAATTCCGTAGGCGCCGGTTGACGGGTTGCGGGCCTTGTGGTTCCATCCGCTCTCCTTGGTGAAGAGCTTGTCCAGACAGGGGAACTGATCGATGTCGAAGCCGGCGTTGAGCATCTCCGCGCAGCCGATCTGCCGGTTGCCGGTGAACTCCGCACACGACTCCGGGATCGGGCCATCGTACGGCTTCTCCGCTGCCGCCTTGGCCGCCGCCTCAGCCTCAGCCTCAGCCTCGGCCTTGGCCTTGGCCTTGGCGAGCTCTGCCGCCGCCTCGCGGACCGTCTTCCGCGACGCCGCAGCAGCCTCCTCCCGGCGCTTCCGCTCCGCGGCCGCCTCGGCGACCGCGGCAGCGCGCACCCTCTCCCGGTATTCGGTAGCCTGCTCCTTCGCCGGATGCACCTGCGGTGTGTGCAGCGCAACCTGCTCAACTCCGGCGGTGTCCGGCAGGCGCTGGCCCTGATCCCGGTTGTCGCCCAGTTGGAAACCTCCGACGACGCCCGCGGAGAGCAGCGCCACCGCGGCGGTCCGGGCACCCAACCGGCTCCACAGCCGATTCACGAGGCGGTCCCTTCCTTTCGGGGCACGGACACGGTGCAGACCACACCCGGATGGGGTGGGGTCACACCGTGAGCGCTCCGACCGCGCGAGTCCCCCGACAGCTCCGCCAACGGGGACGCGGGCGAACGATCACCGGCGATCCGCCGGATGTGCGAGCGCTCGGGGACACGATCGCGCACGGTAGGGCGGATGGGAAACCATAGCCCTCAATTGTGACCTGCGCCACTCTCAAAGCTGACCTTCGATCACTCAGGGTCACGACGACAGTCTGTGCGTGCAGGCCGGATCAGAGCCACCCGACGTGGGCAGCCGCCGAGCGGACGCTCCGACTCAGATCCGCTCGATCATAGGAGCGGAACATTTGTCCAAGACCCCACAGCATTGCGCTTGCAACGCTTGCGGCCTGTCCGCGCGACAGAAGACGAACCAATCACCACCTCGAGTCCGGGAGGGCAACATGAGGGGCAAGGCTCCATTGGGCACTCGCATCCTGCGCGACACCCTTGACTGGGAGGCTATGACCGACGATCAGGTGATCGCCGCCCGGGACAAAGCCAACCGCAAGGCATCGTCACGGGTCGGACGGATCGTCACCGGGCTGCCGGATCGTCGCGCCCGGATCGAGGAGACCACCATCAACCTTCCGGGCCGCCGACTGATGCTACGGACGTACCGCCCGAAGAGCACCGACCGGCGGCTACCACTGATCGTCTCGTTCCACGGAGGAGGTTTCATCTCGGGCACGGCCGCGCAGAACGACTGGCTCAACAGTCACCTCGCGGCCCGCTGTCCAGCCGTGGTCGTCTCAGTGGAGTACCGGCTCGCTCCGGAGCATCCACTGCCCCGGCCGGTTGACGACGGCTACGACACACTCCTCCGGCTTGTCGACGGAGCCGTCGGCCAGGGCATCGACCCCACGGCGATCGCGGTCATGGGCGAAAGCGCCGGCGGCATGATCGCCGCGCTCGTTGCGTTGCGCGCCCGCAAGGACGGCCCACTGCTAGACGCCCAGGTGCTGAACTATCCGACTACGGACTGGACCGAGACCATGACCGACTATCCCTCAATGGTGGAAAATGCCGACAACCCCGCGCTGCCACTGTCGCGATTGCGCGCGGGACGCAAGCTGAGCTTGCCCTCGGCCCTCGACCCCCGCAGCGTGTCTCCGCTGAAGTTCGACAGCCTGGCTGGTCTACCACCGACGTTGGTCGTCATCGCCGCACTGGATCCGGTGGCCGACCACGGTCGCCGGTACGTCGAACAGCTCCGCGAGGACGGCACCGAGGCTCACCTGTCCTGTTACCCGCGGGCCACCCACTCCTTCCTCAGCACACCGGGGCTGGTTCCCGCCGCCCGACCCGCACGCCGCGAGATCCTCGCCTTCCTGCGCGGCCAGCTGTATCAGGCTCTCCCCGGCTAACCGGACCACCCTGGTGTTCAGGGAACCACCTCGCTCCGAGCAACGCCCGATGTCGCTCGTACCATGGCGACATGCGACCTGCCGAGCCGCTTCCAGCCGGCGTACCTGCCTGGGACATCGCGGTCCCATCACGGCCGAGCCGGCTGGCGGGGGTGACCATGGCAGGTTTCAGCGACCGCGCGAACGGCCTCATCGAGGTCGACGCGATCCCGCCCCCTGCTGTCGTGGTGGTCATCAGCCTCGGCGACCAACCAATCGTTGTCAACGACGGTACTGGTCAGCAACGGCGGGAACGAATCGTCACCGGACTCGCACCCCACGGCGTTCGGGGGCAGGGGCTAGCCGGAAGCTTCGAGTGCCTACAGATGCGATTGTCGCCGGTGGTCGCGCACACGGTCCTGGGCACCGCATCGGAGTTGGGCAGAGCGGTAGTCGCCCTCGATGATCTCTGGGGGCACGATGCCGCGCGGATCCAAGAACAACTGCGCGCTGCCACGTCGTGGGATGAACGGTTCGCGATCGCGGAGGTGGTGTTGGCTCGACGTCTCGACAGCGGCCGTGTGGTTGACCCGGAAGTCGTCTACTGCTGGAGACAGATGGTGGCCAGTCGGGGACGCGTACGGGTCGAGTGGCTGGCGACTGAGGTCGGATGGAGCCGCCAGCGTCTGTGGTCCCGGTTCCGATCGCAGATCGGCCTCACCCCCAAGCGCGCCGCCCAGCTGGTCCGCTTCGACCATGCAGCCCACCGCCTCGCCGCAGGTCACAGCACCGCTGTGGTGGCGGCAGACAGCGGTTACGCCGACCAGTCCCACCTCCACCGGGACATCATGGCCTTCGCCGGGGTGACGCCTGCCGCCGTTGCGATCGCGCCGTTCCTCGCTGTCGACGATGTCGCGTGGGCCGACCGGCCGAGGCGGTGAGGTTCGTCGTGGCATTCTGCGTCGGCAGGCCCGGTCACCCGCTTCGCCGAACCAGCGTGCCGGTCGGGTGTCGACCACCAGCAGGAGCCACCGCCGAGCCGGTCGGGTGTCGACCACCGATCGGAGCCGCCGAGCCGGTGTAGGTGGTGCCGGGCCGGGCCATCGGTGGCGCGATGCGCTTGCGAACCGGATCCACCGGTGGCGGACCGGCGAGCGCGGACGCGATCGCCGCCTGGGCGTCGCGCCGACGCCGGTTCCAGGCGCCGCGGTCACCGTCGAAGTAGCCCTGCCGATAGCCGAACCGGTAACCGATCCGGTAGCTGAGCTGACCATGCAGACGACCTGCGGCGTAGCTGGTGGCGGTCAGGACGCAGACGAGGAGCAGGGCGAGGAGTGGGCTCATCCGGCCACTCCGGATGGTGGGCAGTGTGGACTCATTGTTCCTCCGGCTCAACCGGGGTGGGATTCACGACGAGTAGCTGGTCGAGGTCAGCTGTGCTGACCTGTTCGACCAGCTCGACGCTGATCCGGCACCCGTCCAGGACAACCTCGGCCACCGACGAGCGGCGGATCTCACCGCCCGCGTCGTAGACGCGGACGCTGAGCTCCGGACAACCGAGGTGGGTACGCCAGGCGTGCCACTCCGCCCGGTCCCCGACGCTGAGCGAGAGGTAACGGGAACCCCGGGCGAGGTAGAGGCGCCAGGGCGCACTCAAACCGGTGGCTACCCCGGCGGCGATCAGGCCGAAGGCCTGAGCTCGGGTGGCGAGTTCGGTCACCAGGTCCCCCTCGTGCCGGAGATATCACGCATGGGAGCAAGCAGTCGTCGTCTCCTGCACGGACACACGGTAGAGTGTCCCGCAAACGTGACAGTATCAGCTTTTCGTCTGATTCCCCCAACCGCACGCCCACCCATTCACCCCAGGTAGAGCCCGGGTATGTGACATCCTCCCGGACAGGGAAAAGCTGAGAGTGTCGTCACATTAGCGTGACAACTGCGCGCCAGGAGACCACTCGAAGGCTCCATGGCCGTACGGTCACCAGGTGACCGAGACGGCCAACGCACGGAAGATCGCCTTCGCCACCTTTGTCCGTCGCGCGCTAGACGAGGCCCGGGCCACCCGAGCCTGGAGCGGCACTGAGGTCTCCCGACGCACCGGCGTCTCCCGGCAGACCATCAACCGATGGGTCCGGGGCGACTGGGCCAGCGACCCCGAGGCAGAACGCGTCGTGGCGTTCTGTGAAGGACTCGGGCTGGCCCCGGCAACCGCCTTCACCGCCCTGGGCTGGGACCGGCGGAACACCCCCCACCAAACCGGGACGATCCTGCCTCCGATGGACCCCGATGTCGAGGCGCTGCTGCGCCGACTGGTTGATCCCGAAGTGTCGGACGCGGAAAAGTTCCACATTCGAGAAACAATTCGTTACCTCGCGTATCGCCCAACTCTCCCAGTAGCAGCACCAAACCGGGGCAAACAGGTTGGATGATCCTCAGATAGCGAAAGAACAGCAGGTCAGACTCATTCGTTTCGCTCCCGGGCCCGAATCGGCACGCTAGCGTCCGTACTCGTACTGCTTGGGCTCGTCGTCGGCGGGGGGACGGGAAGGCCGAACCCAGCCCTGCGGGACAGAAGGAGGGGTCTGTCCATGACCCTGAAGTGGTTGGCAGTCGTGGTCGGCACCGTGTCCCTGACACTGTGCGTGACTGGGAACGCGGTGACCCTGGCGGTCAACGGCGGGCAGCTTCCCCTGCTCGTCAACCTCGCCGCGCTCACCGCCACCGGCACCGCCGTCGTCTTGGCCGTGCTCGCCGAACTGAACGACCGACTCAATGACCGCATCAGCGCGCTCACCGAGTTCCTGGTGGCCAGGCTGAACGAGATCGAATCCCACACCGGTGACCGAAACTCCGGCTTCGTCGAGGGCTACCTGCTCAGTCACCGCCGGGAAGCCACCGTCGTCCCCATCGGGCGTCGGGGACGGGAAGCCGCCGAACGCTGAACACCGCCGCAAAGCCCGTCGTCCACCCGCCGCCCGGCCCGGTGGCCGGGTACCTCACGGCCACGATTGAGCCGCTCCGAGCGGGGTACGCTGTCGCGCGTGCCGCCGTTGAATCTGGGCAAGCAGCCGCCGAAAACCCCGTTCACCGCCGACCTCGCCTGGCAGACAACCGCTGCCCGGGCCGCCGGGACCGTCCTCTTCTTCGACTTCGATGGCACCCTCGCACCAGTGCGGGACGACCCGACGGCGGTGCACCCCGCACCGAGGGTGCTCACCGCCATCGAGGCACTCGCTCCCGTCGTCCGTCGGATCGCGATCGTCTCCGCACGCCCGGTCGACTTCCTCCGCGAGCGACTCGGCGATCTCGCCGGTGTTGACCTCTACGGCCTCTACGGGCTGGAGCACAGCCACTCCGGCGGCGAAACCGTCACCGAACCGGCGGCGCTGCCCTGGGTGCCGACCATGGCGGAGCTCGCCGACAAGGCCCGTACCGAGCTGCCCGCGGGCACCCTGGTGGAGTACAAACGGCTCTCCGCGGCGCTGCACTGGCGGACCGCCCCACAGCTCGGCCCGGCGGTAACCCGGTGGGGTCGCGCCCAGGCCGAACAGCTCGGCCTTCGGGTCCAGGCCGGACGGATGGTCCTGGAACTGAAGCCTCCGGTCGACCGGGACAAGGGCATGGTCATCGACGAGGTGGTGCGGGACGCGGAGGCCGCCTGGTACTTCGGCGACGACGTGTCGGACATCAAAGCCTTCGCGGCGCTGCGCGCCCGTGCCGCCGTCGACCCGCACTTCTTCGGCGTCTGCGTCGCCGTCGCCAACCCGGAAACCGGCGAGGAGGTTGCCGCCGCCGCGGACCTGACCATCGACTCGCCCGCAGACCTCGGCGACTTTCTCACCGCCGCCGCGCGTCGGCTGGCCTGACTCCCATGCTCCGGCGCCCCGGCCGCCGGAACGCACCCCGCCCCCGGGGCTGATCCGCCGCCGACCATGTGCGCGGTCGCCCCGGGCCGGCGAGGGCGGTCGCTGGGGCGATCAGATGCCGAAGCGACGCTGCCGGTTGGCGTAGGAACGCAGCGCGCGGAGAAAATCAACCCGGCGGAAGTCCGGCCAGTTCAACTCGCAGAAGTAGAACTCCGAGTGGACGGACTGCCAGAGCAGGAAACCGGACATGCGCTGTTCGCCGCTGGTCCGGATGATCAGATCGGGGTCCGGCAAGCCCCGGGTGTAGAGGTGCTCGGTGATGTGCTCGACATCGAACGTCTCGGCCAGCTGCTCGATGCCGGTGCCGGCCTTCGCGTGCTCGTGCAGGAATGATCGCACCGCGTCGGCGATCTCGCGCCGGCCGCCGTAGCCCACGGCGATGTTGACTTGTGCGCCACCAACTCGGTCCCGGGTCCGCTCCGCCGCGGCCTTGAGCGCCGCCGCGTGCTGCGCCGGCAGCACGTCGAGCGCCCCGACCATCCGCAGCCGCCAGGGGTTGGCCTCCTCGGCCAGCTCGCTTGTCAGGTCCTCGATGATCTGCAACAACGGGTCAAGCTGAGCGGCGGGACGGGTAAGGTTGTCGGTCGAGAGCAGCCAGAGCGTCACATGCCCGACGCCGGCCGCGTCGCACCACCGCAGCAGCTCCTTGATCCGCTCGGCACCGACCCGATGGCCGTCGTTGGGGTCAACGAACCCCATCTCCCGCGCCCACCTGCGGTTACCGTCGCACATCACGCCGACATGCTGAGGCACCGGCTTGCCCGCCAGCTTGGCCGTGAGCCGGCGTTCGTACACCGAATAGACAACGTCCCGCAGAGTCATCACCTGCCAGGGTAGCGACCGGAGCGACGGCTCACGGCTGGGGATGCCGATCCACGGCGGTCAGACCACGCCCAATCATGGCCAACGTCCGGATGTCCAACCGGCCGTCGCCGAGCCCCAACTCCACCACTGCCCGATACACCTGGTCATCGCGGTTGGCCGCCCACACCGCCGCATCCACCACCGGCCGCCGCCGGGCAAGCCAGGCCGCAACCGAGCTGTGCCGCAGATGGCCACCGAGGCGACGACGAAGCGACGCGCTGTAGCGCCGAGCGGCCTGCTCCGGCGTACGGCTCGCCGCGGCACCGGCGAGTGCTCCGGAGAGCAGCGCGTAGAAGATCCCCTCCCCGGTAAACGGGTTGATCAACGAGAGCGCGTCGCCCGCCAGCACCGCCCGGCCGCGCCCCGGCACCGGTCGGTGGGTGGAGAGTGGCAGGTGGTGGGCCCGCAGGGCGGTAACGGCAGCCGGATCAACGCCGGGCAGCAACGCTGGAATCCGCGCGACGAGGTGCTCCCTGGTCAGCGACTCGCCCCGGAGTACCTCCCCGTACCCGACGTTCGCCAGTCCGTCGCCGATCGGGAAGGACCAGGCGTACGCCGGCCAGCGGGCGGCTGACGTGACGATGAGCTGCTCTGGTGGGCCGGGCTGTGCGGGCGCGTAGCCCCGGATCGCCAGGGCCAGGTGGCGGTCTGGGTTCGGGGGGTGCCCCAGCGCCCGGCGCACGATTGAGCTCGCACCATCGGCACCCACCACGGCCCGCCCGGCGATGTTTCCGTCGAGCACGACCCGGTCCGCCCGCACCTCGACCCGGCGTACCACGTGCCGGCGCAGCTGGGCGCCGGCCGCGACCGCCGCCGCGACCAGCCGAGCATCGAAAACGGTTCGGGGTACCGTGTACGCCGGGCGGGGCAGCGCCCGCGCCACCGCCGGGCCGCCCGGGGCGACCAGGCGAAGCGCGGGCAGCGGGGCGTAGCCGGCTACCGGGTCGGGTACGCCCAGCACGGCCAGGACATCCAGCGCGTGCGCGGCGATCCCGTCCCCGCAGGCCTTGTCCCGGGGAAAGTCGGCCCGATCCAGCAGGAGCACCCGGGCTCCCGTCTGGCGGGCGGCGAGGGCGGCGGCCGAACCCGCCGGCCCCGCCCCCACCACCACGACATCGAACTCGTCGTCCCCGTCAGCCGGCCCGGTCGCCACGTCGCGTCCCCTCTCCGCCGCCGAGCCACTGCTCTCGGCGGCCGTTGCAGGGATCATCCATCGCCCGCGGCCCCGGCCCAGCTACTTCCGCTACTTCTGCGGCTCCGCGTCGAGCCGAGCACGCAGTGCGTCCAGCTCGGCCCAGAGGACACCGGGCAGCTTGTCCCCGAACTTCTCAAACCACTCGGTGACCAACGGCAGTTCGGCCTGCCACTCGTTCGCGTCGACCTTCAGCGCGATCCGAATGTCTTCCGAGGTCATGTCCAGGCCCTCGACATCCAGCGCATCCTCGGCGGGAACCATGCCGATCGGGGTCTCCACGGCGTCGGCCCGGCCCTCGAGCCGCTCGACGATCCACTTCAGGACCCGGGAGTTCTCGCCGAACCCCGGCCAGAGGAAGCTGCCCTCGGCGTCCTTGCGGAACCAGTTGACGTAGTAGACGCTCGGCAGCTTCGACTCGTCGCCGCCGGCGCCCTTGCCCATCTCGATCCAGTGCCGGAAGTAGTCACCGGCGTGGTAGCCGATGAAGGGCAGCATCGCCATCGGGTCCCGACGCACGACACCGACCGCGCCCGAGGCCGCGGCGGTTGTCTCCGAGGAGAGCGTCGCACCCAGATAGACGCCGTGCACCCAGTCCCGCGCCTCGGTGACCAGTGGAACGGTGTCCCGCCGCCGGCCCCCGAAGAGGATCGCGTCAATCGGTACGCCGTTGGGGTCGTAGTAGTCCTCGGCCAGGATCGGGCACTGGGTGATCGGGGTGCAGAACCGGCTGTTGGCGTGCGAGGAGAGGCTGTCGCTCTCCGGCGTCCAGTCGTTGCCCTTCCAGTCGATGAGGTGCGTCGGGGGCTCGCCCATGCCCTCCCACCAGATGTCACCGTCGTCGGTGAGGGCCACGTTGGTGAAGATGGAGTTGCCGCGATCCAACGTCCGCATCGCGTTGGCGTTGGTCTTCCAGTCGGTACCGGGGGCGACCCCGAAGAGGCCGTACTCCGGGTTGACCGCGTAGAGGCGTCCGTCCGGGCCGAACCGCATCCAGGCGATGTCGTCGCCGATGGTCTCGACCTTCCAACCCGGAATGGTCGGCTCCAACATGGCGAGGTTGGTCTTGCCACAGGCCGACGGGAACGCCCCGGCGATGTGGTAGTCCTTCCCCTCCGGCGAGGTGATCTTGAGGATCAACATGTGCTCGGCGAGCCAGCCCTCGTCCCGCCCCATCACGCTGGCGATCCGCAGCGAGTAGCACTTCTTGCCGAGCAGCGAGTTGCCACCGTAGCCGGAGCCGTAGGACCAGATCTCCCGGGTCTCCGGGAAGTGCGAGATGTACTTCGTCTCGTTGCACGGCCAGGACACGTCCTGCTGACCCGGCGCGAGCGGCGCGCCAAGCGAGTGCAGCGCGTGTACGAAGTCCGCATCGTCGCCCATCGCCTCCAGGATCTTCGCGCCCATCCGGGTCATGATCCGCATCGAGGCGACCACGTACGGACTGTCAGTGATCTCGATGCCGAACATCGGCTTCTCGGCCTCAACCGGCCCCATGCAGAAGGGGATGACGTACATCGTGCGACCGCGCATGCAGCCGCGGTACAGCTCCGTCATCGTCTGCTTCATCTCGGCCGGCGCCATCCAGTTGTTGGTCGGGCCAGCGTCTGCCTCGTCCACCGAGCAGATGAAGGTGCGCTCCTCGACCCGCGCCACATCCGTCGGGTCGGTACGGGCGTAGAACGAGTTGGGCTTCTTCTCCGGATTGAGTCGGACCAGAGTGCCGGCCTCCACGAGTTCGTCGGTGAGACGACGCCACTCTTCTTCTGATCCGTCCGCCCAGACCACTCGGTCCGGGGTGGTCAGTTCCGCGATCTCACGGACCCAGGCAAGCAGTTTGGGGTGGGATGTCGGGGCCTGATCGATACCCCGAACAGTCGCCGGAGCAACCATGACACATCTCCTTGTGGTCGACACTGACCGGTCTATGGGATGCACGAGGCTTGACGGCGCGGTGCGTCGCCTACGTGAAACCTGGGATTGGCCTCAGCGTAAACCGGCTTGCGCCACCAGTCAGTGGGACTGGTTGTGAAGAACTGCACAAGGTACGGCCCGGCTGCGGCATCGCGAGCTAATACCCGCTTTCACGCGCAGTTTCACGCAAATCCGGTGACGAAACATCTGGCCCGTCGTCGTTCGGTCCGTCGAGTACCCGGCCCGCGCTTGGCGGGATCGCTCGGGAGACTCCGCTCGGCGCTGTTCCGCTCCGCTCATCACCACTGTCCGGATCAGCCATGCCGGCCGGTGCTACCCATGCCACGGGCCCACACCCGGTACGCTCGCTCGGTGGCAGCGACGATGACCGGGGAGCCCGGCTCCCGGCGGACCCGGCCGGGTCTGATCCACTCCCTGCTAGACCGGTTCGGTCACCTCGTCCACGAGTTGAGCAAGTTCGCCACTGTGGGCGGCGTCGCCTTCCTCGTCGACTTCGCCCTCTTCAACTTCCTGACCTCGATGCAGGAGGTCGAGCAGGTGACCGCGAAGACCATCTCCACGGTGGTGGCGGCGACCTTCGCCTTCCTCGGCAACCGGTTCTGGACGTGGCGACACCGCCGGGGCGGCAACCCAGCCCGCGAGTACGCGCTCTTCTTTATTTTCAACACCGTGGGCCTCGGTATCACCGTGGCGGTCCTGGCGGTCAGCCGCTACGGCCTGGGCCAGATCTGGCCGGAGGTCTTCCAGACCCCGCTGGCGGACAACATCGCCAGCTATCTCGTCGGCACCGGGCTGGCGACCCTCTTCCGGTTCTGGTCCTATCGACGGTTCGTCTTCGTACCAGCGGGAACTCCGGCCGCACCGGAAGCGAAGCACGACCGATACCGGGCGTGACCTGGCGCCCATCTCGCCAGGCCGGGACCGTCCCGGCCCAGTCAACTCGCCTAAGGTGTTCCGCATGCGTCTTGTCCGCCTCCTGCCCGAGCGCTGGCAGAAGTTCATCCACGAGGCGCTCAAATTCGGCATCGTCGGGGGCGTCAACACCGTCATCAATTACGCGGTGTTCAACGCCCTCGCACTCACCGTCTTCCAGGGCGGTGCGCTGAAGGCAACGGTCGTCGCCACCATCACGGCGACGATCACGTCGTACCTGATGAATCGTCACTGGACGTACCGTGATCGCCCGAAAACCGCGGTTCAGCGCGAATACATCCTTTTCTTCCTCTTTAACGGCGCAGGGCTCCTCATCGAGCTGGGCGTGCTGGCCGCGGCCAAGTACGGCCTCGGCGTGACCAGCCTGCTCGCCCTCAACCTCGCCAAGACGGCGGGTATCGTGCTGGCGACGCTGTTCCGGTTCTGGTCCTACCGGACGTTCGTCTTCCAGCCGGCGCCAGCGCCGGCCACGGACAACTGGCACAGCCTCCCCCGCGACGAGTGGGACACGATGGCCGAGATGGACCCGGTTGCAGAGCTGGCGGAATCGGTATCGGAGCTGGAAGAGAGCGCCCCACCACCGGGAACCCACCAACCGCACCGCACGCCGATCCAAGGCCTGACCATCCCGTTGGACGCCCGCCTCGACCTGGACCGGGAGCTGGCGGCCGAGCTCGCCGCGGAACTCCAGGCGAGCACCCGCCGATCCCGTCGCCCCTGACCGGACCCGTCGCCCCTGACCGCACCGGTTCCGGAGCCGGTGCGGCTCGGCCCACCCCGCGACGAGCCCACTCAGCCCGGTTCCCGTAGCGGCCCGCCGTCCTGGACCTCGGTCAGCCCCTCCCGAAGCTCGGCGTCGTCGGACGGCTGCCGGTCGTACTGTGCCTCCACCAGCTCGTAAAGGGTGGTCTGCACCCGCCCCACCTGCGGCACATCACCCAACACCGACCGCCCGCGTTCCCCAGCGGAGTCGATGGTCAGGGTGCCGCAGCCGAGCAGCCGCTCACTGAAGCGCTGCTGCATCGCATGGTCGGTGACCCGGGTGAGCGGGATGTCCCGGCGGCCCCGGGAGAGCACACCCCGCTGGATGAGCACCCGCTCGTTGGTGAACAGGTAGTGGGTCGCCTGCCAGACCAGCACCGGCCAGAGCGCGAACCAGAGCACGCCCACCAGCGCCAACCCGCCGAACAGCACCAACGCCACCGCCCGGCCAGCACCATCGGGAGTAAGCACCAGAACTGCCACCACCACCGCGATGGCAAGAACCGTCACCGCGACCGGCCGGACCAGGGCCTTCCAGTGCGGATGCAGGTGCAGCACGACGTGCTCGTCCTCGGTGAGCACGTCCTCAGGAAACGCCACGGGTACCTCCAGCGCAGATCGGACGCGCAGACCGTAACCGCTCACACCACCCCCACGACATCAGCCGCGCGGGCCGGACGACGACGGCCACTGCCGAGCGTGGGCTCCGCCGGGTCAGCAGGGGCCGTTCAGCGCAGGTGCAGAATGTCGCCGGCGGAGAGGTGTCGGGTGGCTTCCGGGGTGGCCACCACCAGCTGGCCGTCGGAGTCAACGTCGGTCGCCGTGCCGGTCAGCTCGCCACCATCGGGCAGCAGCACCCGGACCGGACGGTCCACGGTGGCACAGACGGCCAGGTACGCCGCTCGCAGGCCACTCGCCACCGCACTGCCGTCAGCAGCCCGCCAGCGCCCATACCAGTCAGCCAGCGACCGAAGCAGCGCCCGCAGCAACGGATCCCGATCGGTCGCCGCGGCACCGGCCAACTGCAGTGAGGTCGCCGGCAGACCGAGTGGGTTCGCCGGCAACTCCTCAGCACGAAGAGTCACGTTCAGACCGATGCCGAGAACGATCGCAGGGGGCGCGGCCCCGCCCGCCACCGGCACCCCCTCGGCCAGGATCCCGCCGCACTTCGCCGCACCGACGAGTAGATCGTTCGGCCACTTCAGGGTGGCCTCCAGCTCGGCCAGCCGGGTCACCGCCTCCACCAGCGCCACTCCGGAGAGCAGCGGCAGCCACCCGTACGCCGACGGTGGCACCGGTGCCCAGCCCCGCTCGGCCACCGCCTCCCCCGGCCGCAGCAGGACGCTGGTGGCGATGCCCGCCCGAGCCGGCGACTGCCAGTCGCGGCCCCGCCGGCCCCGCCCCGCACGCTGCCGCTCCGCGACCAGTACCAGGCCCTCCGGCTCCCCCGAGCGGGCGTACTCGGCCACGTCTGCATTGGTCGAACCGGTCTCGGCGAGAAGCTCCAGCCGGGCCCACGGACCATGCGGCGCGACCAACGCGCGGCGCAGCCGCACCACCGACAGCGGTGGGCGGTCCAGATCCGTGTACGGGGAACCCAGCATCCCGCCAGCCTACGGCCCTCCCGATGACAGGTGGTGAGGCGTACTGCACAGCGGCACCGAGCTGAACCATCGCTATATTCCCTTGGTGACTACCGAGACCGGGACCAACATCCACAGCACCGCGGGCAAGCTGGCGGACCTGGAGCGTCGGATCGACGAGGCGGTGCACGCCGGATCGGCGCGCGCCGTGGACAAACAGCACGCACGGGGCAAGAGGACCGCGCGGGAGCGGATCGAACTACTCCTCGACCCCGGCTCCTTCGTCGAACTGGACGAGCTGGCCCGACACCGGTCCACCAACTTCGGACTGGGGAAAACCCGCCCCTACGGCGACGGCGTCATCACCGGCTACGGGACCATCGACGGCCGCCAGATCTGCGTCTTCGCGCAGGACTTCACGGTCTTCGGCGGCTCCCTCGGCGAGGTCTTCGGCGAGAAGATCGTCAAGGTGATGGACCTGGCCATGAAGATCGGGTGCCCGGTCATCGGAATCAACGACTCCGGCGGTGCCCGAATTCAGGAGGGCGTCGCCTCGCTCGGCCTCTACGGCGAGATCTTCTTCCGCAACGTACGGGCCAGTGGCGTCATCCCACAGATCTCGCTCATTCTCGGCCCGTGCGCGGGCGGCGCCGTCTACTCACCGGCGGTCACCGACTTCACCGTGATGGTTGACCAGACCTCGCACATGTTCATCACCGGCCCAGACGTGATCAAGACCGTCACCGGTGAGGACGTCGCCATGGAGGAGCTGGGCGGCGCCCGTACCCACAACTCGCGTAGCGGCAACGCGCACTACCTCGCCACCGACGAGGAGGACGCGATCGAGTACGTCCGGGCGCTGCTGTCGTACCTGCCGTCGAACAACCTGGACGAGCCGGTCACGTACCCGGTCGACATGGATCTCGAGATCAGTGACGAGGACCGGGAGCTGGACACCCTCATCCCGGACTCGGCGAACCAGCCATACGACATGCACCAGGTCATCGAGCACGTCCTCGACGGGGGTGAGTTCCTCGAGGTACAGCCGCTGTACGCACAGAACCTGATCGTCGGCTACGGCCGGGTCGAGGGCCGCCCGGTCGGCGTGGTCGCGAACCAGCCCATGCACTTCGCCGGCACGCTGGACATCGCCGCGTCGGAGAAGGCCGCGCGCTTCGTCCGCACCTGCGACGCGTTCAACATTCCGGTTCTCACCTTCGTGGACGTACCCGGCTTCCTCCCCGGCACCAGCCAGGAGTGGGAGGGCATCATCCGCCGGGGTGCGAAGCTCATCTACGCGTACGCCGAGGCCACCGTCGGCAAGGTCACCGTCATCACCCGCAAGGCGTACGGCGGCGCGTACGACGTCATGGGCTCCAAGCACCTCGGCGCCGACCTGAACTTCGCCTGGCCGACCGCACAGATCGCGGTGATGGGGGCGCAGGGGGCGGTCAACATCCTGCACCGGCAGGAGCTGGCCGGCGCCGCCGACCCGGCGGCACGGCGTGCTGAGCTGATCACCGAATACGAGGACACACTCGCCAACCCGTACATCGCCGCGGAGCGCGGGTACATCGACTCGGTCATCCCGCCGCACGAAACCCGGGCGCAGATCGTCCGCGCGCTGCGGGTGCTGCGCACCAAGCGCGAGACCCTTCCCCCGAAGAAGCACGGCAACATCCCGCTGTAGGTGTGCGGTCCGTCGGGGCTCAGCAGGGCGGGCTGGCAGCGATGCACATCCGACGGGCTGCCACGTCGGCGAGGCGGACCAGTTCCGCCTCGCCGGCCATGCTGACGAAAAGCACCGTCACCAGGTCACCGACGCGCAGCACGACCCGCAGCTCCGGTGAGTTCACCACGGTCTGCAGCTCACCGGTTGCGGGGTTGGGGAGCAAAGAGGACGAGTGCCGCAGCAGAAGCGACTCGTCACCGGCGAAGCCCACCCGCGGGGTGTCCCAGCGGTGCACCGTCCGCACGTTGAGCCCACTGCCTTCGTAGTCGGCCGCCCAGACCTCGCCCTGCTGAGGGCAGGCAACGATCGTCTGCCGGAACTCGGCGAAGAAGCGCGCCGCGCCATCGTCGCGGAACCGATACAGATCCTGCACGACCAGGATGTCACCGAGCCGGTCGGGGCCGCCGGCCGACCACCGCAGCAACGTCTGCGACCGGCTCATCCATGCCTCCGCCTCCGGGCCCGGACCACATCGGTCGCGCCCGAGCCCCAACGTGACGGTCCCGCCCGCAGCGGCCTCGTTGAGGCGCAGGTCGGTGCGCACCACCAGGTCCGACTGTTGGATGAAGAGCTCGGGCGGAAGGCCGGAGCGCACCACCGCAACCTGCCCGGCGGGCGACGCCGGGGTGCTGCCCACCGCCGCCGGAGCCGGAGCCGGAGTGGACGTTTGGTAGCCCGAGGGACGGTTGACCACCGCGATGGTGGCCACCGCCAGGGTCCCCACCAGGACGGCCCCCGCCAACAGGGCGGTACGTCGGCTGCGACGGCGAGCCCGGGCACGGAGCTCCGCCGCCTGCGGCCAACGGACGTCGCGCAGGGCACGTTGCATCGGCTCGACGACGCTCATCTCGTCACGCATCGACCGCCTCCTCCAGATCGGCGACGGCAAGTAGCCCGGCGAGAGCGGCCCGGCCGCGAGACAGCCGGGCCTTTACGGTGCCGACCGGGGCGTTGGTCTCCCGGGCGACCTCGACGACGGGCATTCCCACCAGGTAGTAGAGCGCGATCGCGATGCGCTGCTCCTCGGGCAGCCGGCGCAGCGCGGCGACCACCGCCACCGTGTCGGTGCTTGGTGCCGGGACGCTCTCGGCGGCACCGTGCCGCAGGTACGCCCGAGCGCGGCTGCGTAGGCTGCGCCATCGGCTGACCGCGATCCGGCTCGCCACCACCCGTACCCACGCCTCCGGGTCGTCGTACCCGCTCACCGTTGACCAGCGCTGCCAGGCCCGGATGTACGCCTCCTGGACCGCGTCCTGGGCCTCGGTGAGATCACCGGTGAGCATGTACACGAAGCCGAGCAGCCGCTGCCGGCTCCCCCGATAGAACTCGTCGAACCCCTCGACATCTGGCACCTGGCTACCTCCCGTGGCGGTCGCAGGGGACACGCACCAGCGCCGGCCCCGGGTTGCCGGCAGCCCCCGACGATTCCGCCGCGACTGGGCCATCCCGGCCGGTCTGGCTCAGCCGGTCAGCCCGTACCCGGTCAGGACCGGGCCGGCCAACAGAGCCGCGCCGAAGCCCAGCACGGCCAGGTTGACCAGGGCGAACACCGTGACCCAGAAGAACGCGGGGAAGGGGGTGATACCGGCGAGTTGGTCGGCGTCGGAGGCGGGCATCCGGCCGCGGGCGCGTAGCCGTTGCAGCTCGACCACCGGGCGGAGACCGCCGAGCAGCAGGAACCACACCCCGGTGTACGCGAACGCCGCCTGCACCTGCGGTGCGGCGTACCAGGAGACGGCGAGTACGAGCCCCCCGGTGACCAGCAACGACAGCACTCCGAAGACGTTGCGGATCAGGACCAGCATGGCCAGCAGCAGCGCCACGGCGATCCACAACAGCAGGGTGATCCGGTTTCCACCGAGGATCCCGGCGCCGGCGAGCCCGACCAGCGGTGGGGCCAGGTACCCGGCGAGCAGGGTGATCGCCATGCCAAGACCGGTGGGACGGCCGGCGGAGAGGGTGAGCCCGGAGGTGTCCGAGTGCAGCCGGATGCCGTGCAGGCGACGGCCGGTGCACAGTGCGGCCAGGGCGTGCCCGCCCTCGTGGGCGATGGTCACCGCGTTGCGGGCGATCCGCCAGGGTCGACCGGTGCTGACCACGACCAGCGCCCCCAGCCCGGTGAGCAGCACCAGCAGCGGCGGCGGGTCCGGTTGCGCGCTGAGCAGCGTGTCCCAGATACCGGTCAGACCGTCGATCGACACCATGGGCGGGGAGCCTACCGCCCTCGTCCCGGCCGGCTCCCGGCCCGATCTGGCCGCCCTTGGCCGCCCGGGACGAGATCAGCTACGCACCGGCACAAACCCGGCGGCGATGATCTCAAAGATCGACTCGTTCGCCGCCCAGTCGCTCTCCGGGCAGTCCCAGCGGATCGCGTACCCCTTGTCGGGCGCGGTCACGAAGCCACGATTGCGGACGTGCATCTGACGTCCGTAATCGTCATCGAAGATCCACTCCCAGTCGGCGGCCTCATCCCAGTAGTTGATGGAAACAATCTTGACGTGCTGGTAGCCGCGGTAGGTACCGCGTCGGGCAGCCTCCTGCTTACGCCAGTCGGCCTCGGCATCGTCCAATGGCGTCGTCGTCTGGTCGATAAGCAGGGCTCGCCCCTGACCATCGGAGAACCGGACCCGATAGTCCTCCGACCCTCGACCCCATTGCCGGCGATAGTCCAGGTGAAACCCCGGCGGCACCGGCACCACGAATCCCGTGGCGTCCTGGTGTAGCTTCCAGCCGGCCGGTAGGGCTGCGCCCGCCGTGCCGTTCGGCGTCGGGCTGGCGCTGGTCGGCGCGGGCCTCGTTGCCGCCGGGGCGCTCGAAGCCGAGCTGGCCGGAGGCGTGGTGGTCGCGGCACCGGTCGCGACGGCACCCGGATCCGCTCCGTCATCCTCCGTGGCGAGCTGGGGATAGGCCACCACGAGACCGAGCAGAAGCAGGACCACCACGGCACCGATCACCACGTTACGACGGGTGGCGTAACGCCTCGTACCGACGGCGGGCCCACCGGGCGGGGGCACGGGTGATGCCGGGGCAGCCGACAGCACACCGAGCTTCGCGGTCGGGGCGGCGTCAGCTCGGTCCACCGGCGGGGTGACCGGCGCGGTCGGGCCGGCGTCAGCTCGGTCCACCGGCGGGTTGACCGGCGCGGTCGGGCCGGCGCCGGTGACCTTCGCGGTGGGGGCGGCATCGGCCGGCGGCTCGACCGCCGGTTGCGCTGCCGGGGATGACGGCGGAGCTGCCGGTGGGGCCGGCACCGGGGTTTCGGGCAGCTTCGACGCCGGTCGCGGCGCCGGCACCACCGCCGGCCCCCGCCCCTCGCGACGGTTCGGCCCGGGCCGGCGTACGCCGGACAGCAGCGGGATGAGCTGCGAACGCTTGCCGCCGGCTCGGCGCAGTAACCGCTCCGTCACCTCGGCGGTGATCCGATCGGTCGGATCCTTGCGCAGCAGGCCGTTCAGTACCGGGCGCAGCGGGCCGGCGTTCTTCGGTGGTGGCGGCGGCTCAGTGGCCAGCGCCGCGAGGGTGCCGATCGCCGAGGGGCGCGCATACGGCGACTTGCCCTCAACCGCCGCGTACAGGGTCGCGCCCAGCGACCAGAGGTCCGCCTCCGGCCCAGCGGTGCCGTCCCGCGCCCGCTCCGGGGCGATGTAGGCGGGCGAGCCGAGCACCATGCCGGTGCGGGTGACGTTCGGGTCGCCTGGGACGGTGGCGAGCCCGAAGTCGGTCAGCACCACCCGCCCGTCATCGCCGAGCAGGACGTTGCCGGGCTTGACGTCACGGTGCATCACACCCGCCTTGTGCGCCGCCCGCAGCGCACCAAGCACCCCGAGGCCGATCTGCACCGCCTGGGCCGGCGGCACCGGCCCCTGCTCGGTGAGGGTGTCCTGGAGGGACTTCGACGCCACGTACTCCATCACGATCCACGGGTCGCCGTCGGTGCGCAGCACGTCAAAGATGCGGACGACGTTGACATGATTGAGTCGGGCGATGGCCCGCGCCTCGCGGAGCGAGCGCTCCCGCATCTCGCGGCGCTCCTCGTCAGTGAGGCTGGGCGGCGGAACCAGCTCCTTGATCGCCACAGTTCGGTGCAGCACCTCGTCTTGCGCCTTCCACACCCGACCCATGCCGCCCTGGCCAAGCGGCGACATAAGCCGGTATCGGCCAGCGACAAGCTCTGGAAGTGCGTTCGACATCGCTGAAACGGTACCCGGCGGCGGCGGCGGTAACTCGGGCGGCACGCCACCACGCAACGAAGATCCAAACTCCACGCGTACGCTGACGCCATGTCTGCCGAGGAGCCACTGTTCCGCGTCGTTCACGGCACGCCGACGGCCGAGGAGTTGGCCGCCCTGGTGGGCGCGATCGTCGTTCGTCCCAGGCCGGCGACAACCCCCGCCCCAGCTACGGTTTCGGCCTGGGCACGCGGCGCCCGTCCCGCCAGCACCGGCCACGCCGCCGGCCCGGACGCCTGGCGCGCTTCCGGCCTGCCCCGCTGACGACGACCCACGCCACGGCAGTACCACGAGGCGATTCAGCCCGGACGTCTCGTCCGATATGCACCGACTCCCCGGGCTGCAACTCCCATACCGCACCCGCTACCCTCACTCATGGAGACGGCGCGGTAACGGACAGGGAGGGACGATGGTCGAGGAGGGTGAGGGTCGTCCAACGCCCCGGTCCGCCGCGGCAGACCCGAGGTCAGCTCCCCCCGGGCCCCTCGCACCCCCGTCGCCAACGCCGCCCGGAGCTGCCCCCAACCCCACGCCGGCACCGTCGAAGAACCGGGCCACTCCGATGCCCGGCAGCACCGACCCGAGCCCGGGATCGGGATGCCCCTCCCCCAGCGACGGCCCGCCGCGCCGCCCCCGCAGCGGAGTGATCGGCGGTGGCGGCGCGGGCACCGCACCGACCGGCGGAGCCGGTTCGCGCCCGGGGGGTGGCAAGGGCCTCCCCAGCGGGCCTGCCATCCCGCCCTTCGGGGCCGCACCGGGACCCTCGACACCGACTGACCCCCCGCGGGGGCCGGCGGACCACGCCAACTCCGAGGGGGCGCCGCGTACCGAGGATCTCGATCATCAGCGGGAGACAGACCAGGGGGTGGATCCGGCGCTCCGTCCACCGAAGGACGAAGGGCCGACCGGCACCGGCCCCGCCATCGGCTGCACCAATTGATGGTGCTGACCGCCCGTCCCGGTCTCGTCGCGGTGATCCCGCCGGCAGGGGCATCCGCTTCCCCAGCGCCGGAGACGAAGCGGGTAACGTCGGCGTCGTGCCTGGATCTCCGCCGCTTCGTCTCGTCCTCGCCTCCGCGAGCCCTGCCCGCCGTAAGACCCTCCAGGCAGCCGGGATCGAGCCGGAGGTGTTGGTCAGCGGCGTTGACGAGTCCCTCGTGGCCAGCGATCGCGCGGATGGACTCTGCCTTGAGCTGGCCCGGTTGAAGGCGCAGGCGGTCCTGCCCCGGCTGCTCCCGGCCCAGGACCAGCGCACCCTGGTGATCGGATGCGACTCGGTGCTGGACTTCGACGGCCAGATTCTCGGCAAGCCCGCCGATGAGACCGACGCCATCCGCCGGTGGGGGCGGATGCGGGGGCGCAGCGGAGTCCTGCACAGTGGGCACTGCCTCATTGACGTAGCGGCCGACCGACGGGCGGAGGCCGTCGCCGCCACCACCGTGCACTTCGCCGCGGTGAGTGACGACGAGATCGCCACGTACGTCAACACGGGGGAGCCCCTGGCAGTGGCCGGCGCGTTCACGATCGACGGATTGGGTGGGCCGTTCGTGGAGCGGATCGAGGGCGATCCCGGCACGGTGGTGGGCCTCTCCCTGCCGCTGCTGCGCCGTCTCCTGGCCGAGCTGGATCTGCAGATCACCGACCTGTGGAGCCGGAGCACATCGAGCGCCGCGCGCTAGTCGCCTCGGCTGCCGCAGAGCCACACCCTGGAGCCTGACCGGCGAGAGTATCGCCGTCGAGAACACGAAGGAGCAGCGTTGACCACCAAGTCCATCCCGTTGACGTCGGAGTTGCACGCGTACCTGGTCGCCCACGGGGGCCCACCGGATGAGGTCATGCTCGACCTGATCGAGGAGACCCGGGCGCACCTGCCGGAGGACGCGCAGATGCAGGTGGCACCGGAGCAGGCCGCGTTCCTGACCTTTCTGACCCGGCTGCTGGGGGCGCGACGGGCGGTCGAGGTCGGCACCTTCACCGGGCTCTCCGCGCTGGCGATCGCCCGCGGACTGACCGAGGACGGGCAGCTGACCTGCCTCGACATCTCGGAGGAGTTCACCGGGATCGCTCGGCGCTACTGGACCCGGGCCGGGGTGGACGACCGGGTGCAGCTGCGGATCGGCCCCGCCGGGGAGACGCTGCGGGAACTACCGGCCGACCGCCACCTCGACTTCGCTTTCATCGACGCGGACAAGATCGGTTACTCGGCCTACTGGGCGGAGTTGGTGCCCCGGATGCGACCCGGCGGAGTCATCGCCGTTGACAACGTCCTCCGCGACGGCCGGGTGCTCGCCCCGCAGGACGCCGACGACCGGGCCATCGCCGCGTTCAACGACGAGGTGCTGGCCGACGTCCGGGTCGACCCGGTGATGCTGCCCCTCGCCGACGGGCTGACCCTGGCCCGGGTGCGCTGACCGCCCGCAGCGGCACGCCGCAGGGCGGTCGGTAAACGGGCAGTGTGGCATCCCACACTTAGCGCTCGTTAGGGAGCTCCGGCGGGGCCGTTACACTCCCCGTCAACGAACTCCCCGGGAGGAGCCCCCAAGGTGCGCAAGGTACTCATCGCCAACCGCGGCGAGATCGCTGTCCGCGTCATCCGCGCGTGCCGCGATGCCGGCCTGGCCAGCGTCGCCGTCTACGCGGACTCGGACCGCGACGCCCTGCACGCCACCCTCGCCGACGAGGCGTACGCGCTCGGCGGTGACACCGCTGCCGACAGCTATCTGCGTATGGAGAAGCTGATCGATGTCGCGACGCGCGCGGGTGCCGACGCGGTGCACCCGGGCTACGGCTTCCTCTCCGAGAATGCCGACTTCGCCCAGGCGGTGATCGACGCCGGGCTGACCTGGATCGGGCCACACCCGCAGGCGATCCACGACCTGGGGGACAAGGTAACCGCCCGGCACATCGCGCAACGCGCGGGCGCACCGCTGGTCCCCGGCACCCCGGACCCGGTCGGCAGCGCCGACGAGGTGGTGGCCTTCGCCGTTGACCACGGCCTGCCGGTCGCCATCAAGGCGGCCTTCGGCGGCGGCGGTCGCGGCCTCAAGGTGGCCCGGACGATGGAGGAGATCCCCCACCTGTTCGAGTCGGCCACCCGGGAGGCGGTCGCCGCGTTCGGCCGGGGTGAGTGTTTCGTCGAGCGCTACCTGGACCAGCCCCGGCACGTCGAGGCCCAGGTCCTCGCCGATCAGCACGGCAACGTCATTGTGGTAGGCACTCGGGACTGCTCCCTCCAACGCCGGCACCAGAAGCTGGTCGAGGAGGCGCCGGCGCCGTTCCTCACCGACGCTCAGCGACAGCAGATCCACGACTCGGCCAAGGCCATCTGCCGGGAGGCCGGCTACCACGGTGCCGGCACCGTCGAGTATCTGGTCGGCGCCGACGGCACCATCTCCTTCCTGGAGGTCAACACCCGACTTCAGGTGGAGCATCCGGTGACCGAGGAGACGGCCGGTGTCGACCTGGTCCGGGAGCAGTTCCGCATCGCGGACGGGGAGAAGCTGCGGCTCACCGCGGACCCGTCGCCCCGGGGGCACTCCATCGAGTTCCGGATCAACGGTGAGGACCCGGGCCGAAGCTTCCTGCCCGCCCCGGGCGCGATCACCGCGCTGCGCCTGCCGACTGGTCCGGGCGTACGGGTCGACACCGGTGTCTCCGCTGGCGACGTGATCGGCGGCAACTTCGACTCGCTCCTCGCCAAGGTGATCGTGACCGGCGAAACGCGTACCGAGGCCCTGGAGCGGGCCCGTCGCGTGCTGGACGAGATGGTGGTCGAGGGCATGGCCACCGCGCTGCCGTTCCACCGTCTGGTGGTCCGGGACAAGGCCTTCACCGCCGAGCCGTTCACGGTGCACACCCGGTGGATCGAGACCGAGTTCGACAACACCGTGCCGGCCTTCACCGCCACCGCCGGCCCCGCCGAGGTTCCGGCGGAGCGCGACACCGTCGTGGTGGAGGTGGGCGGCAAGCGGCTGGAGGTCAGCCTCCCGGCCGGCTTCGGCGCCGGTACGGCCGCCGCCACGCCCACGGCGAAGAAGCCGGCCCGTCGGCGCGGCGGGGCGAAGGCCGGGGCCGCGGTCAGCGGTGACACGCTCACCTCCCCCATGCAGGGCACGATCGTGAAGATTGCGGTCGCCGACGGCGACATCGTGGCCGAGGGCGACCTGGTGGTGGTCTTGGAGGCGATGAAGATGGAGCAGCCGCTGCACGCGCACCAGGCGGGCACGGTCAGCAGCCTCGCCGCCGAGGTCGGCGCGGTCATCACCGCTGGTGGAGCGATCTGCACCATCGCCTGAGGGGCGCTGGCGCAGACGTACACCGACGACCGGCCGCCCGCGCTCGGCGCTGCGGGTCGTCGGTGGGCCAGCCCCCAGCGGGATGTTGTCCGACCCGGGGAACGCGAGTCGGAACAGCCAGTCATGATGGCCGGGTGCGGTTCCTTCACGGCGCGGTCCCCGCGCACGACCTGACCTACAACGACGTCTTCATGGCCCCGGCCCGCTCCGAGGTCGCGTCCCGGCTCGACGTGGACCTGTCGACCGGTGACGGCACCGGCACCACCATCCCGTTGGTGGTGTCGAACATGACCGCGGTGGCGGGCCGCCGGATGGCCGAGACCGTAGCCCGGCGGGGCGGCATCACGGTCATCCCGCAGGACATCCCGATCGAGGTGGTCGCGAACGTCGTCGCCTGGGTCAAGCAGCGGCACCTGGTGTACGACACCCCGATCACCCTGGGTCCGACCGATACGGTCGGCGATGCCATCCACCTGCTGCCGAAGCGGTCACACGGCGCGGTGGTGGTGGTGGACGAGTCCGGCCGGCCGGTCGGGGTGGTCACCGAGGCGGACACGGTGGGCGTGGACCGGTTCGCGCAGCTACGGCACGTGATGTCGGTGGAGTTGCACACGGTTTCGGCGGACGCCGACCCACGGAGCGGCTTCGATCGGCTCTCGGCCGGCCGGCGTCGGCTGGCACCGGTGGTGGACGAGCAGGGACGGCTGGTCGGCGTACTGACCCGATCGGGTGCGCTGCGCGCCACGCTGTACCGTCCGGCGCTCGACGACCGGGGCCGGCTGCGCATCGCCGCGGCGGTGGGCATCAACGGCGACGTCACCGGCAAGGCGCGAGCCCTGCTGGAGGCCGGGGTGGACACCCTGGTCGTGGATACGGCGCACGGCCACCAGGAACGGATGGTCTCCGCCCTCCGGGCGGTACGCGCGCTCGACCCGGCCGTTCCGGTCGCGGCCGGCAACGTGGTCACCGCCGACGGCGTACGCGATCTCGTTGCGGCGGGTGCGGACATCGTGAAGGTCGGCGTGGGACCGGGGGCGATGTGCACCACCCGAATGATGACCGGGGTGGGCCGGCCCCAGTTCTCGGCGGTCCTGGACTGTGCCGCCGCGGCGCGGGCACTGGGCCGGCACGTGTGGGCAGACGGCGGGGTCCGGTACCCCCGCGATGTGGCGCTGGCGCTGGCCGCGGGGGCCTCGAACGTCATGATCGGTTCCTGGTTCGCCGGCACCTACGAGTCCCCGGGCGACCTCTACTCCGACGCCGACGATCGCCGCTACAAGGAGAGCTTCGGCATGGCCTCGGCCCGGGCGGTCAGCGCGCGGACGGCGGAGGACTCCGCGTACGACCGCGCCCGGAAGGCGATCTTCGAGGAGGGCATCTCGTCGGCGCGGATGTACCTGGACCCGGAGCGGCCGGGCGTGGAGGACCTCGTAGACGAGATCATTTCCGGGGTACGCAGCGCCTTCACCTATGCCGGGGCGCACAACCTCGCCGAGTTCCACGAGCGGGCGCTGGTCGGGGTGCAGAGCGCGGCTGGCTACACCGAGGGGATGCCGCTGCCGACGAGTTGGTGACCCGAACGCCATTCGGTGCCGGCGGCCCACCGCGGTCTAGCGGGCCGGGCTGCCCGCCGGCTGTGGCGTCGGCGCCGGCTCCGCCACCCCGGGCCGGTCCCGGGGCAGCCGGGCGCAGGCGATCAACCCGATGAGCAGGAAGCCGGCGGCGGCGAAGGCCGCGTACCGGGTGGCGTCGGCGAAGGCGGCCTTCGCCTCCTCGGCGATCGGCGCGGTGCGGGGGCCGGCGGCGAGCCCGGCGATCGCCGCTCCGCCACTCTCCCGGACCTCGGTCACCACCTGTTCGCGCTGGGTGGAGTCGAGCTCGGAGCGATCAGCGAGCCGCGCGCCGAGAAGCCCGCTGAGCCCGGCGAAGAGAACCGTGCCGAGCACGGCGATGCCGAGGGCGGAGCCGACCTGCCGCGCGGTGCTCTGCACCCCGGACCCCTGGCCACTGCGCCGGACCGGCACCTCGCGCAGCGACACCCCGGTGAGCTGGGCGGTGGCCAGACCGACACCGACGCCGTAGACGAAGAGCAGGCCGAGCGGAGCCCACCAACGGGTGTCGGGGGCGACCACGAGGCCGAGTCCGGCGATACCGGCGATCTCCGCGGCCACGCCGAGCTGCACCACCCGGGTGGTGCCCCACCGTTTGACGAGAAGCGCTCCGAGGGCACTGGACAGGAAGCTACCGACGGCGAGGGGCAGCAGCGCCAGACCGGTGTGGAAGGCGCTGTAGCCGAGCACGTTCTGGTACCAGAGCGGGAGAGCGAAGAGAAGACCGAACTCGCCCAGGCTGACGATCGCGGCGGCGGTGACGCCGGTCCGGAAGGAGCGGATCCGAAACAGCGACAGGTCGATCAGCGCCGGCCGACCGATCCGGTTACGGCGCACCTGGTGGGTGACCAGAAGTGCCAGGGCGGCCAGACCGGTCAGCCCGACGACCGGCACCGGGGAGATCGCGGCGGGCCAGTCCAGACCGAAGAGATTGGTCGGCTTCGTCGACCCCCACCAGCCATACGTGCGCCCCTCGATGAGGGCGAAGACGACGCCGGTCATGCCGAGCACCGACAGCAGCGCCCCGACCAGGTCGATGCCGCGCTCCACCCGGTCGTCGCGGGATTCGGGGACCAGCGCGAGCGTGGCGGTGACGACCAGCACGCCGATCGGGAGGTTGATGCCGAATGCCCACCGCCAGGAGAGCTCGGTGGTGAGCCAGCCGCCGAGCAGCGGGCCGAGCGCGGCGGCCCCGCCGATGGTGGAGCCCCAGACCGCGAAGGCGATCGCCCGCTCTCGCCCGACGAAGTTCGCGTTCAGCAGGGACAGTGAGGTGGGCAGCATCATCGCGCCGCCGAGCCCCTGGAGCACCCGCGCCCCGATCAGCTCCGCACCGGAGCCGGCGGAGGCGGCGAGCAGGCTGGCGACGACGAAGACCAGCACGCCGACGACGAACATTCGCCGCCGGCCGGCGCGGTCAGCGAAGCGGCCGGCGATCAGGAGCAGTGCGGCGAAGACGAGGGTGTACGCCTCCTGGACCCACTGCGCCCCGGCGGAGCTGACGCCGAGGTCAGCGATGATCGCCGGGACGGCGACGTTGACGATCGTCACGTCGACGATGATCGTGGCGACTCCGAGGCTGATGGCGAGCAGCCCCCACCATCGGCCGCGTCCCTGCTCCGGCATAATCGCTCCGATCGCTAGTTTATCTAGCTACCTGAGCTGCTAGCTTCGTCCCGTGGACAGCGTCACGTCAACCACCGGTGGCTCGCGTCGCGGGCCGTACAGCGAAGCACCCTCCACCAGCCGCACCGCCCGGGCGTTGCGCGAGGTGATCCGGGCTGCCAGCGACACCCGGGGGGCGCTGGCCCGCCGGCTCGGGATCGGGGTCACCGACGCCGCCGCCATCGACCACCTCGCCGCCAGCCCGGACCCGCTCGGCCCGGTGGAGTTGGGCAACCGTCTCGGCATCCGGTCCGCCTCGGCCACCGCGCTGGTGGATCGGCTGGTCCGAGCCGGCCACCTGGCGCGCACGCCGCATCCGCAGGATCGCCGCCGGGTGGCGCTGCGGGTCACCGACGATGGGTACGACGAGGTCTCGGCGGCACTGCGGCCGATGCTGGCCGGCATCGAGCAGGCGGTCGACCGGCTCACGCCGGAGCAGGCGGCCGCTACGGCCACCTTCCTCCAGGAGGTGGCCGAGGTTATGCGGGAGTACGTGGTGACCGCGCAGGAGGAGCCGCCTGACCTCGCGCGTCAACGTCAGCCACGCGGGATCCGAACAGCCGACGAATGACGACGCGTGCGGCCTCCCGCGGATCATCCCCCGCCTCGTCCGGCAGGGCGCCCGCTTTCCACAGGGTGGCGAAGCCATGCACGATGGACCAGGCGGCGAGCGCGTCCCCGGCGGCACCGCCCACCGCGCCCGGCCCCGGCGGCAGGTCAGCCACTGCCGAGCGCAGGACCGCACGCGATCGTCCTCGGGCCGCCACCACCTCCGGGGCGTCGGCACGGTAGAGGTCGGGGCTGTACATCACCTCGAAGTGCGCCCGACGCCGGACGGCGAAGTCCACGTAGGCCACCCCCATCTCGAGCAGACTGTCGCCGGTCTGCAGGGCCGCGGCGAGCAGGTCGAAGCCCTCGACCGCGAACGCGGTGAGCAACCCCGGCTTGTCGCCGAAGTGATGGGCGGGTGCCGCATGCGACACGCCGGCTCGGCGGGCGAGGTCCCGCAGGCTCAGGGCGGCGGGCCCGGACTCCTCGATCGCCACCGCGGCGGCGGCGAGCAGGGCCCGCCGCAGATCGCCGTGATGGTAGCCACGTGCACCGGTCATCCAGGGAGCATATCTTGCCGTTGACAAGATATGCGGACGGAGGGCAGTCTTGCCACCGACAAGATCTGGCGTGGAGGTCCCGATGGTTCCATTGATCACACTGGTGGCCGGCACCGGGTTGGCCCGGCTGGCCGGTCTGGTCGGCGTGGCTGCGCTCGACGGCTGGCACCCCGCCCTGCGGGTGGGTCTCGCCCTGATGCTCACGGTCACCGGCCTGGCGCACTTCAGCCCACGACGCCGGGCCGACCTCGTCGCGCTGGTGCCACCACGACTCCCCCACCCCAGATTCCTGGTCACCCTCACCGGGGTGCTGGAGCTACTCGGCGCGGCGGCGCTCCTCGCTCCCCCCACCGCTCGGTGGGCCGCCGCCGGGCTGGCCGTCCTGATGCTGGCGATGTTCCCGGCGAACGTGTCCGGAGCACGGCGCAAGCTCACCCTGGCCGGCCGGCCCGTCACCCCGCTGGCCGCCCGTACCGCCATGCAGGGAGTCTTCGTCGCCACCGCCGTCGCCATTTCGGTTGGCACCTGACGATCCGACCACTAACCTGCCCGAGTGAACGTAACCCCCCGCCAGGACCCGCCGCACCGGCGCTGGTCACGCTGACCGCCCGGGCCGACCGAGGCGAACCCCACGGAGAGCCGGCGTGCTGATCCAGCTGCTACGCACCTACCTACGCCCCTACCACCGCCCGCTGGCAGCCGTGGTCGCCCTCCAGTTCGTCGGCACCATCGCCTCGCTGTACCTGCCGAGCCTCAACGCCGACATCATCGACCTTGGGGTGGCCCGCGGCGACACCGGCTTCATCCTGCGCACCGGGGCCTGGATGCTCGTCGTCAGCCTGGTACAGATCGTCTGCTCGATCGCCGCCGTCTACCTCGGCGCCCGCACCGCGATGGCGTACGGCCGGGATGTCCGGGCGGCACTCTTCGCCCACGTCAACACGTTCTCCGCGCGTGAGGTCGCCCACTTCGGCGCACCGTCACTGATCACTCGCAACACCAACGACGTGCAGCAGGTGCAGATGCTGGTGCTGATGAGCTGCACGATGCTGGTCGCCGCGCCGATCATGAGCGTCGGCGGGGTGGTGATGGCGCTCCGTGAGGATCTCGGGCTCTCCTGGTTGCTGCTGGTCAGCGTCCCCGTCCTGGCGCTCGGTCTGGGCCAGGTGATCCGGCGGATGGTGCCCGGATTCCGGCTTATGCAGACCCGCATCGACACGGTCAACCGGATCCTCCGCGAGCAGATCAGTGGCATCCGCGTGGTACGGGCGTTCGTCCGGGAACCGGACGAGACCCGACGCTTCGCCGCCGCCAACACCGACCTGACCGCGACCGCCCTACAGACCGGCCGACTGGCAGCGCTGATCTTCCCGATCGTGATGCTGATCCTCAACGTCTCCAGCGTCGCGGTGCTCTGGTTCGGCGCCGGACGGGTGGACGCCGGCGCCATCGAGGTCGGCTCCCTCACCGCCTTCCTCCAGTACCTGATGCAGATCCTGATGGCGGTCATGATGGCCACGTTCATGCTGATGATGGTGCCGAGGGCGGCGGTCTGCGCCGAGCGCGTCAGCGAGGTGCTGGCGACCGAGACCTCGGTCACGCCCCCACCGGAGCCGGTCACCGCGCCGCCGGGCCGCACCGAGGTGGAGCTGCGCACGGTGCGGTTCCAGTACCCGGGTGCGGCCGAACCGGTGCTGCGGGACGTGTCGTTCCGGGTGACCCCGGGCACGACCACCGCGATCATCGGCAGCACCGGCGCCGGCAAGAGCACCCTGCTCGCCCTGATCCCACGACTGATCGACGTCACCTCCGGTGCGGTGCTGGTGGACGGGGTCAACGTCCGGGATCTCGCGCCGGAGGCGCTGTGGCAGCGGATCGGCCTGGTGCCCCAGCGCCCATACCTGTTCACCGGCACGATCGCCACCAACCTGCGGCACGGCAACCCGGACGCGACCGAGGCCGAGCTGTGGGCGGCGCTGGAGGTGGCGCAGGCACGCGACTTCGTCGCCGCGCTGCCGGACGGGCTGGACGCGCCCGTAGCGCAGGGTGGCACCAACCTCTCCGGAGGGCAGCGGCAGCGGCTGGCCATCGCCCGGGCGCTGGTCCGCCGACCAGAGATCTACCTCTTCGACGACTCCTTCTCCGCCCTTGACCTCGGCACCGACGCGCGGCTACGGGCGGCGCTGCGCCCGGTCACCGCCGACGCGGCGGTGGTGGTCGTGGCGCAGCGGGTCGCCACCGTGGCCGACGCCGACCAGATCGTGGTGCTGGAAAACGGGGGCGTCGTGGGGATCGGCCGGCACACCGAGTTACTGACGACCTGCCCCACGTATGCGGAGATCGTCGCATCACAGCAGAGCACGGGAGTGACGGCATGAGCGCTCCGGCCGTATCGAAGAAGAACCCACCCGGTGAGGGGCCCACGCCCCCGCGGTTGCCGTCCGACGGCCAACGCGGCAGCGGGCCGTCCTGGCCGGGGGCCGGCATGCCCGCCGAACGGTCGATGTCCTTCGGGCCGTCGGCTCGGCGCCTCCTCGGACGGCTACGCCCGCACCGCCTCCCCCTGATCGGGGTGATCGCCCTGACGGTGCTCGGTGTCGGGCTGAACGTGGTCGGCCCGAGGGTCCTCGGCCACGCCACCGACCTGATCTTTGCTGGGGTGCTGGGGAGGCAGCTCGAACCCGGCACGACAACGGAGGCCGCCGCCGCGGCGGCGCGTGCGGCGGGCAACGACAGCTTCGCCGACATCATCACCCGGATGGGCGTGGTGCCCGGCGCCGGGATCGACTCGGCCGCGTTGGCCCGGGTGCTGCTGCTGGCGCTCGCCCTCTACGTCGCGGCGTCCCTGCTCATCTGGGGGCAGGGTTGGCTGCTCACCGGGATTGTGCAGCGGACCGTGCACCGGCTGCGCGAAGACGTGGCAGCCAAGCTGAACCGGCTGCCCCTGCCCTACTTCGACCGCCAGCCCCGGGGCGAGCTGCTCAGCCGGGTCACCAACGACATCGACAACATCTCGACCAGCCTGCAGCAGACTCTGAGCCAGCTACTCACCGCGCTACTCACCGTGGTCGGGGTGCTCGCCATGATGTTCTGGATCTCGCCGCTGTTGGCCCTGATCGCACTGGTGGCGGTGCCCCTGTCGGTCCTCGTCACCCAGCAGATCGCGAAGCGGTCCCAGCCAAAGTTCGTCGCCCAGTGGACGCACACCGCTGAGCTCAACGGCCAGATCGAGGAGGCCTTCACCGGCCACGAGCTGGTCAAGGTCTTCGGCCGGCAGCGGGCCGTGCAAACCTCCTTCGCGGCCAAGAACGAGGAGCTGTTCCAGGCCAGCTTCGGGGCGCAGTTCATCTCCGGAATCATCATGCCGACGATGATGTTCATCGGGAACCTGAGCTACGTGGCGCTCGCCGTGGTCGGCGGGCTCCGGGTGGCCTCGGGAACGATGACCCTCGGCGACGTGCAGGCCTTCATCCAGTACTCCCGCCAGTTCACCCAGCCGCTCACCCAGCTCGCCGCGATGACGAACCTGCTCCAGTCCGGGGTCGCCTCCGCCGAGCGGGTCTTCGCGGTGCTCGACGCCGAGGAGCAGACTCCGGAACCGACCGTCCCGGCCCGACTGACCGCACCCCGCGGACAGGTCGCGTTCGAACACGTCTCCTTCCGGTACACCGCGGACGAGCCGTTGATCGAGGACCTGTCGCTGACCGCCGAGCCCGGCCAGACGGTGGCGATCGTCGGGCCGACCGGGGCCGGCAAGACCACGCTGGTCAACCTGGTGCTGCGCTTCTACGAGCTGACCGCCGGCCGGATCACCCTCGACGGAGTGGACATCACCGAGCTGCGCCGGGACCACCTGCGCGGCCGGATCGGCATGGTGCTCCAGGACACCTGGCTGTTCGCCGGCACGATCCGGGAGAACATCGCCTACGGCCGACCCGACGCCACCGAGGAGGAGATCCTGGCGGCGGCCCGGGCGACCTTCGTGGACCGCTTCGTCCGCAGCCTGCCCGATGGCTACGACACCGTGATCGACGAGGAGGGGAGCAACATCAGCGCTGGCGAGCGGCAGCTCATCACCATCGCCCGCGCCTTCCTCGCCGAGCCGTCGCTGCTGATCCTCGACGAGGCCACCAGCTCCGTGGACACCCGGACCGAGGTGCTGCTCCAACGGGCGATGGCGGCCCTGCGTTCCGACCGCACCAGCTTCGTGATCGCGCACCGGCTCTCCACCATCCGCGACGCCGACCTGATCCTGATGATGGTGGACGGACGCATCGTCGAACAGGGCACCCACGACGAGCTGATCGCGGCCGACGGCCCATACGCCGGCCTGCACCGATCCCAGTTCACGCAGGGCCGGCCGACCGAGTCCGATCCGGTCCCGGCTCCGTAACCGCCGGCGGGGCAGCGGGGTGGGACCGCGGCAGGTCGAGCCCCGCACCGGCAACCCGGATCACCCGGGTTGCCGGCGGCCCTCGGCGTGCCGCTCAACCCGGCGGGAGGAGCTGCGGCGAGCGGGTCGCGACGACCCGGGCAACCAGGGCGAGGGCCTCGGCGGCGGGCAGCGGGGCCAGGTGCTGGCCGTCCCGCAGCCGCAGCGACACCCGTCCAGCCGCGACCTCCCGCGGGCCCACCACCGCGGCGTACGGAATCCGGGCCCGTGCCGCGTCGCGGATCCGCCCGCCCAGCGAGCCACTCCGGTCCACCTCGGCCCGGAGCCCGGCCGCCCGCGCGGCGGCGACGACCTCGTCGGCCGCGCCGTCCTGCTCGGCGGCGACCGGCAGGACCACCAGCTGAACCGGCGCGTACCAGGCGGGGAAAGCCCCCTCGTGTACCTCGATCAGGTAGCTGAACAGCCGCTCCATGCTCCCGACGAGGCTGCGGTGCACCAGCACCGGCCGGCGCCGGGCACCACCGGAGTCGAGGTACGACAGATCGAACCGCTCCGGCTTGTCGAAGTCGAGTTGGACGGTGGAGAGCGTCCACTCCCGACCGGCGGCGTCCACCACCTGGATATCGATCTTCGGTCCGTAGAAGGCCGCGGCACCGACATCCTCGGTGTACTCCACCCCGTCGAGCGCGACCCGGAGCAACTCCTCGGCCCACGCCCAGTCATCCTCCGCGCCGACGTAGCGCTGACCCGGTCCGCGCAGCGACAGGCGGAAACCCGCCGGCCGTACGCCGAGCGCGGCGTGTGCCGCGCGGATCAGCCGAAGGATCTCCGCGACCTCCGCCCCGACCTGCTCCAGGGTGCAGAAGTTGTGGGCGTCGTTGAGCGAGATCGCCCGTACCCGGGCCAGCCCGCCCAACACACCGGAGCGCTCGGCCCGGTACATGCCGCCCAGTTCGGCGATCCGCAGTGGCAGGTCCCGCCACGATCGTCCCCGGCACCGGTAGACCAACGCGTGGTGCGGGCAGAGCGCCGGTCGGAGCAGGAGCTCGTCGTCGGCCGACAGCCGCATCGGTGGGAACATCTCCTCGGCGAAGTGGCCAAGGTGCCCGGAGCGCTCGAAGAGTTCCCGCCGACCGAGGGGCGGGGTGACGACGTGCTGGTAGCCGGCCTGGCGTTCGAGGTCCCGGAGGTACTCCTCAACGGCGTGCCGGGCCGCCGCCCCCGCCGGCAGCCAGAGCGGCAGCCCCGCGCCGGCGAGCGGGTCGGAGGTGAACAGGCCCAACTCCCGGCCGAGCCTACGGTGATCGATCATGTCGCGCTCCTGGTTCGGGTACGGCGCTCGGAGCGATCGGTACCGGGAACGCAACCGAGACCCCGGGCGGTTCGCCCCGGGCCTCGTTGACGGTGAAGTCAGTGCGGTATGCCGGGGTTCCCCGGCGTCGTGTTCCCTACCGCAGCCTGCATGGGGCGAGGTTACGGCGAGCAGTGTCGAGCCCGCACCCGAATTTGGCCCACCTCCGGTCGCGATGACCCACTGCCGGCCAGACTCACCGTCGAGCCCGCGAACGATCAGAAGGCACCCAACAGCCCTGGCCAACCGAGGTGAGGTAGTCGTAGGCGGTACTGGTCGGCCTACATGGCCACCCACAGCCGCAGACCGGGCACTGGTCGACGCGTGGCCAGTGCTCGACGATGATCCGCCGAGCGGACAGGATCATCCGGTTACGCAACTGCACCGCCGAGAGGCCGTTCGCCACCGGTCGCCGGCCGCCCGTGGCCATCACCGGGAGCAGGAACGTTGGCGGGCCAATGGAGTCATCAACGGTCGCGAATCGAAAATCACGGTCGACTGATCACAGAGCGGGGAGTAGGCGCCCGCCCGCGCCGCGTACCGGGTAGCAGGGCCTAAGGCATCCAAACCTGCGTAGCGGCGCTTTCGGCGGCGTGCGCCCGGCACTGCCGGTGCAAGCTGGCCAATGAACCGTCGCCAGGCGTTGCGGATCGAAGTCACAGTCGCCTCCCTCGTCGCTGGACGTGGCAGGCAGGCGTAAACATCGCCTGGGCAATACGACTCTCCTGCCGCCACCGCGCAGGACGGTAAGCCGCGCCGAGTCGCCCGAAGGGGTACATGACGTACCCGGTGACAGGACGTACCTAGTTGACAACGCCTATGCGTTGAGCAAGATCCATTGCTTCCGCCCGGACTGAGGCCGGCGCTTCTCGTGCCAGCCGCCCCAGCATGTCCTGTGCTGCCGGCGAGTACCGCACAGTCTCTGGGCTGGTGGCCTCAGCCCTGGTCAACAGATGCAGCGTCGCCTCACGCGCCCCTTCCAGGTCAGCCGATCTGGCCAACTCCACATAGTGCCGCCCGCGGCGTTCAGTCGACGGAATCGATGCCGGGTCGAGGGCATGGGCACGACGCCGGGCTTCGTCCGGGTCACCCAGGTCCACGGCGCACATCACCGCGTAGACGTCAACCAGCGGACGGGATACCCGGGTGCGTAGCCCGACGAAACCACTGGGCAGTGCCCGCTCCACGACCTGACGGGCGGTGTCCCAGTCAGACCAGGCACCCTGATCCCCCATTCGCGCCTTGGTCAGTGCGGTACAAAGATGCAAATCGGCAAGCATTTCCGCCCACTCGACACCGCCATCCGTCACATGCGGCTCGATCAACGCACGTGCCTCACCCAACCGCTCCAAAGCATCGTCTCCACGACCGGTGGCGCGGAGCAGGTGAGCCGCATACCAAATGGACTGCCCAACTGCCAGCAGGTCGTCGGCATCCAGAGCGGCGGTCATACCACGGTCAACCGCGAGCCAGCACAGCTCGCGGTCACCATGCCAGGCCAGGTATGCCTGGGCGAGGTGGTATGCCTGGGCGAGCAGCGCCAGGGAGGCACGTCGATCCGCTTGTCAACGGCGGATTGGAACTGACCCCCTATCGACGTTTTGGGATTGACCCCCCGGAGGTCGTTTCGTGCTACTTGTTGCGGTCCTTCGCGAGGAGTTCTCGGCGGGCTCTGGTGCGGTAGGACTCGCCTGCGAGGGTGAGGACCTCGGCGTGGTGCACGAGGCGGTCGATCATCGCGGCGGCGACGACTTCGTCGCCGAAGACCTCGCCCCACCGCCCGAACGGCAGGTTCGAGGTGACGAGGATGGAGCCGGCCTCGTAGCGAGATGCGACGAGTTGGAAGAACAGGTTCGCTGCGTCGGTGTCGAAGGGGATGTAGCCGACTTCGTCGACGATGATGAGCTTGTAGCGGCGGATCTTCTTCAGCTCGGCTTCCAGGGCGCCGCGGTGGTGGGCGCGGGCGAGGCGGTCGATCCAGTTCGTCGCGGTGTCGAACAGGACCGAGTAGCCGGACTGGGTGGCCTTGATCCCGAGCCCGATGGCCAGGTGGGTCTTGCCCAGGCCGGGCGGGCCGAGCAGGATCACGTTCTCCGCCTTCGGGATGAACGTCGCCGTGGCCAGGTGCGCGAGCACGTCCTTGCGGAGGCTCGGCAGGTGGTCGAGGTTGAAGTCTTCCAGGGTCTTGATCGCCGGGAAGTGCGCGGTGCGGATCCGCATCGTCGTGCCGGCGGACTCGCGGTCGGCGACTTGCCGTTCCAACACGGCGGCGAGGTACTCCTCGTGCGACCAGTTCGCCTGTCTGGCCTGGTCGGCCAAGGTCTCCCAGGTCCGCCCGATCGTGGGCGTCTTGAGGACTCTGGTGAGGTAGGCGAGCTTGGATCCCAGCCCGTCCGGCGCCGGTCTGGTCTTCGTTATCGTGGTCATCTACTTCCCCTCAGCTGCGCTTTTCTGGACCGCCTCGACGTCGGGGCGGGGGTCGAAGTCCACGCCGAACAGGGCGTCGTAGTCCGGCAGGGCACGGATCGCCACGACGTGTCCATCAGCGTGCGAACGAGTCGAGGCCTGCCGCCGGCGGGCAGCCAAGTCCTGGCGCAGCAGCCGGGCGGTGGCCTGATGTTCGGGATCGGTGATCGTGCGGGCATGGCCCCAGTCACGGTCGTGATCAGCCACGACCTGCCCGGCGCACGAGGCGACCATCCGGGCGGGGGTGGCGAGCACGTCGATGAACCTGCCGATGCACCGAGGGTCCACGGAGTAGTCGTTGCCGTCGATACGCACGTAGTAGTCCCGCCCCAGCCGCACCCGATGCGTGAGCCCGATCGCCGGCGCCACCGGCGGCAGAGCCACCATCGCGGCCCGGTCCGCCGCCCACCTAGCCGTGGGCGTCGTCAAGCCGATCGCGCGCAGGACGCGCGTGTTCGCGCGTTGCACGAGCCAGTCGCTGATCTGGACGTTGAAGTCGAACGGCGAGGTGAACACACGCCCAGGCAGGAACGAGGTCTCGAAGAACCCGTTGCGCCGCTCGACCAACCCCTTGAACTCCGGATCCCTGGGCGGGGCCAGGCGAATACGCACCCCGATCGTCCCGGCGAACGCCGCCGCCTCCGTCGTGAGCTTCCCGGTGCCACCGATCGCGGCCTCCCGATCCCAGACCAAGGTCCGTGGACAGGCACCCCACCCGGCCACGATCTCCCACATCCCCGCCAGGATGTCTCCGGCCTTGCGACTGGGAATCATGACCGCGTCCGTGACCCGCGAGTACCCGCAGGTCATCGCGAGCACCGGCAGGATCCGCTCAGCCCCGCCACCAACCGGGATCGGCTGAGGTGGGAACCACAGATCACACTGGGCGACCTCACCCGGGTCGTACTCCACTCGGTCGGTCGGGTCCGGCGGAACGAACAACGGACGCAGCTCCCGAACCCGGTCCTTGAGGATCGTCAGCGACTTCGTCCACCCGATCCGCTCAGCGATCACCGTCGCCGGCATCCGCGGGAACTCCGCGAGCAACGCCCGGACCTGCGGCTCGACCCCATCCACACACGAACCGCGAGGGCCGCGCTCACGCGACGGCGGCGCCTCGGCCCGAAGCGCCGAACGGACCGTGTTACGCGCCAAACCCAACCGACGCGCAATCTCCTTGATCGGAACACCCTCAGCCCGATGCAACCGACGGACCTCAGCCCAGTCTTCCAATGCGATCACCCCTCCAGCCTCGGAGGGGTCAGTCCCAATCCGCCGCTAGAGGGTCAGTCTCAGCGCGTCGTCGACACCGCTCCCCGGTGCAACCGGGTGGCGCGTTGAGTCGCCTCCAGTAGCCCCGGTAGCAACTGACCGGCCTCAGTACGCTGGTGGCGGCTGGTGTGCCACGTCTGCCAGGCAGCGTCAATCGCGCCACGCAGGTAGTCAGTGGACTCGGGCTCACCAGTAACAGTGACCTGCCAAGCGGTAAGCGCCCGACGGACATCGTCAACGGCGGGGTGGCTGGGCCGGCCATCCAGGGATAAGGAAACCTGAGGGCCAAACAGATCGCCGAGGTCACGGACGCCAAGGTGCGGAGCAAGTTGCTGCGCCGCCCGCAAGGTCAGCGATCGCCGGCCGTTCTCGATGAATTTCACGGTAGTCGCGCTGAGACCCGCAAGACCAGCGAGGCGTTCGCGGGACAGCCCCGCTGCCCGACGAAGCCGTTCAACCCGCTCTCCGGGAATGAGCTGCTGATCAACCACAGGGCCACCTCCGTGCTGGGTACACGATGTACCACAACGATACCCTTCCCTAGAACGGAGAGCCGTCCGCAACGGACAGGGAGACAGACCAAAGCCCCGACCCGTGCGAGTCGGGGCTTTGGCGGTGGGATGTGGATCAGAGGTACGACGGGTAAAACACGACGTGGACCCGTCACTCTGGTTCGTGCAGCATCAACTGCCGGGCGGCCTCGGTGACGGAGCCGGAGAGCGAGGGGTAGATGGTGATGGTCTGCGCCAGCTCGTTGACCGTCAGATGGTTCTCCACCGCCATCGTGATCGGCAGGATCAGCTCACTGGCCTTCGGGGCCACCACCACGCCACCGATCACCTGACCGCTGGCGGGCCGGCAGAAGAGTTTGACGAAGCCGTCGGGGACCTCGTCCATCTTCGCCCGGGCGTTGCCGGCGAGCGGCAGCATGACCTGCCGGGCCGGCACCTTCCCCGCGTCCACCTCGTCCTGGGAGACGCCGACCGTGGCCAGCTCCGGGTCGGTGAAGACGTTCGCAGCGACCGTACGCAGCCGCAGGGGCCGAACCGCCTCGCCGAGCGCGTGCCACATCGCGATCCGGCCCTGCATCGCGGCCACGCTGGCCAGCGGCAGCATCCCGGTGCAGTCCCCGGCCGCGTAGATGCCGGGCACGTTGGTCCGGGACACCCGGTCGACCGCGACGTACCCACCCCGGGCCAGCTCGACGCCGTACTCGGCCAGCCCCAGGTCGGCGGTGTTGGGAATGGAGCCCACCGCGATCAGCGCGTGTGAACCGTGCACCCGGCGCCCGTCGGAGAGCTCGACCTCGACACCGTCGGCAGTCCGGCGGACGGCGTCGGCCCGGGAGTTGTTCAGGATGCTCATCCCCCGGCTGCGAAACACCCGCTCGATCGCCATCGCCGCGTCGGCGTCCTCGTGCGGCATCACCCGGTCCCGGCTGGAAACGAGGGTGACCTCGATCCCCATCGCCAGGTAGGCGCTGGCGAACTCGGCGCCGGTGACGCCGGAGCCGACCACGACCAGGTGCCGGGGTAGCTCGGGAAGGTCGTACACCTGACGCCAGGTGAGGATGAGCTCACCGTCCGGGACCGCGGTGGGGAGTTGGCGCGGGGTCGCGCCGGTGGCGATCAGGACGGTGGTGGCATCGATCCGGTACTCCGCGCCGCCGTCCGCCGGCGTGACGATCACCCGGTGGTTGTGACCGAGCGTGTCCTCACCGAGCCGGGCGCTGCCGGCCACGAACGTCACCCCGGCCTTGACCAACTTGGCGTGGATGTCGGCAGACTGCGCGAGCGCGAGCCGCTTGACCCGTGCGTGCACCGCCGGGGCGTCAACGGTGACCGCCGCCAGCCCGTCCGAGTGGATCCCGAACTCCTCCGTGTCCCGATATCCGGTCACCAGCTGTGAGCTGGCGATGAACGTCTTCGACGGCACACAGTCGGACAGCACGCAGGCGCCGCCGGCGCCGTCTGCCTCCACCACGGTGACACCGGCGTCCAGCTGGGCGGCGACCAACGCCGCCTCGTAACCGGCCGGCCCCCCGCCGATGATCACGATCCGGCTCACAACGCTCACTCCCCGTCCATGCTCACAGTGACTTTCTTCTCCCGAACGCATCCGACACGCACCGTCGTATTCTCCCCCACCCGTCGGCCGGGCTATCGTCATCGTTGTGCGTCATTACGCCGCCTACGGCTCAAACCTCGACCCTGCCCGGATGCGCGCCTACTGTCCGCATTCGCCGATGGTGGGCACCGGCTGGCTCGAAGGCTGGCGGCTCACCTTCGCCGGTGAAGGCGTGATCGGCTGGGAGGGCGCGGTCAGCACCGTGGTGGAGTCTCCCGGAGATCGCGTCTTCGTGGCGCTCTACGACATCCACGCGTACGACGCGGGGCAGCTCGACGAGATCGAGGGCGTGACCTCCGGCACCTACCGGAAACTCCACCTGCGGGTGTCGGCCCTGACCGGCGATGTGACGGCGTGGATCTACGTCTTCGACGGTTACGAGGGCGGTCTGCCGACCTCGTGGTACCTCTCGGAAATCGCCAACGCCGCCGAGAAGGCGGGCGCACCGGACGACTACGTCACGGGACTGCGCTCCCGCCCCACCGGCACCGCGTCGGCCTGACGGCCGGCAGTCTGTCGGGGCATGTCGCACGACCCCCAGTCTGCTATCGCCCCCATGGGGGCAACGAGCCGGCCCCGCCGTGCGTCGTCAATCACACATCTGGGTGTCGGCCGGCCCCGTGTGGGTCGGCCTCCTCCTCAGCGAACGCCTCGAGGGCGGCCTCCACCTCGCCGGTCCGGCGCCGCGCGACGATGACCGCCCGTTCGGCTGCCCGCCGCGCCGACTTCGCCCGGCTCAGCTCCTCTTCGGCAACAGCCCGCTGCCGCTCCACCTCGGCGAGTTCGATCTCGATCGCGGCGAGGCCGTCCACCCCGCCCTGCTCGGCCTCCGCGGCACCGGCCAGCTCCGCCTCGGCCCGTTCCTGATCAGTACGTGCCTTCGCCAACTCCGTCGCCAACGCCCGGCGTCGCCGTTCCGACTCGACGCGGGCGGCCCGCTCCGCCTGCCGGGCACGGGGTGCTGACCGGTCGCCGCCCGGGGTCCGGGACGGCGGCGCCGGCTCCTCGGTGACCAGCCGCAGCTGCGGTCGTGGCACCTCGCCGAAGCCGGCATAGCTGGCGGCCCGGAGCAGCCGGCCGGAGCGCACCTGCTCGGCGACCTCGACGTCGGAGAGCGCGGCGTTGAGGGTCGACTCCACCGCACCGAGCGGTAGCTTGCCGGGCGGTGGGGCACCGGGCACCGCGGTCGCCAGGCTGCGGACCTCCGCGAGCAGCGCGCCGACCACCGCCCGCCGTTGGGTGGAAAGCTCCCGCAGCTGCGCGCCGCGAAGCTCGCGCTGGGCCGACCGGAGTGACTCCGCGAGCTGCCCCAGATCGGCGACGAGCTCCGGTCGCTCCAACGCAAGCAGGTTCACCAGCCACGCTGCGACCGTGGGGCGACGGAGCCGGGCGATCTCCCGCGCGGCAGGTACATCGCCCGCCCGCCGCGCCTCGGCCACCGCCTCGTCCCGGGCGGCCACAAACCGGTCGGGCGGCGTGCGATAGAGCTGCCGCAGCAGTTCCCGGGACAGACCAGGCATGCGGTTCAGGCGTCCACCAGGGTGCCCGGTACGAGCCGCCGGTAGTCCACGTCGGAGAGGCGGGCGAAGTTGTTGTTCAGCACGTCCAGGCCGCGGTCGTTGAGCAACCCGTCGTGCAGCGCGTACGCCCGGCGGGGCGCGACGGCGCGGAGGAAGTCCAGCGACTCGGCGAACTTCGCCCAGGGCGCGTGGATCGGCAGGAACAGCGTGTCAACCGGCATGTCCTGCGGCACGACGAAGGAATCGCCGGGGTGGTAGACGACGTCGTCGATCAGGTACCCCAGGTTCTCCACCACCGGAAGGTCGGAGTGGATCACGGCATGCCGGCCGCCATAGGCACGGACCGGGACGCCGGCGGCGGTGAACTCCGCGCCCGCCTCGACCGCGACGAACGCGGCGGCCAGGCCATCCAGCACGGCCGCCAGCGACGGCGGCCCGTAGAGGACAAAGGGCCCCCGGTCGTGCTGCTCGGTCAGGGCCGCCACGTCCACGTGGTCCGGGTGCTCGTGGGTGATCAGCACAGCGTCCGCCCCGTCCAGCGCGACGCGCTCGCTGTAGACGCCGGGATCAACGACCAGCACCCCGCCTTCGTCCTCCACCCGGATGCAGGAGTGCGTGTACTTGGTCAGCCGCATTCGTGACTCCTCGAGAATCGAATCGTGACCTCCTCAGCGCAGTCTGCCCGAAGGGACGCCGCATCGCGTCCCGACTGACCGATCGTCCCTGCCGTCCGGGTCACGCCCCGGGCGGGAGCAGATGAGTGTTACGGATCGGAGCGGACATGTATCGATGTGCAGCGCGCCGCCGAGGGGCGGCGCTGGTGGCGATACTGATCTCCGGGTTGAGCAGCGTGCCATCGTCTACACCGGTGCGATGCGCGTGCAGGTGCCCGATGTCGAGCAGGCCGCCCGCGAAGCGATCGCCCTGACCACCACGGCCGGCGGTTTCGTCGGTAGTGACCAGCGACGCAGTGCGGCCGGCAACGCCACCGCCGAGCTGACGCTCCGGGTGCCGGCCGCGAAGTTCGCCAGGGTGGTGGAGCAGATCGCCGAACTCGGCAAACGGCAGCGACAGGAGATCTCCACCGAGGACGTCACCGAGGCGGTGATCGACCTGGACGCCCGGATCACCACGCAACGGGCCCGGGTGGAGAACGCCCGGCGGCTGCTCGGCGAGGCACAGTCGATCAGCGATCTGGTGTCGTTGGAGAACGAGTTGGCGCGCCGCGAGGCCGACCTCGCCTCGCTGGAGGCGAAGCAGCGCCGGCTGGCGGACCTGACCGCGCTCTCCTCGGTCATCGTGTCGCTGGTCGGCCCGGACGCCACCACCGAGGACGACGCTTCCGCCTTCGGCTTCGTGGCTGGTCTCAAGAGCGGGTGGAGGGTCTTCCTGATCTCGTGGACCGTCCTGCTGACCGTGCTCGGAGCGGTACTACCGTGGCTGCTCCTGCTCGGCGTGCCACTGGGCGCGTTGGTGTGGTCGCTGCGCCGCCGCCCGCGGCCGGCCCTGGTCGCTCCGCCCGCGGACGGCACCGGGAGAGGGCCGGCCGACCCCACCGGCGGCGGGGTCGTGCCGCCCGCGGTCAGCCCGCCGCCGCAAGCGCCTGGAGCGCGGTCTGCACCATGAGCCGAACGCCGACCGGGATGGCCCGCTCGTCCGGGTCGAACGACGCGCGGTGGAGGTCAACGTTCGGGCCCGAGCGGCCGACGCCGAGTCGGGCCAGGGCACCGGGGACGTACTCCAGATACCAGGAGAAGTCCTCACCCCCCATGCTCTGCGGGGTCTCCGCGATGCCGGCCGGCCCGAGCGCGGCGGCGGTCGCGGCGGCGAGGACCTGGATGGCCTGGGAATCGTTGCTGACCGGTGGTCGGCCGCGCTGATAGTCCAGGTCCACGGTGGCACCGGTGGGGGCGATCACGTCTTGGACCACCTGGGCGACGACCTTGGGGGCCATCGCCCAGGTGTCCCGATCCATCACGCGCAGTGTCCCGGAGGCGCAGGCCTCCGACGGGATGACGTTGTAGCGGGTGCCGGCCGAGGCGTGGCCGAACACCAGCAGTAGTCCACTGTTGGCCGGCACCCGCCGGGCGACCAGGGCCGGCACCTCGGTGATCAGCCGGCCGAGGGCGTCAACCAGATCAACGGTGAGGTGCGGGCGGGCAGTGTGCCCGCCGGGACCGGTCAACCGAACGCTGACGTTGTCGGCGGCAGCGGTGATCGGACCGACCCGGAGGCCGACCTCGCCGACCGGCAGGTTCGGATCGCAGTGCAGCGCAAAAATCTGCACCACCTCGTCGAGACCGCCGGCCTCGATCACCTCGAGCGACCCACAGGGCAGGATCTCCTCCGCCGGCTGGAAGATCAGGCGCACCCGGCCCGGCAGTTCATCCGCTTCGGCGAGGCGGGCGAGGAGCATTCCCAAGCCGAGCATGACCGCGGTGTGCACGTCGTGGCCACAGGCGTGACAGACCCCGTCAACGGTGGAGCGGAAGGGCACGTCCTTGCTGTCGGTCAACGGCAGCGCGTCGATGTCGGCCCGGAATGCGATCACCGGGCCGTCTGGGCGGCCGTCGATGTCGCAGATGACTCCGTTGCCCTTGGGGAGCAGCCGGGGCCGCAACCCGGCCCGGGTCAGCTCCCGAGCGATCAGAGCGGCCGTCTCGAACTCCTCGCCGGAGAGCTCCGGATGCGAGTGAATCCGCCGACGGGTGGCGATCAGGCCCGACACCCGGAGCGCAAGGAGCTGGTCCAGGTCGAGGGGTAAGGGCTGGGAGCCGGCGGGCGCCTCCGTCCAGGACGACGCCAGCTGGCCACTACTCGGCAGCGTCAACGCACTCGTCACGTCGAATTCTCGATCACTAGAAATGGATGGATCTTCCGGAACCGCCGACAGCCTAGACCTCCGACGGTGACGCTGCGCAACCTCGTTCTGGTAGCGATCGGGCCGCTCTGCGTCACGTACGCCCTGCTCGGGACGCTCGTTCATCGGCGGGACAGCAGGTAGATCGCGGTTGAACGCTGCCATCTGCCCCACACCTCCTACAACGCGTAACCGATTCACGAGTGAGGAAAATTTCCCCAACACTCGAGACCCGTCATCCGAATTGTGGCATTAGTCCGTTCTACTAACGGACACTCCAACAACTAGCAACCACATTCACGACCGGGCCCGCAGACATTCACACGTTCACCCGGTAACCGACCACACACAGTGTGCGTCGACCTCACTCGAACGGGTTACCCACGGTTGCTGGCCGCTACGCGCCGAGACCGCCACCCGCCCCGCAGCGGGCAGCGGGCAGCAACCGCCAGTGGTAGCGGGCAGCGGCGAAGGGGGCGCGGGCGCGGTCAGAAACGGTCAGCGGGGCGGTACATGCCCCAGACCTCTCGCAGCGTGCCGCAGACCTCGCCAACCGTGGCACGGGCCCGCAGCGCCTCCTTCATCGGGTAGAGCACGTTACCGCCCCCCTCGGCGGCGGCCCGCAGCTGCGCCCGGGCGTGCTCGACCGCACCGGAGTCCCGTTCCGCCCGCAACGTCGCCAACCGCTCGGCCTGCGCGACCTCGATCGCCGGGTCAACCCGCAGCGGCTCGTACGGCTCCTCCTCGTCCACCGCGAACCGGTTGAGGCCCACCACGACCCGCTCGCCGGAGTCGATCTGCTGGGCGATCTGGTACGCCGACTGCTCGATCTCCCGCTTCTGGAACCCGACCTCGATCGCCTCAACCGCCGAACCGTGCTCGAAGACCCGCTGCATCAGCCCCTCCGCCGCGGCCTCGATCTCGGCCGTCATGGCCTCCACCACGTACGAGCCGGCGAACGGGTCAACGGTGCCGGTCAGGTCCGTCTCGTAGGCGAGCACCTGCTGCGTCCGCAGCGCGAGCCGGGCGGCCTTCTCCGTCGGCAACGCGATCGCCTCGTCGAAGCTGTTGGTGTGCAGCGACTGCGTTCCGCCGAGCACCGCGCCGAGCCCCTGCACCGCCACCCGGACCAGGTTCACCTCCGGTTGCTGGGCGGTGAGCTGCACGCCGGCGGTCTGGGTGTGGAAGCGGAGCATCATGGACTTCGGATTCTTCGCCCCGAACTCGTCCCGCATCAGCCGCGCCCAGATCCGCCGGGCGGCACGGAACTTCGCCACCTCCTCCAACAGCGTCGTCCGGGCGACGAAGAAGAACGACAGCCGAGGCGCGAAGTCATCCACCGCGAGCCCCGCGGCGATCGCCGCACGCACGTACTCGACCCCGTTGGCCAGGGTGAAGGCGATCTCCTGAACGGGTGACGCGCCCGCCTCGGCCATGTGGTAGCCGGAGATGGAGATAGTGTTCCACTTCGGTACCTCGGTGCGACAGTAGGCGAAGGTGTCCGCGACCAGGCGCAGCGAGGGCTTCGGCGGGAAGATGTACGTCCCGCGGGCGATGTACTCCTTGAGGATGTCGTTCTGGATCGTGCCGTTCAACGCCGCCCCGGGCACGCCGTTCTCCTCGGCGACCAACTGGTAGAGCAGGAGCAACACCGAACCCGGTGCGTTGATCGTCATCGACGTGGAGACCTTGTCCAGCGGGATGCCGTCGAAGAGCAGTCGCATGTCCTCGATGGAGTCAATGGCGACACCGACCTTGCCCACCTCACCGTGCGCGATCGGCTCGTCCGAGTCGTACCCCATCTGGGTGGGCAGGTCGAAGGCGACGGAGAGTCCCATCGTGCCCGCCCGAAGCAGCTGGTGGTAGCGCGCGTTGGACTCCGCGGCGGTACCGAAGCCGGCATACTGGCGCATCGTCCAGGGACGCGCCGTGTACATCGTGGGATAGACCCCGCGGGTGTACGGGTACTCCCCCGGGTCACCCAGCCGGGAGTCCAGGTCCTCCGGGAGGTCGGCCGCCGTGTAGACGCCCTGAATCGGGAAACCGGACTCGCTTGACCGCCGTTCGCTCATTACCGGATGGTAAGACGACCTGCTCCGGCACCGAATGCGGGATTGGGCACACGCCCCCACCTGGCCAACCCGGCGCACCCGGTCGGACACGCATCGTCGACTTTGCCAAATGTCCGTCGCGGCGGCTTTCGCAACCGGCATCCGACCCAGCAAGATAGGGGGGTTGTGTCCCAGCCCCCCTCGAAATCCCCGGTGGCTCTTCAGTGACTCAGATCCCGACGTGGAGCGGCGGACCTGTCAGTCCTCCCAGCGACCGCGCAACACCCAACACCATCATCGGCGGGCGCTACTCATTGCGCTCGGCAGTGGGCAACGGCGGCATGGGCACGGTCTGGCGTGCCGCAGACACCCTCCTGCGCCGAGACGTGGCCGTCAAGGAGGTCGTCCTACCCCAAGGACTGGCCCCCTCAGACCGCGACGCCATGTACGAACGCACCCTGCGTGAGGCCCGTGCCGCAGCAGCGATCCAACACCCCGCCGTCGTCCAGGTTTACGACGTGGTCACCGAGGGTGGCCGGCCGTGGATCGTGATGGAGCTACTCGATTCCCGCAGCCTCGCGGACATGGTGATCGAAGACGGACCGTTAGCCCAGCGGGTGGTAGCCAAGATCGGCGTCTCGCTGCTCGGCGCGCTGGAGGTGGCGCACGCGATCGGCGTGCTGCATCGTGATGTCAAGCCCGCCAACGTGCTGATCTGCTCGGACGGCCGCTGTGTGCTGACCGACTTCGGCGTGGCCCGGATGCCCACCGACGTGCAGCTCACCACGCCCGGCATGGTGCTCGGCTCCCCACACTTCATCTCCCCCGAACGGGCGATGGGCCAGGACTTCGGGCCGCCCAGCGACCTGTTCTCCCTCGGGGTGACCCTCTACACAGCCGTCGAGGGGCGCCCGCCCTTCGACAAGGGCGATCCGATCGAGACGATGCACGCAGTCGTCGAGGACCCGCCGGCCCCGCCCCAGCGCAGTGGCCCGTTGGTGCCGGTGCTGATGGGGCTGCTGGAGAAGGACCCGGACCGCCGGTTGCCGGTGGACACGGCCCGGGCCATGCTCCGCGAACTACTCGCCGGCCCGCTGACCAGCAACGCGGCTGCGGTCAACTCGGTGACCGACCCGTACTCCGTGGTGCGGGTCCAGCAACGACCAGCAGCGGTCCCACAACCGGCCGCACCCGCCCAGCCGGCCCCACCAGCCCGGCCGAAGCCGAGCGGCACGATTGGCGGTCGGGCGATGCTCGCGGCCGGTGAGTCACTCACCGACCGACTGGCCGCACTGCGCCGGGGCGAGCGGCCCGCGGTGGAGTCCCGGGCCACCCCCGCCGCCCTGGAGGACACCAGCGCCGACGCGCTCGCCGGTCCGGTGAACACACCTACCGGGGCGATGCCGGTGCCGAGCCGCACCTACGGCGGGGATGTCACCCAACGCATCGGCGGCTACCCGGGCCCAGCCGCTCCCACCGCGGGCGGGGCCCAGTGGTCGGTTCCGGGCACCGGTCAGGCGTGGACCAGCGCACCGCAGCCGCCGGCACCGGCCGGCGGTCTCGCCGACCGGGCGCGGGCCACCGGCGACCAACTCGTTCGCCGGGTGAAGGGCTGGCCGGGCAAGGTCCAACTCGCCGTCGCGGGCGGCCTGGCCGTGGTGCTCCTGATCGGCATGTTCACCCTCACCGGCGGAGACGATTCAGAGATCCCGGCGGCACCACAGACGGCTCCGACGTCAGCCGCTCCCGCCGTCGAGCTCCCCGAGTTGGTGGAGCACTCGGCCCGGGGGGTACGGGTCCTGGTGCCGAAGGGTTGGGAAGAGAAGGTCGGCGGGCTGTACACCGACTACGTCGATCCGGAGGACAACGGCCGACGGGTCCGCGTCATCACCGAGAAGTGGACCAACACCTCAGCCCGCTGGGTACAGATCGCCGAGAACGGGTTGCAGACCCGCTCCACCTCCTGTGTGAAGCCGTACCGTCAGATCGCCATGGACGTCGATACGGAGCTGGCCGGCAAACCGGCGGCCGAGTTCGAATACACCTGTGGCGAAGGCGCGGAGATGCGGCACGGCATCTGGCGTGGCGTCGCCCACGAGGGCCAGTCGTACTCGTTCTACCTGACCGTCACCGACGCCCGGTTCGAGGAGAGTCGACCGATCTTCGACGAGATGGTCAAGTCCTTCCAGCTGACCGCAGCCGGCTGAGCCTGGGCGAGCCGACGCGGTGATCCGCCGACGTGCTATCAAGAGGCATGTCGGCGGATCACCACCACCTCAATGACCTTCGCGAGCAGGCCCAACGTTGGCTCGACGACGATCCGGACCCGGCCAGCCGCGCCGAGCTACAGGCGGTGCTCGACCGGCTTCCGGCCAGCGCCCCGGAGCTGGCCGACCGCTTCGCCGGCCCGCTGACCTTCGGCACCGCGGGCCTGCGCGGCCCGTTGCGTGCCGGCCCGAACGGAATGAATCTCGCGGTGGTCACGCAGGCCGCCGCCGGGTTGGTCGCCTGGCTCACCGACCACGGCGGCACCGGTCCGCTGGTGATCGGGTACGACGCCCGCACCGGCTCCCGCGCCTTCGCGGAACGGACCGCGCAGGTCGCCACCGGTGCTGGCCGCCCGGCGCTGCTGCTCCCCCGCCCGCTACCAACGCCGGTGCTGGCCCACGCGGTACGCCAACACGGGGCGGTCGCCGGAGTGATGGTGACGGCCAGCCACAACCCGCCCCAGGACAACGGCTACAAGGTCTACCTGGGCGCGCAACTCGGTGGCGAACTGGGCGCGGGGGCGCAGATCGTGCCGCCGGCGGACGCCGAGATCGAGTCCGCTATCCGCGCGGTCGGCCCGCTGACAGCCGTACCGCTGGGCCCACCCGGGCAGCTCCTCGACGACACCCTGGTGGCGTCGTACGTGCAGCAGGCCGTCGCGGTGATCGCACCGGACGGGGCGCGCGACCTGAAAGTGGCGTACACGCCGCTACACGGAGTCGGCGCAGCGGTGCTCGCCGCGGCGTTCACCCACGCCGGTTTCCCCACCCCGCAGCTCGTGCCAGACCAGGCTGAGCCGGACCCGAAGTTCCCCACGGTCGCCTTCCCCAACCCGGAGGAGCCCGGCGCCGTTGACCGGCTCACCGCCCTGGCCGACGCGACCGGCGCGGACCTCGCGATCGCCAACGACCCGGACGCGGACCGCTGTGCCGTGGTGATCCGGGAGCCGGCCGACCCCACGGTAGACCGGGACGCTCCGGGGTGGCGGATGCTCCGCGGTGACGAGGTGGGGGCTCTCCTCGCCGACCATCTGATGCGACGCGGTCGAGCCGGCCTCTACGCGACCACCATCGTGTCCTCGGCGCTGCTGCGCGCGATGTGCACCGCCCGCAACCTGCCGTATGACGAAACCCTGACCGGATTCAAGTGGATTGTCCGGGCCGGTGGTGGGTCCACCCCGCTGGTCTTCGGCTACGAGGAGGCGCTGGGCTACTGCGTCGCCCCCGATCATGTCCGGGACAAGGACGGCATCACCGCAGCACTGACCATCGCCGAGCTCGCCGCTGGGCTCAAGGCGGAGGGGCGCAGCCTGGCCGACCGGCTGGACGAGTTGGCGGCCGAGTTCGGCGTGCACCACACCGACCAGCTCTCGGTACGCGTGGACGACCTACGGGTGATCACAGACGCGATGGCCCGAATCCGCGCCGCGACCCCGAACACGCTGCTCGGAGAGTCGCTTATCGAGTCCCGGGACCTGCTCCCGTCGGCCGATGTGGTGATCCTGCGCAGCGCCGCCGCCCGGGTGGTGATCCGACCGTCTGGCACCGAACCGAAGCTCAAGGCATACCTGGAGGTGGTGCAGCCGGTCGTGACGGGTGACATCGCCACGGCCCGCCGCCGCGCCGCGGCGGCCGTCGCCACGTTGCGCAGCGAAGTCGCCGCCAGCCTGGGGGTGTAGGGCGGAGCGCGACGCAGCAACGCCGACCATGCCGGGCCGGAAGCGGCGCCACCCAGACCGACGCCCTCGCCGAGCGCCGCCGACCTGGGCGGAGGCGGCGCCGGCTGCCACCCAAACGCCGGCCGTGGACCGGTCGGTCAGAAGCGGGGCATACCGCCGAACTGTCGGTCACCGGCGTCGCCCAGGCCAGGGACGATGAACCGACGGTCGTTGAGGCCCTCGTCGACTGCGGCCGTTACCAGGCGCAGGGGCAGGCCGGAGCGGTCCAGCCGGTCAATCCCGACCGGCGCGGCGAGCACGCAGAGCACCGTGATGTCGGTACACCCCCGATCGGCGAGCAGCCGGCAACAGTGCTCCAACGAGCCACCGGTGGCGAGCATCGGGTCGAGCACCAGCACCGGCAGTCCGGTGAGGTCAGCCGGGAGCGACTCCATGTACGCGCGGGGCTCGAAGGTCTCCTCGTCCCGGGCCAGGCCGACGAAGCCCATCGACGACTCCGGCAACAGACTCAGCGCGGCGTCGGCCATGCCGAGGCCGGCCCGCAGCACCGGCACCAGCAGCGGCGGATTGGCGAGTCGGGTGCCCTGAGTGCTGGTGACCGGGGTTTGCACCGGGTAACGCTCGACGGAAAGGGAGCGGGCCGCCTCGTACACCAGCATGGTGGTGAGTTCGTGTAGCGCGGCGCGGAACGAGGCCGAGTCGGTCCGGGCGTCGCGCATCGCGGTCAACCGCGCCTGGGCGAGCGGGTGGTCAATGACGTGTACGTCCACGGTCGCTCAACCTACCCGCCCACGGCCCTGGGCACCCTCGGTGTGGCCGGAACGAGGGCGCTGGCACGCACCGTCACCGTGGCCAAGATCACAGTCTCGAGCTCCGGCGTAGACTCCGGCTCATGACGGCGACAGCGATGTCGGCCCGGTCGGACCTCACCGAGCTGGGACGATCCGAGACCGCCCTCCGGGCGTTCCTTCACGGCCTGCCCGGCGTGGACCAGGTCGGCGCCGAGCAGCGGGCGGCGCAGCTCGGCACCCGTTCGATCAAGGCCACGGCGAAGGCCTGGGCGATCGACCTGGCGATCCGGATGGTCGACCTGACCACGCTGGAGGGGGCCGACACCCCCGGGAAGGTGCGGGCGCTCGCCGCCAAGGCCCTACGCCCCGACCCCGCCGACCCGTCCTGTCCGCACGTCGGCGCCGTCTGCGTCTACCCGTCGATGGTCCCGTACGTGGCCGAGGTCCTTCGCGGGCCGGCCGGCGGGGCAGGACCGGCCGGCGCCGCAGCGGCACCAGCCGGAGCCGGCGTGGTACACCTGGCCAGCGTGGCGACCGCCTTCCCCTCCGGCCAGGCACCGCTGGAGGTCAAGCTCGCCGACACCCGAGCTGCGGTCGCAGCCGGCGCCGACGAGATCGACATGGTGATTAACCGGAGCGCCTTCCTGACCGGCCAGTACCAGGAGGTCTACGACGAGATCGTGGCCGTCCGGGAAGCCAGCGGCCCGGCCCACCTCAAGGTGATCCTGGAAACCGGGGAGCTCTCCACCTACGACAACGTCCGCCGCGCATCCTGGCTCGCCATGCTGGCCGGCGCGGACTTCATCAAGACCTCCACCGGCAAGGTCCCGGCGGCGGCCACCCCGCCCGTGACGCTGGTGATGCTGGAGGCAGTCCGGGACTTCCGTGCCGCGACCGGACGGCAGGTCGGCGTGAAGCCGGCCGGCGGCATCAAGACCACCAAAGATGCCATCAGGTACCTCGTGCTGGTCAACGAGACGGTCGGTGCGGACTGGCTGGACCCGGACTGGTTCCGGTTCGGCGCCTCCAGCCTCCTCAACGACCTGCTGATGCAGCGCACCAAGCTGACGACCGGCGACTATGCCGGTCCCGACCACTTCACCCGGGACTGAGCGCGATGTTCGAATACGCCCCCGCCCCCGAGTCGCGCTCGGTGGTACGGCTTCAGCCCGCGTACGGGCTCTTCGTCGGCGGTGAGTTCGTCGACCCGACCGACGGCGGTAGCTTCACGTCGATCAACCCCGCCTCCGAGGAGGTCCTCGCCGAAGTCGCCGCGGGCGGCGTCGGTGATGTCGACCGAGCGGTCCGCGCCGCGCGAACCGCGTACGACCGGGTCTGGGGTCCGATGCCGGGCCGGGACCGGGCCAAGTACCTGTTCCGGATCGCCCGCCTCATCCAGGAGCGTTCCCGCGAGTTGGCGGTGCTGGAGTCGTTGGACAACGGCAAACCGATCAAAGAGTCCCGGGACGTTGACCTTCCGCTGGTAGCCGCCCACTTCTTCTACTACGCCGGCTGGGCGGACAAGCTCGACCACGCGGGGTTCGGGCCCGGCCCCCGGCCGCTCGGGGTGGCCGCGCAAATCATCCCGTGGAACTTCCCCCTGCTCATGTTGGCGTGGAAGATCGCCCCGGCGCTGGCCACCGGCAACACCGTGGTGCTCAAACCCGCGGAGACGACCTCACTGACCGCGCTGCTCTTCGCCGAGATCTGCCAGCAGGCCGACCTCCCCGCCGGCGTGGTGAACATCGTCACCGGCGCGGGTGAAACCGGCCGGGCCCTGGTCGAGCACCACGACGTGGACAAGGTCGCCTTCACCGGCTCCACCGAGGTGGGCAAGGCCATCGCCCGCGCCGTCGCCGGCACCGACACGAAGCTCACCCTGGAGCTGGGCGGTAAGGCCGCCAACATCGTCTTCGACGACGCCCCGGTGGACCAGGCGGTCGAGGGCATCGTCAACGGCATCTTCTTCAACCAGGGGCACGTCTGCTGCGCCGGCTCCCGCCTGCTGCTCCAGGAGTCGGTCGCCGACCAGGTACTCGCGTCGCTCAGACGGCGGATGGCCCTGCTGCGCGTGGGTGACCCGCTGGACAAGAACACCGACATCGGGGCGATCAACTCGGCGGCGCAGCTGGCCCGGATCAGAGAGCTCGCCGACGCCGGCACGGCCGAGGGTACTCAGCGCTGGTCGCCCCCGTGCGAGCTGCCCGAGCGCGGCTTCTGGTTCGCGCCCACCATCTTCACCGGGGTCATCCAGGCCCACCGGATCGCCCGCGAGGAGATCTTCGGCCCGGTGCTGTCCGTACTGACCTTCCGCACCCCGGCGGAGGCCGTCGAGAAGGCCAACAACACTCCGTACGGGCTCTCGGCCGGCGTGTGGACGGAGAAGGGCTCCCGGATGCTGTGGCTGGCCGACCGGCTCCGCGCCGGCGTGGTCTGGGCCAACACCTTCAACAAATTCGACCCCACCTCGCCGTTCGGCGGTTACCAGGAGTCGGGCTACGGTCGCGAGGGCGGCCGGCACGGGCTGGAGGCGTACCTGAATGTCTGAGCGGGTCGCGGTACGAAAGACGTACAAGCTCTACATCGGCGGGAAGTTCCCGCGCAGCGAGTCGGGACGGTCGTATCTCGTGCAGTCAGGTGAGAACAGCACGGCCAACGTGGCGCTCGCCTCGCGCAAGGACGCACGGGACGCTGTCGTGGCGGCCCGGGCCGCCGGTTCGGGTTGGGCCGGCGCGACCGCGTACAACCGGGGTCAGATCCTCTACCGCGCCGCCGAGATGCTGGAGGGCCGACGCGAGCAGTTCGTGGCCCTGGGCATCCCCGGTGACGAGGTGGACGCCGCGACCGACCGTTGGGTCTGGTACGCCGGCTGGTCGGACAAGCTGCCCCAGGTGCGGGGCGGTGTGAACCCGGTCGCTGGCCCGTACCTCAACCTGTCGACGCCGGAGCCGACCGGCGTGGTGGCGGTGGTGGCCCCCGCGGCACCGGCGCTGCTCGGCCTGGTCAGTGTGATCGCCCCGGCGATCGTGAGCGGAAACACGGTGGTCGTGGCGGCCTCGCCCACCGACCCCCTCGCCGCGGTGACGCTGGCCGAGGTGCTGGCCACCGCCGACCTGCCCGCCGGGGTGGTCAACATCCTGACCGGTCGCCTCCAGGAGACCGTCCCGTCGCTGGCGGGCCATCGGGATGTCAACGCCCTCGACCTGACGGGCGTGGCCGACGCCGAGCTGGCGACGAGTCTGGAGGTCAAGGCGGCGGAGAACCTCAAGCGGGTACTGCGTCCCGTCCCAGCCAACCACGACTGGTACGCCGATCCCGGCCTGGCCCGGATGACGGCACTGCTGGAGACGAAGACGGTCTGGCACCCCAAGGGCGGGTAGCGGACACTACTACGCAGGGTAGGATTACCGGGTGACCCGGCTCGGCGAGCTCGAACGCGCAGTGATGGATGTGCTGTGGGACCTACTCCCCGGCAGGTCAGCGGGGCTCATGGTGCGGGAGGTCGTCGATGCCCTCGCCGGGCGCGAGCTGGCCTACACCACCGTGCTGACCGTGCTGGACCGACTCTCCGGCAAGGGCATGGTGCGGCGGGAACGCGAGGGGCGGGCCTGGCGCTACCGGGCCGCCGCAAGCCGAGAGGCGCACATCGCCAAGCTCATGCTCGACGCGCTGGATCTCGGCGGTAGCCGAGACGCCGCCCTGGTGCGCTTCGCCCGGTCGGTGACCGGCACCGAGGCGGAGGTGCTGCGCGCCGCGTTGAGCGCGGCGGGCGAGCCCAGCACACCGGCCAGCCCCGTCACACCGGCGGACCCCACCACACCGACGGTCCCGGCCACACCGGCCGCCAAGGCGCCGGAGCACTAGGGCGGCCCGCATGACGTACGCGCTGCATTTCGGGCTCGCGGTGCTGGCCTGCTGGCTCACCGCGCAGGTGTTGGCCAGTTCGACCTGGACCTGGCGCAGCCCGCGGGTGGCCATTCTCTGCTGGCAGGCGGTCGGCCTGGCGGCTGGCCTGGCGGCGATGGGTCTCCCGATGGCCCTCGGCCTGGCCGCCTACGACCTACCGACCGGCAGCGCCCTCTGGGCCCTCGCCGGGGAGCTGCGGCGCGGCGCGTGGCCAGCCGGGGTATCCGCGCTCCAGCTCGGGCTCGTCGGTCTCGGCTGCGGAATCGGCGTGGTGCTGTTCACCACCACCCTCCGCAGCCTGTACAGCGCTGTCCGGGCCCAACGCCGCCACCGGGATCTGCTCACGCTGGTCGCCCGGCAGGATCCGACGGTGCCCGGCGCACTGGTGCTCGACCATCCGAGTGCGGCCGCGTACTGCCTGCCCGGGGTACGGCCTCGGGTTGTCGTGAGTGCCGGCACCCTCGACCTGCTGGACCGGGCCGAACTGGCGGCCGTGCTCACCCACGAACGGGCCCACGCCCAGGAACGGCACGATCTCGTCCTGTTGCCGTTCACCGCGCTCCGCCGGGTGCTGCCCTGGCTCCGCTGGGTACGGGACGCACACGAGCGAGTCGCCCTGCTCGTCGAGATGCGCGCCGATGACAAGGCCCGCGAGCGGCATGCCGAGGCACCCCTGGCGGGCGCGCTGCGCCGGTTCGCCGCCGCTGGTGACCGACTCACCCCGGCCGGCACCCTGGGCCTTGGCGACCACGACCTCGAACTGCGGGTCCACCGGCTGCTGGAGTCGGGACGACCGCCCCGGCTGGTCGGGGCCACCGCGCTGGCGGTGACGACCACGCTGGTCGCCCTACCGGTCTCGCTGTTCCTGAGCTGATGGCCGCGGCACCACCGGAGTCCGGCCCGACTAGGCTTTGCGAAATGTGCAGGTGGGTGTTCCGGGGACGGACTGACCGTAGGGCACCGGGACAGCGGTGAACCGTCGTCCCTTCGATCCACGTCTGCTGCGACGGGTCCCCGCGGCCCGGCGCGACCTCGCCGTGCTCGCGCTCCTCGGCGTACTCGCCGCGGGTCTGGTGCTGGCGCAGGCGACCGCGCTCGCCGCACTGCTCGCCACCGCGTTCGACGGACAGCTCAACCGACCCGCGTTGGCCGGCTTCGTCGCCGCGATCAGCGCCCGATCGCTGCTGGTGTGGGCGCAGGGAACGGTGTCGGCCCGGGTCGCCGCGACGGTCAAGGCAGCGCTGCGGGCCGAGTTGCTCGGCGCGGTCGGTCGACACGGCCCGACCTGGGTCGCCGGGCAGCGAGCGGGACAGCTGGCCACCCTGGCCGGGCGCGGGCTGGACGCGCTGGACGCCTACTTCACCGGGTACCTGCCGCAGCTTGTACTCAGCGTCACCGTGCCGATCGCCGTACTCGCCCGGATCTTCGTCGCCGACTGGAGCTCCGCCCTCATCATCGCGGTCACCCTCCCCCTCATCCCGATCTTCGGTGCGCTGCTCGGCTGGCAGGCGCAGGCGGCGACGGAACGTCAGTGGCGGCGGCTCGCGCTGCTCGGCGGGCACTTCCTGGACATGATCGCCGGCCTCCCGACGCTGTGGACGTTCGGCCGGGCCCGGTCGCAGACCGAGGTGGTCCGCCGGATGGCCGACGGGCACCGGGTGGCGACCATGCGAACGCTGCGCATCGCGTTCCTCTCCGCGCTGGTGCTGGAGTTGGTCGCCACCCTCTCCGTCGCGCTGGTCGCGGTGCCGGTCGGCGTCCGGCTGCTCGGCGGCGGGCTGACCCTGCAGACCGCGCTGCTGGTGCTGCTCCTCACCCCCGAGGCGTATCTGCCGCTGCGGGCTGCCGGCAGCCGCTTCCACGCCAGCATGGAGGGGCTCACCGCGCTGGACGAGGCGCTCACCCTCTCTGCCGGGGCACCCGACGCCGGCGCCGGGGCAGGCCCGGCCCAGCCGAACGGCCGGGGCGTGATCCGGTTCGAGGGTGTCACCGTCGCCTACGATCGGACCACGGCGCTACGCGATGTCACGCTGACCATCCAGCCCGGCGAGCGGATCGCGGTGGTCGGGCCGAGCGGCGCCGGCAAGAGCACCCTGCTGAACCTGCTGCTTGGATTTGTTCGGCCTACCTCCGGCCGGCTGACCGTGGACGGCGTCGACCTGGCCCAGGCCGACCTGGACGCCTGGCGCCGCCACCTCGCCTGGGTTCCGCAGCGGGCCCACCTCTTCGCCGCCTCACTGGCCGACAACATCCGTCTCGGCTCCCCTGACCTGCCCGACGCCGCGCTGTCCGACGCCGTACGCGACGCGGCGCTGACCGATGTCGTCGCCGCGCTCCCCGACGGGCTGTTCACCCGCCTCGGTGAGCGGGGGCACGGCCTCTCCAGTGGTCAACGACAACGGGTCGCGCTGGCCCGTGCCTTCCTCCGGGACGCACCGGTGGTGCTGCTCGACGAACCGACCGCCCGCCTGGACTCAGCGAGCGAGTCCGCCGTCCTCAGGTCCACCCGCGCGCTGGTGGCCGGTCGCACCGCGCTGCTGGTGGCCCATCGTCCCGCGCTGCTGGCCGACGCGGACCGCGTGCTGCGGGTCGCCGACGGGCGGGTTACCGAGCTCACCTCGACCCCTGCCGCGAGGACGACCTGATGAGTGTCTCCGACCCGACCAGCTATCCGGGTGCTCCCCCGACCGACGGCACCGAGGACGATGCGGCGGCGCGGTCCACCGGGCGTGCCGACGCGCCGGAGTGGGTGGTGCTGCGACTGGCCCGCCCCTATGTGAACCGGCTAATCGGGGCGGGCCTACTCGCCGCCGCCACCGAATTCGCCGCGCTGGCCCTGATGTCCACCGCGACATGGCTGCTGATGAGCGCCGCGGGCCGCCCGCCGCTGGACCGGCTGACGGTGGCGATCGTCGCCGTCCGCGCGCTCGCCATCGGGCGCGGCGTGCTGCGCTACACCGAGCGCCTGGCCGGGCACGACGCGGTGCTGCGGCTGGTCACCGATGTCCGTACCCGCGTCTTCGCTGCCCTGGCGTCCCGGCGGGACAGCGCCGGGCAGCGCTCCGGCGACGCCCTGAGCCGGCTGGTCTCCGATGTCGAAGCCGTCCAGGACCTGCTGCTACGGGTCCTCGTACCGGCCACGGCAGCCGGGGTGGTAGGCGTGGTGGCCGTCGCCGCGACCACCTTCGTCTCACCGGCCGCCGCCGGAGCGCTCGCGGTGGGACTACTGCTTGCGGGGGTCGCGCTGCCGGCGTTGGCCACCGCGCTGACCCGACGCGCCGCCGCCGAGCTGGCGCCGTTACGCGGCGCCCTGGCCACCGACGCCGTTGACCTCACCCACGGCGCTGCCGACCTCGCCGCCTTCGGGGCCACCGATCGGGCCTGGGGGGCGGCAACCGGCCGGATCCGGCGGTTGGCCCGAATCGAGCGACGGTTGGCCGCGACCGGCTTCGCGGTGGACGCGCTGGGGGTCCTGGTGGCCGGGCTGACCGCCGGAGCGGTGCTGCTGGTGGCCTTGGCCGACGGCGTAGCCGGGGTGCTGGTCGGCGTCCTCGCCGTCGGCACGCTGGTCGCCGTCGAGGTCGCGCTCGCCCTCGTCGGCGCCGCCCGGCAGTGGACCGGCCTCCGCGCCGGCCTCACCCGGGTCGCCGCGCTACTCCAGGAGGCGCCGGCAGCATCCGCGGCCACCCCGCCGGTGCGCCCCGCCCCCACCGCCGCGGAGATCCGATTCAGCAATGTCACCGTCCGCTACCGCAGCGAGGGGCCGCCCGCCCTCGACCGGCTCCGCCTGGACCTGCCCGCCGGCCGGCGAGTCGCCGTGGTGGGGCCGAGCGGCGCCGGCAAGAGCACGCTCGCCGCCGTCCTGACCGGAAGCGTACGGCCGACCACCGGACAGATCTTCCTGGACGGACAGGAGCTCTCCGCCTACCCGGCGGAGCTGCTCCCCCGCTTCGTCGGGGGCCTCCTCGCCGAGACGTACGTCTTTCACGCCACGGTCCGGGAGAACCTGTTGCTCGGTCGCCCCGGCGCGACCGAGGCGGACCTTGCGGCGGCGACCGGCACCGCCGGGCTGGCAGGTTGGATACGGGAGCAGCCTGACGGCTGGGACACGGTGGTAGGGGAAGAGGGCGGGCAGCTCTCCGGTGGCCAGCGGCAGCGTCTCGCGCTGGCTCGGGCGCTCCTCGCCGAGCCGGCGGTGCTGGTGCTCGACGAACCGACCGAAGGGCTCGACCCGGTGGCCGCGGACGACGTACTGGCGTCCGTGCTGGCCGCCACGCCGGCCCAACGCTCCGTCCTGCTGATCAGCCACCGGCTGCGCGGCCTCGACGCGGTTGACGAGATCCTGGTGCTCGAATCTGGTCGGGTGGTCCAACGCGGCCGGCATGCCGACCTGGTCGCCACCCCTGGCTGGTATCGGGATCAGTGGCAGCTCCAGGAGGCTGCCGAGCGCGGCTATCTCGCTCTCCACCCGCTGCCCTGACCGGGCCAGCGGTTCCGGACTGACGCGCGGTCCGGGCTACCTCCCGCCGGCGGTCTCGGTCGGTCGCACGTCCGTAATTCCCGATCGCCGCCGGGGTGCCGACACCACAGTCCGCTGTTGCCCACTAGGGTATGTGCGCGTAGTCACCCGCCGGGTCGACCTGGTGGGTGGGCAATCCGAAGCACACGGAGGTCAGCGTGGCCCGCAAGTCGCCTCAACGACCCGACTCCGACGAGCCTGAACTCGACGAACCGGCGGCCTCCGGCACCGCCGCCGCGTCGGTTGAGGCCTCCCGCGCGCTCTGGGCGGAGCTGCGGATCGACCCGGTGGAGATCGCGCTACCCACCGGTACCGGCTACACGCTGCGGGCCTACCGCCCAGCTCGGGAGCTGACCCCGACCGAGGTCGAAGAGCGCGACCAGGACGATCCCTTCCTCGCCCGGCGACAGGTGGTGACCGAAGAGGACGACGACGATGAGGTCGTCATTCTCGACGAGGAGGTCGCCCAGGAGTTCGCGGAGAGCGACGAGGAGGAGCGCAAGGCCCGCGGCGACTCCGGCGACGAGACGGAGGCAGCCCCGGCCGAGGACGCGGACGACGCGGACGACGCGGACGACGAAGAGGTACCGGTCTTCCTCAGTCACAAGGGTCGGCTGCTGCTCTTCAAGACGGCCGAGTCCCTGGTCAGTTTCGTGCGCTCCGGCGCTCCCAACGATCTGTCCCAGCTAGACAGTTGGGGTGAACTGTCCGAGCGGCTGGAGCCGGCCGATGTCACGCCGCTCGACGAGGACACCTACGAGCTCGACCTGGTCGTGGAGAACCTGCGCGGCGGGCACGACGCGTGGGACTCGACGCTGCTCATCGAAGCCGGAGAGATCGCCCGCGACCTCTCGTACGCGCTGCGGCTGCCCGCCGTGCTGGAAATGCTCTCCGCCGGCTCCAGCCTTGACGACCTGGACGAGGCGCTACGGGCGGCTGCCAACGGGGGGATCGGCGCGTTTCGCGGCCGGCGCCGGCTCAAGAAGATCGGGGCACAAACCGCAAGCCTGGGCTGGCGGACCATTGTCGGCAAGATCTCTGCCGTTGTGGACTGGCGCGACTGACCCGTACCAGGGAGCATCATTCTGGCAGAGAAGACCTGTGTCCCGGGAGGAGGACGACGCGTGGCGCTCGTGCGCGTGTACTGCGGTCTGGCCTCGGCGGATCCGGCTGAGCGGCCAGCTTCCGTCGGTTCGACGCTGACATCCGCTGTGGTGGACGACGCTGGTCGTCTGCTACACGTCTGCGAGATCAGCGACGACCCCGCCGGCTACGCCCAGTTGGTCACGCTGCTCGTGGAGCGGTCAGGCGGACCCAGCGGCGCGGCGATCGCCGCCGACAACGATGACCACACAGTCACCTCCCTCGTCAGCGCCGCTGGTCGTCCGCTGGCGATCGCCGACGACGACTCGGTGGACGACTTCGCCGAGCGGTTCGCCGACGACGACTCCCTTGAGGAGGTGCAGGCATCAGCGGTGCAGCGACGGGCCATCGGCCTCGCCCGCGCCCTGCAGGCCGGTGCACTCTCCGCCGTCGCGCTCCCCGCTCCTCGGGACCTGGCCGGTTACAAGCCGGTCCTCGCCGCGCACGCCGCGCTCGCCAGCGGCCGGCATTCGGCCGCGGTCGCGCTACGGGAAGTGCTGCGGGAGCTCTTCCCGGCGGCCCTACAGGCCTACCCGGATCCGGCCGAACCGGTTGCGCTGGCCGTGCTGGACGCCCTTCCCGAGCCCGGGATGCTGACCAGCACCGAGCCTGACGAGCCGACCGGCCGAGTCGTCGCGGACCTCACCGCCGAAGGCATCGCCGCACCAGAGGTGGTCGAGGCCGCGATCACCTCCCTCCGGGTCGCGGTCTCCGAGACCCCGCGCCGCGCCTCGGTCAGCCGGGCCCTCACCTCAGCGGTGTCAACAACCGTCCGGCAGGCCGTCGCCGCGGTCCGGGCCTGCGACGTCGGCTGCGAGACGTTGGTCGGCGTGCTCCACGATCGAGCGGGCGCTCCGGTGCCGGGCCGACGGGCCGCCGCCGGACGCGGTGCACCGATCGACGACCCCGTGTCCGCCGGCGCTGCCCTCTCCACCCGGCCGACTGCGGCCCGCCGGCCCCGACCAGAGGCGATGCCGGGCCAGACCGCCCCGCCGTCCCCGCGCCCGATCGGCCCCCCACCGGTTGCGCCGATGCCGGTTACACCCCCGCCGGTGGCCCCGGAGCCAATCACACCCGCGGCCGTGGCCGGTCCGCCGGTGACTGCGGCACCGGCTCAGCCGGCGGCGACGCCAAGCCCTGTTGACGGCCCGACGAACCGCCTCATCTCGTCGCCCGGCAGCACCCCCGCCCCGCCGTCGCAACGCGGCTCGGGCTCACCGGCGGAGGCGGGTGAGCCGTTCCGGGCGACGTTGACCACCGCGGCGATCCAGAATGCCCGCGCTGAGCGGCAACACACCATCACCCCGCCGCGACCCAACACGAAAGCCGAATCGCCGACACCGAGCGGCGGGTTCAGCGTGACCGACCCCAGCGTGCCGGTGCCCACTCCGCGCCCCAGCCGCGATCCCGCTCCCCCGGGCTCGCGGGCAAACTGGCCGCTGGTCAACAACCCGGACCCGGCGGACAGTTCCGCGCTCAACCCGATGGCCGACTCGTATGGCGGGCAGGGGGTGGACGCTCCGACCGATCCAGGCGCGGAGAATCGGGTGCCACCGCCGTGGCTGGCCGACGACATGCCGCAGGAGCCGCCGGCGCTCCGCCTGGTCGAGCCACCACCGCTGGCCGACCGCGCGCTGCGCGACGGGGCCGACCCACAGCTCGAGACGCCACCGCTCCGCCTCGTTGACCAGGATGGGCCCCGCAGCCACCAGCCCGCCGAGCACCCCAGCGGGCGGCAGTTGCCGGCGGTGGAGCACCGTCCCCCACCGATCGCCGACGACGGGGACGGGGACCTGCTCATCTTCGCCCAGGCGAAGTCGGCCTGGTTCGTCGGTCAGAGCGAAGACGACGAGGTGGACTGGTCGTCGCTGAACGACACTGGCTGGCAGGCGGCCGAGCAGGCAGCGGAGCAGGCGGCGAAGGCGACGGCCGCCTCCGAGACTGCAGCGGGCCTTCCCATTCGGGTGCCGCAGGCCAACCTGGTCCCCGGTTCACCGAAGCGGGACGAACGGCCGCTGCGGATTGTTCGCGATCCGGCCAGCCTCGCCGAGAACACCACCGGCTACTTCCGCGGCTGGCGTCGGGGACAGGAGATCGGGGGCTTCGCGGTCGGCGGCCGACCGGGGCGCGAAGCCGCTGGCGGCTGGGACTTCACCCGGGACACCGGTGACCGTGACGAGGAACGAGAGTACGAGTACCGCTCAGCCGGATACCGATCCTGACTCCTGGGGCCCGGCCCCTCAACCAGCACCAGCTAGATCGCGAACAGCCCTCGGCAGTTGGCCGGGGGCTGTTCGACTTCCTCGGCCCAGCATGCTGCGGCATCGGTACGGCGAGTACGGGACCGGTACAGCTCAGCTACTCCTGGCCAGCGGCGTTGAGGGGGGTTGACTGTCCGGCAACGGCAAAGCCGTCGCCGGACAGCCGCACGTCAGTCAGGCCCGGGCGACGGCCCGGGACCGGCGCATGGTGAGCACGTACTCCACAAGCGAGATCAGCACGTGTTTCGTGGACTCTCGGTTGCGGGCGTCACACGCCACCACCGGCACGTTGCTGGAGATCGCCAGCGCGTCCCGGACCTCCTGCGGGTTGTGGTACTGCATCCCATCGAAGCAGTTGATGGCCACCAGGTAGGGCAGCCGCCGATGCTCGAAGAAGTCGATCGCCGCGAAGCAGTCAGCGAGTCGACGGGTGTCGACCAGGACAACCGCGCCGATGGCGCCACGGACCAGTTCGTCCCACATGAACCAGAACCGAGTCTGACCGGGCGTACCGAACAGGTAAAGGATTAGGTCCCGGTCGATGGTGATCCGGCCAAAGTCCATGGCCACCGTGGTCGTCGACTTCCCCGGCACCTGCCGATTGTCGTCTACGCCCACGCTTGCGGAGGTCATGATCGCCTCCGTGGTCAGCGGCGTGATCTCCGAGACCGAGCCGACCAGAGTCGTCTTACCGACGCCGAATCCACCGGCAATGACAATCTTCGCCGATGTCACGCGGCCGCTCGAGGTCGGCGGACGCGCCACGTCAGAGCCTGCGAAGTCCACTCAGCACCCTTTCCAGCAGTTCAGTGCCCACCACGTCGTCCGAGTCGTCCAGAATAGTCGGCTCATGGACCGCGACCAGGCCGTCTGTCGCCATGTCGGCGATGAGCACCCGGGCCACCCCGAGCGGAAGCTGCATACGCGCCGCGATCTCGGCTAACGACTGCACACGTCCATCACAGAGCGCGGCGATGTACTGGTACTCACGGCCGTGTCCGCCGTTGCCGGTGGCAACGGCTCGCCCGCGCACTGTCGTCTCGATAAGCGCTTCCATCGCGATGTCAAGCCGCGGACGGGTGCGACCCCGGGTCACGGCGTACGGACGGACCAGCGCGCCGGTCGGTTCGTCATGATCGTTCATGTCGCCGCTCACCTCCTTCACACCCGGGACCGGCCGGCGCGGACCGCCCCCCTCGTTGTTGTCCTTGCCCCGCCGACCACCCGGCCAGCGAAACGTCAGCCCGGCATGCCCGCAGCCGCACGCGGCTGCGGGGTCAGCGCATCACCCACCCGGTCAACCAGGAGGGCCATCTCGTAGCCGACCTGCCCCACGTCAGAGTTACGGGCGGCGAGCACGGCAAACGACGAGCCATCCGAAATCGACATCAGGAAGAGGAAACCGTTGTCCATCTCTACCACGGTCTGAAGCACGGCGCCGCCCTCAAAGCAGCGGGCTGCTCCCTGGGTAAGGCTGACCAAGCCGGATGCGATGGCAGCCAACTGGTCGGCCCGGTCCCGCGGAAGGTCCCGTGAGGCCGCGAGGAGTAGGCCGTCCGCCGACACGGCGACCGCATGCGCGACTCCTGGCACCCGATCGGCGAAGTTGGCGAGAAGCCAGCCGAGGTCCTGCGTAGTAGTCATCCTTCTTGCTCCTTCTGCCCGCTCCCGGCCATTGGGCCTGAGCCAGATTGCGAGGACTGCCCACCCGGATTCCCCTCCGGGCCGGTCCGGTTGCTGTCCGAGGGGTTCTTGCGCCCCCGCTGGACCCCACGGTGATACGCGGAGAGCAGCCCTCGGACCGACTCGGGCGTACGCCGCTGAACCGCTGCCGATGGTTTCTCCACCGCGCCCGGTACCAGCTGCGCCATCGGCGTGCGCTTCGGCAGGCCAGTAGAGGTGGTCGCCACCACCTGTACGTCGCTGGCCGCAGTAGCGGCCCGCCACCCATCATCGGCGGCGGTGCTCCAGCTTTCACCAGCTCTTCCCCGCCGCTGGGCGAACCCGCCCGTGGGGGATGTGCTCCCGTTCGCTGTTATGCCGTTCTGACGCGACGTACCACCGGTCGTCGGGGTTTCTGCCATTGGTGTGTTACCTGTCGTTGCGGGTGGTGTCTGCTGCTGCCTGTCCGCATCTATCCTGGCGAACTGCTGGGGCGCGGCACCACCCGCCCCCATGGCACCGCCGCCCCCGGCAGCGTCGGAGCCCTTTGCTGTCTCCTCTGGACCGGGTCGTCGGGTGCGGAACCAGGCTGACTCCAGTTCCCGGAAGATCGGCAGTTCCATCGTCGCGTCGGCCAGCGGCTGCTGGCTCTGAGGCGGTGCGGTCGACGGTGTGGTTGGCATCCCCGGCGCCGCGGTTGGCTGGGGGCCCGGCACCGGGGCGGCGGGACCGGCCGACGCGGGAGCGGCGGGGTATGCGGCGGACGGAGGGCCAGCCGGACCGGCTACCCGGGGCAGCTCGGTGGTCAGGTCGGGGGCTGCGGAGACCCGTTCGGAGGCCGGGGCAGCGGTGCTGTCTCCGGCTGCGCTGGGCACCGGTGGCCACACCGGCGGGGCGGCGCTGCTCGGGGCCGTGGTGGCCGGACGCTGTGGCAACGGCGCCGCATACGGCTGGCCGGAGGCCGGCGCCGGGGACGTCGGTTGCCCGAAAGCCGGCGCCGCGGAGGTCGGGGTAGCCGACACCGGCGACGCGGAGATCGGCATGCCCGCGGCTGGCGGCCCGGATACCGACCACCCGGAGTACGGAGTCGGCGGCGGGGCGTACGGCTGGGCCTCTGGGCTGCTCGGCAGCTGTCGCGGAATCCCCGGCTGCTGACCGGTGACCTCCGGCTCGCCCGAGGGACGCCGTTGCGGTAACACGTCGCTCGGTTGCCCGTTGGTAAGGAACGGGGCAGACGACTCGCCGCCGGTGGTGGCGCTGTTCGCGCCGGTGAGATCGGACCACGCCGGCATCGCCCGCGGCGAGCCCGTGGGCGTGCCCGCACCGTTGCTGTGCGCCGGGTCGAAGGGCCGGCCACCGAGCGTTACCTGGTTACCCGACTCACCCGGGCGGGGTCCGGAGAGCGAACCACTTGATGCGGAGAACGCCTCAAAAGACGACGTCGAGCTGGTGTTCGCCGCTGACGGCAGGCCAGGGGGCAGCTGCGACCCGGCAGCGAGCGCCCGGGGCACCAGCACGCCCGCCGGCAGGCTCACCTCCGCGACGCTTCCCCGATCGGCGGCGGAACGCAGCTCCACCGTGACCCCGTGCCGGGAGGCCAGCCGGGCAACCACGACCAGACCCATCATCCGAGAAACCGCCACGTCCACCTGTGGCGGGGTGGCGAGCTTCTCGTTCAGTTCCCGTAGCTGCTCCGGGCTGATGCCGATGCCGCGGTCCTCCACGTAGAGGGAGGCACGGTCACCGACCCGGCGCGCTTCCACGACGACCTGCGACTCGGGCGGCGAGAACGCCGTCGCGTTGTCGAACAGCTCGGCGACGAGGTGTACCAGGTCGTTGACGGCGGCGGCGACGACCTCGATGTCGCGATCAATGACGCCGAACTCGATCCGCGTGTAGTGCTCTACCTCGGACTGGGCGGCGCGCAGCACGTCGATCAGGGCGGCCGGCTCCCGCTGCACGCGGCTGGAGTCAGCGGCGGCGAGGACCAGCAGATTCTCGTCGTTGCGGCGCATCCGGGTGGCGAGGTGGTCGAGCTGGAACAACTCGGCCAGCCGGTCCGGGTCCTCCTCGCCCCGTTCGAGTCGGTCGAGTTGGCCGATGAGTCGGTCGACCAGGGTCTGCGACCGGCGGGCGAGGTTGACGAACATGGTCGCCACGGAAGCCCGCAGGGCGGCCTGCTCCGCCGCGGTACGCACCGCCTCCAGGTGAACCGCGTTGAACGCCTCGGTCACCTGACCGAACTCATCCTTGCTACGCACCGGCAGCGGCTCGGCGATCCGGTTGGCGAGCTGTACCGGAGTTTGCTGGCCGCCGGCGGCCTGCGTCTCCCGCAGCCGGGCGACGGCCTGCGGCAGCCCGTGCCGGGCGATCATAAGAGCGCCCTGTCGCAGTTCGCGTAGCGACCGCGCCATCGAGCGGGCGACCAGGTAGGCAAAGAGGATGGCGAGCAGCAGCATGCTGAGCAGCAGCCCGGTCTCCAGGAACACCTGCAGCCGTACGGCCGACCGGAGTTCGTCAGCGAGCTGGACGGCATCTCTGTCGACCTTCGCCTCCACCTCCCGGACCAGGGCGGCGTACGCGACCATCGCGTTGTCCCACTGGTCGGGGGTGAAGCCGGCGCTCGCCAGGTTTCTGGCGTCGGAGAGGCCACGCAGGTTGCTGTTGTAGGAATCCGCCTCGCGGGCGTCGGGACCGGCCACCGTTTGGTCGTACAGCTCCTGGTCGGCACGGTCGGCGACGGCGGCGAAGGTCTCCAGCCACTGTCGCTGACCGGTCCAGGTGGAGATGTAGGTGTTCCGCAGCTCGGGTGTGAGCTGCTGCCGGATGAGGGCGATGTGCACCACGTCCCGCTGCTGGGAGAGGTACTCCTTGTTCCGGGTGAGGGCGGTCGCGGCCCGCATCTGGTCGCTGAGCTCGGAGTCACCGGCCAGCTGGGTGGCCGAGTCCCGCAGGTTGATCAGATCGGTGAGCAGCGCGTCGTACTGCTGCTGCGCCTGGGTGATGCTGAGCCGACCGTTGGTGACCTGGCTTCGCGTTCCGGGCAGGTCGGTGAGGGTCTGGTCGATGAAGCGGAGCTGGTTCTCCAGCGTGGTGGGCAGGTCCTCGACCTCGCCCCGCCGCTCGGCGTAGGGTTCCTTCGCCCGGTCGACGCGGGCGGAAGCCTCCTCGTACGCCGTGCTGCGTTCCTCCCGCTGGGCCGCCCGGTCCTCACCGAGTAGCCGGATCGCCTCCGTCCGCTCATCCTGAAGCTGACCGACCAGGTCACCCGAGTAGGCGACCAGACTGGCGAGGTCGCCGGAACGATTGGCGCTGTTGAGTGTCTGCAGGTGGTCAACGATGCCACTGGTGCCCACGACGACCGTTGCGACGGTCGGCACGATCAAGATGAGACCGAGCTTGGACCAGATCGGCAGGTCGCGGAGCCGACCAGCCGGCCGACGCAGACGCGACAGGAGAGAACCTGCCGTCTTCGGTCGTTTGCTCACGTCACCGCCCTCGCGATTGCAGCCTTTGCGTTGCCCTCGGGCAACACCAGGTGACCGACCCATTGGTTCGGACCATCCGAGATTCCACCACGCCGCCCCGGAAAGAGAAAGCCCAGGCTGCTCTTGACCGCTGCGACAGCGCGATGTTTAGGGGTTTCGATCGCATTCAGTCTGACCTGAGTTACCCAAAGCAATGGAGTGCCTCCTCCACGTGGCCATACCAGCCGCCTCGTCGGCGAGTAAAGTCGTACATATCCTGATGAACCAGGCTTCTCAGTTCGGCTCAAACAGCTACTGCCCGAATTCTGGGAACCCACTGCTGCCGACACCGAAGGGGTGGGTCGATCGGGAGCGATGCCCCCTGACGTCAGGGCGCGGCGGGGAAGGGCGCTCCAACAACCCAGCGATGAGACCGGCGCGCCATCGTACGCAGTCGGCAACGAATTAGGTACAGCTAATCGGTCAAGTTAAACAGCCATCTCGCCGCTCTTGGCCACCGAAGGGACGTTTGCCACTCACGCCAGCAGCGCCGCCAGCGACGGGGTGCACACCGAGCGGCCGACGCACCGACACCGGCGCACCACCCTACGACTGCCCGGCACCGCTCAACAGCCGCCCGTACGCCGGCTTGATGACCTCGTCGATAATCTGTAGCCGCTGGTCAAACGGGATAAAGGCACTCTTCATGGCGTTAATCGTCAGCCACTGCAGTTCCCGCCAGCCGTACCCGAACGCGTCCACCAACAAAGCCATCTCCCGTGACATGGAGGTGCCGCTCATCAGCCGGTTGTCGGTGTTGACCGTGACCCGGAACCGCAGATCCCGCAGCAGCCCGATCGGGTGGTCGGCGATCGAGGGGGCCGCCCCGGTCTGCACGTTCGACGAGGGGCAGAGCTCCAAGGGAATACGCTTGTCCCGCACGTAGGCGGCCAGCCGGCCAAGCACCGGCTCCGATCCGGGCGTAATGTCATCCACAATCCGGACACCGTGGCCGAGCCGATCTGCTCCGCACCACTGGATGGCCTGCCAGATCGACGGCAGCCCAAACGCCTCACCGGCGTGGATCGTAAAGTGGAAGTTCTCCCGCTGCAGGTACTCGAAGGCATCCAGGTGCCGGGTGGGCGGGAAGCCGGCCTCGGCCCCGGCGATGTCGAAACCCACGACGCCGATGTCCCGGTGCCGCACGGCCAGTTCGGCGATCTCCTGCGACCGGGCGGCGTGTCGCATGGCGGTCAGCAGCGTGCCGACCCGAATCGGCGTGCCCTGCGCCGCGGCAAGGTCACTGCCCTCGGCGAAGCCGGCGATCACCGCCGCGACCACCTCGTCCAGGGTGAGACCCCGCTCCAGGTGCAGCTCCGGCGCGAACCGGACCTCCGCGTAGACAACACCGTCGGCGGCCAGGTCCAGCGCGCACTCCCGGGCCACCCGCTGCAGCGCCGAAGCGGTCTGCATGACCTGAACGGTGTGCGCGAAGGTCTCCAGATACCGCTCCAACGAGCCGGAGCTGGCCGCTTCGACGAACCAGTGGCCCAACGCCTCCGGGTCGGTCGTCGGCAGCGCGTGCCCCGCCTCAGCGGCCAGCTCGACGACCGTCGCTGGTCGCAGGCCACCATCGAGGTGATCGTGCAGCAGCGCCTTGGGGACCTGGACGATGTCCTCGTATCGGAGAGTCGCGACCATGTTCAGACCCTAGTCGGCACCGGCGTCTGCGCAGCGTCAGACCCGGCGGCGCGTTGCCCGGGTCACGTCCGCCTGCCGGGCGCGCAGTAATCGGTGCGGCGACCCGGTCGATAGGATGCCGGTCCACCGGGTGACCGCCCGGCTCGCCACCGACCGGCCCGGAGCCCGACATGGATCCCCGCATCTGCCACCGGCTGCGCTGCTCAATCTGCGCCCTTCCGCTGGCCGAGGCGACCGCTGGCACCATCCAGACGCTGACCTGTCCGCGCCGGCACAGCTTCGACATTGCCCGACAGGGCTATGTGAACCTCCTGGCCGGCCGGGCACCACACGTCGGGGACACCAGCGAGATGGTCACCGCCCGCGCCGACTTCCTCGCCGCCGGTCACTACGACCTGATCTCCCGGGCGCTGGCCGAAGCGGCCGCGGTCGCCGTCGCCCGCCACCGGGCCGCGCACCTCCAGCCTGGGGCAACCGCCGCGGCGCACCCCCTGGTGGTGGAGCCCGGTGCCGGCACCGGCCGGCACCTCGCCGCGGTGCTGACGACGCTGCCGGACGCCGTCGGCCTGGCCCTGGATGTGTCGAAGCCGGCGCTGCGCCGCGCGGCCCGAGCGCACGAACGAGCCGGGGCGGTGCTGGCCGACACCTGGCAGCAGCTGCCCCTGCCCGACGCGTCGGTGGCCGTGTTGTTGAACGTCTTCGCCCCGCGCAACGGAGCGGAGTTTCACCGGGTGCTCGATCCGGCCGGCGCGTTGCTGGTCGTCACGCCGGCCGCCGACCACCTCAGCGAGTTGGTCGGCGCACTTGGCCTGCTTCGGGTAGATCCGGCGAAGCCCGACCGGGTGGCCGGGCACCTCGGGGAGCGCTTCGCCACCGAGTCGGAGACCGAACACCGAACCCGGCTGACGTTGACCCGCCCGGAGATCGCCGCTCTGGTCGGGATGGGACCCAGCGCCTGGCACACCAATCCGGCCGGGCTCACCGAACGGATCGCCACCCTGCCCGACCCGGTCGAGGTGACCGTGGCCGTCCGGCTCGGCGTCCACCGCCGCCGCTAGGTGGAGAGATCCACCTCTTCCCAGCCGGTGGGCTCGTCGTGGTAGGGGCCGCGGAGGACCACCGCCCACTCCAGCGCCCACCGACGCTGCCCGATCGCATTCGCGTCCACCAGGCCGGGTGGGGTTCGCCGGGCGTGCTCCACCTCGAGATAGGCCCAGTCCAGGCAGTAGTGCAGGTCAAGCAGGGCCGCCGCGTCCGCCGGATGCCGTGGGGCGGTGAGGGTCCTCGACTGCCAGTGCCGGACCGTCTCGCCGGCCAGAATATTCGGCAGCCGCTCCACCAGCCGCTCGTCCACCGGCAGCGTCGGGTCCAGCTGCCGGGTTAGGCCGAGTACCCAGGCCAGGGCGTACAGCGCGTCGAAGTGCAGCACGAACGAGCGGTGGTCACCCTTACCGCCGGTAACGAACTGCCACTCCGGCGGGGTGACTGTCTCCACCAGATGCGAGGCGAGCAGCCAACTCATCGCGGCCTGCGGCGGCATGCCGAAACAGCGGGCCAGGATGAGGTGCAGCACCGCGACGCGCGTCTCGATCTCACCGGTCGGGCGCAGCTCGATCTCGTCGCCGGGCTCCCACACCAGTGGAAAGTGTGCCGGCGGCAGCGGCAGACCCAGCCGAGACAACTCCTCCAGGCTGGCCGCACGCACCATTCGGGGGTTTGGGGCAGGTACCGCCACGACGGTAATCCTCGTCTGTGTGGACTGGCTGGCCAGATCATCCTCCTGGCCAGGCAGGATAGCCCTCCGCTGCGGGAAACGGAACGGACGGTCAGCTGATTCGCTCAAGCACCAGCGGCCGCTGTTCCGGGGCGGACGCCGCGATCCGTACCGCCCGCACCGCCTCGGTCCGGGCCGCCGGGATCCGGTCGGCCTCCTCGGCCCGCAGCTCAAAGAGGGGCTCACCCGCCCGGACCAGATCACCGGGGCGCTTGTGCAGCAGCACCCCCGCCGGCGCGGACACCGCGTCCTCCTTGCGGGCCCGACCGGCACCGAGCCGCCACGCGGCCACCCCCATCCCGTACGCGTCGATCTGGGCCACCACACCATTGTCCTCAGCGCGGACCACCTCGACCTCCGGGGCGGTGGGCAGCGGGGCATCCGGGTCCCCGCCCTGGGCCCGGAGCATCGCCCGCCAGGCGTCCATCGCCCGGCCGTCGCGCAACGCCGCCGCCGGGTCGGCGTCCGGCAGCCCGGCCGCGTCCAGCATCTCGCGGGCCAGGGCCAGGGTCAGCTCCACCACGTCGGCCGGTCCGCCGCCCGCCAGCACCTCCACGGATTCGGTCACCTCGACCGCGTTGCCGATGGCCAGCCCCAGTGGGGTGGACATGTCGGTCAGCAGGGCGACCGTGCGGACGCCCTGCGCACCGCCCAGTTCGACCATGGTGTGGGCCAGTTGCCGGGCCTGGTCGACCGACTTCATGAACGCACCGGAGCCGACCTTGACGTCGAGTACCAGAGCGCCGGTCCCCTCAGCGATCTTCTTGCTCATGATCGAGCTGGCGATCAGCGGGATGGCCTCCACCGTGCCGGTCACGTCCCGCAACGCGTACAGCTTGCGGTCGGCCGGCGCGAGACTGGCACCGGCCGCGCAGATCACCGCGCCGACGCCGCGGAGCTGGGCGATGAACTCCTCGTTGCCCAGCGATGCCCGCCAGCCCGGAATGGACTCCAGCTTGTCCAGCGTGCCGCCGGTGTGCCCGAGGCCCCGGCCGCTCAGCTGCGGTACCGCCGCGCCACAGGCCGCCACCAACGGAGTCAGCGGCAGGGTGATCTTGTCTCCGACACCGCCGGTCGAGTGCTTGTCAACCGTCGGTCGGTCGACCGCCGAGAGGTCCAGCCGCTCTCCACTGGAGATCATCGCCGCGGTCCACCGGGCGATCTCCGGCATGGTCATCCCGTTCAGCAGGATCGCCATCGCGAGCGCCGCCATCTGCTCGTCCGCCACCTGGCCCCGGGTGTAGGCGTCCACCACCCAGTCGACCTGTGCGTCGGAGAGGACCGCGCCGTCCCGCTTGGCCCGAATGACATCAACCGCCGCAAATTCCGCCATGAGATAACCCTCTCCCCACGTCCTCAGCCCGGCCAGCGGATCGGGATCTCCAACGGCGGCTCACCCTCACCCGCCCAGAAGATCGTCCCCGCCGCGTCCACCACCACAACCCGGGGTACCCGGGCCAGCCCCCAGGTGATCGCCTCCGCTGGATCGTCCCAGCTCGGTCCCTCCTCGAGAACGCCGGTCTCGCCGTCGCCGGCCTCCCCCGCCGAGCGTTCCCAGTACGCCGTCCACACCTGCTGCCCCGCCGACAGGTCCGGGTGCACGAAGACCGTCCCGCGTCCCCGCCAGGCAGCCAGCCGCTCCGGCACCACCGGAACCGGGTCCGCCCCGGTCACCGCCTCCAGATCCGCCGCGTCGAAGGCGTACGGCAGCAGCTCGGCCATCCGTAACGCTCCGTTCTTCGCCTCGATCAGACATTCCGGGCCACCGTGCTCCCAGAGCAGCTGCCGGCACCGCCCGCACGGCATCAGTGGCTCCCCGGTGGCGTCAACGCAGGAGAGCGCGATGATCCGCCCGCCACCGGTGGCGCGCAGTGCGGAGATCACCCCGCACTCGGCGCAGAGCACCATGCCGTACGACGCGTTCTCCACGTTGCAGCCGACCACGACGCGACCATCGTCAACCAGGGCGGCCGCCCCTACCGGAAACTTCGAGTACGGCACGTACGCGTACCGCATCACCTCGGTCGCCGCGGCGCGCAGCCGCTCCCAGTCGATCTCCATCTGGCGTCCCATCAACCCTTGATGTACGGCTTTCCGTCGGCGGCCGGCGCCCGGACCCTACCCACCAGCCCCGCCACCGCCAGGATCGTCGCCAGGTACGGCAGCATCGCCAGGAACTGACTCGGGATGGCGCTGTTGATTGCGCTCAGATAGGTGGCGAGCTGGTCGGCGAAGCCGAAGAAGAGCGCCGCGAGCAGCGCACCGGTCGGGCTCCACCGGCCGAAGATCAGCGCTGCCAGGGCGATGAAGCCCTTACCACCGATCATGTTCTTGGTGAACGAGAAGAGGGCGAGCGTGTAGGACGCACCACCGATGCCGGCGACTGCCCCCGCCAGCAGCACATTGCGGTAGCGCAGCCGCAGCACCCGGACGCCGAGGGTGTCGGCGGCGGTCGGGTGCTCACCGACCGAACGGGTACGCAAGCCCCACCGGGTACGGAACAGCCCGATGTGAATCACCAGGACCAGGAGAAGGCCGAGGTAGAGGAAGATGTTGCCGGCGAACAGCGCCGGCCCGAGCACCGGAATCTCCGACAGCAGCGGGATTTCCCAGTCGCTGAACCGTGGGGCGCTGTTGTACTTCGCCGGGTCGGGCTGCATCAGCCGCTCGTAGAGGAAGCCGGTGATGCCCACCGCGAGCAGGTTGAGCACGATCCCCATGACCACCTGGTCCACCAGGTAGCGAATGGCGAAGACCGCGAGCAGCAGCGAGATGAAGGTGCCGCCGATCGCCGCGGCGATGAGGCCCACCCAGAGGTTGCCGCTGAGGCTACCGAAGAGGGCGCCGCTGAAGGCGCCCATCAGTAGCTGACCCTCGATGGCCACGTTGACCACGCCGGAGCGTTCACAGAGCACACCGGCCAGCGCCCCGAAGATCAGCGGAAGAGCCAGGATGAAGGTGCCTCGGACAATGTTGACCAGGGGCATGAAGTTCTGCCCGGCCGGCGCGGTGGAGACCTGCCAGCAGAGGAAGCTCACCACGAAACCAACCAGGCCGACACCGAGCACGAGAGTGAACCAGCGCGTCGGCAGCCCGGCGAGGATCGCCACACCGGCGGCGAGGGCGACCGCCCCGAAGAGGGCCGCGCCGACCGTACCGTTGATCTTCAACGCGGCGCCGCTGGCGTCCTCGCTGAGGGTGAACCGGGCTGGCTCACTGCTGGCGAGCGCGGTGAAGAGCAGCACCGCCAGCAGGCCGAGCGCGGTCAGCACCAGGCCGGCCTTCCGGGTCCGGGTCCAGAACCCCTCGTTGACCGGGGCGACCGCGACGTCGTCAACAGCCATGGTGGACATGCGCGTCACCAGCCCTTCGCGAGGCTCGTCTGCGGCCGGGCGGCCCGGGCGGCCCGAAGCTGGAAGATCGCCTTCACCAGGGCCGGTGCGGCGATGAAGATGACGATCAGCGCTTGGAGCACAGTAACCAGTTCCAGCGAGACACCCGAGTACGACTGCATCCGGTTACCGCCGGCCTGTAGCGCACCGAAGAGCAGCGCGGCGAGCAACACGCCCCACGGCTTCACCCGGCCGAGTAGCGCCACCAGGATGCCGTCGAAACCGACCTGGGCCACAACCAGCGGGGTCAACGCGGCGGCGGTGGTGCCGAGCACCATCTGCGAGCCGCCGAGGCCGGCCAGGGCACCGGCGAAGACCATGATCAACACGTAGGTTCGGGTGACACTGATGCCGGCGGTACGCGAGGCCGCCGGGTTACTCCCCACGGCCCGCAGCTCGAAGCCGAGGGTCGACCGGTTCAGCAGCCAGGCAACCGCCCAGGTCACCAGCACGGCGAGGATGATTCCGGCGTGCACCCGCAGGTTGTCCCCGAACAGCCGGGGGAACTGCGCGGAGGCGTCCAGCGGCCGGCTGATGGCATCCGAGCGGTTCGGATCCTGCACCCCGTTCTGCACGATCAACCAGACCAGGAAGTACGCCGCGACGTAGTTGAGCATGATCGTGTTGATCACCTCGTGGGCGCCGGTGCGGGCCTTGAGAATCCCCGGGATGAAGCCCCACACGGCACCGCCAAGTGCACCGGCGAAGACCGCGACGAGCAGGTGCAGCCCGGCCGGCAGCGGCAGCAGGAACCCGGCCAGCCCGGCCGCGATGACGCCCATCGTGGCCTGACCCTGGGCACCGATGTTGAACAGGCCACCACGGAAGGCGAGCGCCACGGAGAGCCCGGTGAAGACCAGCGGGGCGGTGTAGGTCAGCGTCTCCGAGATCGGGCTCAGCGCCGCGGTGAGGCCGACCGCGTCGGGGTCGAGGATCGCGCCCTTGAACAGGTTCGTGTACGCCTCGCTGACCAACGTCCAGCTGGCGTTGAGGGCGTCGCCCGGGCGGGCGGTGAAGTAACTGTAGGTGCCCAGCACGTCCGGATCAGAGACGATCATCAGGATCCCACCGACGACCATCGCCAGAAGCAGCGACAGCACCGTCACCGTGAGGGTGTTGGCGGCCCAGAGATTCTCCACGAAGAGCCGCCCGAGCGCGGGGCGCTCCGGTGGCTGCTGACTCGTCGGCTCGGCTCGCTCGGTGTTGTCGAGCGCCATCCTGGCCGCCTGGTCCGCGGTCGCCGGTTCCTTGTCCGGGGAGCCGGACCCTGTGTTGGTCATGCCTCGTCCTCGCTGCCGGGGCCCGATGGGGCGGGCGTCCCGCCGTCGGTACCCGCCGTCGCCCCGTTCGCCCCGGCTCCCGCCGTGTCCGGACCGATGCCCGACATCCGCAGGCCGATCTCCTCACGGGGGACATCCGGGCCGACGATGTCGACGATCCGACCGCGGCACATCACCGCGATCCGGTCCGCCAGGCCGATCACCTCGTCGAGTTCGCTGGAGACAAGCAGGACGGCGGTTCCGGCATCCCGCTCGTGAATGACCTGACTGTGAATAAACTCGATGGAGCCGACATCGACGCCGCGGGTCGGCTGGGCGGCGATGAGAAGCTTCAGCGGCCGGGACAGTTCCCGGGCGACGATCACCTTTTGTTGGTTGCCGCCGGACAGCGTGCCCACCGCCGCCTCCGCCGACGAGGTACGGACATCGAACTGGGCGATCCGCTCCTGCGCTGACTTCCTGATCTCATCCGGTCGGAGCGCGAGCCCCTTGCCGAACGGTGGTCGGTCGTACATGTCCAGCACCAGGTTCTCCGCGATGCTGAGTTCCTTGACCAGCCCGTCGACGCTGCGGTCCTCGGGCACGTAGCCGACGCCCGCGCGGAGGACCTCCTTGGTTGACCAGTCGTCGATCCGCTCCCCGCACAGCTGCACCGAGCCGGCGAGCACCGGACGCAGCCCCATGACCGCCTCGACCAGCTCCTTCTGGCCGTTACCCTGCACCCCGGCGATGCCGAGCACCTCGCCCGCGTACACGGTCAGGTCAACGCCGTCCACCGTACGTACCTGCCGGTCGTCGTCTACCGTCAACCCGGAGAGCTCGAGAACCGGCTTGCCCGGCGTCGCGGGCCGCTTGTCCACGGTGAGCCGAACGGTCCGGCCGACCATCAGTGCGGCCAGTTCGTCCCGGCTCGCCTCCGGCGCGGCGGTGCCGACGATCCGTCCGTGCCGGATCACGGTGATCCGGTCGGCGATGGCCTTCACCTCACCGAGCTTGTGGGTGATGAAGACGATCGACCTACCAGCGGCCTTGAGCGCCCGCATGACGGCGAGCAGTTCCTCGGTCTCCTGCGGCGTGAGCACCGCGGTCGGCTCGTCGAGGATGAGCAGGTCAGCATCGCGGGTGAGCGCCTTGACGATCTCGACCCGCTGCTGGATGCCGACCGGAAGGTCCTCGATGATCGCGTCCGGGTCAACCTGGAGGTGGTAGCGGGCGGATACCTCCGCGACCTTGCGCCGGGCACGTCGACGGTCGAGGAAGCCGACGATGCCACCCCGGACCTGCTCGGCCCCGAGCATGATGTTCTCTGCCACGGTGAGGACCGGTACCAGCATGAAGTGCTGGTGGACCATTCCGATCCCGGCCGCGATGGCGTCCGCCGGGCCGCGAAGCTGCAGCGGCTTCCCGTCCACCAGGATCTCGCCCTCGTCGGGCTGGTAAAGCCCGTACAGCACGTTCATCAGGGTCGACTTGCCCGCGCCGTTCTCCCCGAGCAGGGCGTGGATCTCCCCCGGCTCCACCGTCAGATCGATGTGGTCGTTGGCGACCAGATCACCGAAGCGTTTGGTGATGCCGCGCAGTTCGAGTCTCAGCGCAACCTCCCGGGTACGAAGCGGTAGTGCGGGGAGTTGCCGGTTCACCGGCAACGGCACTCGTCGATGGAGCCGATCGGCCGCCCCGGCACCAGCGGGAGATCCTCTGGTGCCAAGGCGGCCGGACCGTCGTGCGATGCGCTCGCCGAGCAGCGCGGTAGGCGCCCCATCACGGCGAGCCGGCATCAGCTCACTGCGGTTGGGACTGCGACTCAACCTTGATCAGGCCGGCGGCGATGTCCGCCTTCAGCTTATCGACCTCGGCCTTCAGCTCAGCCGGGATCTTGCTGTCGAACTCGTGGTACGGCGCGAGCGAGACGCCCTCGTTGGCCAGGGTGCCGGTGAAGCCCGGGTTCGCCTCCAGCTTCTCGCCGGCGGCGGCCTTGAGCACGGCCTCCTGAACGGCGCCGGGGATGTTCTTCACCACCGTGGTGATGATCGCCGGGCAGTTCGAGGTGCTCTCGCAGCCGTCGACGTCGACCCAGATGATGTTGTACTTACCGCCGGAGGCCTGGGCCGCCGTGGTGGTGCCGAGACCCGCACCCCCGGCGACGGGCATGATGATGTCCGCGCCCTGGGCGACCAGCGCGTCGCTGACCTTCTTGCCCTCGTCCTGCTTGACGAAGTCGTTGGCGAACGAGCCGTTCTGGCTGGCCTTGTCCCAGCCCAGGACCTGGACGTCCTTCCCCTTGGCCTCGTTGTAGTGGTCGACCCCGTCGGCGTAGCCGTCCATGAAGATGGTCACCGGCGGGATCTTCAGGCCGCCGTAGGTGCCCACCTTGCCCGTCTCGCTGAGGCCGGCGGCCAGATAACCGGCGAGGAAGCCGGCCTGGGCGGTGTCGAACTGCATCGGGTAGACGTTGCTCTCCGGCAGCTTCGTGTCCACGATGCCGAACTGCTGGTCCGGGTTCGCCGCCGCGGCCCTGGAGGTGGCGTCCCCCATCAGCCCGCCGACGGCGAGGATGAAGTCGCAGCCCTGGTTGACGTACTGCGTCAGGTTCGGCTCGTAGTCCGCCTCGGCCTTCGACGCGACGTACTTGATGTCGATGTCCTTGTTCTCGTCCTTGGCTGCCTCCAGGCCCTTCCAGGCCGAGGTGTTGAAGGACTTGTCGTCGATCCCGCCGACGTCGGTCACCATGCAGGCACTGAACTTCTCGCCGCCGTTGCCGGCGTTGTCCTCCTCGGGCGCCTCACCGCAGGCGGTGGCGGCCAGCACGAGGCCACTCACCGCGAAGACCGAGGCGATCCGCATCCCACGCACCGAGCGCAAGACGTCTCCTTCCGTTGCGCACCGCGTCTACGCGCGGTGGCAGCCCTTATGAACCGGCCTGCACTGTGCCGCCGGTGTCTCACGTTCCGGACGCCGAGCGTACGCCCAGACGCCTACCCAGGCCGACAATCATGCGTGACTGTTGGGTGCCTGTTACCCCGACGTGATCCTGGGGTATTTCGGTCACTCGACATGCCGGTCAAAGGAGCGCGGGTGGGACGATTTCTCCTCCGGAGGGGAGTTCTCCCCAGTCGGACGCTACCGCCAGAAGACCGCCACCGCAGCGTTGACCAGGGTCAGCCCGATGATCGCGAGGAAATGTCCACGGTTGACCGCTTCCCGCTTCCGCGAGAAGAAGACCATGACGAAGATGAGCAGCGCGAGCGCCAGCTTGGTGACGAGCTTCGCGGGGTCCGGCTCACCCCCGTCCCGCAACGGCGCGGAGAGGCCGATTCCGGTCAGCAACGTGAGCGCCGCACCCCAGAGCATGGCCGGGTTGATCCGGAACCTGCCCTTGAGGTACTGCACCACCGCGCCACCGAGCAGCAGCGCGAACCCGATCAGGTGAATGTAGCGGAGAATGAGTCGTAGAGCTTCCACGCGGCCTATCTTCCCGCACCAACGACGGGTCGTAGTAGAGGGGCTTGGTCGATCGGCGCGTCAGCCCTTCGTACCACCCGCGGTCAGTCCCGAGACCAGGTGCCGTTGGGCGAACAGGAAGACCAGACCGGCCGGGACCGTCACCAGCACCGCCGCCGCCGTCAGGTACTCCCACTGCGGGTTGTACTGCGGCACGAACTGCCGAAGCCCGTACGCCAGGGTGAACTGGTTGTCGGTCTGGATGAAGGCTGACGCGTACGCGACCTCCCCCCACGCAGTCAGGAAGGTGTAGAAGGCGGTGACCGCGACGGCCGGACGGGCCAGCGGCAGCACCACCCGCCAGAAGGTGGCGAACGGGCCGCAGCCGTCCAGCGCCGCCGCCTCGTCCAGCGAGGTCGGGATGGAGTCGAAGTAGCCCTTCAGCATCCAGGAGCAGAACGGAACGGCGATGGTCAGGTAGGCGATCACCAGCGACGGCAACGTGTTGATCAACCCGAGCCGCGCCATGATCGTGTAAATCGGCACGATCAGGATGGCCACCGGAAACATCTGGGTGATCAGGAAGACCATCATCAACGGCCGGCGGCCCGGGAAGTTGAACCGGGAGACGGCGTAGCCGGTGGTCGCCGAGAGGAAGATGCCGATCCCCATCGTGCCGGCGGCCACGAACACCGAGTTCAGCAGCCACCGCAGAAAGCTGGTGTCGAAGAGCACGTAGCGGTAGTTGGCCAGGGTCGGATCCTGGACCAGGGTCAGGTTGGTGCTCTGCACCGCGTACCCGGGCTTGAACGAGGAGAGCAGCACCCAGACGATCGGACCGATCGCGACCAGCGACGCGACGATCAAGGTCCCGTGCAACAGCAGCGACGTCGCCCGGCTACGCCGACTACGGCCGGCCCGCCGCGAGGTCTGGACCGGAGCGGACCCGGCCCTGATCGGGGCCGTCGGCGTCCGCGCCGTGGACACGGCCGTCCCGGAGCTGGTCGATTGGCTCATCACCACACCTCGCCTTGCTTACGCAGTGCCCGCCGGTAGAACACGGAGAAGACCAAGAGAATGGAGAGAATCAACACGCCGTACGTGGAGGCGAGCGAGTAGTTGCGGATGCCCTCGAAGGCGGCCCGGTACGCGCCGGTCACCAGGATCTCGGTCTCTCCGGCCGGCTCTCCCTCGGTCACCAGGAAGATGACCGGGAAGAGGTTGAACGTCCAGATGGTGCCGAGCAGGATCACGGTCATGCTGGTCGGGCGCAGACCCGGCAACGTGATGGCACGGAACCGCTGCCACGGCGACGCGCCGTCGATCTCCGCCGCCTCGTAGAGCTCACCGGGAATGGTCTGCAGCCCGCCGAGCAGCGCCACCATCATGAACGGCACGCCGAGCCAGACGTTGGTGACGATCGCGGTGAACAGTGATGTCCACCGTTCGGAGAACCACGGGAGCGGGTCGGCCCCGAGCGTGGTGAGCAGCGAGTTCGCCAGGCCGAAGCGCTCGTTGAAGATGAACTTCCAGGCGAAGGCGCTGACGAAGGCCGGCACCGCCCACGGCAGCACCAGCAGTACCCGGTAGAGGCCACGGCCGCGCATCGGGCGGTTCAGCAGGATGGCGAGGCCAAGCCCGAGACCATAGTGGAAGGCCACACCGACGAAGGTCCAGATCAGGGTGATCCCGGTCCACTCCCAGAACCGGCCGACCTCGCCGGTGAGGACCCGGACGTAGTTGTCCAGCCCCGCATACTCCCACCGGTTGGGGTTCTCCTCGCAGACCTCACCGCCGGTGATCGACTTGGTGCAGATCTCCGCCACCTGGTTGGCCTCGTTGAGGTTGGTGAAGGAGAGCCAGATCCCCCGGCCGAGCGGATAGAAGATCAAGACTGCCAGGACGATCACCACCGGCAGGACCATCGCCCAGGCGTACCAGTTCCGGTCCCAGCTACGACGAAGTCGAGACGGACGGGCGAGGCGACGGTCGGGCGGCGGGGACGCTGGCGCGACGGTCACGGTGCGCATATCAGCTGAGCTCCAGTAGGTGAGCCGGCTGGCCGGCGACCGGAACGGTCGCCGGCCCGGCCGGATGCCGAGGGACGAGTGGTCGCCGGCCCCTGCCCGCCGGCGGTGGATCAGAACCCGTACGCGGTGACGACCTCAGCCTGGTACCGCTTCGCGACCTCGTCGAGCGCGTCCTTCGGGTCCCGGTTCTGGATCAGGACCTCGGTGGCCATCTGGTCCAGCGGTTCGAAGAACTGGCCGGCCTCGGGGATCCAGGGGCGACCGACCGCGGCCTCGACGGCCGGCTGGTACCCGGTCACGATCGGGTTGCTCCGCACCGCGTCGAGGTCGTAGGCCGACTTGCGCGTCGGCAGCAGCCCGAGCTTCTCCGCGAGGAAGGCCTGTGATTCGGTGGAGCTCATGAAGGCCACGAAGGCGACGGCGGCCTCGACCTTCTCCTCCGGCATGCCGGACCAGACGGTGTAGTTGTGCCCACCGACCGGACCGCCGGCCCGGGCCGAGCCGCCGGGGACCGGGGCGATGCCGAGGTTCTCCAGGCCGCCGAAGGTCGGCGCCTGCGACACGTTGTTGACCTCCCAGGGACCATTAATGATCATGGCGACCTTCTCTTCCTTGAAGAGGGTCATCATGGTTCCGTAGGAGTCCGTCGCGGATGGCTGGACGGCCGCGCCGCTGTCGATCAGATCCTTGGCGATCTTCAGTCCGGCCACGTTCTGGTCCGAGCCGACGACGATCTTCTTGGCCGGGACATCCACCAGGTCCCCGCCCTCGCCGTAGAGGAACGGCAGCAGGAAGTAGCCCGCCGGGTTGAGGTAGAGGCCGTCCGCGCCGGTCTTCTCCTTGACGGCCTGGGCGGCGGTCTTCAGCTCGGCCCACGTCGTCGGCGCCGCGGCGACACCCGCCTCAGCGAACAGCTTCTTGTTGTACATGAGCGACAGCGTGTCGGTCACCTGCGGGACGCCGTAGGTCTTGCCGTCGTACTTGTTCGAGGCGAGCGGAGTCGCCAGGAAGTCCGACTCGTCGGCGAGTAGTTCGGAGCCGTCCAGCGCGTAGAGGTAGCCCAGCGAGGCGAACTCCGGGACCCAGGCCACCTCCGCCCGTAGGATGTCCGGCGCACCCGTCCCGGCCTGCGCTGCCGTCTTGAACTGGTTCTGGGCCTCACCGAACGGAACCGACTGATGATTGATCTTCACGTTCGGATAGGTCTGGTTGAACTTGGCGATCAGCTCCTGGAAAACCGGACCCTCGTTCTTCGGGTCCGAGGTGTCCCACCAGGTCAGCTCGGCCTTCATGGCTGCGGGGTCGGTCGTTGACCCTTCCCCCGCGCTCTGCTCGTCCTCGCCACAGGCGACGAGGGTCAGAGCAAGGGCGGCGGAGGCGAGTACGGCGACTCCCTTGGCTGTGCGACGCATGTTCGCTCCTAGATTGCCTGCCGGTGTCGGCGGGACACTAGCAAGAGTTTTCTAAGTTAGAAACCCTTTGCGAACCGTCTTGCAACAACCGGGGCCATCTTGTCATCTAGACCCGTCTTATGTCGGGACTTCCGCGACAAAACGGCGAGGTCCGGACGACGGCCGACCATCACCCCCGCCCGCTGCGACCCACGTCAACCGCCGCGATGATGCTGCTCGATGCAGTCGACCCCGGGGGGCCGCACGGACCAAACGCCGTCACCGGCTCCGGCCAGCAGGCTCCGGAACCACGGCTGCAAGAACTTGCCTAGAAGCGCAAGAACCATCCGGTGAGCTACAGTGCCGCCATGCGCGCTCGACTGTCCGACATCGCCCAGCAGGCAGAGGTCAGTGAGGCCACCGTGTCGCGGGTGCTCAACGACCGACCCGGAGTGGCGCCCGAGACCCGACAGGCCGTCCTGACCGCCCTCGACGTGCTTGGCTACGAACGTCCAGCCCGGCTGCGCAAACGCTGCGCCGGACTGGTGGGCCTGGTCGTCCCGGAGCTCGACAACCCGATCTTTCCCGCCTTCGCGCAGATCATCGAGTCGGCCCTGGCGCCGACCGGCTTCACCCCCGTGCTCTGCACCCAGACCCCTGGGGGAATCCGGGAGGACGAATACGTCGAGATGCTGCTCGACCGACAGGTCTCCGGCATCGTCTTCGTCTCCGGCCTGCACGCCGACACCGCCGCCGACCACGAGCGGTACCGCGCACTGATCGCCCGCCCACTGCCGGTTGTCATGGTCAACGGCTACGCACCGAACCTCCCCGCGCCCTTCATCTCCTGTGACGACCGCGAGGCCGCCGAGCTGGCCGTCACCCACCTGGTCGCGCTGGGGCACCGACGGATCGGCCTGATCACCGGACCGGACCGGTTCGTCCCGGTGCAGCGCAAGGTCGCCGGCTACAAGGCCGCCATGCGGCGCTGTACCGATGTCTCCGCGGTCGAGCTCACCGAGCTGACCGAGCTCTCCCTCTTCGGCGTCGAGGGGGGCGAGGCCGCCGCCACCCGCCTGCTGGACCGCGGCGTCACCGGCCTGGTCTGCGGCTCCGACCCGATGGCGCTGGGCGCCATCCGCGCCGCCCGGCAGCGCGGGCTCGCCGTGCCCCGCGACATCTCCATCGTCGGATACGACGACTCCCCGCTGATGGCCTTCACCAACCCGCCCCTGACCACCGTGCGTCAGCCAGTCGCGGCGATGGCGGTTGCCGCCGTCCGGGCCCTGGTGGACGAGATCAACGGGCACGCCGCCCCACACTCGGAGTACCTGTTCCGGCCAGAGCTGGTGGTGCGCGGCTCGACCGCGGTCGCCCGGACGCCCAGCGCCGACCCCGGAGATCCCAGCCCGTCCCCCCTGGCGGTCTCGGTCTGAACACCCCGACGTCCACCCGTCGGGTTCCCACCAGGAAGTGAGCCCGGGCCAACTTGCGCAAGGTCTGCTTGACTCTTGCAAGCTCTTGCCGGCATTCTGCACAGCAACCGGCGCCACCACCCCTGCCCGCGCCGGAGACCGCCGTACCGCGCGAGATCGGGGAACCCCTCATGACCGTCCGCAACCCCACCCCGCCGAGCTCCGACGCTGACTGGTGGCGCTCCGCCGCCATCTATCAGGTCTACCTCCGCAGCTTCGCCGACGCGAACGGCGACGGGATCGGTGACCTGGCGGGCCTGCGGCAACGCCTGCCGTACCTGCGGGACCTCGGGGTGGACGCGCTCTGGTTGACCCCCTTCTACCCCTCACCCATGATTGACGGCGGCTACGACGTCGCTGACTACCGGGATGTCGACCCGGTGTTCGGCACCCTCACCGAGTTCGACGACGTGATCGTTGACGCGCACGCACTGGGCCTACGGATCATCGTCGACCTGGTACCCAATCACACGTCGAGCGTTCACCCCTGGTTCCAGGCCGCCCTCGCGGCGGCCCCCGACTCCCCCGAGCGGGCCCGCTACCACTTCGCCACGGGGCGCGGAGCGGCGGGCGAGCTGCCGCCGAACGACTGGGAGAGCATCTTCGGCGGACCGGCCTGGACCCGACTGCCCGACGGGCAGTGGTACCTGCACCTGTTCGACTCGGCGCAGCCGGACCTGAACTGGCGCAACCCCGAGGTCCGCGCCGAGTTCGAGGACGTGCTCCGGTTCTGGTTGGACCGCGGCGTCGACGGCTTCCGAATCGACGTCGCCCACGGAATGATCAAAGCGGAGGGCCTGCCGGATGTCGGCTTCGGCCAACAGACCGGCCAACGACAGGTCGAACTGCTCGGCAAGAGCCGACTGCCCTACTTCGACCAGGACGAGGTGCACGACATCTACCGCGCCTGGCGGCCGATCCTGGACAGCTACCCCGGCGACCGAATGGCGGTGGCCGAGGCGTGGGCGGAGACCCCCCAACGGCTCGCCCGCTACATCGGTCCAGACGAGCTGCACCAGGCGTTCAGCTTCGACTTCCTCGACGCCCACTGGTCGGCCGACTCCTTCCGCAAGGTGATCGACAGCGCGCTCGCCGAGTCAGCGGTCATCAACGCACCCACCACCTGGGTGCTGTCAAACCACGACAAGCAGCGACACGTCACCCGGTACGGGGATGGGCCAGCAGGGCTGCGCCGCGCCCGCGCCGCAGCCCTGCTGATGCTCGCGCTGCCCGGCTGCGCCTACGTCTACCAGGGTGAGGAGCTGGGCCTACCCGAGGTCCTCGACCTCCCCGACGACCTGCGGCAGGACCCGCAGTACCTGCGGACCGGCGAGAGCCGGGACGGCTGCCGGGTGCCGATCCCGTGGAGCGGCGAGCTGGCCCCGTACGGCTTCAGCCCCGCCGGCAGCGCGCTGAGCTGGCTGCCCGCCCCAGCCACCTGGCGTGAACTCTCGGTGGCTGCCCAGATCGGCGTCCCCGACTCCACCCTCGAGCTGTATCGCACCGCGCTACGGATCCGCCGAGCGCACCCGGCGCTCTCCACCGCCGCAGCCCAGATTGTCTGGGAGGAGACCCGGCCGGGCGTCCTCGCCTTCACCCGTACCGCCGGCGGTACGGCGCTCACCTGTGTGGTCAACATCAGCGACGCACCCGCGGTCAGCACCGAGTACGGCGAGCCGCTCGTCGCCAGCGCCACGCTCACCCCGGAGGGCTCCGGCTACCTGGTTCCGGTCGACGCGGCTGCCTGGTTCGAACGGCGCTGAGCGGGTAAGCCCCCATCAACCTGGTCGTTCGGCGTGCCCCGGGCCGCCGGGCGGCTAGGCAGCCGACCGGCGCGGGTCAACGCTCGAGGCCGGGCAACTTCGCCGCGATCCGGGCAAAACCCGCCCGGATCGCGGCCTCACTCGGCGGCATCGCCGGCTGGGCCGCCGGCTCCCGCTCCGCCGCCAGCTCCTCGTCGAAGGTGTCCTCGAAGCTGCCGTAGAGCTCGGCGCTGTCCACCTGCCCCGCCGCCTCCTCCTCGGCGGCGGCCTGGGCCGCGGTGATCTCATCGCGGATCTGCTCCGCCGACACCGCCGGCAGCAGCGGCTCGACCACCGCCATCAGCGCCTCCTCCGCCACCATCACCTCGGCCAGCGCCAACGCGGGCGCCCGCTCGTACGGCCCGCAGACCACCGGCTCCCACTCGTCGGCGTCGCCGAGCGGCCCGAAGGTGATGATCCACGGCAGGTCGAGCATCGGCGAGTCGTCCGGCAGATCGAGTGTCACGAGAGCGCCCACCCGCCAATCATCGTTCCCCGGCCGTGGGCGGATCCCCGGTTCGAGGCTCCGTCCCTTGTTTGGGTGCCGTCGGCCTGTTCGCACTCGCCTGCTCGGGAGGTGGGGAACCCTCCTCCCGATCGACCGCCACCTGCTCCGCCGCGAGGTCCACCACCTGTCCCCGGGTGCCGGTGGCCACCAACGCCGCGCCGAAGAGCACAAGTTGGTTGAGCAGATAGAGGTAGAGCAGCAGCCCCACCGCGCCCGCCACCACCGTGTACGCCGGGTTTCGCTCGGTCCGCACCACGTAGTGCCGCCCGATGGTGTTGAGCAGGGTGATACCCACCGCCACCAGCAGCACCGCCGGACGCAGCCGGACCCGGCTGGGCCGCAGCCGAGGTACCACCGCCAGCAGCAGGGTCGCCAGCACCGCGTTCACGAAGACGCTGAGCACCGCGCTGATCGTGGTGAGCCCGGCCGAGCCGGCACTGCCCAACAACCACCGCAGCAGCGCCTCCAACGTGTCCACCGCCGCTACCGAGACGCCGAGTAGCACGAACACCACCAGCAGCACGCCCAGGTCGACCAGCCGACGAACAACAAAGTTGCCGGGTTGTTGGTCAAGGCCGTACAGCAGCCGCTGGGAGGAGCGGATCGCCTCCACCCAGCCGACCCCGGTGAAGACCAGGATGGTCAGCCCCACCACGCCGACGGCCCCGCTGCTCTCTGCCACCTGCACCGGGTCAAGGAAGGGCAGGTTCTCCCGGAGGAATCCCGCCGCGGCGGCATTGACCTCGGCGTTGCCCTCCAGGATCGCCCCGAAGACGGAGTAGGCGACGAGGGCGAGCGCGAAGACCGCAAAGAAGCCGTAGTACGCGATCGCGGCGGCGAGCCGACTGCCGAACTGGCGGTTGTAGAGCAGGGCCGCCCGCAACCCGTGGTCGAAGGCCGAATAGCGGCGCCGCGCGGTGGTGATCCGCCCGTGGACACCCGCCCGGATACGGCGGAACACGTTCACCCCGCCATCCTCGCCGACAAGTCACCCACGCGCCGGCATCCGCCGCGGTAAGCCCGGACCGACGCGGACCCCCGGGGAGCGGGGTACGGGTTGCGCCGTCGGGGGCGGGGCACCGGCTCAGCCGCCGAGCCGAAAGTCCCGCCGGGGCTGCCACCGCGTCTGGCCACTATGGGAGAAGAGGGTGAACGCCTCCACCCCGAACATCGCCGAGAAGTCGGCCAGGTCCTCGTACGCCTGGTCCAGCGCCTCGGGTGAGACATCCTGCGCCACCGTGACGTGCGGATGGTAGGGAAAACGGGTTTCCCGGTGCAGCTCCGGAGCCGCCCGGATCGCCGCGGCGAGCAGTTCGCACTCGCTGATCCCGGTCGCCACCGTTACGAAAACCACCTGGGTGACCGGCCGGAACGTCCCGGTCCCCCGCAGGTGCAGGGTGAACGGGAGGTGCGCGGCGGCGACCGCGGTCAGGTGCCGTTCGACGGCCGGCAGGGCAGCACCTGGGATCTCGGTCGGCCCGAGCAGCGTCACGTGCGCCGGGACGGCCTGTTGGTCCCCCGCCGCCATCCGCCGCTGGGTCAGCACATTCCCCCAGGGCTCGGGGATGTCCACAGCGATGCCGATCTGGATTGTGCCGCCGGCTGCCGACGACCCGTCCCGCAGGTCCACGCCTCGTGCCACCCCTTTGGCCACCGCTTCCACTCCGCTCACCCGCGCACGTCGTGTCGCTGCCTACTCGCCGCGCACCGGCGGGAAGAAGCCCACCCGCTCGTACACCGCCTGTAGGGTCGGTGCCGCCACCCCCCGCGCCTTCTGCGCCCCGGCGGCGAGCAGCTTGTCGAGCTGGGCCGGGTCGTCCAGGTAGCCCCGGGTGCGTTCCTGGATCGGCGTCACGAACTCGCGCACCACCTCTCCAAGGTCCTTCTTCAGGTCACCGTAGCCCTTGCCCGCGTAGGCGCCGACCAGGTCGTCAATGCTCCGGCCGGAGAGCGCCGAGTAGATCGTCAGCAGGTTGGAGACACCCGGTTTCTGCTGGACATCAAAGACGATCTCGCGGCCGGTGTCGGTGACCGCCGAACGGATCTTCTTGACCGACCGGGCCGCCTCCTCCAGGAACAGGACGATACCCGCCGGCGAGGAGGACGACTTCGACATCTTCGCCGTTGGGTCCTGCAAGTCCGTGATCTTCGCAGTGTCCTTGACGATGTGCGCCGCGGGAACCGTGAAGGTTGACCCGAACCGGGTGTTGAACCGCTGCGCCAGATCGCGGCTGAGCTCCAGGTGCTGCCGCTGGTCCTCGCCGACCGGCACCGCGTCCGCCTGGTAGAGAAGGATGTCGGCCGCCTGCAGGACCGGGTACGTGAACAGGCCGACGCTGGCCCGCTCGTTGCCCTGCTTCTGCGACTTGTCCTTGAACTGGGTCATCCGGCCCGCCTCGCCGAACCCGGTGATGCACCCCAACACCCAGGCCAACTGCGCGTGCTCGGGCACCTGGGACTGCACGAAGAGGGTGCAGCGCTCCGGGTCCAACCCCACCGCGAGAAGCTGCGCGGCGGCCACCCGGGACCGCTGCGCCAACACCCGGGGGTCGTGCCCGGCGGTGATCGCATGCAGATCAACCACACAGTAGGTGGCGTCGTGCGTCTCCTGTAACGCCACCCAGTGCTGAACCGCGCCCAGGTAGTTGCCGAGATGGAACGAGTCGGCGGTCGGCTGGATGCCAGAGAATACGCGCGGTCGAACGGGTACGTTGGGCATGCTGGCAATTCTGTCAGCAACCCGGGGCATCCGTCAGGACGGGCCGGCGGGTCGATCGCGGCCGGACTGGGTGGGGAGCCCCGTCTCCCGTCGCGACTCGGGGAGCCGAGCGGCGGCTACCGTCACCCGAGCCACCCGACGCCCCTCCAGCGCCAGCACCCGCAGCCGCCAACCCGCCGGTGCCTCCCGCACCGGCTCCACCGGGGCGGCCGGAGCGACGGTCACCGACACCTCGTCGCCGGCCACCGGCAGCCGGCCCAGCGCGGCCATGACATAGCCACCAACCGTCTCGTACGGTCCGTCTGGCAGGTTCACCCCGGTCCGCTCGGCGAAGTCGGCCAGGTTCAGCCGGCCGTCAACCGTGGTGGGCAGGCCGGCGGTCGTCGGCTCCGGCGGTGTGTCGTACCCGTCGTGCACTTCGCCGACCAGTTCCTCAATCAGGTCCTCACAGGTGACGATGCCGGCGGTCCCCCCGTACTCGTCAACGACCACCGCCAGGTGATGCCCCTCCCGGCGCATCTCGGCCAGGGCCGGGAGCACCCGTTTACTGCCAGGCAGGCGCTTGACCTCCCGGGCCAGCTCGCCGACCGTGACCCGGGGGTCCTTGTCGGTACGCAGCAGCACGTCGTGTAGGTGCACGAAGCCGACCACGTCGTCGTGGGTCCCGTCAACCACCGGGTAGCGGGTGTGCGGCTCGGCCCGGACCACGCGCTCGGCCTGGGCGGTGCTCAGCGCGGTGGAGAGGAAGACGACGTCGGTGCGCGGCATCATCACCTCACGTACCAGGCTCGCACCGGTCACGAGGACCTCGTCGATGATCCGCCGCTCCACCGGACCCAGCACGGTCGCCGCGGCGACCAGGTCGCGTAACTCGTCCTCGCTGATCCGTTCCCGGCCGGCCGCCGGGCTGGTGCCGAGCAGGCCGGTCACCAGCCGGGTGGCGGCGGTAGCGGTGCGGACCACGACCCGGGCGACCGCCCAGGCCAGCGGGCCGGGTTCGCGCGGGGGTCGTCCCCGCACACTGCGCCGGAGCCTGGGACGACCCGCTTCCCGCATGAGATGGATGGTAGACACCCATCGCAGTGGCGGGACAGCACTGCACCGTATTCCATCCTCGGTGTGCTCCGTCAGCCTGGCCCCAGGCAGGTACAGCCGGAGCCACCCCCGAAAGTCCAGGTCGTCAACGTGGTTCCCCTCAATAGGACCGGGGCCCGATCACATGGCCGGACCCCGGATGGCGCGTCAGAAATTCATGCCACCCAAACAGCCTCTTTGGGGGCCCCATACCTTTCGGATACCGTCACTCGACCAGGGTCGATACACATGTATGTCCGCATCGGCAAGTCCCACATGTTCACCAACAGCCCAGCCCGCCACGCCGCATCGGCCAACAACGGGTCCAGCCTGTAATCGCACTCGACCGTCATCGGCAAAGTTTGTGCTGGATTCCGCATCTCCGCACTGAACCTGTCATCAATAAGCGCGACCAAAGCGACCGCAAACCGGTCGGCCTGCGCACGGCTAAAGTGTCTCCGCAACATCGTTGCGGAAACTGTTACGCCATCGTCCGTGCCGCTGGTGAGCTTATCGGCCCACCACTGGGCGGCGGCGGTGGCCTCGGGACTCGGGACAATAGAGGGCGTCATGGTGTGACTCGGGAGCGCAGCAGCCAGCCGAGGCTGTCAAACACCCCGTCCGGTTGGTATGGCCGCCAATGAGCCTGTGCCGGTGGCACCACCCAGCCGACCGTCAGCCCATCAGGGGTGCGCCCTGGCGGTGCCGGCACCCAGTCTTCCGGCCCGTGGTGAAGCCGCCCGCCGTCCCGGGCGACGTGGTCAGGATCTAGAAAGCCCGAGGCGAATACGAACATCCACCGCATCCGGTCTCCAGGGCCCAGCAGCATTGACCACCACGGCGGGCGGATGGTGGCGGTAGGTACGCGGGTGAGCAGCCGGTGGTGGATTGTCGCCCCGATCGGCGAGGCAATCTCCAATATGTCGAACTGCGATGCCCGCAACACAACCCCCCTGGGGCGCGGTTGTGCTGGCCAGCCGTGAGCGGTGTACTCGGCAATAGCACGAGCCGCCCTGGCGGTCATCGTGCGCCCACCGGGACCCGGCTGACCGCCAGCAGGTTAGCGCTAGCGTGGATCAGCTCGGGACAGCGGTCACCCATCCGGGCACCTTGTAGTGCGGAGCTGAACATACGCTCTCCGTCATCCAGCTTGTGTCGGTCAACCGCGACCGCCAACCATCCACCGGGCCCGCCGACCCCGTGCACGTTGACCACCTCCAACCCCGCCCCGGTCAGCTCACTAGTTAGCTCCGGGACAGAATGGAAATAGGTCGTTGCCGGCCATCGATCGTTACGGCTACTCCAACCCTGCTTTTGGATATCCTCGACAATAGCCCGACGCTCGATGAGCTGCCCGGCGATGGCCGCGCCGAGCAGGTTGGCGTGTCGTCCCAGTGCCACCACCGCCACTATGCCTCCAGGGCGGGTCACCCTTACCGCTTCGGCCAACGCCACCCGCCGGTCTTGCGGGTCGGTCAGGTGATACAGGGGCCCAGCCAGGAGTGCGGCATCAAACTCGCTCGCATCCCAGGGCAGGCTTCGGGCATCCCCGACAACCGCCGATACGCCCTCCCTACGAGCTTGCTCAACGTGGAGGGCCACCGGGTCGAGCAGCTCGACCGAGTATCCCCGGCCCTTCATCCATGCTGCGTGCGCGCCCGGCCCGCCCCCAATGTCGGCGACCCGACAGGGTGCCGACGGCAGGTAGCGAACCAGCAGCTCACGCAACCGGACTGACTCCAGCCGGCCCCGGATGGTTGCCCGTAGGCGGCCTCCCTCGTCATAGCTGTGCACGTAGTGATCGATCAGGTTCTGACTATCGCTCACGAGTCCTCCACATTGACGAAAAGTTCCCGCTTCCGGACCGCTTTACAGTTCGGTCCGTCCAACTCGTAGCCCTCCAGCCACGGCCACCCGGGATAGGTAGGCCGAATCAAGAACCCGGATCACTCGAACCATGATCGGGCGAACGAACTGTGGAAAGGCACAGCGGTCAAGGCGGATTGCGTCCCCCGGCCACAGCCCGTGGCTGCTGTTAGAGGACCGGTCACCTCAACTGCCCGATCACCACAGCAGCAACAACGATCACTATCACCAGCACTGCCGTCAGCCGTTGCCTGGTTGTCGGCGGATCGGGCTCCCTCGGCACCACCGGAACTCCCTCGCCATCTGGCAACGGAGGCGATCCATGAGGATCACGGTTGCGGTGTAGCGGAGATCTACTGTCGGCTGCCATCACAGCCTGCGCAGACCGGCAAGCACAGCCTGCAAAACCGCTAGGTCCGGAGGGCTGGCGCGTACAGCTCGCAAAGCGGCCCCTACGTCCAGAGGGTCAGCGGAGTCCTCCGGAGCGGGGGTGTGGTACACCCGCGCTCGCCCGATGGCGAGCGAACTCTGTTGGCAAAGATCGGTTGCAACGGGTGTGGGGGTTGGCGGAGCTGCCGCCTCCTGATCTACTCGGTGCCGATCGGCATTCGCTTGAGTACCCGCAATCACGCCTAGGAGCAGGCCAAAGGTACCCGCCACAGCGGCTACAGAGATCATCATTAGGGTGGCAGGCATAACAGCTCCTGAATGTGAATGACCGTTGGAAACCGCCCTCACCCCCAGTGAGGGCGGTTCTGACAGCGCCTCCGGCGAGTTCGGATACCTCCACCGGCTCACGTCGTCCTATGAGCACCCTGCCGGAGGGTTGCGGAGCAATAACACCGCGTTGCACGATGTATCCGAGACATCTAGGACGAACACTATGGGGTGACAAAATGAACCGTGTAGTGCAGATCGCAATGGCCGAGGCAGGCGAAACGGCCGACAGCATCGCCCGTCAGGTGGGGGTCGACCCAAAGACCGTGGCGCGGTGGGTCAGTCAGGACCGGATTCCTCAGATCAGGCACCGCGCTCAGATTGCCGAGATCCTGAAGCGGGACGTACTAGATCTTTGGCCGGACGCACACCGACGCAAGGAACCTTCGTGGTTCAAACCGTGGACGGAGCTTGAGCGCGACGCCATCGGGCTACGGTGGTTTGAGTCGGCCGTACTCCCTGGCCTGTTACAGACCGAGGAGTACGCGCGGGCTGTCCTCGGCGGAGGCCCGCTGGGGGCCGCCGTGGAGAACCACATCGCATCTCGGCTACAACGCCAGAAGGCGGTGTTCGACCGCCCTAAACGGCCGCTGTCCGTCTTCGTGATCGATGAGGCCGCCCTTCGCCGTGGAGCGGCCGAGATCATGAAGCCCCAGCTCGACCACCTCATCACGATGGCAGAGCAGCCAAACATCATGGTCCATGTGCTGCCCCTCGCCGCCGGTTTGCACCCAGGGCAGGCAGGACCCTTCGTAATCGCCACCCCACCTGAGGGCGGCGACGTGGGTTACGTTGACGATCAAGCAGCGGGCCGCATCACAAAGGACGTTACGCCGCTCTGGGCTGTCTGGGATATCGTCAGATCGGTGGCGCTTCCGCGTGACCAGACCATCGAGTTTTTGAGAGCGCGATCATGGCTGACCTGACCAGCGCCCGGTGGCGCAAGAGCACCCGCAGCAGCTCCAACGGTGGGGCGTGCGTCGAAGTTGCCGACAACCTCCCCGGCATCGTCGGCGTCCGGGACAGCAAGGACCCGACCGGCCCGGCGCTCGTGTTCGGGCCGGAGGCGTGGCGGTCGTTCGTCGCCCAGCTCCCCGAGCAGCACTGACCAACCACAAGGGCAAAACCCTCTAGAAACCCAAAAAGCCCCAACCCGGATCTCTTCCGGGTTGGGGCTCTGCGGTGCTACCGGTCGTTGCCGGCCGGGGTGGTGGTGTTGGCGTCTGCCGTTGCTGTTGGAGCTGGTGCCAGGAGCGCAACCGCATACCTCATCAGATCGTAGAGAACAACAGGGTTGTCTTTGAGATACCGAAAATAGCCCACAGGCATCCTTTATTGGGTGCAAGCCGCCGTAGGGTGACCACGGAGGGATCGCTGGCGTGGCGGCCCCGGCAGGAGGAGATCGACGTGAAACTGCTCGTCACCGGCGGCGCCGGCTTCATCGGCAGCGTGGTGACCCGTCTGCTGCTCGACGCCGGCCACGAGGTGGTCGTCCTGGACGACCTACGGACCGGGCACCGCGTCGCCGTGGCGCCCGACGCCACCCACGTCGTCGCCCCCCTGGACGACGTGGCGCAGGTGGTAACCCCGCAGGCGGGCTTCGACGGGGTGCTGCACCTCGCCGCACTGATCGCCGCCGGTGAGTCGATGGTCCGACCAGAGCTGTACTGGCATACCAACGTGGCCGGCTCCCTCGCCCTGCTCGACGCCGTACGCGTCGCCGGGGTGCCGAGGCTCGTCTTCTCCTCCACCGCCGCCGTCTACGGCAACCCGGTCGAGCTGCCCATCTCGGAGACGGCGATCACCGCCCCCACCAACACGTACGGGGCCACCAAGCTCACCGTCGACATGGCGCTCACCTCGGCGGCGGCCGGCAACGGGCTGGCTGCCGTCTCGTTGCGCTACTTCAACGTCGCCGGCGCGCACCTGGATGCCCCGGTGCCCCTCGGGGAACGGCACGACCCGGAGACGCACCTCATCCCCATCGCATTCGACGTCGCCGCCGGCCGCCGGGAGAAGCTCCAGCTCTTCGGCGACGACTACCCGACCGTTGACGGCACCTGCGTCCGCGACTACATCCATGTCACCGACCTCGCCCGGGCTCACCTGCTCGCGCTCGACGCCGCGGTCGGCGGACAGCACCGGATCTACAACCTCGGCAGTGGCAGCGGGTTCACCAACCGTCAGGTCGTCGAGGTGGTCCGCGAGGTCACCGGCTGTCCGGTTCCGGTGGTGGTCGCCCCACGCCGCGTCGGCGACCCCGCCGAGTTGGTCGCCGCCGCCGACCTGGCCCGCACCGAGCTGGGCTGGACGCCGGCCAAGCCCACCCTGCACGACATCGTCCGCGACGCCTGGACCTTCTACCACGACCTGCCGGAACGGGGGTAACCAGCACGGTGCCGGCGGCGTGTGCCGGGGGCACGTCGCCGCCGGCCGGGGCGGGTCAGCCCGCCTCGACAATCATGCCGGCGCCAACCGTCCGGTTCGTCGTCTCATCGATAATCACAAACCCACCAGTGGTGCGGTTCCGGCGGTACTCGTCCACCAGCAGCGGAACCATCGTCCGGAACCGGACCCGGCCGATCTCGTTGAGCTTCAACTCCCCCGCCGACTCGTCCCGGTGTAGCGAGTTGATGTCCAATCGGTAGTGCAGTCCGCGGACGATGGCCCGCGCCGACCGGGTGGTGTGCTTGATCACGTACCTGCCACCGAGCTGCAACGGTCGGGTCTCGTCCATCCAGCAGACCATCGCCTCGATGTCCTGGGCGACGGCCGGGGCATTGTTCGGCCGACAGATCATGTCGCCCCGGGAGATGTCAATCTCGTCAGTCAACCGTACGGTCACCGACATCGGCGGAAACGCCTCCGGGACCGGCCCGTCGGCGGTCTCCACCGCGGCGATCCGGCTGGTGAAGCCGCTCGGCAGCACCATCACCTCGTCATCGGGCTTGAGTACGCCGGAGGCGACCTGACCCGCGTACCCACGGTAGTCGGTGACGGTGGTGGACTGCGGGCGGATCACGTACTGCACCGGGAAGCGCACGTCGACCAGGTTGCGATCGCTGGCGATGTGCACCCGTTCCAGGTGGTGCAGCAGGGACGGCCCCTCGTACCAGGGCATCTTCTCCGACCGGGAGACGATGTTGTCGCCGTGCAGCGCGGAGACCGGCACCACCGTCAGGTCGGGTACGTCGAGCTTCGCCGCGAACGCGGTGAACTCGTCGGCGATCTTCTCGTAGACCTCGTGCGACCAGTCCACCAGGTCCATCTTGTTGACACAGAGGACCAGGTGCGGCACCCGCAGCAGGGAGCAGAGGAAGGCGTGCCGACGGGACTGCTCCACCAGCCCCTTCCGGGCGTCGACCAGGATCAGTGCAAGGTCGGCGGTGGAGGCACCGGTGACCATGTTCCGGGTGTACTGGATGTGCCCCGGGGTGTCGGCGATGATGAACTTCCGCCGGGGGGTGGCGAAGTAACGGTACGCCACATCGATTGTGATGCCCTGCTCCCGCTCGGCCCGCAGGCCGTCGGTGAGCAGCGCGAGGTTGGTGTACTCGTCGCCGCGGGCCGCGCTGACCGCCTCCACGGCGGCGAGCTGGTCGGTGAAGAGGGACCGGGTGTCATAGAGCAGGCGGCCGATCAGGGTCGACTTGCCGTCATCCACGCTGCCGGCGGTGGCGAACCGCAGCAGGTCCATCGGGCGGACGGACGCCGCTTCGGCACCGACCTCGGCGGTCGTCTCGGTGGTCATCAGAAGTAGCCCTCCCGCTTGCGGTCCTCCATCGCGGCCTCGCTGACCCGGTCGTCACCGCGGGTCGCGCCCCGCTCGGTGATCCGGGTGGCTGCCACCTCCTCGATGACCTTCGCCACCGTGTCGGCGTCCGAGCGGACCGCCGCCGTGCAGGAGGCGTCGCCCACGGTCCGATAGCGCACCCGGGCCTTGAACCGCTCCTCACCGGCGCGGGGGCGGATGAACTCGTTCACCGCGTACAGCATCCCGTCGCGTTCGATCACCTCACGCTCGTGCGCGTAGTAGATCGAGGGTGCCTCGATCCGTTCCCGGGCGATGTAGTGCCAGACGTCCAGCTCGGTCCAGTTGGACAGCGGAAACGCCCGGATCGACTCACCCGGCTGGTGCCGGCCGTTGTAGAGCGACCAGAGCTCCGGACGCTGGTTCTTCGGATCCCACTGGCCGAACTCGTCCCGGAAGCTGAACACCCGTTCCTTGGCCCGCGCCTTCTCCTCGTCCCGACGGGCACCACCGAAGAGCGCGTCGAAGCGGTGCTGCTCGACGGCGGCCAGGAGCACCGGGGTCTGGATCCGGTTGCGCATGCCGTCCGCGCTCTCCCGCACCAGCCCGTTGGCCAGGGCCTCCGGCACGCTCGCCACCACCAGCTGCAGGCCCAGCTCGGCGACCCGCTGGTCCCGGTACGCCAACACCTCGGGGAAGTTGTGCCCGGTGTCGACGTGCAGCACCGGGAACGGAATGTTCGCCGGGGCGAACGCCTTCTGCGCCAGCCACAGCATGACAATTGAGTCTTTGCCGCCGGAGAAGAGCAGCACCGGTCGTTCCATCTCCGCGACCACCTCGCGCAGCACGAAGATGCTCTCCGCCTCCAGCGCGTCGAGGTGGGACACCTGGTATGCGGCCGTCGTGGTCATGACATCGACTCGATTCCCGCACTCATTTCCAGACCTTTCCGGTCGGCTTTGCCAGAAGTAGCGCTCAGGCTACCCGCAATGGCGGCGCAACGCCGCAAGCAGCCGGCTGGCGAGATCCTTGCGACAGACCAACAGGTCGGGCAGTCGCGGGTTGGCATCGTTGTACCCCAGCGCGGAGCCGTCGACTCGGGACGCATGCAGACCAGCGGCGGTCGCCACCGCCACCGGTGCCGCCGAATCCCACTCGTACTGCCCGCCCGCGTGGATGTACGCGTCCACCTCGCCGGTGATCACCGCCGCGATCTTCGCACCGGCCGACCCCATCGGCACCAGCTCGGCACCCACCTCGGCGGCCAGCTCGGTGAGGAAGGCCGGGGGGCGGCTACGACTGGCGGCCAACCGGATCGGCGCTTGACCGGCGGTGGCCGCCGGCACCGGGGGGTACCCGGGTGGGTAGTCCGTTCCCAGCACCCGGTCCTGGGCCGGCAACCCGACCGCGCCCGCCACCAGTCCGTGCGGCGTAGGGGCATGCCGGGCCCAGAGCGCCACATGCACCGCCCAGTCCGCCCGGCCCGCCTCGGCGAACTCCCGGGTCCCGTCCAGGGGGTCGATGATCCACACTCGGTCGCTGGTCAGTCGGGGGGCCGTCGACGCGCCCGCCTCCGCCGCCCAGGCCAGCCGGGAGCCCTCGTCCTCCTCCGACAGGACCGCATCCTGCGGACGCCACGTCGCCAGTTCGGTGCGGAGCAGGTCGTGCGAGACCTTGTCCCCCGCGGCCTTCAGGGCACCCGGGTCACCGAAGCCCACCTCGTCGCGCAGGTTGATCAACGCCTGCCCGGCCCGGACCGCCAACCAACGGGCGAACGCCCCATCGATCATCGGAGGACTGCTCATTCCCGTGCTCCCGTCACCGCGCCACCCGCCTGAAGGAGCGGAGACCATCACCGGACCGGCCGTCAGGCACCGTGATAGAGGTTCTGGGTCGGTTCCACCCCGCGGTGGAGAACCGACTCCACGACATCCGCCGCCCGATCCACCAGGAACTCCAGCTCCTTACGCTCGACGGTACCGAAATCCGACAGTACGAAGTCCGCCGGGTCACGCCGCGCCGGCGGCCGGCCGACCCCGAACCGCACCCGGGCGTAGTCCTTCGTCCCCAGGGACTTCGTCATCGACCGCAGACCGTTGTGGCCGCCCTCGCCGCCACCGCACTTCACCCGAATCTGGCCGTAGGGGATATCCAGCTCGTCATGGATGGCCACCACCCGTGCCGGTGGCACCCGGTAGAACTGCGCCAGGCCGGCCGCCGCCGCGCCGGAGAGGTTCATGTACGTCAGCGGCTTCACCAGCACCAGCCGCGGTCCGCCGAGGCCCAGCCGTCCCTCGGCAACCTCCGCCATCGCCCGCTTGTGTCGACTGAAGCGGGCCCCCAGCCGCCCGGCCAGCAGGTCGGCCACGAGGAAGCCGACGTTGTGCCGGTTCCCGGCGTACTGCCGACCGGGGTTACCCAGACCGACGACCAGCCACGGCCCTGTCTCCTCCGCCACCGTCTGCCCCTTCCGCTCGTACCGTACCGCCCACCAATACGCCAACAGGCGCCCCCGACGAGCGGGGACGCCTGGCACCTGCGCAGCGAACGATCAGGCCTCGGCCTTCGCCTCGGCACCCGCCTCCTGCTCGGCGACCGGAGCCCCGGCCTCGGCGCCCTCCGAGCCCTCGGTGACCTCGCCGACCTCGGCCTCGGCCTCGGCAGCGGCCTCCGCCACCTCCGGCAGCGTCGCCTCGAGCTGCTCCTCGGTCGGGGCGGCGGTCACCGCGGCGACCGGCAGCTCCGGATCGGTGGCCAGCTCGACTCCGGCCGGCAGCCGCACGTCGGCGGCGGCCACCTGCGTACCCGCCTCCAGGCCCTCAATGGTGGCGTCGAGGTGGTCCGGCACCTTGGTGGCGTCAGCGGTCACCGAGAGGCTGTCGTGGTCGTGCACGATCAGGGTGCCCTTCGCAGCCTCCCCGACCAGCTGCACCGGGACCTCAACCGTGACCTGCTCGCCGCGGCGGACAAGCAGCAGGTCCACGTGCTCGAAGGTGTCCTTGATCGGGTCCCGCTGGATCGCCTTCGGCAGCGCCAGCACCTGCGTGCCGTCGCTGATGTCGATGGTGAAGAGCTGGTTGGCGCCACCGCGTCGAATCGCCGCGGCGAACTCACGGGCCGGCAGCGCGATGTGCTTGGGCTTCTCGCCGTGGCCGTACAGCACGGCAGGCACCTTGCCGGCCCGGCGGGTACGGCGGGCACCACCCTTGCCGAACTCGGTACGGGGCTCGGCGCTGATCTTTACCTCGGACACGGGGAAACTCCTGATGCTTCGCTGCGGCGATGGTCGTCTCGGTGCCGGGTGAGGGGCTCGCTGGGGCTCCTGCGTCATGACCGACCGCCTCGGAGCGCCGCGTCGATGACGGCACCTCCGTGCGGTCCTGGTCAGCGGCCCGCAGGGCACCCTCGCCGTGGCAACCGCACCAGTCTACCCGAAGGTTGTCCGCGCACTCCGGCGGCACCCCGCGATTCAATCGCTCCTGCCGGAGCCTCCCACCATCGCGCCGAGGCCGAAGCCGGCACGGTGGCCGCGGTTTCATTGATCGTGGCGACGCCGAGGCCGCCGGAGAAGCCCGGTCCGGCGGCGCTGACCACCCCGGACCGGGCTCCGACAGCGCAACTCAGCTCAGACCACCGAAGAGGGTGGTCACCGAGCCGTCGTCGAAGACCTCCCGGATCGCCCGGGCCAGCAGCGGTGCGATCGACAGGACAGTGACCTTGTCGAGCTGCTTCTCGGGCGGCAACGGCAACGTGTTCGTCACCAGCACCTCGCTGATCGGGCTGTTCTTCAGCCGCTCGGTCGCCGGATCCGAGAAGAGCGCGTGGGTAGAGGCGACGACAATCTCGGCCGCACCCAACTCCTTGAGGATCTCCGCGGCCTTGGTGATCGTGCCGCCCGTGTCGATCATGTCGTCGACGATCAGGCAGACCCGGCCCTCGACCTCACCGACGACCCGGTTCGCCACCACCTGGTTCGGCTTCGAGGGGTCCCGGGTCTTGTGAATGAACGCCAGCGGGCAACCGCCCAGCCGGTCGGTCCACCGTTCGGCGACCCGGACCCGACCCGAATCCGGGGCGACCACCGTCATGGGGCGCCCGGCATACCGACGCTCCACCTCCTCGGCGAGCACGTCCATCGCGAAGAGGTGGTCCACCGGGCCGTCGAAGAAGCCCTGGATCTGGGCGGTGTGCAGATCCACGGTGAGGATCCGGTTCGCCCCGGCGGTCTTCAACAGGTCCGCGATCAGCCGGCCCGAGATCGGCTCCCGGCCCCGGTGCTTCTTGTCCTGCCGCGAGTACGGGTAGAAGGGCAGGACCACGGTGATCCGCTTGGCCGACCCACGCTTCAACGCGTCGATCATGATCAGCGTCTCCATGACCCAGGTGTTGACCCCGTGCGTGACGGACTGCACCACGAAGGCGTCCGAACCGCGCACCGATTCCTTGTAGCGGACGAAGATCTCACCGTTGGCGAAATCGTAGGCGTCGGCCGGTGTCGGGGCGACCCCGAGCACCTCACCGATCTCCTTGGCTAACTCCGGAAAGCCACGTCCGGAGAAGAGCATCAGGCTCTTGCGGTTTTCGGCGACGATGCTGCCCATGGCCCGTCTGCTCCTGTTGGTTGGTGGTGCCCGGCGCGGTGGTGGGCCGGGGCTAGTCGGTTGCAGTATTCCCGGTGCCGTGCGCCCCAGCCGCCGGCTTGGCCCCCGCGTGCATTGCCTCACCTTCACTTGCCGCCGCCCCCGAGGACACCTCCGGGTCACCGGCCCGCCCGGCGCGCTCGGCAGCCGCCGCGGCGGCCGTGCCGGCCCGCCGCTTGAGCACCCAGCCCTCGATGTTGCGCTGCCGCGATCGGGCCACCCCCATCGCCCCGGGCGGCACGTCCTCGGCGATCACCGAACCGGCCGCCGTGTACGCCCCGTCGCCGACCTCGACCGGCGCCACGAACATGTTGTCCGCGCCGGTACGGACGTGGTCACCGATGACAGTGCGGTGCTTGCGTACCCCGTCGTAGTTCACGAACACGGTCGCCGCGCCGATATTGGTCTGCTCGCCGATCGTGGCGTCCCCGACGTAGGTCAGGTGCGGGACCTTCGACCCCACGCCGACCTCGGAGTTCTTCACCTCGACGAAGGTGCCCACCTTCGACTTCTCCGCCAGCCGCGCCGCCGGCCGCAGATAGGCGTACGGGCCGACGCCGGCCGCCGGGCCGATCTCCGCTCCGACCGCGTGGCTGCGGACCACGGTGGCGCCGGGCCCGACCAGGGTGTCCACCAGCGTGACGTCCGGGCCGACCTGCGCACCGGCACCGACCACGGTGGCACCCCGGAGCTGCGTGTTCTGATCGACCACCGCGTCCCGGTCCAGCGCCACCGTCACGTCGATCCAGGTGGTCGCCGGGTCGAGCAGGCTGACCCCGCTGCGCATCCAGGCCTCGTTGACCCGGTCGCGCAGCAGTCGCCGCAGCCCGGCCAACTCCACCCGGTCGTTGCAGCCCAGCGTCTCGATGTGGTCCGGCGCCACGTGCACCGCCACCGGCTCGCCCGCCGACCGCAGCAGGCTGAAGACGTCGGTCAGGTACTCCTCGCCCTGGGCGTTGTCGGTCGACAGCTTGCCGAGCGCGCCCCGCAGCCGGTCCGCGTCGAACGCGTAGATGCCGGCGTTGATCTCCCGAATCTCCCGCTGACCGGCGGTCGTGTCGCGCTGCTCCACGATCTGCTGGAGCTGCCCCTCAGCGTCCCGGACGACCCGGCCGAGCCCGGTCGGATCGGGTACCTCCGCGGCCAGCACCGTCGCGGCGGCACCCGCCCGCTCGTGCGCCTCGACCAACCCGCCGAGGGTCTCCGGCCGGAGCAGCGGCACGTCTCCGTTGAGAACCACCACGGTGCCACTGCTCTCCGGGACGGCGGCCAACGCGATCCGCACCGCGTGCCCGGTGCCGAGCTGTTCGGCCTGGAGCACCGGAAGGGCCTGCGGGGTGATCTCCGCCAGGTGGGTCCGGACCTGGTCAGCGCCGTGGCCGACCACCACCACGGTGCGGTCGGCGGCGAGCGGTGCGGCGGCGTTGAGCACGTGGCCGACGAGAGTGCGGCCGAGCAGTGGATGCAGCACCTTCGGGAGCCCGGACTTCATCCGCTTACCCGCACCAGCGGCGAGCACGACGACGGTACGGGAAGGGGGCTGCTGGGACACGGAAGGGCTCCCGTCGGTGCGGCGACAGTCTCGCGGTCATGCTAACCAGACATCGACGCGGCATCGGCGGAGCCTTCACAATGCTGACCGGTGGCATGAGCTGGGGTGCCTGGATTCGAACCAGGAGCTCAAGGCTCCAAAGGCCTGCGGGTTGCCGTTACCCCACACCCCATCGCCATGTCATCCGAAGGCGCAGTCGGGCAGACCTACGATCCGGAACAGCTCGGTGATCATACCTGCGATCCGCCCGGACAGCGCCCGACCGCATGTCGGATTACCGAAAACCACGATAGTCCCCGCCGCCTGAGGGCCAACCGGGTGGTGGGGCCGGCGCGGGCCACGCGCGGTACGCGACGGCGGCACTGCTCCCGACCGCCGCCGAACGGAGCACCCGAACCGACCTGGCAGGATGGCCGGTGACCGGCTCGACCCCACGACCGGACGGCACCGAGCGCCGATGAGGTGACGACATGATGGATGGCCTGGGCAGCGACCACACCCCCGGTCGGCGTCGGGGAGCCGCGGCGACCGGCAAGACCGCACGGGTACGCATGTCGGCGGCGCAGCGGCGCGAACAACTCATCTCGACCGCGCGCCAACTCTTCGCCGAACGCGGCTTCGACGCCACCTCGATCGAAGAGGTGGCGGCGCGGGCGAAGGTCTCCAAACCGGTGGTGTACGAGCACTTCGGCGGCAAGGAGGGGCTGTACGCGGTGGTGGTGGACCGGGAGGTCCGCAGCCTGCTCGACCGGATCACCACCGCCCTGACCGCCGGCCACCCACGAGAACTGCTCGAACAGGCCGCGCTGACCCTGCTCACGTACATCGAGGAGGAGACCAGCGGGTTCCGGGTGTTGGTCCGGGAGTCACCCCTGATGTCGTCGACGGGCAACTTCAGCAGCGTCATGAACGACGTCGCGCACCAGGTGGAGCACATCCTGGGCGCCGAGTTCTCCAGCCGCGGGTACGACCCGAAACTCGCCGAACTCTACGCCCAGGCCCTGGTGGGAATGGTGGCGCTGACCGGCCGCTGGTGGCTGGAGGTACGCCGGCCGCGCAAGGAGACGGTGGCGGCGCACCTGGTGAACCTGGCCTGGAACGGCCTGTCCCACCTTGAGGCGAAGCCGGGCCTGATCACCCTCCGCGGACGCTGAGTCAGGACCGGTTCGGGTCGGCGGCCGGACGGCCCGGGCCATCCGGCTCGGTCTCGGCCGGCTCCACCGGCCCGACCTTGTCGTAGAGGCCGGTGCCGAGCAGGATCAGGCCGAAGAGCATCGACACGATCACGGTCGACATCGAGAAGCTGAGGACGTTGGCCGAGGTCTGCAGCACCGACATCATCAGGATGCTGGTCACCAGGAAGACGACCCCGGCGATCAGGTTCATGTAGTGGCCGAGATTGCCCCGCCGGGACGCCCCCATCAGGAGGAAAGCGCCGAAGACCACCGAGGCCAGCGCGAACGCGAGGTTGGTGCGGAGGCCGAGCACCCATTCCCCGTCCCGGTCGAAGAGCGGGTCGCCCAGCGTCTGCGCGGTGCCCCAGACACCGAAGACCAGGATGTAGAGACCGATCAGCCCGGCAAGAACCCGGTAGATCGGCCGCGCCGGATGGTTCAGCGGGATGTGCGCCATGACGCCCTCCGACCGCTCGACGACAGCCAGGGGTCATTGTCACCCGGGCCGGGACCGCGCGTACGGAGAATCGACCGGTAGCCGCAAGCGGCACGGAGCCCGGCCAACCCCCACTGGGCGCGGCCGGGCTCCGTGGCGGAAGACGGTCAGAGCACCAGCCGCGCCCGCTGCCAGGCCTCCTGCTCCGCGTCGGTGCCGACCTTGCCGTACATCCCGACCATGAGCAGGACCAGGCCGGTCACCATCAGCACGAGGACGGTGGCGATGCTGAAGTTGAAGATGTTCGCCTCGGTCCGGAGGAAGGCGAGGCCGGCGAGGCTGAGCACGATACCCCCGTACCCCAGCCCCTGATTGATCAACACATCGACGTTACGGCCGATCGCCGTACCGGCCAGCACGGCGCCGCCGAGCAGCACGCTGAGCAACGAGAAGCCGAGGTTCGTGCCCTGGCCGAGCACCGCGCTGTCGCCCTGGGCCAAGAGCTCGTCGCCGACGGTCGCGATGAGACCGAGCACGCCGAAGGCGACCAGGTACAGGCCGGTCAGCCCGCCGATCGCCCGGTAGATCGGCCGCGCGGGGTGGTTCACGGGGGTGTGGGCCATGGCTGAGTCTCCAACGACGTTACGGTGAGGGTCGGTGCCGATTGTCCCGCACCGGCCGGTGTGACGCCGCACACGGTCCGGGCGTGCCACGACGCATCGGCGGTGCCGTTGCGGCTTGGTAGCTGCGGTCAGCCGCTCGGGATCTCGTCGGCGAGGGTCAGCCAGGCCTGTTCCACCTGCTCCCGCTCGCCCCGGACATCCTTGAGCTGGCTGTCCAGCTCAGCGACCCGCGCGTAGTCGGTCGCGTTCGCGGCAAGCTGGTCGAGCAGCTCCGCCTCCCGCTGCTCCAGCCGGCCGACCTGCCGCTCGAGCCGGGACAACTCCTTGCGGGCCTGGCGGACCTGCGCGGCAGACATCCCGGTCGCCTTCGCTGGCGCCGGCTCCGCATTGCCGGTCGCCGATGCCGGACGGCCGCCGTCGGTGGCCCGAGCCAGGTACTCGTCAACCCCGCCGGGCAGGTGCACCAGCTCGCCGTCGCCGAACATGCCGTACACGGTGTCGGCGACCCGTTCCACCAGGTACCGGTCGTGGCTGGCCACGACGATCACGCCGGGCCAGGAGTCGAGCAGATCCTCGAGCGCGGCGAGGGTGTCGGTATCCAGGTCGTTGGTGGGCTCGTCCAGCAGGAGCACATTCGGCTCACCGGCGAGCAGGCGCAGCAGCTGCAGCCGCCGCCGCTCGCCACCGGAAAGATCAGCCACCGGGGTCCAGAGCCGGCGGTCGTCGAAGCCGAAGACCTCGGCGAGCTGGGCGGCGGAGATCTCCCGGTCACCGAGCCGGACCCGGCGGGCGATCTCCTCGACCGCCTCGAGGACGCGCAGCCGGCCGGGGAGTTCGGCGAGTTCCTGGGAGAGGAACGCGGGGCGCACGGTGGAACCGGCCACGAACCGGCCGTGATCCGGTCGGGTGACGCCGGCGAGCATCCGCAGCAGCGTGGTCTTGCCGGCACCGTTGCGGCCGAGGACAGCGATCCGGTCCCCGGGACCGACCTGCCAGTCGAGGTCGCGCAGGATCTCCTTCGGCCCCGCGTCCAACCGGACGTGCTCCAGGTCATACACCTGTTTGCCGAGCCGGGCGGTGGCGAGCCGCTGCAGCGACATGCTGTCCCGCGGCGGCGGAACGTCGGCGATCAGCGCGTTCGCCGCGTCGATGCGGAACTTCGGCTTGGAGGTTCGGGCCGGCGCACCGCGGCGCAGCCAGGCGATCTCCTTACGGAGTAGGTTCTGGCGGCGCGCCTCGGTGGCGGCGGCGACCCGTTCCCGTTCCGCGCGGGCGAGGGTCCAGGCGGCGAACCCGCCCTCGTACGCCCGGACGGTCTGGTCGGCGACCTCCCAGGTGGTGGTGCAGACGGCGTCGAGGAACCACCGGTCGTGGGTGACCACGACGAGCGCACCCCGGCGGGTGAGCAGGTGCCGGGCCAGCCAGTCGATGCCGCCGACATCGAGGTGGTTGGTGGGCTCGTCGAGGATCAGCAGGTCGGCGTCGCGGACCAGCAGCGCGGCCAGGGCGACCCGCCGGCGCTCGCCGCCGGACATCGGGCCGACCGGAGTCTCGAGGCCGAGGTGCGGCATCCCGAGGCCGTCGAGGACCGCCCGGACTCCGGCGTCGCCGGCCCACTCGTGCTCGGCGCCCATCCCCTCGGCCAGCCACGCGGTGCCGAGGACCACGTCTCGGACGGTCGCGTCGGGGGCGAGTTGCAGGGTCTGCGGCAACCCGGCGACGCGCAGGTCACGACGGTGGGTCACCCGGCCGTCGTCCGGCTCCTCCTGCCGGGTGAGCAGGCGCAGCAGGGTGGATTTGCCGGCACCGTTGAGCCCCACCACACCGATCCGGTCGGCGTCGTCGAGACCGAGCGAGACATCGGTGAGCAGCGGCCCGGCAGCGCCGTAGCCCTTGGACACCCGGTCCAGGTTGACGATGTTGGCCACTACGCCCCTTCCATGGTCAGGGCGCCCGGCACCGGATCGGCAGCCAAGGACGCCCGAGGCAAGGGTACGCGGGCACCCGGCAGGCGGCGCCGGGGACGGTCAGCCGATCCGGGCCCCGGCGACCGGGCCGTGCGCGGTGCGCGCCTCTCGGCACACGTCGAGAGCGTCCAGTTCGGCGGCGATCCCCTCCGCGTCGGCCGCTCCGGTGGCGAGGAAGACACAGGTCGGCCCGGAGCCGGAGACGATGCCCGCGAGCGCCCCCGCCGCCTCGCCCGCCTTCAGGGTGGCGGCCAGGGACGGCCGCAGGGCGAGCGCGGCGTCCTGGAGGTCGTTACCGAGGGCCGCGGCGAGCACCCCGGGGTCGGGCTGCCGGAGGGCGGCGAGGAGGGTGTCGGTGCTGCCGAGCGGGGGGCCGGCGGCCCTGGCGGCTCGGAGCCGATCGAGTTCCCGGTACGCGACCGGCGTGGAGAGACCGCCCTCGGCGACCGCGACGACCCAGTGCCAGACAGTCGGCCGGGCCAGTACCGGGCTGACCGCCTCGCCCCGGCCGGTGCCGAGCGCGGTGCCGCCGTGGATCAGAAAGGGCACGTCGGAACCGAGGCCGGCGGCGATCTCCGCCAGTTCGTCGCGGGAGAGCCCGGTCCCCCAGAGGGCATCGCAGGCGACCAGCGCGGCGGCGGCATCGGCGCTGCCCCCGGCGAGCCCACCGGCCAGGGGAATCTGCTTGCGCAGGTGCAGCCGGGCGTGCGGCGGCACCCCGGTGGACCTGGCGAGGGCACGGGCGGCACGGATGACCAGGTTTGACTCGTCCAGGGCCAGTTCGCCGGTCCCCTCACCCGCCATGGTGAGGGTGAGGGTGTCACCCCGGCGGGCGGTCAACTCGTCGTGGATGGAGATCGCGTGGTAGACGGTGTTGAGCTCGTGATAGCCGTCCTGGCGGAGCGGCCCCACTCCCAGATGTAGGTTGATCTTGGCGGGGACTCGTACGCGAACCGGGCCGCTGACACCGCGAGGTTCGTCATCCTCCGGTCGCCATGCCTCGGTCACAGGGCAGTGTCCCAGGCTGAGTCCCGGCTGCCCGTCCCGGGCGCGACGGGCAGGGGCAGCGGCGTGGCATTTCGTACTTCCTCGGCGGGCACGGCGTCAGCCTACTGCCCGGTCGGAGGCGGCCAGGGCCGACGCGGCGATAGCGGCGAACTGCTCGACCGGGAGCGCCTCCCCGCGGGCGCCGGGATCCACTCCGGCGGCGGTGAGCACCGCGGCGGCCCGGTCCACGCCGCCGGCCCAGCCGGCCAGGGCCGCCCGAAGGGTTTTGCGACGCTGGGCGAACGCGGCATCCACCACCGCGAAGACCCGCTCCCGGGAACCACCCACGCCCGGTGGTTCCCGACGGGTGAAGGCGACCAGCCCGGAGTCGACGTTCGGCACCGGCCAGAACACGTTTGGCGGCACCTTCCCGGCCGCGTGGACGTGGGCGTACCAGGCGAGTTTGACCGACGGCACGCCGTACACCCGGGAACCGGGACCGGCGACGAGCCGATCGGCGACCTCCTTCTGCACCATGACCAGGCCGTGCCGCAGCGTCGGCACCTCGGCGAGCAGGTGCAGCACCACCGGCACGGCGACGTTGTACGGCAGGTTGGCGACCAACGCGGTCGGCGCGGGATCGGCGAGCTGCTCGGCGGTGACTCGAAGCGCGTCGGCGCGGTGCACGGAGAGCCGGCCGGCGGCGGGACCGGCGTGCCGGGCGGCGGTCTCCGGTAGGGCGGCGGCGAGGACCGGGTCGATCTCGACGGCGTGCACGTGCGCGGCGGCCGGCAGCAGCGCGAGAGTCAGCGAACCGAGACCCGGCCCGACCTCCAGCACCACGTCGTCGGCGGTCAGGCCGGCGGTGGTGACGATCCGCCGCACCGTGTTGGGGTCATGGACGAAGTTCTGGCCGAGTCGCTTGGTGGGGGCGACGCCGAGGCGGGCGGCGAGGTCCCGGATCTCCGCCGGGCCGAGGAGACCGGTCACGCCCGCTAGCGTAGGTGGGCGCCGGGGTGCCCCGGGCAGGGGCCCGCCGTCTCCCGGCAGATTCCCGCCAGCCCCACCGTCACCAGGGGCCGAAGGCCCGCTCGCCGGTACGGGAGAGGGCCGCACAGAGCTCGTCCAGGTCGCTGCCGGTGGTGACGGCGAGCGTGCGGACGGTGAGCGGGATCAGGTACGACGCGTTGGGCCGACCCCGGTGCGGCACCGGAGTGAGATACGGCGCGTCCGTCTCCACGAGAAGGTGATCCAGCGGGGTCACCGCAGCGGCCTCGCGCAGTGCCGCGGCGCTGCTGAAGGTGACGGTGCCGGCGAAGCTGAGCAGGTAGCCGCGGCGCACGCAGGCGCGGGCGAACTCGGCGTCGCCCGAGAAGCAGTGCATCACCACCGTCTCCGGAGCGCCCTCGTCGTCCAGGATCCGCAACACGTCGTCGTGCGCCTCCCGGTCGTGGACCACCAGCGTGCGGCCGTACCGCTTGGCGATGTCGATGTGCGCCCGGAAGCTCAGCTCCTGCGCGGCGCGCCCCTGCTCACCGGTACGGAAGAAGTCCATTCCGGTCTCGCCGACACCCCGTACCCGGTCCTGGCCGGCCAGCGACTCGACGACCCGCAGCGCCTCGTCCAGCTCCGCCAGCCGGGGCGCCTCGTTGGGGTGCAGCGCGACGGTGGCGACGACCGCCGGGGAGCGCTGGGCCACCTCCGCCCCCCACCGGGACGAGTCGACGTCAACCCCCACCTGGACCAACCGGTCCACCCCGACCTCCGCAGCCGCCTCGACCGCGGCCTGGATCGGGTCAACGGCGGAACGGGGGTCGACGGCGGTGTGGATCGGCTCGGCGGCCGGGCCGCCGTCGGCGCCCACACCGTAGCCCGGCGCGGTCGGCGTAGGGCGCGGCGGGACCCCGGCCTCGCTGATCGTGATGTCGAGGTGGGTGTGGCTGTCTGGCACCGGTTGCGGCAGCGGCGCGGGCGCCGGCGGAAACTCCCCGGCCCGCCGGGCCGCGCGCTGCTTACGGGATTCGGTCTGCTCGGTCATCGACGCAAGCATCACACACCGGGTACGCCCCCGCGGGGTGTGCCTCAGCCCGCCAGGCGGGCCAGCTCCTCATCCACGATCGACGGGTCGAGCTTGCGGAACACCGGCGTGGGCGGGTCGAGTGCCCGCCCCACCTCCAACGGCACCGACTCCCACCGGGCGCCGACCGTGTAGTCGCCGGTCAGCACCGGGTAGGCCGGCCCGCCGTCGAGGTCCTCAACCTCCTCGATCACCGGCATCGGTGCGTGCACCCCGGTGCCGCCGAGCAGCTGGTGGATCTTCTGCGCGGAGTGCGGCAGGAAGGGGGTGAGCAGTGTGTTCGCGTCGCTGACCACCTGGAGGGCGACGTGCAGGACGGTGCCCATCCGCGGCCGGTCCGCCTCGCCCTTGAGCTTCCACGGTGCCTGCTCGGAGAGGTAGCGGTTGGCCTCGGCGACCACCTTCATCGCCTCGCCGATCGCCTGTTTCTGCCGGTGCCGGCCGATCAGCTCGCCGACCGTGGCGAAGCCGGCCCGGGCCACCGCGAGCAGCCCCTCGTCGGCCTCGGTGAGCCCGGCCGGGTCGACCGGCGGGATCACGCCGAAGTTCTTCGCGGCCATCGAGATGGAGCGGTTGACCAGGTTGCCCCAGCCGGCGACCAGCTCGTCGTTGTTGCGGCGGAGGAACTCCGCCCAGGTGAAGTCGGTGTCGTTGCTCTCCGGCCCGGCCACCGCGATGAAGTAGCGCAACGCGTCGGCGTCGTAGCGCTCCAGGAAGTCACGGACGTAGATGACCACGCGTCGGGACGAGGAGAACTTGCGCCCCTCCATGGTCAGGAACTCGCTGGAGACCACCTCGGTGGGCAGGTTCAGCCGACCCAGCTCGCCCGGCTGCCCGTCGTGGGAGCCTTCGCCGGAGTAGCCGGCGAGCAGCGCCGGCCAGATCACCGAGTGGAAGACGATGTTGTCCTTGCCCATGAAGTAGTGGCTGGGGGCGTCCTTGCCCGGCCCGTCCGCCGACCACCACCGGCGCCACGCCGCTGGATCACCGGAGCGGCGGGCCCACTCGATCGAGGCGGAGAGGTAGCCGATCACCGCGTCGAACCACACGTAGATGCGCTTGTCGCCACGCTCCCGCCAGCCGTCGAGCGGGACCGGCACCCCCCACTCCAGGTCCCGGGTGATCGCCCGGGGCTGGAGATCGTCCAACAGGTTCTTGGAGAAGCGCAGCACGTTCGGCCGCCAGCCCTCCCGTGTGTCCAACCACTGCCCCAGGACGTCGGCGAGCGCCGGTAGGTCGAGGAAGAAGTGTTCGGTCTCGACGAACTTCGGCGTCTCTCCGTTGATCTTCGACTTCGGGTTGCGCAGGTCGATCGGGTCGAGCTGGTTGCCGCAGCTGTCGCACTGGTCGCCGCGGGCGCTCTCGTAGCCGCAGATCGGGCAGGTGCCCTCGATGTAGCGATCGGGCAGGGTCCGACCGGTGGACGGGGAGATGGCGCCCATGGTGGTCTTCGGCACGATGTAGCCGTTGCGGTACATCCCCTCGAACAGCTCCTGCACCACGGCGTAGTGGTTGCCGGTGGTGGTGCGGGTGAACAGGTCGTAGGAGAGCCCGAGCCCGTGCAGGTCCGCCACGATCACCCGGTTGTAGCGGTCGGCCAACTCGCGGGGGGTGACCCCCTCCGCGTCGGCCTGCACCTGGATCGGCGTGCCGTGTTCGTCGGTGCCAGAGACCATGAGCACGTCGTGGCCGGCCATCCGCATGTACCGGGCGAAGACGTCGGAGGGAACGCCGAAGCCGGAGACGTGGCCGATGTGGCGCGGGCCGTTGGCGTAAGGCCAGGCAACCGCCGCGAGAACGTGACTCATGGCCAACAAGCCTAGTGACCCCGGCCGCGGGGCCGCGAACCGATGGGCCCGCCCGGGCCGCCCTGGTCACTTCACTTCCTCGCCCCACCTCACCGGTGGACGATGTCGTAGACCTCACGTCGGCGTAGCCCGTACTCGACGGCGACCTCGGTGACCGCATCCCGACGGGAACGGCCAGCCGCTTCCCGAGCGGCGACCGCCGCCCGCAACGTCTCGTCGTCCGGCCGTTGCCGGGCTGGACCCGAGGCGCCCGCCACCACCAGCGTGATCTCGCCACGCGCCGGTTCCTCGGCGGCCCAGGCCGCCAACTCACCGAGCGGACGACGAAGCACCTGTTCGTAGGTCTTGGTCAGCTCCCGGCAGAGCGCCGCCGGCCGGTGGGCGCCGAACGCCGCGGCAAGGTCGGCGAGGGCCGCGGCGACCCGGTGCGGCGCCTCGAAGAAGACCAGGGTGCGTTCCTCGGTGGCGAGCGCGGTCAGCCGGGCGCGGCGCGAACCCGGGCTGCGGGGCAGGAAGCCCTCGAAGCAGAACCGGTCACTGGCCAGCCCGGAGAGGGTGAGGGCGGTGGTGACCGCGCTGGGGCCGGGAGCGGCGGTGACCGGCACCCCGGCGTCCACCGCCGCCCGGACCAGCCGGTAGCCCGGGTCAGAGACGCTGGGCATGCCGCCGTCGGTGATCAGGGCGACGCCGAGGCCAGCGCGGAGCGCATCGACAAGTTCCGGCGTACGGCGCTCCTCGTTCCCCTCAAAATATGAGACTATCCGCCCAGAAATGGTCACCTCGAGCTCCCGGGCCAACCGGGCCAGGCGCCGGGTGTCCTCGGCTGCCACCAGGTCAGCCGTGGCGAGCACCTCGCGGAGCCGGGCGGAGGCGTCGGCCGGGTTTCCGAGCGGCGCGCCGAGCAGGACCAGGCGTCCGACATCGGACTTCGCATCCACGAAAGGACGCTCCTTCATCGACAGTTATGAGTCTTACGTGAAACGGTGTGCGCGCGGGCCCACCTCCGCAGCCTACGATCACGGGGTGACCCAGGCGTCAACAGCGCACCCCGCCGGCCAGGCCGGGCCGGAGCAGCCCGAGCAGACGGACCGGGGCCGCCACCTCGGCAGGGGCCTTCCCGACATCGTCCGCCGCCGGCTGGCCACCATTGACAACCGGCTCGACCGGCGGTCCTGGCTGGCCACCGCGGTGATCGTCACGATCGCGGCGGTCCTGCGCTTCGTCAACCTCGGAAACCCGCCGGGCAAGATTTTCGACGAGGTCTACTACGCCCGCGACGGCTGGGCACTGGTCGACCGGGGCGTCGAGTGGAACTACCAGGACGGCGGCCCGTCATACGTGGTCCACCCACCCCTGGGCAAGTGGCTCATCGGGCTCGGCGAGTGGGCCTTCGGCTACAGCGACACCGAACAGGGGGTCTACGCCGCCGGGCACCTGATCACCACCGCTCCCGAGGTGGGCTGGCGATTCTCCGCGGCCCTGATCAGCACCCTCTCGGTGCTGCTGCTGGTCCGGATCGCGCGCCGGCTGTTCGGCTCCACCGTGCTGGGCTGCGCCGCCGGGCTTCTGCTGGCCCTGGACGGCTTCCACCTGGTGCTGTCCCGCACCGCGCTGCTCGACATCTTTCTGCTCTTCTTCGTGCTGGCGTCGTTCGGCGCACTGGTTCTCGACCGCGACGCCCGGCGCCGGCGCTGGGCGGAGACCCTCACCCCCGGGCCGGACCCGGGCGACCCGCCAACCACCGACCGACCAGTTGGTGGCTGGCGGAGGTGGCCGTGGTGGCGACTGGCCGCCGGGGTGCTGTTCGGCTGCGCCTGCGCGGTGAAGTGGAGTGCGCTGTACTTCCTCCCGGCATTCGTGCTCCTGGTGGTCTTCTGGGAGGTCGGTGCCCGCCGCTCCGCCGGGGTACGCCGGCCGTGGCGGCGCACCCTGCTCGACGAGACCCCCTGGCTGCTGCTGGCCGGGTTGCTGATGGTGGTGGCCTACCTCGCCGCCTGGTCTGGGTGGCTGCTGGGCGACGAGGGGTATTACCGGGTGCCCGACGCACAGCGGTGGCCGAACGCCCCGCTGAGCGACACCCCCGTCATCGGGGCGCTCCAGAACCTCATCGAGTACCACAAGGCCGCGTACGGCTTCCACGCGCAACTCGACGACGCGCACACATACCAGTCCTGGCCCTGGCAGTGGCTCCTCCTGGCGCGCCCGGTCGCCTTCTACTGGTCGTCCGAGGGACCCTGCGCCGCGGCGAGCTGCGCCACCGAGGTTCTGCTGCTGGGCACGCCGCTGCTCTGGTGGTCATTCCTGCCCGCCCTGGCCGCGCTCGCCTGGCTGGGCCTCGCGCGACGCGACTGGCGGGCCGGGGCGATCCTGCTCTGTGTCGCGTCCGGCCTGCTGCCCTGGTTCTGGTACGCGGCGGACAGTGGGCGCACCATGTTCTCCTTCTACACCGCCCCGGCCCTGCCGTTCCTGGTGCTCGCCGTGACCTACGTGCTGGGTGTGATCATAGGTGCGCCGGCGACGGCCGGTCCGGAGAGCACGCCGGAGACCGCACCAACGGGCAGTGGAGATCGACTACTCGTCGGCGCCGTCATCGCCGGGGGGTACGTGTTGCTGGTGGCGCTCAACTTCGCCTACTTCTATCCGATCTTCGTCGGCGAGCCGCTTCCCTACGACAGCTGGTCCAACCGAATGTGGCTGGACAGCCGGTGGATCTGACCGGTCCTGCGGGTTCTGACACGTCCTGTTGAATCTGACCGGTCCTGCCCTCGGCACCCGTGATAGCGGCAGGGCCCGCACGCTCACGTGCGGGCCCTGCAACGAAAAGCGCGCTCCGATCGCCTGCCACGGGGGAAGCGGGCGATTGGAGCGCGCAGCAAAAGCTTAACCAGGTTGCAGCGACGGCACAACTGGCCGGGTTGGGTCAGATTCCCGACGATCGCCATGCCGGGCGGTCGTTGCAGTCGAGATCGATGAGCCGCCATTGACCGGGGCCGGGAGGCGGGGGCTTCCGCACGGAGTTCGGGCTCCAGCAGCAGCACCGCGAGTGCGCTACCTTGGGCAGCCATGGCCGTCACACAGACCCTGGACCGCGCCGCACGGGCCTTCCGTCGGCGACACCTCATGGGAGCAATCGATGCGTGACCTGCTGCCTACCACCGTCGCGGTCGTGGTCGCGGAGCCGCCCGACTGGGAGGGCGTGCTGTTGCCCGAGGAGCAGGCGGGCCTCGGCGACCGAGCTGTGGCCGGCCGGCGTCGTGACTTCACCGCTGGCCGCGTCTGCGCACGCCGCGCCATCTCCGCGCTCGGCCGGTCGCCGGTCGCCCTCCCCACCGCCGCCAACCGAGCACCGGTCTGGCCGGCCGGGGTGGTCGGGGCGATCACCCACACCCGCGGCTACTGCGCCGCCGCCGTGGCCCGGGCCGACGAGATCCGGTCGGTCGGCCTCGACGCCGAGCAGCACCGGCCGCTGGACCCGGGGGTGGTCCGGGCGATCTGCCTGCCGGAGGAGGAGGCGCTGTTTCCACGGCTGCCCAGCGGCGTCTCCTGGCCGACCGTGGTGTTCAGCGCGAAGGAGACTGTCTACAAGGTCTGGCACCCGGTCGTCGGCACCTGGTTGGACTTCCATGACGCAACCGTGACGCTGGATCCGGAGGCGGGACGATTCACCGCCCGGATCGCCCCCGCACGGGTAGCCGCCGCCACGGTGCACGCCCCACCGGCCACGGTGTCCGGCCGGTTCGCCGTTGACGGCGGCCTGGTCCGCACCGCGGCGGTGTTGCTTCCGGCGTAGCGACCGGACTCATTGGCGCCGATCGGCGCGACACCACCCTGCGGTCGGAGCGCCAGCCCGCGCCTGAGAGCACGCCTTGAGCCCGCACCCGGATCCTGACCTAGCCACCCAGTACAGACATAACCAAAAACATTACAAATTCACTCACGTAAATTACTCTCTTTTGGTGCCGCCGACCAACGGGAGGGGATGCGGGCCTTTCTCGACAAGCGGACGCCCCGGCTCACCGGTCGGTAGCGGCCCGGTGAACCCCGCCGCTGACCTCGTGCTCCGGCTCGCTACCCGCCGGCGGCCCGCCACACCAGGCCGGCGGCGACCCCACCGACGAGGCTGAGCGCGGCTGCCACGACGGCCACCGTCGTACTCCATCGCCCTGGGCGGTCGGGCGGGGCGAGCGCCCAGGGCTGATAGAGCGGAACCAGCCACCGCAGGTAGTAGAAGAGGCTGAGTGCGGAGTTGCCGAAGACGACGACCGCCAGCACCGCGTATCCGCCGTCCCAGGCAGCGCTCGCAGCGGTCAGCTTCCCGACGAAGATCGCCGTCGGCGGGGTGCCGACCAGACCGAGCAGTGCCACCACCAGGGCGGCGGCCAGCCACGGCGCGGCCGCCGCCACCCCACGCCAGGACGTACGGTCGCGGTGCCGGGGTAGCGCGGCGGTGACCGCGAAGGCGGCGACGTTGGTGACGGTGTAGCCGGCGAGATAGACCAACAACGACGGCTGGGCGAGGTCGCTGCGTCCGGTGGCGACCACGGGCACCAGCAGGTAGCCGACCTGACTCACCGTTGACCAGCCAAGCAGCCGCCGCACGTCGGTCTGCCAGTACGCGGCGAGGTTACCCAGCAGCATGGACGCCACGGCCAGCGTGGCCACCACCGCCGGCCAGTTCGAGGTGCCGGGGAGGACCCCGGCGAGCCGGTGGACCGCGAGCAACGCACCGATCTTGGGCACGGTGGTGAGGAACGTCGCCGCCATGGCCGTACCGCCCTGGGCCGCGTCGGGCACCCAGAAGTGCGCGGGGAATCCGCCGGCCTTGAACATCAACCCACCGATCACCGCGACGGCGGCGGCGGTGACCACCACGCGCGGCGCCGCCGGCAGCCGAGCGGCGAGTTCGGCGTAGGCCGTGGCGCCGGTGATCCCGGAGAGCAGCGTGACACCGAGCAGGAGCAGGATGCCGAAGAGGGCGCCGAGGAGGTACGTCTTGAGCACCGCTTCGGCGCCGGCGCCGGTGCCGGCCAGACCGATCAGCGCGTACAGCGGAATGCTGGCCAGCAGAAAGCCGACTACCAGGGCGAGCAGGTCGGTGGCGCCGGCGAGCAGCACCGCACCGGCGGTGGCGAAGAGCAGCAGCGCGTAGGCGTCGCTCTCCCGGGCCTCTCCGGCGAGCTCGTCCCCGGCGAGGGCGAGGACGAGGAGGCAGCCGGCGGCGGCGAGGATCCGGGCGACGCCGGTGCCGGTGTCGACCGCGTAGGAGCCGGCAAAGGCGGTGTTGGCCGGAGCGGAGAGCGTGACCGCGGCGGCGATGATCACCGTGACACAGACGGTGGCGGCGACCGCCCGCAGGATCCACTGCCGGTGGCGGGGCGTGAACGAGCCACCGAGCAGGACGACGAGCGCACCGCCGGCGAGCAGCATCTCCGGCAGCAGCAGCTCGGTGCGCATCATCTCCGCCGCCACCGGTCACCGGCCAAGCAGGTCAACGACAGTACGGGCAGCGGGCTCGATGAGATCGAGCAACGGGCGCGGCAGCACCCCAATGATCAGGGACAGCGCCAGCAGCGGCCCCACCGACCACAGCTCGGTGGCGCGCAGGTCACCGAAGCCCTTCGCAGAGCCGACGGTGGGGCCGGTCAGCAACGCCTGCCCGGCGCGGAGGAACAACGCGGCCGTGACGAGGATGCCGAGCAGCGCCACCGCCGTCACGGGGGCGGTGGCGATGCTGCCGGCGAAGACCTGAAACTCAGCGATGAAGCCGGAGAAGGCCGGCAGGCCGAGGGAGGCGAAGGCACCGACGGCTAAGAACGCGGCGAACACCGGTGCGGGGGCGGCGAGACCGCCATACGCGTGCAGGTCGTAACTGCCGGCCCGCTCGTACAGGACCCCGGCGAGCAGGAACAGGGCGGAGGTGATCAGACCGTGGCTGACCATCTGGGTGACCGCGCCGGTCACCGCGACCGCCCGCGGTTCGACGGTGTCCACGCTGACCAGACCGGCGGCCCCCACCGCGAGCACGACGTAACCCATGTGATTGATCGAGGTGTAGGCGATCATCCGCTTGAGGTTGGTCTGGGCCAGGGCGACCAGCGCACCGTAGAGGACCGACACCACCCCGACGGCGACGATGACCCACGCCCAACCCCGCCACGCCTGGGGCAGCATCGGTGCGGCGATCCGCACGAAGCCGTAGGTACCCAGCTTCAACAGCACCCCGGCCAGAACAGCGGAGCCGACGGCGGGAGCGTCGGTGTGCGCCGGCGGCAACCAGGTGTGAAACGGCACGGTGGGGGTCTTCACCGCCAGGCCGATCAGGATCGCGGCGAGCACCACTCCCCCGGCCAGGGGGCGCCCCGCGAGCGGATTCTCCGCGGTGAGGGTCGGCATGTCGAAGGTGTGCGGGTCGGCTGCCGCGTACAGGCCGATGAACCCGGTGAGCAGCGCCAGCGAGCCGAGGAAGGTGTAGAGAAAGAACGTCAGCGCCGACCGAGCCCGGTCGCCGTGCCCCCAGCCGGCGATCACCGCGTACATCCCGACGATGGACAGGTCGAAGAAGACGAAGAAGAGAATCAGGTCGGCCGCGGCGAAGACCCCGAGGCACACGCTCTGGAGGAACAGGAAGAGCGACGCCTGGACGCGGGGCCGGTGCCGCTCCCGCAGCGCATACACGGCGCAGGCGAGGAAGACCACCGAGGTCATCGCCATCAGGGGCAGGGAGAGCCCGTCCACACCGAGGTGGTAGCTGCTGCCCACCCCGGGAATCCACGCCGCCCGTTCGGCAAAGGCCAGCTGTCCCGGCGGCGGAGTCTCGTACCCTGCCCAGACGACGCCGACCAGCGCCAGCTCGACCGTCGCCGCACCCACCCAGACCCGCCGCGCGGCGGTGTCGCCGCACCCGGGGACGACGGCCAGCAGCACCGCGACGAGCAGGGGCAGGAAGACGATCACTGTGAGCATCCGGCTACCCCAGTACCACGAGGACGACGGCACCGACGACGAGCACCACCACGGCCTGGAGGTAGTACTGGTGCAGTTGCCCGGTCTGCGGCCGGCGCGCGAGGTGCCCCAGCCGCCGCAGCCCGGCGGCGACAACCTCCACCATCCGGTTGATCCGGCGCTGATCGACGTGCGCGGCCCGCTGGGCCAGGAGGGCGGTGGCCCGCGCCGCCTGCGCGACGCCCCGGTCCAGCACCCGGTCGTCGAACCGAGCCGCCACCGCACCGAGCGCCTGGGTCGGACGCGTCACCAGAGCCGAGGCCGCTTGTTGCAGACCCAGCCATCGCCGCGCCCAGCGTGGTGCCGGCGCCCGCCACCGCGCCACGACGACGAGGGTCGCCAGGGCGATCAGCGCCGACGCGACCAGTTCCGATACCGGAACCGGCTGGTAGCCGCCGGGCTGACCAACGGCGTGGGCGACCACGGCGCCGGTCGGTGGCAACGCCAGCAACCCGGCACCCACGGCGGCGACCGCCAACACCAGCAGCGGCAACCACCCGGCGAGGGGAATCCGCCCGGTGCCGGTCTCCTCCTGGTCCCGGTACGCGTCCACCGCGCCCTGCTGGTCAGCGGGGACCCGCCGCCAGATCACGACGAGAACCCTCCCCGCGTAGGCGGCGGAGAGCGCTGCGGCCGCGAGGCCGACCGCGTACAGCACCGGTGACTCTTCGCGGACGGCAGCGAGGATGGCGTCCTTGGTCGCCCAGAGCGACAGCGGCGCGATCCCGGCCAACGCGAGCAGCGCGACCGTGGCCGACCAGCCGACCAGCGACCACCGCCGGCTCACCCCGGCCAGACCAGCGAGCTGTTTGGTGCCCAGCGCGGCAAGCCACGCCCCGGCGGCGAGGAACAACAGCGCCTTGACCGCGGCGTGCGCCACCAGATGCGCGGCCCCACCCGCCACCGCGCCGGCCCCGGCGGCCAACACCACGAACCCGAGTTGCGCGCAGGTGGAGGCGGCGAGGAGTTGCTTGAGGTCAGGCTGGGTAAGCGCGACCGCGCCGAGCAGCAGCGCGGTCCCCGCGCCGACCCACATGGCCGCCGACGGGGCCCAGCCGGTGGCGGCCAGCAGCGGCTGCGTCCGCAGGAGCAGGTAGCCGCCCATCGCCACCATCGCCGCGGAGTGCAGCAGCGCGCTGACCGGGCTCGGCCCGGCCATCGCCCGGGACAGCCAGAAGGAGAACGGTAGCTGCGCGGCCTTGCCGAGCGCCGCGACAAGAACTCCGGCCGCCAGGACGTGTCGCCACCCCGGGCTGCTGGCGGCGAGGTCCGTCAGCGCCAGGCCCGCGCCGCCGGCCAGAGCCGCCCCGGCCGCCAGGTAGAGGCCGAGGTCCGCAGTCCGGGTAGTGACAAATGCGGTGAAGCCGGCGGTGACTCGGCCCTCGTCCCACCACCAAAACCCGATCAACGCGTACGACGCGGCGCCCATCAGCTCCCAGGCGAAGAGCAACGTCGGCAGGGTGCCCGCCGTGACGGTAAGCGCGGCCGCGGCGGCGAACAAGAGCATCAGGCCGTGGAACCGCGCCGCCGGGGTGAGTGCCTCGCCGACGGCGGCCACCAAGACCAGTAGCGTCACCACCAGCACCGTCGGCAGGACCAGCGCGGCCAACCCATCCACCGTCAGGACGAGGTCCGCACCGGCCAGGAACGGCACCGCCACCGTCGGCCGGGCGACGGCGACCACTGCGGACAGCAGCACGGCGGTGGCCGCGACCGCCAACGCGACCCGCACCGCGACCCGGTCCCTGGGCCGGGCGACGACCAGCGCGGCGCCGGCGGTGGCGGGCAGGCCGACCACCGCCCACAAGGCTGCGGTCCCGAGCGTGGTCATCCGGACAGGTCCGCGGCCGTGTCGGTCAGATCCGACCGCCGTACGCGGTGCAGCGAAGTGGCGACGGCGAAGCCCATCGCCATCTCCACCGTCATCGCCGCGAGGATGACCAGGAGCAGCACCTGCCCGGACGGGTCGGGGGCGCAGAACCACCAGAGCCCGGCCACGGCCAGGATCAGGCCGTTGAGCATCAGCTCCAGGCCCATCATCACCATCACCACGACCTGTTGGGACAGGGCGCCGTACAAGCCCACGGAGATCAGGGCCGCAGCCACCAGCAGCACGGTCCGTACCGTCACCGTCGAACTCCCCCCGGCTGCGGATCGGCCGGCCGACGGCGGCGGAGGTCGTCCCCGAACCGGTCGTAGCGGGTGCGGTGCGCGGCCAGGACGATCCCACTGACGATGGTGGCCGCCATGACCACACCCACCACAGCCATGGCCAACATCTTCGGACCCATCAGCTCCACGCCGAGGGCGGCGGTGACATCCGCCGGCGGGCTGCCGCGACGGCTCGGCCACGGCGCGAACAGCGCCCCGGCGGCCAGGAGCAGAAAGACCCCAACCGACACCGGTAGGGCATGGCGAGCACCGTGGACCATGTTCATCGACATCATCGCCGGATTCATTCCCATGAACATGTTCATGTAGACGGCCATGATCGCCATCTCCATCACCATCATCAGAATGACCAGCACGCCGACGTAGAGCTGCTGTAGCAGGAGCACCTGGAGACCGACCGCGATGAAGGACAGCGCCAGGGAGTAGCTGGCCCGGGCCATCGAGTTGACGACGAAGACGGCGACCCCGGCGAGCACCGCGATGACCGCGAGGCCCCAGAAGGCGAGGTGGGTGACCATGCCTCAGCCCCCGATCACGACGACGGCGACGAGGAGGTCCTGCAGCAGCACCGCCGGCAGCAGCACCAGCCAGCCCACCTCCATGAACACGTCCGGACGCAGCGCGGGCGCCCGACGGCGCAGCCACACCAACCCCGCCAGCAGTACCGTGGCCTTCACCAGCACCCAGGCCCAGGCCGGCAGCAGCGGCCCGGCCCCACCACCGAGAAACATCGGTACGGCGAAGGCGGCGCCCGCCGCCAGCAGCGCGTACCGCCCGGCCAGAAACAACAGCCGGTCCACACCGGAGAGCTCCGCCGTCACCCCACCCGCCACGTCGCGACCGAGCGCCGGCGAGAAGGGCCCCCACACCGCGATCGCCACCACGCCGAGGCAGTAGACGACGAAGGCCACCGGCATCCACACCACGAACCACAACCCCTGCTGCGCGGCGGCGACCTCTCCCACCCGCAGACTGGACGCCGCAACCGCCGGCGCCACCAGCGCGAACATCAGCGGCAACTCGTACGCCAATCCGTGCGCGAGGAACCGATAGCCGCCAACCAGCGCGTACGCGGAGTTGGCGCCCCACCCGGTCAGCCACACGAACGCCCACGCCAGGACATCGAGCGCGTTTACCCACACCACCCCGACGTCCAGGTCGAACAGGGTCCACCGCCCGAGCGGCACCACCGTGATGATCATCAGCGCCATCCCGAGTAACCCCGCGCCGCCGATCCGCCACAGCAACCGGTCCGCGGCGACGGTGGTTCGCCGGCGCTGCCGAAGCAACCGCGCCACCTCACCCACCGGCCGCCCCATCCCGGACCGGACACCGGCCGCCCGCCCGGCCAGGGCGCCGTCGAGCAGCGCCGCGGCGACCGCGAGCGCCCCCAGCAGCACCGCCGCGACCGGCGCCCAGCCACCGGAGACGGCTGCCGGCACTTCAGCCATCGGTAACCACATCCAGCGCAGTAATATCGAGGCTGGCCACAATGAGCCGGGCGGTGGCCACGTCCCACCCGGACACCACGCTGGCGACCGCCGCCGGCGATGTGACCGGCCCGCCGACCACGACGTCGACGGGACCACCGACCGCCACACCGGCAGGACCACCGTCCACCACACCGGCGGGACCACCGTCCACCACACCGGCGGGACCACCGACCGCGACTGCCGCCCGGCCGAGCATGCCGTTGAGTCGGTCCCACACGTCGCCGGTGAGATCCGGGGCGAGCCCCAACCGAGCCAGTTCGTCGGGCGGCAGTGGCCCCACTCTCCGCAGCGACCAGCGCAGCAGCCACGAGCGGCGTACCCGGCGCCGTAGCCGCGCCAACTCCGCGGTCGCCGCCGACCGCTCGCCGGTCAAGAGTCGATCACGGATGGCGCGGGCCCCCCCGGCCGCGTCCGGCCAGCCCGCCAACGCCAGCAGCCGGGCCGCGTTGTCGCACCGCCGGGCGGCGACCTCTCCGGCGACTGCCGGCCTGACCTCGTCGGATGGGTCACCACCGGCTACGTGCGCACCGCCGGCAGGCCCGTGCCCAGCGTCAATGACACCCGCCTGCGCCTCGGCAATGAGATCGCCGTGCAGGTGAGCGCGGAGGACCAGGCCGGCTGGCCACTCCGGCAGCACCGGGCCGAGTCGCACGTGCAGCACGTCCATCTCCAGCCCATCGCGATCCGCGCTGCCGTGCGCCAGGGCAATGTCCCCGCCCGCAGCATCGTCAAACCCCCGCCCATCGCGGGCGGTACTGTCCCGCCGCTGGCCTGGCGTATCCCGCAGCATGGCCGCCGCCTGGTCCAGGCCGGCGGCCACCAGATCCGGTGTGGTGACATCGATCCGGGCCCGCGGCCCGGGTAGCTGTTCCCACAGGCTCGCCACCACCAGCGCCAGCTCCGGTCCGGGCGATCCACACACCACCAGGATGTCGGCGTCCGCCGGTGACACCGCCAGCCGCCACCCCCGGACGCCCGCGAGCCGCTCGACGGCGACCCGAGTCAGCCAGTACCCGGGCACCTCGATGACCAGCAGATGGGCGTGCCGGAGGGCGAGCCGCGCCAGCGCACCGCTCACACCCATCGCAGCGCGCCTTCCCGCCAAGCCCACACCACCGCGACGAGCACACCCGCCAGGAAGACGAACATCTCCACCACGGCGGTGGCACCCAGGTCGGCGACGACCACCGCCCACGGATACATGAAGAGCATCTCCACGTCGAACGCCAGAAACAGCACCGTCACCAGGTACCAACGGACGTGGTACCGAGACAGGGCGTGCTCCTCCGGACGCCAGCCCGACTGAAACGGCGAAACCAGCAGCGGCGTTCGGGCGATCGCCACCACCTGGTGCAGCAGGTAGCAGCTCGCCACGACCACCACGGCGACCAGCGCCATACCCGCCGCCCCTGCGTACATCGCCCTTCACCCCGCCCGGCCCCACCCGCGAGGGCGCGCTATCACATTAGGAACCAAGCGGGACTTTTCACCCAGCGGGCGAGCCCCCTCACCCATTTGGGGCCTACCGCCGCAGTCTCGCCTCGGTGCGAGTCTGATCCGCGCGACCAATCCGCACGTGCGCTGGACCGAGCTGGACGGACACGGCTACGGCGGGCGGTGCCCAGGGCCTCGCGCCGAATGGACTGGCACCACCTGGCGGACCGGACCAGGCCGCAAACATCCACCCAGTGGGTTGCCGCCTGGTCGGTCAACGCCGGGTCGACGAAGCTACGCCAAGAGCATTCACCCCTGCCCTGACCGGCATCATCACCGGGCCCTGATGGGTGTTATCTGATCGAAACATAACGCCACTAGCACCCCAGTCACCTTCATGTCACATTGACGATTATGACTGAATAATCTCCCACCCACCACCGCCAGGTCCGAGGTTCTGGACCTGCCCGGATCGAAAGAGACCCCCATGAGACGCTTCGTCCGCACCCTCGTCGCCGCCGCCCTGGTGGCGACGGTGACACTGGTCGCGCCGTCGGCCGCGCAGGCCGCAGTCCGCAATCCCGTCCTCTTCGTCCACGGCCTGAGCAGCTCCGCCAGCACCTGGAACGCCTGGATCAGCAAGTTCAAGGCGGACGGCTACCAGGACTCCGAGCTATACAACTGGTCCTACGACTGGAAGAAGTCCAACGCGACCACCGGCTCGAAGCTCATCGCCAAGGTGCAGGAGGTGCTCGACGCGAGCGGCGCCACCAAGGTTGATATCGTCGCCCACTCGATGGGAACGCTGAGCTCCCGCTGGTACCTGAAGAACGGCGGCGGGACCGAAACCGTGGATGACTTTGTCTCCGTGGCCGGGGTAAACCACGGAACGGACGTCTCCTTGTTCTGCTCCTTCTACGTATCGTGCCGGGAAATGATTCGGGGCAGCAGCTTCCTCGACTCCCTGAACTCCGGCGACGAAACCCCCGGGAACGTAAACTACGCCACCCTGTGGTCGACGTGTGACGCACTGATCAACCCCGACAGTTCGGCGAAGCTCGACGGCGCGGTGAACACCTCCGTGGGGTGCAAGGGGCACACCGACATGAACGACGACCCCAGTAACTACACCAAGGTCCGAGACTTCATCGCCTGATCACTCCGGTCAGGGGCGGGTTCTCACCCAGCCGAGACCCGACCCTGACCGCTTACGCCCGAAGGGACGCTCGCGACAGCCCCACGACCGGGGAGTGGGGCACTCACGGATATCGGCTGTCGCGACGTGTCGGACGATTCGAGCCCGTCCCAGCGACGTGACTCGGGGCGGGAAATCACCAACAGTGGACTAAGATCCCGGGCATGGTTACGAGGAACATCGATCCCACTGTTGGTCTTGTGCATCCGCACGGGCAGTGAGCGCGCGGTGCTCGAATCCTTCCTCGACTTCCACCGCGACGTGGTGCTGCGCAAGCTGCGTGGGCCACAGCGCGGCCCAGGTAGGCCCACCACGAGTAGAGTCACCAGCGACTGGCGGGCACGGCCTGGCCCGGGGCACCCGCTCCTACGCCTGGTGGCGCGACGAGGTCGGCCCGGGGTGGCGATCCGATGCAGCTACCACACACCCCGGCTACGGCTTCGGTGTGTGCGTCCAGCCCTGGAGTTGTCGCTCGACGCACACCGGAAGAACATCCGCAACTTCCTGGCCATAGGCGACCCAAACACGGGTACATCGAAACTGACCGAGCAGCGAAGCCGGCTCGCGCCGCCACCGCCGGCCTCGCTCAGCCCAGCAGCCGTTCGATGACCCGCGAGGTTGCTTTGCCGTCGTCCAGGTCGCAGAAGCGTGCGACGAAGGCGTCGTAACGCTCCTGGTACTGACGGGATTCCACATCGACGCGAAGAATTGCGTCGATCAACTCGGAAGAGGTACCGACCAGGGGTCCGGGCGCGTCGGATTCGAAGTCGAAGTAGAAGCCGCGCAGCCGGTCCCCCCGGTAGTGCTCGAGGTCGTAGGTGAAGAACAGCATCGGCCGGCGCGTGTTCGCGTAGTCGAACATCAGGGACGAGTAGTCGGTGACCAGCACGTCCGCCAGGGCCAGCAGGTCCGCGACGTCCGGGTACCGGGACACGTCCCACACGAAGCCATCGCCGGCGCCCGGGATCTCGTCAACCATGTTCGGGTGCCGCCGGATCAGCAGGACATGGTCGTCCCCGAGCTTCCGGCGAGCTTCGGCCACGTCCAGCATCAGGGTCATCTTGGACCGGCCCATGGCGTGGAACTGGTCGTCGCGCCAGGTCGGCGCGTAGAGGACGACCTTCTTTCCGGCCGGCAGGCCCAACCGCCGCCGGACGGCGGCGGCAACCGCGTCGCGACGGTGGTAGAGCACGTCGTTGCGGGGGTAGCCGGCATCCAGGATCTCGCCTTCGTACCGGAATGCCCGCTGTAGAATTGGGGTGCTGAACCGGTTGGGCGAAACGAGAAACGACCAGTTCGGCACCTCCTTCTCCAGCCGGCTCAGGTACTTGCCATCTGCGTGCCGGATGTCAGTGACGTCGAACGCAATTCGCTTCAGCGGCGTGCCGTGCCACAGCTGCGCGACCGTCTGCTCGGAGGCTCGTTCGAACCAGTCGGGCAGATGGGTGTTGGTGACGATGTACCGACAGGAGGCCAGCGCCTCGTACCAATCACGCCCGCCATGTCGGACCGCACGAGCGGTCGGCGGCACGCTGCACTGGCCCTCCCGCACGACCCAGAGACGCTCTGCCGGGCCCACCCCCCGCTCGACCATCTCCTCGTACACCGCCCGCGGGCTGTCGGAGTACTGCCGTCCGCTGAAGCTGTCGAACAACACGGCGTCCCGCCGCGGGCGGAGGCGCGCCGCCCGGTAGGCCTCGCGGAGCTGCTTGCGGTGGAACGCCCCCCGCTCGTCCGGAAGCAGGACCGAGCCGGCGCGCAACTTGGCGCTCTCCGCTCCAGTTGCCTCGACGGCGAAGGTACGACCGTTGATCTCCGTCGCTGCGGGCAGCCGTCGAAGCACCGACTCCGCAAAGGTGAGATTGGTGAACGCGAGCGACCCATCGGCGGCGAGCCGGCACAGTAGGTCCCACGGCCCCGGCCGCAGTTCGACGGTGCCGTCGAACAGCGGCAGCGCCCGCGGCGCGAACTCAACCCGCCAGCAGTCGCCATCCCAGGTGGCGGGGAGGACACGGGACTCACCGGTGTCGCGCAACCGGAGCGTGAACTCCGGCTCGCCGATCGTACGGTCGTGGTCACCGGTCAGCACAAGGGTTCCCTGGCCGGTCCAGGTCAGCTCAGTAACGACCGGTGCAGCGGCCCGGGCACACAACCAGACGTAGCCGGCGGCAGTGGCACGCAGATAGACGTCCCGGCCACGGTAGCGCGTACGAGCCTGGCGCAGGTCGTCGTTCGCGATGAGCTGGACGACCTGTGCTCCGCCGCTGTAGAGGGCGATCTCCACCCTCCAGCGGTCCATCGCGGCGCCGGGTGGGGGCGTCCAGGCCGGGGCGTCCGCGCCCGGGAACAGGGTGGCCAGCGGTATGACGGCGCGGAACGACGTCCATTTGCCGGACTGCTCGCCGAACGTTGCCGGCACCCAATGCTCGGGCACGCCGGCGGCGCGGCTGAGCTGGATTCGGCCGGCGACCGGGGACGGGCCACGGATCCCACCGGTGATGTGCAGCGCCTCGTCGATGAGTTCGCACGACGTGATCCGGGCCCGCACCCGCTCTACCTGGAGCGAGACGCCCTTGCTGTTGGCGAGTGGCACAAGCCGCACGTCGTCGTCGAGGTACCGCGGGGCGAGCCAGGCGGAGACGGGCTCACCGTCCAACTTGACTTGAGACTTGCGCAGGCCGGCCCGGCTGACGACACCCACGGTCAATCGCCAGACACCCTCAACCCATTCGCCGTCTTCTTTCAACGACGCCGGGTCGACCACGGCCTCGAAGCCCGACCACTCGTAGCTGCTGTCACCGTGCGTAGAGTCAATCGTGGCGTCGGGACACCGGCGCGGACGGGCGGAGAGCATCACCGCCCGGCGCGTCTGCTTCTCGCGCAACCAGAGCAGCCGTGCTGAACTCCAGGGGCGCGGGGACGCGATCCCGTCGACGTACGCATGCCCGCGCAGCACGAGCCGGCCGTCGTGCCAGGTGAGATCGTGTAGCTTGCTCTGCACCGCCGGGTCGGGCAGCTGATAGAGCTCGCGGGGAAGCGCGGCCTGCGGATCGTCCAGGTAGGGCAACGCGGCGTAGCGTCGCAGACCCCGCATCACGGACGGAACCGCAAGCCCTCCGCGGGTCGCCAGGGCGACCTCGACCAGTTCCGGGATCATCCGTTTCCGTACCAGGTGCCACTGCACTCGGTACTTCGCAGGCAGACTTCTCAACACCTTGGGGTCAACCCGGTCGAGGAAGTCGTTGCTCCGATCGACGAATGCCTCGCGGAAGTCGTCGTCGGCGTCGGGGAGCGCCCGCAGCACGAGGGCAAGGTCGTCCACAAGGGCGTTGGCGTCGTACCTGCGCTTGATGACCTTCTGCCCGTGGTCGGCCAGGAACCGGCTGACCCGGTCGACGGCGCGCAGCCGGTCGGCGACCGTGGCCCAGTCGGTCCTCCGCTGGGTGATCGATGCCTCGCCGGACTCACGGCGCCGCCAGTAGTAGATCGGCACGCCGAGCACGTCGACCGTGTCGGCCATCGCGTGCGCCAGCATCGCCACCGGCACGTCCTCGAAGACCACCCCCTCCGGGAAGGTCAGGCCGTGTTCGTCCCAAAAGCGGCGACGGAAGACCTTGTTCCAGACCGTCCGGTCCTTCAGCAGCGCGCGGTGCAACGACACGTGTGTACGCAGCTTCGTCTTCGGGAAGATCTTCGCGTGCATTGGCGAGCGGGTCGCGCCGCGGGATGTGAACTGCCGGACGCCGCCGCAGACGAAGTCGGAGCCGGTGCGGACGAGGCAGGCGATCGCGAGCGCGTAGGCGTACGGAGGAAGCACGTCGTCGCCGTCGACGAAGGCGAGATACGTCCCGGTAGCCGCTCGGATGCCAGTGTTACGGGCCGCTCCCGGCCCACCCTCATCCTGCTTGATCACCCGGAACCGCGGATCCCGGGCGGCGAACTCCGCTGCGATCAGCCCGGTGCCGTCGACCGATCCGTCGTCGACAACGATCACCTCGAGGTTGCGGTAGGTCTGACCGGCGATCGAGTGGAGGCATTCGGCGAGGAACGCCTCGACGTCATGGGCGGGCACGACGATGCTGAGCAGTCCCCCGTCGCTCACACTTCGGTCGCTCAGGACATCGGGGGATTCCGACGTCACACCGTGAGAAGGGCCCCAGCCCCCCGCGCTTTCCATCTACCTAAAACCACCCGATCATGCCATTGCGCTCTGTCTTACCTGATCGCCCCCGGTTCCGGCGTCTGGCCAGCGGCCTGCACGTGCGGTCGGTGCGAAGGCGGCGCTGCCGGACGCGGCTCCGGCGTCGCTGAGCGGCACCAACGGCCGGAATGCTAGCACCTTGTGAACAACCGAAAGTCACTCACCCGATCGATCGGACAGGGTAAGGGGCCGCTTCCACACCCCGTCGCTAGCGCCTGAAAGCCGGCGTTCTCCGCCATCCTCTGGGGCATTCCAAAGTCCCGATCAGGGAGATTCCCGGCATGGGGATGACCTTCGGCCGGATCACCGCGCGGAGGCGCTTCGCCCGCCTGCCCGCTGCCTCCACATCGATGGGAGCCGGAAGGCACATTTCGGTACAGGAACATGAATCTACTAGCATACGGGAAGATACCAGTAGTTAACGATTTTTCAACTGTGAAGCAAACCTGAGGTAGCCTCTTGCCGGAGTTCGGGCTCGGCGCGGAGGCGGGATGATGGCCAGCGGTGTAACTGTTGCGGAAGTTCAGGCCAAGACATACAAGGAACGCGACTCTTGGTGGACCGTCTACCTTGTCGATCCGCTCGCGTCGAGGCTGGTCTGGCTCGTCGCCCGCTACCCCTGGGTGACCCCCAACCGGCTCTCCGTCGCCGCGTTCATACTTGGGCTCGGCTCCGCTGCGGCCTTCGCCGCAGCGACACCAGGGTGGCTGATCGTGGGCGCGGTGATCTTCCACCTGAGCTTCGTCGTCGACTGCATGGACGGCAAGGTAGCCCGCCTCAACGGCACCGGCAGCCTGTTCGGGGCCTGGCTGGACTACATCCTTGACCGTGTCCGCGTCCTGGTTTGCACCATCGCGCTGATGGGCGGGCAGTACGCACGAACCGGCGACGTGACCTTCCTGGTCGTCGGTGGCGGGATCGTCTTCCTCGACATGTTCCGCTACCTCAACGCCATGCAGCTGGCGAAGGTCAAGCGCAAGATGAGGCAGAACTTGGCAATACGGATCAATGCCTTGCCGGACCAGACGAGCGTGGTTGCACCGGACTACGACGAGGCCGACCTGGAAGGCGCCGATTCCAGCGTGGTCGCCGTCATGCAACGCCCCGAGCTGGTGATGGAGCGGGAGTTCCGGTCGCGCTTCACCGGTTTCACCCGCCTCCGCGACCTACTCATCCGCTCCCGGGTACGGGTGCACATCTTCAGCGGCATCGAGTTCCACATGGCGGTCTTCATCATCGGCCCGCTCACCGGAGCCGTGCTTGCCGTGTCCATAGTGGCCGGCGCACTGCTGCTGCTGTTCGAGCTCGCGCTCATCTTCAAGCTCTGGCTGTCGACCAGGTCGTACGCACACTACGACAGCTCCCTCGCCGCCGAGGCCGACGCCGCCGGATTCGGGGAGGGGCACGACCAGCCGGCGACGGCGGCAGTGCTGGAAGCCGAGGCGGTCGCCCTGAGCGGCGCGCGGCACGGCGCCGACACCGCCCGCTAGCCTGAGGTTCCCGGGGGCTGTCCGGCGACAACCGGATAGCCCCCGACCTGCGGTGGCTCATCCACCGACATAGAGTGCGGTGGCGAGGGTGTCCAGATCGACGTTCACGTGGCCTCCATGGTCATCGTTGTGTAGCAACGTCGATTTACGCCCTCGTCTTCATGTGCTGTCCGTATCCCTTGGAATAGATCGCTCGAACAACCCCAGGCCACGCCACACAGGTCAAAGATCACGTTAGGTCGGTCAACGGGATCGCGGATACTATGACGAGGTGTTTGACCCCATCAGCTTGCTCACCGGGGCAGCGCTCCTCGGCGCCGGATACGGCCTCGGCCTCGTTCAACGGCGTCGCTCCCGGTCGGCGGCTCCGGCTACTGCTTTGTGCTCCTGTAGCCACGGCCTCGAGGAACACGAGCCACCGAGCGGAGCATGCCGAGCTGAGGTGGAGCGGGATAGGTTCGACGAGGGCCGCTGGAGTGGCCATGACCATGTGCCGTGCACATGCCGGCAATATGTGGGACCGATCCCCATCGAACGGTTCATCCAGACCGAGATCTTGCCGCCCGCACCGCTGCAGATCGACAAGCATCATTAACCGTTAACTCTGTCGACACTGCAACCGACAGACGAAACGACACCGACGTGGCCTTCGTTGAGGCGTCAGCGAAGGCCACGTCGATGGTTAGCACGCATTCTCAGGATCCCCATGACAGCCCAGTCCGCGCGGTACGGGAACCCACGCTGGCATGTGATATCCGTCGCTATCCGGTGGACAGCTAGCGGGGTGAGGGGTCGCGGTTGTACAGCCTCTTAGCCCAGAGATAGCTGGCGAGCGCAATGCCGAGGCACCAGGCCACCGCGAGGATGCTGTCATTGCCGACATCGCGGCCGAGCAACAGCCCGCGAATCGTGTTGATGATCGGGGTGAAGGGCTGATTCTCGGCGAACCAGCGCAGTCCCGACGGCATGGACTCGGTGGGGACGAAGCCGCTGCCCAGCAGCGGCAGGAACATGAGCGGTACGAGCAGGGTGCTGGCGGTGTCGGCACTTCCGGACACGAGGCCGAGCGCCACGGCCAGCCAGGTCAGCGCCAGAGCGAGCAGCACGATCAAGCCGGCCAGGGCCAGCCAGCCCGCGGCGTCGGCGTTTGCGTGGAAGCCGATGAGCACGGCGACGCCGAACACCGCCGCCACCGCGAGAATCGTCTGGAAGATCGCGCCGATAACGTGGCCGGTCAGGACCGACACGCGAGCGATGGCCATCGTCCGGAAGCGGGCGATCACACCCTCAGACATGTCCATGGCAACCGACAGGGCCGTTCCCTGCGTCACCGCCGCGACGGCCATCATGATGATGCCTGGCGTGACGAACTCAATGTACTCGTCGCGACCGCCTGTCGGTCCACCCAGCCCGTTGCCAAGGGTATCGCCGAATACATAGACAAACATGAGCAGAAAGAGGATCGGCATTCCGATTGTCAGAATGGTCACGGACGGATTGCGTAGCATGTGCTTCAGATTGCGTTGCAGCATCGTCAACGAATCGCTCACGGCATGGGTCAGGGTAGTCATCGCGCGAGCTCCTCCTCGCTCTCGGCACGAGCACCGTCGTGGTAATGGCCGGTGAGAGCGAGAAAGACATCGTCAAGGTTAGGGCTGTGCCCGGTCAGCTCCTCGACCTCGATCGAAGCCCGCTCAAGCTTGTCGAGTAGCTCCTTGAGCCCACGAACGCTGCCGTCGCCCGGCACCTGAAGAGTGAGCGTCTCGTCGTTGCGCTTCGGCTGGCCGAGCAGGCCCGCGGCCATGTCGAGCGTGTGCGCGTTGGCGAAGCGGAGAATGACGTGACTACCGGGAATGCTCCGCTTGAGCTCCTCAGGTGTCCCCTCGGCCACCAGCTTGCCCCGATCGAGCACCGCCACCCGGTCGGCCAGTTCATCCGCCTCTTCGAGGTACTGAGTGGTCAGGAAGATGGTGGCGCCGCCGGCCACCAGCTCACGGACGATCTGCCACATGGCCCGCCGGCTGCGCGGGTCCAGACCCGCGGTCGGCTCATCCAGAAAGATCAGTCGCGGGTTCCCGACCAGCGTCATCGCCAGATCGAGCCGTCGCTTCATGCCGCCGGAATAGGTGGCCACCAACTTGTCACGAGCGTCAACGAGGTCGAACTGCTCGAGCAGTTCGGTCGCCCGGTGCCGGCGCTCGGCCCGTCCCAGGTGATGCAGCTTGGCCATCAGCAACAGGTTCTCTTCACCGGTGAGCAGCGTGTCGACCGCGGAGAACTGACCGGTGACACCGATCGAGGCCCGGACCGCGGAAGGATCACGCGCGAGATCATGACCAGCGACATGAATCGTACCGCCGTCGGCGGTGATAAGGGTGGAGAGGATCTGCACGGTGGTCGTCTTACCCGAACCGTTGGGCCCCAGCAGGCCAAATACGGTCCCCTGCCCCACGCGGAGGTCGATGCCGTCGAGTACTCGATGTTCGCCGTATGCCTTACGGAGGTCCACCGCCGCGATCGCCGGGATGGTATGTGTCGTTGTCATGGCCCCTCGTTTTGGTGACGTCATCTGCTCAGATATCCCAGTCATCTACTGTGGATTCAATATCAATGTCGGACAGGTACGCGGAGAACTCGGCAGGGAGCTTCTCGCGCAATTCGTCGAGCGAGTCCGTCACGTCGAGGGTGGCCTCTCCCTCGACAAAGGCCCATGTCTGGCCGCCGACGCCGACGTATCCCAGGTAGTCGCGCCATCCGCCGGTGGGCGACCCGTCAGAGGACGCACCACCTTTCCAATACCCCGTCGGCGCCTTGTCCCTGTGGACGGCGAACCGCCCCGCGCGTGTGCGATAAATCCGGTAGACCTCGACACCGCCCTCGGAGGACCGCCCCCACTCGCCCAGCAGGACGCCCAAGAAGCGGACCTTGCGGCCAGCTCCGCGGCCGACCTTGACAACCACCTCCTCATAGCCGTCCTGGCGAGCCGACTCCACCTCGACGTACCGCCGCAGGGCAGTAGTGATCGCCGCGGAGAGTTTCCCACCGGCCAGTTCCTGAGCCTTCCGGTAGAGCGGCAGGTCGCCATCGGACACGTAGATCGTGCGGTTCGGCATCAGAGCTTCACCCCCCACACAGGATCCATTGTACGTATGAGTATACGCATACGCGGTGGTGCACGGAAGCCCGAGTGTCCCGCCGCCGAGACACGGCGGGCGCCGTCGTACGTGATCCACGAGACCTCGCCGGCCGCACCGCCGCCGCCGTCCCTGTATCCGGCGAGCGCCACTTGATAATTTTCGAACACAGCTTCGCGAAACAAAAATAAGATGTCGGCCGCAGGAAAGGAAAATAACATGACCGAGCCGGTTGTCAGCCTGATGGATCCGGAATTCTGGAACGACCCGGTCAGCGCCTACGAACGCCTTCGGGGATCTGGTCCACTGATCAGAATGGGCCTTCCTGGCGTGCCTCCGGTCTGGCTGGTCACGAGCTGCGAACACGTCAAAAGCGCACTCAGTGATCCGCGGTTCGTCGTGGACGCAGCGAATGTTCCCGGCCATCACGGCCCAGGGATCGTAGATCAGATGATGGCTGCCTCCGGCATGCCGGACGAGTTCCGAGATTACATGACGAACATGATGTTCACCGACGGCAAAGACCACTCCCGGCTTCGTCGTCTGGTGACTCCCGGATTTTCCGCCCGGCGAATCAGGGCGATGCGTCCCAGGGTGGATCAGATCGCCGGAGAATTGGTCGAGTCGCTGGCGGAGAAGGGCTCCGGGGAACTGATTGCTGATTTCTCCGCTCCGCTGACTACCACGGTGATCTGTGAGCTCATCGGCGTGGACCGGGCCGATCAGGCCCAGATGGGCGCATGGATGCGCGACTACACGACCGGCGAGCGGGTGGTAAGCGGGCGCGCGATGGTGAACTACACCAGGGACCTGATCGAGCGGCGGCGGGCCGAGCCGGCCGATGACATGATCTCGGCCATGATCCGCAGCGGCGACGAGGCGGGCGACCGACTCAGCGATGCGGAGATCATCGCCATGGCCCTCCTACTGATCAACGCCGGACACCATTCGACCGCCCAGTTCATTCCCAACGCCGTGCTCGTGCTCCTGGACCACCCGGAGCAGCTGGCCCGGCTACGCGCGGAGCCGGGCCAGCTGCCCGGTGCCATGGACGAGCTGATGCGGCTGGCCAATCCCGTCCCGATCGCCACGCCGCGGTATGCCACCGAGGACATGGAGTTCGCCGGTGTCGCGGTCCGACGGGGAGAGGCGCTCACCGGCTCCCTCGAGGCGGCCAATTTCGACCCCGAGAGGTTCCCCGCTCCACGCCAGCTCGACACCGGCCGTGACCTGGGCCGTGGCGACGGCCACCTCAGCTTCGGAGCGGGCCCGCACTATTGCCCAGGCGCGGCGCTGGCCCGGCTCGAAGGAGAGATCGCGCTGGACCACCTCCTGCTGCGCCGGGACAGCCTTCGGCTCGCGGTAGAGCGGGACGAGGTGGACTACGTCGACGTCAGCCTGGGACTACGGATGCTCTCCAGCCTGCCGGTGCGACTGTAGGCCCCAGTCGCCGATCCTGGAGCGTGTCCGCGGATCCCGCTACCGGAGCGCTTCCATGATCACGACCCTGGAATCAGGGGATAGCTCACCGGTAGCGCGCGCTCCGCGGGCTTCCGTCCCGCCGGCGGGACAGGGCCATGGCTCACACGGTGACCTGCTTCGGCACGGCCAGCCGGTTCATGAGACCGGCCACCTCACGATGTCGGGTGGATGCGCTCTCGGCGAAGGCGCAGCCCACCCGATCTCGTACCTCGGGCGGCTGTTCCTGGCTAAGCTTGAACATGCTGTCGATGCTCGACACCGCGATACGGAAAGCCCCGACCCCCGGGAGGATCTTGCGGAAGTAGCCGACCGATTGGGTCATGTCCCAATCGGTGCCGAAGTCGGCCTCGAACGCCCGCACGGTGGAACCGATCACCCCGAGCGTCTCCTCGGCCGACTCGATCTTCTCCAGTACCCCGCGCGCATGCGCCGCCGTGAAATTCCACGTCGGCGCGGCGGGAGACTTGTCGTAGACGGTGGGCGAGACGTAGGCGTGTGAGCCGGAGAATACGACCAGCGTCGGCATTCCGGTGGCCAACGCTTTCCAGTGCGGGTTCGCTCGATTCATGTGACCGAGCAAGACAAAACGTGCCGGATCGGAATAATCTTCTTCGGGCATGCATGGATCGAAGATCACCGGCAGATGCGTCGCATAGGGGACATCGGTCTTATCGCTGCTCGTCACCAACAAGGCCAGTGGATTGCGCCTCATCAGATCAACCGTCCAGGATCCGTCAGGTTCACGATACGGGCTGGGAACAAACATCAGTCGCACCCTTCTAGCGGGCCTCGGAATTGACGCGTGGATTCACGAACAACAGCGTCACCACTCGCCGACAGTATCGACAGTCCAGCGATTGCTGAAGACAGGGCGAGCCTGGGATGCTGTTGGGGTGCTTGCCATAGTCGCACCCGGGCAGGGCGCCCAAAAACCTGGGGCATTGACTCCTTGGCTCAAGGATTCACAATTCGCAGAACGACTATTCTGGTTTTCTGAGGTTTGTGGCATTGACCTTGCACACTACGGCACGGCGGCGGGACCGGACACTATCCGGGACACCGCGGTCGCGCAGCCGTTGCTCGTAGCCTCCGGGTTACTGTCGGCACGGGCGTTATTTTCCACGGTGGATGATCTGTCACTACGGGCCGGGCTGGCAGCAGGGCACAGCCTGGGCGAGGTCACGATGGCCGCGATCGTCGGCATCCTGAACGACGAGCAGGCCATGGTATTCGCCCGTGCGCGGGGTCGGGCCATGGCCGACTTCGCGGCGGACGGAGATTCCGGCATGGCCGCGATCCTCGGCGGAGACGCTGCCGAGGTGTTGGCCGCCGCCCAGCGCAACAACCTGGACATCGTCAACCGCAACGGGCCTGGGCAGGTCGTCGTCGCCGGCGATGTCGCAGACCTGGAACGACTGCAGGACCAACCGCCGTCCCTGACACGTATCGTCCGCCTGGAAATCGCCGGTGCGTTCCACACGACGAGGCTGCGCGGTGTCGCAGAACAGCTCGGGCGATACGCCGCCTCGATGTTCTCCCGTGATCCCGCAACGGCGATGCTGTCCAACCGGGACAGCCAGGTCGTGCGCAACGGGAGAACCATGTTGGACCGGATCGCCCAGCAGGTCAGCATGCCTGTGGACTGGATCTCCTGCCTGGAGACGATGCAGCGGATGGGCGTGACCGGCCTGCTGGAGATGCCGCCCGCGGGCAGCCTGACCGGTATCGCACGACGTGCCCTGCCGGGCGTCGAGACGTTCGCGCTGAACACTCCCGACGAGCTCGACGCGGCGAGGAGCTTCGCCGACCGGCACGCCGGACCCGGACCGGCGACGGCCGGCCTGACCGCCGGTACCGATGCCGGGCATTGAAACCGTCAACAAAGGAGTAGTCGTGGCCAGCATCGATCAGCTCAACACGGAACTGTCGGACCTCGTCAACAAGGTCGCCGGCGTCCCTCTCGAGGAGATCCGGCCGGACAAGTCGCTCACCTCCGATCTTGATATCGACTCGCTCTCGGTGGCCGAGATCATCATCGCTGTCGAGGAGGTGTTCGGCGTGCGCATCCCAGATGCTGACATGTCGGATATTTCGACGATCCATGAGGTCGCTGCCTACATCCACAAGGCACAGGCCAAGCAGCTCTGACCCAACACCAACAACATCGAGGAGACGATATGCGCACGGAGGTTGTCGTCACCGGGCTGGGTGCGCTCACCCCGCTCGGTGGCGATGTCGCATCAACCTGGGCCGGGCTGCTCGCCGGGCAATCCGGCATCACCGCACTCACCAGCCCGGAATTCGCTGACCTCCCGGTCCGGATCGGCGGGCGGCTGCCGGTCGATCCCGCGCAGGCACTGCCCCGGGCCACTGCCCGGAAGCTGGACCGGAACCAGCAGATGTTGTTGCTCGCGGCACGGCAGGCGTGGACCGACTCTGGGCTCGCACACCTCGCCGGGACCGGGCAGGCCGTTCCCGGCGAGCGGCTGGCGGTGTCGGTCTCGGCCGGCAGCGGAGGGCTGCTCAGCATCCTTGAAACATGGGAGACGCTGAAGGAAAAGGGTGCCCGGATGGTCTCTCCCTTCACCGTGGCGAGATTCATCGCTGATGGCGCGGCGTCCTGGATCGGTCTGGAGATCGGCGCCAAGGCCGCCTTGGAGACCCCGATCGCGGCCTGCGCGACGGGTAGCGAAGCCTTGCGCCGCGGGGCGGAGCTGATCCGCGCGGGGTGGGCGGATGTGGTCGTGGCTGGCGGCGGCGACGCCTCGGTTCACCCCTTCCTCCTGGCGTCCTTCGCCGCGATGCGAGCACTGTCGCACCGCAACGACGAACCGGCGCGCGCCGCCCGGCCGTTCGACAAGACCCGTGACGGGCTGGTGCTCTCCGAAGGCGCGGCCGTCATGGTGCTGGAATCCGCCGAGCACGCCCGGCAGCGTGGCGCCCGGGTGTACGCGGAGTTGGCCGGTGCAGGCGTCTCGGCGGACTCCTACGACTTCGCCCAGCCGGACCCGACCGGGGAGGGCCAGGCCGCCGCGATGCGGCGGGCACTCACCGACGCACGCCTGGCGCCCGACCAGGTCGTGCACATCAATGCGCACGCGGCCGGGACACCGGTAGGCGACCGGCTCGAGTCCGTCGCCATCCGCCGTACGCTCGGCCATCACACGAGCGACGCCGTCGTCACCGCCCCGAAGTCGATGATGGGTCATCTCCTCGGCGGCGCGGGCGCGGCTGAGGCGCTGGCGACCGTGCTGGCCCTCCACCACCGAGTCGTCCCGCCTACGATCAACATCGACGACTTCGACGACGAGATCGCTTTGGACGTCACGCGTGAGCCCCATGAACTTTCCGGTGGCGTCGTGGGTGCCCTGACCAACTCCTTCGGACTTGGCGGCCACAACTCGGTTCTCGCGTTTCGCTCGGTCGGCGCGACCTGACGCACTGCCTGAACGGTGACGGGGGCCGGTCCGCGGACCGGCCCCCGTCACCGTTCAGACCTCCGGATCATGCCTGACGCCACCCGGTCAGCAGGGCGGTGAGCGCCTCGGGGGCGTCGAGAAAGCCGTACCGGCCGCCATCGATGACATGGATGTCGACCGAGTCGGAGTACCGGTGCCACTCCTTGAGCCGGCCGTAGTCGACATCGGGATCATCCCGCCAGTGCAGCACGGTGATGGGGCAGGGCACTTCGGCCGGCTCGGGCCGGTGATACTCGGCATGGGCGGCACGATCACGGCAGAGCACCGCCAGGCCCATGTCGAGCATGTCGGCCCTCAGCTCTATGCCACGGATGCGAGCCATCGATTCCAGTTCGGCGCGGAGCTCGAGCTCCGACATCGTGAGCATCCGGTCGTGTCCGCGGTCGTGGGGAGCGACCTGACCGGAGACGATCAGGCGTTCGGGAGTACGCAGGCCGGCCGCGGCGAGCACGAGCACGGTCTCGAATGCCTGAAGGGCGCCCGAGCAGTGGCCGAAGAACGCGTACGGCCGATCTAGGTGGGGTGCCAGCGGTTCGATCAGATCGGCGGTGAGATTGCCGTACGTCCGATAGTGAGTTTCGCCCATGCGGTTCTCGCGGCCGGGGAACTGAAGGGGACAGACCTCGACGTCGTCGATCACCGTGGGCCACGCGTGAAACGTGGAGGCCCCGGCACCGGAGTAGGGAAAACAGAAGACGCGCGCTGAGCGTTCTAGGGACGGATTCCGGAGAAACCACGGTGACCTGCGGACGGCCGAGCCGGCAGTCATACTTGCGCTCGCTTCCGGGTGACGACGGGAAGGTGGGTCATCCCCGCGATGAAGTTGGATCTCAGGTGCTGCGGCTCGCCGTCGATCTCGATGGACCAGAACAGCCGGAACAGCTCCTCGAAAAAAATCCGGGCGGTCATCCGGGCCAGCGGGGCGCCGATACAGTAGTGCGGCCCGAACCCGAACGCGACATGGCGGTTCTCGCCGCGGGTCACATCGAACGTGTGCGGATCGGTGAACTGGGATTCGTCGCGGTTGGCCGACGCGATCCAGGCGACGACGGCCTCCCCAGCGGGTACCGTGCCGCCGGTGAGCCGGGTGTCAACGGTGGCGTACCGCATGAAGTTGCACGCCGCCGAGGTCCAGCGCAACCCCTCCTCGACCATCGACGGGATCAACGACGGGTCGGCCCGAACTTTGTCGCACTGCTCGGGCCATTCCACAAGCGTCAACACGATGCCGGACAGGGTGTGCGGTGTTGTCGCGTTGGCGCCTAGGATCAGGCTGTAGCTGTCGTACACGACCTCCTCGTCGGGCAGTGGCCCGGCCCCGGCACGTACGGTCATGAGATGGTCGAGCAGGCTATCGCCGCCGGTCCCGGCCGATCGGCGCCGTCGGACGAGGTCGCTCAGGTAGTCGAAGATCTCGTGGTGCGCGATGGCGAGCGTCGCCGCCTCGCTGCCCAGTCCGAACATCGGATCGGACGGGGCGGTCACCATGCCAGTCAGCTGGACCAGCTTCTCCCAGTCCGATTCGGGGATCCCGAGCAACGAGCCGGCGATGATCAGAGGAAGCTGCTGGGCTCGCTCCGCCAGGTCCCAGCAGCCGCCGTCGAGAGCCGGTTCGAGAAAGCGAACGACCGCCCGCCGGACGAGGTCCTGCCAATGCGCCACCGCGCGCGCGGTCAGCCTCCCGCCGATTGCCCGGCGAACCTCGGTGTGCCGCGGTGGGTCGGTGGAGGTCAGCAACTTGCCGGCCGCGATGTCGTCCGCTCCGAGCTGGGTGAAGACGGTGCCGCGTTCCGAGGTGAACGCGCGATGGTCACCGAGCACCCGGCAGACGTCCTCGTAACGGGTTACCGACCAGAACACCCGGCCGTCCGGCAGGACCTGACGATGCAACGGTGCCTCGGACCGCATCACGTCCCAGACGGAGTGCGGATCACCCGAGGCCAACAGGTCCGGGTCGAACAGATCGATGCTGCCGAGCGCGACCGGCCGGCCGGCTTCCGGGGTCAGCCTCACGAGCCGGCCCTTCCCTCTTCGATCAGTTCCGCCACCCGGGCCGGCGTCTGCGCGAGATAGAAGGCGCGGACGGACAGCTCGGTCCCGTACCTCTCGGCCATCCCCGCGATGATCCGCATCCCGATGAGCGAGTTGCCGCCGAGCTCGAAGAATTCGTCGTCCACGCCCACCTCCCGTCCGTCGAGGTGCTCGTGCCAGAGCTCAGCGACCTCCTGTGCCAGGGATGCCGACGGGCCGCGAGACCGGGCTTCCGGTCGTCCGGCGCCGGGCACTGTGGGGCACAGCCGCCGCACAATCGCCTCGACCACCCGCTCCGGCTGCTCGGTCAGATAGTGGTGGCCACCGTGCATCACCTGGACGTCGAGCTCCACCGAGGTCGCGTCGCGCCAGCTGGCCAGTTCCGCAGGAGGGCACATGTGATCGCTGTCGCCAACGAACGCCGTCACCGGTATCTGCAGCGGCTTCAGGCTCGCCGGCCGGTACCTGTCCGCCATCCGCAGATCCGCCCGCAGCGGTGGCAGGATGACCGGCCAAAGGTCACGTACCTCCAGGGCCTCGAGGCCATGGCCGCCGAACCGTCGTACCTCGGCGACGAGGTCCTCGTCGGAGAGCGTCTGATCGGTCTTGCCGTGGCCGTGGTGCGGCGCCATCCGCCCCGACACGAAGAGATGCTGGGGGCTGCTTTCGAGATCCCGTTCCAGGCGAATGGCGACCTCGTACGCGATGGCCGCCCCGACGCTGTGGCCGAAGAGGGCGATCGGCCGGCCGCGCCACTCACGCAGCTCCGCCGCGACCTGGTCGGCGACCAGCGATACGTCCTCGACGTAGCGCTCGGTCATCCGGTCGTGGCGGCCCGGGTACTGCACGCTGATCAGTTCGATGCCGGCGGGCAGCAGCGGGTACCACGAGGAGAACATCGAGGCAGTTCCCCCTGCGTGTGGCAGGCAGACCAAGGACAGCTCCGGCCGCCCGTCGTTCTCGTATACGCGAAGCCACTTTCCCACGTCAGCTCTTTTCGCTCGCGGCGGCCGACTGCGCGGCAACCGGCCGCCGGTCCTCCGTTGTCTCCCCGAACGACACGGCCTCGATCAACCGCAACAGCTCGTGGGCATGGTCCGCCAGATACATGTGGCCACCGGCCATCTCGGTGAAGCCGAACTCGCTCACCGTCGCGTCCCGCCACTCCTGCGCCTGCTCCGGCGTAGCCAGTTCGTCGGTGCTACCCCGTACGGAGAAGATCGGGATCGACAGCGGCTCGTCAGTGCTCGGCCAGTAGTTCTCGTGCATCTCACAGTCGGCCCGCAGAGCGGGAAGGATCAGATCACGCATCTCGGGGTGGTCCAATGCCTCGTGCCGGAAGCCCGCAAACTCCTCGACGCGGGCGAAGAACTCGTCGTCCGCCAGCCCGGTCGCCCGCCGAGTCCGCTGCGTCCACGGCCCCGGTGAGCCGCTGACGAACAGCCGCTTCAGGCGCCCGCTATCACGCGCGCTCAGCAGGTGTGCCAGCTCGTACATGAGCACGGCGCCGACGCTGTGCCCGAACAGCACCAGCGGAGCGTCGTCCTCGGCGGCCGAGAGAACGGACTCCAACGACGCCTTGGCCGCCTCGTGCACGTCTCGGTGCGGTTCCTCGAGAAGCCGCCGTTCCCGGCCGGCAAGCTCCAGCCCGACGACTCTTACACGGTCACCTGCGAGCGTTCGCCACGGATGATAGAACGATGCGCCCGCTCCGGCGAACGGGGCGCACACCAGCGTGATGTGCTGCATGGGTGCCACAGACATGTGTCCTGCCTCCTCTCGGTGACTAAGACGCGACGTCCGCGTCCATCGCCTCCCGAAGGCTCTTCGGACGCAGGTCGGTCCAGTTCGCCTCGACGAACTCCAGCGACTCAGCCCGGCCGGCCTCACCGAAGACGACCCGCCAGCCGGCCGGCACCTCGGCGAATGCGGGCCAGAGCGAGTACTGCTCCTCGTCGTTGATCAAAACGTAGAAACGGCCCGACTCGTCGTCGAACGGATTCGTGCTCATCTGTTGTGCTCCCTCTCGGTATAACTGCGGAAGTCGGATGCCTTCTCGTCGGACTAACTGCCGGTCGGCACCAGACCCTGCAGCACGCGGCCGTCGTCGTGCGACTGGCTCTGCGCCCTCCTCGCGACCGACGTGGAGATGTCTCCGTTGCGCACCGCCAGGTTGGACAACAGCGACGACGACAGGCCGTGTGTGTGCTCCATGCCACCCTGGAGATAGATCCCGCATCGGAGGTGCTCCGTCGTCGCGAGGCGGTAGTCGCGCTCAACCCGGTAACGACCCTGTTCGTCCCGTATGCAGAACCGGTCAAGCGGGCCTAGCATGTCGCCGATCTCCATCGGCTCGTATCCGGTCGCGCAGATCACGATGTCGGCGTCGACCTCGGACGTCCGGTTGCTGAGCATGGAGTGAATCGATACCACGACTCCGTCGTCCCGCCGACGCACGCCGGAGAGCCGGCTGAGCTCTGCGAACCGCAGCCGGGTCTCACCGGTGACCGCCTCGTCGTACGCCTTCCGGTTCAGGTCCGAGATGAGGTTGCTGTCCACGACGGCATAGTTCGTGTTCCGGTGGTAGCGCCAGAAAGCGTCCTTCGAATTTTCGTCGCCGTAGTAGTAGTCGTCGATAGCGCTCGGATCGAAGACGCGGTTCGCGAACGGCGTGGCGTCGGCGATGCTGTAGCCATACGAAGGAATGACCGCGGTGACCGTCACGCCCGGGACGTTGTCGTAAACGAAATGAGCGATCTCCGCGGCGCTCTGGCCGCCGCCGACCACCAGCACCCGCTTCAGTTTCGTGGTGTCGCACCGCTGGAACTTGCCGAGGAACTCTGAGCTGTGCCAGACCCTGTCGTCCGAGGTCAGGCCGGCTGGGAAGCGCGGGACCAGGCCGGTCCCCAGGACGACGTTCCGCGCCTCCACGGACGACGATTCGGCGCCGGTCGGGCCAGACGCCAGGTTAACGCGTACCCGGTCGATCGGATCCCCGGGCCCACTATCCGGGGGCACGCTGATCGACGTGATCGTCGCGCCGTAGGTGACCTGGTCGGCGAAGTTCGCCGCCGCCCACTCCAGGTATCCGTGGAACTCCTCGCGGGTGGGGAAGAAATCGCAGTTGTTGATAAACCGTGCGAGGCGATTCATCTCGTGCAGATACGAGACGAAAGTAAACCGGGAGTGCGGGTTGCGGAACGTGACGAGGTCTTTCAGGAACGACACTTGCATCTTCGCGGAGGGGAGCAGCATGTTCCGATGCCAGCCGAACGAGGGCTGCTGCTCGAAGAATCTAGCCGCCAGTGGGCGCCCCTCAACATCACCCATCTCGTGCAGCGCGATAGCAAGTGATAGATTGGACGGCCCGAATCCTATGCCTAAGACGTCGTAAACGGACGGTTCGTCGAACACTATGTGCACCTTCCCAGTCACTCGTTCAGCTTGCGATTGATCACGTCGCAGATCTCCGCTGCGGCCGCGGGCATGTGCATGTCGTGGTGGGTGGACTGCACCTGATATTCCTCGACCGAGCCGGCGACATGCGGCTTCCACTTATCCGCCCAGGTTCCACCGTCGTCCCGGAGCGCGGCGTTGAAGAAGATGAGGTCACCACGGAACACAGGCGACTCGAAGCACTTCATAATGCCGATGTTGTTCGACAGGACACTCGCCATGGTGTCGAGGAAGTGATCGTATTCGCCGATTCTGAAAAATTCGCCGAGGAAACCGTCGATAACGGCCCGCTGCGCCGCCGGGTCGAGGTTGTCCAGCACTCCGAAGTCGCTCGCCGGCACGGCGTCGAGCAGCGCGAGGAGCGCCACCTTCCGCCCACGCCGCTCGAGTTCCGCCGCCACAGCATGGGCAACGGTTCCGCCGTACGACCACCCCACGATGTGGAACGGTCCGTCCGGCTGCACAGAAAGAATACTCGCCACGTAGTCGTCGACCATGTCCTCCACGGATGCCGGCAACGACGTCGTGCCGTCGTACCCTCGAGCCTGGAGGGCGTAGACGGGCCGGTCCTTGAGGTACGGCAGAAAGCTGAAGTACGGCCAGCTCACACCGCTGCCCGGATGGACGAACCACAACGGCGTCCGATCCGGCCCACTGTTCAACGACAACACTGCCGCGAAGGGGTCCGCGAACTCCTCCGGAACGCTGCGGCTAACCAGCACCGCGGCCAGTTCCGCGACGGTGGGATAGCGGATGATCGTCCGGATGGGGACATCGACGCCGAAGCGGTCACGGATGTGGCGGCTGAGCTGCGCAGCGAGAAGCGAGTAGCCGCCGTGCTCGAAGAAGTTGTCGTGGATGCCAATCGCCGGCCTTCCGAGCACCTCGGCGAACAGCTCGCAGAGCGTACGTTCGTAGGCGTGTCGAGGCGCCCGGCCGGTGGTGGCACTCCCCTGCTCGGGTGCCGGCAGCGCCTTCCGGTCCACCTTGCCGCTCGGCGTGACCGGCATCTCGGCGAGCGCCACGAAGGCCACGGGAACCATGTACTCGGGCAGCCGCCGCCGCGCAAACTCGGCCAACGCCTCGCCGTCCGTGTCACCGGCACCGGCGACGAAATAGGCGAGCAGCCGCTTGTGGCGGTCCGGGCCCTCATGGGCCACGACGGCGGCTGCGGTGACGCTGGGGTGGCTCAACAGCACATGCTCGATCTCGCCGGGTTCGATCCGGAACCCGCGCATCTTCACCTGCTCGTCGGCACGGCCCAGATACTCGATCTGGCCGTCGCCGTTCCACCGCACCAGATCGCCGGTGCGATAGATCCGGGCCCCGGGGACGAAGGGGGATGCCACAAAGCGCGCCGAGGTCAGCGCAGACCGACCGAGGTAGCCACGGGCCAGCCCGGTCCCGGCGAGATACAGCTCTCCAGGGACCCCGGGCAGCACCGGCTGGAGCTCGGTATCCAGGACATAGACGTGGGTGTTCCAGATCGGAAGTCCGATGGGGACGCTGGCGGCACCCTTGGTGTGGCGCCCGGCGGTCACCTCGACCGCTGCCTCCGTCGGCCCATAGAGGTTGTACACCGCGCAGTCCGGCAACGTCTCCACGACCTGGTTCGCCAGCGCCACGGGGAATGCCTCACCGGCGACCTCGAGCCGGCGCAGCGTCCGGCACTCGGCTGCGGCGGGTTCGGCGATGAAAGCCTCGAGCAGCGAAGGTACGAAGTTGGCGGTAGTCACCTGCTGGACCCGGACGAGCCGCGCCAGTTCCGCGGGATCCTTACGCTCGTCCGTATCGGCTATCACGACCGTGCCGCCCGTATGGAGCGGCCCGAACAGTTCCGGAACCGACACGTCGAACCCGACGGAGGTGCTCCACAGGGCCCGGGTGTCCGGTCCGATGGCGAAGTGGTCGATCCCCCACAGCACTCGGTTCACGATCGACCGGTGCGAGACCACCACACCCTTCGGGCCACCCGTCGATCCCGAGGTGAACATGACGTACGCGGCGCTGTCGGGCAGAACCCGTACGCCGGGATCGGTCGCCGGCATCTCCCCGGTCTCGGGAAGCGTACCGTCGAGGACGAGCAGCGGCTCCGCGCTGCTCAGCATGTCCCTCACCCGAAGGTCCGGCAGGTCGGACTCGATTGGCAGGTAGGCCGCTCCGGCCCGCAACACGCCGAGTACCGCCACGATGAACTCTACTGAACGCGGTATCCGGACGGCGACCACGGTCTCCGGGCCGGCACCCCGCTCGATCAGCCAGTGCGCCAGCCGGTTTGCCCTGGCAAGGAGTTCCCCGTACGTCATCTCCCGGGAGCCGGACACCAAGGCGACACGGCCGGGGTCCGTCTCGGCCTGCCTGGTGAGATTTTCGAGCAGGGACTGCACCCCGGCCGGCTCGGTCGTGTCGTTCACGCCGTACACGAGCCGTTCACGCTCTCCCGGTACGAACGCGCCGATGGCGGACAGGTGGGTCGAGGGTTCGGCGGCGATCTGCTCCAGGACCTGGGTGAAGCGGCTGGCCATTAGCTCGATCGTTTGTCGATCGAACAGCCGTGTCGCGTACTCGATGCCGCCCCGCAGCCGTCCCGAGTCGTCCGAGGTCAGGCTGAAGTGAAGATCAAACTTCGTGGTGTGGGTGATGGCGTGTTCGACGCTGACGCCGAGCCCGGCGAACCGGAAGTCCGGCCGCTGGTTGTTCTGCCACTCGCACATCACCTGGAACAGCGGGTGATAGGCGGCTGACCGATCCGGATTGAGTGACTCCACCAGCTGGTCGAACGGCACGTCCTGGTTCTCGTAGGCCGCCAGCGCCTTGTTCCGCACCTGGCCGAGCAGGTCCAGGAACGTCGGGTCCCCGGACAGGTCGGCCCGCAGCACCCAGGTGTTGATGAAGCAACCGACCATGTCCTGCATGGCCTCGTCGGTACGGCCCGAGATCGGACTGCCGATCGTCAGATCGACTCCGCCGCCCAGCTTGTTCAGCAGCACCGCCACAGCGGCCTGCACGACCATCGACGCGGTCGCGCGACTTTCTGTGGCGATGCGGTGCAGCCCCGTCATGACGTCCGGGCTGACCACGAAGTCGACCTGGTCGCCGTCGTGGGTCAGTTCAGCCGGACGGGGGCGGTCCATCGGCAGCCGCACCGGTTGGGGGACCCCGACCAACTCGTCACACCAGTACATGATCTGCGTCCCGGCGATGCTCTCCGGGTCCGTCTCATCGCCCAGCATCTCCCGCTGCCACAGCGTGTAGTCCCGGTACTGCAATGGCAACGGCGCCCAGCCGGGCGGGGAACCCGCACGCCTCGCGGCGTACGCCTCGGCCAGATCGCGAAGCAGCGGTGCCCCCGAACCGCCGTCCACGGCGATGTGGTGGAACACCAACACCAGCACATGGTCGTCGGACGCCGACCGGAGCAGCGTGGCTCGCACCGGGATCTCGTCGGCCAGGCTGAACCGGTACCGGATGGCGCTGTCGATCAGGCCGGGCACCTCGTCCCGCGACGCGTCGACGACCGGCACGTCGAACGGCACCTCGGTGTCCTCCAGGATCGCCTGATAGGGGACGCCGTTCTCGTCTTCCCGAAAGAGGGTGCGCAGGGCTTCGTGCCGGCCGACCACATCGGTAAGCGCGGCGATCATGGCCGACGTGTCCAGGTTGCCGGTCAGCCGGCAGGCGATCACGACGTTGTAGGTCTCAGACGGTCCCTCGAGCCGGTGCAGGAACCACAACCGGCGCTGCGCGAACGACAGTGGAATCATCATTTCCACCCCTCCCCGGCCGCCCGACCGGCCGGCGCGATCTCCGTCAGTAGCTCGTTGTCGTAGAAGTCGTCGAGGGAGCAGGCACCAGACAGGGTGGAGAAGTACCGGTCGACCAACTCCTGGTTACCGGCCAGTCCCTGCAAGAAAGCGGTCCGCTCGGGGGCCGGGCTAAGACCGGCCACACTCAGCGTGCTCTGGTACGGGCTCAGAAGATGCTCGGTCAGGTCGGACTCGTACCGGCGCCACATGACGTCGGACGCCGGGTCGTCGTGCAACTGCTCCCCGATGTGATCGGTCAGCAGCTCAGCCTGAAGAAAGGCATCGGCAATTCCCCGGGCCGTGATGGAGTCCTTGTGGTGCACCGCGTCGCCGACCAAGACCCAGCCGGGCCCAAACGCCTTGCGGAAGTAGTTCTCCTGATGGCCCGTCCCGTAGAACTGCTCCACCTGGCGGCCCTCGGCCATCCGCTCGTACATACTCGGCGCGGTCGTCCGGACAGCCTCCATGAACGCCGGCTCCACGTTCCCGCGCACCTTGTGGAAGTCGGCCTGCGGGAAGTAAGCCATGATCAGCGTGAGGTCGTCGTTGGTCGGGATGACGCCGATCCACCGGCCGGGCCGTTCATACTGCTCAAGATGCGCGGGGACGCCGGCCCAATAGCTGTAGTAGGTACAGGTCATCCGAGGATGCTCGATGACGGTCCCGGCGCCGACCGTGCGCGCCACGAACGACCGCATGCCGTCCGCGCCCACCACCAGCCGCGCTCGTTCGGTCGTCTCGGTGCCGCCGGAGGTACGGTACTTCACCCCCACGACCCGGCCGTCCTCGACCAGCAGCCCGCTGACCGTGCAGGAGTCCCGGAAGTCGGCGCCAGCGTCGGCCGCCGCACCGGCGAGGATCGGATCGAGGACGAACCGCCGGGGCGCGAAGCCGGCTCGGTACCCGTCAACCGGCAGCGAACAGCCATCCAGCCGAACGCCTGTCGTCTCGTAACTGATGTGGTCGATCGGCGGGCAGTTGCTGTCGCGAACCCGGTCGAGCAACCCCCACTTGGCGAGCAACGCGACACCGGGCTGATGGATGTAGTGCGAGGACAGCGTGTCCTGCGGGAATCGTGCCCGTTCCAGCAGAAGGACGCGGTATCCGCGCCGAGCAAGCAACATCGCCACTGAGGAGCCCGCGCAGCGAGCACCGACAACGATCACGTCGTACATGACGCCTCCCGGCATCGAGAGCTTTCCGGACGGAACACGGCGGTCGTACGGGAGCGGGTCACAGCACTTCCCCGTCCTTCGTCCTGCGACGCAACGCCGGCCGGGCCGACGGAACGGGTTCCTCCAACACGCGCGAAAGACCCGCGACCGTACGTACCTCGAACAGCGAACGAATCGACAGTTCCAGGTGCAGCTCCGACCGGACGAGGTTGACCAGCCGGATCGCCCCCAGCGAGTTGCCGCCGAGGTCGAAGAAGTCGTCATCGATGCCGACCCGATCGACGTCGAGCACCTCAGCGAGCAACGTGCACAGCTTCTCCTCGCGCGGGGTACGCGGCGCGCGGTGCTCTGCCGAGTTCCCGCTCCCCGGCTCGGCCGCCGGTGCCGGCGGCGCGGGCCGGAGCAGTGCGCGCAACCGTTCCCGGGCTGCCGCATCGACCTCGTCGAGAGCACGGACAGTGACGCGAGGATCCTCCGCGATTCGCTCGAGCAGGCGACCAAGCAGGCCGACGATCGCCGTGGCAGTGTCGTGCTCGAGTCGCGCGGTCTGGTAGTCGACGGACAGTTCGAGGTGCGGATCCGCGCTCGCGTTCAGTGTCAAGGGATAGTGCGACCCGTAGTACGGCCGCACGCCGTCGATCGTGAAGCCCGTGGCCGCGGCCGCGTCCGCCAACGTGGCCGGGTCGACCGGATAGGACTCGAAGCCGACGAGCGTGTCGAACAGGGTGCCGTGGCCCACGGCCTGCTGGATGTCTGCCAGCCCGTAGTGGTGGTGGTCGAAGAGCGCACCCTGCCGCCGTTGCAGGTCGCCCAGCAGGTCGGCCACGGTTCGATCCCCGGGGCACGGTACCCGGACCGGGATGGTGTTGATGAGCAGTCCGATGATCGTGTCCGCGCGCGGCAGCGACTCCGGGCGGCCGGAGACGGTCGCGCCGAACACGACGTCCTGCTCTCCCGTGAGCTGGGCCAGCACCAGCGCCCACGCGCCCTGCACCAGGGTGTTGAGCGTGACGCCGCACTCCGCGGCGCGCCGCTCCAGGTCGCGCGCGATGCCGACGCCGAGCTCCGCCTGGATCCGCCGGACGCCGTGGCCGGTGTCGGGCGGATCCCCGGGGAACAGGATGGTGGGCTGAGACAGACCGTCGAGTTCCCGCGCCCACGCATCCGCGGCCGCTCGATGGTCCCGGCCAGCCCGCCAGAAGAGGAAGTGCGCGAATTCGCTCGCCTGCGGCAGGTGGACTCCGGATCGGTCGGCGGCGTAGAGCTCGAGCAGATCCCGCACCAGCAACGGCATGGACCAGCCGTCAACCAGAGCGTGGTGTGCGGTGAGTACCAACTCCGCCCGATCCCCCGCCGTGGCGATCAGGGCAAGCCGGATCAATGGCGGGCATGCCGCGTCGAAGTGGGCGGCCCGGTCCTCGGCGAGGAACGTCTCGATGTCGGCGCCATCGAGAAAACGCCAGGGCAAGACCACGTGCTCCGGTACGACCTCGACCAGCGTCCCGTCACCACCGGTGGCGAACGCCGCCCGCAGATTCGGGTGCCGGTCCAGCAGCGCCTGCCCGGCCCGGCGCATCCGCTCGGCGTCGACCTCGCCGCTGAGATGGAACACGAACTGCAGGTGGTACACGTCGAACGGGCTATCGGCGAACATCGAGTGGAACAGCAGACCGGACTGCACCGGGGTCACGGGCCAGACGGCCGCCAGTGCGCCGTACCGTGCCTCCCACACATCGATCTCGGGCTGAGTCACGGCGACCAGCGACACGTCCGACGGGGTCAGGCCACCGGCGCCGAGCCGCGCGTGCCGCGCCAACGCGGTGAGCGCCTCAACCCAGCGCTGCGACAGCTCGTGCACCTCGGCACGGGTCAGCACCCGGCTCGGAAAGCTGAAGTATGCGAGCATCTCCCTGCTGTCACCGACGACCGCATTGATCTCGAGAGTCGACAGCGCCGGCAGGTCCTCGTCCGGCGTGGGGATCAGCTGCCCCAGCTCCGAGACGGAGGTCCAGCCCGCATCCCGGTACTCCTGCGGAATGTCGGACGCGGAGACGGTGCCCAGGTAGTTGAATCCGATCGACGGGTGACCGAGGCTGTCGAAAGCCTCCTTCGTCTCCGGATTCAGGTAGCGCAGCATTCCGTACCCCACGCCCTTGTCTGGAACCGCGCGCAGCTGCTCCTTGACCACCTTGACCAACTGCCCCGCGGCCGCTCCGCCCGTAAGCGCCTCGTTCGCATCAACTCCGGACAGGTCGAGCCGCACCGGGTACATGGTGGTCAGCCAGCCGACCGTCCGGGAGAGATCCGCCCCCGGGTACAGGGCCTCCTCCCGGCCGTGGCCTTCCATTCGGACCGTGAATGGTACGTCGGCCCAGCCCCGTGCACGCCGCCAACCCGCGACCGCGAGCACCAGGCCGGCCAGCAACCCGTCCTCCACGCTGCCGTGGTACGCCGCCGGCAGCGCGGTCAGGACCGTCTCGGTGACGGCCGCCGGCACACGCACCCGCAGCGTCGTAAGCGAGCCCGCCGTATCGATCGCCGGATCGAGATCGTGTGTCCCGAGCGGTGAGGCGACGGCCGACAGCATCTCCTGCCACAGCGGCAGCTCCGTCTCCCGGTTGGCCGCCTCCTCGATCTGCGCGTGCGCCCAACGCCGCATCGAGGTGCCCACCGCCGGCAGTGCCGGGACACCACCGGTGTTCAGTGCCCGCCACACCGCGGCCAGATCGGCCGACAGGATGCGCCAGGACACGCCGTCGACCACCAGGTGGTGCAGCACCATCAGCAACCATCCGCCGCCCGGCTCAGGAGCGAGCCACACGAACTGCGCCATCACCCCGGAACGGGGGTCCAATCGGCTCGCCGCGTCGTCGAGCGCCGCCTGGACACTCTCGGGGTCCGGCGGCCACTGCGCGCACGGGATCCGGCACAGCAATGGACCGGCGCTCACCGCGTCCGCCGGCGCGGCCAACAATCCCCTACCACCGGGGTCGAGCCGGCTGCGCAGCACGTCGTGTCCGGCGAGGATCGTGTCCAGCACCGTCACCAACCCGGTCTGGTCCACGGCAGTGGGCAGATGCACGGCCGCCGCCATCGAGAGCCGGTCGATGCCACCACCGCGGCCGAGAACGTGCAGTCCCGTGGGAGACAGCGGGATCCAGCCGACACCGCCGCCGGGCAACTCGGGAAGGGTCCTCCGCTCCGCTGTCCGCGCGTTCGCGTACTCGGCGAGGCGGGCGATCGTACGGTGTTCGAAGATCTCCCGGGCACTGAGCTCGATTCCCCGGGCCTTCGCCCGCACCCCGATCTGGATGGACCGGATGCTGTCGCCGCCGATTGCAAAAAAGTCGTCGTTGACGCCGACCTCAGCCACTCCGAGCACGTCGGCGAAGACCTCGGCCAGGACGCGCTCGGTCTCCCCGCGGGGAGCGCAGTACGCCTGGCCACCGCCCGACGGCTCCGGCAACGCGTCCCGGTCCACCTTCCCGTTGCCGGTCAGTGGCAGGTCCTCCAGTACGACGAAGTTCGCAGGCACCATGAAATCCGGCAGCCGGCCTGCGACGAATCTGCGCAGTTCGCCTTCCGAGACCCCGACCCGGAGATCGAGGTCGCCGGCGGCACCGGCGCCATCTCCACCGACACGGCCGCGGCCGGCCGGGACGACGTAACCGACCAGGCGCCGATGACCGGACCGGTCCGCCTTGGCCAGGACCAGCGCCCTGGCCACGCCCGGGTGGGCGGCCATCGCCGCTTCCACCTCGGCCGGTTCGATCCGGAAACCGCGCACCTTCACCTGTTCGTCGGCCCGTCCCACGAATTCGAGCCTGCCGTCCGCGTTCCATCGGACCAGGTCACCGGTGCGGTACATCCGGCTGTACGGCCCGTCGAACGGGCAGGCCACGAAGCGTTCGGCGGTCGGACCGGGCCGGCCCGGATACCCTCGCGCCACTCTGGGCCCCGCCACATACAGTTCGCCGGTCACGCCGGGACCGACTGGCATGAGGCCGGGGCCGAGGACGTACCCGGCCGTGTTGTCGAGGGGCCGTCCGATCGGAACCGAACGCTCCATCCGCTCGCCGTGGCCCAGCTGGTACGACGTCGCGTACACCGTGGTCTCCGTCGGGCCGTAGACATTCACGAACACCGTCGCCGGGCATGCCTCCTGCATCCGCCGCAATGCGGCTACGGAGGCGACGTCGCCGCCCGTCCACACCTCCCGCAGGGTCTGCAGAATCTCCGGGCTCTCCTCCGCGATCGCCGAGAACAGGCCGGTGGTCAGGAACGCTGCGGTGACCCGGCCGCCGACGATCGTCTCCCGCAGCGTCGCCAGATCCGGTTCGCCGGGTGGCGCGACCACCACCTGGCCGCCGGTCAGCAGGGGAACCCACAACTCGTAGATCGACGCGTCGAACGTGTGCGGTGATCGGAACAGCACTCGTTCGTGGCCGCCGGTCTGCCAACGGCGATCGAGTACCAGGCATTCGATGTTCCGGTGGGTGACGCCCACGCCCTTCGGCACGCCGGCCGAACCCGACGTGTAGATGACGTACGCGAGCGAGTCCGGATGGCTTGGCGTCCGTGGCCGCGGTTCGGCCGACCGGCCGGCCGGCATCGCGTCGATCAGCACGACACCTGCCGAACTCGGGCCGGGCAGCGCCGCCGCGGTCGCCGTATCGGTCACCACCACGGTGGCCCCCGCCTCGGCCAGCAGGATCGCGATTCGCTCCGCCGGATAGCGCGGATCGACCGGGAGGTACGCCCCGCCGGCTTTCACCACGGCCAGCAGCGCAACGACCAGATCCGCCGACCGGGGCAGGGCGACCGCCACGACGGTCTCCGGGCCGGTGCCCCGCTCACGCAGGATCTCCGCCAAGCGGTTCGCCGACTCGTCCAGCCTCCGGTACGACAGCGAGCGGCTGCCGGCGACGATCGCGGTGGCATCCGGAGACCTCGTCACCTGGCGTCCGAACAGTTCCGGCACCGTCAGCCCCGGTACCGAGACCCGTGTGTCGTTCAGTTCGTCCAGCAGCCAGTCCCGTTCGGCGTCGGCGAGCACGTCCACCGTGCCGGCCCGCCGTCCCGGATCACCAACCATGGCCCGGATGAACGCGACAAGGCTCGAGGAGAATCGGTCCAGCTCGGCGATGGTGTACATATCCCGCGGCGCGTCCAGGCTGATCGTCAACACCTCGTCCCGACCGGACAGAAGCACGCTGATCATGAGTTCGTCCGGCGAGGGAAGGCACGAACCCGATAGCCGCGCCGGCATCGCGCCGAAGGTGAGGCGCCGGAGCGGGACAAGACTGAGGATCATTCCCATCGGGCTGCGGCTCGCCTCGGTCTCCCCCAGGCTCAGCCGGATGTCGGCGCTCAGGTGACGACTGTGCGGAGCGACGGCCGCCTTCTCCGCCTCGATCGCCTGGGCAATGTCCAGGAAGGTGTCCGTCGGCCGGATGGATGACCGGATCGGCACGAAGTTCGCACCCATTCCGGTGGCCTTCAGGGTAGCCCTCGACCGGTTGCCGACGGCGAGGGAGAAGATCAGCTCGGGCAGCCCGCAGACCTCGTGCAGGAACGCGGAGGCGGCCGCCGTTACCAGTGCAGGGAGTGAGAGGCGTACCGAGGTGGCGGCCCGCCTCCACGCGGCCGCCTCCCCGGCGGCGATCACGGTCGTGCTGTTCGCGATGCCCATCGCGTGCGCCACCCTGGCCGGGCCGGTGGCCGGCATCGCCTCGGCGGTCTCCGGGTCGACACGGCCGCCGTGAACGTTGGGCAGCCTGGCGGCCTCCGGCCGGTCGGCGAGGTAGCTCCGCCAGAAGGCGGCATCCTCGGTGAACTGGGCGGACGCTCGGTAGCTCGCCTCCTCCTTCGCCATGATGTGGGCGTCGGCGACCGAGGCAGACGGAACCGGCCGACCCTCGGTGAGAGCCGTGTATATCTCCGCGCATCGCGCCGCGAAATTGATACACCCGATGCCGTCCATGACGATGTGGTGGAAGAAGAGAAAGAAGATCGATCGATCATCGTTCACGCGAATCGAGCCGAGCCGGAACAAAAGATCCGAGCTCAGATCGAACGGTTCCGCCTGTATCTCGGCAATTGTCGAGAAGACCTGTTCCTCGACCTGCGCGGAACCGCTGAGATCGAAGCATTCGGGCTGCCACGCCCCCAGTTCGCGCGGTACGGCGCGAACACCCTCGCCAGTTTCTTCGAACCCGACCAGCAGGTTGGGATTCTCGCGCAGCGCCTGCTCGAACGCCGTGGCCAACGCGCTCGGTTCGAGCACGCCGTCGACCTCCCACCAAGCGCCCAAATTGTTGCGGATCGACGCCTTGAGCTTGTCGGAAATCCAAAGCCCCACCTGTGACGATGACGCGCCTACAGCAGACAACGAATACCTACCTCAGACATGGTCGAAGGAATCGCAGCGCCCATACGAGGGCAAGGGAATCTCATGACGAATTACGAGGATGCCCGGCGGCACCGGTCTCGTCGACCGTACCGCCGACGGGCGTCCGGGCCGACCGTCTCGCCAGCGAGACGGCCTGCGGCAGTGCAACTATTGCGCGAGAGGTGTCAGTCCCGCTAACTAGCCACGGCGCAGCCTGACGACAGGTACGGGCCCCACACCGACCTCCATTGCCGCTAGCCGGCATCGACTCACGGCGTGAGGCCCTTCGCTTCCAGGTACGACGAGAGCGCCCCGACCGTGGAATTCCGGAACAACTGATCCATGGGAACCTCCACGCCGAGTTCGTCGAGCAGGGTGAGCTGAATGCGAGCCAGGACCACCGAATGCCCGCCGAGGGCGAAAAAGTCGTCGTCGTCGGCCACCTCGTCCACCTTCAGCTCGGCACACCAGATGGCACGAACCCTGTCGGCGATCATCAGGACTTCTCCCTCGTTCATAGTGCTCAGCCGGCCCTGGCATCATCAACGGGCCGGCGCGCCGATCCGTGCAACCGCTCCGCGAGCGCCCTGTGGTCCTTTTTCCCGTGCGGGTTCAGCGGGATCTCCGGCACGGTGATGAACTCGGCCGGAACCATGTTCTGGGGGAGCACCGCGACAAGTCTCGACCGAACGTCATTCGTGACGATTTCCCCGCCATCAGGGACGATGAAAGCGACGAGTTCGACCTCTCCGGATCCGTGCCGCCTGGGCACAACCGCGGATGCCCGTACGCCGGCCAGCCTGTCGAGGTGGCGCTCCACGTCGACCGGGTCGATTCGCATCCCCCGCACCTTCACCTGAGAGTCAAGGCGACCGGCGACGACGAGATCTCCGCCGGCCGTCACCGTGCCACGATCGCCCGTCTTGTACAGCCGGATGGGCACACCGTCACGGACCACCCTGACGAACCGGTCCGATCCGGAACCGCCGGCGTTGAGGTAGCCGACGCCGATGCTGATCCCGGAGATGCAGATCTCGCCGTACTCACCGGGAGCGACGGGGAGTAGCTGCTCGTCCACAATGTGGATGTCCGTGTTGTGAACAGGCTTACCGACCGGAACTACGTCAGTTCCTCCCCCGCCCGCGAGGTAGTCGGCGAGATCGTACGACGACGCGACGTCCGTGCACTCGGCAACACCGTACTGGTGCAGCAGTCTGCACGTGTTTCCTTCGCGATCAGCCCAGGGCACGACACGGTCGGCAGACATCGGTTCGCCGCCGAAGAAAATGTGGCCCACCCGGTCCAGCGCCCCACTCCCGCGTGCGGTCTCCCAGTCGATGAGCAGATACAGCGCACTGGTTCCGCAATGGACTGTCCGAATATGGTGCTCAGCGAGCGTCCGGTAGGCGAGGGCGGTGTCGAAATGCCTGCTCGGTATCAGGTGCTGGGTTGCTCCGCAAAACAGCGGCGCCAGCAGAGCGCGTTGAGTGAGGTCGAACCCGAACGCGCTGACGACGAGGTTGTCCGACCCCTGGTGCAGGCCATACTCGAGCGACAGCCAGTTGAGCAGGTTGAACCAACCCTCGTGCCGTACACCGGCTACCTTCGGTATGCCGGTCGACCCCGACGTGAAGACCGCGTAGCACAGGTCTTGCCCCGTGACTGACACGTCCGGATTGGCCGGCGACTGGGTCGCCAGGAGCTCGGACAGGGCTTCGAGATCGACGAGTTCGGCGTTCGCCGCACTCACCAGCCCCGCCGTCGACGGCGACACGACGATCGAAGCGAGGTCGGTGAGCTGCTCCACCATCGCCCTAAGTCGCTGGGCCGGGTAGGACGGGTCGAGCGGCACGTAGGCGGCACCAGACTTCAACGTGCCGAGAATGGCGACGAGCATGTCGATCGAGTAGTCCAGACAGACCCCGACCCTGGCGCCCGGACCGGTCCCTCGCGACATGAGGAAGTGCGCAAACCGGTTCGCCATCGCGTTGAGTTCCTGATAGGTCGCCCGCTGCCCGCCGCACACCACCGCAAGGTGGTCGGGTGCGTCGTCCACCAGTTCCTCGAATCTCCGGTGCACCACCGGAGCCGGCGGCAGTGCGACCCGTGTTCCGCGTACTCTCATCAGCTCATCCCCCGATTCCGAGCCGTACCGGCAGTGAGTCCAGCCGCCAGGTCAGCGGCAGCCGAGCCCGGCGCAGCCTCTGGGCCGGCACCGCCAGCTCCAGGCCGGGATACCGCTCCAGCAAGGCGGTGATCGCAATCGCCGCCTCATGTTTGGCCAATGCGGCACCCAGACAGTAGTGCAGGCCGTCGCCAAAGCCGACGTGATGGAATCGGCGCTGCTCGTGGACGCGGGTGATGTCCAGCCTGTGCGGGTCCTCGAACACCTCCGGGTCGTAGTTGGCCGACACCAGCACGGGAATCACCGCGTCGCCGCGGCGCACCAGACCGTCTTCCAGTTCCACGTCCTCGGTGGCGTACCGGGGGCGTGCTGCCACGATGGCGCTGCACCACCGCATGAGCTCGTCGAATGCCTGTGGCCCGAGCGAGGGGTCGGCGCGAAGCTTCGCGAGCTGATCCGGATGCGTCAGCAGTGCCGCGAGGCCGTTGCTGAGCAGCAGGCCGGTGGAGTCATGACCCGCCGTCACCAGGGTGATGACCAAGGTGATCATCTCCCGCTCGGACAGGCGATCGCCGTCCGCGTCCCGCACCCGGACCAGGTCGGTAAGGAGATCGTCGGCCGCCTCCGCCCGACGCTGCTCGATCAGCGCACGGATGTTGTCGACCATGCCGGTCACGGCGTCGCCGATCGTCCCGGATTCCATCGAGGTCAGGACGCGGCTCCACCGGATCCAGGCCGCCCGATCGGCGGCGGGTACCCCCACCAGCGCGCAGATTACCGAGATGGGCTGCACGTAGTTGAAGTGCTCGACCAGGTCCACGACACCGTCCTCGGCCTTTGCCGGCAGGAGGTCGAGCAGTTCCTCCGTCAGCTGCATCATGCGCGGTCGCAATGCGGTGATCCGGCGCATGGTGAAGGCGCGCGAGACCAGCCGGCGCAGACGGGCGTGTACCTCGCCGTCGAGTTGAAGCATGCTGCGCACATGCTCCAGGTACTCATGGGGCACGCCTTGTGCGAGCGCGGCATGTGCCCACAGGTCCGGCGTCGACGAGCCCGGAACATTCGTGGGGTCGTTGACGAACCGTCGGTCTCCCAGGACCTTCCGCACGCTCTCGTGCCGCGTGACGAGCCAGACGGGGCCGTCGACGCCGGGCACCATGGCATGCGCGAGGGGACTTTCGTCCCGGATCCGGGAGAAGCCCCCGGCGGGGTCGTCGATGAGGGTGGGATCCATGAGGCTGTGGCAGGGAAGAGTGCGGCTCATAGGTTCTCCTACTGCTCCGGCTGTTCTGGCGTCATCCGGCGCAGCCGGGGCCGCACCGGGCCGGCCAGACTGGCCGAGCGTTCCGAGAGCTCCGCGACGGTGCGGGCCTCGAACAGCTGGCGGATCGGGATGTCGATGTTCAACTCGGTGCGGATCCGGCTGATCAACCGAGTGGCCAGTAGGGAATGCCCGCCCATGGTGAAGAAGTCATCGTCGATGCCGACTCGTTCGACTCCGAGCACCTCGGCGAAGAGACCACACAGGACCTGTTCCCGGTTGTTACGTGGAGCGCGGTACTGCGAGGTGTCGGCATACTCCGGCACCGGGAGCGCCCCGCGGTCGAGTTTGCCGTTGGGTGTCAACGGCAGCGAACTGATCGGCACGATCATCGTCGGCACCATGTACTCGGGCAGCCGCTGTTCCACGAAGGTCCCCAGCGTGCCGATGAGCGCACGGATGGCGCCGGACGTCGAGGGCTCGTTGGCCAGATCCTCGGCTCGACGCCCAGCGCCGCGGTAGGCGCCGTCCATGGCCCGGTCCTCGCCCGGATCTGGCAGCAGCACGGCCTCGAAACACTCCGGCGCCTCGCTGGACGGTGTGAGCACCACGCACAGGCCCTCCGTGGCGGCACGGTCGGCGAGATGCTGAGGGTCGAGCGCATCGCCGGAGCCACTCCGCCGTGGTGCGATGCCGGCGGCCGCCACGACGGCGGCCTCCTCGGTGAGGCGGGCGTTCATGATCCCGGCCACGCGCACCGGGTGACCGTCACCGGCTTGCGCGATCAGCTCGGTGACGTCGGCGACGTCCCGGCCCCACACCAGGACGCGCGCATCCCGGAGAGAGATGACATTCGCCGGCTTCTTGTGCAGCACCACCTCGTAGCGGTGACGAGTGAGCTCGTTGTGAGCGGCGCCGGGCTTCAACCGCACATCGACGGCGTCGATGCCGTTGCCGGCCGCCCAAGCCGAGAACCACTCTGGGTCGACAACCAGTTCCCGCTCTAGCATGGCGGCCTGGTCGACATTGACCTTCCGCGCCCGCGGTCCTGCATCAGGGTGCTTGACCTGATCCACACCCGCAAAGAGCATCGGCAGGGTGCCGTGGTGGCGGACGTCGCCGACAATGAGCCGGCCATTGGCCGCGAGCAGACCCATGGCCTTGCCCAGGACCTCCCCCAGGTAGGAGCTGTCCGGAAAATACTGTACGACCGAGTTGATCACGATTGCGTCGAAGTAGTCCTCAGGCAGACCCTCGACATCGTCGGCGGCCTGGCAGCGCAGGACGAGCCGATCCTGGCACTGCCGTTCGCGCGACTGCCGCTGGAGCCGCTCGATGACCACCTCGGAGAAGTCGGTGGCCCAGTACTCGTTGACGTGGTCGACAATCTGGGAGAGCAGCAGACCGGAACCGACGCCGATCTCCAAGACTCGCCGGGGTTTGCCGCGCAGCACCTGCTGGACGGCGTTGTCCCGCCACTCGTGCATCTCGGTCAGGGGGATGGAGTCGCCGGTGTACGCCGACTTCCAGAGCTCGAAGTCCTCGCCCCAGTCCGCCTTGCGCGACTCGTCGTAACTCTGCTCGTACACCACGCGCCACTCGTCTACGAGTTCGGTGTCCGCATGGGCACCGGACTGGGCAGCGGGCAGGACTTCCACCGCCGGGACCACATAGGCCACGAGCCGCCGATCGCCGGGCTGATCCTCCCGGGCCACAGCCACGGCCTGGCGTACTCCCACGGCGTCGGCCAGGACGGACTCGATTTCCCCTAGCTCGATCCGGTGCCCACGGATCTTCACCTGGAAGTCGGCCCTGCGGAGGTACTCGAGCTGTCCATCGGCGAGCCACCGCACCAGGTCGCCGGTGCGGTACATCCGGTCTCCGGGTGTGTAGGGGTTGGCGACGAAGCGCTCGGCGCTGTGGCCGGGCCGATGCAGGTAGCCCCGCGCCAGGCCGGCACCGCCCAGGTAGAGCTCTCCAGGTACGCCCACGGGCACCGGCCGGAGCGCGTCGTCCAGTACGTAGACCTGGGTGTTGGCCAGGGGCCGGCCGATCGGAGGCGCATCGGCGCCGCCGGTCACCGGCGCGGCCGTGGACCAGATCGTCGTCTCCGTCGGACCGTAGACGTTGGTGACCGTGGCGGCCCGCTCGTGCAGGATCCGTGCGACCGGCGCGGGAAGCGCTTCGCCGCCGACCAGCACCCGCAGCCCGTCGATGGTCGCCGGATGGCGCCGGACGACCATCTCCCACAGCGCGGGCGTGGCCTGCATGACCGAGATCCGATGCCGGGAGCGTAGCTCCGCGATGGCGGCCGGATCCGCCGACACATCGTTGGCAGCCAGCACAAGGCGTGCTCCGGCCAGCAACGGAGCGAACACCTCCAGCGTCGCGATGTCGAACGCGATGGTCGTCACGGCGAGCCAGGCGTCCTCCGCGGTGAGCTGCACGTGTGGCTCCATGGCGGCGAGGAGATTCGCTAGTGCGTGGTGCGACACGACCACGCCCTTGGGAGTTCCGGTGGAACCCGACGTGTAGATCGCGTAGGCCGCGTTCTCGGGCCGGACGCGGAGCGGGGGTGCTTCGCGTCCGTGACCACTTCTGTCGCGCGCCATCGTGGCGGCGTCGATGGTGAGCAGCGGGTCAGCGTGGCCGATGACGTGCTCGATCCGCGCCGACGGGTGCTCCGGATCGACGGGAACGTAGTAGGCGCCCGACTTGAGGATCGCAAGAAGGGCGACGACCAGGTCCGCGGCGCGCGGGAGCAGCACGGCGACGGCCGTCTCCGGTCCCGCGCCCCGGGCGATCAGATACCAGGCGAGCTGGTTGGCCCGTTCGTCGAGTTCCCGGTAGGTCAGCGACGTGTCCTCGGTGACCAGGGCGGTCGCGTCAGGCGTCTCGGCCGCCTGGCGGGCGAAGAGCTCCGGCACAGTCGCCGCCGGCAGCGTGGCTGCCGTGGCGTTGGGGTTCTCGAGAAGGCACCGCCGTTCGCTCGGCTCAAGCACGTCGGCGGCTGCCAGTGTGACGGCGGGGTCCCTCATGATCTGTCGGAGGAGTTGGGTGTAGCGGTGGGCGAGGGTGGTTGCGGTGGTGGTGGTGATGTGGGGTTGCTGGTATTGCATGGAGAGTTGGAGGTGGGGGTCGGTGGAGGCGGTGAGGGTCACCGGATAGTGCGACCCCGCAAACGGCTGCACCCCGGCGATCTCCAGACCCGCGTCCGCGTTGGCCTCGTCGATGCCGGTCCGGTCCACGGGATAGGACTCGAACAACACGAGGGTGTCGAAGAGGGTGGCTAGTCCGGTTGCTTGTTGGATGTCGGACAGGGGCTGGTGGTGGTGGTCGAGGAGATCACTTTGCTGGTGCTGCAGGTCGGTCAGGAGCTGACTGATGGTGTCACCGGGCCGGCAGCGGACCCTGACGGGAATGGTGTTGATGAACAGGCCGACCATGTCATCGACGCCGGGCAGGTCCGCGGGCCGGCCGGAAACAGTCGCACCGAAAACGACATCGTCCTGGCCGGTGAGAGCGGACAAGAGGACAGCCCAGGCGCCCTGGACAAGAGTGTTGACGGTGATACCGAGTTCCGCAGCCCGACGGGTAGCGGCCAATCCCTCCTCTCGGGTCAGGTCCAGAGGGATGCTGGCGGTAGCGGCCTCGGCGGCACCGGCCGTGATCGCTGGGTAGAGAATCGTGGGCTGCTCAAGGCCCGCCAGCGCCTGCTCCCAGGCCTGCATCGACCGCTGCTCGTCATGCCGATCCAGCCAGGAAAGAAAATCCTCGTAACTACTGGCCCGCGGCAGACCCGCGACATCACCAGAACTGTAGTAAAGACGCAGCAAGTCACGCACCAAAATCGGCAGCGACCAACCGTCAAACAACACATGATGAGCGGTCAGCACCAGATCAGCGTGCTGCTCATCGAGTGTCACCAAACCCAGACGCATCAGTGGCGGCCGGGCCGGATCGAAATGAGTCTCCCTGTCATCGGCCAGGAACCGCTCGACGACAGCCCCCCGATCCGACTCCGGCGAAGTCGACAGATCGAGATGCCGCCACGGCAGCGTCACCTGAGCAGGAACGATCTGGATCGGGTCACCAGAAGCACGCGCCACGAACCCGGCACGCAGATTCGGATAACGACCAAGCAAAGCCTGCCCGGCAGTACGCATCCGCTGCGGATCGACCCGGCCCTTCAACCGGAACACCAACTGCATGTGATACGCGTCGAAAGCCGCGCCGGCCATCATCGCGTGGAACAACAACCCGGACTGCGTCGCGGTCACCGGCCACACGGCCGTCAACCGGCCGTAATCAGCCTCCCACCCGTCCAACTCCGACTGGTCCACATCAGTCAAAGTGACATCCGAAGGAGTCAACCCACCCGCGTCCGGCTCAGCCGCATGCATGACCACAGCGGTCAGTGCCTCACCCCACAACCGGATGAGCTCATCAACCTGCGCCTCGGTCAACACACCGCAGGCATACGACACCAACCCGGTCACCTGCGATCCGTGATCACTGTCGGAAACCATCACGTTGATCTCCAACGCCGACAACGCCCGCATCTGGGCATCCGGGACCACCGTGACATCCCCGAGGTCCCCGGCCGGCGTCCAGCCACCAGCCGACAGATCCGTGCCGGACAACCGGCCCAGATAGTTGAACCCGATCTGCGGAACCGCCAACGTCGCCAGCTCAGCCCCAGTGCTGTCATTGAGATACCGCAACAACCCGAACCCGATGCCCTTATCCGGCACCACCCGCAGCTGCTCCTTGACCCGCTTCACAGCCCGACCCGCCGCGTCACCACCGGCGAACGCCTGCTCGACATCCACTCCGCGGACATCCACCCGGACCGGGAACATGCTGGTGAACCACCCCACCGTCCGGGACAGATCCGCACCCGGCACGATCTCCTCCTGCCGGCCATGGCCCTCCAGCCGCAGCAACGACGGTGCACGCCCACCACACCACCGCGACAGAGCCAGCGCCAACCCGGTCAGCAACACCTCATCCACACCACACTGGAAACGCTCCACCACCTGCGAGAACGACCCGACCGGCAACCGCACCGGCAGCGACCGCACCCCCGCCATCGTGTCCCGCGCAGGATCAAAACGCCGCGCCCCCAACACGGCGTCCTCGCCCCGCAACACCTCACGCCAATACTCGAGCTCAGCCATCCGCGACGGACTCGTCGCCTCCTCCTGCAGCCCCACGGCCCACCGCCGCGCTGACGTCCCCACCGACGGCAAAACCGGAACCCGGCCCTGTGCCACCTGCTCCCACGCCGCCGCCAGATCCGGCACCAGAATCCGCCACGACACCCCGTCCACCACCAAGTGATGAACCACCACCGCCAGGCGACCCGCATCCTCAAACCACACGAACTGCGCCATCACCCCCGCAGCCGGATCCAACCGGCCACCCGCAGCATCAACCTCCGCAGCCACCACATCACCAGAGACCCGCCGCAACAGAGACGCCCCAGACACCGCCTCCACCGGCGGCACGAACAACGCACCATCCGGCAACAGACACGCCCGCAACACGTCATGCCGCCGCACCACAGCCTCGATCACCGCAACCAGACCCGCATGATCCACGCCAGTCGGCAGACACAACACCACCGACATCGCGAACCTGGAGAACGGACCGCCGTTGTCCAGCAACCAACGACCCGCCGGCAACAACGGCGCAACACCAACACCGCCACCATCCAACTCCGCCAACGCCGGGCCTTGATCCACCAACACCTCATCGACGACCTGCGCCAACGCCGCAACCGTCCGCCGCTGGAACACCTGCCGCGGCGTCACCACCAGACCACGAGACCGCGCCCGCGCCACCACCTGAATCGAGCGGATACTGTCCCCACCCGCAGCGAAGAAGTCGTCATCCACCCCGACCCGGTCCACCGCCAGCACATCAGCGAAGACCTCCGCCAACGCCACCTCCACCGACGACGACGGTGCCCGATACACAACCTCCGTGAACTCCGGCTCCGGCAAAGCCGACCGATCCACCTTCCCACTCGACAACAACGGCAACCGATCAAGCACCACCACCGCAGCCGGCACCATGTAATCCGGAAGCCGCTGTCCCACGAACTCCCGCAACTCACTCACCGACACACCGGCATGCAGACCGAAACCCTCCCCGGCCACCATCTGCCCACCAGCCACCACATACGCCACCAGGCGCAGCCCGTCCCCACGCCCAGCCCGCGCCACCACCACCACCTGCTCCACAGCAGGATGCGAACCCAACACCGCCTCAACCTCAGCAGGCTCCACCCGAACACCCCGGATCTTCACCTGCGCATCAACACGACCCACATACTCAAGAACACCGTCACCAGACCACCGCACCAAATCACCGGTCCGATACATCCGCTCCCCCGCAACAAACGGACAAGCAACAAACCGCTCCGCCGTCAAACCCGAACCACCCGCATACCCCCGACCAAACAAACCACCCACATACAACTCACCAACCACCCCCACCGGAACCGGCACCAAACCCGCACCCAAAACAAACGCCCGCATATTCCCCAACGGACGCCCAATCGGAACACCACCACGAAAATCAACACCCTCAGGAACCGGGAAAACAGACGCATAAAAACTCTCCGTCTGCCCATACGCATTCACCACACGCACACCCGGCAACACCGACCGAACCCGCGACACCAAATCCCCCGACAAACCCTCCCCCGCAAACATCACAGTACCCACATCCAACTTGCCCCCAACCTCACCCAAAACAGCAGCAAAAGCCGACGGCACCGCCGAAATCACATCACCAGACCAACCACCCCGCTCCACAACCTCCAAAACATCACGCACCACCTCAACACAACCACCCGAAACCAGAGCAGCAAAAAACTCAAACACCGAAACATCAAAACCAACCGACGTCGACCCCAGAATCCGACAACCGGACCCCACCACCGACACCAACTGCACAACCCCATTCACCACACCACCATGAGTAACCTCCACACCCTTCGGCACACCCGTCGAACCAGACGTATACATCACATACGCCACATTCTCCGGACGCACCGACACCACCGGCACCGAAACCCGCCCAGCGAAATCAATCGACTCAAACCGCACCACCGAAACACCAGCCGGCAACCCAGCAGCACCGACCTCATCCGCCAGCACCACCACGGGATCCGCATCCGCCAGCACCGCCTCCACACGACCACTCAAATACCGCACATCCACCGGCACATAAGCAGCACCAGCACGCCACACACCCAGCAACGCCACCACCACATCCACCGAACGCGGCAACGCCACCGCCACCACCGACTCCGGACCCACACCCCGATCCAGCAACGCCCGCGCCACCGCCGCCGACCGCTCAGCAACATCCCGATACGACAGCGCCACACCACCGGCCACCACCGCAACCGCATCCGGCGACTCCGCCACCCGCGCAGCCACCAACTCCCACACCGAACCCGCCGGCAACGACACCGCCGGAGCGTTGAACTCCGACAACACCCGACGACGCTCACCAACCCCCAACAGATCCACCGCATGCACCGACACACCCGGATCGGTGGCCATTGCGTCCAGGAGGCGGAGGAAGCGAGCCGCCATTTCGTCGATCGTCCGGCGATCGAAGAGATCGGTGGCAAACTCGATGAGACCGTCGACGTGCTTGTCACCAGCGTCGGCGTTCACCGCGAAATTGAAAAACAGGTCGAACTTGGCGGTGCCGGTCGAGACTGGTTCGACCCTCACCTGCAGGTCGGGCAGGCTCAACTCGGGTGCGATGTCGCTCTGCCAGGCGCACATGACCTGGAACAACGGGTGATACGCCGTCGACCGCTCCGGATTCAGCAACTCCACCAGACGCTCAAACGGAACATCCTGATGGTCATACGCGGCCAGCGCATCCGCTCGAACCCGCCGCAACACCTCACTGAACGACGGACCACCCGACACATCAACCCGCAGAACCCACGTATTGACGAAGAACCCCACCAACTCCGCCAACGCCTCATCAGCACGACCCGCGATCGGACCACCGATCGCCACATCCTCACCAGCACCCAGCCGCGACAACAACACCGCCAACGCCGACTGCATCACCATCGACAGGGTGGTGTCGTGCTTGTGGGCGACGCGTTCGAGGCGGGTGAGAAGCTCACCCTCCACGGTGAACGGCACTGTGTCACCGCGGTAGCTCGCCTCGGCCGGACGGGGCCTGTCCGTGGGCAACGTGATCGGCACCGGGAGGTTGTCCAGTTTAGCCTGCCAGTACCGGAACTGGCGCGCGAACACACTATCCAGATCGGCCTCGTCACCAAGGAGACGACGCTGCCAGAGCGTGTAGTCCGGGTACTGGACGGGCAGAGCACGCCACTGCGGCGCCCGCCCTTCTCGACGCGCGGTGTAGGAATCGATGAGGTCTCGGGCGAGCGGCGCAGCGGAGCCGCCATCGCCGGCGACGTGGTGAATCACGACTACCAGGCTGTACTGGTGCGGCGCATGGCGCAGGAGCGTGGCCCGGATCGGAATTTCGGTGTTCAGGTCAAAGCCATACGTCACCAGCTCGGTCACCGCCGCGCCGGTCTCCGCCGACCCCACCACCCGCACCGGCAGCTCCGGGTTCGCCTCCTCGATCGACAGGACATGCTGGTACGGGTCACCGAACTCGTCCTCGACAAGGAGGGTACGCAGGCTTTCATGACGTTCCACGACGTCACGGATCGCTGACCGCATAGCCGACTCGTCCAGATCGCCGTCAAGCCGGAGCACCGCGGGGATGTTGTACTTGCCGGACGGCCCCTCGTAGCGGTGGATGAACCACAGCCTCCGCTGGGCGTAGGAGAGAGGGACACGGCTCGGGCGCTTCTCCGGACGCAGCGCCGGTCGCAGTCGGAGTTGCGGTGAGAGCCGGCTTGCGACCTCAGCCGGAGTAGAGCCGTCGAAGATGCTCCGGATGGGCACCTCGATGCCGAGCTCCGTACGGATGCGGCCCACCAGCCGCATGCTGAGTAGCGAGTCACCGCCGAGGTCGAAGAATCGGTCGTCGACACCGACCCGTTCGAGGCCAAGGACCTCGGCGAAGAGGCGGGTCACCGCTTCTTCCTGCGGCGTGCGTGGCGCCCGGCATTCTCTGCTGTCGATACGTGGGTCGGGCAGCGCCCGCCGGTCGACCTTGCCGCTGGAAGTCAGCGGGAGGCTGTCGAGCAGCACGACGGCGGACGGCCACATCAACTCGGGCAGCCGGCCGGCGGCGAAGACTTCCAGCTCGCCGGGCTCGACGGGGGTCGAGGCGATGACATACGCCACCAGGCGCAGCCCGTCCCCACGCCCAGCCCGCGCCACCACCACCACCTGCTCCACAGCAGGATGCGAAACCAACACCGCCTCAACCTCAGCAGGCTCCACCCGAACACCCCGGATCTTCACCTGCGCATCAACACGACCCACATACTCAAGAACACCGTCACCAGACCACCGCACCAAATC
>NZ_KB900614.1:3286732-3288383 GCF_000379065.1 Salinispora mooreana
CACCGACACCAACTGCACAACCCCATTCACCACACCACCATGAGTAACCTCCACACCCTTCGGCACACCCGTCGAACCAGACGTATACATCACATACGCCACATTCTCCGGACGCACCGACACCACCGGCACCGAAACCCGCCCAGCGAAATCAATCGACTCAAACCGCACCACCGAAACACCAGCCGGCAACCCAGCAGCACCGACCTCATCCGCCAGCACCACCACGGGATCCGCATCCGCCAGCACCGCCTCCACACGACCACTCAAATACCGCACATCCACCGGCACATAAGCAGCACCAGCACGCCACACACCCAGCAACGCCACCACCACATCCACCGAACGCGGCAACGCCACCGCCACCACCGACTCCGGACCCACACCCCGATCCAGCAACGCCCGCGCCACCGCCGCCGACCGCTCAGCAACATCCCGATACGACAGCGCCACACCACCGGCCACCACCGCAACCGCATCCGGCGACTCCGCCACCCGCGCAGCCACCAACTCCCACACCGAACCCGCCGGCAACGACACCGCCGGAGCGTTGAACTCCGACAACACCCGACGACGCTCACCAACCCCCAACAGATCCACCGCATGCACCGACACACCCGGATCGGTGATGATGTGTCGGAGGAGTTGGGTGTAGCGGTGGGCGAGGGTGGTTGCGGTGGTGGTGGTGATGTGGGGTTGCTGGTATTGAATGGAGAGTTGGAGGTGGGGGTCGGTGGAGGCGGTGAGGGTCACCGGATAGTGCGACCCCGCAAACGGGACGACCTCGGTAACGGAGAGGTCACTCCCCCGCGAGAAATTCTCGATTCCCGCCCGGTCGACGGGATACGACTCCACGACGACGAGGGTGTCGAAGAGGGTGGCTAGTCCGGTTGCTTGTTGGATGTCGGACAGGGGCTGGTGGTGGTGGTCGAGGAGATCACTTTGCTGGTGCTGCAGGTCGGTCAGGAGCTGACTGATGGTGTCACCGGGCCGGCAGCGGACCCTGACGGGAATGGTGTTGATGAACAGGCCGACCATGTCATCGACGCCGGGCAGGTCCGCGGGCCGGCCGGAAACAGTCGCACCGAAAACGACATCGTCCTGGCCGGTGAGAGCGGACAAGAGGACAGCCCAGGCGCCCTGGACAAGAGTGTTGACGGTGATACCGAGTTCCGCAGCCCGACGGGTAGCGGCCAATCCCTCCTCTCGGGTCAGGTCCAGAGGGATGCTGGCGGTAGCGGCCTCGGCGGCACCGGCCGTGATCGCTGGGTAGAGAATCGTGGGCTGCTCAAGGCCCGCCAGCGCCTGCTCCCAGGCCTGCATCGACCGCTGCTCGTCATGCCGATCCAGCCAGGAAAGAAAATCCTCGTAACTACTGGCCCGCGGCAGACCCGCGACATCACCAGAACTGTAGTAAAGACGCAGCAAGTCACGCACCAAAATCGGCAGCGACCAACCGTCAAACAACACATGATGAGCGGTCAGCACCAGATCAGCGTGCTGCTCATCGAGTGTCACCAAACCCAGACGCATCAGTGGCGGCCGGGCCGGATCGAAATGAGTCTCCCTGTCATCGGCCAGGAACCGCTCGACGACAGCCCCCCGATCCGACTCCGGCGAAGTCGACAGATCGAGATGCCGCCACGGCAGC
>NZ_KB900614.1:3288483-3410004 GCF_000379065.1 Salinispora mooreana
CACCGACACCAACTGCACAACCCCATTCACCACACCACCATGAGTAACCTCCACACCCTTCGGCACACCCGTCGAACCAGACGTATACATCACATACGCCACATTCTCCGGAACGATGCGCGGCGCATGGGCGAGTCGAGGCAGCTTCTTATCCGTCAAATCGACGGCGTCGAGCAACAGGGTGGAGACGTTCGATGTCGGCAATGCCGAGGAAGTCGCGGCATCGGTGAGCAGAAGGGTCGGCCGGGCGTCTTCCACTATCGCTGCAAGGCGCTCCGACTTATACGCCGGGTCGATCGGCAGGTAGGCGGCACCACACTTGAACACCGCCAGGACGGCTACGACGAGGTCGGCGGAGCGCGGCAGGGCGACCGCCACCACCCCCCCGGTGGAGGCACCCCTGGCACGCAGGAGCGCCGCCAGACGGCCAGCTCGTTCCTCGAGCATTCGATAGGTCAGCTCATCGTGACCCGCGATCACCGCCGTCCGCTCGGGGTGCTCGGCGGCCTGGCGAGAGACGAGTTCGTCGACGGTCAGCTCGGGAACAGACTGACTGGTAGCACTCCGTGACTGCAGAAGATCACTACGTTCCTGCGCGTCCAGCACGTCGATCGTGTCGATCCGGGCCGCGGGCTGGGCGAGGACCTGACGCAGCACCCGCACCAACCGGTCCGCGATCGCCTGGGCACTGTCGTGGTCGTACAGGTCGGTGGCGTACTCGAGCCGCCCCTCGGCGCCGCCCCCGACGCGAGGAATCATGTTGAAGAAAAGGTCAAACTTGGCCGTACCCGTGAAGGCCGGCTGGAAGCTCACCCGAAGGCCGGGAAGGTCGACCACCGGCCATGGGATCTGCCAGGCGCACATGACCTGGAACAACGGGTGATACGCCGTCGACCGCTCCGGATTCAGCAACTCCACCAGACGCTCAAACGGAACATCCTGATGGTCATACGCGGCCAGCGCATCCGCTCGAACCCGCCGCAACACCTCACTAAACGACGGACCACCCGACACATCAACCCGCAGAACCCACGTATTGACGAAGAACCCCACCAACTCCGCCAACGCCTCATCAGCACGACCCGCGATCGGACCACCGATCGCCACATCCTCACCAGCACCCAGCCGCGACAACAACACCGCCAACGCCGACTGCATCACCATCGACAGCGTCGCGCCCTCTTGTGCCGCGAGCTCGGACATGGCGTCTACGACGGCGGGCCCCAGCTGGAACTCGATCAGGCCCCCGCGGTGGCTCGCGACGGGCGGCCGAGAGCGGTCGGTGGGCAGGTTCAGCAGCCTCGGACCACCGTCCAGCTTGCCGCGCCAGTAGTCGATCTGGGCCCCGGCGACACTGCCAGCACTCTCGTCCGCCAGCAGGTCGCGCTGCCAGAGGGCATAGTCCGCGTACTGCACCGGCAGTTCTCGCCACTGCGGCGACCGGTCCTCGCGACGCGCGGAATAGGCGGCCACGAGGTCGCGCACGAACGGATCCGCCGACTCACCATCGCAGGCGATGTGGTGGACGGTGAGAACCAGCACATGGTGCGATTCGTCCTGCCGCATCAGCAGGGCACGAATGGGAATCTCCTCGGCCAGGCGGAACGGGATCGCGACCTCGGACGCCACCCTCGCGGGGACCTCCTCCGGCGCAACGTCCACCACATCCATGTTGAAAGAGATCTCGGAAAGGGGAACGACCCGCTGGAAGGCTTCGCCTACGGCGTCTTCCACGATTCTCGTCCGAAGAACCTCGTGCCTGTCGATGACATCGCGGATAGCGGATCGCAGGGCAGGCACGTCGACGATGCCGTCCAGCTTCAGCACGAAGGGCCCATTGTAGGTGGCCGAAGGGCCTTCAAGCTTGTGCAAGAACCAAAGCCGACTCTGCGCGAACGACAACGGAATCATTGGATTCGTACTCCCCATTCATATTCGGACGCGCGCATCGCCGATCAGGAAGTACGGACATCGCACACATTCGGACAGCTTGTCGATCGAGCACTCTGCCCGCTGGTCCTGATCTGTCGGACTGGACCCGCGTGGCACTGCTAAGGGCTGCCCAGACCTGGGTTCGAGCCTAACGAGGTCCGCCCCCGGACTCCAGGTTCCATGGCCACGCGGACGACATTGCGATCGGAACTCGTCTCGCCGGCGGGACACCGCGATAGCCCTTTGCGCAGAAACCCTGGCATGAAGCCGAAGTGACGACGGGTCGGCGGTACACGCTCCCGCCGCCACCCGATGATGGCGTAGAAGTGCAATTCCGCAACGCGCACTGCCCGACTCCTGCATGCCGGCGCAAGACCTCCGGCCCGTTTTCGCTGAGGAGCGTCCTCCCCGCGAAACATCGGAGCGTCGAGCTGGTCCTCCAGAAGCCTGGTGTGGGCAATCACGAAGAGGAGGGACCGCCGAACAGAAGTCGCGCGCTGTAGGCAGTCACCGGCTGCCATCCTGACCTTGCCTCTTCACGGCCGCGACAGTCGCCACACTCGTCTCGTCAAGGCCGTCCGCGCCAGAGAGTGCCTGGTGTGCCGAAGAGTCCGCCGGTTCTCCGACGAGCTACGCGGATACGCACCAACCGATGGTGATATGACCGAACCACGCAGCCTTACTTTATGCGCTGCAGGCAAGACTGAGGTCTTCATCATCGTGATGGGCCTGGTTACTGGTGGGTACGGGGGAAGATCTGTCGACATAGGAGGAGGCTCCCGGTGAGACAGCAGTCGACCACATCCCGATGTCCCAACCGGGATCCTCGCTGTGCTGTCCCACCCGTCCGCGGTCACGCTGTCCAGCCGCCCCCCCCCTGAACCACGCTGCCCGACCTCATCCGCGCCGAACGCACCCGCCGCCGGGGCCGGTGGTGATGCCTCGACGCCGGCCAGCAGGCCCTACTCGCCCTGGCCCATCTCCGTAACGGTGGCCCATCCTCCGTCTTGCCTGCGGCTTCGCGGTCAGCGTCACGACCGCCTGGCAGTACGTCCGGGAAGCCATCGACCGGGTCGCAGACCAAAGGCCGTACCACTCTGGAACACAGGCGCCACGGGATCAACGCACAGGTCGTCGCGGAATGCAAGGGATGCCTCATCTTGGCCCCGCCCGCCCTGCCCGGGGCCGTGTACGACCTGACCGCCGCCCGCACCCACGGCCTGATCGACGCACTGGCCAACGCCAAGGTATTGACCTTCGCGGCTTGGCGTACCCGCAGCGACAACGCCACCCTGGCCGCGTCCGCTCCGAAGCCGCGTTCGCTGCCCTGGCCGACGCGTCACCGCCACCGGCTCAACCGCAGCGGCGACCGACGCCTCAGTCGAGCGCTCCACACCGTCGCGCTGGTTCGTTTGGGGCACGACCCGCGCACCCGCGAAGGACGCACCAACGCGAGACCATACGCAGCCTCAGGCGCTACATCAGCCGGCGACCCTTCCGGGCCCTGACGGCGCCACTCAGCCACCAGCACCACTTGACAGCTATCGAAGCATCTGTGAACCCGGCATCCACCATCGGATCACCCGATGCCATACGACGTTCTCAAAGGGCGTCGAGGGTGTGCTTGTATTCTGCGTGGCAGAAGTTCTCTATTCTGCGGCTCTACTCCACAGCGGCAAAGGACGCTGGGGCGAAGTCATGAGTCGCCGAGCGCACCAAATTCTCGACCCATTCGCTGAGGCTCAGCCCACAAGAACTCGCCAGCCGGACGCACAGGTCCAACTGTTCGGGCGCGAGACGCACCTGGATGGCCGTGGGCTTGGCAGACCCCTCGCAACGCTCCGAGCTCGATGTCTGCCAATCGTCAGTGCCGCGCTCGGCGAGGCTGTGCCGCACCTCTCGGCGGAGTCGATTCCGTGACCACTGCTCCTCCTCAGCCCTGCGCAGCCAATATGCCCGCTCCGGCTCGCTCAGCCGCGCCACCTCGGCGTGGTGCGCGATACTCAGACTCGCGACCCGCCGCTCGTGCGGAAACTTCCGCGCAATCCACGCGTAGTTCCGCAAAGTCTGATAGTCGAGGCCGGTCCGCTTGATCGCTTCCCGGTATCGACCGCTGAATGCAGTTTCGCCGAAGATCAGCCAGTCAGCCAGCCACCACGCGGATGAGTTCGAGGCCATCTGCAACTGCATCCCGATGTCTTCCCAGACGTGCTGGGCGAGACCGCTCGGGAAGAGAATTCCCGCCTTGGTAACCGTCACCGGACCGGAGAACCGCATCACGACCGCTGATGAGGAGGCCCTGATGCCTACCGCCTTACCAGCCTCATGACAACCCTGGCCAATCGACCCGTGTGCATTCTCGGCCGGCTTTAATCGGCCATCCGTCATCACCATGCACTCGTCACCTTCCCCCATACGATGATCTCCACACTGAAGATGATCTCCGCGCTGAAGATGATCTCGATCCTACGTCGGTAGACATGAGACAGGAAGCTGACAGGACTTTTGCCAGGGCTTTTAAAAGGGCCGGTATATCCGTTTTAGTAATTTCTTGCATCACTGTCACTACAGATCACGAATTGCACATTTTCTTCACTATGGATCGCATGTCGATGTGATCTTCCGTGGTGATCGCTGTAGGCCGGGGTGATGAGGTATCCCGATGGTGGTGGGTTGTCCGCGCGGGGGCGAGCGAAGCGTGCGGCGGTACGGCGGCAGGCGGGGTGGGTCTCGGTGCCGGTTGGATGAGGGTCGGCTGCGGCGGCTGACCGACGCGTTGGAGCACGGCCGGGCGATCCATGGGGTTGAGTAGTGATCACCGGTGGACCCTGGCGCGGGTCGGAGCTGATCGCCCGGATGTTCCACACCCGGTACACGCTGCGTGACACGGCGAACATCTTGTACCGGTTGGGCTGGTCGATGCAGGTCCCCGTGCATCGGCACCGGCAGCGGGTCCCACCTCAGACGCAGGGTTCCGGCACGGATCCCGCAGCGGGCTCGTTCCGTGGCGAGCAGACCAGCGAGGTGAACCACTGTGTGCTCGCGTACCGGCAGGACAGCGGTATGGCGCGTCTCGGACTTCCGGGCACCGGGTTACTACGCACCGGAATCACACCGTTGCGCGGATTGGCTCAGTGTTCGAGGTAGCCGTCCACGTAGCGGGGGTCGCGCAGCGCCGCCCGCAGGAACGCCAGTTACCACCGGACCCCCGGCACCCGTCGTAGCTGGCGCGACCAGCCGGAAGGGCCGCCGGCCGGTTGATTCGGCCCAGGTGGGTCAGCCGAAGCAGGTGGGCACCGGGTTCGGGCTGCCGACGCAGTTGGTGGGGTGAGTTGCTCACGAGTAGCGCCGGGCCGACCACGGTCACGGTGCCGGCGTTGTAGACACCATCAGGCGGCTCGGCAGAGCTATTCCTAGTGATCTTGACATCGCTGCACACCAGGGCGTTGGTGGCGCCGCTGTAGACGCCACCGGCGACCGCTCCAGCACCGAGAGCCCGGTTGCGGGAGATTTCGCTGTGCCGAATGGCCACCTGGTTGCCGGCAGCGCCCTCGTTGACGAACACCCTGCCGCCGTTGCCCGCCAGGGCGGCGTCGTCAACAATCCTGCTATCCGCCAACGTCACCCCAGTATTGCCGACGACCGCACCGTCCAGGCAGACCGCTGGCCCCGGGAACCCGGTCGCGCCCACATGTTTGTAGGGGGCTTCCGGGGGATGATTCACCATCGCACAGACAAAGACTAAGGCCCTGACTGAAATTCTTGCTGGTCAGGGCCTTATCGGTGTGGAGCTGAGGGGATTTGAACCCCTGACCCCCTCGATGCGAACGAGGTGCGCTACCGGTCTGCGCCACAGCCCCTCCGCCGGCGTGCCGGCGTGGGTCCCACTCGGCATTCACCGAGCGGGCCGGCGATAAGGCTAACAGGTCCCTGACCGCCCTGCGAATCGCCCCCGACCCGGCGAAGGGGTTGCGACGCGACCCGAGTGGGTGGGTGGGTGCCCGGTTCCGGCTGGGCGGGCAATTTCCGAGTTCAGGCCGGCTGAGCACCACGGCCGGCCTGGTACGGGCGCCCGCGGAGGCCGCCGGCACGCCGGTAGGAGACGGTCCCGCCGTTCGCCGCCGCCGGCAGGTCCGCCGGCCGGTCCAGACCCATCGCGGTACGGCGCACCGACTCCCGCTGGGCCGCCAGGCGGCGCTGTGCTTCACGCCGCACCGCGGCCCGGCGCGCCTGCTCGCGCCGCACCTCGGCTTGGCGGGCGGCCAGCCAGGCCGCCTCGCGGGCGGCGGCCCGGCGGCGGCGCTGGTCAGCGAGGGCGCGAGAGCGCAGGTGGGCGACGTAGGCCAGGAGCAGGGTGCCGGTGACCGCGAAGCCGATCCAGAATCCGGGGCTGACGACGAGCACTCCGACCAACTCGACGGAGTTGAGTAGGAGCAGCGCGGCGAGCACCCGCCGCCGCCGGTAGATGGCTGGGGCGTGCTGGCGGCGGCGCGGCAGGGGCCGGCGGGGGCCGGCAGCCGGGCGCCCGCCGAGCCGACGTTGCCGGTGGGGCTTCGCTGACACCGCGCGCAGCTGGTCCGACCGGCGGAACCCTGATGCCTGGTCGACGACGGCGGCACCGGAGTCCACACTTTCACTTAAAGTAACCGACAGCGAACGTGGTGGATTTATTGGCCGGCGACCTGGGACAGTGCGGCGTCGTCGACGGCGCTGGAGCACCCGCGCCGTCGACTTCGCCCGCTCCGCCGCCAGCCGCTCGGTCGCGTCGTACCGGCGGACCAGGGCCGGCGCCAGGGCGAGCAGGCCGGCGGCGGCGAGGACGGCGAGGAGCACCGAGGTCGGCACCCTCACCCCTCCCGTCACCGAATTTCAGGCAAGCACAGGCCAGCGCCGGACGATCTTTCATATTTCGGCCTGGAGCCGAAGATCCTACGGTTGGACTGCAAATGCCGTAGCTTGCAGTTACCTGAGGTTACGGGCGACGGCACCGGATGACGGCTCGCCGCGCCGATCGTCCCAGCCGGGACCGCTCAGCCAGTCGCTGCCCGCAGCCGGCACCAACGGGCCAGCAGGCCCCCCTCGGCCGCCACGTCCTCGCTGGTCAGGGCGTACCCGATGTGGTCACGCCAGGCGCCGTCGATGTGCATGTAGCGCACGTGGTACGCCTCCTCGCGAAAGCCCAGCTTCTCCATCACCCGGCGCGACGGCTGGTTCTCCGGGCGAATGCTGATCTCGATCCGGTGCAGCCCACCCGGCCCGAAGGCGTGGTCCACGGCGAGGGCAAGCGCGGTAGGGATGATGCCTCGCCCCGCCACCCGCGAATCCACCCAGTAGCCGACACAGCCCGAGCAGAACGCCTGGCGCACGATGCTGCCGACATTCAGATGCCCGACCAGACGGTCCCGTCCTCCCTCGCGGAGACAGACCACAAACGGCATGCTCTCGCCGATCCGGGCCGCGCGGCGCTGCTCCCGATACACCCAGCGAAAGGCATCGAGTGAGTTCAGGTCCGCCCAGGCACCCGGGAGAGACGCCTCCCAGGGGGCGAGCCACGCCTCGTTGGCGCGGCGCACCTCAGACCAGGCCACCGCGTCCGAACGTCGGTAGGGCCGCAACGACACCGGACCATCGGCCAACACGGCGGGCCATCCCTGCGTGCGGCGTCCCAGAAGGCTCACCCGGCTGATCCTCCGCCCGCAGCGCCGGCCGGGGCAAGCATCCTCACCGACGTCGGTCCAGCAGCAACACGTCCACGGTGGAACCCGCTGCGGCGGTGGTCACCCGCTCACCGAGCACCAACAACCCGTTCGCCTCGGCCAGCCCGGACAGGGCAAGGGGCCCGCCACGCAGCGGCTGGACGGTGTAGCCGCCGCCGCGCCGTTCCGCGACCTGCGCCGGCCGAAACTCACGCAACCCCGCCGGCGAGGAGATCGTCTCCAGCAGATGTCCCCGAACGCCAGGGCGAAAGACCGGCTCCGCCCCAGCCAGCATATTGATCACCGGCCGCGCCAGTACCTCGAAACCGATCAGTGCCGCCCCCGGATCACCAGGCAGGCAGACCACCGGTACCTCCTCCGGGCCGACCGTGCCGAACCCGAGCGCGGTGCCGGGGTAGAGCGCCACCTCGGTGAAGGCCACCGGTCCGGTCCGGTTCCCCTCCCGACGGGAGAGAATCCGCCGGACCATGTCGCCCGGCCCGGTGCCGGTGCCCCCGGTAGTGATGATCAGATCGGCCCGCAGGGTCTGGTCCTCCAGCAGGCCACGCAACCCCTCCGGGTCGTCGTCGCAGATGCCCACCCGGAACGCGAGAGCACCGGCCTCGGCCGCCGCCGCGGTCAGGGCGTGCGAGTTCACGTCCACCACCTGGCCGGGTTGGCTGCCCCGCCCCACCTCGACAAGTTCGTCACCGGTCGCCACGACCACCACGCGTGGGCTGGGCCGGACCACCACATGGCCGATTCCGGTTGCGGCGAGCACGGCGACCAGTGCCGGCGAGACGTAGGTACCGGCCCGGGCTAGCAACGTGCCGGCCGCGATCTCCTCACCGGCCTTGCGGACGCTGTACCCCCGCTTCGGTACTCGGTGGATCTCCACCGAGGCCATGCCCTGGTCGGTCCACTCGACCGGAACCACCACGTCCGCGCCAATCGGCAGCGGCGCCCCGGCGGCCACCGAGAAACAGGCCCCCGGGGTGAGTCGGACCGGACGCCAACTAGCGGCGCCCAGATCACCGACGACGTTGAGCTGCACGACCCGCCCGCCCGGCGAGCCGGCCTGGGCCGACGGGTAGCCGACGCCCCGGCCACCGGCGGCAATGTCCTCCCAGCACGCCGCATACCCGTCCACGGCTGCCTGGTCGAAGGCCGGGACGGAGTGCGTCGCGACGACATCCTCAGCGAGGACGTTTCCGTACGCCTGGGTGAGGTCGAGGTCGAGTGGCGGCAGCGCACGCAACCTGCGCAGCACACTGCCCAGGTAGTCGGCGAGCGGCGTCAACTCGTTCACGGCCGCCTCGGCGTCGGCCGTCGCGGTCATGTACCCGGACCACCCGAGGAGCCCGCGTTGACAAAGTCGGCGAGCCACTTTCGGAACTCGGCGCCAAGGTCATCGCGTTCCGCGGCGATCTGCACGACGGTCTGGAGATAGCCCAACGGCATGCCCGTGTCGTACCGGGTTCCCCGGTAGACGATGGCGTGCACCGGCACCCCCTCCGTGCGCAGGATCTCCATCGCATCGGTCAGTTGGATCTCGCCGCCACTGCCCGGATCGGTCCGGCCGATCGCGTCGAAGATGCGGCCAGGAAGGACGTAACGGCCCAACACGGCGAGATTGCTGGGAGCCTCCTCCGGCTTCGGCTTCTCCACCAGGCCGGTCACCCGTACCACGTCGCCGATGTCGGCGAGTTCCGCCTCGGCTGAAGCCACCGAGGCGATGCCGTAACGGGTGGTCTGGTCGGGTTCGACCTCGAAGAAGGCCAGCACGACGCCGCCCGTACGGGCCTGCAGCTCCAACATGGCCGGCAGCAGCGGCTCAGCCGGCTTCAGGAACTCGTCCCCGAGCAGCACCGCGAAGGGCTGGTCCCCGATGTGGGACTCGGCGTAGCCGACGGCGTGGCCGAGCCCGAGCTGATCCGGCTGCCGGCAGGTGTAGATGGCGGCCAGGTCCTCGGTCCGCTTGACCGCGGCCAACAGCTCCGGCTTCTTCGCGAGCCGCTCTTCCAAGTCGGGACGGCGGTCGAAATGATCAACTATGGCGGTCTTGCCGCGCCCGGTGATCAGCAGGACGTCGGTGATCCCGGCCTGGGCGGCCTCCTCGACGATGTATTGCAACACGGGCCGGTCAACCACGGGGAACAGTTCCTTGGGCACCGCTTTGGTGGCGGGCATGAAGCGGGTGGCGAGCCCGGCGGCCGGAATGACCGCCTTGACCGCGCGGGGACCGCCGGTTGCGGTGGCCGTCGATGGAGGATCTGCTGAGTGCTCCGACATGCCGCGAGACTATCGGCCACGGCTCTGCCGTGGCGGGTGAGGACCGGAAGTCGCACCGCGGGGAGTGACCGCCCCCGACCCCGGCGCCACCTCGGTCTCCGACCCGTTCCCACCAGCGGCACCGGGCTGGGCCGACGGCTCGCGCCGCGCGCTGGCTCGAAGCGGCCCCTCGTCCGAGCTCACCGGCGGCACGGGCGCGGGCGCCTTCGCCGCCCCGGCGACCCGGCAGGTGTCTCGGCCGCTGGCTTTCGCCGCGTACAGGGCTTGGTCAGCAGCATTGAGTACCTCCTGTCCGGTGCGGCCGTGGTCGGGGTGGACCGCGACGCCAATGGAGACGGTCACCGGCACCAGGACCGGGGCAGCCAACCCGCCGACGGCGATCGGGGTGTCCCGTACCACCGCACCGAGCCGCTCCGCGACGATGGCCGCACCCGTGGCGTCGGTCTCCGGTAGCAGCACCACAAACTCCTCTCCCCCCAACCGAAAGGCGAGGTCGACCTCACGGATCTCGCCGCGGATCCGCCGGGCGAACTCGACCAGCACCCGGTCCCCGGCGGCGTGCCCGTGGGTGTCGTTGACGTGTTTGAAGCGGTCCAGATCGAGGGCGAGGACGCTGAGCATTCGGCCGAACCGGATGGCTCGTTCCACCTCACGGCGAAGCGACTGGCGCAGGTAGCGGTAGTTCCAGAGGCCGGTGAGCGGATCGGTCAGCGACAGCCGCTGGGTCTCCTCGTGCACCCGGACGTTGTCCACCGCCACCGCGGCGTGCCCGGCGAAGGTACGGAGCGTGACCAGGCCATCGTCGTCGAACTCCTCCCCGCCGAGCCGGTCGTAGAGGGCGAGCACGCCGAACGTTGCCGGCGCCGCACCATCAGGCGGGCCACCCGGGCGGGGAGACGGACTGTCAGCCCGCGAGGCGCCGCCGTCCCGCGGGGCCGCGAAGGGCACCGCGATATACGTCCGGCAGGGGGGCTCCCCCGACAGCGCCGCGGCCGGCTCCACCCGGCCGCGGCGCGCCTCTCCGCTGACCGCTACCGCCCCCACCAGGTCGGCCAGCGGCACCCGGAGCGGCCCCGGCTCACCGGCCGGCGCCTCGAGCCCTTCGGTGGCCTGCGCGACCAGCGACCCGTCCGGATCGACGAGGAGTACCGCCCCCGCTCGGGCGCCAGTCGCCGCGATTGCGCTGTGCAGGATGACCCGCAGGATGCCCTGCAGGTCATGGGTGCTGGCCAAGGTGTCCCCCAGCACCTCCAGGTGTCCGCGCAGCTGGTCCCGGCTGCTGGTCAGGGCGGCAACGTAGGTGCCGGTCTCCCGGGTCATCCGGTTGAATGCCCCAGCCAGCCGCCCGATCTCGTCCCGGCCGCGCACCGGCACCCGCGTGGTCAGGTCACCCCGGGCCACCCGGTCCACCGCCCCCGCCAGTTCGGCCAAGGGCCGGCTGGTGGCCCGGGCCAGGCGTCCGGCGACGACGACCGCCAACAGCACGGCCAGCAAGACGGCGGCGACCAGAGCGGCGTACAGGCTGGGGGGTCGGTCACTCGGAACGGAGAGCACCAGCGACAGCGGCTGCCGGTCGGACGGGTCAACCCGCCGCAGATACCGACCGTCGTCGGTGCCCACCACCTGCTCACCGTCCAGTCCACCGACAGCCCCGAGTACCGCCTCGCGTACTCCCGCCGACTCGGTGGTGTGCCGGAGCCGGCTGGCCGGGTCCGGGCCGTCGAGCAGGGTGACCGCCGCCCCGGTGAGCACCGCCAGCCGCGCCACGAACGCGGGGTCGATCGGCTGCGCGGCGGTGACCGCCCCCTGTGCGGCCCCGCTGGCATCCCGGAGGTCCACCCGGGCGGCCAACGCGCCGGGCGGGACGTCGGCCGGGGTACGGGCCGCGCAGTCCCGCCAGGACGCGGCGGGCAGTGGCGTGGTGGCGTGGAGCACCTGGCCGCCAACGTCGGTAACCCGCACGGCGGCGGCGAGACCCCGATCGACCACCCGCCCCGCGGCGGCCGCCCGATCGGCGGCGAGGGCCACCACCTCCGCGGCGGCCCGCAGCTGCTGGCAGAGCGCGTCAACCGCGGTTCGGACGGTGGTCGCGGCAACCGCGAGCCGGTCGGCGGACTGACTTCGATCGATGCTGGTCACAGCGAACCCCACGAAGTACGCCCCGACCAGCACCGGGCCGGCCACCACCGTGAGGAAGGCTGCGGTTAAGCGTGCCCGTAGTGTCACTCGATCCCCCCGGGACTTCGCCGGCCGATGCCTGCGATGCTGACACAGAGTCACTCCCGGATGAGCCCTGCGTCAGGAGTGTTGCGTGCCAGATTTTTCTGATCGAGCGCAAGTGACCCGCGAGGCGAAGTTCGCGACGCGGACCAGATTGCTCGCCCGCCGTCGACGACTCGGCGACGCCGAACGGGCCACCGCCGCCCGACAGGTTCAGGCCGGCCTGGTCGCCCTGGTCCGCCGACTGCGCCCGCGCCGGATGACGGCGTACCTGCCAATCGCCACCGAACCGGGCGGCGCGGACCTGCCGACGGTGCTGCACGCCGCGCTGCCGGAGGGGGCCGAACTGCTGCTGCCGGTGCTCCGGGCCGACCTCGACCTGGACTGGGCGCCGTGGACCGGGCCCGACGATCTGGCAGCCGCCGGCCGGGGGATGCGGGAGCCGACCGCGCCCCCGCTCGGCCGGGCCGCGTTCGCAACGGCCGACCTGGTGGTGCTGCCGGCGCTGGCGGTGGACCGGCGGGGGGTGCGCCTGGGGCGGGGTGGCGGCTCGTATGACCGGGCACTCGCCCGGGTCCCGGCGACCACCCTGACCGTGGTGCCGCTGCACGAGGGTGAGCTGGTCAACGCGCTGCCGGCGGAGCCACACGACCGTCCGGTCCACGCTGTGGTCACCCCGGCCGACGGCCTGCGTACGCTGGACGCTGCCGCACCGCGCTGAACCCGCGCTGGTGTCGCGCCCCACACGTCCGCTGGACGAACCCGGGGGTGATGACGCACCATTGGCACTCGAATATGCCGAGTGCCAACCGACAGTGTCAGTTCCGGAGGAGAACGTGCCCACGTACCAGTACACCTGCACCGCGTGTGGCCACCAGCTCGAGGCGGTGCAGTCTTTCACCGACGCGCCGCTGACCGAGTGCCCGACCTGCGCGGGGCGGTTGCGGAAACTGTTCAACTCCGTCGGCATCGTGTTCAAGGGGTCGGGCTTCTACCGCACCGACTCCCGCACCGACTCCGGCTCAGGCTCGGGTGGCACGGCCAGCAAGCCCGCCGCCGCGAGCAACGAGTCCGGCTCGTCGAGCGGATCAGCCTCGAGCGACTCGACCTCGAGCGGATCAGCCTCGAGCGGCTCGACGTCGAACGGTTCCGCCGCGGGTGACTCAACCTCGAAGAGCGCCGGCGCCTCCTCCGCGTCGGGCGGCACGAAGACCCCCGCAGCCAGCAGCACCAGCTGAGCACAGGCGGGTCGATCCCGCCCCACCACCCGCGTTGACCACGGGCAGCACCCTGTCGTGAAACGGGTCCTTCATCGGAGCCGTCAGCACGCAGGGGCTGCCGTGATCGCTGTGGTTCAGCTCGGTGCCAGGGGGCTGACCGACAGGGTCAGAGGTTCACGCTGGTGTCGTCCGGCCAGCCCCGGTCCCCCAACGGCCAACAACGGGACGACACTCACATGTGCGACCCATCCACCGCCAGTGCCACTATCCAGCCTTTCATGATCAGTCCCAGTGCGGCGGGCGCTGCTCGAGCAGCCAGGCATCGTTTCCGCCGGCCGGTTCCCCCCAGCCCTGGTCGGTGTCGTCGGCAGCCCGCTCCGGCAGCATCGAGCCACCGTCATCGTGCAGCTTGCTCGGACGCTCCTCGGCACGCGCGCCGGATCTCCCGGGCTCCTGGTGGGTCACGAACGCCAACCCTAGCCCAGCGCGTGCCGACTCCAGCCCGGCGCGTCGGCCACCAGACGGCACCGCCTGCTGCCCCTTGGTAGCGTCAGCGGGCATGACGACTCCCGGCAGCTCCGCGGACGACTGCTGGCGACCCCCCGGTGCCGGCGCGGCCAGCGCGTCCGATCCGGCCGACGCGCCCAATCCACCTGGCACTCCCCACCCCGCCGGCGCCCCGGCCGGCACACCCAACCCGACCCCCGGCCCAGTGCCGAGGACTCCGGCCGGCGGATACACCGGCCCACCGCCGACCACCCCGCCACCAGCCGACTGGCAGCCGCCGTTGCACCTCCAGCCACCGCCGCCACGACAGCTCCCCGAACAGGACCTGACGGCCCTGGACCTGGCCGAGCAGCGGGCACAGCACTTCACCTGGACCGTAGGAGCGGTCGCCGCCGTGATTCTGCTGGTGCTCAGCTGCGCGTTCTGCCTCCGGCTGGTGCGCTGACCGTCAGAGGGTGGTTCCCCAGACCGCCTCGGCGCCGGTATGCCCGGTGAGAGCGACGTAGACGAGACTGACCACGGCGAACGCGATCACCGCCACCGACAGCACGTGGGTCACCCAACGAGGCGGTTTCGGCACCCGTGCGTGGCCGCTGGTCAGCACAAGCAGCACGACGGCGGTGACGGCCAACGCCAGTGCGTACCAGAAGGTCAGGTCGCCGTACCGAGAGTGCTCAGCGATCTGGTCGACGATCGGCCCCTGTACTCCGCGGGCGGTGAAGACATCGGTCAGCTCCGCGCCGGACTGCACCGCAACCCATGCGGTAGCCGGTGCTGTCACCGCCAGCAGGACGAGCGCCCAGTCGATGCGGGACCGGAATCGAGGCAGCGCGACATAGGTGATCGACACCAGCGCGAGCAGCGGCACGAAGACGACTACCGCGTGCACCACAAGAACGTGGGCGGGTAGCCCCATGAACTCCTTGAACATGCGTACCTCCGGTGATTGCCGGCACGGGACGGCCAGCCTACGGTCGCCCGGGCCACCCGCCTAGGCCTCGTACCCCAGCTACCCGCAGTCGTGATCAATCCGGGTCACCCGGCGGTTCGGCTCTCGGTGTCGCGCTCGGTTGTCGCGCTCGGTTGTCGCGTGCTGTCATTGGCGCATGTCCAGTGGTGAGGAGCTGCTTCGGTCGAAGGGCCTGCGGGTAACCCGCCCCCGCCTCGCGGTCCTCGACGTGCTCGCCGCCGGCGGTCACCTGGAGGTGGACGAGATCGCCCGCCGGGTCCGGGAGCGCCTCAACTCGGTCTCCACGCAGGCGGTCTACGACGTGCTCGGCGCGCTGTCCCGGGCCGGACTGTCCCGCCGGATCGAGCCGGCCGGCAGCCCCGCCCGCTACGAGGCTCGCGTTGGCGACAATCACCACCACGCGGTCTGTCGGGGCTGCGGCGACATCGCCGACGTGGACTGCACCGTCGGCGAGGCCCCCTGTCTCGACCCGAACACCGCCCACGGTTTCGAGGTGGACGAGGCCGACGTGACCTTCTGGGGTCTCTGCCCCCGCTGCCAGGCCCGCCGCCTCGCCGACGACTGACGGCGAACCGACTCACCGCTCGGGAGCCGGCACGAGCGGTACGCCGGGCTCGTCCGATCCGATGCTCGAGGCGGTGCACGCCGCTGCGCCGGCGTCACCCGCCGTCGGTCACCCGCTCCACGGCGGCCCACGGATCCTTCCCCGGCGTCTGCGCACCGGCCGGACAGTGCCGCCGGAAGTCACACCAGCCGCAGCGCGGCCCCGGGGCGGAGGGGAAGGCCTGGTCCGGGTCACCGCCGGCGGCAACCGATCGCTCACCGGCCATGATGTCCCGGGCGGTCTCCTCGGCCCGGGACACCTGCCGCGCAAGCGACTCCGGGCTGTGCTCGTGCGCGGCGATCGTCCCGGTCGGCAGGTGATGCAGCTCCACCCGGCGACACGGTTTACGGAAAACCCGCTCCGCCGCGTACGCGTAGAGCGCCAGCGCCTGCGAGCCACGGGCATCGTCGGTGTCCAACCCAGCCCGGCCGGTCTTGTAGTCCACGATGGCGAGCTCCGCCCCCGCCGGCCCGACCCGGGAGTCGATCCGGTCAGCGCGGCCGTTGAACGCCAGCACCCCGGTCTTCACCGCGACCACCCGCTCCACCCCCAGCGGTTCGGTCTCCGGGTCAAGCGTCGCCACGTATGCCTCCAGCCAGCCCAGCGCCGTTCGGAACGCGGCCCGCTCCTGCTCGTGATCCCGGTAGCCGTCGCGGACCCAGGTGCCCTTGAGCAGCGTCGCCAGCGCCGCCGACCGCCGCCGGTCAACGGGGAGCCCATGCCAGTTCTTCAACGCGGTGTGCAGGCTGGCGCCGAGCGAGTTGTGCGCCCAGGGCGGCCCCTTTGGCGGGGCGGGGCGGTCTAGGTAGGAGTAGCGGTAGCGCCGTGGGCAGTCCGCGTACGCGCCGAGTTTGCTGGGGGTACAGACGAAGAGCCGCTCCGGCATGCCCTCGAAGCCGAGCTGTTCGGGCTCGCCGGCGCGGGGTCGCGGCGGGGTGGTGGAGGGTCGGCCTGCTCGTCGCACAGCGCGATCCTGCCATCCGCCCCCGACAGAGTCAGCCCGCGGTCATGTACTGGGTGACGAAGGCGGCCACCGCGTCGGCGATCAGCTGGACCGCGATCGCCGCCAGCAGCAGTCCGGCGATCCGGGTCAGCACCTCGATCCCACCCGGACGCAGGATTTTGACGATCCCGCCGGAGAAGCGGAGCACTATCCAGACGGCGAGTAGCACAGCGACGATCGCGCCGGCGATCGCGGTGATGTCGGCCGGGCCATCGGCCTGCTGCATGAAGAGCATCGTGGCCACGATCGCCCCGGGACCGGCGAGCAGCGGGGTACCCAGCGGCACCAGCGCGATGTTCGAGGTGACCTGCTGGCTGGGGTCGTCCGATTTGCCGGTCAACAGTTCCAGGGCGACCAGCACGAGCAGCAGGCCACCGGCGGCCTGCAGGGCGGGCAGGTCCACGTGCAGGTAGGCGAGCAGGGTCGAGCCCGCCACCGCGAAGATCGCGATCACCCCGAGCGCCAGCGCCACCGCCTGCCAGGCCGCCCGATGCCGGTCCCGGACTGACAGGGGTCCGGTCAGCGCCAGAAAGATGGGCATCATGCCCGGCGGGTCAACGATCACAAGCAGGGTTACGAAGACCTCGCCGAAGAGCTTGATATCCACCGGATCAACCTAACGGCGCCGGAATGGACGACACACCGCCTCACCCGGATGCGACGCTGGTCACGCCGGCGGCGACGATCCGCTCGTAGGCCTGCGGGTCGGTGGTGAAGGCGCCCAGCCGGACCGTCTTGTGGGCGCCGTGGAAATCCGACGCGCCGGTCACCAGCAGCCCCAGATCGGCGGCGAGCGCCCGGACGTGCGCCCGCTCGGCGGGGGTGTGGTCCTCGTGGTCCGCTTCCAACCCGGCCAGTCCGGCGGCGGCGAGGTCCGCGATGAGTTCGTCGGGAACCACTCGACCACGCCGGGTCGCCCGGGGGTGGGCGAATACCGGGACGCCCCCGGCTGCCCGGACCAACCGGATCGCCTCGAAGACCTCGATGTCCTCCTTGGGCAGGCGGTACCGCCCTCCCAGCCAGTCCGGACCGAACGCCTCACTCGTCGTCGCGACCAGTCCGGCCCGGATGAGGGTTTGGGCGATGTGTGGCCGGCCGACCGTCCCGCCCCGTGCGGCGGCCAGGGTCTCCGACCAACTCACCTCCAGACCGTCAGCCTGGAGCAGCCGGACGATCCGCTCGCCCCGTTCGACGCGGGCGTGCCGGACCCGGCTCAGCGCCGCGGTGAGGTCCGGGTCATCCGGGTCGAAGAGGTACGCGAGCAGGTGCAGCGGCACGGCGGGATCCTCCCCGTCCCACCGGCAGGACAGCTCCGCACCACGGACCAGCCGCAGCCCGGCCGGGAGCGCCCGGACCGCCGGCTCCCAGCCGGCCGTGGTGTCGTGGTCGGTGATCGCGACGACGTCGAGACCGGCGGCTGCCGCCGCCTGGACCAACTCGCCGGGGGTGAGGGTGCCGTCGCTGGCGGTGGAGTGGGCGTGCAGGTCGATCCGGGTGTTCACTCCGCTGCCGCCTCAGGCGCCATCGTCGGCCTTCGCCTCGTCGGCTTCCTTGCCCAGCCGCGCCTCGACCGCCTGCGGCTCGTACATCTCCTCGACGACACGCAGGTAGAGCTCGTTCGGGTTGGGCAGGTTCTTGATCTCACGCAGCGCCTGCTCCTGACCGGCGGACTCGAGGACGAACGTGCCGTAGTTGAGCGCTCGCCCGGCCGGCGTCTGCTCGTATTTCATGTCGGTGACGCGGACCAACGGCATCATCGCCACTCGGCGGGTGATGATGCCGTTGACCACCATCACCCGCTTGTTGGTCAGGATGAACCGGTCGTACCACCAGTCGGCGACCCGCCACGCCACCCAACCCATCACGGCGAACCAGGCCAGCACCGCGGCGGTTGTCAGCCCCCCGACATCCCGCCCGGCGAGGAAGCCGGAGAGGTATCCCAGCACAAAGGTGGCGACGACGCCGATGAGCAGTGGGGTGGCGAGGTGAATCCAGTGTCGCTTCCACTCACCCCGGTACCGCTCGGTGGGGAAGAGGTAACGGGCGACGAGGGAGCTGGGCTCATCCTCCAGCGGCAGGACCCGGCGCGGCGCCATGCCGGCCGCGTCCGCCCGCAGGCCGGCGAGCTCGTCCTCGGAGATCTGCGGCGGCTGGTATTCGGCCTCGGGGTCTGGAATCCAGGTCCGCCCCGACCGGCTGTCGTCGGCGAAGCCGGGCCCCTCGCCCAGCCTCGTCTCGTCGAACGGACCGGGACCCTGGAACGGGGGTGGACCGGATCCGTAGCCGGATCCGTCCTCTGGGCCGATGCGAGGAATCGACTCCGTGTCGCGCTCCCGACGCTCCCGGTCGGGGTCGTCGGGGTCGAAGGGGGGACCGGAGGGGCTGCCCATCGTCGGCTAGGCGACGATGTTGGTGACGAACTCGCCAAACCCCTGGGCGATGTCCACAAGGCCGCCGCCGAGCGACTTGAAGACGTCCGCCGCGGAGTTCGGCCGGTAGGCCACGAAAAAGATCAGGAATGCGATACCGGCCCAGGTGAGGACCTTCTTGACCATGACGGGCCATCCTCTCGCGCGGGCGCCGGGTCCGATTACCGCAGCGACACTCAGAGTATCAGCGTGATGTCGTACAGTTATTTCACTGTGTCCGTTCTCCGACATTCCGGGGGACCTGTCAAGCCCTCCGGCCGGTCCGGAGCTGGTGCGCCATGCCTGAGCCCGGGCGCGTCCACTTCGAGAGGTTGCGCTGAACAACCCACCGAGCAACGACCCGCACTCGCCGGCCAGGCTATCGCATGCGGCCACAATCCCCGAGCTTCACCGGCCGACGCGCTTCGATCCGTTGGTGATCTCACACCACACAGTGGAGGGATTGCCCCACCTCAGGCCGGCGTTGGCCCGCCGTAGGACCGGATCCAGGCGTGCATGGCGATACCACTGGCCACGCCGGCGTTGATCGAACGGGTCGAGCCGTACTGGGCGATCGAGAAGAGCTGGTCGCAGGCGGCCCGAGCGGGTTCGGACAGACCCGGGCCCTCCTGGCCAAAGAGCAGCACGCACCGCCGGGGCAGCGTGGCCGTCTCCAGCGGTCGACAACCCGGCAGATTGTCGATGCCCACCACCGAAAGCCCGGCACCCGTCGCCCAGGCGACGAAGCCCTCGATCGTCTCGTGGTGCCGCACATGTTGGTAACGGTCGGTCACCATCGCGCCGCGTCGATTCCACCGGCGGCGGCCGACAATATGGACCTCGGCGGCGAGGAAGGCGTTGGCGTTGCGGACCACGGTGCCGATGTTCAGATCGTGCTGCCAGTTCTCGATCGCCACATGAAAGTCGTGCCGCCGCTGGTCCAGGTCTGCGATGACGGCCTCCTGCCGCCAGTAGCGGTACCGGTCAACAACGTTGCGTCGGTCACCGTGCTCCAGCAGGTCAGGGTCGTAGCGCGGATCGTCCGGCGGGGCGCCCTGCCACGGCCCCACCCCGACCTCAAACTGCTCACCGGTCACGGGTCCTAGAGGGTACGGCCAACCGGGTGCGCCACTCAGCCCAGCCCCAGGGCATCCCCGAGTCGATCGAGGAATTGGCGGTCGCTGCGGGCAACCGGCCCGCCCTGACTCGACCCGGCTCGGCAGACCCGGGCGGCGACCGACTGCACCCACTGTCGGTAGGCGGCCGAGTCGGCCGGATCCGCTCGCCGCTCGAGCAGCCGGGCCGCCGCACGGGCGACGGCGAGCAGTTCGGTGGTGTCGGCCAGTGGCCCACCCGGCGCGCTCGACGCACCGTCGTGCCGGGCATAGATCGTGGCCACCACCGCGCGAACCAGGTCACTGTCGGAGGACCGGCCGGCGGCGACGGCGTCGAGGCCGGCCAGCCCGGCGGCGACCTCCCGCACCGGCGCCTGGATGACGGTAACGACGACGGTCCAGCTGGGCAGGCTGGAGAGCAGGTCCCACTCCGCGGCGGAGTAGGGCAGATCGGTCAGCGGTACGGCATGGCGACCAGCGACGGGCGGCTCGCCGGCGAGGGAGTGGCTCATAGGAACCTCCGGCGCCAGCATAAGCCCCGATTACCAAGAAAAGACCAGCAAACGGGGAGTGCCGGATAAATCCGCAATAGCGCGAAGGGTGGGGCCACGCCGGAAGCCTTCCGGAACCTCCGGCGCGGCAACGCCGTCAGCGCGGCGTGGGGAAGCTCGGCCGCTCCAGATCCACCCCGTCGGCGGCCGTGGCCTCGGCGTACGCCTTCTTCGGCACCATGACCTTGCGCCGGAACACACACACCAGGATGCCGTCCTGGTTGTAGCCGCGGGTCTCGACGGCCACCACACCGCGGTCCGGCTTCGAGGAGGACTCCCGCTTGTCCAGGACCGTGGTCTCGCCATAGATCGTGTCGCCGTGGAACGTCGGGGCGACGTGACGCAGAGATTCGACCTCCAGGTTGGCGATCGCCTTGCCGCTGACATCGGGCACCGACATGCCGAGCAGCAGTGAGTAGACGTAGTTGCCGACCACGACGTTGCGGGTGAACTGACTCGCGGTCTCGGCGTAGTGCGCATCCAGGTGGAGCGGGTGGTGGTTCATCGTGAGCAGGCAGAAGAGATGGTCGTCGTACTCCGTGACCGTCTTGCCCGGCCAGTGCCGGTAGACCGCGTCCACCTCGAATTCCTCGTAGTAGCGGCCGAACTGCATCCTGATCCCCCTTCGACGGGCGGTGATGAGTTCGGCACAGCATGCCCTACCGATGGTTAAGGCGAACCGGGGGACAACGCTGGTCGGGAAAAGTCACACCAGCGCCACCCGAGGCCGGACGCAATGAGCGGCGGGGCCCTCCCCGGCACCCGCCGCCCACGCTCTGATGCGACAGATTCTGCCGCACCACGACACAGTCCAACAGAGACGGGGATCACAGTTTTCTTTTTGTTACATTACTCAGCGTAACTCACATCCCTCCTGCAAGTGACCACGGTAAATCCGATAGCTCCATGTCAAGGCTCAAGTTACCGACCCGTAGGCGCAGTGTCACCAAGGTCGGTTGAGAGCGCTCCCACTACCCCTGGTAACGCAAATGCGACATGCACTTGCGTATTGCAGCACCCACCCGTAACCCATGAACATCGATGAGCTCAACCCCCTCCGTAACCGAACCAGCGACGGCGGCGTTTCGGCCATCGGGGCCCGGGAATTCCACGCGGCACGCCCTGGTTCGACCAGAGGTAGTTGTTCCACGCGATCGGAGAGATTGAGATGGCAACCGTTGAGCTGACCACGGCGAACTTCGACGAGTTGACCGGCGGCGACGGAATCGTGCTGGTGGACTTCTGGGCCGACTGGTGCGGCCCCTGCAAGCGGTTCGCCCCGGTGTACGAGCGCTCCTCGGAGAAGCACCCAGACATCGTCTTCGGCAAGGTCGACACCGAGGCACAGCAGGAGCTGGGCGCAAAGTTCGACATCCGCTCCATCCCAACGATCATGGCGATCCGCGACGGCGTCATCGTCTTCGCCCAGCCCGGCGCGCTACCGGAGGCGGCCCTCGAGAACCTGATCGAACAGGTCGAGGCGCTGGACATGGACGACGTCCGCAAGAAGCTCGCCGAGCACCCCCACTGACCTACCCGGCGGCACACCCACAGCGCTTGCCACCGTTTCGTACTTGTGTTCGAATACCAGCCATGCGCTGGGACAGCCTCGCCGCCGATTCGAGCACGACCGGCCTCGACGGGTCAGCGCCAGCGACGCCACCCCTGCCGCTGGCGCTGACCGGCGCCAGCGCCCGCAGCTTCCCCACGCCCGACTTCGCCGGCATGACCTTCTATGAAATCCAGGCAAAGTCGATCATCAACCGGGTCCCGAGCACCGCCCGGGTCCCCTTCGAGTGGACCATCAACCCATATCGGGGTTGCAGTCACGCGTGCGTGTACTGCTTCGCCCGCAACACGCACAGCTACCTCGGACTCGACGCCGGTGCCGACTTCGACCGACGAGTGATCGTCAAAACCAATGCTGGCGAGGTACTCCGCCGAGAACTGGCAGCACCCAGCTGGCGGGGCGCGCCGATCGCCATGGGCACCAACGTGGATTGCTACCAACGAGCCGAGGGACGCTACCGGCTCCTACCGGAGATCATCAACGCGCTACGGGATTTCGCCAACCCCTTCTCGATCCTCACCAAGGGCACCCTCATCCTGCGTGACCTTCCCCTGCTCCGCCAGGCCGCCCAGGTGACCCAGGTCAGCCTGGCCTGCTCGCTGGGCTTCGTGGACGAACGCCTCTGGCGAGCGGTCGAGCCGGGCACGCCGAGCCCAGGTCGCCGGCTACACGTGGTCCGCCAGCTCACCGAGGCCGGCTTCGCCGTCGAGGTGCTGATGGCACCGATCCTGCCCGGCCTCAGCGACGACGACGAGTCCATCGAGGCGACCGTGGCGGCGATCGCCGCCGCCGGGGCGACCGGTGTGACCCCGATCGCGCTACACCTGCGGGCCGGCGCTCGGGACTGGTATGCCCGGTGGCTCGGTCGCGCCTATCCGCACCTGGTCCCCCGCTACCGTGAGCTGTACGGGGGCGGCGCGTACTCTCCGCAGTCGTACCAGCGGGAGCTGACCGCCCGGGTCCGGATCGCGGCCCGGCGGCACGGCCTACATCCCGGCGCTCCCCGGGACGCCCCGCGACCCCCCGGCCGGCCGCACGCTGAGCAGCTCAGTCTGCTCTAGCCGCCCCACCGGGTTCCTCGGCCCACCCTGCCAGCCCCCTCGGCCAGCACTGCCGGTGGTACCGCATCGGCGCACCCGTGCTCCGGCAGTCCGCCACGAGCAGCGGCGTTAGAGTCGATGGATGCGCACGCCCCAGCAGATCCTCGCCGACGCCGCCGTCATCGCCGTTGTCGGCGCGTCCCGTGACCAGCGAAAGCCCGCCCACACCGTGCCGCTACAGCTACACCAGCACGGCTGGCGGATCATCCCGATCAACCCTGCCGTGGACGAGTTGTTCGGCGAGCGCGCCTACCCGTCCCTCGCCGACCTCCCGCACCCAGTCGACCTGGTGGACGTGTTCCGCCCGGCCGATGATGCGGTGGAGGTCGTCCGCTCGGCCGTCGCGATCGGCGCACCGGCGGTCTGGCTGCAACTCGGCATCGTCTCCCCGACGGCCCGGCGGATCGCCACCGACGCTGGCATCGACTACGTCGAGGACCGCTGCCTCGCCGTCGAACGCGCCGCCGCCGGCCTGAGCCGCCGAGACTGACCAGGACGTCAGAGCCGGTACTCCCGGAGCAGACCACGGGAGATGATGGTCTTCTGGATCTCCGAGGTGCCCTCACCGATGAGCAGGAACGGGGCCTCCCGCATCAGGCGCTCGATCTCGTACTCCTTGGAGTAGCCGTAGCCACCGTGGATACGGAATGCCTCCTGGACCACCTCGGCGCAATACTCGGAGGCGAGCAGCTTGGCCATGCCGGCCTCGACATCGTTTCGCTGACCAGCGTCCTTGAGCCGGGCGGCGTTGACCATCAACGCATGCGCGGCCTCGATCTTCGTCCCCATCTCGGCCAGCTTGAACGCGATGGCCTGATGTGTGGCGAGCGGCTGGCCGAAGGTACGGCGCTGCTGCGCGTACGCGGCGGCCAGCTCGAAGGCACGGATGGAGATGCCGCAGGCACGGGCCGCCACGTTCACCCGGCCCACCTCGATTCCGTCCATCATCTGGTAGAAGCCGCGACCGACCTGTTCTGCTCCGCCGAGCACCGCGGACTCGGGGACGGTCACACCGTCGAGCACCATCTCGGTGGTCTCGACCCCCTTGTAGCCCATCTTGTCGATCTTCCCTGGGATGGTGAGGCCCGGAGCGGTCTCACCAAAGCCCGGCTCCTTCTCCAGCAGGAAGGTGCTCATGTTCCCGTACACCGAATCGGCGCCGGTGTCGGTCTTGACCAAGGTGGCAACCACCGATGCGTACGCCCCGTTGGTCAGCCACATCTTCTGGCCGTTCAGGACGTAATCCGCACCGTCCCGGACCGCCCGTGAGGTGATCGCCGAGACGTCGGAGCCGCACTCCGGCTCGGACATCGAGAAGGCCCCGCGTACCTCGCCGGTCGCCATCTTCGGCAGTAGCCGAGCCCGCTGGTCGACCGAGCCGTGCTGAGAGATCAGGTACGCCACGATGAAGTGGGTGTTGACGATGCCGGAGATCGACATCCAGCCCCGGGACAGCTCCTCGACCACCAACGCGTAGGTCAGCAGGGACTCCCCCAGGCCGCCGTACTCCTCGCCGATGGTCAGGCCGAACAGCCCCATCTCGCGCATCCCGTCCAGGATGTCGGCCGGGTACTCGTCGGCGTGCTCCAACCGCTGGGCGTGCGGGATGATCTCCTTGTTCGCGAACTCCCGGACGGTTTCCAGAATCGACTGTTGCACGTCGGTCAGGCCGGGTGTCTGGGCGAGTCGAGCCATATCCGCCTCCGGGTCGGTGCGCTACTCGGGGGGAACTAGTGCCCGGCTAGTATCGGCGGCACGAGCGCTGCCGCCAAGGTGACCAGTCCTCGAACCGCTGTGAAAAGTTTCACCAGCCGGGGTAGCGTCCGGCCACAGGGAGCTCGGCAGGAGGAAAAAGTCGTGAGCCAGCCACCGTCGCCCGGTCCACCGGATCCCGACCGGCCCGTGTCCCCGTGGGAACAGCCCAACGCCGGCCCAGAGCCGTCCCCCTCGTACGAAACCGGCCCGAACCAGCCGCTGGAGCACGGTACCGCGCAGGGCAGCCAGCCCCAGTCGGGGCAGCAACAGTGGGAACAGCAGCAACACTGGGGGCAGCAGCCACAGTGGGAACAGCAGCAACACTGGGGGCAGCAGCCACAGTGGGAACAGCAGCAACACTGGGGGCAGCAGCCGCACCATCTCTATGCCCCTCCCCAAAGCCCGCCGACGAACATCCTGGCCGTTCTCTCCCTGGTCTTCGCCTTCGTATTCGCACCTGCTGGCATCGTCCTCGGCCATGTGGCCCGCCGCCAGCTACGCACCAGTGGCGAGTCCGGTGGCCAACTCGCCACTGTGGGCCTGGTCCTGAGCTACATCTTCACCGTGCTCGGCCTGCTGGCCTGCTGCGGATTAGTGTTTGTGGCCAGCGCCCCCATCCCCGGCAGCCCCGACGGGTACTGAGTCGGGACGCCTCACGGTCCCCGGAGGCGTGGGCGGGCCCCTCGGTGCCGACCTGCGGCCCCGCCCACCTCGGCCCGAGAGTCGCCGGTCAGCGGAACTGCGCCTCGCGCACGCTGTTGCCGCCGTCCACCACCAGCATCTGGCCGGTGATGTAGGAGGCAGCCGGCGAGCAGAGGAACGCGATGGACGCCGCCACCTCGTCCGGCGTACCCGGACGACCGACCGGCGTGCCCAGTCCTTGTTTGAGCTCGGCCATCGTTGACGCGGCGGTGTGGATGGTCCCCGGGGCCACCGCGTTGACGGTCACCCCGTCCGCAATCATCTCCATCGCCAACGCCCGGGTCAGCCCGACGACGCCAGCCTTGGCCGCCGCGTAGGCGGCCTCGGTCGGCAAGGCGTTGACCGGCCCCGCGGTCGCCGCCAAGCTCACGATCCGGCCCCAACCCCGCTCGGCCATCCCGCCGATGAACGCGCGGCTACACAGGAAGGCGGTGGTGAGGTTGCGATCGATCTCACCGTGCCACTCCTCGTAGCTGAGCTGGGCGACCGGCCGCAGTACCTCCGGACTCGCCCGACTCGCCAAGCCGGCATTGTTGACCAGCACCTCAACGTCACCGAGTTGCTCGGTGACCGCATCCGCCAAGGCACCGACCTCCGACTCGTCGGTCAGGTCAGCCACAAATCCGGTGACCCCCAACTCGGCGGCGCGCTCGTGGATGCGACGAGTCGTGGAGACGATGGCGACCCGCGCGCCCAGGTCGGCGAGGCGACGCGCGGTCGCGTAGCCGATGCCGTCCGGGCTGCCGGCTCCGGTCACCAACGCCACCCTTCCGTCGAGCCGCATGGTGACCAGCTCCGGCAGGGGCACGTGCTCGTCCTGCCCGCTCTGCCCAACCGGGTCACCGCCCGTCGCTCGGCTACGGCGGGCCGCGCCGCGGCGACTCGCGTCTCGTCTCGGTCGGCTACCGGCTCTCGCGTCAATCGCCATGCCAGAATCCTGCCCGTTTGCCCCGGGCCGATCAACGCGGCGCGGTGGCGGTTTCCCCGAATTTCCTTCGGCTGACTACCCTGACAACTCACCAACACCCTGTGGGAGAGCAGACCAAGGCCATGACCTATCCCCCCTCCGCCGGCGACTGGCAGGACCCTGCTCGACCGCTTACCGGAGTGCCGGACGACAGTCCACAGCACGCCAATCCGGGGCAGCAACCCATTCCTTCCGCCCCGACGAGCAGCCAACCCGGGCCCGGCCAGCCCACCGGGGGCGTTCTCTACCCTCCAACCGGCCCGTACCCGGGCGCCTACCCGGCGGGCGGCTACCCGCAGCCGACGTACCCGGGCTACGGGTACCCGCAGCCGAAGACGAACGGTCTGGCCACCGTCGCCCTGGTGTTGTCACTGGTCGGTATCGTGTTCTGCCTCACCGCGCCGGCTGGCGCGATCCTCGGCCACGTCGCCCAGAAGCAGATCCGGGAAACCGGCGAGGGCGGCGACGGTGTGGCGAAGGCCGCGATCATCAGCGGCTGGATCCTGACCGGCCTGGCAGCACTCGTCGCCGTCTTCTACGTGGTGGTGTTCGTCGTGATGGTGTTCGTCCTTGTCGCCGCTGCCGAAACCACGAGCACCGTCTGACTACTGCGCCGCCGGGGTGAAGGAAGAGGTACGAACCAGCCCGGCCGCTCGGCCCTTCGCCGCGATCACCAACGCCATCTTGCGCGACGCCTCGTCAATCATCTCGTCGCCGAGCATCACCGCGCCGAGCTTCCCCCCGGCCTCCGAGGTGTAGTGCTGGTAGGCGTCGAGAATCAGCTCGGCGTGGTCGTAGTCGTCCTGGGCCGGCGAGTAGACCTCGTTTGCGGCCTCCAGCTGGCCCGGGTGCAGCACCCACTTCCCGTCGAAGCCGAGCGCGGCGGACCGCTTGGCCACGTCGCGGAACCCGTCAACATCCCGGATCTGCAGGAATGGGCCGTCGATCGCCTGCTTGTCATGCATCCGGGCAGCCATCAGGATGCGCATCAGAATGTAGTGGTAGGGATCGCCCGGATAGTCCGGAATCAGCGCCCCGACCGTCAACGACCTCATGTTGATCGAGGCCATGAAGTCGGCGGGGCCAAAGATGATGGTCTCCACCCGGGGCGACGCCGCGGCGATCACGTCAACGTTCACCAGGCCGGCCGCGTTCTCGATCTGCGCCTCGATACCGATCCGCCCGACCTCGAGGCCGAGTGTCTTCTCCACCTGGGTGAGGGTGAGATCCAGCCACTGCACCTGGCCGGCGTCCTGCACCTTCGGCAGCATGATGCAGTCCAGGTTGGCACCGGCGCCCTCGACAACATCGATAACGTCCCGGTACGTCCAGGGAGTGGTCAGGTCGTTCACCCGGACCACCCGGGTCTTGCCGGTCCAGTCGCCCTCGTTGAGGGCGGCGACGATGTTCTTCCGCGCGTCCGGCTTAGCGAGCGGGGCGACCGCGTCCTCAAGATCGAGGAAGACCTGATCGGCGGGGAGGCCCTGCGCCTTACCCAACATCTTGACGCTGGAACCCGGTACCGCGAGGCAGGACCGACGGGGGCGACCGACTGCGGTCATGTATGCGCTCCTTCCAGCATCCGGCGACAGGCCGGCGCCACCTCAACATGCAGACGATGTGGACTTGACGATCCAAACAGGCGGCGTATCGATCCCAGAGTACGTGGGGAGGCCACGGTAACCTCGTGCCGTGACTGCGGTGAACGGACCTGTGGAAGATCTCACTGGGCGTCGGCTGACAGTGGTGACCGGAGCCAGCTCCGGCATCGGCCTCGCCGCCGCAATCGAGCTGGCCTGCCGCGGCGACCAGGTGGTACTGGTCGGGCGTGACTCGGCCCGCCTCCACGCCGCCGCCGAGCAGGTCCGGGACGCCGCCGGCGAGCTGCCGGAGGTGTTCCGCGCGGACTTTGCCGTCCTCGACGATGTCCGTGCCCTGGCGGCGCGGCTGCGCGCCGCGTACGACCGGATCGATGTGCTGGCCAACAACGCCGGGGCGATCGTGCTCGAGCCGACCACCACCGTTGATGGCTACGAGCTGTCGATTCAGACCAACCATCTCGCGCCGTTCCTGTTGACCAACCTCCTGCGGGATCGACTCGGCCGGGTCGTGGTGACCGCGTCCGCCGCCCACCGCAGCGGGTCGCTGGACCCGAACGACCTCAACCAGCCGCTGCACCGGTACCGCGCGATGAGCGTCTACGGCACCAGCAAACAGGCAAACATCCTGTTCACCACGGAGGCAGCCCGACGCTGGCGGGACCTGCCGACGTACTGCTTCCACCCGGGCGTGGTGCGGACCCGGTTCGGCGGCGGCAGCCGGCTGATCACCTTCGCCATGCGCCTGTTGCCGGCCCGCAGCGCAGAAAAGGGGGCCGAGACCCTGGTCTGGCTCGCCAACCAGGCCCCAGAACGGCTCCACAGCGGCGGGTACTACCAGGATCTACGGCTCCGCCAACCAGCCCGGAAGGCAACTGATCCGCAGTTGGCCGCTCAGCTCTGGGAAGCCAGCGCAAAGGCGGTCGGCATCGACGGTAGCCCGGAATCCGGGACGGGTCACGCGGGCTGACTCCGGGTGCTGCTGTGGATCACCACCGCGACGCCCACCAGAAGCAACGCCAGGCCCGGCAACGCTGACGGCTGCGGCAGCTGGCCCAGCCAGACCCAGCCGATCAGCGCCGCACCCGGTGCCTCCAACAAGATCAGCATACTGACCGTGGTGGCCGAGACCCGACGCAGCGCGTAGGTGAACATCGAATGACCAAGCAGCTGGGCACCGGCCACCAGGGCCAGCACCGCGAGCCAGGTACGGATGTCGAAGCCGGACAACCGCACCCCACCGATCCAGCAGACCACCAGCAGGACCAGAGCGCAGACGCCGTAGCAGACGGTGGTGTACGTGGTGGTGCTGACCGTTCGCCGGGCCTGCTCACCCAGGGCCGTGTAGACCGCGGCGAACATTCCGCCGAGAATCGCGAGTAGATCACCGAGGAACGCCGGATCGGAGAGCGCGAAGTCGGCTCCGGTGGCCAGTGCCGCGCCGGCGACCGCCACGCCGATGCCGGCCCACACCGCCCTCGGCAGTCGCCGACCCTGGGCCTGCGCGATCAGCCCCTGCCATACCGGTTGGGTGGCGACCAGCGCGGTGGCCGCCGCCACCGTGGTGAGCTTGGCGCTCGGCATCCAGGTGGCGAAGTGCGCGGCGAGCGCGACACCGGAGAGAACACAGTACCGGCCGGCGCGTCGTCCGGCCGGAGCGGCCAACGCCCGCAGCTCTGCCCGCCGAAAGAGCAGGGTGGCCGGACTGAGCACCGCGGTCGAGAGCAGGTTGCGCCAGAAGGCTACTGCCAGGGCCGGTGCGGCAGCGAAAGCCACCAGCGGCGCGGAGGACGACACGGCGAGCACCGCGAGGGCGAGCGCGCCGACGGTCAGCGGCTCCGGCGGCAGCCGGTAGGGCAGGGCGGGCACGAGGAGCAATAGTCACACGTATCCGAAGCCGGCTCGATCAGCCTTCGACTACGATCGTCCGCGACTCACCGCCAACCCCTCACCGCCGAAAGGCCCCCATGCCCCGGTTCCAGGCGGTGCTCTTCGACTTCTTCGGCACGCTGACCTGCGCCGTGCAGCGCGGCAGCGCCCACCGTACGACGGCCGAGCTGCTCGGTTGCCCGCCGGAGGTGCTCGTCAACGTCCTCAACCGCACCTACTACCAGCGCGCCACCGGCGCCCTGGGCACCGCCGAGGCGACCCTGCGCTGGGTCTGTGCGCAGGCCGGGGTTCGACCCTCAACCGAGGCGCTCCGGTCGGCGGTGATCGCCCGATTCCGCGCCATCCGCGCCGACACCCGCCTTCGCACCGAGGCAGTACCCACCCTCGCCGCGCTGCGCCAGCGCGGGCTCCGGATCGGGTTGGTCAGTGACTGCACCCATGAACTGCCCGCCCTCCTACCGCAGTTGCCGATCGATCCGCTCCTGGATGTCCGAGTCCTCTCGGTCCAGTTCGGGCGCTGCAAGCCCGACCCGGAGCTGTACCGGGCTGCCTGCCGGCACCTGGGCCTGACGCCCGCCACCTGCCTGTACGTGGGGGACGGAGGGAGCCAGGAACTAACCGGGGCGGAACGGGCCGGGCTGCACGCGGTACGCCTGGCGGCCCCGGACCTCGCTGGCCATCTGACCTTCAACCCGGACACCGGCTGGACCGGACCGGAGCTGACCTCGCTGGCCGACGTGGTTGACCTGATCGACCGGGCCGACGCCGACTCCGGGTCGCCGGGGGCGACCGGACCCGCCGCACACCGGCAGCCGGCGGAGGTCAGTATCGGCTGAGGTCAGCGCCGTCGCACGCGGTGCAGCCGGAGCGGCTTACGAGCCGCCCGAACCACCGCCGCCGGGCGGGGTGGCTGGGCCAGCGAAGCGGTGGGAAGTGCCGGGCCGGCCAGCGGATCGCCGGCGGGAACGAGGCGGTTGAGCGCGCAGCCGACGGTCGCCCAGCGGGCCACGAGGTCGGCAGCCGAACCTGGTGCGTTCAGCCGCTTCGCCGCAACCAGCGGCGCGCTGGTCTCCCAGTCTTCGGTGTCGGGCAGCAGCCGGGTCACTTCCGCCGGCCAGGTGACGATCCGGCCGCCGTGATCGCCCCGCAGCGTGACCTCCGCCCGCCTCGCATCGGCGAGCCCGGGAGCGGTCTGCTCGCCCGGCCCGCTGACCACGAGGAGCCCGCCCGCCTGGGGCACACACCAGAGCGCGGATGCCGGGCCGTCGGCGACACCGACCCAGGCGATGGCCGCCTTCTTCAGCGCCTCGTCAACCAGCAGGTTGCTGCGTCGTACCGCGTCACTCACTCCCGCATCCTCCCGCACCCCACCGCCGGTCCGCACCCCCACGGTCGGGGTGGATGCGGCTCAGCCGACGAACGGCGGGATCACGATCTCGCCCCGGGCCACCGGCGCCACCCCGCCGGTGACGGTAGCGCCGAGGGCAGCCCCGTCGGCCGCGGTAACCGTGCAGGCCAGCGCGGATGGTCGGTTGATCTCGCTGCCCTGGCGAACGGCGTAACCGGTTCGGCCCACGCCAGGCAGCCACCCACTGGCCACCAACCACACCCCCAGCCCCAGTGCGGCCGACCCGGTCGCCGGATCCTCCGGCACGCCCAGCCCGGGGACGAAGACCCGGGTGTGCGCGGTCCGCGACTCGGCATCCCAGGAGAAGACAACGATACGCTCCACTCCGCACCGCCGGGCTACCACCGGATTCAGCCGGGCGCGTGGCACCGCGTGCGGATGGACCGGTAGGTACGGGAATTCCCGGCCGCAGCCGGCCACCCGGGGCGCCGGCCCGGCCTGGTCAACCCCGGTGAGGCCGACCAGCTCCAGCAGCGGCCCCGGATCCAGTTCGGGGCCGAGCGTCGGCGTACCTCCGGTCAGCGTCGCGCCGGTCGCGGTAACCTCGATCGGTAGCACACCGGCGCCGCACTCCTGCCGCACCCAGCCGGCGGCGAAGAGACCACGCCGGCTGGCGGTGACCGCCGCGCCGACACTCGGGTGGCCGGCGAACGGCAACTCGTCAACCGGGGTGAAGATCCGCGCTCGATAGGTGGCGTCGGCCCGGGTGGGTGGGAGCACGAACACCGTCTCGGAGAGGTGGAACTCCAGTGCGAGCGCCTGCATCTGCTCCGTGGCCAACCCGTCGGCCCCGAACACCACCGCCAAGGGGTTACCGGCAAAGGGGCGATCGGTGAAGACGTCCACGATCTCGTAGGCCAGGGTCGACATGCTGATAGACAATAGGCACTTAGGCTGGTTTCCGTGAGTACGCCGACCCGGGTCTACATCGCCCGGCTCGCTGGCGTCGCCGTCTACGACCCCAACGGTGACCAGGTGGGCCGGGTACGCGACGCGGTAGCTCGGCTACGGGCCACGAAGCACCCGCCGGAGGTGGTCGGGCTGGTCGCCGAGATGCCGATGCGGCGGCGGATCTTCCTCTCGATCAACCGGATCACCTCGATCGACTCGGGCGCTGTGGTCCTCGGCACCGGTACCCTCAACCTGCGCCGTTTCGAGAAGCGCCCGAACGAGCTGCTCGTCCTCCAGGAGCTGCTCGACCGGCGGGTGCAGATCCACCCGGACGGGTTGGCCGGGGTCGTGGTGGATGTCGCGATGGAGGCGACTCGCGACGAGTGGACGTTGACCCGGGTCGCCGTCCGCGAGCACACCGGCCGACTCACCCGCCGCGGCAACCTGCGCCAGATCGAGTGGGACCGGGTCCGCGGGTTGAGCGGGATCGCCGACAACCGGGGTACCGCCAACCTGCTGGCGGTCCTGGAGGAGATGCGCCCCGCGGACCTGGCGAACGCCCTGCAGGACCTGCCCGACAAACGGCGCAACGAGATCGCCGCCGCCTTCGACGACGAACGGCTCGCCAACGTCCTCAGCGAGTTGCCGGAGCACGACCAGGTGGAGGTCCTGGCCGCACTGGACCGAGAGCGGGCCGCGGACGTGCTGGAGCAGATGGACCCGGACGACGCCGCCGACCTGCTCGGCGCGCTACCGCCACCGGAGCAGGATGTCCTGCTCGACCTGATGGAGCCGGACGAGGCCGATCCCGTACGCCAACTCCTCAAGTACACGCCGGGCACGGCCGGCTCGGTGATGACCTCCGAGCCGGTGATTCTGCCCCCGGATGCCACGGTGGCCGAGGCACTGGCCCGAATCCGCGAACCCCAGCTCTCCCCCGCGGTGGCCGCCCAGGTCTTCGTCACCCGGGCGCCGATGACCACACCGACCGGCCGCTACCTCGGAATCGTGCACTTCCAACGGCTGCTGCGGGAACCCCCGGCCGACCTGTTGGGCGGGGTGGTGGTCAACGACATCGACCCGCTGCGGCCGGTCACCCCGCTACCTGAGATCACCCGCCGGATGGCCACCTACGACCTGGTCGCCATGCCGGTGATCGACCGCAGCAGCCGCCTGGTGGGCGCGGTCACCGTGGACGACGTACTGGATCAGCTGCTGCCTCGGGACTGGCGGGACCGGGACGCGCGGCCGCCCGCCCCGGTCGTCACCGCCGAGTCGTCGGACGCAGCGGATGGTTGAGCGGCGGCGGCCGGAGCGGTTGGACCAGCCACGCGAGGTCCGGCGCGTCCAGCTGCCCCGGTTCGACCCGGAGGCATTCGGCAGATGGTCGGAGGCGATCGCCCGGAGGATGGGCACCGCCCACTTCATCGTCTACATGACGGTGGTGATCGCCGCCTGGTTCAGCTGGAACACGCTCGCCCCCGCGCACCTTCGGTTCGACCCGTACACCTTCACGTTTCTGACCCTGATGTTGTCGTTGCAGGCGAGCTACGCGGCGCCGCTGATCCTGCTCGCCCAGAACCGCCAGGCGGACCGGGACCGGCTGGCGCTGGAGGAGGACCGGCGTCGGGCGACCGCCCAGAAGGCCGACACCGAGTACCTGGCCCGGGAGATCGCCGCGCTCCGGAACGCGATGGGTGAGGTCGCCACCCGCGACTTCCTCCGCTCCGAGTTGGCCCGGCTCGCCGAGGAGCTGGATGACGCCGCCCAACGCCGGCTACGCCGGCAACACCGGGCCCCGGGGTGGCCGGTCGACGGGGACGGGCTCGACGAACCCCGGGATGAGGTGGAGACTGACGCGGCCGGCGACGGCCGCACCGGTGCCGGCAACAGGTGATCGCCGCCGCTGCCACCCAGGGCGGCGCCACATCGTGGCCGACGTAGCATTGCCGTCATGTCTGCACCCGCCAACACCGTCTCCGACGCGATTCAGGCCGCCCTGGCCACTGTCAACGACCCGGAGATCCGCCGTCCCATCACGGAGTTGGGCATGGTCCGCTCCGCGGCGATCGGCGACGACGGTGTGGTTCAGGTTGAGCTGCTGCTTACCGTCGCCGGCTGCCCGCTGAAGGAGAAGCTGCGCTCGGACATCACGGCCGCCGTGGGCGCGGTGCCGGGGGTGACGGGGGTGGAGATCGAATTCGGCGTGATGAGCCCCGAGCAGCGCAAGGAGCTCCAGACCACGCTACGCGGCGGCGGCACCGACGAGGAGCCGGTGATTCCGTTCGCCCAGCCCGGCTCCCGCACCCGGGTGTACGCGGTGGCCAGCGGCAAGGGCGGGGTCGGCAAGTCCAGCGTGACGGTCAACCTGGCGGCAGCGCTGGCCGCCCGGGGGCTCTCCGTCGGGGTGGTCGACGCGGACATCTACGGCCACTCGGTGCCGCGGATGCTCGGGGCCGAAGGGCGTCCCACCCGCGTCGAAGACATGATCATGCCGCCCGAGTCGCACGGCGTGAAGGTCATCTCAATCGGGATGTTCACCCCGGGCAATGCCGCCGTGGTGTGGCGCGGCCCGATGCTGCACCGGGCACTACAGCAGTTCCTCGCCGACGTGTACTGGGGCGACCTGGACGTGCTCCTGCTCGATCTGCCCCCGGGCACCGGTGACGTGGCGATCTCGCTGGCCCAGCTGCTGCCCAACGCCGAGATCCTGGTGGTCACCACGCCGCAGACCGCTGCCGCCGAGGTGGCGGAGCGGGCCGGCGCGATCGCGTTGCAGACCCACCAGCGGGTGGTCGGTGTCATCGAGAACATGTCGTGGCTGGAGCTGCCGGACGGCACCCGGATGGAGGTCTTCGGGGCCGGCGGCGGCCAATCGGTTGCCGATTCGCTGACGAAGGCCATCGGCGCGCAGGTGCCGCTGCTTGGTCAGATCCCGCTCGACACCCGGGTCCGCGAGGCCGGCGACGAGGGCAACCCGGTCGTGCTCGCCGAGCCGACCTCCCCCGCCGCCGCGGCGCTGGGCCAGGTCGCCGACCGGCTCGCGGTACGACGCGAGTCGCTGCTCGGCAAACCGCTGGGCCTCAAGCCGGCCGGCAACTAGCGCAACCCGGTCGAGCCGCTCTCCCCGAGACCTCTTTCTGGACCGGCGGTCAGCCGATCAGGTGGGGTGCTGGACCCGCCGGTCAGCCGGTCAGTCGGGCTCGCAGGTTGCTGACCTCGGCTGCGGTCAGGCCGTTCTCGAGGAGGTAGCCGGGCATCGTCAGGGCGGCGACCGTCGAACTCAGCGATGTCTCGATGGTGATGTTCCGAGTCGCCAGGAACTCGGTCACCTTGACGAGTTGGTCGGGAGCGCCGAGCTCGGCGTAGCGCTGCCGCATCCGCTCGTAGGAGAGCAGGTAGTCCGCGATGATCTCCTCCGGCGTCGCCTCCGCCAAGGTCAGCAACACCAGCGCGAGCAGCCCGGTCCGGTCCTTACCGCCGGAGCAGTGAAACAGCACGCAGCCCGACGCGGCGGTGCTGATCGCCCGGACGGCGGCTATCACCCGCTCCGACTGCTCGGCCAGCATCGCCGGGTAGTACAGCGGTGACGCCAGGTTATCGATCTTCTCCCAGTGCGCATAGAAGGGTGTGCCAACCGGTTCGAGCGGCACCTGCACCGTCGTGATCCCCGCTGGTCTGGGCGCGCTGTCCTGCCCGTACTCGTCGGCGTTACGCAGATCGACGACCGTGCGAACCCCGTAGGCCCAGGCGGCCGCCCACCCCGTCGCGCTCAGGCGGTTCGGCTCCTCCATCCGGACCACCGCACCCGGCCGCACCCGCCCGAGCCCGCCCAGATCCCGAACGTTGACACACCCGTCCCAGGAGAGCTCCCTGGCCTGCGCCACCGTCGTGTCGTCGCCGTCGGCACCGACGAGCGACGTCGATCCACAGTCGGTGTCAGTCATGCCCCGGCATGGTAGTTCGGCCGCGCAATCAGGCCCGGCCAGGCATCAGTCAGGTCGCGTCGTCGTAGCTGATCCGAGGAGTGGGCGCGGGCGAGGCACCGCCGGTCGCCTGGACCGGACGGCTAGCTGGGCGGCTTGCCGGGTCAACGGCGGTGGCGACATCCTTCAGCTCCTCGTGCACGCTGGTGACATCGGCCCGCAGGTTGTCGTAGACCCCCTGCAACGGCTTCCGAATCGCCGCCTCATCCTCCTCGCTGAGCAGGTGCTTGCGAACGAACGCCTTCGGATGTAGGTCCTGGAGCTGGATGTCGGTGCCCAGTTCCCGACTCAGGTCGGTGGTGGCGTTGGTCGCCATCCGGCGCAGGTTACGCACCATCCGCAGACCGTCACCGATGACCGCGGGCAGCCGATCACCGAAGATCAGCAGCGCCAGGAGCAGCAGCGCACCGATCTCCCACCAGTTCAGGTTGTCGAACACCGCACGATCCTCCCTTCGGCCTCAGCGCAAGCCTACGCACGTCACAGGCTAGCCCGGCAGGGGGCCGAGCGGCTCACTTCACATCCGCGACCAGGGTCACCGAGGCGTTTCGCCGGGACGTGCCACGCCGGTACTCCACCACCACCACGGACCCGGGTGCGAACTTACGGACCAGGGCGATCAGATCAGTCGGCTCGTTCGTCGGCAGCCCGTTGAACGTGACGATCACGTCATTCGCCCGCAGCCCGGCGCCGGCCGCCGGGCCGGACGGCGCCACCGAGACCAACCGCACCCCCACCCCGGCACCCACACCCGCGCCGCCCACCTGGGCGCCGATCACCGTACGACGGGCCTTGCCGGTGCCGATGATGTCCTGGGTGATCCGCTTGGCCTGGTTGATCGGAATCGCGAAGGCGAGCCCGATGTTGCCGGCCTCCTGCCCCTCGGCGACCAGCGACTTGATCGTGGAGTTGACCCCGATCACCCGCCCGGCACCGTCCACGAGGGGGCCGCCGGAGTTGCCATGGTTGACCGCCGCGTCGGTCTGGATCGCCGCGTAGTAGCGGGTGGGGCCGCCCGGCTCGCCCGCCCGCATCGTCCGGTCGAGGGCGCTGATGATGCCGGCGGTGACCGTGTTGGTCAGGGAGAGCGGCGACCCGACGGCCAACACCGGGTCGCCGACCGCGAGCGCTTCCGAATCACCGAACGCCACCGGGCGCAGCCCCTCCTTCGTGACCTTGATAACCGCGATGTCCGACTCCGGATCCTGGCCGACGAGAGTGGCCGAGGTGGAGCTCCCGTCATTGAAGATCACTGTGGCCGGCCCGGTCGCGCCCGCCACCACATGGTCGTTGGTAATCACATAGCCGTCGGTGGTGGCGATGAAGCCGGAACCCTCACTCATCCCGTCGGGGCCCGCCACCCGAACCGTGACCACGCTCGGCAGCACCCGCTCGGCCACCCCGGCGAGCGACTCCGGCCGACGCTGGGCCAGCTCCGGCGGCTGGATCGGGGCACCGCCGAGAACCGGGGCGGTACCGCCCCGGATCGCGAACGCGTAACCGAGCGCGCCCCCCAGCGCACCAGCGAGTAGTGCGGTGACCAGCGAAATGATCAGCAGGTGCCGCAGGGTGGGACGGGTCGACGAATCCGGGTCGGTGACCGGCTCCGGCTCGGTGCCGGGAACCGGTGCGGCGGGCACGACCACCGCCGCCGGTGCCAGCGGATCCCGCCACGGGTCGGCCAACGCGTCAGACCACCAGGGCGAACCCGGGCCACCCGGCGGAGGAGGGGCCGACGACGAGCCCGCCGCTGTGGCACCCGTCCCGGGCTGGCGCCAGTCCCAGCCGTCGGTCACGTCGCTGCCTCCCACTCGTCCCGGGTTCATCCGCGCCAACCACACCCGACCGGTTGCACTCGTTCGAACACCGCCTCCAGGATTGCACGGAAGCCACGGGTGGAGTCACGGTTGCCCACCGTGATCGTCGATGTCGGGACGCGCGGCTGCGCCCCGTGCACATCGCCTAGGCTCACAGTGCCCCACTCACCCCTGAAGGGCGTGTTCCGATCACGCTGCCGCAGCACCCGGAGCCCGCTCTGACCCGAACGCCGTCCGGAGGTGTCCCATCGCCACGGTCGCCAATTCCGGCTCTTCGGCCCAGGCTCTGCAACTCGCCGAGTCGTACGTGACCGAGGATCTCGTACTCCGCACCGCCCGCGCGCTCGCCCACGAGGTCGGCCTCGAGGCGGTGACCCCCGGTGCGGGTGCGGCCCTGCGGCTGCTGGCCGCCGCGGGGAACGCCCGCGCGGTGGTGGAGATCGGCACCGGCACCGGTGTCAGCGGTGTCTGGCTGCTGCGCGGCATGCGCCCCGACGGGGTGTTGACCACGATCGACGGTGAGATCGAGCACCAGCGCATCGCCCGCCGGATCTTCACCGAGGCCGGTTTCACCTCCGGCCGGAGCCGGATCATTACCGGTCGCGCGCTGGACGTGCTGCCACGCCTCGCCGACGGTGCGTACGACCTCGTGTTCGTTGACACCGAGGCGACTGGCTTCGCCGCCTGCGTGGAGGCCGCCCACCGGCTGCTCCGACCGGGCGGAGTGCTCGCCCTCAACGGCGCCCTGGCCGACGGCCGGATCGCCGACCCTGCCGCCCGGGACGTGGAGACGGTGACCACCCGAGAGACGATCAAGGCGATCCGGGAGTCTGAGCACTGGATTCCCGCCCTGCTCCCGGTCGGCCACGGGCTACTCACCGCGGTGCGCGGCTAGGCAACCGCAGGTCGGCTCCCCGGTGGGAGCTCCAGCGGAGAGCCAGAGCTCCCACCGGCAGGGCCGGCCGCCCGACCGTCCGGAGCCGGTCACGTCTCCCCGAGCGTCTCCAGCCAGCGCAGGAGCGAACGGACGCCCCAGCCGGTGGCGCCCGGCGTCAACTCCGCGTCCGCCCCTTCCGACCAGGACGGTGCCGACATGTCGACATGCACCCACCGGTCCCGCAGCTCACCGAGGAACTCGCGCAGATAGAGTGCCGCCACCACCGACCCGGCGCCCTGGGCCGGCGCGCTGAACAGATCGGCGAGGTCGCTGCGGAGGTAGTCGACGTAGTCGGTCGGCAGCGGCAACCGCCACGCCGCTTCACCGGCCGCGTCGACCGCCGCCAACAGGTCCCCGGCGAGGCGGTCGTCCTCGCTGTACAGGGCGGCGGTGCGCTTGCCCAGCGCCACCGCGTTCGCACCGGTCAGCGTGGCCAGATCGACGACCAGGTCGGGCTGGTGTTCCCGTACGGCGTAGGCGAGCGCGTCGGCGAGGACCAGCCGGCCCTCGGCGTCGGAGTTGGTGGTCTCGCTGGTCACGCCCCCGTAGTGGCGGATGATGTCACCCGGCCGGAACGCGGCGCCGCTGACCATGTTCTCGGCGAGCGGGGCGAGGGTGGTGACCCGGACCGGTAGCTGCCGCAGGGCCGCCCCCAGCGTGGCCGCCACCACCGCCGCCGCGCCGGCCATATCCTTGCGCATGAGCTTCATCCCGGCCCGGGGTTTGATCGAGATTCCCCCGGTGTCGAAGGTGATCCCCTTGCCGACCAGCACGACGTGCATCCGCGGCCCGGCCGGCCGCCAGTCCAGCTCGACGAGACGGGGACCGTTGGCGGAGCCGGTGCCCACAGCGACGATCCCGCCGAAGCCCTCGGCGGCCAGCTCATCCGGTTCCCGGACCCGCAGGTGCAGGTCGGGGATGCCGGCCGCGGCGTCGGCCACCTGCCCGGCGAACCACTCCGGGTTCTTCACCGACGAGGGCATGTTCACCAGGTCGCGGGCGAGCCGGGTCATCTCCGCGGTGGTGCGGGCGCCCGCGACCACGTCGGCGTACTCCGCCGGATCTGGCGCCACCAGGTCAACCGCGGCCAGGGCGGGTGCGGCCTTGTCGGCACCGAGCCGGAACCGGTACGAGGCCAGCAGCAGCCCTTCCACCAGCCCCCGTACGGCCGCTGGGGTGGCAGCAGCCGGGAGCGGGAGCGTGACGTGCTCCGCATCGGCCGCCGCCCGGGCGAGGGCGGCCCCGGCCGTTCGCCAGGCCGCCTCGTCCCCGGCCCCGATGCCGAACGGGAACAGGCGGGCCGGCACCCGTCCGGGTCGGATCTGGTTCCAGGTCTGGCCGGCAGCACCGCCCAGTCGCGCGACCGGCAGCAGCGCGGCGAGTTCGTCGGCGACCCCATCCGGCAGGGCCGCCGTGACGGGCACCGGCTGAGCTGATGGTTCCGCCTCGACAGCGGGTTGGACGGGCAGGGCCAGGACATCGAGCCGCTCAGGCTCAGCGAGTAGACGGATGGCGAGCACGCGACGCCGTACCTTCCAGGAGAAGCCTGCGGAGCGACCTCCGCAGAACAGGAGAAAAATGCGCAAAGCGGCTACCGGGGCAGCACGTGGGGTCGGCCGACGACCGGCGGTGGCCGCCCGGCACTCCGGGTGGCCACGGCCTCGCCGTCCGCTTCAGCATGCCTGCGACCACCGGCGCGCGGACGCCGGTGGACCAGGAGGCAGATGGACCGTCCACGCGGGGCGCGGACGGTCCACACTCAGCCGGCAGCCGCCCTCAGCGCGTCACCGAGCGCGGTGGCCTCGTCCGGAGTCATCTCGACGACGAGCCGGCCACCGCCCTCCAGCGGGACTCGCATGACGATGCCACGGCCCTCCTTGGTGACTTCCAGCGGACCGTCGCCCGTCCGCGGCTTCATCGCCGCCATGTTGTCTCCCCTCAGACCTGAACCAGGGTCGGTGGGTTGCCCCACAGCCACTTCGCCACGACCACCCGCAACCTTCACCGGGGTGTCGACCAACGATTTTCCCTGATGAACACCGCCGGACCCAAACCGAGGCAGTATTGATGTAACAGAACCTAGCTTATCCCGAGAAGGCCTGTCACAATGTGCGGTCATGCAGGCACGGTCGGCACTCTTCGACCTGTACGGTGACCACCTCCGGCCCCGAGGTGGCCGGGCACAGGTCGCCGCTCTGGTCAAGCTACTGGCGCCCCTGGGCATCGCACCGCCAGCAGTACGGACGGCGGTCTCCCGGATGGTGCGCCAGGGCTGGCTCGAACCCCTCCGGATGGCCACCGGACCCGGATACGCGATCACCCCGAAAGCCGCTCGCCGGTTGGACGAGGCGGCCACGCGGATCTACCGCACTGGCAAAACCGGCTGGGACGGGCGCTTCGACCTGCTCGTCGTGGCGGCACCGACCACCCGCCGGGAACGCCAGCGCCTCGCCGCGAACCTGAGCTTCCTCGGCTACGGCACGCTCGACGAGTGCACGTGGGTGGCCACCCGACCGGGTGAGGACGTTGACCTACTCCTCGACGAGGCGGGGGTGCGCTACGAGCGGTTCACCGCGGCGCACGTCGCCGGCACGCCGGGCGCGATGGGCGTCGTCCGCCGCGCCTGGGACCTCGCCGAGATCGGCCGGGCATACGATCAGTTCGTCGCCGAACAGCGGGCGCTGCTCGGCGGGGTCACCGTTCGCAGTCCCGACGAGGAGGCGTACGCCGCCCGGTTTCGGCTCGTGCACGCCTGGCGCACCTTCCTGTTCCGGGACCCGCAGCTGCCGCCGGCGCTGCTCCCCGAGCGGTGGCCGGGCACCGCCGCGGGCAGCTTCTTCGACCGCCACGCGGCCCGGCTGCGGCCGGCCGCCGACCGCTACGTCGAGGCCTGTCTCGACGTCGGTAACCGCATCACTGGACAGAAGGGTCATTGACACCGTGACCGAGCCACTCCTCATCGACCGCACCGACGCCGTCGTCACCCTCACCCTGAACCGCCCCACGGCCATGAACGCGCTCGACACCGCCCTGAAGGAGGCGTTCCGGGACGCCCTGGCCGAGTTGGAGGGCGACCGAAGCTGCCGGGCGGTGGTGCTGGCCGGGTCCGGCGGTTCGTTCAGCGCCGGTCAGGACCTGCGCGAGCACGTACGGACGATGGAGTCCGCCGAGGGTAACCCGCTGGACACCGTGGGAACGCACTACAACCCGATCGCCGCCCGGCTGGCGGGCATGGCCAAACCCGTCATCGCCGCCGTGGGTGGCATGGCCGCCGGGGCGGGTGCCTCACTGGCCTTCCTCGCCGACATCCGGATCGGTGGACCCTCCACCAGCTTCCTCATGGCGTTCGCCAAGGTTGGGCTCGCCGCCGACACCGGCGCCTCGTGGACGCTGCCCCGGCTCGTCGGCCACGCCAAGGCCGTCGAGCTGCTGATGCTCGCCGAGCCGGTACGGGCGGCGGAGGCCCACCAGCTCGGCCTGCTCAACCGGCTGGTCGCGACCGACGAGGAGGTGCTGCCGGCGGCGCAGGAGTTGGCCGCTCGGTTGGCGGCTGGCCCGACCATCGCGTACGGGGCGATCAAACGACAGCTCTCCATCGCGGACGCGGGCACGCTCGCTGATGCCCTGGCCGCCGAGGCGCAGGCTCAGTCGATCTGCGGCGCCACCGCCGACCACCGGTCCGCCACCATGGCCTTCGTCGCCAAGCAGAGGCCGGTCTTCGAGGGCCGCTGACGACACCCGGGGGGGGCGAAGCCGCCCCCCGGGGTCAGTCGTCTTCCTCCGGGTCCTGGTTGGCCTCCTCGCCGAGGACGAACGCCCGCATGGCCAGCTCGTTGCCGGAGGGCCAGACGAATGCGGGTAGCTCGCGGGGGCCCAACTCCTGCACGTAGGCCCAGAACTCCCGGACCGCCTCCGCCGATGACCCGGCCTCGATCGGCAGGTCGAGACTGACCATCCAGGACTGCCGTGGCGGGGGCGGACCAAGCTGGTCGACCAGCGCCTGGAAGGCCGTCGGGTCCAGCGGTGTGACCGGCCCGTCGACCGTCAGGGCATCGGCCAACACCGGGGAGTCGAAAGACCGTCGGGTGTAGGTGATCACCAGCCGCGGCTCGACCCGCTCCGCGGGCGGTCCTTCCGGAAGCAGGTCACCGATGTCGGTGACCTGCCCCAGCGCGACCAGCCTCGACGGCGCGTCGGTCAGCACCGCTACCTGGTCGCCGGGGCGCGGCCGAGCTCCCTCGGCAGCAGCGATCAGCTCAAGCGTGTCATGGTGCACGAGCCGCTCGGCCTCCAACCGCCCCGGCGGCAGCAGCACGGCCCAGGTGTCCGCGCCGTCGGTACGGGTCGTCCGGTCGGTCCGGTCCGCGGTGTCGGTCGTCATGCGCTCCATCTCATCACGTCGTCATCGCCAGCCGGCACGTGGCAACCGACGAGATGGTCGTCAACCATGCCGGTGGCCTGCATCAGCGCGTAGGCGGTGGTCGGGCCGACAAACCGGAAGCCGCGCTTCTTCAACGCCTTCGCCATCGTGGTGGACTCCACGGTCAGCGCCGGCACCTGCGCGAACGACGCCGGCCGTTCGCGTCGCGGAGGCGGAGCAAACGACCAGAGTAGGGCGGAGAGGCCGACCGGAAGTTCCAGCGCGACCCGCGCGTTGGAGATCGCCGCCTCGATCTTGGCCCGGTTGCGGACGATGCCGGTGTCATCGAGCAGCCGGGCGACGTCCGCCGCGGAGAAGGCTGCGACCGACTCGATCCGGAACCCGTCGAACGCCTCCCGAAAGGCGGCCCGCTTCCGCAGGATGGTCAGCCACGACAGCCCGGACTGGAACGCCTCCAGCGTCATCCGTTCGTAGAGGGCGTCGTCGCCGTGCAGCGGGCGGCCCCACTCGGTGTCGTGGTAGACGGCGTAGTCGGGCGTGCTCGCCCCCCAAGCGCAGCGAGATGAACCGTCAGCACCGATTACGAGGTCAGTCACCCGTCAACGCTACGACACCCCACCGACGCCTCGGCAGTGGCCGGCAGTGGCCGGGCGCGCGCATCAGGGGAGGCGGCCCTGCTCCACCCGCCGCCCGAAACGCCGGAGGGCCTGCGTCAGGCCGACCTTCGAGCCGGGCCAGAGGAAGGGCCATACGACCCGTCCGACCGCCCCGCCCGGGAGCTGGAACCACTCGTGCCAGACGACCTGGGTCCGCCCTCCGGCCAGCTGGGTACACCGCAGCACGCCGGGGCCGCGCAGCAGCTTCCCGCAGTGGACCACACGCACCTCGTACGGTGCGTCCACCCGGACCACCCGCATCTCGTCACGGAGTGTGGCCGGCCCGACCGCGGTGACCGCCTCGACCAGACTGCCCTCGCCACCATCGCCCTCGACCACCCGGACCTTCGTGAAGGGGATCCATTCGCCCTGTCGTTCCCAGGAGACGAGCGCCGCGAAGACCTGCTCGGCCGACGCGTCAACGATCACCGCGGCGGTAACCTCGGCGGCTCCCGGCCGCGCCACCTCCCGCAGTTCAGCGCCGTCCGGGGCGGTCCACTCCTCGGCGCCGTCCCCCGCCGTCACACCGACTCCGACCGAGCGGTCGAGTCGGCTACGCCCGCCGACCGGGCGTCGTCCGCCGGCCCACCCACGACCTCGCCGCCGGAGCGGGCCGCGGAATCCGACCGGGTCTGGTCAACGGATCGAGCTTCGGGGTCTGGCTCGGCCTCGCCGCCGGAGCGGGCCTCGTCCGCCGACTCGTCAGCGGCCTCGCCGGTGTGCGGTTGGGGCGGCGGCGCTGCGTCACCGGGCGGGTCGCCGACGGCCCCGGGGCGCGCTCCGGCGGCCTGCTCACGGGCGCGCAGGAGCGCATCAGCGTCGGCGTTGCGCCCCTCACGCAACGCGGTGACCTCTGCCTCCAGCACCCCGATCAGCTCCGTCTTGTAGCCAATGTCGTACGCCGCCCGGCGCATCGCCTGGTCGACCTGAGCCATGCGGTACCCACGCAACGCCGTGTCGAACCGCACCTGACCAACATCGGACTCCCGCAGCGGGCGATTGCCAGGCAGGGGCACCGCCGTCCCGTCGGGCTCGGCTGGCACAAGACCCGAATCCCGACCGGTGACCAACACCGCCACACCGAAGACCACCGCCGCGACGGTGAGCGCCGCTACCAACAGGAGCAGAACCTGACCCATGCACCAAATCGTGGCACGTCAACCGGGGCAGGGCGACCCCACCACCCCGGATCCCCAGTGAGCAGGCGAATCGACCGCCGGTCCGGCCGGCACGGTGGTGACCGACTAGCGTCGTGACGGCCGGGAGGTCCGGCGACACCCTCGGGAGGCGGGATGGCGGACGCACTGCGGCTCGGCCGGCGAACCTTCGGCCCCGGCGAGCTCGGAGTCATGGCGATCATCAACCGCACCCCGGATTCGTTCTTCGACCGGGGCGCGACCTTCGGGCAGGAGAGTGCACTACGCGCGGTGGAGCGTGCGGTTGCCGAGGGCGCGGACATCATCGACATCGGCGGGGTCAAGGCCGGCCCTGGTGCCGAGGTCGACGCGGCCGAGGAGATCCGCCGGACCGTGGCCACCATCGCCGCGGTCCGCGCCGCCTTCCCCGACGTGGTCATCTCGATCGACACCTGGCGTGCCGAGGTAGCCGTGGCGGCGGTGGCCGCCGGTGCGGACCTGCTGAACGACACGTGGTCCGGCACCGATCCAGCACTGGCTCAGGTCGCGGCGGAGACCGGCGCCGGGCTGCTCTGCTCACACGCGGGCGGACTGACGCCGCGTACCCGGCCGCACCGGGTCGCCTACGACGACGTAGTGGCAGACGTGGTGGCGACCGTGACCGGCCTCGCCGAGCGGGCGGTGTCGCTGGGGGTACGGCCCGACGGCATTCTGATCGACCCAGCCCACGATTTCGGTAAGAACACCCACCACTCCTTGGAGATCACCCGCCGCCTCGACGAACTCGCCGGGACCGGCTGGCCGCTGCTGGTTGCCCTGTCGAACAAGGACTTCATCGGCGAGACCCTGGACCTACCGGCCGTCGAACGACTGGAAGGAACCCTCGCCGCCACCGCAATCTCCGCCTGGCTGGGTGCCCGGGTGTTCCGGGCGCACCAGGTCCAGGCGACCCGCCGGGTCCTGGACATGGTGGCCACCATCCGGGGGGACCGCCCACCCGCGTCCACCCGGCGGGGCCTGGCGTAGCGCACCGCCACCGCAGCCCCCGGGCCGACGTGGCCGAACGGTCAGGTCCAGCGCAGGATGTTCTTCCGCCACGCGTAGAGGATGCCCAGCGCCAGCACCGCCACGAAGATCGCCATCTCCACGACGGTAACCAGCCCGTAGCCGCGCCGGTTGAAGATCACGGCCCAGGGGAAGAGAAACACCGCCTCGACCGCGAACAACACGTACAGGTAGGCGTACACGTAGTAACGGATCTGGGCTTGGGCCCAGTCACCGCCCACCGGGTCCAGCCCACACTCGTAGGCAGCGCGCTTACCAGGCGGCTCGGCAGGGCGGGCGGGGCGCAACACCCGATTGGCCGAGAAGGCCGTCACGAAGAAGAGCAGACTGGCGAGGAGCAGGAGCCCGAGCGTCGCATAGGAGCCCAGGTAGCCGGTCACGGTGGCTCAGACTACCGGTCCGATCCCCGGCCCGCACCCGCCCGTTCGCGAACGACGACAACAAGGGCCGGCCCCTCGTGGGGCCGGCCCTTGGCGGTTGGTGGGGGTCAGCTGGTGGAGTAGCCGCGGGTGGCGATCCAGTCGGCGAGGGCGTCGGTGGTGATCCAGTATTCGGCGGTGTTCGGGTTCGCGGAGTCGGCGATCTTCACCTGGTCGCCGGCGTCGCGGTAGCCGGTGACGGAGATGTAGTGGCCGCCGGCGAAGGAGTGGGTCTCGCCGTTGGTGTCGGTGGCGGTGCCGGCGATGTTGGCCACGATGGCGCGGCCGTCGTCGACGGTGCGGATGATGTCCTCGCGCAGGGTGTCGGTCTGCTTGTCGTCGGCCATCGGGGTGGAGATCTCGACGCTGCGGTACACGTCGTGGCCGGTCTCGGTGTTCAGCACCGGGGTGATGTCGTTGATGGAGTCGGTGCCGGACTGGGTGGTGCCCATCCGCTCGGCCATCGCGTCCATGTCGATGTTCTTGCCCTGCACGGACAGGGCGTTGCGGGCGGCGGCGGGGCCGCAGTAGTAGAAGTTCGGCTGGGCTTCGTAGTCGACCGGGAGCACGCGGGTGTCGTCGCGCTCGGTCTGCGTGGTGGGCTGCGTGGTGGGCTGCGTGGTGGGGGCGGCGAAGGCGGCGCTGGCGGGGGCGGCGATGGCGCCACCGGTGGCGATCAGGCCAGCAGCGGTCAGGGCGGTCTTACGGAGGATGTCGGTACGCATGATGGTCGAAGCCTTCCGCTCGGGGGTGCCGCGGACGCGGGGGGCGCGCCAGCGGGTCGCACGAGGTGGTTCGAGATGAGAACGAATAGGGGGTCCCGCCCGGCGGGGTGCTACTCGGGCGGCCCGGGGATGTAACCAACGCCGGTCCGGCGGCATTCCACCGGCGGGCGGCCACCGGCGGTCCGGTGGGGCGGTGGGGCGCTCACGGCTGCCCCGCATGGTTACGCCAGGTATAACCACCGGCCCCCGGCACCGATTCCCCGCCAACCGTGACCCGAGTCACAGTACAAAACGTCAGATACCTCACAATCGGTGACCCAATTTGGCCCAAAATTCCGAATCAACCATAAAGCGCACCACTGTGTGGCGGCGGTGCCGACAGCCGAGAATCGGCTTCACCCACAACCCATTGACCAGCCAGGGACCCCGGAGCGGCCAACGAGTGCCGGAGATGCAGAGCCGCCGGGGCCAGCGAGGCAGTCGGGTGATCTGGATTACGACACCGGGCCAAAAATAGCTGTAAAACGGTCATCTACTCGCCAAATCAAGTCTCAGTCGCCGGACCTCTCGAGCTGGCGAGGAGGTGATCCGACGTAGGCTCTCAGGTGAGAAACGACAGCAGGCCGGACAACCACACGAGGTGGGTCACGGCGGCGCGCCGAGGAGGCCATGTGACCGGGCAAGGCGAGGTCAGGAGCGAGTGCGGCAGTCCGGGCGACCGCGCCGACCGAAGCGAGGTGCGGTCATGACCAAGAAACTCCGTCAACTGGACCGCGTGGTCATCCGCTTCGCCGGGGACTCCGGCGACGGGATGCAGCTCACCGGCGACCGATTCACCTCCGAAACTGCGCAACTCGGCAACGACATCTCCACGCTGCCCAACTTCCCCGCGGAGATCCGCGCACCCGCCGGGACGCTGCCCGGAGTGTCAAGCTTCCAGGTGCACTTCGCCGACTACGACATCCTCACCCCCGGCGACTCGCCGAACGTCCTGGTCGCGATGAACCCGGCCGCGCTCAAGGCCAACCTCGCCGACCTGCCGCGCGGAGCCGACATCATCGTCAACACCGACGAGTTCACCCGACGCAACCTGGCCAAGGTCGGCTACCAGGCCAACCCGCTCGAGGACGACTCACTCGCCGGCTACACGGTGCACCCGGTGGCGTTGACCTCGATGACCGTCGGCGCGCTCGCCGACCACGAGGTCTCCAAGAAGGACGCAGAACGAGCCAAGAACATGTTCGCGCTGGGCCTGCTGAGCTGGATGTACTCCCGGCCGTACGAGTCGACCCTGCGGTTCCTGGAGCGCAAGTTCGCGACCCGGCCGGAGCTGGTCGCGGCCAACGTCGCAGCCTTCAAGGCCGGCTGGAACTTCGGCGAGACGACTGAGGACTTTGCGGTCCGGTACGAGGTCAAGCCGGCGAAGATGCACCCGGGGACCTACCGGAACATCACCGGCAACATGGCGCTGTCACTCGGTCTGGTGGCTGCCGGAGTCCGCTCCGAGCTGCCGGTCTTCCTCGGCGCCTACCCGATCACCCCGGCGTCGGACATCCTGCACGAGCTGAGCAAGCACAAGCGCTTCGGCGTACTCACCATGCAGGCCGAGGACGAGATCGCAGCCATCGGCGCGGCCCTCGGCGCCTCGTACGGCGGGGCGCTCGGCGTCACCACCACCAGCGGTCCCGGCGTCGCGCTCAAGAGCGAGACCATCTCCCTCGCGGTGGCCCTGGAGCTGCCGCTGGTCATCGTGGACGTGCAGCGGGCTGGGCCGTCAACCGGTATGCCGACCAAGACCGAGCAGGCCGACCTGAGCATGGCCCTCTTCGGCCGACACGGTGAGGCGCCGGTGGTGGTGCTCGCGCCGAAGTCCCCGGCCGACTGCTTCTACGCGGCGTTGGAGGCGGCCCGGATCGCGCTGACCTACCGCACGCCGGTGATCCTCCTCTCCGACAACTACGTGGCCAACGGCTCCGAGCCGTGGCTACTCCCCGACGTCGAGTCCCTGCCCGACCTGCGAGTCGACTTCGCCACCCGACCCAACGGCGAGGACGGCGCCACTTTCCTGCCATACCTGCGGGACCCGGAGACCCTGGCCCGGCCCTGGGCTGTCCCCGGCACGCCCGGCTTGGAGCACCGCATCGGCGGGCTGGAGAAGGCCGACAAGACCGGCGACATCTCGTACGACCCGGCCAACCACGACCTCATGGTGCGGACCCGTGCCGCCCGGATCGAGGCGATCCCGGTGCCCGACCTCGAGGTCGAGGACCCGGACGGTGACGCCCGGGTGCTGGTGCTCGGCTGGGGGTCCACGTACGGTCCGATCGGCGCGGCCTGCCGTGGCCTGCGCCAACGCGGGCTCTCCATCGCCCAGGCGCACCTGCGGCACCTCGCCCCGATGCCGGCCAACCTCGGCGAGATCCTGCGCTCCTACGAGCGGGTGGTCATCCCCGAGATGAACCTCGGTCAGCTCGCCCACGTGATCCGCGCCCGACACCTGGTCGACGCGATCGGCTACAACCAGGTACACGGGCTGCCGTTCACCGCCAACGAGCTGGAGACGATGCTGGAAGAGGTCCTGAAGAATGTCTGAGCCCGTCGCCCTCAAGCTCACCGCGAAGGACTTCAAGTCCAACCAGGAGGTGCGGTGGTGCCCCGGCTGTGGTGACTACGCGATCCTCGCCGCTGTCCAGGGCTTCATGCCGGAGCTGAACATTCCCCGGGAACGAATCGTCTTCGTCTCCGGTATCGGCTGCTCGTCGCGTTTCCCGTACTACATGAACACGTACGGGATGCACTCGATCCACGGTCGCGCCCCAGCGATCGCCACCGGCCTCTCCACCACCCGCCCCGACCTCTCCGTCTGGGTGGTCACCGGGGACGGCGACGCGCTGTCGATCGGCGGCAACCACCTGATCCACGCGCTACGGCGTAACGTCAACCTGAAGATCCTGCTGTTCAACAACCAGATCTACGGCCTTACCAAGGGGCAGTACTCCCCCACCTCCGAGGTTGGCAAGATCACCAAGTCGACCCCGGTCGGCTCGGCAGACGCGCCGTTCAACCCACTCTCGCTGGCGCTGGGCGCGGAGGCCACGTTTGTCGCCCGCACCATCGACTCCGACCGCAAGCACCTGCAGTCGGTGCTCCGGGCCGCCGCCGAGCACGAGGGCTCGGCCTTCGTGGAGATCTACCAGAACTGCAACATCTTCAACGACGGTGCCTTCGAACAGCTCAAGGGGCCCGCCACCCGGGACGACTCGCTGATCCGGCTGGAACACAACCAGCCGATCACGTTCGGCCGGGACGGACAGTTCTGCGTCGTACACCCGGCCGGCGGCTTCGGCCTGGAAGTCCGCGAGACCGCGGCCACCGCGGCGGAGGAGATCGTGGTCCACGATGCCACCATCACCGACCCGGCGTACGCGTTCGCCCTGTCCCGGCTGCCGGGTCTGGACCTGCGCAACACCCCGATCGGGGTGTTCCGTTCGGTGCGGCGGCCGTCGTACGACAGCGTGGTGCAGGAGCAGCTCGACGCCGCCCGGGCGACGGTGACCGACACTCGGGAGCAGCAGTTCGCCGGCCTGCTGCACAGCGGCGACACCTGGACGATCGACTGAGCCGCGGGCTGGTGCCTGCGCACGCCGGGTAGCCGGGCTGCGTCGGTGCATACCGCTTCCGGAGCATGGCCGCGCTCCGGAAGCGGCACGGGCACGCAGGATATCGACGTGGAGCGCAGCGGCGGGCCCTGAGGACATCGGCGCGGGGCTCAGGACATCGGCACGGGGGCTCAGGACATCGGGCTGGATGCCCGACGGTCGTCGCGGACGTGCACGAGCATGTCGCCGGTTTCGATGACCCCGCCGGCCCGATCGGCGAGGGTGACCACCTTGCCCCGCCGCACCAGCGCGATAACCAGGGCGTCCAGCTCGCGGGGGGAGCGGCCAACCTCGTGCCGCTCGGCCGACCGCATCGCGAGCGCCATCCCCTGACCGGGCGTGAGTAGGTCCTCCACGACCTCGATCAACGGCGGCGCGGAGGTGGAGAGACCCAGCAGCCGACCGGCGGTCGCCGACGAGACGATCACGTGATGGGCACCGCTCTGTTTGAGCAGCGGGGCGTTCTCCGCCTCCCGGGCCGCGGCGATGATCCGCACCTGTCCCGCGGTGAGCTGCCGGACGGTCAGTGCCACCAACACCGCAGCGTCGTCACTGTCAGTCGCGATGATCACTGCCTTGGCGGTCCGGACGTGTGCCTCGTTGAGGGTGGCCGAGCGGGTCGCCGATCCCTCGATCGCCACCAAACCGGCCGAGGTCGCCTGCCGCAGGGCAGCGCCACTGCGTTCGACCACCACGATCCTGGACTTGTCGAAACCATTCTCGAGCAGGGCGGAGATCGCACTACGACCCTTGGTCCCGTAGCCGCAGATGATGACGTGATCCTTCACAGCTCTCCTCCACCGCGACAGGCGAAGGCCGGTCCGGTACTGCTCGGTCAGGACTTCCAGGGTGGTGCCGACCAGGATGATCAGAAAGATGACCCGGGCCGGGGTGATGTAGAGGACGTTGAGCAGGCGGGCCGACTCCGAGACCGGGGCGATGTCGCCGTACCCGGTGGTGGAGAGGGAAACCACAACGTAGTAGAAGCAGTCAAGGAGGCTCAGCCCGTCCGAGTCGCGGTTGGCGTCCCGATAACCGTCGCGGTCGAGCCACACCACGGCGACGCTGGCAAGGATGAGCCCGAGGGCCGCGGCCAGCCGCAGACTCAACGCGCTCAGCGGATCGCGCCGTTGCGCCGGGAAATGAATCACCGTTCGCCCCGCCCACACTCCGCTGCCAGCCGCACGCCCACAACATAGCGGGTCAGGGGTAGCTCGGATGGCGAGGCGGCCGGGACGACGCCACAACAGCCCCGACGGGCATGATAGGAGCTGTCTCCCTCGGACAACGGCCAACGAAAGCGAGGCGGAGCATGTCCTTGCTCAGACGAGTCATCGGCGGGGTGTTGCGCCGGCTACGGGTGCGGCAGGGCCGCACGCTGCGGGAGGTGGCTGCCGCCGCCGGGGTCTCCATGCCGTACCTGTCCGAGGTGGAGCGGGGGCGTAAGGAGGCCTCGTCCGAGGTACTCGCGGCGGTCTGCCGGGCGCTCGGGATCCGCCTCTCCGACCTGCTTGGGGAGGCTCGGGACGAGCTACGTCGCCTGGAGCGGCCCGAGCCGATCGGGTTCACCATCGGCGAGGTCAACCGAACGCCGAGCTCCCGCGTGGAGCCGGCCCGGCAGCACTCGGTCCGGACCGGGCTACCCGGCGGCGGCCCCACCGCCCGCGATGCCAGCCAGGTGCACCTTCGACTGGGCTCACCTGGGCTGCCCATCGGTGGCGCGGGGCTGGCGCCGATCGGGCCCGCGTTGACCGGCAACCCGTCAGGAGGGGCCGGCCTACGAGTCCGATTGATCGCTGCGGCGCCGGCTGCCCGCCCCGCCGCACGAAGCTCGTGGCGGGCCCAGCGGCTCACTCGGGCCCGCCGGCAGCGGGCTCGGCGCTAACCCAACCGGACGCCCCGCGCCGATCTGCTCTGGGCCGATCTGCTGCCGGCAGATCGGCTACCTCCTCCTGCACCGGCGCGCGCACGCTGGACGGGCCGGCTCCCGGGCGGTCCCCCGCCCGCCGACGCGCTGGAGGTAGCACCTAATGATCAAAATGTTGGACGATGGGCAGCAGGGCTTCGGCGACCAGGTCTTCGAGCGGCTGTTGAAGGAACGCATCGTCTTCCTCGGCACCGAGGTGACCGACGAGTCGGCCAACCGGGTCTGCGCCCAGATCCTGCTGCTGGCCGCCGAGGACCCGGACCGAGACATCACCCTCTACATCAACTCTCCCGGCGGCTCGGTGAGCGCGGGGATGGCCGTCTACGACACGATGCGCTTTGTCCGCAACGACGTGGCGACGCTGGCGTTGGGCATGGCCGGCTCGATGGGGCAGTTCCTCCTCTGCGCCGGGACGGCGGGCAAACGGTACGCGTTGCCACACTCGTGGATCCTCATGCACCAGCCCTCCGGTGGGATGAGGGGCACCGCCGCGGACATCCGGATCCAGGCGGAGAACCTCCTGCACATAAAGAAGACCATGCAGGGGCTGATCGCCCAGCACAGCGGTCGGACGCTGGCGGAGATCCAGCGGGACTGGGACCGGGATCGCTGGTTCACCCCGGAGCAGGCCCGCGAGTACGGCCTCATCGACCACGTCATCACACAGGCGGCGGAGCTCGCCCGCTGAGCCACCAGCCATCGGTCGGGCAGAAGCCGCACGGATCGGCCGGACGTGCTGCTACGGCGTATATTGTCCTCCGCTCACTGATTGGCGCCGACCCTTCTCCTTGACAGCAACGGAGCCTCCGCCGAACCACCGGACGCCCCTTGCCGACCGGATCGGGCCGGCCAACCAGATCTGCTGGAGGCCCGGACCGTTGGAAGTCCTCGCCGTCTTCGAAAAGCTCGTGCCGGTGGCGTTGGCTCTCGGCGCCGGTGTGTTGTTCGCCCAGCGGAGCGTCGTCAGCGCGGCGAGCTCGAAGGCGTTCGCGGACTTCGCCTTCCTCTTCGCCGTGCCGTGCTACCTGTTCGCCGCCATCTACCGCAGCGACCTGGGTGCCCTGTTCGCCTGGCGCGCTCTCGCCGGCTACGCCGTCACGGCGGGGATCGCCATGGCCGTGGTCGGGGTGCTGGCCCGGCTGACCACCACCCGCGAGCCCCGGCAACTCGCGTTGCGGATCATGGCGGCGGTCCAGGTCAACACCGCGTATTTCGCGGTACCCGTGTTCATCATGCTCTTTGGCGACGCAGCGCCGGTCTTTCCGATCCTGCTGTTCCAGGTGTGCGTCCTCTCCCTGGTCGTCCTGGCCATCATGGAGCTCCATGGAGCGCCGGTTACGGGCATACCGGCTGGCCAGGCCGTACCGGCCTCGGTTAGGGCCGGTGGGCCACGACCGACGCAGCCGACCGGCGGGCCACCAGCACCGCCGCAACTCCGAAGCTGGCGCAGCCAAGCAGGCCGGGCGGTGTGGGGTTCCCTCACCACTCCGATCGTCCTGGCGTGCAACGCCGGCCTCCTGCTCAACCTGCTGGCCTTCCGGATGCCGGAGCCCCTACTCGACGGATTCGATTTCGTCGGTGCCGCGGCGGCGCCGATCGCGCTCTTCGCCCTGGGCCTGCACCTGGGCGGCAGCGGGATCAGCTTCCGTCACACCAGTGGCGAGGAGATCTGGCTGATCGCCGTCAAGTGCCTGCTGTTCCCGTTCGCGGTCTGGCTGGCCGCCGCGCACGTCTTCGGTATTCACGGCCCCTGGCTGACCTATCTCGTCCTCATCGCGGCGATGCCGGCACCACAGAGCCTGTTCATCGTCGCGCAGCGCTACGGCGTTGATGTAGAGATGTCGGCCGCACTGGTGGTGAAGAGCTCGGTCGCGGCGCTACTGCTGCTGCCACTCTGGATCCACTGGACGTAAGCGGGGTGAACTCGCTCCCCACACCCCTGCACGGCGAGACCAGAGCCAACCCCGACCAACGATGACTCACTCAATCTGCGTCATGTCCGTAAAATTGTATTCGTCAATCTTGCCGGCGGTCGCAGCCATGTACTCCTGCAGGTGCGGGACGTGCTTGTGAGCCTCCCAGATCTCGCGGGTCTCCCAGTTCTCGTAAAGGAAGAAATGAGCCGGGTCGTTATTGTCCTGGTGCAGGTCGAAGTTTATGCACCCCTCCTCCGCTCGAGTTAACGGGAGAAGCTTTTTCAACTCGGCTTTGACCAGGTCCACCTGGCCCGGCTTGGCATGAACGTTGGCAACAATGGTCAAGTGCGACATGCGGAACTCCTGGTCACCTGGTCGTTCATTGTGGAACTTCCTCAGCCTAGTGGAGGAGTCCGCACCAAGCCCAGCGAATCACCGAAGGAGCGCTCGAGGTTGATCAGGCAGTCGTCACCCTGGACCTCGACCGGACTCCGGCCCCGGACACACTGGGCACCACCGCCACGTCCCACCCCCGCAGGACGCAGCCGAGCCACACACCCTAACGACCGTCAATCAATGTGGGTCATCTCGTTGAGTATGAAGTCATCCACTTTACCGGCGGTCGCCGCGGCGTACGCCTGTAGGTGTGCGGCGCTCATGTGGGCCTGCCAGAGGTCGCGGGACTCCCAATTCTCGTAGAAGACGAAGTGGGCCGGATTACTGTTGTCCTGGTGCAGATCATAGTTGATACACCCCTTCTCTTCACGAGTAATCGGGATGAGCTTTTTCAGCTCCGCCTTGACCAGGTCCACCTGGTCCGGCTTGGCGTGAATGTTGGCAACAATAGTCAGGCGTGGCATGTTGTACTCCTGTCGCCGCATCGTTCATTTGTGGAACTTCTTCACGCTAGCGGAGGAGTCCACCCCCAGCCACCAAGTCGCCAGATGAGGGTTCAAAATTGATCAGGTGGTCGTAGATCGTACGGCGCGACGCGGCGTACCCGCCCTCACGGTCCGGTCGCGGCCGCATGGACGGACTTCACCGCCTCCACCACCACCGACGGAACCTCGTCCTGCACCCAGTGGCCGTGGGTGCTGTCCCGCCACTGGCCGACGACCGCGCTGGGGTGCCACTCCGACAGGAACCGCTCCAGCGGATACCAGTAGGCCGCACCGGTCTCATCGTCCACGCAGTTGGTCCGGGTGGTGACCGCCGCGGTCTCCGGGTGATAGCCGGGCTGGCAGAGTTCCCGTTCACCGCCGAGAATCGCCAGGTCGACCTTGTACGGCCCGAAGGCCGTGTCGTCGCCGAAGGCGAAGAAGACCGGCTTCGACCGCAGCGCGGCCAGTTCCCGGTCGAGTTGGTCGAGGAAGGCACCGTCCGCGATGGTCGCCATGGCGGAGATGTGCACGGGCTGGGTCACCTCCGGGTAGCGCAGGTCATGCGGGGGTTCCAGGGTGAGGTAGGGCCCCCACATCGCGTCCCGCAGCGCCGCGTACTCCGCCGATCCTTCCACCGCGTTGCGTTCGGCGACCCCGATCGCACCACGGCGGATGAGCTCGCCCTGCGTGTAGAACTCTGGCTCCAGCTGCGCATGGCGCCCACGGTCGTGCACCGCGTGCATGAATCCGGTCCGCCCCTGGTCGATGTGGTCGAGCTGCCAGGCCCAGGTGTTCATCAGCACGAGACCCCGCACCTTCTCCGGGGTGGCGACTCCGGCGGCCAGTCCGATGGGTCCACCCCAGTCCTGCAGCACCAGGTAGAGATCCTCTAGGGCCAGGTCGGCGATGAAGTCCCGCAGCACCGTCGTGTGCGAACTCGGCAGGTAGTCGAATTCGCTGACCCTCGGCTTGTCGGAGAACCCGAAACCGAGGTGGTCGGTGAGGATCACCCGAAAGCCAGCCGCGCGCAACGGGTCGACGATCTTCCGGTAGATCATGCTCCAGGTGCCGTTCCCGTGGACCGCCAGAACGGTGCCCTTGGGGGCATGGCCCGCCGCTGGTGGTAAGTCCACATAGTGGTATGCGAACCCACGCCACTCGTAAACCTTCGACTGGAACGGGTATACGCTCTCCGCCACCGGAAACGGCCGTTCCCATTCCGGGGTAGCCCTGCTGTCCCGCCGCGGGACGCCGCTACCGGTGGCGGCTGCCAGGGCGGCGAGGGTCAGCACCACCGACGCCACGAGGAGGCGAACAGAAATCTTCCTCGACCTACCGCTCACGGCAATCTCCCCAATCCCAACGACCTGGTCGGAGAGCAGCACGATCTCAGCCCATGGCCGGCGAACCGCTCCCGTCATAGCGAGCCTAGGAACGCAAGGGTGGGCCAGGACATACGGCGTGCCAGCCAGTCTTTACTGGGGACAGCCCTACCCGAATTGGCGGCGCAATACGGTCCGCTGTCCCTAACGGCGCCTCAGCGAGAGGACGTCCAGCCCTGCTGATGCAGCCGTTCGATGCCCTCCAGCAACAGGTCCAGGGCGAACTCGAACTCAAACTGGTCGTCGCAGCCACGCCCCACCACCGACGCATCGTCGTGGGAGGCCACCACGGCGATCTCTGCAAGGTTCGGGAATCGGTCGGCGAACTGCGCTGGTAGGGCCGCCGGCGGCTCCGGACTGCTCGCGCCGCTCCGGCCGGCTTTCCGTGCGGCGTCGAAGAGTTCCTGACTGAAGCCCAGGATGCGGCTGCCCATCGCGTGCATCACGTGGTGGGCAAGGTCAACGGAGAAGCCGCCGCCTCGGAACGTCCCGACCATCGAGTCGAGGTAGGCGAGGATGCCCGGCGTCGCCGTCTGCTGTGACTCGATGGCGAGGGACATCCAGGGGTGACGCTGCAGCACCCGCCGCGCGGAGAGAATTCGCTCCCGGACCGCATGCTTCCAGCCACCGTCGGCCACCGGCGGGTCGATCTCGTCGACGACCACATCGATCATGCCGGCGACCAGTTCGTCCTTGTTGGCCACGTGCTTGTAGAGGGCCATCGGCACGACACCCAGGTCCTGGGCAAGGTTGCGCATGCTGAGGGAGTCGATCCCGGCCTCGTCGGCGAGCGTGACAGCGGCCCGCAGGACTCGCTCTCTGCTCAACGGCGTTCGGCGCACCTCGGTCTGCTCAGCCATCTCGGTTCCTCGTCTCCAGCGGTGCTGGAAACCATAACCGCCTTGACGAGTGTACGGCGTACACCTATTCTGTTCAGGCATCAGCGTACGCCGTACACCTTGGAGTGAAAATGAAGGCCATCGTGCAAGACCGCTACGGGCCGCCGGAGTCCCTCACCCTCGCGGAGGTTGACCCCCCGGCACCCGCCGCCAACGAGGTGCTGGTGCGGGTCGAAGCCGCAGCCCTCAACGCCTATGACTGGCATGTGCTGCGCGGCGACCCCCGGCTGGCACGGTTGGCGCTGGGCCGGTCAAGGCCCCGGGCCCACATCCGTGGTCGCGACTTCGCCGGCGTGGTGGAATCCGTCGGCGAGAACGTTCAGCAGTTCCGCCCCGGCGATGCGGTCTTCGGCGATCTCGGCGACGCCAACGGCGCCTTCGCCGAGTACGTCCGCGTACCCGAAACGCTGATCGCACCGAAGCCGAGCAACCTGACGCCGCGGCAGGCCGCCAGCCTGCCGCTCGCCGGCGTCACCGCACTCATGGGGCTGGCTGACCTCGGGCGGGTCGAGCCCGGCCACCGCGTCCTGATCAACGGCGCCTCCGGCGGCGTCGGCACCCTCGCCGTGCAGCTGGCCAAGGCGCTCGGCGCGAGCGTGACCGCGGTGTGTAGCACCCGCAACACCGACCTGGTCCGCTCCCTCGGCGCCGATCATGTCGTTGACTACACCCGGAGCGACTTCACCCACGACTTCCAGCCCCACGATGTCGTGTTCGACCTGGTCGGCAACCGCTCGCTCACCGCACTCCGGCGAGTGCTGACCCCCGCCGGGATGTTGATCCTCTCCGGCGGCGGGGTCTACCGCGGCGGTAGCCTCGTCGGACCGGTCTGGCTCATTACCCGCGGGCGACTGCTGGCACCCTTCGTCCGACACCGCATCGCCGTTCTCACCACCATGCCCAGCCGCAAGCACCTCGACCTGCTCCGCGACCATGCCGAGACCGGCGACCTCACCCCGGTTATCGACCGGAGCTACCCGCTGCACGAGGTACCGCAAGCACTGAGGTACCTCGAAGGCGGACACGCGCGGGGGAAAGTAGTGATCACCATCTGAGGCGTAACGGGCGCCATCGCGGGTAGAAGCCGGGTGTGGCGGAGATCAGTGACTATGCGTTTCTGGGCGACTGCCAAGGCGCGGCGTTGGTGTCGGCGGACGGTTCGGTGGACTGGTGGTGTCCACCCCGGTTCGACGGGCCAAGCGTCTTCGCGCGGCTACTCGGCACCGCTGGCGGCCACTGGTGGATCCGACCGCACGGGCAGTACACGACGAGCCGCTGCTACCTCGACGGCACGATGGTCGTCCAGACCGACTTTCACACCCAGGACGGGGTGCTGCGGCTGACCGATGCGCTCAGCCTCGGCGTCGGGGAACGCGGTCACCAGATCGGCCTCGGCTCGCCGCACGTCCTCCTGCGCCGGGTCGATGCCATCGTCGGCCCGGCGCAGGTGACGGTCGAGGTGGCGGCCCGGCCCGAGTACGGCCTGGTCAGCCCCACCGTTTCCGACGCCACGACAGGGATCGAGATCTCCGGCGGCGCCGATCGACTCACCCTGACCAGCGACCACGACCTGACCATCGATGGTTCCGTGGTGACCGGAGAGTTCAGCCTCGCCGAGGGGGAGAGCGCGGTCTTCGCACTGCACCACCGATGGGCCACCCACCCACCGACGATTCCCCTCGACGGGCGGGCGGCGCTGCGGGACACCATCGCCGCCTGGCGGTCCTGGGACCGCATTCACCAGGGCTACCGAGGGCCGTACCGGGAGCAGGTCCGACGCAGTGCCCTCGTGCTGCAGGCGCTGACCTACCAGCCAACCGGAGCCGTGATCGCCGCCCCCACCACCTCCCTGCCGGAGGAGGTCGGTGGCGAGGCGAACTGGGACTACCGTTTCGGCTGGCTCCGCGACGGCGCCTTCACCCTGAAGGCGCTCTGGGTCGCCGCCTGCCCGGACGAGGCACACCGGTTCTTCGACTGGATGGCCGAGTCGGTGGGCTCGGTGGAGGCCGAGGACCATGTCCCGATCATGTTCGGCGCGGGTGGCGAGCGTGATCTCACCGAACACACCCTCGAGCACCTTGAGGGCTACCGGGACAGCCGCCCGGTGCGGGTCGGCAACGACGCCTGGCTACAGAAGCAACTCGACGTCATCGGCGAGGTCATCGAGTGCGCCTGGGTCCTGCGGGACCAGCTCACCGAGCTGTCGCCCGCCGCCGCCAGCCTGCTCCGTTCCCTGGCCGACCGGGCCGTGGACACCTGGCGGGAGCGGGATGCCGGAATCTGGGAGGGGCGTGAGGGTCAGCGGCACTACCTGACCTCGAAGGTGATGTGCTGGTTGGCCCTCGACCGGGCCGTCAAGCTCGCCGGGCTTCTGGATGCCGAGGCGAAGGTCCCGCAGTGGACGGAGGCGATGGCGCAGGTCCGGGCGGCGATCCTGGAGGAGGGGTGGAACAGCTCGACCAGGGCGTTCACCGGTGCCTTCGGCTCCGACCACCTGGATGCCGGAGTCCTGGTCATGCCCATCCTCGGGTTCCTCCCCGCCGACGACGACAAGATCCTGGCCACGGTCGATGCCATCGAGCGGGACCTGGTCCAGGACGGCCTGGTGCAACGCTGGACCCGGGCCGGGGACGAGGGCGCCTTCATCATCTGCTCGTACTGGCTGGTCCAGGCCCTGGCCCTGGCCGGGCGCCTCGACCGGGCCCGGCAGGTCTTCGAGACCGTCACCGCGCGGGCGAACGATCTCGGCCTGCTCGCCGAGGAGATCGACCGACGCGACGGACGCCTGATCGGCAACTTTCCCCAGGCGTTGTCCCACATCGGTCTGATCAACGCCGCCTGGACCATCGGCCAGGCCGAGGCCGCGGGAACCAGTAGGTAGTGGCAGTCGAGGAAAGGAGCACGTTGATGAGCGGACGACTGATGGGTAGAACCGCCCTGATCACCGGCTCGGACTCCGGTATCGGGCAGGCCACCGCGATCGAGTTCGGCCGGGAGGGCGCCGACGTGGTGGTGCACTACCTGCATGACCATGCGGGGGCGAGCCACACCAAGGCCGAAATCGAAAAGGCGGGTCGACGCGCCGTGGTGGTGCAGGGCGACATCAGCGTCGAGCACCAGGTCGAGGCGATGTTCGACGAGGCCTTGGCGACCTTCGGAGAGCTGGACATCCTGATGAACGACGCCGGGGTGGACGCGTCCGGCATCCCGGTCGCCGATCTGGACACCGAGACCTGGGACCGCGCCATCCGCACCAACCTGTACGGGATGTTCTTCTGCTGCCGGCGGTTCGTCCGGCACCGCCGCGACCACGGCGGACACGGGAAGATCATCAACATCACCTCCATCCACCAGGAGGTGGCCCGGGCCGGCGGCGCCGACTACGACGCCAGCAAGGGCGGCATGCTGGAGCTGGCCAAGAGCATCGCGCTGGAGGTCGCCCCGATACACATGAACGTCAACAACATCGGGCCGGGCATGGTGCTCACTCCGTTCAACCAACGCGCGATCGACGACCCGCAGTACCTGGAGGAGCAGGTGCAGTCGATCCCGTGGAAGCGGGCCGCCCAGCCGGAGGAGATCGCGAAGCTCGCCGTCTTCCTGGCCAGCGACGACGCCAACTACGTCACCGGGTCGACCTACTTCATGGACGGTGGCCTCATGCAGAACCAGGGGCAGGGCGCGTAGGGCGCGCTCCGACGCGAAGGGGGGACGGTCGGCGCCGCGATCGGGCGCGACATGCGCTGGGAGGATGTCCCCCCTCCGGCCATCCGCCCGATGCTGGCCGAGGCGATGGGGAGCCCCGCCTGCACGGAGATGGCGTTGACCGGCTGGGCATCGATGGTGGAGACACCGAAGCAGGTGGCCGACGATGTCGCGACGGCACTGGGGCGGCCTGCACGCACCTTCGCCCAGTGGGCCGCCGACCTCGCCTGAACCGCCCCGGGGGCCCGGCTTCAGGGTCATCAGCCGCTTCATTCCGGGTAGCGGGCGCCGTTGAAGGTGACCCGCAGCGCGTACACCGACCGGCCGGCGGTGATGTAGAGCTGGTTGCGTTTCGGTCCACCGAAGGTGAGATTGGCGACGGGCTCGGGCAGGAGCAACTTCCCGATGAGGCTGCCATCGGGAGCGAAGCAGTGCACGCCGTCCCAGGCCGCGGCCCAGACTCGGCCGGCGTCATCGACGCGCAGCCCGTCGAAGCGGCCGTAGTCACACTCGGCGAAGATCTTGCCGCCGCTGAGGGTGTCGTCGGCGGCGACGTCGAAGACCCGGATGTGGCTGGGTTCCTGTCGCGTGTCGACGATGAACAGCCGTTGTTCGTCCGGCGAGAACGCCAGCCCGTTGGGGCGGAAGAAGTCGTCCGCGACCACCCGCAGGTCCCCGGTGCGGGGGTCGAGCCGAAACACATAGCACGAGCCGCCGAACTCGGGCTCGGCCCTGTTGCCCTCGTAGTCACTGTTGATGCCGTAGCTCGGGTCGGTGAACCAGATCGTGCCGTCGGACCGGACCACGACATCGTTGGGACTGTTGAGCCGCCTGCCGGTGTAGCGGTCTGCCAACACGGTGATCGTTCCGTCGTGCTCGGTGCGGGTCACCCGCCGGCTTCCCTGCTCGCAGGTGATCAGCCGGCCCTGCCGGTCGATCGTGTTGCCGTTGGCGTAGCCCGAGGGTTGGCGGAACACCCCGACCGCGCCGGTGGTCTCGTCCCAGCGCAGCAGCCGATCGTTCGGGATGTCGCTCCACACCAGGTAGCGCCCGGCCGTGAAGTAGACCGGGCCTTCCGACTTCCGCGCGTCGCCGTGCAGGACCTCAAGAACGAAGTCACCGTCGAGGTCCCGGAAACGCTCGTCCAGCAGTCGGAACTCAGCAGGGACTGTATCAGGCATATTGACCTCCTAGCAGGATGATGTTCTACAGCAAAGCCTGCCTTCCGAATCTGGTAAGGTCAAGTTGTTCATCTTTCCAATCCCGATGGGTGTTCGATGCTTGACGATATTGACCGCGTCCTGGTGACCCGCCTGCAGCAGGACGCGACCCAGTCCTACGCGGCCCTCGGCGCGGCCGTTGACCTGTCCGCCGGTTCGGCACACGAACGCGTACGTAAGCTGCGCGAGCGGGGCGTGATCCGGCGTACCACCGTTGACGTCGATCCGGCCGCAGTCGGCCGGGGCGTGCTCGCCTACGTGATGCTCGGCGCCGACGCGTGGATGGGGGACGCGGCCACCCGGGACGCACTCGCGGCTATACCCGAAATCCAGGAGGCACACATCACCGCCGGCACGGCGAGCGTGCTGGTGAAGGTTCGCACCGCCACCACCGAGGACCTGCAAGCCCTCCTGAGACGCCTCTTCGCCATCGACGGAGTCACCAGCACCCAGACCATCGTCGTCCTGGAGTCGTTCTTCGAACGGCCGATCAGCGTTGACCCGGCTCGCTGAGCACAGCCCCGACCGTCAGCCGAGGCACCGGGCAGACCCGACCTCCGGCGCGGAGCCAAGGGCGTTCACACCTGCTGCTCCGCATCCCGCTCGGCAGCGTCAATCGCGCTGTCGGTCACCCAGAACAATCCGATGACCAGGCTGAGCGCCAGCACACCCATGACCGCGAAGACCGCGCGCAGGCCAAGCCACTCCGCCAACAGACCGCCGGTGAGCGCACCGAGAGGCATGCCGCCCCAGGCCAGCATCCGGTAACTGCTGTTGACCCGGCCAAGCAGCCGGTTGGGGGTGATCCGCTGGCGGAGCGAGATCGTGATGACGTTCCAGGTGGCGACCAGAATCCCGCCCCCGAAGTAGACGGCGCCCACCACGTACGGGTTGGTGCTCAACGCCGGTGCGCCGACAAGCACGGCGGCGGCGACCATTGCCACGCCGAGTGTGGCGGAGCGACCCAGCCGTCGCTCAATCGCCCCCGCGACCAACGAGCCGAGCACAATGCCGACGGCCAAGGTCGCGAGCAGCAGGCCGTACCCCGGCTCGGTGAGCCTCATCGCCGAGCCAGGGCCGACCGCGTAGAGCACCAGCACCGCGAGGACCGCGCTCATCGTGAAGTTGCTGACGCCCACCATCACCGCCATGGTGCGCAGTAGCTGGTGTCGCCAGAGAAACCGGAGGCCTTCCGCGATGTCCCGGCGCAAACTGGTCGACGTGTCCCGTGCGACCTGGAAACGGCCACGGATGAGAAGCAACACCACGGCCGCGACCACCCACAGCCCCGCCGGCCCCGCCACCGCCAACGCCACGCCGGTAGAGACCAGGAACCCCGCCAGTGGTGGGCCGACGAACTGGTTGGCCGTCAACTCGACCGCGTTCAGCCGTCCGTTGGCGCGCGGTAGCGCGTCCCGCGACACCAGCTGCGGCAAGATCGACTGGGCCGAGGTGTCGTAGAGCGTCTCGGCGACGCCGGCGCCGAACGCCACCACGTAGAGCAGCCAGATCGACGCCACGTCCAGGGCCGCGGCCAGCGCCATCGCCCCGAACAACACCGCGCGCACCGTGTTTGCGGCCGTCATCACCCGGCGGCGGTCCAGCCGGTCGGCCAACGCGCCCGCCGGCAACGCGACCAGCAGCCACGGCAGGCTGAACGCCATCGCCACCCCGGCCACCAGCACCGGCGAATCCGTGAAGCTGACCGCGACCAGCGGCAGCGCGAGCTTGACGATCCCGTCGGCGAGGTTCGACGCGGCGGACGCGGACCACAGCTGCCAGAACGGGGTGCCCAGCTTCTCGGCGTCCCGACGCGGGGCAGGCAGGTGACGTTCCGGGCCAGGCGTCGTCCGTTCATCCGGGCGGGCGAGATCGTCAATCGTCACCCGGGGATGCTCTCAGAACGGGCACATAGTTCGCCGCCCAATAAGCAGACAGGCGAAACCACCGAAGGACGGGTGAGTGCGCGGGCTCGGCGGCGGAGAGCGAACCGGCCTACTCGAAGGTCACCCGCAGTTGACGCAGCAGGCCACCGTAGTCCTCGTCGTCGTCCCCGATGAAGATCGGAAGTGAGCCGGCGACCAGTCCCACGCCTTCGACCTTGAGGCCCGAGCTGCGCGCCAGCTGCTGGGGCGGCTCGACCGGACGCAGCTGCGCGCCGATGCGTCCGCCCTCCCGGACCGTCGCCGCGCGGTACACCGCGCTGTCAAAGGGGCCCAGATCACCCGGGTCGTACGCGGACGAGACGAAGATGTTGCCCCACCGGTCGATGTCCATGCCCGAGGCGGGTCGTCCATCCGGTGGTTCGAGCGCCGTGAAGGGAACCGAGGTCCAGCGCCGGCCAAACCTGATCTCGCCGTCCTCGTACACCTTCAGGCGAGTCATGTTGATGAAGGTGGTGTCCCGGCCCTCCGCCCGCTCGGCGTAGAGGAAGTAGTCCTCTCCGCGGATCGTCGCCACGGCCGTCGCCTCGACGTTCACCAGCGGCTCGGGCGTCTCGGGCCACGGCACCGCGCTCACGATCTCGACGTTGAGGTCCCGGTCCCACCGGGCGAGATAGATCGTGGGGTCGGGGTCGTCGCCGTCGGCGTTGCTCTCCGCCAACAGGGCCGCGTTCCGGCCGGGCAGCCGGGCGATGCTCTCGAGGTCATTCGGCACACTACGACCGGGAAAATCGACATCGAGCTCGTCAACGATGATGCCGTTCGGATCGACGGGCGTACGCACGATCGAGAGGCGCGGCAGGTCGCGCTCCGCATCGTTGTCCCGGGTGTCGTGGCAGACCAGGAAGACCTCCTGCACCACCCCGTCGTTCTTTTCGGTGGTCAGCCAGGCGATGCCGCTGAACTCGCGGGGTGCCCGGATCTCGAGCCGCTCGGCCGAGGAGGCGTCAACCGTGTCTCGGGCCGAGAGGCTGTCCGCCCCCTGGCTGAGCTGCGCCGAAACCGGTGTGGCGGGCGCAAGCAGGCTCAGTCCGGTGGCGACCGGCAGCAGCCCGCAGGCGATGAACCGACGGCGAATCATTCGTCCCCCTCCACCTGGCGGGCACGACCGCCGGGCCCGCTCGGGACAAAAGTAAAATCATTCTCGCCTTGTCGCGGAACGTTCCTCCCCCGTTACCACCTTCGTGTCGGCTCACTGGCCCGCGGCGAGTTCCCGCAGGTCCGCCTCGCTCACCTCATGGGCGTCCGGGCCCGGATCCCCCCACTGGTCCCGCTTCGCGAGCAGCCGCGCGGCGAGGTCCCGCACCCCCGCCAGCGAGTGGTGCTCGGCCCAACCACACTGGACAACGTTCGCGAGTGGCACCTCCTCGGCGTCCTCGACGGAGCGCAGCCCAGCCGCGATGACCTCAGCCAGATCGTCGAAGCTCCACGGGCCAACCGTCCACACGTACAGGCCGGTCATGCAGCCCATCGGCGCGACGTTCATGATCGTAGAGTGATGCTGACGTACGTAGGTGCCGAGAAAGTGTTCGAGTGAGTGCATGACCGGGCCCGGCACCGGAGACACGTTCGGCTGCGCCACCCGGAAGTCCCAGAGCGCGACCGGCTGGCTCGTGCCGGGCACCGTCTGCTGGTTGACGATCCGCAGGTAGGGCGGCACCACGTGGCGATGATCCAAGTCGTGTGACTGCGGCATAACCAGGACTCCTCAATCCTTCCCAAGGCGGACTCGACCCCAGCCTAGGAAGAAATCACTCTCATACTGACCGCTTCCAGTCATACCGGTCGCCGCTCCGGACAACCTCCGAGATCAAACTGGCCATGTCGGTAGCGCTGCCGACGGGGAGAGCCGGGCTGACCTCCGCGCCCGTCAGCGCGGTCAGCTCGGTTAGCTCGGTCAGCACCGGCGCCAGTTCGGCAGCGGTGGTGACATAGGCGGTGAGCCCAGCCTCGGCGAGTAGCTGCGCGTTGGCCCGACCATGCCCAGAAATCGGCCGATAGGTGACGGTGGGAAGCCCGCCGGCCAGCGACTGCTGGCAGGTGAGGCCGCCGGCGTTCTCCACCACCACATCAACCGCCCGCATCAGGGTGGGCATGTCCTCCACCCAGCCCAGGACATGTCCGGGGAAGGTACGCAGGCGTTGGCGGAGCCGGACGTTTCGCCCACACGCCACGACGGGGGTGACGCAGCCGGCGCCGAGCACGTCCCGCGCGGTACGGGCCACGTCGCCCACCCCCCAGGAGCCGGCGACGATCAACGCCAGCCGCTCCTGCTCGGGCAGACCGAAACGGGCCCGAGCCGTACGCTGGCAGGCCGTTGCCGAGGACGCGAACTCGGCGGAGATCAGCGGATTGACCACCCGAACATCAGCCGCCCCACGCGCCGCCGCCTGCCGCTGTGTCCCGTCGTGAATGACGCAGTAGGTGTCGACACCCGGCGAGATCCAGATCGGGTGGGCGACGAAGTCAGTGACGTAGCTGAGCACCGGCACGGTGAGCTGCCCCGTCCCGCGCATCGGGCCGAGTAGCTGGTTGGCGAACGGGTGCGTCGTCACCACCAGGCAGGTGTCCGCCGATATCCGCGACAGCATCCGCGGTACGGCCGCCCGCAGCGCGGCCCGGAACCCCCGGACCATCAGCGACGACCGGTCGGTGAACCGGAAGAGCGCGTCGTAGCTCCAGGGAAACCGCTGGAGCATGGTGCGATAGCCCTCCCGAACGAGCCGGTGCAGCGGCCGGGGCAGGGCCGTAAAGAAGTTGAGCTGCTCCACGACGACTCCGTCGCCGGCGAGCCGGGCAGCGAGTTCGGCGGCGGCGGCGTCGTGGCCCGCGCCGATGTCGGCGGAGACGACCAGGATCCGCAGCCGACCCGGGCCGCCGCCGGGGTCGTCGCGACCGGCACCAACCGGGGACGTACCGGCGCGCGGACTTCTCCCGCCCGGCCGTGGCTTCACCGGTTGCGGTTACCCACCCGGTACGTCGCCATGCCCCGGTCGCGCCCGGGCCGGTATGCGCCACGCCATGGGCTCCCGGCGGCCTCGGTCTCCTCGTGTGCGCCGAGCGTCCCGATTGTCAGCTCCCGCTCCCGGGCCCAGCTCACGAGGCGCGGCAGGACCGCCAAGGCGCCGCGCCAGGCACCCGGGCTGGACGCATGATCCGAATCGTGCAGCAACAGCGTGCCGCCACCGTCGAGATCCTGCACGATGGTTTCCCAGATCGCCGCCGGAGACCGGGTGGCGTCCCAGTCGCGCCCCCAGGCGGTCCAGAGGCGGGGGGTCAGGCCCAGCCGCCGGCACGCCAGCAGCGCCGACGTCGTCAGCACCCCGTATGGCGGGCGGTACCACAACGGGGCGGCTCCGGTGACCGCCGCGACGGCATCCCGAGCGCGGGCGATATCAGCGTAGGTCGCGGCACGCGATCGGCACAGCAGGTTCCGGTGCTCCCATCCGTGCACCGCGAGCTCATGCCCGGCCGCCGCCATGTCCCGACCGAGTCCCGGATCGCGATCGAGCAGCGTGCCGAGCAGAAAGAACGTCGCCCGTACGTCGGCACGCTCCAGCGCCCGCAGAAAGCGGGCGGTGGAGGCGCGGCGTGGACCGTCGTCGAAGGTCAACGCGATCCGGGTGGCCGCACCCACCCCCGCCAGCCGGGGCCAGCACCGGCGCCGCAGCGCACCGCTGGCGGTGACCACCGGCAGCGCGTGCACCACCGCCCCGCCCGCGGCGACGGCGGCCGTCCCCGCCAGCCAACGCCGAAGTTCGGGCCCCCCGACCCGGACGCCACCTGCCCCGACGCCACCTGCCACGGCGTTCCGTTACCCACTTCGGACTCCGCTACCCGCTTGGGCGGCCTTCCGATGGCCTTCGTAGGCGGGCCAGCCAGTCGTCGGCCCAGTCGAGATGCGGACAACCCTTGTTCACGCACCGGGGGCAGGTCCGTCCCCCCCAGTGGCTACGGATGATCATTTCGATTCCGCGAAACACCAGGTCCCGGTCCAGGTCTCCCGACTCGACGGCGCTGGTTGTGGGGTGGTCGGGTTCCGCCCGCCAGCACCAGTCGACAAACCTCTCCCTGAGGTCCGGTCTGGTGCCGTTGAGCCGGGATAGCTGATCTGATGCCTCGGCCAGGAGCTTTTGCTGGTGGGCCAGCAGCGCTGACCTCCTGCCGCGATACTCGGCCAGCAACGCGAGCCGCGCGGGCTGGCAGGGCCAGTCGGCGCCGCAGGCCCGGCACCGCCACAGCGGGCGCATGGGGTCGTGTGCCTGTCTCACCACCGCCGGCTCCCGCCCGTGTGGTGGTCACGTAGGCAGCGCTTGAGGTCACCACACCGGGGGCACCAACTGCCCGAACGGCTCTTGGTCACCAGGCCCAGAAGCACGCCAACGGCGAGCCCAACGACTGCGGCAGTAGCAACGACAGCCATCGACGTCCCCTCAGTCTCGCCTGTCGGCGCTTCGGGCGGGCGGCTGGTGCGCGGTCACCAGCGACCTCCGTTGGCTCGCCACTGCTGGGCCGGGGTGAGCCAACCGAAGCGGCCTACCTGGGGATTGGCGACGGTGGGCTGGGTCATCCACGCCGGCAGATTGGCTGGTCGCTTCGGGTGGAAGGCACTAGCGCACGCCGCGTACGGGGTGGTGGGGCCGGTAGCGCCCGACGGTGCGGGGCGGCGGCAGCGGCGAAGTAGCCAGCGAACCATGGTCTGTTCCCCTCTCAGATCAGGCGAAGACCGGGAGTACGAGGTATCGCACTTACTCCCGAAGGGTTCGGTTCGATTGCGCATGGTGACCGAACTCCACTCGACTATCGCAGTGATACTCTCGCGACACAAGTATCACGACTTGCTTTCTGTTCCGCTGGCCTCGCGCTGCTGTCCTGCTGACCCCCAGCGCCGACAGTGCGGTCTCAGGCTGAGACACTGTGGGTGTGGCCAGGGACTACGAGGAGAGGAACATGCCCACTCCAGCCCCAGTAGCTGGCCCGACCGTGGTGCGCCGCCAACTCGGCCGGCAATTGCGCCGGCTACGCGACACCACCCGTGCATCGGTTGACGAGGTAGTCGCGCATCGGCGACTCGGCATCAGCCGAGCGAAGTTGTTCAAGATGGAGGCCGGGCGACACCCGGTCAAACCCCAAGATGTCGCGGTGCTGTGTGCGCACTACCAGGCATCGGCGGACGAAACCGAGCAGCTGACCGCGCTCGCATTGGCGACGGGCGGTCAGAGTTGGTGGCACATCTATGGCGACGATGTCCCGGAGTGGTTCAGCCTCTACTTGGAGATCGAGCCCGCTGCGGCCATGATCCGGACCTACGAGTCCGAACTGATCCCGGGTCTGTTGCAGACGCCCGAGTACGCGCGCGCCGTCTACCAGGCGCGCAACCCCGACGACAGCGACTACGAAATCGAAAGTCGTGTCTCGCTAAGGATCAATCGCCAGGCGATCCTCACGCGGGCCGACCCCCAACCACCGGCCTTGCATGTCGTACTCAACGAGGCGGCGGTGCGGCGCGAGGTCGGCGGGTCGGATGTGATGGCCGAGCAAATCACCAGGCTGCGTCAGGTGGCAACCCGGCCCAACACCACCATCTCGGTCCTACCACTCGCAGGTGGAGCGCACGCCGCGATGGAGTCCGCGTTCGTGATCCTGGACTTTCCAGATCCTGCCGAGGACCCGTCAGTTGTATATCTCGACTCGCCCAGCTCCGCTGCGTACCTACAAAAGGACGTCGAGATCACCCGGTACGAAACGATATTCAGGCTTGTCTGCTGCCAAGCCGTTCCGATCCTGGAGTATCAGCCATGACTCAGCTCCGCGAATACCGTAAGAGCACCCGGTCTGGGGGCTCTGGTGGCAATTGTGTTGAATGGGCGCATTCAGCCCATACGGTCTACATTCGGGACAGCAAAGACCCGGCTGGGCCGGAGCTGGCCGCTACCTACTCCGAGTGGGAAGACCTCATCCGGGCGGTGGGGGCGGGCCACGAGCACCCATGGGTCATCCAGCAACCCAGCGGCGTCCAAGTCTGCAAGGACGGGCAGGAGCTGCGGTTCACGTCGGCAGAGTGGACCGCGTTCCGCGCAGGGATCAACGATGGAGAATGTGCACCGGTAGGCGTATAGACCTGGTCGCGCTGGTGTTCGGTCCGGAGGCGTGGCAGGCGTTCGTTACGCACGCCCGGCGCTGACAAGCACTTAAGCCCCCCAGTGCTGGCGCGCTGGGGGGCTTGAGCATGCCCGGTCCTCGACGTCAGGTATCACCTCCAGACAGCCGATAACGGCTTCGAGCCCGGCCGTGCTCGGCTGGTGAGCGGGCCGCGAACACCCGTTCGTGAGCACGGTCATCGGCCTCGGTCGGCCCTGAAAGGTCAAACCGGTTGACGGCACGGTCAAAATTCGGAGGTGCGTGCCTTCCAGGAACTGGTTGACGAGGCAGCAGCGGCGGACGTGTCCGGGTGGAGCTTCGACTGGCTTGACGGCCGGGCGACCGAGCAGCGACCGCCCTGGCGCTACTCACGTCTGCTCGCGTCCCGGCTACCCCACTCCCCCGCGGCACTGGATATCGACACCGGCGGCGGTGAGGTCCTCGCCGAGGTGCCCCGGTTGGCGCTCCGGATGGTGGTCACCGAGGGCTGGCCACCGAACGTGGAGCGCGCCCGAACGCTGCTACAGCCCCGCGGCGCTACGGTCGTCGCAGTCGAACCGGGACGACCGTTGCCCTTCGCCGACGCCAGCTTCCCGCTGGTGACCAGCCGCCACCCCGTCCGCCCCGACTGGCCGGAGATCGCCCGGGTGCTCCAGGACGGCGGCAGCTACCTCGCCCAGCATGTCGGGCCCGCCTCCGCTTTCGAACTCATCGAGTACTTCCGCGGCCCCCTGCCCCACGAGCGTTTTGCTCGTGACCCACACCGGGAGGTCGCCGCCGCGCGGCGCGCCGGGCTGGAGATCGTGGAGCTGCGCACCGCCCGCTGCCGGATGGAGTTCTTCGACATCGGCGCGGTCGTCTACACCCTGCGCAAGTGCGCCTGGTGGGTGCCCGACTTCACCCTGGAGCGGCACCGCGCCCGACTCGAACGGCTCGACGCCCACATCCGCGCCCACGGCGCATTCGTCGCGCGCTCCACCAGGACCCTGATCGAGGCCAACCGCGTACCCCGCCGAAGGGCACGACAGTGATCGGAGCCAAGATCGGCGCCGGGCGGGAGGCGGACGTACACACGTGGTGCGACGACGCGGTCATCAAGCTGTACCGGCCCGGGCTGCTCTGGCACCGCGCCGAGGCGAGAGCGCTGGCCACGCTGGCCGGGCACGGCATCGCCCCGAAACTGGCCGACACGGTGGAGTGGGATGGACGCGTCGGCCTGGTGCTGGCTCGTAGGCTGATCACGAGCAGCCGGTCGGTGTTCACCCGCCGCTACGCCCGCGCCTACCGGGCTGGCTCGACCCAGCCACTACCGCAGTCGGGGCCCTGGCTGGCGGTACAGGCCGCGGCTCGCCTCGCGGAAGGCATCGCGGGCGAACGAGCCACCCTCATCGCTCTCTTGGAGCGCCTCTTCCACCAGACCAAGCGGTAGCGAGCCTCGCCCCCGCGGCTTCGACCGCACCGCGCCGTCCGCCGGGCCGCCCCAGGAGAAGACCATCAGCCAGGGATGCGGGACGGCGTAGCGGGTCCGCCGAAACGGACGAGGTGGTGCCAGACGCGCTTGAGATCCTGGGGGTGGTAGCAGCCGGTGCGGACAGCGTCCCCGATGAGTCGCGGGTTGAGGTAGCCCCCAACGGCGAGAGCGACACCGAGCTCCACGTAGCGCGGCCCACGGTAGTCCGGATGCTGACGGAGCTCGGCTACGGAGAGCCGGAATCCCGGATGCCACTCCAGCCGGCAGGGCAGGCGACGGGCTAGACTCTCGACGTCGGTGCCGCGGTAGCAGGCGTCCAGCACGAGGGCCTCGACGTCGCGGTCCAGCCGAACCCCACCGTGCACCTGCGCCTCAACGTAGTCGTCCAATTCGTCCCGGTGATCGGCGTGGGCCAGGTCGACCAGCGACATGCGTTCGGCCACGCCGAACATGGTTGGCTCGAGATGGCTGTCCGGGTAGCAGAAGGTCGCTCGGCTGAGGGTGGATGCCGTCAGCCGCAGGTGAGCTGAGCCGAATCGGGGCGCGGCACCGACCGACTTACGCCGAAAGTTCAGGCCGCCGTACACCGGTCGGTGGTGGGCGGGGACAGCGTCGTAGGCGCCCCCGAACATCCGCTGCTCCCAGCGCCACCGATCGCCACCGGGGTGGGCGGTGAGCCCGCCGTTGCTGGTGCCGGTGACGAACTGAGACAGGTAAACCCATCCGCCAGCATTCGGCCGAGAATGGGGCTACCAGCGACGATCCGGTCAGGATGAAAGTTCAGCGTGATCCGCAGGGACGCGTCGACCGGGGGCCCCGCGGAGCAGCTTGCCACATAGCGCAAAGCCTGTGCACAGGCAGAATGCAGGTTTCCTGCCGGATAGTCCCATGCACCCATGAGTCCAGTGTGCAGTGCAAGGTTGAATCGACCTACCCCTTTACGCACACCACCTGCTTGAGGTGCGCTACCACCTCGACCAGGTCGGTCTGCTGCGCCAGCACGGCCTCAATGTCCTTGTACGCGCCGGGAATCTCGTCCACGACCCCGGCATCCTTGCGGCACTCCACCCCGGCGGTCTGCGCCGCCAGATCATCGGTGGTGAAGCTCCGCCTGGCCTGCCCCCGGGACATCCGCCGGCCCGCGCCGTGCGACGCGGAGCAGTACGCGGCCTCGTTCCCCCTACCCCGCACGATGTAGGACCCGGTCCCCATCGACCCGGGGATGATGCCCAGCTCCCCCGCCCCGGCCCGGATGGCGCCCTTGCGGGTGACCAACACCTCCACGCCGTCGTAGGTCTCCTCGGCGACGTAGTTGTGGTGGCAGCTAATCGGCTCGTCGTAGCGCACCTGCGGGAACCGGTCCCGGACCACGGTGCAGAGCAGCGCGAGCATGACCGCCCGGTTACGCCGCGCGTACTCCTGCGCCCACCACAGGTCCCGGCGGTAGGCGTCCATCTCCGCCGTCCCGGCGAGGAACACCGCCAGGTCACGATCGGGCAGGTCGGCGTTGTGCGGCAGCCCCCGGGCGATGGCCATGTGCCGCTCCGCCAGCTCCTTGCCGATGTTCCGAGAGCCGGAGTGCAACATCAACCACACCCGGCCCGCGTCGACACCACCCTGCTCAAGGCAGGCCTCGATGAAGTGGTTCCCGCCGCCGAGGGTCCCCAACTGGTTCATCGCTCGGCCTTCCAGCCGGGCGACTCCGGCGTGCAGGTCACCGAAGCGCCGCCAGAAATCGTCCCATCCCGCCTGCGCCAACCCCCAGATCCGACGCGGGTTCACCGCCTTGTCGCGCTGGGCGAAGCCGACCGGAATCGCGTCCTCGATCGCGTGCCGCAGCCCCGCGAGGTCGTCCGGCAGGTCGGCCGCGGTCAGCGAGGTCCGAACCGCCGACATGCCGCAGCCGATGTCGACGCCGACCGCGGCTGGCGAGACGGCCTGCCGCATCGCGATGACTGAGCCGACGGTGGCGCCCTTACCGAAATGCACGTCGGGCATCACGGCTACGCCCTGCACCCAGGGCAGGGTGCCGATGTTGCGGAGCTGCTGAGCGGCCTGCGGTTCGATGCGGTATGGGTCGGTCCACACCCGAACCGGAGCCCGGGTGGCGGGCAGCACGGCGTACGTCATGATCTGCACTTCCTGACGGTTGCGACTCACAGGTCTACAAAAGACCGGTTCGCGCGCTCATGCTCGGCGACGACGGTCTCGACCTCGTCCGCCCAGTATCGCGAAGACAACCACCGAGATCACCGGAATATTGGGGGCCAGCATGTCCCGACGCCCAGGTGTCGATTCGAACAGGCCGGGTGTCATCTCACTGACCACCGAGGTCAGGTAAGGACGACTATCCACCGGCAGCAGCAACTGGGTATGTCTTGCGACAATGCGCCAAGGAAATCGCGCGCTGTCAGCACGGTTGACCGGAGCAGTCGATGGTGGAGTGCGCTGCGGCTCGTTATGGTTCTACTGTGGCTGGTGGCGGCGGTCGCTGCCTGGTGGACGGCTCCCCGGGAGCAGAGCTACGACAAGGCGCATGCCGATGCCGCTGCCGGCCGCGTGACGGCCTTTCAGTGGGGCGACCACTGGAACAGCACCAACGCGGGGCGTTGGTTCGGAACTCCCGGTCTGCAACAGAGCTCCAGCCAGCTCGGCTCATTCTTCGCGTGGAAAACCTCCGATGGCCGGTGGTACTGGACCGACACCACCACTTTCACACAGGTAGAGGCGCCCATCGACGATGACGGCTACTCCGGGCCTGGAGCCGCCGGCATCGCGCAGCAGCTACGCGTCGCCGGGGTCGAGCAGCGAGGCGGCACGCTACCCCTGGGGGCATCCATCACGGCCGGGATAACCTTCCTTCTCGCCGTGGTCACTCTTGGCGTCGTGCTCGCCGGTCCACCGCCACGCCGGGGCACTCGATGGTTCTGGTTTTGGCTGATCTACCTAACCTCGGCCCTTCACTGATGGGCGTCCGCATGGTGGATCATGAAAGAGGAAGTGCCTTCTGATCTGGGAGGATCTGACTTGTCTAAGGTCCAGATCGCCCGTCACGGAAGGCACTTGCTGGGTGAAGGCTACCGGAACGCGCCCGAGGATCGTTGTCAGCGGTGACGGGCGGGGCGTGGTCGGCCACGTCGGTGCGCGTCTGCTCGCCGATGTCGCTGATGCCACCGGTTTGACCAGCGGGTTCAGCGATGCCCTGGCTGTGCTGCGGCAGCGGCAGGCCATGACCCCGGCCGGGTCGCGGTGGACCTGGCGGTGATGCTCGCCGACGGCGGGGAGGCCATCGCGGACTTGGCCGTCCTGCGTGACCAGGCGGCCCTGTTCGGTGCTGTCGCCTCGGATCCGACCGCGTGGCGGGTGCTGTCGACGCGGCGTTGCAGCAGATTCCCGACGCCCACCGCTACGGCACCGAGATCCTCGTGCGCTCGGACTCGGCCGGCTGTACGCACGGGTTCCTCGCCCACATCCGCAGCCTGCGTGAGCACGGCATGTGCATGCGGTTCTCCGTCGGCGTCGCGATCACCTAACCGGTCCGCGAGGCGATCCGCGCCGCCACCGGCTGGATCCCGGCGCTGGACGCCGACGGGGACCTACGCGACGGAGCCGAGACCCGCACCCCGGCGCCCAAAGACCGAGGCTGGACAGGATGTTCAGGTCTACAGGCTCGTCTACGATGCGGCCGACTGGCGTCGGGGTTAATTTCCCTCCGTCCGGTCGCGGGCTGCTGTTAACTCGCACCTGTTCCGGCCAACACTGGGCAGCATCGCCTGCGTCGGCGTCGAGCTGCCATGGCTTGCCGCGGAGCAAGCGATCTTCATCGCGGTCAACCGCATGCCTGGTGAGGACGTTCGCGACTATGCGGTCTGGATCGTCCTCGCCGCCCGGTGGCCGAGGACGACTGCCCGCCAAGTCACCCTGTAACCCACGCTGCGATGCAATTCGCAGGAGACACTGCCGGGAGTCACCGGTTGCGTAGCGGTCGGGCCACTGGCGCGAGCAGCTCGTCCAGCAACTCCAGCTCCGCCCACCCGTTGATCGCGATCTGGCCGGAGGTGTCGACGTTTATCTCGACGCGGTCGGGCGTGCGTCGCAGATGGTCGAGTAGATGCGGGAAGCGGTCGCTCAGCACGACGAACTCCTGGTTCGTCGAGCCGACCCAGGGCCGAACAGGGTCGATCCGGTCGTTGAGGAAAGGTCCAGCAACGAGCAGGTCCGTCTCGCCGAGCAGCGCGGCAACATCGGCGCGGCCCGCCTCGATGGCCTGCCGCAGCTTCGCCTCGGTGTATCCGGTGAAGGTCATGACCGATCGGCCAGCACACCGCACCGCGCGAGCGACCTTGGACAATGCGGCGGCTTGATCGAAGGGTTCCCCGCCGAGCAGCGTCAGCCCGGCGGTGCCCGAGTCGAGGATGCGGGTCACCAGGTCGTCTGTTGCTACCTGTTCCCCGCCTCGGAAGCTCCACATGTGCGGGTTGAAGCAGCCGGGGCACCGGATGGCGCAGCCCTGCACCCAGACCGCGGTGCGCTCGCCCGGTCCCTCCGCGTGAGTTGAACCAAGGAACCTCGCTACTGACACCACCGCCGAGTTGATGGTAGGTCGAGGAGCGAGTTCGTCATCAGACATCGAGCACACGGCCGTGGGGTGGTGGCGGCGCCTGGTCAGGCTGCCGCCACTGCGGAGGTGTGCAGGTCAGCAGGTTCCGGAGATGGGCGAACTCGTGCGGTGCAAGATCCGCCACTGCGGCGATCTCCTCTACGCTGCCGAACCCGCGGCGTGCCTGCCGCTCGGCGATCATCCGGTGCACGCGGTCTGTGTGGAGGTGCGGGAGCGCAGCGAGCTGCTCGAAGGTGGCCGTGTTGACATCGATAGCCGCCGGGCCACCGGCCGTGGCTGGCGAGACCGTGGAGGGCTGCGGCGACGTGCCGTCCGACTGCTGCGGAGGCGCTGGTACTGCTGCTGGCCCAGCCCCGTAGGAGGTGGCCGGGTTCGGCATGATGTCGGCGACCGACGGTGGCGGGGATGTCGGCGTGTAGCGCGATGGCCCGGGGGGCGCCGGGGGGTAGGGGCTGCCGGTCCAGGTCGGCGGTGGTGCGGTTGGCTGCGCGTACCAGGGAGTGTGGGATGCCCGCCAGCGCAGCCACGCCGAGTTGATGAGGCAGGCGTGCAAGATGCTCCCCGCCCAGATGGCCAAGAACGTGCCGCCAGCCCAGCCGCCCACGGTGGTCGTCTCGCCTGGGTCGTCGAGGAAGGAGAAGGTGCCTGCACCGATGACGGTGTAGGCGATGCCGGGGATCCACCAGTCCGGCCGTCGGGCGCGAAGCCCGACGTAGAGGAAGCCTGCTCCGGCGAGGCAGCCCATGCCGCACATTGGGAGCAGGAGCCACCAGCTGTGCTGGATCCGCCATTGCAGGCTCGCGCCCGGGTTGGCGGGAGGCAGTGGAGGTGTCCACGGTCCGTTAGGCACGTTCGACATTGCGCTCTTCCTGGAGGTTCTGCGTGTTCACGTTCGTTCTGGTGTAGTCGGCGGTGTAGGCACTTTCAATGGTGTGTGCGTCGAGTAAATCTTCCAGGATCGTGATGTAGTCGAGGCAGCCGCTTCCCGCCAGGCCCTTGGTCTCGGCGCTCACGATGCCCGCGCTCGTCACGGTCAGCAGGATTTGTGGCTTCTCCGTCATGACGGCCGTCCCTCGACAGCGAACACCATCCGTACGCTCGCATCCTCGGCGACGGTCTCCGACTCGAGCCGAAGTCCGGCGGCCGGTGCGCGTTCCCGCAGCCGCTCGAGCACCGTACGCTGCACCTGCCGCCCGTACTCGGCGTCGATGGCCCGAACGATGTCGACGGCTCCTTGCTCGTCGACGTCACCCGTGAGGTGCGCGGACCACACCGCGTCCGGCCCGCGCTGGAAACTCGCCTGTACGCGGCCCCAGGACGCCACGATCTCCTGATAGTCGGCGGTGACCACGGCGTTGGTGTCGCGCAGCGCCGCCGAGAGCAACGTCTCATCCCGCATCCGCGTCTGCACCTGGCAGATGACGCGGCCGCGCTCGTCGCGGCTGGCGGTGGCGCCGCGCACGGCGGCGACCGTGGCCACGGTCAGCGGCACCAGTATCAGTGAGACGCTCAACGTGGCACTCCCCTCGGTCCTGTCGTCGACATCAAAACTCGACCGATCTTCCACCACTGTGACGGGGTGGTGCATCGCCGGGTTGGGTAGGAGCCGTGGACGCAATGGTGGTCCCGAAACGGCCAGGAAGGTCCCAGTCTTCCGCGGCCGTGGCCGCCACAGCACGCATATTCGCCCAGGCGCGGATGTCGCTGATCCGCTCCGCCTGGGTCACGCTGAGCGGCACCATGTTGACCACGCCGTGGATTAGATCGTCCTTGCGCAACGGGCGTCTTTCCGAGAAGGCGTCGAAAAGGCCGGCGATGACCGCCTGCTCGAGCTCGGCTCCCGAATAGCCCTCGCTCAGCCCCGAGAGCTCCTTCAGCAGTGCGTCGTCGACGGTGAGATCTCTGGCGACAGCAGGATGCGTCATCCGCTTTGCGATGTGCATGGCCCAGATCGACGCGCGCTCCGCGATGGTCGGGAGATCGACGAAGAAGATCTCATCGAAGCGCCCCTTACGCAGCATCTCAGGCGGGAGGCTTTCAATGTTGTTCGCGGTCGCGATGACGAAGACGGGCTCCGTCTTCTCCTGCAGCCAGGTGAGGAAGGTGCCGAACACGCGAGATGACGTTCCCGAGTCACCAGCGGCGCCGCCGCTGGCGAAGCCCTTCTCGATCTCGTCGACCCAGAGAACGCACGGTGAGGTGGCCTCGGCGGTGCGGATAGCGTTGCGCACGTTCTGCTCGCTGGATCCGACCAGTCCGGAGAAGACCCGACCGATGTCGAAGCGCAGCAGCGGCAAGCCCCAGCTAGCGGCGACGGCCTTTGCGGTGAGCGACTTGCCGCAGCCGGGCACGCCAGTGATCAGCACACCGCGCGGCGCGGGAAGCCCGTACTCCGCCGCCTCCGCCAACCAGAAACTATCCCTTTTGGCCAGCCACCGCTTCAGATTTTCCAGACCACCGACGTCGGCCAGGTCGACATCGACATCGACGAACTCGAGCAGTCCCGACTTACGTACCGTCTGCCGCTGCTCCTCGTTCACCACCGCGATGTCGTCAAGGTCAAGCACACCGTCGTTGACCATCGCACGAGCGAAGGCGTTCTCCGCCTCCTGCAGCGTGAGGCCGAGAGCTGCCTTCGCCAACCGCTCCCTCCCCACCTCATCCAGGCCGATGCGGATCCGGCCGCTGGCGGAGTTGGCCGCGATCATCCCTTCAAGCACCATGCGGATCTCGTGCTCACTGGGCAGCGGAAAGTCGACGATCGTGACGTCCTTTTCCAGCTCCACCGGAATCCGCAGCACGGGAGAGATAAGCACCAAGGCCCGCGCGACCGGGCCGCACTTGAAGGCCGCCGCCACATCCCGCAACCGCCGAATCACACCCGGGCTCCCAGGCCTGTCGCCACCCCCGTGCGCCGTGTGTAGGTCCCTGAACATGAGCACGCTGGGCTCGTCGATCCGAAGCACGGCGTTGAGCGCATCCTCCGGGTCCGTCGTGCCCTTCCTCGGGGTACCGTCCGGCTGAACCAGTCCTTCTGTCGCGGACCAGGTCCAGACGGCCCTGGGAGTACGAACCAGGGCCGCATCGCGGGCTACGGCCGTCACCTCCGCGACCACCCGATGCTCTTCGTACGACTCTACGTAGAGGATCGGGAAGCGCGCTTTGAGCAGTTGCGACAGTGCCTCGCGGAAAGGCCTCACCATCGCCGTCTCCCCCTCCGACCGCCACCAGGCCGGCCGACTGTAGCAGGCCACAGGCAGGGCTGGATCCAGGGAAGTTGGCATTAACCCCGGTCTTTCGTGAGCTGGTGATCAAGGCTGCAGCCAGCGGAGTTGATCTCTCTAGGGTTTTCCGGGGTTGATGGGCATGGTGATGGCCCGGCGCGGTGGCCGGGTCCTCCAGTGCTGTTCGTCGGGACGCGGGGGCGGGGTTCAGGTGACTGGTTGTGGTAGTGCGGTCAGCCGCGCGAACGCGGTGACCAGGTCGGTGGCCCAGGGCCAGCCCTCGGCGATACGCAGCCGGGTGCGTCTGTCGGTGCGGGTGATGCGGGCGGCGACGTGCAGGAGCCGGTAGCGCAGCTTCTCGGACACCGCGCCGAGGCGAGAGCGCTGGCCACGCTGGCCGGGCACGGCATCGCCCCGAGACTGGCCGACACGGTGGAGTGGGATGGACGCGTCGGCTGCCCCCTCTGCCACCAACTCGCCCCAACCTAACAAAGCACTACTTACGGCCTGGCCGCATTCTTCATCTCAGTCGGCAACGTACTCACGATGGCGGCCTAGAGCACGCGGGGTAGGAGTGACGGCGACCGACGCAGGCGGCTCCGCAGGATCGCTGGCCCGCACTCTCCTTGCCAGTAGTACCGGAAGGCCGACCACGGGCACCAGCCACATCGCGACGTAGAGCCGGTCACCCTGAGAGAGTATTGGATGGGCGACTAGGGTGGCCAGTCCGGTACTGGCCACGGCCAGGGTGAGCCAGGCCAAAGCGCGATCGTGGCGCAGGAGCGCCCAGGCGCCAAAGGCAAGGCCCAGCAGCAGCCACGGCGTTCGCAGCTCCTGTTGTAGCCAGTGCGGCAAAACGTTGGCGTTGAGGTCCACCAACCGCTGCCAGGGGTCATCGACATCGGGAGTCGTGAAGTGGTTAGTCCACTTGTCCTGCAGCGTCTCCCCCGCCCCAGACAGGCGGAGCACCTTCGCGGTCGCAAGAATGGCGACCGTGGCCAGACTGCTGACGCCGACCAGTATTCCGGTCCCGGCGTGCCGATGTCGCGGGCTAGTAAACAGGATGAGCAGTCCGGCAGCGGCCAGTGCTCCCGCGACCAGCAAGAAGGTGGAGTATCGCACCATGGTACCCGCCGCCAGCGCGCCGATCAGCAGTGCCAGCCCGGCCGCTGTGCGCTGTCGCAGTAGCCACCACGCTCCGAGTAAGGCGGCTACGGTGAGCGCCACCATCGGCCCCTCGGTCAACGGATAGGAGCCGCGATTCCCGATTGGCGATAGGTAGTAGGCAATCTGACCGACCACCGCTAGATGTGGGGGTAAGCCCACCTCCCGTAGTAGGCGGACGATCAGGAGGCCACCGATCGCGGTACACAACACGGAGGTCAAAGTGAGCCCCGCATTGACCCCCAGGATCGCCACAAGCGGAGTGGTAAGCGCCGGGTAGCCCACCCGGTCGGTGAAGATCGCCTCGTAGCGCGGCTCGTTCGGCGTCAGCCCGTCTGGGTACTTTGCGATGCACGCTTGGGTGCGTTCGGCAATCCGGGGGGAGTCATACATAGTCAGGGGGTTGATCGACGCTCGACGGGCTTCGTAGCGAGACACTTTGCCGCAGTAGGCCGCCAATGCCTCACGCTGCGCGTCGGCTGGCGACTCACCAAGCAGTTCGAGCGCGATGGTGGCGTAGCGGTAGCCATCGTTGGTCGGACCGGCAATCGGCCGGAGCGCCACCGCCCAGAGTCCTACCCACGCGAGCGCCACGAGCAGGGGCACAAGACCACGCCTCAACGATCTCACGGGGCTCCTTGGGATATCGAATGATGAATCGCTGGCTACGCCGGCCGGGATTCTATCGCTCGGCTCGTTGCTGAACTCGGGCGGTAGCGACAGAAGCCACCGCGGGGCCGGGTTTCAATCGCACATCGAGGTTCACGCGCTCCCGGTACGACGGCCCAGCAATGAGGGTGTCCGAAAGATTCGCTTCCTCGTTGATCGGCTCTTCCAAGGGAAGGACCGCCCGTACCAGCGTCAGCATGGGTTGGACGAGTTGCAGCTGACCCACCCGGAAGGCCGCTGCGGTCCGCGGGATCGACCGCCGCACGTACTCCGGGCCCGCGCCCCGGGGCCGGAACGTGCCGCCGATGTGCTCACCATCGGTGTCGACTCGCTCCGCCGCCATCTCGCCCGTGCAGGGCGTTGCTCGTCCTGATCCGGCTTGCCGGGTGACCGCAGCAGCCAGATGCCGACGCCTCATGGGGGACTCCAGGCAAGCTGATCGGGTACTATCTGTCTCTCGGGTCGAGAGGCGCTGCGACGGGCAGAGCCCGCCACGCTCGGCCCTGATTTGTTAAAACAAGGGCGCCTCCGAGCTTTGGAGGCGGCCCGCGTGAGCGCGTTACTGAGCCAGAAGAGCACGGCATCGTCGCTGCGGCAGCTAATGTCGCAGCGGGTTCTGGTGCTGGATGGCGCCTGGGGCACGATGTTGCAGGCCGCGAAGCTCACCGCCGCGGACTATCGAGGCGACCTGATCGTCGACCATCCGCAGGACGTCAGTGGCGACCCCGACCTGCTCAACCTCACCCGGCCCGACGTCATTCTGGACGTACACCGGCAGTACCTGGCCGCCGGCGCTGACATCACCACGACCAATACCTTCACCGCGACGAGCATCGGCCAGGCCGACTACGGGCTCCAGTCACTGGTTCGTGAGATGAACGTTCAGGGTGCGCGGCTGGCCCGGCAGGCGGCGGACGAGTTCGACAACCGATTCGTGGCCGGCTCGATCGGGCCGCTGAACGTGACGCTGTCGCTGTCGCCGCGGGTCGAGGACCCGGCGTATCGCGCCGTTGACTTCGACGAGGTGCGCGCGGCGTACGCGGAGCAGATCTCGGCCCTGGCCGAGGGGGGTGTCGACCTCCTGCTGATCGAGACGATCTTCGACACGTTGAACGCGAAAGCGGCGATCGCCGCAGCTCGTGAGGTCGCGCCGCAGCTCCCGCTGTGGATTTCCGTGACCATCGTCGACCTCAGCGGCCGGACCCTGTCGGGGCAGACCGTGGAGGCCTTCTGGCGCTCGATAGAGCGGGCCGAACCGCTGGTCGTCGGCGTGAACTGCTCGCTGGGCGCGGCCGAGATGCGCCCGCATATCGAGGAGCTTTCCAAGATCGCCGGAGCCTACGTGGCGTGTCACCCCAACGCCGGCCTGCCGAACGCCTTCGGCGGCTACGACCAAACGCCGGAGGAGACCGCCGGCCTGCTCGGCGACTTTGCCGCGTCCGGCCTGCTCAACATCGCCGGTGGCTGCTGCGGCACCTCACCGGAGCACATCGCCCGGATCGCCGCCGCGGTGGCCGGCACACCGCCACGGACGGTTCCCGCCCTGCCTGAAGCCACCCGGTTCAGTGGGTTGGAGCCGTTCGCGATCGGACCGGACACCGGGTTCGTGATGATCGGTGAGCGCACCAACGTCACCGGCTCGGCCAAGTTCCGTCGGCTCATCGAGTCGGACGACTATCAGGGCGCGGTCGACGTGGCCCTGGAGCAGGTCCGCGGTGGTGCCAACCTGCTCGACGTCAACATGGACGCGGACCTGCTGGACAGTGAGCGCGCCATGACGACCTTCCTCAACCTTATCGCCACCGAGCCCGAGGTCGCCCGGATCCCGGTAATGATCGACAGCTCGAAGTGGACGGTGCTCGAAGCCGGCCTCAAGTGCGTGCAGGGCAAGGGTGTGGTCAACTCCATCAGCCTCAAAGAAGGCGAGGAGTCGTTCCTGGCTCAGGCCCGCCGGATCCACGACTACGGTGCCGGCGTGGTGGTGATGGCCTTCGACGAGCAGGGCCAGGCCGACACCACCGAGCGCAAGGTGTCCATCTGCGCCCGGGCCTACGATTTGCTCGTCGAGCAGGTCGGGTTCGCGCCGGAGGACATCATCTTCGACCCGAACGTCCTCGCGGTCGCCACCGGCATCGCCGAGCACAACGGGTACGCGAAGGCGTTCATCGACGCCCTCCCGCTGATCAAGGAGCGCTGCCCGGGTGCCCGCACCAGCGGCGGCATCTCCAACCTGTCATTCTCCTTCCGAGGCAATGACGTGGTTCGCGAGGCGATGCATTCGGCGTTCCTGTTGCACGCTGTCCGCGCCGGGTTGGACATGGGCATCGTCAACGCCGGCCAGCTCGCCGTGTACGCCGATATCCCCGCCGACCTCGTCGAACTCGTCGAGGACGTGATTTTCGACCGGCGCCCGGACGCCACCGACCGCCTGGTCACCTTCGCGTCGACCGTTACCGGTTCCGGCACGAAGCGTGCGGTCGACCTTTCCTGGCGCGAGGCGCCGGTGCACGAGCGGCTGTCGTACGCGCTGGTCCACGGCATCGTCGACTTCATCGAAGAGGACACGGAGGAGGCCCGGCAGGGCCTCGACCGGCCCCTCAATGTCATCGAGGGTCCGCTGATGGACGGAATGAAGATCGTCGGCGACCTGTTCGGCGCCGGCAAGATGTTCCTGCCGCAGGTGGTCAAGAGCGCCCGGGTCATGAAGCGCTCGGTCGCCTACCTCGAACCGTTCATGGAAGCCGAGAAGGAGCAGGCCCGCCTGGAGGGCCGGATCGACCCGGGCCGCGGGCAGGGCAAGGTCGTGCTGGCGACCGTGAAGGGCGATGTGCACGACATCGGCAAGAACATCGTCGGCGTGGTCCTGGGCTGCAACAACTACGAGGTCATCGACCTGGGCGTGATGGTTCCGGCCGGCCGGATTCTGGACACGGCCGTCGCCGAGGGCGCCGACGCCATCGGCCTGTCCGGCTTGATCACGCCATCGCTGGACGAGATGGTGGCCGTCAGCGCCGAGATGCAGCGCCGCGGCCTCAAGGTGCCCCTGCTGATCGGTGGGGCCACGACATCGCGTCAACACACCGCCGTGCGCATCGCCCCCGCGTACGACGGCACAACCGTGCACGTGCTCGACGCGTCCCGGGTCGTCGGCGTGGTTTCCGACCTGCTCGACGACGGTCGGGCCCGCGAGCTGGACCGCGCCAACCGCGCAGAGCAGGAGCAGCTGCGCGAGGCCCATGCCAACCGGCACTCCCAGCCGATGCTCGGCTTGGCTGAGGCCCGCGCGAACCGCGAGCAGGTCGACTTCAGCGACCTGCCGACCCCGCCCTTCACCGGCTGGCGGACGGTCCAGCCCACCCTGCCCGAGCTACGCGAGATGATCGACTGGCAGTTCCTGTTCCTGGCCTGGGAGCTCAAGGGCAAGTTCCCGGCGATCCTGGACCAGCCGGTCGCCCGCGAGCTCTACGACGACGCCAACGCCCTGTTGGACAACATCACGAAGGATGGCTCTTTCCAGGCCCGAGGCGTCTACGGCTTCTGGCCCGCGCACTCCGAGGGCGACGACATCGTCCTCGGCAACGGGGTGCGCCTGCCGATGCTACGCCAGCAGACGGTGAAACCGGCCGGCCGCAACAACCGCTGCCTGGCCGACTACGTGGCCCCCGACGGTGACCACCTGGGTGGCTTCGCCGTGACCATCCACGGCGCCGACTCCCTGGCCGCGCACTACGAGGCCCAGCACGACGACTACCGCGCAATCATGGTCAAGGCGCTGGCCGACCGGCTTGCCGAAGCCTTCGCCGAGTACATCCACCTGAAGGCCCGCCGCGACTGGTTCGAACCAGACGCCACGCCGGACCTCGCCGACCTGCACGCCGAACGCTTCCGGGGCATCCGACCGGCGCTCGGCTATCCCGCCAGTCCGGACCACAGCGAGAAGCGGGACCTGTTCGACCTGCTGCAGGCCGCCGAGCTCGGCATCGGCCTGACGGAGTCCTTCGCGATGACGCCGGCAGCAAGCGTCAGCGGGCTGATCTTTGCCAACCCGGCGGCGAAATACTTCACAGTGGGCCGGATCGGCAAGGACCAGATCGAAGACTACGCCGCCCGCCGCGCCATCAGCGTCGTCGACGCCGAGCGGTGGCTGCGCCCCAACCTGGCCTATGAGCCGTCCTGACGGGGTGTAGCGGCCAGGCGGGTATAGCATGCGGGGCGGGAGCGCCATGCCGTTGTGCCGTCGGGCATCCGCGTCTGCACGCCAACACGGTTTACCGCGGGCGATCGCCGGTCGTACCCCGGGGGTACGTGTGCTCGGGGTGTGCTCCTGGGCTGGGCGAACAGGGGTCCGGGTGACGTGGGTGAACGTGGGCCACTCCCTGCCACCCCAGGTGAACCCCCGGGTCGCTAGACTGGGCGCTCGCGCCCTCGTAGCTCAGGGGATAGAGCAACGGTTTCCTAACCGGACGCTCCGCCGATGTCCGCAGGCCGGTGACCTGCGGCTTTCCTATCGTCCCCGTTGCGTGCCGGTCGCTTCACGGGCTCGCTGCGATCGCTTGCCGAAGATCAGCTGGAACGTTATGGGTCCTGCGTGTACATGCTTGACCCTGCCGCCGTATCATCCCCCCTCGTCATCGAGCAGTTCGCGGCGCCACTCCGCGAATCGGCTTCGGAGATCGTCCAGCGCTGGGCCGGTGACGCCGTACTGGGCGAAGTCGTCAGGATCGAGCTGGGTGGCTTGTCCGAGGGCGTCGGCGAAGATGCGCGGGTCGAATCCACGGTCGGCGCGCTGCGCGAGGGCGAGAAGGTTGTCGCGGGTGTAGCGGCCGGATCGGAGGGTGGCATCGATGTCGATGAAGTCCCGGGCGAACGCTCGCCCGTAGAGGGCGCTCATCTTGTTCGCTACCGCGTCATCAGGGTGTAGGACGGGTCCGATCGCCATGAGGATCGGTTCGTTGGCGCGCCAGTCCACGCCGAGTTCGACCTTGGAAACCCGCGCACCATCGGTGACGGCCAGCCGGGCGAAGGTGTCGTACTGGCGCTCGGTCTCGACGGTGAGGCCGTCGTCTCGGTAGGCGTGCACGACGGCGGTGACCGCGGCGGTGAACTCGTCGCGGCGGTCCCAGGCGGTGAACAGGTCGACGTCCTCACTGGGCCGCTCCAGCAGCCCGGCGGCCTGTACCGCGTAACCCCCGGCCAGCGCGAAGCCGTATCGATCGGCCGCCCCGAGCCCGGCACGGGCGAGGCGTTCGTGGAAGGGGTCCACCGCTACGCCGCGTTGCTGCGGGTGGCGGCTAGTTCGGGGAAGGCGTCCTCCCAGCGCTGCCGGAGTTGGGGTGGCAGCCAGAGGGTGGGCCAGAGTCGCCGGAGGAGGTCGGCGTCGAGCCAGATGTGCAGATCCTCGACGGTGCTGGCTTCGGTGAGCACTACCTTGTACATGCTGGCCAGGCGCGCGGGCCGGTTCAGGTCGTACTCGGCGTGCCCGGACCAGTCGAGGTGACGCGGAAGCGTCACCACGCCCTTGGTGGGGCCGTGCAGCGCGGTGAGGGTTTCGGCGATCACGTAGGGCTTCCGGTCGCCGTAGGGTCGGTAGTCCGCCGGCGGCCGGGGTGGGGTCCGGCGTCGGTTGAGGTTGGTCGCCTGCCGGACTTCCGGTCGTAGTGCCTGACGGATCGTTTCCCGGCTGTACCCGGTGACCCGCTGTAGATCCACCGGCCGCCACCCGGCCGCGTGGAACGCCCGCAGTTGCTCGTCCCGCTCGGTCAATGCCCGTGCCCGCATCGCCTCGTACCGGGAGACAACCGTATGCAGCTCATCCTCGGAGAACCGGCCCATACCGACCAGCCTACCAGGCTAGGCCCAGCACGCTTGGCTACTTCGTTGCTGGCGGTCCGATTCAACCGGGGCGTGGACGTCCGCTACGTCAGCGGTACGGTCACCTCACGGATGGCGGAGGCGTTCCACGGTGAACGCAAGACCGACGCCCACGACACCTACGTCATCGCCCAGACCCTGCGCATGCGCGGCGATCTACCGACCCTCACCCTCGCGGGCGAGGTACAGCAGCAGCTGAAGCTGCTCGTCTCCCGCCCGCCTCGACCTGGTCGCCGACCGGGTCCGCATCACCGCCCGCATCCAGGACCTCCTCACCATGATCAGCCCCACCCTAGAGAAGACGCTGAACCTGCGCAGCAAGAGCGCGCTCCGGCTCCTCGCCCAGTGGAGACACCCGTCGGACTGCGCCGCGCCGGCGAAGCCCGCATCCCGGCCTCCCTACGCCAGCACACCGTCGCGGGCCGCCAAGGGCTCTCACCGCCAAGGTCCTCACCGCCGCGCGGACGCAGACCGTCACCGTCGCCGTCGCCGTCGCCGTCGCCGGAGAGGCAACCGCGGCCGGGATCGTGGCCCAGATGGCCACCGACCTGGAAGCGGTCAACGACCGGACACCCGCCATCGAGGAAACCATCGCCGTAGTTGTCGCCGAGCACGAGCTGGGAGAGATCGCCACCAGCCTGCCCGGCATCGGCACCACCCTCGCCGCCGAGTTCCTCGCCCACGCCGGCACCCTCACCACCTACCCAAACGCCGCCGCACTCGCCGCCCACGCCGGAATCGCACCGATCTCCCGCGACTCCGGCCGCCGACAAGGTCACCAGGCTCGGCCGCACCGCAACCACCGGGGCCTAGGCCGGGTGATCAGCATGTCCAGCTTCACCGCCCTGACCCACTGCCCACGATCCCGCGCCCACTACGAAGAGAGCCGAAGGAAAGACCCGCCACCAAGCCACCGCCGCCCTGTCCAGACAACGCCTCAACGTCCTCTGGGCCTACATCCTCGACAAGACCCCTACCAGCCCAAACAACCAAGATCAGCACAGGTGGCGCTGCGCCAACTCGCGTAGAGACTCCGCTTGCCGAAGATCGGCAGAACAGGTGTAAGTCCTGCTCAGGGCCTGCTTCGGTCGTGCGATGATCTCCTTGCGGGTGCGTTGGCCGTCGGGCCCGCCGGTGTCGCGGCGCAGCCGGAACACCGGCCGGCGGCGGGGAGCAGGGCAGCGTCGGCGGGGCAGCCCGCAAAGCATGTGCGGCCTGTCAACGGCGGATTGGGAACTGGCTCTGGCACACATTTTGTGAGTCGCGCTCGTCGGTAGTTCGGGTTGGGTGCCGGGATGGAGATCATTCCGGCGTTGCTGCCGCACCTGACGGGCCTGCGGTTGGAGGCGGTGGTGATCCGGGCCGTCGGGGTCAGGATCACCGCGGCGACGCAGACGGTGCGGGCGCGGTGTGGCGCCTGCGGCGTGTGGTCGACCACTGTGCATGGCCGCTATGTGCGGCGGCTGGCCGATGTCAGGTTGGGTAGCCACGAGGTGCAGGTCGCGTTGACGGTCCGCCGATTCACCTGCGCCAACACCGAATGCGGGCGGCGAACGTTCGTCGAGCAAGTGCCCGGGCTGACTCGTCGGCATGCCCGTCACACCGTCTCGGCCGCGGGCGACCTGGAAGCCGTCGCGGCGGCGCTGGGCGGTCGACCGGGCAGCCGGCTGGCGCATCGGCTAGCGGCATCGGTCTCCCGCTCCACATTGATCCGGATGATCCGCCGAATGCCCAACCCGCCGCCGGTGACACCGACAGTGCTCGGCGTGGACGACTTCGCCCGCCGTCGAGGCCACCGCTACGCAACCGTGCTGCTCGACATGCACACCCGCCGACCGATCGACATTCTGCCCGACCGCACCGCCGACACCCTCGCCGCCTGGCTGCGCGACCATCCCGGCGTTCAGATCATCTGCCGCGATCGAGACGGCAGCTATGCCGACGGCGCCCGCAAAGGGGCACCTGACGCGATCCAGGTCGCCGACCGGTGGCACCTACTGAAGAACCTCAGCGACACCATCGAGAAAGTCATCCGCAGGCACCGCCGATGCCTACGCACCCACACCGAACCACCATCTGCCCTGGCCGCACCGCCCAACGAGCCCGTCGCAGCCCGACGACGGGCGACGAACACCCGCCAACGCCACGCCGCCGTGCACGCCCTACGAGCCGAAGGACTGTCGATCAAAGCAACCGCCCGCCGCCTCGACATGAACGTCAGAACCGCCCGCAAGTACGCCCACGCCGCCACCGCCGAAGCGTTGATCGGCCCGAACTCCAGCAGCCGACCCAGCGTCCTCGCCCCATTCCACTCCTACCTACGGCAACGCCTCACCGACGGCATCCACCAGACCGCTGACCTGCACGCCGAGATCCTGGCCCGCGGCTACCAAGGCAGCTTGCGGGTGCTGCGCGACTGGCTCACCACCAACCACACCCGACCTGCCCCCGCGACCGCAGTCCGGGTACCGTCGACCCGGCGGATCACCGCCTGGATCATGCGCCCCGGCCACAAACTCACCGACGACGAACACGCCAATCTCGCCGACGCCCGCCGCCGCTGCCCGGACCTCGACACCGTCGCCAGCCTCGCCCGCGGGTTCGCCACGCTGGTCCGCCACCAAGGCACCGGGCAGCACCTCGACGCCTGGATCGACCGCGCCCGCCACGCCGGCTACCCCGAAATCCGCGGCTTCGCCACCGGTCTTGTCAGCGACCGCGACGCCGTCGTCGCCGGCCTCACCCAACCTTGGAGCTCAGGTCCAGTCGAGGGCCAGATCAACCGCATCAAGACGACCAAGCGGCAGATGTATGGCCGGGCGAACCTCGACCTCCTGCGCAAACGCGTCCTGACCAACTCGTGAACCGCCACCAAGATCAATCACAAAATATGTGCCAGAGCCAGTCTCGCGCGTCGTCGACACGGCCTGCGAAGTGAGCGGCTGATTGGCCTTCAGGATCGGGGCGTAGTGAGTGTGCAGGTTACCGTGGACTAGCCGGGCCGCCTTCTTCGTCGTGTGCAGGGCGTCCAGGGTCAGGACCATGCCGCCACCTCCAAGCCGCCAAGCAGGACTCGATGACGGATGCCATCACCGCGTTTGTCCCCGACCTGCCATTGGCCCAGCACGGTCCCGGTCCCGTGGCCGATCGCCGGGTCCAGGAACACCTGACCGGCCGCCGCAACGGTCCCGTTCAGCAGTTTCCCGTCGATCGCGGCGTCTGATAGCAGCCCCGCCGGAACCGGATGTGTCACCGCGCGAGCCGCGGCTTGGCATTGTTCGCATTTCGACCGGCCCGGCAGCAGCGGGCAGGACCTGGGCGAGGCTGTTACCGCAACTCGTCAACGACGATACACGCTGACCGCCACGTCCAGGGCGTCAACCGTCCAGGTCGGTTAGTACCCGGCGAAAGGTCCGCTCGACAGCCGGCCGATCAACGCGTCGTAGCGGAGGCCGATGCAGGCCAGGACCTCTTGCCCGGCACTGGTCGCCCACCGAATTACTCCTGAACAGGACCTTATGGCCTCGAAACCCAAAGATCACCAGAAGTCGCGCTCGTCCTCTACGCAACCCCAGCCATGGCTTTCGGCACGACGCCGAACAAACAGAGCAACGCCGGGTCCCCGGCCTCCGACCAACTCTCCACGAACGAGCACGAGCCCAAATGACGTAGCCGAGGCGATCATCTGAACTAGTTCAGGGACGCATGACCCCTGAGAGGACGTCTGATTCACGTATTTTGTGTGTGTTGTGGTTGTAGTGGTTCTCGCCAGGTTGGGGTGGTTTCGGCGGTGAGGCGTTTGGCGAGGTTGTCGATCATGGCGAGGGTGATCATGCTGGCGGAGTTGTCGGGTCGTGCTTCGTAGTCGCGGACGAGTCGGCGGTGGTGCATGAGCCAGCCGATGGTGCGTTCGACGACCCATCGCCGTTTGACCACGCTGAAGCCTTTGGCTTGGGGGTTTTTGGTGACGGTCTCGACGTCGACGCCGAGGGCGGCGCCGTGTTCGACGACGCGGTTTGTGAAGCCGGCGTCGACCCAGGTTTTGGTGAGGGTGGGGTGGGTGGTGGTGGCCTGGTTGAGCAGGTTGATGCCGATGGTGTTGTCGCTGGCGCTTGCGGCGGTGACGGTGACGGCGAGGAGGAGGCCGAGGGTGTCGGTGATGATGCCGCGTTTGCGGCCGACGATTTTCTTTCCGGCGTCTGGGCCCTGTGTGGATAGTGGGACGTTGGTGGAGGTCTTCACGCTCTGGCTGTCCATGATGGAGGCTGTTGGTGTGATGGTGCGGCCGTGGTGGTCGCGGACGAGGCCGGTGAGCTGGTAGTTGAGTTCGGTGAAGATGCCTTCTTTGCTCCAGGCGGCGAAGTAGCCGTAGACGGTGCGGTATGGCGGGAAGTCGTGGGGTAGGTAGCGCCAGGCGATGCCGGTGCGGTTGATGTAGAGGATGGCGTTGAAGATGTCGCGCAGGTCGTGGGTGGGGGTACGTCCGCTGACGCCGGCGTCGGTGCGGGCTTGCCGCCAGGCGGTTAGGCGGGGTGCGATGAGGGCCCAGCGGGCGTCGGACAGGTCGGACGGGTAGGGGCGCCGTTCGGTCATGAAGCAGGCGTACGGTGTCGGGGCCTCGACCTGGCGGACGTCATGTCCGTCGGTGCGGGATGAAAGTGAACCAGACACGATCCCGGGGCGATATCCGCTGAACCCGGTAGGCCTATGTCCACCGATATGTTTTCTTTCTAGGTCGGGTCGGGCATCTCGCGCTACCGAGGTCGAGGCGCGAATCGGCCATTACCGGCCCGAAGATGAAGCAAACGTCCAGTGAGAGGGTGGTTCGGGAGTGTATGTCCGGACTGGGTTTGACCGCTCATTAGGGGCCTTGGTGGTCGGGGTTACGTCGACGGTGGGGTCAGGGTGAACAGTCCGGCCTCGGGTTCGGTGAGGATCTGGCGGGTGACGAGGCGTTTGAGCTTGGCGCGGAGGTTCTCGGTGTCCTTCGCGGTGGTGCCGGTCCCAGGGCCTGGCAGATGTCCTTGGCGCGCATCGGTGTGGTGGGCGTGTGGAACACGGTGAGGATCTGTTGGTAGGCGGGGCTGGCGATGGTCGGGTCAGCGGTGGTGCCGCGTCGAGTGGGTCGCCGAGGCTCAGGAGCGTTTTGCGGGTGATGGCGAGTTCGGTGACTTCGGTCTCGGCCGTGGTGAGCTGTTCGTTGAGGGTGGCGATTTGGGCGCGGAGCCGTTCGACGGTGAGGCCGGCGGCGGTTTCGCGTTCGGTGAGCAGGGTCAGTAGCGACGGCGGGGTCACCGCTGCTGGCCTGTGTCGCGCCAGGACGTGGTGGCGGTGCCGGTGAGCCGGCGGATGAGGTTCGCTGTGGAGGCCCACCAGGTGCGGGACACCGCGGAGGCGGGTCGGCTCTCGTACTCGCGGACCAGGCGGCGGTGCAGCATCAGGGTGCCGTGGGTCTGCTCCACCACCCACCGGCGTTTCACCGGCACGAACCCGGCCGTCGTGTCGGACCGAAGGACCTGCTCGACGTCGATATTTCGGATGGCGCCGTGGATCTGCACGTCGTCTTTGAACCCGGCATCGACCCACGCCTTGGTAACCGTCGGGGTGTGCGCTACCACGTTGTCCAGCAGTTTCACACCGATCGTGTTGTCGGTGACCGACGCGGCGGTGACCACCACCGCGATGATCAACCCGAGGGCGTCGACCGCGAGGCCTCGCTTGCGCCCCGGGACCTTCTTCGCCGCGTCCTTGCCGGTCGTGGCGGCCGGGACGTGGTTGGCCGCCCGGATCGACTGGGTGTCCAGCGCCACCGCGGTCGGATCCTCCCGGCGGCCGGCCCGCTCCCGCGCCTGACAGCGCAGCAGATCGTGGATCACCTGGTCGGTGCCATCATCACGCCACAGGGCGAAGTAGTAGTAGGTGGCCGACTTCGGCGGCAGGTCGTGTGGCAGGTACGCCCACTGACACCCGGTCCGGTTCTGGTAGAAGATCGCGTTCACGATCTCCCGCAACTCGTAGCGGCCCTGATGCCCCGACACCGACGGATGCCGGTCCTTCCACGCCTGCAGAAACGGCCCGACCACCGCCCACTGATCATCGGTCAGGTCACTCGGATACGCCGCACGTCCATTCATGATCAGCCCAACGCGGCCGGGCCTCCCCGGTTACGACTACGGCTCACATTCACATGCCAACCCAAACCCACAAGGGACGAAAGCTACCGAACCACCCTCTGACAAAAGTGTCAGTTGCCTCTGGTAGAATGCTTAATTGCCTGCGGCATTCCGTTAGTGTGCCAACTACACCGGCACGCTAGGTCGGTGGCGCCCGAGGAGCTAGATGATCATGACTCAAGCGGATCCGCTCGCGAAGATTGCGCATAGCAGTCGTGTCTATACAACAGGTAGTGGCATCCAAGTTTGCGCCGACAGCCGTGAGATCCTACCGAAGTTGCCTGCGAACTCCATCGATTTAATCGTTACGTCGCCGCCCTTTCCACTTCTGCGGAAGAAGGAGTACGGCAACGAGGACCAGCACGCCTACGTCGATTGGCTTGTAGATTTCGCCAAGGCCGCTAAGGATGCGTTGAAGGACACGGGAAGCCTGGTTCTTGACATCGGCGGGGCCTACCAAAAGGGCCGGCCGGTTCGGTCGCTTCACCAGTATCTCGTTCTAATTGCGCTTGTCGAGAATGTCGGCTACGAACTTGCTGAGGAGTTTTACTGGTACAACACCGCGAAGCTCCCCTCACCAATCGAATGGGTAAACAAGAGGAAAATCCGAGTAAAGGACGCAGTAAACACCGTATGGTGGCTATCCAAGACTGACTTTCCTAAAGTCAATCTAGACCCCGTTAGGGTTCCCTACTCACAATCGATGAAGCGGTTACTCAAGAACCCCGAAGGCTACTATAAACCAAAGCTCCGAGACTCTGGTCATGCGATCGGCAAGGCTTTCGGCCAGGATAACGGTGGCGCCCTTCCGTCGAACTTGCTCTCTTACCCGAACTCTGATTCGAATGGCTTTTACATACGAACCTGCAAGCAGCTCGGCCAACGTGCACACCCGGCCCGATTTCCGGCAGCTCTCCCTGAATTCTTCGTCAAAATGCTGACTGAGAAAGACGACCTGGTGGTAGATATTTTCAGCGGCTCCAACACAACCGGCCATGTTGCCGAGCGGCTCGGTCGCAGATGGCTTTCAATCGAGGAGAGCCGCGAGTATGCCGACTTGTCCAGCATACGGTTCATGGAGGGCATAGAGCTCGATAAGATACGGGGTATCTACGGTTCCGTAAAGTCTGACAGCCGTCCAAATTTGTAGCTACCGCATTGCGGCGCTGTGCGCTATCACGAAACAATATCTAGCACAGCGCCGCCCTTACCACCGACAAAGACGTGGGGCTGAGTTTGTTCTACTGAGGCTCGTTTAGCAAGTCTCGAAGCGAGAGCACTGCAGCGGTAGCGATCTGATTATCCAGGCTGATCGTGCCGATATTCAACAGGGTTTCGATTACCCGGTAAGGGTCCTCCGACAGTTCAGGCCGGAGGGCCAGGAGGAGATCCCGAAGTTCTCCTTCCGGGTCGACCGATCCGATGTTGTACAAGGTGCCACTTAGGGCGCCGAAGTCAGCAGGCCTCTCAACCGGCAGTTTCTCACGTAGCGCATAGGCCAGACCCAGCCGGCCGGCGTCCAAAGCGTCGGGGAGATTGAAATGATCTTTTACCCTCTTGGCCGCAGACTCCGCCGCAGCTGTGAAGCTCATGGTCTTCTTGGGGGCCTTGGCGGAGGAACTTGTTGCGGTCGCGCCGCGCTGCGTAGGCGTAGTCATGATACCTGTGCTCCCCGCTCGATTTCCGTGTGACGTGCCGATCGCCTACGGAGGTGATGCTCCGAAACGAGAAGGTGGTCAAGTTCTTGGACTGCGGTCTCCCGATCAAGTTCGTCGTCGTGCACAAGCAGGAGCACCTGATCAGTCAACATTGGTAGGGCCTTCAAGACATGCCGTTTGTGCGTCCGGTCCAAGCGGCCAAAGGGGCTGTCGGTGATGATCGGTCCGCTCATCGGTGAGCATCTCTGCAAGGCGGCAATCAAGGATAGTGCAACAATATGCTCGTACCCGCTACTGCGGTTGACGATCGGTTGGCCATCCTTGTGGAGGATTGTCAGCCCATATCCTTCGTTGATGCGAAGTCGGTCGTAATCAGGCTCTCCTGAGAGGACACGGAAGACGGCGGTAGCATCTTCCTCGATTCGCTCACGTAACCTCTCCCGGAAGTCAGTGACAGCAGCGTCAAGCAGGTCATGCAGCCGGATAAGAAGCGCTACTTTACGGTCGTACGGTCCGGTCTGATTATTCCCGGCCTTAGCTAACCTCTCAGATAGTTTAGCGACAGCCGCCTCCTTATTGACCAGCAGTCGACGTTCTTCAGCAAGTATTGCCTTTGTGTTGCCGAGGCTTATTCGTGTATTGGCATGCCGTTCGACGAGCTCCATGAGTGCGTCTTCGCCGCTGCCGTCCTCCTTAAGGTGAGCCTCGAGTTCGTTCAACTGTTGCTCCGCATCCGACAGATCGACCAGCGTTTGTTCAGCCTCGCTCTCGAGCCGGGCAAGTAGGGAAGCCTCCCCCCTCAATCGCCGAAGTGCACGTTGGCGGTTACGGAGGTCAACGAGTAAACGGTCGAACTCTGCGGGATCCTGGGCGGGCGACTCTTCAGCCACGTCTAGCGTCTGGATCGCCGAGGTGCCCTGGCCACACGTCGGGCACTGGCCACTCGAGATCAACACGGCCCGGCTCCGTGCGGCGTTTCGCGCGAGAACAGCATCGTCCCGACTGTTCGTGACTTCATCGATCTTGTCGTCGAGCTGGGTCAACACCTCCTGTGCCGTTGGCTCCAGCACAGCACGCCAGGCGGTACCAGACTTTACTTTGAGATCATTTACTAGCTCGTCACGGCGTTGGCACAGCCGTTCGACCTCGTCACGCTTTGCGTTGCGCTTACCTAGCCGTTCGCGTAAACGTGTTGCCGATGCCAACCTTTTCTCAAGATCGCTAACGCTGCTGGTGAGCTCGTCGACCTTAGTGGTCAAGTCATGAACGTTCTCGCGATGTTGGTCCGCCTGCTCGCTTGAAATCTGAAGGTGATTGCCAAGCTCGCGTGTGCTCTTGTCACGTTGAGCTGCCTTGGCTTGGTCTGTACGGGCGGTTTTCAGGAGCGCTGCTGTGTGGGCTCGAGCCTCCGTTAGGATGGGTACACCGAGGATACGCTCAATAGCTTCCTTGAGGCGTTCGCCAACCTCACTGCCAGCCGTAAGCAGCTGCTCGTACTCCTGAAGCAGCTCGGCGTCGAACAGGAAGAAACGCGCAATCTGCTCCGGCAGCAGCCGGGCGATTTCCCAATTCCGCTCATCGGGACCCAGAGCAGCTCCGTCACGAAGAAGGCTAAGCTGCTCACGAAAATCCGCCGCAGAATGAGCCGGCCGTGTGGGATCGTAGGGCTTGAAGGCGCGTGTGAGCTTATAGGACCGTCCAGCATAGACAAAAGAGAGGACGGTCTTGAAGCCCCGTGCTCCGCGATGCCCTTCTACCTCGCTGTTCCCAACAGTTGCAAAGTCGATCTTCGCGGAACCGCGGCCAAGAATCACGCCGAATAAAGCATATCGGAGTGCGTTCAGGAATGAGGTTTTGCCTCTGCCGTTCTCGCCCCACATGAGCTCAACGCCTGGCTTGTCTGAAAACTCGTACGTTTGGGTTCCTCGGTAGGGGCCGAAATCCGTAATTTCCAGAGACTTGAGGCGCAGCATTTACTGGCCCTCCCGAGAGAGGTAATCTTCCATGGCCCTTGCTACGGCCCGGGTTGCAACTGAAGCATTGTCGAGGTTATCCCGCTCGGCGCTGAGCACGGCCTCAAGAAGATCCGCCGGGACATCCGGAAACTCTGCCTCGCGTAGGTCCTCGGCGGCACGCAACACATCCTCTACCGAGGCTTGAGGCAAGATGTGCTCCGTGTCGGAAGCCAGCTCGACTCCTGCAGTATCACTCATCGTCATAGTCCTCCGACTCAATACCCTCGGCACCGTCCGCAACATGGTTTGCGACGACTTGAACTCCATGCTCGATGCAAATTCGTTCGACCTCGGTCATGGCTTGAGGGTTGGCAGCACCACCCGCAAAGTCAAGCACACGACCGAGCTCGCCCGCTAGAAGCCGGTCGGCATCACGTCGTCGGAAGTTTGGCGACGACGCATGCTCACTCTTCTCGACGCTTGGTGTAGTGACTGCGTCGTGGAGGCGCGCATAGATTTTGCCAGGGTGTCGGCGGAGGATGCGGCCTCTGCGCTGAATGAACTCCCGCGGGTTCCGGCTGCTAGCTAGGATCAGGGCGTGCGACACTGCTGGGAGATCGACGCCTTCGTCCAAGCAGCGAACACTTACCAGCACTCCGCCATTGAGCTCTAGCTCCACCAGCGTAGCTTCTCTGCTGCCGTCCATCTCTGAGTGGTATTCCAGAGATGGTATCCCTGCCCCGCTTAGTGCAGCTCGCACCTGCTGCACCTGCTGAATGCTGTCGCAGTAAACGATCCACCGCTGCCCGTCCTGCCAGTGATCGACCAGAACCCGGCGTGCCAGATCAACCTTTGCCGAAGCCTGCTTCAGGATGCGCGCTCGGGCGATAGCGAGGCGGCGAAGCCGTTCGTTACTTTCGATGTCACCAAAGTCAGTGGCGTTTCTCGCGGACTCTCGACGGATTCTGCGGGTTATATCCTCGTATTCAGCCTGCTCCGGCCCAGTAAGCGGAGCAGTGTGTGGATGGTACGTATATGGCGTGAGGACCCGATCTCGGATTGCGTCGGCAAGACTATACGCCGGCTTTAGAATGCCGCCAAAATAGTCGAGGATGGCCGAGGTCCCTTCGGCGTCACCTGCTCGCCGTGGAGTCGCACTGAGCCCTAGGCGCCATCCTGCACTAATTGTTAGTAGGCTTCTTGCCTTAAGGCTGCCCAGCCGGTGGGCTTCGTCCGCCACAAAAAGGAGGCGGTCGTGCGGGTAGAGCCGATTGCGGAAGCCATCAGTGCAAGCAGTTTGCATTGTCGCCAGAATAATCCGTGCTCCTGAACCACCGGGGGCACTCCATGGCCTCAAGAGCTCTTGACGCCGCCAGTCCTCGTGTCCGTCACCGGCGAGCAGGAGTTTCGGTTCTAGGTCCCGAAGGCCCTCACCTAATTCGCGCTGCCATTGCCCTAGAAGTAGTGCGCTTGGGACGACCACAAGGGCGTTACCGCCATCTTCTAAAGCGGCGCGAATGGCGTTGATCGCCGTGTAAGTTTTGCCGCTACCAGTAGCATGCTCAACTAAGCCGCGCCGGTTGTTGAGCTCCCAAGACGCCAGGGCCTGTACTTGGTGGTCTCTGAGCGATGAACGTGCTCCGCTGCTCTTCGCCCGGACGGAGGCTTCTGCTATTACTTCGTCAACCAATACCTCCCAGTCCTCGGCTCCGGCTTCGCGCACCCGGGACATGGCATCATCACTTAGCGGCTGCACGCGGACGCCCTGTGCCCGATCATGCCAAAGCAACTCGAACCGTTCGCGCGACTTCTCGGTTCGTCGCGCATCGCGTGGGTCAAGCCATGATGCGAAAACGTCGATGCTCTCAATGTTTCCGTCGGCGGCTAGGCCAAGGTATGTCTCATTCATCGATCCACGGAAACCGACCCAATCACCACCTGGGTCTCCGAAGATTCCAACTTTGTCGTGAAACATTCGACGCTCTGAAGCCCGCGCTGACGCGCCGACGCTGGCTAGGCGAATCTCCACTACTCGACTTGCTATAAGCCCAGCGAGTATTCGCGTTGGCTTCCTGGACCGGTCACTGGCGAGCAGGATGTTCAATTCTGTGATTAAGGAAGCCGCAAGATCTTCGTTGGCTAGCGATTCCTTACCTTCTCGCAACACTGCCGAGTCGGCGGAGGAGAATACGGGTGAGCAAATAATCCGCATCGTTCCACCCGAACGGACGAATTCTTTCAGCGCGGGCCACGCGATCCCGAAAACGGCTGACGAGAAGTAGCCGGAAATTCGATCGTAGCGCGTCGCTAGTCTCATGCAGGGCAGATAGAAGTCCTCCGCTATATCGTCTTCGCCCTTATCGTAGCTTTCCCTCAGCTCTAAATCCCGGAGGCGCCTCACCAGAGTTCTCCCTGCGATGAATCAGCCCTAGGCGACGGACGCCCGCTGTGGTATTGCTGCGTCTCTAGTAGGAGGTCGTCGCGCGTGATTTCATGTCGTCGTATTAGTGCTCGGACTAGGTGGTCCGTCCGTGCCGCCACTACGTGTTCGGTAACCCCTGCAGACCGGATCAGGCGAATCTGCTCGGCGACTCCATCGATAGCCGCTTCGTGTACCGTCCGGGCGGCCACCTGAACGCCCTTCGAGTAGGGAAATTCTGAATGGGCGGTGGCGTCCCACATTACGAAGGTGTCGAACTCCTGGATATACCCAGCTAGAACGAGCATTGATCCGGGTTCGGACTCCAGGGTGCCTCGTGACCGCGGTCTTTGGCCCGGCAGCCGGAGCTGGATGCGGTAGTCGCCCGCGCGGCGTTCCGAGGGGTGATCTGTGGCGTTGAACAAGTAGACAATCAGCCGAGGTGGCAAGGGCGAGGCCGCACGGAGCCTGAGAGGCTTGGACATGATGTCAGAGGGAGACGGCCACTCGGACAGGTGGTCTCCCAAACCAGAGCAGAAGTGACGGTGCAGCTCATACACGGGCCATCGGGCGGGGTTCCCAGACACACCCGAAGAGTACGCAGCTCCTCCCGCTTGGCTGCCTACCACGCCGCACCTGCCCATCTCTAGTCCTGACGCCACGCATTGACCCTGCCATGCTCGTACGACATCCCGTACGTGTCGACTGTGCAGCGTTCGCGGTCGTCGCGCGCGGCAGGCAGGATGGCCGGTAGTTGTCAAGTCAAACTGAGACGGTTGGTTCCTGCTGGGTTGGCTTGTTGATCCAGGCGTGGTCGGGCAGTTTCGGTGCGCGGGGCCTGCGGTTGAACCGGTCCGGGTGGGCGGCGTGGGCCGCGTCGAGGGTGTCCTGCCGTTGCTCACGGATCTGCTCGGCGGTGCCGTAGTGCACCGACGCCGGGGTGTGCCAGCCGATCCCGGAATGTCGGTGTTCATGGTTGTAGGCGGTGAAGAAGCCGTCGCAGAAAGCTTTCGCGTCAGCGAGGGACCCGAACTTTTCCGGGAAGTCCGGCACATACTTCATGGTTTTGAACTGGGCTTCGGAATACGGGTTGTCATTCGAGGTCCGAGGTCGGGAATGCGACCGTAGGACACCGAGGTCGACGAGCATCTGCGATACCGGCTTCGACACCATGACGCCGCCACGGTCGGCGTGGATGGTGTGCGGCTCGACCCCGTTACGGCTGATCGCATCGGCCAGGAAGTCGCGGGCCACGACCGCGTCCTCCCCGGCCGCGACGAGCCACCCGACAACATAGCGCGAGTAGATGTCGATAACGACGTAGCACCGGTACCAGAGGCCTGTGACAGGTCCTTTCAACGCGGTGATGTCCCAGGACCACACCTGACCCGGCCCCGTCGCGACCAGTTCCGGACGTACCCGGGGTGGATNGGCCGCCAGTCGACGTCGTTCCCGGCTCTGCCCGGCCGCACGGGCGATGCGATACATCGTGGATATCGAGCAGTGGTAGCGGCCCGCATCCAGTTCCCTCGCCCAGACCTGCGGGATCGCCAGGTCGGCGTAGACNNGCGAGTTCAGCACCGCCAGCACCCGGCCGCGTTCGGCCGGGCTGAGTGCCTGCGGTGGCGGGGTCCGGGGCAGCCACGGCCCGTGCCGTGGACCGACCGGCTTCACCCGCCGGTAGTACGTCGCCCGCGAGGTCCCGGTCAACGCGCACGCCCGCTGCACCGAGANATCCGCGCCGCGTAACTNNCCGAACACGGCGGTCAGGATCTCTTCGGCGGGTTGTCGTTGTCCGCGCTCTCGGAGAGTTCTTCCAAGAGCGCGTGCGCTTTTCCCATGATGTCCAACGCCATACGGGTCTTCTTCAGNTCCGCCTGCAGCTTCTCGTTCTGCCGGCGCAGCTTCTCCAACTCCACCTGCTCCGCGGACTTCTTCACCCGCGACCCCGCCGCAGCACCGGAACCCGTGACCGGAGTCCCTACCTGTCCGAGTTGCCCGGCATCCCGAGCCCGTGNCCACTCGATGATGTGCGACGAGTACAAACCTTCCCGTCGCAGGATCGCGCCTTTCTCCCCGTTCGCGGCGTTCTCGTACTCGGCGACCATCGCACGTTTGTACTCCGGGCTGAAAACCCGCCGCGACGGCTTCGGCGCCGGATCAACCCCGTCGCCGGACGCCGGCTGCTTGCCAGATGAAGTGGACACGTACACAAGGATCTCCGATCCCCGCCCTCAGCAGGCCCGCCACCCCACTCACACAGGGTGTCTCACACCATCTTGACCAAGAGGGGGCGGGCGGCGCAGCATCCGAGGAGGGCTGCTCGAGGACACGCGCAGCAGCCATCGCCGCTGACCCACTTTGTGCCCAGTGATGTTCCATCCCTAGCGAGGAGAGCGGTGGGTCCGCAGTCCAGGGGGAGCCGTCGTGCTATCAGATGCCACCCCGTGAGGGCACGACTTGGTCTTTAGACGGTGATTAGGAGTGCGGCGAGGGCGCCGGCCACTAGGTATGGCCCGAAGGACATGCTGCCCTCACCCGGACGGCTTACCAGGCGGATGAGCGCGGCGGGCGCCGCGAACATGTACGGCAAAACGGCGCCGACAAGAACTGCGTCCCAGCCGAGCGTGCCGAGGGCGGCCCCGAGTAGTGCGGCGAGTCGTACGTCGCCGAGTCCCAGGCTGCCGGCTATAAGGGCGAGCAGCAGGTATCCGCTGCCGACCGCCGCGCCGGCCGCCGCAGCGTTGGCTAGCCGCCGCCCGTCAGCGGTAATGGCCGCTTCGGTTGCGAGGATGGCGATGACCGCTGTTGCAGCGGCGGCGATGACAGGAGTGGGCAGGCGGCGCGCGGCGATGTCGACGACTGCGAGCAGTGCCCCGCTGTAGAGAACGACCAGCCATACCGCCAAGGTCACGAGGCGGGGTGGCTCTACAGGCTGTAGGCGCAATTCGATGCCGACCGAGGCGACCGCGAGGCTGGCGCTACCGACCAGCCTTCCCCGGAACGTGCCCCCTGTCGATCCCGTGGTGACGCTGCCACACGGGCTGGCTGGCACCGCTAGCAACCGTGCGGCCCATGGTAGAGCCGCGCCCGCCAGCGCACCGGTGAGCCCGACGCTGGCGAGCACGACGGCCACGTCGATGTGACTTACCAGGACTGAGCCCGTGCGTCCTCGGCGCTACTCAAGCGCGGTGCGCGGTTGTGGACCGAGGACTGGTGGGTCTCGTCGCCGTAGGTGTCGAGCCACTGCCCTAGGTCGGCCATGAATGACATGAGCACCGGCAGTAGTTCTTCGCCGGCTTTGGTCAGGGCGTAACGGCTGCCCTCAGCACTTGCGACGTGCCCAACCAGGCCATACTCCTGCAGCCGCCGCAGAGCCTCGTTCAGCGATTTCGAGCTGGGCGCAGGGCTGATGGTGTGCAGCAGATCAGTGAAGCGCATGGGCTGCCCCTGCTGCAGCGCGGTCAGGATCTCCAGAGACCATCGATGTCCGCACAGACGGACAGCCTCATAGACGCGTTGAAAGGAATGCACTGCCTTCCCTCCCCGTCAAGGTCGGCTACCCCGAAGAGTGTAAGGGCAGCACTGCGCAGCGTGAATAGCAAAATTCACGACCTCCGAAGGATGGGGTGCTGGCTAATCGACAGGCGCGCATCCTAGGTGTGGCTTTCACCCAGTTTGTCGCATGCCTGCACTAAGGCGTGTTTCATAAGTCTTGGTGGCCGGTGAAGGTCACGGCGTGTCGGTGATCGATTGCTGACGAGGTCTCCGGTAGACGGTTCAGCGACCAAGCTCGAACGTCATACCGGAGACCTCGTGGCTACCTTAGCGGTGACGAGGCGGCACGACCTTACCGACGCTCAGTGGCAGCGGCTCGCCGTACTGCTGCCTGCCGCGTCGGTGAAGGGTCGGCCGCCGAAGTGGGACAAACGGCAGCTCATTAACGGGATCAGGTGGCGGATCCGGATCGGGTCGCCCTGGCGTGACGTGCCGGCCGAGTACGGACCCTGGCAGACGATCTACGGCCTGTTCCGTCGCTGGCAGCGCGACGGCACCTGGGACAAGATCCTGGCCGCCTCGCAGGCCGCCGGCGATGCGCAAGGCCGGATCACCTGGCTGGTTAGCGTGGACTCGATGACCAGCCGTGCCCACCAACACGCCGCCGGCGCTCGTGCAGACGGCCACCTGCAAAAAGAGCCACCCGGGTGGTGTGCACGACGAACCCGCCGATCACGCCCTCGGACGATCCCGCGGCGGTCTGAGTACCAAGACGCATCTGGCCTGTGAGCAGGGACAGAAGGTCCTGTCGATGGTCGTGACCGCCGGGCATTGTGGTGACAGTCCGCAGTTCATCCCGGTTCTGCGCCGTATCAAGGTGACCCGTCTCGGGGTGGGACGGCCCCGCACCAGCCCCGACCTGGTCCTGGCCGACAAGGCCTACACCAGCCACGGTAACCGCGTCTACCTGCGCAAACGCGGCATCAAGGCGTGCATCCCCAGCAAGAAAGACCAAGACGTCCACCGCAAAGCCAAGGGCAGCCGCGGCGGACGCCCACCGAAGTTCGACCCCGACCTCTACCGGATGCGACACGCCGTCGAGAACGGCATCGCCCGACTCAAGCGCCACCGCGGCGTAGCCACCCGTTACGACAAGTTGGCTGTCCGGTTCCAGGCCGTCCTGACCATCACCATCATCTGCGAATGGCTCTGACCGGACTTATGAAACAGGCCTTAGTCGGCCTGGTAGGTGGCGACTTTGGTGTCAACTCGCGTGACGGAGCCGGCCATGGCGAGCTTGTCCAGGGCATTCGCCACCGCCCCCGCGCTGGCCTTGTTGACCTGCTCGCCGTCGCGGGACTGGTTGATCAGCTTGCAGATTTCCCCGACCTTGTAGGCGGTGCCCGGGTTACCTTGCAGCAGCGCCAGCACCTCTTCGCGGAGTTCCCCCTTGCGGCGTCGGGGCTGGGACGACTTCCGACGGCCGTCGCGCTCCTGCGGGCCGGTTCCAGCTCCCTCGGTCAGTGCCGGTGTCTGGTGCACGGCTTCCGTCGTCGAGTTGGTCTCCAGTTCGGGCATCGGTTCCGACCCGCCCGCCACGTCTGGGCCTGGCGCTTGCGGCGGCGTCGGGCTTGCCGGGCCGGTCTCCGCCGAGTCGCCGCCCTGTTGGTCGGTTGGCGGGCTACCAGGTGCCGGGTCCTCGATAGGTGCTCCACTGCCGGGTTCCGGCTCCGCCTCCGGGTGCAGGTCGGCTCGCTGCTGCGACTCACCAGCCTGGTCATCACTCGGTGACGGTGCCTGCATGCTGGTGCTACCGGTGGTGACCGACGCGACGGCGGCCTTGCCGGTTTCGGTCACCTGCCATAACGTCGTGCGCTGCTCGGTGCGAAGCCGCTCGGCGTAGCCCGCGCTTTCCAGCTCTCGCAGTTTGGGGGTAGTCGTTGGGTAAGCGATGCCGACGACCTCGCTGATCCTTGCGGCCGTAGCCGGGCCGAGCTCGGCGAGCGCGGCCAGCACCCGCTCTAGATTCAATGCCGTTCAGTTAGGCGTGGGCGTGACTGGTCAATGGTGTGTTGGTCAGGGCGTGAGAAGCGGGGTTCCGGTATCAAGGTTTGTCACTCCAAGACAACCCGAACCAGGAACCCCGCTCGGTGGATCAGATTGCCATAACACGGACAGTCACGGTAGCTGCCGGGCCGTTCGCGGCGGGTCACCTCGGTGAGTTGACCCGCCTTGTGCCGTTCGAAATGGTCGATGACGTCCTCGCCGCGACCCGGCGGACGCAGCGGCGGGTCCGTCTGTTGCCGGCCCGGGTGGTGGTGTACCTGCTGCTGGCCGGCTGCCTGTTCGCCGACGTGGGTTACCGGCAGGTGTGGGCGAAACTCGTCGCCGGCCTGCGCGGGCTACCCGTGGCCGACCCCAGCGGCAGCGCGTTACGACAAGCCCGGCAACGACTCGGCCCGACCCCACTGCGGGCCTTGTTCGACCTGTTACGAGGCCCGGTGGCCACGGGCGCCGTCGCTGCGGTGTGGTGGCGGGGCCTGCTGCCGGTCGTCATCGACGGCACCATGATCACCGTGGCGGACTCGCCGGCCAACCTGCGCCGCTACGTCAAACACCGGTGCAACAACGGCGGATCCGGCTACCCCACACTGCGGTTGAGCGCGCTGCTGACCTGCGGCACCCGCTCGGTCATCGACGCCGTGTTCGACCCCAGCACCACCGGCGAGATCACCCAAGCACACCAGCTCGCCCGCAGCCTACGCGCCGGGATGCTGCTGCTAGCCGACCGCAACTACGCCGCCGCCGACCTGATCGGCGCGTTCACCGCGACCGGAGCGGACCTGCTGATCCGCTGCAAGACCAGCCGCAGGCTCCCGCTGGTCCGCCGCTATCGCGACGGTTCCTGGCTGTCGGTCATCGGCGGCCAGCACGTCCGCGTGATCGAGGCCCGGATCAGCATCACCACCACCGCCGGCCACCACACCGGCGACTACCGGCTCATCACCACTCTGCTCGACCCGCGTCGCTACCCGGCCGCCGACCTCGTCGCCCTTTACCACCAGCGATGGGAGATCGAAACCGCCTACCTGGAACTGAAGTCCACCATCCTCGGCGGCCGGGTCCTGCGTGCCCGCACCCCCGACGGCGTCGACCAGGAGATCCACGCCCTGCTGATCGTCTACCAGGTGCTACGCACCGCCATGGTCGACGCCACCGACAGCCGGCCCGGCCTCGACCCGGACCGGGCCAGTTTCACCACCGCACTCAACGCCGCCCGCGACCAAGTCGTCCACGCCGCCGGCGTCATCGCCGATACCGACATCGACCTGGTCGGTGTCATCGGCGAACGTGTCCTGGCCGACCTGCTTCCCGACCGCCGCGTCCGCACCAAGACCCGCATGATCAAACGCTCGAACTCCAAGTACCAGGCCCGCGGACCGAACATCGACCGCCGCACCTACAAGGCCACCACCAGCATCGACGTCATCACCAACGACCCTTGACCAACCAGCCACCGCCCTAACTGAACGGCGTTGGCTCTAGATTGGTCGGACTATTGGTGCTGTCGGTCATGACGAGTTCCTTTCTCCCTGCTCCCGATGAGTGAGTGACAGGGCGTGCACTCCATGCACGCTTCGAAACGGGGCACGATCAAGTCGTGCGGATACGGGGCGGTGACAGCCCAGGGCAGCGGCTACGCGCCCCTGGTACGCGACCCGCGTACACGCCGCGCAGGGCTAGTGGGCGCTGTTGTAGGCGTCGCGGACGGCCGGTGGGATCGCCCCTCGGGTTCTGGGCTCGGGCAGGTTGTGCTCCTGCCAGTGCGTGGCCCACCACCGCCGGACGCGGGCAGTGAGGGCGCGGCGATCTGCGCTGCTGCCGTGCCCGGTCTGCTTCCTCGCCGTCGCCTTCGGCAGGCGGCGGGCAGCAGCGATAAAGGGTTGGAAGGTGGCGGCCATCCGGTCGAAATTAGAGCGAGAGAGATCGATCTCGTACTGCACACCGTTGAAGGCGAACCGGTAGGTCCCCACTTCCTCGGCGGATCCGTCGAGGTCGTCGTAGATAACGCTGGTCATTCTGATGGCCATCGGGTCGTGTCCTTTCGATCTGGGATACAAAGGCGCCCCCGGCCGATGCGGCAGCGAGGGCGATGCGACGTGGGGGTTCTCAGCAAAGGTTCGGGCGGACCCGGTGGGACTCTGGCCGTCGAAGATGGGCGGCTAGGCAACGCCGAAACCGAGTTTGTCGCCGATGACGGGCCCCTGCTGCACGGAGGCGACCGCAGTGGGCAGGTGCCGGCTCTGCCACCCGTACAGGGCGGTGGGCAGGTCAGCGCCATACCGGCGGTGCTGGGTGAGGGCGACGGCCAGTCCGGCCGCCTGTTCGATGCCGGCGTTGGCGCCCCGAGCGGTGTGTGGGCGGACCGGGGCGAGGGCGTCACCGAGCAAGACAGCATGCCCGCGCCCGATGGGCCATACCATGCGGGTAGGCGAAGCGATGTCGAGCACCGGCACAGCCATACGGGTGGTGGTGGCCCGCACGACCGCCGCGTGGTCGGGCGGAAGCAGATAGTCGGCGTGCTCGTTGACGTGCTCATGGGCAGCCGGGGTGATGTGCTGCGGCAGGGCGAAGACCCGGCGGGTGGGCTTCGCGCCGAAATGCTGCTCGTATTCCGTGGCGGTGCAGCCGAGGTAGAACGTCCAGTCACAGCCGCCGGGCACCGGCGCGACATTGAACTGCGCGCCAGGGCACGGCTCCAGCCGGACGAAGTCCCGCAGGTCGTGGGGGGCGCTGGTCGCGATCCCGCGGTGGGCGACGTAGCCGGCGTAGCGCAGCGTGCGGGTCGGGTCGAGGAGGCGACGGCCGATCGAGGTTCGGCCGTCGGCGAACACGACCAGGTCGGCTGGTTCGGGGGTGCGCTCGTCGGCGAACCGCAGGAGCGGCCGACCCGCATGCTCACTTAGGCCGGTGACTCGCATTCCCTTGCGTAGGACGCCCGCCGGAACGCGGGCGGCCAACGCGCGGTGCAGCAGGGTCCAGGTGGTGTTCCGGCCGGGGTAGGTGCGCTGGAGGGTCTGTTGCGGCTTCCGGTCGCGGATCGCGACCTGCAGGATCGTCTCGGAGTCGTAGGCGATGAACTCCCGCTGGGCGATGCCGAGCCGGTCGAGTACGTCGAGGGCGGTGTGTTCCAGGCCGATAAGCCCGCCGCCGCGCGGGGCGGATGTCGGGGCGGCCTCGTAGACGGTGACGTCGAAGCCGGCCCGTCCCAACAACAGGGCGGTAACGGTGCCGGTCAGGCTGCCGCCGATCACGGCGATGTGCAGCCGGCGACGTCGGGCACCAGTGGCGCGGACGGCCGGAGCAGGGTTCGAGTCCATAGCGGTTCCCTTCAGCGAAGACGGGAACCCGGGCACGGCCATACCGGCCGTGCCCGGGTGCGCGGTGTGCGCGGGGTCGGCCGGGCAACGGCCAGGTCGTGCGAGTGCGATGGGGCGAGAGTGCGGCGGTCAGCCTGCGAGCGAAGGTAGGTCAGCAGCCGAGGCTGATAAGCCCGACGAGAATGGCGTGGAAGGTAGCGCTTAGCTCGTCCACGTCAAAGCGCTCATCGGTGATCAGAACTGACCTCTGGAAGAGGTATAGGGCGGCCCCTCCGCGGGCCGGGCGTGGTGGGATGCCCCAGCCTGGGGCGTCTGGCGGGAGCGCCGTTCGCGGCGTCGACCGATACTCGCCCGCAGATCTACGTCGATGGTGAACATGTCATAGCCGGCGGCGTGGCCAGCGCGGAGCAGGTCGAGCAGTCTGGCCTCGTCGAGCAGGGCGATCTGCGCCTGTATCCGTTGGCGGTGACGTGGTGGGCTGCCGAGCCATTCGGTCCAGGTAATGCCGTGTCCGTCAAGGCGACCGCGATGCATGCCGCGTGACGGTTCCGCGTTGACGCCGTGCTCGGACAGGCCTGGCGGGAAGTTCCCGTCCATGTAGAGGCGATCGTCGAGGTCTGCGCCGCAGGCGCGCATGAGGTGCAGCGCGGGCGGAGTGTGAGGCACGACGTTGCCGTCGATGTCGATCCGGTGAGGTGTGTTGATCGTGGCTTCGGCCAGATGCAGCACCGTGGCCAGGTCGAACCAGAGCCGTCGAAGCATACGGATCCATCCCTTCGAATGCTGTGGGAATGTGGTCGGGTGGAGCCGGTCGGGCAGCAACACGGGTCCCCTTGGATACGAGGGAGGTGTGGCTGGCCCGACCGGTCAGTGGTTACACGTGGTGCAGGGTGACGGCGAATAGCCGCTGGTTGCTGTCGAGCGAGTCCAGGTAGCGGACCGCCCGTTCCAGGTAGGTGATGCGGTCGGCGAAAAACGCGCTGGCCGGTTGCAACCGGTCGCCTGTCTCGGTGCAGAAGGCGTCGGTGCACACCGCCCACAGGGCGTGGTAGTTGGCGTACGCGCTGGCGCCGGCCTGGAACATCTCCAGGTCGCCCGGGTCGAGGTGACCAGGACCGTGTGTGGCGGCGTTGTACATGCGCATGGCCTGCACTCGTGGCTGCCGGTTGAACTCGGCGGTCGCCGTGTGCATTGGATACGCCAACGGGTCGGACAGATGCTGTTGCAGGAAACTCGGCCATGGAGTGGCCGGTCTCGTGCCCGCGACAACGTGCGCCCATTGCGCGTGGCGCACACTGGCCCCGACGTAAGCGCCGTGGCGCATACCGGACAGGTCAAGCAGGCGGATAGGTCCACCGGCGCAGTACCGAGGTCCGGTCTTGGTCTTGCGTAGGTCGATCAAGCTACGGCGTTGCCACGGGTAGAGGGCCGGGGAGGCCCAGTAACGGGGACAGCTGGTGCCCGAGACGCCGAGGTGGCGTTCGAGTTGCCGGGTGCTGTCGAGCATGCGGGCCAACTCCGGGCCTACACAGACGATCATGGTGCGAACGGGCGCAGCGGGGATGGCCGGGGCAGCGGTGGGGGCCGCGGGGGCCGTCTTCTTGGCCATGCTTCCTCCTGGGGGTCAGTCATGCCCTGCGGGCACGCGGAGATTGCCGGCCCACTGGGTGCGTGGGCTCCGACTGGGAAGGTGGGTTGGATTGGTACGAGGTGATAGATGCGACCGTCGGGTTTCGTCGCGAGGCTGCTGCGCCGACCGGCCTTGCGGCGGGTGGGCATCAGATGCCGGGATGCGGCGAAGGGTCCGAGGGTGGGACCTACCGGGTGGGGATATATGAGGTTGCTGTAGTGCCGTGAACCGTAGCGGCCTGATCTGTCAGCACTGAGAACACCGCAGTTCCCGTGCAGGGGGTCGCTGACCTGCACTGTCAGAGGCTGGGCGTCGTTCGAAGACGACTACTCACCGGGCCCTGACAGATCACCGCGATCTGAAGAGGGTGACCCGCAGACGTTCGGGCTGATCTAAACCTTGCGCCCGGTTGAAAATCTGTCGGCCGAGTTCACCACGGGTAGGTGTCGGCCGATCCGCGGAGTGTGAATCTCGGTCGTGACCGTCGGGCGGTAGCAGGGTTAGGCCGGTCATGGGTGATCGGAAGCCATACTCCGGCGCCGTCATGTCGTGCCGATGAGACTGCATCGCAGCGAGGCGATGACCCAGATACGCTGCGCGCCATGCCGTACATGCCCGATCTTGACGTCGTGTTGACCGCTGGGTACCGCGCCGAGTGCGATGGGATCGCTTACCGTATCGAGCCCTATGAGCTCGGGCCAGTGGTGCTGCCAACCGGGAAGGTCGTGGGGTGCGACCCGCTCGTTCCGCACACCACGCCGTTCACTGACGCGGTGGAGCCGGGCCAGTACGAACTGCGGGCGTGGGTGGCGGTGTTGCTGAGGGACGGCTCGGAGTCGCAGCGGCGGATTGCTGCACTGCAGTTGGTGGTTGCTGACGAGCCGGCTGCGTCGTGGACCATGGCACTGCTCCCCGACCAGGACGTGGCCTCACTCGGCGACGAGGACTTCTTCGGCTACGCGGTTGACGCGGGTACCGGGACGCTTGCCGACCAGGTCGCGGTCGAGGCGCTGAGTGGGTGGGACTACGAGCAGTTGGACGCGGTGTTCATTCCGGCGCAAATTCCGGATGACCCAATCGAAGCCGTTATTACCGCAGTGGTTGAGCAGCAGACCGCGGCGAATGTGTACGTCGTCGGTTCAGGGTGGGGCGACGGCGTGTACGCGACCTACGTAGGCCGCGCCGAAGACGGGCGGATCACCAGCTTCGTCACCGATTTCCGCGTTGTGCCGCTCCGATAGTGAGCAGCAACAAGCAAGACTTGCTTCTGTCCCGATCGTGCGGGCGGCTGGCCATCAAGCATCACGCTGCTTCTCGCTGCCCTGCCCTCTGGCCGGTACACGTGCGATCTGCTGAGACGCGCTCAGACTCGATCGAGCTTGATCATGAGATGACGAGGTGTCTGTCTGCCGGCCAGCGCCCACGTCCAGCCGGGAAGGCTGAGAGCCTCGGCGAAAAAGCGGTCGAGAGGCGTGCCGAAGGACCATCGGACACTGGACCCGAGTGCTTCGGTTTCGGCGCTGGGTGTCCAGTGGAGCGTGCAGCGCAGCTGCCAGATCACGTCCTGGTCGTCGGCCTCGATGAGCTGCCGGGTGAGATCAGCATAGAACTCACGCACGCCGTCGAAGTCAACTGTTCCGGTCTGGGCGAGGATCCCGTCGCCGTCCTGGTCGGGCGAGACGGCGTCATCGACCGGGACGGTGGCGAATCGACGGAAGACCTCGACTGTCCTTCGCACGTCGGTGGCGGAGACCTCGTCGGGGCGCACTCCGGCAAGGTCAAGCATCGACGTCAGCAGCGGCTCCATCTCACTGATCAACACGATCTCATCATCGCGCGTCGTTGCCTCATCGCCGCCTCAAGTAGCCCACGCGAAGATCACAGGCACGCTGCTGCCGCCGAGTAGGCGTGCTGGGCTGCCGAGCGGCCGTCACTGTCCGTGCTGCTGCTCGGGCACTTCGTCTGCGGTGACGTTCGGGCTGGCGTTGAGGCCGGTGGCGATCTGAGCCGGCAGCGGGTAGGCATGTTCGACAGGTAGTTGAGCTGCTGCCGCCTGGTCGTCGCCGCTACGCAGAAGATCCCGGACCAGGTGCACCCTGGGGGTGATATCGGTGGTGGCAACGACCCAGTCGTCGACGTACCGGTCGACAGCCTCGCCGGACAATCCGACCTGCAGCGACCGGTACGGCAGCGCCTTCAACTCCAGCGATCGTTCCGGATCCCACTGCACTCGGACTGGACTGGTCTTCAGTTGCCGCGACCAGGTCGCCTTGTCGCGGTGCACGTCTCGGTCATAGTGACTCAGGCAAGCCCGCGCCAGCGTCCCACTCGAATCCGTCCCGCGTGATGTCGATGGACAGAACACGCTCTTGCCCTGACTTCGTAGCCCAGCCGCAGCGGTACATCATCCACAGGAACGACGGCTTGATCCACGTCATCCGTTCCCGCTTGAAGGGAGCCATGAAGCGGCCGGTTGCCACCGCTGGCAGCGCGATCTGCGGGGGATACGCCTGGTACACGGTGATGGTGTCGGTCGAGTAGCGGGCGCGGACCTGACGGGTGGGAACAGACACGGACGTCATCCTCACCGGTCGGGACCGACCGCTCCACCAAATTCAGTGCCCGCACCAGATTTCACTGCGCCCCCCAAAGTCCCAAGCCGCGCACTGCGCTCGTTGAAGCCAGCTCGGCGCGAACGCTTGGTCGCGCCGGTGTGAGTGCGCCGGTGCGATGACAAAGGGCGCGGACCCTGACCTGACGAGGTAGAGTCTCGCGTCGTGATGAAAGGGCTCGATCAACAGGGTGCGGATGGTCGCCGTCTCGGTCAGGAAGCGATGCGACGACTACAGCCCGCTTCCGTGCGCATCGTGCATCTGAACGGCCCGACATTTCACGCCCTTGCCCGGGGTGACCTGGCAGCGGCGAACATGTCCAGCCCTGTTCCCCTGTCGGCCTACTTCGCCGGCCCGGACTGGCGAGGCGTGTGGCAGATGCGTAGCAGACAGGTCGCGGACGACCCGGCCAGCGCGGCATGGGTCACCGGCGTAATTTGGGACGAACAGCGGCACCTGGCCGTAGGGCGGGCCGGCTATCACGGGCCGCCGGACCCGACGGGGATGGTGGAGATCGGTTACGCCGTTGACCCGGCGCTCCGGCGACGTGGCTACGCCCGCGCGGCGCTGGAAGCCCTGCTGCGCCGCGCCGCCGAGGAACCGCAGGTCCGTACGGTTCGGGTCACCATCAGCCCCGACAACCTGGCCTCCTGCAAGCTGGCGGCACAGTACGGCTTCATCGAGGTCGGACAGCAGTGGGACACCGAAGACGGCCTGGAAATCATTTATGAGCTTGCCTCAAGTTGAGAGGTAGGTTTTGGTCGCCTCCCGGACAGATAGCTGCCGGGTCGCGATGAACGAACCGGTTGGGGTTCGTGGCCGTGTACGGGCCGTGGTCGCTGGGGAGTTCGTACAGGTGGCGTAGCCGGTCGGGGTCGCTGGTCAGGGTCCAGACGGGCCCTGCTGGGTTGGTGTCGTGCACGGCGGTAGCTATCGGCATCGCGGCGGACGTATCGGCGAGTGCGTCGAGGAGATTGCGCTCGCGGCCTCGGCTGGGGACTTGGAACAGGACCGGGTATCGGGGTCCGAACTCGGTCACCCGTTCGTAGGCGCGTAGCTTGGCCAGCACCCTGCCGAGGGGTTCGGTGCCGTTGTCGTGCTCGAGGAAGAATCCGACGGTGGCGTCGCCGACGGTCCAGATGCCGTGGCCGTCAGGTTGGACCCCGGCGCCGCCGTAGGCGTCGGTGGCGTGCTGTTCGGACCACCAGCGTTCCAGTCGCGCCTGCGGGTTGGTGCGGGCGTGGGCGAGCAGGTCGGTGAAGAAGTCGTTGACGCCGATCAGGTGGCGCAGTTTGCGGCTGCCGACGATGCGGTCGGCGCGGTCGCGGTTGCTGCGTGGCGGTTTCGCGGTGGGGTTGTCGGGGTCGTGGTAGGCGTCGCGGTTGAGTCGCAGGCCGAGCGGTCCGAGCGCGTACAGGTACTGGGTGGAGTTGGCCGCTGCTTGGTCGACGAACCGGTCTACGGCTTCGATGCGGTGTAGCAGGGTTAGCCGTAGGCGGGCGCTGCGGCCGGAGGGGAACAGTGCCTTGGTGACCTGGTGGGTGGACAGCAGGTAGTGCTCGGCGAGCCAGGACAGCAGGAGTCGGTCGCGTGAGGTGAGACGGCGGGTGTGTAGGTACGGGTCGGATGAGGGCGAGCGAGGTGGAAGACGGCTGGACACGGCTACTCCTTGGGGAAGAGAGTCCTCCATACGGAGGGTGTCTGGGTGGGGTTGGACCACAGTGGTTGGTTGGCAGGCCGCAGCGCGGTAGAGACAGGCCGTCACGGGTGATCTGTCAGTGGATGTCGGTGATGGGGGTGGAAGGGGTGGTGGATCCCCTTGGGGATCCCGTTACGGAAGCCGATGGTTGTCGCTCTGACATGTCGGTCACGACGGGGCCTTGCCGCCTCTGCGGCGTCGGTCGTCCGGTTTCCGGCTGTGCTGCTTGACTAGGGCGTCGATGGCGGAGGGGTCCTGGGCGGGGACTGTCTTGGCGACCTGCTGTCGGATCGCGGTGGCCTCGCCGAGCACCGGCAGCGGTGGGCGGGTCCGCATGGTGAACGCCGGCATCTGCCGGCCGTTGACGACGAGGCGGCCGATCGCGGTGTACGCGTCGAGGTGGGCCAGGTCGTGCTCGTCGAGTTCCGGCAGGGTGTGCCGGGCCAGCACACGGGCGTCCTCTGGCGCCACACTGAAGTAGATCTTGTTGCGGGCGTTCGCGGACACGGCTGCCAGGAGTTCGCGGGGGAATTGGGCGAGGTCCTGGTGTGCGAGGGTCATCGCGAGGCGGTATTTACGGGCCTCGGCCAGCATCGTGTCCAGACTCGCGGCCAAGGTCAAAAAGTTCTGGCACTCGTCGAGATAGATCGAGCAGTCCTTTCGGCGGTCGGCGGGGATGCTTGCGCGGGCGGTTGCCGCCTGCCATACCCGGGCCAGGATCAGTGAGCCGAGTAGCCGGCTGGTGTCCTCGCCCAGTTCCCCCTTCGGGATCCGCACCAACAACAATCCGCCGTTGAGGATCTTGCCCATGTCGAAGCTTGACTTGGGGTAGCGCATCGTCTTGCGGACGAAATCCCTGAGTAGGAAGGCGCGCAGTCTGGCCAGCACGGGGCCGATGATCTGTGAGCGCAGCGCCGGAGTCAGTTCGTCGTACCACTGCCAGAAGCCGTGCAGCCCGTCTGGGTCGTCTAGGTCGACGGTCATCGCCGACCGGAATTGGGCGCTGTTGAGTAGCGGCGGGATGTGTTGGAGGGTGACGTTGGCGTGCCGTAGCAGGGTCAGGCAGGACACCCGCATCACGTCGTCCATCCGTGGCCCCCACGCTTTGGAGAAGATCGACCCGAAGATGGCGACCAGGTTGTCCACGACCAGGTCCGGGTCGGTGCCTTCGAGGGGGTTCATTGCTGGCGGGTTGGGTTGGGCGGGGTCGAATAGCACCACCCGGTCGGCGATGGTCGCGGGGATCCGGTCGAGGACGTCGAGGACGAGGTCGCCGTGCGGGTCGAGCACGATGGTGCCGCGGCCGGCCTTGATGTCGTCGATGATCAGGTTGGCGAGCAGGGTGGTCTTGCCGGAGCCGGTCTGGCCGACCATGTGGGTGTGGTAGCGGGTGTCCGGCACGGACAAGGCGACGGCGTGGCCGCCGACCTCGGCGTCGCCGAGGACCTTGCGGCCCCGGCCGCCTTTCGGTACGGCGACCGGGACTGGCATGGACTTGGCGCGGGCGCGGTCCAGGCCGGGCACGGCGAGGTCGCGGGGCAGTCCCGCCATCACGGCGAGTTCCGGGGCTGAGGTGAGGAACCCGGCGCCGAGACGGCGGGTGGCCAGGACCACGGCGGGCCGAGGCATCCGGGTTCGGTGGGCGAGCCGGTTACGGCTGGCGTAGACGGCGAACGAGGAGGCGACAGCGTCGGCGACGCCGCGTAGTCGGTGGTAGGGCAGGGTGCCGTCGCGGTGGGCGCGGGAGGCGACCGCGTACCGGATGCCGGTCTCCCACAATTGGTGGGAGGTCTTGTCGAGGATTGCCCGCACGTCCCGCTCGACCGTCGGGTCCCGGCGGCTGGCCGGTGCCGCGCCGGCAGGGCTGCCGGAGCGCCCGGGCAGGAAGATGTCGATCAGCTCGGTCAGCGGCCCGGCCAGGCTGACCAACGGGACGGCGGTCTTGCCCTGACGCAGCCGACCGGCAGCGCGTCGGGCCCGCCCCGCGCGACGGGGTGCCGCTGGTCGGGCGAGGATCTGCACACAGGCGTACTCGCCGTCGTGTAGCTGGGCGCCAGCGGCCATCAGGGCGCGTAGCGGGTCGGCGTCGTGGTCAGCGTTCAGTGGCAGCCATTCGGCGGCCACGGGCAGCAGGTGACCACCCACGGCGGCGGCCGTCTCTACCGGGATGGGGTCAGGGGCGGGTTCGCTGGTGGTGGTGGCCGCGCCGGGCCACGCCGCGCGTACGGCGGCCTCGACCGCCCCCTTCGGGATGGTGCCGGGCACCCACAGGGAGATGATCAGCTGCCGGCCGGTCCACGCGTACTGCAGGGCAACGTGCGGGGTGCCGTAGAGCAGTCGTCGACGGCGGGATGGGGTGAGGATGCCGGCCAGATTCGCCCACAGGGCGGCGGCACCGTGCTCGTCGACCTCGGGCGGTGGGGCGATGGTGACCAGCCGGGCACCCGTGGCGTGGTGCCGGTGTCGCCAGCCCGCGACGAGGTTGCGGCCGGCGATCCAGACGAGGAACAGGCCGGCGGCGACGCCCAGCAGCCAGGGCCGGTCGATGGCCCAGTGCGATGCCTGCAGGATCCACTGGGTTGCCGGTGACGGGGGAATCGGCGAGCCGGGATCGGTGCCGACGGGGGTGGGCGACGGGGTAAACAGGATGGTGACCATGACGTGTCCTTCGCGGTTACGCGCGCGGCAAGGCGGCGGTGCCACACCCACGCTCGGGTGCGGCACCACCGCCTGCGTGTCGACAGGGTTGAACTAGACGCTGTCGGCGTCGTCGTCGATGAGGTCGAGCGGGTTGGTTACCGGAACTACCATGAGTTGATTGCTATCGATGCTATTGGTGGAGTGGATAGTCGGTGGCCAGTACTTCGATCCGGCCGTGCTCGTCGGCTGTACGGGTGATTGACGGATGGTCAGGGATCCTGACCTGTCGTCTGCTTTCATGACTTCCTGCCATTTCCTTCGATCGTTGGAGGGGTGTAGGGCTGGCTGTCGTGCGTTCGTTGGGTTCGCCGCGTCGGCTCGGGTCGGCTGAGGATGAGGCGGACTACGAGCAGGAGCTGGTGGATCAGTACCTGCTGGCCTGCGTGGGTGCGGGGATCCGTGACAGCACGGTCGGCGGTGATCGGTCGACGTTGTTCGAATTCGTCCGCTTTCTAGGGCGGCCGGTGTGGACCGCGAAGCCGGCGGACGCGGACCGGTTCCTCGCCGCGCAGCGCCATGGGGGTCGTTCGGCGCTGACGGTGCAAAAGAAGGCGTGGAGCGTCGGAGAGTTCTTCAACTTCCTGATAGCCCGGCACCAGGGCGATATCCATGAGCTGACCGGCCATGTCGTCGAGCAGGTCATCGACGTATCGCAGCCATCACGCAGGCCATGAGCGCGCCGAGCATGCGCCCGCGTAGCGCGGCGGGTATCCGTTCGAACTCGATCGCCCCGAGGAGCGGATTGACCGGACCTGCGGCAAGTCCCGCCGCGACCATCGTGACGACGAGTACCCAGGTGTCGGGAAAGGCCGCCAGCACCAGGAACTTCGGTGTTCCCGCGATGAGTAGGGCGGGTACGAGCACACCGCGGCGGGGCAGCCGGTGACCAATCGCAGCGTAGATGAGTGTGCTGGCCAGGGAGCCGGCGCCGAGTGCGCCGACACAGATGCCGAGGACGACAGGATCGTTGAGGATCTGGGCGGCGTCTGTCGGAAGGAGCACGGCGAATAGGGCGTTGTCGAGCATGTTCGCGATGACGAACATCAGCAGAATCGACGGCAGCAACGCGTCACGCCTGATGAAGGTGAGCCCCTCGTGGAGGTCGGCGACGTACCGCCTGGGCGTCGTGGCCGGCGCTGGAGGCCGAGACAAGCGCACAGCCGCGGTGAAGACTCCGATGAGGACAGCGGACATGGCGAAGCTCGCCGCGTCCACGATCAGAACGTTCATCGTGCCGATGCCGATGATGAGGATGCCGCCGACCGGGTCCTACGAGTTGCGCGAGGCGGTAGGCGCCGTCGTGTAGCGCGGCGGCGCGTTCGATCGGTAGCCGCGCGCTGGTGGCCAGGTCCGGCAGCATGGCACGGCGAGCGGTGTTGCCCGGCGCGTCGAACAGCGTTCCGAGAAAGACAAGCAGGACAAGGAGCGGGAAGCCAAGTACTCCAATGGCGTACATCGTGGGGACGGCGGCCACGGCCAGCATGTTGGCGATGTCGGACACGACGCTGACCTGCCGGTAGCCGAAACGGTCGACTATCGCGCCGCCAAGGACTGCCGCCAGAACCGACGGTACGAAGAAGACAAAGGCGGTGACTCCGGTGAGTGCCGCGCTGCCGCTGGTTTCGAGCACGAACCAGGGGATCGCCATCATGGCGATGCGGTTGCCGGCTACGGACACGGCCTCGGCGACCAGAAATGCAACGAAAGGCAGGCGTCGCCCAGTCTGGGCTGGCTGCGTCTCGGCGTCGACGCCTCGCTGCTGGTCGGTGGGCGTCACCACGGCTTGTCCCGATTCACCGCACCGGCTCCGAGTCGAACGAGACCGGGACGTCATCTCCGTGCAGCGGGTCGCCTGGCTGATCGCGATCCTTTCGATCGGTACGCTTGTAGCGATATGCCCGAAGCATCACGATGCCCACCGCTGTGGCGCCGAAGATCAGTGTCAGCGCGGCCGACACGAGGATCGTGGGCTGGGCGCCGAGGCTGGTGATCAGTGGTCCGCCGGCGATGGTGCCGAGCGGTACGGACAGGGTCACGATCGCGGCGTACGCGGCGAGTATGGGAGCCCTCATGGCGCCGTCCGTCGAACGTTGCAGCAGAGCCATCGTCGTCGCCGGAAACGGCGCCCAGATCAATCCGCCGACCGCGAACGCGGCGAGTGCTACACCCGTCGGTGCGCCGAGACCTAGCGGCAGCAAGGCTGCGCCCCAACCCAACACGATGGCGATGGTGGTCGGCCACAGCCGCCAGCGTCGTAGATAGCCAGCGGCGAACCCCCCGAGTACGGCTCCGACGCCGAACACCGTCCAGAACGCGGCGAGGGTCCCGGCGGAGTTGCCGAGTGCTTCCGCGGCGTGGATCGGCAATGCCACCTGGACAGGTCCGTACAGGAAGAAGAAGCCGAAGGTCAGGACAGACAGACCCAGCAGGGTTCGGTCATGCCAGATCGCGGCGAAGCCGGCGAGGCTCGACGCCTTCCGCTCCTCGAGCGGGGCGCGGGCCGTCTTCGGCACCGCGAACAAGTAGGTGATCGCGAGGACGGCGAACGTTCCGGCGTCGATGGCGATGACGAGGACGGGGCCGCCGAGGCTGATGACAACTGCCGCAAGGGCGGGACCGATCAGACTCGACGCCTCGGCGAGCAAACCGATGAGCGCATTGCCCGCCAGACGGTGTTCCTGCGGCAGCAGCTCGGCGACGAGAGTGAAGCGGCCCGCCGACCCCCAGGACCGCAACAGCGCAGAGAGTCCGAGCAGCACGATGTACAACCCGATGTCCAGCACTCCGGCGAGATAAGCGACCGGGATCAGCGCCAGAGCCACCGCCCGTAGAACAGCGTCCCACGCAGCCAGTTGCGCGCCGCTGCGGCCGCTCAGTATCCGGCTGAACAGCACGGTACCGAGCACACCCGGCAGCGTGTACGCGGCGACTGCCGCAGCGACCCAGATGCCGGCGTTTGTCTGCGGAGCCAACTGAATCGCGAGCCAACTGACCGCCAGCAGGCTCATCCCGTCGCCCACGTATGACAGCGCGAACCCCGGAAGTAGCCGCCGCAGAACCGGGTGCCTCACCACCGGCCAATAGGGCGAAGACCGAACGAGCGACGGCACGGCTTCTGAAGGGACCATTCCGAGAGCCTTCCAGCACCGTCGATCGAACCGCTACGCCATTCGCGCCAAGCAGAACCCAACGCGAGCCACCTTGCCGAACACGCTCGGCTGAGAGGGTGGTTCGGGAGTGTATGTCCGGACTGGGTTTGACCGCTCGTTAGGGGCCTTGGTGGTCGGGGTTACGTCGACGGTGGGGTCAGGGTGAACAGTCCGGCCTCGGGTTCGGTGAGGATCTGGCGGGTGACGAGGCGTTTGAGCTTGGCGCGGAGGTTCTCGGTGTCCTTCGCGGTGGTGCCGGTGCCCAGGGCCTGGCAGATGTCCTTGGCGCGCATCGGTGTGGTGGCGGTGTGGAACACGGTGAGGATCTGTTGGTAGGCGGGGCTGGCGATGGTCGGGTCAGCGGGTGGTGCCGCGTCGAGTGGGTCGCCGAGGCTCAGGAGCGTTTTGCGGGTGATGGCGAGTTCGGTGACTT
>NZ_KB900614.1:3410104-3410565 GCF_000379065.1 Salinispora mooreana
CATGAATGCCTATCAAACGTCCTCTGATGCCCCGACACCGACGGATGCCGGTCCTTCCACGCCTGCAGAAACGGCCCGACCACCGCCCACTGATCATCGGTCAGGTCACTCGGATACGCCGCACGTCCATTCATGATCAGCCCAACGCGGCCGGGCCTCCCCGGTTACGACTACGGCTCACATTCACATGCCAACCCAAACCCATAAGGGACGAAAGCTACCGAACCACCCTCTCACTGGACGTTTGCTTCATCTTCGGGCCGGTAATGGCCGATTCGCGCCTCGACCTCGGTAGCGCGAGATGCCCGACCCGACCTAGAAAGAAAACATATCGGTGGACATAGGCCTGACCGGGTTCAGCGGATATCGCCCCGGGATCGTGTCTGGTTCACTTTCATCCCGCACCGACGGACATGACGTCCGCCAGGTCGAGGCCCCGACACCGTACGCCTGCTTCATGA
>NZ_KB900614.1:3410665-3430005 GCF_000379065.1 Salinispora mooreana
GTCGACGTCGAGACCGTCACCAAAAACCCCCAAGCCAAAGGCTTCAGCGTGGTCAAACGGCGATGGGTCGTCGAACGCACCATCGGCTGGCTCATGCACCACCGCCGACTCGTCCGCGACTACGAAGCACGACCCGACAACTCCGCCAGCATGATCACCCTCGCCATGATCGACAACCTCGCCAAACGCCTCACCGCCGAAACCACCCCAACCTGGCGAGAACCACTACAACCACAACACACACAAAATACGTGAATCAGACGTCCTCTCAGGACGTAGCGGCCTGGGTCAGTCTCGGTCGAACACCACTCCCAAGTGTTTCCGCTTAGGTCGTAAACCCCGTAGGGACTAACACCACTGTGATAGCGCTCGACCGGCGTAGTTCCGCCGATACCCGACTCACGAACGTTGCACTTCGCAATGGTTACCTGGTTACCCCATGGAAAGGCTTGACCGTCAACGCCTCGAGCGGCTTTTTCCCACTGTTGCTCGGTGGGAAGGGCGTTACCGGCCCAGCAGCAATACGCCTCAGCATCCCGGTAGGTTACGTTAACCACTGGGTGATCGCTTAGGTCGTCAGGAAAGCTACCATTTCGCCAGTGTTGAGGGGCCCGATATCCCCGCTCAGCAACGAACTGCGCATAGTCGGCGTTGGTCACCGGCGTTACGTCAATGTAGAAAGGCGGCAACTCCAATACTTGATTGTTCACGCCAAACAGGAATGACCCACCAGGGATTAGTGTCATCAGCTTCCCTGTCCGCGGGTGCGTCTGTTCTACCTCCACCACCCCGGAGAGTGACTCGGTGCTCGATGTAGAGCCAAACGGACGTCGTGGGGCCTCTGTGTACCCAGCTCCGCGGCCCATCAACAGATCGAAACGGGTGCGCACGTCGTCGCTGGCTCTCTGGAGAACAGTGTCCAAGATCGCCTGGCTTTCTGGGCGGGGCCGGATGCGGTCAGCACCCGCTTCCCACTTAGAGATGGTCCTGTCGCTAACGCCTAGGTAAGCAGCGAATTCCCGAAGGCTCATCCGTTTGGCCTCCCGCAACGCGCGAGTCTCGCGTCCGGACCACTTGCTCACCGTCATCAACGTGTAGTCCTTTGGTCACTATCTCTATCAACGGTCAATCCTCGATCGACATAGATACCACATGACCACGGCTTGCTCTACCCCGTCAACAGGACGTAACGCACGCAGCGGCTACAGCGGCTGCCACCGCGTCGCTTCGTACTCCTTTCGGAGCTGATCAACGAAGCTCGCGCCATCACTCAGGAGCAAGCCATCGATGGCGGCAACGGGTCGCAACCCAACACCGGCGTTGGTGATGAACGCGCTGTCTGCCTGGGAAATCTCGCTGAGGGTGATCGGCTCCCAGTGAACTTCGATCCCCTGTCGCTCCATGGCCGCGGATGCCAGCCGCATCGTGACTCCCGAGAGGCAGTTGGCATCCGGCCAGCTCACCCTGCCGTTACGAAGGAATCCAATGTTCCAGGTTGCACCCTCGCTGACCCGGCCACTCGCATCCACAAAGAGTACGTCATCGAATCCAGCTCGCTGTACGCGGCGACGCTGGTGAACCGTTCCAAACAACCCGATATGCTTCACCTCTGGCAGTTCCCGCTGGTAAGGCACTGATTTTAGGCGTATCGGAGGTTCCCCTCCAGGTCCGACGGGCCGTAGGGTGACCAAGACGCGGGGTTCGCTGCCGACGGCTGGGTGACCGAGGCTAAGTTCGGGATCGAAGATCGTAACTCGCATGATCACCGGAACCGAGACCTGCACGGCTAGTTTTCGAGCCAGCGCCCGAACCTTTTCGGTGTCCACCCCCACTCCGAATACAGCCTGGCTGTCCCGTGCAAGCCGCTCCAGGTGCAGGTCAAGCCCGCGTACCTGACTACCTTCGACGCGCATCGACGTAAAGTGGCCGTAGTTGATGAGCGCAATGGCGCTCAACTCGTCGACGGTGACCGGTACACCCTCCAGCTCCATCATGGCTCCATCGTGACACTTGACGTCGGCGGGTAGCGCGGTCGGTTCGGACGAAGTTCAGCGCTAGTTCAGCGTTTGGGCAGTACCTGACGCTTTCGGTTTACGTTCTCAACGGTACGACGTTGCTCACGTGGCTTCGCCAGGCCGGTGTCAACGCCGGCGCTACCCCTGGGACGGCCAGCGGCGAGTCGGCCGAGTTGCGGGAGGTACGCAAGCAAAGGTTGTTGGAGCAGGAGAACGAGGTCGTGCGACAGGCTGCTACTTACTTGTCGCAGGCGCATCTGCCGGGAAAGGCCCTACCCACTCGTGAGCGAGCTGTCCGCCGACGGGCAACAGTTGAGGACCGCGATCGTGACCGGGATCGAGCGGACCTACGTGTTGCCCGAGCGGGGGAACGACGCGACCCACACAATCATCCACGAACTGTAGCGATCTAATGCGCAGGCGTGCGGACGCTAGTGCCTGCCGGCTCACCCGATGTGCCACCGACGACAGGACCGACCTCGCCCTGGACCACGACACGCCAGAGCTGCATGTCGCCCCGCACGCGGCAAAGATCAGCTCATGGATAGCTCTGGCTCGCCGTTGACATTAGGCACACCTCCGCGTAGGTCGTGGATGGGGCGAGCCTGCCTTGGCCCGCCCGCGCCTGTCGCCGCGGGTTCGACAACAGCGGCAGGGCCATACCCACACGGTCACAACCGCCATCTGTCGGGTATCAAACCCCGATACGGGTTCAGGGTGTACCCCCATCGTGACGGCGGCGGCTACCAGCCCTTGCCAGACAACCACGTCAGACAGTGCAATACCCAGTACCAATGCTTGTCGATTTGCGCGTACGCTGCATAGCACGGGCAGCACGTCGGGGAGGTGACGGTGCTCGATTCAGAACGACACGACGAGAGTTGGTGGCGCCAGGCCACGTTCGAGGGCAAGTCGGTCGCCGCTGCTCTCCGAGCACGTGACATGTCGTTGCTCTTCCGGTTCCTTCGTTCCCACGGCTACTCACGTACCCGCATCGCTGGATGCACAGGACTGGCAGAGACTCGTGTCCGCGCGATCTCCAAGGGAACGCAGCAGGTCACCGCCTACGAGGTATTGGAACGCATCGCAGAAGGGCTCGGCATCCCACGCCACATGATGGGCCTCGCGTATGAGGACATAGCGGTACCGCCTGATAAGTCGCATGACAATGCCCCTTCGCTATTCGCGGAGGAGGTTCCAGCTGTCGTCACCAGGGACGATGTTGAACAGATCATCAGCCTCGCCTCGCTCCTCACCTCGTGGGACTTCGCTCATGGGGGCGGTGTCGCGCGGCAAGCTGCCGAGGCTCACTTGCGTTGGGCGGCTCGACTACTGCGGCAACGCTGCGCCGACGGTCTGGCGCTAGATCTATTCGCCGCTGTTGCGCGTCTCGGCGCTGTCGCTGGCTTCATGAGCTTCGACGCGAACAATCAGTCCCAGGCACAGAAAATTTTCGAATTTTCATCGGAGTGCGCTGCCACTGCTGGCGATCCGCACCTTCAAGCAAAGCTGCTGTCGCACCGAGCCCGGCAGGCGATTTGGTGTGGTTCCCCTTCGGATGCCCTCAAATGGCTCGATACAGCGCTCGATCTCGGCAGGCTGACCCCCGCGGAGCAGGCGATGCTTTACACCGGTCGGGCGCGTGCCTTGGCGAGGATGGGCCTACGGGCGGAGACGATCGCGGCGGTTGCAGCGGCGGACAGGGCATTCGAGCGTGTCGGGGCAGAGCCGGAACGGCCATGGATGAAGTATTACGACCAGGCCCAACACCTCGGAGACACCGGTCATGCATTGTTCAGCATCGCGATGAACGGCTGTGCGACCGTCGAAGCCATCGCTCGGCTTAACGCTGCGATCAACCGGCACGGGGATGGATACGCGAGGTCAACCGCTCAGTCAGCCATCAAGATGGCCACTCTGTTGATGTCCCAAGGAGATCCTGCAGAAGCATCCGATCTGGGGCTGCGGACCATCCGGCGGCTGGAAGGGCTTCAATCTGCGCGCGTCGTTGAAGGGCTCCGCGAATTGGTGCGGGTCTCGGGCCAACACCGAAGTTTGCCAGCCGTTGCGGAGCTCCGGGAAGCGATCTTCGAGGCGACCTACGCATGAGCATCGCCACCTACGAGGAGGTTTCCACTGCCTGCAAGCAGGTTGGCTTGGCCACGGGGACGATGGAGTTGATTCGCCATGGCGAGAACGCCGTTTGGCGCGTGGACTCATCCACGATCGCCAAGGTCGGCCGGCCTGGGACGGCCGCCGCGTCGGCCCGGCAGGTAGCGGTGGCGCAATGGTTGAGCGAGGCGGGATTTCCTGCAGTAGCGCTGAGCGACGTCGGTCCGCAGCCCGTCGTCGTCGGGGACGTCCCCGTGGTGTTCTGGCGACAGCTACCCCCACACCGAATGGGTGAGGTGATCGATGTCCCGCGTATCCTACGGCAACTGCACGCCCTCCCGATTCCGGCGGCTTTGGGCCTGCCCCGGCTCGATCCACTCGTCCGGCTAGAGCAACGCATCAGCGAGAGCACCTGCATCGACCAGGTCCGGCAAGACTGGCTGCTGCGCCATGTTGAAGACTTGCGCCTGAGCTGGTCTCGCCTGCCGGTAGGCCTTCCTCACTGCGTAGTGCATGGTGACGCTTGGGTGGGCAACGTTGCCATCACGCCTGACGGCCAAGCGGTCTTGTTGGACCTGGAACGGTGCTCGGTTGGTCCACCGGAGTGGGATCTTGTATCGTCGGCGATCAGGCTCAGGTCATTCGGATGGATCACCGAGAACCAGTACCAGCAGTTCGTTGAGGTTTATGGGTCAGACGTCACGTGCTGGGCGGGCTTCCATCTGATGCGAAATACTCGGGAACTCAGGATGGCAACCTACCTGGTGCAGCTCGCGGACCGTGACCCGACCATGGTTCGCGACGCGCTGTACCGAGTCGACTGTCTGCGAGGCGAGCACGGCGAGCGACCCTGGCCCTGGACGCCCAGCCTGTAGTGCCTATACCGGCAGCCAATAGCGCGGAAGACCGGGATCGACGATGGTCGCGATTCGATGCCGAACCTGGTCCAACAGCTTGGGTTCGAACGGAAGTCTGGATGCCAGCCAGCATGTGCGCCGGAACTGCGCGATATCGACAAGAAGTTCGAAATCAGCATCGTGATCAGGCATCGGGCCGTACTCGTGCCAGAAGGCGTCGATTTCGCTGGCCGAAAGCCATCCGACCCTCGCGGACGCGATGACGTACGCAAGATCCCATTCCGGTGGCCCCAGCCGGGTGTCTTCGAAGTCGAGTAGGTAGCCGACTCCCTGGGAAATCAGAATGTTGCCGCGGTGTGCGTCGCCGTGGATGACCGACGCTGCCCTATGGCTCCAGCCTGAGCGCTGCCAACGCAGCGTAAGTCTGCGCCAATGCCGCTGGAGCTCATTCGCATCACCATCGGGAAGGGTCGCAGTCTCGAGCTGCGATGCGACCCGTGCCCATGGATCGAGCGTCGGGAGATGGGGCCACCGTGGGCCTTGTTCGTGTAGCCGCCGCAGCGCACGACCGAGGTCACGAACGGTCGCTGAACCGTCTTGGGGAAGGTAGGTCCACCAGGTGAAGACTCGACCATCGATGATGTCGAGCTGAGAGAGGCCAGGCATCTCCGCAGGCTGGACGGCAGGCATTCCGCGCGCCTTCAGCCATCGGGCGACGCGCGCCTCGTTCGCAAGGCGTTCCCGAAACGCAATGTCTACACCAACCCGGGCAACCAGGCCGATTGGCGAGATGGCGACCATCGCATTGTCCGCTGGTGGCCGTAGCAGCGCGATGCCATCCGTTCGATAGCCAGCCTCGGTCACCACCTTGTCAACGAGCTCAACGGCGTGGTCGCCACTAAGCCCGCGTCGCGTGGACAAAGGCTGATCTTGGTTGGCCATGGGGTCCAGATTATGTGGGTTCCGGCATGAACGCCAACAGCAAGATCGACAGCCCGAATTTGGGCACTCCTGCAATCGTCACCCCCGGGGTCCGTGATGGACCCCCACGTTGAGCTGACGCGATCCGACCGGAACCGGGGAGCCTCCTTGCCAAGGATCGAACTAAGTGCATCAAGGCGAGGAGCGGACCATGGGTCGAAGCGCGGTCGTCATCGGCGCGGGTATCACCGGTGCAGCAGCTGTGTGGCAACTCGGCCAGCTTGGCTACGCAGTACGTGTCTTCGAGCGCGAACAGGTCGTCGGTGGCCACGTGCGGACTGAGTGGATGCACGGCATTCCCTATGAGCCGCACGGGGCCCACATCTTCCATACCACCGACGAGCCCGTCTGGCGGTTGGTAACCAAGCTGGCGGACTTCGTGCCGTACCGGCACCGCGTGGTGATCAGAGTGCGCGGCCAGCTCATTCCATGGCCAATCCAGCGCTCGGCAGTGTCGCAGCTCCCGGACGGTGCTCAGCTCGTTTACGAACTCAACCGGCGCCCCACCTCGGTGGACACCACGAACTTCGAGACGTACTGCGTGTCGCTGCTCGGTCGCACCCTCTACGACGAGTGCGTCGGCCCGTACACCGTAAAGCAGTGGGGTCGTGACCCACATACGTTGTCGGCATCCGTGGCGAAAGGGCGCGTCGAGCTTCGCGACGACGGCTACCTGGATTTCTTCCGAGATCCTTTCCAAGGATGGCCGCGTGCCGGCTACGGCATGCTCGTCGAGGCGATGCTCCAAGAGGCCGAGGTAAATCTTGGCACCACCGTCACAGCGGATCACATGTCGGACGTGGCGGCGCGTGGTGAGCCGGTCATCGTCACATCCGCGCTCGACGACTTCTTCGCCGAGCCTGGCGCACTCCCATGGCGCGGAGTCCGGCTGGAATCCACGCTGCTGCGAGGTGTCACGCTCGCACAGCCGGCGATGGTCGTCAACGAGCCAGCGCTGGCGGTTCCCTGGACTCGCACCATCGAGACGAAATGGGCGCTCGATGACCTCCACGATATTTCCGGCACCGTGGTCATGCGCGAGTTTCCTGGCGCCGACGCCAAGCATTACCCGGTCCTTGATGCAGCTGGGACAAACCTCGCGACCCAGGCATCGCTTGAGAGACGCCTGACCGCGTTCAGGCGCAACCCGATCATTCCGGCTGGACGACTCGCAGGGTACGGCTACATCAACATGGATGTCGCCATACGCCGTGGTCTGAACGCCGCCACTCAGATCGCCACGGAGGCACACCGATGATCGACGCTGCGGAAGACGCAGTCACTCTCCACCTCCCAGCCGTAACAACATCTATGCTCGGCGTGATCGTGCCAGTCGGGCCGAACCATGATCCTGTCAACTCCGTCATCACCAGCGACCACTCAGCAACGACCAGCGGCGTGGACACGGCCCACCTGGTGATCGTCAACGGCACAGACGCATCCTCCCGCGTGGCTGACATCCGATCCAGGCTCGCACCCATCGACGACCGGTTGGCGATCGTCGCCATCAATGGTCCGATCGGCTACATCCGCGCGGTCCGCCATGGGCTAAGGATGGCCGACCAGCTCGGCCTCAGATCGGACCGCGTCGGCTTCCTCGATGCCGACGCTGAGCTGCGTTCAATCGAGCACTGGCAAGTCGCAAATCTGATGCTCGACGAGAGTCCGAACCTCGACGCCACCAGCGGTCTCGTGGTGCACGCAAAGTGCCGCGTGTGGGAAACGCTGTCATCCGCGACATTCGTGGCCGCCATGGAGCGGGCGTCCGGGGCTCCCGTCTGCAAGCCGTACGTACAAGGTGGAGCTGGAGGCACGCTGGCGCGACGGGAGCCGTTCGCACGCGCCGTCAACGACGCACTCCGACTCGACACACTCATCGGCCCCACGCTGTCCGCCAGCTCGCTGGCGGCGGGTCGCCGTGTCTTGGCGACCAGTGCACTGCCGTGCGGGCACACGCCGCGGCGCACCATGCAGGAATGGACGGCCTCGGTCACCGCATACGAACAGTCCTGGCGCAGTCTCGTGGAACTGTTCGGCTCCGACATCGAGAAGCCCTGGCAGCAGTTTCTCGACGAAGCCGAGCAAGCGCTGGCCGGCAACATGAAGCTCCTAACCGACATGCGCTACAACGCCGCCCTCCGCCAGGACGTGGTCATTCGAGTCGAAGCGCAGCGCCGCGCGCTGCAGGCTGCGGGTGCGCGATGACGATTCCGTTTCACACCAACAGTCGGCAGCACCACGCGCTCGCCCACGAACTGACCTCAGCACTCGCGACAGCCGACCTAACCGACGATAGCGCCTTCAACCGCGAGGTTCAGCACTTCGAACAACGCCTCGCCCGGTACGCGGGTAGCCGATTCGCGGTCGGAACCGCGAGCGGAACGGACGCGCTCACGATCGCCCTGACGGCGCTCGACCTGCCTCGTGGCGGTGAGGTGATCCTATGCGGCTTCGGGTTCTTCGCCAGCGCCGCCGCGATCGTGCGAGCCGGTTTGACGCCGGTCCTCGTCGATACGCAGTCCGAGGGCTATGTGATCGATCCCGCGGCGGCCGAGGCTGCGATCACCTCACGCACCGTTGCACTGCTCCCGGTGCACATGTTCGGCGAGGCGGCCCACATGCGCAGGCTCTCTCAACTCGCCGTGGACCACGGCATCGCCCTGGTCGAGGACTGCGCACAGGCGCTCGGTGCGTACCACGGTGATCACGCCGTCGGAACGTTCGGTGACTCGGCGGCGGTGAGTTTCAACTGGTCCAAGCACCTGTCCTGCACATCGAACGGTGGTGCCGTCCTCACCAACGACGAACATCAGATCGAGACGCTGCAAGCACTACGCGCATACGGATCAACCAGCGGCTTCTGGCACCCATTGTTCGGCCTCAACAGCCGGCTCAACCCCTTCGAGGCTCGGGTGCTCGCCCACAAGCTTCCGCACCTGGACTCGTGGATCAGCCGACGTCGCACCATCGCCGAGCGATACTGGACCAACCTCGCTGGCGTAGCAGTAGCATTGCCGCCCGTACCAGAGGGTATGAGTACGCACGTGTACCACAAGTTTACTGTGGCGCATCCTGATCGCGATCGACTGCGTCATCATCTCAAGGCGCACGGTATCGGATCGATGGTGTGCTACCCGCATCTCCTTGGCGATCACCCGCCCATCGCCGCAGTCAGCCGAAGCGAGGACCTGACCCACGCCAAACAACGGGCGGCCACGGCGCTATCGATCCCAATCTGGCCGGAGCTCACCAACGACGAGGTAGACCGAATCTGCCAGCACATTGACGACTTTTGTGGTGCGTCATGAGCACGACGATCACAAGGTGCGACAGTGCGAAGATTCTGCGCTCCGTTTACCGCATGGACAAACAGCGTCTATTCGCGTTGCATGGCCTCGCTGCGCCATCCAACGTCGGACTGGGATCGTTTCCTGCTGTGCAGAGCGGTCTTGCCGTGGCCGTGAACGCAGACTTCGATCCGCCACGTCCCGGAGCATCGGTGATCGTCGGCGGTGGGTGCGTCGGATACAGCAATGCCAGCCTTGCGAGACTCCGACTCGACTACCTGACCGACACCATGATGGCTCTCGCGGTAGCATCGCTCGCCGCCACGGACTGCCTAATCTACCTTCCCATCGGGGAAGAACAGATCACGGCACCGGCAGCGCACGAAGGCTGGCGGGCCTTCGGCGATGTCCTGCATGCAATCATCTCGCGACTCGCTGCGACGATCGCCGCGCCTCGCTCGCTGACGATCGCTCGGACCGACGATCCCTCGGTGCGCTCGGTGGTTACCAGGGCCGTCGCCCGGCGTGGCATCGATGTGAGGTCCGACGATCTAAGCGCTCTGTACTCGTTACGGCCGTCTGGCAAACAGGTCACGCCCAGCGAGGCAAGACTCCAGCAGTACCGCTCCACGATCATGACCTACCTGCCGGACGTCGTCGGCGAGTTGATCGGGCACCCAGTAGACCATGTGGTAGCGGCCGAGAACCTGCACCAGGTTAAGGCGGTCTCGCTGGCTCGGTCGATCGCCGCGAACCTATGTAGCGGGCGAGTCGATCACCTGGCGCACACACCGGCCCCGTCGCTGGGGGGTACGACGCGAATGTCGGTCGCCAGGTCCGACTCCGCGATAGCCATCATGGACCCGCCAACCGCAAGTGCTCTCACCCTCCGGCGAGCCAACCGGACGGTGCGGAGCTACTGGCAGACGGTTTGGGACCTTCACCGCACCGTCTTGGCGTCACCCTCGCCGCTACCCGACCTGCACACAATGCTCACCTATTACCACCAAGTCGTCACGGGAGGTCAGCCGTGAACCCGCAGACCCAGCGAATCGGCGTCATTGGCCTCGGCGAGATGGGTGCCACGATCGCCACCCGGCTGCAGGCGGTCGACGCCGACATCCTCGTCAATGACAGCCTCGCCGACGCTGCGGCACGGTGGCCGCACGAAGCCTGGGGGCATTCCGCTGCAGCCGTGGCTCGGCGCTGCCGCGTCATTCTGGTCATCGTCGCCACGGATACACAGGCACTTAACGTCGTTGACGACATCGCTTCCGTCGGCACGCCTGGCACGCTGGTGGTCCTGCATTCGACCGTTGCTCCTACGACGGCCCGAGAGGCATCTGACCGGCTTGCAGCCAGAGGTATCGGCCTGGTAGACGCCGGCATGAGCAGAGGGCAGGGCCAGATGAGCGACGGCAGCCTGACCTTGTTCGTCGGCGGCGACCAGGAAGCCATCAAAGGTCTTAGGCCAGTGTTCAGCCTGTACAGCGACAACGTCATTCACGCAGGCCCGGTCGGTGCCGGGATGGTGTTAAAGCTATGCAACAACCTCGCGCTGCACGGCAACCGCGCGATCTTGATCGAAGCCGCTCGCATCGCCACCGCAGCCGGACTCGACACCGAGGACTTGATCTCCGGGATCGTTACCAGCACCGGCACGAGTTGGGTCGCCAAGCACTGGGGGCGGGTGGACGAGGCAGCTCTCGACGGCGGTGTTGGTCGTACGCCCATGACAGCACGGACAGAAAGAGAACTCGGCCTAATCCTGGGCCTTGCCAACGAGCATCACGTCGAGGCGCCTGCGGCAGCTCTCGTCGAAGAGCGTCTTCCCAGCGTGCTTGCCCATGGGATGGCTGCCACAAACCGTGCGTTCCTGTTGGCGCACAAGGCAAGCCGTGTCGAGGAATGGCGCTCAGCTCGGGACCGTGCGGGCGCTGCGTTCTGGTCGCCGATGCTCGTGCTAACCACGACCGGGGCTAGGACGGCACGCCCACGTACCTGCGTTCTCGAGTTCATGATCGATAATGACCGCCTCATGGTGTTCGGCTCCGACGGTGGTAGGCCGGCCGACCCTGCCTGGTGCCACAACCTTCGCGCAAATCCACGTGTCACCGTCGAGATAGGCAGTCACACGGCCGGAGCCTCAGCCGTCGTCCTTCCGGCCGACGAAGCAGCGGATCTTTATGGCCGGCGCGCGCGGCAGCGGCCGGACTTCGCCAGATACCGGGCACGGGCGGGACAGCGCGGTATTCCGGTCATCTGGCTTCAACCCGACGTCGAGCTCGCCCAGCTCGTTCCCACCTACCCAGCATGATCAAATCGAGGAGAGTCCCGGTGCTGTACATCGACTTCGGGGTCGGCATGGCTGATGGGCTGAACGGCGTCGGTTTGCGTGCCGTCGAACTCGCTACCGCCATGTCTGACCACACTGACGTTACGGTCCTGGTGCCCGACACTCCAGAGGCCGAGATCCTCTCGGTCTGGCCCGCCCTGCGCTGGGCCAGCGTGCGCGAGGCGGCACCGGTAGCAGGCGACGTCTACTGGTACGGGTTTGCCACTCCACCGGAGACCGTAGCCCGATTCCGGGCCGCCCAAGCCCTCTGCGTCTTCGACGCGATCGTGTGGCCCCTGGAGTTCCTCACATATGAGAGCGTACGCACTGCCACCGTGCCCCCTCGCGCCTACCAGTCTCATCTCGCGGATTACCTTCGCCGCTTGCGCATGGCTGACAAGTTCACCGTGGCGTCGATCGCCGAACGGCATGTTGTCATCGGAATGCTCTCCAGCGCCTTCTGGTCGCCGCTCAGCCGGATGGCGCCTGACCTCGACTCAAGGTTCTTCGTCCTTCCCGTCGGGCTATCATCCAGAAACGAGAATTCCTCGAAATCATCCGAGGTTGCCGTCAACGATGAGCTGACGTTGGTCTGGAACGGCGGCACCTGGAACCACTACGACCCTGCCACGGCGATCAACGCAGTCCTCGAAGCGCGCAAGGACGCGCTAAAGGTCCACCTCCAGTTCCTCTACCCCCAGCGAGGCATGATGACCGCCTCGTTACGCGCCGCACGCGCCGCAGCCGATGGTTCAGACGCCATTCGGTTCGCCGAGCGGCCCCTCGGAATGCGGGAGCGCGTAGATGTCTTGCGGCACGCCACCGCAGCGATCTGCGCGTATCAACCACATGCTCTGTGGGATCTATGCCCGCCGATGCGACTCCGGGAGACCCTGCTCTACCAGCTTCCAATCATTGCGCCGCGGCGCGGCGCACTCGGTGATCTGATCGCCGAGCACCACTTCGGCCTCGCGGTGCAAGGCACCTCCCCTCGTTACCTTGTCCAAGCGATCCGTGCCGTTGCTGACCCGTCTGAACGTGAGCGGATGCGGAAGGCCGCCGCGAGCCTCGCATCGGACTACCTCTACGAAAGCCGATCAACGGCAGCGTGGAGCTGGATGACGGATGGACACATCCAATGAACCGATTCGACACGCTCATCTTCGACCTCGACGGCACGCTCATCGATGAACTCCCCAACGTTGACGCCGGATATCGAGCTGCCGCCCACTATGCGCATGAGACCTACGGCATCGTTGAGGAGCTATTCGCAGCCGTAGCCCCGCTGGCGGCCCGGGACGCCTGGTGGGAGCCCGATTGGCTGGGTCCGCTTACCGACCGCTATGGGCTATCCGCCTGGGACGGGCTGTCCGAGCAGTTTCCTGGTCCACGGTCGGACCTTCAGCCGCTACGCGACTGGCTTCCCACGTATCGGCACAGCGCTTGGCGAGCGGCGTACGCCCGATGCGGCGTCGCAGCAGACAGCCATGTGATCGACGAGACTGCTCGCACCTTCACCGGTACGCGGCATCGGGGGCGGGTGCGGCTCGCCCAGGGAGCCGCTGGGGCTCTCGAAGCACTGGCGGACCGCGACCTGGCAATCATCACGAACGGTCCGGCCGACGGTCAGGAAAGCAAGGTGTATCGAGCGGGTCTCGGCCGCATGATGAAGGCGGTGATCGCTTCCACTGCCGCCGGCACAGGCAAGCCCGACCGGCGGCTGCTCGGTCAGTGTCTCCAGAGCTTGCCACATCGTCGCCGCAACGTGCTCATCATCGGCGACAGCCTCGAACACGACATCCAGCTCGCGCTTCAATGCGGGATACCGGCGATATGGATTCGGACCAGCGACCACGCCGGGTCGGTCCCGGACGGTGTCGCCGTCGTTGCCAGCGCCGCCGCCCTGCCAGCAGCCATAGCCCGGCTGGAGGAACAGTGACCAGCCAGGCACCCGGCAAGAGCTGGATCGCGAACGCCCGGGTGTAAGCGGTACGCGGCATTCCAGCCATGCGGCACGGCGGCGCCGGAACCCGCTATCGTCGAGCCCGCGCACCACGGGCATCAACTCGGGCTGCTGCTCAAAGCGGCCACCATCGAATCGCTCCGTACGGCAGAACCGGTAGCAGCTTCATCTACATCCCCCAATGCTGCGAAGACTCATATGCTCGCGATCAACGAGGCGCTCGGAATGCAACCCATCGCAGCTTTCCAGCGCTGGCAGCGGCACACCTGACACGGCTTTGTAGGGGTGTTCGCCGCTGTGAAGAATCGGCGAACACCCCGTCAAGTCACCGCGCAGGAACGATATTGACTAGCTTCGGCGCGCGAACAATCACTCGATCAACGCCCCCTTCGCCCAGCGCTGCCCGGACCTTGTCCGCGTTCAGGACGAGTTCACGCAGGGCGTCCTCACTGACGTCGGCTGGGACCTCCAGTCGATCGCGCACCTTACCGTTGATCTGCACAATGCAGGTGGCGGTGTCTTCCACAAGCAGCTGCGGGTCCGCCTTCGGCCAGGCAGCCACACAGACCGAAGGCTCGTGGCCGAGCCGCTGCCACGCCTCCTCCGCCGTGAAGGGCGCGAAACACGAGAGCATCTGTACCAATGCTTCCGCACCCTCGCGGGCGGCGGGGTTTGCCGCGCCCGGCTGGCCATCAACGGCGCGTCGCAGGACGTTGGTCAGCTCCATCAACCGCGCAATCGCCACATTGAGGCGTCGGGCTTCCATCGCCGCGGTGGTGTCGGCGAGCAGCCGGTGCACATTCCGACGCAGCGCAACGTCGGCGGTACCTTCAACCTGTGTGGGCAGTTCCCCCGACAGACGCCACACTCGCCCCAGCCATTTGACCGCACCGGTCGGCGACACGTCAGCCCAATCGATGTCGTCCTCCGGAGGCCCGGCGAAGACCATGGTCACCCGGACGGCATCCGGCCCAAAAAGCGAAATCTGCTCTTGGAGGTTGACCAGGTTCCCTAGCGTCTTGCTCATGGCCTTGCCGTTCATGATGACCTGGCCCTGGTTGGTCAGCTTCGTGAACGGCTCGGTGAACGACAGCATGCCCAGGTCGTGGAGGGCCTTGGTGAGCCAACGCGCGTACATGAGATGGCCGGTCGAGTGTTCGCGGCCCCCGATATACTCGTCCACCGGCAGCCAACGCTGCACGCCGGCCGGGTCGAACGGCCCGTCCGTGAAGTTCGGGTTGGGATAGCGCAGGAAGTACCACGACGAGTCGACGAATGTGTCCATCGTGTCGGTGTCGCGTCGAGCTGGTTCGCCACAGCGCGGACACGCAACAGAGACCCATTCCTCGGCGCTCTCCAGCGGTGACTTCCCACCCTCAGGACGCAGCTGATACCCGGACTTCGGCAGCTCAACCGGTAGCTGATCATCTGGAACGGGCACAAGACCACACGACTGACAGTGGACGATCGGAATTGGCGTTCCCCAGTACCGCTGACGTGAGATCAGCCAGTCGCGCCATCGGTAGGTGACGGCCGCCGCGCCCACGCCGTTGGACTCCAGACGTGTGGTGATCGCCTCCGAGCCTTCGGAGATTGTCAGACCGTTGAAGTCTCCCGAGTTGACCAGACGGCCGTCACCGTCGGTGGCTTCCCCGGTGGCAGCCGGATCCGGCTGCCCACTGTCAATTACCACCCGGATCGGCAGGTCGAACGCTCGGGCGAAGTCTAGGTCCCGCTGGTCGTGCGCGGGCACCGCCATGATTGCGCCGGTGCCATAATGCGCCAGTACATAATCTGCCGCGTATACAGGCAGGGGCTCTCCGTTGATCGGATTGCTGGCGTACCGTCCGATAAACACACCAGTCTTGGGCCGGTCGGTGGCAAGCCGCTCGATCTCCGTCGCCATTGCCACCTGTTGGCGATACGCATCGAACGCCTCACGCTGGTCTGCCGTGCATAGCTCGTCGGCCAGCGGCGAGTCCACCGCCACAACGAAGAAGACTGCCCCAAACAGTGTGTCTGGCCGGGTGGTGAACACTCGCACCGGCTCATCGCGATCCGCGATCTTGAAGTCAATGTGCGCGCCGGAGGAGCGGCCAATCCAGTTCCGCTGGATGGCAAGGACCTCGTTTGGCCACTTGCCCTCCAGCTGGGCCATGTCGTCGAGCATGCGCTGGGCATGACCGACGACCTTGAAGAACCACTGGGTCAGTGGACGCTGGACGACTGCGGTGCCACAACGCTCGCAGTGCCCACCGATCACCTGCTCATTGGCAAGCACCGTCTGATCGTTTGGACACCAGTTGACTGCGGCCTCCTTACGGTAGGCGAGCCCGGCCTCGAACAGCCTCAGGAACAGCCACTGGTTCCATCGGTAGTACTCCGGGTCAGATGTATGGAAGCGAGTCCGCCAGTCGAAGGAGACACCGAGGCGCCGGAACGACTCTGCCTGTGTCTCGATGTTGGCGTACGTCCAATCACGGGGATCGAGGTTTCGCTTCAACGCTGCATTCTCGGCTGGCAATCCGAAGGAATCCCATCCGATCGCGTTGAGCACGTTCCCGCCCTGCATGCGGATGTAGCGAGCGATGGCGTCACTAATGGAGTACACCTCCGCGTGACCCATGTGCAGGTCGCCGGATGGGTAGGGGAACATGCTCACCACATACGAACGCGGCTCATCTTCATGACCGCCCGTAAGGCCATGCGCCTCGGAGACTCGCAACTCATCCCAGACCTTCATCCACTTGTCAATGATGGCGTGGGGATCGTAGGCCTCGTCGTTGATCATGATCAGCTCGAATCGTCAGGGTGCGGGAACGGTCCGGCGACAGCTTCGCACACGGTTGTGGCAACCATGCCAGCCGATACCACGTGTCAGACACGCCAGCTCATGATCACTATTACGGATCTAACGCCCGAACGCGAATTTCATCCGCAAATGTCGGATCTGGAGACTCCGTGACTACCACATCAGGGATGTTACGGATTGCATGGATGGCGTGCTCCAGGCAAGACCACCTGGTGCCAAGTAGTGGATGTGCCCACCTCAGGAGGTACGGGCTCCCGAGGCAGTCGACGTCGGGGTACCACAGGGAGGTCGGGCACCTGTCTGCTGCTGTCGGTGGGATGAAATGCTCGGTCGATTCCATTCATTTGCCCCATTCGCTCTTTTATGGTGGTCCGCCCCAAGTATCGACTTCTGCCGTCAACTTCCTCAAGCACTTTGCGCAAGTTGTCGATTAACATCGCCGAATGGCCAGCCAGAACTGCATCTTCTGCAACGTGGTTGCGGGCACCGTGAAGTCCGATTTGATCCTCCACGACAGCGTTGCCGTGGCGTTCCTTGACCATCGTCCGGTCTTCAAGGGGCACACGCTGGTTGTTCCGGCGAGCCACGTTCCAACGTTGATCGATCTTGCAGATCCCGGCGCCTTCTTCGAACACGTTCAAACGGTAACCAGGGCAGTCGAAACAGGGCTGGGGTGCGATGGAGCATTCATTGCTGTCAACCACCGCGTCAGCCAAAGTGTGCCTCACCTGCATGTCCACGTTGTGCCTCGCCACAAGTCGGATGGCCTCCGCGGGTTTTTCTGGCCTCGGACCCGGTACGTCGACGCCCAGGAAGCGAGCACGTTCGCTCGGAAGATCACCGCCGCCGCCGGGTAGGTCTTTAGGGGTTGGCAACCCGACGAGGCGCGAAGAGTCGAGCACGTGCGTGGTGGCCGGGACTCGGCTCGCCGCAGGTGGTGACCTGCCTGCCGCGGTGGACTCGTTCTTCAACGACATCCTCGTGATAGCAGACAACCCGGATGTGCGAGCACGCCGTTTGGGCCTAGTCGGGGCGGTCACCGCGCTCGGTGACGGCGTGCTCGACTGGCAGGCACTTCGGCTATAGCGCCAGCAGCACGGAACACCGCCGGTAGACCGCAGTACCGCCACCTCACGCTATCGAGCGAGATAGGGACCTCGTTGACCTGTTGATCGTGGAAGGCCCGGAGCGCACGTCTTGGGTGATCCGGCAGATGTTCGTGGAGTGCAAGGCCAAGGGGCCTCACGGCGTCTACGCCCAGCTTCGTGGTACCGGCAAGCCCGCAGTCAGTGCCATGTGGACCCGACCGATGAGTCGCTCGAGGCCGGTCACTGGCACGATGGCACGACCCGTTAGGACGCAGCCATCGTCATCGCCGATCGGAGGATTGCTTCACGTGTCGATCATCGAAAAGATCCACAGCGAGTTGGGTGCCCTGACCGCTGGTGTCGACAAAGCTCGCGGTCTGACCGCCGCAGCCGGTAGCCAAGCGCAGGAGGTCGGCGCTCGTGCCGCGGGCGCTGGCTTCGCCGCTGTGGCCGTCGGTATGACCCGGGTCCGCGACGCGATTCAAAACGTCCAGGCCGGCTTTGGTCGCTTCTCCGCGTCGGTCGGGGAGGCGGCAAAGGCGACCGCGGCGGTGCCCCGCCAGGGCACGCCGCAGGAGACGGTCGCTGGGCTGGCACCGGTGCAGAGCGCACTGGACAACGCCCGCGATGCGGGGACCCAGGTGATAAGTCAACTCGGCGAGGTGCAGCAACTCGTCAGAGCCGTTCTGCACGGCGGACAGCCAGGACCCCTGTTGCAGACGTTAAATGAAGCCAAGCAGATCGTGGTACTTCTCGTTGAACGCACCGGCACTACCCGGCAGGCTATCGAGGCAGCGGTCGCTGAAGCACGACGACTGGGATCGTCGGGAAACTAACCGGGGCTGGTGGCCCCGCACCCGCCAGCCCCGCCCCCAACTCCACCGCCGCCGACGGCCCGACCACGACAGCAGCCGCCACGGATGACCCAGCAATCCCCGAATCGAGTCCCACATCCTGGAGCCGGTCGCCAACCGGCGTTCCCGGCGGCTCGCCCACTGGGCCCCGAACGAAGATCCCACCACGAGAGGACACGGTGGTACAACGCTCGCTGGAGTTAGAAAACGAGTGCGCCGACACTCTCGCCCACGACGGCTACCGCGTGCATCAGAACCCGACGCGACGGGAAATCGCCGACGCCCGCCAGAACACCGGCGACAGGGGGAAGCCGGACAAGGATCCGGACTACCTCATCGAGGGCCACGTCTTCGACTGCTACTCCCCCACTGCCGGCAAGGCGGTACGCGGGGTATGGACGGAAGTGTCACAGAAAGTAGCGAGGCAACAAACCCAGCGAGTGGTGTTGAACCTGTGCGACTGGCGCGGCGACATCGCCGGCCTGCGAAAGCAGTTCAACGACTGGCCGGTCCCGCACCTCAAGGAACTGGCAGCGGTGACCCGAAACGGTGCGATCATTCAGATCGTCCGACGCAACTGAGAAGGCAGGCAACACGTGGGCATCGAATACCGACTGACCCTAGCCGGCAACATCCCCCTGGAAGACCTCGCGTCCCTCGTCGCCCCGCACGGCGTCGAGGAGTCAACCCTGCCCGGCTACCCCCGGCTGCTCACCGCCGACCTCGGGGAGGAAATCGGCTACACCGTCACCGTTTCCGCTGGCAGCAGCGGCTACTTCGACGCCGAAGACGACGACGGCACCCAGTGGGAATGGGAACCCGACACCTACACCAACATCATCTTCGACCTACGCAAGAACAACCCACCCGAAGACGTGGTCCCAACAATGGTGTCAGCCGTGGCCCGTGTCCTCACCAACCCCCTCTTGGTCAAGATGGTGTGAGACACCCTGTGTGAGTGGGGTGGCGGGCCTGCTGAGGGCGGGGATCGGAGATCCTTGTGTACGTGTCCACTTCATCTGGCAAGCAGCCGGCG
>NZ_KB900614.1:3430105-3436373 GCF_000379065.1 Salinispora mooreana
ACCCGGACCGGTTCAACCGCAGGCCCCGCGCACCGAAACTGCCCGACCACGCCTGGATCAACAAGCCAACCCAGCAGGAACCAACCGTCTCAGTTTGACTTGACAACTACCGACCGGCCGGAAGACGCCGCGTTCGTGCTCAACGGCAACTGGCTCCTACTGACACGAGTCACGGGACAACTACGCGAACACCGGCCAACCTGGTGGGACAACTACAGCCTCAGCGGCACGCTCGCTCGCTGAATTCCCACACTTCCGCAGCCTCCCAGCAGGCTCGACGAGCAACACTCTCCGGGAGACGTAGAGTCTCCACCCTGTCTGTCAGGCTGATCGTCATCCCCGAGGGGCATCCCGACTACGTACTCTCCCTACGTGATGGAACTACCCCTGGACTCCGCGTTCGCGGTCTTCGATGCCCAGGATTCCGGGTGCGTCTCCTACGGCGTCGAGGCGTCCGGGCGCCGCTGGTTCGTCAAGACAGCCACCACCGCGCCCAGTCGCCGTTCCCTGCTGCGGGCCGCCCGGTTCCACGCCGCGGTCCAGCACCCGGCGATCGTGCGCCCCGAGCAGGTCCTCGACGGGCCGACCCTGGTTTACCCATGGCATGACGGCACCGTGCTGAACCACGCCACCGTTCACGGTTCGGACCGCAGTGCACTGCACCGGTTCCAGCAACTACCCCTGTCCGACGTCGAAACAGCCATCGACACCATCTTCGACGCACACCTGGCCGTCACCTCCGCCGGCTACGTCGCGGTCGACCTCTACGACGGCTGCTTCCTCTACGACTTCCACGCCCGCCGAATACGCCTGATCGACCTCGACGAGTACCGGCCCGGGCCGTTCACCCTCGACACCGACCGCCTCCCCGGATCTCGCCGCTACATGGCCCCCGAAGAATTCGTCCGCGGCGGCGTCATCGACCAGCGCACTACCGTCTACACCCTCGGCCGCACCATCCACCACCTCCTCGATTCCCCACCCGGCTGGCGCGGCTCCCACCACCAACAACAGGTCGCCTTACACGCCAGCACCGTGGTCCCAACCGATCGATACCCCGACGTGGCAGCACTCGCCGTCGCCTGGCGCAACGCCCGCCCCAACCTGTGAAGCGCGCCAGGAGTTGCGCCCCGCCCCTGCAAGCAAGAGGTGACCGGCAGCAACTACAGTGGTGGCCAGTGAAGTCGCCACGCTGGCCAGCCGGATGGCGCTATTCGGCCTGCAGCTACCGTCTGACGCGCGGGGCTACTTCGGGCTCGCCCACGAAGCGGCCAGCCAGGTGGGGACGACCTCTTAGCCGCAGCCGTACTCGGCCATCTCGCCTTCGTGCCGGCAGCCGAGCACAACACCTCGGCCGCCATCAGCTATCTCGCTGGCGCCGCTGATCATGCCGAACGAAGTGGTGTACCGGTAGTCCAGTCCTGGATCGCGGCGGTGGAGTCCGAGGTCCTGGATACAACAAACATGGCCGAAACGTTGCGGGCTTTCGGCCAAGCAGCCGTCCATCTTTCCCGACCCGCAGATAAGGAACCATCCGCATGGTTCGACTACTACTCGGCGGACCGGCTCGACGGTTTACCACACGGGCCCTGCGCTGGTTGAACCCGACAGCGGTCGCCCTTCGCCAGCAGACAGCCGTTCCCGAAGCGGCCGCCTTTGTGCTCACCTATCGGCAGGCGACTCTCGAAGCGTGCAACCATTAGCCCGTGGATCTGATCACCACGGCGACGAGCAGCGACGAGTCCGAGCGAGCGGCTTCCGTCGCGGTCCTCCCGGTCGGGAGTTTCGAACAGCACGGCACCCACCTACCGCTGGTGACCGACACTGTCGTGGCGTGCGCGATCGCGAAAGCAGTCGCCGAGCGCTATGACCTCTTCCTGCTGCCGCCTGTGACGATCTCCTGCTCCCACGAGCACGCGGCGTGGCGTGGAACGGTCAGTATCAGCGCCACCACCCTCACCGCCGTGGTCGTTGATATCGCCCGCTCTCTGCGCGCATCTGGTATTGATCGCCTCGCTATGATCAACGGACACGGTGGAAATTACGCGCTCGCCAACGTTGTTCAGGAGGCCAACGTCGCCGGGCCAGCGATGACGCTGTTCCCCGCTCGGGCTGACTGGGACGACGCTCGCGTTGCCGCCGGTATGCACAGCACAGCTCACCAGGACATGCACGCTGGTGAGCTCGAGGTTTCGCTGCTTTTGCACGTTGCGCCTGAAGTGGTGCGTGATGGCTACGAGCAGGCCGACCACCTAGCCGACGATCGACGCCACCTTCTCACGCGGGGCATGGATGGCTACACCACCAGCGGCGTCATTGGTCTGCCGTCCCACGCCACCCCAACCAAGGGTAAAGCCGTGCTCGAAGCGCTTGTTCGCTCCTTCGCCGACCATCACGGCCTCATGCCGAGGGACAAAGCATGATCAGGAATCTTGCAAGTGAACCAGGTAGGGACGCGGGCAGACGTAGCGGCGCCAGGTCCAGACGCCTGCGCCAGTTCGGAAAGCCACGTCCTGCCGGTAGGCATGCCGCTGTCCCGGCGCCCGGTTGACGAGCCGGCCGTCGTCCGGCCCCACTTGACGTTGTTCGAGGAGGACCCGTGAGGCTGGGCGACAGAATCGCTGAAGTGTCGTTGGACGACGCCGTTCGCGCCTCCCTTAGCTATGACCAGCTACGTGCCGGTGATGACGGCCTGTACTGGCTGTAGCCTCACCCCGAAGGCGAGGGTAGCTGCTGGCCGAGGCCGCGGAATTACGGTCTCCCAGGTGGTCCCCGGCCAGGACTCATTCCTGTCTTCATCGCCGGATTCAGCACGGTCGAGATCGTCGGCACCTGCCAACGTCTGAACGACCCAAGCCCCAGTCCGGGGACCGAGGTGCACCTGACCAACGTCGAAGCGCTCGGTGGCGGCACCCTCGCCTACGACGACGCCCACGACCCGATCGCGCCGCACATCGATGTCAGCGTCGGACTCGAGGAGCACAGCGCGACCGGTTACACCGGTCACCTGCTCGCCGCGACAGTCCCGTTCCTCACCGAAATGCTGATCATCGAGGTTTGCGGGCCCGTCATGCGTCGTAATCCCTGAGGCGAGCCTCTACGACATGCCTCAGTTGCGTAACGGCGACAACTGACAGGCCAGTAGCATCCACTCCCGCCACACGCGCTGGAACCTGGACCGGAAGCCGCTCATGCGACTGGCCGCCTGCGGTACCGACTCGCCCAGTGTCTAGTGGCCTCGCGAGGAGCCCGGTAGGTTCAGCGGTCGAGAACTTCCACTTTCATCGATAGGGGACGTCGGCCACGTGTCACAGATCGAGAAGATCACCGGTGAACTCCGTGCGTTGATGGCCGGGGTGGAACGCGCGCAGGGGTCGGCCGCCGCCGCCGACCGTCAGGCGCAGGAGACGGCGTCGCGGGCTGCTGGTGCGGGCTTCGTTGCGGTGGCGGCGGGTGTGGCACGGGTGCGCAACGCGATCACGGGCATCCAGGGCGGCCTGGGAAGACTTGCTGGTTCGATCGGTGAGGCGACGACGGCCGCCGCTGCGGTGCCGAACGAGGCCACCCCGCAGGAGACGATCGCCGGGCTGGCGCCTGTGCAGAGTGCCGTGGACGCTGCCCGTGACGCGGTGGCCGGGGCCATCACCGGAGTCGGTGAGGCGCAGCAGCTCGTCGCCGTGGTCCTGCAGGGCGGGCAGCCCGGGCCGCTGCTGCAGGCCCTGGAGGCTATCAAGCAGGTCCTGGTGCTGGTCGTGCAGCGCACCGGCGGGGCCCGGCAGGCCATCGAAGCGGCGATCGCGCAGGCCCGGCAGTTGGGGTCGTTGGGAAACTGACGGGGGCTGGCGGTCATCTACCGACCAGCCCCACCCCTGCCACCACCGGCGACCCATCCCCGACAACCCGCACCGTGGGCGGAACTGTCTCCACGGACGCCGACAGGGAAGCTCCGTGGGCGAGGCGTCCCACCGGCGTCGTGGGCGGGACACCTACCGGGCGTCGAACCCGCATCCCGCCAAACGAGAAGCCTCGGGAGCGGCGTGCTCTGGAATTGGAAAACGAGTGTGCTGACAGGGTCGCCGGCAAGGGGTACCGGGTTCACCAGAACCCCACCAGGCAGGAGGTCGCGGACGCACGACGCGAGACCGGAGATTCGGGAAGGCCGGAGAAAGCACCCGACTTCCTCATCGAGGGACACGTCTTCGACTGCTACGCACCCACTCCTCCCGTGCCAGCACGCGCAGTGTGGAGCGCGGTGTCCAGGAAGGTCGACACGGAGCAGACCCAACGCGTCGTGCTGAACCTCCACGACTGGCGAGGAGACCTCGCGACCCTGCACAAGCAGTTCCACGACTGGCCCATCACCGGACTGAAGGAACTAGCGGCGCTATCGCGCGACGGTGCGATCATTCAGATCGTCCGGCGAGACTGATGAAGGGGTGCAGATGGCTGTCGAGTATCGGCTGACGCTGGCAGGCGACATCCCACTCGAACAGGTGGCGGAGCTGGCTGCTCCCGAAGCGGTCGAGACGTCCACGGCGTCCGGCGGCAGAATGCTCAGCGCCGACCTGAACGACGAGCGCGGGTACGTCGTGGACATCACCGGCGGCCGGCATGGCTACTACAGTGCCGAGGACGACGGTGGCGCTCTGTGGGAATGGGAGCCGAAGACCTACGTCGACGTCAGCTTCTACATGCGCAAGGACACCCTGGCCGACAAGGGCAAAACCCATATGCTGGCGGCCGTGGCCAGGACCCTCGCCGGCAGGGCCGAGGACGCGGCCCTGACCCTCAACGGCGACGTGCTGATGCTGACCCGCGTCGCGGGCACCCTTCGAAAGCACAACACCGACGGCTGGTACGACGAAGACTACGACAGGATTCTCCACCCCTGACGCGTCTATGAATCGGGGCGGTGAGGGCTTGTTCTGGCTCGCCGCCGTGCGAGGCGTCGTCTGCCGCAGCATCGCGAGCCGCGAAGGAACACGGTTCGGTAACGGCGAGTAAGTGCGATGATGCAAATCGTTGATCGAGGCGGAGGGTAGCCGTCGAGATGGCTGTCGAGTTCAGGTTGACCCTGGCCGGCGACCTCCCCTTGAACGACGTGGCTGGTCTCGTGGGGGCCGACGTCACCGAGAGGCCGAGGCCGAACGGTACCCGTGCACGGCTGTTCAGTGCCCGCCTCTACGACACCCGCGGGTACGCGCTGACCGTCTCCTCAGGCAGCCAGGGCTACTTCGATGCCGAGGCCGACGACGGCACCCGCTGGGAGTGGGAGCCAGCGACATACGTCGACATCGACTTCTCCATGCGGGCAGACGACCTGGTCGACAAGGGGATCCCGAACATGATGAAGGCCGTGGCCCGGGTATTGACCGCCCGGAAGGAGGACGCGGCGCTGGTCCAGAACGGCAACTGGCTCCTGCTGACCCGCACCACCGGCGAACTCCGCAGACACCGGCCTACCTGGTGGAGCCACTACAGCAGAGACGACCTCATCCCATGAGCCGGCCACGCGCGAGTGACTCGCTGACGATGACGTCGCCCTCGGCCCAAGGGACCTGAACCGCGACAGCGACGACTGGGCCACCACGCGGCTAATGACAAACTCGTCGAAGCCCCCGCCGCAAGCGACGCCCAGCCGGGAGCGGGCAGCCCCACATGATCTTCGATGATGTGCGCGGTGTGTGCTCTCCAGCGGATGCCAACCCGGGTGAACCGATGCCAACACGGGCCACCGCGGGCGACCGCCGGTCGCAACCCGGGTACGTGTGCTCGGGGTGCGCTCCTGGGCTGCAACAACAGGGGTCCGGGTGACGTGGGTGAACGTGGGCCACTCCCTGCCACCCCAGGTGAACCCCCGGGTCGCTAGACTGGGCGCTCGCGCCCTCGTAGCTCAGGGGATAGAGCAACGGTTTCCTAAACCGTGTGTCGCAGGTTCGATTCCTGCCGGGGGCACCCAGGTCAGAGGCTTGATCACCGATCTGGCTGCCTGACTGATGGAGCCATGCGTGGAGCGAATCACGCTAGGGTCGCTCCACGCCCTCCACATCGAAGGCGCGCAAGCGATCGCGTGGTGAAATCGAGAACCTACCCGGTGGGTCATATGCGATTTGCACGAAATTTGCTGGTAGGCCGGGTTATTGAGAGGGTGGTTCGGTAGCTTTCGTCCCTTGTGGGTTTGGGTTGGCATGTGAATGTGAGCCGTAGTCGTAACCGGGGAGGCCCGGCCGCGTTGGGCTGATCATGAATGGACGTGCGGCGTATCCGA
>NZ_KB900614.1:3436473-3436791 GCF_000379065.1 Salinispora mooreana
CATGATCGACAACCTCGCCAAACGCCTCACCGCCGAAACCACCCCAACCTGGCGAGAACCACTACAACCACAACACACACAAAATACGTGAATCAGACGTCCTCTGACTGGACGTTTGCTTCATCTTCGGGCCGGTAATGGCCGATTCGCGCCTCGACCTCGGTAGCGCGAGATGCCCGACCCGACCTAGAAAGAAAACATATCGATGGACATAGGCCTACCCGGTTTCAGCGGATATCGCCCCGGGATCGTGTCTGGTTCACTTTCATCCCGCACCGACGGACATGACGTCCGCCAGGTCGAGGCCCCGACACCGTA
>NZ_KB900614.1:3436891-3876032 GCF_000379065.1 Salinispora mooreana
GTCGAACACGGCGCCGCCCTCGGCGTCGACGTCGAGACCGTCACCAAAAACCCCCAAGCCAAAGGCTTCAGCGTGGTCAAACGGCGATGGGTCGTCGAACGCACCATCGGCTGGCTCATGCACCACCGCCGACTCGTCCGCGACTACGAAGCACGACCCGACAACTCCGCCAGCATGATCACCCTCGCCATGATCGACAACCTCGCCAAACGCCTCACCGCCGAAACCACCCCAACCTGGCGAGAACCACTACAACCACAACACACACAAAATACGTGAATCAGACGTCCTCTGAGGCGGAGGGTGTCAGTGCCAACAGCGTCTCACGCGTCCTCAGGGACGGCTTGAACGCCATGGTTGAGTTCTTGGAGGGCAAAGCCCTGAGGGCCCTAGACATGCCCAAGCCCCCGGCATCGGCGCCGGGGGGCTTAAGTTCTTGCTGGTCAGCGCCGGGCGTGTGGTACGAACATCTGCCACGCCTCCGGACCGAACACCAGGGCCGCGGTAGCGAACCTCCGCAGCAGACCCTCCCGACCGCACGCCAGGTCGACACCGAACCGAGAGCGTCCGGTGACGGATGGCCTCAGGTATTGCGTGTTACCACACACCTGCTCGTAGGATCACGGTGATCTGGTGGTCGCAAGGGGGGGGCGAACTGAGTGCAGTACGTACGTTTGGGCAGGACAGGGCTGAAGGTCTCGCGGATCTGCCTGGGAATGATGAGCTACGGCGATCGCAGCAAGAGTGACGGGTGGGTGCTCAGCGAGGACGCCGCCGAACCTCTCGTCCGGCGGGCGGTCGATGCCGGAGTCACCTTCTTCGACACCGCCGACATGTACTCGTCAGGAACGAGTGAGGAGGTCACCGGCCGTCTGCTGGGTAAGATCTTCTCGCGGCGGGACGACTACGTACTTGCCACCAAGGTCTTCTTTCCAATGGGCACCGGGCCCAACGATGGTGGGCTGTCCCGCAAGCACATTCACGCTGCCATTGACGAGTCGCTGCGCCGGCTCGGCACTGACCATGTGGACCTCTACCAGATCCACCGCTGGGACGACCAGACACCGATCGAGGAAACGATGGAGGCCCTACACGAGGTAGTGCGCGCCGGAAAGGCCCGGTACATCGGCGCCTCCAGCATGGCCGCCTGGCAGTTCGCCAAGGCGCAACACACTGCCGACATGTCCGGGTGGACCCGGTTCGTTGCCATGCAGAATCACTACAACTTGCTCTACCGGGAAGAAGAACGAGAGATGATCCCGCTCTGCCGCGACCAGGGAGTCGGCGTCATCCCGTGGAGCCCGCTGGCCCGTGGACTGGTCGCCCGCGCCGGAGCGACCGAGGCAGCGGCAACCGCTCGCGTGTCCAGCGGCGACGCCGACCGCAGGGAGGCGTTGTACGGGCGCGGCGACGAGCGGATCCTCCGACGGGTAGCCCACGTCGCCAACGAGTGCGCTCTCCCACCAGCACAGATCGGCCTCGCCTGGCTGCTGAGTAAGTCAGGGGTAACCGCCCCCATCGTGGGGGCCACCAAGGAGCGGCACATTGATGATGCTGTTGCGGCGGTGGACGTTTCGCTGACCGAGAAACAGATCGACTACCTCGAAGAGCCCTACCAGTCGCAGACTATCCGCATGTGAACGTGCAGTGGCAGGTCTTGTGGTTCGGCCTTGTCGGGTTCATTCGGTGCCCGTGCTGACGGCCCGCCTTGCGGGCTTCGGCCGTCCTCGACGGGCCGAAGCGCACTGTCGATGCTACGGCCCATGCGCGTATTGATCATGAGCAGGAAGGGGCTGAGGTCGGCCCGCCAATGCAGGTCAGAAGCCCTGTGGCGAACCCTCCCACACTCCTTTCCTCAACCGTGTGTCGCAGGTTCGATTCCCGCCGGAGGCACCAGAGAAAACAGAGATCGACTCATCTTGGCATCAGTCGCATGGCCTCACCGTGGCGGCACGACCTTCGCGGCACGCCGAGACTCGTGCCCCACCGGATGCCTGCCACCTTGCCGCGAAGGTCGATTTGTGTCGGGTTGGCGGGAGCGCGCCAATAGGTAGCCGGCATAGGCGGCCAGTGCGACGGCTGCCAGCACGGCGGGCGGCCCGGTGAGTGCGCGGTTGCTGCTGCGAGAGGCCAGCGCGGCGCCGAAGGACTGGTCGGCCAGTAGCGACCAGCGCGACCGCCAGGACAGGGCCGATCCGGCCGACAGCGCGGAGCCGACGGACAGGATCGATCCGGCCGAGCCGATACTGGCGATGGAGGCGAACGAGCCGACGCTGCCGATGGACAGTACCGAGCCGTGGGAGCCGATCGACAGCACGGAGTCTGTGGACCACAGTGACAGTCGTGCGGAGCCGGTAGAGGTCATGAGCGGATTATGCGGTACTCCGGTGACACTCGCGGCCCCTTGGACCTGACGCAGACGGCGCGGCTGGTCATTGGTGTACGGCCTGCCGCGCTCGAGGGCCGCTTCGGACAACGGGGCGGGGTCAAGGGGACTGCCCAGGCGCAGGAGGCTCAGCGGATCACCGGGAACACTGTCGACCTGAGAGCTACGTCAACGAGCCACGGGTCGGTGACCACGTCTTGCTGACCACCCTGGCGAGTTCCGAAAGATCCGGAGCGCCACGCGGCTCGGCAAGCCGCAGACACGGATGCTGGCCGGATCGAGTCGAGTATGGACACAGGGCCTGCTTGCCTGGACAGCATGGTTGCCGCACTCAGCCTCACCGTGGTCTACGTCGTCGTCGCTCACACCAAGGTGAGGGCTGATTCGATCCGGCCGGCATTTCCAGTCGCCGGCATCAGCCTCGGGTAGCACCTAGTGAGAGCCGCACACTTCCGCGCCGGCACGCAGCCTCGATGGGATGCGGCCAGGCGCGCTGCCCCGGTCTGGTGCAACGTGGTCTCGACTCGACAGGCCCGGGCGGGTCAAGACACATGAATCACCCATATTACGCCTATCATCCCTAAAAGGGTAAAATAATCGTCAACGTGATGGGAAGTCATGAACAAGAGCGCAAAGGTGACTACTACCCGCGCCGCCGCGGTCGCCGCGGTCGCCGCCGCCACCGCATTCGTGATGCTGGGCAACGTGGTCAGCGCCGCGCCCGTCGGCCCGATCGATCCCGTCGAAGCCACCGAAGGATTTCTGGTCATGACGGAGGGAAACGCGACCCTGATCGAATCGGAGAACGAGGGGACGCTCGCCGTCGGCGGGAACCTCGCATTCTCGCAGTACCAGTTAGCCGTGGTGAGCGCGGGAAGCTTCTTCGCCCCCGGCGACAACAACCCGACAGCCCTCGTGGTTGACGGGCAGGTGGACTTCGCGAACAGTGTGCCCAACACCCGCCTCCAGGTCCTGCAGAATGGATACGCCAAGATCGGAAATCTGAACAACACCTTCGTCCGGAATGTCGACGGCAACAACGCGCCGGCGAATACGCGAATCCTGCCGATCAATGACTACGACGCCTCGCCCCGGATCGAACTCGTCACCACCCAGCCAGCGACGAGTGTCGGGCCGGTCTCGGTGATCGACTTCGCGGAGGCGTTCCAGACCTTCCGGTCAAACTCCACCGAACTCGCGACGTGCCAGAACACCGTCGTGCTGCGGGACCCGAACGGCGACCCGATCTCCTCCCCCATCGCGCCCGGGACCAACGCCGTCATCGACCTCAGCGCGAACACCACCAACGTGCTCAACATCAACTCGATCGATCTGGACAACATCGGCATCCTGACCTTCGCCGACCAGCCGACCGCGAGCAGTCCGTTGTTGGTCAACGTCAACACCACCGACGAGGCGGACACCTTCGACTGGACCGCACCGAACTTCGCCGGCATCGGCGGGCCCGAAGCCCGCTTCATCCTGTTCAACTTCCCCACCGCCACCGCCCTCACCCTCGCGCCCAACGGCGCGACGGTCGAAGGGACGATCTACGCGCCGCGGGCCGACTTCACCGATCTTGACCAGAGCAACACCGAAGGCAGCATCATCGCGCGCACCCTGGAGCACCGCGGCGGGGAAATCCACGACTTCCCCTTCAGCACGACGCTCGCCTGCGACAGCGCTTCCCCGACGGGCAGCCCGACGGCGACGCCGACCACCACACCGTCCGGCACCCCGACCGCTGATCCGACAGCGACCCCGACCGTCACGCCAAGCCCCACCGGGACCGACCTACCCATCACCGGATCGTCCAGCGGATCAATGCTCTTCGTCGGCAGCCTGGCCATGCTGGCGGGAACCGCCCTCCTGCTCACAATCGGTTTCACGCACCGGCGACGGCGCAACGCCGGAAGCTGAGCGCTTGTCGGGCGGCAGCGAGTGCCGCCCGACCCCCACCCCCGCCGTAACGGCCGCCGGGTCCGGCACCGCCGTAGGTGAGGCCACCGGCACTCACGCCGGCACCGCACGATCGATGGCCTGGGTAGCGATGCCCAGGCCATCGTTCTGTCCGGCGCATCTGCCACAGAGCAACCACTGACGGACGAGAGGTGTCCAGCCAGTTAGCTTTCCACTCCTTGTCCCGGCATCCTCGCCGACGGCTACGAGACACACCACCAACTCGACGGCTGGGCTGTGGCAACTCCTGGCGGAATAGCACCTCGGGCCTCAGGGGCACCGGCCGCTACGCCCTCCACCTCACCTCGGCCTGCGCGACCAACCCACACATCGTGTACGCCTCGAATACCGTCACCAACGCGGTGAATGGACTGACCAACGTCCCCGCCGCCCCGTTGCCAACCCGCGAACGCGGCAGGTGGCACCGGACCTCGACGACCGCCACCTGGCGCGGGGCTCTTTGAGCAGCAGAATCGGTACGGTGCCTGCCTGCGAGTCGTACGAGCGCGGAGGCGCACCTCTACATGGACCTGCGGCCCTGCGCCTGTGGGGAGGCACGGTTCGACCGGCAGAGCACGGTCGTGGCGCTCGAGGACGGCGACCTGGCGGCCCGCTACAGCGGCCCCTGCCCCGCCTGCGGCCGGGCCCGCGAGTTCACCTTCCGACTGCCCGCCGAGCTCACCCTGCCCCCGTCCGGCGGCTTTGCCTCGTCCAGGCAGGCGGCGAACGCCCCGACCAGCAGGGGCAGGGTGGTCAGGAACTCACGCAGCACATGCCGGGGGTTGTGCTCGCGGGCATCCGCCACCTCCGCTCGAGCGCCGGCGTCGGCGAACGCCGTGCAGACCTCCCAGAGGTTGGCGCCGGTGCTGCTCCACTGCCACACAGCGCACCTGCATTGAGCATGGAGAGGGCGGCTGCGTGCTGTGCCCCGCCGCGAGCCAGCGCCGCGCCGGCTGCTTCGAGTTGACGGGCACCATCACACGCGCCGTCCGGGTTGACAAACGTCTCATTCGGGCCGGTCATCGGCCCCCTCCCAGGATACGTCGCGGTCAAGCTGACCAACAACACCCGCCAGATCATGATCCAGATATGCCTGGAACCGACCGTCCGACACGAACGGTTGAAGCAGCTACCCAACCTCCGCCAGAGCCAATTCCGTCGCCCGCTGGATCGTCTCAGTGACCGTGGTGGGCAGTACTCTTGAGTCCGGCCGCCGATAGATTCGTGGGTCGAGTTCTACTTTGGTCACGTGACCATTAGGACCGACCGTCACCGTCACGTATCCGTCTTCCGAGACCACAGATACGTTCACCGCCTTCAGCTACTGCTGAAGCTCCCCCACACCCGACCGCATCCGCTCAACCTGGGCCATCAGCTCATCAGCACGAGCACGCAGGGCCTCGATGTCCACGACGTCCTCTCTCCCCGCACGTCTATAAGGCACAACCAGCCGGCTGTAGTTGGCAGGACTCACGATACTGAACCTGACGCGATACCGGGGCCCCGGCGACAGGGCGTAAATCGTTAGAATGCAGCGGCGTTGTGCGAAGGAGAGGTGCGCGCGACATGCTTCACAATCGCCGTCAGCGCGCTGGTGCGCTCGTGCTAGCGCTGGTCAGCTCGACTATCCTGATGCCCCACGCGCCGGCCGTAGCAGCTCGGGTGGTCTGCACCAGTCCGAGCGAGCCGGGTCAGGTCATCAGCGACACCTCGTGGCACCAGCAGTGGCTGGCTCCCCGACGAGTATGGCCTTTCAGCACCGGGGCCGGAGTTACGGTTGCCGTTGTGGACTCAGGTTCTGACAGCAACCACCCGCAGCTTGACGGTCAGGTGACGTCCGGATTTGACGCCCTGCGCAGGGCCAGCGGTGGTGACGTGGACTGTGTTTCCCACGGCACCGCGGTAGCCAGCCTGATCGCCGCCCGTCCACAGGAGGGCGTGGGTTTTCATGGCCTGGCTCCGGAAGCCACGATCCTCCCGATCCGAGTCAGCGAGCAGGCCGGTAACGAGGGTGACGGGGCCCAGGGCGAGAGCGTCTCCCCCGAGGTCTTCGCGCAGGCTATCCGTCGGGCCGTCAACGACGGCGCAGATGTGGTTAACATGTCCGTAACGCTCTACCGACCCGACGCCGCCGTCGAGAAAGCGATCCGCTACGCCCAAACGAAGGACGTGGTCCTGGTCGCCGCCGCCGGAAACCTCCATCGCAACGGCGAGCAACCCGACCCGGTGCCGTTCCCGGCCGCGTACGACGGTGTGATCGGGGTCGGCGCAATCGACCAACAGGGCGCACGGCTCGAGCAGTCACAGGTTGGGCCCTACGTTGATCTGGTGGCTCCTGGTGGCGCGGTCGTGGCGGCCACCCGCGTAGACGGCCACGATGTCTGGAGCGGTACCAGCTTCGCGGCCCCACTGGTGAGTGCGACAGCGGCCCTGATCCGTGCCGCCGAACCACAGCTTTCGGCCTCGCAGGTCTCGCGCCGGCTACTAGCTACCGCGGACCCAGCCCGGGGAGGTCCGGAGCAGGGATACGGGCAGGGTGTGCTCAGCCCCTATCGAGCTGTTACCGAGCGATTGCGCACCGAAGCCCCGGTGGTGCCGGCCCCTTTGCCCGAGCCGCCCTACGACGCAGTGGCTCAGGAGCGAACGCAGCGGTGGGAGGACTTCCGTCGGGTGGGGCTCTGGGGCGGACTATCAGTGGCGGCAGTCGCGCTCGCCGTCGGCGCAATCGTTTCGTTGGTACCCCGGGGACGGCGCCTCCGCTGGCGCCCCACCCGTCCCGGCGAGCCGCCGCCCTCGGCTCCGGAGATCGACGAGCCCGAAGAGACGTTCTTTCGGGTGCCCACCTCGCTACCTCGCGGCTGACGGCCGATTCGACGCCACCGTCGCGCTGCCGGGTAGGCCAGGAGGCTGGCCGGACCGCAAAATGCCGATGGCCCGGCACGAGACCGGGCCATCGGATCATCCGCAGCGGCTCAGCCGCCAAACTTCGCCCGGTTTGCCGCTTCACGGGCCTGCATCCTGGCCGCCGACTCGCGTAGCGCCCTCTCAATCCGACCGAGCAGGTCACGCAGGTCGTTCGCCGCCGACTCCCAGTCACTCTGCCGACGGAAATACGCTTCGCGCGCGTCACCATCCCAGGTGGCGAGCAGGGGTGCGATGCTGGACTTCAGCCCGTCGAGCTCACCGTTCATGTTTTTCAGACTGCTGCCGCAGTTGTCCGCTGCGGCGTTGAGCGCACCGAAGTTGTACTGAATCTCCATCCCGGAACCTTCTCCCCCGTCAGAGCCTGAGCGCCGCGGTGATCTGCCCGGCAGTGGCACCAGCGGAATCCATCTCGGACCTGATCTCTTGGTCCGCGACGTCGTAGTCTTTGCCGGAAGACCCGACCGCCTCGGCGATCGCTCGCAGCGCTACGTTCAACCGCGCCATGTCCTGGTCGAACCGCTGGCGCACCTGTTGAAAGGAGCCCGCACCGGCGCCCTTCCACTGGTCGTACAGCGGCGCGAGTTGATCCATCAGCTGGTTCAGATTGCCGGTGAGCCGGTCGGCGACGGCGTTAACCTCGCCCTCGGTCTTCACCATTAAGCCGGTGTCGGTACGCATCGTCATGGGAGTCACCCCCGTTCTCGTCGATCGCCTCGCATTGACGGAGGCGGCCTCGTTGCGGCGCGCTCGCACCGCTTTCCATGCGAACCGTAACGGGTTCTGTCTCACCTGCGCTAGGCCAGCCAACCGTATTCGCGCAGCAGACTCTACTGTGGTCTGTCAGGCTGCTCCGGGCCGAGCGCCCGCTTTGCGGCTGCTGGGTCGAGCGCGGGACCGGCGGGGAGCCGGTCGACCAGGCTCGCCGGTAATTCAACGCGCCGCACATCGCGATACCCGAGCATCTTTGCTACCTCCTGCGAGGCCAGCGGATACCGGTAGCCGAGGTCGGTAACCAGGCTCAGAGCACCCGTCGAAGCCTCTGGCGCCGGCATAGCTTCCACCAGGACGCCATGCCCGGGTTCGATAGCCACCCGGTCGGCGAGGGGGATGCCCGTGCTGCTCTGCTCGGCGGTGCGCACCGGCTCCTGCACCGGCTGCGCCTGCGCTCCTAGGAGCAGGGTCGGCTCGTTTCGCCCGGGCTGGTAGGCCGCACAGACCGCTGGCTGATCGACAGCCTCCTGGGCGATCTCGGGACGCTCACCAGGCGCGCGGTGGGGTCCCCCGGCCGGCGGCGGCGCCTTGGGTGCCGCCGCCGCGGCACCCGCCGAGAGTGAAACCGGCTCCGGTAGCGCCCCATCCGGATAGGCCTGCGTGGCATCCGGATCAGCCAACAGCACCTCGGCCTGGAGCTGGGTCAACGGCCGCAACTGCTCGCGCTCCGCAAGGTAGTACTGACGGCCACCACTCTGGCTTTCCACGACGAAGACCTGGCCGATCCGGGCTTCCTGCAATGCATCGGATCGCTCACCTCGGTCGGCTACCTCCGGAATCTTGATCGGTTCACCGGCAGGTAGGGCGTTCAGCCACGCCCCGCCCACCTCGATCACGGGCTCGGTGGTCATGGTGAGGCCTTCAAGGACGACGTTTTCATCGCCAATCTCGTAGCGGTGATCATGCCAGATCAAATGCACTCGGTTCGTCGTAGTGTCACGGACCAAAAGCGCAGCATCGCCCATCTCCTGCCCACCGTCGGATGCCGTGCCGACGGTCAGCACCGTGGTAGCGACATTCTCACCCGCCGGGTCACGGGCCAGCTGGGTGCAGAGCGTCCATAGCCCGGAGAGGAGCCGCTTCGGGTCGGGCAACGCGTCCGGCGCGTCCCGAATGCCGATCGGGGTGCCGCGCGGCGTGCCGACCAACGAGTTGCGGGAAACGGAGACGGTGGGCGCGGCCTCCCCCAACGCCAACAGCGCCGACGAGTAGTTGACCACCGGGTACAGGCGCCCCTCCCGGTAGATGTACCGAGTACCGGTCTCCTTCTCCAGAATGACGGCCGCCTGCTCCTTCCACTTCGTGGCGCCACCGGGGCGCAGCAACCCGTAGACGCCCACCGCGGCGAGGCAGAGCACCGCCACCATGATGCTCGCAAAGCCGGCACCGCCGAGCCGCCGAAACGGCGCGGCGGTCTCTGGGTCAGGCTCCCGGACCACGAGCGCGGAGGTCATCCGCTGGACGAAAAACTGGTACGACTGGACCTGGTCCCGCCGCGATGGCATGGCACCCTCCCCTTGCGTACGGTCGGCACAGATAGAGCCGAACCGCGCTGCCTACGATAGGCACCGCGACGAGAACCGTGGGCCCGGCGCCGGCCGGCACTGCGTCCAGATCACCTCAGCTGCCCGAGTAGTTCCCATGGTCAGTCGTGACGAGGCGATGGCCCGGTTCCGAGAGAGCGCCGGACGGAACGCCCCTGCCCCCAGCGGACACCGGACACCTCGTCGTGGTCGTCGACCGAGAGATCGGGGAGGTGTCCCAGTGGCCATCGCTGCCGGGCGCGATTGTCGCCGACGGTATGCGCGGTACCGCGCCGCCGAGGGCCGGTTCCCGCCAGACGTGCGCGAGGTCCTGGACCAAGCCGGGTGGTTCCCTGGTCGGGACATGACCGCCGCCGTCGACCTCTGGCTGAGCCACTTCGCCGACGAGCTCGCCGGGCTGGAGTGCCTCCCCGCCGCTCGACACCCTGATCGGCGGCGACGATGTCCCGGAGGCGAGCGCCCTCACCTGGCGCGCCGACGACCAGCTCGACGGGATCAGCCGTTCAGCGCACGCATGAACCCATACAGGCCCAGCACACCGCATGTTACCGGCACCACCGCGAGCTGCAGCAGAATGTCGAGTAGGTCCCCGAGCCGGGCCAGCCGGGGTGACGGGGCTTGTCGGCTGTAGGCGAGCCCGGCGCTGACCGAGATCCCCGCCGCAACCATCGCCACCGGCAGCACCGCCAGCACCCGCACCACCGTCTCGGCATCGGCCGCGCCGACCAGGGGCAACAGGGCCAGCCCGACGAGCCCTCCGACGAGCATCGGCACCCGGTGCCGGACGGTCGGCACCAGTCGAGCCCGCAGCAGGTAGCCGAGGGAGACGACTCCGGTCAACACCAGAGCGGAGACCGAACCCGCCGTGGTCAACACGATCAGGCAACCAACGGTGACCACGATCGACCCGAAGATCATGCCGGTGAGTACCTCGTCAGCCCGGGCAGTCGCCTGGTAGACCGCCTCCCGCCGCGGCTGCGGCTCGTCGCGCAGCAGGTCCTCGGCGGTCCGGGGCAGCGCCGGCATCGGCACCTTGCCCAGCCGCACTGCGAGCAGCGGCATCGCCGGCAGCAGCAGCGTCACCCCACTGACCACGATGGCGGCGCCCTGGGCGCCGTCGAGCGAGCCAAGGGCGAACAACCCGCCGAGCATGCCCCAGATCCCGGCGTAGACCGCCGCGACGAAGACCCGGGCAGCATCCCCCACCCCGAGGATGCCGAGTAGGCCGGTGAGGAGCAGGACGGCAGAACCGAGCAGCACGTGCGGCGCGCCGAGTGCCCAGACGGATTCCCCGGTCCCGATCACCAGGATCCCGCCAACGAAGGCGTAGGGCAGGCCGGCGACGGCCAACACCGCCCCGGCGAGCGAGTCGGCCATTGCCCGGGAGAGCACAGTCCCGGCCAGCAGTAGCCCCGCGGCGGCACTGAGGGCGATCACGCCGCCGAGCCAGCCGGGCTCGTCCGATCCGATGATGACGGCCAGGCCCGTCAGCAGCAGCGCACTGGCGACAATCAGCCCCGTCAGCCGGGTCGCGAGTGGATTCCAGGCGATCCCACGGCGACGCGCGCCGGCGGCGACAGCTTCCATCAGGTCGTCGTACGCCAGCTCTGGCCACTCGACACGGCGCGGTACCAGGTACAGCGTCTCCCCGTCTCGGATGTTCTGCGCCGCCAACGTACGGTGGAGATCGATGGTGGTGCCGTCGGTACGGCGCAGTGTCCAGCCACCGTGGGCGGTACCGTCTGACGGGTGCTCCGCTGCCTGCCTTAGCACGGCAGGCAGCATCCCGACCAGCGGTAGGTGCTCTGGGAGGGCTAAATCGAGTCGCCGGTTCGGGGCGACGACGGCGATGCGCGCGAGTCCGGTTCCGGCCTGGGCTACCACTGCCGCCCCCTCCGACGAGGAGCGGGCCGACCGGGCCCGCGGCTGTCATGACGAAGAGAGGCTACCTACCATGTGCCGGTGGCGTGGGCACCGATTGGCTTCGATTGAGTCCAGGCACCAGCGGGGAGGTCTGATAGGTGAGCACCGTTGTGGTGAAACGTCCGGCCCGGCAACCGGAGCCGGAGTACCCGTCCGGCGAGGTCTTGCTGGAGGCGCCGCCGGAGGTGCCAGCGCCGGGTGGGCGCAGCTGGGGACAGCTGCTGATGATGCTGCCGATGCTCGCCGGATCATTCGCGATGGCGCTGATGTTCGCCGGTCAGAGCGGCAACACCATCCGCTACGTCGCCGGAGCTCTCTTCGGCCTCTCCGCGATCGGGATGCTCGCTTCGCAGATCGCCAATAATCCCGGTGGACCGAGCAGGCAGGAGATGCTGCAACAACGACGCGAGTACATGACGCACCTGTCGCGGCAACGTCACCGGGTACTCAAGGCGGTTCGTAAGCAGCGAGAAGCCGCGTTCTACCGGCATCCAGAACCGGGTGCACTCTGGTCTGTCCCGATTGGCCCTCGGTTGTGGGAGCGCCGATCCGGAGACGTGGATTTCGCCACTGTTCGTATCGGTCTCGGGCCGCAGGAGCTGGCTACGCCGCTGGTGCCCCCGCCGGCGACGACGTTGGAAAAGCTGGAGCCGATGTGCGCCCTGGCTCTGCGCCGCTTTCTGACGACTTATGGTGAGGTGCCGGACCTACCGGTGACGATGGCTCTCAACGGCTTCGCCCGGGTGCATCTCCACGGGGACGCCGAAGCGACGCGAGGGCTGGTCCGTTCGATGCTCGCCCAGGCCACCGCCTTCCACGCCCCGGACGACCTCCTTGTAGCGATCTGTGTCGCCCCCGATCGGCGTGCCGCCTGGGAGTGGACGAAGTGGCTGCCGCACGGGCTGCACCCGAGCCGCACCGACGCGCTGGGACAGCTGAGGCTCGTCGCGCCCTCCGCGACCGGGCTGGAGGCGATGCTCGAGGACGTGCTGGCCAGCCGACCCCGATTCAACCCCACCGGCGGTACGTCCCAGGTGAGCGGGCCGCACGTCCTGGTCGTCATCGACGGCGGCGACACCGCCGCCTCAGACCACCTGATGACCGAGGGTGGCGTGGAGGGCGTCACCCTGCTCGACCTCTCTAGCCCGGCGCCGCGGCTGCTGGATCGAGCTCGGTTGGTGCTCGAGGTCACTGCGGACCACAAAATGGAGAGCACGACGGTGGATGGCACCACCGAGATCGGTCGGGCAGATCAAACTCGGATCACGGAGATCGAGACGCTGGCCATGCAGCTGACCCCGCTGCGGCTGTCGGCCGCGTCCCGGGGTGGCGACGGCTCACTCACCGCCGAGCTGGGGCTGGTCGACCTGCTCAACATCGGTAACCCGCACGAGTTCGACCTGGAGGCAGCCTGGCAGCCACGGCCGAACCGGGACCGGCTGCGGGTGCCGATCGGTACGGGCACCGACGGCACCCCGATCGAACTCGACCTCAAGGAGTCCGCGCAGGACGGCATGGGTCCACACGGCCTACTGATCGGTGCCACCGGATCCGGCAAGTCCGAACTGCTGCGTACGCTGGTGCTGGCGCTCGCCGCCACGCACAACTCGGAGCACCTGAACCTCGTCCTGGTCGACTTCAAGGGTGGCGCGACCTTCACCCGGCTGGACGCTCTCCCGCACACCAGCGCGGTGATCACCAACCTCGCGGACGAGCTGCCGCTGGTGGACCGGATGGCCGACTCGATCAACGGTGAGCTGGTGCGCCGACAGGAGTTGCTGCGCGCGGCCGGCAACTACGCCTCGCAGCGCGACTACGAGAAGGCCCGGGCCGCGGGCGCGCCGCTGGCGCCCCTGCCGAGCCTGCTCATCATCTGCGACGAGTTCTCCGAACTGCTCACCGCAAAACCGGACTTTATCGATATGTTCGTACAGATCGGTCGGGTCGGCCGTTCGCTCGGTGTCCACCTGCTGCTGGCCTCACAACGGCTGGAGGAGGGCCGGCTGCGCGGCCTGGACACCCACCTGTCGTACCGGATCGGGCTGCGGACCTTTTCCGCCATGGAGAGCCGGGCGGTGCTCGGTGCCACCGACGCGTACGAGCTGCCCAATTCGCCGGGCCACGGCTACCTCCGCTTTGGTACCGAACCGCTGGTCCGGTTCAGGGCCTCGTATGTCTCCGGCGTCTACCGCGGCGAGACGGCGACGGCGGTCGCCGCCGGTGACAGCGAGACGCGGGTGCTGGAGTACAGCACCAACTATGTCGCGCCGCCGGTGACACCGACCGAGAAGGAGGCGACGCCGGAACCGGACGTCGCCGCCGACAGCGGTGAGAGCCTGCTGGACATTCTGGTCAACCGGCTCACCGGCCGGGGCACACCGGCCCACCAGGTGTGGCTGCCTCCGCTCGCGGAGCCGCCGACGCTGGATCAGCTCCTACCACCGCTGACCGCGGACCCGAACCGGGGGGTCACGGTGGCGCACGCCGGCCTGGTCGGCGAGCTTCAGGTGGCCACCGGCATCATCGACAAGCCGTTCGAGCAGCGTCGAGACGTGCTCTGGTGTGACCTGGCGGGTGCCGCCGGCCACGCAGTGATCGTGGGTGGTCCGCAGAGCGGCAAGAGCACCCTGCTGCGGACGATCGTTACTTCGCTGGCGCTGACCCACACGCCACGTGAAGCTCAGGTCTACTGCCTCGACCTGGCCAGCAATGCGCTCTCCTCCCTGCGCGACCTGCCGCACGTCGGCGCGGTGGCGACCCGACTCGACGCCGGTCTGGTCCGGCGGACGATCGCCGAGTTGCAGCTACTGATGGGCGTACGGGAGCGGCGGTTCGGTGAACGCGGGGTCGACTCGATGGCCGCATACCGGCGCGCTCGCCGGCACGGCCAGCACACCGATGACCCGTTTGGCGATGTCTTCCTCGTCATCGACGGCTGGTCCGCCATTCGTACCGAGTTCGAGGACCTTGAGCGGGCGATCAGCGACATCGCCAACCGTGGGCTCTCCTTCGGCATCCACCTGATCGTCACCGCCGGACGCTGGATGGACCTGCGTCCGGCCGTCCGGGATGTATTCGGCACCCGGCTGGAGCTCTGGCTCGCGGATGCGGGTGACTCCATGCTGGACCGCCGCGCGGCGATCAACGTGCCGGAGAAGTCTCCCGGTCGGGGAATCAACCCCGACGGTCAGCACTTCCTCGCCGCGCTGCCCCGCGCCGACGGCGCCCAGGAGCCGGAGAGCCTGCCCGAAGGAGCTCGCAAGCTGATCAACGACCTCGCCACCGCCTGGGAGGGGCCGGGAGCTCCGCCGATCCGCCTACTCCCGCCGGTGGTCCCGTATGGCAGCCTGCCGTCCACCGGACGGTCCGGCGTGCCGATCGGCATCGCTGAGCTGGACCTCCAGCCGGTACACCTGGACTTCGCCACCGACCCGCACTTCCTGCTCTTCGGCGACGGGGAGTCCGGCAAGAGCACCTTCCTACGGGCACTGGCCCAGTCGATCGTCGACCGCACCGAACCGAACGAGGCCCGGCTGGTCCTCGTCGACTATCGCCGCAGCATGCTCGGCGACATCACCACTGATCACCTGATCGGGTACGGATCGTCAGCGCAGCTCACCGAGAACATCGTCGCCGAGGTAGCCACCGTGATGCGGGACCGGCTGCCCCCCGCCGACATCAAGCCCGACGAGTTGCGGGCGCGCAGCTGGTGGAAGGGGCCCGAGCTCTACGTCCTGGTTGACGACTATGACCTGGTGGCGGGGGCGGGCAGCAATCCGCTGATGCCGCTGCTGGAGTTCCTGCCGCAGGCCCGGGACATCGGCCTACATGTGATCCTCGCCCGCCGCACCGGCGGCGCGAGCCGGGCCCTCTACGAGCCGGTGCTGATGCGGCTGCGGGAGATCAGCACCCCGGGCATCGTGATGTCCGGCAACCGGGACGAGGGGGTGCTGCTCGGCACCGTTCGCCCCGGGCCACTACCACCGGGTCGGGGCTGGTTGGTCACCCGGCGGGAGGGCACCCGGTTGGTGCAGTTGGTGAATCTTCCGTCGCGGGCTTGAGCACCCGGCGGGGTTGCGCGATGACACCATGCTCTACCAGAGTGGATACTCAGCCCGTGGCTACAAGAATGCGCGATTAGGACATTAGTCAAATAGCTACAGTCGCGCGACTGGCCGAGTGCGCCGCTGACGGGTGAGCGATCGGGGGAGACACATGGGCGACGACTGGCTCGCCGGGGAAAAGATCGACGTCGACATCCAGCGGCTCGACGACTTCGCGGCTGCCCTCATGGACGAGCTGAACGCGAACTTTACGCCTAGCCATCAGCACGGCGTGGTTCCGCTGCTCCAAGTACAGGCGCCGTTCGGCGCGGGTGGAATGAAGGAAGGCCAATACTTTCGGACCAGACACGACCACAGCCGTGCGGCGATACAACAGCTACTCGCAGACGTGACGAAGGGACTGGCGTCTCTCAGCGTTGCAGCCAAATCGATCTCCGTTGGCTACCTCACTGAAGACGCTCTCACTGAGGCGACCAATAATGACGTATTCAACGCCTTTTCAAAGGTCGAAGGGAAACTGGCTTTCGACAGCAGCTGGCAGCAGGGCGACGACGGACCGGAAAACTCGGCTGACTCGCTTTCGGAAGCGCGCTTCGACTCAGCCGCCACCCACCTCGAAGAAAATTTCATCCCCAGCGAAAACGGTGGCAGCACCGAGAGGCCTCCGATGCTCGACCAGCCCAAGATAATCGGCGAGGGCGCCGCTGTATACCAGATCCAGGGAGACGACGAGGGGATGCACGCCGACGCATTAGCTCCGCCAGATATTGATCCACGGGGTTGACGGCGGGACGGGAGTGTTGAGGAGCGGGGATGACAGACCAGTACTACGGGTATGCGCCAACCCGTTTGACCCATGGGGTATTTGCCGGTTTCACTGACGACTACCTCGACAACACGGCCACGGCCTATGCGCCCACGCAGTGGGACACGGTCGACATCGAGCAGATGTGGGAATATGTCCGCAACGAGAGCGACGAGCGCACCGTCGCCCTCGCTGAGGCCTGGCGCCGCACCGGTGTCCTGCTACAGGCCACGCGGGAGAGTCTGAAACGGCACGCCGACGGGCTGGCAGCGAGGTGGCAGTCGCCCGCGGGTCACTACTTTATGACCCGGGTGGGTGCGGCCCTCCACTCGTTGGACGAGTGGAGGGAGGTCGCCGACCGGCACGCCAGTGGCCTGGAGCAGGTCGCCAGCAAGATCACGCAGACCCAGCGGGACATGCGCGAGCTCTGGCTGACATACCAAACCGAGCAGGAGCGCCAAAACCAGAAACGCAAGGCTGACGAGGGACTACAGCTCAGCGACATTTTTGGGTTGAACAACGGCAAGTCGTTCAAGGAAGTGCAGAAGGAGTTTCATGAACGTGCTAAGAATATCGTCAAGCCGCTAGCTGAGCTGTATATCGACGTTTCCTATACGAATATCTACCGCGGTGGCAGATACAAAGGGCCAACGGAAATGGCCGAGGTCAACCTCGAACAGCTCCCGCAGCCCGCTCGGCCGAACGCACCGATCGGGCTGCAGCCGCCCGCACCGACCATGCCCGGTGGCCGGCTGGAGCTGCCCAACCACCTCGACGTGACGCCACATCCCTCCCCGCCCGAGCTATCCGACGGCGTCGGGCTCGCCGGGGGCACCGTGACCGCGCCGCCTCCGACGCTCGGACCCTCGCCGGCCACGCCACCGGTCCCCACCACGCCTACACCTGCACCCCCGCCGGTGCTACCGGGCGTCAGCCGCCCAACGAATCTCCGCCCGACCCTGCCGACCACCACCAGCCGGCCCGGTACCCCCCGCACCACGCTGCCGGGAGCCAACAACCCCGGCGCCCCCAACCCAACCCATCGGGGCCCCTCAGCGAACCGCGCGACCCTGCCCGGCAACACCGGCGCCCCAGGACCACACAGCCCCCGCCCCGGCCCGTCCCGCACAGGATCCCCCAAGCCGACACCACCACCGCCCACCCTCGACGGCAAGCACAGCACCAGCCCGTCAAGCATCGGCCACCCCACCCCACCAGCCGCCAACCGCCCCACCCCGTCAACCGGCAGCGGCACCCGAGCCGGCGGCACCCGACCGGTGCCCAGCACCGGACCCGCACCATCACTGGGCGGCCGCCGGGGTACCCCCACCGCCCCCCGCACCGGGGCACGACAAGCCGCAGCGAAGAAGACGCAGAGCTGGGAATACGGCGGAGGCGACGGCGAGCTCTGGGCCACCGAACCGCCCCCGACCGGCACCGTCGACACGCCGATTGAGCGGCGACCACGGCACCACGGCAGAGCCCTCGGCCAAGGCTAACCTCCGACGGGCCGGCCACCCCACCACGGGTGAGACCGGCCCATACCATGTGACAACCACCTAGCCGGCCGCGCTGCGACCACAGAGGAGGTAACCGCGAATGCGTCTCGCCCCCCGCCCAGTAGCCACGATCGCCGCCGCGGCACTCGGCGCCATAGTGGCCCTCGGCGCGTCAGTCCTGCCGGCATCCGCCGCTGACCGAAAGGACGCCTGGCACCTCGACGCCCTCGAACTAACCGAGCTACACAAAATTTCCCAGGGCGAGGGAGTCACCGTCGCGGTCGTCGACTCCGGCGTAGACGCCAGCCACCCAGACCTAAAAGACAACGTGCTACCCGGCGAAGACGTCTACGACGACCAGTCCAAAGGACACGAGGACCGCACCGGGCACGGCACCGGAATAGCCTCCCTCATCGCCGGCCACGGACACGGCCCCGACGGCCGTGACGGAGTCCTCGGCATCGCTCCCAAAGCCAAAATCCTGCCGATCACCGTGGCGGGGCAGAGGACCGGAAATCTACCGATTATCGAGCCGAGCACGGTCGCTAGCGGAATCAACTGGGCGATCGGCCAGGGTGCGGACGTCATCAACGTCTCCCTGAATGGCCCTTTCAACGATGCGTTAAACCACGCCGTTGAGCGGGCCTACCAGAACGGTGTGATCGTCGTCGCCGGCATCGGTAACCGGGACACGGGCATCGGTCACCCGGCCATGCACGATGCCTCGCTCGCGGTGGCCGGCACGGACCGCGATGGCCAACCCAGCCGCGATGCCTCCCTCCGTGCCGGGGAGATCCACCTCGCCGCACCTGCCGAAGACCTCTACCAAGCAGTGCCCGGCGGAGGATACGCAACGGTCACCGGCAACAGCGGCGCCACCGCCATCGTCTCCGGCGCCGTCGCCCTGGTGAAGTCGAAATACCCAAACCTCGGCTCACTGGGCCTGTTCAAACGAATGGTCGAGACCACCCGCGACGCCGGCGAACCCGGCAAGGACCTCGACTACGGCTGGGGCCAACTCGACCTACGCGCGGCCCTGACCGGTGAACCAGACGGCCGCGCCACCCGTACCCAAGCCCCCCGAGAACCCGAAATCAACCCAACCCTTGCCCGCGCCCGCGCGAACGACTCAGAGCCAATGAACAAGACTCTCGAGATGGCGCTCTCGATCGCGATCGTTCTCGTCGCCCTCGGTCTGATCGCGACGCCGGTGCTGCTCCTGGTGCGATACCGGCGCCGACGCCGGCGACAAGCCACAGTACCTACGATGGAAGCCGCAGCCGCACCCCAGGCCCCCACCACCACACCTCCGACCGAGCCCACGGACGACGCCCACTGGCGCCGCCCCGACTAACCACACCCCGGGGATCAGGAACCAGCCGGAAGCCAACGCCCGGAAGCCGCGTCGAAACACGCCAACAACTCGTCGCGGCCATCCCGGTGCAGGCAGTGCAAACCCGTACCGTCCGGGACGACCAGCGACTCCATCCGCGGCTGGCCGCGCCCCCACTCTTCGGGCGTCGCCTCATCCGGATCCCACCGCAGCACAGCCACCCACTCGTCGGACTCCACAAACGGCGAGCCCACACCCAGCGGACCGAGCCGGCGGTACAGCCGAGCCGGGGTGTCCCGGCCCGGCCCGGCCCAGGCGTGCACCAGACCGGCGGCCCGCTGGTAGCCGTCTTCCAGACAGGAAGTTAGGTACCGGTGTGGAATCACCGGCTGCAACCGGATGGGTAGGTCCGGGTCGGGCTCATCAACAGCGTCGTCCGCGTCCGGCGCGCTCCGCGGCGCTGGCACACCCGGTGCTGCCGGAGTGGCGGCGTTCGGCTCCCGCCGCTGACGCTCCTCCTCGGTGGCGTCGGTGACCACCTGCCGGAGCTGGCCGAGCCAGTCGTGCAGGGTCCGCAGGGCCGCACCGGGCAACGTCGCCACCAACGGCGTGCCCGGATTCAGCAGGAGCTGCCACGACGGGTCCGGCCACTGCTCGCGCGGTCACCCACAGCTCGTCGGTGGTGACGTGAACCCCGATCGGCAGACCGGCGTTGACCGCGAGCAGCCAGCGGTCGTCCGGCCAGTCGCTGGCCAGGTCTTGGAGGCTGAGGGCGCGATAGTTCACCGACTGGCCGGGCAGGCGGGCGGCGATCGCCTCGGGGGAGGTGAACGCGATGACGTGGGTTTCCCCGTCGTAGCGGCCCGTCGGCCACGCCATCGGTGCCGCGCCGGCGGTCGCCTCTGGTGACACCGGCAGCAGTAGTGGGCCGACGGCCAGCGCCGCCAGGAACGCCTCCCGCTCTCCGGCCTCGGCGGCGTCCAGCAGCGTCTTCTCCAGCGGCGTCGCCGGTCGCCAGTCGGCTACCACATACCGTCCTGACCCATCCGCGGCATGCCCCCGCCATTCCTGCGCAGTCACTACTCGTCGGGTGGCAGGACCAGGGCTTCGCGCGCCAATAGCCACGCCGGAGCAGGGTCGCCTCCCGCCGTTGCCTGGGGGCCCGCCAGATCGAGCGCCTGGGATATCGTCGGCGTAATCCCTTCCGCCGACGCACGAGCCGGAGCTATGACGCGCACCCTTCTCGTCTCCCCGGACCAGCCCGGCGCGTACCCGTCCATCGGTGACGCGCTCGCGGCGGTGGACACCGACGCCGTGGTCTCCGTCAACCCGGGCACCTACTACGAGGCGTTGTTCGTCAACAACCACGCTGTCACCATCGTCGCCGCGCAGGGCGCCGGCACCGTCACCGTTGACGCATCCTCCGGGGAGCACCCCACGGTCTCGGCCAACTCGGGTCGCCTGGAGCTGCGGGATCTGGTCCTCAAGGCCGGAGACGCACCGGGCGTCGAGGTCGAACGGGCGAAGCTAGTGCTGTCCGACTGCGAGCTGAGCACCGGCTTTGGCCCGGCAGTTTCGGTGTCCCGCGGATCGGAGTTCAGCATGACCCGCTGCCGGGTCAATGGCGCTCGCTACGGCCTCATCGTTGACGACTCCGACGGCACCGTGGAGGGATGCGAGTTCAGCGACCTGAGCGAAGACGGCATCATCGTCCGGATCGGCGCGTCGCCGACGATCCGCGCCAGCACGATCACCCGCTGCGGCAACCGCGGCATCTACATCTACCAGTATGGTCGTCCGACAGTAGAGACCTGCGACATCTCCCAGACCGGGCACGCGGGCGTCGCCGTGGTGCACCAGTGCGCTCCGGTGCTGCGGCGCTGTCGAATTCGGGACACCCGGGGGCCGGCTGTCTCCTTCGCCCGCGGCTGCCAGGGCACTGTGGAGGAGTGCACCACCGAGAACACCGCGCTACCGGCGATCGAGATCGCCGCCGATGCCACTCCCACCATCGTGGAGGGCTCCGGCAACCGGCGTGCCACCTTCGGGGCGGAGGCGACGCGGGCCGGGCAGGCGCAGGACACCGAACGCACCGAGCTGCTCCTGGCCGAGCTCGAGGCCATGGTCGGCCTGGAGACGGTGAAGGAGCAGGTGCACGCGCTGATCGACGAGATTCAGGTGAACGAGTGGCGGCGCAGCGCCGGGCTGCCGGTCGGCACGGTCAGCCACCATCTCATCTTTGCGGGCACGCCGGGCACCGGTAAGACCACAGTGGCCAGTATCTACGGCGAGCTGCTGGCGGCGCTCGGCGCGCTGCCAGGCGGGGCTTTCCGGGAGGTGGCCCGCCGGGACCTGGTCGGGCAATACCTGGGCCACACGGCGGAGAAGACTGCCGCGGCGTTCGAGACGGCCCGGGGCGGGGTGTTCTTCATGGAGGACCACCGCGACCAGGTGGCCGTCATCGCCGCTGGATACATCGGGGAGATGCGCCAGTTCCTCGACGCGAACCCGGGCCTCGCCTCCCGCTTCGCCAAGACCATCGAGTTCGGCAACTACAGCCCGGAGCAGCTGGCCGTCATCGTGGAGCGGATTGCCGTCGGCGACGAGTACCTGCTCGCCGACGGTGCCGCCGAGCTGGTCCAGGCGCATTTCGCCACCATCGAGCGAGACCAGAACTTCGGCGACGCCCGCGAGGCCCGCAAGCTCTTCGAACGCGTACGCAAGGCCCAGGCGCAGCGGCTGCGCCAGTCTGGTCGACGCCCGGACCTGGACGAACTGCGTGCGGTGACGGTGGCCGACATCCGCGTCGCGACCGGAAACTAAGTGGTACCGGCCCTGCTGAGGAGGACGTGAGGTGACCCATCCGGGTGCGGCACGGCCAGGTGAACCGGGTTGGCAGCACCACCCGGATGCAGTCGCCCAGCCGGCTCAGCAACCGCCACCCGAGCAATGGGGGGCTGCTGGGCAGCAGGCCGGTGCGCCGGCGCCCGCACGGCCGGTGAGCCAGGCGGACAGCGGGCCCGGTCATGCAGTGGCGGCACAGGCCAACCCGGCGGCACAGGCCAACCCGGTGACGGAGGCCAGCGCGACAACGCACTCGGCGGCCGTCGCGACGGCCGCGTCGCCGCCGCAGGCGGCCCCCGCCTCGTCGGCCACCGCCGCTACCGCGGTCGAGGTACCACCCACGCCCGACATCTCGGCAGCCCGGCAGGTGCGCCCGTACCGGCCTCCGCTTCGGATCGGTGGTATCACCGTTTTCCAGCTGGTGGCGTGGCAGTTCGGGGTGGCGGCGGTACTCGCCGCCACGCGGCACGGCATGGCACTCACCGCCGTGATCACCGCCGTGGCGGTGCTGGTGCTCGCCCCGACAGCGATCCGCTTCCGTGGCCGCTGGCTGCACCAGTGGGTTTCGGTCTGGTGGGGTTTCCGGAGGCGACACCGGCAGCTGACCCCGGTCGGCACGGACCCGGCCCGACACCTCCTGGCCGAGCTGGGGCGCGGCGTGGAACTGGAAGACGTCGAGATCGACGACCAGCCGGCAGTGCTGCTGACCCACCCGGCTGGGCTGAGTGTCGTCTTCGATGTAGACCCCACCGAGGGGGCCCTGCTGATGAGCGCTCCGCAGGCCCTGCCCTCCCCCGCTGCGCTCCTGCCGCCGGCAGACGCGAAGGCACCGCCGGTGGTGGTGCAGCTGCTGATCCAGGTGACCCCGACACCACGGGCCCGCCCCGGCGCGGCGACGGTGGACCGGGCGTACCGGGAACTGACCAATGGGGACGTGCCGGCCAGCCGGCAGGCGTGGGTGGTGCTCCAGGCAGCGCGGACCCCCGATTTCCACGCCGACCGCGACCTACTCCCGACGCTGACCGGGGTGATTCGGCGGACCCGGCGGCTGCTGCGGCAGGAGCGGGTAGCGGCGCGGATGCTCAACCAGGACGAGGTGCTGGCCGCGGTCACCACCCTCACCCACCTGACCCGCGCAGCGCCGGGCGGGGTTGGCGAGCAGCCTGTCGCCCGCGAGTCCTGGCGGGCCTGGTCGACCGCGGGCGCCCAGCAGAGCTGCCACCGGCTGCTGGACTGGCCCAGCCGGCAGTGGGAGATCGACGCACTGCTGCGGGGACTCCCCGCCGCCGGGGGTGTGGTGTCGATCGCCGCCAGCCGGGCGGGCGACGACCTCGCCATGGAGGCGGCCTTCCGGCTGTTGGGCAGCGGACCGGATGCTCTGGCCGCCGCCGACCAGGCCCTGCACGAGTCGATCCGCCGTCACGGCGGTCGGCTGCAACGACTCGACGGCGAGCACGCCCACGGGGTGGCCGCCACGCTCCCGCTCGGAGGTTTCCTGCGGTGAAGAGTGTCGCTTTCCCGGACAGTCGGATGGGGTTACACCGCACCGACGCCGTGTCCGTTGGTGGCCTGCGCCTGGTCGCCGGCGGCGGTGGCCTGGTCGTGGGTCGCAACCGGCAGCAGGCGCCGGTGGGGCTACGCCTGTTCCGCGCCGAGCCGACCCGGCTGATGCTGACCGGCGGCGTCCGCAGCGCCCAGCTGATCGCCTTCCGCGCCATCGCGCTCGGCGCCCGGCTCTTCATCCAGACGGGACGCGAGCGGGAGTGGGACGCCTTCCTGCGGCGCTGCGTCATCGGCCGGGAAATCGCCTCGTTTCTGCCGCCGGGCATCCCGCCGCCGGCCGCGGCCAACCCGACCGAACCACAGCTCATCGTGGTCGACACCGGCCCGGTCACCGGCACCGACCCGGGGCTCGGCGGGCCATGGCGTGCCACGCTGGTAGTCCGCGACGACCTGGCCGGCTGGGACGCCAACGCCCTGATAGGCAGCGACATCGTGCTGCTTCAGCGGCTGACGGCGGCGGAGGCGGCGACGGCGGCGAGCGCGTTGGGGCTGGTGAGCGTGCAGAGCTGGTTCACCCAGCTGCACCCGGAAATGGTCGGCCTGATCACCAGGGGCAAGGTGCAGTGGGTCATGCTGAGTATGACCCACACCGAGCGCCAGTTGATCGGTTCGGTGGCCCGCGGCGGTGTCTGATCGTCCGGCCGGTCACCTCGGTGGTCCTGCTGTTACGTTACGCAGATAAACCAGCACCGATAGTACCCGCCGGTGGCCGTCGGTGGTGACCGGCAGGAAACGTTTGCTGAAGAAGTTGCCGATGGGCTTGTTGACCGCTGCGTCCGTGACGGGTAGCTGCCGGCCGATCATGTCGTTGGGGTGGCCATGCGCCATCAGCGCGAGCACCTCGAGCTCACGGGCGGTCAGCCGCCGCCTCGGATCGGAGCGGCGGCGCAACAGCTGACGGACCACCTCGGGGTCGATCACCGTCTCCCCCGCGGCGACCTACTCCACCTCGGAGTGGAACTACGACTACGGTCGCGGAGCAACTGAGCGTGGCCCGCGACCGGTGCGCCGGTCGCGGGCCACGTCGTACGGGCGGTCACGGGCCACGTCGTACGGGGCCGGTCGTGGGCCTCGGACGACGGTGGTCCGGTGTTCGGGGTGGGTCAGGCGTTCGCCCAGACCCGCGCCATCCACTCCTCCACCTCGTGAGAGGTTCGGGGCATCGCCGCGGAGAGGTTCTCGCAGCCGTCCTCGGTCACCAGCACGTCGTCCTCGATCCGCACGCCGATGCCGCGGAACTCCGCCGGCACCCGCAGGTCGTCGGCCTTGAAGTAGAGGCCCGGCTCGACGGTGAGGATCATGCCCGGCTGCAACTCGCTGTCCATGTACTTCTCGCGCAGCATCAGCTGACAGTCGTGCACGTCCAAGCCCAGGTGGTGCGAGGTGCCGTGGACCATCCAGCGGCGGTGCCAGCCGCCCTTCTCCCCGTCCAGCGTCTGCTCCAGGGTGACTCCCTCGGGCAGCAGCCCCCACTCGTGCAGGATTCGGGCGATCACCGCGTTGGCCGCGGCGTGGATGTCACTGAACTTGTTGCCCGGCTTCACCGCGGCCAGACCGGCCTGCTGCGCTTCGTACACGGCGTCGTAGATCCGGCGCTGCACGTCGGTGAAGCGACCGGTGACCGGCAGGGTACGGGTGATGTCGGCGGTGAAGAGCGAGTCGATCTCGATCCCACAGTCGATCAGGATCAGGTCGCCTTCGCGAACCTCGCCGGTGTTCTTCGTCCAGTGGATCGTGTTGGCGTGGTCACCGGAGGCGCAGATCGACTCGTAGCCGACGCCGTTGCCCTCGTGCCGGGAGTAGAGGCCGAAGACGCCCTCGACCCAGCGTTCGCCGCGGCCCTTGCGGACCGCCTCGGGCAGCGAGGCGATCATCGCGTCGAAGCCCCTGTGGGTGGCGGCGACGGCCTTGCGCATCTCGCCCACCTCCCACTCATCCTTGATCAGGCGCATGGTGGAGAGGTGCCGGGCGAACTCCACGTCCGCCTCCTCCCGCTCCTGCTCCGAATCGGTCGCGCCGGCCTGGGTGCGGACGTTCTCCACCAGCTCAGTAAGGCGCGAGTCGACCGTCCGGACCACCCGCAGCCGGGCGGCGGCGGCGTCCTTGGCGAGGTCGTCGGCGAGCGAGTCGATGTGCCGCGCGGTGATGCCCAGCTCCGACTCCCGGTCGGCGATGCTCGGGCGCGGACCCACCCAGAACTCGCCGCGACGGGAGTCGGCGTAGAACTCCTCGCTGTCTCGCGGAGCCAGCGGCCGGAAGTAGAGGATGGCGTGGTGGCCACCGCCCGGCTTCGGGTCGAGCACCAGGACGCTGTCCGGGTCGGTGTGCGCGCCGAGGCCGGAGAGGTGGGCGAAGGCGGTGTGTGGCCGGAACGGGTAGTCGGTGTCGTTGCTGCGCACCTTCAGCCCACCGGCCGGGATGACGAGCCGCTCGCCGGGGAACTGCTGCGACAGCGCGGCCCGGCGCCGGGCGGCGTGGTCGGCCACGGCGGCGCGGGGGGTGGGCTCCCGGTCGGGGTTGGCCCATCCGGAGCCGATGAATTCACGGAACTCGTTGCTGCTGGGAATGCCGCGGTGGCTGGCCTTCGCCTGCTTCTCGCTCGTCATGCCGACACATCCTGCCAGATCGGGTCATCGGCGCCGACCCACGGTTTCCCGCACGCGGTAAGTAGTCGCCGGGCTATGGCACCTTTCCAGGTGCCATAGCCCGGCGGCGACAACCGGCCTCCCGGCAGCGGGCTCAGCCCTCCTCCCGGCACCGAACCAGGAAGGATCACTCAAAGACGACCACCAGCTCTCCGGTCGCCTTCGTGCCCGTTGTCTCCACCGTCACGATCCCGTTGCCCGGACGGGACCGCGACCGCCGCTTGTGCAGGATCCGACTCGTCGCGTAGAGGGTGTCCCCGACGAAGACGGGCTCCATCTGCTGTCTCCGACGTTTCGGAACGCCCTGCGGTCCCCCGTACCGACGAGGCGCAACAACTCCCCGTCGTCTGCGTCCACCATGAGAGGTTAGGACGCAGAACTCCCCGAGTCGGTTCGCTGACCGGCGCCTATAGTGATGCGACGCGTTGGCCCGCCTGACCCGTCCGTCACACACGTCCCGCGGGGGGTACTTATCGTGAACGATTTCCGGCAACCGCCGGTCACCCTGGACCGGGTGACCACCAGCCGGGGCGAGCTGGTGCTCCGCGAGACGAACGGCCGCTACGAGGTCATCAGCAACGGTGTCTTCCTGATGGACACCGCGGACGGCCGCTCCGAGCGGCTGCTGGTTGACGCGGCGATGAGCAGGTGCACGGCATCGGCGCCCCGGCTGCTCATCGGCGGTCTCGGCGTCGGCTTCTCGCTGCTGCGCGCGGTCGAGCACGCACGGCTCGCCGCCGTCGATGTGGTCGAGATCGAGGCCACCGTGATCGACTGGCACACCCGCCACCTGCGCCACCTCACCGGCGCCGTGCAGACCGACCCCCGAGTACGGATCATCGAGGCGGACATCCTCGCCTGGCTGGCCGACACCGACGACCGGTACGACGCCATCTGCCTGGACACCGACAACGGCCCGAACTGGCTGGTCTTCGAGGCCAACGCCGAGTTGTACGCCCAGCGCGGGCTCGACCTGGTGGCCCGCCGACTCCGACCGGGGGGTGTCCTGGCGATCTGGAGCGCGAGCCGGGACGATGCCTTCGAGCAGCGACTCCGGGACCGCTTCGGCGATCTGGAGCTGCGGGAGACGCCGACCGACACTGGCGTACCGGACGTGGTCTACCTGGTCCGGGCTACACCCTGATCGGCGACAGCGTGATGCGCAGGCGGTCGACACGAACCGGTTGACGAACGAGGTGTAGTCAACCGATGCGCCCTCGGCCGGTTCGGCCGCCGCTGGCGCGGCGGCCACACCGGCGGGCACCATGGCCACGACCGCGGTGATCGCGGTGGAACGCCAGCGGTTGCGCCCGCGGTTGGCCCTTCAGCCGAGACCTAGTGTCACCGGGTCTGGTCACCGCCGCACGCTCGGTCGGCGGCCGAGATGGATGAGGAACTCGTTCTCCTCGACGAAGGTGTCGGTGTCGCTGCACCGGGCCAGGGCGGCGCGGACCGCGTTGTCGAACTCATTGATCCGGTCGCCGAAGAGTTCTGGCTCGGCGAACGTGGTGGAGTGCAGGTAGCCAAGGATGCTGTTGGCCGTCCAGGTCCGGTGCACCGGCACGACGGACTCCTCGACCTGGTTGAACGGCGAGTCCCGCAGCGCCTGACTATCGGGACGCCGCTGCTCGTGGAACGTGCCCGAGCCCGCCCGGCGTTCCTCGCCGAGAAAGTCCTGGATGACCCTCCGGACGGCCATCTCCCAGTCATGGTGGGCTGCCCAGAAGCTCTTGTCGGCGAAGATCGCAACGACGCCGTCCGGGCTGACCTGTGCGTCCAGTTGGTTCAGGACCCGCGTCTGGTCGAGCCAGTGGAACGTTCGACAGATCGTCACCAGGTCGGCCTGCCATCCGGCCGGTGGGGCGAACTCCTCCGCGGTGACCTCTTCGAAACGTAGCTGGGCGCCGGCGGGCAGCCGCGGGCGGAGTGCGTTCTCGGCCACGGTGAGCATCTCGGGATCGGGGTCGATGCCGATGATGTCATCGAACCGGCCCCGGAGAGCCTCCACCGCGAGGCCGACACCGGTGCCGATGTCGAGCAGACGCCGCGGCGAACCGACGGGGGCCGCGGCGTCCAGGATATCGGCCACCGCCTCCGGAACGTCTGGCCGGAAATGCCGGTAAAAACCGACAGTTCCATGGAAAATACTCACGATTGCTCTCCTTACGCTAACCCCGTAGAAACCATAGGCATCGGGCTGTTCGGGTATCGGCAAAACGGCCAACCCGGCGTGGAGTTTGCGATCCGGACATCCGCCACTGCCGGATTCGATCGGACAGATCTGGGAATCCCCGGCCGGTGCCGGACGTACTGACCAGCCTGCCGTGGCCAACCGGGCCGAGCATCGCCGTCTTCGGGGTGGCGGGGACCCTCACGGTGCTGGGCAGCATCCGCCTGGTCGCCCTCGGCGACACCCTCGCCGACCGGACCGGCTGGGGTGAGGCGTTCTTCGGCGCGGTCTTCATCGGGCTGGCGACCTCGTTGTCCGGCATCGTGATGACCGCCGTCACCGCGGCGGCAGAGCAGCCGCAGCTCGGCTACAGCAACGCGGTCGGCGGGATCGCCGCCCAGACCACCGCAGTCGCCGTGGCGGACGCCTTCCACCGCCGGGCCAACCTGGAGCATGCCTCGGCATCACTGTCGAACGTGCTCTTCGGGGTCCTACTCATCGTGCTGCTCTCGCTGGCCCTGCTCGGCCGCTACGCACCGGATGTCACCGTGGCCGGTCTGCACCCCGCCTCACTCGCTCTGGTCGCCGCCTACCTCGGCGGCCTGCATCTGGTCCGCCGCTCCGGAGCCAGTCCGCTGTGGCGGGCCGTCGCCACCGCCGAGACTCTGCCGGACATCACCCAGGAGCACGGCAGCCTCGACCGGACCAGCTCCAGCCGGCTCTGGGTGCGCTTCGCGGCGGTGGGCCTGCTGGTCGCGGTGGGGGGTTGGGCGATCGCCCGGGCCGCCGAGAGTCTGGTGCTGGTCACCGGCTTGAGCGCGGGCTTCGTCGGGGCGATCCTGATGGGCGCGGTGAACGCCCTCCCGGAGACGGTTACCGCCGTGGCGGCGGTCCGCCGGGGCGCCCCGACCCTGGCCATCGCCGCCGTCCTCGGCGGCAACAGTCTGGACGCCCTCAACCTGGTGGTCGGCGACGTGGCCTACCGCGGCGGCTCGATCTACCACGCCGCCGGTGACCCTCAGCTCTTCGTGACCACCAGTGCGCTGTTCATGACCGCGATCCTGCTGGGCGGCCTGCTGGTGCGGCAGGCATACGGCTGGGGGCGGCTCGGCTTCGAGGGCATCCTGCTGTTGACCAGCTACACGGCGATGACCGTCATCCTGGCCACCTGACCGGCACCGGGACAGGCGGGCGAAGATCGTCGCCGACGCCGTGGGCGGTGCGGTCAGCGGCTCGTCGTGACCGGCGCGGGTGGAGTGGCTGGGCTGCCCGCGTCGCGCTGCTCGCCGTGACCGCTCAGTACCAGCACGGCCAGCGCCGCCACCGCGGCGGCGCGCCGCGCGATCACCACGCACCTCGACACCCCGACTCACCCCCGTTTCACACCGCGGCATCCCCGGTTGCTGTCAACGCCGCCACACGGCGTTGTCCTGGCAACGAGTGGACCCGACGGTGGGACACGTCCCGCCCCCACGGCGGGGCGGGCCCGGCGGCGACGGCTCCAGGGACACAGCAGTCCCGGCAGGACGCGTACCCACCCGGCAGCTTCGCCAAACACGCTCACCGCGTGAGCTTGGGAGACTCCTCGTCACCGGGGTGGCCGGGGAGACCGGAGTCCCGCCGACAGCTGAGACAGCGGGCGGAAACCCCGCAGCCGGAGACTGTTGGCGACCACGAAGACCGAGGAGAAGGCCATCGCGGCTCCGGCGATCATCGGGTTGAGTAGACCGGCCGCGGCCAGGGGGAGCGCCGCCACGTTGTAGGCGAACGCCCAGAACAGGTTGCCCTTGATGATCGCGAGGGTCCGCCGGGACAACCGGATGGCATCGGCGGCGGCGGTCAGGTCACCCCGCACCAGGGTCAGGTCGGAGGCCTCGATCGCCACATCCGTACCGGTGCCCATCGCCAGCCCGAGGTCGGCCTGGGCCAGCGCCGCGGCGTCGTTGACCCCGTCACCGACCATCGCCACCACCCGGCCCTCCTGCTGGAGCCGCCGGACGACCGCCACCTTCTCGGCGGGCAGCACCTCCGCGACCACCTCATCGATCCCGACCTCGGCCGCGACCGCCCGGGCGACGGTCTCGTTGTCGCCGGTGAGCAACACCGGACTCAGGCCCAGCTCCCGCAGTTGTCGGAGCGCGAGCGCGCTGGTCGGCCGGACCACGTCGGCGACCGTGAGCAGCCCGCGGGCCTGCCCATCCCAGGCCACCAGCACCACCGTCGCACCGGTGGCCTGCGCCGTGGCACCGGCCGTCACCAGCTCCTCCGGTACGTCCAGTCCCCGCTCCCGGAGCAGTCGAAGCCGGCCGACCAGCACGCGATGGCCCGCCACCACGCCCTCGACGCCCAGCCCTTCGAGGTTGGCAAAGTCGGTTACCGGCGGCAGGGGCCCCGCCTCGGCCGCGCCCACCGCGACGGCCTGGGCGATCGGATGCTCCGAGGCGACCTCCAGAGCCCCGGCGAGCCGAAGCAGCTCGGCCCGCTCCACGCCGCTCGCCGCGACCACGTCCACCAGGGTCATCCGGCCAGCGGTGACGGTCCCGGTCTTGTCCAGCACGACCGTGTCCACCGTCCGGGTGGTCTCCAGCACCTCCGGACCCTTGATCAGGATGCCGAGCTGCGCGCCCCGACCGGTGCCGACCAACAGCGCGGTGGGGGTAGCCAGGCCCAGAGCGCAGGGGCACGCAATGATCAACACAGCTACCGTAGCGGTGAAGGCGGCGGTCGGGCCGGCTCCACTCCCCAGCCACCAGCCCAGGGTGGCGGCAGCGAGGGCGATCACGACGGGGACGAAGACCCCGGAGATCCGGTCGGCGAGCCGCTGCACGGCCGCCTTGCCGGATTGCGCAGCCTCCACCAGTCGGGCCATCTGGGCGAGTTGCGTGTCGCTGCCGATCCGGGTGGCCGCCACGACCAGCCGCCCACCCGCGTTGACGGTGGCGCCCACCACGGCGTCGCCGGCCCTGACCTCGACCGGCACGGATTCACCGGTGAGCATGCTGGCATCGACCGCGGAACTCCCCGCCACCACCACGCCATCGGTGGCGATCTTCTCGCCGGGGCGCACCACGAACTGATCCCCCACCACAAGCTGGTCGATCGGGATGCGGGTCTCCGCGTCTCCGCGCAGCACCGCCACCTCTTTCGCACCCAGCTCCAGCAGGGTGCGTAGGGCGGCGCCAGCGGTGCGCTTCGCGCGCGCCTCGAAGTACCGGCCGGCGAGGATGAAGGTGGTGACGCCAGCGGCCACCTCCAGGTAGATGTGGCCCGCGCCGCCGCCGGAGACGACGGCGAAGCTGAACGGGTGGGTCATACCGGCGGTGCCAGCCGTACCGAGGAAGAGCGCCCAGAGCGACCAACCGAACGCGGCGAGGGTGCCCAGCGACACCAACGTGTCCATGGTCGCCGCGGCGTGCCGGAGGTTGACCCAGGCAGCCCGGTGAAACGGTAGGCCGCCCCAGACCACCACCGGGGCGGCCAGCGTCAACGACAGCCACTGCCAGTAGGTGAACTGCCAGGGCGGCACCATCGCCAGCAGGATCACCGGCACGGTGAGCGCGGCCGAGACCCAGAGCCGGGTCCCGAGTCCGCGCAGCTCGTCGGCCGGCTCGGCGGTGGGCACCGCTGCGGCTGCCGGTGGCGGCGGTACGACGGCGGTGTAGCCGGTCTTCTCGACCGTGGCGATCAGGTCATCCGGGGTCACCCCGTCGGCGTACGCGACCCGGGCCTTCTCGGTGGCATAGTTCACCGTGGCGTCCACGCCGGGCATCCGGTTCAGCTTCTTCTCGATGCGGGCGGCGCAGGAGGCGCAGGTCATTCCGCCGATGGACAGCTCGATCTGGTTGGCGGCCCGCGGCTTCGGGCTGCTCGTGGTGGTCATCGCGCTCCCTACCGGTCGGGCCCGTGCCCTGGAGGGAGGGGTCCGGAGCCGGGGTCGTCATGCTCGGGGTTTGCGTGCTCTGGGTCGTCGTGGTGGATCTCGACGGCTGGGGTGCCGGGGCCGGTTACCTGACCGACCCCGTACGCCGCGCCGAACACCGCCGCGAGACCGAGCAGGAAGGCGGTGAGCTTCGTCGCCGTTTTCATGCGGGCCTCGGTCTCGACGCGGGTCAGGCGTCGACGAGGTCGTAGCCGGCCTCGTCCACCGCGGCGCGTACGGTCTCGACCTCCATCGGGTGCTGGCTGGTGATGGTCAGCCGGCCAGCCGCCAGGTCAACCTGGACCTGCTCCACACCCGGAAGCCCACCCACCTCGGCGCTGACCGCGGAAACACAGTGCCCGCAGGTCATGCCCTGTACCTGGTACGTGGTGGTGATCATGAAAACCCTCCCCTTTCCGCCAGGCCAGCCCCTGGGTAGATACCCCCAGGGGGTAACTGCCAGCGACTTTAACATACCCCCCAGGGGTACGGTATTCTGATCCGCATGACCAGACCCGACCCCGCCCCGGTCCGCGGCTACACCGCCAGCAAGGACCAGCTACTCACCCGGCTGCGCCGGGTCGAGGGGCAGGTCCGGGGGATCGAGAAGATGGTCGAGGAGGATCGATACTGCATCGATGTCCTCACCCAGATCTCCGCGATCCAGGCCGCGCTGGATAAGGTGGCGCTCGGGCTGCTCGACGGGCACGCCCGGCATTGCCTGCACGAGGGGGCGGCCGAGGGGCGAGCCGACGAGATGGCGACCGAGATGATGGCTGCCGTCGGCCGGCTGATGAAGCGCGGCTGACCCGTACCGTCCCGTTACTCGCCCGGTACTCGTTGGGAGGATTAATGGGCGTCGACCACACCCGACCCGCTCCGTCCACCCCACCCCGGGTGCGACGGATCCTCGTCGCGACGGTGGTCCCCTTACTCCTCGCCACCCTGGTCGCCGCCGTGGCCCTCTGGCCGCGCGACACCCGTACGGCCGAACCGGGCGCCGAGCCACCCCGTTACCACGGCACCGTGACGAGGGTGGTCACCGAACCCTGTCCCCCCACCCCGGCGCCGCCCGATCCCGGGCTGACCACCGATGACGGCCCCTGTGGCGAGGTGACCGTCCGCGTCGAGCAGGGGCCGGACGCCGGACGTCAGGTCGGCACGCCGATTCCCGCCGGACCGGGCGCCCCCGACATCGCCGTCAACGACGAGATCATCCTGGTCGAGTTGACCGACCCCACCGACCCGACCACGAGCATGTACACCATCGCCGAGCACCAGCGCGGCAAGCCTCTGCTCTGGCTGGTGGCGCTCTTCGCCGCCGCGATCGTGGCGTTCGGCCGCTGGCGCGGGCTGGCCGCCCTCGCCGGCCTGGCGGCGAGCTTCGCCGTCCTCCTGACGTTCGTCCTGCCGGGGATCAGCGCCGGCCAGTCGCCGCTACTGGTCGCGGTGGTCGGCGCCGCACTGATCATGTTTGTGGTCCTGTACCTCACCCACGGCGTGACCGCGCAGACATCGGTGGCGGTTCTCGGCACCCTGGGCAGCCTGATCCTCACCGGCCTCCTCGGCACCCTCGCCACCGCCGCCACCCGACTGACCGGGTACGGCAGCGAGGAGGCGATCACGCTGTCGATGTTCCAGAGCAACGTCGACCTGCATGGTCTGCTACTGGCCGGAATCATCATCGGCTCGCTCGGGGTACTGGACGATGTCACCGTCACCCAGGCCGCCACGGTGACCGAGCTGGCAGCCGCCAACCCGGAGTTGTCCCGCCGCCAGCTCTACCGCTCCGCCACCCGGGTCGGTCGGGCCCACATCGCCTCCACGGTGAACACCATCGTGCTGGCGTACGCCGGAGCCTCGCTGCCGGTGCTGCTCCTGCTGACCGCCGACTCGCGACCGGTGAGCCAGATCCTTACCAGCGAATTCCTCGCCCAGGAGATCGTCCGTAGTGCGGTGGCCACGCTGGGGTTGATCGCCGCGGTCCCCATCACCACCGGGCTCGCCGCCATCGTGACCGCCGCCGGTCGCACCGCTGGCGGCGAGTCGGGCGAGAGTACCGCCCCAGCGCCACCGCCGCGACCGCGTGCCGCCCGCGTCGAGGTGCTGGAGGCGCTCAGTACCCCCCGCTCCGGCCCGGTCGCCGCCGCCGATCGACGGACCGGCGGGGACCACAGCACGGAAGACCCATGGTAAAACTACGCAGGGTAGTGAACCGGCCCTGCGGGTCGGACAATCAGGGCACCTATCACCCGACGTGCCGGCGATTTCATGCGATTGGTCGAGTTTGGGGCGTAGCTCGACCGGATGAGCGTCAGGTAACCTCGCTGTCGGTCACCGCCGAAGACGCCCACCGGTACCTGCGGGACCACCGCCCAATCGCCGCGAGGCGAGCCGGGGAGACGGGCAGCTGTGGTGCGGCTGCCCCATCAGGGAGCACCTACCGCCCCAACCCGTCAGCTCGCCCAGCCGGTGGTCAACGGAAGGGATCATTGTGACGGCACCCCCACGCCGCTGGTTAACGCCCGTGGCGGCCGTGCTCACCGCGCTGGCCGTGCTCGCCGGGCCGGTCCCGGCGTCCGCCACCCCCACCTCTCCCCCGCAGCCCTCGGGGCACGACGAGGAGCCGGAGCTTCTCGGCGATCTCATCGAGGTCCGCAACCGCGAGTACGTGAAGGCCAAGGCGCAGCTGACGGAGTCCGAGAAGCGCCAGTCCGTCCTCGAGACGGAGATTGAGAAGGCGCAGGCCGAGCTGGACGAGCTCGGCTCCCAGGTGGCGGAGATCGCGGCCCAGTCATACCGGACGGGACGGGTCGGCGCGATATCGACGCTGCTGGACGCGGATACCCCCGACTCCTTCATCGCCCGGGCCACCGCGCTGGACGAGCTGAACCGCGTCAACGATCAGCGCATCAAGGCGGTCAACACGATCAAGACCCGGGCCGAGCAGGCGAAGGTGGGGATTGACGAAGAGGTACGCAAGCAACAGAAGCTGAAGAGCGACCTCGAGCGTGGAAAGCTCGAGGCGGAGAAGGCCCTCCGCCTCGTCGGTGGCAACGGGCTCACCGGCGGTCTGGTCGACGCCGAATCGCCGGTCGCCCGAGTGGCCCCGGGACGTACCTCGGATGGCGACTGGAAGCCGCTCGGCTGCACCGAGGATGACCCGACCACCGGCGGCTGCATCACTGCGCGAACACTGCACATGTACAACGAGGTCAAGCGGGCCGGTTTTGACCGATTCGTCGGATGCTACCGCTCGGGTGGACCGTGGGAGCACCCCAAGGGACGGGCCTGTGACTGGTCACTGCAGGACAGCGGGTTCCGCCCTTGGTACAACAACGACATGCGCCTCTACGGCAACAATCTGACCGCGTTCCTCGTCCGTAACGCCGACCGGCTCGGCATCTACTACGTGATCTGGAACCGGCAGATCTGGTTCCCGGCGACCGGCTGGAAGTCGTACAGCGGCCCGTCGAACCACACCGACCACGTGCACGTGTCGTTGCTGTAGCCGCCGACAACGCCTGGGCCGGCACCGCGTTCTATGCGGCGCCGGCCCGCTGTCATTCTCGGGGCGCCGGCCTCAGGGTGTGCGCGACGCCGCGAGCCCGACCTCGGTCACGGTCCGCACCACGCCGGTGGTGAGCTGGTACGACATCCCCACGACCGCGCAGGTACCGGCGGCCACGGCGGCAGCGACCGCCGCGGAGCGATCCAGCAGCACGGCAACGGTCTGCTGGACGTGTTGATCAACGATCTGGTCGAGGTCGGTCAGCCCGGCGGCCTCGGCCCGACGGATGCTCGGCAGCACCGCCTCCACCACCGCACGAAGGTGCCCGGCAACTGGTGCGCCGGTGGCCTCGGCTGACCTGGCCGCCTGCACCGCGCCACAGGATTCGTGCCCGAGCACCACCACCAGCGGAGCACCTAGCGCGGTGACGGCGTACTCGATGCTGCCCAGCACCTCCGGTCCAACAGCGTGTCCGGCGGTGCGTACCACGAACAGGTCGCCCAGACCGCGGTCGAAGATGAGCTCAACCGCGAGCCGCGAGTCGGAACAACCGAGTATCACCGCGAAGGGCTGCTGCCCCTCCGCCAGCGCGACCCGGCGGCCGACATCCTGGTGCGGGCGGTCCGGAGCTCCGGCGGCGAACCGCCGGTTGCCGGCGTGTAGCTCGGCGACCGCCGCGCGGGGGCCGACTGGCTGATTCCGGAGATCGCCGGATTCACCGGCGGAAAGCTGATCTGCGCCCGACTGCGCATCGGGCGTTTCGGGGCGATTCATGCCCTTACCTCATCCCTGTGGGAGCCCCAACCTGAAGGCCCGGTGTACGGGACTCGGGCCTTCTCCACGCTCACATGAAGCAGAAAGCACGTCAAGGCATGCGTGATCTGCGCTTCACATGTCGGCGCCCGGACGCCCCGGACGCACCCAGGAATGCCCACCGCCTCCGGCCTGTTGAAGCTCCGGTACCCCTGGTTTCCCGGACCGTCACCGCCCGGGCCGCCGCCCGTGCCGAGCGCCGCGTGGTGCTTGCCGTCCCCCTCCGGACGTCACACCCCCGAAGGAGCCCGACCATGAGCACGATCACCCCCACTGACGGCCGCTCGGTCGCCGGACTGCTGGTCACCGTCGATTATCAGGCCCAACCCAACTTTTACTACTGCGGGCCGGCGGCGACCCGAATGGCTCTCTCCGCACTGGGCAGGCTGCTCCCGCAGGATGAGGTCGCCCAACGGCTCGGCACCACCCAGGCCGGCACGGACTCGGCCCAGGACGTCACTCGCGTCCTCAACGAGCTGACCGGCGACGCGTACCGAACCACGGATATACCGGATACGACAGCCAAACCGGACGAGGTCTACCAGCTACGCGAGGACATTCAGCATGCCCTGGCACAGGGACGCGCGGTCGTGGCCAACGTCCGAGGGACCACGGTCGACACCGACGGCACCCCGCACTCGTACGAGGGGGGCCACTACCTGACGCTGGTGGGCTACCGCGCCGAGGGCGACCTCCTCCGGGTCGCCGATCCGGCCGCACCGAAGCGCGAGTACTGGATGGGCGTACCAAAGGTCGCCAACTGGATCGCCGAACGCGGCTACTCGTCCTGATCGCCCACGGGCCGGCCTCCCGAGCGGGAGACCGGCCCGTTCGGCGCGCCCCGCGCCGAAACTCGGATGCGTCAGCGTTTCTGGTCGCCCTCACCGGTCCGGGACTGCATCATGTCCACGCCGCGATCGACCTGCTCCTTGTACCGGCCGCCCGTGCGCTCGTTGACCATGTCACCGGCCTTTTCTATGCTCCGGTCGACCTGCTCGTCCTGCTTGTTGACGTACTCCCTGGCCTGGTCCATGAATTTCTTCATGTGATCCTCCTAGGGTCGAGGTGTTGCACCTACAGCGTTCCCCAGGGCCCCGGGCACAAACACCGACCACGCCGGGACAGCGCGCACCGGCCACTGGTCACCCAAGGTGCTCGGTGAACCAACTCGCCGCCGCGTGAGCCACCTGCTCCAGTGCACCGGGCTCCTCGAACAGGTGCCCGGCACCGGGGACCACTGTCAGCTCCGCCCGCTCCGGCAACGCCGCCCGAGCCTGCTCGTTCAGGGCGAGCACCTGGTCGTCGAGGCCGCCCACGAGCAGCAGTGTCGGCGCTCGTACCCGGCCCAGCGCCGGACCGGCAAGGTCCGGCCGGCCGCCCCGGGAGACCACCGCGCCGACCGCGGCCGGGCGCTCGGCGGCGGCCACCAGGGCGGCGGCTGCCCCGGTGCTGGCCCCAAAGAGCCCGATCGGCACCGCGCCCACCGGCTCTCCGGTGGCCAGCCAGTCGACGATCTCGGACAACCTGCCGGCCAACCGGCCGATGTCGAACCGGAGCTGCGCGGTGCGCGCGTCCGCCACCTCCTCATCCGGGGTGAGCAGGTCCACCAGGACCGTGCCGAGCGCGCTGCGATTGAGGACCTGCGCCACCTCGACGTTGCGGGGACTCCGCCGCGAACTGCCGCTGCCATGTGCGAAGAGCACTACTCCGGCCGGCTCCGACGGCACCCGGAGATCAGCCGTGAGCTGGACGTCCCCCGCCGGAACCGGCACCTCACTCCGTGCGTCCATGTCCCGGTCCTTCCCACCCGCTCGCCCGCCATGCGTACGCCCCGGGCCCGTCCGGTCTCGTTTCGCCCGGGCGGGCATCGGGTACCCGACCGGTGCGGGCAGACCGCACCGGCGCAGGCAGCGCCCCGACGAATCGGGAGGATCGCCATGGCGCAGCAGCAGGAGTCTCGGCAGCAGGCCGCCGAGCGGGAACGACGAGAACGCGACGCGAAACGTAACCGGGACTGGGCGGATGAGGCGGCGCGGGCGCGTACCGCCGATGATCCCCGAGCGATGGCGCCGCACGACGCCGGGGGCCGTCCCTCCCAGGGCAGACAGTGGTGAGGTGCTGACGTCGGTCGGGGCCCGATCCGGCCCGGCCGGCGGGCCCGACCCTACGGTTCCCGCTCCGGGAGGCGGATCAGCGGGTCGCGACCGGGCGGCTGGTGCGGGGTCTGGCTCGGCTCACTCACTGGTGGGGTTGGCCGGGTCACCGGTTCGGCCGCGGTGACCTCGATCCGCTCGCCGTGGTGCATAAGCTCCAGCGTCTCCTCGGGGTCGCTGTGCTGCAACGCGTAGGTGGTCTGGTGCGGCTGGATGTCGACCCGGAGCTGGGCCTGGCGCCAGTGCAGGGAGAACTCCAGCCGGCCCAGGCGACTGGAGAGCCGGGGCGTGAAACAGAGCGTTCCGTCGTGCTCGCGCAGCCCACCGAACCCGGCGACCAGGGCGATCCACGCACCGGCCAGGGAGGCGATGTGGACGCCGTCGCGGGTGTTCTCGTTCAGGTCGTGCAGGTCCATCAACGCGGCCTCACGCAGGTAGGTGTGGGCTAGCTCCGGATACCCCACCTCGGCTGCCAGGACGGACTGGGTACAGGCCGACAGGGACGAGTCGCGGACGGTACGGCGCTCGTAGTAGAGGAAGTTGCGCAGCTTCTGCTCCGGGGTGAACGCGTCCCCCCGCCAGTGCATCGCCAGCACCAGATCGGCCTGTTTGATCACCTGTCTGCGGTACAGGTCAAAGTATGGATAGTGCAGCAGCAACGGGTACTTCTCCGGTGGGGTGTGGACAAAATCCCACTCCTGAAACCGGGTGAAGCCCTCGACCTGCTCGTGTACGTCGATCTCCGAGTCGTACGGGATGTGGATGGAGACGGCCGCGTCCCGCCACGCCGCCGCCTCCTCGTCGGTGACTCCCAGGTCCGCGGCCTCGTCCCGGTACCGCATCGCCGTCTCCGCGGCGGTGGTCAGATTCCGTTGCGCCATCAGATTGGTGTAGATGTTGTCGTTCTTGATGGCGGTGTACTCGTCCGGACCGGTCACCCCGTCGATGTGGAACTGCCCGTGCCGGTCGTGGTGGCCCAGCGACCGCCACAACCGCGCGGTCTCCACCAGCAACTCCAGGCCGATCTCCCGCTCCAGGTCGGTGTCCTGGGTGGCGTGCACGTAGCGACGTACCGCGTCGGCGATACCGGCGGCGATGTGAAAGCCGGCGGTGCCGGCCGGCCAGTAGCCGGAGGACTCTGGCCCCTCAATGGTGCGCCAGGGGAAGGCCGCGCCCGCCAGATTGAGCGTGCGGGCCCGTTCGCGCGCGGTCGGCAGGGTGTGATGCCGCCACTGCAGGGCATCGCGCACCGCGGTGGGGTGGGTGTAGGTGAGCACCGGCAGCACAAACATCTCGGTGTCCCAGAACGCATGGCCGTCGTACCCCGGCCCGGTGAGACCCTTCGCCGAAATCGGCCGGCGCTCGGCCCGGGCACCCGCCTGGAGCACGTGAAAGAGCCCGAAGCGGACCGCCTGCTGCACCTCGGGGTCCCCCTCCACCAGCACGTCGGCCGAGTCCCAGAACTCCTCCAGGTACTCCCGCTGTTCCCGCAGCAACCCGTCCCACCCGTCCAGCTGGGCGGCGGCCAGCGCGGCACCGACCTGGTCCCGCAGCGCCGGCAGCGATCGGCGGCTGGACCACCCGTAGGACAGGTACTTCACGACCCGCAGCGTCTCGCCGGGCTTGAGCACACAGGCGATGGTGGTCCGTACCCAGTCCTCGTACCCCTCGGACTCGATGTTGGTCCGCGCGGTGGTCTGCACCTCGTGCTCCATCGCGGCGGCGAGGCGCAGGTCGGAGACCTTCGTACGGTGGATCAGCAGGCCCCCGTCGTGGGTGGTCAGCTCCTCCTCGGCCAGCAGCGGCGACTCCAGCACCGCCGCCACCCGCGGATCCTTGCTCTGGGCCGGCAGGGTTTCGTTGGCCACCAACTCCGACTGGACGATCAACCGCAGCGGCTTACCGTCCACGACCTCGACCTCGTAGTTGATGGCGGCGGCGGAGCGCTGGCGGAACGAGACCAACCGGGTGCTGCGGACGCAGACCTCCCGCCCGGCCGGCGAGCGCCAGTGCACGGTCCGGTGCAGCGTGCCGTCACGCAGGTCGAGCACCCGCTCGTGGGCGAGGAGCTCGCCATATCGCACGTCGAGTGGCTCGTCGTCCACCAGCAGCCGGATGAGCTTGCCGTTGGTGACGTTGACGAGGGTCTGTCCGGACTCGGGGAAGCCGAAGCCGGCCTCCGCGTGTGGCAGCGGGCGCAGCTCGTAGAAGGAGTTCAGGTACGTTCCCGGCAGGCCGTACGGCTCGCCTTCGTCAAGGTTGCCGCGCAGGCCGATATGCCCGTTGGAGAGGGCGAACACCGACTCGGACTGGGCCAACACATCCATGTCCAGCCTGGTTTCGCGGACATGCCACGGCTCGACCGGGTACGCGCGCTCTCGGATCATGCGTCCGGCTCCCGTTTCTCGATCAGCTCCGCGAGATCCTGCACGACGATGTCCGCGCCCTGCGCCAACAGGGCATCGGCCTGTCCGACTCGGTCCACGCCCACCACATACCCGAAGTCACCGGCTCGACCGGCGGCGACTCCGGCGAGGGCGTCCTCGAAGACGGCCGCGTTACCGGGGACCACCCCGAGCCGTTCGGCCCCAGCCAGGAAGGTGTCCGGTTCTGGTTTGCCGCGTAACTTCTCGGTGCGGGCGACGAGCCCATCGACCCGGGTCTCCAGCAGCGGCTCCAGCCCCGCTGCGGCGACCACCTCACGGCCATTGGCGCTGGCGGTGACGACCGCGCGGCGCAGCCCGGCGTCGGCAACCGCCCTGAGGTACGTCACCGAGCCGGGGTAGACCTCCACCCCATGCGTCCGCAGCTCCTGGAGCAGCCGGACGTTCTTACAGTTGCCGATGCCATGGACCGTGTCGGCCTCGGGCGGGTCGTCCGGCTTTCCCTCCGGAAGCACGATGTCACGCGAGGCGAGGAAGGCGCGGACCCCGTCGTACCGGGGCCGGCCGTCGACATACCGGCGGTAGTCCTCATCCGGGTCGAACGGTTGGAACGGCTCGTCGGCGTCCGCGGCGTGCCGGCGCAGGAACTCGTCGAACGTCGTCCGCCACGCGGCGTTGTGAACGCGAGCGGTCTGGGTGAGTACCCCGTCCAGGTCGAACAGGCAGGCGGTCACGTGCGCAGGCAGACCCAGCATCATTCGAATCTATCCAGCCTCGTCGCGGCGCAAACCGTTTCGGCGGTCAACGCGCCGATCAGTGCGGGCGAAGCGTCCAGACGATGGTCATCTCCCCGGTGGGTTTGCCCTCCTCGGTGGCGATCTCCACGCTGACCCGGAACTCGGGTCGCTCTCCGGCGTCCAGCTCCGCGACCACGTCGGCGACCGGCCGATCGAGCCGCGCGGTCGCCCGCACCGGCCCCATGGCGAGCTTCCGGTACGCGATCTCAGCGCTGACGGCGAGCGGTGTCGTCCGGTCGAGCACCGACGCGAACGCGGCCACCACGACCGCGCCGGAGGCCGTCTCGCCGAGGGTGAACATGGCGCCGGCGTGCGGCCCACCAACGTGGTTGTGGGTGGCCGGGGTGTCGGGCAGCCGGACCACCGCCTGGATCGCGCCGTCGGCGTCGGTGGCCACCTCGACGAATTCGAAGCCCAACGTCCGGGCGAAGGGCACGGCCGCCAGCATGCTGGCGGACACCTGGCTCACATCGATGCTCATACCCGCACATGTTACCGACGGGTAACCAAAGCGACAAGGCGGCCCCGCGCCCGACCGGTGCCGGGGCTCCGCGTCAACGCCAACCGACGTCGACCCGGTCGCCGTGCTCGTCAAAGAAGTGCAGGGCGTCCATCCGGACCCGGATCGCCAGCTTCTGCCCCGGGGACACCGCGGGGTACGGTGCCAGCCGCACCGCCAGCTCCGCCGGCCGGCGGTGGTGTCGACCCGGATCGGGGAACACGCTGGCTGGCGTACGGCTCGCCGCGGCCTGCTGCTCCTCGCCCGCCGCACCGAACCGACCGGTGATCCGCCGCATCGCCCGCCCGAACTGACGCAGGCCACGTTGCCGGACCGCGTCCCCGCCTGCGGGTACCGCCGCCTCGTCCACCACGACGGCGGTCGCACCGATGTCGAGGAAGGCAAGCGACTCATGCCCGTGATGCTCCAGGTGACGGATCCGCCCGTGCAACACCGGGCCGGGGGTGGTCGGGGCGGTCGGGGTCAGCGCCTCCGCCCGCAGGCCGACCACGATCCGCTCGCCGTGATAGTGGCCCACCGCCCGGGCGCGCATGTCGTCCCACGGGAGGTGCAACGTCTGTTCTCCAAGGTTGAGCGCGACGTGTTGGTCCAGGTGCACGTGGACCGCGGCCTCCAGCAGGTTCATCCGTGGGGTGCCGAGAAAGGTGGCGACGTAGAGGGTGGCCGGGCGGCCGTAGACCTGAGTCGGGGTGCCGACGTCCTGCAGGATCCCTCTGCGCATGATCGCCACCCGGTCGGCCATGGTCAGCGCCTCGGTCTGGTCGTGGGTCACGTAAAGGGTGGTGACACCCAGTTCCCGAGTCAGTCCGGAAATCTCCGCACGCAGCTCGGAGCGGAGCCCGCTGTCGAGATTGGACAGCGGCTCGTCCATCAGGAAGAGCTCCGGCCGACGCACGATCGCCCGCCCCATGGCGACCCGCTGACGCTGACCACCGGAGAGCCGCCCGGGCCGACGGTCGAGGATGTCGGCGATACCCAACGCGCCCGCGACATCGGCGACCCGCTCGCTGCGCCGCTCCGCCGCCAGGCCGGCCAGACGCAGCGGAAAGGCGATGTTGTCGCCGACGCTCAGGTGCGGATACAGGGCGAAGTCCTGGAAGACCATCGCCACCGATCGGTCCCGGGGCGGCAGGTCGTTGGCGAACTCGCCGTTGAGAAAGACCGCACCGGAGGTCGGGGCCTCCAGGCCGGCGACCATGCGCAGCACCGTCGACTTGCCACAGCCGGAGGGGCCGAGCAGCACCATGAACTCACCGTCGTTGACGTCAAGGTTCACGCGATCAACGGCGAGGGCGCCGGTCCGGAAGACCTTGGTCACATCCTTGAGCGCGACGGTGGCCACCGGTTCCTCCCCACCTGACCAACTCGGACCTGAACGACTGTGACGAGCCCCACCCGAGCTGCATATCGGATGAACGTTCAATCTTCGGCGCGCGGCGGTGGCTAGCTGGCCGGACCGGCCTCGGCGACCTCCACCCCGAAGATCCGCCGGACCACCCGTTCGGCGGCGTGGCCGTCGTCGAGCCGACAGAACCGGTCTCGGAACCGACGCCGCGCCGCCTCCGCCGACGGATCACGCAGCGCACCGGAGCGGAAGAGGTCGAGCAGCCCGGCGAAGTCCGTCGCCACCGCCCCCGGGGGCTCGGCGATCACATCCAGGTAGACGCCACGGGTCAACCGGTACGCCGCCCAGTCCGGCGCGTACAGGACGATCGGCCGATCCAGGACGGCGTAGTCGAACATCGCCGACGAGTAGTCGGTGACCAGCACGTCGGCGGCGAGATAGAGGTCCTCCACCCGGGGATAGCCGCTCACGTCGCGCAGTCGGTCCGGGTGGGCCGAATCCAGCGTCTCGGCGGCTCGGTCGTCGAAGTAGTGACTGCGCATCAGCAACCGACCGGCGGGCCCCAACGCGGCGAGGAACCGGCCTGGGTCAAACGGCGGCCGGTACCCCGGCAGGTGCTCCCGGTGCGTGGGCAGGTAGAGAACCACCTGCTCGCCGACCCCCAGGCCCAACTCGGCCCGGATCCGCAGCACCTCCTCGGTGGTGGCGGTGGCCAGCCGGTCGTTGCGCGGATACCCCACCTCCAGCGTGGTGTACCCGGCCGGGTAGGCCCGCTCCCACATCTGGGTGGAGAAGTTGTTGGAGGTGATGCTGTAGTCCCACCGGTCCACCCGGTGCAGCAGCCCCGCGAAGTCCATCAGGGCCCCGACCGGGTAGCGCTGCTGGTCCAGGCCCATCACCTTGACCGGCGTGCCGTGATGGGTCTGCACATGCACGGTGCCGGGGCGTTTCCGGACGAAGTTGGGAAAGTTGACGTTGTTGACCAGCCAGCGGGCCTGCGCCAACGCCCGGTAGCCCGCGGGGGTGCCGGAGACCACGTAGTCCACGCCCGCCGGCAGCGAGTCCACCCGGTCCCGCCGCACGATCCACACCCCCCGCACGTGCGGGGCGAGTCGCCGGGCAGCCTCGTAGATCGCCGCCGGATTGCAGGCGTAGCCGCGGTACCAGTAGGCGGCGTACACCGCCAGCCGCGGGTCAACCGGGCGCAGCAACTCGGCCCGGTAGTACTCGCGCAACCCGACGTCCCGAACCCGCCGGAGGAGCGGCACGGCCCCGCGCCGGGCCCGCCGGGTGGCGTGGACAGCGATACCCTGCACCCGGGCGGCACCGCGCAGCGCGTTGTACGTCCGCCACCGGCCGGTGGCGACCAGGCGGTGCTTCAGCCCCTCGACCCCGGGCGGGGCCGGCCGGCCCTGCGCCGGACGCCAGCGCGCGTGGTCGGCGGCGATCCGGACGAAGAAGGCGGGCCGCAGGTCTGCCGGGATCCGCTCCCCGGTGCCGAGCACGGCCAGGTAGTGCCAGATCATCCGTTCGAAGAGGGCCGGGCGGAGGTCTTCCTCGGCCGCTCCCACCTCGTCCAGGAGCGCGAACACCCGGTGCCACTGCGCGAAGACCTCGAAGTGCCGGTCCCCCCGGGTTCGGGTGATGGCGCCGGCCCGACGCTGCCGATAGTTCACGCAGACCCGATCCAGCACCCCGATCCGCCGGGCACGGAGGAGCACGGGATAGGTGAACGAGACATCCTCGTACCAGCCGGGGGCGAAGCGCAGCCCGTGCTCGAGCAGGAACTCGCGGCGCAGCACCTTGTTCCACGCGGTGTGCAGCAGACGGATCATCTCCGGCCGCTCACGCAGCCGGAACGTCGCCGCCCCGGGCGAGGACGGAAAGACCTCGCGCATCCCGCTCTGGGTGCTCTCCCCGTTCCACCAGGTCCGTACGTGGTCGACGACGAGGACATCCGGTGTGGTGGCGCGCAGCCGCTCAGCCACCTCGACGAGGCACTCCGGGGCCAACCAGTCGTCGCCGTCAACGAACCACACGTACTCCCCGCCGGCCTGGTCCAGGCCGGCGTTGCGGGCTGGGCCGAGTCCCCCATTGGCCGGCAGCACGATCGTCCGTACCCGTTGGTCGCGGGCCGCGTACTCGGCCAGGATCTCGCCGCTGCTGTCCGGTGAACAGTCATCGACACCGATCACCTCGATCCCGGCCACCGGCTGCCCGAGGATCGAGTCCAGGCATTCGCGCAGGTAGCCCTGCACCCGGTAGGCCGGGACCACGAAGCTGATCAGTGCCACCCGGCCCCCTAACCCGGTGGGCGACCGCCAACAACACCTGTCGACCCCACCGCCCGTACGGCGCGGGCCGGCCGAATTACCCAGGCGAGGGCCACGCTCCCCACGAAGACCACGAAGAGATATATACCGAGTGTAGCCATGCCAATAGGAGCAATTCCGGCGATCGCAGAGAGCGTCAGCACCGCTGACCGCCCCTCCCATCCCAGCGTGGCGTCGTGCAACGGCGGAGCCAGCTTCCGCTTCTCCCACCGCGCGGTCAGGTCATAGTGGTGCAGGGTGAGCACGAAAAGGTACCCGAAGACCAGCCAGGCGGGGACAGCCCCGAGCACCCCGACCGCGATCGCGAAGAGATACTCCGCCGCGCGTAGCGCCGCTGGCACCAACCAGTCCAGCGCCCCGCCGTGACCGGCCCGCGCCCCCGCGGCGGCCAGCAGCAGCCCACCGAGCCCGACCAACGCCGTCCACCGGGGGAGGGAGTCCGGGCCGAAGAGCGCGAGCCCGAGCAGCACCGCCGCCACCAGTACCGCCGACACCGCCAGCCCCAGCGGGCCCGGCCAGCGCGGCGGCGGGAGGGCGCGGGCCAGCGGGCCATCGTCCCGATGCAGGGAGGTGTCCACCGTGTTCAATACTCCGACCCGCATCGAACGGGCCCGCAGCAGCCGCAGCGCCGCGGTGTACCCGAGCGCCAGCACCATCCCGGTCAGCACCGCGAACAAGGCGACCCGCTGGTCAAACAAGGCTGCCGCCAGGGCGATCAACGCCCATCGCTCACCGATCGGGAAGACCACCGTCCGCTTCAGCCAGTAGGTCACCGAGCCGACGTCGGCCTGCACCCGGTTCGAGGCGGCACTGAGCCGGTCGCCGAACCCACCCCCCGAGGTCGCCCGCGGCCGACGGGCCGCCTCGTCGTGCATCGCGCCGTACCAGGTGTCACTCATGTGGCGGACGGTCTGCACGGCCATCGCGGCGATCGCCAGGGCCCACCCATGGCGGAATCCGGCCTGGGTGGCGCCGTAGCCAAGGCCGGCGTAGACGATGAACTCCTTGGCCCGGTCGGCCATGGTGTCGAGCCACCCGCCCCAGGCGCTGAACGTACGGGTGTAGCGGGCGAGCTGCCCATCCACGCAGTCCAGCACGAAACCCAGGTAGAGCAGCACCGCACCGGCGACCAACGCCGGCCGCCCCCCGGTGCCGAACAGCAGCGCGGCCGCCACCGCGAACGCCACCGAGATCATCGTGACCGTGGTGGGGCTCAACCGGAGCCGGGCCGCCGCCTTCGTCACGTACGGCGACCAGGTGCTGACGAAGAAAGTGGTGAAGAAGTCATCCCGCTCCTTCACCGACAGCCGCAACTCGGCCCGGTCCGGGTCAACGGCCGCGACGGCCGCCTCGGCGGCGGCCCGGTCGTCGGCGGCGACGACCCGGCGCGCGACGAGTAGCCGTACCCGGTGGGCGAAGGTCACCGCGTCGCGGGCCACCAGGTCGGCGAAGAGCCGGTCGACGGCGGGCTCGTCGTCCACGACACCGGGGGCCGCAACGGCTCCCACCGGTACGGCCTCAGCGGCGATCGCCCGCGCGGCGGCAACCAGGACCGGCCGGTGGGCCGGATCGACCCGCAGCGCACCGCCGAACACACCGGTGGCCTCGCCCTCCAGCGCCGCCGGCGCTCCCGCGGCGACCACCTGCCCCCGATCCTCCCGAACCGCCGTGCGACCGGATGCCGGCGGACCGGCGAGCACCAGCGCCACCGTCGGCCCTGCCGGGCTGGTGGCGAGGTGCCGCAGGACGGCCGTGTGCGCGACCAGATCGGCGCCAGTGACGAGGACCGGACCGGTAGCCGACTCCGCCAGGTCAGCCAAGGTGGCCAGGTCACCGACCAGCCGCACCTCGTCGATGCCCGCGTGGCGGCACTGTCCGGCCAGGCGGTCGGCGAGGTCCGCCGATCCGTCGGCGGTCAACACGAGCGCGAGCGTCACCGGTCCACCGCCCCGTGGTACGCGGCCAGCGCCTCGGCCATCGTCCCGTCCACGATCATTCGACCGGCATCGAGGTAGAAGCCGCGCCGGCAGAACCGGGTCAGGTCCTGTTCGTTATGTGATACCAGCACCAGAGTGCGCCCCTCTCCGAGCAGACGATCGATCGTCGCATAGCACCGCTGGCGGAATTCGGCGTCCCCAACCGCGGTCACCTCGTCCATCAACAGGACGGGGTGCGGCAGGTGCGAGATGATCGCAAATCCGAGCCGGACCTTCATGCCGGACGAGTAGTGCCGCACCGACGTGTCGAGGGCCTGCTCCACCTGCCTGCCCGCGAACGACACGATCTCGTCCACCCGGCGCCGCAGGTAGCCCGGCGAGAGACCGTGCAGGCCACCGACCAGGTAGAGGTTCTCCCGGCCGGTCAGGTCGGCGGAGAAGCCGGCGGAGAGCTCCAGCAGCGGGGCGACCGCGCCGCGCACGGTGATCCGACCCTCGTCCGGGATCAACACGCCGGCGATGAGCCGCAGCAGGGTGCTCTTGCCGGTGCCGTTGCGGCCGATCACGCCGACCGTGTCGCCGGCCGCGATCGAGAAGGAGAGATCCCGTAGCGGCCAGAACCGACCATCGGCGCGACCACCGCGACGGCCCCGGTGCAGGGCAAGGTCCCGCAGCCGCAGTTGCCGGCGACGGTTCCGGACAAACCTGATGCCGAGCCCCGCCGCTTCGATGATCGGATCGGCCATCTCACAGCTCCTTGAGGACAGCCGGTTCGAGGCGGTGGAACGTCCACCAACCGACCACGAGCACCAGCAGACAGCCGGTGATCGTGGTGCCGAGTAACCGGGCGTCGGGGAACTCGTCGGGGTACCAGACCGCGTGGTGTAGCTGGAAGATCCCGACCAGGGGGTTCAGCTCATACCCGGCCTTGAGCCAGTCGGGCAGGCTGGAGTCCCGAACCAGGCCGAAGGGGTAGATGATCGGCGTGGCGTAGAAGAGCACCCGGACGACCAGCCGCATGACCCGCTCGACGTCGCGCATCAACACGTTGGCCGTGGAGAGCAGCAGTGCCAGGCCGACCAGGAGAACACCCTGGAGGGTGATGGCCAGCGGGAGAGCGAGCACCGACCAGCCCGGGTGGATCCGCCCCGCCACCGCGTATACCGCCGCGGCCGCCACCAGGAGGGGCAGGCCGGCCAGGTACTCGGCGACCCGCCCGGCGACCCGCCCGATCGGGAAGAACTGGCGGGGAAGGTTCATCGTGGTGATCAACCTGGCCTGGCCGGTCAGCGCGTTGGTCGCCTCGCCCAGCGCGGAGCTGGCCCACATCCACGCGAAGATTCCGGTGAACAGGAACAACGGGTACGAGTCAGCCGCCTCACCCAGATACCGACCGGTGTCCCGCTCGTACAGCACACCGAAGACGAACCAGTAGATGGCGCCGAAGCCCAGCGGCTCGATCAGGGACCAGAGATAGCCCAACGCGGACTGCTGGTACTTGACCGCGAGGTCCCGCCGGACGAGGATGCGCAGCGCGCCCCGATGCGACCAAAGCGTCCCGACGCCAGCGGCCACCGCGTCGCCTCCTGCCCGGTCCGCGCCCCACCCCCGCCCGGCGGGCCGGTGGCACTCAGCACTCGATCACGTTGACGGCGAGGCCGCCCCGTGCCGTCTCCTTGTATTTGACCTTCATGTCCGCCCCGGTCTCCCGCATCGTCTTGATCACCTTGTCGAGCGAGACGTGGTGCACGCCGTCGCCCCGCAGCGCGAGCCGGGCAGCCGTGATCGCCTTGATGCTAGCCACCGCGTTCCGTTCGATGCAGGGGATCTGCACGAGGCCGCCGACCGGATCGCAGGTCAGCCCCAGGTTGTGTTCCATACCGATCTCGGCGGCATTCTCCACCTGCTCGGGGCTGCCCCCGAGCGCCTCGGCCAGCCCGGCCGCCGCCATCGAGCAGGCCGAACCCACCTCGCCCTGGCAACCCACCTCGGCGCCGGAGATGGAGGCGTTCTCCTTGAACAGCACACCGATGGCGCCGGCCGCGAGCAGGAACCGCACCACACCGTCCGCGGTGGCGCCCGACCCGAACCGGTCGTAGTAGTGCAGGACCGCCGGGATGATTCCGGCCGCGCCGTTGGTCGGTGCGGTCACCACCCGCCCGCCACCGGCGTTCTCCTCGTTGACCGCGAGGGCGAAGAGGGTCACCCAGTCCATCGCGCGCAGCGGATCCACCGCCCCCCGGCCCGCCGTCGACCGCATCGGGTCCGCGTCCATCACCAGGCCGCGGTACAGCTCGGCGGCCCGCCGCCGGACCCGTAACCGGCCGGGGAGAACACCGTCGCGTTCGCAGCCCCGCGCCACGCACTCCCGCATCACCCGCCAGATCTCCAGCAGGCCGGCGCGCACCTCCCGCTCGCTGCGCCAGGACAACTCGTTGGCGAGCATCACCTCGCTGATCGACAGCCCGGTCTCCCGGGTCACGGCCAGTAGCTGCGCACCGGTCGTGAAGGGGTGGCGCACCGGGGTGGTGTCCGAGGTGATCCGGTCCGCCCCCGCCGCCGCCTCGTCCACGACGAAGCCACCACCGACCGAGTAGTAGGTACGGGCCCGGAGTTCGGCACCGGTCGAGTCGTAGGCGGCGAAGGTCATCCCGTTCGGGTGGTACGGCAGCGACCGGCGGCGGTGCAGCAGCAGGTCCCGAGCCGAGTCAAAGTCGATCTCGTGTGCGCCGAGCAGCGAGATCCGCTGCTCGGCGCGGATCCGGTCGATCACGCTCTCGACGGCGTCGGTGTCGACCGTCTCCGGCTCCGCACCGGCGAGCCCGAGCAGGACCGCCCGATCGCTGCCGTGACCGCGACCGGTCGCCCCCAACGAACCGAACAGCTCGGCGCGAATCCGGGCCGTCTCACTGAGCAGCCCGTCCGCCTTGAGGCCGGCGGCGAACAACCGGGCGGCACGCATCGGCCCGACAGTGTGCGAGCTGGACGGCCCGATACCGACACTGAAGAGATCGAAGATGCTGATCATGATTTCACTTCCTCGCCGTCCTGCCCGTCGCGCGGGTCACCGGCCCGGAGCGATCGCCGTCCCGACGGACCTTCCCGGTTGCCCGGAACTGTCGGGCCGGCCGGCCAGCCTACCCGCCCCGGCCCCGGCACCCACCCGATGCCGCAGCCCACGCCGGGCCGGCCCTTGCAGAAGCGGTCCGGCGAGAGTGAACAGGCCGGTCAGCCCGGCGGCCAGCATGCCCCCCGATTCGCTCCGGCGAAAGCGGACAGGCCGGTCAGCCGGGCCAATTCCCCCGAGAGCGGTCAGGCGAAAGCGGAGAGGCCGGTCAGCCGCTGCCCGATGACGAGCTGGTGGATCTCCGAGGTGCCCTCATAGGTGAGCACGCTCTCCAGGTTGTTGGCGTGCCGCAGCACCGGGTACTCGCCAGAGACGCCGTTGGCCCCCAGAATCGTGCGGCACTGCCGGGCGATCGCCAACGCCTCCCGCACGTTGTTGAGCTTGCCCACGCTGACCTGGTCGGGGCGAAGCCGGTCGGCGTCGGCGAGCCGACCGAGCTGCAACGCCAGCAGGTAGCCCTTGCTCCACTCCACCGCCATGTCGGCAAGCTTCGCCTGGGTGAGCTGGAACCCGGCGAGGGGGCGGCCGAACTGGGTACGACTGCGCGCGTACTCCAGCGCTGTCTCAAGGCAGTCCCGGGCCGCGCCGAGCGCTCCCCAGACGATCCCGTGCCGCGCCTCGGTGAGGCAGCCCAGCGGCGCCTTCAGCCCGACGGCCTCGGGCAGTCGAGCCGTTGCCGGCAGCCGCACGTCGTCCAGGGAGATCTCGCCGGTCACCGAGGCCCGCAGCGACATTTTGCGCCGAATCTCGCGCACCGTCACTCCGGGCGTCCTGGTCGGCACGGCGAATCCGCGGATCCCCTCGTCGGTCCGGGCCCAGATCACCGCGACATCCGCGATCGTCGCATTGGTGATCCACATCTTGGTGCCGTGTAGCACCCAGTCGTCACCGTCGCGGCGGGCCCGGGTGTTCATCGACGCCGGGTCGGAACCGTGGTCTGGCTCGGTCAGCGCGAAACAGCCGATCGTCTCCCCGGCAGCCATCGTGGGCAGCCAATGCTGCTTCTGCTCCGCGCTGCCGTAACGCCAGATGGCGTACATCGCCAGCGCCCCCTGCACCGAGACCAGGGAGCGGATGCCCGAGTCACCCGCCTCCAGCTCCAGGCACGCCAGGCCGTAGGCGACGGCCGAGGAGCCGGCGCAGCCATACCCGGTCAGATGCATGCCGAGCAGGCCCACCTTGCCGAACTCCCGGGCCAGGTCCCGGGCGGGCACCCGGCCCTCCTCATACCAGCCGGCGACATGCGGCCGCACCTGCTCGTCCACCAGCTGACGGACGACAGTGCGAATCTGCCGCTCCTCGGCGCTCAGCGACGCATCGACGTCCAGCAAATCGAGAGGGCTCATGGAGACACCTTAACGAAAATTCACCCCGCGCTACTCAGTCGACCGCCGCGGGAAAGGTGAATACCCGGGCATGGATCTGATTGCGCTGCTGCAGCGCGGCGCGCAGCGCCCGATGCAGCCCGTCCTCCAGGTAGAGCCCGCCGTTCCACTGCACCACGTGCGGAAACAGGTCGCCGTAGAAGGTCGAATCCTCGGCGAGGAGTTTGTCCAGCGCCAACTCACGCTTCGTGGTGATCAACTGATCCAGTCGCAATGGACGCGGAGGGATCTCGGCCCACTGCTTGAGCGTCAGGCTGTGCTCGGGGTATGGACGCCCATCCCGGACCGCTCTGAAGATCACGACAGTAAGCTCCCCTCCCCGCGACCGGCCGCCCCGACCCGGCACCGCTGCGTGCGACGCCGCCGGCAGCGGCGCCAATGACCACGTCAGCCTAACCGGCCACGTCACGCAGGCTTCTACTGCTTTATGCCAGTTTCGCCCTGACAGATCGCTTTATCAACTGGACAAACCGACCTTTTAAGAAACTAACTCCACCGACCACGTCGGACCACCTCCTCCACCGGGCGACGCCCGCGACGCAGCGACGACGATCGTTGATCCACCGCACGGTAGCCGATAGTGATCGCGCCGACCGGCTCATACCCCAGCGGCACCCCGAAAGCCGCCCGATACTCCTCCAGCCGCTGCGGCGGAATACCGAAAAAGCACGCCCCCAGCCCCTCATCGACGGCGGTGAGCAGCATCAACAATGCGGCGAAGCCGGTGTCGATGTACCAGTAGGGCATCGACCAACGCTCCGTGGACCGGTCCGCCCACCCCTTGTCCGGCTCCGCGTACCGGTCCAGGTACGCCGACCGGTTGGCGTGCGGCACGATGATCAACGGGGCCCGACGCATTCCAGCCAGCCAACGGCCCCGGCCGCCCGTGCCCGGCGTGGTCGCCGCCCAGAACCGATCCCGATCCTCGGCGGCCTCCAGCACCAGGAAACCCCACCCCTGGGAGAAGCCCGCCGACGGGGCCTGGATCGCGTGCGCCAACAGGCGGTCCACCACCTCCGGTGGAACCGGCCGATCCGGATCGTAGTTCCGGACCATCCGACGACGCCGAACCACCTCGACGAACTCCATCGCACCTCCTCAACTACGCCGGCCGGATGCCCCAGGCGCCGCGCCAGGTCTCGCCCGGCCGCAACGTGATCAGATCCCGGCCGGAGCGGAACGCATCCGGCGGGCAGGTCATCGGCTCCAGCGCCACCGAACGCCGACGCCGCGCCCCCGAACGGGTGTCCCCGGTGAAGACCTGCCACCAGCCAAACCGCCGGTCCGCCCAGACCCGAATCCGGGCCCCGCCATCCGGGGCGGCCAGTTCGACCGCCGAACCGCCGTCGCCGTCCCGGACCACGTCACCGAAGGTGTCGTCGAGCACCGCCCGGCCGATCCGACGTGGCACGGTCCAGTCGTACTCGGTGCCGACGACCGAGGACTGGGCAATCGGTAGCAGCCGCCCGTCCACCTGCAACCGACTCCGCGCCGGCAATCGCAGCACCACATCGTCAACCGAGCCGCCCGGCACCCGCAGGTACGGGTGCGCCGCGAAGCCGAAGGGCGCCGGTTCGGCGCCGCTGTTGGTCACCGCGTGCTCGGCGCGCAGCCCATCCGGGCCGACCCCCCACCGACTCCGCAGCCGAAGCGACCAGGGGTAGCCGGGGGTGGCGGCCAGCTCGTAGCCGAGCGTCACCGCGTCGGCCGATCGCTCCAGCAACTGCCAGGGCACCCAGTTGACCAGGCCGTGGAAGGCCGCGTGATGCTCCGGATCGCTGATCGCCAGCTGGAGGTGGCGGCCCTCGACGTGGTAACGACCGTCCCGAAGCCGGTTCGGCCAGGGGGCGAGCACCTGGCCGGCGGAGTCCGGGCACAGTTCGGCCGCGGTGTACCCGTCCAGGTGCTCCACCCCGTCGGAGCGGTAGGTCCGGATCCCGCCACCAACCTCGACGATCACCGCCTCGTGACCGGCAGCCGCGATGGTCCACTGCGCCCCCGAGGGGGCCCACTGCCCGGGGAAGTCCATCCCCGGACCCTAACCGGTAGCACCGCCGTCCGCTGGCGACAGCACGGTCACACCCGCTGCTCGCTGGCGACAGCCGCCGCCCGGTAGCGGATCAGGGCCGGGAAGGCCACCGCCAGCCCGAGCGCGAGTACGGCTGAGATCAGACCGCCGCCGACCCAGGCGACACCACTGCCGAAGCCACCCGCCATCGCGCCGGCCCGCAGGTCACCGAGGCGCGGCCCCCCGGCGACGACCACCGTGTTCACCCCCTGAAGCCGGCCCCGCATCCGGTCCGGTGCGTAGATCAGCAGCATCGCCTGGCGTAGCACCGCGCTGACCAGGTCGGCCGCACCGGCCACCGCGAGCAGGAGGACCATCAGCCAGAGCTGCTGGGCAAGCCCCGCCGCCGCAACCGCCAGACCCCAGCCGACCACCACCACGACCAGCGCAAGCCCCTGTCGGTGCAGCCGGCTGATCCAGCCGGAGGTGAGGCCGGCCACCACGGCACCGATCGCGATGGCGCTGAAGAGCCAGCCGACCGCCGCCCCGCCGCCGAACCGCTCCTCGGCGATCTCTGGAAACAACGCCCGCGGCAGCGCCAGCACCATCGCGATCAGGTCGATGGCGAACGACAGCAGCAGCACCGGCGTGGTGGTCAGGTACCGGAGTCCGTCCCTGATCCCCGCCAACCCACCGCGCCGCACCTCGCCGTCGCCGAGCGGCTCCGGCGGCATCGCCGGCAGCCGCAGCGCGGCCACCACCAACCCGGTGAACAGGAGCGCGTCCGCCGCGTACGCGATCGGCAATCCACCCTCGGTGCCGGCGACCGCGAAGATCAGACCAGCGGCGAGCGGGCCGACCACCGAGGCCGCGGTGAAGGTCGTGTAGTTCAGGGTGGCCGCCGCCGGGACCAGCCCCGGTGGCAGCAGTCGGGGCAGGGCCGCGGTTCGCGCCGGCGCGCTGATCGCGAAGCCGGCTGAGTGGACGGCGACCAGCGCCAGCAGCAGCACCGGGCTGCCCACGCCGAGCGAGGCCTGCGCCAGCAGGCCCAGCATCGTGGCCCAGAGCAGCGCCGAACCGGCGAGCAGCACCCGACGCCGGTCCCGCGCGTCCGCCACCGCTCCGCCCCAGAGCCCAAAGAGCAGCAGGGGTGCAAAGCCGGCGAGGCCGAGCAGGCCGACCCAGTAGGACTCCCCGGTCAGGGCGTACATTTCCACCGGGACGGCGACCGCGGTGAGTTGGAAACCGAACATCGCCATGGCGTTGCCGAGCCACATCCGGCGGAACGCCGGCACCGCCAGCGGACGCAGGTCGATCGCCCACCGGCTGCTTCGCCGCCGGGCCTCCCGCACCTCGGTCACGGTGCCAGCCGCTCGATGACCCAGCCGCCCCCGTCGGTGGCACGGAACCGCAACCGGTCGTGCAGTCGACTCGCCTGGCCCTGCCAGAACTCCACCTCGTCGGGGCGGACCCGAAAGCCACCCCAGTGCGGCGGCGCCGGGATCGGCTCCCCAGCAACAAAGCGCTCCGCCGCTGCCCGGTAGGCGGCGTCCAGCGCGGCCCGGTCCGGGAGCACCCGCGACTGCTCACTGGCCCACGCCCCGAGCTGGGAGCCGCGCGGCCGGCTGGCGAAGTACGCCTCGGTCTCGGCCCGGTCGAGCCGCTCCACCCGACCGGTCACCACCACCTGGCGCTCCAGCACGAACCAGGGGAAGACCAGGCTCGCGTACGGGCTGGCGGTCAATTCGGTGCCCTTGCGCGACCCGTAGTTGGTGAACAGGACGAAGCCGTCCGGCCCATAACCCTTCAGCAGCACCGTGCGGGCGCTCGGCCGGCCAGCCGCATCGGCGGTGCCGAGCACCATCGCGTTCGGCTCGGGCAGACCGGCGGCCACCGCTTCGGTGAACCAGCGGTCGAACTGGGTGTACCAGTCACCGGCCAGGTTCGTCTCGGTCAGGCCCAGGTCCGCGGCGTACTCGTTACGCAGGTCCGCCGGCGTCACTGTGTCGCCTGTCACATCCACTCCCCTCCCAGATGGCGGGCTGGCCCGTCGTGGCGCTGGCAGCCTGCCCGTACACCCCAGTGTCACCGATCCTCCAGCGGCCGTTCTGTCCGGGGATATCGCGTGAGGCACAGCGGTCACGGGTCGAAAGTCCCGTAGTCAGCAGGCAAGATGTCACGAACACATCCCTGAGGGTCGCCTAAGGCACTCGGCCCGACGAGGGCCCGTCCAGGGCGTACCGAGCCAGATCCAGGAGACGACATGGCCGACTTCAAACCGGGGCTGGAGGGCGTCGTAGCCTTCGAGACCGAGATCGCCGAACCCGACCGGGAGGGTGGCTCGCTGCGTTATCGCGGCGTGGACATCGAAGATCTCATCGGTCAGGTCTCGTTCGGCAACGTCTGGGCCCTGTTGGTGGATGGACGATTCGGCCCGGGTCTACCGCCGGCCGAGCCGTTCCCCGTCCCGGTGCACTCCGGTGACATCCGGGTGGACGTGCAGTCCGCGGTGGCGATGCTCGCCCCGTACTGGGGTCTACACCAGCTGCTCGACATCTCCGACGAGCAGGCCCGTGAGGACCTGGCCCGGGTGTCGGTGACCGCGCTCTCCTTCGTCGCCCAGTCCGCGCGGGGCCTGGGCCTGCCGGCCGTGCCGCAGAAGGAGATCGACAAGGCCTCCACCATCGTCGAGCGATTCATGAAGCGGTGGCGGGGCGAGCCGGACCCGCGGCACGTCAAGGCCGTGGACGCGTACTTCATCTCGGCCGCCGAGCACGGCCTGAACGCCTCCACCTTCACCGCCCGCATCGTCGCCTCCACCGGCGCCGACGCGGCGGCCTGCATCTCCTCCGGCATCGGTGCGCTCTCGGGGCCGCTGCACGGCGGTGCGCCCTCCCGGGTGCTGAACATGCTCGAGGCGGTGGAGCGCAGTGGTGACGCCGAGGGCTACGTCCGAGGCGTGCTCGACCGCGGTGAGCGGCTGATGGGCTTCGGTCATCGGGTCTACCGGGCCGAGGACCCACGCGCCCGGGTGCTCCGCCGCACCGCGAAGGAGTTGGGGGCCCCACGCTTCGAGGTCGCCGAGGCCCTGGAGAAGGCCGCCCTGGCCGAGCTGCACGCCCGCAAACCGGACCGGGTTCTCGCCACCAACGTCGAGTTCTGGTCCGCGGTCGTGCTGGACTTCGCCGAGGTGCCCGCCCACATGTTCACCTCGATGTTCACCTGCGCCCGGATGGGCGGCTGGAGCGCCCACATCCTGGAGCAGAAGAAGCTCCAGCGGCTCGTCCGCCCCTCCGCCCGCTACGTCGGGCCCGGCCCCCGCCGGCCGCACGAGGTCGAGGGCTGGGACCAGGTCCCGCACGGCGTCTGACCGTCGCCCGGCGTGAGCCGGTCTCGCCGGCGGGGCTGTGGTGTACGCCTCACCCCCGCCGGCGAGACCGGCGGCCATCCAGGCGGCGATGGGTGCAAGGATGAGAGCTGGCAGCGCCGCCGGTCGGAGAGGATCGGCTGTGCGCGCCGCACGTCGCGCGCCGTCGATCCGCCCCGGCACCTCCCTGGCCCCTCCCTCGCCCCTGCGGAAGGATTTCAAGACCGTGGCTGACGCATCGACCATCCGAATCCCCGACGACACGAAACCCGCCGACGGGCGGTTCGGCTGCGGCCCGTCCAAGGTTCGTCCGGCGGCGGTCTCCGCACTCGCGGCGGCGGCGAGCGACTACCTCGGCACCTCGCACCGCAAGAGCACGGTCCGCGACCAGGTCGCCCGACTTCGCCGGGGGATCGCTGAGTTCTTCACCCTGCCCGAGGGGTACGAGGTCGTCCTCGGCAACGGTGGCACCACCGCCTTCTGGGAGGTCGCCGCGTTCGGCCTGATCCGGGACCGGGCCCAGTTCGCCAGCTTCGGCGAGTTCGGCGCCAAGTTCGCCAAGTCGGTGCAGGACGCACCGTTCCTCGGTACGCCGACCATTCACCAGTCGCCCGCCGGTAGCGCCCCGAGCCTGGTCGCGGAGGCCGGCGTGGACGTCTACGCCACCCCGCACAACGAGACCTCCACCGGCGTCGCGGTCCCGATCCGCCGGGTGCCCGGCGCGGACGAGGACGCGCTGCTGCTGGTTGACGGCACCTCCGGCGCCGGCGGTTTGGAGGTCAACGTCGGCGAGACCGACGTCTACTACTTCGCCCCGCAGAAGTGCTTCGGTTCCGACGGCGGCCTGTGGCTGGCCCTGATGTCCCCGGCGGCGTTGGCGCGCGCGGCCGAGGTCAAGGCCGCCGGCCGATACATCCCGGCCTTCCTCGATCTGGGCACGGCAATCAGTAATTCACGGCTCGAGCAGACGTACAACACCCCGGCCCTGGCCACCATTCTCCTCGCCGCGGAGCAGACCGACTGGATGAACGCGCAGGGTGGCCTGCCCTGGGCGGCCAAGCGCACCGCGGAGAGCGCCGGCATCATCTACGGCTGGGCGGAACGCTCCCCGGTGGCCACGCCGTTCGTCACCGATCCGGCGCTGCGCTCCAACGTGGTCGCCACCATTGACTTCGTGGCCGAGGTGGACGCCAGCGCCGTCGCGAAGGCGCTACGCGCGAACGGGATCGTGGACACCGAGCCGTACCGCAAGCTCGGTCGCAACCAGCTGCGCATCGCGCTCTTCCCGGCGATCGAACCAGCCGATGTGGAGGCTTTGACCGCATCCATCGACCACGTGGTCGAACGACTCTGATCGCCCGTCACGGTGGGTGGCCTTCCGGACTCCGGCAGCCACCCACCGTGATCATTGTCGCAGCTCCCTCGGGAATCGCGGGGTGTCGCTTCCCCCACCTGCGGGCCGATGGGCGTACGGTGGTGCGAGACGCCCGGGTGGCTCGCCTGTGGCGCGGGGCCAGCGAAGCGGGACGGAGGCAGACCATGCGCCCAGTACGCTTCGTCGCTCTCTCCGAGGACGGCCAGGCACTGGTCCTCACCGACGAGGTCGGGCGACTCCTCGCGCTCCCCCTTGACGAGCGCGTCTCCACCGCCCTGCACACCGAGCCCGGGGCCGCACCCCTGGCGGTAGCCTCGACGCCGGGCACCGACCCGGCCCCGTCCCTGGCCCCACGGGACATCCAGGCCCGGATCCGGGCCGGTGAGTCCGCCGAGGATGTCGCCCGGATCGCTGGCGTCCCCGTTGACCGGGTGCTGCGCTACGCCGGCCCGGTCCTCCAAGAGCGAGCCATGCTCGCCCAGCACGCCCGGCGCACCCGCCTGCGGGGGGCGGAGAAACCGACCCCGCTGGCTGAGGTGGTCAACGGTCGCTTGTCCCAGCACGGCATCGACACCGAGAAGATCTCATGGGATGCGTGGCGTCGCGACGACGGGGCCTGGCGGATCGTCGCCACCTGGCCCTCCGGCAAGGCCACCGCCCAGGCGGTGTGGGAGCTGGAGAAGTCCCGGCAGTCGGTCACGCCGCACGATGACATGGCGCAGTACCTCTGCGCCGAGCGCCCCATGCCGATCCTCGGGCAGGAATCGACGTCCGAACGCGGTGGTCACGGGCTGCCCGGGCCAGCGCGGGCCGAGCCCGGCCGCGGTGGGCACGGCCTGCCGGGTCCGACCGAGCCCACCCGGCCCAGCCGCGATCCGATCCGCGCCGGCCGGGATGCCCTGCTCGCCTCCCTGGACCGCCCGCTCAGCGGCGGGTCCGGCCGTGGCCTCGAGCCCCGGAGCCCAGCCAGTCCGGAGGCACCGCGACCACGGACAGTTGCGGGCGGCGCGGCGGCGCTGCTCGGCGGCGGCCCGGGGTCGGCCTTCGACGACGACTCGGACGCGCCGAAGGAGGTGCCGGCTGTTCCGTCGCTGGCCGTGCTCCGGCCGCGCCGCACGGGTGCCGCGACGGCGGGCAGCACCGAGCCGGGCGAGAGCAGCAGCAAACCACGCAAGCGGCTACCGAGCTGGGACGACGTGCTCTTCGGCAGCGCCCCGGCCGCCCGCGAGTCCTCCTGACTCACAGCTGCCAGACGGCCAGGCGGCGATAGCTGGGGGCCGACCCCGGTTGGCTTCGCGTCAGCACCAGCTCCCGCGCCGACCACTGGGGGCCCTCGTAGGTCTGTAGCGCCGTGACATCGGCCGCGACCTCGGCCGCCGGCAGTCGGTCGCCGGGTCGGGCCACGGTCAGGTGCGGACGCAACGGCTTCTCGTCGTGCCGCAGGTCACTGGCCCGTAACCGAGACCGGACGAGTCGGCCCAACCGGTGCAGCTCCGCCACCTCACCCCGCAGGTCCACCCAGATAACGGTGGAGCGGCCCTGCCCGAACGTCCCGCCGCCAGCCAGACGAAGTCGCGGTGGGGCCGGCCACGAGTCGCGGGACCGCCGCGCCGCCTGGTCGAGCGAGCGCTCCACGGCCCCCAGCCGGTCCGCTGCCACCGTTGCGAGGAAGGCAAGCGTTACGTGCGCCTGGGTCAGGTCGGCGAGGCGGACCCGTGCGCCGGCGCCGGCTGCCCTGCCGACCTGCAGCTCGGTGATCCGCGCGCGGAGGTGCTCCACCACCGCCGGTGGCGGGTAGACGGCGACGAAGAGTCTCAACCCGGCCGCCGGCGCTCCACTCAACGGTGGCGCTGTCGGGGCTCGGGCCGGGAACCGGGCAAGATCAGACCCGCCCGGTGCAGCAGCCCCTCGACCCGTACCCGCTCAATCTGCCGGTCCACCCCGGTCAGCTCGTCCAGGTGCTGCGTGATGCCGAGGGCCGCACAGGCCAGCCGAAGCCGATTGTCGTAGCTGGCGAGCGCCGCTTCGTGCCAGACCGTGGCCCGCCCGGGGCCGCCGACCCGATGGCCCCGGAGCTGGCGTAATTCCGTGGCGAGCTGCTCCAGAGGCCGCCGATCCGGCCGGTCCAACCGGCTCAGATCGATGTTCCGGGTGAGCGCGTCGGCCTCGACCGCCCGGTCCAGGCGAGCGATCGTCCGCCGTTCTCGATGGCGGCTCCGCCACTGCGCCCATCGACCAGCGAATCGGTCAACCAGTTCGTCGGCACAGATCAGCACGGCGATCACCACGGGTATGCACACCACGGCAGCGACCATCAGGGGCACCAGCAGCGCACGTCCCACCTCCACGCCCCGACGCTAGGCCGGTGGTGATTCCCCTGCCACCGATTTGCAACAATAAGCCGTTTTATCCATCCCGATACTGGGTCTCACACCCGTTCGGTGAGGTAGAAGCGGGGCATCGGCAGCACCCGGAACCGCAGCCGGGCTCCCGAGCGGCGCAGCTGCCAGGCCAGTGCGAGCAGAGCGGCGGTGAGGGAGACAAGCCCGCCCATCCAGATACTGGCCCCGGCGCCGTACGTCTCGGCGAGCCACCCGATGACCGGCGCGCCAACCGGATTGGTACCCAGGAAGACCAGCACCCACAGCGCCATGACCCGGCCTCGGAAGGCGGCGTCGGTGCCCAGTTGGATGCGCTGGTTGCAGGCCTGGGCGAAGAAGACCGTGGAGAAGCCGGTCGGCAGGAGCAGCGCCACCACCAGCCAGTACGTGGGGGCGAGCCCGACCAGGGTGCCGAAGGTGGCGCAAACGATGGCCGCGGAGAGCACCAGCCACACCGAGGGGCGGCTGCGGCGCCCGGTGCCGGCCAGGGCCCCGGCCAGGGCGCCCACCGCGAGGGCGCTGCTGAACAGACCAAACGAGGCGGCTCCGGTTTCGAAGACGGTCTTGGCCAGCGCGGCGAGGGTGAGCTGGAAGTTGAACAGGGAGGTGGCGATGACCGAGATCAGGGCCATCGGCAGCAGCAGGTCCGGCCGACCCCAGACGTAGCGCAGTCCATCCACAACCCGGGCCGAGTCCCGCTCCTCGCGCGGCGGTAGCGCCTCGCGGTGCAGTTCGGCCGGGCGAATCCGGATCACGTTCACCAGCGGCGCGATTGAACTGAGGGAGGTGGCCAGGAAGACCGGTCCCACGTCAACGATGGCGATGGCCAGGCCGGCGAGGGCGGGGCCGACGATTCGCGCCGAGTTGAAGGTAGCCGCGTTGAGCGAGAGGGCGTTCGGCAGCAGCGGGGTACCGACCAGTTCGGAGACGAAGGCCTGCCGGACCGGGGTTTCCACCGCGTTGGCGACGCCGAGGAGGGCGGCGAAGGCGAAGACGTGCCAGAGCTGCACCCGGCCGGTGATCACCAACAGGCTCATGGCCAGGGAGAGCACCGTCCAGAACAGGTTGGCGGCGAAGAGCAGAACGCGCTTGTCGTACCGGTCGGCGAGGCGACCAGAGATCAACGTGAGCAGCAGAACCGGCGCGAACTGGAGTGCGGTGACGATACCGAGCGCGGTGGCGGAGTTGTCGCTGAGCTCGAGGACGAGCCAGTCCTGGGCGATGAACATCATCCAGACGCCGATCAGTTTGATCAGCTGCCCGGAGGCGAATAGCCGGTAGTTGCGGACCTGTAGGGACTGGAACATCGTGCTCAGCTTCTTCTGCACTCTTGGTGCGCCTCCCTCGCGTACGCGTCGTCGCCGTGACGGCGCAGGCGAGGCGGGAGCCTCAGGTACGGGTGAGCTGTTGCAGGATCTCTGCCGCCTGGCGCAGCGTCTCCCGCTCCTCCGCACTCAGTTCGGCCAGCCGATGGGCCAGCCACTGGTCCCGAACGCGCTCAAACTGGTCCAGCACCGCTCCGCCCCCCTCCGTCGCCGCGAGGATCACCTGCCGTCCGTCGGTCGGATGGGGGGTTCGCTGCACGAGGCCGCGCTCCTCCAGTTTCGCGACGATCTTGGTCATCGTCGGCGGCTGAACCCGTTCGACGTCGGCGAGTTCCCGGGGCGTCAGCGCGCCCGCCAGCCGAAGGCTGGTGAGCGCGGAGAGCTGGGTAACCGTTAGGTCACCAACCGGTCTGGCCTGGCGGACCCGCCGGTTGAGTCGGGTAATCGCATCACGCAGCTGGACCGCCAACTGCACCGGTGGCACGCTCTTCGCCGTCACCCGTCTGCTCCGTCACTATAGTTAGCCTAACTAATAAGCCTGGCTAACGACATGCGATATGACCAGGCTCACGCGGAGTACGCCCTACGCGGGACGCAGGGCCGGTCCGCTACCCCGGCCCTGCGTCCGCGTCACAGCAGTACGGACTCGATCGGCCCGCGCAGGAAGTACAACACGAAGAGCGCCGCCACGCCGTACAGCAATGGATGGACCTCCCGCGCCTTCCCCCGAGCGAGCTTCATCAACACGTACACGATCAGGCCAGCACCGATGCCATTGGAGATCGAATACGTGAAAGGCATCAGCACGATCGTGAGGAACGCCGGGATCGCGATCTCGAAGTCGGTCCAGTCGATGGTCCGCACCGCGGTCATCATCAGGAACCCGACCACCACGAGCGCCGTCGACGCGGCTTCGAAGGGCACGACCAACACCAGCGGCGCGAGGAACATCGCCAGCAGGAAGAGCACCCCGGTGACCAGGTTGGCCACGCCCGTCCGGGCACCCTCCGCGACACCGGCCGCACTCTCGATGTACGACGTGTTACTGGACACGCTCGCGGCGCCACCACCGGCCGCGGCGATCGAGTCGACCAGCAGGATCTCCTTCGCCCGGGGCGGGGTGCCCTGCTCGTCGAGCATCCCACCCTCCTGGCCGACCGCGACCATCGTGCCCATCGTGTCGAAGAAGTCGGTGATGAGCAGCGTGAAGATGAACATCAACACGACCAGCCAGCCGGCCCGACTCCACGAATCGAGCACGTTGAACCGGCCGAGCAGCGACAGATCCGGCACATCCAGGATCCGGCTCGGCAACTCGGGCACGTTCAGCGACCAGCCCTTGGGGTTCGACACCCCGTTGACGACGGACGGGCCGATGTTGCCCAGTGCCTCGATGACGAGCGCCAGCCCGGTCGAGGCGAGGATGCCGATCAGGATCGCGCCCTTGACCCGGCGTACCACCAGCACCAGAGTCAACAGCAGACCCACCACGAAGACCAGCATCGGCCAGCTGACCAGCTTGCCGCCGATGCCCAGGCCGACTGGGACGGTGGTGTTCGCCGCGTCCGGTAGCCGCCGGACGAAACCCGCGTCAACCAGCCCGATGATGGTCAGGAACAGACCGATGCCGACCCCGATCGCCGCCTTCATCTGGGTGGGAACCGAGCGGAACACCGCGGTGCGCAGTCCGGTCAAGACCAGCACCGCGATGATCACACCTTCGATCACCACCAGACCCATCGCGTCCGCCCAGGTCATCTCCGGGGCGATCTCGTATGCGACCAGCGCGTTTACGCCGAGACCAGCGGCGAGCGCCAGCGGGAACCGGCCCACCACGCCCATCAGGATCGTCGCCAGGCCGGCGATCAACGCGGTCGCCGCGGCGAGCGCCGGGATCGGCAGCCGTTCCCCGGAACCGTCAACGGCGGAGCCGAGAATCAGCGGGTTGAGTACCACGATGTAGGCCATGGTGAAGAAGGTCGCCAACCCACCGCGCACCTCCCGGCCCAACGTCGAACCGCGGGCGGATATCTCGAAGTAGCGGTCGAAACCGTTCCGCGGCGTCGCGGGCGGCGTGGCGTCGTCGGGCGGGGCTACTGCCATCGGGTCCTCGCAGGTGCTCTCTTGTTTCGTCGGCCGCATCGTCGCAGATCGTCAGCCCGCCAGGGAAACTGATCCCGTACGCTTGCCCCGTGCTGAAGCAGCCGCAACCGCGCCCCGAACCGCTTGACCCGCCGATGGCACCGTTCGCCCTCGCCGGGATAGCCGGCTGGGCGATCGCCGGAGTCGTGCTGCTGTTCTTCCGCGACCAGCTGGTGGACACCGGCCGCGAGGGTTGGCTCTGGACCTGCCTGGCTGGGGTCCTGTGGGGTCTGCCCGGTCTCGCCGTAATGATGCGGCACGACTCGCACCGACGTCGCCGCCGCGCCGGTCACTGACCCACGCCGACGATCACCTCACGGTTGGCCATTCGACTCGGCAACCTCGGCCGACCCCTCGACCTCGCGCACCGAGACGGCCTCCACCGCACTGTCGTCATAGACGGTCGGTAGCTCCTCGACCGGGGTCTCGGGGGCCTCGACCAGAATCTCCGAGTGCGCACCGCAGCCGTGGTCGGCACTGACCACGCGGCCGTCATCCGGGGCGAAGAGGTTGCCACAGGCACCGAAGGACTGGCACAGCGCGCCAGCGAGCGGCAGATAGAAGCCGCAGGTCCCGCAGCGGGCAGTCACCGGAGCGGCGGTGGCGATCGGTGCGGTTGGCCCGTGGTCGCCGTCGTACCACCGCTGAGCGGCTTCGCCGCGCCCCTCCCGGGACATCACCCGCGCCCGGCCGAGGCCCAACTCCCAGGCGGTCTCCTCGACCGCCGGGTCGTCGGAGAGCAGGTAACCGGGCTGGAGCCGGTCGTCGTCGGGCGGGCTGGGCAGCAGGTCACCCGGGCCGAGGTCACCGGGCTGCAGCCGCTCCTGCCAGGGCAGCCAGCCCGGGGCGAGTAACGCATCCGGGCCGGGCAGCAGCACGGTCTCGCACACGGTGACCGTACGACTACGGGGCACCCGGGTGACGGTGACCGCCCAGCGCCAGCCGCGATAGCCCGCGAGCCGACACTCGAAGTAATGCGTGACGAGACGGTCACCTTCGGCAAGGGTCTGGAGATGATCGCCGACATCCGCCGGGTCAACCTCGGTGATGGCGTCGCGAGCCACCTCGACGGCGGCGGCACAGACCTGGTCGAGACGGGGGGCACGAGCGGAGGCGGACCTGGTCACCTGACCATTGTTCCCCATACGTGGGACCACCTGACAGGGACTCCCCGAACCAAAGGTGGCAGTGGTGGCGCGCACGTCGAGCCGATGGGTGAGACTGGTGCACATGCCATCCTCCGTCCGCTCCGAGCGCTCCTTCCTCGGGTGGACTGTCGGCACCGGCGTCAAGGCCGTCCGCCTGCTGTTGCGCGGTTCGGTCAGCGGCGGTCGCTGGATGACGCAGTCAGTAGGGCGGGCCCGGGCCCGGGGAGCCGGCGGGGAGACCGGCATGGTCCGCCTCTTCGACCTGCACGCGCTCTCCTGCGCCGGCGACACCCTGATCGCGATCGGCCTGGCCGGGACGATCTTCTTCAACGTGCCGCTCGGAGAGGCGCGCAGCAAGGTCGCGCTCTACCTGCTGGTGACCATGATCCCGTTCGCCCTCCTCGCCCCGGTGGTCGGCCCCCTGCTTGATCACTTCCGGCACGGCCGGCGGTACGCACTGGCCGCCAGCATGCTCGGACGGGCGTTCCTGGCGTGGCTGATCTCTGACTACATCCACGGCTTCGGCTTGTACCCGGCGGCCTTCGGAGTGCTGGCGCTCTCCCGCGCGTACGGGGTGGCCCGGTCGGCCGCCGTACCCCGGCTCCTCCCGGAAGGGCTCGGGCTCTCCCAGGTCGGGGCCAGAGCCAGCGTCTACGGCACGATAGCCGGCGCCCTACTCGCGCCGATCGGTCTGGCCGCCTTCTGGTTCGGTCCGCAGTGGCCGCTGCGGGTCGCCTCAGTGATCTTCCTGGTCGGCATGGTCATCGCCCTGCGACTGCCACCGAAGGCGGACTCGGAGCCGCCCGAGCGGGTACCGCGACCGCTGCGGGCGCTCCGGCGAAGCTCCGGCGACCGCCCCCTCGGCCGGGGACGCCCACATGGCCGGCTGGTGATCGCCACTCTGATCGGCGCCGCCACACTGCGCGCGGTCTACGGTTTCCTGCTGCTCTTCCTGGCCTTCGCGATCAAGGCCGGCGACCTGACCACCGTCGTCTTCGGCCGGGACCTGGGCGACGAGGCCGCCCTCGGGCTGGTCGGCGGGGCGCTGGCGATCGGCAGCTTCCTGGCCACCGCGATCGGCACCCGGCTCCGGATCCACCGCCCGGCGGCGCTCCAGTCCAGCGGCATGGTAATCATTGCTGGGGTCGCCGTCCTCGCCACGCTCAAGTTCTCGCTGCTGATGGTCGCCCTGCTCTGCCTGGTCACCGCATTGACGAGCGGCATCGCCAAACTGGCGGTGGACGCCTCGATCCAGGAACGTCTCCCCGAACGGCTGCGTGCCAGCTCGTTCGCCCACTCGGAGACAGCGCTCATGCTCGCCTTCGTCGCCGGCGGGGGGCTGGGCCTCGTCCCCTTCGACGGCCGGCTCGGCATCGCCGTCTCCGCCGGGGTCGCGACGCTCGCCACGGCCCGCGGCATCCTGGTCGCGGGCCGGCTACGGGCGGAGCGGCTGGCGGGCCGGCCGTTGGCGGATGACGAACTCGCCGAGGACGGGTCGGCCCTGGTCGAGCCCGCCTCCGGCGACCCGACCCCCACCTCGCCCGCCCCGAGACCGGGCACCGGGGGCGACGTTGACCCGGCACCACCGGGTTTCCACCTCTACCGCCCGTCGTCGGCGGTCGGCGGGCCGGGCAGCAGCGATGACGAGACCCGCCCGGGGCCGATCCCGTGACCGGCGTCTTGGTCGTCACCGCGGTTCCCGCCGAGGCCGAGGCGGTCCATGCGGGGCGGGGACCGACGGTCACGGTAGCGCCGGTCGGGGTCGGTTCGGCGGTGGCTGGGGCCGGCACCGCCCGGCTGTTGGCCCTGGCGGAGGCCGCCGGCCGCCCGTACCGCCTGGTCGTCAGCGCGGGCGTGGCGGGCGGCTTCCCGGATCGGGTGGAGGTCGGCGGAACGGTCGTCGGTACCAGTGCGATCGCGGCCGACCTGGGTGCTGACTCCCCGACGGGCTTCATCCCCGTGGACCAGCTCGGGATGCCGGCCGAGTTGCTCGGCGCCGGCCCCACCATCACCGCGGACCCGAACCTGGTGGCCACACTCCGGGCCGCGCTACCGGCCGCCGCGGTGGGTCCGGTGCTGACCGTCAGCACGGTCACCGGAACGGTCGCCGGAACCGACTCGCTCCTCCGCCGGCACCCCGACGCGGTGGCCGAGGCCATGGAGGGCTACGGGGTGGCCGTCGCCGCCGCGCACGCCGGCCTACCCTTCGTCGAGTTACGCACCATCTCCAATCCGGTCGGGCCGCGCGACCGCAACGCCTGGCGCCTCCGCGAGGCTCTCGCCGCCCTCACCGAGGCCGCCGTGGCCCTGCCCTGCTGAAGGCGCGGTGGAAGCTGGTCTAGCCAGCGGTTGCCGGTCGGGGTGGTCGAACCGCGCGCCACTGTGCTCTTTGGTACGCCTGAACGCTCCGCCAGCTCGCGTTGACTCAGATCGGCCCGATGGCGCAGGGCACGCAACGTGGCGCCAAGATCGAGCCGCGCCTCGGGGCGGAGGCCGGGGCACGCCTCGGGGCGGAGGCCGGGGCACGCCTCGGGGCGGAGGCCGGGGCACGCCTCGGGGCGGAGGCCGATCTGTGCTTGCGGATCGATGGGCACGAAACGATGCTCCCGGGCACAGGCGCGGGCTTCAACAGGGCCCGCGAACCTGTGGATAAAGCTGTGGACAAATACCGTGACGTCCTGGCCTCCTGCTACCGCAGGAGTCCGCAGGTTGCTGACGAACTCGGCGCCCGGACAGTTGCCTTCCCGGCGATCGCGACGGGCGTGTACGGCTTCCCTCCCGAACAGGCCGCCCGAATCGCGGTAGCAACGATCAGATCCACGCCAACAGCCGTTCAACGGGTGCGACTCGTCGCGTTCGACGACGACACCCGGACGTACCTGCAGGCCGTGATGACAGCCACCAGGTGACCATCCGCATCTAGCCGCAGTGCGGACGGCTTACGAGACCTCTTGGACGGGGGTCGGTCGCTGGTCATTGCGTCGCGTGGGATTGTCGAGGTAGGCCACGTCCGGCGAGTTCGACGCGATGTTGACGCGGTAGCCCCAACGTCGGAGGGCCTGGGCCATCTTCGCGGCTCCGGTTGGGTTGGCGGAATGAATGTTGATGACGCCGACATCGAACGGTCGGCCGTCGAAGGCAGCGCGCTCCAGAACCTCGACGAACGGCCAGATCGTGTCACCCTCTCCAAGGTCATGATCAAGCCATAACTCGTCCAGCCGTTGATCGCGGCAACGCTCGAGAAGTTCCGCTCCGGCTGTACTGGTGCGGACCACATCCGCACTGCGACCGTCAACGAAGGAACGCAGATCGTCAACAAGGACGATTCGGGATTCATACGATGGCATCCAGCACATTGTGACGGTGGGTCTGGGTTCCCTGCGGTGCGGGGCCGGGCCCTGGTACAGGACCCGGCTGCTCGACGCTGTCGACTCCGCCTGAAGAACTGACCACGCGGTCCCAGCTACGCAGGTCTCCGACACGCATGCGGCACAGCCAGCGAGATTGAGCGGGCAAGAGCGGGACTGAGTGAGACTCACGAAGAAGGCCCCTGACCGGCGTTTGCGCTGGTCAGGGGCCTCTTTCTGCACCTGGTGGCGGGTGAAGGATTCGAACCTTCGTAGCTTTCGCGACGGATTTACAGTCCGCTCCCATTGGCCGCTCGGGCAACCCGCCAGGGCACCCGCCGCGTCGCGACGCGGCGGCGAGAGCAAGGATAGCGGCTCCCCCTGACGTAGCCGCAACCGGGTACCGTCAGGGGGCGTACGGCTGGTCCGTAATGCACGTAACAGGACAGACCGCCAGGACAACAGGAGTATCAGCATGGCAGCCAACCCGTCGTTCGACATCGTGAGCAAGGTCGACCGTCAGGAGGTCGACAACGCCCTCCGCCAGACGGAGCGGGAGCTCTCGACGCGGTTCGACTTCCGGGGCACCGGCGCCGAAATCTCCTGGACTGGCGAGGAGGCGATCAGCCTTCGGGCGGAGACCGAGGAGCGGGTCCGAGCCGCGCTGGATGTCTTCAAGGAGAAGCTGGTCAAGCGGAGCATCTCGCTGAAATCGCTGGACGCCGGGGACCCTCGCGCGTCGGGTAAGGAGTTCAGGGTCGACTGCAAGGTGATCCAGGGCATCGAGACGGACAAGGCCAAGGCCATCAGTAAGAAGATCCGCGACGAGGGCCCGAAGGGCGTCCAGGCGCAGATCCAGGGTGACCAACTCCGCGTGACCGGCAAGAAGAAGGACGACCTGCAGGCCATCATCGCCATGCTGAAGGGCGAGGACTTCGGCGTGGCACTTCAGTTCACCAACTACCGGTAAGGAGGCGCGCCGGCCTGGCGACCAGGCCGGCGCACCTTATCATCTGGGCAGACGTCGTCACCGCGCTCGTCGATGTTCGCTCCCGATCACCATCCTGACGGCCTGACGACGGCCTGACCGCCCGTTGAGCCCACTACCGTCAGTGATCCGGGCCTACGACCTGCTCGAAGTGAAACTCACGGATACAGCAGTCCCGCGGTTGACTGACTGCGAAGAGAACACAATCCACAACAGATTGTGCCGCCAGATTGTCGGAGGCCGTCCGTGGACCATGTTGCACGAAGTCCGGCGGAAAGAGGGAGATGACTCGGATTCCTTCGGCCCGTAGTCGATGGGACATGATCTCGGCGAAGCCGGCCTGGGCGCGCTTGGCGGCGTAGAACGCGGGATGGGCCGCCGAACGGTGGTGGCCAACCTCGCCGCAGGCAGAAATCATGTTGACGATGTCCGGCCGCGGTGACGCTCGCAGCAGCGCCAGCAGGTGTTTGGTCAGCAGGACCGTACCGGTCGCGGCGCCGCCAATCGTGGCGATGATGTGGTTGTCCTCAGCGTCGCCGAGGTCCACACCGTGCAGGTAACCAGCACCATTGTTGACCAGGACGTCGAGGCGGTCGGTGCGGTCGGTCAGCGCCGCTGCGAACGCGCGTACCGAGTCGGGGCTGGTCAGGTCACAGCCGAAGGCTTCGCCGCTCCCCCGCCCACGCTGGCGGATCGATTCCGTGGTGCGCCTGGCTGCCGCCTCGTCGCGGGCGGAGACAAACACCTGCGCACCGTGCTCAGCAAAGGCGGTCGCCAGGAGGCGTCCGGAGTCGCGCCCGGCGCCGGTAACAGCAACCCGTAGTCCGTCGAGATTCACCACAAGATCAGAACAGTTGAAGCTGACGTGATGTCAAGAGTGGGTCGCCGGTGGCGCCCCTTCGGATATGCCCATGCCCGGTCCGGAGCATGAAAGCCGACGACGGGGGAAGAAGCGATCCCGGCGATGGCCGTGAAAGGCGACGGGCCGGGAAGGGCAGCCGGATGCGGGTGGCGGGAGTACAGGACGCGAAGTTCGTCCACCCGGACCTGTCGCACCGGGCCGTGGCGCGTCTCCTCGTCGTACTCTCCGCCTCCTCCGGCTGCCTCGACGTGTTCTGTGTGACCCAGCTCGGTGGGTTCTTCGCCAGCGTGATCACCGGCAACCTGGTCCAGCTCGGCCACAATCTGGTCGCCGTCGACCCTCGCCTGCTCAGCGGTGGGTCCGTTGCGGTCGGCGGCTACGCGGTCGGCGTGGCCGCCGGCACCCTACCGCTGCGCCACGCCGGGCTGGGCTGGCGTTCCCGCACCCAACTGGTCACCGCGGCCCAGGTGCTGATCCTGGTCGGGGTGGCGGGTGGCTGGTGGGCCACCGGAGGGCGGCCCGGATACCCCGCCTCCCTGGTTCTGCTCTTCGCCGCCGCGACGGCCAGCGGGATACAGAGCGTGGTGACGATCAGCTCCGGGATACCCCACGCCACCACGACGTACCTCACCGGATCGCTCACCTCCATCGTGCGGGGGGTGGTCTTCGACCCGCACCGGTTCGCGGCGGGTGCGGCCGGCACGGCTCGGCTGCTGGGGCTCCTCGGCGGCGCGGTGCTCGGCGCGGTGGTGCTGCGGGTCGCGCCGCTCTGGGCGCCGGCGCTCGCCGCGGCGCTGGTGGCCGCGGTTCTGGCCACTGCGATCGCCATCAGCCGGTCGCGCCGGCTGCCGTCGCGCTCACCGGGCGAAGATGAGCAGCAGGATCACCGTGAGGATCGCGCTGATCAGCACCGAGCCGAGGCAGCCCAGGCGATTGGAGAAGAAGACGAACACGGAGGTCGTGGTACCCACCGCTGACTGGTTCAGGCACCGACCCGGGCGACGGCGGCCAGGACCAGGGCCGCGCCGGAGGAGTCGGTGCCTGAACCGAGCCGGTTCAGCGGTACTGGATCGGCCCGGCGCTGCCGGCCATCTGCTCCAGCCGGGCGACCCGCTCCTCCATCCGGGGGTGGGTGGAGAAGAGCGCCGCCATGCCGCCGCCCTTGAACGGGTTGTCGATCATCAGGTGGGCGGCGCTGGTGAGCTGCCCCTGCGGCGGCAGCGGGCGCGCCTGGGTGCCCTTGTGAATCTTCCGGAGGGCGCTGGCCAACGCCAACGGGTCTCGGGTGAGCTGAGCGCCGGAGGCATCCGCCTGGAATTCGCGGCTACGGCCGATCGCAAGCTGGATCAGCGTGGCCGCGATCGGCCCCAGGATCATGGTCAACAGCAGCACCACCGGGTTGCGCCCCTCCTCGTCGTCACCCCCGAGCCGGATGAAGAACGCCAGGTTGGCCAACGCGGTGATGATGCCGGCCAGGCCGGCGGCCACGCTGGAGATGAGAATGTCCCGGTTGTAGACGTGCGACAGCTCGTGCCCGATGACTCCACGCAACTCGCGATAGTCGAGGATCTCGACGATCCCCTGGGTGACGCAGACGGCCGCGTTCTGCGGGTTCCGACCGGTCGCGAACGCGTTGGGCTGTCTGGTCGGGCTCACGTAGAGCCGAGGCATCGGTTGCCGGGCCTCGCCGGCCAGTTCCCGCACCATCTGGTAGAGCTCGGGGAACTGTGCCTCACTGACCGGTTGCGCCCGCATCGCACGTAGCGCGAGCTTGTCGGAGTAGAAGTAGCTGACGCCGTTCATCCCCAGCGAGATGACGACGGCGATGACCAGTCCGCCACTGCCGCCGAACCAGTAGCCCACCGCCAGGATCAGGGCGGTGAGCAGGCCGAGCAGCGCGGCGGTCTTCAGACGGTTATGGTGCACGGTCACTCCTTCGGTGCGCGGACCGCGTCGATCCGCTGACCGGTTCAACACCACCGGTACCCGTCAACCATCCGTCATATGGCTGTGAAATGCCTGGTAACGAGGGGTGCAGGCCCGCTGGGTCAGCGGGCGGCGAGGTCGAGCACGAGCTGCGGGGCGAAGCCGACCACCAGCGCCACGACCGTCGCCGCCGCCAGGACCACCGCGACTGACTTCGCCCGGACCAGCACCGCTGTCGGATCGGTCGGCACCACCTTTGGGTCGGTCGGCACCACCTTCGGACCCGTCGCCGCCGCTGCCGGGTTGGACGCAGGCACCGCCGGACCGGTCGCAGGCACCGCCGCCACCGCCGGGTCGACCGGCGCCGCTGCCGGTCGGTCGGTGGACCAGAGCGCGGCGGCGACCCGGAGGTAGTAGGCCAGGCCAAGCACCGCGTTGACCGCCACCACCAGGGCCAGCCAGCCGGCACCGCCATCAAGCAGCGACCGGACCACGGTGACCTTCGCGAAGAGCCCGGCGAGGCCGGGCGGCAGACCGGCGAGGCCGACCAGTGCCAGCGCCAGCCCCACCGCCGCCCACGGCCGGCGCCGGGCCGCGCCCCGCAACTCATCGAGGGTGCCGCCGTCCGCGCCCGCCGGTCGCAGCGCGACCACGGCCGCGAACGCCGCCAGCTCCAGGACCACGAAGAAGACCGTGTACGCCACCGCTGCCGCGTAGGCGGCGGCGCGGGCGTCGCCGGTGCGGCCCGCGGCGAGGGCCAGCGCGCCGAGCGGCGCGAGGATGTAGCCCGCCTGGGCCACCGAGGACCAAGCGAGCAGCCGCACGGTGCGACGCTGGCGCAGCGCCACCAGGTTACCGACGGTCATGGTCAACACCGCGAGCAGCGCGAGCACCGGGCCGGTGATCCGGGCCGGCAGGGCGTGCTGCACCACCGCGAGCAGGGCCACCACCCCGCCGAGCTTCGAGACCGTGGAGAGGTACGCGGCCACCGGCAGCGGCGCGCCGTCGTAGGTGGTGGGCGCCCAGGCGTGGAAGGGCACCGCCGCCACCTTGACCGTCAGCCCCACCACGACCAGCGCCACGGCGACGGTGGTCAGCGGGATGTCGAGCAGCTCCGGCTGCTCGGCGAAGAGCACCCCGAGCCGGCGGAGGTGCAGCGCACCGGTGGCCGCGTAGAGCAGGGCCGCCCCGAGCAGGGTCAGCGTCGTGGCGACCACACTGACCACGAAGAAGGTCACCGCCGCCTCGATGCTGGCCAGGCTGCCCCGGCGCAGGCCCACCAGGACGTACAACGGAAGGGTCAGGGTCTCCAGCGCCACGATCAGGGTGATCAGGTCACCGGCCGCACCGAGCGCCACCCCACCGGTCATCGAGGCGGCGAGCAGGAAACAGTACTCGCCCACCGGCGTCGCCCCGGCCCGCAGTAGCGGCCCGGAGAGCCCCAGCACGCCCAGGGTGAGCAGCGCGACGAGCACGGCGACCAGAGCAGCCCGGCCACCGAAGACGTACGAGCAGTCGGCGCCGACACAGAACGTACGACGTTCGCCGCCTCCGCCGACGAAGATCGCGCCGGCGGCCGTGGTGAGCGCACCGAGCACGGCGGCGGAGACGGTGACCCGCGTCCGCGCCACCAACAGGTCGGCGAGGAGCACCAGCACCGCCGTCCCGGCGGCCAGGTACGCCGGCAGCAGCGCCACGTTGTCGACGGTCTGCACCATGCTCATGCCCGTACCTCCACCCAGCTCACGGGCGCCCCGGCAGCAGGGCGTCAACCGGCGCCTGGGCCACGCCCAGGACCAGGATCGGGGCCAACCCCACGGCGAGCGTGAGCAACACCAGCGGTGCCCAGGTCAGCAGCTCCGCCCGCGCCACACCCGGCCCGACCTGCGCCACCGCCGAGCTGGCCCGGCCGTGGGTGACCTGGCGGAGCAGCCGCAGGAGGTACGCGGCGGTGAGCGCACCACCGAGCGCCGCGAGGACAGCGAGGGTCAGCCAGAGGGGACCACCGACCCGGACCGCGGCGATCACGGCGAAGGCCTCTCCCCAGAAGCCGGCCAGGCCGGGCAGGCCCAGCGAGGCGACGGCGGCGAAGCCGAGCAGACCGGCCAGCCGGGGCGCGGTCTCCCGTAACCCGGACAGGTCCGCCAGGTCACCGGTGTGCGCCCGGTCCTTGATCGCGCCGGCGAGGAAGAACAGCAGGCCGGTGATGATCCCGTGCGCGATGTTGCCGATCAGGGCTGCCCGCAGCCCGGTACCGGTGAGCGTGGCGACACCGAGGAGCACGAAGCCCATGTGCCCCACACTGGAGTACGCGATCAGCCGCTTCAGCTCGGTCTGCGCCAGGCAGACCAGGGAGCCGACCAGGATCGCCGCGACAGCGAGCACGCCGAGCGCCGGCGCGGCCCACTCGGCGCCTTCGGGGGCGACGCCGACCGCGACCCGGATCAGCCCGTAGGTGCCCATCTTGAGCAGCACCCCGGCGAGGATCACGCTGCCCACGGTGGGCGCCTGGGTGTGCGCGTCGGGCAGCCAGGAGTGCAGCGGCCACAGCGGGCTCTTCACCGCGAAGGCGAGTGCCAGCAGGGTGAACGCGGCGAGCTGCGGCCCGCGGGCGAGCCCCGTACCACCGGTCAGCGTCACGATGTCCGCGGTGCCGGCAGCGGTCACCACCACCAGGACGCCCACCAGCAGCAGCACCGAACCGAAGAGGGTGTAGAGGGCGAACTTGCGGGCCGCCCGGTACCGGTCCGGCCCACCCCAGCCAATGATGATCGCGTACATCGGCAGGAGGACGACCTCGAAGAAGACGAAGAAGAGCACCAGGTCGAGGGCGAGGAAGGTGCCGAGGATGCCCACCTCGACCACCAGCAGCAACGCCACCAGGGCCCGCCCGCTCCCCCCACTGGGGACCCTCCACAGGGTGTAGCCGCAGCAGAGCAGGGTCAGCAACGCGGTCAGCACGACCAGCGGCCAGGAGATGCCGTCCACCCCGAGGTGGAGGCGGAGGTCCAGGCCGGGCACCCAGGGCAGGTCCACCTGATGCCAGGGGCGGACCGCGGGGCTCGGGTCGGTGCCCGCCCCGACGTCGTCACCGCCCGCGACCAGTGGCAGCGCGGCGAGCAGGGTCAGCCCGGCGGCCACCGTACCGACCAGTCGGGCGACCCGGTCGTGCCGGAGCGCGGCGACGGCCACCGCGCCGGCCGCCGGCACCGCCAGCACCGCGACCAGCAGGACCTGCCCCACGACCCCACTCATGCGTCGCCTCCGATCAGCACCGCCGCCAGCCCGATGAGCAGCGCGCCGGCCAGCACACCGGCCGCGGCCCGGGGCAGCGTGGCGCGGTGCCACGCCGCCAGCCCGCCCCCGAGCCACCAGGCGACCCGACCGCTGCCGGTGACCGCACCGTCCACCACCACCTCGTCGGCGGTACGCGCGCCAGCGGCGAGCCGGCCGATCGGGCGTACCACCAGGGTGTGCTGGAGGTCGTCGAGCCAGAACGCCCGGGCGCTGAGCGGTCGCAGCCGGCCCAGCAGCACGGCCGGGTCATCGGCGGGATCTCGCCGCCAACGGGCCCAGGCGAGCCCCGCCCCGAGCGCCAGCAGGACAAGCGGCAGCAGCACGGTCGGGCCGAGGTGCACCAGCGGATCGGCGGGCAGCAGCTCCACGGGGCGCTCCCGGGTGGCCGGCCCGTACGGTTCGAGCCACCCGGCGAAGGCTCCGGAGAATCCGGCCAGACCGAGCAGCGCCGCCGGGGCGGTCAGCAGCAGCACCGGCCAGCGCATCACCGCGGGCGGGTCGTGCGGCTGACGCAGCGGGCTGCGGGGCGCGCCGAAGAAGGTCCGCAGCAGCAGCCGGGTGGCGTACCCGGCGGTGAGGGCGACCCCGGCCAGCCCGGCCAGCCACACCGACCAGCTCACCCAGGCCGGGGCGGGGCCGCCGTGCCGGGCGGCTTCCTCGGCGGCGTACAGCACGGAGTCCTTACTGAAGAAGCCGGACAGCGGTGGCAGCCCGGCCAGCGCGCCGAGGCCGACCAGCATGGACCAGAAGGTCACCGGCATCGTCCGGCGCAGGCCACCGAGCTGGGACATCAGCGCGGTACCCGCGGCGTGGATCACCGCCCCGGCGGCGAGGAAGAGCAGCGCCTTGAACGCGGCGTGGGTGAGCAGGTGGAACAGGGCCGCCGCGGGCGCGCCCACGGCCAGCGCACCGGTCAGGTAGCCGAGCTGGGAGACCGTTGACCAGGCGAGGACCCGCTTGAGGTCGTCCTGGGCGATGGCGGCGAACGCGCCGAGCAGCAGGGTGATCGAGGCCAGCACGCCGAGCACCGCCAGGGCGACCGGCACCTGCACGAAGAGGGGGAAGAGCCGGGCGACGACGTAGACCCCGGCGGCCACCATGGTCGCCGCGTGGATCAGCGCGGAGATCGGGGTGGGGCCGGCCATCGCGTCGGGCAGCCAGGTGTGCAACGGGAACTGGGCGCTCTTGCCGGCCACCCCGGCGAGCAACAGCAGGCAGGCGGCGGTGAGCAGGCCGGTGGCGTGGTCGTGGCCGAGCACGTCGGCGATCCGGAAGCTGCCCGCGGAGACACCGAGCAGCGCGATCCCGAGCAGGAAGCCGACGTCACCCACCCGGGTGACCAAGAAGGCCTTCATCGCGGCGCCGGGTGCTGCGGGCAGCCGTCGCTCATGGGCGATCAGGAGGTACGAGCAGAGGCCCATCACCTCCCAGCCGACCAGCAGCAGGATGAGGTCTCCGGCGACCACCACCAGCAGCATCGCGGCGGTGAAGAGGCTGATCTGGGCCGCGTACGGCGGGTAGCGGTGGTCGACGTCCACCTCGTCGTGCGGGCCGCGCCGGAGGTAGCCGATCGAGTAGACCTGCACCGCGAGGGCCACCGCGGCGACGGCGACCGCCACCAGCGCCACCGTCGAGTCCAGCCGGACGCCGAGGGTGACCGTCAGGTCGCCGAAGTCGATCCAGGTCCGGGTGGCCTCGGCCGGGGCGTCGAGGGTGACCAGCAGGGCGACGGCGAGGAGCAACGACAGGGCCGCGCCGGTCGTCCCGAGGGTGATCGCCGCCCGGCGGGCCCGTCGCCGCGCCGCACCGGCGTGCGGGGAAGCCGGCGGCAGCAGGAGGCCGAGCAGGCCGGTCACCAGGGGTACGGCCGGCAGCAGCGTGCCGAGCAGGACGGGCCTGGTCACCGGTCTGCCTCCCCAGGGGTGGCCGCCGTGGCGGGCGGGGGCTCGGCCAGCGGCACCTCGTCCACGGCCACGCTGGCGCGCAGCCGGTAGAGCTGCAGCACGATGGCCAGCCCGACGCCCACCTCGGCGGCGGCCAGCACGATCACGAACAGCGCGAAGACCTGGCCGCCGTGCGGCAGTTGGGATCGAACCGTGGTGTCGGCGGTGACCAGGATCAGGTTCACCGCGTTCAGCATCAACTCGACCGCGATCAGCACCAGGACGGCGTTGCGCCGGCGCAGCACCCCGTACGTGCCGAGCCCGAACAGCAGGGCGGCGGTGACGTAGGGGATGACCGGCCTCACCGGGACCGCCTGCCCTCGGCGGAGGCCTCGTCCGCCCCGCTGACGCCGGCCTGGTCCACCGGTGACCGTCCGATGTCCGGGCGGGACAGGATGATCGCCCCCACCAGGGCGGCGAGCAGCAGCACCGAGAGCACCTCGAAGGGCAGCACCCAACTGCCGAAGATCTGCTCCCCGATCCGTTCGGCGCTGCCCGCCGTGGGCAGCGGCACCGACGACCACCGGTACGCGTCCACCAGCAGCGCGGCCAGCCCGAGCCCGGTGCCGCCGCCGATCAGGGCCGCCGGCCAGCCCGGCCGGTCCAGGTCGGTGGAGGCGCCGATCGGAGCACGGGTGAGCATCACCGCGAAGAGCAGCAACACCACCACCGCCCCCACGTAGATCAGCACCTGCACCCAGGCGACCAGCTCGGCAGTGAGGACCAGGTACATCCCGGCCACGGCGGCGAGGCAGAGCACCAGGTAGAGGCCGGCCCGGACCAGGTGTCGGGTGGTCACCGCCAGGGCGCCGGAGCCGACCGCCAGCGCGCCCAGGGCGAGCAGCAGCGCGTCGGTGCCGGTCACGGGGTCGGGCCTTCCCCGGTGGCATTCTCCCCGGCTGGTCGCGTCCCGGGGCGGGGCGGTGGACGTTCGGCGGAGTGGGGCGGGGCGGCCGTGGGGCGTTCGGCGGGGTTGGCCGGGATCGCGGCCTTACGCGCGGCGGCGGTCTCTTCCTTGGCCGGCTCGCCGTTCGGGTCGTGCACCGGCGGCGGCGGGACGGTGCCCACCCACTCGCCCAGGTGTTCCTTGTCGTGCAGGAGGTCCTTGATGTCGTACTCGGCGTACTCGAACTCCGGGGACCAGTAGAGCGCGTCGAACGGGCAGACCTCGATGCAGATCCCGCAGTACATGCAGAGCGAGAAGTCGATGTCGAACCGGTCCAGCACGTTGCGCTGGCGGGGGCGAGCCGCCCCGGGCACCACCACCTCCTCCTTGTGCGAGTCGATGTAGATGCACCAGTCCGGACACTCGCGGGCGCACAGCATGCAGACCGTGCAGTTCTCCTCGACCAGCGCGATCACGCCGCGCGAGCGCGGCGGCAAGGCCGGGGCGACATCCGGGTACTGCTGGGTGGCCGAGCGGCGGGTCATCGTCTTCAGCGTGACCGCGAGGCCCTTGACCAGGCCCGCGCCGGGCAGGCTGCGCTCACCGTCGGCCGGGTCGCTGCGCTCGCTGGGGTCGGTCATGCCGACCATCCTGCCCTGTGCCCCCCGGCGGGCGCGACCACCACCCGATGCGGAGTGCGGCGGGCGGCGATCATCGGCCGCGGCGGCCGTTGCTGCTGTCGGACGCGGCCGACGGCGACCCATCGGTCGGGCGAGGCGTGGCCGGGTTACGGCGCGACGCTTCGCGCGCCGTCTGATCCGGCGATGATGGGTGGTGGGCGCATCGCGACGACCAGAGGGGGCGGCGTGACCGAGGGCGCGACGGCGGGCAGCGGCGAGGCGGCGCTGCGCCGCACCGGCGGGAGGTACGTCGAGCCGGGCGGTGAGTTCACCCGGGATCAGCGCTACATCGCCACCCGGATCACCGCCGACGGTGAAGACGGCTGGCCGGTGGAGCCGGGGCGGTACCGACTGGCGGTGAGTCGCGCCTGCCCGTGGGCGAACCGGCTGGTCATCGTCCGACGACTACTCGGGCTGGAGGGCGTCCTCTCGATGGCGATCGCGGGCCCGACCCACGACCGGCGAAGCTGGAGCTTCGACCTCGACCCCGGCGGGCGGGATCCGGTGCTCGACATCGAACGGCTCGCGGACGCCTACTTCGCGCGCTTCCCCGGCTACGACCGCGGGATCACGGTCCCCGCGATCATCGACGTGCCGACCGGGCAGGTGGTGACCAACGACTTCGCGCAGATGAGTCTCGACCTGTCCACCGAGTGGACCGCGTACCACCGCGACGGGGCACCGGAGCTCTACCCGCAGCGGCTCCGGGACGAGATCGACGAGGTGAACGCGGTGGTCTTCGCCGATGTCAACAACGGGGTCTACCGGTGCGGCTTCGCCGGCAGCCAGTCGGCGTACGACCGGGCGTACCGGCGGCTGTTCGACCGGCTGGACTGGCTGAGCGACCGGCTCGCCGAACGCCGCTACCTGGTCGGCGAGACGATCACCGAGGCGGACGTACGGCTGTTCACCACGCTGGTCCGCTTCGACCCGGTCTACCACGGCCACTTCACGTGCAACCGCAGCAAGTTGACCGAGATGCCGGTGCTCTGGGCGTACGCCCGGGACCTGTTCCAGACCCCCGGATTCGGCGACACCATCGACTTCGATCACATCAAGCGGCACTACTACGAGGTGCACGGGGACCTCAACCCGACCGGGATCGTCCCGCTCGGCCCGGACCTGGCGAACTGGCTGACCCCGCACGGACGGGGGGAGCTGGGTGGTCGCCCCTTCGGCGACGGCACCGCCCCACCGCCGCCCCCACCGGCCGAGCGGGTCGACCCCGCACACACCCCACTGCGCTGACGGAGCCGCCGTGAGTTTCCGCCGGTGAGTCGGTGACATTGCCCCGCCCAGCTCTGCGGCCGAGGGCGGCACAGTTCGCCGTCATACGACGCTTGTTGCGATCCCGTCAGACGTGATGAGTGACGCGCAGGTCGTGTTCGCGCTTCACGAGTCGATGTGGTGCGATCCCTTCAGGAAACCTCCCGCCTCAGGGTCCGCAGCAGGCCGGCGACCAAGGGTACGGCCACCCAGACCAGTACCGAGACCGCCAGCCGGCCCCACTGCCCGGCGGTCATCTCATTGCCAAAGAGCGGTTCCATGGTGACCGAGGTGTCGAGCCAGTTGGCTGGGCCCTGTAGCGCCGAGATCATCGCGGCGAGGATACTCCAGACCGTCGGCAGCAGCAGATAGCCGACGATCGCCAGCGGGGTGTTGAGCAGCAGCAGGCCAAACGCGGCCCCCATCAGTACGTTGACCAACTGGAACACGACCGCGTTCAGTACCAACGCCCACTCGCCGTCCCAGCTTCCCGCGCCACCGGTGGCCTTGGCGGCGAGGGTGCCGGCGGCGGCCACGGCCAGGCTCACCAGCACCGACGCGACTGCCGCCAGCACCACCGCCGCGAGCTTGGCCAGCACCACCCGTTCCCGATGTGGGACCAGGGCGTACGTGGTCAGCGCGGTGCGCTGCGTCCACTCCGAGGTGATTGACAGGATGCCGACCACCGGCAGCAGCAGGCCCACCGGGAGCAGCGACGGGGAGAGGAAGCTGGTGAAGGTCTGCTCCGCGTCGTCCAGCACGAACAGCTGCACCACGGCGATGGCGACCGCGATCAGCCCGATGGTGGCCAGCAGCCAGCGGCCGGCCCGGGTGTCGGTGAGCTTGCGTAGCTCGATCGAGGTCAGTCGGGCTATGGACGGCCTGGCGGCCGCGACGCGGGGGGCCGCCTCGGTGGTGGGCTCGGTGGTGGGCTCGGCGGTCATGGTCACTTGACGGCCTCCTTCGTGGTCGCGCCCGCGGTGAGGGTGAGGAAGAGCTGTTCGAGGCCGCCGTCGGCGGCGGGCCGCAGTTCGGTGAGGACCACCCCGGCGTCGGCGGCGGCCTGGCCCACGACGCCCGGCTCGGCGTGCACGACGAATCCGCCAGTGGTGTCGGCGGTGGCGTCCAGTGCGGCCCGCTGCAGAGTGAGCCGCAGGGCATGCGAGTCCCGTGCCCGGACCAGGGTGCCCGTGTCGGCGAGCAACTCGTCCCTGGCGCCCTGGGCAACAATCCGGCCGCCGCCGATCACCAGCAGCCGGTCGGCGACTGCCTCCACCTCGCGCAGCAGGTGCGACGACAGCAGCACGGTGCCACCCCGGTCGGCGAAGTCGCGCAGCAGGCCGCGCATCCAGTAGATGCCCTCTGGGTCCAAGCCGTTGGCCGGCTCGTCGAGGATCAGCACCCGGGGGTCACCCAGCAGCGCCAGCGCTAGGCCGAGCCGCTGCCGCATCCCCAACGAATACGCCCCGACCCGCCGCCTGGCGGCGACCGCGTTCAATCCGACCAGGTCCAGCGCCTCGGCGACCCGGCTACGGTCCACACCCATCGTCATGGCCGCCAGGGTCAGCGTCTCCCGCCCGGTGCGCCCCGAGTGCTGGGCCGAGGCGTCGAGCAGCACCCCGATCTCCCGCCCCGGATTGGGTAGCTGCCGGTACGGCCGGCCGGCGACCGTTGCGCTGCCGTCGGTCGGCGGGGTCAACCCGCAGATCATCCGCATGGTGGTGGATTTGCCGGCGCCGTTCGGTCCGAGGAAGCCGGTAACAGTGCCTCGCTCGCAGTGGAACGAGACGTTGTCGACGACCGTGTGCGGGCCGTACCGCTTGGTGAGGTGTTCGACCATGATCATGGCATCGAAACTGCCGGAACCACCCGGCGGTGTGCTGCGGCCGGCCGACTGTCGTCGGGTAGACCTTGGGCCATGGCCGGCGTCGACTTTAGTAGCTGTCGGGTCTCCCCGGCCGGTCCCTACGATTGACCAGTGACCAGCACCGCCGTATCCGAACACTCCTGGCTCCTTCCGGGCACTCTGACGGCCCCCACGGCCCGGGCCCGGCGGACACTGCGGGATTGGTTCGTCGACAGCCTTTGCTTCCTGGCCGCCCTCGGCTGGGCGCTGGTGGCGTGGGAGGATTCGCTGTCGGCCGAGCCGGCGTTGGCGCTGAACGTCGGACCGAGCTGGCTCAACGAGGTCGACTTCCTGGCCAGCCTGGTGCTCTGCGGTGCTCTCTGGGTCCGTCGGCGCTGGCCGGTGGGTCTGGCGTTGGCCAGCCTGCCGCTGGCGTTGTTCTCGGTCAGTGGCGACGTGGCGCTGCTGATCGTTCTGTTCACGGTGAGCGTGCACCGGCCGTTCCCGGTCGCCGCCAGCATGTTCGGTGTACATCTGCTCGCCATACCGATCTATCTGCGGCTACGCCCCGAACCGGTGAGGTCGCTGTGGTTGGTCGTGGGTTGGATCCTGTTGTGCCTCGGGGCCGTGCTGGCGTGGGGCATGTTCGTCCGGGCACGTCGGCAGCTCGTGGTGTCGCTGCGGGAGCGGGCGCACCGGGCCGAGGCTGAGCAGCAGCTGCGGGTGACGCGGGCTCGACAGCTGGAACGTACCCGCATCGCCCGGGAGATGCATGATGTGTTGGCGCACCGCATCTCGTTGCTCAGCCTGCACGCTGGAGCACTGGAATTCCGTCCAGATGCCTCGCCCGAGGAGGTTGCCAGAGCGGCCGGGGTGATCCGGGGCAGCGCACACGCTGCCCTGCGGGACCTGCGGGAGGTGATCGGGGTACTCCGGGCGGAGACCGGAGTGGCGGAGGGCGCCGAACCGGAACGACCTCAGCCCACCCTCGTCGACGTGCCGACGCTGATCAGCGAGTCTCGAGCCGCCGGTGCCCGGGTGAGTCTCGTCGAGCAAGTCGCCGACCGGGTGGAGCTGCCGCCCACGGTGGGGCGCAGCGTGTACCGGATCGTGCAGGAGGGGCTGACCAACGCCCGCAAGCACGCCCCGGGTGTGGTGGTCGACGTGCGGCTCACCGGGCGCCGGGGCGACGGGCTCACTGTCGAGATCCGCAATCCCTGGCCGGTTGGCGTGGCGGGGCAGGGCGTGGGAAGCCCCGCGGCCGGTTCTGGTGCTGATATTCCCGGCGCCGGGACTGGGCTTGTCGGTGTGGCCGAGCGGGTCGGTCTGGCTGGCGGGCGGTTGGAGTACGGACGGGACGCGGGCGGGCACTTCCGGCTCGCTGCGTGGCTGCCATGGCCGGCCTGACCAGTCCGTCCGGCAAGCCGGGCCCCGCGGGGTCGAACGGCTTGCCGGCGGGTGGTGGGGCACCGGCTGGTGTGGTTCGAGTGTTGATCGTCGACGACGATCCGCTGGTTCGGGCTGCGCTGTCGATGATTATCGACGGTGTGGCGGACCTTCTGGTCGTGGGGGAGGCCACCGATGGCGCCGAGGTGCCTGCTGCCGTGGCCGCGTACGCGCCGGACGTCGTGTTGATGGACATCCGTATGCCGCGGCTCGATGGGTTGGCGGCCACTGAGAAGTTGCGGTCTGAGCCCAACGCGCCTGAAGTACTGGTGCTGACGACATTCGACGCTGACGAGCAGGTGCTGCGGGCGTTGCGGGCTGGGGCGGCTGGGTTTCTGCTCAAGGACACCGCACCGGCTGAGATCGTGCATGCCATCCGACGGGTGGCGGTGGGTGAGACCATGTTGTCTCCGACGGTCACCCGCCAACTGGTCGCGCACGTCACCGGGGGCGTTGGCGCTGATTCGCGCCGGCAGCGGGCACAGGGGCGTCTTGCCGTGTTGAGTGAGCGGGAGCGGGAGGTCGCGATCGCGCTTGGCCGGGGCCGCAGCAACGCCGAGATTGCGGGGGAGCTGTTCATGAGTGTGGCGACGGTCAAGGCGTACGTGTCGCGGCTGCTGGCGAAACTGGACCTCAATAACCGGGTCCAGGTGGCGCTTCTGGTCAACGACGCCGGTCTAGTCTGAGTAGCGGGACAGGCTCGCAGCGAGCGTGCCGCCCGCGCCAGCAACGAGGTCCTCACCTCACTCCGGCGAGGAAAATGCTCAACTCGTCAAAGATCCATAGTGGAATCGGATGGAGTAGCCGTGTTCTAATTTGGCAGGTTCATCCGTATCCGGCCGGAGCCTCCGGCCGGAGTGGCAAAGGAGTGCGCATGCCCGTCACCGCCGACCTCGGCAAGCTGGTTGACAAGGCCTACCAGGACAAGACCCTCACCGAGATCGTCGACGCCCCGGTGTCCGCCCTCTCCGGGGTCAGCGACGGCGACGCCAAGCTGCTCAAGGAAGCCTTCAACATCACCACCGTCGGCGACCTCGGCCGCAACCCGTACTTCCGGACCGCGAACGCCCTGGTCGCCCTTATCGGCGCGAAGTAACACCATCGGGCCAGTTTCACCACCGCCCTGAACACCGCCCGCGACCAGGTCGTGCACGCCGCCGGCATCATCACCGACACCGTAATCGACCTGGTCGGCGTCATCGGCGTCGAAGTCCTGACCCACCTGTCACCCCACCGGCGAACGTTGACACACCGGCCCCCGCCCTCACTGAACGGCATTGGGGCTAGCCCAGAACCAGGCACCACTCAGGACCGACAGTTCAGCCTGGAATGATCTTGCGCTCCTGCCGGGGGGAGATAGCCGTACCGGATTGAACCGCGGCCAGACCTCCTTCCGCAGGGTGCGGGGCGAGGCGACGGGCGGCGCGGACGGCATCGACGGTGAAGACGACGAGCGCGAGCCAGACCAGGGCGAAGCCCACCAGGCGAGCGGGGGGCATGGGCTCGCGGAAGATGATGACGCCGCAGCCGAGTTGGATGATCGGGGCGAGATACTGAAGCATCCCGAGGCTGGTCAACGGCAGCCGGTTGGCCGCACCAGCGAACATCAGCAGGGGAATCGCGGTTGCCGCTCCGGCCGAGACCAGCAGGGCGGTGTGTCCCGCCGACACCGCCCCGAACGCGGCCCCGCCGGTGCCACCCAGCCACACCAGGTACGCGAGCGCGGGTAGGGCGAGGACCGCCGACTCCACGAAGAGCCCCTCGGCCGCGGGCAGGCCAAGGCGCTTCTTGACCAGCCCGTACCCGGCGAAAGTGAACGCGAGGACCAGCGCCAGGTATGGTGGACGGCCGTAGTCGACGGTCAGCACCACGACCGCTACCCCGCCCACGCCCAATGCCGCCCACTGCGCGGGGCGCAGCCGCTCCCGCAGGACGAAGACTCCGAGTAGCACCACGACGAGCGGGTTGACGAAGTATCCGAGGGAGGTCTCCACCACCCGCTCGGAGTTGACCCCGTAGATGTACGTGCCCCAGTTGAGGGCGACCAGTGCGGCGGCGATGCCGAGCGCGGCCAGGGCCCGCGGTCTGCGCAGCAGCGCTCGCAGGAAGTTGCGGTTGCGCATTGCTGCCAGCACCAGCGCGACGAAGACCACGGACCAGACGATCCGGTGGGCCAGGATCTCCAGCGGGCTGGCCGGCCGCAGCAGTCTCATGTAGAGCGGCGAGAAGCCCCAGAGCACGTACGCGCCGATGCCGTACAGATAGCCGAGCTTGCGAGGCATCACTCCGCAACGCTAAGGGACGACATGCGCTAGAGGGCGATGCGGACGGTGACGGTTAGGACAAGCTGGGCCAGCGACACGGGGACCAGCACCAGCCAACAGAGCCGCTGGAGCTGATCGGCGCGCAGGCGAGGGTAGCTGACCCGGAACCAGATGATCACGAAGCTCACCGCGGCGACCTTGAGCAGGGTCCAGAGCCAGCCGAGCTGCGCGTCGGCGAACGGCCCCTGCCAACCGCCGAGGAACAGCACGGTGGTGAGCGCGGCGATCACCACGACCCCCACGTACTCGGCGAGCAGGAAGAACGCGAAGCGCAGGCCGGTGTACTCGGTCAGGTAGCCGAACACCAGCTCCGAGTCGGCGATCGGCATGTCGAACGGTGGCCGCCGGATCTCGGCGAGCCCCGCCACGAAGAAGACAATCATCGCGGGGGCCTGCCAGATCAGCCACCAGGGCTGCCACGCCTCGACGATGCCCGGCAGGCTCAGCGTGCCGGCCGCCATCGCCACCGACGCGGCGGCGAGCACGAACGGCAACTCGTAGCCGAGTAGCTGGGCCGCGGCGCGCAGACCGCCGAGGAGGCTGTACTTGTTGGCGGAGGCCCACGCCGACATCAACACGGCGACCACACCGACACCGACCACGGCCAGCACGAAGAAGAGTCCGATGTCCAGCGGTTGCCCGACCAGGTCACCCGGCCCGAGTGGGATCACCAGCAGCACCAGCAGGTAGGGCACCAGGGCCACCACCGGGGCGAGCCGGAACACCGGACGGTCCGCACCGTGGGGGGTGATCTCCTCCTTCTGCACGAACTTCACGCCGTCCGCGATCAGCTGTGCCCAGCCGTGGTAGGCGCCGGCGTACATCGGGCCCAGCCGGCCCTGCATGTGCGCCATGATCTTGTGCTCGGCCTGGCCGACCAGCAACGGCAGGGCGAGGAAGGCGACCAGCACCGCACCGACCCGGAGTAGCAGCTCCGCCCAGAGCGGCATCAGGCCGTCCCCCCGCTCGCGGGGGGAGTCGGTGCCGGGCCCCACTCCCCCGGCGCCGGCACGCCCGGTGGGCGCATCGGCCGGCGACCGCCACCGGCCTTGGCCTCGCCCGGCTCCTTCGCCCCCGGCCAGGGTTTGGCCACCCGGGAGGCGAGGACGAACTCCTTACGCAGCGGATGCCCCTCGAACTCCGGGGGCAACAGGAGCGGCGTGAGGCCGACGTGGTTGACGAAGTCGATGCCGAACATCTCGTGTGTCTCGCGCTCGTGCCAGGCCGCACCCGGAAAGATGTCGACCACCGAGGCGACCTGCGGCGCCGCGCGGGGCACCCGGGTGCGCAGCAGCAGCCCGTGCCGACGCGTGCTGGACCACAGGTGCACCACCACGTCGAACCCGGCGGCCAGCTCGTCCACCGCGGAGAGCCAGTCGAAGAAGTCACAGGCCAGTTCAGCGTCGTCCCGGGCTGCGCGCAGCGCGTCGGGCCAGCTCTCCGCGGGCACGTCAACGGTGGCGCGGGCGTACGCCTGACCGCCGGAGACCGAGGTGGTGACCTCGACCGGGGCGAGCAACGCGGCCATCCGCTGGCCTACCTCGTCCAGAGTCATGTCGCCGATCCTATGACCGCTGGAGTCGGCGTGCGTTGCCCAGCGGCGGCCAATCTCCACCGCGGACCTCACCGCCCGAGCTGGGGACGCCCCAGAAGGTATCGGGTCAGGAGGGGTCGGGCGGACGGACTGGCGGGGCGGTCAGCGACTCGGCGGAGCGGGGGGCGAGGGCGTCGGCCGGCGCGGCGAGGGCGTCCGGACGGGAGACCCCGCCGACGCCGGCCTCCTCGGCGGCGATCTTCTCCTGCAGCCGCAGGATGCCGTGCAGCAGCGCCTCCGGGCGGGGTGGGCAGCCCGGAACGTATACGTCGACCGGGATGAGCTGGTCAACGCCCTTGGTGACCGAGTACGAGTCCCAGTACGGCCCGCCGCAGTTCGAGCAGGCGCCGAAGGAGATCACGTACTTCGGCTCCGGCATCTGGTCGTAGAGCCGTTTGATGGCGGGGGCCATCTTGTCGGTGACCGTGCCCGACACCACCATGAGGTCGGCCTGCCGGGGACCGTGCGCGAACGGGATCACCCCGAGGCGCATGAAGTCGTGCCGACTCATGCTGGTGGCGATGAACTCGATGGCGCAGCAGGCGAGGCCGAAGTTGAAGACCCAGAGCGAGTAGCGCCGGCCCCAGTTCAGCACGAATCGGATCGGCTCGCCCAGCACAGCCGGCACCTGCACCTCGCAGCCTCCCTCATCCGTTCCCGGTACGACAGTCAACCACAGCGCCCGCAGCGGCGCCCGGCGCAACCGGGCCGGTGTCGACCCGTTGCGCCGGCTACGCCGCTCGGAGGCGCCCCGCCGTCAGTCGTGGGACCAGGTGGGTCGTTGCAGCAGGCCGACGAACTCCATGAGCAGGCGCTCCTGCAGCGCCGCCGGCACCTCTTCGAGCAGGGAATTCACCACGGCCATCCGGGCCGGCACCGGCTCGGCCGGCCCGGCGTCCGCCGCCTCGCCCAGCCCGAGACCGAGCCCCGCGGCCAGGCCAGCGACCAGGTCCGGCGTGAGCCCTTCCGGGGTCAGTGATCGGGCGAGGGCGAGCAGTTCCGCGGGGAGCTCGACCGACCCGGCCGCCCGGGTCGCCGCGATGGCGTCGGCCAGGTCAACGCCGAACTTGGGCACCACCGGCGCCACCGACGCGGTCACCGTCAGGTGCACGGTGCGCGGCAGGCCGGCGTAGGCGAGCTGCGGTTGGGTGTGCCAGCCCCGCGCGGCCAGTTCGTCCACGAGCACGAAGAGGTCCAGCTCCGGATCGGTCGCGGTGAAGCAGATCACGGTCGACTCGGGCTCGGCCACGAGCCGCAGCCCGCCCGTAGCACGGACGACGTCGGCCAACTCCCGCACCGCGTCCCGGGTCACCGCCGCGAGCCGTAGGTAGCCGTCCTCGCCCAGGTGCCGCAGGGTCGCGTAGGCGGCGGCGATCGGCCCACCGGAGCGGGTGGAGGCGATCACTGGGTTGATCATCGTGTAGCCGGGCCAGTCGGCGTGCACGAAGTACTGCGGCTTGCGCAACTCCGGATCCCGGTGCAGCAGGATCGACACGCCCTTCGGGGCGTACGCGTACTTGTGCAGGTCGACCGAGATCGAGGTGACACCGGGTACGGCGAAGTCGAACGCCGGCACCGGTTCGCCGAGGCGGCGGAGCCAGGGCAGGGCCCAGCCACCGAAGCAGGCGTCCACGTGGCAGCGCACCCCGGCGTCGGCGGCAACCGCCGCGATCTCGGCGACCGGGTCGATGACCCCGTGCGCGTACCCGGGGGCGGAGGCGACGACCAGCACGGTGTCGGGGCGGATCGCGGCGGCGATGGCGGCCGGGTCGGGGCGCAGGCTCTCCGCCGACACCGGCACCATGTCCACGGCCACCCGCAGGTAGTGGCCGGCCTTGGCGAACGCGGCGTGGGCGGTGACCGGCATCACGATCCGGGGTTCGGTGATCTCGGGGTGGGCGTCCCGGGCCGCCTTCACCGCCAGGATCAGCGATTCGGTGCCCCCGCCGGTGACCGAGCCCACCACGTCCGGCGCAGCGGTGCCGGGCCCGCCCCCGAGTAGCTGGGCGGCAGCGCCGACCAGCGCGTTCTCCATCGCGAGCAGGGACGGGAAGGCGGTCGGGTCGAGGCCGTTGACGTGGGCGCTCTCCGCGTGCGCGGCGGCGGTCAACTCATCCAGCCCGGGAACCGCCGGGTCGTAGACGTACGCGAACAGCCGCCCGCCGTGGGTGGGCCGGTCCCCGCTGCGCAGTGCCCGGATTTCGGCCAGAACGCGCTCTGCCGGCAGTCCGTGGGCGGGCAGCCCCGCTTCGTCGATCATTCAGTGGTGCCCTTTCCGTGGTGTTCGGTGACCGTACTCCCCGCCGGAGGGCTGGGATCGTGGGCCGGTGGCTTTGCCATGACGTTGCCGAGATCGACGGGGGTGAGGGCGTAGGGGCGCAGTAGCAGGGTGGCGGCACCGACCAGGATCGCGGGGAGGACGGTGAAGCCGAGGAGGATGCCGAGCCGGGCGGACTCCGGCTGGGTCGCGGCGGCTCCGGTGTCCGACGAGAGGTAGCCGGAGAGGTGGAGCACCAGACCGAAGATGCCCGGCCCCAGCGCCAGCCCGAAGGTCTCCCCGGCGGTCCACACCCCGGTGAAGACGCCTGCCTGCCGGCGACCGGTGCGGGCCTCGTCGTGGGCGATGCAGTCGGGCAACATGGCGAGAGCGAAGACCTGTTGGCCGGCGTACCCGACGCCGACCAGCGCGACCAGCAGGTAGATCCCGACGGCGGGGAGCACCTCAGCGGCGACCAGGGCCAGCGCACCGGCGGCGAAGAGGAGCGCGGCGGCGACCAGCCCGGCGAGCTTGCCGAACCGCTGTCCAAACCGGCTCCACACCGGCATCACCAACAGCGCCGGCCCGACGAAGCAGGCGAACAGGACGGTGGGCCCGCTCTCCGGGTTGCGCAGGATCTGGGTGGCGAAGTAGTTCACCCCGGCCAGGATCGTCGCCACCCCGGCAGACTGGATCACAAAGCAGGCCAGGAGCGCCCGGAACGCGCGGTTACGTCCGGCTATCGCGAGTTGCGCCCGCAACGACGGCTCGCTCTCCTGCACGATGCCGACCGGGGCGGACCGGGTGCCCACGAACGCCCCGACAGCTCCCAGCAGGATCAGGCCGGCGACGAAGAGCCCCATCCAGCGGTGCCCGGTGATACCGCCGCCGCCCGCGTCCCGCACCAGCGGGGCCACCGCGCCGGAGACCAGGATGGCCAGCGCCAGCACCGCGATCCGCCAGGTCATCAACCGGGTACGCTCGGTGTAGCCGGTGGTCAGCTCGGCTGGCATCGCCACGTACGGAACCTGGAAGAAGGCGAACGCGGTCGCGGTGGCCAGGAAGGCCAGCGCCACGTAGCCGCCGGCCGCCGGCCCGGTGCCGACCGGCGCTGCGAAGATCGCGGCGAAGCAGACGGCGAGCGCGATCCCGGCGCCCAACAGGTACGGGCGGCGGGCTCCCCACCGGGAGCGGGTGCGGTCGGAGATCCGGCCGGCGACCGGGTTGACCAGCACGTCCCACGCCTTCGGCAGCAGCACGAGCAGGGCGGCGATTCCCGCCGTCACGCCCAGCGTGTCGGTCAGGTAGGGCAGCAGAAGCAGCCCGGGCACGGTGCCGAAGGCACCGGTGGCCAGCGACCCGGTGGCGTAACCGAGGTGCACCCGGCGGGGCAGCGCCTCAACTCCGGACAGACCGGCAGTGTCACCGGCCGGCGCCGGGAGGCCGCTGGAGCCAGCAGGTGGACCGGTTCCAACCGGCGGCGCGTCCATGGCGTCGAATATTACTCACAAGTATGGCGACGGTCACATCCCCTACTCCGGCGACCAACCTGCCGCCCGCAGGTCAACCCGGTCGCCGCGCAGCGGTGTCCCCTCGGCAAGCAGCCGGGCCCGGGCCGAGAGCTCATGCCCGGGCGGAAGCCGGCCGGCCGAGTTCACCACGCGATGCCAGGGCACCCCCCCGCCGTGGCGCGCCAGGATCGAACCGACCAGCCGGGGCGACGCCCGTCCCGAACGTTCGGCGAGCGCGTCGGCCACCGCCCCGTACGACATCGCTCGGCCGGGCGGGATGCGCTCGACCAGTTCCAGCACCGCCTCGACGTACTCCTCGGGTCCCACGACGTGCCACGATATGGGAACCGGGCCGGGGGCTGCCCGACCGACATCGCAGAATAGGCGGGTGCGCGACAAGGTGACGGCGGCCCGGCGGGTGGTCGTCAAGATCGGTTCTTCCTCATTGACCACGGCCGCCGGCGGCCTGGATGACGGGCGGGTGGACGCGCTCGTGGACACCCTCGGCACGCTCGCCGCCGAGGGCCGGGAGGTCGTGCTGGTCTCCTCCGGCGCGATCGCCGCGGGGCTGGCCCCACTGGGGCTGACCCGCCGCCCCCGGGACCTGGCCACCCAGCAGGCCGCCGCCAGCGTTGGCCAGGGGCTGCTGATCCGGCGGTACGCCGCCGCCTTCGCCCGGCACCGGCGCACCGTCGGTCAGGTCCTGCTCACCGTGGACGACCTGACGCGGCGGGCGCACTACCGCAACGCGTACCGGACCCTGCGCAAGCTACTCGACCTGGGCGCGGTGCCGATCGTCAACGAGAACGACACCGTCGCCACCGAGGAGATCCGGTTCGGCGACAACGACCGGCTCGCCGCCCTGGTGGCTGCCTTGGTCGACACTGATGTACTCCTCTTGCTCTCTGATGTCGACGCGCTCTGGACCGGGGATCCGGCCCGCCCAGGATCGACCCGGATCGCCGAGGTCCACGACGAGCGGGACCTGTCCGGGGTGACGATCGGTGGCGCCGGCCGCGCCGGGGTTGGCACCGGGGGCATGGTGACCAAGGTGGAGGCAGCCCGGATCGCCACCGGCTTCGGCATCCCGGTGATCCTGACCTCCGCCGACCAGGCGGCCGAGGCACTGGACGGCAAGCCGGTCGGCACGCTCTTCCACCCCAGTCAACGTCGGCCGGCTGCCCGGCTGTTCTGGTTGGCGCACGCCACCACACCGCGCGGCCGGCTACAGCTGGACCCAGGCGCGGTCGCGGCCGTTGTTGACCGGCGCAAATCGCTACTACCCGCGGGGATCACCGCGGTGCGGGGCGCCTTCACCGCCGGCGATCCGGTTGACCTGGTTGACGCCGACGGCGTGCCGGTGGCCCGCGGGCTGGTCAACTACGACGCGGTGGAGTTGCCTGGCCTGCTCGGACGCTCCACCGCTGAGCTCGCCACAGCCCTCGGCCCCGGCTACGAACGGGAGGTCGTTCACTGCGACGACCTGGTGCTGTTGTCAGGCCGGGCGCCGGCCGGTGCCGGCCCGGCATGAGTCCTTCCCCCGATCCCAAGGAGCGCACATGAGCGTCGTCGAACAGGCACGACGAGCCCGGACAGCGGCGGCCGGGTTGGCCCTCGCCAACCGGGCTGGCAAGGATGCCGCGCTGCACGCGATGGCCGACGCGCTGGTGGCGCGGACCGCCGAGATCCTGGCCGCCAACAGCGCGGATCTCACCGCCGGACGGGCCGGCGGGCTGAGCACGGCCATCGTGGACCGGCTCGCCCTCGACCCGGGGCGGGTGGCCGGCATCGCCGACGCGCTCCGCCAGATGGCCGCGCTCCCCGACCCGATCGGCGAGGTGGTCCGGGGCTCGACCCTCCCCAATGGCCTACAGCTACGGCAGATTCGGGTGCCGTTCGGGGTGGTGGGGATCGTCTACGAGGCGCGGCCGAACGTCACCGTTGACGCGGCCGGCATCTGCCTGAAATCCGGCAACGCGGTGCTGCTGCGGGGCTCCTCCTCCGCCGCCCGGTCGAACGCCGCGCTGGTCTCGGTGCTGCGCGACGCGGTCGCCGACACCGGCCTGCCAGCGGACACGGTACAGCTCCTCGACGCCACGACCCGCGACTCGGTCAAGGAGCTGATGCGCGCCCGGGGCCTGGTTGACGTCCTGATCCCGCGCGGCGGTGCGGAGCTGATCCGCACGGTTGTCGAGGAGTCAACCGTCCCAGTGATCGAGACCGGGGTAGGCAACTGCCACGTCTACGTTGACGCCGCCGCGGACGTGGCAAAGGCGGTCGCGATCGCCCTGAACGCGAAGACGCAGCGCCTCTCCACCTGCAACACGGCCGAGTCGCTGCTGGTGCACACCGCGGTCGCGGACGCCTTTCTGCCCCCGGCGCTGGCCGCGTTCGCCGCGGCCGGGGTGACCGTCCACGGCTGCCCGCAGGTCGCTCGGCACTCCACGGCCGTGCTGCCGGCGACCGACGAGGACTACGCCACCGAGTACCTGGCGGCGGAGATCTCGGTCGCCGTCGTCGAGTCGCTGGACGCGGCGGTCGCGCACATCCAGCGGTACGGCACGGGGCACACCGAGGCGATCGTGACCGACTCCCAGTCGGCCGCCCACGAGTTCGTGGCCCGGGTTGACGCGGCGGCGGTGATGGTGAATGCCTCGACCCGGTTCACCGACGGCGGAGAGTTCGGCTTCGGCGCCGAGATCGGCATCTCCACCCAGAAGCTGCACGCCCGCGGGCCGATGGGGTTGCCGGAGCTGACCAGCACGAAGTACGTGGTCACCGGGGACGGTCAGCTACGCTGACCGTCCCCGGCGCTGGGCGCTCACCAGCAGGCGCGGATCGCGGTCAGCGTCGCGTGGACATCGAACTGGTGCCCGTCCTCGCTCTCCCAGCCCCCGTCGCTGCGCTGGGTCTCGGCGAGCCGGCGGCGGGCGCGCACCAGGACCCAGTCCTGTGGGTCCACGCCGACCCGGCGCAGCGTCGCACCCAGCCAGGCGACGTTGGCCGGGGCCATGTCGCCGATCCGCTCGGCGAGCGCCACCTGGATCCGGGCAGACTCCTGGTGCATCTCCTGTCGGAACAACACCGCCGCGCTCAGCCAGCCGGCGGCGAGGAACGACGGCCAGGTCCCGTCCGGGTTCAGGCGGGCCGCAAGGGAGAGCGCGGCGCCGTGCACGACGCCCGCGTACGCCCCGCCGATCCGCGCGTCCAACGGCCCGGCCGCCCGGACATCCAGCCCGGCGACGCTGAGCCAGAACGCCGCGCTCGCCGTCAGGTAGAAACCCGCCTCCGGGTCGCCCGGCCGGGCCCACTCCGGGGCGGTGTCGGCCAGCGCGGCGTCCTCTTCCCAGCCTCCTTCCGGTAGCTGGCGCGCGGCGAGCCAGTCCAGCGCCCGCCGGGCCGCCGGTCGGCCGAGGGCACCGAGGTCGTCGAGCTCCCCGAGGCGGAAGCAGGTCGCGTCAACAGAGGCGGTCTCCCCCTCGATGTACGCCGGCCAACCGCCCTCCGGAAGCTGCCCGGTCTCGGCGACGGCGAGCACCTCCTCGGCCGGCGGGGTGCCGGTGCGCAGTCGGGCAAGCCGGGCACGCTCCACCACGTCTCCCCGCGCCACCACGTAGCCGATCGCGGCCTCGATATCCACCACGGCGGTCACGCTACCTGGGCAGATGCGATCATGCCCCAGGGAATCGACCACCCACCGCCCGGTGCCCGCCACAACGTCGAGCACCGGGGCGTTCCCGCGCTGGCCAGCCCGGCCCGATCAGTACGCGGGCAGCGACGGGTCGACCTGCTTGATCCAGGAGAGGACACCTCCCTGGAGGTGCACCGCGTCCCGGAAACCAGCGGACTTCAGCGCGGCGAGCGCCTCCGCGGACCGGACGCCGGACTTGCAGTGCAGCACGATCTGTCGGTCCTGCGGGAGCGTGACCAGCGCCTGCCCAGAGATGATCTCCCCCTTGGGGATCAGCGTGGAGCCCGGGATCCGGACGATCTCGAACTCGGCCGGCTCCCGCACGTCAACCAGGAAGATCTCCTTGCCGGCGTCCTGCCACGCCTTCAGCTCGCCCGCGGTGATCGTCGCGTCCGCCGCGGCCTCTTGGGCCTCGGCCGACACCGCACCGCAGAAGTCCTCGTAGTCGGCCAGCAGGTCGGTGACCGTGGGGTTCTCGCCGCAGAGCGCGCAGTTCGGGTCCTTCCGTACCTTGATCTTGCGGTAACTCATCTCCAGGGCGTCGTAGACCATGAGTCGGCCGACCAACGGCTCACCGACACCGGCGAGGAGCTTGATCGCCTCGTTCACCTGAATCGAGCCGATCGACGCGCAGAGCACGCCGAGCACACCGCCCTCCGCGCAGGAGGGCACCATGCCGGGCGGGGGAGGCTCCGGGTAGAGGCAGCGGTAGCAGGGGCCGTGCTCGGCCCAGAACACCGACGCCTGCCCGTCGAACCGGTAGATGGACCCCCACACGTACGGCTTGCCGAGCAGCACCGCCGCGTCGTTCACCAGGTACCGGGTGGCGAAGTTGTCGGTGCCGTCCACGATCAGGTCGTACTGGGCGAAAATGTCCCGGACGTTGTCCCGGTCCAACGCGGTGTTGTGGATCTTCACCTGGACCAGCGGATTGATCTCGTGGATGCTGGCGGAGGCGGACTCGGCCTTGGCGCGGCCGACATCGGAGACGCCGTGGATGATCTGACGTTGGAGGTTGGACTCGTCAACGGTGTCGAAGTCGACGATGCCGAGCGTGCCCACCCCGGCGGCGGCGAGATACATCAGCGCCGGAGAACCGAGACCACCGGCGCCCACACAGAGCACCCGGGCGTTTTTCAACCGCTTCTGTCCCTCGACCCCGATATCCGGGATGATCAGATGGCGCGAGTAGCGACGGATCTCGTCAACGGTCAGCTCGGCGGCAGGCTCGACGAGCGGGGGCAGCGACACGGTGAACTCCCCGAGGATCGGCAGTGGCGGACCGCGCCATTGTCGCTCGCCGGGCAGGCCGGCAGCCATGAGCGGGGGCACGTGGCCCGAACTGCGGGAACGGGAACAGTGTGCCGGTCGTGGGCCGCCGCCGGAGCGGGTGCGCTATCCGGCGTTCCCCGGGTCGGCGAGCAACGCCTCAAGGCGACGATTCACCGCAGCCAGGGTGGCCCGTACGACCGCCTGGCGAGGGTCGCCAGCGACCAGCGCGGAGCCGGCGAGCTGCTCGACCCAACCGTCGCAGACCAGCAACACCACGACCGTCGCCACCTCGCAGTTGCCCAGTGGCACCAACGTGGCGTGCTCGACGAAGCAGCGCCCCCGGTCCTGCTGCGGCCCCGGCGCACGCAGCAGCTGATCCACGGCGGCGGCGGCGGCCGCTGCGCTGAGCCGCAGCATGTAGCCGTCCACCGCCGGCCCGGTCGCATAGCCGGCGGCGGGTGACCCGGCGGCGAGCAGGCGGACCTCGACGGTCGCGTCGAGCCCGAAGGTGCTCACCTGCACGTGGTCGAGCACCACCCGAGGTCCGGGCCGACCACCGGTGTCAAGTGGGCGGGACGGGGTCAGCTCGGTCGCGCCGACCTGCCCCCCGCCATACGACGTCTCGGCTGTCACCGGGCCATCGGCGGCCCCGCTGACCGCCGTGGCCGGCTCGTCCACGGCGGCGGCCCGGACCCGATGCGGTCCGCCGGAGTGCCGTCGGCGACGCGGCGGCTCCGACAGCGCCCCGTCCCGGCGCTCGGTACGCGACGGGAGGCCAGCCGGAGACCGTCCGGCTGGTGCCGCCGGTCCGATCGGCTGCCGGTGGTCGGACGACGTCAGGTCGGCGAGCCCCTCGGGCATGTTCTGCGGGGCCGCGGCGAGCCCCATCCGTTCCTGGAGGAGCCGGGCGACGTGCCGACTCACCTCGGCCGGGTCGGCGCCGTCGGCGAGGTCCAGCCGAAGGCTGTGTGCGCCGGACTGGGTACGGCGCAACGCCGCGTCACGGACACCCGTCACCCCACGAACCGCACCGAGAATGGCGTCCACGTCGAAGCCCTCCGGACGCTCGCGCAGCGGAGCGGGCTCGTCGACCTGGCGGAGGTGGGTGGCGATACGGGCGAGTTCCGGGGTCTTGGCGGGCACCTCCGCGGCTGCCAGCTCCGGCACCACGGGTACGTCCGGTTCGGCGGGGACACGCTGCGGCAACATCGCGGACACCGACTCCGGCTGTCGGTCGGCGTCGGCCAACGGCGCCGTCACTGCTGGCTCGGGCGCGGACCGACGGGCCAGGTAGGGGGGTGTACTCGTCGGAATGGGCTCGGCCGGGGTGCGGTCCCCACCACCGGGTCCACTGCGAGCGGGCCCGGTCAACGGCGGGCCCGGCTCGACGGGAAAGGCCGAGACCGGCTCGGCCCGAACCGGCTCGTAGGCCCGCTGCGGCTCGACCGCCCAGGCGGGACGCTCGACGCTCGGCTGTCCCCCCTCGCCCGCCGCGGTCTCGTCGGGGTCCGGACGGAATCGGCGGCCGGAGGTCTCCCGCCGCTTCCCCGCTGCATCCCGCGCAGTCCCGCCCCGGAACCGCCGGCCGGTCGGCTCCGGCTCATCCCACCCGTCTGGCTCCGCCCGAGCCCGGTGACCGGTCGGCTCCGACTCATCCCATCCATCCGGCTCCACCCGGGCCCGACGGCCAACCGGCGGCGGCTCGGTGCCGGCCTGCGCCGGCACCCACTCGGCCTCCCAACTCGGGCCGGACCAGTCCTCCGGTGGCGGCATGGGCTGGTCGGTCACTGGCCGAGGACCGGGCTCGGCCGGCGGGTCGGGGCGGTCGTCCCGGACGGCCTCGGCCGGCGCGGGTGGCTGTGCGGCGGCGGGCGCGGGTGCGGGCGGCCGGTCTCGGCCGGCTTCCTGGACCGACTTTCCCGAACGACCCGGCGGGGCACTTACCGGACCTGGCCGACTGGCCGGCACCTCCGGCGCGAGGAATGCGTGACCATTTCTCCGGTATCCGTTGAGGTGGGAACGGGGAACGCTCTCGGTCGCGCCGGGTGGCGGAGCTGGCAGGTCACCATGACGCGGAGAGGAGTCGGCCCAACCAGCAGGGGAGTCAACTCGGCGCCAGGGTGCGCTTGATTCCGGTGCCCAGCCTCCGGTGGGGGGCACCCACGAACTGTCGGATCGGGAGTGGACCGGCTCTGGACCGGTCTCGTCACCGTGCTCTCCCGGGGTGGCGGCACCGGGTTGCCCTGCATCACTCACCGCGCGCTCCTTGGTCGCCCCTGCTGAGGCTACCGTGTGGTGACAGTGGCGATAAGTTACGGCGGCGGGCCAATTCCGGGACAGGCGGTGATCCTTGACCGGTTCGGGCTATATGCCAGCTCGTATGAAGAACTCGGAGGCTCCCATGACCGCTGCGGGGAACGGCACCCAGACCGCCGGCCGGCCCACCCGCCTGCCCCGGTCCGCCCGCCGCAGACAGCTACTCGCCGCGGCGCAGGAGGTGTTCGTCGCACAGGGCTACCACGCAGCCGCGATGGACGACATCGCCGAACGCGCAGGAGTCTCCAAGCCGGTGCTGTACCAGCACTTCCCCGGTAAGATGGAGCTCTACCTGGCACTCCTCGACACCCACTGCGACACGCTTGTGGCGAAGGTGCGGGAAGCGATGCGCGGCACCCTCGACAACAAGGAGCGGGTGAGCGCCTCCGTCCGCGCGTACTTCGACTTCGTCGACCATGAGAGTGAGGCATTCCGCCTGGTCTTCGAATCCGACCTGCGCAACGACCCCGCGGTACGACAGCGGGTCGAGCGGGTGGAGCAGGGCTGCATCGCGGCGATCACCGACACGATCATCTCGGATACCGGGGTAAGCCGGGCACATGCGGAGTTGCTCGCGTCCGGCCTGGTCGGGGCGGCCGAAACAGCGGCACAGTTCTGGCTGGCCCGAGGGCGGCAGGTGGCGAAGGGGGAGGCGGAGGCGTTGGTCGCCGCGCTCTCCTGGCGAGGCATCGCGAGCTTCCCGCTGCAAGGTGAGTCAGCCTGACCGCCGCCCCCGTGATCGGATAGCCTTCGCAAGGCGGCATTCTCGCCCCAGCGGAGGAGGCACAGTGGAGGTCAAGATCGGCGTGCAGTACGCGCCGCGCGAGCTGGTTCTGGAGAGCGCACAGTCGCCGGCCGAGATTGAGCGGATCGTGACCGACGCCATCGCCGGCGACGGCGGCACCCTCTCCCTCACCGACGAGAAGGGGCGGCGGGTCATCGTTCCGGTCGACAAGGTCGCCTACGTCGAGATCGCCGAGGCGTCCTCCCGGGCGGTCGGATTTACCGTCCGCTGACCAGCGCCCCGCCACGGCAGGTGCCGAGGCACTTGCCGTGGCGTGCGCCCGGCGAGCGACGCCGAGGCCCGCGCTCCGCGCGTGGGACACAGCGACGAGTCAACCCCGGGGAAAGTCCCTCGGTGGCGCGGTAGGCGGTTGGTGCCGCCTCGCCGAGTCGCGGCCACCCCGCGACGGGCGTCGCCCCCGCTGAAGCTCGGCGCCGGCGAGCGGAACCGCCATCGCCTCCTGCCCCGGCAGCCTGCGGTTGCACCGCCTTGAGCAGGCGAAGAGCGCTGGCTCACCCGGCATCACCTGCCGGAATCTGAGCAGCGCCGGGGAGGTTCAGGTAGAATAGAACAGTTGCCGTGGGCACCGACCGACGTTCGACCTCGATCTGGTCCAACAATCGATCTGATCCAACGATCGATTCGTTCCCGTTTCGATCCGGTCGCAGCCGGCCCGCGGCGCGCGTGCGGCCCGGTCCGGCTCGGCGACTCGCCACCCGACCGTGTGGCCCGCGCCACACCGTCCGCGCCTCGAGGACTCAACGGGGCGCACCCACGAGAGGGCACCCCCAATCGAGATGAGCGAACTCACCCACAACCTCATGGACGGCACCGAACTCGCCGCCACCGCATCAGTACGCCCGGAAGCGCCCACCTTTGCCGAGTTGGGCGCCCGTAAAGAGACCGTTGACGCGCTGAGCGCCGCCGGAATCACCCGCGCCTTCGCCATCCAGGAGTACGCGCTGCCGATCGCGCTGCGCGGCGTTGACCTGATCGGCCAGGCCCCGACCGGCACCGGTAAGACGCTCGGCTTCGGCGTACCGCTGCTGGAGCGGGTCCTGGCTCCCGCCGAGGGCGGCGACGGCACCCCACAGGCGCTGGTCGTCGTACCCACCCGCGAGCTGGGCATCCAGGTCGCCAAGGATCTCCACGCCGCGGGCAGCACCCGTGGCGTCCGGGTACTGCCGATCTACGGCGGAGTCGCGTATGAGCCGCAGGTCGAGGCGCTCCGCACGGGTGTGGAGATCCTGGTCGGCACTCCCGGCCGACTGCTCGACCTGGCCAAGCAGAAGCAACTACACCTGGATCGGGTCCGCGCGCTCGTCCTGGACGAGGCCGACCGGATGCTCGACCTGGGCTTCCTCGACGATGTCGAGAAGATCCTGGCGATGCTGCCGGAGGAACGGCAGACGATGCTCTTCTCGGCCACGATGCCGGACCCGATCGTCGCGCTGTCCCGGCGCTTCCTGCGCCGCCCGATGACGATCCACGCCGGGCACACCGCCGAGACCGGCCCGTCACCGCAGACCCAGCAGCTGGCCTACCGCACCCACTCACTGAACAAGATCGAGATCGTGGCGCGAATCCTCCAGGCCAAGGGGCGCGGGCTGACCATGGTCTTCACCCGCACCAAGCGAGCGGCCGACCGGGTCGCTGCGGATCTGGACTTCCGCGGCTTCGCCGTGGCCGCCGTCCACGGCGACCTCGGCCAGGGCGCCCGGGAGCGGGCGCTGCGGGCCTTCCGCACCGGCAAGATCGACACTCTGGTCGCTACCGACGTGGCCGCCCGGGGTATTGATGTCAGCGGCGTTACCCACGTCCTCAACTACGACTGCCCAGAGGACCAGGACACATACACCCACCGGATCGGCCGGACCGGCCGGGCGGGGGCGAGCGGCGTCGCGGTGACCTTCGTCGACTGGGATGACATGCCCCGCTGGCGCATCATCGACAAGACCCTCGGCCTGGAGATGCCGGAGCCGCCGGAGACCTACCACACCTCCCCGCACCTCTACTCCGAGCTGGACATCTCCCCGGAGGTCACCAGCACTCTGCCCACCGGTGCACGCACCCGGGCCGGGCTCTCCGCCGAGGTCGAGGAGGACCTCGGCGGACGGTCACGCCGCGGCGATGGCCGCGGGCCCCGCCGTGGCACGGGCCGGGACCGCCGCCGGGGCCGGGGTGGCGGCACCGGTTCTGGCGTCGACGCCAGAACCGAGCAGGGCGAGGGAGGCGAGACCGCGGAGCGTACCCCCCGCCGGCGGCGACGCCGCCGGGGCGGCGAGGTGGTCACCGCCGGTGAGCCCGCGGCGTCGACCGGCGAAGCGGCCACCGCCGACTCGCCGGGCACCGCGGCACCGAAACCACGACGCCGTCGGCGGCGCCGCAGCGGTGGCTCCGACACCAGCACGGCGGCCAAGACAACCAACACCGCCGCGGCGGTAGGGACAGCCGACACCGGCGCGGCGGCTGAGCCGACCGCCGACTGAGCACGCGCGCCGCTGCCGACGTCCCTCGCTGGCACCAGCGGGGGACGTCGCGCGCTCGGCCAGCTCAGCGCCCCACCGCCCGTCCCGGAGGATGACACCATGCCGGAACCCCTACCCATCGCGCTCGCCGAGGTGCGGACGCTGCTGCTCGACGCCGGGCTCACCCGGGCGGTGGCCGCCGGGCACCGCCGTGGGCTTCGCCCATCGGTGCACCGTGCGGAGCTACGGCCGGTCACCCTCAAATCCGGCCCCCGCCTCCAGGTCATCACCGCAGACGGGAGTGCACCCCACACCCGCAACCTCGACCGTGACGCGGAAGCGGAGGCGGCGGTGGACGCCCTGTTGGCCGAGCCCTTCGGCAACTGGCACGTCGAGACCACAGCGATGACCCTGCAGCTCCGAGTCACAAAGTCCGGCGCGGCGCAGGTGCACCGCACGGCGGCCCCGCCGGTGGCCGAGCCGGTCGGCCATGACCGAACGAAGGCCCACCTGCTCGATCCCGGCGACCCGATCTTCACCGTGATCGGCGGGTCAGCCGCCAAACGGCGGCAGGTGGACGCCTTTCTGCGGGCGCTCGCCGCGACGCTCCCGGACGGGCTCCGCGGCCCACTACGGGTGGTCGATCTGGGTTGTGGGAACGCTTACCTGACCTTCGCCGCGTACCGCTGGTTGACCCAACAGGGCATCGATGTCCACCTGGTCGGCGTGGACATCCGCGAGGACCAGCGCCAACGCAACACCGAGCTGGCTCGGCGGCTGGGTTGGGCCGATCAGGTGCGTTTTGTGGCGGGAACGATCACCGATGCGGCTGTCGGGCCCGACCCCGATCTGGTGCTGGCCCTGCACGCCTGCGACACCGCCACCGACGAGGCGCTCGCGCGGGCTGTGCGGTGGGGATCTCGCTGGGTGCTCGCGGCTCCCTGTTGCCACCACGACCTCGCCGCCCAGCTTCGTTCCCAGCCCACCCCACCCCCGTACGAGTTGCTGACTCGGCAGGGCATCCTCCGCGAGCGCTTCGCCGACGTGCTCACCGACGCGGTCCGGGCCGGGCTGTTGCGGCTGCACGGCTACCGGGCCGAGGTGGTCGAGTTCGTTGACTCCCGCCACACGCCGCGCAACCTGCTCATCCGGGCCCGCCGCACCGGAGCGCCCCCGACTGCTGAGCACCGGGTGCAGTACCGGGCCCTGGTTGACGGGTGGCGGGTCACGCCGAGGCTGGCGACCCTGCTCGGCGAGCCAGCCGGGGCGACGGCAACCAGTGCGACCTACCACCCAGCGGGCACCACCACAGACCCCACCAACTGACCCCCTGCATCCACAGTGGTCGGTACCCAGCCGGGACCGTCGTACTACCCTCGAGCCACGCACCGTCGAGTGTCGATTCTCGATGACGCGGAAGGCCGCACCAGGCCGAGGGGAGGAAGATCAGCTGGGATGGCTTCGGGAAAGGGAACCGCACAGGCAGCGTTCGCCCGCTTCGTCCGGCGCGCCATCGACAACGCCCGCGCAGAGCGCGGCTGGACGGTGACCGACCTGGCGGCCCAGACCGGGATCGGCCGCTCCACCGTCTTCCGCTGGCTCGCCGGTGACTGGCAGGACTACCCCGAGTTGGCCAAGGTGCGGGACTTCTGCGTTGCGCTCGACCTACCCGTCGCCGCCGCGTTCCGCGCTCTCGGTCTGCCGGAGGTCGGCTCCACGCTGCCTCGGCTCGGCAACGACGGACCGGTCGAGGCGGATGTCCGGGCGATCCTCGAGCGCCTGGCCGACCCGGCGGTGTCGGTCGAGGAGAAGCACCATATCCGGGACCTGCTGCACTACCTGGCCCAGCGCCCGATCCGTCAGCCGGACTGAGCTCTCAACCGGCGACCGCCAGGGCCAGCGGAAGCACCTCCGGTGCTCCCGCCCGACGCAGTTCCCGGGCCACCATCGTCATGGTCCACCCCGAGTCGACGAGGTCGTCAACGAGCAGTACCGGCCCGGCCAGTCCGGCCAGGGCATCGGCCAGCTCCGACGGCAGGGCCACCGCACCGTGCAGGGCGCGTACCCGTTGTGCGCTGTTGCCGCGGGCCCCACCCCCAGCGGATACCGAAACGGTGCCAAGAAGTGGCATTCGCCCCACCGCGGCGATCCGCCCGGCGAGCGAGGTGACCAGCCGCGTGTGGCGGGAGCCGACCGCGACCACCCCGACGGGGCGAAGCGGCCAGGGGTCGGTGCCGTGCGCCCACTCCCGGAGCACCTCCACCACAGCGGCAACCACATCGTCGGGCGCCTCCACATCGGCCGTGTCCGGCCCGACGAGTTCACGCAGCCGCCCGCCCCAGCCGAGGTCAGAGAGGCGTCCGACGGCCCGACCGGGCAGCGCCAGCTCCGGGAGGGCGATCCGCCCCCGCAGGGGCACCTCCACCGCGGCAAGGCCAGTTGGCCAGAGCTTTTTGGGGGCAATCTCGACACCGGCGCGGCCGAGGAAGGCCTCGGCCGCCCGCAGGGCCTCCGCGGACAGCTCCGCGGTGAAGGTCGGTGCGGCACACCGGTCGCATCGACCACAGTCGATTGCCCCAGCGTCGTCCAGGCACTCCCGCAGATAGCGAAGACGGCAGCCGGAGGTGGTCGCGTACTCCCGCATCGCCGCCTGTTCGGCGGTGCGGGCCGCGGCGACCCGACGCAACCGGACCTCGTCGTAGGTCCAGGGCTCACCGGTGGCGATCCAGCCACCGCGTACCCGGCGAACCGCGCCGTCCACGTCCAGAACCTTGAGCATCAGCTCCAACCGGGTACGGCGCAAATCCACGATCGGCTCGAGCGCCGGGGTGGAGCGGGGACGGTCGGTGGACAGGGCGGCCAGCACCGACCGCACCTGGCCCTCCGGCGGGAAGGCCAGCGCGGCGAAGTATCGCCAGATCGCGGCGTCCTCGGCGCCACCGGGCAGGAGCAGCACCTCGGCGTGGGCGACGGCCCGGCCGGCCCGGCCGACCTGCTGGTAGTACGCGATCGGCGACGGTGGCGCGCCGAGGTGCACCACGAACCCGAGGTCGGGCTTGTCGAAACCCATGCCGAGCGCGCTCGTGGCCACCAGTGCCTTGATCTTGTTGTCGAGGAGATCCTGCTCGGCGGCGCGGCGGTCCGCGTCGTCAGCCTGGCCGGTGTACGAGGCCACGGGGTAGCCCCGGGACCGGAGGAACTCGGCGATCTCCATCGCCGCGGCCACCGTCAACGTGTAGATGATGCCGGAGCCGGGGAGTTCGTCCAGGTGGTCGGCGAGCCAGGCCAGCCGGTACGCCGGGCCGGGCAGGTCGACCACGCCGAACCGCAGCGACTCCCGGTCCAGGCTGCCCCGCAGCACCAGGGTCTCGGGCTCCGCCCCGAGCCGGGACGTCGCACCGAGCTGCTCGGCGACGTCCTGGGTGACCCGGGCGTTGGCGGTGGCCGTGGTGGCGAGCACCGGCGTGCCGGCCGGCAGGTTGCCGAGGAACGTCCGCAGCCGGCGATAGTCGGGGCGGAAGTCGTGCCCCCAGTCGGAGACGCAGTGCGCCTCATCCACCACCAGCAGCCCGGTGGTGGCTGCCAGTTTCGGCAGTACGGTGTCCCGGAAGTCCGGATTGTTGAGCCGTTCCGGGCTGATCAGGAGCACGTCCACCGTCCCCGCGTGGATCTCCCCGGTGATCTCGTCCCACTCGTCGAGGTTCGCGGAGTTGATGGTCCGGGCCCGGATCCCGGCCCGGGCAGCCGCGTCAACCTGGTTGCGCATCAACGCCAGCAACGGGGAGACGATCACCGTCGGTCCGTGCTCGCCGGCCGTCCGCAGCAGCGCGGTGGCCACGAAGTAGACCGCTGACTTACCCCAACCGGTGCGCTGGACGCAGAGCACCCGCCGCCGGTCGACCACCAGCGCCTCGATCGCCCGCCACTGGTCGTCGCGGAGCCGGGCGTCCTCTCCGGCCAACCGCCGCAGCACCGTCTCAGCCTGCTCGCGCACCGCAGTTCGATCCTGGCCCATCAGGCATTTCTACCAGTGCTCCCGGCGCTGGCGCGGGGCTGTCGGTTGGCGAGGCTATAAAATGATCGACTGCGCTCTTCCCCAACATTTGCGAGGCAGCACGCATGACACAGCGCATCCAGGCCACTTCCCTGATCCGGCGGACCGCCGTCGGATCAGCCACCCTCCTGGCCGCCGGCCTGCTATTGGCGGGGTGCGGAGTGGTGGACAGGGAGCCGTCGCCATCCCCCAGCCCCCCGGCTGACCCGAAGGAAGCCCTACTCGCCGCGGTGCCGGACGAGACAACGCCGGCGTTCCGTTTCTCCGGCGCGGAGCCCGACGGCACGGCTCTCTCCGGCTTCGTTGACCCGACGGGCAAGGGGATGGAACTGGTTGTCGCTATGTCCGAGGGCGAGGGCGAGGGCGAGGGCGAGTTAAGTGTGGTGATGTCCTTCTGGGTGATTGACCAGGACACGTGGCTGAAGGTGGACTTCGGGGACACGCCCGAGCTACACGACCTACTCGGAGTCGAGCCGGAGCAGTGGGTGGAGCTCGACCAGAGCAAGCTCACCGACGACTCGCTGACGTACGACCTCGCCGATGTCGGCAACACCGGGGTGATCATAGAGGCGGCCGACGATGTGCAGCTACATGCCGATGGCTCATACACCGGCACGGTCGACCTGACCGATGAGCCGAAGGCCGCCGAGGTGTTGGTTGACGGGGACATCACGGCGTTGGGCGACGCGGCGGCATCGATTCCGTTCACCGCGATGATCGGAGCAGACGGCAACCTCGAGACGCTGTCCGTCGACGTTCCCGCCAGCGACGAGCAACCAGCCGGCGAGTACCTGGTGAAGTACTTCGACTACAGCGAGGTGCCGGCGATCACTCCGCCCGCCGGTAACGTGGTGCCAGCGCCCGCCAAGGTCTACGAACTGCTGGGCTAGCGAGCGGACGGCGGCGGGGTACCGCCGCCGTCACCGGCCCAGGACGGACCCACCGTTGACGCCGAGCACCTGCCCGGTGACGTAGCCGGCGGCGGGGCCGGCGAGGTAGCGGACCGCCGCGGCGATGTCGTCCGGGGTGCCGGCCCGACCGACCAGGGTGGCCGCGACCCGCCGGGCGTGCCCCTCGGCTGTCATCCGGGCACCGAAGAACTCGGTGTCGGCGACGTACCCGGGGCTGACCACGTTGACCGTGATCTGGTCCGGCCCGAGCCGCACCGCCAGGTCGTACGCCCAGCCGTGTAGCGCGGCCTTCGCCGCAGAGTACGGCCCGCCGCCACCCCGCTGCGCCGCGCTGGAGCCGACCAGGATCACCCGGCCACCGGGGCGCCGCAGTGCCGGCCACAGCGCCTCGGTGAGCAGGACGGCGGGGAGAAGGTTCGCCTCAAGACTGGCCCGCCACTGCTCGGCGACCCCGGCCAGGGTGTCGGGCTCCCCGGCGAGGTAGGCCCCGGCGTTGTTGACGACCGCGTCCACCGCCCGGCCTTCGACCGCCTCGACCACTCGGGGAACCTGCTGCGGATCGGTCAGGTCTGCCACCACCGCCTGGACCGCGCCGGGTCGCGCAAGGTCCCAGGAGAGTCGCGCCGTGGTGGCCCGCAGCGCCTCCTCCCGCCGGCCCACGACGAGCACATCGAAACCGTCAACGGCGAGCGCCTGCGCGGTGGCTGCCCCGATCCCGGTGCCACCCCCACTGATCACGGCCAGTCGCTCGCCCATGCACTGTCCTCCTTCGAAGCCACCGTCGATCAGGAGGTTAGCGGGGTACGCCCACACCGGGGTGCCACCGGCCACAGGTTGGCCGGAAACGCCCACAGAAGGCCGATTTCTCGTCGCCGGTCGGCCCTCCAGAGTGCCATTTCCACCCCACCACCTAAGGTAAAAAGTGAAGATTGTCCGGTGCATTGGCTGTTACGGCGCCCCGTTCGACTGGTGCCGATCGGGTTCGGCACAACGATCCTCATCGGCACCTTCGCGCTGATGCTGCCGTGGGCGACCGGCCAGCAGCGGCACACCCCGTTCGTCACCGCCCTCTTCACCTCGGCCTCCGCGGTCTCGGTGACCGGCTTGGCCGTGGTGGACACGCCAAACTACTGGAACGACTTCGGCCTGGCGGTGATCACCATCCTCACCCAGGTCGGCGGCCTCGGCATCGTGACCGGCGCCACCCTGGTCATCCTGGTGGTATCCCACCGACTCGGGCTGCGTAACCGGCTACTCGTGCAGGCCGAGACCGCCGAGTTCGGCCTCGGCAATGTCCGCCGGCTGCTGTTCCGGATCGCCGCCATCGCACTGACCACCGAGGCGATCATCACCATCATCCTGACCCTGCGGCTGTGGGTTCGGCACGACTACGCCTTCGGCGAAGCGCTCTGGGTCGGCGTCTTCCACGCCGTCCAGGCCTTCAACAACGGTGGCTTCGCCCTCTACAGCGACGGCCTGGTCGGGTTCTCCAGCGACGCCTGGCTCATCGTGCCGATGGCCCTCGGGGCGCTCCTCGGCGGACTCGGCTTCCCGGCTCTGTTCGAGGCCGTCCGAGGTAGGCGACATCCGGCACGCTGGTCGATCTCCACCAAGCTCACCATCTGGGGCAGTGCGGCCCTGCTGATCATCGGCTTCGTCGCCCTCCTGGCCGCGGAGTGGTCCAACCCCTACACCCTGGGCATCCGCCCGTGGCCGGAGAAGCTCCTCGCCGCGTTCGCCCAGAACGCCTTCTTTCGTACCGGCGGTTTCCATGTGATCAACATCGAGGCGCTCGACGAGGAGAGCATCCCGGCGATCATCGCACTGATGTTCATTGGCGGCGGCAGCGCCAGCACTGCCGGCGGTATCAAGGTCAGCACCTTCTTCCTCCTCGCCTTCGTGATCTGGGCCGAGCTACGGGGCGAGCCGGATGTCATCATCCGGCACCGCCGAGTCGCCACCGCCAGCCAACGACAGGCGGTCACGGTGACGCTGATCGGAGTGGCACTCGTGTTCGCCGGCACGGTGACGTTGATCCTGCTGACCGAGGGAATGCCGCACCACGTGGCGCTCTTCGAGGTGACCTCGGCCTTCAGCACCGCCGGCCTCTCCCTCGGCGTCGCACCCGACCTGCCCGATGGCGGGCAGTACGTACTTGTTGTCCTGATGTATGTCGGTCGGGTCGGATCATTGACCCTGGGTTCGGCGCTCGCGCTGAACACCCGACGACGGCTGTACCGCTACCCGGAGGAGCAACCCCTTGTCGGCTAGGAAAGACCAACACAGCGGGGTCATCGTGGTGGGGCTCGGACGCTTCGGCTCCCATGTCGCCGACACGCTCGTGCAGCTCGAGCATCCGGTGCTCGCCATCGACCAGGACGCGGAGCGGGTGCAGCGGTGGGCGAACCGGATCGACCGGGTGGTACAGGCCGACGCCACCGAAGAAAGGGCACTGAGCCAGCTCGGCGCGGCAGACCTCGAACGCGCCGTGGTATCCATCGGCGCCTCGATGGAGGCCAGCGTACTGTCCGTCCTGGCCCTCGTTGACCTGGGGATACCACAGATCTGGGCGCGGGCCCGCTCGCCGGAGCACGCGAAGATCCTCACCTCGGTCGGCGCGCACCACGTGGTTTTCCCCGAGGCGGAGGCCGGCGAACGGCTGGCCCATCTCATCGTCAGCCGGATGCTGGACTTCATGGAGTTCGGCGACGACTTCGCGATCGCCAAGGTCCGCACCCCAGAGAGCCTCACCGGCCGCCCGCTGCACGAGCTCAACCCGGAGGACCGCCACGGAGTACGGGTGGTGGCGGCGAAACTGGCTGGAAAGCGGTTCCAGGCGGCTGCCGATGACACCGTACTGGCCTCGGGGAGCATGCTGATCGTGGAGGGCACCATCGAACAGGTGCAGTCGTTCGCTGCGCTCAGCTAACCGCGGCGGAGGCGGCAGCGATCACGCGGTCGCGAGCAGCTGGTCCACCGGGGCATAGTCATCGGTCAACACCAACGCGTCGCCGACGAACTCCTGCAGCGCCGCGCCGTCCAGCACGACCGCAGCCGGGTCGACCTCACTCAGCCGCTCTCGGACCGCGGCCAACGGCAACGGCGCGTCCGAGGCGACGATGACGAAGTTGGACCCCTGCTCACCGGCGAGCGCGGCCGGCGGGGCAATCAGGGCCACCTGCCGGAACTCGGCCGCGACTGTGGCCACCTCACTGCGGATGAAGCGCAGGGGCGGATAGTCGATGACGTTCTGCACGTACCCGCCGCCAGGACGGATCACCCGGCGAACCTCAGCGGCCATCTCCCGGGTAGCGAGGTGCCACGGCACCACCAGATGCCCGAACGCGTCCCCCACCACCAGGTCCTGGCTCTCCGCCGACTCGGCGGTGACCAACATCCGGGCGTCCCCCACCACCGCGCGCAGCTCCGGCCCCTGACGCACACCGAGCTTCTCCTCACCCAGCTCGACCAGCCCGCCGTCAATCTCGAAGACCACGTTCTCGGTGCCCGGCCGGGTGGCGGTCAGATACCGCGGCACGGTGAAACCACCTCCGCCCAGGTGCAGCGCGTCCAGCCGACGGCCCGCCGGCGCAATGACATCGGCGACCGCCCCGATCCACCGGGTGTACGCGTACTCCAGGTGGGTCGGGTCGGCCAGGTCCACGTATGAGTGCCGGGCCGAGTTGAGCAGCAGCGTACGCCCGCTCGCCCGGCCTGGGTCGGCTTCGACGCGGGCGCAGTGGTAGGCCGTCTCGATGTCACACGGGTTCGGGGCGACCGTGGTCAGTCCGGCGCCGAGCAGGCCGAGCACGGCCAGGCTGGCCGACACCCGGGCCGGGCCGGTCGGCTGCTCACCCGCCGTCCGCCTCAGCCACCCGCCGAGAAGCAGCCCGGTAAGCCCCAGGGAGACCGCCAGGCCGAGCAGGATCACCGTGCTGGGCAGCGCGGCCACCAACACGAAGCCGGTGACCAGGGTGGCGGTGACCGCACCCAGGGTGCCGATCGAGGAGAGCCGACCGACGACCTGGCCGGTCCGGCGCAGGTCGGACAGCTGCAGTTTGACCACCATCGGGGTGACCGCCGACAGCAGCATCGCCGGCACGAAGACGGCCAGCGCGACGAGCAGCAGGATCGCGGACGCCGCCCCGCCCCGCAGCACTTCCCCGGCGTACCGAACCGCGGGCAGGGTCACCGCGGTGGCGATACCGGCCAGGACCAGCGCCGGGGCCAGCAGGGTACGTGGGTCCCGACGGTCCGCGAGCCACCCGCCGGCCCACGCCCCGTACGCGATCGCGGCCAACGCGATGCCGATCACCGAGCTGGTCACCTGGAGGGTCACCCCGACGTACGGACCGACCAGGCGCAGCGCGGCTGTCTCCAGCACCAGAACCGCTCCGCTGGAGAAGAAGACCAGAAACGCGGCCAGCCCTTTGGGCAGGGCCGGACCGATAGCCGACCCGAGTCGGGCCGCCCGGACGGGAGTGTGGGACGAGGCGGAGTTCACCCGCGCGATGGTACGCAGCGAGGCGGCCCGCCCGAGTCAGTACATCGAAACATGAACGTGATTGGTGTGGTCAGCGGCGGGACTCCCGCCGCCGCTATATGCTCGCCAACCGGTATTTGGCATCCATATCTGCCTATACCAGATGACGTACATCACACCGAGTCGGCTCGCATTGTTCTTCAGGTAGGTCGCGAGCCGGTCACCGTACGCCTTGTCGCCGCCGGTCGCCGTGACGTTCTCGAACCCACCGGATGCGGCGGAGAAGTCACAGGCCTTCCCCTTCGGGTGCTCGCCACCACCGCCGCTGCGGAAACAGGAGACGTGCCGTTTGAAGCCGTCCGCCTGGGACTGCTTGAGCATGTGCAGGGTGCGCGGAGATATGCAGCCTGAGGTGGTCGGGTCGTTGACCGAGCAGGACTCCGACGGCCAGGAGCCGTTCGAGTTCCGGGGCGCTGACGCGGCGCTGGCTGAACCGCCACCGAACCCGGAGCCGCCCCCCGAGCTGACCGCGGCGAGCGCCGCCTCCGCCTTCTTCTTGTTCTTTGCCAGGACGTCGAGCTGCTTCTCCTGCTCGCGGACCTCGGAGTCAATCGCGATCTTGGCGTTCTTCGCGGTCTCCCGAACCTCGGTCAACTCGCGCACCCGACGGCCGTCCCGCTGGGCCATCACGTCCAGATTCATCGCTCGATTCAGGAACTCGTCGGGCGATGTGCTCTCCAACAACGTCGCCATCGGGGTGAGTCGACCCAACCGGTACGACTGCGCGGCCACCGCGCCCACCTGGGCGGTCAGGTCAGTCAGCCGCGACTCGACCGCCTTCAGCTCCGCGGCCAGTTCCTCCTGCCGACGCGTGGAGTTCTTCAGCTTGGCCGTGGCGTCGATGTGCGCCTTGGCGGCGGCCGTCAGCGCTTTCCGTAACTTCTCGCTGCCGCCCTCACCCGGCTCGGCCTGGGCCGGAACGGCACCGAGCAGCACCGCCACGGCCACGGCCACCGCCACGGCCAGGACAGTCAGCGGACGGGAACCCCCGCGGGGCAGGACTGTGCGCACAGTGGATCCTTCCCGAGTGCCATCAGCCCCCGCGAACCCCGCTGGTCGGTGGTCCCATCGGCGCCGCACGGCGGCCAGCGGGCGGAGACCGTCGGCCACAATACCGGACCGACCAGCGCTGCGAGACCCCCAAATGCGCTGGCTTGGCGCGGGTTGACGCTGGGTGGCACATGCCCTCACGCTCCGCCGAAGAACGCCTCCCGGGCCACCGCCCAGACCCGCTCATCCGCGGCGACGAGCAGGCCGTACCCCTCGACGCCCGGATGGTACTCAGCTCCGTCGAAGTACCGGGCGACCCCACCGGCGGCTCGGACCAGTTGGGTGCCGGGTACGTGGTCCCAGGGCAGGGTGTGCCAGTAGAGCACGAACTGCTGTACCCCGAGGAGCAGGTCCAGATACTCCCGCCCGGCGCAGTGCTGGCCGGGAAGGAGCTCGCCCAACCGCGCACCGGCCTCCGCCACCCGCGGACGCAGGGCCGCCGGCAGGTAGCGAGACATCGCCGCGCCCCGTAGCCGGCCCAGGTCAGCCGGTGCTCCGGTCGTGCGCACCGCACGCCCGTTGACGTACGTCCCCATACCGGGGCGGGTGGCAGCGAAGGTGCCGACCAACGGGTCGAACACCCACGCGGCGCTCGGTTCTCCATCGATCAGCAGGGCCACCATCAGCACGAACGGCGGGCGACCGGCAGCGAAGTTGGCGGTGCCGTCGATCGGATCCACCAGCCACACGGGGCCGGAGCGGCGCAGGTGCCGCAGCAGCTCCGGGTCCTCGGCGACGGCCTCCTCACCGACCACCACCGAGTCGGGCAACAACCGGCGCAGACCCGCCGAGATCAGCTCCTCCGCCCGCCGGTCGGCCACGGTAACGAGGTCACCGGGGGCCTTCTCCTCGATGTCGGCTTCGTCCAGCCGGCGGAACAGCGGCAGCACAACCTGGTCAGCCGCCGCATGCAGGAGCGTACCGACCTCGTCGAACAGGTTCTCAGACACGGGACGGACGTCGCTTCTCGACCGCCTCCCGGACTGCTGTCTTCCTCATGTCCCCGTTCTACCGCCTCCCGGTGCCCGGCGGGCCCGTCCAGGAAATCCCCTGCCAACCGACGGCGACAGCCGGGCCAGGGTCATGGCGTCTCTCCTGCCTTGTCGAGGGATCGGCAGGACGGACCGGGCCGCTTCACCCAAGGATGTATATGCGATTTGCGCTGGGCTGGCCGGTGGGCCGAATTGCCCAGGCGGAGGGCGTCAGCACTAGCAGCGTCTCGCGCACCCGCACAGCCGGCCTGGACGCCACTGTCGGCTACCGGGAAGGCGATACCTGAGGTCCCAGCATGCATAAGCCCCCCGGCGGTGACGCGCCTGGGGGGCTTAAGTTCTTGCTTGTCAGCGCCGGGCGTGCTGCACGAACGCCTGCCACGCCTCCGGACCGAACACCAGAGCCGGCCCGGTCGGGTCCTTGCTGTCGCGAACGCCGACGACGCCGGAGAGGTTGTCGGCCACCTCCACACACTGTCCACCGTTGCCCCCGCTGCGGCTGCTCTTACGCCACACGGCACCGATAAGGTTACTCATCGTGACATCTCCTTGGCGATCGTGGCCAATAGGTTGGCCGATTGGTCTGCGTCGAGCGACAAACTCTCCAGCGTTCTCCACCTCACAGAGTACGCCGCAACCTCTGTCGCCTTGTCGAGGTACAGGGCACCTGTCAGTGACTCGCTGTAGACGGTCGTGGGCTCGGGGGTGCGGATACCGGTCGTCGGAAATTCGAGAATGACGAAGCCAGCGCCGTTCAGGGCATAGTTGGGTCGCGTGTCCCAAGGCACGATTCGGATCGCCGCTACTTCTGCGGCTACTTGGTTGTGCAGGTGGTTGAGCTGTTCCGCCATGCCGGGGAACGGCCGGCGCAGTACGCCCTCATTCACTATGACGTCTAGCCGCGGAGGCTCCGGCTTCTTCCGCATGAGGATCTTCTGGCGCTCCATGCGCAGCTCGACGAGATGCCCGATCTCTCGCTCTGCAAGTTCCGGATGCGACCGGAGCAGGTGCTCGGCATACCCTCTCGTTTGAAGCAACCCGGGAAACGAGTCCGGCTCCCAGTGCCGCAGACACGATGCGGCTGACTCCATCCCTACGTACAGCTCGAACCAAGCTGGCAAGGTATCGCCGTAAGCGTGCCACCAGCCCTTGGCCTTGGTTTCAGCGGCCAAGGCAATCAGCGCCGAGGTCATCTCGGGGGACAGGCCATACAGGGCGCACATGGCCGCTACATCGCGTGCTTTGACTGCCGATCCCCCGCCCTCAATTCGGTACATGGTGGACCGCGACCACTCCAGCGCCTCGCCGGCGGCCTCCAGCGAGAGGCCAGCCTCCTCGCGTCCCTGCTTTAGGTACCGCCCAAGCTGCCTACGCGGTATGGATGATCCGGCATGGGTCATTCGGCCTCCTGTCTCAGATTGGAGCAGTCCGTCTACCGAGCGTGGGACCACTTTCGGCCCACTCTCAGGAGTGGGACACCCATCGTGACATGTCCCAGTCTAAATGATTGCACGGCTGCGCCTGGGGGCTGACAGTGGTTGCAGTGCGTGCCTGCTCCACTGTCTCTGGACGGGAGTGGGCGTTGCCTTGGCCGCTCCACTGCGGGGAGTGAAGCGGCCCTCCATACTGCTGAGGAGGTAGCCATGCTGTTCCGCTTCCCAGGTCGTCGCCGCAATCGCCAGAGCTACCGCCGGGACAACACGCCAGTGGAACCGACACCCCGGGCCCAAGGTGTCGCCCCGGGATCTTGGGGTGACCCAGCCGACCCCAATCCTCCAGCCTGGTCGGGTCGGGTGGCTGACGCCCGCTCAGACGTGGCGGGCGAATGGCGGTCGATGGTGAAACTGCACGCGCTGCCGCAGCCGAGGAACAACGCCCCGCACCCCGTGACGGTGCAGTGCGCTAGGCCGGTCAATCTGCCGGCGTGGATGACCCAGCCCACCGTCGCCAATCCCCAGGTAGGTCGCGTGGGCTGGCTCACCCCGGCCCAGCAGTGGCGAGCCAACGGAGGTCGCTGGTGACCGCGCACCAGCCGCCCGCCCGAAGCGCCGACAGGCGAGACTGAGGGGACGTCGATGGCTGTCGTTGCTACTGCCGCAGTCGTTGGGCTCGCCGTTGGCGTGCTCCTGGGCCTGGTGACCAAGAGCCGCTCGGGCAGTTGGTGCCCCAGGTGTGGTGACCTCAAGCGCTGCCTACGTGACCACCACACGGGCGGGAGCCGGCGGTGGTGAGACAGGCACACGACCCCATGCGCCCGCTCTGGCGGTGCCGGGCCTGCCGCGCCGACTGGCCCTGCCAACCCGCGCGGCTCGCGTTGCTGGCCGAGTATCGCGGCAGGAGGTCAGCGCTGCTGGCCCACCAGCAAAAGCTCCTGGCCGAGGCATCAGATCAGCTATCCCGACTCAACGGCACCAGACCGGACCTCAGGGAGAGGTTTGTCGACTGGTGCTGGCAGGCGGAACCCGACCACCCCACAACCAGCGCCGTCGAGCCGGCAGACCTGGACCGGGACCTGGTGTTTCGCGGAATCGAAATGATCATCCGTAGCCACTGGGGAGGGCGAACCTGCCCCCGGTGCGTGAACAAGGGTTGTCCGCATCTCGACTGGGCCGACGACTGGCTGGCCCAACTTCGACGAACACCGCACGGCAATCAGGCAGAGCGCCCCGGGCAGCGTTCCGTCACTACTTCCAGCGGAAGTGCACGAAGACCCGGCCGAAGTTCTTCGAATCCTTCTCCACCCGATGGTAGAGCGCCTTGACGTCCTTCTGATCAAGGAACCGCAGCACCCGCTTCTTGAGCTGGCCGGACCCCTTGCCGGGGATGATCTCCACCAGGGTGGCTTTCTTCGCCACCGCCTCGTCGATGATTCCGCGCAGGGCCCGGTCGATGTCGGCGCCTCGGTTGTAGATGTCGTGTAGGTCCAGCTTCAGCTTCACCGCCGGGCCTCCGCCACGTCGACTCCGTTGCCAGCACCATCGTAGGTGGCGGGGTGGGCGATGGGCCTACCGGTAAGAGTCAGCGACCGACCCGGGCCTGCACCCGGCGCAACGCCGCCTGATAGTCGGCGTTGCCGTGGTCCATCGCCGCCGCGATGCGCAGATGCCGCAGCGCGTCCACCGGCCGATTCAGCCGCTCCAGCGTCCGGCCCAACACGTGGTGGGCGTAGTGGTCACTCGGGTCCCGATCAACCAGCTCGCGTAGCTGCTCCTCGGCGCGGCTGAGCTGCGCCGAGGAGAAGTATGCCCGGGCCAGTAGCTGGCGCACGGCGGTGTTGCCGGGCTCGGCCGCGAGGATGGGCTCGAGCAGCCGAGCCGCTTCGGACGGGTCCCCAGCTTCGAAGCACCGGGTCGCCCGTCGATACTCGGCCAGCAGATCCATCCGACCCACCCCTCATGTCGTGTCGGCACCCCACCGCCACCGCCCTCAGCCGTGCCACCGGCACGGTGGGCGCTCTGCACCGGCGGCGGCAGCCAGCCGGCCTATCGGTTGAGGATAGGTTCACCGGCCGAGGGCGGGAACCCGAAGTGATCCATGGCCGGTCTCCGCCCGCCGAGGCCGGGGGCATACCGGGCGGGTTTCCGGGTAACGGGCGGCCGGAGGTGGGCCATGGTCGCGCTGACACAGACACCGCCCTCAGCACAACGGCTGCGGGCGGTTGACGAGTTCCTCGCCGAGGCCTGGGCAGACCAGGCGCGGCACGACAGCCGGCTGCGGGATCTCGCCGTCGAGGTGGACTTCGACCGGGGAGTAGCCCACCTGACCGGAGAGGTCGATGAGCCGGGTGACCTACGGCTGGTGCGGGACCGGGTCGGCCGGCTCGCCGGGGTCCTGGCCGTCTGGGCTCGGGTCCGGGTCGGAGGCCGGAACCCGGTCGTGGTGGACCTGGGCTGCGGGGGGACCAAGCAGTGGCCGGACAACCTGGGCCTGGACATCTACCCCGCGGTCGGGGTTGACGCGGTGGCCGACCTGTCGCGCACCCTGCCGCTGGCCGACAACTCGGTGGACGTCTTCTTCGCCGTCCACATTCTGGAGCACCTGATCGACTTCCTGCCGTTGGTGGATGAGGCGCACCGGGTGCTCCGGCCCGGTGGCGTTCTGCACGTGATGAGCCCCTGGTGGGGGCATGTCAACGCGGTCGCCGATCCCACCCACGTACGGCTGCTGGACATCCAGACCATCAAGGGCATCTGCCTCCAACGCCCGCCGGACGCTCCGCGCTGGTACCCCCTGCACGCCGGCTGTGACGGGGCCAGCATCTTCGCCGACCTGACCCTCCTGCCGCCCGGTGCGCCTGCCCCCACCCAGGCCCACCTGGCCCGCTTCTTCGCCTGAGCTCAGTCGGGCTCGTGACCGACCCAGGTGGGATCCGGCGCACTCGGGGCACGAAGTGGCCGCTCCATGGGGCTGGTGCGGGCGGATGGGGCGACACCAGCGACGAAACGGGTCGAATCAGCGGCCAGGTCGGGGTGTTGGACTCCGAGGGCAACCGCCGCCGCCTCCCGGATGCCCAACCCCGTACCCTCGCCGTACGTCTGGTCGAAGATGACATCGCCGAGCGCCCCGCGCACCTGCGCCTGCCACCGCGCAAGATAGTCGCCGTTGATGCCCGGCACCGCCCCCAGGGCGACCCCCCGCGCCTGCGCCGCGCCGAAGAGTCGGGCGGCGGTCAACGGGTCGCCCCCCGCGGCACAGCGCACGGCAATCGCCTGCAGTGTGTCGCAGGCACGGCGGTGGAAGCCGTGCGCCATCCGGGACCGCAGCGAGACCAACAAATGCTCGTGCGCGGCGATCAGGTCGCCACGGGCGAGTGCCACCAGGCCGAGCAACATGTCCACCGTCCGGCGGCCCCGTTCCACCGGGCGTCTCGCCTCCACCGGCCGGGCCGCGCCGAGCAGCTCCGCCGCCTCCACCAAGGCACCCCGACGCCACAGCAACTCCGCCAGGCTGAGGACGGCGAAGAGGGCATCGTCGACCACGTCCTGCCGCTGCGCCCAGTCAATGACGTCCCGGCACACCTGTTCCGCCTCGACGAGCTGCCCCAGGTCAACCAGGGGAGCCGCCCGGCTGGCCAGCACCCGGGCCAGCAGGCCGGCGTCACCGGCCCGCCGGGCCACCGTCTCCGCCCGCTGCGACAGGCGCAGCTCCTCGACAAAGTCGCCGTCTGCCCCCGTGTGCAAGGAATACGTGTGGTGCGCCGCCGCCAGTTCCGCGTCCGGGATGTGCTCACCGGTCTCCACACTCCGGTCGTACAGCCGGGACAACCAGAGTCGGCCCTTCCCGGCCAGGCCCCGCTCCCGCCACCATTGGTCCAGCCCGACGACGAGCCCGAGCCCCGCCCGGGCGCTACCCCCCGTCGTGCACCAACGAAGCGCGGCCCGCAGCTCCCCGACGAGCGGATCGAACGCGTACAGCGAGAGCGTCACCGGCCGGCCGTCCGGCCCCGAGCCCAACCGCTGTAGCACGTGTGCGGACCAGGCCACGTGTCGATTCCGCGCCGCCTGCTCCTCACCCGCCGCCACCAACCGGCCGGCCGCATAGGCACGAATCGGGTCGAGCATCCGATAGGTGCTACCACCGACTTCCGGCTCGGCCAGCACCATCGACTTCTCCACCAACACCGACAGCGGATCGAGCTGGTCGCTGTCCAACAGCCACTCCACTGCCGCCAGATCCACCGGTCCGGCGAACACCGCCAGCCAGCGCAGCAGCCGGGCCGCCCCCGCGCCTAGCTGCCGGTACGACCAATGGAGGTTCGCCTGCATGCTGCGGTGCCGCACGGCCAGCCCGGTATCGCAATCACCCCGGCCGGCGTCGAGGGCACCCAGGATGTCGTCGAGACGGTCGGCGAGCTGCCCGACCGAGAGCACCCGCAGTCGGGTGGCGGCCAGTTCGATGGCGAGCGGCAGGCCATCCAACCGACGTACGACCCGACGCAGGTCCACCCACTCCACCGGGTCGGGCCGCCGACCGCCCCGCGCCGCTGTGGCACGGTCGAGCAGCAGGGCAACCGCGTCGCTCTCCGCCCCGGCCACCGGTGGGTCGACCGAGAGTGGAGGAATTCGCCACACCACCTCACCGGGAAGTCCGAACGACTCCCGACTGGTCGCGAGCACCCGCACCCCCACCCCGCCGGCGAGTAGCTGGGAGATCACCTGGGCTGATGCCGACAGCTGGGCGTCACCGGTGTCCAGCAGTATCACCATCCGGCGGGCAGCGGCGTACTCCACCAGGGTGTCCACCATCGAGCGGCCCGGCTCCGGGCGGAGGCCGAGCCCGGCGGCGACCGCGTACGCCACCAGCCTCGGCTCTGCCACGGTGGCGAGGTCAACGAACCACACACCGTCCGGATGGGACTCGACCAGGTCGGCGGCGAGCTCCACGGCCAGCCGGGTCTTGCCGGATCCCCCCGCGCCCACCACCGTGACCAGGCGGTAGTTCTCCACCAGCCGGCGCAGCTCGGCCCACTCGACCTGCCGGCCGACGAATGAGGTGACCGAGGTGGGCAGATTGTGCGCCGCCGCGTCAGCGGTACGAGGACGCGGAAACTGCCGCTCCAGACCGGCTGCGGCCAGCTGGAAGAGCCGTTCCCGGTCGTCGAAGCCACGCAGTCGGTGCAGGCCCAGGTCGAGTAGGGAGGCACCGCCGGGCAACGGGTGGGCATGCTGGGCGGTCGATGCGGAGCAGAGCACCTGTCCACCGTGCGCGGCGGCGGCGATCCGGGCGGCCCGGTGCACCTCCGCGCTCACGTACTCGCCGTCGCGGGGTTCCGCCCACCCGGTGTGCAGCCCCATCCGTACCCGCGGGGTGGCGTCCGGGGTCGGCCAGTCGTGGTTGGTCAACGCACGCTGGGCGGCCAGGCAGGCGGTCAGCGCGGCGGACGCGTCCGCAAAGGCCAGAAAGAAGGAGTCACCCTCGGTGAGCAACTCCGCCCCCTTGGTGGCGACGATCGTTCGGCGCAGCAGACGCCGGTGTTCCCGCAGCACCGGCCGGTAGTCCGGCCCGAGCAGTTGGGCCAGCCGGGTGGAGCCCTCGATGTCGGTGAAGACGAAGGTCACCCACCCGGTCGGGAGGTGGATCCGTGGCGACATGCGTGGAACCTCCGCCCAGGACGTCTGGTTCATGCTGCGAGAATCCAGCCCGTCACGCATCGCGAGCGTGACGGCCCGGTTCTGCTCCAACGTGCCACTCCGCGCCGACGTCGGCAAGCGCGGTGAGAGGTCGACGAATCGAATGCCGACTCAGCAGCCGCAGCCCCCGCCGCAGCAGCCACCACCTGCAGTGGGAGCGATCCCACCCGGTCCGCTACGACTGACTGTCGCGACCCTGGAAAGGAGTTTGACTGTGTCGTCGTGCCCCTGCGGGCAACGGGCCGGCTCGGCGGCTCGGGCCATGGGTCGGTTGACCTCGAAGGTGTCACCGCAGACGCGGCAACGGAACTCGTACCGGGGCATGCCTCCAGCCTACGACCGCCCCGGACGAACAACCGGACATGGGTGATACTCGACAGGTGGTGGACGGCGAGCAGAACCAGACCCTCCGGCCCCTGCGCCCGGCCACACCGGGTGGGGGAGCGCAGAATGGATCCGACGTGGCCGCCGGCCGCCGGTCCCGGTGGGTGCCCCGGCCGCGCCGACCATGGCTGCAACCGCCGACGGCCCCCGACGCGAAGCCCACCCAGAACCCCGACGCGAAGCCGACCCAGAGCTCCGAGGCCGACCCGGTCAACGAGGTCACACCGTCAACTTCTGGCGACGCGGACCGGGCCGACGAGGTCGAACCGGCAGGTTCCGCCGACCCGGCCGGGCCCGAACGGGCCACGAGCGCCCGGCGGCGCCGGGTCCCCTTCGCGCACGCCATCCGCCTCTCACCCACCCGGCTGGCGGTCGGTGCGGCGCGTTCGATCCAACGCTGGTCACGACGCCCCAGCGGCCAGCTCACCCTCCCCGGCGGCTTCCTGCTGCTCCTGGTCGCGGCAACCGTGGCGGCCGGCGCCCTGCTGGTGCCCGCCACCCTGCGCCCCGGCCCGAACATCGCTGCCGCCACCGCCGGCGCGACGGCACCGACCTCCGCGCCCGACGGGGCGCCCCCCGCCGGCACCCTGCCCCCACCCGACGCCACGCTGACCGCCCCGCCCCCCGGTCTCGGCCGCCCCGCCGACACGCTCGCGAGCTGGGCAGCCCAGACCGCGCCGAAGGTCGGCATCGCACCGGTCGCGCTACAGGCCTACGGCTACGCCGAACTGGTCCTCGCCCAGACCAACCGTAGCTGCGGCCTGAGCTGGACCACGCTCGCCGCGATCGGGCACGTCGAGTCGGCGCACGGGCAGGCCAACAACGCCCGGCTCGGTTCGGATGGTCGAGCCGCCCCAGAGATCATCGGCCTGCCACTGGACGGGCAGGGCGGGCGGATGCTGATCCGCGACACCGACCGCGGCACGCTGGACCGGGACGCCACCTACGACCGGGCGATCGGGCCGATGCAGTTCATTCCGACCACCTGGCAGGAGATCGGGGCCGACGCGGACAACGACGGCCGCAAGGACCCGCACGACATCGACGACGCCGCCCTGGCCGCCGCCAACTACCTGTGCAAGGGCGGCCGGAATCTGACCATCGCCAGCGACTGGTGGAACTCCATCCTGTCGTACAACAACGTGCGGCAGTACGCCCAGGACGTCTTTGACAAGGCAAACCAGTACGGGCAGGCAAGCCGGAGCTGACGTGATCATCCACGTTTCCGGGGAATCCCCTACTTCCCCCGAGCAGCAGTAGGCGGCAAGCTAGACGGGTGATGATGCGCGAATGGGACCTTAGGGCCGCGTCGTCCGCCGAGATGGTGTCCCTGCTGGACACGTTGAACGCGGTCCTCGCCGCCGATCTGCCGCAGGACCCGCCCTGGCAGGGGAGTTTCCTGCGGGAGTACCTGACCGAGATGATGCCGGGCGAACGACGAATCGCCTGGGTGGCCGAGGCCGACCCGGTCGGGCCCGGCGGGGTGGCCACACCGGGGATGGTCAACGTGCTGCTGCTCGGCAGCATCGGCGTGCTCGAGGTGCTGGTGCACCCGTCGGCGCGCCGCAGCGGCCTCGGCCGCGAGCTGGTCCTGACCGCTGCCCGCCGCGTCTACCAGGAGGGGTTCCAGACGATCGGCGTGGAGGTGGTCGGCGACACCCCGGCGGTCACCTTCTTTCAGTCGCTCGGTTTCACCCGAGAGTACGTCGAAACCCGCAGCGTGCTCGACCTGGCCGGAGTGGACTGGGCGGAGTTGGGCAGGACGGCCGACGGCGTCAGCCCGGGGTACGACGTGCAGTTCCACCCCGGTGGGCTGCCCGATCAACTCATCGACGCGTACGCGCGGGCCAAGGCGGAGGCGCGCGATGTCGAGGAGGGCGAGCTCCGCCCCAGCTCCTACGACCCGCAGCGGCTCCGGGACAGCCTCGACTGCCTGCACCGACGAGGGATGACCCCGTACATCGTCCTCGCGCTGCACCGGCAGACCGGGGAGGTGGCCGGGCTGACCGAGGTGGTGGTGCCGGCGCAGCACCCGACCCGGGCCGACCAGTACGACACGATCGTCGTACCGGCGCACCGCGGGCACGACATCGACCGGGCGATGAAGGCACGCATGCTGTTGGAGCTGCGCTCGGCCGAGCCGGCGCTCACCGAGGTGCAGACCTGGAACGCGCAGGACAACGAGGCGATGCTGAAGGTCAACGCCGAGCTGGGCTACCGCCCCGACCGGGAGTGGTACGAGTACAGCGTTGACGTTGCCGAGTTGGTGCACCGGCTCGACGCCACCGCCAAGATTTCACCATCGGGCCCTTCAGGGGATAGGGCGAGGTAGGGCACACCCTCTAATCTGCGCACGTTCCTATCCACTTACCGTGGAGGCTTCATGCGCCCGCGCCGCGCACTCGCCATCTTCGCCATCGTCACTGCTACCGCGAGCATCGCGGCCGTCGGTGTCACGCCCAACGCCGCCACCGCCGCCCCCACCGACCTGTTCATCTCCGAGTACGTCGAAGGCTCGTCCAACAACAAGGCGATCGAGCTCTTCAACGGCACCGGTGCGCCGGTCGACCTCGCCACCGGCGGCTATCGGCTGCTGCTCTACTTCAACGGCTCCACCACGCCGACCACCCTCGCCCTCACCGGCACGGTTGCGGCGGGAGATGTCTTTGTCTTCGCCCACTCATCGGCGAACGCGGCGATCCTCGCCCAGGCCGACCAGGTCACCGGTGCCGGACTCTTCAACGGCGACGACGCGGTCGTGCTGCGCCGCGACAGCACCGTGCTCGACGTGATCGGCCAGGTGGGCGTTGATCCGGGCAGCGGGTGGGGCACCGGCCTGACCAGCACCGCCAACCACACCCTCCGCCGGCTGAGCAGCGTCGCCTCGGGTGACACCGACCCCGGCGACAGCTTCGAACCGGCCGCCGAGTGGGCCGGCTTCGACACCGACACGGTGGACGGGCTCGGCGCGCACCACCTCGGCGACGGTCCGGTAGACATCCCCGCCACCATCACCTGCGGCGATCCCCTGGTCACGCCGGCGGGCACCGCGGCGTCCCGGGAGGTCACCGCGACCGACCCGGACGATGAGATCGTCGACCTGGCGGTCACGTCAGTTTCCCCGACGCCGGCCACCGGCACGATCAGCCGGACGGCGTTCACCCCGGCCGGAGCGGTCGGTGACACCGCCCGGGCCACCGTCAGCGCGAGCGCCGACCTGGACGCCGGGGCGTACTCGGTGGTCCTGACGGCGACCGACACCGACGGCACCACCGCGACCTGCACCCTGCCGGTGCAGGCCGCCCGGGAGCTGACGGTCGGCGAGGTGCAGGGCCCGACCACCGACGCCGAGGAGGGTGGCACCGACCGCTCGCCGCTCGCGCCGGCCAGCGGCAACGGTGCCAGCAGCGCGCGGTACGCCGTCCGCGGAGTGGTCACCCAGCGCACCCTGGCCCGCGACTCCGCCGGCCGGGACCAGCACGGGTTCTTCCTCCAGAGCCGCGCCGACGCGACCGACGGCGACCCCGCCAGCTCCGACGGCATCTTCGTCTTCATGGGCTCGAACACGTCTCTCATCGGCGGTTACGTGCCGACCGTCGGCGACGAGGTGGTGCTCCAGGCCCGGGTCTCCGAGTACTACCACATGACGCAGCTCTCCAGCGCCTCGCTGGTCCGGCGGATCTCCACCGGGCTGGACGTGGACCAGGTGGTCGCGGTGACCGACGCGGTACCCCCGGCGGACCTGGCCGACGCGGAGCGCTTCTGGGAGCGGCACGAGGGGGCCCGGATGCGGGTGCGCGCGGACAGTCAGACCGTGAGCGGGCGCACCGTATTCGCCTCCAGCGCCGACGCCGAGACCTGGCTGGTCGACCGGGATGACCCGCTGGTGGACCGGAGCGACCCGGACACCCGCCGGGTGTTCCGCGACGCCCACCCGCTGGACAACGACCCCACCCAGATCTTCGACGACGGCAACGGCCAGCGGATCATGCTGGGCAGCCTGGGCGTCAAGGCCGCCAGCGGCGACAACACCACACTGCTCCCACCGGCACGCACCTTCGACACGCTGACCGCCGACGCGGTGGGCGGCCTCTACTACTCGTTCCAGAAGTACGGCGTCCAGGTCGAGTCCGCGGTGTTCGCGGCCGGCACCGACCCGGCAACGAACCACCCGCCGCAGCCGGCCCAGCGGTCGACGGAGTACGCGGTCGCCGCGTACAACGTGGAGAACCTCTACGACTTCCGCGACGACCCCTTCGACGGCTGCGACTTCGCCGGAAACGACGGCTGCACCGGCGTACGACCGCCGTTCGACTACGTGCCGGGCAGCGAGCAGGAGTACCGGGACCAACTCGCCGCGCTCGCCGACCAGATCACCAACGACCTGCACTCCCCCGACCTGATCCTGGTCCAGGAGACCGAGGACCAGGACATCTGCGTGGTTGACGGCGGCACGCTGGTCTGCGGTGACACCGACGACGCCGACGGCGCTCCGGACTCGCTCCAGGAGCTCGCACTGACCATCGCCGACAACGGTGGCCCGGCCTACGCGGCTGCCCACGACCGCAGCGGCGCCGATGCCCGGGGCATCACCTCGGCCTTCCTCTACCGCACCGACCGGGTCGCGCTGGCCGAGGCGACCGCCGACGACCCGCTGCTCGGCGCTGCCCCGACCGTCCAGTACCGCGCGCCCGGGCTGCCGTCCAACGCCGACGTGCAGAACCCCAAGGCGCTCAACGCGGTCCTGCCGCCCGACGTGGACACCAGCACCGGCAGGGACGGCGACAACGTCTTCACCCGCGCACCGCAGCTCGGCCGGTTCACCATCGCCGCAGCCCCCGGTTCGGAGGAACGGCTGACGCTCTGGGCGGCCAGCAACCACTACTCGTCCGGCCCTGACCGCCGGGTGGGGCAGCGCCGGGAGCAGGCGGCGTACGGCGCTGCGATCGTCTCCGCGGTCACAGCGGCAGACCCGGACGCCCGAGTGGTGTTCGGCGGGGACCTGAACGTCTTTCCCCGTCCCGACGATCCGATCGCGACGGCCGCGGACCCGACCCCGTCGGACCAGCTCGCTCCCCTGTACGAGATGGGGCTGCGCAACCTCTGGGATGACCTGCTCGCCGACGCGCCGTCGTCCGCCTACTCGTACAGCTTCGCCGGCCAGGCCCAGACGCTGGACCACCTCTTCGTCACCGCGGCGCTCCACGATGATCTGGTGCGGATGCGGGCCGCGCACATCAATGCCGACTGGCCGGCGGAGTACGCGGGAGACGGGTCACGCGGCGCCAGCGACCACGATCCGCAGGTGGCCCGGTTCCGGTCCCGCCCGACGCTGACCGTCGCCGACGCCTCGGTGGTCGAAGGTGATCGGGGCAGCAGCGAGCTGGCCTTCACCGTCTCCGTCTCGCGTCCCCGCTCCGATCCGACTCTGGTCTGCGCCCTGACCCTGGGCCGAAGCGCGCGGCCTGGCGTCGACTACCGGTCGTACGCCGGTTGCCAGACGCTGCAGGCTGGCCACACCACGCTGACCTTCCCGGTGTCGGTGCGCGGCGACCGGAAACGAGAGACCGACGAGAGGTTGACTCTGCTGGTGGTGGGGAGCCCTGGGGTCCAGATCGCCGATCGGTTCGGCACCGGGACCATCGTCAACGACGACTGACAGCCGCTGACCTCGCCACCGGCGACGGACCGACTTCAGAAGTCGCCACGGGCGACCGTGGAAGCGGCACGGCCCGTCGGCCCGGTACTCGACCGGGCCGACGGGCCGTGGGGGTGCTGCGGACCGGCGGCTGGCGGTGGGCCGACCGGGCGCGGCGGCGTCAGTAGCGCTGACGCAGTAGCTGCGCGGCCTCGACCGCCCAGTAGGTGAGGATGATCTGGGCTCCGGCCCGACGGATCGACGTGAGCGTCTCCAGCATTACCTGCTCGCGGTCGATCCAGCCGTTAGCGGCAGCCGCCTCGACCATCGCGTACTCGCCGGAGACCTGGTAGGCGGCGACCGGCACGTCAACGGCGGCCCGGACCGCCGTGACCACGTCGAGGTACGGCAGCGCCGGCTTGACCATCACCATGTCGGCGCCCTCGGCCACGTCCAGCGCCACCTCGCGCAGGGACTCCCGCAGGTTCGCCGGATCCTGCTGGTAGGTCCGACGGTCGCCGTCCAGCGTCGACTCCACCGCGTCCCGGAACGGGCCGAAGAACGCGGACGCGTACTTCGCCGCGTAGGCGAGGATGGTCACGTCCTGGTGGCCGGCGGCGTCCAACGCCCGCCGGACCGCGCCGACCTGACCATCCATCATCCCGGACGGCCCGACCACGTGCACCCCGGCCGAGGCCTGCGCCACCGCCATCTCGGCGTACGCGGCGAGGGTGGCGTCGTTCGCCACCGACCCGTCGGATGCCAACACACCGCAGTGTCCGTGCGAGGTGAACTCATCCAGGCAGAGGTCGCTCATCACCACGGTGGCGTCGCCCACCTCGGAGACGACATCCCGGATGGCGGCGTTGAGGATGCCGTTCGGGTTGGTCCCACCGGAGCCGAGCTCGTCCCGGTCAGCCGGAACCCCGAAGAGCATGATCCCGCCAACCCCGGCCCGCACCGCCGCGACCGCCGCCTTGCGTAGCGACTCCCGGGAGTGCTGGAGCACTCCCGGCAGGGAGGGCACGGACCGGGGCTCGGTCAGCCCCTCCTTGACGAACATCGGCAGAACCAGCTCGGCTGGGTCGACCCGAGTCTCGGCGACCAGCCGCCGCAGGGCCGGGCTACGACGCAGCCGCCGGGGTCGGATCTCGGGATACGGCACGGGTCCTCCAGGGTCAGCGGAACCGGAGGGCGGTCGGCCCCTGCACCTTCGAGCCGCGCCGCTGCTTCGCCGGCATCGCGGCGAGCTTCTCGCGCAGCTCGACGGCGTAGCCGGCCAGCGCCTCCACCAGGTCGGGGACCGAGGCGTGCGGTGGCTGCACGTCAACCCGAAGGCCGAACTCGGTAGCGGTCTCCGCCGTCTTGGGCCCGATAACCGCAACAACGGTACGCGCGTGTGGCTTCCCGGCGATGCCGACCAGATTCCGGACTGTGGACGACGAGGTGAAGAGCACCGCGTCGAACCCACCCGACTTGATCGCGTCGCGGATCTCGGCCGGCGGCGGCGCCGCCCGAACCGTCCGGTATGCGGTCACGTCGTCGACCTCCCAGCCGCGCTCGGTGAGCCCGGCGGCGAGCGTCTCGGTGGCGATGTCGGCGCGCGGCAGCAGCACCCGACCGACCGGGTCGAGCACCTCGTCATGCGGCGAGAACTCGGCCAGCAACCCCTCCGAGGACTGCTCCCCGGCGGGGACCAGCTCCGGCCGGATCCCGAAGGCGCGCACCGCGTCAGCGGTCGCGTCGCCGATGCAGGCGATCTTGACACCCCCGAAGTGGCGGGCGTCGAGGCCGTGCTCGGCGAACTTCTCCCAGACCGCCCGGACCGCGTTCACCGAAGTGAAGATCACCCAGGCGTACCGGCCGTCGACCAGCCCCTTGACCGCCCGCTCCATCTGCGCGGGGGTACGCGGTGGCTCGACCGCGATGGTCGGTACCTCGCAGGGGATCGCGCCGTACGCGCGCAGTCGGGCGCTCATCACCCCCGCCTGCTCCTTGGTCCGCGGGACGAGCACCTTCCAGCCGTACAGCGGGCGGTTCTCCCACCAGCTGAGCGTGTCCCGCTGGCCGACGCCCTCGCCGAGGGTGAGCACCACCCGGCCGGTGAACCCGAGCGCCGCCGCGACGAAGGAGTCCACCGTCGACGTCGTCGTGTACTGGGTCTCGCCGGTGCCGTCGCCGGTCACGCCGACCGCGGTCGCGTCGTCAACTCCGGCGGCGAGCAACCCGTCCCGGATCGCGGCGAGATCCCCGGCGTCCACCGCGAGGGCCAGCGGTCCCCGGGTGACTGCGGCGGCCAGCGCCTCGAAGTCGAGCGTGGTGACATCCTCGACGTCGGCCGCCGTCCGGACCCCGGGCAGCGGCACACCCGCGTAGGTCGCCACCCCCTCGGCCTGGCCGACGCCCGGGACCACCTCGAACTGGCCGGCGGTCCGCGCGACCGCCTGCACCTCCCGGACCACCGCCTCGTGGCCGAACGGGTCACCGGCGACCAGGTGCACCGCGTTCAACCCGGAGCGGGCCGCCGAGATCAGGACCTTCGCCACGTCGCCCGATCCGCCCTCGGCCAGGGTTAGCTGAGCCTCCTGCTTCGCCTGGGCGCGGACGACATCGAGCAGCGCCTCGGGGACTCCCCGGTCATATACCACCTGGTCGGCACTGACCAGGGCGTCGTATCCCCGGCGGGTCAGCAGGCCCGGATCGCCGGGACCGGCCCCGACGAACGCGATGCGGCCTACGGGCTTACGGGTGCGGGTCATACTGTGCTCCCAAATTGCTGGGTCCCCGGGCCAAGGTTCCGTTGCTGGCCGAGGATCGAGTCGGCGCCGAGGTCGAGAAGATCAGTGGCGAGGGCCTTACCGATCTCCACCGCGTCGGCGGGCGTTCCGGTGCGGGACAGCCGAAGGTCACGAGTGCCGTCCGGGCTGATCACCGCCCCGCGCAGGTAGATCTCTTCACCGACGTCGCCTTCGGCGACCTCGGCGTAGGCGGCGACCGGGGCGCTGCACCCGGCCTCCAGGGTGGCGAGAAGCGCCCGCTCCGCGACGACCGTGGCGCGGGACGGTGCATGGTCGAGTACCGCGAGCAGCTCGACCAGAGCCGAATCGTCGGACCGACACTCCACCGCCAACGCACCCTGGGCGGGAGCGGGCAGCATCAGCATCGGGTCGAGCGTCTCGGTGATCGTGTCGGCGCGATCCAGACGGGCCAGCCCGGCCCGTGCCAGGACCACCGCGTCCAGGTCGGCCTCCGGCCCGAGCACCCGCGCCAACCGGGTACCGACGTTACCCCGGATCGGCTGGACCTCGAGCTGAAGCCCGAGCGCGTGGAGCTGGGCGATGCGACGCAGCGCACCGGTGCCGACCCGGGCGCCGGGCGGCAGTTCGGCGAGGGTACGACCGCCGGTGGCCACGAGCGCGTCCCGGGGATCCTGCCGGGGTGGGACGGCGGCGACGTACAGGCCGGGGGCCGCCGCGGTCGGCAGGTCCTTGTACGAGTGCACCGCGAAGTCGATGGTGCCCGCCGCAAGGGCGTCCCGGAGCGCGGAGACGAACACGCCGACACCGAGCTGGTACACCGGGGCCGCGGAGCGGTCACCGGTGGTCACCACCTCCACCAGCTCCACCGGGGTGCCGGTGGCCGCGGTGAGGGCCGCCGCGACCTGCCCGGACTGGGCCATCGCCAGGGCGCTGCCCCGAGTACCGAGGCGTAGGGGGACCTTCATCACTCACCTCCGGTGGGTAGCGGCTCGGCGTCACCGCCGAGCTGGGGGTCGACGTCGGGCACCACCACATCGGGGACGGTGCCGACCGCAGAGGTCTGCGGAACCTCCAGGTCGAAGAGATCACGCAGCAGCGCCGCGTACTGGTCGCCGCCGGGCTCGGCGGCGAGCTGGCGGACCCGTACGGTCGGCTGGTGCAGCAGGCGCTGGACGACCCGGTGCACCGTCCGGGCGACCTCGGCCCGCTGCTCATCGGTCAGATCCGAGCGACGCTGCGCGAGCCGGCCCAGCTCCGTGGCGACCACGTCGTCGGCGCGCCCGCGCAGCGCGGCCACGGTCGGTGCGACGTCAGTTCCCCGTAGCCAGGTGAGGAAGGCGTCAACCTCGGCGGCGACGATCTGCTCCACCGCGGCGACGTCGGCGGCGACGGGGCCGTCGGCGACCAGGGCCGCCATCCGGTCGATGTCGATCACCTGGACACCGGGCAGGTCGGCCACGCCGGGCTCGACATCGCGCGGGACAGCCAGGTCGAGCAGGACCAGCGGCCCCCGGGACGGGTCCCGACCAGCGAGCGCCTGGGTCACCACCGCGCGGGTGAGGACCGCCTCGGGGGCGGCCGTGGCAGCCACTACGATATCCACTGTGGAAAGCGTTTCGGCGAGGTCGGCGATCGGTATGGCGGTGGCGCCGTACGACTCGGCCAGCCGGACCGCTCGGTCGGCACCCCGGTTGGTCACGGTGACCGGCCCGGCACCCAACCGGGAGAGGGTGGCCACACCCAGCGAGCCCATCGCTCCCGCCCCCACGACCAGCGCGGGGCGGCCGGCCAGGTCACTGTCGAGCAGCTCGGCAGTGAGGCTGAGCGCGGCAGTGACGACGCTCTGCCCAGCCCGGTCGATGCCGGTCTCGGAATGGGCCCGCTTCCCCACCCGCAGGGCCTGCTGCATCAGCTCGTGCAGCAGGCGGTCAACGGTTTCCGCCTCGGATGCCCAGTGGTATGCGTCCCGGAGCTGGCCGAGGATCTGGGCCTCCCCCACCACCATGGAGTCCAGCCCGGCAGCGACCCGAAAGACGTGGTTGACCGCCGCGGCGTCGAAGTGCACGTACAGGTGGTCGGCGAGGGCTGCCGGCTGGCAGCCTGCCGGCTCGGCCAGGACAGCACAGATGTCGCCGAGGCCACCATGGAAACCGGACACAACGGCGTATACCTCCACCCGGTTACAGGTGGAGACGAGCACCGCCCCACTCACGTACGGCTGCGCTACCAGGCGGTTCAGGACACGGGGGAGATCGGCGGGGGCGACCGCGAGTCGCTCCAGAGCGGCGACCGGGGCAGTGCGGTAAGACGCGCCGACGACTAGCAGCTTCACGTGCCGATCGCCTCCTGGGGGTCGGTGGCGGCGAGGCTACCCGGCAATGGGGTGAGGGTGGCCTCGCCAGCGGCGGGGAGTGCGGTCAGGGACGCCTTACGGTGCTCGTGGAAGGACAGGATCTGCAGCTCGACGGCGAGGTCGACCTTACGTACGTCAACCCCGTCCGGCACGGTTAGCACGCAGGGCGCGAAGTTCAGGATGCTGGTCACTCCGCCGGCGACCAGCCGGTCGGCCACCCGCTGCGCGGCGGCGGCCGGGGTGGCGATCACGCCGATCGCGATCGACTCCTCGGTGGCGACCCGGGACAGCTCGTCCACGTGCCGGACGACCAGACCGTTGATCTCCTCACCGACCCGGACGGGGTCGGCGTCGAAGAGCGCGGCGATGCGGAAGCCACGGGTGGCGAAACCGTCGTAGCCAGCGAGGGCGTGACCGAGATTACCCACGCCGACCAGGGCGACCGTCCGCCGCTGGGTGAGCCCCAGGACGTACTCGATCTGATCGATCAGCAGAGCCACGTCGTAGCCGACACCCCGGGTGCCGTAGGAGCCAAGGTGGGACAGATCCTTGCGGAGTTTGGCGGAATTGACGCCCGCGGCCGTGGCCAACCACTCGCTGGAGACCGTCTCGTGACCGTTTTCGGCCAGGTTGTGCAGGGCCCGAAGATATTCGGGAAGCCGGGCGACGGTCGCCTCTGGCAGGTCCGGCAACGCCGGCACGGCGACAGAGCGTTCGGGCGCGCCGGGCGGGCGGTGCTGACTCATGAAACTCCGTGCGGTGGGATCCTGGGCCAACTCCGCCGGGCCGGGTAGGGACTCCCGCTGGCCACCGAGAAGACCGGCTGTGCTAGCGGGGCGGGTCGGAACTACAGGGTAAGCGCTTGTGAAGACACGCACAAATCGCGATCTTGGTCGCCCACGACGCGACTCCACCCGACCCCCCGTTTCACAAGATCAATGCATCGACAGCGCCCACACCGTCCGGCGATTATTACTCAATTAAGACTTCTCTGACCAATCACACGGGAGGCGCGTCGCCCACTTCCCCGTGGGCGTGGTAACACCGCGGCCCTCTCCCGGGCGCGGTAGCGCCAGCAGCTTCGAACAGGTGCGGTAACACCGGTAGTTTCCAACGGGCGTGGCAGCACCAGCACCTTCCAACGAGCGTGGTCATGCCAGCACCTCCAGACTTTCGGCCGCAGGCAGGATGGGTTGGTTCGGTCGCACTGCCTAGCCTCGGGGTATGACCGCCACCCGCGGGGCCGCCACCCCCGCTTCCCACCCGCTGCGCAACCTGCTCCGCCAACTCCTGCGCGACTCGGGCTACGTACTCTCCGGCCTACCCCTCGCCGTGGCTGGCTTCGTGGTGGCCGTCACCGGGTTCACCCTCAGCCTGGGCCTGCTGGTGACCACGCTGGGCCTGCCGGTCCTGGCCGGCACGTTCTACGCCGTCCGGGTGCTGGCCGACATCGAACGGCTCCGGCTGCCCACCGTACTGAGCGTGCCTCGGATCCGCCCCGTCTACCGGGGCCCCGATCCGGATGCCAATTTCTGGCGCCGGGTCCTGGCACCGGTACGCGATCCGCAGTCGTGGCTCGACCTGCTCCACGCATTCAGCAAGCTACTGGTAGCGGTGCCGGCCTTCGTCATCCTGGTCTGCTGGTGGGTACTGGCACTCGCCGGCATCTGCTACGCAGCATATGATCGGTACATTCCGTACGACACAGACAGCGTGTCCCTCAGCGAACTCCTCGGGATGGGCGATGGCGCCGGTGCCCGCATCTTCCTGAACACCGCCATTGGTGTCTTCGCCCTGCTCACCCTGCCGCTGGTAGTCCGCGCGTGCGCGCGGACCGAGGGTGGCCTGGCCCGCGCTCTGCTCACCGGGGTCGCCGAGTTGCGCAACCGGATCACCACCCTCGAAGAACAGAAACGAGCAGCCGCCTCCGCCGAGGCGAATGCGCTGCGTAAGCTGGAGCGAGACATCCACGACGGGCCACAGCAACGGCTGGTCCGACTCGCAATGGACCTCAGCCGGGCCCGCGAGCAGCTCACCAACAACCCGACAGCGGCCCGGGACACGCTCGACGAGGCAGTTGACCAGACCCGGGAGACCCTGACCGAGCTGCGTGCGCTGTCCCGCGGCATCGCACCGCCCGTCCTGGTCGACCGCGGACTGCCGAGCGCCCTCGCGGCGCTGGCCGGGCGCGGGCTGATCCCGATCGAGCTGCAGGTTGACGCCGGGCTCGGCAAGCCCGGCGGCCGACTCGACCCGGCGGTAGAGAGCACGGCGTACTTCGTGGTCGCCGAGGCGCTCACCAACGTCGCCAAACACAGCCGGGCCACCGAGTGCCGAGTCACGGTGGAGCGGGCCGGGCAGCGGCTGAGGGTCGGCGTCGACGACGACGGCCAGGGCGGCGCGCACCTGGCAAAGGGGCACGGACTGGTCGGCATCGCGGACCGGGTCCGGGCAGCCGGCGGGCAACTCCTCGTGACCAGCCCCGCCGGCGGCCCCACCGCGATCCGCGCCGAACTCCCTGTGACGACCGGAAAGTGGTAGACACGCAGCCATGCGGATCGTGATCGCTGATGACGCCGTCCTGCTCCGAGAAGGGCTAATCCGCCTTCTCACCGAACGCGGCCACCAAGTGGTGGCCGCCGTCGGTGACGGGGACGCCCTGGTGCAGGCGGTGGTCAACCACCGCCCCGACGTGTCGATCGTTGACGTACGAATGCCGCCGTCCCACACCGACGAGGGGCTCCGGGCCGCCGTCCACGCGCGTGCGCTGGTGCCAGCGACGCCGATCCTGGTGCTCTCCCAGTACGTCGAGGTCTCCTACGCCGACGACCTTCTGGCCACCGGGGTCGGGGTCGGCTACCTGCTCAAGGACCGGGTGGCCGCGATCGACGAGTTCCTCGACGCGCTGGCCCGGGTCGCCGCCGGGGGCACCGTCCTCGACCCCGAGGTGATCACCCAGCTCTTCGCCCGCCGCCGGCGCGACGATCCACTGCGGGCCCTGACCCCGCGCGAACGCGAGGTGCTGAGTTTGATGGCCGAGGGTCACTCCAACACCGCGATCGCCCGCACGCTGGTGGTGACCGACGGCGCGGTCGAGAAGCACGTCCGCAACATCTTCACCAAGCTCGATCTCCCGCCGGACGTCGAGCAGCACCGCAGGGTCCGCGCTGTCCTGGCCTACCTCCGCGGCTGAGCCGGGCGCGTCATCAATCAAGCTGGGCCAGAGCGACCGCCTCGGTGAGGGTCTCCGCGACCGGATGGCCGGAGGCCCGCAGCCGGGTGGGGTCGGTGAGACCCCCGGTGTAGAGGACCGCGCGGCCACCGACCGACAGGGCCGCTTCGGCGTCGTCGAGCGAGTCGCCGATCAGCACCACGTCCCGGCCATCCAGCCCCAGCTCGGCCAGGTGCCGGGTCAGTGACTCGGCCTTCCGGCCCCCACCGACCTCAGTCCGGAGCCCGTCCACCCGCAGGAAGTGCTGGGTCAGTCCGTAGGTCTGCACGGTTGGCACCAGATCCTGGTGGAACCACATGGAGAGCAACGACTGATTCCCGGGCCAGGACGACATCGCGTCCACCGCGTCATGTGCCAGCGCGCAGGTGGTCAGCCCGTCCAGGTACGCCTCGTGGAAGATCTTGTCCAGCTGACCGAACGCCGCCTCGTCCACGGTCTGCCCAAGCACCTCCGCGTAGTAGTCGGCGATCGGCCGACGAAACCGCACCCGATGCTCGTCGGCGGTCACCGCCGGCCCGCCGACGCTGGCGAAGGCGACGTTGGTCGATGCCACGATCAGGTCCAGATCGTTGAGCAGGGTTCCGTTCCAGTCCCAGACCAGGTGCGGGTGCGCAGAACTCATCGCCGTACCCTACCTGGCAGCCTCAGAGCTGAGGGGTGGTCAGATCGCGGAGCAACCGCTCCTCCTCGACCCGCCAGTAGCCGTGCTCCTTGCCGTCGAGCAGCACCACTGGCAGCCGGTCCCCGTACTCGCGCTCCAGCTCCACATCGTCGGTGACGTCCTTCTCCACCCACCGGTCGTTGGTGACCGACACCACCCGTTCCAGCGCCGCCTTCGCGTCTTCGCAGAGGTGGCAACCAGGCCGGGTGATCAGGGTGAGGCGGGGTTCGCGCATCGGTCTCCTCCGTCGGGACGGCCCCGGCCCGACGACCGGAACAGTGTCTTGCGGCGCGTACAGCATCCCATCCATGGGACCGAGCCGTCACGTGCCGTGAGAACACGCACGCCTTCCACCTGCCGGCGCGGGCCGCCGCTGCCGCCATCTCGCCCCACCGAGCGGCCGGCACACACCTCGCCACAACCGTCCACACCCCGATCCACCTGGGAGTCTCCTCGAAACACCGGGGAATCCGAAAGTCAACCGCACACGACGGACAACTGGTCCGGCAGCAGTGCGACACGACCAGAAATACTTTGGCCCTGTGTAACGGACTTGCCACGCGCGGGTGACGTTGACCCCTATCATCACTCGGGTTGGCTCACCCCGTTTTCCGTGAGTCAACAACCCCTCAGCCCGAGGAGGCCCCCGTGCCCGACAGCGCATTGGACCAGCACCTCAAGGGGATTCGCCGTGTGCCGGCAACTCCCCTACCCACACCATGCGTGCCCGATCGACCCCAACCACACGCCGGGGACTCGGGCCGCTCGACGGAGGTGCCCCGATGACGACCTTCGGCTACGCGCAGCGGCCGATCGGCCTGGGTGACACGCCCTCCCGATCCACAACGAACGAACGGCTGACACCCCGCACGCCCCGAGATGACGGCCGGCTCGGCGCCTGGAGCGAAAACGGGGTGCGCAGTCGTCCACACCCCAACGAATCCCCCGCCCGGACCGGGACACCGGGCACGAACGCCAAGCCGGTCGGGGCCCGGGTCGCCTCGCCAGCCCGGCCAGCTATGCCCGTACAGGGCCGCCGGAGCGCCGACCCATCCACCACCACCGACTCCGCCGCCACCGACACGGCGGTGCTGCCCGCGCTGCCCGCCAGCACACCCGCCACCGGCTTTCCGAGCCGTCCCGACCCGTCCGACCCGGCAACCGAAATCTGGGCCCTGGTCGAGCGCGCCCAGGCCGGGGAGGCCGAGGCCTTCGGCCTGATCTACGACCGGTACGTGGACACCGTCTTTCGCTTCGTCTACTTCCGAGTGGGCAACCGTCAACTGGCAGAGGACCTCACCTCCGACACCTTCCTCCGGGCGCTGAAGCGAATCGGTAGCTTCACCTGGCAGGGCCGAGACCTCGGTGCCTGGCTGGTGACGATCGCCCGCAACCTGGTGGCGGACCACTTCAAGTCCGGACGCTACCGGCTCGAGGTAACCACGGGTGACGTCCTCGACGCCGAACGCGAAGACCGGGGGCCGGAAGGCAGCCCCGAAGCGGCCGTCGTCGAGCACATCACCAACGTCACCCTGCTCGGCGCGGTCAAGCAGCTCAACCCGGAGCAGCAGGAGTGCATCGTGCTCCGTTTCCTCCAAGGCTTCTCGGTGGCGGAGACGGCACGGGCCATGGGCAAGAACGAGGGCGCGATCAAGGCCCTGCAGTACCGGGCGGTTCGGGCCCTCGCCCGGCTGCTCCCGGACGGCTTCCGGGCATAACCACACCGGCGGGGGCGGTGACGCCCGGATAGATCGAATGTCGATGATATCGATCACTTTCCGTGCTTTCTCCGCCACCAGCCCCGTAACCCCAACCCGGCGCGGCGCGTTCATCCGGGTGCGACCGATGCAGTCCCGGCGTCCCCGGGTTCGGATCCGGCCCCGCTGCCGGCCTCGAGCCTCCCGCGATGCCCGCCCGTCCCCGGTCGCCGGTGACGATCGCGGCCGACCGGCCGCGCCCAGCGAGGGAGGTGCCAGCGGTGAACAGCGACCTCTTTGTCTCCCGTCGGCGCGCCGAGCGCTTCGCGCAACTTCTCGACGAAGCAAGCGGCGGCCGACGACACCACGTCCGCTCTCGGGTTGACAAAAAGCTCACGGACCTCGTCGCGGTCGGGCAGCAGCTCGGTGACGCCGCCCCGACGGTCGAGGTCAGTACCGAGTTCCGGACCGGCCTGAGGGCGATGCTGCTGGCCACCGCCGAACGCGAGGGCCTCGGCCGGCCTGCCCCGGCGGTCACCACCGACCGGACGGAACACCGCCCGGCGGCGAACCGTTCCTTCCTCCTCCCCGCCGTCAGCGCGCGGCGGGCCCGGGCCCGTGGTGCGATCCTGATCGGCATTGCGACCGGCGCCGTCGCCGTCTCCGGTATCTCCACGGCCAGTGAGAACGCGGTACCGGGTGACGCGCTGTACGGGATGAAGCGGTCGACCGAGCGCGCTCAGCTTGCGTTGACCGGCTCGGATCACAGCCGTGGGCAGCTCTTCCTGGACTTCGCACGGACTCGCCTGAGCGAGGCGGCCCAGCTACGCGGCGATCGGGTCGGCTACAGCGGTGTCCTGGACGACATGGACGCCGACACCCGCCAAGGCGTACGCCTGCTCACCACCGCCGCGGTACAGGACTCCGACCTGACGGCGCTGGACGTGGTCAACACCTTCGTCGCCACGCAGCGTACGGCGGTCAATGAACTCCTGGCCGACGGAACCCGCGCCGACCGTGACCGCACCCAGCGCTCACTCGCACTCCTCGACGATGCCCTTCGGCGCTCGGACGCGCTGCGCGCCGCCATCGGCTGCGGCCTGCCCGCGCCGAGCGGCAGCGACAACCTCGGCCCCACGCCGGCGAGCTGCCCCGCCGACCGCTGACACCGCCCGAGGCACACCCGGGTCGATTGCCCGGGTGCGAGCCCGCCTCGGTCGGCTACCCGGCTACCCTCGCCAGGTGGCGCACGGTGCGCCGGTCGTACGGAGGGGGAGCGCGCGTGGCCAGCCGAAAGGTGCCCGTCGACACCGACACCCGTAGCCACCGCTCCGGGGGGAGCTCGGCCGACGGCGTGCCGACCCCGCCGCCGGACCGGGTCGCGGCTGCCTTCTTCGACGTGGACAACACCATGATGCAAGGAGCATCGATCTACTGGTTCGCCCGCGGACTCGCCGCGCGCAACTACGTCACCACCAGCGACCTACTCCGATTCGCCTGGCAACAACTTCGGTTCCGGGTGCTCGCCACCGAGCATGTCGGCGACATGTCGCAGATCAAGGAGGCCGCGCTCGCGTTCGTCGAGGGCTGGCGGGTGGAGGAGGTGGAGCGCCTCGCCGAGGAGATCTTCGACGAGCTGATGGCACCCCGGATCTGGGACGGCGCCCGCCGGCTCGCCCAGGGCCACCTCGACGCCGGGCAACGGGTCTGGCTGGTCAGCGCCGCACCGGTGGAGATCGGCCGGGTGATCGCCGCCCGGCTGGGTCTCACCGGTGCCATCGGAACGGTGGCGGAGGTGGTTGACGGCGCGTACACCGGCCGGCTGGTCGGCGACCTGATGCACGGGCCCGCGAAGGCGGAGGCGGTGACCCGGCTCGCCGCGGCGGAAGGGTTGGACCTCGCCCGCTGCACCGCCTACAGCGACTCCGCCAATGATCTGCCGATGCTCGCCGCGGCTGGTCGCGGGGTCGCCGTCAACCCGGATTCCGCGCTGCTGCGGGAGGCCCGCCGACGCGGGTGGGAGGTACGGGACTTCCGTACCGGGCGTCGGGCCGTGAAGATCGCCGTCCCCTCCACCGCCGCCGTCGGGCTGGTCGCCGGGGCGGTCACCGCGGGGCTGGCGCGGCACCGCCGCCGCTCGTCCCTCCGGACGTGAGCTCCCGCCAAGACGTCCACGCCGCCGTCAGTGGGTGGTTGACCCGGCCGGAACCGGGGTTGGCGTCGGGTCGTCGGTGTGGGCGAGGTGGCCGAACTGACGCCACAGCCCCCCGACGAGCAGCGCCGAGCCGACGAAGGCGAACCAGAATGGACCGGTCATCCCGAGGAGGGTGACCAGCGGGCCACCAAGGGCCGCGCCGACCACCAGCCCGCCGAACCCACTCATGGTGTAGATGCTGTTGACCCGACCCTGAAAGTAGATCGGAACCGCCCGCTGCAGAATGGTCAGGGCGGTGGTGCCCCAGGCGAACGCGTGCGCCCCGAAGCCGAAGAGGATAGCCGAGGCGACCCAGGGCGAGGTGGTGACGGCGAGACCGAGGTGGGTGAGGGTTTCGATGATCAGCCCGGCCCGCATGACGCCCCCGAGGCTCACCCGGCGGGTGAGCCAGCCGTACCCGACGGTGGCGAGCAGCCCGCCGGCCGCCAACGCCGTACTGATCAGGCCGAAACCGACGGCACCGAGGCCGAGCCGCGCCTCGGCGTAGAGCACCAGGATGGACCAGGCGGCGCCGTAGGTGATGTTGAAGACCAGGGCGGTCAGGCAGAGCGTCCGAACGGCCGGATGACGAACGGTCCAGCGGAACCCGGCCACGATGTCCTGCCGCAGATCACGGTGCTGACCCGCCGATTCCCGCTCCCGCGGTGGCAGCGACACCCGGGACACCAACAGCAGCCCGGCCGCGAGGAGAACCGTGTTGGTGGCGAACGGCCAGGACCGACCGGCTGCGAAGAGCACGGCCCCGAGCGCCGGACCGACCAGTTTGTTCAGCGTGATGAACCCGGCCAGGACGCGGGCGTTGGCGATCGCCAGGTCCTCCCGACGCACCAGCATCGGCGTCAGCGTCCGGGTCGTGTTGTCCACGAACACCTCGGCGGTGGCGAGCAGTGCCAGCGTCAGCAGCACCACCGGCACCGACACCCGGTCGGTCACCAACGCCCCGACCAGCACACCCAGAGCGCCGACCCGGACCGCGTTCGCCACCAGCACGATCCGCCGCCGGTCGAGACGATCGGAGAGCACGCCGGCCCAGAGGCCGAACACCAGCTGCGGTGCCCAGCGCAGCAGGGCCGCCAACGCGACCAGGAGCGGGTCGGTGGTCAGCGACGCCACCAGCAGCGGTCCAGCCGCCACCGCGATCCCGTCGCTCAGATTCGTCGCCCACGACGACGCCAGCAGCCAACGGAACCCGTTGCCCAACCGAGCTGGTACGACCGCCTCGACGACTCTGCGCACAACGAGCATCGTACGAAGACACCGGTCGGTCGCAACCGAATTCCGCCCGCCCGCCGACTCGCCGCTGGGGGCGCCCCCTGGTCAGGGGCCGAACGGGTCCGGCCGCCGCTCCAGCAGCCGGTGCAGGGTCTGCTGAATGGTCTCCCGTACCTGGTCGGCGAGGTTGAACACGACCAGCGGGTCATCGGCCGAGTCGGTCAGGTGCTCGGTGGCGATCGGCGGGCAGAACTCGATCATCCATTTGCTCGGCAGCGGCACCATGCCCAGCGGGCCGAGCCAGGGGAAGGTCGGCGTGACGGGGAAGTATGGCAGCTTCAGCAGCCGGGCGAGAGGCTTCACATCCGCGAGCATCGGATAGATCTCCTCGCCCCCGACTATCGCCACCGGCACGATCGGGGTACCCGTACGCAACGCCGCGGAGACGAAGCCGCCCCGACCGAATCGTTGGAGCTTGTAGCGCTCCGCGTACAGCTTGCCGACGCCCTTGAAGCCCTCGGGGAAGACGCTGACCAACTCACCGGAGTCGAGCAGGCGCTCGGCGTCCGGGTTGCAGGCGACCGTGCCGCCGCCCTTGCGGACCACCGCCGACACCACCGGCATCCGGAAGACGAGGTCCGCGCCGAGCAGCCGGAGAAACCGGTGCCGGGGGTGCTGGTCGTGCAGCACCGCCGAGAGGATCAGCGCATCCAGGGCCACGGTGCCGGAGTGGTTGCCCACCACGAGGCCCGCCCCCACGTCGGGCACATGCTCCAGCCCGGTGACCTCGGTGCGGAACCAGTCTCGGTAGAGCAGCCGCAGCAGCGGATGAAAGACGGATTCGGTCAGCTGCGGGTCGAAGCCGAACTCGTCCACCTCGTAGTCGCCGGCGAGGCGTCCGCGCAGAAAGGCCAGCCCGCTCGCCACCTTCCGGTCCCAGTGGTCGCCGGGCTGCTCGGAGACCACCCCGCCGCTCACGACCGCTCCCCAGCGGCGGTGGAGCGGACCTGCCGGACCCCGTCGAGCACCAGCTGCTCGGCGGCGGCGAGCCGCTCCCGGGTCACCAGGACCCCGTTGCGGTGGGCGCGGATGAAGTCGTCGAAGGCGGCAGCGGTGGAGCGTGGGGTGAAGCCGAACTTCCGCTCGAGCCGGTTGGTGTCCACGACCCGACCGTGCACGAAGAGATCGACCTGGTCCAACCCGTAGCGGCCGAACCCGAGCGCACGGGCCAGCGCGGCCGCCCCGGACAGGCCCGGCTCCAGCACCGGCACCGCGACCCGGCCGGCCCGCCGGATGGCCTGGGAGAGCGCCAGCACCCCGGGGCCGGCGACGTTGTAGGTGCCGGGACGGTCCAGCACGATCGACCGGTGCAGCACCTCCAGCGCATCCTCGAAGTGCAGGAACTGCAGCCGCGGGTCGCGGCCGAACACGGTGGGCACCAACGGTTGGGCGAAGTAGCGGGTGAGCGTGGTGTCGGCGGTCGAGCCGATGAACGGTGCGAACCGCAGCACGGTGGCGGTTACGTCGGGGCGGCGGCGGCGAAAACCCCGCACGTACCCCTCGATGTCCAGGATGTCCCGACCGAAACCTCCGCGGGGCACCTCACGCGGCTCGGTCTCCTCGGTGAAGACCGCCGGGTCGCGGAAGGACGCGCCGTATGCGGCGGTCGAGGAGCGGATGACGAGCTTGCGCAGCCGGGGCGCGTGCTGCGCGGCGGCGAGCAGCTGCATCGTGCCGATGACGTTCTGGTCCTTCATCGCCGCGCGGCCCCCGTGTTGCGGGTCGGGAGCGCTGACCAGGGCCAGGTGCACCACGGCGTCAACGTCGAGGTCGGCGAGGAGGCCACCGATCGAACCCGCATCCACCCGGACCCGCTCGACCCCGTTGAGCAGGTCGGTGAACTCTCCACCCGCCTCGGGCGGGTCGACTCCGAGGACCCGCCCGACCCGCGGGTCGGCGGCGAGCCGTGCGGCGACGTGGGCGCCGAGGTAGCGACTGACCCCGGTCACGACGACGACCCCCGGGGCGCCGGAGGGGCCACCGGGGGTCATGCCGCACACCGTCCCCGGCAGGCGGGATCGAGCCGGAACATCCGTGGCTTGATCACCTAAGCCTCCGAGGGTCGACAGCTAGCACGTGATGACGGCGCCGGGACCAGCCCGGCGCCGCATCACTTGCCGAGACGGCGACGCTGGACGCGGGTCTTGCGCAGCAGCTTGCGGTGCTTCTTCTTAGCCATGCGCTTGCGGCGCTTCTTGACCACCGAGCCCATACGACAGCCTTTCGATGCAATGTGCGGGGCGGACCGGATGACACCGGCGTCCGCTTGCGGACAACGGACCGGACCTGCGGGACGGGCGGCGGAGCGCATCTGTGGTCACGGTCGGGTCCAGGGTAGCCGGGAAGCTTCAGCAGGACCAACGCGGCCCCTCAATGCCGGTCATCACGGCCGCTTCCCGCCCGCGGACGGGCGGTTCAGGCGGTTTCCTGAAAGGCGCCACGCAGGTACTCGTGCACCGCGTGCTCGGGGACGCGAAACGACCGACCGACCCGGACCGCGGCGAGCTCGCCGCCGTGCACCAGGCGGTAGACCGTCATCTTTGACACCCGCATGACCGTCGCCACCTCGGCGACGGTGAGGAACCTGACCTCCGACAGCTGCTCGTCGGACCGCGACCCGGCCATGGCTCACCGCCTCATCCCACGCCCGGCGCGCGCTGTCCCGACGGGGCTTCCACCGGACCAGCGACGCGCGTGTTACCAGTACGGTAGCGGGGCCAATGTGACCGGCGCGATCCCTTCGGACAAACCATCCCGATTCACACCAGCGGAGTCGTGGCGGGCTCGCCGTCAGCCGTACGGCACCCTCGTTCGGCCCCACGGAGCCCGGTGGCACCGGTGGCGCCACCGGTGCCACCGGACGAGCGCCCCGAGCCGCTTCCGGACGCGGATCGGGGCTCCGTGCTGGGAGCGGGCACCAGTGTGTCAGGGCGCCCGTCGGAGCCCGACACCGGTAGATCATGCCCGCCACCGGGGCCCGGCGACCGACCCCACAGGATGCGGCTACCGGCCCATCAGGGCGTGGGCGAGGAACCCCAGATTGGCGGGGCGCTCGGCCAGGCGACGCATGAGATAGCCGAACCACTCCTCGCCGTACGGCACGTAGGTACGCACGGTGTATCCGTCGCCGATCAGGCGGGCCTGATCGGCGGAGCGGATGCCGTAGAGCATCTGGAACTCGAACTGGTCCGGCCCCCGGTCGAACCAGCGGGCCCGGTCCTCGCCGATCGTGATCAGCCGAGGGTCGTGAGTGGCCAGCATCGGATAGCCGGCCCCGGCCATCAGAATGCTCAGGCAGCGTACGTAGGACCGGTCCACGTCCCGAGCGGACTGGTATGCCACCGACTCGGGTTCCCGGTACGCGCCCTTGCAGAGCCGAACCCGGGAACCGGCGCCGGCCAACTGCCGGCAGTCGGACTCGGTCCGGCGCAGGTACGCCTGGAGCACCGCCCCCGTGGACGGGTAGTCCGCACGCAGCTTGACGAGAATGTCCAGAGTGGAGTCGGTGGTGGTGTGGTCCTCCATGTCGAGGGTGACCGTGGTGCCACTCGCCTCGGCCGCCGCGCAGATCGCCCGGGCATTGTCGTAGGCAAGCTGCTCGTCAAAGGTCTGCCCGAGCGCGGAGAGCTTGACGCTCACCTCGGCGGCGGGGGTGAGCCCGCCGGCGGCGAGCGACTCCAACAGGCCGAGGTACTCGTCGCGAACGGCGCTGGCCTGCTCGGGTGTGACCGTGTCCTCACCGAGGTTGTCGAGGGTGACCGCGAGCCCGTCGGTAACGAGGGCACGGGTGACTCGCAACGCGTCCTCGGTCCGGGGGCCGGCGACGAACCGGCGCACCACGTTCCGAGTCAATGGGGCTGTCGCGACGAGCCGCTCGCACCGCGATGACCGGGCCGCAGCGAGAATGACGGTACGAAGCATGGGCTGAGAGTAGCGCTCACCGCAGCAAAACGGCGGTGCCGTCACATCGCGCTACATCGACACGCCGCATGCCCGGGAAGTCGTCTACGGTGGGTGACGTGAACTTCGACGCGTACGCCCGGACCGGAGTTGATCTGATCAATATTCGGCTGGACGACCTCGACGCCCTCCGTTCGCTCTTCCCCGACGACATCTCGTGGATGCGGGATGAGGTTTCGGAGCGCGATCTTTCGATCTTTCGACGGGCACCGAAGCGCCTTCGCGGTGTCTTCGAGTACGGCACGTCCGGACGGGACGTCCAAGCGGTCGCTGAGCTGAATGCGCTGCTGGAGGCGTACCCGGTGCAGCCGCGCATCTCCGGGCACGACTCCAGTGACTGGCACGTGCACGTCACCAGCCGCGGCGCCTCGGTAAGTGCGGAGTACCTGGCCGGCGCGGTCTGGGGGCTGTCGGTGTGGCTCTGCGAGTACGGCAGCGCCCGCTTCGGGGTCTGCGCGGACGAGCGGTGCGGCAACGTCTATCTGGACACCTCGTCGAACTGCTGCCGGCGGTTCTGTTCGGAACGCTGCGCCACCCGTTCCCACGTGGCGGCGCACCGGGCCCGCAAGCGGGCCGCGATCCGGGACCGGGTCGCGGTGGCGGCGCAGTCCACCGCCCCGGCCGACAACCTGACCACGGTGCGCTGAGCGCCGGTCCCCACCGGCTACTCTTCGGCTTCCCGGTCGCCCCGCCGTACCGGCTCCGGCCCGGAATAGGTTGCGGCCGGAGGGTCGAGGTGCTGGCGGGCGAAGGCCAACGCCGCCCGTAGGTCCGCCTCCCGGACCGCGCGGCTCTTCGCCCGCCGGGTTGACACCTCCACCGCCACCGAGCCGGTGAAGCCTCGGCTGGGGAGCGAGCGCAGCAGCTCGGCGCAGGGTTGGGTCCCCCGCCCGGGGACGAGATGCTCGTCGCGCCCCTCACCGGTGCCATCGCCCAGGTGCACGTGGACCAGTCCGGCGCCCATCCGGTCGGCCAACTCCAGCGCGTCGGTGTGGGACGCGGCGCAGTGCGACAGGTCAAGGGTGTAGGAGGAGTACCCCGTCGTGGTCGGGTCCCACCCCGGGGCGTACGGGACGAACTGCCGCCCCGCCATCCGCACCGGATACATGTTCTCGACCGGGAAACTGATGCCACTGAATCGCCCGGTGACCTCGTCCAAGCCCTCGGCGAAGTTGCGGGCGTAGTCCCGCTGCCAGGTAAACGGGGGATGCACCACCACGGTCGGCGCGCCCAGCTCCTCGGCTAGTTCACCGGAGCGACGCAACCGCTCCCACGGGTCGGCGCTCCACACCCGCTGGGTGACCAGAAGGCACGGGGCGTGCACGGAGAGCACCGGCACGCCGTAGTGCGTGGCGAGTCCGGCGAGTGCGCCAGCGTCCTGGCTGACGGCATCGGTCCAGACCATCACCTCGACGCCGTCGTAACCGAGCGTCGCGGCCAGCTGAAACGCCGCCGCGGTCCGCTCGGGGAAGACCGACGAGGTGGACAGGAGAACCGGGACTCGGGAAGGCACAGCATCGAGAGTAGCCGGCACCGATAAGGATCTTCAGGACGAGTCCCGGCAAATACCGCTGGATGTCACGTATACGCTACATCGGCGCAAGCTGATCCAGCCGGCGCAGGATCACTCCCTCCCGCAACGCCCACGGGCAAATCTCCAGGGTGCCGATGTCCAGCCGGCGCATCGCCGCCTCGGCGACCACCGCACCGGCCAACAGTTGATGTGCCCGGCCAACGCTGACCCCATCCAGCTCGACGAGCTGCGCCGGGGGGATGTGCCGGATGAACCCGAGCACCTGCCGCAGCCCGGCCCGGGTGAGCCGACGACGGGCCCAGACGCCCGCCCCGGAGGGGGCTGCCCCGGCGAGGCGGGCCAGGGTCCGGAAGGTCTTCGAGGTGGCGACCGGGCGCTCCCAGCCCACCTTGTTCAGCTCCCCGGCCACCGCGTCGAGCTGGCCGTCCACGTACGCTCGCAGCTTCTCCACCTGCTCGGCCCCGGGCGGGGTGGTACTGCCCGCAGCGACCCGGAGATGGCGGCGGGTGAGCCGGCCAGCACCCAGCGGCAACGACACCGCGGCGTCCGGATCCTCGTCGATGCCCGCCGCGATCTCCAGCGAGCCGCCGCCGATGTCGAGCACCAGCAGCCGCCCGGCCGACCAGCCGAACCAGCGACGCACCGCGAGGAAGGTCATCCGAGCCTCGTCGGCCCCGGTGAGGACCTCCAGTCGAACCCCGGTCTCCGCCTGGACCCGGGCCAACACCGCCACCGAGTTGGTGGCGTCCCGAACCGCGGAGGTGGCGAACGCGATCAGATCGTCGGTACCCAGCCCGATCGCGGACTCCTTCGCGGCGGCAACCGCCTGCACCAGGGAGTCCGCGCCGGCGGTGGTGAGTGCGCCATCCGGGCCGATCTTCTCGGCCAGTCGCAGCACCGCCTTCTCGGAGTGCGCCGGCCAGGGGTGTGCGCCCCGGTGCGCGTCCACCACCAGCAGGTGCACCGTGTTGGATCCCACATCAAGGACGCCCAGCCGCATGAGGCAAACCCTAGAGGCAACACCCGGCCGCGGCGCACCGGGCCAGCCATCCACTGGCGCGTACGCTGGTCAGGTGAGAGGGCAGATCGAGCTCCGTACCCGGCCGGACGATCCACGCCGCCGGGAGGTCCCGCTGGACTTCCCCCGGGAGTGGATCGAGTTCGGCGACCCGGCCGACGACACCCACCTGATCCGGGCCGACCTGACCTGGCTGCTGTCCCGGTGGACCTGCGTCTACGGGCGCGGCTGTCACGGCATCAGCGCCGACCGCCCCGCCGACGGCTGCTGCTCGCACGGGGCGTTCTTCACCGACTCCGACGACGAACAACGGGTCCGATCGGCGGTCAAGCGGCTGACCCCGGGGACCTGGCAGCACCACCGGCGGGGCTTCAAGAACTGGACCGAGACCGACACGGTGGAGGAGAAAACGCCCGCCCGACGTACGGCCACCCGGCCCGACGGCCCCTGCGTCTTCCTCAACGACGCCGACTTTCCCGGTGGGGCGGGCTGCGCCCTGCACGCCCAGGCACTCCGCGACGGTGCCCACCCGCTGGAGTACAAGCCGGATGTCTGCTGGCAGCTACCGATCCGCCGCGAACAGGAGTGGGTCCAGCGCCCGGACGGCACCAAGGTCCTGCTCTCCACGCTCGGGGAGTTCGACCGGCGCGGCTGGGGCGCCGGCGGGCACGACCTGGACTGGTGGTGCACCTCGTCCCGGGACGCGCACGTGGCGGCCGAACCGATGTACGTCTCGTACGCCCCCGAGCTGACCGCCCTGATCGGTGCGCCCGCGTACACCGAGTTGGCCGCGTTCTGTGCCGCCCGCGCCCAGCGCGGGCTGGTCGCGCCGCACCCGGCCGACCCGGGCTGACCACGTACGACGCAGGCGCGGCCGGGCCACGGAACGGCCGCGTACGACAGGGCCACGCGAGGACGTTCAGCGCGAGGCCGGTCAGCGCCGCGGTGGGCAGCACAGGCGTCCGGTCACGGCTCGAACTTGTAGCCCAGGCCCCGCACGGTGACGATGTAACGGGGAGCGGATGGCTCCGGCTCGACCTTGGAACGCAGCCGCTTGACGTGTACGTCGAGGGTCTTCGTGTCGCCGACGTAGTCGGCCCCCCAGACCCGATCAATCAGCTGGCCCCGGGTGAGCACCCGACCGGCGTTGCGTAGCAGCAACTCCAGCAGCTCGAACTCCTTCAACGGCAGTTGCACCGGGGCTCCGCCAACCGTGACCACGTGCCGCTCGATGTCCATCCGAACCGGGCCCGCGGCCAACGTCGCCGCACCGGTCTCCACCGTCTCGACGCTCTTGCGGCGCAGCACCGCGCGGATCCGGGCGACGAGCTCCCGCGGCGAGTACGGCTTCGTGACGTAGTCGTCGGCTCCGATCTCCAGCCCGACCACCTTGTCGATCTCACTGTCCCGAGCGGTGACCATGATGATCGGCACGTGCGACCGCTGCCGGAGCTGCCGACACACCTCGGTGCCGGACATCTCGGGCAGCATCAGGTCGAGCAGCACGATGTCGGCACCGGTCCGGTCGAACTCGGTGAGGGCGGAGGGGCCGGTCGCGGCAACCGAAACCTCGAAGCCCTCCTTACGGAGCATGTACGACAGGGCATCAGAGAACGACTCCTCGTCCTCGACCACCAGAACGTGGCTCAACGAAGGTTTCCTTTCACTGTCACGTCTGCTGGGACTCGGCCGGTTCGGCCTCGATCTCAGCCGAGGGCGGTATCACCAAAAGTTCGTCCGGGGGGCGGGCGGGGAGCCGGAGGGTGAAGGTCGAGCCCTCGTCGGGAGTGCTCGCGACCTCCACCCGTCCGCCGTGATTGCTGGCGATGTGTTTGACGATGGCGAGCCCGAGACCGGTGCCGCCGGTCGCGCGGGATCGGGCCTGGTCGGCCCGGTAGAAACGCTCGAAGATCCGGTCCACGTCGCTCGGGCCGATCCCGATGCCCTGGTCGGTGACGGCGATGGTGACGTGTTCGTCGTCGCGCCGGGCGGTGATCCGAACGGTGGTGTCCTCACCCGAGTAGTTGATGGCGTTCTCGACCAGGTTCGACACGGCGGTGGCCAGCTGGGTGTCACTGCCGTACACCGTCAGCCCGCGCTCGCCGCCAACCGCCACGTCGATCCGACGGGCGCTGGCACCGGTCCGGGTCCGATCCAGCACCTCGCCGACCACCCAGTCCACGGCGACCGGCTCCGGCGCGGGCTGCGGGTCGGCACCCTGAAGCCGGGTCAGCTCCAGCAACTCCTGCACCAACCGGCCCAACCGGGTCGACTCGTGCCGGATCCGTTCGGCGAACCGGCGAGTGGCGACCAGGTCCTCGGAGAGATCCGGCTGCTCCTCGTCGGCCGGCTCGGTCGCGTCCAGCAACGCTTCGGCGAGGAGTTGGAGCGCCCCGATGGGGGTCTTCAGCTCGTGACTCACATTGGCCACGAAGTCTCGCCGCACCCGGGCCAGCCGGTGCGCTTCGGTCACATCCACGGCTTCCACGGCGACATGGCCGCCGCCAAGACCGATCGCCCGCAGGTGCACGCCGAGCGGATTCTCCGCGGCGACGCCGTCGTTCCCCCGGGGCAGGTCCAGCTGGATCTCTCGGCGTACGCCGGTCCGCCGCACCTGCCCCGCGAGGGTCCGGATCAACGGATGGGCGGCGGCCGTGCCCGGCGTGCCGCCAGCGCGGAGCAGCCCCATCGCGCGGGCGGCCGGGTTGACCAGGACGGGGCCGTCGTCGTCGGCGAGCACCACCACGCCGACCCGGAGGGAGTCGATCGTCCGGCGACCAAGGCTGGACTGTGAACCGTCGGCTATCGCGGGCCTCCCCCAGGGTCGAAGCGAGCCGGACTGTTGGGTCCCGACCACGGTCGATCCGACTCGCCCCGATTGGACGAGCCGGGTCAACAGGACCCCGACCGCCAGTCCCACGGCCAGCGCGATCACCACTACCCACTCCACCGGGCGATCGTAGGTCCTGGTTAACCCAGCATCCGAACAGACCGGTACGAAGCGCCCTCACTTTCGCAGATATTCACCGCCTCGTCCGACCTCGTTCACCCAGGGGGTCCCCCGCACCGGGCCCGGTGCGGTCGGGGTCGCTCGGCCCGCGTCAGCGACCCTGGTTCGCTACCGCTGCGGCGGCATCCCGCGCCGCCGCCGGGTCCAGGTAGGTGCCGCCGAGCGTCATCGGACGCAGTTGCGGGTCGAGGTCGTACCGCAGCGGGATCCCGGTCGGGATGTTCAGCTTGGCGATCGCCTCGTCGCTGATCTGGTCCAGATGCTTGACCAGCGCGCGCAGCGAGTTGCCGTGCGCGGCCACCAGCACCGTCCGGCCGGCCAGGATGTCCGGCACGATCGAGTCGTACCAGTAGGGCAGCATCCGATCGACGACGTCCTTCAGGCACTCCGTCCGCGGCATCAGCTCGGTCGGCAGCAACCGGTAGCGCGGGTCACCGACCTGCGACCACTCGTCGTCGTCCGCGATCGGCGGCGGCGGCGTGTCGTACGAGCGGCGCCAGAGCATGAACTGCTCCTCGCCGTACTCGTCGAGCGTCTGCTTCTTGTTCTTGCCCTGCAGGGCGCCGTAGTGGCGCTCGTTGAGCCGCCACGACCGACGCACACCGATCCAGTGTCGTTCGGCGGCGTCCAACGCCAGCTCCGCGGTGCGCATCGCCCGGCGAAGCAGGCTGGTGTGCACCACATCCGGCAGCAGGTTGTGCTCACGCAGCAGCTCACCGCCCCGACGCGCCTCAGTCTCGCCCTTGCCGGTCAGGTCCACGTCGACCCAGCCGGTGAAGAGGTTCTTGGCGTTCCAGTCGCTCTCACCGTGTCGTAACAGGACCAGCGTCCCGATGGTGGGCCCCTCACTAGCAGTCATGCCGGCCATCCTGCCCCACCGACGAACCCCTCACCTGCGAAGGGGTGATGACCACCACCAGGAATTCCGGTGACCAGTACATCGCCGACCACTAGGTTGTAAGGCGCTTTGACAATGCCGATGATTACGGAAGCGGGGCGCCGAGTGCGGACCATGCGAGGTTGGTTACACGATACGGCCGGCGGCCTTCCCCGCACCTTCTGGTATCTGTGGACCGGCACCCTGATCAACCGGCTCGGCTCGTTCGTCCTCATCTTCATCGCCATCTACCTCACCCAGGAGCGGGACTTCTCCGCCGCCCAGGCCGGCCTGGTCCTGGGGCTGTGGGGGGTCGGCGGCGCGGTGGGCACCACCGTCGGTGGCACGCTCGCGGACCGGTGGGGCCGCCGGCCCACGCTACTCACCGCGCTCCTCGGCGCCGCGAGCCTGATGCTCGCCCTCGGCTTCGCCCGGGACCTCTGGTTGATCGCACTCGGCGCCCTCCTGCTCGGACTCTTCGCCGAGGCCGCCCGGCCCGCCTTCGGCGCGATGATGATCGATATTGTGCCGGCGAAGGACCGACTGCGCGCCTTCAGCCTGAACTATTGGGCGATCAATCTCGGCTTCGCCTGCGCCGCGGTCCTCGCGGGGCTCGCGACCGAGGCCGGCTACCTGCTGCTCTTCGTGGTTAACGCGGTCGCCACCCTGATCACCGCGCTGATCATCTTCTTCAAGGTCAGCGAGACCCACCAACCGCTGGTCGCCGCCGTCGGCGGGCCGAAGGCCCAGACCGGAGCGCTGCGCGCCATCCTGAGCGACCGGGTCTACCTCGGGTTCGTGACGTTGAACCTCTTCGCCGCGATGGTCTTCCTCCAGCACATCTCGATGCTGCCGATCGCCATGGGCGACTCGGGTCTGAGCCCGGCCACCTACGGCTCGGTGATCGCACTCAACGGTGTGTTGATCGTGGTGGGCCAGCTCTTCGTACCACGGTTGATCAAGGGTCGTAGCCGGTCCCACGTGTTGGCGCTGTCGACGGTGGTGCTCGGGTGCGGGTTCGGGCTGACCGCGTTCGCCGAGACCGCCTGGTTCTACGGTCTGACCGTCCTGATCTGGACCATGGGCGAGATGCTCAACTCGCCGTCCAACGCCACCCTGATCGCCGAGCTCTCCCCGAGTGAGCTACGCGGTCGCTACCAGGGGGTCTTCTCGCTCTCCTGGCAGATCGCCGGTGCCGCGGCGCCGGTGCTCGGCGGGCTCGTCCGGGAGGGGGCCGGCAACGCCACACTCTGGCTGGGCTGCGCCCTGATCGGCGGACTGGTAGCGGTGGCACACCTGATCTCCGGACCAGCGCGGGAGCGCCGGGCCGCCGCGCTACGGGCAGTCAACCAACCGCCGCCGACCCCGGTCGGGCAGCAGCAGGCGACCGAGGTGGGCTGAACGGCCTCGAGCTGGACGTCAGGGCCACCGGAGTATGCGAAACGCCCATCGCGAGTTCGTCACGATGGGCGTTTCGCTGCGTACGACCGGCGGCGGCGGGCGACACTCACCCCCGTAAGCGGCGCCCGCTCACGCCGCCGGTCAACAGGTGGACACCGTCCCCCAACGGTGTGGCTCCACCTGTCCCCGCGCCACACTCGATGCTCGGATCTGATCGATCCTCCGCTCCCCCGAACGGAACCGAGCGTCGCACGGTGCAATAAAGTTAGTTCGCCCGGAATGCGGATACAAATTGACCGGCTGTCTCGCCGGTCACAAGCCGGCTGCCCCGCGGTCCGGTCCACCCTCCGGTCACCAGCGGTCTACCCGCCGGCAACTCCGGCAAACAACTCATCCGTCCTCCCGATCGGGTGACTCGGTACGGAAAAAGTTGCTCATTCGACCGTCCCGCAGCCGCTCCTGATAGATCAGATTCAGCTTCCGCAGGTCAAAGGTCCGAAACCACTCGTCCCATGTGATTTCGCGCACGCGGGAGCTCTGTCGGTACCCCGGCATGTTGAAGGTGAGCACCCCGGCCCGGCCTTCCCGTTCGGTGCCCCGGATCGTCGCCGGCTTCGCCCTGCGCTCCCGCGCCCACCGCCGGATCACCTCGTGGTTCGTGGTGACCAGGCTCCGGCCCGGACGCTCCGGCCGATCGGTCAGGGCGGCGATGACCTGCGAGGACCGCACCGACCGCGAGGTACGGGGCCCGGTACGCACCGCGGCGCCACCCGCCGACCGCCCGCCGGACGTCGCCCGGCGGCCAGGCCCCTTCGTCCCGCCCGATCGGCGCTCCGCCCGCAAGGTCCTCACCAGCGTCCGCACCAGCTCTGGCTTGCGCAGCGCGGAGATGCCGGAGACACCATGCTGGCGCAACTGCCCCCGAATCTCGTCCACCCGCATCCGGGAGATCGTGGCCTCGGACACCTGCGGCGTGCCCGGGGTCTGGTTTCCTGGCCGACGTGCGGTCCGGGTCGCCGTACCACCGCGGCCTGCGCTGCTTCGCTGAGCCATGGAACGCTCCTCCGCCAGTCCGTCCTCGGCGCGCGGCCGGTCCCAGTACCGCACGCACACCGAGGCGTACCCGTCAGGGCCGCGTCGAATCCCCCGGGGCAGCGGTCGGGTCACCGGCCGCGGACGTCCCGACCGCCGGTGCGGCCCCGCCGTCAGCCGACTCGACCAGGTGGGCGAAGGCCGCGAGGTTGGCGGTCGACTCGCCGCGCCGGACCCGCCACTCCCACTCCCGCCGAATCGAGCTTCCGAAGCCGATCTCCAGCATCGTGTCGAAGGACTCGTCGGCGTACGTGAGCACCGACCCGAAGAGTCGATCCAACTCATCGGCGTCCACGCCCGCCGAATTCACCCGGCCGGTCAGGTAGACGTCACCGACCGCGTCAATGGAGAAGGACACCCCGTACATCCGGGCGTTGCGCTGGAGCAGCCACGCCCACAACTCCTCGCGGCGCTCGTCGGGCTGGCGCATCACGAACGCCTCGACCCGCAGCGCGTACTCACCGATGATCAGGTTGCAGATCGTCCGCAGCTTGTGAGTGCCCGGCAGGGTCACCGCGTACGAGTTCGGGCCGGTGGCCTCCCAGGCCAGGTCCCGCTCCGCGCAGACCGACTCGATCAACGCCCCGAGCTCGCTTCTCCCGTTCACCGCCCCACTCTACGACCGCTCCCGCCCAGCCGCGTCCCGCGCCGGCCCTCGCGGGCTCGGTCCTCACCGGGAGCAGGTGGCGAAGTCAGACGATCGGGTTCGGTGCTCGGCGACCGCCTCGCCGTAGACGTCCAACAGGTCACGCACCGTCCGGTCCCAGGAGAAGTTGCGGGCGTGACGTTGCGCGCCGTGGGCCAAGCTCGCGCGCCGGCCGGGGTCAGGCAGCAGGCGACCCAACGAACGGGCCCACGCGACCGGGTCGTGGCCGTCCACGAGGACCCCGCTGACGTCGTCGCGTACCGCGGTGATCAAACCGCCGACGGCGGCTGCCACCACCGGCGTGCCGCAGGCCTGCGCCTCCAACGCGACCAGCCCGAAGCTCTCGTTGTAGGACGGGACCGCCACCAGGTCGGCCGCCCGGTACAGGGCGGGCAGGTCGTCGCCGGTCTGCGGCGGCAGGAACCGGACCCGATCGGCGACGCCCAGCTCGGCGGCCAGTTCGATCAGGCGAGTGGGCCGATCAAGACCGCTGCCGCTGGGGCCACCGCAGACCACCACCGTCATGTCGTCGGCGATCGCCGGATCCCGCTGGCGCAGCGCCGCCGCCGCGCGGATCAGCACGTCGGGTGCCTTGAGCGGCTGGATCCGGCCGACAAACGCCACCACGTACCCACGCTCGGGCAGGCCCAGCCGACGACGGGCGAGGACCTGCGCCCGGGCGCGATCACCGGCTGGTGGGCGGAACCGGGCCAGATCCACCCCGGGCTCAACCACCTCAACCCGGGTCGGGTCGGCGTCGTACCGGTCGATCAGGTCACCGGCCTCGGTCTTGGTGTTGGCGACCAGCCGGTCGGACTCGGCCACCACCTGCTCCTCGCCGATCACCCGGGCCTTGGGTTCCGGCCGGTCCCCGGCGGCGAGCTGCGCGTTCTTGACCTTGGCGAGGGTGTGCGCGGTATGCACCAGCGGAACCCCCCAACGCTCCTTGGCCAGCCAGCCGACCTGCCCGGAGAGCCAGTAGTGCGAGTGAATGAGGTCGTAGTGCCCCGCGGCGCGGACGGCCTCGGCCCGCAGCACCCCCGCGGTGAACGCGCAGAGCTGGCCGGGCAGCTCCTCCTTGGTCAACCCACCCAACGGTCCGGCGGTGATGTGCCGGACGTGCACGCCCGGCACCATCTCGACCACCGGCGGCAGGTCGGCTGCGGTCGCCCGGGTGAAGATCTCCACCTCGACGTTCGCCTCGGCCAACCGCCGGGCAACCTCCAGGATATAGACATTCATCCCGCCCGCGTCACCCGTGCCCGGCTGGTGCAGCGGCGAAGTGTGCACGGAGAGTGTCGCGATCCGGCGGGGCCGGGGCCACGGACGGGAACCTCGCTGACGACCGACACCGGTGTGCTGTTCCGCCACGTCCGCTCCCTCTGCCACGGTTGCCGTCCCGCACGACCGGCGCTTCTCGGTCAACCTCCACGCCAGGTGTCATCTTCCCGATCAGGGATCGGTAATTCCTCCCAGCCGTCCCCGGGCGTGACGGACCTCATCGCCCCCGCCCCCGAGCGCGGGGTCAGAATGGGGGGATGACTTCCGTCGCTGTCGTCACCGGGGCATCCAGCGGGATCGGGGCGGCCACCGTCCGCCGACTCGCCGCCGAGGGATTCCATGTACTGGCCGCCGCCCGGCGCACCGACCGCCTCGCCGACCTGGTCCGGGAGGTCGACGCCAACGGCGGGGCGGCCACCGCGGTCGGCTGCGATGTGACCTCGGACGAGTCGGTGGCCCACCTCGCCGCCGCGGCGGCGGCCGCGCCCGGACCGGTCACCCTGCTGGTCAACAACGCCGGGGGAGCACGCGGCCTGGACCCGGTGGAGACCGGCGCGATCGGTGACTGGCAGTGGATGTACGACGTCAACGTCCTGGGCACGCTCCGGGTCACCCAGGCGCTCCTGCCGGCGTTAATCTCCTCCGGAGCCGGCACGATCGTCGTCGTGTCGTCAACCGCCGGCTTCACCGTGTACGAGGGCGGGGGCGGCTACGCCGCCGCCAAGCACGCGCAGACCGCGGTCGCGGGCACCCTGCGGCTGGAGCTGTGCGGCCGGCCGGTTCGGGTCGTCGAGATCGACCCCGGGATGGTACGAACCGAGGAGTTCTCACTGGTCCGCTTCGACGGGGACGCCGACCGGGCGGACGCCGTCTACGCCGGGGTGTCCGAGCCCCTGGTCGCCGACGACGTGGCGGACTGTGTCGCCTGGTGCGCGACCCGCCCGCAGCACGTCAACGTGGACCGGCTGGTGGTCCGGCCGTTGGCGCAGGCCGCGCAGCACAAGGTCCACCGGGCCGGTTGAGCCGGGTGGCGGCGGTGCCGGCACGACGCCCGCTCGGCGTCGTGACCCGCGGGACGACACACCCCAACCGGCTGCGCCGGGTGGACAACTGGATCGCCGGCACCTGCGGGGACGTGCTGCGTGCGGCAGCGGACCCGCTCGTGGTGGACCTGGGCTACGGCGCGACCGGGGTCACCGCCGTCGAGCTGCGCTCCCGATTGGCCCACGCGGTCCGCCCCGACGTACGCGTGGTCGGGCTGGAGATCGACCCGGTCCGCGTCGCCGCCGCCCAACCGGTCGCCGACCCACCCCGACTCACCTTCGCCCGGGGTGGCTTCGAGCTGGCCGGCCTCCGCCCCACCCTGGTCCGCGCCTTCAACGTGCTACGCCAGTACGACGAGGGTGCGGTGGCGGGTGCCTGGGCGACGATGACCGGCGCGCTCGCCCCGGGTGGCCTGCTGGTCGAGGGGACCTGCGACGAGTTGGGGCGGCTCGGCGGGTGGGTGCTGATCGACGAGGGCGGCCCCCGCACCCTGACCCTGGGCGCCCGGCTGGCCACCCTGGACAGCCCCGCCCGGCTCGCCGAACGGCTCCCCAAATCCCTGATCCACCGCAACGTCGCGGGGGAGCCTGTCCACGCCCTGCTCCAGGCCCTGGAGAGCGCCTGGCGGGCAGCCGCCCCCTACGCCCCCTTCGGTCCTCGCCACCGCTGGCTGCGCACGGTGACCGCCGTCCACGACCAGGGCTGGCCGCTGGCGTACGAACCCCGCCACTGGCGCCAGGGCCTGGTCACCGTCGACTGGGCGGCGGTGGCTCCCCGCTGACCCGTTGCCTGGGCGGCGGTCCTCCCCCGCCGACCCGACTCACCGTCGTGCCGGCCGGGTGGTCGGACGCCGGGTCAGAGGGCGCAGTTGATCAGGACTGGCTCGGGGTGCAGGGTCACGTCGAAGCGGGCCTGCACCCCGTGGCGAATCTCGCGGGCCAGGCGCACCAGGTCCTCGGTCCGGGCGGTGCCGGAGCGGTGGGTCAGCGCCAGGGTGTGCTTGGTGGAGATGGTGACGACGCCTTCCGGGCCCGGGTGGCCCCTGCCGAAGCCAGCCTTGTCGATCAACCAGGCGGCACTGACCTTCACCGTGCCGTCGGCACCGGGCCAGGACGGCGGCTCGCCGAACTCGGTGGCCCGTTCCCGCAGCCGCTCGAAGTCGGCCTGGTCCAGCACCGGATTGGTGAAGAACGAGCCCACCGACCAGGTGTCCGGGTCGGTCGGGTCGAGCACCATGCCCTTGCCCGCGCGCAGCCGCAGCACGGCGGCGCGGGCCTTCGCCAGAGGCACCCGGTCACCGACCGACACGTCGAGCGCCCGAGCGAGTTCGGCGTAGCGGACCGGGCCGGACAGTGGCGACCGGGCGAGACGGAAGTCGACCGACAGCACCACCCACCGGTCGCTGTACTTGAAGATGCTGGACCGGTAGCTGAACCCGCAGTCGCGGGCCTCGATCCGACCGGTGGTGCCGGCCACCCGGTCGTACACCTGTACCCCGGTGATGGTCTCGGCGACATCCTGCCCGTACGCGCCGACGTTCTGAATCGGCGTCGCGCCGGTGGAGCCGGGTATCCCGGACAGACACTCCAGGCCGGACCAGCCGCTGGCCACGGTGTGGGCGACCAGGTCGTCCCAGGGCTCGCCGGCCTCGACCCGCACCGTGACGGTGTCGGTGTCGGTGTCGGTGTCGGTGTCGGTGTCAATAATCCGCAGGCCTCGGGACCGGACCAACACCACTGTCCCCGGGAAGCCCGCGTCGCCGATCACCACGTTGCTGCCACCGGCGAGGACCAGGATCTGCTCGCCGCGCTCCCCCGCCTCTCGCACCCCGCGGACGAGGTCATCTGCGCTGGTGGCGGTGATCACGCGGGAAGCCCAGCCGCCGAGACGAAGTGTCGTGTATCGCGACAAATGACACTCGGCGTCGCGTTGGGCGCCGGATGTCGACTGGAGAACCTCTGCCACGCTCATCACCCTAAGCTGAGAGGTAGCCGCGGCACCTACTGGTGGCCCGGTCACCCCCGGGAGGATGGCGATGAACAGAACGCACGGCACGAAGGACTTCTGGATCGGGGCACTGCGGATGGAGGGGCCGGCCTTCGCCGCGGCGATCGCCGAAGCACCCGGCGACACCCCGGTGCTCTCCTGTCCCGGCTGGACAGTGACCGACCTGACCCGGCACCTGGCAGGCGTCTACCGCTGGGTGCACGGGACCCTGTCGGCCAACTCTGTCACCCCGCCACCCCTCCACTCCGAGCCGCTGGAGCCACATCCGGGCGAGACCGACCTCCAGCTGTGGCAGCAGGCGTACGACGAGCTGATGGTGCGCTTTGACGCGCTGGATCCGGAGGCACCGGCGTGGAACTGGGCGCCGCAGCCGAAGAAGGCCGGCTTCTGGCCGCGCCGGATCGCACACGAGACAACGCTGCACCGCTGGGACGCCCAGCTCGCCATCGGTGCGGGTGACCCGATCGAGACGAAGCTCGCAGCCGACGGGGTGAGCGAGGTGCTCGACACCTGCCTGCCAGCCGGACGACGTCCGGAACATGGGCAGTGGCACGGGGTCGTACACCTGTCGGCCTCCGACGCCGGGCAGGAGTGGTTCCTGCGATTGCGCGGCGAAGGGGTTGCCCTGCTGGACACTGCCACGATCTTCGATGACCACGATCATCACGCCCGGGTCCAGGTCGTCGGCACCGCCAGCGATCTGCTGCTCGCGCTCTGGGGGCGAGTCAGTTTCGACACCCTGGCGGTGACGGGTGAGCGCGCGCTCCTGGCTGGTCTCCGGACCGGCTGACGCCGCCGGCCGCATCCGGTGCCATGCCCGGCCGGGGGCTGCTCGCGCAAGGAGCCGCCCCCGGCGCCCACCCGCCCGAATGGACCCGGACCCAGCCGGGGAGAGCGTTCTCTTGACATTGGTGACGCGTCGGGAGACGCTGCGCGAACGGAGGGACCTGTCCTATGAGCGCGCTGCACTTTCCGGAGAACTTCCGCTGGGGCACGGCCACAGCGGCATACCAGATCGAGGGCGCGGCCCGCGACGACGGCCGGGGCCCGTCGATCTGGGACACCTTCAGCCGTACGCCGGGGAAGGTCTACCAGGGCCACACCGGTGATGTCGCCTGCGACCACTACCACCGGTACGCCGACGACGTGGAGCTGATGGCCGGGCTGGGGATCCAGACGTACCGGTTCTCGGTGTCCTGGCCCCGGGTCCAGCCAGACGGCACCGGCCCGGTCAACCCGCGGGGGCTGGACTTCTACGACCGCCTGGTGGATGCCCTGCTGGCCCGGGGAATCGATCCGATGGTCACGCTCTACCACTGGGACCTGCCGCAGACCCTGCAGGACCGGGGCGGCTGGGCCGCTCGGGAGACCGCGGAGCACTTCGCCGACTATGCCGCCGCCGTCCACGGTCGCCTCGGTGACCGGGTGGACTCCTGGACCACACTCAACGAGCCGTGGTGCTCGGCGTACCTGGGCTACGGCAACGGGGTGCACGCTCCCGGGATCGCCGACCCGGGCGCCGCCTTCACCGCCGTGCACCACCTGCTGCTCGGGCACGGCCTGGCGGCCCGGGCGCTGCACGCGGCTGGCGCGGGGAGCGTCGGGATCACGCTCAACCCGGCCGATGTCCGCCCCGCCGACCCGGACAGCGCCGCCGACGCCGCCGCGGTACGCCTGGTCGACGGGCTCCACAACCGGATCTTCCTGGACCCGCTGTTCCGGGCCGCGTATCCGGAGGACGTGCTGGAGCACGTCGCCCGAATCGTGCCGCCGGCGTTCCTCCGGGACGGCGACGAGAAAGTGATCGCCACCCCGATCGACCTGCTCGGCGTCAACTACTACGCGCCCCTCTACGTCGCGGGTAGGCCGGACGGCGCCGGCGGCGGCGGCGGGGCGTTCCCCGGCACCGACGGGGCGGTGGAGTTCCTGCCACCTGCTGGACCGCTGACCGACATGGGTTGGATGATCGAGCCGGCCGGGCTCACCCGGCTGTTGGAACGCCTCGCCACCGACTACCCGGGCGTACCGCTGATGATCACCGAGAACGGGGCGGCCTTCCCGGACCACGCCGCGCCACCGGCCGGCCCGGACCAGCCGGCAACGGAGGGGGCCGGCGGGGTGGTTGACACCGACCGGATCGCCTACCTCGACGGGCACCTCCGCGCCGCGCACGAGGCCATCGCCCGCGGGGTGGACCTACGCGGCTATCTCGTATGGTCGTTGCTGGACAACTTCGAGTGGGCCGAGGGCTTTCGGAAACGGTTCGGGATCGTCCACGTCGACTACCGGACCCAGCGACGCACACCGAAGGCGAGTGCGCACTGGTACCACCAGGTGATCTCCCGGAACGGGCTCTGAGCGGAGGAGTGCAACCAGGAGCGGGCTCCGGGGAGAGGGCGATGACGACGGCGCAACGGCCGACGCTCGAGGCGGTGGCGCGCCGTGCCGGTGTCTCCCGAGCCACCGTCTCCCGGGTGGTGAACGGCTCCACCACAGTGGCCGAGCCGATCCGCAAGGCCGTCCGTCGAGCCATCACCGAGCTGGGGTACGTACCGAATCTGGCCGCGCGCAGCCTGGTCACCCAGCGGACGGACTCGGTCGCGCTGGTCATGCCGGAGGCGGCCACCCGGGTCTTCTCCGACGACCAGTACTTCCCCGGCATCATCCGCGGAGCCGCCCAGGAGTTGGAGGAGGCCGACAAACAGTTGGTGCTGATGCTGGCCGGTTCGCCGGCCGGGCACGAACGGGTGGAGCGGTACACCACCAGCCGGCACGTTGACGGGGTCCTGTTCGCCTCGCTACACGGGGCCGACCCACTCCCCGGCCGGCTGGCCCGGCTGGGCATTCCGGTGGTGTGCAGCGGCCGGCCGCTCGGCGGCACCCTGGTCCCCTACGTCGACGTTGACCACATCGGCGGGGTGAACCGGGCCGTCCAACACCTGATCGACAGCGGCCGGCAGCGCATCGCCACCATCGCCGGCCCCCAGGACATGGTGGGCGGGATCGAGCGGCTGACCGGCTACCAGGCCGCGATGACCCCGGCCGGGCTGCCGGAGTGGGTGGCGTACGGCGACTTCACCCGCGAGTCGGGGGTGGCCGCAACCCGGCGGCTCCTCGCCGAGCACCCCGACCTGGACGCGATCTTCGCCGCCTCCGACCTGATGGCACACGCCGCCCTGCGGACGCTACGCGCGACGGGGCGACGGGTGCCCGACGATGTCGCGGTGATCGGTTTCGACGACATCGAGAGCGCCGCATACACCGACCCGCCCCTGAGCACCGTCCGCCAGCCGATTCAGGAGATCGGCCGGCGAATGACCCGCCAGCTACTGCGCCTCGCGGCCGGTGAGCCGATCGAACCGGCGGTGGTGCTCCCCACCGAGTTGATCCTCCGCGACTCTGGTTGAGCAAACCAACGAAAACCAGATCGAACAACCGTCGGGACTGCACTAGCGTCACTTCATGCCCCAACTCCGCCACGTCCCCGCCCTCGCCGAGGCCGAGTACGCGTACGTCAGCACTGTCGAGCCGGCAACGCGCCTCGTCTTCACCGCCGGGGCGTGCCCGCTCGACGCGGACGGCCGGACGGTCGCCCCCGGTGACCACGCCGCCCAGGCCCGGCAGGTGATGGCCAATCTGGAGACCGCCCTCACCGCAGCGGGTGCCCGCCTCACCGATGTCGTCAAAACCACGGTGTACGTGGCTTCGGCGCACCAAGCTGACCTGGTGACCGCCTGGCAGGTCGTCCGGGACGCCTTCGGCGACCACGACCCGACCAGCACCCTGCTCGGGGTGGCCGCGCTCGGCTACTCCGAGCAGCTCGTCGAGGTCGAGGCGGTCGCCGCCGTGAGCGTCGCGTGAGGATCCGCGCCGCACAGCCCGCCGACGCGCCCGCCGTGGTGGCGCTCCGCACCCGAGTTCTTCCGCATCTGGTTCGCGGGGTGGCGACGACGCGCCAGATGATCTCCAAACCACCCCCGGGGCGGCAGCACTGGACTGCCTTCGTCGCCGAGGTGGACGACGAGATCGTCGGTTGGGTCTCGGCCTTCCGCAACGCCAGTTCCTCCCGAAGCGTCGGCGAGATCTCGCTCCTGCACGTCCACCCCGACCATCGGGGGCACGGCATCGGCAGCGGGCTGCTGACCGCCGCCCTCGACCACCTCGCCCCACTCCGGCTTCCCCTGCTGCGCGGGCGAGTGCTACCGGAGTCGTTGCCGTACGCGCGGCGGCGCGGCTTCCTACCCAGCCGCGAGGAACGCTTCTCCGCGCTCGAGCTGACGGCCCTGCCACCCCTGGCCGTTCCCCCGGGCGCCCGACTGGTGCCACTGTCCGAGGTTGACCCCCACCACGTGTACGAGGTGGAGCGCGACGCCAGCGCCGACGAGCCGGGGGACGTAGCCTCCGACACCCGCACCTACGAGCACTGGCGGGCCGAGACGTGGGACAACGTCGGTCTGGACCGGGAGGCCAGCACCGGCGTCGAGGTCGACGGCGTCTTGGCGGCAATCAGCCTGGTCCAGCGGGACGGTTCGCGGATGTGGTCGGACTACACCGCTTCCCGGCCGACGCACCGGGGGCGAGGGCTCGCGACGGCGGCGAAGCTGGCTGCCCTACGCCGGGCGGCGGCCAGTGGGGTGACGGTCGCATACACCGGCAATGACGAGGCGAACAAGCCGATGCTCGCGATCAACGAACGGCTCGGTTACCGGCCGGTCGCTGCCCAGTGGAGTTGCCTCCGGGAGATGAGTTGAGCGGCAGTGCGTCACGCGCCGTCCTGAGCGGTCGGCCCCACGGTGGTGGGCTGGCCCAGTACCCGGCGGGCCAGTAGGGCGGCGCCCGCGACGGCAGCCGGCATGAGCAGCACGGCGCCGAGTGGGATCAGGAAGCTGACGAAGACCGCCACCCCGAAGCCGAGCGCGGTCGGCCGGTCGGCCCGGAGGGCGGCCCGCCGGTCGGACAACCGCAGCCCACGCCGGTAGAAGGGGGCGCCGACCAGCTCCACCGCGAGGAGCCAGCCGCCGATGGTCGCACCGAGTGCCGGCACCACGGTCTGACCGACCACCGGAATGAAACCGGCCACAAAGAGGGGTACGCCGAACAGCACCGCCAACCCCACCAGCCGCAGTGAGTCGACGATGCTGTGCCGCAGCGACGACCAGAACGGCACGTCCACCGCGTTGGGCGTACCGCCGAGGCCATCCTCGACCCGTTCGGAGATCTTCTCGTAGAACGGGTCCCCGATGACCAGCGTGACGGCGGTGAACGCGACCACCGTGAGCAGGCCACCCAGCCCAAGCAGCGCCAGGCCGGCGGCTACCCGCGTCAGACCTCGCCCGGCGCCGGACCAGTCGTCGGCGAATGGCGTGATCAGCGCGGCCAGATCGTCCACGAAGTAGACGAGCGCACCGAACGCGGTGATGAAGAACACTCCGGAGATCAGTGCTGGTAGGACGCCGAGCAACATCAGGCCGGGGTTGCGGAGGTAGAGGGCGATGCCACGCAGGAAGAGGCCGACACCGGCGAAGAATCGGCCGGCCGCTCCGGCCAGGGGCGCGGCGAAAGCGGGGGATGCGTTCATGTTCGCCGAGCCTAGTCACGCCGAGTTCCACCCCGGGACAGCCAGTTAGCTCCGCCGGTCTACCCAGGTCCGGTAGCTCGCGGACGCCGCACACGCCCTTCCCCAGCCAACGTAAGTCGCTTTCACCCAGTTTTATGGATTTTTCGGGTTCATGTTCCCTTAGTGCCTATGTGCGCCTAACGTCCGAATTGGCCCTGCTACCGCCGGCCTGGTAGCCGAGAAGCGCCATGCCCGGTCCACCCCGAGGCTGGCAGCTCCTCGCCGCGCATGGGGAAGGAGATCGACACCGCGATGACGTACCACCACCACACCAGATCTCCTGGCGTAAGCCAGGCAGCGGCGCGACGACGGCGGCGCTGGGCCGTCGGGCTGGCCGGCATGACCGGGCTCGCCCTCACCACCGCCGGCCTCACTCCCGCCCCCGCAAACGCCAACGTTGACGCCAACGCCGTCGAACGACCCCACACCACCACCGGCAACCACCTCGAAAAGGCCGACCAATCCCCCACCAACAACCACCGGGGCAACAGCAAGGACAGCAAGGGGAAGGAGGCAGAGAAGCCGAAGGGCACCCCGGTCCCCTGCGACGCCGACGCGCTCATCGCCGCGATCACCCTCGCCAACGCCCGCGGCGGCGCCACCCTCGACCTCGCCAGCAAGTGCACCTACCTCCTCACCGCCGACATCGACGGCGCCGGCCTGCCCGCCATCACCACCCCGATCACCCTCAACGGCGGCACACACACCACCATCGAACGCGCCGCCGCCGCCGACGAGTTCCGCATCCTCACCGTCAACACCGGCGGCGACCTCACCCTCAACAAACTCACCATCACCGGCGGCCAGACCGGAATGTTCGACGACGGTGGCGGGATCCTCGTCAATTCCGGCGGCGCCCTCACCACCAACCACAGCACCATCACCCGCAACATCACCGACAGCGACGGCGGCGGCATCGCCGGCGACGGCACCATCCATGTGAAACACTCCACCATCAGCCACAACATCGCCGGAAACGCCGGCGCCGGCATCAACAGCACCGGCCTCCTCGACATCAATAAGTCCGACGTGGAGTACAACACCGCTGCCGCCGACGGGGGTGGACTTGTCAACTTTGGAACCGTTCGGATCGCACACAGTACCATTACCGCCAACCACGCCCAGGGCGGAAATGTCGGAGGCCTTCTAGTTAACGGTATCGGCACCGTCACGGACACCCACATCTCACATAACTCAGGGCTGGAGATTGGTGGCATAGCCACGGGCACTGCCGCACAGCTCACACTCCGAGCCGTCACCATTGTCGAAAATACCGCCAGAACCGGCCGGGCCGGCGGCCTGGGAACCGGACCGACCTCCCCTGTGGTCATCGAAGGGAGCACCATCGCGAACAACACTGCCAGCACGGCCGGCGGCGGCATCTTCAACTTCGGGGATCTGGTGGTACGAGACACCAAAATCACGGGCAACCAGGCCGATATCGGTGCCGGGATCTACAACGACGAGACGACCACCCTTTTCAACACCAAGGTGGTCAAGAACGTCGCCATCACCGACGGCGGAGGCATCACCAACGTCGCCGGCACGGTCGAGCTCAACACCGCGACCGGCACCGTCGTGATCAAAAACCGACCCAACAACTGCGTCGACGTCCCCGGCTGCGCCGGTTAACAGCCTCCGACAAACTGCACGAAGGGTTCCGCCCCTCCTCCGCTTACCAGGCGAAGGAGGGGCGGAAGCCTGCATGCTCATCCCGTTTGGTGGGTCTATTTCCTTAAACCATCAAGTGGGCTTAAAAAGCAAATAGTATGAGGATGGCCGCTACCGCCGCTCGGTAGCCGAGGAAAGCCGCCCGACCCGGCCTGGGTCTACGCTCCGCTCCGCCACTGGGAAGGACCTCAACACCGCGATGAATTACCAGCACCGCAAGCACGAACCCGGCCCCGCCTACCGGAGCCGGACCAGATCACGACGGCGGTGGTGGGTAGCCGGATTGGCCGGCATGACCCTCACCACCACCATTGGCGCCGCACCCGCTGTCAGCGCAGTCGAGCACCCCTTTCCTCTCACCGCCGACGACCGGAACAGAAAGCGCGACCAGCCCTCCGCCGACAATCACCAGGGCGACAGCCAGGACAACGGGAAGGGGGCGAAAAAGCCGAAGGGCACCCCCGTGCCCTGCGACACCGACGCCCTGATCGCCGCGATCACCCTGGCCAACGCCCGCGGCGGCGCCACCCTCAACCTGGCCACAGACTGCACCTACCTGCTCACCGCCGACATCGACGGCGCCGGACTGCCCGCCATCGTCACCCCCATCACCCTCAACGGCGGCACACACACCACCATCGAACGTGCCGCCGCCGCCGACGAATTCAGAATCCTCACCGTCAACACCGGCGGCGACCTCACCCTCAACAAACTCACCATCACCGGCGGAAACACCACCGATGCTGGCGGCGCAATCCTCGTCAACGCCGGCGGCACCCTCACCACCAACCACAGCACCATCACCCGCAACATCACCGACAGTAACGGGGGTGCAATCAGCTCCGACGGCAGCACCTCCGTGAACCACTCCACCATCAGCCACAACACGGCCGGCAATGTCGGCGGAGGCATCACCAACTTCGGCCTCCTCGACGTTAAGAAATCTCAGGTGAACGACAACACGGCCGCAACGGGCGGCGGAGTCATGAGCTTTGGAACAGTGCGGATCGCGCACAGCACCATCGCCGCCAACAGCGCACCGACCGGAACTATCGGCGGCGTATTCATAAGCGGCACCGGCACTGTCACAGAAAGCCACATTACAAAAAACACAGCCACCGAGGCCGCCGGGGTGGTAATAGACTTCAACACGCAACTCACGCTCAGATCCGTCGCTCTGGTCGGAAATACCGCCACCTCGGGCCGCGCTGGAGGCTTGGCGACCAGCGAGAACTCCGCCGTTGTCATCGAAGGCAGCGTCATCGCGAACAACACCGCCGCCACCGATGGCGGCGGCATTTACAACCCTACAGAGCTAGTGTCCCGAAACACCAAGATCACTGGAAACCAGGCTGATCGAGGCGCTGGCATTTTCAATCTTGACGCAGCCACCCTCGTTGGCACGAAGGTGGTCAAGAACGTCGCCATCACCGACGGCGGAGGCATCTTCAACGACGGCGGCACGGTCGAGCTCAACACCGCAACCGGCACCCTCGTGATCAAAAACCGACCCAACAACTGCGTCGACGTCCCCGACTGCGCGGATTAGCAACCGCCCATGCCCGCAAACCGAACGAAGAGATCCGCCCTGGACGATTGCGCCTTCATCCAGGGACCGGACTGACCAACGAGGCAACCCCGAGCCTTTTGCCCTACCCGGCGAGCCGCCGCCCGCCTCCGACATGCCCAGATCCACCTCACCCACCTATCTGGTTCGAGGTATTTTCTTCAGATTCATGCTTGTCCGAGATGGTGGCTAGTTAACGTCCGAATTGGCCTGCTACCGCCGGCCTGGTAGCCGAGAAGCGCCATGCCCGGTCCACCCCGAGGCTGGCAGCTCCTCGCCGCGCATGGGGAAGGAGATCGACACCGCGATGACGTACCACCACCACACCAGATCTCCTGGCGTAAGCCAGGCAGCGGCGCGACGACGGCGGCGCTGGGCCGTCGGGCTGGCCGGCATGACCGGGCTCGCCCTCACCACCGCCGGCCTCACTCCCGCCCCCGCAAACGCCAACGTTGACGCCAACGCCAGCAGCGACACCAACGCCAACGCCGTCGAACAGCCCCACACCACCACCGACGACGGCCTCAAGAAACCCGACCAACCCCCCACCGGCAACCACCGGGGCGACAGCAAGGGGAAGGGGAAGGAGGCAGAGAAGCCGAAGGGCACCCCGGTCCCCTGCGACACCGACGCCCTGATCGCCGCGATCACCCTCGCCAACGCCCGCGGCGGCGCCACCCTCAACCTGGCCAAGGGCTGCACCTACCTGCTCACCGCCGACATCGACGGCGCCGGCCTCCCCGCCATCACCACCCCGATCACCCTCAACGGCCACACACACACCACCATCGAACGCGCCGCCGCCACCGACCAGTTCCGCATCCTCACCGTCAACACCGGCGGCGACCTCACCCTCAACAAACTGAGACTCACCGGCGGCCAGACCACCGGCGACGGCGGCGCAATCCTCGTCAACCCCGGCGGCGCCCTCACCACCAACCACAGCACCATCACCCGCAACATCGCCGACAGCACGGGCGGCGGCATCGCCAACAACGGCACCACCCGAATCAAAGACTCCACCATCAGCCACAACACCTCCAGCAACATTGGTGGCGGCATCAACAGCACCGGCCTCCTCGACATCAAAAAGTCCGAAGTGAAGGCCAACACCGCATTCGCAGGTGCTGGAATTGTTGGCTTCGACACCGTCCGGATCGAGCACAGCACCATTACCGCCAACCACACCCAGAGCGGAAACGTCGGAGGCCTCTTTGTCGCCACGACCGGCATCATCACGGGCAGCCGTATTTCACACAACACGGCCATGGAAGCTGGTGGCCTACTCACCGGCTTCGGAGCACAACTCACGCTCCGCTCCGTCACCCTCGACGGCAACACTGCCAGCGCAGGCCGGGGCGGCGGACTAGCGATAAACCCGTCTTCATCCGTCGTGACCGAGGGCGGCGTCATCACGAACAACACCGCCACCACCGAAGGCGGTGGCATTTACAGCCTTGGTGATCTTGTTTCGCGAAACACCGCAATAACGAACAACCAGGCCGATCAAGGCGGCGGGGTTTTCAATCTCGACTCAGCCCGCCTCATCGGCACGAAGGTCGTCAAGAACATCGCCATCACCGACGGCGGAGGCATCTTCAACAACGGCGGCACGGTCGAGCTCAACACCGCGACCGGCACCGTCGTGATCAAAAACCGACCCAACAACTGCGTCGACGTCCCCGACTGCGCCGATTAGCACCCCAGGGCCCAGCACAGTCGTGAAGGTGTCTGAGGTGAGAGGCCTAGAGTGGGAGCGCCGTTGTTGGATATCACGGGCGACCCTGCCGGAGCCCTGGGTGCCACACTGAAGCCGTCCCCCTTTCGCAGCGCTTGGACGGTGACGGCGACGCCGGTGGCTGCGGGTGCGACGGACGGCCCATGGTGTTCCGGTGTGGGGAGTGCCATCGGACGCCTCCGACGCTACGCGCGAGCGCGGCCACCACCGCTGCTACGGCCGACGGGTGGGTCCGCCGGAACAACCGCACCAGCGCCATCACGACCCCAACCAAGGTGGCCTCCCAGCCACCCGGCTCGTCCACGACCCAGGCGACCACTAACAGCGCCACCAACCCGGAGACGGCGACGTCGAAGGCGACGCTGCGCAGCGGGTGGCCGAAGATCACGCGGTCCACGATCACCCGGCGTACGGGGTGTCCGACAGTCGTCCGCCCGGCTGTCTCACCAGACTCACCCGTCGGTATTCCAGGGCGAAGCGACGGCCTCATCATGGCGCCCTCAACGTCAATCTGTCGTACCCGCAGTCCAGGATTCACGTTGTGACGTACGGCGGCGCCGGCCGGCTCCGGCGTCGAACTGGTCATGGGAAATTTCGGTGCGCGGCGGGCGGGGAGGTCGAAAGGGTGGCGGATGTGGACGATGCTGGGTGGGCACGGCGAAGTGTGGTGCGGGTGGTAGCTCCCGCCCGCCCTCGCAAGCTGGTCAAGGTACCGTTCGTGGAACTGGCCGACGGGCGGTTGCAGGGCGTGGTGTCCAGCGGGTCGGATATCGGGCGGGTGTACGTGTCGTCGATCACGGCCAGCACCCACGCCTACCACTGCAGCACCAACAACAACCGGCCGTGCGGCGGCCTCCGCGGCGCTCCGTGCAAGCATCTGGAGACTCTGGCCGATGAGGCGGTGCTGCAATACGGGCTCGATCGGGTGGCCCGCTACCTGCGAGTCGAACCCGATGCCGAGGTGAACACCGGCGGGGAGCTGCTGTACGGCCTGGACACGCGACACGAACCAAGCTCGGCAGCGGTGGTATTCAGCCGGTTTCTGCGTCACCTGTCCTACCTGGAGGTGCCGGGCAGCACCACGCCGCTGCCCGAGCTGCACTGGTTCCCGTCGACCAGGGCGACTCGCTGATGCGCGGAACGCAGATCTCCGCCCTCACCGATGGCGATTCGGCCGGGCTGACCGACGCTCTCAACCTGGTGACAGGTGTTGATGCCGCCCTGACCCGAGGCCTGGCCCGGGTCGGCGAGGAGGACGCCACGGCGTTGGCCGGCCTGGCCGGCGCGCTGTCGACCACCCCGTTGGCGAACCTGGTGGCCGAGGCGGTCGACAAGATCGCTGCTGGTTCGGGAACCCCGGAGTATGTCGCTGCGCTCGCTGGAGCGCGCTCGGCGGTGCTCGGAGCGGTGCACGATGCCCTGCTCACGCAGGTCGACGTCGCCCTGGGTCGCAGCCGCGCGCTGTGGACGCCGGTTCCGGCCGCCGTACCCGGCGAGGTGTCGCCGGCCCTGGCCGGGGCGCGCGCGTGGTTGTCCGAGGTGGCGGTGACCGGGTGGCACGGCGTCGACCACGAGTTGGTGGCCGAGGCCGGGTCGGTGGTGGAGGCGGCGTTGGCCGTACCGGAACTGCGGCGGCTCGCGGTGCTGCTCGACGGTTTCGCCGCCGAGCTGCGCGCCTGCGTGCCGGTCGCCAGGATGGTGCAGGTGCCGCAGCGCCGCTGGGCCGACCTGTGGTCCCGTGGGGTGCTGCTCGCCCAGGACACCGCCACCGGCGATGCCGCGCTCGACGTCGCCGAACGGGTGTCGGGACGGCTGCTGCCGCTGGCGGTGGACGTGCACGAACACGACACCGCGGTACAGATCCAGGTGCACGCGATCTTCGAGCCGGCCGATGGCGGGTCGCCCCGGCTGGTCCGTACCGCGGTGGGCGCCGCGAAGGTGGACAGCATCGGTGGTCCGGCGCTGTGGCGACTGCTGCCGGCGCACCCCGTCCTGCTGGCGGCGCTGGCGCAGCGGTGCGGTGTGCTGGTGGCCGACGTACCGATACGGGGTGCGGACATGCACTGGCAGGACGACCGGGCGCGGCTCGACGAGCCGGTCGATCCGTTCGCCGCGGCACGGGTCCTGCTGCCGGATGCCCTGGCGGCGGCACCGCATCCGTTGGACCGGCACCCGGCTGGGATCGCCGAGCCTGTCCTGGTCGAGGAGTACGCCGTCAGTGACCAGGAGGGTGGGCTCACGGTGGAACTGGACGGCCACCGCCTCGCCGTGGCGGTCGACCGACTTCCCTCCTGTGGTCCGCTCACCCCGGAGCTGGTCGCCGCCTCGTCGGCATGCCTCGGGCTGCTCCGGTGGGATGCCGGCCGGTGGCTGCTGCAGCCGGTGGCGGTGCAGGCCACCGTCAAACGCAAGATCATCACTGTGCACACCGGCGACTGGGCGTGCGGGGTCACCGACGCAAAGGCCGCGAAGGCCGACGCGAAAGCGGGCGACGCCGTGACGGTGCTGCGGGAACGGGCGGGACGGTTGCTGCGCCGATGAGCCTCCACCATCACGATCGTGCCGACGAGAATCGGCGGCAGGTGCTCTACTGGCGGCTACTGGCCCGGCTCTTCGACCCGACCGAGCAGCCCACGCTGGAAGCGGCGAGCCTGGCCGTGGTCGAGGACCTGGAGCTCCCGGCCGCGCTGTTGGACCCGGGTGTCTCGGTGGACACTGTGATCCAGCGCCATCCGGCACTCGCCGCGGAGCTGCGCGGCCTGCTCACCGCTGCCGAACACGCGCCGGAGACCGACGCCGCCACACCGGAACCCGGCCCGGCCGAGGTGCGGCGGGCTGCGCTGGTGTCGAAGGTGTTGCTCAACGTGTTCGCCGCCGGCACCGGGCCGGTCAGCGCTGGCCGGCTGGCCGGGTGGCAGTCCGACGCCGGCTGGTTCGAGCAGGCGCTCGGCGCCGAGCCGGGCGAGCTGCGCCGGCAGGGCGGTACGGGGCTGGGAGGCACACTCGCCGCGCTGGAGGGCGACCTGGTACGCCGGATGCACCTGCGCGAGGTGCTCGCCGACCCGGTGCTGGCCAGCCAGCTTACGCCGAGCATGTCGCTGATCGAGCAGCTGTTGCGGGACAAGGCGAACCTGTCCGGGGTAGCTCTGGCCAACGCCAAGGCGCTGATCCGCCGGTTTGTCGACGAGGTTGCCGAGGTGCTGCGCACGCAGGTGCAACAGACCAGCGTCGGCACGATCGACCGGTCGGTACCGCCGAAGCGGGTGTTCCGTAACCTCGACCTCGATCGCACCATCTGGCAGAACCTGACCAACTGGAGTCCCGAAGACCAACGGCTCTACGTCGATCGCCTCTACTACCGGCACACCGCCCGCCGTACGACGCCGGCTCGGCTGATCGTGGTGGTGGACCAGTCCGGTTCGATGGTCGACTCGATGGTCAACTGCACGATTCTGGCGTCAATCTTCGCCGGGCTACCCAAGGTGGATGTGCATCTGATCGCGTACGACACGCAGGCGCTGGACCTGACCCCGTGGGTGCGCGACCCGTTCGAGGTGTTGCTGCGCACCAAACTGGGCGGCGGCAACGACGGTCCGGTCGCCATGGCGATGGCCCGTCCCAAGATCGCCGAACCGCGGAACACCGTCCTGGTGTGGATTTCGGATTTTTACGAGTTCGACCGTTCGCAGCCGCTGTTCGACGGCATCGAGGCCGTACACCGTTCCGGCGTGCGATTCATCCCCGTCGGCTCAGTCAACAGCTCCGGCCAGCAGAGCGTCAATCCCTGGTTCCGGCAACGCTTCAAGGACCTGGGCACCCCCGTGATCTCGGGTCACATCCGCAAACTCGTCTCCGAGCTCAAGAACTTTCTTACCTAGGAGTCCAACCCCCTCATGTCTGAGATGCTGCGTGCCCCTGTCGAGGTCAAGTACGCCGACGAACTCGACTACCTGGCGTCGGTCGACACCGATCCGAAGCCGTTTTCCTGGCGGCTCAGCCCACGCATGGTCCGGCTGTTCGTCCTCGGCTCCGAACGCGCCGACGGCCTGGACCGGGTGATCCCACAGAAGTGGTTCGGCGACCGCAGCTTCGTCGAGCGCAGCATCGTCACCTTGGCCTCTGACCGAGGTCTGCTGCTCATCGGTGATCCCGGCACCGGCAAGAGCTGGCTGGCCGAGCTGCTGGCCGCCGCGATCTGCCGCAACTCCACGCTGGTGGTGCAGGGCACCGCCGGCACCACCGAGGACCACATCAAGTACTCATGGAACGTGTCCATGGTCATCGGCCGGGGGCAGTCCCGGGAGTCGATGATCCCGTCACCGATCATGACCGCGATGGAACAGGGCACTATCGGCCGCTTCGAGGAGCTGACCCGCTCCACCAGCGACGTACAGGACGCACTCATCTCCATCCTGTCGGAGAAGTACGTATCGATTCCGGAGCTGGACCACGACAACATCGTCTTTGCCAAGCCGGGTTTTTCGATCATCGCCACCGCGAACAGCCGGGACCGCGGGGTCAACGATCTGTCCTCGGCACTGAAGCGACGGTTCAATTTCGTCCGGATCCCGGTGGTGACCAACAAACGCAGCGAGGCGGAGATCGTCCGATTCCGCACCGAGGAGCTGCTGCGCCGGCACCGCATCGAGGTGGAGGTGCCGCCCACCCTGCTGGACATCCTGCTGCAGAGCTTTGCCGACCTGCGGGCGGCTGCCGCAGGGGCGACCAGCGATGACGAGAAGCTCGAGTCGGCGCTGTCGACGGCGGAGCAGATCGGCGTGCTGGAGGACGCCATCCTGCACAGCCAGTTCTTCGGTGATCGGGCGTTGCGGGCCGAAACCCTGGCCGGGTCGCTGATGGGGTCGTTGGCCCGGCGAAGCCCGGAGGACCTGGCGATCCTCAACAAGTACCTGCACGGGGTGGTGGAGCCTCGGGCCAAGCAGGACGGTGACGGCTGGAAGGGCTTTCTCGACGGCGGCCGGCACGCGATCGCCGCTCTATCGTGACCGCGCCCGTCGCAGGCGGCCCCTTCACTGGTCTGCGCCACCAGCTCACCGCCGCCGCCGCTGCCTTCGCCGATTCCCCGGACACCCTCGCCAGCATCCTCACGGGTATGGTCGACGACGTTGACCGGGCTCTCGCCGTGCCGCTGGAGATCTTCCCGGTGTGCCACCACTCGCCGGCCTCGGCGTTGGCCGTGGTGCGCCGACTACGCGAGAAGCAGCCCCAGGTGATCTATCTGGAACTCTGCGAGGATCTACGACCACTGCTAGATGAACTACGCAACTGCCGGCTTCCGGTGGCGGTACAGGCCTTCGCCTCCGAACTGGACGGCCACCCGAGTGAGTGGGGCCCGCTCAGCGTCGTCGCACCGATCACCGAGGCCTCTGCCGAATACCAGGCCATCGTGTACGCCCTCGAGACGCCCGGGGTCGAACTGGTGCTGGTAGACCGTTCCACCGACCACGTCTTCCAGTGGCTGCCCCGCACTCCGGAGCCGCAGTCAGACCCTGCCTTCCAGGCGGGCGAGGAGGGGGGCCGGCCCGGTGACGACGCTGCCCTGCACGGCGACGCGGTGGGGGTGGAGATCGGTGACCTGCGCCCCGGCTTCGCGGAGTTGGAGGCCTACCTGCTGCACCACGGCAAGGTGCGGCACTGGTCGGAGTGGTGGGACCAGTACGTCGAGCAGCCCCTCGCCGACGCCGACCACGACACCTATCGGCAGGTGATGGTCCTCATCGGCAGCCTGTTCCGCCGGCTACGTCCGGCTCGCTCCGAGCGAGCCTACCGCGACGAAGACCGTGAGCGATACATGTGGACGCGGATGCGCGAACACCTCGCCGCCTCCGGCGTTGACCCCGGCCGCTGCCTCTACGTCTGCGGCGCCTTCCATGCCGCCAGTCAGGTCGAGCAGTTCGGCCTCACCCCCGACGCCCCCACCTACGAAATCAGCCCGCGTACCGGCACCCGCTGGCAGTACGGGCTCATCCCGTCCAGCCATTCCGCCATCGAAGCGCAGTTCGGCCTGGCCCCCGGTTCGGTCTCCATCGCCGCGGCGACCTGGACGAAGGTGTTGACACGCTCGGGTCTCACCCCGTATCGGCTGGGCGGGCAGCGCGGCACCCGCGGCCGTGGCGGGCGAAACGGGCGGGGCGCCGCCGCACCTGCCACCGGCCCGACCGACCGGCTCTCCGGTTTCCTCGCCGCACCACCCGAGCTCAACGGACTCGACGAGGCGGAGCTCCGCGGCTGGTGTGTCGACATCATCCGGCTCGCCCGACGCAACGGCTACCTTGCCAGCACCGCCGACGCGATCGCCGTCTACGAGACCGCCATCCTCCTCGCCGGTCTACGCAACCAGACCCGCCCCACCCCGTACGACTTCGCCGACGCCGCGGTCACCTGTATCGAGAAGGACGTCGTCCCCGGCCGGCGGGACGTCCGCCGGCTCTGCGAGATCCTGCTCGGCGGCGACCGAGTCGGCCAGGTCGGCTACGCGGCCCTTCCACCGCTGGCCCGCGATGTCCACGAACGTCTCCGCCCACTCGGCTTGGACCTGAAGAAGCGTACCGTCCAGCGGGCTCTGCTCGATCTGCACGCAGACCCCAGGCTGGCACCCTGCTCCGATCTGCTCTGGATGCTGCGGTACCTGCTCCCGCACGACGCGGTTCGTCCGATTATGGGAGAGCGGCGGCTGGGTCACCGTTCCATCCAGGAGAGTTGGGATGTCGCTCTCGGCCGCAACCAGCGCGCCCTGATCGAGCTGGGCTACGAGGGCGTCACCGTGGAGCAGGTACTGGAGCAGCGGCTACGTCGTGCGGTACGTGGGCCAGAGGCGACTACTGCCGGAGCTCTGGCGGCCATCGAGGATGCCATCCGACTGCTTGACAGTCCTCGTCTGGTCGACGAACTCGGCGCTCGGGCTGTGGAGCTACTCGCCGCCGAGCGCACTGTCGATGACGCCCCGGACGTGCTGCGCCGGATCCGCCGGCTACTGACGCACCACCGCGCCACCGCGACAGCCCTGCCGGGCTGGTGCGAGGCGTTCGTGGCCGCCGGATACACGCACTACTGCACTCTGCTGCCGAGCGCGTTCGTCGACGAGCAGGCCGGGGTCCGGCAGGTCGGCGCCATGCTCGGCTTCCTGTTCAGCATGGAGAGCCTGGCGTTGTCCCTCGGCTGTGACCGGACGCAGCTCGAACTCGCCGTTGCACAGGCGCACCCGGAGGCACCCGCCAAGGTGGCCCTGCACTGGGCGGCCCAACACCAACTGGGCCTGCTGCCCCTCGCCGAGTTGCGCGGCCGCTGCACCGAGCTGCTGGCCAGCCCACTGGTGGTGCCGATCTTCCCGCAGTATCTCTCCGGCTTCGTACAGGCCCTCGACCCGGTACCCGGGCTGGCGTCGTTCGTGGTCGAGCTGATGTCGAGCGCTTTCGCTCAGCTACCCGACCCGATCCTGCTGCCCTGGCTGCCCACCCTCATCACCACACTGCGCGAGCACGGCCCGGAGCTGGTGCCACTGCTGATCCGCGAGGCGGCACGCACCTTCCCCGGCACCCTGCCCGCGCTGGACACCTGGGTGCCGCCCTGGGCCACCGCCACCCCACAGCCGGCCCCTGCGGTCGTGGCGGCGGGGCCGGCAGTCGGCCTGCTGACCGACTATCCCGACTCCCTGGACGCGATCGCCGCGCTGCTCGGCTGCTCCGACCCGTGGCGGCAGCACGGCCAACTCGCTCATACCGAGGCAATGGCGCTTCTCACCCAGCATCCGGACACCGCAGCAGCCGTGGTAGACCTCCTGCCACAGAAGGCACGGTGAGCGACATCGACCTCGACCAGGCGTCGAGGTCACCCTCGGATACCTGACTTCGACACTCGCGCCCCGGTTACAGCAACGAGTGCGCCGACGGTGCAGCTTATGATCGAGTTCGTTGGCGATGGTGTTGAACTCAACGAGCCCTTTCGAGCGGTTCAGCGAGCAGTTCTCTCACTTCATTGCCAAGAGGAGCGAATCGTTCACACGTCGCATTGACGGGCCAGGTGGAGGGCTACTCGTTGAGGAAGGTAGAGATGCGCTCCCGCAGGTCGGCACGCTTGGCCCAGAGGACACCAGGCCGGTCGTACACGTGCAGGGTGGCCTGGGGCAACGCGGCGGCGAGCCGCTCGGCGACCTCGACTGGATGCAGCTCGTCGCCCACACACCCGATCACCAGGGCCGGCACCGCGACCTTGGCGAGCTCCGTGGCGTCGCGGACCGGCACCGATTCGGGCAGGCCGACCAACCCCGAGGCGAGACCGTCCCGCATGAGCTGATCGAGGCGCTGCCGTAAGTACGCCCAGCCGGCCGGCGTGTTCCGGACGGCCGGTGGAAGCTCCAGCTGGACCACCTCCGCGAGCTGACCGACATCACCACGGTCGAGCGCGTCGAGCAGCGCTGTCAGCCGGCGGCGGGCGGCATTGCCTCGCGGCTGGTCCACCACCGCCGGCAGATAGAAGACCAGCCGGTCGAACCGCGTCGGGCTGTCGGCGAGTAGCCGGCAGAGCGCACCCGCGCCCAGGCTCGCGCCGAACGCCCGGGTAGCGCGGCCCCGGTCAGCGACCGACCGCAGGTCGCGTGCGAGATCGTGGTAGGTCCACGGCCCGGGCGGGGCGGCGGAGCGACCATGCCCACGGAACTGGAAGAAGAGCCGACGGCCGGTAACACCACTGCCGAAGGGACGGGTGGTGGCGATGCCGCTGCCCAGACCGTGCGCGAAGACGGTGACCGGATCGCCGGCGCCGGTGACCAACTGCTCCAGGTGGACGCCGTGCGGGGTGGCGACCAGCTCGGTCTCCGGCTCCGGCAGTGCGGGCCGACCGGTGCGGGGAGCACTCGGCCCGGGACCCCAGGTGCGGGGGCCACCATCCGGTGGGGGTGGCCACCGGAAGCCTCTCACCAGGAGGTCCCCCGGCCACCCCGGAGGTCCCGCAGACCCGTGCGGACGTCGAGCAGATAGATCAACCCAGCGGCGATGCCGACCAGGCCAAAGAGGCTGATCGGGCCGAAGCCAAGCAGGGTGAGCACCAGACAGACGGCGAGGATCGCCGCCCAGGCACCCTTCGGCAGGGTGCCGACCGCGGCGAACGCGTCGGACCGCTGGGTGATGACGTGGACCAGGGCGACTCCCTGCACGATGAGTGCGAAGACGAGCAGGATCAGCTCTATCACGTCGCGGACGGCAAAGGCGAAGATCGGCGCGGCGATGGCCATGCCGGCAAGCTTATGCCGAAGACCCCGGAGACGTACGCCAGGCTGCTTCCGGGGTCTTCGGCGCCATTGGGCAATCGCCCGTCGGCACGGTCAGTCGCGGGCCGGCGGGGTCCGCTTCGTCGCGCGCGGTGACTTCGTTGACGAGGTGGCCGGCTTGCCGGCGGCCTTGGTGGCACGCTTCGTGACGGCGGGCGGCTTGACCTCGGCGGCCTCGGCAACCTGCGCCGGGGTGGGCGGGGCCTGCTCGGTCCTCTCGATGTCGGTGTTCACCGTGTCGGCGGCTTCGAGCACTCCAGCGCCGACGACCCGCTCCCCGTGGCCGACGAGCGCACCGTAGGTGGTGACTGCCCGCTCCTGCGCGGCCTGGGCGCTGGCGACCACGACGGCTGCGTTGCGGGTGGCGGTCTCCCGAAGCCGGCTGAGGTCCAGGTCGCTGGCGGCCCGCCGACGCAGGTTCTCGGCGGTGACGGTCGCCGTACGCCACGTCTCGGTGGCCTTCTGGCGCAGCTCGGCCCCGTCTACCGCGCTGAGGTCGGCAGCGACCCGGTTACGCAGCTCGGTCACGGCCGCGGGAAGCTTTCGCAGCTGCTGGTAGGCCAGATCACCGACACCGGCGGCGGCATAGATGGGAGCGGGGATCCGACTGGTTTTGGGCTGACTAGTCATCATTTCTCCTCTTCGACCGCGTCGGCGACCTCGGGGTCGCCCTTCGGGCGGACTGCTGCACTGGCGTCGGGACGGAAAACGGAGGCGGGGTCGATGACGGTGCGACTCACGCACCGCCGGTCGGCGTACCCCCGGTCGTCGTTGGGCCGGTCACCGCGATGTTGGCCAGGTCGGCGGAGGCCCCGGACGGCTGAGCTGGGCTCGGCTCCGGTTCGGTGGTGCGCGGACCGGCGACCGATTCGGTGGTGACCGTGCCGGGCGCGGACTCGGTGATGGCGGACGGGGCGGCGACCGGCTCGGTGGTGACCGTGCCGGTCGCGGACTCGGTGATGGTGGACGGGGCGGCGACCGGCTCGGTGGTGACCGTGCCGGTCGCGGACTCGGCTGACGCCGCGTCGGCGGCGGCGGTCGCCTCCGCGAGCCGCGCGTTCTCTCGACGGAACGTCTCGTAGATCTGGGTGAGCGACTGCTTCTGCGCCATGGTCAGGTCGGGGTCTGCGGCTATCGCGGCGAGGACGCCCTGCCCCTCGCGGTCGTCCAGCAGCCCGGCCCGCAGGTACATCGCCGGAGTGGAGACCCGCAGCGCGCTGGCGAGCTGCTGAAGCACCTCCGCGCTGGGCTTGCGCAACCCGCGCTCGATCTGACTCAGGTACGGGTTGCTGACTCCCGCCTGCTCGGACAGCTGCCGGAGGGAGATCTTCGCACTCCGGCGCAGGTCACGAATGAACCCGCCGATGTTGGGAAGGTCTTTACCACTGGCCATAACTCCACACTAGCTCGCGGTGCTAACTCCTGCAAGCAAAATGCTTGCCAGAGTTAGCACCGGGTCCAACCCGCACCGCACTAATTCCGCCAGGTAGCTACCAGAGTGACCGGACGGCGCCTACCGGCTGCCCCCCGCCGAGGAGCGGGACCTCGGCGAACTCCGCCAACGCTGGTGCGGTCATCCCAAGCCGACGCAGCGCGGAGACCAGCACCGGCATCCGGGCCCGGCCGGCGCCATCGTCGATCTTCACCGCAATCGCCCCGACGCCGGGGACCGCCGCGGCGATGACCCCCTCCACCCCGATCTTCGCGAGTAGCCCCGGCACAGCCCGCATCACCCGGCTGTCGTCGGCCCGCGTGCCGCCGACGATCTCCGGATGGGCCCGCATCGCGTCCGCCACCGCCCGCTCCGGCGAGCCCGGCTCCGCCTGCACCAGCCGCAGGTACGCCAGCGCGAGGCCAGACAGCGACACGGCCAGCACCGGTGCGCCGCAGCCGTCGATTCCGACCGCCGCCGCCGGCTCGTCGGTGAACTCCTCAACCGCTGCTCGCAGCCGCTCCTGCAACGGGTGCTCGCTGCGCCAGTACCCCTCCCCGGGCCAGCCCGCGGCCTGACAGGTCAGCCGCATTCCAGCGTGTTTTCCGGAACAGTTCATCTGAATCCGGGTCGGGCCGCCGCCGGCACGCAACACCGCCGCCCGCGCCTCCTCGTCCGCCGGCAGGTCCGGCGGGCAGTGCAACGCGGACTCGTCGAGCCCGGCCCGCGTCAACAACCCACCGACCCGGGCCCGGTGAAAGTCCTCCCCCCTGTGGCTCGCCGAGACCAGGGCGAGGTCAGCCGGGTCGGCGAGCCGCAGCCCCGCACGGATCATTCCGACCGTCTGCAACGGCTTGTTCGACGATCGGGGGAAGATCGGCGACGTCACATCCCCCGCCCTCGCCACCGCCGCGCCAGTCGCGTCGAGCGCCACCACCGAACCGCGATGCACGCCCTCCACGAAACCCGACCGGACCACCTCAGCGAGCGGAACGCCGCCCTCGTACGTCTTTCCCACGGCGTGGACGTTACCGCCCTTCGGGAACGTCCAGCCGAGGGGCGACCAGGGAACTGGGAACGCAATGTCAGGGGGCGCCCCTCAACACACCACTTACCGGTGAAGGGCGGGCACGCCGAGCAGTTCCCGGGCCTGGGCGGTGGCGAGCGGAGGACGCTGGGCGAGCTGGGCGAAGCCGACCGCGCGGGCCACGAGCTGCATGTTGGACTCGACCGGCTGCCCCTTGGCATAGGTCACCGTGTCCTCCATGCCCACCCGGAGGTGTCCGCCCGCCGAGAGCGAGGCCAGCAGGACCGGGAGCGTGCTCCGACCGACGCCGGTGGCCGAGAACGTGGTGCCCGCGGGTAGGTCCCTCAGCATCTGCTCGGCGGCGACCAGGGCCGCTGGGGTGCCGGGCATTCCGCCGGGGACACCCATGACGAAGTCGACGTGCACATGCCCGCCGGCCGGCAGGCCGTACCTGCCGAGCAGGCGTTGCAGTGCGGTGAGGTGCCCCAGGTCAAAAATCTCGTACTCCGGGACAATGCCCCGCTCCTGCATCCGGGTGTGCAGCTCGACGATGAACTCCCATCGGTTGAGAAACACGTCGGTGCCGAAGTTGACCGTGCCCATCGTGCAGGAGGCCATGTCGGGGGCGGCATCGAGCACGGCGAGCCGGTCGGCCTCCGGGTCGGTCACCGCGCCACCCGAGGAGAGCTGCACGACCAGGTCGGTGCGTTCGCGAAGCGCCGCGACGGTCTCGCGCAGCCGCCCCTGGTCGAGGGTTGGCTGCGCCGCACCGTCCCGGACGTGGACGTGGACCACGGAGGCGCCCAGGGCCTCGCACTCCTTCGCGGTCAGCAGCAGCTCATCGAGGGTGACCGGCAGCGCCGGCACCTCGGCCTTGGCCGACTCCGCCCCGGTCGGGGCAACCGTGATCAACGTCCCTGTCGTCATGCCCGGATCCTAGTCGCCCGACCGGCGACCGATCGATCGAAAGTCTTCCGGTATCCCGGCCGCCACACCGGAACCCTTCCGCCGCAACGGCGTCCGCAGGGGCCCTTCCCTAGCTGTCGATCATCGCGGCGGTCTCCCCGACCACCAGCCGGGCGTCGTCGGGCACGTTGCGCTTGACCACCGCCAGGGCGACCTGGCCCAGCTCGTGGTGGTGCACCGCGGTGCCGACGAAGCCGACCGTCCGCCCGTCCCGAGTCACCGGAGTGCCGGCCGACGGTGGCTGGTCCGTGGTCACCCCGTCCAGGTGCAGGAGGACAAGCCGACGCGGCGGTCGACCCATGTTGTGCACCCGGGCCACCGTCTCCTGCCCCCGGTAGCAGCCCTTCTCCAGGTGTACGGCCGGCCCGACCAGACCCACCTCCGCCGGAATGCTCCGGTGGTCGGTATCCAGCCCGACCCGAGGCCGGCGGGCGGCCACCCGCACCGCCTCATACGCCCAGAGCCCGGCGACCGGCACGTCCGCGTCGCGCAGCTCGGCTACCACCCGGCCCATCGCCTCCCGAGCCACCAGCAGGTCGATGCCGAGGGGGCCACGGCGGGCCCAACCCCCGATCGGTAGCGCGCGGACGTCGTAGCGCACCGTCGACCGGGGCGGCACCGAGCCGGCCCGGAACTTCGGGCCGGGCACCTCGAGCAGGTCCGGCTCTGCCAGGCCGGAGACGCCGAGCGTCGCCACGGTGTCCACCGCCGCCGGCCCGACCAGCGAGAGCAGGGCGTACTCCGGCGTCACGTCGCGCGGCTCCACCTTGCTGAAGAAGCGCATCCGCTCCAGATACCCGAGCAGCCCGCCGGTGTCGCCCGGCTCGGTGTCCAGCCAGGTCGTACCGCCCTCCTCGGCCACCATCGCGTGCTGCTCGACGTGCCCGTGCGGGGAGAGCACCAGCAACTCGGTGCCCTGCCCGGCAGGCAGGTCCGCCAGGTGTTGGGTGGTGAGCGTGTGCAGCCAGCCGAGGCGATCCTCGCCCGGTACCGCGATCACCCCCCGGTGCGAACGGTCGACCAGGCCGACCCCCGTCTCCAGGGTGCGCTGCTCGCGCAGCGGATCCCCGTAGTGCGCCGCCACCGACCGGACCCCCGCCGCGGCGTGCGCCGGCTCCGGTTGATCCCGGCTGTCCTCGTCGATGCTCTCGACGGAGACCGCCCCGGCAATGTCGATCATTCCTGCGCCCCGTTCTCACAGCGATCACAGCGGCCGAAGAGGGAGACATGGCCGACGTCCACCCGGAACCCCCGCTGCTCGGCGAGTTGGTCGGCCAACGGGCGCAGCAGCGCGGGATCGATCTCGTCGATCGCGCCGCACTCCCGGCAGACCAGATGCACGTGCTGGTCCTCGCCAGCCGCGTGGAAGGTCGGCGAGCCGTGCGAGAGATGGGTGTGCGTCACCAGGCCGAGCCGTTCCAGCAGCTCCAGCGTGCGGTAGATGGTAGTGATGTTGACCCCTGCGGCCACCTCCCGGACGGCCGTGTGGACCTGCTCCGGTGTGGCGTGCCCCAGGTCCAACACCGCCTGGAGGACGAGCTGCCGCTGCGCCGTCAGGCGCAGCCCACGAGCCCGGAGCAGTTCCGCGAGGGAGGATTCGGACACCGTCCAATCATAGTTCGCTCGGGCCGAACACCATTCGCCCGTACTACCGGCCCCGTTCTGCCTGCGCCGGTGTGGGTGGTGCCGGGCCGGACCCCACCCGGCGCAACCCGCCCGGGCCCTATGCTCGGCGGCCATGACGACGGCGAGGATCGCGGTGCTCGGGCGGGGCCGGGTGCCGGTCACAGAGCCGGTGCTGCGCGGTGACGACCTGGGCGTCCTGCACGGCGACGGGCTCTTCGAAACGATGCACCTGCGGGCGGGCCGGCCCTGGCTGCGGGAGGCACACCTGGAACGGATGACCAGGGCGGCGCCGCTGATGGGCCTAGCCCTGCCACCGACCGACGCCCTGGTCGCGCTGCTCGACGAGATCTGCGTCGACTGGCCCACCGAGGTCGAGGGGGCGCTGCGGCTGGTCTGCACCCGAGGCGTGGCCAGCGGCGCAGCCCCGACCGCGTACGCCACGCTGGCCCCGGTGCCGCCGTCGGCTCGGGCGGCCCGCCGCGACGGGATCACCGTGGCGACGTTGCCGCTGGGCGTGCCGGCCCGCGGCCGTGCCGGCCTGGACTGGTTACCCACCGGCAGCAAGACCACGTCGTACGCGGTGCACAACGCCGCCCGCCGGTGGGCGTCCCGCAACGGCGTCAGCGACGCGCTCTGGACCTCCACCGACGGGTACGTCCTGGAGGGGCCGACCGCCAACGTCCTCTGGCTCACCGACGGAGCGCTGCGCACGGTGCCCGCCGCGGCCGGCATCCTGCCCGGCACCACCGCCGCCTGGCTGCTGGCCCACGCCGAACAGGTGGGCCTGGGCGCACACGAGCAGCTGGCGACCCCAGCCGAGCTGCACGCCGCGGACGCGGTCTGGTTCAGCTCGTCGGTCCGGGGCCTGGTCGAGGTCCGCGTCCTCGACGGCATCGGCCGACCCCGGTCGGCCTACACCCGGCGGCTGCAGGACCTACTCGGTTTCCCCGTCCCGCCCGACGACGACCGACGCACTGTTCTCAGCCGCCCACCCGAATCAGCCGGGCGGACAGGTGCGGGGTGAGGCCGTGGCCGACGGCGGCCATCTCCTGCGCGTAGAGCAGGGCGCCCTCCACGATGCCGAAGAGGCGGTGACCGGCGGTCACCTCCTTCGCGGTGGGAGTGCGCACCACCGCGTCGGTGGCGAACTCGAGCTGGGTGCCGGTGCGCTTGCCGAGGTGCAGCTCCATCACGCCCGTGGGCGTGCTCATCAGCGCTTCCCACTCGTTGGTCGCCCGGTCGTCAGCGTCGAGCACCGGCCGCCACCAGCCCATCTCCCGCCCGGCCGGGCGGACCGGGCGGCTCTGCTCGTCCAGCAGCCACGCACGCGACTCATAGCAGAGGAACGGCCGGCCGTCGTGGCTGATCCGGATCTCCTGCGCGTAGTCGAAGTCCTCAATGGTGGGGTAGCCGCCCCGGCCCCGACCCCGCCACACCCCGATGTACGGCAGTAGGCCGTCCAGAGTGGGGTGCAGTTTCGGGCCGGTCCGTAGGTCGTGGCTCTCCTCGTAGGGGTACGGGTCCACCGGAGGCGCGTTCAGCCACGGCGGCTGAAGCGGATTCTCGTCACTCACTAATGCCCTCTCGATATGCGTACGGCAAGGTAGACCAACCCGCCGGCGAGCCCGCCCAGCGCGGCGACCAGCAAACTTACGAACCCTATCTCGGTGACCATCGGCGACTATCCTATGCTGGCGCTCGTGGGCCGAACCCTCGTCGTCAAGGTCACCGCCGGTGCCGATGCCCCGGAGCGGTGCGCACAGGCGTTCACCATCGCCGCCACCGCAGCCGCCGCCGGAGTTGATGTCTCACTCTGGCTGACCGGCGAGGCGACCTGGTTCGCGCTGCCCGGCCGGGCGCAGGAGTTCGAGCTGCCGCACGCGGCGCCACTGGGCGAACTGCTGTACGTGATCCTGACGACGGGCCGGGTGACCGCCTGTACCCAGTGCGCGGCCCGTCGGGACATCGGGCCCGGCGACGTGCTGTCGGGCATCCGGATCGCCGGTTCGGCGGTCTTCCTCGAGGAGGTCATGGCCGAGGAGGCCCAGGCGCTCGTCTATTAGGCCTCACCCCGCACAGCCGCTGGAGAGCATCAGGTGCAGCTGGTCGCCGGTGGCGTCGGCGACGATCAGATCGCTGCCACTGCGGTAGGCGTACACCTCGGGGGTGTCCACCACAGCGGTGCCGGGGGCGGCCAACGGAGCCAGGGCGCTCAACGATGCCGGCTCGGGGCCGACCGGCACCCGCTCGGTCCAGGCCTTCGCGCCGCCCGGGCACGATGTCCAGATCCGATCCACCTGCTCCGGCACGGGGCGGCCCAGCGCCTGCAACGCGGCACGCAGCGCTGGTTCGGGCGGGATCCCGGGCAGCGGATCGCCGGCCGCGGCGTCGGTCGGGCGACAGCCGGTCAGCACCTCGAACCGAACCCGGCCCGGACTCGTCGACTCCCCCTCGACCAGGACAAACTCACCGGCGTCGGCGCGCAGCAGCGGGCCCTCGGCGGCGTCCCGAACGCCGGCCGGCCACCGCTCCGGCAGCGCGTCGGCGACGCGGCTGAGCAGGTCGCGCTCACCTCCCTCGGCGACCAGAACGTCGATCCCGCGGGTCAGTTCGGCACCCGTGCTGACCGGGGTGACCCGGCAGCCCCGCACCGTGCGGGGCGGGGTCATCGCCCACGCCGTGCCGTCGAGCGCCGCGACGAGCTGGCCGACCGCCGCGTTGACCACCGGCGTCGCCTGCTCAATCGTGCGCTGCTCCCGCGCTGTCGGCTCATCGGTGCGGGCCGACCACCAGGCCAGCCCCGCCAGCAGCACCGCCCAGGCCACCGTGCCCGCGATCAGCAAGCGCCGGGCCCACGGCCGGGACGGCGGGCGATCAGGCCCGGAGGGTGGGGCGTACCCCGGATGGACGGCGCTCACCGCGCCATCGTGTCATGGCCCGGACCCGGCAGCAGCCGCCGCCGGGGCGGCCACCTCACCCGCCCGAGTCGTCGGAGCCCAGGACAAGCCGGTAGCCGACCCCGCGCACGGTCAGCACCCGTGGGCCGCCGGAGAGCAGGCGCAGCTTGCGCCGGAGCCGCTTGATCGCCGAGTGCAGGATTGCGGTGTCGCCCAGGTAGGCGCCGCCCCAGACCGCGGCGAAGAGTCGCTCATAGCTCCAGAGCCCGACCGGCGGGGTCACCAACCGGGTCAACAACCGCCGTTCGGTACGGGTCAGCGCCAGTGGGCACCCCCGCCAGGTGACCACATGCCCCGGCGGATCAACCACCAGCTCGCCGTAGCTGACCGGGGTCTCCGGTGGACCGGTGCCCCGCTCCTCGGTGGCGGACGGTTCAGGAAAGAGCATTGCCCGCAGCTCCGCAAGATCAGCACAGCTCAGCACCGGCCCCACCCCGTCGAGCCGACGCAACACGCGCTCGCGCACGGCCATGTCGGGGCTCACGCAGACCACGATCGGACCTTTCCCCTCAGACACGCTGCCTCCCCAGGCACCCGCGTTGACGTGACGGGCATCACCCCGTCGAGATGATGTGCGGCTGAACACCGAGTCAGCGTACGGCCAGAAGCGCGCCCAGTCACTGATCGAATACTGACCGAGACAATATATTGATCAATGTCGGTCTTTTCACGAGCATGGCTGGCGCGGGCTCGGAACAGCCCGGGCCCCCCGTGGACATGGGGAGGACACGTGTTCGTACGACCATCCGCGCGGTCACGCCTGGGGCGTCTGGCTGTCGCGTTCGGGGCGCTGGTGCTGGGGTTGAGCGCCCAGCCCGCGCTCGCCGCGTCACCGCCCGGCGCACCAGAGCGGGCAACCGTCGCACCCGAGCTGCTGGACACCAGCGACAGCACCAGCTTCCTGGTCTTCCTACGGGAAACCGCACCACTCGCCAGCACCGCGACCCTGCACAAGCCCGACGACCGGGCCCGCGCGGTCCACCAACTCCTGACCGACACCGCCGCACGCACCCAAGCCGACCTGCTGCGGCTGCTCGATGCGCGGAAGGCGGAGCACACGTCCTACTGGATCGCCAACGCCATCCAGGTCCACGGCGACGGGGCCCTGATCGACGAGATCGCGAACCGACCCGAGGTCGAGCGGATCGAGCCGATCCGCAGCCGCCCGCTGATCGAGCCGACGCCAGCCGAGGCCGAGGCCCGCATCGACGCCGTCGAGTGGGGCATCGCCGAAATCGGTGCGCCCCAGGTGTGGGACGAGTTCGGCGACCGCGGCGAAGGCATCGTGATAGCCAACATCGACACCGGCACGCAGTACGACCACCCCGCCCTCGTCAACTCCTACCGGGGCAACCTCGGCGGCGGCAGCTTCGACCACGCCTACAACTGGTTCGACCCGACGGGCATCTGCTCCGACTCGGAGCCCTGCGACAACAACGACCACGGCACGCACACCATGGGCACGATGGTCGGTGACGACGGGGGCGACAACCAGATCGGCGTCGCACCGGGTGCCCGGTGGATAGCGGCGAAGGGCTGCGAGTTCACCACCTGCTCGGACCCCGCGCTACTCGCCTCCGGCCAGTGGATCCTGGCCCCGACCGACGCCAACGGCGAGAACCCCCGCCCTGAGCTGCGCCCCGACATCGTCAACAACTCATGGGGTGGCGGTCCCAACGACCCCTGGTACCAGCAGACCGTCGAGGCGTGGCGGGCCGCCGGGATCCTCCCGGTCTTCTCCTCCGGCAACGCCGGCCCGAGCTGCGGCAGCGCCGGCTCCCCCGGAGACTACGAGAGCTCGTACGCCGTCGGGGCGTACGCGTCGAGCGGCGCCATCGCCAGCTTCTCCGGCCGTGGCTCCGGTACCGAGCTGCTCAAGCCGAACATCGCCGCGCCCGGGGTCTCCGTGCGCTCCAGCATCGCTGGCGGCGGATACGCCGCGTTCAGCGGCACCTCCATGGCGGCCCCACACGTCGCCGGCACGGCGGCCCTGATCTGGTCGGTCGCGCCCAGCCTCCGCGGGGATCTACCGGCGACCGAGGCGCTGCTGGACCGCACCGCCCGCGATGTCGATGACACGAGCTGCGGCGGGACCGCGGCCGACAACAACGTCTTCGGCGAAGGCCGGCTCGACGCGTACGCGGCGGTCAACGAGGCCCCCCGCGGCCCGGTCGGGCGGGTCACCGGCACGGTGACCTCAGCCGCTGACGGCGAGCCGATCGCCGGGGTGACCATCGACGACGGCACCCGCGACACCACCACCGGCACCGACGGCCGGTACTCGCTGACCGTGCCGGCTGGCGAGACCACGGTGACGGCCACCGTGTACGGCTACGAGTCGCAGTCGGACACCTTCGTGGTGGACGAGGGCGGGGCGGTTACCCGAGACTTCGCGCTCGTCCCCCACCCGGTGGTCACGGTGAGCGGTCAGGTCACCGACGGCTCCGGGCACGGCTGGCCGCTCTACGCCCGGATCGACATCGCCGGAAAGCCGGGCGACCCGGTCTTCACCGACCCGGTGACCGGAGAGTGGTCGACCACCGTGCCCGGCAACAGCACCTACTCGATCACCGCCACCCCGCAGTACCCGGACTACCAAGCGGCGACTCGGGAGGTACCGGTCGGCAGCGACGCCACCACCGTCGACCTCGCCGTTCCGGTCGACGCAGCCTGCACAGCCGCTGGCTACAACGGCAACTACGGTGACCCCCTCCTGACCGAGGACTTCGCCGACACCACCACGCCGGAGGGCTGGTCGGTGGTCAACCGCACCGAGGACGGCGGCTGGACCTTCGAGGACCTCGGCGGGCGAGGCAACCTGACCGGCGGCAGCGGCGGATTCGCGATCATCGACAGCGATGCGCTCGGCGCCGGCGGCAAGAGCCAGGACACCGACCTGGTGAGCCCGACGCTGGATCTCTCCGAGACCGACGCACCGGTGCTGCGGTTCAACAGTGACTTCTGGGCGCTCGGCAACGGCGACAGCGCCGACATCGACGTCACCACCGACGGCGGCGAGACCTGGACCAACGTCTGGCACCAGACCAGCAGCCTACGTGGGCCGCGGGTTGAGGAGGTGCCGTTGACGCCGGCGGCCGGCGCGGCGGAGGCCCGGGTACGGTTCCGCTACGCCGGCAGTTTCTCCTGGTGGTGGCAGGTTGACGATGTCGTCCTGAGCAACCGGGACTGCAACCTGGTGCCCGGTGGTGTGGTGGTCGGCACCACCACCGACCTGAACACCGGCGAACCGATCAACGGCGTCACCGTGACCAGCGTGGATCAGCCCGAAGACCGGGCGGTCTCGGCTGGCACGCCGGACGACCCAGCGGAGTCGGACGGCTTCTACTGGCTCTTCTCCAGCCTCACCGGCACCCACCCGTTCACCGCGGAGCGGACGCCGTACCCGCTGGCCACCCAGGACGTGACGATCACCGCCGACGAGGTGCGGCGGGCCGACATCGCGCTGGCCGCCGGAGAGCTCACGGTCACCCCGGCCGAGGTGGAGTCACACCAACCGTACGGCAGCACCCGGAGCACCCAGGTGACGGTGAAGAACACCGGCACCGCCCCGGCCAACGTCGAGGTGTTGGAGCGGGCCGGCGAGTTCGAGCTGTTGAACCAGCCGGGAGCCCCGCTGCGCGAGGTCACGGTGAAGGGCATCAGCACGGCACAAACCGGGACCCGGTACGGTGGCGCGCTGGCCGAGACCGGCCCATCGGCGGACGACGCCTGGACCCGGGTCGCGGACCTGCCGGCGGCGATCTTCGACAACTCCGCCGTCACCCTGGACGGCAGGGTGTACTCGATCGGCGGCGGCACCGGTAGTGGGCTGGAGAGGAAGGTCTGGGTCTACGACCCGGACGCCGACTCCTGGTCCGAGCTGCCGGAGCTGGCCGGTTCGAGGGCGAAGCCGGGCGTCGCGGCGGTCGGCGGCAAGATCTACGTGACCGGCGGGTGGGCCGACAACGGCAACCCCGACGCCACCGTGGATGTCTTCGACCCGGACACCGAAAGCTGGAGCCGCCTGGACGGGGTGACCAATCCCGCACCGGTCGCCGCCGCTGGGACCGCCGTCGCCGGGGACAAGATCTATCTGGTCGGTGGCTGCACCGACGGCGCCTGTACCGCCTCGGACGAGACGGTGGCGTTCGACCCGCAGACCGAGACCTTCACCACCCGTGCCCCCTACCCGCACCCGGTTTCCTGGATGAGCTGCGGTGGCATCGGCGACCAGGTGTACTGCGCCGGCGGCACCGGCGGCAGCGACTACACCGACGCGCACCGGTACGACCCGGCGTCGGACACCTGGAGTCAGGTCGCGGACATGCCGCTGGACCTGTGGGGCTCGTCGTACACCGCGGCCGGCGGGATGCTCGTGCTGGCCGGCGGAGTCACCGGCGGCTCCACCACGGTGACGAACCGGACGATCGCCTACGACCCGGCGTCCGCAACCTGGCAGGACCTGCCGAACACCGAGTTCGGCCGGTACCGGGGGGCCGCCGCCTGTGGCACCTACCGGATCGGCGGCTCACCCAGCGCGTTCGTCGGATCGGCAGAGGCGGAACGCCTCGGCGGGCTGGAACTGTGCGCCGAGGAGGCGGAACTGCCGTGGCTGAGCACCGCACCGTCCAGCTTCACGCTGGAGCCGGGCGAGTCCCGCAAGGTGAAGGTGACGCTCACGGCCACCGCTGAGGCCGGGGTCGAGCAGCCCGGTCGCTACAGCGGCGAGCTGGCGTTCACCGCCGACACGCCGAACCAGGTCCCGCCAGTGCAGGTGGAGATGAACGTGTCTCCGCCGAAGAGCTGGGGCAAGCTGCAGGGCACGGTCACCGGAGTGACCTGCGGCGGGGAGACGGCCGGCGTGCCGGCCACCGTCCGGGTGAACGCGGCCGGCAGCGGCGCCGGCTTCACCCTGACGGCGGACGCCTCTGGCAAGTACATGGTCTGGCTGCCCAAGGGCCGCTACGACGTGATCGTCGCCAAGGACGGTTGGGTTCCGGAGTTCGACCGCATCCGGGTCACGGCAGGGTTCGTCGCCACCCTCGACTTCAGCCTGGAACCGTCCGCGGACTGCACGAGAGCAAGCGGCATCTGAGTAGGTCGGTGGCCGGTGACCCGAACGGGTCACCGGCCACCGACTCCGACGGGCTAGCGTGAACCGGCCAACGACCGGCGCCCCACCCCTTCCGGGTGGGGCGCCCTCGTGCTCTCACTGCAGGGCAGTCGCTACTTCCCGCCACAGTCATCAGTGACACCTTGATCAGGCCCGTGAAGAATCAGGGTTGATTCGCCTCGTTACAGCGCTGTGCGCTACCAATTTCGGACAAACCGAAACCCGCCCTTGTCGTCACCTTCTTCGTAACCCATGGCCTGGATCGTCCTATCCTCCGGCGACCTGCGCAGGAAGTCAAGTAAGCCAATCGCACGACCTCCGGAAAGATCATTCGCCGCAGCAAACTCCGAATTGGGATCGTGGCCGATCATCTCAGAGGCTCGATATAGTAATGAAAGCGCAGCCAGCGACTCTCGCAGATCGCCAGTAATTGCCTGAGCAATCGCTGCAGCCAGGATGCCGGCGCGAAGCTCGCGTGCATCCTGATGACGAACCGCGATGGACGCGGCTCGCTCCGCGAACGCGTTTAGAACCCGGTCAGCATCACCTGGCATAAGCCGCTTGACCTGCTCAAGTGAAGCGCTGTCTGCCGCGCCTAGCAGCAGGTCCCGAATCTGGCGGTCCCTGGCCGACGGCAGGGTATCGCGGCCATAGTTCACGTTCTTGCTTAGCTCAAGAAATGAAAATGACTGTTCATCGAGGTTCATAACGATCAACTCCTTGGGGGGCGCAGATAGTCCCCATCCCACTTGTAGCCAGCGCCTGTCAGCATTTTCAGTTCCCGAGCCAAGACGGTCTGTCGACCGTTAGCCGCGTCCCACAGGTTTCGGTGTGTCAGTGGGGATGCGACGTACACATCCTGCTTATTCTTAATAACCGCATTCACCCATGCATCATTCTTTGTGATGGTCCAGTCCGGGATGTTGAGAACATCGTGGCTCGCCCAGTCGCGGGCCACGGCAGTGTCCTCAAGACGACCGACAACTGCAGTGTTTCCTGCCTTCGGAGCTCCAGCACCAAGGATTGTGCAGTTGTGGACCAACACCGGTGTGCTACCGGCAACCACATAGTACGTGTGGAGGCCGTCAACGGTGAGGTTGTAGACCTGCTGGTGCTCAGTCCACTTACGGACGGCCACCACCGTGGCCGGCCGGTGGTCCGCGGTTTCAAACTCATACCCGGGTTCGAGATCCCTCGCCTCGACCCAACGACCGTCGCCGTACTCCCAGAAGGGGTGACCGTCGGTGGCGGTGAGCTTCGCGGTTTGGTCGCCCGCATCACCATCGGTGTCGACAGTGATCTCGACCAGGTCCTTACTACCGGCACCTACGATCAACGCGGTGACGACACGCGCCTCGGTCCGGCCGGTGGTGGGGTCGGTGGCGAGTACCCGGTCACCGATACGGACCTCACTGATCGCTCTACGACTACCGTCGGCCAGCAAGACTCTGGTACCCGAAGTGAAGCTGTTGGTCCGGCAGCCCCTGTTAAATTGGCGTCCGGCGAGACTACGGACCTTCGACGCACCAGCGCCGATTGCTCTGCCGCCAGAAGCCAGGAGATTTCCCCCGACGTTGCCGGCCGCCCGCAGGCCGCCGCCGAGGGCGCGGACTCCCGCGCCGATCGCTCGGCCGGCGATGGGGCCGAGGGCGCCGCCGACCGCACCGAACGCAGCACCCGTCGCCACCTCGCCGAGCAGGTCCGAGCCGCGCTTTCCGATCACGCTGCCGGTGACGGCCGAGCCGACCGCACCCGCGAGGGCACCACACGCCACCGCGCCGACGCCGGTCCAGCCGATCGCCATACCGCAGCCAACACCGACTGCGACGCCGGCCGCGATGCCGGCGATCTCGGCGGCATGGTCCTCGACGAACTGGGTTGACTTGTCCCATACGTCAGTTACGCCCTCGACCAGCGGCGCTACTTTCTCCGCTGCCGCGTTCAGGAGCTTCTCTCGGAACTTTTCCGGGTCCTTGATGGCCTGGGCGGTGACCGAGACGACACTGGCCGCGACTTTGGCACCGGCAGAAACCAGTTCTTTTGCTGCGATCAGAGGTTTTGTCAGCGCTTGAACAACCGGCAGTTTGGTGAATTTGACCAGCTTTTCCTGCGCTGCCTTGGCTGCCCGCGTAACCTTGGCCTTGACTTCATGTGCGGCGGCCCTGGCCTGTTCCTTCGCCCAGTCGCCGAGCTTGCCGTCCTGGTAGGCCGCGTAGCCCTCTCTCGCCTTGTTCTTAACCGCGTGGATCTTATCGCTAACCCAGGTCTTCGCCGCGGTAAGGGCTGATTTCACACGGTTGTACTGCTTCGTAACCCAGGTGCGTGCATTCTCCCACAGCCTGGACCCCCAGCTCTTTGCAGAATTCCACGTCCGGCCCACAGCCTTCTTGGCGGACTTCCACTTGTTGGATACCCAGCTACTTGCTTTCTTGACAAAGCTGGGCCAGTGGCCGTCGGGGTCGTAGAAGTCGAGTGGGGCGCCAGCACCGTAGCCGTACCGGTTGGCCAGAATCGAATCCCCAGCGGCGTAGGTGACGCTGTCCCGCGAGGTGAACGAACCGGTACCGGGGTCGTACCAGCGGGCACCCATGTCGACCTGGCCGGTGTCTGGATCGGTCCAGTCACCCTGGAAGCCCAGGTTGCCGGTGTCGCCGACGCTGTCGATCTTTTGACCGAACGGATCGTAGGCAGTCGAGTCGTTGAGTGCGGCGAGCTCGGTGTTGGCCGGGTCGAAGGCGGCCACGACATCGCCGTGCACGTCGGTCAGGGACAGCCGTTCGTTGTTGCCCTGGCCGGTGGCGAGCAGTTCCCCGCCCGGTCCGCGAGCGAAGTACTCCACCCCGTCGTGGACCACCTCATCCCCGAAGCCGGCGTAGGTGAAGGTCGTCCCGGTACGGGAGGTCACCCGGTCCAGGCCGTCGTAGGTGTAGGTCTGCTCGTCGGCCTCGGTGAGCCGGTCGAACGCGTCGAACGAGTACCGCTCGGACAGGCCGGAGCTGGTCCGGGTACTCAGGGTGCCGCGGGCGGTGTAGGCATAGGTGTAGTCGCCATCGGAGAGCAGGCGGTTTCGCTCGTCGAACGTAGCGGTCTTCGACCCGGCGCTGATCCGGTTACCGCTGTCGTCCCACTCGTACGCGACCGTGCCCTCCGGGTTGGTCCACGAGGTGAGCCGGCCCGCCTTGTCGTACGTGTAGGTGTTGTCGCCCGCGCCCGCGGTGCCCGTGGTCTTCTTCTCGGTCAGGTGACCGTTCAGGTCGAAGCCGTAGGTCACTGAGGCGACGGTGGAGCCGGCGCTGTTCTGCACAGTGTCGCTGGCGACCCGACCAAAGTCGTCGTACCCGAAGGTGCGAATCCGGCCGCCGCCGTAATCGACCGTCTCCACCTCGCCGGCGGCGTCGTAGCTCAGCCGCTGTGCCTGGCCGGTGATGGAGTCGGTGATCGTGTCGAGCCGACCCTTGACGTAGTCGAAGGTGGATGTCCCGGTCAAGTCGGTCCGGGTCGTCATCCGACCGTCGTCGTCGTAGGTGAAGCTGGCGGTGCCGGACGGGCCGGCGGTGGAGAGCAGCGCCCCCTGGTCGTTGTAGGTATAGCTATTGGCACCGCCCGGGGCGCTCACGCTGGTGGGCCTTCCCACCAGGTCGTAGCTGAGTTCCCGCGCGGTGGTCGCGGTGTCGCCACCTGATCCGGTCTCGGCGGTGAGCCGGCCGCCGGCGTCGTAGGTCCGCTGCCGGCTGACGTCGCCCGGTGCGCTCAACCGGACCGCCTGACCTTCGGCGTCGTAGCCGACAGTCCAGGTGCGGTCGGCCACCGCCGGGTGGGCGGTCGTCGCCGGTTCGATCGTCGACTCCGGCAGGCCGAGCGTGTTGTACGTGTAGGTGGTCGAGTTACCCCGGCCGTCGGTGTAGCGGGTCCGGTTGCCGGCGACGTCGTAGCCGAAGGTGGTGGTGATCGACTTTTTGTCGGTCGCCGGTTCGATCTGTGTGCGTAGCCGGCTCAACGCGTCGTACTCGTACCGGGTGACGGTGCCGTACGGATCCGTTGACGAGATCATGTTGCTTGCCTCGTCGTATTCGTACGTCTGGCGGCGAAGCAGCGTCCCGTCCGCGTCCAGGCTGGCATCGCTGGCGCGGTCGCCAAACCGGTCGTACTCGATGCTGACGGTGCGGCCCAGTCCGTCGGAGGCGCGGATCTGCCGGCCCGCGTGGTCGTAGCCGAAGACCATCGACTCGCCAGTAGGCGCGGTGGTCCGGATCATGTCGCCCACGCTGTCGTAGGCGTTGACCGTCGTCGCACCCGACGGCGACACGATCGAGGTCAGGTTGCCGTAGTCGTCGTAGGCCATCTGGGTGACGAGGTTCCGGGGCGTCGGTTGCCGTTCCACGCGGGTCTGCGTGATCTGGCGGTCCAGATCATCGTAGGTGGATTCGATCCGAGCACCGGTCGGGTCGGTGACCGACAGCACTTCGCCGACGCGGGTGTACGAGTAGTGGGTCACCGCCCGGTCATCGTTGGTCGATGCCGGATCGTCCCGGGCGACAAGACGGTTGAGCTGGTCGTAGGTGAACTTGGTGGTGCCACTCGGACGGATTGCCTCGACAACGTTGCCCAGCCCGTCGTAGCTCTGTCGGGTTTCCGGGATGATCTGCTCGGAGACTCCCGGCGGCAGGTAGGCCGGGGCTAGGGTGCGCACCGGACGGCCGAGTTTGTCGTACTCGACGTGGGAGATCTGCCCGCGTGGGTCACGCGCGGCGACCTGCTCGCCGAAGGTGTTGTAGCTGAACGCGACCTCGGCGCGGGTCGTGACGGGCTCGCCGCCGTCGCTCTCCGCCGCCGCCGCCGGGCCGGTCGAGCTGACCTGCCGGCCGAGTTCGTCGTATTCGTAGGTGGTGGTGAAGGCGGCCTTATCGGCACCGCTCACGTTGCCCCGGGGGTCGGTGGCGCTCAGTCGCAAGCCCCGCTGGTCATACGTGTAGCTGGTCGTCCGGGTCTCGCTGCCTGCCGTCACCTTCTCGGTCAGCAGGTTGCCATCATCGTCGTAGGTGTAGTCAACAGTTTCCGTGACAACCGGCACGACCCACGGCACATTGGAGGCCTTGCCGCTGCGGGTCGTCCGCGTCACGTTGCCGTTGAGGTCGTACGCCATGGTCTCGGTCCGGGTCAGCCCGGTCGGATCCAGAACGCTGGTGAGGAGCTTGCCCGCCCGGTCGTACGTGAACTCGCTCGTCCGGGTGCCGTTGGCTTCCTTCTTGAGGGTGAGGTTGCCGGCCGCGTCGTACTGGCGTTCCTCGACCACATAGTCACGCGTGGTTCCGTCCTGGTCCCGGAAGTCCTTCATCGTGATGGCGTGCAGGCGGTCGTCCCGGTAGTACGTGTACTCCAGGCGACGACCCATCGCGTCGGTGTCGCTGGCGAGTCGACCCGCGTGGTCGTACGAGTAGGCGTGCAACACCAGATAGTCGCCGGTGTCCGGGGCGGGTATGCCGTCCGGGTCGCTGCGCCAGCCGCGCAGCCGCACCTCGGCGACCTTGTTCTGAGCCGTGTACGCCCAGTCGTACCGGTTGTCGTTGGCATCCACCATGGATGTCCGGTTGCCGAACCGGTCGTACTCGTAGCTCTCCTCGTTGCCTTCGGCGTCGATCATCCGCACCGGGCGGTTGTACTCGTCGTACTCGGTGGTGACGATTCGCTCCGGGTCCTCGCCGAGCAGGTCGGCGACGGTTACCTCGGTGACGTTGCCGTCCGCGTCGTACTCGTTGGTGGTGCGCGCCTGATGCTCCGCACCGGAGATCTCCTCGGTGACTACCGGGCCAGTGACGGTCTTGACCCGGGAGTGATCGTCGTAGGTGAAGGTGGTGGTGACACCCTCGGGGTGGGAGTCCGAGACGATCTTCTCGGTGAGTTGCCGGCCGAGTGTGTCATAGGTGTACTCGCTGACCAGACCGCCTGGCTCGGTGACCCGGGCAAGGTCTCCGTTGCTGTAGTAGACGAAGCGGGTGACCTTGCCACGGGCGTCGGTACTGGTCTTGATCAGGCCGGCCGGTGGATTCCCGCCGCCAACGGCGACTTCGGCACCGAAGGTGTACGTGTGCCTGACGGTGCTTCCGTCCGGGTTGGTCTGCCGGGTTAGCTGACCGTCTATCGCGTATTCGAAGGTGGTGCGGTACTGATTGTCGGTGGGGCTGCTCGACCGGCTGTCCCTCGACTCGACGACCAGGTCCACCCGCGGGTCCAGCCGGTCGGTGATGGTGGCGGAGTAGGTGAAGTAGCGGGTATGGCACTCAGAGGTGGTACGGCAGTTCTTACGGGTCGTCAGGCGACCCTTGCTGTCGTAGGTCATCTCCACCGAGTCACCGTTTTCGTTGGTGACCTTGGTCTGGTAGCCCTTTTCGTCGTACGAGTAGCTGCGGATCGCCATGCCGTCGAGCGGATGCTCGACGAAGACCGGCCCACCGGAGTCGTCCGGAATGATGGTGCAGAAGGCAGGGTCGATAGGGTCCGGTTCCGTGCACGTCTCACCGGGCGGAGGGCCCGGCGACGGAGTTGGCTCACCCGGCTGGTCCTCCGGCCGGGTTTCCAGGCCGAGCGGAATGCCGGAGCGCAACATCTGCCCGGTCAGCGCGTCATACTCGTAGAGGTGCGGACGGTTGGCCGGGTCCAGGAGCTGGACACTCCGGCGGAGATCGTCGTCGCCGCCGTAGATGGCCGGCTGACCGATCTTCCATGTACCACCGTTCTCGTCGGTGTATTCCTTGACCCGGTCGGTGGCGGTGTCGTAGACAACCTCGCTGGCGACCTTACCGCTGGGCAGCGTGATCTTGGTGAGCTGCTGTGCGGCGGGCTTCGCGTACTCGAAGTGTGCCGCGGCGGTCTTCGGGCCAATGGGATGCGAGTAGACGGCGACCTCGTCGATCGTGCCGGCGAAGTACCGCCGAGCCGTCCACCCCCAGCCCGGCCACGAGCCGGGCGTCGTAGCCGAGGCGGCACCGACCTGGTTGAACGTCAGCAGCGAGTGTTCGATGGTCTGCCCGGTCCGCTCGCCGACCTTGACGCCGTCCAGATACATGGTCTGGACGTTGCCCATGGCAGACAGTACGACGTGGTGCCACTTGCCGTCGTTGACAGGAACGGTGGAGGAAATCGGTGCGATGGTGCCTCCGGCGAGCTGACCACGCAGGCGGCCGTCGATGCCGGTGTAGAGGATCGGCACCCCGCTGGTGGCGGCGGAGTCGAGGGCCTTGTCCTGGTAGCCGATCAGCGGGCCACCGGTCTGGGTCTTGCCGACCTTGAACCAGAGCTCGACAGCGGTGTCACGACTCTTTTTCACCAGGCCCTTGGGGAGCTCCACATGGGAGGAGGTGCCGTTGAAGGAGGCCGCGGTGTCGCCGACGCCCTCGATCACACCAGGTTGGGCAAGGGTCACGTGGTGATAGGTGGCGGAGTCCTTGCCCAGGTTGATCGCGACGTCGCTGGCCGCCGCGGTGCCCTCACCCTCCCCGAGTCGGTAGTACGAGTCCGGGCGGGCATCGAGCACTGCGGTACGGTAGTGCGAGCCCTCCGCGTACTCGTAGCTGGTGCAGGCGTCCGTCGGCGAGCACACCTTGGTGAGCAGATCGCCGCTGTAGGAGTAGGTCCAGGTCAGCGGGGCGCCGTCAATCGCGTCGGTCTTGACGGCGGTGATGTGGTCGTCGGTCCACGAGAAGTGGAGCGCTCGGCCCGCGGTGTTGGTAAAGCTGTTCGCGACCTGCGCCCGTGCCAACTTGCCGGAGAAGATGTCGTACACCAGCTTGACCGACCGGGCCATCTTGTCAGTGATCCTGACCAACTTGCCGGTCAGGGAAAACTCGTAGGTGGTGCCGGAGCGGTCGCGCAGCTTCCAGCCCGTGTCATCGAGGGTCAGCCGGGCCACCCGACCCGACGGCGCGACGTACGTCCCGTCGGAGTTCCGCCCGAACCGTACCTCCTGCCCGTCCGGGTAACGGATCACCACGTTGCCGGAGCCGTCATCGTCCGGCGTCAGCTTCATGTCGTACCGACTGGACCAGCCGGCGCCGAAGACCGCGGACGGACGCGGGTCGAGGCTGTTGTACGTGCGGAGCAGATTCAGCTCCGGCCCAACGGTCATGGCCGTGACGTCGATCGCCGAGGTACTGACGTTGCCGACCTGGGTGTCGAAATCACGCCCCCGTTCGGCGTCTGGCGATCTGGCGATCCGGGAGAGCACGTCCGGTTGGGGCACGGAGGTGAGTAACACCGAGTCGGGGGAGCGCACCTCGTTGGCGCCGTCCCTGACGTAGGCACGCCACAGGTAGGACTCGCCCCAGGACAGGCGACCGTCCGGGATCACCCACGCGTGTTCGTCGAGGTAGCCGGAGTCCGTGCAATCGGTTTCCCCGCCGTCGTCGGTACGGTCACAGACCTCGAACTTGAAGCTGAGAGTTGCCCCGGGTGGGGCGTCGGTGTCCACGGCTTGCGCCCACAGCAGCGGGTTCAGGGTGGGGGCGTGGTACCCGTTCGGTGGGTACAGCTCCTGCACCACCGGTGGCACGTCGAAGACCTGGAGCACGATCCGGCCCGGCGGGACCTGGTGATCGGTGAAGACGGCGCCGCCGGTACGCACCATGGTGAAGTCGAGGAAGTACGTTGCCGGTTCCAGCCGTTTCACCGAGGCGTCGAGGGTGACCGTGGCGCCGCGGGCGAGGGTCGACGGCAGGCTTGCCGACCGCTGCTGGGTAACGGCCTCTCCCGTCTGGGCGTTGTAGACCCGGTAGGCGAGGTAGTAGTTCGCGGGCGTCCAGTCCTCGGAGCCCCGGTTGGTGACGGTCACCTGCACGTTGCCGTCCTGGTTACGCAGGACGGGCGGCTCCGGGGTCGGGTTCGGGATCGCGTACTCGGCGTTGTAGGGCGAGTGGGTGATGTACAGCGTTGGCGCGTTGGCGGTACCGGTACCGGCAAGCCGCTTCCAGGCCGAGGAGTCGGTCGTCGAGGCCCGCAACGACAGACCGTTGTTGGCCTGTTCACCGTTCACCCACCGCTGTACCAGGTCCCGCCCGGCCGTACCAAGGTCGAACATCTCGTTGGCCGCCGGGCACGCCGACTGGGACTGCCCCAGGCCGATGTAGCCATGCGCGAACGAGCGGCTGGCGAGCGAGCTACCCACCGACGGACCGGGGTACGAGTGGCCGGTGCCCGCGGTCCACGACTCGGTGACCGGGTGGACAGTGATCTTCCGTGGCTTGCAGGAGGCCGCGTCGTAGTTGACCACGGACAGGGCGGCCCCGTGGATAGTTTGATCACGTAGCTGGTCAACCAGCCCGTTGAACGTGAGGTACGCCGCCGCGTTGGACCCACTGGCGCGTCCCACCAGCAGCTCCTGGCCTCCAGAGGTGGAGCTGCTGCCGTGCACGTACATGCTGCTGTCCGCGCCCTCGCCGGTCACCGGCGGACCCACCGTCGGGTCAACCTCGACCGGGAAGCGACGATCCGGATCGCTCAACCACGCCGAGTCCAGCGTCAGTCGCAGCGCGGGTTGATCGTCAACGTTGACGAGTTCGTAACGCACGCCGGTGGAGGTGGCAGGACCGCGATCGCCCTCACCGGCATCCACCATGTACCCGGGCGGAATGACCCCCCGTTGCACGCCGGCTTTGTCGGTCAGTACGACCTGCCCGTCAACGAGCCGGGCGGTCAGGTCGCGTAGGTGAAGCGGAAAGAGATACGAGGTCGGAGCGGTGGCGGAGTGCAGAACGAGAGTTTCCTTGACCCCGCCGGGACGCGGTTCCAAGCGCAGATCCATCTCCGGTCGAACACCGGGATAGACAATCGCGTCACCAGTGACCTGCCCGACCGTCCCGGCGGCGTCGGCGACGCTGTAGCCGAACTCGATGTCCTCGTCGAAGATCAACCGGACGAGATCGCCCGCGTCAGACCGAGGAGCCAGTCGGACCTGGGTCGCGTCCGCCGCGTTCTGCCAACCACCGTCACCGCTGGGCACCAGACTGCTGTCAATCGGTGCCCAGCTTCCGTCTGACGTCTGGTAGTTGATCGGCGCGGTCGAGAATTCGACGGTCTGGGTGCCATCGGCGTTGTGGTAGACCCGCTGGTTGGCGTCACGCTCGGCCGGCTGCTCGCGACTGGTCTTCTGGTCGAATCCCTTTGCCTCACCCGCCGGCGGCTGCTCCACGCTGGCCTTGTTGACGACCGACTTCGGCTCCTGCGCCAGGCGATGCAGCGGGTAGCGGCCGCGCTGTGTGGTCGGCAGCTCCCGATTGACCCGGCCCCGGGCAACGTGGTCGCTTCCGGTCGCCGCCGAACTCCACTTCTGGGCAGGCGCCCCAGCCGCTGCCCTGCGCCCGGCCTCGTCTCCTGCAACGGGCAGCGGCGACAGACCACTCACCCCGCCGCCGCCCAAACCGAGAGCGAGTACGCCAACCATGGCAGCAGCGACGAGAGAACGCACCGTGCCCGTGTGCAGCAGCGGAGCACGCCTCGACGGCTGTGCCGACCGGTCGAACGTACGTCGCGGACCAAAGGACATCGTCAACCCCTGGGCTGATGGATCAATTGACAGCAGGAAGACTGCGGATCAGCCTCGAGCGACTCGACCTCGAACGGTTCCGCAGTGTTAGTGCATTGCTGAAAACAGCCGAACAACGCATAAATACAGAAATTGCCAGCACATAAGCGCGCCGGGCGACACGCGACAGACAAACGTCAAGCCAGCGCGAGAACAGCCTCAAACACAGGGACAGTGTGCACACCCGCAGCGGCCATTAAAGGCAATCAGCCATTGTGAACTTCCCGTTAGCAAACCCGCTTCTTCGACTGTCCACTGCTACTCTCCGTCACCGTCCCATCTCGACTCGCCGCCGTACAATCCCAGCAACGCAGGCCATTGTCAAGGCGTCATCCGACCCACTCAACCGGGCAGGCGCACCTCCTGACGGGACGGCAATGAGGGGGCACGGTGCAGCCCCGATCGACTACCATCCAGCACGGCCAAACAAGCAGGGCCCGCAGAGCCTCCCAGTTACAAAGACCTATTACTTTATTCCACACAATCCAAGAATGCCGGCATACCGGGCAAACAGCACACACACTGAGAAAGGTGTTTGAAAATGTTCCGTCCCACACATGTTCGCAGGCGGGGAACAGTCCCCAGGCGCAGCGCACTCCGTTTAGGACTTGCGATTGCACTGATCGGCAGCGGCATCACCGTCACCGCTGGCGCACACCCCGCACAGGCGTCCGAAGATGCGTTCAGCTGCACCGGCGCGGCACAGTTCTTCAACTCCACCAGCAGCGGCACACTGACTCACCGAAAATACGAAACCCCGGGATACGACGACGGCAGCAGCGGAGAGTGGACCGCCGCCACCACCATCGGAGTCGGCTGGCAACAGTTCGGACGCGTCCTCGGGGGCCCCGACGGGCGGGTCTACGGGATCAAATCGGAGGGAATGTTCCGCTACCGGTGGACCGGATTCGGGTGGGAAAGGATCGACGGCGTACAAGGACCGCAGATCAGCTCCAGCTTCGGGTCGTACGCCGAATCAGCAAATCGCAACAAGATCACCATTGACGAGTCGGGTGACTTCTACACCATCGACGACACCGGAAGGCTTCGCTGGCACCGCTACAGCGAATCGTCAAAAACATGGACCGTCGACGGCCGAGTGATCGACACGGGATGGGACCGGTACAACCTCCTGTTCGCCACCTCCCCGGGAGTCCTCTACGCCCGCGCCGCCGACGATCGTCTCTACCGGTATCGCTTCGACCCGACGACGCAGCGATGGATCAGCTACAACCTCCACGTCGGTTCCGGCTGGGGCTACTACACCAGTATCTTCTCCGCCGGCGGTGACACCGTCTACGGCGTCCTGGACAACGGCGACCTCTACCAGTACCGCTACCGAGAAGACCTGCTCGACTGGGAGCTCGTCTTCCACAAGGCCGGCTGGGGATGGCGTTTCCCCGAGATCTTCGCGACCACGAACACCTGCCACCAGGGCGCGATCAGCAGCCCCGCGCTTCCTTCGATACCGTTGCAGCCGAACATGCCGATCGCGGCGATGCAGGCCCCAGCAGCCTCAACAGCCCTCGGCACCCTGGAAATCGCCTACAACGACAACATCGGCCAAATCCGACACGGCCGGGCTAACCCCGACGCCCTCGGCACAATCCAATGGTCAGCCCCCGCCAACATCGTGCACGTGGGCACGCCGGCCCTCGTCGCGGACGCCGAAGACAACGTAAACGTCTTCAGCCAGACCAGCACCAGCGACATCCAACGACTCACCCAGAAAGCCCCCGCCTCCCCCGACTGGAAACCCTGGCTGGAACTCGGCGGCGCAATGAAATCCGCCCCCGCCGCGATCCAACTCTCCGACGATAGCCTCGCCGTCTTCGCCTACGACACCAATGGCACCCTCTGGTCACGCCAACAAGACGGAACCACCGGCGACCTCCTACCCTGGACCTCCACCGGCGCCACCGGCCTAACCGGCACCCCAATCGCCCAAATCGGTCCTGACCGCACCGCCACCATCCTCGCCACCACCAGCACCGGCAAAGTCCAAACCGCCACCTGGCAAGCCGGAACTCTCACCACCGAATGGACCGACCTCGGCGACACCCAATTCACCGGCTCACTAACCACCACCCTCCTACCCGGATACCGAGTAATGGCCGTCGGTCACGCCACCAACGGCACCATCCAAACCCAACTACAAAACATCAACGGCACCTGGCCCGGCACCTGGACCACAATCGGCGACAACTCAATCACCCCGGACGGATCACCCAGCACCATCCTCAGCCCCACCACCGGCCGCGCCTGGGTCTTCATCCGGGCCACCGACGGCAACATCTACCGCACCCGCCACACCGCCGCAGGATCAACCACCTGGACAACCTGGGGACCCGTCACCTCCGGAGAAACCTACCCCGTCGACCCCACCGCATTCACCTGGCAAAACTCAAACGGCCACCAAATCGCCTTCGTAACCCGCAACACCAACGGCTCCATCCGCCTCTACGCCGCAGACGAGACCACCACCACCACCACCACCACGAAGACCACCACAGAACCCACATTCACCCAACACACCATCCCAACACCACACCAGTAACCAACAAACCCCGCCGGTGGCCGACAAACTCATGTGGCCATCGGCGGCCCTCCAGATCGCGGCCACATTACCTCGGTGGCGTCGAAGAGCCACCCATCGGAGTAGGCCACCGATCGTTGCCGCAGGTGTCGTCCAGCCCGGACGTCACCTGCGGCTCCAGGGTTACAGAGCCCGCAATCTCGGGCCCTCGATAGGCCGCTCCGGACCAGCGACAGCGTTCACTCGACGCCTACGTGCCCGGTCACACGACAACGGATGGGCGAATCCGGCCGCCAGCGTCTGGTAGCACGACGTAAACGCCCGGTTGATCCGGCCATTCCGCCGACCGGAACCAGATCTCCGCTGCCCGCTCGGGTGGCCAGATAGTGGCCCAATCCCACCGTGCCCCCGCGAGTGTGGTGCTGGTGAGAACGGCACCGTAGAGGTTGGCCTCGCGGAGGTTGACGCCGGTGAGGTTGGCGCGATCGAGGTTGGCCTCACGAAGATCGGCTCTGGTGAGGTCGACGCCGGTGAGATTGACTCCGCGAAGGTCAACACCGGCCAGGTTGACGCCGGCAAGGTCAACACCGGTGAGGTCGGCACCGATGAGCAGCGTGCCAGTGAGGTTGACGTCGGTGAGGTCCGCGCCGCGGAGGTCAACACCGGCGAGGTTCGCGCCCGTGAGGTCGACGTCGGTGAGGTTCGCGCCGCGGAGGTCAACACCGGCAAGGTTCGCACCGGTGAGGTCAACGCCAGCGAAATTGGCGCGGGCGAGGTTGACACCGATGAGATCAGTCTCGCGAAGGTCCCTGTTGTTGAGCTCCACGCCAGCCAGGTCGGACTTGCGGAGGTCGGCGGTGCGAGAGTCGTCCTGGTGGAGATCAGCGCTGGACAGATTTACGGTCTGTTGGCTGGCGAAGGCTGGGGTACGTCGGCTCAGGGCATCAATGAGGTGTCTTAAACGGCCAGGTCGGGCTGCTCGTGGTGAGTGAAAGGCGGGGGTGGACCGACCGAGCGCGAGCACAAGTTGGCGGCGGAAGGAGTCAGTCGACATCGGAAGAGCCCGCTTCTCCCGGGGCCCGCTTCTGGTCCTTTGCTATCGGGGGTGGTACGGATCGGGTGAGGGGTAGTGTCGAGTGGTGGTGCGGTGTGGTGGCTTCGGCTGGCGCCATGTCAACCTGGCGCAGAATCTTTTCGATCAATAGTGGTGCGGTGATGCCGAGGAGCCCGGCGGCGAAAGGGCTGGCTAGCTGCCCGTCGGCTCCGATGAGTGCGGCGAGCCCTGCGCCAGCGGCGAGCCGGAGCACGACTGAGGCCAGGTATGCGGGGAGTCCCGGCTCATCGGGGCGGTTCCATGGCAGGGTTTTCGCGCGGCGCAGCGCAGCGCCAAGTTCGAGTGCTTCCACAATAAAGCTACCTAGCAGCCCCCAGAGGGCTGACTCCATAGTGGAAAGGGGCTCGAACGACATAGGCGAACAATAGCCGCCCCCTTCCTTCTTCCACCGGTTGGCCGGCGGCTGGCAACCGGCCAACCAGCGGCTACGGGAGAACATCGAAGTCGGCGAAATCTTAGAACCCGGACTGGGGATAAATCAATGCCGGGACGATGAATGTGGTGAACGATCACACTGACAAGTAGTTCACAGTGTTAAAGTGAACGTTCGATTTGTCACCGTCTTGCGGCATAGCTCCCACAGGACTACCGCCGAGGACACGGAAGCCGGCTTTACGCTCAAATCGCCCAAGGCGCCCAAGGCGCCCTGGCGCAGCTTTCGGGCATAGCCGATGATTAGGCCAAGCAAACCTTGGTGGTAGTCCACCCCACCGCCACGCCTGTGGCACCGGCCAGTCAACAGCCAGCCGCGCGACCATCGGTTGCGCGCCTTGCCCGAGGCCGGGCGACACCGGCGGGTCAGGGTTTACGGAGCCACGTCTTCGGATCGGTCACGAAGACACCCTTGCCCTGGTGACGGTTGATCACCTCCAGCGCCTCCAGCCGTACGTTGACGAGCTGGATCGTGGACGGGCTTACGTGGTACCGCTCGCAGAGCTGAGCGATCGAGGGCAGCTTGTCCCCCGCTTTGTATCGGCCTGACCTGATGTCATCAATGATCTCGTCGGAGATCCGGATGTAGTCCGGTGTCGCTGGCATGTCACTCCTCGCGTGGCACCTCCGATTCGATCACGAGAAAGACAAGAACGACAAGTTTAAGGTGTTACTTGCCTATCTTGGCTTCCTTGTATAAGTTGAGCACCAGGTCCTCCTCGCGTGGCAACGAGTTAGGGCTCGATCCCCCGGTCGGGGTGGGCTGGGCACGGCTCACCCCGACCCGTCCGGTCAGGAGAGGTGGTTGACGTGCGTAACCCGTTCCGACGATTCCGTCGCTGGCGAGACCGCCCCGCCCCGAGCCACCCCACTGCTCGCACCGACTCGCTGATCGGTGCGAACGTGCGCCGCCCCACCGGCACCGACAGCGAGGTGGACCGCCACCGGTCGTACGCCGGCAACGCATGCGGGCACCACCGGTCGGCGACCCGCTGGCCGTTGACCCCCGAACAGGTACGCCAGCAACAGTTCCCGCAGGTCCGGCGGGGACTCGACGCATCCGAGGTGGAACTCTTCCTCTATCGGGTCGCGGCGGACCTGTCCGCGCTACAGACCGAGCTGAGGAGGACCCGGGACGAGAACATCCGGATCAAGCGGGCGCTGCGCGACTGGCAGTCCCGGTTCACCCCGGGCGTACGGGCATGAGCGCGCCCGACCGCGACGATCGACCGCGCCTCGTCGTCCATGTGACCCTGCACGCCGACGACCTTGCCGACGCGCGGCTGGCGCTGCCTGCTGCGGCCCGACCACGACGGCGGCTGTTCCCGACGGTTCCTCCAGCCCATCGTCGGCCGCGTGCGAGGCGACCGGAGGACTGCGGCCCGCAACCGGAGGTAGCGGGCCGCAGTCGGATAGCGCGTGGTGTCAGTCGACGGCGACCGGGACGATCGCCTCGTTGATGCCCCGGCGGGCGGTGAGGACAGTGTCACCGTTGCCGTGCCGGGACAGCGCACGCAGTCGCCACGTGCCTGGCGCCGCGAAGAAGCGGAACTGCCCGGCCGGCGACGTGACCACCTCGGCGGTGAACTCGTCGGTGGAGTCGAGCAGGCGGACGTAGGCACCGGTCACCGGCTCACCCGCAGCGTCGCGGACAACGCCGGTGATGACGGTCTCCTTCTCCAGGTCGAGGCTGGCCGGCAGCGGGGCGGCCTGATCCGGGGCGGCGCACCCGGCCGTGGTCGAAGCTGTCATGACGTTCACTCCTTCCCGGGCTCGTCGCCGAGCGCCACCGGCACGCCGACCAGCGAGCCGTACTCGGTCCAGGAGCCGTCGTAGTTCTGCACGTTCCGGTGGCCGAGTAGTTCCTGGAGCACGAACCAGGTGTGCGAGGAGCGCTCACCGATCCGGCAGTAGGCGATGGTCTCCCGGCTGTCGTCCAACCCGGCAGCGGCGTAGATCTCGCGCAACTCCTGGTCGGACTTGAAGGTGCCGTCCTCGTTGGCCGCCTTGGACCACGGCACGCTGATCGCGGTGGGCACGTGGCCCGCACGCTGCGCCTGTTCCTGCGGGAGGTGGGCGGGGGCGAGCAGGCGGCCCGTGTACTCGTCCGGGCTGCGCACGTCGACCAGGTTCTTCGTCCCGATGGCGGCCACCACCTCGTCGCGGAAGGCCCGGATGGTGTGGTCCGGCTCCTGGGCCACGTACTGGGTTGCCGGGCGGGACACCGCCTCGGTGGTCAGCGGGCGGGCGTCCAGTTCCCACTTCTTGCGACCGCCGTCGAGTAGCCGGACCTTACGGTGGCCGTAGAGCGCGAAATACCAGTACGCGTACGCGGCGAACCAGTTGTTGTTGCCGCCGTAGAGGACGACGGTGTCGTCGTTGGCGATGCCCCGTTCGGAGAGTAGCGCCGCGAACTGGTCCTTGTTCACAAAGTCCCGGCGGACCTGGTCCTGCAGGTCGGTCTTCCAGTCCAGCTTGATCGCGCCGGGCAGGTGGCCGGTGTCGTAGGCCGAGGTGTCCTCGTCGACCTCGACGAAGACGACACCCGGGGTTTCGAGGTTCTTCTCAGCCCAGTCGGCCGAGACGAGTGCGGTGTCACGACTCATCAGATCACTCCTGGTGAGGATGGATGGTGAGCCAGCGCGCGGGAGTTCATGGTGCGTCAGTGGTCCACCACGCGCGGGATCCATGGCTCGGATCGGATCACGGGTTCGTGCGACGGCGCCGCTGGCTGGCGCAGGCGGAGGCACCCCGTCAGGTGCGCAGGCCTGGGCGCTGGGAGGCCGCGTCAGGCGGCCGAGAACAGCCCCGCCGTCAACCGGCCGGGCGACACAGGCAGGTGGCCACACGGCACAGGTCGACCGCGCGCCGCTTGGTGAGGAACATCCCCATGGGCAGGGAGACTACCAGCGATATCGCCGCCAGCCGCGGCTACACCAGCATCCGGGACACGTACTCGCCTCAGCTCGCCGCGTGGATCGGCACCTCGACCGCCTCCGCGGTGACCTGGAGCCCTTCGGGTAACGGCCGGACCTCACTGACGGTGAGGTCGAACGGGAGCACTGGCAGTGGCACGTCCACGGAGATGCCCTCGGCGAAGCTGCTCAGTAGCGCCTGGACCAGCGACCCGTTCGGCACTCCCTCGGGGGTCAGGTCGGTGAACCGCAGCGCCACCCGGCCCTGATCAACCGTGATGTCGGCGGTGCCGCTGACCGGCACCCGCTGCCCGAGGAGTTCCACCGGAGCGGTCACCGCGAGTTGGCCGTCTCGCTCCCCCAGCTTCAGCCCCTCCCGGTCGAGCCGGGCGGCGAGGCTGTCGTAGCTGATGGTGCCGGTGCCGGTGACGCTCCCGGCGATCACCCGGCCTCGTCCGGAGCGAAGGGTGTCCAGTGATGCGGTCACGTCGTAGGCGTCGATGTCGAGGGTCGGCAGGGCCAGCACGTCGCCCTGGACTGATCCCCGGACCTCATTGAGTTGGATGGAGATGCGCTCGTAGCGGCCGCCGAGGACCTGGGTGACGAAGGGGAAGCCGCCCACCTCGACCTCGGGGGGCCCGGCCCGTACGTCCTGTGTCGCGAGCTCTTCGCGGACCTGCTCGGCCAGCGCACGTTCGGCCACCCCCGCCGCCAACCGGTCGGCCACCACCAGCAGCCCGACCAGGACCAGAAGCAGGACCAGGAGCACGACCAGCACGCGCCGCCCGCGCTGCCGCCGGGGGCGTTCGTCCTGGTACAGGCGCTCCTCGGTCGTCACAGCTCCTCCTGGCACCACTGTCGCTCCTGTCGCCGTCGTCGCTCCGGTCACCGCTCGCTCTCCTGACACCGCCGTCACTGCGGCGAGGCTACCCGGACCCAGGGCGCTCCGACCGCTCAGAGAACCAGCTTGCACAGGCCGTACGCGGCCGGTGCGGCGAGGGCGAAGCCGGTGAGCGGACCCTCGATGTGCTGAATCGCCCACCCGGGCGTCGGCTCGCCGGCCATTTCTCGACCCGCCTCGGCGAACCCAACGGCGAGGTCGGCCAGGACGGCGACGAACGCCGCGACCAGTCCCATGATCGCAGCCCTGGTCGGGGTGAACGGGGTGACGAGATAGCTGCCCAGGAACGCGCTGACCATTGTGCCGATCATGGCGCCGCCGACCACACCGACCGCGCCCCGCGGCACCTGGGGGGCCAGCCGGGGCCAGGCGACGAACGCGTCGGTGATCCGGGCCACGGCGAGCGCAACCCCAGCCGCGACCAGACAGACCATGATGACCTGGGTGCCCATCGGGATCCGGGTAAGCACAATCATGGTGGGGAAGGCGACAGCCCCGGCGACGATGAGCACGGTGCCGCGCAACGACTCGAGGACCTGCGCCCGGTCGACCCGCCGAACGAACTGCCCCACAACCGCAGCGACCAGGCCGACCAGCAGGACCTGCACCAGCGGCATCAGCCGGGCCGGATCGCTCCGGACGGCGACGGTGTCGGCGACGATCGCGGCGACGATGCCCACCCCGGCCACCGTTATCAACGCCGGTGGGCGGAGCGCCATCGTCCAGCTCAGCACCGCGAGCACCTGGACGCCGAAGATGACGACGGTGAAAGGTATCCGGTGCCCGGGGTCGCTGGTCTGCGCCGCCAGCACCAGCCCCATCCCGAGCAGCGCCGCGAAGCCGGCGATGGCCAGTGCGAGTGATCGGCGCACCTCGACCGGCGGGGCCTCCTCCGCGTCCTGGTCAGGGCCGTCGCCGGGGTCGCCCGCAGGCCGGCGGCCCGGCTCCCCGTCCCGCCGGGCTCGGCGTGGGCCGCCGCGTTCCGGCCGCCCATCGTCGCCCCCGGCCCGCGGCGCGGGCGGACCGCTGGACGGCTGTTCGGGCCAGGGCTCACGGCCGGTGTCGGGCCTGCTGGAGGGAAGCACCCACCGATCGTGCCAGACCACACGGCGCCACGGGCCGCACGGTTTCGGTGACGTTAAAACCCACCCCCCAATTATGGACGTAAAAGACAAAACGGATTTACGTTGAAGGTTGACGCACGGCAATCGGTTAGGCTCACCCTGTTTACCCGCCCGTCAGTGACGCCGGGACCACGCAGTACCCCAGTGCCCTCAGTGCGGAGTGCGCGCTGGTCACGCGCGGCCACCGCGCCGCCGGGACGGAGGTGATCGTGGAGATCCTGCTTCTGGTGACGGCACGCGCAGGTGAACCATCCGCTGTGCTGCCAGCGCTCGACTTACTGCCCCACTCGGTCCGCACCGCCCCACGCGACGTACGCACCCTGGTCGCCGGCCCCAGCCCGGACGTGGTCGTGATCGACGCCCGCTCCGAGCTGAGCGAGGCCCGGGACACCTGCCGCATGCTGCACGCCACCGGGCTTAACGCGCCCTTGCTCGCAGTCGTCACCGAGGCCGGGCTGATCGCACTCCACGCCGACTGGGGCGTTGACGATGTAATCCTCACCTCAGCCGGCCCGGCTGAGGTCGAGGCTCGGTTACGCTTAGTGATCGGCCGATTGGCAGACGCCACCGTGGGGGCCGACAGCTCGATCCGAGCCGGCGAGTTGACCATCGATCCGGACACCTACGCCGCGAAGCTGAAGGGTCGCCCCCTCGACCTGACATACAAGGAGTTCGAACTGCTCAAGTTCCTGGCGCAGCATCCGGGGCGGGTCTTCACCCGGGACCAGCTACTGCGCGAGGTGTGGGGCTACGACTACTTCGGCGGGACCCGCACCGTGGACGTGCACGTCCGACGGCTACGTGCCAAGCTCGGCTCCGAGTACGAATCGATGATCGGCACCGTCCGTCAGGTCGGCTACAAGTTCGTTGTCCCGCCCGCACGGGCGCTACCGGAGTCGGAGCCCACCCCGATCTCCGTCTGATCTATTACTACCTATTCGCCCGATTATTACCGATAATCGGGACTATTCTCATGTTCTAGGACCACTTACCGGTAAGTACGGGGGTACATACGGTGCAGACGAAAGGCGGCGATTCCACCCGATTGGGCGGGCTGAGGAAGCTCACCCCAGCCACCCGTTCTCTCGCCATCGCAGCCGTGGTCGTGATCGCGCTGCTCGGCTCCGCGTTCGCGATCGGGCGCGGCATCGCGCCGACGGGAGAATCGGTCACCAGCAGCAGCACCACCACCACGCCGCACCCAACCGACCAACCAGCTCCCTCCGAAACCCCGTCCCCCGACGGCGACCCCGCGAGCGCGGAGGCGCACGACGGCGGCACGACGGCGACCCCGGAACCAACCGCGGTTGACGAGAGCTCGTCGGCCTCCCCGGAGCCGACCGCAAGTAGCGACTACTACGACGAAGGCACCCAGCGCACCACCGGAACCTCGACCGTGGCCCTGACCTTTGACGACGGGCCAAACCCCCAGTACACCCCACAAATCCTCACGTCCCTGCGGGAGTACGGGGTCACCGCCACCTTCTGTGTGACCGGCAAGAACGCCAGCGCCTACCCGGAGCTGATCCACGCGATCGTGGCCGACGGCCACACGCTCTGCAACCACACCTGGGACCATGACATCGCCCTCGGCTCCCGGTCACCGGACGAGATCCGGGCGGACCTGATCCGGACCAGCGACGCGATCCACGCCGCCGTCCCCGACGCCCCCATCGCCTACTACCGCCAGCCGGGAGGGGCCTGGACCTACTCGATCGTGTCGGCGGCCCAGGAACTGGGCCTTACCCCACTGCACTGGACGATCGACCCGCGGGACTGGGATGCACCCGGCGCCGACCCCATCACGACGACCGTGCTCGACGGGGTGGAACCCGGCTCGATCGTGCTGCTGCACGATGCGGGCGGACCCCGGCAGGGCACCGTGGATGCGCTCAACCAGATCCTGCCGGAGCTCACCGCCCGCTTCCCGGTCGCGGCGCTGCCACCGAGCATGAACTGACCGGTGGGCGGGCTACCGTGATCCGATGAACAGCACCGCACCCGACAGCGACCGGGTGACCCGAACCGATCGGCTCAGTCCACCGGAGATCGCCGACGTGCTGGCACTCGCCCGAGCCGCGGGGGACGCCGACGGCGCGGACCCGTTCGACGAGCACACCCTGCTCCGGCTCCGGGACCCGCAGGCACCCACCCACCACCTCACCGCCCACGCCGCAGACGGCACCTTGACCGGGTACGCGCACCTGGACATCACCAACCCGACCGCCGGCACCGGGGTGGAGTTGGCGGTCCACCCCGCGTACCGCCGTCGGGGAACCGGACGAGCCCTGGCCCGGGGCGTACGGGCGGCTGTAACCGGTCCGCTTCGCGCCTGGGCGCACGGCGACCACCCCTCTGCCGCCGCGCTCGCCGTGGACCTGGACTACCGGCGTACGCGGGTGCTCTGGCAGCTCCGCCGACCACTCACCGCCCCGATCCCGGAGCCGCCCCTGCCCGACGGGGTGACGCTGCGCCCGTTCCGGCCCGGAGCCGACGACGACGCCTGGCTGGCACTCAACGCCAGGGCCTTCGCCGACCACCCGGAGCAGGGCCGGTGGACCGCCGCCGACCTGCGGGCACGCCGCGACGAGCCGTGGTTCGACGCGGCCGGTTTCCTCCTCGCCGTCGACCCGGCGGGGCAGCTACTAGGCTTCCACTGGACCAAGATCCACGAACGGCCCGGCTCCGCCCGGATCGGTGAGGTGTACGTGCTGGGTGTTGACCCGGCCGCCCACGGCGGAGGGCTCGGCAAAGCGCTCACCGCGGCCGGGCTGGCATACCTACGAGACCGGCAGGGCCTGGACCGGGTGATGCTCTACGTGGACGAGTCCAACACCGCGGCAGTGGCCCTCTACGAGCGGCTCGGCTTCGCCCGGTGGTCAGCGCACGTCAACTACCAACTGGGCTGACAGACCACGGCGCGGGTCCTCGGCGCGGGGTGGCCGCCGTCGCGGCCACCCCCGCGGGCGTCACCGAGGAGTCGTCGCGGACGACTCAGTCTGCTCCGGCGGGGTGAAGCGGTAGCCCAGCCCCCGCACCGTGATGATGAGCGGCTGCTGCTCCCCCTCCGCCTCCAGCCGCTTGCGGAGCCGCTTGATGTGCACCGTGAGGGTGTTCGAACTCTCCCCGGTCGACCCGTCCCACACCGCCGACAACAGCTGTTCCCGGCTGACCGTCCGGTCGGCATGCGTCATGAAGAAGTACAGGAGGCGAAACTCTTTCAACGGCAGTGGCACCGGACGGCCGTGCAGCGTCACCTCGTACGTGGCCGGCTCCATTCGGAGACCGCCCAGCTCAACCGGCGGGTCCGGACTGCCGACGCTCTCCGGCCGGATCCCACGCAGGATCGGCACCATCTCGTCCACCCGGTACGGCCGTCGGACGCAGGCCGTGGCGCCGGCCCGGAGCGCCCCGACGACCACCGACCCGTCGTCATCCCCCACCCCGACCAGGGTGGGGATGCCGGCCTGCCCGACCAGCAGCCGGACCAACTCGGTGCTGGCCATGGTGGTGAGCCCAGCCGACACGATGGCCGCGTCCGGTTGCAGGGCACCAGCGGCCAGCAGCGCCTCGGCGGCGTGCGGAAAGTACCGCCCGTGCACCCGAAGCGCGGACAACTCCGTCACCAACTCTGGTCCGGCAACCTTGTCGTCATCCACCACAAGCAGCAGAAAGCGCCCCTCTGCCCGGTAGTCACCCTTCGTCTTCTCGACGACCCTATTCATCGACACCGGCCGCGGGATCAGCCGAAGCGGCCGGTGATGTAGTCTTCCGTGCGCTTATCCGCTGGGTTGGTGAAGAGCTTGCCGGTCTGACTGAACTCGACCAGCCGACCGTGCCGCTCCTGCTGCTCGTCCACCTCGGCGGTGAAGAAGGCCGTGTAGTGGCTGACCCGGGCCGCCTGCTGCATGTTGTGGGTGACGATGACGATCGTGTAGTCATTCGACAGCTCCGACATCAGGTCCTCGATCTTCGCGGTGGCGATCGGGTCGAGCGCCGAGCAGGGCTCGTCCATGAGGATGATCTCGGGCCGGACGGCGATCGTCCGGGCGATGCAGAGCCGCTGCTGCTGACCGCCGGAGAGGGCCAGGCCACTGGTCTTGAGCTTGTCCTTGACCTCGTCCCAGAGCGCGGCGTCGCGCAGCGCCCTCTCCACCAGGTCGTCCATGCTGGAGACCTTCATGCCAGTCACCCGCGGCCCGTAGGCCACGTTGTCGTAGATCGACTTGGGGAACGGGTTCGGCTTCTGGAAGACCATGCCGATACGGCGCCGGACCTCGATCGGGTCAACGTCCTTGGCATACAGGTCCTGGCCGTGGTAAGTCACCGCCCCGGAGACGCGGGCTCCAGGAATGAGGTCGTTCATCCGGTTCAACGACCGCAGGATGGTCGACTTGCCGCAACCAGAAGGGCCGATCATCGCCGTGATCTGCTTTTCCTGGATCGGCATCGACGTATCGCGTACGGCCTCGTACGCGCCGTAGTACACGCTGACGCCGGAGAGCTCCATCACCGGGTCTGCCGCGTCGGACCTGGGGGCTCCGGTCGATGGGGTGCCAACGCCGGCAATGCTGACGCCGGGCCGGATGGTGGTGTCGGTGGGGTTCACGGTGCTCACCTCTGGATGGGGTGGGTGGGACGGTGGAGCCGGTGATCCGTCATCGGACTACTCACCAGCGCTTCTCGAACCGGTTACGCACGAAAATCGCGATCGAGTTCATCGCGAGCACAATCGCCAGCAGCAGGACGATGGCACCGGCAGCGAGCTCCGTGTACTCCGACTGCGAGCGGGTGATGAAGGTGTAGATCTGGATCGGCAGCGCGGTGTACCCGCTGTCCAGCCCATCCGGGTTGAAGGTGATGAAGGTGACCGCACCGAGGACGATCAGCGGGGCAGCCTCCCCGATCGCACGGGACAGGGCCAGGATCGACCCGGTGGCGATTCCCGGAACCGCCGACGGCAGCACCTGCCGCGACACGGTCTGCCACTTGGTCGCACCGAGGGCGTAGGAGGCGTGCCGGATCGACTGCGGCACCGCCCGGATGGCCTCCCGAGTGGCGATGATGACCACTGGCAGGACCAGCAGCGACAGCACGATCGCCGCGGTGATGACCGTGAACCCGAGGCCGAGCGCCCGGGCGATGATCCCCAGGCCGAGGATACCGAAGATGATCGATGGCACGCCGGCGAGGTTCTGGATGTTGAGTTCCAGCAGCCGGTTGTACCAGCGGGTGTTGTCCGCGTACTCCTCCAGGTAGATCGCGGACAGGATGCCGATCGGCAGGCAGATCAACGCGACCAGCGAGATGATCCAAAGCGTGCCGACCAGCGCGGACTGCACGCCGGCACCGTCCAGCCGACTCGCCAGACCGGTGGGCATCTCGGTCCACAGCCGGGAGTCCAGCCGGTTCCAGCCCTTGACGAGTACCCAGGTCAGCAGGGCGGCGAGTACGCCGAAGGCGATCAGCAGGCAAGCCTGCATCGCCAGCCGGAACGCGACCTCACCCGGACGGCTACGGCGCTGGGTAAGCGCGTCACCCGACGCGGACGAATCCGGTCGGGTCTCGGTGGTGATGGTGGGGGTGCTCACTCGTAGACCTCCCGGAAACGACGGACCATCCGGATCGACACCGCGTTCAGCGCGAAGGTGATGAGGAAGAGCAGCGCGCCGACGGCGAAGACCGAGTCGTAGTCGAGCGACCCGACCGGGATGTCGCCCGAGGAGATGTTGGCGATGAAGGCGGTCATGGTCGCCGCCCCCTCCAGCGGATTGAGGACAATCCGGTCAGAGGTGAGGCCACCGGCGATCGTAACGATCATGGTCTCCCCCACCGCGCGGGAGATACCCAGGACAACCGCGGCGACGATGCCGGACATCGCCGCCGGCACCACCACCCGGGTGGACACCTGCATCTTCGTGGAGGCCAGCGCGTACGCGCCCTCGCGCAGGCTGCGCGGAACCGCCGCCATCGAGTCCTCGGAGATGCTGGCGATGGTCGGCACGATCATGATGCCCATCGCGATACCCGCGATGAGCAGGTTCTGGAAGGCCGGCCCGTTGTCGGTCGGCCACCACCTCTGCAGCAGCGGGTTGAGCGCGAAGAGCGCGACGAAGCCGTACACGACCGTCGGCACGCCAGCGAGCAGTTCGATGATCGGCTTGAGTACCTTGCGGGTACGCGGGTTGGCGTACTCCGAGAGGTAGATCGCCGAGCCCAGGCCGAGCGGAACAGCGATGGTCAGCGCGACGCCGGTCACCGTCAGCGTGGCGGCGACGAGGGGCAGGACGCCGTAGGCCTTCTGCGCGAAGGTCGGCGTCCAGCTCGTGCCGGTGACGAACTCAACGATGCTGACCTGCTGGAAGAACCCGACCGTCGGCTGCGCCAGTGCGATGACGATCCCGATCGTGGTGGCGACCGAGACCAACGCGGCAGCGACGAGCAGGACCTTTACGGTGCTGTCAACGGGGCGGCGCCGGCCCCGCCGCAGGGCGCTGCCTGCGGCGGAACCGGCGTTCGAGGTACTGGTGGACACCTCAGGCCGCAGCCTTCAGGGCGTCGAACTCAGCCTGGAGGGTGCTCTTCTGCTCCTCGGTGAGCGGGACGTACTTCGCCTCCAGGACGATGTCGTCGATCCGCTCGATGTAGAAGTTGACGAAGTCCGCGACCTGCTCCTTCTTGACAGCGGCGTCGCTGACGTAGACGAACAGCGGCCGGGAGAGCGGCTGGTAGGTGTTCTCCTGCGCGGTCTTCAGGCTCGGCTCGACGCAGCCGGAGCCACCGTCAACCTTGAGCGCCTTGAGCTTGTCCGCGTTCTCCTCGAAGTAGGTGAAGCCGAAGTAGCCCAGGCCACCCTTGGTGCCGGCGACGCCCTGCACCACGACGTTGTCGTTCTCCGACGCGGTGTAGTCGGTGCGGCTGGCACCCTCCTCACCGTTGATCTCGTCGGTGAAGTAGTCGAAGGTGCCGGAGTCGGTACCCGGGCCGAAGAGCTTCAGCGGCTCGTCCGGGAAGCTGGGGTCGACCTGGTTCCAGTTGACGACCTTGGAGTTCGGCTCCCAGATCGTCTTGAGCTGGTCAACCGTGAGGCAGTCGGCCCAGTCGTTGTCCTTGCTGACGACCACCGTGAGAGCGTCGTTGGCGACGACCAGCTCCTTGTACTGGATCCCGGCCGCCTCGCAGGCCTCGATCTCCGATTCCTTGATCGGACGGGAGGCGTCAGAGATGTCGGTCTCCCCCTTGCAGAACCGCTCGAAGCCGCCGCCGGTGCCGGAGGTGCCGACGGAGACGTTGACGCCGCTCTGGACCTCCCGGTAGAAGGTGGCCGCGGCCTCGCTCAGCGGAGCGACCGTGCTGGAGCCGTTGACCTTGACCTCGCCCGAAAGCTCGCCGTCATTGGCGCCTTCGTTGTTGCTGCTGCAGCCGGTAAGCGCGAGCGCGGCGAGCGCGGTGCCGGCGAGGACGCGCCGCGAAAGCACGTTGCGGTTCACCAGAAAGCCTCTCTATCGGGGTGTGCCAGCCCGTCCGGGCCGTACGAGAAGTCAAGGTAGAAGGCCCAGGTAGCCGCGCGACCGGCGCTAAGTGAACGAAAAGTGAACTCCACGACGAAGATCGTGGCCGGGAACATCAGCATTGGGACTTTCAGGGCACTGCGCCTCCCCAGTTGCCCGATCGCGGAACCCCGAAATCCGGGTCTGCGTCCCGCCCGGAGTCGCGAGGCCGGCCCTGACGTGACGGCCTAGCGCCGGATGGTGCCGGTGACCAGGTAGACAACCTGACGCGCCACGTTGACCGCGTGGTCCGCGTACCGCTCGTAGTAGCGGCCGACCAGGGCGAGGTCGATGGCGCTCTCCACCCCGTACTGCCAGCTGGCCAACAGGAGCGACAACAGGCGCGACTGGGCGGTGTCAACCTCGTCGTCGTCGAGCCCGATCTGCATGGCGGTCAGCGGATCACGGGTGGTGAGCACGGTCGAGGCCTTCTCCGCGATCCGCGCCGCCGCTTCCGCCATCTCCGTCACCACGGCTGCCGCCGGCGGCGGGACGACCATGACCGGGTACCGCATCTGCACGACCTTGGCGATGTGAACGGCGAGGTCGCCCATCCGCTCGAGGTCGGCCGCAATCCGGATGGCGCAGAGCACCAGGCGCAGGTCTGAGGCGACCGGCTGCTGCCGGGCGAGCAGCTCCGGAACGGCTGCCTCGATCTCCCAGCGAAGCTCATCGAGGACCGCGTCGTTCCGAATGACCTGCTCGGCTGCCTCCCGGTTTACGTCCAGCAGCGCGGTGCCCGCACCCCGGATCGCCGCCACAGCCTCCCGGCTCATCACCGCCAGGGCGCCAGTCAACCGATCAAGCTGCTCGTCGTAGCCGCTCCGGACCATCGCGCCTCCACCTGCTCGCCTCACGGCTCCACCATCGTCCCGAGGGCGGGTACGCCTTGGCGAACCACGAGTCAGCCACATCGCATAGACAGCAACCTACCGACTGCGGCCCGAATCAGCCGAATCCAGCATCGACGCTGGGCCGGAAACCCTGACCGGCCAGTCAGCTCAGGAGAAACCGGGGTGGCCCGGTGCCGGAGTCCTCCAGCCGAGGCATCACCGGACTCGCCGAATCGCGGGTCACCGCGGCGGCGATGACACCGGCCAGGTCCCGGCAGGCTGCCACCTGCCCGAGGGTGACCAGGGTGGGCGGAAGCATGGTCAGCTCCCCGGTGGCGCAGGCGTCGGCCGGGGAGATCCAGAGCGTGCGGTCCGCCTCACCGGAGACATCCCGGGTACGCTGCCCCGCCGGTAGCCGGGCGACGAAGAAGTACGTGTCGAAGCGACGCGGCTCGAACTCGGGTGTGATCCACCGGCTCCACGGCAGCAGCAGATCCGAGCGGAGGGTGAGCCCTCGCTGGGCAAGCAGGTCGGCGAAGCCCACCTCCCGTCGTTCCAGGGCTGCCCGGGCCGCCTCCCAGTCACCGCCGGACACGTCACCGACGACCGTGTCGGCGTCGGGGCCGGCGAGCAGGACCCCGGCCTCCTCGAACACCTCCCGCGCGGCGGCGCAGACCACCGCCTGCGCCGCCGTCGGAGCCAGCCCCAACCGGGTTCCCCACTGGTCCGGGCTCGGTCCGGCCCAGCCAACGTGGGCCGTCGAGTCCGATGAGTCCACGCCGCCACCAGGGAAGGCGTACACGCCACCGAAGGCCATCGCCGCGACCCGGCGGATCAGGTATGCCTCGAGGCCGTCCCGACCGGCGGGCGGCGGGGCGGCGGGGCCTTTCGGCTGGTCTGCCCCGCCGTCCCCGGCAGCAGCTTCGGCGGGGCGAAGCAGCAGTACGGTGGCCGCCACCCGGGGTGCCGCCGGGACGCCCCCCTGCTCGCGGAACCGGCGGGCATGCTCCACCAGCGCCGATGGGGCAGGGAAACCATCGCCGTCGCTCGTCATGGAGCGAGCCTAGATCCCGGCCGGCGGAACGCCCAGTGCCCCCTGCCCGCAGCTCAGCTGAACAACGGACGAACCATGAAGTACGTCAGGGCGCCGATGCTGCCGGCCGCCGGGAAGGTGAGAATCCAGGCGCCCACGATGTTGCCGGCGACCCCCCAACGAACAGCGGAGAGCCGCTTGGTGGCGCCGACACCCATGATCGCCGAGGTGATCGTGTGGGTGGTGGAGATCGGCGCGCCCAGCACCAGCGCATTGAAGTAGAGCACCGAGCTGGCCACGGTCTCGGCGGCGAAGCCCTCCGGCGGCCGTAGGTCGATAATCTTCCGGCCCAGGGTCCGGATGATCCGCCACCCACCGGCGTACGTGCCGGCGGCGAGCACCGCCGCAGAGGTCCAGAAGGCCCACTCCGGGATGTGCGTCGGACTGTCCTGGAAGCCACCGACGAAGAGGGCGAGCACCACGATACCGATCGTCTTCGCCGCGTCCTGCATGCCGTGTCCGACCGACATGGCCGCGGCCGAGGCACTCTGGGCCCAGCGGAAGCCCCGGTTGAGCTTGCCCGGATGCCCCCGCCGGAAGATCCATTGCACCGCCACCATCACGATGTAGCCGAGCAGGAGACCGACCATCGGCGACAGGACCATCGGAATGATGACCTTCTGGCCGATACCGGTCCACAGCACCGTGCCGGACGCCGCCACGCTGGCGCCGACCAAACCGCCGATCAGGGCGTGCGACGAGGACGACGGCAGGCCGTAGTACCAGGTGACGAGGTTCCAGACGATGGCACCGACCACACCGGCGAAGACGATCGCCAGGCTGGCCGTCCCGGTGGGCAGATCCACCAGGCCGCTGCCGACGGTCTTGGCGACCTCCGCGCCGAAGTGCGCACCGATGAAGTTGCCGACCGCCGCCATGGCCAGGGCAACGCGGGGGGTCAGCGCTCGGGTGGAGATGCTGGTCGCGATCGCGTTGGCGGCGTCGTGGAATCCATTCGTGTAGTCGAAGACCAACGCGACTGCAATCACCGCCAGCACGGCGACGAGTTCAGGGGTCACGGATCAGGACTCCTTGACCGCGATTGTCTCGACTGTGTTCGCCACGTGCTCGAAGGCGTCGCAGGCGGCCTCAAGCTCGTCGGCGACCTCCTTCATCTTCAACACGGTCAACGCGTCGTACTCGCCGGAGAAGAGCCGGACCAGCAGCATCCGGTACGCCTGGTCGCCGTCGTTCTCCAGCCGGTTGCACTCGATCCAGTAGTCCTCGAGGTCCCGCATCGACTTCAGTCGGGGCATCGCCTCGGCGGTCAGCCTCGCCTGCTGGTCCAAGACGTTGACCAGCTCATGCATCTCCCGCGGCAGCGACGGCAGCTCGGTCAGGCCGTACAGGTAGAGCAGGTTGCCGACCGCCTCCAGGTGGTCCATGACGTCGTCGAGCAGTGAGCCGAGCCGGTAGATGTCCTCCCGGTCAAACGGCGTGACGAAGGTAGAGTTGATCTTCTTGTACAGCTCGTGGGTGATCTGATCGCTGTCGTGCTCCACCTCGGTGAGCCGCTCACTGACCGACTGCACCACAACGCCGGGCAGGGCCAGCTCGTTGAGGAGTTCGGTGCCCCGCACCAAGTTCTGCGCGGCCCTGGTGAAGAGCTCGTAGAAGGCACCCTCGTTCGGGCGGAAGGAAAACTTCACAGGACGGACCTCGTCGTGTCGGTGGGGGGTGGCAGCCACCTCGCGGGGTGACCTGAGTGGGAATGCTAGGTGCCGCCGAAACGCCGAATGAACCGGCCCACCACTCGCCTACCCCCGTTCATGTTTGGTTCACTTTCCGTTCACCTTTACTGGGTTCCGGGCCTCCGTTCCAGCCCGGGGCGCCGAGCCTGCAAGCGGATACCCCAGCCGTCCGATGCCGAACACGGACCCACGGACATACGGTGAGGCGCGCTGTCGAGCTGCACGCACGGAGGGGCAGGGATATACCTCACACTGAACCGGCTCCGGCCCGGCCCAAGCCCCGGGACAACAGTCAGCAGACACATTTGGGTACATCCCCCGCAGGTGTTCGCGACACCCAGTCGAACCCAAGAAGCACTCGAACCGGCTTACGGAGGTTCGACTGGTTCAGCGGACCGCCTCAGCTACACCCGCCAGTCCCAAACCGACATGACGGGTCGCCCCCGAGACCCGGGCGACTCCTTACCCAGCCTTCGGCAGCCGGGACCGAGCCCGCCGGATTGGCGTGGTCACCGGAGGCGCAGATGCGTTGTGCTGACCCTCGGACCGAGGGCCACACTCCAGCCAGCCCGTTCAGACCACCAGGGCCAGCCACTTGCGGTAGGACGTAGCGAACGGCTCGGTGCCATCGCCCAACGCAGTGAACAGCCAGTGAGCTGCTGCGTGGGCCTCGGAAACCACCTCGTCCGGGTAGTCGAACCGCTTGCGGTGCTCGGCGAACTCGTCTTCGTCCAGCAGCTCCACCAGACCAGAGCCACGCCGGCGCACCACGTCAAGGTCAAGGTCGAAGAGGTGCACGGTGTCGTCGTTCTCCCAGCGGGCCGGACTGGCGATGTCGCAGTAGACCTCGCTGGTCCGCGGCGGCGGGTTGAACATGCCGGTCCACCACGCGTGGTGCGGCACCAAGAGCACGAACGGGATCTGCTCGACCGAGGGGCGGCCGTGGTAGACCGAGGGGGTGCCGACCGACACACCGAGCCAGACGCCGAGGTCGTCCCCGGCGAGTCGGCGAGCCGGATAGTCGCGGTGGGCGCTGCCGTCGTACTTGCGGTAGATCACGCGGACCACGTCGCTCGGCATGACTGGCACCCTAGCCGATTCGGTGGATCCGACGTAGCAGGGTGCTAACCGGACACCACCGGTCAGTCGTCAGACCGTGGCGACGCCACGCCGCCTGCCGAGAGCCGGCTGTCGGCGCCGACCGGTACCGTCGCACGGTGACCCCGCCCCGCACCGCCACCGATTCCGCCAGCCCAGAGTCCCGAACCGGCAGCCGGCGCTCCGGCGGCGGGGTGACCGGAGCCGACCTGCTCGCTGCGGCTGTCAACGCGGTCCCCGGAGGCGCGGCACGACCAGGTCAGCAGGAGATGACGACGGCGATTGAGGCGGCCGTAACCGCCCGCGAGCACCTGCTGGTGCAGGCCGGCACCGGTACCGGCAAGTCCCTGGCCTACCTGGCGCCCGCGCTCACCATTGACGGCCCGGTGGTGGTCTCCACCGCCACCCTCGCGCTCCAGTCCCAGCTGGTTGACCACGACCTCCCCCGGCTGGCCGACGCAGTGGAGCCGCTGCTCGGTCGGCGGCCCACCTTCGCGGTGCTCAAGGGACGGCACCATTACCTCTGCCTCGCCCGGCTCGACAACGCCACCGAGGCGGAGCCGGGCGACACCCTCTTCGATGCTCCGAGGCCGGGCGGCACGACGTGGCTCGGCGAGGCCGGGCGCCTCGGCCGGCAGGTCCAGCGGCTACGCGACTGGGCCGAGAAGACCGACACCGGCGACCGGGACGAGCTTGATCCCGGCGTTGACGAGCAGGCCTGGCGCTTGGTGTCCATGCCGGCCCGCGAATGTGTCGGTGCGACCCGTTGCCCGTTCGGCGCCGAGTGCTTCGCCGACGCCTCTCGGGCCCGCGCCCGCGAGGCCGATGTCGTGGTGACCAACCACAGCCTGCTCGCGGTGGACATGCTCGCCGGGCGACACATCGTTCCGCCACACCAGCTGCTCATCGTGGACGAGGCGCACGAGCTGGCCGATCGGGTCTCCTCCGCCGCGCAGGCCGAGCTGGTACCGGAGTCAATCGACCGGTCCACCCGTCAGGCCCGCCCACTACTCCGCCCGGAGACGGCCGAGGCACTCACCGCGGCGGGGGACGCCTTGGCCGTCGGGCTCGCCGAAGCACCCGCAGGGCGGCTCACCACCGGGCTGCCGAGCCCCCTGCGGGAGGCGTGCACGCTGCTCGACGCCGCCACCCGCGCGGCGCTCGACGCGATCGGTGAGGTCAAGGCCGACGACCCGGACCCGGTCCGCAAACAGCAGGCCAAGGCGGTACTCGACGAGCTGTCCGGCACCGCGCAGCGGCTGCTGGAAGAAGCCGACCACGATGTGGCCTGGGTGGAGCGCAACGACACCACCGGGCGGCGGGCCCTCGTGGTCGCCCCGCTCTCGGTGGCCGGAACCCTCGCCACGCACCTTTACGAGGAACGCACCGTCGTCGCCACCTCGGCCACCCTGACCCTGGGGGGCCGCTTCGACACCGTTGCCCGCGCTCTGGGTCTGGAGGTTCCGGCTGCCACGACCGATGCGCCGGTCACCTCCGGCCCGGACTGGACGTCACTCGACGTCGGCTCTCCGTTCGACTACGCCCGGCAGGGGATCCTCTACGTCGCCGCACACCTACCCCGGCCCAGCGCCTCCGGTCTGCCCGATGCGGCCGGCGCCGAGCTGCTCGAGCTGGTCGAGGCGCTCGGCGGTCGAACGCTCGGGCTCTTCTCGTCCCGGCGGGCCGCGCAGCAGGCGGCGGAGCTGCTCCGGGAACGCACCGACCTGCCCGTGCTACTTCAAGGCGAGCAGGCACTGCCACTGCTGGTCCGCCGATTCCGCGAAGAACAGGCGAGTTGCCTGTTCGGGGTGATGTCGCTCTGGCAGGGGGTGGATGTGCCGGGCGACGCCTGTCAGCTAGTGGTCGTCGACCGGCTGCCCTTCCCACGGCCGGATGAGCCGCTCGCCGCTGCCCGTGCCGCCGCCGTCGATGCCGATGGGGGGTCGGGGTTCGCCGCGGTCAGCGTGCCAGTCGCGGCCGTCCGGCTGGCCCAGGGCGTAGGCCGGCTGATCCGCGCCACCGGCGACCGAGGTGTGGTCGCGGTGCTCGACTCCCGGCTGGAGACCGCCCGGGGGTACGGCCCCTTCCTCCGCCGGTCGCTTCCGCCGTTTTGGTATACGACCCGTCGCGACGTGGCGCGCGGCGCCCTCGAACGTCTCGCCAGGGCGTGACCGGGTAGCGCCCGATCAGGGGGCCCTGCTCTCGACGACGATAGCGTCCGATGGGGTCTCCGGGACGGTACGGGCGGCGAGACGGCGTATGGCTGTGTTGAGCACCGCGATCAACGGCACCGCGATCAGTGCCCCGGTGATCCCGGCGAGTACCACGCCGGCGGCGATACCAACGATCACCGCGAGCGGGTGGATGGCCACCGCCCGCCCCATGATCAATGGTTGGAGCACGTGGCCCTCAAGCTGCTGCACACCAATCACCGCACCCAAGATGATCAATGCGGTGATCAGTCCGCTGTCCACCAGGGCGACGAGCACCGCGACCCCGCCGGACAGCGTTGCGCCGATGATCGGAACGAACGAGGCAAGGAAGACCAACGCGGCGAGCGGAAACGCGAACGGGATATCGAAGATCACCAGGAAGATGCCGATGCCGAGCGCGTCGATGAAGGCCACCAGCACGGTGGCCCGCACGTACGCGCCGAGTGTCTGCCAGGAGGCCCGGCCGGCGTCGTCGACCTTCCAACGGGCGTTGACCGGCACCAGCCGGACCAGGAAGCGCCAGATCCGGTTGCCGTCACGGAGGAAGAAGAAGGTCGCGAAGAGCACCAGGATCGTGCCCGTCAGCACCTCGGCCAGGGTGGCCGCGGTGGAGAGCGCTCCGCTGGTCAACCCAGCCGTATTCTCGTTGAGCCACTTCTCGGCCTCGTTGATGTAGTTGTTCAGCTGGCGGTCGTCGAGTTCCAGTGGTCCGGTTCTCAGCCAGTCCTGGATCTGGCGTACGCCCTGGGACGATTTCGCGCTCAGCTCCGGCACACCCTGGATGAACTCATTGACCACCATGGTCAGCGTGCCGATCACTGCGGCCAGCCCGCCCACCAGCACCACGGCGGTCGCCAGCGACCGCGGGAGCCGGACCCGGAGTAGCCAACCAACGGCTGGGGCCAGCAGCGCCGACAGCAACAGCGCAATGGCCAGCGGGATGATCACAATCCGGATCTGACCCACGATCCGCAGCAGGGCCCAGGCGACGATCCCGATCGCGAGCAGCCGCCAGGACCACGCGGCCCCGACCCGGAGCGCGTGCGGCACATCCGCGTCGTCCCGGCTGGTCGTCGAGCTGTGCAGCGGCGCGGATGTCTCCGCGCCGCTGACGGCCGGTGGTGGCGGCGGCGGGGCTGGTGCCGGGCTGGGCGCGGCCGACGAGGTGGTACCAGGCGTCCCGGCGCGCAGGCCCGCCGATCGCCGCCGGACCCGGTACGACTCGTACGCGCGCCGAAGCCCTCCACGCATCCGCTCGAAACGGCTCAAACGCACCTCCTGGCGTCGACGCGATCCGCTCCACCGATAGGTCGGACAGGATACGCCGTTACGCCAACCGTCGTGGGGGTTAACCTGCCACCGGATGCCCCCACGGCCGCCACCGGGGAACCACGGCCGGGCGGCGGAACGGGACACGGTAGCGTCTGGCCCCGTGACCAACGACGAGAATCTCGACTCCGGCCTGCCGATCCGGTTGCTGCACGATCGGGTGCTGGTCCGCATGGAGGGCAGCGAAGGTGAGCGTCGCTCCACTGCCGGCATCGTGATTCCGGCAACAGCCGCCGTCGGCAAACGGTTGGCCTGGGCAGCCGCGGTGGCGGTGGGGCCGAACGTCCGTTCCATCGTCTCCGGTGACCGGGTGCTGTTCGACCCGGACGACCGCTCCGAGGTTGAGCTGCACGGCCGCGGATACGTGCTGCTGCGCGAGCGAGATGTACACGCCGTCGCCGCCGAACGTGTCGAGCCGGACTCCACCGGCCTCTACCTGTAGCCCCCGGTCCACGGCCCCCGCCGGCCGCTGTTTGCTCCGCTCCTTCCCGGGAAGTTAGCCGCACCAGGTGCCCTGGGGAGGGACGATGCCGGTACTGCTCAAGAAGTTGCTGTTCTGGGGCTTCATCGCGTTCCTGATCTACTTCATGGCGTTCCGACCCGATGGCGCGGCGGAGATGGTCAAAGCGATCGGGGGGGTGCTGATGGCGTTGGCACAGGGCCTCGGCGACTTCCTCACCAGTCTGATGACGTGACCGTCGGTCCTGCCTGACGCCCAGACGGGTGTCAGGCAGGATCCGGGTCAGAGCTGGCCAGGGGGCCCGGCGGCGGGCGGCCCGGCGGCGGGCGGTGGCGGATAGCCGGGCGGAGCGGGGTAGCCGGGCGGTGGCGGATAGCCGGGCGGCACCCGATAGCCGGACGGAGCGGGATAGCCGGGCGGTGGCGGATAGCCGGGCGGCACCCGATAACCGGGCGGAGCGGGTGGCGCCAGCACGACCGGGATCGGTACCACCGGTTCTTCCGGCGCCGCTACCGCTCGCTGCGACCCGTCCGGAAACCGCAGATGGTAGCGGTGCCCGTCCCATACCCCGGCGGGAGCGCGCGGATCCCGGCCCACAAAGAACGCCCGGTAGCCGCTGATCAGCTCCAGCAGGTACCGTTCCTCGGCCATGGCCCGCTCCCGCTGCGCCGGGCGGTCGTCCAACCCACGGCGCATCCCGTCCCGCAGCAGCGCGAGCCGGGTGGCGGCGAACTGGTAACCACGCATCGCCTTACGCCCCTGGTCGCCACCGACCCGCTTGGCCCACACCCGGGCGGCGTGCCGCCGGCCGAGACTGCTCAACGTCGCCACCTCCGGCGGAGTAAGCCAACCGGAGCGGACGTAGTCGGGCAGGATTCGCTCCGTGAGCCGCCCCTCCCAGGATCGCAGCCAGACCGCCAGCCCAACCATGCCGAAGAAGATCGGCACCATGACGCCGATGAGGCCGTAGAGCTGAATCAACAGCTCCCCGGTGGCCTGGGTCAACGTCGGCAGCAGGTTCCAGGCACCGTGCAACATCATCGCCAGCAGCAGGCCGGCCGCGGGGGCCAGTACCCGCACCCGCCGATCGCCGCTACGGGCGGCGATTCCCAGCCCCACCCCGGTCATGGAGGTAAACAGCGGGTGGGCGAACCCGAAGAGCAGGATCCGGATGATAAAGATCGAAATTACCTGCTGCGTGCCGGTCGCCGGACCGTACTCCTCCACACCCGTCCGATATCCGAGCCCGCCGAGGTAGAGGATGTTCTCCACCATCGCGAAACCGATCGCGGAAAGCCCGCAGTAGACCAGGGCATCGGTGATTCCGGAGATCTCCCGACGCCGGAAGATCAACAACAGGATCGGCCCCAGCGCCTTGGTCAGCTCCTCGATGAAGGGCGCGACCAACACCGCCGTGAGCGCGGTTGACAGACCCGCTGCCTCGAACCGGCCCGCAGCGAAGGTGTTTACCACCAGCGACACCGCGGTGGCCACGAACGCGCCCCAGGCGAAGCAGAAGACCAGATAGCGCAATGGCTCCGGCTCGTACCGGTCGAGCCAGAGGAAGCAGGCGACCAACACCGGGACCGGAAGAACCGCCACGATCACACCGATCAGCAACGCCTCCGCGCCGAGGCTGTCACCAAGGGACCAGAGCATGAACACGGCGCAGGCCGCGATCAGCAGGATCACCCCGGCCAGAACGAGGTAGCGAAGCCAGTTTCGGCGGCGGAACGGCATCTGCGGAGCGGCCGTCGGTGCGGCGGTGATCGGCGACGGCGGGGGCGCGCCGGGCGGGGTGTCGGCCATTCCGTCAGCGTAGTCACCACCGACCCGCCCGGCCGGCCACACCGCTGCCCGCTAGACTGACAAGCAGGTCACGAGCGCCAGCGACAAGCCCCGGCTTGCTGGCCGGCAACCCTCGTCGAGGTTCGCGGTGGGGTGCCCCGGGTGATGACCGGGCCTGGCGCGGCGCGTGCCGGGCAAGCGCGGGCCCCGTCCACCCACCCGGGGTCCCTGACCCCGGAGAAGCCACCCTGATGACCTGCGCCCTCACCCCGTCGCCGACCGTCACCGGCCCACTCGACGTACTTGGCGTCCCCGGTCAGATCAACCTGGACTACGCGGCCAGCGCCCCGTGCGCGCAGGCCGCGGCGGACGCCGTGACAGCACTGCTGCCCTGGTACGCCAGTGTGCACCGGGGCGCCGGGGCCCTGTCGCAGCACTGCACCCTGGCCTACGAGCAGGCCCGGCAGACGGTCGGCGACTTCTTCGGCGCCCGCCCCGACGACCACGTCGTCTTCACCCGGAACACGACAGACGCGCTCAACCTACTGGCCCGCGCGCTACCCGCCGGGACCACGGTGGTGACGTTCGGCGGCGAGCACCATGCCAACCTGCTCCCCTGGCCACGCGGGCCGGTCCGGCTGCCCATACCAGAGCACCCCGCCGGTGCGGTACGCGCGCTCGACGCCGCCCTCGGCGAGCTGCGCCGCGGCGCCGACCGTGAGCCGCCGGTGCTGGTCGCGGTGACCGGCGCAAGCAATGTGACGGGCGAGCGGTGGCCTCTGGCCGAGCTGGCGCAGGTGGCCCGGCGGCACCGGGCCCGGATCGCCGTGGACGCGGCGCAACTCGCCCCGCACGCCCCCGTTGACGTCCACGCCCTCGATCTTGACTACCTGGCTATCTCTGGTCACAAGCTGTACGCGCCGTTCGGCGCGGGAGCGCTGATCGGGCGGGCCGACTGGCTGGACGCGGCTCCGCCGTACCTGGCCGGTGGTGGCGCGACCAGCCATGTCGGTGTCGCGACCCACGACATCCGGTGGGTTGCCGGGCCGGGCCGGCACGAGGCCGGCACGCCGAACCTGCTCGGTGCGGTAGCGCTCGCCGCGGTGTGTGACGCCCTCGCCAGCGCCGACCGGGCTGCGCTGCACGACGCCGAGCAGCGGCTGCTGGACCGGCTACGGGCGGGCCTCGCCGAGTTGCCGGACGCGGTCGAGCTGCATGCCTTCGGAGCGACCGCACCGCGGGTGGGGATCGTCTCGTTCGTGCTGGGTGGCCGGGACTCGGCCAAGGTCGCCGCCTACCTGGCCCGACAGCACCGGATCGGGGTACGCGACGGGCTGTTCTGCGCCCACCCGTTCGCCCGGCGGTTACTGACCGAGGCGTCCGACCGCAGCGGTCGGCGGGACCTGCCGCCGACCGCACTGCGGGCGAGTATCGGGCTGGGTAGCAACCGGGAGCACGTGGACCAACTACTCGCCGCACTCGCCGCGCTCGAGTGACCCGCGGTTTCGCGACGGCTCGTCGTGACGGTGGCGGGGACCATGACCGACACCTCGCTGGATCAACCCGCCGCGGGTGGGGGCTCCGACTTCCGCTCGGGCTCCTCCGACTCCCGCTCGGGCTCCTCCGACTCCCGCTCGGGCTCCTCCGATTGCACCACGCGCTTGTTCTGCTTCAGGTCGCCGAAGGCCTCACGGACCAGTCGGTTCGCCTCCTCCTGGGTGATACCGGAGGCGACCAGTAGGTCGCTGGCGACGGTACGCACCTGGGCAACCACCACGCTGCCAGAGAAACCCACGCCCTCGGTGTACGCCTGCGCGGCCTCACTGACCGCGCGCAGCGACCGCTCGCGGGACCGCTCCGGCTCCTCACCGACGGCGAACTCGTGCCGGAGCAGCCGCACCGACTCAGCGAGGTGGACCATCGAGGTCGGCATCGGGTCGGGGATCGGCTCCGCGTCCTCGACCAGGGTGATGGAACGCCGGGTCAGCGTGGTGCTGTTTCGAATCGCCCGTTCGATCGGGTCGGCCGCCTCCGCGTAGTGGGTCAACTCGTCGCGGCGGTGCCAACGTGCGGGGGACAGCGTCGCGGTCTCCTTCGCACCCTGGATCGCCTCGTCGAACGACGCCACTTCCTCCTTGTGGTCACGGAGCTTGTCCAGCGAGTGTTGCACCTTGTCCCGGTCCCGTTGTCGCAGCCCTTCAGCGGTCGCAGCGATCTGGTTGGCGAGCAGGTCCAACGCCGGCTGGGCAGCCCGGTTGAGCACCTGTACCGGGTTCAGTGGTAACAGCAGCGCGGTCACCAGTAGCGCGGCGCTACCGCCGATCAACGCCTCGAGGAATCGCGGTATCTCCAGGCTGTGCCCGGCCGGGCTGAGCGTGACGATCAGGACGGCCGTCGCCGCCGCCTGGATCAGGATCGCGACGCTCCCGCCGGCGAAGACGGTCAGGAGAATCGCCGAGGTCACCACGAGACAGAGCTGCCACGGCCCGGTGCCCAGCAAAAAGATCAAGAGGTCACCGACCGCCACCCCGACCGCCACCCCGATGATCAGCTCCATCGTTCGGCGGAAGCGCTGGCCGACCGAGACGGCGAGGGTACCGACCGCCGAGATCGGCGCGAAGACGGGCTGCGGGATGCCCAGCAGCTCATGCGCCACCAGCCAGGAGATGCCAGCGGCGAGTCCGGCCTGCACGGAGAGCACCAGCGTCGCGCGGACCCGGGACACCCGGTCCTGGAGATTCGCCTGACCACGACGGCGCAGCCGCTGCACCGTCGCCGCGAGCCGGGCGCCGTCGATGTCCATTCCACCGCCATCCCGCGACCGAGTCGCTACCCCAGTGAAGGTCGCTCGTCCCAGGCCACGGCGGGTACTACCCACACCACACCCGGTCGAATCCTCTCCGCAGCGTTTCCCTACCGCGCGCCCGGATCGGACCGGCAACGGCCGATGCCAGCGGAACGGGAGGAGGCGGGCGTGAGGGCGGTCTTAGGTCAGACGCGAGGACGGGTCTGAGTCGGGCGCGAGGACGGGTCTGAGGGCGGGTTTGGGGCCGGGCAGCGCGGGTCGTAGCCTCGGCTCATGGGTCCCCTCCTCGACGAGCTGCGTGCCGCGCTCGGTGACGACGCGGTGTTGACCGACCCGGACCTGCTCCGGGCGCACCAGCGGGACGAGGCAGATCTCTGCGCCGCCGGCACACCACTCGTGGTTACCCGCCCTCGGGACACCGCCCAGGTGGCGGCGGTCGTACGCGCTGCGGCGCGGCACCGGGCGCCGGTGGTGCCGCAGGGCGCCCGGACTGGGCTGGCGGGCGCGGCGAACGCGGTGGATGGCGCCGTCGTGATCAGCACCTCGGCCCTGACCACCATCCTGGAGATCGATCCGGTCAGCCGAATCGCGGTGGTGCAACCCGGAGTGGTCAACGCGGCCCTCGGCGCCGCCGTCGCCGAGCACGGGCTGTGGTACCCGCCGGACCCCGGCTCCTGGGAGTCGTCCACCATCGGCGGGAACGTCGCCACCAACGCCGGTGGCATGTGCTGCGTGAAGTACGGCGTGACCACCGAGTACGTGCTCGGCCTCGAGGTGGTGCTCGCCTCCGGCGAGGTGCTGCGTACCGGACGGCGTACCGCGAAGGGGGTGGCCGGGTACGACCTGACCCGACTCTTCGTCGGCTCCGAGGGCACCCTCGGTGTGCTCACCGAGGTGACCGTAGCGCTGCGGCCCGCTCCGGCGGAGTCGCTGACCATGGTGGCGGTCTTCCCGAGCACCATCACCGCGGGGGCCGCGGTGGCGAAGATCGCCGCCGAGGGCCTCTCCCCCAGTCTGCTGGAACTGCTCGACCAGACGCACCTGCGCGCCATCGAGGCGTACCGGCCGATGGGCCTGCGCCAGGATGCCGCCGCGCTGCTGCTGGCCGCCGTCGACACCGGTGCACGCGCCGCCGACGACCTCGCCGCGCTCACGGCGGTCTGCACAGCGGCCGGCGCCGACGAGGTGTACGCGGCCACCGACGCAGCCGAGGCAGCAGCGCTGCTACAGGCGCGACGACTGGCGCACCCGGCGATGGAGCGGTTCGCCGCTGACACGTACCCGGATGGCAACGGCGGCCTGGTCATCGACGACGTGGCGGTGCCGCGCGGATCGCTGGCCGCCATGCTCGACGGGGTGGCGCGGATCGGCACCGAGTGCGACGTGCCGATCGGTGTGGTGGGGCATGCCGGAGACGGCAACCTGCACCCGAACATCGTGGTTGACCGGGCGGACCCGGTGAGCCTCGACCGGGGACGACGAGCGTTCGACGAGATCATGCGGTTGGGGCTCGAACTGGGGGGCACCTGCACCGGAGAACACGGAGTCGGCCTGCTCAAGCGCGACTGGCTGGCCGAGGAGATCGGTCCGGTCGGGATCCGGGTGCACCAGGCAATCAAGGCGGCGCTGGACCCGACAGGCCTGTTCAATCCGGGCAAGGTGCTCTGACCCAACGGGCCCGTTCAACCCGGTTGGGTGCGCTGACCCGGCTCCGTCGCTACGGGGAGGGGGCGGCGCTCTCCACCGAATCCCCGTCCCCCCGGTCGGCGGCGAAGCCACGGACATCGGGTGCACCGAGCCGGGCCGTGTCGGCCGTCGCGTCATCCGGCATCAGCTGTGAGTTGCGCTCCGCCGCCACCCGCGCCCGGTAGTGCGCCACCTCCCGGGCCCGGGCCTCGGCGTTCCAGCCCAACACCGCGCCCATCAGCTCCGCCGTGTGCTCGGCCGACTCCAGGCCACGATGCGCGGTCTCGATGGAGATCCGGGTCCGCCGGTCCAGCACGTCCTCCAGGTGCAGCGCGCCCTCGGCCCGAGTCGCGTAGGTCACCTCGGCGGCCAGGTACTCCGGGGCACCGGCCAACGGCGAGCCGAGCAACGGGTCGGCGTCGATCAGGGCCAGCAACTCCAGGGCGAGGCTGCCGTACCGCTCCAGCAGATGCTCGACGACGCCGACCGGCACCCCGTGCCGACGGGCCAGGTCCGCCCGGTCCCGCCACATCGCCGCGTACCCGTCGGCACCGAGCAACGGCAGGTCGGCCGTTCGCGACCGACGCGACGCGCCGAGCCGGTGCGCCGCCCGGTCGACCACGTCCGCGGCCATCACCCGGTACGTCGTGTACTTGCCCCCGGCGACCAGCAGCAGCCCGAGCATCGGCTCGATCACCGCGTGTTCCCGAGACAGCTTGGAGGTGGAGTCCGCCTCGCCGGCCAGCAGCGGTCGCAGACCCGCGTACACGCCTTCGATGTCGGCGGTGGTCAGCGGCCGGTCCAGGACGGTGTTGACCTGGGCCAGCAGGTATTCGATGTCCGGGGCGGAGGCCGCGGGGTGGGAGCGGTCCAGCCGCCAGTCAGTATCGGTCGTACCGATGATCCAGTGCCCACCCCAGGGGATGACGAAGAGCACGCTGGTGGCGGTCCGCAGGATCAGCCCGGTCTCGCCGGTGATCGCTGATCGGGGCACCACCAGGTGCACGCCTTTCGAGGCCCGGACCCGGACCCGGGGGCGTAGGCCGACATCGTCGAGCATTCGGGACATGTCGTCGCTCCACACCCCGGTCGCCGCGATCACGGTGCGGGCCCGCACCTCGAACTCGGCGTCCGGGGAGCCGGCCGGCGCCTCCAGGTCCCGAACCCGAACCCCGGTCACCTCGCGGGCCTGCCGGATCAGACCGACGGCGCGGGCGCTGGTGACCACGGTCGCGCCGAGGCTGGCCGCGGTCCGGGCGAGCGTGACCACCAGCCGTGCGTCATCAACCTGGCCGTCGTGGTAGCGGATCGCTCCGGCCAGCCCCTCCGCCTTCAGGCTCGGGAAGGTCCGGCGGGCCCCCTCTCGGGTCAGGTGCCGGTGCAGCGGCATCCCCCGGCCTCCGCCGAAGACACCGGCGAACGCGTCGTACGCCGCCACGCCCGCGCCGTAGTAGGAACGGCGCAGAATCCGGGCCGGCAGGTCCCGGAGCCCGCCGCCGGGCAGCGGCACCAGGAACGGCACTGGGCGGACCAGGTGCGGCGCGAGCCGGGTGGCCAACAGGCCCCGCTCGGTGAGCGCCTCGTGGACCAGGCCGAACTCAAGCTGTTCGAGGTAGCGCAGGCCGCCGTGGATCAGCTTGCTGGACCGGCTGGACGTGCCGGCCGCGTAGTCGCGCGCCTCGACGAGGGCGACCTTCAGGCCACGCGAGGCGGCGTCCAGGGCGGCGCCAGCGCCGGTGACCCCGCCGCCAATGATCAGGACATCGAAGTGCTCGACCGCCAGGCTGCGCAGGTCGGCGGCGCGCCGTTGCGGAGAGAGCTGGCTGGCCGTCGCTCGGGACATATTCGGGTCACGCACGCCTCCACGGTAGCCCTCCCCGTCCCGGCCGGCGCAGCGGCGAATTCCGGGACACTCCGTCCCAGCGCCGGCCCACGGCGGGCTCGACGTCGTACGGCGGCGAATCCGAGGACGTACTGCGGCGAATCCGAGGACAACGTACGGTGTGCCGGTGCAGCCTGGACCCTGGCCAGCCCACCCCCTCCCGAGCCCGGCCGGCCCACCGCGGAGCAGCCCTGCGCCGGTGGTCGCCGCCGTCTTCCTCGGCCTGTGGATCGTCGGCCTCACCCTGGTCACCCAGCTCGGCGGCTGGTTGACCGACCAGCTCCTCCTCCTGATGGGCGTGGACCGGCTGGTCTGGCTCTGGCCGGTGACCACCATCGCGGTGGTGGCCCTGGCCGGCATCCCCACCCTGCTGCTCGCCCTGCTGCCCCGCTCCCGCGTGGTCCGCACCGTCGGCCAGCTCTGGCTGGTGGGTCTGCTGGTGTTCGGCGCGCTGAGCCTGCCGCGGGCGCTGCCACCGGTGCAGCACGAGGCGTATCTGGCGACGCTCGCCGGCACGGCCGGGCTGGCGGCCCTGCTCATCCACCGACTTGTCGCGCACCGGATCGCGCCGAGGGGCCCGGGGGACGAGTCGGACCGACGGCGGCGCACCTCGCCCCCCGCTCCGGTGACGCTGCTCGGGCTCACCGGCGGGCTGGCCCTACTGCTGCCGTGGGTCTGGGTCGGCGCGCTCGGTGGACTGCTGGAGACACTGCTCGCCGCACTCGCCGCCACGGCCGTCGGTGGGCTGGCAGCCACGCTCCTGTCCGACACGTCCTGGTCCCGCCGCAGCGCCGATGCTCCGCCCCGACCAGGCCAGCTGGTGCTGGTGGACGGTCTGGTCGCCGGCGTCGTTCTGCTGCTGCTCGGGGCGGGAGTCGGGCAGTCCGGTGCCCAGCTGCCGCTGCTGCTGACGCTGCCACCGGCCGGGTTCGCGCTGGCGGCCTTGGCCGCCGCCGCCCGGCGGAGAGCGACCGGTGTCAGGCCCGCCACCGCCGGGCTGGTTGGGCTGAGCGTCTTCGGCCCGCTCGCCTGGGCCGACCCGGAGGAGGTCAGCCTGGTGCTGGCCACCGCCCGGGACGTGCCCTTCTGGGTGGCGGTCGCCACCGGCGCCGGCTTCACCGTCGCGGTCCTGCTCGCCCTCGGATACGGGGTGACACTCGTCCGGCGTCCCGGCGTCCGACCCAGTCGGACGGTGGCCGGGGTGGCGGCGGCCACCCTACTGGTGACGACCGGGGCGGTAGCGGTCGGGCCGGGGCAGCCTGGGCTGCACGGTGAACGGCTCTTCGTGGTGCTCCGGGAGCAGGCCGACCTGAGCGGCGTACCCACCGCCACCGGGCGGGCCGGTCGCGCCCGCCGGGCCGCCGAGGTCTACCAGCGGCTGGTGGAGACCGCCGAACGAACGCAGGCCGACCTGCGCCGGGAGCTGCGCCGGTTCCGGCTGGACCACACGCCCTACTACCTGGTCAACGCGATCGAGGTCGACGGCGGGCCGGTGGTACGGGCCTGGCTGGCGGACCGTCCCGAGGTGGATCGGGTGCTGGTCAGCCAGCGGGCCCGCCCACTGCCCGCGCCCGCCCCCGTCACCCAGGGGGACACCGCACCGCAGCCAGGCGCGGACTGGAACATCCGGCTGATCCGCGCCGACCGGGTCTGGTCGGAGCTGGGGATCACCGGTACGGGGGTGACCGTGGGCAGCTCCGACTCGGGGGTCGACGGCACCCATCCGGAGCTGGCGGCCGGCTTCCGCGGCGGTGACGACTCGTGGTTCGACCCCTGGAACGCCACCTCGGCCCCACGGGACCGGGGTGGGCACGGCACCCACACGCTCGGCAGCGCGGTCGGGCGGGACGGAGTCGGGGTCGCCCCCGGGGCCAGCTGGACCGGCTGCGTCAATCTGGACCGCAACCTCGGCAACCCCGCGCTCTATCTGGACTGCCTCCAGTTCATGCTGGCGCCCTTTCCTACCGGCGGGGATCCGTTCCGCGACGGTCGCCCACACCGCGCACCGGAGATTCTCACCAATTCGTGGGCCTGCCCCGCGCTGGAGGGCTGTGACTCCAGAGCACTCCAGCCGGCCGTTGCCGCCCTGGCCGCTGCGGGGATCCTCGTGGTGGTCGCCGCCGGCAACACCGGTCCCCGCTGCCGCTCGATCGAGGGTTCCCCGGCTTTCCACCCCGATGTCCTGACCGTCGGCGCGGTTGACCGGCAGCGACGGGTGGCCGGCTTCTCCTCGCGCGGCCCGGGCCTCGACGGCGGCACCAAGCCAGACCTGGTCGCCCCCGGCGCGGATGTGCTCAGCGCGCTGCCGGGTGGCGGGTACGGCGCGCTCAGCGGCACGTCGATGGCGACTCCGCAGGTGGCCGGGGTGGCGGCGCTGATGTGGTCGGCCAATCCGGCGTTGATCGGGGACCTACCTCGGACGCGCCAGATCCTGACCGAAACGGCCACCGCGGTCCGGGTCAGCGGCGACCGGTGCGGCGACGAGGCGCATGTCGCGGGCGCCGGCCTGGTGGACGCGTACGCCGCCGTCCGCGCCGCCCGAGGCTGAACGACGGGCCTACGCCGAGGCTCCGCCGGCCGGCCCGCCGGCGGACGCGGATCTCGTCCGCCGACAGCAGGGAACCTTCTTAACAACAGTTCTCTGGTTGGCCTAGGGTCAGCGTCCATGGACCTGAACGTCACCGAGCTGACGCCGGAGCGGCTGCCGGCCGTGATCAAGCTGTGCAGCCGGTCCCTGGATCTGCCGGATGACGCCGCCGAAGCGGGGGCCATCGTGGAGACGCTCTGGCCTCGGGCGGTGGCGAGCCGCCCCGTCGTTGCGCTGGGCGCGTACCGGGACGGACAGCTCATCGGCGTACTGCTCGGCTCGCTCTCCGCGCCGAGCAGCCCAGCCGCGCATGTGGACCTGGTCGCGGTGGAGCCGGCGCATCGGCGGCGGGGCGTGGCGCGGGCACTGGTGTCGCGCGCCGAGCAACAGTTCGCCGGCCTCGGGGCGAGGGAGGTGCTGCTGGCCGGCAACCCGCCGTACTATGCCTGGCCCGGCATTGACGTGCGCTACACGCCGGCGATCTGCGCGGCGGAGGCCCTCGGGTACGCCCGGGACGGCACAGCCTGGAACATGACCGCCGACCTCTCCTGCGCCGAGAGCCCGGCGCTGCGGACGACGGCACCGGCGGAGCAGCGGCTGGCCGGTCGGAGAGTGACCATACGGCGGGCGGAGCCGGCGGATCTGCCCGCGCTGACGGCATTCGCCTCGGGGACCTTCGACAGCACCTGGGCCGCGGAGGTGGCCGAGTCGATCGGCCGGGACCGGGCCGGCTGCCATCTCGCCGAACGCGACGGCGACCTCCTCGGCTTCGCCGCCTGGGGTTCTTCCCGGCCGAGTTGGTTCGGCCCGATGGGGACCGCGCCGGCCGCAGCGGGGTCCGGGATCGGCGGGGTGCTGCTGCGTCGTTGCCTCGCCGACCAGCGCGCCGCGGGGATCACGCAGGCGCAGATTGGCTGGGTGGGGCCGGTTCGGTTCTACTCGGGCAGCGCGGGGGCCTGGATCGAGCGGGTCTTCTTCGGGTACCGGCGGAGCCTCGGCGAGCAATAACCGGCGAAAAGGATAGATCACCCGATAACGTCATTCGCCCCCATTAACCGGCAACGGACCCTACCGTTTCGGTGAAGGAGGCCCACATGACGACGGACGACGAACAGCCCGGGCCGCCGTTGCCCTTTGATCGCCTCGACTTCGGCGACGCCGAGCAGCGGGCGGAGATGGACGGCACCGACGAACCGCCCGCCGACGAACCGGTGACTCTCGTGGACGAGCCGGTCCCGGCACCCCAGCCGTACAACCAGACGCAGAAGCGGCGCAACCAACGGCCGCTACCAACGTAGACGCGCAAAGGGGCGGACCGCTGAACGGCCCGCCCCTCCGGTCTCGCGAAACTGGACTCAGAAGTCCATTTCCCCGCCGCCCGGGCCAGCCGGGGCGGCCGGGGTCTTCTCCGGCTTGTCCGCGACGACGGCCTCGGTGGTGAGGAAGAGCGCCGCGATCGACGACGCGTTCTGCAGCGCCGAACGGGTCACCTTGGCCGGGTCGATGATGCCCGCGGCCATCAGGTCCACGTAGCCACCGGTCGCGGCGTTCAGGCCGTGGCCGGCCTCGATGCCACGGACGTGCTCGACGACGACGCCGCCCTCGAGGCCGGCGTTGACGGCGATCTGCCGCAGCGGGCCGTCCAGCGCGATCTTGACGATCTGGGCGCCGGTCGCCTCGTCACCGGTCAGGTCGAGCTTGTCGAAGGCGGTCTTGCCAGCCTGCACCAGCGCGACGCCACCACCCGGGACGATGCCCTCCTCGACGGCAGCCTTCGCGTTGCGAACGGCGTCCTCGATGCGGTGCTTGCGCTCCTTCAGCTCGACCTCGGTGGCCGCGCCGACCTTGATCACCGCAACGCCGCCGGCCAGCTTGGCCAGCCGCTCCTGCAGCTTCTCCCGGTCGTAGTCGGAGTCGCTCTTGTCGATCTCGGCCCGGATCTGGTTGACCCGACCCTGGATCTGCTCAGCGTCGCCGGCACCGTCGACGATCGTGGTCTCGTCCTTGGTCACCACGACCTTGCGGGCGCGACCCACCATGTCGAGGCTGACGGCGTCCAGCTTGAGGCCGACCTCCTCGCTGATGACCTGACCACCGGTGAGGATGGCGATGTCACCGAGCATGGCCTTGCGACGGTCACCGAAGCCCGGGGCCTTGACGGCGACGGACTTGAAGGTGCCCCGGACCTTGTTGACGACCAGGGTCGCCAGGGCCTCGCCCTCGATGTCCTCGGCGATGATCAGCAGCGGCTTGCCCGACTGCATGACCTTCTCCAGGATCGGGAGCAGGTCCTTGACCGAGGAGATCTTGCTGTTGACGATCAGGATGTAGGGGTCGTCAAAGACGGCCTCCATCCGCTCCGGGTCGGTCATGAAGTACGCGGAGATGTAGCCCTTGTCGAAGCGCATACCCTCGGTGAGCTCGAGCTCCAAGCCGAAGGTGTTGCTCTCCTCGACGGTGATGACGCCTTCCTTGCCGACCTTGTCCATCGCCTCGGCGATGATCTCGCCGACGCTGGGGTCACCAGCGGAGATGGAGGCGGTGGAGGCGATCTGCTCCTTGGTCTCGACGTCCTTGGCGAGCTTCAGCAGCTCCTCCGAGACGCTGGCGACCGCGGTCTCGATGCCCCGCTTAAGGGCCATCGGGTTGGCGCCGGCGGCCACGTTACGCAGGCCCTCACGGACCATGGCCTGGGCCAGGACGGTCGCCGTCGTCGTGCCGTCACCGGCGACGTCGTCGGTCTTCTTCGCGACCTCCTTGACCAGCTCGGCGCCGATCTTCTCGTACGGGTCCTCGAGCTCGATCTCCTTGGCGATGCTCACACCATCGTTGGTGATGGTGGGAGCGCCCCACTTCTTCTCGAGCACGACGTTGCGGCCCTTGGGACCGAGGGTCACCTTCACGGCGTCAGCGAGCTGGTTCATGCCCCGCTCGAGGCCGCGGCGAGCTTCCTCGTCGAACGCGATCATCTTGGCCATACGGCGTTGTCCTCCTGGACACTCACGGGCCACCCGAGAGGATGTCTCCCGGATGGGCCGCCTGGTTACGCACCTTCAGACATCGCCACCTGGCGACGACGACGTCCGTCGGCCGGGCCGGATAGCCCGCGACGACCGGCCAACTGCCGCACCCGCGTCTTGCGACGCCGCTGCAACCGTGGCCCTCCCGCCCCGACCATTGGCACTCACGGTATGCGAGTGCCAAGACCTGTTTAGCACTCCCCCTTGCCGAGTGCAAGCACGATCGCCCAGGGCAGTCGAGTTCCACCGCCCGCCGAGCGATGTTCACCTGCCCCTCGTCCGCCGACGGTGTGGCAGCCACGGCAACGAGCCCTACCTGCTGCATCAGGTAGGGCTCGGGAGATGACGGTGACGGCGCCGGGGCCGCTGCGGTAGAGGAACAGCTACACAGCGGGAGCCGCGCCAGGCACGGGAGCACCAACACGGCGAGAGCCGTGTCACGAACGAACAGCGGCACAGCGGGAGCCGCGTGATCCGACCGCCTGCCAGTCCGAGTCGGCCGGCTGGGCGACGACTATTGTGGGGCGACCGTCATGGCGGTCGCCCCCGAGGCAGTGCCGGTCGCTCAGGCGACGACGCGCACCCGTTCGGCCTGTGGGCCCTTCTGACCCTGGGCGATCTCGAACTCCACCCGCTGGCCATCGTCCAGCGCCTTGTAGCCGTCCATCTCGATAGCAGAGAAATGGACGAAGACGTCCTGCCCCCCGTCAACGGCGATGAAGCCGTAGCCCTTCTCGGCGTTGAACCACTTCACTGTGCCCTGTGCCACGGTGCACTTCCTAACTCTGCGCGACTCCACTCACCCCGGCCGAGCCGGCACGTCGACCGGCAGGTAGCACCGGTGCGACGATCGGCGACGGCCGCTGAACCGGTGACCGAAATCGCACGCTACACGAGGCGTGACGACGGCGCACGACCACAAATCGGACATAGGCCGAGTGAATCCCATCGTCGGACATCGTTGTGATAGATAACCGACATGACCAGCGAGCCCGCCCCGGGGCCGGCATCGACCCGGCGGGCGCGGGTCCGTCGCGTCCAGCCCGCCGACGCCGCCCGAATGCGGGCGCTGCGGCTGGAGATGCTCGCCGACGCACCGCTGGCCTTCCTGGAGACGATTGCCGACGCAGCGGCCCGCCCCCACGCCGACTACGCGGCACGCATCGCGTACACCTCGGCGGGCATCACCAACGCACAGTTCGTCGCGGACCCGAGCGGCCGACTGGTCGGACATGCCGGGGGCACAGCGACGCCGGACGAACCGGGGCTCACCGTCATCTTCGCCGTGTACATCACCCCGTCCTGGCGGGGTAGCGGACTGCTCCCCGACCTGATCGACGCGGTGGCCGGCTGGTCCCGCGCCTGCGGTCGTCCGGAGCTGATGCTGGAGGTCGTGGTCGGCAACGAGCGGGCCTACCGGGCGTACCGTCGGTTGGGATTCACCGACACCGGCCTCCGCCTTCCGCACCCGACGATCCCGACCCTCACCGAGCTACAGATGCGCCGCCCGGCCTGACCGACGCGGAACGACGCCCGACCGGGGTCCGGGCCACCGACCAGCGTGCCCAGCCGGTAGCACCCGGACCGCGGCCGGCCGAACTCCGGGAATGCCGCCGGTGTCGATGTCCGGCTAGGCTGAGTGCCGCCCGCTCCACGAGCACCCTTAGCAGGAGGTGACCGTGCCCGGTAGTAACCCGGCTACGGCAGATCAGCAGCGGACCAAGTCGTCCACGATAGATAACGGTGTGCCCCACTCCGCGCGGATCTACGACTACTGGCTCGGGGGCAAGGACAACTTCGCCGCTGACCGGGCCGTCGCCGAGGCTCTGATATCGGCGATCCCGACGCTGCGGTCTATGGCCGCCGAGAACCGTCGATTTGTCCACCGAGTGGCCCGTTACCTGGTCGGACAATCCGGCGTGCGGCAATTCCTGGACGTCGGCACCGGCATCCCCACCCGGCCGAATCTGCACGAGGTAGCCCAGGAGATCGCCCCGGAGACCCGAGTGGTCTATGTCGACAACGATCCCATCGTCCTGGCCCACGCCCGGGCCCTAATGACCAGCACCGAGCAGGGACGCAGCGAGTATATCCACGCCGACTTGCGTGAGCCGGAGTTGATTGTCAACCACCGGACACTGCGCGAGGTGCTTGACCTTGACCAGCCGGTCGCGCTGACGATTATCGCGACCCTGATGCTGCTCGAGGACGCCGACGACCCGTGGCGCACAATTCGCGTATTGATGGACGCCCTGCCGTCCGGTAGCTACGTGGCGATTACCCATCCGACCGGTGACTTCAACCCGGAGGCCGTCAAGACGGCCGTTGACGCTGCCGTTGACAGCGGCATGACCCTCGTGGCCCGAAGTCGCGACGAGGTGGCCCGGTTCTTCGAGGGTTGGGAGCTGGTGGAGCCGGGAATCGTCCCGGTGGCGGCCTGGAAGCCGGATGATGGCGCGCCCACCGACCCGCACGCGGCCTACTACTGGGCCGGCGTCGCTCGCAAGCCCTAGCTCGTCTTCACCGCTGAGGTCAGCTTTGGCCCCCGGGCGGACAACACCGCGAGGGAGTCGCCCGCCCGGAACTGCCCACTGTGCAGATCATGATTGCGAGGAGTGCGCCGCGGTGACGCACCCCCTGTCGTGAGTGGTGGGTCTACTCAGACGTGGCGACGGCTCTGCACGATGCGGAATCGGTTGGCGACGTAGGCACCGTCGGTGAGAGCCGCGTTGGCCGCCGGGTTGGCGCCGCTGCCATGGAAGTCGGAGAAGGCCGCCGACTGGTTCACGAAGACACCTCCGGTCAGGTTCGCCGACAGGTGCACCCCGACCTCGACCGCCGCCGTCTCGGCCGCGTCCAGCACGGCCTCGTCGGTGGAGTAGACCGCCGCGGTCAAGGCGCCCTGCTCACCCACCGTGGCGCGCAGGAGCTCCAGGCTGTGCCCGGTGGAGTCGGTCCCGATCACGAACGAGATCGGGCCGAACCACTCCCGCGTGTAGGTGGCGGTGTCGTCGGCGTTCAGCCGGACGATGGTCGGCGTCCGGACCACCGCGCCGGGGAAGGCCGGGTGGGTGACGGTACGGGACTCCAGCACCGGCTCACCGACCTTGGTCACCTCGTCCAGCCGCGCCAACACCCCGTCGTTGACGATCGCGCCGGTCAACTCCACGCCACGGGCCGGGTCGGCGGTCAGCTTGCCCACCGCCGCCGCGACCCCGGCCGCCACCTCGGCGAAGCTCTTGTGCCCCTGGTCGGTCTCGATGCCGTCCCGGGGAATCAGGATGTTCTGGGAGGTGGTGCACATCTGGCCGCTGTAGAGGGTCAGCGTGAAACCCAGGTTGCGGCACATCCCGCTGAAGTCGTCGGTGGAGTCGATCACCACCGCGTTCAGGCCGGCCTTCTCGGTGTAGACCTGCGCCTGCCGGGCGTTGGCCTCCAGCCAGTCGCCGTACTCGGAGGAGCCGGTGAAGTCGACGATCCGCACCGCCGGATGCTGGGCCAGCGTGGAGGCGAGCTTCTCGCCCGGCGCTTCGGGGGCGAGCTGCACCAGGTTCGGGTCGAAGCCGGCCTCGGCGAGCACCTGACGGGCGTACCGCACCGTGATCGCGAGTGGCAGCACCGCGCGCGGGTGCGGCTTGATGATCACCGGGTTGCCGGTGACCAGCGAGGCGAAGAGCCCCGGGTACGAGTTCCAGGTCGGGAAGGTGTTGCAGCCGATCACCAGCGCGACGCCCCGCGGCACCACGTGGAAGGTCTTGGTCATCCGCAGCGGGTCGCCCTTGCCCGCCGCCTTCTCCCAGCCGGCCGTTCCCGGGTGCCGGGTCATCTCCGCGTAGGCGTAGGCGAGCGCCTCCAACGCCCGATCCAAGGCGTGCGCGCCGCCCGCCTGGAAGGCCATCACGAACGCCTGACCGCTGGTGAACTGCACCGCGTTGGCCAGCTCGAAGACATTGCGGTGCAGCCGATCCAGGATCTCCAGACAGACGCCCACCCGGGCCTGAGGGCCGGCGTCCCGCCATGACGGCAGAGCCGTCATGGCGGCGGCGGTGAGGTGGTTGGCCGTCATGTGCGGGTAGCCGACTCCCAGGTCGACGCCGAAGGGGCTGACCTCGGTCTGGACCGTGCTCTCGGCACCGGCTTGGTCAAGGGGAAAGTCACGACCGAGGTACGCCTCGAAGGCCGCCTTGCCGTCGTCGGCGGCGGTCTCGCCGTACACCCGCGGGCTGGGCGACTCCGGGTAGGCGGACCAGTACCCGCGCTGCGAGATGGCGGTCAGCGCCCGGTCGAGGGTCTCGGCGTGCCTGTCGTACAGGGGGTGCGGGGTCTCCGTCATGCCCGACATCATGCAACAGATGTCAGCACGATCAGTAGAGCCGCGTCACAGATCAGATCGTCAACTGCCAGTTGGTCCAGCGGTCCGCGACCCGGAACCCGAGTTGCTCGTTGATGGCGATCATGTGGTCGTTGGCGGCGGCGTTGAAGGTGCTGATGACCCGCACCGCCGGTTCGTGGGACCGCAGGTACCGCAGGTTCTCGAGCTTGACGAGCAGGCCGAGGCGGTGCCCCCGGTGCTCCGGGTCCACGATGGTGATCTGCTGGAGCGCGTGCCAGTCGACGGTGGCCGCCACGTCGAGCATGGTCCATCCGACGAGCCGGCCGGAAGCCTGATGACGTACCCCGGCGTGGTAACGACGGCGGCCGCGCGCGTCCATCGCGATGTCGGCGGCCCGAACCCGTTCGGCGTCGTACCGCTCCGGCTCCCACGCCAGGTCCCCCATCGGCGCGTCGCTGACGAGTCGCCCCTCGAGGTAGGCGACATCGGCCCGGTATTCCTCCGGGGTGAGACCCTGCCAGAACACCACCTGGTAGTCGGCGGCCCGGCCCTGGGCCTCGGCCAGCAGACGGTCCAGCACCGCGGGGTCGAGTTGGGCGAGGTCCAACCGGCGGCGGACGTCGGCCAGCACGGAGTCCGCCCCGAGCGTCCGGGCGAAGGCGGCGCCGGCCGCCACCGTGTCCAGGGTCATCGTGGTCAGCCGCTTGCGCCCGTGCTCCCGGGCCAGCTCAACCGCGCGGTCGAACAGCGCCCGGCCGACCCCCCGGCGCCGAGCGGCCGGATGCACCGTCAGTTCGACGGAGGCGTTCTCGGTGTTGTCCAGCTGCGGCAGCTCCAGGGTGAGCAGGCCGGCGGCCGCACCATCGAGGTGGGCCAGCAGGTGCACCGGCGCGTCGCCGGGCATCGGGTGCCGCACGGACCCGATGAGCCGCTGTGGGCAGAAGAGCGGAAAGTCAGGCATATCAACCACGGCGGCGGCTGCCCCGATCCGGACCGCCGCATCGATCGCCCGCTCGTCGGCGGGGCCAAAGGGAGTAACGGTGACGCTCATACCCGCAGCCTGCGTCACAGGGCGCTGACCGGTCCAGTCATTTATCGGCGGCCCGAATCAGGAAAGGTTGGGATGGTCGGGAGGGACTCCCACACAACGCCGCTGGCGCTGGGTCGAAAGAACAACGTCTCCGGCGAGAGCCCTCCCGCACTAGATATTTTTCGTCACGAAAAACCGGACGTCAAGGCCGCACGGGCAGTTTTCACGCACTCCGGCAATACCAATCATTAATCAGCCGATCAACCCATCAGGCCGGCGTCCCGGGCCGCCCGCAGCGACGCCTTGATCCGGTGGCTTGGGCCCGCCTGATCCGCCACCGCGTCCAGGGTCTTGAGCCCCTCACCGGTATTGAAGATCACCGTCTCGGCGGTCGGATCGAGCCGGCCGGACTCGACGAGCTTTCGCAGCACCGCCACGGTCACCCCGCCGGCGGTCTCGGCGAAGACCCCGGCGGTACGGGCGAGCAGCCGGATCCCGGCCCGGATCTCGTCGTCGTCGGCCGCCGCCATCCATCCGCCGGTACGGCGGACCGACTCCAGGGCGTACGGGCCGGCGGCCGGGTCACCGATATTCAGCGACTTGGCGATGCCGGTCGGCTTGACCGGGTTGATGGTGTCACTGTCGGCGTGCAGGGCAGCGGCGATCGGGCTACAGCCCGCCGACTGCGCCCCGAACACCCGCCAGCCGCCGGCCGGCGCCTCGACCAGACCGATCTCGACCAACTCGGCGAACGCCTTGTCGACCTTGGTCAGCAGCTCACCGGAGGCCATCGGAATCACCACCTGGGCGGGGATTCGCCAGCCGAGTTGCTCGGCCACCTCGTAGCCGAGCGTCTTCGAACCCTCGGCGTAGTAGGGCCGCACGTTGACGTTGACGAAGGCGGTGTCCTCGAACTCGTCGGTCTCCACCAGCTCGCCGCAGAGCCGGTTCACGTCGTCGTACGACCCGTCGATCGAGACCAGGTCCCCGCCGTACACGGCCGTGGTGAGCACCTTGCCCTGCTCCAGGTCGCTGGGGATGAAGACCACCGACGGGGCGCCGGCGCGGGCGGCGTGCGCGGCGACCGAGTTGGCCAGGTTCCCGGTGGAGGCGCAGGCGAACCGGGTGAAGCCCAACGACCGGGCGGCGGTCAGCGCCACCGACACCACCCGGTCCTTGAACGAGTGGGTCGGGTTGGCGCTGTCGTCCTTGACCCAGAGCGGCGCGGTGAGGCCCACCTCGGCGGCCAGCCGCGGGGCCGCGACCAGTGGGGTGAAGCCCGGGTCGAGGGTGACCCGGGTGGCCGGGTCCTGCCCGACCGGCAGCAACGGCGCGTACCGCCAGATGTTGCGCGGGCCGGCCTCGATCTGCTCACGGGTGACGGCGGCCAGCGCGGCGGGGTCGTGGTCGACCTCAAGCGGGCCGAAGCACTCGTAACAGGCGTGCTGGGCGATGAGCGGGTACCGGGCCGAACAGGCGCGGCAGACCAGGGCGCGGGCCGGGCTGGCGGCGGGGTCGATCCCGGACGGGGCGAGGGTGGACGTCATCTCGAGATTCCTCTCATCTGCCCCCGCGTCGCACTCTGCGGCGGGGCCGGAATTGGCACCTGCCCCCGCCGATCACTCTGGGTGATCACGTGGGATGGTTGCCGGGGCGTCTTCGGGCCGTGTCCCTCAGCCCCTCTGGATGAGGCATTCAGTTGTGCCGCCGAGTGTAGGCCGGCGACCACGACCGATGACCACCCGTTCCCACCCTGTGGCGAAGTGTGATTCACCCCGCAGTGGCACCGAGCCACCGCTCTGCCCGGCCCACCACGACCACCACCGCATAACTCCCTGTGACGGTGGGGGTGGGGGTAACTCCATCCGGCTACCCACAAACCGCGACACGCATCGACACAGGCAACAGTGGTCACTACCGGTCTCGGCGGTGCTGACAAGTCACGCTTCCTTCGATATGGTCGGCGGGACCACTACCTCGGCCACAGTTGACTGCCATTCGCGACCAAGGGCAGGCGCATCATTCGAGTCGCCCGCCTCGGGCCACCGGAAGGGGCACCGATTCAGGTACCGGCCGACACGAAGAAAGGCGAGGCGAAAGTGATGGCAGCCAGCGAGACCTCGCCCGCGATGTGACTACACCAGGTCACCAAATATTTCGGTGACCCGACAATGGGAACGGCTGCGCTGCGTGCGGGATCGAGCGACCAGCGGAGGAGCTCACATGGGGAGAACAACCGCCTATTCGTTAGCACTTGGCGGCACCGTAGCCCTGCTGGCACTCTCATTCACCGTTGCGTTCACGACAGGCACGGACCAGGAGAGTCCCCGCCAAATTCAGCTAAGGGAAGCCGAGGAGCTACTTTCGGAAGCGGTAGACCTGGCACAGGCCGGTAAGTTTGCCGACCTGTGCCAGACTGCCGGTAGTCAGTCGAATTGCCGGTCAATTCTCGAATACACCACGTCCGAGGAATGGCTACCGAACGATGGGATGCCGCGTGTGATGGCCGTCAAGCGCTATCCAGCCAGTAACACACATGCGGAGCACCTGGTGTTACGCGTTAAGGGCAGTCGAGCCGATGGCACGACCTACGAAACTGACTTTCCGGTGGTACGGGCGGATGACGGAGAGGCGGTCAGCCTCTACCCCATCTACTGGTCCGGAATGGCATTTTCCGCATCTGCAGACGCGTGCAGCAGGCAGGTTGGCAAGGCTTGTGCCCAGACTCAGATTGATGCCCCTACGGGGTGATCCACCTGTGGGCCACACCTGGTCGCCTGGATGCGATGCAACGATTGCCAAGCACGAGACAGGGCCACATCCCACCTGCCACCTGACCGCGTTACCCCAGCTCTGGACCAACAACACATCGGGATTCGTGACCCGGCACCCAAACGACGCACAGATCCGACAGCATGCCAGTGTTCAGGCAGAGCCGTCCAGACTGACGACGTGACCGTTGAGGGTGTTGGCGGTGGCATCGGCTCGTGATACACCCCAGATCACGGACGAGGTTCCCGTTTCGGTCCAAATGAAGTGTTCTGTGAGGCTACCGGGGTGCGACTGCACCGCGCCGCCGATCGTCTGGTGCGTCGTGGTTCCCGCGATGTGGATGCCGGCTGTGCTTCCACCGTATGTATATGCCCCGAACAAACTGCAGCTCGTGCAGTTTCTCATCAAGAATCCTTCGGTGGTGAATACCTCGGCGCCGCAGCTAGTTAGGGTAACGGCTCTGCATCCGAAAAGCGCGTAGCCACGCCTGCCTCCGTCACAGGCGCATCCGGTCAGGGACGAGTAGCTCACGGTGTCCAATTCGTAGCCGTTCTTAGCATTCCCTAGTAGCGCTTTGTTAGGTTCGGTAGCGTTTGTTGCGGTGTAGCGGTTTCACGGGTTGGTGGCAGGTGATGCAGGCGCCGGTCCAGGTCGCGAGGAGTCGTTGTAGCTCGCGGATGATCGTGTAGAGGGTCAGGCCGGCGCATCCGCTTGTGGGTCCAGGCGTAGTTCGGTGATGAACAGGTGCGCGGCGGTGACCAGGGTGACGTGGCGGTGCCAGCCGGTCCAGGAGCGGCCTTCGAAGTGGTCCAGGCCGAGGCCGGTTTTCAGTTCGCGGTAGTCGTGTTCGATGCGCCAGCGGATCTTGCCGTGGCGGACCAGGTCGGTGTGGTTGGTGGTGGCGGGCAGGCTGGACAGCCAGTACTTGACCGGCTCAGCTTGGTCGTGGGGCCGCTGCCCCGTCTGCGGCACCCGGGGACGGTGTAGACCCTGGTCGGAGGCGTACGGCGAGCTAGTCGCCCTTGACCTCCTCCGGCTGCATACGGCGGTCGGCGAATGGAAATCGATATGCACGAGCTTGCTTGGAAGCATATGCGCTGCGACAACAGGCACCCGGCGATGCCGGCGGCATCACCGCTGGTTTGCCGGTCTCTGGCTCGGCCAGCCCGCTGCGGCCGTCACGACGTGTTCACGAGGCAGGCGCAGGACAACCGAGTGTTCTGGGAGGCCGTCAACCAAACGACGGTCCCTGAGCCGGCCGACTTGCACGGCCTGCTCAATCAGGTAGTCCGTCACCTGCGAGAGGACAACGCTGCGAGCGGTATCGACGGTTGATGCCACTCCTATCCCAGTAACCACGTCTTGCGGCGACTCCCAACCGCGGTCGAAGCGAGGCGACAGTCGGTCCCGGCGATCGGCGGCGCGAACGTAGCCAGTTCTCGGTGATGCCGGCGGCATCACCGAGAACTGGTTCTTCAGCCCCAGACTGGGCGGACAACCCACCTTTCGGCCCCTGCTCAAGAGCTCCAGGCTGCGCGCTCGTCGCCACTCAGCAGCCGGGCTGCGCTGGTGACCTGTCGGCGGATGATCTGTTCCACGCGAACATCGTCGGCGTCTTCGTCGCCGGATGTGGCGAGGCGTAGGAACCAGGCGGTGCTCCAGAGGCGGTGCCAGCCCAGCGCCCAGACACCGGCGGGTCGTCCGCCGCGAGGGTCGAGCACACGTGGGTCACCACCTGCGTTGATGTAGGCGTGGAGCTGGTTGTGGATTCGGGCGGGGTCGGGTGGCTGTCGGGTTCCTTGCCAGGCCGCGAGGTCGAAGATGCCTGGTCCGACAAAGGCCATGGCGAAGTCAATCACGCGTAGGCCGGTGCTTCCGATGTGCAGCGCGGTGGGGTGGAACTCGCCGTGCACGACGCCGAACGGCGGGGTTTCGGCACCGGCCGCCAGGTGTGGGGCATCCCTAGCGAGGAGTTCCAGGGGCCGCAGGAGGTCCGCGGCGGTGGCGAACCGGCCACCGGCGCGCAATCCGGTGAGCAGTGCGACCGCATGGGACGGGATGTCTGCGAGTTGGGCTTCGCCCCATACGGGCAGGCCACCGGGCTTGATCGTCGTTTGATGCAAGGCTGCGGCAGCTGCGGCACCGTCGATGTCATTGGGCTGGCGGACGGGCTCCCCGAGATCTTCCATGATCATGATCAGCTTGTTGTTGTGGATTGTTGCTGCGTGTACGGCGGGCACGGGCGCACCGGCGTGGGCTGCGGCCGTCAGTACCTGGGCCTCCCCCATGAACGGCGCCGTGGCGTATTTGACGATCACGGTGTGGCCGTCGGCCAAGGTGAGCCGTTGCACTCCGGACAGTTTCCATACCCGGATAGCCGCACGCCTGGTGGGGATGGCGAGGCCGGCACGCTGACACAGGTCCTCGCAGACCGCGTCGAGCTGGGGCACATTGAGTGTGCTCATGCTCTGGGGACGGTCGCCGTTGCCTGGGCCAGGTCGGCCAGGGCCGCGTCGAGGGCCAGGCTGAGGGTTGTGGGCACGGCGCCGATGCTCGTGCGCTGGTAGGTGTGGAAGAAGGCGAGCAGGTCAAGCAGCGGGCGGCGGCGGACGAAGAACGCGGTGACATCGCCGAACAGGTCGGCTCGCCGCAGCAGCGACCGCAGGGCCACGACTTTGTCCGCCGTGGACAGCAGCATGAGGTGGCTGTCAGCGAGGTCGGGGATGAACGGCGTTCCATGGTCCATGGCGTCGTGCTCGGACTGCATACCCCGAATCAGTCGGCGGACCTCCGGGCTGAATCGGTACTCAAGGAAGTGGTCGAGCTTCAGGGACACGGGCGCGAATTCGGGCGCGTCATGTAGCAGCGCGGCGGCCACGACATCGACATCCACGTCAGGTCGGTGTGCGCCGACAGTGACGGCGACTCTGGCGGCGTGGGTGAGCGCAGGCCGGTCGTCGATCGTGCGCCCCGCGCACCATTGCTTGGCCACGGCCAAGGCGTCCTCGATGATCGGCGCCCGGGGCAGTGCGAGAATCGTCATCGCCAATACCTCCTGTTCAGCCCGTACGATGTGGGGGTGGAGTTGGACGGTCCGCTGGAGCGCTGGTGCGAGGAGACGTGCGGGATCTGCCCCGCGCAGACGCTCGCGCCCGGTCGGTTCGATGTCGTCGCCCGGCCGGCGAACGAGTTGGCGTTCAATCGGCAGCTCGGCTGGCGGGCAACCCCGTCGGGGACCCCGGTGTGCGTGCACCCGTACCGGGTGGGGATGCCGCCCGGGGCTTACGCGTCGGCTGGTGAGCCGTTGCCCGACCTGGCGACTCTGCAGGTCTTTGAGCCACCGGAGGAAGCGCTGGTGCTGCCCGATTCGCTGGATGATCTGAGTGCGTGGATGGTGGCGCATCTGCGGAATACCGATCCGGATCGGATCTTCAGCACGGTGGCTCGGCTGGAGCAGGCTGCTGGGGAAAGGTTCGCACCCGGCGAGGTCGTGAAGATCCTGCGCCGGGTGCTGTCAGTCGAGATGGCCAGGGTCTAGACGGCCGCCGGCTTGGGGTCGTCGGTGAACATGGTGTCGAAGTCGATGTCGTGGGACCGGCCGCCCGCCGTGATGCCGACGGCGCCGTACAACTCGTTGAGGTGGGCGATACGACGGTTGGTCTCGCGGGAGTCGAGCCAGTAGCGCAGCGGCTGCTCGCCCCAGCCGGCCGCGGCGTAGTACACGTCGGTGACACACCCACGGGTGTAGGTGAAGTCCTCCAGGTCGGTGTCGTGCGGGAACAACACCCCGAGGTCGCGCTCGATCCACGACATGACGGTGTGCTGGGCCAGGACGGCGTGGACCATGTCATCGACGGGCAGCGGCAGCAACAGTTCGGCGGCCTGCTCGTCGCCGCCCGACAGCTCGAACACGGCAGCCTTGAGTGCGAGCGCCCGCATGGCCTCGACCAGCAGCGGCTGCCCGTCCGAGTCCAGGTTGAACCGGCTGACCGAGGGCATGCCCGTGTACGTTGCCCAGCACGGGCTGTACTTCATGCTGCTGGTCGTGAATCGCTCCCAGAGATCGTGAGCCTGCATCTGGCTCAGGATCTCTGCGGCGCGGGTACCAACGGCCGCGGGATCGAGTGTGGTCTTCATGTCTACTCCTTTGCTTTCGCCAACAGGTCCGGGTGCAGCGGCCTGGAGGCTTAGTCACGGACCGCCACGTCCCGTGACCCGACGGTAAATCCATCGATCGGTGTAGCTGGTGCCAACTGGCACCACAGCGTCTACGCTGGTAGCAGGCCATAACCGAAGAAGTCGATCATTCACAGGGGAAGGAGACGTGCGATGCGGCCACCGCGACTGATCTCCGACGAACCGATCGGCGAGCGCATCAAGCTGCTTCGCCAGCAGCGCGGCTGGTCGATCCGCTACGCCGCCAGCGTCACCGGGATCAGCCACACCACCTGGTCTCGCATCGAGAACGGCCTACGGTCGGCCGACAACCGGTTCGTCCTCGCCGAGATCGCCACCGCACTGCGGGTGCCGCTGTCCGACCTGACCACAACCGGGGTACTACCCGGTGACAAGGGTCAATCCCGCGACGCGATTCACGGCATCACCAAGGCAATCATCGAAGCCGACCTCGACTACCCAGCCACCGTCGCGGCCGGGCCGCTGCAGCCGCTGCTGCACCAACTCGACACCGTGACCGCGCTGCGGTTCGGCTGCGACTACCTCGGCACCGCCCGCCTACTCCCCGACCTCCTGGCCGGTCTGCACGCCGCAGCCGCCGGACACGAACGCACCGAAGCACTCAAGGCCCTGGTCTTCACCGCCGACGCGGCCTCATTCGTCATCCGATACCTCGGCGAACCCGCCTCCGCCGTACTCGTGGCCGACCGCGCCCGGCAAGCCGCGACCGCACTGGAAGACCCGATCATGCTGGGAATGGCCGCCTGGTCGCAGGCCCACGCCGCCAGCGGCATCGGCCTCTACACCCGCGCACAGATCATCGCCGATAAGGGCACTACTGCGCTGCAAGGGCATCTATCCCAGCCCGGCTGCCTCGAGCTGCTGGGACAACTGGTTACCGTGTCCGGGTTCGCCAAGTACGCCCAGGGCGACATCAGCGGTGCCGCCGCCGCCGTCACCGAGGCCGCCGATATCGCCGAACGCACCGGCCAATCCGACGCGCTCGGCTTACACTTCGGTCCCACCAACATCGACTTCTGGCGCATCAGCATGGAAGCCGACGGCAACGACCCCGGCCATGCCGTGCAGATCGCCCGTGGCGTTACCCCACACCTTGTACCGGCCGTGTCCCGGCAGGCCGCGTTCTACATCGACCTCGCCCGCGCACTGTCGAATACCGGCAAGGACATCGAGGCAGTGCGGATGCTCCTGGTCGGCGAACGCCTCGCACCGCAGCGCGTGCGCAACTCCCCGATCGTGGCCGAAACCCTGCGCGGCGCCTTGGACCGGGCCCGACGTGGCTCTGGCTGGGCAGAGCTGCGCGGCCTGTGCGAACGTGTCGGCATCCCGCTCTGACCAGTCACCCAGCAGAAGGAGAGCCCGTGGGAAAGACGGTCGTGGTGTACGCCGGCGAGCAACCCCCCGACAGTTGGCAAGCATCCGTGTTCGTCGCCGGGCCGATGCCCCGCGATCCCGACGCGCCGTCCTGGCGACCCGACGCGCTGCGCCTGCTCGCCGACGGCTGGACCGGGCCAGGAACCCTCGTCGTGTTCGTCCCCGAGGCACGCGACCGCCACCAGCCACAGCCCGGCTACATCTCCCAGAACTGGGAGGAACGCTGGATGGCCATCGCCGACGTCATCCTGTTCTGGGTACCACGCCGGATGCCCGACCTGCCGGGGCTGAACACCAACATCGAGTACGGGCGGACGGAAGCCTCCGGCCGCGTCGTACTCGGCCTACCGCCCGACGCGGTCAGCGTTCACTACCTACGCCGCGGGGCTGAGGCCCACGGCGTCCCCGTCCGCGACACCCTCGACGCCGCCATTGACGCCACCCTCGCGGCGATCGGCGACGGTGCACAGCGCAACGGCGCGGACCGTGACGTGCCGCTACTAGTCTGGCGTACGGCCGCCTTCCAGACCTGGCGCAGCCGCCGCGAACTGACCACCGCCCGGGTGCTGTGGACATGGACCCCACAGCCGACATTCGCGCTAGCCGCCTGGGCAATCCAGGTCCAGGTTCCGCTGGACGACGGCGACGTACACACAATGCTAATCACTACGACCGGCAACGGCCCGACGACCGAAACCCCAATCGCCGATGGCGTAGCCCCGCGCCAACCCTCCCCCAGCCGGTTCAGACACCAGGCCCAACAGGGCTCGCCGAACCGTGTCGGAGGTGACACAGCAGCTCCGCACAGGAGCTGATCCGGCAGGCGGTACGGCAGTGGCAGCCACCCTTGCCGGGCCAGGTATGAGGCATGACCACATCCCACGTGCTACCGGACCGCGCTACCCCAACTCGGGACGCTCCACGACGTACGTTCCCTTGCCCTGGTGCCCCTCGACCAGTCCACGCTCCCGAAGTATGCGCAGCGCGGTTTGGGCAGTAGTGACACTGATCTTGAAGTGGTCGGCAAGCTGCGCGTAGGTCGGCAGCTTGTCTCCAGGCGCAAGCTCACCCGCTCGAATCTGAGCAGTGATCGAATCCACGACCCGAATGTAGTCAGCGGTACGGCGGGACATGACGGTGCACTCCTCGCGTGGTAACTCTCCGCTAGCAAATTTCATGCAACCCTGGACACCGACTCGGCCTGGGAACGCGCTATGTCAGCAACTACACCCTCGACCGGCGACCTAGATTGCAGTCCCCTGCGGCGACCGGTGTCAACAAGGCTCGCCACGGACGGTCGCGAGGTCCGCCGGCGGCATCTAGCGCCTCAACGATCAATCGCTGGCGGAATGGCCACGAAGACGCCCATTCCCTGCCTACCCAGTAACTCGCCAGACTCAATGAGGATATCGACTGCTTTGCGCACTGTGACTGGACTCGTCTCATACTGGTCCGCAAGTTCCCGCGTGCTGGGCAATTTGTCACCAGGCTTGAGGATGCCCGCCTTGATCCGAGCGCGAAGGTCATCTCGGATGACTCTCCAGAGCGGGACGGCATGAGGCATAAGTTCATCTGACCACTCGCATTTTTGATCATGGTCGACAACCTTGTCTTTAACTGCATTGCTTGTAAAGTGTGCTACTGTCAGCTTCGGATTGAACACGAGCGACAAGTAGCGGGGGCGACAGTGTGTCTACCTGGGCCGACGGCCAGCGCTACCGGGGCGATCGAGCAGGTGACGGCGTACCCACACGGGATGTGTCCCGCCGTTTCTTCTGCCACCGCTGCTGGGGCGGAGGGGCGAGGTAGCGCAGACGTGCTGGATCTGGGCGCCGACGCCCTGAACACCAGACGCCCGCTCGCGAACGTGTGCGACGTGGGAAAGGGCCCGGGGCGGGTGCCGGGCTCCGGCCGGTACGCCACGCGCGGACGTGCCGGTCGCCCCCGCCCGCCTCGGCGCCGCCCCCGACCCAACCTCGACCGAGAGGACGTGACCGCCATGATCTACCGAGCCCGACGCCTGTTCTCATCCCAGGTTCGCGCCGCGACCTTCGCCCGGCGACGTTGGCGCGGCCTGGACCCCGAGCAGGTGTACGCCTATCTCGACCGCGTCGCCGACGAGCTGGAACGACTCACCCGGGAGGCGACCACCGCCCACGCCGAGGGTGAGCTGATCCGGCAGGCGTTGCGGCAGTGGCAGTCCCGACACACCGACTGCCAGCCCGCCACCACCCCGAACAGCCGATGGCACCGCTGAGCGCGGTGGACCGACCGCATCCGCGTGCCGTCAGGACACGACGTCCTTGCGGGTGAAGCGCCAGAAGGCCAGGCCCCAGAAGAGCGTCGCGTAGCTGATCGCCGAGATCGCTCCCCGGACCACGTCGTCGGTCTGGATCGGTGTCGACAGCAGACCCAGCCAGGCGGTGCTGTAGTGGGTTGGCAGGAAGGCCCGCAGCACGCCGAGGGCGGTGATCTGGTCGAGGATGCTGGACAGGATCCAGAGCAGCACCGCCCCGCCGACCGCGCCCAACGCGGCGTCCGTCGACACTGACAGCAGCACGGCCAGACCCGCCACCACCAGCAGGACGACGGCCAGGTAGCCGAGCACCGCCAGCAACCGCAGCAGCCCCTCCCCCGGCTCAAGCTGGGCGGCGACCGTGCTGCGCAGCGGGCCCCACCCGTACCGCACGGTGCCGAGCAGCAGCGCGGTGCCGGTGATCAGGAGCAGCGCCAGCGCCGAGTAGGCGAGCGCCACCAGCAGTTTCACCGCGAGCAGCCGGGCCCGTGGCACCGGCACGGCGAGCAGGTACCGCAGGCTGCCCCAGCTCGCCTCGCTGGCCACCGTGTCGCCGCAGAAGAGCGCCACCACGACCACCAGCAGGAACGACGCGGAGACGAAGAGGGTGAAGAGGGTGAAGTTCAGTCCGCCGGAGGTGGCGAACTCGACCAGGCTGCCGAACTCGCCGCGCCCGTTGTCGTCATCGCCGGAGTCGAACTGGAACGCGATCAGGATGATCAGCGGCAGCAGCACCATGAAGCCCAGCGCGAGCTGGGTCCGTCGCCGCGACGCCTGCCGCCGGAACTCGGCCCGCAACGGCAGCGTGGCGGAGGGCTGGTAGCCGGCCGCCGCGCCGGACGGGGTGCCGCCGGAGTCGCCCGCACCGGGCTCGACCGTCGTCTGCGCCATCATCGATCCCCGCTTCCCCGAGAGTTCTCGCCGACCAGGGCCAGGAACGCGTCCTCCAGGCGCCGCCGGGGCACCACCCGGTCCACCCCGATGCCGGCCCGCACCAGCTCGGCGACCACCTCGCTGCGGGCGGTGCCGTTGGTGTCCACCACGAGCTGCCCGTCGCCGTCGGGCAGCACCGAGACGCCCGTCAGCCGATCCAGCACCTCCCGCGCGGCCACCGGGTCGGTGACCTCGAGCAGGACGCTCGGCGACTCGCCGACGATCTCCTCGACCGGGCCGGACGCGACGATCTGCCCCTTGGTCACCACCACCGCGTGGGTGCAGGTCTGCTCCACCTCCGCGAGCAGGTGGCTGGAGACCAGCACCGCCCGGCCGTCGGTGGCGTACCGCCGCAGGACCCGGCGCATCTCGGCGATCTGCGGCGGGTCCAGGCCGTCGGTCGGCTCGTCGAGCACCAGCAGCTCCGGTAGGCCGAGCATCGCCTGCGCGATCGCCAGGCGCTGCCGCATGCCGTGGCTGTAGGTCCGAACCTTCCGGTGCACCGAGGTGCCCAGCCCGGCGATCTCCAACGCCTCGTCGACATGCGCGTCGGCCCACGGCCGCCCGGTCGCCCGCCAGTACGCCGTCAGGTTGTCCAGCCCGGAGAGGTGCGGCAGGAAGCCGGGGCCCTCCACCAGGGCCCCGATCCGGGACAGCACCGGGGCGCCCGGCACCAGCCGGTGCCCGAAGACGTAGACCTCGCCGGCGGTCGGCTGGGTCAGCCCCATCAGCACCCGCAGCGTGGTGGTCTTGCCCGCGCCGTTCGGGCCGAGCAGGCCCACCACCTGCCCGGGGTGCACCTCAAAGTCGACGTGGGAGACGGCGACGAAGCCGTCCGCGTACTCCTTGCGCAGTTCCCGGACGGCGAGCGGGACGCCCGCGTACGCCGGGTGGACCCGGCTCTCCCGACGCCGGTGTCGGCGGCGGAGGACGACGATGACCACGACGAGCCCGACCACGATCGTGGCGAGCAGCCCGGCGAGGACCCAGCGCCAGACGACGGCGTCGGTGGGGATCGGCTCGCTGGCGACCGTGGGCAGGGTCACCGCCCCACTCGCCAGGGCCACGCTGTAGACGGCCGGTTCGACCGGGGTGGCGTACGCCTGGTCGGAGGTCGCCACCACGACCCGAAGCCGGTGCCCGGCCTCGATCCGGCGGACGATCGCCGGCAGGGTGACGGTGACCGGTTCGGCGTCCTCGACGGCCGCCGGTAGCCCCTCCAGCCGGATCGGCGCGACCAGCCCGTTCGGCAGGGTCGCTGACCCGTCACCGGCAACGTCGTAGAGCTTGACGAAGAGTACGGCCGTGCCGGTCGGGGACGCGGCTCGGATGGAGACAGTCGGCGCACCGACCACGTCCACCGCCGCCGGCAACGGTGCGGACTCGAACCGGGCGTGCTGGCCGGGGATGTCCCCGGCCACCCCGTCGAGCAGCGACGAGAGCTCCCCGGCGAAGGGCACCGACGAGATCGCGGCCGGGTTGCCGGCCGGCGGGTTGGCGACTGACTGCGCCGGACCGCTCACCGACACCGGCTGCTGGCCGGTGCCGTCAATGCCCGGGTAGCCGGTGGCGCGGAAGCCGCTGGCGACCAGACCCCGGTCGAGGGCGTCGAACCCGGCGATCCGGGAGAAGGTGAAGTCGTCGGCCGGGGCCGCTCCCTCGCCCTTGACGTAGTGGTCGAGCCACCGCGCGGTCAGGTGCCGTACCCGGTCCGAGTCGGTCGTCGGGCCGTCGCCGCCGTCGTGCCCACCGGTGAACCAGGCCACCTGGACCGGGGTGCCGGTCGCGGCGATCTCCCGGGCGCTCGCGTCCGCCTCGGCGAGCGGAAAGAGAGTGTCGGCCGCCCCCTGCACCAGCAGCGTCGGCGCCTCGACCCGGTCGAGTTTCCCGGCCGGGCTGGAGCGGCGCAGCAGCGCGACGGCGTCCGGGTCGGCCCGCCCGGTGGTGGCGATCCGCAGGTACGCGGCGCACACGTCGGCGGCGAACCGCCCGCAGGAGGGGTCAATGGCGCCGGCCGTGGTGGCCGCGTTCTCCGGGAGGGAGCCGCCCGGGACGGAACCGCCACCCGGGGCAAGGCCGCCGGCCGGGCCGGAGCCACCGAGGGGGGCGGGGCCGGGGTTGCCGCCGCTGCCGAAGAAGAGCCCGGCCCAGCCCTTCTTGAACACCCCCTGCTCCGGCCCCTCGCCGCTCTGCTCCGGCAGGAAGGAGCGGGCGAGGTCGTTCCAGGTGATCATCGGCACGATCGCGTCGACCCGCTGGTCCTGCGCGGCGAGCAGCAGCGCCAGCGCGCCGCCGTAGGAGCCGCCGACCACGCCCACCCGCGGGTCACCGGCGGCGTCGGTGAGGACCTCGGGGCGGGCGGCCAGCCAGTCCAGCAGGCGCTGCGCGTCGCGGACCTCGTAGTCCGGGTGGTCCAGGTGGATCTGCCCGCCGCTGCGGCCGAAGCCCCGCGCGGTCCAGGTCAGCACCGCGTACCCGCGGTCGGCGAAATCCTCGGCGTCGGCGCGGACCGACTCCTTGGTGCCGCCGAAGCCGTGCCCGAGCAGCACCGCCGGCACCGGGGCGTCGGCGGCCGCGGCGGGGGGCAGATACAGCGTGGTGTCCAGCTCGACCGGCTCGTCGCCGCTCGGCCCGGACCGGACGGTGATCAGCGCCGCCTCGGTGCGCAGGTCCGGTTCGGCGGGTCGGAGGGTACCGGCGACTCCGGCGGCGAGCAGGACGACGACCACCACCGCCGTCGCCGCGGCCAGCGCACGCCGACGGGTGGGCAGGGCGCGCCGGATCCACGCGGCCGGTGACGGCGATCTCATGCGGCACACGCTACGGGGGGAGAGCTGAGGATCGCCTGAGTGAACACAGAACGCCCCACTGTCGGCGGAGAGCACCGGGCCGTCGCCGGGCTGGGCGTCGGCCCGGTGCTGTCACCGTCAACGACTGCGGCGGGCGGTGAGCACGGTGTCGTGGATGGTCACCGGCGTGCCGTCCGGTGTGGTGGCGGCACGCGGGCGGGCGGCCCGGGTGCGCACCTCCCAGTCGCCGGCGGGCAGGTCCTGCGCCAGCTCGTCGGCCGTGTAGAGCAGGTCGGGTTCCGGTAGTCGGGGCATGGCGGTGTCCAGGTCGCTGGGGTGGTGCCCAACGATCAGCAGGTGGCCGTCCGGGGCCACCCGGGTGGCGAGAGTGGCGAACACCCGCCGCCGCAGCGCCCCGGGGAAGTGCAGGTAGGACGTGGCTACCAGGTCAAAGCGGGGGCCGTCGTCGGGCTGCCAGTCGCGAATGTCCGCCCGCTCCCACCGCAGTCGCTCGGCCAGGGAGGCGGGTACACGCTCGGCGGCGCGGGCGAGGGCCTGCGCGGAGAAGTCAACGCCCGTGACCTGCCAGCCGTGTCCCGCCAGCCAGATGGCGTCCGCTCCCTCGCCGCAGCCCACCTCCAGAGCCGTACCCGGGGCGAGGGAGGCGACCTCCTCGACGAGTACGGGGTTGGGGTCGCCGCTCCACACCTGCCCGCTCGCGCTGTATCGCTGGTCCCAGTAGTCAACGTTGAAGATGGCGTCCAAGTCAGTCATCACAGGTTCCTCTGCCGATCACCGGATCACATGGAAGTGCCACCCTCCGGCAGCACGGGGCAGGCCGCAACCATCCTTGCCAGGTTGGCAAAGTGGGTGGGTGGCCAGCCCCACGCCGAAGCCGGCCGGCGGGTCCACCACGACCAGCGCCGGATCGGGATCGCCGCCGGCTGTCGCGCCACCGCGGCGGTTACCGAGACCCCTTCCGCGTACCGGCTAGGGTTCGGTGGGTGGGGGGACCGGAGCTCGTACTCAACGCCAGCCGACAGCCGGCCGCGCTCGACGCCCGACGGGGCATCGTGCGGCTGCACCCGGAGGTGCTCACCGCGCTCGGGATCAGCCCCGGCGACCCGGTCCGGCTGGCCGGTCGGCGGGTCACCGCCGCCCGGGCCGCGGCGAGTGAGCCGGAGGCCACCCCCGGTGTGCTGTACGCCGATGACCTGACCCTGGGCAACCTCGGCCTGCGCGACGGCGGTGAGGTCACCGTCGGCCCGACCCCTGTCACCGCCGCCGCCCGGGTGGTGCTCACCGGCGCACCGCAGGTGGTCGCGGCCGTCTCCCCGGAGCTGCTCCGGCTCGCACTACTCGGCAAGATGGTCACCACCGGCGACGACATCTCGCTGCTGCCGCAGGAGCTGCCGCCCCAGGAGGCGCTGCCCCGGGCGGTGCTGCCCGACCCAGCGTTACGTGGCCTCCTGACGGCGGCCCGACAGAGCCTGGCCAACCGGGTCGGCTACGCCTGGACCAGCACCCTGCTCACCGTCACCGCCGCCGCGCCGGCGTCGGCGGCGGTGGTGGTCACGATGGAGACCGCCGTCGGGTGGGAGCACGGCCCCGCCACCCACGACCTCGCCGCCCATGACCCTGGCAGCCACGACCTGGTGACGCCCCGGGCGCTCTCCCCCGCCGAGGTGTCGCCCGTGCCCCGGACCGCCGCGGCCGCCGGGGCACGGGATGCCGCGCCGGCGGAGACGACCGACCCGGCCATGCCCACACTGGAGGAGCTACCCGGGCTGCGCGCCCAGGCCGAAGAGCTGACCGAGCTGCTCGACCTCGGCTTCCACCACGGTGCGGTGCTGCGCCGGCTCGGCACCAAGGTGGCGCTCGGCGTGCTCCTCGAGGGCCCGGCCGGGTCCGGCAAGTCCGCGCTCGTGCGCGCGGTCGCCGCCCGGGTCGATGCGCGGGTTCGGCCGCTCTGGGGGCCGGAGCTCGCCGCGTTGACCAACTCGGCCGCCGCCGAGCAGCTACGGACCGCGGCCGCCGCGGTACGCGCCGACGGACCGGCCGTCCTGCTGGTCACCGACGTGGAGGCGCTCGCCCCGGCAGCCGCGCCCGGCCCGGTGACCACCGTCTTCCGCCAGGTGGTGGCCGAGACCGTCGGGGCCGGGGCCGCCGTGGTGTGCACCACCAGCCGCCTCGACGCCGTGGACCCCGCCCTGCGTTCCCCGGACCTGCTCCCGCTGCGGATCAGCGTCCCGCTGCCGGACGCCGCCCTGCGCCGGGAGCAGCTCGGGGTGCTGACCCAACCGGTGCCGCTCGCCGAGGACGTACGGCTGGACGAGGTCGCGGCGCGTACGCCCGGCTTCGTCGCCGCTGACCTGGCCGCACTGGTTCGCGAAGCGGGGGTCCGCGCCGCCCTGCGGCAGAAGACCGTTGAGCAACCCAGCATGACGATGGCCGACCTGCACGCGGCGCTGGCGGTGGTCCGCCCGACCACGATGGCCGCGTCGACCCTGGAGCTGGCATCGGTGACCCTCGACGACGTGGGGGACCTGGCCGAGGTCAAGCAGACCCTGACCGAGTCGGTGTTGTGGCCCCTCACCAATCCGGGCACCTTCGCGCGGCTGGGGGTGCAGCCGCCCCGCGGGGTCCTGCTCTACGGCCCGCCGGGTTGCGGCAAGACATACCTGGTGACCGCATTGGCCGGTTCCGGCCGGGCGAACGTGCTCTCGGTGAAGGGCGCCGAGCTGCTGTCGAAGTGGGTGGGCGAGAGCGAGCGTGCGGTGCGCGAGCTGTTCCGCCGGGCCCGCGAGGCCGCGCCGACCCTGGTCTTCCTGGACGAGGTGGACGCGCTGGCGCCAGTACGCGGTCAGGCCACCGACGGCGGTACGGCCGACCGGGTGGTGGCCGCCCTCCTCACCGAACTGGACGGAGTGGAGTCCCTACGCAACGTGGTTGTGGTCGGTGCGACCAACCGCCCGGACCTGGTCGACCCGGCTCTTCTGCGTCCCGGCCGGATGGAGCGGCTGGTCTACGTCCCGCCGCCGGACGAGGCGGGACGCGCGGAGATCCTGCGGGCGGCGTCGCGCACCGTGCCGCTGGCGCCGGAGGTGGACCTCGGCGCGCTCGCCGGAGACCTGGACGGCTTCTCCGCTGCGGACTGTGCGGCGCTGGTCCGGGAGGCGGCGCTCGCCGCGATGCGCGAATCGCTCGCCGCGGCGACGGTGACCACCGCTCACGTCGCGGTCGCCCGCACCCGCGTACGCCCCTCGCTGGACCCAGCCCAGGTCGCCTGGCTGGCTGCGTACGCGCGGAACCGTCAGTGAACGGTCGGCGTGGCGTCCAGCGACAGCTCCGCGTGGACCTGGCCGTCCGCTTCGCGCAGCCACGCGCCGCAGTTGGTGAGAACGGAGAGCGCACCCCGGTTGTCGGGGGTGGTCGCCGCGACCACGCGGCGCATGCCGACCGCGGCGGCCTTGTTGAGTAGCTCCCGGAGCGCGGCCGACCCGATCCCCCGGCCCCGCGCCGAGCGCCCCAGCCACAGCCCGGTTTCGACCGCTTCCGGCTCGTCACAGCGAGTCATCCGGATCGCCCCGACGACCTCGCCGGCGGCCAGGACGGCGTACATCCGGGTGCGGGTCGGGCCCGGCAACCCGGCGAAGCTGGCCCGGTGGAACTCGCGGAACGCCTCCCGCCGGGCGTGTGACCAGCCGGCCGGGGCCTCGACCGGCGGCATGACATCGGTCGGATCCGCCTCAGCGGCAGCTACGGAGAGCAACGACTCGAGGTTCCGTTCGCTCACCGGCTCCAACCGCACATCACTCGCCACGTGAGGCAGTGTGCCGGGCCAACTGGCGAGCGTCCAGCTCAATCGGGGCGGACTGACGATCCGGACGAAGGGATCGACCGGTCGGCCCTATCCGAATCATCCTCACCCTCCGTTGCTGATTTCTCCGTCCCCCACCACGCCAGCAGGTAGCGTCAGCACTGGTGGCCCGCCGGGCTTCCGTGGCACGAGCCGACCGTTTGCGACAGGGGGATCGCGGATGTTGCAGCGCCTTCACGAGACCGGCCTTCGAGCGGAGCACGCCTATCTCGCGGGTTTTGTAAGCATTGGTCTGTCTTTTGGCAGTTGGTTCCTCTCCAAGCATCTGGAGCGGGCGGGCATGGCCCGCGCCGACCGCTGGGGGATCTTCATCGGCGAGTGGGCTCCGACCTTCATCGCCATCGGCAACGGCCTGCGCATGTATGAAAAGCGCTGACCTGACCGCAGGGGCCGGCTGTGGGCCGGCCCCTCAGCGACGTCGGTCGCGGGCTCGGGCCGAGCGCAGGCGACGCAGCCGCCCCACCAGGAGCGGCTCGGCCGCCAGGGCCGCCGGGTTGTCCAGCAACAGGTTCACCAGCTGGTAGTAGCGGGTGGCGGTGCAGCCGAACCGGTCCCGGATCGCCTGTTCCTTGGCGCCCGGGTGCCGCCACCACTGCTGCTCGAAGTCGAGGATGTCCCGCTCCCGCTCGGTCAGCCCGGCGGTCGAGCCGACAGCTTCCCCCGGCGCGTCGCCGACGGCGTCTCCCGGCGCACCGCCGCCGGCCCCCACGGAGTCCGGCTCGAGGTCGGCCGACGCGACGGCCTCCACCTCGGGCACCGGCCGGGGCGGCGGTACGACCGAGCGCCCGTCGCCGGACCGCCCGGTACCGGAGGGTTCGGCGGCGGCCTGGGCGGCGTCGGACGACATGACACTCCTCGCGGGGACGGTCGGCCCGGTACGGCTGGCCCGGGGGTGCCTCAGCCTAGTGCGCGCTCGGCCAGGCGCACGAGACGGCCGGCCGAGCGGTGAGGCGGGCGGGCCCGGGCCAGCCGGCCTGCTGGACCGGCTCACCGGACGAGCGAGCCTGCCGGACGCGGGCGGTCCGCGGGCGGTTCGGCTGGCATCAGGAGATGTCCCGACGACGTATCGCCCAGCACGCCCCGCCGAGGATGAGCACCAGCCCCGCCGCGAGCAGCCCGGACGTGTGTTGCCAGGTGAGGGTCAGGGTCTCCGGTTCACATTGACCGAAGGGGTTGACCTGGCACGACTGCCAGTTCCGGAGGACGACCTCCTTCTGCAACCAGGCCTGCACGTAGGTGGGGAGCAGCCACGCCTCGACGAACTTCGCTCCGGTCAGTTTGAGCAGCACCCCGAGACCGAACTGCCCGACCACCACCACCCCGACCGCGCCGCCCAGCGCCATCGCGGTGTGCCGGCCGAGCGAGGCCAGCCCGAAGCCGAGAACGGCGGCGACCAGGACGAGCACCACGCCACGCAGGCTGGTCAGGGCGAAGGACTGCCAGGCGCCGGCGGTCATCCCTTCGGTGCTGCCGCGCGTGGTGGCGATCAGCCAGAAGCCGCCGAACCAGAGCACCGTCGTGGTCACCGCCAACGCCAGCAGCCCGGCGAGAAGGGCCGCCAGCTTGGTCAGCAGGACGGTCACCCGCTTCGGCCGCCACAACAGCATGGTCATCATGCCGCCGGTGTTCCACTCGGCGCCCACGAAGGAGGAGCCCACCACGAAACCGACCAGGGCCAGGATCGCCGCGGGCGCGATCAGCGTCCCGCCGAAGCTGGCCCGAAAGTCGAAGGTGGCCGGTAGGTACTGTTCCGCCGGGAAGATGTCCCGGGGTGGGGGCGAGATCCCGGAGCAGTCCCGGGGGAAGCGACCCGACTGGTCGCCCCGGGCCGCCGCCTGCTCGCACTCCGCCCGAATCTCTTCGCTCTGCCGCACCTGCTGCTGCCAGTCTTGCTCGGCGGCCACCTCGGCCCTGGCCCGGGCCGCGTCGTCGATCTTCTGGTTCGACAGGAAAACCCCGACAGCCACCGTTGCCAACACCGCCAGGCCCAGCACGGTCGCCCAGCGGGTGAGGCGCCGCAGCACCAGTCGGCGTAGTTCCGCACGGTAGAGACTCACGATCCCCACCCTCCTGTGCTGCTGGGACCCACCGCCGCGGGCTTCGCCGACTGGTCGACCTGCCGGCTTTGGCCGGGGGCCGGCGCGGTGGCGGTCAGCTCGAGGAAGACACTCTCCAGATCGGCGTCGACCCAGACCAGCTCGCTGACGTACAGGCCCTGACCGGCGAGGAGGCGGGTCACCATAGCGGCTTTCTCCACCCCGGCGAGCATCAGGTGGTCCGGCTCCCGGGTGACCCGGAACCCAGCCCGGGTCAGCGCCTCACTCGCCGCCGGCAGGTCGGCCACCACCTCCAAACGCACCCGGACGGTGCCGGCCGAGTGGGCCGCCAGCACCTTCTCCACCGGGCCGAACGCGACCCGGCGGCCCAACGAAATGATCGTGACCGAGTCACAGATCAGTTGGATCTCGGCGAGGATGTGGCTGGAGAGCAGCACCGTGGTGCCGGCGTCGGACAGGTTTCGCATCAACGCCCGCATCTCCCGGATGCCACCCGGGTCGAGCCCGTTGGCCGGCTCATCCAGGATCAGCAGTCGCGGCTCCTTCAGCAGGGCGGAGGCGACGGCCAGCCGCTGCTTCATGCCGAGCGAGTAGGTCTTCACCCGCTCCCGGGACCGGTCTCGCAGCCCCACCAGCTCCAGCACCTCGTCCGTCCGGCTGGAGCGGACCTGTCCCGCGGTAGCCAGCAGGGACAGGGTTTCCCGGGCGGTGAAGTGTGGGAAGAACTGCGGGCTCTCCACGATCGCGCCGACCCGACCGGTGACCGCTGACAGGTCGGCCGGGACCTCGTGGCCGAGCAGTCTCATCCGACCGCCATCGGGCCGGATGAGACCGAGCAGCGTACGAAGGGTGGTTGTCTTACCCGACCCGTTCGGGCCGAGGAAGCCGTGCACCTGGCCCGGCTCCACCCACATGTCGAAGCCGTCGAGCGCGTTGCGGGTGCCGCGCCTTCGGCTTCGATAGGACTTTCGCAGACCCTCTATTTCCAGGACAGCCGTCAAGCTGCACCTCCCCCGTTGGCAGCACTAACGACACAATACGCGGTACTACCTTTTACGCAATACCCAACTCGCGCATCATGGCGGAAAGCGGCGATAGGAGGTGTGGTCGTGCGATTCAGGCGCAGACAACCCGCACGCCAGCGGCGCGGAAGGCGGCGACCACCTCAGGCGCCGCACCGGAGTCAGTGACCAGGGTCTCCATCCGGTCCACCGGGCAGATCCGGGCAAAGGCGTGGCCACCCAGCTTGGACGAGTCGGCGATCACCACCACCCGCTTCGCCCGCGCCACCATCAGGCTGTTCATCGCCGCCTCCCCCTCATGGTGGGCGGCGGCGCCGAGCTGCGGGTCAACCGCGTCCACCCCGAGCAGGGCCACATCCAGGGTGACCTCGCGCAGCAGGGCCCCACCCAGCGGGCCGACCAGCTCGAATGACTTGGGCCGCACCACCCCACCGGCCACCACGACCTTCATCCGGGACCGGACCAACAGCTCGTTGGCGATGTTGAGGGCGTTGGTGACCACGGTGAGCTGGGCGCCCTCGGCGCTGGTGTGCAGATCCGGCCGTACGGCCAGCGCTCGCGCCACCTCGGTGCTGGTGGTGCCGCCGTTGAGACCGACCACCGTGCCCGGGGCCACCAGCGCCGCGGCCGCCGCGCCGATCCGCTGCTTCTCGGCTGAGTGCTTCGCGGACTTGTACCGCAGCGGCAGGTCATACGAGACACCGTTGGCAACCGCCCCACCCCGGGTACGCGTGATCATCTGCTGCTGGGCGAGCTGGTCGAAATCCCGGCGGATGGTGGCCTGCGAGACGGCCAGGCGCTCGGCGGCCCCCTCGACACTGACCCGGCCGCTGTCGGTCAGCATCTCGAGCAGGGCGTTCCATCTCGCGTACCGGTCCACCCCGAGCCCTCCAGCGGCTGCACGATTGCTGATTGTGCGTGCACACTAGTGCGCGAAACTACGTAAAGGCAACGCCGGTTCTGCTCGATCCCGGGCCTGGTTGCCACCACCACCTCAATCGGCGCACAATGGCGCGCGAAAGCCGGGCCTAACGAGCCAAATTGCGCACGTTCAGGAGAACCTGATGTCGTACGTCGACATGGAGATCGCGAGTCAACCCGACTGCTGGCGAACCGCGGCACGGCTGGCCACCTCGGTGGTCGACCGACTGCCCCAGCCCGGCGAGCGAGTCGCCGTCGTGGGCTGCGGCACCTCCTGGTTCATGGCGATGGCCTACGCCGCCCGCCGCGAGCACGTCGGCCACGGTGAGACCGACGCCTTCCAGGCCAGCGAGTTTCCCACCGGCCGCCGCTACGACCGGCTGATCGCGATCACCCGCTCCGGCACCACCACCGAGGTGACCGATCTGCTCGCCGCGCTCCGCGGCGTGCTGCCCACCACCGTCCTGGTCGGTGACCCCGCCGCCCCGGCCGCCGATCTGGCCGACGCCACGGTGCCGTTGGCCTTCGCCGACGAACGCGCGGTGGTGCAGACCCGATTCGCGACGACCGCGCTGGCCCTGCTCCGCGCCCACCTGGGCGACAACATCCCCGCGCTCTCCGCCGACGCCGAGGTGGCGGTACGCGCTCCCCTACCGATCGACCCCGCCCGGATCGAACAGGTCACCTTCCTCGGCCGGGGGTGGACCGTCGGGCTGGCCCACGAGGCGGCGCTGAAGTGCCGCGAGGCCGCCACCTTCTGGGCCGAGGCGTACCCGGGCATGGACTACCGGCACGGCCCGATCTCTGTCGCCGCACCAGGCCGGCTGGTCTGGGCCTTCGGAGACCTGCCCGAGGGGCTTGCGGAGGATGTGGCGGCCACCGGCGCAGCCTTCGTGCACAGCCGCACCCACGGATGCCGCAGCGTGATCGGGAACTGGGCCGCCAGTCGCACACCGCTGGACCCGATGGCCGACCTGATCCTGGCGCAGCGCTTCGCCGTCACGCTCGCCACCAGCCGCGGCCTCGACCCCGACGCGCCGCGGCACCTCGCCCGCTCCGTGGTGTTGGCATGAGCAGCGGGAAGCTGAGCGGAGCGCCGAGCGGCGCACCCGACCGGCAGCAGGTCGTGGTCGCGATCGATGTCGGCGGCAGCGGGATGAAGTGCGCCCTGGTCCATCGGGACGGCACGGTCGCGCGCACCGAACACCACCCGACCCAGACCGCGCGCGGCCCGGCGGCGGTGGTCGACACCATCCTCGACGTCGCCGCGGCCCTGGCAGCCACGGCCCGCCACGAAGGGCTCGCCCCGGTGGCGCTCGGCCTCGCCGTCCCGGGCGTCATCGACGAAGCAGCGGGGGTGGCGATCTGGTCGTCCAACATCGGCTTCCGCGACGTGCCGCTGCGGGCCCTGGCCACGACCCGGCTCGGGATACCGGCGGTGCTCGGCCATGATGTCCGCGTCGGCGGCGTCGCCGAAGCGCGCCTCGGCGCCGGTCGGGCTGATCGACACGTTCTCTTCGTCGCCATCGGCACCGGCATCGCCGCCGCCCATGTGATCGACGGAACGGCCGCCGCCGGCGCGCACGGCGCTGCCGGGGAACTCGGCCACATCCTGGTCCGCCCCGGTGGACCGCGCTGCGGCTGCGGGCAGGCGGGCTGTCTGGAGGCGATCGCGTCCGCCGCGGCGGTCGCCCGTCGCTACGCCGAGCTGGCCGGCAGCACACCGGGGCCGAGCGCGGCCGAGGTGGCCGCCCGCGCCGCCGCCGGCGACCCGCTGGCCCAGCAGGTCTGGACGGAGGCCGTCGCGGCCCTCGCCGACGGCCTCGCCACCGGCCAGGCCCTCTTCGACGTGGAGACGGTCATACTCGGCGGCGGGCTGGCCCGTGCCGGCGCCCAACTTCTCGACCCGCTGCGGGCCGCACTGCACGACCGAATGACCCTCCACCGCGAGCCGCGGCTGGTCCCAGCGGCCCTCGGCACCGAGGCGGGCTGCCTCGGTGCCGCCCTGCTCGCCCTCGACAACCTGGAGAAGCGATGACGGTACGGGTGACCGGTAGGGTGGTGACCCCGGCCGGGGTGATCCGTCAGGGCTGCGTAGAGATCAACAACGAGCAGATCACCGCGGTCGCCGAGTACCCGTCCGGGCGCGACGGGCACTGGATCCTCCCCGGCTTCGTGGACATACACACCCACGGCGGCGGTGGGCACACCTTCACCACCGGAGACGCCGACGCGGCCCGTGCCGCCGCCGGCTTCCACCTCCGACACGGCACCACCACTCTGCTGGCCAGCCTGGTGAGCTCGCCGTTCGCGCTGATGCGCGCCGCCACCACCGCCTACCGGCCGCTGGTCACCGAAGGGGTGCTCGCCGGAATCCATTTCGAGGGTCCGTACCTCTCCGCGGACCGCTGTGGAGCGCAGAACCCGGCGTACCTGCGCGACCCCTCGACCGAGGAGCTGACCGAGCTGCTGGAGCTGGGCCACGGGACGATCCGGATGGTCACCCTCGCCCCGGAGCGCGAGGGAGCGACCGCGGCGATCAAGCTGCTCACCGCCCACGGGGTGACCGCGGCGGTCGGCCACACCGACGCCACGTACGAGCAGACCCAGGCCGCCATCGCCGCCGGCGCGAGCGTCGCCACCCACCTGTTCAACGGGATGCGCCCGGTGCACCACCGGGAGCCGGGGCCGGTGATCGCCCTGCTGGAAGCTCCCTCCGTGGTCTGCGAGCTGGTCGCCGACGGGGTGCACCTACACGACGGCATGCTCGCCTTCGCCACCACCACCGCCGGCGTGGATCGGACCGCCCTGGTCACCGACGCGATGGCCGCCGCCGGCCAGCCCGACGGCGAGTACGAGCTGGGCGGCCAGCGGGTCACCGTGGCTGCCGGCGTGGCCCGGCTCGCCAGCGACGGGGCGGTCGCCGGCAGCACACTGACGATGGATGCCGCGTTCCGCAACGCGGTCGCCACCGGGTTCGCCGTCCCGGAGGCCGCCCAGATGGTGGCCACCACGCCCGCCCGTGCGATCGGTCTCGGCGATCGGGTCGGTTCCCTCCAGCCCGGTCGCCGAGCGGACCTGGTGGTGCTCGACGACGACCTGAACGTGGTCCGGGTGATGCGCGCCGGCAGCTGGCTGGACTGACGCAGGCCGCCGGTCAGCTCGGGGGCGGAATCTCCACCCCGAGCACCGCCTGCTCGTCGGGACGGTGCACCAACACGTCGCCGAGGTACGACTGCACCGCCGGGGCCATGCCGACATCCCGGCCGGCCCGCTGGGAGAGCAGCCACTTGTGCTCGATGATCTGCGCGAAGATCTCCTGCGGTTCCAGCTTGCGGCGTAGGTGCGCTGGCACGGCGCGGACCACCGGCTCGAAGACCTCGGTCAGCCAACGGTGCGCCGCCTGCTGCTCATCGATCAGGTCGCTCTCGGCCCGGTAGGCGTCCAGGTCGTTGAGGAGCCGACGAGCCTGGTTCTCCTCCGCGTCCAGACCGGTCAGGCGAAGCAGCCGCCGGGTATGGTAGCCGGCGTCGACCACCTTCGGCCGCACCAGATACCGCCCGTCGTCGATCGTCGACATGGCGATCTCGGCTACGTCGAAGCCCAGCTCGTTGAGCCCACGAATGCGGCCCTCGATGTCGTGCCGGGCCTCCCGCTCGATCTGCTGCTCATAGGTGATCTCATGCCACAGCCGCTCGTACCGCTGCACGACCTCCTCGCACACCACCGCCGGGTCGATCGACTCATGCAGCAGCCCGGCCGCCTGTAGGTCCAACGCCTCACCGAAGATATTCACCCGGGCGATCTCCAGGTCCTCACCACGCTGCCCGTTCGACAACGAGCGGTGCAGCACCCCGGTCTCCGCGTCCACCAGGTAGGCCGCGAACGCGCCCGCGTCCCGACGGAAGAGCGTGTTCGACAGCGAGCAGTCGCCCCAGAAGAAGCCGGTCAGGTGCATCCGTACCAGCAGCGCGGCCAACGCGTCGAGGAGCCGCTGCATCGTCTCCGGGCGCAGCGTGTGCGAGAAGAGCGCCCGATAGGGCAGGGAGAACTGGAGATGCCGGGTGATCAACACCGGGTCCAACGGTTCCCCGGCTTCGGTCTGCCGGTCGGCGATGATCGCCACTGCCTCCACCGTCGGGAAGTCGATCCGCTCCAGGGCCCGCAGCAGGTCGTACTCCCGCTCGGCCACCCGCTCACCGGTCTCCTTGACCGCGTACACGTAACCGCCGAGCCGGACGAACCGGACAACATGCCGAGAGATGCCCTGCGGCAGCGCCACCAGGTGCTGCGCCGGCCACTCCACCAACGGGGTCGACCAGGGAAGGTCGAGCAGCGCCGGGTCAACGAGAGCCGAGGTGATCCGCACGCACTCCAGTTTGCGCCCTCCCCCGCCGGAACGCCTCCCCGCGTGGTTCGGCACACAGCCACCCGGGCCGGGCCGGAAGCCCCGCGGGCCGGTAGCGTGGCCGAGATGCGGCAGGTGACGACCCGGTGGCGAGCGGTACGGCTCCGGGCGGTCCACCCGGCCGGCTGGTGGTACGACGGGCTGCTCCTCGCCGGTCTGGTGGCCCTGACCGCCGCCCTCGCCGCCGGTCACCTCTTCGGCCTCGACCGGGCGGTGGCCGACTGGTCGGACGCGCACCGCCCGGCCACGGCGTACTGGATCGCGTGGCTCCTCAACCACCTCGGCCAGGGCGGCCCGCTGACCCTGGTCGCGGTCGGGCTCGGCGCTCTGCTCGCCGTGCGGCTCCGCTCCGCCCGCCCGCTGCTGCCGCCGATCGCCGGGCTCGTGCTGATCAACCTCGTCGTCGGCGCGCTCAAGGTGGCGACGGCCCGGCCCGCGCCCAGCGCCAGCACGCGCGAACCCTTCCTCGCGCCGGAGCAGACCCTGCCGCTCTTCCAGCACGAGTTGGCGCTGCAGTACACCCGCTCCTACCCGTCCGGGCACGTCGTCAACGCGATCGTCTGGTACGGCGTGATCGTCCTGCTCCTCGCCCAGCTGCTGGAGACGTACGGGCGCACGTTGCCACCCCGGCTCGCCATCGCGGTACGGGTCGTCCCGCCCCTGGTGGTGTTCACCACGACCATGTACCTGGGCTGGCACTGGTTGACCGACTCGATCGCCGGGCTGCTGCTCGGCCTCCTGCTGGACCGGGTGCTGCACCGGCTGCCCTGGGACGACATTCCGCTGCCCAGGAGGATCGACCAGGACCATCGGAGGCACACCTCCGAGCCGGCGGACTGACTCGGACCGCTGTCGCGTGGGTCGAGGGCGTGGAGCTGCTCGTCCGACGACGGCGAGGGGCCTGCGCGCCGAACCACCACCTGCCGCCAGCAGATCACCACGAATGCTCCTGTTGTGTCCCTCTATGGGAGCTTAGACATATGATTTCCCCGCTCAAGGTGAGAGTCTGGCTACACACTAGTTCAGGGGAAATTAATGAATAGAGTTGTACGCCCGAATCGAAGGGCGTTGCTCTCCGGCGCGCTTGTCGGCACCGTGGCCGCGCTCGCGGGCTGCTCATCGACGGAGGCACAGTCACCAACGACCAGCACCTCCCCCCAAGCGCCACCCACCACGCCCGAGGCGGCACTCGAGCGGCTGATGGAGGGCAACCAGCGGTGGGCACAGGGCGACCCGCAGGCCCCCAACCGGGACCTGGCCCGGCGTCAGGCCGTAGCCCAAGAGCAGAAGCCCTTCGCGGCGGTCCTCTCCTGCATTGACTCGCGGGTGCCACCGGAGCTCATCTTCGACGTCGGCCTGGGCGACCTCTTCGTGACGCGCACCGGCGGCGAGGCGGTTGGCCCGGTGGTCACCGGTTCTGTCGAATTCGGACCCCTGACCAGCGGCACTCCGCTCATCGTGGTCCTCGGTCATCAACGTTGCGGCGCCATCAAGGCGGCGTACGCCGCCCTTCGTGACGGCAAAACGCTGCCCGGCAACCTGCCGGAGATCGTCACCGCCCTTCAGCCGGCGTACGAACAGGTAGCCGCAGCGGGGGGTAGCGACCCGATCGATGCCATGGTCCGTGCCCAGATCGAGTTGGCCGCGAACGACCTGCGTTCCAACCCGGACCTCGCCCCGCTCGTGGCGAAGCAGGACCTCGCCATTGTCGGCGCCTACTACTCCCTCGACACCGGTGCGGTCGAGGTCCTCAGCGGCGCACCCTCCTGACCAGCCGAACGGTGACCGAACAACACTGGACCCGGCACCGAGGCATGGGTATTAGCTTCGGGGCTTCTCCGCTGGTGCTGGAGCCTTCCGCGACCCTGGGCTAGTCGGAGAAGTCGGGTTGTTGACCAACCACACCGTCCTGCTCCCCCTCCCGGGGCAGTGGCGGGCCGGCCGGGGGCGTTGCGGCCTCCGGCGACGGGCCGGCCGGGGGCGATGCGGCCTCCGGCGACGGGCCGGCCGGAGGTGCCGCAACCTCCCGAGACGAGCCGGCCAAGGGCTCGGACAACTCTGCATCGAGGGGGCCGGTCGCACGGAGTAGGGCATTCAGCCCGGCCCGGCGGGCAACCACCGTCAACCGGTCCCCGGCCATAATCACCAACCGGTGGTCGAACTCCCACTCATACCGCTGGCCGAAGCGGGCGTGGGCGAGAAGTCGGACGCTCCCCGCACGGCCGACGGTAGCGAGTGGCTGGCCTTCGAGCGAGGAGCCGGCGGCGACCGGGACCTCGGTTACCAACAGGGCGTGCCGGCCGACTGAGATGGTGGCGATGACGGCACGATCCAGCAGGGCACCGGCGAACGACGGCGCTGCCAGGTACGACACGCTCCGTGAGACGCCGATGCCGAAGGACCGCTGGACGCGCTCGGCGAAGTGCCCATCAAAGAGCCGCAGCACCACCTGAACATCGTCGTTGAGAGAACGGGCGGTCAGCGCGGCCCGCAAGTTCACCCCGTCGTCGGTGGAGACCACGACGAGGGCCTGGCAGGTAGCGACCGAGGCGGCACGCAGGGTCTCTTCGGCGGAGGCGTCCCCCACCACCAGCGGCACACCGAGCCGCCGGGCCAGCTCGGCGCCGCGCGCGTCCGCATGCTTGTCGATGGCGACCACCTCGACGCCGAAGTCGCGGAGTTGGGCGGTCACCCGGGTGCCGATGTTGCCGAGGCCAACCACGACCACGTGCCCGGAACGGTCGGTCAGGGGCCGCCCGGAGTGCAGCGCCAGCCGGGCGTTGACGAGGCCGTCCACCACCACGGCGGTGACCAACGGGATCAGCGCCAGCCCGGAGAGGTTGAGCACCACCTGCAGGACCTGTTCGCCGATCGGCTTGGCGGCGTCCGGATCCTGCCCGCTCAGGGCGGTGACCAGGGTCAGATAGAGCGCCTCCCCCCAGCTCACCTCGGCGGTGCTGGCGTAGAGGCCGCCGAGCACGACGATCACCGCCAGCAGCACCAACACGGCGATGCCGATCCGGCGGGTGGCGAAACCGCGGACCGCCCGGAGCAGCATCGAGACCGGCCGGCGCCACCGCCGGGCCCGACGCAGTCGGCGTGCGGCCACCTCGGTTCCCGGTGGCGTACCGGCCGCCTCAGCGAGCACCACGTCGGCGGCGGTCTCCTCCGCGGGCAGAACCCGGACCTCCCGCGGGTCCCGGGTGTCCGCCACCGGGCAGACGAGGTCCTCGTCGCGAAGATCGACACGGCGGGCCACGTAGAGGGTCCGACCGCCATGTCGGAAGTGCGCCGGCGCGACCTCGCCCAACGCGGCGGCGACGAAGGCAGGGGCCGCCATCGCGGCGTCGGAGAGCACCGCCGAGTCGGGGAAGATCTGTCGCACCCCGTTGGCCAGGCTGGTGTTGAACATCCGCACCACCAACCGCAGCCTCGGCTGCACCTCCTGCGCACAGAGCGCGGCATGCATGTTGCCCACGTCGTCCTGGTGCAGCAGCGCCAAACCCTCGGCCCGGTCCAGGCGAGCATCGCGAAACGTCACCTCGTCGAGCCGATCGGCCCGGATGACCTCGATGCCGTCGAGATCTCGACCGTCCGGGCTGTCTGTCCGCTGCCGCTCGGGCACCACCAACGTGATCCGGATCCGGGTCAGCTGCGGCTCGGTGGCGAGCAGCGACCTGACCACCCAGTACGCCAGGGCGTCGTGGCCACAGACCACATAGTGGGCCCAGGGATCGCTGTTGCCTCGGAGCCGTCGCCCGCTCCACCATGCACGATCGAAGGGCCCCGTCATACGACGCATGGTAAGCAGTCGATAGCGCTCGCGCAGCCCGGTGATCACGACTGCGGCAGATCAGTAGCGCGAGTCCATTCTCCACGTGGGCACGACTCCGGCACACTGGGGCGATGGCGCTGTCGCAGCTGGCGGGTCGACCTTTCGGCGTACGCAAACACGTGGTGGACCCCGGTGGCGGCGGTGCTCCGCGGCTGCCGGACCCCGCGCCCACCGTGGTGGTCGGCGGCGGAATCGCCGGCATGTCCACAGCGGTGGTGCTGGCCGAACGGGGAGTCCCGGTCACCGTCCTGGAAGCCGCCCCCACCATCGGCGGGCGGCTCGGCGCATGGCCGGAGGCCTCGCCCGACGGCACCCGGACCAACGAACACGGCTTCCACGCCTTCTTCCGCCAGTACTACAACTGGCGGAACATCCTCCGCCGGGTTGACCCGGCGCTGGGATTCCTCCGGCGGATCCCGCGCTACCCGGTCCTGTCCACGAGCTGGCCGACCGAGGAGTTCGGCAAGCTGCCGCCCGCGGCACCAGCGAACCTGCTCGCCCTCCTGCTCCGCAGCCCCAGCCTGCGCCCACGGGACCTGCGCGCGATGAACCGGGACGCCGCGCTGCCGTTGCTCAGCTACGACCCGATCCAGACGTACGCCGAGTTCGACGACACCACCGCCGACGCCCTGCTCACCTCGCTCCGGCTGCCGGACCGAGCCCGGGCGATGCTCTTCGAGGTCTTCTCCCACTCGTTCTTCAATCACGAAGCGGAGATGTCGGCCGCCGAGATGATCGCCCAGTTCCACTTCTACCTGTTGGGCAACCCGGAGGGGCTGGCCTTCGACTGCCCCGCGACGGACTACGCGACGTCGATCTGGCAGCCCCTCACCCGGCACATCGCGCAGCACGGCGGCCGGGTCGTCACCGAGGCCGCGGTCACCGGGCTGCACTGCGACGCCACCGGCTGGCAGGTGGCGAGCACCGCCGGCGCGTACGAGGCCCGACACGTTGTGCTCGCCGTCGACCCACCGGCCCTCGCCGCGCTGGTCGCGGCCTCCCCCATCCTCGCCGAAGCTGCTCCCGACCTGGTCGCGCGAATGCCCGAGTTCGGCCAACCCGGTCCGCCGTACGCGGTGGCCCGCTACTGGTGTGCGGGGGACGTGGCTCCCGGGCGGGCGGTCTTCAGTGGGGTCTCCCGGCAACCCACCCTGGACTCGGTGACGCTCTACCACCGGCTGGAGGAGGAGTCCCGCCGCTGGGCCGGGCGCAACGGCGGTGCGGTGGTGGAGTTGCACGCGTACGCCTGCGAACCGGACGTGCCCGCCGAGGAGTTGGCCGAACGGATGTGGACCGAGCTGAGCTCCCTCTGGCCAGAGGCGGGGCGGCTGCAGATCCGCGAGCTGCGGGCCCGGGTGGAGGCCCAGGCACCCGCGTTCCCGCCCGGCGGCCACGCGGGGCGGCCCGGCGTCCGCACCGACGCCGACCGGCTCTACCTGGCCGGCGACGGCATCCGTACCGACTTCCCCAGTGCGCTGATGGAGCGCTCCGCCGCCACCGGCATCCTCGCGGCCAACCACATCCTGCGGGATGAGGGTGGCGCGACCGAGCCGGTCTACTCGATCCGCCCCCGAGGCCTGCTCGCCCGAGCGCGCTGATCGGGGGCGGGCGCGGCCCAGCCGCTACCCGGTGCCCGTTTCACCGGGCCTCGCCTCGGGCGGGGACCACGGAAAACGGGCCGGCCGGCGCTCGTTGGCCGCCGTCACGCCCTCCCGGGCCTCCCCGCTGGCCCGCACCTGCCCATGCCACCAGGCGATCTGGTCGTCGTCCGCCCGCCCGTCAACGATCTCCTTGGCGGCCATGACGCTGAGCTGAGACCGCTCGGTGACCATGGCGGTAACCGCACCAACCCGGGCGGAGAGCGCGGTGGCGGGAAGCACCTCGTCAACCAGGCCAACCCGGAGCGCCCGCCCGGCGTCGATCAGCTCCGCCGTGAAGAGCAGGGCCTTCGCCGTGGACGGCCCGACCAGCCGGGCCAGCCGGCCGGTGGTGGGCGCCGGATAGACCAGGCCGAGCCGGGCCGGCGGTACGCCGAACCGCGCGTCGTCGGCGGCGAGCCGCAGGTCACAGGCGACGGCGAGTTGGCACCCACCGCCGACGCAGGCACCCCGAATCGCGGCGATTGTCGGCTTGGCGAAGGCGGCGAGCCGCTCCTCGGCCGTGACGGCGATACTGGCGTCACCGGCGTCCAGCAGTTCGTCGAGGTCGCCGAGGTCCGCTCCGGCGCAGAAGGTGCCGTCGGCTCCGGTGAGCACCAGGGCCCGTACCGCCGGATCGGCCTCCAGCCGATCGAGCACCCCCGGCAGGCGCCGCCACATCGCCGAGGTCATCGCGTTTCGGCGGGCCGGATTCTGGATCACCACGGTCGCCACCGGACCGGCCACCTCGACAAGCAGTTCCGCGTCCGCCGCCACCGAAACTCTCCCTCCGGTCCACTTCGCCGCGGTGACGATATCGACGCAGCCGCCGCCCCGCCCCATCCAGGTGACGCCGGTCACGGTCCGGTGGCTCTTCCTGACGAGGACGCGCCCCTCTTCCCAACCGGGTGGCCGGGCCTTCTTCCTAACCGGTGGCGCGGTCAGAGCGGGGCCAGACGTATTCCAGGTCGATCGGGATGTCACCAAACTGTGGGCGATAGTGCTCCGGATCCTTGCGCAGCAGTGACGAACGGTGGCTCAGGTGCAGGTCGTCGCGGCCCAGCCAGGGCGGCAGCTCACCGACCTCAGCCAACTCGGCCTGGGTGCGGACGGTACGCATGCCCCGGGCGGCGGCCAGGTCGGTGACCAGCGTCGCGGCGCAGGTGTCGGCTCGCCCCGGCTCGCACCAGACCGCGCACACGTCCAGCCCGTACCGGGTCAGCGCCTCCTCGTAGCCGACCCACATCTTCACTGCCGGGTGGTGCCGCCAGCCGTAACCCGGACGGATCAGCCCCCGCAGCACCTGAATCGCCTCCACCCGCTGCTTGCCGAGCCGACGCTGGTCCAGCGCGGCCGCGCTGGCCAGGAAGTCCGGGTACGGAAGGAACGTCTGCACCCCGGCTTCCTACCCACCGCCGCACCCGACAATCCTCTCCGGCGGTGCTGCGCCTCCGCCGAACCGAGACCGGACGGAGGCCGAACACCGCGCCGAAGCGGTGCCGCCCGGCGCGGCGGCGGGTGACGAAGCGGCGGAGTTCGCTGACGTTATAGTCGATCTAGAACAACGCCAGAACGCTCGCTCAGTCCATTCCGGCTCACCGGCAAGGCTGCCAGCCGGACAGACCCTGCACAGGGGAACGCGTGGCCGTCTACAGTGCTCAGCAGCTCCACGGCTTGCGGATCATCGTCACCGGCGGCGGCACCGGGGGGCACACCTACCCGGCGCTGACGACCATCCGGACGCTACGCGCTCGCCTCGCCGAGACCGGCGCCGCGCCCGACATCCTCTGGGTCGGTGTCGAGCAGGGCCTGGAGGCGAAGATCGCCCGGCAGGAGGGCCTGCCCTTCCGCGCCATCACCACCGGCAAGTTACGGCGTTCCCCCAATCGCCAGGAGCTGTGGCGCAACATAACTGACGCGTTCCGGATTCCGATCGGCGTGCTGCAGGCCATGGCGACCGTGCTGCGGGTCCGGCCGCACGTGGTCCTCTCCACCGGTGGCTACGTCGCCGTCCCGATCGGTCTGGCCGCCTGGCTGGCCCGGCGGCCCCTGGTCATGCACGAGCAGACCCTCAACCTGGGCCTGGCCAACCGGATTCTCGCCCTCTTCGCCAGCCGGGTGCTGCTGAGCCACACCTCCTCGCTGACGAATCTGTCGAAGCGGGCCCGGGCCCGGGCGGTGGTCACCGGCAACCCGGTCCGCCCTGACATGCTCGCCGGAGACCCGGTTGCCGGCCGTGCCGCCTACGGGCTGGAGCCGCACCTGCCACTGGTCTTCGTCACCGGCGGGGCGCAGGGCGCGGTGCAGGTGAACCAGATGATCGCCGAGGTCCTCCCCGATGTCCTGCAGCGCTGCCAGGTGCTGCACCAGTGCGGGGAGTACAGCCTGGACCGCATGCGACAGGTCGCCGCCCAGCTACCGCCGCACCTACAGGCCCGCTACCGCGTCGTGGACTACATCCATGGACAACTGCCCGACGTGCTCGCCGCCGCCGACATCGTGGTCGCCCGCAGTGGCGCCGGCACAGTAGCCGAGCTGACCGCGTTGGGCCGGCCGGCGATCCTGATCCCGCTCGTGCCGACCTCCGGCGACGAGCAGCGGCAGACCGCCCGGCACCTCGCCGAGGCCGGCGCGGCGCGGATGCTCACCGGCGGCAACGCCACCGGGGCCGCGCTCCGCGTCGAACTGTTGACGTTGCTCGACGACGCGCAGCGTCGGCACGCCCTGGCGGAGGCCGCCCGCCGCCACGGCCGGCCGGACGCCGCTGCCGCCGCCGTCACCGAGCTGATCGACGCCGCCCGGCGCGGCTGACCCGCACCGAGGAGACACCTTCGCGACCGGGTCGGCGTGGGGCCGGAGGTGACGCTGACGAGTTGGTCAGCGGCCTCCGGCGCGGTCGAGGTACCGCCGACGCAGCGCGTACCAGGCGGCACCGACGGCGAGCACGCCGAGACCCGCCCCGACGCTGGCTGGCGGCAGGCTGACCGCCAACGTGACGCAGCCGACCAGCCCCAGCACGGCGAGCAGCCGTACCGGCAGTCGACGGCCCGGGTCACGGCCGAGGGTGAGCGCCGCGGCGTTGGTAATCGCGTAGTACACCAGCACGGTGAAGCTGGAGAAGCCGATTGCGCCGCGCACGTCACCGACGAGGACCACGGCCGCCACCACCACGGCCACCGCCAGCTCGGCTCGGTACGGCACGTGGTGCACCCGGTGCACGGCGGCCAGGCCGCCCGGCAGGTCCCGTCGGCGGCCCATCGCCAGCAGGGTCCGCCCCACGCCGGCGAGCAGCGAGAGCAGCACCCCGATCACCGCCACGGCCGCACCGACCCGGACCACCCAGGCGAGACCGGGCAGCCCGACGGAGGTCACCACGTCGGCCAGGGGTGCGGCGGAGGCGGCCAGCCGGTCCGGGCCGAGCACCCCCAACGTGATCACCGCCAGCGCCAGGTAGATCGCCAGCACCACACCCAGCGCCAGCGGCACCGATCGGGGGATCGTTCGCCCCGGGTCGCGCACCTCTTCACCGAGAGTGGCGATCCGGGCGTACCCGGCGAAGGCGAAGAAGAGCAGCCCCGCGGCGGTCAGCACCCCGGCGCCGCCGGCGTCGCTGAACACCCCGCCGCCGACCGAGCCGACGTCGCCGATCCGCTCCGCCGCGAAGCCGGTCAGGCCGACCACCGCGACCAGGGACAGGACCCCCAGCACCACCCCGACGAGCACCTTCGTGGCCAGCGCCGTCTTTCCCACACCACGCAGGTTCACGGCGGTGACGGCCGCAATGGCGACGACGGCGACGAGCCGGGCTCGGCCCGGCCAGAGGTACGCCCCAACCGTCAGCGCCATCGCCGCACAGCTTGCGGTCTTGCCGACCACGAATCCCCAGCCGGCCAGGAACCCGGCGAACGGCCCGAGCCGCTCCCGCCCGTAGACGTACGTACCGCCGGATTCGGGGTAGCGGGCCGCCAGCCGGGCCGAGCTGGTCGCATTACACAACGCCACGAACCCGGCCAGAGTAAGTGCCAGCAACACGCCGGTCCCGCCGGCCGCCGCGGCTGCCGGGGCGAAGACCACGAAGACACCCGCACCGAGCATCGCCCCCAGCCCGATGACCACCGCATCAGCTACCCCCAACCGCCGCACCAGCCGCTCCACGGAACAGACCCTAGGGGGCCGAGATGAACAGCACGGAATTTACCCAAATTGCCCTGTGTATATTTGGGTCGTGACGAGTCGGCGAACAGCCCTGCGCCAGGTTCTCCACCGGGCAACCGGCGCCATGACCGCCCAGCAGGTCGCGGACGAGGTGGGCTGGCCGGTCGAGACCACCCGGCTGTACCTGGAGGAGCTGGTTGGTGCACAACTCGCCGAACGCGTACCCGGCGCTCCGCGCGGCCGTGGCCGCCCACCGATGACCTATCGCGCGACGACCAGTATGGACCCGACCGGGCCCACCCGGTACCGCTTGCTGGCGGGGCTCCTCGCGCGCACCTTGCGTGCGGAGCCGAATGGTCGCGCACTCGCACGTGCGGCCGGACAGGCGTGGGCGTCCGAGCAGCCGACAGCGGCCATCGACGGCGCCCCACTCACCCGTGCCACCACCGCACTCACATCCCGCTTCGAGGCCCACGAGTTCGCGCCGACAGCCACCCTCACCGGGGACCGCGCCGACATCACGTTGTGGCACTGTCCCTTCCTCGACCTCATCACTGACTACGGTGACGTCATCTGCTCCCTGCACGACGGCATGGTGGACGGGATCACCCGCGTCACTGCCGGGACCTCGGTGGCGGCCCAACTCACCCCTTTCCCGCGACCTGACTCGTGTCAGATCACGTTGACCCGCCGCACCCGAAGGGAAAACTGATGCTCGCGACGCCGATGAAAAGTCTGCACGAAATCGGACAGGAACTCCTGACCCGCGCTCACGAAGCGTCGTCCGGGCGAGCCACGGCTGCGATCAATGCAGATCACCGCAGCCTGAAGCAGCTGGTGCTGGCACTGTGCGCCGGGTCGGCGTTGAGCGAGCACGAGAATCCAGGGCAGGCCACCCTGCAACTGTTGTCGGGAACGGCCGTCGTGCGTACCGCCGAGACGGCGTGGCGCGGCTCCGCGGGCGACTACCTGGTGATTCCAGACCGCAAACACGACCTGCGAGCCGTCAGCGACATCGTCGCCATCCTGACGTTCGTCAAAGACCCCGAACACTCTGAGCCACCCGCGGCGACCGACCCAAAGGAGTAACGATGAGCATCGTCAAAATCAATGCGATCGACATCACCGAAGGTCACGGTGACGAATTCGTCGAACGGTTCTCGGCCCGCCCAGGCAAAATCGAACATGCGGATGGGTTCGAGGGCTTCCAGGTACTGCGTCCCACCGACGACCGCACGACCTGGTTGGTGGTCACCCAGTGGCGTGACACCGAGGCGTACGACGCGTGGTACGCCACCCGCCCGCATCGCGCCCCCGAGTCGGTGACCTACGCCGACAAGTGGGCGCTGTGGTCCTTCGACGTCCTCACCGCGGCGGAGCCCGCCTGAGGCCGCCCCGCCTGGCCTGGGTCAGAACGAACCCCGGCCAGGCGGGACAGGCAGTGGATGTGCACGACACGGGAACAGGCCCGGTGGTGACGAGCACTTCACCAGCTCACGCGGATGCGGTGCGCCGCTCCTTCCGGATCACAGCGGTGCGGCGGCGACGGGCCGGTAGCAGCAGCGTGGGGTGGAAGACGCTCCAGGCCGCTCCCTTACAGACCATTTCCTTGTAGCGGGCTGCCATCCTCCCGGCGAGGAACGACGCTTTGGCGCGGTCATCGGCGGTCACGAACTGGATGAGTCCGTCCCGCCGGCCGAGGCTGATGCACTGGTTGAAGTAGCGGAGCGAGACCTTTGGCACCTCCTGACCGGTCAGGCGCGCGGCGATGGCGTCGGCGGCCTGCCAGCCCATCGGAATTCCGGAGGCGCAGGACATCCGAAGTGGCTGACCGCCAGGCCCCTGGGCGAACGCGGCATCACCGACCGCATACACGTCGGGATGCGAGATCGCGCGCATGCTGGCGTCCACGATGATCTGTCCGGTCTCGGCGAGCTTCAACGGCGTGGCGGCGGCGATGGGGTGAACGGCGAAGCCCGCCGTCCAGACGGTCACCTGAGCCGGAATGGCTCGGGCGTCGCCGGTGACCGCGCTCTCCTCCGCAACTCCGACGACCTCGGTGTGCTCGTGCACGGTGATGCCGAGCCGGTCACAGACGCCTCGCAGGTGGCGCCGCGCCCCGATGTTCAGCCAGTCGCCGAGGCCGCCGCGGGCGGCGATCGCGACGGCGAGGTCCGGCCGCGTCTCGGCGATCTCGGTGGCGGCTTCGATGCCGGTGAGTCCACCTCCGACGACCAGGACGTTCCCGCCAGCGGCGAGGCGGACCAGGCGATCGCGCAGCCGCAGGGCGGACTCCCGTCCGGCGATGTCGTACGCGTGTGTGGCGACGCCGGGAACCCCCTGGTCGGCACCGGTGCTACCGAGGGCGTAGACGAGGGTGTCGTAGCCGATCTCGTCCGCGCCCTGCTGACCCACCAGCGTGACGACCTTTTCGTCGAGGTCGACGGCGGTGACTCGACCCAGGAGCAGCCGTACGTCCGTACCCGCGTAGAGGTCGTGCAGTCGGCGGGGGGTGAGGCGTTGTCCGGTCGCGAGCTGGTGCAACCGGACCCGCTCCACGAACTCGGCCTCGGCGTTGACGACAGTGATCTCGACGTTGTCGGGGTGCAGCCGCCGGGCGAGGCGCCCGGCGGCGGTGGCTCCGGCGTATCCGGCTCCGAGGACGACGATGCGGTGTTTCATGATCTCACTCCTGTCTCGATGCGTCCGCTTCCTGAACCGGATAGCGACGCGATTGCTGACAGGAGTCGGCTATGAGCTGGGTCACCAGGTTTCGATGACGGGTGCACCGGGCTCGACCGCGGACCAGCGGTGGGTGGCGCGGGCAAGCTTGTCGGGGTTGACCTGGGTGTGGATGGCCGCGATGCCCTCCCCGGTCACCTGCAGCGACATGATGGCGACGACCTGGTCGCCGGTCACGACCACCACCGCGGGACCGCCGTTGGCGACGCCGGCGTAGACAGCGGGTCGGCCGCCGATCCGGTCGCGTTTGGCTTGGGTGGGAGCGAAGAGGCCGCGCAGGAACCTCGCCACCGCCAGCGCTCCGGCGATCGGCGTGGTCCGGGCCGGGATCTTGCCGCCGCCGTCGCCGACGCTCGTCGCGTCCGCGGTCAAGAGCTCGACGAGCCGCTGAACCTCCCCACTGGTGGCGGCTACCAGGAACTCCTCGACGATCTTCCGCGTGCTGGTCGCGTCCACGTCCGCGCGCACCCGGTCGGTGCTGATGTGTTGCTTCGCCCGCCGGTAGATCTGTTGGCAGTTCGACTCGGTGAGGTCGAGGAACTCGGCGATCTCACCGTGCGAGTAGCCGAAGGCCGCCCGGAGCACGTACACGACCCGCTCGTTGGCCGAGAGCCGCTCCAGCAGGACGAGTACCGCCATTGAGACCGCTTCCCGCTGCTCGGCGGTGTCGACCGGGCCGAGCATCGGATCTCCGGTGAGCAGCGGCTCGGGCAGCCACGTGCCCACATACGCCTCGCGCCGGGCGCGCGCCGAGGTGAGCTGGTTGAGGCAGAGGTTGGTGAGCACCTTGGTCAGCCACGCCTCGGGCGTCTGGACGTGCCGGCGATCGGCGGCCTGCCAGCGCAGGAAGGTGTCCTGGACCGCGTCCTCGGCGTCGCTCGCCGAGCCGAGCAGCCGGTAGGCGATCGCCTCCAACCGAGCCCTGGAGCGCTCGAACAGCTCGACCTCGTGCGAACTCAGCGGCATGGCCCGACAGTAACCACAAGAAGTTACCGCCCGGAGAAGGGCTGAGGCGGAGCGCCGCGCTGCCGCCGGAGTACGGCAGGATGGCCGACGTGACCGCCGCCGCCCCCCGTCCCGCCCTGGCGACGCTCGAGGCGGTGCTGGAGCGGCTCACGTACGTCAACGAGGAGACCGGCTACACCGTGGCCCGGGTCGCCACCGACCGCAGTGGCGATCTGTTGACGGTGGTGGGTGCGCTGCTGGGCGCCCAGCCGGGGGAGAGCCTACGGCTGCACGGGCGCTGGTCCTCGCACCCCAGGTACGGCCGGCAGTTCGAGGTCGACTCCTACACCACGGTTCTGCCGGCCACAATCCAGGGCATCCAGCGCTACCTCGGCTCGGGCTTGGTCAAGGGCATCGGACCGGTCTTCGCCGAACGGATCGTCGCTCATTTCGGCGTGGAGACGTTGCGGGTCATCGAGGAGGAGCCGGCCCGGCTGGTGGAGGTGCCGGGGCTGGGCCCGAAGCGCACCGCGAAGATCACCGCGGCGTGGGCGGAGCAGCAAGCGATCAAGGAGGTCATGGTCTTCCTCCAGGGGGTCGGCGTCTCGACCTCCCTCGCCGTACGGATCTACAAGCAGTACGGCGATGCCGCCACCGACGTGGTCACGAAGGAGCCGTACCGGCTGGCGGCCGACGTGTGGGGCATCGGCTTCAAGACCGCCGACACCATCGCCCAGTCGGTCGGCATCCCACACGACAGCCCGCAGCGGGTCATGGCTGGCTTGCAGTACACGCTCTCCGAGGCCACCGACAACGGTCACTGCTACCTGCCCGAACCGGAGCTGGTCGTGGACGCGACGAAGATCCTCGACGTGCCGGCCGACCTCGTCACCCGCTGCCTGGACGACCTGGTCGCCGAGGAGGGCGTCGTCCGTGAGCCACTACCGGGCGGCGACGCGGAACCGGTCCGGGCGGTGTACCTGGTGCCGTTCCACCGGGCGGAGCGATCTCTCGCCACCAGCCTGCTCCGCCTGCTCGGCGACGGGGCCGATCGGTTGCCCCACTTCGCGGGCGTCGACTGGGACAAGGCCCTGACCTGGCTGAAGGCGCGTACCGGCAACGACCTCGCCGCCGAGCAGGAGCAGGCGGTCCGGCTCGCGCTGACCTCGAAGGTCGCGGTGCTGACCGGCGGGCCGGGGTGTGGCAAGAGCTTCACTGTCCGTTCGATCGTCGAACTGGCCGCCGCCAAGAAAGCCAAGGTCACCCTGGTGGCCCCAACCGGGCGGGCCGCCAAACGCCTCTCCGAGCTGACCGGGCACCCCGCCGCCACGGTGCACCGCCTGTTGCAGCTACGCCCGGGCGGGGACGCCTCCTACGATCGGGACAACCCCCTCGACGTCGACCTGCTCGTCGTGGACGAGGCCTCCATGCTCGACCTCATCCTGGCCAACAAGCTCGTCAAGGCCGTCCCACCCGGCGCGCATCTGTTGCTGGTCGGCGATGTCGACCAACTCCCCTCCGTCGGCGCCGGCGAGGTGTTGCGCGATCTGCTCGCCGCTCCGGCCATCCCGCGGGTGCGGTTGACCCAGATCTTCCGCCAGGCCGCCCAGTCCGGCGTCGTCACCAACGCCCACCGCATCAACGCCGGCCGCCCGCCCCTGCTCCAGGGCCTGCCGGACTTCTTCCTCTTCGCCTGCGACGACACGGAGGCCACCGCGGACCGTACCGTCGATGTCGCCTGCTCCCGCATCCCCGCCAGGTTCCGCCTCGACCCCCGCCGGGACATACAGGTCCTCACCCCCATGCACCGCGGCCCCGCCGGCTCGGGTGCGCTGAACACCCTGCTCCAGCAACGACTCACCCCGCATCGGGAGGGGCAGCCGGAGCGGCGAGCCGGCGGGCGGGTGTTCCGCATCGGCGACAAAGTCACCCACATTCGCAACAACTACGACAAGGGGCAGGCTGGTGTCTTCAACGGCACCCTCGGCATCGTCACCCAGCTCTCGACCGAGGAGCAGACGCTGACCGTCCGCACCGACGAGGACGAGAGCATCGACTACGACTTCGACGAACTCGACGAGCTGGCCCACGCCTACGCCATGACCATTCACCGCTCACAGGGCTCCGAATATCCGGCGGTCGTCATCCCGCTGACCACCAGTGCCTGGATGATGCTGCAACGCAACCTGCTCTACACCGCCGTCACCCGCGCCAAACAACTCGTCGTCCTGGTCGGCTCCCGCCGGGCCCTCGCCGCCGCGGTCCGCACCGTCGGCGCCGGCCGCCGGCACACCGCCCTCAACCACCGACTGGCCGTCGCAACGCCCTGATCGGCGAGAAGCAGCGGACAGAGACGAGGACGGGCCCCGGTGTTCCCGGGGCCCGTCTGGGCAGGAAGGCGGGGCGTCAGCGGCCGGGCTCCCCGGTGGTACGGATCCGGTCCAGTGCCGGGGCGGAGACCGGCGAGGTAGCGGTCAGGTACGCGACCAGTGCGTCCAGGTCGATCTGGCCGGTGGCCGGGTTGGTGCCATCGGTGAGCACGGAGAAGCCGTCACCCCCGCCGGCCAGGAAGTTGTTCACCGTGACCCGGTAGGTGCCGTCGGTCTCCACCGGCACGTCGGCGAAGGTCAGGCTGCCGCGGACCACGCGGGTGCCGGCGCAGGGGTCGTCCGCCGGAGCGGTGCTGCCGGCCGGATCGACGAGATACCGGACCGTGGCCGACGGGTAGAGCACCCGCTCGGTGACGAACTGCTGCTCCAGCAGGCAGTAGAGCTGCTCGCCGGAGAGGTCGAGGGTCACCAGGTTGTTGGTGAACGGCTGCGCGGTGAACGCCTCCTCGTAGGTGACCGGGCCGGCGTCGAGGTCGGCCCGGACACCGCCCGGGTTCATGAACGCGGCGACGGCGTTCTGGTCCCCCTCGGTGGCCCAGAGCTGGGCGTCGGCGATCAGGTTCCCGAGGGGGGACTCCCCGCGAACGGCGTCGAAGAGGGTCTCCTGCGTCCGGGTGATCGCCTCGGTGGTCTCACCGACCTCCCGGCCGGCGACCGGGCCGAGGACGGCCTGGTAATGGTCGATCAGCGCGGTCTGGGCCGGGTCCTCGGCGACGTCCCGGGTGACCACCAGGTTCTCGGCGGTGGCCCGCAGCACGTCCCCGGTCCGTCGGTCGATCTTCAGGTCGATGTCGGTGATCAGCCGGCCGTACGAGCTGGCGCTGGTCACCAACGTGTTGTTGACCTCGCAGTTGTACGCCTGGTGGGTGTGCCCGCTGACGACGACGTCGATGGACCGGTCCATCCGGTTGACGATGTCGACCACCGGGCCGGTGAAGTCGACGCAGTCGTTGATGCCACCGGCACCGGCCTGGTTGCCACCCTCGTGCAGCAGCACCACGATGGCCTCCACGCCCCTGCGACGCAGTTCCCGCGCGTACCGGTTGGCGGTCTGCGCCTCGTCGGCGAAGGTCAGGCCGGCGACGCCGTCCGGGCTGACGATGTCCGGCGTGCCCTCGAGGGTCATTCCGATGAAACCGATCTTGACGCCCTGCACCCGGTGGATGGCGTACGGGGGCAGCAGCGGCCGGCCGGTCTCGGTCACGAAGGCGTTCGCGGAGAGATACTGGAAGTCAGCGCCCCGGTACGGGGTGCCGTCGGCACAGCCGTCAACCGGGTGACAGCCACCATGCTGGATCCGCAGCAGTTCGTCGGAGCCCTCGTCGAACTCGTGGTTACCGACGCTCGCGTAGTCGAGCCCGGCCTGCGACAACGCCTCAATGGCCGGCTCGTCGTGGAAGGCCGCCGACAGCAGCGGGGAGGCACCGATCAGGTCCCCGGCGGCGACCGTGATGGTGTTCTTCTTCTTGCTGGCCTTGCGCAGCTCGGCCAGGTGGGTCGCCAGGTACTCGACCCCGCCGGCCGGCTGGTCCTCGATCGTGCCACTGGAGCCACCGGGCGGTTCCAGATGGCCATGGAAGTCGTTCAGGGCGAGCAGCGTGACGTCGACCGGCTTCGGCCCGGCGTCCGCCGCTTCGGGGGTGGTCGCGACCGCGCCGAAGGCGGCCACAGCGAGTGCGGTCAGGCCGATCGCGGCCCGACGCATCCCAGGGATGGACATGGAACTCCTCGGGGGAACCGGCGCGGAAACATCCGGGCTAGGCACACCCACCATTTCGCGCCATCGGCAGGATTCGGACACCGGCGGCGGGTACCGCCACCAGCACCGGGGAAAGCCTCTCATCGCTCTCGCCACCAGTCGACCGGGCGGCACGGCACAGCTGAAGAATCGGGCGTCCTGCCCGCTGGTACGCCGGACCGAGCAGACCGGGGTGCCGCGACCGGCTGGCTACCCTGGATCACGACACCGGCAGCGGCCGCACCTCCGACCTGGGACGACATGCGAGTGGATCACGAGCGAATCATCCGTGACGGCACGGCCCGCCTACCGATGGCGTCGACCGTTGCTGAGGCGTGCCAGTGGACCGTCGCCACCCTGGCCCGATCCACCCCGGCCACCATCTCGGTGCTGTTGGAGGTCCACGACCGGCTCCGCTGCATCGCGGCCACCGGGTCGTGGCAGGTCTTCTCGACCGTCCCGCCGGCGGCGGGCGTCGCCGGTCGGGTGCATACCACCGGTCGCCCCGCGGTCATCACCGATCTCGGCGAGGACCCGGATCGCCTCCCGGTCCGCCCCGATGCCACCGGTGAGGTCTGCGTACCGGTGCCCGGCCCAGCGGGCCGACCGGTCGGCGTCCTCGACCTGCTCTGGAGCCAACCGACGGACCTGGTGGCGTGGCGGGACACCGCCGAACGCCTCGCGGAACAGCTCGGTGCGCGGATCGTCGCACTCGGCGGACCGCCGACGGAGACCCGAAGCGAGAAGCTGTTGCGGCACGCCGCCGCGCTGGCCACCGCCGACACCGAGCGGGAGCTGCGACACGCGGCCAGTACGGCCGCTCGGGACGTGTCAACGCTCTCCACCGCCGTTCTGGTGCTCGCCGGGCAGCGGGGGCCCCGGCTGTGCGCGCCGACCACCAGCCCCGACGAGTTGGAGGCCCGGGTCCGGGCCGCGCTCTCCGCGGCCGGCCCGGAGGCGCTGGCGCCGATGGTCGACCTGGCCCACCGCTACGGTGCCGGTTACACCCTCGGTGAGACCGAACCGTCGGCTACCGACGACTATGCTCCACTGCGCCGCGCGGGGGTGCACACGCTGGTGACGGTGCCGCTCGGCGCAGCCGACGAGGCCGGATTGCTGCTGGTCGCCGACGCACGGCGGCTCCGACCCGACCCGACCACCGTCAACCTGCTGGAGTTGCTCGCCGGCCAGACCGGTAGCGCCCTGAACCGGCTCCGGACCGTGGCTCGGCTCCGCGAGCGGGCGAGCTCCGACCCGTTGACCGGGTTGCGGCACACCGGGCCGTTCGGGGAGCGGATCGCCGCGGCCACCCCCGGGCGTACGGCCCTGCTCGCGATCGACGTGGATGGCTTCAAGACCGTCAACGACACGTACGGCCATCAGGTCGGTGACCGGCTGCTGGTGGGGCTGGCACGGGCGTTGGAGGGCGCGTTGCGCCAGGGTGACGAGCTGTACCGGACCGGTGGCGACGAGTTCGCGGCAGTGATCGAGGTGAACCGCCCCGAGGAGGCGGTCCGGGTCGCCGAACGCCTCACTTCGGCGGCGCGCCGAATTGGCCGCACCATCAGCGTGGGTGTCGCCCTCCCGCACCCGGACGAGCCCGCCGGCCACGCCCTCCACCGCGCCGACCAGGCGCTCTACCGGGTGAAACGAGAGGGCCGCGACGGCGTACGCCTGGCCGCCGCCTGAACCGTCAACGCTGCGTCACTTCGCTGGCCAGGAGTTCAGCGATCTGCGCCGCGTTCAGGGCGGCACCCTTGCGGAGGTTGTCCCCGGTCACGAAGAAGTCGAGCGCACGAGGGTCGTCCAGGGCACGGCGGAGGCGGCCGACCCAGGACGGGTCGGTGCCGACCGCGTCGATCGGCATCGGGAACTCGCCGGCCGCCGGTTCGTCCACGAGGATCACGCCAGGCGCGTTGCGCAGCACCTCACTGGCCCCCTCAGCATCCACCTCGGTGCCGAAGACAGCGTGCACCGCCACCGAGTGCCCGGTGACCACGGGCACCCGGACGCAGGTGGCGGTGACCTTCAGATCGGGCAGGTCAAGGATCTTGCGTGAGTCATTACGCAGGGTCACCTCTTCGGAGGACCAGCCGCCGTCGCTGGGCACCCCGGCCCAGGGCACCACGTTCAACGCGAGGGGTGCGGGGAAGGGGCCGAGGTCGTCCCCGACCGCCTGCCGGACATCTCCGGGGCGGGAGCCGAGCCCACGGTCTCCGACAATCTTGACGAGCTGGCGGTGCAGGGTGTCCACCCCGGCTTGCCCGACATCGGAGACCGCCTGGTAGGACGAGAGCACCAGCTCCCGCAGGCCGTACTCGCGGTGCAGTGGCGCCACCGCGACGATCATGGCGAGGGTCGCGCAGGTCGTGTTGGCGACGATGCCCCTGGGCCGGTTCCGGACCTGCTCCGGGTTGATCTCGGGGACCACCAACGGAACGTCGCGTTCGGTCCGGAATGCGGCCGTGTTGTCCACCACGATGGCACCCCGGTCAACCGCGATCGGCACCCACTGGGCCGAGACCGCGTCCGGAACGTCGAATACCGCCACGTCAACGCCGTCGAAGACCTCCGGGCTCAGCGCCTGGACGGTCAACTCCTCGCCCCGGCAACACACCGTCTGCCCGACTGACCGGGCGGAGGCGACGAGTCGGATCTCACCCCAGACGTTCCGGCGGCCGGTGAGCAGCTCGCACAGGATGGTGCCGACCGCGCCCGTCGCCCCGACCACAGCCAGGGTGGGCTGCGACGCCACGGGCTACCGCCCCGTCCCCGCGTACACGACCGCCTCGGTGTCACCACCGAGCTCGAAGGCGTCGTGGATGGCGCGTACGGCGTTGTCCAGGTCGGTGTCACGGCACACCACCGATACCCGGATCTCCGACGTGGAGATCATCTCGATGTTCACGCCGGCCTGGCCGAGGGCGGCGAAGAAACCGGCTGCCACGCCCGGGTGAGAACGCATCCCGGCACCGATCAGCGAGACCTTGCCGACGTGGTCGTCATAGAGCAGGCCCTTGAACTTGACGCTGTCCTGGATCTTGCTGAGCGCGGCCATGGCGGTGGGGCCGTCGGTCTTGGGCAGGGTGAACGAGATGTCCGTCCGGCCGGTGCCCTCGGTGGAGACGTTCTGCACGATCATGTCTATGTTGATCTCCGCACCAGCGACGGTGTCGAAGATCCGCGCAGCCGCACCCGGTTCGTCGGGCACCCCGACGATCGTGATCTTGGCTTCGCTACGGTCGTGGGCGACTCCGGTGATCAGCGCCTGTTCCACGGGAAGGTCCTCCATCGATCCGGTGACCATCGTGCCGGTGTTGGTCGAGTATGACGAACGGACGTGGACCGGCAACCCCGCCCGGCGGGCGTACTCCACGGCGCGCAGCGCCAGAATCTTGGTGCCGCAGGCGGCGAGCTCCAGCATCTCCTCGTAGGTGATCTGTTGGATGTGCCGGGCGTCCGGCACGATCCGCGGATCTGCGCTGAAGACGCCGTCGACGTCGCTGTAGATCTCACACACATCGGCGTCGAGCGCGGCGGCGAGAGCCGCGGCGGTGGTGTCCGAACCGCCCCGCCCCAGGGTGGTGACGTCCTTGGTGTCCTGCGACACGCCCTGGAAGCCAGCGACGATGACCACCGCGCCCTCGTCGAGGGCGCCCTTGAGCCGCCCCGGCGTGACGTCGATGATCCGCGCCCGACCGTGCACCGAGGTGGTGATGACACCGGCCTGCGAGCCGGTGAACGACCGCGCCTCGTATCCCAGGTTGTGGATCGCCATCGCAAGCAACGCCATCGAGATGCGCTCCCCGGCGGTGAGCAGCATGTCCAGCTCCCGGCCGGGCGGCAACGGACTGACCTGGTTGGCCAGGTCGGTCAACTCGTCGGTGGTGTCGCCCATGGCGGAGACCACCACCACCACGTCGTCACCAGCCTTGCGGGCGGCGACGATCCGCTCAGCCACCCGCTTGATCCGCTCGGCGTTGTCGACGGAGGATCCGCCGTACTTCTGCACCACGAGTGCCACGACGGCGCACTCCCTCCCAGTGATCCTGAGCGTGCCGACGCCGCCGACGGAGCCGGCGGCGTCAGGTCAAGACGCCCTCAGGGTATCCGGCGGACCATCCGATCGGGTCGCGTGATCCCAGCATCCGGCCCCGAGCGCCGCAACGCTCCGGACAGCGGACCGTTACGGGTGCCTTTTCCCACATTCACCCGCCCCCAACCAAATAGACAAAAGCCCTATAGGGGATGGTTCTTCCTATGACCGACCTCACCCCGCTGATTGCCTTCCGGTGGAGCCCCCGGTCCTTTGACCCCGACGCCGATCTCGGCCCGGCCGAGATCGACCTCCTCCTGGAGGCGGCCCGGTGGGCGCCCTCGGCGGCGAACCGGCAACCATGGCGCTTCGCCCTCGGCCACCGGGATGACGAGACGTGGAAACGGATCATGGTGAACCTGCCGGAACGGGACCAGCGGTGGGCGGGCCGCGCCGCGCTGCTACTACTCGCCGCGCACCTCACGCCCGCCACCGAACCGGCCGCGGAGACCGCCTACGACCTGGGACAGGCCGTGGCGCAGCTAACCACGCAGGCGACCGCGCTCGGGCTGCACGCCCGCCAACTACGCGAGCTGGACCGCGCCGGCCTCACCAGCGAGCTCGAACTCCCCGCCACCATCCGGCCCGCCGCGGTGGTGGCGATCGGCCGGCTCGGTAACCCCCTCGACCTCCCCGCCGACCTGATCGAGGCAGAGACCGGCCTCCGACGGCGTCGACCCGTCGCCGACCTGCTGCTGGCCCACCCGACTGCGACCCCCATCTCACAGTCCGGGCGATCCTTCCCAGATCTGTCCCCCGCCACGTAGGGTGACGCTGTCATGTGGCAGGCATTGCTTCTCCTTGGTCGCCGCGGCGAGGCCTGACGGCCGGCACCTCGCCGCGGGGTCGAACCGCGCCGCCCGCTCCGACCCATCCTTCGGCGCCCCGCCGACCTCGACTGCTGACGTCGCATGACCACGGAGGCACTCCGCATGACCCACCCTGCTGGCACCCCCGACGCTGAGACCGATCCCATCGCCCGGCAACGCCCCAGCCGGATGCCGTACCACCGCTACCAGCCCTACCAACGGCAGTTCCGCACCGACCTACCGGACCGCCGCTGGCCCACCCGGCAGGTCGAGACCGCGCCGCGTTGGTGCGCGGTCGACCTGCGAGACGGTAACCAGGCCCTGATCGACCCGATGTCCCCCGAGCGCAAGCGCCGGATGTTCCAGCTCCTGGTGCAGCTCGGCTACAAGGAGATCGAGGTCGGCTTCCCCTCGGCCAGCCAGTCCGACTACGACTTCGTCCGGCAGCTCATCGAGCAGGACCTGATCCCCGACGATGTCACTATCCAGGTGCTGACGCAGTGCCGGGAACACCTGATCGACCGCACCTTCACGGCACTGCGGGGTGCAAAGCGGGCGATCGTGCACTTCTACAACTCGACCTCAACACTGCAACGTCAGGTCGTCTTCGGGCTGGACCGCGACGGCATCACCGACATCGCGACCACCGGCGCCCGGCTCTGCCAGAAGTACGCGGAGATCCACACCCCGGACACCGACATCCACTACGAGTACTCCCCCGAGTCGTACACCGGCACGGAGCTGGACTACGCCGTGGAGGTCTGCGCGAAGGTGATCGAGGTCCTCGACCCGACCCCCGACCACCGGCTGATCGTCAACCTGCCCGCAACCGTCGAGATGGCGATGCCGAACGTCTACGCCGACTCGATCGAGTGGATGCACCGACACCTGCCCCGCCGAGACAGTCTGGTGCTCAGCCTGCACCCGCACAACGACCGGGGCACCGGTGTGGCCGCCGCCGAGCTGGGCCTGCTGGCCGGCGCGGACCGGATCGAGGGCTGCCTCTTCGGAAACGGCGAGCGCACCGGCAACGTGGACCTGGTCACCCTGGGCCTGAACCTCTTCTCCCAGGGCATCGATCCTATGATCGATTTCTCGAACATCGACGAGATCAAACGCGCCGTCGAGTACTGCAACCAGCTACCCGTGCACGACCGCCACCCGTACGCCGGTGATCTGGTCTACACGGCCTTCTCCGGCTCCCACCAGGACGCGATCAACAAGGGGTTCGACGCCCTCGCGGCCTCCGCCAACACCGCCGGGATCCCGGTCGAGCAGCACCCGTGGGCGGTGCCGTACCTGCCGATCGACCCGAAGGACCTGGGTCGCACCTACGAGGCCGTCATCCGGGTCAACTCGCAGTCCGGCAAGGGCGGCGTCGCGTACATCATGAAGACCGAGCACCAGCTCGACCTGCCCCGCCGGCTCCAGATCGAGTTCTCCGGCGTGGTTCAGCAGGTCACCGACGACAGCGGCGGCGAGGTTGACCCCCAGACCATGTGGGAGATCTTCGCCCGGCAGTACCTGCTCGACCACCAGGCGAACCCCACGGTCACCCTGACCGACTACACGCTCGGCACGGTGAACGGCAAGGTCGAGTTCGAGGCGCTGGTCGGGCACGGTGGCGGGCAACACGCCGTCACCGCCATCGGCAACGGCCCGGTGGACGCGTACGTCAACGCGCTGCACTCCCTCGGCGTCAACGTACGCGTCCTCGACTACCACGAACACGCCCTCTCCTCCGGCGGCGACGCCCAGGCGGCCGCGTACGTGGAGTCCGAGGTGGATGGCCGTACGGTCTGGGGCGTCGGCGTGGACGCCAACATCGTCACCGCCACCATCAGGGCGGTGACCAGCGCCGTCAACCGCGCCCACTGAGGGCGCCGGGGCCCGGTCCGGGTCGGCCTCCACCCGAGGTCAACCCGGACCCCGGCCGCCTGCCGGCCGTACCGGCCGACCTCGATCGGGCCGTCCCCGGAGTCGTCAGGCGGCGGTCCCCGAATTCCGCTCCCGCCCGGTGGCGGCCGGCAGGGCCTGGCAGGGCTGCGACGGTGGCGGCGCCCGGCGCGGACGGCGCACGAAGACCACAGCCAGCGCCGCCCCCATCAGCAGCAACGCGGCACACCAGGCCAACGCGCCCCGGTAGGCAGCGGTCAACTCGTCCGGCCGTTCGTAGTCGGTGCCGGAGAGGCCGACCAGCAGCGGCAGTGCGGCCACCGCGAGCAGCCCCCCGGCACGCGAGGCGGCGTTGTTGAAGCCACTCGCCACTCCGGCGAACCGGTCCGCGACGGCGGCCAGCACCGAGGCCGTCAACGGCGCCACCACCAGGGCCAGGCCGATCCCGAAGAGAAGCACCCCCGGCAGCACGTCCCGCCAGTAGGACGCCTCCGCCCCGACCTCGCGGAGCAGAAGCAGTCCGATCGCGGACACCACCGGCCCCACGGTCAGCGGCAGTCGGGGCCCGATCCGGGTCGCCAGATCACCGGCGATCGGTGAGCCGACCAGCAGCAGCACGGTCACCGGCAGCAGCGCGACGCCGGTGGCCAGCGCTGACCAGCCGGCCACGTTCTGGAGAAAGACGGCGACGAAGAAGGTGAACCCACCGAGCGCCGCGTAGATCACTACGGTGAAGACGTTCAGCACGGAGAAGAGTCGGCTGGTGAAGAGCCCGGTCGGCAGCATCGCGGTCTCCCCCCGGCGTCGCTCGACCAGCACGAAGGCCACCGAACCGAGCACCCCGGCCGCGACCGCGAGCAGCACCGCCGCAGACGTCGCGCCCCGAGCCGGTGCGTCGATCAGCGCGAACGTGATCCCGGCCAGGGCGACCGCCCCCAGCACCGTGCCGAGCACGTCGAACCGCCGCCGGCCCGACCCCTGGGTCCGGGTCCGCGAGACGCTCTCGTCCCGGCTCTCCGGCACCCAGCGCAGGGCGGCCAGCAGCACCAACGCGGCCAACGGCACGTTCAGGAAGAAGATCCACCGCCAGGAGAACTGGTCGATCAGCCAGCCACCGACGAAGGGGCCGATCGCGGTGGAGACGCCGGAGAAGCCAGCCCAGGTGCCGATCGCCCGCCCCCGGTCGTCCGGGTGGAAGCTGGCCTGCAGGACCGACAGGGAGCCGGGGGTGAGCAGGGCCGCTCCGGCGCCCTGCAGGAGCCGGGCCGCGATGAGCTGCTCGGTGTCCTGGGCCAACCCGCACAGCACCGACGCCACGGTGAACCACACCACCCCGACCAGGAAGACCCGCCGCCGGCCGAACCGGTCCCCGAGCGCCCCACCGAGCAGTACGAACGCAGCGAGCATCAGCAGGTAGCCATTGACCGTCCACTGTAGGTCTGAAACGGTGGCGTCGAGGTCCTCACCGAGGCGGGGAAGCGCAACGTTGACCACGGTGCCGTCGAGGAAGACCATGCCGGAGGCGAGCACCGCGGCGAGTAGCGTGCCGACCCCCGCAGGGGTACCCAGCCGAAGTGAGGGTGACGTCATGGCCCCAAGGTTGCCCCGACCCGATCTCGAAGCGGCTACGAATCGCCGAAACCGCCCGCCGAGATACTGGGCGAGAGCGCTGAAAGCCGCCAAGCTAAAGAGGTGCCGTCTCTGCGTACCAGATCCGCATCGCTGCTCGCGACAGTGCTGGCGCTCAGCCTGGCCGGCTGCGTCCCGGCCACCACACCGGAGCCGACGCCCACCAGCGACGGTGGGAACGCGATGGAGAAGCTGGCCGAGCTGACGGTAGCCAGCGCCGGCTCGATGAAGGGCTACAGCCGCGACCGCTTCCCCCACTGGCGGGGCACCGGCAAGAACTGCGATGTCCGGGACACCGTGCTCGCGCGCGACGGAGAGAGCATCAAGCTCTCCGGCTGCAACGTGGTCGGTGGGCGCTGGGAGAGCGTCTACGACGGCCTGGTCCTCACCGACCCCTCCGAGGTCGATGTTGACCACATGGTGCCGCTGGCGAACGCCTGGCGATCCGGGGCCGACCAGTGGACCGACGCGAAGCGGGGTGACTTCGCCAACGACACCCGGCTGCCGCACCTCTTCGCGGTTTCCCGCACCGCCAACCGGTCAAAGGGTGATCAGGATCCATCCCAGTGGCGACCGGCGAACCGGTCGTACTGGTGTCGCTACGCCGAAAGCTGGGTCACGGTGAAGCATCACTGGCAGTTGTCGGTGAACACCGACGAGAAGACCGCGCTGGCCGACATGTTGGCGGGCTGCACCGGGGGGAGCCGATCATGACCAGCGCCGGGACGGACCCGACACCGCACCCGCCCCCGGGAGCCGACAACGACGCGACCGGTGGCCTCGCCCCGGGCAGCGCCGGGATGACGGCCGACGGCGCGGCCAGTGCCGCAGTACCCGGCGCCGGAATGAGCGCGGAGACCACCGGCGCCCCGGCGGGCGGCACTCCCGGCTCCGGGATGCGGGCCGACGGCGGATCCCGGGTCCGCAGCGCGGAGATCGTCCCCGGTCCGGGCGGGGTGATGACCGACGAGGTCGGCGTGGTCACCGGCGAGCTGACGCTCCGCACCGAGTACCTCGACGGCCAGGTCACCCTGCGGGTGCAGTACCGCGAGGCCGACGAGTGGTACGTCGTGACCGGTGGGCGGGCGACGCTGCCTGACCCGGCCGGCCTCGATGCGGTACACACGATCGCTGTCGCCCTGCTCGACCGCCCCGACGGCTGAGCCGGGCCGCGGAGGCAGCCGATCCCGGCTGCCCCGCGACCCGGCTTCGCCGGCTCAGCCGTCGGTGGAGTCCGCCTTCACGGTCGGGGCCGGGATCGGCACCGACTCCGGGGCTTCGCCGCCGTCGGATGCCCGGGTGACTCCCGCCCCGGCGTGGTTCGGACGGAGTTCCTCGCTGGCGATCCGCTCGGCCCAGTGGCAGGCCACCCGACTGCCACCGATGTCGCGCAGCACCGGCCGTTCGTCGGCGCAGCGGGTCGGCTGGGCCCACGGGCAGCGGGTGTGGAACCGGCAGCCCGCCGGCGGGTTGGCCGGCGACGGCAGGTCGCCGGCGAGCAGAATCCGCTCCCGGCGGTCCTCCACATCCGGGTCCGGCACCGGCACCGCCGACATGAGCGCCCGGGTGTACGGGTGCAGCGGCTCGGTGTAGAGCCGGTCACTCGGGGCCTCCTCCACCAGGGCACCGAGATACATGACGCCGACGGTGTCGGAGATGTGCCGGACGACGGCCAGGTCGTGCGCGATCACCAGGTAGGTGAGGCCGAGGCTCTCCTGCAGTTCATCGAGGAGGTTGACCACCTGCGCCTGGATCGACACGTCCAGGGCGGACACCGGCTCGTCGGCAACGATCAGCTCCGGACCGAGAACCACCGCCCGGGCGATACCGATGCGCTGCCGCTGCCCGCCGGAGAACTCGTGCGGGTAGCGGGACAGCGCCCACCGGGGCAGGCCCACCTTGTCGAGCGCCTCCCCGATGAGCGCGCGTCGCTCGTCTCGGTTGCCGCCGATACCGTGGGTCTGCAAACCCTCGGTGAGGATCGACTCGACGTTCTGCCGTGGGTCCAGGCTGGACATCGGGTCCTGGAAGATCATCTGCATCCGACGACGCATGGCGCGCAGCCGGGCCGGCGGCAGCGTGGTCAGCTCGACACCGTCAAAGACGACCTCGCCGCCGGTGGGTGCGGTCAGCTGGAGCAGCGCCCGGCCGAGCGTCGACTTCCCGCACCCGGACTCGCCCACCAGTCCGTAGGTCTGACCGCGCGGGATCCGCAGGTCGACCCCGTCAACCGCCTTCACGTGGCCGATCGTGCGATCGAAGAGCACTCCCCGTTTGATCGGAAAGTGCACCTTCAGGTCACGAACCTCGACGAGGATGTCGTTGTCAGTCACGGGTCTCCTCCTCGTTCCGCTCCGGGCTCGGCGTCCCGGGCTGGCCGGCCTGGGCCGGGACAACGCCGGGCAGCGGCACCGGGTCGACGCAGCGGTAGCTCCGTCCGTCGTGGGTGCGTACCAGCGGCGGCGTCTCGTCGAGGCAGGCGTCCAGCCGCCGGGAGCAACGCGGAGCGAAGGCACAGCCTTCCGGCCAGGACAGCACGTCGCGTACCGAGCCGGGGATCGGGTTCAGCGGTTCGCCGCGCCCACTGTCCAGGCGGGGCACCGAACCGAGCAGACCCGCGGTGTACGGGTGCCGTGGCGTACGGAAGAGGGGACGTCGGCGGGCGGTCTCGACCACCCGACCCGCGTACAGCACGTTGATGCTGTCACACATGCCGGCGACCACCCCAAGGTCGTGGGTGATCATGACAAGCGCGGTGCCGGACTCCTGGACCAACTCCTTGAGCAGCTCCAGGATCTGCGCCTGGATGGTGACATCCAGCGCGGTGGTCGGCTCGTCGGCGATCAGCAGCCGGGGACGGCAGGCGACCGCCATCGCGATCAACGCCCGTTGCCGCATCCCACCGGAGAGCTGGTGCGGATACTCCTTGAGCCGCCGGTTCGGATCTGGGATGCCAACCCGGTCCAACAGCCCGACCGCTTCCTTGCGCGCCGTGTCACCCGTCATTCCCCGGTGGCGGGCAAGCACCTCGGTCACCTGCAACCCGATCGGAATCACCGGATTCAGCGAGGAGAGCGGATCCTGGAAGATCATCGCTACGTCGCGCCCACGGATGTCCCGCCGGGCCCGGTCGTCGAGTCCGAGCAGGTCGGTTCCGTCGAAGACCGCCGTGCCGCCGATCCGGGTGCCGGGCCGTCGGGGCAGCAGCCCCATGATCGCCATCGAGGTGACGCTCTTGCCGCAGCCGGACTCACCGACCAGACCAACGACCTCGCCGGCGTCGACCGAGAAGGAGACCCCGTCAACCGCGTGCACCGTACGCTGCCCGCGCCGGGCGAATGTGACGCTCAGGTCATTCACGTCGAGCAGTGCCATTACCGGCCCTCCGTTCGCACCTGCGGGGCTCGGGAACCCGTTTCTCGGGCTACACACATGCCGGGACCTACTTCCGCAGCTTCGGGTCGAGGGCCTCACGCATCGCCTCACCGAGCAGGGTGAAGCCCAGCGCGGTGATGATGATCGCTACCGCTGGGAAGATCGCCAGTGCGGGTCGAATGCCGAGGTACGGCTGTGCGTCGGCGAGCATCACACCCCACTCGGGCTGTGCCGTGTCCGGGTTGCCGAGGCCGAGGAACGAGAGCGCGGCGGCCTCGATGATCGCGGTGGCCAGGGTCAGTGTGGCCTGCACGATGACCGGAGCCAGCGAGTTCGGCACGATGTGCGTCAGCGCAATCTTCGGCTTCCGGACACCGAGCGAGGTGGCCGCGAGCACGTAGTCGCTGTTCGCCTGCGCGATCATCGAGACCCGCAGCAGCCGGGCGAAGACCGGCACCGACACCATGCCGACCGCGATCATGACGGTGCTGAGACTCGCCCCGAGCAGGGCGGCGATGCTGACCGCGAGCAGGAGGCTGGGCAGCGCCAACATCATGTCGATGATGCGCATGAGTACGTTGTCGACCGCGCGTCCCCAGCGGCCACCCAGACCCGCGGCCGCGCCGGCGACACCGCCGATCAGCGCGCCCACGGCCAGTCCGATCAGGGTGGCCACCACGCCGACCAGCAGGGTCTGCCGGGCACCGACAATCATCCGGCTGAAGACGTCCCGGCCCTGGTGGTCGTAGCCGAACCAGTGCTCGGCGGAGGCGCCGGGGATGATGCCCTGCCCCGACTTCACCACGCCCTCGCGGATTCCGATGGTGTCCTTCGGCTCGTAGGGGACGAAGAACGGGCCAATCAGCGCCACCAGGACGAAGACCGTCAGAATGACCGCGCCGATGATGGCGGCGGGGTTCCGCCGCAGCCGCCGGAACGCCTCCTGCCAGAGGCTGACCCCCCGCTCGTCGTCCCGGTTCACCAACTCGGCGAGCCGGTCCAACCGCTCCTTCTTACCTGTGATCGTCATCGGACCCTCACCCTTGGGTCGATCAGGCTGTAGGAGAGGTCAACCAGGAGGTTCACCAGCACGTACACCACCGATATGATCATGATGAAGCCCAGCAGCACCGGGTAGTCGCGCTGGCCGATCGCCTCGTAGATGAAGGCCCCGATACCAGTGAAGGCGAAGACGGTCTCGGTCAGCACGGCACCGGAGAGCAGTCCCCCGGTGAGCAGACCGATCGAGGTGACCACCGGCAGCAGCGAATTGCGCAGCACGTGCCGGCCCCGCACGGTCCGCTCGGTCAGCCCCTTCGCCTCGGCGGTCCGGACGAAGTCCTCGTTGAGCACCTCCAACACGCTCGCCCGGGTGATCCGGACGATGATCGCCAGCGGGATGCTGGCCAGCGCGATCCCCGGCAGCACCAGGTGCCAGAGCGCGTCCGCGACGGCATCCCACTCCCGGGTCATCAGCCCGTCGAGGACGAAGAAGTTCGTGATCCGGGTCGCGTCGATGGTCGGATCCTGCCGGCCGCTGGACGGGAACCAGCCCAGGTTCTCCGAGAAGATCGCCTTCAGGACGTAGGCCAGGAAGAAGATGGGGACGCAGATCCCGACCAGCGATCCGCCGACCGAGAGATGGTCGATTAGCCGGCCCCGACGGCGGGCGGCCAGGTAGCCGAGGGGGATGCCGATCCCGATCGCGATCACCAGGGCGGTGATCGTCAACTCGACGGTGCCGGGGAAACGCTCCAGGAACTCTTCGACCACCGGGCGCTTGGTCGACGACGAGGTGCCCAGGTCCAGGCGGAGGAGCCGCTGCACGAAGCGGCCGTACTGCACCAGGATCGGCTCGTCGAGACCCATACTGCGGCGAATCGCCGCGCGCATCTCAGGGGTGGCTCGCTCGCCGAGGATGGCGTCCTCGGGGCCGCCCGGTAGACGACGGACCCAGATGAAGAGCAGGAGCGAAAGCCCGAACAGCGTTGGTATCAGCTGGAGCAGGCGTCTGACGATAAACCGGAACACGATGCCTCAGAAGGGTGCGGAGGGGCGCGGGCGGGCGCTGTGCAGCACAGCGCCCGCCCGTTTTCTTGCGTTAGGTCAGGACTTGAACTCAGCGTTGGCGAACCGCTCGTCGGTGAGCGGGCTGGCCTTGATCCCGGTCACGTCCTTGCCGAACACGATCGCCGGCGGTGAGTGCGAGATCGGCACCCCGGGCAGGAAGTCCATGATGGTCTTGTTCAGACCCTTGTACTTCTCCATCCGGTCCGCCACGTCGGCGGTGGAGTCGGCGTCCTGGAACTGCGCGAAGAGGGCCGGGTTGTCGAAGCCCCACTCGTCCTTCTGCCGGTCGAAGAAGGTGCCGATGAAGTTGTAGGCGTCGCCGTAGTCGCCGGTCCAGCCGAGGAAGTGCAGATCGTGCTCGCTACCGGAGGTAGTGGCGTTGAGGTAGTCCGGGCTCCACTTCAGCGGGATCGGCTCGACCGTGATACCAACCGCCTGGAGGTCCGCCGAGACCAGCTCGAAGAGATCCTTCGGGTTCGGCATGTACGGGCGGGTGACCTCGGTCGGGTAGTGGAACCGCAGTGTCAGGTCCGCCGCACCGGCCTCGGCCAGCAGCTGCTTGGCCTTGTCGACGTCGTAGTCGTAGGTGGTGACGTCGCCGTTCCAACCCTCGACCGTGTCCGGGAAGAAGTTCGTCGCGACCTTCGCACCCGGGGGCAGCTTCGAGTCGACCAGGGCCTGCCGGTTGATCGCGTGGGCGATCGCCTGCCGCACCTTGAGGTCGGCCAGCTTCGGGTTCCCCTGCTGGTTCATGCCCAGGTAGAGAATGTTGAACGCCGGCCGGGTCAGGAGATTGAAGCCCTCGCTCTTCAGCGGCTCGACATCAGCCGGCCCGACCAGGTCGTAGCCGTCGATGTCGCCGGAGCTCAGCGCCTGCTTGCGCGCGTTCTCATCCGAGATGGTCTTGAAGATGAGGGTCTTCAGCTTGGCCTTCTCGCCCCAGTAGTCGTCGTTCCGCTCGATGGTGAGCGACTTGTTGGCGATGTCCCAGGACTTGAACGTGAAGGGCCCGGTGCCGGTCGGGTGCGCGGTCGCGTACTCGGGGTACTGGACGTCCGTGGCAGTGCCGCCGACGTTGCTCGCATCGTACTTCTCCAGCGCCGTCGGGCTGTGGATGGAGAACGACGGCAGCATCAGGGCGGCCGGGATCTTGCTGGACACCCGGGTGAAGGTCAGGTCGACCGTGGTGGCGTCCTTGGCGGCGCAGGACTTGAAGAGGCTCTCCGAGAGCCCTTCGTCCTCGTTCTGGGCGAAGCCGCCCATCACGTCCTGCCAGTAGGCGGTCACGTCCGGGCTCTGCATGAGACCCGTGGCGTTGTACCAACGGTTGAAGTTGACACAGACGGCCTCGGCGTCGAAGTCGGTGCCATCGTGGAACTTCACACCCGAGCGGAGCTTGAAGGTCCAGGTGGTGCCGGCCTCGTCCGGAGTCCAGGACTCAGCCAGGCCCGGGCTCACCTTGGTGCCGCCCTCCTCGGGGCGGACCAGGGTCTCAAAGACCTGACGGGCCACGCGCAGCGACTCACCGTCGCTGGCAAAGCTCGGGTCGAGCACCTTCGGGTCACTGGCGACGCCGAAGACAAGGGTGTCGTTGTTGCTACCGCCGGAATCCTCGCGGTCGCTCTCGGCGCAGCCGGCTACCGCGAGGGCCGCGACCGCGACGGCCGCGACAGCAGCCTTCGGCCTGGATGCACGCATGGGTGCTTCACCTCGTCCTTGGGGGTACGGACAACGCGGTGACCGGGGTCACCGATGGCGGGAACCATAGCCGTCCGGCCAAGGGTGCGGAACCTGCTAGATAGACAGTCGATGTGGGATCGTGGCTTTCCCCCACCCAGACCGAAGGATCGAAGGGGAATAGACAACCTTCCCGAATGATCGGTGACCGCGATGCGAAACTGTTACGTCATCCCAGCCCTGACCGGCCCCAGGTGTTAGAACAAGACGACCCCGTTGACCCCGGGTGCCAACGGGGCCAGACCGTTGACCCGGCGCCAACGGGGTTCACATGGTTCGGCGCCCCTCGAAAGCACGACCGAGAGTGATCTCATCGGCGTACTCCAGGTCACCGCCGACCGGCAGGCCACTGGCCAGTCGGGTCACGGCGATGCCCATCGGCTTCACCATCAGCGCCAGGTAGGTGGCGGTCGCCTCGCCCTCGGTGTTCGGGTCGGTGGCCAGGATCAGCTCCCGCACCGCGCCGCCACCCAGCCGGGTCAGCAACTCCCGGACGCGCAGGTTGTCCGGCCCGACCCCCTCCAGCGGGTTGATCGCGCCGCCGAGGACGTGGTATCGGCCGCGGAACTCCCCGGTCCGCTCGATCGCCACCACGTCCTTCGGCTCCTCCACCACGCAGAGCACCTCATCGGTACGGCGTGGATCGCGGCAGATCCGACACTGCTCGGACTCGGCCACGTTGTAGCAGCTGGTGCAGAAGCGGACCAGCTCCTTGACCTTGCGCAACGCGCCGGCCAGCCGGTTGATGTCAGCCGGATCCGCGGACAGGACGTGAAAGGCGATCCGCTGGGCGCTCTTCGGGCCAACGCCCGGCAGCCGACCCAGCTCGTCAATCAGGTCCTGGATGGCGCCCTCGTACATCGTCGACTCAGAAACCGGGCAGGCCGAGGCCGCCCATGCCGCCGGCCACCGGCCCCATCTTCTGGTCGGTCAGCTCCCGGGCCGCCTCGGCGGCGTTACGCACGGCCGCGACCACCAAATCCTCCAGGGTCTCGACGTCCTCCGGATCGACCGCCTTGGGGTCGATCGTGACCGACTTGAGCTCGCCGGTGCCGGCGACGGTCGCGGTGACCAGGCCACCACCCGCGGCACCGGTCAGCTCCGCCTCGGCCAGCTCGGCCTGCGCCTGGGCGATCTGCTGCTGCATCTTCTGCGCCTGCTTCAGCATCTGCTGCATGTTCGGCTGTCCACCTGGGCGCACGAACGGCTCCTTAATCACTCGACCTGCTGCGAACTCTGCTACTGCTCACTGGTGTTGCCTATTTGGTGTTACTTCCCGCCGGCAGCGCCGCCACCCTAACGGGACTCCACCTCGTCGATCCGCTCCGCGCCGAACGCCTCGCGGAGCAGCCGCACCGCCTGCTCCTCACTGGACTGACGGGCGGTCCGCTCATCAATCACCTCGTCCAGCGGCTCGTCCCCCGGATCGAACCCCTCATGCACCACCGCGGAGGCCGGACCACCCCGCGGCGCCCCGTCGTAGTCCGGATCGTACGGCGGCTCACCAGCCCAGTCCGGCTCCGCTATCCGCCGCGGCGCGGCGGCGGAACGCTGCGCCTGCCCCCTACCGGCAGCCGCCGCCCGGGCAGCGGCGATCGCACTACTCGCCGGGGAACCGCTCGGCGCCGACGGCCGGGATACGGCCGCAGGGGCAGGCGCCGCACCCGCGCCGGAGGCCCGGCCAGCACCGGCGGTCGAGCCCCCCGGCCCCGCAACTGACCCCGCCGGCGCCGCTGCTGACGGAGCCGTGGCGGCCGCCCCCGGCCCACCCGGGCGGGCCGTCGCGGGCCACTCCTCGGCTGCGCCACCCGCCGGCTCGGGCGGGGCAGCAGCCCCACCGGGGCGCGCCGGCTCCGGCCACTCCTGCTCCTCGGCGGACCCAGCGGAGCGCCGGGTCGCACCATCGGCCGACCCACCACCGGCCGACGAGCGAGTTGGCGCGGCTGGAGGTGCCGCAGGCTCCGGCCGCGCCGACGCGGTCGCAGGCCGCGTCGGGCTGCTGGCACGGGCCCCGGCAGCGGGTCCGCCGACTCGCTCACCGGCTACCTCGCACCTGATCTGCCAGCGCTCGCCCAGCTCCTCGTGGAGGGACTCGATGAGCAGATCCGGCTCGTTGGCGAGGGCTTGGGCGTGAAACGGATAGCGGAAGGCCAGCACGAGGGTCTGACCGTCGACCTCGTGGACCGTCGCCTCCCGCGCCCAGGCAGCGGCCTTCTTGCTCTTGCGGCCGACCCGGCCGACCACCTCGGGCCAGCGCCGCCGTACCGCGGCCGCGTCGAGCGGGCCCGGGCCGGTCGTACCCGGCCGGGGCGGCTCGGGAGTGGCCGGGTCGGGCATGACCGCCGGCCGGGGGGAGGTACGGCGAGAGTCGTCGGACGCGGCCGGACCCGCCGGACCCTCCGTGCTCGCGGACATCGCGGTAGCCGCCGGGCGAGGCGGGGAGTCGACTGCCGGCGCGGAAGCCGCACCAGCCGCCGGGGCAGGGGCAGCCGGTGCGGAAGACGAGCCAGCGGCCGGCGGGGTGGAGGCAGCCGGCGGGGCGCCGGCACCGGCGAGCGTGAGCCGACGCTCCAGAGTTTCGAGGCGTTGCAGGAGGCCAACGGTCGAGTCGTCGGCACCGGGCAGCAACAGCCGGGCGCAGATCAGCTCCAGCAGCAGCCGGGGCGCGGTGGCACCCCGCATCTCGACCAGGCCGTCGTGCACGATGTCGGCGCACCGGGACAGGGTGCCCGGTCCAAGCCGCTGCGCCTGGGCGGTCATCCGCTCGATCTGGTCGTCCGGGCCGTCCACCAGGCCCTTCGGCGCGGCGTCCGGCACCCGCTGGAGGATGATCAGGTCACGCAGGCGCTCCAGCAGGTCAGCGGCGAACCGACGCGGGTCGTGACCGGCACCGACGATCCGGTCAACCGTGGCGTACGCCGCCGCACCGTCCCCCGCGGCGAGCGCGTCGCACATCTCGTCGATCAACGCCGAGTCGGTGACGCCGAGCAGCGCGGCGGCCCGGGCGTAGGTGACGCCCTCCGGACCTGCCCCGGCGATGAGCTGGTCGAGCACCGAGAGACTGTCTCGGGCGCTGCCGCCACCGGCCCGCACGACGAGCGGGAAGACCGCCGGTTCGACCTGGACGCCCTCGGCCTGACAGAGCTGTTCCAGGTAGGGCCGGAGCACCTTCGGTGGGATCAGCCGGAACGGGTAGTGGTGGGTCCGCGACTTGATCGTGCCGAGGACCTTCTCCGGCTCGGTGGTGGCGAAGATGAACTTGACGTACTCCGGGGGCTCCTCGACCAGCTTGAGTAGGGCGTTGAAGCCGGCCGACGAGACCATGTGCGCCTCGTCGATGACGTAGATCTTGAAGCGGCTCTGCGCGGGCGCAAAGAACGCCTTCTCCCGCAGCTCCCGCGCGTCGTCAACGCCGCCGTGACTGGCCGCGTCGATCTCGATGACATCGATCGAACCGGCACCATCGGTAGCCAACGCCCGACAGGAGGCACAGGTCCCACAGGGCTCCGGGGTCGGGCCGTGCTCACAGTTGAGCGACCGGGCCAGGATGCGGGCGCTGGAGGTCTTGCCACAGCCGCGCGGCCCAGAGAAGAGGTACGCGTGATTGAGCCGCCCGCCGCGCAGTGCCTGCGACAACGGCTCGGTGACGTGCTCCTGCCCGATAACCTCGGCGAAGGTACGTGGCCGGTACTTGCGGTAGAGCGCCAGCGCCACAGCGTCCCGCCTCCTCTCGACCGAGCCATTCTGCGTCGGTCCGGCCCGGGTGACCACCCGCCCCGCTGACTCCGCGGCAAGGAAGGAACCAGATTGACGCCCGCGTTAGCAGAAGGAGCCCTTGCTGACAAGGCAGCTCAGCGGCAGGTGCCGACGGCGGCACCGAAAGGCCCCCCGTGCACCCGCCAGAGCCCGCTTATCCTTGCTGCCTTCCGGCCCTGGGGAGGTTCACGAGATGCACGCCGCACGGGGGGTGCACACAGCCTACCCGACCGATTGTCGATCACCGGGGGGTGGTGGGGTGGGGGCCCCCGGCGGGACCTGTATCCTGTTCGGCGGAGGATTCGCCTAGAGGCCTAGGGCGCACGCTTGGAAAGCGTGTTGGGTTCACACCCTCACGAGTTCGAATCTCGTATCCTCCGCTCGCGGTAACCGCGCAAAAGCGCAGGTCAGGCCCCGGTTTACGCCGGGGCCTGACGATCTTTAGGGGGCATGGCGGGGGCAGGGGTCACTCCGCAGGCTTCCCAGGCCTCTGCGACAACCGCTTCAATACCCCCGCTACATACCCTTCGCATAGCCCCCACGCCGGGCCTCCTCCAGTTCGGCGGCGAGCTGTTCGCGGAGGTGCACCTCCAGCAGGCGCCGCTGCTCGACGACCGCTAGTCGAACATATGTGCCAACAGAATGGGAGGGGGTTCCCGCAGCGCGTCGTGAATTAGGGCTGAGGTAGGGGTCAAGGTGCGCGACGGGGTCACGTCGGCTTGTGACGACCCGTCACCGATTGATCACTTTGCCGGTCAATTGTAATAGCAGATCCACAAGCGACGGGCAATGCGCGCCTGACACTGCGGCAGTTGGGCGTGGCGGTCAGCTACGGCAAAAGCTTGTTGCACCAGCTGGAGACCGGCCGCACCCGGCCAACAGTGGATGTCGCCACGCGATTGGACGACGCCCTAGCCGCGGGCGGGGCCCTGGCCGCTCTGGGTGGTGACACTGGTGCCGTTGCCGCCTCGACCTGATCGAGGGGAGCACGCGCATGATCCGGCTACTCCGCCGACTCCGCCGTCGCCGGCCCGCACGGCTGGACGCGGTCGGCCCCGCTACCCGGTACGCGGCACGGCCGGCGCCTACTCCCCGCTTCACAACCTGCCGACGGTCATCTTCGACAGCCGGCCGCTGTTGACCCCGCTTGCCCGACTGCGGGCTAACCGCCGGTGATGGCCATCCACACCCGGCCCCGCCCCGGCCTGTCGACGGTCCAGCTACATAACCGGATGATCCTGTCCGCCCGGCGGATCATCACCGAGCACTGGCCGCGGGTCGACCGGTGCCCGATCTGCGGGTCCGGGTGGCCGTGCCGGCCCACCGAGACCGCCCACGGCTACCTCGCCACGGCCGGGCAGGGCAACTGGGCGCCCCCGCAATGCGCCGGGAGCAGGCGTTGAGTCCCGCCGACGCGACCGTCCGCCGGTGGTGGCGGGACCTGCACGAGCATCGGCAGGTCGACGGTCGCTGCCCGGTGTGCGGCACCCCGCGGCGGTGCTGGCCGTGGGCGGAGGCATACGCCGGGCTGCTCACCCCCGGCCTACTCGGCTCACCCCTATCTCTGGAGGCGACGTGAAACCTGCAACCGATCCAGGCTGGAGGCCCAGCCAGGGCAGATCACGGCGTCGGCGCCACGCCTGACCGCGATGCGCTGGAGCCGCGCCCCGCCCACCCCGCCGGTACACTGGCCCGGCCCGTGAGCAGCCACGATCCCCCGGATAGATCAGAGAGCGCCCGTGCAGGTAACCCAGGCCCTGGACGTGATGACTGCCATCCTCCGGGCAGCCGAGCACCCCGACATCGTCGAGGTCACCCGCTACGGCGCCGACACCCAGCCGGGCGGACAGACGCCCCCGGGAATCAAGATCAGACACCAGTCCGGGACCGCCGCCATGCTGTGGGCCGGCGTACCACCGCGTGACGCCACGCCGGTACCGCTGCCCACTGGGCCGCTGCCGCCGAAGCAGCGCGCCGCCCGAATCCTCGTGCTCGCCCAGCAACTCCTGGATGTCGCCCGGCCCGAGGTGTTCACCTCATGGGAGCTGTGCCAACAGCCCGGTGTGGAGGTGCCGGTTGCTGCCGCGATCCGCATCACTGCCAGCGACCGTTCGGTGGTCTACCTCCGAGCTACCGCGGCATCCGGGGGCACGTCCGAGCCCGAGACCGACCCGTATCCGGACTACCAGATCCCCCAGGGAGTCAGGCGGGGCATCGTCTCAGTGCTCCGCATGCGGAGCCCGCGTCAGTGTGAGCCCCGGCAAGTCCTGCCCACCGCATCAGGCGATGGGTGATCGCGCCCGCTGCCCGGGCTCCGGACAGCCCACCATGTGACAGCAAACAGCCTCGCTCTCCAAGGCTTGGGGGTTCGGCTGCCCGTATCGGTCAAGCGATCTTCATGCTGTAGACGAGCGGGTAGTGGTCGGAAAAGGCGGTGGTGGTGACCGCGCACCAGCGCCATGGTCGACTACTGAACACGTAGTCAATCTTGCTTCCGTATATGCTCGTTGGGCGGCCGCCACCTGCCGGGTTCGTCTGGTCACACTCGCGATACTGTGGATAGGGATTGCCACCCTTGGCGTCCCAGATCCAACCACGGTCCGGGGCGTTCTCGTCGTCTATCGGGTAGACGTGGTCCGGCGGGAGAAGGTTGAAGTCGCCGCCGAAGGCTATGTTGCTGTAGTCATCAACAACGTTCTTGATGTCTCCGAGCTGGTCGTCGGAGTATTCCCAGGTGGCGTCCCGGGTGTCGCTGCCTCGCGGAGACAGGTGAACGTTGCAGAGCCGAATGTTGTTGAAGTAGGTGGCGGTCGCGCAGTGGAACGGACGCTGCTGGCCGTCCCACGGCTGCGTTGTCGCGATGAGCTCGGCGTTCGACAAGCCCGCCTTGATGACGATGGCGGTGCCGATGCGGTCTGGGCGTGAGCTGTTGTCCTCACCGCACCGATTGTCGGTCAGCACACCCCTACTGGCCCACTGATAAGGAGCGAAGCTGCGAGTCCAGCCCGAGCCGAGCGTGGTCATCAGACTCACGAGATCGTCCTCACAGATCTCCTGGAGCAGCATGGCCTGCACGTAGTTGTCCTGGACTTGCTCTTGGATCACGGCGAGCTTGTTCGCCCAGGCTCCGAAGCCGCTGCACCCCCAGCTCGCCCGCTGGGAACCGCAGATGTTCCACGACAGGAGCTGAAGATTGGTGCCAGCTGGCGCGGCTGCCAGCGCGGGTACCGCCGGTAACAGCGTGGTGAGCGCGAGGAGTACGCCGAAGACCCCGCTGCGAAGTTTCTGCATGTTCGGACACATTATTAGGGAATTATAGATCAAGTCTACGGCGGTGCTGCCCGGCCGCGGCGCCAAGGGCTCACTCGCCGGTCGCGTTGACCCGGACCGTGGCCGGTACACCGACTGTCTCCCCGCCACCGGTCACCTGGTGACCGTGTCCTGGAGTTGGCACCACGGTGGGGCGGACCAGGGAGATCAGGAAGCCGCGAGTCGCCGGGCTTCCCTACCGGAGGGTCGGCAGAGTGCCCAACAGCAGTGGGCTTCACCCTTTTGGGAGCCTTTGTCGTGTTCATGTTCTTTTAGGTGTTTTGTCGGTTTAACTCGGACCGGTTGCTACCGCCGGCCTGGGTAGCCGAGGAACACCGCGCTGGCCCCGAGCTGGTTGGTTCCTCGCCGTTCGCAGGGAAGGACACCGAGACCGCGATGACCGACCAGCGCCACACCCGCCGACCGGACCCGGAACAGCGCGCGGATGGTAGCCGAACGAGATCCCGATGGTGGAGTGTTGGACTGGCCGGCATGACCGGCCTGGCCCTGACCACCGTCGCTGTCGCCCCAGCAGCCAACGCTGCCGGACGCACCCCCACCGCCGCCGACGGCCAGCCCTCCACCGGCTCTCACCGCGATGACGACCGGAGCCCGAGTGACAAGGGGAAGAAGGAGAAGAAGTCGAAGGGCACCCCGGTGCCCTGCGACGCGGACTTGCTGACCGCCGCGATCACCCTCGCCAACGCCCGCGGCGGCGCCGTCCTCGACCTAGCCGAGGACTGCACCTACACGCTGACCGACAGCCTGCCGACGATCGTCGTCCCGCTCGTCCTCAACGGCGGCAAGAAGACCACCATCACCCGCGCCGCCGCTGTCGGGAATTTCCGGATCCTCAACGTCGGCACCGGCGGCGACCTGGGCCTTAACCATCTCACCATCACTGGTGGCCAGACCGCCGGTGATGGCGCGGGAGTCTTCGTCGAACCCGGCGGCCAGCTGACCGTAAGGCACAGCACCATCACCGGCAATATCGCCGGGGACGAGGGCGGCGGGATCGCCAACAACGGCACCACCCGCATCGAGCACTCCACCATCGACCGGAATACCGGGGATATTGGCGCCGGAGTCGCCAACACCGGGCTGCTCACGATCACCAAGTCCCAGGTGAGCCAGAACACCGCCATCGAGGAGGGCGGCGGCGTCGCCAGCACCGGCGGCACGGTGGAGGTGTGGAAGAGCGCCGTGAAAGCCAACCAATCCGCACTCTATGGCGGCCTGGCACTAGCTGACACCATCGGCACCATCACCGACACCCACATCACCCAGAACAACGCCGAGGAGGGCGGCGGCATTCGGGCCTTTGGCGGCCAGCTCACCCTGCGTTCCGTCGGGTTGGGCCAGAACGCGGCGACGAACGGCCGCGCCGGTGGCCTTCTGGTCGATCCCGGCACGGCCGCCGTCGTGGCGGACAGCACCATCACCGGGAACACGGCCACCGGCGACGGCGGCGGCATCGTCAACACCGCAACCCTGGTGGCACGCCACACGAAGGTCATCGGAAACCAGTCGGGGGACCAGGGCGGCGGCATCTACAACACCGACGGCGCCACGCTCACCCTCTTCACCGCCAAGGTTGTCAAGAACATTGCCGTCACCGACGGCGGCGGCATCTTCAACGAGCTGGGCGGCACGGTCGAGCTGAACACCGCGACCGGCACGGTCGTGATCAAGAACCGACCGAACAACTGCTCCGGTGATGTACCGGGCTGCGTTGGGTAGAAATCCGAGCACGTCGAATTGACGGGCCCCGTTCCGCCGCCTGTCAGGAGGAACGGGGCCCTCCTCCTACGCTGAGGAAGGATCCCAGAGCACGATGAATTCTCCATGCCCCGCGCGCAGGCCCGGCAACCCGGATGGAAATCGAACGAGATCACGATGGTGGGCGGTCGGGCTGGTCGGCATGACCGGACTGGCCCTCACCACCACCACCGTCGGCGTCGCCACCCCGGCCGCCGGCGCTGCGGGTAGTGCTGCCACCACCACCGATAACCAGCGGAAGCCGAAGGGCACCCCGGTGCCCTGCGACACCGACGCCCTGATCGCCGCGATCACCCTCGCCAACGCCCGCGGCGGCGCCACCCTCAACCTCGCCACAGACTGCACCTACCTCCTCACCGCCGACATCGACGGCGCCGGCCTACCCGCCATCACCACCCCGATCACCCTCAACGGCGGCACACACACCACCATCGAACGTGCAGCCGCCGCCGACGAGTTCCGCATCCTCACCGTCAACGCCGGCGGCGACCTCACCCTCAACAAACTCACCATCGCCGGCGGAAACACCACCGAGGCTGGCGGCGCAATCCTCGTCAACTCCGGCGGCGCCGCCACCGTAAAGCACAGCACAATCGTCCGTAACATCGCCGCAGGCGGCGGCGCCATCACCAACTCGGGAACGACCACTGTCCAGCAGTCAACCATCAGCGGAAACATCGCCAGCACCGGCGGGGGGATAACCAACTTCGGCGCGCTTTCAATCACGAAATCACACGTGGATGGCAATACCGCCACCAACGTCGGTGGTGGCATCGCCAATTCCGGTAGCGGCTCGATACAGGTCACGCGAAGCACTGTCAACGGCAATCGCAGTCAGGGGTCCGGCGGTGGGTTATTCCTGGCTACCAGCGGGGCCAGCACCCTGACCAAGACGGAGATCTCGCGCAACACCGGCCAGGACTCCGGGGGCATCTTCACCGTAACCGGCCCACTCACACTCCGGTTCGTCACCCTTGATAGCAACACCGCGACCGCCGGCGATGGCGGCGGCATCAGAATTATTGGTGGAACCACAGCCGTCGTCGAGGACAGCACCATCACGAACAACAACGCCACCGCGGCTTCCGGTGGCGGAGTCAGAAACGGGGGCACCCTGCTGGTGCGACGCACGAAGGTCGCCGGCAATACGGCGAACCAGGGTGGCGGAATCGACAACGGCAATGTGGCCACCCTCTTCGACACGAAGGTCACCAGGAACGTCGCCACCACTGACGGTGGGGGAATCTTCAACGCTGGCACGGTCGAACTGAACACTGCTACCGGCACCATCGTTGTCGGTAACCGTCCGAACAACTGCGTCAACGTCCCTGGCTGCGCCGGCTAGCGACCCCAATCGGCGCCGACCCACGTAGGGGCTCCCGGCCGACTCCCGACTGGTCAGCGGTCCGTGCCACCGTGCCCGGCCGCTGACCAGCGTCGGGCACGGCGGCCACCGCCCCCTGCCCAGCCGACTCGCGATATCCGAGGGCGAGCCGGACCGCGCCGGTGAGTTTCGGGGCAACACCCGGATCATGGGTCGGGTGGCTGAGGAAGTGGCAGGGGCCCGGCACGAGGCACCCTTCATGAGGCACCGTGGCCTGTTGTACGCGGTCGCGTACCGAACACTCGGCAGCGCCAAGGAGGCCGAGGACGTGGTGCAGGAGACCTGGCTGCGGTGGAGTCGGGTCGATCCGGCCACCGTCGTGGACCCCGAGGCGTTCCTGGTTCGGGTGACCATCCGGCTGGCGATCGACGAGCTACGCAGCGCCCGGGTACGGCGGGAGGCGTACCTCGGTCCGTGGCTGCCGGAGCCCATCCTCACGCGACCGGACGTCGCCGACGACGTGGTCCTCGCCGATTCCGTCTCCACCGCACTACTGCTCGTCCTGGAGACGTTGTCCCCGCTGGAACGTGCGGTGTTCGTGTTGAGGAAGGCCTTCGGATACCCGTACGCCGAGATCGCGCAGCTCCTGGGCCGCAGCGAGCCGGCGGTACGGCAGCTTGCGCACCGGGCCCGGAAGGCGGTGGAGAACCGCCACCGCCGATATGACAGCGACCCGGGTACCCGACAGCAGGTGACCGAGCGGTTCCTGGCCGCCTGTTCCGGTGGCGACATCACCGCACTGATCGCCGTTCTGGCCCCGGACGTAACGATGGTCAGCGACGGCGGCGGCTTCACGGGTGCGCCGCGCAAGCCCATTCACGGTTCGGACCTGGTGTCCCGGGCCATCGTCGTGCTCTCCCGGCAGCAGCCGGCCGGTTCGACGGTCGGGGTGCTACCCGTCAACGGTGGCCCCGGCGTGGTGGTCCGCTGTGACGGGGAGACCGTGCTCGTGATGACCCTGCACCTGGTGGCGGGTCTGGTCCGGACCATCCACGTGGTCAGCAACCCGCAGAAGCTGACCGGGACAGTCGGGTGATCCAACTCACCCGTGACCGCGTCACCACTCGGGTCACCATCTCGTCCGTGAACGACTGACCAATATCCCTGTCCCGCACCGGAGGCAACGATGTTCGCAACGTATCTTGTCGTAACCCTGCTCGCCTCGGCCCTCAACGGTTCGGCCGCCGTCGCCAACCTGATCGGGCACGAGTATCCGAAGACGGAGGCGGACCGCAACCGGGTGCCCCGGTCGTGGGTACGGCCACTAGGGGTGCTCCTCGGCGCCGGTGCGCTCGGCCTGCTGGCCGGGATCGTCGTGCCAGTCCTGGGCACTCTCGCGGCGGCCGGTCTGGTCCTGTACTTCCTCGGCGCGCTGGGCGTACACGTGCGGGCCGGCAACTTTCGGCTCGGTGCCTGGGCACTCTTCTTCGTGGTCGCTCTCGCCGCATTCACCGTCAGCCTCGCTTATCATCGGTGAAACCCATGAATAGCCCGCGCCGCTGCGTGTAGAACTGGCGACATGACCGAGGCCGTGGGACCGGGACCGCAGTACGACGCGTTCGCCGACGAGTTCTTGGAGCACGCACGCGAGGGCCTCTACAACGCCCACTACGACCGGCCGGCCTGCCTGCGGCTGCTCGGTGAGGTCGCTGGGCGCACGGTGCTGGATGTGGCCTGCGGTCCCGGGCTCTACGCCGAGGAGTTGGTCGCCCGGGGTGCCCGGGTGGTCGGGCTGGACCAGAGTCCGCGCATGGTCCAGTTGTGCCGAGAGCGCGTCCCCGCCGGCGTCTTCCACGTACACGATCTTGCTGAACCGCTGCACTGGCTGCCGGACGCCTCGGTGGACCTGGTCTTGTTCGCGCTCGGGCTGGAGTATGTCGATGACCGGACCTCGGCGCTGCGGGAGTTGCGGCGGGTGTTGCGGCCGGACGGCGCGCTCGTGCTGTCCCGGCTGCACCCCACCGGTGACTGGCTTCGACACGGTGGCAGCTACTTCGACGAGCGCGTTATCGAAGAGACCTGGAGCAGGGGCTGGCAGGTGCGTTATTGGCTGGCCCCGCTGGAGCGGACCTGCGAAGAGCTACACGAAGCAGGCTTTCTGATCGAGCGGCTGCTGGAGCCACGGCCGACCACCGAAGCGGCGCTGGTCGACCGAGAACGCTACGAGCGCCTGCTACGGGAGCCGATCGGGTTCCTCGCGATCCGGGCGCTGCCAACCCCGGGGTGGTAGCGGATACAGTGCTCCGCATGACCAACGTTGACCATGAGGTCACCGCGGAGTTGATCCGGGAGTTGGTACGCGACCAGCACCCCGATCTCGCCGAGCGCCCGATCCGGTTCGGCGCGCGGGGGTGGGACAACCAACTGTGGCGGCTCGGTGACGACCTGGCCGTCCGGCTTCCGTGGGCTACGGAGTTCGCGGACACGCTGCTCCACAAGGAACACGCCTGGGTACCGACCCTGGCCTCACGCCTACCGTTGCCGGTCCCCGTCCCGCAGCGGCTCGGCGTACCCTCCGAACGATTCCCTCGGTCGTGGCTCATCTCCACCTGGATTCCGGGAGCCCCCGCCGACCAGGCCCCGGTCACGCGCCCCCTCGACGCAGCCAGGTCGCTGGCCACCTTCTTGACAGCGCTACACCAACCCGCCCCCAGCGGGGCACCTGCCGGCCGGGACCGGGGTGGGCCGCTGGTTGACCAGTCCGAGCGGTTCGCCGGGGCACTCGCCGCCGCCACCGAACGTGGGCTGGTCGACGAGCCGGACGAGGTCCGCGCCGTCTGGCAGGAGGCGGTTGCCGCTCCGCCCTGGACCGGCCCACCGCTCTGGCTCCACGCCGACCTGCACGCGGCCAACGTTCTCACCGCCGATGGCACCCTCTGCGGAGTGATCGACTTTGGCGACCTCTGCACCGGTGATCCCGCTTATGACCTCGCCGCCGGGTGGCTGCTGCTGCCCGCCGGTATCGACCATTTCCACGCGGCATACGAGCCGGCCCCCGACCCCGCCACCCTGCGCCGGGCCCGCGGTTGGGCGACAGTGCGCGCCCTCGACTGCATCATCATCGGTGACAACGGCGTCCACGGCCGCCCCGGCGGCAAGCCCTCCTGGGGCCCACCGGCACACGCCGCCCTACGCCGCCTCACCACCTCGGTGCGCAGGTAGCCGCCAAGATGTTGGGGAGCGCACTTAGCGCCCCCAACGGCGGCAGTGGTGGTGCAATGATGCCCGTCATGGTCACGAGTTCTGTTCCGTTGGGCCGGCCCTTCTGGACGTTCTGGAGCGCCACCACCCTCGCCAACGTCGGTGACGGCATCCGACTGGCCGCTCTCCCCCTGCTCGCCACGTCGCTGACCGCCAACCCGATCGCGGTGGCCGCGGTAACCGCGGCCCAGTCCCTGCCGTGGCTGGTGACCGGCCGGCGCCGCGCTGCCCTTCGCGGTGAACGGGGCGTCCCTCGCCCTGGCCGTCATGCTTCTGCTGACTCTGCCGATCAGCATCGCCGCCCGGCCATCGCAGGTCGCGCCAAAGCAGGCCAGCCTGGGCGTGGTGGCGGGTCTGCGCTGGCTGTCAGGCCAGCGGGTGCTGCGAACACTCGCGTTGGTCACCGCCCGTACGATTGCGGCCGGCCGTACCCTGAGCTTCAGCGCCGCCGCCGGCGGCGCGCTGCTCGGCGGTGTCCTCACGGCAACAATCGGGATCGACGCGCCCTTCGTCTTCAGCGCCCTGGTCGCGGTCCTGGCGACTACCGCCTGGTGGCTCGTGTCCCGGCCCACCCCGAGCTGAGCAGGGATACTGAGGGCGTGCAGCGGAGTGGGCAACCAACGGAGGCGAAGCTGGCAGGGCTCTTCGTACACATGTCTCATCCACAGCCTGTGGACGCATGAGTTACCAGCTCAGCGCGATCATCGCGGACGTCGGACTGCTGCACGGGGAGACCGGCGGGCTGGATCACGCGGTCCTCGGCAACCTACGCCAGGACTTCGCCCTACTGCCGGTGACCCCGCAACTGATCGAGGAGCTGACCGGGGCGCCGCCGGACTACGCCGTCGAGGAGCTCACCCCGGAGCGCCCGTTCACGCTGGTTCTCTCCACCACGCTGACCGAGACCCTGGCCGACTGGTCGCGGCAGGGGCCGGTGGCGTACGTCGAGGCGGAGTTCACCGGCGGCGTCGGACACCAGGCAGCGGCGGTGTGGCTCGGCGGTCAGCGGTCCTGGGGGCCGCGCTTCGACTCGGTGTTCGATGGGCCGCGTGGGCAGTGGCCGATCAACGCCGCCCTGGTCGAGGTGGGGGTGGAGCCGGGCCCGTGGGTTGACCTCTTCGCCGAGCTCGGCCTGCACGTGGAGCGGAACACCGCCGGCTGGCTGGCGCACGGGCGTCGGGGGTTGGGGGCCGACTACTGGGACGAGTTGGTCGAAGAGTGGGAGCGGCGTGAAGCCGAGGCCACCCAGCGCCCCGAGCCGGGTGGGTTTCGGTTCAGCGAACCTCGATGACCTCCTGGCCGAGCGGCCAGAATGCCGCCGGTACGAGCTTGAAGTTGGCGATGCCGAACGGAATGCCGATGATCGTGACGCAGAGGGACACCCCGGCGATCAGGTGCGACAGCGCCAGCCACCAGCCGGCCAACAGCACCCAGAGCACGTTCGCCAGCCCGGAGGCGACGCCCGCCCCCGGCTTGGTGACCAGGGTGCGGCCGAAGGGCCACAGCGAGTACGAAGCCAGCCGCAGCGAGGCGACCCCGAACGGGATGGTGATGACGAGGGCGAAGCAGATCAACGCGGCGACGAAGTAGCCGAAGGCCAGCACGATTCCGCCGCCGAAGATGAGCCACAGCACGTTCAGGACGAATCGAATCATGCTCCTAGCGTGACGCACGGCCGCCACCTCGCCGGCCTCGCGTACCGCCTCCGGTGCCGGCCCATGCCCATGTACACTTTGTACTTTCATCTCCTGATGATCCCCCCATCCCGCTGATGCAGCTCGTAGCCGGCGTCCGGGCTTCACGATCCGCACCGTTGGTGTCTAGTTCGGACTGTTCGCTCGCCTGGCCGAGGGACGGACGGCACCGTGACCGAAGCCGCCGCCGAGTCCGGCTGGACGCATGCGCGTCCCTGGGGCCACTGGAGAAAGCCGGTGCTGGCTACGCAACTCCGAGCTGGCCGAACAGTTCCTCAACGAGGAGCGCACCGGCCCACCGAAGGCCGCCCTGACGGGGATGAACATGCTCGTCGAGACCGAGGGCGACAAGAACTACTCCGGCACCGAGTACGTGAGCTGGCTCGGCGACGCCGGTGTCGTTGAGGCTCGGGTCATGGCCTTCGACGCGCCGTGCGAACGGCGCGGTAGTGACCCGCCGGCCCTGCCATCACAAACCGAGCCTAACGATCTTCAAATAGCGAAGCCCGGCTGGTCCTTCCGGACCGACCGGGCGTCTCGCCTGCTCAATGGCGGTGGTGGCGGGATTTGAACCCGCGGAGGGCGTAAACCCTCACACGCTTTCGAGGCGTGCTCCTTAGGCCACTCGGACACACCACCGCCGAGTAGGCTACAGGACCGCCCGACGGAAAGCCCAACCGGTACGGCGCCGGGGGTGGGCTGGCAGAATCCCTGCCATGAGTACGCACATCGGCGCGAAGCCGGGAGAGATCGCCGAGCGGGTCCTGATGCCGGGTGACCCGCTCCGGGCCAAGTGGATCGCGGAGACCTACCTTGAGAGCGCGCAGTGCTACTCGACCGTCCGCGGGATGTTCGGCTTCACCGGCCGCTGGAACGGGGTTGACGTCTCGATCCAGGGTTCCGGCATGGGCATGCCGTCCGCCTCGATCTACGCGCATGAGCTGATCAACGAGTACGGCGTCCGGTCGCTGATCAGGGTCGGCTCCTGCGGCTCCCTGACCGCGGACCTCCAGCTCCGTGACGTGGTGGCCGCGATCGGTTCCTCGACCGACTCGAACATGAACCGCATGCGCTTCGACGGGCTGATCGACTATGCGCCGGTCGCCGACTTCGGGCTACTGCGTACCTCGGTGGAGGTGGCCGAGCGACGCGGCGTCATCATGCGGGTCGGGCCGGTTCTGGCGGCGGACGCCTTCTACACTGACCGGCCGGACCTCTACGACTCGCTCGCCGACTACGGCGTGCTGGCGGTCGAGATGGAGTCGGCAGCGCTCTACACCATCGCCGCCCGGTTCCGGGCCCGCGCGCTGACCATCCTGACGGTCAGCGATCACATCCCCACCGGGGAGAAGACCACCTCGCAGGAGCGGGAGCAGACGTTCAGCCAGATGGTGGAGATCGCCCTGGACACCATCATCGCCTGATCAACACACTCACCGCGGCGCCGGGACGAACCGGACGCCGGCCCTACCGGAAGAAGGCGCGCAGGACCGCTGCTGTCTCCGTTTCGAGGACACCACCGTAGACCTCGGGGCGGTGGTTCAGTCGGCGGTCGCGCAGCACGTCCCAGAGCGAGCCGGCCGCGCCGGTCTTCGGCTCCCACGCCCCGAACACCACCGTGGAAATCCGGGCCAGCACCAGCGCCCCGGCGCACATCGTGCACGGCTCCAGGGTTACCACCAGGGTGCACCCGTCGAGCCGCCAGCGGCCGAGCCGGGTAGCTGCCCGGCGTAACGCCAGCACCTCGGCGTGCGCGGTCGGGTCCCCGGTCAGCTCCCGCTCGTTGCGGCCGGTGGCCAGCTCGGCTCCGTCCGGGCCGAGGAGCACCGCACCGACCGGAATGTCATCAGCGGCGGGGACCGCAGTGTCGTCAGCGGCAGTGGTCACCGCCCCGGTGACCGCGACCTCCAACGCCCGGCGCATCCACTCCTCGTGGCGCTGCCGACGGTCAACACCACCCACGCCGCTCCGGCCCGCGACCATGCCGGCCGGGTCACACCTCACGCAGTTCCTCAACCTCGTCGGCACAGCCCAACACCGTGCACGCCTCGGTGGTGACATCCGCCGGCAGCATCCCCTCGTGACCGCAGAGCGCGATCAGCTTTGCCCCGGACACTCCCAGGTCGGCGAGAAGGTCCGCGTCCCCGACCGGGTCCGCCTCCGGATCCGCGGCGGGTTGTTCGGTCTCCGGGTCACCGCCGACGGCACGGGGTTCCTCGATCTCGTCCAGCCCGGGCACCGACGTCTTGAGGTCCCCGACCAGCAGCGCGCCCAGTTGGGTCTCCTCGGCGTACGCCGCATCCGAGCCGAAGACTCGCAGGTCCTCGCCCTCATCGAGACGCAGGATGACCAGGTACTCCTCCTCGGCCTCGACGAAGAGCAGCGACAGGTCGGCACCCGGGTCGACGTCGCGCAACCGGTCGGCGACCCCGTCCACGTCAACGGCACCACGGAGGTTCACCTCGGCGGCGGTCCAGCCGCTCTCGTCCCGCACCACGGCCGCAGCAAAGTACGACACGGTTCCCCCAAACTTCCTCGGCGTAGCCCCGAAACTCGTCGACCGTCCGCGGCTTCGCGTCATCGGTGGCGACCCGGCCACCGACCGCAGGCCGGTTACGGCGTGTCCAGCCCGCCAGCTTCACCTGCTCGCTCGCCCAGGACGCGCAGACGGCCTTACGCGTGCACGTTAGCCGGTGGGATCGGCGGGCGAACGGCCAACGCCCCGACGGGCGGCCAACAAACGTCGCCGCGCTGATCGAGCCGCCGAGGAGAAGGCTGGAGCGGATGGCCCGATTCCCTACCAGAGGGGCCAGTCACCGCTGGCCATCCAGCGGGTGGCAACAACCGCCGCCGCGATGCTCCACCCACCACCGACGACGATCGCGACCCCGGTGGCGACTCCCCGGTCGCCGTGCCGCACCAACAGCAGCGCCGCCAGCCAGGCGAGGCCACCGGCGAACACCGTCCACCAGGCGTACCCCCGCACGCCGGTGCCGAGCAGCCCAAAGAGCATCAGCCAGGTGGTGGCGATGACGCTGCCGAGCAGCACCGCGGCACCGTCGATCGGGTGGGGTTCGCGGTAGGTGGGTCGTGTCGGCGGCGCGGCGGGGAAGAGCCCCGACGGGCTTCGGGGACGGCCGCCGTCGTACGGGTCGGTCACATCGCCTCCTCCCCGGCTTTTCCCTCCCACCGTACTGGTCTGTCAGGATGGCCGGATGCCTGCGCCGTTGCCCGGACGCCGCCCGGCGTATCCCCTGCTGCTCCTGCTCGCCGCGGTGCTCACCGCGAGCTGCGCGACGACCCGCCCCGGGGTGGACACCGGTGCGACCAGTCACCCGGCCACCACGGATCTGGCCCCCACCAGCCCGTCGGCCAGCTCGGCCCTTACGCCCACAGCGGCTCCGTCGAGCACGTCGGCGCCCCCACCGCAGGCGCCGCCCGCCGAGGCCCGGCGCGTCTTCCCGGTACGGGCCAGCAACGCCTCCTACCATCCGACCCACTCGATCTACCCCGCCACGGACATCTTCGCCGACTGCGGTGCGCCGGTGGTGGCGGTGACGGACGGCTCGGTGCTGGAGGTGAGCCGGGTGGACCGCTTCGACCCGGGCGGCCCCCGCGGTCCGTTCAACGGCGGCCTGTCGGTGGCGGTGCTGGGCGATGACGGGGTGCGCTACTACGGCTCCCACCTGACCGAGGTCGCGGCGGGCCTCGATCCGGGCGTTCGCGTCGCCGCCGGGCAGCAGCTCGGCACCGTCGGCCGGACCGGCAACGCGAACAACGTGTGCCATCTGCACTTCGGCATCTCACCGCCGTGTCCGGGGAAGGACGGCTGGTGGATCCGGCGGGGGGTGGTGTGGCCGGCGCCCTACCTGGACGCGTGGCGACGCGGGGTCAACCGGTCGCCCGCCGTGGAGGTGGCGGACTGGCAGCGCCGACACGGTTGCCCGAAGGAGCCGTGAGTGTCCTGGCCGCAGCCGCTAGGTTGCAGGAATGACCGCCCGAGATCCCGTCGAAGACCTACGCCGGATAGCTTTCCTGCTGGAACGGGCCAACGAGGCCACCTATCGGGTGCGCGCGTTCCGGTCGGCGGCGAAGGCTGTGGCCGCCCTGCCGACCGCGGAGGTCGCCGAACTGGCCCGGGCCGGCAAGCTCACCGACCTCTCCGGGTTGGGCGCGGTCACCGCCCGCTGCGTGGCCGAGTCGCTGGCGGGCGAGGAGCCGGTCTACCTGCGTCGGCTGGTGGCGACTGAGGGCACCGACCTGGACGCTGAGGCGACCGCGCTACGGACAGCGTTACACGGCGACTGCCACACCCATTCGGACTGGTCCGACGGCGGCTCCTCAATCGAGGAGATGGCATTGGCCGCGGTCGAGCTGGGCCATGAGTACCTGGTGCTCACCGACCACTCGCCGCGGTTGACGGTGGCGCGCGGGCTGACCGCCGACCGGCTGCGCCGCCAGCTGGAGCAGGTGGGGCGGCTGAACGAGGCGTTGCCGACGGGGTTCCGGGTCCTCACCGGCATCGAGGTGGACATCCTCGCCGATGGCACGCTGGACCAGGACGAGGAGCTGCTCGCCCAGCTCGACGTGGTGGTGGGCTCGGTGCACAGCAACCTCTCCGACGAGCGGGGGCGGATGACTCGTCGGATGCTCACCGCGATCGCGAACCCGCACCTGGACATCCTCGGGCACTGCACCGGCCGGATGGTCTCCACCCGACCGGCGGGCGTGACCGGGCCGGGCGACCGGGGGCACCGGCGGCGTACCCGGGGGGAGAGCGACTTCGACGCGGACGCCGTCTTCGCGGCCTGCGCGGAGCGGGACGTCGCGGTCGAGATCAACTCCCGGCCGGAGCGGCAGGACCCGCCGAAACGGCTGATTCGGCGGGCGCTGGAGGCCGGCTGCCAGTTCGCGATCAATACCGACGCGCACGCTCCCGGTCAGCTCGACTGGCAACGGTTCGGCTGCGAACGCGCGGCCCGCTGCGGCGTCCCCGCCGACCGGGTGGTTAACACCTGGCCGGCGGAGCGGCTGGTGGCGTGGGCCGCAAGCCGCTCCTGACCGGCGACGGCCGGCGCTTTCGCCACCGAGGTTGAGGTTCCCACCGCCGAGGTCGGGGTTCCGGTTGTAGCGGCCGGTAGCACGGCGGCGCGCGGTCGACGGCGGGGGCCGATCAGGCCCTGGGTGACGGCGACACCGAGCAGGACCACCACCGCACCGACCGGTTGGTGCCAGGTCAGCCGCTCGTCGAGCACCAGCGCACCGGCCAGCACCGCGAAGACCGGGATCAGGTAGGTCACCGTCGCCGCGGTGCTCGCGCCGGCGACCCGGATGTTGCGGAAGTGAATCAGGAAGGCCAGTCCGGTGCCGAGTGCGCCGAGCGCGACCATGCTGGCCAGGACCGAGCCGGAGAGGGCGGTCGGCATCGGCGGAGCACCCGCCACGAACGGGGTGACAACGGCGAGCAGCGCCAGCGCCATCAACAGCTGCGCCGCCGACAGGGCCAGCCCGGAGTAGGAGCGGCCCGCGACGAACTTCTTCTGGTACGGGATGGTCACCCCGTAGCAGGCCGCGGCGCCGAGGCACATCAGCTGGCCGACGAAGTGCGCACCACCAGCCCCCTGCCACACACCAAGCACCACCAGTACGCCGAGGAAGCCCAGCCCGAGCCCGACCGCCCGGGCGGCGGTCAGCCGTTCGGTGCGGAAGACCAGCACCGCCATGGGGAGCACGACCAGCGGTGTGGTGGCGTTCCAGATCCCGGAGAGCATGGACTCGACCCGCTCCCCGCCGTAGCTGAACAGGGTGAACGGAAGCGCCACCCCGATGCCACCGGTGACGACCAGATGGGCCCAGACCCGCGGCTCGCGGGGTAGTCGGTCGCGTAGCACCGCGAGCAGGATCAGCAGCGTCGCCGCGCCGGCGCCGACCCGGTAGAGGGCCAGGTGCACCGGGTGCAGCTCCCGTACCCCGATCTTGATGAACAGAAAGCTGGAGCCCCAGATCGCGGCCAACGCGAGGTACCCGGGCAGCCAGCTCCGCAGCGCAGCCCGGTCAGGGGTGGACTCGACTATCACCCCTGACAGTCTGCCGGCCGTGCACGGCAAAGTCTGGTGACTTTCGGGCGTCGTGTTGGTCGTCACAGGAGCCTCCCGGCAGGTGACCGAAGCTGTCGGGAGCAACCCCGGGTCCGGCGAATCACGGGCGCATCCCGGCTTCACGATCACGTAGGGTCGAGCTCGTGGAACGAATCGACGATATTGCGAACCGGTACGTGGCAGAGTGGGCCGCGCTGAGCCCGACCGGCGCCACCTACGTCGGCATCACCGGCCACGACGACCGCCTCGACGACCTCTCACCGGACGGCTACGCCGCCCGCGCCGACCTGAACCGCCGAGTTCTCGCCGACCTTGACGGCGTGCAGCCCCAGTCGCTGCCGGAGCAGACCGCGAAGGAGGCCATGCAGGAGCGGCTCAGCCTGGAGCTCACCCGCCATGCGGCGGGGGAGGTCGGCCGGGGAGTCAACGTCATCACCAGCGGGCTGCACGAGCTCCGCTCCGTGTTCGACCTGATGCCCACCGACGGCGAGGAGGCCCAGGCCAACATCGCCGCGCGGCTCAACCACTTCGGCGAAGCGCTCGAGCAGTACCAGACCACGCTGCGCGAGGCGGCCGCGGCCGGCCATTCCAGCGCGCGCGCCCAGCTGCTCGAGGTAGCCAAGCAGTGTGACGCCTGGGTGGACCCGGACGGGGACAACTTCTTCCACGGGCTGGTCGAACGGCTGGGCGCAGGCGGCGCGCTCGACGCCGAACTGCGCCGGGGTGCCGCGACCGCCACTGCGGCGACCGCCGAGTTCGGCCGCTTCCTCCGGACCGAACTGGCCCCACTGGGCAGGGCGAAGCAGGCCGCCGGCCGGGAGCACTACGAGCTGGCCTCGCAGTACTTTCTCGGTGCCCGGGTCGACCTGGACGAGACGTACGCCTGGGGGTTTGCGGAGCTGGCCCGGCTGGAGACGGAGATGCGAGCGGTCGCCGCGCGGATCGTCGGCCCCGGCGCCACCGTCGACGAGGCGGTGGCCGCGCTGGACGCGGATCCGGCGCGGAACATCCGGGGCAAGGAGGCGTTCCGGGACTGGATGCAGAACCTCGCCGACAAGGCGATCAGCGAGCTGCACGGCACTCACTTCGACATCCCGGAGCAGGTCCACCGAATCGAGTGTTGCCTGGCGCCGACGAGTGACGGCGCGATCTACTACACCGGCCCGAGTGAGGACTTCTCCCGTCCCGGCCGGATGTGGTGGGCGGTGCCGCAGGGCATCGACGACTTCTCCACCTGGCGCGAGGTCACCACCGTCTACCACGAGGGCGTTCCGGGCCACCACCTTCAGGTCGCCCAGACGGTGCTCCGGGCGGAGACGCTCAACCGCTGGCAGCGGCTGCTCTGCTGGGTTTCCGGGCACGGCGAGGGTTGGGCTCTCTACGCCGAGCGGCTGATGGACGAGCTGGGCTACCTCGAGGACCCGGGCGACCGGCTGGGCATGCTCGACGGCCAGGCGCTCCGCGCCGCTCGGGTGATCGTCGACATCGGCATGCACCTGGAGCTGGAGATCCCGGCCGACAACCCGTTCGGCTTCCATCCGGGCGAACGCTGGACGCCGGAGCTGGGCTGGGAGTTCATGCGGGCGCACTGCCGGGTTCCGAATGAGGTCCTCCGGTTCGAGCTGAACCGCTACCTGGGCTGGCCCGGGCAGGCACCCTCCTACAAGGTTGGTGAGCGAATCTGGCTACAGGCTCGGGCTGACGCCAAGGCTCGTAAGGGAGCGGCGTTCGACCTCCGGGAGTTCCACCGGCAGGCACTCGACCTGGGCTCCCTCGGCCTGGACCCGCTACGTCGGGCGCTCGCCCGGATCTGAGGGCGGACCGTTGCCCGACTCGGTGGTGATGACGCGCCGAGTCCACGCGCGCGCCGAATCGATCAGGCAACGGCTGGGGTGGAAGCGGGTGCGAGACCCGCCTCCACCCCCGTCCCACCGACCACGCGGCTAGCGTGGATTCTGATCCACACTGGTGCTGTCCGGACCGGCGGCGGCCGATGCTGCGCCGGAGTGCCGACCTGCGGCACCCCCCGCATGCAGGAACAGCCGGAGGCCGACGACGAGGGCGATCAGGCCGAGGACACCCGCGGCGATCGGACCCCACAGCCGGGCCAGGCCAATCTTGAGACGGTTGGTCTTCACCGTCTCTACGCTGTTCTGCACCGTGTCGTCGGTGTAGTTGAAGTCAGCATCGAGCAGGACGGTGGTGGATCCAACGTCCGGGCGCAGTTCCTTTCGCTGTTGCTCACGTACATCGACGTACGCGCCAGTAACCGGATCGACCCAGTAGGTCCGGGTGTTGTTGTAGACGATCTCGCCGGTGGTGGCACCGGGGGCGAAGGTGTTCAGCAGCACCTGAAGGCTCTCCTCCGGCGTGTCCAGCACCCGGTCCTCGATCCGCTGCTCGTAGCGGTAGACGTCGACACCCTCGACGGTCTCGGTGCCGACGAAGGTCGCCGGGAGCGCCTCCTTGAGATCGCGGTCGAAGACCGGGTAGTCCTTCTTCTCCGCGCCGAACGGGAACTTGTAGGTCAGCCCCGAGTATGTGACGTTGCCCTTCGGGATCCCCTCGCTGTCGTCCTGCTTGAGCCACTGGTCATCCCAGGGGGCGGCAATACCAGAGACGCGATAGAGGGCGAGCTGCGTGCTGTACGCGGTGATCGGGTCCTGAGTGTCACTCCGTACGACGGTCTGGTAGACATCCCAGATCACTGCGTCGCCCTTGAGCTGCTCTGGCAGGCGATCCTTGGTCTCACCAGGCTGGGGAAGTACCTCGATCGTGGACTTCAGAGTGGCTCGTGGAACGTCGACGGTGACTGACTCATCGTCGGCTGCGATCTGCAAGAACCGCGCGTTGGGCGCTTCGGCGACCAACGTCGTTGGCTTGAGGTCGTAGGGGAGGCGGCTGATGGCGGGGGCGACGTACAACGGCAGCCCGACGGCGAAGACCAGCAACAAGACGCCGAGCCCGAAGAGCGCGACACTAACCCGAAGCTTCACTCTTCCTCCTGTAACGCCTGTCGCTCAGGGCAATCGATCCATAACATGGCGGGAGGTTACTCCCCAGTCAACATTAAAGTGAACCCCCTGGATGTCTAGATGTCCGCAGCCGTCCCCCCGAGCCCGTCACATCCTTCGACAGCCGGCCGCCTGCCTGCCCTGGATGCGCTCCGCGCGATCGGCTCGGTAGCTGTCGTCGCCCACCACGTCGGGTTCCACACCGGCGTGAGCCTGAACAGCCAGTGGGGCACCTGGTTGGCGCGGATGGACGTCGGTGTCGCCGTCTTCTTCGTCCTCTCCGGATTCCTGCTCTTCCGGCCCTGGGCGTCGAGCGCCGCCGCCGGGCTCCCCCGCCCCGGCGTTCGCCGATACTTCTGGCGGCGGGCCCTGCGGATCCTGCCGGCCTACTGGCTCACGGTGCTGGTCTGCCTGACCGTTCTGCCGCAGAACCGGCCCGCCTCGGCCGGCGACTGGCTCCGCCACCTGACCTTCACCCAGATCTATCAACGCGACCAGCTCCGCGCGGGGCTGGGTCAGACCTGGAGTCTCGCCACCGAGGTCGTGTTCTACCTGGCCCTGCCGCTGGTCGCGGTGTTCACCGTGGGCCGGACCTGGCGGCCCGTCCGCACCCTGGTGCTCGCCGGCGGGGGTGCCCTGGTGACTGCGGGGTGGCTGACCCTGATGGGGCTCGGCGTCGTCGACACCGCCGTCCACACCATGTGGCTCCCCTCGTACGCGGCCTGGTTCTGCGGCGGCATGGTCCTGGCGGTGGCGCATGTCGCCCTGCAGACCAAGACGGGCCCGGCCGCTCTGCGCGTCCTCGACGACCTCGCCGCGGCGCCAGTCGCCTGCTGGGCCACGGCCGTGGGGCTACTGGCGATTGCGACGACACCCATCGCCGGGCCGCTTGACCTCGCCGAGCCGACCGCCGCGGAGTTCGCCGTGAAGCTCACCCTCTATCTCGCGGTCGGAATTCTGATCATGATTCCGGTGGCGTTCGGCGACCAGAAGACCCGGGTTCACCAGGCCTTCGGCAGCACCTCCGCCCGCTGGCTCGGCCTCGTCTCGTACGGGCTGTTCCTCTGGCATCCGCTGGTGATCGAAGTGATCTATCTGGTGGCGGACCGCCCGCTGTTCACCGGCGGCCTCCTCGAGACCTTCGCACTGACGATGGCGGGTGGGCTGGCGCTCGCGGCGGCGAGCTACTACGGCGTCGAACGCCCGATCCAGGCGCTCAGTGACCGCCGCCACCCCCGGCCGACCGCCCCTCACCCCGAACACAGAGCGCCGGCGGTCAATTCACCACATTGACCCACATCTTTCATGTAGGCATTGCCGAGCCGCCTCTCGAGCTTTAGTGTGACGCTAATTACTCGAGAGTAGGGATCACGTGGAGCGCCCTTCCGCTACCGCTGGACATGTACTGTTCCTCAACTGGCGGGATACCCGGAACCCCGAAGGCGGCGGATCCGAGGTATACGTCGAGCGGATCGCCGCAGAACTGATAGCCCGCGGCTTCCGGGCCACGATATTCTGCGCCGCTCATCGCCAGGGCCTCCCCGACGAGGTCAATGACGACGGAATCCGGCTGGTCAGACGGGGTGGCCGCTACACTGTGTACCCGTGGGCCGCGCTCTGCTATCTTGCCGGCGCGCTCGGTTTCGGCCCGATGTCTCACCGACACGGCGGCCGACCGGACGCGCTCGTGGACGTCTGCAACGGCGTACCGTTCATGACACCCCTATGGGCCCGGCGGCCAATTGTCAAGCTAATTCACCACATTCACCGAGAACAATGGGGCGTCGTACTTCCAGCTTGGGTGGCTCGGTTTGGCTGGTGGGTGGAGTCAACACTAGCCGTACGCATCTACCGGCGCTGCCACCATGTCACGGTCTCCGAAGCCACCCGCCAGGAGATGGTCCAGCTCGGCGTACCGGCGGAACAGGTCTCCGTGGTGCACAACGGCACTCCGCCACTCCCGCACACCGACGTGGAACGCACCTCCTCCCCACTGCTGGTCACGCTCAACCGGCTGGTCCCGCACAAGCGCGTTGAGGTGGCGTTGCGGGCGGTCGCGACACTCGCCGACGAGCTGCCACAGCTACGGCTGGTCGTCGCCGGCCAGGGCTGGTGGGAAGGGCGGCTCCGCGAGGTCGCCAACGAGTTGGGCATCACCGACCGAGTGGAGTTCCGGGGGTTCGTGACGGAGGAGGAGAAGGCGGCTCTCCTCGGCTCGGCCTGGGTGGCGCTGACCCCGTCCCTGAAGGAAGGCTGGGGTCTGACCATCGTGGAGGCGGGATCGGCGGGCACGCCGACAGTCGCGTTCCGGAGCGCGGGCGGTGTGGTCGAGGCGGTGGTGGATGGCCAAACGGGGCTTCTCGCCGACGACATGGACGACTACGTGGCAAAGGTGCGGACCCTGCTACACGACCACGAGCTACGACAACGGCTGGGCGCGGCAGCCCGGGAGCACGCGGCGAGCTTTACCTGGCCGGCAGCCGGGAGCCGCTTCGCCGCGCTTCTGGAGAGCGCGGAGTCGCCCCGCCAGACGCGTTCACGGGGCGCCCCGTCCTACCGGCTGCCGTAGATCTCGGGTACATAGGGGTCCGGCTCGTTGGCCTCCTTGGCCTTCTCGATGAGCTCTTCAGCCTTGGCGACCGCCTCCTCCTCGGTGGCGGTCGTCGCGGCCGCCAGCCCGCCGAGAGACAGGATCCCGAGCACCGCCGCCACCAGGCCGGTTATGGCCAGAGTCAGGGCTTTACGCATGTCAATTCTCCAATGTCTCGACCTCGGAGCGGAGGTTACCACGCGGTAGCCCACTGGCGTAGCGCCGAAACATGGCAGCGACCACCACCGCGACGGCGACAGCCAACGCCACCACCACCGCCCACCGAACCGGCGACACCACCACCGGGCTCGGCGGTACGCCTGGGTTGCGATAGAGGGCCAGGAACGCCCCCCGGTGCACAAGCTCGAGGCCGGTGAGGGTAGCCGGATCCACCTGGTCCGCGCGATTGTGCTGCACCAGCACCCAGCGCACCCCCGTCTCCGTCGCCGGCCGTCCCGCCCCGAGCAGCGGCCGGATCTCCCGCAGCCGCGTGTTCTCGCCGGTCACCACGACATCACCGACCCGGAGCGTGTCGTCGGTCAGGACCGTCGCCGGCAGGTAGCGAGGGGCCGGGTCCAGGACGGTCCGCCCGGCATTCCACGAGTACGCGCGGTAGCTACTCAACGGCAGCACCAAGACCTCCCCGCCGGGGTCAGCGGACAGTCGCCCCGCCACCGCCTGCCAGTCCGCCGGATAGCTGACCGGCCACAACCGGCCTGCACCGCCGAACGCGAGATCCGGCATCGCCGCGACCGGCAGTAGCAGCACGCCACCCAGCACCACCCCCGCCACCTCCCGGTTCGTCCGCTCCACCCGGTTCACGAGCCGCTCGGTGCCCAGCGCCACACACACCACCAGCAGCAACGCGTACGGCGCCAGGAACTTCTGCCCGTCGCGAAGCAGCCCGGCTCCCGGTAGCTGCGCCACCGCCCACCGCAGCACGTCGGCGCTCCCCGGCACCGCACCCAGCGCGGCGAGCAGAAAGCCGGTCCCCGCCAGCACCAACAACCGGACCGAAACATCCGGCGACATCCGCCGCCGCAGCAGACCGAACCCGGCGCCGGCCAGGGTCAGCAGCACCAGGGTCACCAGCGGCACCAGGGGCAGGGCCCGGCTCGCCGGGGTGGCCTGAGCGCTCCAGATGCCCCCGGTGCCTGCGAGCGCCGCCAGGGGACCCGCCCAGTTTTCGCCCCGGGCCGCGAAGACGGCCACCCCCGCCGGATCGGAGGTTCCGCCCGCGTCGGTGGCCAGGGCAGCGGTTACCCACGGAGCGTTGAGCAGGGCGACCCCGGCCATCGCGACCGCCGGCCCCCGCAGGCGCCCCCGCTGTGGTGCGAGCAGCGACACCACGCCGAACGCGATCAGGCCACCGGTCGGGGTCAGCGCAGCCGGCGCGGCGGTGAGCAGCACGCGGGCCACCGCGCCGGCCCGCCCAGCCCGCAGCTCCAGCACGGCGCGCACCAGCCACGGCAGGGCGGCATAGCAGACCAGCAGCCCCCACTGCCCGATCAACAGCCGCTCGGCCAGGTACGGCGTCCAGGCGTAGCCGACCGCGGCGAGCAGCCGAACCCCGGTCCGTTCGGTCGGCACCAGGAGCCCGGCACCGACCGCCGCCAGCAGGACCGCCCCGCCCAGCGCGATCCGCTGCACCACCCAGCCCGGGACAAGCTGGGTGAGCACCGAGACCACGGCGTCCATCGGCACCGCCCGCGGCAGGCCCTGTGCTGGCGCCACAAGATCCCAGGTCAGCGGCTGCCGGGGCACGAACACCATGTCGTAGCGCAACACGTAGCCCGGTGCCGCCAGGGGGGCGAGCACCACCACCGTCACCACCGCCGCGACGGCGTACAACAGGAGCCGATCGCGCACCACCCGGGCCCGGTCGGCCGGTCGGTCACCCACTCACGACGCCGGCACCACCCGCCCGACAGTGATCAGCCTGGTGCAGAGGGTGATGTCCGGAGTGTCGATGGTGACCTCGATGGCCTCCCCCGCACCGGCTAACGGGAAATACAGCTGGTGCAGTCCACTCCGCAACGGGATCTCCCGGGTGGCCTCACCCAGGCGCATGGTTGCGGTCGCCTCGCCGGAGCTCAGATAGCCGAACTCCACCACGTACGGCCATTCCTCAACCGGTGCTGCTAACGGGATCCGGGCCGTCCGCCCGCTCTCCACCAGGTGCCCGCAGTCGGACACCTGGCCCGGCAGAACCTTAACTCCCTCAATCCGGACCGGACGGATTCGACCCTCCGCGTCGAAGGTCACCGGCAGCTCAGCCACCTCGACAAATTCCGGCTGGCGCTCCGCCGGCCGGAAGAAGTGCGACTGAAGGTTGTCCGGCCAGAAGTAGCCGGCGACGACCCGGTCGGGAACGATCGTGTCCAGGAAGACGGTGTCCGCTGGCGCGGCGGCAAGCTCGGCCTGCGTCGTGGCGAGATACTCCCGGCCATGCTTGGTGCTCCAGTTGTCACCAAACTTGACGGTGCTCCACACCGTACCGAACCCGACCACGACCAGGACAGCGATCGCCACCCGACCGACCACGACGGAGCCGAGCGCCCGCGGGGGCCCCGGTAGCGGCCGGGGGGTGTCGGGCTCCTCGCCGCCATCGCGGAGCCCGAACAGGGCTACCCCGACGCAGATCGCGGCGACCGGAACCCCATCAGCCACGAAGCGGGGGACCGTGCCCACCATCGGGCCGAGCACACCACCGAGGCTGGTTACCGCGAAGAACGCGGTGACCAGCCCGAGGTAGCAGGCCAGAAGCAGCCAGGCCCGCGCCGCCGAGCGGCGCCGGACGACGGTAGCCACGACCAGGGTCGCCAGCACCAGCCACGACAGCCACATCGCCACCGGATAGGGATCCACCAACGGCGGCCCGTCACCGGCGTACGCCCATCGCCACGGCCCCCCGAGCAGGCCCGGCACGACGGTCACGCCGACCAGGTCGCCAAGGAATGTGAAAGCCTGACCGAACGAGGTCACCTGGTCCAGCGCGCGAGCTGGTCGGGTCAGGTAGAACGCCAGGTAGGACCCGGAGAGCACGGCGAGCAACAGCCAGACCGGCCAGTGCCGGCGCACCGCCGTGACCAGGCTGCGCCACAGTGGGCCGGCGGTAAACAACAAGACTGTCAGCAGGAACAACAGCGGCGCTATCAGCAGCGCCTTCGGGTCGAACAGCAGGCCGAACAGCAGCCACAGCGCGACCATCGCGAGGTGCCGCCGGCGGCGGCTGCGCACGTACCGAACCTGCGCCCGCACCGCCAGGACCAGCGCAAGCTGCACCGGCAACAGGAGCAACCCGACCAGCCACAGCGACGACACCTCCAGCGTCAGCGGGCTGAACACAAAGAGGGCCAACGGGATGAGCAGACCCCAGCCCGGCGGCAGCAGGTCGCGCAGCAGCCGATAGACGGCGACGCCCACGGCCGCCTGCCCCACCGCCAGCATCAGCACCCAGGGCCAGCTGGCGAAGCCGGCCAGCCGCACCATCAGCCACGCTGTCAACAGGCCGCCGGGCATCAGGTGGTTGTTGAAGGTTCGCAGCAGGAAATCCGGGTCCAACCGGGCATCAAGGACCTGGGCGGCGATGACAAACTCGTCCTGGGAGAACCAGCCCCGCGCGGCGAGGCCGGCCCGCCAGGCGACCGACACCACGATGAGGGCTATCGCCACCGCCCCGACCCGGTCCGGACGCAGCCACCGCGCGAACGCTTTCGGCCCGTCAGACATCGACGTGGCGGATCCCGGAGGTGCCACAGCCCCAGCCTCTGGCATTGACATGCTCGGCAGCCTGCCACACGCTTACACGCCGTGGGGGGTGGCCATCCATCCACATTCATCACACTGCTCGGTGCCGCGGCCCCGCCCACCCCGGTCCCGGCTACGTCGCTCGACCGTCGTCGGCTGCCGGCATCCGTACCACCGGCGGAACAGGAGCGACATGCGTGCAGAGGTGACCAGTGGTGCCGGAACGCAGCCGAACCGAAGCCGACGGCTGGACCAAAAATTCCGGCACCTCGCCATCTGCGTCGTCCTCACCGCCCTCGCCTTCCAGCAGGCACCTGGGCTGATCGCCCCCGACACGAAGGTCGACCTGAACGTCAATCCCGCCGGATGGCTGCTCCGCTCGCTGCACCTCTGGGACCCCACCGGCGCCTTCGGCCAGCTACAGAACCAGGCCTACGGGTATCTCTGGCCAATGGGTCCGTTCTTCCTGGTGGGTTCGGAGCTTGGCCTGGCACCGTGGGTGGTGCAACGGCTGTGGTGGGCGCTGCTCTTCTGCGTCGCCTACCTGGGCGTGGTACGGCTGGCCGGCCGCCTCGGCATCGGCTCGCCCACCGGACGCATGATCGCTGGCATCGCCTTCGCACTGTCGCCTCGGATCCTCACCCAGCTCGGCTGGTCCTCGGTCGAATCCTGGCCCAGCGCGGTGGCACCGTGGGTACTGATCCCCTTGGTCGGCCTCGCCCGAGGTGCGCCCCTACGGCGGGCGGTCGCGGGGTCGGCGCTCGCCGTAGCCTGTGCGGGCGGGGTCAATGCGACCGCTGTGTTCGCGGTAGTGCCGCTCGCCCTGCTCTGGCTCGCCACCCTCGCACCGATCCGCCGCCGGATCAGCGCAATCGCCGCCTGGTGCGGCGCGGTCGCCCTGGCCACCGCCTGGTGGCTGGTTCCACTGCTCATTCTCGGGCGGTACAGCCCACCGTTCCTCGACTACATCGAAACCGCCCAGAGCACCACCAGCGTGACCGACGCCGTGACGACGCTCCGCGGCGCGTCCTACTGGGTGGCGTACCTGGCCTCCCCGGTTGAGCAGGCCATCCCCGGCGGCGCCCGGCTGGCCAACGAGCCTGCGCTGATCCTCGCCACGCTCACCGTCGCCGCCCTGGGCGTACTGGGGCTTTCCCGGCGCGGAATGCCGCACCGCCGCTTCCTCATCACCGGCCTGGTGCTCGGCGCCGCAATGGTCGGGCTCGGACACATCAGCGATCTCCCCAATCTCCTCGCCGGAGGGCAGCAACAGTTCCTCGACGGGGTCGGTGCACCACTACGGAACACCCACAAGTTCGATGTCCTGCTCCGCCTACCACTGGCGCTCGGATCGGCCCACCTGATCAGCCTGGTCGGGCAGGCAGCGCGTACCGTGCCCACCGCCCGCCGCAGGCCGGCCGTCGCGCGGGCCTGGGTCACCACCGGCGTGGCGGTGGCAGCGGTCGCGGCGGTCGCCAGCCCGGCGATCGCCCCCGGACTCGCCACCCCCGGAAGCGCGCGGGAAGTGCCCCAGTACTGGCAGGAGGCCGCCGACTGGCTGGACGCGAACACCGGTCCCGGCCGGGTGCTCGTCGTCCCCGGAGCACGCCGCCCCGCCTACGACTGGGGCAGCACCACCGACGAGATCACCCAACCGCTGTTGGAGAGCAACTGGGCGGCCCGCAACTCGATCCCCTTCACCCCGCCCACCACCATCCGACTCCTGGACGCGATCGAGGCCACGCTCAGCTCCGGCGCCGGCTCGGCGGGCCTCGCCGACCTCCTCGCCCGCTCCGGGATCAGCCATGTCCTGTTCCGGGCCGACCTCGACCACGGTCGCTCCGACACGACCCGCCCCGCCGTGGTTCGCCAGGCCCTGCAGCGCTCACCGGGGCTGACCCGGGTCACCACCTTCGGCCCGGTCCGGGGTGGGCCGGAGGCGGTGGACGAGCTCAGCGACCAGGGGCTCGACGTGCCAGGACGGGCACTCGAGGTGTACCAGGTCAACCGCCGGGTGGAGCCGGTCGTCGCCTACGACCGGACGGATGTCGCCACCGTCGTCGGTGGCCCGGAATCCCTGCTCGACCTCGCTGCGGCGGGTTTGTTGAGCCCGGCCCCCACGGTCCTGGCCGGCGACGCGGATGCCGACAACGGCTACGGTCCGGTCGCGATGACCGACGGTCTTCGGCGCCGCGAGGTCTCCTTCGGCCGGTCCCAGGACAACATCTCGCACACCCGCACCGCCGACGAGCCCCTCGCGCCGTCGGCCCCCACGCATGACTACCTGCCCGACTGGGCCGCAGGGTGGTCCACAGTAGCCGAATATGAGGGCATCAGCTCGATCCAGGCGGCAACGGCACGCTCACAGGTCAGCATCCCCGGCGGAAACCGCTCCGAGCACCAACCGTACGCGGCGATGGACGGCGACCCGACGACCTCCTGGCAGTCCGCCCCGTACAGCCGCGGCGATCGGCAGTGGATCGAGGTAGCACTGGAGAACCCGATCAACGTCACCGAGGTGGAGGTGAACTTTGACCTGACGGCGGACATGGTCCCGACCACGATGACCGTCACCGCCGGATACGAGAGCCGGACCATGGAGAGCTTCGGCGATCGAATGACCTTCGACCTGGACGGCATTCACGCCACCCAACGGATCCGTATCTCCATCGACGACACCTTCGCCCTCCGCCCGCTCGGTGCCGGGGTGGTGGGCATCTCCGAAATCAGCATCCCGGGCATCCAGACCAGTCGCACCCTTCGACTGCCAGAGGCACCAGCCACCGAACAACCACCGGCCGTCGTCGTCTCCGCCGACCCCCGCACGCCCGCCTGCTTCCTGGTGGACGGGAAGCCACACTGTTCCACCAACGCGATCCGCGGCTCGGAGGATGGACGCACGATCGACCGTACGCTCACCCTGCCCGCTGCCGGGACCTACCACCCGCAGCTGTGGGCCCGCCCGATGGACGGCTCCGCCCTGCACGCGGCCCTGGACGAGGCGGTGACCGCCGCACAGGCACTGGGCCTCGCACCCGAGGTGAGCGCCTCGTCAACCGGCGTCCCGCATCCGACCCGCCGCCCCGGCGCGGTGTTGGACGGAGACCCGGCCACCAGCTGGTCACCGTCGATCAGCGACGACGGCCCGATCCTGCGCCTCACCTGGCTCAAGCCCCAGAAGATCAGCGGCCTTCGCTTCGCCGTTGACCCGGCCGTCGCGGCCACCCGGCTCGGCAGCGTACGGGTAATCGCCGACGACGGCATTCGCGCCGGCCTGCTCGGCGAGGACGGCGTGCTGACCCTGGATCCGCCGGCCCGAACCAACGAGATCACCATCCAGTTCCTCGACCCACCCTCCGCCACCAGCATCGATCCGTACGGATTTCGGTTGCCCGAGATCCTGCCGATCGCGGTCGGTGAGATCACTGTGCTTCCGGGCGCCCCCAGCAGCCCAGCAGACCTGGACACACCCTTGACGTTGGGCTGCGGCTCCGGTCCAACGTTGACGATCGGCGAGGAGACGGTAGCCACCGCCCTGCACGGCACGATGCGGGACCTGCTGGAGTTGCGGGAGGTGCCGGCCGAGCCGTGCGGCACCGACCCCGAGGTGCCGCTCGGCGCCACCGAGCACCGCCTCGTCGCCACCGCCAGCCAGTTCGCCACGCCGACCCGGGTCGCTCTCGTACCGCAGCAGAGCACGGACGTGAGGGCGCCGAGCGCCCTCGACATCGCCATGTGGGCGGCGACCGAGCGACGGATACAGGTCGCTGGGCACGCCGCCGAACGGGTACTCGCGGTACGGGAGAACACCAACCGGGGCTGGCAGGCCACGCTCGCCGGCGAACCGCTGCGCCCCGTGGTCGTCGACGGCTGGCAGCAGGGCTGGGTGCTGCCCGCCGGCGCCGCGGGCGAGGTCGTCCTGCGCTTCACCCCGGACCGCCCGTACCAGGTGGCGCTCCTGACCGGAGGCGCCCTGCTCCTGGGCGTCGCCCTCCTCGCGCTGCTTCCCGAACGTCGCGGCAGCGGGCCGGCCCGCCCGGCGCGGGGACCGCGACGCCGGGCCACCCGCTCCCTACCCCTGCTGGCGGTCGGCGCGACTGCTCTGATCCTGCTCGGCGGCCTCGTCGGTGCGGCACTCGTCGCCGCCGGAGTCCTGCTCGCCCTCCCCGGTTCGCTACGCGAACCGCGACCGACCGCCCCCCGCTGGATTCGGCGCGCCCCCCGGTTCATCGAGTTCTGGCTCCCCACCGCCCTCGTCCTTCTCGCCGGTTGGACATACCTGGACGCCGAACAGCGGCACACCGCTGCCCTTCCGCAGCTCCTGATGCTCCTCGCCATCGGCTGCCTCTGGCTGTCGACCTGCCTTCGCCGCCGGCCCGCCCACCGTGCGCCCCAGCGCCCCAGCGCGACATCATCGACTGTGGATGCGCCAACGCAGTCACGGGGCAGTATCGCCGGGGGACCCTCCTGGCGGGACTCCGAGCCATCGGGGGTCGGGTGAGCCGGCGTGCCGACGATGTGGACGGCTCGGGGACGCGTTCCCCGAGCACCGGTGTCCGGGCACTCGGCACCGCCGGCCTGGCGGTTACCGCCGCGGGGCTGCTGGGCAACGGACTCGCCTATCTCGCCCCGGTGCTGGCCGCCCGCCAGCTCGACTCCGCCGAGCTCAGCGCGCTCGCCACCACGCTCGGCCTGATCGCCATCGCGAGCGTGCCGGGATTCGGCCTTCAGCTCGCCGTCGCCGTGCACCACGCGAAGCACGGCCACACCCCGACCCGCCGGGCCGCCCTGTTGACCGCCGTGCTCTGCGCATCCGCCCTGATCCTCGCCACCCCGCTACTCATCCCGAGCCTGCGTCTTCCGGTCGAGGCCCTCATCCTCTCCGCGATCGCCACGGCCGCCATCGTGCTCTCCGGCCGGACGCTGGGGGAACTTCAGGGTGGGCAACGCTTCGTTCGACTGGCCATCGCCATGGGGCTGCTGGCCGCCGGCCGGTACGGCGGAGTGCTGGTCGGTCTGCTGCTGGACGCCGGCCTAACCGGCTCCCTGCTGCTCGGGGCCGGGACCGCCGCGCTCACTCCGGTCGGGCTCGCCGCCCTGGCCCGGCCGGCTGCCCCGACGGCCCCCTCCACGGCACCACCGCTGGATGCCGGCCACATCCTGACCGGCTGCGCCGCGATGCTCGCCATGCTCGTCGTCTCGTACACGGATCTATTCCTCGCCCGTCAGCTACTGCCGGCCGACGACTCCGGCGGGTACGCGGTGGGGACGGTGCTGACCAAGGGCGCGCTCTGGGCGCCGCAGGTCGCCACCGTACTCGCCCTGCCCCGGCTGGCCCGTGACGACCGGTTCAGTAGGACCGTCGCGCTCGCCGTGACCGCCGGCTGCGGCGTACTACTGATTCTCGGCTCGACGTTCGCCGGCACACTGGCCTTTCACCTCGCCGGTGGCTCGGACTACACCCACCTGGGCCCGCTCGCGCCACTCTTCGCCGCGGTCGGGGCGCTCTACGCCGTCGTTTTCGTCCTGCTGAACGCGGCGGTCGCCACCGGTGTCCGCTGGCCGGCCGCGCCGCTGTGGGTGGGCAGCATCCTGCTGACGGCGGTCGCGTGGTGGACCACGCCCCGGACCGTCACCGGACTGCTCTGGCCCACCCTGGGAGCCGCCGTGGTCACGACCCTGGTCATGACGCTCCGAACGTGGATGTCGACCCCAGCGCGAGCCGGCACGCGGGTTCCGGCGCCGCGGCGGGCGTCAACAGGAAGCTGACGCGGCGGCTCCGTCCTCAGCCAACCAGCTGCTGAGCAGGTGATGACCGATCGAGTCCGGCCGGCCGAGCCGATGTCCTGCCGCCGCCCGCTGACGCAGCTCGGCGCGAGTGAACCAGCGCCCCTCCAGCAGCTCGGCCCCGTCCACCCGGATCTCGTCGGATGTGGCGGTGGCCCGGAAGCCCACCATCAGCCCCGCCGGAAACGGCCAGGCCTGCGACCCCTGGTACGCCACGTCGGTCACCACGATGCCCGCTTCTTCGGCCACCTCCCGCCGGACCGCGTCTTCCAGCGTCTCCCCCACCTCGACGAAGCCAGCGAGGGTCGAAAACGCGTTCTCGGCCGCCCCGGCGTGCCGCGCCAACAGGCAACGGCCGGGCGAACCCACTGTCTCCACCAGCACGATGACGGCGGGCTCGATCCGGGGAAAGTACAGCCGGGCACAGTCCGGCTCCGCGCACCGCCGGGCATGCCCGGCGTCCTGGACGCTGGTCGCCCCACCGCACGTGCCGCAGTACCGCTGCTGCCGATGCCAGTGCAGCAGACCGCGCGCATACGCCTGGAGGGCTGCCTCGGCTGGGCTAAGCCGCCCGACGAGCCCGCGCACATCTGCCACCCGAGTTGCCCCGGCAGCCGCCAGTGCGGCGTCCTCGGTGAGCTCGGAGAGGTCCACCGCGAAGACCGCTTGCCCCGCCGCGAACCCGAGGAATACGGTCTGCGCCGCGGCGGCGCGAGCCCGCGCCGCCCCTTCGCCGTTCAGTCGAACCGGCACCGCACCGCTGACCAGACAGCGGTCCTGCCACAACGGCAGCACTCTGGCCTCTGCCACGCTCAGTAGCGTCGCCAGCCGGTCCGGATCGGCGCGGAGGGCACCGGCCCGATCCACCCAATCGCCGCCGTACGCCAGGGCTACCTCGTCCTCCCGCATGGACCCCACCGTCGCACGTCCAGACGGACAGGCGAGGATGGGGGGAGAGGCGACACGCGACGCAAGACGCGACCTGCCGCCACGCGCACATGTTGGCTACCGTAGTTTCCTTCCGGGTGTGATACCCGCCCGGGTGCGACGCCCTGATCGAGGTGACTGTGACCCTGTACGGCGACAGAAATCTGCCCGCGGATGACCGGCCCACCGTGCAGGTAGCCGCGGTGCAGTGGCCCATTGCGGACGCGGAACCCGCCAATCCTCGACCGGGCCGAAAGTGGTCCTTTCCGTCAGGCGGGGGACGGGCCCACCGCACCTGGCTGCTCATCGCCGCCGGGGTGACGACCGCGGTGCTCGCCTCCGCCGTCGGCATCGGTGCCTACGCGTACGCCGGTGACGTGCCCCGTGGCACGACGGTCCTCGGCGCGGAGCTCGGCGGTCAGAGCCAGGCAGCCGCGGTCGAGGAGCTGCGTGCGGCGGTGGAACGACAGGCCGCCGAGCTGAACGCGCCCCTGCCTGTGGTCGTCGGCGAACAAACTGCGGAACTGGTGCCGGCCGAGGTGGGCCTCCGGGTTGACGTGGAGGCCACCGTACGAGCCGCCATGCAGGAGGAGGCACACGTCTTCGAGCGCCTCGTCGGCTCCCGCACGGTGCCACCGGTGGTGACGGTGGACGTGGAGCAACTCGACGCGGCGCTCAAGGAGGTCTTGGGGGACCAGGGTCGCAAGATGACCATGCCCGGAATCACCTGGAGTGGCCTCACCCCGAAGGCAACCCATCCGAAGCCCAGCCTGGAGCTCAACCCGGAGCACTCCGCGCAGGCGGTTCGGGAGGGCTGGTTGACCGGCGAGCCGGTCACCATTCCGCTGGCCGAGACGCACCCGGTGACCACCGCCGAGGAGGTGGACCGGATGGTGACCGAGTTGGCGAAGCCGGCCGTGGCGGCCCCGGTGACCCTGACGACGGACGAGGGCTCGGTGAGCATTCCGCCGGCGGCGATCGCGAAGAGCCTGCTGTTCACCGCCGACGAGGCTGGCACGTTGTCGGCGAAGGTCGATGGCAAGCGGCTCCGCACCGAGCTCGACGACGACCTGACCAAGGTCGAGGTGACCCCGAAGAACGCCCAGATGACCCTCACCAATGGCAAACCGAAGATCATCGCCAGTCGGGACGGGAAGCAACTGGACACCAGCGACCTTGGGGAGGCTGTGCTCGCGGTCCTACCGCAGTCGGGTGACCGCCGGGTGACCGGCACGCTCAAGACAAAGAAGCCAGAGCTCACCACGGAGAAGTTGGCCGGCCTGGGCATCAAGGAGAAGGTGTCGACCTTCACCACCCAGTTCTCCGGCGGGCTCTCCTCGCCCCGCAGCCACAACATCATCACCGCCGCCAAGGAAGTGGACAACACGTTGGTGCTACCCGGCGAGACGTTCTCCCTGAACGGGCACACCGGCGACCGCAACTACGCCCAGGGCTACAAGGACGCTCCGGTCATCCTCAACGGCAAGCTCGTGCCGGGGGTCGGGGGCGGGGTCTCACAGTTCACCACGACGCTCTTCAACGCCACCTACTACGCGGGGCTTGAGGATGTTGAACACAAGCCCCACTCGTACTACTTCAGCCGCTACCCGGCGGTCATCGAGTCCACGATCTTCTACCCAAATCTCGACTTCAAGTTCCGCAACAACACCGAGTACGGACTCCTGATCGATACCTCGTACACGTCAAACAAGATCACCGTTTCGATCTGGAGCACAAAGATCTGGGACAAGGTGAAGACGGAGTACGGCCCCCGAAGCAACATCACCAAGCCGAAGACGGTCTACCTGGAGCCGGGCCCGAACTGCATCGCCGCCAACGGCAGCAACGGGTTCAGCCAGAACGCCTACCGGGTGTTCTACAAGAACGGCAAGGAGACGAAGCGGGAGAAGTTCAGTTGGCGCTACGCCGCGGAGCCACGCTTCATCTGTGGCCCGAAGCCCTCCTGAGCCCCGCACCCACCTGAACTAACCGGGCCCTGTCGGCATTGCGCCGGCAGGGCCCTCGTCTTGTCTGCGGCCACCACAGCCTGGTCTGCGAGCACCGCCACGCAAGGCAACCGATGTACCGCAGCCGAACCGCAGCAGCTACCGCCAACAGCCGCACCGCTTCGGCGGCAGGCCAGACACACGGCCGGCCAGCGATCCGGCGGACTCCGACGGCGATAGGGCAGAACTGGGCGCGGTCAGAACCGGGGTGTCGCCAGGCCGACGATGAGGCGAACCGTTGGAACCACCGACGGGGCCCTGCGGTCGTCATGCTGGTCGGCACCGGTCCGGACTGGGCGAGGCCGCCGGCTGGACCTGTCCGCGCGGCGCTCCGGGCACTCGTTCCGATCCTGAGACCGATGCGCCCCGCAACCGGGCAACCGGGCAACCGGGCAACCGGGCAACCGGGCAACCGGGCACAAACTGCCAGCAGCAGGCCGGGCACAGAGTCTCGGTGCCGTGGTGGTGTTGTCGGGCTGAAAACACGTTGAGGGCCGACCCGGGTAGGGTCGGCCCTCAACTGAAGTTTTGCCCGGCGGTGTCCTACTCTCCCACACCCTCCCGAGTGCAGTACCATCGGCGCTGGAGGGCTTAGCTTCCGGGTTCGGAATGTAACCGGGCGTTTCCCCTCCGCCATGACCGCCGTAACACTTATCGACATATCAAACACACCCAACACCACAGGCAATGTTTGTTTGCCAAGAGTTACACAGTGGACGCGCAGCAACTTAGTAATCAAGTCCTCGGCCTATTAGTACCGGTCAACTGAACCCGTTACCGAGCTTACATTTCCGGCCTATCAACCCAGTCGTCTAGCTGGGGGCCTTACCCCACCAAAGGTGGATGGGATACCTCATCTTGAAGCAGGCTTCCCGCTTAGATGCTTTCAGCGGTTATCCCTTCCGAACGTAGCCAACCAGCCGTGCCCCTGGCGGGACAACTGGCACACCAGAGGTTCGTCCGTCCCGGTCCTCTCGTACTAGGGACAGCCCTTCTCAAGTATCCTACGCGCACGGCGGATAGGGACCGAACTGTCTCACGACGTTCTAAACCCAGCTCGCGTACCGCTTTAATGGGCGAACAGCCCAACCCTTGGGACCTGCTACAGCCCCAGGATGCGACGAGCCGACATCGAGGTGCCAAACCATCCCGTCGATATGGACTCTTGGGGAAGATCAGCCTGTTATCCCCGGGGTACCTTTTATCCGTTGAGCGACACCGCTTCCATTCGCCAGTGCCGGATCACTAGTCCCGACTTTCGTCCCTGCTCGACCCGTCAGTCTCACAGTCAAGCTCCCTTGTGCACTTACACTCAACACCTGATTGCCAACCAGGCTGAGGGAACCTTTGGGCGCCTCCGTTACCCTTTAGGAGGCAACCGCCCCAGTTAAACTACCCACCAGACACTGTCCCTGAACCGGATAACGGTCCGAAGTTAGATACCCAAACCAACCAGAGTGGTATTTCAAGATTGCCTCCACATGCACTGGCGTGCACACTTCACAGGCTCCCACCTATCCTACACAAGCTAATTCAGATACCAATGTCAAGCTATAGTAAAGGTCCCGGGGTCTTTCCGTCCTGCCGCGCGTAACGAGCATCTTTACTCGTAATGCAATTTCGCCGGGCCTGTGGTTGAGACAGTGGGGAAGTCGTTACGCCATTCGTGCAGGTCGGAACTTACCCGACAAGGAATTTCGCTACCTTAGGATGGTTATAGTTACCACCGCCGTTTACTGGCGCTTAAGTTCTCCGCTTCGCCCCGAAAGACTAACAGGTCCCCTTAACGTTCCAGCACCGGGCAGGCGTCAGTCCATATACATCGAATTACTTCTTCGCATGGACCTGTGTTTTTAGTAAACAGTCGCTTCCCCCTGCTCTCTGCGGCCATACAACGCTCCAGCAGCACGTGCCTTCACGTCTCCGGCCCCCCTTCTCCCAAAGTTACGGGGGCAATTTGCCGAGTTCCTTAACCACAGTTCACCCGATCGCCTTGGTATTCTCTACCTGACCACCTGTGTCGGTTTAGGGTACGGGCCGCTCGGAACTCGCTAGAGGCTTTTCTCGACAGCATAGGATCACTGACTTCACCTGAATCGGCTCGGCATCACGTCTCAGCCACACGCGCCGCGGATTTACCTACGACACAGCCTACACGCTTACCCCGGCACAACCACCGGCCGGGCTCAGCTACCTTCCTGCGTCACCCCATCGCTTGACTACTACCCGCCAGGTTCCCACGCTCCCCCAGCACAGTCCGAAGACCACACCAAGCTCGGATGGTTAGCACAACGAAGTTCATCAGGGACGCTCCTTCGCGGGTACGGGAATATCAACCCGTTATCCATCGACTACGCCTCTCGGCCTCGCCTTAGGCCCCGACTCACCCAGGGCGGATTAACCTGGCCCTGGAACCCTTGGTCATCCGGCGGAAGGGTTTCTCACCCTTCTTTCGCTACTCATGCCTGCATTCTCACTCGCACCGCGTCCACAACTCGATCACTCGGCTGCTTCACCCCCGGCACGACGCTCCCCTACCCATCCACACACCTACACACAACCCAAAGGCCATGCGAAGTACACGCGTGAATGCCACAGCTTCGGCGGTGTGCTTGAGCCCCGCTACATTGTCGGCGCGGAACCACTTGACCAGTGAGCTATTACGCACTCTTTCAAGGATGGCTGCTTCTAAGCCAACCTCCTGGTTGTCTATGCGACCCCACATCCTTTTCCACTTAGCACACGCTTAGGGGCCTTAGCTGGTGATCTGGGCTGTTTCCCTCTCGACTACGAAGCTTATCCCCCGCAGTCTCACTGCCGCGCTCTCACTTACCGGCATTCGGAGTTTGGCTGATTTCAGTAAGCTTGTAGGCCCCCTAGACCATCCAGTGCTCTACCTCCGGCAAGAAACACACGACGCTGCACCTAAATGCATTTCGGGGAGAACCAGCTATCACGGAGTTTGATTGGCCTTTCACCCCTAACCACAGGTCATCCCCCAACTTTTCAACGTTGGTGGGTTCGGCCCTCCACGCAGTCTTACCCACGCTTCAGCCTGCCCATGGCTAGATCACTCCGCTTCGGGTCTAGGACACGCGACTCTAACGCCCTATTCAGACTCGCTTTCGCTACGGCTCCCCCACCCGGGTTAACCTCGCCACATGCCACTAACTCGCAGGCTCATTCTTCAAAAGGCACGCCGTCACCCCACAAAAGAGGCTCCGACGGATTGTAGGCGAACGGTTTCAGGTACTATTTCACTCCCCTCCCGGGGTACTTTTCACCATTCCCTCACGGTACTATCCGCTATCGGTCACCAGGAAGTATTTAGGCTTACCAGATGGTCCTGGCAGATTCACGGCAGATTACAGGAGTCCGCCGCTACTCGGGAACACCCACAGGAGACTGGCAGCTTTCACCTACCGGACTTTCACCGTCTACGGTCAGCCATTCCAGACTGTTCAACTAACCACCAGCTTTATAACTCCCCACACGAGTGTCAGCCCGTGTCGCAGGATCCCACAACCCCAACCACGCAACCCCTGACAGGTATCACACGCAGCCGGTTTAGCCTCAATCCGCTTTCGCTCGCCACTACTCACGGAATCACAATTGTTTTCTCTTCCTACGGGTACTGAGATGTTTCACTTCCCCGCGTTCCCTCCACACACCCTATGAGTTCAGGTGCAGGTGACACCACATGACTGATGCCGGGTTCCCCCATTCGGACACCCTGGGATCACAGCTCGGTTGACAGCTCCCCCAGGCCTATCGCGGCCTCCCACGTCCTTCATCGGCTCCTGGTGCCAAGGCATCCACCGTTCGCCCTTGACAACTTGACCACAAAGATGCTCGCGTCCACTGTGTAATTCTCAACAAACAACCAACCCGCAACCACCACCCCGCACCAGCAACACCAACCCCACCCACACAAGGGCAAAACCAGCATCCGGTATACGAGACAAGCCACGCCAGGCAAAACCACCATCCCCGCAACACCACCACAACAGTGACATCACAGAAACAACGGCCCAAGAAACAACCACACGGTCATTCCTTCAGGACCCAACAGGGTGTTCACCGCCAACCCCAGCCGCATCATCAACCCCTTCCCCCACCCCCACAAGAGGAGCGTGTACAAGAGCATCAAACCGCTGCCAAGACCAACTAGCCAGTGTCTCCGACCAATGAGCACCCCATCACCCAACACAGGCAACCGAGGCTCCATACCGCCCTTCGACGGATGGCGCTCCTTAGAAAGGAGGTGATCCAGCCGCACCTTCCGGTACGGCTACCTTGTTACGACTTCGTCCCAATCGCCAGCCCCACCTTCGACGGCTCCCCCCCACAAGGGTTAGGCCACCGGCTTCGGGTGTTGCCGACTTTCGTGACGTGACGGGCGGTGTGTACAAGGCCCGGGAACGTATTCACCGCAGCGTTGCTGATCTGCGATTACTAGCGACTCCGACTTCACGGGGTCGAGTTGCAGACCCCGATCCGAACTGAGACCGGCTTTTTGGGATTCGCTCCACCTCACGGTATCGCAGCCCATTGTACCGGCCATTGTAGCATGCGTGAAGCCCTGGACATAAGGGGCATGATGACTTGACGTCATCCCCACCTTCCTCCGAGTTGACCCCGGCAGTCTTCGATGAGTCCCCGCCATAACGCGCTGGCAACATCGAACAAGGGTTGCGCTCGTTGCGGGACTTAACCCAACATCTCACGACACGAGCTGACGACAGCCATGCACCACCTGTCACCGACCCCGAAGGACCCCCCATCTCTGGGGGATTTCCGGCGATGTCAAACCCAGGTAAGGTTCTTCGCGTTGCATCGAATTAATCCGCATGCTCCGCCGCTTGTGCGGGCCCCCGTCAATTCCTTTGAGTTTTAGCCTTGCGGCCGTACTCCCCAGGCGGGGCGCTTAATGCGTTAGCTGCGGCACAGAGAACCGGAGAGGCTCCCCACACCTAGCGCCCAACGTTTACAGCGTGGACTACCAGGGTATCTAATCCTGTTCGCTCCCCACGCTTTCGCTCCTCAGCGTCAGTATCGGCCCAGAGACCCGCCTTCGCCACCGGTGTTCCTCCTGATATCTGCGCATTTCACCGCTACACCAGGAATTCCAGTCTCCCCTACCGAACTCTAGCCTGCCCGTATCGACTGCAAGCCCGCAGTTGAGCCACGGGTTTTCACAGTCGACGCGACAAGCCGCCTACGAGCTCTTTACGCCCAATAAATCCGGACAACGCTTGCGCCCTACGTCTTACCGCGGCTGCTGGCACGTAGTTGGCCGGCGCTTCTTCTGCAGGTACCGTCACAAACGCTTCGTCCCTGCTGAAAGAGGTTTACAACCCGAAGGCCGTCATCCCTCACGCGGCGTCGCTGCATCAGGCTTCCGCCCATTGTGCAAGATTCCCCACTGCTGCCTCCCGTAGGAGTCTGGGCCGTGTCTCAGTCCCAGTGTGGCCGGTCGCCCTCTCAGGCCGGCTACCCGTCGCCGCCTTGGTAGGCCATTACCCCACCAACAAGCTGATAGGCCGCGAGTCCATCCCAAGCCGAAAAATCTTTCCACCAACCACCATGCGGCAGCCAGTCATATCCGGTATTAGCCCCGGTTTCCCGGGGTTATCCCAAAGCCTGGGGCAGGTTACTCACGTGTTACTCACCCGTTCGCCGCTCGAGTACCCCGAAGGGCCTTTCCGCTCGACTTGCATGTGTTAAGCACGCCGCCAGCGTTCGTCCTGAGCCAGGATCAAACTCTCCAACAAAAACTTGAAGAAAATCCCAGCAACAAAAATATTTGCTGCCAAATTCAAGCCCAAGCCAACCCACCACACAGCAGGCCAACCCAGACCAAAACGGCACTGGCTTTCCAAACACCCTGTTGAGTTCTCAAAGAACAACCACACACCATCAGAACCCCACACCAGGGCCCCTCCGGAGGCAACCGCTCCCACCCACCGCTCTCGCGTCAGGCACTTTTACTACCTTACCTCACCGTCTCCGCTGTGTCAAACCGTTTGTCTCGGTCTGTCATGCTTCGTACGGTTCAGCTTCCGTTGAGCGCACACGAGGTTTCCCGCGTGTGTGATCCTCGGATTTGGCAGACCGGCCGCCCGCGGTTTCCCGCTGACTCGCCCGGTTCCTGCCGGCTGTTACCTTACCCGGTCGGTTTCGCCGCACCCAATCGGCCTCTCGGCAGAATCGGCGGGCACCGCCCGGCCGGCGACTCGAAGGTGAGCCCTTCTTGGCGCCGGTGCCGCTTGGATGAGGCCTCAGGACTTTCACCCTGTTTGCCCCGTTCCGCGCTGGCAGAGAGAAAGTTACGCGGATTCGGGTTCGCACGTCAAATCGAGGGGGTGCGGCCCCCGTCACACCGCCCTCCCCCGCCTGTGGAGAACCCACGTTGACGCAGGTCAGCCCGGTACGTGCCGGGCAGGTCAGTCCGACTGCCCGCCGGCCTCGGCGCCAGCGCTATAGAAGACGTACCGACCCAACCGGGCTCGGCCATAGCCGTCTACCCGCGCCCCGCTCAGACCGGCGTCGACGAGCGCCGCCAGCACCTGCTCGGGGAGGCTCTCCCCGGCCTGGCTGGAGCGGTGCGGATGTCCCCCGTTGGGTCCGGACAAGCTCCCGCCGAGGTCGACGACGTGCAGCTCGCCACCGGGACGCAACACCCGCCGGACTTCCCGCAACACCGGCACCCACTCGGCCACGGGGACGTGATGCAGCATGAACGAGGAGAGCACCCGATCGACGTTGTCATCCGGCAGCGGCAGGTCGTCGGCGAACGCGCGCTCGTACTGAATCTGCAGTCCGCCCCGGGTCGCCTTACGGCGAGCGCGACGCAAGGCGCTCAGGTCCGGGTCGATGCCCAGCGCGTCGACCTCCGGAAACCGTTGCTTGAGCGTCCGCAGCAGTTCGCCGGTGCCACAGCCGATCTCCAGGACTCGTTGTCCCGGCTGCAGGTTTGCCCGAACCAGCAGCTTCTCATGAGCCCGACTGATACCCATGAACCGGGCAAACGGATCGTACAGGGGTAATAGCCATTGCTTGCCCATGGCGGACAGATAGCCCCGACTCTCGGAATGGAAGTTGTGGTGTCCGGTCATGGCACGCTCCGGTATTCGAGGAAACTCGGTCGTACCCTCAGCCTCATGGCAGGTGAAGCTGCGAACAATGGCGGAACTGTGGGCGGGGTACGACGAAATTTGGCTCTCCCAAGCCCAGCCGCAGCGCGCGCATCCCACCATGTCGGCGTCACCGGGCAGGGCGTGCCGGTCTTCGGCTTCGGCCACGTGCCCGGGATCCTCCCGGTCGTGGTCTCCCGGCACCGCCGCGGAGAGCCGGTCGCCAACCTCGGCGCCGTCGGCACCCACACCCACGACTTCCTGGTGCTCTTCTACGCCCACCTGGCCCACGGGACGGTACGCATCGACGACTGCACCTGGACGGTAGGCGACGGAGACCTCTTCGTCATCGCACCGGGACAGGTCGTCTCCGCCGGAGAGCAGTTCAAGGAGGCCACCACCGACGGCTGGACCGTGTGGTTCCCGGCCGACGTGGTCCGGCCGGGAATGCCCGGCGCCTACTCGTCCTGGCGGACGCACCCGTTGCTCTTCCCGTTCGCCCAGGGCATCAACCGGGCGCAGCGGCTACCGGTCCCACCGGTCGACCGGGCCGGCCTGGTGGAGCGCTTCGCCGCGCTCGACACGGAGCTCCGGGCCCGCCGCGACGGTCACCAGGAGGCCGCCCTCGCCCACCTGACCCTGCTGCTCGTGACCGTGGCCCGGCTCTCGACCGACCTCGCCGATCACCTACGTTGCGCCGACGAACCGCTGCTGGCAGCCGTCTTCGAGGCGATCGAGAAGCGCTACCACCAGCCCATCTCCCTCGCCGACATCGCGGCCGACCTCGCGCTCACCGCCGGCTATCTCACCACCGTGGTGCGTCGTAAAACCGGCCGAACCGTCACCCAGTGGATCGCCCAGCGCCGGATGCAGCAGGCCCGCCTGCTGCTCGCGGAGACCGACCTGACCATAGGCGCGGTCAGCCGCCGGGTCGGCTACCCCGACACCAGCTACTTCAGCAAACGCTTCCGCGCCCGCCACGGGGTCACCCCCACCCAGTGGCGGGACGCCGCACCTCCCACCGGTTGAGGGTCACCCACGCGGCGGCACCCGCTGTGGTGGGTACCGGGTCACGCGTCGTCCGATGGCGCCAAGACGACCGAATCGATCCAGCCCAGCGCCGCGACGGCGGTCGGAAAGCCACAGGTGGTGATGGCGGCGAGCGCAACGGCTCGCACCTCGTCCACGGTCGCCCCGTGCTGGAGCGCCTTGCGAACATTGGAGCGCACGGCTCCCTCCGCCTCGGCCCCAACAGCCACCGCCAACTTGATCAATCGGTCGGTTCGGTCATCAAAAGAGTTGCGCTCCCGTACCGTCCGCGCCAGCACGCCCTGCGCCTCCGCGATCTCCGGAAAGCGTTCCAGGAACTTCACGTAGACATCCGGAAGATACTGCTGTTGCATATCGCCCTCCGCTACCGCCCGATATTCACACATTAGTCATCGCGCCAAGGTCAGGTGGCCAGCGGAGGCATCCGCGAAGAACTCACACCCTGGCTGCCGTCGCGTAGGTCGGGCCTCCGGTCCGCCCGCGCCAACCCTGCGCCGGTCACTGCCGGGCGGCGTCCCGTACCTGGTCCGGCGAGGCCGTTGGCGACGGCGCCGGGCCGCGGCGAACACGGTAGACGACGTACGGACGCCACAGGTACGCCAGTGGGGCCGACCAGACGTGCACCAGACGGGTGAACGGCCACAGCGCCAGGAAGAGGAAGCCGCCGATCGCGTGCAGCTGGTAGACCAGAGGAGCCCCACTCATCAGCGCCGGATCGGGCTGGAACCAGAAGATCCCACGGAACCAGACGGCGACCGTCTCCCGGTAGTCGTAGCCCCCACCGAGCAGGTTGACCCCGACCGTGGCGATCATGCCGAGTGCGGCCATGGCGGCGAGCGCGGCATAGAGCACCTTGTCCATCCGGGTGGTGACCCGACGGACCCGCCCGTTGATCACACGCCGGATGATCAGCAGGACCAGGCCGGTCACCAGCATCAGGCCGGTCACCGTGCCGCCCCAGACCGCGGTGAGGTGGTAGGCGTGCTCGCTGATACCGATCTTCTCGGTCACCGACGCGGGCACGAGCAGGCCCATGAGGTGGCCGCCAGCAACCCCGAGCACACCGAGGTGGAACAGGGGTGAGCCGAGCCGCAGGAGGCGGTTCTCCAGTACCTGGCTGGTGTGCGTGGTCCAGCCGAACTGGTCGTGACGCCACCGCCAGACGTGGCCGGCGACGAAGACCGCGAGGCAGAGGTACGGCAGGACGGTCCAGACGAAGTTGGTCATCGCGATGCCTCCGACGGGGAGCAGGCGGGATAGGGGGCGAGCGCGGCAGCATGCAGGTCCGGACCGTCGCCGAGGGAATCCAGCCCGACGGTCTCCACCGGTGGCCCGTCAACGGCGAGCGCCGCGATGGCGGCCCGGTCGGCGTCGGTCAGCGCGGGCAACACCGCGCAGACAACGTCCAGCAGCAGGCGGTAGGGGGTGCCGCAGTCGGTCAGTGCGGCGCGGAGCAGCTCAATGCCCTGTCGATGTTGGCGCAGGGGCGCCTCCCCCTCGCCGGGGCCCACCATGGCGGCGTACTCCAGCACCACCGGCAGCAGGTCCGGCAGTTCCCCATCCGCGAGCCGCAGTCCGTGCGCCCGGTAGCGCTGCTTGAGCACCAGCAGCGCCATTCCCCGCTTACGGGTGTCTCCGTGCAGGTAGTAGGTGAGGTACAGGCCGGAGCGGCGGCGCAGGTCAAAGGTCTGCACGAAGTGCTGCTGTACGTCGATCAGGGTGTTGTCCAGCAGCCAGTCCAGGAACCTGTCGATCTGCTCCCGCGCCTGGGGCACCGCGATCTGCGCGGCGGCGCCGCGAAGCTCCGCTCCGGCACCGAGCAGCTCGTCGTCGGGGTAGGTGAGCAGCAGCGAGACCAGCTCGAAGATGCGGGTCCGGTCGGTCGCGGCGGTCATGAGCCGCCTCGCAGCGGGTTGATCGTGAAGCCACGCCGGCCGTCGGCGCGACGGGAGAAGAGTCCGGGCCGGCCGGGACGAACCTGATCGCCCTCGACGAGGTGGAAACTCTCCGCGGAGGCTTGCGTGGTCATTCCCGGGCCGCCCTCACAGTCCAGCGCGCAGTCCTGGTTCGCGGTGGCCTGTGCTTCCAGCGCCGCGGCGTCCTTGCTGTACGCGGCCGGGATCACGTAGCGCTCGTCGTACTTCGCGATGGCCAGCAACCGGTACATGGCCTCGACCTGGTCCGCGGTCATCCCGATGCCGTCGAGCAGATCGTCGGCGACGGTACCGTCCAGGGTGCGGGCCCGCATGTAGGAGCGCATGGCCGCCAGCTTCATCAGGACCCCGGCGGTCGCCTCCACGTCCCCAGCGGTGAAGAGCTCGGCCAGGTACTCCACCGGAATCCGCAGCTCCCGGATGGTGTGGAAGATGTCGTCGGCGTCGGTGTCGTCCCGGCCGGCATCCCCCACCGCGTCCAGCACCGGCGACAGCGGCGGGACGTACCAGACCATGGGCAGCGTCCGGTACTCCGGGTGCAGCGGCAGCGCGACCTTGTACTCGCTGATCAGCCGCCACACCGGGGACCGTTCGGCGGCGTCCAGCCACTCCTGCGGCATGCCGGCGGCCCGGGCGGCCTCCTGTACGGCCGGGTCCGTCGGATCGAGGAAGACCGCACGCTGCGCCTCGAGCAGGTCGTGCTCGTCGGTCACCGAAGCGGCAGCGAGCACAGCTTCCTCGTCGTAGAACACGATGCCCAGGTAGCGCAGCCGGCCCACGCAGGTTTCGGAGCAGATTGTCGGCTGCCCCGCCTCGATCCGCGGGAAGCACAGGGTGCACTTCTCCGCCTTACCGGTGCTGTGGTTGACGTAGACCTTCTTGTACGGGCAGGCGGAGACACACATCCGCCAGCCCCGGCAGTGGTCCTGGTCAACCAGGACGATGCCGTCCTCCTCCCGCTTGTACATCGCGCCGGAGGGGCAGGCCGACACACACGCCGGGTTGAGGCAGTGCTCGCAGATACGCGGCAGGTGGAACAGGAAGGTCTTCTCGAACTCGAACTTCACCCGCGCCGCAGCGTCGGCCGGCATCCGGGCGAGGTTCGGGTCACCGGTGGCGTGCTCGTGCGCCCCGCCGAGGCTGTCCTCCCAGTTGGCCCCCCAGGTGAGGGCCATCGGCTCGCCGGTCAGCGCGGAACGGGGCTGCTGCACCGGGGTGTCCTTGAGCCCGGCGGGGGCGTTGACCAGAATGTCCTTGTCGAAGGTCGCCGGCTCGTAGTAGTCGTCGATCGAGGGCAGATCCGGGTTGACGAACAGCCGGCTGAGCCGCTTGACCCGGCCACCGGAGCGCAGCTTCAGCCGTCCCTTCTCGTCCAGCTGCCAGCCCCCGTGCCAGCGGTCCTGATCCTCGTAGTGCTTGGGGTAGCCGATGCCCGGCTTGGTCTCGACGTTGTTGAACCAGACGTACTCGGTGCCGTCCCGGTTGGTCCAGGTCTGCTTGCAGGTGACGGAGCAGGTGTGACACCCAATGCACTTGTCCAGGTTCATCACCATGGCAACCTGCGCTCGGATCCTCATCAGTACTCCACCTCCTGGTCGCGGCGGCGGATCACCGTGATCTCGTCGCGTTGGCTGCCGATCGGGCCGTAGTAGTTGAAGGCGTAGGTGAGTTGGGCGTGTCCGCCAGCCAGGTGGGTGGGCTTGACCAGCAGCCGGGTCAACGAGTTGTGGTAGCCACCCCGGCGGCCGCTCTGCTCCGCCTTGGGCACGTTGATCGTCCGCTCGGGCGAGTGGTATTGGAACACCGTGCCCTCCGGCATCCGGTGACTGACCACCGCCCGGGCCACGATGACTCCGTTGCGGTTGTGCGCCTCGACCCAGTCGTTGTCCCGAACACCCACCTTGGCGGCGTCCGGCACACTCATCCAGATCACTGGTCCACCTCGCGACAACGCCAACATCAATTCGTTGTCGTGGTACATCGAGTGGATAGACCACTTCGCGTGCGGGGTCAGGAAGCGTACGGTGACGCCGCCATCGACCAACTCGCCCGGCGTGCCGAAGTGCCGGGCCATGTTCAGCGGGGGTCGGAAGCCCGGCAACTGCTCGCCCAACTCCGCCACCCAGTCGTGCTCCACGAAGAAGTGCTGCCGGCCGGTGATGGTGTGCCACGGCTTGAGCCGCTCCACGTTGAGGGTGAAGGGCGAGTAGCGACGGCCGTCCTTCTCCGAACCGGACCACTCCGGGCTGGTAAAGACCGACTGCGGTGCCCGCTGGGTGTCCGCGTACGTGATCTGGTCGGTCTCGTGCCCGGCGATCAGATCCGCGAACGGTTGCCCGGTCCGCTGCTCCAACGCCGCGAAGCCGGCCGCGGCGACCCGACCGTTCGTGGTGCCCGACAACGCCAGGATCGCCTCACACATGCGGTCGGCGGTGGCCAGCGACGGCCGGCCGGCGAACGGCCCGTCGGCGACGACCCCGTTTCGCTCCCGCAGGTACGCCAGCTCCGCGGTCACGTCCACGGTGAGCGCCTTCGTGCTGGTGCCGAGCCGGTCAAGGAGCGGGCCGACGGCACGCATCTTCGCGCCGATCTGGGTGTAGTCCCGCTCGATCTCGATGAGCTTCGGCATGGTGGAGCCGGGGACCGGCTCACACTCGCCGGCCTTCCAGTCCCGCACCCGACCGCTGGGCATGGCCAGCTCGTCCGGGGTGTCGTGTTGCAGCGGCGCGGCCAACACGTCCCGCCGTACCCCGAGGTGGTCGACGGCCAGCTCACTGAACCGGTCGGCGAGCGCCAGGAAGGTGTCGTAGTCGGAGTGGGCGTCGGCGGGCGGCTCCACCGCCGGGCTGAACGCGTGCACGAACGGATGCATGTCCGTGGTGGAGATGTCGTGCTTCTCGTACCAGGTTGCGGTGGGCAGCACCACGTCGGCGTGCAGCCCGGTGTTGGTCATCCGGAAGTCGATCGCCGTGAGCAGGTCAAGCTTCCCGGTCGGTGCCTCATCTCGCCACACCAGGTCCCGGGGTCGGTGCTCCGGGTCGCACTCCGTGGCGGTGGCGCTCGAGTCGATCCCCAACAGGTGGCGCAGGAAGTACTCGTTGCCCTTGCCCGAGGAGCCGAGCAGGTTCGCCCGCCAGAGGGTGAGGCAACGCGGGAAGTTCGCCGGGTCGTCCGGGTCCTCTGCCACCGACCGTAGCCGGCCGGCCTTCAGCTCGGCGACGATGTGCTCCTGGACCGTCACCCCGGCCACCGCCGCCTCGTCGGTGAGGTCGAGGGGGTTGCGGCTGAACGACGGGTGGCCGGGGCTCCAGCCCATCCGCTGTGCGGCGGCGACGGTGTCGGCGAAGGCCATCCCCGCGAATCGGCCGGTTCCCAACGGGGAGGAGAGCTCGTCGGCCGGGACCCGCTCGTACCGCCACTGGTCGGTGTGCAGATACCAGAACGGGGTGCTCGCCTGGTGCCGCATCGGCCGTTGCCAGTCGAGCCCGAAGGACATGTGCTGCTGGCCGGTGATCGGCCGGGCTTTCTCCTGCCCCACGTAGTGCGCCCAGCCGCCACCGTTGACGCCCTGGCAGCCGGTCAGGGTGACCAGGGAGATGAGCGCCCGGTAGGTCATGTCGGAGTGGAACCACTGGTTCGCGCCGGCGCCCAGGACGATCAGCGACCGCCCCTGGCTACGCTCGGCGTTGCGGGCGAACTCCCGGCCGATCCGGGCCGCCACCGCGGCCGGCACCCCGGTGATCCGCTCCTGCCAGGCCGGCGTGTTCGGGGAGTCCGGGTCGTCATAGCCGGTCGGCCACTCCCCCGGCAGGTCGCCACGGCGTACCCCGTACTGCGCCAGCACCAGGTCGTAGACCGAGGTGACCAGGTGCTCGCCGACCCGCATAGCCGGTACGCCGCGGCGGATGGTGGACCCGCCCTCGGTCTCCCCGACGTCGAAGCGAGCCAGCTCGACCTCGATCGCCTCATCGCTCCGGTCGAACAGCCCGAGAGCGGGGAGCACCTCGCCCAGGTCGAGGTTCCAGCGCCCCTGGCCCGCCTCGCCGTACCGGAAGCCCAGCGACCCGTTCGGCACCACCAACTCGCCGGTGCGCTGGTCGACCAGGACGGTCTTGTGCGTTCCGTCCTCCTGGCCCAGGTCTGCTGCGGTGAGGAACCGGTCCGCAGCCCACCGGCCGTCGGCGGCGGGTCGGAGCGTGACCAGGAACGGCAGGTCGGTGTAGCGGCGAATGTAGTCGGCGAAGTAGTCAACCGTGCGGTCCCGGAAGAACTCGGTGAGCACGACGTGGCCCATCGCCATCGCCAGGGCGCCGTCGGTACCCGGATGCGGGGCCAGCCAGTCGTCGGCGAACTTGACGTTGTCGGCGTAGTCAGGGCTGACCGCGACGACCTTCGTGCCCCGGTAGCGGGCCTCGGCCAGGAAGTGGGCGTCCGGCGTACGGGTGACCGGAATATTCGAGCCCCACATCATCAGATAGGTGGAGTTCCACCAGTCGCCGGCCTCGGGCACGTCGGTCTGGTCGCCCCAGATCTGCGGCGAGGCGATCGGCAGGTCGGCGTACCAGTCGTAGAAGCTCAGCAGGGTGCCGCCGAGCAGGGCGTGGTAACGGGTGCCGGCGGCGAAGGACGCCATCGACATCGCCGGAATCGGCGAGAAGCCCACCACCCGGTCCGGCCCGTACGTCTTCGTGGTGTAGACGTGTGCGGCGGCAACCATCGTGGTCACCTCGTCCCAGCTGGCGCGGACGAAGCCGCCCCGTCCCCGCTGGGTCTTGTAGGCGCGCGCCTTGAGCGGGTTCTCCACGATCTCGGCCCAGGCGGACACCGGATCACCCAGGCGCGCGAGCCCGTCGCGGAACATCTCGGCCAGCACCCCCCGTACGTAGGGGTGGCGCACCCGGGAGGGCGAGTACTCGTACCAGGAGAAAGAGGCGCCGCGGGGACAGCCACGCGGCTCGTAGTCCGGCGAGTCCGGGCCGGTTGTCGGGTACTCGGTGGCCTGGTGTTCCCAGGTGATCAGGCCGTCCTTGACGAAGACGTTCCACGAGCAGGAGCCGGTGCAGTTGACGCCGTGGGTGGAGCGCACCACCCGGTCGTAGCGCCACCGGTCCCGGTAGAACCGGTCCCAGTCGCCGTCGGCTATCTGGTGCAGCGTCCGGCCGTGGTCACCGACCGACTCCCGGCGGAGGAAACGCCGAGCAGCCAGCAGCGGCGCCGCACCGGGGACCTGGTCTGTCGCAGGATCATGAACTTCTGGCGGGCGGTGCGCTGACACGTGGGCACTCCTCCGGCGGCGAGCGACAACGCGAGGGCTGTCGGCGGCACACGGGCAGTGCGCCACGCATACCAGGGTTCGCGAAATCAACCGCCAGATCGGGAGGCCGCGGTCCCGAGCCGCCGGGACCAAGGTCCCGGCTATCCCGCTATAACACCGCGTGGAGTGCATCCGACGGGACCTGCTGCCAGCCAGACGGGGGAGAAGGTCCCTACCCACCGCTGATAAACGACAGCAGCCTTGGATAGACAGTCGCGCCAGTGACGCTAGCGCCGACCTCCGTCTACCGCTGATCGAGGAATTGCCGTGTACGTCAAACCCGCTCCAGACGACCCGACGCCGGATCACACCGCGGCCGAGCAGAACAGCCCCAACGATCGTGGGCGCACCCGGGTCCTGACCCTGTCCACCATCGGCTTCACCGTCATGTTCGCGGTGTGGCTCATGTTCGGCATCCTCGGCAAGCCAATCAGCGAGGAGTTCGGGCTCTCCGAGGTGCAGCTGTCCTGGATCATCGCTGCCGCCGTGCTCAACGGCTCGCTCTGGCGGCTCCCCGCCGGGATTGTGGCGGACCGGATCGGCGGCCGCCGAGTAATGACCGCGATGCTGCTCCTGACCGCGGCCGCCTCTTTCCTCGTCTCCCGCGCCGACTCGTACCCGATGCTGTTGGCGTTGGCGTTCCTGGTCGGTTTCGCTGGTAACTCCTTCACCGCGGGTATCGCCTGGAACTCCGCCTGGCAGCCGCGGGAGAAGCAGGGTTTCGCGCTCGGCCTCTTCGGCGCCGGCAACGTCGGCGCCTCCGTCACCAAGTTCATCGGCCCGCCGCTGATCGCCGGGACCGCCGGTGCCACCTACCTCGGCGTCATCGAGGGCGGCTGGCGCCTGGTCCCCGTCGTCTACGCGGTGTTGCTGCTCATCCTCGCGGCGGCCACCTGGTTCCTCACTCCGCGCCGGGATCGGGTGCCGAACCACGGCACCCCGTTGCGCGCACAGCTCGAACCGCTCAAGCAGCTACGAGTGTGGCGGTTCAGCCTGTACTACGTGGCGGTGTTCGGTGCGTACGTGGCGCTCGCCGCGTGGCTGCCGACCTACTACATGAACAACTACGACGTGTCCCTGCAGACCGCGGCCTACCTGACCGCCCTGTACATCTTCCCCGCCTCGCTGCTGCGACCGGTCGGCGGATCACTCTCCGACCGGCTGGGTGCCCGCCGGGTCATGTACTGGACGTTCGGCCTCATGCTGCTCAGCACGGGCATTCTGATGATGCCCCCGGGCCACATCGTCGTCGACCACCCCGACGGCACCCAGACCACCCACCTCGCCTACCAGCTCGGCATCGTGCCCTTCACCATTCTGGTCGTGCTGCTCGGCTGCGCGATGGGCGTCGGCAAGGCTGCGGTGTACAAGCACATCCCGGAGTACTTCCCAAGCCAGGTGGGAGCTGTCGGCGGTCTGGTCGGCATGCTCGGCGGTCTCGGCGGATTCTTCCTGCCCCCGCTCTTCGCCTACACCAAGGCCTGGACCGGGCTCCCGTCGAGCACCTTCCTGGTCCTGTTCATCCTCACCCTCATCTGCGCGATCTGGATGCACCTCACCGTCGTGCGCATGCTGCACAGTGAATCACCCCAGCTCGCTAACCACTTCGAGAAGCCAGACTTCGAGAACCGACCGGCCGTTCCCGCTTCGGAAGCGACCCGTGCGCCCAAGGAGGCCCACGTATGAACACGTCGATTTCCTCCCGGACCGGCCGAGCCGGCAACCGCGAGTGGCTGGAGTCCTGGAACCCGGAAGACGCCGACTCCTGGGACAAGGGCTTGGCGTGGCGCACCCTCTGGATCAGCACATTCACGCTGACCCTCTGCTTCACGTCCTGGTTTCTCGCCTCGGCGATCGCCCCGAAGCTGACGAATCTCGGCTTCGATCTCAGCACCGCCCAGCTCTACTGGCTCACCGCCATGCCCGGCCTGGCCGGCGGGCTCATGCGCCTGATCTGGATGGTGCTGCCGCCGATCATGGGCACCCGCAAGATGGTCACCCTGACCACCGTGCTCCTGCTCCTCCCCGTCCTGGGCTGGGGAATCTTCGTGCAGGACCCGAGCACTCCGTTCTGGGTGCTGCTGTCGCTGTCGTTCCTCTCCGGTATCGGTGGCGGAGCGTTCTCCGGCTTCATGCCGAGTACCTCCTACTTCTTCCCCCGCCGACTCCAGGGCACCGCGCTGGGCGTCCAGGCCGGTATCGGCAACTTCGGTGTCTCGCTGGTCCAGCTGCTGACCCCGTGGGTCATCGGCTTCTCGCTGATCGGCTTCCTCGGCAGCTCCCGGCCGATGGCCACCTCGCCGGGCGAACCTCCCAAGGACGTGTGGTACCAGAACGCGGCGTACATCTACATTCCGTTCATCATCGTCGGTGCCGCGCTCGCCTGGACCATGCTGCGGTCGGTCCCCGTCAAGGCGAACATTCGGCAGCAGTTCGACATCTTCCGCAACGTTGACACGTGGTGGATGACGCTGCTCTACATCATGACCTTCGGTACCTTCGCCGGGCTGTCCGCCCAGTTCGGGCTGCTGATGAAGAACCTGTACGGGGCCGGCAACCCCGACATCGTGCAGGGCACCGGGGCCGCCGCACAGCTTCTCGTGGACGGCTACTCCGTACCCGACCCGGTCAAGTTCGTCTTCCTCGGCCCGCTGGTCGGTGCCGCGGCCCGCGTCGTGTTCTCGCCGCTGACCGACAAGTTCGGCGGCGCCCGGTGGACCCTGATCTCCGGAATCGGGCTGGTCGGCTCCATCGCCTTCACCATCACCGCACTGCGACCCGACACCAGCTCGGCCGCGTCGCTGGATGCCGGCTTCGACCGGTTCCTCTGGGGAATGCTCGCGATCTTCCTGTTCAGCGGGATCGGTAACGCGTCCACCTTCAAGCAGATGCCGATGATTTTCGAGCGCCGGCAGGCCGGTGGTGTCATCGGTTGGACCGCGGCGATCGCCGCCTTCGGCCCGTTCTTCTTCGGAATCGGCCTGACGCTCATGTCCCCGACCGCGTTCTACCTCGTCGGGCTGGCATTCGCTGTTCTCTGCGTCGTCGTCACCTGGCAACGCTACGCCCGACCGGGAGCACCCAAGCCCAGCTGACCGTCCCGTCCCGCTCCAACCGACTGCGGACCTGGGCGCAGTTACGGCCGGGCTGACCTCGTTGCGCCGGCAACGAGGTCAGCCCGGTTTCTCTTGTTCTCCACGGTTAGCGTCCGGTGGCCCGTCACGGTCGGCGGCCCCTGCCCCAGGCCCTCCCATGAGCAGCGGCAAAGCCGGACGCTGCTGGAGCGCGGGGCCCGGTCGGGAGCCACGACGGCCTCAGACCAGAGTGATCCAGTAGTCCCAGAAGCGGTGCAGGATCGCGGCGACGATGAACGCAACCCAGATGACGAGGACCAGGCTGTGGTAGCGGGCGAGGTGTTCCGTTGCGCGCCGGAGGGCCCGCGGCAGTACGGTCGCGTTGTCGCGCAGGGTCTGCAGCGTGGTGTAGAGGAAGATCGGAATGGTGACCGCCCAGACCACCATGCAGTACGGGCAGAGCGCGCCGATCACATAGAGGCTCTGATAGATGAGCCAGTGCACGAAGACGACACCGAAGATGACGCCCCCCTGCAGGCCGAGCCACATCCACCGGGGGAGGCCTCCGGTGGCGAGCAGGACAGCGCCGAGCGTGGTGACCACGGCGAATCCCGCGATGCCGAGCAGCGGGTTGGGGAATCCGAACACCGCGGCCTGCGGAGTGTTCATCACCGAGCCGCAGGACAGGATCGGGTTGATGCTGCAGGTGGGGACGTACCCCGGGTCAGCCAGCAGGTTGATCTTCTCAACGGTGAGGGTGGCGGCGGCGAGCAGGCCGACGCTACCGCCGACCGTGAGGATCCACGCGGTGACGACACTCAGGAAGTGGCGTTCCGCGGGGGCGCTGACGGGTCGGTCGACGGTGGCGGTCGTCATCCGGCCAGGGCAGCGTCGATCATGTTGGTCAGATCCTCCTTGCGCAGGTCGGAGAGGGGCTCGCCGTTGAGGAAGAAGGTGGGGGTGCCCTGCACACCAACGGCCTCGCCGTCGGTCCGGTCCTTCGCCACCCGAGCGGCGGTGGCGGGGTCGTCCAGGTCGCGCTGGAAGCGGTCGATATCCAGACCGAGGGTACGGGCATAGCCGAGGAAGACCTCGGTCTGCGGCTCTTCCTGGTGGCCCCAGACGTCCTGGTTCTCGAAGAGCAGCTGGTACATCTCGGCGAAGCGGTCCTGGTTGGCCGCGGCCTCCGCGGTACGGGCGGCCAGCTCGGCATTGGGGTGGCTGGAGATGGGGAAGTACCGCACCACGAAGGTGATCTGCCCCTCGTAGTCGGCGAGGATCTCCTTGACCGTCGGGTACACCGCCCCGCATGCCTCACACTCGAAGTCGAGGAACTCCACCAGGGTGACCCTGCCGCCGGGAGCGGAGGTCAGTCGGTGACTGTCCTCGCGGACCAGCACCGTGGGTTCGACCGTGCCGCCGGTCGTCTCCGCGCTGGGAATCGCGTCGCGGCGGTTGAACGCCAGCACGCCGACCGCCACCAGAATCAACGCCACGACCGCGGCAAGGGTCAGCCGGGTGTTCCTCGTCATATCGCTATCTCCTGTCGGTCTGTCCGATCCCGCGGCGACCGCCCCGTGCAGGCGAGGCGCCAGAGGCAAAGGTACCGGGCGCACCACCGCGGATCACTGTGATTCACCTGTTCAGCGCGGAACGGGCAGGGCCGCACCGAGCGGCGGGGCTATCGGGACCACCATCCGGCTCGCCGACGCCCGCGGACGAGCGGGCCACCGCCTACTCACCGACGGACCCGCCGATCGCGTTCGGCCAAATCCGCCAGCATCCGGTTGTACGCGGCCAGCTCGGCGTCCTCGCGCCCTTCGGCTTCGGCGCGATCGGCGGCCCGGTCCCGGCGGCGGGCCTCCCGCTCGTCGGCCTTCATCCACTGGCGCATCAACGCGCCCAGCACGACGACGGTGGGCAACTCACCGAAGGACCACGCGATGCCGCCAGCGGTGCGTTGGTCCTCCAGTGGAGTGGCACCCCAGGGGCGGTCCAACGCGATCCACCAGGTCTCCGCGATCAGGGTGGTGGACTGCATGAGCGTGACACCGAGGAAGGCGTGCAGCACCATGCTGATCAGGACCAGGATCAGCTTCAACGGGTGTGGGATGCGGCGAGGCGCGGGATCAACCCCGATGACGACCCAAAAGAACAGATAGCCGGCGCCGACGAAGTGTCCGACCATGGCCAGGTGCGCGGCGTGCGAGCGCAGTGCCAGCTCGTACAGGCCGGTGAAGTACATCAGGTAGAGGCTGGCGACGTAGATCACCAACGCGACCACCGGGTTGGTGAGGACGCGCGAGAGCCGCGAGTGCAGCGCCACCTGCAGCCACTCGCGGGGGCCCGGCCAGCGCGGGTCGGTCGACGGGGCCAGGGCGCGCAGTGCCAGGGTGATGGGCCCGCCGAGCGCGAGCAGAATCGGGCCGATCATCATCAGCAGCAGGTGCTGAATCATGTGGATCGAGAACAGCAGCGGCCCGTAGCGGGCCAGACCGCTCGAGGTGGCCACGATGATGAGGGCACAGCCCAACAGCCACATGACGGTACGGGAGACGGGCCAGGCATCACCGCGGCGGCGGAGCCGCCACACCCCGGCCGTGTAGAACCCGGCGGCGGCGAGCACAGCCGTCATGATCAACGGCTCGGGCAACCAGGCGGTGGCAAGGTTGCCGATGGTCATCGGCGGCGGCATCGGGAAGCCGAGTAGCGCGGTGGCGAGGTCCTCTGTCTCCTCACCAATGGGTGCCGGGGTGCGGGACAGGGCGACCGAGGTACCGATCGCAGCGGCGAAGAGCAGCGTTTCGACGACCGCCACCCGCAGGAACGTTCCTCGCCGACCTGCCGCCAGGGCAGGCAGGGCCCGGCGACGGTGCGCCAATCCCGCGGCGGCGATCGCGACGAGCGCAGCAGCCTTGATCAGAAGCATCTGCCCGTAGCGGGTGCCCAGCAGGTCGGCGGCGCTCGGGAGCCGAACAGCGGCCGACAGCAGCCCGGACAGACCCACTGCGGTCAGGCAGCCGACGGCGAGCGGGGAGAACCTACGCACGGCCCGCGCCAGGTCGGCGGTCGTGCCGCGACTGGTAACGGCCAGGGCGAGCAGGCCACCGACCCAGAGGGTGACCGGCAGCACGTGCAGGAGCAGACCGGAGACCGCCAGCTGGTGGTCGCCGCTGGCTGCGGCGTGGCCGGTGAAGACCGGCGGCACCAGGCCGCCCAGCGCCAGCAGCAGGGCGGCCAGCGCGCCACCGGGTCGCAGACTGGTCGCGGCGACCACCGCCGCGACCAGCGCCAGGGCGCCACTGAGTGCCAGGGACTGCCCGAGCGGGACGGCGGTGGCGAAGTGGAGCACCCCCGACAGGGACAGCACCTCCGCGGCGGGGAGGCCGAACAGGTCGACATAGGTGTAACTGACCGCAACCGCGGACGCAGCGGCCCACACCGAGGCCGTGCCGGCAGCGGCGCGCATGCGGCGGTAGCCGATCGGGGACAACCGCCCACCCTCGTCCCGGGGCGAGAGCACCACCGCTGCCAGCAGTAGACCGACCGTGGCGACCGCGCTGATCTGCATGCCCAGCCGGGAGGCCGGCAGCAGCCAGGCCGTGGTTGGTCCTGGGTCCGGAAGCCCGGGCGGGGCCTCCGCGACAGCACCACCGCCCCACCACAGCAGCACCGCGCCGACGGCGGCGGACACCAGCACCGTCCCCGCCGACAGCAGGAACGGCCGGCGCCGTACAGTGGCGAGACTCATCACCGGGTCGCCAACCGACGCGGGTGGCGGGGGAGCGGCCGGAGACCGGCGACTACCCGCCAGACGGCGGCCCGGCGGGTAGTCAGGCTGGATGGGCGGTTCACGAACAGCTCCCAGATAGAGGGCGAAACATCAGGTAGTCGGCCTGTTGCGCCCGCTGGTTCCCGGGAGCGACGCAGGTCACCATCCGCTCCCGTGGCAGACAGCGTCCGCGTCGGCCGGCTCCGCCGGTTCGGCTTGCAGGGTGGCGTGCTCGATTGCGAAACGATCCTGCAGCAGCCGCCGGGACCGGGCCAGCACTGCGGCAAGATCGGCATCACGCTCGAGAACCAGGTGCGCCGAAGCAACGTCCATCCCTGAGGTTAGCGTCCATACGTGCAGGTCGTGCACGTCGGCTACCCCGTCCTCGGCGAGTAGCGCCGCCCGTACCGCGGCGATGTCCAGATGTGCCGGCGCGGCCTGCACCAACACCCGCAGCGCGGCGCGACCCAACTGGTACGCCCGGGGCAGGATGAACAGCCCCACCGCCACCGCGATCAGCGGGTCGGCGTACCACCAGTCGGTCACGGCGATCACGACCGCGGCGACGATCACGCCGACGGAGGTGAACAGGTCTCCCAGGACCTCCAGGTAGGCGCCCCGCACGTTCAGACTCTCCCGCGAGCCCGCGCGTAGGAGGAAGAAGGCGACGACATTGGCCACCAGGCCCGCGACCGCCACCGCCACCATCGGCCCCGCCAGCACCTCCGGTGGCTGACTGAACCGACGTACCGCCTCGACCACCACGTAGCCGGCCACCCCGAACAGCAGGACGGCGTTGGCCAGCGCCGCCAGCACCTCCATCCGATAGAGCCCGAACGTGCGCTGGCCAGACCGGGACGCCCTGCTGGCGGCGGTGATCGCGGCCAGGGCCATGCCGATGCCGAGGACATCGGTGAACATGTGGCCAGCGTCGGAGAGCAGCGCCAAGGAGCCGGTCATAATCGCTGCGACCGCCTCTACCACCATAAAGGTGAGGAGCAGCCCGAAGGCTGCCCAGAGCCGACCCCGGTGCTTCTCCCCGGCCCGCACCGCTTGTTGACCATGGTCGTGCCCCGCACCCATCCGCCTCTCCCCTCTGGTCAATCAGTGCCGCCCCGAACATATGCTCACATCGCTATACATGCAAGTACTACGGGTGCCACCAGCGATGACCTGAGGGCCCCATCCAGCCACTTCTGCACGTACTCACACCTGCAAAAAGGATGAAAGACGACATAACCTCTGAAATCACCTACGGGCTAGGGCAGCAGCGAACCCGCTGCGGAACATCGAATCCCGGGCCGAAAGGTAGGGAGAGCCCCAAGCCGGAGGGTAGGGGTAGCCCTGCCCGAATTCGGCGGGCTGACCGCCATGGACGAACGCCTTTTGCCGGCACCAGAATGAGCTCGAAGCCAGGGGGCACAGAACATTTGCGAGGAGCTGAGCGGCATGGGCGGTGGCGCCACACAGAATCGGCCGGGTCCGCCCGGGCACAGCACATCCGTCCCGACATCGACCAATCTGCCGGCACAGTACTCGCTGGCGAAAATCCTGGGAATCTGGGCGGCCGCCACCCTACCCATGGGACTGGGATACTGGGTGATCACCCCCGCAGTCGCCGACGGCCCCTACGACACCGTGGTGCTGGCCACCGTCACGCTGGCGGCCGGCCTGATCTGGCAGTTCGTGCTGGCGATGTTGATACTCTGGCGCGAAGAGGGGTCGATAGGCCGCTCCGCCATGGCCCGCCGACTGTGGCTACAGGTTCCCAAGGACCCGGCGAGCGGTCGTCCCCGCAAATGCCTCCTTTGGCTACTGGCACCACTGGGAATTGTGTTCGTGCTCAACATGATGCACGTGGCCCCAGTGATTGAGAACCTCCAGCAGCACCTGCTACCCGGGCCGGCCCCACTACCCTTCCAGAAAGCCGAAACGCTGTTCTCGGCCGAAGTCGCGCCGCAGATGGAAGGGGCTTGGTGGTTCCTTGCACTTTTCCTGACGCTCAGCGTCTTCAATGTCTTTCTCGGCGAGGAGTTCATCTTTCGCGGAATCCTCCTACCCAGGATGCAAGGCGTGTTCGGATCAGTGGACTGGTTCGCGAACGGAGTCTTGTTCGGCCTGTACCACGTACATCAGCCCTGGACTGCTGGTGGCATCATGCTAACCAGCGGACTGATCATGTCGCTACCGGTGAGACGCTATCGGAGCATGTGGCTCTCGGTTATTCCGCACTCGATCCAAACGGTGATCGTGTTTGGCATGCTGCTCGGCCTCATGCGGGGCACGGCGTGACACCGCCGACGCCGACACCACCGGCGAAACTCAACGCCCGGCTCCCCAACGCCGCCTGGGAGAGGCTTGGGGACCTGCCCGTGTGCGGGCAGGTCCCCAAGCCTCGATCTCCCGCTGTAGCAGCCCTCGGACCTACCGGCAGAAGTCACGCAACCGTGATCCCGCAAGCCCGGAGGGCACTCTCACCGACTCACCCAGCGCCCCGGCAGTATCGACGAGGCCGGGACAGAGCCAGCTAGTTGGCGGGAATCGTCACCAGGTCTGCCAGCGGCTTCTCGGTGGCATCTTCCCGCGGACGGGAGAGATAGAAATCGGCGTACAGATATCCCGTGCTCTCCATGTCGGCCGGGTCGACGCCCCGCGCCGCCAGCTCCGCCATTGCCCACTCTCGTTCGGTACCGTCGATAAACCGCCGCTGCCGAACAGCCTGGTCCGCCTTCTCGGTCACGAGCCCGTACTGCGCGAGCACGTCCGAAATCGGCTCATAGTCGTACGTCCTAAGGCAGAACGCGGCCACCCAGGGCGGGGCCTCAGTGCACGTGAGTAGTCGCTCGAACGTCCGCTCGGTGACATAGCCAATGCCACCCGTGGTCGTGATGAGGTCAACCTCCGACATCTTCTTGGCCAGCTCTGACGATGGCTTTGTCGCCTCCAGGTTCTCGACAAAGGCATCGTCGAGCGCACCGACTGCCACACCGTGCCGGGTAGCATTCTCGGCGACGTCCAAACCAATGACGTGCGGAGCGTCTGGCCGGGCCCGCTGACCCAGAAATTCGTTCTCGGCGCGGCGCACCTGGTCCACGGTACGCCCGTCGTCACTGGCACCCTGGTAGTACGTGTACACGTCGTCCAGCTCAAGATCGGTCTTGGTGAGCACCCCGACGATGCCATAGGAGCAGCACACGTCGAGCACGGTGGGGCGATAGCCGTCACCCCACGGTTGGGCATCGATCAACTGGTTGAATACGGTAGCCCCATGCTGCGGGATCTCGTATTTCAACTGTCGCAGGTTAGCGTAGTACGCGCACGGCGTCTCCTGGTTGTAGATTCCGCTGAAGTTGGCCTTACCGGACTCGTCGGTCAACGCTTTGACTCCCTTTACTCCGGATGCAAACTCAGGGCCCAAACACAGCCTCCGACCTGCGGCGGCCGGAGGCAACGGGTGCTACACGGGTAGGATATGGTGCATTCGTAGATTAGCCAAGCCGGCAAATCAGACAACCTACTCCAGCCACGGGGGTTGCGTAGTGTGGTGATCCCCGCGAAATCGCAGGTAGGAACGGGGATGAGCACGAGTACGTCCACTGTGCCGCTGATTGTGATCGGGCGACAGTGACACGTCGCAGTACTCTTCGACGTCACTCTCCGGCCTCCTTTCCAGGAAGCCGGAGATGTTCTCCGGCCAGGGGCGCCCGGGCGCGGCCACTCGGTGCCGCTGGTGTCCTAACCCGCCGGGTTGCGGAGAGTGTCGATCCTGGCGACCGCGTTCGCGACACCATCCTCGGCCGCGAGGCTCCTCCCCAGCTTGACCGCGGTGGCCCGGATCTCGGCGTCGGTGGTCACCGCACGGATCGCGACAGCCAGCCGCTGCGGAGTGAGCTTCCGCTGCGGTATGGGTGCACTGCCCGCGCCGAGCGCGAACACCCGCCGGCCCCAGACGAACTGATCCAGGAGGAACGGGCAGATCACCGAGGGCTTGCCAGCGCGAAGCGCCGCCGCGGTGGTGCCGGCCCCACCGTGGTGCACGACGGCGGACATCCGAGGGAAGAGCCAGTCGTGTGGGGCCTGCGTGAGGTGCCAGATGGTGTCTGACGGCTCGATCTCCGCCAAGCCGCCCAGCCGGTGGCCACGATGCCGCGGACTCCGGCCTGGCGCAGTGCCTCGCCGACGAGGCGGGTGAGTCGGCGTGGGTCGCGCCCGGCCATACTGCCGAAGCCGACGTACACCGGTGGGTCGCCCGCCTCGATGAAGTCGACCAGGGCGGCCGGGGGCTGCCAGCGGGCGGCGTCGTCCAGGAACCAGTAGCCGGTGAGGTGCACGTGCTCGGGCCAGTCGGCGGGGCGCGGCTGGACGTGCTCGCTGATGCCGTGCAGCACGGGGATCGGCCGCCCGTCGGGTAGCCGGGTGGTCAGCGCGGCACCGCTGGTCTTCGCGAGTCCGAGCGTGTCGCGACGAAAGGTGTTCACCATGCCGTCGTACATCCGGTATCCGGCACCGCCCAGTCGGTAGGTCAGTCGGTTGTACCAACGGCCGAGGGGCAGTTCGGGCAGCCCGACGAGGGGGAAGTCACCGGTCGGCACGGAGACCGGCACGGGCAGCGCCAGTACTACCGGTACGCCGAGCCTCTCGGCGATGTGTGGACCGGCCAGCACCTTGGGGTGGTAGACGACCAGATCTGGCTTGGCCTGCCTGGCTGCCGCCCAGGCATCGGCCAGCAGCCTCCGGTTGATGGGATTCGCCTGACGGGCCAGCCTGATGGTGGTCCTGACTGCCCCGAGCACCCCGGTGGTCTCCTCCATCGCGGCCCGGCCCGCTGCCGAGTCCAGCAGCTGCAGTATGTCGTCACTGAGCTGGCCGTACGCCAACCCCTGGTCGGTGACGAACGACCGGAACCGGGCACAGGTGGCCAGAGTGACGTCGTGGCCGGCCGACTGGAGACCTTTGCCGAGGGCCACGTACGGCTGGACATCTCCGCGCGACCCTACGGTGATCACCAGGATTCGCATCCTAGTTGTCCTTTCGTGCTTGTCGACGGAACTCCGCCAGCAGGGCTGGGGTGCGCTCGACCATGAAGGTGTAGAAGTCGCGGGTATGGCGTAACCGGCTGGCCTCCGGTGCCGCCGCGTCGCCGACCAGATCGATACCGCGCTGCATCAGATCGATGAAGGCGCGCATCTTGTCGGTGGGGTCGATGGCACGGGCGAAGGCATCCGGATGCATCTCGTACGCGTGTCCCCGGCCCTGGCTCGGCACTCGTCGGACCAGGCCGGACTGCTCCAGCACCCGCATGCCGGTGGATACCGAGGCCTTGGAGAGCCCCATCGCCTCGCACAACTGCGCGGTGGTCTGTGTCGGCGGGTCGCAGATGAGCAGCCAGCCCAGCAACTTACCGAAGGCGGGGGTGGTGCCCATCCGAGCCAGGACGATCCCCACCTCCTCGGCGTACCGCCGGCCAGCCTCCGGGTCCATAGACTCCTCTCCTGACTCGATAGATCCGAGCGTTCGGAACTTTCTAAACAAGAAATTAGACCTGGCCCGTAAACCAGGCCAGAGCGAAATATGAATTTTTCCACCACGAATCTATTCCCGAGACAGGTATTGACGATCCGCCCTCCCACATCACTGCTGCTAAACCGTCGAAATCGAGTACCTCGCAATGCTGCAACGGCACGCATCAGCCGGTATGGTCCGGGCTTATGGGACAGGAGATTATCGATCCCGCCGATGTCCGGCAGGACTTCGCTCGGTACTCGCTCCGCAGCTCGCTCTTCGTTCCCGCGTCGGCGCAGCAGGCATTCGCGGTATTCACCGGCGCGATAGCCGACTGGTGGGTCATGGAGTACACCTGGTCTGGCCCCGGCCTACTAACCACGCTGGGGATGGAGCCACGGACCGACGGGATGCTGTACGAAATCGGCCCGCACGGCTTCCGCAACGACTGGGGCCGGGTCCTGACCTGGACCCCGCCCCGCCGGCTCGTCTTCACCTGGCAGATAGGGGCAGACCGCGTCCCAGCACCCGATCCGGCCCGGGCCAGCGAGGTCGAGGCCCTCTTCCGGCCCGACCAGTCGGGGCAGACCCGGGTGGAGGTGGAACACCGACACTTCGATCGGCACGGCCCGGCAGCGGAGGGCTACCGCCGGGCACTGACCACCGGCTGGTCCGAACTCCTCGCTCGTTACGCGAACGTGGTCGCGAGGCGCGCCGTCGACTGAGGCACTGGCTCGACCATTTCCGCCACTATTGCAAAACCCCGGCAAATCAACACGGTCCGCCTGCGGAAAGCGATACAGCAGGGCCCCAGGCATCGGCAGGGCGCGCTACTCTGCGCAGCGTTACCTTCGCCTGAGGAAGGACTGCAATGCTGATCTCACGCGCCTCGCAAGCTGCCGCCCTGGCCGCTTGCGTGACGTTCCTGCTCGCCGGTAGCGCCTGCGGGACCGACGAGTCCGACGAGGTCGCCGCTACCCCGGTACGCCTCTACGGCACCGACGGCACCATGCTCGACTCGTTCCCCACCGAGTTGGGGAACCAGGCCGACCTGGTTGACGGAATGAAGGGCACCACACCGCTGACCCCACTGCCAACGGACTTCAAGGACCGGCTGCGGTCGATCGACCCCGACCTGACCAGCTTCGTCTATGCGGCAGAGACCTACGACGCGGTGCTGATCAGCGCGCTCGCCGCGCAGCTCGCCGGGACCACCGATCCGGCGGCTGTCGCAGCACAGATCGTCGGAGTCACCAACGGTGGCCAGCGGTGTGAGACCGCCGTGGCCTGCCTCGCGCTGGCCCGAGACGGGCAGGACATCGAGTACCGCAGTGTCTCGATCACCCGGGGTGGGTTCACCGCGGCCGGCGAGCCCTCCACCGCCAGCTACGCCACCCTGCACTTCGACGGGACTCAGATCAACGACGCCAAGACGGAGTTCGTCGGTGCGGGCTCCGAGTCCACCGCGAGCAGCGCGCCGCCGCCGAGTACCGGGGCGGCCGACCAGAACGATGACGCCCCGCTGGTGTTGGGCGGCCTGCTGCCGCAGACCGGGGACCTCGCGCTGTCCAACCCACCCCTCGCCGCCGGCGCTGCCCTCGCGATCCAGGAGATCAACGCTGCCGGCGGCGTCCTTGGCGCCCCGGTTACCTGGATCGACGGCGATGACGGCACCAACCCAGCGGTCGCCAGGGCGACGGTGGCGAGCCATGCCGCCGCCGGCGTCCACGTCATCATCGGTGCCGGGGCGTCGGGGGTCTCCCGGGCGGTGCTACCCGACGTGGTGCAGGCCGGGCTGGTGCTGTTCTCCCCGTCGAACACCGACGCGAGCCTCACCGACCTGAACGACGAGGGCCGCTACTTCCGAACCGCTCCACCCGACAGTTTGCAGGGCCGCGCGCTGGCTGACGTCATCTTGCGGGACGGCTCGAAGCGGATCGCCATCGTGGCCCGTCAGGACTCGTACGGCGAGGGACTACAGGAGATCGTCCGGTCCGAGTTGGAACGAGCTGGCCTCGCCTCGGACCAGCTCAACCTGAGCACGTATCAGCCACCGGAGGGCGCCGAGGCGACACCGGTCGACTTCACGTCCGTGGTCCGCGAGGTCAAGGAGTCTGGGGCCGACGCTGTCCTGATCATCGGGTTCAGTGAGTCAGCCGGTCTGATCCGGGCCCTCGCCGACGCAGGGGTGCCGCTGCACCACTGAGCCGCAGTCGGGGGCTGGCCACACCGGCGTACGGTGCGGCACCACCCCACCGGCTCCGGGCCCACCCAACCGACTAGGCGCCCCGCATCGCTGCCGACATCACCCGGTTCAGGACCGACGCCGACGCTCGAGAAAGTCGGTCATCCGCCGGTACTTCTCCTCGTCCTCGAAGAGCACTGCCTGACTGACCAGATCCAGGTGCGGGTGTGCGGCGGCTGGAGCGTCCACGGCCAGCTTGGTCAGCCGCAACGCGAACGCGGAGCCCTTCGCCACCTCGTCGAGCAGGGTGTGCGCCGCTGGCAGCAGCTCGGCGGGCTCGGCGACCACCTGGTTGACCAGACCGATCCGCAGGGCCTCCGCAGCATCCACCCGCCGGCCGGTGAAGAGCAGTTCCTTCGCCCGCGCCTCGCCGACCAGCGCCGGCAACCGGTGCGTCGCCCCCGCCCCGGCCAGGATGCCGAGCCGCACCTCGGGCTGCCCGAAGACGGCCCGCGAGGTGCACACCCGTAGGTCGCCGGCGTACGCCAACTCGGCGCCGCCGCCCAGAGCCGGCCCATCGACAGCTACCACGGTCGGCATCGGCAGCGCCCTGATCCGGGCGAAGACGGCCGAGTTGATCGCGGCGAGGGCATCCAGCCGGCCACGCTCGCGGAGCTGCCCAATGTCGGCGCCCCCGGCGAAGATGCCCTCAGCACCTCCGGTGAGCAGCAGCAGCCGTGGCCGGGCCTCCAGCTCGGCGCAGAGTTCGTGGAGCGCATGGACGAGGTCAACGTCGATGGCGTTGCGCTTCTCTGGGCGGTCCAGCGTCGCCACCACCCGGTCGTCCTGTTGATCGATCCGCAGACCCGTCACGCCTTCGCCCCGTTCTCCCACCGGTAGAAGCCCTGGCCGGACTTCTTGCCGAGGTGTCCGGCGGCAACCATCTCGACCAACAGCGGCGGTGGCGCGAACCGCTCCCCGTACGCGGCCGCCAGGGTGCGGGCGATGTCGAGCCGCACGTCCAGCCCAACCAGGTCGGTGAGCTCCAGCGGCCCCACCGGATGCCGGTAGCCAAGCACCATCGCCTTGTCGATGTCCGCCGGCTCCGCCACCTTGTCGGCGACCATTCGAATCGCCTCCAGACCGAGCGTCACCCCCAGCCGGGAGGTGGCGAAGCCGGGCAGGTCACGTACGACGACCGGATCCTTGCCCAGCCGAGCGGCGAGCGCGACCGCCGCGTCCGTGCTCTGCGGTGCGGTTGCCGGGCCGACCACGACCTCGAGCAGCGTCATCGCCCAGACCGGGTTGAAGAAGTGCAGGCCGAGAAAGCGGTCCGGGCGGGTCAGCCCCTCGGCCAGCTCGGCGATCGAGATGCTGGAGGTGTTGCTGGCCAACAGCGCAGGGCTCAGGTTCTCGGCGTCGCGCAGCACGGAGCGCTTCAGGTCAGCCCGCTCCGGGACGGCCTCGACCACGACCTCCGGGGTGACGCTGACCTCGGTGAGAGCTCCTCGAACAGTCACCCGGGACCGGTTGGCGCCGGCCTGCTCAACCGTCATCCGGCCGCGGGAGACGGCCCGGTCCCACAGCTCACCTAGGCGCACCGAGGCGGCTTCACCCCGGCCCGGATCGACCTCGACCAGGTCCACGTCGTAGCCGGCGCCGGCGGCTACGTACGCGATCCCGAGGCCCATCGTTCCGGCCCCGATCACGACCCAACGGTCACCCATGGTGCCTCCTCCCTCCGGCGGCGACCCGGGGGTCACCCGCGCCGTCCCGCCTACCCGTGTCGCTCGTCCCCGCGACCCTATTGGTTGGGAGGCCTCGCGCGGCAGGCCGGCACCAGGCGGCAAAGCTCCCGGATGGACACCGCCGCGGCAGCTCCACGACCAGCTCTGCGACGTACGGCACGCCGGTCCGGCTTACTGCCCGGTCAACCGGCCGTGGGGCCGTATCCTGGCGGCGTGGCCACGCTGGACCGACTCGCGACCGAGAAATACATCCTGCTCACGACCTTCCGCAAGGACGGCCGTGCGGTACCGACCCCGGTCTGGGCGGTCCGTGACGGCGATGCGCTCGTCGTGTGGACAGTTGCCAGCTCCGGCAAGGTGAAGCGGATCCGGCGCAGCGGCGATGTGACCGTCGCCCCCTGCGATGTCCGAGGTCGACCGCACGGTCCGGCGGTCGCCGGATACGCCGCGCTCGCCGACTCGGCGGGCACCCGGCGGGTCCGTGGCCTGATCAAGGAGAAGTACCGGGTACTCGGCCGGCTTACCCTGCTGGGGAGCCGGCTACGCCGGGGCGAGCAGGGCACGGTGGGGATTCGGGTCACGCTCAAGGACTGAACCAGGCCGTCCCACGGAGCATCCCGAAGTCGGAGTCGCGTTCACCCCGGCAGAGCCTTCCGGGGACGGAGCAGCGTTCGCCCCGCAGAAATGCCGTAGAGCGGTGGACAACTCGTCCACCGCCCTACGCGCGTTGTCCGTTGGCTCTCACCCGGTCAGTCCCCCTGACGCTGCTGTGGGATCTGCCCCTGCAACAGCGCTCTGACCTCCGACTCCCGATATCTGCGGTGCCCGCCAAGAGTCCGGATGGCACTCAGCTTGCCGGCCTTGGCCCAACGGGTCACCGTTTTCGGGTCGACACGGAACATCGACGCCACCTCGGCCGGCGTGAGCAGCGGCTCCGGTTCGTGCGTTCGCGATGCCATGGGTCACTCCTCCACATGTATAGACATCGGCCGGGGTCCCGCCGGCCGACGCGTCTCCCATGGTCCGGCTAGTCCCCGATGTCCGACATGGGCCGAACGGCCGAACGTCCTTAGACGGACGGATGAACCATGACCGAATTATTCGCCTTTAATATGACAGAAGCCACCTTATATGGTCTCATGATCAGGGTTTGTGACGTATCAAATGCGAGTGATTCCTGGGTCAACGAGGGGTAATCGACTGGTTTGGGGTCAGTTGCACCGCTCGAGCAACTGCACCGCGCGCCATCGCGACACCAGCTTGTCGTAAGCCGTTGACGCCTCCTCCGCCTCGCCCCGAGACAGCCCGGCCAGGCTGGCGGCGACCAACTCCGGCGAGTCGTCAGCCGCGAGGGTCTCATCGGAGAGCAGCGACACCAGCCCGCCGTAGTCCAGTTCCACCACCGACCGTGGATGAAACTCCTCCAGCCAGCGTGCGACCTCCTCCACCGCCTCGGTGATCGGCGTGACACCGACCGACTTGCGCAGTACGGCCAGGGCCCGCGACGAGCGACGGCGGGCCTTGGAAATCTCCGTCCGGTACCGCAGTGCCCGCCGGCCGGGCTCGGTGACCTGGTGCCGCTCCGCCGGCTCGAAGAGGACAAACCACCGCAGCGGCACGCCCCAGGTGGCGATCTGTTCGTGCACCCGGGGAACGCCGTGCTCCAAGACACGCGCCCCGCTACGCCAGTCGTCAACCGCCGCCTTGGCCTTCCCGGCGAGCACCGGCGGCACAAAGGCGTCAGCCAACACCGGGGGTACCCCGTCGCGCGCGTTCAGCGCCGCCTCGGCGACCCGGATGCGCAGGTTCCACGGACAGACCAGCAGCGTGTCGTCGGCCTCCAGGACGTACGCCTCGTCCGGCAGATTCGGCAGCCGCGTCCAGCCCGCTCCGAGCGCCTCGATCACCGACGTGAGCTGCCGGCCGGGCCCCTCCGCCGGGGCGACGGCCCGCCCCTGTTCGACGTAACTCCGCCAGTACGCCTGGCGGTCACGGTCGAAGGCGGTCAACGGTTCGTACACGCGCAGGTATGCGGCGAAGAGCGAGGGCACGGCGCGATCCTCCCACGAGTCGGATGCGAATCCCTGGTGGCACAGTTTCGCGTGCACTCCGGAGAGTCGCCGAGCGGCTGGTCCCGCCGTCCGGACGCATACGTCGGTGACGACGAAGACGATGTCGGCCGATACTAGGCTCAGCGGCACCGGCAGCATCCCGCCGGCGTCCGCAGGTCCGCGGCCCACAAGGCCGCACACCACACCAGGAGTGAGTCATGGGCGTATTCGCCACCACCGACGACCCCGGGTCGGTCGGCCACGAGCAGGTTCTGTTCTGCCAGGACAAACAATCCGGCCTTCGGGCGATCATCGGGATCTACTCCACGGCGCTGGGACCCGCCCTCGGCGGCACCCGGTTCTACCCGTACGCGAACGAGGAGGCAGCCCTCGCCGACGTGCTCGACCTCTCCCGCGGTATGGCGTACAAGAATGCCCTCGCCGGGCTGGACCTGGGCGGCGGCAAGGCAGTCATCTGGGGAGATCCCGAACAGCTCAAGAGCGAGGCGCTGTTGCGTGCCTACGGCCGCTTCGTGGACACCCTGGGCGGCCGCTACTACACCGCCTGCGACGTTGGTACCTACGTGGCCGACATGGACGTGGTCGCCCGGGAGACCCGGTTCGTGACCGGCCGAAGCCGCGAGCACGGGGGCGCCGGCGACTCCTCGATCCTCACCTCGTGGGGCGTGTTCCAGGGCATGCGGGCCGCGGCCGAGCACGCCTGGGGCACGCCGACGCTGCGCGGACGACGAGTCGGCGTGGCAGGCCTGGGCAAGGTCGGCAAGTACCTGGTCGGCCACCTCCTGGACGACGGTGCCGAGGTCGTGGCGACCGACGTGAACCCACGGGCCCTGGCCTGGGCGCGGACAAACCATCCGCAGGTGACGCTGATGGACGACGCCACCGCGCTGACCGCTGCCGACATTGATGTGTACGCTCCGTGCGCGTTGGGGGGCACGCTCAACGACAACACCGTCCCCGCGCTGCGGGCGAAGGTGGTCGCCGGGGCGGCGAACAACCAGCTCGCCCACCCGGGCATTGAGAAACTCCTCGCCGACCGGGGCATCCTGTACGCGCCCGACTACGTGGTCAACGCCGGTGGTGTGATCCAGGTCGCCGACGAAATCGAGGGCTTCAACTTCGAACGCGCCAAGCTACGGGCGACCAAGATCTACGACACCACCCGGGAAATTTTGGGGCTCGCCGAAACCGAAGGGGTGCCACCGGCGGTGGCCGCGGACCGGCTGGCCGAGCGACGGATGACTGAGGTCGGCCGACTGCGGACGATTCTGCTGCCCTGATCACGTCCCGGGGCGGGCCGGGCTGGTTCCGCCCCTGGGCCGCCGCGGCGTTCGCGGCGCGGTTAAGCTGGATTCACGGTGATTCGCCTTCTGTTAGGGGCGCTCCCCGGATTGGCCCTTACCGAGTACACTGGGTGACGACCGGCCCGCCGCGACGCGCGGAGCCGGGCGACGGTAACCCGAGGTGCCGAACGATGGCATCTCCATGTACCGTAAGAGCCACGAGAGATGCCTGACGTCATCGGGGCCCGCCTTCGGGCTGCCCCGCATTCTGTGCGAGGGGGTCGAGCCATGGGGCGCGGCCGAGCTAAGGCCAAGCAGACAAAGGTGGCCCGGGAGTTGAAGTACCACTCCCCGAACACCGACCTCGCCGCCTTGCAACGCGAACTCGGCGGCAGCCACAAGTCGGACCACGACTTCGACGACGACTACAAAGAGTATGTCGACGACGATGACGAGGACCACGTGGACGACGACCCGGACAACCGGGCTCGTCCCAACCGCTGACCCCTGGTCGCAACCTGAGCACGCGGATCGACCGCGTGCTCATGTCTGTGTCCATCGGTCAGCGGTCCCCGACGGAGGCAGGGCGTGTCTCGGAGCGCTGGCAGTGGCTCCGAGACACGCCCTGTTCGGCAGGCACCGGGGAGCGCCGACGCAGCATCGACCGGTCGGGATGGCCAGTCGGCTCAGCGTGACCCGGGGTGACCGGTCGACTCAGCGTGGACGGTTGTTCCAGTTGTAGAACGTCGGGATGTTCTCGAAGTGGTTCCAGGCGCAGACCGCGCTGGAGGTGCCGTCTCCTGCCGCCTCCGCCCGTAGGAGGCGGGCCGCCTCGGCCTCGCGAAGCAACGTGGTGAGGTCGGCGCCAGCGGCGCGGACCCGATCAACCACGTCGTCCGAGACCGCGCCCGCCGTACGCTCAGGTTTCCGGGGACTGGTGTTCTCGGGCATGCTCCAACACTCCCTCCAATAGGCGGATCTTGCTGTTGCGGCAATGCTCGGTCTCCGTACCGTCAAAGCGTCCCTGCTCGAAGTAGCGATTGGCCGCGTGGCCACCGCCGCAGAAGCCGAAGTAGGAACACGATGCGCGGCACGCCTCCACCCCGGCGAGGAACTCCCCGACCCAGGGTGTCCCTGCAGCCTCGGCCAGGATCTCCGCCAGCGGAGTGACCAGCACGTTTCCGCTGCTGAAGTCGCCGTACCGAGGGTTCGTGAAGCCGGCCAGCTCGGGCGAGAGCACGGTCACCGAACCGTCGTGACCGACCGTGGGAATCGGATCCAGCCGACGGGGCAGCAGCTGCTCCTCGACGCCGTCCAACACCGCGGCGGCGTACCGCAGGGACCACTCGATCTCACGCAGGTGGATGCGGGGGTTCCGCCGCCAGGCCGCCACCAGCTCCGCCCAGAAGGCGGTCACCGCAGCCGCGTCGTGGCGGTTGGTCCGCGTATTGACCCCCTCGGTCTCCTCGATGTTCACGCCCAACACGTCCGGGCCGAGATCGAGAAAGAAGTCGTACAGTTCGCGGGCGAGACCCGGCTCGGGGCGCCCCACCACCGCCAGCGCCGAAAACGGCAGCCCATGCCGACGCAGCGCCTCGACTCCCCGCATGATCTGGGCGTACGCGGGACGCCCGCCCCGGGTGACCCGATCCGCGTTTCGCTCCCGCGGCCCGTCCACGCTGACGCTCACCCGGACCCGGTGCTCCGCGAAGAACCGACACCAGGCATCGTCGATCAGCGTCGCGTTGGTCTGGACGTGATGCTCGACCTCCGGCCCGAACGGGGCAATCAGCGCGGCAAGCAGCTCCTGCCCGGCGGCGAGCGGCTCACCACCGTGCCACACCACGGAGAATCGCTCAGCGCTCGCCCACGGGTTGACCGATGCGGCCACCGCCTCTGCCACGTCGACCGGCATCCGCCGGTCGACGTCCCGGAGCGGGAGATAGCAGTACTCGCAGTCAAGATTGCAGAGCGTGGTGGGCTGCATAACCACATAGGCGGGGACGGCGGCCATCCCGCGCATCCCACCTGTCGGCTGCCCGCGTACCGCCATCGCCCTCCTCCGCCAGGCCCTGGGCGCGTGTTGACACCCCGACGTGCCTGGCAACGTTGAGGGCGCTCCTCAGGCTAGGCGGAGTCGGCCTCCCGGGTGAAGCCCTGATCGACAGTCCGTCCGGGCTTCCAGCGATCAGCCGCGGGTGTGCTGCCCGACCATCTGAACGTTGCCGGTGCCTTCGACAATCTCGCCGACCTGCCAGGCGTCCACGCCGCGGCCGGTGAGGGTGGCCAGCGCGCGGTCGGCGTCCTCGGCGGAGACGATCGCGAACATGCCGACGCCCATGTTGAACGTCGCCTCCATCTCCGGGGCCTCGATCCGGCCCTTGGACTGCACCAGGTCGAAGATCGGCTGCGGCTTCCAGGTAGCGCGATTGACCACCGCGTCCACGTGCTCCGGCAGGACCCGGACCAGGTTCCCCGGAATGCCGCCCCCGGTCACGTGGGCGAATACCCGGACCTCCGCCTCAGCGATCAGCTTCAGACAGTCTTGGGCATAGATCTTGGTGGGAGTCAGCAGCTCCTCACCGAGGGTGCGTTGCCGGCCGAAATCCTCGATGACCACGTCCAGCCGCATCCGGCCGGCACCGAGCAGCACGTGCCGGACCAGGGAGAATCCGTTCGAGTGCAGGCCGGAGGCGCGCATCGCGATCACTACGTCGCCGACCTCCACCCGCTCGGAGCTGAGGATTCGGCTCTCCTCCACCACTCCCACACCGGTGGCCGAGATGTCGTACTCGTCCGGGCGGAGAACACCGGGGTGCTCGGCGGTCTCCCCACCCAGCAGGGCGCAGCCGGCGTACCGGCAGCCATCGGCGATACCAGCGCCGATCTCGGCAACCCGGTCTGGGACAACCTCCCCGGTGGCGATGTAGTCGAGCAGGAACAGCGGCTCGGCACCGCACGCCACCAGGTCGTCCACGACCATGGCAACCAGGTCGATGCCGACCGTGTCGTGAATGTCGAGCTGCTGCGCGATCACCAGCTTCGTGCCGACGCCATCGGTGGAGGAGGCCAGGATCGGGTTCTGGTACTTCTTCGTATCCAGCCGAAACAGGCCGGCGAAGCCACCCAGGTCGCCCATCACCTCTGGCCGTCGAGTCTGCTTCACCTTCGACTTGAGTAGCTCAACCGCGCGGTCGCCCGCCTCGATCGAGACACCGGCATCCAGGTACGAGGCCGAGCGTTTGCGCACCGGGCGCCCGGTGGCGGTGGTCCAGGGCTGGCGGTCACCGCCGGCACCGGTCTGGCTACTTCCTGCGCCGCTGCGCTCGGACACGTGCGTCACGGTTCTCCCCTTAGATGGTCCGGGTGCGAACCGGCGATGACCGGACGCACCCGGTGGTGCTACCGGATGTGGTTTTTCGGCTCTTCCGGGTCGGGGCGCGGCACCCGCGCCGAGCTGAACGCGTCGTAACCGCTGTGGGCGGCGACGAACGGAGTGGCGTGCGGTTCGGGGGTTTCCGCGGTGACCCGCCGACCGACCCCCTCAAGCACGTGCTTGCCGATCAGGCTGTCGGCGGGCAGTTCGATCGGATACTCGCCGTCGAAGCACGCCCGGCAGAGCCGGCTCTTCGGTTGCTCGGTCGCCGCGATCAGACCGCTGAGCGACACGTAGCCGAGCGTGTCGGCGCCGATCGACCGCCGGATGCCCTCGTTGTCCAGGCCATTGGCGAGCAGCTCGGCGCGGGTCGCAAAGTCGATGCCGTAGAAGCATGGCCAGGCGACCGGCGGTGACGAGATCCGAACGTGCACCTCCAACGCGCCGGCCTCGCGAAGCATTCGCACAATGGCCCGTTGGGTGTTGCCGCGGACGATGGAGTCGTCCACGACGACCAGCCGCTTCCCCCGTACGTTCTCCCGCAGCGGGTTGAGCTTGAGCCGAATACCGAGCTGACGCAGCGTCTGCGACGGCTGGATGAAGGTCCGCCCGACGTACGGATTCTTCATCAGACCGGCCCCGAAGGTAATGCCGGACTCCGCCGCGTAGCCGATCGCGGCGGGGGTACCCGATTCGGGCACGGGAATCACCAGATCAGCCTCTACCTCGTGCTCCCGCGCAAGCTGCCGGCCGATCTGTACGCGAGCCGCGTGCACGTTGCGGCCGGCGATCGTGGCGTCCGGACGGGCGATGTAGACGTATTCGAAGAGGCAGCCCTTCGGCTCCGGTGCGGCGAAGCGGGCAGAGCGCAGCCCGTCCTCGTCGATGGCGATCAGCTCACCCGGCTCGACCTCGCGGACCACGCTGGCACCGACGATATCGAGCGCGGCCGTCTCACTGGCCACCACCCAACCGCGCTCCAGCCGGCCCAACACCAGCGGACGGACCCCGTACTGATCACGGGCCGCGTAGAGCGTCGACTCGTCCATGAAGACGAAGCTGAACGCTCCCCGTAGCTGCGGCAACACCTCCAGCGCGGCGGCCTCCACCGAGAGGTCGGGCCGGCTGGCCAGCAGCATGGTCACCAGCGAGGTGTCGCTGGTGGCCCCGTCGCCGGCCAACGCCCGCTCGCCGGACTCCCGCTGCAACTCGGCCGTGTTGACCAGGTTGCCGTTGTGGGCCAGCGCGATCGTCGTGCCGGAGGCGGTGGAGCGGATGGTTGGTTGGGCGTTCTCCCAGGTGGAGGCGCCGGTGGTCGAGTAGCGCGTGTGGCCGATCGCCACGTGCCCGCGCAGACTGGCCAGGGTCGGCTCGTCGAAGACCTGGGCTACCAGGCCAAGGTCCTTGTAGACCACCACGCCCGTGCCGTCACTGACTGCGATGCCAGCCGCCTCCTGCCCTCGGTGCTGCAACGCGTACAGCCCGAAATAGGTCAGGTTGGCGACCTCCTCGCCGGGGGCCCAGACCCCGAAGACGCCACAGGCGTCCTGGGGGCCGGGACGCTGGGGGTCAAGGTCGTGGCTCAACCGGCCATCGCCTCGGGGCACCTGCCGCTCCCTCTTGCTGGACTGGCCAGGCGAATCACGGGATCGATCCGCTCCTCGGCCGGGACCGCTTGTCGTCGCTGACAGTGTACGCGAACCCCTGCCTACACAGAAAGTCACGAAATCACTGCATCCTGTAATGCCCTATCCGCTACCCGCCGCTAAGCGGCAGGTACGCGGCCAGGTCCGCCCGGACCCCACTGACCCGTACGTGACCCTCGGCGACCGCTTCCGCCCACGGGACACGTCCCGTGGCCACCCGTAACCAGGTCTCCGGGTCGGTCTCGACCACATTCGCCGGGGTGCCCCGGGTGTGCCGGGGACCCGGCACACACTGCACTGCGCCGTAGGGTGGGACCCGCACCTCCACCGATCGACCGGGCACCTGCTCCGCGAGCACGGTCAACAGGGCACGGACCGCCGCCCGGAGCGCAGGACGATCGGGGGTACGCCCCTCATCAAGCGCCGACAGTGCTGCCACGACGGCAGGCGTCCTGGCGTATGGCGGGGGCACAGCGGGACGATACGGCGCGCGCGCGGATACTCTCAACACCGGCCCTGGGTCGCGCCGATCCGACTGGACAAGGCATAGTAGCCCACGGCGTACTCGTACCGTGATGATCCCCGGCCCGGCGACCGCCGGCCACGTGGGACCCCAGTGGAAGGCGGTGGACGTGTCAACACACCGACGTGCCTGGAAGCAGCGGGCCGGTGTGGTCGTGGCGTTGCTGGTCGGCGCCCTGCTCACCGCCCCCGCCACCCCGGCCTCCGCCGACCCCGGGGTCAACATCTCGGCCTCGACGAGCCGGGTCGAGGCGGGCGGGAGCATGACGGTCCGTTACTCGGTCGAGGTCTCGGAAGGCACGACCGTCGACGTGACGGTGTCATCCGACAACGGAGAGCTCGCCTGCGTCCGCGGTTGCGAGCCTCGCAAGATCGATCAGAGCGCGAGCTATGAGGCCACCTTCCGACTGGCGGACGACGCGGCCGACGGAAAGGCGACAATTACCGTCACCGCGAACGACACCAACGGCGGCAAGGGTTACGGGACCGCCAGTGTCACCCTGGTGGGCAAGCCGGAGCCGGAGCCCAGCCCGACCCAGGCCCCCCAGGTGCAGACGGTGAAGTCGGTCTCCGGCGAGGTGGTCGACAAGAGCACCGGCGGTGCGGTACCGGGAGCGCAGGTCATCCTCAAGGACTCCGACAACAACCGGTTCGACACCATTACCGACAACGGTGGAAACTTCCGGTTCACTGGCAGCACCCGGAGCCCGATCGCCCCCGGCCAACTCGCCATCGGCGCAATCCACGACGGCACCAACGCCACCAAGACGCTGAACGCCTCCGCCGGGCAGAGCGTCTCCGGCCAGCGAATCTCGCTCGAGGTCAAAGAGACAACCCCGAGCCCCGCCCCGTCGTCGAGTGTCGAGCCGGCCCCGACCGTCGGGGTGGAGGAGGTGACCGATGGGCCGATCGAGGCCGTCGCGGATGTCCCCGTCGCGGACGCCAGCGATGAGGAGTCCGGCGGCACCGGCTCACTGCTGATCATCCTGCTCGGTGGCCTCCTCGTGGCAGCCGGCGTCGGCACCATGGTGCTGCTGTGGCTACGCCGCAAGGAGAACGACGACGAAGACGAGGCGGGCGGCCACCCCTCCGGCGCGGCCACGGGTGCCGTCCCGGTCACCCGCGGTGGCTACGGCAATGTCGACGACCAGACGCGGATCGTGAATCCAACCGCGGCGACGCCGACGATGGTCGGCGGGGACTCGTCCCTCGCCGAGGCGCCCACGATGATGCACAGCCCGGTGATTGACGACGTCCCACCGGACCCCTACGGTGCTCCGCCGCAGCCCTACGGCGCATCCGCCGGCCAGTCCAGCTGGGCCGACAGCGGCTACGGCGCCACGTCTTCTCCCGCCCCCGGTGGCGGCTACGGCGCCAGCGACTACGGCATGTCCTCGCCGGCCGAACCCGGCTACCCGCCCACCTCCGGCGGTTCCTACGGCTACGACGAAGCGACCGGCCGCTACCAGGCGGACGCCACGCAGTACCCGGCCCCGGCCGACCCGTACCCCACCGGGAGGTACCAGCAGGACGCCGGCTACAGCCAGGCTGGGCCCGGGTACGGACACGGTGCCGAGCCGGCCGGTGGCTATGACCAACAGGGCGGCGGCTACGGCGGCTACGGCTACGAGCAACAGGGTGGCGGCTACGACCACCAGGGCGGTTACGGCGGCTACGACCAGGGAGCCCCCGCCCAGCACGGCGGCTACGGCCAGGAAGCACCCACGCAGTACGGCGGCTACGGCTACGGCTACGGCTACGAGCAACAGGGTGGCGGCTACGCCCAACAGGGTGGCGGCTACGCCCAACAGGGTGGCGGCTACGACCAGGGAGCCCCCGCCCAGCACGGCGGCTACGGCCAGGAGCTGCCAACCCAACGCGGCGGCTACGGCCAGGAGACACCCACGCAGTACGGCGGCTACGGCCAGGAGACACCCGCCCAGCCCGGCGGCTACGACCAGGAAGCACCCACGCAGTACGGCGGCTACGGCCAGGAAACACCCGCCCAGCACGGCGGCTACGACGACCGCGGGTATGGCCAGGCCGGCTACGGCGGTGGCTACGGGGACCCGACGCAGGCCGATCGGGCCCGGTCCGACGCTCCCCCGCCGGACCGGGGCGGTCGCCGGCTGGACTGGCTGGACGACTGACCACAGACGGTTGAGGGCCACCCGGAGCCGGGTGGCCCTCAACCGTCTGTCCTGGGGTCTGCTGATCCCCCAGCAGCACGATCCGGCCCGGCTGAGTTCAGCCGGGCCGGATCGTGCTTACTCGGATCGGGTGCCGGAACCCGGTGGGGCCGATACAGCGGCGGTCACGCCGGCTCGCTCGGTCCCCCAGGCTGCGGCTCGGAGCTGGCGGGCGTCGCCGTCTCGACCGGCGTAACGGTCGAGGCCGGCTCTTCGACCGGCACGACGGTCGCTGCGGGCTCTTCGACCGGCTCGACCGGCGAGGTGGCGAGCTCCGCTCCGCCGAAGAGGCGGGGCAGGGTAGCGCTGTGCGCGGCACGCAACTCCGCCAGGCTGAGCCGGAACTGCCCGTGCAACTCCAGCACACCACCGGCCGGATCGGTGACGCCGATCCGCTGGCACGGCACGCCCTGCTCGGCGGCCAGCCCGGTGAACGCCTTCTCGTGCCCGCGCGGCACCGAGACCAACACCCGGCCAGCGGACTCGCTGAACAGGAAGACGAACGGCAGCGAGCCGCCGGTGAACTGCCCCGGCAGAGTGATCTGGGCACCGACCCCCCGGCGCAGGCAGGACTCGACCAGACCCTGCGCCAGACCACCGTCGGAGAGGTCGTGCGCGGAGCTGAGGTGCCCGCCCCGGGCTGCCACCGCCATCAGGTCGGCGATCGCCCGCTCGCGGTCGAGGTCCACCCGGGGAGGTACGCCGCCGAGGTGTTCGTGGGTGGCCCACGCCCACTCCGAGCCGGACAACTCCTCGTGCGTCTCACCGAGTAGGTAGATCTGGTCGTGCCCGCCGTCGCGCGGGACAAAGCCCATCGGGACCCGGTCGGCCACATCGTCCAGCACGCCGAGGACGCCCACCACCGGGGTCGGGTGGATGGCTGCCGCACCGGTCTGGTTGTAGAAGCTGACGTTCCCCCCGGTCACCGGGATGCCCAGCTCGCCGCAGCCGTCGGCGATGCCCCGGACGGCCTCGGCGAACTGCCACATCACGCCCGGGTCCTCCGGCGAGCCGAAGTTGAGGCAGTCGGTGACGGCGATCGGCTTGGCGCCGCTCACCGCCACGTTCCGGTACGCCTCGGCCAACGCGAGCTTGGCGCCGTGGTACGGGTCGAGGCGCGCGTACCGGCCGTTGCCGTCAACGGAGAGCGCGATGCCGATACCACTACGCTCGTCGATCCGGATCACACCCGAGTCCTCGGGCTGGGCGAGCACGGTGTTGCCCAGCACATACCGGTCGTACTGCTCGGTGACCCAGGTCTTGTCCGCGAGGTTCGGCGAGGCGGTCATCCGCAGGACCGTCTCCCGCAGGGCCTCCGGGTCACTCGGCCGGGGCAGGGTCTCCGCTCGGTCGGCCTGAAGCAGGATCAGGTCGGCGGGCTCCCGCATCGGCCGGTGGTACACCGGGCCGTCGTCCGCCAGCGAACCCGGCGGGACGTCAACGACCAGATGGTCTCGCCAGGTGACGACCAGGCGACCCGGCTGCCCGTCCGCTGCCGGTGGGGTGACCTCACCGATCGCGGTGGCGAGCACGCCCCACTTCTCGGCGGTCTTGAGCACCGCCTCCAGCTTCTCCGGCTCGACCACCAGCAGCATCCGCTCCTGGGACTCGCTGGCGAGGATCTCGTGCGGCTCCATCGAGGCTTCCCGCAGCGGGACCCGCTCGAGCCAGACCCGCATACCCGTGCCCGCGGCGGCGGCGGTCTCGGCGAGGGCACAGGTCAGCCCGGCGCCGCCGAGGTCCTGGATGCCGACGACGAGCTGCTCGTCGTAGAGCTCCAGGCAGGCCTCAATGAGCAGTTTCTCGATGAACGGGTCACCCACCTGCACCGAGGGGCGGCGCTGCTCGCTGCCCTCGTCGAAGGTGGCGCTCGCCAGCACCGACACGCCGCCGATGCCGTCCCGGCCAGTCTTGGCACCCATCAGCACCACGACGTTTCCGTCGCCGGCGGCGGCCTTGTTCTGGAGTCGGTCGATCGGCAGCACCCCGACGCAGAGGGCGTTGACCAGCGGGTTGCCCTGGTAGCAGGGGTCGAAGACGACCTCGCCACCGATGTTCGGCAGGCCGAGGCGGTTGCCGTAGCCGCCGACTCCGGCGATCACGCCGGGTAGGACGCGAGCGGTGTCGGGGTGGTCGGCCGCGCCGAAGCGCAGCGGGTCCATCACCGCGACCGGACGCGCGCCCATGGCGAGGATGTCCCGGACGATGCCGCCGACGCCGGTCGCCGCGCCCTGGTAGGGCTCGACGAAGCTCGGGTGGTTGTGCGACTCGACCTTGAAGGTCACCGCGAGCTCGTCGGAGACCCGAACCACACCCGCGTTCTCACCGATACCGGCGAGCAGCCGGTCGCTGGACGGGGCCTTCTCCCCGAACTGGCGCAGGTGCACCTTGCTCGACTTGTAGGAGCAGTGCTCACTCCACATGATCGAGTACATGGCCAGCTCGGCCTGGGTGGGCCGCCGGTCAAGCACCTGCCGGATCCGCTGGTACTCGTCGTCCCGGAGACCGAGGTCGGCGTAGGGCTGAAGCTCGTCCGGGCTGTCGCCGGCGTGGGGGACGGTGTCCACGCCCCCGGCCCAGCCGATGACGGCGGCGCCTCGGTCAGGCGCGGCCGTCGATCCGGCTGCCGCGGCGTCTGAGGTGTCCCGGGCCGGGTCCTGGGTGGTCATGACCTCTCCTTGTTACGCAGCGGGCCGCCCGTCGGGCGGGTGAGCCGACCGATGATGCCGCGTGCGGTCACGCCGCGGTCTCCACCAGGTGCTTGAGCGCCGAGGTGAAGAAGCCGAGGCCGTCCAGGGAGGGGCCGGTGAGCTCCTCCACCGCGTGCTCCGGGTGCGGCATGATGCCGACGACGTTTCCGGCGGAGTTGGTGATCGCGGCGATGTCCCGCTGAGACCCGTTCGGGTTTCCCACGTAGCGGGCGACCACCCGGCCCTCGGCTTCGAGCTGGTCCAGCGTCGCGGCGTCCGCGACGTAGCAGCCCTCGCCGTTCTTGACCGGGATCAGCACCTCCTGGCCGGGCTGGAACGCGTTGGTCCAAGCGGTGCCGGCCGACTCGATGCGCAGGACCTGGTCCCGGTTGCGGAAGTGCAGGTGCTGGTTTCGGGTCAGCGCACCGGGCAGCAGGTGGGCCTCGCAGAGGATCTGGAAGCCGTTGCAGATGCCGAGCACCGGCAGACCCGCTCGGGCGGCGTCCACGATCGTCTCCATCACCGCGGCGAACCGGGCGATGGCGCCGCAGCGCAGATAGTCGCCGTACGAGAAGCCGCCGGGCAGGACGACAGCATCCACCCCGTGCAACTGCGGGTCAGCGTGCCAGAGGCGGACCGGCTCGGCGCCAGCGAGCCGGACAGCCCGGGCGGCGTCCCCGTCGTCGAGCGAACCGGGGAACGTGACCACACCTACTCGGGCGGTCACGGTTGGGCGTCCACGGTCTCGCCATCCTCGGCCAGACGGATGGTGAAATCCTCGATGACCGGGTTGGCGAGCAGCTTGTCGGCGATCTCCCGGGTCTGGTTCAGATCTGGCTCCCCGGTGAACTCGATCTCGATCCGTCGGCCAATCCGGACCGAGGCGACGTCGGTGACGCCGAGTCGGGGCAGCGCGTTAGCGACGGCCTGTCCCTGCGGATCGAGGATCTCAGGTTTGAGCATGACGTCGACGACGACGCGAGGCACTGGGCACTCCTGACTGTGTACGCAGTTGGGTGCCGACCCACTAGGGGCGAGCGCAGCCAGCCTACCTGGCAGATATCGCGCGGGCCGCACCGGCCGCACGCGGTTTGGGCGATCTTCTGCACAGTTAGGCCGTGACACCAATACCGATGCCTTTCCGTTGTGCTCCCGATGCGATTTCGTTGCCACCTACCGCGTAGTGGCGGGAGCTTCCGCTGAGCGATACCACCAAAATAATCTAGACTCTTCAATGTAAATCCCGAAAGCCAGTACGGGAGCCCCCACCAACCAACAGGTCGGCGTCGCCCGCGGCGTCAACCTCCGGATCCACGGCGGTGTCGGGTACAACCGTTCCTGGATCGCCTCGATTTCCGGTGTCTGACGGTTAACGCCACCACGGCGCAGGTGGCCGGCCACGCGCCGACCGTCCGCGCCGCGCTGTTTTTCACCATCCGATCAGGTGAACAAGGCCCACGTTCGACCCCAGCGCCGACTGACAGCATCAGAACCGTGCTGGTCGTGACGACGGATCAACTACCCGGATATGAGGTCCGCCAGATCCTCGGCGAGGTGGTCTCCTCGATGGCCAGGACCCGTAACCCGTACCGCGAGGGCGTGAAGAACCTCCGTGGCGGCGCGTACGACCCGATGGCACCGGACAACCTCACCCGCTGGCGTGCCGACTCGGTGGCCCGTCTCGGCGAGGAGGCCCGCCGGCTCGGCGCGAATGCGGTGATCGGGATGCGGTTCGACAGCCGGGACTGCGGCGAGATGTGGATGGAGATCTGCGCCTACGGCACGGCGGTGATCGTGGTGCCCCGGGTCCCCGACGTCATGCCCCCCGATCAGCCCCTGGTGGCGGCGGAGACCGCACACGAGCCGAAGCTCCTGCCCGAGCCCAGCGGCATCGGCGAGCCGGCCACCGCACCCGACCTACGCAGCGCGGCCGAGACCCCCACCCCCGAGCCCTGACCCACCGCGTCCCGACCCGCGGGGACCGAGGCCGTGGCCCAGGGCGGGGACAGCGGAGATCAGAGGATCGGCGGCGGGCTGTACGCGGCGGCGCCGGGGTGGCGGTCGAGAACCGCCGCGACTCGCTGCACCACCGCCTGGACCTGGGCGGGAGCGGCACCGACGAAGGCCGTACGGTCGGCCACCAGGTCGGCGATGTCGGCGCGAGTCAGGTTCAACCGGTCGTCGGCCGCGAGCCGGTCGAAGAGGTCGTTCTCGGTGGCGCCCTTCTCCCGCATCGCCAGCGCGACCGCCACCGCGTGCTCCTTGATCACCTCGTGGGCGACCTCCCGGCCGACGCCCCGCCGTACCGCCGCCACCAGGATCTTGGTGGTGGCCAGGAACGGCAGGAAACGCTCCAACTCCCGGTTGACCACCGCCGGGTACGCGCCGAACTCGTCCAGCACGGTGAGGAACGTCTGGAACAGCCCGTCAGCGGCGAAGAAGGCGTCCGGCAGCGCCACCCGACGCACCACCGAGCAGGAGACATCCCCCTCGTTCCACTGGTCGCCGGCGAGCTCGCCGACCATCGACAGGTAACCACGGATGATCACCGCGAAGCCGTTCACCCGCTCCGACGACCGGGTGTTCATCTTGTGCGGCATCGCGCTGGAGCCGACCTGGCCCGGCTGGAAGCCCTCGGTGGCCAGCTCCTGGCCGACCATCAACCGGATCGTGGTGGCCAACGCCGACGGCCCGGCGGCCACCTGGGACAACGCCGAGAGCACGTCGAAGTCGAGCGAACGCGGGTAGACCTGCCCGACGCTGTCCAGCACCCGGCCGAACCCGAGGTGCTCCGCCACCCGACGCTCCAACTCGGCCAGCTTGCCGGCATCCCCGTCGAGCAGGTCGAGCTGGTCCGCGGCGGTGCCGACCGGGCCCTTGATCCCCCGCAGCGGGTACCGCCCGATCAGGTCGTCCAGCCGCTCGTACGCGATCAACAGCTCCTCCGCCGCCGACGCGAACCGCTTACCCAGCGTGGTGGCCTGCGCCGCCACGTTGTGCGAACGCCCGGTCAGCACCAGGCCGGAGTGCTCGACGGCGAGCTGGGACAGCCGGGCCAGGGTGGCGACCACCCGGTCCCGGATCAGCTCCAGGGAGGCCCGCACCTGAAGCTGCTCGACATTCTCGGTCAGGTCCCGGGAGGTCATGCCCTTGTGCACGTGCTCGTGCCCGGCGAGCGCGCTGAACTCCTCGATCCGCGCCTTCACGTCGTGTCGGGTGACCCGTTCCCGCTGCGCGATCGAGGCCAGGTCGACCTGGTCGAGCACCCGCTGGTACGCCTCGACCACCCCGTCCGGCACGTCCACGCCGAGATCCCGCTGGGCGGTGAGCACGGCCAGCCAGAGCCGCCGCTCCATCCGAATCTTCTCCTCCGGGGACCAGAGGGTGACCAGCTCGGGGGAGGCGTACCGGTTGGCGAGCACGTTCGGGATCGTCGTCACGGCCCCATTCTCCGGTACCCGGGCGCAGCGCTCCCCGCCGGGCCGCCGCTGACCATGCGACCCGAGCGAGCGGTCGGCGTGGCCGGGCGCTACATCCGGTCGGGGGTGGCGATGCCGAGTAGGTACAGGCCCTGCCGGAGGACCCGGGCGGTGAGGTCGCAGAGGGCGAGCCGGCTGTCTCGGACCGCGTCCTCGGCCCGCAGCACCGGGCAGGCTTCGTAGAAGCCGCTGAAGGTCGTGGCGAGGGTGTGCAGGTAGCCGGCGAGCCGGTGGAACTGCAGGGTCTGCTCGACGCCGGCCACCACGGCTCCGAAACCCGCCAGTTCGAGGGCGAGGGCATGTTCGGCCGGGTGCCCGATCGTGATCGGGACGGGGGTGAACTGCTCGATCTCGGCCCGACGGAAGATGGACCGGATCCGGGCGTGGGCGTACTGCAGGTACGGGGCGGTGTTGCCGTCGAGGGAGAGCATCCGCTGCCAGTCGAAGACGTAGTCCTTGTTCCGGTCCGTGGACAGGTCGGCGTACTTGATGGCACCGATACCAACCGCGCGGGCGACGTCAGCGACCTCCGTCGCGGAGAGGTCGGGGTTCTTCTGCCGGGCCAACTCGGCGGCCCGGGTCACGGCCTCGTCGAGCAGCCCGACAAGTTTGATCGAATCACCGGTCCGGCTGCGCAGCATCCTGCCGTCCGAGCCGAGGATCGAGCCGAAGCCGAGGTGCTCGGCCCGCGCCGGTGGACTCAGCCAGCCGGCCTGCCGCGCGACCGCGTACACCAGCTCGAAGTGCTGATGCTGCGGCAGGCCGACGACGTAGAGCAATCGGGTCGCGCCGAGGTCCTGGGTGCGGTGGCGGATCGCCGCGAGGTCGGTGGCGCCGTAGCCGTAGCCGCCGTCCCGCTTCCGCACAATGATCGGTAGCGGCTGCCCGTCGCGGCCGGTGAAGCCGGCCGGAAAGACGCAGGCGGCGTCGCCGCTCTCCCGCAGCAGGCCGAGCCGATCCAGCTCGTCGGTCACCGGGTCGAGCCGGTCGTTGTAGTAACTCTCCCCGCAGAAGTCCTGCTCGGTCAGGAGGACGCCGAGCTGGTCGTAGACGGTGAGGAAGTACTTCTCCGACTCGGCGACGAGCAGCCGCCACCACCGCAGTGTCAGCTCGTCCCCGTGTTGCAGGGCGACCACCCGCTGCCGGGCCCGCTCCCGGAACGCGTCGTCGGCGTCGAACTTGACCCGGGCCGCCTTGTAGAACGAGTCCAGGTCCCCGACCGACAACTCGTCGGCGGCCTCCGACTCGCCCAGGTCGAGCAGGTGCTCGATGAGCATCCCGAAGGGGGTGCCCCAGTCACCCAGGTGGTTGGCCTTGATCACCTGATGCCCGAGCCATTCGAGCAGCCGTACGGCGGCGTCACCGATCACGGTTCCCCGCAGGTGCCCGACGTGCATCTCCTTGGCCACGTTCGGGGACGAATAGTCGACCACCACCGTCTCCGTGGCGGCGCTGGGCACGACCCCGAGCCGGGTGTCGACGGCCGCGGTCGACAGCAGCGTGCCGAGCGCCGAGTCGGCGACCGTCAGGTTGATGAAACCGGGACCGGACACCGCCACCGCTGAGCAGAGGTCCGCCAACTCCACCTGACCCAGCACCTCGGCAGCGATGTCCCGGGGCCGGCGACCACACCGACGCGCCAGGGCGAGGGCGGCGTCGCACTGGTAGTCCGCGTGCTGCGAGCGCCGCAGAACCGGGTCGACCGGCGCCCCGGCCACCGCCGAGAACGCCGGTGCCAACCGGTCCGCCAGCAACTTCTCAAGATTCATGAAAGGTACGCCAATCTCGGGAAGCGGATCGACGACCAGGGTGTCCGGCGGCTCGATCCGCCGGACACGAAGGGTCAACTCAGGCGGTCGAGGACGGTTCGCCGGAGTTCGATGCTGGACACGAGCAGGAACCTACCGAAACTCCGGGCGCACCATCGACCGATTTCCGCCCGCGATCCGCCCGGGAAGTGGGCCCGGGACTACCCCCGCTGGTCGTAGTGCAGCTCGTGCCGGTGGCTGCCCTTGATGAGGATCGACACCTCGACCGGTCTGGCGTCGACCGACCGGATCACCCGTAGCTGGCGGAGCACCGGTACGTACGGCGGCAGGTCGAGCGCTTCGACCTCCTCCGTCGTGGGCATCCGCGCGCAAACCCGGTCCCGTGTCTGCCGCTGCGGGTACCCCAGATCCGCCAGGGCCCGCGGGGCACCACCCGGGATCTTGCGTCGCTCGGCGAGCTCCGTACCGCTGGCGATGGCCGCCGGATAGTACGACCAGGACAGCTCGACCGGCTCGTCACCACACACCAGCAGCCGATGCCGCAGGACCGCTCGTTCACCCGCACCGATCCCCAGTTCCCGCGCCACCTCGGCTGGCGGCACCACCTCTGCCACCGAGCGGAGCCGGTAGGCGTACCCGTCGGAGGTGGGAGCGAGGTAAGCCGACGCCTCCACCACCAGCGGCCGCCTCGGTCGGACGTAAACGCCCTTTCCCACCTCGCTGTAGACAGCGCCCTCCGCCTTCAGCGCGCCAAGGGCACGCTGGACTGTCGCGGTGGCAGCGGAGTACTGCCGCACGAGCGTCGGGATCGACGGCAGCGCTGACCCCGGCGGCAACTCGCCCGACATGATGCGGGATCGAAGGTCGGCCGCGACCTGCTCATGACGGGGGCGGCTGTCGGATCCACTCGCCATGTCCGCTACTCCGCTCCGTCAGTCAATCGCCAGCTCGTACCGGAGGCGTCGACCCCACGGCACCATCGTCATGACGCTGACCTCGACCGGAACGTCGTCCTGCGTGCTCAACACCCGGGTGAGGCCCAGCGCCCACTCATGATCGGCCAGGCCAAGCAGGCGTCGCTCAGCTGGCTCCGGCAGGCGCGTGTAGACATCCTCTCGTACCCGTCTGGGACGATAGCCCACCTCGGCGAGCAGTCGGACGGCCCCACCGCGGATCTTCCGTTGTTCGGCGAGAGCGGTACCGCGGGCGATGGCGACCGGATAGTACGAGTCCGTTAGTTCCACCGGCTCGTCGTCCAGCAGCATCAACCGCCTTCGGACGATCACCGGGTCGCCCGGTGCCACTCGTAGCGCCGCAGCCACCTCAGCGGCAGCCACCACCTCACCGACCGCGAGTATTCGCTGCGTACCGCTTCGGCCCTGCCCCGCAGCGTCGGCGGCCCACACGTCTCCAGCATGAGTCGCGTCCGGTTGGACATAGGGCATCGAGACGCTGAGCCAGTCAGATCCGCCCATCGCTACCTCCCCGCGGTTCCATGTTGCGTCAGCGTATCCATCTATGCCTGCTCACGCAGCACGACACCTTGCTACCTTATTCGAATGGCAGCAATGTAACCGGCAGGCCGCCAACGAGGCACAACAACTTTGCCGGGGGACGGACGCAGAGGGCCTGCAGCGACTCCGACTGCCGTGCGGGCACGGCAGTCGGTTCACCGTGCGCCCACCCAAACCGACAGGAGCGGAGCATGGGCATCTACCGATCAGCAACCAGTTGGTCTCGTGAAGAGGCGGAGGCTGAGGCAGCGCACGAGATCCTGACCAACCACATAGCCGACCCGGAGAACGGCTGCTGCACGATCTGCCTGGCGCCTGGTCCGTGCGGGCCGGCCAATGCAGCGGCAAACCGCTTGGTCGACCTGGGCCGGCCGGTGCTGCTCGCCGAATCGAGACGCGAACGGCGGGCCGGGTGGCGGGGCTGGTTCGGCTCCACCGGGGCGGTTCCGGCGACCGGGTCAACTCGGTGGCGTCGGGCACCGCTGCTCACTTTCGCCTGGCTCCTTCGGCTCGGGGTCATCTCGTGACCGCCGGCCTGCACTTCGGCGTGGGAAGCGTGGTGCAACTTGCTGAACAGCACTACTGCTACGGCCTGGGCACCCTGACCCTGCGCATCGTCGAGGTGGGACGCCGGGTACGGCACACGGACGGGCTCTGGATCAACGTGCGTGGCGTTCAACTCGAAAGCCCACCACGCCAGCGACGGATCCTGGCCCGCCTGGACGCCATCCAGACGCAGCCGGTACCCATCCCGGTCACGCACATACCGGTCCGACCGGGATGGAACTGCGCCGGCTGCGGAGCGGCGTGGCCCTGCCCGGACCACCGGCGACGCCTACTCGACCAGTACGCAGGCAACCCCGCAGCGCTCGGTATCTACCTGAGCACACAGATGACGGCAGCGGTACCCGACCTGCGTCACCTTCCCCCCGAGGAGTTGTACGAACGGTTCCTGGGCTGGCTGCGACTGACCTAACGCCGCGGGCCGTCCGGGTTGCGGGCTCGGTCAGCGTTCCAGGATTGCCGTTACGCCCTGCCCGCCCGCGGCGCAGATCGAGATGAGCCCTCGGCCGCCGCCGCGCTCGTCGAGCAGCTTGGCCAGGGTCGCCACGATCCGGCCGCCGGTCGCGGCGAACGGGTGCCCGGCGGCCAGCGACGAACCGTTGACGTTGATCCGTTCCGGGTCGATCGCTCCGAGTGGGGCGTCCAGGCCGAGCCGGTCCTGGCAGAACTCCGGCGACTCCCAGGCGGCCAGGGTGGCCAGCACCTGCGCGGCGAACGCCTCGTGGATCTCGTAGAAGTCGAAGCCCTGGAGCGTCAGCCCGGCGCGGGCCAGCAGCTGGGGCACCGCGTACGCGGGGGCCATCAGCAGCCCCTCCTCGCCGGGTACGAAGTCCACGGCGGCCGTCTGCGACCAGGTGAACCACGCCTGCACCGGCAGGTTGTGGGCCCGCGCCCACTCCTCACTGGCGAGCAGCACGGTCGACGCGCCGTCGGTCAGCGGCGACGAGTTGCCGGCGGTCATCGTGGCCTGCTCGGCGTCCGGGCCCTTCGTGCCGAAGACCGGGCGGAGGCTGCCGAGCTTCTCCAGGCTGGTGTCGGGCCGCAGGTTCTGGTCCCGGGTCAGCCCGAGGTACGGCGTCATCAGGTCGTCGAAGAACCCCCGCTCGTACGCGGCGGCCAGCCGGTGGTGCGACCGCAACGCCAGCGCGTCCTGCGCCTGCCGGTCGACCTGCCAACGCAGGGCGGTACGGGCGGCGTGCTCGCCCATGGACAGGCCGGTGCGGGGCTCGGCGTTGCGGGGGAGCTCCGGCCGGAACGGGTGTGAGGGGCGCAGCCGGGTGGCGGTCCGCACCCGCTCCCCGAGGGTCCGGGCGCTGTTCAGTTTGAGCAGTGTGCGCCGCAGCTGCTCGTTCACGGCGAGCGGCGCGTCCGAGGTGGTGTCGACGCCACCGGCGATACCGACCTCGAGCTGCCCCAGAGCGATCTTGTTGGCGACCAGGATGGCAGCCTCCAGGCCGGTGCCGCAGGCCTGCTGGATGTCATAGGCGGGGGTGTGCGGGTCGAGCTTCGAGCCGAGCACCACCTCGCGGGTCAGGTTGAAGTCCCGGGAGTGCTTCAGCACGGCGCCCGCGACCACCTCGCCGACCCGCTGGCCGGCCAGGCCGTACCGGGCGACCAGCCCGTCGAGGGCCGCGCCGAGCAGGTCCGCGTTGGACGCCTCGGCGTACCGCGAGTTGGAGCGGGCGAAGGGGATGCGGTTGCCGCCGATGACCGCGACCCGCCGGATGTTCTGCACGTTTCCCGCCTCCTCTGGGGTTGCTCTCAACCTACTCGCCAGTAGGCTACGCCTATGACCGACAGGTACGCGAGCTTCGTCCAATCAGGGGTCGGCCGGGGGCTGGTCAGGCGCCTCGGGCTGCCCGACCCGCCCCAACTCCGCCGGCACCGGAGCGGTGACCCCCTCATCCCCGGACCCGTCCTGCTCGGTGCCGCCACCGGTGGCCGGCTCGCCGGCGGCATCGGCAAACTCCTGACCGCCGCCGGAGTCGAACTCGGCGACCCGGCCGATGTCGCCCCCGGGGCCCGGCTCGGCGCCCTCGTCTACGACGCCACCGGCATCACCGACTCGACCGCGCTGCGCCAGCTCTACGACTGCCTCCACCCGCACGCCCGCTCGGTGCTGCCCAGCGGCCGGGTGATCGTGCTCGGCACCCCGCCCGCCGAGTGCTCCACACCTCGGGAGGCCACCGCGCAGCGGGCGCTCGAAGGGTTGACCCGCAGCATCGGCAAGGAATTCGGCCGGGGTGTCACCGCCCAGCTGGTCTATGTGACCGACACCGCCGACCCGGGCACCGCGACCAGCCTCGAGGCCACGCTCCGTTTCCTGCTCTCCGGGCGCTCCGCGTACGTCTCCGGTCAGGTGATCCAGATCGGTGCCGGGCAGGCCGCGCTCCCGGCGGACTGGGACCGCCCGCTGGACGGCCAGGTGGTGCTGGTCACCGGTGCGGCGCGGGGGATCGGCGCGGCGCTGGCCCGGGTCCTGGCCCGCGACGGCGCCGAGGTGGTCGCCCTGGACATCCCGGCCGCCGGTGACGAGCTGGCGACGGTGGCCAACGACATCGGCGCCACCGCCGTGCAGCTCGACCTCACCGCCCCGGACGCCCCGATCCGGCTGGCCGATCACCTCTTCGCCCGGCACGGCCGGGTTGACGTGGTGGTACACAACGCGGGCATCACCCGGGACCGGACCCTCGGCCGGATGGATGTTGACCGGTGGGACCAGGTGATCGATATCAACCTCTCCAGTCAGGAGCGGATCAACGACCTCCTGTTGGAACGCGAGTTGATCCCGGCCGGGGGTCGGATCGTCGCGGTCTCCTCGATCGCCGGGATCGCCGGCAACCGGGGGCAGACCAACTACGCCACCAGCAAGGCCGGGGTGATCGGTCTGGTCGAGTCGCTCGCCCCGGTGCTGGCCGAACGTGGCATCAGCGTCAACGCGGTCGCCCCCGGGTTCATCGAGACCCGACTGACCGCCCGGATCCCGCTGGTGCTGCGCGAGGCCGGCCGGCGGATGAACAGCCTTGCCCAGGGTGGCCTGCCGGTGGATGTCGCCGAGACGATCGGCTGGCTGGCCTGGCCGGCCAGCGGCGCGGTCAGCGGCAACGTGGTCCGGGTCTGCGGCCAGAGCCTGCTGGGGGCGTGATGGGAGGCCCACAGGAGCCGTCCGACGCCGAGCAGGCCACCCGGTCCCGGGTCCAGCTGGCGGCGCTGCCGGAAGTCGGTGCGCTCTACCGCCGGGCGCTGCTCGGCGCGCTGCCCGGAACCGGGTCCCGGCGGGCCGAGCAGCCCCCGGCGATCGAGTTGCGGGTGGCCGGAATCGCCATCGACCGAGGACGTCTCGCCGCCTACGACCGGGTCTGCGGATTCCGACTCACCGACCGGTTGCCGGCGACGTTCCCGCACGTCCTGGGTTTCCCGCTGGCGCTGCGCCTGATGACCGCGCCGGACTTCCCGATCCCGCTCGCCGGCGTGGTCCACGTCGGCAACCGGATCACCGTCCACCGCCCGATCGACGCCGCCGAGACACTCGACTTCGTCGCGTACGCGGCGAACCTGCGCCCGCACGACCGGGGCCGGCAGATCGACGTGGTGCTGGTGGGTGCCGTCGGCGGCGCGGAGGTCTGGCGTGGTGTCTCCACCTACCTGGGCCGGGAACAGACGTCCGGCGGTGGCGAACGCGCCAACCGGGGTGACCAGCCCCCGGCGCCGCGCGCCGGTGCGCACTGGCGCGTCGGGCGCCAGCTCGGGCCTGCGTACGCCCGGGTCTCCGGCGACCACAACCCGATCCACACCTCCCGGCTCGGCGCGCGGCTCTTCGGCTTCCGGCACCCGATCGCGCACGGTATGTGGAGCAAGGCCCGCTGCCTGGCCGCGCTGGAGCCACGGCTGCCGGACGCGTACACCGTTGACGTGTCGTTCAAGCTGCCGGTGCCGTTGCCCGGCACGGTCGCCTTCGGCAGCACCTCGGCGGGCGACTTCGCGCTGCGCGACCTGCGGGACCGCCCCCACCTCCTCGGCACGTTCCAGGAGCAGTGAGCGCGCCCTCATCCTTCCTTTTGTGGCGGAAGGGCCCCCTCCACATACCGACACCCCGAGCATGAGGAGATGGAGTCCGCGCTCGACCTGCTGCGGCAGCTGATCACCTCACCGGTGGTGTATCTGCTGCTGTTCGCGCTCACCGCGGTCGACGCAGTCGTCCCGATGGTGCCGGCCGAGACCGCGGTGATCACCGCAGCGGTGCTGGTCAGCGGCGACGTGCCGGAGCTGGCGGGTATCTGGGGCGTCGCCGCCCTCGGCGCGCTGGTCGGCGACCACGCCTCGTACGTGATCGGACGGGGCGGCGGCGCGCGGCGGCTGGCCAGACTCCCGGCGCAGAGTCGGCGGAGAGCCAGTTCGGAGTGGGCCCGACGGGCGTTGTATCGCCGGGGCGGTGTTGTCCTCACCACCGCCCGCTACCTCCCCGGCGGACGAACGGCGGTGACCCTCACGATGGGCGCGGTGCGCTATCCACTGCGGTCGTTTCTGCTCTTTGACGCGATCGGCGCGGGGAGTTGGGCGTTGTACAGCGTGCTGCTGGGCCACTTCGGCGGGCTGGCGTTCCAGCAGGAGCCACTGCTTGGCGTGCTTACTGGCCTGACCCTGTCGGTCGCGGTGACCGGCCTGCTGGAGTTGACCCGGCGGCTCCGCCGGCGCTCGCGCCGCCGGAACGCCGCCCGGCGGTGACCGAGGGTGCCGCCCACCGGTAGCCGAGGGCGCCGCCGTCGGTGACCGATGGCGACCCGGAGGCGCGTCAGGAGGGGGCTTCGCCCCGCCTGTTGGGCGGGCGCCAGCTGGTCCCGGCGAGCAGCTGGGCCGCGCCGACCCAGGCGACGTTCATCATCCTGGTGGCGGTCTGCTCCGGGTCCGCCTCCGGGTGGTCGACCAGCCAGTCGGCGACTGACTCGGTCGCGCCGACCAGGGCGTAGGCGACGACTTCCAGCTCGGTCTCGGTCACCTCGCGCCCCGCATCGCGCAGGGTGTCCTCGAGCATTCCGGCGACGACCTCGACGATCCTCCGCCGCAGGGCGGTGATCTCGCCAGCGAAGGGCTGCTCGCCCCGGGCCTGCCGGTAGAGCACAGACCAGCCGTCGCGGTGCGCGCCGACGAAGCCGAGAAAGGCTCGCAGACTCCGCCAGAGCCGCTCGTCGGCCGACAGGTCAGGAGCGACGACGTCGGCGATGGCCTGCATCATCCGGGTGCCCTCGCGGTGCAGGCAGGCGACGAAGAGCTCCTCCTTGGTGCCCAGGTACGCGTAGACCATCGGCTTGGAGATGCCGGCGTCGTCGGCGATCTCATCCATGCTGGCCCCGTGGTAGCCCCGCCGAGAGAAGACCTTGACTGCGGCATCGAGCATCTGTTGCTCGCGGACGGCTCGGGGCAGACGGCGGAAGGTGGGGGTACTGGACACCCTTGCAAGCATACCTACTCGTGCGTAGGGTTACGCGCGAGTAGTCAATTTCGGAAGGTGCGCCCCATGACTGACTTCGACCCGGCCAAGTTCGCCAACGTCGGCCCCAAAGAGTTCGCGCAGCTGGTCAAGTCCACCCCCGACGACAAGATCACCGAGATGATGTCGGGTGACCTCCGCGGCAAGGTCCTCGACGAGGTCTTCGGCCGGATGCCGCAGCTCTTCCGCGCCGACCGGGCGGGCTCGACCAACACGGTCATCCACTGGAACATCACTGGTGGTCCCGGTGGCGGCACCGACACCTACGAGGTGGTTATCGCCGATGGTGCCTGCACCGTCAACCAGACCTCCCAGCACGACCCGAAGCTGAGCCTCACCCTGGGTCCGGTGGAGTTCCTCAAGACCGTCTCCGGCGGCGCCAACCCGGTCATGATGTTCATGAGCGGCAAGTTGAAGGCCAAGGGCGATCTGGGACTGGCCGCCAACATCGCGAACCTCTTCGACATTCCCAAGGCCTGAGTATGGCCGAGTTCTCGCTCGATCTGACCGAGGAGCAGCGGGATCTTCGTGACTGGGTACACGGCTTCGCCAGCGAGGTCGTCCGCCCAGCCGCCGCCGAGTGGGACGCGCGGGAGGAGACCCCGTGGCCGATCATCCAGGAAGCGGCCAAGGTCGGCCTCTACGGCTTCGAGTTCCTCGCGACCTGCTGGGGCGACCCCAGCGGCCTCTCCCTGCCGATCGCCTGTGAGGAACTCTTCTGGGGCGACTCCGGCATCGGCCTGAGCATCTTCGGCACCGGCCTCGCCGTGGCCGCCATCTACGGCACCGGCACGCCGGAGCAGCTGATGGAGTGGGTGCCGCAGTGCTTCGGCGACCTCGACTCCCCCGCCGTGGCGGCGTTCTGCACCAGCGAACCCGAGGCGGGCTCCGACGTCGGCGCGATGCGCACCCGCGCGGTCTACGACGAGGCCGCCGACGAGTGGATACTCAGCGGTCAGAAGTCATACGCGACCAACGGCGGAATCGCCGGCGTGCACGTGGTCACCGCCTCAGTCGACCCGGAACTCGGCTCTCGCGGGCAGGCGGCGTTCGTCGTACCGCCGGGCACCCCCGGGCTCGCCGCGACCCGCAAGCTCCGCAAGCTGGGCCTACGCGCGTCACACACGGCCGACGTCTTCCTCGACGATGTCCGCGTACCCGGCCGCTGCCTGCTCGGCGGCAAGGACGCGCTGGAGGAACGGCTCGCCCGGGCCCGCTCCGGCCGGCGGGCCTCCTCCCAGGCCGCGATGCGTACGTTCGAGCTCTCCCGGCCGACCGTCGGCGCGCAGGCGATCGGGGTGGCCCGGGCCGCCTACGAATACGCGCTGGACTACGCGAAGGAACGGGTCCAGTTCGGGCGACCGATCATCGAGAACCAGGCGGTGGCGTTCGCACTGGCCGACATGAAGATGGAGATCGACGCCGCCCGGCTGCTGGTCTGGCGAGCCTCCTGGATGGGGCGCAACAACCGGGCCTTCACCGCCGGCGAGGGCTCGATGTCCAAGCTGAAGGCCAGTGAGGTCGCGGTCAGCGCGACCGAGAAAGCGGTGCAGCTGCTCGGCGGTGCCGGCTTCCTCCGCGACCACCCGGTCGAGCGGTGGTACCGAGACGCCAAGATCTACACCATCTTCGAAGGCACCTCCGAGATCCAGCGGCTCGTCGTCGCCCGCGCCATCTCCGGCGTCCAGATCCGCTGACCCACGCTGGGACCCCCGGCCACTCCCCGGCCCCGGATGCTGCCGGGCCCGGGGAGTGGCCACCGGAGTTCCCCACGGCCGGCCGAGCCTTTCACGGCCGGCCGTTCGCCGTCACCGCCGGTCGGATCCGCCAGCACTGCGATCCGCCGGTGCCAGTCCCGACGGGCCGGCTACGATGATCTTCGCAATGACTCGGACCGAACACCGCCGCCGGACACCGTTGCTGCTGGTCGAGGCAGCGACACTGCTCTCGGCGACCGGCAACGGCGTGGCCATCGTGGCGCTACCCTGGCTGGTCCTGGAACGCACCGGCAGCGCCACCGCGGCCGGTATGGTGGCCGCGGCCAGCGGACTACCGCTCCTGCTGTCCAGCCTCTTCTCCGGCACGGTCGTTGACCTGCTCGGGCGTCGCCGGACCGCGCTGGTCTCCGACGCCCTCTCCGCCGTCTCGGTCGCCGCCATTCCCCTCGTCGACGCCCTGTTCGGGCTGAACCTCGGCTGGATCGTCGCGCTGGCCGTCCTCGGCGCGGTCTTCGACCCGGCCGGAATGACCGCCCGTGAGACGCTGCTGCCCGCCGCCGCGCAGGCCGCCGGCTGGCGGATCGAACGGGCGAACGGCGTACACGAAGCGATCTTCGGGCTGGCCTTCCTGATCGGCCCCGGAGTCGGCGGTCTGCTCATCGCCACCGTCGGCCCGGAGGCGACGTTCTGGGTCACCGCCGCCGGCTTCGCGCTGTCGGTCCTCCTGGTCGCGGCCGTCCGACTGCCCGGCGCGGGCCGACCCGACCGCCCACCCAACGGCCTGTGGCGGGGCACCCAGGAAGGGCTGGGCTTCGTCTGGCGGGACCCACTGCTGCGCACCCTCTCCCTGATCACGATGGTGCTGGTCGCGCTCTACCTGCCGGTCGAGGGAGTGCTGCTGCCCGCCTGGTTCGTCGCCGAAGGGGAGCCCGCACGCCTCGGTACCGTCCTGATGGCGATGAGCGCCGGAGCCGTGGCGGGTGCGCTGGGCTCGTCGGCGGCCGGTCGGTTCGTCCGCCGCCGCTCCCTGCTGGCCGCCGCCCTCGTGATCACCGGCTTGGCCCTGCTCGGGCTCGCGTTCCTGCCGCCGTACCCGGGGATGCTCGCCCTCGCCGGCCTGGTCGGGCTCGCCTATGGGCCGGTCAACCCACTGGCCAACTACGCCATGCAGACCCGTACCCCGGAGCGGCTCCGCGGCCGGGTGGTCGGGGTGATGACCTCGTTCGCGTACGCCGCCGGGCCCGCCGGTTACCTGCTGGCCGGCCCGCTGGTGGAGTGGCTGGGCCTGGACACCGCCTTCCTGGTGCTCGCCGGCGCGCTCCTGGTGGCCGTTCTGGTCGCCGCGCCGCTGCCGGTGCTGGCGGCACTGGACGATCCACCCCGGTACCCGCCCGCCCCGCCCGGTGGGACGACGGGACGGAGTGAGGGGCCGGTGCCGCTCGGCGAGCAGTGGTTGCCCGCCGCGCACCGCGACCCGCCAGCTTCCCGATAGGTCGGCGCCCCGCCGAGGGCGGTCAACCTGGAGTGGCGATCCGGCCGTCCACCGCCGCGGCGGCGATGTCGGTGCGATGGTGCGAGTCGGCCAGTTCGATGCCGCGGACCAACTCGTAGGCAGCGTCCCGGGCAGCGGCCAGGTCGGCGCCGATGGCCGTGCCGCAGAGCACCCGACCACCCGCGGAGCGCAACGTGCCGTCGGCGGCCCGGCGAGTGCCGGCGTGGATGACGCCCGAGGCCTCCGCCCCGTGGATCACGTCGCCCGTGCGTGGCGTCGCCGGGTAGCCCTCGGCGGCCACCACGACGGTGACCGCCGCGCCCTCGCGCCACCGCAGCGGCGGGTGCGCGGCCAGCTCACCGGTGGCGGCAGCGTGCAGCAGCCCGGCGAGCGGTGTCTCCAACAGGGCCAGGACGGCCTGCGTCTCCGGGTCGCCGAAGCGGGCGTTGAACTCGATCACCCGAGGGCCGGCGGCGGTGATCGCCAGGCCCACATAGAGCAGCCCGGCGAACGGCGTGCCGCGCCGGCGCAGCTCGGCCAGGGTCGGGTGGACGATGTCGCGCATCACCTCGTCAACCAGGCCCGGCGGCGCCCACGGCAACGGTGCGTACGCCCCCATGCCGCCGGTGTTCGGCCCGGTGTCGCCGTCCCCGACCCGCTTGAAATCCTGCGCCGGCAGCAGAGGGACGGCCGTCTCGCCGTCGGTGACGACAAAGAGGGAGGCCTCGGGTCCGGCGAGATACTCCTCGATGACGACCTGGCCGCACTCCCGCGCGTGCTCCTCGGCCACCCGGCGGTCCTCGGTGACCACGACTCCCTTACCGGCGGCGAGGCAGTCGTTCTTCACCACGTACGGCGCACCGAAGTCGTCCAGCGCCTGGCCGACGCTCTCGGCGTCGGCGCAGGTGTACGCGCGGGCGGTCGGCACCCCGGCGGCGGTCATCACGTCCTTGGCGAACGCCTTCGACCCCTCCAGCTGCGCGGCCTCCGCGGACGGCCCGAAGGCGGGGATGCCCTTGGCCCGCACGGCGTCGGCGACCCCGGCGACCAGCGGCGCCTCCGGCCCCACAACCACCAGGTCCGCACCGCACTCGACCGCGAGCGCCGCCACCGCGGCCGGATCGGTGGGGACCACGTCCCGCAGCGCAGCGACCTCGCCGACCCCCGGATTCCCCGGCGCGGCGAAGAGCGCCTCAACCGAGGGATCGGCCACCAACCCGAGCGCGAGCGCGTGTTCCCGCCCGCCACCACCAATCAGAAGTACCCGCACGGGGGCGATCCTACGGCCCCCATCCGCACCCCGGTCGGTCCCGGGGTGCGGATGGCCGCTCAGGGCAACAGCGGGTGGTAGACGACGTTCTCATCCCGACCGGGGCCGACGCCGACCACGCTGACCCGGGTGCGGCAGAGCTCCTCAATCCGGGCGATGTAGCGGCGGGCGGCGGCGGGCAGCTCCGCCTCGGTCCGCGCCGTGGTGATCTCCTCCCACCAGCCGTCGAGCTCCTCATAGATCGGAGTCGCGTGGTGGAAGTCCGTCTGCGTCATCGGCATCTCGTCGACGCGCTTGCCATTGATCTCGTACCCGACGCAGATCGGCACCTTCGGCAGGCCGGTCAGCACGTCGAGCTTCGTTACGACCAGATCGGTGACCCCGTTGAGTCGGCACGCGTACCGGGCGACGACCGCGTCGAACCAGCCGCACCGGCGTTCCCGACCGGTGGTGGTGCCGTACTCGTGGCCGATCTTGCGCAGGTGCTGGCCGTTGTCGTCGTGCAGCTCCGTCGGGAACGGTCCAGCACCGACCCGGGTGGCGTACGCCTTGCTGACCGCGATCACCTTGGTGATGGCGGTCGGCGGGACTCCCGCTCCGACGCAGGCTCCACCGGCCGTCGGGTTCGAGGAGGTCACGAAGGGGTAGGTGCCGTGGTCCATGTCGAGCATGGTCGCCTGGGCGCCTTCCAGCAGCACGGTCTCGCCGTGGTCCAGCGCCTCCCAGAGCATCGCCCGGGTCTCGGCGATGTACGGCCGGAGCCGCTCGGCGTAGCCCAGGTACTCCTCGACGGTCGCCTCGACATCGATCGCCTTGCGGTTGTACACCTTGAACAGCATCTGGTTCTTCTCGCGCAGCGCGAGTTCCAGCTTCTTGCGGAGGATCCCCGGGTCGAGCAGGTCCTGCACCCGGATCCCCATCCGAGCGACCTTGTCCCCGTACGCGGGGCCGATGCCCCGGCCGGTGGTGCCGATCCGGGACGACCCCAGGTACCGCTCGACCACCCGGTCCAACGCCCGGTGGTGCGGCATGATCAGGTGGGCGTCGCCGGAGATCCGCAGCCGGGAGACGTCCACACCGCGCTCGGCGAGCCCGTCGATCTCGGCCAGCAGCACCTTCGGGTCGACCACCACGCCGTTCCCGATGACTATCTTCGCGTTCGGTGAGAGTGCCCCCGAGGGCATCAGGTGCAGCGCATACTTCTGCCCGTCCGGAGTGATGACCGTGTGGCCGGCGTTGTTGCCGCCGGAGTAGCGCACCACGTGGTCAACCCGCTCACCCAGCAGGTCGGTAACCTTGCCCTTGCCCTCGTCGCCCCACTGGGCCCCGAGAAGCACGATCGCTGGCATCTTCTTCAGCCTCCAGAAGGCTCGGGTGCCAGGCGGCGACCGGTCGGCGAGCCCGGGGTGTCAGGCTAACAAGAAGTGACGGCGCGGCCAGCAGGGGTTCGCGCGGATAGGTAGGAGGCTGCGACCCGTGTACGACGTGGTGCTGCTCACGCTCGGCTCGGAACGGGACGCCCCGGGCACCTGCGGCAGTGACGGTGCCTGCTGCGGCGACACCGGCAAGGCCAACGGCGAGCCATCGACGGAACGCTGCGAGACCCCTCGCGTACCGGTGCTGGCCTGTGCGGACGCGCTCGCCGCCCGGGGTGCGCGGGTCGACCTGGTGACCGCCCGCTCCGAGCGGGAGATCGACGAGGTGCTGGCCCGCCTCGACGGCCCACCCCGACCGGACGGCCTCGGCTGGCCCGACCCCGGCTCCCGCACCCGGCTGATCGTCGGCACCGCCAGCGACGCTCAGCTGCGCACCGTTCTGCGTCGCCTCGTCCGGCGGTACGCCCCGCCGCCGAGCCGCCGCCCGACGGATCTGCCGGTCAACCGGACGGTGCCGGACCTGCCACCGGTCGGCGTGCTGCCGCTCGACCCGGCCCGCGGCGGCCAACCTCGAGATCTGGCAGCGCAGCTCGGGCTGCCCCGCGACCCGGTGGCGGTGGCGGCGGCGGTGTTGGAGGGCACGCCCCGCCGGCTCGACCTGCTGCGCAACGACGCCGGCTCGGTCACGCTGGACGGCGCACTGCTCGGCGCCGCCGACGAGGGAGGCCAGCCGCTGCACTGGCGAGGCCGGGTCGAGGTCGACGACACGCTCCTCTCCGCCGGTGACGACCCGCTGCTGGCCTGCGCCATCGGCAACGCCGGTGGGTACGCCCAGCTGGCCGACGTGACCCTGCTCGCCGCCCCCGACCCGGGCGACGGTCTGGTCGAGGTCGCGGTGGCCGTCCCGGTCATCGCCTCGTCCCGGTGGGGCCGCCGGCGTCAGGTCCGCCTGGAGGTTCGTCGCGCCCGTGGTCGGGCGGTGGCCGTGGTGCCCCGGGAGGGGGCGATCCCGTTCCTTGATGACGGCGCCGAGGGCGAGCTGAAGCGGAAGCGGTCCTGGTGGACCGAGCCGGGTGCGTGGGCGGTCTGGTCTCCCCGGACCGTCCACCGGTAGGCCACTCTGGCCTTTTCTCGGGGCATATCCTCAGCAGAAGGCATGGGGAGGAGCCATGGTGGACGAGAACGCCGACCGGTCGTACCCGTCCGGCCAGCAGCCGGCACCGGAGCGGGACATCGAACCCTTGTGGCCGGCGGCCGAGGCCGAACCACTGTCCTGGTCGCCCGCGCCGGGACCGGATGACCAGATTCAGCCGCCTTCGCCCACCCACGGGACACCGGTCCCCACCGGGTGGACGAGCGCCCCTTCCGACGCGGCACGCGCCTGGGCGCCGAGCCCGGACAGCGATCCGCGCAGCGGGGTGGCTGACACTCCCCCGGCGCCCCACGCCCCCAACCTGGCACCGACGCCCGGCGTCAATCTCCACCAACCGTTCAGCCTCGACCCGACCGATCCGGCACCCGCGATGTCGACCGGAGGTAGGCCGATCGCCGGGGCATCGACGGAGAGCGGGCCCGCCGGCGACAGAGCTGGCTGGGATGGCCGCGGCGGCACCTCGACCGAGTCGCCGTGGGTGGCGCCACCACAACGCCCAGCACCGGAGGACGCCATCAGCGGTCCCGACGCTGCCAGCAACGACCCAGGCGGGTCGGGCGGGGAACGCCCCGGCCCGGAGTCTGGTGCGCCGACCGCCCCACCGGCCACGGGCAGGGCAACCATCCCGACGCCCTACCCAACCGCCGGCCCACCACCGGCAGGACCACCCACCGCAGAAGTGCCGCCGGCGGGACCGGCTCCGGGTCCCTACCCGCCACCAACGCACGGCGGCCCCGTACCGCCGACGGCCGGATGGACGTCAACCGGGCAGACGCCACCAACTGCCGAGGACTTCGCTCGGCGTCGACAGTTACGCCCGGCGGATCCGATGGCCACCATGGGCGTTCGGGCGATGGCCAACAGAATGGGGCTCCGCCTCCCGCCCGGTCGCCAGGAGCAGGAGATGCGCCGCGACGTGGAGATGGTCCGACGCAACTTTGGCGGGCTGCGACAGGTGACCGTGGTCAACCCGAAAGGCGGCGCCGGCAAGACGGTGGCGATCCTGCTGCTCGCCATGACCTTCGGCCAGAAGCGTGGCGGCTACGTCCTGGCCTGGGACAACAACGAGACACAGGGCACCCTGGGCATGCGCGCCCAACAGGACTTCCACGCCCGTACGGTGCGAGACCTGCTGCGCGACCTGAATCAGTTCCACGGCTCCCACGGGCGGGTCGGGGACCTGTCGCAGTACGTGCGGGCCCAGGGCGAGGGGATGTTCGACGTCCTCGCGTCGGATGAGTCAGCCACCGGCGGGGGGATGCTCACCGCTACGGCATTCGCGGAGATCCGCGAGGTGGTCAGCCGCTTCTACAAGCTGATCTTCGTGGATACCGGCAACAACGTGCGGGCGCAGAACTGGCAGGCCGCGATCGACGCCACCGACCAGCTGGTGGTGACCATGTCGGCCCGAAACGACTCCGCGGAGACAGCCGCCCGAATGCTCGACCATCTGGAGCAGAGCGGCCGGCAACGACTGGTGCGGCAGGCGGTGACCGTCGTCTCGATGCCGCCGTCCCGGAAAGAGATCGACCTGCCGGCGATCCAGGCGCACTTCGCCGCGCGGACCCGGGCAGTGCTCCTGGCCCCGTACGAGCGGCTCATCGACTCCGGCGAGCCGCTCCGGTACGCGGCGCTCTCATCGGCCGCCCGGGATGCCTGGCTCAAGATCGCAGCCGCGGTGGCCGAAGGGCTCTGATCCACCGAGACGAGCCGATGCGCCGGGCTGGCCGTGGCCAGCCCGGCGTCGGTCGTCCGAGGAGAGGTCAGTCGCTCGCCAGCGCGTCCGCCGCGGCCGGGTCGCAGTCACGGAGGAACTGGGCACAGCGGGCCGCCTCGTCGGCCTCGCCGATGGCGTCGGCCGCCCGGGACAGCACCCAGAGGCAGCGCAGGAAGCCCTGGTTCGGCTCATGCGACCACGGCACCGGACCGTGCCCCTTCCAACCGCTTCGGCGTAGCTGATCCAGGCCCCGGTGGTAACCGGTGCGGGCGTACGCGTACGCCTGGACCACCTGGTCCGCCGCGAACGCGCGGACCGCGAGCGCGGCCCAGGCCGCACTGAACGTGGGAAAGCGTGCCGCCACCGCGGCGAAGTCCTCGTCGGCGCCGCTCTGCTCAGCGGCGGCGATGGCGCTGTCGGCCTCATCGTGCGCGGGCAGGAGGGTGGCCGGTGGCTCCGGCAACAGGTTCTGCATCGTCCTATTCAACCCGCTTCCCCCGACGATCCGCGAGCGGGTCGACTGACCCCACCGCGGCACCCGCGCGCGCGACCCCCACCGCCGTCCGCCGGCGCGCTGGGCCACGGGGGTGGCGGTGTTGGCGGCCAACTATGTAGGTCACCGACTCCGGGGCCGATGCTGCCCGGGCAGCCGCCGGACGCGCCAAGAGCGACGGCCGGCCCCCAGTACGGGAGCCGGCCGTCCACCACGGCGATCAGATCACTTCATCCGGGTGCCGGTGGAACGCAGGTCCTCGCAGGCCTCGACGATGCGGGCGGCCATCCCGGCCTCGGCGGCCTTGCCCCAGACCCGCGGGTCGTACTTCTTCTTGTTGCCGACCTCACCGTCGACCTTCAGCACCCCGTCGTAGTTGCTGAACATGTGGTCCGCGACGGGACGGGTGAAGCAGTACTGGGTGTCGGTGTCGATGTTCATCTTCACCACCCCGTAGTCCAGCGACTCACGGATCTCCGACAACAGGGAACCGGAGCCGCCGTGGAAGACCAGGCTCAGCGGCTTGTCCTTGCCGTACTTGGCCCCGACCGCCGCCTGAATCTGGTGGAGCACCTCGGGACGAAGCTTGACGTTGCCCGGCTTGTAGACGCCGTGCACGTTGCCGAAGGTCAGCGCCGCCATGTAGCGACCCTTCTCCCCCAGGCCAAGCGCCTCAACCATGGCCAGGCCGTCGTCAACAGTGGTGTAGAGCTTCTCGTTGATGGCGTTCTCGACGCCGTCCTCCTCGCCGCCGACCACGCCGACCTCGATCTCGAGGACGATCTTGGCTTTGGCGGCCTCGCCGAGAAGCTGCTCGGCGATCGTGAGGTTCTCCGCTACCGGCACCGCCGAGCCGTCCCACATGTGCGACTGGAAGAGCGGCTCCTGGCCGGCCCGCACCCGCTCCTGCGAGATGGTCAGCAGCGGCCGGACGAACTTGTCCAGCTTGTCCTTCGGGCAGTGGTCGGTGTGCAGGGCGATGTTGACCGGGTACTTCTTGGCGACCTCGTGCGCGTAGCCGGCGAAGGCCACCGCGCCGGTGACCATGTCCTTCACGGAGGGGCCGGAGAGGTACTCGGCGCCACCGGTGGAGACCTGGATGATGCCGTCACTCTCCGCGTCGGCGAAGCCCTTCAACGCTGCGTTGAGGGTCTGCGAGGAGGTCACGTTGATCGCGGGGTAGGCGAACCGGCCTTCCTTGGCACGGTCCAGCATCTCCGCGTAGGCCTCGGGGGAAGCGATAGGCATGTCGAACGCTCCTTACTTAACGCTCTCGGCCGTCGCCGGCCGCTGTTGTCCATGGGTGCGCCGGACCGCGCTGTCCACCGCCGGCAGTATCCCGCAGTTGATTACGGTCGGCACCACCGGCCCGGCGGAGGCCATGCCCCCATCGTGGCACCGGGGTGCCACGCCGGGGAGGCATTCCCGTTTCCGACCGGATCGGCACGGTCCACGCCACCCCCGACGCAGAGCGTGACCAACCCGTACGGTGTGGGTAGTTGTCCGCACGAGTTCCAGGGAGGGACCATGGGCCTGCCCGACGAGGACTTCGCCCCGAGCGAGCACCTCACGCCGGACGAGCGGGACCCGGAGGCCGAGCCGGCGGACGCGGTCGAGCAGGCCACGGCGGCGCTTCCGGGCGAGGTGGAGGTCGAGCCGCACCTCGGTCTGGAGGTCAACGGCTGGGACGCGACGGAGCAGGCCCGCGCCGTCGGGGGCGACGAGGAGGACTACCGCTGAGCGGGCGGCCGACGGGGGCGATACGCCCAGAATCGCAGCCAGGCACAACTGGCTGAAACGGTAAATTTGCTTCAGGTCTTCGGGTGGTGTCGGCCAGCAGAACTTGCTCGGGGCAGCCATGCCTCGAGGGGGCAATTATGATCCACAAACCGACTTTGGTGTAACCCCCAGCCGAAGGATTTCCATGTTCAAGCACTCCGCCCGGCGCTGGCTCGCCGGGATCGGCCTCGCCGGCGCGCTCGTCGCCACCGCCGCTCCCGCCTCGGCGGCCGAGACCGACATCACGCTCGACGTCTACTTCGACAACGTCACCCTCGCCGCCGGCTCCGCCGGCAAGGCCAGGTCGGCGACCGTCTCCGTCTCGGCGCCGGTCACCCTGCACGAGCTGACCATCCAGTACGACTTCAGCGACCTCGCCGGTAAGGTCGATGTCTCCTCGGAGTACGGAGACAGCGACTGCACCACGCCGGAATCCCATGTGTTGCGCTGTGTCAACCCCTTGCCCGACACCATTGAGGACACCCGAGGCGCCTACCGAGCGTCTCTCGTGCCCACCGCCGACGCCGCGAACGGCGACGAGGGGGTGCTGAAGGTCAGCTTCAGCGCCCAGGGCTTCTCCCCCGTCACCCACGACGCGACAGTACGCATCGGCGCCGGAGTCGATCTCGTCGCCGGAGCAGAGCACGAGTTCTCCGTCGCACCCGGCGAGACGTTCACGGAACCGCTGACAGTCAGCAACGCTGGCGAGGTCACTGCCAACGGGGCGGTCGCGTTTTTTGACCACGACTACGGGATCCGGGCCGACCAGCGCTACAGCAACTGCAACTACGACGGCGACCACCTGCTCTTCTGCCGCTTCGACGAAAAACTGACGCCAGGGGCCAGCTACAGCGCCCCCCTCACCCACAAGCTCGGGTCGGACACCTACGCGCCGAGCTTCGTACACGGCAATGTCTACTGGCAAACGCCGGCCGAGTTCGAGGCCTACGAGGCGCGTCTGCACCGCCTGGGTATCTCCCTGGGAGAGCCCGGCACCGGTGGGAAGCTCACGCTGACCGAGCAGAACCGCATCCAGTCGGCTCGCGGGGCGCAGGCCGATCCCGACCCGTCGAACAACTGGTCCTACCTGGATATTTCTGCCACCGGCAGCAACGGCACCGACCTGGAGGCGATCGGCACCGAGGTCTCCGGGGAGAAAGCCGCCGAGGTCCAGGCGAGCATCGGCTTCCGCAACAACGGTCCGGCCACCCTTGACTATACTCGGCCCGGCTCGTCCGTGACCTACCTCAACGTCGACGTCCCGCAGGGCACCACGGCGGTCAAGGTGCCCGATCTCTGCTCGCCCTTGCTCGGTGACGAGTTTGGTGACCGGGGTGAAGCGGGGGCAGCGAATTACCGCTGCTACGTCTCCTCCTTCAGCAAGGTCGGTGAGCAGCAGACGTTCGACTTCACCCTCCGGATCGACGAGGTCATCGCGGACGCTGCCGGCGCGGTGAAGGTCAACGTGCCCTGCCGCTGCGAGGGCGGCTTCTACGACGATCTCCAGCCGGCCAACGACGAGGCCGCGATCCTGGTCAACGCGACCGGCGACACCGGGGGCGGGGGCGGCGGTGCCGACCCGAGCCTGCCGATCACCGGTGACTCCACCCTGCGGGTGGCGGGTCTCGGCGGCCTGCTGCTCGCCATCGGCGCGGCCGGCTTCCTGGTCGCCCGCCGTCGACGGAACAGTTTCGTCGCCTGATCTTTTCAACGGCACCGTGCTGCCCCGTCAACCTGCCCGGTTGGCGGGGCAGCACGCATAGGAGGGCGATTCTGGTCGGCTGAGGTCCGCGTCGGTGGCCCGCGCGGGGGCTGATCCTCGGCCAATGAACCCCGACCAGCGGTGTGGGTGCAGCTCTGACGTCAGGCACCGGACGGACCGTGCTGCCACCTAGACTACGGACATTCCCGTCGCCGCTGGCGACGTCCACCGCCCGGCAGCCCACGGAGGTCACCGCGTGCCGACGCCCACCACTACCCTGGCTCTCGGGCCGGACTGGCTCGATCCCGAGGTGCTGATCTCGACCTTCGGCCTGCTCGGCATCCTGGTGATCGTCTTTGCCGAGTCGGGGCTACTGATCGGCTTCTTCCTGCCCGGTGACTCGCTGCTGTTCACCGCCGGCCTGCTCACCGCCGACGGGAAGTACATCACCTGGCCGCTCTGGCTGGTCTGCCTGCTCATCACACTGTCGGCCATCGCCGGTGACCAGGTGGGGTACGCCTTCGGGCGCAAGGTCGGGCCGGCGCTGTTCCGGCGGCCCAACTCGAAACTGTTCAAGCAGGAAAACCTGCTGAAGTCACACGACTTCTTCGAGAAGTACGGGGCCCGCTCGGTGGTACTGGCCCGCTTCGTACCGATCGTCCGGACGTTCACCCCGATCGTGGCGGGAGTCAGCCGGATGAACTACCGCACGTTCGTCATCTACAACGTGATCGGCGCGATCCTCTGGGGTACCGGCGTGACAGTGCTCGGCTACTTCCTCGGCCAGGTCCCGTTCGTGAAGGCGAACATCGAGCTGATCCTGATCGCGATCGTGGTTCTCTCGGTGGTCCCGATCGTGGTCGAGTTGCTGCGAGCCCGTCTGGCGGCGAGGCGCGGCACCACCGCAGCAGAGCGGGCCGCGGCCGAGGAGGCGATCCGGGAAACCCGGGAACACTACGGCAAGCACTGACCCGGCCGGGGCGCGGCGACACCGAGTGGCCGTGCCCCGATACACCGGGGTGCCCGCGCCCACAGCCGAGTCGGGCTGACGGCGCGCCGTCAGCCCGCCGGCCGCAACCCGCGAAACCGGACGTCCGACGCCACCCCGGTCGGAGGGCGTCGGACGAGCGGTACGGTCAGCGCGCCTTCTTGCCGGCGCGCTTACGCGGCGGCGTCAGGAGGTCGGCGATGGTCGCGATCGCGGTCGGCACCAGCCGGTAGTACGCCCAGACCCCACGCTTCTCCCGCTCCAGCAGGCCAGCCTCGGTGAGGATGCGCAGGTGATGGCTGACCGTCGGCTGGGAGAGGCCGAGGGGCGCGGTGAGATCACACACGCACGCTTCGCCCTCGGGGGCCGACTGGATCAGGCTCAGCAGTCGCAGTCGAGCGGGGTCAGCAAGGGCCTTGAGGACCCCGGCCAGCCGCTCCGCGTCTGCTCGTTCGATCGGCTCGCCGGCAAGCGGCGAGATCTGAGGCATTGTCATTTCCGCCAACGCAGTTCCCACGTATTCCATCCTTCCACCAGCAGCATTGACTCGCCTGCATATCGGCGAATCCAAATCGGCAGACTTTTACGCCACAAGGCCGAGGTCAGCCAACGTATAGGCCGCCCGGTACGGCAGTCCGGCGGCTCGCACCGCGGCGCCGGCACCTCGATCAACAATAACCGCTACCCCCACCACCTCGGCCCCGGCCTCACGCAGGGCCTCGACCGCGGTCAACACGCTCTGGCCCGTGGTGGAAGTGTCTTCCACCGCGAGCACCCGGCGCCCGGCCACGTCGGGCCCCTCGATCCGGCGTTGCAGCCCGTGCGCCTTGCCCGCCTTACGGACGACGAAGGCATCCAGCGGACGGTCGGTACCAGCGGTGGCGTGCAGCATCGACAGCGCGATCGGGTCGGCGCCGAGGGTGAGCCCACCCACCGCGTCGTACGCCCAGTCGGCAGTCAACTCCCGCAGCACCCGGCCCACCAACGGTGCGGCCTCGTGATGCAGCGTTACGCGCCGCAGGTCCACATACCAGTCCGCCGCACGCCCCGAGGAGAGCACCACCCGACCATGGACCACTGCCAGGTCGGTGATGAATTTACGCAGGTCGTCGTGGTCCCCCATGGCGAAGAGGGTACTGCTCGATGCTGGGAGCTGTGTGTCGGGGCGGCCTAGGTCAACCCTGCGGGCGATGTGACAGCGGGCGATGCGCCAACACGCTCCGCAACCGGAACGGTCGTCGGCACCGTCGATGACCGTTCCGGGCAATCACTGTTCCGCGCGGCCAACCTGCCCCCGGGCGTCCTGCGAGAAGGCTTTCACCAGCCGCCGCGGGGCGTGCCGCATCGCCGCCACGAGCAGCTTGTACTTCCACACCGGGACGCTGACCAACTTACCTTTTCGCAGGTCACGCAGGGATTCAGCGACGACGTCCTCCGCCGACAGCCACATCCACCCCGGCATCTTCGACCGGTCAATGCCGGCCCGGTCGTGGAACTCGGTGCGGGTGTAGCCCGGGCAGAGGGCCATCACCTGAACACCGAACTCCCGCACCGACAGACCGACCGACTCGCTGAAGCTGGTCACCCACGCCTTGCTCGCCGGATACGTCGAACCGGGCATGACCGGCGCGAACCCCGAGACCGAAGAGACATTAATCACTGCCCCACTCCGCCGCTCGGCCATCGGCTGGACGGCGGCGAGGGTGAGCCGCATCACCGCGTGCACGTTGAGCCGGAGCAGACGCGCCTCATCCTCCGGCGTCGACCGCAGGAACGGCGCGTTGAGGCTGATCCCCGCATTGTTGACCAGCAACTCGACCGGGGAACCCGTGGTGAGCCGGCGCTCCACCGCCGCGCATCCGTCGTCGGTGGACAGATCGGCGGAGATCGTCTCGACCTCTCGGCCGTGCTGGGAGGTCAGCTCGGCGGCGACCTCCCCCAGCCGGGCTGCGTCCCGGGCAACCAGCACCAGGTGCCAGCCCGCCGCGGCCAGTTGACGCGCGAACTCCGCGCCGATGCCAGCCGTCGCACCGGTGATCAAGGCGCATCGCTCGCTGGTCGACTGGTCACTCGGCACGAGCGTCTCACCTCGGGGGATGCGGGGGCGGGTACGGCCCATGTGGAGAGGGCATGGGTCGGCGGAACCAGCCGGCGGCCGGCGGCAAGGCCAGCAACATCGCTACCCCAAGGTAACCGAGGACCTGCCCAACCGAAAGACCTGCGCCGAGCGGGATCCACCAGCCCGGGTACGCCTCGGATAGCTGGGCGAGGAGCTCGATGGTGGAGCGATCCTCGTCGCTCGGCTGCATGGGGAAGGCCCGCATCCCGCCCAGACCGGTGAGCCCGCAGCAGCCGGCGACCACCCCCAGGCCGGCGACCACCCAGGTCGCTACCCGCGCACCGGAACGGCCAGTGCGCACCAGCCCGGCGAGCGCGGCCAAGACCACCCCGGCGAGCAGGCTGACCACCGCACCGGCCACTGTCCAGACGGTGACCAGCGCGACCACCGCATTGACCTCGTCCGACGAGGCCGCGCTTCCCGCCGCCGCCAACCGGAAGGCGTCGACCGTACTGAACAGGACGAACAGGCCGGCAACGGCGTACGCGACAGCGACCACCGCCATCAGCGCCAGCAGCACGACAGCCGCGGTCACCGCAGCGGGGCGGCGGGCCGGTTCGGGGTACGACACGACTGATCCCTCCGGTAGGCGTCGGGTTGCACGCTATCCGGAGGGATCAGTCGTGTCGCGTTCTCCGGCGGGAAGGCCGCCGGCGGCTGGCGGCTAGCCGTGCCCGCCGGAGTGCCCCCCGCCACTCGAGTCGGGCGAACCCGAGTTCCCCGAGCTCCAGTCGCCGCCCGAAGAGCCGGACCGGCCCGACGAGCCCGCACTCGGATCGGCCTGCGGATAGCCCGGCTGGCCCGAGGAGCCCGCACTCGGATCGGCCTGCGGATAGCCCGGCTGGCCCGGGGTCGTGGGGTATGCCGGCCCGCCCGGGGCCATGGGATAGGCGGCACCGGGGACCGGGGGCTCCCACTGCTGCTGCGGCTTGCGGAAGAACTCGTTCGACTTCGGCAGCGCCAGCAGGATCAGGGCCACCAACAGGGCGATGATGCCGAGGATCGCGGTCAGCATCAGCACCGGTTCGTGCCAGGACGGCACGGCTTCCTCCAGCCGACGGTTGATTTCCTCCTGGCTGACCACATCATCGGAGGCCTCTCCCCCCATGGCGCTGCCCGCCGCGGAAAAGGTCAGGCCAACACCGTTGCAGCAGAGCGCGATTCCCCCGACGACCCAGGTGATGATCCGAGCCGTGTTCATTCCCCGGTTGTTCAGCAGGGCGAGAACGACCAGCCCCGCCGCAAAGAGCAGGCTGACCAGACTCATCGCGACAACCATGAACACCACGACGCCCTCGACGCCCTCGGCGTCGGTGCCCGCGTAGGCATCCCGGTAGATCTCCTGGTACGTGCCCAGGGTGGTGAGCGCGATGACCGTGTCAATCAGTGCCAGGACGGCATAGAAGATAAGCAGATAACTGGAAATGGTGACGATGCCCGGACGCACCCGTACGGGCTGCTGCGGATTTACCACGATTCTCCTTCCCTCATTCGCGCCCACACCGTACGGCCTCGGGCCAACAACGACGGTACGTGGATCTCAGTGAGGTGATCTCAGCAACGCATGAGGTTTGATTGGTGTGTGACACGGGCGAAGGCGGCGAGTCGGGCGGTAGTAGAAACAGGCGTGTAGCCATCGATAGACACGTCCTTGCGACAGAAACACATCTTTGCGGGCTCCACGTGATTGCCTATCGTGCCATGGTTGACGTCCCGAGGGAACTCGTGCGGCACCTCGCGCGTCTGCTGTACGCACAGGGACAGGCCTGCGGTACCCGCCCTGGCACCCGGGCGTTGACCTGCTACCACCAGGCGCTGATGATGCTCGTCCGGTTCCGCGGGGCCGAGGACTTGACCCTGCTCGCCGCCGGCTTCGGCATCTCCAGGGCGACTGCCCACCGCTACCGCGACGAAGGCATCATGGTCCTCGCCACCCAGGCCCGCGACCTGCACACCGCTCTGCGTCGGGCCGCGGCCTACGGCTGGTCCCACGTGATCCCCGACGCCCGACGCGGCTTCAGTACCCGCGCCATTCGGCACGCGCGTATTCGAGCACTCGGGGTTGCAACAGCGTGGACGCCGGCACGTTGACCCGGCGCCGGTCCGGCGGGAAGACCTCGGCGGCGGCCAGCGTCGCCGCATCCAGAAAACGCAGCGCTGGCGCGTCTCTCGGCAGGGTCAGCATTGGCGGGAGCTCATCGGCCGCGGCGAGCAGGAAGCCCCAGTCACCGAAGGAAGGAATGTCCACATGATACGGCGTGGTCGCGAATCCGGCCTCCTGCAGCGACGCCTCAATGGACCAATACGACCGGGGCGCGAAGTACGGAGAACCGGCCTGCACCACCAGTCGGCCCTCGGCGGCCAGCGCGTTGCGGACCAACGTGTAGAACTCCACGGAGTAGAGCTTCGCGGTAGCCGTCTCGTCCGGGTCGGGCAAGTCGGCAATCACCACGTCAAACTGCTCGGTGGTGGAGCGCAGCCACCCGAACGCGTCGGCATGGAGAACCCGTACTCGGGGGTCGTCGAGCGAACCGCCGTTGAGCTGCCGCAGCCGCGACTCGGTGCGGGCCAACGCCACCACCGCCGAATCCAGGTCAACCACGGTGATCCGATCGACATCCGGGTAGCGCAGCAGTTCCCGAACCGCGAGCCCATCTCCGGCGCCGAGCACGAGCACCTCACCACGCGCACCAGCGAGCGCGGGATGCACCAGCGCCTCATGGTATCGATATTCGTCGACCGAGCTGAACTGGAGATCCCCGTTGAGGAAGAGGCGCAGGTCGGTCCCGCCCCCGGGCTCGGCGACCGACCGGGTGAGGACGATCTCCTGGTAGCGGCTGCGCTCCGCATGCACCACCGGATCGCGATAGAGCTGCTGACGGGCGGTCACCTCGAAGTCATGGGCGGTCAGCCACGCGTACCCGAGGCAGACGGCGACCAGCACGGAGCCGGCGGTCAGTGCCGTTCGCGCTCGGCCGCTGAGCTCCCGCCGAAAGACGGTGAAGACCAACGCCAGGCCGGCGACGGCGTTCACCGCGCCGACCACCAGCGCGCCCTTGAGCTGGCCGAAGAGCGGCAGCAGCAGGAACGGGAAGGCCAGGCCGCCGAGGAGGGCGCCAACATAGTCGGCGGCGAACAGGTCCGCTACCGCACTGCCGGCCGCCTGCTGGCGGATCCGTTGCAGCAGCACCATCAGCAGTGGGATCTCCGCGCCGATCAACAGTCCGAGGACGAAGGCGGTGCCGACCAGCGCCGGCATATACAGGTTCAGCCAGGCAAACGCCGCGTAGAGGCCGAGTACCGACAGGCCACCGAGCAGCGCCAGGGCCAGCTCGATCGCGGCGAAAGCGGCGGCGGCCCGCGACTGCAACGGCTTCGCGGCGAGGGCTCCCACACCCATCGCGAAGACCATGACCCCAAGCACGATCGACGCCTGCCCGACCGTGTCACCGATCAGGTAGCTGCCGAGCGCGACCAGGGCCAGCTCGTAGACGAGGCCGCAGGCCGCACAGACGAACACCGCGGCCAGCACGGCGGCGCGAGCCTGCCGCCACCGGAGCGGCGCGTCCACCGTCACGCCCGCTCCACCGTCCGCGCCGCGGCCGTGCCCTCGCCACGCCCGTCCGCACCCGCCGCCTCGCCGCGCCGCCGACGCCACTGAACCAGGCCGACCGCGACCAGCAGCACGCCGATCAGCATCATCCCGGTGGCCCCGATCAGCCAGCCGGAACGTTCCCGCCACAGGTCGCTGCCGGCTGCCGGCGGCGGGCTCGGCGCCGCGACGGGCGCGCTGGTGACCAACGGCTCCGGACTGGCCACCCCACGTTCGACGACAAGGAGTGGAAGACTCACCGCGGCCCGCGTCACCGCCCAGCCGGGCTCCTGGAGGAAGGCCGCTTCATCGAGGCCGAACCGGGACAAGCCAGCCGCCAGACCGAGGAGGTGGTCGTAGGTGAATTCGGACGACCCCTCGACCGCCACCGCGGCGAAGTCCTCGACCTCGCTGCTCTCCGGGGTGTATTCGACGGTCGCGGCGACCCGCAGCCAACGGGGGCACTGCGGGTGGCCCACCACCGAGATGCCGGCACCGAGGTTCGATCCGGCGCTGACAATCTCCCCGTCCCACTGCTCGAGCTCCCAGCCGTAGCAGATGTCCTGCTGCTCGGCGGCGTCGCGCAGCAGGGCCACCGTGTCGTTCTGTTCGGTGGCGGTGGGCGGCGGTACGACCAAGCTGTTCTCCTCGGTCAGGGCGACGGCGGCGACCGCAGTGGCGAGGACAACCGCCACGGCGATGCCACCCCACACCCTCCCGCTCTGCCCGGCGGCTGCTCGCGGCTGCGCTCCCGGGGCCATCAGCTGATTGCGGCGGCGATGATCGCGCCGGCAGCGAGGTGGATGGCGGCGGTCACCCACACCGCGGGGTGCGGCTCCGGGTCAACGAGGATCTCGCCGAGCCGCCCGGGGGTGGCGAGATCCAGCAGCAGGAACGCGGCTGCCATGACGACCAGGCCCAGGAACCCGTAGGACGCCGCCCCGATCAGGCCGACGAGGAAGTCGTCCTCGCTGGCGACGATCGCGGCAACCACGATGGTGCCGACGCTGAGCAGGTTCGAGGTGAGCAGGAGCGCGGCGTTGCGGTTGCGTTCGTTCCAGATCAGCTGATTGAGCCGGCCCGGGGTGGCCAGGTCAACCAGACCGTAGCCGACGCCCATGAGAGCGATCCCGACCACTCCGTAGGCGAGGGTGAGCAGCAGGTCAGTGACGAGGGTCTGCAACACAGGGGCGCTCCAGGGTTGGTTCGGTCGGTAGAGGTGCTATTTGCCACTGCCCGGGCCACCACCCCGGACGGTGTTGCCCCGACCCCAGCCCCAGTGACTTCCGACCTGAGAGTGGTAGCGCGGATATGCGGTGGTGAGCCGTTCCAGGAGGATCAGTGAGCCCGCGGCGACCGGCCGGATCACCACCGAGTCTGTGTCGTAGCGCAGGTAGACGCCGGTGCTGTCGATGTACTGGTCCGCCGGCTGCCAGGCGTCGGTGAGCTCCCGGGCCACCTGGCTCGGCTGTTGGGTCGAGCTGTAGGCCAGCGCCTCGCTACCGAGGTCGTGCGCGGCCGCCCGCTGGTAGTGGTCCTCGACGAAGCCGCGCGGGGAGAAACTGCCGGATCTGATGGCGATGGTCACGACCAACACGCCGAGGAGGGCGAACGCCGTCCCCACCACAAACCAGCGCCGGTACGTCACCGCGGAGTCACCACCGTTTCGGTCAGGACCAGTTCCCTGGTCTGCGGGTACGCGTGCCAGGTACGCCAGCCGAGGGCGCCGCCCGACCGGCCCGGACGCACCGCCATCGCGGTCACCGCGTCACCGTCGCCGGGGAAGACACCGACCAGGGCGTACGGGTCATCCGCCAGGTCGGCGCGGAGCGCCGCCACCCGTTCCCGCAGGCCCTCATCGCCCGGGCGCAGCACGGTGGCGGTGAACCGGTAGCCGGTGGACTCGTCGTGGGCCCGGGCGGGCAGGTCGGGGCAGCGGCCGGGCAGGCACGCCACCGTCTCGGTCAGCGCGGTGCCCGGGGCGCGCAGCACCACCTGGTGTGAGGCGCCGAGCAGGCACAGCCGCACCTGGGCCACACCGGGCAGGTCGACCTGGAGTGCGTGCAGCGCGGGGCGCGGGGCGTCGTCGAGCGCCAGGCTGAGGTCGGCGGCGCAGGTGTCGACGTAGGGGGCGACCAGGGTGACGAGCACTCAGGCCACCTCGTCCCGCGGATAGATCATCACCTCGGAGCGGTGCAGCTGCTCACCCCGGGCCACCTCCCAGCCCGCCTCGCCGTACGCCTCGAACGACAGCCGCTCCCCACCGGATGCCTGATAGTCGTGGTAGCGCAGGGTGCCACTCGGGTCGAGCGTGGTGGTGCCGACCGCGGTGTAGCGGGCCTGGCCGGACTCGTTCCAGCGGTAGCGGCGGCCGGCGAAGTCGATGGTCGGGGCCCCCGGAGTGATCGTTGTGCCGGGTTCGGCCGCCCAGAGCACGAGTTCCAGCTCTGGATCCTCCTCAACGGACAGCCAGCGCCGAGTGCCGTCCGTGTCGTCGAGCAGGTGTTCCGTCCAGCTCCACGCACCTTCCACCAGCCGGACGGAGCCGCGCACCGCGTATGTCACGCCACCGGGGACCTCGACGAGGTCCCCGGGCTTGAGACGCCGCGGGTCACCCCGAAGGGCATCCGCGTCGCGATCGCGCAGCGGGTCTTCGACGACCGGCGCACCGGGTGGACGGCCACTGGCCCGGCGCTGGGCCCACGCGACGGCCACCATCCCGGCCGCCACCGCCAGGCAGCCCACCGTTGCCAGCAGATATGTCACCGACCCGTCCACCGGCCACCTCCCCAGGTATGTCGATCGGTGACGATAACAACCCGGTGCACCTCGGCGGAGTTGGCAAACACCCGCACCCGCGCGACGAAGGGTGCCTAGGCGGCGGTCACGGTGAGCGCGTCCCTGCCGTCTGTCAGGCCCACCCGGACGGTGTCACCGTCGCGGACCTGGCCGGCCAGCAGGGCCTTCGCCAGCTGGTCCCCGATGGCGGTCTGCACCAGGCGACGCAGTGGGCGGGCACCGTAGATCGGGTCGTAGCCGTGCTCGGCGAGCCACTCCCGGGCCGGCTCGGTGATCTCCAGGCCCAACCGGCGGTCGGCGAGCCGGCGGCGCATCTGGTTGAGCTGGATGTCCACGATGGCCCGAAGCTGCTCGCCCCGGAGTGCGGCGAAGACCACGGTGTCGTCGAGGCGGTTGAGGAACTCCGGCTTGAAGTGCGACCGGACCACCGCCAGGACGCCCTCGCGGCGCTGCTCCTCCGCCACGGTGAGGTCACCCACCACCGACGAGCCGAGGTTGGAGGTGAGGATCAGAATGGCGTTGCGGAAGTCCACCGTCCGGCCCTGGCCGTCGGTGAGCCGGCCGTCGTCGAGCACCTGGAGGAGGAGATCGAAGACGTCCGGGTGGGCCTTCTCCACCTCGTCGAGCAGGATCACCGAGTACGGCCGACGACGTACCGCCTCGGTGAGCTGGCCGCCCTCCTCGTACCCGACGTAGCCGGGTGGGGCACCGACGAGGCGGGCGACGGAGTGCTTCTCGCCGTACTCGCTCATGTCGATTCGCACCATCGCCCGCTCGTCGTCGAAGAGGAACCCCGCGAGCGCCTTGGCCAACTCGGTCTTGCCGACACCGGTCGGGCCGAGGAAGAGGAAGCTGCCGGTCGGGCGGTCCGGGTCCGCGATGCCGGCGCGGGCCCGCCGGACCGCGTCGGCGACGGCGCCCACCGCGCGGGCCTGCCCGACCACCTGCTCCCCCAGCGACTCCTCCATCCGCAGCAGCTTCGCCGTCTCGCCCTCGAGGAGACGGCCGGCGGGAATGCCGGTCCAGGAGGCGACCACGGCAGCGATGTCATCCGCGCCGACCTCCTCCTTGAGCATCGCGCCGTCCGCCTGGAGCCGGGCCAGCTCCTCCGCTGCCTGGGTCAGGTCGGCCTTGAGTGCCGGGATACGGCCGTACCGCAGCTCGGCGGCGCGCTCGAGCTCGCCGTCGCGCTCGGCTCGCTCGGCCTCCCCGCTGAGCCGCTCCAGGTCCTCTTTGGCCGTCGAGAGTCGGGTGATGTGCCGCTTTTCGGTCTGCCAGCGCTCGGAAAGGGCAGTGAGCTGCTCCCGGCTGTCGGCCAGTTCCTTGCACAGCCGCTCCAGCCGCTCGACGGAGGCGGCATCCGCCTCCTTCGCCAGCGCCATCTCCTCGATCTCGAGCCGGCGCACCGCCCGTTCGATCTCGTCCACCTCGACCGGCCGCGAGTCGATCTCCATCCGGAGCCGGGACGCGGACTCGTCGACCAGGTCGATGGCCTTGTCCGGCAGGAACCGGTCGGTGATGTAACGGTCGGAGAGGGTGGCCGCGGCGACCAGCGCACCGTCGGTGATCCGCACTCCGTGGTGTACCTCGTACCGCTCCTTGAGACCCCGGAGGATGCCGACGGTGTCGGCAATGGTCGGCTCGCCGACCAGCACCGGCTGGAAGCGGCGTTCCAGGGCCGGGTCGGATTCGATGTGCTCGCGGTACTCATCCAGGGTGGTCGCGCCGACCATCCGCAGCTCGCCCCGGGCCAGCATGGGCTTGAGCATGTTGCCGGCGTCCATCGATCCCTCGCCCTTACCGGCACCGACGACGGTGTGCAGTTCGTCCAGGAAGGTGATGACCTGGCCATCCGAATTCTTGATCTCCTCAAGGACGGACTTCAGCCGTTCCTCGAACTGACCCCGGTACGACGCACCGGCGACCATCGCGCCGAGGTCCAGGGAGACCAGCTTCTTGTCCCGTAGCGACTCGGGGACGTCACCGGCGACGATCCGCTGGGCCAGGCCCTCGACGATCGCGGTCTTGCCGACGCCCGGCTCGCCGATCAGGACCGGGTTGTTCTTCGTCCGTCGGGACAGCACCTGAATCACCCGGCGAATCTCGGTGTCCCGGCCGATCACCGGGTCGATCCGGCCGTCCCGGGCGCTGGTGGTCAGGTCAACGCCGTACTTCGCGAGGGCCTGGTAGGTCTGCTCCGGGTCGGCGCTGGTGACCCGACGGTCCCCGCCCCGCACGGTCGGGAACGAGGCCACCAGGGCCTCCTCGGTGGCCCCGGCGGTCCGGAGCGCCGCCGACACCGCGCCACCGACCCGGGCCAGGCCAGCGAGGAGATGCTCGGTCGAGGTGTACTCGTCGCCGAGCGGACGGGCGATCTGTTCGGCGGCGCCGATGGCGTTCACGAACTCCCGGGCCAGGGTCGGTTCGACGACGCTGGACCCACGCGCGACGGGCAGCGCAGCTACCGCCTTCTGGGCGGCGCTGCGCAGGTCGTCGGGGTCGGCTCCGGTGGCACGCAGCAGGCCGACCGCGGTTGATCCCGCGGTGTCCAGCAGGGACAGCAGCAGGTGCCAGGGCTCGACAGTGGCGTGCCCGCGCTGACCGGCGAGGGTGACGGCGCCAGTGATGGTCTCGCGGCTCTTCGTGGTGAGGCGTTCGGTGTTCATGGGCTCCCCCGGGGGTCGGCGTGTCCACTGGTATGGACACTGCCAAAGTTGAGCCCGTTCCGCTCAACTTTGACAGTGTGAAGTAGGTCACTAGTTTGATACCCCACTGATGCTGGCCCGCATCCCGCTCGATCATCTCGACCCGGCGCGCACGGTAGCCTTGACGACGTGCGAGTACGTGTCGAACAGACTGCCCTTCCGGGGATCGGTGTCCGCCACGATCTGATGACGGAGTCCGGACAGCGACTCGGGGTGGTTTCCCACCGCAATGGCCGGCGAGACCTCGTTCTCTACGACCCGGACGATCCCGACGCCTGCCAGGCCGACATTCCACTGACCGACGACGAGGCCGAGGCGCTCGCCGACATCCTCGGCGCGTCGCTGCTGCTCGGCCAGCTCTCCGGGCTGCGGGAGCAGGCCGCCGGGCTGCTGACCGAGCAGGTCGCCATCCCCGCGGCCTCGGCGTACGTGGGCCGCAAACTCGGCGACACGAAGGCGCGCACCCGCACCGGCGCCTCGATCGTGGCGGTGCTCCGCCACGGCGAGGTGATCGTCTCCCCAGAACCCTCATTCCGGTTCGCGGCCGGTGACGTCGTAGTGGTGGTCGGGACTCGACAGGGCCTCGACGGGGTGACCGCCATTCTCGCCGACGGCGACCCGGACGGCTGAGGCGGATGCACGACACCACCACACTGCTCATCGAAGTCGGTGCGCTGCTGTTCCTACTCGGACTCCTCGGCCGACTCAGCCGACGGATCGGGCTCTCCCCCATCCCCCTCTACCTGCTCGCCGGGCTCCTCTTCGGGCACGGTGGAGTTTTTGGGTTCAAGGCCAGCGAGGAGTTCTTCGCGATCGGCGCCGAAATCGGCGTGATCCTCCTGCTGGTCATGCTTGGCCTGGAATACTCCGCCAGCGAGTTGGTCGGCAACCTCCGTGCCGCGGCGCCGGCCGGGCTGATCGACGGGCTGCTCAACGCGTTGCCCGGCGCCGCCTTCGCACTGCTGCTCGGCTGGGACTGGGTAGCTGCGATCGTGCTCGCCGGAATCACCTGGATCTCCTCCTCCGGCGTGGTCGCGAAGGTCCTCAGCGACCTGGGGCGGCTCGGCAACCGGGAGACCCCGGTGGTGTTGTCGGTGCTGGTCATCGAAGACCTCGCGATGGCCTTCTACCTGCCACTGCTCACCGCCGTCCTGGCCGGGGCCGGGCTGGTCGCCGGGGGCGCCGCGCTCGCCGTCGCGGTCGCCACGGTGCTGATCGTGCTGGTGGTCGCGATCCGATATGGCCGGACCATCTCGAACGTGATGTCGGCCCGCGATCCGGAGGCGCTACTCCTGGGCGTGCTCGGCCTGACCCTGCTGGTCGCCGGGGTGGCCGCGAAGCTCCAGGTCTCGGCCGCGGTCGGCGCGTTCCTGGTGGGCATCGCGATCTCCGGACCGGTCGCGCACCACGCCACCGAACTCCTGACGCCGCTGCGGGACCTCTTCGCCGCGGTGTTCTTCCTCTTCTTCGGGCTGGTCACCGACCCGCGCGACATCCCGCCGGTGCTGCTGCCGGCGCTCGCGCTGGCGGTGGTGACGATGGCCACGAAGACGCTCACCGGATATCTCGCCGCCCGACGGGCCGGCATTGCCGAGCCGGGCCGCTGGCGCACCGGGTTCACCCTGGTACCGCGCGGAGAGTTCTCCATCGTCATCGCCGGGCTGGCGGTGGCGGCCGGAAGTGTCGATCCGCAACTGGCCGCGCTCGCCACGGCGTACGTGTTGATCACCGTGGTGGTCGGACCGACGCTCGCCCGGGTACCCGACCTCGACTGGTTCAAGAGTTGGCTGCGGCAACGCGCCGCAAAGCAGCAGGCCCAGCCGGTGCCCGTCGGGGACTGATCCGCCCGCCGGTGGCCTGCCCGGCGCGGGCCACCGGCGGGCGGGCTCGGCCCGTCGGAGCACGAATCCGCCCCGGCGAGGACTACCGCCCCCGAGTTGCTCGCGTTACCGTTGCCGCCCAACAGCGGGAGGGGTACGGGGCCATCGCCCAGGTCGAGAGCGGAGGGTTGGCCGGTGAGCGGGCAGGATTCGACGTTCCACGGCTTCACGAACCCGGTTGACCCGTCACCGGCGGAGCTACGGGCCTGGGCCTACCATCCCGACTCGGTGCCGCTGACCGCCATGCCGCAGGACTGGGACCTCCTGGTCGCCGGCAACGGGCTGGTAGCCACCCTCTTCGACCTGGCGATGGATCCGGCCTGTCCGGCCCGTCGCTTCGCGCTGCACTGTCTCTACATCTATGCCGCGGACGGGATCCGAACGAGGTTTCGGGCCCATCCGAAGCGGCGGTTCTGGAAGCTGGTGGAGCGGGCCGAACGAGAGGGGGACGAGCCGATGCGGACGTGGGCGCAGAACAGTCGGATCCTGCTGGCCCAACCGGACGTCTTCGTCTACCGCGACTGGTGCGAGGGGGGACTGGTCCGGGAGAACCGCCGCCTCCCCTGACTGGATGGGCCGGGACCCCCCGTGGGTCCCGGCCCGTCCATCGGCCGACCGGCTCGGTCAGCGACGCCGATGCTGGTCCGCGGGGTGCCCCTGGTCAGTGCCGGAGTCACCCGAATCCGCGAACCGTCCTTCCCTGATCCGGTCGCTGAACCTTCCCTCAGTGAGCTCGTCGAACCGCTTTCGGACCGCCTCGGCCACCTGCTCGAGGTTGTCCTCCGCCTGCTGGGCGAGACTCTTGGCTGATTCCGCCATGCCCCCTCCCAGCGGAGTCCGATTTATATGCATTTGAAGCTGATCCTGAGATTAGCTGACCCCGCCGCCCCGCGGGGCCGAACCCCGAATCTGGCGCGGGCTCACCGCTCCGGGTTCCGGCGGGGACGCCAGACCACCAACGCGGTGGAGGTGCGGGTGGCGGGCACCAGGTCGCTGCCGGGGAAGCGGGCTACCGCCTCCAACTCGGCGATCCGGCGGTACGCGGACTCCAGCTCCACCTCCAGCCGGGCCACCCGCTGCTGCGCCTGCTCCAACAGCCGCTCCAACCCGATGATCCGTTTCACCCCGGCCAGGTTGATGCCGTCGTCCTGGCTGAGCCGCTGCACCTCGCGGAGCAGCACCACATCCCGGACGCTGTACCGACGACCGCCCCCGGCCGCCCGGCCGGGCTGCACCAGACCGAGCCGGTCGTACTGGCGCAGCGTCTGTGGGTGCATGCCCGCCATCCGGGCAGCCACCGAGATCATCAGTACCTTGGCCTCGTAGGCAGGGTCGTCCGCACCGACGAAGTTGTCCGCCATCCCCGCTCACCTCCGCGTGCACTCCACCGAGCCCGCCGCCCGGTCAGCTCCCCCGACGCACCCGCGCGTCGAGATGTTCCCGAGCAGCCGGCGGGGTCTGGGCGACGAACGTCTCCAACGCCACCCGCGCCTCCTCCGACAGCTTCGCTGGCACCACCACCTCAAGGGTGACCAACAAATCGCCGGCCCGTCCATCGGCACGGACCACCCCCTTGCCCCGGGCCCGGAGGACACGTCCGCTCGGCGTACCCGGAGGCACCCGGAGCGTTACCGCGCCGTCGAAGGTGGGTACCCGGAGATCGGTGCCGAGTACCGCCTCCGCAAAGGTGATCGGCACCGTCAGCGTCAGGTCCTCGCCGGCTCGTCCGAACAGGTCGTCCGGACTCACCTTGACCTGAATGAACAGGTCACCGGCGGGCCCGCCCCGCGCCCCGGGCTCACCCCGCCCCGCCAGCCGGATCCGCTGACCGTCGGCCACCCCGGCCGGGAACCGAACGTTCAACGTCCGGTTCTTGGTGACGCCACCGGTGCCCTGGCACTCCGGGCACTTCTCGTCCACCACCGTGCCGACGCCCTGGCAGTCGGTACAGGGCTCAGAGAAGCTGAACGACCCCTGATTACGGGTGGTCACGCCGGCCCCGCGACAGGTCGGACAGGCCCGCGGCTGCGTACCCGGCTTCGCCCCGTCGCCGCGACAGGTGTCACACACTCCCGGCGTCCGCAACGTCAGCGGCAGGGTCACCCCGCGAATCGCGTCGTCGAAGTCGAGCGCGACCTCGGTCTCCACGTCCCGTCCCCGCGCCGGGCCCCGCGCTGCGGCGCCACCCCCACCCGGAAAGAGCGAACCGAACAGGTCCTGAAATCCGGACCCGCTGAACCGCCGGTCACCACCGGCCGCGCCACCGAACAGGTCGCCGACATCGAACGGCACCCCGCCGGGCTGGCCCGCTCCACGGGCGTTACGCCGAAACGCGCCCGAGCCGAACAACGAACGCATCTCGTCGTACTGACGACGCTTCGCGTCGTCGCCGAGCACCGTGTACGCCTCGGAGGCCGCCTTGAACCGCTCCTCGGCCGACGCGTCGCCAGGATTGCGATCCGGGTGCGACTCGCGCGCCAGTTTCCGGTACGCCTTCTTGATATCCTCAGCGGAGGCGGCCTTGCCCACTCCAAGGGCGGCGTAGTAGTCCTTCTCGATCCAGTCCTTGGAACTCACCGGTCCGCCCCCTTCCGTCGAGTGATCGTCCCGCCCGCCCCTGTCGGGCGGGCGGGACGATCATGCCGTCGTGTCACCCATTCACTCCGGGTCGGCGACTCCGACCAACGCCGGCCGTAGCAACCGCTCCCCCACCAGGTAGCCCCGTCGCATGACCTGTACGCAGGTCGGCTCCGTGACCTCGGTCGAGGTCTGGTGCGTCACCGCCTCGTGCTGGGTCGGGTCGAACGGGTCGCCCTCGGCACCGAACGGGGTCAGCCCGAACTTGCCGAGCGCGGTGGTGAGCTGCTCCGCCACCGATCCGAACGGTCCCACCAGGTCGCCGTGCTCACGAGCCCGGTCCAGGTCGTCGAGGATCGGCAGGAGCGCGGCGAGCACCGAGCCGGTGGCCTGCTCGGTGACGAGCGCCCGGTCTCGGTCGACCCGCTTGCGGTAGTTGGCGTACTCCGCGGTCACCCGCTGGAGGTCCCGAGTCCGCTCGTCCAGGTCGGCCCGCAACGCCTCCAGCTCCGCGCCGAGTGAGGTCGCCGTGGCGGCGTCAACCGGCTCGGCCGGCGCATCCACCACCGGCGGGCTGGCGGATGCCCCCTCGGTGGTCTCGGCCTGGATCTCGTCAACCACGACATCCGCCTCCTCAACCAGCCCTGCTGCCGGGACGTCCGACCCGGCGTCGGCGGCGGCCGCGCCGGTGCTCGCCGGATCCGAGCCGGCACCGGCCGCGTCCGAGGCGGTGTTCGCCGTGTCCGAGGTGGATTCCGCGTCGGCAGCATCCGAGCCGGAACCCGCGGCATCGCTGATCTTGCGATTGTCACGGATCACGACCCGCGGCTCCGCACCGGCCTCGCCGGCGGAGGCGGAGCCACCCGGCACCGACCCGGTGGCGTCCGGGTCGGTGGCTCGTGGCTTGTCCGTCATGCGGCTACCTCATCCCTGTACGTGGAGTCCGTGTCCGGGAACGGTCACTTCTTGCCCTTGTCCTCGTCCACGATCTCCGCGTCGACCACGTCATCCGGGCCGCCGGCCTGCGCGCCCGCCTGGTCGCCGGCCGCACCGGCCTGTTCACCCTGCTGCTGGGTGTAGAGCTGGGAACCGGCCTGCTGGGAAACCTGGGCAAGCTGCGCGTGCGCAGACTTGATCTTCTCGATGTCCTGACCGCCGAGGGCGCTGCGCAGCTCGCCAAGCGCCTCGTTGATCTGGTCCCGGGACTCGGTGGGCAGCTTGTCGCCGCTCTCGGCGAGGAACTTCTCGGTCTGCCACTGCAGCGCCTCGGCCACGTTGCGGGTCTCCGCCTCCTCCCGCCGCTGCTTGTCCTCCTCGGCGTGCTCCTCGGCGTCCCGACGCATCCGCTCGATGTCCTCCTTCGGCAGCGAGGAGCCAGCGGTGACCGTCATCTTCTGTTCCTTGCCGGTGCCGGTGTCCTTCGCGTGGACGTTCACGATGCCGTTGGCGTCGATGTCGAAGGTGACCTCGATCTGCGGCATGCCACGCGGCGCCGGCGGCAGGCCGGTCAGCTCGAAGGTGCCGAGCTTCTTGTTGTAGGCGGCGATCTCCCGCTCGCCCTGGAAGACCTGGATCAGCACGGACGGCTGGTTGTCGTCAGCCGTGGTGAAGACCTCGGAGCGCTTGGTCGGGATGGTGGTGTTGCGCTCGATCAGCTTGGTGAAGATGCCCCCCTTGGTCTCGATACCGAGACTCAGCGGAGTCACGTCGAGCAGCAGGACGTCCTTGACCTCGCCCTTGAGCACACCGGCCTGCAGGGCGGCACCGACGGCCACGACCTCGTCCGGGTTCACGCCCTTGTTCGGGTCCCGGCCGGTGAGCTGCTTGACCAGCTCGGTCACGGCCGGCATCCGGGTCGAGCCGCCGACCAGGATGACGTGTTCGACGTCGGCGACCTTGATCCCGGCGTCCTTGACGGCCTGCTCGAACGGGCCCTTGCAGCGGTCCAGCAGGTCCTGCGTCATCCGCTGGAACTCGGCGCGGGTGATCGTCACGTCGAGGTGCAGCGGGCCGGCGGCGCCAGCGGTGATGTACGGCAGGTTGATGTTGCTGGTGGCGGCGGCGGACAGCTCGATCTTGGCCTTCTCCGCCGCCTCCTTGAGGCGCTGCATCGCCATCTTGTCCTGGGCCAGGTCGATGCCGTGCTCACCGTTGAAGGTCTTGACCAGGTGGTCGATGATCCGCTGGTCCCAGTCGTCCCCGCCGAGGAGGTTGTCGCCGCTGGTCGACTTGACCTCGATGACGCCCTCGGCCAGCTCCAGCAGCGACACGTCGAAGGTGCCGCCACCGAGGTCGAAGACCAGGACGGTCTGCTCCTTGGAGCCCTTGTCCAGCCCGTAGGCCAGGGCGGCCGCGGTCGGCTCGTTGACGATCCGCAGCACGTTGAAGCCGGCGATCTCACCGGCCTCCTTGGTGGCCTGCCGCTGGCCGTCGTTGAAGTAGGCCGGAACGGTGATCACCGCGTCGGTGATCTGCTCGCCCAGGTACGCCTCGGCGTCCCGCTTGAGCTTCATCAGCGTCCGGGCCGAGATCTCCTGCGGCGTGTACTTCTTGTCGTCGATGTCGACGAACCAGCCGGTGCCGATCTCCCGCTTGACCGACCGGATCGTCCGGTCCGGGTTGGTCACCGCCTGCCGCTTGGCGACCTCACCGACGAGCACCTCGCCGTTTCGGGCGAAGGCGACGATCGACGGGGTCGTCCGCGAGCCCTCGGCGTTGGCGATCACGGTGGGCTCACCGCCCTCCAGGACGCTGACGCAGGAGTTCGTCGTGCCGAGGTCGATGCCGACCGCACGTGCCATCTTCGCTTCCTCGCTTCGTTCGATTGAGCCGTTGACGGGCGCCGCCGCAGCGCGCCCCAGACAAGTTGAGTGGGCTGGACTCAATATTGCCATGTCGCCGACGATCGTCAAGTCGGGGTTGAGCGTACCTGACGCAAGTCACCTTTCGTCGCCGTACGGTCGCCCGACCTGTCGCCCCGGCGCCGCCCCCTCGACGGCCGCCGCACGGGGTGGTTGACGGCATCTTCCCGGGCGAGCACAACAACCCGTCGGAGGGTGGTGGGACGCCCGGCCGCTTCCGGTGCCACGGCGGGCGGACCGCAGCGTAGGGTCGGTGGATGGGAACTGCGCAGACCCCCTACGACGCGGTGCTTCATGCGGCCCGAGACGTGGCCCAGCTCGACAACGCACTGGACGCCGAGCGGCTCGGCGCGGCGCTGCTGGGCAGCGTCTATGCGGTCGCCGAGGCCCGCCGGGACGACGCCGTCCGCGCCTTCGTCGGCGACTTCCTCGCCGCCACCTCCCGCCGCCGGGCCGCGGCGGCCACCACCATCCGCTCGGTCTTCGCCGCGTTGGTGCCGGACGCGGCCGGGGCCGACCGGGTCCGGCCGGGCGCCGCCGCACCCGCCTGGTCAGGGCAGCTCGGCCGGGTCCACCTCACCGGCTGCTGGGCGTACGGGGACGTCTTCGGCGACCAGACCTCTTACCTGGCGACCTTCGCCTACGACGACCCGGCGGGCGGACCGGAACACGCCCTGGTGGCACTCGTGGACCACAACATCGGCATCACCAAGGACATCTTCGTCGGTGGCCCGCCGGCCCGGGTCCTCGACCAGATCCGCCAGATGTGCGCCGAGGACGAGCTGACCTGGTTCCGGGACGAGACACCAGCCGCCATGCACACCGAGGTGAGCCGGCACCTGGCCATCACCGACAAGCTCAGCGAGCTGCCCGGAGAAGGGTCCCTCGCCACCGACCGCGCCTTGGTCGGAGCCCGGCTCGCGTTGTTGCCGACCAGCCGGGCGGCAGCAACACCGCAGCCGATGGATCCGCTCACCGCGGCGGAGCGGACGGACCTGATCCGGCGCTTCCTCGCCGCACCGGAGGCCACCCAGTTCGGGCTGGACTCCCTCGACGACGATCAGCTGGCCTCCCTGCACTTCTGCCTCGGGCTGCTGCTGGATCACACCGCCACCTTCACCGACCCCGACCCGCTGCGGTGGAGCCCGACGGTCGCCGGGCTGTTCCTGCTGGACTGGGTGCACCGGCGGGCCGTACTGGACATGGACGACGCGGCGCTGCTACCCCGGGTACTGCGGGGTTGGGCGGCGTATGCGGGCCGTAAGCGGGGGCTGTCGGCATCGGCGACGGCCCGCACCAACATCGCTATTGATGAGATGGTGCCGGAATTCGCCCGCCTCTACAGCACCGGCGAGCGGCGCAGCCCGGCGACCGCGGCGGTCGCCCAGTTGCTCGCGGACGGCGTCAACCCGGACGACCCGGCCGCACTCGACGCCTGGATCGAGGCGAACCGACACCATCTCACCGACGAAGGATCCTGAACTCCGCCCATAGCACTAACGAAGGACCCGCAGCGCACCGGCCCTCACTGGACGTTTGCTTCATCTTCGGGCCGGTAATGGCCGATTCGCGCCTCGACCTCGGTAGCGCGAGATGCCCGACCCGACCTAGAAAGAAAACATATCGGTGGACATAGGCCTACCCGGTTTCAGCGGATATCGCCCCGGGATCGTGTCTGGTTCACTTTCATCCCGCACCGACGGAGTAGGGAAAGAGTGTATAACTTCGTATAGCATACATTATACGAAGTTATCG
>NZ_KB900614.1:3876132-4388670 GCF_000379065.1 Salinispora mooreana
CTCGCCATGATCGACAACCTCGCCAAACGCCTCACCGCCGAAACCACCCCAACCTGGCGAGAACCACTACAACCACAACACACACAAAATACGTGAATCAGACGTCCTCTCACACCACGAACACACTGGCGTGGGTGTGGTTAAGCGGCTCGGCCTGCGGTCAATTGACCCGGCCGGGCCTGCAGTGACCAGCGGTCGAAGCGGCTCACCTGAGTTTGGTCATCGGTTCTCGGAGTTTCGGGGCGCGGCGCGCTGACCTGGGGTGATGGGTTCTGATGGGCTGGTTTTGAGGCACTAATTGGTGTCTTACGCTCGGTGTGTGGCGTGGATTCGGCGGGTCCGGACGGCCTCGGGCGCGACGGCGGTGCAGATCGCTGAGTCCGTCGGTGGGCGTCGGCGGATCGTTGCTCATGTCGGCTCGGCGCGTACCGAGGCTGAGTTGGGGCTGTTGATGGTGCGGGCTCGTGAGCTGATTGCCGATCCTGGGCAGGGCGAGTTGGAGCTCGGCATCGATGCGGTGGCGCCGAAAGCGGCGCTGGTCGGCCCGGCCGGTGACGCGGCGTTGTTCGATGTCGAGGGCTCACGGGAACGCAGTCCGCTGGTCGCTGCGCCGCGGGTGGTGGCGACGGCGTCGCGGGTGCTGTATGAGGTGCTGGTGTCGGTGTTCACGTCGCTGGGATTCGACGCGGTGGGTGACAGGGTCTTCCGGGACTTGGTGATCGCGCGGATCGTGGAGCCGACCTCGATCCGCGATACCGGCCGGGTACTGATCGATTTAGGCCGTAAGCCGGCCAGCGAGAAGACGATGCGCCGTAGCCTGGCCCGCGCCCATGAGGGCGCATACCGTGACCAGGTCGCGCGGTTGTGCTTCGCCCACGCCACGGGCAGCGGCGACGTCAGTCTGTGCCTGTACGACGTGACCACGTTGTACTTTGAGGCCGACAAGGAAGACGACCTACGCAAGGTCGGGTACTCCAAGGAACGGCGGGTGGACCCGCAGATCGTCGTCGGGCTACTGGTTGACCGGCACGGGTTCCCGTTGGAGATCGGCTGCTTTGAGGGCAACAAGGCCGAGACATTGACATTGCTGCCAGTCATCCGCCAGTTCCAGGCCCGCCACCAGATCACCGGCATGGTCATCGTCGCCGACGCCGGCATGCTCTCCGCGACCAACCTACGCGAACTCGACGACGCCGGCCTCGGCTTCATCGTCGGCTCGCGCACCACCAAGGCACCTATCGACCTGGAGTCGCACTACCGCTGGCACGGCGACTACTTCACCAACGGGCAGACCATCGACACGATCACCCCCCGCACCGGCGTCAACCGAGACAACGACCCCGCACTCAAGACCGAACCGGTGTGGAACCCCCAAACACACACCTCGGCATGGCGGGCGGTATGGGCCTACTCCACCGCACGCGCTGTCCGGGACAACAAGACCCTCAACGCCCAAGAGGCGAAAACACGAGCCGTCATCGCCGGAGACAAGACGACCCGAAACCCGAGGTTCGTCACCACCAACGGCGACGCCCGCACCCTCGACGAAGCGTCCCTGACCAGGGCACGAAAGCTCGTCGGCCTCAAGGGCTACGTCACCAACATCCCCCACACCGTGATGAGCCCCAGCGACGTGATCTCCAACTACCACGACCTGTGGCACATCGAGCAGTCCTTCCGCATGTCCAAAACCGATCTCGCCGCCCGACCCATGTTCCACCACACGAGGGCCGCCATCGAAGCGCACCTGACCATCGTCTTCACCGCCCTGGCCGTCACTCGCGAAGCCCAAACCCGCACCGGACTCGCGATCCGCAACGTCCTGCGCCAACTGCGCCCACTACGCTCCGCGACCCTCACGATCAACGGCGCCATCCAGACGTTCCCACCCGAGATCAACCCCGAACAACAAGCCATCCTCGACGCCCTCACCCAAGCAAACCTCAGGCACTAACGGAATGACCGAACTCAGGTCACACCACGAACACACTGGCGTGGGTGTGGTTAAGCGGCTCGGCCTGCGGTCAATTGACCCGGCCGGGCCTGCAGTGACCAGCGGTCGAAGCGGCTCAGGCGACCAGGCCGGGGGTAGCGGCGAACGAATGGCATCACCAAACGACACAACAACTCCCACATCCATAATGACGAGGTCAACTTGGCTGGCTGATCCTGCCGCAGCCAGCACCGCCTGGTGTAGCCGGAAATACCGAAACCCGATCCAGAACCACAATCCGTGGCCAGTAAATACCCGAACTCAAGTCATTGCAAGCAATATCATGAATTACATATCTGATATCGTGATCATTCATCCACTAATCAAAAAGATCCGGCACGCACCCATAAAGGACTAAATATGCGGTAGCCGACTCCACGCCCGAGTGGGTTTCGACGCACGCGGGATAGGGCGCAGGGGAGGACGGCGACGCAGGGGAGGGCCAGAGGGACGGCGATGGGGGCGGCGGCGAGACCGCTGGCGCGGATGACGACGGCGATGGCTGGTCCGCCGGCGGGGGCATCGGGGCCGAACCAGCACCGGCTGTGGCGAGCAGCGGCAGGGAGGCGGTCCCGGCGAGCAGCGCCACCGTGAACAGGTAGCCACGGGAGGGACCTGCGCCGCCGGGGGCACGGTGAGCGCCGACAACCCGTCGATAGCCGGTAACCGAGCGGTGCCCGTCGGCGGGGAGAGGACCCACCGCGTCACCTGGCTCGGGCACGCCATCCTCCTCGTCATCCTCAGCCGACGGGAGTGACCCAACGGGCAGCCGCGGCGCCAGCAGTATCATCACCCTGACCCAGTAACCCTGGGCGTACCAACTAGCACAGCGTGTCGACACGCCAATGCGATGGAAGTGACACGAACCATCCTGGGTTCGGCGTTGCGTCACTGCCGCCGACACTCTGGAATCCAGATAACGAAGCGGGCACCCGGCAGGACGCGGGCAGGCCGGACTGTGGGCGTGCTCACGTGTGATGCGAGTATGGACCACGACGGCAACGCAGCCGGAACCTCCGCGCACCCCGCAGGCGGTACGGCTGGGCGCCGGCGCTCCCGAACCGGATCCACTCCCCTGGATCCGGCTCACGCCGCGCGGCAACCCCCACCGGGGCTAGGCGTGGCCGCCAGGATCTTGTCCGGCAGCAGCCGGACAGGCGCACGAGTTGCGTGCCGTCGGGTTACCCCCGGCGCCGACGCAGACACGACAGGGAGAGACGGATGGCAAAAGGCGACCCCGGGGTCAGCACCCGCGGCCGGCGGGCCGTACCCCGATCCAGGAAGGGCGCGACCGGCGACCCCGAGCTGGTACAGCTGCTCACCCCCGAAGGTGAGCGCCTCGAGAGTGTGACCGGGCCGGACGGCACGGAGTACCGGGTCGACTTCACCGACGAGGAGTACCGCGGCTTCTACCGGGACCTGGTGCTGGTGCGGAAGCTGGACGCCGAGGCGACCGCCCTGCAGCGGCAGGGCGAGCTGGGCCTCTGGGCGAGCCTGCTCGGCCAGGAGGCGGCCCAGGTCGGTTCCGGCCGGGCGCTGCGTACGCAGGACATGGCCTTCCCGACCTACCGGGAACATGGTGTCCTCTACTGCCGGGGCATCGACCCGATCATGCCGCTGGGCCTGTTCCGCGGAGTTGACCAGGGCGGCTGGGACCCGAACGAGTTCAAGTTCAACATGTACACGATCGTGATCGGGGCGCAGACCCTGCACGCGACCGGGTACGCCATGGGCGTCACCATGGACGGCAAGACCGGCACCGACGAGGGCGAGGCGGTGATCGCCTACTTCGGCGACGGCGCCACCAGCCAGGGCGATGTCAACGAGTCGTTCGTCTGGGCCAGCGTCTTCAACGCGCCGATGGTCTTCTTCTGCCAGAACAACCAGTACGCCATCTCGGAGCCGCTGGAGCGTCAGACGCGCATTCCGCTCTACCGACGGGCCGCCGGCTTCGGCTTCCCCGGCGTCCGGGTGGACGGCAACGACGTACTGGCGAGCTACGCGGTGACCCGGCACGCGCTGGACAACGCGCGGCACGGACAGGGCCCGAGCCTGATCGAGGCGTACACCTATCGGATGGGGGCGCACACCACCTCCGACGACCCCACCCGGTACCGGATCGCCAGCGAGGTCGAGGCCTGGCAGGCGAAGGATCCGATCGCCCGGATGAAGGCCTTCCTGGTAAAGCAGAAGATCGCCGACGACGACTTCTTCGCCGAGGTGGACGAGCAGGCCAAGCGCGAGTCGGTGCACCTGCGCGAGCGGGTGCTGGAGATGCCGAACCCGGAGCCGAGCAGCATGTTCGACCACGTCTACCCCAACGGATCGCCCCTGGTTGACCAGGAGCGGGCGCAGTTCACGCAGTACCTGGAGTCGTTCGAGGGGAGCGCGCACTGATGGCCACGGAGACCCTCACCCTCGGCAAGGCCCTCAACGCCGGCATGCGCAAGGCCCTGGAGAACGACCCGAAGGTCGTGATCATGGGCGAGGACGTCGGCAAGCTCGGCGGCGTGTTCCGGATCACCGACGGGCTACAGAAGGACTTCGGTGACCAGCGGGTGATCGACACCCCGCTCGCCGAGTCGGGCATCATCGGCACCGCGGTCGGCCTGGCCATCCGCGGCTACCGGCCGGTCTGCGAGATCCAGTTCGACGGTTTCGTCTACCCGGCGTACGACCAGATCGTGTCGCAGGTGGCGAAGATGCACTACCGCTCCCGCGGCAAGTTGACGATCCCGATGGTGATCCGCATTCCGTTCGGGGGCGGTATCGGGGCGGTGGAGCACCACTCCGAGTCGCCGGAGGCGTACTTCTCCCACACCCCCGGGCTCAAGGTCGCCACCTGCGCCAACCCGCAGGACGCGTACGTGATGATCCAGCAGGCCATCGCGTCGGACGACCCGATCGTGTTCCTGGAGCCCAAGCGCCGCTACTGGGAGAAAGGCCCGGTCGAGGTCGACCAGCCGCTGCCGGAGGCCTACCCGCTTCAGGCCGCCCGGATCGCGCGGCCGGGCACCGACGCGACCCTGATCGCGTACGGGCCGATGGTGCGCACCTGCCTGGACGCGGCGACCGCCGCCGCCGAGGACGGCCGTGAGCTGGAGGTCATCGACCTGCGCACGCTCGCCCCGCTGGACCTGGGCCAGGTGTACGAGTCGGTACGCCGCACCGGTCGGGCCGTCGTGGTGCACGAGGCGCCGTCGAACATCGGCCTCGGAGCCGAGGTCGCGACCCGGATCACCGAGGAGTGCTTCTACTCCCTGGAGTCTCCGGTGCTGCGGGTGACCGGCTACGACATCCCCTACCCGGCCTCCCGGGTGGAGGAGGAGTACCTGCCCGACCTCGACCGGGTGCTCGACGCCGTCGACCGCACCTTCGGCTGGTGAGTGAGATGTCACGAGTCAAGGAATTCAACCTGCCCGACCTGGGCGAGGGCCTGACCGAGGGGGAGATCCTCAGCTGGCTCGTCAAGGTGGGCGACACCATTGAGCTGAACCAGCCCATCGTCGAGGTGGAGACCGCCAAGGCGGCGGTCGAGATCCCGGCGAAGTGGGCCGGCCGGGTGCAGTCGATCTTCCACGCGGAGGGCGCGACCGTCGAGGTCGGCACACCGATCATCGCGATCGACACCGACCCGGCCGCCGGCCCGCTGGAGACGCCGGAACCGGCCGACGACGCCGCGGAGGCCTCGTCAGCGGCGGGGGAGGCCGCCAGGGGTGCGGCCGAGTCCGGCCAGAACAACGATGCCGAGTCCGGTAAGCGCACCCCCGTACTGGTGGGTTACGGCCCGCGTACCACCGCCGCGAAGCGCCGCCCCCGCAAGGGTGTCGCTCCGGCCGCGCCAGCCCAGCCCGCTCCCGTACCGGCCCAGCCCGCTCCCGTACCGGCCCAGCCGGCTCCCGCGCCGGTGGTCAGCGGGCCGAGTACGGCGGGCAACGGGCACAGCGGTCCGGCCGGCGGCGCTCGGGTGCTGGCCAAGCCCCCGGTACGCAAGCTCGCGAAGGATCTCGGGGTCGACCTGTCCACCCTGACCGGGTCGGGTCCGCACGGCTCGATCAGCCGGGAGGACGTACGGCAGGCAGCAAGCGCCACCCCGGCGGCGGCTGAACCGCTGGCGGCGGCCGCGCTGGTCGGTAGCACGGCGGCCAACGTCGGGGTGCACCGCGAGCAGCGGATCCCGGTCAAGGGGGTCCGGAAGCTGACCGCGGAGAACATGTCCCGATCGGCGTTCACCGCGCCGCACGTGACGGAGTTCCTGACCGTCGACATGACCCGGGCGATGAAGGCCCTGGACCGGCTCCGTCAGCGGCGGGAGTGGCGGGATGTCCGGGTCTCCCCGCTGCTGCTGGTCGCCAAGGCCGTGCTGTTGGCCGTCCGGCGGCACCCGATGGTGAACTCGACCTGGGCGGGCGAGGAGATCGTCGTCAAGGACTACGTCAACCTTGGCATCGCGGCGGCAACCGAGCGCGGTCTCATCGTGCCGAACGTGAAGGACGCGGGGCGGCTCACCCTGCGGGAGCTGGCGGACTCGCTGACCGATCTCGTTCAGACCGCCAAGGCCGGAAAGACCTCACCGGCGGACATGTCCGGCGGCACGTTGACCATCACCAACGTGGGGGTCTTCGGCGTGGACACCGGTACCCCGATTCTGCCCCCGGGTGAGTCGGCGATCCTGGCCTTCGGCGCGGTCCGCAAGATGCCATGGGTGCACAAGGGCAAGGTCCGCCCCCGCCAGGTCACCACGCTGGGTCTCTCGTTCGACCATCGGATCATCGACGGGGAACTCGGGTCGCGCTTCCTGCGGGACATCGGCGACTTCCTCGCCGATCCGGAGGCGGCGCTGCTCGCCTGGAGCTGACCGGTAGCGATCGGCTGGTCCACTGACGGCCGGTGTGCCTGGGGTTGACGCCCCGGCACACCGGCCGTCGCCGTTGGTGAGGCACCTTCAGTCAAACGGCCAGGCCACCTTAGATTTTTCGGCTCGTGTCCCAGCTCACCTAAGAATCGTTGGCGATCTCGGACCCGGTTGCGTTTCAATTGGTGTCAGCAGGGGCTACCGACAACCGAATAGCCAGGAGTGAGACCCATGAGCATGATCGACCGATTCCGCAGCCGTCGCGACGCCAGCCGCCGCGCCCGTGCCATCGAGCGCGCGCTGCGTTCCGCCAATTCGCCGGCGGTCCGCGACGAGATCCTCACCATCGCGCAGCGTCAGATGTACTGACCCGCCCACGAGTTTCTCGCCTCCCCACCGAAGCCCGTCCGGCTCCGCCGGGCGGGCTTCGGCGTTCCGCGGCGCGCACGCGTCGACCGGGTCCTGTGACGGCTGACACCGGGATTTCGCCATCACCCGCCGCCCGGTACGGTGGTGTCCGGTCGTCGCCCGCCGATGCGGCAGGGCGGTTCCGGATCGAACCCAATCGAAACCGCCCGGCAACACGGAGTAGCGGCCCGACGCTCCCGAAACCTCCCTTGAGGAGGACCGGATACGGTGCGGAGAGCGGGCCGGGGCCCACGGTCCGGCGATGCCGGTTGCCGTGTCGCGCACCGGCGTCCGCGGCCGAAGCTGATGGAGGAGGCGCACGCATGACGTCCGAAGGCACGCACCACCCCGGCCAGCAGCCGGAAGAGGCGTCGCCGGGCGCTGGCGGACCGACGCCATACGGCGACTGGCCGGCAAGGCAGGACAGCGGGCACGCCGCCGGGCAGCCGGATCTGGGCTGGGCCCCTCCGCCCCCCGCGCACCCAACCCCGGCCAGGCCCGCCTGGGGAACCGGCGCACCACCGGCACCCGCGTGGGGTACCGCTCAACCGCCGGAGCCGAACCCGGCTCCCGCTTCGGCGCAGTGGGCCCCGGATGCGGGGGTGCCGCAGCCGGAGCCAGGGCGCGGCGGCCCACCCGAGACGACCTGGGCCCCACCCCCGGCCGCCGAACCGGCCTGGGCGCAGCAGCCACCCCCGGTCGTCCGGGCCACCGCGCAGGTGCCCCCGCCGGCGCCCAGCCAGCCCATGGCAGACATCCCGGCGGGCGGGCGGCCGGAGCCGACACCCGAGTGGAACGCCGGAGCTGGCCAACCAGATCCGGCCCCGTCGGGCGGCTGGGCACCGGAGGCGGCCGCCTGGGTACCCGGAAGCCCCGCTGTCGCCGCCAGCAACGAGGGCGGCTGGCAGCTCGGGGAGCCGTCGGGCCACGCCGGCATGGCCGCGCCCGGCGAGCGTCCCGCACAGCCCTGGGTACCGGCGCCACGCAGCGCAGGCGATGGGCTGAACATGCCCGGCGTCGAACCGTGGGCGCCGGAGGAGGCCTGGGGTAACGCCGAACGCTCGGCGGCTGCCGGGCAGGAGCCGGCGGGTCCCGGAGCACCTCCGGTCTACCAACCGGCGCCGGGCCCGGGCATCTCTCCGGCCAATGCGGTCCCGCTCCCGCCGCAGGAGCAGCGGGTGCCCGGCGCCAGCCTCGCGGCCGGCGCACCGACCGACTTCGCCGCGCCGCCACCACCAGCCGCTGCTCCGCCGCCACCGGCCGACTTCGCCGCGCCACCACCGCCGGCTGCCGTGCCGCCGCCGGGTGCCCCGGAGCCGGCTCGCCCCGGCCTCGGACATGAGGCAGACCAGCACGGATGGCCCCCACCGGCGGGGCCGGGCGAGCCCCCCGCACCCCCGGCGGTGCCCGCGCCGCGTACCTCCCCGGAGTCCGCTGAACAGCCCGCGCCCCCGGCGGTGTCCGGCGGCGTCTCGGCCAGCGCCGCTGTGCCGCTAGCCAGCCGGGTGATGCCTCCGACGGACCAGGCGCAGGTTCCTCCCACGCCAGCGCCGCAGCCACGCGTGTATGGCCGCCCCGCGCCGGAACCGGCGGAGCCCGAGGGCTATCAGGCCGACGCCCAGCGATTCGATCCGGAGGGTCCTGGCCGGGACACCGGGCTCGGTGCCAACCGAGGCTTCGGCCCGGACACCGGACCCAGCCCGGAGAGCGGCTTACGCCCGGACGGCGGTTTCGGCCCGGAGAGTGGCTTCGGTCGTGCCAGCGAGGATTGGCCCGCCGATCCCCCCGGCTACGCGCCCGTCGTGCCGGCTCCCGCGGCGCCCTTCCCGCCGAGCATCCCCACCTTCGCCGACGCCCCGGCCAGCGAACGACCGGTCAATGGCACCAAGCCGCATCCCGGCGAGGAACGCCCCGCCGACCGCTTCGGCGAGCCGGTGACGGGTGCCGCCAGCGTCAACAGCACCACTGCCTTCCCCCCGCAGCCCGAGTCGGCGTTCTCACCGCCGGCCCAGCCCACGGCCCCGGCCTGGGACCAGGCACCGCCCCCCACCCAGGCCTGGGACCAGGCCCAACCGCCAACCCCGGCACGGGACCAGGCCCAGCCGACGGCACCGCCCGCCACCCAGGCCTGGAAGCAGGCACCGTCCCCGGCCCAGCCCTGGGGCCAGACCGGCCCGGCCAGTCCGGACCCGGAGCAGAGCCGCTTTGACGCGTTCCAGCCGATCGCCGAGCCGGCGGCCGACGCGCCCGCCCCGAAGGTCCGTAACGGCCGGGTGTTGGCCGCGGTGCTCGTCGCTGCGGTGCTGATCCTGGCTATACCACTGGGCCTGCTCGTGCTGCTCGGCAAAATCGGCGGCAGCGACTCGGCACAGAGCTTCGACCCAGCGGTCGGAAGCTGCGTCAAACAGTCAGGTGAAACGGCTGTGGCGGTGGACTGCGGTGACACCGAGGCACACACAGTGGTGTCGAAGGTGAACACCAGTGACGAGTGCACCGACCCGACCCAGCCGCACGTGAAGCTCACCGGCTCCGGCGGTAACCGGGTGCTCTGCCTCGAAAAGACCAGCTGACCAGCCCCAACACGATGGTGGGGCCACAGGTCGACTGTGGCCCCGAGCCACCCAGCGAACCTGCCGGTCAACCTGCCGGCGTGGATGACATGAACACCACGCGTGATCGGCGCACCGGCATCCAGTCGATCGGGTTTATGACCGATGGCAGCGGGCTGGAGATGGAACCTCCCCCGCCCAACCGATCCAGGAGGCGGGGGTGACGGTGCCGGTCACCATCGTCGACATCACGGAACCCATCAGCCTGCTGGCCGACAGCCAGGAAGCCACGCTGACCGACAGCCAGGAAGCCTGGCTGACCGACGCCACCGACCAACACAGCCCCTAGAAAGGGCCCGCGTCGTTTTCCGCATCACGTTCGCTCATCCACGGGGGCACCTGCGTCGTTGCCGTGGGAGGGTTGCCCCATGGCTACCGCGCCGCGCGTCCGAGCGCCCGAGTTGAAGGGCCGTCGCTGGCTGAACACCGGCGGACGAGACCTGACCCTGGCCGACCTTCGGGGCCGAATTACGGTCCTCGACTTCTGGACCTTCTGCTGCATCAACTGCCTGCACGTGCTCGATGAGCTCCGCTCCATCGAGCAGAAGTACGCCGACGTACTCGTGGTCATCGGCGTCCACTCGCCCAAGTTCGAACACGAGAAGGACCCGGACGCCCTGGCCGACGCCGTCGAACGGTACGGCGTACACCACGCGGTGCTCGACGACCCGGAACTGAACATGTGGCAGCAGTATGCCGCCCGGGCCTGGCCGACCCTGGCCGTGATCGACCCCGAGGGGTACGTGGTGTCCACGATGGCCGGTGAGGGGCACGCCGAGGGCCTGGTCCGGCTCGTGGACGACCTGATCGCCACCCACGAGGCCAAGGGCACCCTGCACCGGGGCGACGGCCCGTACGTGCCCCCCGCCGAGCCGGAGACCACGCTCCGCTTCCCCGGCAAGGGCGTCGTACTCGATAATGGGAACCTGCTGGTGTCGGACTCGGCCCGGCACTCCCTCGCGGAGCTGGCCCCCGACGGCGAGACGCTGCTCCGCCGGATCGGCACCGGCGCGCGCGGCCGGGCCGACGGGCCGGCCACGGCGGCCACCTTCGCCGAGCCGCAGGGGCTCTGCCTCCTCCCGGCACACGTCTCCCGGCTGGTCGGCTACGACCTGGTCGTCGCCGACACCGTCAACCACCTGCTGCGCGGCGTACACCTCGGCACCGGCGAGGTGGTCACCGTGGCCGGCACCGGCCGGCAGTGGCGTTCCACCGTGGATGACCACGCCCACGACGCCCGCTCGGTCGACCTCTCCTCCCCCTGGGACCTGGCCTGGTTTGACGGCCGCCTGGTGATCGCCATGGCCGGCATCCACCAGCTCTGGTGGTTCGACCCGGTGAAGCGCACCGCCGGCATGTACGCGGGCAGCACCGTCGAGGCCCGCAAGGACGGCCCGCTGGCCGAGGCGTGGCTGGCCCAGCCCTCCGGCCTGTCGGTCTCCGCCGACGGTAGCCGGCTCTGGGTGGCCGACAGCGAGACCAGCGCGGTCCGCTACGTCGAGAACGGCACCCTGACCACTGTTGTCGGGCAGGGGCTCTTCGAGTTCGGACACATTGACGGGCCGGCGGCGCAGGCGCTACTCCAGCATCCGCTGGGGGTCTGCGCGCTGCCGGACGGATCGGTGCTGATCGCCGACACGTACAACGGGGCGGTCCGCCGCTACGACCCGGACTCGGACTCGGTCGGCACGGTCGCCGACGGGCTCGCCGAGCCGAGCGACCTGTTGCTCACCCCGGACGGCGGGGTGCTGGTCGTGGAGTCCGCCGCCCACCGGCTGACCCGGCTTGCGTCGGGCGCGCTCACCGCCGCCGGGGCCAGCACAGTCGACGGCCCACGGCACCGCACCGAGCGGAGGCCGACCGAGCTACGCGCGGGCGAGGTGACCCTGGAGGTCATCTTCACCCCGGCACCCGGTCAGAAGCTCGACGACAGCTACGGGCCGTCCACCCGGCTGGTGGTCACGGCGTCCCCGCCGGAGCTGCTGCTGGACGGCGCGGGCACCGGCACCGAGCTGACCCGCCGGTTGAGGATCAACGACTCGGTCCCCGAGGGGGTGCTCCAGGTGACCGCCCAGGCGGCGACCTGCGACGCCGACGTGGCGCACGCCGCGTGCCACCTGACCCGGCAGGATTGGGGTGTGCCGATCTGGGTGGTTGACGACGCCACCGACCGCCTCCCGCTGGTGCTACGCGGCATGGACGCCTGAACCGGCGCGGGAGTCCCCGCGCCTGGACCGTCACGGGTCCCGCGACGCTGCTACGCCCGCCCCGCGGTACCCCTGAACGGGGCGAGCGGGACCCCCGCGTCAACCAACACGGCGCGGATCAGCTCGGCGCAGCGCACCGCACCGGGGGTGTCGCCGTGCAGGCAGATCGACTGGACCGGGCAGGGAATCACGGTGCCGTCGACCGCCACCACCGCCTGCTCGGTGGCCATCCGGAGGGCCTGCTGGGCCATCTGCTCCGCGTCGGTGACCAGCGCATCCGGTGCGCCCCGAGGCACCAGCCTGCCGTTGGGCTGGTAGCCCCGGTCGGCGAAGCCCTCGCTGATCGCTCGCAGCCCGGCCCCGTTCGCGAGTTGGGCGAGCACCGAGCCGGACGGGCAGAGCAGGGAGAGCTGATCGTCATAGTCGGCGACTGCGGCGACCACCGCCGCCGCCTGGGACTCGTCGTAGGTGACGGCGTGGTAGAGCGCACCGTGCGGCTTGAGGTAGCGGACCCGCGTCCCGGCGACCCGGCAGAACCCGTCGAGAGCGCCGAGCTGGTAGATGACCTCGTCGCGCAGCTCGGCGAACTCGTACGCGATGTGCCGGCGGCCGAAGCCGACCAGGTCCCGGTAGCCAACCTGGGCGCCCACCATGACTCCGCGCTCGGCAGCCCCGGCGCAGACCCGGCGCATGGTGACGGCGTCGCCCGCGTGGAAGCCGCAGGCGACGTTGGCGGAGGTGACCAGGTCCAGCAGCGCGGCATCGTCACCGAGCCGCCAGACGCCGAGGCCCTCACCGAGATCCGCGTTGAGGTCCATAGAACCTCACCGTAGTCCCTGGCCGGGCCTGCGCAAGTGGGGTCACGTCAACCACCACCCCGACAACCGGGTATCCACCGGTGGTCGGATGGTCGGCGAGGAAGACCAGGGGTTGGCCATCCGCCGGCACCTGCACCGCACCGAGCACGAGGCCCTCGCTGGGCAGCTCCCCCGACACCGCGCGGGGCAGCGGCGCCCCGGAGAGGCGAGCGCCGACGCGGTTGCTGACCGGGGTCAGGGTGTAGGCCGTACCGAACAGCAGGTCGAGTGCGGGTGGGGTGAACCAGTCGGCGCGTGGGCCGAGGTGCAGCGCCAGCCGTACCTCGTCCGGGGCCGGCACGGTCACGGTGACATCCACCGGGGCGGGCGGGCCGGTCGGGGCACCGACGGGGAGCCGGTCGCCGTCGTGCAGCGGGGGCGGGCCGAGCCCGGAGAGGGTGTCGGTGGCCCGGCTGCCGAGCACCGGTTCGACGGCGATCCCGCCGGCGACGGCGAGCCAGGACCGCAGCCCGGTGCGGGGTGGACCGACCCGCACCGCCGCGCCCGCTGGGACCGCGAGCGGCCGCCCCACGTCACCGGGACGTTCACCGACGTGGACGGGCGCGTCCGCCCCGGTGATAGCGACGGTGGTGGCGCGACGAAACCGCAGCTCGCACCCGGTCAGGGTGATCTCCAGACCGGCGGCGCTCTCCGGGTTGCCCACCAGCCGGTTGGCCAGTCGGAGCGCGCCCGGGTCGAGGGCACCGGAGCGCGGCACGCCGAGGTGCGCCCAGCCGGGCCGGCCGAGATCCTGCACGGTGGTGAGCATGCCGGCCCGCAGCACCGCGACCACGTCACGGCCGGCTGCGGGCACGTCGGATGACTTCGGCCCGGCGGGCCGGGTGCCGGTCATGCCGGGACCAGCCGCACCAGGGTGCCGGGCGTGAGCCGGGCCGGCGGGTCGGCGTGCACGTCGAACAGGGGCAGGTCGGTGTGGCCGACGAGCAGCCAGCCGCCGGGCGAGGCGGTCGGATAGATCCCGGCGTACGGACCGGCCAGCGCGACGGAGCCGGCCGGTACCCGGGGGCGAGGGGTCGGCAGCCGGGGCACGGCCAGCCCGGCGGGCAACCCGGTCAGGTACGCGAAGCCGGGCGCGAAGCCGCAGAAGGCCACCCGGAACTCGGTGGCGATGAGCCGGCGTACGACGGTCGGCACGGCGACGTCCCAGAAGCCGGCGACGGTCGGCAGGTCCGTCCCGTCGTAGCGCACCGGAACCTCGACAGCGCCGGTGCCTCCACTGCCGGTGCTGGTGGTGGAGGCGCTGGCAGTGTCGGTGCTCGTGGCAGCGGTGCTGGGGGGCGGGTTCCAGGTGCCGAGGAGTGCGGCGGTGTGGGCCGCGTCGGTGAGGCCGTCGAGCAGCACGGTGCGGGCCGCCGGGATGATCTCGACCGCGTCCAGGTGGCCCTCTTTCCGGCGTCGCCACAGCTCGGCTCGCCACGCCTCCACCTGGTCGGCGTCGGAACAGTCGAGCAGCAGGGCGTGCGCCCCGACCGGCCGAATCCGCATCCCGCCATCTTTCCGGAACACACCGGCTGCCGGAACAGGCCGGCTGCCCAATACACCCGCTGGTGCGGTTGGCCGCCCACCCGCGCGGCGTGAGTTCACGGGACCAGAGGCCCTACCGCCAAGTAACCTACGGCGTCGTAACCTTTTGGTGTGACCACCTCCGTACCAAGCCGCCTCAAGCCGGCCGACCTCGGCAAACCGAGGATGCGCGGCTGGCTGCACACGTACGCGTTCTTCGTCGCCGTCGTCTGCGGGATCGTCCTCTGCTCCATTGCCGCTGCCCGGTCCGGCTGGTCGCCGCTGATCAGCACCCTGATCTACAGCCTGACCGTCTGCGGGCTCTTCGGCACCAGCGGGCTCTACCACCGACGGGTGTGGTCAGAGCGGGGTTTCCAGGTCATGCGGCGGATGGACCACTCGATGATTTTTGTCTTCATCGCTGGTACGTACACGCCGTTCTGCGTCCTGCTGCTGGACCCCCGACCGGCGGCGATCATGCTCGCGCTGGTGTGGGGCGGCGCGCTCGGGGGCGTTGCGCTCAAGCTCATCTGGCCGCACGCCCCGCGCTGGGTCTCCGCGCCGCTCTACCTGGCGCTCGGCTGGGTCGCGGTGGCGATGCTGCCGGACATTCTCCACGCGGGCGGGGTGACCGCCCTGGTCCTGCTGATCGTCGGCGGCGCGATCTACAGCATCGGCGCGGTCAGCTACGCCCTCCGCCGGCCCAACCCGTGGCCCACCGTCTTCGGCCACCACGAGTTCTTCCACGCCTGCACCCTGGTCGCCGCGATCTGCCACCACATCGCGATCTACTTCGCCCTCTTCGCCTAGCAGTGCGTCGCCAGATCGGTGTCACCGAGCAATCGGAGCGGTTCGGGCATGGTGGTTTCTGGCATGTCATGGCGTGGTGACCCTTACCGGCGCGCACAGGGTCGACGCCGTCCGGTGCTACCGGTCGACGTCAGACCCGGTCGCCACGGGTTCTGGTGCCGCGACACGAGCCGCCAGCAGCCCACCGACACCAGGCACGAGAGCGATCAGCCAGACTCGATGGCGCCGCTGCATGACCAGGGCCGCGGCGAGGACTGTGAGGGTGTAGGCCAGTCCGTGTACCGGTCCGAGGATGCGGGAGACGGTAGGCGTGTGCACGGTGACGATGTTCAGGAGCATCAGCGCGAGGGTGGCCAGTTCGACTGAGCCGACGACCCGCAGCAGGAGACGGGGGTTCACAGTCCGACCCCCGTCGTCGATCCCGGCCGATAGATCATCAGAACCACCACGATCGCCCAGAGCAGGTTGAAGATTCCGGCGTGCATGCCCAGGCGGGGCACGACCCGGGCGAGGTCCGCGGGTTTCGCACCCACATCAAGGCAGCGCAGGGTGCGACGCTGCCCGGGCAGGACGACGCCGATGAGCATCGCGCCGGCACCGGCGGTGAGAACAATGGACACGATCAGCCACGCGTCACCGAGGACACCGATACTGGCACCGGTAGCGAGCCCGAACACGGGAACGAGTACGCCGATCACGGCGTAGTTACGGGTGATCCGGTGCAGGACGCGGACGACGGCACCGCGGCGGGGATCAGCTGACTTGTCGAGCGCGAGTCGCGCGAAGCGAGGAAACATGCTTGCGGTGACAGCGACTGGGCCGATGGTGAGGATCGCGGCCAGGACGTGGACCGACAGCAGGAAGGCGCTCATGCCCGCACTCGCTGCTCGCTGACAGGTGTGCGGAGCAGGCGTCCGACAGGCGCTTTCCAGGTGGTGCCGCGGCGCTCGAACTCGAAGAGGTCCTCGACGGCACGGGCAGCAGCGCAGCCGAAGTCACGTTCGAGCAGGTAGAGGGCTACGTCGACGCCGGACAGGACACCGCCGCCGGTGACGAGGTCACCGTCGTCGACGACCCGCGCCCGGACCGCGTTCACACCGATGGACTCCAGTCGATCGATGCCGAGGTGGTGGGTGGTGGCTGTTCTCCCCTCCAGCAGGCCCGCCATGGCGAGCGCGAGCCCGCCGCCGCAGACGGCGACGACGGTGACCCGCGGCGCGGCGAGAGCCCGGGCGACGAGTGCCATCGCCGGACTTCCGGCGAACCGCCCGAGCAGCGCGGGAACGGTCAGCTCGCCTGCGTCCGGGTCGCCGTCGACGGGCCCGGACGCACCCGGAACGATGACGTAGCCGGGCACCTCCGGCTCCAGCGCGGCGCTGGCGGGGAGGCAGAGGCCGGCGGCTCCCGACGGGACGCTGTCCCGTCCCGACTCGCTCACCAGCACACATTCGAGTACGCCGCCGAGGGCGGCGCTGCCCGCGGAAAGCACCTCGAGTGGAGCGATGACATCGAGCAGATCGAAGCCGTCGAAGAGCACGAACTGGGCGCGAAGCGTAGGCATCGGTAGTCCCCTCACGTGTAGGTGCACTCCATGGTTGGGCAGCCGAGCGTCTCCCAATAGTGGCTACTAAGCCATGTAACGCCTGAATCTCGCCAGGGTCAGGGAGGCCTACTATGCAGGTGTGTATACGGTCGTCGTGCTCGCTCTGCCGGATGTGATTGCCTTTGATCTGGCCACACCGGTTGAGACGTTCGGACGTGTCCGCCTGCCAGACGGTCGGCCGGGGTACCGGGTCCTCGTCGCAGGGCCCGACGATGTCGTCGACGCCGGGCCGGTGCGGCTGGCAGTCAGCGAGCAGCTGGATGCGCTCGATCGCGCCGACCTGGTCCTGGTGCCCGGCCGCAACGACCCCTTGCGGCCCTCCCCGCCCTCGGTGCTCACAGCCCTGCGTGCGGCCGCGGCCAAGGGCACTCGCCTCGCCTCCATCTGCGTCGGAGCGTTCACGCTGGCAGAGGCGGGACTACTCGACAACATGAGGGCCACGACCCACTGGCTCGCCGCGGAACAACTTGCGCGCAGACACCCGTCGATCCAGGTGGACCCCGACGTGCTCTACATCGACAACGGCAGTATTCTCACCTCTGCCGGCGCCGCGTCCGGACTGGACCTGTGCCTGCACGTGATTCACACCGACTACGGCGCGGCGGTGGCCGCGGATGCGGCACGCCTCGCCGTGGCCCCACTGCACCGAGGCGGCGGACAGGCGCAGTACATCCTGCGGAACCGGCAGCCCGTGCGAACCTCATCCCTCGAACCCGTCCTCGCCTGGATCGAGACCAACGCACATCGGGCCCTCACGCTCGCCGACCTCGCCGCCGCCGCGAAGATGAGCGCACGCACCCTGACCAGGCGATTCGCCGTCGAGACCAGGCAGAGCCCGATGCAATGGGTAGCCGGTGTCCGGATTCGTCACGCCCAGGAGCTCCTGGAAACCACCGACTACACAATCGACCGCGTAGCGAACCAGACCGGATTCACCAGCACGAGCAACTTTCGTGCGCAATTCCAGGAGGTCGTCGGCACCACACCAGGCGCCTATCGCAGAACCTTCCGACTGTGAGGCGAGCAGCGGCCGGTCGATTCGCGTCGAGGAGTTCGTCGCACTGTTCACCAGCAGAACACCGCCGACAGCATCGACGTAGCCGGGCGGTCGGATCGCCGATCAGGCAAGCTGGGGGCATGACGGACGCGTACGCCCAAAACCGCACGCTGGTGTTGCTTCGGCACGCGAAGGCGGAGCCCAACGGCGACCAACCGGACGTGGATCGGCCGCTGACGGCCCGGGGGCGAGCGGACGCGGCGGCGGCCGGCGCGTGGCTGGCCCACCACGGGCTCCTCCCGGACGTGGTGATCTGCTCCTCGGCTCGCCGCACCCGGGAAACCTGGCACGGCGTGGCGATGGGCATGACCGGAGCGCCACCGGAGGGCGGCTCCGCGGGTCCGGCACCCGACGTGCACTACGCCGACGACGCGTATGAGGCGCACCCGGCGGATCTGCTGGCCTTGGTGCGGCGGGTCGAACCGACCGCCCGGACGGTGTTGCTGATCGCCCACAACCCCGGCGTCTCGCAGCTGTCGATACTGCTCGACTCTGAGCAGGCGGACCGGGACCCACAACGGACCGGTCAGGCCGTGGTGCACCGCACGACGGCGGAGTGGGCCGGCCTCGGCCGCCGGGACACGGTCATCACCGCCGAGCACACCGCCCGCGGCTGAGCCGCCCGCCAGGGATGAGCCGCCATCGGGTCGCGGCGGCTCATCCCGCCACTCAGGACGGCGGCGCTGTCGGCGGCGGCGGATCCGGCGGCGGTGGCATCATCGCGGTCGGATGCGACAGCCGGTTCTCCTCCACGATCAGCGTCCGCGCCCGCTTGCGCCGGTCCTGCCAGAACCACACCGTGGTGAGGAGGACTGCCAGCCCGGCCAGGATGAAGACCCAACCGACCGCACGCAGGTCAACCCACCAGACGTTGGCCCGGACCGCGAAGGTGAGGATCGCCCCGAGGGCGATCAGGAAAATACCGCTACCAATGCCCATGTGCGCTGCACTCCCCCGTGCGATGGCTTCTGGGCGTTCTCTGCCTGACCTGATGCCGGTTACCCGCCGCCGCCGGGTGCTACCCCCATCCGGGCCGGGAACCCCGACCCCGGCGGGGTCACGATGCGGCGCGAGCGTCGAAGCCAACGCGACGGCCGGCGGGTCATCCCGCCGGCCGTCGCTTCTGCCGGGTCTGCCCCCGGATCAACCCTGACCTCCGAATCGGGTCAGAACGCCTCCTCCGGGAGGTCCATGACGCTCAGGTCGACGTTCTCGATGATGCGCCGATCGGCACCGATGCGCGGCAGCACCTCGCGGGCGAAGAACCGGGCGGCGGCCACCTTGCCGGTGTAGAAGTCCCGGTCAGTGCCGGCGTCACCGGCGAGCGCCGTCAGCGCCACGTCGGCCTGCCGCTGGAGCAGCCAGCCCACCACCAGGTCGCCGATGGCGAGCAGGAACCGGCGGCTGCTCAGGCCGACCTTGTAGAGCGCCCGGGTCTCGCCGCCCTGCGCCTCACCCAACCAGCCGGTCAGCGTGCCAAGGATGCTCTGAATCTCACCGAGAGCGCGGCCGAGCGCCTGCCGCTCCTCCTTGAGCTGACCGTTGCCACCCTCGGCGGCGATGAACTCCTGGATCTCGCTGGCGACCGCCATCAGGGCCTTGCCGTTGTCCCGGACGACCTTGCGGAAGATCAGATCGAGGCTCTGGATCGCCGTGGTGCCCTCATACAGGGTGTCGATCTTGGCGTCCCGGACGTACTGCTCCAGCGGGTAGTCCTGGAGGAAGCCGGAGCCGCCAAAGGTCTGGAGGGACTCGTGGCCGAGCAGCTCGTACGCCCGCTCCGAGCCGACCCCCTTGACCAGCGGCAGCAGCAGATCGTTGACCCGCTTGGCGAGCTTGACGGTCTTCTCGTCGCCGGCCGCCTCGGCGATGGCGACCTTGTCCTGCCAGGTTGCGGTGTAGCAGACCAGGGCCCGCAGCCCCTCGGCGTACGACTTCTGCAGCAGCAGCGAACGGCGTACGTCCGGGTGATGAGTGATCGTGACCCGGGGAGCGCTCTTGTCGGTCAACTGGGTCAGGTCGGCGCCCTGCACCCGGCTCTTGGCGTACTCGAGCGCGTTCAGGTAGCCGGTGGAGAGGGTGGCGATCGCCTTCGTACCAACCATCATCCGGGCGTACTCGATGATCATGAACATCTGCCGGATGCCGTCGTGCTTCTCGCCCAGCAGCCAGCCCTGCGCCGGCACGCCGTGCTCGCCGAAGGTCAGCTCGCAGGTGTTCGACACCTTCAGGCCCATCTTGTGCTCGACGTTGGTGGCGAAGACGCCGTTGCGCTCGCCCAGCTCGCCGGTCTCCTCATTGAAGTGGTATTTCGGCACCACGAAGAGGGAGAGGCCCTTGGTGCCCGGCCCGCCCGCGCCCTCGACACCGACCGGCCGGGCCAGCACATAGTGGACGATGTTGTCGCTGAGGTCATGCTCACCGGAGGTGATGAAGCGCTTGACGCCCTCGATGTGCCACGAGCCGTCCGGCTGCGGGATGGCGCGGGCGCGGCCGGCGCCGACATCCGAGCCGGCATCCGCCTCGGTCAGCACCATTGTGGAGCCCCAGCCCTGGTCAATGAAGAGCTGGGCCCACTTTCGCTGCTGCTCGGTGCCCTCAACATGCAGGACGTGCGCGAACGACGGGCCGGAAGCGTACATCCAGACCGCGGCGTTGGAGCCCAACACCAGCTCGGCGAGCGACCACCAGAGGGCACGGGGTGCGTTGCTACCGCCGAGCGCCTCGGGCAGGTCCAGCCGCCAGAACTCGGCGTCAATGAACCGGCGGTACGACTTCTTGAACGACTCTGGCAGCGGCGCGGTGTGCGTCGCCGGGTCGAAGACCGGCGGGTTGCGGTCGCTGTCCGTGTAGCTGGCTGCCAGGTCTTCCCGGGTCAGGCGGTCGACCTCGGCGAGGAAGCTACGGGCGGTGTCGACATCCAGCTCTGTATAGGGAGCATGGCTGAACGCCCGGTCCGCCCCGAACACCTCGAACAGGTTGAATTCAAGGTCCCGAAGGTTGCTCTTGTAGTGGGTCATGGTCGCTGGCCCCGCTTCCGGACGCGTGTTACCGATCAGTAACTCCGACTGTATTACTCGCGGGTAGGCAACGACAAGCCCTTCACCCCTCCGCCGTGCCGACCTCCCAACTCGGCACGGCGGCCGAACCCCCGGTCCGGGCACCGGTGTACTCCGTCAGAACCAGCGCGATGTCGTCGTCGAGCCGGTCATACACCCACTCGACCAACGCCGCCTCCAGGGACGCCAGCCCGTCGCCGACGGTGCCGTGCCCGAGCAACCGCCAGGCCCGATCGGTGGTCGGGAAGAACTCGCCGTCCCGCCGGGCCTCACCGAGCCCGTCGGTAAACAACAGCAGCCGGTCGCCCGGCTCCAACCGCTCCACCCGGGCCCGGACCGCCGGCATGAACCCCAGCGGCGGAGCCGGCGCCGGCGGCTCCAACGCGATCACCGCACCCCGACGCAGCAACAGCGGCGCCGGATGTCCACAGTTCACGATGGTCAGGGTGCCACCCCGCTCCTCGACCAGAGCCGCGGTCACGAAGTCCTCGTCACCCCCGCTCCGGGCCACCGCCCGGTCCAGGTCCGCGACGACCGCGCGCAGGTCGGCCCGCTCGTACGCCACATGTCGGTAGGAGCCCAGCACGATGCTGGCCAACCGGACCGCGTCCAGGCCCTTACCCCGAACATCCCCAATAATCATGCGTACGCCGTACGGCGTGTCCAGGGCCTCGTACAGGTCGCCGCCGATCTCCGCGGTGGCCGTGGAGGAGATGTACCGGGCGGCGATGGCCAAGGAGCCGACCTGCGGGCCGAGCGGACAGAGCACCGCCTGCTGAGCAACCGTGGCGAGCCTCGACAGCTCCTCGATCCGCTCGGTCTGTCGCTGCCGGATTGACGCCATGGTGGCCGCCAACGTGGCGCCCAGGGCGATGCCAGCCACCGCGACCGCAGCCGCCAGCGAACCGACCCCCTCGGCCAACGCGAAGCCGACGCCAAGGCAGACGGCTGCAACCCCTACCCCCAGCACCACCTGCCAGGAGGCCAGGGCAGCGGCCAGGAACGGGGCAGCGATCAGCAGAGCGATGTAGTTGGCCCCACGGCCGTCGGCGCTCTCCAGGGCCGAGACGATTACGAGCAGGGCAACGGCCGCGCCGAGGCCGGCGCGGGATCCGGGGCCCAGTGGGCCGCGGCCCAGCCGGGAGAGCTGTGTGCGTACGAGGGACAGCATGCCTGATGGACAGTGGTCGTTGAATGAACCTGACCTGACATCTGAGGTGGTTCTGACTGTGTGGGTCACCCCCGGAAGCCGTTCGCGGTTGACGGTGGGCTCAGCCCAACACCTCGTACCGAACCTCGACGTGCCCCGCGCTCAGTGGGGCGATCACAGCGAAGGCCGCCTGGGACAGGTCGATGCAGCGCCCCGTGATGAACGGGCCCCGGTCGTTGATCCGCACAGTCACCGACGTGCTGGTAACCGGGTTGGTGACCCGCACCATCGTGTCGAACGGCAGGGTCTTGTGGGCGGCCGTCATCGCCGATGGGTCAAAGACTTCGCCGCTCGCCGTGAGCTGCCCCTCGGAGTAGTGGGAGGCGCCGCAGGACCCGGTCTCCACCACGGTCGGAGCGGCGCTGGTCGGCGTCGGGGCGGCGCTGGTTGACGTCGTCGCGGCCGGCTGCGGCGTCGTCGATCTCGACTTGCTCCGGGACGGCGCCTGGGTCTTCCGGGGCCGCGTGGGGCTCACGGCCGAAGCGGACGGGGCGCTGGTGCTCGGCGAGACGCTCGGCGACGCGGAGAGCGGGGCGGCTGTGGCGGACGGAGAGCCAACCGTGGTCGGCACGACCGCGACGGACCGGTCGGACTCGTTGGCGGAGGTCAGCCGGACGGTGCCCACCGTCCCACCGATCGCGAGCACGACACCGATCGCCGCGGTTGCCGCGACGCCGGTCGGGGAGACCCTTCGGGTACGCGTATGCCTGCCGGCCACCAGCCCGATCCTTTCGCTAACTGAACAAAGCGGGTCGGACCGTAACGAGCGAAGCACATCCGAAGTCAACGTGATCATGGAGTTATTGCCCGATTTACGGTGAAACGAATAGCCGATCATCCGATCGGCAATGGTCCGGCTAGCCGATCACGAGCGGTGGACCAGAATGACGGTATGCGCCCCGAGTTGAGTGGACGTCTCGCCGAGCTGATCCGTTGGATCGACCCGGGACCGGGCGCCACCCACCTGGTCAGTGATATCTCCGGCTGGTGGCGGGACCCGGTGATGCTGGGCAGCCTCGGCCCGGCCCTGGTCCAGCCCTTCCGGCACTCCCGGCCAACAGTGGTGATCTCCCCGGCGGTCACCGGCTACCTGCTCGGACCGCTCGCCGCGACCGCGCTCGGCATCGGCTTCGTCGCGGCCCACAAGCCTGGCGACGGCCGCCTCCCTCCGGGCACGCTCACCTGGGCACAGGGCCCGCCAGACTATCGCGGGCGTCGGCTCGACCTGGCCGTGCGAAACCGGAACCTCAACGCCGGAGACCGGGTGCTGGTGGTGGACGACTGGGTCTCCACCGGAGCCCAGGTACGCGCCCTCTACGACATTTGCGCAGCCCGGGGCGCCACCCCGATCGGCACCGCCACCGTGGTGGCCGACTGTCCCGCGGAAGTCGCAGGCGAGCTCCGGATCCAGAGCCTGCTCACCGGCGCCAACCTCACCCCCTGAGCCACAACCGAGATAGCCCGGTCGCCGGTGCAGTCGGTCACCGAGGCCAGTCGGTGCAGCTCGGCTACCCGAGGTCAGTCGGTGCGGGCCGTCGCCCGAGGTCAGTCGGTCGCCGGTTCGGGGCGGTCAGCGGTCAGCGGTCAGCCGGCGTAGCTCCGGCAGCCGGGAGGCAACCTCCACCAGGACCGCCTCATCCCCCGCGTACCAGCTACTGGACCGGGGCCAGTGGGTGATCACGTCGGTGAAACCGAGTGCCGCGGCCCGCCCCACCTGCTCGGCGAAGAAGTCCGCGCTACGGAGCGAGAAGACGGGCGCGGAGTCCACCAACAGGTGCCGGTCGAGGGCACCGGGCTCACGGCCGACCGACGCCAGCGACTTGTCCAGTCGAGCGGCCAGGTCGGCCACACCCTCCCACCACGCCTCCATGTCGTCGGTCGTCGGGCCGGTGGTGACCCAGCCCTGGCCGTACCGGAGGGCGAGCCGCATCGAACGAGGCCCGTTGGCGGCGACGACGAACGGCACCCGCGGCGTCTGGACGCAGCCCGGGTTGTTCCGCGCCTCAACCGCGGTGAACCAGTCACCCCGCCACGTCGTCCCGTCCTCACGCAACACCAGGTCGAGCAGCTCGACGAACTCGCTGAATCGGTCCACCCGCTGCCGTGGTGGAAGGGTCTCGCCGCCGAGCACCGCGGCGTCGAACCCGATGCCGCCCGCACCCAGACCGAGCAGGGCCCGGCCGTTGGACACATCGTCGAGGGCGGTGACCTGGCGGGCGAAGGCTGCCGGATGCCGGAAGTTCGGCGACGCGACCAGGGTGCCCAGCCGGATCTGGCGGGTCGCGACCGCGGCGGCGGTCAGGGTGGTCATCGAGTCGAACCACGGCCCGTCCACCAGATCCCGCCAGCCCAGGTGGTCATAGGTCCAGGCGTGGTCGAAGCCCCACTCGTCCGCCTGCCGCCAACGCCGCTCCGAATCCGCCCAGCGCTGGTCTGGAAGGATCACAATGCCGATCCGCATGATCACCAGACTATCCGCCTTCCCCACCCGGCAGCAGGAGACCAGTGCGAGGACTCGGCGGTACGTGAACGGATTCACCCAGCTGCTGACCACCGCACGCAGCAAAGCGCCGTCCGTCAGCGCAGTGGTTTCGCCATCTGCTGAGCGGTCATCTCGTACCCGCTGCGCTCGTACAGGGCGATCGCCGGCTTGTTGTGGCCGAAGACGTTGAGCCCCAGGCGCAGCGCCCCCGCCTCCCGGGCCAGCTCCTCGGCCGCCGACAGGATGGCAGCGCCGTAGCCCAGCCGTCGGTGGGCGGGATCAACCCTGATATCGAAGATCCAGGCCATCTCGGCCGACTTGCTGGTTGGATCGTCCAAGCCGAGCCAGAGGACTCCGACCACCTCACCGCTGCTGTTCTCCGCCACCAACAGCCGATGGCGCTCGGTAGCCAGCCCGTGGGGCAGGAACTGCTCCCGATCCCGAAAGGCCTTCCTCCGGGCGGCTTCGGTCGACACCAACCCGGTCTGGGACTCCACATATTCCCGGAGCTGCTGATCCGAGTAGACGTCGTACTCGTCCTGGCACATGTCCCGCAGTTTCACGACCTGACCCATGGCCGAAGGCTACCCGACAAAGCAGGCTAACCGCAGCACTCTACCCAGATGACAAAGTCATACAACCAGGACGTAAATGATATCTTTCGTAAATCAAATCCTAGATTCACTCTAAGCGATCTTGTTGTTACACTTCAGCAGTGCGACGAGTCCTGCTAGCCGGAGGCACGGGATCACGTTTGTGGCCTATCACACAGGCGGTGTCGAAACAACTGCGGCCGGTCTTCGACAAGCCCGTGATCCACTGTCCGCTATCGACGCTGGTGACGGCCAAAATCAGGGAAATTATGGTGTTAACCAGTCCAGAGGGTCAGTCGCAGTTCCAGCGCCTGCCAGGCGACGGTACACAGTGGCGTCGTTCCCTGACATACGGAGCGCAACCCCGACCTGAAGGTATTGCGCAGGCATTTGTCATTGCCCGGGAACTCCTCAACAACGGCCCCGCCGCCCTCATCCTGGGCGACATCATCTTTCACGGTGTTGGACTCGGCCGGAAGTTGACCGGCCATACGAATCCGGCCGGCGCAGAAGTCTTCGGCTGTCCGGTCGCGGACCCATCGGCGTACGGGGTGGTGGAGTTCGACGAGGCGGGACAGGTGCTCCCCATCGAAGAGAAGTCCGCCTCGCCTAAATCACGCTACGCCGTGCCAGGGCTCTACTTCTACGACAGCGACGTGGTGGAGATCGCAGAACAGTTGACGCCGAGAGGCCGGGGCGAGTGGGAAATCAGCTCGATCAACCAGGAATACCTGCGCCGAGGCGCACTAAGCCTGACCCTGCTCGATCGGGGCACGGCATGGCTGGACACCGACACGTTCGCCAGACTTGTCCAGGCCGGGCAGTACGTCCGGGTGATCGAGGAACGACCGGAATTCAGGATCAGGTGTGTGGAGGAAGCGGCGTGGCGCGCCGGCTTCCTGGCCGATAACGAGCTGTGCGCCCTTGCAGGTCCGCTCACTCGCAGTGGTTACGGGGACTACCTACTCCGATCGCGCGACTGGAAGTCACCCATTGCCCAGTACTGATACACAACAACCGACCGGCACCTATCTCGCACCCACCGCCGGCGGGCTAGGAAGGGTGAGTAAGTACGTCTCTTTTTTGCACTCCGAGCGGGCGGTAGCCGAGCCCGAGAAAGGCTTTCCTCATGCGCATCCTGGTAACCGGCGGGGCAGGCTTCATTGGCTCGCACTTCGTCCGGGGGATACTGTCCGACGTCTACCCCTATTGGGAAAATGTGCGGACGTTGGTACTCGATAAACTGACCTACGCCGGCAACCTGGCCAATCTCGCGCCGGTGGCGAACCAGCAGAACCTGACGTTCGTCCAGGGAGATATCTGCGACCCAGTGATCGTCGACAAACTGATGCGTGAGGTCAACCTGGTCGTGCACTTCGCGGCCGAGACACATGTCGACCGGTCAATCGCGAATGCCTCCGAGTTCGTCCGGACGAATGTGCAGGGCACCTTTACCCTGCTGGAGGCGGCGACGCGGGCGGGCGTGGACCGGTTCGTGCACGTGTCCACCGACGAGGTCTACGGCTCGATCGCACACGGCGCCTGGGCCGAAGACCAACCGCTCTCGCCCAACTCACCGTATGCCGCCAGCAAAGCTTCCTCCGACCATCTGGCTCTGGCCTTCCACCGCACCCACGGGCTACCGGTCTCCGTCACCCGCTGCTCCAACAACTACGGCCCGTACCAGCACACCGAAAAGCTCATTCCCCTGTTCGCGACTAATCTACTGGATGGCCTGACCGTGCCGCTCTATGGGGACGGGCGCAACAGTCGAGATTGGCTCCACGTCGACGACCACTGCCGGGGTATCCAGCTCGTCGCATCAAAGGGCCGGGCCGGTGAGATCTACCACATCGGTGGCGGTACCGAACTGACCAACGCCACTTTGACCGGCCAGCTGCTCGATATCTGTGGCGCGGACGCCTCCGCTGTTCGCCGGGTACCTGACCGCAAGGGCCATGACCTGCGCTACTGCCTCGATATCTCAAAAATCTCGACGGAGCTCGGGTACTCCCCCCGGATCAGCTTCTCCGATGGGCTGGCAGACACCGTGGAGTGGTACCGCACCCACCGCGACTGGTGGGAGCCGAGAAAGGTGTCGACAACGGCGACGACCTGACGATGCGGCGGTGGGGCCGACCCAGGTACTGGCTCGGCCCCACGAGCGTCATCCTCGTCGAATCGGGGCGGGTTTCCGTGGTCGACGCGGCGACGGCTGGCCACCTCTGTCTGGTCGAGCCGGCCCGACCAAACGCCATAGGGAGGCCCACTCGTCAGCGCCAAGATCCTTCGGAAGGAGGTGTGGTCCCACGTGGTGTTCCCGCATCCACTCGTGTAGATCGCGGCGGCTGATTCGCCTCAACCGCTGGAGGATCTCACCGAGACCACGCCCCCTACCAGTGAAAACCTGCCGCACGAACTCCTGGTACGCCTTGCGGTCACTGGCCCATGGAGTCCCCCGACGGGCAATGGTGAGCAGCCCGCCGTCCACCGAGGGAACCGGGCGGAAGGCTCGGGCCGGGACCCGCGCATGCAGCTCGAAGTCGTACCAGGGCCACCAGCTCGCGGTCAGCAACGAGGCGCCGCCAACACCCGCCCTTCGACGGGCCACCTCCCACTGAACCAGCAACACCGCCGTATGCCAGTGATCGGCAGCGAGCAGGATCCGGATGATGGACGTCGTCACATGGAAAGGAACGTTCCCGACGACCACGTGTGGGTACCGGGGAAACCGAAAGCGCAGAATATCCGCGCAGACCACGGTGACGTTCTCCGGAGTCTGCCGACTCAGCCGTTTCGCACGCTTTGCATCGATCTCTATTGAGGTAATTTTTCTGCCTTGCCCACTCAGGGGGAGGGTGAGGGCACCGTCGCCGGCGCCAATCTCCACGATCGGGCCTTCGGCGCGGGCGGCGAGCTCGACCATCTCGCCGATCACCGAGCGGTCAATCAGGAAGTTCTGGCCGAACTCATGTCGTCCGGCGTACTCTCGATAGGGCATGGGCTTGCTCCGCGAATATCATTTCGGAGCCGGCGGGCTGGTAAAATGCCGACCGGCACTGACTGCCGCGAGGCGGAGCTCATCGAAAGAACGAATAGTCCGCCACTATACGTGGCGGAACCTTTTGAAACATATCAAACTCATGCCGAACACTATACCCGACTCTGTGGAACGCGGCACCCAGACCCGCCCCGAACTCCGGCTCCACATGTTTCATACGTTCGCTGGCTGCGCCGCCGAGACCCATCAACGGAGAAAGCCACGGCACTCCCCCAACCGTCAGCAATGGCGGCTTCCTTCTGGTTCACGGGCCGTGACCGCCTGGTCGAAACCGTCCAGGAAATATTCGTTCCCTTCCTGGGGAGGCACTGCCACACCGCCGCTCTATTAGGGCTACCGAGGGGCCTGGGGCAGCGTGCGCACCCCGTTCCAACAACGCCGCTTCCGGCCCAAGCTGTCACGCCGGCAATAGGTGGCCAACCGAGCCGCACGCCAAAATCCGCTCCCGCAGTGAGCCATCGCCACCCTCAAGACCTGGAGGATTCTGGCCAAGCTCCGCTGCGGCCGGCGCCGAGGCACCACGATCGTGCAGGCCATCCTCGTCCTGCGTCGGGCCGAAGCCATTCGCTACGCAGAATGAAGAGAGCTCAATATACGACGATGCCGAAAGCAGCGCCACAGGTCTCGGTCCCTGCGTCCCGAAAAGTCAGTGCACGCCGTGGGTAAGAACCGCGGAGAACGTCAATCCCGCAGGAGGCTGCTGCAATCTCTCAGTGGCACGTCACGCCTACTCGGCCACAGCGGCCAACACTCAATCAGCGCTGACCCAACAGGCGTGATAGCCTTCGATTTCATCAGAACCAGCCCCGGGGTAGGACCTCCCCGTCTTCATACCATCACGAACCACACGTCAACGCTCCGCCGCCCACAACAGCTATATCACAAAGACCAGGGTTTAGCCAGTGAAAATCGTCACCCTCCAAGGGGTGGGGCCGGGCCGGACGATGAGGCGGTAAGCTCCCCCCAACTCAACAGAAAGCGTCGCCGATGACAGACGAAGAAAGCCTTTGGATCCGCCGCTTTCACCCCTGCCCGCAGGCCGAGATCCTGCTTGTCTGCCTCCCACACGCTGGCGGTTCAGCAAGCTTTTTCTTCCCGATGTCACGCGCGTTGACGCCCACGGTCGAGGTGCTGTCCGTGCAGTACCCGGGCCGGCAGGACCGCCGACACGAGCCATGTATAGAAAACCTAAGTGAACTAGCCGACCGCATATTTGACGCAATACGGGGCCAGACCAACCGCCCCCTGGCGCTATTCGGACACAGCATGGGGGCCACGCTGGCATTCGAGGTCGCGGTGCGGCTAGAGACCAAACTCGGCATCACCCCGCGGCACATAATCGCCTCCGGCCGCCGGGCACCGTCGGCGGTCCGCACCGAGCAGGTGCACCTACTCGACGACGCCGGCATCATCGCAGAGCTGCGCGACCTCAGCGGTACCTCGAACGACATGCTCGACAACGCCGAACTCCTGCAGCTGGTCCTCCCGGCGATCCGGGCCGACTATCGCGCGATCGAGACGCACCGGGGGCAGCCGGATGCGACCGTCTCCACACCGATCACGGTACTGACCGGCGACACCGACCCGCAGGTCCCTCTCGCGGACGCGTACAAGTGGCACGCGCACACCACCCAGGCATCCGAGGTACTTGTCTTCCCAGGCGGGCACTTCTACCTCAGCGACTACCGCAACGACGTGAACGGCGTCGTGGCACGGATCCTCACCGAAGCCTGAGCCTCGATCGCCGATGAAGGGAACCGGCAGGACCCTGGATATAGAAAGTGCCCTCTGAGCCAGAAGGAAAGGAGTTCTTCAGGCTTCTATCGCTCGGTTCGAAAGGGCACCTCGCAGGTGAGATGACGCCACGACACGCCGGTGGTGCGCGCGATATTCGACGACCCGAATCTGGTGTCGGGTGCCGGACAACAAGCTGGAGAGCAGCGGTGCGGTCCTCCGGCTCACTTCCGCTCTGCTGGAACGCCGCCTCCCATGCGCAAACCCGCCGATACCTCGTGACCGTGAACGGCACCGCCGAATCGGGGTTACCAACGGGTCGCAACCGACAACCTGACCGCTCGGCAATGTCACCACACCAGCGGAAAACGCCCTGATCACGCACTCAACGTCACCTTGTGTGATCCGAGCACCATCGACCAACCGTGTGTTCACGTCAGCAGGTACGGCATTTATACTCCACAGGAACCGGCAGCGAGCATGCCAGCCATAATTCCAGCTCGGCCGCCCTGCTCCTAGCCGAGGAAGTCTCCACGACCCTGGGCGGTGGAGATAGACGAAGGGTGTTGAGGATCAGTTTGTGACGACCGACCTCAACACCTTTCTGACGGCACTTTACGTGAAGATCGATGACTGGCTCGGACGGCGGCGTAGGCCCGGACGGCCACCCAGGCTCTCGGACGCCGAACTGCTCACCCTGGCCATGACTCAGGCCCTGCTCGACGTGCGCTCCGAAGCCCGTTGGCTTCGGCTCATCCCTGGACATCTCCCCGGGGCTTCGGCGTACCTGCCCGGACAATCCCGAGGGGGTGGTGGACGATCAATGCCTTGAACCCAAGGCCGCCGACGCAGCGAGAATGCGCCGTCCTTGTAGCACTGCTGGCCACTGACTTCGAGGGCGCCGAAGGCCCGTGGCGCCAGCCGGGGAGTGTGATCGTCGTCGACGGGTGCGATCGGGGGTGCCCTCTGAGCACTGGTGGCGGCGGCTCAGAAGGACATGCGGGTAGGGCACGGGCCGTCGGAAGGAAGGCCGATCCCACTTGATTTGATTACTCCATGTACGTCACAGCTCCTGACCGCACTGGTGAAGTCCAGCTCTCTGATGGGCGGCTGCTGGGTTGGGCAGAATGGGGAACGCCGGATGGGACACCGGTGCTGTTCTCGCCTGGTGCCGCCACCAGCCGTTGGCTCGGGTTCGGCGCCGAAGTCATCGACCGGCTCGGCGTGCGACTCGTTTCTGTGGAACGTCCAGGGCTCGGCGCCTCGACGCCGCTGCCCGGTCGAACGTTCGCCGACTTCGTCGCCGACCTCCGACAGTTCACCACGATGCGCGGATTGGGCCGGCCCGCGATGGTCGGGAACTCGCAGGGCGCGCCGTTCGCGCTGGCCTGCGCAGAGGGGGGTGTCACCGCTGCCCTCGCCATCGTCTCTAGCGCCGACGAGGTGGCCGCGCCGGAATTCGCCTCCGCACTGCCAGCCGAGCTACGCAAGCTCGTCGACTGGACGGTACGTGACGCGGCTGAAGCAGAGCGCTTCTTCGCCGGATACAGCACCGACACGCTGCTTGATTTTGTACTGCACGGCAGCCCTGAGTGTGACCTCGCGGTGTACCGCGAGCCCGGGTTCGCGGACGCCTATCGTCGGGCCGTGAACGAGGCGTTCGCGCAAGGGGCGGCTGGGTACGCGCGGGACACAGTGCTGGCAATGAGCCCCTGGCCCATCGACCTCGATAGAATCTCCGTGCCAGTCGACGTCTGGTACGGCGAACTGGACCAGAGCCACTCGCCAGACAACGGATCGTTGCTCGCCGCCCGGATACCCGGTGCACGGCATCACCTCGTACCTGCGATCGGCGGAGCGGTGCTGTGGACACATGCCGAGCCGATCCTCAACACCCTGTTGACCAGGGCGGGCACCTAGTCGCGGCGACGGACCGGCCACCGAGGCACGCTAATGGCACGACCACCTGTTTCAGTCGCCTAGAACAACGAAAGCCCTGGCGGGATATCTGTCCTGACCAGGGCTTTCGTGCGTGGAGCGGGTGACGGGAATCGAACCCGCACTGTCAGCTTGGGAAGCTGATGTTCTGCCATTGAACTACACCCGCATGTGGGACCACTCTACCTGAAGCGCCGCGCAGCGCACATCCCGGTACCCGCCGACACGAGCGGCCTGCGTGGCCCGACAGCCACCAGAGCGGGCTGGACCCGCAGCCGCGAACCTCGGTGCCGCGCACCGCCCATCGGACGAGCCCAGCCAGGGGAGACGGAGCGAACTACTGGCAAGGCCCTTCCTCGCCGGCTCAGCATTTTCAAAGCTGTCGATGTCTTGTAAGGTCTGCCCCACGTTTCCTGCCATGGCACGCACACCCCCCCGCTGTGCTGCCAGAAGGAGGTGGCCCATGGGCCTCCGACCCAACCTACTGTCCCGCCGAAGCGCCGGCATCGCGTCAACGTCGCTCGCGCTACTTCTCGGCGCCGTCACGGCCGGCTACGTCCCGGCGCACGCGGCGCCGCTCGCGGACCACGCCGCGGAACACGCCGCGGAACACGCCGCGAGCGAGGAGTGCGAGCCGGTCCACGCCGACGCCAAGGCCCGGCCGGGCAGCATCACCGAACACGACCCGAACCACCTGACCGAAGCCCAGGTGGCAGCACGGGAGAACGAGCTGGCCGAACTGGTGGAGATGCAGGTACGGCGCGAGGGTGCCGCCGCGTTTGCACCCGTGGCCCCCGCGTCGGTCGCCATCCCGGTGGTGGTGCACGTCATCCAGGAAAACAGCAGCCGGGCCGGCGGCAACATCCCGGACTCCATGATCTACTCGCAGATCGATGTACTGAACGATTCGTTCAGCGGGGCGACCGGTGGCGCTCCAACGGCCTTCAGCTTCGCACTCCAGTCGATCAACCGGGTCACGAACCCGAGCTGGTACCCGATCAACTATGGCTCGTCGTCGGAACGGTCGATGAAGAGCTCACTGCGCGTCGGTGGTGCGGAAACCCTCAACATCTACCTCGGTGACCTTTCGAGCGGCCTACTCGGCTGGGCGACCTTCCCGAAACGCTCAGTGAACAAGATGGACGGCGTCGTCGTGCTGAACGAGTCGCTGCCGGGTGGCACCGCCACCAACTACAACCTCGGCGACACCGGCACCCACGAGGTTGGCCACTGGCTGAACCTTTACCACACCTTCCAAGGCGGCTGCAGTAGCTCCGGCGACGAGGTCAGCGACACCCCGGCCGAAGCCTCCCCGGCCTACCAGTGCCCGACCGGACGAGACACCTGCTCTGCGGCGGGCGTGGACCCGATCCACAACTTCATGGACTACACGTACGACTCCTGCATGTACGAGTTCACTCCGGGCCAGGCCAGCCGCATGCTGACCGCCTGGAATACGTATCGGGCATAGCCCTCGACCGGTGCGGTCTGCTGCCGGCTCTGAAGCTCTGGGGCCGGCAGCGGCTCTTGCGGCGGCCGACGATCAGGCCGCTGCGCTGCTCTGGTCAATGGTGGGGGTCGGCGAGCCGGCACGTTGAGGCTGACCGGTGTGGCCCGCCGCGGCCGGACCACCCGGCTCCAGCCACACCTGAACCGCCGGTCTAGCCACGCCAGCGATGTCGTGCTGGGCGACCATCGCGACATCGATACTGAACTCGAAGAGCCGCCAGTCGATGTCATAAATCGCGCAGTGCCGGCGCGCCAAGCGGGTCACCCGGGCCGGATCCGTAACCAGTCGAGCACGACCCGCGAGGTAAGCCTCGTCGTCGCTCTCCTCCGCAGGAAAAGAATGCAGCGCATAACGCCCGTCGCGCTCCAGATCACGCCGCTTGGGCGAGTCAATCACGAAACAGAAGAGGCCCTCCTCGGTGAGCACCGGGGAGACCGGATGCACGCGAGGACCGCCGTCGGCGCGGACCGTGGCCAGGTAGCCCAGGCCCGGCCCGTACTGCTGGAGAAGCCGGCGGACCCCGTCGGCGAGACGGGGTACGTCGGCGGCGAACTCGGACCAGGAAGCCATACCCCGCACCCTATCGAACGTCCGTTCGAATGCCCAGGCGAAATGGGCGCGTGTCGTCCCACTCGCTATGGTGGTCCGATGCTTCTCTCCGATCGTGACCTGGCCGCTGAGATCAAGGCCGGCACGCTGGCGCTGGAGCCGTTCGATCCCGCGCTGGTCCAGCCCTCCAGCATCGACGTACGGCTGGACAAGCTCTTCCGGGTGTTCAACAACCACCTGTACACGCACATCGACCCGTCCCAGCAGCAGGACGACCTGACCTCGGCGGTCGAGGTGCCTGACGGTGAGCCGTTCGTGCTGCACCCCGGCGAGTTCGTGCTCGCCTCCACCCTCGAGGTGATCTCGCTCGGGGACCAGCTCGCCGGCCGGCTGGAAGGCAAGAGCTCGCTCGGCCGGCTCGGGCTGCTCACCCACTCGACTGCCGGCTTCATCGACCCGGGCTTCTCCGGCCACGTGACGCTGGAACTCTCCAACGTGGCGAACCTGCCGATCATGCTCTGGCCCGGCATGAAGATCGGTCAGCTCTGCATCTTCCGCCTCTGCTCACCCGCCGAGCACCCGTACGGATCGGCCGTCTACGGTTCCCGGTACCAGGGGCAGCGGGGCCCCACGCCCAGCCGCTCCTGGCAGAGTTGGCGCACCTGGCCGACGCGCTGACGCTGGGCGACACCCCAGCGGCTCACGGGCGAACCGGCGGCCCCCACGGAAGAGCCGGTGGCGGCACCGCCGGAACCGACAGACGCAGACGACGAGGCCCCCCGGACGGCAAGCCGTCCGGGGGGCCTCGTCCAGTCGCCGGCTCAGCCCGGTCGACGGAAGCCGGCGATACCCGACATGTAGTAGATGTTGGCAACCATGACCGGCTTGCCGGCCCGGGGCGCGTGCACCATCTGGTTGTTGCCCAGGTACAGGCCGACATGGTGCAGGTTGCTGGGGCTGGAGAAGAAGACAAGGTCACCGGGGCGCGCTTCGGAGTGCGAAACTGCCCGGCCCTCGTTCCACTGGGCACCGGTGTAGTGCGTCAGGTAGATGCCGGCCGCCTTGTACGCGTACTGCGTCAGCCCGGAGCAGTCGAACGAATTGGGACCGGTGGCACCCCACACGTACGGGTCACCCACCTGAGCGCAGGCGGTCCGGATGGCGGTCCGGGCAGCTTCGCTGACCACACCGTTGATGGTGGGGCACTGCGAGGTCGACACCGTGGTCACCGGGAGTGAGTCCTTGAGCCGCTTGATCTCGGCATCGATCTTTTTCTTTCTCGCCGCCAGCTCGCTCTCCTGCTTGTCCTGTGCGGCAATCAGTTCATCGAGCTTCTTTTTTTGGTCCTCGTACTCTTTGCGGATTGCCAGCACCTCCTCGAGTTGCTTGTGCTCCATAAGGGCAACCCGATTCAGCAGGGCCAACTCCTCGCTGATCTCATTCGGATCGTCGCTTACCAGCAGCGCGCCGAGCTCCCGCGAGGGCCCATCGATGTAGTACTGCGAGGCGAGGCCGCCGATCCGTTTCCTCGCGACCTCGCTCTTCTGCCGAAGCGGAGCGAGCTTCTCCGCCAGCTCCGCCGACTTTTCGCGGTTGGCCTTCAGCTTCGCCCGAACCTTGTTGTACTGCGCGATCGTGGGCTCCATCTCGCGCCACTGCTCGTCGATCGCGGCCTCGATCTCCTCCACGGTCGGCTCGGCGTACGCGGGGACCGCCAACACACCGATACTGACCGCGACCGCGGCGACCGCGGCGAGCAGACCGTGAGCGGCCCGACGCAGTCCTTCCGGACGGCGCTGCCGTGCCGAGTCCTGGCGATGAGGGGGCATGGTTGCCACCGGCACCGACTCCTTTTGCAACCCGGACCACGGGGCACCTCGGGACGGGGATACGAGGCAGACGATCCGCCGCGGCCAACGCACAACGATAGAGAGGGCCCGGTACGGAATCAAGGCAAACGAGCAGCTTTCACTTCTGCGTAGTCACCCGCCCACAAATAGTGCCGGCCCGGCTGAAACATGCGGATCTCCACCGGATTGACATCCACAACCACTACCGTTGGTAGTCGATATTTAATCGGGGCTGAGGGCGAAGCGACCGGCGGCGGCACCAACGGGTGCCGCCGCCGTCCCCGACCCGGGCAGAATCAGCCTGCGACCTGCGCACTCTCCTGGTCAACCGGCGGCTTTTCGGGGCGCACCGACCGGAGCAGAACGCTCGCCACATCGACCACCTCGACCTGCTCACCAGCGCCCTTACCGTTCACGCCGTCGTTGAGCATCGTCGAGCAGAACGGGCAGCCGACCGCAACCGTCGCTGCGCCGGTCGACATGGCCTCCTCAACCCGATCCACGTTGATCCGCTTACCGATTTTCTCCTCCATCCACATGCGGGCGCCACCGGCGCCGCAGCAGAAGGACCGTTCACTGTTCCGCGGCATCTCGGTGACCTCGCCCTGGACCGCCGTTCCGAGCACCTCACGCGGTGGAGCGAAGACCCGGTTGTGCCGGCCCAGGTAGCAGGGGTCATGGTAGGTGACGCCGCCGTCGATCGGCTGCACCGGAGTGAGCGTGCCGGTGGCCACCAGGTGGGCCAGCAGTTGGGTGTGATGCACAACCTCGAACTCACCACCGAGTTGCCCGTACTCGTTGCCCAGGGTGTTGAAGCAGTGCGGACAGGTAGCGACGATCTTGCGGCGGCTCTTCTCCCGGCCGTCGAACGCCTCGTTCAGGGTCTCGACATTCTGCTGGGCGAGCATCTGGAAAACGAACTCGTTGCCGATCCGGCGAGCCGGATCGCCGGAGCAGGTCTCCCCCTCACCCAGGATGGCGAAGGAGACGCCGGCCTCGTGCAGCAGCGTGGCGACCGCCCGAGTGGTCTTCTTGGCCCGGTCCTCGAAGGCGCCGGCGCAGCCAACCCAGAACAGGTACTCGAAGTCGTCAACCTCGCCGACCCGCGGCACCTCGAAGTCAAGTCCCTTGGTCCAGTCCTCCCGGGTGTTCTGCGGGGCACCCCACGGGTTGCCCTTGTTCTCCAGGTTGCGCAGCATCACCCCAGCCTCCGAGGGGAAGCTGGACTCGATGAGCATCTGGTAGCGGCGCATGTCGACGATGTGATCAACGTGCTCGATATCGACCGGGCACTGCTCGACGCAGGCCCCGCAGGTGGTGCAGGACCAGAGCACGTCCGGGTCGATGACGCCGGACTCCTCGGCGCCACCGATCAACGGCTTCTCCGCCTCGGCGAGCGCCAGCGCGTCAACGTGGGCGAGCTGCCCGTCGGTGGCCTTCTCGGCACCGGTCAGATCCTTGCCACCACCGGCCAGCAGGTACGGGGCCTTCGCGTAGGCGTGATCGCGGAGGCTGAGCACCAACAGCTTCGGCGACAGCGGCTTACCGGTGTTCCAGGCCGGGCACTGGGACTGGCAGCGACCGCACTCGGTGCAGGTGCTGAAGTCCAGCAACCCCTTCCAGGTGAACTGCTCGACCTGGGCGACGCCGAACTGGTCCTTCTCCGGGTCCGCCTCCTCGAAGTCAAGTAGCTCGCCGTTGCTGCTCATCGGCCGCAGCGCACCGAGCCCAGAGCCCGGTCGGCCCGGGTCGCGCTTGAAGAAGATGTTGGGGAAGGCCAGGAAGCGGTGCCAGGCGACCCCCATGGTCACGTTCAGCGAAATGACGATCAGCCAGGCCATCGAGATCGCGATCTTGATGACAGCGGCGACGCTGACCCCGGCCTCCCAGTCCGGTAGCAGGCCGCCGACGGCGTGGCTCAGCGGCGCCGCCCAGACCGGGTACTCGAAGTGATCAGTAGCGACCTTGAAGCCCCGGATGAGAAAGCCCATCACCAGGACGCCGAGAATGACGGCCTCGACGAAGTAGCCCTGCCACATGGTTGAGCCCGTGAACCGGGACCTTCCACCGGGCCGGGTCGGTCGGTTACGCACCCGAATCGCGATCAACACCAGGATGCTGGCGATACCGAAGATGCCGAGCAGCTCGGTGACGAGACCGTAGACCGCCCAGCTACCGACCAGCGGGAGCCCGCCGGTGGGGGAGACAACCTCGAAGTACGCCTCGAGCACGAGCAGCGACAGCACGATGAACCCGACCATCACGAACCAGTGCGCGGCACCCACGAGACTCCAGCGGAGCATCCGAGTGTGACCGGCGGTCTCCGCCAGCATCGTCCTCGTCCGCGTGGCCCGATCGGTGAAGCGGGCTGGATCCGGCTGGCCCAACCGGATCACCGCCACCATCTTCATGACTGCCCGCACGGCGAGCCACACCGCCACAGCGGTGATGGCGGCCGCGACGATCGTGGTGACGATCTGGACGCTGCCCATCGAGTCGGCCCTCCCGGTCTACTACTGCCTCGAGCGGCTCGGCGATCGGCACCTGGTCGGGACGCGATCGGCGAAAACTCTTACCACGTCCTCAACCCGGACCGATCGTTGACACTGCCTCGCCCGGTCGTGCAGTGCAGCCTACGCGCAAGGTTACCCATCGGTAACGTGACGCATATCGCATCCCACACGATGCCGTCCTGCGCCACACCATAAGGTGCTGCGCGCGGCAGCGCCGGTTGGGGCCGGGTCGACCGGGCTGGCTGGGTTGGCGCGCCGACCGGAGCCGGCGCGGGGTCAACGCGTGGTCAACGCCAGCGCGAGAGCAGAATCAGGGAGCCGACCATTGCGCCGAAGCCCACCGCGAGGTTCCAGTAACCCCACGACATGACGGGATACGCCTGCTCGGAGAGGTAGTAGACCACCAGCCAGCCGATGCCGGCGACGATGAGCGCGACCGCCGTGGCCGGCAACCAGACCGGGCTAGGCTTACGCGTCGCCGCCGTCGCCGTCGGACGCACGTCCGTCGGCGGGGTGTACACCTTCTTCTTACGGACCTGAGACTTGGGCACGACGCTCTCCAGAGGGGGTGACGACCTCGTCCGGCCTGACAACCGGGCGCGAGGGCGACGGTCCATGGCCAATAATGTTCGACATCTAGCGTAGTCCGGAAGACCCGTTCAGGCCACGAAAGGGTCTTCTCCAACACCGGAGAGGTCATTGGAGCGGACTGGCAGGCGACGAGGGGAGAGAGCCCCGTGGAGTACACATCCGGCGCCGCCTCCTGGCGGAAGGTGCTCCGGCGGGTCGTCGCCGCCCTCGTCCGGCGCCCGCGGCAGCGCCGCCTCGGCTGGCCGGTCGGCGTACCGTTGATCGCCGCCGCGGCCGGACTGCTCTTCACCACCACCGCTACCACCGCCGGGGGCACCACCCTGCGCGAGGACCGGCGCCCCCAGCTCAACCAGCTCATCCAGGACCGCCACGCCGAGGTGGCGGCCAGCGAGCAGCGGGCGGCGGAGCTCCGCGCGACGGTGGAGGCCCGCACCAGCGCCCTCGCCGGTTCCGACGGGACGATTCAGCGACAGCAGGAGCGGGCAGTAGCCAGCCAGGAGCCAGCCGGCTTCACCGCCCTCACCGGCGTCGGAGTGACCGTGGAGCTCGACGACGCGCCGCGGCGCAGCGACGGCAGCCTGCCCACGGGCGCCACCAACGACGACCTGGTGGTGCACCAGGGTGACGTACAGGCCGTGGTGAACGCCCTCTGGGCCGGCGGCGCGGAGGCGATGTCAATCATGGATGTCCGCGTACTCGCCACCAGCGCGGTACGCTGCGTCGGTAACACCCTACTGCTCCATGGCCGGGTGTATTCCCCTCCGTTCAAGATCGTAGCGATCGGCGACCCCGCTACCCTCCAGCGGGCCCTCGCCGAGTCCGAGGGAGTCCGGTTGTTCAGGGACTTGGCGAACATCTACAAGCTGGGCTACAAGGAGGCTGTCTCCACCGTGACGGTGCCGGCGTTCGATGGCTCGGCCGCACTCCGCTGGGCGACGGTGCCCGAATGAACAGGGCATCGGAGAGCTGGCAGCCCGAGCAGGACGACGACCAGACGGCCTTCCTGCCGGGACTGGAACGCCCCTGGCGGCAGCCCCGGCACGAATCGGAGCAGTCGTCACCCCCGCCGGGGCCCCGGTCCCAGCCGGACCGGCCGAGCCGGTCGCCGCGGCACCTGGCGAGCCCCGCCCCCACCCCTCCAGCCGGCTCGGCCTTCGACGCTGCGTACCCGCCACCGTCACCGGCACCGCTGCCCGGATCCCCACCCCACTCGTCCGGCCCGGCCGCCCCTTCCCCGTCACCAAGCCCGGGCACCCCGCGCCGGCCAGCATGGGACCGCATCCCATCGGCGGCAGACAACCCCACCGAGCTCATCCCGACGACACCGCTGCGGACCGCGGCCTCGATGCCCGGCGCGGCCCCCGATACCGCCCCGGGGACCGGCTCAGCCACCGATCCGGCGGCCACTGCACTCATCCCACGGGTGGCCAGCCCCACCCCTGCGGCAGTCGACTCCACCGCCCTCATGGGCGCTGTGCCCCAGCCACCGTGCGAGGCGGATGCCACAGCCGAACCCGCCACCGAGGAGCCGGCCCAGCCGCGCCGGGGTGAGCGGGTGATCAAGCTTCGTCCGGAGCAGTCCGCCGACGGTTACAAAAGCGTCCACTCGGAGTTGACCCGGCCGACGTTCCGGTCCCGCCTCCGCACCGGCGTCCGCGCCGCCGGAGAGGTGCTCATCACCTTCGGCATCGTGGTGCTCCTCTTCGCCGGGTACGAGATCTGGGGGAAGTCGGTGATCGTCAATGCCCACCAGAACGACCTCAGCCAGCAGCTCGCCGAGGCGTGGGGGCCCCCCGGTGACCCGACTGTGACGCCCTCCACCACGTCCTCGTCCACCCCCGCATCCGCCCCGCCGAAGGTGCAGGGCACCCCGATCGCCGGCCTGTACATCCCGCGGCTCGACAAGAACTGGATCGTCGTCGAGGGGGTGACCCAGAAGGACCTCCGGTACGCCCCGGGCCACTATCCGACGAGCGCCCTCCCCGGCCAGCTCGGCAACTTCTCCATCGCCGGGCACCGGAACCGGGCCACCTTCTGGCGACTTGACGAGCTGGACGACGGCGACGTGATCGTCGCCGAGGATCGGGACAACTGGCACATCTACCGCGTCACCCGCAACCACATCGTCACACCGAGCGAGGTGGCGGTGGTGGCGCCGGTTCCCGGCGAACCGGGCACCAAGCCGACCGACGCGATGCTCACCCTGACCACCTGCCATCCGAAGTTCGACAACTACGAACGCCTGATCATCCATGCGAAGCTGGACCGGACCCAGGCCAAGTCGGCGGGTCGCCCAGCGGAACTGGGGGGCTGAGGAGATGTACGCCTGGATCTGGCGGAAGTTGCCGTTCGGGCTCCCCGGCAAGCTGGCCGGCAGTGTCCTGTTGGTGACGGCCGCGGTCGCTCTGCTCTGGTTCGTGGTCTTCCCCTGGGCTGAGCCGCTGCTCCCCTTCGACGATGTCCAGGTCACGCAGGAAACGGGGGATCCCGGGCAGCCGGACGTTCCCGGCTATCCGCAGCCCGGCGACGGGCCAGCACCGACCGAGGACGGACACGACCTGCCGTACGACACCGACGAGAACAACCAGCCCCCCTCTTCGGAAGAGTGATCCGTGCGCATCCTGGTCATCGACAACTACGACTCGTTCGTCTTCAACCTGGTGCAGTACCTGGGTCAGCTCGGCGCCGACTGCGAGGTGCGCCGCAACGACGAGATCAGCGTCGCGGAGGTCGGGCAGACGAACGCGAACGGCGTCCTTCTCTCCCCCGGCCCGGGTAGCCCGGATCGCGCCGGTATCTGTTTCGATCTCATTCGGGAGTACGCTGGGGTGCTTCCCCTCTTCGGTGTCTGCCTTGGCCACCAGGCGCTCGGGGAGGCGTTCGGTGCCACCGTCGCCCAGGCCCCGGAGTTGCTGCACGGCAAGACCTCCGAGGTTCGGCACCAGGACGTGGGGGTACTGGCCGGCCTACCGAAGGTGTTCACCGCGACCCGCTACCACTCGCTCACGCTCGTGCCGGAGACGTTGCCGGACGAGTTGGAGGTCACCGGTTGGACCAGCTCCGGCGTGGTGATGGCGATGCGCCACCGGACGTTGCCGATCGAGGGAGTGCAGTTTCACCCCGAGTCGGTCCTGACCGAGGGCGGGCACCTCATGCTGGCGAACTGGCTGGCGTCCTGCGGCTTTCCGGAGGCGCTGGAGCGCGCTCCCGCTTTGGCGGCCGAGGTCGACGCGCGCCGACGTACCGCGTTCAGCGCCACCTGACCGACGACCAACAGCGCCGAACGACAGCTCGGGGCGTACCGCGCCCGCCGGACAATGCCATCACCCCGCGCCGTAGCTCCGACGCGGGGTGCACCGGCCGTCAGCGGGTCGGAAGGCGGGCCGGAGGCGTGGTCGGGAGGAGGCCACCTCCACCTCTACCTCCAGCGTCACCGTCACCGTCGCCGTCACCTCCACCGTCGCCGTCACCTCCACCGTCGCCATCGCCATCGCCATCGCCATCGCCGTCGCCCGGCGGGTCGGCCGGCTCCGGCGTCGGGGACTCGGTCGGCTCCTCGAGCACCGTCACCGTGATGGTCACCGTCTCGCCCTTCTCAAGCGGGGTGTTCGGGCTCGGGTTCTGGTTCGTCACCCGACCTTCGTCGCCCGGTGGCACCGGCTGGCCCTCCCGGACGTCGACCCCGTAGCCGGCGTCAACGAGGTCATCCTTGGCATCCTCGACGGAGCGGTTCACCACGTTCGGTACGGTGCCGATGTTGCCCTTGGAGACGGTCAGCGTGACCACCTCCCCCTCCGCCGCCTGGCTGCCCTCATCCGGCGACACCCGCAGGACGTTGCCCTCCGGCTCCGCACTGTCTACGAGATCGCGCTTCACCTCGAAGCCGGAGTTCTCCAGCTGCTGCTTCGCGTTGTCGAACTTGGCGCCGACCAGGGTGTTCGGGATCGTCACCGTCGCCGGCCCAGCGCAGATGAAGACCGTGACGGTCCCGTCCGGAGCCAGCTGTTGGCCCTGTCTTGGCTCCTGCTTGGCCACCCTGTCCTTGGTGCAGTCGTTGTCGCGGACCGCCTCGCCGGTATTCGCCACCAGACCTTCCCGCTGGATCTCTGCGAACGCTTCCTCCTCCGTCAGCCCGGTCACCCGCGGGACCGTGACCTGCTCGGCTTCTCGGGGCTGCCACTGGGTGACGGCCAACGCGACCACCGCGAGTACGGCGAGCGCGGCGAAGGCGGCGATCAGCCACGACGACGTCCGGCGCCGACGTGGGTCACCGACCCGGGCCGGTATCTGCTGGGTACGCGGACCGGGCGCGGCGGCCGGGTATCCGGCGCCGGCCGGGGCAAGCTGGGTGGTCTCCTCCTCCCGCAGGACCGGGGTCGCCAGGACCGGCCGTCCGGCGGCGGCACGCAGCAGGTCCGCCCGCATCTCGCCGGCGCTCTGGTAGCGGTTGAGCGCGTTCTTCGACAGCGCCTTGAGGATGATCGCGTCAACTGCCGGGGGGACCTCCGGGTTGAGGTCGCTGGGCGTCGGTGGCGTCTCCCGGACATGCTGGTAGGCGACGCTGACCGGGCTGTCTCCGACAAACGGTGGGTGCCCGCAGAGCAACTCGAAGAGCACACAGCCGGCGGCATAGACATCCGAACGGGCGTCCACCGACTCGCCGCGGGCCTGCTCGGGCGAGAGGTACTGGGCGGTGCCGATCACGGCGCTGGTCTGTGTCATCGTGGTCGCACCGCTGGCCAACGCCCGGGCGATCCCGAAGTCCATCACCTTGACCTGGCCGGTCTGGGTGAGCATGACGTTGCCGGGCTTGATATCCCGGTGGATGATGCTGTGCCGGTGGCTGAACTCCAGCGCCGCGCACATGTCGGCGCAGATCTCCAGCGCCCGGCGTGGCTGGAGCCGCCCCTCGCCGCCCAGCACCTCCTTCAGAGTCCGCCCGCCGACGAACTCCATGACGATGAACGGCAGGGTCTCACCGGTCGGCGCCTGTTCCTCGCCGGTGTCATAGACGGCGACGATGGCGGGGTGGTTGAGGGAGGCAGCGTTCTGCGCCTCCCGTCGGAACCGCATCTGGAAGGTGGCGTCCCGGGCCAGATCGGCCCGGAGCATCTTGATCGCAACATCCCGACCCAGTCGCAGGTCACGACCGCGATGCACCTCGGCCATGCCGCCGTAGCCGATGAGCTCGCCGACCTGGTAGCGGCCACCGAGCAGGCGCGCCTGCGCTGTCATCGCGTTTGTCGTCCTTCGCTCGTCGTCGTCTCGTCGCCGCCCATCGAGGGCAGTTGCAGTCGACGGTACGACGTTCGGTCTGAATCGTCGCGTCCGTCGAGCCGGAGTTCGCCGGAGGTTCCTGGCGACTGCCCCAGCCGGCCAGAGGGCCCGCCAAACACCTCGCCCCAAACGTAGGAAACCATGCCAAAGCAGGTCAGGACCAGAGCGGCCAGGAGGAGAGCGAGGAGCATTCCCCCGAACCGGGACCGGCGGGGCGGTGGGCCTGGCACCGGGGGATGCCCGGGACGCACTGACCCCAACGGCACAGCGGCGACCGGGGACCGCCCGACCTGCGGCTGCGGGGCGGGCGGAGGAGAAGGCTGCGGCGCCACCGGTGAGCGGGAAACCTGCGGTGGACGGGCAACGACCGGCGGCGGCACTTTGGCCCGACCCGGCGCCGGCGCGGCGGGCGCGGCCGACACCACGCTGGCTCGGCCCGGCGCCAGCGCGGCAGGCACCGCCGAAACCGGACTGATCCGACCCGGCGCCACCGAAACCGGACTGGCCCGACCCGGCGCCGGTGAGGCCGGACTGGCCTGTCCCGCCACCCGGGCTGCCTGAGAGAGCTGGGCCTTCAGCTGTCGGCTCACCCCGGCCAGCGCCGCCGCGCTCGGCCAGCGGTCCGCCGGGTCCTTCGCCATGGCCCGCTCGACCACGGCCCGCACCTGCGGTGGAATGTCAGCAGGCAGCGCCCGAGGTGTGTCCCGGACGTGCTGCAGGGCGATCTCGAGGGGGTTGTCGCCGGCAAACGGTCGCCGGCCGGAGAGGCACTGGTAGGCAACCACACCGAGGGCGTACACGTCCGAAGCAGGGGTGGCGACCGCGCCGGTGGCCTGCTCCGGTGAGATGTACGAGGCGGTGCCGAGCACCGAGCCGGCGGCGGTGAGCTGGGCCACCAGGTCGGATCGGGCGATACCGAAGTCGGTGAGCACCAGGGTGCCGTTCGGGCGAACGAGGAGGTTGCCGGGCTTCACGTCTCGGTGCACGATGCCCTCCAGATGGGCGGCGTGCAACGCGTCGGCGGCCTGGGCCACCAGGGCCATCGTCCGGGCGGAGGTGAGCCGACCGACCCGGTTCAGGGTGGCCAGGAGCGCCTCACCCTCCACGTGCTCCATCACCAGGAAGGCGATCTGCTGGTCGCTGCCGAAGTCGTAGATGTCAACGACACCGGGGTGGTTGATGGTCGCCATCGTGCGCGCCTCGCCCCGGAACCGCTCGGCGAAGTCAGGATCGTCGAGCAGGGCCGGCAGGAGACTCTTCACGGCGACTGTCCGGCCGAGCACCTCGTCGGTGCCGCGCCAGACGTCGCCCATGCCGCCGCTGGCGATCCGCTCGTCGAGACGGTAGCGGTTGCCGAGCTTCACCCCGGAACTGAGCATGTCAGCGGCTCCCCGGCGAGGCGATCGCCGCCTGCATGATCTGCCCGGCGATCCGGGCGGCCTCGGCGCTGCCACCGTCGCCGGCCTCCTCCAGCAGGACACAGACCGCGGAGACCGGGTTGCCGTCCTTGTCGAGCGCGAAGCCGATGAACCAGCCATGATCGGGAGTGTCCGGGCCCGCCTGTGCCGTGCCGGTCTTGCCGCCGACGGTGTAGCCGCTGATCCGGGCGTTGCGGCCGGTGCCGTTCTGGACGACGCTCTCCATCATCTCCCGCAGGTCGGCGGCGACCTGGTCACCGACCGGCTGGCGCAGCTCGTCGGGCTCGGCGGTGTAGTAGTTGGTGGTGCGATCAGCGCCGAGAATCTGGCTGACGAGATACGGCCGCATCTGGCTGCCGTCGTTGGCGACCGTGGCGGCGATCAGGGCGCCCTGGAGCGGAGTCATCCGAACATCGCGCTGGCCGATGGAGGACTGGGCGAGGGCAGCCGGGTCAACGCTGCCGTCGGCGTTCTCCATGCTGCCGGTCCGACTGGCGGCGACCGATTCGCCGTCCTCACCGAGCCGGCCAACGGTCAGGTCGTCCTGCTCGAAGCCGAACTGCCGGGCCTTCTCCTTGAGCGTGTCCGCGCCGAGGCGCACACCGAGCTGTGCGAATCCGGTGTTACACGACTCGGTCACCGCGTTCATCAGGGTGACCTCCGCCTCCGGGCAGATGGAGGGGGCGGCGTTCCCGATCGGCTCGCCCGAGGTCGGCGGCGTCCAGCTGGGTCCGGCGGGGATCTTCGTGTCCTGGGTGACACCGTTCTCGAGCGCGGCGGCGGCCATCACGATCTTGAAGGTGGAGCCCGGCGGGAGCACCTCGCCGAGCGCCCGGTTCTTCAGCGGACCGTCCGGGTTCTGCTGCAACTCGTTGTAGGCCGCCGTGGCCTCGTCCGAGTCGTGGCTGGCCAGTGGATTCGGGTCGAAGCTCGGCATCGAGACCAGCGCCTGTATCGCCCCGGTACGCGGGTCGAGCGCGATGGCCGCACCCTTACTGACCCCCTTACGGTTCTCCCGCAGCTGCTCGTACGCGACATCCTGCGCCTGCTTGGAGATGGTGAGCAGGACGTTCGCACCGGCGGTCTCGTCGCCGGTAACCAGATCCCGCAGCCGGTCGCCGATCAGCTGGTCGCTGGTGCCGGCCAGGAATGCGTTCTCCGCCTCCTCGATGCCGGTGTCGGCCAGGTTGACCGGCTTGTAGCCAATCGCGTGGGCGTACTTCGCCCCGCCGGGGTAGGTGCGCAGGTACTCCAGTTCCCCGTCGGTCTCCTTGCTTACCGCTAGTGCCGTGCCCCCGGCCTCGATGTTGCCGCGCTTGCGCTCGTATTCGGCGACCTGGACCCGGCCGTTGTAGTCGCTGTTGCGGTAGTCGTCGGCCTTGTAGGCCTGAATCCAGTTCAGGTTCGCGAAGAGAAGCCCGAACAGGACCATCACGACGAGACCCACTCGGCGCAGTGGCGCATTCACGGTCTGATCACCTCCGTGGGGGCACCGTGTAGCTGCTCTGGCGGTCCGCCCGTCGGTCGGGCCGATGGAGAGCCACCACCGGTCACCGGCCGACGGGCGGCATCGGAGATCCGGAGCAGGATCGCGATCAACAACCAGTTCGCCATCAGCGACGAACCACCGGCGGAGAGGAACGGCGTGGTCTGGCCGGTGAGCGGAATCAGCCCGCTGATCCCGCCGACGATCACGAAGACCTGGAGCCCGAGGGTGAACGCCAGGCCACCGGCGAGCAGCTTGCCGAACGAGTCGTGAACCGCCAGCGCGGCGCGCAGCCCCCGCTCGACGATGAGCAGGTAGACCACCAGCAGGGCGGAGAGACCGAAGAGACCGATCTCCTCGCCGAGGCCGGCGAAGATGAAGTCGTTCTGCACCTCGGGCAGCTTGAGCGGCTGGCCGGCGCCGGGGCCGGCGCCGAACATGCCACCACTACCGAGGGCGAGCAGCCCCTGCACCAGCTGGTAACCGTTGTTGTACGGGTCGGCGAACGGGTCCAGCCAGATGTTGGCCCGCAGGTAGAAGTTGGCGAACGGGCCACCGATCATGTCGCCCAACACGTACGCCAGATAGGCGCCGCCGAAGAAGAGCACCAAGCCGATGAGGAGCCAGCTCACCCGTTCGGTGGCGATGTAGAGCGTCGCCACGAACATGCCGAAGTAGAGCAGGGAGGTGCCCAGGTCCTTCTCGAAGACCAGGACCAGGAGGCTGATCAGCCAGACCACCACGACCGGCCCGAGGTCCCGGCCCCGCGGGAAGTCGACACCGAGAAACCGGCGACTGGCCAGGGAGAGGACCTCCCGCTTGCGGACCAGGTAGTACGCGAAGAAGGCGAGCAGCGCGAGCTTGGCGAACTCACCAGGTTGGATGGAGAGGCCGCCAACCCGAATCCAGAGCTTCGCGCCGTTGATCTCGGAAATGCTCGGCGGGAGCACCGCCGGGATCATCACCAGCACGATGCCGGCGAGACCCAGCGTGTACGCGTACCGGGAGATCGAGCGGTGATCACGGACCACGGCGAGCAACCCGGCGGCGAGAGCGACCGAGATCAGTGTCCAGGCGAGTTGACGCCCGCCGGTGCCGGCGAAGGTCGCCAGTTCGGCGCGCTCGCTCGGGGTGGCGCGGGCCAGGTCCAGCCGGTGCAGGAACCCGACACCGAGGCCGTTGAGGAGGGCGACGGCCGGCAACAGGGCCGGGTCGGCGAAGGGAGCCAGGAACCGGATCGCCACATGCAGGCCGAGGAAGACGGCGCTGAGCGCGGCGGCCGGCACCCAGAAACTCGGCGTGACCGTGTCGAGCACGCTGGCTTCGACCATCGCCCCGTACGCGGCTACCAGCACCATGGCGAGCAGCAGCAGCGACAGCTCGGCGTTGCGCCGGGACCGGGCCAGCCGCACGCCGCTCTGCCCGCCCCTGCTGGTGGGCGGGGATGTCGACGTGGCCGCTGCGGTCACTGAACGTCCTGACAGATCAAGCCGGCGCTCACTCGGGCGACCGGCAGGCGGCCGGGTCAACGGCCGGCGGCGGGATGGCGGGCAGGGAGTCGGGCGAGGGGGTCGGTTCGGTCGGCGCGCTGGTTGCCGGGGTGCTCGGTGTGGCGGAGGTCGCCGGCGGCGTACTCGGAACGGAAGCCGACGTCGGCGCAGCGATCTCTGCGGTCGGGCTCGACACCACCGGCGGGCTCGGGCTCGGGCTGGGACTGGGGGGACAGGTCGGCTTCAGGTTGGGGTTGGTCGGGGTATCGGCGGTCAGCTCGGCCAGCCGACGCTCCGCATCCGCTTCACTCTTGGCCGGGATGCCCTGTTTGACCTGCTCCTGCGCGGCGAGTGTGAGGTCGTCCAGCTCGGCGGAGCTGGTCGAGTGCACGGCAGAGAGGTCAATACCGGCGACCTGCCCCTCAATGCCTCGGAACACCGCGACCTGGCCACTCTCCGTGGCTCCGACGTAGTAGTGCCGCTGGGTATAGCTCCACCCACCGTAGAGCGCTCCGCCCAGCAGGACGAGTAGGGCGAGGCACATCGCCGCGAGGCGGATCGGCCGACGCCGACGGGGCTCCGGCTCGTCGTCGGTCGACGCTGTCGACTCGTCCGGCGTCGCCGGTGGCGACCCGGAGAGCGCCGAGGCGCGGGCCGCGGGGGTGGAGTCGTCGGCGGAGGTCGCCATGCCCCGGTCCCGGGCGGCGGCACCACCGACGATCGGGGTCGCCTCGACGATGTCCTGGTCCGTCGCGTCGGCGATGATCACGGTGATGTTGTCCGGTCCGCCGCCGCGCAGCGCGAGCTGGACCAACCGCTCCACGCACTGCTGCGGGTCGGCGTACTCCCGCATCGTCTCCACGATCGTCTCCGCGCTCACCACGCCCGAGAGACCGTCGCTACAGATCAGGTACCGGTCGCCGGTGAGGACCTGGCGGACCGAGTACTCCGCGTCGATGTCCCGACCGTCGAGAGCCCGGGTCAGCAGCGACCGCTGGGGGTGGCTGCTCGCCTCCTCGGCGCTGATCCGGCCCTCGTCAACGAGCATCTGGACGTACGTGTCGTCCTTGGTTATCTGAGCGAACTCGCCGGCGCGCAGCAGGTAGGCGCGGGAGTCGCCGATGTGCACCATGCCCAGCTTGCTGCCGGAGAAGAGGATCGCGGTGAGCGTCGTCCCCATCCCCTCCAGTTGCGGGTTGGCGTCAACGGTCTCACGGAGCTGTTGGGTGGCGTTGGTAACAGCCGAACGAAGCGCATCCACGAGGGCGTTGCCCGGCACATCCTCATCCAGTGGTGCCATGGCACCGATGACGATGTTGCTGGCGACGTCACCGGCGGCCATACCACCCATGCCGTCGGCGACGGCGAGCAGCCGTGGCCCGGCATAGACGGAGTCCTGGTTACCGTCTCGGATCAGCCCGCGGTCGCTGTGGGCCGCATAGCGGAGGGTCAGAGTCATGGCCGTAATTCGAGTGAGGTGCGCCCGATGCGGATCGGCACGCCGAGGGGGACGGGGGTAGGTCCGGTGACCTTAGCGCGATCCAGGTAGGTGCCGTTAGTCGAACCGAGGTCCTCGACGAACCACTGCCCGTCGCGAGGCACGAGCCGGGCGTGTCGAGCGGAGGCGTAATCATCAGTGATCACGAGGGTGGAATCCTCGGCCCGGCCGATTGTAATCTGCGCCTCACCGAGAGTGATGCGGGTGCCGGCTAACTGGCCGGCGGTCACCACCAGCTGGTGGGCTGCCTTTCCCCGCTTCACCCGGGCCGGCTTGCCGCCCTGACCAAGGACGGCCCCGACGCCCCGGGGGGCCGCTACCAGCCGACCAGAACGGGCACCCGCGAAGAGGTCCCGGCGAATCACCCCGACCACCGTAAAGACGAAAATCCACAACAGGATCAGGAACCCGAACCGGGCAACGGTGATGACGAGTTCCGGCAAGACGGATCAGCCGTCCACGCGGAAGGTCAGCGTTGTGGTGCCGAGCTGGACCATGTCGCCGGGGTTCAGGGCGACCGCAGAGACCCGCTGACCGTTGACCATCGTGCCGTTGGTCGACCCAAGGTCGGTCAGCACGACCTGTCCGCCGTCGAAATCCAGCCGGGCGTGTCGCCGCGAGATGCCGACATCGGGCAGGCGCAGGGTGGCCTGGTCGCCGCGGCCGATCACGGTCGTGCCCAACTGGAGCGGGTAGGTCCGCCCGTCGCCGGAGACCAACCGCACGTTGTGGCCACCACCTTGACCGGGTGGCGGGCCGTAGCCGCCCCCCTGGTCGTAGGCGGGGTAGGCCGGCGGGCCGGCGTCATAGCCCGGCCCCGACACCGGGGCGACCTCGCCGCCGGTGTACACCTCGGCGGTGACCCGGAACATGCCGGTGTCGAGCCCCTCCCCCCGTTCGACCTCGACGATCACGTCGCCGTAGACCGTCCACGCCTGCTCGCCGATGAACTCCGCCTGCGACTGGGCCAGCTCCTGGGCCAGCGCGGCGGCGTACGGCGCCAGACGACTGTGGTCGTACGGCGAGAGATCGATCACGTAGCGGTTGGGCACCAACGTGCGCCCGCCGGCCAGGATCGCCTTGTGCGCCTCGGCCTCCCGCTGCATGGCGTTGAGGATCTCCACGGGGTGGACCACCCCTTTGAAGACCTTGGCGAAAGCCCCTTCGACCAGGCCTTCCAGACGCTTCTCAAAGCGTTGCAGCACGCTCACCGGCTCCTCCTCGGGTCCCGAGGACATGATGGTATCCGGCCGAGGAGCGTGCAGCTCACACGCCGCTCGGCCACGCTAATCCCGGCCCGTTCGGCGGGCCGTCTCCGTCGTGCTAGTCTTTCGTCCGCCGCAAACGGCGACCGTCCTACGAGGGTAACCGTTGGTGGCAAGCGCGAGGAGCCACGTAGAATGTCTCGAGCCCGACGGCACAGCCGGGGGACCGGACACCAGGTGCCTCCGGTGCGAAGCCACGGGGAAGTGGCGGAATGGCAGACGCGCACGGTTCAGGTCCGTGTGCCCGAAAGGGCGTGGGGGTTCAACTCCCCCCTTCCCCACCAGACGAGGGCCCCGCGGTAGCGGGGCCCTCGCGCCGTCTCGGGGCACGTCGTACGTCACGCTATGCTCCGATCGTTCTTGACTCCGACGGACCAGGAGTGACGTGTGAGTGTCGCATTCGTGACCGGATCGGGCGGTCTGATCGGCTCCGAAGCGGTCCGGCATTTTGCCGGTCTCGGTCTTGACATCGTCGGTATTGACAATGACATGCGGCAGGAGTTCTTCGGCGCGGAGGCCTCGACCGCCTGGAACGTTCGACGGCTCACCGAGGAGCTGGGCGCCGCCTACTCACACCAGAGCATCGACATTCGCGACCGGGACGCGCTCGCGAAGCTCTTCCGCCGATACGGCCGCGACACCGCCGTGGTGATCCACACCGCCGCACAGCCGTCGCACGACTGGGCCGTCCGTGACCCATTCACCGACTTCGACGTCAACGCCACCGGCACCCTCAACGTGCTACAGAACGTCCGCGAGCACTGCATTGAGGCGCCGGTCATCCACTGCTCCACCAACAAGGTCTACGGCGACCGGCCGAACAGCCTGCCCCTGGTCGAGTTGGAGACCCGGTGGGAGATCGAGCCCGGGCACCCGTACGAGCAGGGCATCCGGGAAGACATGTCGATCGACGCCTGCCTGCACTCGATCTTCGGCGCCTCCAAGGTGGCGGCGGACGTGATGGTGCAGGAGTACGGCCGTTACTTCGGCATGCGGACGGCCTGCTTCCGCGGTGGCACCCTGACCGGGCCCGCGCACGCCGCCACCGAGCTGCACGGTTTCCTCGGGTACGTGATGCGGGCCAACATGGAACGCCGGAAATACAAGATCTTCGGATACCAGGGCAAGCAGGTCCGGGACGCGATCCACAGCTCGGACGTGGTCTCGGCGTTCGAGTCGTTCTTCCGTAACCCGCGCTCCGCCGCCGTCTACAACCTGGGCGGTGGCCGGCACTCCAACACCTCGATGTGCGAGGCCTTCGCCCTGGCCCAGCAGATCACCGGACTGGAGATGGACTCCGAGTACGTCGAGGCGAACCGAATCGGTGACCACAAGTGGTGGATCGGCTCGAACGAAGCCTTCCACGCCGACTACCCGGATTGGAAGCAGGTCTACGACGTGCCCATGATCATGCGTGAGATCTACGAGGCCAACGTCGACAAGTGGGTTCCGCAGTCATGACCCTCCGGGTCAAGCGGAACGTGCTCGGCGTCCTCGTCGATGTCACCGACTACGCGACCGCCACCGAGGCGGTCGTGACGGCGGCACACGAGCGGCAGCCGCTGGCGCTGACCGCCCTGGCCGTTCACGGCGTGATGACCGGTGTGCTCGATTCCGCCCATAATGCCCGGTTGAACTCGTTCGACGTGATCACTCCGGATGGACAACCGGTGCGCTGGGCGCTCAACGTGCTGCACCGCGCCGGGTTGACCGACCGGGTCTACGGCCCGACGCTCACCCTGCATGTGCTGTCCCGCTTCGCCGACGAGGGCCTTCCGGTCTACCTCTACGGCTCCACCGAGGAGACGCTCGCGACCCTGGTGCCGGCGCTGGAGCGAATGTTTCCCGCGCTGAAGCTCGCCGGGGTGGAGCCATCCAAGTTCCGACCGGTGCGACCCGGTGAGGATGTCGAGATCGCCGATCGGATCCGGGACAGCGGGGCCCGACTCGTCCTGGTCGGGCTGGGCTGCCCGCGGCAGGAGATTTTCGCGTACGCCATGCGACCGCTGCTGGACATGCCGCTGATGGCGGTTGGCGCGGCCTTCGACTACCACGCGGGCCTGCTGCGGCAGCCGCCGCCGTGGATGCAGCGGGCCGGGCTGGAGTGGCTCTGGCGACTCGGCCTGGAACCGAAGCGTCTCTGGCGCCGTTACGTGCTCCTCAACCCGGCCTACCTGGCCAGACTCGCCGCACAGAAGACCGGCCTGTGGAAGGCGAAGCCGCCGGAACCCGCCACCGACCGGCCCACCAGCTTCGCGGTCTGAGGACGTCGCGGCACGGCGCGGGGCCCTTTCCGGAGGCTCCGGAAAGGGCCCCGCCCGGTGACGCCAGATCAGACCGTCAGGGTCCAGGTGTTGATGTGTCCGGTGTCTTGACCGTAGACGTCGCGAACCTGGAGCTGCCAGGTGCCGTCGGCCGCCTCACTGGAGAGGTCCACCGTGTAGGTCTCGTTGACGTTGTCGGCGGAGTCGGACAGGTTGTTGGTCTTCAGCTGGTAGGACGAGCCGTCCGGCGCGATCAGGTCGATGACGAGGTCACCCCGCCAGGTGTGGGGGATGTCCACCGCCACGGTCGAGGTGGAGGCGGCGTCCCGGTCGCAGCCGGTGATGGTGATCGAGCTGGTCACCGCAGCACCGGCGTCCGGGATCGACACGTCGGTGTCGTTGGTGCCGGAGCAGCCGGGCGGCGGGGGCGGCGTGGTGCCACCGTCACCGACGTAGAGGAGCTTGTTCGGTGAACCGCTGCCAGGGGAGCCCACCGCACCGTCGGTCGCGTTGTCGACCAGCGCGTCCCGGACCTGCTGCGGGGTGTATGACGGGTTGGCCGACAGGACCAGCGCCGCGGCACCCGCGACGTGCGGCGAGGCCATCGACGTGCCGCTGATCGTGTTCGTGCTGGTGTCACTGGTGATCCACGGCGCGGTGATCGACGAGCCCGGCGCGAAGATGTCCAGACAGGTGCCGTAGTTGGAGAACCAGGACAGTCCGTCGGTGCTGGTCGTAGACCCGACAGTGATCGCGTCCGGGGTACGCGCCGGCGAAGAGTTGCAGGCGTTGGCGCTGCTGTTACCCGCCGCCAGTGCGTAGGTGATGCCGGAGTCGATCGAGTTGCTCACCGCGTTGTCCAGCGCACTGTTCGCAGGGCCGCCAAGGCTCATGTTCGCCACCGCCGGCTGGACCGCGTTCGCGGTTACCCAGTCGACGCCGGCCACGACCCCGGCGTAGGTGCCGCTGCCCGCGCAGTTCAGCACCTTCACCGCTACCAGGTTGGTCTCCTTGGCGATGCCGTGTGCCGTGCCACCGACGGTTCCGGCGACGTGCGTGCCGTGCCCGTTACAGTCGGTGTCGTTACTGTCGGCGGTGTTGGTGCCCCAGGTAGCCCTGCCACCGAAGTCCTGGTGGGTGATGCGGATACCGGTGTCAAGGATGTACGAGGTCACGTCACCGGCCGTGTTCGGGTAGGTGTAGGAGTTGTCCAGCGGCAGGTCCCGCTGGTCAACCCGGTCCAACCCCCAGGACGGCGGGTTGGGCTGCGTGTCGTTGATCGACACGGTGTGGTTCTGCTCGACGTAGGCCACGGCCGGGTCGGCCGCGATTCGCGCGGCGGCACCAGCATCTACCCGGACCTCAGCCCCCCGGAGGGCTGCGGTGTACGTCCGAGCTACCTGGCCTCCGTGCCGATCCACCAAACGATCAGCCGACCTCCCGACCGTGCCGCGGCTGACCGCGCTGTCCTTGAAGACCACGATGTAGCTGTCGGCCACGGCCGTAGCGCCCCCCGCGCTACGGATCTCACCGACCGGCTCAGCGGCCATAGCGGGGGTTGCGGACGCCACCATGGCCATCGTGGCTAGTCCGACGAACACGGACCTTCGGGATAGACCCATCTCCTCTGTCTCCCTCCGGATGGCATCAAGGTCCACCGGCTCCCGACGAGTCGATCGATAGATGCCAATCTATCGATGAGAATAATCGGCGGGGAGACGAGAAATCAACACATCGGGTCACCGGGGCACGGGTGGGGCGCCCGGAAGTCACCGAGATGGCGGCGGGGCACGTCCGGCGACCGGAGGACAAAGCCGCCGGAGCCCCCACCGATCAGCACCACAGACTCGGGTCCCGACCAGCCCCTCGACGCGCAACAACCGTCAGCGGGACCGCCCCGGTCCCTGTACGTAGAGGAGTTCGAGAATGGCCCGGGTCGCCTCGAACCAGCGATCCAGCCAACCCGGCGGCGGAACACTACCCTTCGGCGGCAGTTCCAGCAGGAGACCACGCAGCAACGGGTGATCGACCAATGATTCGACCGGACCGGCCGACCAGTCGTCGGCCGGAATACCCGGCCCGGTCGACGGGTCCGGGTCGAGCGAAGGCAGGGGGTGGGGCGGCGCAGGTCGCGGAGGTGCGGCCCCGTCCTGCCGCTCGCCAGCTTCGCTGTCCGGCGACACCACCTCGGTGAGCACCGTGTCCCGGCGTGTCCCTCGGTACTTGCCACCGAACCGCTCCGGCTTACCCGGACCGTTGGTGAGGTTCTCTGACCCGATCGTCGTCATCCGTCTCGCCTACTTCGTTCGGTTGCCGATCGGCGCGGCGGGTCACTGACCTGCGCCGTACCGACGGGTACAACGAGACGGAGCCGTTGTGGCGACGGGCCCGCGGCAAGCGGGTCGCCGAACCCAGAACAACCGATCCGGTGCCCCCGGCCGGACTGGCCGGCCGGGGGCACCGGTCCTGGTCAGCGCGGGTCGAAGGCACCGTCCCGCGCATTGCTGACGAAGGAACGCCAGTCACCCCGGCTGAAGACCAGGGCCGGGCCGGACCTGTCCTTCGAGTCCCGCACGCCGACCGCCCCCGGTACGTACGCCACCTCAACGCAGTTGTCGCAGTTCGGTCCGCTCTTCGAGCTCTTGAACCAGGTGCCCTGCGTCAGGTCCACGGGGAACTTCTTGGTCGCCATTTCCACAACGGCTCCTCTGCCAGTTTCGCGATGTGTGCCATGGACTCCTCAGGACTGATGGCAGCCGCGCGGATGTGATCAAAGATGAAGCTGTACTTCTGCAGTTCGTCGCTCTTTTCCAGGAAGAGCCCACCCGTGGCGTTCTCCGCGTACACAACATCCGGATCACTGGGTTCGGGGAAGCTCAGGATGCTGAAGGTCCCGTCCATGCCCGCATGCGCACCAACCTCGAACGGCAGGATCTGCAACGTCACGTTCGGTAGTTCGGTTACTTCCAACAGCCGCTTGAGCTGACCACGCATCACCGTGTCCCCACCCACCGGTCGGCTCACCACTGCCTCATCGAGCACCACCCACAGATCGACTGAATCATCCTGAGTCAGCAACGACTGACGACCCAGCCGGACACGGACACGTTGTGCGACTTGTTCTGCGGTGAAGTCCGGTCGCGCTGCGCGGATCATGGCGCTTGCGTACTCCTCGGTCTCCAGTAGACCCGGCACGACCTGCTGTTCGTAGGCGCGGATGGAGCTGGCCGCCGCTTCCAAGCCGACGTACGCCCCGACCAAAACCGTGCTGTACGGGTGCCACCAGCCCTTCTGCCGGGCCTCGCGAGCGATCTGTACCAGCTCGTCGCTCTCCGCGCCCACCACTCCACAGATCCGGAGCATGTCCCGGACATCGCGCGGCGTCGCCGTGGTGTGGCCGGTCTCGATCCGGGAGACCTTCGAGGCCGAGCATTCGAGCTGCTCGGCGACCGACTCGATGGTGATCCCCGCGGCCTCACGCTGGCGACGGAGTTCTGCGCCCAACCGCCGCCGGCGGATCGTCGGGCTTCGCCGCTCAGCCACGGTGCCACCCCGGACTCAATCTCGCGGTCACTGCCACCGTCCCCCTCCACCTTGACAACTTCCCGGCTCGGCCGTCGCGCCGGGGAGGGCACGCCGGTGGACGGGCTCGCGACGGCGGATGGTGGCGGGGCGAACCCGACCCTCAGTGTGCCGCCCGAATACGAACAGCTCAAGCATTGCATCGCTCTGGACCGACAACCCATCGGCAACGACCGACATGCAACTTGCATGTCGCACGTTACTGATGCACTCTATTCCCTATGGCGGATCACGCAGAGTTCCACTCCGCTCTCCCACCGTGGTGATCCCACGGTCAGGCACCAACAACGCCAGCCTGCGGGGCACCACCCCGAGGCCGACGACACATGTCCCCCGACAACTCCCGCCGGCGCCTTCGCCGGCCCTCTTCTCCAGGAGCCCATGTGCTTCCCCGCACCGGTGACGTACTGCACGTGACTCGCGCGGCGAGTGTCCAGTTCCTCCGACCCATCGCCTTCCGGGTGATCCGGGTCCTCGACTGGCCGACCTACGACGGTTGGCTCTGGCTCGACGGCTACGAGTTGAACGCATCGGGGGACGCGGTCAGCAGGCGGTCGATCTTCGTACAGCAGGGAGGGCTGGACCAGATCCAGGCCGCTCCGCAACGCCACCCACACACCGTAGGGACACAGCGCCGACCGCTGGCGCGGACCCCCGCACGCGTGGGCTGAACTGCTGCGATCCGCCGCTGGTGGGCGCACTACGAGAGACACCGGTACGCCCACCCGGCAGCTCCACCCGCACCGCCAGGACCTGAGATCCTGGAAAGCCGTCCAGTCAGCCGGTAGAGATGACGCCCGGTCAGCCGGTGGGGGTGGGTTCCAGGGTCGGAGTGAGCGTTGGCCGCTGCGGCGACGGCCCAGACCTCGACACCACCAGGACCACCGCTGTACCCGCCGACACCAGCACACCTGCGCGCGGCTCCGTCCCGATCACGATGCCGGAGGGCTGATCCGAGGGCCGGTACTGGACCCGGTACGCCAGTCCGACCTGGTCCAGGAGCGCTTGGGCCGTCGCCAGCGGCAGGTTGACTACTGGGGGCATCGGGACCTCACCCGGCTCCTCCGTGGGCGATGGAGTGGTTGGTGCGACCGAGGTTGGTGCGGTCGTGGTCGGTGCGGTCGTGGTCGGTGCGGTCGTGGTCGGTGCGGTCGTGGTCGGCGCGGTGGACGTTGGTGTGGGGGACGCTGGCGTCGGCGATGCCGGTGGTGTGGTCGCCGACGGCGAGGAGTCGGGGTTGATCTGCTCATCGTCACCGGCGCCGAGGGCGAGCCACAGACCGGTGCCGAAAACGACGAACAGGAGGACAATCACTCCCCAGAGAATCGGCGACCACCACCGTCGCCCATTCGGCTCCGCGTACCACCCGGGTGCGTCCTGATACTCCGGCGGACGCGGCGGCGGAACCCCCGCACGCCCTGACCATGCTGTCGGCCCGCTAGCTGGCGGTAGCGGCGCGGTCTGGTCGGTGGGCAGCGGCCGGGTCTCGTCGTCCGGCCCGTCGGCGGCGGGCTTTCGGTCGTCGCTCATCGCACGCTCCCCCTCGCTGCCTGACGACAACCTAGCCCGCCGGCAGGGAGGCCGGCGGGAATCAGTTCACCGCGGCCCGGTCCGTGTCAGCGCCCATCCGGCGGTCACCACGGCGATCACGCTGATTCACCTCGATCACCGACAAGCAGAACACCCCCGCATTGATCACTCTAAGTAAGAATTTAGCCGCGGTACTCCCCGCCCCGACCACAGGACGTTACGCTCGCCGGCATGGCGAGACGCGGCTGGGCAATGTCGATCATGACCGCGCTTGGCACCGCTGCCGGGGCCGGCGCCGCCGCACTGGGCTTCGGCTACGGCCTCGGCATCATCAACTGGGCCCCACCACCGGATCAGAGTGTCGCCGTCACCGCCTGGACAGCCAGCCTGATCTGGGCCACGTGGATCGCTGCCACCTCCACTGTGGCTGGTGCGGTCTGCGCACAACACCTCCGTCGTCGTAGCCCGGCGGCGCCCCCGCCGACCAGCAGCCACGGCGAGATCTCCAGTGCGGACTCGCCGGCCGACAACCCGAGCGAGCCGGAGGCCGCCGCAGCGGCCACCCGGGCCAGGCGACGCCACGCCGCGCCGGGCGAATCCGACGGTGCGCTCGGCAAACTGACACTCGCCGTCGCCGCCGGATTCGGCGCCCTGATCACGGTGCTGTTGACCGCCGTACCGGCACGGGTGGCCGTGGTACCCGGAGTCGCCGCGCCCCGCGACGTCGCCGCTGGCTACGCCGCCCTGGGTGTCCTGGTCGGCGTGACCATCGCCGGGTGGGCGTTGCACTCGCGCGCCGCCGCCACCAACGTGATCGCAACCGTCGGCTGGCTGTGGCTGCTCGCCGTGGTGGCTGTTGTGGATGGCGTCATTGCGGGGCGGGGGCTGAACACCGCCCAGCTCGGCATCTGGCAGCTCAGCGTCGGCGGAACCGAGCTGTGGCTCCGCGACTGGTTCTACTGGCCGGGTGCGCTGCTGTCGCTCGGCTCCGCCCTCCTCATCGGCGTACTGGTCGCCCGCGGCACGGCCCAACGCCCCGACCAGCAGGTGGGTGCCGCTGCCTCCGGTGCGGCCGGCCCGCTCCTCGTCGCGGTCGCCTACCTGCTCGCCGTGCCGGACCTGGCCGACCTCGCTCCCGGCCAGGCGTCAGCGCACCTCATCGCCCCCTATGCGGTCATCATCGGTCTTGGGGGCTCGGCGCTGGTCACCGCAGCCGGTCAACGGGCCAACCCCCGGAGGCGGACAGATTCGATGCGACCGGCGGAGTCCCCGGCTGATTTGCCCCAGTCGGCGAGGTCCCCAACCGACCCGGAGCCGGACGACTCGACCGTCGCGACGCCCACCACCCGCGGCCGGACCCGCGGATCGGGCAGCCGCCGGCCCCGCACCGTGAAGGCGGACGCCACCAGCGGAGTACCGGTTCAGCGCACCGCGGACGATGCACCAGCAGAGGATGCCGCCCCCGCCGCACAGGAGCCGAGGGAGACGGGTTCGCGCCGGCCCCGGTCCACCCGCCGCACCAGCTGACGGCGGTCGCGGGGTGCTCCCGAACCGGGCACCGCCCCCGCGCCGGCGGTCCCGACGCTCCGACCGCAGGGGTCGACGGTTGACCCGCCGGCCGCCTAGTCGACCGGCCAGGTGTGCACCGGCTCGTTGCTGTGTTGGAGTTCGGCGTAGCGCTGGACCATGTGGTGCAGCGCCGCCGAGCGGTCGAGTTTCCGGTGCCGCTCGGCCGCCCACACCGTCTCCGCCTGCCATACCGCGCCGTTGCGCCGGGTCCGGCAGCGCTGCTCGATGACGCCGAGCAGCCGGTCTCGCTCAGCGGGAGCCACGCCGAACCGGTCCAACCCGATCGCCGCCTGCGGCAGCAGCACGTCGAGGACCAGCTCGGCGACCGGCACCTCACCGAGCCGAGGCCAGTGCACCACCGCGTCCATGCCTCGACGGGCGGCGGAGTGGAAGTTCTCCTCCGCCGCGCTGAACGTCAGCTGACTCCAGGCTGGACGGTCGGCCTCCGCCAACCCACGCGCCGATCCGAAGTAGAAGGCAGCGTTGGCCAGCATGTCGATAACAGTCGGACCGGCTGGCAGGACCCGATTCTCCACCCTCAGGTGCGGGCACCCGTCGGTAATGTCGTAGACCGGCCGGTTCCAGCGGTAGACGGTCCCGTTGTGCAGGCGCAGTTCGCCGAGGTTCGGCACCCCCCCGGCGTGCAGCACCTCCACCGGGTCCTCGTCCTCGCAGATCGGCAGCAGCGGCGGGAAGTAGCGGACGTTCTCCTCGAATAGGTCGAAGATCGAGGTGATCCACCGTTCGCCGAACCACACCCGAGGGCGAACGCCCTGCGCCTTCAACTCGTCGGGCCGGGTGTCGGTCGCTTGTTGGAACAGCGCGATCCGGGTCTCCGCCCAGAGTTGTCGGCCATACAGATAGGGGGAGTTCGCCCCGGTCGCCACCTGGGCGGCAGCGATCGCCTGTGAGGCGTTCCAGTAGTCGGCGAAGCTGTCCGGCGCGACCTGGAGGTGCAGCTGCAGGCTGGTGCAGGCCGACTCAGGAGCGATCGAGTCGGTGTGGGTCTGCAACCGCTCGACTCCGCGGATGTCGAGTTCGATGTCTTCGCCACGCGCTCCGACGATCTGGTCGTTGAGCACCCGGTAACGTTCGTTGGTGGAGAGGTTGTCAACGACCAGGTGCCCCTCGGTCAACGTCGGCAGGATCCCCACCAGGAGGATCTTCGCGTCGGACTTGGCGGCCCGCTCGTCGGCGCGGGCGAGACTGCCGCGAAGGTCCTGTTCGTAGCCGGTGAAGCCGGTGCCCCCAATCAGTCGGGGCGCGGCGTTCAGCTCGAGATTGAACTGTCCCAGCTCGGTCTGGAAGAGCGGGTCGGCGATGTCGGCCAGAATCTCCTCGTTCCGCATCGCCGGTTCGGCGGCGGAGTCGACCAGGTTCAGCTCGATTTCCAAGCCGGTCATCGGCCGGTCGGCGGCAAACCCGAAGTCATCCAGCATCAAGGCGAAGACGTCCAGGCAGCGACGTACCTTGTGGCGGTAGCGGACCCGATCCTCCCGGGAGAAGGCACCCCGCGTGACATCCCTGCCCATGTGTCCTCCCGGCGCCCGAGGTGACGGAGCGATGCCGCTCCGCAGCGCATTGTGAACCATTCACGGTAAGAGTGCCCACGGCAGCAGGCCAGAGCCGGGCACACACAAGCCCGCCGAACCTGGTCACGTGCACTTTCCACAAAATGCTTGTTTCGTAAATAACGTACTCAACAGATATACCCCCAGCAATATTTTGTTGATCAACGACTGGTAAGATCGTCGGGTGGACCAGAATGTGTTCAACGACCCCCGGATCACCGCCGTCGGCCTACTCGTCGAGGCGCACGCTGGACTGTCAGCCCGGTTCACCGCCCAGTTCGAGGAACACGGCCTCTCCCCGGTGGAGTTCGACGTACTCACCCGGCTCGCCCGCTCGCCGGACTACCGGCTTCGGATGACCGACCTCGCTGCACAGACCTCCCTCTCCACCAGCGGGACGACCCGCGTGGTCGACCGAATGGAACGCGATGGGCTCCTCGCCCGGCGCGCCTGCCCAGCCGACCGACGCAGCTCGTTCGCGGTGGCCACCGAATCCGGCCGTAAGCGGCTCGACGCCGTGCTCCCGGGTCACCTGCGAATCATCGAGGAGTGGTTCACGGGGCAGCTCGACCCGGAGTCGCTGGCCCAGCTCCTCGATGGGCTACGTCGGGTACGAGATGCGGTCCACCCCGGCGCCACCGCCGGCGCCACCGGCCCGGAACCGGACCGGGGCAACGACTGACAGAGATGATGGTCGTGGGTACCTCCCGCCGAGGTCTGACCCGACGACTGACACCGCCGTGGGTGGCGCTGGCTTGGCCGAGTCGTCGCGAGCGGAGGACCGGCAGAAGGAGCGGCAGAACTGCTCGAGGGCCAGATTATTGTCGGGCAAATCGGTCAGCCGACTTTTCCCCGCCAACTAAGCTCCGATCAACGGGGGATGCACCCGGGGGAGGGCGCGGGCGACGAGCGAGGGGTAACAGAGGGGGCTCTCGCTCGCGCCACTCCCGGGACCTGTTCACCCGGCCCACCCGATCTCCGGTGCGACCCGTCACGGCCGACGGGTAATCGCAGCCAAGGCCGCCACCTCCGGCGGCAGCAGGCGAATCCCACTGACCCGGCAGACCGCGTCCAGCCGATCCAGTACAGCCGGCTCCGCCGTGCTGGCGGCCAGCCCCACCAGCGCTTCCACCAGGTCACGGCGGTCCTGACTGTTGGCCCCCACCTCGGCAGCGACGGCGAACCACTCGGCCGCCAGCTCCCGATCGCCCCGGCGCAACGCCAGCGTTCCTTCGATCAACCCACAGATCCCGTCCGCCGGCATCCAGCTCAGAGCCGCCGCCGGGCCCCCCGGTCGCAACTCGGCCAGCACCTCGGCCGCCTCCGTCACCCGGTCGGCCTGTGCCAGCGCCAGCCCGACCGTGCCCAGCACCCGACGGTGGTGCCCCGGGTCACCCAAGGCCGTCAACGCCGCCAACGTCCTCCGCCCCTGATCGACGGCGATGTCGTACCGGCCCTCAAGGCGCGTGACCTCGGCCAGATTGGCCATCGCGAGTACGCGTAGCCGCCGCTCCCCACACTGGGCCGCCAGCCGATCGGCAGCCGCCAACCGGCGCCGGGCGGTGGCGAGGTCACCGACGCGGATCCCGTGCCAGGCCAGATTGTTCTGTGCCACCGTCATATCCCGGATCCGCCCGTGCCGGGTGGCCAGCGTCAGTACCGCCTCGACCTGCCCCCGCGCCTCATCGTGGTCGCCAGTGCCGGTGAACAACCTGCCCAGAACCGTACGGGCCTCCAGCTCACCAGCGACATCACCGGCCGACTGCAGCGCGGCGAGTGCCGCGCGGGCGGCCGGCAGCTCCTCAGCCCCCGCGCCGTGCTCCGCCGCCAGCCGAGCCACGCCCAGCAACGCCCACCCCCGCAGGACGGGGACTGCGTCAGCGGTACGGGGATCCGCCAGCAACCGGCGCAGCCACTGCCGGCCGGCGACATCCCGACCCCGGAAGCGCCACCACCGGACGAGCCCGGCCGCCAGGCCCAGCGCGGTCACCGGTTCGTCAACAGCGGCATGCGCGAGTGCGGAGCTGATGTCCCCGCCTACGTCGTCCAGCCGGTGGACCGCTGCGGTCAGGTCCGCCCCGACCAGGTACGGGGCCGTCTCGGCGACCAGTCTGGCCATGACCCGGGCATGGTGACGCCGGGCCAGGGTGAGTTCCCCCGCGCCAGCGGCCTGCTCGACGGCGAACTCCCGAACGGCGTCGAGCAGCCGGAATCGGAACGATCCCACCCCCAGAATGCTGAGTAGGCCCAGTTCCCGGAGCCGGTCCAGCAGCACAACCGGGTCAACGACCAGCACCGGGTCCGCCGGTTCGGCACCAATTCCGAGCATCTCCTCGGCCAGCTTGATCGACCAGCGGTTACCGAAGATGGCGAGCCGCCGTAGGGCAGCCCGCTCCTGGGGTGTGAGCAGAAGATAGCTGGTCGCAACAGCGTCCCGTAGCGTCTCGACGACCGCCGCGGGCGATCGCTGTGCCGGGCCCGGATCGGCAGCGTTCCAGCCCGGCCGCTCCGCGGTGCCGGAGACGGTCGCCAGATCGAGAACCCGATCGCCATACCGGTCGAGCAACTCGTTGAGGTCGAGAAGGTGTCCCCGCGCCGCCATCAGCTCGATCGCCAGCGGAAGGCCACCGAGGCGCCGGACCAGCCGGGCCAGCGCCGGCAGCTCCTCCGTCCTCGGCGGGTTCGGTCGGACCAGCGCGAGCCGGGCGGTGAACAGCGCCACTGCCGGGTACCGGTCGAGGGCCGTTGGACCCGCCTCGTCGCGGTCCGGCGGTGGCGTCTCGAGCGGGGCTACGGGCCGGACCCGCTCACCGCGCAGCCCGACCGGATGCCGGCCGGTGACCAGCACACACAGGGACGGCACCATGGTCGCGAGCTGGTGCAGGGCCTCGGCGACCGGGCCGGGAGCCCGCTCCACCGCGTCCACGAGCAGCAGTGCCGGCTGACCCGCAAGGCGGGTGGCGAGCGCGGGGAGGCGAGCGGCCCCGAAGACCGCCGCGGAGGTGGCAAGCAGCTCCGCAACATCCGTTCCCTCGCCGGTCAGAACCCCGGCTACCCCACCCGGGAGGTGCTCGGCAGCCGTGTGGGCCACCGACAGCGCCAGCGCCGTCTTGCCAACGCCAGCCAACCCGACCAGGCTGACCAGCCGGACTGCCGGCTCCCCGGTGAGCATCCCGACCAGCTCGGCAACGTCACGCTCCCGACCGATCAGCTCGGGGGCCGGGGGCAGCGCGGTCGGCCGTACCATGCTGTCCGGGCCGAGGTAGAGCGGTGACTCGGACTCCGGGCACCGGGGCGTCGGCATGTGTCGGGCGGCGGCGAGGAAGGTGGACCGCGCTGCCCCGGCCAGCCCAAGGGCGGTCGCGAGCAGCTCGACGGTGGTCCGCTGCGGCCGCGACGAGCGGCCCCGCTCCACGTCCCGGACAGTCCGGACCCCGACGCCAGCCCGATTCGCCAGGTCGGCCTGGGTCAGACCAGCGGCGAGCCGGTGTCCGCGGAGCAGGTCGGGCAGCCCCATCCGGCCGCCTGACCACCGCGAACGGTCATCCTCCGGGTTCATGGCCAGGAAGGGTACGGATCAACAATGATTATCAACAGGTCATCGTCGCCCTACTGACGTGCCACTGCGGATACCCGACAGCGATGCCGCCGGGCGGTTCCGGCGACAACGCGTCCCGTTCCGGCTACAACCCCAGCTCCCGAGCAATGATCATGCGTTGCACCTCGGAGGTACCCTCACCAATTTCCAGAATCTTGGCGTCCCGCCAGAAGCGGGCCACAGGAAACTCGTTCATGAAACCGTATCCGCCGTGAATCTGGGTGGCGTCCCGGGCGTTGTCCACTGCGATGGTGCTGGCGTGCAGCTTGGCAATGGCTGCCTGACGCTTGAATGGTTCTCCGGCGAGCATTCGCGCCGCAGCGTCGTAGTACGCCAGCCGAGCGGTGTGCACCCTCAGCTCCATATCCGCAATCTTGAACTGAATTGCCTGGTTGGCCCCGATCGGACGGCCGAAGGCGTGCCGTTCCTTCGCGTACCGGACCGACTCGTCCACACAGCCCTGGGCCAGTCCGACGGCGAGCGCGGCGATCGCGATCCGCCCCTCGTCGAGAATCCGCAGGAACTGCGCGAAGCCTCGACCTCGCTCGCCGAGTAGGTTCCCCGCCGGCACCCGGCAGTCATCGAAGGTCAGCTCGTGCGTGTCGGAGGCCGTCCAGCCCACCTTGGAGTATCCCGGCGCCACCGTGAAGCCCGGGGTCCCGGCCGGCACGATGATCGTGGACAGCTCCTTCGCACCGTCCGGCCTCATTCCGGTAACCGCCGCGACAGTGACCAGATCGGTGATGTCGGTCCCGGAGTTGGTGATGAACGCCTTCGACCCGTTAATCACCCACTCGTCCGTCGACTCATCGAGTACCGCCCGGGTCTGGGTCCCCCCGGCGTCCGAGCCGAAGCCCGGCTCGGTCAACCCGAACGCGGCCAGTGCCGTGCCGTTGAGCAGCCGCGGCAGCCACCGTGCCCGCTGCTCATCCGTGCCGAACCGGTAGATGGGCATAGCGCCGAGCGAGACCGCCGCCTCGAGCGTGATCGCCACACTGGAGTCGATCCGGGCCAGCTCCTCCAGCGCGAGGCAGAGCGCGAAGTAGTCACCCCCCATTCCGCCGTGTTCCTCCGGAAAGGGGAGGCCGAACAGGCCCATCTTTCCCATCTGGCGAATGACGTCGTACGGGAAGGTGTGTCGCTCGTAGTGATCGGCGATGACCGGAGCGACCACCTCACGGGCGAAGTCGCGGACGCTGGTCCGCAGCGCCTCATGCTCCTCGCTGAGCCGAAAGTCCATGGGTTCCTCCTGGTGGGGGATGGGCCACCGGGCGTTCGTGACGCCGGGGCGGCCGGGTCAGACAGGGGTGACGCCGTGCCGGCGAGTGGCGAAGTGGCGATCCTTGCCGCGGGCGGCGGCAAACCGGCGAATCAGCTCACCTCGCAGCTCGGGTGGTTCCACGATCGCGTCAACCACCAGTTCGCTGGCGAGCCGGACGATGTCGATGTCCTGCTCGTACTCCTCGCGCCGGGCAGCGACAAAGGCGGCCCGTTCGCTCTCGTCCCCGATGGCCGCGATCTTGTTGGCGTAGACCGCGTTCACCGCCGCCTCCGCACCCATCACGGCGATCTTCGCGGTCGGCAGGGCAATCGTGGCGTCCGGCTCGAAGCCGGGGCCGGCCATCGCATAGAGGCCAGCACCGTAGGCCTTGCGCACCACCACGCAGATCTTGGGCACGGTCGCCTCGGAGATTGCAGTGATCATTTTGGCGCCATGCCGGATGATGCCCTGCTTCTCCACCGCGCTGCCGACCATGAACCCGGGCACGTCGGAGAGGAACAGCAACGGCACGTTGAACGCATCACAAAGCTGCACGAACCGCGTCGCCTTGTCGGCCGAGTCAACGAAGAGCACGCCGCCCTTGAACATCGAGTTGTTGCCGACCACACCGACGACCTCGCCGTTGAGCCGACCGAAGCCGATGGTCAGCTCCTTGGCCCACAGCGCCTGGATCTCGAAGAAACTCCCCTGGTCGAGCAGCCCCTTCGCGTACCGACGCATGTCGAACGCCTGCCGCTCGCTGGCTGGTACCAGCGCCGCCAGATCGACCTTCGCCGGCGCTTCGACGGCCGGCGCCGGGGGCGGCTGCTGGGTCCAGTTTGTCGGCAGATACGACAGGTAGCGCCGTACGACGTCAAGTGCGTCGGCCTCACTCCGGCAGAGGAAGTGGCCGACGCCGGACTCGGCGCAGTGCACCCGGGCCCCGCCCATCGCCTCCAGCGTTGTCTGCTCTCCGGTGACCATCTCGACCATGCGGTCCGAGCCCAGGTACATGCTGGCGTTTCCCTCGACCATGGCGACCACGTCGCAGAAGGCCGGGATGTACGCCCCGCCAGCCGCGCTCGGTCCGAAGAGCGCACAGACCTGGGGGATCGAGCCAGACGCGCGGACCTGGTTCCAGAAGATCTTTCCGGCGCCCCGGCGGCCGGGGAACAGATCCACCTGATCGGTGATCCGGGCACCGGCCGAGTCGACCAGGTAGACCATCGGAACCTTGGTCGCGTAGGCGCGCTCGATGATCCGAATGATCTTTTCGACGGTTCGGGCTCCCCAGCTGCCAGCCTTGACCGTGGAGTCGTTGGCCATCACACAGACCGGGCGGCCGTCGATGGTGGCGGTTCCGGTAATCACGCCGTCGGCGGGCAACCCCTCGGCCAGCGCGTTGGCATAGAGCCCGTCCTCGACGAACGATCCCTCGTCAACCAGGAACGCGACCCGTTCCCGGGCGAAGAGCTTGCCCTTCGCCGCATTCGCCGCATGGTACTTGTCCGCGCCACCGGCCCGGGCCCGCTTGCGTAGCTGCTCCAGCGCCTCACCATCGAGCGTCACGCCGACTCCTCCTGTGCCCGCCGCTCCCGGTCCGGCGGGCACTCGCTCGCACCACCGAACCTACCTGAACGATCGTTAGGGTAGCGCACAACGCCCACCAGCTGCCTGCCCGCACCGGGCGAATCCGGGCACTTATCCGGCTCCACGACAGCGACCACCGTGCGGCCGGGTTCGACCGCACGGTGGTGGGGACCAGCTCGGCGAGGGGCTGCCCGGCCGGGGGAACCAGCCAGGCGAGAGACGTCAGCCCGGCAGCGTAGACAGCCGGGTCCGTGGGCCAGCCCGGAGCACGCCGCTGGGCAGGGATCGGCCGACCAACTCCTCGGCCAGTTCGGCGACCTCGATCAGGGCGGCCAGGTCGATACCGGTGTCGATACCCATGTCGTGCAGCATGTGCACGGCCTCCTCGGTGGCCAGATTGCCGCTGGCCCCAGGCGCGTACGGGCAGCCACCCAGGCCACCGACGCTCGCGTCGAAATCGGTGATCCCCAGCTCGATGGCGGTCAACAGGTTCGCCAACGCGGTGCCACGGGTGTTGTGGAAGTGCAGCAGCACTGGTGCGTCTGCGTCGCGATCACGTAGGGCCGTCACCAGCTCACGGACCCGGCGGGGCGTCGCCATGCCGGTGGTGTCGCCGAACGCCACCCGGTCGGCGCCGTCGCGCAGCACCCGGTCCACGATGCCGGCCACCCGCCCGGGGTCAGTATCCCCCTCGTACGGGCAGCCGAAGCTGGTCGCGACGATAACCTCCACCCGGGCACCGGCGTTGTGCAGCAGCTCGACCAACTCAGCGATGTCGTCCAGCGACTCGTCGGTGGAGCGGTTGACGTTGCGCCGGTTGTGGGTGTCGCTGGCGGAGACCACCACCTCTATCTCGGTGAACCCGGCGGCCAACGCGCGGTGGGCACCCCGCGTGTTCGGCACCAGCGCCGAGTAACGCACTCCTTCGGTCCGCTCCGCCCGTCGCCACACCTCGTCGGCGTCGGCCATCTGCGGGATCGCCTTTGGGTGCACAAAGGACACCGCTTCAATCCGCTTCACCCCGGTCTGGGAGAGCGCATCGAGCAGTCGCACCTTCGCTTCGGTCGGAATCGGCTCCTCGTTCTGGAGCCCGTCGCGCGGCCCAACCTCTCGAATAGACACAAATCCCGGCATATTACCCATGGGCCACCTCACTGTGACAGGCTCTGGTCCGACTCCCCCAGCATGTCACCCGCAGCCTCGGCTGAGTCGATCGCGTGATCATGACAGTTGGCGCAGTGCGGCGACCAACAACCCGACCGGGGATCAGCTCTCCCCGACCCCGGGGTCAGTACCTCGACCCCGGGGTCAACCGCCCGACGCCGGGTCCGGGTCAGCGCATTCGGGAGACGATGCCGGTGTCGTAGTCACCGGAGAGGAACTCCGGGTTGTCCAACAGTTCGGCGAAGAAGGGCAGATTGTTCTTCGGCCCGGCCAGCTGGAACTGCGCCACGGCGGCCCGCGCCCGACTGATCGCTTCGGCGCGGTCCACGCCACTGACGATGAGCTTGGCCATCAGGCTGTCGTAGAACGGGGTCACCGTGTTACCGGCGACATACCCCGAATCGACACGGATGCCCTCGCCCGTCGGTTCGGTCCAGGTGGTGATCGCCCCCGGCCCGGGCAGAAAACGCTTCGGGTCCTCGGCGTTGACCCGCAGCTCGATCGCGTGCCCGCGCGGCGCCAAGGCATCCGGGTCGAACGTCGGCGGCAGCCCAGCGGCCACCCGGAGCTGCTCCTCGACCAGGTCAACCCCGTAGACCAGCTCGGTGACCGGATGCTCAACCTGTAGCCGCGTGTTCATCTCCAGGAAGAAGAACTCACCGGTGGTGGGGTCGAGCAGGCATTCCACCGTGCCGGCGTTGCGGTAGCCGACCGCCTCGCCCGCCCGCACCGCCGCGGCCAGCAGACGGGACCGAAGCTCCGGGGTGACTGCCGGGGAGGGGGACTCCTCGACGAGCTTCTGGTTTCGTCGCTGCACCGAGCACTCGCGCTCGCCGAGCGCCACCACCCGGCCGTCGGCCAACCCGAGAATCTGCACCTCGACGTGGCGCACCCGCGGGAAATACCGTTCGATCAGGACGGAGCCGTCCCCGAACATCCGCTCGGCGAACGCGCGCACCTTGTCATACTCGGTGCGGAGCGCGGCCTCGTCGGTCGCGATTCCCATGCCCATGCCACCCCCGCCAGCGGCTGCCTTGACCATCACCGGATAGCCGATCTCCGCCGCCGCGTTGACCGCCGCGGTAAGGTCCGCCGCCGGTTCCGTGGTGCCCGGTGCGACCGGCACCCCGGCCGCCGCCATCAGATTCCGGGCATTGATCTTGTCGCCCATCGCGATGATCGCGTCTGGACCGGGCCCGACCCAGAGCAGACCGCTCGCCACGACAGCCTGCGCGAAGTCGGCGTTCTCCGACAGGAAGCCGTAGCCAGGGTGGATCGCCTGCACGCCGGTCGACTGTGCGGCGGCGAGGACAGCCTCGACGTTCCGGTAGCTCTGCGCCGGGTTCGCCGGACCAACACAGACCGCCTCGTCGGCCTCGGTCACAAACGGCAGGCCGGCATCCGCCTCCGAGTGCACCGCCACCGCCCGGACACCGAGCCGCTTCGCAGTACGGATAATCCGGCGGGCGATCTCGCCCCGATTGACGACCAACAGTGACTCGATCATGTTTCCTCCAGCGTCCCGGGGTCGAACGGAAAGCAAGGGAACCATGCCACCCCGGTTACTGACGAGTCAGTGTGCGGCACAGCCCCTCGATCCAGCCTGCGGCAATCGGGCTCGGGCCCAGAACTCAGCGGGCTGTCGGTGCCAACAGAGCAGCCAGCGTCGCCCCCCGGAGCAGCTCGGCTCGGCGCTGCCGGTCCACCACGCCACCGAGGAACGGGGTCGAGTTCATCAGGCCGAAGGCGGCGTGGGCCAGCACCCGCGCCTCGTTGTCGGGCAGGCCCGGGTGTGACGCGGTCAGCACGTTGACCCACTCCTCGACGTACAGCCGCTGGAGCCGGCGGATGCGGCGACGCGGTTGATCAGGCAGTCGGTCCAGCTCGTGCAGGTGCAGGGCGATCACCGCCGGCTGGGCCAGCGCGAAGTCGACATGAAAGTCGATCAGGGACTCCAACGCGGCGCGGGGATCGTCGGGATGGACGGCCGCCCGCTCCCGGCCCCCGGCGAGCAGCCCTTCGCTGACCGGGATCAATGCGGCGACCAGCATCGCCTCCTTGCCGGCAAAGTGGTGGTAGAGCGCCGGACCGGTCACCCCGGCGGCGGCGCCGATGTCATCCATTGACACGCCGTGGTAGCCCCGGGCGGCGAAGAGCCCGACCGCGATCTCGAGGATCTCCTCCTTGCGGGACCGACGCCGGCCGCCGCCCACATCGCCGTTCGCCGCTTTGGGCGACTGCTGCACCGTCACGGGGAGAGCGTAGTCCGCCGACTCCACCGCGCGCAGTGGCCGGGGCCGTGCCTCGGTTCTCGAGGCACGGCCAGGACAGCAACCAGGAGCGGTGGGCTCGCTCTGGGCGGAGCAGGGGGCCGGTTAGTCCGTCAATGGGGTCAGGACGGGGCGTTTGGCGGTGACCGTGTCACCAGAACTGCGACCCGTCAGGCGACGCGTGAACCAGGGCGCCAGATGCCGGGTGGCCCAACGGAGGTCGTCGGTGCGGGCCGTCAGCCACGGCTTGGGCAGCGGACGCTCGGGGACCAGCAGCCACTCCTCGGCACAGCCGACCCCCAGCGCGGTCAACACCTGGGCGGCCACCCGCCGGTGCCCGGCCGAGGAGAGATGCAGCCGGTCAGTGCTCCACAGCATTGGGTTCAGGTACGTGTCGTCGGCGTACAGGTCGACCAGGATCGCGCCGTGTTGTTCCGCCGTGTCGCCAACCGCCTGATTGAGTAACTGCACCCGGGGGGCGACCAGCCGCTGCCCGGGCAGTCGCGCCATGACGTCGGCGAAACGGAACAGAACCACGTCGGCCCCGCCTGCGCGCAGCCGCCCCACCACGTCGTTGAAGCGCGCGATCAGGTCATCCGGGTCGAAGCTTCGCCGCAGCACGTCATTCCCACCAGCCGCGAAGCTGATCAGATCCGGCTGCATCGCCAACGCCGCGGGAACCTGCTCGTCCACAACCCGAGGAAAGAGCCGACCGCGAATAGCGAGGTTCGCGTACCGGAACTCCGACCCGGCCTCCACGGCGAGCCGGGACGCCACCAGGTCGGCCCAGCCCCGAAAGCGGCCATCCGGGTATGTGTCGTTCAGGCCCTCGGTGAAGCTGTCCCCGACCGCCACGAAACTGCGCCAGCCCACTACACCCTCCAAGGTAGGGAAGGACCCGTGTCTCCGCCTTCGGTGGCGGCGAGCCCCGCCTGAGAAGCGATAGTTTCTCACCAATGATGTTTCTACTGGTGCCCCCGGGTCGGGGCCAGGTGATATCGAGGCGATGGGCCGGACCACCGCTGGTCGAAGGGGTGACCACAGAGACAGGTGTAGTAAGGGGGGAACGGGGAACCGCGTCCCGATCGGGCTGGATCGCTTCCGAAGGAGTCCCATGACCAGTTTCCGGGTCAGTGACGTCATGACAAGGCGGGTCATCTACCTACCGATGGAGACCACCCTGGATGAGGCTGCACGGGTGATGAGGGAGGCCGACATCGGGGACGTGGTCGCCACCGACGGCGCCACCCTCGCCGGGGTACTCACGGACCGGGACATCGTGGTCCGGGCCGTCGCCCAGCGGAGCGACCCGGCCCGAACCACCATTGAGTCGATCATCACCCGTCAGGTGGTGATGATCGAACAGAACTGCACCACGGGCGAGGCGGCGGCCCTCATGCGAGAACGGGGCGTACGGCGAGTGCTGGTCTGCGACAACGAGCGGAAGCTGGTCGGCATCGTCTCCCTCGGTGACCTCGCCCAGCGGCTCGACCCCCAGTCGGCGCTCGGCCAGCTCAGCGGGCAGAACCCGACGTCGTGACGTGGGCACACCCACTGCGTCGTCCGCTGGGCACACCCCGCCGTGAGGTGGCCACACCCGCCGCCGCGATGTGGGCCCGTTCCGTCGGCACACTGCCCGATCCGGGTTCCGGGCGCCGGTAGCCTGGCGGGATGCCCGAGATGCCTCCCCGGCTGGTCGAGATCGTGGACGAGTTCGCCACGGCGCCCCGTGACATCGTGCTGGAACTGCTGCTGGAGTACGCCGACGCCATCAGGCCGTTGCCGTCCGGGCACCCCGGCCGCGCGGAGATGGAGCAGGTCCCGGAGTGCCAGACGGCGCTTTTCCTGCGCGCACGCCTGACCCCCGAGGGCCGCGTCGAGGCCGTCTTCGACTGTCCACCCGAGGCGGCCACCACCCGCGCCTTCGCGGGGATCCTCGCCGAGGGGCTCGCCGGCGCTCGGCCAGCACAGGTGCTGGCCGTCCCAGACGACCTCTACCAGCAGATGGGGCTGGCCCAGGCGGTCAGTCCGCTGCGGATCCGGGGCGGCACCGCGGTCCTGGCCCGGCTCAAACGTCAGGTCCGGGAACAGACAAGCTGACCACCGGGTTGCCTTCGGTTATGAAGATCGAAATCTACAGCGATCTGGTCTGCCCCTGGTGCTACCTCGGCAAGCGCCGATTGGAGCGGGCGCTCGCGTCCTACGACGGCGCCGCGACCGTCAGCTACCGACCGTTCCAACTCGACCCGGCGCCGGTTCCCGAACCGCTGCCGCTGCTGGACGCGCTGGGCGCGAAGTTCGGCGGCCGGGAGCGTGCGCGGCAGATGGCGGACCAGGTGACTCGGGCCGCTGCCGAAGACGGCATTGAGTTCGACTTCGACCGTGCGCTCGCCGCGAACACCTTCGACGCGCACCGACTGGTCGCCTGGACGACGGAGCGGGACCGGGCCGCCGAGACGGTCGAGGCGCTCCACCGGGCCCACTTCCGCGACGGCGTCGACATCGGCTCCCGACCGGCGCTGGCAACGATCGCGGGCGAAGTCGGCCTGGACGCCGTGGCGGCCCATACCTTCCTCGAATCCGACGGGCAGGTAGCCGAGGTCCGCGCACGGCTGGCCGCCGCACGGGAACTCGGCATCACGAGCGTGCCGACCTACGTCCTCGACGGCAGGTACGCGGTGAGCGGCGCGCAGGATTCGTCAGCCCTGCTCGCCGCCCTTACCGAGGCCCAGCGGCACGCGGCGACCGAGGCCTGATGGAGTGCACCGGAACCCGACCAGGGTATCGACCGTCCTGATGTTTCACGTGCAACAACATTGACGATGACGGCTGTCTGGTGGTGCGCGAGCACCGCCACCACCAGGTCAGTTCCCGGCGAGGTAGCCCTTCCCCTCCAGCAGCGTCCGATCACGGTGGGCGGCCAACTCCTCGGCCCGCTGGGCCTGGATTCGGCGCGCCTCCGCCTCCTCCAGAGCGTGCCGGATCGCGAGGCGGATCACTCCGTACAGGAAGACGAACCCTCCGACGTACAGAATCACGGTGGTGACCAGGGTGAACATGAGGCCACCGTAGGTCTGTCCGAACTGGGTGGGGCGGTGGCCGCGGACGGGTTCCCCCGTACGTGTCCAGCGCCACCACCCGACCCGGCGCAGCCCGGGAGTGTCGAGGGGTCGCCGGGGGCACTGCACCCCCACCGAGGTGATCAGGCGGTCTCCAACGCCTCTCCGACCCCCTTGGCCAGCCCGGACAGGTGCTGATCGGCGAGCACGTGGCCAGCGGTCACCACCAACGCCACCGGCCACTCGATGACCTGCAACAGGGTGAGCAGGCCCACACCCGCGTAGTACGCCAGTTTGTCTGGCGGCGGGACGGCCACCTCCCCCAGTACCGGTACCTCCACTCGGCGGGTAAACGTCTGGATCATGTCCCGACTCCCACTGAGATCCCGGGTCAACATACTCATCTCGACCTCCCAGAAACGGCGGTGACCGCCCTGGCTTTCCACCGTCGCCGCCCACCATGCCGGTGTGGCCGGTAGAACTTCGCCGCTGGTCGCGGGCATAACGGACGGCCGGGCGGGAAGTCAGACCGCCGGGACACACGGCGTGGGAGGCGCGATGGCGTACGGAGAGAGCGACACCGGGGGATCGGGCCGACACGAGTCCCGCCGTACGCCTCGATGATCCCGCTGGGCCGCGGCGCTGGCAACGTGCGCGTGCCGGCCGTGCCCCAGCTGATGGGGCAGGCAGCCCGCAACCTCGGATCCGCCGCTGCCCGAGCCGCGCGGCTTACCGGGCTGACCCGCCGCCGGGTCTGGTCCCGCTACGGCCGACACCACATCGAGGTGCACGGTGTCTGCCAGGACGGCGGGGACCGCCTCGCCCGGCAGGTCGAAGCAGCGCTGGAACGCGTACCCGGCGTGAGCTGGGCGCGGGTGAACGCCCCCTCGGGGCGGGTGGTGGTCGCCGTCGGCTCCCCCGAGCCAAGGCTGCGCGATCTGATCGCCACCGTGGCCCGCGCCGAACGCATCAGCCCACACGAACCGGACCCGGAGATCCCACCGCCGCACCCGCCGGAGGAGGGCCCCCGCACCCCCCGTACGCTCGGCGCCCTCGCCTCCGACGCGCTCGGTCTGACGATCTCCGCTGCCACCCGGATCCTGCCCTTCACCCCCGTGCCGGGTGAGGTCTCCGGCCTCCTCAACGCGGTTGACCTACACCCAAGGCTGCATGCCCTCGCCGACCGGGGAGTACGCGCTGACCCGCGTGCCGACCTACTCTTCCCGCTGGCCGAGGCGGTGACGCAGGGCCTCGCGGGCGGCTGGACCGGCATCGTCCTGGACAGCCTCCAGCGGGTGGTGCAGTGGGGCGAGGCGCGGGCCCAACTCGCCGCGTGGACAACAGCCGAACCCCGGCTCACCGGCGCCCCGGGCCGGGCCGCTGCCCCCGTCCTGCCAGCCGAACGGCCCTGCCCGAAACCGGATGGGCCGGCCGAGACGTATGTGATCCAGATGCTGCACGCCGGCGCGGCAGCAGCCGCCGCCGCGACCCCGGTCACCGGTCCGAAACGCGCCGCCGCACTCGGCCTCGCCGCGCTTCCGAAGGCCAGCGGCGCCGGCCGGGAGGGGTACGCCGCCCAGCTCGGTAGCCTGCTCGCGCGGCGCGGCGTCATCGCCATGGACCGCCGCGTGCTCCGCGAGCTCGACCGGATCGACACGCTGGTGCTGGACGCCACGATCCTCGGCTCCGACCGTGGCGTCCTCACCGACCTGGCGCCACTGGGCGACGCGGAGCTGGGCGAGGTGGGCGCCCGAGCGTTTGCCCTCTTCGACCCGGATCAGCCGGCGGCGGTCCAGCATGGCGACGGCTGGAGTCTCGGCCCGCTGGACCGCCTCGACGCGGCTGACCCGGGCGGCACCCTGCACAGCGACCGGCTTCGCGCATCTGGCAGCCGACTCCTCGGCCTGGCACACGACGGTCGGCTTGCTGCGCTGCTGCGGGTCGAGGACGAGCCGGCCCCCGGCGTGGACCTCCTACCGGCAGCCGCTCGACGTGCGGGGCTGCGGCTGGTCGTGGCGGACGACGACCCGGGCCGGTACGACTTCGCCGACAGCGTCCTCGCCGGGGGCGCCCAGCTCACCGAAACCGTACGCCAGCTGCAGCGTGACGGCGCGGTCGTGATGCTGCTCTCCGATGACCGGTGGGCGCTCGCGGCAGCCGACTGTGGCCTCGGCCTGACCACCGACGAGGAGCTGCCCCCCTGGGGCGCACACCTACTGGTCGGAACCGACCTCGGGACCTCCGCGCTGGTGGTCGAGGCGGCTGGGGCGGCACGCCGGATGACGAGGCAGAACATCCGGCTGGGGCTCGGGGGCACCGGTCTCGGGGCGCTGTCCGCACTCACCGCCGCCCGGGAACAGCTCCCGTACCGAACCCAGGCCGCGGTCAATGGGACGGCGGCGCTGGCGTTCGCCCACGGCGTGTGGCGGGCTCACCACCTGCCCACGCCGACCGAGGCCCCCGCCGGGCGGGCGTCGGTACCGTGGCACCTGATGCCGGTGGGGTCCGTCCTTGACGAGCTGGGCAGCAGCTTCGACGGGTTGGATCCGCCGGAGGCCGATCGCCGACGCTCCGACCAGGTCCCCGACGGCGGTCCGACTCCGACCCTGCTCCGCGCCTTCCTGGACGAGCTGGCCAACCCGTTGACCCCGGTCCTCGCCGCCGGGGCGGTGCTCTCCGCGTCATTCGGATCCCTGGTTGACGCCGCCCTGGTCAGCGGTGTGGTCGGCGGCTCCGCCCTGGTGGGGGCGGTACACCAACGCAACACCGAACGCTCACTGGCCGAGTTGCTGTCCCGTACCGCGGTCACCGCCCGGGTCCGGCGGGGCGGTGCCGAGCAGCAGCTACCCGCCGCCGAGCTGGTCCCCGGCGACGTGATCATCCTGGAGCCCGGTGACGCCGTACCGGCCGACTGCCGGATCCTCGAGGCCACGGGGTTGGAGGCAGACGAATCCTCGCTCACCGGCGAGTCGTTGCCGGTTGGCAAGACCGACCAACCGGTGGCCGCGTCCGACATCGCCGACCGCCATTCGATGCTGTACGAAGGCACCACCGTCGCCGCCGGTCACGGCTCGGGCGTGGTCGTCGCCACCGGTACCGACACGGAGGCCGGGCGCAGCCTCAGCCTCGCTCGGCAGGACCGACCCAACGGCGGCGTCGAAGCGCGACTCGGCGGGCTCACCGGCTCGGCGATACCGCTCGCGCTCGGATCGGCGGTCGCGGTCGCCGGGGCCGGCGTTGCGCGCGGCGTACCGCTGGCGGAGACCGCCTCAACCGCCGCGAACCTGGCCGTCGCGTCGGTGCCCGAGGGGTTGCCGTTCCTGGTCAGCGCCGCGCAGCTGGCGGCGGCCCGGCGTCTGGCCGAACGTGGCGCCCTGGTGCGTAACCCCCGCACGATCGAGGCGTTGGGGCGCGTGGACGTGCTCTGCTTCGACAAGACCGGAACCCTGACCGAGGGGCGGCTGGTGCTCTCCGGAGTCGGCGACGGTGCTCGGTTCGCCACCGTGGACCAGCTCGACGACCACCTCCGTATGATCCTCGCGGTCGCGCTGCGCGCCACTCCGGGCGCCGAGGACCCGGAGCAGCTTCCCGAGCAGGCCGACCGGGCGATCCGCCGGGCAGCCCAGGAGACCAACACGGTGGAGCAGACCGGTGCCGAAGCGTGGCGTCCCGCCGGCGGGCTTCCGTTCGAACCGTCCCGCGGCTACCACGCCACCGTCGGCACCTGCGATACCGGCGTGGTCCTCAGCGTCAAGGGCGCCCCGGAGACCGTCCTGCCCCGCTGCCACAACCGGCGGACCAAGGCCGGGGTGGTGCCGTTGGACGACGCGACCCGAGAGGCGGTCCAGCAGGAGCTGCTCCGGCACGCCGGGGCCGGCCAGCGGATGCTGGCCCTCGCCGAACGGGCTGTTTCCGACGAGTCCATCACCGACGGCGATGTCCAGGGCCTGACCTTCGTCGGCATCCTCGCGCTAGCCGACGGGATCCGGGCCAGCGCCGCCCCGGCGGTGGAGAGCATCCGCAAGGCGGGGGTACACACGATCATGATCACCGGTGACCATCCGGCCACCGCCGAGGCGATCGCCTCGGTGATCAGCCCCGATGACGGTCAGCGGGTGGCGACCGCCAGCGACCTCGTGGACCTCGACGACGAGGCGCTGGCGGCCCGCCTGGTCACCACCGACGTCGTGGCCCGGTGCACCCCAGCCCACAAGGTACGAATAATCCAGGCGCTCCGGACCTGCGGTCGTACCGTCGCGATGACCGGGGACGGCGCCAACGACGCACCCGCCATCCGCCTCGCCGACGTCGGCATCGCCCTCGGACAGCGCGGCACCCCCGCGGCTCGCGCGGCGGCGGACCTGGTGGTCCTGGACGACCGGCTGGAGACCATCATCGCCACCCTCGCCGAAGGGCGGGCAATGTGGTCGTCGGTCCGGCACGCGCTGAGCATCCTTTTCGGCGGCAACCTCGGTGAGATCGCGTTCAGCATCGTCACCGCCGCCATTGACGGCCACTCCGCGCTCAACGGCCGGCAACTGCTGCTCGTCAACCTGCTCACCGATCTGGCCCCCGCCCTGGCCGTGGCGGTCCGGCCGCCCCCGCCGGAACAGAGCGAGAACCTGCTCCGGGAGGGGCCCGACACCTCCCTCGGCGCCACCCTCAACCGGGAACTCGGTGTCCGCGCCACCTCCACCGCGCTCGGGGCCACCGCCGGCTGGGCGCTGTCCCGGTGGGTGGCGGCCTCACCTCGCCGGGCCGGCACGGTGGCCCTGGTGTCGCTGATCGGCACCCAGCTCGGCCAGACCCTGCTGGCCGGCGGCGCCACTCCCGGTGTCCTGCTCTCCACCGCCGGCTCGGTGGGGGTACTCGTACTGGTCGTACAGACTCCCGGCCTCAGCCACTTCTTCGGTTGCACCCCGCTCGGCCCGATCAGCTGGACGATCGCTACCGGCTCCGCGGCCGGCGCCGCCCTCGCCAACGGCACGGTTGCCCGCCTGGTGGAGCAGCTACCGGCCCCACCCCGCCCCGCGGTGGACCTGCACGACCTGCTCGCCCGCCTCCGCCACCGGGGGCACGGCAGCTAACCGCTACGTCCAGGTAGCGGCGGCGCGGCGCAACCGGTCGTTGATCGCCCGGCCCACCCCGACCTCGGGCACCGGTTCTACCAGGATCTCGTCAACGCCGGCCCCATCCAGTCGATGCAGCGCGTCGAACAACCGGGCCGCCGCCTCGGTCAGGTCGCCCTTGCTGGACAGCACCTCCACCGCCGCCCAGTCCCCCACCGGAACGCCGCGGAAGCCCAGGAACCCCCGCCGGGCGACGCCGCCGCCGGCCGGCTCGACATCGGTGGCCAACCGCAGCCGCGTACGCGGGGCGTAGTGCGCCGCCAACGTCCCCGGTGCCACCGGCTGGCCCGAACTGCCCAGCCGGACCAGCACCGGACCGACCGCTTCCTGAAGCGACTCCACCGGCAGCGCGCCCAACCGCAGCACCACCGGACGGTTGCCTCGCGCGTCCACGATCGTCGACTCGATCCCACACCGGGTCGGCCCACCGTCGAGCACCACATCAACCGCCGCTCCCAGCCCCGCCACCACGTGCTCGGCCCGCGTCGGGCTGAGCTGACCGAACCGGTTCGCGCTCGGTGCCGCCACCGGCACCCCGGCTGCCGCGATCAACTCGCGCGTCGCCGCGTGGTCCGGCACCCGAACCGCCATCGTCTCCAGCCCGGAGGTGACGATCGGCGGGATCACCGCCGGCCGGTCCACGATCAGCGTCAGCGGCCCGGGCCAGAATCGCTCCGCCAGCACTGCCACCGCCGCCGGCACCGTACCCACCAGCTTCTCCAGCTCCGCCGCCTCAGCCAGGTGACTGATCAGCGGGTCGAAGCTCGGCCGCGCCTTGGCCGCGAAGATCCGCGCCACCGCCGGGGCGTCCAGTGCGTTCGCGCCAAGGCCGTACACCGTCTCGGTGGGCAGGGCCACCAGACCACCGGCCCGCAGGACGGCGGCGGCCTCGACGACACCGCTGTCAGCGGGCAGTACTCGCGGCGTGCTCACGCCTCGACGCTAGCCTGCCGGACCCGCTCCCCCATCGCCGACCCGATCAGCGTGCAGAAATCACTGGACCAGCGGCATATATTCGGACAGTGACCGAGAACACCAAGCGGCGAACAGCCGGGCCGGCCAAGGCGTCCCTCGAGGGCATCGAAAAGGTCTGGTCGCGGGTATGGGAGCAGAACGGCACCTATCGCTTCGACCGCTCGGTAACCCGGGACAGGGTCTACTCGATCGACACCCCGCCGCCGACGGTCAGCGGGGCGCTGCACGTCGGTCACGTCTTCTCCTACACCCACGCCGACGCCATCGCGAGGTTCCAGCGGATGCAGGGCCGGGCGGTGTTCTACCCGATGGGGTGGGACGACAACGGTCTGCCCACCGAGCGGCGGGTGCAGAACTACTACGGGGTGCGGTGCGACCCCTCCCTGCCGTACGACCCGGGCTATACGCCACCGGCCGAACCCCCGAGCCGGCCGCAACCAATCTCCCGGCGTAACTTCGTCGAGCTGTGCCGGAACCTCACCGAGCTTGACGAGCAGGCGTTCGAGGCCCTCTGGCGGCACCTGGGCCTCTCCGTCGACTGGTCCCTGACGTACGCGACGATCGATGACCGGAGTCGGGCGATCTCCCAACGCGCCTTCCTCCATAACCTGGGCCGGGGTGAGGCGTACCTGGCGGACGCCCCGACCCTCTGGGACGTCACCTTCCGCACGGCCGTCGCGCAGGCCGAGTTGGAGGATCGCGAGCGCCAGGGCACCTACTACCGACTCGCCTTCCACTCGGCGACCGGAGACAAGATCTACGTCGAGACCACCCGGCCCGAGCTACTGCCGGCCTGCGTCGCGCTCGTCGCCCACCCGGATGACAAGCGGTACCAACATCTGTTCGGTAGCACCGCCGTCACGCCGCTCTTCGGTGTCCCGGTGCCGATCCGGGCGCACCCGCTGGCTCAGCCGGACAAGGGTTCCGGAATCGCGATGATCTGCACCTTCGGCGACCTGACGGACGTGCTGTGGTGGCGGGAGCTGGACCTGCCGACCCGGCCGGTGATGGGTCGCGACGGCCGCCTGCTCCCCGAGCCACCACCCGGGGTCGTCAACGCCGACGCGGTGGCGGCGTACCGGATGCTCGCCGGCCTGACCTCGTTCTCCGCGAAGGCAAAGATCGTGGAGCTGCTGCGCGCCGCCGGGAGTCTCGAGACCGAGCCCCGCCCCACCACCCAGGCGGTCAAGTTCTACGAGAAGGGTGACAAGCCACTCGAGATCGTCACCACCCGACAGTGGTACGTCCGCAACGGTGGTCGGGACACCGAACTGCGGGCCGCGCTGGTCCGCCGGGGGCGTGAGCTGACCTGGTCCCCCGAGTTCATGCGCAGTCGGTACGAGAACTGGGTTGAGGGTCTCTCCGGGGACTGGATCATCAGCCGACAGCGCTTCTTCGGTGTGCCGATCCCGGTCTGGTACCCGCTCGACGACTCGGGCGAGCCCGACTACGAGCGCCCCATCCTGCCGGACGACGCGGCGCTACCGGTCGACCCCAGCAGTGACGCCCCGACCGGCTATCAGGAGAGCCAGCGCAACCAACCGGGTGGCTTCATGGCGGACCCGGATGTGATGGACACCTGGGCCACCTCCTCGCTCACCCCGGAGATCGCCGGCGGGTGGACGGTTGACGACGACCTCTTCGCCCGGGTCTTCCCGATGGACCTCCGTCCGCAGGCGCACGAAATCATCCGGACCTGGTTGTTCGCCACCGTGCTCCGGTCGCACCAGGAGTTCGATCGTCTGCCCTGGAACACCGCGCTGCTGTCGGGCTGGATCCTGGACCCGGACCGCAAGAAGATGTCGAAGTCCAAGGGGAACACCGTCACGCCGATGGCTCTCCTGGAGGAGTACGGCTCCGACGCCGTCCGGTACTGGGCGGTCAGCGGCCGGCCGGGCACCGACACGGCCTTCGACACCGGTCAGATGAAGATCGGCCGCCGACTCGCCCTCAAAATCCTGAATGCCACCAAGTTCGTGCTGCGGTTCGGCTCCCCGACGCTGTTGGCACCCCACGTGGCGCAGGTGACCGAACCACTCGACCGTTCGATGCTGGCCCGCCTGGCCGTCGTCGTCGACTCCGCCACCACCGGGTTCACCCAGTACAACTACACGCGGTCCCTCGAGTGCACGGAGCAGTTCTTCTGGTCGTTCTGCGACGACTACCTGGAGCTGGTCAAGGAGCGCGCGTACGGGGAACCCGACGATCCCGCCGTCCGTTCGGCCCACGCCGCGCTCGCACTGGCGCTGCACACGCTGCTGCGACTCTTCGCTCCGATGCTGCCGTTCGTCACCGAGGAAGCCTGGTCGTGGTGGCAGGAGGGGTCAGTGCACCGGGCAGCGTGGCCGACCCGACGAGAACTCGTCAGCCCCGACGATTCCCCCCGCTCCGCCGAGGTCAGTGACTCCGCAGCCGCCAGCGGTTCCACCGAGGCCGGAACGGGGTTACTCGGGCTCGCCTCCGACGTGCTCGCCGCCATCCGCCGGGCGAAGTCCGAGGCGAAGCAGTCGATGCGGGTGCCGGTAGCCCAGCTCACCCTCCGTGGGTGCGCCACCGACCTCGCCGCCTTCGCTCTGGTCAGCCGGGATGTTCGGGCAGCGGGGGTGGTGCGGGAGGTCGACACCGCCGAGGCGGACACGCCGTTGACGCCGGAGATCACACTCGGCTGACGGGGCCGGGCTGCACCGGTGCTAGCATTGCTCTCATTCCTCGGTGAGGAGAAGCGATGGCAGCCCTCAGCATCAGAGATCTCGACGACGCGGTCCGGGACAAGTTACGCCGCCGCGCCGCACGGCACGGTCGATCCATGGAAGCCGAGATCCGCGACATCCTCACCGCCGCCGTCGCCGAGGACGCGCCGGCAACCGACCTGTTCAGCGCACTCACCGATCGGTTCACCAGACTCGGCGGCGTCGAACTGGATCTGCCGGACCGTGCCACGCCACCCCGCGCGGCGGGGCTGCCCGAATGAAGATCGTTCTCGACACCAGCGTCGTCTCCGAGCTCATGCGGGCGCAGCCCGCCCCAGCGGTGCTCGCGTGGCTCCAGCAGAGTTCCAGCGCCGGCTTGTACACCACTGCCGTCACCGTCGCCGAGATCCGCTACGGCATCGCGCGGCTGCCGGAGGGTCAGCGCCGGGAATCACTGCACCAGGCCGTCAATGAGATCTTCGCCGCCTTCCCACGCCAAGTGCTGCCCTTCGACCTCGCGGCCGCCGGCGCCTACGCCGGCGTAGTCGCTGGCCGGGAACGGCTCGGCCAACCGATCGACGGATTCGACGCCCAGATCGCCGCCATCTGCCGCGCCCAAGCAGCCACCCTCGCCACCCGGAACACCAAGGACTTCGCGGACACCGGAATCGACGTCCTTGATCCCTGGCAAACCACGGTCACCTGAATCGTGCGCCCGGCTGCCTACCGGGTCAGGGTAGGCAGCCGGGCGTCCAGTCGCCCGGTCGACACCGCGACCACCCGCCCCCCCCGACGGCGACCTGCGCACCGGCGAGCGGACGCACGTGCAGCTCGCCCGGGTCAGTGCGGTGCCGTATCCCTGCCGGACCAGCACCGACTGGGAATGGCCGCCGCCAGTAGCGGCGAGAAATGCCGGCAGACCACCGGCAGCACCTCCGGTGGCCACATCCTCCGCGCCGGGCCGCTCGGACATGGGTACGTTCGCCGGTGAGAACGACGTACGCCATGTCCTCGTACCGGCGCACCGGCACCTCACCCACGTCCGTGCCGGCCAGCAGGTCCGTGCCGAGGGACAGTTCCCGGGCGGGACCGCAGCACATGTTCGGTGCCGAGCAGCGTCTGGGTGCACACCCGCAGCCAAGCAGTTGGTCGACAACCCGCCGTGCTGGTCGCGCCGTTCCCGTTACGGACGTAGGTCGGTCCTGGCTGCGCCGGTGACCGGGTCGAAGGGGTGGGAGAGGTGCTGGTGGGTCATCAGCCAGGCGCCGTCCCGGCGTCGGAAGATGCGGGTCCCGCGGGACCAGCTGTCTACTGACTGCCCGCCAGCGGAGTTCACCTCGACGTGGTTGAGTCCCCAGGCGACGGCGAGATCACCATTGACCAGGATTTTCAGGTCGGGGATGTTCCAGGTGACGCTGCTGTCGCCGGCCGCGTCAAGACCGGCCTTGCAGACCGTGCGGACGGCATCAACCCCGATGCACTGCAGCGACTGGTCATGCTCATAGGAGACGACGTCCTCGGCGATGGGGGCCATCAGGCCGTCGAGGTCTTTGGCAGCGGTGCTGGCGAACCAGCGTTGGTGTAGCTGGCGCAGGTCCTGCTCGCCGGCAGCGTGGTCCTGGTCCGCAGCGGGTTCGGCCGCGGTGGACCCGTCGGTGAGCGGAAATGAGTGGTGTTCGTGAACGATGACCCACCGACCGATCTGCTTGCGCAGACCGAACGTCAGCCGCAGCCGGTTGTCGGGATTGTCGGCGAAGTCGCGCTCGGTGCCACACCGCAGCAGGGCGTACGCGAAGGCGACATCCTCGCCCGCGGTGACCTCCAGCGACTCGATGTCGAACGAGGCGCCCTGGGCCTGCCACCGGAAGAATGGTGGCCAGGTCTCCCGGTAGGCATCGATGCCGCGCACCCCCTGCTGCGGCGGCGGCACGTCGAACATCACGATGTCCTGCGTGTGGTCGGCAAGGACTCCGGTGAGATCGCCGTGGTGGACCGCTTCGGCCCAGCGCTCGATCAGGGTGCGGATGTGCTCCTCGTTGGTAGCCATGGTCGGCTCGGTCCTTCCGGGTTGATGCCTCCGTCAGGACTACAACCCGGGCCAGTCCGCACAATCATCGCGCGCCGAGAAAAATCTCTTCCCACAGCTGCGCCGGCAGGCCGAAGGTCGGGAAATCGGCGTCCAGGAACGAGACCACCTCGGCCACCTGCCGTCCGTGCAGCGTCAACACATCCAGACCCGCCGGGACGTACGCGCCCCGCTCGTCGCTCCACAGGTAGGTGCCGAACGCGAGTTGCCCGTTAGCCCACGTCGGCACGAACCGCCAGCGATGCCGCAGCACCACCTCGACCAGGAACCCGCGGACTGCTACCGGGCCGGCGTACCACCTGGTCAGCGGCGGCATCGAATACCGCGCGTCCTTGGTCAGCATCGCCACGATGGCATCAACGTCGCCAGCCTCCCAGGCGGTCACGTACCGCTGGGCCACCTTCCGTTGTTCCGTGTCGCCGAGCGTCTGCAAGGTCTGCTGTTGGCTGGCTTCGGGGCGAAGTCTCCCGATGACCTTGCGGGCCCGCTGAAGAGCGCTGTTGACCGCGGCCACCGTGGTGTCCAACACGTCGGCGACCTCACCGGCGGTGTAGCCGAGCACGTCACGCAGTAACAGAACCGCTCGCTGCGACGCCGACAGGTGCTGCAGGGCGGCGACGAACGCCAGCTCCACGCTCTCCCGCGCCACGATCCGGGCTTCCGGGCTCAGCCGCGCCGTCCAGTCCATAAGCCGAACCGGGTATGGCTCCAGCCACGCCGTCTCGGTCAGCGGCGCACCGCCCGGACTCAGATCCGTGGGCAACTCGCGCCGACCCCGACGCTCAATAATCGTCAGCGACCGGTTCGTCGCGATCTTGTACAGCCACGGCCGAATTGAGCCGTGACCGTCGAAGCGCTCCAGGCTGCGCCACGCCCGATCCAGGGTCTCCTGGACCGCATCCTCCGCGTCATGGACCGACCCCAGCATCCGGTAGCAGTGGACGCGTAGCTCGTCCCGCAACGGACCCACCAAACGGCCGAAGGCATCGCCGTCACCGGACCGCGCCGCCGCCAGCTGCGTCGCAGCAGCATCGCGTGCCTCACTCGAACTGCTCCCGCGATCTTCGGCATCGCCCACCAGCGCCAGGCTACATCGACAACGGGGTGAGCTTGGGTGCTGTGGGCTTCACCTGGGTGCGAGGAAAAGCCTGCGTCCCACCGGGGTCGAGAGCGCTACTGGCCCCGAACCTTGTCGATGACTGCGACTTCCTCCGTGCCGCTGCCGCAGGTCTCGGGGATGCTGGGCATATCGTCACCGAGCGGTGGGGTGGCGTAGCCGCCAGATGCAGTAAAAAGGGAGCCGACCTGGACGGTGCCCGCGCCGGGCACCTCGACCCCGGTGGTGCCGTCGCCGGTCTTCAGGCCGCTTCCGGCCGGCCAGACGACGACCAGTCTCCGATTCTCCGCGGTCTGCACGGCCAGGCACTGGCCCTTGCCCACCACAAGTTCACCGAGGAGCCACGTTTTGCCTGACCACAGTCTTTTACTGTGGAGCCCAGGGGACTTGAACCCCTAACCCCTGCCTTGCAAAGGCAGTGCTCTGCCAGTTGAGCTAGGGCCCCGGAAGCGGTCGTGTCGCCGAATGCTGACCGGTGCGGGTCAGCGCAGGTCGGGCGCGGTGGTGGCCTCGTGCCAGAGGGCACGCTCGTCGTTGGTCTCCTTGACTCGCTTGGCCACGATTGCCGCCACACCGACGATACCGACGAGGATCAGCAGCTTCTTGAACATTTGGGCAACCCCTCACGCTCGACAGTGCCGTCGGACCTACCCGAGGACCGTATCAGCCGGAAGCAAGGGGCGGTCAACGGGCCCACCAACGCAGTGGCCCGAACGACGCATCACCGTATCCCGCCCCCGGCCGGCACTGCGGCAGCGATCACTCCGGCCGATGACAGACCGCCTCGACGTTGTTGCCATCCGGATCGCGGACGAAAGCACCGAAGTAGGTCGGGTGATACTCCGGCCAGACTCGGGGCGCGTGCAGCACCTCCGCCCCGAGTGCCACCGCGGCGTCGTGGAATGCCTGCACCGCAGCCCGGTCCGGCGCGGTGAAGGCGATGTGCGCCTCGACGCCCCCGGCCGCACCGCCCAGCGGACTGAGCCAGAAGTCAGGAGTGCTGCCGCCATAGCCGACCGCCTCCGGGAACTCCATGAGGCGACGCCCATCGAGTGGGGCCAGAACGGCATCGTAAAAGGCGAGACTGGCGTCGAAATCGCGCACCTGAATGCCAAGGTGGTTGAGCATCGGACCTCCTCGAGGGCGAACCGACCCAGTGGAAACCGGGCGGGACGGAACATCGAACGGCGCCAGACTAGGGGTGGGCTACGACACTTTCGCCACATGCTGCGGTGCCGGCGTCTCGCCGTTGGCGCCCAGGTTGCCAGGCCGGTGACGGCTGGGTTCTGGCATCTCGGCGAGCAGAGCGCTTCCCGGAATCGGCCCAGGAGCGGCCGGGTGCGGAGCGGAGACCGCTGTCGGCTCTACGAAAAACTCGGCCCCCAGAATGTGAGGACCGAGTGGGAGGTGGGGCTAGCTGGAATCGAACCAGCGACCTCAGAGTTATCAGCTCTGCGCTCTAACCGACTGAGCTATAGCCCCGTGTTGCGACGAGCAAGGTTAACCCATCGGACCGGCCGCCCCAAAATCGGGGTGACTCCAGTCGCGTCCCGGCACCGGTGGGTGCGGTACCCGGGCCACCGGCGGCGACCCGGGTAACGCTGACGTACTCAGTCGCGCTCGGCGAGTGTCAGCTCGATGCCGCCCACCAGGTCGGCGCAGACGTTGTAGACGAATGCGCCCAGCGTTGCCAGTGCCGTGAAGAGCACGACGTTGACCAAGCCGATCAACGCAGAACTCAGGATCACGCCGCGGGCAGTGATCTGGAAGCCGTTGGCGCTCTGGCCGCCGCCGGCGTTGACCAGATCACTCAGGCTGTCGTTGACGCTGGCGAACACGCCCATCGCGTCCAGCGCCAGGTACAGCACCGAGGTCGCGACCACGACGACGATGAAGATCACCACCGAAACCGCGAAGGCGAACTTCATCACCGACCATGGGTCGATCCGCCGCAGGTTCAGCCGGGCCCGGCGCGGCCCGCGGGACGCGGCAGAACTGACCGCGGTACGCGCGGCGCGGACCGCCTCGCCGACGCGTGCCGCCCCGATGGCCGCCACCCCGCTGATTCCCGGCGGGAGGGCACCGCCCTGGGGCCGGCCAGCGGAGTTCGGCTGGGGGCGGGCGGTCCCGGTGACCCGCGGCTGACTTCCGGTGTCACCGAGGCGGGGGACGCCGTTCGCGCCGCCCAGGGCAGCCGAGCTCCCGAGACCAGCCGCGCTCCCGGCGACCGTGCTGGTCCGCCCAACGCCGCCAGAGGTGGACGGCGGGGTGGTCGCGGTGGCCTTCTCCGCGGTGGCGCCATCGGTGCGCGGCGTCTCGACCTTCGTAGCCTCAGCCGGTTCCTCGCTGGGTTCCGACTCCGTGGCCGGCTTGTCCGGCGGCGGGGCCATCCCGGGAGCCCTGGTGAACTTCGGGGTCGGCACGTCGGCGGGGACGGTGGCCCGGCCCACTGCCGCACGACCGGCGGCTGGGGCACCGTTCGTGGCACCGTCCTCGTCGACCGGGTTAGCCGAGTTCCCCGCGTTCCCCGACTTCGCCTGTGTCTCCGTCATGCAACTAGTCCTGTTCGTCAGGCTCGTCGGCATTGCGAGCAATCGCCACGATGGTTACGCCATCCGGAAGGTCCATCAGCTTGACCCCCATTGTGTTCCGGTCGCGCGTACGGCGTACAGGCTTCACCGGAGTCCGAATGACACCACCGTTACTGGTGATAGCGAAGAGCTCGTCGTCCGGGTCGATCACCACAGCACCGACCAGACCACCGCGCCGCTCGGTGATCTTCGCAGTCAGCACGCCCTTACCTCCCCGGCCCTGGACCGGGTATTCCTCAATCGGAGTACGTTTCGCGTAACCGCCGTTGGTGGCCACCAGGACGTCCAAGCCGTGCCGGACGACCTCCATCGCGAGCAACTCGTCGTCCTCGCTGAACCGCATCCCGATCACGCCCGAGGTAGCCCGCCCCATCGGCCGTAGCGCCTCGTCGGAGGCGTTGAACCGGATCGCCAGGGCGTTCTTCGACACCAGCAGGAGGTCCTGCTCCGGCGCCACCAGGGCGGCACCGACCAGTTCGTCGTCCTCGCGCAGGTTGATCGCGATGATGCCGCCGGACCGGTTGGAGTCGAACTCCTCGAGCCTCGTCTTCTTTACCACTCCGTTCTTTGTGGCCAATACCAGGTAGGGGGCGACCTGGTAGTCGGAAATCTCGATGATCTGTGCGATCTGCTCGTCTGGTTGGAAGGCGAGCAGATTGGCCACGTGCTGGCCCTTGGCCACCCTACTGGCTTCCGGGAGCTCGTACGCCTTGGCCCGGTACACCCGGCCCTTGTTGGTGAAGAACAGAATCCAGTCGTGCGTCGAGCACACGAAGAAGTGGCTGACGATGTCGTCCTGCCGCAGCGTGGCGCCGCTGACCCCCTTGCCGCCCCGCCGCTGCGAGCGGTACGCGTCCACCTTGGTGCGCTTCGCGTACCCGGTTCGGGTGATGGTGACCACGACGTCCTCGCGGGCGATCAGGTCCTCCATCGAGACCTCGCCGTCGAACGGAATGATCTGGGTGCGCCGGTCGTCGCCCCATTTGGCGACGATCTCGCCCAGTTCCTCCGAGACGATCCGCCGCTGCCGCTCCGGCTTCGCCAGGATGTCCTTGAAGTCGGCGATCTCCAGCTCAAGCTTCGCCAGGTCGTCGAGGATCCGCTGCCGCTCCAGCGCGGCCAGCCGGCGCAGCTGCATGTCCAGGATCGCGGTCGCCTGGATCTCGTCGATGTCCAGCAACCGGATCAGGCCCTGCCGCGCGTCATCCACCGTCGGCGAGCGCCGGATCAGCGCGATCACCTCGTCGAGGGCGTCCAGCGCCTTGGCCAGACCCCGCAGGATGTGCGCCCGCTCCTCAGCCTTACGCAGTCGGTACGCCGTCCGCCGGCGGATCACCTCGATCTGGTGATCAACGTAGTAGCGGATGAACTGGGCCAGGTTGAGCGTGCGCGGCACACCGTCCACCAGCGCCAGCATGTTCGCGCCGAAGGTCTCCTGGAGCTGGGTGTGCTTGTAGAGGTTGTTCAGCACCACCTTGGCGACCGCGTCGCGCTTGAGCACCAGCACCAGCCGCAGGCCGGTCCGCCCGGAGGACTCGTCCCGGATGTCGGCGATTCCGCCGAGCTTCCCCTCCTTGATCAGCTCGGCGATCCGCTCGGCCAGGTTGTCGGGGTTCACCTGGTACGGCAGCTCGCTGACCACCAGCGCCGGCCGGCCCCGCTTGTCCTCCTCGACCTCAACCACGGCGCGCATCCGGATCGAGCCACGACCGGTGCGGTACGCGTCCTGGATCCCCGCCTGGCCGACGATCAGGCCATGGGTCGGGAAGTCCGGCCCCCTGACGATCCCCAGCAGGGCTTCCAGGGTGCTCGCCTCGTCGGCCTCCGGGTGTTCCAGGCACCACTGCACCGCCGCACCGATCTCCCGCAGGTTGTGCGGTGGGATCTTGGTGGCCATCCCGACCGCGATGCCTTCGGAGCCGTTGACCAGCAGATTGGGGATTCGGGACGGCAGGATCGTGGGCTCCTTGGCCCGGCCGTCGTAGTTGTCCTGCAGGTCGACGGTGTCCTCGTCGATGTCCCGCAGCATCTCCATCGCCAGCGGTTGGAGCTTGCACTCGGTGTACCGCATCGCCGCGGCCGGATCGTTGCCCGGGGAGCCGAAGTTGCCGTTGCCGTCCACCAGCGGATAGCGCAGCGCCCAGGGCTGGGCCATCCGGACCAGTGCGTCGTAGATCGCTGAGTCGCCGTGCGGGTGGAACTGGCCCATCACGTCGCCGACCACCCGCGAGCACTTCACGTACCCCCGGTCGGGTCGGTACCCCGAGTCGAACATCGCGTAAAGAATCTTGCGGTGGACCGGCTTCAGCCCGTCCCGGACGTCCGGCAGCGCCCGCCCGACAATCACGCTCATGGCGTAGTCGAGGTAGGAGCGCTGCATCTCCACCTCGAGCCCGACCGGCTCGATCCGGTCGTGCGCCACGACGGCGCCGGCGGTCTCGGGGGCGTCGGGCTCGTTCGGTGTGGACTCGGGGGTATCGGTCACTTGTTAACCCTTATCAGACTCAGAGTCGCTTTTGTGCTGTGGATAACCGCTGTGGAAACCGGCCTGGCTGTGGATAACCCTGTGGATTAGGCATGGTCGCCGCGGACGACGGGCCGGCGGACCGAGTGGCCCTCAGATGTCCAGAAACCGCACATCCTTGGCGTTACGCTGGATAAACGAGCGACGAGCCTCGACATCCTCCCCCATCAGCACACTGAACAGCTCGTCCGCGGTCGCCGCGTCGTCGAGCGTGACCTGGCGCAGGGTGCGCGTAGCCGGATTCATCGTGGTCTCCCAGAGCTCGGGATAGTTCATCTCGCCGAGCCCCTTGAACCGCTGGATGTCGTCCGGCTTTGCGTTGGGCTTCTTCTGCTGCCGCAGAGTGATCAGGCCGTCCCGCTCTCGGTCGGAGTACGCGTACTGCGCGTCATCCCCCTTCCGATTCCACTTGATCTTGTAGAGCGGCGGCGCGGCCAGGTAGACGTGCCCCAACTCGACCAGCGGTCGCATGAAGCGGAAGAGCAGGGTCAGTAGCAGCGTCTGGATGTGCTGACCATCGACGTCCGCGTCGGCCATCAACACAATCTTGTGGTACCGCAACTTCTCGATGTCGAAGTCGTCGTGGATGCCCGTGCCGAGCGCGGTGATCAGCGCCTGGACCTCGTTGTTCCTCAGGACCCGGTCGATCCGCGCCTTCTCCACATTGAGGATCTTGCCGCGGATCGGCAGGATCGCCTGCGTCCGCGGGTCGCGCCCCTGCTTGGCGGAGCCGCCCGCCGAGTCGCCCTCAACGATGAAGACCTCGCACTCACGGGGATCGGTTGACTGGCAGTCGGCCAGCTTGCCCGGCATCGAGCCGGACTCCAGCAACGACTTACGACGGGCCAGCTTGCGTGCCTGCTGGGCGGCGACCCGGGCGCGCGCGGCCTGGGACGCCTTGGTGATGATGACCTTCGCCTCGGCCGGGTTACGGTCCAGCCAGTCAACCAGCCACTCGTTGCAGACCCGCTGCACGAAGCTCTTGACCGGGGTGTTGCCCAGCTTGGTCTTGGTCTGCCCCTCGAACTGCGGATTGGTCAGCTTCACCGAGATGATCGCCGCCAACCCCTCCCGGATGTCCTCCCCGGAGAGCTTCTCGTCACTCTTGAGCAGCCGCTTCTCCGCGCCGTACCGGTTGATGACGCTGGTCAGCGCCGACCGGAAGCCTTCCTCGTGGGTGCCGCCCTCATGCGTGTTGATGTTGTTGGCGAAGGTGTAGACCGACTCGCCATACGACTCGTTCCACTGCATGGCGATCTCGACCGACATGCCGTCTTCCTCGGTGCCGAACTCGACCACCGACTTGTGGATCGGGGTCTTCGAGGCGTTGAGGTGCCGGACGAAGTCGGCGATGCCACCCTGGTAGCAGAAGGTGACCTCCCGCATCCTGCTGTCATCGCCCTCGTCGACTCGCTCGTCGAGGAAGTGGATGGTCAGACCCCGGTTGAGGAAGGCCATCTCCTGGAGCCGGCGGTAGATGGTCTGGAAGTCGAAGTCAACGGTCTCGAAGACCCTCGGATCGGGCCAGAAGGAAACCGCCGAGCCGGTGGCGTCGGTCGGCTCCCCCTTTACCAGCGGCGTCGGCTTCGAGTCCGTGTACGACTGCCGCCAGAAGTAGCCGTCCTTCTGGATCTCCACAGCCATCCGGGTGGAGAGGGCGTTCACGACCGACACACCGACGCCGTGCAGGCCACCGGAGACGGCGTACGCCTTGCCGTCAAACTTGCCGCCGGCGTGCAGCACGGTCAGCGCTACCTCCACACCCGGCTTCTTGAGCTTCGGATGCGGGTCGACCGGGAAACCACGGCCATTGTCGATTACGCGAACCCCACCGTCGGCGAGTAGCACCACGTCAATGGTGTCGCAGTGCCCGGCCAGCGCCTCGTCCACCGCGTTGTCCACGACCTCCCACACCAGGTGGTGCAGACCGCGTTGGCCGGTGGACCCGATGTACATACCGGGGCGCTTACGGACCGCCTCCAACCCTTCGAGGACGGTGATCGACTCTGCGCCGTACTCCTGCTTGTCCTGCGCTGCCACCCTCGGCCACTTTCTCGCGTCGGCCACACCACTGGCGCGACCGGTCACGGGGTTCGGCGGACAGAACGCGACGTCGGGCGCGCGGACCGGCACCGGAGAGTGATCCGGGCTGGGGGTCGAACGCGCCGGCCGCCGCGGTTGCCCGCGGATCGCGATCGGCTCAACCCTGATGTGGAACGATGATCTCGGGCCCGGCTGGCCCCGGGTTTCATCGCTCCGCACCGGGTCTTCGTCTCAGGCTCAATCCTACTGGGCGTCGGCGACAGATCCACCACTCGGCACCCCTTGCGCGGCGGCTGAGACCTTCGTAGCCGGCCGACCGCTCACTCCACGACTCCCCCTACGCGCACCGAGCCGACCGTAGGCTCGCACCGTCGGCGACGCTCCCCGCCCAATGTGTGTCCATCTCGCGATGAACTCCGGCTTGATCTTTGCCGGCTGGAACCGGACGATCGACCCGTTCGTACGGAGATGGGCTTGAGAGGTGACACCAGATGGGGCTGGACAACGTCGTGGTGAACTGGCCGCGGACCGGCCGCTTCTACGACCCGGTCGCGCCGGCGGAGTTCGTGGACTTCGGCGAGATCGTCGACATGCCGCAGATTTCCGCACCGACCGCCGCGCTCGCCGAGCTGATCGCCAAGACCGGCACGGTCCGGGCGACGGCGTACACCGAGCTGGTCGATCTGATCCTCGGCTTGAAAGATGTGCTGTACGCCACAGAGAACTCGGAAGAGGACGAGGACCCCGTGATCGACCCGGACGGCTGCGGGTGGATCGCCGACGGAGTCGAGCGGTTCGTGGCGCGGCACCGAGCAGTCGGTGAGGCAGTCACCTTCGAAACCGTCAGCGAGGTGCTCCGCGTGCTACTCGGGGACGGACGCCTGGCCGAGCAGCAGCTGCGTTGGCTGGACAGCCGGCTGGACCGGCTCCGTGACGACAACGGAGCTCCGCCGCAGTGGACCTTCACCTGCGCGGAGCTGAGCGTCCTCGCCGCATTCTACCGCCGCTGCGCCGAGCGGGGCTTCGCGGTCTACGCCGAGTCGGTGGCACCCCGCCGGGCTGTTCAGCCGTAGGTGTCCCGGGGGCCGCGGCCCCGGACCCGACGAGGGCCACGCGACCAAGACGGCGCGGCCGGACCGTGAATGTGCAACCGGCGTACGACGTTGTGGCCCACCTCGCGGGCGATCTGCTGCAGCAGCGATCCGGCGAGCAGCCGGAGCTGGGTGGCCCAGGCGGTCGAGCGCGCCTCCACGGTCAGCTCCCCCCCCTCCAGCTTCACCGGCCGGCTGTGCTGGGCCACATCTGGGCCGACCACCCGTTCCCAGGCGCCGAAGACCGTCGCCTCGGCCGCCGGTTGCTGCCAGCCCCGGGTCTTCACCAGCCGGTCCAGCACTGCGCCGAGCGGCTGCGGATCGCGCGGGTCCGGCCCCGGGCCGGAGTAGCCCCGCGGCCGTCGCCCCCCACCGCTCGCCCCACCGCTGCGGCTGCGCCGCTGCGGCTGCGCCGCCTGACGGCGAGCCTTCGCCGCATCCAGCACCGCCCGCGCGAGTTGCGGGCCGGCCGCCTCGGTCGGGGCCCCGGCGTCCGATGCCGGGGCGGCCCCGTCCGCGCCGGTCGCCGCCGCATGGGGCCCGACGGCGAATCCCGCCTCATCCGACACGCTCTACCTCCCCCTCGCGGACAACGAATCGCGCTCCGTGTAGACGCGCGGGGAGATCTTCTGCCACCGCACAGGTCACCAGGAGTTGGCTCGCCTCGCCGACCAGCTCGGCGAGGCGGTCCCGCCGGCCGGTGTCCAGCTCGGCGAAGACATCGTCCAGCACCAGCACCGGCTCGATCCCGTCGGCACGCAGCAGGTCGTAACCGGCCAGCCGGAGCGCCAGCGCCAACGACCAGGACTCGCCGTGGCTGGCGTACCCCTTCGCGGGCAGTGGCCCCAGCGTGAGGTTGAGGTCGTCCCGGTGCGGGCCGACCAGGGTGGTCCCCCGCTCGATCTCGGCTGCCCGGCCGGCGGCGAGCGCCTCGCTCAGCGCCGCGGTCAGCTCCGCCCGGTCAGCGGTTGGGCTGGCCGACTCGATCGCCGATCGGTACGTGATGCCGGCCGCACCGGTACCGGCGGCCACCGCGTCGTACGCCCGGGTGATGTGCGGGGCGAGCGCGGCGACAAGATCGAGCCGACCGGCAAGCAGCTCGGCACCGCGCCGCGCGAGGTGGTCGTCCCAGACCGCGAGCGTGGAGAGGTCGCCGCCGCGGGCCCCACCGGTCTTGCGCGCCAGGTACGCGGTGCGCAGCAGGGCGTTTCGTTGCCGGAGTACCCGTTCGTAGTCAGCCCGCACCCCGGCGTACCGGGGCTGCCGGAGCACCAGCAGATCGTCCAGATAGCGGCGCCGCTGCGCCGGGTCGCCCCGGACCAGTTCCAGGTCCTCCGGGGCGAAGAGCACCAGCCGCAGGGCGCCGAGCACGTCCCGGGCCCGCCGGGCCGGGGACCGACCGAGCCGGGCCCGGTTCGCCCGCCCCGGAACGATCTCCAACTCGACCAGGAGCTCCCGTCCCTCGTGCACCACGGCGCAGCGGATGATCCCCGCGGTGGCGCCCATCCGGACCAGCGGGGCGTCCGTGGCGACCCGGTGGGAGTCCAGGGTCGCCACGTAGCCGAGCGCCTCGATCAGGTTGGTCTTGCCGACCCCGTTCGCACCGACCAGGACGTTCGCCCCCGGTTCGAGGTCCACGCCGACCCGCTCGTACGAGCGGAAGTCAACGAGTTCCAGCCGGCGGACGTACACGGGTGGTGGTTGCCGTCAGCGCTTGCGAACGGCGTGCCCGCCGAACTGCTGACGCAGCGCGGCGACGGCCTTCATCGCGGGTGAGTCGTCCTGGCGGGAGGCGAAACGGGCGAAGAGCGCGGCGGAGATGACGTTCATCGGAACGGCGAGCCGGACCGCCTCGTCCACGGTCCACCGCCCCTCGCCGGTGTCCTCCGTGTAGGGGCTCAGCTCGGCCAGCTCCGGGTCCTCGTCGAGCGCACGGTCGAGCAGGTCGAGCAGCCAGGAGCGGACGACCGTGCCCTCCCGCCAGGATTTGAAGACACCGGGAACATCGGTGACCAGCTCGGACTTCGCCAGCAGTTCGTAGCCCTCGGCGTAGGCGTGCATGAGACCGTACTCGACGCCGTTGTGCACCATCTTGGCGTAGTGTCCGGCACCGACCGGACCGGCGTGCACGAAGCCGAACTCTCCGGCCGGCTTCAGCGCCTCGAAGATCGGCATTATCCGGTCAACGTGCTCCTGGGCGCCGCCGACCATGAGGGCGTACCCGTTCTGCCGGCCCCAGACGCCACCGGAAACCCCGGCGTCGACGTACCCGATGCCGCGCTCGTTCAGCCGCTCGGCGCGCGGGGCATCGTCACTGAACCGCGAGTTGCCACCATCAACGATGATGTCGCCGGCGTCGAGCACCTCCGCCACCTTGCTGATGGTGTCGTCGGTGACGGCGGCGGGGACCATGACCCACACCGCGCGGGGCGCGTCCAGCTTCTGCGCCATCTCCGCCAGGCTCGCGACGTCGCTCAGCTCGGCCTGGTTGTCGTAGCCGATCACCTCATGCCCGGCGGCACGCAGCCGCTCACGCATGTTGCCGCCCATGCGACCGAGCCCTACCAGGCCGAGCTGCATTGTCCGTACCTCCGTGCGTTGTGGTTCGTCTCGGTGCGATCAGCGGGAGACGCGGATCGGCATGATGAGGTAGCGGTACCCGGGCACGACCTCGCCATCCTCGTCGACAGGGGAAATCACCGCCGGCTTGAAGGCATCAACGAACGACAGAACGGCGAACTGGGTCCCCATGTTCGAGAGACCGTCGATCAGATACTGCGGGTTGAAGCCAACAGTCAGCGGATCACCGCTGAAGCTGGCCTCCATCGCCTCGCTGGCCCGAGCCTCCTCGGTGCCACCGGCCTCCACCACCAGACCGTCGCCGCTGAAGCTCAGCAGCACCGGAGTGGTGCGTTCGGCGACGAGCGCGACCCGCTTGACAACCTCGATGAGCGCACTGACCGGCACCTGGGCCTGCGCGTTGTGGGTGGCGGGGAAGAGCGAACGCACCGGCGGATAGTTGGCACCGTCGAGGAGCCGGCTGGTGGTGCGACGGGGGCCGCCGACGAAACCGATCATGCCCTCGCCCGCCGCTCCCTGGGAGAGCGCCATGGTGACCTGGCCGCCAAGGGGTCCGAGGGCCTTGGCGGTGTCGTGCAGCGTGCGGGCTGGGACCAGGGCGTTGAGGCTGATCTCCGGGTCTTCCGGGTTCCACTCGATCTCGCGCAGGGCAAGGCGGTAGCGGTCGGTGGCGAGCATGGCCAACGTGCCGCCGGAGAGCTCCAGCCGGACGCCGGTCATCATCGGCAGGGTCTCGTCCCGGCCGGCTGCCACGGCTACCTGGGCGACGGCGGCGGCGAACGCGGCGGCGTCGATGGTGCCAGTGCTGACCGGCATCTCCGGGAGCGTGGGATAGTCCTCGACCGGCATGGTGGGCAGGGTGAACCGGGCACTGCCGCAGACGAGCTCGAGGTGGGCGCCGACCGCCGCGATGTCGACCGGCTTGGCCGGCAGCGCCTTGGTGATTTCGGCGAGGAGCCGGCCGGAGACCAGGGCGGCACCGTCGGCGTCACCCTGCACCTCGACGGTCACCTGGCTGGAGACCTCGTAGTCGAAGCCGGAGACCTGCAGGTTGCCGTCGGTAACCCGGAGCAGCACTCCGGCGAGCACCGGCACGGACGGCCGGTTCGGCAGGCTCTTCGCGGTCCAGGCCACGGCCTCGGCGAGCGCGTCGCGCTCTACTCGGAACTTCATCAATGCCTCCGCGTCAACGTCAGCGCCAACTCTCTCATGCCGACCGCTGCCTGCCGACCCGCCGGGGCGTGCCGGTTCTCCTGGCACCTTAGGGCGCGTGGCCGTCGGCGGTACGTCCGACCCCACGCATGTCCAGGTGCCGCTGATCGGCAGCGGCGGTCTGCGGCCCGATCCACAGGAAGTCCAACGGTGATGATTGGTTTTTGTTGTCTTTAGAGATCTAACTCATCGTCTTCGTCGCACCTGTGCAAACTGTGGAGAACCCACGTTGACGCAGGTCAGCCTGGTAGCACACCGGTGGGTTTCCTGTGGAGAACCCGGGGGAAAACCCAGGTCGTCATCCACAGGCCAGAGTTACCCCCAGCCCGTCCACCGTTGTCCACCGGTTATCCACCGGTTATCCACGGACTTCGTCCCCAGGCTTGTGGATTGCCGCTCATAGCTCGACCCGAGTTATCCCCAGAACCTTCAACAGCCCGTCCACACCCGGTCCACCGCCTGTGGACAACGACATCGTTATCCCCAAGTGTCCACAGCACTACCCCCAGGTTTTTCCACAGCCTGTGGATAACGAGGGGTCGGTGGACCACGTTCTCCACCGACGGGAGCGGAAGCTGTGGACAACGAGCGGGGCTTCCTGGCGCCGACGGGACACCCGGATTCCACCCGCCGCCCGGATCCGGGTGTCCCGTCGTTCGGTCCGGTGGGGTGGTGGAGCACCGAAGGAACACCGCCGTGGCGCCGGTTCGGCGGGTGGTTGTGGTGACCTTGGCGGGTGGTGCGCGGCCCGGCGGTCGCCTCAGGTGTTCTGCTTGATCCGGTTGGTCAGCTCGGCGATCTGGTTGTAGAGCGACCGCCGCTCGGCCATCTGCTGACGGATCTTGCGGTCGGCGTGCATGACCGTGGTGTGGTCGCGGCCCCCGAACGCCTGCCCGATTCGGGGCAGCGACAGGTCGGTCAGCTCCCGGCACAGGTACATGGCGACCTGGCGGGCGTTGACGAGCACCCGCGAGCGGGAGTGCCCACGCAGGTCCTCCAGACTCACCCCGAAGTAGTCGGCGGTCGCCACCATGATCTGGTCGGCGGTGATCTCCGGTCCGGTGCCGTCCGGAATGAAGTCCCGCAGCACCTCCTCGGCCAGCGACAGCTCGACCGACGACCGGGTGAGGCTGGCGAATGCGGTGACCCGGATCAGCGCGCCCTCGAGCTCTCGGATCGAGTTCGACACCCGGGACGCGATGAACTCGAGCACGTCCGGCGGGGCGAACAGCCGCTCCTGGGCGGCTTTCTTCTGTAGGATCGCGATCCGGGTCTCCAGGTCTGGCGGCTGGATGTCGGCGAGCAGACCCCACTCGAACCGGGTCCGCAACCGGTCCTCCAGGGTCGCCAGCTGCTTCGGCGACCGGTCGGAGGTGATCACGATCTGTTTGTTGGCGTTGTGCAGCGTGTTGAAGGTGTGGAAGAACTCCTCCTGCGTCCGCTCCCGGTTTTCCAGGAACTGAATGTCGTCGATCAGGAGGATGTCGACATCCCGGTACCGGCGCTGGAAGGCGCTGGTCTTGTCGTCGCGCAGCGAGTTGATGAAGTCGTTGGTGAACTCCTCGGTCGAGACGTACCGGACCGAGTTGGCGTTGCCGAGCGTCGTGGCGTAGTGGCCGATCGCGTGCAGCAGGTGCGTCTTGCCCAGCCCCGAGCTGCCGTAGATGAACAGCGGGTTGTACGCCTTCGCCGGTGACTCGGCGACCGCCACCGAAGCCGCGTGGGCGAATCGGTTGGACGAACCGATGACGAACGTCTCGAACATGTACTTCGGGTTGAGCCGGTTGCCACCGCCGTCGGCGGGTGCTGGTAGCCGACGGTCCTCGCGGCCACCGGGCCGGTGGTGGTCCACCCGCCCCGGCCCGCTGTCGGTGCCGAGTTCCCGGGGCAGCGCCGGCCTCCCGTGCGGGTCCGCCGCCTCTGCTCGGTAGCGGCCGTCGAACGGCCGTTCGGTCACCGGTGGGCCCAGCCGGGCCTGCTCGTCAACATCGTGTCGTTCGCCTCGAGGCGGCCCGCTGAAGACGGAGCTGAACAACGGCTCCTGGCCGTCCCGGGACACCGGCGATGGCTGCTCCCCGTACGAATCGGCGGGCACCGCGGCGCGGCGCTCCGGCTGGGCCTGCCCGGGAATCAGCGGGAACCGTTGGTCTACGCCGGTGTCCGGGCCGCCTCCCACGACATCGCCGGTGGTGTCGCCGGGCAATCCGCCGGCCTCCGGGCTCGGGGCGCTGTGGTAAATGGTGCCGGCCGCCCGGCCGGCACCATCTTCCGGCGCGCGCACCGTGACAGCTACCTGGATGGGTCGCCCCATTCGGCGGGTGAGCGCCTCGGTGATCGCCGGGCGGAGTCGGGACTCGATGACATCTCGGGTGAAGGCGTCCGGGACGGAGACGAGCGCGGTGTCCTCGACGACGGCGCGGAGCCGGGTCAGCCGCAGGTAAGCCCGCTGCTGCGCGGAGACGATCTCGTCGGCGAGCTCGTCGGTTGTTGCCGTCCACACCTCGGCGAGGTCGGTTGTACCCGTCACCGTCGTGCCACCCCCTCGCCTCTGTTCCCGGACGCCGCCGTCCTCCCCGTCGGCCGTCCCGGGTCCACCGCGTTCACGCGATGTTTCCCCCACCCCGGCTGACCGACCGGTTCTTGTCCACAAGTTATCCACAGCCTGTGTGGGTACCGATTGTGGCCGCCCATCGAATGTGGGTCAGACCTCCCCCGGTACGAGCGGGCGCTGAAGCGGGTCATCTAGCCGAACGATCCACCGCCCGATTCGGTCTTGCCTGCCGGCGGCGACCACAGCCGGACCGACCCTGGGCATCCGACAGCCACTCACCGCGATTCGGGCCAACAGCCCTGCACCGCAATCGGGCACGGTAACAGCGATGTCCGGACGCCATCAACAGCGGACGTACGTCGACCGTTGGCAGCAGCAGCGAAAACGTCGGAACTGCCGGCGCCGGGTCGGCCGGTGGGAGCGTTGACGCTCGTTGTGCCCCTGCGTACGCTGGAGCGGCTGCTGTCTCACCCTCTGCTAGGGTGATGGATGCTTGCTGTCCGCAGCGTCGGGCAGCGTTGATCGGGGGCGCCACGAAGGTGTTCCGGATCATGACCTGGTTCGGATCATGACACGACCCGGATCGTGACACGAACCGAAACTGGGACGACCTCGGACCAGACGCGACCCCGGCGATCCCTCGCCCAGGGGTAGGACAACGGAGAGCCTGACGTGAGCAAGCGCACCTTCCAGCCGAACAACCGCCGGCGCGCGAAGACCCACGGCTTCCGGCTGCGCATGCGCACCCGTGCCGGCCGCGCCATCATCTCGACCCGTCGCAGCAAGGGCCGCGCTCGCCTGGCGGCCTGAGGCCACCAGGTCCGATCGGCAGGGCGTGGAGAGTCGTGCTGACCGCCGCGCAGCGTCTGCGGCGCAGCACTGACTTCGCCGCGGCGGTCCGTGGTGGCCGACGCGTCGGGCGCGGCGTGGTCGTCGTCCACCTGGCTTTGCCCGGCATTCCGCCGGAGATCTCTTCGCCGAAGCCGGCGCGGGACACTGGTGCGGAGCAGACATCCGCACCAGCCCGCGCCGGCTTCGTCGTCTCCAAGGCGGTTGGCAACGCCGTCGTCCGCAACACTGTCCGCCGCCGGCTGCGGCACCTGGTCCGGGAGCGCCTCCCCGAACTGCCGGCCGGGAGCACCCTCATCGTCCGTGCCCTGCCTGCCGCGGCCCACCGGTCGTACCAACGACTCGGTGTCGATCTCGACGCCGCGATCGCGGCCGCGTGCGCCCCCCGCGGGCGGCGGTCCCGGTGAGTTCGGCACCAGATCCGCCACCGCCGATCTCACTCGGTGCCCGGGTGCTGGCCGGGCCAATCATCGCGTACCGTCGGTGGATAAGTCCGGCGTTGCCGGCCCGCTGTCGGTTCTACCCGTCGTGCAGCGCATATGCCCTGGAGGCGGTGACCCGCCACGGCCCGGTTCGGGGAGCCGGCCTGACGGCCCGGCGGCTGATGCGTTGCCACCCCTTCCACCCCGGTGGATTCGACCCGGTGCCGGAGCCGGGCGGTCGCCGCCGTGCCGATGTGACTGGAGTCTGAGAATTGAGTCTCGACTGGATCTACTACGCGATCTCGTGGATCCTGCTGCTCTGGCATCAGGCGTGGGACGTCATCGGCGTGCCGGAAGGCGTGGTGCTCGGCACCAACTGGTCCTGGATCCTCGCCATCGTCTTCCTGGTGGTCACCGTTCGGGTGATCCTCTTCCCGGTCTTTGTCAAGCAGATCAAGTCGCAGCGGGCGATGCAGGCGCTGCAACCGCAGGTCAAGGCGCTGCAGGAGAAGCACAAGGGTGATCGGGAGACGCTCCAGAAGGAGATGATGGAGCTATATCGGAAGGAAAAGGCCAACCCGCTCATGGGCTGCCTTCCGATGTTTCTTCAGATCCCGGTCTTCCTCGGCCTGTTCCACGTGCTCCGCCGGCTCAACCCGGACCATACCAAGAAGACGCTCTACGGCTGGTCGGTCGAGCAGTTCGACAGCGCATCGGTCGCGAAGCTCTTCACCGCGCCGATCGCCGGCAAGTTCGGCTCCTCCGCCGAGGAACTGGCCGCGCTGGGGGCCGACGGCACCACCGTCAAGATCATGGCCGGCATTCTGGTGCTGGTGATGATGGGCACCACCTACCTGACCAGCCGCCAGATGATCCTCAAGACCGGCTGGGCCGAGGACCCGCAGCAGCGGATGATCCAGCGGTTGATGCTCTACGGCATCCCGGCGTCGCTGCTCATCTCCGGCGCGATCTTCCCGATCGGTGTGATCATCTACTGGGTCACCAACAACATGTTCACGCTGGCCCAGCAGCAGTGGGTGTTGCGCAAGTTCCCGCCGCCGCCGAGCGCGAAGTCCAGCACCACCGGTACGCGTGGTCCGGTGCAGCCGGCGAAGAGCGGTGGCCTCTTCGGCCGCAGCAAGTCCGCCCCTTCGGCCGCCACCCAGCCGGCCGCTACCAAGGTCGCCGCCCCGAAGCCGGGTGCCAAGCCCACCAGCCAGAAGAAGGGCCAGCCCGCGAGCCAGAAGGGGCAGGCTGCCGGCCAGAAGGGGCAGGCTGCCGGCCAGAAGGGGCAGGCTGCCGGCCAGAAGAAGGGCCAGCCCGCCAACCAGAAGGGCCGTCCCGCCAAACGGCAGGGCTGATCCGACCGGTGCCCAGCGGTACTTCTTTACCTTGGTAGGTACCGCCGCCGGAGGGCAAAACGCCGCCGCGCCCCGCGGCCACGGGTGAGACTGCCCGGATAGACCTACCCGTGGTACCGGCGTTCCCGCCGGCCCGGGAGACCAGCGGACCCGACGGTCCGGCCGAGTGAGTACGGAGGAGACCGTGACCGAGATCAGCACGCCCCGCGCTGACGAGTCCCAGGATGCCGAAGGGACGGAGACGACGGCGAAGGGCCAGACCGAGGCGGCCGAGGCCGAGGCCGACGGCACGGAGCAGCGGTCCACCGGCGAGGGCGATCTGTTCCGGCAGAGTGAGATCGCCGCCGACTACGTGGAGGGCCTGCTCGACATCCTCGACTACGACGGGGACATCGACGAGTTGGTCTCCGGTGGGCGTCCGGTCGTGGAGGTGGTTGGCGGCCGACTACAGAGCCTGGTTGGTCAGCGCGGTGCCACGCTGGAGGCGCTTCAGGAACTCACCCGGCTCGCTGTCTTCCGGCAGACCGGCACCCCCAGCCGACTGCTGCTCGACGTGGGCGGCTACCGGGCGGGCCGCCGTAAGGAGCTCGCGGCGGTGGCGAGGAACGCCGTCGAGAAGGTCAAGGAGCACGGCGAGTCGGTGCGGCTGGAGCCGATGTCCGCCTTCGAACGTAAGTGTGTGCACGACGTGGTCAACGCGATCGACGGCGTCGCGAGCGAGTCTGAGGGCGTCGAGCCGAGTCGGCGCATCATCGTTCGGCCGGCGGACTGAGCGGGTGACTCACGACGACACAGCGGCGCGCCTCGCGTCCGGCCCGGGTGGTACGCCGCCCGGGCCGTTCCCTGTCGGCGAGCGCCCCGTGCCGGGAGCGGTGGATGCCGCGCCGCCGCCGGAGTTGGCCGCCGCGGCCCGGGCGCTCTTCGGTGACCGGCTGGGCCTGGCTGTTGCGTACGCGGGCCTGTTGGTGACCGACGGGGTGGTCCGGGGACTCATCGGCCCGCGAGAGGCACCGCGGATCTGGGACCGGCATCTGCTCAACTGCGCGGCGGTGGCAGAGCGGATTCCGTCGGGCGCGACGGTGCTTGACGTGGGTAGCGGTGCCGGACTGCCGGGCCTCGTGCTTGCTGTCGCTCGGCCGGATCTCTCGGTCACCCTGATCGAGCCGCTCGCCCGTCGCACCGCCTTCCTCGTCGAGGCGGTGACGCAGCTCGACCTGGCGGCCTCGGTCCAGGTTGTCCGGGGCCGGGCCGAGGAGATCGCTTCCGGTGGTGGCGGAGTCGAGCCGCTCACCGGCGATGTGGTGACTGCTCGGGCGGTGGCCCCGCTGGACCGGCTCGCCCGGTGGTGCCTTCCGCTGGCCGTGCCGGGCGGACGGGTGGTGGCCCTCAAGGGCACGTCGGCCGCGGAGGAGGTCGCTGAGCATTCCGTCGTCGTGGACCGACTCGGTGGCGGCGTGCCGGAGGTGCACCATTGCGCTGTGGGCGTTGTCGAGCCACCGACGACGGTGATCGAGATTGTTCGGGAACGGGTGGTGGCACCGCCGCGACCCACGTCTGCGAAACGCTCTCGTGGTGGTCGGCGGCGCTGAGTCGGCGGGACCATGTGATCACCGTTGACCGTTGACCGTTGACCGTTGACCGCTCAGCGGTCTGCCGGAATTCGGCGGATCCGGCTTGCCGGAGCGGTAACTGCCTCGTTGAACAGGTACGGGTGGTAGGCGGAGCACGAAGCCCGACGTGGACCGACCGCGCCCGACCCCCGTAGGCTGGCCGCGCGTCGATATTGTGAAGCGGGCGGCGCCGGGTGCTCACCGGGATTCCGACCGCTTCCAACGGGCCGCACGCTCGGGTGTGACGACCCGAGCGACCCGTTGACAGGATGCGGACCGACCATCCGAAGCGGGCAGGGATGACAGGTGCATGACGACGGCAGGTACGACGATCCGCGCGTGACCGGGTCAACGGGCGACCTGGTTTCACGTGAAACCGACGATCCCGGTTGGGTCCCCCCCAGCCTCTCCGTCAGCCCGCCTTCCCGAGTGCCGCAGGACGACACCTTCCGGCGAGCGGCGCCAATTCCGGGACCCACCCGCCTATCGTCGCCGGAAGTACCGTTGAGCCGGAGCGCCGGGGAGAGCCCCCGGGCCGGCGATCCCCGGGCGGCCGAGCAGGCCGCGTCGGTACGGGGGAAGGCAGCCACGTCGGCACGCATCGAGGTGGCTGTGCCGCAGCAGGCAATGCCGGGACGGCCGGCCGAACCGACCAAGGCTCCGAACCTGCCCTCCGGGCAGGACGGGGTTGATGACACGTACGTTTCACGTGAAACACCGACGCGCGAAGAGGATGACCCACCGTTGGCGATGGAAGCTATGCGCGCCGTGCAGATCCTGAACCCGAGCGGCGAGGTGACGATGCCTCGCCCAGAACGGACCCGGGTCATGTGCGTCGCGAACCAGAAGGGCGGCGTTGGAAAGACCACCACGACGGTGAACCTGGCAGTGGCGCTAGCACTGCACGGGAACCGAGTGCTGGTGGTCGACCTCGATCCGCAGGGCAACGCGTCTACCGGACTCAACGTCCCACACCACACCGGGGTGCCGGACGTGTACGACTGCCTGATCAACGGCCTGCCCCTGGAGGATGTGGCCCAGCCGGTCGAGGGAATCCCCAGTCTGTGGTGCGTACCCGCGACAATTGACCTGGCCGGAGCCGAGATTGAACTGGTCTCTGTGGTTGCCCGGGAGTCGCGGCTGGCCCGCGCCATCACCGGCTACCCGGGTCACTTCGACTACGTCCTCATCGACTGCCCGCCGTCGCTTGGTCTGCTCACGGTGAACGCGTTGGTTGCTGCGGAGGAGGTACTCATCCCAATCCAGTGTGAGTACTACGCGCTGGAGGGGTTGAACCAACTCATCAACAACATCAACCTCGTCCGGCAGCACCTCAACCCCCGGCTGGACGTCTCCACCATCCTGCTCACGATGTACGACCGACGTACGCGGCTGGCGGACGCGGTGGAGCAGGATGTGCGTAACCACTTTGGGAACAAGGTGCTCCAGGCAGTCATCCCCCGTAACGTCCGGGTATCCGAGGCACCTAGCTACGGCCAATCTGTGATGACCTACGATCCCGGGTCACGGGGGGCGACGAGTTACTTCGAGGCCGCCCAGGAGATCGCCGAGCGGGGTATCAAGGCCGAGGTAAGCCGCAATGCATAGCGCGGACAGGCCACGGGGAGGCCAGGCATGAAGAATCGTCCCAAGGGTGGACTCGGCCGAGGGCTGGGCGCCCTCATTCCTACCGAGGCGGCGGTGCCCAGTGGGCCCGCCCCATTCGTCGGTAGCCCAGCGGTGACACCGACCGCTGGCCTGCCGGCGGTGAGTACGCCGCCACCCGCGTCCGAGTCACTCAGCCCGGTCCCGGGTGCTCGCTTTGCCGAGATACCGGTCGACGCGATCGTCCCCAACCCGAAGCAGCCGCGGCAGGTCTTCGACGAGGACGCCCTGGAGGAGCTGAAGGTCTCTATCGAGGAAGTCGGCTTCCTCCAGCCGATCGTTGTCCGCCAGCTCGACGACGAGAAGTTTGAACTCGTCATGGGTGAGCGCCGCTGGCGGGCCGCACAGGCAGTTGGTCGGAGCGCCATTCCGGCGATCGTGCGGGACACCCGGGACGATTCGATGCTTCGGGACGCGTTGCTGGAGAACATCCACCGCGCCAACCTGAACCCGCTGGAAGAGGCGGCGGCGTACCAGCAACTGTTGGATGAGTTCGGTGCCACCCACGAGGAGCTGGCCCGCCGGATCGGCCGGAGCCGCCCGCAGATCTCCAACACAATCCGGCTACTCAACCTCCCTGCCCAGGTCCAGCGCCGCGTCGCCGCTGGAGTGCTCTCTGCTGGCCATGCCCGAGCGTTGTTGAGCCTGGACGATCCGGATGCGCAGGAGCGGCTTGCCCAACGGATCGTCGCCGAGGGACTGTCGGTACGGGCAACCGAGGAGGTGGTGGCACTCTCGCTCACCGATGACACCAGTGAGAAGGAGGCGCCGAAGCGTCGGCCGAAGCCGCATGCGCCAGCACTGACCGATCTCGCCGATCGACTCTCCGACCGCTTCGACACCAGAGTCAAGGTCGACATCGGCCGGAGCAAAGGAAAGATCACGATCGAGTTCGGCAGTGTGGACGACCTGGAGCGGATCGTCGACATCATCGGGGTCGACCGGGAGCAGCCCGAGGACTGACCGAAGGCCCTCCTCCCGCCGTAGAGCGCCGCCCCTGTTTCACGTGAAACAGGGGCGGTTGTCGTTCGGCTTGGGAGCTTGGGAGCTTGGGAGCTTGGGAGCTTGGGAGCTTGGGAGCTTGGGAGCTTGGGAGCTTGGGAGCTTGGGAGCTTGGGAGCTTGGGAGCTTGGGAGCTAACCCGCTCGGCCAACCGGCCCGCTTGACCCCGAGCCCACTCGGCCCAACCGGCCGACCGCTCGCCACGTGCCCGCTTGCCTGCTCACTCGGACCTGCCGGCTCCTTGGCCCGGTCCTCAACTGCGGTGGCTCACTCGGATCGACCTGGCGAGTGACTTCCTCGGTACCCAGTGTTGGCCCCGCGATCGGATGATCGGCCCACCAGCGCCCCGCGAATCTGACCGTCGACACAGGATCGGTGCAGTAGAAGCCTCGTCCCCAACGTTATCCACAGCAGTTGTCCACAGGTGGCGCTGTTTCACGTGAAACAGCGCCTCAACCTCCGTGTTGACCTGTGGAAGATGGCTGTGGATAACCTCAGGCCTCCTGTGGATAACTTGCTGAGTGGTGGATGGGTGGCGGCGGGCAGGTCTGGCGAATCGGGGGTCGAAGGAGGTGGGGACAGCAGTCCCGGAAACAGTTAGGGTCACCTCGTGCCCGACACCCCTCCCGCAGTGCCGAACTTCACCCAATGGCCCTCCTTCCCCTTCGAGGGCGATCTCCGCGTCAGACAACTCGATGATCCGGTCGCGACCGAGCCGCACCGTCACGGCGAAGGCGGCCGGGAATGCATCGCGTGCGACGCCCCCGATGAGGCGTACATCTGGGCCGACGAGCGGTGGCGGGTACGTGCGATGGATAGACCTACCGGGCTTCCGGTGGTGTTGATCCTTGAATCCCGTTCCCACTTGGATCTGGGTGACCTACCGAATCTGCTCGCGGCCGAACTCGGCGTGCTGACGGTCCGGCTGGAACGCGCCATCCGGTCTCTCGACGGCGTGTCCCGGGTGCATGTGAATCGCTGGGGCGACGGATCAGCGCACCTGCACCTCTGGTTCCTCGCCCGGCCGTACGGTCGGCTCCAGCTTCGGGGCACCTTCCTGCCCCTGTGGGATTCGATCCTGCCGCCGATCCCCGAGCCGACCTGGCGGGAGAATCTAGCCCTCGTCGCTGCGTGGTTGGCGGACTTCGGTGGACGTCAACTCGCCGAACCGACTCGAATCCGGTGGCAGGCACCGGCCAGTTTCGGTGCGGTAGAGGCCGCGGAGCACGCGGAGAGCGCGGAGCACGCGGAGACTGCCAAGGAGACGGAGAGCGCTGAGCCGGCTCGAACGAAGGAAACTCGGCTTTCGTGACCTGGTAGCAGCGCGCGGCAGATAGGGGCGGCCCGGTGGAGCGCGGCGATGCGGCGGTGACGCTGACGTTCCGGCGGGCGGCGAGGGAGCCCCGGGCAACGCCGAGAGCGAAGCCGCGCCCGGTGGTGCAGCCGAAGACCCCGCAGGCCGCACCGACTCGGGTCCGCTGGAGACGGTGGGTGACGTTCCCCGCCGCAGACATCAGCGCCGAAGGCGGCCCCGTCCTGACGCTGGCGCCGACTACGACCGCGCTTCGCCGGCTCAGGCTGCCCGGGAGGCAGCTTGGGAAACCAGGGTCCCGATCATCCGACCGAAGTCGAGACCGGCAGCCTGGGCCGCGAGCGGTAGCAGTGAGGTCTCCGTCATGCCGGGTGCGACGTTCACCCCGAGTACGTGCGGCTGATCATCGGCATCAACGATCAGGTCGACCCGGCTGAGGTCGCGTAACCCGAGCGCGGTGTGGGCGGCGACGGCGAGCTCGGCGACCGCCTCGGCCACCTCGGTGGTCAGCCGGGCCGGTGTGTGCCACGTGGTGTGGCCGGCCGTGTACCGGGCGGCGTAGTCGTATACCCCGTTCCGGGGCACGATCTCCACCGCCGGCAGAGCCTGCGGTCCCTGCCCGAGGTCGACCACGGATACCGCCACGTCTGTCCCGGCTAGGTAGCGTTCGACGAGGGCGGTGGAGTCGTACGCGAAACAACCGACCATCGCGGCCGGCAGTGCGGCGCTGTCCCGGACCACGGCGGCGCCCAAGCCCGAGCCGCCCTGCGCGGGCTTCACCATCAGCGGGAGGCCCAGCCGGTCGGCGATGCGGTCCAGCACCGCTACCGCACCAAGTTCGGAGAATCGGTCATGGGGTAGGGCCACCCATTCCGGGGTGGGGATGTGGGCTTCTCGCAGCACGGTCTTGGCCGAGGGTTTGTCCCAGGCACGGCGGGACGCACGCGCATCGCAGCCGACGTATGGGACGTCGCAGAGGTCCAGCACACCCCGGAGCGACCCGTCCTCGCCGGTGGCGCCGTGCAGCGCGATGACCACTGCGTCCGGCGGATCGGCGATGAGCGTCGGCAGGAGGGCGACATCCGCGTCGCGCAGCTCCGCCTCCACGCCCACCGCGCGTAGCGCGTCGAGGACCCGACGGCCGGATCGCAGCGAGACGTCCCGTTCATAGGAGAGCCCGCCGGCGAGTACCAGCACGCGCAGGTCGGTCAGAACAGCGGGGTCGGCAGCGGTCTTACCCATGCCCAAATCATGCCAAGTCTGGTCCGGGTGTGTCCGAACCGGCCCGCCCTCGACGAGAGCCGGGAGAGCCGACGGCGCCGAAGACCCGACGCATGGCGATGTCCTGCTCCATCACACCGGAGAGGCGCCGCACGCCCTCCCGGATCCGCTCGGGCGGCGGGAAGGAGAAGTTGAGGCGCATCGCATCGGTGCCGGTGCCGTCGGCGTAGAAGCCAGTGCCCGGCACGTACGCCACCCGGGCGGCGATGGCGCGGGGCATCATCGCCTTCGAGTCCAGCCCGTCCGGCAGCGTGGCCCAGACGAAGAGGCCGCCTCCAGGCCGGGTCCACGCCGTACCGGCCGGCATCAGGTCCGCCATGGCCGCGAGGAGCGCGTCCCGCCGCTCCCGGTAGACCTCCCGGTAGACCTTGAGCTGCTCCCGCCACGGCATCGTGCCGAGGTAGGTGGCCACGGCCGCCTGAGCGAAACCGCTGGGGCAAAGGATCTGTGCCTCACTGGCGATGACGAGTTTGTCCCGCACCGCGTGCGGGGCGAGGATCCAACCGACCCGCAGCCCCGGCGCGAAGGTCTTCGAGAACGTGCTGAGGTAGAAGACGCCATCGCGGCGGCGAGCGCGCAGCGGTGCCGGGGCATCGCCCTCGAAGCCGAGTTGCCCGTACGGGTCGTCCTCCACCACCAGCAGGCCGGCGCGTTCGCAGATGTCGAGGATCCGTTCCCGCCGCTGCTCGGTCAGCGTCACGCCGGTCGGATTCTGGTACGTGGGGATGGTGTAGAGGAACTTGATCCGGCGCCCGGCGCGCGCCTGATCAGCGATGGCCGTCTCCAGGGCCTCGGGGACCAGCCCGTCGTTGTCCATCGGCACGTGTACGACCTGCGCCTGGGCGGCTTGGAAGACCCCGAGCGCCCCGACATAGGTCGGACCTTCGGCGAGCACGACATCGCCGGGGTCGAGGAAGAGGCGCGCGACCAGGTCCAGCGCCTGCTGGCCGCCGACGGTGACGACGACGTCGTCGGGGGAGGCACCGCAGGCGGCGTCGATGCCGGAGAACGACATCACCTCACAGATCCGCTCCCGTAGCTCCGGGGTGCCCTGGCCGATGCCGTACTGGAGGGTGGTGCTGCCGTGGTCGGCACCGAGCCGGCCGAGCATCTCGCCGACCGCGTCCAGGGGGAGAGCAGCGACGTACGGCGCACCTCCGGCGAGCGAGACCACCTCCGGCCGGTTGGCCACCGCGAAGAGCGCCCGGATCTCCGAGGCGGTCATGCCTCGGACCCGTCGGGCGTAGCGGTCGGTGTAATCGTCGAGCGTCGTGCCGGTCATGTTCCGCTGTCACCTGCCCGGTGGTCGTTTCGCGTATCCCTTCCCGTGGTGTCCGGATCCGGCGTACGATCGTTGGTCGGGGACACCGAAGGGGCGGTCTACCTCCGAGCCTACTGTGGGGATGCGCTGATGTCGCGACGTCTGGTCAGCCTGACCTTGGACACCCTGGAGGATCTGCCCCGTTCGTGCCGGCAGTGCGTCTACTGGGAGCTCGACCCGGTCTCCGCCGACCGGGCCCGCGGGGCTGGGGATCCCGGTCTGGAGAAGGAGGCCTGGGTCTCGCAGACCCTGCTGGAGTGGGGCGCCTGCGGCACGCTGATCTACGTTGACGGCATGCCAGCCGGGTTCGTGTTGTATGCCCCGCCGGCGTACGTGCCGCGATCAATGGCCTTTCCGACCTCACCGGTCTCCCCCGACGCGGCGCTGTTGATGACGGCGAAGGTGGTACCGGCCTTCGCCGGTGGCGGGCTTGGCCGGATGCTCGTGCAGGGGGTTGCCCGGGACCTGACAAAGCGCGGAATCAAGGCGATCGAGGCTTTTGGTGACGCGAAGTTCGGCGACGCCGACGACTCGGTGCGAGCCTGCGTGGCCCCGGCGGAGTACTTCCTCTCGGTGGGGTTCAAGACGGTCCGCCCGCATCCGCGCTTCCCCCGCCTGCGCCTGGAGTTGCGCACCGCACTGAGCTGGAAGTCCGACGTCGAGTACGCGTTGGAGAAGCTGCTCGGCTCGATGAGCCCGGAGAGCCTGCTCCGGCCGGTCCGGCCCACTCCGGCGACTCGGTCCAGCGCCGGCTGACCGCCGGCGATCCCACCGTTTCGGTCAGTCGACCACGGTCCCGGCGGCCACGCTCTCGGCCGCCACCATCGCCCGCAGCTTGCTCACGTCGATCGACCCGGTGGGTACGTCTTGTTCGATCGGGTAGTACATCCGCTGGACGGCGGCGACGATCGACTCCACCACTCGGTCCCGGAACCGCGGGTCGACCAGCCGGGATCGGTCCGCTGGCGAGGTCAGGTAGCCCACCTCGACCCGGACGGCCGGCATTCGGGTCAGCCGCAGCAGATCCCACGCCTTTGCGTGGGACCGACAGTCGCGCAGCCCGGTTCGCGCCACGATCTCCCGCTGTACGAGGCCGGCGAGGCGCTCGCCGGTGGTGGAGGTGACGCCGTTGTCGGTGCCGTAGTGGTAGGTGGCCACGCCGTCGGCGGCCGGGTTGACGTGTCCGTCGAGGTGCAGGGAGATGAACACGTCGGCGCCGAGCGAGTTGGCCAGGGTGGCCCGGTCGACGTCGGGCAGGTGGTCCCGCTGTGCCGGACCACGGGTCAGCTGCACTCGTACCCCGGCCGCGGCGAGTCGTCCCTCGAGGCGACTGGCGAGGTCGTACACCAGATCGGCCTCGGTCCAGTGCAGCTGCCCCTCGGGCACGGTCACGCCCGGGTCGCTGCCGCCGTGCCCCGGGTCGATGACCACCGTCCGCCCGACCAGGGTGGGACCGGACTGTCGGATGGCGTCGGATTCACGAAGCCACTGGGGGCGCCCGCCGACCACCTTGCGGCCGAGACGTCGCAGCGAGTTCACGGTGTGCGGGCCGCAGGTGCCGTCCGGGACCAGCCCCACCTCGCGTTGGAACTGGGCGAGCGCCCGGGCTGTGCGGACACCGTAGATGGCATCGGCCCGGCCGACGTCATAGCCCATCTCGAGGAGCCGTTCCTGGAGCGACCGGATGTCCTCACCGATGAGTGGCTCCGGTACGGAGTGGTAGAGGGTACGGGCACCCAGCCGCCAGCGCGCCGCGTCCAGTGCCTGCCACGTCTCGGTGCCGACGCGGCCGTCCACGCTCAGCCCGCGGGACTGCTGGAAGGCGCGGACGGCACGTTCGGTGCGGGCGTCGAACTCGTCGCTGTCCGGCGCTGCCGGGACGAGTAGGTCGAGGCCGGCCAGCACCTTACGGATCTCGGTGACCGCCGGTCCACGGTCGCCGGGTCGGATCGGACGCACGAGCGACCCCCTTTTGCACGGATGCTGGCTAGCCGGATGGCCCGGCGCGGCTGCCGATGGCCCGGTTCCGGTGGCCCCGCCGACGACCGGCGGTGTTGTCTCTGGGATTGAGGTTAGGCGCTTGCCGGGCCTGAGGTGTGGCGGCCGGAAAAAGACCCGCCCCCCGCACCCGGTGGAGCGGATGCGGGGGGCGGGTCGGCGGCGGGGTGCCGGTCAGAGCGCGGATTGGATGAGCTTGACCAGCTCCCCCTTGGGCTTGGCGCCGGCGATCGACTGCACTGGCTTGCCGTCTTTGAACACGGTGAGCGTCGGCACCGACATGACCCGGTAGTTACGGGCGGTCTCCGGGTTGTCGTCGATGTTGAGCTTGACGATGGTGACCTGATCGCCCATCTCCCCGGCGATCTCTTCGAGCAGTGGCGACACCTTCCGGCACGGCCCGCACCACTCCGCCCAGAAGTCCACCAGAACCGGCTTTTCGGACTGCAGTACCTCGGTGGTGAAGCTGGCGTCGGTGACCGACTTGGTTGCTCCCACTACGTTCCCTCCTCGGGGGATGTGTTTCGGAATTCAGCCCTGGATCGTGGCGATGAAGCGCTCGGCGTCCAGGGCGGCGGCGCAGCCCGTACCGGCGGCGGTGATGGCCTGCCGGTAGGTGTGGTCAACCAGGTCACCAGCGGCGAACACACCCGGGATGCTGGTCTTGGTGCTGGGCGCGTCCACCTTCACATACCCCTCGTCGTCCAGGTCCACCTGGCCACGGAAGAGCTCGCTGCGGGGATCGTGGCCGATCGCCACGAAGACGCCGGTCACGTCGAGCACCCGGGAATCGCCGGTGTGCACGTGGCGGAGCCGGACGCCGGAGACCTTACCGTCGGCGCCGAGGATCTCCTCCACCACGGCGTTCCACTCGACCTTGATCTTGTCGTTACCCAGCGCGCGCTCGGCCATGATCTTGCTGGCCCGGAACGAGTCTCGACGGTGGACGATCGTGACCGACTCGGCGAATCGGGTCAGGAAGTTGGCCTCCTCCATCGCCGAGTCACCACCGCCCACCACGATGATGTGCTGGTTGCGGAAGAAGAAGCCGTCGCAGGTGGCGCAGGACGACACACCGTGGCCGAGGTACTCCTGCTCACCCGGCACACCCAGCGGGCGCCAGGCGGAGCCGGTGGCGAGGATGACGGCCTTCGCCCGGTAGCTGGTCTCCCCCACCCAGACGGTGCTGACCGCGTCTGAGCCGACCTCACCGGTGTTCTTGAGCTCAACCCGGCTGACATCGTCGGTCAGGAACTCGGCGCCGAAACGCTCGGCCTGCTTGCGCATGCTGTCCATCAGCTCGGGACCGAGAATGCCGTCGGCGAACCCCGGGAAGTTCTCCACCTCGGTTGTCGTCATCAACGCGCCACCGGACTGCGCTCCCTCGATGACCAGCGGTGCGAGGTTCGCGCGCGCGGCGTAGACCGCCGCCGTGTATCCGGCCGGCCCGGAGCCGATGATGATCAGGTTGCGGACGTCGTCCACTGCCGTCTCCCGATTCGTCTGTGTGTTCGCCGACGGCGCACCGACGGCGAGTCGGTGCCGACACCCCTGGATCAGGCGTCGGCCGCTGATGTAGAGAACGCCATCGTACGAACCGGGAATTCCCGAGCCGGTCATCCGGTGGGTCAGCTCACGCCACGGCACAACACCATGCGACCGTCGTGGGGTCCTACCCTACCCGCGTACGGTACCGGGTGTCCGCGCCCGACCCCGGTACCCCGCACTCGGGCCCGCTGACCCAGGCCCAGCGGGCACCAGTCGCATCGGTGAACCGGACGACCAGCGCCGGTTGGCGCTCGAACCGGGCGTAGTCCACCAACTCGACCGCCAGCCGGCCAGCATCATGCTCGACGCCGATCTCGGCCAGGCAGGTGTCGAGCGCGGCCGAATCCGCCAGCCGATCGAATCCGATCGACCCGGCTGTCCGGTCGCCCTGGATCCCCACGCCGGATGGCTCCGATTCGGCGGTGGCCTCGCCGGAGAGCTGCTGCGGCGACGAGGCCGGAGCCGCCAAGTCCTCCCGCTGGTAGTCCCTACCGGTCTGCACCGGCGGCGCGGTGGTGACCACCGGCCCGGCGACGGCCTGCTCGGTGGTGCCGGTGGTTGACCCCGGGCCGTCCGTCCCCCGGTCGAGTTGGTCCAGGCCGAGCAGCCCGACAGCGGCCACCGCTACCGCGGCGAGCGCGACGGGAGCACCGACCCGCTGCCATCGCCGCCGCCGTCGGCCGGGGCCGGCGGCGGCCAGTTGCGGAACGCCACCGGGGCGCCGCGAACCAGCGTGCGGCTGGGCCGGCACGACCGAAGGGCGCGCTGCCCTGCCGGCCGTCCCGCCCTCGGTTGCCCTGCCGGCCGTCCCGCTCTCGGCAGGCGTGCCCTCAGTCGTCGTCGCGTCGTCGGTCGCGGCCAGCGCGGCGCGAATCTGATCCGCCACGGCCGCGGGCATCTCCTCCGTCGTCCCGTAGGCGACCAGGGCGGCGTGGACCTCCGCGACCGCCGGTGCGAGCCGGGTGTAGGCGTCCGCCCAGGCCGTGTCCCGTTCGACCAGGCGGGCGACGGTCACCTCGTCGGGAGTGCCCACGAGCGCCCCGCCGACGTAGTCGGCGAGTAACTCGTGGTCGACCTCCCGGAACCCCCCGGTCGTCACAGCTCCTCCTGGTTGGCTTCGCGCCGGGGTTGCCCCGACACCGATCGGACGCCACCGCGCGGCTGCTGGTTCCGTCCCGTGACGGCTGGCATGCCGCCATCCGAGAGTGGCTGCCCCAGTGCCGGCCGGAGATAGCCGAGCGCCGCCGCCAGGCGGGCCCGGCCCCGGGCACACCGGCTCTTCACCGTTCCCTCAGCTACCCCAAGGATGCGGGCAACCTCGGCTATCGGGTAGCCCTGTACGTCAACCAGGATCAGCGCGGCACGCTGGTCGGCCGGTAGCGCGGCCAGTGCCTCTCGGACCACCAGCGCGGTGTCGTGGTCGGGCACGGGAGCGGCCGGCTCTGGGCCACCGGTGGCACCCGCCACCTCGCGTACGCCGTCGGGCAGTGGCACCGTCGGATGCGCCTGGCGGCGTCGGATCCGGTCCAGGCAGGCGTTGACCACGATCCGGTGCAGCCAGGTGGTCACGGCCGAGTCACCCCGGAACCGCCCGGCGGCCCGATGGGCAGAGAGCAGCGCGTCCTGCAGCGCGTCGGCCGCCTCCTCCCGGTCGCCGAGGGTGCGCAGCGCCACCGCCCAGAGCCGGTCCCGGTGCCGGCGCAGCAGCTCGGCAAAGGCGTCCCGATCGCCAGCTACGTGCGCGCGCAGCAGGTCGAGATCGGAGGAAGGATCGACGGCCGGCGGGCTGTCGTTACCCACCGGCCGCTCGGCCGACCCGTTCGGCCCCATCACCACGTCCGGCGGAGACGATGCCGGGGACGCGGTGAGCGGATCACGAGACCCTGATCTCCTGGATGCCGACCTTGTAACCGCCGTCACTCGGCGGCAGCTCGGTCAGCCAGACGAGCAGGTACTGGTATTCCGTGTCCGCGTCGAACGCGTCGAAGGTCATCGTCGTGCCGGCGTCTTCCTTGGCCGGCCCGATCGGGTTCTGCTCGTACTCATCGAAGAGCGCGTTGTCGCCCGCACTCGAGGAGGGGTGCTCGTTGGTGCCCGTGAACAACCGGGCCGACGCACCCCGGGCCGAGAGCTGGACCTGCAGGGACGTGAGGGTGCGGGGCTCACCAAGATCGAGCCAGACGCCCATCCCCCGCTTGATCCGGCCGAAATCCGGGTGCCCCTTGTAGGTCTGGGTCGCCCAGCCCTCATCCAGACTGCCGTCGAAGACCTTCTCGGCGTCGCGGACCTCGGCGCGGTCCCCGCTGTCCGGATCAACGATCTTCGCAGCGGTGATTGTCGGTGGTCCGGCCGCTGGGGGGTCGGGCGGGTCTTCACCGGCCGTCGTGGTGGGAGCGGGGCGTGCGGCCGTCGCCGGGTTCTGATCGCTGTCCCCGCCTCCGTTGAGCATGCTGATGCCGATCAGGAGGCCGACGAGCGCTACGGCGAGGAGACTGGCGATCCCGACGGCGAACTTGCGCCCGCCGGCGGCGGTCAGTGGTGACGGCTCGTCTCCGGTCTCGGCGGTGAAGCGCAGCGGGCCGTTGCTCTCCAGGAAGTGCTCGTCGGCCGGGACGTCCAGCCGGGCCAACTCCGCGGCGAGGACATCCGACGGCGGGGGCGGGAGTGAGCCGTCCAGGAGGTCCATGGTGAGGTCGTCCAGGTATGCCGGAACCCCGGCCCGCACCTGGCGCGGCGCGGCGAGCGCACCCTCCGGGCCCCGGACCGCGTCGGGGGTCGCCGCCCGCCCGTGTCCGGCGGTGGCACCGTGTAGCGGGACCTCGGCGTGGGGCCAGTGGCCGGTCAGCGCGAAGTAGAGGACACCCCCGACCGCCCGGATGTCGCTGGCCTGGCTGTCGGCCCCGTCGGTGCGCGCGTCCGCCAACACCACCCGGCCGTCGTTACTGATCATGATCGTGCCGGGGTGGACGTTGCCGTGCACCATTCCGGTGGCGTGCACGGCGGCCAGGGCGCTCGCGACGGCGTTACCGACGGCGGTCGCCCGAGCCGGGTCCAGCGCCCCCGCGGCCACGAGTTCCCGCAGCGACTGTCCGTCGACCCACTCGCGGACCACGTATGCCCGCTCGCCCTCGTCGATCGCGTCGTAGACACCGACCAGGTTGGGGTGGATTACCCGACTGGCCGCGACGGCGGCCTGGAGCATCTCGGTGGCGGAGTCGCCGCCCGGGTAGCGCAGCACCACTGCGACGGGACGGCGCAACACGACATCGACCCCGCGCCAGAGCAGCCGGCCAGCGCTGTCGTTGTTGATGTGCTCAACGAGTTCGTACCGCTCGGCGAGCACGTCACCGGCGACCGGAGCACCGAAGGTCATGACCGGCGGAGCGCTCTCGTCCGCATCTTGACCCTCGCCGACCTGGGGCACCCGTCCTCCCTTGGTGATCATGTCGATCGATGGAGCAGTGTTGCTGGGCATCGTGGCTTCCGCTTTGCCTTCCACGAACCGGCCGGCTGTTGTCGGCACCTGCGCCGACGCCTGCCACATCCGTCGAGAGCGACCTTACCTGGGTTCGCCGCCTTCCCCAGCATGTCATCTTCCCGCCGCACCGGTAGCGACTGCCGGGCTCGGGTTACTTGTCCGGTTATGGCCGTTGTCGGCGGTGTTGCTGGCGCATGTACTAGCCAATCTAGAGGTTGACCGCTAGTAGTTGCCGCAGGGGCTGGGGTCAGGTGGCGGGCACCCGGGCCAGGTTCCCGGGTGCGTACCGGACATGCCTCCCCGCCCGGCGAGTTATCCACAGGACGACTCGGCAACTGAGCGGCGAGGCCACAGTTATCCACAGCCACATCCCCAGGTTGGTGATCCTCGTTCACGCAGAGTGCACTCCACCCGGTGGGCAGATCCGATCGTCCGGACCCCGAGAAACGGTCATAACGGGACGCTCAGTGACCGAGCCGGCGGCGAATCATGGCGACCACCTCGGTGACCTCCCCGATCCGGAGCAGCATTGCGAGCCCGAGGTAGCTGAAACCGATCGCCGCCCCACCGATCAGCAGCTGGACGGCCGCCGCGAACCACTCGAGCTCCTCCGGTCGGCCCGGCAGCAGGCGGACCACCAGGAGACCGACCAGCGCGGCTCCGAGCGCGGCGACCAGCACCTTGCCCACCGTACGCATGATCCCGCCCAGCCCGATCCGACCAACCCGGGGCCGCAGCAGCAGCGCGGAGAGCACCACCGCCGCCAGGTACGAGATCGCGTTGCCGAGCATCATGCCGGCCGCCGCGAAGGTGGCGGGAAGGACGACGTAGAGCCCGACCTGCAGCAGCACCCGCAGCGTCACCACCGGAATGTTGACCAGCGCGGGCGTACGGGTGTCCGGCAGCGCGTAGAAAGCGAAGGTGAGGAGCTGGCTGACCGCGAAGGGCACCAAGCCGATCGCGGCGACCAGCAGCACGGTGGCGGTGGCGACCGCGTTCTCCCCGGTGAACGCGCCGTAGCGGAACACCACCACGGAGATCGGCGCGGCCAGCACCGCGTAGCAGACCGCCACCGGGGCGAGCACGGCCGTGACCATCCGGGTGCCCCGGGACAGGTCGGCCGTGAGGTCGGTGAATCGGCCGTCCGCCGCGGCGGCGCTCATCCGGGGCATCAGCGCGGTGATGATCGAGACCGCGATGACGCCGTGCGCCATCATCAGTAACAGGAAGACGTTGTTGTAGATCAGCAGGCCGGCGTCGTCCTCGCCGGCCACCCGGGTGAGCAGGTTGACCACCACGAAGAGCCCGAGCTGGTTGACCGCGACATAGCAGAACATCCAGGCGCCGAGCCGAGCCAACTCCCGCAGCCCCAACGCGCGGAAGTCGAAGCGCAGCTTCCACCGGAAGCCGACCTTGCGCAGGGCGGGCAGCAGACCCGCGGCCTGCACCGCCACCCCGAGTAGGGTGCCGCCGCCGACCAACAGGATCCGGTCCGGCCCGACCTGGCCCGGCTGGAGCGCCTGCGCGCCGTAGACCCAGATGTAGAGGCCGAAGGTGCCGATGGCCACCAGGTTGTTCAGGATCGGCGCCCACATCGGGGCGGCGAAGTGCCCGCGCGTGTTCAACACGGCGGCGATCAGCGCACTGATGCCGGTGAAGAACAACATCGGCAGCATCAGGTACGACAGGTTGGTGACCAGGCCCCGGTAGTCCTCGTCCTTGCCGCCGGCGTAGATGCCGGTCAGCACCGGAGCCAGGACCACCGCGATCAGGGCGGCGGCGGCGAGCGCCACCACCGCCAGGGTGAGCAGCCGCTGGGCGTATGCCTCGCCCCGGTCCGGGTCGGCCTTGCGCCGCCGGACCAGCACCGGCACCAGCACGCTGGTGAGCACTCCGCCGAGCAGGAACTCGTACACCTGGTTCGGGAGGAAGATCGCCGTGGTGTACGCGTTACCGACCAGGTTGCCCAGGGCCGCGCCGATCATCAGGTTCCGGATGAAGCCCGTACCCCGACTGACCAGGCTGCCCGCGGCCATCACCAGGCTGTTCGCCGCGGCGCTCCCCTCGGCCACCGCCTCATCCGGGGGCGCCACCGCCTCGGCGGCCGGCTGGTTCAGCGGCTCAGCCGAGATGAATATCGCGTCGTCACCCGTCGGTCGGCCACCGTCGCCCAGCGCGTTGGCGCTGCGGTAGAGCCGGCCGCTCATCGTTGTCGCCTCCAGGGTCTGGTCGGTGCCCGGCACCGACCATGGGTCCGCGGGCGAGGGCCTCGACACAGACTAGTGGTCGGCCCGGCGTCATCCGCGCCCGGCGGACGCCGGGCCCGGTCGGACCGATAGGCTGGCCCTCCCATGTCCGACTCCGCACCGCACGCCGCCGACCGCCGCGAGCTCACCGCCGCGCAGCGCACCGCCGTAGCCGAACTGCTCCGGGTCTCCCCGGTCGCCGACGAGTTAGGCCGCCGCTTCGCGAGCGCCGGTCACGAACTGCACCTGGTCGGCGGATCGGTCCGCGACGCACTGCTCGGCCGCCTCGGCGACGACCTGGACTTCTGCACCGACGCGCAGCCGGACGAGACGCTACGGATCGTGCGTGGTTGGGCCGAGGCGATCTGGGAGACCGGGCGGGAGTTCGGCACCATCGGCGTGCAGCGCGACGGTCTGCGGCTGGAGATCACGACCTTCCGCGCGGAGGTGTACGACCAGGTCAGCCGCAACCCGGTGGTGCAGTACGGCACGAGCCTCGCCGAGGACCTGAAGCGGCGGGACTTCACCGTCAACGCGATGGCGGTGAGCCTGCCCGAGCATCGCTTCACCGACCCGCACGGCGGGTTGGCGGATCTCGCGGCCACAGTGGTCCGTACCCCGGCGGCGCCGGAGGAGTCGTTCCGCGACGACCCGCTGCGGATGCTGCGGGCGGCCCGGTTCGCCGCGCAGCTGCGGTTCGCCGTGCACCCGGACGTCCGGGCGGCGATGGTCCGGATGGCCGCCGACCTGGACCGGATCACGGCGGAGCGGATCCGGGACGAGTTCACCAAGCTGCTCTGCGGCGCCGACCCGGTCGCCGGCCTGCGGCTGCTGGTCGACACCGGGCTGGCCGAGCGGTTCCTGCCCGAGCTGACCGGGCTCAAGCTGGAGATCGACGAGCACGCCCAACACAAGGACGTGTACGAGCACACGCTGACCGTGGTGCGCAACGCCGTCTCCTACGAGGAGGACGGCTGCGACTTCATCCTCCGGATGGCCGCGCTCATGCACGACGTCGGCAAGCCGGCGACGAAGGCGGTCGGGTCGGACGGTCGGGTCAGCTTCCACCACCACGAGGTCGTCGGCGCCCGGATGACCAAGGCCCGGATGAAGGCGCTGCGCTTCCCCAAGGAGACCACCACCAAGGTCACCGCACTGGTCGCGCTGCACCTGCGTTTCTACGGGTACGGCCGGGGCGAGTGGACCGACTCGGCGGTGCGCCGGTACGTCACCGACGCCGGTGACCTGCTGGCACGGCTACACAAGCTGACCCGCTCCGACTGCACCACCCGCAACCGGCGCAAGGCCGCCCAGCTCGCCGCCGACTACGACGCGCTGGAGGAGCGGATCGCCCGGCTCGCGGCCGAGGAGGACCTGGCCCGGGTCCGCCCCGACCTGGACGGCAACGCGATCATGGAGCTGCTCGGCGTACCGCCGGGTCCGGTCGTCGGGCAGGCCTGGAAACACCTCAAGGAGGTACGGCTGGAGCGGGGCCCGCTGGGGCGGGACGAGGCCGAGGCCGAGCTGTTGCGCTGGTCCCGCGAGCAGGGAATCGTCGAGTAGCCCGCTGTCAACGGGGCGCCACCAGAACAAACGGGAGCTGCCCGACCTCGCCCGGAAGAGCCTGCCGGACGAGGTCCCGGCCCTCCAGGTCGATCAACACCATCTCCCCGGTCAGCCGGTCCCGGTACAGCAATCGGTTGTCGGGGCCCCACACCGCCTCCGCGCTCGCCGTTGGCCCGAGCACGCGTCCGGTCGCCACCTCGACGATCTCCGGCCCCTGCGGGCCCCTGACCACCACCCGCTGCCCGTCCGGCGACCAGGACCACGGTCCGGTGGGGTCCCCCTTGATCGGGAGGAACCTGGTCGGACGGCCGTCGTCGGGGGAGAAGAGCTGCACCCCCCGCCGGATGTGCGGCGCCGCCTCGGAGTGGGGCGCGGTGGGGTCGGTCTGTTGCCACACCACCTCCCGGCCGTCCCGGGTCCAGGTGAAGTAGCAGGAGTCGGTGCAGAAGTACCTCTCGGTGTAGTCCACCGGGAACATCCGCCATTCGCCGGTGGCACTCAGCACGCGGAGAAATCTGTCTCCGCTCGCCTTGTCGGGGATGGTCAGGGCGATTCGGCTGCCATCGGGTGACCACTGCGGCGTCATGCCGTGCTGACCGGTACGCACCCAGCGGACCACACCGCTGTCCAGGTCGAGCAACCCGAACTCGCCCGGCCGGTCGTAGTCCACCACCCCCGCGACCTCACCGCTGGGCGAGGCCCAGATCTCGTCGTACTGGTCGGTGCTGACGTACTGGTTGTGGGCGCGGTCCAATGCGTACCCCTGCCGGATGATGCGCTGGCCGTCCGGCGTGTAGGACGTGCCGGTCGGGGTGGCACCGACGAGTAGCCATCCGCCGGGCAGCGTCAGGGGGCACTGGGTCCAGTCGCCGGCGGGTGCCGGTATCCGGGATGGGCTCGGCGTCGCTGAGTCTGCCGGCGGACCCCAGGCGGCGGGGCCCGGCTCGGGGGCGGTTGGCCGGAGCCAGACGAAGGGAGCGGCCAGGGCCACCAGCGCCGCCAGCGCGCCACCGGTCATGGCGAGTCGTCGTTGGTGCCGCAGCCGGGCCAGCGCCCGGGAGGTCTGACTGGCGACCGTGCCGGCCCGGCAGCCGAGCAGCTCGGCGGTCTGCTCGACACTCAGGTCTTCCAGGTAGCGCAGGGTCAGTACCGCGCGTTGCCGTGGTGGCAGCGCCAGCAGCGCCTCGCGCAGCAGCAGCCGCAGGTCAACCTCGTGCCCGCGGTCGGGTCCGCCGACGTTGTCGGGCGGCACGGCGACCGGGAACTCCGGCCGGCGGGAACGGCGCCGCCAGCCGGACACCTGGTCCCGGTAGAGGATCTGGCGTACGTACGGCTCGGCGTCCCGTTACTTCCGACGCCGACGATCGCTGAGAGTTTGCCCGTTCAGGGAATCTAGATGTTGACAAGATTCGGGCGGAGGTGCATCTTTACACTGACTAGTTGGAGGTGCCCGCATGTCCCCGTCAACCCTGCACACCGCCGGAATCCTGCTGATCACCGTCGCGACGATCGCGTTTGGCGGACTGGCCCTGCTCCAGCACCTCGCCGGGCGCACAGCCGGCTACCTGGACAACCCGGTCCGCCGGGGCCTCTGGACCGCCGGGCACGCGCACGCCGGGGTGCTGGTCCTCTTCGCCCTCGTGGCCCTGCCCTACATCGAACAGGCCGACGCGGGGGACGGCACCCGTACGCTGATCCGGCTGCTCTTCGTCGCCGCCCCGATCCTGATGCCGCTCGGCTTCTTCCTCTCGGTGGTCCGGCCCCGGGACACGAAGCCCAACAAACTCATCTGGATCACCGTCGCCGGCGGCGCCAGCCTCACCGCCGGCACCCTGCTGCTCGGGGTAAACCTCCTCTGAGCCCGGTCAGGTGGTGACCGGAGGGTTTACCCCGTCGTTGTGGTGGCTTGTGGCCGGTTCGCGGCCAGGGCGGTGTCGATGAGGGTGGTGGCGGCGGCGCGGGCGTGGTGGGCGGCGTCGTTGGTGCCGGCGATGGCGGCGGTGGTCTGGGCTCCCTCGGCGAGGATGGCGAGTTGGTGGGCGAGTGTGGCGGGGGCGCCGGTTTTCGTGACCACATCGGCCAGCCGTGCCTGGAAACTCGCCTTGTGTTCGCGGATGAGCGTGGCGATGTGGGGTGCGGTGCCACCGAGCTCGCCGAAGGTGTTGATGAAGACGCAGCCGCGGAAGTCGTCCTCGTCAAACCAGTGGGCCAGCATGTCGTAGACGGCGAGTAGTTGGTCGCGGGGTGTGTCTCTACCGGTGGCGATGGCAGCTTCGACGAGTCTGTTCCAGACCCGGCGGCGACGGTGCAGGACCGCCTCGATGAGGGCCTCTTTCGAGGGGAACAGCTGGTAGAGGCGTTTGAGGGAGACGCCGGATTCGTCGCGCAGCGCGTCCATGCCCACGGCGTGGATGCCACGGCTGTAGTAGAGCCGGTCGGCGGTGTCCAGGACGCGCTCGCGGATCTGCTCGGCCTGGAGTGTGGTCCGGTTTCGGGCGGTGCTGGCCATGGTCTCCTCTTGTCCGGTTCGGTGTGGTGACGGTCACGCCGCTTCGACTGGCACTCGGGAACGTTCGTTCTCTAACGTACTCCTCAGCGCAACTGAGAACGAGCGTTCTCAAAATTGGCTGGGAGGCCGTCATGCCACACATCACCGTCGGAACCGAGAACAGCACCAACATCGACGTGTACTACGAGGACCACGGTCAGGGACAGCCGGTCGTGCTCATCCATGGCTACCCGCTGAACGGGCACTCGTGGGAGAAGCAGTCCGCCGCCCTGCTCAAGGCCGGGTACCGGGTGATCACCTACGACCGGCGGGGGTTCGGGCAGTCCAGTCAGCCCACCGTCGGCTACGACTACGACACCTTCGCCGCCGACTTGAACACCGTCCTGGAAACCCTTGACCTCACTGATGTGGTGCTGGTCGGCTTCTCGATGGGCAGCGGTGAGGTCGCCCGCTACCTGTCCCGCTACGGCTCGGCGCGGATCGCGAAGGCGGCGTTCCTGGCCTCGCTGGAGCCGTTCCTGCTGCGGACCGACGACAACCCCACCGGGGTGCCGCAGGAGGTGTTCGACGGCCTCCTCGCCGCGGTCACCGCGGACCGCTACGCCTACTTCACCGACTTCTACCGCGACTTCTTCAACACCGACGACACCCTCGGCACCCGCCTGTCCGAGGAGGCGCTGCGTAACAGCTGGAACGTCGCCGCCAGCGCGTCCTGGTACGCCTCCAGCGCCGCCGTGCCCACCTGGGTCACCGACTTCCGCGCCGACATCCCGAAGATCGACGTACCCAGCCTGATCCTGCACGGCACGGCGGACAACATCCTGCCGATCGACGCCACTGCCCGTGAGTTCCACAAGCAGCTACCCGAGGCCGACTACGTCGAGATCGACGGCGCACCCCACGGGCTGCTCTGGACCCACGCCGACGAGGTCAACCAGGCCCTCCTGACCTTCCTCGCCAAGTAACGCCAACTCGGTCCCCTGCCAGGACCACACTCAGACAAGGAAACCCGACATGGACACCCTCGACACTTCCAGCCGCGTGACCAGCCACCGCCGTCGTCCCGTGTGGGCCGCGCTGCTGGCCGGTGTGGCCGTGCTCAGTATCGCCGCCGGCGGCACCGCCATCGCCACCAACAGTGCCAGCGAGGCCCAGGCCGGCCCCGCCGCGACCGGCAAGGACGCCGACCGCAACGAAGGCTTCGTCACCACCCGCGACGGCGTCGACATCTTCTACAAGGACTGGGGCCCCCGAACCGGACGACCCGTGGTCTTCAGCCACGGCTGGCCCCTGAACTCCGACAGCTGGGAATCCCAGATGATGCACCTGGCCGACAACGGCTACCGCGTCATCGCCCACGACCGTCGAGGCCACGGCCGCTCCTCCCAAACCTGGGAGGGCAACGACATGAACCACTACGCCGACGACCTCGCCACCGTCATCAAGAAGTTGAAGCTGCGGGACGTGACCCTGGTCGGGTTCTCCACCGGCGGCGGAGAAGTCGCCCGCTACGTCGGCCGACACGGCACCGACCGCATCGCCCAGGTCGCCCTCGTCGGCGCGGTCACCCCACTGATGCTCCAGACCCCCGACAACCCCAACGGCGTACCCATCGACGTCTTCGACGGCCTCCGCGAAGGCTCCCGCGCCGACCGCTCCCAGCTCTACCGCGACCTCGCCAACGGACCCTTCTTCGGCGCCAACCGCCCCGACGCCCAGGTATCGCAGGGCATGAAGGACACCTTCTGGCTCCAGAGCATGCAGGCCGGCCACAAGGCCGCCTACGACTCGATCAAAGCCTTCTCCGAAACCGACCTCACCGAGGACCTCACGCGCTTCGACGTACCCACCCTGATCATCCACGGCGGCGACGACCAGGTCGTACCGATCGAGAACTCCGCCAAGGAAGCCCACGAAATCGTCACCGATTCCACCCTCAAGGTCTACCCCGACGGCCCCCACGGCGTCACCGACACCCACAAGCAGCAGCTCAACAACGACCTACTCACCTTCGTCAACAGCCTCTAACCACCACACCACCACAAACCGGGGGTGGGCCGGCCCGTTGTGGCCGGCCCACCCCCGGTTTGTCGTACCGGCGAAGGAGAATAGGCGGATGCGCTGGACCGTGCTCGACTCGCCGATCGGCGAGTTCTCCCTGGCCACCGACGGTGAGAGCGTGTGCGGAGCGCACTTCGCGCGGGTCACCGAGGCCGCCGACGAACCGGCCGACGACCTCTCGGCCCGCGCCGTGGCCGAGTTGCGGGCCTACTTCGCCGGCGAGCTGACCGCCTTCACCGTGCCGGTGCGAATCCCCCGGGGTTCGGAGTTCGAGCGGGCGGTGTGGCGGGAGATGACCGCCATTGACTACGGGGAGACGCTCACCTACGGCGAGGTGGCCCGGCGGCTCGGCGACGCCTCGGCGGCGCGTGCGGTCGGCGTGGCGTGCAACCGGAACCCGGTGCCGGTGATCGTGCCCTGCCACCGGATCGTCGGCTCCGGCGGCAAACTGGTCGGCTTCGGTGGCGGGCTCGACCGGAAGGTGAAGCTGTTGGAGCTGGAGGCCGGTGTGGCCCTTCGGCGAAGCTGGTCGGCGGCGGGTTAGCCGGTCAGGGTGCCGGACCGTAGGCCGGTGAGGAAGTCGGTCCAGCAGGTGGCGGAGAAGCCGAGGACCGGGCCGGAGCGGTCCTTGCTGTCGCGTACGGCGACCCGCCTGCTCCCATCGAGCACCGGCCCCGCCTCGACACAGTCACCGCCGCCACTGCCGCTGCGGGTGCTGATGTGCCAGGCGACCCTGCTCGGCTCGATCGGGTGGACCCAGGTCTTCGCCGCCATGCTCACTCCAGACGTGCTTTCAGATCAAAGAGGAACCGCTGCACGGCCCCATTGCGCAGCCCTGCTACGGGTAGTGCTCTGCGAGTAGGACCCGAAGCTTGCGGCGAGGCCCTTCGGCGTAGGTGGTCGGCGGCGGGGGGTTAGCCGGTCAGGGTGCCGGACCGTAGGCCGGTGAGGAAGTCGGTCCAGCTGGTGGCGGAGAAGCCGAGGACCGGGCCGGAGCGGTCCTTGCTGTCGCGTACGGCGACCCGCCTGCTCCCATCGAGCACCGGCCCCGCCTCGACACAGTTGCCGCCACCGTTGCCGCTGCGGGTGCTGACTCGCCAATCAACCGGTGCCAGGTTCACCGGTCTGGTCGTGTCCGTCGCCACCATTGCCAACTCACTCCAGACGCGCCTCGAGATCGAAGAGAAGTCGCTGCACGGCACCGTTGCGCAGTGCCATGGTGCGGAGACGATCGTACCGCTGGAAGAGTGAATCGGCCTTGTTCCCCCCGACCACGACGATGCCGACAGCGGTGGAGATGCAGCCAGTTGGCGGGTAGGGCCGCTGCATTCGGAACGCGTCGAAGGCGCCGTCCGGACTGGCATGCGCGCCAGCCGTTGCTGGTAACACCATGATCTCCACGTTTGGCCAGGTGGAAACGCTTCGCAGGTGGGCGAGTTGACCGCGCATGACGTCGGGATTGCCGACGGTCCGGCGTAACACGCCCTCCTCGATGATCGTTGAGAAGGCGACCGGCTGATCTTGCTCCAGCTGGCGCTGTCGGCTCATCCGTAGCTCGACGTACCGGTTGATCTGGTCTTCGCTGGCTCCGTCGTCCTCGGCCCGGATGACGGCCTCGGCGTACTCCCTTGTCTGGATCAGGCCGGGGAGGACACTGACCTGAAACGAGTAGATCCGGGTGGCCCGGCTTTCCAGCCAGACCCAGTCGATCAGCGTGCCGGCGACGTTCGGCGTGAATCCATCCCACCAGCCCTTCTGCCAGGCGTCCTGAGCCATTGTCTTGAGGTCGTCGCGCCGTCGCGGATCGTCGATGCCGCAGAGGTCGAGGTATGCCAGGACCTCCGGAACGCGGGGCGGGATGAGCCCTGACTCCATGCGACTTACCGTGGACGGGTTTCGATTCAGGTAGTCGCCTACCTCCTTGAGGGTCAGCCGTGCCTGCTCCCGCATGCCTCGTAGCTGATGGCCGATCCACTGTGCTCGGAGTGTCACCGCCTGCTCGGTAGCCATCGCTACTCCCGCCCTCGACTAGATTCAGGATGAACGACGAAACATTGAAATGCAAGCTTGCGTCGATGCAAGAGCTGATGCGTGCTCAGTAGTAATAGCGACACGACGAGTGAGTTGAAGAGCGGGTCGGGGTGGGCTCTGGTTTGGCGGCCGGCCCACCCCGACCCGGGAACGAGCCGTGGGAGACATCGCGATAGATCGCGTCCCGAAGACCGACTCAGTGACTGTCTACCATGCCGTACCCCTGTGCCGGCAGCCCGCCGGTCCCGGGCCGATGCGTGCCTCCCCGGCTTCCGACCGTCCGGTGTTCTTCGATGCCGGACCAGGCCGGGCGTGCATCTGGTCCCACGCCGTCGCGATCGGTCGCGGCTGCTAACTCCGCTGCGACCTGTGCGCGCCCCAACGGAAGGGTGCCAACGGCATGGCTGTCCATCAGAGCAGGGCGCGAGCGGAAACGCTGGCCGCGCACGAGATGCTCGCCGCGCACGTCCTCGATTCGGAGAGCCAACTCTGCCGGGTCTGTCTGGCTGTCGCACCGTGCTCACCGGCCAACGCGGCGGCGAACCGGCTGGTCGAGCTGGGCCTCCCGGTTCTCGAACCAGTGCTGCCGCCGCAACGCCGTGACGCGCTGCGGCGTTGGTTCGCCCCACACTGGCGAGGTCGACCACGTACGGCACCGCTGCTCACCTGGGCCTGGCGTAGGCGGTTCGGGTTGGTGGTGGACTGATGCGGCTCAGCTTCGATCCGGAGAAGCCGCCGGAGGACCCGCCGGCCGAGTGTGTGTCGCCGACCGTTTGGCGGCTGAGCTACCGGCTGTACCGCAGCCACCAACTCACCGATCCCGGCCGCTGCACCTGTGGCGACCCTTTTCCGTGCTCGGCTCGCCGCCTCGTGGAGCGCGGCTTCTTGGCGGCGCTCGGCGTGAACACTGAAGTGAGTCGTCCGAGCGATCTGCTTGACCGACTCACCCAGGAGGAGAGGTGGCGCTGAGGTGCCGACCACTCATACCTCCGAGCGGACAATGCATAGATAGCCGGACAATAGAATTATTGTCTCCCAATCTTCCAGATAGGCCGAGAAACGCCCGTCGTTGGTCGAGTCGGCAAGATCCCGCCAAACGCCAGCCGGCCGAGGGGCGGGCCGGAGGTAGCGCGTTGCGGTCGCTGCCTTCTGAACGCTGGGCAGGCCTTATGTCCGGTGCAGACCTGTTTGGGGTGTGGTCGGGGGCATGGCGGTGGCGGAATCTCGGCGGGGGTCGGGGCGTTACACCATGCGTACGACCGAGGAAGTGCCCCGCCGTCAGCGGGGTCGGCCGCCGGGAATGATGGTGGCCGGCCGGTCGTTACATCTGGACCCGGCGCCGTGCGTGTCCCGCGAGACCCGCGGTCGCCGACCTTTCCCCTGGTTCTTTGAGCGCCAGACGGTGCTTGCACCCCGCTCCCGACCCCCTTCGGGTGCGTGTGGGTGTCGACCCCCGAATGGAGCATTCCCCATGAACACGATTCTGCGTCGTAGCGCACTTGGTATTGCTGGTCTGGCCTTCGGTGCTGGTGTGATGGCCGGCCCTCAGGCCTTCGACACCACCACCGCTACCACCCCCACCCCCGCCACGTCGGCGGACGTGACCGCCTCGGCGGCTGCGGCGCCGGCGAAGAAGCCGGACATGGCCACGCTGATCCCGCACGGCACCCAGGGTGAGCAGTCCCGCATCGACCTGGGCGACGAGCAGGTGTCGAACGTGAAGGCCATCATCGAGGCCACCAAGGCCGCCGGGATGGACGAGCGGGCCGCCGTGGTCGCGATCGCCACCAGTTTGCAGGAGTCGAAGCTGGAGAACCTGGGCCACCTGGGCGCGCGTAACGACCACGACTCGCAGGGCCTGTTCCAGCAGCGCCCGTCGTCCGGGTGGGGCACGGTGGAGCAGATCACCGACCCGGCCTACTCCACCACCGCCTTCCTCAACGGCCTCAAGCAGGTCGAGGGCTGGCAGGACATGCCCCTGACCGAAGCCGTGCAGACGGTGCAGGTGTCGGCATTCCCGTTCCACTACGCCCAGTGGGAGACCCAGGCCGCCGACCTCGTCGCCGAACACTGGACCAGCTAACCCACCCACACCACCACACATATCTGACCCGCAAGGGGGAACACGTTGTTGGCCGGCACCCGGTTCGGGTGCCGGCCAACGGCTGTCTCTGGAAGGTGCGCTGCGCGGGTGGGCGTCAGTGGGAACTGTCGGTGGCGGTCCTCTCGCGGCGCCCGGCTCGAGTCAGGCCGACGGTGAGCAGCGCGTACGCGGTCAATTCGATGGCGGCGGCCAGTGCGGGGAGCGGGGCCACCATCAGCGCCGGTGGCGCGACGGCGAACGACCTGACCACGGCGGAGTTCCGCCCGGCATCGAGCGGCAGGGCTACCGCGGCCAGCGCCAGGTCCACCTGTGGCAGGGCGGCGACGGCGAGGAGCGCGGCACCTCCGGCGGCGATCGCCCGACCCCGCCGGAACAGTACGGCGGTGAGACAGATCGCGGCCAACCCGAGTACGAGTGGCGCCAGCAGCACCGAGCCGGCGCTGAACACGGTCGCCGAGACCGGGTCGGTCGAAGCGGAAGTCGACTGCTCCCGCGCGAACAGGTCGAGGGCGATCTCGCCGAGCCGGACGGCTGGATAGGCCGTAAACAGCAGAGTGGCAAGTATGGTGCCCACGACGACCGGCCCGCGTCGCGGGGCCGGCTGGTGATGAGCGACCGGCCAGCGGCGTCCGGCGTCGAGCAGCAGCAGGGAAACAGCCAGGGCTGCCCAGGTCAGGGCGAGACCGTCGGTGAGCATGACCGGTGACGGGGAGTGGCCGTCGGGCGCGACGGCCAGCCGCTGCAGGTCACCGCCGCCGTTGATATCGGCCGGAGCGGTGCGGTACGCCTCCACAACGAGCACGAGGAGTGCGGCCGGTACGACCCAGCGGGGCTTCGGCAGCTCACCGAGCAGTGCGTAGGCCCCGAGCGCCAGCAGGGCCCAGACCTCCGCGTGGCGCAGCGGGGGATCGCCAAACAGGACGCCGAGGATGTGGGTGGCGGCCAGTACGGCCGCCGTGCCGAGCAGCAGTGGTCGTAGGCGCACCGCCGTCATGCTGCCAGGAGCGGTGGTGCTGCGCTGCCCCGTGCCGGGGACACCGTATGCGTCGCTGCCGGGGACTCGGTACACGGCGCCGAGGGGGTGGGGCCACCGGCCCCACCCCCTCGCGGTACGTCAGAACGTCAGCGCGCGATCTCGCCGGCGATGAACTCCTCGACGGCGGCGTGCGCGTCGGCGTCGGCGTACTGCACCGGCGGGGACTTCATGAAGTATGACGACGCCGACAGGATCGGGCCGCCGATCTTCCGGTCCAGGGCGATCTTCGCGGCCCGGACCGCGTCGATGATGACGCCGGCGGAGTTCGGCGAGTCCCACACCTCGAGCTTCAGCTCCGCGTTGAGCGGGGTGTCGCCGAAGGAGCGGCCCTCCAGGCGGATGTAGGCCCACTTGCGGTCGTCCAGCCACGGCACGTGGTCCGACGGGCCGATGTGCACGTCGCTCTTGGCCATCTCGTGCGGCACCTGGGAGGTGACCGACTGGGTCTTCGAGATCTTCTTGGAGACCAGGCGGTTGCGCTCCAGCATGTTCATGAAGTCCATGTTGCCGCCGAAGTTGAGCTGGTACGTGCGCAGCAGCTCGACGCCGCGGTCCTCGAACAGCTTCGCGAGGGCGCGGTGCACGATGGTGGCGCCGACCTGGCTCTTGATGTCGTCACCGACGATCGGCAGGCCCGCGTCCTCGAACTTCTTCGCCCAGACCGGGTCGGAGGCGATGAAGACCGGGAGGGCGTTGACGAAGGCGCAGCCGGCCTCGATCGCGGCCTGGGCGTAGAACTTGCCGGCCTCCTCGGAGCCCACCGGCAGGTAGGCCACGACCACGTCGACCTTGGCCGCGCGCAGCGTCTCGGCCACGTCCACCGGCTGGGTGTCCGACTCCTCGATGATCTCGCGGTAGTACTGGCCGAGACCGTCGAACGTCGGGCCGCGCTGCACGGTCACCCCGGTCGGGGGCACGTCGCACAGCTTGATGGTGTTGTTCTCGCTGGCGACGATCGCCTCGGCGAGGTCCATGCCCACCTTCTTGGCGTCCACATCGAACGCCGCGACGAACTCCACGTCCGAGACGTGGTAGTCGCCGAAGGTGACGTGCATGAGACCCGGGACGCGGTCGTTCGGGTCGGCGTTCCGGTAGTACTCCACGCCCTGTACGAGGGACGAGGCGCAGTTACCCACACCGACGATGGCGACGCGGACGGAGCCCATAGCGTCTGCCTCCTTCTCCTTCATCACGGCCGCTCTTCCCTGGACTCGCCAGGCGGAGGCGGGCTGTTGTCTTCTGGTCGACCGCCGGCCGCCCCGGTGGTCGGGGCTGTCGGGGCACGGCCGGAGCGCTCGTTGGCGATGAGCTCCTCCAGCCAGCGGACCTCACGCTCACAGGCCTCCAGGCCGTGGCGCTGCAGTTCCATGGTGTACGCGTCGAGCCGCTCGGCGGCGCGACCAAGCACGTCGCGGAGCCCTTCGCGGCGCTCCTCGATCTTGCGGCGGCGACCCTCCAGGATGCGAAGTCGGGTTGCCTGGTCGGTGCGGGCGAAGAACGCGAAGTGCACACCGAAACCGGTGTCGTCATACGTCTCTGGCCCGGCTTGGGCGATGAGTTGGGCGAACCGCTCCTTGCCCTCCGCGGTGATCTCATAGACCACGCGGCCTCGTCTGCTGGTCAGCGCGGGAACATCCGAGGCGGTGGTTGTCTCGTTGGCCTCGGTGATCCACCCTGCCGCCTGTAGGCGGCGCAGGGTCGGGTAGAGAGTTCCGTAGCTGATGGCCGCCCGGATGGCGCCGAGTTTCGCGGTCAGCTCCTTACGCAGCTCGTAACCGTGCATCGGAGCCTCCTGCAGGAGACCGAGGATGGCGAATTCAAGCACTGCCATCCTCCTTACCCTGCTCATCCGAGCACTAACCACGACGATGTATCGGACCGATACATCGTCACGCTAGCGGATCGCCGCAGGTGGGGCAAACCCCGCACCGCCGTGTCTCGATTACAGGTAGTTACCCCGGTCGCCGGCTGGGGCGCCGCCGCGTACTCTCGTGCTCATGCGTACGCAGCGCCAGGTGGTCGACTACTCGCTCCGGAAGCGGGCGGCGCTGCGGGACCTTCGGGCCAACCGGGTCGGCCCGGATGACCTCTGCGATGCGTCGCCCTACCTGAAGAACGCGGCCCGGTTCCACGGCGAGCCGACCGACGAACGGTGCCCGATCTGTCGGAGTGAGAACCTGACGCGCGTGCACTACATTTACGGCGACGAACTCCGACAGTCCGCCGGTCAGGCCCGGAGGCTGGTGGAATTGCCCGCACTGGCGATGACGCTGCGTGAGTTTCAGGTCTTCGTGGTAGAAGTGTGCCTCGGCTGCGGCTGGAACCACCTCATCGAGCAGTATCTGCTCGGGCGGGACGGGCTGGCGGCGAACGGGCCGGAGCAGGTCGCAGTGGGCGGGGTGCCCACCACGGATGCCCCGGACAGGCAACGGAGGCGAGAGGCGCAACGGTGACGTCAGCACGATTGGTCGATTCGGCCCAGTGGGCCGTCCCCCAGACCGGTCGACGGCCTGATGGTCCGATTAGCCCTCTTGGTTGGCAAATAGGCACTTTTGTGCGACGGAACGTCGCGCTACCTGGTGCCACAACTCACGGCAAACCGGTGGTGGCGCGGCAGCGCTCCACCGCGACCGGCAGGGTGTGAAGAATGAACTCGTACGGCGACCCCAGCCCCTCGCGCGGGCGGGCCCAGATACCGGGCCAGCACGGCGTCCCCGGACGGGCCGACGACGCGTACCGTGCCCCCGACGGCGCGGCGCGCGGCCAGTCGGCCGCACCGGAGGGAACAGCGGGCCGTGCCTCGGTGACACCCCGGCGGGGCGCCTCCAGCGGCCGGGCCTCGGTTGGTGGCTCCGCGTCCGTCCCCTCCCAGAGCACCGCCGGCTCGGCCTCGGTCGGTCGGGCAGGTCGCGCCTCGGTGCCGGCACCCGGTGCGCCGGGTCGCGCCTCGGTGCCGGCGCCATCCGCGCCCGGCCGCGCCTCCGTGCCGGTATCCCCGGCGCCGGGCGGCCCCGCCGGGCGCGCAAGCGTCGGCGCTGCGAGCGGCTCGGCCTCGGTTGGCTCGGCGTCCGCGGGGCGGGCCCGAGCCGGCGCAGCGGCCGGGGGCCGGGCCTCGGTGGCGCGGGCCAGTGTCGCGTCGGCCGCCGGTGGTCCCGGTGGCCCGGGCGGCCCCGGTGGGTCGGGCCGATCCCGAAACGGTGGTCGTGACCCGAACGCCGTCGCGCGGGCGAAGAAGCGGAAGCGGGCGAACATGGTGATCGCCTCGTTCGCGGTCCTCATCATGTTCGCCGGCCTGGGCGTCGTCGGCTTCACCTACTTCTCCACCAACGTCGTCCTGCCCGACGAGATCCCACTTCCGCAGTCGACGACGGTCTACACGAGCGACGGCAAGGGCTTGGTTGCGAAGCTCGGCAACGAGAACCGGACGCTGGTCACGATCAGCCAGATGCCGCAGCACGTGCGCGACGCGGTCGCCGCGGCCGAGGACCGGAACTTCTACCGGCACTCGGGCGTCGACTACAAGGGCATCGCCCGGGCCGCCTGGAACAACTTCACCGGTGGCGACCGGCAGGGTGCGTCCACGATCACGCAGCAGTACGCGCGTAACGCCTACGAGAGCCTTGAGGACGATACCTATGCCCGAAAGGTGCGGGAGGCGATCTTCGCCTCCAAGCTGAACGACAAGTTCAGCAAGGACGAGATCATGGAGAACTACCTCAACGTTATCTACTTCGGCCGTGGCGCCTACGGGGTCGAGGCCGCGGCGCAGACCTTCTTCGGTAAGCCCGCCAGCAAGTTGACCGTCGGCGAGGGCGCCGTGCTGGCCGGGCTCATCAAACAGCCGGAGAAGACCGCCACCCACAACGGGTACGACCCGGCTACCAGCCCGGACGACGCGAAGTCACGATGGGACTACGTCCTCGACGGCATGGTGGCCGAGGGCTGGCTCGACGCGGCGGAGCGGCCGACCGAGTATCCGGAGGTGAAGCCGCCGGCCGAGGGGGGCAACGGCTTCGGTGTGGCGACCCCCCGCGGCAACGTCATCAACTATGTGCGGGCGGAGATGGAGCAGTGGGGGCTCTGCACCAACACGGGGGCCGAGGGTAGGCCGTCCTGCTTTGACGAGCTGCGCATGGGTGGTTACCGGATCACCACGACGATCGACGACAAGATGCAGACCGCGATGGAGAATGCGGCCCGGGCGGAGGCGAAGGGCTCGCCCCTCAACGGCGAGCCGGACAACCTGCAGGCCGCCGGGGTCGCCGTGGACCCCAAGACCGGCCGGGTGCTCGCCTACTACGGTGGGGAGAGTGGCGCCAATACCGACTACGCCGGTATGAACACCGACGAGAACGGCACTCTCTACGGCGGCCATCCGCCCGCCTCGTCCTTCAAGGTCTACACGCTGGCGGCGGCCATCGAGGCCGGCATCTCCGTCAACTCGCGGTGGGACGCCACGCCCTTCACGCCGGAGGGCTACGACAACCGCATCTACAACGCGGGCCGAAATGCGACGTGTCGCAACTCCTGCACGCTGGACGAGTCGACGGTCGAGTCGTACAACGTTCCGTTCTTCCACGTGGCGGAGCAGATCGGCCCGGACAAGGTGGTCGGCATGGCCCGGCAGGCGGGCATCACCACCATGTGGAACGAGAGTAAGGAGACGGTCCACAACCTGTTGGCGGAGAAGCCGGAGGACCTGGCGCCGGAGCACTTCGACCGGGTGGTGGGCTATGGCCAGTACCCGATCACCGTCCTGGACCACGCGAACGGGCTCGCGACGCTGGCGAACGACGGCGTCTTCCACCAAGCGCACTTCGTCCTCAAGGTCGAGCAGAAGGACGAGGATACCGGCGAGTGGAAGGTCGTCCGCGGGACCGGCGAGAAGCTGGACGGGCAGCAACGGATCCGCAAGCAGGTCACCGATGAGGTAACCGGGGTCCTGAAGCAGATCCCGAACAAAGGCGCCCTCTCCGGGGGGCGGGAGGCGGCCGGGAAGACCGGCACCTGGGAGCTGGACGGGACCGCATATAACTCGAACGCCTGGATGGTCGGCTACGACGACAACCTGGCGACCGCGATCTGGATCGGCAGCCGGTATCGCGATGAGAGCCCCGCGATCAAGTATGAGAGCGGCAAAGACATCGGCGGCAGTAGCATGCCGGCGGATGTGTGGAAAAAGTTCATGAACGAGGCGCTGAAAGACGCGCCCAAGTCTGACCTGCCGAGCATCACCGGAGTCGGGGACGACACGGTCGGTAACGGCGAGCCGCCGGAACCGGAGGAGCCGGACTGCGGAGCGCTCGGCCTGTTCTGCGACGACAACGACGACAACGACGGCAACAACAACGGCGGCAATAACGGCGGCAACAACGGCAACGACGGCAACAACAACGGCGGCAACAACGGCAACGACGGCAACAACAACGGCGGTGGCAACGGCAACGACGGCAACGACAACGGCGGTGGCAACGATGGGGATATCGGATTCCCGCCACCGCAGAACGGAGGCCCCGAACGACCCGGGCGGGACTAGCCAGCCCGGCCGTGCGGGTAAGGGCCAACTGTCCCAACGCCCTCCAGGTACACGACGGCAACGCGGATCTAGTGCAGGATGCACGTCATGAAGACGCAGACGACGGGTGGGATGGACAACGCCGCCGCACCGGACCACCCGTCCCGCTCCGACGGCTTCGTCCGTGGCGTCTCCGGCCTGATCGGGGGCCCGTTGGGCGACCACGCCACCGCGCTGGACCGGCCGGTCGGCGGGGAGCGTCGGTTCTGGACCGCGGTGCGGATCGTCCTGGCCCTGGTCTGCCTGACGTTGGCCCTGCACTGGGTGCAGAAGTCGCCTTGCCAGGATGGCGCCTGGACGAACAACGTCCAGTACACCCGCTTCTGCTACACCGACGTGCTCGCCCTCTACTACGCCGAAGGGCTCAACGAGGGCAAGGTTCCCTACCGGGACCACCCGGTGGAATATCCGGTACTCACCGGCTACTTCATGGGTGCCCTCGGCCTGCCGGTGCACGCACTCGGCAGCGCGGACCCCGGCCTGAACCAGGCCCAGTGGTTCTACAACCTGAACGCGCTGGTGCTCGGGGCGCTGGCGGTGGCCACCGTCGCGGTGATCCTGGCGCTACGGCGTCGACGACCCTGGGACGCGGCACTCTTCGCGCTCGCCCCCGCGCTGCTGCTCACCGCCACCGTCAACTGGGACTTTCTCGCCATCGGGCTGGCCGCGTTCGGCCTGTTCGCCTGGGCACGCCGCAAACCCGCGCTGGCCGGCCTGCTACTCGGCCTGGGCGGGGCCGCGAAGCTCTGGCCGCTCTTCCTCTTCTGGCCGATCCTGCTGCTGGCCATTCGGAGTAGCCGGCTGCGGGCCGCGCTCACCGCGATCGGTACGGGTGCGGTGGCGCTGGTCCTGGTGAACCTCCCCGCTGTGCTGACCAACCCCACCAACTGGGGACGCTTCCTGGAGCTCAACACGGAACGGCCGATCGACTGGGGCACCCTCTGGTATATCGGCCGCTACCTCGACGGCAAGATCGGCGAGCCCGGTGCCGGCCCGTTCGAGTGGCTGAGCAACAACATTCCGGTGCTGAACAACCTGGCGTACGCGCTGTTCTTCCTGGCCTGCCTCGGTATCGCCGTGCTGGCCCTGCGGGCCCCGCGCCGGCCGCGCCTCGCCCAGCTCGCCTTCCTCGTGGTCGCCGCCTTCCTGATCTTCAGCAAGGTCTGGTCGCAGCAGTTCGTGCTCTGGCTGCTGCCCCTCGCCGTGCTCGCCCGCCCCAGGTGGGGTGCCTTCCTGGCCTGGCAACTCGCCGAGGTCGGCTACTTCCTGGCCTTCTACGGCGAACTGCTGGGCACCTCCACCGGCACGCCGGTCTTTCCCGAAGGCGTCTTCGTGCTGGCCGCCACGTTCCGGCTGACCACCGTCGTGGTGCTCTGCGCGCTGGTCATCCGGGAGATCCTCCGTCCGGAGCAGGACGCGGTACGGGCCAGATACCCCGACGACCCGGATGCCGGGGTGATCGACGGCGCGCCGGACGCTCCCTGGGTGGCCAGACAGCGAGCGTCCACGGTCGTCTACCGCCAGTGACCGGATCTCGCGCGGTCACAGGCGGTAGACGACCACGTCGCCGATCTCCTCCCGGGTGATGCCGAGCGCGTCAACCGGTGCGTCGATGCTGAACTCCCACGGCGTGCCGGCCACCTGATTCCGAGGGATCAGGACGTTGCGAACGCCCAGGGTGCGCAGGTAGTCGACGCTGGCCTGGTCGGGGAACGTGACCGTTACCCGACGTACCTCCCCGAGCAGGGTCGGGGTGAAGCCACTCCCACCGTTGACGATGTCCTGGAAGTGGGTGGTCGACCAGAGCATGACCGGCTGGTCATGACCCTGGTCGCTCGGCAGCACCAGCAGCGGGCCGTCCACCGTGCGCATCGCCGCGGGTTGCACCGGGACGACCGGGTGCGGCGTGCGGTTCAGCCCCTCGACGGTCACCAACAGCAGCGGTAGCAGCGTGGCCAACCGCAGCCACGGGCTCGGCCAGGAAGGGATCCGCGCGGCGGAGATCTTCCGGACCCGCCCGGCGAAGGCGCTCACCGCGCCGGCCGCGAGCAGCCCGAGCAGCAGCGTTGCCCAGAGCATCAGTCGGCCCGGCGTACGCAGGCCGTTCCAGCCGGGTAGGTGCTCGAAGAGCGGCACGAAGGTGTACTGCCCGTCGAAAAGTGCGGTGCCCATCGCCAGCACCATGCTGACCACGACGCCCGCCAGCAGCAGGAGCCGGTGCCGGACCCGCCACACCGAGAAGAAGAGGCCACCCAGGGCGAGTGCGTAGAGCACGTAACCGGGCAGCAACGTCATCTCCGGCTGCCAGGGCAGCGTTGCCCGAGCCCCCTCGTGGAGGTCACCCCAGATCCGTGACTCGGCCGGCGCGGTGAGGAAGCCCCGCGCGGGTGGGGAGAACCAGGCGAGGTCGGCGGCGGTCCGCTCCGCCTGCGGATGCAGCTCGGCGACGGTGAAGTAGGGGAGCGCGAGGAGCCCGCCGACCGCGGCGAAGATCAGCCCGCCGACCACGTCGGCGGTGAACAGCCGTCGACCGAAGGGGCGTCGCACCGGGCGGACGACCCAGCGCCGCAGGAACCAGGTCAGCGTGGCGACCAGCCCGATCCCGGCGAGGACGTACGCGAACGGCAGTCCGATGCCGAAGCCGAGGCTCAGCTGCCAGGCGGCGACCAGCCAGCCGGCGTAGACCCAACCGACCCGTCGCTTCTCGGGTCGGTAGCCGTGTCGCAGTGACCAGCCGTGTCCCCGGGCGAGCATCGCCAGCGCCAGCGGGATGCCACCGTTGGAGACGACGTGCAGGTGCCCGGCCTGGGCGAGCAGCCAGGGTGCGTACGTGTAGGTCACTCCGGCGACCGCGGCGCCGATCCGGCCCGACCCCAACTGCCGCGCCAGCGCGTACGCCCCGAACGTGGCGAGGGCGTGGGCCAGCACAAACATGATGTTGTATCGGAGCAGGGCCGCTTCGGGGCCGGTCCCGATCATCCCTGCTGGGGCGTACCCCAGCAGGGTGTCAGAGAAGGCGAAGCTCCACCGTTCCGGGAAGAACGCGTTGGAGTGCAACAGCCGGCCCGGGTCGGTCAACAGCGCGTGCCCGGACCAGGCCATCTGCCACGCCTGCAGGCTCGGATCCCAGTAGTCCTGGGGCAGGGTGTAGCGGGGGTAGCGCAGCGTCGGCCAGGTCATCGCGACGGCCAGGGCCAGCGACCCGAGCGCCGCGAGTGTCCACTCGTGCGCCAGGAACCGGCCGACGGCGCGGGTTGCCCGGCCCACGCGGGTCGGCACCGGCGGCGGAGCGGGGCCGAAGGACGCGAACGGGTCCGGCTTCTCCTTGTCGTCCTTCCCGCTCTTGTCGTCCTTCTTGGCGGTGCTCTCGGTGCCGGCGGTCGTGGAGCCGTCCGTGGGTGACCTGGCGTCACCCGGGTCGGTTTCGCGCTTGTCCATGTCGGTCGTGGGCTTTCGGTCGCCGGCGGTGCTGGCCGCCTCGGGATTCGGTGGCGGTGTGCCGTCGGAGCGTCCGGCGGTCATGCGGTCGGGGCCGGCACGCCGAGCTGCTCCCGGAGGAAGGTGATGTCGGCTGCCTGGCCGTCCGCCCCGCCCGGTGTCTCGACCACCACCGGGGCGCCCGCCGCGCGGATCACCGCCACCACCTGCTCCGGGTCGATCGTGCCGCCGGTCAGGTTGTCGTGTCGGTCCTGGCCCGAGTTGAAGGCACCCTTGGAGTTGTTGGCGTGGATCAGGTCGATCCGCCCGGTGATCGCCTTGATCCGGTCGACCAGCCCGAGCAACTCCTCACCGCCCGCGTAGGCGTGGCAGGTGTCCAGGCAGAAGCCCACCTCGTGGTCGCCGATCGTGTCCCAGAGGCGGGCGAGCGCGTCCAGCCGGCGGGCGCAGGCGTTCGTCCCGCCGGCGGTGTTCTCGATCAGCACCGGTATGCCGAAGCCGCCGGACTCCGCCGCGTAGGCGAAGGCCTTGCGCCAGTTGTCGAACCCGGTGGCGAGGTCGTCGCCCGCGTTGACGTGGCCCCCGTGCACGATCAGACCGCGGGCTCCGACAGCAGCGGCGGCGCGGGCGTGCGCGAGCAGGAGTTTACGGCTGGGGATTCGGATGCGGTTGTTCAACGTGGCCAGGTTGATCACGTACGGCGCGTGCACGTAGAGGTCCACCTCGGCGCTGCGCAGCCGGTCGGCGTCCGCCCGCGGCTTCGGTGCCTTCCAGCCCTGCGGGTCGGAGAGGAAGAACTGCACGGTGTCGGCGGCTCTTGCGGTCGCCTCCGCCAGTGGGTCGGACGAATCGACGTGGGCTCCGATACGCATGCGGGGAGCCTACGTCGAGTTCACCGACCGACGGCGACCGCAGTGCGGCGACGCGCGTAACCGGAGTGGTCAGAGGTGCGTCACCGTAGCGATCAGTGGTCGTTGAACGAGATGGGATGGACGGTTCTGCAGCCTTGGATTAGTAGATTGTCTGAGATTTACCAAATTCTCCGACAAGTCCTGCACATCAGGGATATGGTCGAGAAACAACATGAAGAAGCCCCGCGGGGTGTCGCCGGTCCAACCTCATCGGTGTGGTCGTTCCTCCCCAGGTCCCACCCAAGGAATGCGGACGCGACACCCCGCGGTCTCTGGTCACGGGGGGCCCAGCCAGGACATCGATGTCCTGGCTGGGCCCCCCGTGAACCATGTCCGGCGGCGCTTCCACCGCCGCGGGCATGATCCTTCGGACCGGGTATCCTGGTCCGGTTGTCCACGTCCGGCCGGGTCCCCCCGTTCCGGAGTGGGCCACGACGCACGACCTCCTGCCACGGAAGGACCGTGGCCGCCTAGCCCATAGGAGGTGAGCACGTCTTGCGTCATTACGAGATCATGGTGATCCTCGACTCCAGCCTTGAGGAGCGCACCGTCGCCCCGTCGCTCGACACGTACCTGAACGTGATTCGGACTGCGGGTGGCTCGGTCGAGAAGACCGATGTGTGGGGCCGTCGGCGCCTCGCGTACGAGATCAACAAGAAGACCGAGGGGATCTACGCCGTCATCGACCTGCAGGCGACGCCAGCAGCGGTGGCCGAGCTGGACCGTCAGCTGCGGCTCAACGAGTCGGTGCTGCGTACCAAGGTTATTCGGCCGGAAGTGCGCTGAGGCGCACCCCGACCACCCGACCCCGACACCCCCGGATCAGCCTCGTCGGCATTGTCGGACGGCTCTGTCAGCCTGTACGGCGAGACGATGAGTGCGCGAGGAGATGGTCATGGCAGGAGAAACCATCATCACGGTCATCGGCAATCTGACCGATGACCCCGAGTTGCGATTCACCCCCTCCGGTGCGGCGGTCGCCAAGTTCCGGGTCGCCTCGACGCCCCGGTTCTTCGACAAGTCGTCCAGCGAGTGGAAGGACGGCGAGCCGCTGTTCCTCTCGTGCACCGTGTGGCGGCAGGCCGCCGAGCACGTCGCGGAGTCGCTGCAGCGCGGCACCCGCGTGATCGTGTCCGGTCGGCTGCGGCAGCGGTCGTACGAGACCCGCGAGGGTGAGAAGCGCACGGTTATCGAGCTGGAGGTCGACGAGATCGGCCCGTCGCTGCGCTACGCCACGGCGAAGGTGCAGAAGATGTCCCGCTCGGGCGGTGGTGGTTTTGGCGGCGGTGGTGGCCAGGGCGGCGGAGGCAACTTCGACGACCCGTGGGCCTCGGCCGCTCCTGCCCCTGCTCCCTCGCGTGGCGGGTCCGGCGGTGGCAACTTCGACGAGGAGCCTCCGTTCTGATGGCGCCGAGCGCCCGCAATCGCAAACCAGGAGCAAGGTCAATGGCCAAGGCTGCGGCACTTCGCAAGCCGAAGAAGAAAGTGAACCCGCTTGATAAGGACGGGATCACCTATATCGATTACAAGGACACTGCGCTGCTGCGCAAGTTCATCTCCGACCGCGGCAAGATCCGTGCCCGGCGAGTGACTGGCGTGACCTCGCAGCAGCAGCGGCAGATCGCCCGTGCGGTCAAGAACGCCCGCGAGATGGCGCTCTTGCCGTACACGGCGACGGCTCGCTGAGAGGAGGCGCCGACATGAAGATCATCCTGACCCAGGAGGTATCCGGCCTCGGTGCCCCGGGGGACATCGTGGAGGTCAAGAACGGCTACGGCCGTAACTACCTGCTGCCGCAGGGCTTCGCGATCGCCTGGACCAAGGGTGCGGAGAAGCAGGTCACGCTCATCAAGCGGGCCCGGTCGGCCCGCGAGATTCGTGACCTCGGCCACGCCAACGAGGTCAAGGGCCAGCTCGAAGGGCTGAAGGTGGCCCTGAAGGCCCGCGCTGGCGAGGGCGGCCGGCTCTTCGGTTCGGTTACCGCGAACGAGATCGTCGCGGCCGTCAAGGCCGCTGGCGGCCCGACGCTGGACCGTCGCCGGCTTGAGCTGCCCGGGCAGATCAAGTCGCTCGGCTCCTACCCGGTGCGGATCAAGCTGCACCCCGAGGTGACCGCCGCGTTCGACCTGAGCGTCGTTCAGGGCTGACACCCCACCCGCACCATCGGTCGGGCCCGCGCCGTACACGGCGCGGGCCCGACCTGTGTCCGGGCGCGACCTGTATCCGGACGGGCGCGATCCGGCCGTCGGTGGTCGGCAAGGTAGCTTCCCGGTTTCTTTTTATCCACAGGGTGTGGATGCCATCGTTCCAGCTCAGCCCGGTGTCGGAGGGAAGCTCTCCACAGTTATCCACAGGCATGTGCACAAGCTGCACACATGCCTACCCCCTGCTATCCACAGGTTGTCCCGAGACTCGTCCACCGCTGCTGTTGAGGCACCCTCCTGGTCTTCCGTATGGTTGCCACCCGACCCGCCGCACGATGGCCCCCGATCGCCCTGCGGGTCGAGAAGGCCGTGACTCCGCGGTGAAGCTGGGACGATGAGTTGACGGTGTGAAGGGGGAGCCGTGTCGGTCGCCGACGAGATGCCAGCCGAACCGCGTGCTGGCGGGCCGACATCGGTGCCGGTGCAGCGGGACGGCCAGTTCGAGAAGACCCCACCGCAGGACATCGCCGCCGAGCAGTGCGTGCTGGGCGGGATGCTCCTCTCCAAGGACGCGATCGCCGACGTCGTCGAGATTCTCAAGAGCAACGACTTCTACCGACCGGTCCACGCCACCGTCTTCGACACGATTCTCGAGATCTACGGCCGGGGCGAGCCCGCTGACTCGATCACGGTCGCGGCGGCCCTGGCCGACTCCGGTGACCTGGTCCGCATCGGGGGCGCACCATACCTGCATACCCTGATCGCCAGCGTGCCCACCGCGGCCAACGCCGCCTACTACGCCCGGATCGTCAGCGAGCGGGCCGTGCTCCGGCGGCTGGTCGAGGCCGGCACCAGGATCGTGCAGCTCGGTTTCGGCACCGCCGCCAGCGGCAGCCGGGACGTGGATGACGTCGTTGACCTCGCCCAGCAGGCCGTCTACGACGTCACCGAGCGGCGGGTCAGCGAGGACTTCGCGATCCTCGCCGACATGCTCCAGCCCACGCTCGACGAGATCGAGGCGGTTGGCGCCCAGCACGGCATGATGACCGGCGTTCCCACCGGCTTCACCGACCTCGACCGCCTCCTCAACGGCCTGCAGGCCGGCCAGCTCATCATCGTCGCCGGGCGGCCCGGCCTGGGGAAGTCCACGGCGAGCATGGACTTCGCGCGGAATGCCGCGATTCGCGCCAACCAGGCTTCGGCGATCTTCTCGCTGGAGATGAGCAAGGTCGAGATCGTCATGCGACTTCTCTCGGCCGAGGCCCGGGTGCCCCTGCACGTGCTGCGCAGCGGGCAGCTCTCCGACGACGACTGGACGAAGCTCGCCCGCTGTATGGGCGAGATCAGCGAGGCGCCGCTCTTCGTGGACGACACGCCGAGCATGAACCTGATGGAGATCCGGGCCAAGGCGCGGCGTCTCAAACAGCGACACGACCTGAAGCTCATCGTCGTCGACTACCTCCAGCTGATGACCTCGCCGAAGCGTACGGAGAGCCGGCAGCAGGAGGTCGCCGACCTGTCCCGTGGCCTCAAGCTTCTCGCGAAGGAGGTCGAGTGCCCGGTCATCGCGGTCAGCCAGCTAAACCGTGGCCCCGAACAGCGGACCGACAAGCGGCCCCAGCTCTCCGACCTGCGGGAGTCCGGCTCCATCGAGCAGGACGCCGACGTCGTCATCCTGCTGCACCGCGACGACTACTACGACAAGGAGTCGCCGCGGGCCGGGGAGGCGGACTTCGTCGTGGCCAAGCACCGGAACGGGCCGACCGACACGGTGACGGTGGCAGCGCAGCTCCACCTGTCGCGCTTCGTGGACATGGCGATCGTGTGAGTCGACCCCGGCGACCGGGTGAGTGGAGCTGCGATCGGGTGAGCCAGCCGGCTGACCGCTGAGCGTCCGGAAGGTCCCGCCCCGCGCTGCCGCGGTGGGTTCCTTCCGGACGCGCCGGAGCGGCGCTCAGCCGAGCAGGTCGCCCAGGAAGCCCTTGTGCCGCTTCCGCCGGTAGTGCCCGTGGTAGCCGTAGTGCTGGCCGTGGCTGCCGTAGGCCGGGGCCGGAGCCGGGGGGTAGCCGTGCGCGGGCGGCGGTGGGGGCGGCACGGTGCCGTAGCCGGGCTGCTGCGGCGGAGGCGGGGGCGGCGGGTATCCGCCGGGCTGGCTGGGCTGGGCGGGTGCCGGAGCGGCCTGCTGCCGGTTCCAGTTAGCCTCCGCCTCGAACAGCTTCTCCAACTCGCCGCGGTCGAGGAAGATCCCCCGGCACTCGCTGCACTGATCGATGACGACGCCACTGCGCTCGTACTGGCGCATCTCGCCGTGACACTTGGGACAGGTGAGGCTCATCATCCGACCGTACCTGGTTGACCTAGGCGGTCGCGGTCAACGTGGCGGTCACTTCGTCGTCGGGGACCTCGTGGAAGTCGTCGTAGTAGGCGCTGACCGCGGTGAACTCGGCCGGGTGCTGCGGGCAGACAACCTGGTCGGCCTCGGCGGAGAGCAACTCGTACGCCTCCTGCGAGCCGACCGGGGCAGCCGCCACCACCCGTCGGGCACCGAGGTGGCGGGCGACCTGGACCGCGGCGCGAGCGGTGGCGCCGGTGGCGAGGCCGTCGTCAACGATCAGGGCGGTGCGGTCGGTGAGGTCCAGTGGCGGGCGGTCGGCCCGGTAGAGCCGCTCCCGGCGGTCCAACTCGGCCCGCTCCTGGCGGTCCACGTCGGCGATCTCCGCCGGGCTGAGCCGGCTGGCGATCCGCTCGTTGAGCACCTGGGCCCCACCGGGACCGATCGCGCCGAACGCGACCTCGGGCGCCCCGGGAAGGCCGAGCTTGCGGACGGTGATCACGTCGAGCGGGGCCTCGAGCCGGCGGGCGATCACCTCGGCCACGGGCACGCCGCCGCGCACCAGAGCAAGCACGATGACATCGGGTTCGCCGACGAGCGCGGTGAGCCGATCGGCGAGCGCCCGACCCGCGTCGCTGCGGTCACGAAAGGTGGTCACCTCTCAGGTGTACGCCGTGTGAGCCGGCTCCGTGGCGGGTTGCTGGATTCCGGTGGGCGAGTGCGGGGGCCCAGATCAGGAAGGCCAGGGGGTAGAGCAGGTAGCCGAACCGGCTGGCGGGCATGAGCAGGAGCGCGACGAGGAGCCCGTACCCGCAGATGAGCGACGCGGCGGCGGCCGTACGCGGCGGGCGGCGGGTGAGGCGCAGGGCGAAGGCCAGCCCGACGGCGAGCAGCAGTCCGCCGGCGAGTATCCGCCCGGCGGGCAGCCCGGTGGAGATCAGGTGGCCGGGGAGCGGGGACTGGGCCGGGCTGGTGACCAGGCCTTGGCCGAGCGGGAAGCGGAGCACGTTCTCGATCAACGCGTCGTGGTCGATCAGCAGGACGGGCAGCAGGGCGATGACCGGCAGCCCCAGGGCACCGGCGAGGACGCGCCGGCCGGACGACCGGGTGGCGCCCCAGACGGCCAGGACCACCGCGACCGGCCAGGCGAAGAGCTTCAGGGCGGCGGCGAACCCCACGGCCGCTCCGGCCCGGCCCGGTTGACCGGCGGCGGCGAGGGTGAGCGCAAGCAGGCAGAGCGCGAGAACGGGCAGGTCGTCGCCGCCGGTGGCGAGGGTGAGCGCGCTGACCGGCAAAACTGTGACGGCCTGTACGCCGCGCAGGATGCCGTCGCCGGGCCGGTGTGGGTCGCGGTCCCCGGCCCGCCAGAGCGTGCGCCCGGCGAGCGCGAGGATGACGACGGTGGCGAGCGCGAACCACACCCGGGCGTCGGTCAACGCGGTGTCGACGATGGCGCGGGGCAGACCGAACAGGGCCATGCCCGGTTGGTACGGGGTGTAGCCGAAGAGCTGCTCGCTGGTGGGAAGCGCGGCGATCGCCTCGCGGCTGAGATAGGGGGTGCCGGTCTCGATCAGCCGCCGCCCAGAATCCTCAATGACGATGACCTCCTCCTGCGCCCGGTCGGTGCGTCCGAGGGCCCGTTCGACGCTCTGCCAGAGCACCGGCAGCAGCACGGTGGTGGTGGCGGCGAGCCCGGCGACCACCCAGCGGGTGGAGAGCCCGGTCAGTGGGGATCCGGGGCGGCGCCGCCAGATCAGCAGCTGGGCGGTGGCGGCGACGGCGGCGACGAGGTAACCGGCGGTGGCGACACCGCCCCACGCGCGGTGCGGGGCGATGGTGGAGGTCAGGGTGGTGAGTGTGGCGAATCCGGCCGAGGCGGCGTAGAGGGCAAGGTCAACGCCGAGGCCACCGGCGGCGTTGTCCAGGGCGGGCCACCCGCGGCGTATGCCCGGAACGGCGCTGGTCACGCGGTCAGTTTTGCAGATCAACGGCGGCGGGTCAGGCGGGCTGGGAACGCCGCGGTGGTAGCCCGCCGTCGTCCGGCGGGAAGGCGGACGACCGTACCGAATCCCCATCGGGCGGCGCCGTCCCGCAGCCCACTCGAACCGGCGGCCCGGGCTGGGCGCAGCAGTGACTAGACTCGCCGTCGTGACGGATTCCGCGCAGCTCACCCACGTTGACGCGGCAGGCGCAGCCCGCATGGTTGACGTCTCCGCCAAGGCGGTGACCGGGCGGCTGGCCGTCGCCGCCGGCCGGCTCCGGACCACCCGCGAGGTCGTCGACCTCCTGCGCCGCGATGGGCTCCCCAAGGGGGATGCGCTCGCCGTCGGCCGGCTCGCCGGGATCATGGGCGCGAAACGGACCCCGGACCTGATTCCGCTCTGCCACCCGATCGCCCTGCACGGGGTCACCGTCGACCTGACCCTCACCGACGACACCGTCGAGATCACCGCGACCGCCCGGACGGCTGACCGCACCGGCGTCGAGATGGAGGCGCTCACCGCCGTCGCGGTCGCCGGCCTGGCCCTCGTCGACATGGTCAAGGCGGTTGACCCGGCGGCCACGGTGGACGCGGTCCGAGTCCTGCGCAAGGAGGGCGGAGCGTCCGGTGAGTGGGTCCGCCCCGAGGACCGGCTGTGATCCGGGCGCGGGTGGTCGTCGCCTCCAACCGGGCCTCCGCCGGTGTCTACCCGGACACCAGCGGCCCGCTGCTCGTCGCCGGCCTGCGGGAGCTGGGCTGTGCGGTGGACGGGCCGATCATCGTGGTCCCGGACGGAGACCCGGTCGGCGCGGCGCTGAGTGCTGCCGCCGCCGAGGGGGTGGATGTCGTGGTGACCAGTGGCGGCACCGGCATCAACCCGACGGACCGCACCCCGGAGGTGACCCGGGCGCTGCTCGACCACGAGATCCCGGGCATCGCGGAGGCCATCCGTGCGTACAGCCGGGACCGCGTGCCCACCGCGGTGCTGTCCCGGGGAGTCGCCGGTGTCCTGGGGCAGACACTGGTGGTGAACCTCCCCGGCTCGACCGGGGGTGCCCGCGACGGGCTGGCCGTGCTCGGACCGATCCTCGCCCACGCTGTTGACCAACTCCGTGGTGGGGACCACTGATCGGTTCGCGAACTAACGCACCATTGGACGCCCCGATACTCTCGTCGGGTGAGCATGGAAGCCGCAGCCGCCGACCCCGTCGCTCCGCCCCCACCCGCGGGCTGGGAGGAGGCGCGTTCCCGGGCGTATGCGGTGGGTCGAGCTGCCGCGCTGCCGGTGGTGAGTCGGCCGCTCGTTGACCTAGACGGGCACACCCTGGCTGAGCCGTTGGCCACCCGGACCCCCCTACCGGCGTTCCGCACGACCAGTGTGGACGGCTGGGCGGTGCGTGGCGCCGGCCCGTGGCGGATCGTGGGCCGGGTCCTGGCCGGTGGGGTCCCGGCGCCGCTGACCGAGGACGGCACCACCGTCGAGATCGCCACCGGTGCGATGGTTCCTGACGGCGCCGCCGCTGTGTTGCGGGTGGAGGAGTCGAGCCGTACTCCGGACGGGTTGGTGGCCGGCACCCCGCGTCCGTCGCCCGAGTGGCGTCTGCCGGGGGAGGAGGCCGCCGCCGGAGAGGAGCTGTTGCCGGTCGGGACGCCCGTGGACCCGGCGGTGATCGGGTTGGCCGCCTCCTGCGGACACGACACCCTGCGTGTACGGCGGCAGCCGCGTGCGGCGCTGCTGGTCTTCGGGGACGAACTGTTGACGGCCGGGCCGCCCGGGGCGGGGCGGGTCCGGGACGCGCTCGGTCCCGCCGTGCCGGCGTGGCTGCGTCGGTACGGGTGCGCGGTGCGCCCCGCCGACGTGGTCGGACCGGTGGCGGACACCCTCTCGGCGCACGTGGCGGCGCTCAGTGATGCGCTCACCCGCGCCGACCTGGTCTGCACGACCGGCGGCACCATGCACGGCCCGGTGGACCACCTGCACCCCGCACTCGAGGCGTTGGGAGCGGAGTATGTGGTCAACACCGTCGCCGTGCGGCCCGGCTTCCCGATGCTGCTGGCCCGGGTGGTCGGCACCGACGGCCGGGTACGCTTCGTCGCCGGGCTGCCCGGTAACCCGCAGTCCGCGATCCTCGCCCTGGCGTCGCTGGTCGCGCCGCTGCTGGCCGGCCTCGCCGGCCGGTCGATGCCGGAGCTTCCACAGGCGGCGCTCGCCGAGCCGATCCCCGGGCGGGGCGCCTTCACCCACCTTGCGTTGGTCCGGCTGGATCGAGTCACCGGCACCGCCCACCCGCTCCGGCATGTCGGCTCGGCGATGCTGCGCGGCCTGGCCGGAGCCGACGGGTTCGCGGTGATCCGCCCCGGCGCGTCCGGCGAGCCGGGCGACCGGGTGTCGGTCGTGCCGCTGCCGTTGCTGCCCGGGGAGCGCGGGTCATGACCGCCCCGACCGTGGCGTTCGGCGAGGTTACCGAGCGGCCACTGGATCTCGCCGCACACGAGGGCGCGGTGGCCGACCGGGCCGCTGGCGCGGTGGTGTCGTTCCAGGGTGTCGTCCGGGACCACGACCACGGCCGGGCGGTGGTGGCGCTGACCTATGAGGGGCACCCGAGTGCCGAGCGGGTGCTGCGCGAGGTCGCCGCCGAGATCGCCGCCGACCCCGAGGTGTACGCGGTGGCCGTCTCGCACCGGGTCGGGCCGCTGGAGATCGGCGAAGCGGCGCTGGTGGCGGCGGTCAGCACCGCCCACCGAGCCGCCGCCTTCGCCGCCTGTGCCCGATTGGTTGACGAGGTGAAGGCACGGCTGCCGATCTGGAAGCGGCAGGTGTTCGCGGACGGCACCGAGGAGTGGGTGAACTGTCCCTGACGTCGACAGCGTTCGTCGGTCAGCGTTCGTCGGTTGGTCGCCCGTTGTCGGTCACCCGTCGCCGGTCAGCGGCGGCTGGCCAGCGGGACGGGACGGCCTGGACGCTCGCCGTAGAAGGCCGGCTCGGCCCCGGGGCGCCAGGGCAGCGCGGCGACCAGCACGATCAGCGCCAGGGCCAGCGAATTCTCCATCAGGGCACCGAAGAGACCGTCCTGATAGTGCGACACCTCGGGTAGCTGGTGCTCGTACGGCCAGATCGGCGAGACGAGGAAGAGGAGATAGAGGGCCAGGGCGGCGGCCCCGTGCCGGAGCCCGGTCAGCGTCGGGTACCAGATCGGGGGGCGCAGACCGTTGACTCCGGGTAGGCCCTCCAGGCCGGCCCGGGCGGCGAGCGCCCGGCTGGCGTCCCGGCGGCGGACGGCGGCGTCGGCGAGCACGATGATCGCGGGAATCACCCAGACGAGGTGGTGCGTCCAGGAGATCGGGCTGATCACACTGGTGGTGAGCCCGACCAGGGTGAATGCCGTCAGCTCGTCGCCGTCTGCCCGTGCGTTGGCGGCCCGGGACAGACCGAGTGCGAGAACCAGGATCGCGAACGTGAACCAGAGCAGCCCCGGGGTCTCGATCGAGTCGTGGAGGCGGGCGAGCAGGCCGGCGAGCGACTGGTTGGGGGTCATGTCGGCGGCACCGACCCGCTCGGTCTGCCAGAGCACCCCGCCGAAGTAGGCCCGGGACTCGGGTCCGACGACGGCGAACGACCCGATCGTCACGGCCAGGACGGTGCCGACGGCGGTGGTCGCCGCCCGCCACTGACGGGTGATCATGAGGTAGGCGATGAAGAGGGCGGGGGTCAGCTTCACCGCGGTGGCGAGGCCGATGCCGACGCCCGCCCAGGCGCCGCTGTAGACGAAGCGCAGTAGCGGCCCGTCGGTGGGAGCGACGTGGGTGCCCCGGCGGGATCGCCAGCGCAGGCCGACCAGGTCGGCCATGACCAGTGCGAACAGCAGTAGATTGACCTGCCCGTAGCCGATGGTCTCCCGGGACGGCTCGAGGGCGGCGGCGAGCACCGTCGCGAGCGCCACCGCGTACCACAGGGGATAGTTGAGCCGGTCGGCGATCGGGCGGAGCAGTGCGGCGAGGACCACGGCCAGCGCGGCGACGCTCGCCACCGCGTTTACCAGCCCGGCCAGCCCGACCGGAAGATGCGCCATCGGGAGCATGGCGAGCCCGGCGAAGGGTGGGTAGGTGAAGCCGAGGGTCGTGTCGGGGGCGATGAACTCGTACAGCTCGTGGCCGTTCGCCCACCACACCGCCGCGCCGTGATAGATCTTCATGTCGAAGAAGTTGTACGGTCGCCCGAACTCGCCGACGGCGAGCCAGGCGGCGTATGCGACGACGGCCACGACTCCGATCCGGATGACGGTCCGGCGATCGAGCCCTCGCGGGACGCGGCGAACCGGGGTGAGGCGACGCATCCGCCGACGGAGAATCGTCGGCATTGAGTGGCCACCCCCGTACCAATATCGACCTAGCCGTCCTGGTCCGTTACGGAGCCTAGAACGGTCCCTCACGTTTCGCCTCCCGCGCTATGGGACCGTGTCCGACCCCACACTGGTTTCTGATTTTTCCACCGGGTGAACGCCGGGTGGGCGGTACGTCGGACTCGCTGTTTCGTCCGACGGAGTGCGACGGGAGGGGATCGACGCGGGTCAGCCAGGAAAGCGTCGAGCCGTCGCTGCCGATCGTACGGCGATCCGGGCCTGCCGGCGGGCGGTACGGCCAGCCCGGGTTACCCGACGTCGGGAGTGGCCGAGCCGCTGACCGGCTCGCCAGCGTAGCCCCGGTTTCCCTTCGGTGTCCGCGGCGGCCAGTAGGAGCCCACCGAAGAGGCCGAGGTTTTTCAGAAAGTGGAGTTGGTTGTTGACCCGCACCGCCGGATCCACGTCAGTCCAGAAGGGATGCCCGGCGATAGTACCCGGCACCAGAGTGCCGGCCAGAACCAAGGCCGCCGGTCGGGTGAGCCGTCCGGTGGCGAGCAGTAGGCCGGCACCGAACTGTACGGCTCCATTGGCGCGGATCAGCGTCTCGGTATCGGTGGGGACGCCGGGAACAGCGCGTCGCAGCAGGGGTTCGACCCGGTCGGTCATCGGCGTGGCGGCGGGGACGAGCCGGCCCGGGGCGGTGAGGCTGCGGGCCCCTTCGACCACGAGGATGCCACTGAGCATGACTCGGGCGAGGGAGCGTACGGGTGTCATGGGTCAGTCATACCCTGTCGGACCCGCCGTCACCCCGGCAACCGACCGATCCGGTTGGTTGCCGCAGCTCGCCTGCCACGCCGAATCGCGCGACTGTCCCGGACGGGCCAGCGCCGGAGGGGGTAAGGTCCCCGGCGTGACCACCATGCGGCTACGGCCCGAGGAACCGGCAGATACCGGTGCGGTGCGTCGGGTCCTCGCTGGCGCGTTCGCCCGTCCCGATGTCACCACCCCGCCGGAGGTCGGCCTCGTAGACGAGCTGCGGGGCAGCGCGGAGTGGCTGCCGGCACTGGCCATGGTGGTCGAGTACGGGGGTGAGGTCGTCGGCTACGCGTTGCTCACCCGGGCGCGGGTTCGCTCCGACCACGACGACGTGGCCGCGCTCGCCCTCGGGCCGGTGGCGGTCGCCCCGCACCGGCAGCGCATCGGGCTGGGTAGCGCGGTGGTGCAGGCGGCCCTGGACGCGGCCGCCGAGCTGGGTGAGCGTCTCGTGGTGGTGTTGGGTGATCCGGCCTTCTACCGGCGGTTCGGGTTCGGTCGGGCCGACCGGCTCGGCCTCACCAGCCCCTGGTCTGGGCTCGGCGAGCCCTGGCAGGCCCTGGTGTTGCCCTCGGTCGGCGGTGGCACGGGACCGCCCGCCCCCGGTGAGGTGATCTTTCCGCCGCCGTGGTCGAAGGTGTGAGTCGATCGGGCTACGTTGGCTGGGTGCGGAGGTAGCGGCCGAAGTGGGGCACCGTGAACGCCACTGTGCCGCGTTCGCCGGAGTAGATCAGACCCTTTTTGATCAACGCGTCTCGAGCTGGGGAGAGGCTGGCGGGCTTGCGCCCCAGCGCGTGGGCGATCTCGGCGGTCGGCACGGCGGCGTCCATGTCGTCCCGGGCCCCGTCGTCGGCAGCGTCAACCAGGGAGAGGGTCGCCATCGCCCGCATGTATTCGCGCTCGGCCGGAGTGGCTCGTTCGAACCGGGAGCCGAAGAAGCCCACCGCCAGCTCGGCCTCGGCATCCGGCGCCGCCACCCGGACATCGGCGGCGGTGATCGGGGAGCGGGGGGCGTGGTCCCAGGTCGTCTTCCCGTACGCCTGGACAAAGTAGGGATAGCCGCCGGAATTCTCGTAGAGCAGGTCGAGCGCCTTCTGCTCGTACTCGATCTCCTCGCGTTCAGCGGGCGCGCAGAGCGCCTGGTCGGCGGCGATCCGGTCGAGTCGATCGATGCGCTGGTAGCGAAAGAGCCGTTCGGAGTACGACTTCGCCGCGCTGAGGACGGCCGGAAGGTGTGGCAGGCCGGCACCGACCACGATCAGCGGCGCGCCGAGTTGGGACAGCTCATGGCAGGCGGCGCAGAGCGCGGAGACCTCCTCCGGGGCGAGATCCTGCATCTCGTCGATGAAGACGGCGATGCCGGTGCCGACATCGGCAGCCACCGCGGCGGCGTCGGTCAGCAGCTCCACCAGGTCGATCTCGATGTCGCCGGAGTCGGCCCGCCCACTCGCGGCGGGGACATCGATGCCGGGTTGCCACCGGTCCCGCAGCCGCGGGGAGGCCCCGCCCCGACCGCTCGGGGTGGACCGTTGCGCGAAGGCCTTCAGGACGCCGAGGAAGGCGTCGATCCGGTCTGGAGCGCGGTGTCGGGGGGCCAGCTCGCGTACGGCCATGTGGAGGGCGGCCGAGATCGGACGGCGCAGCGACTGGTCCGGCCGGATTTCGATCTTGCCGCTGCCCCAGAGTCGGTTGATGGCCTGCGACCGTAGCATGTTGAGCAGCACCGTCTTGCCCACTCCACGCAGCCCGGTGAGCATCAGGCTGCGCTCGGGTCGGCCGCGCGCGATCCGCTCCAGCACGATGTCGAAGACGTCCAGCTCACGCCCCCGCCCGGCCAACTCGGGCGGGCGTTGCCCGGCGCCCGGAGCGTAGGGATTGCGGATCGGATCCACGCATCGGAGAGTATCGGGCTGTCTAGCAACAGGGCTAGATCTCGGTAGATGGAGCTACCGGCGTGTCGCGCACTCCGACGTCGAGTCAAATCTAGGGGTATCTAGCTTTCACGCTAGACGGTCCTAGGTGTGTAAATCGATGCCTTCGTCCGGTGCCTCGTTGGTTGTCGTCCCCCGGGGTTCGGTGCTCAGCGTTCTTTCAGGCAGAGCACGAAGTCGAGGGTGTCCAGGTCACTGTCGAAGAAGAACCAGTTGGTGTAGCCGCCGACGGAGGCGCACTTCGTCGCGGCGTCCTCCTCACCGGTCGTCGGGCCGTCAACGCGGAGCAGCACCTCGTACGTCTGCGGCCCGCACTCGGTGATCAGCAGCTCTGGTGTGCCGCCGGCCGGTCCGTCGTTGCGGACGCACTGGCCGACCTCGACGAAGCGGGGGTTGGTGGAAGAAACTGGGGCCGCGACGCTGGGTGTTGGGCTCGCCGACGTAGCTGGCTCGGCCGAGGGGACCGAGGCTGCGACGGTGGGGGTGGGGCCGGGCCCGGACGTCGCCGGCGCCTCGTCGTCCCCGGCGCGGAACCAGAGGACACCCGCCCCGCCCTCGAGGGCCCCGCCCCCGAGGGCCACGACTGCGACGCTGCCGAGGGCCACGACTGCGACGATGCCGAGTATCGCGACCAGCGGTCCGCGACGCCGAGCGGGGGACGGCACGTCGCCGTGGCCGGCCGGCGGTTCGTAGTCCGGCATGCGCATCCTCCTGCGGGAGTGTGAGCGGCCGGACACTCGGGATCCCGCCGCCGTTGCCACGGTGGTGTGGGGGGTGCGATCTCAGATCAGGCGGAGCTGGCGGTCCTTGGGACGGCGGGACTCCGGTTCCCCGAGGCGTTCGAAGAGGCCGGGATCTATCGTGGACAAGAATGGGGAGGGTCGACAATCGTACTCGGTGCCGTGCCGGAATCGCCGGGCGGCGTGGCTGAGGTAGAGCCGATCCTGCGCACGGGTCACCCCCACGAAGAAGAGCCGTCGCTCCTCGGCGACCGCGTCCTCGTCCGGCTCGCTACCGGGCCAGCGCAGTGGCAACAGCCCGTCCTCGGCACCGACCAGGAAAACCACCGGGAACTCCAGCCCCTTGGCCGCGTGCAGAGTGAGCAGGGTGACCGCCTGCGCGCGTGGGTCGAGCGCGTCCACCTCCGCCCCCGTCGCCAGCTGGGACAGGAACAGCTCCAGGTCGTCACCGCAGCGCCGGGCCAGTGGGGTGAGCAGATCGACCGCCACCCGGACGTCGGTCGGGCCGGCGGTGCCCGAGCCGTCGAGGGTGGGGGTGGCGAACCGTTGCGCGACCACCTGCCCGGCGCGCCGAACCCGGGCCGGCAGACCGCCGTCGACGCCGTCGGTGTGCCGGAGCTCTCGGGCGATCTCGGCGACGCCGGGGCGGTCGCGGAGCCGGTCATGAGAGCGCTTCTGCACCGGGATGTTCGCCCGGGACAGCGCGTCAACGATCGGGGCGGCCTGCGCATCGGTGCGGTAGAGCACCGCGATGTCGGCGAACGAGAGCGTTGTCGCGGCACCGTCGATCCGCCCCGAGTCCAGCGAGCGGTGCGACAGCCCGCCGACCAACTCGTCCACCGTACGGGCGACGAAGGTGGCCTCGTCGGCGACGGAGGCGGCGGCGTACCGGCCGAGCAGTGGGGCCTCCGGGTCGAGTCGGGCCGGGTCCAGCCGGCGGCCCCGGACCAGCGACGAGGGGGCGATCGCCTGGACCGCGGCGGCCAGGATCGGTGCCGACGAACGGTAGTTGCGGTTCAGCCGGACCAGCCGGGCATCGGTGAAGTCCTGCGAGAAGCGCAGGAAGTAGCGGACATCGGCCCCCCGGAAGGAGTAGATCGCCTGGTCCGGGTCACCGATCGCGCAGAGGTTCCCGTCGGCGGGGCTGAGTAACCGGAGTAGCTCGTACTGCACCTCATCAACGTCCTGGTACTCGTCAACGAAGATCCACTGCCACCGCTCGCGATAGGAGTCGGCCAGCCGTCGATCGGCTCGCAGCAGGGTCAGCGGCAGGGTGAGCAACTCGTCGAGGTCGATCAGGTTCTGCTTGCGCAGGAGCGCCAGGTAGGTGTCGTGGTCGTCGCCGGCTTCGTCCCGGGCGGTGGCGCGGTCCGCGTCGTCGGCGATCCGGAAGTCCGCCGGCAGACCGGCGACCGCATGGTTCTCCCGCAGGATCTGTAGGCCGACGGAGTGGAACGTGCCGACGGTGACGTCCTCGGCGACCGGCCCGAGTAGCCCGTCGAGTCGGTGCCGCAGCTCCTCGGCGGCGCGCCGGGTGAAGGTGATCGCCAGGCAGCGCTCCGGGAAGACGTTCAGCTCCGCGCAGAGGTACGCGATCCGATGCGTCAGCGTACGGGTCTTGCCGGTGCCCGGACCGGCCACGATCAGCAGCGGTCCGCCGGGCGCGGACGCGGCCACTCGCTGCATCGCGTCCAGCCGGTCGAGCAGGCCGGTGCCGACCTCCTCCATCCCGGAGAGCATCGGCTCGAAGGGCTCGTGCGGCGAGGGGGGTGGCGCGATCGGCGGCGAGGGTGGGCTGACCCGCCTCGGCTCCGGCTTCGTCGCCGGGCGACGAGCCTTCGACTTCGGGGTCGGCTCCGCGGGTCGGCGCGGCGCCGGCACGGCGGGTACGTCGAAGAGCGTCTCCTGCGCCGCCACGCCCCCGCCGGAACGGAGTTCGGTCGGGTCGAAGAGGGTGATCACGCCGTACTCGCCGTCGAAGCCCGGCACCCGGCGGACCTCACCCCGGCGAAGCCGGCGGATGCCTTCGGCGAGGAGTTCGCCGCCGACCCGGTCGATCTCCGGGAGCGGCGTCCGGGTGAGGATCTCCAGCTCCGGACCGAGCGCGGCAACCAGGTCGTTGAGTTTGCCCGCGACCTTCTTGGATCGCGGCCCCACCGTGTTGATCTCACCGAGGAGCTCGGCCAGCGGCACCAGGTGGGTGACGTCCCGGGCGTGCGCCGGCCGGTGCCCCGCGGGTCGGTCGGCCAACTCCTCCACCCGGTTGAGGACCCCGACGGTGAGCGGCTTGCCGCACTCCGGGCAGCGGCCGCCGGCCGCCCGGGTCTGCTCCGGTGCCCAGTTGACGCCGCAGAGTCGGTGGCCGTCCGCGTGGTATTTCCCCTCTTCCGGGAAGAACTCGATCGTCCCGGCCAGCCCGTCGCCGGTCCGCAGCGCCTCCCGGATGGCGAAGTAGTTGCGGGCGGAGCCGAAGACCGTCGCCTCTCGGGCCAGCGCCGGCGGGGAGTGGGCGTCGGAGTTCGACACCAGCCGATAGCGGTCGAGGCTGCCGACCCGCCAGTTCATCTCCGGGTCGGAGGAGAGGCCGGTCTCCACCGCGAAGATGTGTTCGGCCAGGTCGGCGTAGCAGTCGGCGATCGCGTCGAAGCCAGACTTGGAGCCGAGGGCGGAGAACCACGGCGTCCAGATGTGCGCCGGTACGAGGTAGCCGTCCGGGCTCGCCGTAAGGGTGATCTCCAGCAGGTCGCGGGAGTCCAGACCGAGGATCGGCCGGCCGTCCGAGCCGAGGTTGCCGATCCGCCCGAGCGCCGTGTTGAACCGGGCCACCGCCGCCAGGTCCGGTAGGTAGACCAGGTGGTGCACCTTACGCGTCCGATCGCCGCGTTTGTAGATCGTGGAGATCTCGACGCTGAGCATGAACCGTACCGGGGTGTGCTCCGCCTCGTCAGCGAGTCGCGGCGGTAGCTGGCGCGCGATCTCCCGCTCGGCCTCCGGAGCGAGCCGGTACAGGCCCGGCTCCGCCGGGTGCAGGGTCTCCCGGAGGTGGTCATACCAGGCAGGGTGGGTGAAATCGCCGGTGCCGAGGACGGCGACGCCCTTACGCCGAGCCCACCAGGCGAGGTTCGGCAGGGTGAGATCACGGCTGCACGCCCGTGAGTACTTCGAGTGGATGTGCAGGTCCGCGACGAAGGACGGGAGGCCACCGGGGGGTGCGGCGTTGATCGGAGGCACGACGCATCTTGCCATGAAGCCCGCGCCCTACGCTCGCCGCCACGCGCTCACGTGAGCTGCACTATGCCGAACGCAGCTCGACGAGGGTGATCTGCGGCTCGGCGCCCACCCGGACCGGGGGGCCCCAGAAGCCGGCACCGTTGGTCACGTACACCTTGGTGCCGTTGATCTCGCCGAGGCCGGAGACCACCGGCTGCTCGAGCCCGACCAGGTAGTTGAAGGGTACGAGCTGCCCACCGTGGGTGTGCCCGGAGAGCTGCAGGTCAACACCGTGGGTGGCGGCCTCGAACGCCGCGTACGGCTGGTGGGCGAGGAGTACCACTGGTCGGTTCGGGTCCCGGTCGCCGAGGGCGGCGGCGTAGTCCGGCGGGCCCGCCACCCCGGTGCCGGCTGCCTCGACGTCGTTGACCCCGGCCAGGTCGAGTACCCCACCCCGGGCCTTGATCTCCACCCGGTGGTTCTGGAGGACCCGCAGGCCGAGGCGGTCCAGCTCCTGCACCCACTCCTCCACACCGGAGTAGTACTCGTGGTTGCCGGTGACGAAGTAGCTGCCGTGTCGGGACTGCAGGTCGCGCAGCGGTGCTGCCGCCTCGCCCAGCTCGGCGACGGAGCCGTCCACCAGGTCGCCGACGACCGCGACGAGGTCGGCGTCCATCCGGTTGATGGCGGCCACGATCCGCTCGGTGTGCGCGCGCCCGAGCAGCGGGCCGAGGTGGATGTCGGAGACGGTGGCGATGCGCAGACCGTCCATGCTCCGGGGTAGCCGGGCCAGGGGGATCTGCACCCGGTCCAGCCGGGGTGGGCCGAGGGCGGTGCGTACGCCGTAGCCGGTCAGACCGGTAGCCGTGAGCCCGGCGAAGATCGCCGCCCCGCGCGCGAGGAGTAGCCGGCGGGACGGATCGTGGTCCGGCTGCCCGCCGACGGGCGGGGCGGTGGCCGGCGGTTCGACCGACCCGCCGGCCGTCACCAGGGCCGGTTCTGGTGCCGGGGCGGTCGGCGCGGCGGCGGCTACCCGGCGACGCAGCACCAGCCGGGCGACCAGCATCGGCAGTTCCAGGGCCGCCAGCAGGAGCAGCAGGTAGAACATGACCGCGACCCAGAGATAGCCCGGCCAGGCGAGCCAGTACGCCCCGGCTTGGGTGGTGATCAGCGTGGCCGGGACGAGCACCGCGAGGACCAGCATGGTGACGCCACCGATGCGTCGCGGGAGCCCCGGTCGAGTGGTGTCGCGTACCAACCGCTTCCACAGGTAGAGGTGGACCAGGCCGGTGAGGAGGGCCAGAGCGGCGACGAACCCCAGTACGGCTAACAAGGCTGTGCCTCCCTCAGCCACCCGCGAAGGGGGGCAGAACGTCGATCGTGGCGCCCGCGGGCAGCGGTGCCCGTCGATCGTGCCAGTTCACTCCGTCAACCAGGAAACTGGCAACGCCCAGTACCGCGCCGAGCCGCTCGCCGTGCCGGTCGGCGATGTCGGTCAGGACCGCGTCCAGCGACCGGCCGGCGGGCAGGTGCTCCTCGGCGCATCCGGCCGCTGCCCGGGCCCCGGCGAAGTAGCGGATCGTGATGGTCTTGGTCATCCGGTCGGGCCGGGCGTCGGTCGTTGTCCTCCGCCGGTCGGACATGTCAGCCTCCTATCGCGGACATCGAGCGGTCGGGCTGCAGGAACCCCGGGTCGTCGATGCCGTGGCCCGCCCGTTTACCCCACATCGCGGCCTGCCAGCGGCGGGCGATCTCGTCGTCGTCGGCCCCGGCGCGGAGCGCTCCGCGCAGGTCGGACTCGGTGGTGGCAAAGAGGCAGTCGCGGACCTGGCCGTCGGTGGTGAGCCGGGTGCGGTCGCAGTCTCCGCAGAAGGGGCGGGTGACGCTGGCGATCACGCCGACCCGGGCCGGGCCGCCGTCAACCAGCCAGGTCTCGGCCGGCGCCGCGCCCCGGTGGGCTGGGTCCGGGACCAGGGTGTGTTCGGCCCGCAGCAGGGTGAGGATCTCGTCGGCGGTGACCATGGTCGACCGGTCCCAGCCGTGCTGGGCATCCAGCGGCATCTGTTCGATGAAGCGCAGCTCGTAGTGGTTGTCGAGGGCGAAGCGCAGCAGTGCGGGCGCCTCGTCCTCGTTGATGCCGCGGATCAGGATGGTGTTGATCTTCACGGGGGTCAGCCCGGCCTTGGCGGCGCCGGTCAACCCAGCGAACACGGCATCCAGTCGGTCCCGTCGGGTCAGCCGGACAAACCGCTCCCGGTCGAGGGTGTCCAGCGAGACGTTCACCCGGTCCAGGCCGGCGGTGCGCAGGGCCGGCGCCAGCCGGTCCAGACCGATGCCGTTGGTGGTCAGCGAGATGCGCGGCCGGGGGGCCAGCGCCGCGACCGCCGCGACGATGCCGACCAGGCCGGGCCGGATCAGCGGCTCACCACCGGTGAACCGCACCTCGGTCACACCGAGGCGCCGCACCGCGATCCCGATCAGCCGGACCACCTCGTCGTCGTCGAGGAGCTGCGGCCCGGCGAGCCAGGGCAGCCCCTCGGCCGGCATGCAGTAGGTGCAGCGCAGGTTGCACTTGTCGGTCAGGGAGACGCGCAGGCTTCGGGCGACGCGGCCGTGCCGGTCAACGAGGACGCCAGCGGTCGGTCGGGCGGCGTTCACCTGTTGACGGTAGCGCGCCCGAGGCGAGCAGGGCGCTTCGGGCGGTGTGGGCAACCGCTTCGCGGTAGGTCGCACCGAAGAGTGCGGTGTGCACCAGCAGCAGGTGGAGTTGGTGCAGTGGGATCCGCTCCGGCCAGCCGTCGGCCAGTGGCCACGCCTCGTCGTAGGCGGCGCGGATCCGGTCCAGGTGCGGTGCGCCACCAAAGAGCGCGAGCTGCGCGAGGTCGGTCTCCCGGTGGCCGCCGTGTGCTGCCGGATCGACCAGCCAGGCCCGGTCGTCGCGGCCCCAGAGCAGGTTGCCCGGCCAGAGATCACCGTGCAGCCGGGCCGGCGGTTCGTCGCCGCCGAGGGCGGCGGCCCGGTCGGTGACCTGCTCGACCAGCTTCCGCTCCGCCGGGCCGAGCGCGCCGTTGTCGACCGACATCCGCAGGTACGGCAGGAGCCGGCGCTCGACGAACCACCGCGACCACGGGCCCTCGTCCCGGGTGTTGTCCGCCGGCAGCGTGCCGATGAAGCCCGGCCAGTCGGCGCCGAAGGCCGGGGCGCCGGCCCGGTGCAGGGTCGCCAGGTCCCGGCCGAACCGCTCGGCGGCCCCCGGGTCGGGCTCGCCGGGCTCGACCCACTCCAGCGCCAGCAGGTTGGGCAGTGCCACGATCACCTCCGGTACGGCGACCGCGTCCGCCTCCTGTAGCCAGCGCAGCCCGGCCGCCTCGCTGGCGAAGAAGTGCCCCGGCTGGTCTCCGGTGGCCGACTCGGCCCAGGTCTTCGCGAAGATCGAATGCCCGTCGTCAAGGGTGAGCCGGGCGGCGGTGCAGCTACTGCCGCCGGCGACCGGCGTCTCCCGGATCCGTTGGTGGGTCCGGAAGGTCGGCAGGTGCTCCGGGTGGGCCCGCAGATACGCCAGATCCATGGGTCGGACGGTAGTGGGTGGGGGCGGGTCGAGGGCGGCGGAGGCCGAGAAGTCGCCGCCACCTGCCCAATTACCCACCGTGGCTGTGGACAGACCGCGTGTCGTCCACAGGGGGCTGACGGCGGTCGGGGCGGTGAACAGGCTGCCGGAATGGCCTCCAACGACCGCCCCCGGTTCTCCCGTCGCTCCGGCGTGAACCTGATCGCCGCCGTGCCCTGTCTGCTCGGCCGGTACCCTAGCCGGGTGCGCAGGTACGCGGCGGTGGTGCTGGCCGGGGGTGCGGCCCGACGGATGGACGGCGTGGACAAGCCGGCCCGGCCGGTCGGTGGCCGTCCGATGCGGGACCGGGTGCTGGCCGCGGTCGCCGACGCCGCACCGCGGATCCTGGTGGGCCCAGCGGCCGGCGCGCCGGCCGACGTGTTGATCACCCGAGAGTCGCCACCGGGCGGGGGGCCGGTCGCCGCTGCCGCGGCCGGGCTGGACCGGATACCCGCCGATGTGGACCTCGTCGCTCTCCTCGCCGCCGACCTGCCGCTGTTCACCCGGGACGCGGTCCGGGAACTACTGGACCAGCTCGACGGCGAGCGGGGCGGGGGCCAACCGGCGGCGGGTCCCGGCGGGATTGACGGGGTGTGTTTCGTGGACGACACCGGGCGGCGGCAGCCGCTCTGTGGGGTGTGGCGGGTCGCCCCGCTGCGGGCCGCGTTCACCCGGCTGGTTACCCAGCGCCCCCTGGCCGGGGCGTCACTGCGGGTGCTGCTGCACGGGCTGGCCGTACGTGAGGTGCCGTGGCGTGGAGATGGCCCCCCACCATGGTTTGACTGTGACACTGACGAGGATTTACGCCGGGCAGAGGAGTGGGTGCGATGACTTCGATGGACGACTGGGTGACGGCGGTCTGTACCGAGCTCGGCCTCGACCCGGCTCGGGTGCCGGTGCCAGCAGTGCTCGACCTGACGCGGGAGGTGGCGCATCAGGTGTTGCGCCCCGGCGCCCCGGTCGCCGCCTACCTGGTGGGGGTCGCGGTCGGCGGGGGCGCGGAGCCGACCGTCGCCGCGGCCCGGATCCAACAGTTGGCCGCCGACTGGCCGGTCGAGCTGGGTGCGGCGGGTGAGCCCGGAACGTCGAACGGCCGGGCCCACCCGCCGGGCCAGAGCTGATCAGCTATTTGGCAGCCAGGCCAGACTCTGCCCGGTCGTCGGGTCGGTGGCCCGCAGGCCCGCATCCGACACCGTCCAGAGGGTGTCGCCGACGAGTAGCGAACGGGTGATGTGCCCACCAGCCGGGTGGGTCACCTCGCCCTGGTCGGTGAGGGTGTCCCCGGAGACCCGCAACAGACGCAGGCCGGCGTTGACCGGGACAGCGAGTAGCCCGGTGCTCGGGTCGTACCGGAAGGCGTGCGGGTCGTGCTCGGCGGCGGACCAGGCGTCCGGGCGGTGCCAGCGGTCCAACCGGAGTGGTTGGGCCGGGTCCCGGACATCGAAGAGCGAGACCTGGACTCCCTGTACGCGTCCATCGAGGTCGGCCTCCTGACCGATACCGAGCAGCCGGCCGTCCGCGACCGGGTGTAGGTAGGCCGAGTAGCCGGTGATCTTCAGCTCCCCGGTGACCCGGGGGGCAGCGTGGTCGCTCAGGTCGAGCGCGTAGAGCGGGTCGGTACGCCGGAACGTCACCACGTAAGCGGTGTCACCGAGGTAACGCACCGAATAGATCCGCTCCCCCGGGCCCAGGCCGGTGACCGCACCGATCCGGGTCAGCACCCCGCCCTGTCGACGCAGCACGTGGACGCCGGACTCCGAGCTGCGCTCGTCCTGTCCCGTGCTGGCGAGTTGACTCGTGGTGGTCGTGGCGACGCGTAGGTGGCCCTGCCACTGGGACAGGGCGTACTGGTTGATCAGCCGGCCGGGCACTGCGCCGGCGGCGACGTACTGGGGACGGCCCGCGGTGGTGGTGTCGAACTGGTAGATGTCGGTGACCGAGGTGCCGAACTGGTCGGGCCACCGGCCCGGAGCGGGCGATACCGCCGGGCGTCGCTGGCCCGCCAGGTAGAGGCTGTCGCCGGTGCTGTAGACGGTGTCCGCGTCGGCGGCCACGCTGACCGGGGTGCCGTCGGTGAGCCGGTCGGCGGTGAGGTCGAAGCTCAGCACGGTCAGCACGGCGGAGCCGGTGCCGGTCTGCGGACGGCTGAGTCGGTCGCAGTCAACTCGGCCGCTCCCGTGCTCCGCTCCGGCCGTCCACTCATAGGCCGGCAGCCACGCCTCGATGCCCGCAGCGGCCACCGCGGCCCGGTTCGCCTCCTGACGGGTCGCCTCGTCGGCGGTGGCGGGCTGCTCCGGGAAGGTCACCTGGGGGTGGGACTGGATCACCACCCGGACCGTGCTCTCGGTCTGTCGGGCGTCAAGGGTGCGACCGTTGATTTCGTAGGTGCTGATCACCCGGGGTGGGCCACTCAGGTCAACCAGGTGGAGCTGGGTCGCGGTGGGCGGGTTCGATCCGGGTCGCGGCACGGCAATGTCCTCGTGACCGAGGCCGGCCGCGGGCAGGACCATCGGTGCCGCGTCGGTGAGGACCATCGCGTGATCGCCGTACAGGAGCAGGTCGTGCTGGCCCCAGTGGCGCTGGTCGGGGCCATCGTTGAGGTCCAGCCGCCCGATGAACTGGTTGGTGGTGGGGTTGACGACCCGGAGCACGCCCTGGCTGATGGTGACGATTCGCCGCCCGTCGGTCTTGACCAGGTCCGGCTCGTCAACGCCGGGCTCGTATGCATTGGTGAGTGAGTGCTCCCCGGCCGGCTTCGACTCGGCGGCGACGCTGGTGGCGTCCTGCGATTCCAGTCTGCCCCGTTGCTGGGGCACACCGTTGGCGAGCCCCCACGGGCCGACCTCGGCTGTGGTCGCGGCGCGCAGTTCGGCCAGCGCATCGGCGCAGGAGTCGAAGGAGACCAGCCGTAGTGGTGACTCGGGGCCGGCTGGTGGGATCTTCGGGGCCGGTGACCGGGTCGCGGCGGCGCTGCCCGCGAGCAGGAGGAGCGCGAGCAGCGTACCCGCGACAAGAGTGGGACGGCGCGATGTCATGCCCCCTCCGACGCCGCCGGCCGACCCGCGGTTCCCGAGCGGCTCGCTGTCGTGCGGCGGGGCTCGCCCCCATAGATACGGCGGTGGCGGGCCCCAGGACGGGTGGGAGCGGCTGCGGCGATCAATCGGGGGACGGGCCGACGCCGGGGGACTCGACGAGCCGGGAGAGCACGATGGTGCTGCGGGTGGAGGTCACAAAGGACTCCGCTCGCAGGCGTTCCAGTGCGGCCTCGAGGTGGGCAATGTCGGCGGCGCGCAGGTGGACGAGGGCGTCCGCCTCACCCGAGACGGTGTAGGCCCCGACGACTTCGGGGTGCCGGCGGGCGGCGACACCGATCTGCGGTGGCGTGGTGCGACCGGCGCAGAACAGCTCGACGAACGCCTCGGTGGTCCAGCCGACCGCGGCCGGGTCAACGACGGCGGTAAATCCGCGGATGACTCCGGCCGCACGAAGCCGATCAACCCGCCGTTTCACTGCTGGGGCGGACAGGGAAACCCGCTGTCCGATATCGGCGTATGACGCACGGGCGTCGGCGACGAGCAGCGCAATGATTCGCTGATCCACCACGTCTATCTGCAATGTTCTACCCCCTGGAAGCAACATTTGTGGCTGTTATCGCTGCTAGACGATACCTACCTTGGTAATCGTGAACCAGCAGCGAGTGCCGCGAAAGCGGACATATCTCATGTGCTTGCCGAAGCATTTCGCGGTGGAGTACGCGATCAACCCGTGGATGGACGTCACCGCCGCGGTTGACGTGGAGTTGGCGGTCAAGCAGTGGGACCGACTGCGGGAGACACTGGTCGGGCTCGGCCACACCGTGCGCCTGCTGACCCCCGAGCCGGGGCTACCCGACATGGTCTACGCAGCCAACGGCGCCTTCGTCGTCGATGGCACCGTCTACGGCGCGCGGTTCAAACATGCGCAGCGGAGCGCCGAGGCCGCGGCCCACCGCGGCTTCTACCAATCACACGGTTGGCACTTCATCGCCCCGACCGCTACCAACGAGGGCGAGGGTGACTTCGCATACCTGCCGGCGGCGCACGGTGGTCTCGTCCTGGCTGGCTACGGCTTTCGGACCGAGCCTGCCGCCCACGCCGAGGCGCAGGAGGCGCTGGGCCGACCGGTGGTCTCGGTGCGGTTGGTCGACCCCCGCTTCTATCACCTGGACGTGGCGTTGGCCTCGATCGACGACAGCAACATCGCCTACTATCCGGGCGCCTTCTCCGCCGCCAGCCAGAAGGTTCTGGCGCGGCTCTTCCCAGCGGCTGTCGTCGCCGATGACGCCGACGCCCTTGCGTTCGGTCTGAACCTGGTCAGCGATGGACGCAACGTCGTCCTGAACAGCGAGGCGACCGGTCTCGCCGACAAGCTGGCCGCCGCCGGCTACCAGCCGGTGCCGGTGGCGCTGGCCGAGTTACGCAAGGGCGGTGGCAGCGTGAAGTGTTGCATCGCCGAACTGCGCCACTAGCGCTCGCCGCCGAGCGGCGCGGCACTCGGCGGGGTGGTCAGAGAGCGGATCCACGCCGTCCCCGCTCAGCCGAGCGTGGCCAGCTCGGTCAAGAGCACGTTGGCGAGGAGCTGACCGTCGAGCTGGACCTCCCGGAGGTACCACCGCTGCTGCGGGGTGCGCGGCTGGTTGAACTGCCACACGCCGCGGGGGCTGTCCACCCGGCCGATCTTGCCGAGCGCGAGGTTCACCTCCGACGGGGTGGGTGACTCGCCAGCACGCCGGATCGCCTGGTTGAGGACGTGCGCCGCGTCGTAGGACGCCGTCGCGTACGCGGTCGGCGAGGTGCCGTGCTTCTTGCGGTACGCCGAGGCGAAGAGGCGGTTGGCCGCGTTGTTGAGGTCGGGCGAGTAGTTCAGGGCGGTCAGGATGCCGAGAACATCGGTCTTGTCCTTGAAGCTCGCCAGGACGTTGCCCTCGGTCAGGAAGCCCGGGGCGTAGACAGGGCCGGTGTACCCCTCCGCACGGAGCTGTTTGAGGAACTCCACGGCGGCGGTGCCGGCGAAGAAGCAGAAGATGCCGTCCGGGTCACGCTCGAGCGCGGTGGCGATATCGCGCCGGTAGGCGTTCTTGCCCGGGGCGCCGGAGATCTCTTCCGTCCAGGTGACCGGATCTTCGATCCGGGGGTCGGACTTACCAAACTCCTGCTGGAAGCCCCGGAGTACGTCCTTGCTGGCCGGAGAGTCCGGCATGATGATCGCCAGTCGCTCCGATGGATCGAGCGCCTTCCTCAGGTGGCGGCCGAGGGCCCGACCGGCCTCGTCCAGCACGTACGACGTGCGCCAGATGTAAACGACGCTCTGCAGGCTGCTGGGGGAGGCGTTGGAACCGACCAGCGGCACCTGGGCCTGCTCCACCGTGTCCCGGATGCCGAGCATGACGGCCGAGCCGACCACGCCGGTGAGGGCCAGCACCCCCTGCTTGAGCAGCTCCTCCACCGCGGCCTGGCCAGACTTCGCGTCGTTGCCCTCATCGGCGGTGACCAGCTCGGTCGGGTGCCCGCCGAGCTGCCCCTCGTTGAGATCCAGGAAGAGTTGGAAGCCGTTGGCCACCTCGATCCCGACCTCGGTGAGATTGCCGGTCTCCGGTATCAGCATGCCGATCTTGATCGGGCTCAGCGGAGCCGTGGCGTCGGATTCACTGCTGTCGTTACATGCCGTCACGAGTCCGGCTGTGCCCAGCGCCGCCAACAGCTGTAGGGCACGCCTGCGGTTCACCTGTGTCACCGGGTCCCTCTCCAGAATCTTGGCCGGGCGCATCCTGCCCATCCGGCGTTCTACCCCGTTCGGCAACGCTGCGTCAATCAACTCCTAGGTTTTGGTGAGGGAACGTAACGCGAGGACGACCTCCGGCCAGGCCGTCGAATGTGGGTCGATGAGGCCAAAATGTTCGCAATGGGGCAGCTCAAGCAGGTGGATGTCGCCGTCGGCGGCATGCCCGGCCGCGACGAACTCTCGGCTCATCGATACCGGCACCTGCTGGTCGAGGGCACCGTGCATAACTACTGTCCGTGACTTTGGTAGCGGCAACGAACGCGGATCACAGGCCGCGTAGCGGTCCGGCACCTCGGTCGGGCCGCCGCCGAGGAGTGCGGCCACCGCGCCCGTGTCCAGGTCCAGTCGGTAGGCCTCGGCGAGGTTCGCCACCGGGGCCAGGGCGAGGACCCCGCCGACCACGGCGGGCAGGGTGGCGGCGGCGTAGAGCGCCAGCTGCCCACCGGCGGAGTGGCCAATGAGGAGCGGCGGGCCGGCCGCCACCGCGCCGGGGAACGCCTCGGCCGTCAGCCGGGGCAGCTCGGACACCCCGGTCAGCACGTCGGTCATGGTTCCCGGCCAACCACCGCCGGGCTGCCCGGTCCGGCGGTACTCGACCTGCGCCACCGGGTAGCCGAGCCCGGCCAGCGCGGTCGCCAGCGGCGCGGTGTGCCGGCGGTCGTACTCCGCCCGCCAGAAGCCGCCGTGCACGACGATCACCAGCCGCTGGACCGGCCCGGCACCGGTAGGCCGGCGGAGATCCGCGACCTGGTCCGGATGGGAGCCGTAGGCGATGGTGACGTCCGGGTCCGGAGCGGGACGGGTGAGTACGGCACGCGGGTTGCTGGACATGCCGGTGACGGTAGCGGGTTGCCCCGATCGGCGCTGATCGTTGCTCCCGGGGGGCATCGCCGTCGGCGGCTGGGGAAAGATGGGTGCCATGACCGAAGCGCAGTCCGCAGGACAGAACGACGTGCAGGACCAGGCTGACGAGCAGGGCCAGGACGATACTGCTCGGACCGGCACCGTGGTGGTGGTGGGGCCGGACGGCCGTCCAGTCGGCACGGTGCAGACCGACGAGAGTCAGGAGGACCCGGCCCGACTGGTGGAGCAGCCGGCCAAGGTGATGCGGATCGGCAGCATGATCAAGCAGTTGCTGGAGGAGGTCAAGGCGGCCCCGCTCGACGACGCCAGCCGGCACCGGATGCGGGAGATCCACGAGCGGTCCATCGTAGAGCTCAAGGAGGGGCTCGCTCCCGAGTTGCGGGAGGAACTGGAGCGCCTCGCCCTGCCCTTCACCGAGGAGAAGGCACCCAGCGAGAGCGAGTTGCGGATCGCCCACGCGCAGCTCGTCGGCTGGCTGGAAGGGCTCTTCCACGGTATCCAGGCGGCTTTGGTCGCCCAGCAGATGGCCGCCCGGGTGCAGCTTGAGCAGATGCGCTCCGGTCGGCAGGCCCTCCCCAGTGGGCCGGGTGGAATCGCGCCCGGCATGCCCGGGATGGGGCAGCCGGCGGGCGGCGAGGGGCACAGCACCGGTCAGTACCTCTGATCGGTGCCGCCCGGGCCGCCGTCAGCGGGTCAGCAGCCGGTCAAGGTAGACGGCGACCCCGTCGTCGTCGTTACGGAGGGTGGCTTCGTCGGCGGCAGCGTGCACCTCCGGGTGCGCGTTCGCAACCGCCACCCGGGCCCACCCCGCCCAGGAGAACATCGGCAGGTCGTTCGGCTGGTCGCCGAAGACCAGAACCTCCGCCGGGTCCACGCCGAGCCGCTCGGCGACCACCCGAAGCCCGGTCGCCTTGTCCACGCCGGGCGGGCAGATCTCGATGAAGCCCAGGCCCGCCTGGGTGAGCGAGGCGGCGTGCGGTGGGAGGACTCGCCGGGCCATCGCCAGGAGCTCATCAGTGTGGTGGTCAGCGGTCCGGGCGAAAGCCTTGATCACGTTGCCGGCGAGGCACTCGGCGCGGCTGCGCGCCTCGAACAGGTCCGGGTACGGCCAACTCGCGTGGTAGTCCCCCCAGAGGGGTGCGTTGGACTCGTCGGACGACTCCACCATGACGGTCAGCGGGCCGACCGCTGCCTCCAGCTCGGTCAGCAGCTCCGCCAGCACCGCACCGGAGAACCACTCGTCGCGGAGCACCGACGGCCCGTCCGGGTCGCTCTGGTCTACCACCCAGCCGCCGTTGGCCATGACCAGGAAGTCGGCGGCGCGGATGTCGTTACGGGTCAGCTCGGTCAGCCGCGGTCCGCGACCGGTCGCGCCGACCATCGGAATGCCGGCGGCGCGCATCCGGTCGAGCACCTCGTGCGTGTATGCGGAGACGGTGTTGTCGCTGCGGACGAGCGTCCCATCCAGATCGGTGGCGATCAACTTTGGTAATCCCGGGCGGACCATGGCTCCTCCTTCGCCCGCCGCCGTCGCGGCCAGTCGTCACAGTTGTGTGACCCGGCGTTACGGCGGGCAGCAACCGTACCTCGCGGAGGCGGTCGTCACCATGGCCAACCGGTGAATCTGGTGCCAACGGGTGGCATGGCGGCAGCGCCGGGACCGGTGGTCGGGCAAGCCGGAGGGGGAGCCCGGCGGCCGGGCTCAGCTCGATCAGTCCGGGCGAACGAACGGGGCCGTCGGGCCGACGGTGAGGTCGGCGGGGGGCGGCAGATCGTCCACTGCGGTGCTGCGGCGAGAACGCAGTCGCCGGGCCGGCGTTGCCGCACCGGCCTCCGGCACCGGATCGGTCCTGCCGGTAGCCGAGGCGAGCAGCAAGGCAGCCCCGAGTAGTGCGCAGGCCAGGAAGGCGGTGACCATCCCCCGCCCGTATTCGATGTCGAAACCGTCCTGGCCGCGGTAGTAGATGGCACGTACGTCCGTGTCGCCGATCGTGGTGGCCCCGGCGACCAGTACCGCGAGCAGAGTAGCCGCCAGGGCGAGGCCGGCGATGCGGGCGTTTGACCGGGTGGCGCCGGTGCCGTGCAGGGCGAGGGCGACCGCTACGGCCAGACCGAGGAGGCCGACCAGGTAGGCGCTACCGAAACTGCCCACCTCGTCAACCGTTTCTGGTATTTCGATCGGACCGCCGGCTGGACCGCCGGTTGGCAGGTGCAGCACCACCCACTCACCCACCAGCGAGGCCAGCCCGGCGGCGGCCCCGAGCCCGGCGAGAGCGAGTGGCGGGCGTCGGTCGCGGAGGATCCGGGTGAGGCCGCGCCGTCGGCCCGACGATCGAGAGTCAGCCTCACCCCACTGCCCACCGGCGATGCTGTCGGACCGGTCTTCCTGTCGGGGGATGGGCTGCTCCGGATCCATCGGAAACCTCTCGGATCGACGAGTCTGATCCGCATCATGGCACAACCAGCCAGGGGTGGGCGGGACCGAATCGCACTCGCGGCTGCCCGCCTCCTCGTCGTTGCCCCGGGCTGTCCGCCGCCCCGGCTGGCTGGGCGGGGAGGGGCGGGGCTCCCCGGAAGAACCTCGGGTACCGGCAGAATGGGGCAGTGGGCATGGAGATGAACCGGGAGCGGTTCGAGGAGTTGGTCGGGGACGCGCTCGACGAGGTGCCCGAGGAGTTGCTTCGCCTGATGAGCAACGTGGTCATCCTGGTCGAGGACGTTCCACCCCCCGGCGAGGAGCTACTCGGCCTGTACGAGGGGCACGCCCTGACCGACCGCGGCTGGGACTACTCGGGCGTGCTGCCCGACCGCATCCTGATCTACCGCAACCCGATCCTGCGTATCTGCGACACCGAGGAGGAGGTGGTGGAGGAGGTGGCGATCACGGTCGTGCACGAGATCGCCCACCACTTCGGTATCGACGACGAGCGCCTGCACGAGTTGGGCTGGGGCTGAACCCGTCGGGTCGCCCGGCGGCCGGTTTTAGCTGAGATTCCCGCTACGCAGCCGGGCCAGCCAGGCGGCGGCGTCAACATAGTCCGCGTCACGGGTCCCCGATGGGGCTGGGGCCGGCCGTTCACCCTCGCCACCGGCCCAGCGATGCCGGGGGTACGACCCGAGGAAGCTCACCTGGGCGCAGACCCGACGTAGTCCCTGTAGTGCCTCACCGAGCCGGGTATCGGCCAGGTGACCGGTGCAGTCCAGGAAGAACACGTACCGGCCGAGTGCCTCGCCGGTTGGTCGGGACTCGATCCGGGTCAGGTTGACTCCGCGCACGGCCAGCTCCATCAGCACGGAGAGCAACGCCCCCACCCGGTCGTGGGCGATGTAGACCGCCAGCGACGTCACGTCGTCCCCGGTGGGTGGCGGGGGTGGCCCCGGCCGGGAGAAGAGCGCGAATCGGGTCACCGCGTCTGGATGATCGGCGATCTTGTCAGCCAGTACCGCGAGCCGGTGTCGGGCCGCGCCGATCGGAGCGCAGATCGCCGCGTCGAAATCGCCAGCCGCGGCCCCGACCGCCGCCGCGCCGTTGGAGAGCACGTCAACCACCGTCGCGTCGGGCAGGTGAGCGTGCAGCCATGCCCGGCACTGAGTCGACGCCTGGGGATGGGCGGCCACACTACGCACCGCACCGAGGTGTCTGCCGGTCCGGGCGGCGAGCACGAACTCCACCGGCAGGATCACCTCTCGCGTGATCACCAGTGGCTCGCCCTCGGCCAGCTCGTCCAGCGTCACCCCGACCGCGCCACCGATGGAGTTCTCCAGCGGCACCAGCGCCGCGTCCGCGGCACCGGCGCGTACGCTCTCCAGCGCCTCACCGATGCTGCGGGCGGGCGTCCGGTTGGCCCGTTCGGCCGCGGGGATGGTCCGCAGCGCCTGCTCGGCGAAGGTGCCCTCGGGCCCGAGGTAGACAAAGCGGGTCGGTGGTGTTCCCGGCATGGCGACAGCCTACGTACTGGAGCCGGCTCCGCAGGCCAGGGTCCGGATGCCGGTTGGGGAGGTGACGCGTACCTCCGCTGTGCAGACATCCGTGCCGGCGGTGACCAGGCGTGGTGCGGTGCCAGAACCACGGCTTACGACCTGGAGTGGTTCGTAGCCGGTGACGGCGAGGAGGGTGTAGTGCCAGTCGTCGGCGCAGAGCGGCCCGGTCACCACCCGTACCTGGGCGTCGGCGGGGAGCAGGTCCTGGCCGCGTACCAGGGCGGTCACCTGCTGGCTGGACGGGCCGGCGGGGCATCGGACGGCGACCGGCGTGCTGCTGGCCGTCGGGGTCGGTGCCCCGGTTGGCGGCGCCGCGGCGGTGGTGGTGGGCGCGGTGTCGGTCGGGGTGGGCGATGCGGATCGGGCTGACCGGCTCGGCTGGGCGTCTCGTAGCTCGGGCGGGGTGCCGCAGCCTGACGTGAGCAGCGCCGCCAGGAGCGCCACGAGCCCGACCGCGGTCGTGGCCGGGGTCTTCGCCCGGCCACGTCCGGCCGGCGATCCAGTCCGGGACCGGTGGGTGGGCGGAGCGGGAGTAGCGGGGTGGGATGGGCCGGACGACACGGACGATCCTCACATCGACGTGAATGAGCGCAGGCGGATGGGAGGCCCATCGTAGGAGGGTCCGCTGGTCTCGTGAAGCCTCGGCGGTGTCTTGTCTCGACCGGGGCCACCGCGACACCGGCGCTGGTCAGGTACGGACCCGGTGCCCAGCGTGGTCGAGCGCCGTGACGGCCTGATCGAGGCGGACCGCCGGGACCAGCAGGTAGTCGGTGTCGTGGGTGGAGAAGGCCACCACGGAGACGCGGGCCTCGGCCAGCGGGTCGATGAGAGCGGCCAGGCCGGTGGAGAGCGCGAGGTCAGAGGGGCCCACCATGCGTAGGCAACGCCAGACGGTCTCGGTCTGTGCCGGTGCGCGTGCCGCGGGACAGATCACGGAGACACCGTCGGTGGTCCAGCTCACCGTGACCACGTCACCGTCGCTCAGCCCGCCCGACAGGCCGGGCGGCAGGGCAGAGCCGGCTGCCAGGCGGCAGACAGCGTAATCACCCGGCAGCAGAGCGATATCCAGCATGAGGGGCACCTTACGGCCTCGGACGGTTCCTACCCAGCACACGGCGTGCGGCGCGCGCCACATGCCGTGTGCGGGGTCAGACCTCGGAGAAGAATGTGAGTGAGCCGACGACCGCACCGGCGCGGTGAACCGGGGTGGAGATGGCGTCAACGGTGGCGTCCGGTGCGCGCGCCGACACCCCTTTGATCCGGAGCAGCCCGCGGGCCAGGCGACCGGAGGTGATGGCGAGGAGCGGCGGGATCTTGTCGAGCTCCGGCTCGGTCAGCTCGCCCCGGTTGGCGGTGAAGTCGAGTAGCCGCAGGCTCCCGTCGAGTAGGGGTTGCCCGATCATGTCCCGGCAGCCGCCGAGAAAGAGTAGCTGGGAACCGGCGGCGGAGACGGCGACCACGCGAGTGTCGGCAGCGATGAGCACACAGGGCTCGGCTGCCCGGGAGACGGCTACTGACCAGGAGGTAAGGTTGTCGTACTCCTGCTCTGCCGGTGTCCCTACCGCCGGCACGCGGACTTCTGAGAGCGAGAGCTCGACGTGGGCCACCGCACCTCCTCTGTGAACCTGGACGGTCTGTCCACGCTAGCGTGACCCAACGCATCTCCGCTGACCGTGGCGATCTGGGCCGTACCTACCTGGTGGGAAGGCGGCGGAGGTCAGGCCGGCGGCGGCACGGCTGACGAGCGTCGATCGCATCCGGGCCGCGCTACGCCCCCCGACGGTACCGCCGGCGCACCGGCTTGTCAGCTTCCGTCGCCATGCCACCGGTAGTCGGCCGCCGGGCGATAGCCGCCGTTGCGCCAGGTGCCAGGGTGCTGCGCGACCCGGGACAGCTTGGCCGCGGTTTCCGGGCTGATTCGGTTTCCGGCAGCGACGAGGAGCCGGTCCAGTTCCCGATGAGTGGCCATCAGACAGTCCTTCGGAAGGCCGTACACACTGATGACGCCGGAGCCGACGAAGGTCAGCACCGGCGTCACCGGGATTGGTAGCCCGACCGCACCGCTGAGGGCCTTGCTCGCCCGCTTGGCGTCCTTACGCGCCTCCGCCACGTAGGCCGGACGCTTGCCGTTGATCTGCACGACCTCACCGGCCACCAGTACCCGGGCCCGGCCGTGGTCAACGATGGTGACGGCATAGAGCCCGCTCGGGCCGATCGCGAGGAAGCCGGCGCGTTCGCTGTCGGCGTCGTCACGGAGGAGGTTGATCGAGTCGGTGCGCGGCCATTCGATCACGTGCCAGGCCGGACCGAGTTGGTCGAGGCGGCCCAGGGCCCGTGCTCCGGCTGCTTCCAGCCGCCGTGCTCCTCGCTCGGCCCGTCGGCGACGGGCCCATTCGAGGGGGGAGGAGCGGGGTGGGGCGAGAGCGCCCGGGTTGTCCACCCGGGGATGCGGTACCGCCATGGGCGGCATCGCCTGGGCGGAGGGTGCGGCTCGGCGAGCAGGGTAGACAGTCATCGCGACCTCCGGCAAAAGGTCCCTCGAAGTTATGTCCCCGCTACCCTACGTCGCTACTCCCCCGAGTGGGCAAGTTGGAGCGCCGGAGTGAGTACGGATGAATGCCGCTTTCATCCATCGCTGTTTTGGCGGATATCGAGAACTCAGGCTCTAGGCTGCGAAGGTGAGCCACTACGTGGACAGTGAGGTTGGTCGCCTCAGTACGGTCATGCTGCACCGCCCCGGGCCCGAGCTGGCCCGGCTCACCCCCCGGAACAGTGGCTCGCTGCTCTTCGACGCCATCCCCTGGGTCAGCCGCGCGCAGGAGGAGCACGACGCGTTCGCCGCCGCGTTGCGCGAGCGTGGGGTGGAGGTGCTCCACCTGGCAGAGCTGCTCACCGAGACCCTCGCCGGCGACGAGGCTCGGGCCGAGCTGACCGAGCAGGTGCTGCGCTCGCCGCGGCTCGGCGACCAGCTACGCGCCCGGGTCGCCGACCACCTCGCCTACCTCGACCCGGCCACGTTGGCCGGTGTCCTGATCGCCGGCCTGGCCCACGAGGAACTGCGGATCAGCCGGGAGCGCCCCGGCGGCCTGGTCTACCGGCTGATGGATCGGCACGACTTCGTCATCGACCCGCTGCCAAACCTGCTCTTCACCCGCGACTCCTCGGTCTGGATCGGTGGTCGGGTCGCCGTCACCAGCCTGGCCATGCGTGCCCGCCGGCGGGAGAGCACGCTGACCGACGCCATCTACCGCCACCATCCACGTTTCGCCGGCACCGACTTCGTGTACCACCCGGGGATGGAGCATCTGGAGGGCGGGGACGTGCTGCTGCTCGCCCCCGGCGTGCTGGCGGTCGGAGTCGGCGAGCGGACCACGCCGGCGGGTGCCGAGCGTCTCGCCCGCCAGGTCTTCGCCGCGGACCTGGCCCACACCATCCTGGTCGTGCCGATCGCCCAGGAACGGGCCACCATGCATCTCGACACCGTCTGCACGATGGTGGACGTTGACGCGGTGTTGATGTACCCGAATCTGGCCAGCACGCTCGTCGCGTACACGGTGACCGCTGGGACGGACGGCGATGATCCGAGGGTGGAAGGGCCGGCGCCGTTCCTGCGGGCCGCCGCGGACGCGATGAACCTGGACCGGCTGCGGGTGATCGACACCGGCCTGGACCCGGTGACCGCTGAGCGGGAACAGTGGGACGACGGCAACAACACCCTAGCCCTGGCACCCCGCCTCTGCGTCGGCTACGAGCGGAACACGGAGACCAACGCGCAGCTCGAGCGAGCCGGCATCGAGGTCGTCCCGATCGCCGGCTCAGAGCTGGGCTCCGGGCGGGGAGGCCCCCGGTGCATGTCCTGCCCGCTGCTCCGCGCCCCCCTCGGCCGGGAGACTGATCCGGTCGAGGCGGGCGCGCCCGGGCCACCGCACTGACTCAGCGGAGGGCGAGCTGGCGGCCGAGGAGCCCGTTCCGCGCGCGCCGGGTCGCCGCGTCCAGGGGGGCGGCGGCCGCCAAAGCCGCGGCGTAGCGTTCGGCGAACTCCGCCACCGGTTGCTCCCAGTGGCCAGCCGGAGTCTCCTCAGGCAGATCCCAGACCGGCACGAGGCGACCGTGCACGCGGAACATCCCGGCGAACTTCGTCTCCTCGCCCAGGGTCAACGTGCCGGCCACGCTGAGCCGGGCCAGCGCGTCCAGCGCGGCGTCCTCGTCGTCGGGGAGCACCCACCGGACGTGTGCCTTCTCCGGGACCTGGCACCAGTAGGCGGCACGGGCCGCGGTGAGTCGCACGGTCGGGTAGATCGCGGCGTTGGCCCGCTCCAGCGACGCCTGCACGGTCGGATTGTCGGCCGAGTCCGGGGCGAGCCAGAACTGGAAGCTCTCGTGCAGGGTGATCTCCAGTGGAGCATCAACCAGCACGTCCGGCAGTCGGGGCCCCGGGCCGGGCAGCGGCGGCACCCTGACCTGACGGCCGGGCTCGGTACGCAGCGCGCAGAGCAACGCCTCGGCCAGGTCCCGGGAGACGTCGCCGGACTGCTGATGCCGCTGGAGGCCGAGCAGGACCCGGCCGGTTGGCTGCACCATCGCCGGCGCCGCCACCGGCAGGACGCTGGCCAGCAGGACCTCCCGCTCGCCGAACTCGGTCACCAGGTCGGGGGCGAGGCGCAGTGGTGCGGTGGCGGCCGGCACGAGCTCGCGTAGGGCGATCCACTCCGGCTCGTCGGTCAGGCCCTCGAAGGGGCGGGGCACGAAGACATCCCGCACCTTCTCCCGTTTCCCGGTGGTGTCCCCGGCCCGTTGGCTCTTTCGACGCTTGCTCACGGTCGGACAGCCTAGAGGGCCGTGTGGGCCGGTGGGGGTCGGGCCCATCCGGCCCCGCCGGTCAGGCGATCACCAGATCCGGTTCGTCGAAAGCGTCGGTGCCGACCGGATCGGCCTGCCGGCCGGCCGGCTCGAACTCAGCCCAGACGCTCTGCCCGAGGCCATCCCGGTCAACGCCCCAGCGGCTGGACAACGCGGCGACGATGTGCAGGCCACGGCCATCCGGTGCGTCGGGCTCGACTGGCCGGACCCGTGGTCCGACGGGGGCTCCACCGTCCGTCACCTGCAACCGGATCCGGGGGCCGGCCGGGGTGGGGCGCAACCGCCAACCCACCTGGATCACCCCGCCGGGCAGTGGGTCGGCGTGTCGTACGGCGTTGCCCACCAGCTCCGCGAGGACCGCCACGAGATCCGCGAGCAGCGCTGGGGGCACGGCCGTCACCAGCTCGTCGGCGAGCCAGTGCCGCGCCTGCCTGGCTCCCGCCCCGTCGTGGGGGACCACCACGCACCACGTCCGTTCGGGACTCTCCGTCAACACCGTCGCCCCTTCACCCCCGCCACCCCTTGATCACCCGTGGGGCAGCCGTACCTCTGCGACCGTACCGCCACCGGCCTTCGGCCGGAGGGAAACCTGTCCATTTTGTTGTTCCACGATTCGGCGGACGAGGAAGAGGCCGAGCCCGGCTCCGGGAGAGCGACGGCGGTCGCCGGAATCGCCCTGCCAGTACTGGTCGAATGCACGCTCCACGTGCTCTGGCCGGATGCCGCTGCCCTGGTCGGTGACGCGGATGGAGACGGTCTGTCCGTCGGTACCGGCGGTGACCGTGATCGGGCTGGCGGGGGGCGAGTACTTGCCGGCGTTCGTGCACAGTTCGGTGAGGACCGTCGCCAGGCTGGCCCGGTGACCGAGTGCCCAGGGCAGGCCGACCGGCGCGGTGAGGGTGATTCGGCGCCGCAGCTCGGCGGGGAGTTCGGTCACCGCCGCCCGCAGGGCGTCGCCCAGGTCGTACGGAACGGGCGGCGTTCCACCGGAGCCTGCCTCGGCGGTGGAGGAGAGGAGCCGGTCCACGAGGCGGGCCAGATCGTTGGCGCGCTGCCCGATCTTCTGGGCGGCCAGCTGCCGGTCGGCGTCGCTCAGCGCCTCCCAGTGATCGGTGAGAGTGTCCGCGTACCCCTTGATGACGGTCACCGGTGTGCGCAGCTCGTGGCTGGTCACCGCGACGAAGAGGTCGTGGTCGGTGTGGCTCTGCTGCTGGTCGGTGATGTCGTGGAAGGTGACCACGCGGAGCGTTCCCGGCCCCGGCAGCTCTCCCGAGGTGACTCGCAGCCAGCGACCGTCCGGCAACCGGTGGTCGAGCGCCTGCCCCGGTGGGGGGAGGGGGAACGGCATGGGCCGGCTGAGTACGTCGGTGACCGCGTGGCCGGTGAGCTGGGCGGCGGCGGGATTCCAGAGTCGGACGCGGGCCTCGCGGTCCACCACGGCCAGGCCGTCGGCGAGTGCCGCCACGATCGGCCCGTCACCGTGCACCGGCAGGCCGCGCAGGTCGCCGTAGAGGTGGGCGATGCAGGAGGCGACGTAGGCGATGACGCACTGGTGGTCCGGGGACGGCTGGTCCTCGGTGGCGGGGTAGAGGACGTGCAGGCTGCCCACGGTGTGCCCGCCGATCTCGGCGCGGGACATCAGCATCTGGGACCGCGCCGGGCCGGTGAGTTTCGTCCCGAGCCGGCCGGTGAGGTGGTCGGTGTCGAGCTGGCGGAGCCGGGGTCCGGAGAGCAGACAGATGGCGTCCGGATCGTCTGCCGGCAGGGGATGGTCGAGGGCCCACTCGACGGTGCCGGTGGCGGCGATCACCTGCCCGCCGGTGGGGGCGAACTCGATGAAGGCCATCCCGGTGGCCCCCAGCGCCTGCTGGACCACCCGGAGGAGCTGGTTGAGTGCCGGCACGCCGGCCTCACCAGAGTTGATCATTTCGATCACCGCGGTGTGGCCGTAGATCAGAGCAGAGAAGTCCGTGCGTCTCGGCATGCTCCGAGTGTGCCCGCCGACCGGATCGGGGGACAGCCCCGTTGGTTCCACGCTCAGCCGTGGAGCCGGGTGAGCGTGGGGGTCGGCCGATCGGTGATGATGCCGTCCACCCCGGTGGCCAGCACGAGCTCCAGATCACTGGGGTCGTTGACGGTCCAGACGTACACCCGGTTGCCGGCTGCCCGCAGCGCGGGGACCAGGGTGGGGCGGGAGCGCACCAGCGCAAGGCCGGGCCCGGCGATCTGGATGCCGAACGGCAACCGGTTCAGCCGAAACCCGCGCGGCAACTTATCCAACAGCAGCACGGTGGGCAGCGCGGGGGCCAGCGCACGGAGCCGCCGTACCGCCAGCAGCGAGAACGACATGACGGTGACCTGGAGTGGGTGGTCGGGCCTCGGCACGGTCAGCCCGTGCCGGTCGAGCAGCGTGACCAGCCGGTGCTCGACGTGTCGCCCGTACCGGGACGGGTGTTTGGTCTCGATCAGCAGCCGGACCGGTCGGCCGGCGGCACGGACCGCTTCCAGGAGCCGGTCCAGGGTGAGTAGCCGCAGGTACGACTCGTCCAGTCCGTCGTCGCCGTCGGCCAGTGCGGGCCCTGGATGCCAGGACCCGAAGTCGAGCCGTTCCAATTCGGCGAGCGTCCGAGTGCTGACCGGGCCGTGCCCGTTGCTGGTCCGGTCCAGGCGACGGTCGTGCACGCAGACGAGGTGCCCGTCGCGGGTCAACCGAACATCGCACTCCACCCCGTCGGCGCCCTCGTCGAGGGCGCGCAGGTACGCGGCCAGCGTGTGTTCCGGTAGGTCGTACGACGAGCCGCGGTGGGCGAAGATCAGAGGGCGGCCCATGGTGTGCGGCTACAGGACCCGGCCTGGCTGTCCGTCGCCGCCGACCACCGGCCTTCCGGTGGCGGCCCATTCGCCCATCCCGCCTTCGACGTTGCGTACCTGCTCCCAGCCGTTGCGTAGGAGATAGGTGACGACCTGTGCGGAGCGCCCGCCCGATCGGCAGATGACGGCCACCTTCCGGTTGTCGGGCACTTCGGCCAGCCGGGTGGGTAGTTGGGTCATCGGCAGGTGGTGGGCACCGGGTGCGTGACCGGCGAGCCACTCGTCGTCCTCCCGGACATCGAGCAGGTACGAGTCATCGTTGATCTCGGCTACGGTCACGGTGGGTACGCGGGGTCCGAACACGGCTTCCAGCTTAGGGGCCGCGCGCTTCGGGTGGGTGTTGCCGGTCGGTCAGAGCTGGGTGACCCATCGCGGGTTGGCCTGGGCCCACTGCGGCACCCGCTGGTTCTGGACGGCGGTGAAGAGCCCGCCGCCGCCTTCTTGGAGGATGACGTAGGAGATCTGGTCGATGGTCTGCGGGTAGGACGGCAGCCGGATCCCGCGAAGGGCGTCCGCCGGTAGGTTCCGCAGCGCGAGAACCAGGTCCGCCAGGGGTACGCCGTTGGTGTCCACGGTCAGCGAGTTGCCGACCGCTCGGAGCGCCTGGTCCAGGCGGATCGGGTTGTTTCGGATCGAGGTCTCGGAGGCGCGTTGCAGTATCGCCCGGAGTAGCTGTTGCTGGTGGGTCTGCCGGTCGTAGTCGCCGTTGGGCAGGTCGTAACGCTGGCGGACGAAGTCCAGCGCGGTGCCGCCGTCCATCTCCTGGCAGCCGGGGGTGAAGACCCGGTCGGTGTGGATCGAGCGGAACTCGCTGTCGACGCACATGCGTACGCCGCCCAGGTGGTCGATGACATCGCGGAAGCCGGAGAAGTCGACTTGGGCGGCGCCGTCGAAGCGGATGCCGGTGAGCTGAGTCAGAGTGGCGGAGAGTAGTTGGGTGCCGGACTTTCCGCCACCACCGTGTTGGTACGCGGCGTTAATCTTGTCTTCGCCGCCACTGAAGCCGGGGGCGGCGGGGATGGTGACCCGCAGGTCCCGGGGGATGGACATCAGGAACGCCTCACGCCCGCCGGCCGGCACGTGCACGATGAGGATGGTGTCCGATCTTCGGTCGGCGGTGGTGCTGCTGCTGCGCCAACGGTCGGTGCCGATGAGCAGGTAGTTCAGTGGACCGTCCAGGTCAGTCTGGCCTTGCCGGGCACCCGGGTCGAGCAGTTCTTCCCGGGTCACTGTCTGCTCGTACCGCTGGCCGAGCCGGTAGAGGCCGACTGCGGCGAGGCCGGTCAGGATCACCAGCGTGAGGCCGACGCCGAGTAGGAGACGGGCCCAACGTGGCCGTCCGCGCCGGACGCCCGCGTCGGCCCGCTCCCGTCCGCCCTTCGACCTGGACGTGGTTCCTCCCCGCCACCGTCTGTGAGTGATCCTCACGTCAGGCTACGGTCCGTCGTGCCGCCGGCGGGTCCGTTCGCCGGATCCCGACCTGGTCGGCGTGGGATCAGCCGCCGGCGTCGCTCTCGTTCGCCGCGACCCAGTCGGCCATGTTGTCCGCGGCGATGGCCTGGTACATCGCGAGCGCCTGCTCCCGGTCGGAGACCACGACCGATTCGCCGTTGATGGTCTGACTGCCGTTGTGCGGGCTGGTCACGAAGATCAGGTTCTCCCCACGCAGGTCGCGGAACTGCAAGGCCATGTCGATGAGGGAGAAGCCCTCGTCGACGGTGACCGCGGCGGTCACGGCCTTGAGGAAGTCGTTCATCTTGATCGGGTTGGTGAGCGTTCCGGTGCTGGCCGCCTTGTTCATCAGCGCGCGGAGGAACTCCTGCTGGTGCCGCATCCGGTCGAAGTCACCCCGGGGGAACTGCTTGCGCTGCCGAATCCAGTCCAGCGCCTCGGCGCCGTCCATGTGGTTGACGCCCTCGGTGAAGGTCCGGTAGGGCTTGTGGATCGAGGTGATCGTCTTCTCCACCGTGAGATCAACACCGCCGAGCGCGTCCGTGACCTCTTCGAACCCGCCGAAGTCGATCGCCATGACATGGTCGAGGCGGACATCGGTGAAACACTCCACGGTGCGGACCGCCAAGGGGAGGCCGCCGAAGGCGAAAGCAGCGTTGATCTTCCTGCGCTGCCCCGAGCCGCAGTCGGCGCTCGCGCTCTCCGGGATCGGCACGTACAGGTCACGGGGGATCGACACCAGGTATGCCTCCTGGTGGTTGCTGGGAATGTGCATCACGATGATCGTGTCGGCGCGCCACTCGCCGCGCTGGTCCATCGGCGCGTCCGGATCCCGGGAGTCCGTGCCGACGAGGAGGATGTTCAGCGCGCCATCAACCGTCTTGACCGGTCGGTCCTGGGCTTCCCCCGGCGGGAACGGATTGGTCCGGGCGAGGTCATTGTCGAGACCACGGGCGTAGACCCAGGCTCCGGTGGCGGCGAGCAGCGCGAACACCAGTACGGCTACTCCGGCCACCAGCGCGATCCGGCCCCAACGAGGGCGTGGGCCACGCCGCTCCGGTCGGCCGGGATCGGGACGACCACCCGGCCCGCCCGGACCGCCGGGCCCGCCCGGACCACCCGGACCACCGGGGCCGAGGGGCCCGCCGCCGGTCGGACCGATCGGCGCGGGGTTCCAGCCTGTCGGCGCTGGTCGAGCACGTCCGGCGGTGGGGCCGGCCACCCGCGCCCGCCCGGAGCTGCGGCTCAGGTGCGGGAGCGAGTACGCGGCGGTGGTGGTCGCTGACATGCGAGTCAGGGTACGTCGGGAAGCTGTCAGCCGGTGGCACCCCGATTCGGCGACGAGTCGAGGTGGGCGGCTACCCGAGCCGGTCGCGGAAGTACGCGATCGTGCGGCGCAGGCCCTCCTCGGGCGTAACTTCGGGCTTGAAGTCGAGGAGTTCCCGGGCGCGGGTGAGATCCGGTCGACGCATTTTCGGATCATCCGCGGCGCGGGTGACATAGGTCACCTCGGAGCTGCTTCCACAGAGCGACACGATCGACTCTGCCAGTCGACGCATACTCATCTCGTGCTCGGTCCCGCAGTTGACCGGCCCGGTCTCGGTCGAATCCAGCAGCAACAGGATGCCCCGCACCAGATCATCGACGTAGCAGATGGAGCGCGTCTGATCCCCGGTGCCGTGGACGGTGATCGGCTCACCGCGTAGGGACTGGGCGATGAACGTCGGGATCGCCCGGCCGTCGTCTGGCCGCATCCGTGGGCCGTAGGTGTTAAAGATTCGGACAATGGCGACATCCGCCCCCCGGCTCCGGTGGTACGCCATCGTCGCCGCCTCGGCGAACCGCTTCGACTCGTCGTAGACGCTCCGGATGCCGATCGGGTTGACGTTGCCCCAGTACGTCTCCCGCTGGGGGTGCTCCAACGGATCCCCGTACGCCTCGGAGGTAGAGGCCAGCAGGAACCGGGCACCGTCGGCGACCGCCCGGTCCAGCAGGTGCAGGGTGGCGACCGAGCCGACCCGGAGGATCTCCACCGGCAGCTTCTCGAAGTCGGTGGGGCTGGCCGGCGACGCCATGTGCAGGATCGCGTCGAACCGTTCGGCGAGGGCGGGGTGGTGCTCGGGAAGCCCATCGGAGATATCCGCCTCGACGAGCGTGAAGGTTGACGTCTCCGCCAGGTGGGCGACGTTCTCCTTGGAGCCGGTTACGAAGTTGTCCACCGCCACGACCGTGCAGCCACGGGCGAGGAGGGCGTCAACCAGGTGGGAGGGGACGAAACCTGCCCCACCGGTGACGAGGATGCGGTGACCGGGGCCGAAGCGTTGCACAACCTTCATGGCGGCCACCCTACCGAGCGGTCGGCACGGGCCCGGCGCGGAAGGGCGGGGCGTCGTCGCCCCGCCCCGCCCGCGACGGTCAGTGCGCGCCGGCGCCGGTGAGGGAGCGAACCTCCAACTCGGCGTAGCGCTGATCGTCGCGCTCCTTGGAGATCACCGTCCCGAACCAGCCGCAGAGGAAGCCGAACGGGATGGAGAGCAGGCCCGGGTTGGACAGGGGGAACCACTGCCAGTCGTGGCCGGGGAACATCGCGGTCGGCGAACCGGAGACGACCGGGGAGAAGAAGACCAGGAAGACCGCGGCGAAGAGGCCGCCGTAGATGGCCCAGACCGCACCGTTGGTGTTGAATCGCCGCCAGAAGAGGCTGTAGAGGAGCGCCGGCAGGTTACCCGACGCGGCCACCGCGAAGGCGAGGGCGACCAGGAAGGCGACGTTCAGGTTCTGCGCGAAGATGGAGAGGACGATCGAGATCGCGCCGATCACCAGGGCGGAGATCCGCGCCACGGCCACCTCCTGCCGCTCGGAAGCGGTGCCGTTCTTGACCACGTTGGCGTAGAAGTCGTGCGCCAGGCTGGACGAGGAGGCCAGGGTCAGGCCGGCGACGACCGCCAGGATCGTCGCGAAGGCGACCGCCGCGATGACCGCCAGCAGGGTCGCCCCGCCCAGTTCTCCACCGAGGAAGTCCACCCCCAACGCCTCGGCTAGCTGCGGCGCGGCGGTGTTCCCGGCCCGGTCCTGCGCGGTGATCGCCTCGCTTCCCACCAGCGCCGCCGCCCCGAATCCGAGGGCGAGCGTGAGCAGGTAGAAGGTGCCGATGATGCCGATCGCCCAGAGGACGCTCTTCCGGGCGGCCTTCGCCGTCGGCACGGTGTAGAAGCGGATGAGGATGTGTGGCAGACCGGCCGTGCCGAGCACCAGCGCGACGCCGAGGGAGAACAGATCCAGCTTGCTGTAGAAGGTTTGCAGGGCGTCGCCGGGGGTCTCGACGCCGTACCGCAGCCCCGGCTTGAGGAGTGCGGCGCCCTTGCCGGAGGCGTCCGCCGCGTCACCGAGCAGGCCGGAGAGGTTGAACTTGTACTTCGCCAACACCAGCAGGGTCATCACGACGGCGCCGCCCATCAGCAGGAACGCCTTGACGATCTGCACATAGGTGGTGCCCTTCATGCCACCCACCGTCACGTAGGTGACCATCAGCGCACCGACCATGATGATCGTGGCGATCTTGGCGGCGTCCGCGTCCAGGCCGAGGAAGGTCGTACCCGGCTTGATGCCGAGCAGCAGCGCGACCAGCGCCCCCGCGCCGACCATCTGGGCGAGCAGATAGAAGATCGAGACCGTGATGGTGGAGGCCGCGGCGGCCGTCCGCACCGGACGCTGCCGCATCCGGAAGGCGAGCACGTCGGCCATCGTGTAGCGGCCGGAGTTGCGCAGCAGCTCGGCGACGAGCAGCAGCGCCACCAGCCAGGCGACCAGGAACCCGATCGAGTAGAGGAAGCCGTCGTAGCCGTAGAGGGCGATCAGGCCGGCGATGCCGAGGAACGACGCCGCCGACATGTAGTCGCCGCCGATCGCCAGGCCGTTCTGGAAGCCGGAGAAGGAGCGACCACCCGCGTAGAAGTCGGTGGCGGTCTTGGTCTGCCGGCTGGCCCACACCGTGATCGCCAGCGTCACCGCCACGAAGAGGAGAAAGAGCGTGAGGGTCAGGTTCCGGGCGGTGCTGTCACCCGCCTCAACCGCGAGGACCGTGGTCATGGGTCACCTCCCCCATCTCCGCGCGGATCCGGTCCGCCACCGGGTCGATCCGGCGGGCGGCGTACCGGGAGTAGAGCCAGGCGATCAGGAAGGTGGAGGCGAACTGGAGTAGACCGAAGACCAACGCCACGTTGATGTTGCCGACGATCGTCGTGCCCATGAGGTCCCGCGCGTACGCGGACAGGATCACGTAGAGCGCGTACCAGAGGAAGAACGCGACGGTCATCGGGAAGACGAAGCCGCGCAACGCGCGCCGCAACCCCGCGAACTCGGCCGACCGTTGCACGGCCAGATAGCGCTCCGCCGCCGACTCGGCCGGGGCGGACGCGGGTGTGTCCGTGGACATCCGTGGCTCACCACCTTCACAGGTATCCGGGGGTTTCGCGCACGATAGGGAATTCGCTACCGACCCGGAAGGCGGCGATCGTCGCCGGCCGTCGGCTGCGCCGAGCGGCACCGTGGCTGCGCCGAGTGACCTGGCTCACTCCGGTGACCGGCGAACACCTCCGGTGATCTCGCGGTATCGGCCCCGGTAGTGCAGCAGCGGCTCCGACTCCTCGACCAGCTCGACGGCGACGATCGTGGCCTCCACCAGCAGCGCCCAGCCGTACTCCCGAGCGGTGTCGAGGCGACACCCGGTCCAGCCGCCCGCGTCCGACGGCACCGGGCCGTACTCGGTGTCGGTCCAGTCGCCGGTGGCGAAGAGGCCGCCGGGCGACGGGAAGAGCCCGGCGAACCGGTCGGCGAGCCGCCGGTGTGCCGGGCCCAGTGGCGCCACCGCGAAGCGACCAGCCGCCTCGGCCGCCGCCCACAGCTCCGACTCCGGGTCGATCAACCCGAGCAGCCGGTCCGGCTCACCCTCCGCCACCAGCGTCGACGACACCGTCAGCCCGGCCGGTCCGGGCGCCGTCCAGAGCGTTACCGGCGTCGCCAGCCGACCGCGCAGCCGGCGTACGGGGGACCGCTGGCCGGTGGGAACGGCGAACGGGTCGGTGTGGTGGATGTCAGCGCCCGGCTCATGATTCACGTGGAACATTCTGCCGTCCCCGGCCCGCGTCCAGCCGATGAAGCGTTCCCGCAGCCCACCCGACAGCTCATTCCGGTGGAGCGGCGCGAGCTGCGCCGCCGCCTCCGTCAGCAACGTTCCCAGGTAGATGAGGAGCGCCGGCCGATCGTGTCGGTACTCCACCAACAACGCGAGCCGCGCCGGTTGACACGGCCAGGGGGCGCCACACGCCCGGCATCGCCAGAGTGGGCGCATCGGCACGTGCGGCACCAGTCGGCTCGCTGCTGGGCGGCCCGCTGGTGGTCGCGCTTTGCTCACCAGCGGCCACCGTTGGCCCGCCAGGTCTGCGCCGGGGTCAGCCAGCCAGCTCGGCCCGGTCGGGGTGACGCCACCGTCGGCGCGCTGGCCCAGGCTGGTGGCTGTTGCGGCGGGGCCGGCGCCCGCCCCACCGCCGTCGTGCCCCGCGTGCGGGATGCCGCCGGCCGGCTCTTGCGCCGGTACCACCGCAAGGCGCTATTTCGTCGGAACAGTCTGAGCATTGCTGCCTCCTCCAGCTAGCGGGCCGCCCCGACCGGGAGTGGCCGGGACGACCCGACACAGGACCGACCACCGGGTCATCGCCTCCACCAGCCGGACCGCGCAGCTTCCACCCTGGACTCGGTGGCCGGGGCAGGGGAGGATGCCAGTGCTTACTACAGAACGCGGTCACGTACTTACCTGGTAGGTGAGCGATGAAGTTCGAGATGTGGATCCGGGCGCTGAAGGCTGCCCGCGCCGCTGCCAACGTTTCTCAAGAGGGGCTGGCGGCAATGATCAAGTGGAGCCCGTCCCTGATTGCCGCCATCGAGACTGGCCGACGTCGTCCGACCATGGAGTTGGCCGTCGCCGCAGATGACGTCCTGGACACGGGTGGTCTCCTCGCCGAGCTACTCAAGGAGGCCGACCAGGAGCGAGGCCCCTCCTGGTTCGTGGCGTGGCGGGGCTACGAGCAGCAGTCGACCCGGTTGCGCGCCTTTGAACCGTGTCTGGTGCCGGGCTTGCTCCAGACCGAGGAGTACGCCCGCGCGGTAATCTCGGCTGGCGGGCTACAGCAAGCTACCGCGGTTGACGAGCTGGTCGCTATCCGGATGGAGCGCCAGCGACTGCTGTACCGGGATCCCCCGTTGGCGCAGGTGGTCTTCCTGATGGACGAGATGGCAATTCGTCGACCGGTCGGTGGTCAGGCTGTGCTTGATGTGCAGCTTGACCGGCTGCTGGAGGTGGCCGAGCTGCCACAACTCCGGCTGCATGTGGTGCCACTCAGCATCGGCGAACACGTCGGCCTATCCGGGGGCTTCGTGTTGGTCGAGCTGACCGACGGCGAACAAGCGATCTATCTGGAAAATGCTGCCCGGGGGCACGTGGTCAACGACCCTGAGACGGTCCGTTTCATCAACCGCAAGTGGGATAGCGTGCTGGGCGAGGCGTTGTCCACAAGCACTTCGCTAGACATGATTCGAAAGCTGAAGGTGACGTCATGACTACTCTTCAACCGCACTGGCGCACATCGACCCACTCGGGGGATACCGGGGGCAACTGTGTCGAGGTGGCGGACAACCTGGCCGGGGTGGTGTTGGTGCGGGACAGCAAGGACCAGCTCGGCCCCGCGCTGACGTTCGGTCCCGAGTCGTGGCGTACGTTCATCGCCGCTACTCGCCGGCACTGACCGGCGGCGCGCCCAGGCGACTGCCTTCGGTATGGCGACGGCCGGAGAACGGCGAAGCCGCCCAGTGACCGACGCGCCGATCACTGGGCGGCTTCGTGTGCTGGTCAGGGGGCCAGCAGGAGGTTCCCGTTCGCTGAGTTGTCGTCCTCGGCGCCGTCGGGCTCAGGGTAGGGCCAGCCTTCGCCGTCTCCGGTCTCTGTTCCGGTGAAACCCCAGACGATTTTGGCCGTCCACTGCCCGGGCTGTGCGCCATCGAATATCGACTGCGGCGCGGACAGCGAAAAGTCGACAACGGAGTCGGCGCCCGCCGCCAGTGCCGGCAGCCAGCATCGATAGCGCGTACCGTAGGAAGATTTCGAAGTCTCGCACTTCGTGGGTAGCGAGGTGACGGTGACCTCTGTCGGCAGAACCACCGTCAGATAGGGGTCGGTGGCCCGCTGCGGACCCTGGTTGCTGACGGTCAGACTCAGCGTGCCGGACGCCGTGTCCGCCCCATCTGGTACGAGCTGAACGTCATCCCCGCTGATGGAGAGGTCGGTGACTCGCGGGTTCGGCGGGAAGGCGCTCGGCCCGCCCGACTGGACGAAGCCCTTGCCCGACCAGGAGTAGGTCCGCCACTGCGACTGCGCGAACCCATCCACAACTCCTTCGCCGGCCGCGTCCATGACCTGCACCTCGACGGCGGTGCCCGTCGCGCGGATCCCCCTGATCCAGGCGATGTCGCCGGTATGCCCGGTCACCAGACCGATCGTCTCGATGCTGTCGGAGGTGTCCCGGTCAAAGGCGAGGACCCGCGATTCGCCCATCTCAATTCCACTGCAGTTGATCAGCGCGACGGTCTCCTTCGCTCCGTCCCGATCGAGGTCAGTGTGGACGACATCGGAGATGGTGATCCGGAGTTCCGAGCTGGGCGCGAGTTGGGCGGTGCCGTCGGAGAACGTCACCCGTCCTGCTGGGCAGTGTTCCTTCAGGTACTCGGGCCAGGCGGGGAGCTCCAGCGTGGCGTTGCCGAGCTCCGCTTTTCCGATCAGGCCGTCCGGTGGCGGCGTGCTGGGGGTGGCCGACGGGGTTGGGGAGGTGGACGGGGTGGGGGAGTTGGATGGCGCCGGAGTTGTCAGGGTCGGCGTTGGCGTGTTCGCCGGTAGTGCGGGTGGGTTTTGGTCGGTCCAGGTTGATGCGATTGCTGGGGTCGCGGCGAGTACTGCCACGGCAAGGACACCGGCGGCGACCAGCCGGGTGGTACGGCGGCGGCGGGCGACGTGTTGTGCGGCGGCGGCACCGACTGGGGCCGCCAGTGGTCCGCCGGAGGTGTATGCGGTGAAAAGTTCGTCGAAGTTTGGGGTGTTGTCGTTCTCAGGCATTGGTTTCCTCCGTCCCCGAGTCGGAGAGTGCGGTGGCTAGTGCGGCGCGGCCTCGGTGTAGCCAGGACTTGACGGTGCCGGTAGCGGCTCCTTCCTGGTCAGCGATCTCGGTGATGCTGAGGTCGGCCACGTGGAAGAGGACGATCGCCCGTCGCTGCTTTTCGGGCAGCGTGGCGAGTGCACGGGCCAGCGCTACCCGGTCTGGGCTCGGTCCTTCGGTGACGTCGTCACGGCGGAACCGGGCATGGGCACGGGCGGCGCGGAGCCGACGCCAGCGGCTGCGGGCGACATTCATGGCGACGGTGCGGATCCAGGCTGCCGGTCGGTCGTAGTGGACCAACTTGTTCCAGCGGGGCCAGGCCCGGCTGAATGCCTCCTGGACCGCGTCGCGGGCCTGGTCGATGTCGGCTGTGTAGGCGTAGAGCTGGAGCATCAACGGTTGGAAAGCGGCGGCGTAGAATTCCTCGAAGCTGTCACCCACGTTGTCCACGCCACCCACGCCCTCCGCGACCGTGGGTGGCGGTTCCTCCCGGGTATCCCCCGGGCCGTGCGTTCTTACCATCACGTTGGTGCCTCCCCTGCTGGCTGACCGCTGATCGCGCGGCTCTACTCAGCAGACTCCATGCCCCTGTAGATGGTTGCGGTAAAACGGGCCGACTTTTCACCGGCGGGGGGTGATGGTCGCCAGCAGTTCGGGCTGACGGCGGTCCAGCACATCGCCGGCCAGGTAGGCGCCGAGCAGCGCCGCCCCCAGCCCGTACGCCGCGCCGACCGGCAGGGCCAGCCAGAGCCAGACGTCGCCGAGCAGCGCGGCGGCCACCACCATCGGGATCACCACGACCGCCGAGGCGAGCATGGACAGAATGGCCAGAAAGCTGCGGGCCACCCCGGCGCCGCTGTTCAGCGCGAACGGGTTGCTCGTCTCCGGTAGGGAGTACGCCCCGAGCACCGACAGCAGTGTGTTGACCGCGAGCCCGGCGCCGAAGGTGGCGAGCAGGCTCCCCGCCGTCAGGCCGATCCACCCCGGCTGCCCCAGCACCAGGAGGGCGAGCACCCCGGAGATGACCAGAACCAGCGGCAGCAGGTAGAGCGAGAACGCCGCCATGCGTGCCCGCAGCTCCACCGCGCCCGGCACCCCCACAACCACGTGCGCCGAGTACGCGCTGCCGTCGAAGCCGAACTGGTTGGCCAGGGTTGTGGCGGCGAGCACCCCGACGAAGACCATGGAGAGAGTGACCAGAACCGGGGACGAGGTATCACCGCCGCCGGCGGTGAGGCCGGTGCTGCCGAGGTTGAGCATGACCGGGACGAAGAGGCCGATCACGGCCAGCGTGATCAAGTTTGCCCGTCGGCGGGCATCCCGCCACCAGTAGCGTGCCTCCCGCGCCACCAACGCGCCGAAGCTGCCCCGGGGGAGCCAGCCCAGCAGCCGGGGGAAGAGCTGCGTGACAGCGGTGCCGGTCGCCGTGGACCGGGTTGACCCCCGGCCGCTGCTCGCGGTGCCGACCATCGCCGACTCCAACGAGCGAGACCACCAGGCCAGCAGCGCCACCACGGTCACTGCCGTGATCAGCAGCTTCACCGGTGCGGCCCAGACCCGCCCCTGCGCGACCTCGATGCCGATCGTCCACGGCGCGCCGAACGGTGTCCAGCCGACCACGGCCGCCACCGTGGCGAGCCGGTCCCAGTCCGCGTCCTGTAGCGCGGCAGTGGCGGCGAGCTGCACCGGCGCGATCAGGGCGGCAGCCCCGGCCAGCAGGACCGCGGCTAGGTCGCGGACCCGACGAGAACGCAGCATCGTGGCGAAGGCGCTGGTGACAGCGCGGGCCGCGGCGACGCAGAGCAGCAGGCCAGCCAGCACTCCGACCGCCTGCGTGAGGGCGGCCGACCATCCGCCGAAGACGCCCGCGGTAAAGATCAGACCGGTGGAGGCCAGCAGCACGGCGACCGCCGGAACGCTGACCAGCGCCGCCGCGAAGAGACCGGTGACCAGGGTTCGACGGGGCAGCGGAAGCAGCGCGAAGCGGGCCGGGTCCAGCGTCTCGTCAACCCCGAAGAAGATCAGCGGCAGCAGGAGCCACCCCAGCACCACCAGCCCACCACCGAAGGCCGCCAGCAGCGTCGCGTACCGGTTGTTGTCGGCGAGGCCCGGGGCAGCGAAGAGGAAGAAGCCGAAGGCAGCGCACCAGAGCCCAACGAACGCACCGAGCGCGAAGAGGCCGACCCGCCAGCCCTGGCCCCGGAAGTTGTTGCCCATCACCCGCAGCTTGAGCCGGACGAAGTGCCGGGCCGAGACCCGCCGACCCGCCCCCACGTCGGCTACCGCGTCGGTCACTGCGACAGCCACGCCAGCTCCTCACCGGTCGCGGTGCGCCCGCCGACGACCGTCACGAAGACCTGCTCCAGCGTCTGCTCTCCGCGGACCTTGTCCAAGGTGCCGACCCGCTTGATGGTGCCGTCGGCGAGGATTGCCACATGGGAGCAGAGCCGCTCCACGACCTCCATCACATGACTGGAGAAGACGACCGTGCCGCCGCCGGTGACGTATCGCCCGAGGATGTCTCGGATCAGCGCCGCCGACACCGGGTCGACCGCTTCGAAGGGCTCGTCCAGCACGAGCAGCCGGGGCCCGTGTAGCAGCGCGCAGGCCAGGCCGATTTTCTTCTTCATCCCGGCCGAGTAGTCCACCACCAGGGTCCGCCCGGCGTCGGCGAGCGCGAGCACGTCCAGCAACTCCGCCGCGCGCTGGTTGACCACCGCCGGGTCCATGCCCCGCAGCAGGCCGTGGTACGCGAGCAGCTCGGCGCCACTGAGCCGGTCAAAGAGGCGTACGCCGTCGGGCATGACGCCGAGGAGTTGCTTCGCCTGTACCGGGTCGGCCCAGACGTTGTGGCCGAGCACCCAGGCGTCGCCGGCATCTGGCCGGAGCAGCCCGACGGCCATCGACAGCGTGGTCGTCTTGCCGGCCCCGTTGGGTCCGAGGAGCCCGTAGAACGAGCCGGCCGGCACGGTCAGGTCAACACCGGCCACAGCCGTCTTCGCGTCGAAGCGCTTCACCAGACCGCGCAGCGCAAGGGCGGGGTGCTCTGCTGTCATGCGTAAACCGTAGTCGGCCAGGACCAGCCGGTCTTATTCACTGTGATGGCGGTCGCAGATTTCTTTGGCAACCGTCGTGGTTCTTGGCGGGTGATAGTGGCGAAGTCGAGAGGGGCGGAACGCAGTGGATGCGGAAGATGGTTTCGCGGAGTTCTACCGCAGTACGCGACATCGGGTTGTCACGGTGCTTTATGCGCTGGGCGGTGATCTGGGTGAGGCGCAGGATGCTGCGCAGGAGGCGTATGTGCGGGCTTGGCAGCGTTGGTCGAAGATCAGCACGTACGACGATCCGGAGGCGTGGGTGCGGACTGTTGGGCACCGGCGGTTGGTGAATCGTTGGCGCAAGATTCGTAATGGTATTTCGGCGTATCGCCGGCATGGTGTCGGTGTGGCCACTGGGCCTCCGTCGGAGAACACCGTGGCGCTGGTCGCAGCGTTGCGGCAGTTGCCAAGTGAGCAGCGGGAGGCGGTTGTCTTACACCATCTGGTAGATCTGTCTGTTGCTGAGATTGCTGATCAGACGGGTGCGCCGACGGGCACTGTCAAGGCTCGTCTTGCCCGTGGGCGCAAAGCCCTTGCTGTTCTTCTTGACACCTCGTTTCCGGAGGAGGTCAATCATGCCTGAGTCGTTTTTTGCCGAGTTGTATCACGATACTGAAGCTCTGAACTGGGTTCCGGTTGACCAGGTGCGTGCGCGTGCCCGGCGGCGGACCCGGCAGACCCGTCTTGTCGCTGGTGTGGCGAGCGTGGTCGCTGTCGCCGTGGTTGCTACCGGTGCGGTGGCCCTGGCTGAGGGCCGGGAGCCCACACCGCCGGCACCACCCGCAACGAACAGCCCCTCACCCAGCCTTTCGCCCAGCCCCAGCAGTAGCCCGACGTCCTCCCCTTCGCCCTCGCCGAGCACGGTCCCGCCGAGCGAATCGCCGAAGACCACCGATCAACCGACCCTCGACCCGCCGTCACCGGATGTTCCGGCCACGGCCATGCTTCGTACCGAAGATCTCCCGACCGGCTTCCGGGCAGCGGGCGACGATCTGGACGGCGACTGGTCTTTTCATGCAGGGACCAGCTACACCTGCGAGGAAGACGGACAGAGCTGGCCAGGGGAGAAGGCGTTCCGGGGAGCTGTCTTCTACAAGGGGACCGAGAGCACGGTGATCGAGCGCGTGGAGCGGCATTCGGAAGAAGGCGCGAAGACCACGATGGGAAACGTTCGGCGGGAGGTGGCCAACTGTAAGCCCCTGAACCCGGACAGCAGCAAGGGGATGGAGGTCTTCGCCTCCGGCCTTGCGGGTGACGAGTCGTTGCTGGTTGGTCGGATCGGCGAGAAGGCGACGTCCCGTTGGCTCTTCGTGCGACAGGGCGAACTGGTGGCCCAGGTGTGGCTCAAGGGCGTTGATCCGGTCGAGGATCAGCGTATCGCGGAGCGCACAGCCGCACGGCTCTGCGCCGGTACCGGCGCCTGTTGAAATGATGCTTCCGGCTCGGGGCCTCTCCATAGCGGAGGGGCCCCGAGCCGGACGGCTCCGATCCCGGCTGAGATCAGGTGTGGTGGCGAACCCTTGCGGATGCGGTTTACGGCGCTCTACCGCAGGGCTTCGGGGGCGTGCAGGCGGAGCATCGTGGTGCCGACATCAGTCGGGACGCGGCGGCGGGTGGCCGTCGACACCGCCACCATGACGGTGAAGGCGAGCGGGACCGTCCAGGCGGCCGGTTGCGCGAGGAGTGCGGCCGGCCACCCGGTCAGCGGGGGTCCGAGCACGGTCACCAGTACCGCCCCGGCCGCGGCGCCCCCACCGACGAGCACCCCGACGGCGGCGCCCCGGGCGGTCAGCCCCCGCCACCAGATGCCCAGCACCAATAGCGGGCAGAAGCTCGACGCGGCCACCGCGAACGCCAGCCCCACCACCTGTGACACCTCCAGCCCGGAGACGTTGAGCGCGAACACCGTGGGCACGCTGCCGGCGAGCACGGTGGCGAGGCGGAACCCGCGTACCGAGCCACGGCCCAGCACATCCGTGGAGATCACTCCGGCGACGCTGGTGAGCAGGCCGGAGGAGGTGGAGAGGAACGCCGCGAACGCGCCGGCGGCGACCAGCGCGGCGAGAAGCCGACCGGTGGTCCCCGCACCCAGGGCCGCACCGGGCAGGAGCAGCACCACCGCGTCGGTCTCCCCAGTGAGCAGCAGGTGTGGGGTGTAGATCCGGCCGAGTGCCCCGTAGACGGTCGGCAGCAGGTAGAAGGCGCCGACCAGGGCCAGTACCACCAGGGTGCTGCGGCGGGCGGCGGCGCCGTCCGGGTTGGTGTAGAAGCGCGCCAGCACGTGCGGTAGGCCCATGGTGCCGAGGAAGGTGGCGATGATCAGCGAGTAGGTGGTGAACAGGCCCTGCTCGTCGGCTCCGGTGCTGGGCAGCAACCAGTCGGCCGGGTCGGTGGCGGCTCCGGCCACGTCGGGCACCGGTTGCCCGGCGGCGAAGGTCAGCTCGTCACCGGGGCGTACCTGCCGGAGCTGGCCGTCGGGGAGGGTGAGGGTGGCGGGATGGTCGACCACGACAGTGGTCGCGGTGCGGAAGGTCGGACCCTCCGGTGGGGTCACCGCCGGGCGGGCGTCGGCCTGCCACTGCAACACCAGGAAGATCGCCGGTACGGCGAGAGCGGTCAGCTTGAGCCAGTACTGGAACGCCTGGACGAAGGTGATCGCGCGCATGCCGCCGAGCGCCACGTTCGCGGTGACCACCGCCGCGACCAGGAGGGCTCCCAGCGGATAGGGCGAGCCGGTCAAGGTGGCCATGGTCAGCCCGGCACCTTGCAACTGGGGGACGAGGTAGAGCCAACCAATGAAGATCACGAAGGCGGTGGCGAGGGTGCGCAGCCGCCGGGAGCCCAGCCGGAGCTCACAGAAGTCGGGCAGGGTGAACGCCCCGGAGCGGCGCAGCGGTGCGGCGACGAAGAGCAGCAGCGCCAGGTAGCCGGCGGCGAAGCCGACCGGGTACCAGAGCACGTCCACGCCGTGCTTGAGGATCAGACCGGCGACGCCGAGGAAGCTCGCCGCTGACAGGTACTCCCCGCCGATTGCGGCGGCGTTCCAGGTCGGGCTGACCGCCCGGGACGCCACCAGGAAGTCCGAGGTGGTGCGGGCGAGGCGCAGGCCGTAGAAGCCGATGCCGATGGTGATCAGGGTGACCGCGACGATCGCCGGAGCGACGTAGCCGTTGCCCACACTCAGCGCTCCGGCCGCTGGATCAGGTCGGTGAAGTCCTGCTCGTTGCGTTCGGCCAGGCGCACGTACGCCCAGCCGACCAGGACCAGGAACGGGAAGGAGAGCACCCCGAGCAGCACCCACGGCAGGTGTACCCCGAGCACGGTGATCCGGCTGACCGACGGCGCGATGGCGAACAGCCACGGCAGGCCGCCGAGCCCGACGGCCACCACCAGCCAGAGCCGCAACGCCAGGGAGAGTTGTGCCCGGACCAGGCCGCGGACCAGCGCCTCGCCGACCCGGGTCTGCTCGGCGAGCTCGGTGCGGGGGTGCTCGGTGCGGGGGTGCTCGCTATCGGACTCGCGCCGGACCACCTCGGCCAGCACGATGCGGGTCCGCGCGGAAACGCGGTCATCGGCGGCGATCACTCCGGCAGTCTCGCTCGATTCCGGGGAAAGTCAAGCGGTGCCCTGCTGGCCGACGGAGCGTCGCACTGCCCTGTGGATAACTTGTGGACAAGTGGTACTTGCTGTGGATAACTGCGACCCATGACCGCTCTGACCTGCGGCGGGAGCTGTGGACCGGCGCGGGCGAAGACGCCGGGATGAGGCGGGCGGGCGCTACGCTCCCGCCGTGCTGCTCCCCCTCGTTGCCGCCGTCGCCGGTGCCGGCTGGGGGCTGTTGCTGCCCGGGCTGATTGACCGATACGCGGTCGACTGGCCGACCGGTGGGCCCCGGCCGGCCTGGCGGAGCGCCTGCCCGGACTGCGCCGGCGCGCGGCCACCCTGGTGGCGGGCACCCCGGCGGTGCCCGGACTGTCGTCGCCCACTGACCCCGGGATGGGCGGTCACCGTGCCCCTCACCGCCGCCGTCACCGGCATCATGGGGGCCGGCGTCGGAGCCACCTGGGCGCTGCCGGCGTTTCTGCTGCTCGCTGCCCTCGGGGTGCCACTGGCCATGGTCGACCTGCGGGTGCTGCGGCTGCCCGACCCGTTGGTGGGGGTCGCCGCCGGTGGTGGGCTGGCGTTACTGCTGCTCGCCGCGGTGGCCGACCCGGCGTTCCCGGCGATGGGCCGGGCCCTGCTCGCCGCCGCGTTCTGCGGGGTCGGCTACCTGACGCTCACGCTGCTGCCCCGGTCCCCACTCGGTTTCGGCGACGTGAAGCTCGGTGCGGCGCTCGGGCTCTACCTCGGCTGGCTCGGGTGGCCGACCGTGGTCACCGGGGTTCTGCTCGCTCCGCTGGTCAACCTTCCGCTGGTCGGCGTCCTGCTGATGACCGGTCGTGCCGGCCGGCGAACCCCCATCCCGTACGGGCCGGCGATGCTCAGCGCGGCGATCACCGCCATAATGCGCTAGCCGGGTCAGCGGGCCCAGTCCTGCTTGGCCGCCCGGATCAGCTTCTCCTTCAGCTCGCGGGTGTGCCGCCGACTGACCGGCAGCTCGGTCGAGTCGACCACCACCACGTAGCCGGAGTTCACCAGCCGCAGCTCGGCGATGAGCCGCAACTGGACCAGGTAGGAGCGGTGGATTCGGACGAAGCCGGCGTCAGCCCACCGCTCGGCGAGGGTCGCCAAGGAGACCCGGACCAGGTGGGAACCGTCGGTGGTGTGCAGTCGCACGTAGTCACCCTGCGCCTCCACCCAGCGCACCGCCGACCGGGGCAGCATCCGGGTCGTCCCGGCCAGCTCGACCGGGATCGTCGGGTCCTCTTCCCGCGCCGGCGCCGCCGGTTGCGGGGGCATCCGCCGTGATCCGACCACCCGGCGCAGCGACTCGGCCAACCGTTGCGCCCGGACCGGTTTGCGGACGTAGTCCGTCGCACCCAGGTCGAACGCGTCCACCGCGCCGTCGTCGTAGGCGGTGACGAAGACGATAGCCGGCGGCCGGGCGAAGCGGCGGAGCACCCGGGCCAGCTCCACACCATCCAGCCCCGGCATCCGGATGTCCAGGAAGACCACGTCCACGTCGTCGTCGCGGAGCACCCGCAACGCCTCGGTGGCGTCACCGGCGGTGTGTAGCCGGGCGACCCGTGGATCGACCCGCAGGTGGTAGGCCAGCTCGTCGAGGGCCGGTGGCTCGTCGTCAACCGCCAGGACCCGGAGGAACCCGGTCACGAGCCGGCCCGTACGCCGGGATGGAACTTCGGCACCCGCATGCTCACCCGCGTGCCCAAGCCGAGGCCGGTCTCCACCACCAGGCCGAACTCGTCCCCGAAAACCGCGCGAAGTCGTTCATCAACGTTGGACAGGCCCACCTGCCCGCCCGGCGCACCCACCGGGGCGCTTCCGGTGGCGGCCAGGTCGGCGATGCCGGCGGTCAGCGTGGCCGGATCCATCCCCACCCCGTCGTCCTCCACCGTGATGTGGCACTCGGTGCCCGCGTCCCGGGCCTCGATGCTCACCATGCCCGTGCCGGGCTTGCCGGACAACCCGTGTCGGACCGCGTTCTCGACCAGTGGTTGCAGGCAGAGGAAGGGCAGGGTCACCGGCAGTACTTCGGGGGCGACCTGGAGCCGCACCTGGAGCCGGTCGCCGAACCGGGCCCGTTCGATGGTCAGGTAGTGATCGATCGACCGGAGCTCCTCGGCGAGGGTGGTGAAATCGCCGTGCGCCCGAAACGAGTAGCGGGTGAACTCGGCGAATTCGAGGATCAACTCCCGGGCCCGGTCCGGGTCGGTGCGGACGAAGGATCCGATCGCCGTCAGCGCGTTGTAGATGAAGTGTGGGCTGATCTGTGCCCGCAGCGCGCGGACCTCGGCGCGGGCCAGCCGCTCTCGGGAGGAGTCCAGCTCGGCGAGGGCGAGTTGGCTACCGGCCCAGTGCGCGGTCTCCAGCGTCGCCTGAACCAGGCCGGGCGCGGGTGCCCCGTCCGCGATGGCCAGCAGTGCGCCGACAACCCGACGGTCCGCGCCGGTCAACGGTGCGACGACGGCACCCCGGACCGGGCAGTCCACCCGGTCACAGGGCAGCTCCGCCTCCCCCAGCACGGTTGACCGGCCGGCTGCGGCGACCCGGCGGGCCGCCGCGACGAGCTGGGCCTGGTGGTGTGCGCCGCGTCCGTCGAGGGCGAGTAGCGCCGCGGTGTCGGTCAGCGCCAGCCCGACCGCCCCGACCAGGGCCCGCAGGTGGCGTACGGCCTTGGCGGCGTTCGCGGCGGTCAGCCCGGCGCGGAGCGGCTCGGCGGCGAGTCCGGCGGTGTGCAGCACCTCGTAGGTGGCCCGCTGGGTGGCGGTGGCGATGGTGCGGTGGCCGCGCGGGCGCAGCACGGCGACGAGGGTCGCCGCCAGCGCGGTCGCCAGTGTGACGACACCGACGACGGCGGAGAGGCTGCCACTCACGGAGTGCATCCTGGTCGCTGCCGGCCGTCGCTGCCAAGGGGCGGTGTTGGGGCTAGTACGCACCCTTGCGGGCGAGCACCACTCCGACCGTGCGCCACAGGATGCTCAGGTCGTACGCCAGCGACCAGTTGTCGACGTAGTAGAGGTCGAGGCGGACCGCCTCGTCCCAGGAGAGGTCGGAGCGGCCGGAGACCTGCCAGAGGCCGGTTATGCCGGGCTTGACCAGCAGCCGGCGGCGTACGTCGCCGAGGAAGTCACCGTCGTCGGCGGGCAGCGGGCGGGGCCCGACCAACGACATCTCCCCCTTCAACACGTTGATTAGCTGGGGCAGCTCGTCCAGGGACGAGGCGCGCAGGAAGCGGCCCACCGGGAAGACCCTCGGGTCCCGTTTCATCTTGAACAGCATGCCGTCGGTCTCGTTCTGGTCAACCAGGCTGGCCAGCCGCTCCTCGGCATCCACGTACATGGTGCGGAACTTCCAGACCCGGAAGGTCCGCCCCTCGTGGCCCACCCGGGGCTGCCGGAAGAAGACCGGACCCGGGTCGGAGATCCGGATCGAGATCGCGATCGCGAGAAAGACCGGTAGCAGGATCAGCAGGCCGAGGCCGGCGGCCACCCGGTCGAGCAGGTTCTTCGCCAGCAGCGCCGGACCGGAGAGCGTCGGCTCCTCCACGTGCAGCAGCGGCAGGCCCTCGATCGGCCGGATGTGCACCCGGGGCCCGGCGATGTCGGTCAACTGCGGGACCACCGCCAGGTCGACCCCAGAGCCTTCGAGCTGCCAGGCCATGCGGCGCAGCTCGCCGGGCTCGGCGCTGGCCGACCCGCAGACCGCGATCGTGTCGCCGCCGACCTCGCGAACCAGGGTGAGGAGGTCCCGCCCCGCGTAGACCGGGACCGGGGTTTCCACCCCCCGGGCGGCCGCGTAGCCGTCGGTGAGGTGGATGGCGACCGGTACCAGGCCGGCAGCGGGACTGCGGGTGACCTGGCGGTGGACCTCCAGGCACTCGGGCAGGGTGCCCACCAGGACCATCCGGTGGGCGGCCCGGCCGGCGTTGCGCCGGATCACGTGTAGCACGAATCGGACCAGGATCCGGACCAGCAGGATCAGCAGCAGGGCGAGGAGTAGCGCGGTGCCGACCGAATATCGGGACAGGTCGGTCTTGGTGGCGAACGCCAGGAAGGAGACCGTCGCGCAGACCGCCACGCCGGCGCGGAGCACCCGCTTGAATTCGTCCGGGCCGAGGCCCAGGTAGCGCCGGTCGTAGGAGCCGTTGAACCAGAGGATCGCCACCCAGCCGAGCGGCAGCAGCAGGCACGCCACGGTGTAGAACCAGTTCGGGTCGTCGTAGAACCCGGACCGCGACTGGTCGAAGGCGCGGATGGCGGTGAAGCTCGCGAAGGCGGCGGCGGCGAAGTCCAGCAGCACCAGGACCGCGGTGTAGGGGCGGTGCCAACGGGACACCCGACGGTGGCTACGGGCCCAGGCCGACCGAGGCACGCCGTTGTGCGACGGCGGTGTCGGCGGCTGGATCTCGAAGCTGTCGACGTGCCGCACGGTTCTGCTCCGGCCTCCGTTGGTTACCGGGCGCTGGAGGCTTGTCGTCACCTCATCCATGTCCTCCCGCAGGACGCGGACTGCTCACTCGGAGTGAGGGCCCGTGTCGCCCACCGCTTCAGTCTCCCATGCGTCACCCGGGCCCGAGCGTGGACCGGTAGGACCTCGCTTCAGGGGCTGTGCCGGTTGGCAGCTGGCCGGCTCCGGACCTTTACAGAAGCCGGGACCGGGCCACTATACCGATGGATGGCCGTTCGAGTGGAACCCCAATCCCGACGTTCGTCGCGCACGGGCGGATTATTCACGGTCGGCAGTGAGCACCCTCACTCACCGTACAATTCGCGATAGCCGTCGGTCCGCGAGCGGCTTCCCGCCGGTCTGGCAACCGGGGCAGTACTGAAGGCTGGAGTCAGCGAACGAGACCTCCCGTACGGCGTCGCCGCAGACCGGGCAGGGCAACCCGGTACGGGCATGTACCCGCAGGCCAGAGCGTTTCTCGCTTTTGAGCTCGGCGGCCCGTTGCCCCACTGACCGGGACACCGCGTCGCCGAGTACGTCCCGGGTCGCCGCGTGTAGGGTGGTGAGCTGTTCGTCGGTCAGCCGGGTGGTCAGCGCGAACGGTGACAGCCGCGCCGTGTGCAGGATCTCATCGGAGTACGCGTTACCCACCCCGGCGAGCACCGTCTGGTCGGTGAGTACCCCCTTGACCTGGCCCTTTCGGCTACGGAGCCGCTCGGCGAAGGTGGCCGGGTCCACGGCGAGCGCGTCTGGACCAAGCCGGGCCACGCCGGGCACCGCCGTCGGATCGGTCACCAGATAGACGGCGAGACTCTTCTGGGTGCCGGCCTCGGTCAGATCGAACCCGGAGCCGTCGTCGAGACGGGCCCGCAGCGCCACCGGGCCCTTCCCGGGGCGCAGCGGGGCGCGGGACGAGAACTCCTCCCGGAAGTGCAGCCATCCGGCGCGGGACAGGTGAACGAGCAGGTGCAGGTCAGCGCCGAGTACCAGGTCGAGGAACTTGCCGTGGCGCTGGGCGTCGGTGACCGGCTGGCCAGCCGCGGCCGTGATCGTCGGGTCGTACGTCTTCAGGGCGTTGATCGCCGAGATCTCCAGCCGGTCAACCTGGCGGCCGACGGCGCGTTGGCGCAGGTAGTCGGCGAGCGCCTCCACCTCTGGTAGTTCGGGCACCCACCAACGGTAGCCTCCCATTCCATGAAAATCGTGGTGGCGCACAACCGGTACCGGGAGGGTCAGCCGTCCGGCGAGAACACCATTGTCGACGCGGAGATCGCCCAGTTAACCGCGGCCGGGGTCGAGGTGCTGCCGTTCCTGCGTAGCTCCGACGAGATCGCGTCGATGTCCCGGTCCGCGAAGGCGCTGCTGCCGATCTCCCCGATCTACGCCCCGCGAGCTCAGCGGGAGCTGGGTCGCCTGCTTGCCGAGCATCGGCCGGACGTGCTGCACCTGCACAACCCGTATCCCCTGCTCTCGCCCTGGGTGGTGCGGACCGCGCACCGGTACGGCGTGCCGGTGGTGCAGACCGTGCACAACTACCGGCAGGTCTGCTCGTCCGGGCTGTACTTCCGGGACGGCGCGATCTGCCAGGACTGCCGGGGGCGGGTGTTGGGCGTACCGGCGATCGTGCACCGCTGCTACCGGGGATCGCGGGCGCAGAGTGCGCTGATGGCGACGACGCTCGCGGCGCACCGGGGCACCTGGCGCTCGGTGGACCGGTTCATCGCGCTTACCACCTCGATCGCGGAGCACCTCCGGGACTACGGCATCCCGGAGCAACGGATCGTGGTGAAGCCGAACGCGATCCCCGACCCCGGTGCCCCGGCTCCGCTGGGCGCCGGCTTCCTCTTCCTCGGCCGGCTCAGCCCGGAGAAGGGGCTGGACCTGCTGCTGGAGGGCTGGCGTCGGCACCCGGACGGTGCGCTCGGCCCGCTCCGCGTCGCCGGTGACGGTGAGCTGCGGCCCCTGGTGGAGGAGGCGGCGGCCCAGCGGGCGGATGTGACCTTCCTCGGTCCGCTGGACCGGGACGGGGTGCACGCCGCCCTGGTGGCGAGCGCGGTGGTGCTGGCCACCTCCACCTGGCACGACGTGCTACCGACCGTGATCATCGAGGCGCTGGCCGCCGGTCGGCCGGTGCTCGGCACCGCCCTCGGCGGTATCCCGTTCCTGGTCGGTGCCGACACCCCGGAACCCGCCGGCTGGGTGGTGCCGCCGGACCCGACCACACTGGCCGCCGCGCTGCCAGCGGCAGCCGCCGACGCCGCCAGCCGGGCACCGGCCGCCCGGGCCCGCTACGAGCGCACCTTCCACCCGGACGTGGTCACCCGGCGGCTGCTCGACATCTACGCCGACACCGCCCGTACGGCCGGGTCGGGCCACCGGTCAGCGTAGTGCGGACCGGGCGGCGAAGGCGATGCTGGCGAGTAGGAAACCGCCGTTGATCGCGGTGAAGGCGACGATCACCCAACCGGTCAGGCCGGGCGCGAAGAGCAGTACCAGCGCGGCAACGAAGATCACCGCGCCGTAGTCGCGGATCAGCTTCACCAGCCGCACCAGCAGCGAGGTCGAGGTGACCATGCTGGTCGCGTTCGGCCCAACCTGCATCACCGAGGTGACCAGGTTGACCATCCAGGAACCGGCGAAGGCCGCGATCAGCCAGGCGGGGATCGACGGTGACTGCGCGACCGCGGTCACACTGAGTGCGGCGACCAGGGCGATCTGGGCCGCCACGTCGCACAGCACGTCCACCCGCGCCCCGGCCGCGCTGCCCTGACCGGTGACCCGGGCGAGCTGCCCGTCCGCGCAGTCCAGCGCGTACGCCACCTGCCAGCCGACCAACGCCACCAGCCCGACCAGCCAGGCCGGTACCCGGCCCGCGGCGACCGGCTCAGCCAGCGTCGCTACGGCCACCGAGGTGATCAGGCCGAGAACCAGGTTGGTGATGCTCAGGGTGGTGGGCCGCAGCCCGAACCGGTGTGCGCCGCTGGCGAAGGCGGCCCCGATCCACTGGCTGACCGCCTCGCTGAACAGCCCGCCGCCCCGGTTGGTCCGGTAGAAGTCGGCCCTGGTCAGCCGGGACGGTTCAGCCAAGGTGCTCACCGAGGGCGTTGAGACAGTCTCCCAATCGAGCCCGGAGCTCGTCGGTGGACAGGGCGAGGTGTTCGAGGATCGTGTAGCGGTCCGGCCGGGTCCGGGGCGCGAAGTGCACCGCCTCGACGAACTGCTCGTCGGTGAGGCCCAGGTCGGCCGGGCGGGTGGCCAGTCCGTGCCGGTGCAGGCAGCGGGCGAGTTGGCCGAACCGGTCCCGGTCGCCGTGCAGCCACGTGCAGAAGAGGGCCCCGAGCCCGACCTGCTCGCCGTGGGCGCTGGTGCCGGGCCAGAGGTGGTCGATAGCGTGTGAGATCTCGTGGTCGCCGCCGCTGGCCGGCCGGCTTGAACCGGAGATCGACATGGCGATGCCGCCGAGGATCAACGCCTCCGCCAGCGTGGTGAGAAAGGCGTCGTCGGTGATTTTGCCGGGGTGGTTCAGCAGCGCCTCGGCGCCGGTCCGGGCCAGCGTCACGGCGAGTCCGTCGATCGGCTCGCCGCGCAGCTCGTGGGCGAGCTCCCAGTCGGCGCAGGCGTTGAGGTTGCTCACCGCGTCACCGATCCCGGCCTGGGTCTGCCGGTCCGGGCCGTGCTCGACGAAGTCCAGGTCGACCAAGACGGCGATCGGGATGTGCACCCCGTACGAGCCTTTGCCGCCGTCGTGGGTCAGCGATGCCACGGGGGAGGCGATGCCGTCGTTGGCGAGGCTGGTGGCGACCGTGACCATCGGGATGCCGTAGCGGGCAGCGGCGTACTTTGCGGTGTCGATCGTCCTGCCACCGCCGATCCCGACCACCGCGTCGTAGTGCCGGCCGCGGAGCCGGTCGCCCAACTCGTTGGCGGCATCAACACTGCCCCCGGCCACCGTGAAGACATCGGCTGAGCCCAGCGTCGGCCGGCACAGCTCGGCGATCTTCTCTCCCTGTCCTGGGCCCACCACCACGGCCACGTCGCCGCCGGCGGAGATCCGCCGGTCGGCGAGGAGCTCACCGAGGTTGGCGACCGCGCCCCGGCGGACCTCGATGGCGAGCGGCGTGGCGACGGTACGGGCTAGTAACGGCACGCGATCTCCCGAGCCCGTGCAAGGTCGTCGTGGTTGTCGACCTCGACCCAGGCGACATCCCCGATCGGCGCCCCACGTACCTCGCCACCTCGGTTGGCGAACTCCTGGTAGCCGTCCTCGTAGTAGCGGTTCGGGTCGTGGCGCCAGGTTGCCTCCAGCGCGTCGGCGAGCGCCTCGGCGACGTGCGGTTCGATCAGCGTCGCCCCGATGTACTCCCCGCGGGCCTCGTGCGGGTCCATCAGCTTGGTGATCCGGGTGAGCTGGCCGTCGGCGTCGAAGGTGGTCTTCATCTCCTCCTCGGCCAGCGGCTTGATCGTGTCGATCGCCAGCAGGATCCCCGGCCCGCGCTCGGCGAGCAGGGTCTTCTCCACGCTCACCGGGTGGACGGTGTCCCCGTTGACCAGCAGGACCCCGCGGGCGAACCAGCTACGGGCCAGCCAGAGCGAGTACGCGTTGTTCCACTCCTCGGCCCGGTCGTTGGATACCAGGGTGAGCGTGACGCCGTACTTCTGTTCCAGGTCCGCCTTGCGTTCCCGAACCGCGTCGGCGGCGTAGCCGACCACGACGACGATCTCGGTGAGTCCGACCTCAGCCAGGTTGCGGAGCGCAATGTCGAGGATGGTGGTCGCGCCATCAACCGGTACCAGCGCCTTCGGCAGGGTGTCGGTGTGTGGGCGCAGGCGGCGTCCGGCGCCGGCTGCCAGCACCATTCCGACCATTCCAGCATCATTGTGTGTTCGTTCGGCTGTCACCGGAGGAGGATAGCGCCGTCGATTGGCGCTCCTGTGGGCAACCGGACCGCTAGTGGGTAGGTAGCGCCGGGCTACCGGCGTCGCTCGACCAGAGCGGCTGTTCGGATCGCATGCGGCAGGCTTGTCCTGCAAACACACTGGGTGCACCATGTTCTTACCGAGTGCCACCATTTCGCAGGGGTTGATGTGTGATGCAGGTTCGGGAAGTGATGTCCAGCCAGGTTTTGGTGGTCGGCCCGGAGCACACGCTCCGGCAGGCGGCGCACATGATGTCGGAGCGGGGCATCGGGTCGGCGGTCGTGATCGATCCGGAGTCCGAAGGCATCGGGATCATGACCGAGCGGGACCTGCTCAACGCGATCGGGCGCGGGCTGGACTGTGACACCGAGCGGACCGGAGCGCACCTGACCTGGGATGTGGTGTACGCGGGGCCGGAGTGGACGGTCGAGGAAGCGGCGACCGCGATGGCCCGGGGCGGGTTTCGGCACCTGGTGGTGCTCGACGGGCGCGAGGTGGCCGGGGTGATCTCGCTCCGTGACGTCGTCCGGGTCTGGGCGACCGAACGGGTCGTCCCCGGGTGAGGTCGGTCACCCTTCCGGTGGCACCGCAGTGGCACTCGTCGTGCCGTCGGCGGATCCGCTGCCGTCTTCCGTAGGCTGAACAGCCATGACCGCCCAGCAGTTGATCTCCTTCGCCCGTGGCGCTCCCTCGTTGGACATCGTCGATGTCGAGGGGCTGAAGGCCGCCGCCGTCCGTGCGTTCGACGCCGACCCCGCCGGTGTGACGGCGTACGGTCCCTCCGCCGGTTACCTTCCGTTGCGCGAGTGGATCGCGCAGAAGCACGGCGTCGGGGTGGACCAGGTCCTGGTGACCAACGGCTCGTTGCAGGCCGACGCGTTCCTCTTCGACCACCTGATCCGACCCGGTGACGCGGTGGTGGTGGAGCGCCCGACCTACGACCGGACCCTGCTGAACCTGCGGCGGATGGGCAGTGAGCTGCACGGGATCACCATCCAGCCGGACGGTCTGGACACCTCCGAGCTGCGTAAGCTGCTGGAGTCCGGGGTGCGTCCACGGCTGGCGCACATCATCCCGAACTACCAGAACCCGGCCGGGGTGACGCTGAGTCTCGACAAGCGGCGGGAGCTCCTCGACCTCGCCGTCGAGTTCGAATTCACGATTTTTGAGGATGACCCGTACGCCGACGTCCGGTTCCGTGGTGAGGCACTGCCCTCGATGCTGTCGTTGGACACCCACAACCGGGTGGTCCACGCCTCCAGCTTCACCAAGACGGTCTGCCCGGGCGTGCGGGTCGGCTACCTGGTCGGGCCGGCAGACCTGATCGCCGACATCGCGAGGAAGGCGACCAACCTCTACATCTCGCCGGGCATGGTCTCCGAGGCGACCGTGCACCAGTTCTGCGTCTCCGGGGACATCGATCGCTCGATCGCCACGGTGCGTCGGGCCCTCGGCGAGCGGGCCCAGGCGCTGGCCGAGGCGTTGCGGCGGCACCTCCCGGAGTCCCAGTTCGTCGAGCCGGACGGCGGCTACTTCCTATGGGTGGAGTTGCCGGAGGACGTCGAGGTGGACCGGCTGGCTCCGGCTGCGGCGGAGCGCGGGGTAGCCGTCGTGAAGGGCAGTGACTTCGTGCTCGATGGTGGGCAGCACGCGCTGCGGCTGGCGTACTCGGCGGTGACCGTGGACCAGTTCGACGAGGGCGCGCGCCGACTCGCGGCGGCGATGGCGGCCGTACGCGGCTGACCTCCCACCCACGCCGGGCTGGCTCGAGGTGGCCGGCCCGGCGCTCGCCCCGGCCCTGCGGCATCGGCGTTGACCCGGTCGACGGCGTACGCTGCAACGCGTCGTCGAGCGGGGAGGGTGCGATGGCGGACCGGCCGCGGCGCGGGCCCAGGGTCACCCGGTCGAGTGGTCGGGTGATCCGACCGCGGGACTGGGCAGCCCCGATGCGGGCGATGACCCGCCGGCTCAGCTCCGACAGCGCCGCCGGGCCGCCGGTGCCGGCCGTGCCCCACGATGCGGTCGTTGACTGCGCGCTCTACCTGGACGGGGAGCGGCAACCCGGCCACTGGCACCACGCCGAGGCGCTGGCGGCGGCTCGCCGGGCGGGCAACGGCTTCGTCTGGCTCGGCCTGCACGAGCCCCGCCTGGCCCAGATGACCGAGATCGCGGCCACCTACGGCCTGCACGAACTGGCCGTCGAGGATGCGGTCAAAGCCCAGCAGCGGCCCAAGCTGGAGCAGTTCGGTGCGGTGAGCTTCCTGGTGCTACGCACCGCCCACTACCGCGACCGGGCCGAGTTGACCGAGCACTCCGAGGTCGTCGAGACCGGCCAGGTACTGCTCTTCATCGGCCCGAATTTCCTGGTCAGTGTCCGGCACGGGGACGCCTGCCGGTTGGCGCCGGTACGGGCCGACCTGGAGGCGAGGGGGGAACTGCTGCCGCACGGCCCGTGGGCGGTGGCGTACGCGGTGACCGACCGGGTGGTTGACCACTACCTGGAGGTCGCCGACCGGCTGGAGGACGACCTGGACACGCTCGAGGACGACGTCTTCGACCGCCGGCAGGGCGACGATCGGATCCAGCGGATCTACCAGGTGAAGCGGGAACTGGTCGAGTTCAAGCGGGCGGTGATGCCGCTTCAGCGTCCGCTCCTGCGGATCACCGCCGAGCACAACCGTGAGGTGCCGGAGGAGATCCGTCGGTACTTCGGCGATGTGCAGGACCACCTCAGCCGTACCGTTGAGCAGGTCAACTCCTACGATGACCTGCTCAACTCAATCCTCCAGACGCGGCTGGCCCAGGTCACCGTTGACCAGAACAACGACATGCGCAAGATCGCGGCCTGGGCGGCCATCGCAGCGGTCTGGACCGCCATCGCCGGCATCTACGGGATGAACTTCGAGTTCATGCCGGAGCTGGGGTGGATCTACGGCTACCCCACGGTGCTGGCCCTGATGCTCGGGGTCAGCTTGGCGCTGTACCGCTGGTTCCGCCGGCACGGCTGGCTCTGACCCTGGGTCAGCGGCGACCGTTCTTCATGGCCTTGGAGAGGTCGTTGGTGGGTCGGCCAGTGGAGCTCTTGCCCTCGGTCGTCGCGGGAACCTTGCCCTCGGTCGTCGCGGGGACCTTGTCGGCCGGCGTCGCGGGGATCTTCTCGGTCGGCGTCGCGGCGGACCGCCGGCCGGAGTTGGCCTTGGCGGTGCTGCCGGCTGCTCCACCGCTGGTGCCGCCCGCCGCCGTGCCACCGCCCTCTGCGCCACCGGTCGCCGGGCCCGCCGGTGTGGCGGCATCCCCGGTCGTGGTCGGTGCCGGGGCGGCCTGCTCGGCCGGGGTTCGGGTGGTGACCTCGATCATGTCCATCTCGGCCTGCATCGGCTCCAGGCTGGGGACCGGGTCGTACTCGACCCACTCTCGCCGTTCGTAGCGGCGTCGCAACGCCATCGCGCCGACCAGCCCCACCACGGCGCTGGCCGCCAGCAGGCCGGCCGTCCTGCCCCGACCGGACCGCTTCTTCGCGCGGGTCGCCCGCACCTTCTTCGCCTTCTTCGCCTGCACCTGCTTACTGGCGGCGGTTGACCTGCCAGCGCCGGCCCTCCGTCCGGCGGCGGCCCGGCCGGCCGCCTCCGCCTGGGCCTCGCGGACGGCGATGGCCAGTGGTGCCAGCGCCGCCACGGTCGACACGTAGCCACTCGCCGCCCGGTCTCGCATGACCAGCGCGGTCGGCGTAACAGCGCTGCGGGCCGCCCGCACCCGTGGGCCGACCGTGGCGCCGGCGCCGTTCGTGGCGTGCCCCGCCGCCCGCTTCAGGTGACCGTAGCTTCGACCAAGCTCGATCTTGGCAAGTTGGCTCTGGGTCTTGCGCCGCCCGTTTCCAAACACGGTCCCACCTCCTCGGAGTTGTCCCTTCGTCATCCTCCACCTTTGGATGCCTCCGCATGGCCAGATCGGGCACATGGGAGGATCCGCATGGAACTGAACAACGAGTGAGGAGTACCCGTGGCCGAGGATCTCTACGCCACCCTGCACACCAACGCCGGCCCGATTCGGCTGCAGCTCTTTTCGAATCACGCGCCGAAGACCGTTCGCAACTTCGTGGAGTTGGCCGACGGCAACCGGCAGTACACCGACCCGCGGACCGGCCAGCCGGGCAGCGGCCCGTACTTCGACGGCACCATCTCACACCGCGTGATCAGCGGTTTCATGATCCAGATGGGTGACCCGACCGGCACCGGCCGGGGCGGCCCGGGTTACACGTTCGCCGACGAGTTCCACCCCGAGCTGCGGTTCGACCGGCCGTACCTGCTGGCGATGGCGAACGCCGGGCCGGGCACCAACGGTTCGCAGTTCTTCATCACGGTGGCGCCGACGCCGCACCTGAACAACCGGCACACCATCTTCGGGCAGGTCGCCGACGAGGAGTCGGTGAAGGTGGTTGACGCGATCGCCAACACCCCGACGAACCCCGCCGATCGCCCGCTGCGCGATGTCGTTATCGAGCGGGTCGAGATCGAGCGCACCGGCTCCTGAAGGCACGGACGAGGTACCTTTGCTCGCATGACTGAGCGCTCGGGCACCTGGGCTGTCCGGTGAGCGAATCACCACCGACCACCCCGGTCTGCTACCGCCACCCCGGCCGGGAGGCCTACATCCGGTGCAACCGCTGCGAGCGGGTCATCTGCCCGGACTGCATGCGCGAGGCCTCGGTGGGCTTCCAGTGCCCGGAGTGCGTCAACGAAGGGCGCCGTAGCGTGCGGCCGGCGCGTACCGCCTTCGGTGGTGGTCTCGCCGGCCAACACGGCTATGTCACCAAGGCGTTGATCGCGTTCAACGCCTTGGTGATGCTGCTCTCGATCAGCACCGACCGGGGTGGCGACGCGGTGGTGGGGGGCTCCGGCTTCGGCGGCCTGCTCGGCGGCAGCACCCCGTTGACCGAGTGGGGAGCCGTGCTCGGGCTCGCGGTCTTTCCCAACGGCACCGTGGGTGGCGTCGCCGATGGCGAGTGGTACCGGCTGGTCACCGCGATGTTCCTGCACTACGGCGTGATCCACCTGCTGCTGAACATGTACGCGTTGTGGATCCTTGGCCGAACCCTGGAGGCGAGTCTCGGCCCGGCCCGGTTCCTGGCCCTCTATCTGATCGCCGGCCTCGGCGGGAACGTCGCGGCGTACCTGTTCAGCGCACCGAACGCGGCCACCGCGGGCGCGTCAACGGCCATCTTCGGGCTCTTCGCGGCACTGTTCATCGTCGGCCGACGATTGGGGCGGGACGTCTCCCAGGTGCTCCCGATCCTGGTGATCAACCTGGTCTTCACGCTGACCGTGCCGGGGATTTCGATCCCTGGTCACCTGGGCGGTCTCGTGGTCGGCGGCCTGATGGCCTTCGTCCTCGCCCACGCCCCGCGGTCGCGGCGCACGATGGTGCAGGTGGGCGGTGGGGCGGTGCTCGTGGTGGCACTGCTCGGCCTGGCCCTGATTCGGACCGCGACCCTGCTCGCCTGACGATCACCGCCGGTCCGATCACTGCGGTTTTCGTACGCGATCTGGCCGGGGATCAGCGGGTCGGGTCGGGGGCCGGGGCTACCGGGTCGGGCGGGCCGCCCGTAGCTGCGTCGCGACCTCAGTCGGGTCGGCGTCCAGGTCGAACCGGCCGAACAGGTGCAGCGTCTCGCCGGTATCCACCTCCAGGGCCGCGTGTGACCGGCCGAGGCGGGCCCGCTGGTCTACCCGGATCTCCGCCACCTGCGACCACGGCAGCCGCCGACGGCCAGCAAAGCCGCTGACCACCGTCAGCCCCTCCGGATCGACCGCGAGGCGGACCGGTGCCAGCAGGTCCCGCGCGGCCCAGACCAGGAGCGCGGCGGCGGCCAACACGGTCAGCGTGAGTCGGACCGGGTCACCGTCGGTGAGCAGGAGACCGAGCGCGACCAGCGCCCCAGCCCCGCCGATTTTGATCGCCGGCAGGGCAGCCGGGACCCGCCACTGCCGGGTCTCGGGCGATGTCGTATCCATATCGACCAGCATGCCAGTGCGGCGGGCGGGCGGCGTACCATCGACGCCAAGCCAAATTACCGGGGAGTAGTTATGAGTGACGCAGTAATCGTCGGCGCCGTACGCACCCCCGTCGGGCGGCGCAAGGGGAGCCTCGCCGACGTACACCCGGTCGATTTGTCGGCGCACGTGCTGGGCACCCTCACCGAACGGACCGGCATCGATCCGGGCCAGGTGGATGATGTGTACTGGGGCTGCGTCTCGCAGGTCGGCGAGCAGTCGTGGAACGTGGCCCGCAACGCCGTCCTCGCGGCCGGCTGGCCCGAGACGGTTCCCGGCACCACCCTTGACCGGCAGTGCGGATCCAGCCAGCAGGCGCTGCACTTCGCCGCCGCGACCGTGCTCTCCGGGCAGGCCGACCTGGTGGTGGCGGGCGGGGTCGAGTCGATGACCCGGGTGCCGATGGGTTCCAGCGTGGCTGGGGGCATGCCGTTCAGCACGGCGATCCTGGACCGCTATCGGGGGGTGGAGGGGGTGGCGGAGGACAACCCGCTCCCGTTCAACCAGGGCGTCGGCGCGGAGCTGATTGCCCGTCGGTGGCGACTGACCCGTACCCAGCTCGACGAGTTCGCCCTCGCCAGCCATGAGAAGGCGGGCGCGGCGCAGGATGCCGGCGCATTCGACGCCGAGCTGGCGCCGGTCCCCCTCGCCGACGGGAGCACGGTCTCCGCCGACGAGGGCATCCGTCGGGACACGTCCCTGGCGAAGCTGGCCGAGCTCGCGACCCCGTTTCGGGCCGACGGCGTGGTGACCGCCGGGTCCGCATCCCAGATCTCCGACGGCGCGGCGGCGCTCGCCGTCACCACCGCCGAGTGGGCCGGCCGGCACGGCCTGCGCCCGCTCGCCCGCATCCACACCGCGGTGGTCTGCGGCGACGACCCGGTCGCCATGTTGACTGCGCCCATTCCGGCCACCGCCAAGGCGCTGCGCCGGGCGGGGCTGGGCATCGAGGAGATCGGGGTGTACGAGGTCAACGAGGCGTTCGCCTCGGTGCCGCTGGCGTGGCTCGCGGAGACCGAGGCCGATTCGCAACGGCTGAACCCACGTGGCGGCGCCATCGCCCTCGGGCATCCGCTCGGCGGATCCGGTGCCCGGATCATGACCACCATGTTGGCGCACATGCGAGACGAGAACATCCGGTACGGCCTGCAAACCATGTGCGAGGGCGGCGGCATGGCCAACGCGACCATCGTCGAACTGCTCTGAACCACCCCCGCTCGGATGGGCATGCCTGGTCCAGTGGGCATGACCCGCCCGGCGGGGCGTGGAAGATGCAAGGTTCGGCCGTCCCGCCCATATCACCCCGCGGCGGGGCGTCGTTGGGCAGGGCATGGACGTCTTCTCCCGAACGTTCCTTCCCGCTGCGGCCGAGGCTGGTATAGCGACTCAGACCGCCAGCCGACACATGCCCGTCTTCCGGCGTTGCGTCGGTTCGGGTGACGCCCCCATCCTGGTCACCCGGTGCAGCCGCCCGAACGCCGCTGGTGAGTACCTCCTGCTGCTGACCCACCGACGCCTGGTCATCACCCGGCAGACCCGGGTGCTGCACCGGCTCCGCCTGCACCTCAACACCGAGCTGCGCGAGCTGAGCAACGTCACCTGGGGGCCGGACCCACGGCTGCACTGCCTGGAGCTGGCCGCTACCGCCATCGACGGCGTCCGGGAGCGGTTCGTCATCCGGACTCGGCACCCGAAGCAGGTGTGGCAGCTCGACGAGCTGCTCAACCACGCTTTCCGCACCCGCGTACGGATCGCGCGCGAGCGGCTCGTCGCCACCATCGGCGATCCCGGCCCGGCCCCGGTCCGGCCGGTCGCCTTCCGTCCCGCCACCGCCCGCTGACCGCTTCCTTAGCCGAACCCGAGCACGCCCCGAGCAGTGCCGCGCCGTCCCGATCGGCCATCATGAGCCGGTGACCGTTGACGTCCAGCCCGCGTGACCGGGTGCTCGGCGTTGCCGGCGCGCAGGACGGCGAGAACGGCGAGGCCCGATTGATCGTGCCGCCCAGGAGCGAGTAGTTCGCTCGCAGCGGCAGCCGGCGGCCGGCGGCCATCGTGGTCGAACCGCCGCCGGGCCGCCGCTACTACGTCAAGATCGCGGCCCAACGCGGTACGCTATGGCGTCCAATGGTGCGCCCACCGGGGGAAACGTCCGTGAAGCTCTCGATCCTCATGCCGGTCTACAACGAGGAAGAACGCATCGCGGACGCCCTGAAGCAGGCGCTCGCGGTGGACTATCCGTGCGAGATCGAGCTCGTTGTGGTGGACGACGGGAGTCGGGACGGCACCGGCGAGATCCTGGACCGGGCCGATGATGCCCGGGTCCGCGTGATCACCCATCCGCGTAACTCCGGTAAGGGCGCGGCCATCCGGACGGCGGTCGACAACGCCGAGGGTGAGTACATGGTGATCCTCGACGCCGACCTGGAGTACGACCCGCAGGACATCGCCAAGCTGCTCGCGCCGGTCCTCGACGGGCGGGCCACGGTCGTCTACGGTAATCGCACCTTCGGCAGTCACAGCGCCTACAGCTTCTGGTACGTGATGGGCAACAAGGGCGTCACGATGGTGGCCAACGTGCTCTTCAACTCCTACATCGGCGACCTGGAGACCTGCTTCAAGCTGATGCCGATCGAGTTGTACCGCTCCCTGAATATTCACTCTCGCGGTTTCGGCATGGAGGCGGAGGTGACCGGCAAGCTGCTGCGCCGTCGGATCCGCCCGTACGAGGTGCCGATCAGCTACCGGGCCCGTGGTCGCGAGGAGGGCAAGAAGATCACCTGGAAGGACGGGGTCGAGGCGGTCTGGATTCTCAGCCGGGAGCGGGCCCGGCGGCGTCCTTCGGACACCGCCCCCCGCTGATCCTCCGGCGACCTGCCCCCCGCTGCCTCGCTGAGTCCGCTGCCCTGCCGAGCGCCCCCGTTGACCGCCGCGCCGAAAGGCCAGTCCGGCGCCGGAAGGTCAGCGCAGCGCCGGTGAGACGAAGTCCAGCACCGATCGCCGCAGCCCCGACGCGTCCAGGCCGTGCCAGTGGGTGTGGTCGTCGGCCGAGCCGTACCGCCGGAGCTCCTCGCGCCCGACGCCGATCGCCAGTAGCCGGTGTGGGCGGTCCGCCAGCGCCGCCGAGACCACCCGGCTGGAAGTCCCGGCGAGGTAGGGCTCGACCAGGATCACGTCAGTGCCGGCCCGATCGCGGAGCCCGGCGGTGTCGAATGGCCGCGGCCGGTTGGTGTACGCCACCGTGACGGGCAGGTCGGCCAGTGCTGCGGTGGCCGCGTCCAGGGTCGGCCCGACGGCCACCACCAGGGGTGCTCCCGGTCCGGCGTCCCGCACCACCTGCAACGCTCCCTCGCCGCCCAACGGCCGCTCGTTGCTGAGCACCGAGAGCCGCAGGTACGCCGAGGTATCTGCGGCTACCGCCGTCCGCAGCAGCGGCGCCACCTCGCCGGGGTGGCCGGGCACGTGCACCGTCCAGCCGTGCAGCGTGTCGATCAGCGAGACATCCGCCGGCGACAGGTGGGTCCGGCCCGCCGCCGCCCGGTCGTACGAGGCGCCCACGCTGACCAGCACCGCGCGCGCATCCTGGTGGTCCAGGTCGAGCTTGAGCTGCTCGTACGCCCGCTCGACCAGGAACGGCGCATAGGTGTGCACGATCGGCCGCAGGCCGGTCAACGCCAGCCCGCCGGCCACCCCGACCATCAGTTGTTCCCGGATCCCGACGTTCAGGACCCGGTCCGGGTGCCGGGCCGCCGCCGGGGCGAAGAGGGCGGCGGAGATGTCGGCCAGCACCAGCGCGGTACGCGGGTCGTCGGCGAGCAGCGCGGTGGTGGTGTCGACGAAGGTGTCGCGCATTAGTCCTCCTTGGGGTCGACGACCGCCACGACGACGTGGGGCCGGTTGCCGTCATGCCCGGTCAGGGCGGTGTGCAGGGCGTCGTGGTCGGTTCCGTCAACCGTCGTCGCGGTCCAGCCGTCCACGGTGAACCGGGCTGCCGGTCCGCCCGGCCAGCCGTGGGTGGCGGAGGCGTTGTCGATCACGATCGCGGTGAGGTTGGCCAGGCCGGTTGTCCCGGCGTAGGTGATCGCCTCGTGGTTGGAACCCTCGTCCAGTTCGGCATCGCCGAGCAGCACGTACACCCGGGGTTCGAGCCGGCCCTGGGCCCGTAGCCCGAGCGCGGTTCCGACGCCGAGGCCGAGGCCGTGGCCGAGCGATCCGGAGCCGATCTCCACTCCGGGCACGAGCATCCGGTCGGGGTGGTCGCCGAGCCGGCTCGCCGGCCCACCCTGGTCGTCGAGCCAGTCGGCGGGGAAGAACTCCGCGGCGGCGAGCACCGCGTAGTACCCGGCGACCGCGTGCCCCTTGGAGAGCAGGAACCGGTCCCGGTCCGGGTCGTCAACGGCCGTCGGGTCAACCCGCAGGACGCGGTGGTAGAGCACCTGGAGCACGTTGATGGTGGAGTAGACGTTCGTGCCGAACTCCCGGCCGGCCCGGATCCGCTCCAGCAGCGGGGCGACCGGCTGTCGGCCGTCGATCGGCGCGGCGGCCGCGGCGATCGTGGCGGTGGTCGTGGTGGCTGTCATGCGGCTAGCCTGCAACTTGAAGCCCACTTCAGCTCAAGGTGACGTGATGCAGGAGTCATTGACCATCGGCCAGCTCTCCGCGCGCAGCGGGGTGGCGTCGTCCGCGCTGCGCTACTACGAGCGGATGGGGCTGCTCCGAGCAGACCGTACCGGTGGCAACCAGCGCCGGTACGCGCGCAGTGAACTACGCCGGGTGGCGTTCATCCGGATCTCCCAACAGGTCGGCATCTCGCTGGACGAGATCCGCGAGGCACTCGAATCCCTGCCGGCCGCCCGGACCCCGACCCCGGAGGACTGGACCCAGCTCTCCAAGCTGTGGCGCGACCGGCTGGACGAGAAGATCACGCTCCTCACCCGGCTCCGGGACGACCTCGAGGGGTGCATCGGCTGCGGATGCCTGTCGTTGCGCCGCTGCACCCTCAGCAACCCGGGCGACCAGGTGGCCGACGAGGGCCCCGGGGCACGCCTGGCGGTGCCGCGCTAGCCGACGGTCAGCAGCACCTTGCCGACGTGCTCGTTCGACTCGACGAGACGGTGGGCCTCGGCCGCGTCGGTGATCGGCAGTCGGCGGTCCACGACCGGGCGGACCTTGCCGGCCGCGACCAGTGGCCACACCTGCTCGCGTACGCCCTCGACGATCTCCGCCTTCTGGCCCAGCGGGAGGGAACGCAGGGTGGTCGCGGCCACCGTCGCCCGCTTCGCCAGCAGCGCACCGAGGTCCAGCTCCCCCTTCCGGCCGCCCAACAGGCCGATCAGCATCAGCCGGCCGTCGGTGGCGAGCGCGGAGACGTTTCGCCCCAGGTAGGCCGCGCCCATGATGTCGAGGATCACGTCCGCGCCCCGGCCACCGGTGAACCGCCGAACTTCCGCGGCGAAGTCCTGCTCCCGATAGTCGATCAGGTGGGCGGCGCCGAGGGCCCGCAGCCGGTCGTGCTTGGCCAACCGCGCGGTCACCAGCACCGTCGCCCCGAGGGCTGAGCCGAGCTGGATCGCGAAGGTGCCGATCCCACTGCCGCCGCCGTGCACCAGCAGCGTCTCCCCGGCGGCCAGCTTTGCCCGCTGCACCACGTTCGACCAGACCGTGCAGGCCACCTCCGGCAGCGCCGCCGCCTCCACCAGGTCCACGCCGTCGGGCAGCGGCAGCAGCTGGCCGGCCGGCACCGCCACCCGCTCCGCGTACCCGCCGCCGGCCAACAGCGCACAGACCGGCTGACCCACCGCCCAACCGGACACGTCATCGGCGACCGCGCTGATCACCCCGGAGCACTCCAGACCGGGGTACGGGGGCGCACCCGGGGGCGGCGGATAGTGGCCCTTCCGTTGCAGCACGTCGGCCCGGTTGACCGCGCTGGCCCGTATGTCAACGATCACCTCGCCGGGGCCGGGCACCGGATCGGGCACCTCGGTCCAGACCAACGCCTCTGGCCCGCCGAACTCCTGGATCGTGATCGCGTGCATGCTTCCTGTCTACCCGAAGCCGGTCCGTGCCCGGGAGCCCGTACTGCTAACACGCACTGTGGACGGCATGTGGGTGGGCGTGCTTGCCCATCGGCGGGGCCGGCGTGGCAGACTGGGCACGGTCGTCGCCCGTGGGGTGGCGCGCCGGGAGGGTTCGCCTAGTGGCCGATGGCGCTGGTCTTGAAAACCGGTAAGGCAGTGATGTCTTCGTGGGTTCGAATCCCACACCCTCCGCCCCTCGGGCGGCAAGCGCCGCACTCGATCAATGCTTGTCGGTCGATTGGGCCACCCTCATCGATCGGGCCCACTGTGCGACACGCCCGACCAAACCTGATCCCAAACGCGCTCTCACACAAGCCCGACGACTCGAGCTGACTGGCGCCGTACCCCGTTATGCCCGTGTTGGCCCGGCGAGCGGGACCGGCCGTGAAGACACGCGGGCCCCTCGCTGTGCCGCCACGGTGTCGACAACCGATCCGGAGCGGCGGCCGTGGTCAATCGCCACTGGGGCTGCGCCGGTGCCGTGGTGTTGTTGGGCCGGACGCCGACGCTGCCGGCAGGGTGCTTGTTGACCAGGACGATGCCGACGCTCCGGCTCCTCGGGTGAAGCTGATGCTATTGCCGGTGCGGGGACGCGATGCGGGCGTAGGGTGTTCCCGACGAGCCTTTGCCGCCGGGAACGCTGTCTGGCAATTCGTAGCCCCTGGTCGCTGGCAAGCCCTAGGAGTGTAAATGCCAGACATGCACCAAGATTTCAACGTATTTGGTTCGGAATCACTTCTGCTGAATCCGATGTTCGCCCGTCCAGGCGAGTCGACGGAGCTTACCCGGTTCTCGATTCCGGACGCCGCCACTTTGCCCGAGACCGCATACCAGATCGTGCACGACGAAGTGGCCATCGACGGAAATGCTCGACTTAATTTGGCGACATTTGTGGGCACGTGGATGGACGATCATGCCGAAAAACTGTTCGGGGAAACCTTCGACAGGAATCTGATCGACAAGGACGAGTATCAGGCAACCAGTGCCATAGAAAGGCGATGTTTGGTCATGCTGGCAGATCTCTGGCATGCGCGGGACCCGCGAAGCACTATCGGTGCGTCCACGACCGGTTCCTCGGAAGCGTGCATGCTGGGGGGGTTAGCGCTCAAACGTCGTTGGCAGCATGCGCGTCGCCGTGCCGGCAAGCCGACCAGTCACCCCAACCTGGTGATGTCGAGCGCGGTGCAGGTGTGTTGGAAAAAGTTTTGCAACTACTGGGATGTGGAGCCCCGAATCGTTCCAATCTGTGAAGAGCATAAGTCTTTGGACGGTCATGACCTTGCATCCTACGTGGACGAGAACACGATCGGGGTCGTCGCGATTCTTGGCGTGACGTATACCGGAATCTATGAGCCGGTCGAACACATTGCGGCCGCGCTGGACGAAATTGAGGACTCGACCGGACTTGATGTACAAATTCACGTGGACGGAGCTACCGGTGCGTTCGTGGCGCCCTTTGTTCAGCCAGACATGGTCTGGGACTTCAGGCTCCGGAGAGTAGCGTCAATCAATGTCTCCGGACACAAATATGGGCTGGTGTACCCCGGGCTGGGATGGGTGGTCTGGCGAGACAAGGCGGCGCTGCCCGAGGACCTAGTTTTCTGGGTGAACTACCTTGGTGGCGAAACGCCGACGCTTGGTCTGAATTTCACCAGACCAGGAGCCCAGGTGCTATTACAGTACTATCTCTTCCTGCGCCTAGGGCGAGACGGCTTTCGGCGGGTGCAGGTCGCCATGCATGACGTCGCGCGGTATTTGTCTCAGGAGGTCGAAAAAATGCCGCACCTCGCGCTGTGGAGTGATGGTAGCGATATTCCAGTGCTGACCTGGTGCTTGCGGAGTGGGTACACCAAGAATTGGAACCTGTACCACCTATCTGACCGCATGCGTATGAAAGGATGGCAGATCCCCACTTACGCAATGCCTGAAAATCTCACGGACCTTACGGTGCAGCGAATCGTGATTCGCAACGGGCTCAGCCGTGACCTCGCTGAGGTGTTTATTGCTGATCTTCGTGGCGAAATAGCATACCTTGACTCCCTCGGCTCCCCCATACCCGCGGTCGGTCAGCGGCCTGGTTTCCATCATTGATACTTTGCGAGAGCGCCATGGCTCCCTCAGATAGCCCGGCGGGAAGAAAGCTCGGCGAAGATCAGTTTCCTTGGGCTGGCGATGCTCAATATCGTCGCGGTGGTCAGCCTAAGTGGTCTACCTGTGGAGGCCGAGTACGGGTTGAGTTGAGCATTTTACTATGTCTTCGCTGCCATTTCTTCCTCGTGCCAGTCTCGACCGTCCGGCCTCGCTTCGCGTTCTGGACGTGTAGCCAGTCGAGCACGTCGTGGGTGGCGCCGGCCGAATCGGCCCGCACCAGCAGATTCCGCCGGTACTTGGCCGGGACCTGCGCGGACGCCTCGGTCAATACGTGCAGGTGATCGGCGGTGGTGTTCGCTCCGGCGTTGTCCGGCCGGAGCTGGATGGCCAGAATCTCCCGGTGTTGTCGCAGGTGACGAGGAGAGGATGGAACCCCGAAGGTGCGTTTGTAGGTCTTGTCCGCGCCTTCCTTCTCATTGTGCGCCGCCAGCAGGGTCGCGTCGACGTCCAGGACCACCACACCGGCCCCGACGTCCCGACCCGCGGCACGAGCGGCCGGTAGCCGGTCGAACAACGACCACACCCGCGTCCGGACCTTCGCCCGCGCCCGGGCGATCCGCCGCACCCGCATCGGGTCGACCTCGTCGAGAGCTCGCCAGCACGTCGCCGGCGAGGCTACCCGGCCGAACACGTCCGCCTGATGCCGGACCACGTCGATGTCGGCGATCGCCTCACCACCGTCAGCGATCATCACCGCGAGATCGGCCAGGACACGGCCCCGGTACCTGCCCGGCGTGAAACCCCGACGCGCCACCGCCTGCGCCAACGCCCCGGTCAGGCAGTCCTGTCAGCGAGAGCCCGCAGCAACACCGTCCCGGCGTGCGACACCACACCACGGCCACCGACCTCGACGGACAATCCTCTGGACCAATCGGTACTCTGCACCTACGAGGTGCCTTCCGCGCGTGGACTCTGAACGACTCGACACCGGTCAGTTTCCCTTACGCGGCAAGGCACTTCGCCGTCTCTGCAGACCCTTCCCAACCCTCAAGATCACAACAGTCGTGAAAGACCGAGGCTAAGGCACCACCGCCGACTTCGACAGAGGCCTTGGTAGCGCTAGTGACGCAGGCCAACGTCCTCCGGTGCTTGCAGGCACTCCGCCAGCAGGGCCACGATGTCGAGCCAGGCCCGCTGCGCGTGCCGCTGGTGGTAGCCGACGCCGGGGAGCAGAGTCTGGTCGGCCCCCAGCGGTGGGTGGTGGAAGGCGTGCAGGGCGCCGCCGTAGACAACGAGGCGCCAATCGATCTCCGCGGCCTGCATCTCGGCGGTGAACGCGTCCCGTTGGGCCGGCGATACGATCGGGTCTTCCGACCCGACCCCGGCCCACACCGGGCAGCGAATGTGCGCCGCCTCGCCCGGCCGGCCTGTGGTCATTGCGTTAATCGTTCCGATTCCGCGCAGATTGGCGGCGTCGCGGCCGAGTTCCAGCACGATGGCTCCCCCGATGCCGTAGCCGATGGCGGCGATCCGGTCCGGGTCGGTCCGTGGTTCGGCGCGCAGCACGTCAAGCGCCGCGTGGCCGATGCCCCGCATCCGGTCGGGGTCAGCGAGCAGCGGAGTCAGGCGCGCCAGCATCTCCTGGGGGTCGGTGAACCAACGTCCGCCATGAATGTCGAAGGCCAGCGCCACGTACCCCAACTCCGCGAGGGCGTCGGCCCGGCGGCGCTGAAAGTCGTTGAGCCCCGGCCCCTCAGGTCCCATCAGGACCGCTGGTCGGCGGTCGACGCCGACGGGCAGAGCGAGGTGCCCGATCATCGTCAGGCCGTCGGCAGGGTACTCGACCGTTCTCGTCGTGATGGACGTCATGAAGCCGGACTATAGCGATCGTCGATCCCGGCCAGGCAGATGTTTCGCCGTTGGCAGATCAGCCGACGGCGTAGGCTGTCGTGGTTCATGTCAGCACTTCCAGTCAGGGCTACCCCGACCGACCTACTCGACGGCCTGGGACTGCCCCGGGTTTGGTTGACTCGTGGGTTTGCGTGGTTCAGGCCGTGTGCGGGCTGTTGTGATCAAGAATCGGCCGAACAACTGCGTCAACGTTCCCGGCTGCACCGGGTAGCGACCCGTGCTACTCGGATTCACGAGGGGCCCCGTTCCACCGCTCGCCGGTAAGGACGGGTCCACTGGGCGACCTCCGCACACCTACCGCCCCGCAGCCCATTCACGCCGAATCCCTGGTTGACCTGGAACGCGGTGAGAAGCTCCCGAACTCCGGCCCGGACAGGCCGTCGATGGCCGGACCCTGCCCAGGCGCCGACGTGGTGCGGCAGATCAGAACGGGCCAGGCTTCCAGCCGCGAGGTGGTGCAGGCACATCTGCGACGGGATTGACGAGATCAATCCCGTCGTGAACGCCCTCACCGCCGTACTCGACGAGCAGGCACTGGCCGCTGCGGACGCGGCCGACCAGGCGTTGCGGTGCGGCGAAGAGCCCGGGCCACTGTGCGGCACACCCATGACGGTAAAAGAGAACATCGACGTCGCCGGCTCCGCAACGACACAGGGTATCGCCGGAACCATTGACGTCTGCGATGAGAGCGGTGGAGTTCAGACGAGGCCCCCGGTGAGGAAATGAAGGGCGAGCCAGCTCACGAACGCCAGTAGCGCGAACCGCCGCAGCCACACCCAACCCGTGACCTTCCGGGCCGGCTCGCCGGGCTTGCGGCGCTGCGTACCGAACCACAACCAGACGTGCTCGGACAGGGTGTCACCGTCGCGACTGTTCAGCACCGCCGTCACCTCGACCACCCCGAAGTACAGGAGCCAGACGATCCATGCGGCCGTGTAGTTTCCCAGGCCGAAGGAGAGCCCGGCGACGGCACCGAGGAGAGCGCCGCCCGCGATGAACGGGAGGACGCGGCTCACCTCATCACCGCGCAGGTAGACCTCCGCATGTGCGCTGCCTCCCAACCGGTCATGGGAGACGGCGGCGGCCTTGCCGCGTGGGGCGCATTCGAGGCAGCCACCGTCATGGTCGGCGTGGGTGTTAATATAGGCGGTTCTTCGTATTTTCTCAAGCCTTGTGTCGTGTTCGGACACCAGTTTTGGCGTCAACCATGGTCGCCGATGTTGGAATGTACGAAAACGCTATCGGCGTTGTCGCCCTGGTAGCCCGCTAACGGGAGAAACTGATCCTCAGTTGAAATAGGCTGCGCACATGGCGGTGCGAGTGGACGTACGAATCGCAGGTGTGATCTTGGTCGATCCTCAGGGTCGGTTGTTGTTGCAGCTTCGGGACGGCAACACCCGGGTGGATCCGCACCGATGGTCCCTACCTGGTGGTCACCTGGATCCGGGCGAGGATCCACTGGCAGCGGCCCATCGGGAGCTCTACGAGGAGACCGGTCTCAAAGTCGATGAGCTGCGCCTGTTCTGGCGGGGCCTGGCTCCGGCGGGGCGACTCCCCGGCACGGTCGGCGAGTTTTCAATCTTTTACGCGCCGACCAACGCCAGCGATGCGGATGTGGTGTGTGGGGAGGGGGCGGCGATGCGATTCGTTGACCGGGTTGACGTGCTTACCCTGGAGTTCGGGCGGGCTTACGCGGAGATCGTGCCGCGCTTCCTGGGCTCCGCGGAGTACCAGCAGTTCAGAGGACGGGAGCTTCGTCGTCCTGGTAGCGCCCTGACCGCGTTGTCGAACCTGGCCCCGGGCCCATACCGGGGGCCCAGTGGGGCGGCCCCGAGCCCAGACCGGGGGTCAGTGGTGCGGCCCGGCACTCTCCCGTTACCCGGTGAGCAGCAGCGTGGCCGGGGTGGCGAGCAGGAGGAACGGGCCGAAGGGCAGGTGGCTGGACCAGCGGGCCCGCCCGGTGGCGAGCAGCGCCAGGGCGGTCACGGCGGCGAGGGTGAAGGCGAGCAGCAGCCCGAGCACCAGAAACGGCCAGCCGTGCCAGCCCAGGAGCAGACCCACCCCCACCGCGAGCTTCGCGTCGCCGAGCCCGAAGCCCCGCCGGCCGAGCAGGAGGGTGCTGGTGGCGAAGAGCAGGCCCAGGCCGAGCCCGGCGGCGGTGGCGCGCAGCCAGGGGGCGTACCCGGTGTCGAGGGTCGCGGCCAGTCCGAGCAGTAGCCAGGTGCCGAGCGTGGCGGGGCCGGTGAGGCGGTCCGGCAGCCGGTGCACCGCGGCGTCAACGAAGGCGAGCGGCACCGCCCAGCCGAGCCACCAGGCCGCCGCGGCCAGCTCGAGGACGGGCCCCCCGGCCAACAGCAGCGTCAGGCCGGCGGCGAGCGCGGCGACCTCCACCGTGCCGGGTGGGGGGCCGATCCGCGCGCCGCACCCGCTGCACCGGGCGCGCGGCCCGATCGCCGGCCCCGGCTGGGTCAGGCTGATCGGGGCGCCACAGGCGTCGCAGCCGAGCCGGGCCGTGACCCCCACCGGTACGGAGTGCCGTACGGCGGCGAGCCGGAGCACCGGGGTGACCGCGAGCGCGGCCAGCAGTGAGCGGGGTGAGGCACGGCGGGAACCCGTCACCGTCATGTCGAACTCCATCGACTGAACACGGAAAGTAGTTGTTGGGCGGCTCTTCGGTCTCGACTGACCTGACCCGAGGGCTCCACGCCCCACCACCTCCCATTACTTAGCGTGTTCACCTGAATTGCCCCTGTTGCATCGGCTGTCGTCAGCCTATGCTCGCCCATTGAGTGCAATGCAACCCTGCAACCATTCGATCAAGAAACTGCGGGCGGGGTGGGAGTCATCTTTCTTACAAGTCGGTAACGGTAAATGCGGATGCCTTGTCTGGGGCCCGGATGGCAGCATCTGGCCGCGCTTCCGCATGTCCGGATTCACCGGGGAGTGACCGCCCGGTGGAGGTCGACGAGGAGGGTCGGGACAGTGCGAGGAAGGATGCTCAGGGGCGTGTCGGCGTACCTGATGGTGGGCGCGCTGTGGGGTGCCGTGGCCGGCTGCGGTACCGGCCGGGAAGCGCCGGTCGAGGCGGTGGGCGTAATTGATCAACCTGCCCCGACATCGGGGGGAGTAGCCGAGCGAAATGCTCGGAAAGCCGCGCTCGCCGCCTATTCCGGATATCTCGCTGTGACGCAGGAAGCGAGTGGCGACAGCGACCCACACCACCCGGAACTCACCACCTACCTGGCCGACCCGTTGTTGACGCGGGTTCGGTTCACCATCCGCACCGCCAAAGAGCACGGCGCCATCCGCATCGGCACCCTCCGTTCGGACCCCGTCGTGACCGCCGTGGACCTCGCGGGTGTCCCGGCCACCGTCGAGATCCAGGACTGCCTGGACGCGACTGACTGGCGGCTGGTCTACGCGGAAGACGAGCGGGTCGTGCCCGGTAGCGAGAGCACCCGGCATCTGGCCACCGTGACCGCAGCCCGATACCCGGACGGCCGCTGGCTGATCAACACCGGCGCCTCCCATGAGGACCAGCCATGCTGACCCGGGCCGCCCGATCTCGGCGCACCCCGCTGCCGGCGCTGATCTCCACCGGGCTGGCAGCGCTGATCATCACCAGCCTGGCCGCCGCCGCGGCACCGGCCGCCGCTGCGCTGCCCGTTGTCGCTGTTCCAGCCACCGCCGCACCGGCCGTTGTCGCCGTGCCGCCCGTTGCCGCCGCGTCGGCCGCCGATCCGCCGGATGTGATCTGCCCACCCTCGCAGACCACCTGCGAGGTCTGGGACGACGAGCCCGGTGACGGCGGTGGCCCGGGAGATGGTGGCCCCGGTGACGGCGGTGGCGGTGGCGGCGCGACGTGCCGGTGGGACGGCGAGGTCATCCCCTGCTACGACGAGGTGCTCGGCTGGTTCCACAACGGCGACGGCTGCTACTACAAGCTGATCGAGCCCCGGCCCGAGGGTACCCCGGACGGCTTCGACTGGTATGTGCTGACCTGCAACGGGGGCGACCTCGGTTCGCAGCGGACGGAGCTGCTCGACGCCCCGCCGCCCGGCTTCGGCACCCCGCCCGACCCGGCGGAACTGGCCCGGGCGGCGCTCGCCTCGATCGACCTGCTCCCGCCGCGGGTGGCCGTCGCCCCCCGCCGGCACATCGGCTCCGGGCTGGTCGGCCTGCCGGTGTGGATGTGGGCCAGCACGGCCGGATCCGGCCAGCCCCGCCACTATTTCGGCCCGCAGCAGGCCTCCGCCAGCGACCGGGGGTTGACCGTTCAGATCGCGGCGGAAGTCACCCGGGTGAGCTGGGACATGGGCAACGGCACCACGGTGACCTGCTCCGGGGCCGGAACGGCGTACGAGTCGGATAGCCCACTGGCCGGAAAGCGCTCCCCGGACTGCGGCTACCACAGTGGCTACCCGGAGGCCGGCACGTACCAGATCCAGGCGACCACGCACTGGACGGTGAGCTGGAGCGGCGGCGGCGAGAGCGACAGCTTCGAGGTCACCCGGACCAGCGGCACCGTGACGATCGAGATCGATGAGCTTCAGGTGGTAACCCAGTGAGCCTCGCGACCAGCAACGCGGCGGCGACAGCCGACGCCCCGATCACCCCGCCCAAGGTGCTCCGGCAGCGCCGGATGCGCCCCGGCCTGCTCGGCCTCGCGGTCCTCCTGATCGCCCTCGGCGGCCTCGGTTCGGCCTTCGCCGTCAACGCGGTCCGCGCCACCGGCAGCTACCTGGCGGTGGCCCGACCGGTCGAGGTCGGCCGCGTGGTCAGCGCCGACGACCTGGTGACCGTGCAGGTCGCCGGTGGGGCGGGGCTCTCCCCGGTGCCGGCCGGGCAGCAGGGCGATGTTCTCGGGAAGCGGGCGAAGGTGTCGCTCGTCCCCGGAACGCTGCTCACCATGGAACAGCTCACCGACAAACCGCTGCTCGCCGCCGGCCAGCAGCAGCTCTCGGTGGGCCTGGACCTGGCCCAGGCACCGGCCCGCCGACTGCACCCCGGGGACAAGGTGTCGCTGGTCAGCACCCCGGCCGGCAACGACGACCGGTCGGTCACCACGGCGACCCGGTTCGAGGCCACCGTGATCGACGCCAGCATCGTCGGAAACGACGACGAGATGGTGGTCTACCTGGCGCTCGCCGTACGGGACGTGCCGGCGGTGGCGGCGCTGGTGGCCCAGGACCGGATCGCCGTCGTGCTCACCGAGGCGGCCTGAGCATGGCGATCATCGCGCTGGTCGCCGCGAAGGGCTCGCCGGGGGTCACCACCTCGGCGCTGGCCTGTGCCCTGACCTGGCACCGGCGGCTGGTACTCGCCGAGTGCGACCCGGCGGGCGGATCCCTGCTCGCCGGCTACCTCGGTGGCACGCTCGACGGTCCCCGGGGCATCGGCGAGCTGGCCGTCGGGGAGCTGCGGGACGGCAACCTGGAGGCGGCGTTCTGGTCGCAGCTGGTCGATCTGGACGCGCCGAAACGGGAGCGGCTGCTGCTGCCCGGCGTGGTCGACCCCGCCCAGGCCGGTAGCGTCACCCCGCTCTGGCAGCGGTTCGCCGACTTCTTCACCGAACTCGACCGTGGCGACCCGCCGTACGACGTCCTCGTCGACTGTGGCCGCCTGCACGTACCCGGCCCGCCCTGGCCGCTCCTGCGCGCCGCCTCGGTGGTGCTGGTGGTCACCCGGGCGCGGCTGCCCGAGGTCTCGGCCACCCGCGCGCTGGTCCGGGCGATCCAGCGGGACTTCACCGAGCACCGGGTCGCCCCGGGCACGCTGCGGCTGCTGCTGGTCGGCGACGGGCACGGGCGCGGCGAGATCAGCAAGGCGTTGCAGGTGCCGGTCGTCGCGCGGCTACCGCACGACCCGCGTACCGCCGAGGTGTTGACCCTCGGTGGGACCGTGCGGGTCGGCCGGCCGCTGCTGCGTGCCGCCAGCGAGTTGGAGGTGCCGATCGGGACGCTGCTGGACCGGCGGCGGGCCCGCCTGGCCTGGCCGGTGGCGGGCCACGAGGGCGCCGGCGCTGTGACGCAGGAGGCGTCGAATGCGATTTGAACCCGTCTCCGCCGACCCCCGGCGGCACCCCCCGACCGCCACCTCGACCGCGCCCCCGCTGGCCCCGCCGAACGGCCGGCAGCCGGGGCCCGCCGCTGCCCGGCCGGAGCCACCGCCCCGCCCCCGGGTCGACTTCCAGGTCGTCCGGGAGCTGCGCCGGGAGCTCAGCGAACGGCTCACCCACTGGCAGCGCGGCCGGGAGTTCGACCCCGACGCCGAAGACACCGAGCGCGCCCGGCTGGCGGTCGCGGTCGTCTCCGCCTACGCCGACGCGGTCCGTCGGGCCGGCACCCCGCTCACCGCCGACGAGGAACGGCTCCTGCTCGACCAGGTGACCGCCGAGTTGGCCGGGCTCGGCCGGCTCCAGACCCTGCTGGTGGACGAGAGCATCGAAGAGGTGCACATCCTCGGCTGCGACCAGGTGCGCGTCACCCGGCGCGGCGGCGGGGTCGACTGGATCGATCCGATCGCCGACAGCGACGAGGAGTTGGTGGAGATCCTGCAGGCGGCGGCCCGGCGGGCGGGCGCCACCGAACGCTCGCTCTCCACCTCCAAGCCCACCCTCGACCTGCAGTTGCCCGACGGCAGCCGGCTCGCCGCGGTGTTCCTGGTCAGCCACCGCCCCTACGCGGTGATCCGCAAACACCACACGCTCGATGTGGGGCTGGACGACCTCGCCGGCGGCCGGAACGACCTGGACGAGATGCTCGACCCGCTGCTGCGCGACTTCCTCCGCGCCGCCCTGCGCGCCGGCCTGAACATCATGGTCGCCGGCCTGGCCGGGGCGGGTAAGACGACCGTCATCCGGGCCCTGATGAACGAGATCCCGACCGATGAGCCGTACGTGCTGCTGGAGGAGAGCCGGGAGCTGCTACCGGCCCGCCGCGGCGACCGACACCGGGCGGTGATGAGCTTCGAAGCCCGCGAGGGGCATGGCGAACGCGGGCCGGACGGCCGCCCGGCCGGTGAGGTCAGCATCGCCGATCTCATCCCGGTGTCGCTGCGGATGGGCGTCCTGCGGATCATCGTCGGCGAGGTCCGCTCCCGGGAGATCGTGCCGATGCTCCAGGCGATGACCACCAGCCGCGGCTCGATGTGCACGATCCACGCCCGCACCCCGGCTGGCGTCGGCGACCGGATCATCGAGCTGGCCCTGGCGCACGGTCGGGAGATGACCGTGGAGCAGGCCCGCCGGATGGCCGGCAACGCCCTCGACCTGATCGTCTACGTCACCATCGAGGACGAGACCGCGATCGGCGGTCGCAAGCACCGATTCGTCTCCCACATCGAGGAGGTGATCGGTGTCGGCGACAGTGACCGGATCACCACCACCACGGTCTTCGGGCCCGGCCCGGACGGGCGGGCGGTGCCCCGGCACCTACCGGAGCGGATCCGCGCGCAGCTCCTGCGGGTCGGCTACGACACCCGACTGCTGAGCCGGTGGATCGAGGCGGGCAGCGGCGCGTGGCGACGCCCTCGGCAGACACGGCTGGCCCCACGATGAACGCGGCGGTTGACATCGAACTCATCGCGGTGCTCTCCGGCGCCGCCTGTGTGGCCGGGCTGCTGCTGGCCGTCGTCGCGATCGTCGGCACCCGCCGTCCACCCGGTCCGGGCCCCGGAGCCCGGCGCGGGATCAACCGGCTTGGCTTCGGCACCACGGCGCGGGAGCGCCGCTTCCACCAGCTGCTCCTGGTCGGCGCGGTGTTCGCGGGCGCGCTGGGCTTCCTGCTGACCGGGCTCCCGGTGGTCGGCCTGCTGGTCGCCGTCGCGGTTCCCGGCACACCCTGGCTCTTCTCGGTGGGCCGGGCCGAGCAACGGGCCATCGCCCGGATCGAGGCGGTCGGTGAGTGGACCCGACGACTCAAGGACATCTCGGCCACCGGGCAGGGTCTGCAGGCCGCGATCACCGGCACCGTCGCCACCGCGCCGGAGGAGATCCAGGAGGAGGTACGGCTGCTCGCCGCCCGCCTCCAGGCCGGCTGGCTGGCCCGGCCCGCCCTGCTGGCCTTCGCCGACGAGATCGCCGACCCGGTCTGCGACCAGGTGGTGGCGGCGTTGATTCTGCACCTGACCGATCGGGGGGAGCGCCTCGGCGACGTACTCGGCTCGATCGCCGCAGCCGCCAGCGCCGAGGTCGCCACCCGGCGGGAGATCGAGGCCAAACGTACCCAGCCTCGGTTCGCGGTCCGCTTCCTCACCGGCATGACCCTGGCGGTGCTCGCGTACGGGCTGCTGAACACCAACTACATCCGCCCGTACGGCACCCCGACCGGGCAGCTCGTGATGGCGGTGCTCGGGGTGTCCTTCATCGTTCTGCTGGCCTGGGTCCGGGCGATGAGTCAGCCGCAGCGGCCGGCCCGCTTCCTGCCGGCGCCCGAGCCGCAGGAGGTGCTGACGTGACGGACTGGCTGTTGACCATCGCGGTGACCGCCGGGGCGCTGGTCGGGCTCGGGGTGTTCCTGGTGGTCCAGGAACTCCTTCCGGCGACCCCGGCGCTCGGTCCCGCGCTGCGGCGGCTGCACCAGCCGCCGGGAGCGGCGCACCCGGCCGGGCCCGCCGGCCAGCGGCTGGAGTGGCTGACCGGGTTCACCCGGTGGCTGCGTCCCCCGCACCAACAGCTCGCCCTGCTCGGCCGCACCCCCGAGCAGTACGCCCTGTCGTTGCTGCTCTCCGCGTTGATCGGACTCGCCTCGCCGACCCTGCTCAGCGTCACCTTCGCCGCCACGGGCGTCGGGCTGCCGGTGGCCGTACCGGTGCTGGGCAGCCTCGGCCTGGCGCTGATCTGCGCGTGGCTCGCGCACCGCGCGGTGCTGACCAAGGCGGAGGCGGCCCGCGGCGAGTTCCGCGCCGCCGTCTGCACGTACCTGGATCTGGTGGCGTTGCAGCTCTCCGCCGCGCACGGGCCGGTGCAGTCGCTGGAGCGGGCGGCGGAGGTCTGCGACGGCTGGGTCTTCGACCGGATCCGGGAGTCGCTGCGCCTGGCCCAGCTCCAGATGCACTCGCCCTGGGACGAGCTGCGGGACCTCGCCGACCGGATCGGCATTCCCGAGCTCGGCGACGTCGGCGCGATCATGCGCTCCTCGGGCAGCGAGGGCGCGCAGGTGCACGAGACACTGCGCAGCCGGGCCGACTCGCTGCGCGACCAGATCCGCACCGACAACCTGGCGCGAGCAGAGGGGGTTACCGGCCGACTGGACATCCCGGGTGCCCTGCTCGTCTTCGTCCTGCTTGGTTTTGCCACCTACCCGTTTTTCGCCCGTCTCTGACGAGACCGTCCGTCAAAGGAGCCCGCCATGCCCCTGTTCACCTACCTACAGGTCGCGCTGGCCGTGCGCCTGGCCGAGCTGCGCTCCGACCGCGAGCGGGGGGACAGCCCCGTCCCCACCGCCGTGATCATCTTTGGTTTGGTGGCCGCCGCGATCACTGTCACGGCGCTCGTCGCCGCCCGGGCGGAGGACTGGATGAACGCCATCCCAACCGCGCCCTGATCCGATGCGTGTGCGACGGGCCTACCTCGCCCTGCGCCGACGGCTCGGCGGTACGGACCGGGGCGCCAACCCGGTGGAGCTGGCGGTGGTGATGCCGGTGATCTTCGTGCTGCTCTTCGGGGCGATCCAGGTGGCCGCTGTCTTCATCGCCCGATCCACGGCGTTGCACGCCGCGCAGAGCGGGGTCAACGCGCAGCGGGTGCTCAACGCCCCGCCGGACGCGGGCGCGGACCGGGCGCGACGCTTTCTCACCGCGGCCGGCGGCTGGCTGGTCGACTGGGACTCCCCGGGGCCGGGCTGCCAGACCGACGCGGCCGACGTGACCTGCACCGTCCAGGGCCGTTCGCTCTCCGTCGTACCCGGCGTCGACTTCCCGATCCGCGAGAGCGCACACGGGACGGTGGAACGGTGGACGGAGCCGTGATCCGTGACCGACGCGGCGACCCGCAACGCGACCGCGGGTCGGTCTCCGTCGAGGCGGCGATCCTCGCGCCGGCCTTCATCGGGCTGATGGTGCTCGCCGGTGTCGCCGGGCGTACCGCGGTCGCGGCCGAGGCCGTCGAGGCGGCGGCGCACGACGCCGCCCGCGCCGCCTCCATCTCCCGCGACGCGGACACCGCCGGTGAGCGGGCCCGGGAGGCGGCCGTCCGGCAGCTCGACTGGCGCGGTCTGAACTGCACGAGTACGCCGACGGTCGACCTCAGCGGCACCGTCAACGGTCAGGCGGCCAGCTTCGCCGCCGCGTTCCGGAGCCCGATCGGCCAGCAGGCCTCGGTGACCGTTCGCCTCTCCTGCACCGTTGACCTGTCCGACCTGCGGCTGGACACCATTCCGGGAGTGCCGAACAGTCGTCGGGTGTCGGCCAGCTTCACCTCGCCGCTGGACCGTTACCGGAGCAGAGGGTGACCGCCGTGCCGACGTGCCGTACCGCCTCGGACCGGGACGATTCGGGCCGGGTCAGTGTCTTCCTGGCCATCGCCGCCCTGGGCATTCTCACCGTGGTGGCGCTCGCCTTCGACGGGGCTGGGCAGCTTCGCGCGCTGCAACGAGCCGACAACCTCGCCAGCGAAGCCGCCCGCGCCGGGGGGCAGTCGATCGACCTGGCCACCGCGATCGAGGGAGGGCCGAAGCGGATCGACGAGCCGCAGGCGCGACGGGCGGTAGCCGAGTACCTGGCCGCCGCCGGTGCCAGCGCACACACCGTCAGCTTTCCGGTGGTTGACGGGGAGACCGTGGTTCGGGTGCAGGTCACCGTCACCTACGAGAGGTCGCTGCTCGGCCTCGCCGGCTTCGACGACACCGTCAACGTCACCGGGGAGGCGACCGCTCGGGCGCTGACCGGCGGACCGTAGGAAGGAAGGCTGCCATGTCCACATCGGCTCGTCTCCTTGGCCGGGTGCTCACCGGGATCGGTGCGCTCGCCCTGCTCGGTGTGCTGCTGGTCGGCGCCCCGGTGGCGCTGTTCGCGTTCGCCGGTAACCCCCTGCCGGCGCAGGTGCCGACACTTGGTGAGATCGGCACTGTGTTGACCAGCCGCGACGACGGCCAGCTCTTCATCCGGGCGCTGGCGGTGGTCGGCTGGGCGGGCTGGGCCACGTTCGCCCTCTCGGTGCTGGTCGAGTTGGGCGCCCTCGCCGTCCGTCGCCCCGCCCCCCGGTTGCCGGGGATGGGCCGGCAGCAGCGGGCCGCCGCCGCGCTGGTCGGTTCCGTCGCATTGATCTTGGCGGCGAGTCCCGTGGCGGCCAGCGCAGCAGCGGTGGCGGCCCCGACAGCACCCACGGCGGTGGCGGCGGTGGGCCCGACAGCACCCACGGCGACGGTGGCCGGCCCAGCCGCATCCACGGCGGCGGCGGGCTCAGCAACACCCACGGCAGCCGCCGCGTCACCTTCCTCGGCCGCGCCTACCGCCGCGCCGACTGACGAGCCGGAGCGGGCACCGGTCTATCGGGTGGCCCAGGGCGACTACCTCGGATCGATCGCCGCGCGGTACCTGGACGGATTCGCGGACTACCAGAGCCTGGCCATGCTGAACCGGCTGGCCGACCCGGACCGCATCCACCCGGGTCAGCTGCTGCGGCTGCCCGCCGAGGCCCACGACCGCGGCCCCGGCCCCCACGCCACCGGACGGCTGGTCGCCCGGCCGACCCCACCCCGGCCACCCGCGCCGGCTGAGCAGTCAACGCCGTCGTCGTCTGGGGAGCCGGCTGTTTCAGATGCTGCTGTTTCGGGATCGGCGGTCTCGGAGGCGTCCCCGGCGGACACGGCAGCCTCGGGCCAGGCCGCTTCGGGCCAGGCCGCTGCCGACCAGACCGCTGCGGACCCAGCGGCAGAGGTGCCGATCGTGGCCGTGGGTGCGGCCGGTCCCGGCGGTCCGAACCGGGTGAATCGGCCGCTCGCCGTCTCGGCGGTCCTCGCCGTGTCGAGTATCGTCGGCGCGCAGATCGGCGCGGTGCTCGGCCTGCGCCGACGCCCGGCGACCGCGCGCACCGGGACCGACCGGCCGGCGCTGCCGAGCAGTCAACGGCAGTGGGAACTGCCGGCTGGCCGACACCGACGGGACTGACTCCGGCCTACGGCTGGCCCCGCCCCCACGGCTGTCCCCGCCTCTACGACCGTCCCCGGCCCCTACGCCGGCACGTCGCCCCAGCCGTCGGTGTGCACGGCCTCGGCCAGCGGGCGCTTGCTCCGCCAGCCGTGCCGGGCCAGGTCGGGTACCGCCTCGAAGTGGGTGACCGGGCCGAGGCAGAGCCAGGCCACCGGACGGATCCCGGCCGGGATCCGGAGCAGCTCGGCGAGCCACTGCTCCCGGTAGAACGACACCCAGCCGACGCCGAGCTCCTCGGCGGTCGCGGCGAGCCAGAGGTTCTGGATGGCCAGGCAGGCCGAGTAGAGCCCGGTGTCGGCGATGGCGTGCCGGCCGAGTACCGCCGGGCCACCTCGGGCCGGGTCATAGGTCACCACGATCGACAGGCTGGACTCCAGCACCCCGTCGATCTTGATGCGGGCGAACCTCTCGGCCGCCTCCCCGGTCAGCGTCGCGGCGAAGACCTCTCGCTCGGCGCTGACGTGCTCGTGAAAGGCGCGGCGTAGCTTCGGGTCGCGGACCAGGACGAAGTCCCATGGTTGCGAGTATCCGACGCTCGGTGCCGCGTGGGCGGCGGCGAGCACCCGGTCCAGGGTCTCGGCGGGCACCGGCGCCCCGGTGAACTGAGCCCGCACGTCCCGGCGGCGGTGGATGACGTCGTACAGGTCCATCGGGCACCTCGCATGATCACGTCGTCGAGTAATCTAATCCGATATCCAGGGACGATGCCAACCTGCACGCCAAGGTCGGGTTTCGACACTGGCGTGCCGGACACCGCCGGGGCCATGCTGTCCCGATGGGCGTACGCGTCGAACGGTCCGCGATGGTGACCACAGTGATCCTGGATCGGCCGCAGGCGCGGAACGCCGTGGACGGTCCGACTGCGCGGGCGCTGGCCGACGCGTTCCGCGCCTTCGAGGCCGACCCGGACGCGGCGGTGGCGGTGCTCTGCGGTGCGGGCGACACGTTCTGCTCCGGTGCAGACCTGAAGGCGATCGGCACCCCCAACGGCAACCGGGTCGCACCGGATGGGGACGGCCCGATGGGCCCGACCCGGATGACGCTGTCCAAGCCGGTGGTCGCGGCGATCTCCGGGTACGCGGTGGCGGGCGGGCTGGAGCTGGCGCTCTGGTGTGACCTGCGGGTTGCCGAGGACGACGCGGTGCTCGGCGTCTTCTGCCGGCGCTGGGGCGTACCGCTGATCGACGGTGGGACGTTCCGGCTGCCCCGACTGATCGGCGAGAGCCGGGCGATGGACCTGATCCTCACCGGCCGTCCGGTGTCGGCACCCGAGGCGTACGCGATGGGTCTGGTGAACCGGCTGGTCGCCCCCGGTACGGCTCGGGCCGCAGCCGAGCAGCTGGCCGCCGAGCTCGCCGGGCACCCGCAGACCTGTCTGCGCAACGATCGGGCCGCGGTGCTGGCCACGGCGGCGCTGCCGGAGCCGGCGGCGCTGGCGACCGAGCTGACGTACGGGATGGAGTCGCTGGCCGCCGATGCGGCGTCCGGGGCGGCCCGGTTCGCCGCGGGTGCCGGCCGGCACGGTGCCGGGGCCTGAACGGGTCAGTCCAGCGCGCCGCGGACTGTCGGGGCGAGCAGCGCGAGTAGCGCCGCCGGGGCGTCCCGGCGCTCGTCCAGGTGCAGCACCAGGTCCTCGATAGCCTGCTGTCGTTGTCGGTCCAGGATCGGCCCGGTCAGGTCCCGATACTTGTCCACGACGGCGCCGTTGCTGAGTGGACGCTCCACCGAGCCGAGCGGCGTTTCGGTGCGCTGCTCGTGGGTCTGACCATCATCGGTGGTCAGGCGCACCCGCCCCGCGGACGCCGGTCCGGACACGCGGTTCACGGTCATCCGGTCGATCAACCGCCACACGTCGTCCTGGTCCAGCCGCTCCCGTCGGAACTGCTCCACCGAGACCGCCCCGTCCAGGAGCGCCGCCGCCGTCGTGTAGCAGACGGACATCTGCGCGGCGACGCTTTCGATCGGCCGGTCAAGCGGGAAGACCGCATGGTCGAAGACGGACTCGGCGACCTCGACCTCGATCCGTTCGATCGCACCGGGATCGAAGCCCTCCGTCGCCCGCAGCGCCAGCGCGGCGTCGATCGACGGGTGGGTGAACACCATCGCCGCGTACGGCTTGATCGTCTGTTCCAGCAGATACCAGCGTTCGCCGAGCGCGTCGCCGATCGCCGACGGATCGGAGTCGTGCTGCGCGGTGAAGGCCGCGAGATACCCGCCGTAGCCGCGTTCGAAGACCCGCTTGATCCCGACGTAGTCGCCGGCCGCCAGGGTCGCCGCGACCAGGCCGTTGCGGGCGCCAAAGCCGTGTTGCATGCGCTTGACCATCGACCCGTACTGCGCGGCCATCAACCCGCCCGACTGGGTCGCGGCGATGCCCAGCGTGTCCTCGAACCGGGCGGGGGTCAGGTCGTACAGCACCCCGCCGGCGGCTGCCGCTCCCAGCCCGCCGAAGACTGCGCCGGAGTGCCAGCCCTGGGTCAGTAGCTGTGATCCGCCCAGCGCCCGGCCGACCCGGGCCCCGGTCTCGAAACCCAACACCTGGGCCCGGAGGAGGTCCGCCCCGGTGACCGTTCCACGGCGGCCGGCCACGGCCAGCAGCACCGGCAGCAACACCGCGTTGGCATGCCAGGGAATCCGGTACGACACGTCGTCGAGCTCGAAGCCCTGGATGAAGCTGCTGTTCAGCAGCGCCGCCGTGGACGCGTCGGTGGTGCGGTCCCACCCGGCGACCAGGCTGGAGCCGGGCTCGACGGTCAGGCTCCGCACGGCGATCCGGGACCAGGGCAGTCGGGCACCGACCAGGAGGCAACCGATGCCGTCCAGAATCAGGTGCCGGGCCCGGGCGGCGACGTCGACTGGGATGGCGTCGATCGAGGTCTTCGCCAGCCAGGTGACGAGCCGACCGGTCGGCCCGTCCGGGTTGGTCGACTCGTCCGGGTTGGTGGGTGATGTACCGGTCACGCCCGCCCCTCCGTCTCTTCCGACGTTGTGGGAGGCGATTGCCTCCAGCCGGGGCTTCCCACCGCCAGAGGCGGCGAAACTTTCAAAAACGGCAAACCGCTCCAACAACGGCAAAACCCGCTGGGGCAACGGCAAGCCCCGCCCTCTGCGGTCCTGGGGAGGTCAGCGCGGCAGGTTCGCGGAAGACGTGGGCTCCCGCAGTGGGGGGCCGGGCACCCGGACGGGGGTGCCGGTTCGGGTGAGCAGGGCACGGGCGGTCTCCGCCAGCCGGTGGTGCTGCGGCACCCGGGCCCGTCGGGCGAAGACATCGAAGTCCTGCTCCGCGACCTCGTCGAGGATGCCCCCGTAGAGGGTGTACGCGGTGCGGATGCAGGCCTGCGAGGCGGGGTCGAGCAGGGTGACCCCGGGTGCGGCGGCAGCGTAGTGCGCCTGGGCCCGGGCCACCTCGTACCGGATCAGCTCCCGAATCGGTGCGCTGGTCCGGCCGGCGGCGCGGGCAGCCAGGAGGTCATCGCGGGTGACACCGAAGCGGGCCAGGTCCTCGTCCGGCAGGTAGGTCCGGCCACGGTCGAGGTCCTCGGCGACGTCTCGGATGAAGTTCGTCAGTTGGAAGGCGAAGCCGAGCTGGCGGGCGGGCTCGCGGGCCGCGGCCCGGTCGGCGCTGCCGAGGATCGGCAGCATCATCGTGCCGATGACGGCGGCGGAGCCCTCCATGTAGTGGAGCAGGTCGTCGTAGGTGGGGTAGGAGCTGACGGTCAGGTCCATCGCCATGCTCCTGAGAAACGACGCGAAGTCGTCTCGGTTCAGGTTGAAGACGGCGATGGTGTGCAGCACGGCGGGGAGCAGCGGGTCGTCGACCGACTCACCGTGCAGGCCGGCGAGGAACCGCGCGGACCAGTCGTCCAGCTGGGCGGCCCGATGCGCCGCGGGCAACTCCTCGGTTCGGTCAACAATCTCGTCCGCATAGCGGGTGAAACCGTATAAAGCATGTACATGTCGCCGTTTCCACGCGGGAAGCAGCCGGGTGGCGAGATAGTAGGTGCGGCCGTGGTGACGGTGTAACTCACGGCATCGGTCGTAGGCGGCGGTGAGATCCGTGTCCACCGACCCTCCCTCAATTCGACGCATGAATCGACGCAACTCGTAACCCTAGGGTATGCTCGCCCGCATGGCCAACGACGCAGTTGTGGGTAAAGCCCCCCGGGTCATCCCGGCCCGCCGCGGTGGCGAAACCGACCCAGTTCGCGCCCGCTTGGCCGCTTACACCGAGGAGGTCGTCGCTGCGGTCGACGACACGCTCGTCGACTTCCTTGACACCGAGATCGACGCACTGGCCGCGATCGACCCAAGCGCCGGCGAGTTCGCCACCATGGCCCGCGACAGCGTGTTGGCCGGCGGGAAGCGGCTCCGCCCGACCTTCGCCTACTGGGGATGGCGGGGCGTGGTCGGTGGCGTCGAGCCGCTGCCCCCCGTGCTGCCGGCGCTCGCCGCGCTGGAGCTGGTGCACGCCTTCGCGCTCACCCACGACGACGTGATGGACTCCTCCGCCACCCGACGCGGCCGGCCCACCGCACACGTCGCGGTCGCCGCCCAGCACGCCGCGGCCGGGCGTCACGGCGACCCCGGCAAGTTCGGCGAGAACGTCGCCATCCTCGTCGGCGACCTCTGTCTGGTCTGGGCCGACCGGCTCCTCGCGCAGGCCGTTCTGCCGCCGGCCCGGTTGCTGGAGGTCCGGCGCTGCTACGACCAGATGCGGCTGGAGACCGTCGCCGGACAATACCTTGACATTCTCGGCGAGAGTGACCCGACGAACTGGTCGGTGGAGCGGGCCCTGCAGGTCGCCCGTTACAAGACCGCCAGCTACACGGTGCAGTGGCCCCTACTCTTCGGCGCCCGCCTGGCCGGCGTCGGCGCCGACTCCTCGCTGATCGCGGCATACACCCGCTACGGCCAGGCCGTCGGCGAGGCGTTCCAACTCTGCGACGACCTGCTCGGCGTCTACGGCGACCCGGCGACCACCGGTAAACCCGCCGGCGATGATCTGCGTACCGGCAAGCCAACCGTGCTGTTCATGCTGGCCCGCGGCCGGGCCGATCCCGCGCAGCGCCGGGCCCTTGACCAGGTCGGCGTGGGTGCGGACGACCGGGAGGTCACGCGGCTGGCGGAGGTGGTCGCGGAGACCGGTGCCGTCACCCAGGTCGAGCAGATGATCTCCGATCGGGTCGCCGAGGCGATCGACGCCCTCGAGACTCCGTCGATCGATGACACCGCGCGGACCGCGCTCGCCGGTCTCGCCGCCGTCGCCACCCACCGGCGAGCATGATGGGTGCATTTTCTCAAGGAGGTGGCCAGGTGCGCACTGTGCGCGGGCGTACGGACCGGATCGTGATCGTCGGTGCCGGGCTCGGCGGGCTGGCCTGCGCGCTGCACCTGGCGGGCAGCGGTCGCCAGGTGACAGTGCTGGAACGCGAGCCGGTGCCGGGTGGCCGGGCCGGCCGACTCAGCGTTGACGGGTACGAGTTCGACACCGGTCCCACGGTGCTGACCATGCCGGATCTGATCGCCGAGGCGCTGCACGCAGTCGGCGAGGAGCTCGACGACTGGCTTGAACTGAGCCCCCTCGATCCCGCCTACCGGGCGTATTATCCGGACGGCTCCACGCTGGACGTCATCACCGACACGACCCGGATGGCCGCCGAGATCGCGAAGGTCTGCGGTCCGCGGGAGGCCGACGGCTACCTCCGTTTCGTCGACTACGCCCGGGAGTTGTGGCGCCTCGAGCGGGCCGACTTCATCGAACGCAACCTGGACGCGCCCACCGATCTGCTCACCGGGAACCTGCTGAAGCTACTCGCCGGCGGTGCCTTCCGGCGGCTCCAAACGAAGATCAACCAGTTCTTCCGAGACCCGCGTACCCAACGTGTCTTCTCCTTCCAGGCGATGTATGCCGGGCTCGCGCCGCACGACGCGCTGGCCATCTACGCGGTTATCGCGTACCTCGACTCCGTCGCCGGCGTGCACTTTCCGCGCGGCGGCATCCACGCCGTCTCGCGGGCCATGGCCGGTGCCGCCGAGAAACACGGGGTGCAGCTCCGGTACGACACCACCGTGACCCAGGTGGAGACCGCCGCCGACCGGGCGACCGGCGTCCGGACCGCCAGCGGGGAGTTCGTCCCCGCCGACGTGGTGGTGCTCAACCCGGACCTGCCGGTGGCACACCGGGAACTGCTCCGGGCCCGGCACCGCCGGTTGACCTACTCCCCCTCCTGCGTGGTCCTGCACGTCGGGTCAACGCAGGGCTATGCGAAGATCGCTCATCACAACATCCACTTCGGGCGGGCGTGGCGAGGCACCTTCGACGAGGTCATCCGCCGGGGCGAGCTGATGAGCGACCCGTCGCTGCTGGTCACCAACCCGAGCCGGACCGACCCGTCGGTAGCCCCCGCCGACCGGCACGCCTACTACGTGCTGGCGCCGGTGCCGAACCTGGACCGGGCCCCGCTCGACTGGCGGGGTGGCTTGGCCGCCCGCTACGCCGACCGGCTGGTGCGAACACTGGAGGAGCGCGGCTACGTGGGCTTCGGAGACGGCATCGAGGTGCTGCGGACGGTCACCCCCGCCGAGTGGGCGGAGCAGGGCATGGCCGCCGGTACACCGTTCGCCTCCGCGCACAACCTCTTCCAGACCGGGCCGTTCCGCCCGCCCACCCTGCACCGCGGATTCGACAACGTGGTCTTCGTCGGCTCGGGCACCCAGCCCGGAGTCGGAGTGCCGATGGTGCTGATCTCCGGCAAGCTCGCCGCCGCGCGGGTGACGGGAGCCCCTTCATGACCGCCCGGGAAGCCCACCTGGTCGAGCTGGTGGACGAGGCCGGCGTGGTGACCGGGCAGACCACGGTGCTCGCCGCGCACCAGCCGCCGGGGCGGCTGCACCGCGCCTTCTCGGTGCTGCTCGTCGACCCCGACGGCCGGGTCCTGCTCCAGCGCCGGGCCGCGGTGAAGACCCGCTTTCCGCTGCGCTGGGCCAACGCCTGCTGCGGCCACCCGTTGCCCGGGGAGCCGCTGACGACCGCCGCCAACCGTCGGCTCGGCGAGGAGTTGGGTGCCGCGCCGGTCGAGCTGACCGAGGTCGGCGTCCACGTCTACCGGGCCGAGGACCCGGCCACCGGCAGGGTCGAGTTCGAGTACGACCACGTCCTCCGGGGCGACCTGCCGGACCGCGCCCCGCTGCGCCCGGATCCGGAGGAGGTCGCCGAGCTGCGCTGGGTGTCCCCGGCCGAGTTGGCAGCGGAGCTCGAGGCCGACCCGCACGTGTACGCCCCGTGGTTGGGTGGGGTGCTTGACCGGCTCCTACGCCCGGGCGAGCCCACCCTGCGCCAGCCCACGCTGGCGGCCGAGGACGCCCCGGAGCGGCCAGGTGGCGGATGAGGCACTGAGCGCGGGTGCCGTCGCCCGTCGGCTGGGGATCGCGGTGACGACCCTGCGTACCTGGCATCAGCGCTACGGGCTGGGGCCCAGCGAGCATGTCCCCGGGCGCCACCGTCGCTACACCCCGGCCGACCTGATCCGCCTGGAGACCATGCGGCGGCTCACCGCCAACGGGGTCGCCCCGGCCGAAGCTGCCCGCTGGGCCGTGCAGGCTCCCGACGCCGCGCTTCCCGGGCCCGGGCCCCGGACCGGGAAACGGGGGGCGCGCGGCGGCGGCGGCGCGACAATCCCGGTGGGCCGGTCCGGCCCGGCCGCTCGGGGGCTGGCCCGGGCCGCGATGCGGCTTGACTCGAACGCCATCAACGAGGTGATCGACCGCGCCATCCGCACCGACGGCGTGGTCACCACCTGGGACACGCTGCTGCGACCAGTGCTCGCCGGGATCGGTGAACGGCACGTCGCCACCGCGGCGCTGATCGAGGTCGAGCACCTGGTGTCCCGCTGCGTGTCGGAGGCGTTCGCCGCGGTGGTCCGTGCTCACGCGCCCGGTGGGCCACCCCGCATCCTGCTCTCCTGCGCCGACGAGGAGCAGCACAGTCTGGCGCTGGAGGCGCTTGGCGCGGCGCTGGCCGAAGCCGGGATCGCCCACCGGCTGCTCGGTGCCCGAGTGCCGGTGCGGGCGCTGCTGGAGGCGGTCGACCGTACCGGGCCGGCTGCGGTCGTGCTGTGGTCGCAGACTCGGAGCACCGCCGATCCCGCACAGCTCACCGCCCTGCTCGCGGGCCCGCATCGGCCGCTGCTGGTGTTCGCGGCCGGGCCGGGCTGGCGGGCTGACAGGCTCCCCGCCGGGGTGGTGCGCCCGGTTGACCTCGCCGAGGCGCTCTCGCTCGCCGCAGCCGTACGCGACTCGCTGGATCAGTCCGCCGCGGGGTAGTGCTGCCCGCGAGGGCTTCACCTGCGGCTTCGGGTCCCGCGGGGAACACCCGGGGTCGGTTTGGCTGAGCGACGCGCCATCACGTATGCTTTCCAAGCCTCCGGCGGGGCCGGATGGGAGCAAGACCGTCAGAACTTGTGAGTGTGCAATGATGGCGGGGCCGCCCTCATCGTCTAGCGGCCCAGGACGCCGCCCTTTCAAGGCGGTAGCACGGGTTCGAATCCCGTTGGGGGCACGGTCCGACCTCGGTCGGATGAGCAAGGTCCTGTGGAGCAGTTGGAGTGCTCGCCGCCCTGTCAAGGCGGAGGTCGCGGGTTCAAGTCCCGTCAGGACCGCAAATGTCGAAGGCCGCGCCAGCACGCGCGGCCTTCGACATATCGGGCAGATGACCCAGCGCGTCGGCGACCCCGGCGGGCGGGTATCATGGCCCGAAGCACGGCCAGGTAGCTCAGTTGGTACGAGCGTCCGACTGAAAATCGGAAGGTCGGCGGTTCGACCCCGCCCCTGGCCACATAGCCTTTCGCCGGGCTATACGGTCCCCACCAGCGGAAACGTAGGTGGGGATCTTTTGTCTTCCTTGATCATCGATCATCCCGCACCGGAGTGGCCGCACCAGATGGCCGCAGTAGCGACAGCTCCACCTGGCCCGACGCCAGCATCTCCCCCAACCTCGTGACGGCCTGCCGCTTCATCTCCTCGGACGGGTCCTCTGGCGACGTCGGATATTGAAAGTGTCTGAATACCTGCCCGCCGGTTCGAGTCGCAGGTTGAACGACCTTGTTGGGGTGATTGCGCCACCCGCTGACTGTGCCCTCCTGCCACCGTCCGTCGAGGGCTGCCGAATCGTGGCGCATCACGGCATGCGTCGTGCAACTTCGGCGGGCCCTCGGCGGACTGGTGCGAGGGTCGTCAGAGAGCAGCGATTGACGCGGGTGCTCGTTCTTGCCGCGCGAGTGCCCGGACCACGTTCAGCGGCCCGTGGCGCCATGCTGCGATGCGGCTGAGCAGTTGGATCGTCGCGTCTGTCGCGTGGTCAGGCATCGGCGGCGTGGGTGTGCCCAGGCTGACCGCCAGGTCGTCGGCATGCACGACCAGTTCCATTACGCGTGTCAGCAAGAAGTCGTTCACCGTCAGGCCGCAGTCGCCGAGGTCGATGATGCGCTCTGCAGATTGTCCTGGGAGTACCGTTCGCAGCTCGCGGAGCGCTGCGTCAACATCGTCGGCGAGTTCTTCGGGAGTCGTCGCTGCGGCAGCCTGCTCACTGCGCTGTCGGATGCCGACGTTGTCAGCGCTGTCGACACCCGAGGTCACCCATGTGTTACCGGTGAAGTGGTCGAGGACCGAGATCGCGGAATCGCCTGGCGCGGCGGCGAGATAGGTCACGGTGTGGGTGATCTGGTTTGCCAGGTGACGGGCGAGGCCACCGGTGGAGAAGTCGGGCAGCGCGCTCGGCTTGGACCATCGTTCGGCTAACACCGGCTCGCGTAGTAGGCCCATCGCGGCCTCAGAGGAGCCCAGGAATGCATCTCGGATCATCTATGCAGGCTAGGCCGATCGGTGCCGTCGCGGCGTTACCCCATGCTGTTCACGGCTTGCGTGCCGCATCGAGAGGTTGTCGTCGGCTGACCACCGCGGCGTAGGTGGTCCAGTCTCCTGCCGAGGCGCGTTGCCAGGCGGCGGCGACGCTGATGTGGATGCCGAGCATGCGGGCGAGGATCGCGGCGGGAAGTTCGGTGGCGAGTTCGAACAGCGCGGTGGAACGGGACTGTGCGGGGTTGAGGCCGAGGTCGCGTAGGCGTTTGGTGAGTTGGAAGGGGCTGATGGGGCGGCCGGGCTGGCCGCCGGGGAACAGCCATGGACTGGTGCCTGGGGCGCCGATGACGGCATGTCCGCGGCGGGTGCTGGCCAAGTCGCGGACGAGGCCGGCGAGCGGTTCGGGCAGGACGATCGGTTCACGGCCCAGGCGCAGGCGGATCGTGTCCGAGGTGATCTGGAGATAGTCGAGGGTGAGCCGGCTGATGCTGGCGGGTTGCTGGGCGTAGAGCAGGACGAGTAGGCCGGCGACGCGTAGTTCGGTGTCGATGGTGTCGTCGTGTAGCAGCAGGCGGGCGCGTTCCCAGCGGGCTTCGGTGTCGATCGGCGTGGCGGGTCCGGCCCAGCGGGTGGCGGGGAGCTCGAGCGTGGTGAGTTTGTTGCGGCGGGCCCAGCGGATGAAGTTGCCGGCCTCCCGGCGGGCGTTGTCGTCGGCGAGCCACTGGTCGAGGTCGGCCTGCCGGGCGGTGGCGAGGGCGCGGCCGTGGACGGCGAGCCGGTCGAGCAGGGCGACAGCGGCGTTGATGTTGCGTTTGGCCGCGAGGAACTGGTGATGGGTGGTGTCGGCGCCGTTGAGCCGGCCGCGGAGGCGGCGCAGCACGTGCCAGATCGCGTAGCGGCGCAGCAGATGCTGCTCGTCCGGGTTGGCCCGTGCGGCGATGGTGTCGGTGATCCAGCGGTGCAGCCGGGTCAGTTGTTCGTCGCGGGCGGGCAGGGTGCCGATCGCGACCAGCACGCTGCGCAGGTGCTCGACGGGCTTGCCCGGCGGCAGAGCATCGAGCGTGTCGTGGGTCAGCGGCTGACCTGCGAGGGCCTGCAGGATGGCGGGGGCGCCGCTGCGGTTGAGCCAGCCTTCGACGGTGGCCGTCCGGTTCGTCGTCGCGAGCGCGTCGTGCAGGGCTTGCAGATCGGGCCGGATGGTGTCGCTGTCGTCGCCGAGGACCTGACGTAGCCGTCGGTGGATGGTGCAACGGGCGCATCGGGCGTTGCCGCCGACGTGGATCCGGCCGGGTTCGCCGCAGCCGGGGCAGGCCTGCCAGAAGCCGGGGTCGGGCCGGGTGCAGGTCGCGCAGAGCGGTGCCGCAATGGTGCCGCCCCGGATGGGTCGGTCCTGTCCGCAGCCGGTGCAGCGGGCCCACCGTTGTTTGCAGGCGCGGCACCACGGCTGCCCGGTGGTCTTGGAGATCAGACACGGGCCGGTCTGGCCGCAGATCGCGCAGGTCCCGGTCGGCCACGGACGGCAGCTCTGGCAGAGCGGTCCGTCCGGCGTGCGGACGCTGACCGGGCGACGCCGCCGGCAGGTCGTGCAGGTTTCCTGGTTCGCGGGTTGCCGCAGCAGACAGGTGGGACACAACGGCCGGCCGTGTTCGTCGCGGCTGCCGGGCTCGCGGACCGCGCCGCACTCGGCGCAGGGCCGGGCGCGGGTCTTGGCCACGCAGTTACGGCAGAGCCATCGCCCGTCGATCCGCCGATGCAGGTGAATGTGGCGCTGGCAGTGTGGGCAGGCGGGTGCGGTGATCGTCTGGGCGCCCGCGGTGACGAGCAGGTCGATCAGCCGTAACAGGCACGGGGCGGTCGCTTTGGCGCCGGCCCCGGTGAGCAGTTCGGGCCGGTCCTGTAACTCCCAGGCCAGTTGGTGGCGCTGACCGCGTCGGGTTGCCGCCGCGTGCACCACGTCGGCCACCGATTCCGCGGTCAGGCCCGGCTCGAGACCGGTCACGATGGTGATGATGGTGTCGACCGGATCGCGTTCGTCGACCGGGCACTGAACACACTGCGGGCGGCCGCGCCGGTCGCGGAAGGCCACCGGCCTGGACTGGCCACACACGCAGCACGGTTCGGGGCGGCGGTCGCAGGGCGCGCAGTACCAGTCCTGGCCGCGGCGTTGCAGGCTGCGCAGCGGCTTGCCGCAGCCGGCGCAGACCGGAGCCGAGATCACGGCCGCACCGGCGCGGCGCAGCGCGATCAGCAGGTCCGCCACGACCCGCGGTGCGGGCGAGCGGCCATCGCGCAGCATGTCCGGCCGGTCGGTCAGGGCCTGGGCGAGGCGGCGTTGCTTGACCCGGCCACCGGCGACGCCGGCCACGATGCCCGCGATCATCGCCGGGGCTAGGTTCGGCTCGATCGCGGCGACCAGGGCCACGGTGACGCCGACCGGATCGGCCAGGACCAGCGGTATGGCGGGCGCGTCTTCCGCCGTCGGCGTCGTGACGGGCACTGCGGTTACCGGTCGGCGCCGGTGATGCGGGCTCGTTTCGGACGCAGCTCGCCGACTCCGCCGTCGCTGCCGCCGGCCACCTTGCGCCGCCGGGCGGACTGGGCCGCGGCGACAGGCTCGATCAGGTCCTCCATCGAGCAGTCGAGGATGTCCAACAGTGCCATGAGGATCCTCAGGCTCAGCCGTTCCGGCCGATCGACCACCAGCCGGTAGACCTGGCTGGACGACAGCCGAATTTCGCGTTGGGCCAGCGGTTCGAGCAGATCGGTCGTCTGGAACATCTCCCGACTGGCCATCACCTGCCGCAGATTCCATCGATAGTCGAGCTTGGCCGCCATCTACCGCCCCTTCTCTTGTTCTTGCCCGCCCGGCGTGTCGAACGCCGGCGTGAGGGCCTTGCGCAAGGCCGTGTTCATGAAGTCTCCGGACACGTGTGTGTAGATCGCGGTCGAGGTGTCGCAGCGGTGCCCGACCGCCTCCTGGATGAACCGGCGGTCCACCCCGTCTTCGGTCAGATGGGTCACCCACGAGTGCCGCAGGCTGTGCGGGCTGAGGATCTTCGGCAGGCCGAGCGCGTCGCGGTAGGCGACGAACCTCGCGTTAATCTCGGCCGGGTTCACGCGGCCACCGCGTTCGGTCACCCACAACGCCGGATGATCCGCGCAGCCAAATCTCGGCCGGATGTTGTCCACGTAGTCGGCGACCGCCTCCACCGCCCAGCCCATCACCGACGGCACGTTGCGCCGCCGCGGCGGCTGCCCACGCACCGCTTTGCCGTACCGAACATGCAGCATCCCGTACCGGCCGAACTCCGGCGCCGCCGGATTACGTCCCCAGTCGGCCACATCCAGCTTCGAGGTCTCTGTGCGGCGCAGGCCCCACGCGTAGACGACCTTGAACAACGTCGCGTCCCGGTAAGCGGCCAGCGCACCCTTGCGTTTCGCTCGGACCGCCCGGTCGACCTGCTCGTCGGCGTAGTCCAGGAACCGCTGCAACTCCTGCCGCGTGAACGGGCGCGCCTCCGGGCGACCTTCGTAGTCGTTGAGGTGCGCGATCGTGTTCCACTCATGGCAGATCGGCACCGGGAACGTGCCGAACGCCTTCTCGCACTCCACCGCCCAGCCGTACCGGCCATCAGTCAGATACTCACTGAACAGCCGCAGGTCAGTCTGATAGCCGCGAATCGTCGACGGCGCCAACTGCCGCTCGCTGGTCAGCGACTGGGTCCACTCGTCCACATCACCCGGTCCCCAGTTCCACGGGTACTCGTTGGTGAACTCCAGGAACCGGCGTACCAGCCGCTCCCGCGGCGCGATCGTGTCCTCCAGCAGACCACGAGCGGCCTGCTGGGCCCGCCAGCCCTTGAACATCGCCTCGACCATCGCGTCCTCGGGACGCAACTGCACCACCCCGGAGACGAGCTGCAGGCGCGCCGCACCCGCCAAATCACCCCGCCCCAACCGTCCTCCAAGCCCACAAACGGCGACCATTCGACGGCAGGATCATGCATCAAACGGGATCATCACGCAAACAGCGCAGCCCACAGGCGGTACCGCAACGCCGCCCCGGACCCATTGCCGGGCAGCGCTGATCAGGCGACCTGCGAAAACTCGCCCGCCTGATGCAATTCCCGAGAGTTCACATACTGCTGCGTGGTGGTGATCCGCGCGTGTCCCAGCAACTCCTGCACCACCCGAATATCCGTGCCGGTGCCCACCAGCAGCGTTCCGGCCGTATGACGGGCGGCGTGGAGGCGAGCGTCAGGAACCTCTGCCCGCACGAGCATCTCCTCCCATAGGGCATGATCCTGCCGAGCGTCGTACGGACGCGCCACCACCGGTGGACGGTCACGTCGGCCGGTGTCAACGCCTACTCCCGGCGCGCTGCGGGGGTGCCCAGTTGCCCTGCCCGACCGTGGCCAGGTAGCCGTATGCGGTCTCGGTGGGCGGGCACGGCCACCCGGACCCGCAGGTCGGGCACCGGTCCACGCGCGGCCAGTGCTCGGTGATGATCCGCCGGGCGGACAGGATCATCCGGTTGCGTAGCTGGACCGTCGACAAGCCGGGGCTGGGCCGGGCGTGGGTGGCCATCACCGGCGGTCCGCCCGCTGCCGGGCAAGCGGGGTCAACAACGGCCGGCTATCGAAGATGACCGTCGGCTGGTTGTGCAGCGAGGAGTAGGCACCGGCCCGCGCGGCGTACCGGGTAGCGGGACCGGTCACGTCCAGCCGTGCGGGCCGGCGGGAACGCCCTGGGACCGCGAAACGTAACTTGGACAACCACCTGCGCATGCGCTGCCTCTCAAAGGGATGTCACGGCGACGCACTGACCCCACGCTGTTGCCCGGTTACGTTGCCGCCGTTCCCACCTTTTCCGTACTGCGCAGTCGCAGTCGAGGGAAGAGTTGTCCGCTGCTTGTCCGTGCTGTCCGCGGACACCTTGCGGTTAGGGTGTGCCAGGTGAGCGACTACGTGCAGGTATCGACGGCCGCGCCGTCCCGAGATGTCGCGGTGGAACTCGCCCAACAGGCCGTAAGTCGACGCCTCGCGGCTGGTGCCCAGATTGTCGGGCCGGTGACATCGGTGTTCTGGCACCTTGGGGAGCAAGGTGTGGGTGAGGAGTGGCAGGTGCTGCTGTATACCACTCTGGCCCGCTATTCCGATTTGGAGGCGTGTCTCCATCAGGCGCACCCGTGGACAAACCCGCAGGTGACAGCGGTGCCAGTGGTGGCGGGGGCTACCGGCTACCTGAATTGGGTGTCGAGGACAGTCGATGATGCGTAGGCATCTCGGAAGCCAGCGAGCGCAACTCGGCGACGCAGGGCAGCGCGGCGTGTGGCTCTAGGCGGCCGAGGATCTCATGTAGTCGTTGTCCTGGGCGGATTGAGCCCACGCCAGCGGCGAGCCGGGCCACGACTGAGGCCGTTGCGCACGCTTGCTCGACCTCGTTGGCGTCGAGGTAGGCGTCGGCCAGCCACGACAGATACAGAGACTTGTCGCGGGCCTGCGTGTCGTCAAACCCCGCCAAGGCTCGTTCGAGCACGGGGATAGCCCGCAGAGGCCGGTTCAACACTGTCCAGCATCGTCCGGCCATGATGTCGCCCTCGACCCGGTCGACCCACCACACCCAGTCGGGTTCTGGCCGGTCGTCATGTTCCGCGAGATAGGCGGTGCCCTGGTCCAGATGCTGCTGAGTTTGGGCCGCATCACCAGTAACGGCATATGCCCATCCGGCGCGCAGGTTCAGTAGTGCCCGCACTCCGGGCGTTGCCGTGTTTGCCTCGGCGCAACTGGCGGCAGCCGTCGCGGCGGCGGCAGGTTTGCCGAGGTCCAGTTCCTGATATGCCAGGAACGCCAGTGCGTTGCCGGTGAGCGGCGGGTTATCTGCGTCTCGGGCGGCAGCGAGGCTGGTGCGATACAGCCCGTCGGCATCGGAGTGCCGACCGGCGTCGAACGCCGCCCACCCGGCAAGTTGGGCTTGTTCCGCGAGAACCGCTAGGAGTTGCTGGCCCGTGGCCTCGCTGTAGGAGCCGTCTTTGATGAGTTGGGTCGTGGAATGGACTTCGGCGGCGTACAGGTCGTGGGTGTCGGCACCACCGAGGTAGCTATCCAGCCGTCGGAGCCGAGCGGTCCGTTCGGCGATCTGCCCGGGCGTGGCGGCACCAACTCGCCGGCCGTGTACAAGCAGGGTATGGGGAAGGGCAGCAGCAAGGCCGGCCGCGATTACAAACCCGCGACGTCCGATAGAAGGCCCAGCGGAGGTAAGGGCCACAAGTTCCCCTTCCGCGCCGAGCGCGTCATCGACACGTTGGGCGACGGCTTGGGTAGGTGACTTCACGCCGGTTTCCAGCTCGTGCAGGTACGTCTTTCCGTAGAAGGTGCGTCTGGCCAGGCCGCGTAAGGAGATCCCCCGAGCCTGGCGCAACTGGCGCATCCGTTCGGAAAACGACAGGTCACTCATGACGACTCCCAGGTAGAGGACTGGGTGACGGGCCGCCGGCCTCTACCCCGGCGGGCCGCCGCCATCGACGGTACTCCCTGCCTGCACGTCACGCCGTCACCTGTCCGTATGGATGTTCCGGCGCGTCGCGGCGTACGCCCTACCACGGAATTGTGGTTCCGGACAGGTTCGAGCTGTCCGCTAAGAAGTAGCGGACATTCAAACGTCACCGGGATAGCCGAAACTATTCGTCGATATGACTTGTCGACTGTGGATATGCTATTTAACTCGTTCCGGCTGATCAGCGATCACGAGCAGGTGGGGATCTTTTGTCTCCGGCGTTGCTGGTAGCCCTGAGGATGACCGTGGTTGACCCCGTGGTGCCACGATTGGCCGTGCCCTATCGCATGTAGATCGCACGCTCAGCGCGTCTCCCTGCCCACAGCCCATCTACCCTGGCTGGCTGGCTACCAGCTCGATGGCCAGGGCCAGGCTGTCGCCCGGCGGGAGATCTACGTCCGGCTCGCCGGCCTACGCCGTGTTCCTTGCTCTGACGCGTGGCCGAGGTCGTAGTTGGCCGCGTGTCATGAGCCCCGGCACCCGGCGGCCGACGCCACAGCGGCCGCTGTTGACTTAAACCGCGTCCAACGGCGGGCTCGGCCCTTGGAGAGTTTACCCGGTCCACGACAGCCACCCCTCGGACGTTGATCTGGCCGAGCGCACAATCACCGTTCGGAAGAACCGGATCGAGCCGCTACACGCGCCTTCCTCGGCACACGACGGCGATCCGAAGGCGGAAGCGGGTAAGCGGACGGTCAGCATCTCACCGCATGTCATACCGGTGATCAAGCTGCATCTCGATACGTACGCCGGGCGGGAACGGCTGTTCATCAGCCGAGACGGGTCGCCGCTGCGAGGTCACACCCGATCAGGCATTCGTGCGGGCTCGTAAACGGTCGGAATGGACAATCTGACGTTTCGCGACCTCCGCCACACCGGGCAGACCCTGGCCACACAGACCGACGCCACGCTGGCGGACCTCATGAAACGTCTCGGGCGCTCGTCCATGGCGGCGGCTCGCCGGTATCTTCACGCGGTCGACGCCTGCGACCAGGAGATCGCCAAGGCGCTGTCGGAGCTGGCGGCGCATGGAGACATGGCACGTCTTTCTAAAACGATCACAATGTGACGAAGGGTGTGATATTCCGTTAAAAGTGCGGGACGTGATCAAGATTATCGAGGCTGACGGGTGGATGCTGGTCGCCACTCGCGGCAGTCAGTACAAACATCACAGCAAGCCGGGCCGGGTAACCATTCCCGGGAAACCGAGTCGCGACTTGCCGCCCGGGTTGGAGTCCAGCATCCTGAAGCAAGCGGGCTTGATGGGAGGCAACAAGTGAGCGCATACGTCGTGATCACCGAGCGCGCCGAGGATGGTGGCTATGGTGCTTGGTCACCCGACCTTCCTGGCTGTGTAGCGCTCGGGGAGACCCGTAGGGAGGCTCTGGCCGAGATGCGTGAGGCCATCGCTTTTCACCTGGAAGGCCTGCGAGAGGCGGGCGAGCCGGTTCCGGCACCGAAAGCGGTCGGCGTTGATCTGATCGCCGCGTGATGCACGCCGAGTGGTTGTAGTCGCACGTTGATCGCACGCGGCTTGCGCTCAAGCCCACTGAGCTGGGCATTTGTCTACGACTGATGATCGGAGGGTCGGCGGTTCGACCCCGCCCCTGGCCACATAGCCCTTCGCCGGGCTATACGGTCCCCACCAGCGGAAACGTAGGTGGGGATCTTTGTTCTCACCGTCAGTTAGGTCACCGTCCAACCCCCGAGGTTGCTCACGGATTGCTCCCGCGTTTGCGGTGGTGCCCACCTGCCCTGCCCCACCGAGCCTGCGGCATACCGGGTCGCGGGCCCGGTCGCGTCCACGCGCGTGGGCTGACGGCCGAGTCGGTGCTTGGCGCCAGAACGTACGGGTATGGACTGCCCGATGAGTCGCCGCCAGGCGTTCCGGATGTTTCGCATGAGGCTCGCCCTCTCTCGGGTGCTGCTTCAGCGGTTGGCTCTCACCATGATGTCGCTGCTGTGTCTCCTGGCGCAGCGGCACAGCACACGGCAAGCCACCCACATTCGCGACGACATTTAGACGACAGATAGCCATGGTGATGGTCATGACTACCCCCAACACCGCGCTTCGAGCTGTCCGTGCCGGGATGCGGATGAGTCAGGACGACTTCGCCTGTGCGCTGCAGGCCGTCGGTCACCGGGCCGGAGAACCGAACGACGCCAACAAGCGGCTGGTACAGCGGTGGGAGTCTGGCGTGATCGCTGCTCCCAGGCCCGTCTACATCCGCGCGCTGGAGGTCGCTACCGGCCTCCCCATCGAGCTGCTGGGCTTCGCCACCCTGCCGGGCGCTCAGGTCAGGGCCGATCGCAAGGGGGGGGCCACGACCTGACCTCGTCCATGTCGGATCTGGCTACCCCAGAACCTGTGGCGCGCCCGGTCGCCTCGCGGGGCAGCACTAAGGATACGGACATCAACACCGGCCCGTGGGAGCTGGTGTTCCAGGACAGCTCGACCAGCAAGGCCACCCTGGACCGGTACAACACCCTGCCCCAGGACCTTTCCGGATAGCGCGTTGTCGACCGCTCCCGTAGGCGGCCGTTGCCTCGGCCGTCGCGGCCGCCCGCTACCTCGGCCGCGACGGTCACCGACACGTTGGCCCGCATGCACCGCCGGTCATGCCGGCGGTGCGCGCGGCGCGGCTGACCTTCCGCACTGGTATCGGCGGCTACCCGGCGCACCCCGGTACGTCGCCAGCGCAGCTATTTGGCCGGATTTGGATCACGACGTTGTGAAGAGGGTGAGCGCGCCGGCGTTGCCATTGAAGATGCCGTCACCTTCCGTCTGGTTACCAATGACCCTGGTGTCTCAGAGCACCGACTAGCACGACGGCCCACCACCGTGGCCTCGGCTGACCTCGGCCGAACCGGCTGAGTGCGTAGGTGCGGTGCGGATGGTTCATGCAGTCTCGGTGTCCTTCCCCGTTACGGACGAGGCGCCACCCAGGGCGCTGTGGGTAGCCCCGCTGCTGCCCGGCGGCCAACCTGCATTCAGCCTGATATGTGATTTGTATCGCGATTTGTGAGAGTAAAGTCCCCCAAACGGGATGGCATCGGCCCCGGCGGCGCATCCCCGGCCCGGTAGAACGGCTGGCGTCACGACGGGCTGCGGTAGCTTTGCATCCCGTGACAGCACCTGAGATCACCGTTGCCGTGCCGGGAGACCGTGAGCGCATCGTCGGCTCACTGGTTGCCGCATTCGAGAAGGACCCCCTTCTGCGATGCTACTTTCCCGACGAGGCGACCTACCCTGAGTACGCCACCGTCTTCTTCGGGTACCTTTTCGACAAGCAGGTGCATCAGCAAACGATCTGGACAGTCGAGCGCGGAGCGTCGGTCGCGATCTGGCAGGCGCCCGGGGTGGGGGACGAGGAGCGGGACGACGTTCTCGCCACCCATCTCCCCGCCGACGTGCTGAGCCGCTTCGATGCCTTTCACCGGGCGATGGACGCGGCACTGCCGGCAGAACCCTTCTGGTACCTCAGTGTCCTTGGCACCCATCCCGAGAGTACGGGTCGCCGATGGGGCCACGCGGTCATGGCGATGGGGCTGCGACACGCCGCCGCAGCAGGTCTTCCGGCGATCCTGGAAACCAGCAACCCCGACAATGTCGAGGTGTACCGGCGTGCCGGCTGGGAGGTGGCGAGCACCTTCGAGGAGCCCCTGCCCACCTGGATCATGCGGCAGTCGGCGCACTGAGTTTCCGGCCCCACCTCATCCCGGCAGGACCGCCGGCGCGGCCATTGAACGAGGCGCCGGCGGTCCCTGCCTCGATGTGCACTGACAGTCAGCAGCAACTCGCCTGGCTGCCACTGCTCGCCGTTTCCTTCGCCGCGGTCGGCGTGCAGCACGCGTTTTCGGTGGCCTTCGCCGCGGTCGGCGTGCAGCACTCGGTCTCGGTCGCCTTCTGGAGTTGGTCGGAGTCGGCCTTGACGGTGTAGACCTCCCACGGCTCCTTGCCGGGGCCGTGTACCCAGACCTTGTCCTGGAGCGCGTAGCAGCACTCGGTGTTCTTCTCCTCGGAAGTGGCAAGGCCAGACTCGGCGAGGCGCGTGGTCGCGTCGTTCACCTCGTCGGTGTTGGGCACCTCGACGCCCAGGTGGTCCAGCGCGGTGGGCTGGTCCGGCTCGCCTTCGAGGAGTACGAGCTTCAGCGGCGGGTTCGTCACGGCGAAGTTGGCGTACCCGGGGCGGCGCTTGGCCGGCTCGGTGTCGAACAGCTTCGAGTAGAAGGCGATCGAGCCTTCGAGGTCGGGGACGCGGAGCGCGAGCTGTACCCGGGACATGGCTTTCCTCCTGGTGGATCCGTCACCTGGCTGTCGGCGTGGTGGTGTGACGCCGGCTTCGTTGTCTAGATGTTTTTCGAAGCAAGCCCCAGTCTGCCCTCTAATTTGATGACTGTCAACCTAGAGGCCTATCGAAACAGACTCAGTTCTGTTCCGCGCCACGCCCGATCGCTGATGATCGCGCGGCGACTGGCTGCGCAACCTCGACCTCGAGCCGCGGCTCTCCCTTTCGAGGGTCAAGGATGTGGGCGGTGAAGGCGGCGATCAGGCAGAGGAGCGCGGGCAGGAGGAACGTGTGGTGTAGGGGAACGAGCTGGGTGAGGGGACCGATGATGGCCGGCCCGCTGAGCATGCCGAGGTAGCCGAGGCCCGCGACCCGGGAGACGTTGGTGCCGGCGGCGTCCGGGTCGGTGTGGCCGGCCGCGCTGAAGAGCTGCGGTACGGCGCCGGACAGGCCGATTCCGAGCAATGTCCACCCGACGAGAGCGAGTGGGATCGAGGGTGCGAGCGCGATGGTGGTGAGGGCGAGCGCGGCCAGCGCGCAGCCGTAGCGGACGATGGCCACCGGGCCGAAGCGTGCGGCGACGCGGTCGGTGAGGAATCGCCCAATCGTCATCGCGGTGGCGAAGGCGCCGTAGGCGAGCGCGGCGGTGGCGGCAGGCGCGTCGAGCGCGTCGCGCAGGGCCAGCGCGCTCCAGTCGTTGGCGACGCCCTCGGTGAGCATCAGGATCAGCGCGAGTCCGGCGAGTGCCCAGATCCGCAGGGGGGTACGGGCTCGGCGGTTTCTGGTGGTGCTGGCGGAGATTGACCCGCCGGTGGTAGCCGGGCGCGACAGCAGCGCGGGTGCGGCGATTGCGGTGCCCGCCAGGGCGAGGAGGCTGACCGTGGTCAGCGTGGTTGTCGGACTCCAGCCCCAGCTGAGGGTTCGGGCGCCGACCAGTGCGGCCAGGACGCCGCCGACGGAGAACATGGCATGGAACGCGGACATGATCGGGCGCTTGTATCCGGCTTCGACCTGAACCGCGTGGGTGTTCATGCTGACGTCCAGGCCGCCGTTGCCGATCCCCAGGACCAGTAGGGTCAGGCCCAGCGTCCCGGCGTTCCCGGCGAAAGCTGGTGGGACGAGGGCCGCGCTGCACAGCGCTGCGGTCAGCGGGACGACCCGACGAGCGCCGAAGCGGTCGGTGAGGGGCCCCGCGACGTGCATCCCGGCGAAGGCGCCGGCGCCGAGGAGTAGCAGGAGCCAGCCGAGCGTGGCGTGGCTGATGCCGGCTCGGTGCTCGATGACAGGGATATGGACGATCCAGGCTCCCAGGAGGAAGCCGTTGAGGGCGAAGTAGGTGAAGGTGGCCAGCCGCGCCGCCCGTAGTGATCCAAACATGCAAGCGAACATAACAAACAGTTTTTGTGTTCGAACCTCGAAATTTGAACGCATCTAGGGTTCAATAGCGGGGTGGCGAGCGTGGACCGACACCGACAGATCATCGATGCCGTACGCCGGGCCGGTCAGCTCAGCGTCGCGGAGCTGGCAGAACGAACCGGCACGTCGGAGATGACCGTCCGCCGAGACCTGGAGCTCTTGGCCGAGCAGGGCCTCCTTGAGCGCTACCGGGGTGGCGCCAGAAGCGTGCTGCTGCGCGGCGAGGAACCCCCGTTCGCGCTTCGGGAAACCGACGGCGTGGAGGTCAAAGAGCGAATCGCCGTGGCGGTCGCCGAGATGATCGCGGACGGCGAGGCGGTCGTCATCGACGCCGGCACCACCTGCCTTGCGGTGGCCCGCGCACTGGCCCGGCGCCGCCTGACCGTCATGCCGCTGTCCCTGCACGCGACCAACGCCCTCATCGGCGCACCCCAACTGAGGCTGCTCATGCCCGGTGGAGAGCCCCGCCCCGGCGAGTTGGCGCTCACCGGACCCCTGACGGAGGCATCACTCGCCGCGCTGCGTTTCGACACCGCGATCATCGGCTGCTGCGGACTGACCGCCGCGAACGGGCTGACCGCGTACGACCTGGCTGACGCCGCGATCAAACGCGCCGCGATAGCTTCGGCCCACCGTGTCATCGCGGTAACCGAGGCGGCCAAGTTCTCCCGTACCGCCCTCGCCCTGGTCGCTCCCGCCTCCGCGCTGCACGCCGTCGTGACCACGGACGACGCCCCCGACGCGGAGGTGGATGCGCTGAAAGCCCTCGGCGTCGCCGTACGGCGGGTATGAGCGGGTGGCAGGAGTCGGCCGCGCTGCTGCGGTGCTGGGGGAATGACCTGAACGCGGTCCCGCCTCTCGCCGCTGGGCGAGAGGCGGGACCGCGTTCCCCGGGATCAGGTTGACCGGGTGCCGGGGGTCAGCCCGCGCAGCCGGGGACGTTGACGCAGTTGTTGGGCCGGTTCTCGGTTACGACGGTGCCGGTGGCGGTCTCCAGGTTCACCGTGCCGCCCGCTTCGTTGAAGATGCCGCCGCCGTCAACCGCAGCGGTGTTCTGGACAATTTTGCTGTCGACGACGGTGAGAATGCCGGTGTCCTCGTTGTAGATGCCGGCACCCTCGTTGCCGGCCTGGTTGCCAATGACCTTCGTACGGCGTAGCACCATCTCGACGAGGTTGTAGAGGCCACCGCCGTCGGTGACGGCTGTGTTGTTCTTGACCAGGCTGTCCTCAATGACGATGGCGGCGCCCGGGTTCATTGCCAGGCCGCCCGCCCGGGCTGTTCTGGCGGCGTTGCCGACGAGGGCGACAGACCTGAGCGTGACCTGCGTGTTGAAGTTCGCGAGGATGCCGCCCACCTCAACGCCGCTGTTGTGGGAGACCTCGGTGTCCGTGACGGTGGCGATTCCGTCTTCGACGAGAAGGCCGCCGGCCGTGTCCTCAGCGTGATTGGCGGTGACTGCGCTGCGTTCGATCCGCACCGTGCCCTCGCTGTTGATTCCGGCTCCATTGAGTGCGGTGTTGGCATACACCCGGGTCTTCTTGACGTCGAGGGCCCCCACGCTGGTGATACCGCCGCCGACCCCGGCAGCGGTGTTCCGCTCAACAGTGGAGTGCCGGAAGTCGGCTGTGCCGTTGTTGGCGATGCCGCCGCCGTCGCTGTCGGTGATGTTGCGGGTGATGGTGCTGTGGTTGGTGGTGAGGGCGCCGCCGGAATTGACGAGGATCCCCCCACCGTCGTCGAACATTCCGGTCTGGCCGCCGGTGATGGTGAGTTTGTTGAGGGTGAGGTCGCCGCCGGTGTTGACGGTGAGGATGCGGAACTCGTCGGCGGCGGCGGCGCGTTCGATGGTGGTGTGTGTGTGGCCGTTGAGGGTGATCGGGGTGGTGATGGCGGGGAGGCCGGCGCCGTCGATGTCGGCGGTGAGGAGGTAGGTGCACTTGCTGGCGAGGTCGAGGGTGGCGCCGCCGCGGGCGTTGGCGAGGGTGATGGCGGCGATGAGTGCGTCGGTGTCGCAGGGCACGGGGGTGCCCTTCGGGGTCTTCTCCTCCTTGTCTTTGCTGTCCTTCCCCTTGCTGTCCTTGCTGTTGCCCCGGTGGTTGTTGGTGGGGGATTGGTCGGCCTTTTCGAGGCGGTTGCCGGTGGTGGTGTGGGGTCGTTCGACGGCGTTGGCGTCAACGTTGGCGTTTGCGGGGGCGGGAGTGAGGCCGGCGGTGGTGAGGGCGAGCCCGGTCATGCCGGCCAGCCCGACGGCCCAGCGCCGCCGTCGTCGCGCCGCTGCCTGGCTTACGCCAGGAGATCTGGTGTGGTGGTGGTACGTCATCGCGGTGTCGATCTCCTTCCCCATGCGCGGCGAGGAGCTGCCAGCCTCGGGGTGGACCGGGCATGGCGCTTCTCGGCTACCAGGTCGGTGGTAGCGCCCCCCATACATTAATCCGACATATTCAGTCATTAGACATGAAAGTGAGGAAACTACCCGAAATGCGGCGCTGATCGATTACTGCTTCGTCGCGCGGAGCCCCAAGATTGGGACGTAGCAGGGGCTCGCCCCCGGCTGGCCGGAGGGTGAGCCCCTGCTCGTGTTGAGGCGACGGCGTTAGCCCGCGCAGCCGGGAACGTTGACGCAGTTGTCTGGCCGGTTGTTGATCACGACGGTGCCAGTGGCGGTGTTCAGGTTTACCGTGCCGCCATCGTTGAAGATCCCCCCACCATCGATGAGAGCGACGTTATTAGTGATCTTCGTGCTGTAGAGGGCGGCGGTGCCAAGCGCGGTGTTGTCGATGCCGCCGCCCTGTTCGGCCTGGTTGCCGCTGATCTCCGTCCGCCGTACCACCAGGTTGCCGGCGTTGTAGATGCCGCCGCCGTCCTTGGCAGCGGTGTTCCCGGTGATAATGCTGTCCTCCACGACGGCCGGCGTGGAGGACTCGACGGCGAGGCCGCCGACGCGGCTGAGTGTCGCCGAGTTCTGGGCCAGCACGACGGAACGCAGGGTGAGCTGTCCGCCGAGGACCCGGATGCCACCGTTTTGCTCGGCGACGTTGTGCGTGACGTGGGTGTCGACGACCGTACCGCTGGTGTTCGTCAAGGCCAGGCCACCGCCGGACCCGGCTTCGTTGGCGCTGATGGTGCTGTCTTCGATCTGTACGGTGCCGGCGCTGCTGGCGACACCACCGCCCGCAACGGCGTTGTTGCTGCGGATGTGTGACGTGTCGATGGTGAGCAGGCCGGAGTTGAAGATCCCGCCACCGTCGGAGCCAGTGGCAGTGTTCTGGCTGATGGTGGAGTCTTTGATTCGGGTGGTGCCGTTGTTGGCGATGCCGCCGCCGTCGCCGTCGGCGATGTTGCGGGTGATGGTGCTGTGGTTGGTGGTGAGGGCGCCGCCGGGGTTGACGAGGATTGCGCCGCCGTCGCCGGTGGTCTGGCCGCCGGTGAGTCTCAGTTTGTTGAGGGTGAGGTCGCCGCCGACGTTGACGGTGAGGATGCGGAACTCGTCGGCGGCGGCGGCGCGTTCGATGGTGGTGTGTGTGTGGCCGTTGAGGGTGATCGGGGTGGTGATGGCGGGCAGGCCGGCGCCGTCGATGTCGGCGGTGAGGAGGTAGGTGCACTTGCTGGCGAGGTTGAGGGTGGCGCCGCCGTGGGCGTTGGCCAGGGTGATCGCGGCGATCAGCGCATCGGCGTCACACGGGACCGGTGTGCCCGGGGGCTCCTTCCCCCGCTTTCCCTTCTTTCCCTGGTTCTTGTAGTCGCGCTTGCCCTGGTCGCCTTCTTTGCCCCGGTCGTCGCGGGAGGGCTGGTGGGCTTTCTCCGCACGGTCGTCGGGGGGGAGAACGTCAACGGCCGGGGTGGCGGCGACGCCGATGGCGGTGAGGGTCAGGCCGGCTACACCGACCAGTCCGATGGTCCACCACCGTCGCCGGGACCAGGCTCGGTATCGGTCAGGGCGGTGGTCTGGTTCAGGTTCGTGGATGTGGTCCTGCTGGTTCATCGCGGTGTCGGTGTCCTTCTCCGTGAGCGGTGAGGAGGCGCCAACCGGGGGGCAAGTCGGGCGGTACTCCTCGGCTACCGGGCCGGCGGTAGCAACCACTCCGCACGGTAAACCGACAGAAGCCCATGTTTTGGGGCAAATACGAAAAAGGTGCCCTTATCGGGCATGCGGTGGTGTTCGATCCTGGTCACCCCCTGCCCGCGGTGCTGCACCCGCAGTGGCAGCCATCTCCCCGAGCGTGGCAGCGGGCGCAGCGGCAGGTCTTCGCTGGTCACAGGGGGAGATGGACGTTCGATAATTCGGGTGACAGCGGTGGTGCGGCCGCCTAGCCTGACGGAAGTTCCGTCACCCCTGCTCTGGGCCGTCGCCCTAGAAGAGAGAGATTTTTATGTTCCAGCCCGCGCCGAGCGCGCCTCGCTGCACCGTCTAGTCGTCCGTTTCCTGATGCCGCTCCTCCCGAGCGGTACGTGACCGGACGCTATCTTCCGGTGCCCGACTCAGCCACCCACGCCCGTCCCGTGTATGCCACGACGGGTGGGGGCGAGGCTTGCTCGGCCTGCTCTTGCTGTCATTACCGACATCTCAGCAAGGAGCACCCCGGGTGTCCAACACCAAGAAGACTCTCTCGCGTACGTCGCAGAACATCCTGAAGATCGGTACGTTCTCCTGCATTCGGTGCGGCCTCACCGTGTCCGCCGCCGCCGGGGACGGCGTCCGGCGCAATCACTGCCCGTCCTGTCTGCACTCCCAACACGTTCACGACCATGTCGAGGGTGGCGCAGGTGATTGTCAGGGCCGGATGTCGCCGATCGCCATCGCCGTGCTCCGCACGGGCGACTGGATGGTCATCCACCGCTGCGTACGCTGCGATGAGCTGACCTCCAACCCCATCTGCGCCGACGACAACCAGCTCATCTTGATGCGTATTGCCGTGCGCCCGCTGGCGCAGCCCCCGTTTCCGCTCGAAACCTTCGGCGACCTCTGAATTGACTGGAGGTATCGACGATGCCAAGGCGTAGCAGAAGCCCGCACGAGCGGGAGCGAGCCAACCGGCGGCCACAGCGGCACAAGGATGTTCTTCACCGGCAGGGTGGGCATCGGGCGCACGACTTTCGGTGCGTGGGCTGCCGGCTGGACGTGTCGTCAGAGGCGCCCGGCACCACGCACCGCAATCACTGCCCGAACTGCCTGGCCAGTCTGCACGTGGACCGGCGAATCCCCGGCGACCGAGCCGCGAACTGCCGGGGCCGGATGGAAGCGTTGAGCATGTCGGTGCGGCCTGACGGTGAATGGATGATCATTCACCAGTGCCTCTCCTGTGGTGAGCTCAGCGCCAACCGGATCGCCGGTGACGACAACGCACTGATCCTCGTACGGTTGGCGGTCAAGCCGTTGCGGGATCCCGGCATCGCCCGGCGCATGTTTCTCGTACCGTGATCGGCCGATCGTTATCTGACCGTTGAGGTCGGTCGGCACAGTGGGCTCGGCGAGCTGAACCTGACGGTTCGGCTCGCCGAGCGGCCCACCACCAGGCCGACGCGCCGTCCGGTCTTTCGCCACTTCGGACTGTCGGCGGATCGCCGCTACTCTGGCCTGATGTCTCAAGAGCAGCCGATGAGGGCGGAGCTGGCCCCGATTCCCCGTTCCGGCGTGCGACTCGGGCAGGAGTACGACGAGTTTCGCAAAACCGGAGACGTGCATCAGGTACTGCTGCCGGACTCCTCCCTGGCCTGGCTGGTCACCGACCCGGAACTGGTCTCCCGGGCGCTGGCTGACCCCCGCCTGGCCCTCAACCGAAGGCACAGCCGGGGCGGCTGGTCCGGTTTCGCGCTGCCGCCAGCCCTCGATGCGAACCTGCTCAACCTGGACGCACCCGACCACACCCGGCTGCGCCGCCTGGTCGGCCCGGCGTTCAGCCCGCAGCGGGTCGCCGCGCTACGTCCCCGGATCCGGCGAACCGCTGAGCATCTCCTGGACGCCCTGGTCACCGCGGGCGGCCCCGTTGACCTGGTTACCGGCTACTGCACCCCGCTGTCCGTCCAGGTCATCGCCGACCTGATGGGCGTACCGGAAGGTGGTCGCACAGATCTGCGTACCTGGACCGACACGATGCTCACCAGCTACCCGCCGGACCGAGCCGCCATCCGGCGGACGGTTGTCGAACTGCACGGCTACGTCGTCAACCTGATCGCCGCGAAGCAGCAGCAACCCGGCGACGACCTGCTGAGTGCCCTGGTCACCATCGAGCAGGACGGGGACCGGCTCACCCGGGACGAGCTCACCTCACTGGCCTTCCTGATCCTGTTCGCCGGGTACGAGAACACCGCCAACCTGATCGCCTCGACCGTGCTGCGCCTACTCGACCGCGGTGGAATCCGCGAGGCGCGAATTCTCGAGGCGATTGAGGAGACGCTGCGCCTCGAACCTCCTGCACCCGTGGCCGTTCGTCGCTTCCCCACCGAGGAGATGGCCATCGGCGGCGCCACGATCCCGGCCGGCGACACCGTGCTGCTCAGCATCGCCGCCGCCACCCGGGGGGTGGACGGTAGCGCCACGCGGCTGGCCTTCGGCAACGGCCCCCACTTCTGCCTCGGTGCGGCCCTGGCCCGCGTCGAGGCCGAGGAGGCGCTGACCGTGCTGGGTCGGCGACTGCCCGGCCTGGCGCTCGCCGTACCCGTGGCGCAGGTCCGCTGGCGCCCGACCTTCCGCACGCACGGCCCCGCAGAACTCCTGGTCACCTGGTGACGCGCGGGGGTTGACCTGGTGGTGTCAGCCACCGGCGGCCAGCAGGAGTATGGCGCTACCTCGCAGGTAGTGGAGAGCGAGAAGTCGGCCGGCGGTGGCCGTGGCCAGCGGCGGGTGAGGCTGGGAAAGCCTCCCGCCGCCGGCCACGAGCCAACCGGAGTCAGGCCGAGGTCAGCTCGTCGGGAAGTTGTCGGGGGTACTGATCCGGCTGCGGAGGAGATTGCCGGAGGCGGTGAGGTTCGATGTCCCGGAGAAGTGGCCGCTGTTGCAGGTTCCGGGCTGGAACGCCCCGCTGCCCTCGTTGGCGTCGGAGTAGGTCCAGTTCGCGTAGCCGATCTTCAGCTGGTCGAGCAGGTTGATCCAGGCGTTGGTGCTGCCCACGTCAACCCCACCATCGCCGGTGTGGTCGACGGTGCCGAACTCCGTGACGAACAGAGGGAGTGTCGCCGCGGCACGCTGCACCTCGGCACGGTAGAAGTCCTTGTGGGACGCGGCGTAGAAGTGGAACGCGTACATGATGTTGCTGGCGTTGACCGGATTGTTGATGACCTCGTCGGCGTTGGATCCCTCGGAGACGCCGAGCGAGGACCAACCGCGGGTGCCAACGATGATCACGGCGTCCGGATCGTTGGCCCGGATCACCGGGATGACCTGCTCGGCGTAGCTCTTGATGGTGCCCCAGCCGACCCCGTTGGGCTCGTTGGCGATCTCGTAGATGACGTTCTTCTTGTTGGCGTTGCGAGAAGCGACGGAGGCGAAGAAGGTCTTCGCCCGATCGAGGTTGTACATCGGGTCGCCCGGCGTCAGCGTGTGGAAGTCGATCATCGCGTAGAGACCGCGCTCCTCGGCCTCGTCCACGAGCTCGTTGACCCGGTTGGTGAACCACGGCGGGTTGGTCTCGTAGCCCCCCTCCTGCACGTACATGGCGATCCGGAACAGGTCAGCCCGCCACTCGTCGGCCAGCACGTTGAGCGAGGCCTCGTTGTAGCAGTTGTTGAACCACTGCAGGCCGTGGGTGCTCATGCCGCGTAGCTGGATCGGCTGGTTGTACTGGTTGCACAGGTTCACCCCACAGACGTACAGCTGGCCGTTGATCGCCAACGGGGTCTGGTCGTCGCCTGGGGGCGAGGGTGTGCCGCCGCCGACCGTCCAGACCTGATTGGGCTGGGTGCCGCCACCGCCGAAGCAGTCCCAGATCTGGAGCCGGGTGCCGTTGCCAATGCCCTGCTCCACCGCGTCAAGGCACTTGCCCGACTGCGGGTTGGTGATGGTGCCATCGCCGTTGACCTGCCAGTTCTGGGCTCCGGTGCCGTTGCAGGTGTAGAGCTGCACCCGGGCGCCGTTGGCGGTGGACCCGCCGGAGACGTCGAGGCACTTGCCGGTCTGTGGGTTGACGAAGGTGTTACCGGTGCGGCTCCAGAGCTGGTTCCAGTGTGCGGTGCAGTCCCAGAGCTGGATCGGGGTGCCGTCGGCGGTGCCGAGGTCCAGGATGTCCAGGCATCGTCCGCTGTCCTGGCCGACGATCGTGCCGCCGTCACCCGGCTGGGGGCTTGTTCCGGTGTTCACGTCGGCGGAGAAGTTGTTGACAGCCAGCCCGACGCCGCCGTTCCACGGTTCGAAGCCCGCCTGCAGGCTGGTCAGGTACCAGTCGTTGGTGACCTGGGTCCGCGCGACGACGTCGTCGATGAAGTCCTTGACGTTGAACGACCAGCTGTTGATGGTTGCCGGTGCGAGGTAGGAGACGACGTCGTTACCACCGTTGTTCCCCTGCCAGACCTCCCAGTTACGACCCCCCACCGAGGTGTTGCCGACCGGACCGCCGATCGGCTGGATCGAGCCCTGTCGGTGGAACCAGATCATGATCTCCATCTGGCTCACCCCGTCGGTCTTCGGTGTCGGGTCCATCCAGATGTCGTACGTGGCGTTGTAGGTGCCGCCCGCATACCCGTAACTGATCGCGGACGGGACGCTGCTGACCTGGCTGAGCTGCGCCGGCAGGTTGGTCCCGGGTGAGCAGTTCTGGTAGTGGCAGCCGAGCACCACCGACGGGTAGGAGAGCGGGGGCCCGGAGGTGGAGGTGGAACCCTGCTGCGAGGTGATCTGGAAGCCACTGTTGGTGGTGTCGATGCACTGCTCGGCGGCGCTGCCCCAGCGGTTGTTCTGGACGATGTACTTGTCCTGGATGGTGGTGGTGCCATATTGCTCGCAGATCGTCGCGGCTTGTGCCGGCGCTGCGGCGACCAGCGCGGCGGTGGCAGCGACCGCGAGTACGGTCAGCGCCTGGAACAGGCGTCTCATGCTCTACCTCCTTGTCTCGGGTGTCCTTGGGAGCGCTCCAATCAACGACACATAGTGATGTAACCATGTTGCTTCGGAATCGAGAAGAGCTGATGAAAACTTGTTCAGGCGAGTGTCGTGCGGGGCAGACCGCGCCGGTTCGCGCTGACGGTCGCTGCGGCTCTCCGCCAGGTCGGAGTCGGCGAGGGGCAGGGTCACCTTGTCCGCCGAAACCGGCGCGGGGGTGGCGGTGAGCCCCAGCAGGGCCGCTCCAAGTAGGGCTGTGGCCACAGTGGCCGCACCGCAGCGTGGGTGCTTAAAGGTGTTTCTATCGGGTCGTTGTGATACCACACAGTTGGCCTGACAATTAGCTATCAACTGCTATATTGCTCGAAATACCTGAAGTGGGTGTATGGCCACTTTTTTGAGTCTGCCGCTTCACCGATGGTGTTCACACTCTCGGTCTGATTTCCGCGGGCGATCGGATGATCGAACAGGCGACGATCGGTCAACCCGGGCCGACCGAATAGGGCGGTATAGTTTCCGGCTAACTTGTGGCAGTACTCCCCATGGAGAGTGTCGATGGAAAAATCCGAGGATCCGCGCCCTTATCACGTGGTAATGAACGACGAAGAGCAGTACTCGATCTGGCCAGACGGGTCGGAGCTTCCGGCCGGATGGCGCACGGTGGGCTTCAGCGGCGATCGCGCCAGCTGCCTCGCGCACATCGACGAGGTCTGGACCGACCTGCGCCCGCGGGGGCTGCGGGAGTGGCTACAGACACAGGGCTGACCCGCGCGCACCCTGCTACCGCCGCGGGCGTGCCGGGCAACCGGGGCGCCCGCGGTTATTTCTTCGATACCGGTCACTTTCTTCGGCCGGGTCATTTCTTCGTGGGCGGCTACTCCCGTGTGGCGTGGGGCCGGGAGATGGTTCGCATTGTCCCGAAAATAACCGGATCGCCCAGCGGCTGTCGGCTGGCCGTTAAGCGGCTCAGGTCAGGCTTGTCGGTTGGTTGACAGGTCTTGAATAGTACTCGTAGTTTCTTTCCATCTCCGGCCATGAGTTCCGCTCGACACGGGCCGGCGGAATTGTCATCCTCCGTTCCGCTGTTCTGTAGCTGTCTTTCGGTGTTGCGACGCGAAGGAGTGCATAGTGTGGGCAGGGCCCATCGGCACCGCTAACGACCTGGACCCGACACTCACCACCGCAGTCGCCAGCACCGTACCGGACCTCGTGGCCGCCGTGGCGCGTCGGCAGCCGGACGCGGTCGCGGTGGCCGGTGCTGACGGCGAAACGCTCACCTACCGTGAGTTGACTGAGCGGGCCGATAGCCTGGCCCACCGGCTCGTCGCCGGGGGAATCCGCCCGGATGAACCGGTGGCGGTGGCCCTTCCCCGCTCGGTGGAACTCGTCGTCACCCTGCTCGCCGTACTCAAGGCCGGTGGTGCGTATCTGCCTCTTGACCCAGCCGACCCACCAGCGCGGATCCGGCAGTTGCTCGCCATCGCCGGGGACCCGCCGGTGCTGGCCAACGGCGAGCTGCCCGGCGCCAGGCGGCTGTTCCGTCTGGACCAGCCCGGCCCCACCGCGTCAACCGGTCCCACCGCGTCAATCGGCGTCACGCCGCGGCGACTTCACCCCGCTGGCCTCGCCTACATCAACTTCACCTCCGGCTCCACCGGCACGCCGAAGGGGGTCGCCGTTGCCCACTCCGCCGTGGTCCGCCTGGTCCACCAGCCTGGCTACCTGCGCCTGGGGCCCACCGAGACGGTCCTTCAACTCGCTCCGGTCGCCTTCGACGCGGCGACCCTGGAGATCTGGGGTGCGCTTTCCAACGGGGCCCGGCTGGTGCTGGCCCCACCCGGTGCGCTGGAACTCACCGAGCTGGCCCGGCTGCTTCGCCGGGAACGGATCTCAGTCCTCTGGCTGACCGCCGGGCTCTTCCACCAACTGGTGGAGTTCGACCCGGACTGCCTCGCCGGGGTCGGGCAGCTCCTCGCGGGCGGGGACGTGCTCGCCCCGGAGGCGGTCCGTCGGGCACTGCGAGTGCGGGACGGGGCCGTTCTGATCAATGGGTACGGGCCAACCGAGAACACCACCTTCACCTGCGTGCACCCGATGACCGACCCGGAGGCGGTGCCGGACCCGGTGCCGATCGGCCGGGCGGTGCCCGGGAGCACCGTGTACGTTCTCGATCCGGCGGGGCGGCAAGTGCCGGTCGGGGTTCCCGGAGAGCTGTACACCGGCGGTACCGGGGTCGCCCGGGGATACCTCGGTCGCCCCGGGGCCACGGCGGCGGCATTCCTTCCCGATCCGTTCGACCCCCGCCCGGGGTCCCGGATGTACCGCACCGGGGACCGGGTCCGCTGGCGGCCGGACGGCACCCTCGACTTTCTTGGCCGCATCGACGAACAGGTGAAGATCCGCGGGTTCCGGGTCGAGCCGGGCGAGGTCGCGGCGGCGCTGCGGGCGCACCCCGCCGTCGGGGACGCCGCTGTCCTGGTTGACGGGGAGGGGGAACGGCGCCGGTTGCTGGCGTACCTGACGCCCCGTCCCGGCACGTCAGCCCCGACCTCCCAGGAGCTGGCCGAGTACGCGGCCGACCGGCTGCCGGCCCACCTCCGACCGGGGGGATACCTGGTCCTTCCCGCACTGCCCCTGACCCGCAACGGCAAGATCGACCGGCGGGCGCTGCCCCGGCCGGAGCCGCCCGCGGCTCGGCTCGGCACCGAAGTGACTGATCCGGTTCAGGTACGCCTGGCGGCCCTCTGGGCCGATCTCCTCGGTAGCAGCCCCTCCGCCCCAGACGATGACTTCTTCGCGCTCGGCGGAAACTCCCTGCTCGCCACCCGGCTGACCTTCGTCGTCGCCGACCGGTTCGGGGTGGACCTGCCCGTACGTCTCGTCTACGAACACCCCACCCTCGCCCGGCTGGCCGGCATCCTCGGCGAGCGTGCCGGGGCGCAGCCGGCCAACGCCGGGGTCCGCCGACTGCCGGATGGTCCGACGCCAACGCGGTCCGGCGCGGGTACGAGCACCGCGACCCACCTCCTGCCGGCCTCGCTCGGCCAGCGCCGGTTGTGGATGCTCGACCAGCTGACGCCGGGAGCGGCGACCTACCACATCGCCTGGGCGGTCGAGCTGACCGGCCCGCTCGATGTGGCCGCGTTGGAGTCGACGTTGAGCTGGCTGGTCAACCGGCACGAAACCCTCCGGACTCACTTCACCTCAGTCGACGGAGAGCCGGCCCAGCTGGTCGGGCCCGCCGCACCGGTCCGGCTGTCGGTCGTGGACGCCGAATCCGACGATGCCGGGCGGGAGCTGGTGAACGCGGCTGCCCGGGCACCCTTCGACCTGGCAACCGGCCCGTTGGCCCGGTTCGGACTCGTCCGACGCAGCCGCGAGAAGCACGTACTCACCATCGTGGTGCACCACGGTCTCGCCGACGGGTGGTCGTTCGACATCCTCTTCCGCGAGCTGGCTGCCGGGTACGCGGCGGCGGTCGCCGGTACCCCGCCGGACCTGCCTGCACCGCAGGTGCGGTACGCGGACTTCGCGGCCTGGCAGCGGGAGCAGGCCGACCGCGGTGCCTTCGCGGCCGACATCGACTTCTGGCACGCGGAGTTGGCAGGCGCCCCGACCCTGCTCGACCTTCCCGCCGACCGGAGCACCGCGCCGGTCCGGTCAACAACGCCGGCATCACCAGCCGCATCGCCCGATCCGGGTGAGCAGTCCGACGCCGGCGGCGAGGTGGTCTTCGACATCCCCGACGAGTTGACCGCCCGGCTGCGGGCGAGCCGGGACGGCACCCTGTTCACCCGGCTCCTGGCCGGCTTCCAGACCCTTCTGCATCGGCTCACCGGCGCCGACGACCTGCTGGTGGCGGTCCCGGTCGCCGGGCGCACCCGGCCGGAGACCCGGAATGTGGTGGGCTTCTTCGCCAACACCCTCGCCCTGCGGGCCCGCTTCACCGACCGGTCCGACTTCACCGATCTCCTCGCCCAGGCCCGCGCCTCGAGCATCGCCGCGCAGACGCGGCAGGACGTGCCCTTCGATCGGATCGTGGACCGACTCGCCCCGACCCGCAGCCTCGCCCACAGCCCGCTGGTGCAGGTGATGTTCGCCCTCGACGAGCCACCGCCGGAAGCCACGGCGGCGGGGCTGCGAATCGCCCCCCAGCTCTGGGAGAACGGCACGGTCAAGTTCGACCTCACCCTCACCGTGGAGGACCGTCCCGAAGGGCTGCGTGGTCGCCTCACCTACCGCACCGATCGCTACGAGGCGAACCGGATCCGCCGCATCGCGCAGCGGTATCTCACCCTGCTCGCCGCCGCTCTCGACCGGCCCGGCACCCCCGTCCGCGAGCTACCCCTGCTCGACCCGGCCGAACGGGCGCAGCTCCTGCGGGAGGGCAACGACACCGAACTGCCCCTGCCCGACGTGGCCAGCGTCGGTGAACTACTCGACCGGTTCGCACCGACCGACCCGGGCGCGGTCGCGGTAACCGGCCCGGATGGCGTGCTGCGCCACCGGGACCTCGCCACTCGCGTCAACCGCCTCGCCCATCTGCTTCGCGCACACGGCGTCGGACCAGACGTCCCGGTCGGGCTCTGCCTTGGCCGGCACACCGACCTGGTGGCCGCGCTCCTCGCCGTCTGGCGGGCCGGCGGTGGCTACCTGCCGCTCGACCCGGCATTGCCCGTCGGTCGGCTGGCCACCATGCTGGCCGACGCGGCTCCGCCGGTGCTGCTCACCGATCCCGCCGGGATGCCCCTGATCAGCGATGCCATCGCCGCTGCCGGCACCACCCCGGTGGTGCTCCGGGTTGATCAGCTCGACCCGGACCTGCCGACCGACCCGCCACCAGTCGTCGGCCACCCGGACGGCCTCGCCTACCTGCTCTACACCTCCGGCTCCACGGGCGCGCCCAAGGGCGTCGTGGTCACGCACCGTTCGGTGATCAACCACCTGGTCGGCTGTCACCGCCTGTTCGGGCTCACCGCCGACGACCGAGTCGCGGCAATCACCACCCCGGCCTTCGACATCTCCCTGGTGGAGCTGGTGCTGCCGCTCTTGGCCGGGGCGCGGGTCGAGATCCTCGATGCGGCGACCGCTCAGGACGCCACCCTGTTACGGACGGCCTGCGGGCAGCGAGGTGTCACCGTCCTCCAGGCCACCCCAGCGACCTGGCGGATGCTGGTCACCGCAGCCGGCGTACCCGCCGGGGTGCGGCTGCGGATCAGCGGTGGCGAGGCGCTGGCCCGCGACTTGGCCGACGCGTTGCGCGCCGACGGCGCCCGGGTCATCAACGGGTACGGACCGTCGGAGACCACCGTCTACTCCTCGGCCGGGTTGGTGGGGGAAGCCGGCCCGGTCGACCTGGGGAGTCCCCTCGCCAACACCCGGATCCAGCTGCTTGACCCCGCCGGTCAGCCCGTCCCGGACGGTGTGGTCGGTGAGATCCACATTGGCGGCACCGGAGTGGCACGCGGTTACCACGGTGACCCGGGTCGTACCGCGGCCCGGTTTCGCCCCGACCCGTTCAGCCCGAGCCCCGGCGGGCGGCTCTACGCCACCGGCGACCTGGCCCGTCGGCTCCCGAACGGGCGTCTCGCCTACCACGGCCGCGCCGACCAGCAGGTCAAGGTGCGGGGATTCCGGATCGAACTCGGCGAGATCGAGTCAGCGCTGCGCGACCAGCCCGGCATCCGGGACGCCGTGGTGACCACCTGGGGCGTCGACGACGACGTCCGGCTGGCCGCGTACGCGGTCACCGAGCCCGCCGCCGTTGACCCGGCCGCGGTCTGGCCAGCGATCCGAGCCGGTCTGGCCCGGCGGCTGCCAGCGCACATGGTGCCGGCCACGCTGGTCCCGCTCGACACGCTGCCCCGCACCGCGAGCGGCAAACTGGACCGGCGGGCGCTGCCCGAGCCGACCTGGCGGGAGACTACCGGTAGCGGCCCGACCGCCCCCCGTACCCCAGCCGAAGTGCAGCTCACCACGCTCTGGCAGGACGTGCTCGGCCGCACCGAGGTCGGCGTGCACGACAACTTCTTCGCCCTGGGCGGGCACTCCCTCACCGCGACCCGGCTGATCGCCCGCATCCGCACCAGCTTCGGCGTCGAGCTGGCGCTGCGGAGCCTATTCGCCGCGCCCACCGTCGCCGAGCTCGCGGTCCAGCTCGCCGCCGCGGGCTCCCCCGGCGAGTCGCACCGGATCGGTCCTGCCGACACCAGCCCACAACACCTACTCGCCTCGCTCGACGATCTCTCCGACCGCGAGGTTGACGAGCTTCTGGAAAGTCTGATCGCCGAGGAGGGCATATGAACAGGCGCAGAGAACGTGTGGTCGTCGTCGGGGCCGGCCTGGCCGGTTCACTCGTCGCGCTGTACCTCGCCCGGCAGGGCCACGAGGTGGACGTCTTCGAGCGACGCCCGGACCCCCGTTCCGCGCTGGCCCGCCCGGAGGGCCGGTCGATCAACCTGGGGCTCTCCGCCCGGGGCATGCGGGCGCTGGACGGGGTCGGGCTCCTCGCCGACGTGCTCAAGCACAGCGTGCCGATGCGCGAACGGGTGGTGCACTCGCCGGAGGGCGGGGTGCGCGTCCAGCCGTACGGGGTGCGCGAGCACGAGATCCTCCACTCGGTACTCCGGGAGGAGCTGATTTCGCTGGTGGTGACCGCCGCCGAAGCCGAACCGGAGGTGCGGTTCCACTTCGATCACCTCCTGACCAGCCTGGATCGGGAGACCGGCGTCGTGCAGGTCGCGTCCACCGCCGGCGGTGAGCCGAGAACAGTCACCGCGGACCTGATCGTCGGTGCCGACGGGGCATTCTCCACGGTCCGGCAGGAGCTGCAGCACGGGCTGCGTGCCAACCATGCCCAGGAGTTCCTGCCCTGGGGATACAAGGAGCTGACCATCCCGGTCGGTGTCGACGGTCAGCCCCGGGTCCGACTGGAGGCGCTGCACGTCTGGCCCGGTCACGAGGCGATGATGGTCGCTCACCCCAACCGGGACGCCTCGCTGACCTGCACGCTCTTCATGGCGTACGAGGGCCCGGTGAGTTTCGCCGCCCTCGACACCCCAACGGCGGTACGGGACTTCTTCCGCCAGCGCTTTCCGGACGCGGAGGAGCTGATGCCCGACCTGGTCCGGGAGATCACCGAGAACCCGGTCGGGCACCTGGTCACCGTCCGGACCGCCCCCTGGCGGTACGCGGACCGGGTGGTGCTGATCGGTGATGCCGCACATGCTGTCTACCCGTTCTACGGCCAGGGCATGAACTCGGCTTTCGAGGACTGCATGGTGCTCGACGAGTGTCTCACCGCCCACCCCGACCGGGCCACCGCGCTGGCCGCCTACGAGGCGGCGCGGAAGCCGCACACCGATGTGCTCGCGGACCTGTCCACCACCAACTTCGAGGATCTGCGAGATCGGGTGCACCGGTTCGGCTACAGCGCCTCCGCTGCCGCCGACCGACTGCTCGCCCGGTTGTTACCGCAACGCTGGGTGCCGCTGTACGCGATGGTCGCGCACACCACCATCCCGTACGCCGACGCGCTGGCCCGCGCCAACCGTCAGGACCGTATCCTGCGCCGGGCCGGTGCCGGGCTCGCCCTGGCCACCGGTCTTGCCGCCACCGCCGCTGCCCGACGCATCGGCCGTCGTCGCCGCGCGACCCGGCGGTGAGGGCGTGTTGACGCATCCGATGAACCCCGAACAGCTCCTGCTCACCGAGTCCGACCTGGCTGCCGATCCGCTGCACCCACTGTTGGTCGGGGCGGTTGACCAGGTGCGGGCCGTGGTCGCCTGGGCCCGGGAGTACCTCTGTGCACCCCATCCGGAGCTGGGCCGCAAGGGCCCGGTCTGTCCGTACGCCCAGGGCTCCCTGGACCGGGGCATCTTCTACCTGGCCGTGCATCGTGGGGAGACCGTCAACGAGGCCGAGCTGGACGAGGTGCTCGCGGTCTACCGGGACTGGTTCCATGAGTTGGACCCGCTCACCGGGCCGTCCGCCCAGTTCAAGACGATCTTGCTGACGCTCCCGGACCTGCCCGGCGACGTTGCCCGGCAGGTCGTGGATCGGACCCAGCTACGGCTCAAACCGAAATACACCGAACAGGGGTTGATGCTCGGCGAGTTCCACGACGGCCCGCCGGCCAAGGGTGGCCTGTGGAACACGGATTTCCGGCCGCTGCGCAGCCCTGTTCCGATGCTGGTGGTCCGGTACATGGTCGCCAGTGATCTGCCGTTCCTCGCCGACGACCCGGTGACCTTCGCCAGCTACCTGCGGTACTTCGGGCGCGGCGGCCCGGCGTCGCTGCGTGGGCAGGTGCAGGCGGCCGCCCAACGGCACGGCCTGCCACTGCCCGAACCCAGCACCGACGTCGGCATCCGGCACCAGAACACGAACCAGGGGGTTCGATGATGACCGCCGACTCCACCGCGTCCGGCAGCGGCGGCAAGCGCGCCCTGCTGGCCCGCCTGCTCGCCGAACGGGCCCAGGCGCCCCGCAGCTACCCGGTCTCCTTCGGCCAACAGCGGCTGTGGTTCCTGGACCGTTTCACCGGGGGCATCCCGGTCTACAACATCCCGGTCGCCTTCCAGGTGCACGGGCCACTGGACGTCGCGGCGCTGCGTACCGCACTGACCACGCTCGTCAACCGGCATCCGGCGCTGCGCACCACGTTCAGTGAGTCCGGCGGCGAACCAGTGCAGGTGGTGCGACCGATCGGCGAGGTGGACCTCACCGAGACAGACCTGACCGGGCTGCCGGCGGAGCAGGCTGAGGTCGAGGCCACCACGCGCGTTCGAGCGCACTCCGGGCAACCCTTCGACCTCGCCGCAGGTCCGCTGCTGCGGGTGCTGGTGATCCGGACCGCTCCGGACCGGCACCACGTGGCGTTCTGCGTGCACCACATCGTCTTCGATGCCTGGTCGATCGGGGTGCTCTTCCAGGAGTTGGAGACCGCGTACGCGGCGGTGCTGGCGGGGGCCCCGGTTGAGCTGCCCGACCTGCCCACCCAGTACGCCGACTTCACCGTCTGGCAGCGGGAGCGGCTCGCCGGTGACGCGCTGCGCCGACAGCTCGACCACTGGGTCGCGCACCTGCGTGGGGCGCCGGCCCTGCTCAGCCTCCCCACCGACCGGCCCCGCCCGGCCAGTCGCTCGTATCGGGGTGCCTGCCACTACGTCACCGTCCCGGCGGCGGCCGTGCGACGGGTCGAGGAGTTCAACCAGGGCGCCGGGGTCACCATGTTCATGACCCTGCTCGCCGTGTTCCAGGCGGTGTTGTCCCGACACAGTGGGCAGGACGACATCGTGATCGGCGCCCCGGTCGCCGGTCGGGAGCATCCCGACCTGGAGCGGCTGGTCGGCTTCTTCGTCAACACGCTTGCCCTGCGGGTGTCGTCCGCTGGCTCCCCGTCACTACGGCAACTCGTCGACCGGGTACGGGAGGTCACCCTCGTTGGTCTCGGCAACGCCCAGGTGCCGTTCGAGAAGGTGGTTGAGGAGCTACAGCCGGAACGCAGCCTGGCCCACGCGCCGATCTTTCAGGCCCAACTGATCCTGCAGAACGCGCCGCAGAACGCCTTTCAGCTCGCCGGCTGCACGACCACCTCCCTGCCGGTCGACAGCGGCACCGCCAAGTTCGACCTCACCCTCGCCGGCGAGCTGACCGCCGAGGGCGCCCTGCGGTTGGCCTTCGAGTACGACACCGAACTGTTCGATGTCGGTACGGTCGACCGGCTGGCCCGGCACCTGTGCACCCTGCTGGACGCGGCGGTCGCCGAGCCGGATCGTCCCCTGACGCGGATTCCGCTGCTCAACGGAGTGGAGCGGTGGCGTGCCGTGGTCGAGTGGAACCAGACCGACCGGGGCACATTACCGGTTAACACCCTCCTGGACCTGCTCCCCACCGAACCCGCCGAGTCCGGCGCTCCACCTGCGGTCACCGGTCCCGACGGCTATGTGGACCGGGCCGGGCTGCACCGGCGGGCCGGACAGATCGCCCGGCGACTGCTCGCCGCCGGCGTCGCCCCGGACACCCCGGTCGGCATCTGCCTGGATCGCGGGCTCGACCTGGTCGCCGCGGTGCTCGGCGTGTGGCGGGCCGGGGCCGGCTACCTGCCGCTCGACCCCACCCTGCCCCCGGAACGGCTGCGCCACCTGCTCGCCGACTCCGGCACCCGGGTCGTGCTGACTCACCAGGCGGTCGTCGCGCGGCTCGGCCCGGTGCTGGCGGGCTCGGTGACGGTGCTGCTCGACGACGCCACCGATGCCCCCGGACCCGCCGAGCCGCTGCCGGCGGTCCCGGTGCATCCGGATTCACTGGCATACCTGATCTACACCTCGGGTTCGACCGGTCGACCGAAAGGGGTGGCGGTCCCGCACCGCAGCGTGACCAACCTCGTTGCCTCCTTCCACGACGACCTGGACCTGACGCCCGAGGATCGTTTCGCCGCGGTCACCACCCTGTCCTTCGACATCTCGGTGCTGGAACTGCTGGTGCCGCTGCTGCTGGACGTCCCGCTGCTGGTCGTGGGCGCCGACGAGGTCGGCGACGGGCCGGCCCTGCGCCGGCGGCTCACCGAAGCGGGGATCACCGCCATGCAGGCGACCCCGGCGACCTGGCGACTGCTGCTGGCCTCCGGCGGGGTGCCGCCGACGCTGCGGCTGCGCCTCTGCGGCGGTGAGGCCCTGTCCCGGGACCTCGCCGATGCCCTGCAGGCCGACGGCGGGACCCTGTGGAACTGCTATGGGCCCACCGAAACCACCGTGTGGTCCGCAGCGGCCCCCGTGGCGCCGACCCCGACCCCGGTGGACCTCGGCGCGCCGATCGCCAATACCCGGATCTACCTGCTCGACGAGGCGTACCAGCCGGTGCCGGTGGGCGTGGTGGGAGAAATTCACATCGGCGGGTCCGGCGTGGTGCGCGGATATCACGGCCGACCCGGCCTGACCGCCGATCGGTTCGTGCCCGACCCGTTCGCCGACCACCCCGGTGCCCGGCTCTACGCCACCGGTGACCTGGCCCGGCAGCGCGCCGACGGCCGGTTGGAGTTCCTTGGCCGCACCGACCATCAGGTCAAGGTGCGCGGGTTCCGGATCGAGTTGGGTGAGATCGAGGCCCTGCTCCGGGGCCACGATCTGGTCGCGGACGCGGTGGTCGGCACCTGGGCCGGCGGGGACGGGGACACCCGCCTGGTGGCGTACGCCGTGCCGGCGTACGGCGTCGACCCGGACTCCCTCGGCGCCCAGGTCCGGTCCGACCTGGGCGGCCGGCTGCCGGAGTACATGCTTCCCGCGGCCCTGGTGCCGATGACCGCCCTGCCGCTCAACGACAACGGCAAGGTCGACCGGAACGCCCTGCCCGTGCCCACCTGGACCGACCCGCGGGTGGAGCGGGTCGCCCCCCGTGACCCCCTCGAGCAGTTACTCGCCGGGATCTGGGAGGAGGTACTGCATGTCGAGCGGATCGGTGTGCACGACGACTTCTTCCGCCTCGGCGGGCATTCCCTCCTCGGCGCGCAGGCGTTGAGTCGGATCGGCACCGCGCTGGATACGGAGGTGCCGATCCGGATCCTCTTCGAGGCACCGACGATCGACGCGATGGCCCGCGCGCTGCGCTCCACCGAGGAGGTAGCGGGCCAGACCGATGCCGTCGCCGCCCTTCGGGTGGAGGTGGCCGACCTCTCCGACGAGGAGCTACGGGGCCTGCTGGGCGGCCCGGAATGAACGCCTCCGGGCCCGACCGCGAAGAGCTGATCCGGGCATTGATGGCCCGCCGGGGGCTGACCCGCCGGGCGCAGCCGGCCGGGATTGCCCCTCGGGACCCGGGTGCCCGGGTGCCGCTCTCCCCGATGCAGGAGGGCATGTGGTTCCTCGACCAACTCCAGCCCGGAACCGCGGCATACGTGCTCAGCCAGGCAGTGCGGGTCACCGGCCGGTTGGACCCCGTGGCGCTGCAATCCGCGCTCGACGAGGTCGTCGCGGCGCACGACGCCCTCCGGACCACGTTCGTGCAGCGGGACGGGGAGGTGGAGCAGGTCATCCTGCCCGCCACCGACCCGGCAGCCCGGTGTCAGCTCGTCGTGGAGGAGCTGACCACGGTGCCGCCCGCCGCCCGCGAGGCCGCCGCGACCGCCATCGCCAGCCGGGAGAGCGAAACGCCGTTCGACCTGGGCCGGGCGCCTCTGCTGCGGGTCCGGTTGGGGCGGCTGGACCGGGACGAGCACCTGTTGGTGGTCGCCCTGCACCACATCATCGCCGACGAGCGGTCCCTCGACATTGTGCTCACCGGGCTTCTCGACGGCCACCACCGTCGGCTCACCGGGGCGGTCGCCTCGACCGCTCCGCCGACCACGCACTTCCCCGACCACGTGCTCTGGCAGCGGGAGTGGTTGGCCAGCGCCGCCGCCGACCGGGCACGGGAGTTCTGGACTGACCGGCTGGCGGGCTGCTCCGGCGTGCTCGACCTGCCGACCGACCGGCCGCGACCCGCCGCCCAGACCTTCGCCGGCAGTACCCACGGCTTCGCCTTTTCCGACGACCTGATCGCGGCGCTGGACGGCATGGCGCAGCGGACCGGCTGCACCCGCTTCATGGTTCTGCTCGCCGGTCTCCAGGTGCTGCTGGCCCGCCTCGCGGGCACCGACGACGTCTGCGTCGGGGCTCCGGTGACGCTGCGCGCCAACCCTGAGCAACAGCAGCTGGTCGGCCTGTTCGTCAACAGCCTGCCGCTGCGCACTGATCTGTCCGGGGACCCGACGCTGGCCGAGGCGCTGGCCCGAGTCCGGCGTACCTGTGTGGATTCGATGGCGCACGCCGAGTTGCCCTTCGAGCGGATCGTCGAGACCGTGCGGCTGCCCCGCGACCCGAGCCGCAACCCACTCTTCCAGGTGATGCTGGTCCTGAACCAGGCCAGTGCCAGCGACCGTCGGGCGGGTCTGGCCGTCCGCCCGGTGCCGGTGCTGCGGCAGACCGCCCGGTTGGATCTCACCGTGGCGGTGTACGAGTCCCCGGCCGGCCTCGACGCCCTGGTCGACTACAACACCGACCTCTTCGACCAGGTGACCATCGACCGGTTCGTCGACCGGTTCCGGTCCGTGCTCTGGGCGTTGGCCACCCGGCCGCAACTGCCGCTCTCCGCGCTGGAGCTGGTTGGCCCCGCTGAGCGACGCGACCTGGCCTCCTGGAACCACACCGACCGGGCGTACCCGGGTGGGTTGGGGCTGCACGAGCTGGTCAGCGCACGGGCGGCGGCCGACCCGGACGCACCCGCCCTGCTGGACATCAGCCCCGGCGAGCCCGACCGGCCGGCCCTGACCTACGGCCGGCTGGACGCCGACGCCGACCGGCTCGCCGCGCACCTGCGCCGCTGTGGGGTCCGTCCGGACCAGCCGGTGGGGCTCGCGCTGGCCGCCGGCCGTGCCGCCGTCACCGGCATCCTGGCGATCCTCAAGGCCGGCGCCGGCTATCTTCCGGTGGACCCCAGCCACCCCCCGGCCCGGCTGCGTGCCCTGCTCACCGCCGCCGGCGCCGCGGTCTGCCTGGCCGACGCCGAGCTCGCCGCCACCCTGGCCGCCGGGCCGGAGACGCTCGACGACGACCCGCCGTACGTCGGTACCGTGCTCCCTGTTGGTCCGGATGGCCAACCGGTCAACGTCGGCCCGACCGGGGAGCCGCCAGCTTCCGCTCCCCGACCGGTCCACCCGGACCAGCTCGCCTACGTCATCCACACCTCCGGCTCCACCGGCACGCCGAAGGGGGTGATGGTCAGCCACCGCACCGCCGTCAACCTGGCCCTGGCCTTCGTTGACCTGCACCGCATCGGTCCTGGTGACCGGCTGCTCATGCTGCCCCCGCTGAGCTTCGACGCCGCCGTCGGTGACCTCTTCCCGGCCCTGGTCAGCGGGGCCATGATCGTGGTGCACCGGGAGCCGGCCGCGATCACCGGAGCCGGCCTGGTCGAGCTGTGCCGGGCGCACGGCCTCACCCTGGTGGACACCGCCGCGCCGCTCTGGGCCCGCTGGGTCACCGATCTCGCCGCGCGGCCCGGTGCGCTCGACGTCGGCCCGTTGCGCGCCATGATGGTCGGTGGGGAACCCGTGGACCTGGCGACGGTGCGCCGCTGGGCGGGACTCACCGCCGGGCGGGTCACGCTGCACAACCACTACGGCCCGACCGAGGCGACCGTCTGCGCCACCACCTACGCCACCGTGGACGGCGTCGAACTACCCGGCCTGACCCGGTTGCCGATCGGCCGCCCGGTGCCCAACGTTCAGGTGCACGTCCTCGATCCCGACCTGCGGCCGGTGCCGATCGGCCTCGCCGGGGAGGTCTGGATCGGCGGCACGGCCCCCGCCCGCGGATACCTCGACAATCCCGGCGAAACTGCGGATCGCTTCGTCCCAAACCCGTACGGCCCGGCCGGGTCGCGGCTCTACCGCACCGGCGACCTCGCCCGGCACCGTGCCGACGGCAGCCTCGAATTTCTCGGCCGGACCGACCAGCAGGTCAAGATCCGGGGCCATCGGATTGAGCTCGGCGAGGTCGAGGCGGCCTGCGCCGCCCTGCCCGGGGTGCGCCGGACCGCCGTGGTCGTCGACCACGCCCCGGCCGGCCCCCGGCTCGTCGCCTACCTGGTCGCCGACGACACGACCCCGGTTGGCCCCCAGGCGCGGATCGCGCTGCGCCGCCGGCTGCCGGAGTACCTCGTCCCCACCGCCTTCATCCGGGTGCCCGACCTGCCCACCAACCGGCACGGCAAGCTCGACCTGGCCGCCCTGCCCCGGGCGGAGGAGATCGACCAGGCGGTGCACGAGCCCCCGACCACCCCGACCGAGAAGACGCTCGCCAGCATCTGGGCCGAGCTACTCGACGCCGGTCCGGTGGGCCGGCAGGACAACTTCTTCGACCTCGGCGGACACTCCCTGCTCGCGGCGAGTCTGGCGACCCGGATCCGGGCCGCGCTCGGGGTGGACCTGCCACTGCGGGCGCTCTTCGCCACCGCCGACCTCGCCGGCCTCGCCGCCGTTCTCGACGGAGTCGAACCCGCCCGGGACGGCGACGTCGACCTGCTCCGCACCGAGGCCCGACTCCCCGCCGACCTGGCCGTACCCTCCGGGGTGTCGGCTGCGCCGGCACGTGCGGTGCTCTGCACCGGGGCGACCGGATTCCTCGGCGCGTACCTGCTCGCCGACTGGCTCGCCCACAGCTCCGCCACCGTGCACTGTCTGGTCCGGGCGGACACCCCGACCGCCGCGCTCGACCGGGTCCGCGGCAACCTACGCCGGTACGGCCTCTGGCGGCCGGAGTACGCCGCCCGTCTGATCGGCGTCCCCGGCGACCTCGGTGCGCCCCGACTCGGCCTGAGCGGCGCGGACTTCGCCGAGCTGGGTGAGGGGCTGGACGCGATCGTGCACAACGGCGGGGTGGTCAACTTCGTCGCGCCGTACTCGACGCTGCGTCCGGCAAACGTCGGCGGCACGGTGGAGGTGCTCCGGCTGGCCAGCACCGGCCGCCCGAGCGCGGTCCACTTCGTCTCCACCCTCGGGGTCTTCGTCACCCCGTCGCACCGCGGCACCCTCGTGCGTGAGGGCGACGTCCCGGCCGACGGCGACGGGTTCCCCGACGGCTACAACGCCAGCAAGTGGGTGGCCGACGCGTTGGTCCGGGCCGCCCGGGAGCGGGGGCTGCCGGTCAGCGTGCACCGGCCGGCCCGGATCACCGGGGACGCCGGCAGCGGCCTCGGCAACACCGACGACTACTTCAGCCGGCTGCTGAAGACCTGCGTGCAGCTCGGCGCCGTACCGGAGATCGACGACCCCGCCGACCTCGCGCCGGTCAACTACGTGGGGGCCGGCATCGGGCACCTGACCCGGGCGGGCACGACGACGGACCACCACTACTACAACAACCAGACCATGTCGTATGCCGCCCTGGCCGCCGCGCTGGCCAGCTTCGGCTACCCGGTGACCTCGGTGCCGTACCCGCGTTGGCGGGCGGCGCTGCTGGACCGGCCGGACGCCGCGCTGGCCCGGCTCGCCCCGCTCTTCGAGGTGGACACCCCGGTTCGGACGCAGCCGGACTTCGACTGCACCGGCACCGAGACGACGCTCGCGGCGGCCGGGATCACCTGTCCACCGGCCGACGAGCGGCTGCTGCACACCTACCTGTCGGCGTTCGTGGCCGCCGGCTTCCTCGCCCCACCGCCCGGGAGGGCCCATGGTTGAGCGCACGGTGCCCACTGCCCGGTGGGCCGCGATCTGGCTCGGCCAGCTCGTCTCCCTGATCGGGTCGAGCCTCACCGCGTTCGTCCTCGGGGTCTGGGTCTATCAGCGCACCGGTTCGGTCACCCAGTTCTCGCTGATCTTTCTTGCCGCCACCCTGCCGGCGGTACTGTTCGCGCCGTTCGCCGGGGCGCTGGCCGACCGGCGGGACCGCCGCGGCTTGATGCTGGTCGCCGACACCGTGGCTGCCGCCGGTACGGCGGCGCTCGCCGCGCTGGTCGTCGCCGACGCCCTCCAGGTCTGGCACATCTACCTGGGGACCGCGGTGAGTGCCACCGCGTCCACCGTCCATCAGGTCGCCTACCAGGCGATGACCCCGGCGCTGGTCGGCAGGCGACAGCTGGGCCGGGTCAACGGACTGATGCAGGTCTCCCGGGCGGTACAGATCGCCGCGCCGCTGATCGCCGGGGTGCTCGTGGTGACCGTCGGGATCGGCGGGGTGATGGCGATCGACCTGGGTACGTTCGTGGTCGCGGCCTCGACCCTGCTGCTGGTCCGGCTACCCGCCGAGGTGACCCGTCCGGCCGGGTCCGGCCCCGCCGAGGCGGTACTGCGGGGAGCCGCCGCCGGCTGGCGGTATCTGCGGCAACGGCCGAGCCTGCTTGCGCTCATGGTGGTCTTCGGCGCCTTCAATTTTCTCTTCGGCATCGCCGGGGTCCTGGTGCAGCCACTGATCCTCTCGTTCGCCACGGCGGACACCCTCGGCCTGCTGATGTCGGCGGGGGGTGCCGGTCTCTTCGCCGGCAGCCTGGTGATGGGGGTGTGGGGCGGACCGACCCGCCGGGTCACCGCTGTCTGCGGGGGACTCGCGCTCGGGGGAGTGGCGCTCGCACTGCACGCGGCGGCCCCGTCCGCCTGGTTGATCGGGGTGGTGGCCCCGCTCTTCCTCTTCACCCTGCCGATCGTGAACAGCTCCACCATGACCCTGATCCAGACCAAGACCGAGCCCTCCGTGCTGGGCCGGGTGCTCGCCACCGCCCGAGTGATCGGTGACGCCAGTGTGCCGCTGGCGTACGTGCTGGCCGGGCCGATCGCCGATCGCCTCTTCGAGCCGCTGCTGCGCCCGGAGGGGGCGCTCGCCGATTCGGTCGGCCGGGTGATCGGCACCGGGGAGGGCCGCGGTATCGCACTGCTCTTCGCGGTCACCGGGGTGGCGATGGTGCTCCTCGCCGTGCTCGCCTGGACCCGACCGGTGCTGCGCGCCGCCGACGATCTCCCCGACGCGCTCCCCGACGACACTCCCGGCCCCGAGACCGTCTCCGCCGACACTCCGGGTCCCGAGACCGTCTCCACCGACCGCCGACCCACCACCTGAAGGAGCCCTGCCATGCCGGTGCCGTTGAGCCCGGAGGAGGCGCAGCAGTTCCACGCCTCCGACGCCGCCCCCGCCGCGTTCCTCGACCTGCTCGACGCGGTCTCCTTCCGTAGTGCCGGTGCCGCGCTTCGGCTGGGAGTCTTCGAGGAACTGGCCGACGGACCGCTCCCGGTCGAGCGGCTCGCCGTCCGTACCGGCACCGATCCGCTCGGTCTGCGGATCCTGCTCGACGCGTTGACCAGCTTCGGCTACCTGATCCACGCCGACGGTCGGTACGCCAACAGTGCCAACACGACCCGCTGGCTCCTGCGGGCGGTCCCGGACAGCTTCGCGCCGGTGCTCGCCTTCTGGTCGGCGCTGCTCACCGGTTGGTGGCACGACCTGGAGTCGTCGATATGCTCCGGCACTCCGACCGGTGACTTCTACGCCTGGCTGGAGCAGCGACCGGAGGTTTTGGCGGACTTTCAGACCATGCTGCGTCGACTCGCCGACGGGCTCAGCGCGGAGATCGTCGAACTGCTGCCGATGCCGGCCGACGCGCGCAGTCTGCTCGATGTCGGTGGCGGGCATGCGAGCTATCCGGTGGCCTTCCTCACCGCACACCCGCAACTGCGGGCCACCGTGGTGGATCTCGCTGGTGCGCTGACCCAGGGGGCCGAGACCGTCGCCGCCGCCGGCCTGACCGACCGGTGCACGCTACGTGCGGGTGACCTCTTCGAGGCCGACCTTGGTACCGGTCACGACCTGGCGTTGCTCTTCAATGTCGTGCACGGCTACCAGGCGGCCGAGACGCTGACCCTGCTGCGTCGGGTCGCCGCCGCGTTGCGCCCCGGTGGCCGGGTGGCCCTGCTCGAACCGCTCGCCACGGCACCGGAGCAGCCGACGGCCGGTCTGGGCGCGGCGTTCGTCCGGATGTTCAGCCTGAACCTCTTTCACACCCAGGGAGGCCGGGCCTACGGCCACGACGAACTAGCCGGGCTGCTGCGCGAGGCTGGTTTCAGCGACGTACGGCAGCAGGTGCTCACTGGTTCGGAGACGGACCAGCTGGTGACCGCGCAGCTCAGGCCGCGTGACTAATTCGAAGCTGCCGATGAGGCTGAGGGTGCTCGCTCACCTCACCGCCGACAGCCCGGCCGGACCGTGGATATCCCGCTACGCCACCACGACCGGCACCGGTGGTGTGCAGATCCTACGGCTTGCCCTACGACGATGTCGCGGACCAGTCCTCGTTCATCTCCGCCGGCGACCCGGAGCGGTTGCTCGTCGCGGTGGGGTGGTGGCCGAGCCAGGTCAGCGCGACGATCGCGCGGTCCACATCGTGGCGCAGGAGACAGAGCCGGTGCACCAGAGTGGCCGGTGAGCAGCCTTCGGTGTCGTGCACGGCCTCCCACCACGTGGCTGGGGGGCCGCTGGGCGGTCCGGCACCGCCACCACGCGACCCGACGGTGCGGTGGCGGTGCTCCCGGTTCGTGATGCGGTCGTATTCGGCGGTGAGTACCCCACCGGTGCGCAGCGCCTCGTCGCAGCGGGCCCAGAAGGGCCGTTCCGGGTGCTGGCGACCGGTCTCGGTGTTCGCCACGGAGCTGCGTCCGTACTGGACGAGCCGAGCGAGACCGTGCTGGGTCTGCCCGGCGGCCCGGCGCAGCTCGGCGAGGCGACGGCCGAGGGCGCGACGGGCGGACCTGGTGTCGTCGGTGTCGCGCATCGCTGCCACCCCCGGGTCGCGGTCACGATGAGCGAACACCGTAGCTGTCGGTGGTGACACTTCCGCCCGGTGTCACCGACGCGTTCGGGTGATGTCGGCTTCGGTGTCGCCGCTACCGACATTGTCGGAATCGGTGTCGCGGCTGCCGACATTGTCGGCGCGCGGTGCTGCGGGCGTGTCCCCCCGGCCAGTCCTACGTTTCCCGCATGCCGACAACCAGCCTGCCCGACCGCCCGTCCGATCAGCCCACGCCGACCCAGCGAGACACGGCCCTACCGGAGTTGCGCCAGATGTGGTGGGAGACCGGGGTGCGAGCGCGGGCGCAGGCCGGTCTCTTCGCGGTCTTCTCCGAGCTGCCCCGACTGGTGGGCGCGGCGCTGGCCGTCAGCTGGCGGGCCGACCGGCTCCGCACCTCGATCGTGGCGGCCACCACGATAGGCGCCGGAGTGCTGGCCGCCGTCGGGCTACTCGCCGCGCAGCGGGTCCTGGTGGAGTTGTTCGCCGGAGGTCCGACCGCCGACAAGGTGCTCGCCGCGCTGCCCGCCCTGGTCGCCCTCGCGGCGGTGACCGCGTTGCGCGCCGGCATGGCCGCCGCGATGGGGTACGCCCAGAACGGTCTGAGCCCGAAGGTCGACCGGGAGGTGGAACGGGGCCTGTTCGAGGTGACCACGGCCGTACGGCTGGAGGCGTTCGACGCGGACGCCTTCGCCGACGACATGGAGCGGGCCTCCCGGGGCGCGGACTCCACCACCGGCCTGGTGCAGGCGTCGGTGAACCTGCTCGCCGGCCTCACCGGCGTGCTCGCCGTCGCGGTCGCCGTCGTCGTGATCCACCCGCTGCTGCTGGTGGCCCTGCTGGTGGCCACGGTGCCGAACGGCTGGGCGTCGCTGCGCGCCGGGCACCTTCGCTATCAGACGTACGCGGCGGGGTCGGTGCGGCGGCGTCGGTTGTGGCTACTGCACCGGTTGATGGCCGAACGCGACTCCGCCCCCGAGCTGCGCAGCTACGGGCTGCGGTCCTTCCTGCTCGACCAGTACGACCGGGTGATGGGGGTCGAGACCGGGATCCAGCTCGCCCTGGCCCGTCGGGTCACCACGACCACCACCGTCGGCGCGATGATCGGTGGGATCGCCACCGCCGTGGTCTACGTGCTGCTCGGGGTCCTGTTGGTCGAGGGGCACATTCCCCTCGCCGCCGCGGCCACCGGCGTCATCGCCGTGCAGTCCGCACAGCGATCCCTGGCGGTGGTCACCTTCCAGATGGACCGCGCCTACACCGAGGGCCAGCACTTCCGCGACTACACCGGTTTCATGACCCGCGCCGCCGACTACCTGCCCGAGCCGCGTACCGGTGCCACCGACCTCCTCCCCGAGCCGTGTACCGGCGACGCCGACCGCCCGGTGCCGCAGCGGTTGCGCGCGGTCGAGGTGGACGCGGTCAGCCTGCGCTACGCCGACCGGGACGCCGCCGCCGTTGACCAGGTCAGCCTGAGTATCTCGGCGGGGCAGACGGTGGCGTTCGTGGGGGAGAACGGCTCCGGCAAGTCCACCCTCGCCACGATGATCGCCACCCTGCGGACGCCCACCGACGGGAGCATCCGCTACAACGGTCGGCCCACCGACGACTGGGACACCGACGCGTTACGGGCCCGGATCGCGGTGGTGACGCAGGAATACCACAAGTGGCCGTTCACCGCCGCCACGAACATCGCCATCGGCGACCTCACCACCACCCCGCACTCCGATCGCATCGAGGCCGCCGCCGGCCGCGCCGTCGCCCACAACATGATCAAGGAGCTGCCGCACGGCTACGAGACCCTGCTCGACCGGACCTTCGCCGGCGGTCAGGACCTCTCCGGTGGGCAGTGGCAACGCATCACGGCCGCCCGGGGCTTCCTGCGCGACGCCGACTTGCTCATCATGGACGAGCCCTCCTCGGCGCTCGACCCGCGGGCGGAGGACGCCCTGTTCCAGGCGATCCGCGACCGGCAGGGCCACGGGATCACCATCCTCATCACCCACCGGCTGGCCAACGTCCGCCACGCGGATCGCATCTACGTCCTGCACCACGGCCGGCTCGTCGAAGCCGGCACCCACGATGACCTGCTCGCCGCCGGCGGTCGGTACGCCGAGTTGTTCACCCTCCAGGCCGCCGGCTACGACACTCCCGTGCCCCTACCCCGCCAGACCGCTGCCGCCGCCAGGAGCGCGCCGTGACACGGTCGGTGAGATCGTGATTCGGGGCGGCAGATCGGTGTCGGCGCTGATCAGAGCAGCCGGGCGAGCGCGGCGGCGACCCCGCCCGGCGCGTCACCCGAAGTTCAAGATCATCGAATGGTCCACTAAACCTTTAGGATTTCGGTGTGAATCCCGCACGTATTCTTTCGCCCCGGATACGTAAGATCGCGCTCTGGACCGTGGCGGTCCTCACCACACTGGCCCTCGTACTCACCCTCGCCGCCGTGTGGACGGTACGGCGAGCGTTCCCGCAGCACGACGGCGCGCTTCGGCTGCCCGGGCTCATCGCGCCGGTCACCGTGCACCGCGACGATCACGGCATCCCGCAGGTGTACGCGGAGACCGCCGAGGATCTGTTTCGTGCCCAGGGCTACCTTCACGCGCAGGATCGGTTCTGGGAGATGGACTTCCGCCGCCATCTCACCGCGGGTCGGCTCGCCGAACTCTTCGGCGACAGCCAGGTGGAGACCGACATCTACCTGCGGACGATGGGGTGGCGTCGGGTCGCCGAGCAGGAGTGGGGCCTCCTCGGGGCGGATACCAAGCGATACCTGCAGGTGTACGCCGACGGGGTGAACGCCTGGCTCGACGAGAACGACGGGGGTCGGGCGAGTCTGGAGTACGCCGTACTCGGCCTACAGAACTCGGGCTATGCGATCGAGGCGTGGCACCCGGTGGACAGCCTCGCCTGGCTGAAGGCGATGGCGTGGGACCTACGCGGCAACATGGGAGACGAGATCGCCCGGGCGGCACTCCTCGCCGAGGGCCTGACCCGCCAGCGGGTCGAGGAGTTGTATCCGGCGTACCCCTTCGATCGGCATGCACCGATCGTCGTTGACGGAAACGTCGTGGCTGGTGCCTTCGATCAGTTAGCCAGCCCGGCCTCCATGGACCCGGCTGACAATCCGGCCTCCCCGGACCCGGTTGACAGCCCGGATCCCGCCGGGACCGGGACCGCCGGAGCGGGTGGGGGCAGGGAGATGGTTGCCGCGCTGGCCGGCGGGCTCTCCCGGCTGCCGACGATGGTGGGCACCGGTCGGGGCATCGGCTCCAACTCGTGGGTTATCGCCGGCGACCTGACCGACACCGGGAAGCCGATTCTCGCCAACGACCCGCACCTCGGTCCCAGCATGCCCGGTATCTGGTACCAGAACGGCCTGCACTGCGCGTGCGACATCAACGTCTCCGGCTTCAGCTTCTCCGGCACGCCGGGCGTGGTCATCGGGCACAACGCCCACATCGCGTGGGGCTTCACCAACCTGAACCCCGACGTCACCGATCTCTATCTGGAGCGGGTGGACGGCGACCGGGTGCAGGTCGACGGAGAGTGGCAGCCGCTGGAGACCCGTTCCGAGACCGTCAAGGTCGCCGGCGGTGAGGATGTGTCCATCACCGTACGGGCCTCCGGGCACGGACCCCTGCTCTCCGACGCGTCGGCCGAACTGCGCGAGATCGGCCTTAACCCGCCGGTCGACCCGGCGGGCTCGCCGGCATCGGTCGTCGCCACCCCGGAGCTGCGCCCCGACGAGTCGGCGAACACCGACGACGAGCAGCACGGCGGCTACGCCATCGCGCTGAGCTGGACCGCACTCGCGCCGGGCCGGACCGCCGACGCCATCTTCGCGCTGAACACCGCGACGAACTGGACCGACTTCCGCGCCGCGGCGGCACTGTTCGAGGTGCCCGCGCAGAACCTCGTCTACGCCGACACCGACGGCAACATCGGCTACCAGGCGCCCGGCCGGATCCCGGTGCGGGGCAAGGGGGACGGGCGGTGGATGGCGCCCGGCTGGGACTCGGCGTACGACTGGCAGGGCTTCATTCCCTTCGCGGAGTTGCCGAGCGTCGTCAACCCACCCGCCGGCTACCTGGTCACCGCCAACCAGGCCGTCATCGGCCCCTCATACCCGAAGCTGCTCACCAACGACTGGGACTACGGGTACCGCAGCCAGCGCATCTATGAGCTGATCACCTCGGCCCGGGATGCCGGAGAGATCACCGTCGCGGACGTGCAGTCCATGCAGTTCGACAACCGCAACGGCTTCGCGCCGACGCTGGTCCCGGCGGTCGAGGCGGCTGTTGCCGCCGATGCCTCGGGCCTGGTCCGGTCCGCCACCGAACTGTGGACGGGGTGGGACTACCAACAGCCGGCTGAGGGGGAGCCGGGCAGCGAGGACGGGCGCCGCTCCGCCGCGGCGGCGTACTACAACGCCGTCTGGCGCCACCTGCTCCTGGCCACCTTCGACGAACTGCCCGCGGACCACCGGCTCGACGGCAACGACCAGTCGTACGAGGTGGTGCGGGGTCTGCTCAGCCAGCCCGATTCGCCGTGGTGGGACCGGCCGGAGACCGAGGTGGTCGAGGGCCGCGACGACCTGCTGCGCGCGGCGGCCGAAGCGGCGGCGAACGAGCTCTCCCGAAACCAGGGCGACCAGCCGGCCGACTGGCGCTGGGGCCGGATGCACACGTTGACCGTGCGGAACCAGTCCTTCGGCACCTCGGGTGCGGGGATCATCGAGTGGCTCTTCAACACGGACCCGGTCAGCGTCTCCGGCGGCGGCGCGATCGTCAACGCCACCGCCTGGGACGCTGCCACCGGGTACGAGGTCAAGGCCGTTCCGTCGATGCGGATGATCGTTGACCTGGCGGACCTGGACGCCTCCCGGTGGATCCAGCTCACCGGCAATTCCGGGCATGCCTTCCACCGCAACTACGACGACCAGCTGGAGTTGTGGCGTACCGGGGAGACCCTGCCGATGCGTTGGGAGCGAGCCACGATTGAGGCCGAGGCGGCGCGGACGCTAACCCTGGAGCCGTAACGGCCTGGGGGCCGGGAGGCCGGGGCCGATCGCGGAGGGTCGGCCGCGGCGGCCTCGGCCTCGAAGGTGAACCCGGAGCGCTCAGGCCAGTAGTACGGGTAGGACGCTCATGCGCCGGATCATCCATTCCGACTCCCACTGGGGGGCCGTGTCGGCGCTCAGCCGGGCCTGCGGAAACCGTCGCAGGAAGCCGCGTAGCGCGATCTTTGTCTGCACCCGGGCCAGCGGGGCGCCGATGCAGTAGTGCGCGCCGCGCCCGAAGGAGAGGTGCCCCCGCCCTCGTCGTCGCGCGTCGAAGCTGTCGGCATCCTCGTCCGGGTCCAGGTTCGCCGCCGCGAGGCTGATCTGTACGGGAGCGCCCTTGGGGATCAGGTAGCCGCCAAGGTCGAGGTCCGCAAGGGCGAAGCGCCAGGTGGTGTGGGGTACCGGTGGTTGCACGCGCAGGGTTTCCTCGATCCACGCCGCGATAGCCTCGTCGGTGTGTGGCCGCTCCCGCGCGGGTCGTCGCAGGGCCTCGTACAGTGCGGCGGAGATCAGGCTCCCGGTCGTCTCGTAGCCGTTGATGATCAGCGAGAGGGTCCAGACGATGGCCTCACCCTCGGTGACTGTGGCATCCGGCCCGTCGGAGGAGGCCAGCAGTCCGGTGATCACTCCTTCGCGCAGCCCGGCCGGGTTGCGTACCCACTCCTGAACTGCCTCGAACAGCTCCCCGACGGCCTGCTGGCGCAGCGCGTAGTCGGCTGAGTAGAGCATGACCTCGGTGATGTCGTGCAGCCGCCGCTCCGCCCCCGGGGGCAGGCCGAGCATCTCGGAGGTGAACGCCAACGGGATCTTGTGCGTGTAGTCCGTGATCAGGTCTACCTGGGCGCCGGCGGTGGAGTCGAGGTTGTCGAGGAATCCGTCCACCAGGGCGGCGACCCGCTCGCTCCATCGCTCGGCGTTGCGTGGGCTCAGCACCGGAGCGTGGATCCGTCGGATCCGCGCGTGGTGCTCACCGTCGCTCATGACCATCATGCGGGCGTACTCCGGGGGCGGTATCGCCGTCACCATCTGGCCCGGCTGGCGCATCCAGTCGGGGGCAAGGGTGACGTCCTTCCCCAGCTTGGGGTGCGTGAGAGCCTGCTTCACCAACTCGCGGTCGCACACGACCCAGGCATGCTGGTCGAGGTAGGGGATCCGCACGACCGGCGCCACCCGGGCGGCGGCGAGGAGTTCCGGCAGACAGTCGGTCGGCCGCAGCTCAATCGGCATGGTCACTTCGGGAGCTTCGGCCAGGTTGGTATGTGCGGTGTTCTGCATCGCGCGGCACCTCCAGGGGATGCTCGGATTCAGCTCCAGAGGATGGTGCCGACGCGCCCGGAGGGCACGAGATTTCGGAGTCACTGCCTCACGGTTTGTGGGCCACGCAGCCGTACATGAACACCTTGTCTGGCTGCGGTCCCGGATTGCGCCAGGTGTCAACTGGTCCGACTCCGTCTGCGGTCACCTGCCAGCGCCCAAGCAACGGATAGATCTGGTGTGGGCCGCGTAGTTGTAGGGGCTTGTCGGCCTGGTCAAGAATTCTCTCCTTGATGACCGGAAAGGTGGCCAGAGCCTCGCCGTCGAAATCCACCGCCAGGAAGCTGCCCCGAGATGCCCAGTCGAAGATGTCGGAAAGTGTCTTGTGGGCGGCATCATCGTCGAGCGACACGGTTATCCCAGTCATCACTATGCCGATAGGTGCGGTGGGGTCGAGGACCCGTTCGATCGTACCCTGATCGAGGGTGGCAAGATCTGTCGCATCGCAGTAGGCGTATTCCGCTCCCGGTGTGGTGGCGAGAATCTCACTGCCTAAAGCGATGTTGACCGCATCGATATCGGTGTAGAGAACGCGGGCCTCAGGAAGGATCTCATGCACGTTGCCCTGTGTCGGAATGCCGGCACCGAGTAGCAGGAACTGGTTGACTCCCTGCTCCGCGATAGCCCGGACGGCGCGTCCGACGAATTCCTGCAACGTTTGGTAGACCTGGGGAAACCCCGGGTACAGAGCGCAGAATGCCTTGGCCGCTTCCGCGTCCGCCGGAAGATAGTGTGCTCCGCCGCGCCAGTGATCGATGATGCGTCCAGTGTTTGGGACCTGCGCGTGTTGCACCATGGCATCTGTCATGACGAACTTCCTGTTTATGGCAAAGCCAGTCCAGTCAACCGGCTCGAGCTGGTTGGGTAGGAGGATATTTGATGTATCCGCCATCCACAAGTGACTGTGCGTGACATTTTCCGTGGGCTTTGTCGCTATCGGGTTTCCGACGTTCGCCGACTGAAATCCGGGTTTAGCCCGGGTATTCACCCGATGCTTCGGAGTTGGGTGCGGGCGGAGGCTGGGCGGAGGTTCAACCGTCTGGAGGATTCATGCCCGTGCGCACGCTCGGGACGTGCGGGCGGTCTGGGCCGTGGCGCTCAAGCTGCTTGCCGATCCGCGCTGGCCGGACCTGGCTGCCGACGTGCGCGACATGGAGGCCGGAACCCCGCCTCCCGAGGTGAAGCTTCCACTCTCCGTCGCCGCCTTCTGCGCGGACTGGCCCGCCCCGGTCCGCGATTACACCGAGTACGCCGGCCTGGTCCGGGAGGCCACGGCTGCCGGGCCGGATATCCGGTACGGCAGCGGGCTGCTGGCGGTGCAGACCTGCCTCGGCTGGCCGTCGCCGGTCCGGAACCCTCCGCACGTACCGCAGGTGCGGACCCGTACTCCGTTGTTGTTGCTCAACGCCCTGCACGACCCCCGTACCGGCTACAACTGGGCCACCACCATCGCCCGGCAGCTTGGCCGGCACGGCCGCCTGGTGACGTACGAGGGCTGGGGCCACGGCACCTACCAGCGCACTGACTGCACGAAGGCCGTGGTGGACCGCTACCTCGTCGATCTGACGCTGCCCGCCCCCGGAGCGCGGTGCCCGGCGGCTTGAACCCTCCATCGGCTGGTCGGCAAGTCGCTGTCGCTCCCGTGCGGCAGACAACTCGATCGATCAGTTCGCAGTAGGGTCCGCGCGGGGGGCGTGGAGTCTGCACGTCCCCCGCGCGGAGTTACCGCTGGAGATGTCGCCGTGTCAGGAGAAGCTGATGGCCCCAGCGGATCAGCCGGGCTAAGCGGACGGTCTCGGGTATCCGCCTCAACCAGACAGCCCGGTGGCCCGGCTCAATCGGGCGGTCGCTCTCGGGGAGGCCGGCGGCCCGAGGGCTGGCCTGGCCGCTCTGGCGGGCTTGACCCCGCCCTGCCCGGGTACACCGCCGTCGCGGCGTACCTGTACGAGCGGGCGGGTGAACCGGTAGCCACGGAGTTGAGCAGCCGTCTGTTGATGGCCGGTCGTCCTCGCCGGCCAGCACGTCACAGTAGAGCTTACTAAGCAAGTAGTTATCTGGTAAGTTTCGATGCCATGCAGCGAAACGCGGTGCGGTGGGGGCTGCTGGCCCTCTTCGTGGACGGTCCGAAATATGGGTATCAGCTCCGAACGGAGCTGGACACGCGTACCGGTGGTAGCTGGGCGGTGAACGTCGGTCAGATCTACACCACCCTGGACCGCCTGGTCCGGGACGGCTTTGTCGCCACCGCGGGCGCGGACGCCCAGGGGCGAGAGCTGTACGCGCTCACCGAGCCGGGGCGGGCGGCTCTGGCGGGCTGGTACCTCACCCCGGTCACCGAGACGGAGCGCCCCCGCAACGAGTTGGCGATCAAGTTGGCGATGGCCGCGCAGGATCCGAGCGTCGACATCACGATCGTGGTGCAGCAGCAGCGCACCGAGTCGATGCGGCAGCTCCGGGACTACACCGACCTGCGCCGACAGGCCAACGAGGACGTTGACCTCACCTGGTCGCTGTTTCTCGACCACTTGATCTTCGCCCTGGAGGGCGAGCTCCGATGGCTGGATCATGTGGAGGCGACGGTGCTGCGGCGGCGGCACACCCGGCCCGCGTCCACAGCCGCCTCCGCGCCCGCGCCCGCCCCGATCCCGGCCGAGGCTGCCGAGACCGCTGAGTCGGGGCAGACCCGGCGGTGAGCAGCGTGGTGTTGCGATTGTCCGAGGTGGAACGGGTCTATCGGGCCGGCGAAATCCCGGTGTGGGCGTTGGCCGGGGTCAGCCTGACCGTTCGGGCCGGTGAACTGGTCGCGGTGATGGGGCCGTCCGGTTCGGGGAAATCCACCCTGCTCTCGATCGCCGGTGGTCTGGAGGTGCCCACCTCCGGGTCGGTGGAGGTGGAGGGGTTCGGGCTCGGCGGCCTCGACTCGACGGCGGTGGCCCACCTGCGCCGGGACCGGATCGGCTACGTGTTCCAGGACTTCAACCTGGTGACCGACCTGACCGCGGCGGAGAACGTCGCCCTGCCGCTGGAGCTCGGCGGCAGCAGCACGCGGGCGGCGCGCGCGGCGGCTGTCACCGCACTGGACGAAGTGGGCCTACCCGAGGTTGCCGACCGGTTTCCCGACCAGCTCTCCGGTGGGCAGCAGCAGCGGGTGGCGATCGCCCGCGCCCTGGTCGGCGAGCGCCGGTTGGTGCTGGCGGACGAGCCGACCGGTGCCCTCGACTCGCAGACCAGCCTCGCGGTGTTGCAGGTCCTGCGGGCGCGGATCGATGCCGGAGCGGCCGGTGTGCTGGTCACGCACGAGGCGCGATACGCCGGCTGGGCGGACCGCACGGTCTTTCTCCGAGACGGGCGACTGGTGGACGCCACCCCGGCGCGCGACGATGCCCGGCGGCTGCTGGCGGAGTCGTCGTGAGCACCGCCGGCCGGTTCGGTTCGTGGCGGGTCGCGCTGCGCATCACCCGTCGCTCCGCGCTGCGCCATCGGGCCCGCAGCGCGCTGATCCTGCTGATGCTCTTCGTCCCCGCGTACGCCGGCACTGTCCTGCTGGCGAGTTGGAGCAACCTCAGCGGCACCTCGGCGCAGAACGCCACCTTCACGATGGGCCAGGCCGATCTGATCGTTGACTCCGACAGCTCGACCGTGGCCACCCTGCCGTCGGGCAGCCGCACCCTTGGGTTGACACAGGCCCGCACGGTGGTCCGCGGCCCGGACGACCTGCGCGTGTCGAACTACGAGGCGACCGACCCGGAGCACCCGCTGAACCAGGGCCGATATGTGCTCCGGTCCGGGCGGGTGCCCGACGGGCCGGCCGAGGTGGCGGTGACCCGGGCGATGGCCGACGAGCTGGGGCTGGAGTTGGGCAGCCGGCTGACCGCCGGGATGCCGCAGCGGGAGCTCACCGTGGTGGGGCTGATTGACTGGAGCCGGTCGCTGCGCGCCGCCGGGCTGCTCGTGCCATACGATGCCCCGCTCTCCGCAGCGGGCGGCAAGCTGATGGTGCAACTGCCGCCGGGCAGCGGGTGGTCGCCGCCGGAGCCCAGCTCGTATAGGGAACGGAGTGCCCCCAGCGCCGCGGACCGCCGGATCGAGGCGGCGGCGACGGTGCTCGTGGTCAGCTTCGCCGGCACCCAGGTCGTGCTTCTGGTCGGCGCGGCATTCACCGTCGGCGCCGCTCGGCAACGTCGGGAGTTGGCGTTGGTGGCCGCCGCCGGTGCCACCGCTGCGCAGGTCCGTAAGGTGGTCGTCGCCGGTGGGATGCTGCTCGGTGCCATCTCCGCGACCGCCGGGGTGCTCCTGGGGTTGGTGACCTTCGCCCTGGCCGGCCCGCTCATCGAACGCATCGCCGACCACCCGTTGAGTGATGTGTCGATCCCCGGTGGGCAGGTGACGGGGGCCGCCGTGGTCACCCTGCTCCTGGCGGTCCTGGCGGCGGTGCTACCGGCGCGCGCCCTCCGGGGGCGGCCCCTGCGCGGTGCCCTGGGCGGCCAGCGGGACCAGTCCCGGCTGGACCAGGTCGCGCTGGTGGTCGGCGTGGGGCTGATCGTTGTCGCCACGGGCGCGTTGCTGGTCGCCGGCAACCCGGAGGGTCAACCGGCGGTGCTCGCCGCCGGCGGCGTCGCCCTGCTGCTCGGCGTCGTCATGTGCACGCCCGCGCTGGTGCGGGCGAGCGTGCCCCTGGCTCGGGTGCTGCCCATGCCGGCCCGGTTGGCGCTGCGCCACGCCGTACGGCATCGGCTCCGCACCGCCGCGGCGATGGCCGCGGTGCTGGCCGCCGTCGCCGGCAGCGTCGCGCTGGCGCTGGCCGGCGGGGCCCGTGCTGTCGCCACCCCCACCCAGGTGGAGGCGCGGCCCGGCCAGGTCCTGGTGCCAGCGGACCTCGCCGACCTGCTGGGGCCAGCCGGGTTGACGCGGCTGGCCGCGCCCCTGCCGGCGCGCGCCGTCGTGCCACTGCGGACAGTCGTCAACTTCCATCCCACCGTGTTTCGGGACCTGTCCGACAGCACTACCGATCCCACCGTCTTACGCGCCCACGAGCAGCGCGACATCGCCGTCGGCGGGGCGGAGGTCGTGCGGCTGGTGACCGGCCGGGCCGCCACGACCGCGGAAGTGGCGGCCCTGGATCAGGGCGACGCGGTGGTCTTCAACGACGCCCTGGCTGAGAGCGGTCACGTCACCCTGCTGTCCGGCGGGCCGGAACCCAGCTCGGCGGTGCCAACCTCGCTGCCGGCCGTCGTGGCCGCCCAGCGGGAGTACTTCGCCAAGCTGCCCGGCATGGTGGTCTCACCCGGGACCGCGCAGCGTCTCGGGCTGGCCACCCAGCCCCGGCAGGTGGTCATCGACCCGAGCCGCGCACCCAACGCCGCCGAGCTGGACCGGGCGAACACGGTGCTGCTGCAGGCGCAGCTCGCCGCCGGCAAGTCACGCTCGCCGGCAACCGTCACGGCCATCGAGCCAGACCGGGACACCGGGGACAGCACCGCCATGTTCTACCTGCTGGCCGGGGTGAGCGTCCTGGTCACCCTGGTCGCCAGCACCGTGGCGGTCGGCCTGGCGGCAGCCGAACTACGCCCCGACCTAGCCACCATGGCGGCGGTCGGTGCCACCGGTCGCACCCGACGGCACATCGCCGCGGCCCAGGCCGGGTTCATCGTCGGCGCTGGAACCCTGCTCGGCCTGATCTCCGGCAGCGGGCCGGCGGCGGCCTACGTCGGCTTCCACGTCGAGCTGCGCTGGCACGTACCGTGGCCCACCCTGCTGGCGGTCGTGTTGGTCCCACCCGTGCTGGCGATCGTCGCGGCCCGCGGGCTTCCCCGCCTGCGCGGGCAGGAGCGAAGTCGGTAGCGACGCCGGCAGTCCCGGCTCGGGCCCAGTGAAGGTCACCGGCGCACCGAAGGCGGCCCTGCGGGCGGCGCGGCGCAGCGCGGCGAGCACCGCCGGGCCGGCGAGGGCGATCATCACGGCGGTGGTGATCGCCCGTCCGGTGTCCCAGCCGAAGGTGGAGGTCACCGCGGTGAAGATGACGAAGCGGTGCAGGTTCTCCAGGACCGGCGCGCCGGCCACGTAGGAGAGTTGGGTCTCCGCGCCGGCGCTGAACGGCCAGAACCAGAGGTTCATCAGCAGCCCGTAGCCGTAGGCGGCGAGCGCGCCGTACCCGGCCAGCAGAGCGACCTCGGCGCGACCGCGGGGCCGGCGGGGAAGCAGGCCGGCGCCGAGACCCACCCAGGAGGCGGCGAGCATCTGGAACGGCAGCCAGGGGCCGACCCCGGCGGTGAGCAACGCGGAGGCGAACAGCGAGGTGGAGCCGAGCAGGAAGCCGAACCCCGGTCCGAACACCCGGCCGGCGAGGACGAGCAGGAAGAACACCGTCTCGATCCCGGCGGTACCGGCACCGAGCGGGCGCAGCGCGGCGTTGACCGCGGCGAGCACCCCGAGCATCGCCAGGGCCTTGCTGTCGATCCCACCGGAGGTGAGTTCCGCCAGCACCAGCGCCACCAACACCGGCAACATGACGACGAAGACCAGCGGCGCCTCCCCGGCGCGGGCGGTGCTCTCCGGCTGCACCGGGACGAAGAGCGGCCAGGTGAAGGTGGCCAGCGCGGCCACCGACGCGAGCACCAGCACCACGGCGGTACGCGGAGCGACCCGCAGGACACTCACGCCGGCTCCCGCTCCGCCACCAGCGCGGCGGCGACCTGATCCACCGTCAGCCACGCTGCCGGGGCGAGGACCTTGGCGACCTGCGGGGCGAAGGCGGGCGAGGCGAGCATGACCTCCGCGGTGCTGCCGTCAGCCACGATCTCACCGTCGGCCATCACGATCACCCGGTCGGCCAGCGCCGCGACCAGCTCCACATCGTGCGTCGCCACCACCACGCCGCGCCCGGCGGCGGCCAGCCCCCGCACCAGCGAGACGAACTGCCGCTTGGCGAGGTAGTCCAGGCCACGGGTCGGCTCGTCCAGCAGCACCACCGGTGGCGCGGCGGTGAGCTGCACCGCGAGCGCGAGCCCCAGCCGCTGCCCCTCGGAGAGGTCCCGCGGGTGCCGGTCACCGGGCAGGCCGGGGGTGAGCTGGTCCAGCAGGGCGCGGCAGGTGCCGGCCGCCGCCTCGGTCTCCTGGTCGGCCTGGTGGCACTCGCCGTCAACCGTCTCCAGGTAGAGCAGGTCGCCCGGGGTCTGCGGAACCAGCCCGACCTGCCGGCGGGCCTGGTGCGCCGGCAGGTTCTTGGGGTCGACGGCCCCCGCCGCGCCGGTCACGGTCACCGCGCCGCCCTGCCGGGGGCCGCTGCCCTGCACGGCCCAGAGCAGGCTGGACTTTCCGGAGCCGTTGCGGCCCATCAAGGCGACGACCTGGCCAACCTGGAGGTCGAGGTCAACGCCGGCCACGGCGACGGTGCCCGGATACCGTACGACGATCTTCCGCGCGCTCAGCGCCGTCGTCGGCTCCGGGGCGGGAGCCGGCGCGGGGGGCGTCCCCTCGCCGAGCCGCCCACGCAGCTCGGCGGCGCGGCGGCGGGCGTCGCGAACCGACAGCGGCAGCGGGTCCCAGCCGGCCAGCCGGCCCAGCTCGACCAGGGGTGGGGCCAGCTCCACGCCGGCCAGTACCGCCGCCGGTGGCCCGTTGACCACGCGCCCGTCGCCGGGCAGGTAGAGCAGGCGGTCGGCGTACTGCATGACCCGTTCGAGCCGGTGCTCGGCCAGCACCACGGTGACGCCGAGATCATGGACCAGCCGGGTGACCGCGGCGAGGACGTCCTCGGCGGCCGTGGGGTCCAGCGCGGAGGTGGGCTCGTCGAGCACCAGAACCCGGGGGTGGCTGGTGAGGACAGCGCCGATGGCGACCCGTTGCTGTTGCCCGCCGGAGAGGGTCCGGAGTGGCCGATCGCGCAGCTCGGCGATGCCGAGCAGGTCCAGCGTCTCCTCCACCCGCTTGCGCATCACCGTTGGCGGCAGGGAGAGCTGCTCCATGCCGTACGCGAGCTCCTCCTCGACGGTGTCGGTGACGAACCCGGAGAGTGGGTCCTGGCCGACCACGCCGACGACGTCGGCGAGGTCGCGGGGCGGGTGCCGGCAGGTGTCCCGGCCGTCCACGATGACCGAGCCGTGCAGGGTGCCGCCGGTGAAGTGCGGCACCAGCCCGTTGATCGCCCGCAGCAGGGTCGACTTGCCGGCCCCGGTGCGCCCGGCGACCAGGCACAGCTCGCCCTCCTCGACGGTCAGCGTCACGTCGCGTAGCGGCGGCGGCCCGTCCTCGGTGTAGCGGACGGTTACCCGGTCAAATGTGATCATGTGTGATCTCTCGGGACAGGTGTCGGCGGCGGGGCGAGCCAGGCCGGGACGGCCGCGACGGCGACGGCGAGCAGCAGCAGTGGGGTCAGCTCGGGCCAGGTGAGCGGGCTGACCGGCGGGTAGAGCAGCTCCGGGTCGACCGTGCCGGCCAGCACCATGAGGCAGGCCGCGGCGATCCCGCACCCGGCGACGAGCAGCTCGGCCAGCCGCCAGCGGTCCGGCCGGTAGCGGCTGCGGTGGACCCGGCGGCCGGCCAGCAGCATGCCACCCACGGCGGCGGCCAGCCCGGCGAGGAGCAGCGGCAGCCCCAGATAGCCAGGCCCGGCGGTGTCGAGCAGCCCGTAGGTGCCGGCGCAGACGCCGAGCAGGCCGCCGAGGACCAGAGCGCCGGTGACCGCCCGCTGCCGGGCGGGAACCGCCGCGGTCCGGCCGTAGCCGCGCGAGTCCATCGCCGCGGCGAGCGCCAGCGACCGGTCCAACGCGTCGGCCAACACCGGAAGCGCGACTCCCCGAAACGCCCGCATCCCCCGCCCGGACGCACCCCGCAGCCGGCGGGCCCGCCGGACCCGCAGCACACTCTCCACCAGCTGCGGGGCGACCGACAGTGCGACCACCACCGCCGTGCCCACCGCATACAACGCTCCCGGTACGGCCTTGAGCAGCCGCTTCGGGTTCGCCAGGGCGTTCGCCGCGCCCAGGCAGATCAGCATCGTCGCCAACCGGAGCCCGTCGTAGAACCCACCGAGGACCTGCTCGGCGGCGACCGGCCCGAGCAGGCGGATACCCGCTGCCCAGTCCGGCAGCGGGACCTCCGGCAACCGGACCAGCACGTGCTCGCCCTGACCACCACCGAAGACGATCCGGAACACCACCCGCATCGCGACGATCACCACGCCGAGCCAGACGTACATGCGGAACGCCAGCGCCCAGGGGGCGTGCCCGCGTCGCGCTATGACCACCAGCGCGGCGACCGCGACCAGCAGGGTGAGCCCCAGCGGGTTGGTGGTGTGGCTGGCCGCGGTGGCCAGCCCGAGCGCCCAGAGCCACCAGGCACCCGGGTGCAGCCCACGGGGCAGTCGCCAGGCGGACCAACGGGCCGACCATCGGTCGGCGGTCGCGGCGCTGTCCACCGCGGCGTCAGTCATCTGGGTCGGCCGCCCGGCGTCTCCGGGCGGCGACCAGGCCCCCGGCGATGAGTGCGGCCAGCAGCAGCACCCCGGCCAGCGTGCCCAGCGGCACGCCCCCCTCCTCGCGGGAGGCGACGGCGTCGGTCAGCACGGGCTCGTCGGCGGAGCCCGGCTGCGCTGAGGTGGTGGCGGTCGCTGGGGACGGGAGGCCCACCGCGCTGGCCGACGGCGTGGTGGTGGCCGAAGTCGACGGGCCAACGGTCTGGGTCGGCCCGCTGGCGGCACCGGGTTGGCCACCGTCCGCCGCGCCGGGTTGGCCAGGGTCGGCGGCGCCGGGTTGATCGTCGTCGGCGGGTGGCGGTGCGGCATCCCCGCCCGCTGGTGGCGGTGCCACCGGTACGTCGTTCGAGGGCGGCGCCGGCGCCGGCGCAGGCGGTGGTGCGGGGCGGCTCGGGGCGGCCCCCGGGCGGGGCGCGTCGTTGGGGTCGCGGTTGAGGGAGAACGACCAGCCCTCGAAGCTGCCCGCCGGGGGCGTACGGTTCAGCACCCCCTTGTCGCTGTACGTCCAGCGGCCACCGTTCGGGGCGTGCCAGTACGACCAGTAGGCGCTGGCCGGCGACGTGTCGACGCACTTCTCCGCGTCGGCCGACGGCTTGCCCGCGATCCGGCAGATGAATCCCTCGCCCCAGCGCAGCGTGCCGGTGATCTGGAACCCGGCGCTCTTCAGCGCCGCCAGCCCGGTGGCCTGGCTGCCGGGAGCGCAGCGGACCACGGTCCCGCCGCCGAGCTCGTTGAAGTCGACCACGACGGTGACGCCGGAGGCGTCCGGGCAGTAGCCGGGGAGCCCGGCGGCCACCGCCGGACTCCCCGGCCCGATCACCGAGCCGGCGGCGACCAGGGCGACGGCCGCCGCGCCGCGGAGTGTCCTGCGGCTCAATTCGCCCGCCGACGGCCGAGGATGAGCAGCCCCACGCCGCCGCCGAGCAGCAGCACCGCGAGCAGCACGTAGCTGGTGATCGCCGCACCGGTGGTGGCCAGCCCACCCAGGCTGGAGGTGGTCGGCGTCGGCGTCACCGGAGCGCTGCTGGTCGGCGGCGCGGAGGGCGTCTCCGACGGGACGGTCCCGGTGGCGCTCGGCGTCGGGCTGGTGGTGCCGGTCGGTGTCGGCGATCCGGTGGCGGTGGGCGAGGCGGTGCCGGTCGGGGTGGGCTGCCCCGTCGGCGGCGGGTCGAGGCCGATCCGACCCAGCGGCACCTGGGCAAGCCCGAGCAGCGCCTGGGCGGTGGCCCGACGCCACTGGTCCCGGTGGTTGCCGGCGATCCCCTCCTTGACGGCGGCGGCGAGCCCGTCGGCCTTGTATGCGATGGCACCCGCCTCCGCGGCAGCCGCACCGCCGTTCGCCGCGGTCAGCTGGAGCGCGGCCAGCGCCACCGCCGCCTCGGTGGCCTCGGGGTCGCGGCCGGCGGCGGCGAGGGCCTGCCCGGCCAGGCCGGTGCTGTTGGAGTTCTTCCCGGTGGTCGGCCCGGAGCCGCCGAACGACCCGTCGGCGTACTGCTGGGACACCAGCCATTCCGCGCCCGCGTCGGCCGCGTCGGCGGCGCCGGCGGCACCGTTCTCGGCGGCGCTCAGCAGCGCCTGCACGGCCATCGCGGTCGAGTCGACATCAAGGGTGGCGTTGGGTTGGTCGTCGCAGGACGGCGAGGGCCCATCGGTGGAGTCCGGGTAGAGGCGGAAGCCACCCGCGGCGCACTGCTGCCGGATGAGGAAGTCCACCACGTCCTGCGGGACGCCGCCGCTGCGGGCCAGGCCCAGCACGGCGAAGGACTGGTCGAAGGTGTTGCTGGGGTCCGGGCCGGTCTTCGGGGTGGTACGGCTGGTGATCCGTCCCCGCTGGTGGTCGATGTCCGCTCCGGCGATCAGCGACAGGGTCTCGGCGCGCAGGTCGTAGCCGCCGAAGTCGGTGGGGTCGGCGCTGGCCGCGGAGGCGGCGTAGAGCAACTTCGCGGTCGCCCCACCGTCGGTGACGCCCTCGAAGCCCCAGTGGTCGTAGCTGTTGTAGGCGCGCACGTTCGCCGCGACCTGGGCGGTCGCCGCCTGCCGGGTTGACGGGTCGACCCCGGTGGCGGAGAGCGCGAGGAGGCCGTCGATGGTCAGCCCCCAGTCCTTCGGTTTGCCTGGGCCAGGCAGGACGCCGTCGGTGAACTCGTCGGCCAGCCAGGACGCGGCCTCGCGCGCCGCCGCGGCGTGGTCCGGGTCGGGGGCCGCCACCACGGTCAGTGGGGCAGCGGCCACCACGGCGAGGGTGGTTGCCGCTGCCGCGCCGAGACCGGTGGCGAGGCGCCGGGTCAGAGCCATGAGGGGTGCCTTTCGTAGCGCAGTCGGTGAGCTCCGGCAAGCACCCCGGGGTACGAAAACCCCGCTCCGCGTGCTGTGTGAGCGGGGGTGGACGGACCTCGGCGGACCGGACTTCACCCTGTGAACCTCGACAGTGGAAGTCGTTCGTCCCGGGCGGGGCATTCCGGCTCGCGAAAGGGTTCTCTCGCTCACGGCTGCGGGTCAGCGCCGGCATCGCACCGGCTTCCCCCCACACGGGACCTATGCAGTTGTGACCCGGCGTGCACCCGGGGTGACCGTCACCGTACCGCCAGGGCGCGCGACGACGCCAGAACGGAGAGGCCACCCCGGGGTGTGCACTATTGGCTACGCCGCCGGCGCGAGGTGGCTCAGGGGGCGGGGATGCTCGGCGGCTCGCCGGCGCCGTAGGACCAACCCTCGACGCTGCCCGGGGCCGGGTCGTAGTTGAGCACGCCCTTGTCGCTGTACTCCCAGCTACCGCCGCTGGATGCGTGCCAGTACGACCAGTACCCGGTGGCCTGCGGGGTGTCGATGCAGGGTTCGACATCCGGGGTGGGTAGGCCGCCGAGACGGCAGACGAAGGCCAGCCCCCAGCGGAGGGTGCCCTCGACGGCGAAGCCGGCGTCCTGGATGGCAGCCAGCCCGGTGGCCGGGTCGCCCGGGGCGCAGGCAACCTCGACGTCGCCACCGAGCGCGGTGAAGTCGACCACCACGGTGACGCCCGAGGTGCCGTCACAGGCGTCGGCGTGTGCGGCCTGGGGGGCGGGCTCGACCGCGGTCAGGGCGATCCCGGCGACGGCGGCGGCCAACAGGCCGGCGACGCGGGTGCGGATGGTGGTTCGGGGGTGGGACACGACCATCAGGAGTGCCTTTCCGCCCTGCGGTCGTCAGAACCCGGGCCGATCGCTGTTGGTCAGCGTCGGGTCGGGGCCTCCGACCCGTGGGCCACGACGGGTGGGTGGGAATGCGCGAGTGTGGCGGGTATTCGGGCTTGCCGTCGGGGTGCACCTCGACGGCCTACCGTTGCGGGCCAGCGCCGGATTTTGACCGGACTTCCCCCGCGCGCACGCGTTGGTTCAGTTGTCGCGACAGTCTGAGCCGGCGCGACCAGCGCTGTCAACCGGCCATGCTGCGGGCGCGCGTCGGGCAGCGCGCCTGCCGATTCTGACCGAGCCACACCATGTGGCGTCGTTGACGCGACGGACGACGAGTGGTGTGCTCAGAACGCAACGGTAATGAAAACCGAGATCATTATCAGTCTGAGGAGGATCATGTCTCTCACCGTGCCACCGGACCTGTTACGGTCCGCCGAGTCAGGCCCTGTTGACGACGACGCCTTCGTCTCCTGCGTCCGCGACTCACTGCCGTACGCCTGGCAGACCGTCAGCCGGGTGGCGGCGGAGCTGGCGTCCTCCGACGCCGAGTTCGCCGACAACGTCGTCCCGCCGTCGACCGAGGAGGAGCGGGGTCAGCTCCTACGCGCGCTGGCCAGCGATGCCATCCGGTCCAGCCTCGAGCGTCACTTCGGCGTCAAGCTGGCCTTCCAGAACTGTCACCGGGTCGCGGCGTTCCGGCACTCCGCAGTGGACTCGGAAACCCACCGCCGCTTCATCTCCGTCCGCGGCCAGCTACTCAACCAGTCTCCCGAACTGCGCAACTGCTGATCCGGCTACCACCCGGCGGGTCGGCTGAGTGATCCACCTCCTCCGGCCCGCCGGGTAACCCCAATCAACCGCCGCCACGCTCCTGCGACATGACCTCAGGACCACGTCGGTAGTTACCGAGATGTCGGCTAGCTGGGGGGCTTCGGCGGGGCGATATTGCGGAACCGCTCGTGCGCGGACTGGCGGCTGATGCCGAGCGCGTTGCCGATCTCGGCCCAGGAGAGTCCGGTCGCCCGCGCCTGGGTCACGGCCTGTTCGATGAGGGGACGTTGCCAGCGCTCCACCTGGGCGAGGATGCCGAGCGCCTGTAGCGGCCAGGTGGTGGTCAGTTCGGCGACGCCGTCCCGCAGCGTGTCGGAGCGGTTGAGCAGCCAGCCGGGCGGAGTGGCGGCTAGGAGCGGCCGGATGTGCCCGCCCCACTCGGAGGTGGCCATCCAGTGCCCCTCGTCAACGGCCGGGTAGTCCCGGCTGCCGACCCAGCCGCAGCTACATCCGGCCCGATAGCCGACGGCGTCGGCCGGCGCTGCCGCGCCCGTCTTCAGCGTTCCGTCCCGCAGCCGGAATCCGACGAGCTCAGCATGCCCCGGAACCATCTCCTCCGTCATCCAGTCAGCATAGGCTAGTCAGGATTGCCTGACATCGCCAGTAAGGCTATCTTGACGACGTTGCTTCGGGTGGTCGGCACCCGGAGCCGGCACTCCGGAGGGAATCCATGCCCGTGGCACATGGCACCGTCGCGCCGGGATACGAGCCGGTTCGAGCGGCATTCCAGGCGAACGTCGAAGCAGGCTCCGAGATCGGCGCCGCCGTCAGCGTCTACCGGCACGGCCGGGAGGTAGTCCGACTCTGGGGCGGCGTCGCTGATCCCGCCACCGACCGCCCATGGCGGGAGGACACCCTCCAGCTGGTCTACTCGGCCACCAAGAGCGCACCCGCTGCCTGCGCGCACCTGCTGGCCCAGCGCGGGCAGCTCGACCTGGCCGCCCCCGTGGCCGCGTACTGGCCGGAGTTCGCGGCGGCCGGCAAGGGCGGCATCCCGGTCCGCTGGCTCCTGTCCCACCAGGCAGGGCTGCCGGTGCTCGACCGCCCGGTCCCGCTGACGACCGCGCTCACCGGGGAGCCGGTCGTCGCCGCGCTGGCCGCCCAGGCACCTGCCTGGCCGCCGGGCACGGCGCACGGCTACCACGCGCTCACCTACGGCTGGCTGGTCGGCGAGGTGGTACACCGCGTCTCCGGCCGCAGCCTCGGCACCTACTTCGCCGACGAGATCGCCACCCCGCTCGGCCTGGACTTCTGGATCGGCCTGCCGGCCGCCGAGGCGCACCGGGTCGCCCGGATCACCGAGCAGCCGGTCGCCCCGCCCGCCTCGCCCAAGGCGATGCCGGCGGGGCTACGGGAGACGCGGGCCGCGTCTACCGGCCGCACCTCGCTGGCCGTCCGGTCGATAATGGTGACCGACCCGCCGCTCGACCTCACCGACCCACGTGCCTGGGCGGCGGAGATCCCCGCGGTGAACGGTATCTGCACCGCCTCGTCCCTGGCCCGCTTCTACGCGGGCCTGATCGGTGAGGTTGACGGCGTCCGGATCCTCGACCCGGCCACGCTCGCCGCCGCCACCCGGGAACAGGCCAACGGCGTTGACCAGGTGCTGCGGGTGCCGACCCGGCCGGCGCTCGGCTTCGGCCTGCCCCTGCCGGAGCAGCCCTGGTGGTCACCGACCGCCTTCGGCTTCCCCGGGCACGGCGGCTCACTCGGTTACGCCGACCCGGCCAGCGGGATCGCCTTCGGATACGTGACGAACGGGCTGCGGGTCTCCATGGCCCCGGACCCCAGGACGACGGGCCTGATCAGGGCCCTCCAGTCGGTGCTCTCCCATCAGCCGGCCTGAACCGCGCGCGGTTTCCCCGTTCCCCGGCGGGGAATCCCCGTCCGGGTACGGCCGTGGCGCGTGCGGCCGGCAGGTTCCGGCTCCTCACCGTCGGCCGTCTCGTGCCACGGAAGGGTTTCGAGACCGTCATCCGGGCGATGGCGCTGCTGTCCGACGCGGAATGCGTCGTGGTCGGTGGCCCGCCGGGCGTGCTGGAGGCTGATCCGTCGGCCCGGCGGCTGTGGGCGCTGGCGGAGGAGTGCGGCGTCGCCGATCGGGTCAAGTTGGTCGGCGCGGTGCCGCGGGAGGCGATGGGCGATTGGTACCGCTCGGCGGACGTGCTGGTCGCGGCCCCCTGGTACGAGCCATTCGGGCTTACCCTGCTGGAAGGAATGGCCTGCGGTCTGCCCGTCGTCGGCACCGCGGTCGGGGGCCTGCGGGACACCGTGGTGGACGGGGTGACCGGTGACCTCGTGCCAGCCCGGAACCCACGGGCGTTGAGCACCGCGCTCCGGCGGCTACTCGACGACGAACCCCGTCGGTCCGCGTACGCCAGCGTGGGCCGCGAGCGGGCGCAGACGTACTCCTGGTCGGCCACCGCGGCGCGGTTGGCGGCGCTGTACGGCGAGGCCGTGGCGGTGCGGCGGTCGGCGCTGGGATGATCGCGGTATCCGATCTAGAGTGTCAGGTATGTCGATCACGGATCAGGCGTTGGCGATCGAGGCGGCGGAGGCGGGAGCGACGGTCGTTCGCTCCCACTACGGGTCGGCGCTGACCCGGTTCTCGAAGGGCGGGGACGACTTCGCCACCACAGCGGACCTCGCGGCAGAGAAGGCGATTCTGGACACCCTGCGCGCGGCGCGTCCGGGTGATGTCCTGGTGGGGGAGGAGAGCGGGCGCACCGGCACCGGCGACAGCGGGCGGATCTGGCTGGTCGACCCCTTGTGCGGGACCTTGAACTTCGCCGCGCGGACCATGCTGGTCTCGGTCAACGTGGCGCTGCGGAGCGGGACGCAGCCCACCGTCGCCGCCGCCGCGGACCCGTTCAGTGACGAGGTGTTCTGGACTGACGGCACCGCCGCCTACGTCCGTCAGGGAGGTGTGGACGAGCGGCTCGTCCCATCAGCCGACTCGAAGCTGGTGGACCTCAACCTCGACCCGCCGTTTCCGAACGAGAGCGAGTTCCACGTCGCGCGGATGTTTGCCGAGAAGAGCTTCGTCGGGCGGTTCCACCCGCGCGTGGTCTCCAGCACCCTGGCCGTGACCTGGGTCGCCGCCGGCCGTCGCGCCGGCTTCGTCACCGACGGACACCAGCTCGGCGACAGCGTGCACTTCGCGGCGGGAATCGCCCTCTGTGAGGCGGCGGGTTGCGTGGTCTCCGGAATTGACGGACAGCCGCCGCACTCCGGGCTGGGTGGTCTTGTTGTGGCTGCCGACGAGCAGACGCACCGCGCCCTGTTGGCATCCATTGAGAACCAAAAGCCGGCCTGAATAGGGTGACGGCGGTTTCGGGCCGCCAGGGTGAGGGAGTTCGTACGGTGCGGCGGGTGACAGTCCGTCGGGACGGGGTGGTGCTGTCCTGCCTTGTGGACGGCTCCGGCGACGATGTGGTCGTGCTGCTGCACGGGCTGGCCGGCAGCGCTGCGGAGTTGGTGCCAACGGCGGAGGCGCTGCTACCGGAGCACCGTGTGATCGTGGTGGATCAGCGCGGGCACGGCCACTCGACCCGACGGCCGCAGGACCTCTCCCGCCGGGCGTACGTCGAGGACGTGGTTGCTGTCGTCACTGAGGTCGCCGGCGGTGCATCGGTGACGGTCGTTGGCCAGTCGATGGGCGGGCACACCGCGTTGCTCTTCGCCGCCGAGTATCCCGAGCTGGTGCGTCGGCTGGTGCTGCTGGAGGGCGGTGTCGGGGGCCGCGAGGATCGGGGGGACTACCCGGCCGAGCTGGGTGCCTTCTTCGCCTCGTGGCCGGTGCCGTTCGCCGATGTCCGCCAGGCCGCCGAGTTTCTGGGCGACACCCCGGTGGCCCAGGCCTGGCTGCGGGACCTGGACCGGTGCCCGGACGGGCTCTGGCCGCGATTCGAGCCGGCGGTGATGCGGGACGCCATCGCGGCCGTCGCCGACCGGGCCTGCTGGGCCGAGTGGCAGCAGGTGCAGGCACCCACCCTGCTGGTGTGTGGCGAGCACGGGATCATCCCCGCCGCCGAGGTGCGGCGAATGGTGTCCCTGCGTCCGGACGTCGAGCAGGTCGTCGTTGCTGGTGCCGGGCACGACGTCCACCTGGAAGACCGGGACACCTGGGTGCGCGCCCTGCGGCAGTTTATCAGCCGCTGACACATCGACACGACATCTGGTGTTGCATGCCGGGCGGGGGCGGCATATATGGTGTCTCCCGTAGCTGGTTCGGCGCTCCCACCGGGGAGTGGTCGAGGCAAGAGGGAACCCGGTGGAAGTCCGGGACTGCCCCGCAGCGGTGAGTGGGAACGACCGCCGTCATCACGCACTGGGCTGATCGAAGCCTGGGAAGCGACGGCCAGTAGGCGACCGGGTCCCCCGGGCGTGCCCGCGAGTCCGAAGACCTGCCAGCGCGCCGCACGCGTCGCGTGCGGCGGTCGGCGGCCGCGCGGGACGGCCGACGCCCGCAGCCGCCCGGTGTGGTTACCCCACCGGGCGGATGATCGTGGCGTCCCCCTGCGCGTTCGTCGACCTCGTCGGCAGGCGGAGGAGGGGGAGATGACAACGACGCGGGAACGCGCCACGAACGGGTCGGCCGGGGAGACGACGGCGACGCGGAAGGGTGCCACGAACGGGTCGGCCGGTGCGGAGCAGCAGCAGCAGCGGCGGCAGGTGATGGAGGTCCGCAAGCGCAACGGCGACAGCGAGCCGGTGGATGTCAACAAGATCGTCCGCGCGGTGGAGCGGTGGGTCGCGGACCTGAACGAGGTGGACCCGCTGCGGGTGGCGACCAAGACGATCAGCGGCCTGTACGACGGGGCGACAACGGCCGAGTTGGACCGGCTGTCGATCCAGACGGCGGCGGAGCTGATCGGCGAGGAGCCGCAGTATTCGAAGCTGGCGGCGCGACTGCTGGCCGCGTACGTGGACAAGGAGGTCCGGGGGCAGCAGGTCGCGAGCTTCAGCCAGTCCATCCGGTACGCCCATGGCCTCGGGTTGATCAGCGACGACACCGCCGCCTTCGTGTCCCGCAACGCCCGCAAGCTGGACGACGCGGTGGACCCCGCCGGCGACCTGCGGTTCGAGTACTTCGGGCTGCGTACCGTCGCGGACCGCTACCTGCTGCGGCACCCGCAGTCGCGGCTGGTGGTGGAGTCCCCGCAGTACTGGCTGTTGCGGGTGGCCTGCGGACTGTCGGGAACCCCGGCCGAGGCGATCGGGTTCTACCGGCTGATGTCGTCGCTGGCGTACCTGCCCAGCTCGCCGACGCTGTTCAACTCCGGCACCCGACACACCCAGATGTCGTCGTGCTTCCTGGTCGACTCGCCCCGCGACGAGCTGGACTCCATCTACCAGCGGTACCACCAGGTCGCGAAGCTGTCGAAGTTCTCCGGCGGCATCGGCATCGCCTGGTCGCGGGTACGCGGCCGGGGCGCGCTGATCCGGGGAACGAACGGCCGGTCAAACGGCATCGTGCCGTTCCTGAAGACCCTCGACGCCGGCGTCGCCGCGGTCAACCAGGGCGGCCGGCGTAAGGGCGCGGCCTGCGTCTACCTGGAGCCCTGGCACCCGGACATCGAGGAGTTCCTGGAGCTGCGGGACAACACCGGCGAGGACGCCCGGCGGACGCACAACCTGAACCTGGCCAACTGGCTCCCGGACGAGTTCATGCGCCGGGTCGAGGCGGACGGCGACTGGTCGCTGATCGACCCGTCCGACGCACCGGAGCTGCCCGACCTGTACGGCGCGGAGTTCGACGCCGCCTACCGGGTCGCGGAGAAGCAGGCGGTCCGTACGGTCAAGGCCCAGGACCTGTACGGGCGGATGATGCGCACCCTGGCGCAGACCGGCAACGGGTGGATGACCTTCAAGGACCGCTCGAACGCGCTGTCCAACCAGACCGGGGAGCCCGGCAACACGATCCACCTGTCGAACCTCTGCACCGAGATCCTTGAGGTCAACAACGACGCCGAGACCGCGGTGTGCAACCTGGGCTCGGTCAACCTGGGTGCCCACGTCAGCACCGACGGGGTGGACTGGGCGAAGCTGCGGGAGACCGTCCGCACCGCGATGGTCTTCCTCGACCGCGTGATCGACATCAACTACTACCCGGCCGAGCAGGCGGCGGCCTCCAACCCGCGTTGGCGGCCGGTCGGGCTCGGGCTGATGGGCCTGCAGGACGCCCTCTTCACGCTGCGGCTGCCGTTCGACTCGGCCGAGGCGCGGGAGCTGTCCACCCGGGTGCAGGAGGAGATCTTCCTGACCGCGGTGGAGACCTCCGCCGGGCTCGCCGAGCGGTTCGGCCCGCACCCCGCGTACGCCGAGACCCGCGCGGCCCGGGGCGACCTGCACCCGGAGCTGTGGGGTGCCGAGCCGACGCAGCCGAAGCGGTGGGCCGAGCTGAAGGCGCGGGTCGCGGAGCACGGTCTGCGGAACTCGTTGCTGGTGGCGATCGCCCCGACCGCGACGATCGCCTCGATCGCCGGCTGCTACGAGTGCATCGAGCCGCAGGTGTCCAACCTGTTCAAGCGCGAAACCATGTCCGGCGAGTTCCTCCAGGTCAACACCTATCTGGTTGGTGAGCTGAAGGCGCGCGGGTTGTGGACGGCCCCGATCCGGGACGAGATCAAGCGGGCGGAGGGGTCGGTGCAGGGCATCGCCGAGCTCCCCGCCGAGGTGCGGACGCTGTTCCGTACGGCGTGGGAGCTTCCGCAGCGGGCGCTGATCGACCTGGCCGCGGCCCGTGCCCCGTACATCGACCAGTCCCAGTCGCTGAACCTGTTCCTGGCCGCGCCGACGATCGGCAAGCTCTCCTCGATGTACCTGTACGCCTGGAAGTCCGGGCTGAAGACCACCTACTACCTGCGGTCCCGTCCCGCGACGCGGATCCAGCAGGCCACCGTCGCCGTCACCCCGTCGAGTGTCACCGGGGTCGACGCCGAGGCGCTGGCCTGCTCCCTGGAAAACCCCGAAAGCTGTGAGGCATGCCAATGACCACCGATGCCGAGACCCGTACCGCGACCGCCGAGACCCGTACCGCGACCGTCGCGACCGTTGGCGAGCGGCACCTGCTGCTCGACCCCGGTATGGACCTGACCCTGCGCCCGATGCGGTACCCGCACTTCTTCGACCGGTTCAAGGAGGCGATCAAGAACACCTGGACGGTCGAGGAGGTGGACCTGCACTCCGACCTCGCCGACCTGGCGAAGCTCTCCCCGGCCGAGCGGCACCTGGTGTCCCGGCTGGTCGCGTTCTTCGCCACCGGCGACACGATCGTCGCCAACAACCTGGTGCTCAACCTCTACCAGCACGTCAACTCCCCGGAGGGCCGGCTCTACCTGTCCCGGCAGCTCTTCGAGGAGGCGGTGCACGTCCAGTTCTACCTGAACCTGCTGGACACCTACGTGCCGGAGGAGAAGGAGCGGTTCGCGGCGTTCGCGGCGGTCGAGAACATCCCCTCGATCGCCCGCAAGGCGGAGTTCTGCTTCCGGTGGATCGACTCGATCTTCGAGCTGCGGGAGCTGCGGACCCGGGCGGACCGCCGGGCGTTTCTGCTCAATCTGATCTGCTTCGCCGCCTGCATCGAGGGCCTGTTCTTCTACGGCGCCTTCGCCTACGTCTACTTCCTCCGCTCCCGGGGCCTGCTCAACGGCCTCGCATCCGGCACCAACTGGGTGTTCCGTGACGAGTCCATGCACATGGCCTTCGCCTTCGACGTGGTGGAGACCGCCCGCGCTGAGGAGCCGGACCTCTTCGACGCCGACCTGGAGCAGCAGGTCAGGGAGATGATGGCGGAGGCGGTCGACTGCGAGGTCCAGTTCGCCGAGGACTTGCTCGAGCAGGGGGTGTCCGGGCTCTCCCTGACCGACATGCGGGAATATCTCCAACATGTCGCGGACCGGCGGCTGGTCACGCTGGGGATCGCCCCGATGTACGGCAGCCAGAACCCGTTCGCCTTCATGGAGCTGCAGGACGTGCAGGAGTTGTCGAACTTCTTCGAGCGGCGGGTGTCGGCGTACCAGATGGGCGTCAGCGGGAGCGTTACCTTCGACGACGACTTCTGATCCGACACTGGGCGCGGGTGTGAGCGCTGGGGAGGGCGGCCGCGGCCTGGTCCCGTTCTGCGGTTCGGGCTTGACCTTGACGCAGCGTCAACCTTGCACGCTGGGGCCATGTCGATAGATCTCCAGCGGGCACCGGGGCAGGTCCGGGAGCCGGCGATCCAGGTACGCGGGCTGCACAAGTCCTTCCAGGAGCTGCAGGTGCTACGCGGCGTCGACTTCGAGGTCGCGCCGGGCAGCGTCTTCGCTCTGCTCGGCTCCAACGGGGCGGGCAAGACCACGGTGGTACGCATCCTCTCCACGCTGCTCCGCCCGGATGCGGGAACGGTCGCCGTGAACGGCTTCGACGGTGCCGCGCAGGCGGCGGAGGTGCGTGCGTCGATCAGCCTGACCGGGCAGTTCGCCGCGGTCGACGAGGTCCTCAGCGGGCGGGAGAATCTGGTGCTGGTCGCCCGGTTGCGGCGGCAATGGGAGCCGGGTCGGGTCGCGGATGACCTGCTGGCCCGCTTCGCCGAGAACCAGCCGGCAATCTCCATCGTCGATGCGGTCCGCGGTCTGTTGGAGCAGCAGCAGGCCGGTGCTGACAGGGGATCGCCCTCACCTGGTGCGTCGGCCTGCTCGCCGTCGCGTACGGCGTCGCGATGGCCGTCTACCATCGCAAGGTCAGGTGACGTTGGGTCCCGGCGTGGAGGTAGCCATGCTGACGATCGGGCGGCTGGCCTCCTATGCCGGGGTTTCTATCCGTGCGGTGCGGCACTACCACCAGATCGGGCTCCTGCCGGAGCCGGAACGCGACGCCTCCGGCTACCGGAGCTACGACGCCGCCGCGGTGCTGCGCCTGATCCGGATCCGGACCCTCGCCGAGGCTGGGGTCCCGCTGGCCCGGGTCCGGGAGCTACTCGGCGAACGTGGCTGGACCGGCTGGACCCGGGTGGCGAAGCGTAGGCCCTGAGCGCGAAAGGCCCGGCCTCCGCGGGGAGCCGGGCCTTCCTTCGTGCTGGTCAGTGTCGCTTGGCGAAGTTGACGAAGGTCCGCCACACCGCCGGGTTGAACTGGAGGGTGCCGCCGTCCCGGTCCTTGGTGTCGCGCACGAGCACGACGCCGGGCAGGTTGTCGGCCACCTCGACGCACGACCCGCCGTTGGTGCCGGACCGCGTTGATTTGTGCCACCGGGCACCAGTCATGTCCATGTCTGCGCCGCCTTTTTGATCAGGTCGAGGGACTGCCTGCGGGGGAGGGTCACACTCCGGACCGCCTCCCACGTGCGCTGGAGGGTAGCAAGGTCATCGGCTCCGTCCACCACCTGCGCGCGCACCTGGTGGTCCAGGTGGGTCACCATCGAGCCGTCGCCGAGAGTGGCCAGGATGAAGCCGCCCTGCAAGCCAGGGTAGATCCCGGCATCCTTGGGCACCACGAGGATCTGCACGTGCGGCAGCTCCCCCATCTTCACCAGGTGAGCGACCTGCTCGGCCATCACGCCGGGCTGGCCGACCACCGGCCGGCGGAGCACCATCACGTCGATGACCGCCACCAGTGGTGCAGCGGAGTCGCGAGTGAGGATGGCCTGCCGTGCGAGCCGGGATTGGACGCGTTGTTCAACATCAACAGGTTGGAGGATGTCCGTGGTGAACATGGCGCGCGCATACGCCTCGGTCTGAAGCAGTCCGGGTACGAAAGCCGGCTCGTACCAGCGGAGTAGTGTCGCCTCCTGCTCGCACTCGATCCACTCGCGCAACCAGTCCGGGTCGGCCTTGGCGAGTTCTCGGAGCATTCGGCCGACTCGGCCGTCCTGGCCCTCCCGGAACGTGGGGTCGTGGGCCCGGTCGACCGCGACCGCGTAGTCCGGCGTGAGTGGACGCCCACCGGTCTCGACGGCACTCACGTGCGACGCCGAGTAGCCGATGCTGCGCCCGAAGTCCTCCTGGCTGAGGCCGAGGGTTTGCCGTAGTAAGCGAAGCTCCATCAGCACGTAGTCCATGACACTGCCCACCGCTGCCCAATCAGGCCCAAGATCTGCTCGATCAGCGTGAGCAGGTATCGAAACCAGGCGGTCCTATCGAGACTGTCACTCATGCGGACCTGTTCTTCGCCGAGCGTAGCGGGGATGGGTTCTGCCCAGGGCCCCGCCCGCATTCGGCAGGAGCGGGTGGGGCCCTGTCCAAGGACACAAGGAGGTAGTTGTGAAGATCCGTTGGTTCAGCCGGCACCGAAGGAACAAGCCGCCTATTGGGGCACACCGATCGAACGCCTCGTACCGCCCCGCGGCACCATCACCAAATCGGCCAGCGAACCTGCCGGCGTGGATGACCCAGCCCACCATCGCCGACCCCCGACCCGGACGCGCCGGCTGGCTCACCCCCGCCCAACAATGGCGAGCCAACGGAGGCCGCTGGTGAACCCCCACCACCTACCCCAACCACGACTCGGCCCCCACCCCGAACACCCCCACCACCGAGCCGGAAACCAACCACCCCACACACCACTACGACCCATCTGGACCTGCCGCGCCTGCGGCCACCCCTGGCCCTGCGCCGAAGCCCGCCTCCTCCTCAAAGCCCAATACGACACCCGACAATCAAGCCTGTCGATCTACCTCGCCGGGCTCTGCTACGAAGCCATGCACGACCTCTACCACCTCAACCCCCACGGCGGACCAAGCCCCCGCGAGCTGTTCGACCGGTTCGTCGCCTGGGGGCCGTTCCGGCGGCCGGCCGGAACGGCCCCGGGTGAGGCTCGCGGTGCCAGACCGCGAGCCCCGATCGTCGGTCAGCCGAGCACGACCTCATGCCGGTACGCCCGCACCCGGGCGCCGTCGACGAGAACAACCTCCACTCGACTCCCATCGTCGGCTCGCCGCTGCACAGCGTGGATTGGCTTACCGGCATGCTCGGCGATCCGGTCCTGGTCGGCGCGATCGGGCCGGAAGACCCAGTTCAGGTTTACGGGATTGTTCGACACCTGCACCCCCGGGTTGGCACGTTTGTTCGATCGCCGAGTTTAGTCGCGTCGGTGCCCGGCACCGGCGCGCGACACGGCGGCCATACGGTCACAGCCAGGTCCTAGGGTGTGGGTGTGTCTGCCCGATCATCTGCGCTGCGGCGTGCCACCGGCTCACGTAAGCAGCGAGAACCCCGTAACCCGGTCCCGCCGGCCGAGGTCAGCCTCTGCGAGGCGGCGGCGCTGGAGCCGGAGTCGACGCTGGAACGTCAGGCGCTCTACCGGGTGCGGCTGGCCGGTCAGGACGCCTCCACGGTGACCTTCCGGCAGTGCCGGTTCCGTGGGGCAGACCTCTCCGAGTGCCGGCTGGATCAGGTGGTGTTGACCGACTGCCTGGTGACGGATTCAAGCTGGGCCAATCTGCGCGCCGACGGCGGAGAGCTGGCCCGGGTGCGGCTGGAGCAGTGCAGGATGACGGGCGTGACATGGGCGGACGGCGTACTGCGGGATGTCGCCCTGGTGGGGTGTCGCGGGGACCTGTCGGCGTGGCGGATGACGACCTTCGACGCGGTGAGGTTCGAGGACTGCAACCTGCAGGGCGCCGACTTCACCAACGCGGACCTGCGGGGTGCGACTTTTCGGAGCTGTGACCTGACCGGGGCGGTGTTCCATCACGCGTCGATGGAGGGCACCCGGTTTCGTGGCTGCACCCTGGCCGGTGTCGGCGACTTCTCGAGCTGGCGTGGCGCTGTGGTGGACCACGAGGATCTGATCAGCCTTTCGTACAGCCTCGCTCAGGCGGCCGGCATCCGCGTTGAGGGCTGACAGCGGGCCGCCGGCAGTGCGGTCCCGATGACGACTGTACTGCTGAGGGTCTCCGTACTCGTTGTCGGTCCTCATGCTCACTCGTCGGCGGGATCGGCTTCCGTGTCAGCTTCGGCTTCGGCGCGTCGGTGCCTCGGCGTAGGGGTGTCGCCGGAGCGGCCGCCCCGGGCCTCGGCGGCGAACAGTGCGACCTCGCTGCCCGGGTCACGCCAGTGTGGCTCTCGACGCGCGTACAACAGAAGTGGAGCTGTGATGATCAGGGCAGTCAGCCCGACGAGGAGGCCGAGGTAGAGGGCAGGGCTGCCGATGCCGATCTGGCTTGGCGGCACGAGGCTGGAGGCGAGGGCAAGTGCCGAGGCGACGAAGCCGGCTCCGCCGATGATCCACATGCCGGCGAGTCCGCCCGGCACTCGGTATGGCCGTGGCCGGTCGGTTGGCGGTAGCGGAGATGGATCGCCGAGGCAAACATGATCAGGTAGACGACCAGATAGAGGAGCCCGGCGAGCTGGCTGAGGATCTGGAAGGCCGCCTCCACCGACGGCATGAAGACGAACACCACCGCCACGGCGCTGACCGCGAACGCCTGAACCAGCATGATTCGGATGGGCATCCCGTTTTGTTGGCGGCCTGGTAGAAGGGAGGAAGGTAGCCTGCTTTCGCCACCGCGTGCAGGGCGGTGGATGGGCCGGCCACACAGGTGACGATGCCGGCCAGGACGCCGATCGCGAGTGCGCATGTCAAAATCGGTGTCGCCCAGGACAGGCCAAACCAATCGAACACGTCGATAAATGTGATGAGTGGGGACTGGGTGCTGCCAGTCTCGTTTCTTGGTACGACGAAGGCGATCGTGAGTGTTCCCAGGATGAGAATGGCTGCTGTTCCCAGTGCCGCGATCAGTATCGCCAGCGGGTAACCCCGATCCGGGTTTTTGATGTCTTGTACGTGGACCGCGTTCATTTCCATGCCCGAGTAGAAGTGAAAAATGCTCGCGGCGAGTGCCAGATTGCTGAGGTTGCTCAGGTCGGGAATCGCGTCATCCCAGTCCAGTCGGACCTGTGGCGTGCCACCGGAGATCAGGTAGGCGAAGCCGATGGTGATGAGGGCGGCAGCAGGGATGATCGTTCCGACAATTCCACCCCACTTCGCGATACGGGTGAAGGCGGCTACCCCACGGGCGGCGATGGCGGTCGCGAGCCAGTAGACCGCAAGCACGGAGCCAGCGCAGCCACATAGGCTGGGGATTCCCGAAGCTACGCGCCTCCGTCCGCCGTCAGCAGCTGCTGTCGCTGTCTCCGCCGGAGGAACCTGCACCGCTGTCCCCGCCGGAGAGCCATCCGCCCCCACTCGAACCGCTGTCGCAGGAGGCACCATCGTCGCCGCCTGCCGTGGCGTCGGGTGCCGACGACGCGTACGCCGACGAGCCGCGCCGACCCGTCGGCGTACGCCGACGCCCGAGGAACCAGAAGGTGAGGACGACCGCGCCCGCGGCGGCGAACAGCCCGAAGAGAATCTCCATGTCGACGACGGTACGGAAGTCGATCAACCCTCTTGGGCGATGCCGGATGCGGTATCGGTCAATGTGTGGGCGGCGCGGCGGTAGTCACGCAGGATCCTGAAGCGCCGCGGGCGGCGATCAGCGCGGCGTCTTGTCGATGGGGAACTGTACTTCGGTGAGCAGCTCAGCGGGACTGACCGTTTGAGGGTCGTTGAGGTAGATTTCGCGCGGTGGGCCCGCCAGACGCACATCCTCCTGCTCGATCCAGCCGGTGACGACGTGGTAGGCGGGGCTGATCTCCTGGTACGGCCCGCGGTGGACGGTGGTGGCGACCGGACCGCCGGGGAGCTCGCGGTAGCGGACCGGGTCGCCGGGTAGGACGGTGCCGGCCGGGACCGGGATGCAGATCTCGATGTCGCCGTTGGTCTGTTCGTCGATGACGTCGTGGTAGATGACGAACGGCTTCCCGTTGGACTCGGCGCCGGCGTTGCCGATGGCGTCGACGACCGTGCCGAAGCCGCGGCCCATGTCGGAACACCGAGCAGTGGTAGCGGCCCGCATCCAACGGCGACTGTGACTACTGGATGTACGACCGCATCGAGGGGCATCACGTCGATGGTGGCCTTGCCGCCCGAGCGGGTGACAGCGGCGGCCCTGTGTTCACCCTGGACGGCTCTGGTGTGCGGGTCAAGGGCATCACGGTAGCCGGCATTGGAAGCACATTCCTCTTCCAGGACTGGGCAGATGTGTTCCAGGTCTTCGGCGTCTACCCCCGCACAGGCTGAGCCGGGGCGGTAACCAGGCGGTGGGTCGCGTGCTTGACGCGGCCCACCCCACCGAATCGCCGGAGTACAGGGGCAACGCGGCGTATCGTGCCGCTCAAGGGCAAAGGAGACATGCCGATGACGACCCAACAGTCGCAGGGTCCCATGCCCGGCGACGCGCGTCGGCACGTGGGCGGTCTTCTTCTGGCTGCTGCGGTGGCCGTCGGTCTCGGGGTGACCATCGGTGTGGTCACGGGCGACCCTGGGCCTGAGCTGGGCCCGGTGCAGGCCGCATCCGTGGCGAACACCGATGCGGGGCCGGTCCGCTGTCCCGAGCAGTGGCACGAGCAGCCACCGCCAGCCACCCCGTTCGCGGCGGAAGTCATGGTCCCTACCGGGGCGACCGAGGTGCTGATGTGCAGCTACCCCACACGTGGGCCAGAACCATGGAGTCTCGGCAGCACCAGGCGCAACACCAGCGACGTCACCGAACTGACCGACTACGTCAACGGGCTGGCGATCTCATCCGAAGACGACGACGCCTGCCTGATGCACATCCCGCCTCTGCGGCGCAGCGTCGTGTTCGGCTACCCCGGACAGCGTGCGGTGACAATCCATCTGGGCTGCCCCTGCTGGCAACGCGCCGGCGGCACGTCCCGCTACGGTGGCGACCAGCGGAAGGTCCTCGCGTACTGGGGCCTGAGCCGGAACCAGCACTGAACGCTCCTGACACGCTCGACTAACAGCGGCCCGGCCGTGACGGTGGCTGGGTAGTCGAGGTCGGCTGTTCTTCGCCTACGTCAGCAAGCACTACCGTAGCGGCCCCGCGCCGGGGCGTCTGTGCGAGACTTCGCCCCGGCCGGGCCGTACAGCCCGGAGGCAGCGACTCTGGAGAAAGTGGGGGCATCAGCGTGAGCACTGGCCCAGTCGACGTGAAGGCACACCTCACCGGCGCTGATCACGTGGTCGACGCGTTGCCGTGGCGCGTTGGCCACACGGAGACCCAAGCCAAACGGGCCCGGAGACGAGCCTCCGCGCTCGCCCACCAGATCGCCGCGCTACTGGCCAACGGTGGAGCCCGGACGAGGTACGCGACGTCTTAGCATCCGCCGACGGTATCGCTAACGCCCCGTACGCTGCCGCGCAGGAGCGACTGTGGAGGGCAGCGCTCAAGCGCGCCAAGAGCGCCCGGTGCACGCCCGCTTAGGGCGAGCCGTCGTTGCTGAAATCAGGAGCTGCTCTCCACTGAGAGGGTGGTTCGGGAGTGTATGTCCGGACTGGGTTTGACCGCTCGTTAGGGGCCTTGGTGGTCGGGGTTACGTCGACGGTGGGGTCAGGGTGAACAGTCCGGCCTCGGGTTCGGTGAGGATCTGGCGGGTGACGAGGCGTTTGAGCTTGGCGCGGAGGTTCTCGGTGTCCTTCGCGGTGGTGCCGGTGCCCAGGGCCTGGCAGATGTCCTTGGCGCGCATCGGTGTGGTGGCGGTGTGGAACACGGTGAGGATCTGTTGGTAGGCGGGGCTGGCGATGGTCGGGTCAGCGGGTGGTGCCGCGTCGAGTGGGTCGCCGAGGCTCAGGAGCGTTTTGCGGGTGATGGCGAGTTCGGTGACTTCGGTCTCCGGCCGTGGTGAGCTGTTCGTTGAGGGTGGCGATTGGGCGCGGAGCCGTTCGACGGTGAGGCCGGCGGGCGGTTTCGCGTTCGGTGAGCAGGGTCAGTAGCGACGGCGGGGTCACCGCTGCTGGCTCTGTGTCGCGCCAGGACGTGGTGGCGGTGCCGGTGAGCCGGCGGATGAGGTTCGCTGTGGAGGCCCACCAGGTGCGGGACACCGGCGGGGCGGGTGTCCTCTCGTACTCGCGGACCAGGCGGCGGTGCAGCATCAGGGTGCCGTGGGTCTGCTCCACCACCCACCGGCGTTTCACCGGCACGAACCCGGCCGTCGTGTCGGACCGAAGGACCTGCTCGACGTCGATATTTCGGATGGCGCCGTGGATCTGCACGTCGTCTTTGAACCCGGCATCGACCCACGCCTTGGTAACCGTCGGGGTGTGCGCTACCACGTTGTCCAGCAGTTTCACACCGATCGTGTTGTCGGTGACCGACGCGGCGGTGACCACCACCGCGATGATCAACCCGAGGGCGTCGACCGCGAGGCCTCGCTTGCGCCCCGGGACCTTCTTCGCCGCGTCCTTGCCGGTCGTGGCGGCCGGGACGTGGTTGGCCGCCCGGATCGACTGGGTGTCCAGCGCCACCGCGGTCGGATCCTCCCGGCGGCCGGCCCGCTCCCGCGCCTGACAGCGCAGCAGATCGTGGATCACCTGGTCGGTGCCATCATCACGCCACAGGGCGAAGTAGTAGTAGGTGGCCGACTTCGGCGGCAGGTCGTGTGGCAGGTAAGCCCACTGACACCCGGTCCGGTTCTGGTAGAAGATCGCGTTCACGATCTCCCGCAACTCGTAGCGGCCCTGATGCCCCGACACCGACGGATGCCGGTCCTTCCACGCCTGCAGAAACGGCCCGACCACCGCCCACTGATCATCGGTCAGGTCACTCGGATACGCCGCACGTCCATTCATGATCAGCCCAACGCGGCCGGGCCTCCCCGGTTACGACTACGGCTCACATTCACATGCCAACCCAAACCCACAAGGGACGAAAGCTACCGAACCACCCTCTGAGCCCCTCACACCCCGTGGCCCTGTCTTCCGACTGCGGTAACGACAATCCGCCGAGGACACGCGGCGACACCGCCCGAATCGCGGCATGTGTGTTCACACGAGGTGTACGGCTGATCAGCACCTTTTACTTCGCGTTGCCGTTTCGGCACCCGGTTGACGTAACAGCTTTGCTGGCGAGATTCGGACCCGGAGCGAAATCGCTCGGCTCTCGCGGGCGGTGAGGTGCTATCGTACCGCTTGCGTGAGAGGAGAGATCGTGCCGAGGCTCAACCAAATCATCGCGGTGGAAAAGGGCATCAAAAGCAAGTCGTTCGCGGACTTGACTGAGGCGCACCACGCCGTGCAGAAGACCACTCCACTGGCAGGTATCTCACGTACCTATCAGCCAAAAGACGAGGAAGGCGAGCAACTGCCGGCCGAGTCGACGCGGGTGCAGATCAAGGCTGAGGACATCCTGCGGCAGGTCTCGACAACGCTCACTCGCCTTTTTGATGTGACGGCCACCAAAGACTGGACCAACTGTGTGGCGTGCGCCGACATCGTGGTCGACGGTCAGACTGTCGCCAGTGATGTGCCGGTCACATACCTGCTGTTTCTTGAAAAGCAGCTCGTCGACTTGCACACCTTCGTCAAGAAGCTGCCGGTTCTTGATGCCGCCGAGTCGTGGGTCCGTGACGAGTCAACCGACAGTTGGCGGACCGAGTCGGTGCGCACCATTCGGACCAAGAAGGTCCCACGCAACCACGTGAAGGCCGAGGCCACGGACAAGCACCCGGCCCAGGTTGAGGTCTACTACGAGGATGTGGCCGTCGGGTACTGGACGACGGTGAAGTTCTCCGGAGCGCTGCCGGCCAAGCGGGTCAACGAGATCCTCGACCGCGTCGTGAGGCTGCAGACCGCGGTCAAGTTCGCGCGGGAGGAGGCCAACAACGCGGAGGCCGTTGATCGGCGGATAGGCGCGACGGTTTTCGGCTACCTGTTCGGGTAGCCGTCCTAGGTTCCCTGTGGGAGCGCAGGGGTGCGCCGAAGGGCGCAAAAGCTGAAGCTCAAGCTGACGAACGTGGTCCAGTGCAGGTTCGATCCCTGCCCCCGGTACTTCTCGGGCCGGGGTAGCCCAATCGGTAGAGGCAGCCATGGTCAATCTCAGATTACCGCTCCAACTTCAGTATTCGCCATCGAACACCAGGTCGAATGGATGTGGACACTGATCGTCGGATGCTGGTTCAAGTCCAGCTCGCCGCTCCAACATGCGGCGATAGTTTAACGGTAAAACCCGACGTTGTAACGAATGATCCACACCCTTAAACGTGCTGGTGTGCGCAAGTCGGTGGCAACCCGAGGCCCGGGGATTGGACATATCCCCGGGCCTCACTATGTCAGAGGGTGGTTCGGTAGCTTTCGTCCCTTGTGGGTTTGGGTTGGCATGTGAATGTGAGCCGTAGTCGTAACCGGGGAGGCCCGGCCGCGTTGGGCTGATCATGAATGGACGTGCGGCGTATCCGAGTGACCTGACCGATGATCAGTGGGCGGTGGTCGGGCCGTTTCTGCAGGCGTGGAAGGACCGGCATCCGTCGGTGTCGGGGCATCAGGGCCGCTACGAGTTGCGGGAGATCGTGAACGCGATCTTCTACCAGAACCGGACCGGGTGTCAGTGGGCGTACCTGCCACACGACCTGCCGCCGAAGTCGGCCACCTACTACTACTTCGCCCTGTGGCGTGATGATGGCACCGACCAGGTGATCCACGATCTGCTGCGCTGTCAGGCGCGGGAGCGGGCCGGCCGCCGGGAGGATCCGACCGCGGTGGCGCTGGACACCCAGTCGATCCGGGCGGCCAACCACGTCCCGGCCGCCACGACCGGCAAGGACGCGGCGAAGAAGGTCCCGGGGCGCAAGCGAGGCCTCGCGGTCGACGCCCTCGGGTTGATCATCGCGGTGGTGGTCACCGCCGCGTCGGTCACCGACAACACGATCGGTGTGAAACTGCTGGACAACGTGGTAGCGCACACCCCGACGGTTACCAAGGCGTGGGTCGATGCCGGGTTCAAGACGACGTGCAGATCCACGGCGCCATCCGAAATATCGACGTCGAGCAGGTCCTTCGGTCCGACACGACGGCCGGGTTCGTGCCGGTGAAACGCCGGTGGGTGGTGGAGCAGACCCACGGCACCCTGATGCTGCACCGCCGCCTGGTCCGCGAGTACGAGAGCCGACCCGCCTCCGCGGTGTCCCGCACCTGGTGGGCCTCCACAGCGAACCTCATCCGCCGGCTCACCGGCACCGCCACCACGTCTTGGCGCGACACAGGCCAGCAGCGGTGACCCCGCCGTCGCTACTGACCCTGCTCACCGAACGCGAAACCGCCGCCGGCCTCACCGTCGAACGGCTCCGCGCCCAAATCGCCACCCTCAACGAACAGCTCACCACGGCCGAGACCGAAGTCGCCGAACTCGCCATCACCCGCAAAACGCTCCTGAGCCTCGGCGACCCACTCGACGCGGCACCACCCGCTGACCCGACCATCGCCAGCCCCGCCTACCAACAGATCCTCACCGTGTTCCACACCGCCACCACACCGATGCGCGCCAAGGACATCTGCCAGGCCCTGGGCACCGGCACCACCGCGAAGGACACCGAGAACCTCCGCGCCAAGCTCAAACGCCTCGTCACCCGCCAGATCCTCACCGAACCCGAGGCCGGACTGTTCACCCTGACCCCACCGTCGACGTAACCCCGACCACCAAGGCCCCTAACGAGCGGTCAAACCCAGTCCGGACATACACTCCCGAACCACCCTCTCACTGGACGTTTGCTTCATCTTCGGGCCGGTAATGGCCGATTCGCGCCTCGACCTCGGTAGCGCGAGATGCCCGACCCGACCTAGAAAGAAAACATATCGGTGGACATAGGCCTACCCGGTTTCAGCGGATATCGCCCCGGGATCGTGTCTGGTTCACTTTCATCCCGCACCGACGGACATGACGTCCGCCAGGTCGAGGCCCCGACACCGTACGCCTGCTTCATGACCGAACGGCGCCCCTACCCGTCCGACCTGTCCGACGCCCGCTGGGCCCTCATCGCCCCCCGCCTAACCGCCTGGCGGCAAGCCCGCACCGACGCCGGCGTCAGCGGACGTACCCCCACCCACGACCTGCGCGACATCTTCAACGCCATCCTCTACATCAACCGCACCGGCATCGCCTGGCGCTACCTACCCCCACGACTTCCCGCCATACCGCACCGTCTACGGCTACTTCGCCGCCTGGAGCAAAGAAGGCATCTTCACCGAACTCAACTACCAGCTCACCGGCCTCGTCCGCGACCACCACGGCCGCACCATCACACCAACAGCCTCCATCATGGACAGCCAGAGCGTGAAGACCTCCACCAACGTCCCACTATCCACACACAGGGCCCAGACGCCGGAAAGAAAATCGTCGGCCGCAAACGCGGCATCATCACCGACACCCTCGGCCTCCTCCTCGCCGTCACCGTCACCGCCGCAAGCGCCAGCGACAACACCATCGGCATCAACCTGCTCAACCAGGCCACCACCACCCACCCCACCCTCACCAAAACCTGGGTCGACGCCGGCTTCACAAACCGCGTCGTCGAACACGGCGCCGCCCTCGGCGTCGACGTCGAGACCGTCACCAAAAACCCCCAAGCCAAAGGCTTCAGCGTGGTCAAACGGCGATGGGTCGTCGAACGCACCATCGGCTGGCTCATGCACCACCGCCGACTCGTCCGCGACTACGAAGCACGACCCGACAACTCCGCCAGCATGATCACCCTCGCCATGATCGACAACCTCGCCAAACGCCTCACCGCCGAAACCACCCCAACCTGGCGAGAACCACTACAACCACAACACACACAAAATACGTGAATCAGACGTCCTCTCAGGCGTAAACACACCACCACGATGAACGTTCGAGTAATGACCAAAGCCGATTCATCTGCGTAAACACGGGCGGAGTCGAGGGACTCGGACCCCTGACGACCCCACACTGTCAAGTGGAAGGCGTTCGAGGGTTCGATCCGCGCCGGACAGCGCTTCTGAGCGTCTACCCGGGGTCAGCCGTTTTGGCTGCCCCGGGCCTCTGCCCGGTCGAGGCCGCCGGCATCCCGCCCGAGGCGCTGCGTCGCGCGATCGCCCACGCCACCCAGGCCGGCCGCGCCGCCTGAACGGACCCGCGCTTGGGTGGCTGTCCCGTAACCGCAGATACGTGATCTTGGAATGGTTTTGTTGGGCGCTTGGATAATTGGCGTTGCCACCGGCCGAGGTAGTTACGGCAGGAGCAGGTCGTGGATGTTCCAGGCGAGCTTCCCGGCGGACCAGGAGGTGTTCGCGCAGATGGCGACGTCGATGTTGAGGCTCGGGTAGTGGTAGAGGCGGGTGCTGACGCCGTCTTCCTCGCCGGTGTGGCCCCACCGGATGACGGTGCCGTCGTCGTCGAGGATCGACATGACGCCGTAGCCGTAGCGCCAGAGGTAGCCGCGGACCTTCTCCTCGCGCTCGGCGACTCGGGGGGCGAGCATCTCGGCCACGGCCTGATCCGGTAGCAGGGCGCCGGCGCGCAGGGCCTGGGTGAAGGCGATCAGGTCGGCGGCGGTGGCGGTGGCGCCGCCGTCGGCGGCCGGCTCTGGGGTGGTGGCGTAGATGTTGCGGGTCCAGCCGGTGATCGCGCCGGTGCCGTCGTGGGCGGGGATATAGCCGTCGGCGACCCGCGGCGCGTCGGCTTCCAGAGGCAGGAAGTCGGTGTCGGTCATGGCGGCGGGGCCGAAGACGTGCTTGCGCAGGTGCTCGGCGAACGGCGCCATGGTGAGCTGCTCGATGAGCATGCCGAGCAGGATGTAGCTGGCGCCGTTGTACTCGTGCCGCTCACCTGGAGGGAAGCGGGCCGGTTTGTCGGCGAACAGCGGCAGGTAGTCGGCGTTACGACGCAGCAGATACACCGGGTGCGTGCGGAGCAGTTCGGCCCAGGTGGCCTCCCAGTCGCCGGTCTCGTCGAACCAGTCGGCGATACCTCCGGTCATGGTCAACAGCTGCCGCACTGTCACCTGCGCCGAGATCGTGGTGTCGGCCAGGTCGAGCAGCTCGACGATGGGTGCGTCGAGGTCGAGCAGGCCCCGCTCGACGAGTTGCAGGACCCCGACCGCGGTGAACATCTTCGACACCGACGCCACCCGGAAACGGGTATCGAGGGTGTGGGGCACCTGCCAGGCCCGCTGCGCCAACCCGGTCACGCAGGCGTGCAGGGTGTCCTCGCCGCGGCGGATCAGGACCACGCCGGAGAAGCCGTCCGTCTCGGCGGCGCGTGCGACAGCGGCCGGAATGTCGGCCAGTACGGAACTTTCGGGCATCGTGGCTTCTCCTGGGGTCGCGAGGTCGGGCGGGAGTACCCGGCGGGATCGTAACGACTGATCATTGTCGCGACCACCGATTTAGGACGTGCACATCGCGACCAGCAGCATGCCCAGGAGCACCAGAGTGCCCTCGGTGGCCACCTCCAGTACCGGGCCGAACCACGACGGTGCGCTCGCCGTTGCCCCGATGACCGCTCGGTACCCGGACACCGAAACTCCGTCGGTAACCTGCACCGCCCTGGACTGGCCCAACCCGCCCGGAGAAAGCCAGGCGACCGTTGCCGCGACCGCTGTCAAGACGCCGACCGCCGCCAACGTCCGGGCTCTTCAGGCGGCTGCATGCCTACCTGCGCTGGCACAACGCCAACGCCCGCCACCCCGACGTCCTGGCCGCCCAATGCCGCGAACGCGCCTTCACCCGCAGCGAACGACAACGACGATGGGGTCAGCCAGCTAGGAGCCTTGTGGGCGAGGACCGCCGCCAATGCGCGACCGGCGTACTATCGCTGTTCCGGGAGGTAGGGCATGCGTGGCTGGATGGATGGGGTCGTCACCCTTCTGGGCGTGCTCTCCGCCTTTCTCGCCAGCATCGCCGCGGTCAGTGGTCTGATCGTTCTCCTCGGTGAAGTTGTCGATGAACCTCATTCGGTGGGTCGGCTCGGGTCTGGCTGGTTCCTGCTCGCCGCGGGTGGGCTGTTTCTCTGCTCATTCGTGCTGCGCACGTGGTACCGGGCGCGGTCCGGTGACCCGCTCGACGCCGGGCGTGACCGTTTTTGAGCACTGAAAGGTTCACCGTACTCACACCCACCCGCTCCGAGAGCTCGACCAAGGTCATGCCACGAGCGAGCAGCAACTCGTCCAGGCGGACAGCGATCCGGTGGCCCGGCTCGTTCGAGGGGTGCGCCGTCACACCAGGCCGTCAACATCGGCTCGCAGCCGCACGCCGTGTCGGAACACCTCGGCAAACAACAGAACGACGGTGCCTACTGCCAGGGGTGTGAAGGAGAACGAGAAGACGACATCCAGGACTCCGGCGGCGGATGAACGGGCGACTCATCTGTCCTTCATGTCGCCCAATGTTTGGTCCACCAAGGACGCATAACGATGAACGATATGGCGGGGGCCCACCACCACAGCTCACCCCGGGCGGGTGACCCGCCGTCGTCGCGCCGCCCGGACGGTGATCCGCCGTCGCCGTGCCGGCCCCTCAGCGTGAGTAGTACTCGACGACGAGTTGCTCCTGGCAGATGACCGGCACCTCGGACCGCAGCGGTAGCCGGAGCAGTCGTACGGTCAGGTTGGCGAGGTCGGCCGACAGGTAGGGCGCGGACTTCTCCGTAGCGTGTGCTCCTGCCGCCGCGACGACGAAGGGCGCCTTGGTGCGGCTGCGGGCTGCGACCGCAATGACGTCACCCGGGCGTACCCGGGCCGATGGGCGGTCGACCCGGCGTCCGTTCACCGTGATGTGTCGGTGGGTGACCGTCTGTCGGGCCTGATAGATCGTCCGCGCCAGCCCAGAACGCAGCACCAGTGCGTCCAACCTGGTCTCCAGGTCGATGATGAGGGCCTCGCCGGTCTTGCTCTCCAGCCGGGCGGCCCGGGTGAACGCCTGCCGAAGTTGCCCTTCGTTGACGTGGTACTGCGCCTTCAGCCGCTGCTTCTCCAGGAGCCGGATCTTGTAGTCGCTGGTGCTCTTGCGGGATCGACCGTGCTGACCGGGTGGGAAGGGGCGGCGTTCGAAGTGGCGCACGCACTTCGGGGTCAGGGGGATGCCGAGGGCGCGGGAGCGCTTGACCTTGGGGCGGGACTGGTTCATTCTACACCTCTCTAGTAAGGTAAGCCTAACCTAATAGGAGGTGGCAGGTTGAGCAACACCTACCCCGAGGCTTCCGCGCAGCGGCTGCGGACGATCGTCGCCGCGGCCACCTCGCTGGAGCTGCGGACACCCGGGCACCGAGCCGACCTGATCAACCGGCACACGCTCGATCCGAGTGGCCGGATCCGGATGGATCTCCCGATAAACAGCCGGCTAGCCACCGACATCACCCGTCAACGCGAGGTCGCGGCGGTCGTTGAGATCACCGATGTGGCGCCGACGCCGGTCCGGGAGCGTGTCCGCGGCCGTGCCACGCTCAGTGGTTGGCTCACCCCGATCGCCCCCGGCGACAGCGAGGACCTCACCCCGGTCGCCCCCGCCGACGCCGGCGACAACGAGGACCTGATCGTCGGGTTTGACCTCGCCGCCGTCGAGCTCACCGTCGACGGGGTCACCACGACGGTGGATCCGGATGACTTCGCCACCGCCGAGCCGGACCCGCTCGCCGCCGAGGAGGCGGAACTTCTCTGCCACCTCGACCGCCACCATCCGCGTACGGTCGAATCGCTCTGCCGTCTGGTCGCACCACGGCACCGGTACGGCGTACGGCGGGTCGTCCCGATTCGCCTGGACCGGCACGGACTGGTGCTTCGGCTGGAGCGGGTGGGCGGCCACCGCGACGTCCGGCTTGGGTTCACCCCGGCGTTGCGTCACCCGGACGAGCTCCGTGAACGCATGTCCGCGCTGGTTGAGCGGGGTGCCGCCTGCGGCCGGCGCTCCCGGACCTGGCTCGGTTGACGATCAGCCCGGTACGGGCTGAGTCGACGATCAGACTGAGGGAATCCCGCACTCCGCCGCTGGCAGCTCGCAGGCGGCTGCCGGAGTGGCGGCCGTGCCGTGGGGCGAGCCGCTGGACCGGTGCGGTGTGGCCTTGGCCAGCAAGCCCCGCAACCCCGCAGTGAGGTCGGCGCTGGAGGTGACCCGGCGGGCGAAGGGCAGCCGGACATCGAGGTGTCCGTCTGGTGCCTCGGCGCGCAGCACGACGCCGTCGGCGTCGACCGCAACCGGTACGACACGCGTCGCCTTTGCCGTCAATTCCGGGTTGACCAGGGTCGTGAGCTGGTCCACCGCGTCCCGGTGGTGCCGGATCAGATGCTGAAGATGGGCGGCTTCGACCGCGGCGAGCGGATCCGGGCAGGTCGCGCGGTAGGTGCTGGTGCCCACCAGGGCTTCGTCGTCGCCGCCGGTGACCGCGACCTCGACCGGTTCGATCGTCCAGAGGGCGACGGGGGGCAGGTCGAGCAGGGACATCACCGTGTCGGCGTCGCAGGACTCCAGGCTCGCCGGGTCGAATCGGTGCGCGGTGCCCGTTACCCGCACTCTGGCCCGCACCCGGGAGCGGACGGCGACCGGGACGAGCTGCGTTACGTCGAGCTGCACCTCGCCGGGTCGCCCGCGGGCGGCCACCAGTAGTCCGCCGGTCGGGCTCATCGCGTCGACCGCCAGGATCACCGTGCCGTCGGGCAGCACGGCGTGTGACTGGATCAGATCAACGGCGGTGTCGCCGAGACGCAGCCGCAGGGACGTGGCGGTGGAGAGTGCGGAGCGCGAGATCACCGCGTGGTGGTCGGTCGGCAGGATGCGGGTGCCCACGAGTGCTGTTTCCGACATCGCCCCACGGGCGAGCGCTGAACTGGTCAGACTCGCTGGCCAGTCGCCTGGATGGAACGCCATGTAGTCCCCTCGGCCATGGAAGTGAAGTGAACTCGGCCTCGGGACCCGACTCTAATAGGTAAGGCTAACCTTGCCAAGCACGATACTCGAATGCCGATGTCGCAGGTGAGGCAGTTCACCGCGGCTGGTGGGGGTCGGGCGACCACCGCGGGCTGGCTGAGTACACACCAAAGCCCCCGGCTGCTCAGCCGAGGGCTTTGGGTGGACCGGTGTGCCGGCTGTCAGGCGGGCCGGAAGGTGAGGCAGTCGCTCGCAGTGGCGCCGGGGCCGACGGTGATGGACTCGGCGGTGCAGGCGAGGTTGGTGTTGAAGGTGCACTCGGAGCGGGCGCAGGCACCCACCGCGCCGGTCACCTCGGCGATCCCGCCGGAGACGGCGGACTCCACGAACGTCGCGCAGGACGCGGCGTCACCCGCCGAGGCCACGGTGATCGCGGGAGCGTGGCAGCCCCCGTCGTTGAAGCTGCACGCCGTGGCGGCGCATTCACGTACCGGGGGTGACTGCAGCAGAGTCTTCATTGATGCCTCCAAGGCCGTGCGGGCCGGCAGGCCGGAACGAGCCAGCGCGGCGTAACAAGGTGTCAGTCAGTATTGCCGCAGCGGCGAGACGCAAACGTTGAGCCGATGAAGTCTGCGGGTTTTTCCGACAGGAAACACTGTAGCAGTAAACCTCGCCCAGTAAGGAGTAATCATGTTTCGTTTTTGGCCATGCTTGAGCGAGGTAAGTAAGCCTTACCTAGGTTAGGTAAGTCTAGCTTTGCCTGCCTGCTAAACCTAGTTGAAGCACTAGTTCCGGCGTTTTACTTCGGCGATTCTAGGCAGGATGTCAGCCAAACTCCGACCCGTTTGAGTGATGGTCACCCGTTGGCGGGCGAAGGGTGGCCGGGCGGGTTTCGGCCCTCAGGCGTACCGGCGGTGGTGGAGCCGAGTGGCCACCGGAGCCGCCACGCCGAGGATCATGCCGAGTCCGCTGGCACCTTCCGCCGACGTGGCGACCAGCGAGATCGCTGCGCGGAAGACGCGCAGCGACGACGTGACCGATGATGAGGTCCCGACCCTGAATCGCGTATTCGTGCTCCACTGCTCTCCTTCCGCTGCTGTCCTGTGGCGGCGGCGCCGGCACCGTCAAAAGGGTCAGGGGCGGCTCCGCTGGCCGAAATGTATATGGCATATACGGATAGCTATACGCTATACGCGGCTAGCGTGAGGTGTCAGCGGATGCTGCGGGCCCAGGTCAGCCAACCGATAGGCCCCCACCAACTGGCCTGGTTCGAGGCGCTGCTGGCCGTCATCAAAGACATCGGCCTGACGTACGAGGAGATGGTGTCGCTCGCCCTCTTTCTCACCGGCGCCACCCGGGGCCTGGCCCGGATCTCCACCGACCTCGCCCGGGCTGCCGGCGAGGATGACCTGATCCCCTTCGGGGAGGCGCTGGCCGCGGTGGCCCGCCCGGACCGCTTCCCCACCTCAGCGCCCTGCGCTCTGCCGGCGCCTTCGACATCCCGGCGGGCGCCTTCGACATTCCGGCTGGGGCCGCCGGCGGGGCCACCAGCACCGATCCCAACCTGAAGTTCGGCCTGCGACAGCTGATCGAGGGCATCAAGGCCCACGTCGCCGCCCGCGCGGAAAGGGGCTAGCCGTTGCTCGCCGCCCTCGGTGCACTCAGACGCGCAGCTCCTCCAGCGCGGTGCTGGCCCGCAGGAAGAGTAGGCCGACGCCGACGGCCGCCAGCAGCGCCGCGAGGCCGCCGACGCCGAACAGGGCCAAATCGACCAGGGGGAACGGCACATTCCGGACGATCCGCGGTTGCTCGCAGTCACCCGCCGGGCAGACGCTGAAGTCGTAAGCGGTCACTGCTGTGCCGAAGAGGCCGTACGCCAACCCGGTGCCCACCGCGAGCGCGAGTAGCACGCCCAGCGCCGCTGGCGCCATCGACTGCCAGAGCACGGCTCGGGCCAGGGTGCCGCGCCCGACGCCGGTGGCCACCAGCGCCGCGTACGCCCGTCGGCGTGACACGACCGCCTCGGTGAGGGCCACGACCAGGCCGCCGGTGGCGATCAGCAGCCCGACCATGATCGCCAGGTTGACCAGGTCGAGCGACTGGAAGTAGAAGCTGTGGTCCGAAGGAAAGTAGTCAACGCCCTGCGCCGCCGCGTAACGCCGGCTCACCTCGTTCCCCAGCGCGAAGTCGGCGGCGAATGACGCGCGGATGACCGCCGCGCCGCCGGCCAGCACGAGGCAACCCAGCAGCGCGGCCAGGGTCCGGCTGCCGTTCCACGGGTCGGCCATCAGCCGCCGGGCGGCTATCAGCGCGGCGGGTCGGCGGGCGAAGCGGTGCAGCAGCCGCCCGACGCGGTACGAAATCCAGCCGGTGCCCAGCACCGTCCCGGCCGTCGCGGCAAGCAGCGCGAACAGAACCAGCAGCAGGAACGCCTCACTCGGCAGGGAACCGAACCCCCGCTGTAGCGGGACGATGAGTGCGGTGGTGCCGAGCCCAACTATGATGAGAGCGCCGGGCCACGGCTTCGGCCGCTTGGTCCGTACCCGTCGCACCACACCCAGCGGCGTCACCACGACCCGCCGCAGCATGACGGCGGCGACCAGCGCGGAGAGTAGCGGGATGCCGACGCAGACCGCGGCGAGCGCCCACCACGGTGGCAGCACATCCGTGGGTAGCGGCAGTCGGCCGTCGGCCCCCGGCCGGTGCAGCAACTCCCGGCCGCCGAGATAGATGCCGAGGCCAGCCAGCGTACCCAGCAAACTCGCCACGCCGGTCTCGGTCGCCGCGATGGCCACCGTCTGGCCCGGTGTCGCGCCGGCGAGCCGGATCGACGACAGCCGACGGTCCCGAGCCGGGGCGCCGAGCCGCGCGCACTGGCCGGCCAGCGCCAGCACCGGCACGGTCAGCAGGACCAGCGCGAAGACCACCCCGGGCCGCAGGCCCGCCTCGGCCAGCAGCGCGTTGCGGTACTGCGGGGACACGTTGTTGCCGCCGTCCGCGACCGTAGGGATCGCGGCCACGGTCAGTGCGGCCAGGATCCCCAGGGTGGCCAGGCCGGCGGAGAGGCCGGTCAGTAGCACCCGCGCCGCGTCGGTGCGGGTGCCGGCGAGCGCCAGCCGCAGCAGCGTCATCGGTCTCATCGGATCGCTGCCTCGACGCCGAAACCGCTCGGGTCCACCTGGCCGTCGCGGAGCGCGATCTCCCGGTCGGCGTACCCGGCGACCCGCGCGTCGTGGGTGGCCAACAGCACGGTGGTGCCCTGCTGGCGGGCAACCCGTACCAGGTGGCTGAGCACCTGCTCGCCGGTGAGCGAGTCCAGCGCGCCGGTCGGCTCATCGCAGAACAGCACCCGCGGCTCGGTAACCAGCGCCCGGGCCAACGCGCAGCGCTGCTGCTGGCCCCCGGACATCTCCCCCGGACGCTGGTCGGCCAGGTCCGCCACACCCAGCCGGTCCAGCCACGACAGTGCCGCGGTCCGCGCCGCTCGCCGCCCCGTGCCGGCGAGTAGCAGCGGAAGCGCCACGTTCTCCGCGGCGGTCAGCTCCGAAACGAGCTGCCCGAACTGGAAGAGCACCCCGAACTCGGTACGCCGCAGCCGTGACCGCCCGCCCTCGGACAAGGTGTCGATGCGATGGTCGCGATAGATCACCTCGCCGGCGTCCGGCCGCAGGATGCCGGCCAGGCAGTGCAGCAGCGTCGACTTGCCGCAGCCGGATGGCCCGGTCACGGCGACGATCTCGCCCTCCGCGATGGCCAGGGTCACGCCGCGCAGGGCTGGCGTGTGCCCGAACGCGCGGACCACACCGCGCGCGTGCAGGATACTCATCGAGCTATCTCCTTGTGCAGGTCAGCGACGCGAGCCAGGGTGGTCTGGAGCCACCGCAGGTCCGCGTCGAGGTGGGCGATGCCGTAGTCGGCCGCGATCACGTCGCTGAGCGTGGCGTCCGGATCGGTCTTCAGCGCGGTGAGCTCCCGTAGCCGGGTCGTGTGCGCCGCTCGCTGCGCGACCAGATATCCGCGGGCCTGGCTGATGTCCGTGACCAGGAGGGCCACCACCACCTTCGCGAGCAGCACGCTGGTCAGGTGGGGCAGTGGGGGCTCGACTGTCGCGAGCCACGTGGTGAGCGCCGCGTGGCCGGTGTCGGTCAGCGTGTACGAGGTGCGCTCCGGTCCGGCGTCTTGGTCCTGACCCGCTGGAGTCACCAGGCCGTCTCGGGCCAGCCGGCCGAGGGTCGCGTAGACCTGGCCGAAGGCCAGCGGCTTCGCCCTGGGTAGTCGGGCGTCGTGTGCGCGCTTCAGGTCGTACCCGTGCTTGGGCCCGCCAGCGAGCAACCCCATCAACACGTATGGCGTGGACATGGCCGCTACTATTCGCTGAGCGAATAGCTGATGTCAAGCGTCGGCGCGCACTGCCCTACTTCGAATGGGTGACCCTCGACTGCGCCCACAGGTGAAGCCCGACTCGACCGCGTCCCGGTGCCTGGCCGGAATCCGGCCGACTACATCGGACCTTGTCGCGCTCTCGGTGCTCGACCAGATGGCACTTGGGTCAAACCTGCCATTAAACCCAAGTTCATCTATCTACTGCTAGCCTCGGCTGACCCTGAACATCGAGGAGGATGAGTGTTAGTACGTCGCGCGTCCGCCGTCGCCGCCATCATGATCGCAAGCCTGGCGGTGCCGGTCCAGCAAGCCGTGGCCGCTCCGGCCAACGACATGCCCTTCGCGTCCGCGACCACTGTCGGACTCCACAACACCTACGAACGGGGGGCCTTCGACTACCTGGCTGAGGCGCTGGACACCGGCACCAGCCTGATCGAGATCGACATCTGGCCGAACGTCTTCACCGGGAAGTGGAAGGTCAGCCACGACGAGCCACTGAGCAACAACAACAACTGCACCACCGGGTCAACCCTCGCCGACCTCTACACCGGTAGCCGGAACAAGCACTTCGGCGACTGTCTGCACAACATCCGGGTCTGGCTCGAGGCCCACCCCGACAGCGGCCCACTCATGATCAAGGTGGAACCGAAGCTGGGCCTCGCCACCGCCTTTGGCATGGGCGTCGATCAGGTCGACAACCTGGTCCGGAGCCGTCTCGGTGATCGTGTCTTCCGGCCGGCGGACCTGCTGGCCAAGCCCGGCGGGGGTTGGTACGACTCCCTCGACGACGCGGCCCAGGCGGGGAACTGGCCCACCCGGGAAGAGCTCGCCGGACGCGTGCTCCTCCACGTCGTACCCGGCACCGTGGAGAACCGCAACCCGTTCGACTGGGCGCCCACCAATGAGCAGTACGCGGAGCATCTCCGTGATCTCGCGGCATCAGGAGAGATCGAGGACGCACAGATCTTTCCCACCGCCAAGGGGACTGCCGGCGACGACCCGCGGGATCAGTACGACGCCAACATCCGCCCCTGGTTCGTCGTCTTCGACAGCGGGGCCTCCGGCTGGCTCAACCGGGACACCACCTGGTTCGCGGCGAACAACTATCTCCTCGTGATGACCAGCGCGCACGCGGTGGCGCCCGCGATCAGCAGCACCAACCCCACCGAAGCGGAGGCGCGGGAGCGACTGCTGCTCCTGGCCGGCGCCAACGCCAGCGTCATCACCAGTGACTGGACCCAGCTGCCACAGATCCAGTCGATGGTTGTTCCGCGCGGGGAGCAGGACGAGACTGTGTAGCAGCCCTCGCTTGTTCGTTGTGGTCGGCGGCGTGCCGGCGACGGGGTGTTGTCACCGGCGCGTCGCGGACCCGAGGGGAGCTACTGTTCGTCGGGAGCCTGGTAGCGGTAGGTGTTGGGGTTGACTGCTGCTGGTTTGGGGTCTTCCTGCCAGGCTCCCTCGCCGGGGCGGGCGATTAGAGAATCGAGGAGTTCCTCCCGGTTCATGTCGACCGCGCCCTCGATGCCGCCGCGTACGGCCATTTGTCGCAGTTCCTCCGTGTCCAGCTCCAGTATCGGACGCGCCATGGTCGTCTCCCTCGACGTCGGCTGGTGACTGCCTTACCCGGTGCGCCCTAGCTTTGAACGAGGCGTGCCATGGTTAGTCGCTTCCGGGCGCCTACGCCTTCGCCGTCGTGATTTCGGAGCGGTCATCGCCACCAGGGCTTACCGGACGGTGGCGAAGCTGGCCACGTGATCGATCGCCATGTCCAGCGCTCGGGCGAGTGGGCGGCTGGACCGGTAGGTCTTGCTCAACAGCAGCCCGCCCTGCAGGGCGGCCATGATGGCTTCGGCCAGTGCTTCCGGATCGGCATCCGGCCTCAGCTGTCCCTGGTCGCGCATCGCGGTCAGTCCCATGAGCAGCGGGGATGCCCACGCGGTGAAGCACTTCTGTAGCACGTCCCGAGTCTGTGGATCGCCGTCGGCGAGTTCGCTGGCCAGAGATCCGAGCGGACAGCCACCCACATTCTGGGCCTCGTCGCGCGCCGCGACGAACTTGTCGCGCCAGCGGCGCAGGCCGGCCAACGAGTCCAGCTGGTCCAACTCGGGGCGCTGTGTCGCCATGATTCGGTCGGTCTGCTGCCATGCGGCCGCTCGGAGTAGATCTTCCTTGTTCGTGAAGTAGTGGTACAGCTGCGACTTGCTGGTCCTGCTCGCCGCCATCACCTCGTCGAGGCTCGTGCCCGCCGCCCCGTGTTTGCGCACGAGGTCGGCGGTGGCCGTCACGATGCGGGTCCTGGTCGCCGCTCCCCGGGCGGTCAGTTTGGAGGTGTGCTGCGCGGTCGTCATAGCAACGAGCCTAGCAAGAAACCGGACTTGCTGGTCCAGTTTCTGTCAACCTAGTCTGGACTAGTCAGTCCAGCTTGCGGCGCTTGGGAGCGCCGGCGTGACAAGGAGAACGACGTGGCTCGGCTCAGCAATGGACAGCGCTTTCCGCACCTTCAGGTCCCCGCGGTCGGTGGTGGCGCGCTCAACCTGCCCGACGACCTCGCCGGCCAGTTCGGTGTTGTGTTGATCTACCGTGGATCATGGTGTCCGTACTGCAACGCACAGCTCGCCGCGTTCCAGCGGGCCAGCGACACCCTCGCCGCACTCGGCGTACGGGTCGTTGCGCTCTCCTCTGACGACGAGGAAGCCTCTCGCCAGCTCGTGGCGAATCGTCGGCTCGGCTTCCCCGTCGGGCACAGTGCCGACATCGCCGCGGTGGCCGAGGCGACGGGTGCCTACGTCAATGACGAACCGCACCACCTGCAGTCGACCGGGTTCGTCCTCGCGCCCGACGGCACCGTGCTGACGGCCGTCTACTCGAGCGGAGCGATTGGTAGCCTGGCCCCCAACGATGTCGCCGGCCTGGTCCGCTACATCCGCGAACGCAGCTGACCGAGGGGATTCACTGTTCGTCGGGAGCCTGGTAGCGGTAGGCGTTGGGGTTCACCCCGCTGGGTTGAAGTCTTCCTGCCAGGCTCTCTCGCCGGGGCGGGCGATCAGGGAACCGGGGGTTCCTCCCGCTGCCCTACCCGGTTTATCCAGTTTAGATCTGGTTCGTCGCGGTTGATTTCGTGGCCCGCACCGGCACCTTGAGGCGTAGTGCTGGTCAGCGGCTGAGGACGCGATGGAAGATTACGGTTTCGAGGCTAGCTGAAGTGGATGCCAGCAGCCGGCTGTAGGGTTCGATCGGGTGTGTGATAGTTACGCCCATGATTTCGGCCGTAATTCGAAGGGGTGCCGCGGCGCTACTGGTCCTGGCGCTTTCCGCGTGCGTGGAGGCCCCGCCGCTGGCGCGGGATGCCGTGTCGACGGCGCCGGTCACTCCGAGTGCCAACTATCGTCTGCTGGACGACATTTGTGATCGGCTGGACCACAGTTGGTTGGTCCAACTCACCGGAGTGTCTCCGCAATTCAAGTATTTCGAGCCACTGCCCAGCAATGTGGAGGACCGCGAATGTCATGTTAGTGCGACGGCGCGGGACGAGCAGACGGTGGTCAGGGTCGAGGTCAGTACGATTCTGAAGCGTTCGGAGCCGGCGGAGCCGGAGCCTTCGGAGTCGGGGTGGCAGGAATTCTCGAAGTTGGCTGAACCGCTGGAGGGCGTGGGGGCGAAGGCTTGGTTCATGTTTGACCGGCCGGACCTGCGGCCTGGGCAGGCGATGTTTCGTCGAGACCTGGTTTTTGTGCTGGATGGGCCAACCTCCGTGAGGGTTGCGATTATGGTCGGCGACTCACCATTGCCCGACGAATCGGAGATCAAGGCCACTCTGACCGCTTACGTGAAGCGGATCTTGGATCTGATGATGGGCGGCGAGTAACGGGCATCGCATCGACAGGCACCACACCGTGCACCATCGGTGCGCCGTCGGTGCGTCGACCGGCGCGGGCGCGCGTGGAGCTCGGCGTTGCTGTGCGGCACCAGCATCAGGTCACTGCTCGGCACCAGCGCCAGCGCCGTCGCCAGCTTCAGGTCGTCGCTCGGTGTCAGCTGGTCAGCTCGGTGCGGTTGCCAACACTAGCCACTCAGTGGATACTGCTCCACGTGCCTGTGCCAGAAACCCTGCTTGCGCTGATGGAACCGCGTCCCCTGCACGGCTATGAGCTGCGGAGACAGTACGACGCCGTGCTTGGGCTCCGACGGCCGTTGCGCTCTGGTCAGATCTACAGCACCCTCCAACGACTGCGGCGCGACGGCCTGGTCGATGTGGTGGGGGTCGAGCGAGCCGGCGGCCCGGAGCGGACATCTTTCGAGGTGACCCCGGCGGGTGCGGCCGGGTTGGAGCGCTGGTTCTTTCAACCAGAGGGAATCCAGCCGTATCTCCAGCCGGACCTGTACGCCAAAGTGTTGCTCGCCGTGCTGACCCAACGAGACGCCACTCGGGTGCTTGATGTGCAGCGGGCGGCGCACCGTGCGCTTATGCGGGACATGACGAAGATCAAGTCCTCCCCCGACTCTCGCGACATTGACGTGATCGCCGCTGACTTGGCGATTCTGCACCTCGATGCCGACCTTCGTTGGATTGATTCGACCGAGCGGCGACTGGCCAAGATTCGACAGGATCTCATCGGGTGAATCGCTGACGGAGGCTGTCGCGTCCGGGTCCGGGTTCAACCTGAAGGAGCAGTATGTCTACCTACAAACCCAAGCACGCCCTCGTTGATGAGGATGGTCTGCGGGAGGTGAAGACTGTCGCCACCGGGCCGGAAACGCACTCGGCCGAGGGGCAGCGTGAGCTGAAGGCCAGTGACTCGCAGAAAGATTCGGTCGCCCCGAGATGAACCAGGTAATGGAGTTCTCGTCGGCACCGGACCAGTCTGGTCCACCCTTCCTGCAGGCGCGCGGGCTGCGAGTCAGCTACGGGCTGACCCGCGCTTTGGACGGTGTCGAGGTGACCATCGTGCGTGGTGACAGTATCGCGATTATTGGTTCGAGTGGCTCCGGCAAGTCGACGCTTCTGCATTGCCTGTCGGGGCTGGTAACTCCGGACGAGGGGCAGGTGTGCCTCAACGGGCGGGACCTGCGCACGCTGCCCGACGGTGAGCGCAGTGCGCTGCGCCGTCAACGGTTCGGTTTCGTCTTCCAGTTCGGGCACCTGGTGCCGGAGCTGACCGCCTTGGAAAATGTGTCGCTGAACCTGCGCCTCAACGGCACCGGCCGGAAGCCGGCCAAGGAAACCGCGCGGCGGTGGTTGCAGGACCTCGACGTCGTGGACCTGGCCGGGCGCCGGCCCGGTGAGATGTCCGGCGGCCAGCAGCAGCGGGTGGCGGTGGCCAGAGCCCTGGCCACCGACCCAGATGTCATCTTCGCCGACGAACCCACGGGAGCGCTCGACAGCGCCAACGGGGAACTGGTGATGGAGCTGTTGACCCGGCAGGTGCGAGACCGCCACTGCGCCCTCGTGCTGGTAACCCACGACGACAAGATCGCCGCGTACGCGGAACGTGAGTTGGTGCTGCGGGACGGCCGGATGGCCTCCCCGGCGACGGGGGTGCCGCGTTGAACCTGGCCCGAGTCGTCGGACTCGCCGGGCAACTGGCGCTCGGTAGCCCGCGATCGCGATTGCGATTCATCTTCACGGCTGCCGGCATGGCGGTGGCCGCGTTGTTCTTGCTCGCCGGCGCGGCGGTGTTGCCACTGAGCGAGGCTCAGCGGGACCGCGCGGCGGACCGATCCTCCACCCTGGAGAAGGGCGAGCACCGGTCGGCGGGCACGCTGCTGACTCGTGGGTGGAGCGATGTCTACCTGGATCAGCCGCTACTGGTGGAAGAGGTGGCCGCGATCCGGTCGGATGCGCCGCCACCACCGGGGCTGGAACGCCTGCCGGGTCCGGGTGAGATCGTCGTCTCCCCGGAGGTGGAGGCCGCGCTGCGGACGGACGTGACGCTGCGCGAGCGATACCCGCAATCGATAATCGGCACTGTCGGGGATGCCGGCCTGACCGGGCCGCGCGAGTGGGTCCTGTGGATGGGCGCGGATCCCGCGGCTTTTCCCACTGACTACGTCCCGTCCTCCGGTTGGGGTGCCAAGCCCAAGGATGTTCCTCCCCTTCCGGGCGGGCTGCGTCTGGCGGTGCCGGTTGGCCTCGCGGCCCTGCTGCTTCCACTACTCGCATTGGTCGTCAACGCGGTCCGCTGGGGTTCACAAGAACGAAATCGCCGGCTCGCCGCACTTCGGCTAACCGGGATGTCGGCCGCGCAGGTGCGGATCCTCACCGCGGCCGAGGTCGGGCTGGCGTCGGCCGTGGGCGCGGTGGGAGGCGGCCTCAGCTTCGTGGTGCTCACCGCCGTACTGGCGCGTTGGTTGCCGGGCGGGGGTGCGTTCTTCCTCGACGCCCTGCCGCCGGCCCCGTCGGCCGTGGCGATCATTGTCGGGCTGCCGGTGTTCGCCACGTTGACGGCCGTGGGCGCGCTTCGACGCATGATCATTAATCCGCTGGGTGTCGTTCGACGTTCTGCGGTAACCCGACCGGGGCGGTGGCGGCTGCTGCCGCTGGTCGCCGGTCTGGCACTGGTCGGCTGGCTGCTCATGACCAGCCTGTCCCAGGCCGACGCCGCTGTGCCGTTTTTCCTGGCCGGGGTGCTGATCATGGTCGGCCTACTGGTGGGCGCACCAGTGCTCTGCCTTGGCGTCGCCAAGCTCCTGCTGCGGATGGACCGCCATCCGACCGTGCTCCTTGCGGCCCGGCGCGCCCAGGCATCGGCGGGCTCCGCCGCCCGGGTGGTGGGCGTCGTCACGCTCCTGGTGTTCGCCGCCGGCTGGTTCCTCGCCGTGCTGCCGCTGGCCGACGCGTCCAACGCTTCGTCACTGGCTCGGCTGGAGCAGAGCCTCAAGCCGCAAACGATGATCGCGAACGTCGAGCGGGCGCCGGAGCCAGGCGAACTGGATCTGCCCGGGGTCACCGGTGTGGCACTGCTGGTCCAGCTGGAACTGGGTGTCCAGGGTGCGGCAAGTGGAGGCCTGCACGCGACCGCCGGTGACTGCGCCGCCCTGTCGACCGTGCTACGCGCGCCACTGCCCAAGTGCGACCCGGAGGTCACCTACCTCACGGGTGTGGGTGAGCAGAGTCGCCTGGCTGATGGGAGGCCGCTGGCGGCAATCCGAGTCGACTCCGAGAGCGCCGACGGCCTCAACTACGTCGAACTCGGCCCGGTCCGGTACGGCCCGGCCTTCGAGCGTGTCCCGGAAGGACTGGAGGAGCTAGGTAGTCTCGGTCTGGGGATCGTGCCGATGTCCGGCGTGCCGGCGGAGGCGCTCCACGCCGGCCTAACACCCCAGCTCCTGGTGACCGTGTCCAGCAGCGACCCCGGCACCGTCGAACGAGTGCGTACGGCCATCCAGGGCCTTCAGGAGGGGGGCCGTCGGGAGGTCCGCGACGTGGCGGCGATGATCCAGGAACACCAGTCGGTGAGTGCGATGTATCAGCGGGTTACCTGGGCCGGGCTCGTGCTGGCCTTCATCGTCTCCACGCTCTCCCTCGCGGTGGCTCTGCTCGATCGACTCCTCGAAGAGCGCCGCGCGGTCGCCGCGCTGCGCGCGCAGGGAGTCACCGTACGCACGCTGCGAATGGTGCTAATGGGGCAAACGGCGGCGAACCTACTGCCCGGTGCACTGCTCGGCCTAGCCTGCACAGTCCCGGTAGCGGAGGTGTTCTTCGCCATCACGGACCACCCCGAGCTGACGATTCCCTGGGCGCAGCTGGCGGCGACCGCGGCTGGCTGCGGGGTGGCCGCGCTCGCCGCCGCGGCGCTGATGCTGCCCGCGCTCAGGGAGGCGATCGATCCCCGGCTACTGGCCGCCGACTAAACCCGGGCGAGGTGCATGGTCGCCAGCTATCGCACGGGCCGCCGCTGGCGGGTTGGAGTTGGAAGGTGGTCCTTGGCCTAACCCAGACGCTAACGTACCGTATGCCGGTAATTGATCTAGATGCACCACCGCGCAGCTCGCCGCCGCTGCGACGCCCGCACCCTCGGCTTTTCATTGCCGTCGGCGTGATGCTTGCCCTTGGCGTTCTCACCGGTGAGCCTGCGGATCGACCCTTGCAGGTTGATATGTCTCCGGTTTGTGAGCCTCCTGCGGTTGACGCAGACAACACGGTGGCTCCAACGAGGGTCGAATACACCATCGATCCTCAGACCGGCCGCATCCTTTCGGGGCGGTGCGACACCTCCGAGCTTGCTCGTTGACCCGGAGCCGCCCTGCGCACAGTCGGCGCTCCCACTCTCCGTGCCAGCCGCCGGGCGGTTGCGTGGCAAGAGTCGGAGCGCCGGCGCAGCGCCGGATGCCGCGACGTGGTCACTCAGTTGGTCAAACACCACATACAGCAGGGGGCACATCCATCGACTGGATGTGCCCCCTGACTCGGTCGGGGTGGCCGGATTCGAACCGACGACCTCTTCGTCCCGAACTCTCGGCGGGCCGGCTTGGACGGGTGTCATCCGAGGTCGTCTGGCCTGTTGGGGCTGCTTTGGGTCGGTCTCGGTGGGTTGGGTTGCTGTACTTCGCTGCTGTACTGCTCGTCAATGAGGAACTGCCCGAAGTGGGCGCGCATGCGTAGCCAGTGCTGGCGGTCGTCGCAGGGGTGGAGTCGGCCGCAGCGGCACAGGCTCAGACCCAATTCGGAGTGCTTGATCAGCAGGATATCCGCATAGGCCACCTGCGCCTTGGCGTACTCTCGAAAGGCCGTCGAGGTGTAGATGATTCCCATCGGTCACCGCCCCGCACTGCGACGGTGGCGCCAGAGGAGTTCGGCGACGGCGTCCACGGGGTCGATGTCCCCGGCCGTCAGTCGCTGGCGGGTGACGGCGATCCAGGGCGGCGAGGCGGGGGTTGTTTCGCCGCAGGCGGTTCGCATCCCCTCTTGGGCGAGTTGGGCCAGCCGGCAGGGATGGCGGTGGTTCTCATGCCAGCAGCCGGCGACCACGCAGAAGCCGGCGCTGTCTGGCCGGTGGGCCTCCCAGAGGGCACGAGCCAGTCGCCACAGTAGGCGGCGCCGGCACTCTGTGGGCGGCTCGATGGGCGGATTTTCGACATCGAAGAACATGCGCCGACCATCCCGCCCTGCGACGGACCGCCCCATGGCCAGCGGTCATGTCACGGTGACATGGGACGGCTCGACCAGCGTGAATGGTCGCCCTAGGCTGTCGGCCGGAACACCTTGAGTAGTCGGAACGCGATGCTGGGAGCTGCCGTGCTGCTCGATCCACTACGAATACCGGAGGATGCGTGGTCGCACGGCGAGGTGCTGGCCGCCTTGGCCGCCCGCGACATCGGCGCGCTGTTCCGTCTGATCGCCAGCCTCACCGGGGCGAGTCAGAGCCAGATCGGGGCCGCCGTCGGGCTGGAACAGGGCTACGTCAGCCGGATCATGGCCGGCCGCAAGGTCACCTCGATCGACGTCCTGGAGCGGATCGCCGACGGCTGCCGGATGCCCAACCGGGCGCGAGTAACGATGGGCCTGGCGCCCCGACAGGCCACATCTCCGGCCACCCCCGGCCGGCTCACCCGCGGTGGGCTCACTCCCGGTCGGCTCGGCGAGCCGCCGGCCAACCGGACCTGGCAAGACGACGTGCGCAGTGCCGCAGAGCTTTGGCGAGGTGACGTGAACCGTCGAGACGTACTCCGGCAGGTGGCCTTCCACTCCGCCGGCTACACCCTGCCGGCACTGCGCTGGTTCACCGCCCCCGACCCGGCTCCGGTCACCCAGCCCGGCCGCAACGCGGTCGGTCAACCGGAGATCGACACCATCCGCGCCATGACCGCGACCTACCGCCAGTTGGACAACCAGTACGGCGGCGGGCACGCCCGTGACACTGTCGCCCGCTACCTCCACCAGGAGGTGACCCCGCTGCTCACCGACGGTCGCTTCGACCACCCCACTGGCCAACGGCTACTCAGCGCCGCCGCCGAACTGGCCCAACTCGCCGGCTGGCAGGCGTACGACACCGCCCAACACGGCATCGCCCAGCGGTACCTCACCCTCGCCCTGGACTTCGCCCACGCCGCCGCAGACGACGGCCTCGGCGCGGAGATCCTCGCCGCGATGAGCCACCAGGCCACCTACCTCGGTCACACCACCGCCGGCCTCGACCTCGCCCGCGCCGCGGGCCAGACCGCCCACCGCGCCGGACTTCCCGTCCTGACCGCCGAAGCCCACGTCATGCAAGCCCACGCCCTGGCCAAAGCCAACGACGAACGAGCCTGCGCCACCGCCCTGCATAACGCAGAACAAGCCCTCGACCGAGCCGACCGCAGCGCCGACCCGCAATGGCTCAGCTACTTCGACGAGGCATACCTGTCCGCCAAGTTCGGCCACTGCTTCCACGCCCTCGGCCGCAACACCCACGCCGAACGCTTCGCCGCCCGATCCCTACGCATGAACGATCACTTCGTACGCGGCAAAGCCTTCAACCTCGCCCTACTCGCCAACATCCACGCCCACCAGGGGCAACCCGAACGGGCCTGCGCCATTGGCGCGCAAGCCCTGACCCTGACCACCCAACTTCGCTCCGCCAGAGCCGTCCGCTATCTCCGCGACCTGCAAACCCAACTCGCCCCGCACCGGCGACTACCCGCCGTCCGGCACTTCACCGGTCGCATCAACGCCACCCTCGGCCCGCGACGCTGACCATCACAGTTCCCCCCGGGCCTTACGCGCGGCCAGCTCCAGCACCGCGACCACCGTGCCGGCACCGACGATCTCACCCCGGGACACCAGCTCGTACGCCTCGTCGAGCGGAATCCACGCGACCTGCTCCGCCTCATTCACGTCCACCGGCGCGCCGATGTACTCGGCCCGCTGGGCCAGGAACAGCAGGTTCTCGGCGTCGGCGGTCCCGACCCAGGGTTGGAAGGACAACAACGGCTCGACCGCCCGGGGGCGCCAGCCGGTCTCCTCCTCGACCTCCCGCACCGCACACTGCGCCGGGTGCTCGTCGTCGTCAACATAGCCGCCGGGCAACTCCCACACCCACCGGTCGAACACGAACCGGTGCCGCCGCATCAACAACAGGCGCTCCCGATCATCGAGCACGGCGACCATGGCCGACCGGGGAGCCCGGATCACGTACTGCTCGAACCGAACACCATCCGGCAACTCCACCTCGGCAATACTCAACCGCGCCCGCCGGGTGTCATCCACCACCCGCTCACCGTGGACCGTCCACCGAGTCAACTCCGCCGCCTGCTTCTCCACCACCCCGCCAGTATCCGCGCCGAACCCCACACCCTGCACGACAGGCGGCACCTACTGGCCGCACCATCCCGGTTCTGCCAAGCCGCCCGACCCCTCGCTTGTAAGTCCTGGGCACTCCGTCCATGCGCGTCCGCGCACGTCTCTGACGTCGGGTACTGATCCACCACTTTCCGTCCTTGGCCCTCCCCGCCTGGCCCTGTTGCTGTCGACAGCAGCAGGGCTACCGGCGCTCCTGGACCTGACGCCAACCGACTACCGTCGACCTGTCCCTTGGCTACCGCTCGCCTGGTGAACCCGCCGTCGTACACGTCGACCAAGAGTGGAACTACCAGATCATGGTCCTCGCCCCCGACTTCAAGACCTTCGTGACGGGCCTGGTCGACGAATCCGAGTACGACCTCGACGACTGATCTCCAGTCCGCGACGGAACAGCGAGTCGGTCAGACGTTGAAGCGGAGCTAAGAGCCACTGTCCCGCTGCTGGCGGCGACACCGTCCGACACCTGGTCACTCGACCTCTCGGGCTGTCATGGTTGTTCGCTGTTTGACGACCTTTCACGGTGTCTTGTGCCCCCTGTGTGCCCCGGGCCCCCTGTCGGTGTGTCTGTAGTTGACCCCTGTTGACCAACCGGACGGGCACGCGGCGGGGCACCGACCTCCGGGTCTGTGAGCATACGGTCACCGGTCGATGCGCAGCTTGGGAAGACACCGAGCTGCGGTGCGAGTCACCACCGTCATGGTCTCCCGTGGATGCACCGTCACCCTGGCGAGCGTTAGGCGTTGATCGCCATCTAGCATCACCTCGTGGTTCCGACTAGCACGAACTCAGCTGGCGGGCTACCGCCTCGGCGCCTCCCGCTGGAAGTCAACATCGCAATCGCATTGTTGATTCTTCAGGCGTCGTTGCTAATATTCGCGGCGATTTCCGCCGCATACCATCAAGGGGAGATCGATGCTGCTGTAAACGATGCAGCGGCTCGTTCCAGCACCCCGATAGACAGCGGTTCGATCGCACTCAAGGCGTCCTACTTCCATTTCCAGGCTCAGCTTACCCTGTGGTATGCACTCTTCTTCGCGCCCGCATTGGTTGGCGTCGCGTTGTGGGTCAGGACGGGTCAACAGAGTGCGCGAGTAGCCACCCTCGCGACGAGCCTGCTTAGCGTGCTTTGCTGTTGTGGGGCCGGGGGATGGTTATGGCTATCTGACGAACCAACAGGGATTGATGAAGCATTGCCGGACGCATTCGGTCGAATAACTCCAGTATGGGTTGAACTGGGTCAACTCGGGCTCGCAGCGTCCTTTGTGCCCGCATTTATCACAGCCGTACTGATTTATAGTGCGCGTACCGTTGCCCGGGCCGCGCCAGAATCGGACCAGTGACCTCTTCGGCGTCAAGGAATAATCATCCGTCGATGAGCTGGGCGAGCAGCGGAATCTACTTGCGCGAACGGTCCATCGGCGTCCACAAACGTCCGGCGTCGCTCGCCCCCGGCCGTGACTCAGTTAGTCACCCAACTTGTCTGACGGCGACCCCAAGCTCGACAAGTAGTTCTGTGGTCGTGATCACTTGTACCTCACGGGCGGTGAGCCGCCGCGCGGACCCGGCGTGCCCTGCCCTGCGCCGCGTCGCTCCGGCGCGGCGCGGCCGGCTGCGGGCGACGAACCCCACCACTTCCCCACCCGGCCCGTTGCGGGCCGCCTTGATAGATGTACAGAAAGTCCTCCCACCCGAGCTGGCAGCCATGCTGCCGTAGCCTTCCGGGGCCCGGACACCGTCGACGCCTACGCCGACCCGGAAGGCGACCACCTCGCCCGGCTCGTCGGCGCCTGCTGGCGACTCGGCCGCCCCACCCGGCACCACGTCACCCGGACAGCCAGGAAGACAGAAGGCCGTCAAGGCGACCTTGACCCCACACTGAACGAGTACGCCGGGCTGCGCCGCTGGGCGCACATGCTCGGCTACGGCGGCCACTTCCTCACCAAGGCCCGCCGCTACTCGGTCACCTTCGGCCTGCTCCGCGACATCCGCGTCGCCTACCGCCGCACCGAGCACACCGACACCGCCGGCAGCGACGACACCGCCGGTACGGTCACCGTCGGCACGCTGGCCTTCGTCGGCTCCGGCTGGCTCACCGACGGCGACGCCCTGCTCCCCAGCACTGCTGCCGCCCAACGCCGGGAACGCCAACGTCTCGGCCGCGAGGAACTCGCCCACGAGGCGTGGTCGGGGGTGGCGGCATGACCCGACACCTCACCCCACGGTGGTACTCCCCGGTTGAGGTCGCCGTCCTGATGCCCGCCCGCACCCGCGCCAACGGCGAAGGGTGAGGTGCTCGGCCTCACCGGGGACACCGTGGACCTGGCGGCGGGGGAGTTGTGGATCGGCTGGCAGTTGCAGCGGGTCGGCGGCCAACTGCTGCACCGGGAGACCAAGACGCAGACCTCGGACGCCACGCTCCCGCTGCCGGACATCTGCGCGGCGGCACTCGACCTCCGCCAGCAGGCGAGGCAGGCAGACCGCGACCAGGCGGGCATCGCCTGGCAGGGCTCGCCGCTGCTGTTCACCACCCGCTACGGGACCCCCATCGAGCCGCGCAACTTCAACCGTTCCTGGGACGCCCGCTGCGCCCGCGCCGGGTCCGGAGGATCACCGTGCATGACGCCCGGCGTACCTGCGCGACCCTGCTCGTCGACCTGGACGTGCACCCGCGCGTCATCATGCAGGTGCTCCGGCACGCGGAGGTGTCGGTGACGATGGAGATCTATTCGCAGGCGTCGTCGGACGCCACCCCAGACGCGCTCAAGCGCCTGGGCGAGAGCCTGCGCTGACTGCTGCTGTACTCCACTGCTGTACAGACGTACTAGGGGGCACATCCATCGATTGGATGTGCCCCCTGACTCGGTCGGGGTGGCCGGATTCGAACCGACGACCTCTTCGTCCCGAACGGCCGTGGGTGCCGTCAACCGCCGTCAAGCGTTGCCATCCGTTGCGTCGCAGTGCAGCGCGCTTGCATGTCTGCTGTCGCCGGTTGCCATCCTCTGCGGTCTGGTTTGCTGACAACCTGCTGACTGCCGCCGACGCTGCATGCGGTTCGAACGACCCGGACGGCACAATGGCGGGGTGACGACGACGCCAGACCCGCAAGCCGAGTGGTGGACAACCTCGGACGTGGCTGCCTACATCGGTGTCCGGGTCGCCACGGTGGCGACGTACCGAAAGCGGGATCAGATGCCCGCCCCCGACATGACGGTTGGACGTACGCACATGTGGCGACCAAAGCGAATCATCGAATGGCACGCAGGTAGGCCCCGTCCTGGCGTCGGAGGTCGCTTCGGTATCAGGGAGTAGAAAGTCAAAGCGTAAGCCCCTGTAGCTCTTCCAGGAATCCTGCTGCTTGTGGTTCTGAGGGGTATTTCTCGGTAAGAATGTTGCGAAGCTCGCCTGATACCATGAGTAGCGAGGGAAGCGATTTTCGCTCGCCGGATATTGCACTTCGTCCGAGCGCTACCGCTTGTTCAACATCTCCCTCGCGAGCCGATACTACGCCGAGAGTTATTTTTGCTTCCGCGATTCGCATGGGCTTTCGAGGTGTTCCGTCTAGGTCGGTCGAGGACCGTATCACCTCTGCGGCATAGACACGTGCCCGATCATTGTCGCCGAACAGTCGATAGCAGTCCATTGCGTAGAAGTCGAACTTCGAAGGATCAACCACAAAATGGTGATCGAGATCTTCTGGATAGGGAAGAGTCTCCAAGACTTCCCGGCCCTGGTCTAGAGACTTCTCCATCTCGCGTCGATCCCCGATGCGTGCCCATGCCTTGGCCTTCTGAGCTGCGAGCTGGGCGGTAACGCTCCTCCGGCCAGCAACGAACTCGCCTGCGTTCGCTGCCGCGATCACGCCACGGTAGTCGCCCTGGGTAATGGCGAACCAAGCGGCCATTTCGTGCGCCCAGCCCATCACATCGGCGTCGCCGGCTTCCTCGCCTAGGGAGAGTGCGGCACGTCGCGTGGATCTCGCTTTGTGGCGTTGACCCATATCGTATTCTACGCATCCGATCAAGAGGGAAACTGTTCCCGCTAGCGAGAGAACCTCCTGATGCTGTAGCAGCGTTAGGCGACGGTCCAGTAGGCTGCAAATCCGCCGCAGCCAAGCGTGACCTTCAATAGCAAGCTGTTGAGGGTCCATGTAGGGGTATTCGGAACAGAGGCGGTCGGCGGTAATCCGCAGTGCCTCTAAGGTCGCGGGGGACACATCAGATGTGCGTAGGCGTGAAACTAGCTCTAGCGTGTCCATCCCGGTGCCGCTGAGTAGCTCGATATCTCCACTCCGGTTCCCGGGGCGAGGAAAGAATGCGGCGCTGACGGTTCCGAACGCCTTCGCGATGAGCGGCTTGTAGAAGTCGTCAGGCTCAGCCTCGCCGCCCTCCCATCGCTTCCAATTTCGAAGCAGGCTAGAAGTGGAGGGGGTGCTCTTGTCGGCATGGCCTTCCAGCGCCCGAACTGCGTCCGTCTGGGACCACCCTCGTGCCTGCCGCTCCGCCCGCATCCGTCGTGCCCAGACGGGCCTGTCGTCGCCCTGCGTGCCCTCGATCCCCATGTGTCCAGTATCCCGGCACTCGTGTGGTGACGGGAGGGGACAACGGCCTGTCCCCATCGATGACACTCGCAGCCTGCCCTGCCTTCGGCCACTGTGGATGTCGGGAGTCGAAGTCGGAGCGGCTTCCCGGCGGTGGTTGACGAAGTGCTAGCTGAGCTAGTACTTTCCGGCTGAGGGTGATTGCTAGCTGAGTTAGTACTCACCTTCGAAAGTTGGCCTCAGCGGGCTGGCACCCGCTGAGGCCGGTACATCAACCGCTCTCCCCTGGTGAAGGAGTAGAAGATGCAGGTCAAGCGTAGCTCGATGCTGCCCGGAAACGGTCGTTCGCTGTCCGAGCTGTCGGAGATGTCGACGGTTGAGCTGGTGAAGCTGGCGCAGTCGGGTGAGCGGGAGGCGTTAGATCCGCTGTTCCGGCGGTATTCGGCGGAGATCCTGCGGTTCGCGGTGCGGCGGCTGGACGGCAATCGGGTGTTGGCCGAGGACGTTGCGGCGGAGACGTGGGCAACGGCGGTGGCGCAGATCGACCGGTTCCGGCTGACCGACGACTGTGATGAGCGGTCGTTTGTGCGTTGGCTGTACGGGATCACGCGGCATTCCAGCAGGCGGAAGCTGGCGTACGTGTGGCGGGAGTTGCCGAGTGAGGACGCCGGGACGTGGGCCGATGACGCGCCGCTGTTGAGCAGCATGGCCGAGACGGCGCAGGGTGTGAGCGCGCAGCGTCAGCAGATGCTCGCGGTACTGGTCGAGGTGCTGGACGCGCTGCCGGCCCGCCAGGGCGAGGTGGCCCGGCTGCGGCTGGACGGCCTTACCGGTGAGGAGATCGCGGACCGGCTCGGGTTGAGCGTGGAGCAGGTCAACAGGGCGTGGGTGAACGCCTTCGACAGTCTGCGGCGGCGCGTGGCACCGGAGCAGCCCGAGGCGGGCACCCGGTCGGGGGTGTGTCGGCCGACGGTGCGTCCGTCGAAGCGGCTGAGCCTGCCGGCGCGCTTTGACCGGGCGGCGTTTCGGGCCGCTGCGGATTCCCTGCCGGCCGGCGCCCGCCGGGTGGCGCAGTTGAAGTTGGAGCGCTGGACGAACGAGGCCATCGCCGAGGTGATGGGCTGCCCGGTCAACACGGTCAAGTCGCACTGGCACCGGGCGTGCCTGGCCTTCGCTGAGCACGGGCTGATGGCCAAGGCGGCTTCCGTGCCCGCCACCGACGCGACGGGCGAGCCGGCCCCGGCAAGCCTGGATGCCGCCGTGGAGTCGCTACCCCCGGCGGCGCGGCGCATCGTGCAGCTTCGCCTGGCCGGCATGTCCCACAAGGCCATCGCCGAGGCGGTGGGCCGCACGACCAGCACGGTCGGCACGACCTGGCACCGCGCCCGGCACATGCTCGCCGGCCAGGGCCACACCCTCGCCGTCGCCTGATCCCTCGCTGTTCCTGGTGCCGGCAGCGGGCCGGTACGGCCAGGTCGCCTGGCTACTCGTTGTTTGACATCTCCATGGGGCCGCGCCTCCCCCCGGCGAAAAAGGCGGCACCGCCAGCCCCGTTCTGCCGTCGTCCGGACGGCATCAACCGGGGAAAACAGCCCTTCCGGGCGGGCCGCGCGGACGGTCTTCCGGACGGCGACCGGCACCTTCCGAACGACTTCTGGTGATCGTCCCGGCATCCGCGCTACCCCGGGCTCGGGCGTCAGCGTGGCGTCGCGAACCCGGGGGTGGACCGACCCGAACCCACCCTTGACCTGGACACGAAACGGAGCCACCTGTGAGTAGCACGACCGACAGAATGGACCGGCTGACGCCGGACTCACCACCACCACCACAACCACCACCACAGACCCACCGGCCCGGATCTTCGTACCCGGGTCTACGACCACCACAACCTGCTGAACCATCATCAGCCGGGGTGGCGCACGGACCTGACCACACGCAGCAGTGGTTCAGCAGATCTGACCCAGAGATGCCCCCCGCCCCAGCGCCCGTGACCGGCCCCGTTCCAGGCCACTGGCCAGACGGTGAACCGGTCCACACTCCCGACCCCGCAAGCCCCACCGATCCCGCCGGGTCCGGCCGGCAGATCCTGCTGACCCCCGCCTCCCAAATCCGCATGCGGCCGGTGTCATGGACGTGGACCGACCGCATCCCCTCCGGCGCGCTGACCGTGATCCCCGGCCGCGAGGGAATCGGCAAGTCGTTGACCCTGGCGTGGCTAACCGCGCAGATCACCCAAGGTGTGCTGCCGGGACGACACCACGGCAACCCCCGACCGGTCATCTACGCCGCCACCGAGGATTCCTGGGCGCACACCATCGGCCCCCGCCTTCACGCCGCCGGAGCCGACCTGGACCTGGTGTACCGGGTCGACGTGCAACACGACGGCGGCATCGACGCCCTAACCCTGCCCCGAGACTGCACCGCCCTCGGCCACGAGATCCGCCGCCTCGGCGTGGCCCTACTCGCCGCCGACCCGCTGCTGTCACTGATCCATTCCGGGATCGACACCCACCGAGACCGTGACCTACGCACCGCCCTGGAGCCCCTAGTGACGATGGCCGACCGCACCGGATGCGCCGTCGTCGGCCTGGCCCACTTCAACAAGTCCGCCAACCCCGACGCCCTCAACCTAATCACCGGCTCCCGAGCGTTCTCCGCCGTCGCCCGCGCGGTCATCGCGATCGCCCGCGACGACGACGCCGACGACGGCTCGTGCGTCATGTCCCAAGCCAAGAACAACCTCGGCCGACTCGACCTGCCCTCCCTGCGCTACACCGTCGAATCCGTCGAGATCCCCACCGACGAAGGCCCCGCCCACGTCGGGAAACTCACCATCACCGGCCAGTCCGACCGATCCGTGGCCGACATCCTCGGCGAGGCCGGCGGCGGGGGTGATCGGGAAGACCGCACCGAACGCGCCGAGTGCGCCGACTGGCTCACCGCCTACCTCACCAGCCAAGGAGGCGAAGCCGCCCGCGAAGACGTGCTCAAAGCCGCCCGCGCCGCCGGTTTCGCCGAAGCCACCCTCAAACGAGCCCGCACCCGAGCCAAAGTCACCACCAGCCGCGCCGGGTTCCCCGCCACCTCACTCTGGCGCCTCGACCTCCACCACGCACCGTAACCAGTCGGGACAGTCAGCTCACAGTCGGCTCAGTTAGCTCAGCTTCCGAGAGGTGAGCCAACTGAGCCAACTGGAGCCAACTGGCACCCCAACCACCCAATCCGTTACCCACCGTCACCCCGAAGACTGCGGCCAGGTGTCAACGCTGTCAACGCCTGTCAACGGGCAGCGCTGACAGCACAACACCCACCCCGACCAGCACAAACACCACGATCACGAGGAAGTGTCAACGTGTCAACGCCACCACCACCCACCCCCCAGCGCGTCGGACCACACAAGGTGTGAGGCCTCTACACGCCACCCCTCACGCAGCCCTCACACCTGTAGAGGCCTCACGCCTCTGTAGTACCCACTGACCTGCCCGTGAGGGCGTGAGGCCTCTACACCAACAGGGGGGGTTCAGCCCTCAAATGCAGCCTCACCCCACCCCTCACCTCTGCCCTCACGGCCTCTACACGCCCTCACACCGGCCGCACCCCGACAACCACGGTTGTCACCCAGGCCGGCAGCTCCACGCGATGCGTTACGGCCAGGGCGCATCCGCCACCCCGCCGCCAGGTCGCGGCCCCTCCGCAACCAGTCGCGTCGGCGCGACCCGCACCGCAACCGGCCTAGCCAGCACCAACACCCCCCGGTCGCGGGTCGCGGCCACCGCCACTTCACCCACCAAACCAGCCCAACAAGCGAATGCAGCCGACACAGCTGCGCGACCGCAACCCACCACCCAGGGCCAACCCCGCCGGCACCAGGTCCCCGGTGTCCCCCCTGTCCCCGGTGTCCCCCAACCCAACCTGAGCAGCGAAAACGAGGGGGACACCGGGGGACGTGACCCACAGATGCCCCGAAGACCCGCCCCACAGCCGTTTACCGACCCCTTGCAACCAGCTATCCCTGGAGGACACCACCGTGAGCACCATCATCCCCTTTCCACCCCGACCGAACCCGACCACCACCACCGGAGCGGGGGGCACCTCCACCGGCCAGCCGGCCCCCGTCGTCAGCGCCGTCTACACCGTCGCCGAAACCGCCGAGATCCTGCGGCTCTCCCCCGGCTCCACCTACACCCTCCTGCGCTCCGGCGAGATCCCCGCCAAGAAAGTCGGCGGCAAGTGGCTCATCCCCAAGGGCCGGCTCCACCAGTGGCTTGAAGGTCTACCCGAAGCCACCACCGACGACGTAGCCACCGAACTCGACCGCATCGACCGCGTCGAGCAACGCCGCCGCCCTGGCGCATAGCCCACCCGCCAGAACTGCCACAACCGCCACAACCCCCACCCCGTCAAAGGTTCTGGCGGTTCTGGCGGTTCTGGCACGCGCCCCCGGACCCCGACACCACCAGGCCAACCGACCACGACACGTAACCGCCGACGTGCCGCTAGGCCTAGCACCTCACCCCGCTAGGCCTAGCGGCACCGCTAGCAGCAAATCCCCAACCCCACCAGCGACCTAGCGGCTAGCGGCCCACCCGCCGCACGGACCGAAACCCGCTGAAACACCGCTACCAGCGTGTTCCAGCAGCCGCTAGGCCACGCCACCACCCACCCCACACCAACCACACTCCGTAACCCAATCCAGCCCCACCCAAGACCGGACACCCCTCCCACAAACCCACGTGGGACTCCCACACCAACCCCTCCCACAACCGTGGGACCTCCCACACCCTGTGCCACCCCCCAAAACACCCCCTGACCTGCCCGTGTCACCCGTGTCACTCCCACAACCACAAGGGGGGTACCAGCCCGAAAACCGGCCCCACACCCCCCTGCCTCCCACACCTGACACGCCTCCCACACCGACACCACCACACCACCGACCACCAACCCCGCCACAACAACACACCGTTACCAAGACAAGGAGATCCACGACCGTGGGATTCGTCATTCGAACCGACGCCGGCACGTACCGCGCCAACTGGCGCGACGCAATCGGCCGTCAGAAGGCCAAGACCTTTCCGACCAAGCGCCAGGCGAGGGACTTCCTCGCGGAGACGGAGGCGGCGCTCAGCCGAGGAACCTACGTCGACCCGCATGCCGGTCGCGTGCTCTTCGAGGTGTACGCGGCTAAGTGGGCCGCTGGCCGCAACGACGAGGTGGTAACCATCGCGCGGGACGCCTCGGTCATGCGGCACCGGGTACTGCCACGTTGGGGCGCGGTCCCGGTGGGCCGGATCAACCACTCCGACGTTCAACAGTGGGCGACTGAGCTGGGGCAGCGTCTGGCCCCGGCAACCGTCCGGGAGTGCTGCCGTCTGCTGCGCGCCGTGTTGGCGCTGGCCGTCCGGGATCGGATCATCGCCGAGAACCCGGCCGATGGCGTGCGCCTACCCAAGCGCCGCCGTACCGACGCCGATGAGCAGGTCATCACCCGGAAGGCGTTCGCGGCTCTGCTACCGGAGATTCCGGAGCGCTACCGGGCGTTGGTGGCGCTGGCGGGCGGGACGGGGCTGCGGTGGGGTGAGTGCGTGGGCTTGACGTGGGACGCGATCGACCTGAACAGGGCCACGGTGAAGGTCAGTCGCGTCGGTGTTGAGGTGGCCGGCACGGTGACCTTTAAGCCTTACCCGAAGTCGCGTGCTGGCCGCCGCACGGTGCCGCTGCCGCCGTTCGCGGTGCGGGAGCTGCGGCGCCACCGCGAGACTGTGCAGCCGGGCGCGGCCGGCGAGGTCTTTACCAACGAGGCGGGTGGCTCGATGCGCCGTACGGTCTTCCGGGCGTGGATCTGGCGACCGGCGCTGGTGCGTGCCGGGTTGCTCGGCCAGGTGACCCAGGTCGGTTCTCGCTCCTGGCGGGCGATGTGGCGGGACCGCGACGGCAACGAGGTCAGCGAGGAACTCCCGAACCGCCGGGTGGCCCGCGCCCGCGTGTCTCGCATGGCGCAGGGCGGGTTGCGCTTCCACGACCTGCGGCACTCCTACGCGACCTGGCTAGTCACGGATGGCGTGCCGCTCAACGACGTCGCCCGCGTGATGGGGCACGAGCAGATCTCGACCACGCTGGACCGCTACACGCACGCGTTCGAGGCCGGGGCGGACCGCGTGCGGGAGTCGTTTGCTGACTTTCCGCTGACTTCGGACGAGAACGACCACCAGGAGGGCGGATAGGTAGTGGCTTAGTTCGATGAACTAGATCGCGGTGGAAGCGGCAAAAGGCCAGGTGAGATAGCTCCTCACCTGGCCTTGCCTGTTCCTGTCGGGGTGGCCGGATTCGAACCGACGACCTCTTCGTCCCGAACGAAGCGCGCTACCAAGCTGCGCCACACCCCGAGGCGTGCCGACAAATACTAGCCCACCCGATCCGCGGGTCAAATTCGGTATCCCCGTGGCGTTGTCGGCTCAGCGGGGGATCAGGGTCAGGATGCTCGCCTCGGGCGGGCAGGCGAAGCGGACCGGTGCGGTCGGATGGGTGCCGAGGCCGGCCGAGACGTGCAGCCAGGCGTCCGAGCCGGGCCAGCGGTGCAGACCCTTGGCCATCGAGCGGTGCAGCCCACAGTTCGTCACCAGGGCTCCGATCCCCGGTACGCAGACCTGACCGCCATGGGTGTGTCCGGCGAGTAGCAGGCTGAACCCGTCCGCGGCCATCTGGTCCAGCACAGCGGGCTCCGGGGAGTGGCTGAGGCCGATCGAGAGGTCGGCCGAGGGCGAGACCGGGCCGGCGACGGACGGATAGTCGTCCTGCTCGATGTGCGGGTCGTCCACCCCGACCAGCTCCACCAGCCGCCCGCCGGCCTTGAGCGTGGTACGGGCGTTGCTCAGGTCGGCCCAGCCGGCACCGGTGAAGATGTCCCGCAGTTCGTCGTAGGGCAGGGTCACGCCCTCGGTGTATTCGCGGTCGGGCAGGAGGTAGGTGAACGGGTTCTTCCAGACCGGCCCGGTGTAGTCGTTGGAGCCGAAGACGAAGGCACCCGGGTGGTCGAGGAGCGGCTGTAGCGCGCACAGGACCCCGGGGACCGCGTCGGGGTTGGCCATGTTGTCGCCGGTCACCAGGACCAGGTCCGGGTCCAGCCCGGCCAGCGACGCCACCCATTCCTGCTTGCGTCGCTGGTTGGGCATCATGTGCAGGTCGGACAGGTGCAGGATGCGCAGCGGCTCCGCGCCGGCCGGCAACACCGGCACCTCGTACCGCCGCAGGGTGAACATGTTGCGCTCGATCAACGATGCGTACGCCAGGGTGGCCGCACCCACGACGGCGGTTCCGGCGGCGAAGCGGAATAGTGTGCGCTTTCCCATGCCTGACAGAGTAGTTTGACCGTCCATGGGCACATTGAAGGACCGCTTGTCCACGGACCTGCGGGCCGCGTTGAAGGCGCGTGACGAGATGACCACCTCCACGCTTCGGATGGCGCTGGCAGCCGTCGGCGCGGCCGAGGTCGCCGGTCAGGCCAAGCGTGAGCTCGGTGATGACGAGGTGCTCGCGCTTCTGGCCAAGGAGGCGAAGAAGCGCCGGGAGGCGGCCGCCGCCTTCGCCGAGGCCGGCCGTGACGAGCGGGCCGCAAAGGAGACCGCCGAGGGCGTGGTGCTGGAGCGATACCTGCCGAGTCAACTCTCCGATGATGAACTGGCCGAGGCGGTCACGACAGCGCTGACCACGGGTGGTTTCACCGGCATGGGGCAGCTGGGCCCGGCGATGAAGGCCGCCCAGGCCGCGGTGGCCGGCCGGGCCGCCGGGGGGCGGGTCGCGGCCGAGGTACGCCGACAGCTCGCCGGCTGACCTGGCTCCGCGTACGCGAAGGGGCGGTCACCCCGATCGGGGTGACCGCCCCTTCGACGTCTCAGCGAGCCGCTAGTCGGCGGGGCGTTCCGTAGGTTGGCCGTCGGTCGGCGCGGGCTGCGCGGTCGGCTTGGACGGCGGGCCGGAGCTGACCTTGATGGAGACGACGCTGCCCTTGGCGGTACGGCCGGTGGGGCTGGTCCCAGCAGCGGTGCCGGCCGGGCAGTTCGACTCGACCCGGTTCGGCGAGACGAACACCGCGAATCCGGCGTCGGTGATGCGGGACTTCGCCTTCTCCACGCTGACGCACTTGACGGTCGGGATCGTCCGCTGGTCTCCGTAGCGGAGCTTCTTCTCCGGCGGGGTGAAGTCGAGCCGGGGCTTACCCTTCATCGCGTCGCGCAGCGTCTCGTACACCGGCGGGTTGATGCCCCTGGGATCTTCGTGAGGCATCCGCTGGGTGGTCTGCGGCCAGTCCGGGTCGGCCATGATGCCGGCGACCGAGTACTGCTTGGTCATCGCGACCAGGGAGGCGGTCTTGTCCTCGTCGGTGGTGCCGGACTTGCCGGCGACCGGGGCGTCAACGGTGCTCCGCACGTTGCGGGCGGTCGCGCCGGCGCACTTCGTCGTGGACGAGCGGTCCCCGACCGGGCAGCGGGCGGCGTCAACGGCCGCGCGGGCCACCTCGGTGCTGATCCGCTGTTCGCAGCGGGGGTCGGCGAGGTCGAGCTTGTTGCCGGCCGGGTCGCGGATCTCCTGCACCGGGGTCGGCTCGCAGTACAGCCCGTCGGCGCCGAGGGTGGCGTACGCGTTGGCCAGCTCCAGCGGCGTGGTCTGGGAGACGCCGAGGGTGAAGGCACCCCACTGGTGGGCGCCCTTCTCCTGATCGAGGTCCTCCTGGGTGCGGAAGGTGATGCCGAGCTTCTTGGCGGCCTCGACCACCTTCTCCGCCCCCACCTGCTGCTGGAGGGGGACGAAGTAGGTGTTCACCGATCTTCCGAACGCGCTCCACATGTTGTGCACGCCGGCCATGCTGGGGCTTGCGTTTCGGGGGCAGTAGAAGTGGCCGTCGCAGGCGACGGGGCCCTTGTCGATGATGTATTCGGACCGGAACCGTTGCTCGGCGTTGATGGTGTGGCTGAGCGGGATGCCCTTCTCCAGCGCGGCCACCATGGTGAACATCTTGAAGGTCGAGCCGGCCTGGTAGCCGGTGATGCCGTCACCGCCGGTGAGGAGCGGGTTGACGGTGTTCGGATAGTTGCCGAGTGCCCCGGTTCTGCGCTTTTCCGGGTTGCTGTGGGGCTTGTTCTCCGGGTTGTCCGGATCGTCGAGCTGGTAGTTGCGGTTGGTGGAGAGGGCGCGGACCCGGCCGGTGCCGGGCTCGACCACGGCGAGCATCCGCGCGGCCTTACTGGTGGCGGGAAGGTTCTTCCGTACCGCCTTGTCGGCGGCCTTCTGGACCTTGGGGTCCATTGTGGTGATGATTTCGAAGCCGCCGCTCTTGAGGCGCCGCTCCCGGTCGTACGAGGTGGAGCCGAACGCCTCCTGCTCCATCCACCAGCGGTAGAAGTAGTCGCAGAAGAATCCCCACTCCTGCGTGTTGGTGTCGACGCAGCCGTTCGGCGCCCGCTTGCCGACGATCTTCGGCTTGCTGGCCTTGGCCTTCTCGGCTTCCTTCTCGGTGATGGCGTTGATCCGCACCATGTGGTCGAGGATGTAGTCGCGCCGGGCCATCGCGCTCGGGTAGCCGCTGGTGGTGGTCGGGTCCAACGTGCTGGGGGCTTTGACGAGGCCGGCGAGGAGCGCCGCCTCGGCGATGGTGAGTTCGCTAGGGGGCTTGGCGAAGTAGACCTGACTTGCGGCGTAGATGCCGTATGCGCCGTTGCCGAAGGCGGCGATGTTGAGATAGCGCAGCAGGATCTCGTCCTTGGTGAACTGCTTCTCGACCTGCAGGGCGAGGTTCATCTCGCGGATTTTGCGGGCGCTGGTGTCCTCGGTGGCCGCCACCACGTCGGCCGGGTGCGTCGCCGAGTAGGCGATGGCGAGTCGGACGTACTGCATGGTCAGCGTGGAGGCGCCCTGCTGGTGGGAGCCTTCCTGACTGTTGTTGACGAAGGCTCGGACGACGCCGTTGAGGTCGACGCCGTTGTGCTCGTAGAAGTCGTGGTCCTCGGCGGCGAGGATCGCCTGCTGCATCGCCGGCGCGATGTCGTCAATCTTGGTGATGTCGCGGCGGTTCTCGTCGTACATGGTGGCCAGCGGTGTCTTGCCGTCGGCAGCGAGTAGGCGGCTCATCTGGGGCCCGGCAGCGTCTACGAACAGATCGGGGAGGGCGTCGAAGGTCTCGGCGCCGGCCTTCGCGGCCAATCCGGACAGCGCCACCGCGGGGAAGGCCGCCGCGGCGACCACCACTCCGGCGAGTAAGCCACAGACGAGTAGCGATGCGGCGTTGGTCAGCACATTATGATCACGTTTCCGCATCCAGGTCACCTCGACAGGGTAGCGAACCGGCGACGGGCGGCGCGGGGCGGCTTTTCCCCATTTCCTGCGCACGCCGTCCTCGTTGTGCTAAACGCACGACCCCTGGTAGGCGGTTGCGGACCAAGCGTCGCGAGTCTCCTCTTGGTGTGGGATGGGCGTCCAGCGTTTTCGTGGACCTCGGTGGGGTATGCGGGCGGCAGCAGGCCCGGTAAGCCGGGAGTGTCCGGAATAATGGATTTTGCCGACAACGTTGCGTAATCAGGCAGCTACAGAGCATGATGGGAGCGGCGACAGCGCCACAGGTCGTCCGTGCCGCCTTGGGGGAGGTCGGCGGGGCGATCGGGGGAACAGCCGGCTGGTCCGCGATGGGGTCGGTAGTACTGCAAGGGGGGACGTGTACAGATGGGCATGATCACTGACTGGCCGTCGCTGGCGGCATGTCAGAACGGGGACCCGGACGCGTTGTTCGTACAGGGCGCCGAACAGAACGTGGCGAAGCGGATCTGCCGAAGCTGCCCAGTCCGGTACGAGTGCCTGGCCGACGCGCTGGACAACCGGATCGAGTTCGGCGTGTGGGGCGGCATGACCGAACGTGAGCGACGGGCGCTGCTGCGTCGCCACCCGCAGGTCGCCAGCTGGCGCAAGATGTTCGAGGCCGCGATGCAGAAGAACGCCAAGGAGAAGGCCGACCGGGACAAGGTCCTTGCCGCCGCGGCCGGCTGACGGTCACTCCGGCCCGCCGCGCCGGCCACGGACAGACACTCCGGCCCGCGGCGGGCCGGCTACGAATTACCCCTGGCCGGCCAGCGAACCGATCGTCCGTAGCCCGTCGATGTCGTGGACGTCGGCGGGCTGCGCGGCTACCGAGGCCACCGGCACGGTCGGAAACGCCGCGGTGAACCGGGCCGCCACCCGCTGTTCGCGTACCGCCTGGTGGGCCAGCGCGGCATGGGCCCGGAGCACGTCCACAGTGCTGTCGTGGCCACCCAGCTCGGCCAGCCGGTCGGCGGCGGCCACGCTCTCGTTGGGGTCGAGCTCCGGCACCGCCGGGCGGTGCACCCGGTTGAGCACCAGCCCGGCGAGCGGCATCCGGTCGGCCCGCAGTCGGCTTGCGAAGTACGCGGCCTCCCGGACCGCGTCCGGCTCCGGCGCGGCGACCAGGAGGAACGCCGTCTCGCGCGCTTGCAGGATGCGGTAGGTCTGTTCCGCTCGTTGGCGGAAACCGCCGAACATCGAGTCGAGGGCGGCGACGAAGCCGGACAGATCACTCAACAACTGGGCGCCCAGTACTTTCTGGACAACCTTCGAGAACATGCCGAACCCAGCGGTGACGAAGCTGAACATGCTCCGCCCGCCCGAGCGGGCCGGGGCAAGCAGCAGCCGCAGCATCCGGCCGTCCAGGAAACGGGCGAGGCGGGCCGGTGCGTCGAGGAAGTCCAGCGCCGAGCGGGAGGGCGGAGTGTCCACCACGATCAGGTCCCACTCGCCCCGGGCGTGCAGCTGCCCGAGCTTCTCCATCGCCATGTACTCCTGGGTGCCGGCGAAGGTGGAGCTCATAGCCGCATAGAACGGATTCGCGAAGATCTCCGCGGCCCTCGCCGGGTCGGTGTGCTGGAGCACCACGTCGTCGAAGGTGCGCTTCATGTCGAGCATCATGGCGTGCAGCTCACCGCCGCTGGCCTCGACATCGATCCCCTTGACCTGGCGCGGAGTGTTGTCCAGCTCGGTCAGCCCCAGCGACTGGGCCAACCGGTGCGCCGGGTCGATGGTGAGCACCACCGTGCGGCGGCCGTGCTCCTCCGCGGCCCGCAGCGCGAGCGCGGCGGCGGTGGTCGTCTTGCCCACCCCACCCGCCCCGCAGCAGACCACGATCCGTACGCCGGGATCGGCGAGGATCCGGTCAACGTCCAGCGGCGGCGCCACGTTGTCGGAAGGCACCAATCGAGCGTATCGGGCCCGCTTCAACAACGTTGAAGAGCGACGGGAGGAGCGCGTCAAGCCGCTCGGACGAGCGCCGCGGCCAGTCGATCCAGACCCGCCCGGTCCACCCCGTCGGGCAGCAGCGGCAGCTCGACCAGCGGCAGGCCCAACTCGGCCAGGTCGGTCCGGAGCGAATCCTCCAGGTCGCGGCGGACCGACTGGTCGCGCGCCTCGGTCGCCAAGCCGGAGACGGTCGCATCGTCGGCGGGCAGTCCGGCGGCGAGCAGCCCGGCGGTGAGCTCCGCGGCGGTGATCGCGGAGCTGACCGGTGCCGGCGGTCGGGTGGCGTTGACGATGATCCGTCCGACCGGGAAGCCGAGCGAGGTGAAGTCCGCGATGGCGTCCGCGGTCTCCTGGACCGGCATCTCCTCGAGCAGCGTCACCACGTGCACGGCGGTCATTGGGGAGCGCAGCAGCGCGGCGACCCCCTCGCTCTGGGTTTTGATCGGCCCCATCCGGGCCAACCGGGCGGTCTCGGCGGTGACGTTGAGGAACCGCGCGATCCGCCCGGTCGGTGGGGCGTCCAGCACCACAGCGTCGTACACCCGTCGCTGGCCCAGCGTGCGGGTGGTGGCCTCCTTCACCTTGCCGGTCAGCAGCACGTCGCGCAGCCCCGGGGCGATGGTGGTGGCGAAGTCGATGGCGCCCAGCTTGCGCAGGGCCCGCCCGGCGCCGCCGAGTTTGTAGAACATGTCCAGGTACTCGAGCAGGGCCTCCTCCGCGTCCACGGGGAGGGCCCGCACCTCGCCGCCGTCCGGGGCGTCGGTCAGGTGCCGTTCGGCGTAGGGGAGCGGGTCGGTGCCGAAGAGCTGGGCGATGCCCTGCCGTCCCTCGACCTCGACCAGCAGGGTGCGCCGGCCCCCGGCGGCGAGGGCGAGGGCGAGGGCGGCGGCGATGCTGGTTTTGCCGGTGCCGCCCTTGCCGGTCACCACGTGCAGGCGGGCCGGCCACTCGGTGCCGGCCGGCTCGGCTGGTCGCTGTGCTGCTCCCACCCGTCGAGCCTAACCAGGCGTCACCCTCCAGCGACCTCGCAGACCCGCCAACCCGTCGTCTTGATCACGGTGAGGCGCAGGGGCAGGTCGGCGACCCTCTCGTCGGCAGTGGTCATGGTGACGGTGGTGGTGACGATGGCCCGGTCCTCGGTCTCGTCGTCAACCTTCAGGGGGCTCCACCGGAAGTGCGGCCTCTTGTAGTCGGCCGCGTACTTCTCCACCTCGGCGACCTTCGCGGAGATCTTGTCCTGGTCCTGGGCGGCCGAGCAGACCAGGCTCGACGCCTGGGCCGCGTCCCGCTCCTGGTAGACGGCGGTGAGGAACTCCTCCACGGCGGCCCGGGGCTCCGTGGTGCCCACGCCGTCCTCCACCGCGCGCACCGCCAGGAAGGCGGCGACCCCGCCGCCGAGGCAGAGCACCAGGGTCACCGCAAGGGCGATCGACGCGATCAGCAATCCGTGTCGGCGGCGGGGCGCCGGCGGCTGCTGGTTCGGGGGCTGGGGGATGCCCGCCGTGGGGGGTGCCGATGGGTCCGGTGGTGGTGCGGAGGGGATGCCCGCCGTGGGGGCTGCCGATGGGGCCGGTGGTGCGGAGGGGATGCCCGCCGCGGTCGGGTCGTCGGGCTGACTGGTCGGATCACCGCTGGCTGACTGGGACATCGCTCCCCCGGGGGTGGGACTGCGTCGGCTCGGCGAGGCGACGGGTGGCGGTAGACCGCCGTTTACGACCGGAAGGGTAGCGGTTGGCCAGGCCGTTGACATGACACCGGTTCTGTCCGGAACCCGTCGGCTCCCGGACGTTGTCCGCAGTCCGTCGGAGCAGGTGTCGCATATGTGACTTGACAGCCGGAATGCCGCGCGTCCTGTTGGCGGCCATCGACCAGCAGCCTACGTTCCGATGGTGCCGGGATCGGGCCGTGGCCGGGCCGAGCGGCGTGGGCACGATCAGGTACAACCGCCGGAGGCAGGGCATGCACGACGTGGAGAACACCCGCCGGACCCAACTCCCGGCCGTGATCCGGCTGCCCGCCCCCGGCGGTGTACCGGACCAGCCGGGCCTGCCGCCCCGGGACGAGGAGGAGCCGGGCTACGTGGTGCATCTTCCGGTCCGGGTCGCGGACCACGCCGCCGCCGTCGCGCTGGCGGGCACGATCGCCACCTCGTTGAGCTTCCTCGGTGCGGTGGACGCCGGCGAGACGACCGTCTCCACGGCGGACGACCAGAACAACCGGCACCGGGTCTTCTGTGACCTGCCCCTGCTGGACCGGTCCCGCTGTCCACGGCCCTATGACCACGCTGGCCCGTGCGGGGAGGTGGTGGCCGAGCAACGTCCCGCGCCCCAGCCCGCCGTCGGACCGTAGGCTGTGCCCTGGAAAGAACCGCACTCCAGGAAAGAGAGCCTTCCAGCGATGCAGAAGTGGGAGTACGCCACGGTCCCGCTGCTGGTCCATGCGACCAAGCAGATCCTCGACAACTGGGGCGAGGACGGCTGGGAACTGGTGTCCGTGGTTCCCGGGCCAAACCCGGAGCAGCTCGTCGCCTACCTGAAGCGGGCCAAGGCATGACCGGGCCGCACGCGAAACTCGTCGAGTTGGGGTACGAGCTGCCCGAGGTGGTGCCCCCGGTCGCCAGCTACCTGCCGGCGGTGCAGTCCGGGCAGCACGTTTACGTCTCCGGCCAGTTACCGATGGCCGAGGGCAAACTGCTCGCCACCGGCAAGGTCGGCGCTGACGTCTCCGCCGACCAGGCCAAGGAGCTGGCCCAGCGGTGCGCGCTGAACGCGCTCGCGGCGATCAACTCGTTGGTCGGGCTGGAGCAGATCGTCAGGATCGTCAAGGTGACCGGCTTCGTGGCGAGCGCCCCGGGCTTCACCGGCCAGCCCGGCGTCATCAACGGCGCCTCCGACTTCTTCGGCACTGTCTTCGGCGAGGCCGGTCGGCACGCGAGGAGCGCGGTCGGGGTGGCGGAGCTCCCCCTGGACGCGCCCGTCGAGGTGGAGGTCATCGTCGAAGTCGCGGCCTAGTCCCTGCCGCGATCTTGCACTTCCTGCCGGTCAAAGCCCCTGAACGGGTACGAAGCGGAGGTTGGCGGTGCAAGATCGCGGAGGCCGTTGCCGGTGGTCGTACGATCGCAGCCATGAGCGGGCACTTCACGGCGCCGGCGACAGCTCTCGCGGGCGCGCTGCCGGGGTGGGTCACGCTGCTGCGGGCCCCGAATCCCGGGCCGATGACGTTGACTGGAACCAATACCTGGGTGCTCCGCGCCGCCCCCGGTGAACCCGCGGTGGTGATCGATCCAGGGCCGGCCGACGAGACACACCTGGCCGCGATCGCCGCCCAGGGGCCGATTGGGCGGGTGTTGATCACCCACGGGCACCCCGACCACACCGAAGGCTCGGCGCGCCTGCACGACCTGCTCGGCGGGGCGCCCGTACGCGCCGTGGACCCGGCACACACCATCGGCGGTACGCCGTTGACCGGGGCCACCGGTGACCTCGGTGGTGACCCGCTGGAGATCCGCCTGCTGGCCACCCCCGGGCACACCGCCGACTCGGTCTGCTTCCTCGCGACGCACGGCGACGAGCGGGTGGTCTTCACCGGTGACACCATCCTCGGCCAGGGCACCGCCGTGGTCGCCCACCCGGACGGGCACCTCGGGGACTACCTGGGCAGTCTGGAGCTGCTCTCGACGTACGCCGGAGTCCCGGCCCTGCCCGGTCACGGCTCGGCGTTGGCGGACTGCGGCGCCGCGGCGGAGTTCTACCTGGCCCACCGGCAAGCCCGACTCGACCAGGTCCGGGCCGCGCTCGACGCCGGTGCCCGCACCGCCGCCGAGGTCGTGGCGGTCGTCTACGCCGACGTCGACCGGTCACTGTGGTGGGCCGCCCAATGGTCGGTCCAGGCGCAGTTGGCATACCTGGGCCGGGAATCCGGCGCCACCGATGCGGGGTTGGAGCAGAAGTGACCTGCCCGGTGTGTGGAACCGTCGCGGTACCCGGTGCCCGGTTCTGCCACAACTGCGGTGCCGCGCTGCCGGCTGCGGCGACGCTCCCCGCCACCGAACGCCGGGTGGTCACCGTGCTCTTCGGCGACCTCTCCGACTTCACCTCCTGGTCGGAGGATCTCGACCCGGAGCGGGTCGGTGCCGTCACCGACCGGGTGCTCGCGGCGCTGGCCGGCGCGGTCAAGACCTTCGGCGGGCACGTCGACAAGCTGACCGGGGACGGCATCATGGCGGTCTTCGGTGCGCCGGTGGCGCACGAGGACGACGCCGAGCGGGCCGTTCGGGCGGCGCTGTCGATGCAGCGGGCGGTGCGCCGGGTCCTCGACGACGAACGTGGTGGCGGCGCGCCATTGGGCCTGCGGGTCGGGCTCAACACGGGGGGCGTGATCGCCGGGATCCAGGCGGCCCTCGAATACACGGTTATCGGAGACACGGTCAACACCGCCGCCCGGCTCGCCGACGCGGCGGCGGTCGGCGCGGTCTACGCCGGGGAACGGACCGCCGCCGCCACCCGGCACATCGCCTCCTGGCGGGCGTTACGCCCGCTGCGGCTGAAGGGCAAGCGGGAACCGGTCACGGCGTACGAGCTGCTTGGCCTGCTGGACGCCGCCGGCACCCGGTCCGGGCTCGGGGACGAGGCGCCCTTCGTCGGCCGGGAGACCGAGATCGGGCGGGTGGCGGGCCGGCTCGCCGAGGTGGTTGACCGCAGTGAGCCCCGGGTACTGCTGATGACCGCCGAGGCAGGCATCGGCAAGTCCCGCTTCGCCGCCGAGGTGGAGCGTCTCGCCGCCGGCTACGACGTTGGTGCCGGTCGGTTCGCGGCGTACACCGGTGCGCGGGTGCTCTCCGTGCGCTGCGTCGCGTTCGGTGAACGGCGCCGGCTCGCTCCCCTGGCGGACCTGGTCCGCGCCGCGGTCGGCCTGCCCACCGACTCGGCCACCGCGCTCACCCGACCAGCGGTCGAGGAGCGACTGCGCCGACTCGGCCAGCGCCTCGGCCGTGCCGGTGGCGACCCCACCCCGGTCGGCGCCGAACAGCTGCTGGCCCTGCTCGGCTACGCGGAGCTGCCCAGCGGCCCCACCGACCAGGGCGAGTGGCGCTCGGCGAGTCAGTCCGTCGACGGCGACGCGGTGCCGAATGCCGTCGCCGACCTGCTCAGCGCTCTCGCCGCGGAGGCGCCGCTGGTGGTCGTGGTGGACGATCTGCACGACGCGACCACCGAGAGCATCCATGCGCTCGGCGAGACCCTGTCCCGGCTCGTCGGCCCGGTGCTGGTGTTGCTGCTGGGCCGGCCGGAGCTGGTCCGCACGGCGGGTGCCCTGACCCGGGTGGCCGACGCTGAGGTTCATGCGCTGCCGCCGCTGCGCGGTGCGGATGCCGCGCGGCTGCTCACCGGCTATCTCAGTGGCGGCCGGTTGCCGCAGGTTGACGCCGATCGCCTGCTCGCCACCGCGCAGGGTAACCCGTTCTACCTGGCTGAGCTGGTCACCCTGTTGATGGAGCGGGGCGCGCTGACCGCCGGTGCCGACGAGGCCTGGCAGCTCGCGCCGGGCTCGCTCGGCAGCCAACTCCTCTCCCGTGACCTCGCGGCTGTGCTCGCCGCGCGGATTGACGCGTTGCCGCCGGATGCCCGTTCGGTGCTGCGGGACGCGGCGGTCGTCGGGGACACCGTACCGGCGGGGGCGCTGGAGGCGCTGCGAGAGCAGCGGAGCGGTCAGGACGGCCGACCGGCGGCGGTTGCCGCCGTGGATCTGGAACGTGCGGTCGAGGAGTTGCTGCAACGCCGGATGCTGCATCGCGCGCGGTCCGGCCACACGTTCGCCACCCCGCTGATGCGGGAGGCGGCCTACGCCGGGGTCAGTAAGGCCGAACTGGCCGAACGGCATGCGGCGCTCGCCCGCTGGGCGGCGGTCGACCCGCCGACTGGTACCCCCGCCTCCGGTGGGTTCACCGAGGCCGCCCGGGACGACTTCGTGGCCGGGCATGTGGAGCGGGCGACCGCGCTCGCCGACGCGGTGGGGCTGCGGCCGGACGCACCGGCGCGGGCCGTGGTCCCGGTCGGGGTCGCCGCGTTGGGCCACGCCGCCCGCCGATCGATGTACGTCGGGGAGCCGCTGCTGGCGGTGGAGTACGCCGAGCGCGCCAGCGAGCTGGCTTCCGACGGGGTCCCGCCGGCCGACCGGGTGGTGCACGCACAGGCGCTGCTCCAGATCGGCAAGGCGGCCGACGCCCTCGCGAACGCGGAGAAGATCGCCGCTAACGCCGGGGACGAGGCGGCCACCCGGGCCAGTGCGCTGCTCCTGGCTGGGCAGGCGCACCAGACGATGGGCGACCCGGACCGGGCGGCGAGCTCCTGGGAGGAGGCGTTGCAGGTCGCCTCGGCCCACGAGTTGCCGACGCTGCGTGCGGCGGCGATGCGGCTGCTCGGGATGGCCGACTTCGTCGCCGGCCGGCTGGGGCAGGCGAGCAGCCGGCTCGCCGCGTCGTACCAGACCAGTCTCGCGGTGCAGGACCGCCGCGGGCAGGCGTGGTCGTTGCAGAACCTGGCCTGGGTCACCACCACCCGGGGCGACTTCGCGGGTACCGACGCGGTGCTCGGTCGAGCCGCGCGGTTGTTCGCCGAGCTGAAGGATCCGTACGGGCGGGCCTGGCTGCGGGGCACCACCGCCTTCGCCCGGTTGCTCGCCGGCCGGCTGCACGAGGCTGGCCGCCTCGCCGGGGCGTTTCTGCCGTTCGGCGAGCGGGTCGGCGAGCAGTGGGCGGTCGGCACCCTGCGGGCGGTGGAGGCGTACGCCACCGCCGAGCTGGGTGATCTGGCCGAGGCCGACCGGGCGGCCCGGCGGGCGTACCGGGACTTCGACGCCGCCTCCGACGAGTGGGGGCGGGGCTTCGCGCTGGTGGTGCGCGGGGTTATCGCGCGTGGCCTGGGCGAGCCGGAGCACGCCGCGGACCTGCTCACCGACGCGATGGGGTACGCCCGCCGTACCTCGCATCCGCTGCTGACCGGCATGGCTGGCACGCTGCGGGGGTTCGTGGCGTTGGACTCGGGCGACTACGACCGGGCCGAGCGGGAGGCGCAGGCGGTGCTGACCGCCGTCGAGCCGTACAACCCGTGGGCACCGGCGCAGGTGGCGCCGCGGGTGCTGCTGGCCACCGCCCGGCTGGCGGCCGGTGATCCCGCCGCCGCGGTCGGCCTGCTCGCCCCGGTGGCGACCGCCGCGCAGACCACTCCGGCGTTGCTCTTCTCCCGTCGCCTGACGCTGGCCCGGTACGCCTCCGCCCTGCTCGCCCACGGGCAGGCCGAGCAGGCGCTGGACTGGGCGCAGCGGGCCCGTACCGTCCCGGCGGAGGACGTGCGTAGCCAGGTGACCGCCGCCGCCGTGTTGGCAAAGGCGTTCGCCGCTACCGGCGAGTTGGCGGCGGCCCGGGCCAGCGCCCAGGAGGCGGTGCGCCTGGCGTACGCGACCGAGCAGCGGAGCGAGCGGCGGGACGCGGACGACCTCCTCGGCCGGTTGACGGCGGCCGACTGATCCGGCCGTCGGCGTCGCCGGTGGCAGATTTTGGCAATTCCGGTGATGCGGGACAGGGCGGGTGCTCGATAGCGTGGGGGCCGCGCACGATCCGGGATGTGGGACGTGCCGGACGGGAAGGGGTCTGATGAAGCTGCCGCGTTCCGCTGCCGGTTGGACAGTCGCGGTCTTTGGGCTGCTCGCCCTGCTTTTGGGCGCAATCGGGTTGATCTGGCCGGAGGCGCTGCTGCGGCTGCTCGACTTCGAGGTGCTGGAGTCCCGGGCGTCGGGTGACTACACCGCTACCTTTCTGACGGCGTCCTCGATGGCCTCGTTCAACATGGGGGTCTACTACCTGCTCGCCGCGGCGACCGAGTGGCGGGCCTTCTACCGGTTCACGGTCGGTTTTCGACTCCTCACGTTCACCGTGTTCAGCATTCTGGTGCTGGTAGACGCCGCTCCGGGCCTGTTCTTCGGGGTGGCTGCCTGGGAGGCGCTGGGCGCGTTGGCGACTGCCGCGGGTCTGTGGTGGGATCACCGCGGCTCAGGTGCTGCGGCACCGGGCGATGTCGTCTCGCCGTCGGCCGCCCCGGTTGATCCGGCGTCCATCGTTGACGCGGTTCGCTGAACAGCCCGCCTGATTCGGTATTTTTAAGCCGTGACCGAGACCTCGCCTGGCGCGCTACCAACACCCCTTGTGCCCGGGCTGACCGATCTGCGGGTTTTTGCCCGGGGTGGTTACGCGACGATCTACAAAGCCACCCAGATCTCGGTGGGGCGCGAGGTGGCGGTCAAGGTAGAGAACCGCACTCTGGACAGTGAGCGGGATCAGGCCCGGTTCCTCCGGGAAGCACGGGCGGCCGGTCGGATGTCGTCGCACCCGCACGTGGTTGACCTCTTCGACGTCGGGGTCACCGTGGACCAGCACCCATATCTGATCATGGAGCTCTGTGACGGGTCGTTCGCCGAACGAATGCGTACCTCGCCGCTCGGCCCCGTGGAGGCCCGTGACCTCGGAGTCAAGATCGCTGACGCGATCGTCCACTCCCACGCGGCCGGGGTGCTGCACCGGGACATCAAGCCGGCCAACATCCTCCACTCCCACTTCAACCCGGCGGTGCTGGCCGACTTCGGGCTGGCCGTCGTCGCCGAGCTGCGCGACGCCACAGTCGCCCTGGAGGTGCTCACCCCGGCCTACGCGCCGCCGGAGATGTTCAACCACAGCCCACCATCACCGGCCGTGGATGTCTATGCCCTCTGCGCCACCCTCTACGCGGTGATGCACGGTCGGCCGCCGCGTTGGCGCTCCGAGCGTAACCCCAGCCTGGTTACGGTGCTGGAGATGTTCCAGCAGCCGGTACCCGGCCTGCCCGGGGTGCCGGAGGAACTGGTCGACATCCTTCGGGCTGGCATGTCGAACGACCCGGCGGCGCGACCGTCCGCCACCGAGCTACGGGACCTGCTGGCCGCGCTGCCGGTTGGCGGGACCGCCGCCAGCGCCCCGGCCGAACCGGCCGCCGGTGGGCACCCCGGGACGGCCCCGAGCGGGCGTTCCGGAGTGGCCTCGGGCGGCCGGTCGACTCCCCCGGCGCCCCGCGTGCCGGGCGAGGACGCGCAACCGGCTCTTCCTTCCGCGGCCCGGCGTCGGCGGCCCTGGTTTCTGGGCGGCGCGGGAGTGGCCGCCCTCCTCGTGGCCGGGGTCGGGCTGGTCGGCTTTGGGGTGGATCCGGTTGGGCTGGATGACAGCCTGGGCGCGTTGTCACCGACATCGAGCGTGGGCCGGCCTGCCGAGCCCGCCCTCCGGCCCGCCTGCGCCCAGGCCGCGGAGCTTCCCTCCGGGGCCCGGTGCGGAGCTGAGCTGGAGTGTTTCGGTCCGATCTGGGGCAGCGGGTCGCGGACCCCCGCGATAAAGGTGCCCTGCGCGGGTGAGCACACCTGGGAGAGCTACGCCGAGGGCGAGCTATCCGACGCGGCACCCGGGGTCGGCTACGTCGACATCAGCGTCAACCCGGTGGTGCGCCGGGTGTGCAACGAGACCACCTTCAAGCTCGCCGCCGGCCTCATCCACATCGAGGGGTGGAAGCTGGATGTGCTGCCCCCTGGGGAGGCGGAGCGGACATACCGGTGTGTGGCCGGGCGCGGGCTGGACGCGCTCGCCACCCCTACCCTCGTGCGCTGAGCACCGCCCTGCGGCCGTGGCCGCGGGAACTGCCAAGTTGCGAAACGTGAAGGCCAGGTGAATCATGGATCGGTCGATCCTCTTCGACATCGACGGCACCCTCGTGGATTCGACCGAGGCGGTTACCACCAGCTGGCGTACGATCGCCGCTCGTTACGGCGTCGATGCGGACGCCATCCTGCGGGTCTGCCACGGCCGGCGCGATGAGGATGTGGTGCCGGAGTTCTTTCCGCCCGGGGTTGTCGTGTCGGTACTGCGGGAGATGGCCGACCTCCAGCTCTCGTACGCCGATTTGGTACGCCCGATCCCCGGCTCCACCGCCGCGCTGACCACGATCCCCGATGACAGGTGGGCCGTCGTCACGTCCGGGTCCCGCCCGCTGATGACCGCCCGGATGCGCGGTGCGGGTCTGCGAACTCCACCGATCTTCGTGGCGGCGGAGGATGTCCGCCACGGCAAGCCCGACCCCGAGGGGTATCTGCTGGCCGCCCGGCAACTCGGTGTTGCCGCCGCGTCCTGCGTTGTCGTGGAGGATGCCCCCGCCGGAGTCGCCGCCGGCAAGGCGGCCGGGGCTGTGGTCGTGGCGCTCACCACCACCCACGCCCCGGCGGAACTGGCCCATGCCGATGCCATCATCGACGACCTGCGTGAGCTGGACCGGATGATCACATCTTTGCCGGCCTGAGGCCGGCCCGGGACCTCAGGCGCCTTGCGCTGTGTTCGCCCCCGGCGGGTCATACGTGTGGTACTTGTCGCTCCGGCCGCGTGCTTGATCAGCAGGGTAGCGAAGGGCGTTGAGCTCGATCTTCGTTCGCAGAGCTGCGGCGAGGTCGACCTGGAGCACATCCGTCAGTCGGAGTAGGTAGGCGAATACGTCGGCCAGTTCGTGCCGTACCGCCTCGGCCTGGACCGGGTCAGCCATGACGGCGGCGGACTGTTCCGGGGAGAGCCACTGGAAGATCTCGAGTAGTTCCCCAATCTCGCCGGCCAGCGCCATGGACAGGTTCTTTGGATCGTGAAACTGCTCCCAGTCGCGTTCCTGGGCGAAGTGCCGCAGCTGTTCTTGCAACTCCTGCAGAGTCATCTGCCATGAGTACCACGTCAACCGGTGCGGGCTCCAACCCTGATCCGCCCGGGCTGGTGCAGGCCACCCGACTGGCACGACCCGCGAGGAGGGTCGCTTGTCGGCCCTTCTGGGGAGTGGGATACTCGCCCACCAACAGGTATGTGTATCGATCATTGGTTCCCGGCTGCGCCGGTCAGCGGCACCTGGTCGCGTCGGGATGCCTGCCGTCGTGGGGAGCGTAGTCAGAATGGCGGCCAAGGGTTCGTCGACACCGCTGGAGGCGTACTGGCCTGCGGCGGAGTTGGTGCGGGACATGGACCGGTCGGTCCGAAAGATCGAAGAGTGCTACCGGGCGGCGCATCGCAGGGGAAGGGGGCCCTCGCAGAGCGAGGTCGAGTCGTGGCGGGAGAGCCTCTACGAAGTGGCGGCCTCGCTGGTTGACCTCGGCTTGGGGCAGGTCTGGATGTTCGTGGAGTACCGGGTGGGTGACATGGCTCCCATCGATGTGGTGCTCGCCGGAACGCATCCGTCCGGTGGCTTGAGCTACGCCGTGATCGAGCTGAAGCAGTGGAGCGCTATCGAGCGGCCCAACGCCCCGGATCCCGAGTGCCCGTCATGTGGACCCGGCGGAGTCGATCGGTACTGCAGACGTTGCACCCTCAGGCGGGTCTATGCGCCCTTTTACGGCAAGCACAAGGCGCACCCGGCTGTCCAGGTGCGGAAGAACCTCCGCACACTTCAGCGATACCACAGCATGTTCGACGATCGGTATGTCAACCTCGTCGGCGCGGCCTATCTACACAACCTCAAGGATCCGGACTCCCAATGGATCAGTCAGGTCGCGCCGTGTCCCGACATCAAGACCTTCACGGCTCGGCAGCCCTCCGACCTGCGGAGCTTTCTGCGGATGAACTTCAGCGCGGTGTCGGGGGAGAAGTCGGCCCAGGCGCTACTCGAACGTCGCCGCTCACACTCTTTGCTCACCGACGAAGTCGGAGCCATCGTCAACGGGCACACCCGGTTCAGCCTGGTGGAAAACCAGCTGCGCGCCGTGACGGACGTGATGGACGCGCTCCGGACACGTGCTTCGTTCGGCGCGAAGAAGGTGTTCGTCGTGCATGGCCGGGCCGGCACCGGTAAGTCACTCGTCGCGCTCACCCTCCTGGGTGACGCCCATGGAGATGACTATGCGGCACGGTACGTGTCAGGCGGGGTCGCCTCACGGGAGACTTTCAAACGTGCGGCCAGAGGCGTGCGGGGCACCTTCGCCACCTTGAACAGCATCGCCGACGGGGTGCGGGCCGATGAGCTGGACCTGATCCTGTGCGACGAGGCGCACCGGCTCACCGAGCGGCCGATGGCGGGTTCCTTCGTGATGCGCCCGGGTGAATCCACCGTTTCGGTGATCGTCACCCGAGCGAAGGTGCCGGTCTTCTTTGTCGACGGAGATCAGCGGCTCTTCGGGGAGGAGGTCTGGACCCCGGAGGCGCTGGTCAAGGAGATTCAGCACCTCGGCGCGGAAGTCGTGCCGATCAGTTTGGACCGCCCGCTGCGCGCTGTCGGAAGCGCGACGTACGACACCTGGTCCCAGCGGTTGCTGTCGGATAACCCGGTGCGGTGGAACCCCGATGTCGACGACGATCCAGAGCCTTTCGAGCTCTAACGTGCCGACACCGCCGCAGCCATGGAAGAGTTCCTACAGAACAAGATCGCCTAGGCCTCAGCGCTCGGATGTGTGCCGGGATGTGCTGGGAGTGGACTGATGACTCCGGGACCGTTCCGGATGTCACACCAGAGGAGGGCTGGGCGCGTCCGTGGAACGCCGGTGACAACCACAGGACACCAGGCGTACCAAAACGGCGGTTCTGGGCCACCGAACCAGGCGGGTTCGGCCAGATCGGTTGTGTGCACACCGTGCAGGGGCTGGAATACGACTGGGGCGGGGTGATTTTCGGCCCCGACCTGACCTGGAGTGGCAGCCGGTGGCTGTTGCACCGGAAGCACGTGCGCAGCAAGGCCAACCGGATCCAGGACGATGCGGAACTCCTACGGGCGGTCCGAAACGCCTATGGTGTCCTCCTGACGCGTTCCATCCGTGGGACCGTGCTCTACTCGGTTGACCCGGCGACTCGGCAGCTCTTCGCTGACCTGGGAATTCCGAAGATCTGATCTTCGGGTCGGTACCCCACGCGGCTGCCGGACCGGCGGCCGCTCACCGTGGACGCACGGCGGTGACGAGGCGGCTTACCTCATCGCCGTCGGTCGCCTCGCGCCCGTCGCGCCGGACGGGTGCGCGTAGGTGGACCTCCCGCGCCCCGGTCTCGGCGAGCACCTGCCGGACGTTGTGCGAGCGGATACCGCCGGCGGCGATCACCCGAAGCCGATCGCCGGCCCGCTGCCGCAGCGCGGTGATCCGGGCGGCACCGGTCAGCGCGGTGGCCGCCGCACCCGAGGTGAGCACGGCGTCCGCCCCGAGGTCGATGACCTCGTCGATCGCTGCGAGCTGGTCGTCGACCTCGTCGAAGGCCTTGTGGACGGTTACCGGCAACGGCCCCGCCGCCTCGATCACGTCCCGCAGCACGGCCAGGTCGAGGTTGTTGTCGGGGGTGAGCGCGCCGACCACCACCCCGACCGTGAGGCCGTTCGGGTTGGGCAGTTCGCGAATGGCCGCGATGTCGGCGACCATGACCTGCTGTTCGATCTCGCTCACCCGGAAGTCACCGCCCCGGGGTCTGATCATGACGCGTAAGTCGGCCGCACGCAGCGTACGCAGGGCGACCTCAACCGTCCCCAGGCTCGGGGTGGTGCCGCCCTGGCCGAGGTCGGCGCAGAGCTCCAGCCGGTCGGCCCCGGCCGCCTCGGCCACCAGTGCGGTCGGCACATCACTGACGCAGATCTCTACCGTGGTCATCCGAAGGCCTGGACCGGTGTGGGCGTGCTGGTCGGCTCCGGGCGTAGTGGCAGGTGGCAGGCCACCTGGTGCAGGCCGCCGACCAGCGGGGGCTCCGTCGTGCAGATGTCCGCCGCGTGGGGGCAGCGCGTACGGAACCGGCACCCGGTGGGTGGGTCGAGGGCGCTGGGAAGCTCACCCCGGATGGTCGTGCCGTCGCGAGTGGCCGCCCGGTCCGGCGTGATGGACGGGACGGCGTCGACAAGTGCCTGCGTGTACGGATGCCGGGCAGCCCGCACCACGTCCCGGGCGGGCCCGATCTCGACGAGCTTGCCGAGGTACATCACACCGATCCGGTCTGCCATGTAGTCGACAACGGACAGATCATGGCTGATGAAGATATACGCCAGACCGAGTTCGCGTTGCAGGTCCCGCATCAGGTTGAGGACCTGCGCCTGGATCGACACGTCCAGCGCGCTCACCGGCTCGTCGCCGACGATCAGCCGGGGGCGCAACGCCAGCGACCGGGCCAACCCGATCCGCTGTAGCTGACCGCCGGAGAACTCGTGGGGGTAGCGTTCCAGCGCCCGCCGGGGCAACCCCACCTGGTCGAGGAGAGTGGTGATCCGTGCCTGCCGTGCCGCACTGTCGCCCACCTTCTGGATCTCGAGCGGTTCGGCGAGGATGGCGTCAACGCGCATCCGGGGGTTCATCGCGGCGTAGCTGTCCTGGAACATGAGTTGGACCTGCCGGTGCATCCGGCGTCGTTCCCGGCCGGTGAGGTCGGTGAGATCCGTACCGTCCAACACGATCTGTCCGGCGGAGGCTTGTTCCAGGCCGACGGAGAGCCGTCCCACGGTGGACTTGCCGCAGCCGGACTCACCGACGAGCCCGAAGGTCTCCCCGGGCCTGACCTCGAAGGAGACGTCGGCCACCGCGCTGACCTGCCCGGCTGTCCGGCGCAGTAGCCCACGGCCGTGCACCGGGTAGTTCTTGACCAGGTTCCGCACCGACAGGACAGGACGCTCCGCGCGTTCGGGCGGCGCTGCGGTGACCGACTCCGCCGCCGGTTCGACCTGCGCCGGGACCGGCCCGCTGACCGCCACGGTGGGCGTGGGTACCGGGTGTAGACACGCATGCTGATGCGCGCCCGGGACCAGGGATGGGTCGGTGGTCCGGCACTCGTCGCTGACATACGAACACCGCGGCGCGAACCGGCATCCGGTTAGGGGACCGGACAGGTCCGGTGGCAGTCCCGGGATGCTGATCAGCCGGTCGTGTCCGCCGCTCTCCCGGATGGCCGACTCGGGTAGCGCCCGCATCAGGGCCTCGGTGTAGCGGTGTCGGGGTGCGTGGAAGAGCTGCTCGGTGGCAGCGGTCTCCACGACCCGTCCGGCGTACATGACGGCTACCCGGTCCGCCCGACCGGCGATCACCCCGAGGTCGTGGGTGACCAGGATGACGGCCATCCCGAACTCTTCCCGAAGGTCGTCGATGAGTTCGAGGATCTGCCGCTGGGTGGTGACGTCGAGTGCGGTGGTCGGTTCGTCGGCGATGAGCAGGCTCGGTGAGCAGACCAGGGCCATGGCGATGGCGACCCGTTGCCGCATACCGCCGGACAGCTCATGCGGATAGTTGTCGACGATCCGTTCCGGGCGCGGCATCCCGACCCGGCGCAGTGTCTCGATGGCCCGGTCCCGGGCCTCCGCCCTGCCGACCCGCTTGTGTACGCGCAGCGGTTCGGCCACCTGCGCACCGATACGTATGGTGGGGTTGAGCGAGGTGAGGGGGTCCTGGAAGACCATGCCCATCCGGACACCTCGGATCCGGCGCACCTCGTCGGGTGGCAACGATCGCAGATCCCGTCCCTCGAACAGAATCTGCCCACCGGTGACGCGACCGCCGGGCGGAAGTAGTCCCATGATCGACAGTGCGGTCATCGTCTTGCCGCTGCCGGACTCGCCCACGACGCCGAGGGTCTGGCCGGGCGCGACCTCAAGACTGACGCCGTCGAGGGCGTGTACCGTGCCACGGCGCAGCGCGATGTCGGTGTCGAGGTCACGTAGTTCCAGCAGGGGCCGGCCGGCTGCCGCGTTCACAGCCGGCGTGGAGTGCCGGGCGGTTGGACCGATCGATTCGCTCATTCTCTGCTCCTGCTAGCGTCGCCGGAGGCGAACCTCGAAGGCGTCCCTGAGTCCGTCACCGATGAAGTTGAAGGCGAGGACGATGAGGATGATGGCGATCCCGGGCGGGTACAACAGCCACCAGTGGCCGCTGTAGGTATCCGCGAGACCATCGGAGAGCATGCCACCCCAGTTCGCGGCCGGTGGGGGGATGCCGAGGCCGAGGAAGGACAGGTAGGCGACGTAGAGGATGGCGTCGGCGACCTGGAAGGTGGCGTTGACGATGACCGTGCCGATGGCGTTGGGGATGATGTGTCGGCGGACCGCACGGCCGCCCGTGCCGCCCATCCCACGCATCGCCTGGACGTACTCACGTGAGCGCAGCGTCAGTGCCTCGCCCCGCACGAGTCGGGCCGGGCCCAGCCAGGCGAAGGCACCGATGATGAGGATGAGCATCGGCGCGCTCGGCGTGACGATGGCGGCGAGCAGCATGAACAGGAACAACGAGGGGATCGACATCATCGCGTCGACAACGCGCATCACCGCGGCGTCCACCCAGCCGCCGAAGAAGCCGGCGATGGCACCCAGCAGCGTGCCAACGATGGTGGCGAGGACCCCGGCGGCCAGTCCGACGATGATGGAGGTCTGGCCGCCGAGCATCAGCCGCCCCAACTGGTCGTAGCCGACCCCGTCGGTGCCGAGCGGATGCCCCTGTTCTCCCGGGGCCAGGTGCACGGCGGTGAGGTCCGTGTGCACCTGGTCGGTGTGGTAGACCAGCGGCCCGAGGAAGCACACCCCGGCCAGCAGGACGAACAGGCCCAGTCCCACCAGGGCAAGCCGGTTCTCGCAGAAGACGGTCAGCCCCTGCCGCCACAGGCCACGCGGTGGCGCGTCGTTCGGCTCGGCCGGGCCGACCGCTTCGGATAGCGTGCTCATGTGGCGCTCCCACGGAGTCGGACCCGGGGGTCAACGGCGGCGTACAGCAGGTCGGCGATCAGCGCGCCGACGACTGTGGCGATCGAGATGATGACGGTGACCCCGAGCAGGATCGGGAAGTCGCGCTTGAGCGCCGCCTGCCAGAACAACTGGCCCATTCCGGGGAAGTTGAACAGCGACTCGACGACCAGCGCCCCGCTGAACAGCGCGGGCAGGTACATCCCGAGCAGCGTGATGACCGGGAACAGCCCGTTGCGCAGGGTGTGCCGTAGCACGACCCGCCGCTCGGAGAGCCCCTTGCTGCGGGCGGTGCGCACGTAGTTCTCGTTCAGGTTGTCGATCATCGATGACCGTACGTACCGCGCGTAGACCGCGATGGTGACGATAGCGAGGGTGGCCGTGGGTAGGACCAGCCCGGCCGGATCGGCGAGCACCTCGGCCACCGTGAATCCCTGTGGCGCCTCCGGGGGCAGGATCGGCCAGACCTGTGAGAAGACGATGATCATCATGAGGCCCAGAAAGAAGATGGGCGTGGCGTACGCCAGCAGCGACAGCGCGGTGATGGCGTAGTCGGGCCAGCGGTTGCGGCGTACTGCCTGGAGCACGCCGAGCGGGATCGCCAGCACGACGGCGAGCAGGGTCGACAGCAGCGACAGCACCATCGTCTTGGGCAGCCGCTGTTCGATCGCCTCGACGACAGACTGGTTGAGCTGGTAGGAGTAGCCGAGATCGCCCTGTAGCAGGCGCTGCACGTACATGCCGTACTGCTGGATCAACGGCCGGTCGTAGCCCATCTCGTGGTTGAACGCCGCCAGCTGCTCCAGCGTTGCCTCCTTGCCGAGGGTGGCTCGCGCGGCGCCGCCGGGCAGCAGGTGCAAGATGAGGAACGCGATCACCGTGACGAGCACGACGACGATGAGAGCCTGTCCCAGGCGTGTGATGAGGTACCGGGCCACCTGTGCGGCTTCCTCTCCCCGGTCGGGGCCCCGGCGACGCATGGTGCGTCGCCGGGGCCAGGACGATCAGCGGGCTATTTCCAGGACCAGTCCTGGAAGTACATGAGGTTCATCGGGTCCTGCGGCTCGACGCCCTGCAGGCCGGAGCGGTACGCCGAGACCTGGTACACCGGATTCGGCATCCAGAGCACGGGCAGGTCCTTGGCCAGGAAGTCGTTGTACGCCGTGAGTGCGCTCTCATCGCCGGCGAACTGGGTGGCCTCGATGAGCTTGTCCGCCTCAGGATTGCTGTAGCTGCCCAGGTTCACCGGGGCGTCGGTGGCGAAGAGCCGCTCGCCGCTGGCGAAGGCCGGGTAGTACCAGCTGCCCTGCGAGCCGAAGAAGGACATGTCCCACGAGCAGCTCGCCTCGGTTGGCTCACAGGTCGGCGTGACCGCGACCGAGTCGGGCACCTCCTTGATCGTCAGCTGGATACCGAGCTTGGCCATCTGTGACTTGATCTCGGCGAACATCTTGGTCGTGGCGGCGAACCCGGTCTGGCTGGTCACCGTGAATTCGAGCGGTGTGCCGGCGGTGATTCCTTCGCCACACTGGTTCGGGCCGGTGCCCGGCGACTGGCAGGTGGTCTGCCCGTCCGGGGTCACCTTCCAACCGTGGCTCTCCAGCAGTTCCTTGGACTTCGCCGGATCGAAGGAGTACGCGCACCCGGCGGCGTCGGTGTTGGTGCCGGGCTTGGCCGGTACCGGACCGCAGGTCGGCGCGGCGGTGTCCGACCAGATGACCTTGCTGATCGTCGGCTGGTCGATGAGCATTTGCAGCGACTGCCGGAGGTAGGGCTGCTTGAACAGAACGCCGGACTTCGGGTTGTTGTAGTTCAGCTGGAGGTAGGTGATCGACCAGCCGTACCACGGAGAGATCGTGTATCCCTTGGACTCGAGGTAGCTCTTCTGGGACATGTTGGCCGCCGGCACGTACCCGTAGTCGATGTCGCCGGCGCGGAGCACGTTGAACTCGGCGTCATCGCTGGTGAACGGTCGCAACACGACCTTGGACAGCTTCGGCTTGTCCGTACCGGAGTAGTTCGGCTCGGCGGCGAGGGTGACCTCGCCGTTGGGCACGTACTTCTCCAGCTTCCACGCGCCGCTGGTGACCTGCCACAACTCGTTGGAGTCGTACGTCTTCGGGTCCTTCGAGGCGGCGATGAGGAAGTCGAAGACCTTCTTGGAGCCCTCCGGGGTGCTGGCGAGGTCGCTCACGTCGGCGGTCGCGGAGTCCTTGTCCCAGGCGTGCTGGGGCAGGGGCGTGATGCGGTTGAGCTGGTTGTCGACGAACCACGCGGTGTTGTAGACCTCCGTGGTGGTGATCGAGAAGGTCTTCTCATCCTTGATCGACCACTCGTCGACATTGTCGGGGAAGCCGCCGGCCCGGTAGGACGCCCACTTGTCCTTGTTCGCCGTGACCAGGTCGTACCAGAACTGGATGTCCCTGGTGGTGATGGGCGTGCCATCGGACCAGGAGTTGTCCTTCAACGTGATCGTCAGCGTTCGGCCGTCGTCGCTCACCTGCGGTGGCTCGGCCATCGAGCGTTCCGGGTCGATGTTGTACTGCGCCGTGCCGTCCAGCCGGTACTGATAGAGGGAGCGGTAGAGCGCCTGGCCGAAGATGGCGTTCTCCCCCTGGGTGAAGCCTGGTGCCGAGATCGGCAGGATCCAGTTGGGGGTACGGAAGGCGACTGTCACGGTGTCCTTGCCCTGACTACCGCCGTCCTTGGACGATCCGCTGTTGTCACCGCAGCCGACCAGACCCGCCCCGAGGGCGATCGTGGCGGCTGCCGCTACCGCGCCACGCAGGGCGCGGCCGGGAAATCTGCTCGTCATGAGTCTCCTCGTGTGATGTGCACGTGCCCTACGTCACCAGGTGCCGGCGGCTTGCCGGGCGCCTCCGCCGGGCGCTGCCTCGGCGATCAACGCGAAGAATGTACCCAGGCAGAAGTGGTACGTCAACGAAAATTACCCACTTCATTCACTAAGTTTGGCCGGGGTACGATCAAAGTCGCCCGAAGGATCGACCGTTACTCCTCGCGTGGGCGGCCGGAGTCCACATCCGACTCTGAGCTGCGACACACTGGGGCGGCGCCGGAGAACCACCCGACCAAGGGAGAGGCAACTTGGAGCCACCGATCTCCGCCACGCTGCGCGACCAGACCCTCGACCTGCTCTCCAGAGGCGCGGCCATGTCCCGCGCCGACCTCGTCGAGGCCTTGCAGGTCGCCCCGTCAACCGTCACCGCCATGGTGCGTCGGCTATTAGAGGAGGGCGTCCTCGCTGAGGAGGGCATGGGCCGCTCCACCGGTGGGCGACCACCCCGGATCCTGCGCCTGCGGGAGACCAAGGGAGTCCTCGCCGTCGCGGAGCTCGGCGGCAGGCACGCCAGGGTGGGGTTGTGCACGCCCGGCGGCGGACTGCGCACCACCGAGGAGGTGGCGATCGACATCGCCGCCGGGCCCGAGGAGGTCTTCGCCGTCGTCGGAGCCACCTTCACGCGGCTCCTGGCAGCGACCACACCAGGTCAGGTGCTGCTCGGGGTCGGCGTCGCCCTCCCGGGCCCGGTGGGGTTCCCGGGAGGGCGGTTGGTTGGCCCGGCCCGGATGCCTGGTTGGAGCGGCGTCGACGCCGGCGCCCACCTCACCGACCACTTGCAGGTGCCGGTGATCGTCGAGAACGACGCCAAGGCGGCGGCGATGGGTGAGTACGTCACCCGGCGTCAGGAAGTCGGCGACATGATCTACGTCAAGGCAGGCACCGGCATCGGTGCCTGCCTGGTCAGCGGCGGACAGATCCACCGTGGCGGGCGCGGACTCAGCGGCGACGTCACCCACGTACGGGTAGCCGACAGCGGCGAGCGGCACTGCTCCTGCGGCAGCCAGGGCTGCCTCGAGACCGTCGCCAGCGGTGCCGCCCTGGCCCGCCAGCTGGCGGAGCAAGGTTCCTCGGCGGCCACCATCCGGGAGATCATCACGGCGGCCGGCGACGCCGACCCGACCGTGGTGACCATGGTGCGCCACGCCGGTGGACTGTTGGGCGTGGCGCTCTCCGGTCTGGTCAACTTCCTCAACCCCGACGCCGTCGTCATCGGCGGTGCGCTGTCCAGCCTCGACGTCTACGTGGCTGCGACCCGCAGCATGCTCTACGAACGCTGCCTACCGTCCATGACCCAGTCCCTGACCATCGAAGCCAGCGACGCGGGCTCAGACGCGGCCCTCATCGGCCTCGGGCACCTGCTGCGCACGACAGTCGACGTACGACCCACCTGAGGAGCCAATCACCGTGCCTCGCCCCCTCCGCGTCGCCATCGGCGGCATTCACATCGAATCCAGCACATTCTCCCCCCACCTGAGCACCGCCGACGACTTCGAGGTCACCCGGGAGGAGGCATTGCTGTCGCGATACGGCTGGCTCTCGCCCACCCAGCCGTGGGCCGCCGACGTCGAGTGGATACCACTCGTGCACGCCCGGGCCCTGCCCGGCGGTGCCGTGGACGCCGCGACGTACGAGCAGTGGGCCACGGAGATCATGGAGAAGCTCGCCGCAGCCGGTCCCCTGGACGGGATGCTGCTGGACATTCACGGTGCGATGAGCGTCGTCGGCCGGTCCGACGCGGAGGGCGACCTGGTCACCGCCATCCGATCGGTGATCGGGCCGGAGCCGTACATCTCGGCGGCGATGGATCTGCACGGCAATGTCTCGTCGGTTCTCTTCGATGCCTGTGACCTACTCACCTGCTACCGCACCGCCCCGCACGTCGACGTGTGGGAAACCCGGGAGCGTGCCGCGCGTAACCTCATCGAGGCGCTACGCCGCGAGCGGCGTCCGCACAAGGCGCTGGTCCACGTACCGATCCTGCTACCCGGCGAGATGACCAGCACCCGCGATGAACCCGCACGGGGACTCTACGCGCGGATCCCCGAGATCGAGGCCCGCGAGGGCGTGATCGACGCGGCGATCTGGGTCGGGTTCGCCTGGGCCGACCAGTCACGCTGCCAGGGCGCGGTCGTCGTCACCGGCACCGACGCCACCGTCGCCGCCGAGGCGGCCCGCGAGCTGGGCGGGCACTTCTGGGCGGCCCGCGACGAGTTCACCTTCGTCGCTCCCACCGGCGCGATGGACGAGTGCCTCGACACCGCCCTGGCCGCCGTCGCCGATCGGGCGAAGCGGCCGTTCTTCATCAGCGACTCCGGTGACAACCCGGGTGCTGGCGGCGCCGACGACGTCACCTTCGCCCTCGCCCGGATGCTGGCCCGCCCCGAGATCCGCGACGGCTCGCGGCGGGCCGTGTTCGCCTCGCTGGTCGACCCGCAGGCGGTGGCGGAGGTCGCCGACCAACCGGTCGGCTCTCCGGTCCGGGTAGCAGTCGGCGGGCGGATCGACTCCCGGCCCCCGGGCCCGGTGGAACTCGACGGGATCCTGGAGGCGGTCGCCGACGACCCCGACGGCGGGCGCTGCGTCAGCGTACGAGTCGGTGGGCTCAGCGTCTTCGTCACGTCCCGCCGGATGCAGTACCGGCTACTGGACTCGTACGCCCGGCTGGGGGTCCGGGTCAATGAGGTGGACCTTGTCGTGGTGAAGATCGGATATCTCGAGCCGGAACTGTTCTCCGCCGCCGGAGACTGGCTGCTCGCCCTGACACCAGGCGGCGTTGACCAGGACCTTGCGCGGCTGCCGTACCAGAATGTGGAGCGGCCCATGTTTCCCCTGGACCGTGGCTTCGGCGCGGACCTCACCGTGGTGCGCGGGTGAGCGGCGTGACGCAGCCCGAAGACCACTGCGTCCTCGCCGTCGATGTCGGCGGGACGACCATCAAGGCGGCCGTGGTCGGTGAGGGCGGTTGCTTCCTGAGCTCACTGACCGTGCCGTCGCAGGCGGACGACGATCCCGTCATGGCGATCCGGTCCCTGTGCCGCCAACTGCGCGAGCACGCGCTCTCCCTCGGCAGCACACCCGTCGCGATCGGCGTGGTGACGCCTGGCCTCGTGGACGAGCGGGACGGGGTGGTGCGGTACGCCGCCAACCTCCGCCTCCGTGACGTGCCACTGCGCGCCCTCATCAGCGGCGACCTCGGACTGCCCGTGGCGATCGGGCACGACGCCCGGGCAGCCGGCGTCGCGGAGGCCACGGCGGGCGCGGCCGTCGGGTTGGACAACTTCCTGCTGCTGCCCCTGGGCACCGGCATCGCCGCGGCGGTGGTGGTGGATGGCGTCCCGCTGGCCGGCGCGACCCGTGCGGCCGGCGAGGTTGGCCACATGCCGGTCTACCCGGGTGGGGAGCCGTGCAGTTGCGGGCAGCGGGGATGCCTGGAGGTCTACGCCTCGGCCGGTGGGATGGCCCGCCGCTATGCCCGGCGCGTCGGCGGGTCGGCGTGGGACAGCCACGCCATCGCGGACGCGGTGGCCACCGATCCGGACGCCCGTGCTGTCTGGAGCGACGCCACCCAGGCGTTGGGAACCGCCCTGGCCACCCTCACCCTGGCCCTCGACCCGGCCCGCGTCGTGTTGGGAGGTGGACTCGCCGAGGCGGGCGAGCTCTTTCTCGACCCGGTGCGCGAGGCCCTGCGCGGCGCCCTTGCCTGGCGAACCCCGCCCCCCGTGCTGCGCTCCGCCTTCGGCGCCCAGGCGGCGCAGGTCGGCGCCGCCATCATGGCGCGGCGGAAGGCCGGGCTGTCCGTTCCCGACGGCTGGGGCGCACCCGATCTCGTACCGTCTGCCGCGGGGGAACCGCTTCACTAGCCGGTCGTGGTGTGCCCTCCGGATATCCGGTCGCCTGACGGGTTGGTGGCGCGGAGCCGTTGGTAGCTATTGACGCTGATCGAGGCTCAATTGATCTGCCTGACGGCTTCGCGCCGCCCACGTCAGTAGGGGCTGGTGGTGGCCGAACTCGTGCTGGTCGGTTCGGCTTCCGGCGTTCCCGCCGAGGACGTGGCGGAGGCTGCTGCGGCCCTGGCCGTGGTGACCCCGGAAGACTCGCCCGAAATCGCGGATCCGTACCACCCGAGCTGCGTCCTAGTGTTCTGTCTCGTAAATAGTTGGCCATTTTGGTATGATGTTACGCGTGAATCGTGCTGCCGCGCCGTTGGTGCTGGAACCTGGCCAGCGTGAACTGTTGGAGTCGTTGGCGAGGTCGCGGACCGCGCAGCATCGTCTGGTGCAGCGGGCGCGTGTGTTGCTGTACGCCGCGGAGGGTATGTCCAATTCGGACAATGCGGCGTTGGTCGGGGTGTCCCGGATGACGGTGCGGGCGTGGCGGTCGGAGTTCGCCGAGCGTGGGCTCGCCGATCTGGGCAAGGTGGCTGCGGGCCGGGGCCGTAAGGCGTCGATTCCGCAGGCCACGATCGATAAGATTGTGGAGTTGACGCTGCATGCCAGGCCGGAGGGGGCGACGCACTGGTCGTGCCGGTCGATGGCAGCGAAGGTCGGTGTGAGCGCGGCGACGGTGCAGCGGGTCTGGGACGCTCGTGGACTCAAGCCGCACCTGGTGGAGACGTTCAAGCTGTCGAACGACAAACGGTTCGAGGAGAAGCTCGTCGATGTTGTCGGGTTGTACCTGAACCCACCGGACAAGGCTGTTGTGTTGTGCATGGATGAGAAGTCCCAGATCCAGGCCCTGGACCGCACGCAGCCGAGCCTGCCACTCAAGCCCGGGCGGGCCGGCACGATGACCCACGACTACAAGCGGCATGGCACCACGACCCTGTTCGCCGCGTTGGACGTGCTGACGGGCAAGGTGATCGGCAAGTGCTTCGCCCGGCACCGCCACGACGAGTTCCTGCGCTTCCTGCGCACCATCGACACGTCGGTGCCCCGCAAGCTGCAGATCCACATGATCGTCGACAACTACGGCACCCACACCCACCCCAACGTCAAGACGTGGCTGGCCAAGCACCCCCGCTTCCACCTGCACTTCACCCCGACCAGCTCGTCCTGGCTCAACCTGGTCGAGCGCTGGTTCGCCGACCTGACCGACAAGATGATCCGCCGAGGCGTCTTCCACAGCGTCCCCGACCTCGTCAAGGCGATCGAGGAGTACCTGCGCGTACACAACGACGACCCGAAACCGTTCGTCTGGACCGCCACCGCCGAATCGATCCTGACCAAGGTCCGACGTGGACGAGTCGCCCTCCAGCAAGCGGCTAGCCAAAACTGAGACGAAACACTAGACGATCTATTCCAAGGGGTACGGGGACAGCGAAGAGAGGCGAGGGCGTCCATGATCGACGTTGCTGAGCAACGATGACCATGGAGGCCACGTGCACGTCGATCGGGACACCCTCGCCACCGCACTGTACGTGAAGATCGACGACGTGTTGAAGTCGTCGCCCCAGCTCACCCGCTGGCGACCCGCAATCGGGATCGCCCCGAAGGTCACCGACGCCGAACTGATCACCCTGTCGGTGTTGCAAGCCCTGCTCGGCTACCACAAGGAAGCCCGCTGGATCCGTCACGCCCGCATGAACCTGACCCACCTGTTCCCCTACATCCCGAAACAGCCCGGGTACAACAAGCGGCTGCGGACACTCGGCACGCAGATCACCCACCTGATCCGGGTTCTGGCCCTGGACACCGACCTGTGGCAGCACCCGGTGCGCATCGCCGACTCCACCCCGGTGGAGTGCGGACGCTCCCGCGAGACCGTCAAACGCTCTGATCTGGCCGGGGTGGGCCACCTACGGCTACTGCGCCTCGCACTCACGTCGCTTCTGGGGCCTGCGTCTGCACCTGGTCACCACCGTGCACGGACTGCCCGTGGCATTCGCCCTGGCCACCGCCAAGACCGACGAACGCGAAGCACTCATGGACCTGTTCGACCTGGACACCGGCCTGTTGACCCATCCCGACGGGCTGACCCTGGTCGTGGACAAGGGCTACCGCGACGCTGCCACCGAACGACAGCTGACCGAACGCGGCGTCACCATGATCCGCCCCGCCTACCGCACCGAGAAGCCACGCCCCGGACGGCCCCTGCTGCGCGCTGTGCGGCAGAACATCGAGTCCGTCAACCAGACCCTCAAAGGTCAACTCGACCTCGAAAGACACGGCGGCCGTACCGCCACCGGCGTACTCGTACGCGTCGCACAACGCATCCTCGCGATGACCGCCGCGATCTGGCACAACTGGACCACCGGCCAACCCGTCATGCGCTCCCTCATCGCGTACGACCACTGATCCCTCGGAATAGATCGTCTAGTCAGCGACAAATACGCCTACGCCGGGCAGTGTCTCGGTCTTCCCCTTGATCCGTAGTACCTGCATGGCGCGGTCTATCACTGGCTCGGTGACCCCGTAACGCTCGATCAGCTCTCGCCGGCTGGGGAGCTTGGAGCCGGGCGGAAACTCGCCGGACTCGATGCGTTCGGTGAGGTCGTCAGCGATCTGCTCGTAGCGATAACGCGGTGGCACGGTGTTCCCCCTCAATTGGCAAGACGAGTAGGCCATCTACACCCCGATCAGGACCGTTGCCCGGTGCCGGGCTCGATGCGGTTGCCTAGATCCGTGCCTGGGGCTACCGGGGGAGTGGGTTCGCCACGTATACGCCCTTGCCCTGCCGGCCGTCGATCAACCCTTCTGCCTTGAGGAGGAGCATGGTGGCGCGGATGACGGTGTTGCTGACCTCGTAGTGCTCGCAGAGGGCGGCGAAGGAGGGCAGCTTGTCGCCCGGCTTCAACTGGCCGGAACTGATCTGCTCCCGGATATCCCCGGCGACCTTCAGGTATGCGGCTTCAGACATCGGTGGTGCTCCCAGCTTGGCGGCTGGTGCAAGCAGATCACACCGCAGCCTCAACCTACAACGCTATGTGTCGCTGGTTATTGACCCTGCGCACATTGCGTTCTAAGTTGCTTGTGGGGCTACCGAGCTTGGCGGCCGGCTGTCCCGCCGTGGGCGCTCCGTCCCGGGCAGGTGGTCGGGTGCCCACGGCTTCGTCAGGCGTCGGCAGGAGGCATAGGTGACCGACGATCGTGGAGGCGGTGGCCACCAACAGCGAATTTCCTACGACGAGTACGTCCTGGGTCGCGCTGACCCTTGCGCGTCGGCATCGGCCGGTCTGGTGTTGGGACCGCTGGCGGCGGGTCTGCCGGTGCGGCGGAGAACTCCCGTGCCGTGCCCATCACCGGATTCCGATCAATCGCGGCCACTGGCCAGTGGAGGGGGAGTAGTGAGCGACGGGCCGGAGCGGACGATTCTCACGGCGCACCTCCGGGGGCGCGACGGCATGTGTGTCGGCTGTCGGGCGTGGTGGTCGCGGTCGGTGCCGTACCCGTGTTGGCAGGTGGAGTGGGCGACCCGTCGGCAGGCGCGGGTGAGCGTTGCCCGGTTCCTGGGCGGTGCGCGATGACCACCCACGGGCCTGGTGCCGCCGATCTGGAACTGCGGCGGCTGTGGTCTGCCGTGGCCTTGCCCCACCCGCGAGCGGGAGCTACGGGCGGAGTACGCGACCGCGCCGGCGGACCGAGAGTGACCGCCACCGCCGCCCAGCGGTGGCTCCATGTTTTGATAGCGCCTCAGCTACCGCAAACGTTGGGTCGCCCGAGGCGGTTGGGGTGTCAGACTCCATCCCGTGGTGACTCCGGCGCGCTCTCGGGAGGTTCGTTCGGTTCTCGACGTGGTCGTTCGGTGGGCGGCTGAGCGTGAGAACGTACGTGGGGTGGTGGTGGTTGGCTCGTGGGCGCGCGGGACCGCGCGGATGGACTCTGATGTGGACATTGTGGTCCTGACGGACCAGGTCCGCTATTCCGTGGCCGGAGTGTGGACCGGTCTGCTCGGCGGCGAGGTGCTCCGAATATCCGAGTGGGGCCCGCTCCGGGAGGTCCGCCTGCGACGTCCGTCGGGGTTGGTGGTGGAGATCGGTGTCGCTCCGGTGGTCTGGGCAGACACCGACCCGGTCGATGCGGGTACCCGCCAGGTCGTCGGCGACGGACACCGCATTGTGCACGATCCGGTCGGTGTGTTGGCCCGGCTGTCGGTCGCGTCCAGGAGCTGAGCGGCGGCAACGACGCGCCGGACCCGCTGCCGACTGCTCGTCCGGGTGTAGGGGCAGGTCGACCACTATCAGGCGAGCGTGGGCCGCCAGGACACCTGGCGGCCCGCTCCCCCTCTCGCCTACGGTCGCAGGATGGACCTGGTCACCGCAGAGCGGCCGGAGGTCAGTACGACTTCTCCTGGCCGAGGACGTGCTGGGCCACGAAGTTCAGGATCATCTCCCGGCTGACCGGGGCGATCCGTCCGGCCCGGGAAGCCCCGAGCAGCGTCGCCACCCCGTACTCGGTGGTCATGCCGGCCCCGCCGTGGGCCTGGATCGCCGTGTCCACGGCCAGCGCCGCCGCGTCCCCCGAGGCGTACTTGGCCATGTTGCCGGCGACCCCCGCCTCCAGGTCCCGCCCGGCGTCGTAGAGCACCGCCGCCTTCTGGACCATCAACCGGGCCAACTCCACCTGCACCGCCGCGTGCGCCAGGGGATGTGACACCCCCTGGTGGGAGCCGATCGACCGCCCACCCCACACCTTCCGGGTCGCCGCGTACTCTGAGGCGCGTTCGAGCGCGTACCGGCCGGAACCGATGCTCATCGCGCCGATCGTGATCCGCTCCGGGTTCAGCCCGGAGAAGAGCGCCGGCAGCCCGGCGTCCAGCGACTCGCCGACCAACGCGTCCGCCGGCAGCCGTACCTCGTCCAGGTAGAGCAGGAACTGGTTCTCCGGGGAGAGGATCTCCATGTCCAGCTTGGACCAGGTCAGCCCGGCCGCATCGGTCGGCACGACGAAGAGCGCCGGCTTGAGTTTGCCCGTCGTGGCGTCCTCGGTCCGCGCCACCACCAGCACGTGCCCCGCCTGGTCAACGCCGGAGATGTAGCACTTGCGCCCGGAGACCACCCAGTCGTCGCCGTCGCGGCGGGCCACCGTGCCGAGCCGATGGAAGTTCGAGCCGGCCTCCGGTTCGGTGATCGCGAAGGCGATCCGCTGCGAACCGTCGGCGATGCCGGGCAGGTAGCGCTTGCGCTGCTCCTCGGTGCCGTGTCGGTTGATCACCGTCGCGACGATCGCGGGGGAGACCACCAGCAGCAGCAGCGGGCAGCCGGCCGCGGCCAACTCCTCGCAGACGATGGCGAGCTCGGTGATGCCGCCACCCCCGCCGCCGTACTCGGTCGGGATGTTCACGCCGAGGTAGCCGAGCCCGCCGGCCTCGTTCCACAGCTCGGTGGTGTGCTCGCCGGCCTTGGCCTTCTCCACGAAATACCGGTGGCCGTACTGCTTGCCCAGCGCCCGTACGGCGTCGCGGAGCTGCTCCTGCTCGGGGGTGGGGTCGAAGTTCATGGTTGTGCCTCCTCGTCGGGGTTGACCACGGCCAGCACCGCGCCGGTCTCGACCTGGCCGCCGGTGGGCACCGGCAGCTCGGCGACGACGCCGTCGGTGGGGGCGAGCACCGGGTGCTCCAGCTTCATCGCTTCCAGGGTGAGTAGCAGGTCACCGGCGGCGACCCGTTGCCCGAGCTCGACCTGCACCCGGGCCACCGTGCCGGGCAGCGGCGCGAGCAGTGACCCGGCCGCCAGCTCCGCGCCGGGCAGCGGGAAGCGGGGCAGCTCGGCCAGGCCCACCGCGCCGTCCGGGCCGTCCACGAAGACCTCCGCGCCCACCCGGTGTACGCGGTGGCTCCGGCGTACCCCGGCGACCTCCAGCACCACCCGGTCCGGGTACGCCTCGACCAGGGTGACGGTCGGCGACGCGTCCGGCGTGGCCGGTGATGCGTCTGGGCCGGCCGGGGAGGCGACAGCAGCGGCGCCGCCTTCCACCGACCACTCGACGAGCGCGCCCCGGCGGTCCAGGCGGTAGCGCACCTCGATCTCGTCACCGTCCGGGCTGGCGTAGCGGGTGACCTGCGTGAAGGCGGGTACGTTGCGCCAGCCTGAGGGGAGCCCGGCCAGCACCGGCGCGGCGGCCCGCCGGTCGGCGGCCGAGGCGAGCGCCGCCGCCAACGCGACCACGGGCAGCTCCCCGGCGGAAACCAGCGGGGCGAACACCTCGGGGTGCCGGTCCAGGAAGCCGGTGTCGAGGTCAACGGCGGCGAACTCCGGGCTGCGCAGGACGCGGACCAGCAGATCCCGGTTGGTGGCGACACCGTGCAGTTCCGCCCGAGCCAGCGCGCCGGCCAGTGCGCGGGCCGCCTCGCCCCGGGTGGGCGCCCAGGCGATCACCTTCGCGAGCATCGAGTCGTAGTGGACGCCGACCACCGAGCCATCCGTCACGCCGGAGTCCAGGCGCAGGCCGGGCCCGGTCAGTGGCCCGAACTCGGCCGCCACCCCGGGGACCGCGAACCGGTGCAGGGTGCCCGTCGCCGGCCGGTACCCCTGGGCGGGGTCCTCAGCGCAGAGGCGTACCTCGATCGCGTGTCCGGTGGCCGGTGGGGTCGCCCCGATCGGCAGCGGGTTGCCCTCGGCGACGAGCAGTTGCAGGCGAACCAGGTCCAGGCCGGTGGTCAGCTCGGTCACCGGATGCTCCACCTGCAGACGGGTGTTCATCTCCAGGAAGAAGATCTCCCCGTCCGGGGCGAGCAGGAACTCGACCGTGCCCGCGCCGACGTAGTCGACCGCCCGGCCGGCGGCCACCGCCGCCTCGTGGAGCCGCTGGCGCACCGCGGGCGCGAGCACGCCCGGTGCCTCCTCGACGATCTTCTGATGGCGGCGCTGGATCGAGCAGTCCCGCGCCCCCAGGGACAGCACCGCCCCGAACTGGTCGCCCAGGATCTGCACCTCGACATGGCGACCACGTTCGACGTACCGCTCGATGAAGACGGTGCCGTCGCCGAATGCGGAGGCCGCCTCGCGGCGGGCACTGGCGACGGCGTCGGCGAGACCGTCGGCGGCGCGGACCACCCGCATGCCCCGCCCACCACCGCCGGCGGCGGCCTTCACCAGCACCGGGAAGCCGCTGACCTGATCGGCGTCGGTCCAGCTCGGCAGCATGGGGACGCCGGCCTCGGCGAGCAGCGTCTTCGCCGCCAGCTTGTCCCCCATCGCGGCGATGGCCTTGGCCGGTGGCCCGACCCAGACCAGCCCGGCGTCGGTGACCGCCGTGGCGAACTCGGCGTTCTCGGCGAGGAAGCCGTAGCCCGGGTGGACGGCGTCCGCGCCGGCGCGCCGGGCCGCGGCCAGGACGAGGTCGATCCGCAGGTACGTCTCGGCGGGTGTGTTCCCGGGCAGCCGGACGGCGTGGTCGGCCTCGGCGACGAAGGGCGCGTCAGTGTCCGCGTCGGAGTGCACTGCGACCGTCTCGATTCCGAGCGCCCGGCAGGTGGTGAAGATCCGGCGGGCGATCTCGCCCCGGTTGGCGACCAGAAGTCTGCTGATCATCCGCGCTGAGTCTCCTTCGTTCGCGACTACGGACCCGGCCTGACTGTGCGGTTCGCGCCTCACATCCGGAAGACGCCGAAGCCTTCGGCGCCCCGAACCGGCCCGGTGTGGATCGCCGACAGGCAGAGCCCGAGGACGGTCCCGGTGTCCCGGGGGTCGATGACCCCGTCGTCGTAGAGCCGGCCGGAGAGGAAGAGCGCCCCGGACTGGGACTCGATCTGCTGCTCGACCATCGTCCGCATGGCGGCGTCGGACTCCTCGTCGTACTCCCGACCCTTCGCGGCGGCGGCCTGCCGGGCCACGATGGAGAGCACCCCGGCGAGCTGGGTCGGGCCCATCACCGCCGACTTCGCGTTCGGCCAGGTGAAGAGGAACCTCGGCTCGTACGCCCGGCCGCACATGCCGTAGTTGCCGGCGCCGTAGGAGGCACCGAGGTTCACGGTCAGGTGCGGCACCGTCGAGTTCGACACCGCGTTGATCATGAGCGCGCCGTGTTTGATGATGCCGCGCTGCTCGTACTCGGTGCCGACCATGTAGCCGGTGGTGTTCTGGAGGAAGATCAGCGGGGTGTTGGCGGCGTTGGCGAGCTGGATGAACTGGGCCGCCTTCTGCGCCTCCGCGTTGAACAGCACCCCCCGGGCGTTGGCGAGCACCCCGACCGGATAGCCGTGCAGCTCGCCCCAGCCGGTGACCAGCGCGGTGCCGTAGGCCGGCTTGAACTCGTCGAACTCGCTGCCGTCCAGCACCCGGGCGATGATCTCGCGTGGGTCGAACGGCACCTTCAGGTCGGCGCTGGCGATGCCGAGCAGTTCCTCCGGGTCGTACCGGGGTGGACGAGGGTCGGTGGTCCGCGGCGGCGGTCCCGCCTTGCGCCAGTTGAGCCGACGTACGCACTGGCGGGCCAGCCGGATGCCGTCCCGCTCGTCCTCGGCCAGGTAGTCGGCCAGACCGGAGGTCGTGGCGTGCATGGCCGCGCCGCCCAGCGACTCGTCGTCGGCGTCCTCACCGGTGGCCATCTTCACCAGCGGCGGCCCGGCCAGGTAGACCTGCGACCGGTCCCGAATCATGATCACATGATCGGACATTCCTGGTATGTACGCGCCGCCGGCCGTGGCGTTACCGAAGACCACGCTGACCGTGGGGATGCGCTCCGCCGAGAGCCGGGTCAGGTCGCGGAAGACCCGTCCGCCCGGGATGAAGATCTCCGCCTGGGTGGGGAGGTCCGCCCCGGCCGACTCGACCAGGTTGATCATCGGTAGCCGGTTGGCCAGGGCGATCTCCCCGGCCCGCCGGGTCTTCGCCAGCGACCACGGGTTCACCGCGCCGCCGCGTACCGTCGGATCGCTGGCAATAATCATGCATTCGACGCCCTCGACCGGGCCGATGCCGGTGACCACGCTGGCACCGACCGGGAAGTCCGTCCCGTACGCGGCGACCGGAGACAGCTCCAGGAACGGGGCGTCCGGGTCGAGCAGCAGCTCGACGCGCTCCCGGGCGAGGAGCTTGCCGCGCTTGCGCTGCCGGGCGCGGGACTTCTCGCCGCCACCATCGCGGGCCTGGTCCAGCGCGGAGTCCAGTTCGCCCAGCCGGGCCAGTAGGGCCTCCCGGTTCTCCCGGAAGGCCGGTGCGGCCGGGTCGAGCACGCTGTCGAGTGTGGTCACAACCCCATGCCCTTCGCGATGATCTCGTTCATGATCTCGGTGGTGCCGCCGCCGATGCCGAGGATGCGCTGGTCGCGGTAGTGCCGCTCCACCTCGGCGTCGCGCAGGTAGCCGAAGCCGCCGTGGAGCTGCAACGCCGCGTCAACCACCTCGGCGCAGGCGGCGACCGCGGTGTTCTTGGCCATCGCGACCTCGGTCATCTCCGCCTCCCCGGCGGTGACCCGGGTCGCCACGTCGAGCACGTGGGAGCGGGCCGCCTCGGCGCGGGTGTGTAGCTCGGCGAGGCGGTGTCGGACAAGCTGCCGGCTGGCCAGCGGGCGGCCGAAGGTCTCCCGGTCCCGGCACCAGCCCAGTGCCAGCTCCACGCAGCGCTGCGCCGTCGCGTACGCCTGGGTGGCGAGGGAGATCCGCTCGGCGGCGAAGTTCTGCATGACGGAGAGGAAGCCGGTGTTCTCCGCGCCGACCCGGTTCGCCACCGGCACCCGAACATCGGCGAAGGAGAGCTCGGCGGTGTCCGAGCAGTGCCAGCCCAGCTTCTCCATCCGTCGGCCGACGGTGAAGCCCGGCATGCCCTTCTCGATCACCAGCAGGGAGATGCCCTCCGGGCCTGGCGCGCCGGTACGCACGGCGGTGGTCACGAAGTCGGCCCGGTGCCCGCTGGTGATGTACGCCTTGGCCCCGTTCACCAGGTAGTGGTCGCCGTCGCGGTGGGCGGTGGTGCGCAGCCCGGCCACGTCCGAGCCGCCCCCCGGCTCGGTGACCGCCAGCGCGCCGATCATCGTCCCGGCGAGGGTCGGTCGGACGAAACGCTCGACCAGGTCGCTGCCGGCGGCCGACTCAGTTTCCGTGCCGGCGCTGGCGGCCACCAGGTGCGGCAGGGCGATCCCGTGCGTGAAGAGCGCCGCCACCAGCCCGGAGGAGCCACCAGACCGGATGATCTCCTCGGTGACGACGACCGAGTCCAGCAGGTCGCCGCCGCTGCCGCCGACCTCCTCGGGGAAGCCGATGCCGAGCAGGCCGACCCTCGCGGCCGTGGTGTGCAGCTCCCGGGGGACCTCGCCGGCCCGCTCCCAGTCGTCGAGGTGCGGCAGCACCTCTTTACTCATGAACGTTCTGGTCAGCTCGCGGAGCTGTCGACGTTCCGGGGTGTTGACGGTGGTCATGCTGCCGCCTCCGGGATCAACTCGGCCGGAACCTCCACCACGCGGGAGCGGAGCAGCTCCCCCAGCGCCTTCGCCTGCGGGTCGAAGCGGGTCGTGGCCGCCACTCCCGGCCCGAGCAGCCCCCGGATCATGAAGTTGACGGCTCGCAGGTTCGGCAGCTCGTACCGTTCGACGGTCAGCGGGGCGGTCTCCGGCAGCAGCTCGGCGAGGCGCGCCACGGTCAGCCAGCCCCGCAGCCACTCCCAGCTCGCGTCGGTGCGGGCCCAGACCCCCAGGTTGGCGTCGCCTCCCTTGTCCCCCGACCGCGCTCCGACCAGCTCCCCGAGGGGCCGGCGTCGGGTCGGGTACGCCGTGCGGCCCGCACTGGGCGCCGGTGCCTCGGTCAGGGGCGGGACCGGCTGCATCCGCGGCGGCGGGGCGATTGGTACGCGGGTGCCGTCGGGCAGGACAGCCACGTGCTCGACGGCGTCCTGCGCGACCTGGTCAGTGGTGAAGACCCCGTACGGCGTCGCGTCGCCGGGGGGCGTGGTCAGCGTGCACCCCGGGTACGAGGCCAGCGCCAGCTCCACCGCCGCGGCGGAGAAGGCCCGCCCGGCCCGGTTTTTGTCCCCGTCGCGCAGGTGGACGTGGAGCAGGGCGCTCGCCGGCTCGGTCTCCGATGCGTCGGAGTGGTCGGTGCGGGCGAGGACGAACTCCAGCCCCTCCTTGCCGACCGTCTCCTCCAGCTGCCCGCGGACCAGGGCGGCCTTCGCCGGGATGTCCAGCCCGCAGAGCACGAAGGTCATCGAGTTGCGGAAGCCGCCGAGGTTGTTGACGCCGACCTTGAGTGTCTCCGGTGGGGGTGCTCCTCGGACCCCGGACACCCGGACCCGGTCCGGCCCGTCCGGGGCGAGGCGTACCGAGTCCAGTTGGGTGACCACATCCGGCCCGAGGTAGGCCGGCGGGCCCACCTCGTACAGAAGTTGGGCGGTGACCGTCTCGACGGTGACCGCGCCCCCGGTGCCCGGGTGCTTCGTGAGCACCGACGAGCCGTCGGCGTGCAGCTCGGCGAGGGGGAAGCCGGGCCGGTGCCCGCCGTCCGGCAGCTCGGTGAAGAAGCTGAAGTTGCCCCCGGTCACCTGCGCGCCGCATTCGAGCAGGTGCCCGGCGACGGTCGCACCGGCGAGGGCGTCCAGGTCGTCGCGGTCCCAGCCGAATCGGGCGATCGCCGGCCCCACCACCAGGGAGGCGTCGGTGACCCGCCCGGTGACCACCACGTCGGCGCCGGCGTCGAGTACGGCGGCGATTCCGAACGCCCCGAGGTACGCGTTCGCGGTCAGCGCGTCCGGCCGGGGAAGGGAGTCGCCCTCGACGTACCCGACCCTGAGGTCGAGCCCGAGCCGTTCGGCGAGGGCGCGGAGGGCGGTGGCCAGCCCCGCGGGGTTCAGCCCGCCGGCGTTGGTGACGATCCGGACACCGCGTTCCTGTGCGGTGCCGAGGGTCCCTTCGAGTTGGCGCAGGAACGTGCGTGCGTAGCCGAGGTCGGGGTCGCGCATCCGGTCCCGGCCCAGGATGAGCAGGGTCAGTTCGGCGAGGTAGTCCCCGGTGAGCACGTCCAGGTCGCCACCGTCGAGCATCTCCTGCCAGGCGGAGAAGCGGTCGCCGTAGAACCCGGAGGCGTTGCCGACCCGCAGGCGGGAGTCCGTGCCGTTGCCGGCGCTCACGCCGTCGCCTGCGCTTGTGGCGCCCGGCCGGCGCCGGGCGGACCGGCGAAGGCCTGGGCCACCTCCAGCCAGGCCTCGGCAACCGGCCCGGTCGCGGTGAGGGCGAGATCGGCGCGGTGCCGGCGCTGGGTCACCAGCAGGCAGAAGTCCAGCGCCGGCCCGGTGACCCGGTCAGCGGCATCCGCGGGACCGTAGGCCCAGGTCGCGCCGGCGGTGTCGGCGCTGGTTGGTGGTCCGGTCAGTTCGAGTCGGACCGGTGCGGTCGGCAACGGGCGACCGTGCGCGGCGAAGGAGTGTGGCAGCGTCCGGAAGCCGAGGTGCGCGATGTGCCGCAGCCGTGCCGTGGCCGGCCGGGTGACCCCGAGTGCGTCGGCCACGTCCGCGCCGTGTGCCCAGGTTTCCATGATCCGCGCGGTAGCCATCGACGCGGGGGACATCCTGGTGCCGAACCAGGGGAGCTTCTCGCCGGTCGGAGTGGCCGCGAGGGCGGCGGCGAGTGCCGCCCGGCCGGAGCGCCAGCGGGGCAGCAGCTCGGCCGGTGCGGCGAGGAACTCCTCCGCGCCCGCGTCCACCAGCCGGGCCGGGTCGGCTGCGGTGGTGACGGAGGCGTAGAAGGCGTCGGCGTCCGTCGCGGCGAGCTGCGCGGCGTGATCCGTCCAGGCCAGGTGCGCGATCTGGTGGCCGATCGTCCAGCCGGGTGCGGGCGTGGCGTGGGCCCACTCAGCGGTCGACAGCGGTGCCACGAGAGCGTCCAGTTCGGCTGACTCGGCGGCGAGATCGGTCAGCAGGTCCGTTAGATTGACCATGGTGCCTCCGGGGGGAGTCGGCGGGGTGCGGGACGGGTCAGGGGGCGAGGAACTCGGTGAGTTGGCGCTTCCAGGCGGTGAGCAGCGCGGTGCGCCGGGCGGAGTCGTCGTTGAGCAGGTTTGCCACGCCGAGGCCGCGGAGCAGGTCGAGGGTGGCCTGCACCGCCTCCCGCACGCCGGGTCGGCGCTCGTCAACCTCGAGCAGGGCGACGGTCAGCCGGTGCATCTCCCGACCGAGCCGGGCCTCCAGCGGCACCAGCGCCATCCGTAGTTCGCGGTCGGTGCGGGCGGCGACCCACAGCTCCAGGGCGGCGATGAAGAGCGGTCCGGTGAAGGCCGCGGCGAGCAGGTCAACCACCCGGTCCAACCGCTGCGGGCCGGCGGGCAGGGTCTTCGCCTCGACGCGCAGCTCCTCCCCACGCCGCTCGGCGAGGTGCGCGACCGCGGCGGTGACCAGGGCTGCCTTGGTGGGGTAGTGGTGTAGCTGGGCGCCCCGGGACACCCCGGCCCGGGTCGCTACGACGGTCGTCGTGGTGCCCGACCAGCCATGCTCGACCAGGCACGCCACGGTGGCCTCGAGCAGTCGGGCCTGGGTGGCGCGACTGCGTTCCTGTTGTGGGACGCGGGTCGATGTGCCGGACACGGCCTCAGCGTGCCGTCCCCAAAACAAACAGTCAAGCCTGACTTTTTCTGGGCAAGAAAAACGGCGGCCGGCGAACCGGCCGCCGTTGCGGCGGTTGCACCCTCCCCCGTGGACTCAGGATCGACGGATGGGCGGGGCGGTCAGACGCGGGCGCGGCGCGCCAGGCGCTCCGGGTCGAGGATGATGATGCTCTTTCCGTCCAGGCGCAGCCAGCCCCGCGAGGCGAAGTCGGCGAGGGCCTTGTTGACCGTCTCCCGGGAAGCGCCGACAAGCTGGGCGATCTCCTCCTGGGTCAGGTCATGGGTTACCCGCAGCACCCCGCCGTCCCGGGTGCCGAAGCGCCCCGCCAGCTGGAGCAGGTTCTTCGCGACCCGACCGGGCACGTCAGTGAAGATCAGGTCGGCCAGCGAGTCGTTGGTCCGGCGCAGCCGGCGGGCGAGTACCCGCAGCAACTGCTCTGCGATCTCCGGCCGGTTGTTCAGCCAGGGGCGCAGCGCCTGCTTACGGAGCCGCACCAGGCGGGTGTCGGTCACCGCCGTGGCCGTCGCCGTCCGGGGCCCCGGGTCAAAGAGCGACAGCTCGCCGACCATGTCCGACGGGCCCATGACCGCGATCAGGTTCTGTCGCCCGTCGGCCGCCCGGCGGCCGACCTTGATTTTGCCGGAGAGGAGGATGTACAGGCTGTCACCGGGCTCGCCCTCGTTGAAGACGACGTCGCCCTTGCGGACCTCGATCGTCTCCATCTCCTTGGCCAACGCCTCGGCAGCCTCCGGGTCGACCCCCTGGAAGATCCCACTCCGGGCCAGTACCTCGTCCATCGCGCACCTCCGCCTGCGCGTGCCGTCCGTCGGCGGGTCCGCCGTCCGCTTCTCCCTCGCGCTCGGTCAGTCTAGGCGCACGTGCGCAGATATTCCGAGGTGCACCCCGGGAAACGTGATCGTTGGGCGTAACCTGCCGGCCGTCGTCAACGTTATGATACCGCGCCGCACCAGGTGAGATGTGCCGGCCGCAGGAACGGGCCGTAGGGTCGCCCCGTGCTGAACGAACCTTCACTGTGTACCCGTCGCGAGGACGGGCGGGACCTCCCGGTGCTGGTCTGGCGAGCCGAGCGGCCGTTACTCAGCGCGAGTTCAGCGGCGCTCGGCGGCGGGCTGGGCGTCCGGAGTTGGGTGATCAACGCGACCGTCCCGATGTCGTACGACCGGGACGATCCCGTCGAGCACCTGGCCGAACTGGCCGCGGGGTGCGGACTCGACGGCTCGGGAGTGGGGCTGCTGACCGGGGTGGACGTCGCGAAGGTGGTGGCCCGAACCGACACCGGAGTACGGGTCTGGGCGACCGTCGGACTCGGCGTTCCGATCTGGGCCGCCGCTCCCCCCGAGCCCGCCCCGGTCGTCGCGGCCGTGCCCGGTGCGGGCCGTCATCCGGTCGGCACTGTCAACACCGTGGTGTACGTGCCGGCCCGGCTCGGTCCCGCCGCCCTGATCAACGCCGTGGCGACCGCCACCGAGGCGAAGGCCCAGGCCATCGCCGAGCTGGGAATGCCCGGCACCGGCACCCCAACCGACGCGGTCACCGTCTGCTGCCCGACCGAGGGGCCCGAGGCGCCGTACGGTGGCCCCCGCTCCACCTGGGGCGCACCGCTGGCCCGGGCGGTGCACCGTGCGGTCCTGGCCGGTGGTGCCCGCCCGGTACCGCCGGGGTCGCAGCGGTCGGGTGGCTGAGCGACCCACCCACTGCTCCTCGTCTGCGACAGTGCGGGCCCGGTAGGGTCGCGGCGATGCGTGCCCATCCCAATACCTTCACGTTCGCTGGCCACGTGCGTCGGCTCCTGTCGGCCGGCGCGCTGCTCGCCGTGCTGGCCGTTGCCGGTTGCGGTGCGGCCGGTTCCGGCGGGGCCTGGCAGCCCGGTGTCAGCAGTAGCGCCCCCACCCCCTCTCCCACCGAGGCGGCGGCGGTCTCCCTCACCGCCACCGGCGACATCATCCTGGGCAACGCCCCGAACCGGCTGCCCCCCGGGGGCGGCGAGGGCTTCTTCGACGAGGTGCGCCCGGAGCTCGCCGCCGACCTGGCGATGGGCAACCTGGAGGAGCCGCTCACCGTCGATACGGGGACCGGCAAGTGCGGCGAGGGCTCCACCAACTGCTACCAGTTCCGGGCCCCGCCGGAGTACGCGGCGCACCTGCGCGACGGTGGGTTTGACCTGCTCAACCTGGCCAACAATCACGGGAACGACTTCGGCGCGAAGGGCCTCCAGAACACGCGGCAGGCGCTTGAACAGTACGAACTGGCGCACACCGGAGCGCCGGACCAGATCACCGTCGTTGACGTACGCGGTGTCCGGGTGGCGGTGGCGGGCTTCTCGTCGTACGCGTGGTCGAACCCGCTGACCGACATCCCGGCGGCGAAACAGGTCGTCACCAGGGCCGCTGAGATGGCGGATCTGGTGGTGGTTCAGGTGCACATGGGCGCGGAAGGGGCCGACAAGACCCAGGTCAAACCGGGCACCGAGCTGTACCTGGGGGAGAACCGGGGCGATCCGGTCCGGTTCGCCAAGGCCATGATCGATGCAGGCGCGGATCTGATCGTCGGGCACGGCCCGCACGTCCTGCGTGGCATGGAGTTCTACCAGGGCCGGCTGATCGCCTACAGCCTGGGTAACTTCGCTGGCGGCGGGAACACGCTCAGCCGCAGCGGCCGGCTCGGCTGGGGCGGTGTGCTCAAGGTGTCGCTACAGCCCGACGGCACCTGGGACGGTGGGTCGTTCGCCTCGACGCACCTGAACGGGTCGGGTCTGCCGGCGATGGATCCGGACGACCGGGGGCTGGGGCTGGTGCGCGAGCTCAGTGCTGCCGACTTCCCGGAGACCGGTGCGATCTTCGACGACCTGGGCCAGATCAGCCAGCCGCAGCCGAGCTGACGGTCGGCCCCGTCGCGGGCACGAAACGGGGACCGGCGGCCGGCGACGTAGGCTGGCCGGCGTGACCATCAACCTCAGGGAGACCGACCTCGGTCGGACGCGCCGCGCCCGACGGATCGGGCGGGTGCTGGCCGACACCCACCCGGACGCGCACTGCGAACTCGACCACTCCAACCCGTTGGAGCTGGCCGTCGCGACGATCCTCTCCGCCCAGTGCACGGACAAGCGGGTCAACGAGGTCACCCCGAAGTTGTTCGCCCGCTACCCGCAGGCGGCCGACTACGCCGGCGCGGACCGGGCCGAGCTGGAGGAGCTGATCCGGTCCACCGGCTTCTACCGCAACAAGGCGGACTCCCTGATCCGGCTGGGCCAGGGGCTGGTAGAACGACACGACGGCCAGGTGCCCGGCAAGCTGACCGACCTGGTGTCCCTGCCTGGAATCGGCCGCAAGACGGCGAACGTCATCCTCGGCAACGCGTTTGACGTGCCGGGAATCACCGTCGACACGCACTTCAACCGGCTCGTACGACGGTGGGGGCTGACCACCGAGACCGACCCGGTCAAGATCGAGCACGCGATCGGGGCGCTCTACCCGAAGCGCGACTGGACGATGCTGTCGCACCGGATCATCTTCCACGGGCGCCGGGTCTGCGCGGCCCGAAAGCCGGCGTGCGGCGCCTGCACCCTGACGAAGCTCTGCCCGTCCTACGGGACCGGGCCGACCGATCCGGTGGTGGCCGCGCGGCTGCTCAAGGGTCCCCGGGCCCGGGAGCTCGCGGTGGCCGCCGGCGTTGATCCGGAGCTGGTGCCGGCCCAGGACGGGGCGGTGGAGGCACCGTGAGGAGGCGGCTCGTCGCCCTACTCGTCCCAGCGTTGCTGGCGGTGGCCGGTTGCACCGACGCCGGGCCGGAGAGGGCCCCCACCACCCGGGATGAGGCGGCGCGGAGCCGGCCCTCCCCGTTCGCGGACTGCTCCAGCCTGACCACCGACCGGCCCAGCACCCCACGCGCCACCCCGGCCCCCGGCGGCACGCCCCTGCCGGAGTTGACGCTGACCTGCTTCACCGGTGGCGCCCCGGTCGATCTGCACCAGATCCGGGGCCCCGCTGTGATCAACCTTTGGGCCTCGTGGTGTGCCCCCTGCCGGGCCGAGCTGCCCGCGTTCCAGCGGCTCAGCGAGCGGGCCGAGGGGCAGCTGACGGTCGTCGGGGTGAACATGCGGGACACCCGCAGCGGCGCCCAGTCGATCGGCGAGGACTTCGGGGTGCGTTTCCCCAGCCTGATCGACCAGGGTGAGGCGCTGCAACGCGCGTTGGGACGCAAGGCCATTCCGATGACCGTCCTGGTCGACGCGAACAGCCAGATCCAGCACGTCGATGTCTCCGGGGCGCTCGACGACGCCCGCCTCGCCGAGCTGGTCCGGGTGCACCTGGGCGTGGCGGTGCCGGAGTGAGCGGCCCACGCCTTGCTCGCCGCCGAGATGCGGCGGTGGGCTGGTGAGTCGGCAGCCGCCGTCCTGGTTTGACTCGTTGCTGACCCGGTTGGGCAGTGCCCGGACGGAGGATTTCACCCGGCTGGCCACCCCGGAGAGCGGTGGGCGGGAGAGCGCCGTGCTGGTGCTGCTCGGTGAGGCCCCCGGTGCCGGCCCGGACGTGCTGATCCTCCAGCGAGCCGCCACCCTGCGCAATCACGCGGGGCAGCCGGCCTTTCCCGGTGGTGCCGCCGACCCGGAGGACGCGGACGCCTCCGCGACGGCGCTCCGTGAGGCGAACGAGGAGGTCGACCTCGATCCGAGAACCGTCACGGTCCTCGCCGAACTGCCCAAGCTGTGGATTCCGGTCAGTGACTTCGTGGTGACCCCGGTGCTCGGCTGGTGGCATGCCCCCCACCCGGTGCACCCCCGGGAGCCGGCCGAGGTGGCGCACGTGGCCCGGATGCCGATCGCCGAACTGGTTGACCCGGAGAATCGGCTGCGAGTACGCCACCCGAGTGGCTGGATCGGCCCGGCCTTCTCCGCCCGCGGCATGCTGGTGTGGGGATTCACCGCGGGGGTGCTCTCCGCATTGCTGGACATGGGGGGCTGGGCCCGCCCGTGGCGCCCGGACCGGGTGCTGGACCTTCCGCCGGTGGGTGCCAACCCGGCGCCCTCGGCCGGGACCGATGCGGCAGACGAGAGCGCTCCGCGCTGACTCCAGTGACCTTGCGTAGCGGCAGCAGCCGTCCCGTGCGCCCGGGCCCCGTAGGCTGGACACGTGTCCGCCGTGGATCTCGTACTGCTCATGCTCATGCTCGTGTTCGCGATCAGCGGATACCGCCAGGGTTTCGTCACCGGCGTGTTGTCGTTCTCCGGGTTCTTCCTCGGAGCGCTGGCCGGTCTGCAACTCGGCCCCCGGCTCGCACAGCAGTTCCTGGACAACGGCACCCGGGTGTTGGTCTCACTGGTGGCGATCTTCGGGCTGGCGGTGGTGGGGCAGGCGCTCGCCGGCTGGCTCGGTACGCGCCTGCGACGCACGATCAGCAGTGATGTCGGGCGGCAGGCGGACGACATCGGCGGTGCCTTCGTCTCGCTCTTCGCCGTGCTCCTGGTCGCCTGGCTGGTCGCGGTCCCGCTGGGTTCGTCATCGTTGCCCTGGCTGGCCTCCGCGGTTCGCAACAGCGCGCTGCTCACCGTGGTGGACCGGGTCCTGCCCGACCAGGCGCAGGAGCTCTCCACCGCGCTGCGGGAGACCGTCGACACCAACGGCTTCCCGGACGTCTTCGGTGACCTGGCGCCCACCCGCGCCCGGCAGGTCGCCCCGCCCGACCCCGCCCTCATCGGGTCACAGGTGGTGGCCAACAGCAAAAGCTCCGTGGTCAAGGTGCTCGGCTCCGCCCCGAGCTGCTCCCGCCGCCTGGAGGGCTCCGGCTTCGTCTACGCCGACGACCGAGTGATGACCAACGCGCACGTGGTGGCCGGCACCCGCTCCACTGTCGTCGAGCTCAACGGCGAACGGTACGACGCTCAGGTGGTGGTGTACGACCCGGACCGGGACCTGGCAGTCCTGCACGTCCCGGGTCTGCCCGGCCCGTCGATGCGCTTCGCCGCCGGCAACGAGGGCAGCGGCGCGGACGCGATCGTGCTCGGCTTCCCGCTCGACGGCCCGTACAACGCGCAGTCGGCCCGGGTCCGGGAGGTTGACGAGATCACCGGCCCGGACATCTACTCCAGCGGGACCGTGACCCGGGAGGTCTACACCATCCGGGCCCTGGTGCAGAGCGGAAACTCCGGCGGCCCGTTGGTCTCGACGAATGGCCTGGTGCTCGGGGTGATCTTCGCGGCGGCGGCCGACGACCCGAACACCGGCTTCGCGGTGACCGCGGCCGAGGCCCGCTCCGTCGCCCTGGCCGGAGCCGAACGCGTGCGCGGCGTCAGCACCGGCGAGTGCACCTGAGCTGCTCAACGACGGCGCGGTGGGGTGGCCCGCCAGACCGTGAACACCGCGGCGGTCGCGGCCACCACGGCGGTACCCAGCAACCACCCGGCAACCACGTCGCTGCTCCAGTGCACGCCCAACGCCACCCGGCTGAATCCGGTCACCACAGCGAGGAGGAACGCGGCGGCCCAGACCGCGTACCGCTTGGCGGAACGGCGCGGCCGGGGCCGGAAGACCACCAGCAGCACGCCGGCGGCGAGCGCCGCGTTCAGCGCGTGCCCGGACGGAAACGCGAGCCCGACCGCCTGGGCCAGGGGCTTCGGGAACTCCGGCCGGGGGCGCCCGACGAGCACCTTGAGTAGCGGGCCCAGCAGCCCGCCGACAGTCATGGTGACGGCGACCCAGAGCGCCAGCTGCCGAGCCCGGCACCGGGCCAGCCAGCCCACCACCACCAGCGCGCCCAACCGCAGCGGCATCGGCCCGAAGACCTCGGTCCACACGTGCAGTGCCTCGGCCCACCCCGGATGCCGCAGGCCGTAGCCGACGAGCGCCTCGGTGACCGCCCGGTCCAGCCGCCGCAGCGGCGCCCAGGACGCCAGTACCAGCAGCGCGAGCAGGAACGGCACCAACACCAGGAGCGCGGAGCAAACGGCGAGGGTCAGCCGCAACCCCAGCCCGTCGTCGGGGTGCAGGCGGCGATGGCGCCACGGCGGCCGGGTGGCGGTACCGAGGCCGGGCGCGCACATGACCTCCGCCTACCCGGATCGGCACCGGGCATTCCGGTGCGTGGACCGGCCCGGACGCGGCTCGCGCGATGCTGCCGTGCACCGCTACGGGGAGCCGCCCCCAGCTCCAGCCGACCACAGCTCCCACGGGGCAGCCGGGGCAGCCGGGGCAGCGGGGACAGCGGGGACAGCGGGGACAGCGGGGGCAGCCGGGAGGAACTCGAGCCCTCCCGGGTCGGTATCCGCGCTGGCCGCACTCGGTGCCGGACCGAAGCCGACCACCCCCGGCGAGGACTGGTCGTCCAGCGGGTTGAGCCCGACCGGCTCCACCTCACCAGTCAGCGCCGCGACCGGGTCGACCACCCCGTACCCGAAGCTGTCGTCCCGGCCGGTGGGGCCGATGTCCCGAGCGGTGCGCAGCATTCGATTGATCACATCGCCGGCGGGCATCTCCGGGTACCGGGCGCGAATCAACGCGGCGGTGGCCGAGACCAGTGGCGTGCCGAAGCTGGTGCCCTGAACCCGCCAGTACCCGTCCGGCGGCCGCGCGCCGACCAGACCGGCCGCGGGCGCGGTGAGCACCGTCTCCCGGCCGGTGATCGCACCGGGCCAGAGCTTCTCACTCTCCCGGTCCAGCCCGGAGACCGCGACCACCCCCGGCTCCCGGGCCGGGTACCAGACCGTGCTGGAGCTCGAGTCGGTCTCGTTGCCGGTGCAGGCGACGACCACCACGTCCCGGACGAACGCGTAGTCCAGCGCAGCGGCCAGCGCCGGGCTGGCGCTGTTGCCGCCGAGCGACAGGTTGATCACCCGGGCACCGTTGTCAACGGCCCACCGTACGCCGTTCGCCACGACCAACGCGTCGTCGTAACGGTTCTCCGCGTCCAGGACCCGTACCGGCAGGATCCGGGCGTCGGGGGCGAGGCCCACCACCCCACGGCTGTCGTCGTGGCGGCCCGCGATCAACCCGGCCACGGCCGTACCGTGACCCACCGGATCCGGGTCGGCGGTGCTCGACGACTCGACCAGGTCAAGACCGGGTAGCACCCGCCCAGCCAGGTCCGGATGGCTGGCATCCACACCGGAGTCGATGACCGCCACCACCACCCCGGCCCCGGTCGAGGTGCGCCATGCCGTGCGGGCGCGCAACATGTCCAGCTGCCACTGATCGTCGCGAACCTGGTCGGGGGAGCGCTCGATCTGCTCCGCCAGGGCCCGGCCAGCCGAGTGGCCGGGGCCGCCGGCGGTGATCTGCCCAATGTGGCTGGGGAGGCCGGTGCTGACCTGCCCGGCGTGCGGGAGGGTGGCGACCGGCACGGCGACGGCGACGGCGACCGACGTCAGCGAGAGCCACCTTCGCCCGACCCTCCGGCGGGCGGCGGATCTGCTATCACGCCGTGCCCCGGTCACGTCCCTGACCATTCGCGTTCGACCAACCTAGCCATAACGTCCGGAGGCTACCGGTTCCCGTGGCCCTACAGGTAGGTTCCGGCAACATCGGCCACGACGGCGGCTGGCGCTCCCGGTTGTCGGTCGACCGAGACGAACGGGCCCCCGGGGCTGCTCGGTTGAGCGCCCCCGGGCCCGCCGGTGCGTGGGGTCAGTGCGCGGAGTCGCCGTGCTCCGCGGCCTCCCGGCCGCGCCGGATCGACGCGACGATCTCCTCCTCCGCCTCCTGCCGGCCCACCCAGGTGGCGCCCTCGACGGACTTGCCGGGCTCCAGGTCCTTGTACACCTCGAAGAAGTGCTGGATCTCCAGGCGGTCGAACTCGCCGAGGTGGTGGATGTCGCGGAGGTGCTCCTGACGCGGGTCCTCGTACGGGACGCAGAGGACCTTGTCGTCGCCACCCTTCTCATCGGTCATCCGGAACATGCCGATGGTGCGGCACCGGATCAGGCAGCCCGGAAAGGTCGGCTCCGGGACCAGCACCAGGGCGTCCAGCGGGTCGCCGTCCTCGCCCAGGGTGCCCTCGATGAAGCCGTAGTCGGCTGGGTACTGAGTGGAGGTGAAGAGGGTGCGGTCCAGCCGGATCCGACCGGTCACGTGGTCAACCTCGTACTTGTTGCGGTGACCCTTCGGGATCTCAACCGTGACGTCGAAATCCATCTGCACGCTCCTCGTCTGCCCACGCTGGCATTGACCGGCGGCGTCCGTCGCCGGACAGGTGGAAACCCCGCCCGCCGGTCCGGTGGCCGCTTAGTCTTCGGACCGAAGTAGTGTCACCCAAGCAGGTTCCGCGGGGCGAGGAGGGGGCCGTGGGGAGGGAAGATTCACACTACCGTCCGGAGCAGACTACTGGACGGGAGACCGATAGATCTGTTCGCGGTAGCGCGGTGGGGCGGGTGCCGGTGCCCGAGGCGCAGCCCGAAGACCGCCCCGTCAGGCCGGAACCGGGAGCGTCGCCCGGCCCGCCCAGCAGGGCTGAGTCGGCGTTGTCGGCGGAGGCCGCCGACAACGGCAGCCGCACCCCCGCACCGTCCGGCCCGGCCTCGCCCGGTCGGCGTCGACGCTGGTTGCTGCCGGCCGTGCTGGCCTCGGTGGTGCTCCTCGCGCTGGCCGCGGTCGGGGTCGCTGTGGTGTGGCCGGGACCGGCGGCCGAGTGGCGTGCCGGCAACGCCGAAGGGCAGCCCGCCGCCCAGCCGCCGCCGGCGGTGCTGGCCGCGGCCGACCGGAACGCGCCCGAACCCGCCGCCGCCGGAGTGCGCGCCGTGCTCGACCCGCTGGTCGGCTCCGCCGCGTTGGGCGACCGGGTCAACGTCTCGGTCACTGATGTCGCGACCGGGGCGACCCTGTATGACCAGGGCGCTGGTGACGGCACCGTACCCGCCTCCGTGACCAAGCTGGTCACCGCCGCGACCGTGCTCGCCGCGCACGGCCCGGGACACCGGATCCCCACCCGGGCTGTCGCCGGGGCGGCCCCCGGCGAGGTCGTGCTCATCGGTGGGGGTGACCCGACGCTCGCCGTGGACGGCGACGGCTTCTACCCGGGCGCGGCGCGCCTTGATGAGCTGGCCGCGCAGGTGACGACCGCGCTCGGCGGCGAGGACCCGACGCGGGTCGTGGTCGACTCGTCGCTGTACTCCGGGCCGGTGCACGCGCCCGGCTGGGACGACGACGATCCCACGGATGGGTACGCCTCGGCGATTACCGCGCTGATGACCGACGGCGCCCGCGGTGACCTGGAGCAGGCGAAGCGGAACCACGACAACGGCGTACACCGTGCCGAACGGGTGGCGGAGCCGGACCTGCACGCCGGTGTGGCGTTCGCCCGGTTGCTGGGCGTACCGGCGGACGCGGTCGAGCGGGGTCCGGCGCCCGAGGCCGGAGCGGACGCGACGGCGGGTGCGCCGGGTAGCGAGCTCGGCGTGGTCCAGTCACTGCCGATGGTGCGACTGGTCGACATCATGATCGCCGACAGTGACAACGTGGTGGCCGAGGCCCTGGCCCGGCAGGTGGCCCTGGCTCGCGGGCAGCCGGCGTCATTCTCCGGTGCGGCAGAGTCGATGGCGGCGGTCGTGGAGGAGCTGGGGCTGCCGGTTGACGCGCTCACGCTCACCGACGGCAGCGGCCTGTCCCCCGCCAACCGGATCAGCCCGGCGCTGATCACCGACCTGATCCGGCTCGCCGCCGACGGCAGCCGCCCGGAGCTGGCGACGCTCTTCGGCGGCCTGCCGGTCGCCGCCTGGTCGGGCACGCTCGTCAACCGCTACACCGATGTCGCGGCGCAGGCCGGCGCCGGAATGGTCCGCGCCAAGACCGGCACGCTGACCGGAGTGCACGCGATCGCCGGGCTGGTGACCACCGCCGACGGGCGCCTGCTCACCTTCGCGGTGCTCACCGACCGGGCACCCGGCAACGGGGTGGAGGCGCCCCGGCTGGAGCTGGACCGGATCGCCGCGGCCCTCGCCGCCTGCGGCTGCCGCTGACCTCGGCTCGGTAGGCTCCGGTACGGAGGGGAGGGACCGGTCGCGACCGTCGTGGCCCCGGGTCGGCGGGCGACCGCACGGGTACGGTGGGCCCATGGCGCAGTTCGTGGACTGGGATCTGGCCGCGGCGACCGCGGGGACGCTCGGCAAGACGGGCCCGCGCGTCTCCTACGTCGAGGCCACGGAGGTCGTCGGCGACCTGCGACGGCTGACCGACGAGGCGGCCGAGCACGTCGGCGACTTCACCGGGCTCCGATCGCAGGTGTCGCACCCGCCGGTGCAGGTGGTGGACCGTCGAGACTGGGCGGCGACCAACATCGCCGGTCTGCGCGAGGTCATCGGTCCCCTGATCGGTCGTCTCGCGGGAGACAAGCAACCTGGTGTGTTGACCGAGGCGATCGGTTCGCGGATCACCGGCGTGCAGGCCGGCACGGTGTTGGCGTACCTCTCCGGCCGGGTCCTCGGCCAGTATGAGGTCTTCTCCGGCGAACCGGGCCAGCTACTGCTGATCGCGCCGAACATCGTCGAGGCGGAGCGGAAGCTGGCGGCCGACCCCCGTGACTTTCGGCTCTGGGTCTGTCTGCACGAGGTCACCCACCGCACCCAGTTCACCGCGGTGCCGTGGCTGCGGGCCTACTTTCTCGGTGAGGTGCAGGCGTTCGTTGACGCCGCCAGCACCGGTGCCGACCCGCTGGTCGAGCGGCTGCGGCGCGGTGTCGCCGTCCTCGCCGACGCGGTGCGGGAGCCGGCCGGTCGCAGCAGCGTCCTGGACATCGTGCAAACCCCCGCCCAGAGGGCGGTGCTGGACCGGCTCACCGCGCTGATGACGGTGCTCGAGGGGCACGCCGAGTTCGTGATGGATGGCGTGGGACCGCAGGTGATCCCGAGCGTGGAGCGGATCCGGGCGTCGTTCAACCGCCGCCGGGAGTCGGGCAACCCGGTGGAGAAGGCGCTCCGTCGGCTGCTCGGGGTGGAGGTCAAGCTGCGTCAGTACGCCGAGGGGCGGAGGTTCGTCCACGGTGTCGTCGAGCGGGTCGGCATGGCGGGCTTCAACCGGGTCTTCGCCTCACCGCTGACCCTGCCCCGCCTCGCCGAGCTCAGTGACCCGGACGCCTGGGTGGCCCGGGTGCACGGGCCGGCCGGCCCGCTTCCGGCCGGCGACTGACCGACCACCCGTGGCCGCACTCGCCCCACCGGTCGCCGCGATCCGCCGCGCGATCCGGCATGCGCTGATCGAGCTGCCCCGTCCGGGGCCGGTACTGGTGGCCTGCTCCGGGGGAGCCGACTCGCTCGCACTCGCCGCCGCGACCGCTTTCGTGGCGCCCAGACTCGGGCGGTCCGCCGGTCTGGTCACCGTTGACCACGGCTTGCAGGAGGGTTCCGCGCAGCGGGCGGCGGCGGTGGCCGACTGGGCCCGGGCGGCCGGCCTCGCCCCGGTCGAGGTGATCCGGGTGGACGTGTCTGGGCGGCCCGGCGGTCCGGAGGCCGCCGCCCGGGCGGCCCGCTACCAGGCGTTGACCGAGGTGGCCGGCGGGCTCGGGGCGGCGGCGCTACTCACCGGACACACCCGGGACGATCAGGCGGAGACGGTGCTGCTGGCCTTGGCGCGCGGCGCCGGCCCGCGCGGCCTGTCCGGGATGCCGCCGCGGCGGCGGCTCGGTACGGCGCTGCTGCTGCGCCCGCTGCTGGAGGTGGGGCGGGAGCAGACCCGGGCGGCCTGTACGGCGCTGGGGCTCGACCCCTGGGAGGATCCGCACAACGCCGACCCGGCGTACGCCCGCGCTCGGGTCCGGGCCGAGGTGCTGCCGGTGCTGGTGCGGGCACTCGGGCCGGCCGTGCTGGACAACCTGGCCCGTACCGCCCGGCTGGTCGCCGTTGACACCGCTGCGCTGGACGAGCAGGCCAGCGCCGCGCTGGACGGGGTGCGGCACCCCGACGGCGGGCTCTGCGTGGGCGGGCTCGCCGCGCTGGCGCCGGCGGTCCGGGGACGGGTGTTGCACGCCTGGGCCCGAGAGCTGGGGGCTCGCCCCGCCGCTCTGTCGCACCGGCACGTGGGCGCCTTGGAGGCCCTGGTCAGCGGCTGGCGTGGGCAGGGGGCGGCGCACCTGCCGGGCGGGCTACGGGTGTTCCGCCGGGCGGGTCGGCTCGCCGCCGTCGACTCGGACGCGGAGGTCTGACCAGAGGTGTTCGCCCTGTTCAGCAGGGTGTGGTCGGTCCCGTTTGCCGGTCTTTGCGGAGAAACCCGGTCTGGGCCGATAAAAGGAGCGGCCCCGCCGACGGAGACCATCGTGCGTACGGCAGGCTAGGAGTCATGGCTGACGGCTCCTGGTACGACGCCGATATCGACCACGTGATCATTTCGGAGGCGCAGATCCGCGAGAAGACGGCGGAGTTGGCCAAGCAGATATCGGCGGACTACGCCGACGTCGAGGACGGGCTGCTGCTCGTCTGCGTCCTCAAGGGCGCGGTGATGTTCATGGCCGACTTCGCCCGGGCGCTCGGCCGGCAGGGCCCCCCGGCCGAGCTGGAGTTCATGGCGATCTCCTCGTACGGGCAGGGCACCACCTCCTCCGGGGTGGTGCGGATCCTCAAGGACCTGGACCGGGACATCGCCGGCCGGCACGTGGTCGTGGTGGAGGACATCGTCGACTCCGGGCTGACCCTCTCCTGGCTCCTGCGCTATCTGGAGTCCCGCTCGGCGGCGAGCGTCGAGGTGGTCGCGCTGTTCCGCAAGCCGGAGGCGGTGAAGGTGCCGGTCGCGGTCAAGTACGTCGGATTCGACATTCCGACCGAGTTCGTCGTCGGCTACGGGCTCGACTTCGGCGAGCGCTACCGGGAGTTGCCCTTCGTCGGCGTACTCCGACCCGAGGTCTACGCCCGGTAGGAGCGCCCGCTCCGACGTTCAGCGGACTCTCAGCCGCACGGACTACGGTTGAGGCCGGGTGGCGGCGTGGAGGCAACTTCCCGCCCGACCTCCGCAACCGCGGGACCGGGCGGTTGCGGGGCGGGTGCGGAGCTCCCGCCCCGCCGGCGGGAACCCCGGTTCGCCCTACGCGTAAGTGCTGGGGCTGGCATGCTCGCATCCGGCACGAACGGTGTACCGTCGAGTGACCGTGGCGCGATGTGGTGCCCCGGGGGGTCAGATCGACCCGCACGGCGGCCCAGCCGCCGCGCTGGCGGCGACACCATGTAGACGGTCCGGACGTCGATCAGGAGGATGCGAGCGTCTCGGCGCTCGACAACAGTATGGAACGTACGCGTTTCTTCCGCCGACCGGTGGTCTGGATCATCCTGGTCATCCTCGGCGCCATTTTGCTCGGTCAGCTGTTCACCGGGGGCCCCGACTATCACCGGGTGGAAACCTCCGTCGCGCTGGACCAGCTCGACAAGGGTGGCATTGAGAAGGTCGTCTACGCCGACAAGGAGCAGACCCTCCGGCTCGACCTGGCCGAGCCGGCCGAATTCGGGGACGACAACACGTCCACCAAACTGATCGAGGCGCAGTTCCCGTACGAGTGGGGCGCCGAGGTCTGGAACCAGGTCCGCGATGCCGAGGCGAACAACCGCATCACCGGCACGGCCGACACGGAGGTCTCGTCCGACAGCATCTGGATGACCCTGCTGATCAGCCTGCTCCCCATCCTGCTGCTGGTGGCGCTGCTGCTGTTCTTCATGTCGCAGATGCAGGGCGGCGGCTCCCGGGTGCTCAACTTCGGCAAGTCCAAGGCCAAGATGATCACCAAGGACACGCCGAAGACGACCTTTGCCGACGTGGCGGGCTCCGAGGAGGCCGTCGAGGAGCTGCACGAGATCAAGGATTTCCTGCAGAACCCGGCGAAGTACCAGGCGCTCGGCGCCAAGATCCCGAAGGGCGTGCTGCTCTTCGGCCCGCCCGGCACCGGTAAGACCCTGCTCGCCCGCGCGGTCGCCGGGGAGGCCGGGGTGCCCTTCTACTCCATCTCCGGCTCGGACTTCGTCGAGATGTTCGTCGGTGTCGGCGCCAGCCGGGTCCGGGACCTCTTCGAGCAGGCCAAGACGAACGCGCCGGCGATCGTCTTCGTGGACGAGATCGACGCGGTCGGTCGTCACCGGGGTGCCGGCATGGGCGGCGGTCACGACGAGCGGGAGCAGACCCTCAACCAGCTCCTCGTCGAGATGGACGGCTTCGACACCAAGGGCGGCGTCATCCTGATCGCCGCCACCAACCGGCCGGACATCCTCGACCCGGCGCTGCTGCGACCGGGCCGCTTCGACCGGCAGATCCCGGTGGACGCGCCGGACATGGAGGGCCGCAAGGCGATCCTGCGGGTGCACGCCAAGGGCAAGCCGTTCACCCCCGACGTCGATCTCGATGCGGTGGCGCGGCGTACCCCCGGCTTCAGCGGCGCCGACCTGGCCAACGTGATCAACGAGGCCGCGCTGCTCACCGCCCGGCGGGACAAGCGGGCGATCACCGACGATTCCCTGGAAGAGTCGATCGACCGGGTGATCGCCGGCCCCCAGCGCCGTACCCGGGTGATGAGTGACAACGAAAAGAAGATCACGGCGTACCACGAGGGTGGGCACGCGCTGGTCGCCTGGGCGCTGCCGCACGCCGCGCCGGTGCACAAGGTCACCATCCTGTCCCGGGGGCGGTCCCTGGGGCACACCCTGGTCCTGCCGACCGAGGACAAGTACACCCAGACCCGGGCCGAGATGGTCGACACGCTGGCCTACGCGCTGGGTGGCCGGGCCGCCGAGGAGTTGGTGTTCCACGAGCCGACCACCGGCGCCGGCAACGACATCGAGAAGGCCACCCAGCTCGCCCGCGCGATGATCACCCAGTACGGGATGAGTTCCAAGCTCGGCGCGCTCAAGTACGGCAGCAGCGGTGACGAGCCGTTCCTCGGCCGCAACATGGGCAACGAGCGGGGTTACTCCGACGCCGTGGCCGCCGAGATCGATGCCGAGATGCGAGCCCTGATCGAGCTGGCGCACGACGAGGCCTGGGAGATCCTGGTCGAGTACCGCGATGTGCTGGACAACATCGTGCTCGAGCTGATGGAGAAGGAGACTCTCTCCACGGCCGACATGGCCCGCATCTGCGACCGGGTGGCGAAGCGCCCGCCGATGGCTCCGTACAACGGGTTCGGCAAGCGTCAGCCCTCCACCGAGCCGCCGGTCCGCACGCCCGCCGAGGACGAGGCACTCAAGGCGCAGGGCACGGCCGACACCGCGTCCATCAGCGGTGCCGCCGCGAACAACTCGGACGGCTCGCACTGAACAGCGACGACGAGGCGGCCAACCGCCCGCAGGGGTTGGCCGCCTCCGCCACCGAGACCGACGGCGACCTGGACCACGTCGCGGCTCGGCTGGTCAGCGGCCGGCTCGCCGGCGGTCCGGTCGGGGAGAGCGTTGACCTGGTCCGGTTGGAGAAGGCGGTCCGCGAGATCCTGATCGCGGTCGGCGAGGACCCGGACCGCGACGGGCTCCAGCAGACCCCGGCCCGGGTCGCGCGGGCCTACGCGGAGTTGTTCGCCGGGCTCCGGGTCGACCCGGCGCAGGTGCTCAGCACCACCTTCGAGGCCAGCCACGACGAGCTGGTGCTGGTCCGTGACATCGACGTGATGAGCCTCTGCGAGCACCACCTGCTGCCGTTTCGGGGCAGTGCCCACATCGGGTACATTCCCGGCGCGGACGGCCGGATCACCGGTCTGTCCAAGCTGGCCCGACTGGTAGAGGTCTTCGCACGTCGTCCCCAGGTGCAGGAGCGGCTCACCGTGCAGGTCGCCGACCTGCTGATGGCGCAGCTCCGGCCGCGCGGCGTGATCGTCGTCCTGGAGTGCGAGCACATGTGCATGGCGATGCGCGGCATCCAGAAGTCGGGGGCCTGCACGATCACCTCCGCCGTACGCGGCAGCCTGCAGGAGGACGCGAGGACCCGCGCCGAGGCGATGGCGCTGATCAACTCGCGCTGATCCGCCCGCCCGGCGGGTCACCTCCACCCTCGGACGCCGCTACGCCTCCGCCATGCTCAACCCAGCAGGGCGAGCAGGAGCACCGTACTGGTCACAATGGCGGGGAACAGGCAGACCAACACCCCGAGCCGGGGAGTGCGGTCCGGCTGCTCGCCCGCCTCCGGCCCGGCGAGGCGCCCCACCCACCACCAGCCCGCTGCGAACGCCGCCGCCGGCGTCGCCAGCCCGACGACCAGCGCGACGGCGCTCACCGTGCTGGGGCCGGTGGCAGCGAGCAGGATCAGCTGGACCAGCGGCATCAGCAGGGCCAGCGGGGCGTAGCAGCGCAGGTTACGGGCGATGACGGGCCAGCCGGCCAGGTTGACCAGCCCGCGGGCGGTCAGCGCGGCGTCCGCCGACTCCACCCGGCCGGCAGCTCCCCGCAGCGCGGCCAGCACCGTCGCAGGGCCACTCGCCATCGACCGACTCGCGGCCGAGTGTTCCGGTGGCGTCGGCGTCAGCGAGATCGGCGGTACGCCGCACTCGCGCAGCCGCGCCTCCTGCCCGGCCAGCTGGGCCCGGACCGTCGCCAGCTCCTCCCGGGCGGCCGCGACCGCGCGGGCCTGCTCGCCCGCGGCGGTGGCCGCACTTCGGCGCACCTCGTCGAGCTGCCGGGTCGCCGCGAGGTATTCGGCCCACGCCACCTCGACCGCCTCGTGGGCCGCCTCCTCGTGGGCTGTCGCCTCCTCGTGGATCGGCTCTGCCTCGTGGGCTGCCTCCGGCTCGTGGGGCGGCTCCGGCTGGTGGGCCGCCCCCAGCGGAGGGACCGGCTGCGGTACGTGGATCGGAAGCAACGGGGCAGCCGGGGGTTGCTGCCGATCCGGGCCCCGATCCTGGATGGGTATCCGGCTCACGTCAGGACCGGCTTCGTGGCGAATGGAACCAGGACGACGCCCTGCTCGCTGTGGCCGTCCCAGAGCAGCGCCCGGTCTGGTCGAGGACGCCACTCCACCGGGCGGCCGAAGAGCGCCCCGAGCTGGGCCCCCGGCACGTTCACGACGGCGACCGTGGCGAGCTTGGTCAACTCGTCTCCTGGTTCGAGTAGGGACGCGAAAGCGGGTACGGTGCCCCACCGGCCGAGTAGGTGACGACCGGCCGGCGGCCCCTCCCGGAGCAGGGTGGTGAGCCGGTCCGGCGGAACCTGTCCCGAACCCGGCCCGTCCAGGTCGAAGACGACCAGGTAGGCCGGCTCGGTCGAGTCGAGGGCGGCCGGCAGGTCAGCCTGATCCACCACCTCGACCGAGTGCTGGGTGGCCAACTCGGCGGCGAGTGCCGCGGCGAGTGGTGCCGCTTCGTCCGCGGAAGGCACCACCACGAACCGGGCGGAACCTGGCTGGTGGTGGGCGGCGAGGCTGCGGGCCGCGGTGACCAGGAGGCCAGCCGCCGCCACACTGGCACCGAGCACCGCCAGATTGCGCCCCGGGGCGGCGTCGAGCGACACCGCCACCGTTGACCGGGTCACATCCACCGCCCGGCCCAGCAGCGCCACCGGCCCGGTTGCCCCACCGGCCACCGCCGCTCGGTACCGGGGGTCGTTGCGCAGCTGCGGCTGGGCATAGCCGGCGAAGACCACTGGTGGGGCGCTCCGCTCCGGGCGGGCCTCCCAGAGCCGGTGCCGCAGGCCCGCCATCACCTCGTAGTGATCCAGTGGGTCGGGGAAGCGGATCACCCGCTCGTGTCCCCGGATGGCGCCACGCGGCCCCCCGAGGCCACCCGCGGTGTTGACCACCGCACTCCCCACCGCCAGGCCCGCCGCCGAGTCGTTGGTCGAGGCCAACACCGCGCCCCCACCGGGAAGCGCCACCCGCACCGGGAACTGCCCGAGCAGCGGATCCCGGTCACTGCGCGCCCGAAGGCCCAGGTCCCCCTCCCCGGCCAGGAGCAGATGCACACCGTACGACCGGCCGGTGCGCGCCACGGCCTCGAGCAGGGCCCGAGCCTCGGTGGCGATCCGGTCCCGGCCGGTGAGTAGTCGCGGTAGGCTGTCCACCACGGCGACGATCCGCGGTAGCTCCCGGTGCTGCCGCAGCTCCTGGTACCGCTGCCCGCCGGCGCGGGCACCGGCCTCCTCGCGGCGGCGGACCTCGGTGGCCAGGAGGTCGAACAGATCCAGCACGTACTCCCGGTCGGCGGTGATGGCGGCGGCCCGGACCTGCGGAATCCAGGAGCGGTCGCGTTCGGTCTGGAGGAACTCCGCAAAGGACTCCCCGGTGCCGAGATCGGCCAGGTAGAGGACGAGCTCCTCAGGACCGTAGCGGGCGGTCAGGCTGAGCAGGGCGGTGGCGAGGAACGTCGATCGGCTGGTGCCGGCGCGGCCACTCACCAACCAGTGTGGCGTCAGCTCGGAGAAACTCAGGGAGACCGGCCGCCCCCCGGCGTCCCCCACCGTCGTCGCCATCCCGGCACGGGAACTCGTCGTCCACACCGGCTCGCTCGGCTCCGGAAGCAGCTCGGCCAGTCCCAGCCGCGAGCCCTCCGCCACCTGCTCGGTGAGGCGACGGCAGATCTCGTTGACGAGGTCTGCCGGGGGATCCGGCTCGAGGAAGACCGGTGAGTTCAATCCGCCCGGAGGGTCTGCTTCCGGCGCCCCGAAGACGGTGCCGGGAGGGCCGGTGAGCAGCGCGTACGCACTGCGGATCGTCAGCGAGGCGGCGCGTGGCAGCGGAGCGCGGCCGACTGGCCACCCCGCCACCAGCAGGTGCAGGCCACTCGCGCTGCCCTGCTCGGCGAGCGCCTCCAGGCGGGTCAGGTCGGTGTGGCCGGTGGACTCGGGCAGCGCGGCGACGACCAGGAGCAGGATTCGGTCGTGCCGGCGTCGGCCGTCTCCGGCCGGGGCCACCCACCGCTCCGCCTCCGCCAGCACCGCCCGCAGGCCGGCGACGTCCGTAACCGGAGGCGGCAGGAGGCCGGCGTCGGCGAGCGCCGCGAACGGGGTCAGCGCGGTACCCGTACCGTCCACCGCGCGGACCAGCAGCGCCCCGGCCGGCGTGGCCGCCAGCAGTCGGACCAGGACGGCCCGGACCAGGCCCGCCACCCGCGGATCCCCGGTGTCGGCGTCGACCGTCAGGTTCCCGGTGCCGATCAGCGGGACCAGCGCGGGGAAGCGCGCCTCGTCCAGCGGGGCAGCGGTACCGACCCGGACGAAGCGCGGCGGCCCCTCCCCTGCGGGGGTCTCCGCCGGCACGGTCTCCAGCGCGGCTCCCGCCCAGCCGGGGGCGAGTTGACCGGCGGCGCTTCGCAGCCGGTCGGCGAGCTCATACTGGCGGGCGTGGTCGGCGGGAGCGGGGCGGATGTCGTCGAGGACATCGGCGGCGGCGAGCGCGACGGCGGCAGCCTGCCGGTGCAGGGCGGCGGCCCGGTTCGCCCGCCTCCTCGGACCCACCGCGTCCACCCCCTTTTCGCGAGGTCGGCGACCCACCCCGCGCGAAGACCGTAGCGCAGGACGACCTGGTTCCGGCGGAGGCGCCGCGGTGCCGCGTCAGTGTTGTAGCCGATGTCACCGGCGGGGAGGAGGCCGTCACGATCCGCCTAATCTGGGCATTGGGTCAGCGGCCGGCAGCCGTTAGCCTCAGGGGGTGGAATCAGTGCAGCCCCCCGCCGGTTCCCAGGTGTCCCGCCTACCGGCGCAGCGGCCTCCCTCGGAGCAGCTGGCGGCCCCACCCTCGGCGCCCGCGCCAGGCGCGGGCGCGCCGGTCCCGCCGCGTCGGCAACGACTGCGCACTGTCCTCACCGTGACCGTCGCCGTGCTGACGGCGCTCGTGCTGGGCGGGATCGTCGGTGGCTACGTCCTCTACGACCGGGCCACCACCCCCGACCGCAGCGCACCCGACGTGGTCGTGAGTAGCTATCTCGCCGCGTTTTTTGTAGACAGGAATGACACGCTCGCCGACCTGTTCCTCTGCGCCGAGGGGGCGTCCGTCGCCGAGCTGGGGGCGTTGCGGGAGGACCTGGTCGCGCGGGAGGCGCGGTTCGCGGTGCCCATCTCCGTCAGCTGGGGGAGCCTCGCGGTTCAACGGGACGGAGACGAGGCGGTCGTCGAGCTGGAACTGGTGATCTCCGCCTACGTTGACGGTGGCAACTACAGCGAACGGCAGCCGTGGCGCTTCACCACCATGCTGGGCGAGGACTGGCGGGTCTGTTCCGGCGCACGGGTTGACTGACCTATTCGATCCAGAGCAGGTGGACGGGGACCTCGAGCGTGGTCGGGGTCTGCCCGCGCCAGGCCCACCGATACCACTCGACCTCGGGGGTGACCCGGACACAGATGTCCCCCTCGGCGCTCGAGTAGGTCTCGGTCACCGCGCGTAGGTCCCGGTGTTCGACCGCGCCCTCCACGTGCACGACCCGCCGGCCGGCGACGGCGTCGGCCTCGAAGACCGGCGTCGGCGCCCGATGCGTGGGCGCGTCCAGGGAGACCAGCCGATCGGCCTCCGCGGGCGGTGCCTCCGGCCGTAGTCCGACCGTCTCCACCCAGACCCGGTCGACCGGGACGAGAGGGGCGAAGACCTCGACCTGATCGGCCTCGGCGCGGTACCACTCGTGCTCGGCGATGACCGGCACGTAGGTGCGGCTGCCCTGCACCACGCGGTCGTCCGCGCGGAGGTCACCGCGCCAGCCCAGCCCGGGTTGGCCGACCCGCACCCGGCGCCCGCGCAGCTCGACCCGGCCAGAGGCGGGCAGCACCGCGATCGGCCGGGGCGGCAGCGGCGCCCAGTCCGGCTGGTCCAGGAACGGGTCCGGGAGGGGGTCTGTCATCGCCGTCGGTGCCTCATTCCACGCTCCGCAGCGGCGCGCCCTGCTCCCGCATGAAGCGCACCGGGTCGATCGCGCCGTGGCGGCTCCGGTCGCCGTCGACGTGCACCTCGAAGTGCAGGTGCGGGCCGGAGGAGTTGCCGCTGCTGCCGATCACCCCGATCTCCTCCCCGGCGCGCACAGTCTGACCCGCGCTGACCGTGGGCCTCTCCGCCAGGTGGCAGTAGCGGGTGATGATCTTTCCGGGGTGGGCGATGTCGACGAACCAGCCGCAGCCACCCTTGCCCGGCCAGCCGTCCACGTCGCAGGTCAGCTCCCCGGATCGGTCCGGGTCGCAGCGGGAGACCAGGACCCGCCCGCTGGCGGCGGCGCGGATCGGGGTGCCCTTAACCGCGGCGATATCCACCCCCTGGTGCGCCGGTCGCTCCTGGGTGCGGAAGCCGGAGCCGACGTCACCGGGGATCGGGGCGGTCCAACCAGAGGCGGCGATCCGGCCGTCCTCCGCGGCGTCGCAGGCGTGCCCGCCGGCGACCGGCACGGTCCGGGCCGCGCCGCCGGCCAGCGAGTTGACGATCGTCGACGCCAGCGCCTCATGCTTCGCGTAGGCGTCCGGGAAGGCGCTGATCTGCACGGCCTGCGCGGCCCGGGTCAGCGGCAGCCGCTGCCAACCAGGGACCTCCACCAGCTTCTCGTAGAATTTGCGGGCCGCGTACTCCGGCGTCATCCGTTCCTGGACCGAGCCCCAGCCCGCCCGCTGCTGGAACAGACCCACCGAGTCGTGGTCCGAGCCGACGCCCTCGTTGGGGAGCTGATCCGACCCAGGGACCGTGGGGTTGGCGAGATTGCGCAGCCGGGACTCCTGCATCGCGGTCGCCACGGCGATCACCCATCCGCGGGGCGGCACCTGCAGCTCCTGCCCGACCGTGATGATCCGGGCGGCGTTGCGAAGCTGGAGCTCACCGTACTGCGACATCTGCGGCATTGCCCCGGTGACCTCGACCTGGAAGTCGTCGGTGCACTCCTGGTTGGTGAGCCGGAGCTCGTCGTCGCCGCCGAGTTCGGTGAGGAAGAAGGCGCCCGCGCCGCCAGCGCAGCAGAGCAGGGTCAGCGTCGCGGTGAGCGCGACGGCCAACACGCCGACGCGCAGGCGACGGTGCTTCGGCTTCGCTGCTCTGCTCATTTCTGCTCCCAGTCCACCGCGTCCACCCGCCACCGGCCGTCCGGCGCCACCAGCTCCAGCCGGAGCTGGCCGGTGTCGAAGGGCACCCGCGCCTCGACGACCATCTCTGACCGGGCCCTGACCGTCACGGCGCCCGCCACCTCGCCCGTCGGGACCTCAACCGGGTCCACCTCGGCGAGCTGCTCGGCCAACGTCGGGGTGGCCAGGGGGCGCAGCCCGGCGTGCCAGGCCTCGGCGGTCATCCCCGGCTGCCCGCGCCAGGCGGTGACGAACTCGTCGGCGACCTGCTCCGGCGGCGCCGCCCCGGGCCGGGTCACCGGCGTGGGGGAGCGCGTGTCGATCAGCCCGTCGTCGCCGACCGTCGGGTGCACCGTGCTGATCGGCTGCTCCGGGCGGTTACTGAGGCCGCTCCCCGGCTCCCCCGCCCCGACGACCAGCCGGGTGGTGCCGATGATGCCGACCACCACCACGGCGAGCGCCAGCGCGACCCCCACCCGGGACCGGAGCACCCGGGTGAGGAGCTGCTCGATTGCCCGCCGCACCGCGATCACCGGGCCTCGGAGCGGATCCGGGGGGCGCCCCGTTCCGGCGCGGGCTTCGTCGCGCCGGGTCGGTAGAGGACGAAGGAGGGGCTCTCCTGCGGGCCCTCCGGCTCGGTCCAGCTCGCCGGCGCCCGCCGCTGCCGCGGTGCGGGAGTGGTGCGGTCCGGGGAGCTGCGCTCCCCGGACGCCGGCGCCCCGTCCGGCTCCGGCCGGGCCCCACCCGCGGTCGCCGGCACCGGCTCCTCGTGCCGGGCCTCCGGCCGCAGCCGGCTCTGCTCCGCCACCACCGCCCCGCGGCGACCCGAGCTCGGCTCGCCGGCGCCGCGGGGCTCCGCGTCGAGGCGGGACGCCGCGCGCATGTCCCGGAAGAACCGGCGGTGCCAGGAGCTGTCCGAGCCGCCCGCCGCACTGCCGCCCTTGCCGCCGAGCTGGGTGACCCGCCGGTAGGGGCGCAGCAGCAGCCAGCCGACCACGCCGCAGAGCCAGACCAGCACCACCTGGAGCCAGCCGGGCAGGGTCGGGGTGCTCATGATGAGGTCCACGGCGAAGAGGTAGATCGCGGCGCCGGTGCCGAAGATGGCGATGTTGAAGACCGCCGCGACCACCGCGTTACCCAGCCGGCGCAGCCCGGCGCTCGCCGGGCGGAGCAGGCCGATGGTGCCGAGGATCGGCGCGGCGATCACCGCCCAGCGGAAGAGCAGGAAGCCCAACAGCACCAGCACCGACGCGGTGAGATCGAACATCGCGAAGAGCAGCGCGGCGAGCACCGCGATGAAGCCGGCGCCGACCCGGTCCATGTCCCGGAGCCCCTGGAGATACTCGTACGCCTCCGGATCCTCCTGCTTGATCTGCTGCGCGACCCGCGCCCACTGCTGTTGCTTCAGCTTGACCGTCAGCTCCCGCGTCGCTGGGTTCGACCGGAGCCTCTCCACCTCCTCCCAGGAGAAGGACTTCGCGTCGTAGAGCGCCGGCCCGTACTTCTTCGCGGTCTCGCTGTCGGCCGAGCCCAGCACCCCGCGCAGCCAGTTGCGGTAGAGCATCGTCTCGGTCGCCGTGTCGCTCGCCCGCACCGCAGGTGGCCGGTTGTCGGCACAGGCCGCCGGATTCGGGACCGGGCACTGGTCCGGCGGGACATCCTGGGTCCTCGGTCCGACCGCGTCGTGGACCACCCCCAGCGTGGTGACCAGGGTGCCGTCGGCGACGTTGGCGGACTTCACCGGCCAGGCGGCCAGCGCGGTCACCGCCACCATCACGAGCAGGGCCCAGCCCGCGGTCGTCAGGGCGTTGCTCATCTCCGACTGGCGGGAACGCCAGAGCAGATAGAGCCCGACCACGCAGAGGGTGACGATCCCGAAGACGCTGAAGACCTTCTGGTAGACCGCCGTGGTCGCCTGCTCCACAAGTGGATCGGCCCAGCCCCACATCGACCGCGGATCCCAGGCCCGCTCCCGCAGCGCGTTCGAGGCGCCGACGATCGCGGTGGCGATCATGAATTCGCCGTTGGCGACCGTGTTGGTGAACTTGTAGTCCGGGTGCAGCACCGCAGTGGCGCAGCCGGTGTCGATGTCGTAGGTGGTGTAGCTGTATCCCGCGTAGCCGTAGTCGCTGTAGTACCCCTTGCGGCCGTCTTGCTTCGCCGAGTCCGGGCGGGCCGCGAACCAGCCGGCGAGGCCGGAGTCCGGGGCCGTCGGCGTCGGGGCGTTGCGGCAGGTGACGTCGTCCTCGGCGACCTCCGCGAGCCGGGACACACAGGCGCGGAAGTCGGCCTGCCACTCCTCGGTGAGGCAGGGGCCGGCTGGGGCTGGTGCGGTCGGCTCCGGGGCCGGTGCCGCTGCCGCGCCGACCCCCGGCCAGCTGACCGTGGCCCCGGCGAGGACGCCGAGAGCCAGTAGGAGCGCCACCGTCCGAGCCCGGGCCCCGGCCATCTCACGCCTCCAGATCCGCTACGACGGGTAGCACTCCAGCCGCGGCCGCGATCGCCGCCGGTGTGGTGTCGAGGTGGTCGAGCAGCCCATCGACGTACGAGACGTCCACTCGGACCTTCTGCACCCGCCCGTCAACGTCGCGCATGACGAACTCGCGGTAGCCGAGGCGGGCGGCCGACGTGCTGTCGGCGGCGGAGAGGGAGGCGAGGGTGGCCTCGTATCCGTCGTTGACCGGGACCCGCAGCAGGCGCAGCGCCTCGGAGGCGATCTCCTCGTCCTCGGCGATCCGCCCGACGAAGACCGTGGAGACCAGGTTCTGCACATCAAGGCCGAGGATGTCCTTCGGGTTCTGCGAGGCGACCAGCGCGGCCAGGTTCCACTTGCGGGAGTCCCGGGCCAGCCGGACCAGGAACGACCGCCCCGAACGCCAACCCTCCATGAAGTGCGCCTCATCCAGCCCGACCAGCTTGCGCGACGACATCGAGCCGCCGTAGCAGCGGCGGACGGCGAGCCGGTGCGCGGTGTGCAGCATGGGCAGGGCGAGCGCCTCCTCCGCCGACCAGTACTCTCGCTCGATCTTGAGGTCGGGGAGGCGGAGGCCGGCCATCGTGATCACGGTGAGGGTGGCGTCCGGCCCGAGCAGCCCCTCCGGGGGGCGACCGAAGAAGAGCATGGCCAGCGGCATCTCGGCGGTGTCCAGCAGGAGGTTGGCCAGCTCCCGGCCGGCGTCGTCGTCGAGCCTGCCCAGGGTGGCGACCACATCGTCCAGAGTGGCCGTCTCCTCCGCCGGCACCTGGCGTACGGCGTGCCGGAAGAGCGTGGCGGTGGAGGCCTCCCGCGCGACCTGTGGCGGCACCAGCATCATGCAGATGTCCTGGACCAGCATCCGGCGCTCGGCCCGGGCGTTGGAGACCGCGATCTCGAATTCCCGCTCGCCCGCGTCACCGGTGCTGAACTCACTGCGCAGCGGCGTGGGGATCAGCGAGTACGGGGCGAGGGTGCCGGGCTCGGAGCCGGTCAGGTTCAGCACCCGCGCGTACGGGGCCAGCTCCGGCATGGCGCAGAGCCGGGCGAGCGGGCCGGAGGGGTCGAGCAGCGTTACCTGCACGCCGCGGCGGGCGGCGAGGTAGCCGAGAGCGCCGAGCAGGGTGGACTTGCCGCCGCCGGGCTCGGCCACGAAGACCCCGAGACCCGAGCGTTCCCGGACCTCCATCGGGAAGTGCAGGTCGAGGAAGACCGGCCGGCGGCAGGTCCCGGCGGTACGCCCGATCAGGTCGCCCCGGCGGTCCCCGACGGTCGAGGCGGCCTGCGGGAGCGCGGCGGCGAAGAGGTTGACCGGCATCCGGCGGACGTAGCCGGTGTTGGCGATCGGCTCGCCCGGGATAAACTCGCGGGCCAGCCAGTCCTGGTTCTTGGGGTGCTGGAGCGAGACCCGTAGCTCGCGGGAGTAGAGCTGGATCAGTCGCCGGGCGTGTTCCAGGCACTCCTCTCGGGTCCGCCCGCCGACGGCGAGTCGGTGCCAGCCGTGCGCCCGGGCGGATTCGACCGGTAGCCCGGTGGTCATCTCGTCGCCGATGACCAGGGCCCGCTCCGCGAGGCGCTCCAGCTCGGGCGGGGCGTCGATGCCGTGCTCGGCGTAGTCGAGCTGCTGGGAGCGGATCATCCGCAGCCGGTGCTCCAGATTACGGAAGGAGTCGCCGGAGCCGAGAATGTCGACCCGGCTGGACAGCTCCATCGGCCAGGGCAGCCGCTCATGGAAGTGCAGCCAGGGCTCGTGTCGTTCGGGGATCTCCAGCGGCTCCATCCGGCCGACGGCGAGGACGGCGACGTGCCCCTCCTCCCCGGTCATCCGGTTGACCAGCTTGACCGTGGACCCGTACGGGGTGCGGTAGCGCTCCACCTGTTCGGTCAGGGCGAGCAGGTCGCCGCGTTCCCAGTGCCCGTCGGTGACCGGGGAGAGCCGCCCGGGTGGGGCCATGCAGAGCGCCACCGAGCGGTAGAGGAGCCACTCCAGCTCCCGTGTGGTGACCCGGCGTCCGCGCATACCGAAGGCGCCCAGCACCTCGTCGAACTGCTCGACGGTGCGGCCGAGCTTGCGTCGTTCGCCCTCGGCGACGCCGCGACCGAAGCTGCGTCGTACCCGCTCCACCAGCGAGTCGCCCAACGAGCGCCGGGCGAAGGTCACCCCCAGGTACGTCTGTCCCTCGGCGTGGTTGACCGAGAGCAGGTGCCGTTGCGCGGCGACCAGATGATCTGCCCAGCTCGGTGTCCCCGGGACGTCGGGGAGCGGTGCCCGGGTGTGGGTGTCGATGGTGCGGGCCCACTCGTCGGCGGGGAAGGGGCGGGTGGTGCGCCGCAGGTGCAGCCGGAATCCGGCCAGCCCGGCGTACTGCTCGGAGATCGCCGCGAGCAGCGCCTCCCGCTCGGCGTCGGGGCGGAAGGCCCAGCGCACCTCGGGTAGCCAGTACCAGGCGGTGACCGTGTTGGGGGTGAAGGTCAGGTGGCCGGCGATCTCGGTGATGGCCAGCTCCACCGACGGGTCCCGGTCCCTGAATTTGATCTTCGGTGGCCGGACTCGTGTCGGTGTGGCGGTGCGGTCGCGACGGCTGGTGGAGCGCCGATCGGACGGGGGCGTGTCTTGGGTGTCCGGCGCCGACCGCTCGCCGGGGTGCCGCGGCGCGGCGTCGGCTGGCTGCGGGGCCGCCGCCCCGGTATCTGCCCGGGCGAGCCGCTCGCCGGCCTGGTGCGGTACCCGGGTGGAGCGCCGGGCCGGCACGGCGGGCGACCGTTCCACCTCGGTCGGTGCGGCGGGCGCGGTCGGTGCGGCGGGCGGATCCCCGGCGACGAGTGGATCCCCGGCGACGAGCTGCTGGGGGATGGTCGGCTGCTGCTCGCGCGTCGCTGCCCGGCCGGGCAGGGTCCGGGTGGGGCGGGTCGCGCCGAACAGGTCGAGGAAGGGGGAGTCGATGTCGGTGCCGGCGGTCGGCGTCGGCTCCGTGGGCGTCCGCTGCTGCAGTGGGCGGGGTGCCTGGAAGACGCCGACCCCGCCGTGGCCCGGGGAGGTGGCCCGGGCCGGGTCGTGGTGGGCCTCCTCGAGCTCCATGGCGTAGCCAACAGGCTGCGCTGCGTCACCGCGGGCCGTGGCCGGCTGCCCGGCCGGGGGTCCCGGCGCGTAGTGGGAACTCATGCGACCGCCTCACCCGCGTCGTTGCACTGCCCGGTCATGCCAGTTCCTCTCGGATCCTGATCCGGCTGCCAACCAGGCGGGGGTCGCGTTGCTCGGCGGCCGGCTCCCGGGTGCGTCGCCAGTCGGTCAGCGCGGTGTGGATCACCATGCGCGCGGGCCGGTCCGGGTCGACGTACCGGAAGACGAACGAGGTGGTCACGATCGCGAGGGCGATCTCCCACGCCGGGAAGAGTTCGACCTGCAGCGTGAACAACCAGTGGATGAACATGTAGAGGGGAACGAGCAGGATGAAGAGCCCATACTGGGCGTACGGGAGGTGGACCGGGAGGGTGTAGCCGGGTGGCCCGAGGTAGACCAGGCGGGCCCGGTAGATGTCGTCGTCGGTGCGCAGCCGCATGCTCGTGCCCGCGCCTATTCGAAGATCAGGTCGATCAGGTAGTCACCGACGAAGAAGAGGGTGGCGGCCCCGGCGATGAAGGCCAGGCCGACGATCGCGATGGCCGAGCTCGTCAGCACCTTGGAGATCTCACCCCGGCTCGCCCGTCCGATGAAGATGACGCCCAGCACGGCCAGCAGGATCGGGGCAATCTTGCTGGCGAAGAAGGCGACGATGTTTTCGGTGTCGATGCCGGTGGGCGCGGGCTCGGCGAGCGGTGTCGCGCTCAGGGCGGTGAGAGCGTGGGCGGCGGACGATGCCGCCTCCGTCAGCTCGATGGCGATCACTGGAAACCTCCCCATTTCGCGGCCGGCGGCGCCGCGGCGGTGCAGTAGGCATGCCTGGCGGGAACGGTGCTCACGTTGCGGCTAGGCTGCCGCGGTCGTCACCCACCACGAGACGGTGGGTCTTGGGCGGATCTTCCCGCTTCGGCCCTCCCTCCAGGCTTCGCCATCTCGATGCTCGGCAATTCCCAAAGCGTACGGCCACCCACTGTCTGCGACAAGCCGCGAAGAATGACCCCGATCCGACTCTGTCGTCCGCCTCCACACCTGCGCCGACGCGCATGTCAGCGCCCCCGGGCCGGGTGGCGCGGGAGCGCCAACGAGGACCGGTACGGTCTCCTTGTGACCGATCTGGTGCAGGCCGCGTCCCCAGTGGTGATGGGCATCCTGAACGTCACGCCGGACTCCTTCTCCGACGGCGGACGCTACGCCGATCTCGATGCCGCCATCGCACACGGCGTGCGGCTGCACGGCGACGGTGCCCACCTGGTGGACGTGGGTGGCGAGTCCACCCGACCGGGGGCGGACCGGGTGGACGCCGACACCGAGGCGGCCCGGGTGCGGCCGGTGATCCGCGAACTGGCCGCCGCCGGCGTACCGGTCAGCATCGACACCACCCGGGCGCGGGTGGCCGAGCTGGCGCTCGCCGCCGGGGCGCAGGTGGTCAACGATGTCTCCGGTGGGCTCGCCGACCCGGACATGGCCCGGGTGGTCCGGGACGCCGGCTGCCCCTGGGTGCTCATGCACTGGCGCGGGCACTCCCGCGAGATGGGGGAGCTGGCCCGCTACGGCGACGTCGTCGCCGACGTCAAGGCCGAGCTGGCGCAGCGGGTCGAGGCGGCCCTCGCCGCCGGGGTGGCGGCCGACCGCATCGTCATCGATCCGGGGCTCGGCTTCGCGAAGACCGCCGCCCACAACTGGAAGCTGAGCGCCCGGCTGCCGGAGCTGCTGGCGCTCGGCTACCCGCTGCTCTTCGCCGCCAGCCGCAAGTCCCACCTGGGCGCGCTGCTCGCCGTTGACGGCACACCACGGCCGACCGAGGGCCGGGAGGTTGCCACCGTCGCCACCAGCGTGCTCGCGGTCGCGGCCGGCGCCTGGGGAGTACGGGTGCACGACGTCCGGGCCACCGCGGACGCGCTGGCCGTCTGGCGGGCCACCGGATCGCCCCGGCTGGCCGCCACCGGATCATCCGGGCCAGCCGCCACCGGCGGCGCCCGGGGCAGGAGAGAGCAGTCATGACCGACCGGATCGAGCTGACCGGCCTGCGGGCGCACGGCCGGCACGGGGTGTACGACTTCGAGCGGGCGCATGGGCAGGACTTCGTCGTGGACGCGCTGCTGGAGCTGGACCTCGCCCCGGCCGCCCGTTCGGATGAGGTGACCGACACCGTCCACTACGGCGAGTTGGCCGAGCGGCTGGTGGCGGTGGTGACCGGGGAGCCGGTCAACCTGATCGAGACCCTCGCCGACCGGCTCCTCACGGTCTGTCTGGCCGACGCCCGGGTCCGTAGCGCCACGGTGACGGTGCACAAGCCGCAGGCCCCGATCTCGGATAGCTTCACCGACGTGGCCGTCACCATGACCAGGTCCGCCTCGTGACCCGCGCCCTGCTCTCGCTCGGCAGTAACCTCGGCGGTCGGGCCGACCACCTGCAGTCGGCGGTCACCGTGCTGGGTGAGTCCGTGCTCCTGGTCTCCGGCGTCTACGAGACTCCGCCCTGGGGCGACCGGGACCAGCCCGCGTACCTGAACGCCGCGGTGCTGGCCGAAGATCCCGAAGCGGCGCCGGAGGACTGGCTGGTGCGGGCCCAGGCCGCCGAGCGCGCGGCCGGCCGGGAGCGCGACCCGGCCCGGCACTTCGGGCCCCGCACCCTCGACGTCGACATCATCGTGGTCTGGACCCAGGACGGCGCGCCAGTGCTCCGGGACGATCCCGAGCTGACGCTGCCGCACCCCCGCGCCCACCTGCGCGCCTTCGTCCTGCGGCCCTGGCTCGATCTGCAACCGTACGGGCGGCTGCCGGGCCACGGCTGGGTAACCGACCTGCTGAACTCGGAGCCGGTCGGTGCGGACGCGTTGGAGCTGCGTCCCTGCCCCGAAGTGAGGTTAGAGTCAACGGCATGAGGCAGCGGAGCCGGCGGGCATGACGCAGGCTAAGTCATCACCCCCGGACGGCGCGGGCCCCGGCCGGATGGGCCCCACCCGGGCCTCCACCCTGGTGGTCGCCGGTCTCGCCGCCGCCGGGGTGGCGTGGCTGCTGATCAGCTTTTTCTACTACGACTACCTCCCCGGCGACCTGCCCTGGCTGCCGGTGGTCACCCTGGCCGGGCTCGCCGTGCTGGAGGCGTACGCCGCGGTGAACACCCGGGCCCGGATCGCGCGCCGGCCGGGGAGGGAGCCGGTGAACCCGCTCTTGGTTGCCCGCTTCGTGGTGCTGGCCAAGGCGTCCGCGCTGGGGGGCGCGATCTTCGCCGGCTTCTACGGGGGCCTGACCGGGTGGCTGTTCTTGGAGCCCACCCAGGTCGCGGCGAGCGACCGGAACGTGGCGGGGAGCAGTCTGCTCGCCGCCCTGGCGCTGGTGGCCGCCGCGCTCTGGTTGGAGCGCTCCTGCAGGGTTCCCGAGCAGGAGGATGACGAGGACCGCGAGCCCGGCGACCGGGAAGGCCGCCCCGGCCAGCGCTGAGCACGGGCTTCCGCCGCGCTTCCCGCGCGGGTACGGTGCCTGCCACCGGAGAGTGACGGCTGCCCGGACCGCTCCGCACGTCGGGAAGCGGGACGGACGGCCAGGTGGAGGGCGGCTGCATGGGGTACGACGAATCGGAGCGAGGCAATCCGGAGCCCTCCCCCGGTGCCCACACCGTCGTCCCCGCCCCGGATCCGGCTCAGGACGAGTCCGGTGGGGGCCGGCTCGGCGTGCACGTCGTCTGGGAGCTCCTGCTCCTGGTGGTCGCGGTCGGTGTCGCCTACCTACTCTGGCGGGAAAGCCCGGACACGCTGCGGGGCGACGGCCTGCGGTCGCTGCTCGTTGACGGGGCGGTCCTCGGGTTGCTGGCCCTCGCCGCCGGGCTGAGCCTGCGTACCGCGGCGGCGAATCTGGCGATCGGGCCGGCGGCCGTAGCGGCGGCACTGCACATGGCGGAGCAGGGGGACCAGGGCGCGGTGGCCGCCCTCGGCCCGGCGATCGCCGCCGGGGTGTTCGGCGGGCTGCTCCTGGCGTTCGTGGTGACGGTGCTGCACGTCCCCGCCTGGGCGGCCAGCCTCGCCGCCGGCGCGGCGCTGGTCGCGTACATCGAGCGGCGCAGTGACCCGGTTCTGCCGCAGGGTAGTTACGACCCGACGAGCGACGCGCTCTATCTGTTCGCCGGGTTCGCAGCGCTCGCCGTGCTCGGCGGGCTCTTCGGCGCGTTACGGCCGATCCGTCGGCTGGTCGGCCGGTTCCGGCCGACGGTCGACCCGGCTCGCCGGCAGGGGGTGCTGGCCCCGGTGGTGGCGGGCGGGGCGCTGGTCACCTCCAGCGTCTTGGCCGTGCTGGCCGGCTCCCTACTGGGGACTCCCGCCGCCGGGCCGGTCGCTGTCGGGTCGGGGCTGGACTGGACCGTCCTGGCGGTGGGAACGGCGCTGCTCGCCGGCACCAGTGCCTTCGGCCGCCGGGGTGGCGTCCTCGGTACCCTGCTGGCTGTCTCGTTGGTCACGCTCGTCCTCGCGGACCTGCGGGCGAGCGGCCTCTCGGCGAGTCGTTGGGCGGTCGGGGCGGTGGTGCTCGGGGTGGGGCTGGTGGTCACCCGGCTGGTCGAGGCGTATGGGGGGTCGCGGGACGATCGGGAGGCGGTCGCCGACAGCCCCGATGTCGACGAGCCGCTGCCCGCCGATTGGGACGTGCGACGGCCCGAGCCGCTCACGGACTGGGCCGCGACCCTGCCGCCCCAGCCGGCCGAGAGCCCAACAGACCAGTGGGAGCTCCCGGACTGGGGGACCGGACGGCACTGGGACCCCAGCCGCCGCTGACCCCCGCCCAGCAGGTTGGCGCGGACCCGCGTCCAGCAGGTCGGCGGGGAGCCCGACGGTTAGGCTCGGCCGCATGACCGACACACCTTCGACCTTCCCCGCCGGCCGGTCGTTCGAGGAGTTGGACGCTCTCTCCACCGAGGAGCTGCGCAAGCAGGCGTTCGCGGTGGCGCGGGAGCGCCGTGACGTGCGGTTCTTCTGGTCGGTTCTGCGGCACCTGCCGAACGCCGACGAGGCCGCCGCCCTGGATGGCGCGCCGAACTCGGTCGGGCCGACCATTGACGAGGCGGCGGCGCTGTGGCGGGAGCTGACCGGCCACGGCTACGAGGAGTCGGCTCCGCTGCTGCGGGCGGCCTTCATCGACTACCTGCGGGGGTGACTGCCCCGTTGGGAGCGGGCGGCCGGCTCTCGTCGGGGTGGCCCAGGTCGAGCAGGCGGGATCGGGTGAGGACGCCCACGGGCTGCTCCTGGTCGGTCACCACCACCCGGTCCGCCGTGGAGGTCAACAGGACCCCCAGCGCGTCGTACGCGGACGCCCCGAGCGGCACCGTGGGGAGTTCGGCGGAGATCGGGGGGGCGGAGACCGGCTCGACCGTCTCCCGGGTGACCGGGGTGACGGCCAGGCGTCGGATGCCCCGGTCGGCACCGACGAATTCCCGGACGAACGGGGTGGCCGGCGCGCCAAGTACGGCGGCCGGGGTGTCGAACTGCTCCAGGCGGCCGCCCTCGGAGAGCACCGCGATCCGGTCGCCCAGTCGAACCGCCTCGTCGAGGTCGTGCGTCACCAGCACGATGGTCTTGCGGACCTCGGCCTGCAACCGCAGGAACTCCTCCTGGAGCCGGGTCCGGGCGATCGGGTCGACCGCGGAGAAGGGCTCGTCCATCAGCAGGACCACCGGGTCCGCGGCGAGCGCCCGGGCCACCCCCACCCGCTGCCGCTGACCGCCGGAGAGTTCGTGCGGGTAGCGGGCGCCGAACAGGGCCGGGTCCAGACCGACCAGCTCCAACAGCTCCGTGACTCGCTGCCGGCGGCGGTCCCGGTGCCAGCCGAGTAGCTGCGGCACGGTGGCGACGTTCGCGCTGATGGTCTGGTGCGGGAAGAGGCCGACGTTCTGGATCACGTAGCCGATGCGGCGGCGCAGCCGTACCGGGTCAACCCGCGTGACGTCTGCCCCGTCGAGCAGGATCCGGCCGCTGGTCGGCTCGATGAGGCGGTTCACCATCCGCAGCACGGTCGACTTACCGCACCCGGAGGGGCCGATCAGCACCACCAGCTCGCCGGCGGCGACCTCCAGGGTCAGTTCGTGGACCGCCTCGGTGCCGTCCGGGTAGCGCTTGCCGATCTGGTCGAGGGAGATCGAGGCCGCACGCGCCTCGTCGGCGGCGGATCCCCGCGGGGTAACGTCCACACATGTCCTTCCGCTTGGGCTACCGGGCCGACCCGGGCAACCCGTGGTTTTCCTGGCAGTACGTGCGGGACAACTCTGACACGATCCTCGCCGCGCTGCGCGAGCACACCTCGCTTACCGTGCGGGCGGTGCTGATCGCGGTGCTGATCGCGGTGCCGCTGGCCGTGGCCGCGTACTGGTTTCGCGCTCTGGCCGGGCCCATCCTGGCCGTCACCGGCGTGCTCTACACCATCCCGTCGCTGGCGTTGTTCGCCTTCCTCGCGCCGTACCTGGGGATCGGGGTGGTGACCGTGCTCACCGTGGTGGTGCTCTACGCGCTGCTGGTGATTGTCCGCAACGCGCTCGCCGGGCTCACCCAGGTGCCGCCCGAGGTGCGGGAGGCGGCGGAGGGCATGGGGTACGGCCGCTGGGGGCGGTTGTTCCGGATCGAACTGCCGCTGGCCCTACCGGGCATCCTCACCGGGCTGCGCCTGGCGACGGTCTCGACGGTGGCGCTGGTCACGGTGGGGGTGGTCGTGGGGCAGGGTGGGCTCGGTCAGTTGATCTTTGCCGGCTTCCAGAACAACTTCTACAAGGCGCAGATCATGACCGGTACGCTGCTCTGCGTCCTGCTCGCCCTGGTGTTCGACCTCGCCCTGGCCGGTGCCGGGCGGCTGCTCACCCCGTGGCTGCGTCGGCGGAGCGCGGCATGACCGCGGCGGCGGGGCCGATCGAGGCGGCGGTGGTCTGGCTCAACGATCCGCTGAACTGGACAAATCCGGGCGGCGTTCTGGACCGGACCGGCGAACATCTCGCCATCTCCGCGGCGGCGGTGCTGCTGGGCTGCCTGATCGCGTGGCCGATCGGGCTCTGGCTCGGGCACACCGGGCGCGGCGGCGGGCTGGTCGTGCTGGTGGCCAACCTGACGCTGGCCGTGCCGACGCTGGCTCTGCTCACCATCCTGCCGTTGACCTTCCTGGGTTTTGGTCGGCCCCCGGTGGTGGTGGCGCTGGCGGTTTTCGCGATCCCACCGTTGCTGGCCAACGCGTACACCGGGGTGCGTGCGGTGGATCCGGAGGCCCGGGACGCGGCCCGGGGGATGGGCTTCTCCGGCTGGCAGCTGCTGCGCCGGGTCGAGCTGCCACTCGCCGTGCCGTACCTGGCGGCGGGGTTTCGCACCGCGGCGGTGCAGGTTGTGGCGACCGCCGCGCTGGCATCCTTCGTCAACGGGGGTGGCCTGGGGCAGATCATCCGGGCCGGGTTCGGCCTGGACATCGCCGCCGGCGGCGGGCAGATCCTCGCCGGTGGGCTGCTGGTGGCGGGGCTCGCCCTGCTGGTGGAGCTGGTGTTGGCGTTGGTGGAGCGGCTGGTCACCCCGCGACCGCTACGCAACCGCGGGCGGCGGGCGGGGCGTCGTGCGGCCGACGCGGTCAGCGGCGCCTGAACGGGCTCGCGGGGCGCGTTCGGCTGGCCCGGGCAGTCGCGTCGACGCGCCGGGGTGACGATCCGGTGACGAAGTCCGACCGGAGTTTGTCGTACCCGGCGGGAGGATGTTGGGTGGGAGCGCGGGCGGCACCGATCGCCCGTCGGACACGCGGCCGGCGCAGGAGCCGTGCCGGGACACGGAAGGCGGGCAGACATGCACGCACGCACACGTTTGGCAATCGGCGCGGTCGGCGCCCTGACCGCGGCCGGGTTCTTGACCGGCTGCGGCGAGGCCGGTTCGTCGGGCACGGATGCGCCCGAGACGGCGGCGGCGGGGGAGGGCTGTGCCCCGGTGGCCGGTGACGAGCTGGTCGTGCTGACCGACGACAAGTCGCTGCAGAACAGCGACAACATCATTCCCGTGGTCAACGCCGATGCCGCGGCCCCGCCGCTCCTCGCCGCCCTGGATCAGGTCTCCGCCGCGCTGGACACGCCGAAGTTGATCCAGCTCAACAAGGCCGTGAACGAGGACCGCAAGACGCCCGCGGTCGCGGCGGCGGAGTTCGCCACCGCCCACGACCTCACCGCCGGCATCGCGAAGGGGCCCGGCGGCGCGATCAAGGTCGGGGCCGCCAACTTCAGCGAGAGCGAGACCCTCGCCGAGCTGTACAAGATCGTGCTGGTCGCCGCCGGCTACCAGGTCGAGGTGCAGCAAATCGGCAGCCGTGAACTCTACGAGCCCGCCCTGGAGAAGGGCGAGATCCAGGTCTTCCCCGAGTACGCGGCCACCCTGGCCGAGTTCCTCAACACCAAGGCGAACGGTGAGGGCGCCGAGCCGGTCTCCTCGCCGAACCTGGACGAGACGGTCGCCGCGCTGAAGGCGCTCGGCGCGGAGGCCAACCTGGCCCTCGGGGCGCCGGCCGCCGCCCAGACCCAGAACGCCTTCGCCGTCACGCGTGCCTTCGCCGACGAGCACGGCGTGCGGACTCTCACCGAGCTGGCCGAGAGGTGCTCTGGCCAGGAGACCGTCCTGGCTGGTCCGCCGGAGTGCCCGCAGCGGCCGAAGTGCCAGGTCGGGCTGGTCGAGGTCTATGACTTCCGGGCTGGCTCGTTCAGCTCGCTCGACGCCGGCGGACCGCAGACGAAGAACGCGCTGCGGACCGGCGAGGTCAGCGTGGGTCTGGTGTTCTCCTCCGACGGAGCCCTCACCGCCGGCTGAGCCTCGCGGTGGCAGGGCGAGCTGTGCTGGCGTTCCCACGCGGCGCAACTCTCGGTAGGCTGCACAGCCATGCCCCCGGTCGTGACCGATGACACGCGTAGCCCTCGGTTACCCACGGCACTGTTCCGGGTCGGCGTGGCGTGCGCTCCGGTGGCGGCGCTGGTCTTGCTCATCGCCGACAGCAACGGGCTGTTACGGGTCGCCGCCGTACTGGCGATCCTGGCGGTCGCGCTGATCGGCCTGTCGATCGCGCTGCGCCCCGACGGCGGCGCCCAGGTCGGGGAGCTGCGGGGCGAGATCGAACGGCTTCGCCATGAGCTGCACGGCGAGATCGTGGCCGCGGCCCAGCGGGGCAATCAGGCGCTCGACCAGACGCAGCGCACCCAGGAGGCGGTTGTTGCGCTCGGCCGACGCCTCGAGGCCGGTGTCGCCGCACCGGCCGAGACCGGAGGTGCGCAGCGGGCGCGGGTCCCGGTGGACGTGCCGGCCGGTCGGGCGACCGTTCCGGATGCCGATCACCGGGGTGACCTGGAGAGCGACCGGAGCCGCGTGGGTGACCCCCCGCCCCGGGCGCACTCCCCGGGCGACCCCTCCGCCGCCGGGACGGCCGGGGCAGCCGGGGCGTACGCCGCGTTCCGCCCGTCGGCCGGAGCGGATGGGGCCGGCGACCGCTTCGTCGGTCAGCCCGGCACCGAGCGGGGCGCCGGCACCTACGGCGGCACTGACGGTGATGCCTGGTCGCCGGAGCCGGACGGCCGGCACGCCGCCCCCCTGCGCGGCGTGGTGCGGCATACCGAGACGGTGCACGCCACCCGGCACACCGCGGTCGATGGCGGCCGGAGTCACTCCGGGGCCCCTGTTGGCGACCACGACCGACGGTGGCCGTCCGGCCCGGACGCACCCTCGTGGGCCGAGGACGGGGAGCGCACCTCCTGGCCCGGGCCCGAGGCTCGGGAGCGCCGTTCCTGGCGGGGTGCCGCCGACTCCGTTGACCGGTCGTGGTCGGACCGGGGCGGGCGGGCGCGCGACGATCATGGGTTGGGTGAGCCACCGGAGGTCGCCCAGGCCGGAGCGCAGTGGGATGGCCAGGGCTGGGCCAACCAGCCTGACGGCCGGGGCGGTGAGTGGCCTGACCACGGCGGCGTCAACCAGCATGGTGGGGAGCCTGCGGCGGCCGGCGATCCGGAGGGCGAGTACTGGTCCCAGCTGCGGGCCGGAATCCACCGGGCCGCCGTCCGCGAGGACGAGCGGGGGCACGAACTGCGGCTGGGTGAGCAGCGGGCCCAGGCGCGCACGGATCGGGGCGGTGCCGAATACCGGGTGGACCAGCGGTGGGCTGCGGTCCGTCGGGACGAGCCCGGACGCGACCGCGCCGACGCTGGCGGGGGCGGGTGGTCTGAACCGGCGGAACGATCCGCGCTGCCCCCGGCGTCCGCCGAGTGGGGGCCATCTCGGCAACGGCAGCCCGAGGCCCGGTGGCAGCCGGAGCCCCACTGGCAGTCCGAGCCTGAGCGTCAGCCGGAGCCGGGCCGGTACGGGCGCGGGGACAGTCGGTGGCGTTGACGGCTGCGGCAACGCCGAACGGGCGCAGCCGGCCCGCTCACTTGTCGATGTCGCCTACCACGAAGAACATCGAGCCGAGGATGGCGACCAGGTCCGGCACCAGGCAACCGGGCAGGAGGGTGGCCAGCGCCTGCACGTTGGCGTACGACGCGGTGCGAAGCTTGAGCCGCCACGGCGTCTTCTCACCCCGGGACACCAGGTAGTACCCGTTGATGCCGAGCGGGTTCTCGGTCCAGGCGTAGGTGTGCCCCTCGGGCGCCTTGAGCACCTTCGGTAGCCGAGTGTTGATCGGGCCGGTGAGCCGGTCCACCCGGTCCAGGCACTGCTCGGCGAGGTCGAGCGAGACGTACACCTGGTCGAGCAGCACCTCGAAGCGGGAGTGGCAGTCACCGGCGGTGCGGGTCACCACCGGCACGTCGAGCTGGTCGTACGCCAGGTACGGCTCGTCCCGGCGTAGGTCGAGGTCGAGGCCGGAGGCACGGGCGACCGGTCCGGAGGCGCCGAACGCGGCGGCCTGGGCCGCCGAGAGCACCCCCACGCCGACGGTGCGGGCCAGGAAGATCTCGTTGCGCCGGATCAGGCTGTCCAGGTCGGGCAGGCTCCGCCGGACCTCACCGATCGCCGCCCGGGCCCGTCCGGTCCAGCCGGCCGGCACCTCCTCCTTGAGCCCACCAACCCGGTTGAACATGTAGTGGATCCGCCCGCCGGAGACCTCCTCGAGCACCGCCTGGAGCGTCTCCCGTTCCCGAAAGGCGTAGAACATCGGGGTGATCGCCCCAATCTCCAGCGGGTACGAGCCGAGGAACATGAGGTGGTTGAGGACCCGGTTCAGCTCGGCGAGCGCCATCCGGAGCCAGGTGGCCCGCTCCGGAACCTCCATCCCCAGCAACCGCTCCACGGCGAGCACCACGCCGAGTTCGTTGGCGAACGCCGAGAGCCAGTCGTGCCGGTTCGCCAGCACGATGATCTGCCGGTAGTCGCGGACCTCGAACAGCTTCTCCGCACCCCGGTGCATGTAGCCGACGATCGGCTCGGCGCTGACCACCCGTTCGCCGTCGAGTACCAGCCGCAGCCGGAGTACGCCGTGCGTCGAGGGGTGCTGCGGACCGATGTTGAGCACCATGTCCGTGCCGAGTTGTTCTCCACCGGCGCCGGTGCCGACGGTCAGTTCGCGGAGATCGGCGTCCGTGGTCATGCCTGTCATGGTGCCACGAGTGGGTCGAGGGTGACGCCGGCCGGCTGGAGGAGCCACCAGTGCCCGCCGAGACCCGCCGGGTCGATCAGCTCGGCCACCGCGGATGCCGCGGCGAGGGCCCGGAGGTATCCCGCGGGGTCGGTGCTGGCTCGCTCCAGCGGTGGGCGGCAGCCGTCGGCGCCGAGCGCCCGCAGCGCCATCCGCTGCGACACCAGGGTGTACGGGGCCTGCGCGACCTGTGCACCGGCGGCGGCGACCGAGTCCACGGCGAGGTGCGCGGTGACATCGCACGATCCGTCGGGTACCGGTGGGACCTGCCGTCCGTGTCGGTAGCCGGTCAGCGTGCCATCGGCCGGTCGGGTTTGCCGGAGGTGCCCGTAGTCCACGGTGATCGCCAGCCCCCGGTCGAGTCGCCCGAGGGCATCCCCCCAGGCCTCGTCGCGGGTCCGGCCGATCTCGGCGCGGGTGCCCGGGGCGCCGTCGGCCGGCGACGACCACCAACGGGTCAACCAGTCGGCGTCCTCCGGGCTGACCGGGCTGCCGACCGTCTCCGTGCCCGTGGCGGGGTCCACCAGCAGGTACTGCCAGCCCGCCGGGGTGGCCACGGCCAGGTCCAGCGGGACGTTGTCGAGCCACTCTGTGGCCAGGAGGAGGCCGGTGACGCCCGGGGGGATCTCGTGCGTCCAGGTGATCTCCGCGGGCAGGTCCGCGGGGCGCGGCGCGCGTTCGACGGCGGTGAGGCGTAGCCGCTGCGCGAGCGACGTGTCGGTGGCCCCGGCGATGCTGGCGTGCAGGGTGCGGAGGAGCTCGCCTCGCCCTGCCCCAACATCGACAACTGTGAGTGGGGATGGGTGGCCCAGGGCGGCGTCAACGGTGGCGATCAGCCGGTGCAGGGCCGCCGCGAACGCCGGTGAGGCGTGCACGCTGGTACGGAAGTGGTCGGCCGGTCCGGCGCCGGAGACGAAGAAGCCGTCCGGCCCGTACAGCGCCTGTTCCATCGCGTCCCGCCAGCGGATCGACATCAGCTCCTCCTTCGGTGGGCCGCCCGGTCGCACAGCGGCCCCGCTCGTCGCCTTCGGTGGCGAACGGGTGTTCCCCGACCCCGGTGGTGAACGTTTTCACACCTCCCTGTCCCGGTTCCGGCGCCGCGGCGCATACTTGCCAACGACCGGTACCCCTCCGAGGACTGGATCATCGTTATGAGCGCTTCGCTGTCTCCGCGTCCCGCTGATCAGTCGGTTGACGCTCCCACCTCCCGTTCCCTGACCGTCGGCGTGGTCGGCGTTGGTCGGGTCGGTGCCGTCCTGGCCGCCGCTCTCGCCGCCGCCGGGCACCGGGTCGTCGCCGCGGCCGGGGGCTCTTCCGCCTCGCAGGCCCGGATGGCATTGCTCCTGACCGACGTGCCGCGGCGGCCGGCCACCTCGGTAGCCCGCGCGGCCACGGACCTCCTCCTGGTGGCGGTGCCGGATGACGCACTCGCGGGGGTCGTCGCCGGCCTCGCCGAAGCCGGGGCACTGCGTCCGGGGCAGGTGGTCGCGCACACCTCCGGCGCGCACGGCCTGGCGGTACTGGCGCCGGTCGTCGGGGCCGGTGCCACCCCGCTGGCCCTGCACCCCGCGATGACCTTCACCGGTACGCCAGACGATCTCACCCGGCTGCCCGGCATCTCGTACGGGTTGACCGCCCCGACGCAGCTGCGCCCGTTCGCCACCCGGCTCGTCGCCGACCTCGACGGCGTACCGGAGTGGGTCGCCGAGGCGGACCGACCGCTCTACCACGCAGCCCTCGTACACGGTGCAAACCACCTGGTCACGCTCGTCAACGAGGCAGCCGACCGGCTGCGGGACGCCGGGGTGACCCAGCCGGGGCGGGTGCTCGCTCCGCTGCTGCGGGCCGCCTTGGACAACGCGTTGCGGCTCGGGGACGATGCGCTGACCGGACCGATTGCCCGCGGTGACGCCGGCACGGTCGAACGGCACCTGGCCCAGCTCGGAGCGACCGCCCCGGAATCGGTCGGCCCCTACCTGGCGTTGGCCCGACGGACGGTGGATCGAGTGATCGCGGCCGGCCGGCTGCGGCCCACGGATGCGCAGCCGCTGCTGGGCGTGTTGCGGGAGCGGGATTGGGAGGTGGCTACGTGACCGAGCTGGTGCACACCCGTGCTGACCTCGCGGCGGCGCGGGGTGGGTTGACCGGCACCGTGGGCGTCGTGATGACCATGGGCGCGCTGCACTCCGGGCATGAGACCCTGCTGCGGGCGGCCCGGGAACAGGCGGACAACGTCGTGGTCACGATCTTCGTGAACCCGCTCCAGTTCGGGCCGGACGAGGACTTCGACCGCTACCCGCGCACCCTCGACGAGGACCTGGAGATCTGCCGTCGGGCTGGCGCGGCGGTGGTCTTCGCGCCAGCGGTGCCGGAGCTGTACCCGCAGGGCCAGCCCCGGGTCTGGGTCAACCCGGGCCAACTCGGCGAGGAGTTGGAGGGGCAGAGTCGCCCGGGTTTCTTCCACGGGGTGCTGACCGTGGTGCTGAAGCTGCTCCAGCTCACCCGACCGGACCAGGCATTCTTCGGCGAGAAGGACTACCAACAGCTGACCCTGGTCCGCCGGATGGTGCGCGACCTGGAGGTGCCGGTAGAGATCGTCGGCGTGCCGACGGTCCGGGAGCCGGACGGGCTGGCCCTGTCCAGCCGGAACCGCTACCTGTCGCCCGACGGGCGGGCGGCTGCGCTGAGCCTGCCCGAGGCGTTGCAGGCGGGGGCAGCCGCCGCCGCCGGGGGCGCGGACGCGGGTGGGGTGCTGGCCGCCGCGCACGCTGCTTTCGACTCCGGCTCGCCCAGCGTCGAACTGGATTACCTTGTGCTCACCGATCCGGAGCTGGAGCCGGGGCCAGTCACCGGCCCGGCGCGGCTGCTTGCCGCCGCCTGGGTCGGCCCCACCCGTCTGATCGACAACGTGTCGGTCCAGCTCGCCCCGCGGTTCTGACCCACCCTGACGAAAGGCGCCCGATGCTGCGCACCATGCTCAAGTCGAAGATTCACCGGGCCACGGTCACCCAGGCCGACCTGCACTACGTTGGCTCGGTCACGGTGGACCAGGACCTGCTGGACGCCGCCGACCTGCTCCCGGGCGAGCAGGTGGCGATCGTGGACATCACCAACGGCGCCCGGTTGGAGACCTATGTGATCCCGGGGCAGCGAGGCAGCGGCGTGATCGGCATCAATGGCGCCGCCGCCCACCTGGTCCACCCGGGTGATCTGGTCATCCTGATCGCCTATGGACAGCTGGAGGACGCGCAGGCGCGTACCTACCAGCCGCGGATCGTGCACGTCGATTCGGGCAACCGGATTGTTGACCTGACCGCGGACGCGGCCACGGCGGCGCCCGGGACCGCGGGGGCGCCGGTCCCCAACCCGTTGGCGGACTCGCTGGCCTGACCAGGCCGCGCCCCCGCATGTCTCCGCTGGTGGGCGGGTGCGGCACCGGCCTCGTGCCCAGCCGCACTCTGCCCGCCCTCCAGAGCCACGCCACGAGGCTCTGTTACTGGCCGGGCATGTTGGCTACCCTGGGTGGACTCGTCGGCAGGCGGGGCGTCGACTCTGGGAGGCGACGTGGGGCATCGGGTTGGGAAGGGCGCGAGCGCGGTCGCTGTGGTGGCGCTGCTGGTTGGTTGCGCCGGGCCGACCGACGGTGACCTGACCGACGACTGGGGGGCGCTGCCCGCCGCCTCTCCGTTCACCCCCGAGGCGGGGGTCTGCCAGGTGGCCGACGCCACCGCCCAGGCGACCCTGGCGGCGTACCAGCCGGTGGAGTGCACGGTGCCGCACCGGGTCGAGACCGTGCATGTGGGCACCTTCTCGACGGGGCAGTCGGGCTCACCGGCCGCCGACTCGGCCGACCTGCGGGGCGCGTTTGCCGACTGTGATGTTCGCAGCAGCACGTACGTGGGGGCCGACTGGCGGGCCGGGCGGCTGCGGCTCTGGTTGGCGGTCCCGTCCCCTTCGGGCTGGGCCGCTGGTTCCCGTTGGTACCGCTGTGACCTCACCGAGGTGACCACCGCTGAGGCGGGCGCCGAGGTGGTCCTCCGCACCGGTAGTCTGCGCGGCGCGCTCGCCGACGGGTCACCGTTGCGGCTCGGATGCCAGCAGAGTGGCCCGGATCGGGGCGGTGGGGTGGATACCCTGCGCCCCGTGGACTGCCGCAGCCGGCACGACGCGGAGTTCGTCGGGGTGTGGCGGGCACCGGACCGCCCGTACCCCACCGTGGACGCGGACTGGGCGCCGCTCTACGCCGGTTGCCGCAGCGAGATCGCGCGCTTCGCGGAGGTGCCCGACGACCCGACGCTTCGGCTGCGTGTCGATGTGGTGGTCCGTCCACCCAGCGCCGGCCGGTGGGGGGTCGGCGATCGGGGGGTCCGCTGCTACCTGTGGCTCAGCGACCGCCAGGTGACCGGTTCGCTCCAGGGCGCCGGTCCGGCCCGGTTGCCGGTCCGGAACCGGTAGTGAGGAGTTCGCGGCGCTCTCCTTCGGCTTCGTCGGAGTGCGGATCCGCCTGCCTGGGTACGGCGTTGCCCAAACCACTCGTCTCGCCCCCGCCGCCTGCCACGTGCGTTGTTCGGGTTGACTGTGGGGATGGACCTACCGACCGGTGACTGGCCGGCTCTGCCCCGTCTACTGGCGGCGCCCGCGCCCGGGTGGGTGGAGACGACTGACGTGATCGTCGTCGGATCCGGTGTCGCCGGGCTGACCGCCGCGCTCCACCTTCGGGAGGCGGGCCTGCACGTCACGGTGGTCTCCAAGGTCGACATCGAGGAGGGCTCGACGCGCTGGGCGCAGGGCGGCATCGCCGCGGTGCTCGATCCGCACGACACCCCCGCGGCCCACGCCTCGGACACCGAGATCGCCGGGGTTGGCCTCAGCGATCCGGCGGCGGTCCGGGTCCTCGTCGAGGAGGGGCCCACCCGGCTGCGGGAGTTGATGCGGATCGGCGCGGAGTTCGACCGCAACCCGGATGGCTCGCTCATGCTCACCCGGGAGGGCGGGCACCGAGCGGACCGGATCGTGCACGCCGGTGGTGACGCCACCGGTGCGGAGGTGCAGCGGGCACTACATGCCGCCGTTCGCCGGGACCCGTGGATCCGGCTCGTCGAGCACGCCCTGGTGCTGGACCTGCTCCGGGCTCCCGGTGACGGTCCGGACGGGCTCGGCCCCGCCTGTGGGGTGACCCTGCACGTGCTCGGTGAGGGCAGCGAGGACGGTGTCGGGGCGATCCTGGGGCGCGCGGTGGTGCTCGCGACCGGGGGGATGGGGCAGGTCTTCGGGGCCACGACCAATCCCGCGGTCTCCACCGGCGACGGCGTGGCCCTCGCGCTGCGGGCCGGTGCCGCCGTCACCGATGTGGAGTTCGTCCAGTTTCATCCGACCGCGCTGATCGTCCCCCCGTCCGCCCAGGCGGACGGGGCCCGGCACGCCCAGCAACCGCTGGTCTCCGAGGCGCTGCGGGGCGAGGGCGCCCAGCTGGTGGACTCCGACGGCAAGCGGTTCATGGTCGGGCAGCACGAGCTGGCGGAGCTGGCCCCCCGGGACGTGGTCGCGAAGGGCATCCACCGGGTGTTGTTGGCCACCGGCGCGGACCATGTCTTTCTCGACGCCCAGCACCTCGGCGGTGCGTTCCTTGCCCGCCGTTTCCCCACCATTGTGGCGTCCTGCCTGGCCATCGGCGTGGATCCGGCGACCGACCTGATTCCGGTGGCCCCGGCGGCGCACTACGCCTCCGGCGGCGTCCGTACCGATCTACACGGCCGTACCTCCATCCCCGGCCTGTACGCCTGCGGTGAGGTCGCCTGCACCGGTGTGCACGGCGCGAACCGGCTGGCCAGCAACTCGTTGCTGGAGGGGCTGGTCTTCTCTCGCCGGATCGCGGTCGATCTGGCGACCGGTCTGCCGGAGCAGTTACGCCCGGCGTCGACCGGTGCCTGGGTGGGGGGTGCGGGTCGGGTGCTTCCCGTCGCCGGGGTTCCCGCACTGCAACGGGCGATGACGCGGGGCGCGGGCGTGCTCCGGTCGGCGGCGTCCCTGGCCGACACGGCGGCTGCCCTGGCCGCGCTCGGCGGTGCCGAGGGAGTTCCCCGTACCGCGGACTGGGAGGCGACGAATCTGCTGACGGTGGCGACAGTGCTGGTGGCCGCCGCCGCCGCGCGGCAGGAGACCCGGGGTTGCCACTGGCGGGAGGACTTTCCGATGACCGACGAGCGGTGGCGTGGCCATCTGGTCGGCACCATTGATCCACAGGGCCGGCTGCGGCGAAGGTGGCAGGGGTTCGGGGTTACTGAGCGTGGGGAGAGAACGTGACTGGAGAGACCGAGGGCTTGTTGCGGGCGGCGGGGCTGGACCCGGAGCGCGTACGACGGGTGGTTATCGACGCGTTCACGGAGGACCTGGGGCCGGAGTCCCTCGACGTGACCAGTGCCGCCACGGTCCCGGACAGCCAGGTCGACACGGCGGACGTGGTCGCGCGCGCCCACGGGGTGGTCGCCGGGTTGCCGGTGGCCGCAGCGGTCTTCGAGCTGGTGGGCGAGGTGACCGGAGCTGGCCGTACGCTGGCGGTGTCGCTCGTCGCCCACGACGGGCAGCGGGTGGCCCGCGGCGACGTGCTGGCCACGGTGACCGGCCCGACCCGGCTGCTGCTCACCGCCGAGCGCACCGCGCTGAACCTGCTTTCCCGAATGTCTGGTGTCGCCACCCACACCCGGGCCTGGGCCGACGCGTTGGCCGGCACGAAGGCGATGGTGCTGGACACCCGGAAGACCACTCCGGGCCTGCGGGCGCTGGAGAAGTACGCGGTCCGCGCCGGAGGTGGCACCAACAAGCGGATGGGCCTGTACGACGGGGCCATGGTCAAGGACAACCACAAGCTGGCGGCCGGTGGGGTGGCCGCGGCGTTCCGGCGGGTCCGGGCGGCGTTCCCGGAGGTGAGCGTGCAGGTGGAGGTGGACACCCTCGCCGAGGCGGTGGAGGCGGTGGAGGCGGGTGCCGACTTCCTGCTGGTCGACAACATGGGGGTGGAGTTGCTGCGCGAGGTGGTGCGCGCGGTCGGGGACCGGGCCGAGCTGGAGGCGACCGGGGGGCTGACGCTGGCCGTGGCGGCTGAGGTGGCGGCTACCGGGGTGGACTTCCTGTCGGTTGGCGCACTCACCCACTCGTCGTCGATTGTGGATATCGCGCTGGACCTGCGGACGGAGTGAGGGAGCCGGCCGCCGGTCGGTCCGGTGGCCTTCGGGGTGTTACTGACGATCGCGTGGTGGGTGGGGCGGGCCCTGCCGCGGCGCGGCGTCCGGCCCGCGCTGACTGTTGTCTAGGCTGTCGGTGTGCTGCTCTGCATCGATATCGGAAACACCAACACCGTGCTGGCGACCTTCGATGGCGACAAACTGGTGCACTCGTGGCGGATCAACACCGATCCCCGGTCGACCGCGGACGAGTTGGGGCTGATGTTCCGGGGCCTGCTCTCCGGTGCCGATGTGGAGATCAGCGGAGTGGCTGCCTGCTCGACGGTGCCCGCCGCGCTCCGGTCGGTGCGCACGATGCTGGACCGCTACTACGCCCACGTGCCGCACATGATCGTCGAGCCCGGCGTGCGGACCGGGGTGCAGCTCGCCATCGACAATCCCAAGGAGGTTGGCGCCGACCGGGTGGTCAACACGCTCGCGACGTACAACCTCTACGGCGGTCCGTCGATCGTCGTCGACTTCGGCACCACCACCAACTTCGACGTGATCAGTGGGCGGGGCGAGTTCCTCGGCGGGGCGTTCGCCCCCGGCATCGAGATTTCCTTCGATGCGCTCGCGGCCCGCGCCGCCCAGCTCCGTAAGGTCGAGGCCGCCCGGCCGCGTTCGGTGATCGGTAAGAACACGGTCGAGTGTCTGCAGGCCGGCCTCTACTTCGGGTTCGCCGGGCAGGTGGATCGGATCGTCGAGCGGATGGTGGAGGAGTTGGGTGCGGTCAAGGCCGTGATCGCCACCGGGGGGCTGGCCCCGTTGGTGATGAAGGAGTGCCGGACGATCACCCATCATGAGCCGATGATCACCCTGATCGGGCTCCGGATGGTCTACGACCGTAACGTGTGAGGGCCGGACCTCCCGAGTGCGGTATGGCCGGTAGTCAGCGCTGCGTGACTCCGGCTACTGCGGTCGATTTCGGTCGTCTTCGCCCCCCTGACGATGCTGTCGGCGTGGGTTCGGTCATGGCGGCCGGCTATCCGATGTCCCTCGCGAGAGCCCTTGAGTACGCTCGGGGGCTGACCCCGCCCGAATTCTCTGCCTGAGGAAGCGCGCCGTGATCGAGCAGAACGCCGTACCAGTTGACCCCGCCGACGACCTTCCGGAGCAGATGAAGGTCCGCCGGGAGAAGCGGGACCGGATGCTCGCTGAGGGGATCGAACCGTATCCGCTGGGTTATCCGCGGACCAGCACGCTCGCCGAGATCCGCCAGGGCTACGCCGACCTGCCCACCGACACGGCCACTGGTGACCAGGTGTCGGTCACCGGCCGGGTGATCTTTGTGCGGAACACCGGCAAGCTCTGCTTCGCCACGCTTCGGGACGGCGACGGGACCGAGCTGCAGGCGATGCTCTCCCTGGACCGGGTCGGGGCGCAGCGGCTCGAGGACTGGAAGCGGCTGGTGGACCTCGGTGACCTCGTCGGGGTGACCGGTGAGGTGATCACCAGCCGGCGTGGTGAGTTGTCGGTGCTGGCGCAGGGGTGGGCCGTCACCGCGAAGGCCCTTCGCCCGCTGCCGGTGGCGCACAAGCCGCTCAGTGAGGAGGCCCGGGTCCGGCAGCGCTACCTCGACCTCATCGTTCGTCCGCAGGCCCGGCAGATGGTGCGTACCCGGGCGGCCGCGGTCCGTAGCCTGCGGGAGTCCCTGCACGAGCGGGGCTTTCTGGAGGTGGAGACCCCGATGCTCCAGCTGCTGCACGGCGGTGCGGCCGCCCGTCCATTCGTAACCCACAGCAATGCGCTCAGCACTGATCTATATCTGCGAATCGCTCCGGAACTGTTTCTCAAGCGCGCGCTTGTTGGTGGCGTAGATCACGTCTTCGAGATCAACCGTAACTTCCGCAATGAGGGCGTTGACTCGTCGCACTCGCCGGAGTTCGCGATGCTCGAGGCTTACCAGGCATATGGCGACTACGACACGATCGGTGAGTTGACCCGTCATCTCATCCAGCGGGCGGCGCTCGCGGTTGGCGGCTCGACGGTGGTGACCCACGCGGACGGTCGTGAGTTCGACCTCGGCGGTGAGTGGCGTTCGGTGACGCTGTTCGGATCTCTTTCCGAGGCGCTCGGAGAGGAGGTCACGGTACGCACGGAGCGGGCCCGTCTGGTCGAGTACGCGGACAAGGTGGACGTGGCGGTCGACCCAAAGTGGGGTCCGGGCAAGCTGGCCGAGGAACTGTTCGAGGAGTTGGTTGTTCCGGGTCTGCTGGCGCCCACCTTCGTGCGGGACTATCCCGAGGAGACCAGCCCGTTGGTCCGGGCGCACCGCACTGAGCCGGGCCTGACCGAAAAGTGGGACCTCTACGTGCTCGGCTTCGAACTGGGCACGGGCTACTCCGAGTTGGTGGATCCGGTGGTTCAGCGGGAGCGTCTGGTGGCCCAGGCGCGGCTCGCGGCGCGGGGTGACGACGAGGCGATGCAGCTCGACGAGGACTTTCTCCGGGCCCTGGAGTACGGAATGCCACCGTCTGGTGGTATGGGAATGGGAATCGACCGGCTCCTCATGGCGCTGACCGGCCTGGGAATTCGGGAAACCATCCTCTTCCCGCTGGTCCGACCGGAGTGACGGTCGGGTCACCCGACTCGTAACCGGATCCTATTGACGCGCGGAGCATCATCCGGGTTATTGTGCTCTTGCGGGATTCGCAGAACCGCTGCACCCTGCTGGAAAGGAATGTGGGACGTGGCCAAGCAGATCATTCATAAGCTGGTCGATGACCTGGATGGCGGGGACGCTGACGAGACCGTCAAGTTCGCCCTCGACGGCGTTCAGTACGAGATCGACCTGTCGAGCGTCAACGCCGAGAAATTGCGGGAGGTATTCGCCGCGTACGTCGCCAACGGCACGAAGGTGGGCCGGGGTGGCGTGGTCGTGGGTGGCCGGGCCGCCCGGGGCCGGGGCGGTGCCACCGCCGATCGTGAGCAGAACAAGGCGATCCGGGCCTGGGCCAAGAAGGCCGGCAAGGATATTTCCGACCGGGGTCGCATCCCGCAGGAGATCGTGGACGAGTACCACGCTCGCGCCGGCCACTGACCGGTGTCTGGCGCAACGCCGGCCCGGAGCGCAGACTCCGAGCCGGCGTTGCTGTGTCTGGGCCCGGCGGCGGCCGGGGTGGGGTGGTGCTACCGCCGGTGGGGCCTGTGGTCTCGCCGTGGCCGGGAGCGGGATGGGGCTGATTCTGGGTCGGTGGGTGTTTTCCAGGTGCTGTGGGGTCGATCCGACGGTGGTCGAATTTCGCTCTGCGCGTAGTAGCGCTGCTACCGGAACACCTGTTGAGCGCGGACGGTTGGGCAAAACAGCGGATATCCGGCACCACCGGGGGAGACAGGACCCCAGCGGAGTCGGCCCGCGGCGATAGAGTTAAGAGGCACGGCCGCCCATCCCGGGCGTTCACGCAGCGGCCCCGCCACGATTTAGATCATCGAGGCGCACGGTATGTGAGGAGCACGAGGGCATGTTCGAGCGGTTCACCGACCGAGCGCGTCGGGTTGTCGTCCTGGCCCAGGAAGAGGCCCGGATGCTCAACCACAATTACATTGGTACTGAGCACATTCTGCTGGGCCTGATCCACGAGGGTGAGGGCGTGGCCGCCAAGGCGCTGGAGAGTCTGGGGATCTCTCTGGAGGGCGTGCGTCAGCAGGTTGAGGAGATCATCGGGCAGGGCCAGCAGGCGCCGAGTGGTCATATTCCGTTTACCCCGCGGGCCAAGAAGGTGCTGGAGCTCTCGCTGCGGGAAGCGTTGCAGCTCGGGCACAACTACATCGGCACCGAGCACATTCTGCTGGGCCTGATCCGTGAGGGTGAGGGCGTGGCGGCTCAGGTGCTGGTGAAGCTGGGGGCGGACCTGAATCGCGTCCGTCAGCAGGTGATCCAGCTGTTGTCGGGTTATCAGGGCAAGGAGCCGGCGGCAGCGGGGACGGCACCGGGTGAGGCCGCTCCCTCGACGAGCTTGGTGTTGGACCAGTTCGGTCGCAATCTGACCCAGGCGGCCCGTGAGGGCAAGCTTGATCCGGTTATCGGTCGGGAAAAAGAGATCGAGCGGGTCATGCAGGTGCTGTCCCGGCGGACGAAGAACAATCCGGTGCTGATCGGTGAGCCGGGTGTCGGTAAGACCGCCGTGGTGGAGGGCCTGTCGCAGCGGATCGTCAAGGGCGAGGTGCCCGAGACGCTGAAGGACAAGCAGCTGTACACCCTTGACCTGGGTGCCTTGGTGGCGGGTTCACGGTATCGGGGTGACTTCGAGGAGCGGTTGAAGAAGGTCCTCAAGGAGATCCGTACCCGTGGTGACATCATCCTGTTCATTGACGAGATTCACACGCTGGTGGGTGCGGGTGCCGCCGAGGGCGCGATCGATGCGGCGAGCATTCTGAAGCCGATGCTGGCGCGCGGTGAGTTGCAGACCATTGGCGCGACAACGTTGGATGAGTACCGCAAGCACCTGGAGAAGGACGCCGCGTTGGAGCGCCGGTTCCAGCCCATCCAGGTGGGTGAGCCGTCGTTGCCGCACACCATCGAGATCCTGAAGGGCCTGCGGGACCGCTACGAGGCGCACCACCGAGTGTCGATCACGGATGCGGCCCTGGTGGCGGCGGCGACCCTGGCCGACCGGTACATCTCGGACCGGTTCCTGCCGGACAAGGCGATCGATCTGATTGATGAGGCGGGCGCGCGGATGCGGATCCGGCGGATGACCGCGCCGCCAGACCTGCGGGACTTCGATGAGCGGATCGCGCAGGTGCGTCGGGACAAGGAGTCCGCGATCGACGCGCAGGACTTCGAACGGGCCGCGCAGCTCCGCGACACCGAGAAGCAGCTACTGGGCCAGAAGGCGCAGCGGGAGAAGGAGTGGAAGGCCGGCGACCTGGATGTCGTCACCGAGGTTGACGACGAGCAGATCGCCGAGGTGCTCGGTAACTGGACGGGTATCCCGGTCTACAAGCTGACCGAGGAGGAGACCTCCCGGCTGCTACGGATGGAAGATGAGCTGCACAAGCGGGTCATCGGCCAGGAGGACGCGGTCAAGGCGGTGTCGAAGGCGATCCGCCGCACCCGGGCCGGTCTGAAGGACCCGAAGCGGCCGTCTGGGTCGTTCATCTTCGCCGGCCCCTCCGGGGTCGGTAAGACCGAGTTGTCGAAGGCCCTCGCGGAGTTCCTCTTCGGCAGCGAGGACGCGTTGATCCAGCTGGACATGTCCGAGTTCCACGACCGGTACACGGTGTCCCGGCTCGTCGGTGCGCCTCCCGGCTACGTCGGCTACGACGAGGGCGGGCAGCTGACCGAGAAGGTCCGTCGGCGGCCGTTCAGCGTGGTCCTCTTCGACGAGATCGAGAAGGCCCACCCGGATGTGTTCAACACGCTGCTGCAGATCCTCGAGGACGGGCGGCTCACCGACGGTCAGGGCCGGATCGTGGACTTCAAGAACACGGTCATCATCCTGACGACCAACCTCGGTACCCGTGATGTCGCCAAGGCGGTCTCGCTGGGCTTCCAGGCCTCTGATGACTCCGACTCGAACTACGACCGGATGAAGCAGAAGGTCAACGACGAGCTCAAGCAGCACTTCCGGCCGGAGTTCCTCAACCGGATCGACGACACCATCGTCTTCCACCAGCTACGCCACCGGGAGATCCTCTCGATCGTCGACATCATGATCGGCCGGATCGAGACCCAGTTGCGCAACAAGGACATGGGGCTGGAGCTCACCGACAACGCCAAGAAGTACCTCGCGACGAAGGGCTTCGACCCCGTTCTCGGTGCCCGGCCGCTACGCCGCACGATCCAGCGCGACATCGAGGACAATCTCTCCGAGCGGATCCTGTTCAACGAGCTCAACCCCGGCCAGATCGTCATCGTCGACTGCGACGGTGATCCGGCCGATATCGACTCCGCCACCCTCACCTTCCGCGGCACCGACAAGCCGGCCGACCTGCCGGACGCGGTCCCCGCCGACCTCGGCGGTGCCGCCACGGGGGCGGACGACACGGCGTAGGCCGGTAGGTCCCACCGAACGAGCAACGGCCCGATGGCGATCGCCGTCGGGCCGTTGCTCGTGCTCAGTGGACGGGGACCGGCGGTCCGTCCCCGGCCAGCCGGAAGCACGCCTCGTTGACCTGCTCCACGAGGCCGTCGTTGACCAGGCTGGCCAATGCCCGAAAGCGCTGTGCTTCATCGGCCCACACCTGGTCCAGGCGTTGCCGTGGTACCGGGGCGGTCGCCTCCCGGAGCACACCGAGCAGCAGCCCACGGACCTGACGGTCGGTGCCCGCGTACCGTTGCGGACGTCGGGTGGGACCGGTCGGCGCCGGCTCCCCGGAGGCCCGCCAGGCGCAGATCGAGGCGACCGGGCAACTCCCGCAACGCGGCGACCGGGCCGTGCAGACCACCGCCCCCAGCTCCATGAAGGCGGCACTGGCCAGCGCGGCGGCGGCCGGTTCCGCCGGCAGTAGCTCCTCGGCAGCGACCAGGTCGGCCGGCCGGGTGGCGGGGCCGGCGTCCGGTTCACCCGCGACTGCCCGACAGATCACCCGCCGTACGTTGGTGTCCACGACGGGGTGCCGTTGCCCGTACGCGAACGCGGCCACGGCCCGCGCCGTGTACGTGCCGACTCCCGGCAGGGCCAGCAGCTGCTCCAGCCGGTTCGGCACCTGCCCGTCGTGCCGCTCCACGATCGCCACCGCGGCCTCACGCAGTCGGACCGCCCGCCGTGGGTAGCCGAGCCGCCCCCACATCCGGATCGCCTCTGCGGGCGGCTCCGCCGCCAGGTCGGCCGGGGCGGGCCAGCGGGCCATCCAGTCCGTCCAGGCGGGCAGCACTCGGGCAACCGGGGTCTGCTGGAGCATCACCTCACTGACGAGGATGGCCCAGGCGCCTACCTCGGGGCGCCGCCACGGCAGGTCCCGGGCATGCTGTACGTACCACCCGCTGACCCGGGTGGTGAAGGTCGGTTCAGTCATCGTCGGTCGATCATGTCACGCCCCGGGACGCGCGCTCTTACGGCGGCCAGCCCCGCTGACCAGTCCCGACAAGTGGTCAACGGGCAGTACTGAGGTGGCGTTCTGGGCCTGGTCGGGGAGAATCCGGGGATGAGTGAGCTCGCCATAACCGTCATCGGCCGGGATCGGCCCGGCATCGTGGCCGATGTCGCCGAGGTGCTCGCCCGCCTCGGTGCGAACCTTACCGACAGCACCATGACCCGGCTCCGGGGGCATTTCGCGATGACGCTGATCTGCGTGGGCCCGGCCGAGGCTGAGGCCGAGGCTGCGCTGGCGCCGCTCGCCGCCGACGGTCAGCTATTGGCGACGGTACGGGTGGTGGTGCCGGACGCGGAGCAGACGTCGAACGGCGTGCCGTACGTGCTGGCAGTGCATGGTGCTGACCGGATGGGCATCGTCGCCGCCATGACCCGGGTGCTCGCGGAGGCGGGCGGCAACGTCACGGATCTGAGTACCCGACTCGCCGGCGCGCTCTACGTCGTCCTTGCTGAGGTCGAGCTGCCGCCGGGCGTGGCCGAGCAGGTGACGGGCCGGTTGGCGGCAACCGCCGCCGAACTCGGGGTGGAGGTAACCCTCCGACCGGCAGACCCGGACCTGTTGTGAACCGCGAGGAGGGTACCGGCCTCGGCGACTGGACCCTGGACGTGCTGGGCCCCCCGGGTCAGGTGCGACCGGTGGTGTCCGCCCCGGCCGCGGTGCTCAGCCGGGCCGGCGGCGAGGTGGATCCGACAGCGGAGCAGACGGTACGCCTCGCCGCCGATCTGGTCGCCACGATGCGCGTCGCTCCGGGCTGCGTCGGTCTGGCCGCCCCACAGATCGGGGTAGGCGCACGGGTCTTCGCGGTGGATGTCACCGGCCATCCGAAGGCCCGCATCGGGCACGGCGCGTTTGTGCTGTGCAACGCGGTCGTGGTGGAGGCCAGTCGATGGAAGGCTGGACGGGAGGGGTGCATGTCCGTGGCGGATCTGACCGGTGATGTCAAACGCGCCGGCCACCTGGTGGTCGAGGGGGCCCTGCCCGGGACCGGAGCGACCGTTCGGTTGGTCACCGACGCGTTCGAGGCGCGGGCCCTGCAACACGAGATCGACCACTGTGCGGGTCTGCTGTTCCTGGACCGGGTTGCCGGTGCCCACGCCGTGTATCAGCGCAAGGTGTACCTCTGATCACCTGACCCGGCTCCGGCCACCGGTCTCGGAGAAGGTGACCGGACCACACCGGTGCAGGTCACCTTCCGTTTTGCTGCCTGCACCTTCGGCTACCTGAGTCGTCGTAAGTGGAGAAAGCTTCTGTTGGCTCGGATTGGCTCGGCGCGTCGCTGTCGGTTGCCGCACGTGACGCCGCTACGGTAGGACATCATGCGTCTGACGGTCGGCCCCTTGCCCCCCGCCGTTTACTGGCGGCGTCGCGCCGTTGTGCTCGGAGCGGTGTTTCTTTTTCTGGTTGTGGTTTTCTACTCCTCGTGGAGTAGCTCGGAGGAGCCCGCCAACAAGAATGCCAGCGGGCAGGAGCAGTCCTCCGGTGGCTCCGCAGCCGACTCCGAAACCCCGATGGGCACCGAGCAGCCGGACCCCCCGGGTGACTCGGGCGACGCCGGCGGGGCGGAGCCGCCCAACTCCGAGCCGTCCGAGGCGGCGGAGGTGGATGACCCGCCGCTGGCGCCCCCGGTCTCCGACGACGGCACCTGTGCCGATGACGAGATCAGCGTGACCGCTGTCGCCCAGCCGGTGTCGGTGGGCCAGGGCGGTGCCGTCGATCTGCAATTGAAGATTAAGAATACCTCGGGCCGGACCTGTAGCCGGGATGTCGGCGCGGATCTACAGGAGCTGTTCCTCAAGGCTGGGGCGGCGAAGATCTGGTCTTCCGACAGCTGTGGCACCGGCGAGGGCTCGGACGTTCAGTCGTTCACGCCGAACTCTGAGCGCTCCTATCGGGTCACCTGGAACGGCAACGACGACACCCGCTGCCAAGGTGGGGTCGCCATCGGCCCCGAAGCGCCGCCCGGCACCTATCTGGTGGTCGCCCGGGTCGGCACGAAGCACAGCGAGCCCGTGGAGCTCACGGTCACCGGCTGACGGACACCGGGCGACCGTGTCGCGGCTCGGTGGACCGGCGGGCCGTATCGCCGGCCCAGCCGACAGCCGACCGCGCGTCGGCTCATCGTCGAGCCCGTGCCACTGCCGGTCAGACGTAGCGTTCCAGGATCGATGCCTCGGCGAGCCGGGAAAGTCCCTCTCGGACGCCTCTGGCCCGGGCATCTCCGACGCCCTCAACGGCCTGCAGGTCCTCCACGGTCGCGCCGAGCAGCCGCTGAAGGCTACCGAAGTGCCCTACCAGGCGGTCAACGATCGCCACCGGCAGCCGCGGGACCTTGGCCAGGAGCCGGAACCCGCGGGGGCTGAGCGCGGCGTCGAGTGCGTCGGTCGCGGCCGGGTAGCCGATCGCTCTGCTGACCGCGACCAGGTCGATCAGTTCGGTTGCGGTTAGCAGGTCAAGCTCGACCAGGGCCTCGTCGAGGGTGCGTGACTTGCGGCCGGTGGGCAGGTAGTCCCGGATGACCAGGGTGCGGTCGGCGTCCACACCGGCCATCAGCTCGTCGAGTTGCAGCGCGAGGAGCCGACCGTCGGTGCCCAGCTCCACCACGTATCCTGCGATCTCGTCGGCGATCCGTCGGACCATCTCGAGCCGCTGGACGACGGCGACCGCGTCCCGCACGGTGACCAGGTCCTCTATCTCCAGCGCGGAGAGGGTGCCGGAGACCTCGTCCAGGCGTAGCTTGTAACGCTCGAGCGTGGCGAGTGCCTGGTTGGCCCGGGAGAGGATGGCGGCCGAATCGTCCAGCACGTGCCGCTGACCGTTGACGTAGAGGCTGATGATCCGCATGGACTGGCTCACCGAGATCACCGGGTAGCCGGTCTGACGGGCAACCCGCTCGGCGGTGCGGTGCCGGGTGCCGGATTCCTCCGTGGGGATCGCGGGATCGGGCATCAGGTGCACCGCCGCCCGGACGATCCGGCTACCGTCGCTGGAGAGCACCACGGCGCCATCCATTTTGCACAGCTCGCGGACACGGGTGGCGGAGAACTCCACGTCAAGCGGGAAGCCGCCGGTGCAGAGGCTCTCGACGACCTTGTCGTAGCCCAGGACGATCAGAGCGCCGGTGCGTCCGCGGAGGATCCGTTCCAGTCCGTCGCGTAGGGCGGTGCCAGGTGCCATCAGAGCCAGGTTGGCGCGCAGCGGGTCACTGGCCGCGCCGCCGGTCACGTGCACGCTGATCGAACGGGCGGGCGAACCCACGGCACCGGTGCGGGCGTACGGTGTCGCGCCGGCAGGCTTGGTGGTGTCGCGGTCGGTCGGCACGGGGACAGTCTACGGACTACTCTGCGGTGGGTGCTGCCGCGGTTACTGTGATGTGTCGTCCTGCCTGGAATGACCTATTCAACCGTCTTGTAGCTATTTATACGTATAGTTTCCGTATTGATGGAGTTGAAGGTTACTCCGCAGATGCCCGTGCGACGGCCTGGAGCGCGGCTCGGACATCGCTGACTTCGATCACCCGTAGCTGGTCGGCGCGGACGCCGGTGCTCTCGGGGCCGCAGCCCGGTGGCACGAGTGCGAGCCGGAAGCCGAGCCGGGTTGCCTCGGCCAACCGGCGCGGCACCGCCCCCACCCGCCGTACCTCACCGGTGAGTCCGACCTCTCCGATCGCCACCAGGTGCGGGGTGATCGCGAGGTTGAGCCCGCCGGAGGCGACCGCCAGGGCGACCGCCAGGTCGGCGGCGGGCTCGACGACCCGGATGCCGCCAACAGTGGCCGCGAAGACCTCCCGATCGTGCAGGGTCAGCCGCTCGGTACGCCGTTGGAGCACCGCCAGGACCATCGCGAGTCGGGCTGAGTCGAGCCCGGAGACCGTCCGTCGGGGCGATCCGGCCACCGTCGCTCCGATCAGCGCCTGCACCTCGGTGACCAGAGCACGCCGCCCCTCCATCGCCACCGTGACGCAGGTGCCGGGAACTGGCTCCGAGTAGCGGGTGAGAAAGAGCCCGGACGGGTCGGCAAGGCTGCTGATGCCGCCCTCGTGCATCTCGAAGCAGCCGACCTCGTCGGCCGCACCGAACCGGTTCTTCACCCCCCGCACCAGGCGCAGGGACGAGTGCTTGTCCCCTTCGAAGTGCAGCACCACGTCAACGAGGTGTTCCAGCACCCGTGGGCCGGCCACCTGACCGTCCTTGGTGACGTGTCCCACCAGCAGGGTCGCGATGCCCCGCTCCTTGGCGACCGCCACCAGGGCCGCGGTGACCGCGCGGACCTGGGTCACTCCACCGGGCACTCCTTCGGTGCCGGTGGTCGAGATCGTCTGCACCGAGTCCAGCACCAACAGCCCGGGCTTGACCGCGTCCAGGTGCCCGAGCACCGCGGCGAGGTCGCTCTCGGTCGCCAGATAGAGCTGCTCGTGCAGGGTGCCCATCCGTTCGGCGCGCAACCGGACCTGGCTGACCGACTCCTCGCCACTGACCACGAGCGATGGGTTGGCGCCGCCGGCGGCCCACTGTTGCGCCACGTCGAGGAGCAGGGTCGACTTGCCGACCCCCGGCTCGCCGGCGAGCAACACCACCGCGCCCGGAACCAGGCCGCCGCCGAGCACCCGGTCGAGCTCACTGACGCCGGTCGGGCGGGCGCGCGCGGGCGCGGCGCTGATGGTGGCGATCGGCCGCGCGGGCTCGGCCGGCAGTCGGGAACTGACCACCCGGCCGGAGACGGTCGGGCCGGTCAGCGTGCACTCGACGACCGATCCCCACTCGCCGCACTCCGGGCAGCGACCGACCCACTTCGGTGGCTGGTGGCCGCAGGCGTCGCACTCGTAGGCGGGGCGGGGCTCGCGGGCAGCACGGGTGCGGCCGCCGGTCGCGCCGGCGCGGGAGGATCGGGAGGTGGTCACCCCAGGACGTTAACCGTCGCGTCGACGATCAGTGCCCGGCACCACCCGCACCGCCGTGCCCGTCCTCCAGCTCCTCGAAGCCGGTGTGGCGCTCGATGATCGGCTCCGGGGGAGCGGCCGGGCTGAGCGGCACGGAGACCGGGGCCGCTGCCCGGATCGTGGTGCCACCGAAGTCGAAGGTGACGAAGACGGCCTCACCGACACGCAGCGGGCTGTTCAGGCCGATCAGCCGCAGCACCGTTGATGCCTCCGAGTTGAGCTGCACGTAGCTCAGCGGTGGCACCGTGATCTGGGTCGGCGCGCTGGCGGGGGGCTCGGTCTCGGTGCGCGCCGTGGACGAGCCCTCCCCGAGCGGAGCGTGGGGGTCGCTCAGGACGATGTCCCGGGCGTCCTCGGCGGTGACGGTCACCGTGACCGGATCCGGCGAGTCGTTGTAGAGGACCACGTCCAGGTTCGCGTCGTCGCCGGCCTGGTAACCGTCCACCCCCGGGTAGGCGATCAGCAGGCTACGAACGGCGAAATCGCCATTCTCACTCGCGACGTTGACGCCCTGAACCGACGGTACGGTTCCGGCGGTCTCGGCGACCTGGCCGGCGCTGCATCCGGAGAGCAGTAGCCCGCTCGTTGCCAACCCGGCCAGTAGCAGGGCCGACCGGCGGGAACCCCTGATCGAGCGCGTCACGTCGGTCCTCCTCGTCATGATCGGGCCCGGTCGTGCGCCGGACACGGCGGCCATGCCCGTGCAGACCGCGCTCCAGGGTAGTGGGGACTGATCCAGTTCCGCACGCCGACCCGGGGATGGCACCGCTGTGGGGGCGTTCAGATCAACGGTTCGCTGGTCACGAGGAGGATTACATCGATGATTGCGATTATCAAGACCGCTCGGAAGGCGGTCACCGACCGGGTCTTGGCGCGTTTGGTGACGCGCTCGCCGCACCAGAGTAGCGGTGGTATCAGGACGGCGGCGGTCACCGTGGCCAGCCCAACCGGCGACGGTGGTCCGGGCGGCCCGAGGACCAGGGTGGCGGTCGCGGCGAGAAGGAGCCCGATGGCGGCGGTCCGGCTGCCGCCCGCGCCGAGCCGGTGGGGCAGCCCGCGGACCCCGGTGCGAGCGTCGTCGTCGAGGTCGGGCAGCACGTTCGCGAAGTGCGCGCCCGCGCCGAGCAGGGCCGCTGCGGTGACCAGCCAGACCGGCGGGGTTCCCGTGCCGGGCAGAGCCAGCACGACGAACGCCGGCACCGACCCGAAGGAGACCGCGTAGGGCAGGACCGACAGCGGTGAGGACTTCAGCGGCCAGTTGTAGAGCAGCGCGGAGATCAGCCCCGCCGTGGCCACGGCCGCGGCGGCCCGGTTCGTCGTCAGCGCGAGCACCGGGGTGGCGAGCGTGGCCGCGGCAGCGGCCAGAGCGGTCGTGCGACGGCTGACCAGGCCGGCGGCGACCGGCTTGTCGGGCCGCCCGACCACGGTGTCCCGCTTCGCGTCGAGCGCGTCGTTGGTCCAACCGACAGCGAGTTGGCTGGCGGCCACGGTGAGCACCACGGCGACCACTCCGGCCGGCGGGGCCCCGACGCCCCAGGCGAGCAGGCCGGCCACGGCGGTGACCGCGGCGGCTGGCTCGGGATGACTCGCCCGGAGCAGGGCCACCACCGGCCGGGCGCGGGTCGCTCTCGAGCCGGCACCGCCGGTTGCGAGTCCGGCTCGGTCCGGCCGAACCAGCACCCGCGCGACACGCCGTAGCACTGAGGAGGTCATGAGGGAAGTCTGGTCGTTACCGGGCAGTCGTGCCACGCTCGATCCATGCCAGACGCGGGTCGCACCCTGCCGCGCAATGATCCGCGCCAGTACGACGACCTGGCCGGAGAGTGGTGGCGTCCGGATGGCGCGTTCGCCATGTTGCACTGGCTGGCCGAGTCCCGGGCGGCGTTGGTGCCGGCGGCGTCGCGTCCCGCCGCCCTCCTGGTCGACCTCGGCTGCGGTGCCGGGCTACTCGCCCCGCACGTCGCCGGCAAGGGCTATCGACATGTTGGGGTCGACCTCACCGCTTCGGCGCTGCGCCAGGCTGCCGAGCACGGTGTGACGGTGGTCAACGCCGACGCGACCGCCGTACCGCTAGCCTCCGGCTGCGCCGACGTGGTGGCCGCGGGCGAGCTGTTGGAGCATGTTCCCGACTGGCGAACGGTGGTGGCCGAGGCCTGCCGTCTACTCCGCCCAGGAGGGTTGCTCGTCCTCGACACGCTCAATGACACCGCACTGAGCCGCCTGCTCGCCGTCCACATCGGCGAACGGCTGCCCACGGTCCCGCGGGGGATCCACGACCCACGGTTGTTCGTGGATGCTCGCGCGCTGGCCGCCGAATGTGCCCGGTACGGGGTTCACCTGCGGCTGCGCGGGATTCGACCGCAGCTTGCCCGGGTGCTCGGCTGGCTTGCCCGGCGGGCAGGGGGCGCGGGCGGGGTGCCCCCACGCATCGTGCCGACCTGGTCAACGGCGGTGCTCTACCAGGGCTGGGGTCGGCGTGAGGGCGATCAGCCGCGGACGGATGTATCTGAGGAGGGAACGGTCGCATGACGCAGGCTGTGCAGGTGGCCCGCCGGTTGGCGCCGCGATTCGCCGCTCGGGCGGCCGACCACGACCGGGACGGCACCTTCCCGGTCGACGACTTCCGAGATCTTCGGGAGGCGGGTCTGTTCGGCCTGATGGTGCCGCGGGAGCTTGGCGGCCTGGGCGCCACCTTCGGGGAGTACGCGGCAGTCGCGACCGAGCTGGCCCGGGGAAACGGCGCGACCGCGCTGGTGTTCAACATGCACGCCTCGGTCACCGGCGCGCTGGGCTCGGTGACCGAGGAACTGGCCGAGACGCTCGGCCTGCCGGATGAGGCGTTGGCGGCGCGGGACCGACTGCTGCGGGCGGCGGCGGAGGGCTCCTGGTACGCGGTGGCGATGAGCGAACGCGGGGCGGGGGCCCGGCTCTCGCGGCTCAGCACGGTGTACGAGCCGGTCGCCGGCGGCTGGCGGATCAAGGGGAGCAAGACCTTCTGCTCCGGTGCCGGTCACGCCGACGGATATCTGGTGGCCGCCCGTAGCGCGGCTGATCCCTCGGTGGTCTCCCAGTTTCTCGTGCCGGCGGGGGAAGGGCTGGCCGTGGAGGAGACCTGGGACTCGCTGGGCATGCGGTCCACCTCCTCGCACGACCTGCACCTGGAGGTGACAGCGCCGGCAGACCGGCTGCTCGGCGGGGTCGAGGGGCTGGCTCTGGTCGTCGCGCAGCTGATGCCGCACTGGCTGGTGGCGAGTTACGCCGCGGTCTACGTCGGGGTCGCGCGGGCCGCGATCGAAGCCGCGGCCGAGCACCTGAACGCCCGTGACCTCGGCGGTCTGCCGGCGGTCCGGGCCCGGCTCGGTCGTGCCGACGCAGCGGTGGCCGCGGCGGACCTGGTGGTGGCGGAGGCGGCCCGGCGGGTGGATGAGAAGCCGGGTGACGCCGAGACGAACCGCTGGGTCTGGCGGGCGAAGTTGCTGGCGGGCACCACCGCGGCCGACGTGGCGGCCTCGGTGCTGGAGGCGGCCGGTACCGCGGCCACTCGGCGGGGGCATCCGCTGGAGCGGCTCTACCGGGATGCGCGTTGCGGTTCGCTGCACCCCGCCACCTCCGACGTCTGCGCGGACTGGCTCGGCATCGCCGTGCTCGGTGGCGACCCGGACCGCGACGGGGTGGCCCCTCGTTGGTGAACGTGCTGGGAGATCAGAACGAAGGGTGGGCATCATGGCCGTGCCGGTGATCGCGGGGATCGGTACGGCGCATCCGCCGTCGGCCGACCAGGGTGAGCTGTGGGAGGGATTCTTCGCGCGGCACTTCTCCGGAACCACCCGGGCCCTGGCCCAACGGATCTTTGCCAACTCGGGAGTGAATCGCCGGCAGGCCGCGGTCAACCCGGTGCTGGAGGATGTCTCCGACTGGTCAACCGAGCGGCGGATGCGGCGCTATCAGGTGGAGGCGCTGCCGCTGGGCAAGGAGGCGGTGGGGCGGGCGCTCACCGCCGCCGGTCTGGCCGCCGGTGACATCGGGCTCTTCGTGGTCTGTTCCTGCACCGGCTACGCGACCCCGGGGCTGGACATTCTTCTCGCCCGGGATCTCGGCATGGCACCGGGCACGCAGCGGGTCTTCGTCGGTCACATGGGCTGCTATGCCGCGTTGCCGGGACTGGGCGTGGCGAGCGACTTCGTGACCGCCCGGGGTCGACCCGCCCTGCTGCTCTGCGCCGAGCTGACCAGCCTGCACATTCAGCCCTCCACCGCCCGGGTGGACACCCAGCAGATCGTCTCGCACGCGCTCTTCTCCGACGCTGCGGTGGCCGCCGTGGTCGTGCCCGGTGGCGCCGGATACGCGATACGTGAGGTCGCCTCGGTGACCGACACCTCCACCGCCGATCACATGACCTGGGATGTCACCGATGTCGGGTTCCGGATGGGGCTGTCGCCGAAGGTGCCGCAGGTGCTCTCCACGCAGGTGCGGGCGTTGGTGGACGGCCTGCTCGCCCGATCCGGCACGCGCCGGTCGGAGGTGGACGGCTGGGCGGTACACCCCGGCGGTCCCCGCATTCTCAACGTGGTGGAGCGGGAACTCGCCCTGCCCCCGGCCGCCCTGGCGGCGTCCCGGGAGACGCTGGCCGAGCACGGCAACTGTTCGTCGCCGACGGTGCTGTTGGTGCTGGACCGACTGCACCGGGCGGTCGCGCCGGCGGGACGGGTGGTGATGTTGGCCTTCGGCCCGGGCCTGACCCTGTATGCGGGCCTCCTCGAACGGTCAGCTGGCGAGGCGGGCCAGCTCGGGTGCGAAGTCGGCGGTGGAGCGGAGTTCGGGGAGCACCTTCCGCACCGTGCCGGAGCGGTCCACGAGCAGCGCGCTGACCACGTCGGCCCGGGGCGGCAGGCGGAGGAAGGCGCGTAACCCGTCGGCCGGGTCGTCGAGCGCACGAAGGGCGGGGGGCGACTCCCGTACGGCGGGGTCGGGGTTGATGGTGATCACGGTGACTCCGGGCGGCGCGACGGCGACCGTGTTGGCCACCTCGGCCGGGCAGGCGCACGCGTCGGTGAGGAGGATCACGGCGGGCAGCAGACCCCGCAGCGGCACCGGCTTACCGTTGCCCACCAGGTCGAACGCGGGCATGGTCCGCCCGATCAGGTCGGCTGGTGGCGCGGAGGTGGCGGGGTGTGACGGGGTGGGGGCCGACTGGGCCCAGATGGTGGTGCTCAGCCCGGCCAGTACGGCGACCATGGCCACCAGGAGCGCCAGCAGCGCCGGCACGAACGAACCGGACGGGGTCGGCCGGTGCAGTTCCCGGCGGACCTGTGCGGCCTCGGCCGAGAGCTCGGCGGCATTATCCGGTACGACCATCCGGCCCCATTCGGGCGGTAGGTCCGGTAGGTCGGAGTCGTCGTCTTCGGCGGACCTGCCCATCGAACCCCCTGGATTCATGGCGAGCCTGCGGCGGGCTCTCGTTCAGCCTGCCGCACCGGGCCCGCTCCCACCAGGCATGGGCGAGTGCCCGCGGTGCGGGCTACCATGAGTCGAGCGCATCGCCTTGGATCCCGGGTTCCGTTACTCAGCCGTAACAGCATATTGCCGTTACGGAGCGTGTTCATTGTTTCGGTCTGGCTGTCTGTCAAGCTGAAGAAATCCCTCTCACAGGGCCTCTGAGCTGCGCCAACGGTCAGGGCAGCGGTGAGACACCGGTGTCTGAGCGTGTTACCCTAGACACAGCGAAAGGGGTTTCGAACCTATGGTTTTCAGTGTCGGCGAGACCGTTGTTTACCCCCACCACGGGGCCGCACTCATCGAGGCAATCGAGACTCGGGTCATCAAGGGCGAGGAGAAGCAGTACCTCGTTCTCAGGGTCGCGCAGGGTGACCTCACGGTCCGGGTTCCTGCGGAGAATGCCGAGATCGTGGGTGTGCGCGAGGTGGTCGGCGAAGAGGGCCTCGGCAAGGTCTTTGACGTTCTCCGGGCTCCGCACACCGAGGAGCCGACCAACTGGTCACGGCGTTACAAGGCGAATCTTGAGAAGCTGGCCTCCGGTAATCCGCTGAAGGTGGCCGAGGTCGTCCGCGACCTGTGGCGTCGGGAGCGGGAGCGGGGGCTCTCCGCAGGCGAGAAGCGCATGCTCGCCAAGGCCCGTGACATTCTCGTCGGTGAGGTCGCACTAGCCGAGAAGAGCACCAAGGACGAGGCGGAGACGTTGCTCGACAAGGTGCTGACCGAAGCCTGATCCGCACCTGATCGTCGTACCCGATCTGCCATGAGGAAATCACCGAGGACCGCGACGTGACCGCGCAGCTTGATCCGCGCGGTGACGTCGCGGTCCTCGTGCCTGCGGCCGGTGCCGGCGTTCGGCTGGGCCCCGGCCGGCCGAAGGCCCTTCGGCTGCTGGGCGGGGAGCCGCTACTGGTACACGCGGTCCGACGGCTCGCCGCCGCCGCGTCGGTGCACACGGTGGTGGTGGCCGCCCCGGCAGCGGATCTTGTCGCTGTCCGCGAACTGCTGGCCCCGGTGGCACCGGTCATCGTGGTGCCGGGCGGCGCGCAACGGCAGGCCTCGGTCGCCGCGGCGCTCGCCGCGGTCCCCGCCGGCCCGGAGATCGTGCTGGTGCACGATGCGGCCCGAGCACTCACCCCGCCCGAGTTGGTCGAGTCGGTCGCCGCAGCGGTCCGCTCCGGTCACGACGCGGTGATTCCGGTGCTGCCGGTGGTCGACACCATCAAGGAGGTCGGTGTCGGCGAACGTGTCCTCGGCACGGTCGATCGCTCCGCCCTGCGGGCGGTGCAGACGCCGCAGGGGTTCCGGCGGGCGGTGCTGATCACCGCGCACGCCGCCGCTGGCGACCCGCTCACCGACGATGCCGGCCTGGTCGAGAAGCTCGGTGTGCCGGTGGTCTGCGTACCCGGCTCCGAATATGCCCTGAAGGTCACCCGTCCGTTCGACCTGGCGCTGGCCGAGCACCTGCTGGCGGTCGGCTGCTGACGCGTACCCTCGGATGGTGATCGTTCCGCGGGTCGCCATCGGCGTTGACATGCATGCTTTCGAGTCCGGTCGGCCATGTTGGGTCGCCGGTCTGCACTGGCCCGGGCAGGACGGCCTGGCCGGGCATTCGGATGCGGATGTCGCCGCGCACGCCGCGTGCAACGCGTTGCTCTCCGCCGCCGACCTCGGCGATCTCGGCGCCAACTTCGGGGTGGGGCAGCCGGAGTGGTCCGGCGCCTCCGGGGTGGCCCTGCTCGGCGAGAGCGCCCGCCGGGTGCGGGCGGCCGGCTACACGATCGGCAACGTGTCGGTGCAGGTCATCGGGAACCGCCCCAAGATCGGGCCGCGTCGGGCCGAGGCGCAGCAGGTGCTCTCGGCGGCGGTGGGCGCCCCGGTGAGTGTCTCCGCCGCCACGACCGACGGGCTCGGCTTCCCCGGCCGGGACGAGGGCCTGACCGGCATCGCGGTGGCCTTGGTGTACGAGGCCCCGGCCGCCTAGGCTCGCAGCGATGTCCAGCGAACCCACCTCTGATCGCTCCGCTGCCGACGGGTACCTGCAGCGAGCCAAGCTCCTCGCCGAGCTCGGCCGCTACGACGAGGCCATCACCGAGTTGGGGTTCGCCCTTGCCCTTGATCCCGCCCATGCGGCGGTGTCGACCGAGCTCTCCCGGCTGCATCTCGCGGCGGGTCGGCCCGCCGACGCGCTCACCGCCGCCGACGGCGCGTTGGCGGTCGCGGCGGACTCGGTCCCCGCGCTGGTCGCGCGGGGGATGGCCCTGGCCGACCTGGCCGAGCACGGGGAGGCGGCCCGGACCGCGGACCGGATTCTCGCGCTGGGGCCGATGGACGCGTACGCCCAGCGCAGCGGCGCGGCGATCCTGGCCGGTTCGCGTAATGGTCAGCCCGCGCTGAACGCGGCGTGGCGGGGGGTGGAGCTGGCCCCGCAGGAGCCGGCGGGGCATCTGGTGCTCGGGTTGGTCGCGGCCAACCTACAGCTGTATGACCTGGCCGAGCGGGCGTACACCGAAGCGCTGCGGCTCGACCCGCAGCTCGCCGAGGCCCGGCACGACATCGGGGTGCTGCGGCTGGAGCAGCGCCGGTGGAGCGAGGCGCTGGAGCACCTCGCCGAGGCGGCGGCGATCAGCCCTGGCCGGATCAATTCGGTGCGGACGATCTCGGCCGGCCTTCGTCAGCTCGTCGTGTTTGGTGCCGGTTGGTCCATGGTCGCCGCGGTGGTGATCGCCTGCTTCGCGGTGGGCAGCCCGGGGCTGTCCCGGGCCGTCGCGGCGGCGGCCGCCCTCGGGGGTGCGCTGATGGTGTGGCGGTACGCAACGAAGCTGCCCGGCGTGGCCCGCACGATCCTGCCGGAGCTGCTGCGCTCCGACCGGCCCCTGGCGCTGGCCGGGTACGCGACTGCTGCGGCCCCGGTGCTGCTACTGCTCTACACCCTCGTCGGCACGGTGTGGCCGCTGGTCCTGGCGATCGCGGTGGCGGCCTTCGCCGTTGTTACCGCGCTCGCCCGCTCGGTGCGCTGAGTCGGTTACCCGCGCCGCGCCCAGGTCCAGGCGTAGGCGTCGTCTTCGCAGGCCGCGGCGGCGTCGCAGAGCTCCAGCGGGCGGAACGTGTCGACCATGACGGCGAGCTCGTCGAAGTAGTCAACGCCGATCGACCGTTCGGCGGCGCCGGGCTGTGGCCCGTGGGTGAAGCCCGATGGGTGTAGTGAGATCGACCCCTGGCCGATGCCGGAGCCGCGCCGCGCCTCGTAGTTGCCCCCGGTGTAGAAGAGCACCTCGTCGGAGTCGACATTGTGGTGGTTGTACGGCACCGGGATCGCGTCGGGGTGGTAGTCCACCTTGCGGGGGACGAACGAGCAGATCACGAAGTTCGGGCCCTGGAACGTCTGGTGCACCGGTGGGGGCTGGTGGACCCGGCCGGTGATCGGCTCGAAGTCGTGGATGGAGAACGCCCACGGGTAGAGGTGCCCGTCCCAGCCGACCACGTCGAACGGGTGATTGGCGTAGACGTGCCGGGTCCAGCCGCGTCGGTGCCGGACCAGGACCTCGACGTCCTCGCCGTCAACGAGCAGTGGTGTGTCCGGTCCGCGGACGTCCCGCTCGCAGTACGGCGAGTGTTCCAGGAACTGGCCGCGCACCGACAGGTAGCGCTTGGGTGGGCCGATGTGGCCGGCCGCCTCGACCGCCAGCAGCCGGACGGGCTCGGTGCCGGTGGGAACGAGCCGGTGGATGGTCGAGGTCGGAATGATCACGTAGTCGCCGGCGACGGCGTCGAGGGGGCCGAAGGGGGACTCGACCCGGAGGGTGCCGGACTCGACGTAGAGGCAGTGGTCGCCGGTGGCGTCACGGAACAGGGGGGAGGGCTGGTCGGCCAGTACGTACGCGATCCGAACGTCGTCGTTGCCGAGCAGGTGGCGCCGGCCGAGCACCGGGTCGGCGCCGGCCCCGTCGAGTTGGTGGGTGCGCAGGTGGCGGGGCTTGAGTGGGAGGTTCGGCGTGCAGGTGACCGCCGGTGGGGTGAACTCCTCGGCGGCCACGATCGCGGTCGGTGCGTGCCGGTGGTAGAGCAGTGAGGAGTCGTCGGAGAAGCCTTCCTGGCCCACCAACTCCTCGGCGTAGAGGCGGCCGTCGGGCTGACGGAACTGGGTGTGGCGCTTGCGCGGCACCTCGCCGACGCGGCGGTAGAACGGCATCTCGCCCTCCCCGAGCAGATCATCCAGGGTGTCCGACAATCGGACGCTATTGTCCGCTCCTTTAGCGTCCCGTAGATTGTTGTCTCGTGTCAACGAAGCTGCCCCGACTCCTCGCCGGCCTCGTCGACGACGCCGCCGTCTTCCCGCCCGGCAACGCGTCGCTGCCCGACGCCGTTGCGGCGCACCGGCAGCACCGGTCGTCCTGGTACGCCGACCTCGTCGGCCCGCTCCTGGTCCCCGCCTCCACAGTGCTCAATCGGGAGCTGAATGCCCTGGTCGATCCGGCCGAGGAGCTCGTGGTCGGGCTGATCGGAGACACCGGGCCAGACGGCCTCCCGGCCGCCCTCGCCGCAGTGCCCCCCGGCGTCACGATCCAGCAGGTCGAGGTCGCCGTCGCCGCCCGCGGTGCGGATCCGCAGCCGGGCCTGGCCACGCTCCTCCCGTTGGCGGAGCGCCTCGCCGGTCGCACCGTCTACGCCGAGATTCCGCTGACCTTCGGCTTGACGGAGGCGCTGGACCGGCTCGTCGAGGCCCGCGCCGCCGGGCTGTCGGTGGCCGCGAAGTTCCGGACCGGCGGGCTCGCCGCCGAACTCTTCCCCACACCCGCCGAGCTGGCTACGGTGATCCACGGGTGTCAGCAGCGGGGGTTGCCGTTCAAGCTGACCGCCGGGCTGCACCACGCGGTGCGACATCTGGACCGGGAGACCGGCTTCACCCACCACGGCTTCGCGAATGTGCTCGCCGCCGCGCTTGTCGCGGCCGGGGGCGCCGAGGTGGAACGGGTCACCGAACTGCTCACCGCCACCGACCCGTGGCCGTTGCTCGCGTCGATCGAGCAGCGGCTGGAGACGGCGCGCCCGCTCTGGGTCGGCTACGGCTCGTGCAGCATCCTGGAACCACTGACCGATCTGATCCAGCTGGGGCTGGTGAACGGGGGTACTGACGCATGACCTGGGTGACCGGCCTGGAGGGCTCGCCGTACGGGCTGCACAACCTGCCGTACGGGGTGTTCCGCACCGCCGACCGCGAGCCGCGGGTGGGCGTACGCGTCGGCACCCAGGTGCTGGACCTCGGCGGTGCCGAGCAGGCCGGCCTGGTGCTGGCCGCCGGTACGCTGAGCCGTCCGCGGCTGAACGACTTCATGGCGCTCGGGCGTCCGCAGTGGACGGCGGTGCGGCAGCGGATTGTCGAGCTGCTCACCGACAGCGCCCATCGGGCGGCGGTCGAGCCGCTGCTTGTGTCACTGTCGACCGTGGAGCTGCTGCTCCCCTTTGACGTGGCGGACTACGTCGACTTTTACTCCTCCGAGCAGCACGCCAGCAACGTCGGTCAGATTTTCCGGCCGGGCCAGCCGCCGCTGCTGCCCAACTGGAAGCACCTGCCGATCGGCTACCACGGCCGGGCCGGCACCGTCGTGGTCTCCGGCACCCCGATCGTTCGGCCGTGCGGCCAGCGGGCTACCCCGCAGGGTCCGGTCACCGGCCCCTCGGTTCGCCTCGACATCGAGGCGGAGGTCGGCTTTGTGGTGGGTGTGCCCAGTCCGCTGGGCAGCCGCGTCCCGGTCGGTGACTTCGCCGACCACGTTTTCGGCGTGGTGCTGGTCAACGACTGGTCCGCCCGGGACATTCAGGCCTGGGAGTATCAGCCCCTCGGACCGTTCCTCGGTAAGTCCTTCGCCACCTCGATCGCGGCGTGGGTGACGCCGCTGGAGGCGCTCGGTGCGGCGTTCGTGTCGGCACCGGAGCAGGATCCACCGGTCGCTGACTACCTGCGCGACGAGCCCCACCTCGGGCTCGATCTGCGCCTGTCGGTGGAGTGGAACGGCGAGCGGGTGAGCGAGCCGCCGTTCGCCACCATGTACTGGACCCCCGCGCAGCAGCTGGCCCATCTGACCGTCAACGGAGCCGCGCTGCGCACCGGCGACCTCTACGCCTCCGGCACCGTCTCCGGTGCCGAGCGCGGTCAGGTCGGTTCGTTCCTCGAGCTGACCTGGGGTGGGGCGGAGCCGGTGCGGGTCGGTGGCAGCGAACGTACTTTCCTGGCCGACGGCGACACCATCACCATCACCGGCACCGCGCCCGGCCCGGACGGCACGACCGTTGGTCTCGGCGAGGTCACCGGCACCATCGTCGCCCCCCGCTGACCAGCAAAGCCCCCTTCCGCTCCCGCCCGCGTCCCCCTCTCCGCCCGCGCCACCCGTCCCCGCCCCGCATCACCCCTCCCCGGCCGCCGGGCCGGTGCGATGCCACCGGTGCGGCCACGTCCGCCCGTACCGAGCCAGAAGACTCCGTCGGTACGGGCGGATCGCACAGGTCGTCCGATCGGGTCGCCTTCCTGTCGCGTTGATCTGTCGGACCGTCGCCACGCGGTACGGGCCCTGCTCCCCGGGCCGGCGCAGCGGCCGGTGGCGGCACGGCGACAGGAGGGTGAAGGATGAACGATTTCCCAGGTGCGGTGTGGCGATCCAGCAGCCGCTCCAATGACCAGGGGCTCTGTGTGGAGGTGGCCGACAACCTGGTGCAGGCGCTCGGCGTGGTGGCCGTACGTGACTCGAAGGACAGATCCGGACCGGCGCTCGCGGTGGGTGGTCCGGGATGGTCGAGGTTCATCCGGGCGGTCCGGGCCGGAGAGCTCGGTAGCTGAGCGGCGCGGGGGGCGGTGCCGGGTGCTGCCGGTCTGGCAACCACGCCGCAGCCGGGCGCCGTGCGCTGGGTAGGGTTCCGGGCGGAGGTGCGCATGGTTTTCCCGACGGGCCGCCGGCTGCTCGTGGTGGTGGCGGCGGTCGTGGTGGTGCTGGTGGCGGCGGCGGCCACGGTTTTCCGGGTGCTCGCCCCAGCCGAGGTCAGCACCCCGGCGGCCGGCGCATACCCCACCGCGACGACGCCGGCCCCCGGCCTCGTCGCGCGGCTGCCGGTGGCGCCGCTGGTGGTGGATGGCCGCATCCGGGTGTACGCGGCCGAGCGCCAGGTCTACGCCGACGAGCCGGTCGAGTTCACGCATCGCAGTACCCCGTACTGGTCGTACCGCCGCTGGCCCGCGCAGCTGGCCGGCGTGGTGGCGAGTGGCCACACCGTGCTGACCCGCTGGTCGGACGGCCAGGTGGTGGCGCTGGACGGGCGTACCGGCCAGATTGCCTGGCGGGCGGAGGGACCGGTGCCGGAGGATGACGCGGCGGCCCGGCGAACCGGCGCGGAAGCCGTGTGGAACCCGGAAGGGCTCTTCGTCGCTTCGGCGGCCGACACCTCGGTGGTGCTCTCGGTCGGCCGGGATGCGATGGCCGGCTGGAATCTGGCCGACGGACAGCGACTCTGGCAGAACGACACCCGGCCCGGGTGCCAGCAGGCGGTCGGCACCACCACGGCGGGCAGTCTGGTGAGCGTCGACTCCTGCGGGTCCGTGGCGACCGTCGACTTCCGGGACGCGGCCACCGGTGCCGTTACTCGGTGGAGCCCGCCCGGTGGCGGGGAGACGCTGGCCGTCACCCCGCTCGGCTGCCGCTCGGGCCGATCCGACTGCGCCGGCCTCCGGACGGCCGTCGGCCCGGGTGACGACGCGGCTCGGGGGTGGCTGTTCGGCGCTGGAGAGCCGGTGGCGGCACCGGTGCTGGACGCGCCCGACACCCGGCTCGCCGGTGACGTCGCCGTGGGCGTACGGGACGGCGCCCTGGTCGCCCGCGAGGCGCGGACCGGGACTGAGCAGTGGCGGCACGAGGATGTGGGTGGGGCTCGGGTGCTCGCGGTGGAGCCGGACCGAGTACATCTGGTCACTGAAGGCAATAACCTGATCACGTACGATTCGGTCAGTGGGGATCAGCGATCCCGGTTCACGCTTCTTCTTGGCACCGACAGCACATCGTGGGCCCCGGGCTCGGTGTACGCGGTCGGTGGCTACCTGGCGGTGGAGTGCCTTCGCCTCCCGGTCGACTCGGCGGCGGACGACCAGCGCTACTTCCTCACCTCGCGACCGGTCCTGCTCGCCGCGACCTGACTGCTCCGCCCGGACGGCCCGCCCACCAACCTGACCGGCGCGCTGTCACCCTGACGGTGGGGCCAGAGTGACAGCGGGCCGTCGTGGGCGACCGGGGGCCGCCTGGTGGAGGGTGCGTCAGCCGAGCGCGGCCTCCGCCGCGGCGAGGAAGGCGTCGTTCTCGGCCGGGGTGCCGATGGTGACCCGGACTCCGTCGCCGGGGAAGGGGCGCACGATCACGCCCCGCGACTCGCAGGCCCGGCCGAACTCCACCGCCTGGTCACCCAGGGGCAGCCAGACGAAGTTGGCCTGGCTGGTCGGCACGTCCGGGACCAGCTTGCGTACCGCCTCGGTGACCCGGCCCCGCTCGGCCACGACCAGGTCGCAGCGCCGCCGTACCTCGTCGGCCTGGGCGAGGGCCGCCAGTGCGCCGGCCTGGGCGGCCACGCTGGCGGAGAAGGGCGTGACCACCTTTCGAATGGCCGCGGCCACCTCCGGCTGGGCGACCAGGAAGCCGATCCGGAGCCCGGCCAGGCCCCAGGCCTTCGACAGGGTCCGCAGCACCGCCACGTTTGGTCGGTCCAGATAGCTCAGGCCGTCCGGCACCTCCGGGTCGGTGACGAACTCCCGGTAGGCCTCGTCGATGACCACCAGCACGTCGTCCGGGACCTGGTGGAGGAAGCGCTCCAGCTCGGCTCGGCGTACCGCGGTGCCGGTGGGGTTGTTCGGGTTGCACACCAGGACCATTCGGGTGCGGTCCGTCATCGCGGCCGCCATCGCGGTCAGGTCGTGCCCGTGCCCGGCGTCGTTGCTGACCCGTATGCTGGTCGCCCCGTTGGTCGCCGCGATGATCGGGTACGCCTCGAACGAGCGCCAGGAGTAGAGCAACTCGTCACCAGGCATGCAGGTGGCCCGGACCAGGTGATCGGCGAGCGCCACCGACCCACAGCCGGTGGCGATCCGCTCGGCGTCCACCCCGTACTTCTCGGCGAGGGCCGTGCGCAGCGCCACCACGCCCATGTCCGGGTACCGGTGGGCGCCGGTGGCGGCCTCGGTGACCGCCGCCACCACGCCGGGCAGCGGTCCGTACGGCACCTCGTTGCTGGCCAGTTTGATCGCCTCGGGCAGGCCCAGTTCGCGGGCCAGGTCAGCCGGATTGCGCCCCGGCACGTAGCTGGGCAGTACGTCCAGATCGGCGCGGGTGAGCCGGGGTGCCGGCCGGCGTCGTCCGGTATCGGTCATGGGGTGTCTCCCGGGGGTGCGGGGCGGTCGTTCGGGACGGGGGTGCGGGGTAGTTGAACCACCACGGTCTGCGCCCGCTTGTCGTGCAGGGCCTGCCGGAGCGGACGGTCGAACAGCGGTGAGAGCGAGTCGATGAGCTGTAGCAGGAAGCCGACGCAGCAGAACCAGAGCAGGGTGGGCAGACCGAGCGTGTTCCAGCGGCGCAGCGCCCGCCCGAAGCCCAGCGGGGCGACGGCGTTCACCGGTAGCACCTGGAGGCCCATCACCCGCTTGCCGAAGGTCTGTCCGCGGCTGGCCATCGACGGTACCTCGTAGGCCATCCAGAGCGCCGTGGCGATCAACAGAATCGCTATCTGGAGGCCGCCGGCCTGGTCCCCCGCCGCCGGTAGTGGCTCGGTGGTGGTGTCCTGGTCAACGATCCGGCGCCAAAGCTCGGCGATGGGCGGCGACATCTGCTGGATGTACTGCCACACGAACCAGAAGTTCACCACGACGTTCAGCACGAGGACGACGGCGATGTCGATGAGGCGGGCTGCCAGTCGGGCCCCCAACCCGGCCAGCGGCAGCCCGTGCGGACGAGGCTCGGGCTGATGGCCGGGCCAGGTCGGGTACGGCGCACCCGGTGGCGGCCCACCGGCTGGCCCGGGGTGCGGCGCACCCGGTGGTGGACCACCTGCTATGCCTGGGTGTGGGCTGCCCGGTGACGGCCCGTACCTCGGCGGCGGGGTACCGGCCCCGGACGGGGCATGCTGTCCCGCCCCGGCGCCCGGCCGGCCGGCAGAGGGGCCGGGCTCGTCGGGACGGGCAGCCGGCTCCGGCTCTGGCTCCGGTTCCGGCTCGGGCGGGCCCTCCGGGGGTGTGGCCTCGGCCGGGATGGGCGCGCCGAGCCAACCCTCGCCGTCCCAGTACCGCCGGGTGTCCGGGTCGGCGGGGTCCAGATACCAGCCAGGTGCGACGCTCACCGCGCCACCTCGTTCTGCTCGCTCACCCGGACACCTTAACGACGGTGGTTGACGTCCAGCCGTGGCGGCCACCGGGGCGGGCCGCCAACCACCCGGCCGTCACAGGTTGCCGCGCTTCTCCTGCTCCCGCTCGATGGCCTCGAAGAGCGCCTTGAAGTTGCCCTTGCCGAAGCCGAGCGAGCCGTGTCGCTCGATCAGCTCGAAGAAGACGGTCGGGCGGTCCTGCACCGGATTGGTGAAGATTTGGAGCAGGTAGCCGTCCTCGTCCCGGTCGACCAGGATCCGGCGGGCCTTCAGCTCCTCGATCGGCACCCGGACCTCGCCGATCCGGGCCCGCAGCTCCGGGTCGTCGTAGTACGAGTCGGGGGTCTCCAGGAAGTCCACTCCCGCCGCGCGCATCGCGTCAACGCTGGCCAGGATGTCGTTGGTGGCCACCGCGATGTGCTGGGCCCCGGGGCCCTGGTAGAAGTCCAGGTACTCGTCGATCTGCGACCTCTTCCGGGCGACCGCCGGCTCGTTGAGCGGGAACTTCACCTTCCGGGTGCCGTTGGCGACCACCTTGCTCATCAGCGCCGAGTAGTCGGTGGCGATGTCGTCGCCGATGAACTCCGCCATGTTGGTGAAGCCCATCACCCGCTGGTAGAACTCGACCCACTCGTCCATGCGGCCCAGCTCGACGTTACCGACGACGTGGTCGATCGCCTGGAAGAAGCGCTTCGGCTGGACGCCGGCGTCGATCATCGGCTGGCGGTCAACGATCGGTCGGCGGGCGACGTAGCCGGGCAGGAACGGACCATGGTAGCGGGAGCGGTCCAGCAGGGTGTGGCGGGTGTCGCCGTACGTGGCGATGGCGGCGAGCCGGACCGTGCCGTGTTCGTCGCTGACCTCGTACGGCTCAGCGAGGCTGGTCGCGCCCTGGGCGACGGCGTGCGCGTACGCCGCGTCAACGTCGGGGACCTCCAGCGCGATGTCGCAGACCCCGTCGCTGTGCCGGGCGACCTGCTCGGCGCCGGGCGCGTCCGGGCGGACCGCGCCGGTGAGGACGAACCGCGCCGAACCGCTGGTCAGCACGTACTGGGCGTGGTCCCGGTAGCCCTGCTCCGGCCCTCGGTAGGCCACGCAGGTCATGCCGAACGCGGTGGAGTAGTAGTGCGCGGCCTGTTTGGCGTTGCCGACCAGGAAATGCACGTGGTCGAGGCCCTTGACCGGGAACGGGTCGCGGCTGATGTCGTGGTCAACGGCACCGACCAGCAGGTCGGAGTCAACCTCGTCGTTCGACTGGGGTCGGTCGATCGCCTGGGTCATGGTGGCCCTCCCTCGCGTACCGGCCGGCCTGGTGGGCCGCAGCCGTGTTCCGTTAGTGCCGTGTTCTTCCCGTGAATATCGCTGTGTTCCCAGTCACTGGGCAACTGTTGTTGATCAGGCTGGTCAGGTTGCGCACGCAGTAGAGTCTTTACCTATGAGCACTGGTCATTCTGTCCAGCTAGACAGCCTCGATGTTGGCCTGATCGAGCTCTTCGCCGAGGAGCCGCGGATCGGAGTGCTGGAGTGCTCCCGTCGCCTCGGGGTGGCTCGGGGCACCGTGCAGGCGCGGCTGGACAAGCTGATCGACCGAGGGGTGATCGACGGGTTCGGCCCCGCGGTGTCCCCGGCCGCCGTCGGGTTCGGGGTGACCAGCTTCGTCACTCTGGAGATCAGCCAACGACACGGGCGCGATCCGGTCGTCGCCCACCTGGCGGCGATCCCGGAGGTGCTCGAAGCGCACACCATCACCGGCTCCGGTGACCTGCTCTGCCGAATCGTGGCCCGTTCCAACGCCGACCTGCAACGGGTGATCGACCAGATCGTGTCGCACGAGAGCATCCGCCGCACCTCGACGATCATCGCCCTGGCCGAGCAGATCCCGCACCGGGTTCTGCCCCTGCTCCGCTCCGCGCTGCGGGGAACGTCACCGACGGCGGCGAAGGGAGCCGGGTCCACTCAGCCGTTCTCGGCGAGCGCGTCCCCCAGCGAGGTGCGGCGGTAGCGGACCGTCCGGCCGGCGCGGGCGCGGGTCACCAGCCCGGCCTCGCGTAGCACCGCCAGATGGTCGCCGACGCCGCCCAAACTCAGACCGAGTTGGGCGACGAGCTGACTGGTCGTCGCGGGGGCCGCCAGGGCGCGCAGCACCCCAGCGCGGCCCCGACCGACCAGCCGGTCCAGCGCGTCCACCGGCCGGGCCGGGTCTGGGGGCCCGAGTAGTTCGGCGACCCCGGCGGCCCGGTAGACGATCGCGTACGGCCCGGGCTGTTCGACATAGCACATCAGGGCGCCGAAGACGGTGGGGACGAAGAGCATTCCGCGCCCGGTCAGCGAGTACGTCCGCGGGTCCCGGTCGGCGATGTCGAGGAAGCCGACGGCCGGGCCGGGGACCCAGCGCAGCCGCGGGTCCAGGTCCGCGACCGCCGCACCCCAGCCGTACGCGAGCAGCCGTCCGGCCCGGTGCAGCAGGTCCCGCTCCAGGACGGCCCGCAGCCGCGGCCACTCCGGTTCGACCAGGGTCGCCCAGGCCGCTTCGATCCCGTCGGCGAGCCGTTCCACCACCTCCGGCGACTCGTAGATACGACGGGCGCTCGCCGGTGGGGTGCGGTGGCCGGCGAGGTTGCGGGCCAACTCGGCGCGGGCCCGCGCCAGCGGAGTAGCCCGGACCAGGGCGAGCTCGTCGGCGAACTCCCGCGCCGTGCCGTCCGGTGGCGGTTGGATGAAGTCCGCGTTGTACCCGCCCCGGCGCTGCAACGCCAACAGCGCGTCGATCGCCGGCACGCCTCGCCGTAGCCGCTCGAACGCGGGGCGGGCCCGGGCCGCCCACGGGGTCAGCCCGGTGACCGCGTTCTGCCCGGCACAGAGCCGCAGCGCCGACATCGCCTCCCCGAGCGGCGAGATGGCGTAGCGGCTCACCGCCACGTCCGCCGAGGTCACCTCGATCCGCATGCCGCTCCTTTCGCTGGTGAACGAAAGGATAGGTCGCCGCCGGGTCGCTCCCCAGACTTGCTCGAATGATCGTCACCGACTCCCGTCCCGTCACCTTCCGGGATGTCTTCGCCGTCGCCGAGTTCCGGGTGCTCCTCGGCGGCTACAGCGTTTTCGTGATCGGCGAGACGGTGAAGATGCTCGCCCTGTCCGTGCTGATCTACCAGCGGACCGGCTCCGGGCTGCTCGCCGCGTTGGCGTACGTGACCGGGTTCCTGCCACACGCGGTGGGCGGGGCGTTCCTGCTCGCCCTCGCCGACCGGTGGCCGCCACGGCGGCTCATCGTCGGCTACGACCTCTTCCGGCTCGCCATGGTCGTGGTGCTCGCGCTCGGGGTGCTCTCCCCGCCGGCCATGCTCGGCCTGGTCGCGGTCGTCGGCCTCCTCGCCCCGGTCAGCAGCGCCGCCCGCAGCGCGCTGCTGCCGGAGATACTGCGCGGCGACGCGTACGTGCTGGGGCGTTCGGTGCTCACCGTGGCGGCCGGGGGCACCCAGGTGGCCGGGTTCGCCCTCGGTGGCCTGCTGCTCGGGCTGGTCGGCCCGTACGGGGCGCTCTGGCTCACGGCGGCCACCTGCCTCCTCGCCGCCCTGCTGGCCCGGGTCGGGCTGACGGCGCGGGCGCCCCGGGTGGGAAGGACGGCCGGAAACGCCGTCGGGGAGACCTGGCGGGTCAACCGCATGCTCCTCGCCGACCGGCGGATTCGCGGCCTGCTCCTGGCACAGTGGATTCCCGGCTCGCTGTTGGTCGGTGCCGAGGGCGTGATCGTGCCGTACGCGGCCGAGCTCGACCCGGAGGCCAGCGCCGGCCTGTTGCTGATGGCCGCCGCCTTCGGGATGCTCCTCGGTGACCTGCTGGTCGGACGGTGTGTCGGGCCCGCTCGCCGGGAGGCGTTGACTCCGTGGCTGGCGCTGCTGCTCGGCGTGCCGATGCTCGCCTTCCTGGCGCAGCCGGGGCAGTGGCCGGCGGCGGTGTTGCTCACGGTCGCGACCGCAGGTTTCGCCTACCAGCTCGGGCTGGCCCGGCGGTTTCTCGACGCGGTGCCGGAAGCCCGCCGGGGGCAGGCGTTCGGGCTGCTGGGCACCGGCCTGATGGCGGTGCAGGGATTGGCCGCCGCGGCTGGCGGGGCGTTGAGTGAGGTGGTCGCCCCCGGCACCGTGATGGCGCTGGCCGGGGTGGCGTCGCTCGCCGCGACGGTGACGCTCTGGCGGATGCTGGCCCCGCCGCCCGTACCGGCCGGTGGTGGTGGTGCTCTGCGGTAACCCGCGCAGCGCGCCCGGGCGTGCCGGACGGGCACAGAGCGCGTCCGGGCGTGTCGGGTGCGGGCGCGGCGGGGTGCGGAGGGCGGAGCGGACGGCTACCGTGTCCCGGTGGTGAAGGGGCGCGGCCTTGGTAGACCGGGTTGGTTGCTGCTCGGGCTCGTGACGGTGGTCGTGCTCTCGGTGAGCGGTGTCTGGAACCCGTTCCCCGGCGTGTGGGACTGGGTGAACCGCAGCGCCCCGATCGGCGGGCCGGGCGTGGTCTGGCAGCAACGCGTCGGTGGTACCCCGCGCAGCGTCACCATCGCCGGGGAGACCGTCGTGGTCGAGCAGCGCACCCGGGTGGAGGCGGTACGGCTCGCTGACGGCACCCCGCTCTGGAAGCGCAAGGCCGACTGGTCGGCGGTTGCCGGCGCGGGGCAGGACGCCGTCGTCGTGGTGGGCAAGTTGCTCGCCCGGGGCTATGAGGTGCTCGACCCCGTCACCGGTGCCACCCGGCGGCGGGACAGTGCGGCGGTCGCGGTCTGGACCTGGCGGAACCTGCTGCTCGACGCCCGCTGCCCGGCCCCCACCGACTGCACGTTGCACGCCTGGGATCCGCGTGGGGACACCCCGCTGTGGACGGCCTACCTGCCGGGTGTCCGAAGTGGCCTGCTCGGCGACAACCCGGGGCTGCTCGACACCCGCCGGATCGAAGCCGTCCGGATTCACAACGAGATCTCCAGCCCGGAGCCGGCGCCCGGTCTGCTCGGGTTTCCGGTCGACGGGCGCGTGCACGTGCTGGACACCGCAACCGGACGGGTGCTCGTCGACATCGAGCCTGGCCGGGACGAGTGGTTGTCGGTGGTCGGCGGTCGGATGCTGCGGCTGACCGCCACCTCCGAGGAGGGGAACTGCCGCTACGCCGTCTCGGGATGGGACCCGTTGTCCGGGCGGGAAATCTGGCAGCGGGCGGGCGTCAACTTCGGCACCGCCGACGCCATCGGGTGTGCCCAGCGCCGGGACCCGCTGGGTGCCCGTAGCGTGCTGATCGGGATGTCGCCGGACGGCAAGCAGGCGGTCCTCGACGCCTACGATGGCCGGCTGCTGCTGGTCACCGACCCGGGCACGAAGATCGTCGCGGTGGACGATCGGTACGCCCTGGTCCGCGCGGCCGACGAGCGCTCGGTCTCCGCCCGCGAACTGGGCGGTGGCGAAACCCGGTGGACTCGCCCCGCCGAGGAGGAGCCGCGGGCGGCGCTCACTCCGTCCGCGGCGGTCTTCGCCGAACAGGATCCGTCCCGGCTCGTCGCGCTCGATCCGCGTACCGGCGCCGAGCTGGCGAACCTCCGTACGGCGGCGAACGCGCTCGCGGTCGGTGCGAACGGCATGGTCATCGGTGAGGGCCGGCAGATCGGATACGTCTCCTTCCAGTCAACCGACCCGGCGGGGTGAGAGCGCTGTCCCAGGACCTACCCGGCGGGTGGGACCGGACGGCTCTTCTGCCCTAGGCTTTCCGCCTATGAGCAGTGCCGCCTCCTTCTCGTACGCACCCCTGCTGCCGACCGGTTCGGACCAGACGGAGTACCGCCTGATCACCGACGAGGGCGTTGATGTCGTCAATGGCCCCGGTGGTCGCCGGTTCCTGACTGTGGAGCCGGCCGCGCTCACCGCGCTGACCGCCGAGGCGATGCATGACATCGCGCACTTTCTGCGCCCCGCGCACCTGGCGCAGCTCCGGTCGATCATCGACGACCCGGCGGCCTCGCCGAACGACCGTTTCGTCGCACTGGACCTGCTCCGCAACGCCAACATCGCCGCCGGTGGGGTGCTTCCGATGTGCCAGGACACCGGTACGGCGATCGTGCTGGGCAAGCGGGGCCGGCACGTGCTCACCGACGGGGCGGACGCCGAGTCGATCTCCCGGGGGGTCTGGCAGGCATACACTCGGCTGAACCTGCGCTACTCGCAGCTCGCCCCACTGACCATGTGGGAGGAGCGCAACACCGGCAGCAACCTGCCGGCGCAGGTGGAGCTCTACGCCGAGGACCCGGACGGACAGCCGGACGCGTACAAGTTCCTCTTCATGGCCAAGGGCGGCGGCTCGGCCAACAAGTCGTACCTGTACCAGGAGACCAAGGCGCTGTTGAATCCGACTCGGATGATGCAGTTCCTGGAGGAGAAGCTGCGGTTGATCGGCACGGCGGCCTGCCCCCCGTACCATCTCGCCGTCGTCATCGGTGGTACCAGCGCCGAGTACGCGCTGAAGACCGCCAAGCTGGCCTCCGCGAAGTACCTCGACGGGCTGCCGACCGTGGGTTCGATGACCGCGCACGGCTTCCGTGACCTGGAGCTGGAGGCCGAGGTGCTGGAGCTGACCCGGGGCTTCGGCATCGGCGCGCAGTTCGGTGGCCGGTACTTCTGCCACGATGTGCGGGTGGTCCGGCTGCCCCGGCACGGCGCGTCGTGCCCGGTGGCGATCGCCGTGTCCTGCTCGGCGGACCGGCAGGCGGTCGCGAAGATCACTCCGTCGGGGGTGTGGCTGGAGCGGCTGGAGACGGACCCGGCCCGCTACCTGCCCGACGTGACGGAGTCCCAGCTGGAGTCGTCGGAGGTGGTCCGGGTCGACCTCAACCGGCCGATGGCCGAGATCCGCGCCGAGTTGGGCAAGTACCCGGTCAAGACGCGGCTGTCGCTGAGCGGTCCGCTGGTCGTCGCCCGGGACATCGCCCACGCCAAGATCGCCGAGCGGCTGGACGCCGGCGAGCCGATGCCGGCGTACCTGCGGGACCACGCGGTCTACTATGCCGGCCCGGCGAAGACCCCCGAGGGCTACGCCTCCGGCTCGTTCGGTCCGACCACGGCGGGCCGGATGGACGCGTACGTGGAGAAGTTCCAGGCCGCCGGCGGCTCGATGGTGATGCTGGCCAAGGGGAACCGTTCCACCCAGGTCACCCGCTCCTGCCAGGAGCACGGCGGCTTCTATCTCGGCTCGATCGGAGGCCCGGCGGCCCGGCTCGCCCAGGACTGCATCAAGCACGTCGAGGTGCTCGAGTATGCCGAGCTCGGGATGGAGGCGGTCTGGCGGATCGAGGTGGAGGACTTCCCGGCCTTCATCGTGGTCGACGACAAGGGCAACGACTTCTTCGCCGAGGTGACCAAGCCGGTCCTCACCGTCGGTCGCCGCTGAGCCCCCGGGTCGGACTCGGCGAAAAACCGCACGCCGTCGCCGGGCGCGGCAGGATGGTGGGGTGACGAATCCTGAGGCGACGGGCTACCGGATCGAACGCGACTCGATGGGCGAGGTGGAGGTGCCGGCCGAGGCGCTGTGGCGGGCGCAGACCCAGCGCGCGGTGCAGAACTTCCCGATCTCGGGGCGGGGGATGGAGCCGGCCCAGATCCGGGCGCTGGCCCAGATCAAGGGTGCCGCGGCCGAGGTCAACGGTGAGCTGGGGGTGCTCGACGGCAAGGTGGCCGTCGCGATCGCCGCCGCCGCGGCGCACGTGGCCGACGGTGGGTACGACGACCAGTTCCCCGTTGATGTCTTCCAGACCGGCTCCGGCACGTCGTCGAACATGAACGCCAACGAGGTGATCGCCACCCTGGCCAGTCGGAAGCTCGGCGCCGACGTGCACCCGAACGACGACGTGAACGCGTCCCAGTCGAGCAATGACGTCTTTCCGTCCTCGATCCACCTGGCCGCCACCGAGTTCGTGACCCGGGACCTGCTGCCCTCCCTGGCACACCTGGCGGAGATGTTGGAGAGCAAGGCCGCCGAGTTCGAGACGGTGGTCAAGGCGGGGCGTACCCACCTGATGGACGCCACGCCGGTCACCCTCGGCCAGGAGTTCGGCGGGTACGCCGCGCAGGTCCGCTACGGCATCGAGCGGCTGGAGTCGGCCCTGCCCCGCCTGGCCGAGCTGCCGTTGGGCGGCACCGCCGTCGGCACCGGCATCAACACCCCGCTGGGCTTCGCGGCGCGGGTGGTCGAGCGGCTGCGCGACTCGACGGGGCTGCCGTTGCGCGAGGCGCGAAACCACTTCGAGGCGCAGGGCGCACGGGACGCGCTGGTCGAGACCTCCGGGCAGCTACGGACGATCGCGGTGGGTCTCCACAAGATGGCCAACGACATCCGCTGGATGGGCTCCGGCCCCCGCGCCGGCCTGCGGGAGCTGCGCATCCCCGATCTCCAGCCCGGTTCGTCGATCATGCCCGGCAAGGTCAACCCGGTGGTCTGCGAGGCGGTGCGCCAGGTCTGTGCGCAGGTGATCGGCAACGACGCGACGGTCGCCTTCGCCGGCTCCCAGGGCGACTTCGAGTTGAACGTCATGCTCCCGGTCATGGCCCGCAATCTGCTGGAGTCGATCAAACTTCTGGCCGCGTCGGGGCGACTGCTGGCGGACCGGTGCGTGGTCGGCCTGGTCGCGGACATCGAGGTCTGTTTGGCGTACGCGGAGGGCTCGCCGTCCATCGTCACCCCGCTCAACCGCTATCTCGGGTACGACGAGGCCGCTGCGATCGCGAAGGAGGCCCTCGCGAAGCAGGTTTCGATCCGGGAGGTGGTGGTCTCCCGGGGGCACCTGGATTCCGGCAAGCTCACCGGGGAGCAGCTTGACGAGGCGCTTGACCTGCTCCGGATGACACACCCCTGATGGGTCGTGCCTGTTAGTCGTCGGCCAGGCCCGGCTGCCAGCCCTGCTCCACTGACTGTCGGCATCGGTCGGGGTCGTCTCCGGTGGCGGTGAAGAGCGCGGTCAGCAGGAGGGGGCAGTGGGCGAGGGTCGGCCGGGGCAGGGGGCCGGTGGCGACCAGGGAGACCAGGCCGTGGGCGACGGCCCAGCTCTGGGTGGCCAGTTCGAGCGGGTTGGTGTCGGCGCGGTAGCGTCCGGCTCGCCGGCCTCGTTCGGCGGCCTGGACCAGGTATTCCAGGGTGTCGTCCGCCGCCTGGGCGTCTTCCAGGTCGAAATTTGCGTCGAACATGACCCGGTACAGGTCGGGGTGGTCCAGGGCGTTGCCCAGGTAGGCGGTGACCAGGGCGGTCAGGTCCCGGACCGGGTCCGCCGAGGGTGTGATCTGGGCGAGGCGGGTGCCCAGGCGGGTGAAGCCCTCCTGCCGGAGCGCCTTCCACATGCCGTCCATCCCGCCGAAGTAGGTGTAGACGGCCATGGTCGACACGCTCGTGCCGGCCACCAGCGAGCGGAGGGTGATGGGCTCGCGGGTGCGGAGCATGTGCGCGGCCCGCTCGATGAGCTGGGTGCGGACCGCTGGGTCTCTCCTCCTGGCCACAACCCCAGGATACATAGCATAGCTGTGCTATGTTTTGGTGGTCCTACCGACAAGCTCCACGAAAGAACTCATTAGGGAGTCAGCATGACCATCACCCTGGTTAACCCCGAAGGGTTGCCGAAGGTCGACCTCTACTCGCAGGTGGCCGTCGCCACCGGGTCACGGCTGGTCTTCCTCGCCGGCCAGGTCGCCGTTGACGCCGACGGGAACACGGTTGGCGTCGGCGACCTCGCCGCCCAGGTCGAGCAGTGCTACCTCAACGTCGCCACCGCCCTGGCCGAGGTCGGCGGCTCCGTCGATGACGTGGCGAAGTTGACCGTGTACGTCGTCGACTGGACGCCCGACAAGATGGCGCTCCTGGGGGAGGGGATCGCGCGGGCGGCGGCGAGGTTGGGCGTCACCCTGGCCGCCCCGTTGACGGGCCTGGGCATCAGCGCGCTCGCCGGCCCCGACCTGCTGGTCGAGGTCGAGGCCACGGCGGTCCTCGACGCACTGTCACATTGAGTTGGCCAAGGTGGGCGTGGCGCAGGTCGATGTCCCCTGGGCGCGGCCCTGGCCCGCCCAGGGGACATCACAGTCAGCGCAGGACCCGAAACCGCAGGTGGGTCGCCTGGGGCGTATCGATCACACCGATGTTCTCCAGCCGTAGGGCGGTAGCGTCGAACAGTGTGATCCCGCCGTCGATCACCAGGGGCCGTACCGCCAGCCGGATCTCGTCGACGAGCCCCGCGGCCAGGCACTGCTGGGCGAGCTGGGCACCGCCGCCGATGATGACCTCGCGCTCCCCCGCGGCGACCTGGGCGCGGCGTACCGCCTCGGCCACGTCCGGGATGAAGTGGAAGACGGTGTCCCCTTTGGCCACCTGCTCCGGCGTGCTGTGCGAGACGACGAAGTGCTCGACCGGGAATGGGTTGTCCACGAACCCGTCCTGGCTGGCACCCTGGTCGTAGGTGCGTCGCCCCATGACCATCGCGCCCATGCTGCGCTGCAGCTCCTCGACGATCGCCTGGCTCTCCGGCGAGGGGGCGAAATACCAGTCATGCAGCCCTTCGGGCTCGCCGTCCGGCCCGGCAATGCAGCCATTTACCGACATCGTCATATCCAACGCTACTTTTCCCATGAAGCCTCCACCGGTCGCTGGCATCCTGTTTCGCGAGCTGGGGATAGCGCTCCTGTCCACCTCTCCGGCTGCCGAGGTGCGATGACCGCAAGCGGCTCGCCTCCGCCGATGGCATCATCACGCACCGACATTCCGGTGCCCCGTCGACTCACCGGAGTGCCCCAACCAGATGGCGGTGCTAACCAACCCCGTCGTCCTGATCTGAATTCATCGCTGGCGGGCTGGCCCGGGGTGTCCAGGCGAGGAAGCGGTCGAAGAGGGCTCTCGGGTTTGGGTTGTCGTGTGGGTGGAGTGTGTGTAGGTCGGCTGCGGCGTCGTGGAGTTGGGCGCAGAGGTAGATCCGGAGTGCGACGAGGTCGTTGGCGTATTCATGGCGCAGGGTGAGTCGGGCAGTGGCGCAGGGCCAGGGTGCGGCGCAGGTGCGGCAGATCCAGAGTGGGCGTAATGGGAGGTGTGGTCGGCTGGTGGGAGGGGTCACCATGTGCCGCCGTTGGCGCGCCAGGTTTGGGCGGGGGTGAGCCAGCCGACGCGGCCTACCTGGGGATTGGCGACGGTGGGGGCGTTCCACGCGGGGCGGTGCGGTGGGGGCGTGGCGGTGGTTGGTTCGGTTGGCACGGTGGTGTGGCGGTCCGGGCAGGCCCGCCAGCGTAGGCCGCAGGAGCAGCCGGGGCGGGGGCCGCGCCAGACCCGGCGGTGTCGGGGTGCGAGCGGTATGGGGCGTTGGTTGTGGGGCCACCGGAACGCACGGGGGAACCACTTTCGGATGGATCGAGACATGACGCTGCCCTTTCTCTCGAATCGACTGTTTGTGTCACGGCCCCGGCGGTGGGTCGTCCGGCCGGGGGAGCGGGCGATTCCACCGCGACGCCGCGTTCGGGAATGGAGGCGGGCGTCGTGCTTCACAGTGTGCTGAGGGCGCGGCTACGGTCGGAAGGGTTTGGCCGTGCTGTGCGAGAGCCTTTGGGTGAGGCCGGGGTTGCTGGTGGCGTGGTATTGGAGTCGATCAACCGGTTCGTGGAGGGCGGTTGGAGATGGCGACTGGAGAGATGACCGCTGCGGCGTTCTTGGTGGCGGAGTTACGGCGGGCGCGGATTCGGCGGGGTTGGAGTCAGGAGGAGTTGGCCAGGGCCATCAACTACTCGCCGTCGATGGTCAGTGTGGTGGAGTTGGGGCAGGCGCCGCCGACCAGTAAGTATCTCGAGCAGTTCGACAAGGTTCTCGACACCGGCGGCCTCTTCACCCGCATGCTGACGAACCTGGTCAGCCTGGATCGTGCCCAACCCTGGCTACGTGGCGGTGGCGAGATTGTTTCGCAGGCGCGGGTGCTGCGGTGGTACGAACCGCTCTACGTTCCCGGCCTGCTCCAGACCGAGGCGTACGCGCGTGCCGTCTTCGAGGCGGGCGGCCTGCTTGAGGCAGCGGAGGTGGAGGCTCGGCTCAACGAGCGGTTGGAAGGCCAGCGCATCCTCTATGACGAGGAGCAGCCGCGTTTGGTGGCGGTGGTAGACGAGGCCGCTCTGCGTCGCCAGGTCGGGACCCGTAAGACCATGTATGACCAGACTGCTCACCTTGCCCGGGTGGCGACCGAGCATCCCCGTGTTCGGCTGCACGTCGTGCCGCTATCGGGGCAGGAGTATCCGGGGATGGGCGGGCCGTTCATTCTCGCGACCCTCCGTGAGGAGACGGAGTTGGCGTTCCTGGCAACCCAAGTGGGTGGGCAGGAAGTCGATCAACCGTCGGATCTCGGGCGGCTGCAACGGGTCTGGGAAGCTAGCCTTGGCGAGGCATTGCCTCCACAGAAGTCGGTCGAACTGGTGAGGAAAGTGACGGAGTCATGGACGTGACAGGTGCTACCTGGCGGAAGAGCAGTCGCAGTGCTCAGACCAACGACTGTGTCGAAGTGGCAACGAACCTGCCCGATGTGGTGGGCGTGCGGGACAGTAAGGATCCGGCGGGTCCGGCGCTGGCGGTTGGCCCGGGTTCCTGGCGGTCCTTCCTGGCCTCGCTGCAACGCTAATGCCCCTCGTCCAGGACCTGCTGCCGACCAGCGCCGAACGGATTCAACTTTTTGACGCCGCCCCTCTTTCATGAATCGACTGTGCCACCGCGACGCCGCGTTCGGGATCGGGGTGGGCGTCGTGCTTCACAGTGTGCTGAGGGCGCGGCTACGGTCGGAAGGGTTTGGCCGTGCTGTGCGAGAGCCTTTGGGTGAGGCCGGGGTTGCTGGTGGCGTGGTATTGGAGTCGATCAACCGGTTCGTGGAGGGCGGTTGGAGATGGCGACTGGAGAGATGACCGCTGCGGCGTTCTTGGTGGCGGAGTTACGGCGGGCGCGGATTCGGCGGGGTTGGAGTCAGGAGGAGTTGGCCAGGGCCATCAACTACTCGCCGTCGATGGTCAGTGTGGTGGAGTTGGGGCAGGCGCCGCCGACCAGTAAGTATCTCGAGCAGTTCGACAAGGTTCTCGACACCGGCGGTCTCTACACCCGCATGCTGACCGACTTGGTCGTCCTCGATAAGAACCAGGCGTGGTCCCGTGGTTGGCGCAGAATCCAGGCGGAGTCGTGGGCCCTACGCTGGTTCGATCCACTGCACGTTCCAGGGTTGTTGCAGACCGAGGCATATGCGCGGGCGGTCTTCGAGTCGGATCCGCTACTTGAGCCAGAGGAGGTGGAGCGCCGGCTTGCCGAACGACTGGACGGTCAGGCAGTTCTCTATGCCGAGCGTCCGTCCCGGCTCGTGGGAGTGATGGACGAGGCGGTGTTGCAGCGGAGGGTAGGTGGTCGAAAGGTCATGGGCGACCAGTTGTCACACCTCGCCCGCTTAGCCGTCGAGCACCCACACGTCCGAGTCCAAGTCGTGCCCTGTTCTGCGGATGAGTATCCAGGCCTCAACGGCCCGTTCATTCTTGCCAGCATGGCTGGTGGAGGCGAACTCGCGTTCCTCGGTGGCCAGATCGGCGGTCAGGAGTTCGACCGGCCGGCTGATCTCATGCGCTTGCAGCGGACCTGGGAAGCTACTCTCGCCGTGGCCCTGCCCCCGCAGGAGTCCATCGAGCGGATCAAGGAACTGGTGGAGTCATGGAAATGACCGGTGCGCGGTGGCGTAAGAGCAGTCGCAGTGGTTCCAACGACCAGTGTGTTGAGGTGGCGACGAACCTGCCGGGTGTGGTGGGGGTGCGGGACAGTAAGGATCCGATGGGTCCGGCGCTCTCCATTGACCCGGGCTCCTGGCGGTCCTTCACCGCCGCGCTACGCCGTTAGGGCGAGCGCCCCGGCCTGGTTGCCAGGCCGGGGCGCCCCACGACTACCTAACGCAGTCGACCGCGGGCGCCGCCGTTGTCCTGGTCGGCGACGAACGCGGTGAGCCAGGCCAGCGGCAACCGTAACGAACTGATCCACCGGCTGCTGGCCGGACGATGCGAGCTCTGCGAGTCCACGGACAGGTTGGAAGTCCATCACCTGCGGAAACTCGCCGGCATCAACGTCGCGATCGCCCCAACAAACCCGTATGGGTGCACCTCATGGCCAAAAGGTGCCGCAAGGACCCTCGTGACCTGCCGAAACCGCCACGAGGACATCCACGCCGGTCGGACATGTCGACGACGCGCTGAGACTGACCCTCTAGCGGCGGATTGGGACTGACCCCTCCGAGGCTGGAGGGGTGATCGCATTGGAAGACTGGGCTGAGGTCCGTCGGTTGCATCGGGCTGAGGGTGTTCCGATCAAGGAGATTGCGCGTCGGTTGGGTTTGGCGCGTAACACGGTCCGTTCGGCGCTTCGGGCCGAGGCGCCGCCGTCGCGTGAGCGCGGCCCTCGCGGTTCGTGTGTGGATGGGGTCGAGCCGCAGGTCCGGGCGTTGCTCGCGGAGTTCCCGCGGATGCCGGCGACGGTGATCGCTGAGCGGATCGGGTGGACGAAGTCGCTGACGATCCTCAAGGACCGGGTTCGGGAGCTGCGTCCGTTGTTCGTTCCGCCGGACCCGACCGACCGAGTGGAGTACGACCCGGGTGAGGTCGCCCAGTGTGATCTGTGGTTCCCACCTCAGCCGATCCCGGTTGGTGGCGGGGCTGAGCGGATCCTGCCGGTGCTCGCGATGACCTGCGGGTACTCGCGGGTCACGGACGCGGTCATGATTCCCAGTCGCAAGGCCGGAGACATCCTGGCGGGGATGTGGGAGATCGTGGCCGGGTGGGGTGCCTGTCCACGGACCTTGGTCTGGGATCGGGAGGCCGCGATCGGTGGCACCGGGAAGCTCACGACGGAGGCGGCGGCGTTCGCCGGGACGATCGGGGTGCGTATTCGCCTGGCCCCGCCCAGGGATCCGGAGTTCAAGGGGTTGGTCGAGCGGCGCAACGGGTTCTTCGAGACCTCGTTCCTGCCTGGGCGTGTGTTCACCTCGCCGTTCGACTTCAACGTCCAGATCAGCGACTGGCTCGTGCAACGCGCGAACACGCGCGTCCTGCGCGCGATCGGCTTGACGACGCCCACGGCTAGGTGGGCGGCGGACCGGGCCGCGATGGTGGCTCTGCCGCCGGTGGCGCCGGCGATCGGGCTCACGCATCGGGTGCGGCTGGGGCGGGACTACTACGTGCGTATCGACGGCAACGACTACTCCGTGGACCCTCGGTGCATCGGCAGGTTCATCGACGTGCTCGCCACCCCCGCCCGGATGGTCGCCTCGTGCGCCGGGCAGGTCGTGGCTGATCACGACCGTGACTGGGGCCATGCCCGCACGATCACCGATCCCGAACATCAGGCCACCGCCCGGCTGCTGCGCCAGGACTTGGCTGCCCGCCGGCGGCAGGCCTCGACTCGTTCGCACGCTGATGGACACGTCGTGGCGATCCGTGCCCTGCCGGACTACGACGCCCTGTTCGGCGTGGACTTCGACCCCCGCCCCGACGTCGAGGCGGTCCAGAAAAGCGCAGCTGAGGGGAAGTAGATGACCACGATAACGAAGACCAGACCGGCGCCGGACGGGCTGGGATCCAAGCTCGCCTACCTCACCAGAGTCCTCAAGACGCCCACGATCGGGCGGACCTGGGAGACCTTGGCCGACCAGGCCAGACAGGCGAACTGGTCGCACGAGGAGTACCTCGCCGCCGTGTTGGAACGGCAAGTCGCCGACCGCGAGTCCGCCGGCACGACGATGCGGATCCGCACCGCGCACTTCCCGGCGATCAAGACCCTGGAAGACTTCAACCTCGACCACCTGCCGAGCCTCCGCAAGGACGTGCTCGCGCACCTGGCCACGGCGACGTTCATCCCGAAGGCGGAGAACGTGATCCTGCTCGGCCCGCCCGGCCTGGGCAAGACCCACCTGGCCATCGGGCTCGGGATCAAGGCCACCCAGTCCGGCTACTCGGTCCTGTTCGACACCGCGACGAACTGGATCGACCGCCTCGCCCGCGCCCACCACCGCGGCGCCCTGGAAGCCGAGCTGAAGAAGATCCGCCGCTACAAGCTCATCATCGTCGACGAAGTCGGCTACATCCCCTTCGACACCGACGCAGCGAACCTGTTCTTCCAACTCGTCGCATCTCGCTACGAGGCCGGCTCCATCCTCGTCACCTCGAACCTGCCGTTCGGGCGGTGGGGCGAGGTCTTCGGCGACGAAGTCGTCGCCGCCGCGATGATCGACCGCCTCGTGCACCACGCCGAGGTCCTCACCCTCGCAGGCGAGTCCTACCGCACCAGAGCCCGCCGAGAACTCCTCGCGAAGGACCGCAACAAGTAGCACGAAACGACCTCCGGGGGGTCAATCCCAAAACGTCGATAGGGGGTCAGTTCCAATCCGCCGTTGACAGGACACGCACATCCACCCGGAACTGACCACTGGAGAACCGCGTCCACCACGTCTGGGAGATCACGTTCCGTTGAAGACCTGCACCAGGCCCGCGCCCGCCCGGGACCCGCCTTCCTGGCCACCTGCGCAACACCTCGATCGGCTACCGCCGTGACCAGCGCCGTTCCGAACGCAATGGCCCTGCCCACTACCGGCCGCGACGGTTGAATTCCTTAGCCTTGGCGCGGCGAGCTGAGTCGAAGGCGTTGACCGTTCCCGCGCCTTCGCCGCCAGGACCGTTTTGCCAGCTGAGGACCCTACGGACGGCGGCTTCGACTGCCCGATGCCCGGGCGGGTGTGCAACCTCGAAGTGTGATTCCTTAGGTCGGTCGAAGTCACCGCCCCATGAGACAGCGCCTTCGAGTTCGGCGAGGATGTCTCGCACCACAACGAGTTCGGTGGGATACAGGCCACCCCTGACGCCGACCGGATAGGCCCGCGGACGGATGGCGATGGCAGATCCTGACAGGTAGTTGGACTCGTAGGGCTCGGAGAGGATGAGGCTTTCGAGGTGTCCCTGGATTTCGCCGTTGCGCAACTGGTCGATCTCGTAGTTGAAGCGGCGGGCTACATGTGTCAGCAAGACTGCTGCGGCACCGTCAGCCAGTTTCACCCGTTGGCCGCTACCCTCGACCGAATGCCAACCGGTCTGCTTCAGCACTGGCCAGCCATTGAGTGACGTGGAGTCACGCCAGGTGGGCACGCGGCCGCCGACGGACGGTGCCGCTTGTGCTGTTCCGCTTGCATGGACCACAACGGCAACAGCTGCGCCAGTGATCGCCGCCGTCCGAAGCAATCCGCGGCGCGACAACCTGACATCCTTCACAAGGCTCACCCTTTCTTTCGTTGCGTCCGTCTCTTTTGGCATGCCAACGACGCTACGGCGCCGGTCAGACTGACTATGGCAAGCAGCGACAGCACCACCACGGCGGGGTTCACCCAACTGGCAACCATGTCGTAGTCTGCGTTGCAATTCCTACTAAGCGGAAACAATCTGTAGTAGTCGTCTCGATGTGCATCATGGTATGCATCGTCGTATGATTGGTGATGAAAGTAACAACTTTTTTCAATGTTGAGCCCGCCCGACATTGCTCCCCATAACCACACCGAAACCAGCAGGAACAAGGATGCCCAGGCGGCGTGGCCGAACCAACCAGGCCGGCGCCAGGTACCCGCGCGAAGGCCGCGCACCATGCGCCACACGCTCCACCCTGGGATGGCCAGCCATGGTATGAAAGGGAGAAAAGCAGCGACTCTTTCGAGGTTCCTCAACGTGGTGCTGACCCCCCTGCCGACTGACGCAGATAGTCGTCGTGGTTGGCCTTGAGACTGGCCGCACTGCGGCTTTCCGATCCCATACGAGCGAGGATCGCATCGACGAACCCCTGCTCGAAATCGCTCAGCTTGTCATATCCGCCGGGCAGGTTCTGCAGGGCTGTCGGGAGCATGGCACCCTTAAAGGCGATGAGCTGCTTACGGGCGAGGCCAAGCGTGGCGTCACTTCCAGTTAGTACAGAGTGAGCGGCGAGTTTGCAGTTCTCGGCGGTGCCCCATCGCTGCTGGAAGAGGTCGTTGAAACGGCGGAGCCCACCTCCGCCATCGTAGCAGTGCGTGATCGCTTCAACAATGGTCTGGCCGGAGCGCACCCGTTGGGCGATCATGTAGCCGTCGGCGTCCTCTAGGAGATCGCTGAAGCCGAAGCTGGACGTTACTCCGGGCTTGGCTAGCTTCGCCTCACAGAAGGCCCTCCCAGAGGCGTACTGCTCTTCGGAGTTGCGCCAGTCTGTGTAGAAGGTCATCAGGTCACCCGCCCAGCCCGCCACGTCCCCTCCGTTGGCCGACTTCAGGTTGGGGTCCTGAGGTTTGATCAGGTGACCGTTGGCGGTAGCCATAAGATGTTCGGCGCCGATATCGTAACCCGTGAAAGGGTCCTGGAAGGTCTTCATGATCGTCATGCCGCGGTCGTTTAGCGTACTCGACGAAGCCCTTATCGTAGGCGCCGATGAGGATCAGCCTTCGAGGCAGATGCTCGAGGAGTTCATGGGTGGCGCCGGCTCCTCGAGGGCGTGAAGCGCGGAGAACTCCATGATCACCGGCATGATCTCACCCCCTCTACCCGCTTCTAAACCTGTATCCGTGGACGAGAGCGGTCTACCGTGGCTGAAACGGCGCTGAAATATGGTGAGATTGCCCTCGGGGCGAGGAGTGTCGGGTTTGACTAGAACTCGAACCACGTCAGCTCGGAAGGGCACTCTCGGCGCAAGAATCTCGTATGTGGCGGTCGGATGGCGCGGTGTTCGACGAGGACAATGTCGTGTCCACGCGGGGCTGGTACCGCTGCTGGAACTGGCCGAACAGGCTGGGCCGTCGCGACTGCTCGACGAGCACGTCCGGTTCGTCGATGAGCGGGTCAAGTCCAGGGCGGCGAACTCGACCCTGAAGCTGACCTCGATCATCGGCGGGATGCCGCCGGGGCAGACAGTACCGATGCGCCAGCGGCGCCACCCTCCGCACCCACCTGATCAACGTGCCCGCCCGGTTGGCTCGACCTCAACACCGACCCGTCCTGCACCTGCCCACGCACTGTCCCCGCGCCGACGCCTGGTCCACCCCCCGGTCCCCTCCTTTGGCTACGGGGTGACCACGCTGAGGTGGGCCGGGGGCAGCCAGAGAGGGGTGTCGTCGCCGGGGCGCAGCGGTGTTGCCGGCCCGGTGGTGAGATGCAGGGTGACTCCCGCGCTGGTGGCCTGGATGTCGAGATGGGTGCCCCGGTCGGTGACGGCGGTGATGGTCGCCGGCACCACGTTGTCGCCCTGACGGTCGCCGACCACGATGGCCGCTGGGCGGATGAGGAGCAGGCCCGCTCCTCGGTGGTCGGTGTCGAGGCGGAGGCGGCCGAGGGGGCAGTCGAAGTGGCCGGCGGAAGCGGTGCCGGGGATGGCGTTGCCGGCGCCGCCCAGAAATCGGGCGACAGCCAGGGTCGCGGGCCGGCGAAACAGGTCGGCGGGCGGGGCGTGCTGGGCGACCCGGCCGTCGAGGAGCACGGTGACCGTGTCGGCCACGTCGGTGGCCTCGTCGCGGTCGTGGGTGACGAACAGGGTGGTGCTGCCCTCCCGCCGGTGCAGCTCGGTGAGGAGCGCCCGCATCTCGCCGCGTAGCTGCGGGTCGAGGGCGCTGAACGGCTCGTCGAGCAGCAGGACCCCCGGGCGGGCGGCCAGGGCTCGGGCGAGGGCGACGCGTTGCTGCTGGCCGCCGGAGAGTTCGCCGCTGCGCCGCTCGCCGTAGCCCGGTAGTGAGACGGCGTCGAGCAGCTCGGCGACCCGCCGCCGGATGGCAGCGCGGTCGGTGCCGCGCATGCGCAGGCCGAAGGCGATGTTCTCGGCCACGGTGAGGTGTGGGAAGAGCAGCGGGCGTTGGAAGACGACGCCGAGGTCGCGCCGGTGCGGGGGCTGGCGCAGGACACTGCGGCCGGCGAGCCGGACGTCGCCGCCGGTGGGGGTGCTCAGCCCGGCGACGATCGACAGGAGGGTGGACTTGCCGCTGCCGGAGGGCCCGAGGACGGCGGTACGGGTGCCCACCGGCACCTCCAGGCTGACCCCGCGCAGCGTCGGCGTGGCCGCGCCCGGGTAGGTGTGGTCCAGGTCGGCGACGGTGATGTCGGTGGTCATCGGCCGACTCCGAGCAGGGCGGTGTCGCGGCCGGCGAGTTGCCGGGCGGCGAGGGCGGTCAGCAGCAGGGGCGGGGCGACGGCGACCAGCGCGATGGCGGCGGTGGCGGCCTGGTTGCCGCTGCCGGCGGCGGTGGCGAAGAGCAGCAGCGGCACCGTGGTGACGACGCCGCCACCGATGAGCAGGGTCAACAGATAGTCGCTCCAGGAGATGAGGAAGGCGAACATGGCGGCGACGACCAGGCCGCCGCGTAGCTGGGGGAGGCTGACCTCGCGGAACGCCCGCCACGTCCCGGCGCCGAGGGTGCGGGCCTGCCGCTCCAGGGCGGGGTCGACACCGGCCCACACCCCGGACATCAGCAGCGTGGCGTACGCGGTGGCGGCGGGTAGCTGGGCCAGGACCACACCGGTGAGCGAGTCGGCGAGCCCGGCGCGCAGGTAGACGATCTGCGCGCCCATGGCGACGGCGAACGGGGGCACCAGTACCGGGGCGAGCAGGACCAGCTCGATCAGCCGTCTTCCCGGCAGCCGGTGCCAGGCCAGCGCGCGCCCGGCGGCGGCCCCGAGGGCGGTGGCGAGGGCGGCGACGGCGGCGCCGATGCCGACGGAGGTGGTGACGGCCTCGGCGAGGCGGGACTGCGGGCCGAGGGCCTGCTCCCAGCCGGCCAGCGACCAGCGGGCCGGCCACAGGTCGGGGTAGAACCACTGGTCGGTGAAGGCCTGCACGGCCAGCGGCAGCAGCGGCCCCGCCACCCAGAGCCCGGTGAGGATCAGCACCGTGGGGCGCGCCAACCCCGCGCCGAGCGGCCGGCGGGGCCGCCCCGCTTCCTGCACCGGCGGCGCTTCCTGCACCGGCCGAGATTCCTTCGTCAGCCCCGCTTCCGTCATCGCCGGGCTCCCGTCACCCGGCCGACGGCCCGCCGGCTGGCCCCGGTGTACGCGAGCGCCGCCGCGACGGCGATGGCCGCGATCAGCAGGGCGATGGCGACGCCCTCGGCCCGGCCGGAGAGTTCGGCGGCGGTGAACCGCTGGTAGGCCAGGACCGGTAGCGGCTGCGGGTAGGCGCGGCCGAGCAGTGCGGGCACCTCGTACGCGCCGAGGGTGAAGGCGAAGATCAGCACCGACACGGCCAGAATCGACGGGGCGAGCAGGGGCAGGGTCACGTGCCGCAGCACCTGCCGGGGGCGGGCGCCGAGGGTGGCGGCGACCCGTTCGTGCTCGGCGACCGGCCCGCCGAGCGCGGCGAGGACGACGATCAGCACGAACGGCGCCTCCTTCCACACGTACTCGGCGATCACGGCGACCGCGTGCGGGTCGGCGACCAGGGCGGGCAGCGCGACGCCGACGGTACGGGCGGCGCGGGCCAGCAGGCCGGAGTCGGCCAGCAGCAGCCCGATCGCGACCGCGCCGATCAGGTGCGGCACCGGCAGCCCGAGCTGGGCCAGGAAGGTGGCCGTGCGCCGGCCCGCGGCGGTGCGGCGCAGGGCCAGGGCGGCGGCGACACCGATGGCGACGGCGAGCCCGGTGGCGACGGTGGAGATCCAGAGGCTCAGCAGCAGCCCGTCGGTGAACGCCGGACCGTCGGTCACCCGCTGGTAGGCGGCCAGGCCGACCGGCGTGTCGGTGAATCCGGCCAGGCCGAGGCTCTGCGCGAACCCGTAGCCGAGGCCGCCGCCGAAGAGCAGCACCACGGTGGCCAGCGCCGGCAGGATCAGCAGGAGACCGGTACGGCGGTGGTTCACTGGTGCAGTACCTCGCGCCGCCAGCCCTCCTCCAACGGAGGCAGCCACTCCGCCCGTAGCTCCGGTTGGCTGTTGCGCGACAGCTGGTCGTAGCTTGGCACCTGGGCCGAGGTGGGCAGGGCGGCGAAGCGGTCCCGCCACTCGACGTCGAGCTTGTCGAGGTCCACGGCCGGGTACTGGCCCCACCCGTCGGGGCGGGCCTTCTCGTACTGCAACTCGGGGGAGAGCATCAGGTCGGCCAGGGCGAGGGCGGCGGAGCGGTTGGCGGCGTTCGCGGGTACGGCGAGGTAGTTGGTGTTGCCGATGGTGCCCTCGCCCAGCAGCAGGGTACGGGTGGTGGCCGGGAACTGTCCCCGTTCGACCAGGCTGGTCACCTGCGCCGGCCCGTACGTCATGGTGAAGTCGACCTGCCCGTTGGCGTACAGGTCGTTGAGCTCCTTCTCGTTGGCCGGGTACGTCTCACCCGCGCGCCACAGGGCGGGCCGCAGCTCGCGCAGTGTCTGCCACAGTGGCGGGGTGAGCCGGTCGTAGGTGGCCTGGTCGAAGTCGTCCGGGATCTGGTCGACCCCGCCGGCCTGGTGGTAGAGGGCGTGCCGGACGAAGACCGAGCCGGTGAAGTCCGGCGGGGCGGGGTAGGTGAACCGGCCCGGGTGGGCGCGGATCCAGTCCAGCAGCCCGGCGACGCTGGTCGGCGGGTCGCTGACCCGCGCGGAGTCGTAGCTGAACGCGAACTGGGCGCGGCTCCACGGCACCTCGCACCCCTCGACCGGGGTGCCGAAGTCGTTGGCGACGGTCGGCTCGGACCAGTCGACGTAGCGCATGTTCGGCAACAGCTCGACCAGCCCGCACTGCCACAGCCCGGCCTGCTTGCCGGTGCGGAAGTTCTCCCCGTTGATCCACACCAGATCCACCGACCCGCCCGACCCGCGGCCGGCCTGCTTCTCGCCGAGGACCTTGTTGACCGCCAGGGCGGTGTCGGTGATCGGAACCCGGTTGATCCGGACGTCGAGCCGTTCGCGGGCGGCCGGGGCGACGACCTCGTCGACGTAGCGGTTGGCGCCGTCGTCGCCGCCGTACATGAAGAGGTTGACCGTCTGCCCGCGGGCCTCCCGCAGCACCTGGGCGAAGTCGCGGGGGGCGGGGTCGGCGTCGCCGGTGCCGGTGGTGCAGCCGGCAGCGAGCAGGCCGGCTGCGGTCAGCGTCGCCACCGCGCGCCATCGTCGGTTCATCGGGTGGGCCTCCCGGCGGGCTCGGACAGGGTACGGACAGCGTGCACGACGCGCTGCCCGGCGGTGATGGCCACCACGGCGGCCCATCCCCAGGCGAGCTCCCCGGCGAAGCCGGGCAGCAGGCAGAAGAGGGCGTGGACGGCGATGGTCTCGGCACCCTCGGCCAGTCCACCGAGGAAGTGCAGCGACCGTTCGTCACCGCGCTCCCGGCCCACCCGCTCGGCGATCGACGAGTACGCCAGCAGCGTCGCCCCGTTGACGTAGTAGGTCACCAGCAGGACCAGGAACGGGGTGGCGGGCCCGTCAACGCCGACGGCGACCCCGGCGACGAACGCCCCGTACACGGTGAAGTCCGCGACGATGTCGAGGAACCCACCCAACGGGGAGGCGGTGCCGCGGCGGCGGGCGAGCGGGCCGTCGAGGCCGTCGGCGAGCCGGGACACCAGCCACGCCACCAGCGCCGGCCACCACCAGCCGGCGGCTGCGGCGGCGCTGGCGGCCAGGCCCAGGGCCAGGCCGGCGGCGGTCAACCGGCCGGGCGTCACCCACGGCCGGTCCACGGCGGCGGCGAACCGGTCCAGGGTCTTGGCCAGGACCGGCCGCAGGCGTCCGTCGATCATCAGGTGGTGCCCTCGGCGGTCGAGACGGCGCGGGAGTCCCGGCGACGGACCCGGCGGGCCGCCGCCGCACCGGCCAGGGTCAGCGCGGCCAGACCGGCCACGGCGGCGAGGAACTGCGGCGAGGTGGGATCGGTCAGCGAGCCACCGACCGCGGTGTAGGCGACAATTCCCGGCGTCATGCCGATCGCCGAGCCGAGGGCGTAGTCGCGCAGCCGGACAGCGGTCACCCCGGAGCCGTAGTTGAGCAGCGCGAACGGGACCAGCGGCACGAGCCGCAGCCCGATCACCGCGATCAGCCCGCGCCGCGCCAGGAACTGGTCCAGGCGGTGCAGCCGGCCGCCGACGAGCCGCTCCACGGCCGGGCGGCCCAACAGCCGGCCGAGCAGGAACGACGCCACCGCCCCCAGGGTCGCCCCCACCAGCACCACCACTGATCCGCCGACCACTCCGAACAGCGCCCCGGCGGCGGCGGTGAGTAGCACCCCGGGGACCAGCAGCACGGTGCCCAGGGCGTACCCGGCGATGTACATCAGCGGTGCCCACGGCCCGGTGGCGGCGACGCGGTCCCGCAACGTCGCCACGTCCGGGGTGCCCTGGGTGGCCAGCAGGGTCGCCGCACCAGCCAGCAGGACCACCAGGAAGGTCAGCCTCGGCCACGGTGAGCCGACGATCCGGATGAGCCGTGACGCCGCCGCGGGCCGGGCTGATTCGCCGGTCATCGGTTCCCACCCCGGATCGGGTGCAGGGCGCGGCGCAGGGTGCGGAGCGCGGTCATCGCCCGGGCCGGCAGCGGCGCGGTCAGGTCGGCGCGGAGCTGGGCGAGACTGGCGTTCCACGGCCCGTCCGCGTACGTCGGGTAGGGGTGCACGGTGCTGGCCACGTCGCGTACCTTCGCGCCGCGCCGGATCGCGGCGGCGAGCTCGGCGATCGTCTCACCGGCCCGGGGTGAGACGACGGTGGCGCCGAGGAGCCGGCCGCCCGGCCCGCTCACCAGCTGGGTGAATCCGTCGGTACGACGGTCGGTGATCGCCCGGTCGACGTGGTCGTGGGAGAGCCGCTCCGCGCGTGCTCGGGTGCCGTGCCGCTGGCGAGCCTGGGCGAGGGTCGCCCCGACGCGCGCCACCTCCGGGTCGGTGAAGGTCACCCACGGTACGGCGGCGTAGTCGATGCGGCGGCGCAGCCCGAGCAGCGCGTTGGTGGCGGCGTATCCGCCCTGCACCCCGGCGACGTGGGTGAACGGGAGGGTGCCGGTGACGTCACCGGCGGCGAAGATCCGCCGGTTGCTGGTCCGCATCAGGTCGTCGATCACGACCTGCCCCCGCTCGGCGCAGTGCACTCCGGCGGCGGCCAGGCCCAGGTCGGTGCTGCGCGGTCGGCGTCCGGTGGCGACCAGGATCCGGTCGACCTCGACCGTTGCGCCGCCGCTGAGGTGGAGCGTGCCGCCGGCGGCGCGGTTGACGTCGGTCCCGGTCATCACGGTCACGCCCTCGGCGCGGAGCCGCTCGGCGATCAGCGCGCCGGCCTCCGGCTCCTCCTTGGTCAGCAGCCGGTCGGCCAGCTCGACGAGGGTGACCTCGACGCCGAGCCGGGCGAGTGCCTGGCCCAGCTCGCAGCCGATCGGGCCGCCGCCGAGGATCGCCAGCCGCCGGGGCAGCTCGGTGAGGTCCCAGAGCGTGTCGGTGGTCAGCGGGTCGGCCTCGGCCAGGCCGGGCACGGTGGGCAGGGCCGGCGCGGCACCGGTGGCGATCAGCGCCCAGCGGAACCGCGCCGGGCGGGTGCCCGCGTCGTCGGTGATCTGCAGTGTCCCCGGGCCGGTGAACTGCGCCCGGCCGGCCACCACCGTCGCCCCCGCCGCGCTGATCGTGGCGGGGGAGTCCACCGGCTCGATTCGGGTGATCGACGACCGTACGTGGGCGAGCACAGCGGCGTCGTCCACCTTCGGCGGGCCGGTCTGGACCCCGTACCGGTCGGCGGTGCGGACGGCGTGCGCGGCGTGCGCGGCGGCGATCAGCGACTTGCTGGGCACGCAGCCGGTCCAGAGGCAGTCACCCCCGGTGCGGGCGGCTTCGACCAGCAGCACCCGGGCACCGAACCGGCCGGCGGTCTTGGCTGCCACGAGCCCCGCGGTACCGCCGCCGAGGACCGCCAGATCCCACTCTTCCACCCCACCCAGCCTCCCTCGCGGTGCCGCCCGTGCGGCCGTGCCTGTCCAGGATGCCCGGTCGGGGCCCGGGCCGCCGACCCCTGTAATGCAACGGTCAGAACTGGTGGGTGGCGTACCGGCCCGGGGGCCGGCTCAGGAGCGGCTGGCGGTCTTGCGGGCGCGGTAGGCGGTGACGGCGGCCCGGTTGCCGCAGCCGGCGTCGCAGAAGCGGCGGGATCGGTTTCGCGACAGGTCGACCAGGACGTTGCCGCACTCGGGGTGGTCGCAGCTTCGTAGTCGGCCCAATTCGCCGCTGCGGACGAGATCGGCCATCGCCATGGCGGCCTCCACCGCCATCCGGGTCGCGAGCGGCGCGTCCCGGGGCACCGCGTGCAGGTGGTACGGCTCGTCGTCGTGCGTGATGAGCTGGGGTAGGGCGGCGTTCTCCCGGAGTAGTCCGTTGACGATGGACACGATCTCGTCGGTGTCGCTGTGCCAGATCCGACGCAGCCGGGGGCGCAGCTCGCGTACCGCCCGCAGCTCGCCGTCGGTGTGTTCGTGTCGTCCGCTGTATGCGTGCGCGACGAAGAAGGTGTTCAGCGCGGCCGTGTCGGGCAGGCCGTCGCCGGCTCTGCCGTCGGTGTTCACCAACGCTGCGGCGGCGATCAGTGCGCACTCCGTGTCATGGGCAAAGAGCAACTTGACTCCTGTCCTGGCGGCGACCTAGCGTCATCGGCGTTGTCTCATTTTGCCCATGACATGCTGTCGTCGCCAAGGAGGATCCGATGCGCCAATCCCCACGCGGCAGCGCCGGCCTCCTGCTGGCGGTGCTCTCGGCACTGACCTTCGCGACCTCCGGGACGTTCGCCCGCTCGTTGATCGGCGCCGGCTGGTCCGCCGAGGCGGCGGTGGTCGTCCGGGTCGGCCTCGCCGCCCTGGTCCTGACGGCGCCTGCGGTGCTGGCGCTGCGCGGTCGCTGGTCGCTGCTCCGGCGCAACGCCGCCTCGATCACCGCGTTCGGGCTGCTCGGCGTCGCCTTCACCCAGGTGTGCTTCTTCAACGCGGTGCGCTACCTGCCGGTCGGCGTCGCGCTGATGTTGGAGTACCTGGCCGTCGTGGTGGTGGTCGGCTGGATGTGGTTGGCCCACGGGCAACGACCCCGCCGGCTCACCGTCGCCGGGTCGATCGTCGCCCTGGCCGGGCTCGGCCTCGTGCTCGACCTCGCCGGGGCCGGGCGGCTCGACCCGGTGGGGGTGCTCTGGGGGCTCGGGGCGGCCGTCGGGCTGGCCGGCTACTTCGTGCTCGCCGGCCGGATGGACGCGCACCTCCCGTCGGTGGTGCTGGCCTCCGGTGGGATGGCGGTCGGCGCCGGTGTGCTGCTCCTGCTCGGGCTGGTCGGGGTGTTGCCGCTGCGGACGTACACCGGCCCGGTCGACTTCGCCGGGCAGCGCACCAGCTGGCTGGTGCCGGTGGCGGGACTGGTGCTGGTCGCGGCCGTGCTCGCGTACCTCGCCGGGGTCGCCTCGACCCGTCTCCTCGGTGCCCGGCTGGCCTCCTTCGTCGGGCTGACCGAGGTGATGTTCGCCGTGCTCATCGCCTGGCTGGTGCTGAATGAACTGCCCACAGTGATCCAGCTATCCGGCGGGGTTCTGATCGTCGCTGGGGTGGCCCTGGTCCGCCTCGACGAGCCACGAGAGACCCCGACGGTGGCGCAGGGCCAGAAACCGGCACTCGCCACCCACGGTTGACCCCTGGCAAGCTCGACGCACACCTGGACGACCTGCCGGCTCACTACTTCGTCCGGCGGTTCGCGCTGACCCTTCCCTTCCCGGATGTGCTGCCGGCGCCCGCAGCCCTGACGGAGACGTGGGCGATGGGCGAAGCTGCCCGCCGGGGGCGCGGCCAGACGCGGAGCTGTCCACTTTGACGGATCTTCCTGCCATCTTGGCCGCTCTTGTGGACGAAGAAGATCTTCGGGCGCAATCGGAACAGCCCCTGGTGTAAACGTCGATGGTGCTGTTCGATGACTGCCACGTCCCGCAACGAGAGGATCCGATGTGAGTAGACGCTTCACCGCTGGCGCCGTCGCCACCGTGACGGGCCTGGCGTTGACGGTCACGGGGCTCAGCGTCCCCGCTGGCGCCGCACCGAGCAGCAGCGAGACCTTCACTGTGGTCGCCGAGGACGGCGTCAGCGCCGAGGCGGCCCTGGCGGAGATCCAGGCAGCCGGGGGCGCCGTCGTAACCCGGATCGACGATGTCGGCGTGTTCCAGGTGACCAGCGACCAGGTGGACTTCACCGACCGGATCGCCGAGGCCGACACCCTGATCGGTGCCGTCGAGCAGAAGGCCATCGGCCGTAAGCCCAAGCTGGACCCGGTCGAGCAGGAGGCGCTGCTGACCGCCATCAACGGCAAGGGCTCCGGCAAGGACAAGGGCTCCGGTTCCGGCAAGGGGTCCGACGGCAAGGGCAAGAAGATGGACCCGCTGGACGACAAGCTGTGGGGCCTGGACATGATCCGCGCCGACAAGGTCCGCAAGAAGGAGCCCGGCGACCGGCGCGTCACCGTCGGTGTGCTGGACACCGGCGTCGACGCCAGCCACCCCGACATCGCACCGAACTTCAACTGGGCGTTGTCCCGCAACTTCGCGCCGGACATGCCCGAGGTCGACGGTGAGTGCGAGGTGGCGAGCTGCCTCGACCCGGTCGGCACCGATGACGGCGGCCACGGTACCCACGTGGCAGGCACCATCGGCGCCGCCGCCAACGGCTTCGGCCTCTCCGGGGTCGCGCCGAACGTCTCGCTGGTGGAGCTGAAGGGCGGCCAGGACTCCGGTTACTTCTTCCTGGAGCCGGTGGTCCAGTCGTTGCTGCACGCGGGCCGGGCCGGCCTCGACGTGGTGAACATGTCCTTCTACGTCGACCCGTGGCTCTACAACTGCACCGCCAACCCGGCCGACTCGCCCGAACACCAGGCCGAGCAGCGGGCCATCATCAAGGCGATGAAGCGGGCGCTGACCTTCGCCCACGAACAGGGCGTCACCCTGGTCGGCTCCCTCGGCAACAACCACGAGGACCTGGGCGCCCCCCGGACCGACACGTCCAGTCCGGACTTCGGTGACACCCCGCCGTACCCGCGTGAGATCGACAACGACAGCTGCTGGGACCTGCCGGTCGAAGGGCCGCACGTGATCGGCGTCTCCGCCGTCGGTCCCTCGGGTAAGAAGGCCGCCTACTCCAACTACGGCACCGAGCAGATCGGCATCGCCGCGCCCGGCGGCTGGTTCCGCGACGGTTTCGGCACCGACACCTTCAGCACCTTCCCCAACCTTATCCTCTCCACCTACCCGGAGAAGGTGCTCAAGGAAGACGGACTGGTGGACGCGGACGGCAATATCGATCCGAGCGCCGAAGGGCTCGTCTTCAAGGAGTGCAAGAGCAACGGTGAGTGCGGCTACTACCGCTACCTCCAGGGCACCTCGATGGCGTCGCCGCACGCCTCGGGTGTGGCCGCGCTGATCGTCAGCAAGCACGGGAAGAAGCAGGGCCGCAACGGCTACGGTTTGGCCCCGGACCTGGTCGAGCAGCACCTCTACCGCACCGCCACCAAGAAGGAGTGCCCGAACCCGCGGCTGCAGCAGTACCGCGACGAGGGCCGCGACGAGACCTACGACGCGTACTGCGCCGGTGGACGCAACTTCAACGGCTTCTACGGGCACGGCGTCATCGACGCGTACACGGCGGTAACCACCCCGCTCAAGTCGCACGGCCGGCCGTAGGGCTGACCGAGCACCGGCCCGGCCGACCCGACAGGGTCGGCCGGGCCTTTCGGTTCAGCGCACCGCGTGGCCCCCAACTGCCAGCGCGGCACGTCGGCTTCAGCGCAGCGCGTCGGCGACAGTGCCGGCGGCCGTGCGGACCTGGCCGCCGATCGTCTCGATGTCCAGCGGCGTCAGGGAGACCACCCCGACGCTCGCCTCCAGACCCGGTACGCCCAGCACGGGCGCAGCCACCCCGTGCGCCCCGGACTGCAACTCCCCCGCCGTGTCCACCGGCTCGGCCACGCCGGCTCGGCCGGCGAGAATCGCCCGCCCCGCCGCCCCGCGCTCCAGTGGATGCCGCGCCCCGGTCCGGTACGCCACGTGCAGGGCGGTCCAACTCGGCTCGACCACCGCCAGCGCGACGCCCTCACCGCCCTCGACCACGGTCAGGTGCGCGGTCGCGCCGGTCTGCTCGGCGAGTTGGCGCAGCGCCGGCAGCGCCCCCTCGGCCAACAGCGGCTGGGCCCGCCGGGCCAGATTCAGCACCCCTACGCCGAGGCGGAGCCGGCCATCGGCGTCCCGGCGCAGCAGGCCATGCGCGCTCAGCGGCGCGACCAGCCGGTACACGGCGGCGCGCCCGATCCGTAGCTGGCCCGCCAGCTCGGTGACGGTCAACCCGCCGGGCGCGTCGGCGACCAGGTGCAGTAGGCGCAACCCCCGGTCCAGCGTCTGTGCGCTCTCGCCGCCCCGCGGGGTCGGCGGGTCGCTGCGTCGGGGGGTCGTGTCCACGCCAGCAGCGTACGACCCGGCTCCCGGCGGCCCGAGGAAGCGGGGACGGATACCCTTGTCCGGTGACCCTACGCCTGTATGACACCGCCACCCGTTCGGTGCGGGACCTCGTCCCGCGGGAAGCCGGCAAGGTGGGGATCTACCTGTGTGGTCTCACCCTTCAGGCGCCGCCGCACATCGGTCATCTTCGCTCCGGCGTCAACTATGACGTGCTCCGTCGATGGCTGCTGGCGCGCGGGCTCGAGGTCCGCTTCATTCGCAACCTCACCGATATCGACGACAAGATCCTGGTCAAGGCGGTGGAGCAGGACCGACCGTACTGGTCGATCGCCTACGCCAACGAGCTGAAGCTGACCGCCGCGTACCGGGCGTTGAACGTGCTCCCCCCGACCTACGAGCCGCGGGCCACCGGGCACGTCCCGGAGATGCTGCAGCTGATCGCGAAGCTGATCGACGCCGGCCACGCCTACCCGGCTTCCGACGGCTCCGGCGATGTGTACTTCGACGTGCGCTCCTGGCCCGCGTACGGGGCGCTGTCCAACCAGTCCCCGACCGACATGCAGCCGGCTGGCGACGCCCCCGAACGGTGCAAACGTGACCCGCGCGACTTCGCCCTCTGGAAGGGCGCCAAGCCCGGCGAGCCCGCCGACGCGTACTGGCCGTCGCCGTGGGGGCGGGGTCGGCCCGGCTGGCACATCGAGTGCTCGGCCATGTGCTGGCGCTATCTCGGCAGCGAGTTTGACATCCATGGCGGCGGGCTGGACCTGACCTTCCCGCACCACGAGAACGAACTCGCCCAGTCGCAGGCGGCCGGCCTCCCATTCGCCCGTTACTGGGTGCATCACGGCCTGCTCAACATCGGCGGCGCGAAGATGGGCAAGTCCTGCGGCAACTCACTTGACCTGACGTACGTGGACTCGCTCGGGGTGCGTCCGGTGGAGCTGCGCTACTACTACGCTGCCGCCCACTACCGGTCGATGATCGATTACTCGGAGGACGCGCTGCGGGAGGCGGCCGTCGCGTACCGGCGGATCGAGGGCTTCGTGCAGCGGTCCGCCGAGCGGGTCGGCGCCGGCCAACCCGCTGTGGTGCCCGCGGCGTTCGCCGCCGCCATGGACGACGACCTGAACACCTCAGCGGCGCTTGCCGTGCTGCACGAGACGGTTCGGGACGGCAACACCGCGCTGACCGGGGGCGACGATGTGACCGTCCGCACCACGCTCGGCCAGGTGCGGGCGATGCTGGATATCCTCGGGGTCGATCCACTCGACCCGGCGTGGAGTGCCGGCGGCGGCACGGACGATCTCTGCGCCGTGGTCGACTCGCTGGTGGAGCTGGCCCTGGAGCAGCGGGCGCAGGCGCGCAGCCGCAAGGACTGGTCCGCCGCCGACGCCATCCGTGACCAGCTCAAGCAGGCCGGCGTGGTGGTCGAGGACACCCCCCAGGGCCCCCGTTGGACTATTGGAGAGCAGGACTGATGGCCGGCAACTCGCAGCGCCGTAGCCGACGGCTGACATCGAAGGCGGGCGCCCCGAAGGGCTCCGGCGGCAAGGGGCGGGACGCCCTCGCCGGGCGGGGTCGTACCCTACCCGCCGACGAGCGGCCGTGGCACAAGGCGTACTCGGGCACCGAGAAGCTGCCCCAGCGCACCGCCTGGAAGCAGGAGAAGGAGCGTCGGAGCGCGGCCGAGGAGGGGCGAGCCCCGAAGATCGGTAAGCCCGGTACGAAGGACACCACCTGGGGCAAGGGCGGCGGCCGGGGTGTTCCCACCAACAAGAGCGACCGGGGCGTCCCCCACAAGAGCGGCCGGGGTCGGCCAGAGAGCCGCAGCGGTGGCCCGCGGGTCGCCCCCGGTCGTCGGACGAACCCGGCGAAGGACGCTCCCGAGCTGTTGGTCGGCCGCAACCCCGTGCTCGAGTCACTGCGCGCGAACGTGCCGGCCACCGCCCTCTACGTGGCGCATGGACTCCACACCGACGACCGGATCAGTGAGATCGTCCGGACCGCGGCGGACCGGGGCATCGCGATGCTGGAGGTCAGCCGCGCCGAGCTGGACCGGATGACCGGCGGCGTGTTGCACCAGGGCGTTGGCCTCCAGGTGCCGCCGTTCCGGTACGAGCCGTTCGAGGACCTGACGGCGGCGGCGCTGGAGCAGCCCGCCCCGCTGCTGGTGGCGCTGGACGGGGTCACCGACCCGCGGAACCTGGGTGCGGTGATCCGGTCGGCCGCCGCGTTCGGTGCGCAGGGGGTCTTCGTCCCCGAACGGCGGGCCGCCGGGATCACCGCGACCGCCTGGCGGACCAGCGCCGGTGCCGCCGCGCGGGTTCCGGTCGCCCAGGTCACCAACCTGACCCGGGCGCTGAAGGCGTGCAAGGACGCTGGCTTCGTTGTGGTCGGCCTGGACGCCGACGGAGAGACCGACCTGTACCACCTGGAAGCCGCCGTTGGCCCACTCGTGGTGGTGGTGGGATCCGAAGGGCGCGGCCTGTCCCGGCTGGTTGGCCAGACCTGTGACCTGACCGTCCAGATCCCGATGGTCTCCGACGTCGAGTCGCTGAATGCCAGCGTCGCGGCGGCCGTGACGTTGGCCGAGGTGGCTCGCCGCCGGGCCGCCGAAGCCTGAACTCCGCACACGAAAGGGGGCGGTCCGCATCAGCGGACCGCCCCCTTTTCGTGGATCAGGATTCGTGGATCAGGATTCGTGGATCAGGATTCGTGGATCAGGATTCGTGGATCAGGACGAGATCCGGAGGCCGGTCTTCACGTTGAAGATGTGGCTACGTCCGGGCTGCGGCCGGACGAACACGGTGCCGCCCATGTTCGGCATGGTGCGCCGGTCGGTGCGGACCACGAACCGCTCGTTGGTGCCCTCCAGCGCGGCGTGGCCGTAGATGTTCGCGTCCGACCCGAGGTCCTCGACCAGCTCAACGGTGACCGGCAGACCGCCCTCGGTCGGGCTGACCAGCTCGCAGTCCTCCGGGCGGAAGCCCACCACGACCTTGTCGCCGGCACCCTCGGCGCGGGCCGCCTCGACCTGCTCGCGGGTCAGCGGGATGTGCATATCGGCGAACTCGGCACCCTTGTCGGTCAGCGGCACGGTCTTGATGTTCATCGCCGGCGAGCCCATGAAGCCGGCGACGAAGACGTTGGCCGGGGTGTCGTAGAGCGACCGCGGCGTGTCGACCTGCTGGAGCTCACCGTCGAGCAGGACCGCCACCCGGTGCCCCATCGTCATCGCCTCGACCTGGTCGTGGGTGACGTAGACGGTGGTCACACCGAGCTTGGACTGCAGGGACGCGATCTGCGTACGGGTCTGCACCCGCAGCTTGGCGTCGAGGTTCGACAGGGGCTCGTCCATCAGGAAGACCTGCGGCTCGCGGACGATTGCCCGACCCATCGCCACCCGCTGGCGCTGGCCACCGGAGAGCGCCTTCGGCTTGCGGCCGAGGTACTCCTCCAGCTGGAGCAGCGTCGCCGCCTCCTTGACCCGCCGGTCGATCTCCGCCTTCGGGGTCTTGCGCAGCTTGAGGGCGAACGCCATGTTCTCGTACACCGACATGTGCGGGTAGAGGGCGTAGTTCTGGAAGACCATCGCGATGTCGCGGGCCTTCGGCGGCAGGTGGGTCACGTCCCGGTCGTCGATGGAGATCGAACCCTGGTCAACGTCCTCGAGGCCGGCGAGCATGCGCAGGCTGGTGGACTTACCGCAACCTGAGGGGCCGACCAGGACCAGGAACTCGCCGTCGCCGATCTCCAGGTCAAGCTGGTTGACGGCGGGCCGCTCGGTGCCCGGGTAGATCCGGGACGCCTTGGCGTAGGTAACCGTGGCCATGGGGGTGCTTCCTTTCACCGGCAGGAACGTGCCGGACGATCCGAGTGAAGGAGCGGACCGGCCCGCAGCTGCGACCCGGCCCACGGCCGACGGGCGTCGACCGCGTTCCTGAACGGTAGATCGGTTTCCTCCGCATGCCAAGAACGGGAGCAGCCGGTGGGACCGGCACCATACGCATAACGGTCAAGCGAGCAGTGCCGGACACGAAACGACAACGGTCGGGGCGTGCTGCCGACGATAGTCGTGCTGACCGGGCCTGCCGCGCGGGAAAACTGGATGTCAGTCGCTATGCTGGCGTCGGCAACACGCCCCTGTAGCTCAGCTGGACAGAGCACTCGCCTTGTAAGCGAGATGTCGCCGGTTCGATCCCGGCCGGGGGCTCCAACACGGCTCCACCTGCACAAACGTCGGTAAGCCTCCCGAGGAGGCGAACCGAACGATGCTTAGAAACCACTCGCTTAGCGACGTTGCGAGGATGCCGGGCTCCCAGCATCCCGGGGCATGGTGATCCGTATGCCTGCCCAGCATCCCAAGACACCTCGCCCTGATCCAGGCCACTATCGCGCTTGGCTCAACTCGTGGGCACTCGCCATGCGGTCCGACGGCCTCAGTAAGCGCACCGTCGACATGTACGTAGACGCTGCTGTGCTCTTCTCCGGGTGGCTACTCGCGACCCAGCCGAAGGTTCATGACTGGGAGCAGGTCGGCCGGGACCACGTTCGGGAGTTCTTCGCCTGGCTTCGCGCCGGGTCCGAGTCGGGTCATCCCTGTCCGCACCGTCTTCAGCCCGGCACCACGCCCGGCTGCAACGGCTATGGCAAGGGGTATGTCAACAACGTCGGCCGGTGCCTTCAGCAGTATTTTGCCTGGTACGCCAATGAGGAAGCCGGTCACCGTGGGCCGCTGACCGCCAATGGTATTTACCAGCTACTCACCCGGCGGGGTGAGCGACTCGGCATCCAGTTGTATCCACATCTAATACTCCAGCCGGGGTTGTTGACCTTGACTGAGCTGGGGTTTGATGCGATGCGGGAACGAGGGCAGCCACCGCCGATCATGGGTGGTTGTGTGGACTGACCATGATGCAGCGGTGGCTGCCGGATACAGGGTAGACGCCCAGCGGTGGCGGGTGTTGTTCGACGACTTGATGCTGACGGTCGGGCAGCGTTTCCGCAGGCCGGAGCCTCGCCGTCGGGTGCGTGACTTTGTCCGGGGCTTGCTGGCGCCGTTGCCGCGGAAGAGCTGCTGGACGATCGCGGAGCATGCCGG
>NZ_KB900614.1:4388770-4446962 GCF_000379065.1 Salinispora mooreana
GAACTACGCCACCTGTTCAACACCCTGATCATCGAACCCAGCCGCCGCCGCTGCGACCCACTGCTCTGGTCCGTACGCCGACGCCGTCACCAAGCACGAGCCATGACCAGCCACTACACCCGACAAGCCCTCACCGAACCGTGATCACAATCCCCGGCTGGAGTACTAGATCCGCTACACCCTTAATGGGAAGGACAGCGACGACGGAGAGTGCGAGTACTACGGCTGCGATGGTAGCGAGTACGGTCGGGCCCGCGACCGTGAAGAGCCACCCGGCGAGGGCAAGACCGATAGGCGTGAATGAGGTGTTGGCCAGGGAATCGACCGACATGACGCGCCCGAGCTTCTCCTTCGGGGTCGAGGATTGCAGCGCACTGAGCCACAGCACTGCGAAACCGCCAAGACCAGCGCCTGCGATAAACGAGAGAGGCACCATGAGAAGGCTGGAGGCGCCCAATGCCAAGCCTACGAGTTGGGGTAGCTGAGCTAACAGGCAGAGCATCGCCGCGTAGCCGGGTCGACGTGGGCGCCGGGTGCCGGCCGCCGTGGCCCCGATAAGTGAGCCAGCGGCTTCTGCCGCTACCACCAGACCATATAGCCGCTCACTTCCGGTACCGAGCACTAAGGGTAGGAGTATGAATATCGGGCCATTGACTAATGCCAACTGAACCGTACCCTGAATCATGATGGACAACATCCAGGGTCTGGTTCGCATATGTTGCAGTCCTTCGAGGAAGTCTTGCCAGACGCTCGCCTGCGGTTGGCCCGGCTGAGGTGCGGCATCGCGAATCACCAGCAACGTGCCGATACTGATCAAGAAGGTCGCCAGGTCAATGATGAGCGTGGTCCGCGCCGATGTCGCAGCAATCATGGCCCCTGCGGCTGCGGCTCCGGCTACTGCGGCGATGCGGTTCGACATCGCGCGTAGCGCGTTGCCCGGTGGGATGAGCTCGGGCGGGAGTAGTGACGGAAGTAGCGCCCCGTATGCAGGCCGGTATAGTCCGAGACCAAGACCCATCACGAGCGCCGAGGCGAGCAAGGTGGGCAAAGGAGCCTGTGGGCCGGCAATGAGGATCGCCGCGAGGGCCGCAAGCCGTATCAGGTCGGAGACTATGATCATGATGGTGCGGCGGCGGCGGTCAGCGAGGACGCCGCCAACGAGAACGGACACCACGCCGCCGAGGGCGACCATCGCCAGCACCAGACTGATAGCGCGAGCAGCATCGGGCCGTGGTAGCAGGAACAGCGCGATAGCGACCCCGAAGACCGCGTCGCCGAAGATGTTGATCGTCTGTCCCAGCCACGCCGCGCGAAAATCTTTGTGTCGCAACGGCTCAAGAATCTTCATTGCTGCTACTCCAACCGGGTGCCTGCAGTGCTCGCAGGGCCTTCGATGCCAAAGGTCACGCCAAACGGATCCAGGAACTGGGTGATCACCGTGTCCCCTGTTGCCATCAGTGGATAGTGAAGTTCAATGCATCCCCACTCACTGATATGCTCTCGGGCTCGGGCGAAATCATCGACGGTCCAATATACAACCGGCGAACCGCCCGGATTGTTGCGATCATCTGGCCTGAGTTGGCTCACGGTTTGCGGATCTTGAGGGCGGCACGGCTGTGAACTGCGGCGATGCGCTCGGGGCGGGTCGTTTTCACGCACTAAGGGATGTCTCGTAGGGTCGTGGGGTGGCGTTCGTACGGCGGGTGCGGACGGCTTCAGGGGCCACGGCGGTGCAGATCGCCGAGTACGTGGCGGGACGTCAGCGGATCGTGGCGCACGTCGGGTCGGCGCATACCGAGGCCGAGCTGGGTGTGCTGCTCGAGCGGGCTCGTGAGCTGTTGGTCGATCCCGCCCAGGGTGTGTTGGAGTTCCCGGTCGATCCGGTGCCGCGGGTCACGGCTTTGGTCAGGCCCGCCGAGGTGCCCGGGCTGTTCGACGGTCCGCGGCCGCCGGCAGGGGTTCGCGACGGTGTGGGCCGGGTGCTGTCCACGGATTCCAGGGTGCTCTACGAGGCCTTGGCCGGGGTCTATGCCGATCTGGGGTTCGACGTGCTCGGCGACGCGGTGTTCGCCGATCTGGTGATCGCACGAGTCGTGGAACCGACCTCGCTGCGCGACGCGGGCCGGGTCCTGACCGATCTGGGTCGGCGTCCTGCCAGCTACGCGACGATGAAACGCACCCTGGCCCGCGCCGGCCCGCAGGGCGGTTACCGGGATCGGGTCGCCTCAGCTTGTTTCGCCCACGCCGCGGCCAGCGGGGACATCACCTTGTGTCTCTACGACGTCACGACCCTGTACTTCGAGGCGGAGAAGGAGGATGACCTGCGCAGGGTCGGCTACTCCAAGGAACGCCGGGTCGACCCGCAGATCGTGGTCGGGCTGCTGGTCGACCGCGGCGGGTTCCCGCTGGAGATCGGCTGCTTCGCCGGGAACCAGGCCGAGACCGCCACGATCATCCCGATCATCACCGCGTTTCAGGCCCGCCACCGGGTGGCCGACATGGTCGTGGTCGCCGACGCCGGGATGCTCTCCGCGGGCAACCTGCGCAAGCTCGACGAGGCCGGTCTGCGGTTCATCGTCGGCTCGCGGGTGACCAAGGCCCCCCGATCGATCTCGCCAGCCACTTCCACTGGCACGGTGACGCATTCACCGACGGGCAGGTCATCGACACCATCACCCCCAAAACCGGCCACCACAACGAGAACAACAAGGCCGTACGCGCCGAACCGGCCTGGAACCCGCACACCCATCCCGGCTCGTGGCGCGCGGTCTGGGCCTACTCCCACAAACGAGCCGTGCGCGACCGGCGCACCCTCGCCGCGCAGGAGCAACGAGCCCGCGCCGCCGTCGACGGGCAGAAAACGGCCCGGACTCCGAGGTTCGTCAAAACCAGCAACGGGGCACAGACCCTCGATCAAGCTTCGCTGGACCGCGCCCGCCGACTGGTGGGCCTGAAGGGCTACGTCACCAACATCGCCGGCACCGTCATGCCCGCAGACGAGGCCATCAGCTCCTACCACGACCTCTGGCAGGTCGAGGCGTCGTTTCGGATGAGCAAGTCCGACCTGGCCGCCCAGCCCATGTCCCACCACACGCAAGACGCCATCGAGGCGCACCTGACCATCGTGTTCGCCGCCCTCGCCGTCTCCCGCGAGGTCCAAACCCGCACCGGCCTATCCATCCGCAACGTCGTGCGCCAACTTCGACCCCTGCGCTCCGCGACCATCGCGATCAACGGCACCAGCCAAACCCTCCCACCGGCCGTCCCCACCGACCAGCAAGCCATCCTCGACGCCCTGAACCTGCCAGACATCACGCACTAACCAAATGAGCCAACTCGGGAAGCACCGCAACTCTCAGAGGGTGGTTCGGAAGCGTATGTCCGGACTGGGTTTGACCGCTCATTAGGGGCCTTGGTGGTCGGGGTTACGTCGACGGTGGGGTCAGGGTGAACAGTCCGGCCTCGGGTTCGGTGAGGATCTGGCGGGTGACGAGGCGTTTGAGCTTGGCGCGGAGGTTCTCGGTGTCCTTCGCGGTGGTGCCGGTGCCCAGGGCCTGGCAGATGTCCTTGGCGCGCATCGGTGTGGTGGCGGTGTGGAACACGGTGAGGATCTGTTGGTAGGCGGGGCTGGCGATGGTCGGGTCAGCGGGTGGTGCCGCGTCGAGTGGGTCGCCGAGGCTCAGGAGCGTTTTGCGGGTGATGGCGAGTTCGGNGACTTCGGTCTCGGCCGTGGTGAGCTGTTCGTTGAGGGTGGCGATTTGGGCGCGGAGCCGTTCGACGGTGAGGCCGGCGGCGGTTTCGCGTTCGGTGAGCAGGGTCAGTAGCGACGGCGGGGTCACCGCTGCTGGCCTGTGTCGCGCCAGGACGTGGTGGCGGTGCCGGTGAGCCGGCGGATGAGGTTCGCTGTGGAGGCCCACCAGGTGCGGGACACCGCGGAGGCGGGTCGGCTCTCGTACTCGCGGACCAGGCGGCGGTGCAGCATCAGGGTGCCGTGGGTCTGCTCCACCACCCACCGGCGTTTCACCGGCACGAACCCGGCCGTCGTGTCGGACCGAAGGACCTGCTCGACGTCGATATTTCGGATGGCGCCGTGGATCTGCACGTCGTCTTTGAACCCGGCATCGACCCACGCCTTGGTAACCGTCGGGGTGTGCGCTACCACGTTGTCCAGCAGTTTCACACCGATCGTGTTGTCGGTGACCGACGCGGCGGTGACCACCACCGCGATGATCAACCCGAGGGCGTCGACCGCGAGGCCTCGCTTGCGCCCCGGGACCTTCTTCGCCGCGTCCTTGCCGGTCGTGGCGGCCGGGACGTGGTTGGCCGCCCGGATCGACTGGGTGTCCAGCGCCACCGCGGTCGGATCCTCCCGGCGGCCGGCCCGCTCCCGCGCCTGACAGCGCAGCAGATCGTGGATCACCTGGTCGGTGCCATCATCACGCCACAGGGCGAAGTAGTAGTAGGTGGCCGACTTCGGCGGCAGGTCGTGTGGCAGGTAAGCCCACTGACACCCGGTCCGGTTCTGGTAGAAGATCGCGTTCACGATCTCCCGCAACTCGTAGCGGCCCTGATGCCCCGACACCGACGGATGCCGGTCCTTCCACGCCTGCAGAAACGGCCCGACCACCGCCCACTGATCATCGGTCAGGTCACTCGGATACGCCGCACGTCCATTCATGATCAGCCCAACGCGGCCGGGCCTCCCCGGTTACGACTACGGCTCACATTCACATGCCAACCCAAACCTCTAAGGGACGAAAGCTACCGAACCACCCTCTCATCTCAAAGAGATTCCTCAACATCGTGAAGATCTTGGCTTGACTCAAGGTGAGTTTGTTGTTCACGTAGAGCAGTCGATCCCCTAGACTCGCCCTCTGGCCGACCTTGACGGGGAGGGCAGGCGGATGGACGACGACCTCCAGGACGCGCAAGACGCCATTAAACTGTGCGCACAGCGGTGGAGCCTGGAAATCCTCACGACCCTCGGCCAGCGGCCGATGCGATTCTCGGAGCTGCTGCGCGAGATCCGACCGGCGCCGAGTTCGAAATCCCTCAATGACGCCCTGCGCCGTCTGCGCGACGGTGGCTTAGTGCACCACGTTGACGACGCAGGTGCCGGTACCTACACTCTCACCGCCGCCGGCACCCACCTGCTGCCGCTGCTTTCATCGTTCATGCGGGAAATATGGCGTTGGTCAGAGACCTACCGCGTCGGTTGCGTGCGGTCGACAGGTGCAGACGCGGCACCGGCGTAGACCGAGGGTGCACCCCGAAAGCCACAGCCGATGAATCCCGTAGCACTGGGGCTGGTGCTCTCCGGCGGCGCACTTGCCGGCCTGACGCTGCCGCACGCGTACACGCGGCTGGCGACCAAGCCGGCAGTGGCCGCGGGCCCGTCGAAGTTGGGCGTGGCCGAAGGGGACACCTCGGCGGCGGCCAGGAGCGTGCGGCCAGTGGCCGTATCCGCACTGTGCGGTATCGGGATGGCTGTCGCCTCCGGCGGCCTCGCTTGGCTCCTGCGCGACGCCCGCGGCGGCCTGCCCCTGCTCGCGGTGTGGTTGGTGGTGATGCACAACGGCGTGCTGCTCGCCGCCGTTGACGTCGCGATCCGCAGGCTGCCTACGCTCGTGATAAGCATCGCCGCTCTCGCCGTCGGCACTGTGCTGGCCGGTGAGGCAGCGATCACGGGCCAAGCTCAAATGCTGGTCACCGCCACGCTCGCCGCGGCTGCGCTTGGCGGCCTATACCTGGCCTTGGTCATCGTGGCGGGCAGCGGAATGGGCCTGGGCGACGTGCGGCTGGCCGCGCTGCTCGGTGCGGCATTGGGTGCCATCAGCTGGCCTGCGGTGTTCCTCGGCGGCCTACTGCCCTTCGTGCTCGCCGTACCCGAAGCGCTAGCACGCCTGGCGCTGCGCCGTGCGCACAGCATTGCCTTTGGTCCGTACCTGGTCGCCGGGGCGCTGATAGCGGCTGTGTTCTGTAGTTGATCGAACGCCCTGACCAGACTCCGTGCCGACCCGCGGCACCCGCGCCTATGTCCAGCGACCAACCACCGAAGGCCGAACGAAACGCGAGATCCTCCGCTGCCTGAAGCGCTACCTCGCCCGCGAAATCTTCAGGACTATAATCGGGGTCGTCGGGCCAACGCTTGCTTGACCAAACACAGGGGCGTCGAGCAGGCCGCGTTGAAGTGTCTGTACCTGGTGACTCGCTCCCTGGACCCTACCGGAGCAGGCAGAACCCGATGGACGATGCGCTGGAAGCCCGTGTTGAACGCCTTCGCCTTGACCTTCAGCGACCGTTCCCAGCCGCTGAAACCTACATACCAAGTTGCCGGAACGTCCGACGGTGGACCGTCAGCGCTGGCCGAGAAAGACCCGCAAGCGTGGGGTGAAGTGGAAGTTTAGATCCTCGCCGACGGTGGACCGCCAGCGCTGGCCGGTTGGGCTCCTGGTCGACGTTCCCGCGCCGAGTCAGTTGAGATCCTCGCCGACGGTGGACCGCCGGCGCTGGCTGGCCGACGTTGGCCAGGAGCCGCCGACCCGGTTGAGATCCTCGCCGACGGTGGACCGCCGGCGCTGGCGGTCTCCAGCACCCCCGCTACCTTGGCGCACGCCGCGATGTTGAGATCCTCGCCGACGGTGGACCGTCGGCGCTGGCAAGGAGGTTGAGCGGCGGGGACAGTTCCCGGACGCGTTGAGATCCTCGCCGACGGTGGACGGTCGGCGCTGGCTGCAAGGTGAACAACACCTACGGCGTGCGGTGCCCGGTTGAGATCCTCGCCGACGGTGGACCGTCGGCGCTGGACGACGCCCGGATACAGCGGGTCGTCGGTGTAGGAGTTGAGATCCTCGCCGACGGTGGACCGTCGGCGCTGGGTTCGTGGAGCGGTGGCCGATGGTGTTGGGCACGTGTTGAGATCCTCGCCGACGGTGGACCGTCGGCGCTGGCGAACAGGCACGTGAGCTGCTAGCCAAGGCAGTAGTTGAGATCCTCGCCGACGGTGGACCGTCGGCGCTGGCTGAGCGGGACCGGGGCCGGGCTCATCGCGGCCTGGTTGTTGAGATCCTCGCCGACGGTGGACCGTCGGCGCTGGATGTAGCCGGTCTGCCCGCAGAACTGGATATACGGGTCGGGTTGAGATCCTCGCCGACGGTGGACCGTCGGCGCCGGCCACGCCGAGCAGGCCACGCCACTCCCGCGGAACCGTTGAGATCCTCGCCGACGGTGGACCGTCGGCGCTGGCGGAGGCCCTAGATCGAGAGGGAACCTCGACCATGAGTGTTGAGATCCTCGCCGACGGTGGACCGTCGGCGCTGGCTCCTGGGGGGTCAGTCATGCCCTGCGGGCACGCGGAGAGTTGAGATCCTCGCCGACGGTGGACCGTCGGCGCTGGCAACGACCTGCCGGACAGCCCGGAAGCCGCTTATGTGTTGAGATCCTCGCCGACGGTGGACCGTCGGCGCTGGGGGCGTACTTCCCGGCGGGACCGCACTGCCCTTCGGTGTTGAGATCCTCGCCGACGGTGGACCGTCGGCGCTGGGTAATCCGCTCCAACACGGCCGCCTCATCGGTGGTGTTGAGATCCTCGCCGACGGTGGACCGTCGGCGCTGGCGGGGTCGCTTCGAAGGACAACGACGAGATCACCGCCTGGTTGAGATCCTCGCCGACGGTGGACCGTCGGCGCTGGCTGTCGCGCTGACGCTGACGATGACCTCGACGAGCGTGTTGAGATCCTCGCCGACGGTGGACCGTCGGCGCTGGCAGACCGCGCCGACCTCGTCCGGGATCGAATGGCCAGTTGAGATCCTCGCCGACGGTGAACCGTCGGCGCTGGACGAAATTCCGTAATCTACTACGTAGATTCGTAGAGTTGAGATCCTCGCCGACGGTGGACCGTCGGCGCTGGTCATGTGTGAGCCTGACGCGCTGCGGCAGGGCTACGTTGAGATCCTCGCCGACGGTGGACCGTCGGCGCTGGCGGCGAAACGGCCGCAGCTTGCGCTACGACATAGGGGTTGAGATCCTCGCCGACGGTGGACCGTCGGCGCTGGTGGCCCGGATCCGAGATCAGCAGCGGCGTGCCGAGCAGGTTGAGATCCTCGCCGACGGTGGACCGTCGGCGCTGGCCACGAGGTGACCGCGAGGCTGGCTGGCCGGCTGTGGTTGAGATCCTCGCCGACGGTGGACCGTCGGCGCTGGCGGTGGGGTCTGGGGCTGCTCCCCTGACCGGCACCCGAGTTGAGATCCTCGCCGACGGTGGACCGTCGGCGCTGGTTCGGGGGGCGAGTGCGGGCATCAAGCCCCGACCGTTGAGATCCTCGCCGACGGTGGACCGTCGGCGCTGGCTGCAAGCCGTCGATATCGGCTACCTGTACGACAGTATCGTTGAGATCCTCGCCGACGGTGGACCGTCGGCGCTGGATGATCACCATCCCTCAGTGGTCGCGCGCAAAAAAGTTGAGATCCTCGCCGACGGTGGACCGTCGGCGCTGGAAGACGGGCGCGCTGCTGGCCGCGCAGGTCGGTGCGGGTTGAGATCCTCGCCGACGGTGGACCGTCGGCGCTGGCCGCCAGGACCCCGACATCCCTCGAAACACCCGTTGAGTTGAGATCCTCGCCGACGGTGGACCGTCGACGCTGGCTTCCGGGCCGCGTTCAATGCGATCTCAGGATTCTGGTTGAGATCCTCGCCGACGGTGGACCGTCGGCGCTGGCCGGCGCGTTGCTCATGATGGCCTCGACCTACCCCGTTGAGATCCTCGCCGACGGTGGACCGTCGGCGCTGGCTGCCCTTGGCCACAACCCGGCCCGCACCGTCCCGTTGAGATCCTCGCCGACGGTGGACCGTCGGCGCTGGCGGCCCGCGCCGGTGTGGTCGGCGAGCCAGCGCAACGGTTGAGATCCTCGCCGACGGTGGACCGTCGGCGCTGGCGTGGCGTCTGTCCATGCCTCGACTCGGTCCCGGTGCAGTTGAGATCCTCGCCGACGGTGGACCGTCGGCGCTGGCGAACAGGCACGTGAGCTGCTAGCCAAGGCAGTAGTTGAGATCCTCGCCGACGGTGGACCGTCGGCGCTGGACGTGGTCGTTGACCCCCGCACGGGAGAGATCGTGCCGGGTTGAGATCCTCGCCGACGGTGGACCGTCGGCGCTGGATGTCGACTATCACCGACCGTGTTCGATACGCATGCGAGTTGAGATCCTCGCCGACGGTGGACCGTCGGCGCTGGCAAGTGCCTCGACGGTGATCGTAGGCGGATGAACGTTGAGATCCTCGCCGACGGTGGACCGTCGGCGCTGGCAAGTGCCTCGACGGTGATCGTAGGCGGATGAACGTTGAGATCCTCGCCGACGGTGGACCGTCGGCGCTGGCAGGCCAACCCGAACCTCGGGTATCGGAAGAACACCCGTTGAGATCCTCGCCGACGGTGGACCGTCGGCGCTGGGCACCCGAGCCCACGAGGACACCGTGACCACACAGTGGTTGAGATCCTCGCCGACGGTGGACCGTCGGCGCTGGCTCGGTCGACTTTTCGCCGTCCGGAACATCCGTGATGTTGAGATCCTCGCCGACGGTGGACCGTCGGCGCTGGACCACTCCCAGCAAGGAGCACAACCATCATGACGCCTGTTGAGATCCTCGCCGACGGTGGACCGTCGGCGCTGGCTACCGCTGAGGGCGTCGGCGCTGAGGGTGGCGAGTCGTGTTGAGATCCTCGCCGACGGTGGACCGTCGGCGCTGGAGACGGGCGTACACGCGGGTGCTCAACCACATCAGCAGTTGAGATCCTCGCCGACGGTGGACCGTCGGCGCTGGTGTCCCACCTCGTCGCCCTTGCGGTTGACGCGGTACTGGTTGAGATCCTCGCCGACGGTGGACCGTCGGCGCTGGCCGCCGAGGGCTTCGTCCAGGTACGTCGGGTCGATTGTTGAGATCCTCGCCGACGGTGGACCGTCGGCGCTGGGCTTTCTGGGCTGCGGATTTGGTGTCGTGGCTGTCGCTAGCTTTGAATGGCAGGTGAGCGGTGTCCGCTTTGTTGGTTTTCTTGCCTGGGAACCTCGCGCTTGTTGCTATCGCGCTTGGGGTTCTTAGATCTTTAAAGTAGGTGGTCGCCGTGGTGGGGTGCGAGCTGTGCGACGCCGAGTCGTTCCACGTGGCGGAGTGTGTCTTTAGTGAGGTGGTAGAGCCGAATGTCGTCGGTGGTGTGGCTGATGGTGTCGGAGAGCTTCTGGCGGAAGGTCGGGTACTGGGCAGCGGTGCAGGCAATTTCGAAAACAGACTTTTGCACTCTGATGCCGTGGCCTTCGCAGATCTTGGCTACCTGCCGTAGGCGTCGTTGGCCTTCCGGAGTGGTGGTGTCGACGTCGTAGGTGACCAGGTACTCCATTATGCGGGGCTCCACGGGTTGTAGTGGGGTGTGTCGCTGCGTAGGTGCCGGGCGAGGAGTCGGGCTTGGATGAGTGGTAGGACGGCTGCGGGAATGTCTCTGCCGAGTTGCCGGTGGGCCCAAGGGCGGGCGCGGGCTTCGCTCCAGAGGGTCAGGTAGGCGCGGCGGCCGTCGTCGTTGATTTCGTGGGCTCCGCCGGGATGTTGGGTGAAGTGGTGAGGTGTGAGCTGGCGGCGGTTGAAGGCGGTGAAGACCATCCGGTCGACTTGGAGGTGGCGCATTTCTTCCATCAGGTCTAGGGCGAGAGCGGGCTTTCCTGGTCGGATGCCATGCAGGTAGCCGATGTAAGGGTCTAGGCCGACGTGTTCGAGTGCGCCGTGGACGGCGATGCGGAGCATGCCATAGCCGAAGGACAGGGCGGCGTTGACGGGGTCGGTGGGTGGTCTGCTGATTCGATGGGTGGGTGCGGTGACTTGAGCGTGGTCAACGAGTAGGTGTCGCCAGGTGGCAACGTATCGCTTGGCGGCTTGACCTTCGATGCCGAGAATGACGTTGATGTTGTTGGTGTCGGGGAGTTTGGCGAGGTCGTCGGCGATGGCGGATGCGGTTGCGCGAAGGGCCTGTTGTCTAGTGGTTCGGGCGTCGGCGGCGGCGCGTAGCAGAACCTGTCGGGTGTTGTGGAGTTTGCCGGCGACGAAGGCGCGGGCGACTGCGGCGCGGCGGTCGGGTTCGCGGAGGGCGTCGTGTTGGGCGACTCTCAGCAGGGGGTTGCCGCCTTGTGGGCCGATGACGCGGGCGCGGAACCGACCGTTGCTGGTTAGCCAGGTTACGGATCGTTGGTCGGCTGCGCAGCGGTGTAGGAAGTCATCGGTGAGGTTGACACCGCCGAAGGCTACGACGTGGTCGATTCGGACAAGGGGGAGACGTTTCGCGCCGTTTTCGGGGTGAAAGACCCGGACGGCGTCGTGGTCGAGGTGGACGCTGCTACCCGGCGTCAGGATGTAGAGGGTGTTTTTGATCAGTTCAGGCATCCCAATCACCGGTTGGTCGGGGTGTGTAGAGGTCGGTGGGGTTGGCTAGGGCCCGGGGTAAGCAGTCGTCGAGCAGTGAGCAGCGTCGGCATCGGCGGTCTGCTATTGGTGGTGGTAGTTGTGGTGCGAGCAGCATTGCGTGAAGTGCGCGGGAGGTCTGGTTGACGGTGGTGATCAAATCGTTGGTCAGCTGTACCCGGTGTCGTCGCCGGTCGAAGTGTGTGAACACCTCTGCATGGGAGACATCGAGGTCGCGGCCGAGTATTTCGCGTAGGCAGAGGGCTTGGGCGGCAGCCTGTACATCGGCTGGTCCCCCGGGCTGGTACCGGCCGATCTTGTGTTCGACGGGGATTGCAGTGCCATGGCCGATCTCGACGACATCACATCGGCCATAGAGACCGAGGATGTCGCTCCAGACGGGTACGGCGTAGTGCTGCCGGTACCCGGGGGCGGCCGTGGCGCGGGTGCCGGGCCGGTCGACGCGTTCGTGGGCCAGGTGGCCACGAACAGTGTTGATGTCGTCGGTGAACACGCCGTCGACGTGGATGAGGGCAGCCTGGCGGGGACAGTAGGCATAGTGCTCTAATGCCGACAGTGGGATGCGGCCGGCGTTGCGGTCCCCGTCGGGCCACCAGGTCATCGTCGAGACTCCTCAGTCCTGCAGGATGTCGAAGGTCACGCCAGCCGGCAGTTCGCTGACGTCGGAAGTGATCTTGTAGTCGGTGAAGGTGCGGGGGGTTCCGACGCCGCTGGCAAGAGCGACTTGGACCCGGTCCAGCAAGGGCTGGGCAGGGGCGTTGCCGTAGGCATTGGAGTGGCTGAAGACGTACAGGCCGCGCATGGTCATGATGCCGCGAGTCGCAGTGCGATCATGATCGAACATGAACTGCAGCGTCTTGTAGAGGGCGGTGAGGTCCTCGGTAGTCACGCCCGTTTTTTGGGCCAGGGCGGCGGAGTAGTGGAACTGCGCCCGGTACAGGCCGTAGGGCACAGTCCATTTGCTACCCATTTCGGTCTTTTCGCCCTTGTCAATGTCTTCCTGGCGTGTCTGAGTTACCCGGGTAATGGCGTGTGAGACGGGTAGGACGGGGTGGATAGAGCGGGCCATGCCGAACTGCAGGGGGCCGCGGATCTGACCCAGTGCTTTGGTCTCACCGGTGGAAAGCACCGCGCCGAACAAGCGTACGTCGATGTATCGGTCGGTCATCCACCGCCGGGCAGCTTCGGCTTGCTCGGGAGAGATCTTTCGAGATTTAAGTTCGATGCCAGTTGCTTTGTACGATTCGGCGGTGCGGGTGTTGAGGGCGTGTCCGGCCTCGACGAACACGTTATAGCGGTCGGCCTGGTAGTCGAGGGCGTCGGCGGTCAGCCCGATCGTGTCGCGGATCTTCCGCTTGAGTGCAACATCGGTGACTAGGCCGTGTCCGGTGGCTTCGTCGACACGGGGTCGGTTGCCGCCATCGGGGTCACCGTTGGGGTTACCGTCGGTAACGTCGAAGAAGATTACTGCATCGTGTCGGACCGCCGGATCGGTCGTCTGGGGCTTCACTGTTCGTGGTTCCCTTCGTTGGTGTCGTGCTCGTCGGTGGGTAGGTCGTCGGCCGGGACTTCTGGGGCTTTGCCGGTCATGGCCATCCGGATGTCATGTGCCTGCTGATGGAAGTAGCCGAGGATGAACCATGACTGGCTTTCCGTGTCATGTAGGGGAGCGACCGGATCGGTGAGCCGGTCCTTTAGTTCACGCACCCGTGCCCGGTAGCGGCCGGCGGCCCGACCGGCACGCTCGGCGTTCTGGCGGCTGATGGGATTGCTGCTGTCGTCGCCTGCGGTGCTGTCCAGCTTCTTGAGCCAGGCAGGGTAGAGCTGGCAGCCTTGCACAAGGGCGATCCGAGGGTTGGCCACCGCACCGGCGAAGTAGCGGTGAAAGAATGTGGTGTTGGGCTGCTCGCTCTGCCGGTAGGCGGTGCGCTGGAGTGACTCGAGTACGGCGAAGAGCCGCCCGTACAGGTAGGCCGGGTTGTCCTGCTTTTCGTCCAGCACGGCGGTGGGTCCTCTTCCTGTTCGTTGCGGGTGACGGGTGAGTACGACCCGTAGTAGCGCGGCCCGTGGGCCGTCGATTCGCAGGTCGGTGCGGATCCGGCGGATAGCATGGGCGAGAAGGTGGGGTGGGAGTGTTCCTCCGTGCAGGCCGCTGTGCAGGAGCAGTTGCGCTAGGTCATCAGGTCGGTCGGCGGCCTTGTCCCAGAGTTCGATGTACCGTCCGCCGCGTTCAGATCTGTCCGGCAGCCACTGGCCAGAGCATCGGACTAGCATCCAGATGGGGTATGCGTTTGGAACTTCTTGGCCTCGGGCGAGGATCTGGTGGTCGTTGAACCAGGCGTCGACGTTGTCCTCGGCCTTGGTGAGCGGCATCTCCAGCCAGTGGTGAACCACGAGCCGGGCCACGTTGCCGGACAGCGTGGCCGAGCAGAAGGTCAGTCGGTCATCGGGCCGTCTACGTTTCCGGCCGGTGACCAGCGAGTGGAGGTACTCGCTGATTTCCTCGGGCTTACGGTCGAGCATGGCGATGGTTTCGCTGTTGGCGCCGTTGCTGACCCACCAGGCGAGACGCGTTCGTTGGCGAGGGTAGGTGAATGTGAATCGCTGTTCGGACAGTATGGCGCTGAGGTTGGCGACGGCAGCCTGACCGCAGGACACGCAGATCGGCGATCCGGCGAGCCCTTCGTTGAAGTCGTACGTGTGGATGCGCTTGTTCGCCGACAGCAGCGCGACCTCTTGGTCTGCTCGTGGGACCAGGGCCTTGGGCAGCGATTGTGGTATCCGATCCAGCAGGGGCTGGTCCGGCTGGCCACAGACCAGGCACAAGCCTCGCTGACCACTCCCGTCGGCACTGGCGCCGCTCTTGCGTTCCTGTACGACCGCCTCCCACAGTGTCCACAGCGTGTCCTGTTCAGTCGCTCGCCTACCGCCGACTGATATGACGACAAGGTCGCGCGATGACCACTTCTCGTCGTCGGGCGGCTGGGGTAGCTCTCGACGGTCATAGAAGGCCACGAGTGCCCGTGCTGTCGTATCGTCCGGATGTTCGCGCAGCCAGCGACGGGACAGGTCGACGAACGACTCGTGTGCCTGCGCCACCCGTTCGGGTTTGGCTTTGTCGTCCGCCCAGCCGAGGACGTATTGGGCATCATCGGCGCCAATCGCCGGGGCGATCCCCGATGTGCGGCCGGCGTTTGGCACTAGGATCGGCAAGCCGGTCTTCGTGGGTCGTTCACCCGATGCCTTCAAAGGAACCAGTCGACGTAGCTGCCCCTCGCTGTTGAGGTTCAACTGCCACCGAACGTTTCGGATCCGACTGTACGGGCGGCTATCCTCACCGTCAGCATCGTTCGGGCTACGGAACTCAACCAGGTGGCGTAGCAACATCACGCCACCCCCGCTATCCCGACGCCATCACCTGGTATCCCGCGTGCCGGAACGTGTAGCACGCCCTTTTCCAAACGGGCGGTGAACCAGTCAAACTTGGTAGGTGGGCCGTAATGGATACGATGCAGCATGATTCCCAGGTCCTCAGTCAGGTCGATCGGCTTGCGCTCGTCCGGGGGGAAAAACGAGACGGGAAATTCCTTCGAGCCTAGGAAGGGCTGCTGGTAGCACGCGCCACGGTTGACCCGTCGCCGAAACTGCTCACGGTAGGCGACGTCCCTCTTGTCGGCGTGTGCTGCCAGCTCGACCTGGGCATAAATGCGGTACTCGACGTCCCGCAGGCACAACGCGCTACGTTGGTCTCGGCTAGCCACCGTGTTGATCCGACGTCCTTTGTTGACAGCATCGGCGAGGCTGGGAAGGTCGCTAGTCTCGTTGCGGCGCAGGTTGAACTGCTGGATTGGCCGTAGCACCTCGATTTTCACCGGAACCCAGCGGAATTCTGGCTTCCAGAAGATCGCATCCAGCACGCCGGTGGCCGCCGTAGGGGTCATCACGGGGTAGCTCACCCGCTCTACCCGTAGCTCGGGTCTCGTGAAGAGGGCAGCCTCGCCGCGCACCTGTACCACCACTGGCGGATGAGAACGCTGTCCTGGTTTGTCACTCACGGCTGATGATCCTTTTCCATTGATCAGGTGGAAGTTAGCCCTGTTGGCGAGCTATCGCCCTGCTCACCGCCGCATTCGTGGGTAGCGCGACGGGGTTGCTGACCTGGTGGGGCGGCGCAAGCCAGTCCAATGCCGTTCTGACTGCGGCGGCAACCTTCGGCGGCACGACGGTCTTGGTCGTGCGGCTGGTCCAGTTCATGCGGGGCAAGAGCAAGTAGCCCTGGATGGCGCGCTTGTCTGGCGAGCCGCTGCAGGGAGGCTCGCCAGACAGGCGCCTGCGCGTCGGGCTACCACAGGTAGTCCTTTCCTTCGTTGTCCAGGGCTATGCCGTATCCGTCGTCGTAGTCCCCGTACCACTCACACAGGTCACCGATGACAGGGAGGAGGTGGGGTGACACGTCTGCTGCTCGTGCGGTACTGCGGCGCAGGTTGACGATGTACGGCTGTAGGTCCCGCAGCATTCTCATGTCCGGGTAGGGGCCGCGTAGGGCCTGCAGGCACCTGTCAATGATCTTCGCGCCACTGTGGTCGCCGCCGTACCGGACGACGACCGGAACAGTGTCCTCGTTGATCATTCGGAAGGCCAACTCGCGCCGTCGTTGAGTGCTACCTGTGGCCTTCAAGGGGCCATCTGCCACGGCGACAAAGTCCCACCGGCTCCGGCTGGCCCTGATGGCTTTAGAGGTACTACCCGGGCCTTCGATGTCAAGAGTTCCGTATAGTTCTCTGAAGTACTCATCCAGGGCCGCCTGGTTCTCAGGGTCGCTATCGGGGCCGAAGTACATGTGCGCCACTTCGATCTGCGTGGGGTATGAGGGCGGAAGCCCCCCGTCGGCCGGGTCAAAGATTATGACCAGCCCGCCGCGCTGGCCAAGGTCACCTTCTCGATTACACCGGCCAGCGACCTGCGCTAGTGATTCGGGAGGTCCGATTGCTCGGAATGCCACCGGGAAGTTCAGGTCGACCCCTGCCTCGATCAAAGAAGTGCTGATTAGCAAAACCGACTTGCCATCTGCCAGTATGCGCTGGACAGCTCTTAGTGCACTCTTGCGGTGGGCCGGGCACATTCCAGTGGACAGGTGTAGCACCGCCATCTCGTCGCTGGCTACATTTTGAGCATGGCGAAAAGCAGTTCTCGCGTCACGCACAGTGTTGACCACCATCAGGGCCTGCCGATGTGTAGCGGCTTCATTCACCATGTCCACAAGGGATGGTTTCGGCTTGAGCCGCCAGTCGTACTTCACTCGCTGGCACTCGGCAAAAAAAGACTCCGGGTCCGGCAGAATCTCGCGCGATTCCAACGCCTTGAGGGGGTCGAGCGCGTGAACAGCAGGCTGAGTGGCCGATGACAACACCACGGTCACCCCAAACCGCTGCGTCAGGATCCGCAGCGCATCGGCAATCTGCGGTAACAGATCGTGCGGTAATGCCTGCACCTCATCTAGAACTAGCACGGAATCGGCGATCCGGTGCAGCTTGCGCATGCGAGACTGCGTCCGGCCGAACAGCGACTCGAAGAGCTGGACCGTGGTGGTAACGATGAAGGGCGCATCCCAGTTTTCCGACGCGAGGCGCCGCCACGAGTGATATTGACCGCTAGAGTCAGAATCGTTGATCTCAACGTGGCTATGATGTTCAAGGACAACCCGCTCGGCGTGTGGGTCCTCGGGGTCGAGGAGGTCTCTGTAGACCGCCGCATTCTGTTCGGTGATAGTAATGAAGGGAACCGCGACGATCACCCGTCGCTTACCATGCAGCGCTGCGTGCTTCAAGGCGAATCCAGCAGCGGCGATAGTCTTCGCGGTCCCAGTCGGAGCGGTCAACCGAAAGATGCCAGGCTCCCGCTCAGCGGCAGCGATCGCTGCGGCGAACAGCCGTTGTCGATGACCATCCATCGCACCAGGCGCCCGGAGCCGCAGATATTTCGCACGCCGGGCCAGGAAGCGACTGAGCAGGGCCGGAGCATCCAGGTCAGGGCCTACCCTCGGACGACTGCCCTCCACATGGGCCTTAGTGTCAAGCACATCGGCATCAACCAGGCAGGAGAACAGGAATCGTAGGAGGAACTCTCTCGTCATCGGCTCTGCACTGTCGTCAAGTTCGACAGGCATAACAGGAATTTGGGCAAACATTTCGGGAAGCGCTACTCGAAGAATCTTCTCAACCTCAGCCCACGGACCGGACCGCAGTCGTTCCTCCGCGGCAGCATCTTCACCAAAGAGGGCGTCAACCTGCCCCTGATTAGTCAAGCCGCCATGGTGTCCGGCCACAGCGAACTCCACCGGCCGGAGACGGTGACGACGGGCCAACTGCACGCCGAAAGACTTGTGATCCAAGCCCACCCGACCGTTCGTCGGCTCGACGAGCAGCAACTTGTCCTGCCACGCCTGCCAGCACTTGCCGCCGTCATGGACAAGGCCTGTCCACCACGCCAACTCGCCGAGCCCGAAGGGTGACGCGAACAGCCGAGCCAGATCCGCCGTGCCGCGTAAGTGATCTTCGAGCCGATGCCGAACTCCGAAGTGGTTCTTGCTGTGCGCCCACACCTGAAGACTCCTTGAGGTCAGTGAGACCGGCATGCAACCACGGCAGTACGACGAAATATCGCCCCGCTTCGCGGGACTGTAAAATTACTGACAGATTGATTGAGGTTGCCATCGCGCGAGCCCTGCTGGTTTGGGGCGTTACCGCGTCGGTCGTCGGCAAGTGCTTTGATCATTAGATCCGTCAGGCCGATGAAGGACATTGCGGCACTACATGCTGACTCGGCGTGGCGCCTTCGGAAGACCGTAACCACAGGGTCGGAGTGCTGGGATTGCCTTCGGAGCAGTGCTTATACCGCTACAGGAGATTTCGGTAAGCGAGCACAGCAACGTAGCGCCGCGACCTGTTTCCTTGGCGGGAAGTTCAGAAGTCGCAGGTAGTCAGCGTGCGGAGATGGGTGAGGCGTCGGGTTAGGAAACCGTTGCTCTATCCCCTGAGCTACGAGGGTGCGAGAGCCCAGTCTAGCGACCCGGGGGTTCACCTGGGGTGGCAGGGAGTGGCCCACGTTCACCCACGTCACCCGGACCACCGTTGTCGCAGCTCAGGAGCACACCCCGAGCACACGAATCCCGGGTTGCGACCGGCGGTCGGCCGTGGTGATCCGCGTTGGCACCGGTTCACCCCGGTTGGCATCCGCTGGAGAGCACACACCGCGCACATAATCGATGGTCATCGTCTCGAAATTTCCCTGCCAGGACTCGCGGGCGGGTGGGAGCGCTGCCCCCTCCGCGAGCTTCGGGCGGCGGCTCAGTCACGAAGCTGACGAAGGGTTGTCAGCGTTCGGCATGAGTCCCGTACGACGCTTAGGGCACAGCTCGACGTGCCCGCTGCGTTGCGGGGAACGCGGACCTCGATCAGTCCGACGTCCCGCACCGATGACGGGTCGAAGCCGACGCCGTAGCGCTCGCTCCAGACCAGGTCGCGGATGGATCCCGCGCCGATTCAGGCGTCCGGCAGACCGGAGTCCCGAACGACGCCCAGTGCCCGGATCAGCCACGGGCTGCGCCGGATCAGGTCCCGCAGTTCGTCTTTCCGCATTGTTTCTCCTGGGTGCCGCGGTTGGATTCCTGGTCATTCGAACAACCGGCCCACGAGAGCGCCCTGGCCGGACTGCAGGACGTGCGCGGCTCGTAGCGGTACCCAGAAGCACTCGAACCGGGTTGGCTGCCGCTCGCCGTCGTGCTCTTCCTGGCTCGCCCACCGTTCGGGCGTCGCCCCGTGCAGCGTCAACTCGAAGATGTGGCGACGCTGGATCTCGAAGCGGAGCGGGGTGATGTCGTACTCGACCTCGCCCAGCTTGCGCACGATGGTGAAGCCCGTTAGTCCGGTCTCTTCGCGGGCCTCGCGCAGCGCCGCGTCCGCGGGGTCCTCACCCGGGTGGACGCTGCCGCCGGGCACCTGGATGCCTACCTCCTCGTAGCTGAAGTCAGTGTGGCGGAAGACGAGCAAGTGCCCTTCCCGCACGACGTAGCAGAGAACCTTGCTGGTGATCACCTTCTCGGGCACGGTGCCTTCCTCCACTCCTTTCCTCTGGTGCGTCTATCCGGGGTCTGGCAGGTGTCTATCGGGCAGGCCCAAGATGGCTTCCTGGGCCGCTCGGGCGAGAGTGGCCTGGGTGGTGGCGGGTAGTCCGAGCTTGTTCCAGTGTGTCAACGCCGCCCCAATCCTGACCACCGTGGTCCGGCTGAATCTGGACCACCTCGGTTTGGTTGGTCTTTAGTTGTTGGTCTTGGTGGCTGCGGGGACGCGGCCGAGGTCGCGGTCTTTGAGTCGGTAGCTGTCGCCTTTGAGGGAGATGACTTCGGCGTGGTGGACGAGGCGGTCGATCATGGCTGCGGCGACGATGTCGTCGCCGAAGACTTCGCCCCAGCGGCCGAAGGGTTTGTTGCTGGTGACGATCAGTGAGGCTCGTTCGTAGCGGTTGGAGACCAGTTGGAAGAACAGATTCGCGGCTTCGGCTTCGAAGGGGATGTAGCCGACCTCGTCGACGATCAGTAGCGGGATCCGACCGAGTTTGACCAGTTCGTCTTGCAGGCGGCCGGCGTGGTGGGCGTCGGCGAGGCGGGACACCCATCCTGCGGCGGTGGCGAACGCGACGCGGTGTCCGGCTTGGCAGGCGCGGATCCCGAGGCCGGTGGACAGGTGGGTTTTGCCGGTGCCGGGTGGGCCCAAGAAGACGACGTTGTCCTTCGATGCTACGAAGTCGAGGGTGCCGAGGTGAGCGATGGTCTCCCGCTTCAACGATCGTTGGTGCTCGTAGTCGAACTCCTCGAGACTCTTGCGGGCCGGGAAGCGGGCAGCTCGGATTCGACCTTCACCGCCGTGGGCTTCGCGGGCCGCGACTTCGCGTTGCAAGCAGGCAGCGAGGAACTCCTCATGAGTCCACGACTCCGCCCGGGCCCGCTCGGCGAGGCGTTGCACCGACGCGGCGAGGGAGGGTGCTTTCAGTGCGCGGCTGAGGAATGTGATCTCGGAGGAGACGTTGCGGTTGCTGGATTTGGTGGCCATCACGCAGCCACCTCTTTCAGGCCGAATATCTGGTCATAGTCGCTGAGTTGCCGCTGCTCGACCTCGGCGGCGGCCGGCGCCGGTGCCTGCCGGGCAGCAGTGCGCAGATCGGCGGCGGCCAGACGGTGAGCCGGATCGGTGATGCTCTGATGCGTGGCCCAGCAGCGGTCGTGTCGGGCGACCTGGCGGCTGTCGCAGAACACCTGCACCCGATCGGCGTCAGCGGTGATATCGACACGACGCCCGACGACCGAGGGATGCACCGAATAGTCGTTGCCGTCCAGACGCACGTAGTGATCTCGGGGCAGCCGCGTGGTCTGTCGCCAGCCGACCACCGGCGCCACCGGAGGCAGCGACAGCATCGCGGCCCGATCGGCGTCCCACCGCTGCACCGGGCGGCAGCCCAACGCCCGGTGTTGGCGGTTGTTCGCCCGCACCAGCCACTCGGTGCGTTGAAGTCCTCCGGCGAGCCGAACCGACGCCCAGGCAGAAACGACGTCTCCAGATAGCCGTTGGCCCGCTCGACCAGGCCCTTGGCCTCCGGGTCCGCCGGCCGGCACTGAATCACCTTAATGCCGAGAGTGCAGGTCCGGCGACTGCCGCGACGGGATCATCACCGCCGACAGCCACCGCGAATACCCCGACACCATCACCAACACCGGCGGCCGACCGACCTGCCCGAAACCCAACGCCACATCCACCGGCGGGAACCACAGATCACACTGCGCCAACTCACCCGGCAGATACTCCGTCCGCTGGCTCGGGTCGGGCCGGCGGAACAACGGCCGCAACTGCTGCACCCGATCACAGAACACCGTCTTACCCCGGGTCCACCCGACCCGCTCCATGATCACCGTCGAGGGCATGTCCGGGAACTCCGCCAACAACGCCCGGATCTGCGGCTCGACCGCATCCACGATCGACCCCGTCGCCGCCCGCCGATACCGCGGCGGCTCATCACTGGCCAGGGCCTTCTTCACAGTGTTGCGAGACATCCTCAACCGCCGTGCGATGGCCTGAATCGCCATACCCTCCGACCGCCGCAGCCGCCGGATCTCTGCCCAGTCCTCCACGTTCAGCACCTCCCGATGCTTCAGGAGGTGGTCCCGATTCAGCCGGGGCGGATTCGAGCAGTCGTCGCAACGGTGACGATCGTCAGGGTGCCAGAGCGGTATGGAAGACGTCGGCCGGGGTGCGCCAGTTGAGGGTCTTGCGGGGCCGGTTGTTGAGGCGTTGCTCAACGGCGCGGAGGTCGGCCGCGGTGTGCTGCGATAGGTCCGTGCGCTTGGGGAAGTACTGGCGCAGTAGGCCATTGGTGTTCTCGTTCGTGCCACGCTGCCATGGGCGGCCGGGATGGGCGAAGAACACCCCGTCCCGCAGCAGCGGTGCAATCTGCTGGTGGTGGGCCATCTCCGCGCCCTGATCCCAGGTCAGAGTGAGGCGCGCGGCCTCGGGAAGTCCCGCCAGTACGGTCAGGAGTGCGTCGCGGACGGATTCGGCGGTGCGGTCGACGGGCAGGTGCACCAGCCGCAGGTATCGACTGGTGCGGTCGACCAGGGTAGCGATGGCGGACTGGCTCTGCCGACCGACGATGAGGTCTCCCTCCCAGTCACCGATCCGGGTGCGGTGCATGGCCGCAGCCGGCCGATGCTCGATCAACAGTGCGGGAGCCACGAAGCGGCAGCGGCGCTGATCGGCCCGACGACGCCGCTTCCTCAGCGGCCGGCCAGTGCGAAGTCGGCGAGTGAGCTGGCGGCTGAGTCCACCTCTGCCGCCGCGGTAGAGCGCCTGGTAGATCGTCTCGTGGCAGACGTGCCACGAGGGCTGGTCGGGATATGCCTGCCGAAGCCACGCGGCGATCTGCTGCGGGCTCCAATCCTCCTCCAGCTTGGTCTGAACAACGGCCCGCAGACCGATGTCGGCGAGTAGCCGGCCTCCCCGCGGGCGCTGAGCCCGCTGCCGGGCCCGCGCGTGCGCCAGATCGCCGTCATAGACGCCCTGGTCATGCGGACGGGTGTTGCGGCGCAACTCCCGACTCACTGTCGACGGCGCCCGGCCCAACTGCTCAGCGATCGCCCTGATCGTCAGGCCCTGCCTGCGCAGGGTGGCGATCCGTTGCCGTTCCAACAGCGACAGGTACCTGCCGGACCAGACGCCCTCAGCCAATCGGGCCGGCGGCACACCACCACTCTCCGCGCGCCACCGATAGCCGGTCTTGCGACCGATCCCCACAATGCGGCAAGCCTCGAACGTACCCATGCCTGACTGCAGCAGCCGCCAGTACTCCGTCTCCAGCTCGAGCCGGCGCTTCCGTCCTCGTCGTCCCATCAACACGCCTCACATGATCAGGTGTGTTGCGACAAGTACTGGAACCCGCCCGGAACCACGTGGTCAGTTTTCAGGCGGAGCCGACACAGTGGAAGATCACGTGCAAGGCGATTGCTGCCTGCAGACCACGGGTGAGGGTGCCCCTTTCCCGTTGACGGTGTAGAGCCGTGCCGGCGTGTGCCAATGCGGTGTGCCAGTCGCCGGAAGTGCGAGGTGCGCCGAGCAGCAGGCTTCGAACGTCTCCGGTGAACCTCGCCCACCTGCGGGCATCGGTTATGGGTGCCTGGTTGAGGTGTGCGGCGCGGTGCTCGGGGACTTGTGCCCAGACGTCGCCTTGCTCGTTGGGGTCCAGCCCTGCTGCGCGCATGAGGGCGCTGCACAAGATCAGGGAGTGTTCGCGCCGGGTGGTGGGGTGCTGGTGGAGGTAGGTGAGGAGGTGGCGGCTGTCGTGGTGGAACAGCGTGTGCGCGGTGGCCATTGCGTCGTGGCCGCCAAAGGCATGGGTTTCGGGTTCGTAGATGCCGCTGGTCCAGGTGGTCCCTTCGGTGAGTAGTCGGCTGGCCCTGTCTCCACTGTCGGGGCTGTTCGTGGGGAGGTAGCGGATGCGCCAGGCACCTTTACGGATGAACCACCAAAAGGTTATGAGGCTGGCGGTTCGGCGACGGGAAGGACTCGGCTGAGGTGGGCGACCGCTCGTTGCTCTCGCTCTTGGGCGGTCTGGCCGGGGTCGACCACGGATGACGGGTCGAAGTCGCGTCGTTCGTCAGCGGGTCACTCGCGCTCGGCTGGTTCATGGGGTGATGAGGCGATCGTCTATGCCGTAGTGGCCCCACCAGGTAGGCCGGTGTCTGCGGAGTGTGCCCCCGACGCGGGTCAGCAGGAGCCAGTTGCCGCTCTGGACCAGCGCCGCGTCCTCCTTCCGGGCGGTCAATACCCGGGCCACGGCCTTCATCATGTTCGGGATCCCCTTGTCGACCAGGTCGTCTGCCCGCATGGAGAAGTCGATGTCGACGTATGTCTGTGGCTCCCACTCCCAGCGGGCACCGTCGTCGGCCTCGGCATCGAAGTAGCCTTGGCTGCCTGAGGAGACGGTCAGCGCGTACCCGCGGGTGTCGTAGAGGCGGGCACTGAGCAGCTGTGGGGTGGTGCCGCTCGGCCTGGGCTTCTCGGCGGGTTCGGCTGACACGAGATCAGCCACGTGGTCCAGGGGCAGGTTACCGGCGAGGGTCAACCTGAACTCGACAGCCATCTCTGCGCCTCTCCTCAGTCTCGACGGACGATCTGCACGATCGTGCGGCTCGGCGTTACCGCGACGAGTTCTTTCAGCTTCTCGACGGGCCAGGTGTCGAACTGTGTCCGCAGGGCCGCGAGGTCTCCGTGCCAGTCGTGCAGGTTCAGCACCACGCGTTGGGTCTGCTCCCTGTCGACCTTGGCGCGGACCTCGCTCCAGACACCCCGTACCGGCTTGCCGAGAGTGGGCGAATAGCAGTCGAACACACGTGACCTTCGATCAGGTAGTCCGGGTCTTTGTCCGGGTTGCCGGAGTCGCCGGTGCGGAGCCGGGCGTCGGCGATCTCCTGCCTGGTGGGGTTCTGGTGGACCCGGTAGCTCGTGCTGGCGACTATATCGGCGCATTCGTTCTCGAGCTCCAACGGACGCCGCCCTTCGTCGTCCAACCTGGGTGGAATTCTGGTTCTCGGACCGGTCGGCGTCCCGCCCCTGACTCCGGTTGGCTGTCTGGTCCAGGGCGTGCCGTGGTCATGGTCATCCGATGGGGTGTCGTCGGCGGCATGAGGTGTCGGCGGCGGGTCACCGTGCTGGGAAGGGGTAGGGCTGGCCGGTGGGTGACCGCCAGCCCCTGTCAGTTTCCCGACGACCCCAACTGCCGGGCCTGCGCGATCGCCGCTTCGATGGCCTGCCGGGCCCCGCCGGTGCGCTGCACGACCAGCACCAGGACCTGCTTAATGGCCTCCAGGGCCTGTAGCAGCGGCCCGGGCTGCCCGCCCTGTAGGACCATGGCGACGAGTTGCTGCGCCTCACCGACTCCGGTGATGGCCCCGGCCGCCGCGTCACGGGCAGCGTCCACGGCACTCTGCACAGGCGCCAGCCCGGCGATCGTCTCCTGCGGGGTGGCTTCGTTCGGCACCGCAGCGGCGGCCGTCGTCGCCTCACCGATCGGACCAGCAAGTCTTCCCAGGCCGCCCTGGATGCCCGTGATCGCGTTGCGCACCCGTGCCACACCCGCCGCCACCGCAACGAAGCCCGCACCAGCAGCCCGCGACGCCGTCTCCTGCGCCTGACGGTCGGCGGCGGCGGCCGACCCCTGCGCGCGTTCCACCCCGGCCATCAACGCACGGAGTTCACCGGTGATCTTCTCGATCTGTGACACGTGGCCGGCATCCCCTATCGAGGAAAGTGGAAGTTCTCGACCGCTGAACCTACCGGGCTCCTCGCGAGGCCACTAGACACTGGGCGAGTCGGCACCGCAGGCGGCCAGTCGCATGAGCGGCTTCCGGTCCAGGTTCCAGCGCGTGTGGCGGGAGTGGATGCTACTGGCCTGTCAGTTGTCGCTGATACGCAACTGAGGCATGTCGTAGCGGCTCGCCTCGGGGATAAGAAGCATGACGGGCCCGCAAATCTCGATGATCAGCAAACGGATGGTTGACACGATCGGGGCCCGTAGCCCTTCGCGCGCATCGCGGCAACCCGTCAGTCCACAAGACGACGCCGCCATCTGAGATGGTCAGCCGTTGCCGAATTGTAGGAGTGGCACGTCGTACATCGTGGGATCGGGGACCCGGCGCATTGTCGGCGCGGCAACCTCCGTAACCAACATTTCGGTGAGGAACTGGACGGTGGCGGCAAGCAGGTGGCTGGTGTGGCCGGTGGCGCTGTGTTCCTTGAGGCCGACGCTGACGTGGATGTGCGGCAGGATCCGGTCCTCGGCCTCGTCGTAGGCGATGGTGCCGCCGCCGAGTGCTTCGACGTTGGACAGGTGCACGCGGTCCCACAGGGGTGCCTGGGGGTTGTCGAGGCGTTGGCATGTGCCGACGATCTCGACATTGCTGAAGCCGGCGATGAAGACGGGGATGTAGCCGTGGCGGATGCCGTTGATGCGGCAGGCGTCGGCGAGGGCGGTGAAGAAGTCCTCGCCGTGGTCGAACGTGACGCCGATCATGCGGCCGGGTGTGAGGTCGTGGCTACGCATACTGCATCTCCGGCTGTTGGCTGAGGGCCGGCCAGGGCCAGCGGGCAGGATCGCCGGTGCCGTAGGCGGCGAATGCGGCGGCGATGGTCTCGGGCTCGGCGCCGGCGGCGAGAAGGGTGTGCAGCAGGATGCGCGCCTTGTAGGGGTCGAGGAAGCCGGCGCCGATGAGCCCTCGGCGCTGCAGGTCGCTCTCGGAGCCGGGGAAGGCGTAGGTGGAGGCCAAGACCGGTCCGGCACCAGTACGGGAGGCGAGCACGACCGGGATCCTCGCCGCGAGGGCGGTGAGCTTCTCGACGAGGCGTTGAGGTACGTGGCCGACGCCGAACCCCGCCACGACGAGGCCGTCGAGCCCGTCGGCCCCGGCGAGGAGGGTGCCGTCGTCGCCCAGGGAGACGGTGTACAGCCCGACTCGTGGAACCCGGGTGACCGTCTCCAGCGGCACGGTCAGGCGGTGCGGTGGGTGGGTGAGCAGCCGTACTGTGCCTTCGACGACGTGGCCGAGCGGGCCGGTGTTCGGCGAGCGGAAGGTGCCGCCGCTGGTGGAGTGTGTCTTGCGGACGTGTCGGGCGGCGTGGATCTCGTCGGCAAAGACCACGAGGGCGCCAAGGCCGCGGGCGGCCGGGCTGGCGGCGGTGCGGATCGCGGCGAGGACGTTCGCGGGCCCGTCGGCGCCGGCGATCGTGGGGTTGCGCATCGCACCGGTGACTACAACCGGCGCCTCGCCGGTGTGGAGCAGGTGGAGCAGGTAGGCGGTTTCCTCGATGGTGTCGGTGCCCTGGGTGACCACGACGCCATCCATACCTCCGGTCGCGGTGTGGTCGGCGATCAGTGCGGCTAGCGCCGTGAGGTCGTCGAAGCTGAGCGAGGCGCCCGGCAGTTGGCGGAAGGTCTGGACGTACACGTCGATGCCAGTCTCGGCCAGTCCAGGTACAGCGGCGATGAGTTCCTCGGCGGTCAGGTTCGGCACGACGCCGCCAGCGTCGCTGCCGACGGTCATGGCGATTGTCCCGCCGAGGGAGAGCATCAAGACCGATGTCGGCTTCTCCGCCACCGCACCTCCTCGTCCGTGCCTGTGTGTCTGCGGCAGCCTGTCACAGTTTCTGAGTGAAGCGAAGGCTCAAGGGAGGCTGGCCAGGTAGCGGCAGGCTGCGTTGATCCCGTCAGTGGTCAGTAACCGGCTGCGCGGTCGGATCATCCCGTCGATGCCGACGGCGGCCAGCTCGGTGCAGCGTCGACGCAGCCAGGGCCATTCCAGGCCGAGGTACTCGGCGAGGACTCGTAGGCGGCGGGTGGACCGGCCCGATGCGGTGATGGAGCCGGCTTGGCCGCTGCGGGCAACGTCGTCGTAGCGGCGTAGCGCGACACGGCGATCGAGGGCGTCGACGTGCCAGAGTCCATCGGCGCGCACCCAGTTGGCGAGAATGACCTGCGTGTGTGGGGTCAGCACGAAGCCTTCGACGGTGGCGTACGCCGGGTCTGGACTCACGTGCACGGCGATGCGCAGGGATTCCATGAACGCTGCCGAGAGCAGCAGCAGGATGCGTTCCGCGTGGGGGCTGCCCCGCACGGCGGTTTCTGGGATGCAGAAGACGCGGGCGGCCGGGGCGGTGGGTGTGGTGAAGCGTTCGCTTGTGGCGTGCAGATAATCGATCTTGTGGCGGAAGAGCAGCCAGGTACTGGCTTCTTCGCCGTACTGCTCGCGGGTCCAGAAGACGGGCTGGTCGGTCGCGGCGTCGAGACGGTGGCTGATGTAGCGGGCGCAGAAGTCTGAGCCAAGCCACATCTGGCTCAAGGCGCTGAGGTCGGCGGCGACGTTGCGGCTGACTGCGGAGCCGGGTAGGTGGGCGTAGCGGCGGAGTTGGGGGACGCTGTCGGCGAGCGCGGCATCATCGGCCAGGAGAGCGTCGTCCATGCCGCACAGGGCCCACAGGATGCCGACGGTGAAGGCATCGAGGCGGTATGCCGGTACCGCCAATCCAAAGGTGGGCGTTGTGGCCACGGCGAGGATGGGCTCGTCGCCGTCCAGTAGTTCCGTCGCCACGAGTTCGCGCAGGCCGACGGCGGCGGCGTGGCCACCACCAAATGCCCGTGGGTAGCGGGCAGCGTGGAGACGGTCTTGGGCGGGGACGATGGTGAGGGTCAGGGTCGTAGCGGGTACGGCTCGGCCGTGCGGCAGGGTCAGCAATCGGTCGACCGGCCATGCCGGCGGGGGCGCCGTGAGTTGCACACCGGGCAGCGCTGATGCCCAATCCGCTGCCGCACCAGTGGCGATCCCACCCGGTGAGGCGGCGAACGCGGAAGCCGTCGGCGTGGTACGGCACCGCTGCTGGGAGACGGCGGCGCGCACCGCGCTGACGGTGGCAGCCACGGCGACACGCTCCTGGTGTCGCTCCAGTTCGACCAGCGCAAGCAGGTTGGTGAGCGCACCACCTGCGGCGAGCGCGGTGTCGCAAGCGGTTGCGAATTCCGAGGTCGGCCAGCGCAGGGCCTTTTCGATCTTCGCGATGAGATCCGAACTGACGTGCACGTGTTCACCGAGCCGCGCTTGTGACCAGCCGCGCTGTTCTCGCCATGATCGCAAGTGGGCGCCAAAGTAGTGCTTGGCAGAGGTATGCGGTGCGAGCTCGCGCGGAGTCTGGGCCATCCCAACCTCACGGATTGCGCCGGTTGTGTGCCCGGGGCAGCGGGCGGATTTGCCGGTCGCGGGGTAACGATTGGTGTTGCCCACGGTACACCGTGCACACAGCGACGTCCGTCCTACTTCACCTTCCCTGATCGGTTAGGTTGTGTGGCTGTGATTCTAACGGCGGTGGCGAAGATCTCGATCACAAGGAGACGTAGATCATTGTGGCCGACCAGCGCGATGGCTGTCTGAAAGTTCTCCTTTGCTTGGGCTAGCTGGTCGGACTGCCGGTGCAGATGGGCGGTGAGAAAGTCGCGTACGTCGGGTGGCGCGGTGGAGACGACGCGTGCGGCATACAGGACGGTGAGCGAAAAGGCTCAGCAGGCGTGGAGAAAGCCGAAGGCGGGTCGTTCAGTGGCTCGCCAGGGTGAGTAAAAGTGCCGGTCGTCGGGGATGGTGACGTGGTAGGCGACCAGGGCGTCGTTGAGCAAGGGTGGCCGGCTTCGTGGATGAGGTCGCGGGCGAGGACGATTGGGTGGTTGGTGTAGTCGGTGAAGACGGTGCCGGGCAGGCGGGGTGATGGTCCAGCTGAGCAAAGTGTCGTGGAGTGTCTTCCGTTCGAGGAGGCAGATGATTGGCGCGTGGTCGCGCAGGAGCGTGCCAAAGCCGGCCCTGACTGCCGCCACGAGCCCGTTCCGCACTTATCTCCAAGGCGGGTGGGCGGGTCGGCGTCGTTTCGGGATTGATGATGTAGTAGGGCGTGGTGGCGAGGGCCGAGCGGCGCAGTTGCTCCGGCTTCGGGTTGACCAGAATCGGGATCTTGTCACCAGGATCGGCGTGTAGGCGGGCGGTGTCGCTGGCCATGGCGTGGCGGTACCAGGCCAGCAGCGTGCCGTCGGCGGATCATGCCGCGGCTTCGGCACCTTCAAGCCAGTGGTGGGCAGGGCGTAGCTGAGCGGGGTGCTGGCGGGAGCGTTCGTGCCGAGGACGCGATGGATAGCGATGGTGCGTCGCCGGCGGTGCGGGTGAGCAGGAGTCAGTTGCCGTTCTGGACCAGTGCCACGTCCTCCTGTGGGGCGGTCAGCACCTGGGCCACGGCCTTCATCATGTTCGGGATCCCCTTGTCGACCAGGTCGCCAGCCTTCATGAAGAAGTCGATGTCGACGTACGTTTCCGGCTCCCACTCCCAGCGGGTGCCGTCGTCGGCCTCGGCATCGAAGTAGCCCTGGCTCCCTGAGGGGACGGTCAGCGCGAATCCACGGGTGCCGTAGAGGCGGGCACTGAACAGCCGCGGACGGGTACCGCTTGGTCTCGGCCTCTCGGTGACGTCGGCTCCCACGAGACCAGCCACATCGTCCAAGGAGAGGTCGCCCGCCAGGGTCAACCTGAACTCGACAGCCATCTCGACGGCCACCCTCCGTCTCAATCAACGATTTGCACCATCGCGCTTATTCGCCGTTACCGAACCGTGTTCCTTTGCGGCTCGCGATGCTGCGGCAGACGACGCCTCGCACGGCGGCGAGCCAGAACAAGCCCTCGCCGCCCCGATTCATAGGCGCGTCAGGGGTGGAGGATCCTGTCGTAGTCTTCGTCGTACCAGCCGTCGGTGTTGTGCTTTCGAAGGGTGCCCGCGACGCGAGTCAGCATCAGCACGTCGCCGTTGAGGGTCAGGGCCGCGTCCTCGGCCCTGCCGGCGAGGGTCCTGGCCACGGCCGCCAGCATATGGGTTTTGCCCTTGTCGGCCAGGGTGTCCTTGCGCATGTAGAAGCTGACGTCGACGTAGGTCTTCGGCTCCCATTCCCACAGAGCGCCACCGTCATTCTCGGCACTGTAGTAGCCGTGCCGGCCGCCGGTGATGTCCACGACGTACCCGCGCTCGTCGTTCAGGTCGGCGCTGAGCATTCTGCCGCCAGACGCCGTGGACGTCTCGACCGCTTCGGGAGCGGCCAGCTCCGCCACCTGTTCGAGCGGGATGTCGCCTTCCAGCGTCAGCCGGTACTCGACAGCCATCTGCACCCCTTCATCGGTCTCGCCGATCTCGCCGGCCGATGCGGATGAGGAACTCGTTGTCCTCGGTGAAGGTATCGGTGTCGCTGTATCGGGCAAGGGTGGCACGGACAGCGCTGTCGAACGCGTCGAGCCGGTCGCCAAACAGTTGTGGCGCGGCGAACGAGGTGGAGTGCAGGTACCCAAGGATGCTGTCCGCGGTCCAGGTTCGGATGACCGGCACGGCGTACTCCTCAACCTGACTGAACGGAGACTCACGCATGATCTCGCTGTACGGGCGGTGGTGATGCTGGAATAGGCTTTCGCCAGCGCGACGCTCCTCGCCGAGGAAGTCCTGGATGACCGTGCGGATTGCGGCCTTCCAGCCGTTGGTAGCAGTCCAGAAACTGTTGTCGGCGAAGATCGCGACCGCGCCGTCCGGGCTGACCTGCGCGTCCAACCGGGTTAGGGTCGCGGCCTGGTCGAGCCAGTGGAAGGCTCGGCAGATCGTCACCAGTTCGGCCTGCCATCCCGCCGGTGGCGTGAACTCCTCCGCCGTGACCTCCTGCAGCCGCAACTGAGCGTCGGCGGGTAGCTGCGGACGGAGCGCATCTTCGGCAGCAGCGAGCATGCCTGGATCGCTGTCGATGGCGATGATGTCATCGAAACGGCCAAGCAGAGCCTCCACCACGAGGCCGGTGCCGGTGCCTACGTCGAGAAGGCGCCGCGGCTGACAGTCAGGGACCGCAGCGTCCAAAACGTCGGCCACGATTGCCGGGATGCCGGGCCGGTACTGCCGGTAGAAATCGATGGTTCCGTCAAACAGACCCATGAACATCTCGGTGGGCGAGCTCGGTGATGTTGGCCGGGTAGCGGGGAGATCAGCTGCCACGGGCAGGCCAACGTCGTCGAGCCGTTCGGGCTGTGAATCGCTGGTCGTCCGTCCGATACCGGGATGACGATCATCCCGGCAGAGCCACCGGGAGCCTACGCCTCCCGGTGGGTGTTGCTCGTTGAGCGGAGAGGTATCGCGAAATGTGTGAGTTCAACCCGCGGTCATGCCTTTGACGTCGTAGTTGTCCCACCAGGTTGGCCGGTGTTCGCGTAGTTGTCCCGTGACTCGTGTCAGTAGGAGCCAGTTGCCGTTGAGCACGAACGCGGCGTCTTCCGGCCGGTTGGTGAGGACACGGGCCACGGCCGACACCATTGTTGGGACCACGTCTTCGGGTGGGTTGTTCTTGCGCAGGTCGAAGATGATGTTGGTGTAGGTGTCGGGTTCCCATTCCCACTGGGTGCCGTCGTCGTCTTCGGCGTCGAAGTAGCCGCTGCTGCCTGCGGAAACGGTGACGGTGTAGCCGAGTTCCTCCCCGAGGTCGGCGGTGAGCAGCCGGGGGTAGCCGGGCAGGGTTGACTCCTCGACGCCGTGCGGGGCGACGAGGGACGCGAGGTCTTCCAGGGGGATGTCGCCGGCTAGGGTCAGTCGGTATTCGATGCCCACGTGTTGCCTGCCTTCTCAGTTGCGTCGGACGATCTGAATGATCGCACCGTTTCGGGTCACTGCTGCCAGTTCCTTGAGGTGTGGGACCGGCCAGTCGTTGAACTGCATTCGCAGGCCGGCGATGTCGCCGCGCCAGTCGCACAGGTTCAACACCACTCGCTGGGTCTGTTGCCTCGCCACTTTCTGCGACACTTCCGTCCATACCCCGCGTACCGCCTTGCCGGCGGTGGGGGAGTAGCAGTCGAAGACGTGGCCCTCGATGAGGTAGTCCGGATCCTTGTCCGGCTTCCCCCTGTCGCCGGTGTTCTGGCGGGCGTCGGCGATTTCCTGCCGCGTCGGGTTCTGATGCACGCGGTAGCCGTCGTGGGCGAGAGTGTCGGCGCACTCGTTTTCTAACTCCAGCGAGCGTTGTACCACCGTGTCCTCTCGTGGTGGGATCTTCGTTCGGGGCCCAGTGGGCGAGCCGCCGGGAACGCCGGTTGGCGGCCGGCTCCAGGACGTGGGACTCGATTCGGGGATGGCTGGGTCATCCGTGGCGGCTGCTGTCGTGGTCGGGCCGTCGGCGGCAGCGGTGGAGTTGGGGGCGGGGCTGGCGGATGCAGGGCCACCAGCCCCGGTCAGTTTCCCGACGATCCCAGTTGTCGTGCTTCAGCGACCGCCGCCTCGATAGCCTGCCGGGTGGTGCCGGTACGTTCCACGAGAAGCACCACGATCTGCTTGGCTTCATTCAACGTCTGCAACAGGGGTCCTGGCTGCCCGCCGTGCAGAACGGCTCTGACGAGTTGCTGCACATCGCCGAGTTGACTAATCACCTGGGTCCCCGCATCGCGGGCGTTGTCCAGTGCGCTCTGCACCGGTGCCAACCCAGCGACCGTCTCCTGCGGCGTGCCCTGGCGGGGCACCGCCGCGGTCGCCTTTGCCGCCTCCCCAGCCGACGCGGAGAAGCGACCAAAGCCGGCCTGGACGTTCTGAATCGCGTCGTGGACCCGGGCCATACCGACGGCCACAGCGGCGAAGCCAGCGCCCGCGGCACGAGCGCCGACCTCCTGCGCCTGGCTACCGGCTGCGGCGGTCAGACCGCGAGCTTTGTCGACACCAGCGGTCAGGGCACCCAACTCGCTGTGGATCTTCTCGATGATCGACACGTGAAGCAATCCTCCGATCGGCGATGACGATGGCTGCGTCCTAACGGGTCGTGCCATCGTGCCAGTGACCGGCCTCGAGCGACTCGTCGGTCTGGTCTACATGGCACTGACTGCGGGCTTGCCGGTACCACGAAGCTGGGCGTAGACGCCGTGAGGCCCCTTGGCCTTGCACTCCACGAACATCTGCCGGATCACCCAAGACGTGCGCTCCGGGCCTTCCACGATCAACAGGTCAACGAGGTCCCTATCTCGCTCGAAGCGTGAGGTGGCGGTACTGCGGTCTACCGTCGGTATTCCGTGCTGCTGGCGCTATAGCCGAAGTGCCTGCCAGTCGAGCACGCCGTCACCGAGCGCGGCGACCGCCCCGACTAGGCCCAAACGGCGTGCTCGCACATCCGGGTCTTCTGCTATCACGAGGATGTCGTTGAAGAACGAGTCCACCGCGGCAGGCAGGTCACCACCTGCGGCGACAAGGTCACCGAGGTCTGCGTGTTCAGGAAGCCGGCCGACGGTCTTCCTGACGACCTCGTGCAGGTCGAGCTCCGCCGGTTCGGTCAGCGTCATCGGTTCGTATTCAGCGCCTCCGTTCGTCGCGATCCTTCTGGCTCGCTGCAGGGCGGCGGCGAGCCGCCGGAAGTCCGGGGTTTCGACGAGCTCGGTGAGTTGACGAAGCACGCGATCGGCGGTGCTGGGCTGGTCGGCGTGGATGATGACCGCGCGTACCCGGTCGACGGTGTGCCCCTCGTCGAGGAGTAGCTGCTCCAGCCGCCGTGTGACGAACTCAGTGACGGCGTCGATCGTTTCGCTGGTGACGGGCACGGGCTGTAGTCGAGCGGCTTCGGTGAGGGCGTTGCGCAGGGAAAGCCCGGCGAGGGAGGGTATGCAACGGTGGATCGCGATCGTCCCGACCGCAGCTCGACGGAGGGCGAAGGGGTCGCTGCTGCCGGTCGGCAGGCCCACCGTGGCGGCCAAGCCGATCAAAGAGTCCAGTCTGTCCGCCAAGGCCAGCAGGGCGCCAGGCGTGCTCTGCGGGAGCAGGTCGCCGGCGTACCGAGGCAGCTCAGCCTCGAACATGGCAGCGGCAACGGTTGCAGACTCACCGGCGTGCAGTGCGTACTCGCGGCCCATGACGCCAGCGAGGCTGGTCATCTCGGTCACCATCTGGGACCCGAGGTCAAACTTGACAATCTGCGAGGCTCGTTCGAGCGTCGCCAACTCACTGTCATCCAGGGGTACGCCGGACGCGAGGGTCTGGGCAAGGGCCGCGATGCGGTCTGCTCGATCGGACATGGAGCCGAGCTTGTCGGTGAAGGTAAGCCGGTACAGGCGTTCACGCATGGTGGTGATCGAAATTGTCTGGTCGGCGCGGTAGAAGTACGCCGCGTCCTCGAACCGTGCTCGCAGCACGGCCTCGTTGCCTGCCTGGACGGTCGTCGGGTTGATCGCGCCATTGGCGATCACGACGAAGTGGGGCAGGAGCTGGCCTTCGCTGTCACATACTGGCAGGTAGCGCTGGTGCTTGCGCATCACGGTGGTGAGGATGGCATCGGGTAGGCCCAGGTAGGTGGGGTCGAAGTCGCCCAAAATCGCCGTCGGTTGCTCGACCAGAAACGTGATCTGGTCGAGCAGGGATTCCTCGCCGTCGGCATCGATGCTGCCGCCGACGCTGGCGGCCGCCGTGCGGGCTGCATCGACGATGACCTGCCTGCGGACGGTCTCGTCAAGCACGATGCCGGCAGCGTCCAGTATCGGAAGGTACGCGTCGGCAGAGCTGACGGCGGCGATCCGCTGGTATGCGTTGCGATGCAGCCGCGTCTCGGTATCCGCCCGCAGATGTGAGGCGGTAACCGGGACCGGCTCGCTGCCCCACATGGCCAGCAGCCACCGGATCGGTCGGGTGAACGCCAACTCGGGATCGTTCCAGCGCATGTTCTTCGCCGACCGCAGGCCACCCACTACCGTGGACAGGATCTCGGCGAGGGCTTCGACGGCGGTACGGCCGTGCTCCTCGCGGTAGACGCAGACGTACTCGACGCCGTTAACGACGGTGGTGGACAAGGCATCCACGCTGACGCCGTTGGCGCGGGCGAACCCCTGGACCGCCGGCGTCGGCGCGCCATCTTTGAATGCTGCCGAGACACGCGGGCCACGCACGGTGGTGACAGCGTCGGTCTCCCGCTCAGCGACCTCGGCGACGATGGCGGTGATGCGTCGAGGCGTGGCGTGGACACGGATCGAACCGTAGGCGAGCCGGCCCGCTGCGAGTCGTGTGGTCAGCGCATGTTCGACCTGCTGGCGCGCGTCGTGAGCCTCGGTAGGTGGCATCTCTTCGATGCCGACTTCGAAGACGAGCAACTGCGGCCCTTCCTGCTTCGGCTGCTCCCGCCGGGCAGCGGCCGCAATCTCTGGCGGTACCACCTGACCGAGCGGGAAGCCCTCCTTCCTCCGGGTCTCAATCCACAGTCTGGCAACACTGTTGGACAGGCGGCGCATGCGGGCGAACTCACTGGCCCGGTCAGCGGTGGATACAGCGCCACGGGCGTCGAGGATGTTGAACGCGTGCGACATCTTGAGCACGAACGTGTGCGCCGGGATCGGTAGCCCGGCATCAATCATGCGTTGGGCCTCGGCCGCGTACGCCGACAGCAACTCCCGGTTGGTCGGCACATCGGCATCGTCGAGGTAGTAGCGCGACATTTCGTACTCGGCCTGCCCGAACACCTCGCCGTAGCTGACGCCGGGCGCGTACCTGATGTCCTTGAAGTGGCGTACCCCTTGCAGCGCCATGAGGATGCGCTCCATGCCGTAGGTGATCTCCACCGAGACCGGGTTGAGCGTGATGCCGCCGGCCTGCTGGAAGTAGGTGAACTGCGTGATCTCCAGTCCATCCAGCCACACTTCCCAGCCAAGACCCCACGCGCCCAGCGCCGGGGAGGCCCAGTTGTCCTCCACAAATCGCACGTCGTGCTTGGTGACGTCGATGCCGAGCGCCTGCAGGGAACCGAGGTAGAGCTCTTGGGCGTTGCCCGGCTCGGGCTTGAGGATCACCTGGACCTGGGTATGGCACTGGATCCGGTTAGGGTTCTGGCCGTATCGGGCGTCATCCGGACGAACCGACGGCTCGACGTAGGCGACCTTCCACGGCTCTGGGCCGAGGACCCGCAGGGCGGTCGCTGAGTTGAGGGTGCCCGCTCCGACCTCGGTGTTCATGGGTTGCACGGTCAGGCAGCCCAGTCCACCCCAGTAGGCGGAGAGCCGGGATAGCGCGTCCTGCATGGTCAGGTCGGTCACGGATGTCACCTCGGTTCGGTCAACTCGTGGAACGGATTCGATCTGCGGTCACCGTGGATTACGGTGGCCCGGTTCAACTGGGCCTCAGCGTGGTCGTGCAGCCATGTGCCGCCGCCGGTCGGCATCGGCTGCGCCAACAGCGAGTGGAAGAACGCGACGGTACGGGGCAGACTGTTCAACTTCCTGCCGTCTTCTGACTGGGCCTCCGGCGGATCGACGTGCAGCCCAATCGCACTTCGCACAGGTGCCACCTTGCAGCCCGCAGCGATGAGCTTGGCGCCGACGTAGGCGTCCTCGGCGCCCCATAAGCCGTGGAAGCCCGGGTGGAAGCCGCCGACATCGATGACCGCCTCCCTGGGCATGGCGACGAGGGCGGTGATCACGGTCCGTGGCAGCGACCAGTCGAACACCCATCGCCCGTTGCCGAGCCCACGAAGGTCGTCGGTCTCGTCCAGCAGCCGGCAGCGCTTCGGGCTGTCGAGGATCGTGCCGCTAAACGGCAGGAGGCCTGCGGGGAAGACGGTGCTAGCCCGAGGGTCCTGGTCGAGGTCGACGCTCGTCGGCGTGAGCGGCCCGGCGGCGAGCGCCGCCGCGGGCACATGCTGGCGGAAGCCGAGCAAGACGAGGCCGTCGGCGGCACGCGACGCCAACTCGCGCAGGGTGAGCGGCGGCAGGACCATGTCACCATCGACGTAGAGCACTGTCGGTGCGGACGTGAGGACCGTTCCGACGTTGCGGGCGACCGACGAGCCGACCGGCTTCGCCAGCCGGACTACGGTCGGTCGGGAGGGGTGCGCGGCGGCGCGGAAGGCCCCGTCATCGTCGCTGGCGTCATCGACAACGATGATCTCCAGGTCGACGCCTTCACTCGCGGCGAGTGCGTCCAGGACGTGCGTGATCGCGAAGGCGCGGTTACGGATCGGTACGACTGCACTCAGGGGTGCGCACCCACTGGTGCGGATGTGGTATTCGTTGTCCTGCTTTGTGATCATGGCCGTCACGCTGCCGGGCTTTGCTGGCGGTCGTGTCCGGCGAACGGTGCTGAAATCAACGGTCACTGCGGTTCCTCACCAAGAAATGAATCGGGTGCGGATACCGCAGCACGACGTCTGGAGGACGCCGGCCAATGCGGTGATAGTACCCGATCTGCGGGCTGGGGACTCAAGCGGTTATTCGTAGCGTCCGTTGGCGCTGGTCCGCGCTCGATATCGGCCGGTCGGAGCTGCACGGTCAGTCCGCCGTCCAGGGTGATCGTGTGGCCGTTGGCGCAGTCGAGCGCCGCAGATGCGACCGTGATCGCCGCTACGGCGACCTCGTCCAGGCGCGGGTACCGGCCGAGCGGCACGAGCCTGATCAGGGCTTCGGCAAGTTCGCCATCGGCACGGCTGGTGGCGGATTCGGCGATGGGTCCGACGGCAAGAACACGGGTGGTGATCCCGTGCGCGGCGTACTCCAGTGCGAAGGATCGTGCCAGGCTCTCCATGCCAGCCCGCGCCGCGTCGTAACTGATCATATAGCGGTGTGGGTAGCGGGCACCGACCGAGCCGATGAGCACGATCGAGCCGCCGATCGCGTACGACTGTGCGGACTTGGCGAACACGGACATCGCCCGGAACGTGGTCATAACATCACCGAGGGCCGCTTCCACATCAAGATCCGTGGCGTCGCCGACACGGACCAGCGGCGGAATGCTGCCACCGGCAAGGATCAGCTCGCACCGGGATGCGCCGACTAGCTCCGCCTTTAACCTGTCGCCGAAGGCGGGCGATCCGGCGTCGGCGCGAAGCAGTTCGACGCCAGGCGGAACCTCGGTAAGCAGCGGATCGACGGCGAGCGTGCGGTCGCCCTTCCGAGTCGAGGCGGCGGTGACCGCTGAGCCGAGCTGGCCTGCCGCCCCGGCGATGACGCGCAGGATCATGGCAGGGACTCCCTACGCAGTTCTGCGGCGTACTTCGCGCCCCAGGTCATCGTCTTGACCATGGTCAGCCCGGCCTCCTGCGCGTGCGCCTGCAGCGTCGGCGGATCGACCCAGAGCCAGGGAAACCAGTCCCCGATCCGGTCGCGGTATCGCAGGCGCAGGGTTACCTCGCCCGGGTACGCGTCGCGGCTCTGTGCGGTCTCGCCCCATGCGACGTGGCCAGGTCCACGCCAGTCGACGCTGGTGACGAGCAGGCGCCCGGCGGGTGTCATCCATCCAGCCAGATGGACGAGCCACCTGCCGAGTTGGTCAAGGGTGCCGCAGATGCCAAGACCGCCGCCGAGTGCGGCTACTACGTTGACCGGCTCAGGCGGAGACCAAGCCGTGGCGTCGGCCTGGACCGCGGTGAGCCCATGGGCCGCAGCGAATGCCACTGCGGTGGGGCAGGAGTCCACGCCGATGCTGGCGATGCCCCGGCGGTGCAAGATCTCCAGGTGGCGTCCCGTGGCGCAACCGACATCCGCGACCGACTGGCCCAGCTCGACCCAGTCCAAGATTTTGGTGTCGACAGGTGGCTGAGCGGCCGGTTCCCGACGCCACCAGGCCAGATCGGTGACACTGCGGTGGCCGTCACTGCGTTCGACGATGAGCGGGGCGTCGGGTTGTGGATCGCGTAGCGCGATCTCCAGAAGGTCAGTGGGCATGGTCGGCTCCAGACGTAACGTGAGGGGAAAGCCAGGCCGCATCGAGCCGGAACTCGTGCTCCCGGGCCGGGCCGGCCGGTCCTGACCGCACGATCAGGGAGTCGACTCCGTGTAGGCGGGACAGGGCGCGTACGGCGGGCACGTTCGCCGCCTGAGCCGCGAGCGCCGAGTTGGAGCGCAGGCCACAGGCGACAGCCATGATCGCTAGGTGGATCGCGTCGTAGCCGGTGAAAGCGGCTTGGGCGCGTCCGGGCTTGCCGTGCGGCGAGGCGGCGATGAGGTCTGTCATGGTCAGGGTTTCGAGTACTTCGTGAACGCGTTCGTGGAGGATCGCCGCATCGAGGTCGCCAAGGAACAACACCTGGCAGCCTGCTCCGGTTGCCAGGTTCCTGAAGCCGGCCCGGATGGCGTCGAGATCGACCGATCGGTATAGCAGAGTCGGTGTGATGTCATCGACAATGAGCGTCGCCCTGGCGAGCGTCGCCGCGGCCTCAACGAGCGAGTTGGTCGAATCCGAGATCTCCCGCGCTCCGAATAGAGGGACCGTGACCGTGGCGCGGCGCCTACCCGAGGCGACGACACGGCGGGCGTCCGATGGCTCTACGCCGTGGTGGATGGTCAGGCCGGTTCGGCGCAGCGCTCGCCACGCCGGCTTCAGTCGCTGCCGGACCCTGCGCGCGACATCGAGGCGTTCGTCGTCGGGCAGCGCCGTCGCGTTCGTCTCGCCGAGCGTGAAAGCGGCGCCCCAGATCTGGTCGTAGCCAGCGGGCCGCAACTTGGCCCCTCCTGGTGCCGGGGCGAACGGGTCGCCAGGTGTGTGCAACCGACCGATCGGTGCGACGGCGGGCAGCCGCCCGATGGAGCGCCCTCCGGTCACCCCTTCACTGAGATACACCGCGGATGCGCCGACGGTGTCGTAAGCGCCGGCGATGAGCAGGTCTGGCAGGTCGGTCGCACGGCGGGTGAAGGACGTGCGGCGGGCGCGCGCGGCCAAGTGCCATGTGCAGCCGTCGAGTTCCGCGACGTCGCCGCCGAACTCGACTGGCCAGCCCTCGTCGTTGAGGACTTCGCAGATCCCGGCTAGGTCGTAGGAGGTGTCTTCGGCGGGCTCGCCTCGGCCGACGGCCGCGCCGACCAGACAGACCCGCCGCCGGGTGCGGCGCCCTTCCTGGCAGGCATCAATAGCCTGGTGAAAAAGGGCGGAGGTGACACGGGGGCGGTGGTGGTAGAGCAGTGGAAAGAGCAATGGCCCTTCGCGTTTCGCCGGGATCGCGCGTGGCGCAGCCTCGGGCACGGAACCGTGGAGCGCCTCCTGCAACGTCCCGGCTGCGGACGTGTCGCTCAACCACCGACCCGAGACACTGGAAATCCAGTCAGTCAACTCTCGATGCCGAATCACCTCAAGGGCTCCAGCACATCGAGGCCACGCCAGCGCGGTGTCACCCGCCACTCACGGACGAGGTCGTGGTCCAGCCCGGTCAGCGCCACTGTGGCTTCGAACATTTCGGTCATCCGGGTCTGGTCGTGAACGGTGACGAGGCTAGCCTTCAACCTGCGGGTCGCTTCGGCGAGTCGATCCGGCTTGGCAGCAGAAAACCAGCGCCGATCCTCGTGGCCGGGATCGATGCTGACCGCGGAATAGAATCCTGGTAGCGCCAGCCAGGGCTGGTAGACCATGCCGACTGCGAGCGGAACCGGAATCCGATCAGCGACGCCGTCGAGAGCCCGCACCGTCTTTGACGCGACCGGGAGTTCCTCCGGGCGGCGTACCATCACCAGCAGGTCAAGATCCGAGCCAGCGTACGGTGGTTTGACCGACAACGGCGACTGCGAGCCCTCTACCACCACGGGAGCCAGGCCCGCCACGGCCGCGTGGATCTCATCGGCCAACGATCGCGTTAGGACGGCGGCCACCGGGGTCACTGACCGCGCAATCTCGAACGGCCCGATCCGCTCGACCCGATACGCCTCTGGTGCCTGGGTCAACGTCGTAACCAGTGACGTGAAATCCTGCGCCAGGGCACCCACCGGGTCGTCCCTGCGGAACGCTGTTTCCGCGCAGCGGAACAACACCGTCTCGTCGGGCTGTCGCTCGCTCCGACCCGCAGCGAAGGCCGCTGCGAATGCGGTGTTCACCTCCTCTGCGTGGGCGATAGCGGTACCGCCGACCCGGTCGGTGTCAGGCAGGAAGGCGTTAACGGTCACGTAGGTAACACCTTCCAGCGAGTCGGCAGCCACCGAGTGGTGCCAACCAACCGGAACGAAGACCGTGTCGCCGGGTAGACATCGGTAGGAAACCTGATCGCCAGCACGGCGAAGGGTCGCGGTGCCCACCCCGGACAAAAAGACAAATGTTTGCTCCATGTCGGAGTGCACGTGCCCGGGAACTGTGCCCAGGCCGGGTACGCGGACCAGAAACACCTCGGTCGACCGCGCCTGTTCGCGTTTGACCAGAAAATCGTTAGCATGTGTGCGGAAATCGAATGGTTCGCCCCTTGTCGCGGGCGCGTGGATGGGAACGAGGGAAGACATAGCGGCTCCTCAGACGGGGATGGACTCAGGAACGGCGGGGTGGGGCGGCGATGACGGCCGCGTAGAAGCTGACGAGTGCCGAAGCGGCATCAGGCCAGGTGGGCAACGTGATGCAGCTCCGCGAGACAACCGAGCGCCAGGCGCGGATCGCGGCTTGGTCGTCCCATTCGGGAAGCACCAGCCAACGATCATGCTCAAATGAGCCGTAGAGCGAGGCGCCGCCGAGCGGTGCGACACTGAGCACGCGTGTGCCAGCCTGGAGCGCCTCCACGAGCACCCCGCTGGAGTGCAACCGCTGGTACGGCAACACAACCCATTCCACCGCCGCTAGAAATTCACGGAACTCGGCGGTCGACAGAAACCCCGGCCGGTAGTCGAGCCTGAAATCCGCCTCAGCCATCGTGCGTAGGCGGCGGTCAGTCTCGGCGTCGTCGGGATGGCCCGCCACGAGCAGGCGTAGATTATCCTCGCCCGCGAGGACCGCTGCCGCGAACTCCGCCGTTCGTTTGTAGGGCCGCAAGCGCCCGAGGCAGGCCATTGGTACCGCGGGCCTTGGCGTGCTGTACCGGGGGTGCGGTAGATGGAGTGTCAGCGCGGGAAGTGCTGGCCGGTGTTCGCGAGCCACACGTTCGTGCTCGGCGCTGAAGTACTGGGCCCCGTCCGTCATCGCATCTATCGTGGTCCGGAAGCGGGCCAGATCAGGTTGCGGCTCATGCGGCGCCAGGTTATGTAGGGTCTGCACGATCCGCGTACCTGCCTCGCGGAGCTCGCCTATGAGCGCCAAGGCGCGCTGCGCCCCCAACGCCGCAGCAAGCTTTTCCGGCCAATGCAGGTGGACAATCGCTGGGATTGGGCCGTTCCACGTTGTTCGCGATGCCGGGGTGAGAGTTGGGGTGTCGTGGCAAAAGCGAGGATGCAGGACCGTCCATCCAGCAGATATAAGTGCCTGTTCCGCTTCGCGTACGTAGTCGTTCCAGTCGCAGGTCTCGGGGACCTGCCAAACGCTGGCAGGCATTGTCGGCACGTGCCCTCCCTCGGGTGTAATCCGATGCTCAGTTGCTGGTCGCGCCAGTGACCGGGCGGCCGTTGCCGGTACCTGAGACTTGGCAACGACAGCGAAGTCGAGACGACGACCCCTCATGGACCACCGTTTTTGTCACTGTCCCTTCAAGCGACGCCACTCAAGGTTGGGCTTGCCCTGTGCTCCACTGCACCTCCCAGGGGTGTGAAGAACTGGGGCGAGTTGGACGAGTGGACGCGCCCGCTCTCCCACCCTCGCCCTCGCTGGCGCTGTCGTGAATGCCGAGCATGCGGACGAAGTAGTTGTCCGCATGCGCCGCACCTCGTGGACTAGCGGTCTTGGCGGTTGTTTCCGGCGTTCCTGGTTGCGCTGGGCTAAACCCTGGGTGACTCTATGGGGCGATGTCCATGTTGCTCGATGTTGTTGCTCGCGAGCAGTCTGAAAGGCGGTGCCATGGGTCAGACCCCGCGGAGGCTCCAGCCATCTCTGTCCGAGCGCCACTTCTTTGGAGCCGAACTGCGTCGGCTGCGCGAACGCGCAAACCTCTCGCAGGCGCGGCTGGGCGCCATGATCCGTTTTAGTGCGGACCTGGTTCGTCGCGTGGAAACGGCCGACCGGTTTCCCTCCCGTGAGTTCGCCGAGGCCTGCGACAAGGCGCTGGCGACCGGGGGTGCCCTGATGCGCCTGCTGCCGCTGCTCGACAAGAACCGGGCCAGCGGCGGCAAGCCGGCCATCTTACGAGCCGGGGCCGGATTCAGCAGTGTGCTTTCCGACCGCCTGACGGCAACATCCGGGTTGGCCGAGATGATCGTTGGAGTTCCGTTCCAGCCGGGCGCCCTCGACCGCGCTGCTCTTGACTGGCTGAACGCGGCGACCGGACCTCGGCTGTCCCGGGCCGGACGGCCCGGTTTGCCTGACCAGGTTGATGAAGAGGATCTTTATTCGGCGGAGACTGCGCTGGCGATGTACCGGCAGCTGGACCATGCCCATGGAGCCGGACGAGTCCACGCTGACGTGCAGCGGTACGTCGAAGGTGAACTGAATCGGCTGCTGGCGAACACCCCCGTCTCCGAGACGGCGGGGCGGCGGCTCTACAGGCTTGCGGCAGGTTTCTTCGAACTGTGTGGATACCAAGCGGTCGACAGCGGTGCCCATGGCCTTGCCCAGCGCCGCTATCTTCGCGCTCTGCGTTTGACGGAAGCTGCCAATGATCGCTTGTACGGAAGCTACTTACTCGCCGTGAATATTGGGCACCTAGCGCTGCACTGCGGGCATCCCGAGCCGGCGCACAGGGTGGCGATGACGGCGGTGAGAGGAAGCGAAGCCCAAGTGACACCCGCTGTGGCAGCAGCGCTGCATGCGGTGGTGGCGCGTACGCACGCCCGTCTTGGCCGGGAAGGCGATTGTCTTACCCACCTCGGCATTGCTGAAAGGCAGTTAGCCCTAAGTAGGGTCGAGGACGAGCCTGTGTGGATTCGGTACTTCAACGCGGCGTATCTCGCCGACGAGATGGCGCACTGCTTCCATGACCTGGGTCAGCCGCGGCAAACCCAGCGGTACCTGGGCGATGCCCTTACCGCCCTGAGCCCCGCACATGTCCGGCGACTCGCCATCGACACCGCGCTCATGGCCTCGTCGTGGGCCGTGTCTGGCTGCATTGATGAAGCCTGCGCCACCGCACGACAGGCAGTCGATTATGCCGCACAAACTACCTCACATCGCTGCCTGCAGCGCATCGTCGAGGTGCAGGTTGACCTCGAGCCCTATCGGTGTGAGCCGGAAGTCCGCGAATTCGGCGAGTACGTTCGTCACCGGCTACCGCTGGCGGCCCTGTAGCTCCTGCTGACCTTTGCTCCATCAAGCATCACCGAGCGGTAGTGAGCCAGCTCGGCTTTCAGCGCCGCGCCTGCTCGATGGGATGACGCCACATAGTGGCCGACCTCAGGGAGAAGCAAAAGCTCAGCCGTCTTATCTGCAGATGTCAACTCGTCGGCGAGTTCGCGGACATCCTCGGCTACGGCTACTTCGTCTGCGGTGCCGTGAATGAGGAGCACCGGCCGTTGGATCGCGGCGGCGCGGACCGGGCCGGCGCCCCCGCGCAGCCGCATCGCGTGCGCCCGCTGGAATCGGGGTACCGTTTCCGCCCACCGGTCAGGATCCACAATCGCTGACACGGCGGTGGCGGCGGCGAACGGGGTGTCCTGTGCCACCGCCTGCAACGCGGTGTATCCGCCTGCGCTGGCACCGCGGATGAATACCTGTCCGGGCAGCGCCCGTCCCGTCGATAGCAGGTGATCCGCCACCGCGGCGCAGTCATCGACATCGTCCAGGCCCCACCGACCGTAGAGGGATTCCCGGAACGTCCGCCCGTACCCGGTGCTACCCAGGTAGTCGACGTCAACGACGGCGAACCCGCGGCTGGTGAAAAACTGCGCCTGCCAATCCAGCCGCAGCAAGCAGGAGTCGGTGGGCCCAGGATGTGCTCGCACGATCACTGGCGCCTGCCAATCCGTTGTGGAGCCCGTCGGTGGATACACCAGGGCAAGGACCTCCCGACCACTGGCCACTCGAACACGTAGCTCCGTCGGCGTGGAAACGCTTGCCCGGTCGAGTGCGCTGTGTTCCGAGCGGGCAAGCACCGCCACTTGGGAGACAGTGTCAGCCAAGTCCACGAGCGCCACCTGCGGGGCTACGCTCGGTGAGGATCCGATCAACGCCACCGTCGTCCCTTGAACAGCTAGGTACGGCTTGATCGACGTGTATGGCAGATCGACCGGGTGAACAGAGCCGCTGGCCTCGACGACGACGAGGCGGTGTCGCGGCCCCTCCTGCACCGCTATGACGATCCGACCACCGTCAAGGAACCCATACGACGCGTAGCCCAGTTCCCACGGATCTGCGGCGCACTCGCCCGCAAGCGGTGCCACCGCCTCCACCTGGTGACCGTCCCATCGGTAGAGGTTCCACCAGCCGTTGCGGTCCGACACGAAGTACAACGCCCCGTTGGGTCCCCACTGCGGCTCCAGCGCAGACTCATGCGGACCGCCGGCTATTCTCGCTGCGCCTTCGACCGATCCCTGCGGTGAGTAGGACGCCACCCATACCTCGCAGGCGTCCCAGGGCATGTCCCGCTCACTCCACGCGGTCCACGCCAGCAATCCCCGACTTGGCCGTGGCGCACCGAGAAACCCTTGCGACGAGACAAGAGTCCGCACCTGCGGAGGGCCGGAAAGCGACGCCGCGACGAGTTCGTCACCTTGCCCCGACTCCCGCACAGCCAGCAACTCACCGTTGCTGATCGTCAGGTCACCGAAGCATCCACCGCTGACCATGTCGGGTTCATCGCGGTGAAGGCTGCTCCGATAGAGGCCGTCTCCGCCGACACACCACAGAGTCCCTTCGCCGGCAGCGAACGATCCACCCCCGTACGCGTGAACGCTACTGGTGACATCGAAGCCCGCCGGACTGACAACACGCTTGCCCTCCTCGGACCGCCAACGCGTTACCGTAGTACCCACGCCTTCGGGGTGAGTCTCCAGCCAGTACAGGCCATCATCACCGGCACGTAGCTGGTCATAGCTAAGAGAGGCGCGAACGGCGTCGTCCAACGACACTTCAGCGATTCTGTCGCCCAGCCTCACGGGTCCTCCTCCAGCAACGTCAAGTGGGGCCGGACGACGGCCGGCTCGTCAACCGGGCGCCGGGACACCGGCGTGCCTACCGGCAGGACGAGGCTTTCCGAACTGGCGCAGGCGTCTGGACTTGGCGCCGCTACGTCTGCCCTCGTCCCTACCCGGCTTACTTGCAAGATTTCGTCACCCGATGGCTCTCCCGGGCGTCGCCGATGCGGACAGCAACCGCCGTCCCGTGAGCCCTGATCATGCTTTGGCCCTCGGCAGGAGGCCGTGATGGTCGGCGAAGGAGCGAACAAGCGCTTCAAGCACGGCTTTACCCTTGGCCGTGGTGGCGTGGGACGGCAGACCAATGACGCCGCTGGTGGTGTAGCCATCCATGCCCCGCGTGAGAAGGTGGCGTCGATCGTCGGCTAGGTGGTCGGCCTGCTCGTAGCCATCACGCACCACTTCAGGCGCAACGTGCAGAAGCAGCGAAACCTCGAGCTCACCAGCGTGCATGTCCTGGTGAGCTGTGCTGTGCATACCGGCGGCAATGCGAGCGTCGTCCCAGTCAGCCCGAGTTGGGAACAGCGTCATCGCTGGTCCGGCGACGTTGGCTTCCTGAACGACGTTGGCGAGCGCGTAATTTCCGCCGTGTCCGTTGATCACAGCGAGTCGATCAATACCAGATGCGCGCAGAGAGCGGGCGATATCAACGACCACGGCGGTGAGGGTGGTAGCGCTGATACTGACCGTTCCACGCCACGCCGCGTGCTCGTGGGAGCAGGAGATCGTCACAGGCGGCAGCAGGAAGAGGTCATAGCGCTCGGCGACTGCTTTCGCGATCGCGCACGCCACGACAGTGTCGGTCACNAGCGGTAGGTGGGCGCCGTGCTGTTCGAAACTCCCGACCGGGAGGACCGCGACGGAAGCCGCTCGCTCGGACTCGTCGCTGCTCGTCGCCGTGGTGATCAGATCCACGGGCTAATGGTTGCACGCTTCGAGAGTCGCCTGCCGATAGGTGAGCACAAAGGCCGCCGCTTCGGGAACGGCTTTCTGCTGGCGAAGGGCGACCGCTGTCGGGTTCAACCAGCGCAGGGCCCGTGTGGAGGAGGTGCCAGCGGCCAAAGCCAGGGCGTTGGCGGCCTCGGTCGCCGCGCGTTCGATGTCGCCGGTGTTGATGTAGGCGGTGGACAGGGCCGATCGCCAAAGGGCCTCGTCAACGCGCCACTGATCCGGCCACTGGTCCAGGAGCTGCTCGAAGAGATCGGCTGCGGCTGTCGGTTGGCCGAGGAGTAGGCGGCATTGCGCTTCGTGGGCAGCTATGTACACCGGGTTGCAGTGGAAGCCGAGATCGACCGGTAGTTCTGAACCCCAGTCGGTGCTGCCAGCGACGCTGTGCGCCTTGTCGATGCTGGCTGCGCAAGCGTTCTGGTCACCTCCCATGGCGTACGCCTGGGCTTGGCGGATCAGCAGTAGAGCACGGATGCGGCCGGGTAGCCGAACCTCCTCCAGCGCCCGCTGCGCCAAGGCAATGGCATTACCCGGATCGAAGCGCTCGAGAGCGCGCTGGCTCTGCCTCATCAGGACGTAACTCGCCAGCGTCGGCGCGTTAGCTTCAACGGCGTGCTGCTGGGCGTGTCGCAGCCAGGCGTCTGCCTCGACGGCGTCGCTTTGCTCGTCGATCCAGCTGAGGAACTCCGCCCACAACGCCTGCGCGATGAGTGCCTCGCGACGGCGGGCGGAACGGCTTCGTCGCCCGATGGTGGCTGCGATGCTGATCTGCGCATGGGCAGTGGAGGCCATCCCGGCGTATCCGATGCGGTTTCCGGTAGTGGCGAGAGTAGCGAGCTGTTCGTGCCACGAGCGGAGCAGATCGGGCGCGTCGGGATGAGGCATGACGACCCGGAGTTGGCTACGGGCATCGTCGGTCAGGCGGTAGCCGATGTCGGTCAGGCGACGTTCACGTTCGAGGTCTGGAAGGAGGCGGACCAGTTCACCAGCGGCCTGCAGTGCGGTAGTTGTCAAGTCAAACTGAGACGGTTGGTTCCTGCTGGGTTGGCTTGTTGATCCAGGCGTGGTCGGGCAGTTTCGGTGCGCGGGGCCTGCGGTTGAACCGGTCCGGGTGGGCGGCGTGGGCCGCGTCGAGGGTGTCCTGCCGTTGCTCACGGATCTGCTCGGCGGTGCCGTAGTGCACCGACGCCGGGGTGTGCCAGCCGATCCCGGAATGTCGGTGTTCATGGTTGTAGGCGGTGAAGAAGCCGTCGCAGAAAGCTTTCGCGTCAGCGAGGGACCCGAACTTTTCCGGGAAGTCCGGCACATACTTCATGGTTTTGAACTGGGCTTCGGAATACGGGTTGTCATTCGAGGTCCGAGGTCGGGAATGCGACCGTAGGACACCGAGGTCGACGAGCATCTGCGATACCGGCTTCGACACCATGACGCCGCCACGGTCGGCGTGGATGGTGTGCGGCTCGACCCCGTTACGGCTGATCGCATCGGCCAGGAAGTCGCGGGCCACGACCGCGTCCTCCCCGGCCGCGACGAGCCACCCGACAACATAGCGCGAGTAGATGTCGATAACGACGTAGCACCGGTACCAGAGGCCTGTGACAGGTCCTTTCAACGCGGTGATGTCCCAGGACCACACCTGACCCGGCCCCGTCGCGACCAGTTCCGGACGTACCCGGGGTGGATGGGCCGCCAGTCGACGTCGTTCCCGGCTCTGCCCGGCCGCACGGGCGATGCGATACATCGTGGATATCGAGCAGTGGTAGCGGCCCGCATCCAGTTCCCTCGCCCAGACCTGCGGGATCGCCAGGTCGGCGTAGACGAGCGAGTTCAGCACCGCCAGCACCCGGCCGCGTTCGGCCGGGCTGAGTGCCTGCGGTGGCGGGGTCCGGGGCAGCCACGGCCCGTGCCGTGGACCGACCGGCTTCACCCGCCGGTAGTACGTCGCCCGCGAGGTCCCGGTCAACGCGCACGCCCGCTGCACCGAGATATCCGCGCCGCGTAACTCGCCGAACACGGCGGTCAGGATCTCTTCGGCGGGTTGTCGTTGTCCGCGCTCTCGGAGAGTTCTTCCAAGAGCGCGTGCGCTTTTCCCATGATGTCCAACGCCATACGGGTCTTCTTCAGNTCCGCCTGCAGCTTCTCGTTCTGCCGGCGCAGCTTCTCCAACTCCACCTGCTCCGCGGACTTCTTCACCCGCGACCCCGCCGCAGCACCGGAACCCGTGACCGGAGTCCCTACCTGTCCGAGTTGCCCGGCATCCCGAGCCCGTGTCCACTCGATGATGTGCGACGAGTACAAACCTTCCCGTCGCAGGATCGCGCCTTTCTCCCCGTTCGCGGCGTTCTCGTACTCGGCGACCATCGCACGTTTGTACTCCGGGCTGAAAACCCGCCGCGACGGCTTCGGCGCCGGATCAACCCCGTCGCCGGACGCCGGCTGCTTGCCAGATGAAGTGGACACGTACACAAGGATCTCCGATCCCCGCCCTCAGCAGGCCCGCCACCCCACTCACACAGGGTGTCTCACACCATCTTGACCAAGAGGGGATCGCCATGCACGAAGGTCTGTCCATACAAGGAACTGCCACGATCACCGAGATCTCGACACCACGCTGACGAGGGCGACGGCTGGCACTCGCCGCACGACGATCCGCGTAGGCGACTGACACTGATTCGGGAAGCCCGGGCGTAACCCCACCCGCCATGGCCATGAGCGGATGGCGGCATGTGCGGATGCTCGGCTCTATCTCATGCTCTATGTACCTGCTGGCTGCACGAGGGCGATCGGCGCCGACTTGATCGTGTAGTCCTCAGCCAGGTCCGGTTGCACGTCGATCGTCGCGTCATCACCGACGTAGCGGACGGCGAACACCGTTTCGCTCGGCCGAGTGGCGCCATGGTCCGTCACGCTGGCTGGTAGTTCGCCTGCGAGTCGCACTCTGTCCCCTGGCGCTATCGCGGCACCCGCCTCGGCCTCACGACCTTGGATGTCCGAGATCAGCTGGATGAGGACCTCGATCGGTTCGGTGTCTGCGCCGTGGTGCACGAGGTGGCCCCGCATGGCCGAAGATCAAGCCAGCTTCGGACCTGCTCAGGCCGGTCAGTGCCGCGACCGCACCAGGCGCCAGCGCAGAGTGCTCCGACGCGCCAACCTGGGCCGCCAATGCCTTGATCAAGCGCGCCGTGCGGCCCGCCGGGCAGTCATCAGCCGGGACTGGATGTAGCCGAGCCGCTGCATCACCGTCGGCAGGTCTGCCAGGGGATTGCCGTAGCGGCGTTGGCCGGCGGTGTAGGCGACGGTGGGTTCGAGGATCGCCTGGTGGATGCCGAGGGCGACGGCGGCAAGGTTGGGTCTGCCGTACCGGACACGGAGGAGAAGGCGACGTCGAAGCCGTCACCTTCGGCACCGAGCCGGTTGGCTACGGGAATGCGGGAGTTGTTGAAGGTGATCTCGCCGGAGCTGAAGCCGTGTAGGCCCCCATGACGGGTTGGTGCGGGTGAGGCGGACGCCGGGTTGGTCGGCTTCGACCAGGAAGGCGGATAGTTCGCGGGAGCCGGGTCCGGTGCGTGCGACACTGCCGTGCAGGTGGGCGTGGTGACCCCTTTCGGCGGAACCGACAGGTTGGGTCAGCGGGGTTCCTAGGCTTGGGTTGGCTTCAAGGTCTTGACGATTCTCATCGGTGGTGGGGTAACGGTTCGTGTTACCCCTCGGACACTCAAATATGATCTCCTGCACTGCAGATCAGGCCCCCTCCAGCGAGGGGGCCTGATTCGTTGTAGGGGACAGGTAGGGGAACTCAGTTTTGGCCGTCGGTCCTGGGGCGCATGATCCCGTCGGCGTAGCCCTCCGCGTAGGTGGCCCGGACGGTTTCCTCGGCTTCGGCGGCGAGCTGTTCGCGAAGGTGAACCTCCAGCAGGCGCCGCTGATCGACGACCACCGTCCGCCTGCGGGCGTCTGCCTGGGCGAGCAACTCACCCAGGAAGAATTCCCGGCGCCGTGACTCCAGGTCGTGGCCCATCACCTCGATGACGTTGGCGCAGTGCCGGATCTCGTTCCGGAGCCGCCGAACCTCCTCCCTGAGTCGCTGATTTTCCTGCTGGTACAGGCGTTCGCGCTTACCGGTCCAAGCGCGCTGATAGGCGGCGGTGGCGGCGTGTGCCGCGCGGGCGACCAGTGGCATGGCGGGGCGACGGTGGGGGTGGGGGTGGGAGGGGTAGTTCATGGCGCTGTCGAAGACCTCCGGGTGAGTGCCGATGAGGAGCGTGCCAGTCGAACACATGTACGAACAGATGGGAAGACTGCTCGTGGGGTGTGTCGATGGATCCGCCCGGTTAAGGGCGGCGATGGTGCGCGACCGAGGGCCACGCCCCCGTCACCGTTGCTCGTGATCACTGATCAGCCGGAATGAGTTTAATAGCATATCCACAGTCGACAAGTCATATCGACGAATAGTTTCGGCTATGCCGGTGACGTTTTGAATGTCCGCTAAGAGGTAGCGGACAGCTCGAACCTGTCCGGAACCACAATTCCGTGGTAGGGCGTACGCCGTGACGCGCCGGAACATCCATACGGACAGGTGACGGCGTGACGTGCGGGCAGGGAGTACCGTCGATGGCGGCAGGGTGCCGGTTGTAGCGGTCGGCGCCCGCCACCCAGACCGCTACCTGGGAGCACTGATGCCGGCGATCGTTGACCCTTGTTTCGGAGCTGAACTACGCCAGTTGCGCACAGTCGCGGGAGTCAGCCTTCGCCAGCTCGCGTCCCTGGCCCTGTCCAGTCGAGGACATCTGCATGACATTGAAGCTGGCCGTCGACAACCCACCCTGGATCTCGCTAAACGGTTGGACGACGCACTCAACAGCGACGACCGGCTCACCAGCTTGATCCGTCCAGTCCCGCCGGTAGGGCAGTCGACGAACCGCCTGGCCTTTGCCCAAGAGCGCCCACGCCGGGTTGAGCCAGCCACTCTCGACGCCCTCGCCGATGCCCTCGCCGCGTACCGCCGTCTTGAAGACAGTATTGGCGTTGCCGCGGTGCTCCCAGCAGTTCGCATCCAACTTAACCTCCTCGCCACCTTGAGTACCGAAGTCCGCGGTGACTCGAGGGCCCGTCTCGTGGATTTGGCCGCCCAGTGGGCCCAGTTCGGGGGCTGGCTAAACGCCGCCGCCGGACATCCGCGCGTGGCTGGTCGCTGGTACTCCGCCGCTTTGGAATGGGGTACCGAGGCCGGAAATTCGGACATGATCGCCACAGTGCTCAGCATGCGTGGACACCTGGCATGGCAACACCGCCGCCCAGGGCCTTTGATCGGTTTGTCAGCAGCGGCCCTGCGCCAACCAGCCAGCCCAGGCGTACGGGCGCTCGCCGCTCAGCAGGAGGCGCGAGGTCATGCTCTGATCGGAGCGGCGTCCACCGCGATCGGGCTACTCGACCAGGCTATGGATCTCGCCACGCAAGCGACCGAGGCCCCAGACCGGGAGCCACCATGGATCTATTTTCACTCTCTGGACTATCTGAAGATGCAGCGCGGCTTGACCTATCGGCTGCTCGGTGACAACGCCCTGGCAGTCGAGCACCTTCGCACCGGCCTGCACGGATTGCCGCCGTACGCGAAAGGCGCGGCATGGACCGTCCCCTACAGAATTGACCTCGCGGCGACGTTGGCCGAACTCGGCGACGTCAGCGCCGCACGTGAGGCGTACGAACGCGTACAGGCCATCGCGGAAACGACCGGAACAGAGCACCTGGCTAGGCGTGTCGAATCTGCCGTCCGCAGCCTGTCCGCAGGAAACCTGCGGACATACACCACCTAGCAGTAGTCTCCCCCTCACGGAAAGCTCCCAATGGGGATGGCCACAGCCAGAGAACGGGCCGTCTCACCTCCATCGAGGCTGAGGGAGCACGCGCATGATCCGGCTACTCCGCCGACTCCGCCGCCGGCCCGGACGGCTGGACGCGGTCGGTCCTGCCACCGTGTACGCGGCGCGGGCCGGTGCCTACTCCTCGCTGCACAACCAGCCGACGGTCATCTTCGATAGCCGGCCGTTGTTGACCCCGCTTGCCCGGCAGCGGACGAACCGCCGCCGGTGATGGCCACCCACGCCCGGCCCCGCCCCGGCTTGTCGACGGTCCAGCTACGCAACCGGATGATCCTGTCCGCCCGGCGGATCATCACCGAGCACTGGCCGCGCGTGGACCGGTGCCCGACCTGCGGGTCCGCCTGGCCGTGCCCGCCCACCGAGACCGCCTACGACTACCTGACCTCGGTAGGGCAGGGCAACTGGGCACCCCCGCAGCGCGCCGGGAGTAGGCGTTGACACCGGCCGACGTGACCGTCCGCCGGTGGTGGCGGGACCTGCACGAGCACCGCCAGGTCGAGGGTCGCTGCCCCGTGTGCGGCACCCCGCGGCGGTGCTGGCCCTGGGCGGAGGCATACGCCGGGCTGCTCACCCATGACCTACTCGGAGCGCCCCCTATCTCCGCTCCGGGCTACGCGTGACCTCAGAGTGCGGTGGGCCGTTATGCCGGTACGCCGGGTCGGACGACTGTGACATGGTGGTGCTATGGGTGAACGGCTGCATGGAGTAGAGATCGTGGTGGATGCGCCGCGGCGTAGCCTGCAACCGCAGCGGTACATGAAGGTGCTCACGGAAACCCGGCTGGCGTTACGGGAGGTTGACCAATTAGCCCTGCCCGGCCGGGAGCCGAGGCTGGAGTGGGTCATTAACGACATCTCCGTCAACGGTGTGCATCGTGCCGTGTTCGTCCCTCAGCGTATTCCCCCAGAGCGCGCGGTCCCTACCGTCACGAGCACCACTGTGGGCCTCGTCCGTGGCGTCGAGTCGCTTCATCAGAAGGCAGAGGTTCCCCCGCTGTTCTCTGTCGCCACCGTCGGTCGTCTGCCGGCGATGGCGACGTTCGGTGACCGGATCAGGGCCGTGCACATCCGTGCCACTGACACTGATGAAGTGGCGACCGTCGACGAAGTCACCGTGGAACACGCCAAGCGGGCCACGCAGGTAGGGCGCCGCACCTTCGGTAGCGTCGAAGGCAGACTGGAAATGTTGTCCAGTAGTCGTAAGGGACTTCGGGCGCTGGTCGTTAATGAGCGAACCAGACGCGCGGTATCCGTGCGCACTGCCGACGATGCGAGAGAACAACTCCGCGTGGCTTGGCGCGAGCGGGTTCGGGTAGCGGGTGAGCTGTTTCGCAATCCAGCCGGCCAGCCCATCCGCCTGGACATGACGGAGATGCGAGTGCTTCCCGACCGGGAGCGCGTATCCGCGTGGGACATCCTCGGTGTCGCGCCGGACTACACAGGTGCCCTGACCACGGAGGAGTTCATCGAACATGCCCGCCGGGGGTAAGAAACCGCCGTTGGTCTACATCGACTCCTGCATTTTCCTCAATGTTATCAAGCGGGAGGCATCGTATTGGTCTGATTCGCTGAAGCTGCTGCTCGCCGCTGAGCGGGGCGACATTGAGATTGTGGCCTCGACTCTTGTTCTCGCTGAGGTCGCCTCGCACAAGGGTGACGTGGATCCGGCGAAACGTGATGAGATCATCGAGCGGTACCTGACGGCCGCGCCCGTTCTGTGGTATGAGTTGGACCTGTTCGTGGTTGATGACACGCGGCGTATCTGCGACGAATATAAGATGAGCGGGGCGGATGCCGCACACATGGCCACAGCGGTACGCGCCAAAGCTGAGTATCTGGTTTCTAATGACAAGCGCTTCCCGTACGGCCAGGCGGTCGGTGGTGTGAGGATCATCAGGCCGATGGTCCTGTGGGATGCGACGATCGATGACGTACACGTCGACCAGGAAGCCGCTGTGAGTCCATGATCCGAGGCCGGGAACGCCCGCGCTCTTCCCTGGCGGGAAGAGCGCGGGCGCTCGAGTTCACCGCAACGATCCGCCCCGCCTGGCCTCACGGCCGGGCGGGGCGTTGTGGTGCCTAGGTCGTCTTCGGCCGGCCCGGTTTGCGCTGCCAGCCGGCGCCGAACGCGTCGACGCTGGCGCAGCTGTACACGGGGCCGGCGGCCAGCCGGGCGACCGGGTCCGGGAACGCCTCGTTCTCTCGGGCGAGCTGCTCGACCCGCTGCCGTGACACGTTGAGGATTCGGGCGATCTCGGCGTTGCCAACGAGGCTCATCGGGTGCGGTCGGGAGATCTCCCGTTCGTGGTCCTCGGCCGTGATGATGCGTAGGGCGGTGACCTCGGGTGCGCTGCCGATTGCCTGACTGTGCGCGGTCCGGGCCGCGCGGACGGCCGCGTCGGCCGCTTGGCGGACGGTGGTCGCCTCGATAGTCATCTCCAGGCGCACTCGGTCCTGCCCGGTGTCAACGATGATGCCGTAACCGGGCAGGACGCGGGTGATCTCGGCGAGCTGGTCGTCGCTGGGCTGCGTGCTCCAGCGACGAATGGTTACGGCGGCGTGCCACTGCTGGGGTGTCATACTGGATTCCTCCATCCCCTTGTTCCTGTCAGATCTGGATGGGGAGGGGGGCCGCGCCGCTACGCGGCCCCCCTTGGCGGTTACCGCCGGTGGGCGGGGAACCGCAACGTCGTGGAACGGTGCTTCAACCGGTTCAAACAATGGCGCGACCTGGCTACCCGCTACGCCAAACGCGCATCGCTCTACCGGTCCAGTCTGATCCTCATCGCTGCCGTCATCTGGCTCCGGTAATCGGCAGCAACAGCTAGTTACCGCGAACCTCGCCAGAGTCAGGCAGGTCGAGGTACGCCAGCAGCCGCAAGAGCCCGCTCACGTGCGGGATGTCGTGCCACAGCGATACGACGTCCTCCGGATCTCGCTGGAGGAGGCTGGACAGCTCCGCGAGATCGTCGCTGCTCTGCCCGCAGTCGATCTCCAGCTCCGGCCGCGGGACCATCGCGAATGCCGCACGAAGATCGACGTTCCAGTAGTAGTCAACGCCGAGCTGTGACGGCTGGATCTGAGGACCGAACCGGCTCTCCGCCGCGTCCAACAGCATCGAGCACGCTCGGCGCAAATCCGCGATCCTCAGCACCGCATCAGCATCGGTCACGCCTCATGATCCCTCGGGGCGACGTCACCTGACCAGTCGATTCAAGATCGACAGGACAGGCCCTAGCCATGCATGGCCAGAGCCTCGGGGCTCTTTCGTCAGACGGGGTCGCGCGGCTTGGTCGGCGCCGGCCGGGACATCACCGGCGGCACCGCATCGACAACCCTACCCGGGCGCGTGTTGAGTGGTGGCGTCGGCGATCCGCTGCCGTGCAATCTGGGCGTAGTGCGCGCTGGCCTCGATCCCGACGAACGGGTGGCCGGCGTTGACGGCGGCAACGCCGGTGGAGCCGGAGCCGGCGAACGGATCGAGGATCGTGCCGCCGGGCGGGCATACCTTCACCAGGTCGGCGAGCAGGCTGACGGGTTTCTGGGTGATGTGCTGCCTGCCCTTGCCGCGGGGCTGGCTGGCGCTGTAGAGGCCGGGCAGGTAGACGGGGTTACAGGTGGCGTCGATCGGCCCGTTGCTGCCCCACAGCAGGTACTCGCAGTCGGCTTTGAACCCGCCGATGCGGGGGCGGGAGATGGGTTTGTGCCAGCAGATGATGCCGCGCCACAGCCAGCCGCCGGCCTGCAGGGCGTCGCTGGTGGCCGGTAGTTGCCGCCAGTCGGTGAACACGAGCAGTGACGCGCCGGGTTTCGATACGCGGAGGCAGTCGGCGAGGATCAGCGACAGCCATGCGGCGTATCCGCGCTGGTCACGGTTGTCCCCAACGAAGTCGGCCAGGGTGTGGGCGGCGTCGCCGGAGACGTACTTGCTGCGGGTGGTGTGCTTGGTCCGGTCGGATTGGGTACGGCCGCCGGAGTTGTATGGCGGGTCGGTCAGCACGAGATCGACGCTTGCGGCGGGCAGGGTGGGCAGGATCGTTAGCGCGTCGCCGTGGTGCACAGTCCAGGCGGTCATTCAGTTCTCCCCAACCCGGGGGTTTGAAGGGTGTCCGCCGGTGGTGGTGCCCCCGAGTCACCACCACCGGCGGGTGTGGCCGGGTCGGCTGGACTACTGCCGCCGGGCGGCCGGCACCTCATACCGGGGCGCGGCCGGCGTACCCAGTAGGACACCAAGCCACGGCCACCGGGCCTCGGCCACCCGGACGAGGGCGTAGTAGGCGCCCATCGTCAGCGCCACCACACCGGCCGTGAGGGCGGTGGACGAGTCGGCGTCGAGCACGATGCCCGCCTCGGCGGCCAGCCAGGCGAGCAGTGCGCCGACAGCGGCGGGAACGGCGGTGCGGATCAGGCTGATCAGGTAGTCGTGGGTCATCGGGGTTCCTCCTGGGTGCGGTTGGGGGTGGTGTCGGCGCCGGTGGCGTGGGCGATCCTGGCCACCTGGTCCTTGAGTGACTGGCCGCCGTTGGGGCGCAGCTCCTCGAGGGCGTCCAGGCGGCCCTCGATGCGACCGACTCGGGCCATGAGTCCGGGCCGCCCTTCGGTGCGGCCGGGCGTTGATAGGGCGCCCGCTCGACGACACCGACGAGTTCCGCGAGTTGGGCTACGGCCACCGCTACCACGACTGGGACCTCCCCCGCATAGTGGTTACCGCGTTGGTCACCGTCCCGTACGAGGCTGTTATGCAGGTCGGCGGGTTCGAGCCGTCGTTCGCCGCCGGGTGGGGATGCGATGACACCTACCTCGGGGCACGGCTCATCGCCGCCGGCTACAAGGTCGCCCCGGTCCGCCCGGAACCGGCTGGCACA
>NZ_KB900614.1:4447062-4490485 GCF_000379065.1 Salinispora mooreana
TCGGCCTCCTCCTCGCCGTCACCGTCACCGCCGCAAGCGCCAGCGACAACACCATCGGCATCAACCTGCTCAACCAGGCCACCACCACCCACCCCACCCTCACCAAAACCTGGGTCGACGCCGGCTTCAAAAACCGCGTCGTCGAACACGGCGCCGCCCTCGGCGTCGACGTCGAGACCGTCACCAAAAACCCCCAAGCCAAAGGCTTCAGCGTGGTCAAACGGCGATGGGTCGTCGAACGCACCATCGGCTGGCTCATGCACCACCGCCGACTCGTCCGCGACTACGAAGCACGACCCGACAACTCCGCCAGCATGATCACCCTCGCCATGATCGACAACCTCGCCAAACGCCTCACCGCCGAAACCACCCCAACCTGGCGAGAACCACTACAACCACAACACACACAAAATACGTGAATCAGACGTCCTCTGAGCAGCCGGGTGGCGTAGTCCCCGACGGGGATCTGTTCAAGGGTGTGCCCAGCCCACAGCATCAGGGACAGGTCGACGCCGGGAATGGGTGCGGGTGCTCGGGTGATGACCCAGACTGCGGCGGCGGGGACTTGCGCGACGGCGACAAGCGGTGCGGGTCCGGCGAGCAGGAAGTCGAGGTCGAAGTCGGTGAGCATCCGCATCATCGTGGCGCGGTTGCCGGGGTCGACGCCTTCGAAGGCTTCGTCGAGCCAGAGCGGCCGGGGTGCTTCTGGAGATTCGGAATACAGGGCGACCAGGGTCGCCAGCAGCGGCTGCAGCAGGGTGACGACTTTGCCGCCGCCGGAGTCGACGCCGTGGACTTTCCTGGTGAGGTCTTTCCACCGGTTCTCGTCGTCGCTGTCGCCGACTTTGTATTGGGCGACGACGTCGAACCATGCACGGTAGTCGAGCAGTTCGGCGAGGCGGTCGGTCCAGTCTTCGGTGCCGATGAGGCCGGCTTCCTGGGCCTCGCGCAGACGGGCGCCGAGGAACAGTTGGATCTGTTGCTGGGCGGCGTCGGATTCGATGGTGCCGTCCAGGAGTGCTTTGAGGATCTTGAAGCCGGCCGCTTGTCCTTCGGCGGGGACGCGGCGTAGCCGCAGCGTGGTCTTGTTGGCGCCGGTCGGATGTTTCTCCAGAACCTCGTTGACAACCTTGAGCAGCTTGATGACCTTCTTCATCCGGTCGGCGAGGTGGTCGATGAAGGTGGAGGAGAGAAGTTCGGTGTACATCTGGTGGAGCTTCTCGTCGTGGGTACGCGACAGGTCGTCGACCAGCTTTTGCAGGTGCAGGATAGCTTCAGCGGGGTCGAGCGAGGTGCCGGAGGCATCGACGATCAAGGTGACCGACGGCAGGGGGTGCTGGTCGTCGGCTTCGGTGATGATGATCGAGCGGCCGCCGTGGGCTTCGAGGACGGTGCGCAGCTCGATCAGGGAGCTGCCGAGCATGCGCGAGAGTGCGGCTTCAACGCGTTTGGCCTTGTCGTCGAGCCGGTCGGGCCACATCGGCGGGCGCAGCCGCTCGGTGGCGGTACGGGCGTGAGCGAGCGCGGCGGGCAAATCACGGCTGTCCGGGGCGGGCAGGTTACGAGCGGCAGTGAGGCCGGCGTCAACAGGTGTCCACCAGGCGGCAGCCGCGACGTCGCGGTGTTCACCGGCCGCTGTGTGGGCCTTGCAGGCGCCGTTCCAGGCGTTCTCGGCTTCACCCGCTTCTTTGGAGCGAGCCAGGCTTTCGCGTCGACTGGCCGAGATCGACAGACCGTATTCCCCGACCTTTCGTTCGAGTTCCTCGGCCTGGGCGAACAGCTGTTGCGCGTCGGCGTCCACGGACTGCTCGGCCAGGGTCGCGTTCGTGTCGGCCAGCTCGGCGGCTGCCGCTTCATCTTCGGCGAGGGTGACGGCGGCGGTGACCCGGCATTCTTCGGTGGTGAGCCGTTCGGCAGCATCCGTGGCCGCGGCAGTGGCGGCTTGGAGCCCGCGCAGTGCTAGCCGCAGGGAGCCGGCGGCGGCGGCGGTCGTGTCGAGGTCTTCGGCGAGGGTGTCGAGATGCTCCTCGCTGGTGGGGAGCTGGTTATCGACGCCGTACCGGATGACCTCTGCTGCCTTCTCTTCCGAGAGGGTGCGGGCCTGTTCTTCTTGGCCGCGAGCGTCGCGGTAGGTGATGTCGGCTTTCTCGGCTTCGCCGGTCGCGGCGGTGTGAGCGGCGGCAGCTGCGACGACGTCGGCGTCGGTGGGTGCCTGCCTTGCGCTGGTGCGCAGGTTCGTGACCTGGGTGCTGACTGTGTCGGCTTCGCCGGTGAGGCGCTGCGCTTCGTCGCGGAAGGCGGTGGCTTGGGCGCGTAGGTCGGCGATGTTGCGGCGGCGGGTCGCGGCGCGGGCGGCGGTGCCGATAAATTCAGCGCCGTGTTCCGCGGGGGCTGCCCGGCCGGCTGCGGCGGTGGTTCGCCAGCGTCCGTCGGCGGCGAGGCACACGGTCGCGGTGAGCGGGCCGTCGATGGTGTAGCCGATGCCGTTGAGGATCTTCGTGACAGCGTCGGTGAGGGTGGCGGCGTCTTCGGCGGGCTGCAGCACGGCGGCCAGTGAGGTTGTCGCGGTAGGGAGGGTGCCGGTGGTGATGACGGCGTCGTCACCGTGCTCTGGGCTGAAGGTGCCGTCGGTGGTGACCCATGTGTCGAGCAGGCCCGCGGCGGCCAGGGCTGCCTCGACATGGTCGAGGACGGCGGGGTCGAGACCGTCGACCGGGTCGAGCAGTCGCCACAGCGGGGCGCCTGCCGCTGCCGGGAAGGCGGGACGTGTCCGGCGGGTCCAGCGCGCTGGCGGGTCGGGGATGGGGTCGCCGGCGGCGGCGAGGTGGTCGGCTTCGGCGTCCGCCGCGGTTGCTTGTGTGGTGGCGGTTTTCGCGCCGGCGCGCAGGTCGGCGGCGCGGGTGATCAGTGGTGAGGTGACCGGGTCCAGCCATTGGCGGGTCAGCAGGGCGGTGAGTAGTTCACGTGTTCGGTCGGCGCGGGTCTGGTTGGTGACCGCAGTGATCCACTGGGTGCGGGTCTCGGTCGGTGGTGCCCATTCGTCGAGGGTCGATGCCCAGCGTTCCAGGTCGTCCGACAATGTCTGTACGGCTTGGTGCAGGGCGCTTTCGGTGGCGGTGGCGGCGTCCGTACGGGTGGTGAGTTCGGCTTCCGCCTTCGCCGCCAGGTCGTCAAGGGTGTTCCAGGTCGCAGCGGCGGTGCTGGCGGCGCGGATGAGTTTGCGCAGTGCAGCGACTTGCCCGCGGCGGCTAGTGATCGCGACGTCGAACCGGTCGACGTCTCCGGCGGCTGCCCAGGCCGGTGCGCGCTCGCCGAGCCCAGCGGCGGTGGCGGCCTCGACGGTGTGCCCGCCAGCGGTCTAGACCTCCTGTTGCGCGATCGTGAGCTCGTCCGCCGCCTTGTCGCGGCGGCCGATGGCCTTCTCCAGGTCGCCACGGGTGGTGGCCAACTGGGCGGTGGCCTTGCGGGCGCGCTCAGTCGTAGCGTTGGCCTCAGCGCGCAAGCGTTTGGCGTCGTTGGCGCGCTCGACGGCGGTGGTGTACGCCGATGAGCGCAGCAGTTGCATTTGTTCGGCGTGGGTACGCCCGAGGGCCTTCTCCAGGTTGATGGTGTTCTGGGCTTCGTCGTCGAGGCGGGCGCGGGCCTGCTCGAGCGTCTTTTCCGCGGCGGTGGCGTCGTCGCCGGCTTTGACGAACGCGGTGTCGGCGGCGATCAGTGTGTCGGCGTGCAGGCGCAGGACGGCGTCGGCCCAGGGCCGCCAGGCCCGGTTGAGGTAGACGGTGATCGCTTTGCGAGCTTCGTCGGCGTGGTCACGGTCGCGGGCGAGTTGTTCGAGTTCCTGCCAGCCGTTGGCGAGTTCGGTCACCTCGCTTTTGGCAACCGGGGGCAGCGCGGAGCGGATTTGGGAGGTGAACCAGGCCGGGTCGAGTTTCTGTCCGAGGTGGGGGGTTCGCAGCACCTTCAGCATCTCGATCACGGTCGCGTAGCGTTCGATGTCGTCGAAGCCGAACAGGTCGGTGGCGAGCCGCTCGGTGTAGTCGGAGCCCTTCGGGTAGACGGTGACCCCGGCGATGCCCTCGAGTTCCTTGGGTTCGGAAACCGCCTGTCCGACGGCCAGGTCTAGGCCGTCGCGGACGCGGGCGGTGCCGTGGCAGACAACCCAGGCGCGGGTCATCTGCTTCACGCCGCGTTTGGTCTGGGTGTAAAGCATGGTGGTGAAGAATTCGGGGGTGCCGAGCGGGCCTATGCGGCCGTATTCGACCCAGGCCCAGCCGCGATTAGTTGAAGTGGAGGCGTCGCGTCGGTCTCGGTCGTCGATGACGGGTTCGACGTAGTACCGGTATTCCTTCTCGGAGTCGCCGAACGTGTCGACGTACTTGCGGTCGAGGCTGCCGGCGAGCATGAGCAGCGTGGTCAAGGCCATCATCGTGGACTTGCCGGACTGGTTCTGGCCGACGAACTGGGCGCGGCCGTCGGCGAACCAGTATTCGGCGACGTCGAATTCCCACAGGCCGATCACGCCGGCGCGCAGGACCTGCCAGCGGGAGCGGGACGGGTCGGGCAACCCGGCGATGGTCACGGCGTCTCGCCAGGCGGACAGTTGCTCGTCGGTGGCGGCCGGCCCCGGTGCGGGCAGGTCGAGCGTCGTCATCGGGTTGGCTCCGTCGGACCGAGCAGGGTGATGTCGGGGTCGCGGTAGCGGCCGGCGACCGGTGACAACGTCCACGAGCCGTCCGGATGGACTTGGAGCAGGCCGAGTTCGGTTAGGATCGTTTCGGCGTCGCTGCGGACGGTGCCGGGCACGGTCTTCTGGTCTTTGGACATGTAGTCGCCGCGCCATGCGACGAGGTCGTCGACGACTTCATCGACCTGTGTACTGGTCAGTCGGACGGTGCCGGTGGGGGCGCGGGTGCCGTGGCGGCCGGCGAGGTCGGCCATCAGCAGGGCGACCCAGTCCGCGGCGCGGGCGCGGGGCCAGTCAGCGACGCTCGGCTGCCGGTCCGGGTCGTCGGGTAGGGCGAGCAGGAGCCCTTCGGCGCGAGCTTCGACGGTACCGCCGGTCATCTGCGTCAGATCTGCAGCGCGCAGGCCGCGGGCTTTGCGTAGCGCGTCGGCGTCGTGTTCGTCGAGGTCGGCGTAGACGACGGCGGGGGTTTCCAGCAAGGCCCGTAGTTGCCGCACGGTGCGGGTCGCGGCGAGCTGCTCGGCATCAGCCTCGGGTGAGTGCAGGGCGGCGGCCAGGACGTCAGGGCTGGTCATCAGCAGCAGGGCGTCACGGTCGACGTCATAGCCGGCGCCGGGCCCAGCGCCGTCTTCGGTCCAGTCGAGCAGCATCTCGTCGCTGGTGCGGCGGCGTAGCACTCCCCAGTCGGCGAGCAGGGTCGCGGCGTCGCGCAGCAGCCGCCGTTGCGGCTTCTGTTCCGGGTCGTATCCGGTCACTGGGGTACCTGCGGCGCCGGTCAGGTCGCGGACCATGTCGGACAGCTGCTGCAGGGTGACGGTGGTCGAGACTTCTTCGCAGCATGCGGCCAGGCAGCAGGCCAGTGCCAGCTGCCGTCGGCCGGGCGCGCCGGTGGGGCGTGGTGGGGCGGTGACCCGTCCGCCGACGGGTACCCGGATCAGCCGGACGGCGCGGCCGACGCGCTGGATGCGGTAGCCGGCGCGGCGGGCATGGTCGGTAACTTGGCGTTGATGGCGTAGCACGTGCCGGTGCAGGATTCGGTTGGTGGCCGGGGTGATCAGCGGTTGGGCGAGCAGGCCGAGGAAGGCCTGCTGGGCTTCCTTCTCGATGGCGGAGGTTGCGGTGTTCACGGGCGGCTCGCGGCCGGGGCTATATGCAAGGCGATGTCGGGATGGACCAGGCGCCCGTCAGGAGTGTGCACAATTGCGGCGGGGGCGCCGTCTGGCGGTGGATCGGCGTGCAGCCGCCAGCGGGCGTCGCCGGTGGTCGCCGACCTGGTGCCGGCCTGGTCGGGGCGGGCTGCGGCGATCGTGCCGAGCAGAACCAACAGCATCTGCAGCTCGTCGACGCTCACGTTGCGCCATTGCGACAGCCGCTGCCCGGACCGCGCGAGGATTCCGGTTTCGGTGAGCGCGGCTTGCGCGGCCATGCGGGCGGCGCGTTCCCGGGCGGCGCGTTTGGCGCCGGTGCGGTCAGTGAGCCGGGCGGCGGTGCCGGTCACGGCTTTGGGGCCTTGTTTCCGCAGCCGCGCTTCGATCGGGACCGGGTTGGCGTCCCAGAACGACACGGCGCCGGCGCTGCCGGCCGTCGGGCTCGTTTCACCGGGCAGGTGCCGGGCGGCGAACAGGCCGGTCGCGGCGCACCACAGTCGCCACGCGGCGTCATCGTCGGCGGCCGATTCCAGGCGTGCCGCCAAATCGAGCAGTTCAGAACGTCGGGAGACGTGGCCGCCGACCGCCGCGAGAGTGCGCTGCCCGCGCAGCAGCGGCCCGATCGTGTCGCGCATCTGCCGGCGTAGTTGACGGGCCTGGCAGTCCGGGCCGTCGAACCAACGCCGCAGCGTTTGCAGGGTGTGCTGGTGGCTGTCGACCAGGGCGTCGATCGCCGGGTCATCAGCGTTGGCGCCGAGGGTGTGCACGGCGATACGCCGCCACACGTCGCCAGGCAGCAGGGCGAGTTTCCCGGCGCGGGTGGTGATCGTCTCGGAGTGGGTATCGATGCCGGCGCCCCACATGTCGACGTAGCGGCGCAGGGTTTCCTGCACGGTGGTGATCTTTTCCGGTGTCGGGGCGCCGGCCAGGGCTCCAGCGAGGCGCGCCTGCCAGCTGGCGGCGGCTTTCACCATCGACTGGTGGGTTGTGGCGATCACCGACCACGCGGCGGCGGCTGCGGCCGGGTCGGTGCGGGCGCACTCGTGCAGCAGGTTCAGGTTAGCGGTCAGGATGCCGGGGGCGAGGGTGGCGGCGGCTTCGGCCGCGGTGTCGTCACCGAGGGAGGTGATCGCCCGGTGTAGCTGGGCGACGGTCTCGGTCAGCTGGTACCGGTCGCGGTCGAGGACGAATTCGGCGTCACGGACAGCTTTGTCCTGGAACGTATAGACGACACCCCAACGTTCGAGCCGGGTCATCCGCTCCTTGAGCCGGAAGCCGGGGCCGTCGAGCAGGGCTGGGTCAGCGCCGAGGTACTTCAGGCGCCGGCGTAACAGTTCGGGCAGATCGGTGGCGGCGACGCCGGTCAGCGTGTGTTCCTGTTCGGCAAGCAGCACGTCCACAATCAGCCGGTACTGCGCCGCGAACCGGCTGGTCAGATAGCTGGCCTGCAGCAGTCCGCCGGGGAGACCGGCGAGCTGCCACAGGTCGAGACCGTCAGCGGGACGTTCGTCGTCATCCACCTCAGAACTGTCCGGCCGCACGCGCATCCCCTTCCCCGCCGCATCCCGGGAGCGCGCTGCTGCCCGCAGTGTACGGGCGGGGCGCGCTACCGTCCGGCGAGCATTGGCGCCGGATGGGACGGGTGCCGCTTGGCGAGTTCGTCCAGGTGACGAACGGCACCATGATCAACTGGTGGCGTTGCGCAGTCACGGCACCACTGAACATCACCATTCCGCTCGATACGGGCTAACTGTCAGCTCCTTGACACTCGAGCTTTTCGGCACCGGGCCACTTCCCCCACCGGCCCCGGCCCGGAGCCGCTCCACCCGATGGGACCGACGCGACCCCGCGCCGTCGTCGAATCCATAGCGCGATCAGGCCGCACTCTGCCGTCCGCGCCGCGTCCGGCGCGCTGACCACGGAGCCAGCGCCAGACATGCGCTTCCAACGCAACGGCGTAGAAGGGGTCGTCGCCATCGGCCGTCACGCCCGCCATCCCCGCAAACGGATCCGTGAGCGAAGCCACGACATCGCCCGGATAGGGGCACTGCTCCCAGAGTAAATGCCAGTCGTGGCCGGAACCGGAACCTCACAGCCGCCGAGATCACCCCTCACCGGCCCCGACAGATTCGGGCACGAACTCGTGCCTTTGTACGGCGCACCGTTGCGGTCGGTCGACGACTCGAGATGAGTCGATTCCCGGTGTACGTCGAGGCGCTGAAGCCGATGTGCGATTAGCGCCCCGCGACCATCCTCAATGGGATGGAATCCAGCCCGCGGAAGCGTGCACCCCGCGATGTGGATGCCGAGCGACGGCGGCCAGGTTGGGCCTGTCGTACAGGAAGCTGGAGGAAGGAGTGAAGTCGAAGCCGTCACCTTCGGCACCGAGCCGGTTGGTTACAGGAATGCGGCAGTTGTTGAAGGCGATCTCGCCGGAGCTGAAACGGTGCAGGCCCGATGACGGGTTGGTGCGGGTGAGGTGGACGCTGGGTTGGTCGGCTTCGACCAGGAAGGTGGATAGTTCGCGGGAGCCGGGTCCGGTGCGTGCGACGCCGTCGTGCAGGTGGGCGTGGTGACCCCTTTCGGCGGAACCGACAGGTTGGGTCAGCGGGGTTCCTAGGCTTGGGTTGGCTTCAAGGTCTTGACGATTCTCATCGGTGGTGGGGTAACGGTTCGTGTTGGGCCTCGGACACTCAAATATGATCTCCTGCACTGCAGATCAGGCCCCCTCCAGCGAGGGGGCCTGATTCGTTGTAGGGGACAGGTAGGGGAACTCAGTTTTGGCCGTCGGTCCTGGGGCGCATGATCCCGTCGGCGTAGCCCTCCGCGTAGGTGGCCCGGACGGTTTCCTCGGCTTCGGCGGCGAGCTGTTCGCGAAGGTGAACCTCCAGCAGGCGCCGCTGATCGACGACCACCGTCTGCCTGCGGGCGCCTGCCCGGGAGAGTTCGCCCAGGATGAATTCCCGGCGCCGTACCTCCATGTCGCGGTCCATCACGTCGATGGCGTCCCAGCAATGCCGGACCTCGTTCCGGAGCCACACATTTCTCCTGCCGGAGGCGTCGGTTTTCCTGCTGGTAGAGGCGTTCGCGCTTGCTGGTCATTGCGCGCTGGTAGGCGGCGGTGGCGGCGTGTGCCGCGCGGGCAACCAGTGGCATGGCGGGGCGACGGTGGGGGTGGGGGTGGGAGGGGTAGTTCATGGCGCTGCCGAAGACCTCCGGGCGAGTGCCGATGAGGAGCGAGTTAGTCGAACACGCGTACGAGCGAATGGAAAGACCGCTCGTGGGGTGTGTCGATGGATCCGCCCGGTTAAGGGCGGCGATGGTGCGCGACCGAGGGCCACGCCCCCGTACGGAAGCCCCCGTCACCGTTGCTCGTGATCACTGATCAGCCGGACCGAGTTTGGTAGCGTATCCACAGTCGACAAGCCATATCGACGAATAGTTTCGGCTATCCCGGTGACGTTTTGAATGTCCGCTACTTCATAGCCCTTAGCCGCGATGCGGCCTGCTCCACTTCGCGCAGCATGAGTAGCAGGCTCTGCGACCGGCGGTCGGATGGCAGGGCATCCATCGCCCGCTGGGCGTAGGCGACCCCGCCCGCACTGTCACCGGCGTTAACCATCGTGAACCCACGATGCAGCTCAATATGAGTAGCGAAACGCGGTAGATCAACAGGTCGTGTGCGGTCGGCCTCCTCTTGGGCCTCGGACCCGGGGCCGGGCATTCCGAGGCGGGCATACAACATGCTTCGGAACGTGGCCATCCGCCACGGCGGGACGGCGGTATCAGACACCTCGCCATCCGCCGATGCCACCTGGTCGAACACCCGCCGAGCGTCGGTGTCGAGCGCGACAGCGCCGCTCCGGTCTCCGCGTCCGGCCGCCACGTGTGCCTGCGCCATCAACGCCTGGACGCGTCCGAGGGACGGCCGGTCCGACAGCGCGACAGCCTGATCGGCGTACCGCCGCGCCGTGGTCAGCGCCGCCCCCTCGTAGGCCAACGCGATTGCGGCCCGGCCCCGGACCCACACCCGCACGGCGAGATCGTCGGAGCGGTCGGCGGCCACTCCGGCTAGGTCGTACCAGCGGATGGCCTCGGTGGGGTTGGGTGTGGTCTTGCCGTAGGTCACCAACGCCCTGGCGGCGTGTGACCACATGGCCGGTGTGTCCAGGTGCTGTTGCAGGATCACGAGGTCGTTCGCGAGGCGGGACTGAAGCGCCACGGCTCCCACCGCCATGTAGTCCCGGCCGTACTGGTCGACCCGCTCCCGCCAGTCCTCCTCAGCGGTCCGGCCGCGTAGCGCAGCGCTGAAACCGGACCGGATCAGTTCGCCGGCCACGACCGGGCCCACGACGCCGGCCGCCAGGCCGAACATCTGTCGACGCCTCATCTCACCCTCCTCGAGGAGCCGTGCGTAGGCGAGCACGATGTCGGGCGTTGCTGTTCTCCGCCCGGCCTCGACATTGCTCAGGTGTGACACCGAGTACGAGGTACGAGCGGCCATTGAGGCCAACGTAACCCCGGCCTCGGTACGAGTCTGCCGGAGCTGGGTGCCGAGATCGTTCACACGTCCCCCTGCTGAAAAGCCCTGAAAACATCGACCTCCTTCCGAGCGTAGTCCCGTAGTCGCACGCTGAAATCACACGACGCGGCCGGATGGATGTCCGAGGCGCCAGATCGAGGGGAGCACGCGCATGATCCGGCTACTCCGCCGACTCCGCCGCCGGCCCGGACGGCTGGACGCGGTCGGCCCCGCCACCCGGTACGCGGCGCGGGTCGGTGCCTACTCCTCGCTGCACAACCAGCCGACGGTCATCTTCGACAACCGGCCGCTGCTGACCCCGCTGGCCCAGCGTCGGGCCAACCAGCGGTGATGGCCACCCACGCCCGGCCGGGTCCCGGCTTGTCGACGGTCCAGCTACGCAACCGGATGATCCTGTCCGCCCGGCGGATCATCACCGAGCACTGGCCGCGCGTGGACCGGTGCCCGACCTGCGGGTCCGGGTGGCCGTGCCCGCCCACCGAGACCGCATACCGCTACCTGGCCACGGTCGGGCAGGGCAACTGGGCACCCCCGCAGCGCGCCGGGAGCAGACGGTGAAACCAGCCGACGCCACCATCAGCCGGTGGTGGCGCGACCTGAACAACCACCGCCAGGTCGAGGGTCGCTGCCCGGTGTGCGGCACCCCGCGGCGGTGCTGGCCCTGGGCGGAGGCATACGCCGGGCTACTCACCTATGACCTACTCGGACCGCCCCCACCACCCCGTACAGATGTCCGGCCGGATGAGACGGCCGGCCCCGCTCTCCCCGGTCGGGAGGGGGATAGCAGAGACACAAAGGTGCCCCCGCCCAGCAGTGAGGCTGGGCGGGGGCTGTCGTCATATGGCGTTTGATTGCGATTCCTCGCAGGGCGCTCATCCGGGAGTCAAAGTCTCCCCTCGGCGATACGCTGAACGGCTGCTTTACTGGCTAGTTCGTGGCGTTGTTCCGGGTTAGCCAGGTAGAACGCTGCCGTGCGATAGAGTGCGGTTGGACTATTCGCCATCCATAACGCCCGTACCACTATGAAGGGGAGTAGCTGCGCTTCCCGAGTGCCAATTCGGCCGGCATATCGTGTCAGTTTGGTGTCCTCCGAGGGGAGCGCCTTGATGATTACCGTTGGTCCGTTGATCCAGCCTGCTTCTACGTCATAGATGGCATACCAGGGCACAAAGTGCTGAAAGGTGAGACTCTGGTGGTGTATTCCGGTGGCCGTAAGGGTAAGGCGTCCAGGCGCCATACGTAGGAATGTAACGATAAGCGCCACGGTGACGAGGATCAGCAGTCCGAGTAGCAGGGCGGCCGTGAGGCTTGCAGCTGAAGCACCAAGGGCTGCGGAAGCAGCAAAGACCCCAAGGGCGCCGCAGGTTAGCAGCAAGATTGCGGTAAGCCAGTAGTACGGCCAGTAGCTGTAGCGGAACGCGACTCCCTGCTCTCCTGCCCCAAGCTGGATAACTGCCGGCGGCTGGGTCCGGCTAGGTACTTGGGTCACTACGAAGCTGAGTCCAGCTGTATGGAACATGAAGATGGCCCCGTATGTTAGGGCGCTGCCGGCTACTACCTGCCCTGAGCTTAAGGCCCAGACTGCTCCGGCTACCGCACATGCAGTCATGAATGCGAACATTCCTGTCGTGGCCGTAAGCCAACCATTGGTCCGGTTGACTGTCCACTCTGTGGGTGCAGGAACCCGGGATGTAGCACGACCATCGCTCATCGGTGTGTTGTTCCCTCCATGTGCGAATCTCGTCAGAAGATGGCGTCCCAGACCTTCATCGCTCCGTCTCCGACAGCTTCACCAGCGTTGCCGAGGGCCCCGCCTACCTCGTTGAAGCCGTCTTCGATGCTGGTCTGAACGTTGTCGGGTAGCTCGTCGTAGCCCCAATCCAACGTGCTGCTGGCCACGAGGCCAACTCCCAAGCCGACCACGGCACCAGCCACCGTACCGACCGGGCCTCCAATAGCGGTTCCTACGAGGGCGCCTGTACCGGCTGCCGCCAACGCCCCTCCGGTGCCCGAGATCACGGCCTTCCCGACTGGCTTGCCTTGGTGCACGTCGTAGCCGATTCCCGCCGCGGTGATGCCGATGCCGATGACCGGAATTTTGCTGCCGATGCGACGGCCGACTACATCTGCACGCTTGGCGTACTCGTCTGCATCCAGGAACTTGCGGTACGCTTCCGTGTTTAGCGCCCGCGCCTGTGGCGAACCGCCTGGCGCCTGAAGGTAGCGAGTCTGCGCCAGTTTGGACTCTGACATGTAGGCCGCAGCTTGCTTCCGCAAAATGCTGACGTGCTGGGCGAGCAGGCCTCCTATGGCCGCGTTTCCAACAATATCTGTCGCATGTAGGAAGCTTTTTCCGCGGAGGTCATCCCAGATGTTTTTCGCGATTTTCCGTGCCGCTTCCATGGCCTTGTTCGAGCGCTTCACTTCTTCGGCTGCGACGTTGTAAGCTTGGACTTTGGCAGCGTGGACATCGAAAGCAGCGATGGCAGCGTTGTGCTGCTTGATCTCGATAGAAGTTGGTTGCGTTGCCGAAATCATGGGGACTTGAGGGGCCGGCCCGGGGTCCAGGATGATGTTTCCGGCGAGCTGCAAGCCGCCGGCAACCGCAATATGACGTGCGCGTTCCATGCCGACCTGCGCGGCATGCAAGTCGTCGGCGTAGGCATCGAACGAGTTGGCTGCACGTTCGACGCCAACACGGAGCTCGTCGGCCTTCTTACCGCCGCTTTCTATTCGCACCTGGAATTCTGAGCCGGCCATACCCTGCCACCCGCTTCCGGCGAACCTGCTAGCTCGCTGCATATCTACCACACAGGCATCAATGCTCGGAACGATCGTGTGACGAAGCCATCCGACACAGGCGCGAATGCTAGCCGGATCACCCTCCAGACTGGTGTCCAGTGGCATCAGAACAACCCTTGAAACTGCTGTCCAGTTACCAGGTCCTGGCTGGAGTACGATTCGCGGGAATCTGCTACTCGATCACTGGCTTCCTGCAGACCGACGACCAGTTGGCCAGCGTTCTCAACGAGATGGGACACGACGGCAGACATGAGAGGAGTAACGCTGCCGGCATCAGGCGTTGCCGGGGCAGACACCCCGGTTGCATCAAGACTTTCGGCAGCCTGTCGAAGCCGGTCCGAGATCACATCCAGCGTTGCGGGGTCGACGTGTATGCCATCTTTCATCAGGCCACCTCCTGTTTCCTACGGAATTCGTCGGGAATCTCGACATCGAGCAGAACGAGTTGAAAGTCAGTCCTTTGCTGAAGCTGATCAAGTTCTGCCGTTGCCAGGACCGCCCATGCCTGCTGTTCCCCACAGCAAGCTATGAGCCGATCTAGGGCCGAGTACACCAACAGCGCTATGCGCCCATCCCGCGTCTGCCGTAGATCCACGCTGAACTGTTCAGCGTCAACCTCAAGCGGAGCGCAGGGCACGTAGACCATGGGCGGAAAGACCGGTCGCGCATCCTGTCCAATGTCAGAGGCGCTTTGAGTACCTGCCGCTTCGAGAGACGAATCAGAAGGGGAAGGGGGCATGGCCAGCAGTTTACGGCCGACAGTCGCATTCCGGGACCCCGAGGTTACGGGGATGACGCCTTGTCACCGCTGCCGGACGGCGGCCCCTCATATCGGGGCGCTGCCGGCGTACCGAGCAGCACCCCCAGCCACGGCCACCGGACCTCGGCCACCCGCACGAGGGCGTAGTAGGCGCCCATCGTCAGCGCCACCACACCGGCCGTGAGGGCGGTGGACGAGTCGGCGTCGAGCACGATGCCCGCCTCGGCGGCCAGCCAGGCGAGCAGTGCGCCGACAGCGGCGGGAACGGCGGTGCGGATCAGGCTGATCAGGTAGTCGTGGGTCATCGGGGTTCCTCCTGGGTGCGGTTGGGGGTGGTGTCGGCGCCGGTGGCGTGGGCGATCCTGGCCACCTGGTCCTTGAGTGACTGGCCGCCGTTGGGGCGCAGCTCCTCGAGGGCGTCCAGGCGGCCCTCGATGCGACCGACTCGGGCCATGAGTCCGGGCCGCCCTTCGGTGCGGCCGGGCGTTGATAGGGCGCCCGCTCGACGACACCGACGAGTTCCGCGAGTTGGGCTACGGCCACCGCTACCACGACTGGGACCTCCCCCGCATAGTGGTTACCGCGTTGGTCACCGTCCCGTACGAGGCTGTTATGCAGGTCGGCGGGTTCGAGCCGTCGTTCGCCGCCGGGTGGGGATGCGATGACACCTACCTCGGGGCACGGCTCATCGCCGCCGGCTACAAGGTCGCCCCGGTCCGCCCGGCAACCGGCTGGCACATCGACCCGCCCAACGCCGCCGCGATTGTGGCGGGCGAAGTTCGCCACCGCCGCCGCCAATGTCACCCGCTACTGGACCCTGCTCGACCAGCCCCTACCCGCGCGGTCCCTGCGCAACGACCCCGCTACCGGCCGACTGCTCGCTGAAGGGAAACGCCTCAAGTGATCCGCACCTTCGCCGCCGATGATGCCGCCGGCATCATTCATGACCCCGCCACCGGCTTCCACCACCGTCCACCCTGGCGACCCGGGGGGGCCGCCAGATCCTCGACGACACCAACCTGCACCAGTGGCCCACCGTCGGCTCCGCCGACATCTCTCGCTCGACACCGGTGTCACTGTGCTGGTCGCCGCTGGTGCGCTGCAACCTGTCCTGCCCACACTGCCTCGACGACACCACCGTCACCGAACGCGGCGCAGCCGACCGGGCTAAGATCGCCGCCACCCTCGCCGCCTCCGGCGTCCTCGGTATCGACATCTCCGGCGGGGAGCCGCTTCTACTACGTGACCTGCCCGACCTAGCCCGCCGCATCACCGCCGGCGTCATCGCCGCGGTGCTGTCCGCGGCCGGTGGGCGCCGGGTGTCCGGGTCAGCGGGCGAACGATTCGGCCCTCGGGACGATCGCCGTCATCGCCGCGACGAGGTTCGCCTGGTCCAGCTCGGCGACCAGATGCCGGTGCCGTTCGACGTCGTCGGCACCGTTCGCCACCGGCTCGGTGACGAACACGAGCCGGGTCGCCAGATCAGCGGCCAGCGAGCGGGCCTCCGCAGCCGTGCCGGCGGTCACCACGAGGTACCCGGCCCGATCCAGGGACCAACGCACCTCCGGCACCACCTGGCCGACTGCGACGTTGATATGGAACTCGCGTACGGCCGGGTGATTCTTCACCTCGTCGACACCGTCGACCCGGACCAGCCGTCCCGGCCGGGCCTCGAAGAACACGACGGCAGCCGCCCCGTCGGGCGTCGGTCGGTCGGCCAGCGGCTCCAGTTCACCGACCGCCCAGGCCAGGCCGCTAGCCTCGAGGTCGATGTCGTACACGGCCTCCGTCATGGTGTTGATGCGGTCGCCGCCGCGCCGGTTGTGGCCCTCGATGACCCGCGGTCCGGCCGACGTCAGCTTGAGCTCGGTGTGCGATAGGCCGTCGGCGAGCCGCACGGCGTCGAGGAACTCGCTCACCACCCGTACGACCTGCTGCTCCACGTCGGCGTTGAGTGGGGCCGGAATGACGTGGCCGAACTCGACGTGGTTCGTGCCCGTCAACTTCTCCGCAAGGGCGATCACCACGTGGCGGCCCCGGAAGGACAGGGTGTCCACGCTGATCTCCGGACCATCCAGGTACTCCTCGAGCAGGAACCGCTCGATCCCGAGGTCGGTCAACTTCTCGTAGGCCGCCGCGACCTCGTCCGCGCTGGCGATGCGCTGGATGCCGATGCTGGCGGAGCCGGCCACGGGCTTGGCGATGATCGGATAGCCGACGGCCGCACCGAAGGCGCCGATGTCCGCCACGCTGTGTCCGACCTGGGCGCGTACCGCAACATCGGTGGAGCGCAGGTGTTCGCGCATACGCCACTTGTCGGTGAGCAGGGCGACCGTGTCGTAGGCCACGCCGTCGAGGCCGAGCGCGTCGTTGAGGGACGCTGCGGCGAGGACGCCCTCTTCCTGCACCGTGAACACCGCCGCGAACGGGGCGGCCGCGTGCAGCGGGGCGACGAGGTCGACGAGCCGCTCCGGGGCGTGCTGGTAGGACACCACCACCGATACCAGGTCGCGGCACACGTCCGCGGGCAGCTTACGGAACTCCTCAGGAGTGAACACGCAGACGGCATCGAGACCGAGCCGCTGGGCCCGCTCCAGCACCGGCGGCTTCGGCGAGATCAGACAAACGCGTTTCCGCATGTGGACTCCTTGTCGAATTCGTAACGTAGAGCGGCGGCCAGCGCGAGCACATCCTCGACGAGGGCCGCCGTGGCGTCGAAGACACCCACACCCGAGGCCGCCGCACCGAGGACCAACGGAAGCTCGGTGCAGGCCGCCACGATCGTCTGTGCGCCGGCATCGACCAGCTCAGCCGCCGGCCCTTCCAGTGCGCGTCCTGCGATGTCCAACCTGCCTGCCTTCACCAGGCGGACGGCCTGCATGACGTCCTCCTGCAGTGGGGCCGACGGGACGAGACAGCGCACCCCGCGCGCCCCGAACGCCTGCTGGTAGAGGCCGGTGCAAACCGTACCGCTGGTGGCGAGCAGCCCGACCGTGGCCCCGGAACGGGTGTCGGGCCCGAGCCGGTCGACCGTCGCTTCCACCATGCTGACGATCGGTACGCGCGCGGTGCGGCGGAGTTCGGGCAGGTACGCGTGCGCGGTACTGCACGGCATGGCGATGAGCGCCGCCCCGGCGTCCTCCAGCAGCCGTAGTCCCGAGACCAGCTGCGGAAGCGGGCTGGCTCCGTCGAAGAGCAACGCTTCCGTCCGGTCGGAAATGCTCGGATCCGACCAGATCAACGTGCGGAGGTGGTCCTGGTCGGTGGCCGCGGGCGTCGCCCGGACCAGCTTCGCGTAGAAGTCGGCGGTGGCGCCCGGCCCCATCCCACCGAGCACGCCGACGATCGGTCCGCCGGCGGAGGCTGCGTGGGTCACCGGACCGCCTCCGTCGCGAGGGGGTCGTGGCGCATCACCAGCCACGGGGTCACGCCGGCGGCCAGCACGATCACGGCGATGAGTAGCCACAGCGGCGTGCCGTGCCGCAACAGCGGCGCGACCACGAGGACCGGGCCCACCAGGTCCTGCCCCACCCGCCCGAGGTTGTAGAACGACAGGTACCGGCTGAGCGCCGGCCGCTCGGCGAGCTCGAACGACAGGGGGGTACTGGCGATGAACAGGCACTCCCCGGCGGTGTGCGCCAGCATCGCCACGAGCAGCACCGCGAACGACATCCAGGCTGCCGACACGTCGCCCGCCGCGGCATAGGCGACGCACGCCACCGCGATGGCCACCCCACCCCAGGCGGACGAGTGGAGGGCGGAGGAGAAATCGGCGAACCGGCGGTTCACGAAGATCTGGCTCGCCATCGCGAGCGCCCCGTTCAGCGCTAACAGCGCCGTCAGGCTCCACCGCGGCGAGCTCGTCGCCTGAATGATCCACAAAGGTAGGACCAGCGAGAGAATCCTGTTGTGCGTGAGCGCCACGCCGTTGACCACCGTGATCAGCAGGTATCGGCCGTTGCGCAGGGGCGCCGCCGGTTTACTCGCCGCACGGTCGGCAACCTGCGGCGGGCGGTCCGGCACCGGCAGCCTGGCGATGATCAGGGCGCTGCCGAGGAACGAGCACGCGTTGATGCCGATGCCCACGAGGTACATGGACGGTTCGCCGGTCACCACCGGTACGGTCGCGGCCAGCGAGCCGAGGACGACGGCCCCGTTACGAGCGGAGAAGACGGTGCCGAGCAGGGTCGCCCGGTCCTTACCGTCGAAGATCAGGCCGATGAGGGACTGGTTGATGGCCGGGCTGGCCCGGTCCGCGGTCGTGACGACGCAGGCGATAGCGACGAACACCCAGTACGACTTCGCCTGCAGGTACAGGCCGTAGCCCAGCGCTCGCACGATGAACAGGGTGATGAGCAACCGTTTGGGGTTCCACCGGTCGGCGAGGGCGCCGATCCGGGGCCCCACCACGAAGGCGCAGAGGCTACCCAGCGAGATCGCCAAGCCCACCGCGGCGATGTCGAACCCGCGGATCTGGGTGAAGTACAGCACCGACGTGGCGGTGAAGATGCCCGTCCCGAACGAGTCCGCCGTGACACTGGCGAGGAACAGTCGGGTCTCCCGGCGGTCCAGCATGACGACCGAGCGCACCCGCGACCACAGGGCGGCACCAGCAGCGGCCATTTAGGCGTTCCCCGTCGGCCCAGCGCCCGCAAGCTCCGCGATCAGGGGGACGGTGGCGGGGACGTGTGTGGTGGGTACACCGAAGTCTACGAGGCAGGCGATGTCGTCGACGCCGGCACCCGCGACCCGCTCCACCATCGGCCGACAAGACTCCACCGAACCGATCAGGGAACCGTGGTGCAGGTAACGCTCGTACGTCGCGTCGAGGAGCTCGTCGAGCAGATCCTGCGGGATCTCGTCGTCGGGCAGGACGTGGCCGCCGCTGATCGCCCCGCCGCCCTGCGCGGCCCGCAGCTCCAGCTTGACGGCCGACCGCAGGTACTCCCGGAACGGCCCCCGGCTGCGCGCCTCGGCGGCGTCCGTCGAGGCGTCCAGGTGCGTGTGCAGCATGAGCGACACCGTGCCGGCCGCGGGATCGAGGCCGCTGTCCGCACGCGCCTTCCGGTAGAGACCCACCTTCTCCGCCAGCTGGTTGAGGTCTTGGCCGATGAGGTGGGTCAGGATGTTGGCGCCCCGCTGCCCGGCGTCCCGGAACGTCTGCGGATTGCCCGACGAGGTGACCCAGATGGGCAGCTCGGCCTGGACGGGCGCGGGGTGCAGCCGCACGTCGAACCGCTTACCGGCGCCGTTGGTCAACGGGACGTCGTCGCCCCGCCACAGCGCCCGCACCATGTCGATCTGCTCCAGCATCAGCCGGTGCCGGATCTCGTAGTTCTCCGGCGCCAGAACGAAGTCGTTGGCGTTCCACCCGGACCCGAACGAAACGGCGGCGCGGCCGCCTGACCAGTTGTCGACCGCCGACCATTCTTCGGCGATCCGTACGGTCTGGTGCAGCGGCGAAATGAGGCTGCCGGCCCGTAGCTGGACCCGCTCCGTGACCGTCGCCAGCGCCGCGCTGGTCAGGGCCGGGTTCGGAAAGACCCCGCCGAACTCGTCGAAGTGGCGCTCGGGTGTCCAGACGGCATCAAGGCCGTGCTGATCGGCGAGCCGGCTGGCCGCCAGGACGGTGCGGCACGTCTCCTGAGGGGTGGTGCCGCCGGTGGCGAAGAACATGACGCCGAAGCGCAAAGCTCTCTCCTGTCTCGCGAATCGAAGCGGCTGTCGCCGTCAGGCCGGGACGTCGGTGGCGGCGGTGGCCGTCCACGCGTAGACGTGTCCGTGGACCGGATGGCACGGGAACACCTCGCCGCACTCAAGCCGGTCCGCCGCCGCGGTGAGGATGCCGTCCAGCCCGTCGGAGCCCTCCGGCCAGCGGACGTCGGCGGGACCGCCGGCCTGAGTTCCGCTGTGGAAGCCCTGTCGGGGCCGGCCCTGACCTACACCGAGGCCTCGTCGCCGCGAACCACTATCGAGGGTGCCGTCTACACCTCGACGGACCACCCGGCGGAAGAGGAGATCTTCCTGCACAACGAGTGCTCATACCGGGATTCCTGGCCGATGACGCTGTACTTCCACTGCGTACGCCCGCCGCAGACCCAGGGTGCCACCCCGCTGGCGGACACCCGGAAGGTACAGGCGGCGATCGACCCCGACGTGGTGGAGGAGTTCCAGCGCCGCCGGTGGAGCCTGGTCCGCAACTACCACCCGAACTTCGGCGTGCCGTGGCAAAAGGTCTTCGAGGCGCAGGACCGGGCAGGCGTCGAGGCGTACTGCCAGCGGCACGGGCTCGTCCCCGAATGGCGGGGCTATGACAACCTGCGTACCCGGGTCGTCCGGGACGCCACGCACCGCCACCCGCGCACCGGTGACCTGCTGTGGTTCAACCACATCACCTTCTTCCACGTGTCGACCCTGCCGGAGGACGTCCAGGAAGGCATGCTCGCGCTCTTCGGCGAGGACGGGCTGCCGACCAACACGTACTTCGGCGACGGCGGCCGGATCCCTGACGACGTCATGGCACACCTGAGGCAGTGCTACGAAGGCGCGAAGACCCGTTTCGACTGGGAGCGCGACGACATCCTCGTGGTGGACAACATGCTGGCCAGCCACGGCCGGGAGCCGTACACCGGTGACCGCATGATCGCCGTGGCGATGGCCGAACCGCAGTCAGCCCGATGAGCCGTCGGGCGCCGTCACCGCCGCCCGCCCCGACCGAACTGCTTGCCCGCCCCCGGCATTGGCGGACCCCGACGAAAGCGATGAGATGACGCACACACGGATGTCCCCCGCGGCCGGGCCGGTCGTACTGGGGATCGCAGCTCATTTCCACGACGCCGCCGCCGCGCTGCTGGTCGGCGGTGAGCTGGTCGCCGCCTCGCACGAGGAGCGGTACACGCGGCAGAAGCAGGATCCGTCCCTGCCGCGCAACGCGGTGCGGGACTGCCTCGCCCAGGCGGGCCTGCGAATCAACGACGTCGACTGCGTCGCCTACTACGAGGACCCGGCCAAAAAGCTGCACCGGCAACTGTGGACGGGCCTACCCGAGTTCCCGGACGCCAGCGAAATGGCGTTGTTCCGCCTGGACGCGGACCGTCCCCGACGTGAGATCAGGGAGCTGCTGGGCTGGGACGGACCGGTGGAGATCGTGGACCATCACCTGTCGCACGCGGCGAGCGCATACTACTTTTCGGGCTTCGAACGCAGCGCCGTGCTGACGGTCGACGCGGTCGGCGAGTGGGCGACCAGCAGTTGGGGTCTCGGCGACGGCGCCGGGCTGTCCCTGCTCGACCAGATCGAGTTCCCGCACTCCCTCGGCCTGCTGTACAGCGCAATCACGGGCTACCTCGGCTTCGAGGTCAACGAGGGCGAGTACAAGGTAATGGGCTTGGCGCCCTATGGAACACCGCGGTACGCCGACAAGATCCGCAATCTGATCGAGATCAATGACAACGGCCGATTCACCCTGGCCCTCGACTACTTCTCCTTCGGCCGTGCCGACGGCATGCTCGGCGACCGGTTCACCGAACTCCTCGGCGTCCCCAAGCGGACCCCGGAGTCCACGATCGATGACGTCCACCGTGACATCGCCCGCAGCATCCAGACGGTCACCGAGGAAACCCTCCTGCGCATGGTCGGCCGGGCACGCGACATGACCGGCAGCGAGAACCTGTGCATGGCGGGCGGCGTGGCGCTGAACGTCGTCGCGGTACGCCGCATCGTGGAGGAGGGGCCGTTCGCGCACGTGTTCGTACAGCCCGCGGCGGGCGACGCCGGCGGCAGCCTCGGCTGCGCGGCCGTGGCCCACCAACGCCTCACCGGGGAACGCCCCCACCCCCGCCGGCAGCGGTCCGCGCTGCTCGGCTCGACGACCGACTCGAACGAGATCGCGCACCTGCTCGGCGCCTACCCCACCCACGCCGTCCACGACTATCGCGGCGACGAGGCCGGCCTGCTCGGTGCCGTGTCGGCGCGACTGGCGTCCGGCAAGGTGATCGGCTGGTACCACGGCCGGGAGGAGTTCGGCCCCCGGTCGCTTGGCGGGCGCTCAATTCTCGCCGACCCGCGTGGCGACGACACCCGCGACCGGATCAACGCCTCGGTGAAGATGCGGGAGGCGTTCCGCCCGTTCGCGCCGGCCGTCCTGGCCGAACACGCCGCAGAGCACTTCCGGATCGACCACGAGTCCCCGTTCATGCTCGAAACCTGCGAGGTGATCTCGCCGCTGCACCTGCCCGCCATCACCCACGTGGACCGGTCCGCCCGGGTCCAGACCGTGACGGAACAGGAAAACGGCCGATTCTACCGGCTGCTCAAGGCGTTCGCGGAACGGACCGACTGCCCGCTGCTGCTCAACACGTCCTTCAACCTCCGCGGCGAGCCCATTGTGCACACGCCGGTCGACGCGCTGCTGTGCTTCCTGCGCTCCGACATCGACTGCCTGGTTCTCGACGACTTCGTCGTTGACCGCGAGTCGCTGCCGCAGGCGTGGATCACCTGGTTGAAAGGCACGCGTCCGCCCCGCCAGAGCTGTGTCAGTGACAACGTCTACACGCTCCTCTGACGCCTCGCGTGGAGTGGCCCACGAACTCCGCCAGCTCATGCGGCACACCGCCGCCACGGTGACGGTCGTGACCGCGGCCGGTGCCCCACCGTGCGGGTTCACGGCCACCTCGTTCACGTCCGTAACCCTCGACCCGCCGCTGGTGTCGGTGTGTGCGAACCGCGCCAGCTCCGCTTGGCCGACCCTGGCCCAAGCGGCGCACATCGGGGTCAACATCCTCGCTGAGACCCAGGAGGACGCGGCGCGCATCTTCGCCACCAGCGGGATCGACCGGCTGTCCGCCGGAGTCCGGTGGGAGCCGGCCCCGCACGGTAGCCCGCTGCTCGTGGACGCGCTCGCGTCGATGGAGTGCGCGGTCCATCGCCGGATCGACGTTGGGGAGCACATGCTGCTACTGGCCACCCCCACCCAGCTGAGCTGGCGCCCCGGCGCGCCACTGCTGTACCACAATGGTCGCTACGTCGGGGTGAGTGAGACCGTCCGCGACGACGCGTGATGTCGCGCCAGGGCCGCAGCTCCCGGTGAATGGGGTCACGGCGCTGGCGCTGTGGCCTGCGGTGGTCAGGATCCCGCTAGCGTCGCCACGCCCTGCAGGGTCACCGGCTCGGGAATCAGCGCCGTCGGCCCCGGCGGGTACCAGCACGTCGTAGGGCTTGAGCACGGTGGCATCCTTTCGGCCCCGCCTCAACGGCGAGGCATCTCAGGTGTCACCTACCGGGGTAGCAGACCCGTCCACGCGCCGCTGTCAGTGGACTTTGAACTTGTCACTGACGCGCTTGATGTTCTGGAACCGCATCACCACGCCACGCTTGGGGCCAACAGCCAAAGCCAGGAGTTGTTCCACCAGGCCTGCCGGGACACTCGGGACCTTTTCCACGATGTGCTCACGCAGACTAGGAATGAGAGCAGCGGCGGCACGTGCTCGACCTGCTGATGCAGCTTGTTCAGATGGAAGGAGCAAAGGAGACCGAGAGCAGGAACCTGCTGCGCGCTGTCCAACAAGCTGTCCAACAAGATGGTGGTGATCGGCGGTGTCGCCATCACCGCAACTGCTGTGGTGGCGGTCGTCGCTCCCACGGCGGCGCGGTAGATCGCACAGGCCCTACGCCAAGACTGACCTTGAACACGATCGTGGTCAGCCAGCGGGTGCGCTACACGCCGAAATCTTTTAGCGGTGCTAATTTGATCTTTAACCTGCACAGCGCGACCGGGAAGACAACCTCTTCGAAGAAAAAGCCGACCAATCCCCGGTAGCGCCGCACAGGTTGAAGATCAAGTTAGCCCCTGCGTCCATCGCGCGCTTCCTGGTCTCCCGCGCGACGATCATGATTACCTGCCGCACTCCAACGTACGCTCCACCCGGATCCTGCACCAATACTGAGTGCCAGTGGAAGCACCTGTGGTCGGCAGCAGCGGCCTGTCGGGATCGGGAAGCCGGCTGGGGGAGCTGGCCTCGGCGATCGTCTGGTGATCGAGAACTGTTTCCCAGCGGGCGTGGTGTGCCGCGTCGGCCTGCTAAGGGCTGTCTCGTGACGGTGAAGGCCGTTGCCCGGCACCGGGTTGGCGTCTGCTGCTGCCTGCACCGCGACGACGAATGTGCGCCAGACAGGGCTCGGCTTCCCTCAACGCTTGATCTTGGTTGTGGGTCAGCGGCGAGCAGGGTCCTCCTCGGGCCGGATCCAATCGAAGGTGCGCTCCACCGCCCGTCGCCAGTTTTCCCGTTCCCGTGTCCGGACTGCGGCATCCATCTCCGGCACCCATCGGGCAGCCGGATGCCAGTTGCTGCGCAGGCCCCCCAGGTCTGGCCAGTACTCGACCGCAAGCCCGGCTGCGTATGCGGCCCCGAGGGAGACCGTCTCGGCCGCCATCGGGCGCACCACCGGCACTGCAAGTACGTCCGCGACGAACTGCATCAGCAAGTTGTTCGCGGTCATCCCGCCGTCCACCCGCAAGGCGGTCAGCTCCAGCCCGGAGTCGGCGTTCATGGCGTCGACCACCTCACGGGTCTGCCACCCGGTCGCCTCCAGCACGGCCCGGGCCAGGTGCCCCTTGGTGATGTATGAGGTGAGTCCGACGATCGTGCCGCGCGCCTCGCTGCGCCAGTGTGGGGCGAAAAGCCCGGAGAAGGCGGGCACAATGTAGCAGCCGCCGTTGTCGTCGACCGTTCGGGCGAGGGTCTCGATTTCCGGTGCGGTGCTGATCAACTCCAGCTGGTCGCGGAACCACTGCACCAGGGATCCTGTGATCGCGATGGACCCCTCCAGGGCGTACAGGGCGGGCTCGTCGCCGATCCGGTAGCCGACGGTGGTGAGCAGGCCGTGCCGCGAAGGCACCGGCTCGGTACCGGTGTTCAGCAGCAGGAAGCTGCCGGTGCCATAGGTGCACTTGGCCTCGCCTGAGTCGAAGCAGGTCTGACCGAACAGGGCGGCCTGCTGGTCACCGAGGGCCGCCGCGATCCGGACGCCGGGCAGGACGGCTGTGGCGGTGCCGTATACCTCCGACGAGGAGCGGATCTGCGGCAGCATGGCCGCCGGCACGCCGAAGAAGCTCAGCAGTCTGGGATGCCAGTCGAGAGTGCGCAGATCCATCAACATGGTACGGCTGGCGTTGGTGACGTCGGTCAGGTGCAGGCCGCCGTCCGGGCCGCCGGTGAGGTTCCAGATCAGCCAGCTCTCCATGGTCCCGAAGAGCACCTCGCCGCGTTCGGCGCGTTCGGCGAGGCCGGGGATGTGGTCGAGCAGCCAGCGCAGCTTCGGGCCGGAGAAGTACGTGGTCAGCGGCAGCCCGCACAGCTCCTGGATGTGCTCGGCGCCGCTGGCGCGGGAAAGGGCTTCCACCACCAGGTCGGTGCGGGTGTCCTGCCAGATGAGCGCGGGAGCCACCGGGACACCGGTGCGCCGGTCCCAGACGACCGTGGTTTCGCGCTGGTTGGCGATCCCGATCGCGGCGATCTGGTCGATGCTGAGGCCGGCCTGGTTGAGGGCGCGGGGAACGACCTTGCCGACGTTGCGCCAGATCTCCATAGCGTCGTGCTCTACCCAGCCCGGCCGGGGAAAGTGCTGCCGGTGTTCCCGCTGGGCAACTGAGACGAGATTGCCACGGCGGTCGAAGACGATGCATCGGGTGGACGTGGTTCCCTGATCGATGGCGACGACAAAGCGCTCGGTCATTACTCGTCCTTCGTGAAGCCGGGTGGTGGGTGACGGATCACCAGCGCGTGGCGCCGAGATCGCGGGACACCGCGCGGGCGGCGTCGCGGACGTACGTGACGAGGGCTGGGCGGGGGTTGCCGGACCCGTCGCAGGTGCGGTCCACCGGACCGGAGAGCCCGATCGCGCCCACGACCAGGCCGCCATAGCCACGGATCGGCGCGGCGATGCCGGCCTCGCCAGGGGTCATCTCACCGATTTCGGCCCCCCAGCCATTGTCCCGGATTTCGCTGAGGGCCCGGGTGAGTGCTCGTGCGGTGACCAGGGTGCGTCGGGTGTAGGGCTCGGGTTCGCGTTGCGTAACCGCGTTGGCGGCGCCCACGTCGTAGGCGAGCAGGACTTTGCCGAGCGCGGTGGCGTGCGGGGGAAGAAGGGACCCGACGTCCAGCGTCTGGAGGATGTCGTCGGGCCGGAACACGTGGTGGACCACAAGTACCTTGCCGTCCAGCAGAGTGCCGATACGGACCGCCTCGCCGCTGCGCGCGGCGAGTGGGTCCGCCCAGTTGATGGAACGGGAACGGAGCTCGTTGACGTCGAGGTAGCTCGTGCCGAGGTGCAGCAGCGTGGCACCGAGTTGGTACTTGCCGGAGGTCTTGTCCTGTTCCACGAATCCGACGTCTTGCAGCGTACGTATGATGCCGTGCGCCGTGCCCTTGGGCAGGTTGAGAGAACGGGCGATCTCCCCGATGCCGAGCCGGCCGGAACTGCTGGCCAGCAGGCGGAGGATCGCCGCGGCACGCGCGATGGACTGCACCTGACCCGGCATGGGGCGGATGCTAGAGCGTTCGGGGCCAACGCAACAGTGTTCGGCATTGTCGACCGGGGTTCGTTGACCTGCCTCCTCATGTTTCCTACGGTTCACCGCACGGCGACGTCCGACACCTCGCCGACATCGCACGGCCCTCCGTCCCCCGGTCGCGGAGGTCCGCCACCCCCACCTGGAGACACCATGACACAGCGTGTGAGAGCGCCCGGACTCCTTGGCGAGTTGGCCGCCGAGTTCGCCGGCACCGCGATCCTGATTCTCTTCGGCGTGGGCGTCGTCGCCCAGGTCACTGCCGGTGGCACCGGTGAGTTCGACAGCATCGCCTGGGCCTGGGGCCTTGGCGTCGCGCTGGGCATCTACGTCGCTGGCCGGATCAGTGGCGCCCACCTCAATCCGGCGGTGACGCTCGCCCTCGCGGTGTTCAAGGGCTTCTCGTGGCGCAAGGTGATGCCCTATGCCCTCGCACAGACCGCCGGGGCGTTCGTCGCGGCCCTGATCATTCGCTGGAACTACAGCGAGGTGCTGCAGCGGTTTGACCCGGGCTTGACCAGCAAGAGCCAGGGCGTCTTCTCGACCCTGCCGGGTGCTGGCATCACCGAGTGGGGCGCCCTGCGTGACCAGATCATCGGCACGGCGATCCTGCTGTTTCTGATCCTTGCCGTAACCGACGCCCGCAACTCTCTGCCCGGTGCCAACCTTGCCCCACTGATCGTCGGCCTGATCGTGGTCGCGATTGGCATGGCGTTCGCCGTCAACGCCGGCTACGCGATCAACCCGGCCCGTGACTTCGGCCCCCGCCTCGCGTCCTTCCTCACCGGGTACGAGACGGCCTTCCTGGACCCGAGCGGATATCCGTATTTTTGGGTGCCCATCGTCGGACCGCTGGTCGGTGGTGTCATCGGCGCCGGCCTCTATCAATTGTTCGTCGGCCGATTCCTGCCGAGCGATGAGCCGCAGCCGGGCGCGAACAGCGCCGAGACTGCGACCGAAACGGCTGCGATGTCCGAGCGCGCCCGCGTCTGATCGACATATCCCGACGACCCGTAGAGGTGACTCCCGCATGGCTGACTTCGTTGGTGCGGTGGACCAGGGCACCACCAGTACCCGTTTCATGGTTTTTGATCACGGTGGTAACGACGTCGGTCGCCACCAGCTCGAGCATCAGCAGATCCTGCCGCGACCCGGTTGGGTCGAACACAATCCGGTGGAGATCTGGGAGCGGACCCAGACCGTCATCCAGACCGTGCTCTACGAGCACCGCCTGACCGTCACCGACCTCGCCGCGCTCGGGATCACCAACCAGCGTGAGACCACCGTGGTATGGAACAGGCGCACCGGTCGGCCCTACCACAACGCCATCGTGTGGCAGGACACCCGCACCGACCGGATCGCCTCGGCACTGGAGCGCTCGGGGCGGGGCGACATCATCCGCCGTAAGGCCGGCCTGCCACCGGCCACATACTTCTCCGCCGGCAAGATCCAGTGGATCCTCGACAACGTCGATGGGGTCCGGGAAGCAGCCGAGCGTGGAGAGGCCGTCTTCGGCAACACCGACACCTGGCTGCTGTGGAACCTGACCGGCGGCATCGACGGCGGCGTGCACGTCACCGATCCGACCAACGCCAGCCGCACCATGCTGATGAACCTGAACACGCTGGACTGGGACGACGAACTACTGTCGTTCTTCGACATCCCGCGCGCCATGTTGCCCCGGATCCGACCATCGTCCGACCCGGACTCCTACGGTGCCACCACGGCGCGTGGTCCGTTCACCGGATCGGTCCCGCTCACCGCGGACCTCGGCGACCAGCAGGCAGCCACCGTCGGTCAGGTCTGCTTCGCCCCGGGCGAGGCCAAGAACACCTACGGTACGGGCAACTTCATGCTCCTCAACACCGGCACGGAGATCGTCCGCTCCCAGGCCGGCCTACTCACCACCGTCTGCTACCAGTTCAGCGACCAGGCGCCGGTATACGCCCTGGAAGGCTCCATCGCGGTCACCGGATCAGCCGTGCAGTGGCTACGCGACCAGTTGAAAATCATCAACACCGCAGGGCAGAGCGAGATCCTGGCCCGCCAGGTGCCCGACAACGGCGGAGTGTACTTCGTACCCGCCTTCTCCGGCCTGTTCGCCCCGTACTGGCGCTCCGACGCCCGCGGCGCGATCGTCGGCCTGTCCCGGTTCAACACCGACGCCCACATCGCCCGGGCCACCCTCGAGTCGATCTGCTACCAGAGCCGAGACGTCGCCGAGGCCATGGCCAAAGACTCCGGCGTACCGCTGGAATGTCTCAAGGTCGACGGCGGCGTCACCGACAACGACCTGTGCATGCAACTGCAAGCCGACATCCTCGGCGTACCGGTAAGCCGGCCCGTGGTCGCCGAGACCACCGCGCTCGGCGCCGCGTACGCCGCCGGCCTCGCCGTCGGATTCTGGCGCAGCACCGACGAACTACGCGAGAACTGGAACGAAAGCCGCCGCTGGCAGCCCACCTGGCCACCAGAACAACGCCAAGCCGAGTACGAACGCTGGAAGCAGGCCGTCCAACGCACCCTGAACTGGGTCGACGTCGACTGACCACCACCGCATCCGAGAAACCCGGGAGGCCGGCGTCCCCGCTGGCCTCCCAGACACAGGAGAGAGAACGCATGCACTCCGCGACACTGTCACTGGCCGCCCGCGAGCGGTCGCTGGCCGCGCTGAGCAGCGGCCCGGAACTGGACGTCCTGGTGGTCGGTGGCGGCGTCACCGGCGCCGGCTGCGCCCTGGACGCCGTCACCCGGGGCCTGTCGGTCGGCCTAGTCGAGGCCCGCGACTGGGCCAGCGGCACGTCGAGCCGCTCCAGTAAACTCATCCACGGTGGTCTGCGCTACCTGGAGATGCTCGACTTCGGGCTGGTCCGCGAGGCGCTGCGCGAGCGGGGCCTACTACTGCAGCGACTCGCCCCGCACCTGGTCCGGCCGGTGCCGTTTCTCTACCCGCTGCGGCACCGCGGCTGGGAACGGCTGTACGCGGGCGCCGGTGTCCTGCTCTACGACACGATGAGCCTTTCCGGCAGCAACTCCCGCGGGGTACCGGCCCACCGGCACCTGACCCGACGTGGCGCGGTCCGCGCTTGCCCGTCCCTGCGTCCGGAGTCGCTGGTGGGCGCGTTGCAGTACTACGACGCTCAGGTCGATGACGCCCGGCTGGTGACGTGTCTCGTCCGTACCGCCGCAGCCCACGGCGCGTACCCCGTTTCCCGAGCCCGGGTCGTGGGCCTCCTGCGCGACGGCCACCGCATCACCGGGGCGCGGGTCCACGACCTGGAGACCGACCAGGTCCTCGAGGTCCGCGCCCGGCAGGTCATCAACGCCACCGGCGTCTGGACCGACGAAATCCAGTCTCTCGTTGGGGAGCGTGGGCCGGTGCAGGTTCGCGCGTCGAAAGGTATCCACCTCGTCGTGCCCCGCGACCGGATCCGCTCCACCACCGGCCTGATCCTGCGAACCGAATCCAGCGTGCTGTTCGTGATCCCGTGGGGTCGGCACTGGCTGATCGGCACCACCGACACCGACTGGGATCTGGACAAGGCGCACCCGGCAGCGACCAGCCGCGACATCGACTACCTGCTGGAACGGGTCAACGAGGTACTGGCCAGTCCGCTGACCCGCGACGACGTCGAGGGCGTATACGCGGGCCTGCGGCCGCTGCTGTCCGGGCATTCGGATGCGACCGCCAAGCTGTCCCGTGAGCACACCGTGGCGAACCCGGCGCCGGGTCTGGTGATGGTCGCTGGCGGGAAGTACACAACGTACCGGGTGATGGCCCGCGACGCTGTCGACGAGGCCGTGCGGGGACTCGGCGGTGGGGTGCCGCGGTCCTGCACCGACCGGGTTCCCCTGCTCGGCGCCGAGGGCTATGTCGCCCGATGCAACCAGCGCCGTCGCATCGCGCGACAGTACAACCTGACCGTGGAGCGGGTTGAGCATCTGTTGCGCCGCTACGGCGCCGCCGTCGACGAGGTGTTGGACCTGCTGGGAGAGGATCCGACCCTCGTTGAGCCGCTCGACGGCGCCGACGACTATCTGCGTGTGGAGGTCGTCCACGCGGCGTCAGCCGAGGGTGCCCTGCACCTGGAGGACGTGCTTACCCGGCGTACACACATATCGATCGAGACGTTCGACCGGGGCCTGGCAGCCGCCCGACCGGCGGCGCAGTTGATGGCGTCGGTGCTCGGCTGGGACGCCGAGCGTGTGGACCGCGAGGTGGCGCACTACATCGCACAGGTGGACGCCGAACGGATGGCGCACGACCAGATCGACGACCAGGCCGCCGACGCGGCCCGGCTGGTCGTGCCGGATGTGGTGCCGCAGGTAGCACTCGCGGCCTGACCTGGCGCGCGCGCCGCATGCGTTCCGCCACGTCCCGCCCGACAGGCCGGAGTCAGCTACGGCCGACCCGGCTCGGATCTGCGTGAAGCCCGAGCAGGATCAATTACCGGCCCCTACCTACGGAAGAGAGCTGGTTTCCGGGTTAGTAGTGCTTTGTTAGGTCGTTGTGGCGTGTCGCTTGTGTGAGCATGGTGGCGGTGTTTGGCTGCGGTGCGTGGATGAGCGGGAACTCGCCCGGGTGCGGGGGCGGTTGGAGGACTTCGCGGCGGGGATCTTCGCGGGGTTGCGGCGGTCGGATCAGCGGGCGACGGGTCTGCGGTATCTGCGGGGGTTGATGCTGGATGGCCGGCGGAAGTCGATGCAGCCGATGGCGCAGCGGCTCGGGGTGGATCATCAGCAGTTGCAGCAGTTCCTGACCTCGTCCACCTGGGATGTCGGCGGTGTGCGGCGGCGGCTGGCCACGGCCGCGGTCGAGGTGGTGGCGCCTGAGGTGTGGGTGGTCGACGACACTGGATTCCCGAAGGACGGCAAGGCCTCGGCGTGTGTGGCCCGGCAGTACTCCGGCACTCTCGGAAAGGTCGCCAACTGCCAGATCGCCGTCACGGTTCACGTGGCGACTGACACGGCGTCGGCGGTGCTGAACTGGCGGTTGTTCCTGCCGGAGTCCTGGGATGAGGGCTGCGTGCCCGGCCCGGACGGCAAGCCCGCCAACGTGCACGCCCGCAGACTGCGTCAGCAGCCGGTCACCCTCGATGCGGCCGGGGCGAAGAAGCCACACACCCGGGTGCGGGTGCCGCCCGCCGAGCAGATCGCGCAGATCCGCCGGCGCCGCACCGCGTCGAAGGTCCCGGACGCCGAGCGGTACCGGCCGAAGTGGCTGATGGCCCTGGAGATGCTCGACGAGCTGGCCCAGTGGGGACTGCGTCCGCCGCGAGCCTGTCCGATTATCTGTGTAACGTCCTGTCTTGGTTAACTATCGGGCATCGATGGGGATGCGGCCTGGGAAGAAGATGTCGAGGGAGTTGAGGGCCTGTTTCCAGCCGTGGACGCCGGCGCCTTCGACGAGTCGGGGCGGTGCCTGTCGGGCCTGGGTGCGGGGCTTGCCGGCCTCGGCGGCGCGTTGCCGGGCGCGTTTGTCCTCGATGTCGGCGATGGCCAGCCAGACCAGTTTGACCACGGCGTCGTCGGTCGGGAAGTGCCCACGGTTCTTGATGACCTTGCGGATTTGGTAGTTGAACGACTCGATCGCGTTGGTGGTGTAGATGATCCGTCTTACCTCGGGTGGGAAGGCCAGGAACGGGCAGAACCGGTCCCACGCCCGTTCCCAGACGGCGACCGCGGCCGGGTAGCGTTTCCCGAGGGGGCTGTCGGCGAAGGTGAGTAGAGCGGTCTCGGCGGCCTCGACCGTCGGCGCGGTGTAGATCTCCTTGAGCGCGGCGGCCATCGCCCGGCGGTCCTTGTAGGACACGAACCGCGTCGCCGCCCGGATCAGGTGGACCCGTCAAAGAACAACCTGTTGCTTCCTGTTGGTGTCCTCGTTGGACTGTAGTGGCTACTTTGGATGTTTCGCGCGGTCAGCTCGCGGCGCGGCTCGACGCGTTGCTGCCTCATCTGAATGAACGGCAACGGCGGCTGCTGCTCGGGGTCGAGGCTCGGCTGCTCGGTCACGGCGGGATCCGGGCGGTGGCGCTGGTCGCGGGGGTCAGCGAGACCACGGTCCGTCGGGGTATGTCCGAACTGGGGGCCGGTGCCGTCGCGCTGCCGGTTGGAAGGGTCCGTCAGGCTGGCGGCGGCCGCAGCCGCGTTGAGGAGCGTGATCCGGGCTGGTGCCGGCGTTGCTCGGGCTAAGGCGTGTTTCATAAGTCTTGGTGGGCCGGTGAAGGTCACGGCGTGTCGGGTGATCGATTGCTGACGAGGTCTCCGGTAGACGGTTCAGCGACCAAGCTCGAACGTCATACCGGAGACCTCGTGGCTACCTTAGCGGTGACGAGGCGGCACGACCTTACCGACGCTCAGTGGCAGCAGCTCGCCGTACTGCTGCTGCCTGCCGCGTCGGTGAAGGGTCGGCCGCCGAAGTGGGACAAACGGCAGCTCATTAACGGGATCAGGTGGCGGATCCGGATCGGGTCGCCCTGGCGTGACGTGCCGGCCGAGTACGGACCCTGGCAGACGATCTACGGCCTGTTCCGTCGCTGGCAGCGCGACGGCACCTGGGACAAGATCCTGGCCGCCTCGCAGGCCGCTGGCGATGCGCAAGGCCGGATCACCTGGCTGGTCAGCGTGGACTCGCTGACCAGCCGTGCCACCCAACACGCCGCCGGCGCTCGTGCAGACGGCCACCTGCAAAAAGAGCCACCCGGTGGTGTGCACGACGAACCCGCCGATCACGCCCTCGGACGATCCCGCGGCGGTCTGAGTACCAAGACGCATCTGGCCTGTGAGCAGGGACAGAAGGTCCTGTCGATGGTCGTGACCGCCGGGCATCGTGGTGACAGTCCGCAGTTCATCCCGGTTCTGCGCCGTATCAAGGTGACCCGTCTCGGGGTGGGCCGGCCCCGCACCAGCCCCGACCTCGTCCTGGCCGACAAGGCCTACACCAGCCACGGTAACCGCGTCTACCTGCGCAAACGCGGCATCAAGGCGTGCATCCCCAGCAAGAAAGACCAAGACGTCCACCGCAAAGCCAAGGGCAGCCGCGGCGGACGCCCACCGAAGTTCGACCCCGACCTCTACCGGATGCGACACGCCGTCGAGAACGGCATCGCCCGACTCAAGCGCCACCGCGGCGTAGCCACCCGTTACGACAAGTTGGCTGTCCGGTTCCAGGCCGTCCTGACCATCACCATCATCTGCGAATGGCTCTGACCGGACTTATGAAACAGGCCTCAGTCCAGTACGCGATCGTGGCCTGCATCCCCCGGGCGTAGGCACGAACTCCTTGGTGGCCGATGATCTCACCGTAGGTGTCGGCAGCCCGGGCGTACTGCATCGCCGGCGACCACAAACCCAGGTCAGCAGCCGCGCTGGCCAACAAAGCCGCGGCCTGCGCGGTGATCAGATACAACTCGTGCTGCTGGCCGGGCCGTCGGGTTCGCTCCAGTGCCTCGACGGCGAGCCCACGCACCCGCAGCGCCTCGTTGATCGTGGCGGCGGGTGTCAGCTGCCCGAAACCCCGTGCGATCCCGATCGCGTCATCGCGTAGCTGCTCAATCGTCAGGTCCGACACGGCCCTAGCCCCTGCGTCCATCGCGTGCTTGCTGGTCTCCCGCGCGACGATCATGATCGCCTGCCGCACTCCAACGTACGCTCCACCCGGATCCTGCACCAATACTGAGTCACCAGTGGAAGCACCTGTGGTCGGCAGCAGCGGCCTGTCGGGATCGGGAAGCCGGCTGGGTGAACTGGCCTCGGTGATCGTCTGGTGATCGAGAACAGTGCCCCAGCGGGCGTGGCGTGCCGCGTCGGCCTTTTCCTCCCGATGCCTGATCCCGAACGACCGGTACTCGTCGTAGCCGGCGATCAGCTCGCCGCCGGCGTGGAGAAGTGACTCGCACTGCACCCAGAAGACCCGGTCGACCACCTGCTCGCCGCGTTCGACCCCGGCCACCGTGCTTCGAGTGCTGTTCACCAGCCGCGCCACGTCATCCTGAATCAGGCCACGCGTCTTGCGCCACGCGGCGAGCCGCCGTCCAAGCGCCCGCTTCACGTCCTTGAGTTGCTGCGGGTCCAAGGGGGAGGACCTCCATCGCGATCGGAGGAAGACGGTCACCGCTTTCTATATCTCCCTAACGGCACGTTGACATTAACGGATGTCAGCGACAGGGACATACCGGCGCCCGCGAGCCGGAGAGATTGACGAAAGACGTACCGCCAGCGCCGCGACACCCGACCAGGGAGCCCGGCCGGCCTCGCCGTCTCGTTTCTGGGCTCGTAGGCCGAGAGGGGGAACCATGATCAAAACCCATTGGTACAGGACTGGCTGCCACCGGGACGGAGCGGGACGGAGGGGATGCGCGTCGCACGAGCACCCACGAGCACCCAACCGTCCACTAGGGACGACAAAGCCGGCGGTTGGCGGGCTGTTGGGTGCTGGTGTGGCCGTGGCGGCATCGGTAGCCGGGGCGTTGGTTGATCCAGTGGGCTTCCATTCTTCGGCCGCATGGTCGGCAGCGCAGTAGGCCGGTGAACAGGTAGCGGCGGGTGGTGCCGTCGTGGGCGCTGCGGTGGGAGCGGATGGCTTGGGTGGCGACGAAGTCCTGCTCGCTGACCAGCACGGTGTGGGCCCGTTGCTTGGAGACCACCCAGTCCACGGTCGGGTTTCGTCGGACGGGTTCTCCCTCCGGGCGGCCGGTGTCGGTTTGCGCGGGTTGCCGGTTCCAGACCTGTCGGCCGGTGTAGCGGGGGTTGGCGAGTATCGCCGCGACCGTGCGCAGGGTCCACCGGTCGCCACGGCGGCGGGGATTGCGGTTGGGATCGATGCCTGACGGGCATGGTATGCCGGCGTCGTTGAGTGCGCGCGCGATGCTGGCGAGACTCTGGCCGTCCAAGCGTTGGGCGAACATCCACCGCACGTGTCCGGCCGTGGCCGGATCCGGTTCGAAGCGTTGACGCCGGCGACCCCAGCGCGCGTGCGCGGTGTTCGGATGAGGGCCGGCGTCGACGAGTCGGTAGCCGTAGGGCGGCCGGCCTCCGAGATACCGTCCCTGCTCCCGTGTTTGAGCCCCGCATCGCTGTGATGACCCGGAACCGGGCGCGCTGCACCTCACGCCTCGACTGGGCGCCGAGCATCATGATCAGCGCCTGATGGGTCGGGTTGTGGTGATCGACCGGCCCGTCCGTCTCGGGCAGCCAAAGCTGCACGCCGTGATGTTCGAGCACGGGTGCCAGGTGTGGCAGTTGGTTGGCGGAGAACGCCCGCTCGTACTCGCCGACCACGATCGCGTCGAACCCGCGATAGGGGTCGTCGAGCGCGGCCAGCAGCGCGGCCGCTTGCGGGCGCTGCCCCCAACCTCGGCGGCGTGAGCAGCCGACGTCGAAGTATTCGGCGACGATCACCCCGTGCGCGGTGACGAGCTCGTTGGCGCAGTCCCGTTGCCAGTGCCGTGAGGACACCCGGTCCTGGTGCTCGACTGTTGATATCCGGCCGTAGAACGCAAACCGCAGGCCACCGCGCCACCGTGCGGGCGGTTGCGCGCTGGCTTGCGGCTGACTGTTGAGCCATCGAGTCAGGGGATCGTCACGCTGGTCGTCCGACACGTCGACATTTCTACGAAGGATCCTCGCGGTCTGGTCGGACAAGCAGTCCGCTGGCGGCTTCGCCGACTTGGTGCTGTTCCCGGCCGAGCATGTGGTAGTGGTCGGGGAACCGGGTCTGGGCGAACCGACCTGATCACCGGGCTGCGCCGAGTCCTCGATCCGCGCAGCACCAACGTCCGGCCCAACCCGTTGGACGTGCACCGACCGGCACCGGACGCGGATGATGAGCTGACCGAGGTCGAGGTCACGCTCGTCGAGCTCGCTGACGCGGTCGCGCAGGAGCTTGACGACTGGCTGGAGTTGATCGATCCGGACACCGGGCTGCCGGCTGAGGAAACCCGGGCCGACGAGGCGGTCATGGGACTGCGGTTGTGTCACCGGCTGCGCGTCGACCCGGCGAGCGAGACCGCCGAACACTGGGTGGAGTACCCGAAGACCGGCCTGCGGACACCCCGCACGGAGTGCGACCTCGTCGCGGCGATCGTGTTGGACCGGCGGGCACTACGCATCTGCGCCCGGACGGGACGCGCCGGCGCCTAGTCTCCGAAGCGCTCCTTGCCGGCCGCCAGCGGGTGGCCGCGCCACACCGACAACCCGCATCGGGCGACGTCGGTCGCCGTCGAGTTTGACAGAGGTCGATCAGAGTGCCTACGTTCGAGTTCACCAGAACACGGGGGGTACGCGGCGACTGCGTGCACCCGTAGGTGTGCCCAGGAGACGGCATGAATCCATCGTCTATAGCCGACACGACCTTCCCGATCATCCGACACCGTCCGTCCTGGACCGTTTTGACCCTGGTGGCGGCCCTGGCGGTGGTCCTTCCCCTCGGCCTGCCGAGCGATCTGCCCGTTCCCGAGCCGGCGGCGGTCACCTGCGACTCGGTCGGCTACTCCTACGACGCGGCGGGCCGCCTAGTCGGGGTACAGGACCGGGCGAACGAGTCGGCCCGGTACGCCTACGATGAAGTCGGCAACGCCTTGGGCGTGACCAACGAGGGTACGGCGGACCTCGCCGTACACGCCATCGTGCCGGTCCGCGCCCGGGTCGGCGAGACCGTCACCGTCCAGGGTGGCTGCTTCGCGCCCGATCCCGACGACAACGTCGTCTTCGTCGGCGGCGTCCTCGCCGAGGTCCGGCAGGCTGGCGCCCGCCGGCTGGTGGTCGAGGTGCCGGCCGGTGCCGGCACCGGCCCGGTCTCGGTGCGGGTCGGCGACGCGACCGCGACCTCGCCCGGCGTGCTCACCGTGGACGACGGATCCGACGCGCCGGTCATCGAGGCCATCTCCTCGACCCTCGTGGCAGCGGGTGAAGCCGTGACGGTGACCGGCAGCGGATTCGCCCCCGATCCGGTCGGCAACAAGGTGACTCTCAATCGCAGCCGTGCCCTTCTCGGCTCCGGCTCCGCCGACGCCGTCACGTTGGAGGTGCCGACCGGTGCCGGTTCCGGTCGGATCCGGGTGGAGACCGAGCACGGCAGTGACGTCTCACCGCCTGAGCGCGGGCCGAAGTAGTAGCCGGTCGGCAGGGGGAACGCCACCGCTGGCCCGGGAGCCGGCCGTACCGGTGCCGGTGCCGGCTTGCCGAGCTGGTCCAGCCGCCAGTTTGTGCCCCGTACCGTGTCGGCGGCCTGGGTGAAGTCCGAGTTCACGTGGCAGTGGCTCGTGTGCGGGTTCGAGCCGGTGTAGGTGTGGGTGGCGAAGCCGTTGCGGCGGTGCCAGATCCGGCGCTTGTAGATGATGTACCGCACCCACCACAGCGCGCCGGAGCGGGCGAGTGTCACCCACAGCTGCACGACCTGCTCCATCGTGACCCCGTCCGGGTCGCGTAGGTCGGCGTCGAAGTCCCGGGCCCGTACCTCGTCGACGTTGTCGCCGTCGCGGTACTCGGGTCGGCCGGTGCGGTCCGGGTTGTGGCTCGACGGGGAGCCTTGGTGGGCGGTGTTGCCGATCGAGCCGTCCGACCTGGTGTCCCCCTTGGGGAACCGCCGGAGGCCGAGTTGCCGGTAGACCTTGGCCTTGTCGGCTGGGTCGGCGTCGCGGAGCACGGCGGCGATATCCCCGAGTGCGGTCACCAGGGCGGTGATTTCTGCTCGGGTCAGCCGGTGTGGGGTGGTGCCCGCGAGTGCGTGTAGTTCTGCTTCGGCGCGGGCGCGGTCGGCCTGGGTCTGGGTGATCCAGGCGGTAACTACCGTCGGGTCTGCGCCAGCGTCGAGGGCGGCTCGGTAGCGCTCTAGCTTGTGGCGTGGGAGTGTGGCGTTTTCCGGTACACACAACGCTGCTCAGCTCAGGACGTGCTGGAGGTAGCGTGCTGTCTTGGTGTCGGCAGTGACCAGATCTGCTGGTGTGCCGGTGGCGGCCACTCGGCCACCGGCAGGGCCGGCTCCCGGGCCCAGGTCGATGATCCAATCGGCGCGTGCAGCGAGGTGGAGGTCGTGCTCCGCCACAACCACGGTGTTGCCGGCGTCGATGAGGACGTCGAGGGCTTCGACGAGGCGCTGGACGTCGGCGGGGTGCAGGCCCGTCACCGGCTCGTCCAGGACGACCAAGCCGCGTTTGCGGCCCCGGTTGCCTCGTTGGATCGTGGTAGCTAGTTTGAGGCGCTGTGCTTCGCCGCCGGAGAGGTCGGTCGCGCTCTGGCCGAGGGTGACGTAGCCGAGGCCCACCTGGCGCAGGGCGTGGAGTGTGGCGACCAGGGAGTCGGGGTCGGTGAAGAACTCCGCGGCTTCGTCGACGGTCAGGTCGAGTACCGCGTCGATGGAGAGGCCTTGGTATTCGACGTCCAGGACCTGCTGGGTGAAGCGGCGGCCCGCGCAGGTGGTGCAGGTGACCCAGACGTCTGGCAGGAAGTGCATGTCGACGAGTTTGCGGCCGTGGCCGGAGCAGTCCACGCAGCGGCCACCGGCGGTGTTGAAGGAGAACGTGGAAGCATTCAGCTCGGCTTTGTGGGCGTGGTCTGTGGAGGCGAACAGGGTGCGGATCGCGTCGAAGGCCTTGCTGTAGGTGGCGGGGTTCGACCTCGGGGTGCGGCCGATGGGGTCCTGGTCAACGACGGCCACCCAGGCGACGGGTGCTGTGTCGTCGGCTTCGACGGCGGAGGCGAACGCGTGCAGCAGGCTGCTCTTGCCGCTGCCGCTCGGGCCTGTCAGGCAGGTGAGTCTGCCCTGGGGCACCCGTACTTCCGCGACGTCGACGTTGTGGTTGCTGATGTCGCGGACGGTGAGCCAACGGGCTGGATCGGCGTCTCGGGTCTTGCGTTCGACGCGTTGTTTGCGGCCGGAGAGGTAGGCCGCGGTCGGTGAGGTCTCGTGGTGGGCCGCTTCGGCCGGTGGTGCGGAGATGAGGAGGTGACCACCGTCGCGGCCGGCTCCCGGTCCGATGTCGACGACCCAGTCGCAGGCCTTGACGATTTCCGGGTCGTGTTCGACGAGCAGCACGCTATTGCCGTTGTCCCGCAGCGCCTTCAGCATGTCGAGGACATCTGCCTTGTCTGCGGGGTGCAGGCCGGAGGTGGGTTCGTCCAGGACGAACGTGATGCCTTCAAGCGGAGTGCTGAGCTGGGCTGCGAGGCGTGCGCGTTGCAGCTCGCCGCCGGAGAGGGTCGAGGCCTCGCGGCTCAGTTGCAGGTGGGACAGGCCGGTGCGGTGCAGGACGATCAGGCGGGCGCCCAGTTCGCGCAGCAGCGGGAGGCCGACCGCGCGATCCTGGTCGCCGAGTTCGGCTTCGGCCTGGTGCACCCAGTCGATGAGGTCTGTGCCGGTGAGTGTGATCAGTTCCGGATAGGTGCGACCGCCGACGGTGACGGTGCGGGCCGCCTCGCCGAACCCACTGCCAGCGCATTCCTGGCAGGGCGTCATGCGCATGTACCGCTGGTAGCGCTGCTTGCTCGTTTCGCTGCCCGCGTTGGCGAACACGCGCTCCACCTCGGCGAGGGCGCCGCGTATCGGCTGGCTGCTGCTGTAGGTCCACTCGGTGCCGGTGGCCCGGCTCGGAATGGTGACGCTGGCGTCGATGACCTGCTCACCGGTGCCGTGCAGGACCGCGTGCTGGAAAGTCGCTGGCAGGTCGCGCCAAGGCACGGACAGATCGACGCGGTGCAACTCGGCGAGGGCGGGAATGAACGAGTGCTCGCTGGAGCGCCACTTCGCGAACCAATGCGAACCCCCTGAGAACAGGGGAAGTTCAGGATTGTCGATGATCAGCTCCGCGTCGGCGCGCACGGTACCGCCCGCTCCATGGCACACCGGGCAGGCTCCCTCGGGGCTGAACCTGTCGAAGCTGGTCGAAGCGAGCTCGGCGCCGGTGCGGAGCGCGGGCAGGCGTGAGTAGACCAGGCCCAGGTACGCGTCCATGCCGGTGACGGTGGCCATGGTGGAACGAGGATTGTTGTTGAGTCGGCGCTGGTCCACCGCGAGCGTCGCGCCGAGGCCGGTGATGCGGTCGACCTCGGGCCGGTCGCGCTGGCCGAGGTAGCGCCGCACGAACGGCGAGATGCCCTCGAGGTAGCGCAGTTGTGCCTCGGCGTGCACTGTGTCGACCGCCAGCGAGGTCTTCCCGCTGCCGCTGACGCCGGTGAACGCCACCAGCTTTCCGCGCGGGATTCGCACGCTAATATCGCGCAGGTTGTGGGTCCGGGCACCGGTGACTTCGATCCAGCCGTGGTCGTCGTGACGCCGCACGTCGTTCGCTCCGTTCACTTCGCTACCAAGAACGGGTTGAGCAGGAACGCGACATCGCGCCGCACCCACTCCGAGAGCTCGCCGTCACCGAGGATCGCCCACATGATCAGCGCGCCGTTGTACGTCGTCTGCACCGCCCTGGCAAGACCGTCCACATCGCACTCGACGAGCTCACCCTGCTCAACGGCCCGCTCCAGCAGCGACGCGATGCCCGTACGCATCGACTGGGCGAACCTCACGGCGTGGTAGTGCAGTGCGTCGTCGCTGAGGTCGAGATGCAGGAACGCCACGTGGTTGGCCATCTCCGCGGGGCTGTCCACGTCGCTGCTGAGCGCCGCGATGAATGCGTAGAGGGCTTCGAGCGGCGACTCGTACTTGGCGACGATCTCGGTGAAGCACTCGTCGACCTTGGACGCCTCGTACTCGTTGATCGCGACCAGCAGGTCGTGCTTGGACCCGAACCGCTTGACCAGCGTGGCCGCCGAGATTCCGAGGTCGGATGCCACGTCGTTGAGCGTGACGCGGAGCGGGCCGATGCGGGCCAGCGTGCGGGACGCGCTGACGAAGATCTGCTTGTTGGTGACGGACATCGGTCGTGGGCTCATGGCACGGATAGTACCCGATAAGTGAATTGGCATTTACTAACGCCGCGTCGCGTGATCATCTGACCTCCCGCCGCAGCACTGAGATGACAGAAGCTTCCTCATGGCCGCGCCTCTCCGCTGCCAGAGCCGGCTTGACGGCAGTCGGCCGTTCGAGGAGCCGACGCAACAGCAGTTGCATGCCGGTAGTCGCCCGGATGCGGTTCATCGCGCGGACGCCAGGAGCGAGTACCATCGTGTGAAGAAGTTGTCGTGCGCGACGACCTCCGGCATCGCGAGCGCCTCGCGCCAGATGTCGGCGAGGGTGCGTTCCACCTCGGTGCGCGGCGAAGTGCTGCTCCGGCTCGCCGCGGTGACGCGGGCGGGCAGCTCGTTGCGATCGATCTTGCCGTTGACTGCGTGTGGCAAGTGGTCGAGGAACACGAGAAACCACGGCACGAGCTGCCTGGGCAACGATGCCGACAGATGGGCCCGGATCTCCTCCTCGGCGAGCACCGGGTTCACGTGGGCCCCGAGGTCCTTGCCGCACAACGTCACCGCCGCTTCGGCCACCTCGTCGTGGCTGAGCGGCATGGTGCGGACTTCGCCGGGTTCAATGCAGTGTCCGCCTTTGGTGGCGTGGGGGAGGGTGCGGCTGGCGGTGAGTGCTCCCATTCGAGCGCCGCAACCTGCAGCACCGGGCTGCCGACGTTGTCCAGCACCGGTCCGCGGAAGAGCTCTTCTCCTTCTCTTTCGGCCAGCGGATCACTTTGACCTCGTTGGCATCCATGTTCAGAAGCCTCCCAGGCTGGATGTTCGTCTTGTATCTCTCTCCGGTTCGTTCGATACGCACAGGAGTAGTGATCGTTTGGCGTTACAAGGCTGTGTTCAGTTTTTCGGCACTCGCCGCAAGGGGTGCCGGAGCCGATCCGATGTAGCTGCGCCGCGGTACGAGGAACGTGGCAAGGCCTGCCAGCACGTACATGACCACCGCGGCGACGAAGGCGACGTGGTAGTGGTCGAGCAGCCGCACGGGTGTGTCGTCGGCGGTCACCGGAACGATCGCCGCCGCCATGGTGACCGCCACCGTGAGACCCAGCACCGGGCCCACCTGTTCGGAGGTATTGATCAGGCCGGCCGCGAGCCCCTGCTTTCGTTCCGGCAGCCCGCGCGTCGCCACGATGATCGCGGGAGCCTCGATGAACGCCGCGCCGACGCCGATCAGCAGCAGGGGTGGGAAGATCCACGCCAGGTAGGAGCCGTCGCCGGGCGCGAACACGAACCACAGCGAACCGGCCGCGCCACCTGCTGTGCCCATCAGAAGCAGTGCTCGCGCACCCACCTTCTCCATCAACCACGCCACCCTGGTCGCGATCACCGCCATCACCAGCGTGATCGGCAGGTAGGCCAGGCCGGCGTCCGTGGCTGAGTAGCCGAGCACACGCATCATGTAGAAGGTCACGTAGAACATGACGCCGAGGTTGGCGGCGGTGGACAGCAGGTTGATCACATTGCCCGCCCGAACCCCAGGTTCGGCGAACACCGCCAACGGCACGAGCGGGTCGCTGTGCCTGCGCTCCACGGCCACGAAGGCTGCCAGCAACACCACCGTCGCGGCCGCGCTCATCGTCATCACCAGGGCGCTTGACCCGTGCTCGACCCTCGTCAGCGTGAACACGAGCATCCCGAGCCAGCCGGTGAGCGTGAGCGCACCGAGCACGTCCGGCGACACCCGCTGCTCCGGCCGGGTGCGCGGCAAAAGCGATGCCACGGCGAGTCCGGCCACGAGCCCGATCGGCAGGTTGAGCAAGAAGATCCAGCGCCACCCGAATGCATCGGTCACGAGTCCGCCCACGACCTGGCCGAGCGTCGCCCCCGCGAGACCGGTGAAGCTCCACCACGCGACAGCCCGGTTGCGCCCGGAGCCGGTGGTGCTGACGAGGTTGAGCAGGGCCAGGGCGGTGGGGGAGACCATCGCCGCGCCTACGCCCTGAACAGCCCTGGCCGCGAACAACTCGGTACCGCTCGTCGCAAAGCCGCACCACACCGACGCGGCCACGAA
>NZ_KB900614.1:4490585-4676332 GCF_000379065.1 Salinispora mooreana
CGGCGGACAGCAGACCGACAACGGTGTCGCCGCCCATCCGGGACGGGCCCGGCGCGGGCTCACTGGCCGGAACCCCAGGTGCGGGGCGGGCGTCGACAGAGTTGTACGGGGATCGCGGCCCCCAGGATTGGTCTGGTCGGGGCCGTCGCCTGCCGCCGTGCCCGTCCGGCCTCGGTCCGACCGCCGGCCACTGTGGTGTCGCATGGCCGGCATGATCGGGAAACGGACCCGGTGGACCCGGGGCGGCCACCGGTGGAACCAGCGGCTGCGCCCGCCGAACGTCCGAGGGCTGCGCCGCGACCGTCCCGGCCCCCGGGCGCCCCGGACTGTGCTGCGTGGGAAGCGGAGGGCTCGGCGTGCCGGACGAGCCGTCAGCCAGGCCGGCCTCGTTGAGGTAGGCCCGCGCCGCGCGGACCGACGCATGGTCGGCCCCGAGCGCGCCCGGACCGGCGGTCAGGATCCGGTTGAAGTTGCGTCGGGCCTCGTGTCGGTTGCCAAGTTCGTCCGCCACGGTCGCCAGCTCGAAGACGAGCGCCAGCAACAGGGGGTCGGCATCCGACCGGAGGCGTTCACCCGCCGCGAGCGCCTCCTCCAACACCCGGCGGGCGGCGCTCGGGTCGCCCGCCTCCCGGTGCAGTCGCGCCAGGAGGTGCGCGGTGTCCAGCACGTCGGGATGATCCAGGCCGTACGGTGGCGGATGGGCCGACTCCACGCTGTCGGTGAGTAGTCGACGCGCGCCGGCCAGGTCACCGACGTGACGCAGAGCGAGAGCCCGCTGTTGCACCGCGGCCAAGGGGGAGGACGAGGGATACGACACGTGGTCATGCTGCCGGCCCGACGTGCCCCGACGCTACTGCAACAGCCCTCCTGTCCGGTATTGCCGCCCGCCGAGTGCCGATGTGCATGATCCATCCGGGCGGTGTACAGTAACTGCTCGTGCGGCCCGCTGGGTAGCCGACAGGTGAGAAGATCACTTCGGTCATCGCGGTAGGCTGGACAACGCAAGTCCGGGTGGCGGAATGGCAGACGCGCTAGCTTGAGGTGCTAGTGCCCGTATAGGGCGTGGGGGTTCAAGTCCCCCCTCGGACACAAACCATTTCCCCACGGTGCGCGCTGAGATTCACTTCAGCGCGCACCGTTTGCGTTTCGGGCTGGTAGTTCAGCCGGAGGCCGAGTTGCCGGTAGACCTTGGCCTTGTCGGCTGGGTCGGCGTCGCGGAGCACGGCGGCGATATCCCCGAGTGCGGTCACCAGGGCGGTGATTTCTGCTCGGGTCAGCCGGTGTGGGGTGGTGCCCGCGAGTGCGTGTAGTTCTGCTTCGGCGCGGGCGCGGTCGGCCTGGGTCTGGGTGATCCAGGCGGTAACTACCGTCGGGTCTGCGCCAGCGTCGAGGGCGGCTCGGTAGCGCTCTAGCTTGTGGCGTGGGAGTGTGGCGTTTTCCGGTACACACAACGCTGCTCAGCTCAGGACGTGCTGGAGGTAGCGTGCTGTCTTGGTGTCGGCAGTGACCAGATCTGCTGGTGTGCCGGTGGCGGCCACTCGGCCACCGGCAGGGCCGGCTCCCGGGCCCAGGTCGATGATCCAATCGGCGCGTGCAGCGAGGTGGAGGTCGTGCTCCGCCACAACCACGGTGTTGCCGGCGTCGATGAGGACGTCGAGGGCTTCGACGAGGCGCTGGACGTCGGCGGGGTGCAGGCCCGTCACCGGCTCGTCCAGGACGACCAAGCCGCGTTTGCGGCCCCGGTTGCCTCGTTGGATCGTGGTAGCTAGTTTGAGGCGCTGTGCTTCGCCGCCGGAGAGGTCGGTCGCGCTCTGGCCGAGGGTGACGTAGCCGAGGCCCACCTGGCGCAGGGCGTGGAGTGTGGCGACCAGGGAGTCGGGGTCGGTGAAGAACTCCGCGGCTTCGTCGACGGTCAGGTCGAGTACCGCGTCGATGGAGAGGCCTTGGTATTCGACGTCCAGGACCTGCTGGGTGAAGCGGCGGCCCGCGCAGGTGGTGCAGGTGACCCAGACGTCTGGCAGGAAGTGCATGTCGACGAGTTTGCGGCCGTGGCCGGAGCAGTCCACGCAGCGGCCACCGGCGGTGTTGAAGGAGAACGTGGAAGCATTCAGCTCGGCTTTGTGGGCGTGGTCTGTGGAGGCGAACAGGGTGCGGATCGCGTCGAAGGCCTTGCTGTAGGTGGCGGGGTTCGACCTCGGGGTGCGGCCGATGGGGTCCTGGTCAACGACGGCCACCCAGGCGACGGGTGCTGTGTCGTCGGCTTCGACGGCGGAGGCGAACGCGTGCAGCAGGCTGCTCTTGCCGCTGCCGCTCGGGCCTGTCAGGCAGGTGAGTCTGCCCTGGGGCACCCGTACTTCCGCGACGTCGACGTTGTGGTTGCTGATGTCGCGGACGGTGAGCCAACGGGCTGGATCGGCGTCTCGGGTCTTGCGTTCGACGCGTTGTTTGCGGCCGGAGAGGTAGGCCGCGGTCGGTGAGGTCTCGTGGTGGGCCGCTTCGGCCGGTGGTGCGGAGATGAGGAGGTGACCACCGTCGCGGCCGGCTCCCGGTCCGATGTCGACGACCCAGTCGCAGGCCTTGACGATTTCCGGGTCGTGTTCGACGAGCAGCACGCTATTGCCGTTGTCCCGCAGCGCCTTCAGCATGTCGAGGACATCTGCCTTGTCTGCGGGGTGCAGGCCGGAGGTGGGTTCGTCCAGGACGAACGTGATGCCTTCAAGCGGAGTGCTGAGCTGGGCTGCGAGGCGTGCGCGTTGCAGCTCGCCGCCGGAGAGGGTCGAGGCCTCGCGGCTCAGTTGCAGGTGGGACAGGCCGGTGCGGTGCAGGACGATCAGGCGGGCGCCCAGTTCGCGCAGCAGCGGGAGGCCGACCGCGCGATCCTGGTCGCCGAGTTCGGCTTCGGCCTGGTGCACCCAGTCGATGAGGTCTGTGCCGGTGAGTGTGATCAGTTCCGGATAGGTGCGACCGCCGACGGTGACGGTGCGGGCCGCCTCGCCGAACCCACTGCCAGCGCATTCCTGGCAGGGCGTCATGCGCATGTACCGCTGGTAGCGCTGCTTGCTCGTTTCGCTGCCCGCGTTGGCGAACACGCGCTCCACCTCGGCGAGGGCGCCGCGTATCGGCTGGCTGCTGCTGTAGGTCCACTCGGTGCCGGTGGCCCGGCTCGGAATGGTGACGCTGGCGTCGATGACCTGCTCACCGGTGCCGTGCAGGACCGCGTGCTGGAAAGTCGCTGGCAGGTCGCGCCAAGGCACGGACAGATCGACGCGGTGCAACTCGGCGAGGGCGGGAATGAACGAGTGCTCGCTGGAGCGCCACTTCGCGAACCAATGCGAACCCCCTGAGAACAGGGGAAGTTCAGGATTGTCGATGATCAGCTCCGCGTCGGCGCGCACGGTACCGCCCGCTCCATGGCACACCGGGCAGGCTCCCTCGGGGCTGAACCTGTCGAAGCTGGTCGAAGCGAGCTCGGCGCCGGTGCGGAGCGCGGGCAGGCGTGAGTAGACCAGGCCCAGGTACGCGTCCATGCCGGTGACGGTGGCCATGGTGGAACGAGGATTGTTGTTGAGTCGGCGCTGGTCCACCGCGAGCGTCGCGCCGAGGCCGGTGATGCGGTCGACCTCGGGCCGGTCGCGCTGGCCGAGGTAGCGCCGCACGAACGGCGAGATGCCCTCGAGGTAGCGCAGTTGTGCCTCGGCGTGCACTGTGTCGACCGCCAGCGAGGTCTTCCCGCTGCCGCTGACGCCGGTGAACGCCACCAGCTTTCCGCGCGGGATTCGCACGCTAATATCGCGCAGGTTGTGGGTCCGGGCACCGGTGACTTCGATCCAGCCGTGGTCGTCGTGACGCCGCACGTCGTTCGCTCCGTTCACTTCGCTACCAAGAACGGGTTGAGCAGGAACGCGACATCGCGCCGCACCCACTCCGAGAGCTCGCCGTCACCGAGGATCGCCCACATGATCAGCGCGCCGTTGTACGTCGTCTGCACCGCCCTGGCAAGACCGTCCACATCGCACTCGACGAGCTCACCCTGCTCAACGGCCCGCTCCAGCAGCGACGCGATGCCCGTACGCATCGACTGGGCGAACCTCACGGCGTGGTAGTGCAGTGCGTCGTCGCTGAGGTCGAGATGCAGGAACGCCACGTGGTTGGCCATCTCCGCGGGGCTGTCCACGTCGCTGCTGAGCGCCGCGATGAATGCGTAGAGGGCTTCGAGCGGCGACTCGTACTTGGCGACGATCTCGGTGAAGCACTCGTCGACCTTGGACGCCTCGTACTCGTTGATCGCGACCAGCAGGTCGTGCTTGGACCCGAACCGCTTGACCAGCGTGGCCGCCGAGATTCCGAGGTCGGATGCCACGTCGTTGAGCGTGACGCGGAGCGGGCCGATGCGGGCCAGCGTGCGGGACGCGCTGACGAAGATCTGCTTGTTGGTGACGGACATCGGTCGTGGGCTCATGGCACGGATAGTACCCGATAAGTGAATTGGCATTTACTAACGCCGCGTCGCGTGATCATCTGACCTCCCGCCGCAGCACTGAGATGACAGAAGCTTCCTCATGGCCGCGCCTCTCCGCTGCCAGAGCCGGCTTGACGGCAGTCGGCCGTTCGAGGAGCCGACGCAACAGCAGTTGCATGCCGGTAGTCGCCCGGATGCGGTTCATCGCGCGGACGCCAGGAGCGAGTACCATCGTGTGAAGAAGTTGTCGTGCGCGACGACCTCCGGCATCGCGAGCGCCTCGCGCCAGATGTCGGCGAGGGTGCGTTCCACCTCGGTGCGCGGCGAAGTGCTGCTCCGGCTCGCCGCGGTGACGCGGGCGGGCAGCTCGTTGCGATCGATCTTGCCGTTGACTGCGTGTGGCAAGTGGTCGAGGAACACGAGAAACCACGGCACGAGCTGCCTGGGCAACGATGCCGACAGATGGGCCCGGATCTCCTCCTCGGCGAGCACCGGGTTCACGTGGGCCCCGAGGTCCTTGCCGCACAACGTCACCGCCGCTTCGGCCACCTCGTCGTGGCTGAGCGGCATGGTGCGGACTTCGCCGGGTTCAATGCAGTGTCCGCCTTTGGTGGCGTGGGGGAGGGTGCGGCTGGCGGTGAGTGCTCCCATTCGAGCGCCGCAACCTGCAGCACCGGGCTGCCGACGTTGTCCAGCACCGGTCCGCGGAAGAGCTCTTCTCCTTCTCTTTCGGCCAGCGGATCACTTTGACCTCGTTGGCATCCATGTTCAGAAGCCTCCCAGGCTGGATGTTCGTCTTGTATCTCTCTCCGGTTCGTTCGATACGCACAGGAGTAGTGATCGTTTGGCGTTACAAGGCTGTGTTCAGTTTTTCGGCACTCGCCGCAAGGGGTGCCGGAGCCGATCCGATGTAGCTGCGCCGCGGTACGAGGAACGTGGCAAGGCCTGCCAGCACGTACATGACCACCGCGGCGACGAAGGCGACGTGGTAGTGGTCGAGCAGCCGCACGGGTGTGTCGTCGGCGGTCACCGGAACGATCGCCGCCGCCATGGTGACCGCCACCGTGAGACCCAGCACCGGGCCCACCTGTTCGGAGGTATTGATCAGGCCGGCCGCGAGCCCCTGCTTTCGTTCCGGCAGCCCGCGCGTCGCCACGATGATCGCGGGAGCCTCGATGAACGCCGCGCCGACGCCGATCAGCAGCAGGGGTGGGAAGATCCACGCCAGGTAGGAGCCGTCGCCGGGCGCGAACACGAACCACAGCGAACCGGCCGCGCCACCTGCTGTGCCCATCAGAAGCAGTGCTCGCGCACCCACCTTCTCCATCAACCACGCCACCCTGGTCGCGATCACCGCCATCACCAGCGTGATCGGCAGGTAGGCCAGGCCGGCGTCCGTGGCTGAGTAGCCGAGCACACGCATCATGTAGAAGGTCACGTAGAACATGACGCCGAGGTTGGCGGCGGTGGACAGCAGGTTGATCACATTGCCCGCCCGAACCCCAGGTTCGGCGAACACCGCCAACGGCACGAGCGGGTCGCTGTGCCTGCGCTCCACGGCCACGAAGGCTGCCAGCAACACCACCGTCGCGGCCGCGCTCATCGTCATCACCAGGGCGCTTGACCCGTGCTCGACCCTCGTCAGCGTGAACACGAGCATCCCGAGCCAGCCGGTGAGCGTGAGCGCACCGAGCACGTCCGGCGACACCCGCTGCTCCGGCCGGGTGCGCGGCAAAAGCGATGCCACGGCGAGTCCGGCCACGAGCCCGATCGGCAGGTTGAGCAAGAAGATCCAGCGCCACCCGAATGCATCGGTCACGAGTCCGCCCACGACCTGGCCGAGCGTCGCCCCCGCGAGACCGGTGAAGCTCCACCACGCGACAGCCCGGTTGCGCCCGGAGCCGGTGGTGCTGACGAGGTTGAGCAGGGCCAGGGCGGTGGGGGAGACCATCGCCGCGCCTACGCCCTGAACAGCCCTGGCCGCGAACAACTCGGTACCGCTCGTCGCAAAGCCGCACCACACCGACGCGGCCACGAACACCCCGAGGCCGACCAGCAGCAACCGCCGCGGTCCGAACAGGTCGCCGAGTCGCCCGGACAGGGCGAGCAGACTGCCGAATGTCAGCATGTAGGCGCTGGCCACCCACTGCGTGTCCGCAGCGTCCATCTTCAGGTCCACCTGGATGACGGGCACTGCGACGCCGAGCACCGTCATATCGAGGATTAGCAGCATCTGGACCAGGCACAGCGTTGCGATGGCAGCGAAAGGTGGCTGGCTTGTCGCCTCTGGCTTCTGGTTCAGTTCGGTCACGTTCGGTCTACCTCCATGGGGTGTGTCGCAGTCCCTACTGAGGGTAAATGAACATGCATTTACTTATCAACTCGGGGCCCCGGAACTGGTCACGACATCTCCGCCAGCCTCGCTCGCAATCGCCCGCACCACAGCCATCCCGCTGGGCAATCGAGCCGTGGACGTGATGTGCAGACCAGCCGTCACCAACAGCCGCTCCACGTGCTCGACAGTCCGCTCCCTTCCGCCGGACCCACCGAACAGCGACATCATGTAGAGATCCATCGAAGCCGCAGCCCGAGCCACGGGTCCGGTCTCACCGGGTGCGGGTGCGGCGAGGTCGAGCACTGCCAGTTCGGCCCCGCCCGCCAGTGCACGTCGGCCCGCCCGCAGGATCGCCACCGCCTGGTCGTCACTCCAGTCGTGCAGCACATGGCACAACACGTACAACGTTCCGCCGACAGGCCACTCCGCGAAGAAGTCGCCCGCGACGACCTCTCCGCCTGGTCGGCGACGCCCGCCTTCTCCAGGTTGGCCAGTGCCCGATCCGCGGTGGCGGGCACGTCGAGCAGCACGCCGCGCCGCCCAGGTTGACGGGTGAGGAACTCCGCCAGAAGCGAGCCGTCGCCGCCGCCGATGGGGTCTGCTGCACCGATTGGTGACAGTTTCAGTCAGGCGGCCTGACTGGCCGGTGGGGTCATGATGGTCTCGTACTCGATAGGGGTTAACCGGGACAGAGAGTGTCGTCGGCGGCGGTGGTAGGTCCGCTCGATCCAGGTCACGATCGCGGTCCTGAGCTGCTGGCGGGTGGTCCAGGTCCGCCGGTCGAGGACGTTGTTCTGCAGCAACCCGAAGAACGATTCCATGGCGGCGTTGTCGCCGGCTTATCCGGCTAATGATCTTGGTCTTGGGTGTTTGGCCGGTTAACGCTTTCAGGTCGGTTCTCGGGTGTTGATTCGGCGGAGTTGTTCTTCGTGGCGTCGTACTCGGGCGGCGATGGCGCCGACGGCGGCGCGTAGGGTGGCCAACTCGTCGGTGATGGCGGTGAGGGTGCCGGTGTTGGTGGCCTGGTGTCGGTGGTGGTCGATGACGGCTCGCAGCGGGGGGTTGCGGTAGAGGGTGGTGCGGGCCAGGCCGGTGTGCGCGGCGACGGCGGTGAAGGTGACCGGCTGCCCGTCGCGGCGCAGGTCGGCGCAGGCCCGCTCGACGCGGTTGAGGTCCTCGGTGTTGCTCATCCGGCTTGCGCCTGGCTGATCAGGGTGTCGAGTCGGGCGATGAGTTTGCGGTGCCGTTCGGCTTCGCTGATCCAGCCGCGCTGTTCGGCGTCGGTGGCCAGCGCCGCGGCGTCGACGCGTTGGGCGGCGAGGATGGGCAGCGAGCTGGTTTCGGTGTGGAAGCTGGGGCAGTGTTCGCAGATGTTGGCGTAGGTGCAGGCGCCCTGGGCCGGAGCTCGCAGGCAGAAGCCGCTAGCCAGGCGGGACTTGACCAGCGGGGTGGTCTTCCAGTTGGCGCCGCTGGTGATATCGGCCAGCGGCAGGCTGGTGCGGCTGGTGGCGGGGGTGCGGGCCTGCTGCTTGGCGAGGGTGAGCGCGCGTTCGTATTCGTCGCGGACGGTGGCGTCGAATAGCCGGCCGTAGCGCAGGCTCATCTCGGCGGAGACGTGACCGAGCAGGGCCATCAGCGCCTGCAGGGACACTCCGGCGTTGACCAGGGCAGTGGCGTAGGTGTGCCGCAGTTGGTGGGAGGTGATGTGCCCGAGACCGGCGGTCTGGGTGGCCCGGTCGAGTTCGGTGCGGAGGGCTTGCTGGCCGAGGCGCCGCCCGTGGTGGGTGAACAGGAACTGCGCCAGGCGGCGGTAGCGGGGGTGCGGCAGTGGCCGGCCTGGCGACCGAATCTCGGTGATGTGGTCGATGAGGTCGAGGATCTCCTCATCGAGCGGGACCATGCGTTCGGTCTCGAGTTTGCCGAGTGGGACTTTGAGCCAGCTGCCCTGGCCGGGGACTTCGTGCACGCAGTTCAGCTCGAGGTCGAGTAGTTCCCCGATGCGTAGTCCGCAGGCCCGTTGCAGCCGCAGGGCGTAGGCGGCAAGTTCGTTGCCGGGGTGCTCGCGCAGCGCGTCGGTGAGCCGCCGGTCGGCGTCGATGGGCAGGTAGCGGGGCAGGGGCTGCGGCAGCTTGGGAATGTCGTCGCGGAACACCAGTTTGCGAGGCGGCGCTTCGGGCCAGCCCCATTCGGTGATGTCGGTCAGGAAGGTCGTCAGGGCCAGCACCCGTCGGGCCCGGTCGGCGACCGTGATGACCTCGCCGGTTTTGGTGTTGCGGGCATCAACGAGGAAGGTCAGGTAAGGCTCGATGTGCTGGCACCGCTGCAGCGACGCGATGCTGGGCAGGTCCGGGTCGATGCCGGTGACGAAGACACCGAAGTGCTTGAGCCGGGTGGCCAGGGCCGACACCGTCTTGGCGACGCAGGTTGCGCGTTTGCGTTCCAGGTAGGCGATCAGCGTCGCCCGGATCGGCGCCGCCACCTCGGACAGCCGTTTGGTCAACGGTATCGGCCCGCCGCAGCGGGGCAGGTCGGCCGCGATGCCCATGTGGAACAGGACTCGCTGGGTGTTGCTCAGCGCGGCGAGGTAGTGCTTGTGGTCGGTGCCGGTGCGGGCCTGGCGATCGCGGCATGCGGTGGCGAACTTGGCCAGATCGTCCACGGTGAGTTGGTTCAGTCTCCGGCCGGTCTGGATCAGCAGGCGGGCCGGCACCTGCGAGCCGGTGGCGAACCGGACCCGTTCGGTGAACCCCAACTCGGCGGCGGCGGTCAGGAACCGGTCCAGGTCGACGCCGATCGGTGACTCCTTGATCTCCCGCCAGATGCTGGACAGCTTGCGCTCCAGCAGATAGTCGTAGCCGGGCCGCAGCCCGCGGTGCAGCATCAGGAACGTGATCAGCGGCCGGGTCGACGAGTTCGCCGACAGCCGAACCTCCAGCGGCTCGCCTGCCCAGTCCTGCGGCCAGGGCCACCGCCGAAAGAACGCCCGGGCCGCACGGTAGTACGCAGCATTCCCGCGGCTTGTGGCTTCCAGATACTCCAGGTAGGCGGCGTTCGCATTGCCATCGCGGTGGCGATGCGCGTTGCCGTCAGCGTCACGGGCGGGCGCGCATGCGGTCACGGGCGGCATCGAATTCGGCTTTCACGTGGGCGGGAGCCAGATGGATATACCGGGCAGTGGTATCGACATGGGCGTGACCGAGTAGGGCCTGCATCACCGCGAGGTCGACGCCAGCCTCGGCCAACGCGGTGCCGAAGGTGTGCCGCAGCGCATGCGGATGACCGCCGGTGATCTCGGAGATGCCGCGGTGGTAGCGGAAGATCGTGCGCAGTCCCGCCGCGGTCAGCGCCCGGCCCCGGTTGGGGCCCTTGGCCACGATGAACAGCCTGCCGCTGGCGGTCTCCGGCCGCTCCGCGAGGAGGTAGACCTGGATCACCGAGGCGACGTCGGTATCCAGCGGCACCCGCCGTTCCCGCTCGCCCTTGCCGACGACCTGCAGCCACCGGCCGCCGATGTCCACATCGACAATGCCCAACGCGAGAACCTCGGCAGAGCGCAGCCCGCAGTAGAGCATCAGTCCGGCGATCGCCCGGTCCCGCCACGTGTGGAAGCTCGCCAGCAGTTCGGCGGCCTGTCCCTGGTCCAGCGGCCGGGGCAGCCGGCGCGGTTGGCGAAGCCGCAGCACCGAGCGGCGCGTCGGCCGGCGCACGGTGTGCGCGAGCATCCCCGTGCGTTCCCCGGACGCCACCCACCGCGCCTCACGTCCTTTCGGCACCGGGTTCGCCGCATCGGGGTTGCGCATGGCCCGGAACGCGAACAGCCCGGAGACCGCCGCCAGCCGGCGGTTGATCGTCGCCGGCGCATACCTGTCCAGCCTGCGCCCGCTCAACGCCACGACGTTCGGACCTGGCCGCCCCGGCACCCGGGCATCGCGACAGGCCCGCAGGAACTTCAACAGCACGTCCGTGTCCACCGCAGTCAACGTCATGTCCTCGCCGGCCAACCAGCGGCAAAACGCCAACAGGTCGTACCCGTAGGCTCGGACCGTCTTCGGTGAATAGTTCCGGTCGCCCAGATACGCCAGATACTCGTCCACCAACGCGAACGCCGCGGCGCCCGACCCCGCCAGCACCCAGCCGTCATCTCGTTCCTCGAGCCGCAGCCCGCCCTCGCTCATGAGACACAGATGTACCGGCAATGACCGCAACCTGCCGGAATCCCCAGAACGTCGGCGTGTCTCTGACCAGGGGAAACTCGAAGATTAGCCGGTTAAGAGGGAGGCGCCGACTCTGCCCATCGATCCGGTCATGTGATGCTGGTGCAGGGCGTGGACGAATTTTCGGCTGCGAAACTGCCTGCGACCCACGGTCGGTGTGCAGCACGCAGCCGGCCACCCGGCCGCGTCGGGCTACGGCGTTGTGCAACGCCCCGGTGGCTCGAGTCCGGCGACGGCGTCGAGGGTTACAACGGTAGTAGCGCTGGCGTGTGGGACGCGTCGATCTGGTGGTCGGTTGCCGTCGTGCTGGTCGTGTTGGCCAGTGTTCTGTGGCTGGGGTTGAACAGCGGTCGACAGCGGAAAGGTCGCTCGCCAGCGCTCGGCCTCGTGCCCCTCTTGGTGGCTCTGTGTGGCACGGCCCTGACAGTCGGGTATTGGTGGTCGATCCCGGTCCTCAACATTCAGGGCGGGGGTTGGGTGTCAGGCGAATCATCGGGTGGTGAGATCGGCAACATCGTCCGTGACGAGCTTTATGACGTACGAGTCCGTCGGGCTGAGCATGAGTGTGGGCTGGGGTCTGTACATCGGGCTCGGGGCGATGGGTCTTCTGTGCCTCGCGTTGCTCTGGGCTTCAACGTTGGGAAGACCTGATGCCGGCCAGGTCTTCCGTTAGTTCCGAGGAGGGGCCGCTGTCGCTCGATTCGTAGTGTCGGTGGCGGCTACGAGCCGGGCCACATCCGGAGCAGGTAGTGCTCAAGGCTAGGGCGGGCGCCTGGTTCGTCGAGTCGTGTCGTGTCCTGGAGGAGCTTCTGTCGAGCGTCGTCGGCTTCCTGTCGACCACGGTGGTGAACGTCTATGGCGTAGGTGCCAGGCCCTGATGGTGGGTCGATGCCGTCGAAAGCGTCGCCGGTGGGAGCACTGAGTACGAGCTGTCCGGTGGGGCTCTGTAGCCGGAACACCGACGTCGGCGACCAGTTGGCACTCGGGTTCGTCGGACCTGGGCTCGTGTCCCAGATCTCGACGGTGACCGTCACCGGTAGCAGGTCTTGGACGACCTTGACGTACAGCTCGTAGCCGGTGCACGCGGCGATGTCGCGAATGGCGCTTGCGATCGCCTCGCCGGCCCCGACCCCTGCGTCGCTGTCGATGTCTCGTAGCGTGAACAGTTGGTAATCTGGCCGGAAGGTCACCGCGCGGACGAGCGCTCTGAAGGGCATCGTTTCCGTCTACTCTGGTCGTGGGAGCACCGGTCCCGGAAGCGAACTTGCCGGGACCGGCGGTAGTTTCGGTCGGATCTTAGCCCGTCAGACTAGTGTCCTGCGCCGGGAATTCGTTGATTAATTGTAGGATTGGTGGGTGGCGCGTAGAGGTCGGCCGGTGGTTGTGGTGACGTTGACCGATGAGGAACGCGCGACGTTGGTGCGTTGGTCACGGCGGGCCAAGTCGTCGCAAGCCCTGGCTCAGCGGTGTCGGATCGTGTTGGGCTGCGCGGAAGGCAAGTCCAATCAGGATGTTGCTGCGGAGTGGGGGATCTGGCCGTAGACGGTGGGCAAGTGGCGTAACCGGTTCGTGGCCCGCCGGTTGGAGGGTCTGGTTGACCAGCCCCGGCCGGGCGCACCACGCACGATCGGTGATGAGCAGGTCGAGCAGGTCGTGGTTGCTACCTGGAGCGCACGCCGACCGACGCCACGCACTGGTCGCGGGCGTCGATGGCGGCCGAGTCTGGGCTGTCGCGCTCGACGGTGGGCCGGATCTGGAAGGCCTTCGGCCTTCAGCCCCACCGGGTAGAGACGTTCAAGCTGTCAAACGACCCGCAGTTCAAGGTCCGCGACGTGGTCGGGTTGTACCTGGACCCGCCGGAGCGTGCGCTGGTGCTGTGCGTGGACGAGAGGTCCCAGATTCAGGCCCTCGACAGATCGGCGCCGGTGCTGCCGATGATGCCCGGCCTACCTGAGCGGCGCACCCACGACCACGTCCGGCACGGCATCACCACCCTGTTCGCCGCGCTCGACGTGGCCACCGGCCAGGTGATCACCTCAGTGCATCGCCGAGACCGGGCTGTGGAATTCAAGAAGTTCCTGGCCAAGCTGGACAACGAAGTCCCCGCCGACCTCGACGTACATCTGGTCTGCGACAACTACAGCACCCACAAACACCCCACTGTGAAGCGTTGGCTCGCCGCGCATCCCCGGTTCCACATGCACGTCACCCCCACCTACTCGTCCTGGCTCAATCGGGTCGAACGGTGGTTCGGGCTGCTGACCGACACGCGACTGCGCCGCGCCACGCACACCTGCCTACGGGCCCTGGAGAACGACCTACGCGCCTGGACCGCAGCATGGAACGACGACCCCAAACCGTTCATCTGGACCAAGACCGCCGACGAGATCCTCGACCGGCTCGCCTTACATCTTCAACGAATTCCCGGCGCAGGACACTAGCGGCTGACCTCGTCCAGACGGCGTCGAAGGAACACTCGTTCGGCTGCGTTGTCGGTCAGCTCCAGCGCCTGCCGGTACTCTGCCGCCGCCTCGGTGTGCCGGCCCAGCCGCCGCAGCAGGTCGGCCCGAGTCGCCGGCAGGTACCGGTAACCGGCGAGCCGGCCGTCGGTGTCCAGCGCCTCGATGGTTGCCAGGGCGGCGGTCGGTCCGTCCGCCATGGACACAGCGACCGCCCGGTTCAGGGCCACCACCGGTGACGTCCAGACCGTCAGCAGCACGTCGTACAGGCCGACGATCTGGCGCCAGTCGGTGTCTTCGTAGGTGGGTGCCTCGGCGTGCAGCGCCGCGATGGCCGCCTGCAGCGCGAAACGGCCGGCCCCGCCGCGCAGTGCGCCCGGGACCAGCGCCGCGCCCTCGGCGATCACGGTCCGGTCCCACCGGCCGCGGTCTTGCTCGGCGAGGAGAAGCAGCCGCCCGTCGGTAGCCGTTCGGGTCGCCCGGCGGGCGTCGGTGAGCAGCAGCAGGGCCAGCAGCCCGCGTACCTCCCGCTCATCAGGCATGAGCGTCCGCAGCATCCGGGCCAGGTCGAACGCCTTCTCCACCAGGTCCACCCGCACCAGCCGGTCGCCGGCCGGGGCGGTGTGCCCGGTGGTGTAGAGCAGGTGCACCACGGTCAGTACCGCGTCCAGCCGGTCCGGCAGCTCCTCGGGAGCCGGCGCGCGGTAGGCGATCCGGGCCGCGGCGATCTTCTTCTTGGCCCGGGTGACCCGGGCCGCCATCGTCGCCTCGGAGATCAAAAACGCATGAGCAATCTCGGCTGTGGTGAGCCCGCAGACCAGCCGGAGCGTGAGCGCGACCTGTGCCTCCCGGGCGAGGGCCGGGTGGCAGCAGGTGAAGAGCAGGCGCAGCCGGTCATCGGTGATGTCCTCCACCGTGGACTCCTCGGGTTCGACCAGCAGCGGCAGCTTGGCGCGCAGGGTGCGCTCGCGGCGGCGGCCGTCGAGGGCCCGCCGCCGTGCGGTCGTCGTCAGCCAAGCGCCGGGGTTGTCCGGGACGCCGTCGTGCAGCCAGGCGTCGAGCGCGATCACGTACGCGTCCTGCACGCACTCCTCGGCGAGGTCGAGGTCGCCGGTGACGCGCACCGTCGCGGCGAGCACGAAAGCCCACTCGCGACGGTGCGTATCGGCGACAGCTCGCGCGATATCCGTCTTGTTCAGCCGTCTACCTCCATGATCGGGCGGAGTTCCACGCCGCCGGTGCCGGCGGGGCAGAGCTTGGCCAACGCGATGGCGTGGTCGAGGTCACGGGCCTCGACCACGTAGTAGGCGCCGAGGGCCTCTTTTGTCTCGACGAACGGGCCGTCGGTGACGACGTCGCCACGGACCGTCGTGGCAGTGCTGGTCGGCTGGAGCGCCTCCCCACCGAGGATCTTGCCCCCTTGTTCAGGCACCTGCCGGGTGAACCGCTCGTGCTCGACCATCGTGGCCTGCCACTGCTCCTCGCTGGCGTTCTCCCACACCTGCTCGGACTCGTAGATCAAGATTAGGTACTTGGCCATGAAATCCTCCTCTAGCTGCTGATTCTGGTCCGACAACCTTCCGACGAATGGCAGGACGCGGTTTTCGACAGCGGCCCGGATCTTTTCCGGACCTGTTCTTACGTCCGTCAGCTGGCGAGGGCGCGGTTCGGCGAAGTGCTGGACACCCCCTGTCACGCCGTGTGCCGTGGCGGTGGTCGCTCACGCCGGACAACCCTATCCGCGGTGTCGCTGGCCGCGCTGCCACAGCTCGGCCAGCCCGCGATGGTACCGGCGGCCGATGCTGCACCGGCGGCCCGACCGGTCCTCGCCATCGCTCGCTGCTGGTGCTCCAGTCCCCGAACTAGTGTGCTGAGTCGTTAATTCGTGGGCGGTATGCGGCGATGGTTTCGAGGATGTCGTCAGCTGTCTTGGTCCAGACGAAGGGCTTGGGGTCGGCGTTCCATGCCTCGATCCAGGCGGTTACGTCGGCTTCCAGGTCGGCGACGCTGCGGTGGGCTGACCGACGGAGTTTGGGGTTGGTCAGTTCGGCGAACCAGCGTTCGACGAGGTTGAGCCACGACGAGTAGGTCGAGGTGAAGTGCAGGTGGAAGCGGGGGTGTGTGAGTAGCCACTGCTGGATGGTGGGCGTCTTGTGGGTGGCGTAGTTGTCCAGGGCGAGATGGAGCGCCAACTCGGGCGGGGTCGCCCGGTCGATGGTGCGCAGGAAACGCAGGAACTCCTGGTGGCGGTGTTTACGCTGCGTCTGGCCGATGACCTTGTCAGTGGCCACGTCGAGCGCGGCCAACAGGCTGGTGGTGCCGTGGCGGACGTAGTCGTGGGTCACCCGGCCCGGCACGGCAGGCATCATCGGCAGCATCGGCGCGGTCCGGTCGAGAGCCTGCATCTGTGACTTTTCGTCCACGGCGAAGACCATGGCGGCCTCCGGCGGGTTCAGACACAACCCGACGATGTCGTGGACCTTGTCCACGAACAGCGGGCCTGGTCGACAGTTTCCCACTGTCGACCAGGTGCGGCTTGAGCCCGAACGCCCGCCAGATCCGTGAGACCGTAGTCTGATTCAGCCCGACCGCCTTGGCCATCGACCGGGTCGACCAGCGGCTGTCCTGATGAGACGGCCTCTTCGAGCGTCTTCGTGATCACCGCCTCGATTTGGGCGTCATTGACCTTCCGCGGCGCACCCGGACACGGTTCGTCGCGTAGCCCGTCCATCCGATCAGCCACGAACCGCTTGCGCCACTTGCCGACCGTCGGCAGCGACACCCCAACCTGACGAGACACCTCGCTGTTGGACAGTCCTTCCGCACACGCCACCACGATCCGCGCCCGCGACGCCAACGCCTGCGCCGTCTTCGGCCGCCGCGCCAGCTCCTGCAACGCCTCTCCTGGGGGTTCACCTGAGGGGGCAGGGACTGGCTCACGTTGACCCACGTCGCCCGGACTCCTGTTGTCGCAGCCCAGGACCACACGTACCCCATTTTCCGACCGGGCGGTAGCCCGTGGTGCCTGTGTTGGCACCGGTTGACCCCGGCGCGGCATCCGCTGGAGGAGGAGCCTCGACGCCGCCTCTGGCAACTGTTGACTATTCCAGCCACCGATCCTGATGTGACGTGCTCGGTGAAGAACGACCGCACCTGCTGTTCGTCCGCGACATCGCCGTCGTGTCAGTTGTCAGTAAAGGCCCTGGTCGTCGCGCGGGCAGCCTGCGGGCACATGAATATTGTTTCCGGCGTTCCTGGTTGCGCTGGGCTAAACCCTGGGTGACCCTATGGGTGCGATGTTCATGTTGTTCGATGTTTCGCTCGCGAGGAGCTGAAAGGCGGCGCCATGAGCCAGACCCCGCGGACGCTTCAGCCAGCACTGTCCGAGCGCCACTTCTTTGAAGCTGAACTGCGTCGGCGGCCCGAACGCGCGAACCTCTCGCGGGTGCGGCTGAGCGTCATGATCCGGTTCGGTGCGGACCTGGTGTGTCGCGTGGAAACGGTCGACCGGCTCCCCTCCTGTGAGTTCGCCGAGGCCTGCGACAAGGCGTTGGCGACCGGGTGCCCCGATGCGTCTGCTACCGCTGCTCGAATATCAACACCTGACGGACGGACATTCGCATCTTCGCCGAGGAGGGGTTGACCCCGTGGTGGACGTGGCAGTGGTGCAGACCAGCGAGCTCGGTGACCGCAGCTACATCGCCCACGACGGGCACGTCGCGATCGTGGTTGATCCGCAGCGTGACCTGGACCGCTTGCAGGCGGTTCTCAACGAGCGCGGGCTGCGCTGCGCGATGGTGCTGGAGACGCACATCCACAACGACTACGTCTCCGGCGGCCTGCAACTGGCGCATCAGCACAACGCGCCGTACGCGGTCAATGCCGCCGACGAGGTGGCGTTCGAGCGGCACGGCGTCGCTGACGGTGACGAACTGTCGGTGGGAGGCATGCGAGTGCGGGTGGTTGCGACCCCGGGACACACCGATACTCACCTGGCCTTCGTGATTAGCGGTGGCCCCGGGCCGGCGGCAGTATTCACCGGCGGCTGCCTGCTCTACGGCAGCGTTGGGCGCACCGACCTGGTCGACCCGGCCCGCACGGAGGAACTGACCCGGGCCCAGTATCGCTCGGCACACCGCCTCGTCGACCTGCTCGACGACGACGCCCGGATCTTTCCGACCCACGGATTCGGCAGCTTCTGCTCCGCCGGATCCAGATCCGGCGGCGAGGACAGCACCGTCGGGCAGGAGAAAACCCGCAACGACGCGTTCACCGCCGCGAACGAGGACACATTCGTGGCGCAGCTGGTCGCCGGTCTCACCGCCTACCCGGCCTACTACGCGTACATGGGTACCCGTAACCGTGCTGGCGCCGGACCTGTCGACCTGTCCGCACCGCAGCAGGTCAGTCCGACCGAACTGCGGGAACGGATCAGCGCCGGGGAGTGGGTGGTCGATCTGCGCGACCGTACCGCGTACGCCGCCGAGCACCTCGTCGGCACCATCAGTATCGCCCTGAGCCAGCAGTTCGCCACGTACCTCGGCTGGCTCATTCCCTGGGGCACGCCGCTCACCCTGATCGGTGAGACCCCGCAGCAGATCACCGACGCGCAACGCCAACTCGTGCGCATCGGCATCGACCGGCCGGACGGCGCTGCCACGGGCAAGCCGCGCGACCTGGCCGACGGCGTGGCCACCCGCAGCTACCGGCGGATCACCTTCGCTGGACTCGCCGCAGCCCAGCAGGCCGGGGAGGCCCTGACCCTGCTGGACGTGCGGCGCGCCGACGAACGCGCCCTTGGCGCGATTCCCGGCTCGGTGCACATCCCGCTGCACTGCCTGCTGGATCGGCTCGGTGACGTTCCACCCGGCCCGCTTGCGGTGCACTGCGTCAGCGGGTTCCGGGCCGGCATCGCCGCCAGCCTGCTCGACCGTGCCGGCCACGACGTCGTCCACATCGACGACGAGTACGCCGTCGCTGTCACCTCCGGTCAGGCCACCGGCTGAACATTCTGACCGACCCATGCCGCCGAGGGAGCGCCACCCCGCCGACGGCCTCACCCACACGGAGGCACCGTCATGACCGCACCGGCCGTTCACCATCGCATCCTCATCGTCGGCGGCGGCAGCGCCGGCATCGATGTCGCCGCCCGGCTCCGCCGGGCGAGAGTCCCCGACATCGGCCTCATCGATCCCGCAGAAACCCACTACTACCAGCCGCTGTGGACCTTGGTCGGTGGCGGATGCGCCAAGGCTAAGGAGAGCGCCCGCCCGCAGGCGTCGGTCATGCCGAAGGGCATCGCCTGGATCAAGGACGCCGCGCACACCATCGACCCGGACCAGCAGACGGTCACCACCGCCGGTGGGATCCGGGTCCGCTACGACCATCTCGTCGTGTGCCCCGGCATCCAACTCGACTGGGACAAGATCCCCGGTATGGCGGCGGCCATGGACACTCCGATGGTATCCAGCAACTACACGTATGCCACGGCGCCGAAGACGTGGGAACTGATCCGAAACCTGCGCTCCGGGACCGCGGTGTTTACCATGCCCGTCGGGCCGATCAAATGTGCCGGCGCCCCACAGAAGATCGCTTACCTGGCCGCGGACCACTGGCGTCGACAAGGCGTTCTCAAGGATATCCGGGTCGTGCTCGTGCTGCCCACCCCAACCATGTTCGGCGTCCAGGTCTTCGCCGATGAACTCGAGCGCGTCGCCGCCCGGTACGGCATCGAGGTCCACAAGAACAGCGAGCTCGTCGAAGTCGACGCCGACAGTCGCCAGGCGGTGATCGCCGATCACAACAACCGCAGTGGACAAACCATCGGCTACGACCTCATGCATGTTGTACCACCGCAGTCAGCCCCCGACTGGCTCAAGCAGACCGCCCTGGCAGACCCCGAAAGCCCAGCCGGCTACGCCCACGTCGACCGGAACACCCTGCAGCACACCCGATATCCGAACGTGTTCGCCCTCGGCGACGCCGGGTCCACTCCGAATTCCAAGACCGGTGCCGCGATCCGCAAACAGGCACCGGTGGTGGCCCGCAATCTCATCGCCACGACCAGGGGCGAGCCGCTGCCGGCGGCATATGACGGGTACGCATCCTGCCCGCTGACCACGGCCCGCAACAAGATGCTGCTCGCCGAGTTCGACTACACCATGCATCCCGCACCCAGCATTCCGTTCCTCGACACCACCCACGAACGCACCGACATGTGGTATCTCAAGCGCTACGGACTGCCGGCCCTCTACTGGAATCTCATGCTTCGCGGCCGTGCCTGAGGCCCACGGGTGGGTGGCTACCCACTGGATGGCCGTCCGGTCAGATCTGCGCCTGTCCCGCTGATGGCAGGACCACCCTGACGATCGCGCCACCGCCCGGGACGTTCTCCGCCCGTACCCGCCCACCGTGGGGGCTGACCACGGCCCGCACGATGGCGAGCCCGATCCCCGCGCCGTCGTTGTCCCGGTCCCGGGCCCTGTCGACCCGGTAGAAGCGTTCGAAGACGTGCGGGAGGTGCTGCGCCGGGATGCCGGGACCGGTGTCGGCCACCGCCAGCTCGACACTTCTGGTACCGCTGATCACCTGCACCGTGACGGTCCCGCCCTCGGGTGTGTGCCGTAGCGCGCTGTCCAGGATGTTGCCGAGCACCTGCCCCATCCGCTGCGGATCGACGTTGACCTGCGGGGAAGGGTGAAGGTCACTGCGCAGCGTCCCGCCCTTGCCGGCGAAGCGGGGCCGCACTGCGGCCACGGCGTCCCGGACCAGGTCCGCCGGGGCCGTCTTGACCGGGTGCAGGTCGAGCTGATGTGTCTCGGCGCGGGAGACCGCGGCGATGTCGTCGGCGAGGCGGTGCAGCCAGGCGGTCTGGGCCCGCAGCACCGACTGAAGGTCCTCGTCGTCGACGGCGACACCGTCCTCAGCCGCTTCGAGGTAGGCCTCGATGGTGGCGAGCGGGGTGCGCAGTTCGTGACCGAGGTCGGCGAGTAGCCGTCGCCGGGTCGTTTCGACGGTCTCCAGGCCTTCCGCCATGGTGTTGAACGAGTCGGTGAGGGTCTTGAGTTCGTTGCCGAGGCCGGGGTCGGCCATGCGGACGTCGTAGTGTCCGTAGGCGAGGCTGGCCGAGGCGTGCGCGAAGTGAGTGACCGGGTTGGCACTCCGCCGTGTCGCGTATGCGCTGGCCGCCAGCGCCGCGACCAGCGCGGCGAGGAGACCGACACCGAGCGCGAGAGCGTTCGCCGAGGCGTACGCCCGCTCAACGTGCCAGCGCGCCTCGGCGCTGACCTCGCCGCCGACCTGCCCGAGGTGCTCGTGGAAGATCCGTGGTCCGGTTCGGCTGACCGACGCCTGCGTCGGCCTGCTGGCTGGGGCTCTCGCGAACCAGACTGCGGAACCGGCGGAGCTGTTCGTCCGGTACGGCGAGGGCCACGCCCAGCGGGTACCTCCGCCGTTGCTGGTCACCACCGGCAAGGGGATGGCACGAAGACTGTGCCTTGCCGACCTCGTGGCCACCGTAGCGTCAACGAAGGTGCGGTGGAGTGGCCGCCGTCCCCATGGCGGCTCATGCGTGCCCTGGTCGCGACCTGGTACACACGCTGGCCGGACCTACCGGCTCCGGTACTGGACGGGCTGCTCGAAGCCCTCGCTGACCCTCCGTCGTACTGGACGCCACCCACGCGCGCTGCACACACCCGCCACTACCTGCCTGACCTTGACCACAAGAAGGGGGAGACAGGCGGGACGGACCTGACACTCGATCCGTACTTGTCGGTGTCGCCAGACGAGGATCTGCTGGTGCACTGGGATACGGACCTGACCGGCGAGCGGCGCCAGGTGCTGGCCAAGCTGGCCGAACTGCTGCCATACCTCGGCCGGGCCGACTCGGTTTGCGAGGCCCGGCTGCTCGAAAGCGCCCCGACGCCAGACGACACGTGGTGGCGCCCGACAGCCAACGGCCTGCAACAGATACGCCTGCTCGCCCCCGCTCGTCCGATCCGCCGGCCGATCCTCGAACTGACCACCGTAGGCATCCGCAAGCAGCGGCGTACCATGCCACCGGAGACGACGTGGCTGAGCTACGCCCGTACCTCCACCCACACGGCAACGGCCCCACCACGACAGCCGATCGGCGGCGTGCACGCGCTTCGGTTCGCCGTACTGCCACGGGCGCCGTTCAAGGCCACCCGCGCAGTGTTGCTCGCCGACGAAGTGCACCGTCAGGTCACACGCAGACTGGACGGTGGCCGTGAGGCCGTGCTCGGCCACGGCGGAGCCGCCACCGATCACCAGCACGCCCACTGGCTGCCGATCCCTGATGGCCATCACCGGGGTGCCACCGTCGGCGCCCTGCTCGTGTGGGTACCCGCGGGGCTGACACCGACCGAGGTAGCGACGATCCTCGGGGTGCGCAGCGTCTCCGGGCGGCGCAGCCGCCGCACCGAGAACGAGTACGAGGTCAAGGGCTTCCCCACCACAGATCTGCTGCTGCAAGCCGCCGGACCGGTAGCACAGGTCGCGCCAGAGCTGTGCGGGCCGGCGCGACGGTGGCGCAGCCTCACCCCATACCTGCCAGTGCGGTACCGCAAACGGGAGGCACTCGACGCGTACCTCACCACCGATGTGCATCGTGAGCTGGGCTACCGAGGACTCGGCGCGGCCGAGGTCACCCAGACCAACCCGGACGAGGGACTGTTCAACCGATGGGCGCTGGAGTTCCGCCGCTACCGCATGACCGAGAATCTCGGCAAAGCGCGCCGGGGGCTCGGCCTGCGGCTGGAGTTCCCCGACGAGGTCGCCGGGCCGCTGCTGCTCGGACAACTCAGCCACTTCGGATACGGAATCTTCGTCCCCGACGACCGCGACGACCAACCATGACAGTCCGCCCTGCCGCGTTCCGTGCCAGCGCACATCCGCAACGGCTACGGCGACTGCCCGCAGCTACTCGTCCCCTGAACCACTGAGCCGGTTGGTGGTCGCCACGACCGCCGCCGCCGATCTGGTCAACACCCTCGCCGTCATCGGCGCCGAGCTGCTGATCCGTTGCAGGACCGGCCGCCGCCTACCGGCCATCACCCGCTACCACGACGGCTCCTGGCTCTCCACGATCGGCACCGCACGGGTACGGGCTATCGACGCCCGGATCGCCCGCAAGACCAGCACCGGCACGCGCACCGGCGACTACCGGTTGATCACCACACTGCTCGACCCCCCACCAGGCCGGAGACCTGATCACGCCGTATCACCAGAGGTGGGAGATCGAGACCGCCTACCACCGACACCGTCACCGACCGGCGCAGCTACCAAGCAACCATCGCCATCAACATCGTCACCGACGAACCTTGACGAGCCGCCTACCTGCCTGACTGAACGGCGTAGCGATTAGTGCACATCGGCACACCAACGGCTCGGCAGCGGTCCAGGTCGTCGGTCCACGGCGCCGACAGATACACCCGCCGGTCGATCAGGGCGGGCCCACCAACGCCGGTGTGACACGTTCGGCTCGACGGCTCGTCCTCGAATGCGATCTCATCGGACCCGCAGCAGCCCGCGTTCGGCCAGGTAGGCGCGTAGCGTCTCGGCGTCCTCGGCAGACAGCAACCGACGGGGGATTACGGTCGCCGGCATCTGACCGACGTACAGGATCCAGAACTCGGGGGTGTCCTTCACCTGATCGACCCCGTCCCAGGCGATGCCGCTGGACTGCGAGCCGCTGCGCATCAGAATGTTGTCGTCAGTGATCTCATAGGAGCCCTCGACAGCGTAGTCACTGGACCGACGCCGGGCGCGCAGCCGGACCCATGGCCAGTACAGCATCGCCAGCAGGCCACCCATGAGCATCGTCAGCCACAGCGGCTGGATCTGGTCGCCCCACCCGAGGCCCCGCGATACGGCGAGGCCGGCCGTCCCCGCCGCTGCCAGCGCCGCGCCGAGGTATAGGTACCTGCGTAGCTGATCAATGGTGAGCGCAGCGGCCACGCGGCTCGGGTAGGCGGGATCGGCCGGGACGTCAAAACGGATGTGCACGCCAGAACGATAGTGCCCCCACAGGCCCGACGGGCAGCTGCGTGTCAGATGCCGTCCCGCATGCCGCTGCCGATGACATCAGCACCGCCTAGACGAGTAGTTCCGATGTCAGGGGTCGATGTCTGGGCATGAAGAGAGGGCATCCATGATCGTGTTGTGACGCAGGACCTGGATACCCTCTTGACCACACTGTACGTCAAAATCGACGACACCATCCGCACGCCCAGATGGCGCGGCAGACCACCACTGCTGACCGACTCCGAGTTGGTCTGCCTGGCCGTGGCGCAGGTCCTGCTCGGCGCCCGCTCAGAAGCGCACTGGATCCGCTACGCCCGCATCCACCTGGCCGGCATGTTCCCGTACCTGTCACAGCGACCGGGCTACAACAAGCGGCTACGCGCCGCGCTGCCGTTGATCAAGAAGGTGATCCGGGACGTGGCCCGGGACAGTGACTTCTGGTTCGACAACCACTGGATCGTCGACTCCACCCCCATCCCGTGCGGCATGTCCCGCCCCACCGTGCAACGCTCGGACCTGGCCGGCTGGGCCGGATACGGCTACTGCGCCTCCCACTCCCGGTTCTTCTGGGGACTACGGCTGTACCTGGTGTGCACCCCGACCGGCATGCCGATCCTGTGGGCCCTGGCCAACCCGAAGATCAGCGAACGCGAGGTCCTCACCGCGATGCTGCAGGTCGAGGCGGGCGTGGTGGCCGAACACGACGGGACCCTGCTGATCAGCGACAAAGGCTTCGCCTCCACGCCGTTCGAGCGGCAGTTGGCCGAACAGGGCATCGCCCTACTCCGACCATCGCGCAAGAAGGAGAAGGCCCGCCACGGCGAGGCGATACTCACGAAGGTCCGCCAGCTCATCGAGTCGGTCAACGACACCCTCAAAGGCCAGCTTGACCTCGAACAACACGGCGGACGGACCTTCGCCGGCGTCGCCGTCCGGGTCGCTCAACGTCTCCTGGCCATGGCCGCCGCGATCTGGCACAACAACACAACCGGCGCACCCGTCACCCGATCACTGATCGCCTACGACCACTGACCGACATTCGGAACAACTCGTCTAGCACGTCAGCGCTAGGCGCATGCGCACCGGCAGGGAGCCCGGCCGTGCCGGTGCGCGTGGCTCTCCGCGGGCTGGTGTCATCGTGGGACCGGGGAATCGGTCTACCGGTCAGCCGCGGCGAGTTGCTGGTTCGGCCGGCCCTACCAGTCGCTGATCGACATGTCCAGCGGTGCCGGTGCGCCCTCGCCGGCCCGACCAGCAGCGCAAGGGCGGTGCGGCGCTGCGTGGTGGGCGTGAGGCCCGCGACCCGAAGCTGTGCCTCCGCAACGATGGGCGTGGTCATCGGGCAGTCAGGGCCATACGCCGAGGTGGATGCTCCGGGCGGAGCCGGAACGTGGGTAAGCGTCTGATACCAGGCCCGGTCCTTGGTCTTCGACATGGTCCCAGCGCTCCTCGGGCAGGCTGACCAGCGAGTGCCCGAGGGATCCCATGGCCAGGCCGCCGCCGGCGAATTCCCAGGCGATGACGGTGGCTTGGCTGGCCAACCAGAGGTGACCGCGGGAGCCGGGGACCTCGGGCGCAGGGTGCAGGAGACGCAGCCGTGCCGCAGTTCGACCCGCTCGTCCTCGACGATGCCGGTGCCGATCACCCGCCGCACGACGCCGTCCCGGATCCCGGCCAGGTCGTGCCGGATCAGCAGCAGCGAGGTGTCCGCGGCGAGCAGCGCGCGGGCGGCAGCGAGCGTCGGCCGCCGGCCAGAACCCGGACAGCACGGTCAACGACGGGCGGGTATCGGCGTCGGCTGTCACGGCATGCGTCGGGGGCCTGTGGTGACGACGACATGGAATTCCTCTCGACTTACCGAAAACGACCGAGGTCTGCACCGGGTCACCGGCGGGCAGTGGAGGGTATTCATGGTCCTGATCGGCTGTGAGCGTGGTACCGGCCTGGGCGGCGGCGTACGGTGCCATTGCCGCCACGCACGGTGCCGGGTGTGCTCGTGGCGCAACGCTATCGACAACGTCGGGCGGCCGCCGAGTGAGTCCGAACGTGGCCAACTCCTGCAGGCCCTGGCCAGCGACGCCATTTTCGTCCGCGCCGGCCAGCGGCATGCTCGTACGGTGTTCAGGACGCGGACCCGGCGGGTGGCGTGGTCGATGACCGCAGGACGCACATTCTGGCGCCGGTCAGCGCAGGGGTGTCGAAGAAGGGGGCCTGGCGGAGTATGGCGAGGTCAGGTGAGGTGGCTCCGGTCGGACGAGATGTGGCACAGTCCGGTGGTGTCCGTGCCCACGATCCTCCTCGCCGAGGACGATCCCGCCATCCGCCGCGCTGTCGAGCAGTCCCTGCTGCTCGAGGGCTACCACGTCGTCGCCACGGGTGACGGCCTTGAGGCGATTGCCGCGATCCGCCGGGACAGCCCGGACTTACTCGTCCTGGATGTGATGATGCCCGGCCTGGACGGCCTCACGGTCTGCCGGGTCCTGCGGGCGCAGGGCGACTGGACCCCGATCCTCGTGCTCACCGCACGAACCCAGGTCTCCGACCGTGTTGCTGGGCTCGACGCCGGCGCGGACGACTACCTCGTCAAGCCCTTCGAGCCGGAGGAACTCCTGGCCAGGCTGCGTGCCCTGCTGCGCCGGGCGGCCCCGAGCATCGGCCCGGACAGCCCTGCCAGCGACGAACTGGCAGCAGCCGGGGTACGGCTCGACCTGGCAGCGCGCCGAGCATGGCGGGGTGGCGAGGAGATCATCCTGTCGCGGACGGAGTTCGACCTGCTCGAACTACTGATACGCAACTGCGGGGTGGTGCTGGACCGCACCACGATTCACGACCGCATCTGGGGCTACGACTTCGGCACTGGTTCGAAGAACCTGAGCGTCTTCATCGGCTACCTGCGGCGCAAGCTGGCCCGCCCGGGCGCACCCGAGATCATTCACACGGTCCGGGGAGTCGGGTACACGCTTCGCGAATCATGAATTTGCATGACATGACCCGACCCAGCTTGCGGCTGACCTTCTCCCTGCTGTTCGCCACGGTCGCGGCGCTGGTCGCCGTCGGTGTCGGCGCGCTGAGCTATGGTCAGGCGTCTGGGTTGATCTGGCAGGAGACCGACGACGACTTCGACCGGGCGGTGGAGGCCGTGGCGGAGCTGACGATCGATGCCGGTGACCTGACGCCGGAGGACCTGGCCGAGCTGGACGACGACTTCGGCGTTGATCTTGGTGACCTCCTCGCTGGATCCGACACGCTCATCGGCCAGATCCTCGGACCCGGAGGGCAGGTCGTTGACGAGGGTTACCCTGAGCCGCTTCCGGTGTCGGACGCGGACCGGGCGGTGGCCGCGGCCGGGGATCCGGGGCACACCCGGAGCAGCGAAGCACAGCTGGATTACACCCGGGTACGAATTATCACGGTCGCGCTCGGCGGAGGGCGTGGAGCTATTCAGGTGGCACAACAGCTCAGCGAGGTGGACGCGCTACTCACGAGCCTCAGGACCAGAATCACGGCGGTCGGCGTCGCGATCTCGCTGGCGGCCGGGGTGTGTGGCTGGTTCGTGACGACTCGGGTGACCCGTGGCCTTGTTCGACTGACCAGGGTGGCGGAGGAGGTAGCCGTCACCGGACGGCTGGATCTTCCCGTGCCTGCGGGCGGGCGAGACGAGGTCGGCCGTCTCGGCACGGCCTTCGACCGGATGCTGGGTCAGCTCGCCCAGTCCAGGGACGCCCAGCAACGACTGGTGCAGGAGGCAGGCCATGAGCTACGCACTCCACTGACCAGCATGCGGACCAACATCGCCCTGCTGCACCGGTTCGACGAACTGCCCCTGGCCGCCCGCGGTCCACTGCTGACCGACCTCACGATGGAGTCCAGGGAGTTGATCAAGCTGGTCAACGAGCTGGTGGAGCTTGCGACGGACACCCGAGAACTGGAGGCGACCGAGCCCGTTGAGCTCGCGGAGATCGCGGGAAGGGTTGCCCAGCGCTTCCGTACCCGATCCAGCCGGGAGATCACGACGCAGGCCGACGCTACCGTCGTCACCGGCCGGCCACAGGCCCTGGAACGAGCACTTACCAACCTTGTCGAGAACGCCACCAAGTTCGATTCCTCCGGGGCCCCGGTGGAGATCGTGATCCACCGGGGCCGGGTCGAGGTGAGAGACCGCGGACCGGGGATACCCGACCTACCCGAAGGGCGGCTCTTCGACCGGTTCTACCGGGCTCCCGAGGCCCAGGGCATGCGAGGCTCAGGGCTGGGCCTGGCGATCGTCCGGGATGTGGTGACCGCTCACGGCGGGACGGTGTTCGCACACAACCGCGACGGTGGGGGCTCCACGATCGGCTTCGAGCTGCCGGAGCGCTGAACCGATCACCTGCGCTCACAAGCCCAACCTCGGCCCTGACGATGCGTGGCCGGTACGTGGCCCCTTTGTGTCGTGGGCCTGCGGACTTTCACGCAGGCGCCGGGGACCGCTTCCTGCCCCCGCCCAGCAGCGAGGGACGTCTGCGGGCAGCAAGGTCCTCGACCCAACCGAACACACACGCCGCGACCAGGACCAGCGAGAACTCCACGCAGATCATGGCCACCAACTCCGGCATGGGCCATCCAGCGAACACGCCGTCCTCACTCAGCCACCACACCAGAGGCAGCAACGGGTAGTGCCAGAGGTAGATGGTCACCGCCCGGGAGTTTATCCGTTCGGCCAGCACACGGAGCGGGGCGACCCGGTCGATCAGCCCGGCGCCCGGCCGGAAGCGCAGCAACACCAAGGCGAACGCGAGTGACAGCAGCGTATTTAGCACCAGGCTGTCATAGAGGCTGAGAGAGCTGAATTCGATCTCTTGCTCGGCCCGGTAGGTCCACCACAAACCTACGGCTGTCAGCCCGGCGGCCAAGAGCATGGTGGCCCAGCCGCTGATGCGGGACAACAGATCGTCGTGGTGAGCGAATCCCAAAAGCCAGCAGGCCAGGTAGACGACGAAGCTGCTCAACAGCCCTTCCGAGCCGGTCAGCATCGAGCTCAGGATCCCCTCACCCCCGATGGCTGACAGGTCGAGGGTAACCACTCCGCACACCGCCACAGCCAGCACCGCCCAGGGACTCTGGCGGAAGATGCGCAGCAGCAGGGGCGAGAGCAGCACAAACCACAGGTACGCGCGCAGGTACCACAGCACGCCGGTGAAACCGCCACCCAGTTCGGACTCGCCGGCGGGTGGGTCACCCACCGGCAGGAGCCAGAAGAGATACCGCCACGTTGGGCGGAACGGCTCATCCGACCCGTGTAGCTCCCACCACATCAACGGCAGGGCGACCGCCGCCACCATCCACAGAGGGGGTAGTAGCCGACGCATCCTGCCCCGAATGACGGTCGTGATTCCCTTCTGGCGGTCGAGGGACGCAGCCATCATCGCTCCACCGAGCGTGAACATGATGCCCATGGATGGAAAGGCCAGCGTCATCCAGGGTGCCCCGGCGGTGTGTAGCACCACCACGCGAAGGATGGCGACGGACCGCAGGAGGTCAAGGTAGCGGTCTCGTCCCACCGCTGGCAGGGTCGAGGAGGCGGCACCGTTTGCCCCCTCATCGCCGGTCGACGGAACGGCGTTTCTCCTGGTATTGAGCAACAGACGTCTTCCTCACACAGTGAATCCACAAAGGTGGTGACGCACCGCCGGACACGGTGAGTGGGAGGTGCGCGGCTTCGGCAGACCTCACGATGGCAGCGCAAGGTGAAGGCACGTCTGGAAAAGGGCAAGAAGCAGTCAAGAACCTGCCAGCGAAACAGCATGGCGTGCGACATCACTACCGGCCCGTCCACCTGCCTGCCACGTGAGGTGGTCGCGTTCGGGAACGCTGGGCTCTGATCGAGCAGTTTCGGCATAGGGCCGCGCTGCAGGCACGGGACCACTGTCACGTTCGTGCAGGTGTGCCGCCACGGCGGTGTGGCGGGGCGGGGCGGAGTCGATGTGCCCCCAGTCGGTCTCTTCGACCGGCCGGGCGTCGGTGTGGAGCGCGGCGATGGCGGCTTGAGCCTGAAACTCGCCCAACCGGTCTCGGGCGAGGGCTGCCTGGAGAACCGGGACACCCTCGGCAATCAGGTGGCTCTACCACCGGCCGCGGTCCTGCTCGGCAAGGGGGACAAGCCTGCCGTCGTGGCCGGTCGTGCCGGGCGCGCTTCGGCCTGCCTGTTCACACGGGCCGGGCGGCGCTGGTACCGCTGCTGCACCCCAGGAACCTGGTCGCGGAAGGTGTGGCGGCAGCCGCGTGTGCGGGTACACCAGACGCCGCACCCGCACCCGCACCACCACCCGGCGCCCGTCGACCGGAACATCGGCCACCGTCCGCCAGTGATAGCCATGCACCCGACCCGATCAGGCCCCGCACCTCGAGCAGACCGCGGCGTCCCGCCTCGTCCGGGCCCGCACCACGATTCGTTCACCCTCCTCGGCCACGTCCTCGATAGCCAGCGGAGATAGCCCCGAGAACACCGCCTGTACAAGCTTGTTGGCGTCCTCCTCATAGGAGTAGACGACGCCGCGGCACCCCTCCGTCACTACCGAATGTGAGACAGAGCCGAATGTGAGACAGGGTAGTTCTGTTTACAGCCCCGCGCAAAACCTCCTTCACCTGGCGGGTCATGCCGAGTCGTGCAGCGGGCGGATCGTCGGTGTGGCAAAGACGAGGTCGTCCCGCTGGACCCGACGGTGGCGGATCAGTAGCTGTCCGTCCTGGCGGACGAGCTCGTCCTCGCAGGTGCACAGAAACTCGACGGCCGTCGGCCCGCCGGGTGGTGTGCGGACGATGATCGCGTAGCTGCTGGCGAGGATGGTCCCGTCGGGTTGGGGCCGGATATCGAGCGTGGTCAGGCAGTGGCGGCGAAGAACGTTGTCAGACAGGAGATTCGCGGCGGCGACACCGGCGCCGGCGGTGATGGCGGCGCGCCCGATCTGCGGGGCGGGTCCGGCATTGGTGATGAAGACGCCGTCGTCGGTGAAGTCGCCGGTCCAGTCCTCGACGCGTCCTTCGTCCATGGCGCGCATGTGCCGGGCGTAGAAGGAGGCGATCTCGGCGTGCAGTTCGGGCGACACCTGCAGGGCACTGGTCACGGCAGCGGCCTCCGCGCTGTGAACAGGGCGACACTGCCCCGGATCTCGACGGCATGGCTTGCGAAGTGTGCGTCGAGTGCGTCGTGCAGCATATCGACGGTGTCGGTCTGGTTGTGGAAGGCACCCATGCGCTGGTAGAGGGCGTTGAAGGCGGAGGACAGCAGGGTGGTGGGGGCACCACCGGTGACAACGGTGCTGCCGAACACCACGCCGCCAGGATTGAGCAGCGGCTTCAGCCTGGCGAAGACCTCCTGCTTGCCGGCTGGCGGCTCGGGCAGGCAGTGCAGCACGTAGTTGATGCCGATCGAGTCGAACGGCGCCTGTGGAATCGACGGTAAGTCCTCGAGCAGATCAGCCTGCACGGTAGCCGGGTTGTAGCGGGCGATGCGCTTAGCGGCGAAGACGAGCGGATCGGGATTGAGGTCGAGGAGCGTAATCGTCGGTTGGGACAGCGGAAAGCGGCACCGGTCGAGGTAGTGCCCGGTGCCGGGACCGATGTCGAGATGCCGTCCGGAGACATGGCGGTTGTAGTGTTCCACCAGCCGTTCCGGGGGGCAACGCCACAACAGTCTGTTGGCGGCCTGGACGGTGACGAGATCGTAGCCGTTGAGACGGCTGGTGCGGTAGAACGCCTGGTTGGCGCCGGGTTCCACGTGAGCGGTCATCAGATGACTCTTCTGGTCGCAGGGCTGTTGACGGTCAAAGAAATCAGTAGCTGCCGAGGCCGCCGCAGACATTGAGTGCCTGCGCGGTTACCGAGGCGGCGGCAGGGCCCGCCAGGTAGGCCACCATGGCGGCAACCTCGTCGGGGGTGCTGTAACGGCCGAGCGGAATCTTGGCTTTGAAGTTTGCCAATACCTCGTCCTCGGAAATGCCTTGCAGTTGTGAATAGGACTGCTGGATCGATAGCGCCATCGGCGTGTCGACGTAGCCGGGGCACACCGCGTTGACGGTGGCACCAGTGGGCGCAAGCTCCTTGGCCAAGGCCTTGGTGAACCCGATGACACCAGCTTTGGCCGCCGAATACGGGGTGCCGAACGGGACCCCCTGCTTTCCTCCGGTAGAGGCGATGTTGATGATGCGACCTGTGGTGCTGCGGATACCCGGACATACGGCCAGCACAGCACGGGTCACCCAGAACACGCTGTTGAGGTTGGTGTCGATGACGTCAAGCCACAGTTCGTCGCTGATAGCCGCGACGGGTCCGCCGCCGCTGCGGCCGGCATTGTTCACCAGCACCTCGATCGGACCTTGCTCAGATGCCACGGTGGCCACGAGGGCGCGGACGGCGGAGCGGTCACGCACATCGTTGACGTACCCGACCAAGCCCGGCTCGTCGCCGAGAGCCCTGTCGAGCCTGGCTTGGTCACGGCCGGTGACGACCACCCTAAACCCGGCAGCGTGCAGTTGTCTCGCGCAGGCGAATCCTATGCCGCTCGTTCCGCCGGTGATCAGTGCCACGCCACCCATGAGTCCTCCGCGCATCGCGACCTTCGTGTGCCGTCACAGTGCCCGGGCCGCTTTGACATTCGATCGAGAGAGGTTCGCGCGGCATCGCGAAGCGGTCTGGACGGGAGCTCGAAGCCCGTTGCCCAGAGTGGCCTGGTGCATCGACGAGTCGTAGTGACGGGCATGTCGGTCCTGGCACCAGGATCGCTGGACACCGACGGGTTCTGGGGGATGATCAGCGAAGGGCGGACCGCGATCCGACGGATAAGCGCGTTCGACCCGTCGCAGTTCCGGTCCCAGGTCGCCGGGGAAATCGACTTCGATCCGGCGGCCATGGGCCTCAGCCATCGCGAGGCGCGACGGCTCGACCGAGCGTCGATGCTGGCTGTCGTGTGCGCCCGCCGGGCCGTTGAGCAAGCCGGCTTGGACCACAGCCTCGACCCTGCTCGGCTGGGCGTGTCCGTCGGTAACGCTGTCGGCTCGGCGACCAGCATCGAGCAGGAGTACGTCGTGCTGTCCGACGGGGGCGCGGAATGGTTCGTCGACCAGACCTATCAGTCGCCGCATCTGTTCGACTACTTCACTCCCGGGTCCATTGCCCGAGAGGTCGCACAGACGGTCGGTGCCGAAGGCCCGGTAGGGGTTGTCTCGGCCGGCTGTACCTCCGGGATCGACTCGCTCGGCCACGCGGCGACCCTCATCGCGGAGGGAAGCGCCGATGTCATGTTGGCTGGTGCCACCGACGCTCCGGTCACCCCCATCGCGGTTGCGTGCTTTGACGCGATCCGCGCTACCACGCCCAACAACGACGATCCGGCGGGTGCGGCACGCCCGTTCGATCGGCGCCGCAACGGATTCGCCATCGCCGAGGGGGCGGCCATGCTGGTGCTCGAAGATCTCGAACACGCGCGCGAACGCGGCATCCCTGTTCTGGGCGAGATCGCGGGCTACGGCACGACCTGCAATGCATACCACATGACTGGACTCACCGCCGAAGGCGACGAGATGACCCGTGCCATCGACCAGGCACTAGCCGAGGCGCGGGTCTCGGCGGAGTCGATCGACTACGTCAATGCCCACGGTTCTGGCACCAGACAGAACGACCTACACGAAACCTCGGCCATCAAACGTAGTCTGGGCCAGTACGCCTACCAAGTCCCGATCAGCTCGATCAAATCCATGGTTGGCCATTCTCTTGGCGCGATCGGATCAATCGAGGTGGCTGCCTGTCTCCTGGCCCTGCAACACTCGCTCATTCCACCTACCGCCAACCTGAAAGAGCCGGATCCGAAGTGCGATCTGGACTATGTCCCGCTGGCCGCCCGGGAAGCGGCCCTGCGCACGGTACTGACCATCGGCAGCGGTTTCGGTGGATTCCAGAGCGCCATGGTGCTGCGAAAGGTTGATCTATGAGCCCCACTGGCTGCGCCGTAACTGGCATCGATGTCATCGCTCCGACCGGACTCACTCTCGATGAGTACTGGGGCCGAACGTGTCGCGGTGAATCAGGGATCCGGGTCATCGACGACTTCGACGGCCGCTACCACAACGCGCTGGCCGGTGTGATTCCTGATTTCGTCGCTCAAAAGCACCTTCCGGGACGGCTGATCACACAGACCGACCGGGTCACCCAGCTCGCCCTCGTCGCTGCGGACCGCGCCCTGATCGACTCTGGTGTCGACCTCGATCAGCGGGACCCGTACGACTGCGCGGTGGTGACCTCGAACGCCACCGGTGGCTTTGAGTTCTCCCATCGGGAAATGCAGCGACTGTGGACCCAGGGCCGGGAGAGTGTAAGCGTCTACCAGTGTTTCGCCTGGTTCTACGCAGTGAACACCGGTCAGATCTCGATCCGACACCGCCTACGGGGCCCGGGTTCCGTGCTGGTGGCCGAGCAGGCAGGTGGCTTGGATGCCCTCGGGCACGCCCGCCGGAACATCCGCCGTGGTCGCTGCTCGATGGTGGTCGCCGGCGGGATGGAATCCTCTTTCGACCCTTGGGGTTGGGTGTCGCATCAAGCCTCGGGCAATCTCACTCCAGCTCGTGATCCCGTCGAGGGCTACCTGCCGTTCTCCCCCGCCGCCAATGGATACGTGCCTGGTGAAGGAGGCGCGATGCTCATCCTGGAGGCCGATGATGCCGTCGAACCGGGGCGCGGCTACGGTCATATCGTCGGCTACGCCTCCGGGTTCAACCCTCGCAACGATCCGGCGTACACCCGACCGCTGCGGCGCGTGATCGAGGCGGCGTTGGCCGAGGCAGAGCTGTCCGCAACCGATGTCGACGTCGTGTTCGCCGACGCTGCCGGCACTCGCGCCGACGACGCGGGCGAGGCACTCGCCCTCGCCGAGACCTTCGGTCCGTACGGGATTCCAGTCGCCGCGCCGAAGAGTGGCACCGGGCGACTGATGGCCGGGGCGGGGGCTGTCGACATCGTGTGTGCACTGCTGGCACTACGCGACAACGTGATTCCACCGGCCGTGCACGTTCAGTCCACTGATCTGCCGATTGATCTGGTGTGTGAAACGGCCCGGAAGACCCCGTTGAACACGGCACTCGTGCTCGCCCGTGGAGCGGGGGGTTTCGTCTCGGCCCTGGTGCTTCGCAAGTGATCCGTGAACTTCATGAGAGAGGCAAGAACATGCTGACGAACGACCAACTCCGGGAGACCATGATCGCCAGCGCCGGGGAGGACGAGTCCATCAACCTCGACGACGAGTTCGCGACCAGGCCCTTCACCGAGCTTGGATTCGATTCGCTGGCATTGCTGGAGACCTGCGCCAACCTGAAGCGCAGTTATGGCATCGAAGTTCCTGACGAACTGCTGTGGGAGTTTTCCACCCCCGAAGAGCTCGTGCGATGGGTCAACGGTACAGAATCGTGAGCGGTGAGTCACCTGTCGTATTCCTGCTACCCGGACAGGGCGCACAACATCCGCGGATGGCCGCCGACCTCTACGGTAGTAGCGAGATCTTCACCGCCACTATGGACGAGGCTTTCACCATCCTCGACGACACGGTGCTTCGCGAGATCTGGCTGCGAGCGGACCCGGGGCCGATGTTCCACGACATCACCCACGCCCAACCCCTGCTGTTGTCGGTGGACTACGCTCTCGCCCGAACAGTCATCGCCGCAGGCGTGCGGCCTGACGCCGTGCTCGGGCACTCCGTCGGTGAGATCGCTGCCGCAGTCGTCGCCGGGGTGTTCGACTTTGCCGACGCCCTCTTGCTGCTGGCCACTTTCGTCCGTACCTACCGCCACGCCCCTGCGGGAGGCATGCTCGCGGTGGCCAGCTCCCCGGAAGTGGTTGATGAACGGCTGACCGGAATCCCCGACGTCGTCATCGGTGCGATCAACGGACCACGGCAGGTGCTGGTCTGTGGTGGTCGAAGTGGCCTGACGGCCGCGCGGCGACGGCTGCTTGCCGATGGTGTCACATGTGCGGAAGTCGCCGCACGGCAACCGTTTCATAGCCCGCTGATGAACGACGTCCCAGCGCAGCTCGACGGCGCGTCGCCCGACCCGTACTCGACCATTCGGCCGCGCGCACCTCGAACGCGCATGTACTCGGGGTACCTTGGTGGACCGTTGGACGCGGCGCACGCGACCGACCTTCAATTCTGGCTGTCGCAACCGTCCAGTCCGGTCTACTTCGGGTCGGCACTACGGGCGGTCCTCGCCGGCGGTCCCTGCACTCTGGTCGAGACCGGACCCGGCCAGTCGCTGTCGACGCTGGCCCGTCGTACACCTGCCGTCGCCCGTGGGGAGAGCCGGTGCCTGGCGGCACTGCCTCCCCGGCGGCTTGCGCCCGGAGCCGACACCACCGCCATGGCGGCCATGCTCGATCAGCTCAGCCACCTGACCACTGATGTGCCGACCCGGAAGGACTGACCGATGAACCCCAACGCCGATCTGAACGAGTTGGCGGCCCGGCTGGCCGGGCCGCTCATCCGGCCCGGTGATCCCGGATACGACCGGGCCCGACGTATCTGGAACGGGACGATCGACCGACGTCCGCTCGCCATCGCGAGACCCACCGGGCCCGCCGATGTCCAGACTGCCGTGAACTGGGTCCGGACCAACGACGTTCCGGTTGCTGTTCGCTGCGGTGGCCACTCCATGGCCGGTCACTCGACCTGCGATGGCGGATTGGTCATCGACCTGCGGCTCATGTCGGCAGTCGTCGTCGACCCCGATGCTGAAACCGCCCGTGCTGAGGGCGGCTGTCTGCTGGGCGCATTCGACACCGCGACCCAGGCGTACATGCTGGCCACTCCCGCTGGTGTGGTCTCCCATACCGGGCTTGGTGGGCTCGTGCTCGGCGGCGGCTTCGGCTGGCTCAGCCGAAAGTACGGTTTGTCGATCGACAATCTCACCTCCGCGCAGCTCATCCTGCCCAACGGTGAGCAGGTCACGGCGAGTTCGACCGAACACCCCGACCTGTTCTGGGGACTGCGTGGTGGCGGCGGCAACTTCGGAGTCGTCACCGAATTCCAGTTCGGGTTGCACAAGGTCGGACCGATCCGCTTCTTCTGCGGCTACTTCACCCTCGACAACGCACGCGATGTGCTACGGGCCTGGCGAGAGCGAATGCCGACAGCGCCGGATGAGCTCACCTGGGTGTTCTATCTTCGGCTGGCGCCGCGACTGCCGGAGATCCCGAAGGAACTGTGGGGCACTCCGGTCCTGTGTGCGATGGCTTGCTGGGTCGGGGACCCCAACGACGGCGAGGCCGCCATCGACGAGATCGTGGCACTGGCACCGTGCCACGGCATCACCAGAGCCACCATGCCCTATCGCGGCGTTCAAGCCTACGCCTTCCCGGGTGCCGTCGTTCCCGAAAGGATCTGTACGAAGAGCGGCTACGCCGCAGCTCTGCCCGATGAGTTGATCGACAAACTCCTCCACTACGGGTCGCGGATCACCTCGCCGTTCAGCCAGCTCGAACTGCTGTACCTCGGCGGCGCTGTCGCCCGGGTCTCCGCGGACGAGACTGCCTATCACAACCGCGACCTACCGTACGTGATCAGCTTCGCAGCGGCCTGGAACGACCCGGCCCGCGACGACACCAACACCACCTGGGCCCGCACCGGCTACGCTGACATCAGCGGATATCTATCCGGCGGCTACGTCAACTTCATGAACCCTGAGGAGGGTGGACGGACCGCCGATGCCTACGGCAAGGCCAAGTACGAACGGCTACGGGAAATCAAGGCCCGCTATGACCCGGACAATCTCTTCCGCCTCAACCCCAACATTCTCCCCGCCGCCACCACCAGCTCGGCAGCGGTAAGGTGACGATTCCCGCCGGACATTCGGCAGCAGTGTGCGACTTCCCCGTCGTGCAGCCGGACCGGCTTGCGGTGGAACCGCTCTTCGCCGACCTACGATCCCGCACACCGATCGTCCGGGTCCGGTTGCCGTTCGGTGGAACGGCGTGGCTACTTACCCGCTATCGTGACATCAGGGCCGTGCTCGCCTCAGCACAGTGCTGTCGCGCCGCCACGACCGACCCGGACACCCCGCGCATTCTGCCCCGTGCTGGCGGCGAGGGGCTGCTGATGTCGCTGGACGCGCCCGAACACACCCGCCTGCGAGGGCTGGTGACCGCGTGGTTCACCACGCGACGGGTCGAATCCCTGCGGCCGGCCACCGAACAGGCGGCGCGTCAGCTGATTGCCGACATGCGCGGTACTGGTCGTGCCGACCTTGTCGAACAGTTCTCCCAGAAGCTGTCGGCGACAGTAATCGGCGACCTACTCGGTGTGCCACGCAGCGATCGAGAGACCTTCCAGAGGTGGAGCGAAGCCCTGCTCTCCTCCACCTCATATACACAGACCCAGGTACAGCAAGCCACCGCCGAACTCAACAACTATTTCGGCTACCTCATCGATCAGCGCGACAGTCACCCCTCAGACGATCTCGTCGGGACTCTGGTCCGGAACATGCAGGCCGGGAAACTCTCCCGCCGTGAAGTCCTCGCGCTCGTCACCGATCTACTCGTCGCCGGATTCGAAACCACTGCCGGGCAGCTCACGAACTCCGTGTACACGCTGTCCACCATCCCCGGTGCCTGGGCATGGCTTGCCGCCGATCGCACCCGCATCCCCGCCGCGGTCGAGGAACTGCTGCGTGCCCTCCCACTGGGTGCCGGGGGATTTCGCGCCCGGGTCACCACCGCACCGATCACTCTGGGCGGTGACACCGACCGCCCGACCACCATCCCCGCCGGTCACGTGATTATCGCCCCGACCATCGCAGCCAACACCGACCCCGAAGCATTCGACGAACCGCTCACGATCCGCCTTGACCGGCCGCGTAACCAACATCTCGCCTTCGGCCACGGTGCTCACCGCTGCCTCGGTGCTCCGCTGGCCCGGATGGAACTCACCACCGCGCTCGATGAACTGATTGAGGCATTCCCCTCCCTGACTCTTGCCGCTCCCGAAACAGATCTGCAGTGGAAGTCAGGCCTGCAAATCCGTGGCCCCCGTGCCCTTCCTGTCACCTGGTGACACTCTCCCGCAACACAGACCGCTCGCAGAAAGGCACGTAACCATATGGGATTGACGATCAGACTTCGTGACCGTGTCAGCCTTGGCGAGGTCGCCCGGGCGGCCCTCAATCGGCTACCGGTCGAGCTCGATGAACACTGCTGGCACCGGGTGGCCAAGTCGCGCGCGCTACTGGACAAGTTCGTCGCCGACGGCCGCATCATCTATGGGGTGACCACCAGTGTCGGCGGTTTTGCCCACCGCCTGGTGTCCGCCGAGGACGCCCAGCAACTGCAGGAAAACTTGATCAACGCTGTGGCGACCAACGTGGGGACCTATCTTGACGAGGACACCACCCGGGCGATCATGATCGCCCGGGTGGTGTCGCTGTCCTTGGGTAACTCGGCTATCCAGCCCGAAAACCTCCAGACCTACCTCGCCATGATCAACGCCGATGTGCTGCCCTGCATCCCGGAGAAGGGCTCGCTCGGTACCAGCGGCGACCTCGGCCCATTAGCCTGCATCGCGTTGGTCAGCATCGGCCAGTGGAAGGCGTACTACCGCGGTGAAGTCCTCGACGGCGCTACAGCTCTGCAGCGGGCTGGGATTGCCCCGGCACGGCTGAGCTACAAGGAGGGGCTTGCCATGATCAACGGCACTGCCGGGATGGTGGGGATCGCGCTACTCACCCACCAGTCCGCCTGCCGTCTGGTGGAGCTTTACCACGTGATATCTGCTCTGTCGATCGAGGGGCTGGCCGGCATCGTCGACCCATTCCACCCCCAGGTGCACACGGTCAAACCTCATCGCGGGCAGGCTCGCGCCGCCGACCGCATCCACCGCGCCTTGCGCGACTCCACCCTGGCGCGGTCCGAACGAAGCGTCGAGGCCGCCCTGGCCGCACGACGCGACAACGGCCCGACGGGTACCCACGACACGATGGCGATCGAAGATGCGTACTCGATCCGCTGTACACCCCAGATCCTCGGCCCGATCGCCGACAGTCTGGATTGGATCGGTAACACCATCGAGAATGAGCTCAACGCCACCAGCGACAATCCGATCGTGCTTCCCGATGTAGCGGACATATTTCACAACGGTCATTTCCATGGTCAGTACATCGCAATGGCCATGGACCACCTTGCCATCGCGATGACGACTCTGGTAAATCTGGCCAACCGTCGCGTCGACCGGTTTCTCGACCAGTCCAACAGTAACGGCCTTCCACCTTTTCTGTGTCGGGAGAATCCTGGGCTACGACTGGGGCTGATGGGCGGGCAGTTCATGACCGCCTCGGTGACCGCCGAGACGCGTACCCTCGCCGTGCCGGTCTCCACCCAATCCCTGACCACTACCGCCGATTTTCAGGACATCGTCTCCTTCGGTTTCGTGGCGGCTCGTCGTGCGCGAGAAGTTCTGCGTAACACCGCCTACGTCATAGCGTTTGAGTTGTTGTGTGCCTGTCAGGCCGCGGATATCCGTGGTGCCGAGGGCCTGAGCTCCTGGACACGGCCGCTGTACGAGCGAGTGCGGACGGTGACCCCTTACCTGGATCGCGATCTGCCCCTCACCGAGCATGTCGAGGCACTGGCCGACTTCCTGCTCAGCGAAGAAGCCGCAGATTTCGTCGGCCCGCCCAGCAGCCCCGAGGCGTCTTCCCAAGCCCTCATCACCGACCGTGTCTGACCGGCAGGACGTGCTCGACATTGTGGAGCAATGGCGGCACGCCGAACTGGCCGGAGACTCCGCCGAACTGGCGAAGTTACTGGCTGACAACTTCGTCGGTATCGGCCCCCTAGGGTGGGTGCGCACCAAAGCGCAGTGGCTGAGCAAGTATCGCAGCGGTACGGTTCGGAACGACGCGTTCGAGTTGTTCGACGTCCGGACCTTGGCGCTGGGATCAAGCACTCTGGTGGTTGCTCGTCAGACGCAGCGTGGCGTCAACGGCACCACGGACACCTCCGGCGAGTACCGGTTCTCGCTGACGGTGTCCGAGGGCCGAATCTGCTCGATCCATGTTACCCGCATCATCCCAGCGCCATAGTGGCTTCCCGGCCACGTAACGCGAACCGCTGCACCTTGCCGTTCGGTGCCTTCGGCAGTGACTCGGTCATCTCGAAGTAGTGTGGAACGTGGTCGGGTTGCAACCGCTGTGCGCACCAGCGTCGCAGCTCGTTGACAAGCTCACCGGTGCCGGGTTCCGGGCGAGTAGGTACGACAAATGCCTTGATCCGGTTCATGGTGCCCGTCGCCATTGCGACGACGGCGACCTCGCTGACCGTCGGGTGCGCCACCAACTCGGACTCGATCACATGGGCCGACACCCACATGCCACCGATCTTCATTAGATCATCTAGCCGTCCGAGGTACCGGTATCGGCCGTCAGTGACAGTGAAGCAGTCACCGGTGCGGAACCACTGACCGTGGAACGCCTTCCGGGTCGCATCCTGGTTTCTCCAGTAGCGGTCGAACGTGCTCGGGCCGCGCACCCACAGTTCCCCAGCATCCTCGGGTGCCCCAGGATGCGATCGCAGATCTAGCTCGTAGCCGGGGACCGCGTGTCCCACCGAGCCGGCGACCACGTCTCCCGGCCTGTTGCTGCAGTAGACGTGCAGCATCTCGGTCGACCCGATCCCGTCAAGGATCTCGACTCCGAAGCTTTCGCGCCACCGGTGCCAAATCGGTGCCGCCAGTGGCTCGGCCGCTGACACGCACAGCCGTAACGAACCGAGATCTGCCGTTGGGCCGGCATGCCGGAGCACCGCGTTATACAGCGCCGGCACCGAGAACAGGACTGTCGGATGAAACCGCTCGATGGTACGCAGGATGCCGTCCGGTCCCGGCCTACCGCGCAGGTAGACCACCGATGCGCCGTGCCACAGTGGGAACAGCAGGCCGCCGCCCAGCCCGTAGGCGTGGAACAGCTTCGCGGTGGAGAAGAACACGTCATCTGCCGTCGTACCCAGCACCTGCCTGGCATACCCGTCACAACTACCGGCGACGTCACGGTGTAGATGCACCACTGCCTTGGGCTGTCCGGTGGAGCCGGAACTGTAGAGCCAGAACGCCGTGTCTTCGCCGTCAATCTCTGCCGGTGTGATCTGGCTCGCGAGCCCATCAGGCAGGTCGGCTACAAGTTCGGCACCCGAGACCACCGGGCAGTCGGCGGTCGCACCGTCGCGGTCGGTAACCCAGGCGCGGGCGCGACTGTGGGCAAGCGCGTAGTCGGCCATGTCAGCCCAGGGGTTGAGCATGACCGGAACGACACCGATCCGTACAGCCCCCAGTACTGCGGCAACGCATTCGGCAGAATCGTCCAACTCAACGATGACGCGGTCCTCCCGCCTCAAGTCGAGCGACCGCAGCCGCGCCGCCGCTGTCTGGATCATCCGTAGCAAGCTGCTGTAGCTGACCGGTCCGCCATCGGCATAGATCGCGATGCGGCTGCCTCGCCCGGCATCGACAACCCGATCGACGACAGTTACCAACGGCGCGACGTTCTCTAGAGTCGAATCCACCTCACTAGTAGCCGATAGGCGCTTCGAGACGGGTTCGAAGATCCGTCGAGGCGCCTTTGCTGACTACAAACTCAGCCGGAGGGTCATGCCCAGATGCAGCATGCGCACGGTGGCAACGAACCCGGCCCGGACTCCGGTGCCGAACAGCGTCCGAAGGCCGGCGATGTCATGGCGGATGGTCTTGACGCTGAGGTTGGTGAACGCCGCCAATTCCTCGTCGAGATTCCGGCGACGAGCCCGTGCAGTACACGCAGGCGCCGCGACGGTGACGAGGTACGCACGACGTCGCGCCGCCACGCTGTCGGAGCTGGTACGCGCCGAGACACCTCCGATACCGGCTTCGACACCATGGCGCCGCCGCGGTCGGTGTAGATGGTGTACGGCTCGAACCCGTTACGGCTGATCGCCTCGGCCAGGGCATCGCGGGCTACGACCGCGTCTTCCCCGCCGCGACGAGCCAGCCGGGGACGAAGCGCTCTGCCGGCGCCACTCGCTGCCCTACCAGAACGGAACGGATGGTATCCACGACGCCAACGTCCTGCTGTGGAGGAGCCGGGGTAGTCACCATGCGCACTTTTTGAGTACCGAATGAGCGAACCCCGGCTCGACCAACCAAGGTCACCTACAACATCTAAAGTATGCCTGAGCAGGATTGGCGCCGGCGTCGACAGCAGCGACGCCCCCGGCGCGTCCGGTGCATCCCAGACAGGCCAGACCGTCACTCACCGCACAGAACTCGTTGCGCGGAATGGCTCATTTCCGGTCGCGTTGGGCGGGTAGCACCAGCACGACCACCGCCACGGCAATCATGATCACGGCGATCACGGAGAACGCGCGGCTATTCGCGTCGATCTGAGCAGCCGGGCCGGTGCGGTCCGTGGTCGCGACAGTGACCAGAGCCGCCAGTCCCAGCGCACCGCCCACCTGTTTGGTGGTGTTCATGAGCCCTGACGCCGCGCCTGCGTCCGACGTCGGCACACCGGAGGTGACCGCGGTGGTGAGCGGAGTGTTCAGCAGTCCACTGCCGATGCTGAACACGACGGCTGGGCCGAGGATCCCCGCGAGGTAGCTGCTCTGCACCGTCAGTTGGGACTGCCACCAGAACCCCAAAGCCGCCAGCAACGCCCCCACCATAATGAGGATCCGCCCGTCAACGTGACGCATCAGCCACGGTGTCGCGAGGGCACCTACCACGACCGTCACCACCGTGTGCGGTAAGAACGCCAGCCCGGTCTGCACGGGGCTGTAGGCGAGCGCGTTCTGCATGGACAGCGTGAGGAAGAACCACATCGGGTTGAGACAGGCTCCCGCCAGTAGCATGGCCACGTTGCCCACCGACAGCGACCGAATAGTGAACAGCCGCAGCGGGATCAACGGCGATGCCGCCCAGCGCGCCTCGATCGCGACGAACACCGCCAACAGCACCGAGCCAATCACAAGGCCCGCAACCGCCGACCGCGAGGACCACCCAGCGTCTGCCGCCTCGGCCATTCCGAACGCCAGCCCTCCCAACCCGGCTGTGGCCAGCACCGCCCCGGCCACATCCGGTCGTGGACCTGCCGCCTCGGTACGGTCGGCAACCACATGACGCACCGTGAGGATCGCCACCACCACCCCGATCGGCACGTTGATCAACAACGTCGACCGCCACGACAGGTACTCCGTTAGCACGCCGCCTGCCAGATTGCCTGCCGTGCCTCCGGCGACACCGACGGCGGTCCAGGTCGCCAACGCCCGCGTCCGCACCCGCCCTTCCGGGAAGGTCGCGGTCAGAATCGTCAGCGTCGCCGGTGCCAGCACCGCAGCCCCCAGCCCCTGCACGGCCCGCGCGGCAACCAGCGCCGTCGCTGAATTGGCTAGGCCTCCGACGAGACTCGCGCCGGCGAACAGCGCCAACCCGATCAGAAAGATCCGGCGGCGGCCACACCAGTCGGCCAGCCGTCCGCCAAGCAGGAGAAACCCGGCGAAGGTCAACGCGTAGGCGTTTACCACCCACTGCTGACTGGTTTCGTCGAACCCCAGCGCATCGCGGATCGACGGTAGCGCGACGTTCACCACCGAAATGTCGAGTACCACCATGAACTGTGCGCAGCACGCCACTGCCAGCACGATCTTCGCTGATACCCCACTGAGACCGGCATCGACGTCACCGGGAACCTTATGCTGCGCCATGCCCACTCCGTAATGATACAGATGTATCATGGAGAAGGCTACCACAGCGAAATCGATAGCGGACGCAACGAAAGGGGCCCCAGTGCCCAAAACCGCCGACTACACGCTGCGACGAACACAAATCGCCGATGCCCTCGTCCGCCTGGCCGGCCGAGAGGGACTGCACGCCGTGACGATGCGGTCAGTAGCCGCGGAGGCGGGCGTGTCACTCCGGCTGGTGCAGTACTACTTCCAGAACAAGGAACACCTGCTGATCGGTGCGCTGCGGCACCTGGAACGGCAGAGTCACCATCGTTGGGAGCAACGCCTGTCCGGGCTGCCCGACCCGCCACCGCCGCGAGCGGTCGTCGAAGCATTTCTGCTCGAAGCCCTGCCCACCGACGACCCCAGCCGCGTCTTCCATCTGGTCGGCACGTCGTACGCCGTCCTGGCGATGACTGACCCCCAGGTCGCTGAGCAGCCCTTCATCCGTGGTGTTGACCGCCTGGAACAACAACTCACCGACACCCTGACCCGCGCGCGCACCGCCGGTACCCTGGCCCCCGATGCGGACCCAGCCCTCGAAGCGACCCGGCTGATCGCCCTGACCAATGGTCTCGGCACCAGCCTCCTGGTCGGCCAACGCACATCGGAAGAAGCCACCGCGGTGCTGCGATATCACCTCAACCGCCTCTTCGTCGAAGAAACAGATATTGAAGGGATATGACAAACGCCAAGCATGGTAATGTGAAATTGCACACAGGGATACTCGCCGGGCTCGGACCGGCAGCGGACCCGCCGTCGCAGCAGTCCTGCGCAACACCGTGATGGATTTCACCATGGCAATGGTGTGACCAGCATTGGCGGGGCAACCCGCCCCGCCAACCACTGCCCAAGCCGCGACCTCATCACCACCGCGATCAGCAGCTAACTCGCTGCGCACTGGCCCTGGGCGAGCATCAGGGCATGCCATTCTAGCGCGCACCCGGAGACGGCGTCCGGAACTGGCCGTCATGCCGCGAACAGGGTTGCGGAAAAGTAGTCGAAGCAGGACAGTCAGTGAGGGCGCTAGAAGCGATCTTTCGGGCCGTAGGGGGTTCGGGCAATGTTGTACGATGAGGGTCTGGCGGCGCAGCCAGGGAGGCTGACCGTCCAGTTGCTGGGACCTGTGCGACTCGGAGCGCGGCAGGCAGATATCATACTTCCACCCAAAGTTCGCCAGGTATTGGCCGTGCTCGCCCTGCGGTCGGGGTCAGTGGTCACTCACAACACCTTAATCACCGAACTGTGGGGGGAGAACCCGCCACGCAGTGCGACAACCACAATGCAGACCTATATCTACCAACTTCGCCAAGCTGTCAACCAACTTGGTGACGACGGCCAGGAATTCGATGCACTGAGAACCGTTTCCCCCGGATATGCGCTAAAGGGCGAATCTATTGAAATAGATATAGATCGTTTTCGTGCATTGATAAAGAGGGCGAGGGTGCACCTGCATGACAGCCCTGAACTCACGATCTCACTGACCCGGCAGGCCTTACAGCTGGTTAGAGGTGATCCCCTGATGGACATCACCCTTGGACAGGCCCTTATCGGCAGCGCCGTGCGGCTGCGCGAAGAAATCATGAACACGCGGCAGCTGGTGATCGATGCTGAGATTCGGCTTGAGAGATACAGTGAGGTAATCGGCGAGCTTTACGAGCTGTGCACTCGGTACCCATTGCGGGAATGGTTCTACTATCACCTGATAGATGTGTTGACTCGGACGGGGCGGCGGGCTGAGGCGCTGGCGATCTACGCGGACCTAAGCCGCCGCCTGCGCAGCGAGCTGGGGGTCGATCCGTCGCAGCCGCTCAAGAGGCTCTACCTACAGATTCTCAACGGCGACGAGAGATCAGAACTCACCGTCTTCCGGTAGACACGGTCTCACGGCGAGTGGATCACCGCAGGGTCCTCGCCACGGATGACGAGGTCAACCAGTTCCGGGCGCTGAGCCCGGACCCGGGCCTGGTTGATGTACCCCTTGTCGGTGATCTCCCCGGAGGCCAGTTCCGGGGGCGTTGGTGCGATCACGACCCGGGCGATCCGTTGTGAGTTCCCACAATCTGCTGCGGCTGCGGAGAGCGCTGCCCTTAGTTTGTCCTTGGTGGATGATGTTAGCGAACAATCGCCTTCGAGCCAGAGTATCGCCGAGACCGCGTCGGTGTCATGGCCACACAGCACGACATGACGGATCAGACCGTCACCGGCCGCGAGCAGCTTTGACCGCACTCTGGCCGTGTTGACGAAGGTGCCCGAGGACAGCTTGAAGTTTTCGGCGAGCCGGCCGTCGAAATGTAGTCCGGCACCGGCGTCGTGAGCATCAACCAGGGTGGCGGCATCCCCGGTGCGCAGCCACCCAGCGTCGTCCACTGCCGGTATCTCGCCGTTGAGGGTGAGGTACCGGTCGGCCACGTTCGGGCCGCGCACGTACATTTCGGTTGTGGGGGCAGCGGTGTCAGGTCGGCGTAGAGCCACCTCGATTCCGGGAAGTGGTACACCAATGTTTCCCGGGTCGTTGGTTGGGAAGTACGCGGAAGTGCAGGCGGGACTCGTCTCGGTCATTCCCCATGAGGAGGTGAAAAAGGTCGTCGAGTCATAGCGGCCGGCCATCTCCTGTAACCGCTTCCACACCCCCGGGTCCATCGCGGCACCCGCACAACAAAGCAATCGGACGTGACCGAAGAACCGTCGCGCCGCCGCTGGATCGCGTTCCAGGTGGTCAGCCAGACGGGAGTAACCCAGGGGTACGTTTAAATATAGGTTAGGGCGAGCGTCATTGAGATTTCGGACGGTTTGGCCGATTGTGTCCGGAGTGCCGCTGTCCAGCCAATAGGTACCACCATTGGCTAGGACGAGATTCAGATTATGATTCGCGCCGAAAGTGTGGCTCCACGGTAGCCAGTCGAGCATGATCGGAGGCTCGAGGGTGAGGAACGGCCAGACCTGGCGAAGCTGCTGCTGATTGGCTGACAACATGGCGTGCGTGTTGACAACCCCCTTCGGCGTTCCCGTTGAACCGGAGGTGAAGAGAATCTTCGAGATCATTTCTCCACGCAGGTTGCGCCGTGCCTCGTCCACCGCAGGTGTAGGCGGAGCGGCGAATTGCGGGAGGGGGGTCATACCTTCGACCTGAGTGACGGTAAGACATATGCGGGCGCCGATCGCCTGTACGGCGGGTAGATATTCTGCGGAATCAGCGAACACGACCTCGGGGCGAACGATCGAGGCCAAGGTCAGCAACTGGGACAGGTTGGCGGCCTTGATCGAATATGCAGGGCTGATCGGCACCACCGGCAGTCCGATCGACTGGGCCGCCAGGCTTACGACCAGATGACCCACGCTCGGGCCCGACACAATAGCTACTGCGCCGGTGACCCCGCTGTCCAACAGACCTTGCGCGAGCCCGTCCACCATATCGCCTATCTCGCCCCACGTGTACCGCCGCCAGCCGGTTCCATTCGGCACCACAAGGAGCGGCCGGTTCGGATGACTTCGGCGGCCGTCATTGAAGGAGTGCACGATGCTGACCGGGTGCGAGGCCAGGGGCTGCTCCGAACGCAGGACAAGCACATCTCCATCGTCAGTTGACAAGGAACGGATACATGGCGACGGCAGAAGGGCTTGGTAGTCCATTTCACAAGCGTTCCCCGCTCTGATCGAGAAAGTTTCCAAATATCTTCGAGTGAGCGTGGAGTTGGTCGGTGCAGCAGACCCCGGTCGATCATGCCCGCTCGCTGCTCAGTTCGGCGGCTATTGCCGTGGCTCTCGGTAGCCTGTGGGCGGTCATCTACTGGTGCAGCACGATCCCGTCGCGTCTGACGTATAGCTGGCGACGGCGTACCGCGTTGCCCGCGTCGTTCAGCTCGTAGCCCTCCAGCCACACCCAGCCGTCGTAGGGTCGGCCGATCAAGGCCCCGGATCACCCGAACCGTGATCGGGCGAACGAACTGTGGAGAGGCACGTCGGTCCAGGCGGATCGCGTCCCCCGCCCCCGGCCTGTGACCGGGCGCCGCCGGACTAGTAGTGCTTTGTCAGGTTGGGGTGAGGGTGACGTGGCGGTGCCAGCCGGTCCAGGAGCGGCCTTCGAAGTGGTCGAGGCCGAGGGCGGTGTTGAGCTCGCGGTAGTCGTGTTCGATGCGCCAGCGGCTTTTGGCGAGGCGGACCAGTTCGGCAAGCGGTGTGTCGGCGGGGAGGTCGGACAGCCAGTAGTCGCTGGGTTCGTCCTGGCCGGGGGGCCATTGCACGAGTAGCCAGCATTCGGGCAGGACCCCGTCGTCGCCGCGGTGGGGTCCGCGTCGGACGGCCCGGCCGGCGGGACGCACCCGCAGGGCGAAGAAGTGCCCGGATAGTTCACCGGCGGGCTGGTCCGGGTCGCGGTCGGGTGTGGGTAGCCGGGCGCGCCAGCGCACTAGCGTCGTGGCGTCGGCGCCGTGGGTGAGGGCGAGGTGTTTCAGGCTGCGGGCCGGGTGGGGGTAGCGCGGTGTGGGGTGTGGGCCGACACCGGCGTAGGGGACCTGCACCGGTTGGGCGTCGCCGGGTTGCGCGGTGGTCGACGACGTGGTGGCCACGATGTAGGCGATGCCGCGTTCGGTCAGGCCCTGGCGGAACTCGGCGACCTGGCCGTAGCCGGCCAGCCGCCAGTTCAGCACCGCCGACGCCGTGTCGGTCGCCGCGTGAACCGTGACGGCGATCTGGCAGTTGGCGACCTTTCCCAGGGTGCCGGAGTACTGCCGAGCCACGCATGCCGACGCCTTGCCGTCCTTTGGGATCCCACTGTCGTCGACCATTCACCTGCGGCGTTACCACGTCGACCGCAGCCGTCGCCGCACACCAGCGACGTACCACGTGGACGAGGAGACTCTCCGGGCTGAAGTCACCTGGCAGATGTATCAGGCGCCGCGCACCGAACCGTCCGGTCCAGGAACTGTCGGATCTGACTATTCTTCCATTGGGCGATCCCGATACCGGACGCGTCGCCGAGTTGTCCCAACCATCGCAGAATTGGTAGTACGACCGTAGCGTCATGGAAGTCCAGGTGCTTTGCCCCGGGTGCTGTCAATTCGTGGAACTCGGCCTGTGCGGTGTCCCGTGCGACATCGTTGCTGCCAGAGTTCAACTCACTGTAGATCATCAGGTACGGAACGCTGAGTGGGTCGTGAGGGCGTTCACCGTAGAGTCCTCCGTCGATGTTGATGGCTACGGTGCACCGGTCGTCGATCTTGCTGAGCTCGCTGGCGACCGCCCCACCCAGAGATAGCCCCATCGTGGCGATCGGCCGTCCTGACCCCAGTTCGCCGGTGGGATACCCGGGAATAGTGGCCAGGATGGTGGGAAGCCGGTCAAGCACATGCTGTGAGTCTTCGGTACGTCGGGCAACGACGGTAGCCGTGCCGGTGCTCAACCGGTAGAGCTCCGCAGAGATTCGGGCGCGCTCGGATCGGGTCAGCTTACCCCGCAGCTCGCGGTTGATCTCCTGGGCCCGTCTGGCTGTGGCCGGGGCGACAGCCGCGTCTGCCTCCTCCAGCTCGGCACGCTGATCGATGTGCCTGACACTCACCACGACATAGCCGTGGCTTGCCAACGATTCCATCAGGAGCGAGTTCTCCGCGGTGATGGACACGAGCCCGGGCTGGTAGAGGACTACCGGTGCGGTAGTAGCGTGTCGATCGGCCTGGGCGCCACGAATCGCATGCGTCCGTACCTGCTTCAGGTAGCCGGCGAGGCGCCGTAGCCCGGAGGGAATCCCGGGAGCTTCGTGGAATTCGGACCACAGGGCTTCACCTTCCGAATGTCGTTGAGCCAGGTTTGCCTCCGCCGGGTACCACATGGTGACGAAGAGTCGCCTGCGTCCCATGCGTGGTGCCGTCCTGACGTCACGTTCCTCCGTTGTCGTGATCACGCCGACCCCGAACGGGCCGTCGGGCAGCGGGAGGCGTGGAATGGGAAAGCCAACTACCAACGCGGCAGACGTTATCGACAACAACAGGGCGACCAGCCCGCCACCGATGTGTACGCCAACGGGTAGTTCTGTGACGACAGCGACGCAAAGCCAGGCGACGGCGAGGTAGGCCGGCGCCATCTGCCACCGGGCGCGGTTGTTGACCAGGCGGAGGATGCTGAGTGCGGTCACCGCGACGATCGCCGGCAGCGTCACGCTCGTCGGAGCGGCAAAGAGGATCAGCGTTGTGGTGAGGGCGGTAGCAGTCAGAATGGCGCGTTCGACAAAGGTCCACATCATCGATTCCCCCTGTACGACAAGCCCGAGACGCGGGCGACACCGAGGTAGCCACATACGAAGTCGGCGAGTTCCTCGGCGAACTCGTCGGCATCGGTGGGAAGGTCCCAGCCGGACATCCCCTCTGGGTGAAGCAGACGTCCCAGAAACATCATGTTGAAGAAGTACGCAGCCATGCTGGCCGCTCGGGTCAAGTCCGAGTGGCGTATCTCGTCGGCGTGACTCTGTAGCAGTGAGCGAATGCCGGACACGGCAGCTTCCTCCTGGCGCCGCCAGTGCTCGTCGAGCAGGTCCGGGTGCAAACGAGACTGGAGGTAGGCAGGTCGCATGACATGGCGCAGGTCGTCGGATTGACGCCACGCCGCGCGGCCGACGTGGACGAGTGCCTCGCGCAGCGAGGTGCGGCTGCTCGGCTCGGGGTTGTCCCGGGAGAAGTCGTCCCACCATTGTGTCACTCGGCGCAGGTACAGGGCGACGAGGATGGCGACCGCGGCGTTCTGATTGTCGAAACGCTGGTAGATCGACGCCACGGACACGCCGGCCCGGTTGGCGATCTGCGCGACGCTGATCTCGTCGAAGTTCTCTTCATGAAGCAGTTCGTCCAGCGCGGCGATGAGCCTGTCCCGGGTCTCGCGGGAGCGCCGCTGCGTGGCGGGTTTGGTGCCGGGCGGCGCACCGTCCACAGAACTAAACATGACTCAGGTTTACCTTATCTCTGGACGAATCTCAACCGACTCGCCTAGCCAGTAGTTCGAGGTTGCGGTGGAAGCCGGGTGCTCGGCGTGTACCACCCGAAGCCGGCTCGCGAGAGCGAGATCCGCGGCCTCTCGTGCCGCCCCGGCCGCCGCAGTAGGCCGCCAGTAGTAGTAGCTCGACCGGGGCGCCCCGACTACTTGACACAACCCCTTCACGCCGTGGCGCTGCTGATGGTTGGCGACGAACCGGGGAGCGGTGCGCCCGCGCGTGCTTCGACGTCGAGATCCGCAAGGTCGTCTGCTCGACGAACGCGATCGAGAGCGGGATCGCCCGAACCCGCCGGGCCGTGCGGGCCCGCGGGCGCGCCGTCACCCTCGTCGCTGGTGTGGCAGCCGCATCAGATGGTCGCCTCGACGCACCGACTCCCTGCGAAGTCAACCAATTGCCGTAGCGCGGCGAGGTTCGTCAGCCAGACCCACCACCAGAGGCGCCACCGCATCGTCGGTCATCTCGCAGGGCCGTGGCTCGTCCTGTGTGAACGCGTTGAGGTCGGAGTGACCACTGAGATTGAACGACGCTCCGCAATCGGTGGCGGGCCGAAGCGGCCGGCTTGGCCGCCAGTTTGGTCTGGCGGGCGAGGCCGTGAGGCGGCGGTGGCACGTGCCGCGCTGTGGCATGCCGTATGGCGCTTCCGCTATATCGAACATCGCACATGCTCAGCTAGTATCTATCTATATCAATGGATGGCGGTGTCGCCACAACCCAGGAGTGTGAGATGGTCAGAAGACAACTGTTGCGCGCGTTCGGCGCCCTGCTGGCGGCGATGCTGGCAGCGGCCGGGGTGCAGATCGCCACCGGTGCGCCGGCTGCCGCGGCCCAGACGGTCGACTACGACGCGAGCCGGGCCGGCGAGTTCCGTACGAACTTCGACCAAGCGGCCCAGGCTGATGCCGATGTCACGCCGTTCGTGGTTGGCGGCCGGCCGGCGACCGAGAACTATTCGTGGCTGGTCTACACCTCTGGCTGTACCGGCACGTTGGTCAAGTCGGACTGGGTCGTCACGGCGCGGCACTGCCCGACACCGTCCTCGGTCCGTGTGGGTAGCGTCAACCGCACCAGCGGTGGCACGGTCGTCGGGGTCCGTCGCGCCGTCAACAATCCCACGATCGACGTCAAGCTGTTGCAACTGTCCAGTGCGGTCTCGTATGCCCCGGCCCCGATCCCGACGACGTCTGGGGAGGTCGGTACCGCTACCCGGATCATCGGCTGGGGTCTGACCTGTCCGTTCCGGGGCTGTGGTTCGACGCCGACGGTCGCGCACGAGCTGGACACGTCGATCCTGTCGGACAACCGGTGCATCGGCATCAACGGCCCGTACGAGATCTGCACCAACAACACGAACGGTGACTCGGGCGCCTGCTATGGCGACTCGGGTGGCCCGCAGGTTCGTCAGATCGACGGGGTGTGGCACGTGGTCGGTGCCACCAGTCGGTCGGGCAACAACCACCCGATCTGTGCCACCGGCCCATCGATCTACGGTGACCTGTCGTCGATCCGTTCCTGGATCGACACCCAGGTCGGCGGCCTTCCCGCCTGAGCTCTCCCTGAAGGGCCCCGGTCAACACCCAGCGTTGACCGGGGTGCCCCGGCCGTCAGCTATGGCGGGATGAGGCGCTCACCTCGGTTCGAAGACGCCCGCGCGAAGGGCTGCGGTGGTCGCGGCGGCAGTACGTCGGGCAAACTCCTCATCTATGGGTTCGTCGACAACGAGCAGCCGCAGGAAGAGGGGCGCGCCAAGGGCCTCGATCGCGGCCCCGGCATCGGTGCCCCGAGGCAGTTCGCCGCGGGCGATGGCGTGATCGACGACGGCCTCGGCCAGGCGGAACCGTTCGGTGAGGAAGCCGCGGACGACCTGCGCGGCGCGCGGGTTGCGGGGTGCGGACGTGGCAAGGGCTGTGATCAGCTCGCCCGGTTCGCCGGTCATGCCGCGCCGGATCAGCAACGCCAGTTCTTCGAGGTCCGTGCCGAGGTCGCCGGTGTCCGGGATCGGGACGACCTCACTGGCGTACTGGCTTAGCAGGTCACCGAGGACGCCTTCCAGGTCGGTCCATCGGCGGTAGACCGATGTCTTGTTGACGCCGGCTGCCTGGGCGATCCGTTCGACGGTCAGTTCGGCGTACCCGTCGGCGAGGAGGCCGCGGGCGGCCGTGAGGACTGCGGCCCGGACGCGGGTGCTGCGTCCGCCCGGGCGCTGGCCGACAGGCATCGGACACCTCCTTTAACGCAACGACTGTTGCGTTGCAGCTTGCCATTATGGCAGACTCAAAAAGCAACACTAGTTGCAATTAGGGGAGGACCCATGAAGACCACCGTTTGCGTCGTCGGCGGCGGACCCGCAGGGCTCGTCCTGGGGTTGCTGCTCGCCCGGCAGGGAGTGGCGGTCACCGTGCTGGAGAAGCACGCCGACTTCCTCCGGGACTTCCGGGGCGACACCGTGCACCCCTCCACACTGAACATGCTCGACGAGATCGGGCTTGGCGAACGGATGGCGGCGCTGCGCGGGCGCAAGGCCGGCGCGTTGCGCGCCACCTTCGACGACGGCACGTACGCCATCGTGGACTTCACGCGCCTGCCGGCGCCCCACAACTACCTGTACTTCGTCCCCCAGTGGGACTTCCTGGAAATGCTCGCGACCGAGGCGGCGAGACTCCCGACCTTCACGCTGCTCCGCTCCACCACCGTGACGGGCCTGCTCCGCGACGCGTCCGGCGCCGTCGCCGGCGTCCGGGCCGTGGGTCCGGAGGGCGAACTGGAGATCCAGGCGTCGCTCACCGTCGCCTGCGACGGCCGCGATTCGGCGGTACGCCGGGAACTCGGCCTGAAGCCCGTCGAGTACGGCGCACCCATGGACGTACTGTGGTTCCGGATCTCGCGCTACGCAGACGACGGCGACGGCCTGGCGATGCGGATCGGCGCCGGAGGGCTGATGCTCGCCGTCGACCGCGGCGACTACTACCAGTGCGCTTACGTCATCGCCAAGGGCGGCTACGACAAGATCCGCGCAGCCGGGCTGGAGGCGCTGCGGGAGCAGGTGACCCGGCGACACCCGACCCTCGCCGACCGGGTCGGCGAGCTCGCCACCTGGGACGACGTCAAACTGCTGACGGTGAAGGTCAACCGGCTGGAGCGGTGGCACGCCCCCGGCGCGCTGCTCATCGGCGACGCCGCGCACGCCATGTCCCCGATCGGCGGCGTCGGCATCAACCTGGCCGTACAGGACGCGGCGGCCGCCGCCCGGATGCTGGGTCCACAGCTCGCCACCGGACAGCCAGTGACCGAAGCGGACCTCGCCGCGGTGCAGAAGCGCCGGCGCTGGCCGGCGGTGGTGACGCAGAACATCCAGCGCGCCGCGCAGCGGCGCGTCGTCGACCCTCTGCTGCACACCACCGGCCGGATCGAGGCCCCGGCGCCGATCCGCCTGCTGCAGCGGATCCCGGCGCTGCAAGCCCTTCCCGCCCGGCTCGTCGGCATCGGCCTACGCCCCGAGCACCTACGCTGCCTCCCCACCGCAGCCAGCTGAAGCCGTGAACCGCCACGACGGGCACGGAAGCCCGGGCGGCGACCTCCACCGGCAGGATGCCACCGCGGCCCAGGTCACCCATGACCGCCGAGTCGTAGGCGAGCGCCACCACGTCGGCCCACCACGGCTCGTGGCGCGGCGCGGCCGCCGCCGCGCGGTGACGGTGGCCAACCGCAAGCGCACCCGCCGGCTGTGCCTCGACGAAGGGTGGAGACACCCGCTACGGGTACGCCCGCCCCGGCGGGCCGGCGATGTGGGACTTCGAGCCTTGTGACCCAGGATGCCTATGCGCTGGTCAGCCCATCAATTGATAGTCCTTTCAGGTGCTGGTCGCCGATGATGCGGTCCGAAGCGCTGTTCCTCGCTACGTAGGCCGTATCGTCGAGAGGAGGTGATCGATGGTCACTGTGGCAACCCGCTCGACGCCCGGGCGGTAGCAACTCTGATCGCAGCGCGCACGGTGCCGCCCTGCACCACCTCGACCGACCGCTCACCGTTGGTCGTGCCTGGCCGGGCCACGAGGTGCACCGGAGCGTCCAGTTCGACAAACGTGTCGAACGTGCCGGCAAGCCCGGTCATCACCGCCGCGTGTGGCTCGGGACTGAGCGCGGTGCCGAGCTGACGGGCCGCCTCGACGAGCAGGGTCCCCGGGACGTGGTCCAGCCGGTGGTCGAACAAGCCCAAGTGATCGAAGGGCAGCAGCACCCGCGCGCTGGTCTCACTCGCATCAGTGCGAACCTCGGCCAGCAGCACGTCGGCGGGTACCAGGCGGCCCACGGTCGAGGGGGGAGCCGCCCCGTCCAGGTACGGGCACAGTTGGTCGGACCAAGGTGGCGGCGACCCGCCCCGAGCCCGGCGGCGCAGCAGCGTGTAGGCGGCCGGGGTCACGACCGACGAGGTGATGACTGTTGATCCGATCCGCACACCACCGAGTGACAGCTCGCACCGGGACGTGAACGCGCGGAGCCGGCTGCCGACCCGGACCGCCGTTACGGTGACGTGCATCGTCAGCTTGGTCGAGCCGCCGTCGGGTCGTTGCACATACGCGTCGGCCGGCACGGACATCTCGCAGGAGTCCATCAGGAACTGGGTGTCGTCGGCCAGGCCGAGGCCGTTGTGGCCGATGTAGATGACGACCTGTCGGCAGGCCTCCAGTAGCAGCATCGGATCGAGACGGCGATTCGCCTCCGCGACGTGTGCTGCGTAGTACGCGTGTCTCTCGGGCAGCAACGCCGTCGCCACATATCCGCTCGTGCCGTTCGGATGGATATCGGCGAGGAAGGCGGTGTCAGCATGACGACGATGGACAGCCGCCGGTTCGACGGTCGTGTGAGGTTGGGTCAGTAGCCGGGTGTCGGTCATCGGTGGGGCCCTTCCATGTTCTCGTCGAGGAGTCCCGTGTGGGCGATCGCGGTGAGCGCTTCGAGGTGTTCGCTGAGCGACGTGAACCCGGCGCCGAGCGTGCTCACGGCCAGGTGTGTGGCGCGGGCTTCACGCCACCGCCGGGCCGCTGCGGCGACACCGACCGCGCCGCCGTCGATGTAGCGGACCCGGCCGTGCATGCCGATCGCCTCGGGGGGTCGACCGGCTTCCTCCGCCGCCTTCGTCACGATCATCCGGGCCGCTGTGAGCTCCGGCCCGGGCTGGAGGCGGGGCATCCAGCCGTCGCCGGTACGGCCCGCTCGGCGGTAGGCAGCTGCGCTGGTGCCGCCTATCCAGATGGGAATCGGTCGCTTCGGTCGTGGGTTGATCCCGGCCGCGACGATTCGTTCCCCGGAGTGCTCGAAGCTGACCGACCGGTGTGTCCATAGGGCCCGCAACAGGTCGATCTGCTGGTCGAGCCGCTCACCCCGAGACCGCATGGGCCGGCCCAGAGCCTCGTACTCCACCGCGTTCCAGCCGATGCCAACCCCCAGCCGCAGCCGGCCGTTGGAGAGCAGGTCGATCTCGGCCGCCTGCTTGGCGACCAGCGCGGTTTGCCGTTGCGGCAGGACCAGAACACTGGTCACCAGGTCGAGTTCGCACACCGCCGCGAGGTAGCCGAAGAGCACCAGCGGCTCGTGGAACGGATCATCCGCGTCATACACACCCTGCCAGTTCGGATGCCCGGCTGGGTCGGCACCGAGCACGTGGTCATACGCGAGAAGGTGTCGGAATCCCAGCTCCTGCGCCGCGCTCGCATACTCGCGTAGAGCTCGTGGCCCGCCGTGCAGCTCGCCTTGGGGCAGGACCACGCCGATCTCCATCATCCGAGCCACCCACTGGTGACGAGCGCCGCGTCGAGGACGATCAGATAGAGCATGGCGAGCGACGTGGGCCACTTCTGCTCCCTGCCGCCGAGGTAGGAGAAGGCGCCCGCAACCGGGAAGACGAGAGCCACGTAGGGCAGGTGTGCCGCGACCGACATCTGCCACGGCTCGGTGATCGCGGCCAGCAGGGCGCACGCGAGTAGGGCCCAACCGAGCGTGAGTACACCGCTGCCGGTGACCCCGAGTGCGGTGGCCGAGTATGTCCGGGCCCCCGGGTCGGGATCGCGTACTGTCTTGCGGGCGAATTCGAAGTGCAGGAACGCGGCGGCGAACACAATGATCAGCAGGGCTGGGCGGATTCCCGGCTGTACCGTCTCCGCGCCGGTTACGGACGTGTACAGGTAGACGCCGATCAGCAGCTGCACCGGGTACGCCACGACGATGTAGAGCAGCGCCCGGTCACGCAGTCTCGGCGAGTGCAGCGTGAGCCGAGTGATGAGCGCGGTGTAGCCCACGAGGAGCGCCACGGCCACCGCCGACCAGGGGGCGAGCGGAACGTTGATGACGATCGCCAGGGCGGCCGTCGCCCAACCGGCGCGGCGCAGCTCGAGCACGCTGACCAGACCGGTGATCAGCGGACGGTCCGGGTTGTGGATCCGGTCGTACGACTCGTCCATGCGCTCGTCGGCGAGCCGTAGGTGAAGCAGGACCACGATGATCGTCATGGCCCGGACCAGTGACCCGACCGACGGCCGCCAGACGCCACCCGCTGCCATGACCGCGGCGGCCTCGTATGCGCATGCCCACAGCAGTCCGTAGGTGACGTGCACTCCCGGCGCGAAGACAGCGCCCAGGAACGCGCGGTAGCGCAGCAGTGCCGGGGCCTGCCCGACGGCGCTGCTCATGACGCTGCCACGGTGGCCAGAGACCGCCACCGGCCGGGATCGGCTCCGGCCAGTAGCTGTCCGTACCGTGGGCGGGAAAGCGATACCGCGTGGCTGCCCACCACGATGAAGTCCCAACCGGTCAGCGGCAGGTCCGCCGACCAGATCACGGTTACCAGCGGCGCCCAGCTCGCCGGTTCGCTGGTCGTCGAGGCCAGTGTGTGACACAGGGCCCGGCGTACCTCGTCCGGCAGGGTCGTTGTGGCGAGTAGGTCCCGCACAGTCCTGGTCAGGCGGCGGGTCGAGGCAACGAAGTCCAGGTCATGCGGGGGATGTGCGGCGTACAGCTCGCGGGCTATCGCGGTCGTCTGATCATGCTGGTCCGTGTTCGCCAGTGCCTGGCCGATCAGTACGCGACGCTCCCGGTGGTCCAGCAGGATGCCAAGCTCCCGAACGAGGTCGGCCGGCTCGTCCGAGGCGTGCACCAGGTTGAGGAGGAAGCCGAAGTCGCCGAGCCGGGCACGCAGCTGGCCCGGACGGCGCCGCGCCGGATCGGCCGGTCCCTTGTTGACGCTGAGCGCGACCGTGGCCGGCACATCGACGGGTTCGGTGAGGCGGGCCAGGACCACCAACGAGTCGGACTGCTCACACAGCGCGTCAGCAAGGAGACAGCGCTGGGGTGTCGCCCGGTTTAGCTGGTAGTGCCAGATCGCCCGGACCGACTCACGGTGCATCCGCAGTCGCCGCACTGCCACGATCCGGAAGTTCGCATCGCGCAGCCATTCGGTGACACGTTCGATCGAACGCGACGCCACCGCGTCCGGCTTCATCAACAGCATGGCGTGCTCGTACGCGAATCGCACCGGGTCGGGTGTCAGCGTGGACAGCTGCTCGTACGCCTCCAGGAAGTAGCTGTCGGTGCCGTGATAGCGCTGCTTGTCCGGATCGTGGGTCAGGCCTTCGGGGAATGGCGGTCCGTAGGCCGCGATACTGCTCACCGCTGGTTAGCCCGGCTCAGGGCCTCCGCCACACTCGGCAGGGGCGAGCCCAGGTAGCCCGCCCTGACCGCGTAGTCGATGATCCGCCGCAGGTGGTTCGGTCCGCCGGGTAGGCGCTTGTGCCCCCGGAACCCGGCCGCGACGGTGTCATCGAAGTGCTGCTGGCGGCGGAAGTAGCTCTCGTACAGCGACATGACCCGGTGCCAGTAGGCGCGTTCGAGGTCCGACAGCATGGCAGGGTCGAAGGTGGCCGGGGCGATGTAGCGGGGAACGTGGAACGATGGGTACTCGGCGAGCACATCGGAGATGTGGCGCATCCGCACCGACGATCCCACCGCGTGCAGCGTGCGGTCGCGGGCCCGGTCGACGTCGTCGGCCACGGCGGTGATCAACGCCGCCACATGGTCGACCGGCACAAGGTCGACGCAGGCGTCGAAGTAGCCCGGGATCGAGCCGATCCGACCCTCGGACAGGAGCTTCAGCACGACGTACAGGTTCTTGAAGTCACGGACCGCGCCGGTGCGGGCGGCACCGACGACGACACTGGGCCGGATCACCACGGTCGGCAGGCTCTCCGCGGCGGCCTTTCGCACCAGTTGCTCCGCGGCGAGTTTGCTCTCCTCGTACGGGTTGCCGAACCGCTGCCCGACATCGAGTTGGGACTCCAGGATCATGCCGTCCCGCTCGCCGCACACGTAGGCGGTGCTGACGTGCACCAGCGGGGTGGATCGCTCGCGGGCCAACTCCAGCACGTGTGCCGTACCGGTCGTGTTGATCGCCTGGTAGACCGCCCGGGGGTGACCGAAGTCGGTGATCGCGGCAGAGTGCACGATCAGGTCGAGCCCGTTCGCCAGGTCCGTCCAGGTGTCGTCGTCGAGGCCCAGCCGCGGAGCGGTGACGTCACCGGTGACCAGCCGTACGGCGCCCGCCCTGTCGTCCGTCGACGACGCAACGCCTCGGCCGCTGTTGGCGATCAGCACTCGGGTGTGGTGCACCAGGCCGGACACTCGGTGCCCGGCCTTCAGCAGGCGGGCGCAGACCTCGGCGCCGACCAGGCCGGCCGCCCCGGTGACCAGGATCCGCTTCGGCTTGCTCATGCCCTTCCTCCGGTCTTCAGTTGCCGCCGAACCAGGTTCAGGACGTCTCCAGCGGTCGTCAGGTCCGCCGACTCGTTCAGGTCGAGCGCGGGCAGCCGGAACTGCCGTTCCAGGGCCATCGCCAGCTCGATCAGCCGGATCGAGTCGAACATCAGGTCGTCGCGCAGGTGGGTCTCCGCCCCGACGCGGGGGAGTGGGTGCGGTGCCATTGCGGCGATGATCGCGTAGCCGGTCGATTCGTCGAACGCGTTGTCCATCACGTCTCCTGTGCTGCGGCGCCGGCCCGTGCGTGCGGCTGCACACCGCCGCTGGAGAGCAGGTCCTGCGCCTCGTCGAGGGGGAGTTGCTGGTCCAGATATGCGCCGAGGCGCAGCAGGTCGTAGCCGATGTCGAGGGTGCGCTGCCAGCCGTCCGCGGAGTCGAACGACGACGGGAACGCCTCACCGCCCGAGGCCTTCCGGATATTGGTCACGTACTCGTGCAGGAGGGTGAGCAGAAGCCGGGCGTCCTCCTCGCTGGTGGCCACGGTCGTGTACAGCCGTTCGGCGAGGACACGGATGTGCGAGTGCCCGTCGGGCAGCAGATCGAGTCGGTGTAGGAGCTCGGGATCCGGCGGCAACGGACTCACACCGTGCGCGCTGAGCAGGGCACGCAGCCCGCCGTTGACCGCGCGCACCGTGGTCAGTGCAGCGACCCTCCACTGTTCGCGGTCGAGTGCACCCCGCAGGTCCTCCAGAGCGTTTTCGATCATGAAGTTGCCCCACATCAGCGCCATCGCGGCGGCGGCGAAGCGCGGCGCCGGCAGCGGTAGCAACGCGATCGCGCGGGGATGCGGTGGCTCGGCGCCGGCGATACCCAGGATCGGGCTGCCGGTCGCCGGGGCGGGGGTGATGGGGCCGAGCGGTGCGGCCATCGGAATCCGTGGCGAGATCGGGGCACCCTGCCAGGTGATCCGGATCAGGCCGTACCGGAGGTAGGCGGCGATCAGCTCACCCGGGTCGGCGACGCCCGTCCGCTCGGCGTCGGCCATCAGCGCCGCGAGTGGTCGTCCCCAGACGATGCGTCGCCACACCCGCGTGGCGGCGTCGCCGAGAACGAAGACATCACGTCGGTCACGTACCAGATGCACCTGGTCGTCGATCTGCCAGGTGGTCACTGCCGGCACTCGGGCAACGACCAGCCGTTGCGGATCTTCGGTGCAGCCCGGCACGCCGAGGTCCGCGACCAGGCGTATGCAGTCGCGCGTGTGCTCGATCTCCCCGCCGGCACCGGGCTCCGCGTTGATGGTCTGCCAGTAGCGTTCCACCAGCTGGTCCCCGACGAGCCGGTCGAGCTGCAGCGAGAGCCACTTCGGCTCGATGTACGTCTCACCGTGGCGGGCCAGGTAGCTCTTGGCTGCCTGCTGGAGTCCCGCCCGTGCCCACACCACGGCCGACTCCACCTGGCCCAGGGCGAGCAGCGCGATCGAGTGTCGGATGGACTGCCGTGCGTGTTCCGCCCACCACGTGGTCATGACGACGGCGAAGTCGTCGTATGCGAGGTGGTCACGGATCCTCTCGACCAGGTCCGGGCGGAACACGACATGCGCTCGGAGCAGCCGTTGGCACCGGTTGAGCAGGTGCTCGTCCAGTGTGGCGACACGGCGCGCGGTGCGTCCGACGTACCCGTTGACCTCCTGGAGGTGGTCCACGATCTGGCCGATGGACCGGGTGCGGATCTCCACCCGACGTCCCGCGATGAAGAAGATCGTGGGCATCGTCGGCAGGTCAGCCTCCTGATCGGCGATCAGAAGGAAGTCGATGTCGGAGCGAGAGTTGCCGAAGCCCTCGGCGATGGAGCCTTCCAGGATCAGCGCGACACTCCTGGGGTGACCGATACGCTCCAGCGTCTCGGCCGCGAGTGAATTGATCTCGGCTTCGTCGAGGATCATGCGGGGACCTCCGGCTCGACCATCGACGCTTTCAGCGTTCCCTCCTGTAGGCGCTGCCACATTCCACGACGGCGTGGCTTACCGCTGGTGGTGCGTTGGATCAGGCCGTGGTTACCGACCGCGAACCGGATTCGCGGCTCGATACCCAGTCGGGAGCGCAGGGTGCGGTAGGCGTTCCCCTCCCAGCCGCGGCGCCCGCCCTCGACGAGCAGCAGAACGCCGGGACGCTCGGTTTCCGGAGCGCTGATCACCACGCAGCGACTGGGGGACAGGCCGGTCGCCTCAACGACCGCCGCCTCGAGGTCCTCGACGTAGACGTTGCGTCCCCGGACCTTGAGGCTGTCGCCCATCCGGCCCAGTACGAACAGCTGGCCGGCGTGGAGGAACCCGGCGTCGCCGGTGTGCAGGCCGTCCGGGGTAAAGCGGGTGCCGCCGGAGTCGGCGTCGTTGGTGTAGCCCGTGGTGACCGTTTCCCCGCTGACCCTGATCTCACCGAGATGGCCCGGCGGCAACTCGACGCCACCCTGGTCGACGATGCTGATCCGGGTGCCGAGGCGCGGGCCGCCGCAGCCGGTGAGCCAATCGTTGCGTGTCGGCACCGGCTCCTCACCGAGGCGGAACTGCCGGGTCAGCTCGACCCGCTGGCCGAATCGCAGAGTGTCCGGCCTCACCTGCACCACCAGCGGCGGGACACCGTGGTCCGTGCCGGTCACCCCGAGCGTCGTTTCCGCCATCCCGTACGCAGGGGTGAGCGTGCCGCGGTGGAAGCCCGCGGCGGCGGTAGCCTCGACAAACCTGTCGAGCACCGCGGGGTTGATGGTCTGCGCGCCGACGAACGCGGTCCGCCATCCGGAGAGATCCCAGCTGGCGATGCGCTCGGCGGAGATTCGTTCCACCGCGTACTCGTACGCGAACGGCGGCGCGGCCGTGATCGTGGCGCGGGTCATGCACTCCAACCATCTGCCCGGGTCGCGCAGGAACTGCGCGGGCCGCATCAGCCACAGGTCGGCCTGACTACACACGGCGGCGAGTAGGGTGCCGACGAGCCCCATGTCGTGATAGAGCGGCAGCCAGGAGGCCACCGAGTCGTCCTCGCTCCAGTCGCTCCACGCCCGGGTGCAGGAGACGTTGACGGCGAGGTTCTGCCAGGTGACCGGCACGCCTCGGGGGACGCCGGTGGAGCCGGAGGTGAACTGGAGGATCGCCAGGTCGTCGGGGCCCGCTTTGGGAACCTCGACCGGTTCCTCGGCCTCCCGGTGCAGGAAGGCGCGGCCGGGCAGGTCCGCCGCGGCCAGAGCCGAGTCGGCGATGTCCTGGTAGCGCTCGGTGGTGATCATCAGTACCGGTTGCGCCCGACGCAGAACGCTCGAGACGAGCTCGACGTACTCGGTGCTGCTGGTGAGGCTGGGTGGGGTGATCATGCAGGGGGTGAGGCCCGCGGCCCAGGCCCCGAAGTACGCGCAGAGCGTCGGGTAGCTCGTCGGCATGAGCAGGCAGACCACCTCCCCGGGCCGGGCGCCGGTAGCGGTCATCGCCGCCGCGCTGCGTCGTGCCGCGAGAGACAGGTCCGCGTACGAGTGGTAGTCCCAATCGCCCCCGTCGCCGAGGAACCGGATCCCCCTGTCGGTCCGGGGGTCGATCAGCCAGTTGCGCACATCGGTGAAGTCCAGGCTGGTGGTCACGCGGACGTCCCATCCGTGTCGTCGAGGATCGTGATCGTGCCGGTCCCGCCGTCCATCCGGACGGTCATGCCGGTTTCCAGTTCCTGGGTGGCGCCCTTGGCCTTGACGATCGTCGGCACGCCCAACTCGCGCGCCACGATCGCGACGTGGGTCAGCGGGCTTCCCCGCTCGATGATCAGTCCGGTCGCTGACGGTAGTGCGGCGACCCAGCCCGGGTCGGTGCTGTAGGCCACGATGATGCCGCCGTTGACGTCCTGAGGTCGCGCGGTGACGACGACTCGTCCGGTCGTGACGCCCGGGGACGATGGTGTCCCGCGCAGCTCACCGACGCCGGTGCGGGTGGCCCGGCCGACGCTCCAACCGGCGGCCTCGAGATTGCCCTCCCAGTAGGGCGCGCCGTAGGTCCGGAAGCGCGGCGGCGCGGACATCGTTGCCTGTCGTTCCTGCGTACGCCGACGCGCCGCCACGATGTCGCGTAGCTCGTCGTGAGCGATCTTGCCCTCGTATGCCCCGGCAAGCTCGTCAAGGCGCAGCAGGAACACGTCCTCGAACCGCTCGATCGCCCCGACCTGCCGCAGGTGCCGGCCGAGTGCGCGAAGCATCCGCTTGGCCGAGCCGAACGCCTTCGTCCGGCAGAACCGCAGCCGCTCGCGCGCCGCCAGTGACCGTGACACCTTGCGGCGGGTCAGTTCGTAGATCCAGCGTCGTGGCCCCCGTAGGTGCTGGTCGAGATATTCCTGGGCGCTGTCGCCGCTCGCTGTCTCCGGCGGAGCCTGTAGCGCGTCGCGCAGCATCAGATACAGACTCGACGGATCCTCGTGTAGGTCCGGCACCTCCAGCTTGAGCTCGTCGGGGCTGCGGTAGCCGTGCGCCTCCACGTAGGCGTCGACGGCCGTGAGTATGGTGTTGTGCCCGGCAGCCGCGAGCGCGTCGGGTATCGCCGCCGGGTCGGTCTCCGTCACCAGGCGGCGCAACTCGTCGTCGGCCTTGACGGTGGCCGCCAGCGCGGCCAACTCGCGGGCCGGCTCGGCGGACTCCACGTCGGCGCCGGGCCGAGCGGCGGCCCACGCCAGCCACTCGGGGGCGTGCGGCAGCCAACGCCGGCCGAGCATCGTGAGGATGCCCATCGACAGCAGAATCGTGGAGTCGAGCATCTGCATCGGACCCCACCGCCTGTTCAGGCTGTGGATCAGGTCCTGGAACGCCCGGTACACCTCGTCGGCGGGCATCGCGGCGTAGTCGCGTTTGTCGAAGATCGCGTACTGTTCGTAGAAGTAGGCGACGAACCGCTCGACGTCACGGTCCATGCGCAGGTACTTCCAGAAGAAGGTCGTGCAGGTGACCACTCGTGCGCGTCGGCGTTGCCAGGCCGAGTCGAACTCGTACGGGTACAGCCCTTCGGCGATCTCGTCCGGCAGCGCCTCGTCCACGCCCATGGCGACCTCGAGCAGCTTGCGGTTGACATCGTAGAAGGGCGCGATCCGCTGTAGGCGGTACCAGTTGACGAGGTTGTAGTAGACGCGGCCGTGGAAGCTGCCGAGTAACGTGGGTAACCACTCCTGCATCTGCGCGAGCTGCCTTTCGGGCACGCGTAGGGATCGCGCGTAGCTCTCGTACACCGCGCCATAGACCTTCGAGGCAAACGTGAAGGTCAGCGGGGACGTGATCCCCCGGAAGCTCTCCACGATGTTCGAATTGTCCCAGATCCGTAGCTCACCCACGGGCCTGTTCGTGGTCGGCACGGTGGTGATCGGTCGGCTCTGCAGGATCCACAGCTGGCCGTCCGCGACCGCCCACTCGATGTCCTGCGGTGCGCCGAAGGCGTCGCTGATGGCGCGTCCGGCCTCCCACAACGTGCCAAGGTCGACCCGGTCGAGCGACAGCTCCGCACGGTCGGCGTCCGGTACCTCGATGGCTTCGACGCCACCGCCGGGCGCGGACTCGAAGCGCTCAGACTTGTCGCCGAGCTCGGTCTCCAGAACCACACCGGTGGCCGCCTCGAGGGTCACGGTGTCCGCATCCACAGCGCCGGAGACGATGCCCTCGCCGAGACCGTAGACAGCACTGACCACGTACCGGTCGCCGACACCGGTCGCCGGATCGGCGGTGAACATCACGCCGCTAACCTCCGCGTGCACCATCTGTTGGATGAGTACGCCCATGCCGGTTGTGTGCAGTGACAGGCCGTTGCGCAGCCGGTAGGTCAGCGAGCGTGCTGAGAAGGCCGACGCCCAGCAGTCCTTGACCCGGTCCAGGACCTCGTCGGCCTCGCTGACGTTGAGGAAGGTGTCGAACTGGCCGGCAAAGGAGTACGTGTCGCCGTCCTCCTCCAGGCCCGACGAGCGCACCGCGACACTGCCGCCGCCGGCGGCCTGGTACGCCGCCTGGATTGGGCCGGCGAGGTGGTCCGGGATCACGGTCGCCCGCATCCGTCGGGTGATCTCGGCCGCGACGCGCTCCGGTTCGTCGGCACTCCGGGTCAGCAATACGTCGATGCCCTCGACGTGTTCCAGAAAGGCGGTGAAGATATCGCTGGAAATCACGCTCCAGCGCGGAACTCGAACGTCAAGACTCCTCATCGCCGCCAGTTTGGACGCCTTCGCCCCCATAGCTCGCCATTCCGTAACGTCGGTTTCAATGGCGACAGTTGACATCCTTCCTCCTCGGATAGTCTGTTGATCGGCATCCGTTGTCCCCCTGGGTGCTGCGTCTACGGCAGCCCTTGCGACACCCTCCCGTACGAAGCAGTAGTCAAGCGGCTCGCGGTCGAAAGGCGAGCACATTAATTCGTGGCACGGATTCGTTTTCCCGTCGCACGGGAATTCGGTTCGCGGGTCGGCCGGTGTGCTGGATTGGCTGGATCAGTGCGCGTCGCCGGCGGTTATTCGGCTGATCTAACTCAGAATCTTGACGTCGGCGGCAGGCGCTGCCGGACCTATCTTTTGATCGTCTTTGGCTCTATCTGAGTACGCATGAGGGATGCACCGAGTTCCGCGGGTGCCTGATTCACGTGGTGGAAGACCAGACCTGGGGCGGAGAGGCGGGCGTGAACCTTGATTCCAAGGGTGTTCGTCACTCTTGCCGAACTCGACAGGAGGGCGGGGTGTGGGCAACGCGGTGGGCCCTCCCGGTGTCGCCCTCGCGGCGTGCCTGGCAGGAGCAAGGTTTGGTACCAACCGTGGATGTCTGCGTGTCCCACAGGTGTACCACTGTGGCGTATGTCATTGAGGCGGCGAGGTTCCCGCACATGCCAGCTCACATATTGCTTTCCTTTGTTCTTGGTCCAGTTCGGGAGGGAGGTCGGGATTGATTTACCATGGCGGTCAAAATGGCTAGCATCGACGGAGTGAATGATTGTGGATTCCGCCATTCGATGCTCAACCCCCCTGTGGCATGAATCACTTTCTACGGCGGCATGATGTGTGTTGATATCGCGTCGAGTGCGGTACGGGCAATGGTGCCTGTGATGAAGCAATATTACAGCGAACCCGCTCTGGTTTCTAATCGCTGCTAGATGCTGACGGAGCGCTCTCAGTTTCGACCTAACATTGCAGAAACATCGGCTTCACAAAGTTTCACTCTCTGTGACTCTGCGGAGGGTTTACGGAGATCGGGGGTAATGGCCTGACACGAACGGTAACTATTTGAAGTCGGGTGACCTGTGTCACCGTGGCGTCGCGGTCGCTCGTGTGGGTCCGGGGAAACCAGGCCCCTTCGCGGGAAATATGACTTACGCTTCCGGCTTTACCGCAGCACCGGTAACTGCTCGCGGCGTGCCGCAGTCCTTCCCCCCCTCATCAATAAGCGAAATTGGTCGATGGATTTGCCCGACAAGCTCGGCGGACGTTTGCGGCGTACCGATCGCTGTGCACTGGCGGACCGGCCTTGCCGCCCTTACCCCGCCGCGGCGGGAACGCCACCGGTGGTAGGTCTGCCCGCCCGTCACTCCCGCCTCGCGGCCACGAGCGACACGCACGACGTCATCACGGAACGCTCGGGGGTAAGGCTTGGGCGCAGGGGCATCCTTCCAGCCCGCCCACGGGGCAGGCCATCTCAGCTGTCACCTGCCGGTACAGCAGCCCCAACCCGGGGGGCATCACCATGTCCGAGATGCCGAGGGAACCTTGGGCAGCCGACAGTCGTTGCCGCTGGGCCTGGACATCACGAGTACGAGCTGTCCCGCCTTCCCTGTCGAACCGTCACACCCAACACGGCCTCCGTAGCAGGTGTTACGGTAACAACTGCTACGGTAACGCTTGTTACGAACAAGGAAGGACCGGATGGACGTGCTCGTTACCCCTGAGCCATGGAAAGCGCCGGACGCCGCCAGGCTGCGCGCCGCGCAACGTGCGGAACTCGACTCCCGGTACGGGAACGACGACCACGAACCGGGTGTCGCGCCCAGCGCGGACGACATGGCCGTCTTTGTCGTCGCCCGGCAGCCGGACGGGGCTGCCGTCGGCTGTGGCGGACTGCGGATGCTCGCACCGGACAAGGCGGAGATCAAACGCATGTACGTGACCCCCGCACACCGCGGCACCGGCGTTGCCACGGCGATCCTGCGCGACCTCGAAGCACGCGCGTACCACGTCGGCATCCGCCAGCTTGTGCTCGAGACCGGAACCTTACAGCCCGAGGCTGTGCGGTTCTACGAGCGTGAAGGCTACGACCCAATCCCCAACTTCGGCCCCTACGTGGGCGCCACTCAGTCGGTGTGCTTCGCACGCACCCTCGGCCCGCCGACCCACTCGTGACCGCCCCGAGCCGCTCACGTCCGGCGTCCAGGCCGTGGGGTGCGGTCGTCCACAGCTCCGCTACGACGCTGCGACCAGCCGACCCAGTCGCTGCGGCACTGACCACATCAGCCATGGCCTCCTCGTTCAGCAACGGCGTGTTCTACACAGTCAGCGCCCTGTTCTTCACCAGGGTGGTCGGCCTGGGCGTCGGCCAGGTCGGCCTCGGGCTGACCATTGCTGGCGCGATCGCGATCGCCGCCTCGTTCGTCGCCGGTCGCGCCGCAGATCGAATCGGCGCACCGGCTGTCTTGGTTACCACGACCGCCAGCCAGGGGCTGGCCCTACTGGCCTACCCCACCACTACCACCCTCACCACATTCACCCTGGTCGCCGGAGTCGCCGTCGCCAGCAAAGCCGCTCAGGGCGCCGCCCGGGCCACCGTGTTGGCACATGCGTTCACCGGCGCCGAGCGCGTCCTCGTCCGAGCTCGCCTCGGCGTGGTCATCAATGTCTTCATGGGCGTCGGCACGGTCTGCGGTGGACTGGCCCTGCTCGCCGACACCACGGTCGGCTACATCATGGCGATCCTGGGCTCCGGGACCTTTGTCCTGGTCTCCGTCTGGCCTCTGCTGGCCATCCGCAGCCAACTCGCCGCACGTGCGCGCGACGACGAGGCGTGTGCCGCCGTGCCCGCGAGCCGCTCAGGATCATCACCGTTGCGGGACCGCTGCTATCTGGCCGTTAGCGGGCTGAATGCGCTCTTGGCCATGCATGCCGGCCTCCTCACCGTCGGCGTCCCACTGTGGATCACCGAACACACCTCAGCGCCCCCCGTCACCGTCACGTTGGTGCTACTTCTCAACACCGCCCTCGTCGTCGCTATCCAAACCCCCCTGGCGAGGCGCATTCATGGCATTCGCCGTAGCGCCCGAGCCGTTCACATAGCGGGACTCACTCTCGCGCTGGCCTGCCTCGTCTACTCGGCGTCCGCCACCGCATCGACAGTCATCGCAATCTGCTTGCTGCTCAGTGCCGCCGTTGTGCACACCATCGGCGAGGTCACCGCCGAGATCGGCAGTTGGGGCTTGGCCTTCGACTTCGCACCAAGAAGCTCTGCCGGTGCATATCAGGGAGTCAACCAAGCCAGCGTCGCCGCGGGTGCCATGCTCGCTCCCCTTGTCATCACCACCACCGCACTCACCCATGGTGCGATCGGCTGGCTTGTGCTGGCCGCCGTCTTCACCTCGGCGGGGGCAGGCACACTCCTGGCCGTCAGGGGCCGTCAGCGCACCCAAGGGAGAATTGCGGGAATTCGGTAGCCCCCGGTCAAGGAGGGCGCTCATTGCCGGGATCCTGGCCGCCGTTATCGCGGGGTCTGCACGTCCCCGCTCCATGGCAGCGCGCGACGTTGGCCGACGCCGCGTCACAGCACGTCTTCGCGAGCCAGGTCCGGATCCCTGGCGGCAGTCCGGACCTGCTCCTGCGTCACCTACTCGGTCAACGACAGACTCAGCCTAAATCCGTGGACAGGGGATGCTTCTCTGGAGCCGAGACGGCGTGGAACAGCCGCCCCCTCAGCCATCCAAGATCGACTCAATCCAGCTAAGGGATCCAACCCGAGGACTGTCCACGGACCCAGGCTAAACTCGCCCTGTGGTAGTGCCGGGCCAGATAACGGCTTGCGCGGCGATCACTCGTACTCCGTCGAAGGTCACCGCTGGGCTGCCGTGGAGGCGATACCCGAGATTGAGGACCTCGCTTACTCTGTGGCAGAACTTCTCATCGTCCGGGCCAGTCAGCAGGCGGTAGCTCGGCAGGCCATTCGGCGGCTGGTCAGTCATAGCAGTAAGCATGCCAGAGGCGAAACGTGACCCGTGGGGGTGCAGCCGACCCGTGTCAAGCGCCCGATGTGCACGTACGTGGCGAGGCCGGCGCAATTGACCCGGTTCCTTTCATGGCCGCGCAGGGTGTCCCGCTTGGAGAGATATCGTTGGGTGTTGGCGCGTCTCGGCTGAGCGAGCGCCATGACCGATCGGTGTCTGCCGGCGCTTCGGCGGCGCCGGTGAGAAGCCGGTACAGTACGGCGGCTGCCGTTGGGCTCAGGTCCACCTCGGGTAGGTCCCTGACTGACACGAGCCGCGCTGGACGGCCCTCGCCGAGCATGATCGTCGTCTCCTCGGTGGTGCCGGTGAAGGCGTGTAGTTCGGCGGCTGAGGCTGCGCCGGTCAGGTTCGGGCGTAGGTCCTGCCACAGTGGGCGGAGGCTCGCGGTCAGGCCGGTTTCCTCGGCCAATTCCCGGGTGGCGGCCTGCGCCGGAGTCTCGCCGGCCTCGACGTGCCCGCCAGGGAGCGTCCACTGGCCGGGCTCGGCCGCCGCGTGCGGGTCGCGGAGTTGAAGCAGCACCGCACCGGTCGGGTCAGTCAGCGCGACCACGGCGATGCGGATCGGCGGTTCGTCTGGCCGGATGGGCACGGCATCGTTGGGGGCGTCGCTGCGTGCCTGGCCTGCCAGATCGGGACGGTCGACACTCAGTCTCGGGTGCTTGTCGGCCAGTGTGCTGAGCACCCGGTGTCGGAGCAGCTCGTACTGGCCGCGGCAGCGCTTGAACGGTGTTCCAGGTGGGCGGGGGAGGACCGTGCCGCCGGTGACGATCTCACCGGGTTGGAACTGCCCGATGGTCAGGTCGAGGTCTGTGCCGTCCGGGAGCCTGTTCCACCAGTGGTAGCCGGTCCTCAGGCCATCAACGTGGACCTCGCCGAGGATCAGCTCGCCGCCCAGCAGCTCCTGGGCTACCAGTGCGGTTGTTCCGCACTGGCCCCGGGCTGGGTTCCCGGGCCGCCAGTCAGCCAGGTCGACTGGATCGCATGTGTCGGGTCCCCACGCCGCCTGGATCACGGGTCGCAGCAGCTCTACGTTTACCATGCCCGGGACCCTGACGCAGCGGTACGACAGTTCGCACACGACCAATTGACCGAGGTCGCAATCGAGCAGCCTGAACACGTCACCAACCTCCGGCAGCGGGCGCAACCCTGGTCGAATGCTGGTTCGCCGGACCAACCGCAAGCTCCGCCGCTCCGCACAGCGCAGCGCCCACGAGAAGTGTCGACGATCAGTGCAGGGCCTGGTCGAGTCCACAGCGGCGCAGGGCCTTGAGGAAGCGCCCGGATCTCGTGCCGACTTCTGCGGTCGTGGATGCGGTAGCGCAGCTTACCGGTGGCCAGGTCGAGGGCGGCGATTATGGATCGAACGCCCGCGTCGTTTCGAAAGCCGGACGCTGCTGTCGGCGAGAGGACTCACCAATCTTCGCGAATTTCGATAGTGTCCGGTGTGACTTCTCTCCGGGCGCACAGCCCTGGTCCTGCCGGCAGTCAGTGGCATTCTCTCGGCGATCATCTGGTGCCGGCTCAGTGGCGGGATCTGCTGGTCGGGGAGATGGCGCTGCGATTGTGCTACAGCGCGTTGGTCGACGCGGACAGCCTGGACACCAGCGCGCACTTTCAGGGATTGTCCGGCCCACGGGTGCGTCCGGGTGCCGACTTCGAGCACCTCTACACGGTGTTCGAGCAACGGCGGCGCGACGAACTCGCGGGCCGTGGTGGTACTCCGGTCGGGAGTCTGCGGGAGCGGGTCTACGCCGACTGCCTGGAGGCGGCGGAGCGAGAGCGTGGTGTATTCCGCCTCGGTGCGCCGACCGGGGCCGGGAAGACGCTCGCGAGCGGCGGGTTCGCACTGCGACATGCGGAGAAGCACGGCCTGCGTCGGGTGATCGTCGCGGTTCCGTTCCCCACCATCACCGAGCAGAACGCGGCTGTCTACCGTCGGCTGCTCGACCAGGACGGCGCCGATCAGGTCGTTCTCGAACACCACAGCCAGGTCGACTTCGACGACCCGGGAGCCGGCCGGTGGGCGCGGCTGGCGGCCGAGAACTGGGATGCGCCGTTCGTCGTCACGACCTTCGTTCGGCTCTTCGAGTCGTTGTTTGCCCGCAAGCCGTCAGCGATGCGTTGAGTGCACCGGCTGGCCCACTCGGTGATCGTGCTGGACGAGGTGCAGGCACTACCGCACGCGATGCTCGCCCCGATCCTCGACGGAATCCGGCTGCTCGTGTTCCACTTCGGCGTGACTGTGCTGCTCTCCTCGGCGACTCAGCCGAGCTTCTGGGCGCTGAACGAGTTCAAGGACCTGCCCTGCACGGACCTGATCCACGACACGCCGAAGCTGGTCAGTGATCTGCGGAGAGTGCGGTACGAGTGGCAGCTCGACCCGAAGCCCGCACTGGGCCAGTATCGGCGACCAGGCTGCGTCTGAGCAGGCTGCGCTGGTCGTGGTCAACACGACCGCGGACGCGAAGACGGTGTACGACCGGTGGCGTGAGACCGGTGCGGACGATGTGGCGTGGCATCTGTCCACCCGGATGTGCCCGGACCACCGGCGGCGAGTGCTGGAAGCCGTACGGGAACGCCTGTGTCGGGGCGAGCATGTGCTGCTTGTGGCCACCCAACTGATCGAGGCCGGGGTAGACGTCGACTTCCCGGTGGTGTTTCGTGCGTTGGCGCCGGCGGACTCGCTGCTTCAGGCAGCCGGGCGGGCCAACCGCGAGGGGCGGATGACCGATGGCGGACGGGTGGTCGTGTTCGCTCCGCAGGACGGCGGGCAGCCGCGCACATACCAGACACTGGTCGGCTGCACCGGACGCCAGTTCGGACCAGACAAGGCCGACCCGGACGACCTGATGGCGCTGGGACGCTACTACCGCAACGTGTACGAACTGCTCAATCTTCAGGACGATCAGCACCTCGGGCAGCGCATCCAGCAGGCCCGGCGGCGGTGGGAGTTCGAGACAGTTGCCGACGGGCCGATTGACGCGAGCGACAAGCGGCGGGATCGGACGCTGGCGTTCCGGATGATCAGCGACGACGGGATCAGTGTGGTGACGCCACAAGGGGCCGAAACACCGGAACTGCGGCGTGAGCTGCAGCAACTGATCGAGGAACTGCGCCAGGCGCCGGTCCCGGACCTGACGAAGCTTCGCCGGTTGCAGGCGTACACGACGAACCTGCACCCCAGCGCCCTACGCCAGCCGCGCACTATTAACGCGATGCCGCGGTTCCGGCGGAGGGGCCGGCTTGAGGGTGGGCCGGAGGAAAATCACTCGTTACCTTCTGTGCGTGGACGTTGACGACCTGTACGCCAGCAGTGGCGGTCTCGCTTCTCTCCTTTCGCCGACCGACTGGGTGGCGATGTGCTCGCTCGGTTCCCGGTGCCTCATGGCTGCCGACTACCCGCTATTCCGACAGGGCGACGAGGGGGTGCACGTCTACGTGATCCTCAGCGGTGCGGTCAAGGTAGTTCGTGGCGAAGCAGCGGGAAAGAGCGCGATCCTGACGATTCGCGGGGCTGGCGACGTCGTGGGCGATCTGGCGGTGATGGACGGTGGCCGCCGCTCGGGCACGGTGTCGACGTTGACCCCGATGGTGGTCCGGGTGGTCCCAGGGGCGAGTTTCAAACGGTTCATCGAACGCCCCTCCGTCACCGCTACCTACGCCCGGTATACCGTCAACCGTCTCCGACAGTCTGACGTCCAGCGGACCGAGATCGCTGTTCTTCCGGTACGGCAGCGCCTGGCCCGGGCACTGCTCCGGCTCTATGTGACGGCTGACACCGCCGGTGGCCAACGCGCCTTCGAGCTGCCACAACAGGATCTGGCAGAGCTCATCGGCGCGTCCCGGAACGCCGTCGTTCTCGCGCTCGGGGTTCTCCGCGCCGAAGGCGTGCTGGACACCCACCGCATGCGGGTATCGATCCTCGACGTCGATGCACTGCACCGGCTGGCCGGATAGCGCAGTGGTTGATAGCCACGTCACCTCCGCTGTGCACAGTGGTGGGCAGCGCTACCCGAGCGGGCCGGACACGATTGCCTTCGTCCGGCCGCCTGCGAAGGGAACGCGACATGGAGCAGTCACCCCCGTTCGAGCAGTCCCGCCCACTACCGCCCTACCGCGCGGTGCTGGCGGTCGACGCGAAGGGCTTCACAGACCTGCCCGGCTGTACGCACGAGAACGTCTCCCGCACCATTCACCGGCTCGTTGGGGACGCGATGCGGGATGCCGGGCTGGACGCGGAGTGGTCGAGTCCCGACTTCTACGGACCGACCGGGGACGGCCTGGCCGTGGGCTTACCCACCCGGATACTCCCGCATCTCGTACATCCCTTTCCGGCCATGCTGCAGAGTCGTCTGGACGACCACCGGCGCCAACACCGGGGCGAGGAGCCGCTACGGTTGCGGGTGAGCCTGCATGTGGGTCCCCTGCCGACCGACCCGGCGGCAGTGGGGCAGGGGGGTAATGGGGCGGCACGTAACGAGACGCACCGACTCCTGGACTCCGGGGTGGTCAAGAGTGCGCTCACGGGTGCCAAACCGCGCATCACCCTGGTTGCCATGATCGTCTCGGACCGGGTCTTCCACGACGTGATCAGTGCTGGTTACTCCGGTCTGCACCCGGACCACTTCGTTGACGTGGAGGCCCGGGTGGAGGGCAAGGCATTCGCGCAGCGTGCGTGGCTGCACCTACCCACCCCGTCGGGCGCCTGGCCGGTGGGCCGGACGAGCGAAGCGGAACCTGCATCGGAGTCTCCGTCCCCACCAGGGCTCGCCCACCAGCCGTCGCAGCAGCCGGTGGGCACCAACTATGGGCAGGTGGTCGGGGGTGGGACCGTGCACGGCGGAGTGCACCAGTCCTTCGGCGGCAATCCCCTCGGGAGCCAATCGTGAGCCCCGAGGAGACCGTCGCTCTCGCCGAGGACGAGCGGCTCGAGGAGGACCTCTACCCGGAGGCTGTCAGCGGCATCAACGTCGGGCAGGTGGTCACCGGCGGCACCGTGCACGGGGGAGTGCACCAGACCTTCGTCGAGAACAAGCTGATCAACGAAGCCATTCGCCGGCACCACCTGCTACGGGCCTATGTCGAGCAGGTCGTGCAGTCACTCGCGCCACGCAGCTATCGACTGGCCAGCCAGGAACAGGATCTCACTCTCGACCGGGCCGCCGCAGCCCGCTTCGTCGGCGATCAGCCATGGGTGGTGATGCTGGGCCCGGCGAACTCCGGGCTGCGGACCGCTGCGGTCGCGCTGCTGTACGAGTCGAGCCAGACGGGGCGGCGATTGGAGGAAATTCTGATCGACGAGGAGCGGGGGCGCCCGTTCGCGGCGGCGGAGCTTCCGGCGGAACGGGGGGTGACGTACCTGCTATGTCTGCCGTACCAGCGGGAACGGGTGAGCCCCGACCTGGGCCGCCGGTTGCAGGCCCACGCCGCGCACCTGGCGACCCTGGACGCGAATCTGGTGGTTACGGCGACCACAGCCGTCTGGGCCGCCGCCGGCAGCGTCGGGGCCGCCCCCATCGTTCAGGTCCCGCCCCCAGACCTTGCGGAGGTTATCCGTCGCGAGTGTGCGATGCACGCTGTCGACGCTTCCTTCCTCATCGGGAATCCCACCATCGGCGACTTGCTGACCCGAGCCACGGTGATGGACGCTATGCGGCTTACCGGGATCATCGTGACCGCCCTCCGTAACCACCCCGAGTATGCGGTGACGAAGCTCGTCGAGGAAGTGTGCGGGGCCTACGGTGACTGGGACGACGTCCTGGCCAACTGGTTCAGCGTAGCCAGGAGTGTCCGGCATCGGCTGTTTCTCGTCGCAGCCGCCCTGCTCGAGGGAGAGCCACCGGCAGAGGTGCTGGATGCGGTCAACTCGCTCGGGCGGACGCTCGGTGACCTGCCCTCCGCCCGCTCAGACGGGCTCGCCGAAACCGGACTTCGGGCGCTGATGAGCGAGATCAAAGCTGAGGTGGTGGACGGTGGGCTCCGATTCGAGCGAGCGAATTACGGCGCGGCAGTGCTGACCTTTGTGCACGGTGACCGCTCAGCCTGGTTCCACAAGAAGCTGTGGGAGTGGGCCATGGACCTGCCGCTACGACGGAACGACCATCGGCAGACCCGGCTGGCGGAACGGATTGTCGGGAATCTGGTCGTCATCGTGTTACGGACCCGGGACACCCGCCCACTGGTGTGGCTGAATCGCTGGACCGGCCGGCCGAATCTGCGGCCCCACGTGGTGCAGGCCCTGACGGCCACTGCCATGAGCGATGAGGTGGGAGCTGACGTGCGGAGCCTGCTCTACCGCTGGTCGCGCCTGGAGCGTGCGAGTGACCAGTCCCTCTGCACCATCGCCGAAGTCTGCTCAGGTGAACTCGCCCGGCTCTATCCCCGGGTATCGCTGACCCGTCTGAGCCACATTGCCCACCGTGACTCTCCGGTCGTCCGGGATGCCATCGTGACGGCGGTGAGTCGGCTCTGGGAGGTACCCCGGCTACGCCGTCGGATCGTCGAGGTGCTTACCACCTGGTCTGAAGGGGAACCTGGTGGTCGCACGGAAACAGCGTGGGCGGTGTTCGCGGCGCTCGCCCATAGTGAGGCTCATCCCGTGTTGGTGACCTGGCATGACGAGTCGTTGCGCAGCGGGCTCGTCGGGGCCGTGGCCCGACTCTTCGATCAGTCCGAGGTCGATAGGGCCCGTACGGAGTTCGGCGAGAGCCTACTCGACGCGGCGCTCCGTTCCGAGGCTGGTCGGATCCGGATTGTCGAGTTCCTCGGGGACGTGGTGCGTCGTGGGGACGGCGGGACCCGCCGGCTCGTGCGCCTCTCGAAGCTGACGTTCGCGTGGCAGCCGGTCGATTGCGACGTGACCAACCCAGGTCGGCGTGACGTGCGTGACCACGTCGTCGAGAGCCTGCACCAGGTCGATCCACTCACCGTAGGAGCATGAGATGCGTAATTTCTTGCGGGGCATCTTCCAGGAGCGGCCGTCCGGGTATGAAATGCACTATCCGTTCCCGTTCCCGTTCCCGTTCCCGTCCCCGTCACACACGTTTCAGGCCACGCTCGCTAGCGCGCTGCCCGGCGCGGACTTTCAGGCGGAGGTGACCGTTGAGTGGCGGGGACGTGAACCGGAGGCCGAGGCCAAGGTTCGTGCCTTTGTTTGGGACCACCTCGCCCGGTGGGCCGCCCCCCGGCGCGTCACGGTAGCGAGTCACCTGGCTGATCTCATCAATGCTAGGGGCGTTACCGAGGTTGCCGTGCCGCAGACCAGTCTGGTCCTCACCCATCTGCGTGTCCAGATCACGGTGCCTGCCGAGGCGCTTGCCGTGACCAACGCCTGGGAGGAGGCCGAACGACGCCAGACTCTGGAAGAACAGCGTCGTGGAGACGAACTGCGTCAGCTTCGGTGGCTGCGTGACGAGATCTTCGGCAGGCCGGACCTAGCTCGGATGTACTGGCATCTCCACCACCCAGCCGATCTTCGATCCATGACAGATCCGCTCTTCGATACGATCGCCGCTCAACTTGGCAGTAGTGGGCATGTGACTGCGTCCGCACAGGTTGAGGAGGACACGGTCAGTGTGCTCATCGGAAAGTTCGTCGCCGGGCTCAGTGCAGACGAGCGTCGGCACCTAATCGGCCAGCTCGATCGGGTGTTCCGTAGCTTCGACCGCGCGGACCTCGCCAGCCAGCTGGGGGACCCGAGTGACCGGGTCGCGTCGTGACAGGGGCGCTCCGCTCCTGCGGTTCGCAGAGCGAAGCGGGATGGAACGCCCTCCAGCAATTACACGAGACCATTCGGTTCGCCGACGTAAAGGCGGCCGCGGTCCTTGCCGCCGCTGGGCTCCTGGGTGGCAGCCTGTGGTCCGGCCAGGACTCCCTGACCGTGACGGGTCCGGCCTGGTCGCCAATGCTCCCGGTATTTTCCGCTGTAGCGGCCGCGACGAGTGCGCTCCTCGCGTTGCACACGCTGATGCCGCGACGACAGGCGGCTGCGCCGGAGCCGCTGCACCACTTCGCGTACGTAGCCGAGCGTTACGGACGCAACAGCCAGGGATTCGTCGACGCGTGGTTGGCAACCACAGTCGATGACAACGCCACCGCCCGGATGCTGGCGGGACACGTCTGGGCGGCGCATATGGTGGCGAGTCGCAAGTTCTCCTATGTCACGTGGTCGATCCGACTTTTGGTGCTCGGGGTATTGGCCTGGCTCATGGCCGGGCTGGTCTGACGAGTCGGCAGTGTCGTTGAACATGGGGGCGGAATGCATTGCGTCCCCGAGGTACCGGGGGAACCTCAGGTACCCGTTCGTGCCGCAGGGTGAGCGGGTTACGGGACATCACGTACAGGTCCGGCGCTGCTGGGTCGTCGTGCATCATCCTGGTCGGTCGTCGTCGACCTGCTGGACCTGATCGTGGTCATGGCATCAGATGGACGCGGATCCGTCTGGCCGCCACCGCCGCATCCGCCAGGACGGCCAGACGGGGCTCGGCGGATTCGAGCAGGTGTGGATGACGCAGCAGCGCCAGTGGCGACAGACGCCGGTCTGTCAGTATCGCCTCGATCATCGATCGGTCGCCGCCACAGACCAGGGACCTGACTGCATCGTGAGGGTCGGCGACAACACCGGGTGCATGGGGCAGCATGATCCGCGCGGCGATGTCCGCAGCCCGCTGAGTAGCAGCCTGGGCCTGGTTGGCGCGGCGACGTGCGTAGCGCTGCTGCGAGGAACCGCCGGCCGCGGTGCGACCCTGTACGTAGAAGCGCTCGACCTTGGAGACGGTGATGGTCGTTCCGTCCGCGACGCCGGCGGCGACTGCGCCCTTACGGGCCAGCAGTACGGCGATCCGGGGCGGTCGGATGATGCCGGCCAGCAGCGTGTCGACATCCTTCGCCTCGGCAAGCCCCGGCGGCGGGTACAGCGTGGCGGTATCACCGTTGCTCGTGCCGGTCAGCACGAGACCCTGCTCGGTGGCGCCGTCGTGGCGGCTGTAGAAGCCGTCGAGCCAACCACGAATCCGCTCCGGTGAGATCTCCACCCACCGCCCGCCGCCCGCGGCTGGTCGCGCCTTGACCATGTGAACACCACCTATCGGGAACGGCCGGCCTGCACCCACATTGTGAAGGCGATGGGTTTCGGTTGAGGGGTGTGCCGCTCGGGTGGCTGACCGGGCGCCACCACGCTGGTGACCCTGGATGTTCCGCGGCCGTCCGGGGTCTCAATCGTCCACGAACCGCAATCCTCACTGGGCTGGTCAAGTCGTTCGTCACGAGCCGGTACCTGCTGCCAAACCGTACGGCCGATACCTGCTGGGCGGCGCGGCACCGGAGCGGACGCGGCACCAGCGGGACGCAGGCGCATACGACGAAGTTCAGGCCGGCCAGCCGCCGCAGCTCCCGGTGCGCACCAGAACGGAGACGCCGGTAGCGATCGCCTTACGGACCGGCTCCGTTGGCTTCCCGGGGTCACGGGTTCCTGGAGTGGCCGGCGGATTCCGCACAGGACGGCGGTTCCGACCAGGGAAGTGGTCTCCTGCCAGTCAGGCGCGGTGGCGGCGGGCTCGCTCGATGACGTCGCGGCCGTCGGCGTTCTGCCGGCGCGGCGCGTAGCCGGCTCTGCGTAGGGCGGCCATCGTGTCGGCCGTGGTGGCGTGGCTGGCCAGCACGGTCGGGGCGAGCAGACGTAGGTTGAGCTTGTCCAGCCGTTTGTCGGCGCAGATCTGCGCCAGCAGTGCGGTGTCTTCGCTGACCAGGGTGCTGGCGACCGGCGCCACGCGTACTGACCCGTGTTGGCGGGCGACGTCAGTCAGCAGGTAGATCAGTGGTTGCGGCAGTCCGCCTTCGGTGATCTTCGTCAGGTCCTTGATCAAGCGCTGCTGGGTCCAGCCTGCGTCGTACGCGCCGCGTACCGTCGCTGGGCTGAAGCGCCAGGTCGTGGCTGTGCCGCGGGACTCGACAACGGCGGTCGCACCGAGGAGCTCTGCCAGCTCCGGGCTGGGTGTGCCTACCACGACCGCGGTCAGGTCGGCCTGCAGCTTGGCGGTGCGAGCGACCTCGCCCAGGTCGCCGATGGCCCTGGCGATGTCCGTGTCGGCCAGCAGCGCCCGCCCGGCGGGGCTGACAGCGCCCGCGCCGAGGACCCCCAAGGTGGCGGCCTCGTCCAGCAGGCCGCGCACGGTCTTGGCGCCGCCGAAGGCCAGCGGCTGCCGCCACCACATCCACTGCGCTGCCTGATCGAGGTTCGTCGTCCCCCGGTCGCCCAACACCTGCAGCGCGGTCATCCGGGCGTGCGCAGACCAGCTCTGGCGGTGCTCCGGAACCCACGGCCCAGTCTGCGACGACGGCAGATAGGCCAGGTCGCGCCATGCCTTGAGCATCACCGCGAGCCGCCGGTCCAGACCGAGCTTGAGCCAGTGGTCGTACGCGGCCGTCGGGATCACGCGTCCGCCGAGGTCGGCCAGCCCAGCCTCCGTTGCGACGGCCAGTAGCAGTCGCACGGTCGGCACCGTCACTCCCAGCATCTTTGCCGTCCGGGCCAGCTCGCGCACACCCACGCCGCCGGCCTTGACCGTGGCGAGGGGTTCACGCCCGGTCCCGTCCAGCAGCGCCGACAACAGGCCGACCACGGCAATGCCCTGGGCCTGTGCGTCGCGCTGCACCGTTGGAGGATCCGGCGTATGCCAGGCGACCGGTGGCTCCTGTGGCTGGAACGGAGCCCGGTAGTCCGCTGCTCGCAAGGCGAGCGCGACCTGCCCCGCCAGCTGATAGTCCTCCCAGGTCACACGGTAGACCAGTCCGTGTTCCTCCGCCCAGTCCAGCGGATGCACCTGCCGGTGGCGGTGCTGATATGTACTCCGGTGTGCGATGCCGCTGCCGCCGTAGCGACGGATCTGTCCACCCTCGCGGTCGGCCTTTTCCAACACTGTCCGCGTCGCGGCCGGCATCCGCTTGACCAGTGCGTGCACGTTGTCCGGGTCGAGGAAGAATCCCGCCACCGTCTCCAGCAGATCCGCCTTGCGGCCCTTCGTCGGCAGCCCCAGGTTGCGCGCCACCACCTTCAGATCATCGGCGCTCAACACGGCGGCGAGTTGCTCAGCAGCCGGGCCGACACCCAACGGACGGGCGAAGACCTCCCGCAGCACGCCGTGCACCAGGAGCCGGCCCCGCAGCTGCGCGACAAGCCCCACGTCGGCGGCACGCCGCAGGTACGGAGTCGCGTCGGCACCCACCAACGCCGACACCTCCGCCTCGGTGACAAGGCCCCCCAGCGCCATCGCCGCCTCCAGCACGTGCAGGGTCGGCAGGTCAAGGCCAGCAAGCTGCTCATACGGATCCACGGCGGCGCTCCCCAGGACACACGGCGACGCCCTAAATCCAACCCTACGAAACCGTCTCCGTGTGACGCGACCCGCCGGCCAACCTGAGCCCGGGAACCTGGATCGCCGCCGGTGGCGCCAAGCCAGCGGAGGGCTCTGGTGTTCCGGATCAACCCCTGACCGGAGTGGTGGCGCGGCTCGGAAAATGACCAGTCGTCAACATGCAACCACTCTCAGTTGCAAGGGTCAATGCGGCTGGCGCCGCTACTCAGCTACCTCCAGAACGTGGAAGTCGCACATTTCCTGAAATGCCTACGAAACCTCTCGCCAGCGGCGACACCCCTGTTCCAGCGACCTCGCCAGTACGTCTACCACAACTGCAGTGGCACCCGAACATCCTGCCGATCATGACGAGACGCCAACAAGTGGACCTCGAAGAAGAGGCCGATCATGCCCAGCACGGGACGGATCACCGACTATTCGCACGGCGGCGATGGCGCCGAAACAACACGCTCACCTGGTGCCGGTTCGACCTGCCGAAATCACTGCGCCGTGCTACCTGTTCATGGACAACCTGGCCGAGTCTCGCCGCGCATTGACCCTGATGTCGGCGGCGCTCACTTCCGATCCAGGACGTACTCAGCCCAACTGCTGGGCGTCTCCGAAACTCGGACAGCCGTCAGTCGACCCCCTACCGAATCCGTCAGGTGATTTTCCAGCCAATGCGCCAGATGACGCGCCAACTGCTCACTGGTTGGTGGTACATCTTCACCCAGCACATCGTTAAGGTATCGATGATCGAAATTGCTTTTGATGTACTGTTTGAAAGGATCCAGGTCGCCGAAGTCAGTAACAAAACCGGGCTCGGCAAGCGAGTCGCCCTCAAGTATGATCTCAACGGTGTAGGTGTGCCCGTGCAGGCGACCGCACTTGTGACCTTCGGGTAGCCCCGGCAGGCAGTGCGCAGCGCTGAACGTGAACTGTTTCCCGATTCGCCACATATCGCTCACCGTCTCTCTGGTTCAGTCGGCATCGACTGGGGGTACTCTCGGCCTAGGCGTGTCGCAACCCGGTAAGCGACCGTTTCCCAACGCGGCGGGGCAACATGCCGTTGGCGTTGAGAGAGGCCACCGCTGCTCGTCAGTCCAGCTGCCAAGCAATTCGGCCAACCGCGGCTGGTCGTCACGCTCCCGTTCTCGCGGCAGACCTCACAGCTCGCGAGCGAGTTCCCGTTCAACGCCGCCTCAATCGCGACCACCGTGATCCGGGCGGCTCCCGTACGAGTCGTAACACCTGATCTTGTTAGGTTGGTTGATGGGACGTCTCTGGCGGTGAGTGACCCCGCTGATCGCGACAGGCGCAGGTCAGGGAATCGGGACGGTCTTGCCGGGCAGCTTGCCGGCGACCTGCTCGTCATGCACGCACGTAGCTCGGCCAACTGCCGGCGCCGGGCGGCGTGGATCTTCAACTCGCCGGCGTCCACGCGCCAGACCAACTCGGCAAGCTGCTCGACGTTGCTGTACGCGAAGGCCTGGATCGGCCTACCCCACGCTCGGCGGTCAACGGTCACCGTCGCGCCGGTCCATACCGCGAGCTGGCCGCCTACGCCACCGCCCGCGCCGTTGATCAGAAGCGTCTGGCCGGCCTTCAGGCCGGCGTTCTCGAACAACGCCTGCCAGGTGGGGTCGGTGATGCTGCGGTGGATCAGCAGCCAGTGGCCGTAGCCGTCACCGCTGGCGGGCAGGCTGGCCACGGCTCAGTCGTCACCGTATCGATCGGGTTCGGGCTGTGCGGCAGTTGTCGCACAGCTACATGCCGCCCGACAATCTGGAGTGGCTGGCCATGTCCCCTTCGACTTTCGGTGGGAGAAGGGCCCCGAACCACGTGCCGCCGTGGCCACAGTCGCGACCCGCTTCAGCACCGTACTTTCGCTTGCACAGCCCGAAACCCGGCCCGGCGACTAGCGCTAACGGGATCGGAACAGATCAGTGCACAGGGTCATGAGGCCGCCGATTGCGGCGAGGCCGACGGCTTGGCCTTCTGCGGGTAGATCGTCTCGTGGCGGGCCAGCATGGCGACGAACTCGCCGATCCTGCGCTCGCGGGTCTGCGTCCGTTTGGCGGCAGCCAGGCGTTGAATAAGAGCGAACCGGTTGGTCCTGGTGAGCACGTCGAACATGGCCTGGGCGGCGGGGTTGACGGCGATGGCGGCGAGTAGGTCGTCCGGCACCTCGGCCTCCGACGGCGGGGCATAGGCGGCCGCCCACCGCCCGTCCGCCTTGGCGGCTTCCACCGCAGCCCGGCCGGCGGGCATCATTCGCCCCTGCGCCTCGAGTCGGGCCACATGGCCGACATTGCGTTGCGACCAGGAACTGCGGGGCCGGCGCGGAGTAAACCGGATCCAGGATGTCTCCTGATCCCGCTTCCGACCCTGCCCATCGATCCAGCCGAAACACAGGGCCTCATCAACAGCCTGCTGCCACGTCAGCGTGGTGGCGGTGCCGCCTTTCTTGGTCAGTACGAGCCAGACGCCGGGCGATGTGGCATGGTTGGCCGCCAACCACGTGCGCAGTGCCTCGGCATCCTCGACGATCAACTCGTCCAGTTCAGTGCTCGCCATGACCGCAGGCTAACCCAACTCCCGGCCATCCCTCGATGGCAGCTCCCGATTCTGCACTCAGTCTTCGTACCCTTTGGAGGCAAGAGATTTGGTCTTGCTCGGCCACCTGCTGAGGCTGTTGGGTCCGTCACACGTGAACACCCAACGCGGGTAGCTGTCGACGGACCGTCCGCCCCCGGTAAGACCACCCTCGCCGACGAGCTGGCCGTCGTCTTGCGTGACCAGGGCCGAGATGTCATCCGCGCCATGATCGATGACTTCGTCTTTCCTCGGGCGCAGCGCCATCCACGGGGCGAATGCTCGGCCGAAGGCTGCTACCTCGATGCCACGACCACGGCGCACTGATCCGGGTCCTGCTCGATCCGCATGGCCGGGCGGGGATCGACGCTTCCAGCCCGCGGTCTACGACCGTATCGCGGATTCCGTGCTGTCCCCACCGGTCATGACCGCCCCCGTCAACGCCGTGCTGGACTTCGACGGCGTCTTCCTCCTGCGCCCAGAATCGATCGATCGGTGGGACCTGCGCATCCTCGTGTCGACCTGACCATGTCGATGTGTACAACGGCGAGCCTCGGCTGCCGGCCTGGGAGACTCAAGCACGCTGACCGTACTCGATCCGGCTATGCGCACGACCCGTGCTGGCCCAACTCGCCATCGGCGATGAGCCCCACTGGGTACGCGAGCGGGCGGTCACAGCACGTCACATCAGGGCTGGGCCGGTGGCGAGGCTCTATGGTGACGATGAGTATCGGTGGCATGCTGACTACAGCCAGTACGGTGCGATGGGCCCATATGGATGGGTGGAGGTCCAAGTGGTCAAGAGCGTGGTGACATCGGTAGCCGGTGTGCTCGTGTGCCTGGTAGCCACCGGGCTGGTTGTCGTTGCCTTCCAGGACCGGCCGGCAGCGCCAACGACGGCGTGGGGGCCTCGGCTGCCGACTCCGGCGGCAGAGCACACCGTGTTCGGGGCTCGGTCGCTGATGCGGGCCGGCCGGTGTGCGGGCGGGCAACTGGTCGCCGAGGAGCGGGGTGTCCACGAGGTGGGGATGTGCAGTATCGACGGACATCAGCTCACGGTCGCCGTCTTCGCGACCAATACTCAGCGAGACGAGTGGGCCAGCCACATGACCTCTACCGGCGTCGTCGTCACTGGTGACCGGTGGGCAGCCGTCGGTGACGAGGCAGCTGGACCGTCGGCGTTTGCTGCGGCCCTGGTGCGCTGATCCCGCCACCGAGCAGGAGGTCGCCTTCACCGATCGGCGGTGCTTGTCGGGTGCGGGCAGACGCCGGACGGCCGCGCTGTTCGCGTACACCACCACCCTCCCGATAGATGCGGCAGGTGAGCTTCCGCAATCACTGACATCATGGGAAGCGTGTTGGAGACCTCGGCCCGCCTGCTCGAACTACTGTCACTGCTTCAGCTCAAGCGCGACTGGACGAGCGTCGAGCTCGCCGGCCGGTTGGAGGTGAGCACGAGGACGGTCCGCGCCGATGTCGCCAAACTGCGGTCGCTCGGCTATCCCGTGGACGCCCGTCCGGGCATCGCGGGTGGGTACCGGTTGGCCGCCGGTACGGCGATGCCTCCACTGCTGCTTGACGACGATGAGGCGGTGGCGGTCGCGGTCGGACTGGGGGCGGTCGCGACCCAACGGCTCGGTGTCGAAGAGACATCACTCACCGCGCTCGCGAAGCTGGAACAGGTGCTGCCCGCGCGTCTCCGTCGGCGCGTTGCGGCGGTACGGGAGGCGACGAGCGTTGTTCCGGGGGCGAGCCCGCCGCTGGATCTGTCGATTCTCGGCGCGGTCGCTGCCGCGATCCGCGGCCATGAACGGCTCCGTTTCGGCTACACCAAGCCTGGGGGCAGCGAAAGTGTTCGCCATGCCGAGCCGCAACGGCTGGTGAGCTGGGGGTCGCTCTGGTATCTACTCGCCTGGGATCTCGACCGGGACGACTGGCGGATCTTTCGGGTCGACCGCATGGTGGTGCACGCACCGACGGGGGTGCGGTTTCAGCCGCGTGCGATTCCGGCGGACAACGTCGTCGAGTACGTCGTCGGACGGGTCAGCAAGGCGGCTTGGACGTACCGTGCCCGGGTGCTCGTACACGCTCCCGCCGCCAAGGTCGCCGCGAAGATCCGTATCCCGGTCGACATAGCGGTGGTTGACGAGTTCACCTGCCAGGTCGAGCTGGGCTCAGACCACCCCGACCGGCTCGCGCTGTGGATGACACAGCTTGACTTCGACATCGAGGTGATCGACGGAGACGAACTCGCGGCGGCGTTCGATCGCCTCGCGACGAGGTTCCGCCGCGCGGCGGTCGGCGCATCCACCAGTCGACCGGGGATGACCGACGACGAACGTGGGCTGCTTGAGTAAGTCGACTTCAGCGAGTTGGAGTCGGGTCGTCTGCGGCCCGGAGCCGGCCGCAGGTGTCAGGCCTCGTCGGGAGGCGCAGGGCCAGCAGGCCGACGGCGCTGCCGCTCAGGGCGACGCCGATCCTCGCGGCGGAGGTGCCCTGCTCGCGCGGGCTGACGGCGACCACGAGGCCGCGGTCAGATGCTCTGACATCCACGTTGGTCAACCTTGAGCCCTGCCAGCGTCTGCCAGGCGGGGCGTAGCTTACCTCGCGGCACGCTCCCAGGGGCGCCAAACGGTAGGCGTCCCTCGATCCGGTGAACCTGCGCCACTGACAGTGTGTCGGCCACCCGTCCGGGGAACGTGCTCCGTGCTTCACCTTTCTCTGGGTAAGTCCTATGGTAGGGGGTCACGTGCGAAAAGTTGTCTCATACCTCCTTTTTTCACTCGATGGTGTGACGGAGGAGCCCGACGAGTGGATGTTCAACCACGCGCTCGACGACGAGTCGGAGTCGTCATCGACGTGTGGTACCTATTTTGACACCGAGTTGGCGGACCACCTGCAGTACCTCGTCGATACGCAGGACGCCGTACTCCTGGGACGTATGACCTATGAATACTGGGCGCCGTACTGGCCGAACTCAGATGTCGAGCCGTTCGCGACGTTCATCAACAGCTCACCGAAGTACGTCGCGGCCAGCACGCTCGGCGAGCACGAATGGGAGAACAGCACCCGTATCGAGGGCAGTATCGCCGACCAGGTCGAGTCCCTCAAGGCGCAACCAGGGAAGAACATCGGCGTGCACGGAAGTCCGACCCTCGTACGATCGCTGCTAGCCCAGGGCCTGGTTGACGAATTGCGGCTCGCCGTGCCGCCGGTCATCGCGGGCAAGGGACGCCGACTCCTGGATGAATACCCGATGACACATCACATGCAGCTACTGGACTCGAAGCGGACGAGCAGTGGGTCGCTACTGTTGACCTACCAGCCAGGTGCCGTGTAGCCATATCCCGGCGGTGCTGGAGCCGGTCAGCAAGGCGGGGGTTCGTGCAGGGTGGCGCTGGTGTGGCGAACGCCAGACCAGCGCCACGTTGCTCGAGCTAGTGGCACCCGTTTCCGCCGCGCTTGCCCGGCAGCCGGTAGGCGACGATCTCCGCACGCTCATCGGCGCTCTGCGGCCAGCCACTCGCCGCCAGGAGAGTATCACCGCTGATCACTACCGGGGAATTGGTGGATCCGGGTAGCTGCGCCTGCCAGACGGGGCGGCCGTTCCTGGTATTGATGGCGTGAATCTTGCCGTCGAAAGTGGTGGTGAAGACAAGGTCGTTCGATATCGTCGTTCCACCGTAGGGCGACTGGTCGAGCGCAAATGTCCACCGTGCTCTCCCCGTGGCCAGGTCCAGCGCCACGACGGCACCACTGCCGTCGCTGAACGCGGGAAAGATGGGCGGTGGGAGTTGGGAAGTCCAGGTCGCGGCCAAGTCATTAACCGCCACGTATACTGTGTCACGGTCGATAGCGCCCGGCGCGGGGACGCCGCCGAGTACACCCGGATACACCTTCACCGGGAAGTCCGGCAGCTCGTCGAACCGACCGGCCATGGCGAGCAGGTTGTCGTCGTCGTGACCGTTGTGCCGTCCGACCGGAGTCTTCCAGAGTCGCTTCCCCGTCTTCCGGTCGTACAGGTAGACAAAGCCAGCCTTGCCGGACGTGAGCACGACGCGCCGCCCACCCACGGTGGTGAGAATCGGGGAATTCTGCAAGTCCCAGTCATAGATGTCGTGCGGGAGCTCCTGGCGGTACCAGATCAGCCGCCCTGTTCGTCCATCGAGTTTGACGATGGAGTTGGTGTAGAGGTTGGCACCCGGCCGGCTCGAGCCCCACGGGTACTCCTCAGTCCCGAGGAACGGACCGGGATTTGCTATGGCGAGGTAGAGGTCTCCGCGTTCGTCGAAGCTCGGTGGATACCAGGCACCGCCACCAGAGTTGATCTCGGGATGCCCCCAGAGATCACGGGGCACGCTGTCCCAGGTCCAGCGCGGGGCGCCGGTACGAGCGTTGATGGCCCAGATCACGCCCACCGCGCCAGCACCATACCCGCCACGAAGGAGACTCGGCACGGTAGCGATGTACACAGTGTCGTTGTTGACGCCCGGCGCCATGTCGATGCCCTCATTGGCGTTGCGGGTAATCTTACGCCGCCACAGCTCACGACCGGTGCGGGCATCGAGCGCGAAGACCTCGGTCAGGGTGGCCCCGAACACCCGGCCGTCGGCCACGGCCACGCCGTTGGGCCCGTTGGTGTAGGAGCCCATCATTACTGTCCATATTTCCTGACCGGTACGTACGTCGATCGCATACACGTTGGAGTCGAGGTCCTGGCTGTACATAACTCCGTCAACCACGACCGGATTCGTCGCGTAGCTGCCCGGCCAACGGTCCGTCGGTGCCTTGATCGGTACGGTCCAGGCGACCTCCAGGTCGGCCACGTTGGAAGAATCGATCGGGCCGCGTACTCGCCGGGTGTTGTGCTTGTCGGCATTGGGGTGCTTCCAGTCAGCACGTGAGCCGCACCGGTGGTCGCCGTATGTGGTGTGCCCTGATTCGGGTTGGGCGGCCGACGGCCCAGCGCCGGCGAGCACGATCGCCGCCACCGCGGCGTAGGCCGTCAGGCGTGCAGCCGTCCTGCGGGAGGACGTTGTCAGCCGCATGGGCATCCCCTTGTCATTGTCGTATGCCAATTGACAGTGCGTTGCACGGAGGCTACCGCTGTCATGGATGCCGGGTTGTTCTGCAATGCTAATGTCGGCAAATCAGGCCATAGGGATGCATTCTGTCATGCGTTGTCTGCATGTCCGCCGGCCGCCGGCGAACAGGTCATCCGGCGGCGTATGACCAGGGGTGACGTCAACGGCGAGACCAATGCGGTATGCCGTGCGGCGCTTTTGCCCTGTCCCTGGTTGAGTGTGGCGGATCTCAGGATTATCAAGGGTCCGCACCTCACGTGTAGCGACGACCCCACTCGGATCGTAATTTCCCTGCAACGGTCCAGCCTACTCAGGCTCAGTGCTGGCCTTGCCCGCAATGAGGTCTGACAAAAATCCTGCCACTACCTGCGGGACGACCTTGCAGTCGAGTAGCAACGTTCCCGGGCGTCCTTTGGCCAGCCAACTGCGCACGCTCCACAGGTCAGAGACCCGCCGTACGGTGACCGCGGTGGCACCCAACGATCGCGCGATCCCAGCGAAGTCGGTGTCGCTGAAGGCGGCGGTACGAAGATCGGCGCCCTGGGGACCGTACATGTGGACTTCGAAACCGTAGGCCGCGTCGTCATACACGACGACGAGCGCTGACCGCCCGGTGCGGATGAGCGTTTCGAGCTCGGGTAGGCCCATCAGGGCACCTCCGTCGCCAAGCGCGGCGACGACTAGTCGGTCGGGGCGGCCCACGGCGGCACCAACCGCCCCCGCAAACCCCAGCCCGATGGTTTGGAATGCGGCGCCCATGAACACCATCGCGGAAGGCTCAGGAACCGGCAGGTATCGTGACGGCCATTCGATGAACTGCCCTCCGTCCAGGACGACGGTGCGGTCCTGCGGCAATATCTCGGCGAGCGCCGCGGTCAAGGTCCGGGGGTCGATCCGATCGTCGGTTCCCGCATCGTCGTAGCTCTCGTGCTCCCATCCGGCCGTCGCGATGTCGTCGGTGACCTCGTCACGCCAGCTCGAGGGGGGTAGGCCACGCGCGTTCACCGCGGTGAGCAGTGCGTCCGCGGCGGCGGAAGCGTCGCCCGTGACAGTCAGCGTGACCCTGTCGTTGGCGCGTTCGCCTGCTATGCCGATCTGGACGAGAACGGCGTCCGGGTGCAGCAGCTTGCCGTGGTGCAGGGTAAAGGGGTCCAGGCTGGCACCGAACGCGATCACGAGGTCAGCGGCACCGATGATTGCTGCCGCGCGCGGTGCCGCAAACCCGCCGAAGACACCGAGCGACCAGCGATTGCTGCTGAACATGCCACTGGCCATAGTGGTTGTCGCGTAGAGCGCTCCGATTCGTTCACCCAGTTCGATGAGGATCTTGTCGGCGCCGCTGCGCCATGCTCCCACACCGGCGAGTAGCAGGGGGCTACGCGCCCTGGTGAGGGCCGCAAGGACGGCGTCGAGGCCAGCGGGGGCCAGCGGTACTACGTTGGTTGCCGAGGGGCGGAGGGCCGGCGTGTGTTCAGATACCTCTACCGAGATCATGTCATTGGGTACGCATAGCACGACAGGCTGGGACGCCGATCGGGCGAGCTCGAGTGCGTCCACGGCCGTCCGGAGTGCGGTCTGGTGATCAGCGATCCGTAGTACTGGCGCCGGAACCGACCCCACAAATGCAGTCTGGTCGATGTCGTGTGGGCGAAGGCCGTGCGACGGCGCGTCACCGCAGATCACCAAAGCGCCGCTGCCGTGCTTGGCCGCCTCGGCGAGAGCGGTGGCGATGTTGGTCAACCCGGGGCCGTGTGACGTGGTGCATATCGCTACGTGTCCGGTGGCGCGGTGGTAGGCGTCGGCCATCGCCATCGCTCCTCCTTCATGCCGGGCCGGCACGTACGAGATGCCCGCACCGGTGAGCCCTGCGGTGAGCAGGATGTTTCCACCGCCGACCACGCCGAAGGCATGACGGACACCGAGGTCCGCCAGTATCCGGCCGAGGGCCGTCGCCACCACCGCCATGCCGTCCTCCGATCCGTCCCTGCGCTGTCTGCTGCCGCTGTCAGGCCAGCTCGAAGATGACCTCGCCGACGGTCATCTCGATGCGGTTGGTGCGGACCAGGCTCCAGCCTCCTTCTTCGAAGACCCCTTCCCAGTCGGCGATGGTGGGCAGCGTGATATCCATCAGGTCGTGGCCCAGTTCGAACCCGAGAACGAAGATTGGCAGATCGGTGTCAGCGACCCCCTCCACCCGGGTAGCGTCGCCGAGAAGTAGACGGCGTGTCGAGGGGAAGCACTCTCGCAGCCGGCGCAGTGTGGCAACACACTGTTCTTTCGGCCAGAAGTCGTGTCCCATCATGAAGCATGTCACGAGATCTACGTCGGCGAATTCGGGTCGTCGCTGCAAGTTGAGTACGTCCGCCTCGAAGAACGAGGTCTGGTTCGCTAGTCCAGCCGCGGCGGCGTCGCGCCGGGCGTCGTCGAGGGCCGGCCGAGCGAGGTCGATGCCGATACCGCGGGCCGCCGGGTGTCGGTTGAGTACGTCGATCAGCCGGCCACCGCTGCCACATCCTAGATCGGCCACGACCCTGATGTCGTATCCCAACCGCTCGACGGCAGCCCAGAACGTGCTGTCATAGCACAGCTCGTTGATTTCACGGCACGCGTAGGCAATGGCCGCGGAGTCACGCTGGTAGTAGGCACCAACTCGGTTGCGCTTCACCAGGGAGTGTGGCATCTGCCGGAAGAGTTCCGCGCTGCCCCGGGTCAACCAGTGGAAGAAGGACTTGGTCCGGTAGGTCTCGTTGAAATTCGCGGACACTCGTATTGTCGTGCCCTCGCGCTTGACCACTTCGACGGCTGCCAAGGCCCGGGATAAGCCCACCATGGATGTCGCATCGAGTCCGTGCGTGGCTGCGAACTCGACGGCGTTTATCTCTTTGGCGGCCCTTAGTTCATCGAGTAGGCCGATCTCCCACGCGGCGGCGATCGCCCAAGCGCCGACGGCGGAATTGAAGATGGAGGTCACCCGCCGGACGGCGCCGTCGACCGTGCCGCCGTTCGCGGCAGTGTCTCCCTCCTGCGCCCTGGCCGAGTGTTCCATGGTCATCCTCCTCTTTCGGTGATCAGTCCTGCACCTCATCCTGAAGAGGGAAACCAGCGGAGAGCACCTTCACAAGTGCGGTCACCAGCGGCGATGTCGGCAAGCACTTCATAGCAGCTCGGGCACCGAAATCAGATGCGCATTCTTCGAGAAGGCGGTGCGGCAGCTGGCTCGACAATGATCCAGTACCCACCTTCGGTGCCACCGCCACGAAATCCCGGAGAACACGGCATCGGGTCGTGTCCGGACGGCTGGCATCGGAGCTGAGTACGTCCAAGAGTGGCATGGGTTGTGGAGTGGGGGATGGCCTTATGGCAACAGGTGTCTGGCTGATCGGCGCACGTGGTTCTGTCGCGGTGACGAGCATCGTCGGAGCCGCGGCGATTAGATCCGGTCTCGCCGAGCCGATCGGATGTGTGCTGGAGCTGCCGCTGCTGCGCACGAACGTCGCACCCGGGATCGAGGATCTCACCTTCGGGGGCCACGACATAGCCACCACCCCACTGGCGAAGAGAGCTGAGGCGCTTGCGGCCGCCGGTGTACTGCCGGGGCCGATCGTCTCGGCGGTCATGGCGGACGTCGCCGCCGCCGAGCAGGAACTGTGCCCTACCCCGTCGGCGTCGACCCAAGGTCAGGCTGCCGAGGCCATCGCGCGGGATATCCGAGGCTTTCGGGAACGGCACGGGCTGGAACGCGTGGTGGTGGTGAACGTGTCATCGACGGAGGCGGCACCCCCACCACACCCCGCCCACGCGACATTCGATGCGCTGCGGCTCGCCATGGCCACGGCACACCCCGTGCTGCCGCCCAGTTCGCTGTACGCGTACGCAGCATTTCAGGCCGGATGTTCCTATGTTGACTTCACGCCATCGACGGGTGCGCGGTTGCCCGCGTTGGCGGAACTGGCCCGGCGCAGCGCGTTGCCCTACGCCGGACACGACGGAAAGACCGGTGAGACCCTGGTCAAGTCGGTGTTGGCACCGATGTTCGCGATGCGTCATCTGCCGGTCCGCACCTGGTCCGGGACGAACCTGCTCGGCGGCGGCGACGGCGCGAACCTCGCCAGGGCCGGGGCAAACGCCGCGAAGGCAGGCAGTAAGCAGCGGGTGCTGGCCGAGACCCTGGGGTACGAACCACAGGGCACCACCCGGATCGAGTACGTCGACGACATGGGTGACCACAAGACTGCATGGGACCTGGTCACCTTCAACGGCTTCCTCGGCGCGGCCATGCGGATGGAGTTCACCTGGCACGGCTGTGACTCGGCGCTCGCCGCACCACTGGTTCTCGATCTCGCGCGGTTGATGGCAGCCGCGCATGCCGCTGGGCGTACGGGTCCGCTGGCCGAGCTGGGGTTCTTCTTCAAGGACCCGCTCGGCGATGGGCCGCACGCACTCGGCGAGCAGTGGGCCGCCCTGGTCGCACTTGTGCGGGGACTCGGCGATGCCTAGCCCAGGTGCCCTCGCCGAACTCGTACGAGCCCCAGCCGCGCTGACCGTGCCGGGCGATGTGGTGACCGGCGCGACGGCCGCCGGAGTCCTGGGGTGGCGCACCGCCGGTCTGGCGACTTCGTCCATCCTCCTCTACTGGGCCGGGATGGCCGGCAACGACTGGGCCGATCGGGAAATCGATGCGCGCGAAAGACCCGAGCGGCCGATTCCGTCGGGTCGTGTCTCGGCGCGATACGCCCTGGGCGCTGCGGCTACGCTGACCGGTGCCGGTGTTCTGGCCGCCATGGTAGCGGGAGGAAAGAGCGCCTTGCGCGTCGCGGTGCCGCTCGCGGGGGCGATCTGGACATATAACCTGCGTGCCAAGAACGGTCCCGTGAGCCCAGCAGCGATGGCCACCTGCCGAGGGCTCGACGTGTTGCTCGGGGCAGCCAACGGGCGCATCTGGCCCGCGGTGCCGGCGGCCCTGACGGTCGCCGCGCATACCTACACCGTCACCATGCTGTCTCGCTGTGAGGTCAGCGGCGCCCGATCGCAGTTGCCGGCGACAACCCTCGCCGGCACGGCCATGGTCGCGGTGCTCGCCGCTGGCCGTCGCCGAGTGGTACCCGTCCGCCGCCGAGCGGTACCCGCCGCACTTGCTGCCTGGTATGCGGCTCGATACGGGTTGGCTCAGGGGCGGGCCGTGGCGGATCCCACCGCCACGCGGATCCGGGCCGCTGTCGGCACGGGTGTCGTCGCGCTGCCAACCCTGCAGGGGGCGCTGACCGCCCGCTATGGGCGGGCTGCCGTGGGCTTTGCCGTTGCCGCAGGTGCGCCGTTGGCGAGCCGGCTCGCGAAAAGAGTGGCGTTGACATGAGTAACTCACGCCCGAGCACATCGAACAGCTTTGCCCCCACATCAGGGGGTACGGGGCTGAGATTTGGTTACGGGACCAACGGACTGACCAACCACCGGTTGGCAGATGCCCTGCGCATCCTGGCCGACCTCGGCTATGCCGGCGTCGCGCTCACCCTCGACCATGCCCACCTTGACCCGTTCGCCCACGACGTGGCCAGGCGCGTTGCCACCGTCGCCCGACTGCTTGACCGACTGGGCCTCTCGCTGGTGGTAGAGACCGGTGCCCGCTATCTGCTTGACCCGTGGCACAAGCATGTGCCCACACTCCTCGACGACGATCCTGCGCGACGGCTGGGGTACCTCCGCCGCGCGGTGGCAATCGGGTCGGACCTCGGCGCGGAGGCGGTGTCGTTCTGGGCCGGGGCGCGCCCACGGGGGGTCGCGCCGTCGGCTGCCTGGAACCGCCTGACCGCCGGCTGTGCTCAGGTGGTTGAGTGGGCGCAGACGGCGGGGGTGACGCTGGGCTTCGAACCGGAACCCGGCATGCTGGTGGCGGACATCGCCGGCTGGCGACGCCTGCACGACGCGCTCGACTGTCCGCCAGGATTCGGAATCACGCTGGATATCGGGCACTGTCGGTGTCTTGAGACCAGTTCCGTGCCGGAATGTGTCGCCGCTGTCGCGGGACATCTGGTGAACGTGCAGATCGATGACATGCGACGCGGAGTGCACGATCACTTGCCGTTCGGTACCGGCGAGATCGACTTCCCGCCCGTGCTGCGGGCCCTGGTCGAGGCCGACTATCAGGGGTTGGTGGCGGTGGAACTGCCACGGCACTCACATGCGGCGCCGACCTTGACCGCCGAGTCGATCGCATTCTTGCGCGCTGCGGAAGAGGCCGCGAGAAAGGAGTCTGATGATCAGATTGGATGAACTCCGCACCGCACTGTCCGCCGTGACCGATCAGGCTTGGCTGGCGGACGCGGTCGCATCGGTCGCGGTGGACCCAGCCGCGGTTGAGCTTCGGTTCGCCGAAGCGGCCCGGCGTGGCGGAAGAGCGGAGCTTTCCGTCGCCCCACGCTGGAGCGCTGACGAAGCCGTACGGACGCTACTGTTAGCTGCGCTCCCCGTGGCTGAGACGAGCACTTGGGCGCAGAATCTGTACTGGCATGGTGATGCTGGGGAAAAGCGGGCCGTGTTGAAAGCGCTGGCGTTGTTGCCGGTCGGCGATGAATGCCTCGTGTTGTTGCACGACGCGATCCGCAGCAACGACCCACGACTGCTAACCGCTGCCCTTGGTCCATTCGCACGGCGGTTGGACCAAGCGATGTGGCGGCAGGCAGTGCTCAAATGCGTGTTCATGGCAGTCCCGCTAAACCAGGTGGAGGACCTGGCGCGCCGGGCTGACTCCGAGCTCGGAAGAATGCTGAGCGATGTGGCCGAGGAACGTGCGGCTGCTGATCGGAAAATGCCCGACGATGCGCTGGAACTGCTTGCGTCGATTGAATCGTCCATCAATTTGGAGGCGTGTGATGCGCATTTTTGACCCCCATATTCACATGACCTCACGGACCACGGACGACTATGTGCGGATGGCGGATGCGGGAGTGCGTGCCGTGGTCGAGCCGGCGTTCTGGCTAGGACAGCCGCGCACCAACGTCGGATCTTTTGTCGACTATTTCGACTCGTTGGTCGGTTGGGAGCCGTACCGGGCGAGCCAGTTCGGTGTTCGTCACCACGCGACGATCGCGCTGAATCCGAAGGAGGCCAACGATCCGCGCTGTCGCGACGTGCTTGACGTGCTACCACGTTATCTGGACAAGGATGGGGTCGTCGCTGTCGGCGAGATCGGCTACGACTCGATGACCTCCGAGGAAGATTCAGCATTCGAGGCACAGTTGAACCTGGCGATCACCCACGGCCTGCCCGCGTTGGTGCACACGCCGCACCGGGACAAGGTGCGCGGTATTCGGCGCAGCCTCGCGGTCATCGGCGCGTCCGGAATCGACTCCGGCCGCGTGGTTATCGATCACCTCAATGAGGTTACGGTCGAACTGGTCCGAAATTCTGGCTGTTGGCTCGGATTTTCCATCTACCCGGAAACCAAGATGTCGCCGGCGCGAATGGTGGAACTGATGAGACGGTACGGCACCGATCGTGTATTGATCAACTCAGCGGCGGATTGGGGTCATTCCGATCCGCTGCTCACCAGGGCCACCGGTGAGGCGATGCTTACCTCCGGCTTCGGGGACGACGATGTTGACCGGGTGTTGTGGCGAAACCCGATGGAGTTCTACGGCCAGTCCGGCCGGCTCGACCTGACCGGGGCTGGCGGGACCGGGCTGCCCTTTGCGGGCAACTCGATTCGGCGTGGTGGCAGCCGATGAGGCTGCGTGATGCCGAGGGGCGGCTTGCGCACCTGAGCTACTGCACCAACGTGCATCCGGCCGAGGATCTGGACGGCATCATCGCTCAATGCGATACGTACGCTCTTGCTGTTCGTGAGCGACTCGGTACTGATGTGCTCGCCCTGGGGCTTTGGCTGGCTGCACCGGTCGCTGCTGAACTCGCCGCCAACCAGGCCAAGCGTAGGCGACTACGCCGGGAACTGGACCTGCGGGGACTGGAAGTCGTGACCCTGAACGGCTTTCCGTATCAGGCCTTCCATGCGCCGGTGGTCAAGCACGCCGTCTACCAGCCGGACTGGACAACCCCTGATCGACTCACGTACACGGTGCACCTCGCGACGATTCTCGCCGACCTGCTACCGGAGGACGCGGCGCGTGGCTCGGTCTCCACGCTGCCGCTGGCCTGGCGGGCGCCGTGGAACGCCATCCGGGCGCAGCGGTGCCGGCAAGGGTTGGATCAACTCGCGGCCGAACTAGCGGCCCTGCACAAACGGACCGGCCGTGTGATCCGGGTCGGGTTCGAACCAGAGCCGGGCTGCGTCGTGGAGACCACCGCTCAGGCAGTTGAACTGCTGTCCGGCGTCGACACCCGGTGGCTGGGTCTCTGCCTGGACCTCGCGCACCTCGCCTGCTCCTGGGAAGACCCGAGTACCGCACTGGCCGCGCTGCGTACTGCCGAATTGCCCATAGTGAAGGTGCAGATCTCCGTCGCCCTCGCCACGGACACACCCGCCGCTGACGCCGAGTCGATTCGTCGTTATGTCGAGCCACGCTTCCTACACCAGACGCGAAACTGTTTCGGAGAGGGTGCCGACGATGTGGACGAGGCAATCCGGGACGGCCTGCGCGGGCCGTGGCGAATCCACTACCACGTGCCGCTGCACGCCGCGCCCGCCGCGCCCCTCAGGACGACGGTGCCGGTGCTCCTTGATGCGCTGCGCTCCCTGCTGACAGAAGGCGACGGCTGTGACCACTTCGACGTCGAAACATACACGTGGAATGTACTGCCGAGAGATCATCGACCGGAAACGCCGGCACAACTCGCCGCTGGTATAGCGGCAGAACTGGCCTTCGCTCGGGCCGAACTCACCGCTCTTGGCCTCGGTGAGGTGCAGTGACGATGAACCGTCTGCTCGTCCTGGACGTGGTTGGCCTGACCCCGCGGATGCTCGCCCACATGCCACGACTGGCCAGCGTCGGCGCCGGCGGCTTCCGCGCGGAGTTGGGAACGGTACTTCCCGCTGTGACGTGTACAGTGCAGTCCACCTTTCTCACTGGCGATGTGCCCGCAGGGCACGGGATTGTGGGAAACGGGTGGTACTTCCGCGAGTTGGGTGAAGTGCTGTTGTGGCGGCAACACAACGCCCTTGTTGGTGGGGAAAAGGTCTGGCAGGCAGCACGGAGACGGTGGCCTGGCTACACGGTCGCGAACATCTGCTGGTGGTACGCGATGGGCGCGGATGTGGACTGGACCGTCACGCCCCGGCCGGTCTACCACGCCGATGGGCGCAAGGATCCAGACTGCTACACCGACCCACCGTGGCTGCGTGACACGCTCACCGCCCGGCTGGGGACGTTTCCGCTCTTCAGCTACTGGGGGCCGGGCGCTGCCATCGAGTCATCGCGGTGGATAGCGCGAGCCGCCGAGCAGGTGATCGTCACTCACAGTCCGGACCTCAGCCTGGTCTACCTGCCACACCTCGACTACGACGTGCAGCGGTACGGCCCAGCAGATCCTCGTGCCACGCTGGCCGCCGCTGCACTCGATCGGGTACTCGCGCCACTGCTGGACCTCGCGCAGGACCGTGGCATGACCGTGGTTGCCCTCTCCGAATATGGCATTACCGATGTGTCCCATCCAGTCGACATTAACCGGGCACTACGTGCCGAAGGGCTGCTGCGGGTGTACCGGCAGGCGGGGATGGAGTACCTCGATCCGTGGACGTCGCGGGCTTTCGCAGTGGCGGATCATCAGGTCGCCCACGTGTATGTCCGGGATCCCGCCGACATCCCCGCCGTAGCCAAGCTCTGTGCCGCCGTGCCCGGTGTCGAGGCTGTACTCGACGATGTGGGAAAGGCGGCGCACGGACTTGATCACCCTCGTTCCGGGGAACTGGTGGTGGTCGCCGAGCCCGAAGCATGGTTTACCTACTACTACTGGTTGGACGACTCAATGGCGCCAGACTTCGCCAGGGCTGTCGAAATCCATCGCAAGCCCGGCTACGATCCAGCCGAGTTGTTCTTCGACCCAGCCGCTCCCATGGCGGCGAAACGCCGTGGGGCCACTGCGCTGCTGCGTAAGAAGGCTGGGCTACGTTATGTAATGAACGTTGTGGGGCTCGACGCTGGAGCTTGCGCGGTACGTGGCTCGCACGGGCGCCTGCCGATCGACTCGCGCGACGCGCCCGTGCTGCTGTGTTCGGATTCATCGCTCGCGCGGGACAGATATGCCGCCACCGATGTGAAGGAGCTGCTACTGCGGCTTGCGCAAGGCACCTCAGACTCCAACAGCGGGTCCTGATCATGGCCTGATCAGGACCCGTCCGCGCCCTCGGCATGTCCGCCTACTCACGGTGGCTGCCATAGTAAAGTGTGCCGCGGCGCACGACGTTTCAAGCGCCGATTCCATTGGCCATGATCCACTTTCTATGTCGAGGAGACCGCGGTGAGAAATGTCGTCCTGTACATGCAGTCCACACTCAACGGAATGGCTGTCGGTCCTGACGAGGAGATGGATTGGCTTACGGTCAATGACCAAACCTGGGAGATCGTCGGGAACCTGCAGGAGCAGTGCGACACGGCCCTGATCGGGCGAAACACCTACGGTGAGTTTGTTGGCTTTTGGCCGGCCGCAGCGGACGATCCGGGCAACCCTCCGGGCATGGTGAGTCACGCCCGCTGGCTCGCGGACACCGAAAAGCTTGTCGCATCCCGGACGCTCGAATCGGTTGACTGGCAAAACTCCAGGCTACTCGGGGACGACTTCATGGGTGAGATCGCCAGGATGAAGAAGGGCGCCGGCAAGGACATGCTGTTGCTCGGCGGCGTGGGACTGGTGCGTTCGATGTCCGAGCACGACCTTATCGACGAGTACTGGCTACTGGTCAATCCCGCAACGATCAGTAGCGGACAGTCTGCCCTGGCCTCCCGCCGGAACATGCGTTTGCTTGAGGCAAAGCCGTTCGAATCCGGCGTGGTTGCGCTGCACTACGCGCGCGGGTGACGCACGGCCGCAGGGCGTGCCAGCCGGTCAGGCTGGCCCGCTGCGGCCGTGCCGTACCGGCTGAATACTGGGCCCTGTCTTGATCGCCAGCCTCCCTCCTGCCTGCAGATCGTCATACGTGAGTGCTGAAGCGCTTCGGGGCGCAATCGCGAAGACGTAGGCATTTCGGAAGATCTATAGGCTCCTCCGTTGAGGTGCTGCCGGAACGGCCGGCTGCCGTGCGTCTTGGGGGTTGCCATGTCCGATGCCGTGATCCTGGCCGACGAGCTTGACTTCCCGACCAGCATCGCCTTCGACGATCGAGGAAGGGTTTACGTCGCTGAGTCTGGTTTGCCCTTCGGAGGTGCCGCCCCAGGCGGCCGGATTAGCCGCATCGACCCATCTGCCGAATCACCGTCAATAGCAGTCGTGGCAACCGGTCTCGCTGCTCCAGTCACCGGGCTTAGCTGGCATGAGAATATTCTTTACGTTTCGGAGGGTGGCGCTGGTCGAATCAGCCGGGTTGACACCGAGGCTGTAGGGGCGGTGGATCCGGATCGCGCCGCTCGCCCACTGATTGAGGGGATGCCGGGACCCGGCAACTATCACACAAACATGGCCGTGGTCGGACCGGACCAGAAGCTCTACTTCAGCCAGGGCGCGATGACGAACCTTGGCGTCATCGGCCTCGACGCCTATGAGCTGGGTTGGTTGCGGCGTCTGCCTCATTCACACGACGTTCCAGGCATCGACATCACCCTCGCTGGACGTGACGTCACGACACCCGACCCGTTCTCCACCACACCGGGCGCCACCCGGGTGACGGGTGGCTTTGTTCCTTTTGGCACCTCTACCGCGCACGGGCAGCGGGTTCCGGCCGGCCTGCCGTGCACAGCCGCTGTCATGCGATGCGACCTCGACGGCTCGAATCTGGAATTGGTTGCCTGGGGCCTGCGTAACGCCTTCGGGCTGGGCTTCCTGCCCGACGGCCGGCTCCTCGCTGTGGACCAAGGGCCCGATGACCGGGGTAGCCGTCCGATCGGTGCCGCGCCGGACCTGCTCTTCGAGGTAGGAACCGGTCGCTGGTATGGGTGGCCGGACTACGTCGGCGGTGTGCCGGTCGCCGATCCACGCTTCGCGCCGGTGCGCGGCCCACAGCCGACGTTTCTGCTGACCGGGCACGATTCGCTTCCCGAGCCCGAACAGCCACTGTTCGCCTTCACCCCGCACGCCGCCGCGACGAAGTTCGCCGCAGTCCCGGTAGTGGCCGGCCCCGCCCGCCCGCTGGCCGGGCGCTTGGTGGTTGCCCTCTTCGGTGACGAGACCCCGATGACGGCTCCGCCTGGTCATCCGCAGGTGGGCCGCGGCCTACTACTCATTGATCCGGCTGACTGGTCTGCTGGCGGCTTCAAGGGTGGGCCAGAGCTAGCCAGGCCCATTGACGTTGGCTTCGCGCCGGGCAGCGGAGACATGTTCCTGCTCGACTTCGGTCGGTTCGAAATGTCCGACGAAGGGGTACAGGCGCAGAAAGGAACTGGCCAGTTGTGGCGGTGGGCCGACTGGTCCGACTTCGTCGCTGCCTCCTAGTGACGTAGTCTTCCCGGGCTACCCCGAAGGACCGGCGTAGCCCGGGAAGGCATCTTCAGCTGGTGGATGACTTGGCGACCGGTTCTGCCGACGGCTCGTCGTCCGGTGTCGAACCGTCGGTCTCCTCCCCGGCGCCCTCCTCGCTTCCCGTGGGGGGTATGTGTCGTAGCTGGATCATGATGAACAGCGCAGCGATCACCAAGACGACCGCACTGACGGCGGAGAACACGTTCAGACCGTCCGCGAACGCCTGCCGGGCGGCTGCCACCAGCGCCGTACCGACGTCAACCGGTAGTTCCGCGGCGACAGCGACCGCGGTGGCCGCGTTCTCCTCCGCTGCCTGGGCGGTGGCCGCCGGCACCTCGGCCGGTATCTGTCCGGCCAGTTCCTGTCGGTAGATCACCGCACCGACGCTGCCCAAGACCGCGACGCCCAGGGCGGCCCCGGCCTCGTTGGACGTCTGTACGAGTGATCCCGCGGAACCAGCTTTCTCCGGGGGTGCCGAACCGAGGACAAGATTGGTCCCCAGCGCCAGCAACGGCCCGTCGCAGGCCCCAATCACGGCGAACCCGATGATGAGTGCGACCGGACTCGATGTCGCGCTGATCTGGGTGAACCAGGCGAAGGTGGCGACCACCCCGAAGAGCCCGATTCCGATCAGGTACGCCGGGCGGAACCGGCGGCCGAGCATCGGCGAGACCATGGCGCTGATCGTTGCCGCCGCCATGCCGGGCAGGAGCGCCAACGCCGACTCCAGTGCGGTCATACCGGCCACCGACTGGAAGAACTGGGTGATGTACAGCATGGATGTGGCGCCAACCATGCCGTAGAGCAACAGTCCGACGAGCATCGTGCTGAAAGACCTGCTGCGGAACATCGTCAGGTCCATCAGCGGGTCGGAGAGCGACCGCTGCCGACGGACGAAGATGATGCCCAGCACGATGCCGAGCACCCCGACGGTGACGGGTACGACTTCGAAGCCGTTACGCGCGACCTCCTTCAAGCCGTAGATGAAGGCGAGTACCGCGGCCAGCGACAAGCCCACGCTGGTGAAGTCGAGTCGCCCTGCCTCCGGCGCCTTGAACTCGGGCACGAGTATCGGAGCGAGAATCAACAACAGCACCATGACCGGCACGCCGATGAGAAATACCGAGCCCCACCAGAAGTATTGCAGTGCCAATCCGCCGGCGAGCGGGCCAAGGATAGCACCGAGGGTGAACGATCCGGCCCACATGCCAATCGCTGTGCCCATCTGCTTGGGATCGGTGAACATATTGCTGATCAGGGCCAGCGTGGACGGCGCGAGCGTCGCCCCGGCGATTCCCAGGAGCGCCCGGGACGCGATAAGCATTTCGGGACTGGTCGACCAAGCCGACACCAGCGAGGCGACTGCGAAGAAGGCGGCGCCAATCAACAGCAGCTTCCGGCGGCCGATTCGGTCGCCCAGGGAGCCCATGGTGATGAGGAATCCGCCGACCAGGAAGCCGTAGATGTCGAGGATCCACAGCTGCTCAACGCTCGTTGGGCGAAGGTCGGCGCTGAGGTGCGGCAAGGCCAGCAGCAACACGAACATGTCAAACGTGATCATGAGGGTTGCCAGGGAGAGGACGGCGAGGCCGGCCCACTCCCTACGCCCGGCCCGTGGTGGTGTTGCGGTGTCCGTCATCGTCGTACGGTCCCTCTCGTCGATCTTCAGTGTGTGTGCGCCTACCAACACGACGAACGGCGTCGCCGAAATTCGACAGCTGCCGCACGACCTGCGGCTGGGATGTCCGGGCCACCCCACGTGCCGCCGCGACCGCGCATCTTCGGAGTAGGCCCACACCCAATGTGCCTGGCATCATGAGCCTGCTGTGCCGACGATCACTGGGAGGCAGGATGACAACGGAGGATGTGCCCACGATTGCGGGTGTCGAGCGATTCTACGATGTCGCGGATCTGATCCTGACCACCATTTGGGGCCGAAATTGGCATGTCGGATATTGGGACTCGTCGGACAGCGAGGCTTCCAACGCCGACGCCGTACAGCGGCTTAACGATGTGCTTGGGGCGAAGTTGCGGGTGGGGCCCGGTGAGCGGGTGCTGGACGTTGGCTGTGGTATCGGTGAGCCCGCGCTACGTCTGGCAGAGGCGACCGGTGCCGAGGTTGTTGGGGTTACCATCGCCGAACCGCAGGTGGTAGCGGCTAACCGACGGGCGGTTGAGCTTGGCCTCGCTGGTCGTGCGACGTTCCAACTGGGCGACGGTCTGAACCTGCCGTTTCACGATGGGTCTTTCGACGCGGCATGGGAGATTGAGGCTGGTATTCACATGGACCGGTCGCGGATGATCGCAGAAATGGCCCGGGTCGTCCGGCCCGGCGGGCGAGTCCTCGTCGCTGATCTAGCTATGCCGGAAGGTCCGGCCCAGGACACCCAGGAGGAACACGACGCGATGTTGGAGAGCATGGCGCTCGTGCAGGTTCCCACCTTTGACGAGTACCGCACAATGATCAACGAGGCGGGCCTGCGGCTCGTCGAGTTGTCGGACTTCACGCCGCACACCCGCAAGACGAATGAGCGGATTGCCGAGGCAGCGCGCCAGCACTACGACGCGCTGGTCGCCGAGCGCGGCCAGGCAGCGGGTGACATTCTCGACATGATGATGACATCTATCGATGTACGTTATGTCGTCATCGTCGCGGACCGGCCGGTCGGCTCCTGAGCGGCCCGAGCGACGGCGGCGTCGCCCACCCGGGAGGCCGGGGTGGGCGACGTCCCGCTACAGCCGGTGCGATGTCGCGAGGTAGGTCGCAGCGGATTCGTGGTTGTCGAGATTCTTGTAGTAGCCCGGCCGGGCACGGAAGACGTAGGAAACCGGTTCCTGCTTCGGGCCAGAAGTGCAGGTCTGGGGCCAGTTCGCTAGTGCGGCTGGAACGTCGAACTCGAAGGTGACCGGTGTGCTTTGATAGGACGGCGTGCCGTCCAGGTCCACCTCGTGCCAACCGTCGGGAAGATCACCGTCGGGCACCACATATACCTGCCGCGACCAGCGTTCATACTCAAAGACAGAGGTGATGAAGGGCTGCCACTGCGGCGGGACGACTGGGACGATCTCGTGCGTCCACCACTGGTGCACCAATGCCTGCAACTCGGGGCTGCTGTGTAGGCTGCGCAATGCCTCCGCGATCGCTGGTGATTCGGCCAGCACCGGGATGCGATCACACAGTGTCACGGCGGCCGGATCAGTCGAGGCCTCGAAGAATGTTTTAAAACTCGTGATAACTGTTGATTGGCTCATGTTTGCCAGGTCGAGTAACGGGCGCCAGGCGTGGCGCAGATACTGTTGCTCGCCGAGTACGCGAGCCCAGAAGACGAACCGTTGCATCTGTAGATTCTCTTGTAATGTGGAGGAGCGGTTCGCCAAGACATATTCGAAGTCATCGGTTTCGCCCCGGATCGTGACTAAACCATGCAGCTCCCGGTTCTGTGCGTAGGCGGTGTTGGGTAGAATTAGCATGGGATACACCGCAATTCGGGAAACCTTCCGTGCCAGTCGGTCGTAACCCTCGAGGAACGATTCGACTGTCTCGCCGGGCGCCCCCCAGATGAGCTCGCCATAGCATTCAAGCCCTTCCTCGGCGAGCCATTCGACCAGGCTTTCCCACTGGTTGACCTTCATGTTCTTGCGTAGCATGTCAGTCAACGCGGCGTCGTCGAGGGTCTGCAGTGCCAACGTGAAGAGGCTGTGCATGTCATGCTTCTTCAACTCGCGCACGATATTGTAGAAGCGTTGCGACTTGTTTTTGGCCCAGCTCGTGATCAAATCTCCTGGGTAGCCGTACTTTTCCTTGGTTTTGATCAATGCCTCAACGAACTCCTCGTCGGCCGCTAACAGCCCGAAGTTGGAGTCGCACAGCACCAGCGAGGGAGCTTTGTAGTAGCCGAAGACGTCCAGCTCGGCGGTGAGGCGGTCGATGGAGAATGATCGCATCTTTTGTCCGACCGCACCGCCCCAATAGCAGAATGCGCACTTGTACGGACAGCCTCGGTTGGTTTCAAGGAGTGCCACGTCATAGCGAAATTGTCCGCTGGCATCCGTCATGGGGATCGCGCCGCTGAGCAGCGGCGACGGGATTACGTCCAGGTGTGCGATGCGGTCACGATCAGGTGTGCTGTGCAGAGTACCGTCCGCCCGCCGGAACGACAGACCGGCCACGTGCGTCGGGTCGAAGACATTCGATCCGTCCGGCCGCTCCAGCAGGTAGGTCAGCAGCTCGCCAAAGGTGTGCTCTCCCTCGCCGTTGACGACGACATCGACCCACGGAAGCTCCCGGAAGACCCGCTCGGCTTGATAGGCGACGTGGTTTCCCCCAAATACCACCAGACCGTTCGGGTTGACCTGTTTGAACGTTTCAGACAGAACACCGAAGTTGCGGTAGTTCCAACCCAGCACCGAGAAGGCCAGGACGTCGGGAATTCCGCCGGAGAACAGTGCCTTGGTCATCTCCTGCATTCGCTGGCCACCCCGGAAGTTGCAAATCTCTGCAGTAGCCTCGCCAGCAAAAGACGGTGTCTCGTCGACCACCGCCTTTAGATATCCGACCGCGAGTGGCATCGAGTCGACCGGCATGTCCCAGGCTCCTTGCTGGACCAACCGGACAGTGAGCATGACGAACCAACCCCTTTCAGGGGCCTATTCAGTGTGTTTTCTCGGCAGTGATGAACACCGCAAGCCCGATTTCGAACTGTTCCCGGACGGTGAAACCCGCCTGGTTCAGCCAACGTGTGAAGGTGCCAATGTCGTACATGCGCAACCCGTGCTCATGCTGAGGAAAGTGGTGTGAGTGCACGAAGTGCCGGTAGATCGGATCGGTGGCATCCCGGAAGGTGTACGTCGTGAACGTACCGCCCGGGCGCACGCACCGGCCGATCTCCCTAATCGCGGCCTCAGTGTCATCGAAGAAGGCGTGGGGGCCGTTCCAGCACATGGCGGCGCCGAGTGTGCCGGTGCCGAACGGCAACGTGGCGGCGCTGGCCACCACGGCCGGTACTGACGGCAGTCGGTCGCGCAACGCAGCGAGCATCACCGGCATGAGATCCAGGGCGATCACCCGTTCGGCGCCGACGGCCTCGGCGAGCGCGATGGTCCAGCCTCCAGGGCCGGCGGCGACATCGAGTACCGGGCCCTCGACCGGTCGGACGAGGTCAGCTATGTACTTCTCCTCTACCGCGGAGCTGACCGGGCCGTCCCAGGCGAAACCACACAGCCGCTTGAAGTGGGGTCGGGCGTGTGCCTCCACGAAGTGACCCATCGTGGAGATCTTGGAGAGCTGGAACAGTAGTCCCTCGTCGCGGCCCGCACCCGCCTGCTGGCCAGCCCCGGTGAGGTCGATCATGCCCCGCCTGATCGGGAACCGGGCGGAGCAGGACGTACACGTCGCCTCGTCGGCCTCGAAAGTGAGCCCACTGGAACACAGCGGGCAGCGGTAGGCAGCCGCGTGCCGTTGCCACAGCTCCACATCTGCGTCTTTCGGTTGCGGATGCCGAGGCGCGAGTGAGTCCGGAACAGCCGGTACCGGCTGCCCGTTGCGAAGCGCCCAGTAGGCCTTGGCCCCGGTGAACCCAAAGATCGTCTGTGTGTCGTTGTGCCACTGGTCGGCGACCTGTGCGGGAGCCAATGACCTGACCCAGGCCCGGTCGAACTCGAGTTCCGCCTCATCCATGTTCCACGCCGTGGGGTGGGGGAAGACTCGGCCTACTGTCGGGGCCGGGTCAGCGGGATCGAAGGCACGCAGCGATCGGTCCAGCCGGGACAGATCATCGGCGCCGGCTCCCACCGCACGGGCAGTGGCGAGGATCCGGGAACGCTCGGTCGGGAAGTGTGACATCAGGTACAGCAGCGCCTGCCACAAGCCCTTTTCGTGCTCAGCATCCCGCCAGAGATCAAGTAGGTGGTCAAGGTGGGGGTGAATTGCGGTGCCGACTGGACCATCTGTCCGCGGATACTCTGTCTCCACGAGTAGGCCGAGCAGAATGACGAGGTCGCCCTTCTGGCGCTCCTCGCCGTGCTGCATCGCCGACAGTAGTAGCGGAACGGCATCGATCGCCGAGTCAGTTGCCTGTCCACCTTGCCACAGCGCGGCGACCAGCTGCTGATAGGCCGCCTCGACCCGGTGCGCCGGTGCGTTCTCGAACGAACGCAGTAGCGCTGCGGCCGGGTGGTCTACGCCGAAATTGGTCATGCGCGTTCCCCTTCTGAAGGGCCATGGGACAGGTACCGCCGAAAGAGCCGCTCTGCCGCCGGGTATTCGGCGTCACGATCAGTATGGATCTTCCCAGCGCATCAATTGTGTCTGTTGAATATGATCTCGGCGTCTTCGAGAATGCGCTACGGAGATAGGTGATCCGGCTGCCCCGACCCTTCGTTAGCTAACGAATGTCGCCCCCCGGGAGGCGAACGGCGCCAGCGCCTGCCGGTTCCGATGTCTTCCGTGATCTGGCCTCCGGGAGTAGGTAGTCACACCATGGTGGGGTGCTCGCAGTACGCCGGTTCCCGGCGGGCGGCGTGATGGTGCCGGCCGGAGAGCCGCGGACAGCCGGGTCCAGGACTCTTGGGCATGTCGACTCTTTGTCGCCTGGTGCCCCTTGCCCGGCTCACGTCGTGATCGTGCCCCCCAACGCCGCTGACCGTCGACTCCGAGTGTGCCAACCCGTGGCAGACGCACCAGTACTTTCGGCAACGTGGAGGAAGACCACCTCCTGTCTTCTGCTGAGACTGATTCGGGCGGAGTGCCCCACGGCGTAGTGGTGCGGAGACCACGAGGCGCTCACGTGCAGCACCGTGTCTACCCCGCGCAGCCGTACCGAAAGGAGCCTCGCGATGGAGCCGTCGTCGTCGATCCAGGAACGTTTCGCTGCGGTAGTGCGGCGCTTCCCCGACGGACCTGCGATCACCGGTGGCGGAACCACGTTGTCGTACCGTGAGCTCGATGTGGCTGCGGAGCAGTTCGCCGGTCGGCTCCGTCTCCTTGGAGTACGTTCGGGCGACACGGTGGCGGTGCTGACCGGGCGGACCGCTGACGTGGCGATCGTCCTACTCGGAGTGCTGCGCGCCGGCGCGTGCTACGTCCCCTTGCACGATGGCTATCCGACCGAGCGGCTCGGCTTCATCGTCGAGGAGTGCCGGGCGCGGGTCCTGGTCACCGACCAGGCGACATCTCGGGGGAAGGTGCTGCCCAGCACCGAGCAGGTACTCGTCGTCGATGGCGCCAGCATCGCCAGTGAGGCGGCACCATCGCGGTTGGCGTCCACGGTTGGCCCAGACGAAACGGCCTACATCATGTACACGTCGGGATCGACCGGGAGGCCGAAGGGCGTCGCGGTGCCACACCGCGCGGTAGTCAGCTTGGCCGAGGACTCGCTGTGGGACTCGGGTCGGCACGACACGATCCTTTCCGTCGCACCATTTGGTTTCGGCGTGGCCGCGTACGAGCTGTGGGTGCCGTTGCTACGCGGCGGCCACGTGGTCGTGGCACCGACAACAACCTTTGACCTGCCCTCCCTACGTCTATGGATCGAGCAGTACAGTATTTCTGCGCTGCACGTGACGGCCGGACTCTTCCGCGTTCTTGCGCACGAGGATCCCACCGTGCTGTCCACCGTTCGTGAGGTGTTGACCGGTGGCGATGTCATTTCCCCGGCCGCGGTTCGTGCCGTGCTTGAGGCGAATCAGGGCCTGGTGGTGCGCGCGATGTACGGTGCGACGGAAACTTCGTCGTTCGTCCTGAGCGCAGCCGTCACCGTACCGGACGAGGTCGGCACACCCGTCCCGGTCGGCGTGCCGCTACGGGACGTGCATGCCTACCTGCTCGACGAGCGGCTCACACCAGTTCCACCAGGTCAGGAAGGTGAGCTCTATCTCGCCGGACCGCGGCTGGCCCAGGGGTACATCGGACGGCCGGACCTGACCGCGGATCGCTTTGTCGCGGACCCGTTCGGCACCGGAACGCAGATGTATCGGACCGGGGACGTCATGTATCGCAAGCCCGACGGGCAGTACGAGTTCGTCTTCCGTATCGGTGAGCAGATAAAGATCCGCGGCTTCCGGGTCGAACCACGGGAGATCGAGGCCGCGTTGACCCGCTGCGTCGGAGTCGCCGATGCCGCCGTCTCGGCCCGAGCGGGCCCGGCGGGGGAGAAGCGGCTGGTCGCCTACCTCGTCGGTCCACCCGACCTGGATCTCAACGCCGTCCGCGTGCAGGTTGCGCGATCACTACCGGAATACATGATCCCGACAGCTCTCGTCGTCCTTGACGCGCTACCGCTTACCAAAAACGGCAAGCTCGATCGCACCGCGTTGCCCGAGCCTGAGCCATCCGGTCCACCATACAGGGCTCCCCGCACTGACCGGCAACGAATCCTGTGCGAGCTGTTCGCTGAGGTCCTGGAGGTTGACACCGTTGGCATTGAACACAGCTTTTTCGACCTCAATGGCCAATCACTGAGCGCCATCAAACTGGTTGGTCGGATTCGAGCGGCGTTGACGGTCGACGTCTCGGTAGGTGACCTGTTTGACGCACCAACCGTCGCCGAACTCGACGCGGTCATCGACGGGCTCGGCACCGCGGAGCCGGAAGGTTCGGACAATGCTATTTCTGCGATCCGGGGCGGTGCGTCATGATTGATCCCTTCGAGGTGCCCGACGCCACCTTTGTTGTCCTCACGAACGAGGCTGCCCAACACTCGCTCTGGCCTTCCGCTCTTTCCCCACCCCCGGGATGGGACCGGATGTACGGGCCGGCAAGCAAACTACGGTGCCAGCGCTACATCGACGCCTACGGCAGGACCAAGGGGCCGGTGGTTACGGCCGGGCTGTCGGCCAATCAGGAGTTCCTCCTCGGATTCGACCGTGGCGACACTGACGGTGCCTTCGGCGAGCGGCATACCCTGGCCGGTGCGTGGTGGATCAGGGGGGAAGTCGACACAGTCGCACTGCGTGCCGCGCTCGACGCCGTCGTGGCGCGACACGAGATACTGCGTACCCTGCTGGTGGCCGACGATGGCGGCCACCGCCAGGTGATTCACCCGGCACAGCCGGTCCGCCTCGTGCTGCGCGACCTTTCGGGCATCGCCCTCGCCGACCGGCCGGCCCGGGCCGAGCAACTGCTCAACGAGGTGGACGCGGAGCCGTTTCCGGTGCGAGAACTTCCGCACCTACGCGCGGTGCTCGGTCGATTCGATCCGGGGGAGGCGGTGCTCGTGCTCGCGACGCATCACACCGCAACCGATGCCTGGTCGATGGAGGTACTGATGCGTGACGTGTCCGCCGCGTACACCGCGGCGGAGCCACTGCCTCCAGCGACGCAGTATCGGGAGTTCGCGGCGTGGGAATCCACCTCGGAAGCGACTTCTGGTAACGAACGGGCGCGTGGCTACTGGCGGCAGGCACTGGCCGATGCCACCGTGACCGGGCTGCCCACCGACCGTCCGCTCCGCCCCGGCCATCCTGACGCCTATGCGGTGCAGCGTTTCGTTCTCGACCCCGAGCTGTCGAGTGGGGTGACGGCACACGCGCGTGCCATGCGCAGCTCTCCGTTCATGGTGCTGCTAGCGGCGTATCACACCTATCTCTGGCAGCGTCTGGGCCGCTGTGATCTGGTGACACCCACCTTCGCGGCGGGCCGACAGAACGACCGTTTCGGGGCCACGGTGGGCCCGATCTTCAACATGGTGCCGCTACGCACCGACCTCAACGGCTGCCGGACCTTCAATGACGTGCTGCGGCGGACTCGCCGCACCTGTGTCGAGGCGTACGCCAACGAACTCTCCTTCGCCGAGGTCGCGCAGCTCGTCCCGAAAATCACCGAGACCTTCACGGATTCGACCGTGGCTGTCGCCGCCTTCGAGGTCCTGCAATATCCCCCAACCGGCCGGACGGTCCGCCTGGGCGCGGCCGTGGTCACGCCGTTGCGCGATCGGCGAGTGTCCCAGGACGTCAGTTCGGCCATCCCCGACGGTGCCCTGTGGGCGCTGGACATCACCCCTGCTGGGGAAATCGTCGGAAGCCTCAAGTACAACCGCGTCACCTTCGACGACGACACTATCGCCGACATCGTCGCCGGCTTCCAGGCCGTGCTGCGTGCCGCCTGCGCGGCCCCCGACGCTCCACTGCCGCCGATGTGAGCCGCTCACCGGAGAGGAATGAGGCGATGGCGATCAATGACCGTGACAGTGGCTCTCGGGAATCGGCATTGGTAGGGGTCGGCCTGGCACCGGGCGCGAGCGCGGTGGTGGCCCGTGCCGAGGCCATGACGGCGTATCTCGTCGCCCGCCAGGGCGAAACGGAACAGCGCACGTACTACGGGGAGGACGTGCACGAGAGATTTGTCGAGGCGGGCTTCTACAAGATCCTGGTTCCCCGCCGTTACGGCGGGCTCGAACTCGGCGTCGAAACCTTCGCGCAGGTCGGCATGGCGCTGGCGCGTGGCTGTCCGTCAACGGGCTGGATGTATGTCTTTGGCGCTGCGCATGCGCTGGCGGTCGCCACCCTGTTCGAGGGGCCAGTCCAGGCAGAACTCTTCGGCGACGGGCACTTCATCTGCCCCATGACCGTCGCACCCAGCGGCGTTGCCCGCCGATCCGGAGACGGCTGGATCGTTACGGGTAACTTCCGATACTGCTCCGGCGTGCCGTATGCCACCCACTTCATGGGCCACGCGCTTGTTGACGAGGGGAATGGTTCCCCGCCATCGCCGTCGCTGTTCGTCCTCCCCCGGTCGCAGTGGCACCAGGAAGATGACTGGGGCGCGCAGCTCGGCCTGCGTGGCAGCGGGTCACACAGTATTACGGTGCGCGACGCGTACGTACCCGCGGAGCATGTGCTCCACGGTCACTTCAGCCAGTTCGACGTCAGTCATGGTACGCCGGGCCGCGGCCTGCACGACAATCCGGAGTACGGCGGCGGCCCGCTCAGCTTCATGCTGCTCGAGATCGGGCTGCTCGGTGTGGGCATGGCGGCCGGTGCCGTCGATGCGTACGAAGACCTGATGCGGAGCCGAACCACGATCTTCGGCACGCCGGTCATTCGTACCGCGGATCCGGACTATCAACAGCACTACGGCATGGCGGTGGGCATGGTGGCCACCGCCGAAACGGCTGTACTTGGTGCGATGCGGCATTGGCGTGAGTTGAGTGCCCGTGGCGCTGCAGCCGTCACCCGCGAGCAGGAACTGCGTCTCGCCGGCATCGGGCGAGAGGCGTTTCGGCTGAGCTGGCGAGCCGTGGCGGAGCACCTGTTCCCGAGTGCCGGGTCGAGCGCAGCGCTCGCTGGGGAACGCATGGAACGAGTCTGGCGTGATATGTCAACCGTGCACAGTCATGCCGGGCTCGGAGTTTTCCTGTCCACGATTGCCAACCGTGAGCTGGCAAAAGAGCACTTTGGCGGTGGCTGATCGCATGCCGCCGACTGATACCCGGAGAGAGGAGCTCGCAATGCACGAGACATGCCCTGTCCTCGACACCGCCGGTCGCGATATACACGGTGAGTCCGACCGGCTGCGGCAGCGCGGTGCCGCGGTCAAGGTCAAGCTGCCTGGCGGTGTACTCGCGTGGGCGGTTACCGGCCACTCTGCAATCAAGAAGGTGCTGCTGGACCCGAACGTTACCAAGAATGCCCGTGCCCACTGGCCAGCGTTCATCAACGGCGAGATCCCGATGGACTGGGAGCTGATCAGCTGGGTCGCGATGGACAACATGGTCACGGCGTACGGCGCTCACCTGCTCCAGCTCCGCAAGCTGTCTGCCAAAGCATTTACTCCGCATCGGGTGGAGATGATGCGTCCACGGGTCGTCGCGTTGGTCAACCAGCTACTGGACGACCTGACCGCGGGCGGGGATGAGGTCGTAGACCTGCGGGAGCGCTTCTGCTACCCGTTGCCGGCGCTCACCGTAGCCGACCTCATTGGCATGTCAGAAGAGCACCGTCAGCAGACCGCGAAGGCCATGGACATGATGGTCGACACCACGGTCACCCCGGCGCAGGCGCAGGAGACCCTCGCCGGTTGGCGGGGGGCGATGGCGGAGCTTATCGCCGAGAAGCGCCGCAATCCCGGTGAGGACATTGCCAGTGATCTTATCGCCGCGCGCGATGACGAGAACGGTGCCAAGCTCACCGACACCGAATTGACGGACACCATTTTCGCGATCCTGGGCGCCGGCTCGGAGACCACGATCAATTTTATCGACAATGCGGTAACGGCGCTGCTGAGCCATCCAGACCAGCTGGCGATGGTCCGCTCTGGCCAGATCAGTTGGGCCGAGGTGATCGAGGAGACGCTGCGGGTCGAATGCCCCCTGGGAAGCCTGCCGTTACGTTACGCCGTAACCGACATCGAGCTCGAGGGAGTGACTATCCCGAAGGGGGATCCGATCCTCGTCAACTACGCCGCTGCCGGCCGGGACCCCGCCCTACACGGGGAGACCGCAGGGCAGTTCGATGTCACTCGTCCGGACAAGGAGCACATCTCCTTCGGTCGTGGGCCGCACTACTGTCTCGGCGCCGGCATAGCTCGGATGGTTGCTACCGTCGGTCTCTCGACGCTCTTTGAGCGGTTCCCGGACCTGGCGCTCGCCGTGCCGAAGGGGGAACTGCAACCACTGCCAACATTCATCATGAACGGTCACCGTGCGCTGCCGGTGCGGCTCGGGGTGCACCGGCGGGCCGCAGTAGCCGGTTAGCCCTCAGCCATCGCGACGATCGCCCGTTGAAGCCGCAGGTGATGTGGCTTCAACGGGCTGACACATGTGCGCAGCTTTTGCGCTTGTCGGGTAGACCGCCACTGCGGTGTGCCACCGGCACTGTCAGTCCGGTGAGTACGCCTGCAAGGCGGTGCCGGACGGGAGGGAAGCGGTGGGTGCGGTGCACAGGACAGCAGCAGCTACGGCGCCCCGCAATGGAGCATGGCGACGCCGTGAGCTGCCGACGGAGGCGAGGCCGCACCGACCCGGGGTGTGGAGGTAGGCGGTGCGGCCACCTCGTGGCGGGCGTGCCTACCGGAGTACCCGGAGCAGCATCGTCGGTCGCATCATCGACTGTGGCGAGTCGACCAGGCCCAACACGCGCATGAGTCCAGTCAGCACCTTTGGATCTCGGGTCGCCGCCGCCTGGGCCCTGCTCATATATGCGTTACCGATCCGGACCTTTGCCGGGCGCTCGCCGGGCACCTCGGCGAACGCCAGGTCACCACCGGCCGAGATGTCCCAGGGCACGTCGATGACATTGGCGAGGTCCCGTGCGAAGCGTAGCGGCTCCGGCACCCCCGTTCGTAGCTGATCACGGAGAACCAACGCCTCGATTGCGGCGACCGTCATCCCCTGACCGTAGACGGGGTTGAAGCTGCAGGCAGCATCGCCCAGGACAAGGAGGCCAGCGGGAAAGCGGCTGAGTTGCTCGTACCGGACCCGGACGCTGGCCGGGTAGCGGAATGCCACCGGGTCATCGAGGGGCTCCGCCTCGCGGACCGCCTCGTAGATGCCGGGCACCGGTAGTGACCGCACGTACTCGAGAAACCCGTCTGGATCGGTCGGGGGCCGGTCACCGAGGACCCCGGTGAGGGAGAGCACCCAACGACCATGCTCCATCGCGGAGAAGAACGCTCCGCGTGGGAACGCTGGCGAGGCAACTGGGTTGATTGACTTGTCGCCGCGGACGAAGTCCTCGGGCGGGCTGCGGTAGTAGCGAGTGGTGTATGTGAGATCGATGTGTATCCGCTGCTCTGGTGGGCGCTCGTAGCCGAGCTCCGCCAACCAGGCCGGGGTTCGCGAGCCACGGCCGGTGGCGTCTATAACGAGGTCGGCCTCGATTGATTCGGCGGTGTTGTCGCCCGCCCGGCCCACGCGCGCACCGAGTATCCGGCCACCGTCGCCCGTGCTGAGTAGGCCAAGAATGTCGCAGCGCTGCTCGAGCCGGATGTTGGGCAGTTCCAGGACCCGCTCACGAACGTAGCTCTCCAGTACCGGCCGAGTGGCCGAGATGTACCGCAGGCCGGTGCGGGCCTTGCGAGCCTGCCGGCCACCGAAGTACCAGCGGAGCTCGCCGAGGTCACCTGTGTGGGCCCCGGATGCCGCGGCGCGCGCGGTAAAACCAGGAAACAGCTCCTCAAGGATCGCCTGGCCGCGGGCGAGCAACCCATGTACATGCCTGCCTTGCGGCACGCCGCGTCGGGGCGCGGTCACACCGACCATCTCATCGCGGTCGACCACGACCACCTCCGCGTAGTACTCGGAGAGCACCCGCGCGGCGAGTAGCCCGGCCATGCTTCCGCCGAGCACGAGGGCACGATCACCTACCGGTGCGGCCATGCGATACCTCCTTCAGATCGCGGTTCGGTGCAGCCGGCGTCACGCGGCGTTCGCCGGCGTGTTCTGGTACGCCGCGAGCCGCCACTCGCCATCGCGCTTGACCACCAACCAGGACGCGCGGACGGCACCCTTGCTCGACACCTCACTCTCTCCGGATTCGAGGACACCGCCGTACGACAGTAGGATCGCCGCATCTGAACCGAGTGAGCGCATGCTCATCGGCTTGCCGGTAACCTGCGTGCCCTTGTAGCGGCCCTGGTAGGCCTCGGCGAGGTACTGGCGGATTTCCTCTCGGCCGTTGCGGTAGATCCCTGGGAGGATCATCGTGCCGTCCTCGACGAACAGGTCAGCGAAGCTGTCAGCGTCGTGGTAGGCCCATGCAGCCATGACCTTCTGGGTGAGCGAGGCGATTCCCACCTGGTCGGAGCTCGACGGAGCAGCGAGCGGTCCAGCGGTCGTCATGGTGATTGTCCTTCCTAGATATACTGCGTGTTGGGTTCCAAGCCGCACAGAACGCGGCCGTAGAGCTCGGCATTGGTGTGGGGATGCATCAGGGCGTGCAGCGATACCGCCTGTACGTCGCGGGCAATGCGTTGGATCGGTACGTCTTCGTAGATGGATGACCCACCGCTGGCCGTCGCAAGGACGTCGACCGCTTCTCTGGTCAGACGCACGGCGGCGCCCAGGTCGGCGCGGGCGCGTGCGCGCTCGTCAACCTCCCACGCGGAGCCCTCAGTTGCCTTGGTGTCTACCTGAGCCGCGAGCCGGTGTGCGTGAAAGTCAGCCTCGTCGAGTTTGTGCGTTGCCTCGGCGACCTGCAGGTGGGTCAGCGGGGCCGCGGCCTGACTGTCGTAGTCGGTGTAGGTCACCTTCCGACCCGGAAGGCGCTTGAGAAACTCCGCTCGGGCCGCGTGGCCCATACCGACCACCGCCCCGACGGACGAGGCACTTGCCACCGGCAGCAGCGGAACTCGGTAGGCTGGCGACGTGGCTGACGCCGGCTCTCCGGCCAGCACGGTTCCGAGCGGCAGGATCCGCTCCTGCGGGATGAAGACGTTGCGTGCCACGGTCGTTACGCTGCCCGTTCCGCGTAGCCCGGAGGTTTTCCAGTCATCGACGATGAGCAGGTCTGACATCGGGACCAGTGCCACGATCGGGTAGGGCTCGGCACCGTCGGGCGCGAGGATCGCGATGATTTCCTGCCAGTGGCTGTGGTGTGCGCCGCTGATGAACTGCCACTTGCCGTTGACCACGACGCCACCGGGAGCCGGTGCGGCCATCGCACTCGGGCTCAACGTGCCACACACTCGCGTGTCCGGGTGGCTGAACACCTCGTCCTGGACATCGTCGGGGAACAGGCAGGCCATCCAGCCCGGAATCCAGTAGACCGTCGCGACCCACGCAGCTGAACCGTCGCCACGGCTCAGCTGCGCGGCGACGTCGACCAGTGTCCGGGTGTCAGCCTCGTAGCCGCCGTATCGCTTCGGGCGACGCAGTCTGAACACGCCCGCATCTGCCATCGCCTCAATGACCTCGTCGTGTAGTCGGCGGTGCTCCTCCGCCCAGGCCGCGTGCTTGTGTAAGACGGCGGCGGCATCGACGGCCTTGCCGATAAGTTGTTCGCGTGTCGGTAAGCCGATCTTCGTCACTGATCCTCCAATGGTTCCTAGCTCGACGGCGAGTAGAGTCGCCACCGGAATCCCCACACTCGCCGCCCGCATCAGCATCGACGGATGCGCGATTCATTGTGGATAGCAAAGGGGCGTGGAATAATCGCTGTGAAGCGTCACTCGTTGGCCATCGCGGGCAGCGCGTGCTCGCCAATTCGCTCGACATCCCGGATAGGGTCATTCGACGAAATGATGCAAATCGTGGTGTCCACCTCTGCGGCCGCTATTCGTCGAAGCTGCGCGAGGAGCGCATCGACGCCGGCGCTCTCCGTCACGTCCACCGGAAGTACGCAGGTCTTTTCCACGGTGGTGTGGTCGCGGCCCGCCTCGTCGCACAGCCGGCGCAGTAGTTCCAGCTTTTCGGTCAGATCGGGCCCCGGGTAGAGGTTGCAGGCATCGGCGTACTCAGCTACCAGGCGTAGTGTCCGCCGCCCCCCGCCGCCCAGCATGATCGGGGGATGCGGTCGAGTGATGCTCTGCGGGTCGCTCAACGTCCGCTCAATGGTGTAATGCCGGCCCGTATATGGCTTTTCGGCTCCACGCTCACCGGTCCAATAGCGCAACAGGATCTGCAGCGTCTCCTCCAGCATCGTGAACCGGTCACCGAGTGGCGGGAATTCGATGCCGGAGCCGACTGCCTCGGACTCGTCCCAGCCAACCCCGAGTCCCAGCATGAATCGACCGCCGGTAAGCACGTCGAGCGTGGTGGCGCTCTTTGCCAGCAGGGCGGGGTGCCGGAAATGTACACCTGCCACCACCGGGGCCACGCGGCAGCGGGTGGTGTGGGCCGCGAGCACGCCGAGCGTCGTGAAGCACTCCAGCTGTGGGGCCTCCGGCCCGCCGGCGTGCGGTCCCTGCCAGAGATGGTCGCCCGTTGCGATGAGATCGAATCCGGCCTCGTCAGCGGTGCGGGCGATCCGGGAGAGGGTGGCGCCCATGCTCGTGGGGCCGCCGTCCCAGGCGAAGGCTCCGAGCTCCAGACCGATTCTCATCGTGGGTTCCTGCCTTTCGGCTCGACGTGGCAGCGCACACTTCATGGTCGTCCCGGCCGGTCGCGGAGCACGTCTTCCAGATTGCGCAGGCCCGCCGTAGTCGGCACAACCTGAGAAGACTTTCGATCAGGCCGACGGCACGCTGTGCACAGCCGTCAGTCAATCGGTGGGGGTCGCGTTAACGGCTGGGCACCCACGCGGAAAACCGGGCGTCAAGGGAGGCCGCCCCGGCCCTCTACCGAATCGTGCGGATCCAACCGCTGCATCAGCATGGAGCGGGCGATGCGCCATGTCTGTGTCTGGTATGAGCGAGGGGGAGAATGATGGAAGACCCGGTGCGTCACGCCGTCGGAATCATGTGGGCGCGATACTTTGAGCCCATCACCCTGGAGGACCTGGCTTCGGAGGTTTACATCAGTCCCTTTCATTTCCTGCGAGTCTTTGCCCGGGCGACCGGTACCACTCCGGGCCGGTACCTGTCAGCGCTGCGGATGTTTCAGGCCAAACGGATGTTGTTGACCACCAACCTGACCGTTTCTGCGATCGTGTGCAGCGTTGGATACAGCAGTGTCGGTACGTTCACCACTCGGTTCACCCGCTCGGTGGGGATGACGCCGAACCGCTACCGCGATCCGGAAATTGGCGCGCTGTTGGTCGCCGCAGGTCGAGGGTTCAGCGTGCTTCCGGGCCCGCGGGCGATGGCAGCGGTACCGGCACCGCTGCCCGGTGTCGGGCCCAGGGGCCGTGCGAATGTCGTCATCCGGCTGCCACAGTCACTCGGCCGCGCCAATGTTTTCGTTGGCCTCTTTGAAGCGGCTATTCCACAAGCGCCGCCTGTCACCTTTAGCTATTTACGGCACACCGCGTCCACAACATTCTCCATGATGGATGTGCCGGTTGGGAAGTGGACCGCATTCGCGGTGGCTGAGCCGGTCGAGTGTGGTCAACCAGGGATCCTGGTGGGCACAACTCGGAAACCGGTCTCGGTGTCACCCGGCCAGCACACCCCCATCCGCCTCGATCTGCATCCGTTGCGGGCCACCGACGCTCCGGTTGCGGTGTCGCTAGCCGTGCCGGCGCGACCCGCACTCGCCCTGCGCCCAAGCTGTCCGGCCGCTGACCGTCGTGCGGGGCCTGGGCTCGTTCGACGGGCAGCTTAGCGACTCGCCCGCGCAGATCCGAAGAGATGATCAGCGGTTCAGTGCTCCCCGAGGGCGTCGCGGCCGGCCCGTAGGTGTGGAAAGGATGAGAGGTCAGACACCTTCCATCCATCCACATCATACTCAGTAAGGCACTGGTCGACGAATGACATGTAGTCGTCGATCTCCCCGTTGGCGAGTTGGGCGGCAACCAGGTCCACCCGAGTATTTTCGTGGTTGCCCGCGTAGTTGCGTTCGTACAGCTCGTGTCGGCCGCCGAATTCGGTGCCAACTGCATCCCACAACAGCTTCATGACCTTCACGCGGTCTACCGCGTCGGTGCCATCTGAGCCACGCAGGTAGCGGTCCAGGTAGCCGCGCACATCAGGGTTCGAGAAGTCCTCGGCCGAGGAGTTGACATAGATTAGCCCACTCGCTACGTCCTGTAGCACTATTTCCCGAATTCTCCCATAGCCGATCTGCATGAACCAGCGGTATGCCATCCCATACCGTGGGTTGGGCAGAACGGCGCCGTTATGCCAAGGTATCGGGTTACGCGCTGCTGCGTCGGACAAGCCCCAGAACAGGTTGCGCCACGCGAGCACCTCACCGAGTCGGGACTGCACTCCGCGGAAATCGCTCGTGCCGGTGATCCTCAGTGCTCGCGCCAGTAGACCCGCGATGAATTCCAGCTTCACGGCCAGTCGGGTGCAGCCGTGGAAGGTGAATCGTTCGACGAACCCCGATCCACCGCTGAAGCGCTGGACCTTACCTATATCACCATAGATGAAGATGTTCTCCCAGGGCACGAGTACGTCATCGAGGACGAGGATGGTGTCATTTTCATCTAGGCGGGAGGAGAGTGGGTAATCAAAAGGAGTGCCCATGACCGCCGCGGTCGCGCCGTACGAGGGACGGCAGATGAGCTTGACGCCGGCGGCGTCCATCGGCACCGTGGCAACCAGGGCGAACCGGCGATCCTTGACCGGTAGGCCGTAGTGGGCGACGAAGTTGTGGTGGGTGAGCGCGGAGCCGGTCGCCACCACTTTCGCGCCGCTGACCACTACGCCAGCGTCGGTCTCCCGGCGTACGTGGACGAAGACGTCAGCGCTCTCCTCGATAGGCCGGCTGCGGTCTACCGGAGGGTGGACGATCGCATGGTTCCAATACAGTACTCGCTCCTGCGCCTCGCGGTACCAACGGCGGGCATTGTCGGCAAACGGCGCGTAGAAGTCGGCGTTGGCGCCCAGGGTGCCGAGGAACGAGGCCTTGTAGTCGGGGCTACGGCCGAGCCATCCGTAGCTCAGCCGAGCCCATTCGGCAATCGCCTGCTGTGCGCCAACCAAGTCATCAGATGTGTGGGGGGTGGTGAAGAAACGGTGTGTGTAGCCGCCGCTGCCGGTGTCGGTGGCCGTGGTGAGTGTGGCGCGTCGCGCGGGGTCGTGCAACGCATCGTACAGTCGGGCGGTCATGCGTACCGGGTTGTGGAAGGCCGGGTGTGTGGTGATGTCCTTGACGCGTTCGCCGTAGAGGAACACGTCCCGGCCGTCACGTAGGCTCTGGATGTACTCGTCACCGGTGAACGGACGCGCCGACTGCTTGGTCATGACGGTCTTTCTCCTGCCTGGTCGCACCGGTCGGGACTGCGCCCGAATCGTCACACCGGAATGTTGCGGGTCTTCCTCCTGGCTGCGGATTGTGCGAGCGAGCCCCGAATCCGGTAGTACCGCGCAGCGCAGGAGACGCTGTGGAGCGCATCCCGATGCGAAGGTCGGACCAAACCGTCCCCGATCGTGAAGGGATCGCCATGCGGCCGTTCCACCTGAATATCGCGCAGACGGAGCTCGACGATCTACGGCAACGGCTGGCCAGCACCCGGATGCCACCTGAGCTGACCGGCGTGGGCTGGACTCGCGGGATGCCGCTCGCCTACCTCCATGAGCTTGTCGAGTACTGGCGCAGCGGTTTCGACTGGCGCGGAGCGGAGCGCCGAATCAACTCCTACCCGCAGTTCACCACCGAAATCGATGGCCAGCGAATGCATTTCTTTCATATGCGCTCGCCACATCGCGACGCGACGCCGCTGCTGATGATCCACGGCTGGCCCGGCCTCAACACCGAGTTCCTTGACCTACTCGGGCCGTTGACTGACCCGGTCGCCCACGGCGGTGATCCAGGTGACGCTTTTCATGTGGTGCTGCCAGCGCTTCCCGGGTTTGGCTTCTCCTCGCCGGTGACGGAGGTCGGTTGGGACATCCCGCGGATGGCCCCTGCGTTGGTAGAGCTGATGCGCCGTCTCGGTTATGAGCGGTATGTCACTCAGGGGGGTGACGCCGGCTCGCTCGTCGCGCAGGCGGTGGCTGCTGCCGACCCGAAGCGGGTCACTGGCGTCCATGTCAACATGCTGCTCACCTTCCCGTCGGGAGATCCGGCAGAGGTGGCGTCATTTGACGAGGTCGACCAAGCCCGGTTGAGTAAGCTAGAGTATTTCGACGAACACCTATCAGGTTACATGAAGTTGCAAGCAACCCGACCGCAGTCGCTCGCCTATGCGCTTACGGACTCACCGGCCGGGCAGCTCGCCTGGATTGCAGAGCGATTTCGGGAGTGGACCGACCCCAACCATGATGGTGTCCTCCCGGTCTCGATGGACTACCTGTTGACGCTGGTAAGCATCTACTGGTTCACCCGGACTGCTGGCTCGTCGGGGCAGTTCTACTACGAGGACCGCGACAACGTCCGAAAGGCCAGGGCCGCGGAGAAGCCTCAACCACTGGAGCAGCCCGTTGGCGTAGCCGTGTTCCCGCACGACATTTTCGTGCCAATCCGCTCACTGGCGATGCGCGACATACCATCCATATCTCATTGGACTGAGTTTGACCGCGGTGGACATTTCCCGGCGTTGGAGCAGCCGGACCTGCTGGTGAATGATCTACGCACCTTCACTCGTTCGTTGCCAGCACATCGCACCCAAACCATTGTCGGTGGTATACATCAACTCGGCACAGCGTAGCCGCCTCCGACAAAATCCCTAAAGGAGGAAGCGTGACCGACGTCGTGGTGGATGCCTGGCTGGCAGACTTGACCTTCCCCAACTATATGGACTCACTTCACCAGCTTGCCCGCCGATTCGAAGCCGCGCACCCCGGCTACCAGGTACGCATTCGTGGACTGCACTTCGAGGACATTGCATCGGCCGCCGACCAGGCCGCCGCCGATGGACGGCTACCAGCCATCGTGGAGTACTACTACACCTCGATGCCGGACGCGCTCGACACCCGCGACCGCGCGAATAGACCGGCGTTTGTCCCGGTCGAGAGGGCTGTGGCCGGGCGTGCGGAGGTGCTCAACGAGCCGGTGGTCCTCGACGACCTACAGCCCGCCCTACGTGCGCAGTACGTCTGGCAGGGTGAGTTGTATTCGCTGCCGACGGTAGCTACCTCGTTTCACCTGTTCGCGAACATGACGCTACTACGGGCGGCCGGCGTAACCGAGATTCCGCAGACGTGGCAACAGCTACGAGCTGCGTGTGAAGAGATTGCGCGGACTTCGGGTGGGCCGCCGCATGCGATCACCTGGGCTAATAACGGAATTTCGTTCCAGCACGCTGTAGCCGTGCAGGGCGGTGCCATCGCCGACCGGGACAATGGTCGGTCCGGGCGGGCCCGGAAACTGGACTTCACCACGGACGAGATGTTGGCGTGGGTAGCGTGGTGGCGGCAGCTGCATGCCGACGGGCTATACGTCTATACGGGTGAACCAGAGGACTGGTTCGGCACGTTTGAGCTATTCGCCGAAGAGCAGGTGGCGTTTCGGCTCAGCTCGTCCAACGACATCGCCGCCACTGCGCAGGCAGCAGAGGCCAAGGGATTCGAGCTCGCGGTCGCAGACTTTCCCCACAACGCCGACGTCCCGCACGCCGGCAATGTGGTTGCCGGCACCTCGCTATGGCTGGCCGATGGCCTCGAGCCGGCGGTCCGGGATGGGGCGTTGGCCTTCATGCAGTTCCTGGCCAATCCGCGCAACGCCGCTGAGTACCACAAGGCACACAGTTTTGTCCCGGTGACCCGCTCGGCATATCGCCTGCTCGAGGAAGAGGGCTGGTTTACTGAGCACCCGTATCACCAGGCTCCCAACCGCCAGCTCGACCTGTGGTCGCCGCAACGACCGACCACCGGGGCTCTGGTCGGCAGGTATTTCCAGATTCAACAGGTGATGACCCGCGCCATGCACGATGTGTTGCTCGCTGGTGCACAGCCACGGGAGAGGTTCGCCGAGGCGACTGCCGAGGCGCAGCGGATGCTCGATGAATACCACGCCCGGCACTCCGGATCCGCACTGGTCGGTTGAAGCGGAAAGCCCGGCTGGTGAGCAGTCAGTGCCACCGACCGGGCCTTCCGGGCATCGTCGTTAGTCGGGCAGTCGGATCGAGAGCGCGTGGCGGAACTCGTTGCGTGGGTCGTAGCGCTGTTTCACCCGCTGCAACCGTGGGTAGTTGTCTTTGTAGTACAGGGTGTGCCAAGGCACACCTGAGGTGTTCCACTCCGGGTCCGCTAGGTCTCGGTCGGGGTAGTTGATGTACGAGCCGTCATTGCGGTCATTGGGAACCGGCACGCCGCCGGTGTCGCGGTAGACGTCTCGGTAGACCTCGCGGATGTGCCGGATCCGTCGCTCGTCTTCACTCTCCGATGACCACGAGGCGAGCCATGCGGCCTTGAGAATGCTGTCGCGTTGAGCGATCGCGGTGGCGTCTGCGGGCACGACGTTGACCTGCCCGCCGTATCCGATAAGGATCATGTGTAGGGAGCGCTCGTCATCGGTGGCGAGATGCCGGTACGCGGTAGCGATCTGTTCCGCCGTGTACCCCTTGCGAAGGTAGGCCGCCTTCAACTTGAACCGTCGTACCGTCATACCGCCCGGCTCCCCACGATTGGGGAACGACATGAAGTACAGCCAGGGCATGACGTCTTCCGTGTTTCGCATGACCGGCTCGACACTCAGGCTATCGGCTGCGGCATCGAAGTAGTCATTGATGAGGCCCTCGGCGTTGGGTAGGTCGTCGTCAACCATGGCACCGACGGAAATTACGGATCCGCTTCGGTGGGTGGCGTAGAAGAAGGCCATGATGTTGGCGCCGGGGCTTCCGGGTCTGCTGTTGTGCTCGAACCAGGTTCCGACGTTGCTGACCAGCCGGACGAAGTCCTGCTCGGACATTGCCTCCCAGGACCAGGCCACCATTCCGGTGCGCCACCGGGTCGGGGCTTTGGGTAGGAGTTCCGCTGGATTGGTCGAGGTGACACCGGGAGTACGGAGCCAATAGCGAGTGACGATGCCAAAGTTGCCGCCACCAGCGCCGGTGTGTGCCCACCACAGGTCATGGTGCGGGTCATCCGGATGGTCGGTGGCGACCACGGCTTCGGCGTGGCCGTCCTCGTTGACGACCACCACCTCGACCGCGCACAGGTAGTCGACGGCCGAACCAAGGCGACGTGACAGCGGGCCAAAACCGCCGCCAACCAGATGTCCGCCGATGCCGACCTCGGTGCCCTCGCCGATCGGCAGGGTGACGCCCCACGTCTTGTACATCTGCCGATAGACCTCACCGACGGTGGCACCCGGCTGCAATGCGAATGCCTGTCGATGTTGATCGAAGGACACCGTGTTCATTTCCGACAAGTCAATCAGGACGCCACCAGTGGTGGATGCGGACCCCTCAAAGCCATGTCCACCGCTGCGAACAGTGATCCGATGGCCCTCCGCAACCGCTCGATTGACCGCCTGGACCACCTGCGCCGTGTCCACCGGCACACAGACGTAGTCAACGTCGGCTACGAAGCGCTGGTTGTACCCCCGACGGACGCTTTCGTACCGCGGGTCCGCTCTGGTGATGGTGGCGATCGCCGAGGTGTTGTACGGCGCGTCTGGATGCGGCGGCTGCATGTCGTACGTGTGGGTCACGTGGATTCCTCCCAAGCTATGGTTGCCGTACCGGCCGCACCTCTCTACACCGGCTGGACCTCGGGCCGCCTGTCGGTGTGGTAGATCCACCACTGAACAAGCGCGAGATTAAGGACCCACCCGATCCAGCGAGCCGCCTCCAACAGGTAGGCGACGTCGATGGGCTCCGGTAGAGCGAGCCCGCCACGGACGATGATGTTGCCCCAGACGTTGTTCATCACGACGGCAAAGCTGTAGAGCATCCAGCGACGGTGCTGTGCGTAGCGCCCCTGGCGGGCTCGGATGAACCCCATCGTGGTCGTGAAGATCCAGACCAGGGTCGCCGCGCTGACGCCGATTTGCCCAATTGGCGGTGCGAACCGCACGATGATCAGCCCAATGACGCCGCTGATGATCGCCGCGACCACGTAGAGCCGACCGCTGACCCGGTGGACGCGCGGACGCGTGCGTCGTAGGTGAGGCCACAACTGGAGCACGACCGTGACCATCGCGATGGTGCCGAAGGCCATGTGTGCCAGGAGCAGTGGGTAGTAGGCCGGGAACCCGTCGTGCGGAGGCATTGGCGCGGTCGCCGGGTCGAGTTCCCGGAACGGAGTCAGGTTGTAGACGATAAAGCCAATATTTATGAGCGCCAAAGGAATGATCCACGGCCGTCGCCACCAGGGGCGCGGCGGCTGGGAAGCACCCGCACCCGGGCGAGCCCCGGTAGTGTCGGTGGGGGAGACGGCGTGTTCAGTGTGTTGTGTCATCCGGACAACTCCTGTTCAACCGACGGTGCCGCTACGGGGTGAGCACTTCGGCGCGGTCTGGCGGTACCTTTCCAGCGAGCACGGCGTGGACCGCGGCGGCGAGCGACTCAGGCCCTTCGGCATGGGTGACGGTGAGCCACTGCGCCGCGCCGGCCAGGAATTTTGCCTCTGCTTCGGCAAACCGACGTTTGTAGTTCCCCTCGCCCTGCACTGCCATGGCCTCCTGCTCGACGGCGGGCGTAAAGAACATCTGCGGCTCTGGCGGGCCCAGAGCTGGTGGCGCGAACGAGGTCCGGGGATGTGTGAAGCCGAGTAGCACCGTGGCGGTTAGGTTGGTGCCAAGGTGCCGGTAGACCGCCCGCATTCGCTCGACAGAGTTGGTGAGGTCAACGAGGACTGCTGGGCCGGTGACCGGTACGTGTGACAGGTCATCGTAGCCAGAGACTTTGTCGTAGAGGCCAAGGCCGTCGGTGAACTCTCTATGTTCGCTGGAGGTGAGCCCGAGGGTCGCGACACCGTCGCGGTTGGCCAGCTGGAAAGCCAGGCCGATCGCTGTCTTGCTTGACGCGCTGGTGATGACGACGGTGCATCCGCCCGAACCAGCCAGTCCGAGTACGAACTCGGCCGCATTGTATGACGCCGGGAAGAGCGGATGCAGCAAAGCCCGGCGGTCATCCAGGTGATGCGGTTGCGCGGCTTCGTAAGTGCGGTACCAGGTGTGGAGGAAGTCGCGTTCAGGCGTAGTGTCAACGAACCCCCCGGCCACCGGCTGCGGTGAGACCACGTGATGCGTCGACATCGGAAGATAGCCGAAGTGTCGGCTGTCGATCGGTAGGACTGGTGCCCGAGACTCGGTGACCGTCGCAAATCCCCAGGCGGGTACGATACCCCAGCCTTGCGGTGCCGCAAACGCGCTCATGAATCGCATGGGCGAGTCGCCGAAGCGCGCATAGGTGGCGGTGTTGGTAGTGATGCCCACCCGTTCAACGGTGAGGCGCGCCTCGCCAGGCTGCAGCGGACGTAGCCGGTTCGGGCGAATCTCGGTCGTGGTCAGGTCGTCGCGCCGGAACAGCAGGTCCCATCCGTGCGTCGTTGTCATGTGTTTCCTTCCGTACTGCGAGGCTGTCCGGCATCGCTGGTACGAACGCCGAGTCCGGTGTGCACCGTGTTGCCGGGCTTCCGCAAATGTTTCTGGGCGCGTCGGTCAGGAGGCGTTACCGAGGACCTCGTCGATAGCATCGCCGAGGATGCCGCAGATTTCGTCTATTTCGCTGTCGTCGATGATGTACGCCGGTGCGATCATGAGGGTGGGACCCATGCCCCGCACGATCATGCCGCGGCGCAGACAGGCCTGTTCGATGAGATCCCCGGGGTTGGTGCCGTTCGGGTCCGGGAAAGTGATCCCCTGCAGGAGACCCAGGCCGTTCACCGTCCCACGCTCCGCGACTGTTCGCCTCAGCATCGCCTGCAGTGTGACCGACAGGTGCTGGATGCGTGGTAGGAAGCCGCCGGTGGCGAAAGCAGCGACGGCGGCCAGGCCTGCGCTCGCCGCGAGTGGGTTGCCGGAGTAGGTGTGCGTTGTGCCGAATGCCATCGGTCCGTCTGGAGTTCGGAATGGTTCTGCGACGCGTTCGCTGATGAGTAGCGCGGCTAGCGGCGCATACCCGCCGGAGAGACCTTTGCCCGCACAGAGTAGGTCAGGCGTGACGCCAAAGTGTTGGGCCGCGAAGTGGTGTCCAACCCGGCCGAAGCCGGTGACGATCTCATCGAAGACAAGAAGTATGTCGTGCCGGTCGCAGATCTCACGGAGGCGGTGGAAGTAGAACGGATCGGGAACCTCCATCGAGCGGACCCCGCTGATCGGCTCCACGATCATGGCGGCGATCGAGTCCGGACTCTCCGCCTCGATCGTGCGCTCCACCAGTGCAGCAGCCTGCTCGGCAGCATCTTTCGGGGTGAGTCCACGCTGGGCGGCGACCGCCTCTGGAGGCCAGGTGTGCACGACGGCCGGCATACCGTTGCCGAAGATTCCGACGGCGGGGTGACCGGTCAGCGCCAGCGCGCCGTAGGTGGAGCCGTGGTAGCTCTGGTAGTTGCTCAGGATCTTCTGCTTCGTCGGCTTTCCTCGCATGGCGTGGAACAGCCGGGACAACCGTACCGCCGACTCCACCGCCTCTGACCCGCCGCTGAGCAGCTTTACCGAGGTGATTTCCGCTGGTGCGAGGTCCACCAGGCCCTGCGCAAGCTGTATCGCGGCGCGGTTGGTGCCGTGCAACGGCGGATTGAAGGTGATGTTCTGGATCTGCTCGGTCAGTGCGGTAACGATCGGTTGGTAGCCATAGCCGAAGCAGGTGACAAAGACGCCGGAGAGCGCGTCGAGGTACCTGCGGCCCTGCGCGTCGAACAGACGCACGCCTTCGCCGCGCTCGAACAGGATGGTCTGCGGGGTGAAGGGTAGCTCCGCGCAGAAGGCGCGAGTCTCAGTCGGCCACTGGAACGCCTGCTCCATCGTGGTTGCCATGGCACCTACTTTCGGGGTGGGTTGGGTGGTTACAAGAACCGACGATCCGGGGGGTGCTCAATCGACATCGCTCCGTGCGTCGACCCGGAAGAGCCCTTCCGGGTCGACCCGCTGCCGGACCTGGGCAACGGACAGCACGTGTTCAGCGCTGAGATGCCGTTGCGGTCGCGTGAAGTCCTCGACGAAGCACGGCACCGTCCGCCCGGTGTCCCACGGCTGCAATACCCTGCGGATCTCATCGCAGTGCGTGCGGATCTCGTCGGCGTGGGCACGTGCCAGGACCGGTCCGGAGCCGGCGTATGAGTACGCGGCGTCGAGTCGGTCGAGTGCTCCGCCCGCCCGTTCAGGGGCGCGGTAGGCGCCGCCCAGTTGTCGCAGTCCGCTGACGACCAGGGGAGACGTCGGACGGTTGCGGATCGCGTCGAGCAGGCGGTCGATCGCGGTAGCATCCAGGTCGCCGAGGAGCATGTGGTCACCGAGGAACGGCAACGGTGTGTGTGGGTCGCCATGCGCATTCAACACGTCGGTCGATGTTCCCTCCGACCAGGTGTCGAGTACGGGAGTCGCGATCGCCCGTAGCGGGCGGAGCAGGTCGTCGGCGTGCTGACGTGCGACCGTGATACCTGCGGGACGGGCGATGTGCACGGCACCGTCCACGGCAACAGTCGTACGCCCCGCGAGTTCCGGTGGTACCTCGGGCGCCGCGGGCAGGCGCAGGATGCGGATCGTGGTCGTCACGTCGCGTGGTGCGTGTGCCGCCCAGCGCATCCACGTCGCGATGACCCGTTCGGCGGCGTGCTCAGGCCAGTAGGCGGCGCCGGTGATGACGGCCGTGACCGGCAGAAGCTCGATGTCCATCGCGGTCACCACGCCGAACCCACCCCCGCCGCCGCGCAGCGCCCAGAACAGCTCAGGATCGTGCTCCTCGTCGACCCGGTGATGCCGACCGTCGGCGGTGAGAAGTTCCACCGCGCGGACCGTGTTGGCAGCTAGGCCGACGATGCGCCCGTAGGGGCTGAGTCCGCCGCCCAGGGCGTACCCCACCACGCCGACTGTGCCGGCCGACCCGTGTGCCGCGGTGAGTCCGTGCGGCGCCGCGGCCTCGACCACGGCCCGCCAGCGGGTGCCGGCGGGCACCCGGGCGGTCCGCCGTTCCGGGTCAACGCGTACCCCGCCGCGCAGATCCGTCCGGATCAGCAGCCCGTCCCGAACTGGCCGGCCGGCACCCGCTCCGTGTCCGGTGCTGTGGACGCGTACTCGCATGCCGCGTTCGCGTGCGAGTACGAGTGCCTCCCGGACTTCCGGGACGGAACGCACTGTCACGGCGGCTGCGGGCCGGGGCTGCGCGTGGAGGTTGAACACCTGTGTTGCATTGGTGAAGTCCGCGGTTCCGGGAAGCGGTAGCGCGCGGCCCTGGTGCCGTGCGGGTAGCGAGGTCATCTGGTGCCGCTCCTTGACCTGGTGGCTGCAAAATGTTTTAGCGAGGCGCACGGTGTACCGGTCGGGTAGTTACCTTGCGGCGGATAGATCTGTCCAATAATTACTGCCAGCCGATTATGCCAGTGATTCCGAAATTCTTTTCTTCCAGAATGCCCAGTCATGTTGGTGGCGCTAAAATCTCGCCATGTCAATTGGCCTATATCGCTTTTGGCGGTGAAGTTCATGGTTTGTCGTGAAGTCGTCATCGTGGGGGGAGAGTATTGGAGACGAGCTTTCCTCGAAAGGACCCCGAGGGGGCTCTTGTTCGTTTGACGGAGACGTCTGACTCGATTGGAAACGGTGCAGGCGGGGTTCAGAACTGCAACTCCGGAATTGCTTTCCTCCTGGCCGTGAACTCGGGTTGGACTGCCCGTTCGACCCACCATCCAGCCGCCCGTATGAGTAGTCTCGAATCAACTTCTTCGATGCTGCGCATCCCCGTAAGAGAGGGCCGGGAAAGTGAATTGTCGGCGATACGCTGCGAGCACTCTGCCGGCCTTCCGGTGGCTACCGGCGAGCGCCGCCTTCGCGACGAGAGGTGATGGCCATGACGATCGACGCTGCGGCGCGAGCGCGACAGCGAGACTGGATCGGCCTCGGAGTGCTGTGTCTGGCGACGCTTATGGTTGCCTTTGACACCTTCGTGTTGCTACTGGCCTTCCCCCAGCTCAGTGCCCAATTGGGCGCCGACGGGGTGCAGCAGTTGTGGATCGCCGACATCTACGGCTTCATGCTTGGCGGGTTTCTGATCACCATGGGGAGCCTGGGAGACCGGATCGGGCGACGACGGCTGTTGCTCGCCGGTGCCGCGTGCTTCGGCCTCGCCGAGGTGGCTTCGGCGTGGGCGACCAGCCCGGGCATGCTGATCGCCGCGAGGGCGCTGCTCGGCATTGCGGGGGCCGCGCTGGCACCGTCGATACTGGGGTTAATCCGCAGCATGTTCCGTGACCCGAGGCAACTCGGTGTCGCGATCAGCGCATGGGCCTCCTGTTTCACCCTTGGGGCCATCGTCGGGCTGCTCGGCGGTGGCGTGCTGCTCGAGCGCTACTGGTGGGGGTCGGCCTTCCTGCTGGGGCTTCCGCTGATGGTCGCCTTGCTCATCGTCGGGCCGCTGGTCTTGCCAGAGCATCGCGACCCCGAGGCGCACCGGCCCGACTGGCTAAGCTCGCTGCTCTCACTCGCGGCCGTCCTGTCGGTGGTCTACGGGGTCAAGGAACTGGCGCGCTACGGCTGGCGTGTCGCACCGCTGCTGGCTATCGGCGTCGGAGTGGTGTTCGCCGTGATGTTTCTTCGTCGCCAGCGGCGGCTGCCGCGTCCCCTGCTCGATCTGCGGTTGTTCCGCAACCGTCGGTTCACTGTGCCGCTCATCGCGCTGTTGCTGCACAGCTCGCTCACCGGGGCGGTGCTGCTCTTCATCACCCAGCACTTCCAGATCGTTGATGGTCTGTCGCCGTGGCGAGCCGGTCTCGCGCTTGCGCCCGGGATGTTGCTCAGCGCGGTCTTCACCCCGCTCGCCGCGGTGCTGGCGCAGCGGGTCCGGCCGGCGATCCTCATCGCGGCCGGCGAGATGATCGTGGTTGTGGGCCTGGTGCTCGTGATGCTCTCCCGCTTCGAGTCGGGCCCGGCGCTGCTCATCGTTGGGTTCGGGGTCTGGGCTATTGGTGGTACGCCGCTACTGGCAGTCGGGATGGCGATGATCATAGGCTCGGCGCCGCCAGAGAGTGCTGGTTCGGCGTCGGCGATGCCGCAGATCAGCAACGAGATGGGCAACGCTGTTGGGGTCGCCACGGTCGGCAGTCTCGGTGTCGCCTTCTACCACGCACAGGTCGCGGGTGCCTTCCCCGATTCCGTGCCGGGTGACGTGGCGCAGATCGCCTCACAGAGCATCGCGGGGGCGGCCGGCGCAGCCAGTGGGTTGCCACCGGAACTGGCTGCGGCGGTACTCGAGGTGGCTGGCCCGGCATTCACCGACTCGCTCGTGCTCATCGCCGGGGTTGCCGCGGTCGTGGTGCTGGGGATCATCGGCCTGTTCGTCTCGCGGCTGCGTGCGGTGCCTCCGGTCGGTCAGGAGGACCCGGCCGCCGAGCCGGCGCGGGTATCAGAACCCACCGGATGATGGTGGAGACCGCCAACGCGATGTGGCACCCTGGGACCCGGCCACCCCCGCGACGGATTTCTCCCAGATGGGTTGTCGATTCGGCGGTCACTCATCCGTCGTACTGACGGAAGGCCGAACGACATTCGGCGTGAACGGAAGGAGCCACACATGGCACAGTACGCGATTCTGATATACGACAAGGAGCTGCCGGGCGGCGTCGCCGACATGCCACAGGAGATCCTTGACGGACACATGGCGGTGCCCGAGAAGATTGAGAAGATCGGCGCCAAGATCGTAAACGCGCAGGCTACCCAGCCGACCAGCACCGCCACGACCATCCGCAAGGGCGGTGTCATCACTGACGGGCCGTTCATCGAGAGTAAGGAAGCCTTGGCAGGGTTCTTCGTGATCGAGGCGGAGAACCTTGACCAGGCGATCGCGGTCGGCAAATGCGTGCCGGTTATGGAAGGCGGTATTGAGGTGCGGCCGCTGATTCAGGAGTGACTGTCGCGCGGACCGCTGTCCAGCGTGCGGTCGCGGACGCGCACCGTCGTGAGTGGGCTGCTGTGCTCGCCACGACGGTGCGCGTCGCCGGCGACCTGGATCTTGCCGAGGAGTGTGTGCAGGAGGCATACGTCGCTGCACTCGACGCCTGGACGCGCTCCGGCGTGCCGGCGAAGCCAGGGGCCTGGCTGACCACGGCCGCCAAGCGGAACGCGTTCGATGCGCTACGCCGAGCGGATGTACTCCGCTCCAAACTGCACCTCCTCGTCGAAAGCGACGTAACCGAGACGGCGATCGCGCCGGAGGCCCCGGCCGTCCACGACGACCGCCTCCGGCTCGTGTTCATGTGCTGCCATCCGGCGCTGTCACTCGAATCCCAGGTGGCGCTGACACTGCGGTTGGTGTGCGGGGTGGCGGTCGCCGACATCGCCAAAGCGTTCCTGGCTGCCGAGACGACCGTCGCCGCCCGGATCACTCGGGCCAAGAAGAAGATCGCTGCCGCGCGCGTCCCGTTCCAGATGCCGGGCCCAGCAGACTTGCCGGAACGCCTCGACGCCGTACTCACGGTGATTCACCTGGTCTTCACGACCGGGCACACCGCACCCTCCGGAGGCCAGTTGACTCGCACCGACCTGGTCGAGTTCGCTATCGACCTGGCGCGGATGCTCAACCAGCTGATGCCGACCGAGCGGGAGGTGCGTGGACTGCTCGCACTGCTGCTGGTCAACCATGCCCGACGGGACACCCGGACTGACAGCAGTGGACGGCTACTGCTGTTGGAGGAACAGGACCGTTCGCTGTGGGATCGCGCCGGCATCGCCGAAGGACACCGGCTCATTGTCTCTGCGCTTGCCGACGGACCGCCCGGACGGTTCACCCTGCAGGCGGCGATCGCTGGACTACACGCGACCGCATCGACCTATGCGGTGACCGACTGGGAGCAGATCGTTACCCTCTACGACGAACTTATCAAGGTGTGGCCCTCACCGGTCGTCGAGCTCAATCGTGCGGTGGCTGCTGCCATGGTCCATGGACCGGCCTTCGCGTTGAGACTGGTCGAACAGCTCGAGTGTGATGGTCGGCTGAATGGGTATCGCTACCTTCCCGCTATCAAGGCTGATCTGTTGCGGCGACTCGGCCGCACGGCTGAGGCCGTGGCGTTCTACCGGCAGGCACTGGTGTTAGCCGAGAATGACGCGGAGCGGGAGTTCCTGACGGGGCGTATTGCCGCCTGCTCTGCGCGTTGACCGACCTGGCCCGATGTGCGGTCAGGGTTCACGACCCTGCCCTTGGGGACATGGTGTGCCCCGGCGGATCTCCCGCCAGGGCACACGGGGACGTCAGCGGGCGAACTGCCCGGGGCGTCGGCCCGGACCGGCCGGTCCGCGGTATGCCTGCGCGAGGTCCAGCCACCGGTCGGCTTCGTCACCTGCGGTCTTCAACGCCAGGTCGTCGCGGTGGCGGCGTCGGGTCACCAGCAGGCACAGGTCGGTGGCCGATCCGGTGATGGTCTGCTCGGCCTCGACCGGTCCGATCTGCCAGAGCGCGCCGGACGGCGCCGTGACGCGGAACTGGAATCGCGTGTCAGGTGCCTCGAGCCCGCGGGCCAGATAGCCGAAGTCCCAGGTGCGGAGGGCGAACTCCACCAGGTAGCGAAGCCGGTCGCTGTGCTCCCGCTGCGTCCCGAGGGCGTCTGCGATGTCCTGACCGTGCCCGAACAACTCCATCATCCCGGCGGCCGCCAGCACTGGTGCGGGGATCGGGCGGACCAGCCACGGTAGTAAAGTGCCATCCGCAACAGCAGCGAGGGCCTTCTCGGTGGTGGCCCGCTCATCGCGCCACGCTGCCAGCAGCCGGTGCGGCGGTTGTGCCACGTAGGGGGCCATCGCCGCCTGCACATTGGACTCGAACGAGTCACTCATCTGGGACATCATGCGTCGAAACTCGTCCGGGGCAGCGGCCGCGAGACCGGCCATCCGGAAGGTGGCGGCCAGGTGTGCGATCTGGTGTGCCACCGTCCAGCCCTCGGCCGGCGTCGGCGTTTCCCAGGCATCCTCGGCCAGCCCAGCGACCAGGTGGTCGACGCTCTCGCCCTCGGCTTTCAGGGCAGCGAATATGTCCTGCTCTGCCACGCGCTCGTCCTCTCGCTGCTGCGACACCTTGGGCCTGACACGCTGTACGCGGCTGGGCGACTGGGCGACACCGGCGACGGCTGCCGCCCGGTCCGGCGTCCGGGGGGGGTAAGGGATAGTCAGCCGGCTGCCTTGGCAGCCGGCTTCCCTCATCATCGGCGCGTCGAGCGGGCGATGTCTTCTCCCGCTGTGCGAACCGCCGTGCCGTCGATCCGGGCTCACCTCTTCGCCTCCGGTCCGGGATCGTCGGTGTGCGCGATCAGATCGTTGTCCAGGCCGGCGCCGATGAGCCGGGCCGCGCTCAGGCTCGCCCATGCGGCCGTCCTGACCAGCGTGGCATCGTCGGCACCGGCGACCCGACAGGCCGCGATGTCGCCGGCGGTAACGCGGTACGGTGCAAGCGCGGTCAGCAGGGCCAGCCGACCGAGGGGCCGTTCGTCCGGGGGCAGCGCGGTGAGCGCCGCGTCGAAGAACGTACCGGCGGCCAGGGTAGGTGCGGGCGGGTCGGCGAGCGTTGCCAGCACCAGGGCCCGGGTTCGCTTCGGCAGCACCTGCGCCCCGGCGGCGTGCAGGGCACCGGCAGACCGTGCCATCGCCGCGGCAATGTGCGGTTGCCCGAGTGACCAGCCGGGCGCCGCCGGGATCGGGGCGGGTGGTAGCAGGTCCACTGACCGGCCCGGCGGGACCCGGACCCCGGCCAGTCCCCCCATCACCCGGCTGGCGATCTGGCTGGCCACCTTACGGACCGGGCCCGTGGTGCCAGGCAGCGGCGACTCCTGGAGAAACACGTGCACCATTCGGTTGAGGTAGTGGAATACCACTGCCACGCCGATCAGCTCCGGTGCGTACGCGAGGGGAAAAGGCGGGGTCGGGCGGTCGGCCGGTTCGCCGCTGCGCCGTCCCCACTCCGCCAGCGCCGTCAGTTCCGGGTCGGTGGCCGGATCCCGGTTCACGGGGCGCCTCCCGGGACGGCCGACCAGCCCGGTGACCGCAGCCCCGTGTACGTCAACGCAGTACGGGCAGCGGTTACCGAGCGACACCGCCTCGGCCACCACCTCCTTGGCCCGCCGGGAGACCAGCCCGTCGGCCAGCAGCGTCTCCCGGAGCAGTGTCCAGCAGGCGCGCAGCGCCTCGGGTGCGGGGGAGTGCAGCATGACCGGCGGTGCGTAGACGCCGAAGTCGGTGGCGAGCTGGCGGTAGACCTCGGCGACGGCCCCGGTGGCGGTGTTCGGCGGGACCGGGGTGACGTGTCGGATGTGGGTCAGCATCGTCCGACTGGTCGCCCGAGCCAGCCATCGGTCCATGATTTTCCTCCTCGAGCCGGACGCTGCGGGCCGATGGGCATGCGCCAGCCCGCCCCGCGGCACGTCCTCAGCTGACGGCGGTCGCCGGCACGGTCCGGCTGGAACCCTCCGGCAAGGATCCGCCGTAGGTGACCCGCACGCCGCGTTCCTGCGCGGCGCGGATGATGCCGGGCACGGCCCGTTCGGCGAGTGCGGCGATGGTCAGTGCCGGGTTCACCGTCAGGGCACCGGGTACCGCGGAACCGTCGGTGACGAAGATTCCTGGGTGCTGCCGTAACTCGTGCCGGTCGTCCAGGGCGGAGGTCTCGGGGTTGTCACCGATCCGGCAGGAGGAGAGCGGGTGCACGGTGTACGCGCCGACGACATCGTTGGTCCACGGCGTTACCCGGGCCAGCCCATCGCGTTCCAAAATGTCTTTGACGTCGGCGTCGGAGGCCGCCCAGCCGCGCAACGTGTTTGGAGTGGGGCGGTAGCGTAGTGGTCCACGACCGAGCATCTGCTGGGAGATGCGATCGGCGTTCCCGGTGGCAGGTGGCGGCCCGAAGACACCCTCGTTGTCGTCCTCGGACATGGTGAAGACGGTCAGCCAGGACTGCCAGCGACGCATCATCTCTTTCTTCTCCACGCCAAACCAGCTCGGTCCGGTCGGCTCGGGTACCTGGGCGAGGATGGTGCCGAGGCCGGGCGGGAAGTAGAGCTGCTCCAGCGAGTAGCGCTCGAACTCGGGCAGGCTCCCGTCGAGTCGATCCCAGGATGCCACGGTCGGTCCGCGTCCGATCTGGTTGGCGGCGTACGCCTTGCCGCCGGGTCGGGACAGGCCGAGCACCTCGCGGACCCGGTCCTCGTCGAACACGGCGGTGTTCAGCCGCTCGCCATTGCTGGAGAAGTAGCGTCCCACCGCGGGGGGCATCGCGCCGAGGGTCGTCTCGGAGCGCTGAAGGATCACGGGCGTGGCACCGGCGCCCGCCGCGACGATTACGATCTTGGCGTCGATCGTGCCGCTGTCGTGCAGGATTCGGTAGTCCTCGGCGTCAACGTTTCGGTAGTGCACCCGGTAGCCACCGTCGTCATTGCGCGAGAGGTGCTGCACCTCGTGCAGTGGGCGGACTTCGGCGCCGTGGGCAAGAGCGGCCGGCAGGTAGTTCAGCAGCAGCGAGCGCTTGGCGTCGAAGCGACAGCCGGCCATCATCCAGTTGCAGTTCGTACACATGTCGACGTCGACCGCCGATGGCACCGGATTGGCGGTCCGGCCGGCGTGCGCACAGGCCGCCGCGAACAGGCCGCCAGCGTAGGGAATCTTCTCCCAGCTCTGCTTCGTGACTGGCAGGGCCTCGGTCGCCCGGTCGTACCAGGGGTCCAGGCTGTCCCGGGTGATGGCTGACGGCCACATCCGCTGGCCGATGCTGCCGCGGCGCTCGAAGACGAACCGTGGCGCGCGGGGCATGGTGGCGAAGTAGACGACGCTGCCGCCACCGACACAATTGCCGCCGAGCAGGCTCATACCGTCGCCGACCGTGAAGTCGAAGATGCGGGTGTACGAGGAACCGAGCTTGAAGTCGTGGTCGAACTCCTCGGCGGACAGCCACGGTCCACGTTCGAGAACCACCACCTCTGCGCCGCCGGCGGCCAGGTGATAGGCGGGTATGGCACCGCCGAAGCCGCTGCCGATGATCACTACGTCGGTGCTGGCGGTACTGCTCATGCGGGACTCCCGGAGGGAACGGTGTCGGGGTGTAGGGGCGCCAGGGGACGGCCGTAGGAGTACTCGGGAAAGCGCCAGATGCCGTCGTCATCGGGTCGGGCAAGGCCAATCGCCAGCAGGCCCGGATGCCCGGCGGCAAGGGCCTCGTGGGTGCCGATGTGCGCCGCGCTGTCGAAGGCCATGTTGCTGAAGAGCGCCAACCCCACCCACATCTCTTGCTCGGCGTGCCCTGGCTCCAGCAGTTCGCTGACAAGTGCGGTGCGGTGGTCGTAGGAGAGGGCCACGAACGGCGGCGTACGGGGATCGAGCGGCAGCGCATGCGACTCGGCGTAGCTCGCGGCATGTGCGTTCAACGCCTCGCTCAGCGGTGCCAGGGTCATGGCGAATCCGCTGGCCGGATCCTCCAGCAGGGCCAGTGCCCCGCTGGCGACGGCGCCACCGTCAGCCGAGACGCCGGCGATCGCCCGGTCGTCAGGCGAGCGCTTCTGACCCGGAACAATAGTGTCGGCAAACGCTTCCAGCGTCATGACTCGGGTCTGCTCGGAGTCGGGATCTTCCGTCTGCATGGCGTTCCCTTCGTCTCTGTTTGACGTGCATCCGTCGAGGCGCCGCGGTTACTTCTGGCAGCTTCTCGTTCCCATTTATGCATTGTGCTGAGAAGGGCGTAGGGAGAGATGAAAGGCGTCATCTGTTCAGCAGATGCGACACCCAATCACTGCATCATCGATGGCGCCGGTCGAAGCTTGCACCTCTTTCTTTGCGGTGGCATGTGGAAGTCACATTTACCCGTCGTGCCGGCAGGCCTTCGCCACGGGTGCGCAACGCAGAAGAGGAGGTATGCCCCCGACGACGCGGACGATAGAGACGCCGCCGGTTCCGGTGGAAGACGTCGTACCGACAGGGAGACTGTCATGCCGAGCGTGCTGGGTGCGGTGCGTCGCCTGCTCATGTCGCCGTCGTTGGGTGAGGTCACCTTCGCCCGACGCGGATTTCCCGGGGAGCCGTCGTCGGTGACCCGCCGGCTGGAGGCGGTCCCGCAGTCGGTCATCTGTGGCTTCGAGTGGGGTATCGACACTCGTGACCTGTGGGAGCTTGAGCGCCGGCTCGACCTCATTGATGAGGAGATGGCCGGGTTCGCCTACGAGGGTGCCACGATGGCATGCACGATCCTCGACGTGCTGCCGCCGCGTCGCGGCACAAGAACCCGGGAACTGCTGCGCGGGCCCGGCGATCGGCATCTCTTTCTCGCCTACATCGGCATCGGGTTCGCGATGGCCCGACTGCCGCGGCGGCTGTGGCGGCACGTGGTGCCCGACCTCAGCGGCTCCCCGTATCACCCAACGATGACCTGGCTGGCCGTGGATGGCTACGGCTTCGATCGAGCGTACTTCGATGTCGAGCGGTTCGTGATCCGGCAGGAACGCCTTGGGACGTATCCGTGGCAGGGCCACGCGGGCTATTTCGCCCGGGCGGTGGACCAGGGAGTCGGCCGCGCGTTGTGGTTCATCCACGGAGGGCGTACCGCCGATGTCACGGCTGCCGTGCACGCCTTCGCCGAGCAGCGGCACGGCGACCTGTGGAGCGGGGTTGGCCTCGCGGCCACCTTCGCCGGGGGCAGCACTCCGAGCGACCTGGCCTCGATCCGCCGTTCCGCCGGCCGGTATGCCGGTGATCTTGCCCAGGGGGCGGCGTTCGCAGCCAAGGCGCGCAGCCATGCGGGGTACGTGCCGGAGCACAGCGAGGTCGCCATGTGGGCGTTGGGCGACCGGTCGGTGGCGGATGCGGCGCGACTCGCAAGCGACGTCGTCTCCGTCGCGGCCGAGCCCGGCCTGCCGGCGTACGAGGTGTGGCGCCGCCGGCTCCGCACGCACCTTGTGCCGGCGGACGTAGCGCGGGCCTAACCCGGAATGCGCGATTCCCCCCACCCCGGGCAGGGTCGACTGTGAGCAAAAATCGACCGGGTCCGCACGGTTGAAGAACATGACGACGTAGGCCTTTGTCATCATCGAAATAGACGGCCATATGCGGGTGGGTCGTCACACCCACTCTTCTTGGGGGCAAGGTGCCAATGCAGAGCCTTCGTGGTCTGCGTCGCAGGATTCTGACGCCGAATATTTCCCAGACCAAGCTGGACGTTCGTGGTTTCCATGTCAAGGATGAAGAATCACGGACGCTGCTGGAGACGGTCGGCTCCTCCTTTCTAGCCGGCTATGGGTATGCCGTCGAAGGGCCGAACGTCTCCACCGTCGAAGCCCGTCTGGAAACCATTCCTATCCGTTTTCGTGGCTTCGCGTACGAGGGCGCCGCGATGGGCTTCGCAGTCCGGGACGGGCTGCGCCTGGGACGACCCCGACACGTGCCGGCCATGCTCGACGGCCGGGGCGACGGGCACATCTACATGGCGTATATCGGAGTGGGTTGGGCCATGGCGCGGCTACCGCGGTTTCGCTGGGGCCAACTCTGCGCGCCGGACCCGCTGTTGCGCTGGCTGGTCCTTGACGGCTACGGGTTCCACCAGGCGTACTTCCACACCGAGAAGTACGTGCATCGTCAACACCGACACCGTACCTTTCCCTGGCCTGCGGACGGACCCGCCGAGTACGGCGGCCGGGTGATCGATCAGGGCATCGGTCGGGCCATGTGGTTCATCGGTGGTACCGACGCAGATCGCGTCGCGGAAATGATCGCCGGCTTTCCTGAGGATCGCCGCGCCGACCTGTATGCCGGCGCTGGCCTGGCCGCAACCTATGCCGGCGGTGCCTCCGAGACAGAGCTGCTCCGCTTCCGGGAGCGCGCCGGCGACTATCGCGCCGCAGTGGCGCAGGGCAGTGCCTTCGCCGCCGGTGCCCGGGTCCGTGCTGGCCTGGTTGTCCCGCACAACGAGTTGGCCGTCGCGGTCTTCTGCGGTATGACGCCGGCCGAGGCGGCCAAGGTGACCGACGCTACTGCCCCACGCGATGAGTCCGACGCCGTCCCCGCCTACGAACGGTGGCGACGGGCGATTGCCGCGGAGTTCCAGGCACGGAGCTGAGGTCCGCGGCGAGGCGACCCGGTCCGATCCGCCGATCCCACCGCGGCCCTCCTGTCGACCGCCGGCCACTACGCAAAATTCAGAGGAGATCTTATGACCAGGATCGCTGTGGTCGGGATGGCATGCCGGTACCCGGACGCCGCAACCCCACGGGAACTCTGGGAGAACGCTCTTGCCGGTCGACGCGCGTTCCGCCGGTTGCCCCCGGAGCGGATGAGTCTCGACGACTACTGGGACCCGGACGCCACGACCCCGGACACGTTCTATTCCCCCAACGCTGCGGTGATCGAGGGATATGAGTTCGATCGGATCACCTACAAGATTGCCGGGAGCACCTACCGCTCCACCGACCTGACCCACTGGCTGGCGCTGGACATGGCGGCGTCAGCCATGGCCGACGCCGGCTTTCCCATGGGAGAGGGGTTGCCGCGGGAACGCACCGGCGTGGTCGTGGGAAACACCCTCACGGGGGAGTTCTCCCGCGCCAACCAGCTCCGGCTGCGCTGGCCCTACATCCGACGAATGGTCGCCGCCGCACTGAAGGAACAGGACTGGGACGACGACCAGCTCAGCGGCTTCCTAGCTGACTTCGAGGCGACCTTCAAGAGGCCGTTCCCGCCGGTGGATGAGGACACCCTCGCTGGTGGACTGTCGAACACCATCGCTGGGCGGATCTGCAACTACTTCGACTTCAACGGTGGCGGTTACACGGTAGACGGTGCCTGCTCGTCGTCCCTGCTCTCCGTTGCCACCGCCTGCAAGACCCTGGTTGACGGCGAGGTCGACGTGGCGATCGCCGGGGGGGTGGACCTCTCCATCGACCCCTTCGAGATCATCGGCTTCGCGAAGACCGGCGCGCTTGCCCGACACGAGATGCGGGTGTACGACCGCGGTTCCAACGGCTTCTGGCCCGGCGAGGGATGCGGCATGGTCGTGCTGATGCGTGAGTCGGACGCCAACCGTGCCGGGCACCGGATCTATGCCACCATCGCGGGCTGGGGGATCTCCTCCGACGGCAAGGGCGGCATCACCCGGCCCGAGGTCAGCGGCTACCAACTCGCGTTACGGCGGGCCTACGATCGGGCCGGCTTCGGCATCGAGACGGTGGGATTCTTCGAGGGCCACGGCACTGGCACCGCCGTCGGCGACGCCACCGAGCTCAAGGCGCTGTCGCTGGCCCGGCGTGCGGCCGACCCCGATGCCCCACCTGCGGCGATCAGCTCGATCAAGGGCATGATCGGTCACACCAAGGCCGCCGCCGGGGTCGCCGGTCTGATCAAGGCGGCGATGGCCATACACCACGAGATCCTGCCCCCGACGGTCGGCTGTGTCGAACCGCATGAGCTGTTCGCTGAGCACGGCGAGGCCCTGCGGGCCCTGCGCCAGGCGGAGTCATGGCCGCGGGACGTACCCCTACACGCCGGCGTCACCGCCATGGGCTTCGGCGGCATCAACACCCACATCGTGCTGGCTGGCGACCGGCCCCGCCGGTCGACCCGGCTGGACGGCCGGTCGCGCAACCTGGCCACCTCGCTCCAGGACGCGGAGCTACTCTTGGTTGACGGGGCGTCTCCGACCCAGCTGCGCGAGCGCCTCGGCCGGTTGGTGGAGTTCGCCCCCACCGTCTCCTATGCTCAACTCGCCGACCTGGCCGCGACCCTGCACCGCGAACTGCGGGATCTGCCATACCGGGCGGCCGCGGTGGTCACCTCCCCGGCGGACGCCGAGCGGCAGCTACGCCGGATCTGCGCTGCTCTGGACGCCAACACGGTGCGGCTGGTTACCCCCGACGGTCGGTGCCTACTCGGTCACGTACGCGGCCCTGCCGCCCGGATCGGCTACCTCTTTCCCGGGCAGGGCTCCGGACGGGGTACTTCCGGCGGCGCCCTACGCCGCCGATTCTCCGATATCGCCGATGTGTACGAGCGGGCCAACCTGCCCGTCAACGGTGACATGGTCGCCACCGAGGTGGCGCAACCCCGGATCGTCACCGGTGCGCTGGCCGGGCTGCGAGCCCTGTCGTTGTTGAAGCTGGATGCCAGCGTCGCCGTCGGGCACAGCCTCGGTGAGATCGCCGCGCTGCACTGGGCTGGTTCCATTGATGACGAGGCGCTGCTGCGCATCGCCCGGCTTCGTGGCCGGACGATGGGGGAGCACAGCGCGTCCGGGACGATGGCGGACATCAACGCGTCGGCCGAGCGGGTCGCCGGGTTGATCGCCGGGCTGCCGGTAGTGATCGCTGCCCACAATGGTCCCGAGCACACCGTGGTGGCCGGCACGGTGGCGGCGGTCGGACAGGCGTGCGAGCGGGCAGCCGCCGACGGGCTGCGGGCCACCCCGCTGTCGGTGTCGCACGCCTTCCACTCCAACCTGGTGGCGCCCGCTGCGGACGCCCTCCGGGATGCGCTGTCGGTGGAGCGGTTCGACCGGGTAACCGGTTCGGTGATCTCCACCGTCACCGGGGAGGTGCTTGCCCCTGACACCGATCTGGTGGCCCTGCTGCACCGGCAGATCACCGACCCCGTGCTGTTCAGCCAGGCGGTCGCCCTGGCCGCCAAGGAGGTCGACCTATTCATCGAGGTTGGCCCCGGCGGAGTGCTCTCCGGGCTGGCCGCGGCTGCCACGGACGTCCCAGCGGTTGCGCTGGACACCGACGACGAATCCATGGTTGGACTGCTCCGGGTGGCTGGTGTCGCCTACGTCCTGGGCGTTGCTCCAGTAGACGGAATTCTCTTTCACGATCGGCTGGTGCGGCCATTGGAGCTGGGGCAGGAGTTCCGGTTCTTCAGCAGCCCGTGCGAGTCGGCACCCACCTTGCACCTGCCCGAGGGCGTCGAAGCGCGCGAGAACGGCCCGGCCAACCCCGCCGTTACGCCAGCGGCGGCGAGCGGCCGGGCCGAGGAGAGCAGCCTGGAACTGCTGCGTCGGCTGGCCGCCGAGCGAGCGGAGCTGCCGATAGAGATGGTTCATGACAGCAGCCAGCTCCTCGATGACCTGCATCTGAGCTCGATCACTGTCGGGCAACTCGTCAACCAGGCCGCACAGCACCTCCAGGTCCCGACGGCGCAGACCCCGACCAACTTCGCCACGGCGACCGTCGGCCAGCTCGCCGAAACGCTTGACCAACTCACCCGTTCCGGCGTTGGCGCCCCCGGCGAGCAGCCAGGTCCGATGCTCGTCAACGGCGTCGCCGACTGGTGTCGCGCCTGGTCGGTGGAGTGGGAGGAGGTACCGCTGCCGGCCCACTCCGGCGCCGCTTCTGCCAGTAGCTGGCAGCTGTACGCCACCGATGGTCACCCGCTCGCCGAGCCACTTCAGCAGGCGTTGCAGGCGGGCGGAGTCGGGGAGGGAGTGCTCGTCTGCCTGCCGGAACGATGCGCCGAGACGGACCTGCAGGAGGCGCTGGAGGGCGCCCGCGCCGGGATCACCGCTGGTGGTGGCCGGTTCGTCCTGGTGCAGCAGGGCGCCGGTGCCGCCGGCGTGGCGAGGACGCTGCGACTCGAGGCGCCGCAGGTCCGTACCACCATCGTGGACATCAGGCCGGAGCCGAGCGCAGTGGACCTGATTGTTCAAGAGGTTGCGGCGACCACCACCTTCAGTGAGGTGCACTACGACGAGGCGGGCCGTCGGCGGGTGCCGACGTTGCGGGTGCTGCCGGTGCAGGCGGAGCGGGACGTCCCAGTGTTGGGCCCCGATGACGTGTTGCTCGCCACCGGCGGCGGCAAGGGCATCACCGCCGAGTGCGCGTTGGCGCTTGCCGGCGACAGCGGGGCCACGCTGGCGGTGCTGGGCCGCTCCGACCCCGCCGAGGATTCGGAGTTGGCCGCCAACCTCGACCGGATGCGCGAGGCCGGGGTCCGGGTGCACTACGTCCGCGCCGATGTCGCCGATGCCGAGCAGGTCCGGCAGGCCGTCGCTGACCTGGTTGACCCGGTTGGCTCCGTGACCGCGGTGCTGCACGGTGCGGGTCGTAACGAGCCGGCCGCGCTGACCAGCGTCACCATGGAGACCCTCCGACGTACCTTCGCTCCGAAGATCGACGGGCTGCGGTCGGTGCTGGGAGCCGTCGACGGCGACCGGCTGAAGCTGATGGTCACCTTCGGCAGCATCATCGGTCGGGCTGGACTGCGCGGTGAGGCCCACTACGCCGTCGCCAACGACTGGCTGGCCGAGCTGACCGAGGAGTTCGGCCGACGTCACCCGCAGTGTCGTGCACTCTGCCTGGAGTGGTCGGTCTGGTCCGGGGTGGGCATGGGAGAGCGGCTGTCGGTGGTGGAGGCGCTTTCTCGCGATGGCATCACCCCGGTCACTCCGGATCAGGGTGTGCAGCTGCTGCGCCGGCTGATCGCGGATCCACAGGTCCCGGCCAAGGTGGTGGTGAGCGGTCGCATCGAGGGAGTTGACACGGTCCGGAGGGCCCGGCCCGAGCTGCCGCTGTTGCGCTTCGTCGACCGGCCGCTGGTCTGGTACGACGGTGTCGAACTGGTCGTGGAGACCGAGCTGAAGCCGGCGACCGACCGCTACCTTGAGGACCACCGGCTGGACGGAAACCTGTTGTTCCCGGCGGTGTTCGGCATGGAGGCCATGGCCCAGGTCGCCGCGGCGGTGGTCGGGCGCGAGGAGACCCCGGTGATTGAGCAGGCGGAGTTCCTCCGCCCGATCGTGGTTCCGCCGCAGGGCCGCACCCTCATCCGGATCGCCACCCTGGTGGTCGAGGAGGGGGTGGTTGACGCGGCCATTCACAGTGCCGAGACCGACTTCGCCGCCGTCCACTTCCGTGCCCGCCTGCGCTTCACCCGAACGCCGGCGCCGGCCGGCCCACCCGACGAGGTCCCCGACGGGCTGCCGGTGGTACCGCTGCGCCCAGCTTCGGAGCTCTACGGTGACACCCTGTTTCAGGGGGGCCGCTTCCAGCGCCTGCGCCGTTACCACCGGGCTGCGGCCCGGCACGTCGACGCAGTGGTGGCAGCGGTGGCCGACACCCGCTGGTTCGCTGACTACCTGCCGGCCACGCTGCTACTCGGTGATCCGGGCGTCCGTGATGCGCTGATGCACGGCAACCAGGTCTGCGTCCCGGACGGCACGCTGCTGCCGGCGGGTGTCGATCGCCTCTATGCTGCTGGGCCGCGGCTGCGCGGCGACGAGGAGCTGCGTTACTGTGCGGTAGAACGTAGCCGGGACGGCGACACCTATGTGTACGACATCGCCCTGCGCTCCGCTGAGGGCGCGGTCGTGGAACGCTGGGACGGGCTGCGCCTTCGTGCGGTGCGTAAGAAGGACGGCCGCGGGAGGTGGGTCACGCCGCTGCTGAGCTCCTACCTGGAGCGCAGTGTTGGTGATCTGGTCGGTGCTCAGGTCGCTGTGACCGTGCTACCGCACGCGGCCGCCGAACCACCGGAGAGCTCCGGCCGAACCGATCAGTGGCTGCGCGAGCGGCGGGCAATCACCGCCATCGCCGCCGGTCACTCGCTGGGCCATCCAGTGCAGGTGAGCTATCGGCCGGACGGCCGGCCCGAACTGCCCAATGGCCGCCAGCTCTCGGCATCGCATACCGCCGGGCTGACCCTCGCCGTGGTTGCTGAGCGGACCGTCGCCTGCGATGTGGAGCTGGTCCGCGATCGCGATGAGTCGGTGTGGCAGGGCCTGCTCGGTCCGTCTTCGGAGCTGGCCCGCCTGGTCGCCACCGACATCGACGAGTCGTATCACGCCTCGACCACCCGTGTCTGGGCTGCGCTCGAGTGCCTGCGCAAGGCGGGCCTGTCCCACCGGGCACCGCTCACCCTCCTGCGCTCGGATCGGCTGGGCTGGCAGCTGTTCAGCTCCGGGCACCTGCGGATCGCCACCCTGGTGACGACCGTCCGGGACCGGGCGGAGCCGGTTGTCTTCGCCATCCTGACGGAAGGGCAGCACTGACCATGGACAAGTACTTCGAGTATGTGCATACCGTCAGCTTTGAGGAGACCAACCTCGTCGGCAATGTCTATTACGTCAACTACCTGCGGTGGCAGGGGCGTTGCCGGGAGATGTTCCTCAAGGAGCGAGCGCCGGAGGTGCTGGCGGACCTCCGCAACGACCTGAAGCTGTTCACGCTCCGGGTGGATTGCGAGTTCTTCGCCGAAATTACTGCCTTCGATGAATTGTCGATCCGAATGCGGTTGGCGCAGCTCGCACAGACCCAGGTGGAGTTCAGCTTCGACTACGTACGACTCGATCCGGGCGGCGGAGAAACGATGGTAGCCCGCGGTGGCCAGCGGGTGGCCTGTATGCGGGGGCCGAACACCAAGACTGTGCCGGCGCGGGTACCCGAGGCGCTGATCCGGGCGCTGGAGCCCTATGCGGCGGCGGGGCTGTGACCGTCGACGAGGAGCCAGATGTGAAACCACAGCGGACAATTGCCGCCGGCACGACCGACTCTACGGCACTGCGGAGGGCGTATGGGGCGTTTGCCACCGGCGTTACGGTGGTGACAGTCGGCGGTGAAACCCCGCACGGGATGACCGCCAACTCCTTCACCGCGGTGTCGCTGGACCCGCCGCTGCTCTTGGTCTGTGTGGGCCGGACAGCCATGATGCACAGCTTCCTGGGGAATGCGGGTGAGTTCGGTGTCTCCGTGCTCACGACGCGGCAGGAGTCGGTGGCACGATACTTCGCCGATGCGCGCCGCCCGCTGGGTGCCGAACAGTTCGACCGGGTGGACTGGCAGCCGGGCCTACTGACGGGGGTGCCGCTGATCACCGGGGCGCAGGCCCACTTCGAGTGCGAGGTGTGGGGAGCGTACGACGGTGGTGACCACACCATCTTCGTCGGCCGCTTGCTGTCTGCGCAGCGGCTGCCGGACGACGAGGCGCTGTTGTTCATGTCCGGGCGATTCCATCAGCTCGAGCGACAGATGGGGGACGTGGCATGACGGTGATCGCGGACCGGGGTGGGCGGGTCCCACCCGGTCCTCCGGTTACGGCGGGCCTGCGCCTGCTGCTGGCCCTGGGGCGTGACCGACTTGGCATGATGACGTCGGCGGCGTCCGAGTACGGCGATGTCGCCCGGTTGCCGGTCGGCCCGAAGCGGCTGTACTTCTTCAACCACCCCGACCACGCCAAGCATGTCCTGGCCGACAACAATGCCAACTATCAGAAGGGCATTGGGTTGGTACACGCCCGTCGCGCTCTCGGCGACGGCCTACTGACCAGCGACGGGGAGCTGTGGCGCAAGCAGCGGCGGGTGATCCAACCGGCGTTTCTGAACCGGCGCCTGGCCCAGTACGCCGGGGTGGTCGGGCAGGAGGCGACCCGCCTCGCCGAACGGCTCGCGACGCGGGTTGATGGGCCGCCGGTGGACGTGCTGGACGAGATGACCCGGCTGACCCTGGGAGTGTTGGGCCGGACCCTGCTTGATGCAGAGCTGACGGGCTTCCGTGGCGTCGGTGAGTCCTTCGCCGCAGTGCAGGACCAGGCAATGTTCGAGCTGGAGACGCTCAGTGCGGTGCCGACCTGGATTCCCCTGCGTCGGCAGCGGCGGTTTCGGCGCGCCCGTCGGCACCTGCAGGAGGTGGTAGATGTGTTGGCCGCTGAGCGTGGTCAGGAGGTTGAGGGACGAGATGATGTGCTGTCCCGCCTGATCCTGTCCACCCGTGCGGAGGCCGACCCGCAGCTGGGGCGCCAGCGGTTGCGCGACGAGCTGGTCACCCTCCTGTTGGCCGGGCACGAGACGACAGCGAGCACGCTGGGCTGGAGCTTGCACCTGCTGGACCAGCACCCCCGGCTGCGTGAGCGGGTCCGGCACGAGGCAACGAGTGTGCTCGGCGGCCGCGTCCCCGTTTACGAGGATCTGCACCAGCTCCGGTACACGGCGATGGTGGTCCAGGAGACTATCCGGCTGTATCCGCCGGTATGGATCCTGACCCGGAGGGCGCGGGCCGATGACGAGGTCGGCGGCTATCGGGTGCCGGCCGGAGCCGACCTTCTTATCTGTCCGTACACCCTGCACCGGCACCCCAGATTCTGGGAGGAGCCAGAGCGGTTTGACCCGGAGCGGTTTGATCCTGCCGGTCTCACCAACCGACCGAGGTACGCCTACATACCATTCGGGGCCGGCCCGCGGTTCTGTGTCGGCACCAATCTCGGAATGCTGGAAGCCACCCTGGTTCTGGCGGTGCTTCTGCGCGACCTGCGGCTTGAGGGGCTGCCGGGGCGAGCCGTGACACCTGAGCCGATGCTGTCCCTGCGAGTGCGCGGCGGCTTGCCGATGACCGTGCGGCGAGCCGACTGACGCCCTGGGCCAGCCCGGTGGGGGCGGATCGCGATGCCCTGATCCCCTCGCGGCTGGGGCGGTACAAAGATGGGGGTGGCGGTCTCATGGTTGGTCGAGCACCGTCGGGTGTGTCACGTCACGTACCTGGAATCGCCGGCGCGTCCCGTGCGTACGCGCCGGCGATCCGCAGGGGGAGCTGGTTCAGGCGGCGATGGCTGGGGGTGAGGAGGCGGCGTACTGCCGCTCGAAGGCGGCCTTCCGGGTGTCGAGGAGAGCGAGCAGGACCGGTGGATCCAACTTGGACACGGGCTTGAGTTGCGCATCGATGTCGTACCGCTGGCGACCGCGGACGACGAGTGGTCCGACGGTCGCCACCAGCATGCTTCTCGGCTGGAGCCGGAGCATCTCACCAGACATGGCGTGGCACAGCAGGTACCAGGTCCCGTCCGGGACGTTGGTGAAGCGGAAGTGGCCGGGGGTGTCGAGGATCGCGCAGCGGATCGGCAGTCCTTCAGGGATCCGATGCTGGAACAGCCCCATGAAGATCAGGCCGGGGGTCGATCCGTGGCTGTCCGCCGTGACTCGACCGCTTACGGTCGCGTATCCCGTCGAAATCTGCTGGGTGGGGATTCGCCCGGTGTAGCCACCCATCCGCCGGTAGGTCGTAGGCGGTAGTCCAACGCTCTTGGTGAACCGGGTGCTGAAGGTGCCGACGCTGTTGTAGCCCACGCGGAGGCTGATGTCTGTCACGTTCAGGTTGGTCGTCATGAGGAGTCGCTTCGCCTCTTGGAGTCGGATCGCCGAAAGGAACCGACCGGGTGATATCCCCGTTACTCTCTGAAAGATTCGGGTGAAGTGAAACTTACTGAACATGGCCGCTTGTGCCATATCGTCCACTGTTAATTGATCAGAGAGGTTGTTCCGCATCTTGTCGATGGCGCGAACGACGGCTCTTTCGGCGGCATCCTGCATTTCTCTCTCCCCCAGAACGTGCGGACATGGTGCGGCATTGCTGAGGTTGTTGCCATTACCACAAACGGATCTTTGGCAATTATCTGCCGCTGGATAGCTGATATTAGCCTAGCTTCAGGTGCTGGTCAAGGCGAAGAGTTGCGGAAGGTCGGCTCAGCGGTATGGCGGTAACCTTATCAATTCTTGCCCTTAGTCTGGTTGTGGTGCTAACTGCTTCTGAATGTCGGCGCTACAGTTTTGTCTATTGGAACTCGCCACTATCCAAGCGTGCTGCGGACAGTGGGCGGCGGAGGGCTGTTCCGCCTAGTTGGTGTAGGTTAGTGCAGGTCTGCCGGGTCGAAGGTGGCCAGCGAAAATCGATGAATGGCTCTTTGCTGATGCCTGTGGCAGGATTGCCCCGCAACGTTTTGCCAGGGGAGGACGCTTGCGAATCTCGGAGCTATGTCGGCAAAGTGGTGTTTCAGTCCCGACGATCAAGTTCTACCTGCGCGAGGGACTTCTGCCGCCTGGGAATCCCACTGGTCGCAACCAGGCTGACTACGGTGAGCGGCATCTGCGACGTATCCGCCTCATTCGCACGCTGACCGGGGTCGGCGGTCTCGACCTTGCCTCCGTGCGTGGCATCCTCGCTGCGATTGATGATGATCAAGTTTCGTTGGGTGAGGCCTATCAGGTCCTGGACCGGGCGCTCGCCCTTGACGGCGCCAATTCGCTCGGGCCGTTGGCCGTGGCCTACGCCCGAGAGGAGGTCGAGGCGCTGGTGGCGTCGATGGGCTGGAGTCACCAGGTCAGCGCAGATGGGCGGGAGGTGCTGACTGAGGTGCTGGCGAACCTGCGTCTTCTCGGCTGCGACGCAGGTGTCTCCTTCTTTGCCCCCTTTGCTCGGGCGGCGGAGGAGGTGGCGCGGGCGGAGCTGGATCTGGCCTGCGAGGCCGATGAGAACGACCGGAAGGGTCCGGCAATAGTCCGCGGAGTGCTGTTCGGGGTGGCCCTGGCCGCCCTGCGCCGGATGGCGCGTGAACACCACTTGGCACTGCGATGAACCAAGCTATACAAAGAGGCGCAGCGTCGTCCTGTGCTGATGTCTATCAGTGCGCGCGGGTCACGGTTCGGCCATTGAGCAACTTTTGAGAAGAACTCCGGCGGTGCTCCCGGCACGATAAGTGTGCTGAGATTCAGTTCTGGCCTATCTGAATGGCCGACAACGTGAAGGGATTGCTGGGCCATTTGTGATCCGGCTGAGAACTACCGCATCTCGGCAAGAACGTAGTGTCGCGACAACAGGTCGCTAATCTGTCCCTTGGCTGCTGGTGACCACCGGTCCGCCCGACCTGTCGGCTGAATTTCCGTACCTGGAATCGGTAGTGGCCCCTACCTGGAGGGAACCATTGTCACCCCAACCTGTCGGTGTGATCCGCCGAACGCTTCCCGCACTCCTCGTGCTCGTCCTGGCGGCCGCGCTCTTCGCGGTGGCCCGCCTGCCCAGCGCGTCGGCCTCCGAACGGCAGGCGCTCGCCTCCCGGTACGGCTTCACGGAACTGCCTATCGCGCTGCCGTCGGGGCTGCCCCAGCGCACTGTCCGGCCAGTCAACCCGTCCTACGAGCATATCCGGGCGTGGGTGTCATCGGTCGGCGCGGCGGTCGCAATCAACGATCTTGATGGTGACCGGCTCGCCAATGATCTGTGCGTGGTGGACACCCGGAGTGACACCGTGGTCGTCACGCCGTCGCCGGACGGGCCGGCCCGGTACGCGCCGTTCGTGCTTGATCCGAGGCCACTGCCCACGCACTCGGCGATGGCGCCGATGGGCTGCGTCCCCGGCGACTTCAACGGCGACGGATTGATCGACGTGTTGGTCTACTACTGGGGGCGGACGCCGGTGCTGTTCATGCACAGATCCGGTGCGAGTTCGACACTCGGCGCGGCGACGTTCCGTCCCACTGAGTTGATCGCCGAACAGAACTCCAACAACGGCGTCTACCAGGGCAAGCTGTGGAACACCAACGCCGTCGCGGTCGCCGACTTCGACGGCGACGGACATCCAGATATCGGGGTGTTCAACTACTTTCCGGACAGCCAGGTGCTCGACCCCGCCGGTCAGCCGAATGTCGAGATGAACCACTCGCTGTCGCACGCCGAGAACGCCGGCGGCGCGCACCTCCTGCGCTGGGTCTCAGCCACCACCGGTGACCAGCCAACGGTGGCCTACGTCGAGGAGCCGGCGATCAAGCCGCAGTACGCCACGGGCTGGACGCTCGGCGCGGGCTCGGCTGACATCGACGGTGACCTCCTGCCCGAGCTCTACCTGGCCAACGACTTCGGCAAGGATCGCTTCTTCCACAACGTCTCCACCCCCGGCAAGATCCGTTTTGAGCTGGTCGAGGGACGGCGGGGTGCCTTCACCCCTAAGTCGCTGGTCATCGGGCATGACTCATTCAAGGGAATGTCGATCGAGTTCGGTGACCTGAGCGGTAGCGGCCGCTTCGACATGTTTGTCAGCAACATCACCACCTCCTGGGGCCTGGAGGAGAGCACCTTCGTCTGGATGAACAACGCGGTCGACGCTGCTGACGCCCAGCAACGACTGAGTCAGGGGATCGCGGTCTTCGACAACAAGGCGGCCTCGCTCAACCTGGCCTGGGTCGGATGGGGGTGGGATGCCAAGATAGCGGACTTCAACAACAGCGGCGAGATGTCCGTTGTGCAGACCGCCGGCTTCGTCAAGGGCGAGACCAACCGCTGGAACCTGCTCCAGGAACTGGCGATGAGTAACGACCTCATGCTGCGGAACCCGGCCATGTGGCCGAACGCTGAGCCGGGGGATGACATCGCCGGTGCCCAGCCCTTCGCCTTCTGGGTGCGGGAGGGGAACGGCCGTTATGCCGACATCGCCGCCGAACTCGGCATGACCGACACGACGCCCAGCCGTGGCGTGGCGGTCGCCGACACCAACGGTGACGGCGGTCAGGACTTTGCCGTGGCCCGACAGTGGGATGCTCCCTCCTACTACCGCAACGACCGCCCCGGCCAGGACAACTTCCTCGGTCTCCGGCTCTACCGTCCGGCCGCCCCGGGCGCTCCGGCCGGCGTGCCCGGTACCCCCGCCTATGGCGCCAAGGTCATCGTCCGCACCACCGACGGTCGTACCCGGGTGGCACAGCTCGACGGTGGCAGCGGCCACTCGGGCAAGCGCAGCTTTGACGTCTTTTTCGGACTCGGTGAAGCCGGTAGCCAAGCAGTCTCCGCCGAGATCCATTGGCGCGACCGCACCGGCAATCCGCACACGCAGACCCTCGATCTCACGGCCGGCTGGCACGACCTGCTGCTCACCGATGACGTTCAGGAGATGAAGGCACAATGACCGACATCCGAGACAGCGTCCGGGCTGATGCGGGGGCAGCCGGCGCCGCGCCGCCAGCCGACGCCGCTCCGCCCCGTACCGCCACCGTCGCCAGTTTCGACCGCCACGCCCCGGCTACCCGGGACGCCCCGCCGCGGATGGGCAGCCGCGACCCCCGCTACCTGGCACTGCGAAACTTTGCGATCTCCATCAGCGTCTTCAACATTCTCGGCTACACGGTGCTCGGCTTCGAGCAGCCGTGGACCTGGCCGCTCTTCGCCGTGGCCGTCGGCTACGGCATTGAGATCATCGTCGAAATGACCACCGCCTGGGCACACCGTCGGCGGCCGGCTTTCCTGGGCAACGGTGCCTGGGGTGTCTACACCTTCCTGCTGCCGGCGCACATCACCGCGCTCGCGGCGAACATGCTGCTCTATGCCAACGACCAGTTCTGGCCAATTGCGTTCGCGGTCGTGGTCGCGATCGGGCAGAAGGCGCTCTTCCAGGCGCCCATCCGCGGCCGGATGCGGCACTTCATGAACCCATCCAACCTCGGCATCACGGTGACCCTACTCGTCTTCTCCTGGGTGAACATCGCGCCGCCGTACCACTTCACCGAGAACGTGCCGGACGTGATGCAGATCCTCGTGCCACTGATCATTATCACCTCCGGGACCGTCCTCAACGGCGTTCTCACCAAGAAGATCCCACTCATCGTGGGTTGGGTCGGTGGCTTCGTGATCCAGGCCGTGGTGCGGCATCTCATCTGGGACGTGCAGCTCTGGGCGGCGCTCGTGCCCATCTCCGGGGTCGCGTTCGTCCTGTTCACCAACTATATGATCACCGACCCGGGCACCACCCCCATGAAGGGGCGTGCCCAGTTCATCTTTGGTGCCTCGGTGGCCGCGGTCTACGGCGTGCTGATGGTCTTCAACGTCGTCTACACCCTGTTCTTCGCGGTGACCCTCGTCTGCCTGGGTCGCGGACTGATCTGGTGGGGGATCTGGCTGCGGGATCGGTTGCGGGAACGGGCCACCGCCGAGGAGCCGGCCGCCGCGACCGCTTCGCTGGTGGGGGCGAGTGCCCGCCCGGCGTGACCTCACCGGGTGCGACGGCGCCCCCACGTTCCGATCTCGGGACGTAGGTCGACGGCCGGTCCGCCGCCTCTGGGGCGGACCGGCCGTCGAATCCGGGCGTCCGGGTAGGTGACCTACTCCAGACGAGGGCAGGCCGAACGGCCCTAGGTGCTTCGGGTTTACCGGGGCAAGGTAGATGTATTCCCCACATCATGGTCGGGAGGTCGGTCATGTGTAACTACTGTGGCTGTCGGGAGTTCCCGCTGATCGGGCAACTGACCGCCGAACACGAGGCGATCGCGAACGCTGCCGGACGCCTGCGTACAGCGATCAACTCTGGCGCGGACAACCGCATTGCTCTCCTCGACGACCTGCTCGCGCTGCTGATGCCGCACACCGAAGCCGAGGAACGCGGCCTCTTTCTCGAGCTGCGCGCCGAGGGCACCCTCACCGAAGCGGTGGAGCAGCTGTGCGACGAGCACGACGACATCCACGGCGTCCTCAGTACCGTCGACCGTGCGGCACCGGACTGGTCGGCGGTGCCGGCCGCCCTGGACCGGCTGCACCGGCACATCGACAACGAGGAACACGGACTGTTCCCCGCCGCGGTCATCGCGCTGCCGATATCCGCCTGGGACCGGCTGACCCCGCAGCAGTCAGCGGCCCAGCAGGCGTGATGCCACCGCCGACCGTGGGCAGCGCCCCATGACGACGAGCCGGCAGAAGGCATCGCATCGGAGCCCGGGCGCACCGGTGCGGACACCGAAACAGAACGTGGGGGAACGTCCCTTCATCGTGATCTGGGAGGCCACCCAGGCGTGCCCGCTCGCCTGCCTGCACTGCCGGGCCTCCGCCCGTCCCGACCGGGACCGCGCCGAGCTGAACACCGCGCAGGCGACCGCGCTGATGACGCAGGTGGCCGAGTTCGGGCGGCCCGCGCCGCTGTTCGTGATCACGGGCGGGGACCCGTTCCAACGCCCCGACCTGGAGTTGTTGGTCCGCCGCGGCACCGAGCTCGGCCTACCCGTGTCGGTTTCGCCATCAGGTACACCCACCCTCACCCGTCCGGCGCTGGCAGCGTTGCACGCTGCCGGGGCACGGGCGGTGTCGCTGAGCCTCGACGCTGCCACTGCCGCCGGACACGACGGTTTCCGGGGTGTCCCCGGCGTGTGGGACCTGACCATGCAGGCCTGGCGCGACGCCGCCGACCTTGGCCTCAAGGTGCAGATCAACAGCACTGTGACCAGGAATAACGTCCATGATCTGCCGGAGCTCGCCGCCCAGGTACGCGACTACGGCGCCCTGCTCTGGAGCGTCTTCTTCCTTGTCCCGACCGGGCGGGGTCAGGCGCTTCGGAGCCTGGACGCCGTCCAGACCGAGGACGTGCTCAACGTTCTGTACGACCTCGGTGAGACCATCCCGGTCAAGACCACCGAGGCCCACCACTTCCGCCGGGTCTGCCTGCAACGCGAGGCGCTGGCCCGGCGGGGCGACGACCACGTTCGCCTCCTCGGCCTCGGGCGGCTGTACCGGCAACTGCGCGACGACCTCGACTCGCGCGGGTTGACCGGTACCGCCAGCCGGGTCCGGCGTGCGCCGCTACGGGTGAGTGCCGGTAACGGGTTCGTCTTCGTCTCCCACCGCGGCGACGTGCACCCCAGCGGTTTCCTGCCGGTGATAGCGGACAACGTACGGCAGCGATCGCTCCGCGACATCTACCGTGACTCGGCGTTGTTCACCGCGCTGCGTGACCCGGATCGGCTCGGCGGTCGCTGCGGCACCTGCGAGTTTCGCACCGCCTGCGGCGGATCACGGGCCCGGGCGTACGCGGTGACCGGCGATATCTGGGCCGAGGACCCGTCCTGCGGCTATCGGCCTGACTCCTTTCCACACCAGACGGAGCTGTCTCTGGCTGGGCCACGGTGACCGGCTCTCGGGCGGATGACGCAGCAATACATCACGAATCGGGGTCACTGTCACTGTGTTGCCGCCGGGGGCCGGCTAATCCGGTTGGTTGGTAGCGCCACAGTCCGCTTAGGATCCCCGCATGCCTGCCGCGCCCGTGCTCACCACCGACCTCGCTACCGCCTACCGCGAGCTCTCCGACCTGCGTGCTGGTGTGCTGGACGGTGACTGGGTCGCGCTGCGACGCGTGGTTGACGGCCAGCGCCCAGCCACCCGGACCGAAATGATCTCTTATGCTGGCTCACTGCCGCCGACCGAGGCGCTCGCCCAACGCCAGGTCGAGGCCGATCCGGCCAACGGGCTTGCCGCCGCGCTGCTCGGCGAATCCCTGATCGTGAAGGCCTGGGACGTACGAACCGGGTATCAGGCCCAGCATGTCAGCCAGAACCAGTTCCGCGAGTTCCATCAGATCCTGCGTGGCGCCGAGCGGATGTTGATTGACGCCGCCGCGTACCAGCCGGGCGACCCGGCGATCTGGTATTGCCGCCTGCTCACCGCCCGGGGTCTGCAACTCGGCCAGGCTGAGGCACGTCGCCGCTACGACCGGCTAGCCGAGAGCGACCCGCACCATCTGCCGGGGCAGCTGCAGTACCTGCAGCAGATCTGTCCGAAGTGGGGTGGCTCGTTCGACGAGATGCACTCCTTCGCCTGGGCGGCGATGTTGGCTGCGCCGGAGGGTGCGGCACAGGGCAGCCTGGTCGCGCAGGCCCACTACGAGCACCTGATCGGCCTCGAGGGCAGACAACAGGACGACTACCGCAGGGACCTTCGGGTCCGGGAGGAGCTACGTGAGGCCGCCGCCCGATCGGTGCTGCATCCGGCTTTCGGCACGGAACACGGCTGGGTCGACGCGGTCAGCCGGTTCGCCTTGATCTACAGCGTCCTCGGCGACCACGCCCTCGCAGCTCCGTACTTCGCTGCGGTCGGCAATCTGGTCAGTGAGAACGTCTGGGGATACTTCAATGACCCGGTGGAGACGTTCGACGGTTTTCGCCGTGAGGCGATGACGAAGGGTGGCTGGCGATGATCCGGCAGCTGGAGGTCGACGGGGTGCCGGCGTTGCTTGCCCCGACTGCGGGGCCCGCCCACGCCGGACTGATGTTCCGGGTCGGTCAGGCCGACGAGACCCTGGCCCGGCGGGGGATTACCCACCTGCTGGAACATCTCGTCTTGTACCCGCTGGGCACCGCCGACTACCACTACAACGGCACCACCGGCAGCGTCGTCACCCACTTTCACCTACAGGGATCGGTTGACGACATCACCACGTTCCTGACCGGTGTGTGCAAGAGCCTGCGGGAGTTGCCGGCCAGTCGGGTGGAGACGGAAAAAGCCATCCTGCGGACCGAGTGGAACAGCCGTTCCGGCTCCAGCCTGGATGGTCTGCCACTGTGGCGATACGGTGCCCGCAGCCACGGCCTGCTCAGCTACCCCAAGTGGGGCCTGCACGCGGTCTCCCTGGAGGACCTGCAGGACTGGGCCCGGCGCTACTTCACCAAAGAGAACGCGGTGCTGTGGCTGGCGGGGGCGGAGCTACCGGCCGGGCTGCGAATCGACCTTCCATCCGGGCAGCGGATGCCGGTCCCCGCGCCGTCGTCGGCGCTGCCCCAGACGCCGGCGTTCTTCTCCGGCTCCGGCGGCCTAACCGCCGTCAACGCCGTGGCCCCCCGTAGCGTCACCGCCAGCGTCTTCGCCGGGGTGCTGGAGCGGGAACTCTTTCAGGCGCTGCGCCAACGGGACGGACTGTCCTACACCGCTGCCACCAACTACGAACCGCGTGGCGACGGGTACGCGACCATAACCGCACTCGCCGATGCCCTGCCCGAAAAACAGGACGCGGTGCTCGGCGGATTCATTGACGTACTGGCGAAGGTTCGGGTCGGTCGGATCGACGAGGCGAACATCGCTGCGGTGATCGGCAAGGCCACGGAGGCGCTCTCCGCCGATGACGCCGACAACGCCCGGCTCGCCTCCGCTGCCTTCGACGTGCTCACCGGGGAGGGCGTTACCGCCAGCGACGACCTGCTACGACAGGTGAAGGAGGTTACCCCGGAAGCGGTACATGAGGTCGCGACCGACGTACTCGCTGACTCGTTGCTGATGACGCCGTATGGGCGGACCGCGGACTGGGCCGGATTCGTGGCCGCGCCGACCTCCTCGGCCACCAGGGTCACCGGCACCGACCACCCCGGGCGGGGCGGTCTGGCACAGCGACTCGTCGTCGGGACCGACGGGGTGAGCCTGGTCAGCAAGGGCAGTGACGAGTTCGCCACCGTGCACTACGACACGTGTGCCGCGCTGCTCACCTGGCCGGACGGCGGCCGACAACTCCTTGGCGAGGACGGCATCTCGATTCGCCTCGAGCCGACTCTCTACCAGGGCTTGACCACCGAAGCGGTGGATCGGGGAGTGCCCGCGCAGCTTCGGGTGGAGCTGCCAGCTCGCGACCCAGAGGAGATCCCACAGCCGCCCCCGGTTTCCCGGCGACCCGGTCTGCTCCGCCGTTTCACCACGTTCAGCACCCGGAAGAAGGCTCGGGTCGTCACACTCGGCTGCCTTGCGACCGGAGCTTCCGGTCTGTCCCTGGCGTTGCTCATCGGCACGATGGCTGGCCAGGTGGAGCCCAGGGGGTTGACCATCATCAGCGGCTTGGTGGGCCCCGCTCTGCTCGTCTATTCGGTCGTGAAAGTCTGGAAGGAGCCGGGCTGAGTCACCCCACGTCCGCCGGCGGCCGAGTGGCACCGGTCCCAGGCGGAGTGCGAGCTCAGTTCGCACCGGAGGAGGCGTACGCCTGCTCCGGGCGCAGCTCCCTGCCCCGGTCGAACGCCTCGGCGAACGCCGGAGCACCCAGCGCGGCGCGGGCGGCTGCGGTGATTCGGTCCACGTCTCCCCGCTCCCCGGCTGGTAATGGCGCGCCTACCGAGTCACGCGCCATCGCCGCCGCGCCGAGTAGCCGAGCCGCCTCCGTGGGGCGGCCGTCGACGGTTGCCACGCCGGCCAGCCCCTCCAGCGCCAGCGCCTGCGCCCGGGGGTCGCCGACGGTGCTCGCCAGGTCGAACGACTCGGCGTGCAGGCCACCAGCCCCAGCGCCTCGTCGAGGAGCGCGGCCCGGGTGTGCGCGGTGGCGGTGTTGGCGGCCTGCTCCAGCAAGGCCGTGAACCGTTCGACGTCGGTCGGTTCCGGGCCGGTGCGGAGCAGGTATCCCGGTGGGTGGGAGACCACGCGGTCGCGGGCGCCGGGGGTCGCGGCGTTCAACGCCCGCCGTAGTCGCCATACCTTCGTCTGCAGCGCTCCGGTCGGATTGGCTGGTGGACGGTCCGCCCACAGGCATTCGAGGAGCCGGTCGACTGATACCGGATGTCCCTCGTGGGCCAGCAGAGCGGCGAGCAGGAGCCGGACCTTCGCGTCGGGCACGGTGACCGGTGTGCCGTCCGCCGTCCAGACGGCCAGCGGACCAAGGAGCCCGAAACGCATGGTGTCACCGTAGCCCAGCGCCCGTCGCCGAGCCGTGATCTCACCGGGAGTGGATTGGGAGTGGATTGGGAGTAGCGCCGGGCAGGGTGGACCAGGAAGCCGGGATGAACCGGTCGCACCCCAGGAACGGAGAGAGTCGTGAACCTGCCACCGGTTGTGTCCGCCCAGGAGTGGCAGGCCGCGCGCGAGCGGCTGCTGGTCAGGGAGAAGGAGGCGACCCGAGCTCGGGACGTGCTCGCCGCGGAGCGCCGCCGGCTGCCGATGACCCGCATCGAGCAGAAGTACGTCTTCGACGGGCCCGCCGGCCGGGTCAGCCTGGCCGACGTGTTCGAGGGACGGCGGCAGCTGGTTGTCTACCACTTCATGCTCACGCCCGGCTCGTCGCACCACTGTGAGGGCTGCTCAATGTTCGTTGACAACCTCGGGCATCCGGCCCACCTCCACGCGCGGGACACCACACTCGCGTTGATCTCGCGGGCGCCCCGCGCCGAGATCACGCCGTTCCAGGAGCGGATGGGCTGGACGTTGCCCTGGTACTCGTCCTACGGCACCGACTTCAACCCCGAATTCGGGCTGACGTCGGAGGCGGGGGAGACCTTTGGCCTGAGCGTCTTCCTGCGCGACGGCGACGATGTGTACCGCACATATTTCACCACTGGGCGCGGCGTAGAGGCCCTCGGCAGCAACTGGACGCTGCTCGACCTGACCCCGCTGGGCCGACAGGAGATCTGGGAGGACACTCCGGCCGGGCGGCCGCAGGGCACGCCGTACAGCTGGTGGCGGCTGCACGACGACTACGACGGGTAGCTGGGGCCGGTGTGCGTACCCGACGGAGGACCCTGATGGACATCAACGAGAGCCCGATCAGGAGGCTGCTGTCCCTACTGGCCGACCCAGCTCCGGGTCTCCCCCAGGACGGCCGAGCCACTGAGGTCCGACAGCGACTGACCCACAAAGTCACGTGCCTCGTTCGAGGTCTGCGTTCGGAAGGGCATCTCCGGAGCGGTCAGAACCTGCATGACCACCGCCGCAACCTCGTCGGGGGTCTGCGGCTTGCCGGTGTCCGCCTCGTACCTGGCCAGGGTTCGCTGCACGTACGCGGTCAGCGCCGGCGCGTACGGCCCGGCCTCCGCCACCATGGCCTCAATGTCAACGTTGGCGTTGGCGACGAACTCACTGGTCACCGCGGCAGGCTCGACGACGCCGACCTGCACGCCAACCGTGCGGGCGACCGGCGCCAGCGACTGCATGAAGCCCTCGACGGCGAATTTGGCGGCACAGTACGCCTCGTTGAACGGCTGACCAACACCGCCGCCGACGCTGCTGATGGTCAGTAGGCGGCCGCTGCTGGCCCGCAGGTACGGCATCGCCGCGCGGGAAACCTGGACCACGCCGAAGAAGTTCACGTCGACGCAGGCACGGATGTCGGCGAGGCTGTCGTTTTCCAGCGTCCCGAGGTGCGCGGCGCCGGCGTTGTTGACAACGGCATCGAGTCGGCCGTGCTCGGCTGCCACCGAGTCGACGCATTTCCGGACCGACTCGTCGTCGGTGACGTCGAGGACACGGATGTCCAGCGACACCCCGGCGGTCTCCGCCGCGGTGTTCAACGCCACCGCCCGGGTGGTGTTTCGCATCGTGGCCACGGTTGTCCAGCCCGCTCGGGCGCTGGCGATGGCGGTGGCCAACCCGATGCCGGAGGACGTTCCAGTGATCAGAATGCAGCGATTCGTACCTGTGCTCATGTCGCACTCCCAGTCGGAACGGGATGTCCGGTCGCCCGAGAAAGCGCGATGCGTTTGCCAGGGGCGTCTGTTCAGGATGACGGTACGCGGTGGGCCTGGTCGAGGCCGTCGAGTTGCGGGAACCAACGGCCGCCCGACGCAAGGATATGGGTGGATCGTTTCGGCAGCCGCCGGGTCAGCGGACGACACCGTTGCGATATGCCCAGATCACGATGTTGACGCGGTCCCGTACGTCGAGTTTGGCCGGCACCCGGCCGACGTGGGTTTTCACCGTGACCTCGGCAGGGTGTAGCCGTCGGGGCGTTCTGTCTAGCGGATCTTGACGGTATGTCCGCAGTCCCTGTTACCGTCAGGCCGTCGCCTTCGTGCTGGGCCCGGTGGCTTCTCCCCTGGGTGACACCTCAGCGAGAGGAGTTTCGCGTGTCGGATGTGCAGCGGTCGGAGCTGGTCGCGCTGCTCGACCTCGCGCCCCACCCCGAGGGTGGCTGGTACCGAGAGACGTGGCGCTCGACGCAGATACTGCGTCCCGCCGGGTACGACGGCAGCCGTAGCGCGGCTACGGCCATCTACTTCCTGCTGCACCCGGGTGAGCGTTCCCGTTGGCATGTGGTGCGCTCGGACGAGCTGTGGCTGTGGCACTCGGGCGGCCCGTTGACGCTGCGGTTCGGCGGTTCTGGCCAGCAGCCGGCGGATGAATCCAGGTACGTCACTCTCGGTGTGGATGTCGCCGCCGGTCAGCGTCCGCAGGTGCTGATTCCGGGTGGGACGTGGCAGGCGGCGATCCCGGCGGGTAGCCAACCGGTCCTGGTCAGCTGTGTGGTGGCGCCTGGGTTCGACTTCGCGGACTTCCAGCTGGAGTAGGTTGTCGCTGGGGGAGCGGAGGCCGACGCGCAGGTCACACCCGCTGAGGAGGATCGCAGGCGTGTACGAAGAATGGGCCTCGCCGCTGCCGTACGTCGTCGCGTGGCGGAGCGTCACGTCACCGGATGGCGCTCCGACGCGGGTGCTGCCCGACGGCTGCCTCGACCTGATCTGGCGGGACGGTGCGGTCTTTGCCGCCGGGCCGGACACGACGGCCCGGGTGGCGCCTTCCGCGCCGGGCAGCCACTACGCCGCGCTCCGGTTCGGCGCCGGGACCGGGCCCGGTGTGCTCGGCGTGCCCGCCGGCGAGATGGTCGATCGGCAGGTGCCGTTGGAAACGGTGTGGCCGGCGGCGGCCGTCCGTACCATCGCCGAGGCGGCGGATCCGCTCGCCGCCCTGACGGCCGTCGCGCGCCGTCGCTGGCCCGGCACCGACCGTGCGATGGTCGCCTTGGTCGGCGCCGCGCGGGCCGGATTGTCCGTTGGCTTGGTCGCGGCGCGCTGCGGCCTCAGCGCCCGGCAGTTGCAGCGACGCACCAATGCCGCGTTCGGTTACGGGCCGAAGACCCTGCACCGGATCCTGCGAATGCGGCGGGCCGTCGCGTTGGCGCGGACCGGCCAGCCCCTCGCGTCGGTAGCGACCGAGGCGGGCTACGCCGACCAGGCCCACCTCGCCCGTGAGGTACGGGCGTTGGCGGGGGTGCCGCTCACCGTGCTACTTCGGTGACGTGAGCTGGGCGAAGAGGTCCACGATGTTGCCGTCCGGGTCACGTACCTGTGCATAGCGTTGTCCCCACGGTGCGTCCCAGGGATCCTGGACCGACGGATATCCGGCGGCGACGAGGTCGGCGTGGAGCTTCTCCACCTCGGAGGTGTCCGCGCAGCGAAAGGCCCAACCGCCTGAGGGCGGCGCGGGTTGATAGCCGGGGTCGAACGACCGTAACGAGGCGTGGGTGTCCCACATCAGTCGGATGCCGCCGGAGACGGTCACCTCGACGTGCGACTCATCCTCTGCGCCGGCCGCAAACGACAGGCCGAGTCGGCGGTAGAAGGAAAGTGATGCTGCCATGTCGGCCACCGCAAGGCCGATCGCGCTGAAGGTGGGTGCCATGACCTCGATGGTACGAACGGCTCGCGCCCCCGTCTTGAACGAATCGGACGGGCGCTGGGGCTGTCCTGGTCCGGGCGGACACCCCGACCGCCACACCCTCGTAGGTCGGAGTTTCCCTCGCCGGCCCGCCGCAATGCGAGCAGCGGCTCCAGGATGCTGGGGGTGGTCGCCTCGGTATTGCCGAGCAGCACCAACCGGCGGCCCAGTTCCGAATGCTGACCGGGGCCAGCTGGAAGCGGGACGCTGTGGAGTCGGCTACGACGACATCGTCGCCCTGTCGTACCACCGTGTCCACTTCGGTCATGGTGCCTAAGCTGGCGCGCTGCGGGCGCTCAGCCCTGGTGGGGTGACAGCGAACAGGGAAGTTTCGAGAATGTTTCCGAAAACTCTTGCAAATTCTTTCAGGGATGCCGCATCGTGTTCGCTACCGGAACGGCCGTCCGCCCTTGCCGAGCACCCCTTCGCACGAGAGGTCCCCGTCATGGAATCCGCGAGACCCCATCCGATTGGCCGCACCGGCCGTCTGGTGCTCGCCGCCGCGCTGGTAGCGGTGGGCGGCACGGCGGTCGTCACCGCCGCGACCAGCGCCAGCTCCGCCCGCGCCGCCGTCGTTCTCAACGACAGCGAGGTGACCGCCAACCTGTGGCAGTGGAACTGGAACTCGGTCGCCACCGCCTGCACCGACCACCTCGGCCCCGCCGGCTATGGCGCGGTGCAGGTGGCCCCGCCGCAGGAGTCGGTCTACCTACCCAACAGCGCCGACGGGGTGCACCCCTGGTACGAGGTCTACCAGCCGGTCTCCTACCGGCTGGAGAGCCGGTTCGGTAACCGGGAGCAGTTCGCCAACATGGTCAGCACCTGCCACGACGCGGGTGTGCGGGTCTATGTGGACGCGATCGTCAACCACATGGCCGGCACCAACAACCCGGCGGGGACGCGCGGCTACGCCGGCACCGAGTTCTCCGGCTACAACTACCCCGCGGTGCCCTACGGCGGGGGAGACTTCCATCGCCCGGGCGACAACTGTCCGACCGACGGCTCCATCAACGACTGGGACAACGAGGCCCAGGTGACCAGCTGTGAGCTGCTCTCCCTGGCTGACCTCTACACCGAGAAGGAGTACGTGCGAGACACGATCGCGGGGTACCTGAACGACCTGATCGGCCTCGGCGTCGACGGCTTCCGGGTGGACGCGGTCAAGCACATCCGGAAGGACGACTTCGCGGCGATCCTCAGCAGGCTGGACGACACCGTCGCGGAGGGGCGACGCCCCTACGTCGCCCAGGAGATCTTCGACGGGGCCAACAACCCAGCCCTCCAGGCCCGAGCGTTCATCGGCAACGGCGACGTGCTCGACTTCGCGTACGCCAAGGGTATTCGCTCCGCCTTCCAGGGCTCCATCGCGGCACTGCAGAACATCCCGAGCTGGAACCTCGACGCGCCGAGTGCCAACGTCTTCTCGATGGTCACCAACCACGACCTGGAGCGCGACGGCGTGGTGCTGTCGTACAAGGACGGCACCGACTACGTGCTCGCCAACTACTTCGCCCTGGCCTACCCGCACGGCAAGCCGTCGGTTTTCGACAGCTTCACCTGGTCGGACCGGAATCAGTCCCCGCCGCACAACGGTGGTGGGTATGTCACCGACGCGGTCTGCGGCGGTGCCTGGAACTGCCTGACCCAGAGCACCGGCATCAAGGGCATGGTGGGCTGGGCCAACGCGGCGCGTTCGGTCCAGAGCGTCGCCGACTTCACCGTGGTCAACGACAACGTGATCGGCTTCCACCGCGGAGACCGGGCCTGGATCGGCATCAACGACTCCGGTGCCACCGCCACCGCCACCTTCACCACCGGCCTCGCCGACGGTGAATACTGTGATGTCATCTCCGGTAGCGCCGGAGGTGCCGGCTGCACCGGCGCTACGGTGAGTGTCACCGGCGGCCAGGCCACCGTGAGCATCCCGGCGAACAACGCCGTCGCCCTCCACGTCAACGCCCGGCCCGGCACGACCCCGTCGCCGACGGTCAGCCCCACCGGCGACCCCACCGATCAGATCGCCACGACCTTCACGGTCAGCGCGACGCCCGGCGCCGATCAGGACGTCTACGCCGTCGGCAGCATCTCCGAACTGGGCTCCTGGGCTCCGGCCGCTGCGGTGCGGCTGACCCCGCAGGGTGGGAACACCTTCCGCGGCACGATCGATCTGCCCCCGTCCACCGCGGTGGAGTACAAATTCATCAAGGTGACCGGCGGGGGAGCGGTTACCTGGGAGTCCGGCGAGAACCGGAGCTTTACCACCCCTGCCTCCGGAACGTACGCGGTGACGGAGACCTTCCGGGGCGATGTGGTTTCCGGCCCGGCGATCGCCAGTTCGTTCCATGCCACCGTCTACACCTACTTCGGGCAGAACGTTTTTGTGGTCGGCAATGTCGCTGAGCTGGGCAGTTGGAATCCGGACAACGCCATCGCGCTCTCCGCGGCCGACTATCCGGTCTGGCGGGCGACCGTCGACCTGCCGCCGAACACCCACATCGAGTACAAGTATGTGAAGAAGAATCCGGACGGTTCGGTGACCTGGGAGTCCCAGTCGAACCGAAGCTTCACCACCCCGGCCACCGGGACCCACTCCAGCACCGACACCTGGCGATAGCCGCAGCAGGGCCCACTCGCGGAGGTCACTCCGCGGGTGGGCCCTGGTGATGGGCGCAGCCGCCGTAGGGTGGTGTCTCGTCGCGCTGACCCGGCTCGGCTCACCTGTGGTGAGCGTCCTACCGTCGCGCCAGTTCCGCCTCGATCCGGCGGACCAGCGTCTTTCGGCTCTTCCCGGCGCGTTCGCGCCGTAGTGCCGACCGGAGTTGGCGGGTGTCGAGACGGGTCAGCCGTTTCGCCGCGTCGGGGACCCGCAGGTCGAGCAAGCGGTCGATCGATGTGGTGTCGCGGCGGGCGCGGCTGGCCGGCCCGGTGTTGGCGACGTACTGCCGGCCGCTTCTCGACGCCTTTCGTTTCTTGGTGTCGGTGGCGCGGCGTTCCTTTTCGGGGAGTTCCTTCCACGCGCGTTCGGGTAGGTAGCGCTTGGTCTCGCCGTCCTGGCGCGCCCGGGTGTCGCCCTCTCGGGTTTGCCACTTCTCTCGGCCCCACTGTCGCAGGGACCGCTGCCGTTCGTCTCGTGGCCCCTGGTAGCCCCCGCCCTGCTTCTCGTACTCCTTGACCAGCAGTTGAGACTTTCGGGCCGACCACTGTCCGGGTCGGGCGCCCTTGTCGGAGGCCTTGAGCTCGTCTTTGATCTTTTTTCGTAGCTTCGGATCGGTGTACCGCGCCATGCCCCTCGGCTACCCGGTGCCGGCGCACCCTACGCCCCGCATCGCGGTTGAGCGACTGGCCGACTACGCCTCATCCGTTAAACAGCGATAACCTAAAGTTCATTCTTCCGTTACGTCACCGGTCGGCCTCATCTATGTATGGAAGCGTTCCCAATTCGCCCTCACCGCCACCACGAGCCTCCCGTGTCCGTGAACCCAAGATTGACGGCTGCTCGCTGGCACCGGTCCGGGCACCGTGCCGGCCGGCTGGCCTGCTTCGACCGCTGATCTCAGATGGATCGGGTCGCCAGCGGGGAGGGCCTGCGCGGCTATCGTCGGTGCACGGTGTAGGTCAGGTGGGTCACCCGGGCCGACGATTCCGAACGGACTGGCTTCAGCGCGATCCGGGACGCGTCCACGCTCTCGAAGAGGCGGGTGCCGGCACCAAAGAGCACCGGTGCGACCGAGATCGACAATTCGTCAACCAGGCCCGCGTTGAGGTACGCCAGGACCGTCTCGCTGCCGCCGGAGATACGGATATCCCGCTCGCCGCCGGCCTCACGGGCCTGATCCAGCGCCTGGTGTATGCCGTCGTTGACGAAGTGGAACGTGGTTCCGCCCGGGCGTTCCCAGGGGGAGCGCCGCTGGTGGGTGAGGACGTACACGGGGACGTGGAAGGGCGCCTCCTCCGGCCATGCGTGCTCGCCGAGGTCGAACATGCGCTTGCCCATGATGTTCGCGCCGGTACGTTCGAACGTCTGCCGGACGATGTCGTTGTCGCACCCCTCCTCGCCGCCTTCCCCCAGGTGGAGCCGTTCTCGGAAGAACCGCTGCGGGAAGAGCCACCCCTGAAGCTCCATCCACTGGGCCATCCAGTAGTCCAGCCGCGGGTCCTGCGCTCGCTCTTCGGGCGTGGCGTGGAGACCCGCCATCGACTCGGGCGCGCTGAAGCCGTCGAGCGACATGGAGATGCTGACAAACACCGTGCCCGGCATCAGCGGGTCCCCTTCTGGATAACCTCGGCGACGTGGGCGGCCAACTTGCCCAGCGTCTGCTCGCCGCCCTCGATCGCGTGGAACTCCAGCACAACCCGGTCTCGTTGGTGCCGGGTGGGAAAGATGCTGCGCATGACAATCCGGGTCGCGGCACCGTGTGGTGTGAAGTCCAGGATTGATTCGAAGGTGTTCGGGTCGTCGCGGGACGTACCATGCAGCAGCGTGATCCGCTTCGGTGGGACGATCTCGGTCCACGTGATCCACTGGGGGTAGTCGGTCCCGTCCGGTCCGTGCATCACATAGTCCCAGACTCCACTTTCACGGAACTCGAAGGAGTGTGTGGTGGTGGTGAACCCCACCGGGCCCCACCACCGGGACAGGTGTTCAACCTCGGTGAACGCCTCAAATACCAGCTCCGGCTGAGCGTCGATGAGCCGGGAGACGACAATCTCCCGGTCCGTCGTCGTCGGCTGCGGGTCTTGCCTCGTCCCTGCCATTGGCTACTCCTCCTGTTGTCGTGTCTGCTTGAGGTCCTGGACGTAGCTGTTCAGTCGGTCGAAACTCTCGTTCCAGAACTGTTCGAATCCGCCAACCCACTCGTGGACCGGCCGCAGCCCGTCCGCGTCCAGGCTGTAGCGGCGCTGTTTGCCCACCCCACGGACCCGCACCAACCCCACCTCCCGGAGCACCCGCAGATGCTTGGAGGCCTGTGGCTGACTCATCCCCAGCTCCTGGGCCAGATCGGTCACCGGCCATTCACCGGCCCGCAGCAGCCCGAGGATGTCTCGACGCTGCGGCTCCGCGATCGCGTTGAACGCATCCGATGTCGTCGCTGCTCGCGCCATGACGGCCATCGTATTCCCATAATGGCATGCGTCAAGCTGGTGGGAGGGGTGTGTCCTCGTCGGGCGCTTACGATGATCAAATCTGGTGGAATCAATATCCCTGTTATAACCTGTTCTAGATTCATCTCGAAGAGGAGGTCACGATGGCTACAGTGACGGTCGAGGCCGACGCGAAGGCGGATCCGACGCAGGTCTGGAAGCTCGTGGTGGCCCTGCCGAGGGTTGGCGAGTGGAACACGATGCACGAGGGCTTCGCCGGCGAGGTGCCGGAGACTCTCGGCGAGGGGACGACGTATCAGCAGCGGGTAAAGCTGATGGGCATGCCGGCCGAGATGGCCTGGCGGGTGACGAAGGCAGAGGCGCCGGGGCGCCTCGAGCAGGCGGGCGACGGCCCGATGGGCGTCAAGGCAAAGATGGTGATCGCGGTCGAGTCGAGCGGCGGGGGCTCGCACATCACCTACGGGATGGAGTTCGCCGGCCCGGCGCTGAAGGGCGCGATGGACGGCATGCTGCAGAAGCAGGCCACCACGGCGTGTCAGCAGGCGTTGGCGAAGCTCGTCGCGCTGCTGGACTGAGGTCACTTCCGGGCCGGTCGCGCCGTCGTTCCACGAATCCTGCGGCACCGGATCGCGGTGTGGCGGGTCTTGGTGTGGGTGCCCGCCCCTGATGATGGAGAAAGGGCGGGTGTCGGCCTGAATTGAAACGTGTTCTAATTACGAAATGGGACCGAACTTTGAGCTCGACGATGCCCAGCAGTCGATCGTTCGTCTCGCCGATGAGGTGCTGAGCGACAACGAGGGCACGCCGGAGCGCTTGTGGAAGGCCCTCGGTCAGTCCGGCCTGCTCGGCCTCGCCGTGCCGGAGAGGTTGGGCGGCGCCGGACTGGGCGCGATGGCGATCGGCGTGCTGCTCACCGAGATCGGGCGGCGTGCTGCCCGGGTTCCCGTCTGGTCCACGCTGTCGCTCGGCGTCCTTCCGGTGGCCCGAGCGGGCAGCCCCGAGCAGCAACGTGAGCTGCTGTCGGGGGTGCTCGAGGGCCGGGTTCTGACGGCTGCCCTGGGGACGCCGCTGCCGGTCAGCGACGGCTGGCGGATCACCGGAGCCTGCGGCCCGGTTCCGGACGCTGACGCGGCCTATCGGGTTCTGGTCCCGGTGCGAGTGCGCGGGGGCGGGCCGACGGTCGCCCTGATCGACCCGGCCGCGCCGGGTGTGACGCTGCTGCGCACCCCGACCTCGGCCGGGACCGACGAGTTCATGTTGCGGCTCGAGGGCGCCGCGGCGGAGCCACTAGGCGACGCCGAGGTCGAGCTGCGCCGGTTCGCAGTCGCCGGAGCCTGTGCGCTGGGCGACGGCGCGCTGGCCGGTGCCTTACAGCTGACCGCCGACCACGTGCGAGACCGGCGGCAGTTTGGCCGCGCGCTGGCCACGTTCCAGGCGGTCGCCCAGCAAGTCGCCGACGTGTACGTGGCCGCTCGCACGATGCATCTGGCCGCTCTCGCCGCCTGCTGGAGCGCCGAGGTGGGTCAGGACGCCGACGGGTGGACCGGAGCGTACTGGCTGAGCAGCACCGCCCTGCCGGCGCTGCGCACCTGCCACCACCTGCACGGGGGGTTGGGGCTGGTCGCCGACTACCCGCTACACCGACACACCGCTCTGGTCCGGGATCTGGTCCGACACCTTGGCGGCACCGAGTACTGCCTGCACCAGCTGGGAGCCCATGGTGTTCATCGATTTGACTGAGGAGCAGCACGCGCTGCGGGCGCGGCTGCGCACATACCTCGCCGAGGTGTTGTCACCAGCGGAGCGAGCCATCCTGCTGCGCGAGCGGCACGGCGTGGTCTACCGCGAACTGATCCGTCGACTTGGCCGGGACGGCTGGCTGGGCCTGGGCTTTCCGACCCGGTTCGGCGGCGGTGGGCTTGGCCCGGTGGAGCAGCAGCTCTTTGTCAACGAAGCAGCCCGCGCCGATGTTCCGCTGCCCGCGGTCACCCTGCAGACCGTGGCGCCGACGTTACTCGCCCACGGCTCGCCCGAACAGCAGGAGTACTTCCTACCCCGCATTCTGGCCGGGGAGCTGCACTTCGCCATCGGCTACACCGAGCCCGAGGCCGGCACCGACCTCGCCGCGCTGCGCACCCGGGCGGTACGCGACGGGGACGCGTACGTGGTGAACGGTCAGAAGACGTTCACCACCGGGGCACACGAGGCCGACTACCTCTGGCTTGCCTGTCGCACCGACCCGGGCGCGTCCCGGCACCACGGCCTCTCCATCCTCATCGTGGATTCGACACATCCCGGCTATTCGTGGACGCCGATAGTCACGTGCGATGGGGCGCACCACGTCAACGCGGTCTATCTGACCGATGTGCGAGTGCCGATAGCCCGGCGAGTGGGTGCCGAGAACGACGGCTGGCGACTACTGACCACGCAGCTCAATCACGAGCGGGTGATGCTGGGTCCGGCCGGGCGGCTCGGTGCTCTCGGCAAACGGGTACACGACTGGGCGTACGCGAGGAGCCTGCTCGAAGCCCCGGATGTGCGACGCGTCCTCACCCGCGTCGCCGCCTGCCAACGTGTGAACGAACTGCTCAACTGGTCGGCGGCCGGGGACGAGCCCAACGCGGCGGACGCCTCGGTCACCAAGGTCTTCTCGTCGGAGTGGCTGCTGCGGCTCAGTCAGGAGCTCGAAGAGGTCGTGTGGCGGCGCGGTGACCCCTCCGACCCGGCGACCGCCGAGCTGCTGACCTGGCTTGACGTTCAGACCAAGCGGAACCTCGTGCTGACCTTCGGCGGCGGGGGCAACGAGATCCAGCGGGAACTGATCGCGTCCGCGGGGCTCGGGTTGCCCCGCGTGCCGCGCTAGTCCTCAGCGGAGGGTGATACTCACGTCGGAGAGGGCCGAGGCGTTGTCCCGGTCGGCGACCGAGGCGCGCAGCACCAGCTGACCGTCTTCCCGCCACATCTCGGTGCGCAGGGTTTCGCCAGGAAAGACGACCCCCGCGAAGCGGGCCTGGTAGCCGGCCACCCGATCCGGATCGCCGTCGAGCAGGGTGTCAACCGCCGCCTTCGCCACGATTCCGTACGTGCAGAGCCCGTGCAGGATCGGCCGGGGGAACCCGGCGTGGGCGGCGAAGGCCGGGTCGACGTGCAGCGGGTTGCGATCGCCACAGAGCCGGTACCAGAGGGCCTGTCGCGTATCGGTCGGGGAGAGCGCCACCGCGTCGGGCGCCCGGTCGGGCACCGGCACCCGGGTGGTCGGCCCACGTTCCCCGCCGAATCCGCCCGCGCCCTTGACGAAGATGCTGATCCGACTGGTGAACAGCTCGGTGCTGGTCTCGGTGACGATGACCGCCGCGCTGCCCTTGTCATAGACGGCGGCGATCCGCGAGCGGGCCGTACAGCGGCCCTTCGCCGGGATCGGCTGGTGTAGTTCGAGCTCCTGTCGACCGTGGACAACCCGGGCCAGGTCTACATCGACGCCGGGCATCGTCACCGTGGGGGGCTCGGTGTCTCGCAGGGTCGTGGCCACCGTGGCGAAGGTGGGCAGGACCCCACGCAGTGTGCCCTCGTAGACGTAGGACAGCTCGTCGGGGCCAGCTCCGACGGCCAGGTGGTATAGCAGCACGTCGGTGCTGTCCCAGGTCAGGTCCCTTCCGGGAAGTTCGGCGCCGACGGCGACGGCGGGGTCGATGGGCATCAGTCCTCCTGAAGGGGGGTGGGGGTGGCGGCCGTTGTGGCCAGGTCGAGTGCCGCCAGGTAGCCGAAGGCGAGGGCCGGGCCGAGGGTCGCACCGGCGCCGGCGTAGCTGCGCCCCATCACCGAGGCGCTGACGTTGCCCGCCGCGTACAGCGCGGGTACGACCGTGCCGTCCGGGCGCAGCACCCGGGCTCGTTCGTCGGTCCGCAGGCCCCCCTTGGTGCCCAGGTCACCGGGGACCATGCGGAAGGCGTAGAACGGGGGGCGGGCCACGGCGCCGAGGCACGGGTTGGGCCGGTGCCGCGGGTCGCCGTAGTAGCGGTCGTAGGCCGAGTCCCCGCGGTGGAAGTCGTCGTCCCGGCCGCGCCGCGCGAACTCGTTGAACCGGCGCACGGTGTTACCCAACGCGGTGGCGGGCACACCGATCTGCGCGGCCAGGTCGTCCAGGGTGTCGGCGCGGTGCGCTGCCCCCGAGGTGAACCAGCGCCGTGGAAGCGGGGAGCGTGGGGCCCGGCCGCCGAACAGGTAGCGGTCCCGGTAGGTCTGGTCGGCCACCAGCCACGCCGGCTGGCCCACTCCCGGGCTGAGCATGGCGTGCACCGCGTCCACGTAGGGGGCCGCTTCGTTGACGAAGCGCCGGCCGTTGGCGTCAACCATGAGACAGCCGGGCTGGTTGCGTTCGGCGAGGCAGAAGTAGGGCCCGCCGGGGAGCGGAATCGATGGCCCCCACCAGGCCTCGTCCATCAGGTCGAGGGCGGCGCCGAGCCGCTTGCCCGCCTCGATGCCGTCACCCGTGTTGCCGGCCGCGCCAGCGGTCCACTCCGTGCCGATTCCCGCCTGGTACTCCTGGCGCATCGACTGGTTGCGCTCAAACCCGCCGCTGGCCAGTAGGACACCTCGCCGGGCGTGGAACAGCGCCGGGTTGCCGGCCTGTTGGGCGGTAACCCCGGCGACCCGGCCCCGTTCGATGAGCAGGTCGGTCATCGGCGTGTTGAGCCGGACCGGGACGCCGGCGCTGCGCAGACCGGCGCGGAGCCCGGCGGCGAGTGCCTGGCCCATGGTGAGCATCGGCCGTCGCCGGATCCGGGCGCTCAGGCCGCGGGCGGCGAGCCGGGCCACGGTGCGGATCGCCCGCGGATGTCGGAGGCCCAGGGACAGCCACCGGTAGTCGACCTGGGTGACCGCCACCCCCTCTGGCGCTGCCCGGTACGGCGCGGCCAGCGTCGCCAGGTCAGCTTGGACCAGCTCGGTGTCGAGCAGGAGCGGCTCGATGCTGCGCCCGCCCGGAAGCCCACCGGGAGCCTCGGGGTAGTAGTCCGGATAGCCGGGCACCCAGGCGAAGTCGAGTGGAGTGTGGTCGCGGACGAAGGCGACAACCTCTGGTGCGGCAGCGAGGAACGCGTTCTGCCGGGCCGGGGTGGCGTCGGCTCCGGCGACGTACGCCAGGTAGGTGCGCGCGTCTTCGGCCCGGTCGGCGACCCCAGCCCGGGCCAGTACCTCGTTGCCGGGAAGCCAGAGCCCGCCGCCGGAGCGGGCGGTGGAACCGCCGTATGTCTCGGCCTTCTCCAGCACGACCGCGCTCAGCCCCCGGTGCGCCGCCGTGAGTGCCGCGACCATGCCGGCGCCGCCGCTGCCGACGACGACGACATCGAACTCCTGCTCCGATATCGACACGAGAACAGGTTATAGTCTTATCCGGCTCAGCACCACCGATCATCGACGGTGTCCGCCTCGTGGTCGGCGACGCCGACCACGTTGATCTGCGGAACACTACGGAGGCGCGGTGATCAAGGAGTGGGACCAGACGGCTGACGTTGTGGTGGTCGGCTTCGGCGCGGCCGGGGCCTGCGCCGCGGTCGAGGCTGCCGACGCGGGAGCGCGCGTCCTGGTCCTCGACCGGTTCTCCGGCGGCGGCACCACCGCGATGTCCGGTGGGGTGATCTATGCCGGTGGCGGCACCCGGCAGCAGCACGCAGCCGGGGTCACCGACACCCCCCAGGCGATGCTGGACTACCTGTGCGAGGAGGTCGGCGACACCGTCTCTCCCGCGACCCTGCGCCGGTTCTGCGAGCAGAGCGCCGACGCGATCGACTGGTTGACCGGCCTCGACGTGCCATTCGAGGCGAGTCTCTGTCCATACAAGACCTCCTACCCCACCAACCGGCACTATCTGTACTACTCCGGAAGTGAGCCGTCCTTCGCGCACCGGGCGCCACCAGCGCCCCGCGGGCACCGGGTGCACGCCCGCGGCACCTCCGGCCGGTTGCTCGCCGCCCGGCTCGCCGCTGCCACCCGCGACCGCGGTGTCGAGGTGCTCCCGCAGACCCGTGCCGAGCGGCTCGTCACCGGTCCCGATGGCCAGATCACCGGAGTCGAGTGCCGGACCCTGCGCGGTGCCGCACGATGGGTCCGGCTTGCCCACCGTCTCCTGCACCGTTGCTCGGTCCGGCCCGGTGTCTACCTACCGGCCCTGGGCCGCGCGCTGCACCGGCCAGTCGCCTGGCTGGAGCGGCGGTACGGCCGCCGGCTGCGGGTCCGGGCGGCCGGCGGTGTCGTGCTCTGCGCTGGCGGCTTTGTCTTCGACCGCGAGCTGCTTCGCACCCACGCGCCGGAGTACCGCGGTGGGCTGCGGCTGGGCACGCCCGGTGACGACGGCTCCGGGATCCGGCTCGGCGTGGCCGCCGGCGCAGCCACCGCCCACCTCGACCGGATGAGCATCTGGCGATTCCTCGCCCCACCCACGGCGATGCTCGGCGGTCTGCTCGTTGACCGCGACGGCAGACGAATCTGCGACGAGTCCCGCTACGGCGCGGCGGTCGGCGAGGCGATTCTGCGCGCGCCGGGCGCGCGGGCCTGGCTGCTGCTTGACGCCGCGTTGCGCGCCGAGTGCCGCCGGCAGCTGCGGGCCCAGACCCTGTGGTTCCAGCGCTGGCAGGCATGGTGGCTGCTGACGTTCGGCCGGGCCACCGGGTCGACGCCAGCGGCGGTCGCGCGCCGCGCCGGAGTGAATCCCGAGCAGCTGGCCGACACCCTCGCGGCCTATCAGGCGGCTGGCCCCGACTCGGCCGGCAAGCCCGCCGACCAGGTTCGTCCCCTGGCTGTTGCGCCGTACTCGCTGATCGATGTCTCGGTGCGGGCCCGGCTCCTCGCACCCGCACCCATGCTCACTCTCGGTGGCCTCCGGGTGGACGAGGAGACCGGGCAGGCCCTGGGCGCCGACGGCGCAGGTGTACCCGGTCTGTACGCCGCCGGCCGTACCGCGGTCGGCATCTGCTCCCGTAGCTACGTCAGTGGGCTGTCGTTGGCCGACTGTGTCTTCTCGGGCCGTCGGGCGGGCCGGAGCGCCGCGACCCGAGGCTTGGAGAGCGGCGGCTGACGACCACGCCGCGCAACCGTCGCTCGGGACCGTGGGAGGGGTCGGCGGTCAGTAGTAGGTGACCGACACCTCGTCGCTACGGGCGACGGCCTGGCAGGCGAGGATGTAGCCCTCGGCGAAGTCTTCCTCCTCCAGGATCTCGTTGTGCGCGAGGTCGACCTGACCGTCCAGCAGCCGGCAGGCGCAGGCGCCGCAGTGGCCCTGGCGGCAGGAGAACGGTGCGTTCAGCCCGGCTGCGATCAGCACGTCCAGCAGGCGGGCGCCGGCCGGCCAGGGCATTCGGTGGGTCTGGCCGTCGAGTTCAACCTCCAGGGTGGCCTCGCGGTCGTCAGCCGAGCGCTGTTCGACCTCGAAGCGCTCGACCTGGATGCGGTCTGCCGGCACGCCAGCGCGCTGGAGCGTGTCGTGGGCTACCACGACGAAGGGCGCCGGACCGCAGACGTACGTCTCCCGCCCGGCGTAGGGGCTGATCAGGGTCGCCAGCGTGGCCGGGTCTGGGGTGCCGCGTTCGCTGTCCAGCCAGTGGGTCACGTTCAGCCGGTCGCGGTGTTGCTCGCTGAGCGCGGCCAACTCGGCGGCGAAGATGATCGAGCGCTGGTCGCGGTTCGCGTACACCAGGGCAAGCCGGCCGCGACCGGCCGCGAGTACAGACTTGATGATGGACATCGCCGGGGTGATGCCGCTGCCTCCGGCGAGTAGTAGTAGGTCGCCGTCGAGCGAGCCGGGGGTGAACGAGCCGGCCGGCGGCATGAGCTCCAGGCTGGCTCCGGCGCGGATGTCGTCGCAGATCCAGTTCGATGCCGGCCCGCCGGGTACGCGTTTGACGGTGATCTTCAGGTCGGTCTCGGTGTACGGCGAGCTGGAGAGCGAGTAGCAGCGGGCCACGACTCCCTGGCCGTGCGGCACCCGGAGAGTCAGGTACTGGCCGGGGTGGTAGGCGAACTCGGTGGCCAGCTCCGGTGGCACGCTCAGGACCAGCGAGTGCGCATCGGGCGTCTCTTCGATCACGTCGGTGACGCGTAGTCGGTGGTACATCACGTCACCCCCAGGCTGCCGGTACGCACCGCGTGCTGAATGCTCCTGTGCAGGTCGGGGCAGGTGGGCAACGGTGTGTGCAGCCCTTCGTCGCTGGTCAGCACGGGGCATTGGCGGGTGGCCCTGGTGCTCCACTGCACGCTGGTCTGCTGCGGGCTCGACTTGCGTACCCGGACCCGGGCCGCGCAGCGGCCGCAGGACAGCTCCACATAGCCGCCGATCAGATACTCCTGCCGCTCGGTCAGCGGGTCGGTGCGGTTCATGACGCGGAATCGGCTTGTCGATCGAGGTTGGCCGCCACCTCGGTGGTCCAGGTTTCGACTGCTCTGCTGGTGTCGACCTCGAACTCGTAGCGGGCCACCATGTCGTCGGTGACCTCTTCAATGTCCACGTAGAACTGCTCGTACCAGCGGCGCAGCTGGTAGACCGGGCCGTCTTCGGCGCAGAGGAGCGGATTGTCGATCCGGCTCTTGTGCTTCCAGATCTCGACGTCCTGCTGGAAGCCGATCCCGATGCCGGCCGCGAACTTCGCTGCCGCCTTGTCGGCTTGGGCGGCGGTGAGGCCGGGTAGTCGCTTGACGATGATGCCCCACTGCAGCATGAACGAGTTGGCCGAGATGGGGTAGTGGCAGTTGATCAGTACGGACTCCACCTCGATGCCGTGGTAGTCGGTGAAGAGATAGTCGATCATGTAGGCGGGTCCGTAGTAGGCGGCTTCCGAGCGGAGCGTGGCATCCCCGGACTGTCGTGCCCCGACCGGCACGTCCGGTCGGGGCCGGGTCTCCAGGAACTGTGCGGCTACCTGGCCCTCGAACACGTTCTTGAAGAATGTCGGAAAGGCGAAGTGGATGTAGAAGAAGTGCGCCATGTCCACGACGTTGTCGATGACCTCCCGGCAGTTGGCACCGTCAATTCGGATGGAGTCCCAGGTCCAGGTGGTCCACTCGGGGGAGAAGGCGCCCTCGATGCGCGGAATCGTGGCCCCCGGTGGCGGCGGGGAGCCCTGCGGGTCGTGCCAGATGAACAGCTGGCGGTTCTCCTCGCAGGTGGTCCAGGAGCGGGTACGGGCGCGGGGTGGAACTCGATGGGCGTACGGCACCGCGGTGCAGCGACCGTCCCCGCGCCAGCGCCAGTCGTGGAACGGGCAGGCGATCTCGTCGCCCTTGATGGTGCCCATCGTCAGGTCGCCGCCCATGTGACGGCAGTACCCGTCGAGCACGTGCAGGGTGCCCGTCGAGTCGGCGAAGACCACGAGCCTGGTGCCGAACGCCTCAATGGCGTGCGGTTTGCCGTCGCGGAACGAGTCAGCCAGTCCCAGGCAGTGCCAGCCGCGGGCAAACCTGGTGGGCAGAACCCCGCTGTCGATCGTGCGTACTGCCTCGACGTTGGTCATGTCGCTCCTCAGTTGTGATGGAACGTGTTACAGGTCCTGCAGCTCGCATAGTAGCCGTCAAGTAGAACGTGTTCTATTGTAGGGATCGTCATGTTCGTCAGCCAAGCCACCGGAGGGGATCTCATGGAGGGCGCCGAACTGGTCGCACGGGGGGTGCGGGAGCTGTTACCCGTCCTGCGGGAGGGGGCCCAGGAGACAGAGGACCGCCGAACGCTCGCCGCCGAGCACGTCAAGTCACTGGCCTCCACCGGCTTCTTCCGGCTCCTTCAGCCAGCCTGGTGCGGCGGGCTGGAGGCCGACCCGACGGCCTTCTTCAGCTGTGTCCGCGACATCGCCAGCGCCTGCGGGTCGACCGGCTGGGTCGCATCGGTGATCGGGATACACAACTGGCAGCTGGCCCTCTTTCCCGAACGGGCACAGCAGGATGTCTGGGGCGCTGACCCCAACACGCTGATGTCCTCCTCCTATGCCCCCACCGGCAGGATCCAGGAAGTCGATGGGGGATACCGGGTGCGTGGGCGGTGGAGCTTCTCGTCCGGATGTGACCACGCCACCTGGGTCCTGCTCGGCGGCATCGTGCCCGGCCAGGACGACAGCCCCGCCGACTTCCGCACGTTCCTGCTTCCCGCGGCCGACTACGCGATCGAGGATGTCTGGCACACGATCGGTCTGCGGGGCACCGGTAGTAACGACATCGTCGTCTCCGACGCGTTCGTCCCGACGTATCGATCGCTCAGCTTCGGCGACACGGCGCGGTGCGTCTGCCCGGGCCAGGAGCGTAACCCCGGGCCGCTCTACCGCATCCCGTACGGCTCGATCTTCCCGTACACGATCACCGCCCCGATCATCGGGATGGCGACCGGGATGTACGACGCGCACGTGACCCACATGCGCGAGCGGGTCCGCGCCGCCTACGCCGGGGTACGGGCCGCCGAGGACCCCTACTCACAGGTACGGGTCGCGCGGGCGGCCGCCGACGTGGACGCGGCCTGGCTCACGCTCACCGCCGACATGAGCGAGCTGATGGAGCTGGCCACGGCGGGAGAGAAGCTACCGATGCGGCTGCGCCTGCGGGCCCGTCGCAACCAGGTTCGGGGCACCGAACTGGCGATCCAGGCCGCGGACCGTCTCTTCGAGAACTCCGGTGGTCGGGCGATCTACACGAGCCACCCGATCCAGCGCTTCTGGCGCGACGCCCACGCCGGCCGGGTACACGCCGTCAACGACCCCGAACGCGCCCTGTCCATGTACGGCAGCGGCGAGTTCGGGCTGTCCATCGCAGACGCGATGGTGTGAGGACACCATGACGACCAGCACAGTCTTCGAAGCCACCGCCGCCGGGCTGCACTACCACCGGGCCGGACCACTGGGCGTACACCCGGTCGTGCTGCTGCACGGCGGCGGGCCGGGCGCCTCGGCATGGAGCAACTTCGGGCGGACGGTCCCGGTCTTCGCCGAGCGATTCGACACCCTCGCCGTTGACCAGCCGGGATATGGCGGGTCCGAGAATTGCCCCAGTGGCCGGCAGTACTTCACGCACTCCGCCGACCGGCTCGCGGCCCTGCTCGACGAGGTGGGCCTGGACCGGGTCCACGTCATCGGCAACTCGCTCGGTGGTGGCACCGCGGTCCGGTTCGCCCTGCGCTACCCGGAGCGGGCCGGCCGGCTGCTGCTGATGGGCCCCGGCGGGCTCAGCCTCAACGTCTTCGCCTCCGACCCGACCGAGGGGGTCAAACGGCTGGCCGCGTTCGGCGCCCCACCCGGCCCCAGCCGGGAGAAGCTGGCGGAGTTCCTACGCACGCTCGTCTTCGACCAGTCCTTCGTCACCGAGGAGCTGATCGATGAACGGATGCGCGCCGCGACCGACCCGGACGCCCTGCGCGGCATGCGTGCGCTGGGCGCCTCGTTCGCCGACCCGGACCTCCACGAGGAGAGTCAACTCTGGCGCGACGCCCACCTGCTGCGTGACGAGGTCCTTCTGGTCTGGGGTCGGGAGGACCGGGTCAACCCGCTCGACGGGGCTCTGGTCGCGCTCAAGCTGATCCGCCGCTGCCGGCTGCACGTCTTCGGTGGCTGCGGACACTGGGCGCATCTGGAGAAGTTCGACGAGTTCAATCGCCTCGCCTTCGATTTCCTGGAAGGACACCGCCCGTGAGCCTCATTCGATCCCTCGGCTACCTCCGGGTCGAAGCCACCGACGTTCCCGCCTGGCGGGAGTTCGGCGTCAAGGTGCTCGGCATGACCGAGGGCCGTGGCCCCGACCCGGAGGCCGCCTACCTACGCATGGACGACCTGCCCGCGCGGATCGTGGTGGTGCCCGGCGAGCGGGACCGGTTGGCCGCCAGCGGTTGGGAGCTGGCTGATCCCGCCGCGCTCGACCAGCTGACCGGCGTCCTCGAGGGCGCGGGCATCGTGGTCAAGACGGCCGAGGTCGACGAACTGGCCACCCGCCGGGTGGCGCAGATGATCAGCGTTGACGACCCCTCCGGCAATCGCCTGGAGTTCTACTGCGGCGCCGAGCTCGACAGCCGCCCGGCGCACAGCCCGTACGGCACCCGCTTCGTCACCGGTGCGCAGGGCATGGGGCACGTGGTGCTGCCGACCTTCGACGACGCCGCCGGGCTACGCTTCTGGAGCGAGGTGCTCGGCTTCCGGCTGCGCGACTCGATGCGGCTGCATCCCGAGGCCATCGGCCTGCCGCCCAGCGACACACCACTCTGGATGCGCTTCCTCGGCTGCAACCCGCGCCACCACAGCGTCGCCCTGGCCCCGTTGCCAGCGCCCAGCGGCCTGATCCACCTGATGATTGAGACCGAGACGATCGATGACGTCGGCCGCGCTCTGGACCGTGGCCTCCGGAACAACACACCGATGGTCGCGACCCTGGGGCGACACGCCAACGACGGCATGATCTCGTTCTACCTGCGCACACCGGGCGGCTTCGACATCGAGTACGGCACCGACGGCGACACCGTGGACGACCGCACCTGGATCGCTCGGCAGACGACCGCGCACAGCGTGTGGGGTCACCAGTTCCAGAGAGTCGGGTGACCACCGCAGCCCTGGTGGACACCCAGCAGTTCCGGCGGGTGTTCGGCCATTTCTGCACCGGCGTGACGGTCATCACGACGCTCGACGACGAAGGCCCGGCGGGGTTCGCCTGCCAGGCCTTCGCCCCACTGTCGCTGGACCCACCACTCCTGTTGTTCTGCCCCCAGGCAAGCTCCACCACCTGGCAACGGATTCGCGACGTCGGGGTGTTCGGTGTCAACGTGTTGGCGGAGGCGCACGGGCCGCTGTCCCGCGTCTTCGGCGCCCGGGGCGCGGACAAGTTCGCCGACGTCGCCTGGACTCCCTCCCCGACCGGCATGCCGATCCTTACCGGGGCGTTGACCTGGGCTGACTGCCGCGTCGAGGCAGTACATCCGGGTGGCGACCACGCGATTGTGGTGGGCCGGGTGACCGCGCTCGGCGAGTGCCGCGACGACGGTCCGCTGCTGTTTTTCAAGGGCCGCTACTGTGCCGTCGCGCCGATGCCATCCGGTGAGCCGCCGGAGGTGGTCGACACGCTGCTGGCGTGGCCCCGGCACACCGACTGGATCTAGCGAGCCTCGGCGCTCTCCGCGCGGAGCAGATACTTGAGGATCTTGCCTGAGGCGTTGTGCGGTAGCTCGGACCGGACCTCCACCGACCGCGGCACCTTGTAGTTGGCGAGTCGGCTCCGGCAGAACTCGATCACCTCCGCCGTGCTGAGTGAGTGACCCGGGCGGCAGATCAGGTAGACCTTGCCGACCTCGCCGAGCCGTCGGTCGGGCACGCCGATCACCGCGGACTCGGCCACGCCCGGAAGCTGCGCGAGCGCGCGCTCGACCTCAGCCGGGTACACGTTGAAGCCGCCGCAGACGTACATGTCCTTGAGCCGGTCGGTGATCGTCAGGTAGCCGCGCTCGTCGAGGTGCCCGATGTCGCCGGTGTGCAGCCACCCGTCGGTGTCGATCGCCGCCGCGGTGGCGGCCGGGTCATCGAGGTAGCCGAGCATCGTGTTCGGTCCCCGCAGCAGCACCTCACCGCCCGGGTCGGCGATGCGGACCTCACATCCGGCCGCGGCGCGCCCGCAGGTCCGCGCCACGGTCTGCGCGTCGTCGCCCGGCCGGCACATCGTGGCGACCACCGCCTCGGTCAGCCCGTACGCGGTGAGCACGTCCGCGCCGAGCTCCGTGCGGATCTGCTCGACGAGGGCCGGTGGCACGGTCGCCGCTCCGGTCACGGCCAGGCGCAGGCTCGACAGGTCGAATCGCCGGGCATCGGGATGACCGAGCAGGCTGGTGTAGAGGGTGGGCGGCCCGGGTAGGACGGTGATCCGCTGGTCGGCGATCAGGGCCATCGTCCGGGGCGCATCGAAGACCGCCTGTGGCACGATGGCGCTGCCGCTGACCACACAGGCGAGGATGCCGGCCTTCAGCCCGAAGCTGTGAAAGAAGGGGTTGATCACGAGGTAGCGGTCGTCGGGGGCCAGTTGGGCGATGTCGGCCCAGGCGGCAGCCACGGCCATCGACTGCCGGTGCGCGCTCATCACACCCTTGCTGCGCCCGGTGGTACCCGAGGTGAACAGGATGTCGCTCAGGTCGTCGGGGTTGACCGCGGCGGCGCGGGCGTCGGCCTCCACCTCAGGAACCGACCCGCCCTGGGATACGACCTCGTCCCAACCAGAGGGCACCCGCACGACCAGGCGGGGGAGCTGTTTGCCTTCCGCCGCCGCGGCGGCCCGCAGCGTGGCGAGTCGGTCGGTGCCGAGGAACGGGTCCACCACGACGAGGCCGCTGGCGCCGCTCCGATGGATCACGTCGAGCGCCTCGATCCCGGTGAATCGGGTGTTGACCGGCACCAGGGTGAGGCCCGCGTAGCTCGCGCCGAGTGCGGCCAGCACCCACTGCGTCGAGTTCGGTGCCCAGAGTGCGAGCCGGTCGCCCGGCCGCAGCCCCCCGGCGATCAGTGCCTGTGCCACGCGCCGCACCTCGGCGAGGAGCTCCGCGTAGCTCAGCTGCGCGACGCCGGGCTCCACCAGGGCCGGCGCCGAGCTGAACTCACGCGCCGCCCGGCGCAGGGCCGCTGGGATCGACGGCATCATCGAGACCTCCCGGCACGGATGGGCCAAGCAGACGCTTGGTCAGCCTACGCGGGGGTGGATATCGGCGCCAGTGGATGACGATACGGCGAAAGGTGTGTTGCCGAGGGGTTTCCTTGCTGGGGTACGTGACAGTAGATTAGAACAAGTTTCACCTAGTGGAAGGGTGTGCTGATGCGACAGAAAACCGGCGCGGTTCTCTTCGGTCTGGGGTTACTCTGCGTTGTTGCGGCCGTGGGCCTGGTAGGGCTGATAGTGCCGGCACTCAAGCAGGTTCCCTACGACGTGACGCCGCCGGATATCGTGGTGGTCGCACCGTCAGCTACCTTCGTCAGTGCTCGGACCCTGCCAGGCGGCGAACCTGCGGTGACTGTCGAAACCGGCACTCTGCGTTCGGAAACCGGTATCAAGCCCGACAACGAGGCCGCCGCGGAGCTCACCGGAAGCCTTGCTGGCGAAACTCTGATTTGGAACGTGTATCAAGCTACCGACTGGGTGGATCGTGATCTGCCGGTCAACCGGGCCGAGAGTCGTATCGCCCTCGACCGGGTGTCCGGTGCCGCAGCCGAGTGGGACGGCCAGTGCTACAGCGACACGGAGGCCGTGGAGTCGGGCACCACCGGCTGCGAGGCGGGGAGCATCACGTACGCCGGGCAGCTCTACCTGTTCCCCTTCGATACGAAAAAGCAGACCTACCAGTACTTCGATGGCATCCTGCGGCAGTCGTTGCCGATGCTGTACCAGGGCGAGGAAGAGGTCGCCGGCCTGGAGACGTACCGGTTCGAACAGACCGTCCCCCAGCGGGAGCTCGACCTGGACGAGGAGACGCTGACCCAACTGCTCGGCTTCCTGGCGCCGGAGGCGACAACCGCGACGATGACCTACCGGGCGTCTCGCACGCTCTGGGTGGAGCCGATGACCGGTGGCATTCTGGGCTACCGTGAGCAGCAACACCAGGAGCTGGTGCCAGACGTCGGGTCGCCGGTGGTCATCTTCAACGCCACCTTCCAGTACGACGACGCCACCGCCGACGCGGTAATCGAACAGGCCAGAGATGGTCGGGCGCAGCTGTTCCTGCTCGGTCGCAACCTGCCGATCGGCCTGCTGGTGGCAGGGGTCCTCGCGGCCGCCGCCGGCTTCATGCTCGTGTTCGTGCGCCGCGCCACGGCAACCCGGCCGGCGGACGCCACCGGTGGGGAGCCCGCACAGACATCTTGACAAGCTTTGTTTCGGCCGGCCGCACCATCGCGGCGGTCCAGCAGCTCGACCAGCCCGCACCGGTCAAGCCTGGGTGTATGTCGGCGTCAGTCGGGCGACGGGCATGCCCTCACTGTCCCGCTACGTACACCGCTTAGTCGTCCTTGACCCAGTCCACCCCGGCGTATGATGTCCTGCTGAGCACGGCTATGTCGGTCACACCCGCAGGTGCTCCTCCGCTGCCCTATCAGGGGGAAGCGCCTGGTGGCTCCGGGAATCAAGAGATATTCGGTCCGGTCACGACAGTGATGAAGTGTCAGGCGGTTCGGCGCGGAGCGTCGTGGCATCGATCGCCGGAACCTAGCGGCTTTCCTAGTTCTCTTGCCCGAAGCGAATGGGGTGCCCGGTTTGGTCCGTTACTGGAGGTATCCGATGTAGTGAACTGATCTCAGCGACGCGAAGGTGTTGATTGGTGCGACACGGGCGAAAGCGATGAGATCGGACGGTGCTGGAAGTGGGCGTGGGGCCCTCGGTAGGTAGTTCTCACCACAAGATCACCCACACGGTGAGGACCCCACGT
>NZ_KB900614.1:4676432-4677932 GCF_000379065.1 Salinispora mooreana
CTCTTGGTGGCTCTGTGTGGCACGGCCCTGACAGTCGGGTATTGGTGGTCGATCCCGGTCCTCAACATTCAGGGCGGGGGTTGGGTGTCAGGCGAATCATCGGGTGGTGAGATCGGCAACATCGTCCGTGACGAGCTTTATGACGTACGAGTCCGTCGGGCTGAGCATGAGTGTGGGCTGGGGTCTGTACATCGGGCTCGGGGCGATGGGTCTTCTGTGCCTCGCGTTGCTCTGGGCTTCAACGTTGGGAAGACCTGATGCCGGCCAGGTCTTCCGTTAGTTCCGAGGAGGGGCCGCTGTCGCTCGATTCGTAGTGTCGGTGGCGGCTACGAGCCGGGCCACATCCGGAGCAGGTAGTGCTCAAGGCTAGGGCGGGCGCCTGGTTCGTCGAGTCGTGTCGTGTCCTGGAGGAGCTTCTGTCGAGCGTCGTCGGCTTCCTGTCGACCACGGTGGTGAACGTCTATGGCGTAGGTGCCAGGCCCTGATGGTGGGTCGATGCCGTCGAAAGCGTCGCCGGTGGGAGCACTGAGTACGAGCTGTCCGGTGGGGCTCTGTAGCCGGAACACCGACGTCGGCGACCAGTTGGCACTCGGGTTCGTCGGACCTGGGCTCGTGTCCCAGATCTCGACGGTGACCGTCACCGGTAGCAGGTCTTGGACGACCTTGACGTACAGCTCGTAGCCGGTGCACGCGGCGATGTCGCGAATGGCGCTTGCGATCGCCTCGCCGGCCCCGACCCCTGCGTCGCTGTCGATGTCTCGTAGCGTGAACAGTTGGTAATCTGGCCGGAAGGTCACCGCGCGGACGAGCGCTCTGAAGGGCATCGTTTCCGTCTACTCTGGTCGTGGGAGCACCGGTCCCGGAAGCGAACTTGCCGGGACCGGCGGTAGTTTCGGTCGGATCTTAGCCCGTCAGACTAGTGTCCTGCGCCGGGAATTCGTTGATTAATTGTAGGATTGGTGGGTGGCGCGTAGAGGTCGGCCGGTGGTTGTGGTGACGTTGACCGATGAGGAACGCGCGACGTTGGTGCGTTGGTCACGGCGGGCCACGTCGTCGTAGGCCCTGGCTCAGCGGTGTCGGATCGTGTTGGGCTGCGCGGAAGGCAAGTCCAATCAGGATGTTGCTGCGGAGTGGGGGATCTGGCCGCAGACGGTGGGCAAGTGGCGTAACCGGTTCGTGGCCCGCCGGTTTCAGGGTCTGGTTGACCAGCCCCGGCCGGGCGCACCACGCACGATCGGTGATGAGCAGGTCGAGCAGGTCGTGGTTGCTACCTTGGAGCGCACGCCGACCGACGCCACGCACTGGTCGCGGGCGTCGATGGCGGCCGAGTCTGGGCTGTCGCGCTCGACGGTGGGTCGGATCTGGAAGGCCTTCGGCCTTCAACCCCACCTGGCCCCCACGCCGCCGGCAACCGCGCCCTGGAACTAGTAGTGCTTTGTTAGGTCGTTGTGGCGTGTCGCTTGTGTGAGCATGGTGGCGGTGTTTGGCTGCGGTGCGTGG
>NZ_KB900614.1:4678032-4949968 GCF_000379065.1 Salinispora mooreana
TGGTGCTCGTCTGGTTCCGTAAAGGCGAGGACGTGACCCTGCTGGGCGCCGGGTTCGGGATCTCCCGCGCGACCGCGTACCGGTACCTGGCTGAAGGCGTCACGGTGCTGGCCGCGCAGGCCCAGGATCTGCACGCGGCCCTGCGCCGTGTCGCCGACGACGGCTGGTCGTACGTGATCCTGGACGGGAAACTGTTCGACTGCGACCGGGTGGCTGAAACCACCGTCAGCGTCAAGGGCGACACGATCGACGCCTGGTATTGCGGCAAGCACCGCGACTTCGGCGGAAATGTTCAAGCGATCATGCGTCCGGATGGACTGCCCGTGTGGACCTCCGAGGTGATGCCGGGGCACCTACACGACCTCACCTGCGCCCAAGTGCAGGGCATCACCGCCGCCCTGAACTGGGCCGCTTCCGAACTCGACCTGCCCACCCTGGCCGACTCCGGTTACGAAGGCGCAGGCCAAGGCGTCAAAGTCCCGATCAAGCAACCCACCGGCAGGCAACAACTCGCTCCCGACAACCGCGCCTACAACCGGCTACTACGCGGACTGCGCTGGCAGGGCGAACGGGGCTTCGCGATCCTGACCGGACGCTGGAAAACCCTCCGGCGCACCACCGCCAGCCCACGCCGGATCAGCGACATCGTCGCCGCCGCACTTCACCTGACCCACTTCGAGTACAAGTACCTACCGCAAAGTCGCTGAGATTACTTCATTAGCTTATAGCGAATTGATTACTCTTGATGGGGCAATGAAGGCAAATTTGCCGGGTAGTATTAGCGGTGCCATCGACCAAGATCCCACGAAAACGCATATTCCGTTCAGTGGGTGGAGGAGCTGGTCTTCTTGGGATCGGCCATGAGTGACATTCGATTTCCCGAGATGCGGCATGAGATGGTTCGGGCCGTGAAGGCCCTGGCAGACCCGGCGTATCAGTGGTCTGCGTGGATCCGACGCGAACTACCTCCCGGCGAGTATGACGAGTTCACTCATCGTATCCACATTCTGTGTGATGATACGCAGGTACTGGAAGATCCGGACGCCGCAATCGGCACCTACCTAAGATCTCAGAAGGAAGTCAATGCGATGCGATGCTTGGCCCAAGCAATCGATTCGTTATTCGACGAATTGGGCACGGATCTTTCCGACGAGGAATATTTACGGGCGCCGGGCTGGACAGCGATCGTGGATGCCGCAGGTGCGGCGCTCTCAACCCTGAGGGCTAATGGCTAACGTGGTCTGCGTCGATGCACTCTTCTGGGTGACATCGTTACGATCCGTGCCCTCGCCGCTCCTAAGTGCGCCGAGGGTGATGAGCGTTCGCGGACGTTGCCGTCACGGTTGCCGTCGGGGACTCGACACCAATCTAGATGTATAGGTGTGATGGTTTGCAGTGGAGGGCTAGCGGGTTTTGCGGTGGCGTGTCGCGTAGCGGTGCGGTGTCGATGTATGCCCGGCATGGGTGATTGCTTGGGGGTGATAGTCCCCTGGGGAGAGAGGTGGTGCTTGCCCCGAGCCGGAGGCAACGGCGTCGTTGTGAGGCGGGGTCGGGAGGAAGCCCGAGGCGAAGCCCTGCACCGAGGGATACGATCCGTGTAGTGAGGCGGGGCGGCTTGGGTGAGTCGGCATTGCACGACGAAGCCCGTCACCATCGATAGGGCCGTCACGTAGTCGCGGCGGGTGTAGGGGGAAAGTGATCGTTCTTTTCCGGGGAGGTCTGTCCGGGTGTTGCCGCCGCTGGTGGCGACGGTCTCGGCGGTGAGGGCGGGGTGGACTGGGCAGAAGTCAGCAGAGGCCGTAGTACCGGCGGGGGTCGATGTTTCATGTCGGGATGGGCTGAACGTTAAGTGAGGCGAAGGATCTGGTGTTGCTCGTGTCGGTCGTGGTGATCGCAGCCATCCTGCGGACGCGGGCTCGTTGTGGGCGGTGAGGGTGGGTCCGTCCAAGGCTGCGGTGGAGTGTGGCGGCCGGTCGGCGCGCATTGGGGATAGCGTCTTGGCGGTCGAGGGGCTGTCGTTGTGGGAGCAGGTGCTCTCGCCGCGGAATCTTGGTCGTGCGTTGAAGCGTGTGGAGTCCAATCGGGGTGCATCTGGTGTGGGTGGTCTGGTTACGCACGAGCTTCGTGGGTGGCTGCGCCAGCACTGGGGGCAGGTCCGGGAGGCTCTGGACGCGGGTACGTACCAGCCGCAGCCGGTGCGCCGGGTGGTGATCTCTAAGCCCGGGGGCGGTTCGCGGAATTTGGGTGTGCCCACGGTGCTGGACCGGTTGATCCAGCAGGCGATCGCGTAGGTGCTCACGCCGATCTTCGACCCGCATTTCAGTGGTGCCAGCTTCGGGTTTCGTCCCGGCAGGTCCGCCCATCGGGCGGTGCAGGTCGCGCGGCGAGCGGTCGATGACGGGCTGTGCTGGGTCGTCGATGTTGATCTGGACCGGTTCTTCGACCGGGTTCAGTTCGATGTGTTCATGGCGCGGGTGGCTCGCAAGGTTGACGACCGTAGGCTGCTCAAGTTCATCCGCCGGTACCTGGAAGCCGGGGTGATGGTCGATGGGGTCAAACTGGCGACCGAGGAAGGGATGCCGCAGGGCTCCCCACTCTCGCCGATCTTGTCGAACATGATGCTCGATGACTTGGACCGGGAGCTGTGGCAGCGCGGTCACCGGTTCGTTCGCTAGGCCGACGATGTTCGCGTGTTCGTGCGTAGCGAACGAGCCGCCCACAGGGTGCTCGCCTCGGTCACGAGGGTGATCGAGGAACGGTTAAGGCTCAAGGTGAACCAGGACAAGTCCTCAGTTCGCTCGGCTCCGAAGGCAACATTGCTCGGATTCGGGTTCTACTGTTCCGGGTCCGAGGTCAGGATCCGGGTCGATCCCAAGGCGGTGCTGCGGCGCAAGCAGCGGCTACGCCAACTGACCCGCCGCAACTGGCGGGTGCCGATGGGCAGTCGGATCGAAGAACTCAACGGGTTCATGCTCGGGTGGATGGGCTACTTCCGGCTCGTCGGCACGCCGACTGTGTTCCGCCGGATGGATGCCTGGCTACACCGCCGGCTGCGGCAGGTGCGCTGGAAGGAATGGAAACTTCCCACACGCAGAGTGCGAGCCCTCAAGTCGATGGGGATCCCGACTGGCCAAGCCCACCAGTGGGGCAACAGCCGCCGGGGCCATTGGCGTATGGCCAGGTCTACCGCGCTCAGCGTCGCCCTGCCCGGCGCCTACTGGGACAACCTCGGCCTGCACCGGCTCTTCGGACTCTGGCAACGGTTCAACCGAGCGGCTTGACGAACCGCCGGATGCGGGCCCGTATGTCCGGTGGTGTGAGAGGGGGTCGGGCGACCCGGCCCCCTACTCGATCCCCGAACCCACTGCGGTGCTGATCCACTGAGGGGATCGTCCCCGGCCTGTTGCCGCGCCGTGGTTGGTTTGATGCTTCTGGTGGTCCGTCGGGTGCGTGCGCGCGGGGCCGAAGGTGTAGCGCGTGCGCGCGGCCCGGCCCAAGCAGGGCCGTTCTTGATTAGGTGAAGCAATCTTTAGCCCAGTGGCTCCGTCGGCGGCGGGGTCGGTTGGTCGGGGTTTCGGGGCTGCGCCGCTTCTCTCATGCTGAACGGTACCGCATGGTACGGTGTGGTGTATGACGAGGATTACGTTGCGGGAGTTCCGTGATGGCGCGGGTCGGGTGCTGGACGGGGTGGAGCGCACCGGTGAGCCGGTTGTCATCACGAAGTACGAGCGGCCCGTGGCCGTCCTGGTCGGTATTGACGAGTGGGAGGAGATCGAGGCGTTCCGGGACCGTCGGGACGCTGCGGTGATTGCTCGTTCCCGTGCTGAGGGTGAGTTCGTGCCGTTGTCGGCGGCTCTGGAGTCGCTCGGGGTGGATCCTCGTGAGGTGGAGGCGCTGCTGGCCGACCGGGCCGGCGGCGCGGCGGCGTGAAGGTGTAGATCGACCGGGATGTGCTGGTCTGGCTGCACAAGCAGCCCCGCAACGTCTTCCTGACCGTCCTGAGCGCGATCCTCGGCCTGGTCTCCGACCCTGCGCCGCAGAACTCGACCGAGATGCGCGACGGATCCGGGCGTCGGTTGCGGGTCGGTGACTACCGGGTGCTCTACCGCCTCGACGGTGACGAATTGACCGTCCATGATGTCGGGCATCGCAAGGACGTCTACTCATGAACCGCCTGGCTCCGGTGGCCATGTCCGGCCGTCATGGGCTCGCGGTCAAGGGCCATCCAGGGAGCGGTCGCCCGACGCCGCCGGGATGCGCTTGAGCCGGCAGGGGTGGTGGCGTCCATCAGTGGTGGTCCGGGTCAACGGGCTGCCCTTGTTGCCGGGCGTGCGTCGGTGTTGCTGTCATGACTGCTGTCAGCATCGACGACGCTGATATTCGACGGGTAGAACCGTTAAGCGAATGTGCAGGTGGGACCCGTCATTATCTAGTGTCCTGCGCCGGGAATTCGTTGATTAATTGTAGGATTGGTGGGTGGCGCGTAGAGGTCGGCCGGTGGTTGTGGTGACGTTGACCGATGAGGAACGCGCGACGTTGGTGCGTTGGTCACGGCGGGCCACGTCGTCGTAGGCCCTGGCTCAGCGGTGTCGGATCGTGTTGGGCTGCGCGGAAGGCAAGTCCAATCAGGATGTTGCTGCGGAGTGGGGGATCTGGCCGCAGACGGTGGGCAAGTGGCGTAACCGGTTCGTGGCCCGCCGGTTTCAGGGTCTGGTTGACCAGCCCCGGCCGGGCGCACCACGCACGATCGGTGATGAGCAGGTCGAGCAGGTCGTGGTTGCTACCTTGGAGCGCACGCCGACCGACGCCACGCACTGGTCGCGGGCGTCGATGGCGGCCGAGTCTGGGCTGTCGCGCTCGACGGTGGGTCGGATCTGGAAGGCCTTCGGCCTTAAACCCACCTGGCCCCCACGCCGCCGGCAACCGCGCCCTGGAACTAGTAGTGCTTTGTTAGGTCGTTGTGGCGTGTCGCTTGTGTGAGCATGGTGGCGGTGTTTGGCTGCGGTGCGTGGATGAGCGGGAACTCGCCCGGGTGCGGGGGCGGTTGGAGGACTTCGCGGCGGGGATCTTCGCGGGGTTGCGGGCGGTCGGATCAGCGGGCGACGGGTCTGCGGTATCTGCGGGGGTTGATGCTGGATGGCCGGCGGAAGTCGATGCAGCCGATGGCGCAGCGGCTCGGGGTGGATCATCAGCAGTTGCAGCAGTTCCTGACCTCGTCCACCTGGGATGTCGGCGGTGTGCGGCGGCGGCTGGCCACGGCCGCGGTCGAGGTGGTGGCGCCTGAGGTGTGGGTGGTCGACGACACTGGATTCCCGAAGGACGGCAAGGCCTCGGCGTGTGTGGCCCGGCAGTACTCCGGCACTCTCGGAAAGGTCGCCAACTGCCAGATCGCCGTCACGGTTCACGTGGCGACTGACACGGCGTCGGCGGTGCTGAACTGGCGGTTGTTCCTGCCGGAGTCCTGGGATGAGGGCTGCGTGCCCGGCCCGGACGGCAAGCCCGCCAACGTGCACGCCCGCAGACTGCGTCAGCAGCCGGTCACCCTCGATGCGGCCGGGGCGAAGAAGCCCAACACCCGGGTGCGGCCGGCCGCGCCGAGCAGATCGCGCAGATCCGCCGCCGGCGGGCGGCATCCAAGGTCCCCGACACCGAGCGGTACCGGCCGAAGTGGCTGATGGCCCTGGACATGCTCGACGAGCTGGCCCAGTGGGGACTACGTCCGCCGCTGCTGACCGCCGACGCCGGCTACGGGCAGGTCGCCGAGTTCCGTCAGGGATTGACCGAACGCGGCATCGGCTACATTGTCGCGACCACGTCGTCGACCACCGCGCAACCCGGCGACGCCCAACCGGTGCAGGTGCCCTACGCCGGTGTCGGCAAGCATCCCGCACCGCGCTACCCCCACCCGGCCCGCAGCCTGATACACCTCGCACTGGCCCACGGCGCCGACGCCACGACGCTGGTGCGCTGGCGCGCCCGGCTACCCACACCCGACCGCGACCCGGACCGGCCTATCGGTGAACTATCCGGGCACTTCTTCGCCCTACGGGTGCGTCCCGCCGGCCGGGCCATCCGACGCGGACCCCACCGCGGCGACGACGGGGTCCTGCCCGAATGCTGGCTACTCGTGCAATGGCCCCCCGGCCAGGACGAACCCAGCGACTACTGGCTGTCCGACCTCCCCGCCGACACACCGCTTGCCGAACTGGTCCGCCTCGCCAAAAGCCGCTGGCGCATCGAACACGACTACCGCGAGCTCAACACCGCCCTCGGCCTCGACCACTTCGAAGGACGATCCTGGACCGGCTGGCACCGCCACGTCACCCTCACCGCAGCCGCCCACCTATTCCTCACCCACCTGAGGCTGACACGCCCAAAAGCAGCGGGGCAGACCTGAGCCTCTACGCCGTCCTGCGCGAACTGCAATACCTACTCGCGACCTGGCTCGGGTTCTGCCCCCTCTGCCACCAACTTGTCCCAACCTAACAAAGCACTACTAGGGCCCGGGGCGGGAAAGGTCGCGTACGCGCTGGCGGACCAGGGTGTGTCCGTCGTCGCGCTCGGCATCTCACCCACGATGTGTAAACGCATCGAACAACACCGGGGTACTCGTGCGGTGACCCCCGTCGTCGGTGACATGACCGTCATCGACGTCGACGGCTCGTTTGATCTGGTCTACTCCACCACCAGCACACTGTTCTCACTGCTGACCCAGCAGCAGCAGATCGACTGCTTCACGAGCATGGCCCGGGTGCTGACCGAGGAGGGCACCGTGGTCGTGGAAGCGTTCGTACCACTGCGGCAGTGCGCCGTGCTCAACCGCCAGAATGTGGCGCTACGCGCGTTCGACACCGACAGAGTAGACATTTTGGCCACCATGCACGATCCGGTCAGCCAGCGGATCACCTTCCGCGAGCTACGGATGGCAGACGGGCAACCCGCAGCGGTACTACCCGCCGACATCCGCTACATCTGGCCGTCAGAGCTCGACCTGATGGCACAACTGGCCGGACTCACACTGGTCAACCGGTACGGAGGGTGGGACAAACGCCCGTACGAGGCGTCCTGCCCACGGCACGTGTCGGTCTACGGCAGGCCGTGAGATGACGGTGCTGCCCTCTTGGGACCTTCCTCCTGGGACCGACGTGCTGGCCGACCTGACCGACCTGTACCAGCGGTACGAGATCGCGGCCGGTCCACCACTGGCAGCCGACCCGCACCTGCTCGACGTGTTCGACCTGGTACTGACCCGGACCAGCGCCCTGGCCTACCGCGAACGGCTGCTGAGCCTGACCCACGCCGGCCACTGGTGGGCCGGCGACCGAAGCGAGAACACCTCCGGCCTACCTGCGGGTCCAACAGCACCTCGCCCCGATCGCCGGCCTACACGCCCGGTTACAGGCGTGGGCGGCCCGACTGCCGGTGGGCTGGCTGACCACCCACAGTAGTACCGCCGCCGCGCACCGGCAATGGCTGCGGAACTGCCGCGCCGGCCGTTGGCTGTCCCCGGGTGAGGAAGACCTCCTGGCCGACCTGGACAGCACCACCGCCTGGCGGCAGCTCTACGAAGACACCGCAGCACGGGTCACCCAAACCAGCCGCGGTGCCACCGCGTGGGCGGGCATGGCCTCGGTCGCCGCGGCCTGCCGGAGTTGATGCGGGCGCGCCGGTAGCGAGGACGGTGGCAGCTGTGAGAGGTCAGCTTCCGGAGCGCCGGCTGGCGGTGAAGGCGCGGGCCATGCCGACCGAGGCTGGGGCGGTTTCGGTGAAGCCGAAGCGGGTGTACAGGTGGCGGGCGTCACCGTCGGCGATGAGGGAGACGTAGGCGCTGTCGGGCACTTGGCGTTCTAGTTCCGCGGTGAGCGCTTCCATGATCCGCTTGCCGAGCCCATGCCCCTGGTGCTCGGGGCGTACGCAGACATCGACCACCTGGAAGTGGCAGCCGCCGTCGCCGACCACGCGACCCATCCCGACCGGTTTACCGTCGTGCCGGACAACCACGCCATACCACGTGTTCGGCAGGCCGGCGGCGGCTGCGGAGATGGTCTTCGGGCTCAGCCCACTGGCTTCGCGCAGCTCGCGGTAGACAGTGACGGACGGCACCTCCGCCGCCACAATGTAAGGAGCGAATCCGTTAGTCATTCCTGACATGGTACCGGCCGGCCAGATCCCTGACCGGCCGGTACCCGCGAGTCAGTTGGGGTTGGTCGCGCGCTGGAAGCTGCCAGAACGACGAGCGGGCCGGCAAGGCGGCGGCTTCAGCCTGCCAGCGCTGCTAATCGGGTTCTCTCACCCGCATGTCCCTGCCATGCCGAGCCAGAATCGAAGCCGCGATGGGCGCGGAGATCGCTTTGGTGCAGCCGGGCGTGGTCACGTCGTTGGAGAACGCCCTCCTCGTCGGGTGGTGCGTACTTGGCGGCGCGGCGGACAATGTCCTCGGCGTCGAAGGTCGCCGACCATGGACCACGCCGACCTGACCTTCGTGCCGGCGCCGACACAGTACGAACTCGACCGAGGGCTCGGCGCCTTCCGGCGGCGCCGGATCAGCCGACGGTGATCCTGGATGCGCGGCCGTTGATGACGCGGTTGGCCCAGCAACGGGCCTGCCTGCGGTGATGGCCCAAGTCGGGTCAGGTGGTGATCGGCCTGCCGCCGGCGCAGCTATGCAACCGTATGGTCGTGTCCGCCCGGCGGATCATCGTCGAGCATTGGCCGCGGGCGGATCGGTGCCCGCTGTCCGCTGTCCGGTGTGTGGGTCGGTGGTGGTACCAGTCACCTAACTGGGCCAAAGGTATTTCGCCCCAGGCCAGGCCGGAGTCTGATGCGACGGCGTACAGCGATGGTGTGTCCTGGGCGGCCGCGGGCCAGCAGCGACCGCCTACGTGACTGAACTGATCTCAGCGACGCGAAGGTGTTGATTGGTGCGACACGGGCGAAAGCGATGAGATCGGACGGTGCTGGAAGTGGGCGTGGGGCCCTCGGTAGGTAGTTCTCACCACAAGATCACCCACACGGTGAGGACCCCACGTGATCGCATATCGTGCCACGGCCGACGTCCCCAGGGAACTCGTGCAGTACCTCGGCCGGCTGCTGGCCGCGCAACGCAACGCCAAGGGGACACGACGCGACACTCGCGCGTTGACCTGCTTCCACCAAGCGCTCCTGGTGCTCGTCTGGTTCCGTAAAGGCGAGGACGTGACCCTGCTGGGCGCCGGGTTCGGGATCTCCCGCGCGACCGCGTACCGGTACCTGGCTGAAGGCGTCACGGTGCTGGCCGCGCAGGCCCAGGATCTGCACGCGGCCCTGCGCCGTGTCGCCGACGACGGCTGGTCGTACGTGATCCTGGACGGGAAACTGTTCGACTGCGACCGGGTGGCTGAAACCACCGTCAGCGTCAAGGGCGACACGATCGACGCCTGGTATTGCGGCAAGCACCGCGACTTCGGCGGAAATGTTCAAGCGATCATGCGTCCGGATGGACTGCCCGTGTGGACCTCCGAGGTGATGCCGGGGCACCTACACGACCTCACCTGCGCCCAAGTGCAGGGCATCACCGCCGCCCTGAACTGGGCCGCTTCCGAACTCGACCTGCCCACCCTGGCCGACTCCGGTTACGAAGGCGCAGGCCAAGGCGTCAAAGTCCCGATCAAGCAACCCACCGGCAGGCAACAACTCGCTCCCGACAACCGCGCCTACAACCGGCTACTACGCGGACTGCGCTGGCAGGGCGAACGGGGCTTCGCGATCCTGACCGGACGCTGGAAAACCCTCCGGCGCACCACCGCCAGCCCACGCCGGATCAGCGACATCGTCGCCGCCGCACTTCACCTGACCCACTTCGAGTACAAGTACCTACCGCAAAGTCGCTGAGATTACTTCACTGTGTCCATTGCTCCCTTTCAGTGGTCTCCGGCATTCGGGACTCCTCGCCGGCGATCGCCGCTGTGCGCCGGCCGGTGCCGGCGGGGTCAGGTGGATGAAACTGAAGAGGGCGGTTCGGAGTGTTAGGTCTGGTTCGGGGCGAGGGTGAATACTCCGGGTTCGTTTTCGGTGAGGACGTGGCGGTTGACCATGTGTTTCAGCTTCGCGCGGGTGCCTTCGACGTTCTTGGGTGAGGGCTCGACGTCCAGTGCGAGGCAGATGCCTTTGGCGCGCATGCCGTGGGGCGCGGTGCCGAGGACATGCAGGATCTGCTGGTAGGTCCACTGGCGATGGTGAGATCGTCGGAAAGAACGGCTTGAAAGACGTGGCCGCGGACCGGTGCGGCCCGGCCGGACGCATCGAAGTCAGCAAATCAGCGACGGTGACGCCGTTGCGGGCGTGGAATTTGTAGAACGTGCTGACCGCGGCGAGCTTGCGGCTCACACTGGCCGCCGTCAGTGATGCTCGACCGTCGGCAACACCGCCACCGCCCCACGGGCCACCGGCGGCAGCCGCAGCCAGGCCACGAAACCAGCCACCACCTCCAGATCCGCCCGCTGCCAATCGCCGGCTCGGAGAGAGGACAGGTCAGCGCTGGCTCCAGATAACGGCCGACGATCTTCTTCCCGGCGTCGGGGCCCTGTGTGGGCAGGGGGACGTTGGTGGAGGTCTCACGCTCTGGCTGTCCATGATGGAGGCAGTGGGTGTGATGGTGCGGCCGTGGTGGTCGCGGACGAGGCCGGTGAGCTGGTAGTTGAGTTCGGTGAAGATGCCTTCTTTGCTCCAGGCGGCGAAGTAGCCGTAGACGGTGCGGTAGGGCGGGAAGTCGTGGGGTAGGTAGCGCCAGGCGATGCCGGTGCGGTTGACGTAGAGGATGGCGTTGAAGATGTCGCGCAGGTCGTGGGTGGGGGTACGTCCGCTGACGCCGGCGTCGGTGCGTGCCTGTCGTCAGGCGGTCAGGCGGGGTGCGATGAGGGCCCAGCGGGCGTCGGACAGGTCGGACGGGTAGGGGCGCCGTTCAGTCATGCAGTAGGCGTACGGTGTCCGGGCCTCGACCTGGCGGACGTCATGTCCGTCGGTGCGGGATGAAAGTGAGGCAGACACGATCCCGGGGTGATATCCGCTGAACCCGGTCAGGCCTACGTCCATCGATATGTTCTCTTTCTAGGTCGGGTCGGGCATCTCGCGCTACCGAGGTCGAGGCGCGAATCGGTCATTAACGGCTCGAAGACCCGCGAACTGCTCGTGCACCGCTCCTACGTTCCGCCCGAGCGGGCCATTCGGCAAGGGCAGGACCCGGATCGTGCAGTTGCCTGACGCATGGACGCGCTCAATTGCCCATCGCACACCGTTGTCGTCGGTCGTGAAGCGGACGATGTCTCCCTCCGCGATGCCGTCCAGCTTCATCCCGGACCTGCCTGTCTGGCGCTATCGATGCCACGCCGTATTCACCTCACGAGTAGCCGAAGTGCCGGATAGACCACGTCTACGGGTATGAAGGATAGGCGTCGCGCAGCGCGTTGGATCCGCCCGGCCCAGCGTCAAGCCCGTGATGGCCGCCTGGTTCCGTCGGGGGTATGTGATCGTAGCGTTCGTTGAGGTGCTGGACGCGTTCTGCCGGGTAGGCCTTCGTGACGGGTCGACAGTGGTGATCGGCTGTCAGCGGGTGCCGTAGAAGGCGGGCGGGGCGGCTGGGTCGGAGTCTTCCTCGCTGGCCATCTCCCTCGCGACCTCGGCGGCGGTCGGGCTGAGGGCTGCCATGGTGGCCGCGATGCCGAGGGCGGCGATCGCCACGCCGATCGCCGCACTGAGGAACAGGGTTTTGAAGGTGTTCATCTGGGCCTCCCCATCGGAATGAGAACCTGTACCTACGTCACCGACCCGGGGTGTCGCCGACGACCCACATCGAGAAGAACTGCGACCCGCCGCCGTACGCGTGACCCAGCGCCGTCTTCGCTCCGGCTACCTGGTGCTCGCCGGCCCGTCCCATCACCTGCCTGGCGGCCTCGGCGAAGCGCAGCATGCCGGAGGCGCCGATCGGGTTGGAACAGAGCACTCCGCCCGACGGGTTGACCGGCAGGCGCCCACCGATCTGGGTCTCGCCCGACTCGGTGAGTTTCCAACCGTGCCCGGCCTCGGCAAAGCCCAGGTTTTCCAGCCACATCGGCTCGAACCAGGAGAACGGCACGTAGATCTCCGCCACGTCGACCTCGGTGAGGGGGTCGGTGATTCCGGCCGCCTGCCACAGTGCCTGGGCGGCCTCGGCGCCGGCCCTCGGGTTCACGTGGTCCTTGCCGGCGAAGTAGGTCGGCTCGGTGCGCATCGCTGTCGCCCGGATCCACGCCACCGGCCGCTCGCTCGCCTCGGCTGCCGCCTGGTCGCCGATCACCATCGCGCAGGCACCGTCGGAGGAGGGGCAGGTCTCGTCGTACCGGATCGGGTCCCACAACATCGGCGAGGCCTGCACCGAGTTCAGGGTGATCTCCGGCTGGCGCAGGTGAGCGTAGGGGTTGAGCGCACCGTTGCGCCGGTCTTTCACCGCGACCATCGCTCCGACGTGCTCGGGTGCGTTCGAGCGTCGAATGTAGGCGCGGACGTGCGGCGCGAAGTAGCCACCGGCCCCGGCCCCGATCGGGGCGGTGAAGGGCGGTTGGATGGAGAGCGCCCACATGGCGTTGGACTCCGACTGCTTCTCGAACGCGACCGCGAGTACGCGGTGGTGTATGCCGGCCCGGACCAGGCTGGTCGCCACGACCCCGGTGGCGCCGCCCACCGAGCCCGCCGTGTGCACCCGCAGCAACGGGCGCCCGGCGGCTCCCAGCGCGTCGGCGAGGAACAGCTCCGGCATCATCACGCCCTCGAACAGGTCCGGCGCCTTGCCCAGCACGACCGCGTCGATCTGCGGCCAGTCGACGCCCGCGTCGGCCAACGCGCGGTCGATCGCCTCCCGGCACAGCCCGGCCATCGACACGTCGGTACGGCGCGTCTGGTGCTGCGTCTGCCCGGTACCCAGCACGGCTGCTCGTCTCATGACCTCGCCTCCAGCAGACAGATGAGGTTTTGCTGCAACGCCGGCCCGCTGGTGGCGTGTCCGGCCGCCCGCCGTGCCTGGCCGCTCATGACCTGTTCGGCGGCGGCGCCGATGCGCGCCAGCCCGGCCGAGAACATGGGGTTGCCGCAGAGCGCACCCCCGGATGGGTTGATCCGGACTTCGTCGCCGAGGCCGAGTGCGGTGCGCAGCAGTAGCTCCTGGTGGGTGAAGGGGGCGTGCAGCTCGGCCACGTCCAGGTCCGCCGGCAGGGCCACCGCCTCGGCCGCGGCGGTCGCGGACGGCACCGTGGTCAGGTCCCGCTCGCCGAGGCCCTGCGGGTCGACCCGGTGCGCCACGCCGCTGATCCAGGCCGGCCGCTTTCGGTGTCGGCGGGCGCGCTCGCCGGCGGCCAGCACCAGCGCGGCGGCGCCGTCGGAGACGGGTGCGCAGTCGTGCGCCCGGAGCGGATCGGCGACGTAGGGCGTGGCGACCAGGTCGTCCACGGTGAACTGGCCGGACACCTGGGCGTAGGGGTTGGTGCTGGCGTCGGCCCGGCTGCGGGCCGCCACGTCGGCCATGGCCTGCTCGGTGACGAGCCCGGCGTCGATGGCGAGCCGGGCCTGGAGCGCGGCGACACTCACCGAGTCGGGCCAGAGCGGCGCGGCCACGTAGGGGTCGAGCTGGAGCGTCAGCACCCGGCGCAGCAGACCGGCCGAGGACTTGCCGAAGCCGTAGACCAGCGCGGTCTCCGCCTCCCCGGCCAGAATCTTCACGTACGCCTCGTAGAACGCCCAGGCCGCGTCCATCTCCACGTGCGACTCACAGATCGGCGGGTACGCCCCGATCGCGTCGATCGCGTTGACGAAGGAAAACGCCCGGCCGGCGAGGTAGTCCGAGGAGCCGGAGCACCAGAAGTCCACCTCGCGGCGGTCGAGGTGGGCCGCCGACAGGGCCTGGTGGAAGAGCGGGACGAGGGTTTCGACGCCACTGGTGGTCCCCGCGGATGGTCGGCAGGGTGCCTGGGCGAAGCCGATGACGGCGACAGCCGGGTTCACAGGTGCTCCTGGTAGGACTCGTACGGCGCATCCGGTTCGCCGGTGGGGCGGAAGTGCGCGATGTTCTCCGGGGTGGTGGACCAGGTCGCCGGGTCCCGCCAGACCGCGGCCACCCGCATGCCCATCCGGACGTCACCGGCCTCGCCGAGGATCAGGTGGGGGATCGGGATGTCGGCACCGTCGAGGAGGACCTGGGCGACCACGTACGGCGGGTCCAGTCGCTGCCCGGCGAAGGGAACGTTGACCACGCAGAACGTGGTGACCGTGCCGTGGTCGCGGACCGGCACCTCCTCCTCGGTCGGCACGCCGTCGGCCGGACAGACCCGGGGCGGTACGTAGACCTTTCGGCAGGCCGGGCAGCGCTGGCCGAGCAGCCGTCCTTCGGAGAGTGCGTGCAGGTATCGACTCTCCTCGGCGGAGGTGGTGTGGGTGTAGGAGAGCCGAATCGGCGTCGTTATGCCGGTGACGAGCTCACCGTTGGCGCCAGCACCGCTGCTGGTGCCGGGATCGCCGCTGGTGCTGTCATCGGGCGGGTGGGGCGGCCCCGCGTCGGGCTCGAAGCAGGCGATGTCCCGGATGTGTCCGGATCGCTCCGCGGCCCAGCGGATGCGGACCCGCATGCCGGTCCGCATCGACTCCCGGGTGCCGGCATCGACGGCGTGCAGCAGCGCCGTGTCGGCTCCGTCGAGTCGGATCAGTGCCCAGCCGAACGGTCGCTCGAGAGGCTGCCCGTCGAGCGGGCGGTCGGTCCAGGTCCAGCTGGTCACGGTACCGGTGGGCGGGACGGGAACGAGCTCGGTCACCGGCGCGTGGGTCGCCGGATCGTATTCGAGTGGGGGAACGTGGACGCGGCCGTCGGCGGTGCGGGCGCCAAGCACTCGACGGTCGCGCAGGCCGGTCATGAATCGCCCCAGGACCGGGCCGAGGGAGCGGGTGTAGTCGAAGGCGATGTCCAGCGGGGCGGCGAGCGGGGGCGCCGAAGCGGTATCCACGAGGGCCAGTGAAACATGTTCTAGCAAGGCGAATCAAGGTCACTCCAGTCTGCTGTTCAGGAAGTGGAACACGTTATAGAGTCTGGTTTATGACTGGCATCGGGCTGTGGAACATCGCGAGTCAGGATCCGGATGGGATCGCCGTCGTTGACCCGGATGGCCGGGGCGTCACGTATGGCGAGTTGGCCGCCGAGGCCAACCGAATCGGGCGCGGCCTCCAGGCGCTCGGGCTGGCACCCGGGGACACCGTGGCGATGCTGCTGCCCAACAGCGCCGACCTGCTCGCCGCCGAGTTCGCGGCCCTGGAGACGGGGCTGTACTCGGTGCCACTGAACGGGCACCTGACCGCCGCCGAGATCGCCTACATTCTGCGCGACAGCGGCGCCCAAGCCTTCCTCGCGCACAGTCGATTCGCCGAGGTCGCCGCGGCTGCCGCCGTCGAGGCCGGCATCCCGGCCGACGGATGTTTCGCCGCGGCCGGTGGGGTTCCCGGGTTCCGTCCGCTCGCCGACCTCGGTGCCGGCAGCTCCGCTCGCCCCGCGCCGCGCACACTCGGTGCGTTGATGGTCTACACCTCCGGAACGTCCGGGCGGCCCAAGGGCGTACGCCGTCCGCTGACCGGCGCCGACCCGGACACCGTTCCGCCGGTGTCGCTCTGGTTCTTCGGGCTGTTCGGCCTCGAACCCTTCGACTCCCACGTGCACCTGTGCTGCTCGCCGCTCTACCACACCGCGGTGATGAACTTCGCGGTCATCTCGCTGCAGCTCGGCCATCCGGTGGTGCTGATGGACCGGTGGGACCCGCACGAGATGCTGCGGCTCATCGAACGGCACCGGGTCACCCACAGCCACATGGTGCCGACCCAGTTCCGTCGCCTGCTCGCCCTGCCGGAGAAGGTTCGGACGGCGTACGACCTGTCGTCGATGCGGGTGATGATCCACGGCGCCGCGCCGTGTCCGCACGAGGTCAAGCGTCGGATGCTCGACTGGTGGGGGCCGGTGGTGGTGGAGTACTACGCCGCCAGTGAGGGCGGCGGCACCCTGATCACCGCCCAGGACTGGCTGACCCGGCCCGGTTCGGTCGGGCAGGCCTGGCCGGGCTCGCAGGTGCGGGTGCTCGACCCGGACGGCAACGACGCGCCAGTGGGCGAGCCCGGGACGGTGTATCTGCAGATGGGTGACACGACCTTCGAATACCTCGGCGACGCCGAGAAGACCCGGCAGTCCTGGCGTGGCCGTATGTTCACCGTCGGCGACATCGGCTATCTCGACGACGATGGTTACCTCTATCTGTGTGACCGAAAGAGCGACATGATCATTACCGGCGGGGTGAACGTCTATCCGGCCGAGATCGAGGGGGAGCTCGCCGCTCATCCGGCGGTGGCGGATGTCGCGGTCTTCGGCATCCCGCACGACGAGTGGGGTGAGGAGATCAAGGCCGTGGTGCAGCCGGAGCTGGGGGTGACGGCTGGCTCGGAGCTGACCGGTGAGCTGCTGGAGTTTCTGACCGGCCGGCTGGCCCGCTTCAAACTGCCCCGAAGCGTGGACTACGTCGAGGAGTTGCCCCGCGACCCGAACGGCAAGCTCTACAAGCGACTGCTGCGCGACCCGTACTGGGCCGCGCAGCACCGCTCGATCTGACCTGGCTACCGCCCCTCGAACTGGGGGGTGCGCTTCTCGACGAAGGCGCGTGGGCCCTCCTTGGCGTCGGTGGTGCGGAACACCGCTGTCCCGATCGGGGCCTCCAGGGCGAACGCCTCGTTCTCGGCCAGGCCCTCGGTCTCCCGCATCGTGCGCAGGATCGCCTGCACCGCCAGCGGGCCGTTCGCGGCGATCATCCCGGCCAGCTCGAGGGCCTTGTCCAGGGCCTGCCCGTCCGGCACGACGTGACCGATCAGGCCCACGTCCCGGGCCTCGTCTGCACCCAGCTGACGTCCGGTGAGCAGCATCTCCGCCGCGACGGCGTACGGGATCTGTCGGACCAGCCGGACGGCGGAGCCGCCGAGCGGGAAGAGGCCCCAGCACGCCTCGGAGACCGCGAAGCGGGCGCTCGCCCCGGCCACGCGGAGATCGGTTGCCTGGAGGATCTCGGTGCCGCCCGCCACCGCCGGCCCCTCCACCGCGGCGATGAGCGGTTTGGTCAGCCGCCGTCCCTTGAGCAACGCGTCGATCCGGGAGAGGTCAGCGCCGTTGAACCGGTCACCGGGGTGGGACTGGGTCATCGCACGGAGGTCGGCGCCGGCGCAGAAGGCGCCCCCGGCCCCGGTGAGCACGCAGGCCCGGATCTCCGGATCGTTGTCCGCGCGGTCCCATGCGTCCCGCATGAGCGCGAGCATCTCGGGGGAGAGCGCGTTGCGGACCCGTGGCCGGTTCATCGTCACGATCAGGATGTGTCCACGTTGCTCCACGAGTGCGTGTGGCTGGTCGGCTGCCGATTCCACGGGCGCCTCCTTCGACGATTTCCAAGGCTTGTCAACAACGATAACAGGTTCTACTTTTAAGTGATGGTGGCAAATATCGCAGACCTGTTCGAGCATGCGGTTGACGCCTTCGGTGACCGGCCCGCCGTGTTCCTCGGCGAGCAGGCGATCAGCTACCCGGAGCTGGAGGAGCGCGCCAACCGGCTGGCCCACTTCCTCCGTGACCGCGGCGTGCGCCCCGGTGACCATGTCGGCCTCTACGCTGGTAACTCGATCGAGGCCGTGGTGGCCATGATCGCCGTCTACAAGCTGCGCGCCGCGGTCGTCAACATCAACTACCGGTACGTCGAGAACGAGCTACGCTTCCTCTTCGCCGACGCCGAGTTGTCGGCGTTGATCCACGACCGTCGCTTCGCGCCCCGGGTCGCTACCGTGCTGGCCAGCGCCGCCGGTCCGCACACCGTGGTGGCCCTGCCCGACGGCTCGGCGGAGGAGATCGGTGGATACGGCGGCGTGCCGTACGCGGACACGCTCGCCGCCGGCGACCCGGCTCGGGATTTCGGTGAGCGCTCGGCGGACGACATCTACCTGCTGTACACCGGTGGCACCACCGGCTATCCGAAGGGTGTGCTCTGGCGGCACGAGGACGTGTGGCGTGCCCTCGGCGGTGGCGTCGACTTCATGACCGGCATTCCGCTCGAGGACGAGTGGGCCCAGTCCGCCCGGGGCGCCGGCGCAGCCCCGACGGTCCGCCTGTGTCTGGCGCCACTGATCCACGGCAACGCGCAGTGGGCCGTGCTCGCCGCGCTCTTCGCCGGTGACACCGTGGTGCTGCTGTCGCACTTCGACCCGGAGGAGGCCTGGCGGACGGTCGAGCGGCGCCAGGTGAACGTGATGGTGTTGATCGGCGACGCGATGGCCCGTCCGGTCATCGAGGCATACGTCGCCGGTAGCTACGACAGCTCATCGCTGGCCGCGGTCTCGTCCAGTGGTGCACTCTTCTCCCCGGGGGTCAAGCGGCAGTACCTGGAACAGTTGCCCGACGTGCTGGTCACCGACGCGATCGGGGCGTCGGAGACCGGCTTCATCGGGCTGGGCGTGGTCGCCGAGGTGCCCGGCGGCGCGGTGCAGGACCCACGGGTCACGCCCGGGCCGAGCACGGTGGTGCTCGGCCCGGACGGGCGGCCGGTGCCGCCGGGCGGGGAGGGCCGGCTGGCGAAGAGTGACTTCCTTCCGCTCGGTTACTACAAGGACCCGGTCAAGACCGCCGCCCTGTTGATCGAGGTGGACGGTGTGCGGTACGCGCTCCCCGGTGACCTCGCCCGAGCTGAGCTCGACGGCACCATCACGTTGCTCGGTCGGGGTAGCACCTGTGTGAACACCGGCGGCGAGAAGGTCTTCCCGGAGGAGGTCGAGGGGGCGCTGAAGACGCACCCCGACATCTTCGACGCACTGGTCGTCGGGGTGCCCGACGAGCGGCTCGGGCAGCGGGTCGCGGCGCTGATCCAGCCCCGGCCCGGCAGCACACTCGACCTGGCGGCGGTTCGCACGCACCTGCGGGAGCAGATCGCCGGCTACAAGGTGCCGCGGTCGATCTGGCTGGTGGACGAGATCTCCCGCACGATCAGCGGTAAGGCTGACTACCGGTGGGCGCAACGGCACGCGGAACACCATCCAGCCGAGGAGGCGAGCCATGCGGACTGAGTTGTGTGATCGGCTCGGCATCGCGCACCCGATCGTCGGCTTCAGCCCCTCTGAGCACGTGGTTGCGGCGATCAGCCGGGCCGGTGGCCTGGGCGTGTTGGGCTGTGTGCGATTCAACGACCCGGACGAGCTCGACGCGGTCCTCACCTGGCTTGACGAGCGGACCGAGGGGCGGCCGTACGGCGTGGACGTGGTGATGCCCCGCACCGAGCCGGCCGAGGGCGCCCCGGCCGATCTCGACCGGCTGATTCCGGCGGGGCATCGCGACTTCGTGGAGCGAACCCTGCTGCGCCTCGGTGTGCCGCCGCTCGGCGGCAACGGCTCGCACCAGCCCGGCGTGCTCGGTTGGCTGCACTCCGTGGCCCGTAGCCACGTCGAGGTGGCGTTGCGGCACCCGGTCCGACTGATCGCCAATGCTCTCGGTCCGCCGCCGCCCGACGTGATCGCCCAGGCGCATGCGCGGGACGTGCTGGTGGCCGCGTTGGCCGGCCGGGCCGACCACGCCCGCGGGCACGTGGCGAGCGGGGTCGATCTGGTGGTCGCCCAGGGATACGAGGCCGGCGGCCACACCGGTGAGATCGCCAGCATGGTGCTGGTGCCGGAGGTCGTGGACGCGGTCGGCGCGCAGGTGCCGGTGTTGGCCGCGGGGGGCATCGGTAGTGGCCGCCAGATCGCGGCGGCGCTCGCGCTCGGCGCGGGTGGCGTCTGGATGGGCTCGGTCTGGCTCGGCACCGCCGAATACCAGAGCAGCTCCGCGTTGCGGGCGGCGCTGCTGAGGGCCGGGTCGGCCGATACGGTCCGTAGCCGGATCTACACGGGCAAGCCGGCCCGGCTGCTGCGCAACCGGTGGACCGAGGCGTGGAGCGAGGAGGGGGCACCCCGGCCGCTGCCGATGCCGCTGCAGAACCTGCTGGTGGCGCCGGCGCACGCCCGTCTGATGGATTCCGACGACCCGACTGTCGTTCCGATGCCGGTAGGGCAGATCGTGGGTCGGATCAATGAGGTGCGACCCGCCGCCGACGTGCTGGCGGACCTGGTCGCCGAGGCGGAGGAACGACTGGCCCGCCTCGGGACGTTGTGCCAGGGGCAGCCAGGGGCCGGGGAAACTGGATCAAGCGGCGCCGAAAAGCGCCCTGATCAGGCGGCCACGTTGACGGAAAAATAGAACACGTTCTATTATCGTTTCGTGCTTACTCAGCCATTTGTCAACGCCATTGCGGAAGCCGAGCGCGTCGTCGCCGAGGCGGCCCACGTCCGCGGCCAACAGGATCTGGTCGAGGGCTACGACTACCTGGCTGGCGGCGTGCGGAGCTCGATTCAGCTGGCCTGGGCCCACGACCGTGAATTCCCCTACTTCGTCCGCTCCACCGGCCCGTACACGAAGATGGGCCTCGACAATCCGGACACCCTCTACTTTCACGCGTGGCTGCGCGACGACGCGGAGTATGTGGTGACCGGCCGTCGGGGCAGCACCGCCGACCTGAGCTTTCAGATCCTCGACGGCTCCTACTCTCCGGTCAACGTCCCGGGCAGCCTCACCGCCTTCGACGACCGCGAGATCGAAATCGGTGCGGACGGCACCTTTGAGATTCGGTTCGGGCCGGGGCTCTCCGGCCCGAACGCATTCCCGCTCGCCCCCGGCTCGGCCATGCTCGTGGTGCGCGAGGTGTTCAGCGACTGGGCGGCCGAACGCCCCGGGACGCTGCGCATCCACCGCACTGACACCGTCGGCGTGGCTCCGCCGCCGCTGACGGAGGAGACGCTGGCCAAACGCTACGCCGTGGCGGGCAAGATCCTCACCGGTCGGATCCACACCTTCCTCGCGTTCGCCGAGCGGTTCTACCTGAACCTGCCGGTGAACACCCTGACCCCGCCCCGGCTCACCCCCGGCGGGCTGGCGACCCAATACTCCTCGGTGGGCCACTACCAGCTCGCCGAGGACCAGGCCATGGTGCTCACCGTGCCGGTCTCCGACGCGCCCTACCAGGGCATCCAGCTGGGCAGCATGTGGTACATCTCGCTGGACTACAGCAACCACCAGACGAGCCTCACCGTGCCCCAGGCCCGGATCGATCCGGACGGCATGATCCGGTACGTGATCAGCGAACGTGACCCGGGGGTGGCGAACTGGCTGGAGTGCACCGGCCACGATCGCGGCTACGTGCAGCTGCGTTGGCAGCGGCTCTCGCACGCGTTGACCGCCGCGGACGGGCCGCGGGTGGAGGTGCTCGCGGTGGATGACCTGCCCAAGCAGGTGCCGTACTACGAGCGGATCGGGCGGGCGGAGTGGCAGGAACGCATCGCCGCCCGACAGGCCGCGACCGCGGCCCGGATGCTGGGCTGAGCCGTGCTGCTCGCGGAGAAGATCGTTGTGGTGGCCGGGGTCGGCCCCGGGCTGGGTCAGGCCATCGCGGTGCGGGCCGCTCAGGCCGGCGCCGACGTGGTGCTCGCCGCCCGCACCGAGTCCTTCCTCACCGAGGTGGCCGGCACGGTGCGGGCAGTGGGTCAGCGGGCCCTGGCGGTACCCACCGACCTCACCGACGGGGAGTCGAGCGCCGCCCTCGTGCGGGCCGCCCTCGCCGAGTTCGGCCGCGTTGACGTGTTGGTCAGTAACGCCTTCGAGATGCCGCCGATGCGTGGTCTCGGAAAGGTCGAACTGGCCGACCTGCGATCGGGTTTCGAGGTCAACGTGCTGGCGGCGCTGCGGGTGACTCGGCTGCTGACGCCCGCGTTGGTGGAGTCCGGCGGCTCCGTGGTCATGGTCAACTCTGCGGTGCTGCGGCACTCCCGGCGGCCGTTCGGCCCATACAAGCTGGCCAAGGCCGCGCTCCTCGCGGCCGCCCAGAATCTGGCCAGTGAGCTCGGGCCGAAGGGCGTGCGGGTCAACTCGGTGGCACCCGGCTGGATCTGGGCCGACAGCCTGCGGCTCTGGTTCGACTACCAGGCGAGCCAGCGGGGCGTGCCACCCCAGCAGATCTACGACGAGGTTGCCGCCACGACCGACCTGCGCCGGCTACCGGTGCCGGACGAGGTCGCCGACGCCGTGCTGTTCCTCGGCTCCAGCCTGGCTCGGGGCATCACCGGCCAGTGCCTCGATGTCAACTGTGGCGAGTTCCATCACTGAACCCCGGGAGCGAGCATGCGCAGCACCCGTACGGACGTCGGCACGATCGAGGACCTGCACGCCTCGGCGACCCGGCTCACCGGGCTCGACGACTTCGGTGACGACGACTACCGCGAGGGGATGGGCGAGCTGCTCGCCGCGTACCGGAACGAGGCGGCCCTCACCCCCACCGGTAGCAAGGTCTCCCGAGCGTTTCTCCGTGCGGCACTGGTGTCCCGGCTCCTCAGCGAGGCTGCCTGGCGGCAGTTCCCGGAGTACGCCGAGGTCCCGGTCACCCGTCCGGTCTTCGTGACCGGCCTGCCCCGAACCGGAACCACCGCCCTGCATCGGTTGCTCACCGCCGACCCCGTGCACCAGGGGCTCGAGCTGTGGCTGACCGAGGTCCCCCAACCCCGCCCGCCGCGCCACACCTGGGAGTCACATCCTGTCTACGCCGGCTTGCAGGCCGGCTACGAGCAGTACCACGAGACCAACCCGGGCCTGCGGGGTGCGCACTACACCGCGGCCGACCAGGTGGAGGAGTGCTGGCGGTTGCTGCGTCAGTCCATGATGTCGGTCTCCTTCGAGTGCCTGGCCTACCTGCCGAGCTACTCGCGGTGGTTGAGTGCGCAGGACTGGACCGCCGCCTATCGGCGGCACCGGCGTAACCTCCAGCTCATCGGCCTGCACGATCGAGATCGTCGCTGGGTGTTGAAGAATCCGAGCCACCTGTTCGCCCTCGACGCGCTGCTCGCCGTCTACCCCGACGCCGTGGTGATCCAGACTCATCGCGCGCCGCGGGAGGTGGTCGCCTCGGTCTGCAGCCTCACCGCGCAGGCGTGCGCGGGCTGGTCGGAGGTGTTCCGTGGGGAGGTGCTCGGTGGGGCGCAGGCTCAGCTCTGGTCACGGGGGCTGCGGCGGTTCATGGCCGATCGCGAGCGACACGACCCGGCGCACTTCATCGACGTGTACTACGACGACTTCGTGGCCGACCCGATCCGGGTGGTTGAGGCGATCTACGACCGGTTGGGGGTCCGGTTGACCGCTGCCGCGCGCTCCGCGATGAGCTCGCTGCACCAGCAGCGACAGCGTCCCGGGCACCGCTATCACCTGGCCGATTTTGGACTGACCCCGGCTGCGGTGGATGCTGTCTTCGCCTAGCGGATCCTGCTGATGACCTCGTCGGCGAAGCGGCGGATGCCGTCGCGCTTGGCCGTGAGTTCGCCGTCGAAGCCGACGCCGTAGAAGCGCCAGGGCATCACGATCGCGTCGGTCACGCCGGCATCGGCCTGTTGCTGGAAGCCCGCCAGGCCGAATCGGTCGACGCAGACCGCCTGGATCTCGAACGGCTGGTCGGCCCGGTCGTACTCGCGGCGTAGCCGGGCAAGCTGGTCGATCGTCGCGCACAGGTCGTCGAAGCGCATCATGGCGGAGGACCAGCCGTCGCCCAGCCGGGCCGCACGGCGCAACGCCGCGTTGCTGTGACCGCCCACGTAGATCGGGATCTGCTCGGTCGGGGCTGGGCTCATCTGTAGCCGGCCGAAATCGAAGTGCTTGCCGTGGTGCTCCACCATGCCACCGCCCAGGATCAGCCGTAGCACCTCAATCGCCTCGTCGCCCCGGGCGCCCCGGGCGGCGAACGGCGCGTCGCACCAGAGTGACTCCTCCGGCGACCAGCCCAGCCCGACGCCGAGCCCGAACCGGTTACCGGTCAGGTTCGCCACCGACCCGACCTGCCGCGCCAACAGGACCGGGTTGCGGGGACCGAGTTTGAGCACCTGGGTGTGGAACCGGATCCGGGTGGTGACGGTGCCGAGTGCGGCGGCGGTCACCAGCGGGTCGGCCCAGGGCGTCTCCGCGTCCCAGAACCGGCTGCCGTCCGGCGTGTACGGATACCGAGCGCTGACCTCTTCGGAGTAGAAGAGGGAGTCGGGGAGGGCGATGGCCGAGAACCCACACTCCTCAGCCGTGTGCGTCAGGTCGACGAGCTGGTCGAGCGGGCTGAGCGCGATACCGAGGCTGAATTTCATCTATAGACTGTAACGTGTTCTACTCTCTTGCGGAAAGGCCTGAGGTGGCGTGGTCGAGTTGCGCATCCTGGATCGACCAATCGATTGTTTGCGGGTTAACATCGGCCGATGGAGGCCCTCGATTTCACCGGTCGTGCGGTAGTCGTCACCGGGGGGACGCGAGGCGTCGGTGCCGCGATCGCCGCTGCGTTCCTCGCGGCGGGCGCTCGGGTGCTGGTCTGCGGCCGGTCCCAACCGTCCTCGGTGGTGCCCGACTTCGTTCCGGCTGATGTCCGTGATCCCGGACAGGCCGCCGCGTTGGTGGCGGCGGCGGTCGACCGGTTCGGCCGCCTCGACGTGCTGGTGAACAACGCAGGTGGTGCGCCGCCGGCGGCGGCCGCCAGCGCCTCGCCCCGACTACACGCCAAGATTATTGAGCTCAACCTCGTTGCCCCGTTACATGTTTCCCAGGCAGCCAACACGATCATGCAACAACAGCCCGGTGGCGGCGTCATCCTCATGGTGGGGAGTGTCAGCGGCACACGCCCGTCGCCCGGCTCCGCGGCATATGGCGCGGCCAAGGCCGGTCTGCACAATCTGGCGACGAGTCTGGCCGCCGAGTGGGCGCCGGCGGTGCGGGTGAACAGCATCGTCCCTGGCCCGGTGGCCGGTGATGCGGGCCTCCAGCTGGATCCGGCAGCGGTGGCGCGCACCGTGCCCCTGGGGCGACCCGCGACGCCGGCCGAGGTCGCCGGAGTATGTCTGTTGTTGGCCTCTCCACTGGCCTCCTATGTGACCGGGGCGGCGGTGGCAGTGCACGGCGGTGGCGAGTGGCCGGGCTATCTTGCGGATCTGCGGGCGCAGATGCCTCCACCGGCCCAGAGGTAGCTTCGTCACGGCGCTCCGGACCTCGCCGTCGGACCACGGCCCCGCTTCGGGCGGCGCGCCGAACGGCTCAGGTCCCCAGCCGGCGGTGGTCCCAGCTGACCACCCGCCGCGGCTCCACCAGATAGGCCGTGCGTTTGGGCGCCGCGTGTGCGACGTAGCCGTCGAGCGCCGTGGCCACCTCGCCGGGTGGCAGGTCGCCCACCGCCAGAGGGCTGGGCATCCGCGCCGCGATCAGGCGGCCGACAGCGGTCACCTCCGCCAGATCGCCGATCCGGGTGACCTCGCCGGTAACCTGAACGCCGCGCAGCTCGAAGTAGCCGTCGCCCTCCTCCACCAGACAGGTCACCCGCGGGTCACGGGCCAGGTTTCGGGCCTTCTGGGAAGCGCGATAGGTCCAGAACGCGATGCGTCCGTCGTGCATCGCGTAGAACATGCTGACCAGGTGTGGCGTGCCGTCCCGATTGAGGGTCGCGAGCTGGAGCTTCCGGCTCTGCGCCAGGTGCTCTTCGACGTCTGCGGGTGGCATCGCCACCGTCGCGCGTTGGTTCACGAGTCCTCACTCTCCGGGCCGCTACTCGCGCCGGTCACGGCCGTCCCTCGTTCCAGCAGGGTCATCTCAGTACCCTGGCCCGGACAGGAGCCCGCCGTCGGCCACGAACTCTGCCCCCGTGGTGTACGACGACTCGTCCGAGGCGAGGAACGCCACCAGCCGGGAGATCTCCACCGGCTCGGCGAGACGGGCGATCGGCAGCGAGGTGAGGAATGCGTCCGCGCCGACGGCGGGCATGGTGGTGGCGGCGGCCAGCGCCATTGAGGTCAGCACGCCGCCGGGATGAACCGAGTTGACCCGGATGCCGGCCGGCCCGAGCTCCTGGGCCGCGGACCTGGTGATGCCGCGGATCCCGAACTTGCTGGCGCTGTAGGCCGAGAGGCCGGCCGCGCCGACGAAACCCTCGATCGACGACACGTTCACGATCGATCCGCCGCCGCCCCTTCTGATTGCGGGAGCCACGGTGTGGATGCCGAGCCAACAGCCGGTGAGGTTGACGTCGATCACGTGGCGGAACTCGGCCGGATCCATCGTGGTGATTGCTGCGTGCCGGAAGACGCCGGCGTTGTTGACCAGCACGTCGAGTCGGTCGAACGCCGCCAGCGCGGTGGCGACCGCGGCAACCCACTCCTGCTCGCTGGTGACGTCGTGGTGCACGTAGCGGCAGTGATCATCGCCGAGGCCGTCGGCGACGGCCGTGCCGCGGTCGTCGAGGATGTCGCCGATGACCACCCGGGCGCCCTCGGCCACGAACTGCCGGGCGTGCGCTTTGCCCATGCCGCGTGCGCCGCCGGTGATGAGTGCCACCTTGCCGTCCAGTCGCCCCATCAGGCCTCCTGCCAAGCGCTTGCTTGGTAGTATAGCATCGGCGCGACACCGGTGCCGCAACAAGAACGGCCGCCGCGGCTCCAGCCGCAGCGGCCGTCGACAATCGCGTTGTCGCTGGACTTGGTGGGGATTCGTCAGGGGACGAGGACCACCTTGCCGATGTTGCGACGCTCGCCGATCCGGCGGTGCGCCGCGGCGGCCTCCTCGAACGGAAAGACCTGATCGATCCGGGGCTTGATCGCACCCTCGCGCCATAGGTCCAGCAGCGCCGTCAGCTCCTCGTGCAGCAGGTCGGTGCGCTCCCACAGGTGCCCCAGATTGACGCCACTGACCGTGTGGTTGCGGTCCATCATCCCGTACGGCGTCAGCAGCGGTACGCCGGTGAGCTGGCCGACGAGCCGGCGAATGCTGCGCCGTTCCCCGGTGGACAGGTTGGCGAAGCCGTACGCGATGAGCTGCCCCACCGGCCGGAGCAGGCTCATCCCGCGCTTCCAGTCGCGACCGCCCAGCGAGTCCAGCACCAGGTCGAGACCTTCGCCGCCGGTGAGCTCCCGTACCCGCGCGACGTAGTCCTCGGTGCGGTAGTCGATGGGATGGGTGCAGCCCTCCTCGCGGAGTACGGCGTGTTTGGCCGCCGAGGCGGTACCGAAGGTGACGACTCCCGGTACGGTGCGACACAGCTGCAGCACCGCGGTGCCGACCCCACCCGCGGCCATGTGCACCAGGACGCGGGCCTCGGGGCGAAGGTTCGCTACCCGAAAGAGCATGTGGTAGGCGGTCAGGTAGTTGACCGGTATTGCGGCTCCCTCGATGAAGTCGAGGTCATCGGGCATCGGCAGCACCCGCGCGGCGGGCACGCAAACGGTGTCGGCGTGGCCGCCGAAACGCACCAGGGCCAGCACCCGCTGCCCCACCTCGAGGCCGGTGGCCTCGGCGTCAACGGCATCCACGACCCCGGCGACCTCGTAGCCCACCACGGACGGCGGCTTCGGAGCGTCCGGGTACAGCCCTTGCCGGGCCATGACCTCGGCGAAGTTCAACCCGCAGGCGCGGACCGCGATGCGCACCTCACCGCGACCCGGTTGCGGATCGGGGGTTTCCCGTACCGCTAGGACCTCGGGCCCACCCGCCTTGGTAATCCAGACAGCGCGCATCGATTCCTCGACCTCCATCGGTTGCTCCGCCTGCGGTCACCCGCTCGCCCGGTATTGGCCGCATGGGCTACCCGGGCGAGGCGGTGACTGTCGAAGGCCAGCGTAGGGGGTGCTGGTGGGCCCGCGATTGGCTGTCAGTCGTGGGACGACTCGGCGATGTCCAACGCGGCCAGGTATCCGAAGGTCATTGCCGGACCGAGCGTCGACCCTGCTCCGGCGTAGCCCTTCCCCATGACGGCCGCGCTCGCGTTGCCCGCGGCGTAGAGACCGGGAATGACCGAGCCGTCATCCCGCAGCGCCCGGCCCCGCTCGTCGGTTCGGACGCCGCCGTTGGTGCCGAGATCGCCGGGGACGATCCGCATCGCGTAGAACGGCGGCAGCACCAGCGAGGCCAGGCATGCGTTCGGTTTGTTCGTCGGATCGGCGTAGTAGTGGTCGTAGCTGCTCTCGCCTCGATGAAAGTCCGTGTCGCGACCCGCCGCCGCGAACGTGTTGAAGCGTTTGACGGTGGCCTTCAGGGCCGCCGGGGGGACGCCGATCTTGCCGGCCAGGCCCTGGATGGTCCAGTCCCGGACCAGGACACCGGAGTCATACCACTCGCTCGGATAGGGCAGCAGTGGTGGGATGTCGCGGAACAGGTAGCGGTTGCGGTACCGCTGATCCGTGATCATCCAGGCCGGGAAGGCGTCCTGCGCGTACATCGTGCGTACCACGTCACCGTACGGGGCGGCCTCGTTGACGAACCGTTCCCCGGCCGGGTTGACGAAGATGTTGCCCGGCAGCGTGCGTTCGGAGAGACAGAAGTAGGGGCCGGTAGGCAACGGGATCATTGGCCCCCACCAGGCGCTGTCCATGAGGTCCAGAGCGGCGCCGATCTCGGCGCAGGCCCGGATTCCGTCCCCGGTGTTCGACGCCGCGCCGACCGTCCAGTCAGTGCCGGTGGGAGCTTCCTGGTACTGCTTGCGCATCGTCTCGTTGTGCTCGAAGCCGCCGGACCCCACGATGACTCCGCGCCGGGCGGTGAGGAGTACCTCTTCTCCGTCCCGGACAACCCGTACCCCGGTGACTCGCCCCTCGCTGACGACCAGCTCGGTCAGGGGGGTGTTCAGCCAGACCGGTACGTCGGCGGCGAGCAGGCCGGCTCGCAGCCCGCCCGCGAGCGCCTGGCCCATGGTGATCGGCTTTTCTCCCTTGAGCCATGCCGCCAGGTAGCGCTGGACAATCTCCGTGGCCGTCGTCAGTCCGCGGGGGTGGCGGGCAATGAGAGCCAGCCACTTGTAGTCGACGTCCATTACCACGGTGCCGGGCGGAGTGGCCATATAGGGCGAGTTCAGTGCGGCGTACTCGGCGCCGAGGAGATTGGCGTCGAGCGGCTGCGGCTCGATTGACCGACCGTTGGGTAGGCCGCCGGGCAACTCGGGATAGTAGTCCGAGTAGCCCTCCATCCAGGCGAACCTCAGCGGGGTGTGCTCCAACAGGAAGGAGATCATGGCCGGCCCGGCCGACAGGTAGGCCCGCAGGCGGGTGGCGGGGACCTCGTCCCCGACGACCGCGTCCAAGTATTCGGTGGCCTTGGCGGGAGTGTCCGGCACTCCGGCATCGAGGAGCACCTCGTTGTTGGGTATCCAGATTCCGGCTCCAGAGCGGGCGGTAGAGCCGCCGTAGACATCGGCTTTCTCCACCACAACGGTCTGCAGGCCGCGTTTCGCCGCGGTGAGCGCACCCACCATGCCGGCCGCGCCGGCACCCACCACCACTACGTCGTACTCGACCACGGTCGTCATCGGACCCCCAGCCCAGCGGAAACAGATGGTGGAACACGTTACTGTATTTAGATCGGCGCCGGGAGGTATGACATGCACAAACTTCGATTGAAATATTGATCTTGATCGTGTCTACCCGGTCGCGGTGCTGCCCGGTCCGGATCGCCGACAGCGAGGCGGGCGCGATCGGGTCGGCACCGGATCGGTGTCATGATGGCCGTTAACCGGTCGAGAACGAGGTGCACGATGGTGACGATGAGTAGGTCGAACCACGAGCGTTGGCGTAGCCACCACCCCATGCGGGAGCAGCGGGACGCCAGCCCCTCCCTGCTGGACCGGCGGGAGGCCATCGCGGAGTTGGGAGATGCCTTACGCGACCTGGTGGAGCGGGCGGTCACCACGGAGGTGCCGGCTGACCAACTCCGTCAGGTCACCGCCGACCTGCGCCGAGCGACTCGTCCGTTGGCCACGCACGAGCGGGAGGTGACGCGGATACCGAGCGCCGACGACCTGTTGGGTGGAGTCCGGATGTACAACCCGGTTACCGGCGTCGGCAGTGCCCTGGCCCCACCATTGCGCATCGAGCTGGTTGACGGGGTCGCGGTCGGCGCGTGCACGCTTGGGCCCGCCTTCGAGGGGCCGCCCCGGTACGCCCATGGTGGAGTCAGTGCCCAACTGTTGGACCAGTTACTCGGCTACGTGGCGAGTGCCACCGGCAACGCGGGGATGACCGTCCGGCTCGACACCCGGTATCGCGCACCCATCCCGTTGCGCACTCCGCTGCACCTGACCGCCCGGGTCACCGCCGTGAACGGCCGGAAGACCACCGCCCACGGCGTCATCGCGACCGCTGCCCACCCCGACGACCTCTTGGTTGAGGCGACCGGGGTGTTCGTCGCGCCACGACCGGACCAGTCCTGGCGGCTCTTCGGCGCGGCAACGCACTGGGACGCCGGCAATCCCTCCGTCGAGTACGACTGATCTGCTGCCGCGGAGCCGCTGTGCGCTGCGGAGGTAGCCCTCTCAGAGTGCTGGCTATGCCACGACGCCGGTGCGGCAGAGGAGCATGAGCTGCTGGAGGGTGAGCTCCTGCGTGTAGGCGGCAGCGTGGCTGCTGGCCCAGCGGAAGACTGTCTCGGCTGGTTGTTGGTGTGGCGTTCCCGGGGTCACGTCGTAGCCGTCGGAGGCAACGATCTTCTCGATCATCCTGGCGAGTTCGGCGGGCCCACTTCCCGGGTAGCCGGTGCTGTAACCGGCGGTCTGCTTCTCGGGCAGGATGTGCAGGGTGCCGCGGTCGGTGCGGGCCCAGACCATGTCGGCCTCACGGTCGATGATGAGGGCGGTCAGTTGCTCGCCGTCGGGAAGTGCGAGGGGCGCGTAGGTGTGGTGCTCCCAGTGCTCGTGGTTGCCGGTGACCGTCCGATAGTGGTGCACGGCGACGGGCAGCCAGGTGAGCGGATCACGGAAGGCTCGCCAGCACACGCAGCCGTCGCCCGCGACCGCGGAGGGGGAGTCGGGATCGTCGTAGACGCAGGGGTGCCAGAGCTGGGGTGCCTCGTCCGGGGTGACGAGGGTGACGTGCAGGGCGTCCGGGGCGCAGGGCGTGAGTCGGTCCCGCCATTCGGCCGCGTATCGGCTGGCGTAGGTATCGAGCTGTTGGCCGGCGTTGATGGCGCCGCCGGTGTAGGCCGGTGGTTCGATGTAGAGCATGAAGTGCCAGTAGCCCCGCTCCGGGCTGTGGGTGAGATGCAGGTCCCGGTCGTGCTGGTACGTCATCGTGGGTGCTCTCCTGTCCTTCCCGGCGGATACCCTGCATCGGCAACGCCAGACCGGCTTCCGGCAAGCGGATCCGACGCGGCAGGCCCACCAGCGGAGAGCTCAGCCCGCCCGGCGCCCCGTCAACGGTGGCGTCGTGGACGAGAACAACGCGGTCGCCGCCGTGGGCAACGATCGCCTCATTCGGGTAGTTCCCTCCCACGTCGTTGACCCAGCCGGGATGTGGCCCGCATGGAGCCCTTGGTGCGCCGCCGACCCTCGCCCCCAGCACCGTAGGACAAGCTGAGTGACTGCGCCACCACCTAAGGTGAGTATCTATCGATTGTGGGGAATCGGCCCCCGGTTGCCTCGTGGACCGGGGGCCGGTGTCAGTCGCAGCCCGGTGGTGGCGAGCCCAGGCTTCGCCGCCCTGGCGACGGATCCAGGCGTTCGCCGCCGGCCACGTTTCCGTCAGCGCAGCAGCAGGCGGGCGGCGAGCTCGAGGTGCTCGTGCACGTCGTTGGCGGAGGCACGCCGGGTGACCCAGGCGACCAGGCTGGAGAGCCAGACGTCACCGATGACGCGGGCCTTGGCCCGGTCGTCCGCCGACGGCTTGCCGTCGCGCATGGCCAGGATGAACATGTCTTCCATGAGTCGGGCGACGGCGTTGACCTCGGCGGCGGCGGTCGGGTCGGCGAACATGAACGCCCGGGTCATCGCTTCGGTGAGCATGGGGTCGCGCTGCATGGCGCGGGTGACCCGGCCGAGGACGAATGCGGTCCGCTCGTGTGCCGTCTCACCCGGAATGGCGGTGCGACGGAGCCGGTCCTGCGTCCGCTCGAACTCTCTGGCCAGGGCGGAAACCAAGAGGTGGATTTTGGAGGGGAAGTAGCGGTAGAGCGTGCCGAGGGCGACGTTGGCGTGTTCGGCGACGGCGCGCATCTGCACCGCGTCGTATCCACCCCTGGAGGCCAGGACGAGGGTGGCGTCCAGGATGCGCCGTCGGCGCTCACGCTGCGCCGCCGACCCCTGCTCGGTGTCGGTGAGGCTGCCCGCGCCCGGGCCTCTGGTATGTGTTCTCGACGCCACCATCCTGCCTTCCGTGATCTTGGTCGAACTGGCAGCGGTCGTGCCATCCCAAGTCTAGCAACGGGCGGGATGCGGTGCGCTCAGGGCGGCTGGCGGTAGCTGATAGAACATGTTCTACTGACGTGAGATATTCGGAGTGGGGAGGGTCGATGCCGATCGCGATGACCACCGACCAGTTGGCGTTCCAGGACGCGATCCGGCGGTGGGCTGCCGAGGCCAACGTCCTGGCCACCGTACGCGCGCTGGAGAACGGGCCGTCCGCGGCGGCCGATCGGCACTGGGCCGGCCTCGCCGGCCTTGGCTGCTTCGCCCTGGCGGTGCCGGAGCAGCTCGGTGGTGACGGTGGCCGCGGCGGCGAGCTGGCCGCCGTGCTGGAACAGCTCACCGTCGCCCTGGTCCCCGGCCCGGTCATGCCCACCCTGCTCGCGGCACTGACACTCGCGTCTACCGGGCCGGCGCCTGCCGCGAAGAGCCTGTTGCCGGACCTCGCGGCCGGCAAGGTCTCGGTCGGGGTGGCGCTCACTCCAGGTGCGTTGACGGCCGTGCCGGTCGCCGGGGGAGCCTACCGGGTGACCGGGCAGGTCAACGCTGTGCTCGGGGCCGGGAGCACCACCCACCTGATGTTGACCGCTGGCACCGAAACCGAAACGTTGTCGTTCGTGCTCGACTCGGAGCACGCGGGGGTGCACCTCACCGCACGTACACCGGTTGACTTCTCCCGGCCCCTGGCCGACGTGCGGTTGGCGGGAGTGCTCGTCAAGCCCGATCAGCTCCTGCCCGCACCCGGGCCGGACCGACTCCGCGACTGCGCGGCGTTGCTGGCCGCGGTGGAGGCGGCGGCGGTGGCCTCGTGGTGCCTGCACACCGCCACCGAGCATGCCAAGGTACGGCGCCAGTTCGATCAGGCGATCGGGTCGTTCCAGGCGGTCGGTCACCTCTGCGCCGGGATGCTCTGCCGGGCGGAGCGGGCCAACGCGGTGGCCTGGGACGCAGCCCGCGCCTACGACCAGGCGCCGGAGGAGCTTCCCCTGGCCGCCGCCACCGCTGCCGCGATCGCTCTGGACGCGGCGGTGGACAACGCCAAAGACTGTATTCAGGTGCTCGGGGGGATCGGGTTCACCTGGGAGCACGACGCCCACCTCTACCTGCGTCGAGCACTTGCCCTACGGCAGTTGCTCGGCGGTGGTGCCCGATGGCGGCAGCGTTGCGCGGAGCTGACGTTGGCCGGGGCGCGTCGGCACGTGTGGGCGGTCGGCGACGAGTTCCGGGCCGCAACGGAAGCGGCAACACCGCCCTCGTCCGGAGCCGGGATCGACGCCGACTCCGCGGACCGGTTGGCGGTACGAGCCCAGCTCCGGGCGATCGCGCAGCTTCCCGACGCCGAGCGCCGTACCCGGTTGGCGGCCGTGGGCTACCTCGCACCACACTGGCCCGCACCGTACGGCATCAACGCCTCACCCGCCCAGCAACTCCTCATCGACGAGGAGCTGGACCGGGCCGGCGTCGTGCGCCCGGACCTGGCGATCGGCGGCTGGGCCGTCCCCACGATTCTGCACCACGGCAGTGCCGCCCAGCGGGATCGGTTCGCCGGCCCGTCCCTGCGTGGCGAGATCACCTGGTGTCAGCTCTTCAGCGAGCCGGAGGCCGGCTCGGACCTGGCCTCGCTGCGTACCCGGGCGAACCGGGTGCCGGGCGGTTGGCGGTTGTCCGGCCAGAAGGTCTGGACGTCGCTGGCGGCCGAGGCGGACTGGGCGATCTGCCTGGCCCGCACCGACCCCACGGCGAGCAAGCACCGCGGGCTGACCTATTTCCTGGTTGACATGCGCAGCCCCGGCATCGAGATTCGCCCGCTGCGCGAGATCACCGGACGGTCGGTCTTCAACGAGGTCTTCCTGGACGACGTCTTCGTCCCTGACGAGGCTGTGGTGGGCGAACCAGGACAGGGCTGGCGGCTGGCCCGGGCGACGCTCTCCTACGAGCGGGTCGCCATGGGGCGTGGCCCCGGGTTCGGTGCCGACGTGGACCGACTGGTCCGGATGGTTGGTGCCGGTGAAGCCGCCAGCGAGCCGGGGATGCGGGAACGCCTTGGTGGCCACATCGCGGATGGTCTCGCTGTTTCCCTGGTGGAGTGCCGGGCCACGCTACGCCGGCTCGGCGAGGATCGAGGTGGGCCGGAGTCGGCGGTGGCCAAGTTGATTGGGGTCAGCCACCGACAGGCGGTGGCCGAGACGGCGCTGACGCTCTGCGGTCCGGACGGTGCCGCGGCCGACGGTGCGAGTGTGGAGCCGATCCACCACTTCCTCCTCACCCGATGCCTCAGTATCGCCGGGGGAACCACCCAGATCCTGCTGTCCCTGGTGGCCGAACGGGTCCTCGGCCTGCCCCGGGCCACCGTCGGCTGACTGCGGATCAGGCCAGTCGTCGCGGGAGAAGGGAGGAACCTATGGAGGACACTGTCAACGCTGCCGCGGAGCGGATCCGGGCTGCTGGCGCGGGGCCGGCCCGACCAGCGCGCGATCCGGTCAACCTACCGATGATCCGGAACTGGCTGGAGGCGATCGGCGACCGCAATCCCCGCTACGAGCAGGACGGTCTGGCGCCACCAGCGATGACGCAGGTATGGACGATGCGCGGCCTACACCCGGCCGCGGATCCCACCGATCCCCTGTCGGCCATGTCCGCCGTACTCGATCAGGCCGGGTTCACCTCGGTGGTGGCGACGAACTGCGAGCAGACGTACCACCGGTATCTGCGCGACGGCGAACGGGTCGAGGTGCGCAGCCGGCTGGTAGACGTGAGCGGACCAAAACGAACGGCGCTGGGTGAGGGCTGGTTTGTCACCACCGACAGCACCTGGTACGTCGGTGCGGAGGCCGTAGCGTCGATGACCTTTCGGGTGCTCAGGTTCCGGCCGCCGGGATCCGTCGCGGCCACCCCGGCATCCGAACGGACCGCGGCGGCGTCCGACGTGCTGCGGCCGGTCGTCACCCGGGACACCTCCTTCTTCTGGGCCGGCACCGCCGCCGGCGAGCTGCGCATTCAGCGGTGCGGCCGTTGTGGTCGGCTACGACATCCGCCGGGGCCGGTCTGCCGACAGTGCGGCGCCGACCGCCAGGACCACCTGGTCGCCCGCGGTACGGGTGAGGTCTTCAGCTTCGTGGTGCACCGCCACCCGCCGGTGCCGGGGCGGCGGTTGCCGATCGTGGTCGCGTTGGTGGAGTTGACCGAAGGGGTACGGATGGTGGGCGAGGTGCTCGGAGCGGACCCGGCGCAGGTGCGGATCGGAGCCGCGGTCCGGGTCGACTTCGTACGGGTGGACGCCGAGCTGACCCTGCCCGCATGGCGGCTGCTGCCATGATCGTGGCGGTCGGCGTCGTCCTGCCGGAACTGCGGATCCCGGTCACCCCGACCTTCGTGATCACCACCGCTGTCGCCACCCGGGACTTCCAGGATGTGCACCACGATCGGGACCAGGCCGTTCGGCGGGGCTCGAAGGACATCTTCCTCAACATTCTGACCACGACCGGACTGGTGCAGCGGTACGTGACCGACTGGGCGGGAGCGACGGCGATGGTGCACCGCGTCGCTGTCCGGCTCGGGGCGCCGTGCTACGCGTACGACACCCTCGTCCTGACCGGTCAGGTGACGCAGGTGTCGTCGACCGGGTGTGTGGTGGCCGTGGTGGGACGGGTTGCCGGGGGCGATCACGTCACCGGACAGGTTGAGGTCGGGAGGCTTCCGTGATCTCGGGAAGAGTGGCGATCGTCGGGGTCGGCGAGACGGAGTTCTCCAAGGACTCCGGCCGCAGCGAGCTTCAACTGGCGGTGGCGGCCGTCCGCGCCGCACTCGCCGACGCCGGGCTGGCGCCGACCGATGTCGACGGCCTGGTGACCTTCACCATGGACAGCACCGCCGAGATCGCCCTGGCTCGGGAGGTCGGTGTTGGGGAGCTACGCTTCTTCAGCCAGGTCGGCTACGGCGGCGGCGCGGCCTGTGCCACGGTGCAGCAGGCGGCCCTGGCCATCAGCGCCGGGACAGCGCGGGTCGTGGTGTGCTACCGCGCGCTCAACGAACGCTCCGGCCGCCGTTTCGGCCGGGTGTCCCGGGCCATCTCGAGCGCACCCACCAGCTCCGGTGTCGACAACGCCTGGCACTACCCGATGGGGCTGGGCACCCCGGCCGCTACCGTGGCTATGGTCGCCCGGCGCTACCAGCACGTCTTCGGGGCCACCGGGGAGGACTTCGGCCGGGTGGCGGTGGCTGCTCGCCGGCATGCCGCGACCAACCCGCGCGCCTGGTTCTTCGAACGACCGATCACCCTCGCCGACCACCAGGCGTCCCGATGGATCGCCGAGCCGCTTCGGCTCCTGGACTGCTGCCAGGAGAGCGATGGAGCGGTCGCCGTGGTGGTGGCCGGGGCCGAGCAGGCCGCCGATCTGCGGCAGACCCCCGCGGTGATTACCGCTGCCGCGCAGGGTAGCGGAGCGGATCAGTACATCATGACCAGCTATTACCGCGACAACCTGACCGGGCTACCGGAGCTCGGCGTGGTCGGGCGACAGCTCTGGCAGCAGTCCGGTCTCGTCCCCGACGATGTACGGGTCGCGGTGCTGTATGACCACTTCACCCCATACGTGCTGATGCAGTTGGAGGAGCTGGGGTTCTGCCCGCCGGGCGAGGCACGGCACTTCATCGCCGACGGCGCGATCGAGCTGGGTGGTCGGCTCCCGGTCAACCCGCACGGTGGGCAGCTCGGGGAGGCCTACATCCACGGGATGAACGGCATTGTGGAGGCGGTGCGGCAGGTCCGGGGAAGCTCGGTCAACCAGGTTGCCGGGGCGGGTCCGGTGCTGGTGACCGCCGGCACCGGCGTACCCACCAGCGGCCTGCTGCTCGCACCCCGGGGCAGCGGCAAGGTTGGCCACTGAGCCCACTTCGGCTCCGGCTGGAGCCCGGGCGAACGGTCAGCACCCCACTGGTTGAATCACCCGGATGACGCGTTTGTATCCCGAGATCGAACCCTTCGCAGACGGCGTGCTCGACGTCGGGGACGGTCACCTCATCTATTGGGAGAGCTGCGGCAACCCACTCGGCAAGCCGGCACTGGTGTTGCACGGCGGCCCCGGTTCCGGCGCCAGCGCTGACTGGCGGCGGCTCTTCGATCCGGCCGTCTACCGGGTAGTCCTGTTCGACCAGCGGGGGTGCGGGCGCAGCACACCGGACGCGGGCGACGTGCGAACCGACCTGTCGACCAACACCATGCCACACCTGCTGGCCGACATTGAAAGGCTGCGCGCGCACCTGAACATCGACCGGTGGTTGCTGCTCGGCGGATCGTGGGGCAGCGCGCTCAGCCTCGGCTATGCCCAGCGGCACCCCGACCGGGTCACCGAGATGGTGTTGTTCAGCGTTGTCACCAGCACCCCGGCCGAGCATCGGTGGATCACCCGCGACCTTGGACGGATCTTCCCCGAACAGTGGGACAGGTTCCGGGATGCGGTGCCGGCCGCCGAACGCGACGGCAACCTGCCCGCCGCCTACGCCCGGCTGTTGGCCGATCCGGACGAGACGGTGCGGGACCGAGCCGCACGCGCCTGGTGCGCCTGGGAGGACGCACTCGTCTCGAACCTGCCCGGCAGTGGACCCGACCCCAGGTTCGAGGACCCGGTGTTCCGGATGACCTTCGCCCGCCTCGTCACCCACTACTGGGCGCATGACGGTTGGTTCGCCGATGGTGAGTTGATGGCAGGTGCACACCGGCTTGCGGGAATTCCCGGTGTGCTTGTCCACGGCCGGCTCGACCTGGGCAGCCCGGCGGACGTCCCGTGGCAACTGTCCAAGGTCTGGCCCGCGGCGCGGGTGGAGCTGATTGACGAGGCCGGTCATGGCGCCGGACACGGCGTCGGGGACGCGGTCATCACCGCCTTGGACCGTTTCGGCGCCCCCTACCGCTGAGTGCTGATGATCGCCTCCGCGAGGCGGGCGAGATGTGCCCGCGGATGCCCGAACAGGTGCGCTGCCCCGTGGGCCCGCTTGAAGTAGCGGTGCGCGTCGTGTTCCCAGGTGATACCGATGCCCCCGTGAAGCTGGATCATCTGCGCGGCGGCCTGCTCCAGCGCCTCGGCGCAGTGGACCGCGGCCCCGGCGGCGAGCAGGTGGGCGTCGGGCGCGCCGGAGTCGAGGCTCGACACCGCGGCGTACGACAGGGAGCGGGCGCTCTCCACCGCGACGTGCAGGTCGGCCAGCCGGTGCGCGATCGCCTGGAAGGCGCCGATCGGCCGGCCGAACTGCACCCGGGTCAGCGCGTGCGCCACGGTCAGTTCCACCGCCCGGGTAGCGGCCCCGACCTGCTCGGCGCTGAGCGCGACGCAGGCGATGTCCCGGATCCGCTCCAGCGGGTTCACCTCGCCGAGCTGACGACCGGGTGCCCTGTCGAGCACGACCGTCCCCAGCCGGCGGGTCAGGTCCACGGTGGTGACCGGGCGTCGTCGGACGCCGACGGCACCTGGATCCACCTCGAAGAGTCGGACCCCCCCAGGGGTGCTCGCGGCGACCAACAGCACGTCGGAGCGGTGTACGTCGAGCACGTAGTGCGCCTCGCCGGTGAGCTGTCCGCCTTTCGTCGCCGCGAAGGCGGGTCGGTGTGGATCCCAGTCACCGTGCCGGTCGGTCCAGGCGAGCGCGGCCAGCCGTTCTCCGCTGACCAGGTCGGGCAGGATTCGGCGGCAGGCCGCCTCGTCCCCGCTGTGCAGCAGGGCCTGGCCGGCGAGGACCGCACAGCCGAGCATCGGCGTGGGGGTGAGGGTGCGGCCCAACTCGTCCAACACGATATGGGCCTCGCCCAGGCCGGCGCCGAGCCCACCGAACCGCTCGGGTACGGCGAGTCCCGCCACTCCGATCTGACCACACAGCACCTGCCAGAGCTCGGTGTCGTCTCCCGCCGTTGACTCGGCCATCTCGGCGATGGACCGATCGGCGGTGTGCCGGGACAGCACACCGCGGACGCTCATCCGAAGGGCTCGCTGCTCGGCCGTCATGTCAGATCTCCAGCGGCTAGTGCGGTCCGGATCCGATCGCGGTGCCAGGACTGGGTGCCCCAGGCCCGAGCCAGCGCCCAGACTCTGGTCAGCCAGGAGTCGAGTCCGGACTCTCGGGCGTACCCGATCGCCCCGTGCACCTGGAGGGCGGTGCGGGCGGCCCGCTGGGCGGCATCGGCGCAGGCGACCTTCGCGGCGGAGACGTCGCGGGCAGCCGTGGACGGGTGGTCGGCGAGGGCGACGCCGGCGGCATACAGCAGCGGCCGGGCGAACTCGAGGCCGATCGCCACATCGGCGAGTAGGTGCTTGACCGCCTGGAACTGCCCGATCGGTTGACCGAACTGGGTGCGCTGACCGGCGTACCGGAGGGTCGTCTCGAGCAGCGCGTGGCCCGCTCCGAGAAGCTGCGCCGCGCAGGCCAGCGCGCCGGCGTCGAGGGCGTGGGTGACCGCCGAGCCGACGGCCGGGCCGGTCGCCAGCAACGCTCCGTCGGCCACCTCGACCAATCGTCGGGTGCCGTCCACCGAGCGCAGTCGCGGCCCCGGCACGCCGAGGCGCAGCGTCCGCTCATCCGCCCGGAGAACCAGGGACACGGCATCAGCGTCCGTCGCGTACGGCACGTGCGGCGGCACGGCGAGAGTACCGATCACCTCGCCGCTGGCGAGCCGGGGCAGCCAGGTCTCGCAGAGCGCGTCGTCGCCGAGCGTCGTGAGCAACGTGGGCAGGGCGGCGATGGACTCGGCGGCCGGACCAGGTAGGGCGTGGTGCCCGAGCTCCTCGCACGCGACGACGATGTCAGCCGGGTGCGCGGCCAGGCCGCCCCACCGTGCCGGCACCGCCAGACCGGTTACGCCGAGCTCTGCCAGCCGACGCCAGAGCGCCTGCCCGGGAGCCGGGTCGTCAGCGGCCCACCGGCGGGCGACGGTGGGAATGTCCGCCTCGGTCAACATCGCGTGGAGGGCGGCGGCGAACTGCTTTTGCTCCGCGGAGGGGGTCAGCTTCATCGTCGATCCCGGGGCAGGCCGAGTACCCGTTCGGCGATCACCGTGCGCTGGATCTCGTTGGTGCCGGCGTAGATCGGACCCGCCAGGGAGAACAGGTAGCCGTCCAGCCAGGCATCCGGGTCGCCGCCATCACCCGCCCGGCCCGCCGGGTCCGTCCGGAGACCACCCGTTTCGGCGTACGGCCCGAGCAGGTCGAGCGCCACCTCGTGCAGGGCGACGTCCAGCTCGGACCAGAAGACCTTGGTCATGCTGGCGGCGTGGCCACCGCCCGGCACCGTCGTCGCACCGGTCCGCGCTGGTCGATCGGCTTGGCCCGGGGGTGGCGGAGGCTCGGGCGTCCGGTCGGCGGCCTCCCGGGTGGCCGTGCCGTAGCTGTGCAGCTGATATGCCCGGGCGGCGATCCAGCCGGCAACGACGCGGTCGGACAGTGCCGGGTCACCGTGCGCGCCGGCCCGACGCCACAGCCGTACGAGCCGCTGCGCGGCGGCGGTGAAGCGGCCTGGACTGCGCAGCGACATCCCGCGCTCGTGGCCGGCGGTGCTCATCGCGACGGTCCAACCCTGGTCTACCTCGCCGAGCACGTCGGCGTCGGGCACGAACACCTGGTCGAGGAAGATTTCGGCGAAGCCGGTCGTACCGCCCAGCTGTTGGATCGGTCGGACCGTGACGCCCGAGGCGCGGAGGTCGAACATCAGGTACGTCAGGCCCCGGTGCCGGTCCACGCCAGTGCGAAAGAGCCCGAACGCGCGATCGGCCTGTGCCGCCCGGGTGCTCCAGGTCTTCTGCCCGGACAGGAGCCACCCGCCGTCGGTGCGTACCGCACGGGAGCGGATTCCCGCCAGGTCGCTGCCGGCCTCCGGCTCCGACCAGGCCTGCGCCCAGACGTCGTCGGCCTGTGCCATCCGTGGGAGCAGGCGAGCACGCTGCTCGGCTGTGCCGTGGGTGAACAGGGTTGGGGCCAGGAGGAAGAGGCCGTTCTGGTTGATTCTGACCGGAGCCCGCGCGCGGTGGTACTCCTCCTCAAAGATCAGCCACTGCAGGGGTGAGACGTCGCGCCCACCGTAGGTGGTGGGCCAGGACACCACCGACAGCCCGGCTGCGGCGAGGTGCCGTTCCCAGGCTCGGTGGGCCAGGTCACCCTCGGGGGTGTCAATGGGCGGCAACGGCGTGGTGGGCACGTTCGTGGCCAGCCACGAGCGGACCTCCTCCCGGAAGGCGCGGGCCTCGTCATCGAGGTCGAGGTTCATCGTGCCGGCCGGGCTCACGAGCTCGACCTCGCCTTCATGCTTGCGGCGTCCATCCCGGCGAGCGGGTCGCCGGCCACCTCCGCGTTGTGCGCGTGCGCGAGGTGGTGCAGACCGAAGGCGGCGTCCATTGCCGAGCGCATACCCATCAGGTCCTCCGCCTGGTTGATGGCCCGTTTGGTCAGCGCCAGTCCAAAGCGGGGCATCTCGGCGATTCGTTGCGCGAGACCGAGGGTGTGGGAGTACAACTCCGCGCGGGGGACGACCCGGTTGACCATGCCGACCTCGTACGCGCGCCGAGCATCGAACCGCTCTCCGGTGAAGAGGATCTCCTTGGCGAAGCGGGGGCCCAACGTCCACGGATGGGCGAAGTACTCCACGCCGGGGATACCCATCCGCACCACGGGGTCGGCGAAGTACGCGTCCTCGGCCGCGATGATCAGGTCGCAGACCCAGGCGAGCATGAGCCCGCCGGCGAGGCAGGCCCCCTGCACCATCGCAATGGTCGGCTTTGGAAGCTCTCGCCAGCGCCGGCACATGCCAAGGTAGACCTCCATCTCCCGGGCGTACCGCTGATCGGCGCCGGACCGACCGACGTGGTCCCACCAGAGCACTGCCCGGCGCTCGAAGCTCTGCTCGACGTCTCGGCCGGGGGAGCCGATGTCGTGGCCGGCGGAGAAGTGCTCACCTTCGCCGGCGAGCACGATGACCGCGACCGTGTCGTCATTCACGGCCGCGGCGAAAGCGGAGTCGAGGGCGTAGGTCATCGCCGAGTTCTGGGCGTTTCGGTAGCGGGGCCGGTTCATCGTGATCACCGCGGTCGCACCCTGGCGTTCGAGCCGTACCACTTCGTCCTCTGTCACTGTGCTGCCTCCTGCCGAAGTACCCACGCGAGCTGCTCGGCGCTCCATTGACACCTCCAAACACAAGCAAGTGCTTGGTAGGGTGAGCCTACGCGCGCTTCGGGAGGTGACACCAGTGCACGACGACGAGTTCCGGCGGGCGGTGCGCGCCTGGCTGGTGGAGAATGTCAGCGCTGAGCTGCGGGGGGCGGGTGGACCAGGCCGGGAGCACGAGGCATACCGCGAACGGCTGGTCTTCAATCGCCGGTTGGCCGCCGCCGGCTGGACCTGTCTCGGCTGGCCGGTCGAGCACGGCGGTCGGGGCGCGACGCTTGCCCAACAGGTCGCCTTCCACGAGGAGTACGCCCGGGCCGGCGCTCCGGCGCGCGTCGGCTATCTGGGGGAGGAGTTGCTCGGCCCGACGTTGATCGCCTACGGCACGCCGGAGCAACGCCGGCGCTTCCTACCCGGGATTCGGGCTGTCGAGCAGCTGTGGTGCCAGGGGTACTCCGAGCCGGGGGCGGGGTCCGACCTCGCCGCCGTGGCGACCCGAGCCCGACTCGTCGGCGACGAGTGGGTCATCGATGGGCAGAAGGTGTGGACGTCGTTGGCGCACGCGGCGCACTGGTGCTTCCTCCTGGCGCGGACCGAGCCCGCCGGCACCGGGCCGCGCCAGGCGGGGCTCTCCTATCTGCTCGTGCCGATGCGGCAACCCGGCATTACGGTGCGGCCCATCCGCCAGCTGACCGGCACCTCGGAGTTCAACGAGGTCTTCTTCGACGGCGCGCGCACCTCGCGGGACATGGTTGTCGGCGAGGTCGGCCAGGGGTGGCGGGTGGCGATGGGCACCCTCGCCTTCGAGCGAGGCGCGGCGACGCTCGGCCAGCAGGTCGGGTTCCAGCGGGAGCTGGACCGGCTGGTGGCGCTTGCCCGGCACACCGGTGTCGCCGGTGAGCCAGCGCTGCGCGACCGGCTTGCCCGCGCCGCTGTGGGGCTCTGGGCGCTGCGCGCACACACCCTACGGACGATGGCCGAGGCTGACCAGTCGGGCCCGGGGCAGGGAGCCTCCGCGGTGAAGCTGCTCTGGTCGCGGTGGCATCAGCAGCTCGGCGAGTTGGCGATGCAGGTGTGCGGCGCCGCCGGAACGGTTGCCCAGGGTGCCCCCTACGAGTTGGACGACTGGCAGCGACACTTCCTGTTCAGTCGCGCGGACACGATCTACGGCGGATCGGACGAGATCCAACGGGGCATCATCGCCGAGCGGGTTCTCGGCCTGCCGCGGCAGGCCCGCGGATGAGGCCCCCGGGCCCGACGCCGCTCCGCCCGGTCGGCCGGGAGCTGCTCGCGGAGAAGGTGGTGGTGGTGACCGCGGCGGCGGGATCCGGGATCGGGGCGGCCGTGGTGGAGCGCTGCCTGGACGAGGGGGCGCTCGTCGTGATCAGCGACCGGCATGTCCGCCGGCTTGCCGAGAGCCACGAACGGCTCTCGGCTGACTACCCGGGCCGGGTTCGGTCGTTGCCCTGCGACGTAACCGACGAGCAGGAAGTCGAGGCGTTAGTCAACGCTGCCGTGGCTGGCTACGGACGGCTGGACGTGGTGATCAACAATGCTGGGCTTGGCGGCACCTCGTCGGTCATGGAGATGACCGACGACGAGTGGTCGCGGGTGCTGGACGTGACTCTGACCGGCACCTTTCGCTGTACGCGGGCAGCGGTACGGCAGATGCTGGCGCAGGGCCACGGTGGGGTGGTGGTCAACAATGCTTCGGTGCTGGGCTGGCGGGCCCAGGCCGGCCAGGCGCACTATGCGGCCGCCAAGGCGGGGGTGATGGCGTTCACCCGGTGCGCGGCGCTGGACGCGGCACCCTACGGCATCCGCGTCAACGCCGTGGCGCCCAGCCTCGCCATGCACCCCAACCTGTCGAAGGTGACCAGTGCGGACCTGCTCGCCGAACTCACCGGCCGGGAGGCGTTCGGCCGGGCGGCGCAGCCCTGGGAGGTAGCGACCGTCATGGCCTTCCTCGCCAGCGACTACGCCTCCTATCTCACCGGTGAGGTGGTCTCGGTCAGTAGCCAGCATCCCTGAGAGCCGGCATCCGTGGAGCGTGAGCCGATCTGCCGGAAGCAGCCCCGCGCCCAACGGTGTGCGGTGACGCCACCTGCGGTCAGAGGCGCTCGATTATGGTCGCGGTGGACATGGCACCGCCGGCGCACATCGTGATCAACGCGGTGTGGGTGCCGGTCCGCTCCAACTCGTGGAGGGCGGTGGTGAGCAGTCGGGCCCCGGTACTGCCCACCGGATGCCCGAGGGCGATCGCGCCACCGTTGACGTTCACCCTCTCCGGGTCGGCGCGGTGCACCGACAGCCAGGACAGCACGACGGCGGCGAACGCCTCGTTGACCTCAAACCGATCGATATCCTCGATCTTCATGCCGGCGCGGGCCAGCACGCGTTCGGTCGCCTGCACGGGGCCGTCCAGGTGGTAGTAGGGCTCGGCGCCGACCAGGCACTGGGCGACGATCCTGGCCCGTGGGCGGAGACCGAGCGCGCGAGCGCGATCCGCCCCCATCAGCAGTACCGACGCGGCGCCGTCGGAGATCTGCGACGAGGTGCCGGCGGTGTGTAGTCCACCCTCGACCACCGGTCGCAGTCGGTTCAGCGCCACCAGGGTGGTGTCCCGCAGGCCCTGGTCGCGCTCCACCGTGCGGGCTTCTCCGGTCGGCTGTCCCTCGGTGTCGAGGACCGGCGCGGTCACGGGTACGACCTCGCGGTCGTAGTGCCGCTGTACCCACGCCCGGGCTGCCCTGTCCTGCGAGCGGACCCCAAACTCGTCCACCGCCGTGCGGGAGAGTCCTCGCCGGACGGCGATCCGTTCGGCGGCGACGTACTGGTTGGGTAGGTCGATCTCCCACGAGGCCGGCCGGGGCGTGCCGGCGTCAACGCCGAGATTCGCGCGTAGCGGTACCCGGCTCATCGCCTCGACACCACAGGCGATGCCGACCTCGATGGCGTCGGTGGCGATGAGACCGGCGACCAGATGGGCGGCGTGCTGGGATGACCCGCATTGGGCGTCGATGGTGAGGCAGCCCGTCCGGTACGGCAGGCCGGCGTGTAGCCAGGCGGTGCGGGTGATGTTGTTGGACTGCTCGCCGCCCTGGGTGACGCACCCGCCGATGACCTGCTCGACCGTGCCCGGGTCGAGGTCCGCATGGGTGACGAGGGCGCGTTGTGCCGCGCCGAGCAGCTCGGCGGCGTGCAGCCCCGCCAGCCAGCCGCCACGCTTGCCGATCGGCGTGCGAACCGCGTCAACGATCACCGGAGTGCCCATCGCACCGTCCCTTCGGATGGAGAACGTGTTCTCCGCGCCGGAGCCCACGTTACGTTGTCGAAACAACATGTGATCTGCTTGAATATTAGAACAGGTTACAGTAGGAGGTTCGATGACTGAGCCGCGTATTCCAGTGGGATTTGACTTCACCGACCCCGCCGTCCTGGAGCGTCGTGTGCCTCGCGAGGAGTTCGCCGAGCTGCGCCGGACGGCCCCGGTCTGGTGGAACGTCCAACCAAGGGGCTCGGCCGGCTTCGACGACGACGGGTACTGGGTGGTCACCCGGTACGCCGATGTCATGGCGGTCTCTCGGGACAGCGAAACCTACTCGACTCGGGAGAACACCGCGATCGCCCGATTCCAGCCGGGCACCACCAGGGCGGACCTCGAGATGCAGCGGGTCATCATGCTCAACGTTGACCCGCCGGAGCACACCAAGCTACGGGCCATCGTGTCCCGCGGCTTCACCCCCAGAGCGATCAACGCGTTGCGCGGATCGCTGGCGGAGCGGGCCGAGCGCATCGTGCGGGACGCGGCTGTCCGGGGCACTGGTGACTTCGTCACCGACGTCGCGTGCGAACTGCCGTTGCAGGCGATCGCAGAGCTGATCGGGGTGCCGCAGCATCATCGTCGCAAGGTCTTCGACTGGTCGAACCAGTTGATCGGCTACGACGATCCGACGTATGGCGTGGATCCGTTGACCGCCGCCGCCGAGCTGCTCGCGTATGCGATGGAGATGGCCGACGAGCGACAGCGCAACCCGAGCGACGATCTGGTGACCAAGCTGGTCAACGCGCAGATCGACGGGGAGCACCTGACCACTGACGAGTTCGGCTTCTTCGTGATGCTCTTGGCGGTTGCGGGCAACGAGACGACCCGGAACGCGATCACCCATGGCATGCTGGCCTTTCTCGAGCACCCAGAACAGTGGGAACTGTTCAAGGCCGAGCGCCCCCGGAGCGCGGTCGAGGAGATCATCCGCTGGGCGACCCCGGTGAACGTCTTCCAACGCACCGCGTTGGTCGACACCACCCTGGGCGGACAGGCGATTTCCGCCGGCCAACGGGTAGCGCTCTTCTACGGGTCGGCCAACTTCGACGAGTCGGTGTTCGAGGAGCCGGATCGGTTCGACATCACCCGCAGCCCCAATCCGCACCTGGGGTTCGGCGGTAGTGGCGCGCACTTCTGTCTGGGTGCGAACCTCGCCCGCCTGGAGATCGAACTGATCTTCAATTCGATCGCCGACCATATGCCGGACATCCGCAAGGCCGCCGAGCCGCAGCGGCTGCGGTCGGGCTGGATCAACGGGATCCGAGAGATGCCGGTGCGCTACCGCTGAACGGGAGCCCGGCTTGCGGCCGGGCTCCCGGACGGGTCAGGAGTGCGCGGCGAGGAACCGGTCCATGCAACGTTCGGCGTTCGCGGTGATGGTCAGGGAAGGGTTGGCCAGACAGGCCGTGCCCGGCAGGATCGATCCGTCGACGCAGAAGAGGTTGGGGTAGTCCACGCACCGACCGCCGAAGTCGGTGGCCTTGCCCATGACCATGCCGCCCAACGGGTGCCAGGTGTTCGCCGCGCCGAGCCCGGTGCCGACGCCTCGGGCGTAGGTCGGCAGACCGTGCAGTAGGTATCCCTTGCGGCCCTCGGTCTGCCACCACAACCGGGTAACCAGGTCAACTGCGGCCTTCTCGGCGGTGGTCTCCAGCACTCCGTACGGCCAGTGCACCTTGCCGGTCCCGGTCTCCGGGTCGTAGCGAATCTCGCCCCGTTCCGGAGTCATGCTGGTTACCAGGTGCGCGGTGGTACGCGGCATCCAACGGGGGACAGGTGCCGCCTCCCATGCCATCGAGGTGGGCGCGTACGGGTTGTCCTCGTCGATGTACTTGACGTTACCCGGACCGCCCTGGGCGTAGCCGACGTCCTTTCGGAGGTTGATCCGGGTCACCAGGAAGTCGCCGTTGTTGCCCCAGCCCTTGCCCACCTCCTGGTTGACCAGCCGGGGGAGCCAGCCCTTGGCCCGGGAGGTGAGCAGCAGCGAGGTGGTGTAGACGGAGCCGGCCGCCATGAACAGGTAGTCACAGACGAAGGTCCTGGTGGACAGGACCGTGCCGTGCTCGTCGATCTGCCGGCACCTGATCTCGAACTTGTCCTGGCCGGACACCTCGTGGATTTCGGTCACCTCGTGCAACGCCAGCGTGGTCACGTTGCCGGTCGCAGCAGCCCAGGCGAGGTAGTTGCGGTCCACGCTGTTCTTCGCCCCGGAGTTGCTGCCGTACGGGCCCTCGCCGATCGTGTGGCATGGCACGGCGTCACCGGAGAGTTCGGCGCGGATCACGTCCCAGTCCACGGCGAACGGAATGGGTAGGGGGGTCTGCTTGAACTCTGACAGGTAGTCGAGCCAGGCTCGGGCTCCCCGGTAGGGGCCGGTGCTCTGCACATCGTCGGGAATCGGCGTGGCGCCGAGGCGTTGCCGGGCCCGAGGCCAGTAGACATTGTTCATCTCGTCGTATCCGACCTCGGTCGGATAGACCTGTTCCCACTCGTTGCGTCGCGGCTGCGGTAGGAACATCCCGATGGCGAGGGAGCCGCCGCCGACTCCGGTGCCGCTCAGCACCGAGATTCCCTCTCCGTCGTGGCGGGCGATCAACCCAGCACGTTTCTCGATACGCGCGCCGAGGTTGATGCCCAGTGGCGGGTGGTCCAGGAACCAGCCACACCGCCAGTCCGGCTCATTGATGCCGCAGAACGTGGTGCCGGAGGCGTCAACATCCCAGCGGCGACCTCGCTCCAGCACCGTGGTCGCCACTCCGGCCTGGCCGAGTCGGTAGGCGGCGACCGCCCCGCCGAAGCCACTGCCAATGACCACGGCGGTCTTTCCGGCCAACGCGGGTACCGGACCACCCGCCTGGGCCGCCTGCTGACCTAAAGCAGCCCCGGCGACGGCGGCGCCGGCGCCGAGCGTGGTGGCCCGTAGTAGGCCACGTCGGGAAAAGCTCGTACCTGTCATGCTCGGCCCCTTCAATCGCTGTCGTGATCGGTGTCCGATGTCCCTTGATCGCGTCGGCCGCGTTGACCGCCCCTGGGCTCAGATCTCCCGCCCGGTGGTGACTGGCTCGCGTGTCGATCGAGATCGACCATTGGGCAGGTGACAGAGTTGGCGGTGGCTGTGGCCTACGCACGTGCGGAGGTCGTCGCCGCGGGTCGACCCGGTTGCGGCGGTCGTCGCCAATCAGGTCGGAGGGGAGTGGCTTCCGGGTCCGCGTCGAAGGCCCCGCGCGCCAACTACCGTTTAAATTTATGAACATCAATCTATGGTGTGCTTTTCGCGCCGTCAACGCCCCGGGGTCGGAGCCACGAGGCGATTGGTTGGGGCCGCCCGCGGTGCCGCACGGGTTCAGGTGGTGGGGGGTGACTCATCGCCCACGCCATCGTGATCTCCCAGGCCGGTCGAGGTGAGGGCGGCCCCGATCACCCGGAGTTGGGCCGTGGCACCGCCCAACCGGAACTCGTGGTGCTTCGCGGCGAGATAGTAGCGGTGCAGTTGGTGCTCAAGGTCGATTCCTACCCCACCGTGGAGGTGAACGGCGGTGTGCGCCACCCGGTGTCCGGCATCGGCGGCCCAGAACTTGGCCGTCGCCACCTCGGTGGGGCAGGGTAGCCCTTCGGCGAGCCGCCACGCCGCCTGCCAGAGAGTGAGGCGGATCGCCTCGACATCGACGTAGGCGTCGGCGAGCCGCTGCGCCACCGCCTGGAAGGTGCCGATCGGACGACCGAACTGGATCCGGGTGCGGACGTACTCCGCGGTCAACTCCAGCGCCCGCTCGGCCACGCCGAGTTGGACGGCGCAGGATCCGATGGTGGCCCGGGTGGTGAGCCAGGCGGTGATGGCCCTGCCGTCCGCGACGGTGCCGAGCAGCCGGTCGTCGGGAAGGGCCACCTGGTCCAGGTCCAGCCAGCCGGCCCCCTCGCCCCCCGCCACCTGCTGCAGCTCCACACTGACCCCGGGGTCGTCGGGGCGGACCAGGAAGACCGCGATCGCATCGTCAACCTCGGCCGGCACCAGCACCAGGTCGGCGTCCGGTGCGGCCGGTACGGTCGTCTTCGCGCCGGTCAGCACCCAACGACCGGCGACGCGCCCAGCCCGTACCGCACCCTCCGTGAGGGCGGCGGTCAGGACCATCGCGCCTTCCCGGGCTGGAGTGACCCAACGCGTGAGTTGTCGCTCGTCGCCGAAGGTGGCCAGGCCGGCCGCCGCGGTGACGATGCTGGTCAGGTAGGGCACGGGGGCGACGCTCCGACCCACCTCGACCAGGACACCACACTGCGCCAGGAGGCCGAGCCCGTCACCTCCCGCCCGGCGGGGCAGCGCGGCGGCGAGCACTCCGGCCGTGGCAAGCTCCTGCCAGAGTGGTCGGTCCAGGCGGAGTTCCTTAACCTCGATGTCCCGGAGTCGATCGGCGGTGACCCGGTCGGTGAGGATCTGCCGGGTGAGCAGGGCGAGGTCCCGGTGACTCTCGGCTGGTGTGAATCTCATGACTGCTCCTGCCGTTGACGGCGCCGACGGGCCGCCGGCAGACCCAGGCCGACGGTGGCGATGATGTCCCGCTGCACCTCGTTCGTGCCGCCGCCGAAGGTGAGGATCAGGGCGGCGCGGTGCAGCCGCTCCACCCGTCCGTGCAGCAGGGCACCACGGGACCCCTGCCGCACCGACGCGTTCGCGCCGAGCACCTCCATGAGAAGTCGGTACGCCTCGATGGCGAACTCGGTGCCGTAGACCTTGGTGGCCGAGGCGGCGGCCGGGTCGATGCCGGCGGCTGACTCGGCGGCGAGTCGCCAGTTGTAGACCTTGAGGAACTCGGCCTTGGCGTGCACTCGGGCCAGGTGTAGCTGGACCCACTCCTGGTCGATGACCCGCTGCCCGCTCGGCAGGGTGGTGGCGAGGGCCCAGTCCCGTACCTCGTGTAACGCGTGTCGAATCGGGGCTGCCGAGGTGAGCGCGACCCGCTCGTGGTTGAGCTGGTTCGTGATCAACGGCCAGCCCTGGTTCTCCGCACCCACCAGTGCGGAGCGGGGCACCCGGACGTCCGTGTAGTAGGTGGCGCTGGTGGTCGGTCCCGCGACGGTACGCACCGGAGTCCACGAGAAGCCGCTCGCGTCGGTCGGCACGATGAGGATGGAGAGGCCCTCGTGCTGGGGTGCCTCTGGTGCGGTGCGGCAGGCCAGCCAGATGTAATCCGCGTACTGGATGAGGCTGGTCCACATTTTCTGGCCGTTGATGACATAGGTGTCACCGTCGCGGACCGCGCTGGTGCGTAGGGCGGCGAGATCGGTGCCCGCCTCGGACTCGGAGTAGCCGATCGAGAAGTGCAGCTCGCCGGCGGCGATCCGGGGTAGGTATTCGGCACGTTGCCGCTCGGTGCCGAAGCGCATCAGCGTCGGCCCGATCGTGTTGATGGTCAGGAACGGAACCGGCACTCCGGCGACCGCGGCCTCGTCGGTGAAGATGAGTTGATCCAACATGGACCGATCACTGCCGCCGTACTCCCGGGGCCAACCAAGCGTCAGCCAGCCATCCTGACCCAGTCGCCGCACGATGTCTCGGTAGACCGTGCCGTCGCCGTATTCGCCGCCGGTCATCACGAGCGCCTCGCGGACCTCCGGGCTCATCAGGTCGGCGAAGTATGCCCGCAGTCGAGAACGGAGTTGTTGCTGATCGACCGAGTAGGTGAGGTACATAGCGCTACCCCGTTCAGCTAGATTTAGAACATGTTCTAGCATACTGGAGGAGGCGACAATGAGCGAGGCATACCTTGTCGACGCGGTGCGCAGTCCGGTCGGGCGGCGCGGTGGTGGGCTGGCCGGGGTGCACCCCGCAGACCTCGGCGGTGAGGTCATCGCGGCCCTGCTGGAGCGAGTGGGGGTTGATCCGGCCGCGGTTGACGACGTCGTCTTCGGCTGCGTGGACACCCTCGGGCCCCAATCCGGTGACATCGCCCGGACGGCGTGGCTGGCGGCTGGCCTACCGGAGGAGGTACCCGGGGTGACCGTCGACCGACAGTGTGGTTCGTCCCAGCAGGCGGTGCACTTCGCCGCCCAGGCCGTCCTGGCTGGCACGGCGGACCTGGTGGTCGCCGGTGGGGTCCAGAGCATGAGTCAGGTGCCGATCGCGAGTGCGATGGCTCCGCACGGCCCGTACGCCGGCTCGCTCGGGTGGGCCGCTCGCTACGGCGAGGAAGAGATCTCTCAGTTTCGCAGCGCGGACCGCATCGCCGCCCGGTGGGGGATCACTCGTCCTGAGATGGAACAGTACGCGTTGCTCAGTCACGAGCGGGCGGTCCGCGCCCGGGAAGCGGGACGGTTCGCCGCCGAGATCGTGCCCTGTGCCGGCTGCACGGTGGACGAGTGCCCGCGACCGGACACCTCCCTGGCGGCGATGGCCACCCTTGCCCCACTACGTCCCGACGGGACGACCACCGCGGCCCTCGCCAGCCAACTCGCCGACGCTGCCAGCGTCGTGCTGGTCGCCTCCGAGCGGGGACTACGGGTGCACGGGCTGTCGCCCCGGGCCCGCATCCACCATCTCAGCGCCCGGGGCGACGATCCGGTGTTGATGCTGACCGCGCCGATTCGGGCAACCGAGGTCGCGTTGCGGCGGGCCGGGATGACGCTCGACCAGGTCGACCTGATCGAGATCAACGAGGCGTTCGCCAGCGTGGTGCTCGCCTGGCTGCGGGAGACCGGTGCGGAGCTGGATCGGGTCAATGTCAATGGTGGGGCGATCGCCCTTGGGCACCCGCTCGGTGCGACCGGCGCGCGGCTGATGACCACCCTGCTGCACGAGCTGGACCGCTCCGGCGGCCGGTATGGGTTGCAGACGATGTGCGAGGGGGGTGGCCAGGCGAACGTCACCGTCATTGAGCGGCTGTAAGCCGGGAAAGGCAGCCGTCTGCCTCGGCCATGATCCGGTCGATGAGCTCCGCGCACGAGGGTAGGTCGTCGATGAGCCCCACCACCTGCCCGGCAGACATCACTCCGAGGTCGGCTCGGCCGTCCACCATCGCTGCCCGGAGGAGGACCGGGGTGTTGGCGGCCATCAGCATCTGGGACCAGGAGAGTTCGCGGCTGTGTCGGGTGGCGAAGCCATCCCGAATCAGCGTCCGCCAGGGCATTGCGGTGTGTCGGCGCAGCGCGCGGGCCCGCCCGAGCGCGTTGGCCAGGGTGCTGATCCGTCCCGATCGTTCGAGTCGGTCAACGAACCGGGTCCGGAGAACCCGGTGCGGTACGCCGTCAACCCGCGTGGTGACCACCGTATCGGTGGGGCCGCTGTCGAGATAGGTCTGTTTCACCGCGGGCCCGACCGGGCTGTCGCTGGTCAACAGAAATCGGGTACCCATGGCGATCCCCGCTGCGCCGTAGGCGAGGGCCGAGACCAGGCCGCGGCCGTCGAAGAATCCGCCGGCCGCGACCACCGGAATGTCGACCGCGTCCACCACCTGGGGGAGGAGCAGGCTGGTGGGGACGGTCCCCGTGTGCCCACCACCCTCGCCACCCTGGACCAGGACGGCGTCCGCCCCCCAGCCGGCCACCTTCTCCGCGTGCCGGAGGGCGCCGACGGACGGGATGGTGATGACCCCGGCGTCGCGGAACCGGCTGATGAGGTCGCGGCGCGGCGCGAGCGCGAACGAGACGACCCGGACCGACTCCGCGATAATCAACTCGACCCGCTCCCACACGTCCGTCGCGTCCGCGCGCAGGTTGACCCCGAACGGCGCGGAGGTACACCGACGCACCTCGTGGATCGCGGAGCGTAACTCGTCGAGGTTCATCGTGGCCGAGGCGATGATGCCGAGGCCGCCGGCCCGGGCCGTCGCCGCGGTCAACCGGGCACCGGAGACATAGCCCATACCGGTCTGCACGATGGGGTACCGGACGCCGACCAGCTCGGTCAGCTGGGTGCGCAGTGCGGGGTGCATGGTTGTCTCCCTGCTGTCGGCACCGGGCTGGTACGGCCTCCGGGAGAGTGGGACTCACCGACCCAGCTCGTGATCGCGCAGCCCGGCCGGGTCGAGTTGGTCGCGGATGAGCCGCAGCTCACGATCGCTGGGGGTTCTGGTCTCCGGCACCTGATCCGGCAGCTGCAACGGGAAGCCGGTCGCGGCCACGACCTCGTCCACGCTGACGCCAGGGTGGACCGAGCGCAACCGCATCCCGCGATCTGGTGACTGAAAGTCGAGGACTGCCTTGTCCGTCACCACCATCCGGATCTCGTGGAACCGGTTGCCCGGAGGGCCGAGGGCGGCGGCCTGGTCGTAGCCGATGCCGCAGATCACGTCGACCCGGTCCACAAAGACCCGCCGACTGTGGCGGGGCACCCAGTAGCTGGTGGGATGGTTGATGGTGTTCCCCGGGGCGCCGCGCACCCCGAGCAACTGGGCGGTGGGCTGTGCCCAGGAGCCGATGCAGGAGATGTTCTGGTTGCCGTACCGGTCCAGCTGGCTGGCGCCCATCATGACGTGGCGACGACCAGCGGCGACGATGCCGAACACCGCGCGGTAGGGAACCCATCCCTCCACCCCGTCCTCGCCGACCAACTCGGCCTCGCCGTCACCGAGCACCAGATCAGGCGCGAAGGTGCGGCGGGCCAACCAGGTGCCCAGGCGGGGAATCAGTCCCATGCCGCTGGCCAGGATCTCGCCGTCGCCCCGCCACGCCTCGGCGCAGGCGACGATGCAGACCTCGGCGCGGCTGGCCCCGATCACGACACGGCTCGCTGGTAGTGGGCCTCATCCGCATCGAGGTATTGAGCCCGGAACCGGCTCCACGCCTGCGGGCTGGCAGCGGCTTCCGCGTACTCACGCTGGAACGCCTCGTCGCGGTCGTAGTCCGGCACGCAGCTGGTGAAGTGTGCGCCGTGTGGGGTCTCGATGACGCCGTTGACCATCATTCGGCTGATCAGGAGGCTCTGCGCCGGGCCGCCGGAGCGCAGCTCGGCCGGGTCGACCACCCGCTCGCAGGAGACGAAGCTCCGGGCAGCGGAGAGGCAGAAGAGGTCGTCGAAGTACGGGTCCGGACCCAGGTATTGCCCATTGCCCCGGCGGTCGGCCCGGTTCAGGTGCACGAGGGCAACGTCCAGGGTGAGGGCCGGCATCGCCACCAGCTCTTCCCCGTCGGAGTAGGGGGACCGCACCGTACGAAGTTCGGGGTTCACCCGCAGGACGTCGGAGCCCAGCCCGGCGCGGATCGGCAGGTAGGGAAGTCGCCGCGCGGCGGCGAGCAGCCCCCAGTGCAGCATTCCCTCGTCCAGTTCGGTCAGTTCGACGGCACCCACCTGCCGCGCTCGTCGAAAGTGGGGTTCGAGGGCGATGCTGTCGAGGGAGACAAACCCGGTCACCACTCGCCGCACCCGCCCCGCCGCCACCAACAGGCCGATATCAGGTCCGCCGTAGGAGACGACGGTGAGATCTGTGAGTGCGGACCGGGCGATGGCCCGGACCAGCGCCATCGGCTTCCGTCGTGACCCCCAACCTCCGATACCGATCGTCATGCCGGAGCGCAACTCGCCGACTACCTCCGCGATGCTCATCACCTTGTCGGCCATGGGGACGGGCCATCCTCCCTCGTCGGTTCGGTCAGTGCTTGCCTCGGTCGAAGAAGCCCTGTCTGGCCCGGTCGGACACGCCCGCGAGGTTCAGCTCGTAGGTGAAGCCCTGCTCGTAACGGTAGGATCGCCGGAGGTCGATGGGGTCGATCCCGTTGAGTGACTCCTTTGCCCGGCGAATGATGACGGGGTCCTTGGCCGCGATCTCCTCGGCCACACGGCGAGCCGTGGCCGCCAGCCGTTCCCGTGGCACCACGTCGAGCACCGACCCGAAGTCCCGCAGCTCCGGTGCGGTGATCCGCCGGCAGGTGTAGACCATCGCCCGCATGAGTTGCTGCGGTACCAGCCGGGACAGGTGCGTCGCAGCGCCCAACGCGCCCCGGTCCACCTCCGGTAGGCCGAAGGTGGCATCGTCGGCGGCCACGACGATGTCGGCGGTGCCGGCGAGGCCGACACCGCCGCCGAGGCAGAAGCCGTGGACGGCTGCCACAACCGGCACCGGACACTCATAGACGGCGGCGAAGGCGGCATAGCAGCCGCGGTTGACGCCGATCAACGCCGCATGGTCGGTGCTGTGCTGGAGCTCCTTGAGGTCCACGCCGGCACAGAATCCTCGCCCCTCGGCGGTGAGGATCACGGCCGCCACAGCGGGGCTGGCTGCAGCGGTGTGGATGGCATCGGCCAGTGCAAACCAGTCGGCGCTCGCCAGGGCGTTGACCGGGGGGATGGCGATGACCACCTCGGTGATCCGGCCGTCGTCGCGAATGTCGATGCCCATCGTTGATGCCTCCAGATCCACCAGATGCTCCACACCGGAACCCATCGGATGCTCCGCATTGGAATCCACCGGACGCTCCGTGCGCGGGTAGCGACACGCCATGGATTAAACCTAGCGCTTGCTTGGCAAGAATCTATCACGAAGCCCAGGCATGTATCGATGCCTCCCCGGAGCCTGGCAGTACCCCCGGGTTCGGCGTATCCTGCCGAGAAATAGAACGGGTTATACCTGGTCGGCCGTGGAGGTGGGCATGGTTCTCTCGATCAAGTCACGACGGGATGCGGTGGGACTGACCCGGGGGGAACTGCTCCTCGCGGGTGACTGGCGGCCGTCGCGAGACGACCGGACATGGGTGCACCTGCATCCGGCGACGGGCGAGGAGGTGGGGGAGTTCGCGGTCGCGGACGCCGCCGACGTGGACACCGCCGTCCGAGCCGCCCGAACTGCTTTCGACGAGGGGCCCTGGCCCCACAGTCGGGCGAAGGAACGCATTCGGGTGCTGCGGCGAGCCGCTGATCTCATCCGTGAGCACGCCGACGAACTGCTCGCGCTCCAGGCGCTCGACAACAGTGTTCCGTTGAGCTTCGGTGACACCTATGCGGTGTCGGCCGACTGCGCGGCCGACATTTTCGATCATCACGCTGGCTGGGTCGACAAGCTTGGCGGCGAGACACTGTCGCCCTACCAGGGGGGTGACCACATGGTGTTCACCCTACGCGAGCCGATCGGGGTGGTGGCGGCGGTGATCCCGTGGAACGCACCCCTCCTGCTGGCGGCGCAGAAGCTCGCGCCGGCACTGGCCACCGGGTGCACCGTGGTGCTGAAGCCCTCGGAGTACGCCACCTTCGCCGTGCTGCGACTGGTGCGGATTCTTGAGGAGGCCGGCGTGCCGCCGGGCGTGCTCAACGTGGTGACCGGGCCGGGGGAGACCACCGGCGAGGCGCTGGTCACCCACCCGCTGGTAGACAAGGTCACCTTCACCGGCAGCCGGGCCGTGGGTCGGCGCATCCTGCATGCGGCGGCGGACGGAATCACCAGGGTGAGTCTGGAGCTCGGGGGAAAAAGTCCATCGATCGTCTTCGCCGATGCCGATATCTACGCCGCGGCGGCACTGACCATGGGGACAGTCACTGTGGGACTGTCGGGTCAGGTCTGCGTGGCTCATACGCGAGCGCTGGTCCAGCGGGAGGTCTACGAGGACTTCCTGTCCATCGCCGCCGGCGCGACCGCCCTGGTGAACTACGGAGATCCCTTCGACGCCGAGACCACCGCCTCTCCGCTGATCAACGCGCGGCAGCTGGACCGCGTGCTTGGCTATGTCGGGAAGGGGCAGGCGGAGGGGGCCCGCCTGGTCTGCGGCGGTGAACGGGTTGGCGGAGAGCTGGCTGCCGGCAACTTTGTGACGCCGACGCTCTTCGCCGACGTGGCCAGCGACATGACCATCGCCCGGGAGGAGATCTTCGGCCCGGTGCTGGGGGTGACGCCGTTCACCGACGAGCAGGAGGCGGTGCGCCTGGCGAACGACACCGAGTACGGACTCGCCGCCACGGTGTGGACCAGCGACGTGAAGCGGGCCATGCGGCTTACCCGAGCCGTGCGGGCGGGGACCGTCGGCGTCAATGGCTACCAGGTGGAGCCCCATGCGGCCTTTGGCGGTTTCGGCCAGTCCGGTCTCGGGCGGGAGGGCGGGCGCGGGTCGGCGGAGTCATTTACCGAGGTGAAGACCGTCCTGCTGCCCACTACGGACGAGCTCATGTAGGTGTCGGGCCGTCGTCGCCGGCCGGGCGGGGGTGTGTCCTGGTCGGCGACGACGGCGCCGCAGACCTGGCTACCGGCTCTCGCCGAACGTGGTCGCCGCCAGCGGCAGGGTGGCCTCGCAGGCGTATCCCGCTCCGGAGACCTGCTCGCCGAAGAGCGGTCCCAGGGCGTCGTGTAGGGCGGCCGGCGACCAGGACTCGCCGTCGGTGTGAAAGCTTGCGCGCACGGTGGGTGGGGCCAGCACCGCGGCCACGCCACCGTGGATCACGAAGACCTCGCCGTTGATCGGATCTCCGGCCGGACTGGCGAGATACCGCACGAGCGGTGCGACGTGTGTGGGGGACAACGGATCTGTCGTCTCCTCGGGGGAGGGTCCCATGAGCTCGCTGGTCATTGCGGTGCGCGCTCGTGGGCAGATGGCATTGGCCCGGACGCCGTACCGGGCGCAGCTACGCGCGGTCGCGACGGTGAGCGCCACAACTCCAGCTTTCGCGGCGGCGTAGTTTGGCTGGCCGGGCGAGCCGAGCAGAAACGCCTCGGAGGAGGTGTTGATGATCCGGCCGTACACCGGGGTGCCGAGGGCCTTGCTGCGTTTGCGCCAGTAGGCGGTGGCGAAGCGGGTGGTGACGAAGTGACCCCGCAGGTGCACCCGCAGGACGAGGTCCCATTCCTGCGCCGACATCGTGAAGACCATCCGATCGCGGAGGACGCCGGCGTTGTTGACCAGGATGTCCAGTCGGCCGTACGTGTCGAGGGCCGCGTGCAGGAGGGACTCGCCGGTTGACCAGTCGCCGATGTCGCCCGTGCACACCGTCGCCTCGCCGCCCGCCGCCGCGATCTCGGCGGCCACCGCTGCTACGGCGTCGCCGGGAAGGTCGTTGAGGATGAGCCGGGCCCCACCCGCGGCTAGCTCGAGGGCTTCCGCGCGCCCCAAGCCGTTACCCGCCCCGGTCACGATCGCGACCGCGCCATCCATTGTGAACTGCTGATCTGTCATTGGTGCTCCCTCGTCCGCGGGCAGTCGGTGACGCCGCCGGGCACATCGGTGACCAATCGCTTGCTTGGTAGCGTATCAGCTTCCCGTCGGCTTCGCCCGAGGCGAGTGATCCGCCCGTGACCCCCCAGCCGACCCGCTCTCCGGGGCGAGAATGCCGTCGAAGATCAGACGAATGACCGCACTGGCGATCTGGTCGGCATCCCAGCTGTTGCTGCCGTTCTGTCCCCACCGCGTCGGTATCCACAACACATCCCGCAGTAGTCGGTAGGTCAGCTTGGCGTCCAGATCGGAGCGGAAGAGTCCACCCTGTTTCCCCCGCTCCAGTTGGTCGACCCAGAGGTGTTCGATCTCCCGGGTGGCGGTGCGCAGGTAGTCGAAGCGGGGTACGGCGCGGAAGTGGTTCCAGTCGTTCTGCAGCATGGTCAGGGCGGCGCGATGCCGGGCCAGCGTCGCCGCGCTGGAGCGGACGAACTGCTCGATCGTGCTGCGTGGGTCGTCCGTGTCGGCGACCGCCTCGCGGTATCCGGTGAGCACCTCGTTGAGGAAGCCGGAGAGGATCTCGTCCCCGATCGACTCCTTGGAGTCGAAGTGGTGGTAGAGGCTGCCGGAGAGGATGCCGGCCGCGTCGGCGATCTCCCGCACGGTGGTGGCGCGGAAGCCCTTCTCGGCGAAGAGCTCTCCGGCGAGGCGTACGAGGTGGGTGCGACGCTCGGACGGCAGGCCCGCGCTGCTGGCTTTCTTTGTGGTCACGGTCGAATTATGCCGGCCGCCCCGGGCTGCGCCCCAGCCGCTTGCCTGGGCCCTCGCCGACCCCTAACCTAGAACAGGTTTCACTTTTGGAGGTGATCTCGTGCGGGCGGCGATCTATCACACGGTGGGTGACGACAAGGTCGAGATTCGTGATGACGTGACGGTAATCGGGCCGGGTGCGGGGGAGGTCCGGATCCGGGTACGAGCGGCCGGGGTGTGCCACTCCGACCGATCAACGCGCGATGGGGTGCTGCCGCACCCGATGCCCGTGGTGCTGGGGCACGAGGCCGCCGGCGATGTTGTCGCGGTCGGCGACGGGGTGGCCGACCTGGCCGAGGGGGACCGCGTCGTGGTCAACTGGCTGCCCGCGTGCGGGGCCTGCCCCTCCTGCGCGCGGGGGGAGTCCCACCTGTGCTTGACCAACGTGCTGGCCGGCTACGCCAACCCGCGGTTCCTGGTCGGTGAGACTCCGGTCTTCGCGATGGCCGGGTGTGGCGCCTTCGCCGAAGAGATCGTGATTCCCCGGGCCGGTGCCGTGAAGGTGGCCTCCGATGTTCCGTATGAGGTGGCCGCGCTGGTCGGCTGTGGCGTGATGACCGGTGTCGGTGCCGTGATCAACACGGCCCGGGTCGAGCCGGGTGCCGCCGTCGCGGTGATCGGCTGCGGTGGCGTGGGAATCGCCGCGATCCAGGGAGCGCGGCTCGCCGGCGCCGCCGTCATCGTCGCGGTCGACACGGTTGAGGCCAAGCAGCAGGCAGCACTGCGCTTCGGGGCAACGCACAGCTCTGGCCCGGAGGCTTTCGGTGAGCTGTCGGCTCAGCTCACCGACGGTGAGGGATTCGACACCGTCTTCGATGTGGTGGCTGTGCCGCAGACGCTGCGTGCGTCGTGGACTGCGGCACGTCGGGGTGGGACGGTGGTGGTCGTGGGTGCCGGTCGATCGGACCAGCAGGTCGCATTCAGCCCCTTCGAGCTGTTGTTCGAGGGGAAGAGCATCACGTCCTCGCTCTACGGTGCGTCGCAGGCGCCGCGAGACTTTGACCGGATGTTTGACCTCTGGCGGGCCGGCCGACTCGACCTGAATGAGATGATCACGCATCGGCTGCGGCTGGAGGAGATCGGGGACGCCCTCGCCGCTCTCGGTCGCGGCGACGTGATCCGGCAGGTCATCTGCTACGACGGCGCCGGCTGACCCACCGATGTAGATCGACTTGGCGACTCCGGTGGCCCACCGTGCGGCGGCGCGGGGCAGCCGTCAGGTGGGCCAACCGGGGTCGGGGCGATCGGGCTGGACGGGTGCTCAGCCCACCACCTCGGCGATCTGGCGTAGCTGCTGGGCGTTGCCCTGGACGAGCAGCGTGGTGACCACGGTCTCGCGCCACCGCTGCAGCTCATCGCGGACCTTGGCCACCGAGCCGATCAGGGCGATGTCCTCCACCAGTGCGGTCGGCACGGCGGCGGCGGCCCGTTTCTTGTCGCCCGCCAGGTACGCCTCGGTGATGACGTCGCACTCCTCTTCATAGCCGAGGCGGGCGAAGACATCCCGGTGGAAGTTGACTGACTTGGCTCCCATGCCGCCCACGTAGAGCGCGACGAAGGGTCGGAGCCGGTCCGCCGCCCGCTCGATGTCGTCGTGGACGACGATCGGTACGGTCGCGGCCACCTCGAACGTGTCCAGGTTGCGGCGGGCGCCAGGGCGAGCGAAGCCCTCGCCGAGCGCGGCCCGATAGAAGCTGTCTGCCTTGGGGGAGAAGAATATCGGTAGCCAGCCATCGGCGATCTCGGCGGCCAGGGCGACGTTCTTCGGCCCCTCGGCACCGAGGAAGATCGGGATGTCGGCGCGCAGCGGGTGGACGGTGGACTTCAGCGGCTTACCCAGGCCGGTGCCGCCGCGATGCGGTAGTTGGAAGAAGTCGCCGTCGTGCGTGACCGGCCCGGATCGGGCGAGGACGGCACGAATGATCTCGATGTACTCCCGGGTGCGGGCCAGCGGTCGTGGATACGGCTGGCCGTACCACCCCTCCACGACCTGCGGGCCGGAGACGCCGAGCCCGAGGACGAAACGGCCACCGGAGAGGTGGTCGAGGGTGAGGGCGGCCATCGCCGCGGCCGTCGGAGTGCGGGCCGACATCTGCATGATGTTGGTGCCCAGGCGGACGTTGGAGGTGCTCGCTCCCCACCACGCGAGTGGGGTAAGGCAGTCCGATCCGTATGCCTCGGCGGCCCAGACGGAGTCGAAGCCGAGTCGGTCGGCCTCGGCGATGGCCGCCGTGACGCCCTCGGGCGGCCCGGAGGACCAGTAGCCGGTCGTGTAGCCAAGCTTCATGGGGGTGTCCTTCCAGGTCCCCGGGGTCCCGGGCGCGGAGGAAGCCGGTGGGGGTCGCCTCGTTCCGCGTGGTGACGGTGGGCAGTGTGACGGCGGGCAGGATCGACGGTCGCGAGGACTACCACCGGTAGTCCCTAACAGGAATAGTCATATCATTGAGTACCCTTCGGGGGAAGGGCCGGCGACGCGGTGCCGGCCCGCCGAACTCTGTCCTCACCCGGAGCGGGAGGTGTGGCCATGGCGCTGCGGCACGCGGTGTTGGCGGTGCTGCTCGACGGGGAGTACAGCGGCTACCAGTTGGCCAAGATTTTCGATGTTTCCTGCTCCAACTTCTGGTACGCGGTTCCCCAGCAGCTCTACGCCGAGTTGACCAAGCTGGAACGGGCGGGGCTGATCGCCGGTCGGCAGGTCATCCAGCACGACCGCCCTAACAAACGGCTGTTCACCGTCACCCCCGCCGGCCTCGCCGAACTGGCCGCCTTCGCCGCCGTGCCGTCGAAGCCGTCGTCGATCCGGGAGGACCTGCTCGTCATGGTCCAGGCCGTGGACCGGCTGGACCCGGCACCGGTCATCGCCCAGCTCGAGGAGCGGGCGGTGATCGCCGCCGCCAAGGTGGAACTCTTCGACCGGATGCTTCGGCAGCTGCGCGGTGACCTGACCGAGGAGACATTCCTGCGCGAGAGCGACCGGATCGGGCCGTACCTCACCTGCCTGCGGGGGCGTCGCTTCGAGCAGGAAAACCGCGAGTGGTGTGAGCGGGTGGCGGCCCTGCTCCGCGCTCGCGCGCCAGTGCCCGGCTGACCCGCCAGTGCCGGTTGCCTCCCCCCGCCCGGCCGCCGGCGCGGGCCAGGACGTCGCCGATCCGGTCGGCCGCGCCGGGCGGTATTCGACCAAGCCGGCGTGCCGGGGCAGCGCGGCGTGGAATGGTGAGAGCCATGAAGCGGGACCGGGATGAGGTGTTCGTCGAGTACACAAAGTCGATCTGCCCGGTCTGCAAGGTCGTTGTCGACGGACAGGTCAACCTCCGCGACGACAAGGTCTATCTGCGGAAGCGCTGTCCGGAGCACGGCCAGTTCGAAGCGTTGGTGTACGGCGACGCGCAGATGTACCTCGACAGCGCCCGATTCAACAAGCCCGGCACGCTCCCGCTGACCTTCCAGACCGAGGTGCGTGACGGCTGCCCGGCGGACTGTGGGCTGTGCCCGGAACACAAGCAGCACGCCTGCCTGGGCATTATCGAGGTCAACACCGGCTGTAACCTCGACTGCCCGATCTGCTTCGCCGACTCCGGCCACCAGCCCGACGGGTACGCCATCAGCCTCGCGCAGTGTGAGCGCATGCTCGACGTCTTTGTGGCGAGTGAGGGCGAGGCCGAAGTGGTGATGTTCTCCGGCGGAGAGCCCACCATCCATCGGCAGATCCTGGACTTCGTTGACGCCGCACAGGCTCGCCCGATTCGGGCGGTCAACCTGAACACCAACGGGATCCGGCTCGCCAGCGATCGGGCGTTCGTGGCAGCGCTCGGCGAGCGGAACCGTCCCGGCCGGGCGGTCAACATCTACCTGCAGTTCGACGGGTTCGACGAGCGAACACACCGGGAGATCCGGGGTCGGGACCTGCGCGAGATCAAGCAGCGAGCGCTGGACAACTGCGCTGAGGTCGGCCTGACCGTCACCCTGGTGGCCGCGGTCGAGCGGGGGCTCAACGAACATGAACTCGGCGCCATCATCAGCCACGGCCTCGCGCACCCGGCGGTGCGCAGCGTCTCATTCCAGCCGGTCACCCACTCCGGCCGACACACGCCCTTCGACCCACTGACCCGGCTGACCAACTCCGACATCATTCACCTCGTCGCGCGGCAGCGGCCCGACTGGTTCCAGGCCGAGGACTTCTTCCCGGTGCCGTGCTGCTTCCCGACCTGCCGGTCAATCACCTATCTGCTCACCTCGGGCACGCCCGGCGCCGAGGACTTCGCGGTGGTGCCGATTCCCCGGCTGCTCGATGTGGCGGACCACCTCGACTACGTTGCCAACCGGGTGGTGCCGGACCCTGCTGTCCGGGAAGCGCTGGAGAAGCTGTGGTCGGCGTCGGCATTCATGGGCACCGACACAACCAACGCGCGCCTCGCCCAGACCGCCGCGGCGCTGGACTGCGCTGACGCCTGCGGCGTCAACCTACCCGAGGCGGTCGCGAACCTGACCGACCGGGCCTTCATGATCGTGATCCAGGACTTCCAGGACCCGTACACCCTCAATGTGCGGCAGCTGATGAAGTGTTGCGTCGAGGAGATCACTCCGGACGGCAGACTGATCCCGTTCTGCGCCTACAACTCAGTCGGCTACCGGGAACAGGTCCGCGAGCAGATGTCCGGGGTGCCGGTCGCCGACGTGGTGCCCAACGCACTCGCGCTGCGCTCGATGATCACGGACTCCCCGTACGGGTCGAAGGTGGCCCAGCGCTCCGACGGCGTCGCCGCCGGGCGGCGGGTGGCACCGGATACCACCAACGTGGGGTGGCGGATCCGGTGACGACGGGCGAGCCCGCGGCGGATCCGAAGGGTTGCTGCGCCGCGGTCTACGGTTCGGATCTTCTCGCCCTGCTCCTCGGCGATGCCTACCATCCCGGCGGTTCGTCGCTGACCCGCCGACTCGCCGCCCGACTGGCGCTGACCAGCGGTGAACGCGTGCTCGACGTCGCGAGCGGGCGGGGTGCCAGCGCGCTGCTGCTGGCGTCCGAGTACGGCTGCACGGTGACCGGTGTGGACCTCGCCGGTGCCAACGTCGCGGCGGCTACCCGGGGGGCCCGGTCTGTTGGGCTCGCCGACCAGGTGCGGTTCCGGCAGGGAGACGCCGAGCGGCTGGGTGTCGACTCACACGCGGTTGACGTGGTGGTCTGCGAATGCGCCTTCTGCACCTTCCCCGACAAGCCCACGGCAGCGGGGGAACTGGCCCGGGTGCTGGTCCCGGGTGGTCGACTGGGGCTGGCTGATGTCGTCGCCATCCCGGACCGGCTGCCTCCCGAACTGACCGGACTGGGAGCGTGGATCGCCTGCGTTGCCGATGCACGTCCCCTCGACGAGTACGTCGCCCTGCTGGCCGGCGCGGGGTTGACGACAACCCACATCGAACGGCACGACCCCGCGATCACCACGATGATCGACCAGATCGAGGCGCGCCTGACCGTGCTGCGGCTGACCGCCGCGGATCCGGCGGTGGCGCTCGGCCTGGACTTCGCCCGCGCCCCGGCGGTCCTGGCCGCAGCCCGGGCCGCGGTCGCCGACGGTGTCCTCGGCTACGCCATCCTGACCGCCCGGAAGCCGGGCTCTGGCCTGCGCTGAGTCTCGCGGCTCGCGGCGGAGCGTGGCCCTCGGGCTCACCGCAACCGGCGCCGGCGCGTACCCGTCAGCGCGAATCGACAGCTTGCCGTCCGGGCGAGCACCCGATAGCCTCTCGCCGTCAAGGTGCACGGGAAGCCGGTGGAAGACCGGCGCGGCCCTCGCCACTGTGACCGGGTAGTGATCTCTGACTGTGCCACTGGGCCCCACCAGGCCTGGGAAGGCTGGAGTGAACGTCGATCCGGAAGCCAGGAGACCGGCCTTGACACGGATCTCATCCACGAGGTGCTGGAAGGGAAGGTCAGTCGATGCATATCGCCGAGGGGTATCTCCCTCCGGAACAGGCGGCGGCGTGGTTCGTCGTGTCCGCGCCATTCGTCGTCCACGGGAGTCGGGCCCTGGTCCGGCAAATCCGTACAGATCCAGACTCGAAACTGCTGCTCGGGGCGGCCGGTGCCTTCACCTTCGCGCTGTCCGCCTTGAAGATCCCGTCGGTGACCGGGTCGAGCTCTCACCCGACCGGCACCGGTCTGGGGGCGGTGCTGTTCCGACCGCCGGTGATGAGCGTGCTGGGCAGCATCGTGCTGCTGTTCCAGGCGCTGCTGCTGGCCCACGGCGGGCTGAGCACGCTGGGCGCGAACATCTTCTCGATGGCGATCGTCGGACCGTGGGTGGCGTATGGGAGCTACACCATGGTCCGTCGCGCTGGCGGCGGCCTGGGCCCGGCGGTGTTCGCCGCTGCGGCCCTGGGCAGCCTGGCGACGTACGGGGTCACCGTCGCCCAGCTGGCCCTGGCGTTCCCCGACCCGGCGTCTGGCATCGCCGGTGCGTTGGCGAAGTTCGGCGGGATCTTCGCCGTGACCCAGATTCCGCTGGCGATCAGCGAGGGACTGCTGACCGTTCTGGTGGTCCGCCTGCTGAGTCGGACCAGCAGGGATGACCTGCGTCGGCTCGGTCTGCTGCGTCCGGCGGCGGAGGTGCGGGCATGAGGCGCTTCTCCTGGGTCAACCTGCTGCTGCTGTTCGCGGTGCTGCTCCTGGTGGTGATGCCGCTGGCGTTCGGCCTCGGCTCGGGGGAGGAACCCTTCTCCGGCGCGGACGCCCTTGCCGAGCAGGCCATCGTGGACGACCACCCCGACTATCAGCCGTGGTTCTCGCCGATCTACGAGCCGCCGTCGGCCGAGCTGGAGTCGGGACTCTTCGCCCTTCAGGCTGCGCTTGGCGCTGGTCTGCTCGGCTACTACTTCGGTGTCGCCCGGACCCGGCAGCGGCAGCGCGATGCTGCCGGCTGGCAGCGCGGCTAGCGTGTTCGCCCTCGACATCGCCGCGCACACCGGGCCCTGGCGAAATCGGCACCCCGCCGAGAAGGCGTTGCTCGCGCTCGGGCTGCTGGTCTGCGCGGTGGCCCTGCCCACCTGGCCCGGCGCGCTCCTGTCCGGTGGAGCGGCGGCGGTGCTGCTGGCCGCCGCACGGGTGCCGCCGGTCGTGGTGCTGCGGGCGGCCCGGGTACCGCTGCTCTTCGTCGCCACATCGACGGTCCCGTTGCTGGTGTCGATGCCGTCCCCAGCCCGACTGGCCATCGACCCCGCGGGCCTGCCGGTGGCGGCGCAGACCGCGGGTCGCTCCGTGGCGGCGTTGACCTGCCTGCTGCTGTTCACCGCCACCACACCGTTGTCGGATGTCCTGCCACGACTGCACCGGCTGGGGATCCCCTCGGCGGTCACCGAGGTTGCCGCGCTGACGTACCGGATGCTCTTCCTGCTGGTGGAGAGCGTGCGTGCGGTCCGGCAGGCGCAGGCGGCCCGGCTTGGCTTCCGTACCTGGCGGACCGCCTACCGGTCCCTGGCCGGCCAGGCGGCAGCGGTGTTCGTCCGGGCGTTGCACCGGGCGCGGCGGCTGGAGGAGGGACTGGCGGTGCGGGGCTACACCGGTTCACTCGCCGTGCAGGTGGCGGCCCACCGGGTATCGGCGCCGTTCGTTGCGGCAACCATGATGTTGCTCGGCGCGATCGTCACGACCAGCACCGGGTTGGTGTCCCCTTGGTGAACGTCCCGCTGCTGGAGTTCGACGGGGTGGGCTTCGCCTACCAGCCGGGTCGGTCGATCCTGGTCGAGGTCGATCTTCGGATCGACCCGGGTCAGCGGCTGGCCGTGCTGGGCCCGAACGGCGGCGGCAAGACCACGCTGTTCCGGCTGGCCGCCGGCGCGCTGCGGCCCGCCGCGGGCCAGATCGCCGTCGCCGGTACCCGGATGCGGTACACCCGGGCCGGCCTACGGGAGTTGCGGCAGCAGGTGCAACTGGTGGTGCAGGACCCGGACGACCAGCTCTTCTCCGCCAACGTCCGGCAGGATGTCTCCTTCGGGCCGGTCAACCTGGGGCTCCCGGCGGAGCAGGTGCGGCGGCGCTGTGACGCGGCGCTGGCGGCGCTCGGTGTGTCGGCGATCGCCGAGCGCCCCACCCATCTGCTCTCCTACGGCCAGCGCAAGCGGGTGGCGATTGCCGGCGCGGTCGCGATGCACCCGCGGCTGCTCATTCTCGACGAACCGACCGCCGGGCTTGATCCGGCCGGGGTGGAGACACTGCTGAACACTCTGTATCACCTGCACACAGCGGGTACGACGGTGGTGCTCTCCACCCACGATGTCGACCTCGCCTTCCGCTGGGCGGACGCGGTAGCGGTGGTCTCCGGCGGCGGTGTGCGTACCGTGGCCACGGCGGACGGCCTTGCCGATCCGGCACTGCTCGCAGCGGCAGACCTGGTGCCGGCGTGGGCGCCGCTGGTGCACCGGCTCCTGGACCGGATCCCGGAGCTGGCGGGAGCCCGTCCGCGCGCGGTAGCCGAACTCGCCGCGCTGCTCAACGATGCTGCGCCGGAGCGCCGGTGACCGCCGCGACCAGAACCGCAGCCTGGCCGTGGCAACGGCGCTGATCCCGCTGGGACCGGGTGCCAACGGGTGTCGGGCGTCAACGGGTGTCGGGCGCCGCCCGACACCCGTTGACGCCCGTTGGTCAGGTCGTGCTACGTCGGCGGCGTAGTAGTAGCACCAGGCCGCCGGCGACCAGGAGCACCAGGATCCCGCCGCCCATCACCGCTGGCGCGCCGAGCCCGCCACCGCCGCCGTCGTTGTCGGTCGCCGCCACTGGGCTGGCCGACCCGGGCTCCGTTGGCGCAGTGGCGGGCTCGGCCGTGGGGGACGACTCCGCCGGCGTCGGAGCCGGCGCCTCGGTGCCAGCGGGGTCAGCGACGGCGAACGCGTACGAGCCCTGGACCGGGTGCCCGTCGGCGGAGACTACCCGGTACGCGACGGTGTAGGTGCCGTTCGGCAGGGTTCCGTCGATGCTTATCGTACCTTTTGCGCCGGTGACCACGGGTTCACCGGTCGGGACCTTCTGCTCCGCGGCGTCGGAGAGGACGATGGTGGTGAACGCCGGATCCAGCCTCTGGAGGAACTCCAGGGTGATCTCGGTCGGTGCTGTGTCCAGCTCAGCGTTCTTGGCCGGTGTGGTGGTCTTCAGGGAGTTGTGTGCGGCGGCCGGGGAAGCCGGTACGAGCAGCAGCGCGGCGGCGGCGAGGACGGCGGCGAGGAAGCCGGCGGGTCTCGGGCGGGTGTTGGTCCGCATGGTTCTCCTGTCGAGGTCAGCCGAGCAGTTGCTGGCCGATCCAGCCGCCTTCGGGGCAGCCGGGTGGGATCGCGAAGACGGCAGAGCCGATCGGGGTGGTCCACTCGTTGAGTAGGTCCCGTTCGGCCAGGCGTCGTTGGATGGGTAGGAACTGACGGGTGATGTCGGCCTGGTAGGAGGCGAAGATCAGGCCGCTGTCCGCAGTACCGTCGGCGCTGGGCACGCCGTCGTAATTGTACGGGCGGCGCAGAATCCGGAGCCGGTCCTCGGTGACGTGGGAGCGGGTCAGGTGCGAGAAGTCCGGGATGACGGTGAGCCCGCCCGACCCGAGGGCGTCGAAGTCGGGCTCGTCGTGTTCATCCGTGCCGGTCAGCGGCGCGCCGGTGTCGAGCCGGCGGCCGACGGACAACTCACGGTCGGCGCGGCCGAGGAGGTCCCACGTCTCCAGGTTCATGCTGATCCGCCGGACGACCAGGGTGGTGCTGTCGCGTAGCCACGCCGGCCCGTCCGGCACCCACACCGCGGTCTCGAGGGGAGCGCCCGGTTTCGGGTTGGCGGTGCCGTCGAGTTGGCCGAAGAGGTTGCGCTGGGTGCGCCCCGGCTCGGCCCCAGCCGCGCGCCGGAAACCTTGCTGCACCCAGGCGACGGTGGCGAAGGGTCGGCTGTCCTTCACCAGCACCCGCTGGGCATGCGCGACGGTCAGCGGGTCGTCGGCGCAGATCTGCAGCAGGAGGTCCCCGTCGGACCAGCGGGGGGAGAGCCGGTCGATGCGGAACGCCGGGAGGGCGGCCACCGATGGCGGCCGCCGCCCGTCGAGGTTGGCCGCCTGGTAGAGACCGGGACCGAAGCCGAAGGTCACCGTCAGCCGGGCTGGCAGCAGCCCGAGCTCCGGCTCGGTGTCGGCCAGGGCGGGACGGCCCTGAGTGAGGCGGGCGGCGTCGTCGGAGAGCAGTCGCAGCATCCGTCCCAGCGCCTCCCGGTCCGTCTCCGGCCGGAGGGCGAGCGCGACGAACGCCGCATGTGCCTGCGGTTCGGTGGCGACCCCCGCCTGGCGGGTCCCGTGGAACGATTCGACGGCGAGCCCGAGTTCGCCCACCGGCGTCATCTCGGCGGGTCGGGTCGCGGGGTTGTCGGAGCCGACGGCGGTGACCGCCACGGTGGCGCCGAGCGCCCCGCCGGCAGCCAGGGCACCGCCGGCCAGCAGACCGCGTCGGCTTACCGCGCGGGGGCCGCTCCCAGTCACGACGCTGCGCTGGGGCTCATGGACATGTCCGGCATGCTGTGCTCGGGGTTGTAGCTCTCCTCCGCGCCGGTGAACGGCTTCGCCACCGCCGTGAACGACTGGGTTCGCCCGTCGGCGAAGGTGAGGGTGAAGCTCAGCTCGTCGCCGGCCTGCACCGGCTGCTGCAGATCCAGCATCATGAGGTGGTCGCCACCGGGCTCGAGGACGTGGCTGCTCTTCGCCTTGATCACGATGCCGCCCTCCTTGGCCTGCATGACCATCTCCCCATCCTTCATGGCCATCTCATGCAGCTCCATCGGCGACACCTCGGTGCTGACGCCGGTCAGGGTCACGTCGGCGTCGCTCTCGTTCACCAGGGTAGCGAACGCCGCGGTCATCCCCTGGTCGGCGGCCTTCACCCACGGGTCGTTGATCCCGACCACGCCGGCGGGGGCGTCCGCTGCCGCGGCGGCCGTCTCCGACGGGGCTGGGTTGGGCGCCGACGAGTCGTCGGACGAGCCACAGCCGGCCATGGCGGCGGTCAGCAGGGCGGCGGCGACCAGGGCGGCCGGGCGTAGGCGCCGACCGGTGATGTGACGTGGCATGGAGACCTCTCTGAGTTCGGTGTTGACTGTTGGTCGGTTCGGCGGGGCGGGAAAGTTCCCGGTGATTCGGCTAGCAACATCACCGGTGTCGGGACGCTCAGGCCGCAGCACTGTCCCGGTGGCACGCCGAACCCGGAAACGGCGGGGGCGCGAGCCGTAGACCCGGTGGGGGCGGCTCATCCTCGGCCGGGATGCGCCAGCGGGGCCGATCAGTGCGAAGGTCGGTGGGCGGGCCGCCCGGGTGTAGTCCCGGCCGGGACATGGCCACGACGATCGCGTAGCCAACGAAGAGGAACCCGTGGCTGACCAGCCGGGCGGTCTCCACCCGGCCGGTCATCAGGTCGTTGACCGACAGGAGCACCAGGGTGCCGACGAAGGCGCTCAACATCGGCAGCAGCCCGGTCGGCGGGGTGCGGCGGGCGGCCACGAACAGGAACCCGGCGCCGACGGCGATGTTCCACGCCGCTGCCTCGTGCCACAGGTGGCCCGAGGCCAATGGCCCGCCAGCGTGGATGTGCGGGCCCGCCGCCGCCCGACCGACCTGCGTCAGACCCAGCATGACCTGCAGCGCCCCCGTCAGCCCGAGCGCCGCGCGCAGGGCGATCACCAGCCGTTGTCGCCACGGCGGTCGCGCCGGGGTCGTCGCCGGAGTCGTCGCGGGGAGCGCGGCCAGGACCGCGTCGGTGAGGTCGGGGCCGATCACGCTGACCGACAGCCGGGCCCGACGGGTGATCGCCGCCGCCTGGTCGAACCACGTCCGGCACGCACCGCAACCGGCCAGGTGGGAGTCGGCTGCCGCCCGCTCAGCCGGGGTCTCCTCCCCGTCCAACTGCGCCGACAACACCTCGCGCCACTGCTCACACCCCATGTATCGGTAGTCGGACCGGTGCCGGCGCTGGTTCCCGCGCGGGACGGGAAGGTCGTCAGCCGGCTGCGGTGTGGCGGGCCGACCCGCCGGAGCGGGCCTGTAGCGCGACGACCAGATCTTCCCGAGCCCGGGACACCCGGGACCTGATCGTCCCGACCGGGCAGCCGCACACCTGTGCGGCCTCGGCGTAGGAGAGGCCGAGCACCTGGGTGACGACGAAGGCCTCCCGGCGGTCGGTCGGGAGCGCCGCGATGATCTGCTCCAGGGCGACCTGCCGGTCGAAGCCGCTCTCGTCGGCGTCGGCGACATCGTGGGAGTTGGTCATCGGGACCGTCCGCGGACGGGACGTGGCGGTCCGCACGTGGTCCACCGCGACCCGCCGGGCGATGCTGAACAACCAGGTACGCGCTGAGGAGCGGCCGGCGAACGAGGGCAGCGACCGCAGCGCGCGCAGGTAGGTCTCCTGCGTCAGGTCATCCGCCTCGGCCGGGGAGATCAAGGCGGCCAGGAAGCGCCGAACCTGCTGCTGGGTCGCCCGGATGAAGGCGGCGGCGGCCGCCTGGTCACCGCGTCCCGCCTCGAGAGCCCACGAGGTGACATCGGTGTCGTCGGTCACGGTGGGTACCTCCGGGTCGCCGTTCGGAGCGAACGACGGGCACAAAATGCCCGTACGAGACGGCTGAGCATCGTGCTGAACGGTAGCGTACGACATTCCCGGCGCGCCGGTCTCTCGCCGGTTCGGGGCCGCGCACCTGTTGTGGATCACTTCTGGGCGGTGGTTCCCGCCTCCCGGGCAGCCCGACCCATGCGGGTGACGGCGTCGGTGAGGATGGCGGGGGAGGTGGCGAAGTTCAGCCGGACCCAGCCCGCTCCACCGGCCCCGAAGGCGTGCCCGGAGCTGAGCGCCACCCGCGCGCGTTCCAGGAACAGCTGGGCTGGTCCGGCGCCGACCTCGCCGGATGCGCTGTCGGGTGGAGCACTGTGCGGGCCGAGGCGCCGGCAGTCCAGCCAGGCGAGGTAGGTGCCTTCGGGGCGGTGGTAGCCGACGGTGGGCAGGTGCTCGGCCAACAGTGACTCCAGTCGGGTGCGGTTGGCGTGTAGTCCGTCGAGGAGGTGGTCGAGCCACTCCCCGCCGGCCCGCAGGGCGGCCGTCTGCGCGACCACACCCAGGTGGCTTGGTCCGTGGCTGACCTCTTCCGGCATCCGGGCCAGATCGGCCGCGGCGCGCGTTCCCGCGATCGCGAGTGCCGCCTTCAGGCCGGCGAGGTTCCATGCCTTGGAGCCGGAGATCACCGCGAAAGCGTCCTGGCTGCCGGTGACGGTCAGGTACGGGGTGACGTCTGCCCCGGGCAGCGCCAGCGGAGCGTGGATCTCGTCGGAGATCACCCGGACGCCGTGCCGGTTGGCCAGCTCGGCGACGGCCTCGAGCTCCGCGCGGCGGTGTACCACGCCGGTGGGGTTGTGCGGGTTGCACAGCAGGAAGGCCGGCCGCCTGCCGCGGGCACGGGCGCGCCGGAACGCCTCGTCCAGGGCGGCGAGATCGATCCGTAGGTCGGCCCCGAGCGGGGCCTCGACCACCTGCCGTCCGGCGTGCCGGGTGAACGCGTAGAAGGGCGGGTAGACGGGGGAACAGACGACCACGGCGTCGCCGGGATCGGTCACCAGCCGGAGCACCTCGACGATGCCCAGCATCACGTCGGGTACCACCGCGGTGCGGCCGGGGGAGAAGTCGGTCCACCCCCAACGTTCGGCGGCGAACTCGCCGAACGCCTCCGCGTACCCCGTTGGGTGGGCGTAGCCGGTGTCGCCGAGCGTGATGGCGCGCTGCAGCGCCTCGGCGACGGCGGGGGCGAGGGGGACATCCATCTCCGCCACCCAGAGTGGAAGCACGTCCGGGGCGTATCTGCCCCACTTCACGCTGGTACGTCGCCGGAGCTGGGCCAGCGTGAGTTGGGTGAGCGGGTTCGGTGCGGCGGTGGGGAGATCGGCGGAGGGCGTGGGGCGGGACATCAGCCCACCCTAGGGCGTTCGGCGGCGGGTGGACTCCCGGCCCGGTATGCGCTTGCCTAACTATTAAACGACTGTTTAATCTAGCGGAGTGACAACGGTTGGCAGGGGTTTCGAGACGCCAGCCCTCGGGCGTATCACCCAAGGGCTGCACGTCAACCGCGTGATGCTCGACGACTATCTGATGTACGTCCCGGATCCGCCCGCGGCAGGCGAGGCAGAAGGTACTGCGCACCGGCTGTCACGTCCCCCGGCGTGAATCTCTCCGCGGCGGCTCACCGACTCGTCGTGGGCTCCGCGTGACCGACGACATCGGACCAACCCCGGGCTTCACCCCGCCCGGGTTTTCCCTCGAACGAGGTCTACGACCATGACCATGGCAATCGACATTCAACACATCGACAAGCTCTTCGGCCGCACCAAGGCGCTGGACGGTCTCGACCTGCAGGTCGAGACCGGCACCGTGCACGGCTTCCTCGGCCCCAACGGTGCCGGCAAGTCCACCACCATCCGCATCCTGCTGGGGCTGCTCCGGGCCGACCGCGGTCGGGTCCGGCTGCTCGGTGGTGACCCGTGGGTCGACGCGGTGCGACTGCACCGCCGGCTCGCCTACGTCCCCGGCGACGTGGAGCTGTGGCCCAACCTGACCGGCGGCGAAGCGATCGACCTCTTCGCCCGCCTGCGCGGCGGGACCGACCCGGTTCGCCGCGACGAGCTGTGCCAACGCTTCGACCTCGATCCCCGCAAGAAGGGGCGGACCTACTCGAAGGGCAACCGGCAGAAGGTCGCCCTGATCGCGGCGCTGGCCAGCGACGTGGACCTGCTGCTGCTCGACGAGCCGACCGCCGGGCTGGACCCGCTGATGGAGGCGGTGTTTCAGGAGTGCATCCGGGAGGCCTGCGCGGCCGGCCGGACCGTTCTGCTCTCCAGCCACATCCTCGCCCAGGTCGAGGTGCTGGCCGACCAGATCTCGATCATCCGGCAGGGGCGGATCGTCGAGACCGGCTCCCTGACCGACCTGCGTCATCTGACCCGGACCTCCGTGGACGCGATTGTCGACAGCCCGGCCGCCTCGCTCGCCACCCTGGCCGGCGTACACGGGCTGCAGGACACCGACGGCCACGTCCGCTTCGAGGTCGACGGGGAGCACCTCACCGTCGTCATCCGGCGGCTGGGCGACCTCGGCGTACGCGGGCTGACTGTCCGGCCACCGACCCTGGAACAGCTGCTGCTGCGGCACTATGGCGATGAGCCGGCCCGCCACGGGGCGGTGGCGTGATGGCCACCGTGATGGTGAACCAGCCGGTGGTCGCGGCGCCCGGCCAGGGCGGCGGCACGGTCACCGGGACCGGCACCCTACTGCGGTTCATGCTGCGCCGCGACCGGATCCGTTTTCCGGCATGGACGGTCGGCCTGGCGCTGCTGATGGGATACTTCGCCACCGCGCTGGAGACCTTCGTCGAGAGCCCGGAGGACCTGGAGGGGCTGACCGCCTTCTCCGGCAGCCCGGCCGGCGCGCTCTTCGGCGGCCCGGGATTCGGCTTCGACGACCTGACCACCGAGCGCTTCCTCGCCGGGCAGTACGGCCTCTACGTGGCCATCGGCGCGGGCCTGATGGGGCTGTTGACCGTCGTGCGGCACACCCGCGCCGAGGAGCGCTCCGGCCGAGCCGAGCTGATCCGCGCCAACGTGGTCGGCCGGCACGCCCAGCTCACCGCCGCGCTGGTGCTTGTCACCACGATGGCCGCGGTCGTCGCCATCCTGATCGGTGGCCTGATGGCCAGCCGGGGATACGACCTCGGGGGGTCGTTGCTGTTCGGCGTCTCGGTCGGTGCGGTGGCGCTGGTATTCGCCGCAGTCGCGGCGGTCACCGTCCAGCTGTCGGAGTATCCGCGGGCCGCCTCCGGCACGGCCGGCGCCCTGCTCGGAGCGGCATTCGTGCTGCGCGGGTTGGGTGACATGGCGGCGGTGCAGGGCAGCGGCGCGTCCTGGCTGTCCTGGCTGTCACCGGTCGGCTGGTCCCAGCAGACCGCGCCGTACGTGCACGACCGCTGGTGGCCACTGGTGATCTCGCTGGCCTTCGCGGTGACCGCCGCGGCCGCCGGCTACGCGCTCTCGGCCCGGCGGGACTTCGGTGCCGGGCTCGTGCCGCCCCGCCCGGGGCCGGCCCGGGCGGCGGCCTGGCTGGACGGGCCGTTCGCGCTCGCGTTCCGGCTGCACCGGGCCAGCCTGATCGGGTGGAGTGTGGGACTGCTCGCCGCCGGCCTCGCCTACGGCTCGTTCACCCAGCCACTCCTCGACGGATTCACCGACGCGCCCGAGGACCTGGTCGCCGTCATGGGCGGTGCGGAGAACCTGCTGGACGGTTACCTCGGCACCATGGGTCTGACCATGGCCCTCGCCGTCGGGGTCTACGTGGTGCTCGCCATGCAGACCCTGCGCTCCGAAGAGAGCGAGGGGCGGGCCGAGTCGGTCCTCGCGACGGCCGTCAGCCGCTCGACCTGGATCGGTAGCCACCTCGTGGTGACGGCGGTCGGCGTACCGTGGCTGTTGCTGGTCGCCGGCGTCGGTATGGGCGTCGGGGCGGCGGTGAGCACCGGCGACGCCGGGTCCTTCACCGGCCTGCTGCTCGGCCACGTGGCGCACACTCCGGCGGTCTGGCTTCTCCTCGCCGTTGCCGCGCTGCTCTATGCGGTGGCGCCTCGGGTACTGCCGCTGATCTGGGTGCTGCTCGGCTATGGGCTGATCTTCGGGTACTTCGCCCCGATCCTCGATATTCCCGCCGGCGCCGGGTGGCTGTCACCCTTCGCGCACGTCGGCGAACATCCGTTGGAGGAGGTCAGAGTGGTCGCGGTTGTGGTACTGACCGTGCTTGCCGCGGTGACCGCCCAGGTCGCCTGCCTGGTGTTCCGGCGGGACGTGGTCGGTCGCACCTGACGGGTGGCCGGTGGGGCGGCGAGGGATCGTCGCCCCACCGGAACCTTGCGGCGCCCAGCCACGTCTGATCCGACATGACCAATAGTCGACTCCGCTGGACGGCGCCCGCCGTGTCGCTGCTCCTGCTCGTCACCGCCTGTGGCCCGCAGGGTGAGGTGGCCAACGCTGACGGTCCTGGCCAGCCGGAGGGGCCCCACCCCGCGGACGCGGTGGTGTTCCAGCTGACCTCCATCGGCGGGTTCGGGATGCCGTCAGCGCTGGCCAGCCGCACCCCGTCCATCAGCGTCTACGGAGACGGACGGGTGATCAGCGAGGGCCCCACGATCCTGATCTATCCCGGGCCCGCGCTGCCCAACCTCCAGGTCCACCCAATCGCCCCCGAGGACGTGTCGACGCTGTTGGAGTCGGCGCGGGCCGCCGGCGTGGACGGCGCGGTGGACTTCGGCACCCCGGCGCTCGCCGACGCGCCGACAACCCGATTCACGGTACGCGGCGCGAACGGCACCGAGCAGATCGACGTCCCGGCCCTCGCCGAGGCGGGCGACGACGCGCCCGGCCTCACCGCCGAGCAGCAGGCGGCCCGGACGCGGCTGCGGGCGTTCGTCGCATCGCTCACCAGCGATTCGGGTCCACTGGCGCCGGCCAGGGGGGACAGCGCGAAGCCCTACGTGCCCACCGTGGTCGCGGGCGTCGCGGAACCGTTCACCGACCCCGAGGGCCTCGGCCAGCCCGAGGTGGCCTGGCCCGGGCCGACGTTGCCCGGCGAGCCCCTCGGTTCCAGCACCGGGCCGGGCTGTGTGACCGTCAGCGGCGATGCGTTGCAGACGCTGCTCGCGGCGGCGGCGGAGACCACCGCAGCGGCGCCGTGGACCTCGGACGGCAAGAGTTGGACGGTGCGGCTGCGACCGTTGCTGCCGGATGAGACGAGCTGCGGGGACCTCGTGGCCAACGGCTGACGCTGGCCCGGGCCGGGCAGCGCGAGCCGCCCGGGGGATTGCGGCGGCGAACACGAGGATTGATCATGTGCTGCCATGGACTCGGCATTGACCCTGATCGGACTGCCCGTCGCGCTCGGCATCATCATGCTCGGCCTGGGCCTCGGGCTGACCGTGGCGGATTTCCGCCGGGTGGCCCGCTACCCGAAAGCCGCCCTCATCGCCCTGGTGTGCCAGGTGCTGGTGCTGCCGGCACTCTGCTTCGGGCTGGTGCTCGCCTTCGACCTGGCTCCGGAGCTTGCCCTCGGGATGATGCTGCTGGCCGCATCTCCCGGGGGCACCACCGCCAACCTCTACAGCCACCTGTTCGGCGGGCACGTCGCCCTCAACATCACCCTGACCGCCGTCAACTCGGTGCTGGCTGTGGTCACCCTGCCGATCGTGGTCAACCTCTCGGCGGCATACTTCCTCGCCGACGGCGGGAGCCTGGGTCTGCAGTTCGACAAGGTGCTGCAGGTCTTCGCCATCGTGCTCATCCCGGTCGCGATCGGCATGCTGATCCGGGCCCGGGCGCCCCACGCCGCCGTACGCCTGGACCGGCCGGTCCGGGTCCTGTCGGTCGTGGTACTCGTCGCGGTGGTCGTCGGCGCGGTGCTGAACGAACGGGAGAACCTCGCTGACTACTTCGTCTCGGTCGGCCTGGTGGTGTTGGCGTTCAACGTGCTCAGCCTCGCGGTCGGATACGGGGTGCCCCGGCTGGCGGGGGTCGATCGGGGCGCTGCGACCGCGTCCGGATTCGAGATCGGCATCCACAACAGCACACTGGCAATCACCGTCGCGCTCAGCCCGGCGTTGCTCGACAACACCCGGATGGCCGTCCCCGGCGCGGTCTACGGCATCGTTATGTTCTTCACCGCCGCGGCCTTCGGCTTTCTGGTGACCCGCACCGGAGCCCGGCCGGACGAGCCGGTTGGCCAGAATCCGTAGCGGGGGATGGTAGACATTCGGCGTGGTGGAGTGGAGCCGGACCGGCGAGCGTGGCATCGAGGACGCGGTTCTGGACGCCGCCCGTGACTGCGTCCTCGCCTACGGCGTACGTCGCACGACCGTGACCGACGTGGCACGTCGCGCCGGGGTCTCCCGAATGACCGTCTACCGGCGCTGGCCGGATGTGCAGTCGCTGATCGGCGATCTGATGACCCGGGAGTGGCAGCAGGTGCTGCTGGCCACGGCGACCGACGAGGGCACCGGACACGCCCGATCCCGCCTGGTCGAGCGGGTGGTGGCGGGAGCGCGGGTGTTGCGGGAACACCCGTTGCTGTGCAAGATCCGCGACGTTGATCCGGAGGTGCTGATCCCGTACCTCCTCGACCGGCGCGGCGCGGGCCAGGAGGAGATGCTCCAATTCCTGGTGGCCGCCGTCGCCCACGGCCGGGCCGACGGCTCGGTGCGGCCCGGCGAGGCCGAGACCATGGCCCGGGTTGTCCTGCTGACCACGCAGTCCTTCGTGCTCTCCGCCCGGACCGTCGCCGACGGTCTTCCCGCCGCCAGCGTGGACCGAGAACTGGCTCGGATGGTGGACGGCTACCTGCGGCCGGACTAGCCGGCGTGGTGCGTCCACCACGAGCCGGGGTGCGACTAGGGCACCAGGATGCCGGGGTTGAGAATGCCGGCCGGGTCCAGGTGACGCTTGACCGTCCGGAGTAGGCCAACGCCGAGATCCCCGATCTCGGCCGCGTACCAGTCTCGGTGGTCCGTGCCAACTCCATGATGGTGGGTGATAGTGCCCCCGGCGCTGGCGATCGCGTCACTGGCCGCCGCCTTCGCGGTGCGCCACCGGTCGATCGGATCGGGACCGGGGGAGCAGATCACGGTGAAGTACAGCGAGGCACCGGTCTCGTAGACGTGGGAGACGTGCGCCAACACCAGTGTGCCCTCCGGCAGCGTGTCCATGATCGCCGCCCGGACCCGCTCGTGCACCTCGGGCAGTCGAGACCAGTACGCCGCGGTCTCCAGGGTCTCCGCGAACGCCCCCGCGTCCAGTAGCGCGTCGCGCAGGTACGGAGCGTCGAAGCGGTGCCGCTGCCACTGCCGGCCCGGCTCGGCGCCCAGCGGTTGGCCGTCCTGCGCCGTCAGCACCGCGGCGGCCGTCGCGGCGGTGGCGTGGACCTGCTCGCCCTCGTACCCGACGACCAGTAGACAGCCCCCGTCGGATCGGCCCCGGCCGGTCGCCCCGATCACGGTCTCGACCTCGTCGGAGAGTCGCAGTACGGTGGCCCGCGGCCCGTCCTGCGCCAGTCTCCGGATGGCGTGCAGCCCGGCGGGGAAGGAGTCGAACCGCCAGCCCTCGTAGTGTGTCTGCGCCGGGACCGGTCGCACCCGCACCGTCACGTCGGTGATGACGCCGAGTGTCCCCTCACTGCCCAGAAAGAGCTGTCGTAGGTCGGGGCCGGCGGCGGAGGCGGGGGCGCGCCCCACCCGGATGGTGCCGCGGGGGGTGGCGACGGTCAGCGCGGTCACCAGGTCGTCGAAGCGGCCGTACCCGGTTGACGCCTGCCCGCAGGAGCGGGTGGCGGCGAAGCCCCCGATGGTCGCGTATTCATAGGACTGGGGAACGTGACCGAGGGTGAGCCCGTGCTCGGCGAGCAGCTCCGCGGCGCGGGGGGTGGGTAGTCCCGCCTGGAGGGTCGCGGTGCGGGAGACGGCGTCAACGGCGATGACCCGGTCCAGCCGGTTCAGGTCGATGGTGAGGTGTGCGGGCGCCTTAGGTGTCAGTCCGCCGACGACCGAGGTGCCACCGCCGAAGGGGACCACGGCCACCCGGTGCTGGGAGCAGAGTTCGAGCACGGCGAGGACCTCGGCATGGTTGGCAGGGCGGACCACCGCCAGTGGGGCTTGGCGGAGCACGCCCTGGCGTCGTCGCAGGAGGTCGGGTGTGGACAGGCCAGTTGCGTGCCGGGCCCGGATCGGTCGGGAGGTCAGCACGTGCTCGGTGCCGACGGCTGCCCGAAGTGCGGCCAGGACCGCGTCGTCGGGTTCGGCCGCGGGCAGCGCGACGTCGGGCAGGGGCACGGCTGGGGGCGTGGGTGTCAGCTCCAGTAGCTGCGCCAGTAGCTCCGACGCGGAGTCCGGTAGGGGCTGCGCTCCCGCGGCCGACCCCCAGTGGGTCCATCGGTCGGCGTCTTCCCCAGCTCCATCCATGTGTGACACAGTGACATTCACTGTCACTTTTTGGCAAGGGGGTGTGGGCATGGACGCCACGCTGACCGGGTCACGCCGGGACCGGGAACTCGCCGAACTGGCCGGTGGCGGCGCCGTTGACCTCCTCGTCGTCGGGCTCGGCGTCACCGGCGCGGGCGTGGCCCTGGACGCCGCCAGCCGGGGCCTCTCCGTGGCCGCCGTGGAAGCCCAGGACCTTGCGCACGGCACCTCCCGCTGGAGTTCCAAACTGGTCCACGGCGGACTGCGCTACCTCGCCCACGGTCAGGTGCGCATCGCCCACGAGAGCGCGGTCGAACGCCACATCCTGATGACCCGCACCGCCCCGCACCTGATCCGGGCACTGCCGATGTTGCTGCCCACGACCGACTACACCGCCGGTTGGCAGGATTGGGCCGCGGCGGTTGGGCTCCGCGTCGGCGACCTGCTGCGCGTCAGCGCGGGAACCCCCCGCCGGACCCTGCCGGCTACCCGACGGCTCGGCCCGGCCGAGGCGGGCGCGATGGCACCGGCGTTGCGCCGGGTCGGCCTCCGCGGTGCCCGGCTGTCCTGGGACGGCCAGCTCTGCGACGACGCCCGGCTCGTGGTCGGTCTGGCCCGTGCGGCGGCGGCGCGCTCCGCGCGCATCCTGCCCCGCGCCCGGGTGGTCAACCTGCACGGCGACGGCGCCACCGTCGAGGACACCCGCACCGGGGCCACGCTGCACATTGCCGCCCGCGCCGTGATCAACGCCACCGGTGTCTGGGCAAGTAGCCTGACCCCACACGTGCGCCTGCGGCCCTCCCGCGGCACCCACCTCGTGCTGCCCGCCGCTGCGCTGGGTGGTCTTTGGGCCGGACTGACCATCCCGGTCCCTGGCGAGTTCACCCGCTACGTCCTCGCGCTGCCCCAGACCGACGGCCTGGTCTACGTCGGGCTGACCGACGAACCGCTGGCCGGACCCATCCCGGAGGTGCCGGAGCCCACCGAGGCCGACATCGCGTTCTTGCTCGACGTGCTCAACGGCGTCCTCGACCGGCCACTGCGAGGCAGTGACGTCGTCGGTGCCTACGCCGGGCTCCGGCCGCTGCTCGCCGGCGCCGCTGACCGTACCGCCGACCTGTCCCGACAGCACGCCGTCATCGACGACCCGGACGGGGTCATCACGGTCGTCGGCGGAAAGCTCACCACCTATCGGCGGATGGCCGAGGATGCGGTGGACACCGCGGTGCGTCGTCGGGCCCTGACCGCTGGTGTCTGCCGTACCCGCCGTCTCCCGCTGCCAGGTGCCGCGAGCCCCGCGCACCTGGCGCGGGTACCGGCCCCCCGGCGTCTGGTCGCCCGCTACGGTGTCGAGGCGGTCAACGTCCTGGCCGAGGCGCCAGCGCATCTCCACCGGCCGATCGGCGAAGAGATCCCGGTCACCGGCGCCGAGTTACTCTGGGCCGCCCGGCACGAACTGGCCTGTACGGTTGATGATCTGCTGGACCGGCGAACCCGCCTCGGGCTTGTTCCTGCCCACCGAGACGCGGCGCTGCCGGTGGCGGGCGAGGTCCTTGAGCTCGCCGCGACCCGGTGACCCGCGTCGCATCACCAACCCGCCGCCGGTCCTGGACGCCTACCTGTCACCGGTCGGCTCGGCCCGGAACTCGCCCGCCGTTCGGATGCGTCGGCGGTCCTCGCGGATCGTGTACCGGATCGCCTGGAGGGAGGCATCCGGCGTGAAGATCAGGGCGTACCAGCGGTCCAGTGTGGCGCGAAGCTGGGTGAGGCTGGCCTGGAGTCGACGGCTTCGCTCGTTCGAGGCGCGTAGCTGCTCCCGGATGGTCTGCGCCTCGGCCTCCAACTCGGCCATCCGGATGCGCATCGGCTGCATCAGGGTCAGGGCGGTATCGGTAATCACATCAGCCGCCTCGGCGCGGAACTTCCCCCGCTTCACCACCACCGTGGCGATGGTCGCGAATCCGCCGGCGCCACCAAGGACGCCGAGCACCGACAGCACGACCTGAAGCCACTGTGGGGCGGCAACTGCGGCGTCGGTCGGGGATGGAGGCGGGGGCGGGGGTGGGGGCGGGGCTGTCATGGGAACTCACCAGCCAGGTCCGGGGCTGGGCGCTGCGGTTCGACCAGCCGGTGTAGATCGTGCAGGAGCTCCCCGCCGCGCCACCACGAACCGAAGGCCACAGCAGTGATGAAGGAGACCGAGGTGACGGCGGCCAGGCCACCGCCGACGCCAAGGGTGATCGCGTACATGCTGGTGACGGCGCCGAGCATCAGCATCGACGCCAGCTCCAGCCCGAGCCCGGTGGCATACCGACCTGGCCATAACAACCCGGCGATGCCAATCAGGCCGGCGACGACCAGCGCCAGTTGCCAGCCGAGGCGGATCGGCTCGGGCATAGCGACCCCCAGGGTGGGTGGCGCGCCCAGGACGAGCATCATCGTGCCGCACAGCGGCGAGGTGAAGACGACGGCGTTCTGGAAGGGCCGTCGATTTCGCCAGATCAGCCTGTTCCGCACCGCAGCTCCTCACGTGGTCACTCGCCGAGCCGGTCTCGGGGACACGCGTGGACCGGCGCTGCGCGGGGAGGGGATGACGACGAGCGTCATTGATTGCCGATAGATCAGTCATATCACCCGCCGGAGCTGTCGCCCAAAAGATGCTGAGATCCGACAAAACTGCAGGTCAAGAGGGGTGTAGTGGCGACTTGGCCCGGTTGTCGACCTTGGTCATGATGGCCCGGGCGTACAGGATGACGCCGGCGAGGATGCTGACCATGGCGATCGGCAGTCCGAACAGGGGTCGTACGTGCATCGCCAGGAACCAGGACTTGACGTTGATGTCCCGGTGTTCCGGGCCACGGTGGGCCGGCCGGTACGCATGGTGTGTAGCAGGTCCGAATCGTCCTCGGTGAGCTTCCGGATCGCCAGACCGCCCAGCACCCAGGCGACGACGACGCCAGTGAGCACGCCGACCGGGGCCCCGGCCCAGGTCAGCCACGGCTGGTCGGAACGGGTGCCGAGATAGACCAGGGCGAGCGCGGGCGCCAATGGCAGCAGCCCGACCCAGAACAGCACGGTGGACTGACCGGTGGTGTCGGCGCGTTCGAGTGGGTTGCTCGGCCGCTTGTGGGCGTCGATCACGGTCAGCGCTGTCGGCGTCCATGCTGCGCTACTCGCAGGGTGTTGCACACGTCAGCCACGCCCGGGATATCCCAGGCGAGTTCACCCGCGACCTGCCGCGTCTCGAGGTCGGCAGTCGTGCCGGCCAGGATGATCACCCGATTCTGTACGGTTACGGTGATCTGCTGGCGGCGCGTCGTCCAATCAGTGCTGAGCCGCTGGGCGGTTATCGCGGCGAGCCGAGTGTCCTCGTCGTGGTGTGCCGGCGGGTCCCAGACAGGGTGGAAGGGGTCGTCCTCGGGCGGGGGCCAGGGCATGACCATGTGGCAGTCCTCATCAGGCGGGGCAGGCAGCGGGGTGCGCCGGTCGCCGGTCGCAGCGCGCCGGTCCGTTGCTCACACCAGCACCTTGGGTTCGTTCGCTGCGTGTGGTCGGTCGGTGACGACGGGGAACGCGGTGTCCAGGCGCATTGTGTGTAGCACGGTCAACACGAACCGGGAGGGTGCGTGGAGACACAGCTCCGCGCCGCGCTGACGAGCATCCTGCCGGGCCCGGACGAGCAAGCCGAGGCCGGTGGAGTCGATCTGCTCAACGGCGGAGAGGTCAACGACCACGCGCCCCTCGTGCTCGGCGGCCTTGCTCAGCGCGGTGCGTAGCGGGTCCGCCGTCGTCGCGGTGGCCTCGGCGACCTCGCCATGGTCGGTTTCCCCGAGCGGCTGGACGGGGACGGCTTGGCCGGGCGGGGGCGGGGTGCATCTGGCACAGCGGTGTGGACCGGTGGCGAAGGGAGACCCGCTCCAGCCATGCTCGGATACGAGTGTCCAGACCACTTCATCGTCAGGTAGTACGACGGCCGTGCTGGCGGCGGTCTCTCCGCAGCCATCGCAGATCAGGGTCATCATGTTGTCGTCTGGCACGACGGTCATGGTCGGTTCCCTTCCTGGTCCGCTGGCGCCGAGGGGTCGCCGACGGCACGCCACCGGCGGATGGACCGCCCCGTTGGCCCCGGCGTGTGCCTCGCCGTCACGACCGCGAGGACTACCGCGGCGCCGGCAAAGCCGGACTGCACGGCCAGCCGCAGCACGGAGGGAGCGGCGACATCGACGCCAGCGACTCGGGCGATGATGGTGCCGAGCAGGGCGGCGCCGAGACCCACGGCGACGGCCAGCCACACCGGGGCGGCGTTCCGGCCCGGGAGAACGAACCGCCCGAGTAGGCCGACGGAAGCGCCGATGACGAGGGCGTGGATGAGGGCGTTGCCGGTCACTGCTGCCTCCTCTCGGCGGGACTGGGGCCAGGTTGGCGCGACGAGTGGCCCGACACGCCTCTCACCCTCTAAGTGGGTCGTGTAGCGACCGGTGCAGTTGGATGACAGTCACATGACAAATCTTGCGACTGCCCCGGAGTGGGTGGTTGCCGGGGCGCCGGGGATGATGCCGTAATGACCGCGGTACTGGTGATCGAGGACGACGACCGGATCCGGTTGGCGCTGCTGCTCGCCCTGGAAGAGGAGGGCTACACCGCGCGCGGGGCGGCGACCGCCGAGGAGGGGCTGCGGATGCAGCGGTCCGATCCGGCCGACAACGTGTTGTTCGACCTGATGCTGCCTGGTCTCGATGGATTTGAGGGGATCCGCCAGCTGCGCCGCGACGACGATGTTCCGATCGTGGTCGTCAGCGCTCGGGACGACACCCACGACATCGTCGCCGCGTTGGAGGCCGGTGCCGACGACTATGTGGTCAAACCGGTGGCCATCAAGGAGCTGTCCGCCCGGCTGCGGGCGCTGCGACGGCGGGCCCGGACGGTGGCCAACCCGGTCGCGGTGCAGGTCATCGGTGACCTGGAGATCAGCCCGGAGGCGGGGGAGGTACGTCGTGCCGGAGTGCCGGTGGCGTTGACCCGCACCGAGTTCCGGCTCCTCTGCGAGCTGGCCGAACACACCGGCCGGGTGCTGTCCCGGCAGCAGCTGCTGCAGCGGGTGTGGGGATACGACAGTGGCGACGAGCGCCTGGTGGACGTGCACGTCGGGCGCCTGCGTCAGAAGATCGAGGCGGAACCGGGCAACCCACGACACCTGGTCACGCTCCGTGGCCTCGGCTACAAGCTGCAGCGATGAGGCATCTCGGGCTCCGCGCGCGAGTGACGGCCGGGTTCGCCGTCGGCGCCGCGTTGCTGGCCGCGTCGATGGCGTTGATCTCCTATGATCTGACCCGGCGCAGCCTGCTCGACGAGCGGGAACGCACGGCTGTGCGGGCAGCCTACTTCGACGCGGGGGTCGTGCGCATCGGGCTGAACACCGATGAACCCGATGTTGTCGAAGTGCTCCGTTCGCTGGACACCGGCAGCTCCCGGCGGCCCCTGCTCCACCTCGACGGCTCCTGGTACGGGCGTACCGCCGAGACAGCGGCGACGAGCGTGCCGGCGGCGCTGCAGAAGCAGGTCCGGGCCGGACAGCCCGGGGTGCAACGGGTCCAGTTGGCCGGGCAACCGACGCTGCTGGTCGGGGTGCCACTGCCCGACGGCGCCAGCTACTACGAGCTGACCTCCCTGCGTGAGCTGGAGGAGACCTTCCAGGTTCTCGCGCTGGCATTGACCGCCGTGGCAATCATGGTGGCCGGCTCCGGCGCCGCCTTTGGTTGGTACGCGACCCGGCACAGTCTGCGCCCGTTGACCGCCGTCGCGGACGCCGCCGAGCGGATCTCCGCCGGTGACTTCACCACCCGGCTGGCGCCGGCCACGGACCCGGACCTGACCCGCCTGTCGACCTCCTTCAACGATATGGTCGACCAGCTGGCCAGACGGATCGAGCGGGACCGGCGCTTCGCCGCCGACGTGAGCCACGAGCTGCGCTCGCCGTTGCAGACCCTCTACGCCGCCGCGAGCGTGCTGACCCGCCGGCGGGGACACCACGACGAACGGACCGCAACCGCGGCGGGGCTGGTGGCCGATGAGATCGGCCGCTTCCAGCAACTGGTCAACGATCTCCTGGAGTTGGCCCGTACCGACCAGCCTACCCAGCGGGAGTCGGTCGACATCGTCGCGCTCGCCAGTGAGATGTGTCAGAGCCGGGGACTGCCGAAGAGCCTGGTGCGGCCCGATGCCGGTACGCCGACGGAGTGGCGGGTCGACCGGCGGCGCACCGAGCAGCTGCTGGTCAATCTGCTCGAGAACGCGGTCCGCTACGGCGGTGGCCCGGTGGTGGTCCGGTTGTCGACCGTCGGCACCACGGGCGTCGTCGAGGTGGACGACGCCGGCCCGGGCGTACCGGTGGCCGACCGAGCTGTCATCTTCGACCGTTTTGTTCGCAGCCGCGCCGCCCGCGCCCGCGGGGGTACCGACGGCACCGGGCTCGGCTTGGCGATCGTCGCGCAGCACGCCACCGCCCACGGCGGACACGCGACGGTCGCGGACCGACCCGGGGGCGGGGCGCGGTTTCGGGTGGAGCTGCCCGGGAGCCTGGAGTGAACGCCCGCCTGGCGCTGGCCGCGCTGCTCGCGCTGCTGCTGGCGGGCTGCGGCGTACCCACCGACGACCGGCCGCGGGCGGTAGAAGCGCCGTACGGGCCGTTCCCGACCCCGGGTACGGCGAGCTCCGACTCGGCCGGGCGGTTTACCGAAGCGCTCTACTTTGTGCGCGATGACCGCCTCGTCCTGGTCCACCGTCGCCTCGACATGTCGCCGACGGTTGCCCAACACCTGGAGCACCTGCTGGCCGGTCCGAACGAGGCCGAGCGGGCCGAGGGTCTGGCCACGGCGCTCTTCGGCGCGGTCACGGTGGCCGGCATCCGCCTCACCGGGACGCGGGCTCAGGTGGACGTGCCGTCGGTGGCAGAGGGCGCCGGCCGGAGTGACGAGGTCTTCGCCTTTGGCCAGATCGTCTCCACCCTTACCGCTCGCCCGGAGGTTGACGCCGTGTCCTTCCTGCGCGACGGTGCGCCGCTGGAGGTTCCCCGGGCGGACGGGTCGTTGTCGGCGGGGCCGCTCACCGCTGCCGACTACGCCGACCTGTCCGGCTCCGACTGAGCGGCGGAGGTCAGCCGGCGACCGGTACCGTGTCGCCGGGGAGGGTCGGCTCGTCGGGGCGCACCGAGGTCTCGCCGCTGTGCCCGTCGTCGCCGGCGGCGCCCTCGTCCGGCTGTTCCGACTGCTGGCCGCCGGTCGAGTTGTTCGGCTGGCCGGGTGCTGGTGTTGGTGCGTCGCCGTCGGCGGGGACGTTGCGGGCGACTACCTGCGGGTACTCCGCGGTCGCGGCGCCGCCCGTCGCGGCTGCCATGACCGCCGCCGCGGCCAGGTCGGCCACCCGCTTCGCCTCGCGCTTGACCCGCGACCTGACCTCCTTGGCGTGTTGGTCGGCGTAGTCGGCCGCGCGCCGCGCCTCCTCCAGCCGGTGTAGCTCGTCGGCGAGTTCTCGGCGGGTCGTGCCGAGTCGCTGCTGCTGCTTGATCAGCTCCTGATCGACGGCGTTGCCGTCCTGGCGGACCTGCGCGAGCTGCTGCTGGCCGGCCTCCAGCTCGGACTGGAGCCGGCCGAGTCCCTCCCGGCGGTCTCGGATGTCCTGCTGCACCGCAGCGAGCTGCTGCTGGTGGCTGGCGGCCTGCTCGTCGATGCGCTGGCGCACCTTCGCGGCGTACTCCTGTGCCTCGGCGATGAGCGCGGCGATCTCCTGCTCGGCGGCGGTGCGCTGGGCCGCGAGTTCCCGTTCGGCCGTGGCTCGCTGCTCGGTCAGCTCCTGCTCGGCGCCGGTACGCTTGTCGGTCAGCTCTCGTTCCACAGTGGACTGCCAGCGGGCCAGCTCCTCCTGGGTTCGGGTCCGGGCCGCCTGCACCTCCTGCTGGATCTGCGTGCGGGCGGAGCTGAGGAACGCCTCGGCCTCGGCCCGGGCCTGCTCGATCCGCTGGGCGCTCTGCTCCTCGACCTGGACCGCCTCCTGCCGGGCTCGCTCGTGGGCGGTCTCGCCCGCCTCCCGCAGCTGGTCGGCGGCGGCGCGGATCTCGGCCAACTCGGCCTGGGCGGCGGCCCGCCGCTCCTCGTCCACCTGCTCCTGTTCGGTGCGCCGGGTGGCCAACTCCGCTTCGAAGTCGCGCATCGTGCTGGCCGCCTGTTCCTGGGCGTCAGTGAGCGTCCGCTCCGCCTCCGTCGTGAGCTCGGCTGCCCGCTGTCCGGCCGCCTCGCCGATCATGTCGGCCTGCCTTTCGGCCAGCACCAGGATTTCTTCGACCATCGGTCCCAGATCGCGGAACGCGGCGCGGTCGACCCGGGCTGGCCGCTCGCGTAGCTCGGCGACCTCCGTCTCCAGGTCGGCGAGCTGGGCCGTCAGTGCCTCGGCTCGGACGTGTGCCTGGTTGCGGTCGGTCACGGCCCGGAGCAGCTCGCCGTCGAGCTGGTCAAGGTGTCGTTCCACCTGCCGTTTGTCGAAGCCGCGCATGGTGACGTCGAAAGCCGGCCGCGACACCTTGTGGTCGCTGGCCGCGAACGACTCGTTGCCGTGGGACATGGCTGCATCCTCCGTACGATCGCTAGCGCCACGCCGGGGCGGGGACCACCCCACGGGCAACGGTGTGGCGACACGCTACCGCCGTCGTGGTGTGGGCTGAAGACCTGCCCCGGCCTTGGTGCGGTGGTGGCGAGCTGTTGGTCGGCCGAGCCGTTCGGCTACGTCGATCTCCACTTGACAGTGGTCAAGGTAAGGCTAACCTAACTGGGTCGAGTGCGGCGCGGGACAGGTTCCCACGCCCGACCCCGGAAGGCATCATGACCCAGACCCTGCCCGTCGCGCCCTGGCGGCTGTTCACTGTCGAGGTTCGCGCCGTGCGTCGGCTCAGCCCGTCGTTCGTGCGGGTTACCTTCACCGGTCCGGACCTGGACCGGTTCGCAGACAACGGCTACGACCAGCGTGTCAAGCTGGCATTCCCGCTGCCGGGTGAACGGGGAGCCGGGTTGCCGGAGGGGCCGGACTGGTACGCCCGCTGGCGGGCGCTGCCAGAGGGCCAGCGCAATCCGATCCGCACCTACACCGTCCGCGCCGCGCGACCCGAGCTCTCCGAGGTCGACGTTGACCTCGTTCTGCACGGTGACGGCGGGCCGGCAACCCGCTGGGCGCGCCGGGTGCAGCCCGGGGACCAGATCGTCATTGTCGGTCCGGATGCGGGTTACGACGGTGAACACGGCGGTCTCGAGTTCCGGCCACCGGTCGCCGCAAAGCTTCTGCTCGCCGGTGACGAGACGGCGGTACCGGCGATCTCCTCCATCCTGGAGCGGCTCCCGGTCACCGCCCGCGGTCGGGTGCTGCTGGAGGTGCCGGAGGCTGACGACGTGCAGCCGTTGGCGGCACCACCCGGGGTGACAGTGCGTTGGCTGGCCCGAGGCGGGCACCCGCACGGCACCCGGCTCGTGCCGGCCGTGTCGGCCGCGGCGGGTGAGCTGATGTCCGGCCCGTCGGTCGGGGTGCCGGTCACAGAGCTCAACCTGGACACGGAGCTCCTCTGGGAGGTGCCCATCTCCGTTCTCCCGGTCCCGCTCTACGCCTGGCTGGCGGGCGAGGCGGGCGTCATCCGGACCCTCCGGCGTCATCTCATAACTGAACGTGGCGTGAATCGTCAGGCAGTTGCCTTCATGGGCTACTGGCGCCTCGGCCGCCCGGACCCGGCCTGACCGGCGGGCCGCCCGGCCGTCGTGATCTCGCGCCCGACGCCGCCGCGGCCCGTAAGCTGCGGGGCTCAACGGGAGGAACTGCCGCCGCCGAATCACCGCCGCCGGGCAGGCTTCGCAGTGTCTGGCGCGCCGGTTGATCGGCTGGCACCGAACAGGCCCAGCCGCAGTAGGCGTTGGTTCGCGGCGCTGCGGCGGGCCAGCGCCGGCGCTTCGAACATGGGCCGGTCCAGGTTCGGTTGCATGACCGGTTCGAGCAGCAGCGGGCCTACGATCAGGCACAGCATCTGGAACGGTGCCCACTGCAGATCCGCATCCGTGCGGCCACCCTCGGCCGCGATGAGTCGCTCCAGTTCGCTACGTGCACCCTCCAGAAGGCGGCCGAACAGCGCCGCGCTGGCGGGGCTGTCCTCCTGCAGTACCCGACGCAGGTAGCCGCGCAGTACCGGGTCAGCGCCGAACATCCGCGCGGATACCTCACCCAGGGACCCCATCAGATCCCCGCCGCCCGGATCCAGGTCCCGCAGGGCAGCGCCGAGTCGGGCCAAGACCTGCTCATCGACGGCGGCGCGCAGCCCTTCCTTGGAGCCGAAGTGGTGCATCACCAGGGCCGGTGACAGCCCGGCCTCGGCAGCTACTGCGCGGGCCGAGGTGGCGGCGAAGCCACGCTGCGCGAACAGGCGCAGGGCCGCGTCGCGCAGCCGTGCCCGTCCGGTTAGGTCCGACGGCGACGCTTCCATGCCAGCACGGTATGTCATTGCCCCGGCACCGTCCTCGGGGGCATCCCGCGAGGTGATCTCCGGGGTGCTACGGATTCACTTGCTGAACATGTGTTCAGTATATTGAACACATGGCCAGTGTCGTTGATGAGCCCTCCGCACGTCGCACCCAGTACCTGCACTACCTGGACAATCTGCGAGTTGCGATGATCCTCATGGTGGTGATCCACCACGCAGCCCAGGCATACGGCCCCGCCGACTGGTGGTACGTCAACGGCGGCCAGCAGGCGCCCGTCCTAGCCTCCCTCTCCGCGGTGGGCGGGGCGTTCCGGATGAGTCTGTTGTTCTTCGTCGCCGCGTTCCTCGTGCCCCGCGCCGTTGACCACAAAGGCAGCTGGGGATTCATGCTCGGCCGACTCAAGCGCCTCGGCATTCCGTTTCTGATCGGCTCGGCCACGATCATTCCCATACTGATGTATGTCTACTATCGCGAATACCGGAACTACCCGCCGATCTCGTTTCCTCGCTACTACCTGCACGTGTTCCTCGGCTTCGGCCCGCAGCCGGCCGACTGGACCGGCCCGATCTGGCCCGACCTGCAGTTCGGACACTTGTGGTTCATCCAGACCCTGCTCGCCTTCAGCGCCCTCTACCTGCTTTTCCACTGGCTCGGCGAGCTACTGCGCCGCGTTCGCCCAAACCCGAGGCCGGCCCCGCTGACCTGGATAGCCGACAACCACAGCCTGGTCATTTTCCCCCTTTCCCTGGCCGCGGTCGTGTTCCTCATCCGAATCTGGTACCCGCTTGACCAGTGGGTGCCGCTGTTCGGGTTCATCCAGGCTGAACCAGCTCGCCTCGCCCAATACACGGCATTCTTCGCCGCCGGCGCCATGGCCTACCGACACGATTGGCTTGCCCGACTGCCCCGTTCCACCGGCTATACCTGGCTGGCCATCGGTGCAGCACTCACCGCCGTACTGTTCTGGACTGGTACCGACACCCGGTTCTTCGCCCCCGGCGGTGCCTCCTGGGCCTCGGCCTGCTGGACCCTGACTGAGTCCCTCCTGTGCGTCGGCCTCAGTATCGGCCTGGTCACCCTGTTCCGGGACCTCTTCGCCGGCCACAACCGGCTCACCCGCGCCATGGCCGCCAGCTCCTTCGCGACGTACATCATCCACCTGCCGATCGTCGTCGCCCTGCAGTTCGCGTTCGTCCACGCTGGCCTACCCACCATGGCCACCTTCGTCGCCGTCGCCACCCTCGGCATCGTTATCAGCGTCGCCGCTGCCATGACCATCCGTCGGCTGCCCGGCCTCCGCACGATCCTGTGACTGTCATCCCCTCGCCGGCGCGAGGGTCGGGGCCGATGACCGCACCGCTCGGTGCCCGAGCTTCCGGTGCCCGAGCCTTCCGGGGTACGGATCTTCCCGCTACCGGTCAGTCAGCGGCCCGCGGCGGCGCGGTCCAGGAACATCAGTCGGGCCTGCTTGTCCGGCAGGTCAACCAGGGGCCCGTCGACGAAGCCGGTACGGCGCAGTCGCGCCTGTGCCCGCTCGTTGCGAACGTCTGGCTCGGCGACGATCCGGTGGTGGGTGGGGTCGGCGAAGACGAAGTCGACCAGGAGCCCGAAGAGGTGGCCGGTGAAACCCGGCTCGGTGCGGGCCGGCGGGCCGATCAGAAAGTGGATGCCGTGGTCGCCGGGCTGGACCGGGTACACCTCGCCGACTGGGTCGGCGTCCGGCTGGTATGTCTGGAACAACGCCGCCGGAGCCCCGTCGCGCAGCGCCAGCCAGGCATGGTGAGTGGGGAGTGAGTCCAGGTAGTGGTAGATCTCCGCCACCCGCTCCCGACCGGCGTCGCGCATCCCCCAGAACCGGGCCCGCTCCTGGCTGACCCAGCCGTGGATGAGGTCCAGGTCGCCCTCCGGATCGACCGGGCGTAGCTGCACCTCGCCGAAGCCCGCGACTACCCGCCCGAAGACCACCCGGTCAGCCATTTGCTCCTCCGTCAACTTGTCCCTGTCGGTGACCACCGGCAGCAGTTCCCCGCGTTGCCAGGCTGCCAGCTGGTCGTCGTCGTGCGCCGAGCCGGGCACGCCATCTGCGCCGAGGGGCACCACCCAGCGGCTGTTCTCGCGCCGGGCGAGGTCCCAGGCGTAGCGGGCGGCCGGCCCGCGCCCGCACCGGTCGGTCATCCCGGGCACGCTGGAGGTGGAGAGTACACAGTCGTGCTCCCCGCCGAGTTCCGGCCCGGCATCCACCTCCGGGGAGCCCGGCACCGGTGTGTCCGCAACCACGTTCCCCGCGACCACGTTGACCGGCACTGCCCGCCAGGGCGCGAGCCGGTGCCGGGCGCCCCACCGGGCCGCCTCGCCGCCGACGGCGGGATCGAGGTCGCTGCCCGCGACCTCCAGCAGCGCGGCCCGGACCAGGGCCGGCGCGTCCAGCCCGGGTAGCGCGTCGGGAGCGAGCAGTGCGCCCAGCGCCGTCCCCACCCGGGGGGCCAGCGCCAACCAGGGCGCGAAGACCTCCGGGTACGCCGGTGGGTCGGCGAGCGCCGCCAGCGCCGGGTGCGCGGTGATCCCCCGGACCAGGGCGGCCCGGACGGCGGCGAATGCGCCCGCGTCGGCGCTCTCGGCGGCCATCCGTCGATCCCAGCGCAGCAGCCGGTCTCGCAGCGCGGCGGCCGGCGTCGGCAGTTCCTCCAGGCCCGCCAGGATGGTGAGCAGCGGCCCAGCGGCGGCCGTGTACGTGTCGGTGTGCACGTCGGCCATTCGCTCCGCCGTCCAACCGGTGGTTGCCCCGAGCAGCTCGCGGATGCGCCGGGCCCGGTGTGGGGGTGCGAACTCCACCCCCAGCGGAGCGGAGACAGCGCGCTCGTTGGCCATCACGGCGACCTCGGTGACGGTAGCCCGCGGCATTGAGCACCAGCCAACCCAGGCGTACCGGGACTCCCATGCCGGCACGACCCGCACGCCGTTGGCCGGGGGGCGGACCGGCACCGCACCGGCCACCCGGTGCAGCAGCCCACCGGCGGTGTCGGCGGCGAGCACCACATTGACCGGCTCCACCCAGTGCTCCACCGCGGCGTCAACGTCGGCGACGGTGCGTGCCCGCAGTAGCGCCGGCAACGCGGCGAAACCCAGCTCCCCGGTGACCCGAGGCGGGTAGCGGAGGCTGATCGCCTCGGCCGACTCCGGACCGCCGACCACCACCGGACCCCGGTCGGTCTCCACCACCTCCACCTCGACCGGCTCGCCGCCGGCCACCATGATCGTCTCTACCTGTGTGTGCGTCGGCTGCCAGCCGTCCGGCCCGTACGCCTCCACGCCGCTGCCCTGTCGCCGAAGCCGCTCGGCGTACAGGTCCTGGTAGTCGGCCATCGCGTTGGTGATCGCCCAGGCGACTTCGCCGGTGTGCCCGAAGTGGGCGATGCCGGGGACCCCCGGCACCGCCAGGCCGACCACGTCGTACGCCGGGCAGGCGAGGCGGATCTGCTGGTAGATGCCCGGGTCCTCGATGTACCGGTGTGGGTCGCCGGCGATCAGTGCGGCACCGGTGGCAGTACGTCCGCCGGCCAGCAGCCAGCCGTTACTGCCGGAGCTGATCGGCGCGTCGGCCTGGAAGAGCGCGACGGCGTCCGGGCCGAGTTGCCGGGTGACGTGCTCGCGCCAGAGCTTGCTGGGGAAGCCGGCGAAGAGCACGTGGTGGGCCAGCCAGATCGCCAGCGGGGTCCATGGCTCCCAGCGGCCGGCGTCGAGCCCAGCGGTGGCGAAGCGCGGGTCGCGGGCCGCCCCCGCGGCCAGACCGGCGTTGATGCCGGCCACGTACCGGCCCACCCAGGAGGCGGTCGCCGGGTCGAGGCGGGCGTGGCAGCTCCGGGCAGTGTCGGCGAGGCGTGCCTGCCGGGCGAGCCGGTCCCACGGCACCGCCGCAGGGCCGAGGAACGCGGCGCTCGCCCCGAGCGATCGGTGCCGCTCCACCTCGACCTGCCAGGCCCGGTCGTACGCGGTGACCCGGCCCTGGGCGTATGCCAGCTCGTCGGGGTCGGCGGCCTGCAGGTGCGGGACACCCCACTGGTCTCGGAAGAGTCTCACGCCGTGACTCCGATCGGGCTCCGGCGCCGGGCCGCCGGCACCACCAGCGGGGTGCCGGTCTCCGGATCGTCGATGACCCGGCAGGGGAGGCCGAAGACCTCCTCGACGAGGGCGGCGGTAACCACCGTCTGGGGCGGGCCTGTCGCCACCACCTGCCCGTCGCGCATCGCGATCAGGTGGGTCGCGTAGCGGGCGGCCTGGTTCAGGTCGTGGAGTACGGCGACCAGCGTACGGCCCTCTTCCTCGTGTAGCCGGGCGCAGAGGTCGAGGATCTCGATCTGGTGGGCGATGTCCAGATAGGTGGTGGGTTCGTCGAGCAGCAGCAGGGGGGTCTGCTGGGCGAGGGCCATAGCGAGCCAGACCCGTTGTCGTTGTCCGCCGGAGAGTTCGGCTACCGGACGGTCGGCGAGCTCGGCGACGCCGGTGGCCGCCATCGACTCGGCGACCACCGCCTCGTCCTCGCGGGACCACTGCCGCAGCAGCCCCTGGTGTGGATATCGGCCCCGGGAGACGAGTTCGGCCACCCCGATGCCGTCCGGGGCGATTGACGACTGGGGCAGCAGGCCAAGGGTCTTCGCGATCTCCCGGGCGGGACGCCGGTGGATGTCCGCCCCGTCCAGCAGGACCGCACCGGCGCTCGGCCGAAGCAGCCGGGACAGGGCGCGCAGCAGGGTGGACTTGCCACACGCGTTCGGTCCGATGACGACGGTGAACGACTGGTCCGGAATGTCAACGGTCAACTCGCGGGAGATGGTCCGCCGTTCGTACGCCAGGGTCATCGCGCTACCGCGTATCCGGGACCGCATCTTCGGTGCTCCGTTCTCCGTCGTTGTCACAGTCGGCCCGCCCGGCGTTCGGCCGCCAGTAGCCAGATCAGGTATCCGCCGCCGATCACACCGGTCACCACGCCTACCGGCAGTTGGTGGCCGGGGACGGCGCGCTGAGCGATCTGGTCGGCAACGACCAGTAGTAGCGCCCCGAGCAGCGCCGAGGGCAGCAGGTTGGGACCGGGCGCGCGGGTGAGTCGTCGGGCCAGGTGCGGCGCGGTGAGCGCCACGAAGTTGACCGGGCCGGCAGCCGCCGAGGCGAGGGAGACCAGCAGCACGGCTGCGCCGAGCAGGGCCAGCCGCAGGCGCTCGACCGGCACGCCGAGGGCGTTGGCGGAGTCATCGCCCATCTCCATCAGCCGCAGGGCGGGCCCGGCACCGGCCAGCACCGCCGGCCCGAGTAGGGCGAGGGCGATCAGGACCGGCAGGGCGTGTATCCAGCCCCGGCCGTCGAGGCTGCCGGTGAGCCAGAGTACGGCTCGGGCGGCGTCCATCAGTGGGGCGCGGGTGAGCAGCCACCCATTGATCCCGGTGAGGATCGCGGCGACCCCGATGCCGGCCAGTACGAGTCGGTAGCCGTGCACTCCGCGCCGCCAGGCGATCACATAGACCAGGAGTCCGGTGGCGAATCCGCTGACGGCGGCGGCGCCGGAGAGCATCATGCTGGTGCCGCCGACGACGATCACCACCAGCGCGCCGGTCGCTGCGCCCTGGGTGAAGCCGAGCAGGTCGGGACTGCCGAGGGGGTTGCGGACCAGGGTCTGGAAGACGGCGCCGGCCAGAGCCAGTGCGGCGCCGACCGCGATGGCGGTGGCGAGGCGGGGCAGCCGTAGCTCGTGGACGATGAACTCCTCGGCCGGGGTGCCGTCGCCGACCAGGGTGCGGAGCACGTCCGCGGCGCTCATCGGGTAGTCGCCGCTACCCAGTGCCAGCACCCCCACGGCCAGGGTGAGTAGCGCGCAGGTCACGCCGACGGTGAGGGTGCGCGGGTGCAGGCGCAGCGAGACACCGCCCGGAGTACGCACGACAATCATGGTTGCCCCACCCGCCCGCGGAGTACCAGCCAGAGGAAGAGCGGTCCACCCAGCACGGCGGTGACCATGCCGACCTGGAGTTCGCCGGGGCGGCTGAGGATCCGGCCCAGCACGTCGGCGCCGAGCAGGAGCACGGGTGCGAGCACGGCGCAGTAGGGCAGCAGCCATCGCAGGTCCGGCCCGGTCAGCGCGCGTACCAGGTGCGGGACCAGCAGCCCGACGAAGACGATCGGTCCGCAGGCGGCGGTGGCGGCGCCACAGAGGAGGGTGACCGCCGCGATGACCACCGCCCGGATCAGCGCCGGCCGCGCGCCGAGCGCCCGTGCGGTGTCGTCGCCGAGGGCGAGGGCGTTCAGTGGGCGGGCCACGGCGAGGGCGAGCAGCAGCCCTGCCGCGATGAACGGCGCCACCGTGCCGACGATGGCCAGTTCGGCGCTGGCCAGCGAGCCCACGGTCCAGAACCGCAACCGTTCCAGCGAGGCGGTGTCGAGCAGCATGATCGCGCTCACATATGAGTAGAGGGTGGCGTTGAGCGCGGCGCCGGCGAGGGCCAGTCGCGCAGGGGTGGCGCCGCGCCCGCCGCCCACAACGTAGCCGGCGGCGGTGACGGCGGCGGCGCCGATCAGCGCGAACCAGACCTGTCCGTTCAGTCCCGCGACACCGACGAGGGCCGTGCCGGTGGCTACCGCCGCGGAGGCGCCGGCGTTGATGCCGAGTAGCCCGGGGTCGGCGAGCGGGTTGCGGGTGAGCGCCTGCATGACCGCCCCGGCCACCCCGAGGGCGGCCCCGGCGAGCAGGCCGAGCAGTGTGCGGGGCAGTCGCATCTGGTGGACCACGGTGTATTCGTCCGCGTCGGGGTCGAGTAGTCCGGGCCAGACGTCGGTGAGGGGGAGGGCCTTTGCCCCGACGGCGATGCTGAGCACCGCGACGGCGGCGAGCAGGAGCACGGCGGCGGCGAGGCCGCTGGCACGGGTGGCGGTGCGACCACGTTGGATGGGGTGCGCCGACGTCGCTTGCGCAGCGGACGGCGGTGAATAGGTGACGGACAGGGTGAACTCCGAGTTGGTGCGAATCGCCGAGGCGGGACTTGACAGCATCTTAGGTTAGGTTAGCCTAACTCCGCTGTCCATGGTCGCCCGCGACCCCGACCGAAAGATCTAACATGTCGCACCCCGCCTCCGCCCGTCGACTTTCCCGTCGTGGCCTGCTCGCCGCCGCCGGCGGTGTCAGCCTGGCCGCCCTCCTCGCCGGCTGCGGCAGCGAGGACACCGACACCCCCTCCGCCAACACCAGCTCCGGTCCCTGGTCCTTTACCGACGACCGTGGCGAGAAGCTCTCCGCCGACGCGCCTCCCACCCGCGTCGTCGCCTTCACCGGAGTGGCCGCGGCGCTGGTCGACTTCGGCGTCAACGAGCAGGTCGTCGGCGTGTTCGGCGAGACCACCCGCGCCGATGGCAGCAAGGACCCACAGGCCGGGGAGCTGAACGTGGAGGGCGTGGAGATCCTCGGCAACACCTGGGGCGAGTTCAACCTGGAGAAGTACGCCGGCCTGCGGCCCGAACTGCTGGTCACTCACATGTACGACCCCGACGCGCTCTGGTACGTGCCGGACGAGAGCAAGGACAAGATCGTCTCCCTCGCCCCGGTCGCGGCGGTCACCACTGCCCGGGTGCCGATGACCCAACCCATCGAACGATACGCGCAGCTCGCCGAGTCCCTCGGGGCGAACCTGTCCGCGCCGGCGGTCACCAAGGCGAGGGCCCGCTTCGACGCCGCCGCGGAGTCGGTCCGCGAAGCCGTCAAGGCCAACCCGGGTATCAAGGTGATGGCCTGCTCCGGCAGCCCCGACCTGTTCTACGTCTCCAACCCACAGGTCAGCACCGACCTGATGTACTTCGCCGAGCTCGGCGTCGACCTCGTGGTGCCCACCAAACTGGAGGCGGGCGACTACTTCGAGGCACTCAGCTGGGAAAACGCCGGAAAGTTCCCGGCCGACCTGCTTCTGCTCGACAACCGTGGCACCGCGCTGCAGGCCGACGACCTTGCCGCCAAGCCGACCTGGGCGCAGCTACCGGCCGTGGCGGCCAACCAGGTCACCGCCTGGGACTCCGTGCCCCGCTTCTCGTACGCCGGCGCCGCTCCGCTGCTGGAGAACCTGGCCACCGCGATCAAGGGTGCGAAGAAGGTCAGCTGACCGTCGGGTCCCGGCCGGCGACGCCGCCGGCCGGGACCCCCGCCCGAACCTACTCACCGCAACCGCCGTCAGCGCACGGCGGACGATGGCGGCTGCCCGCACTCGGGTGCCACGAATATGAGGATCGCGCATGAACCCATCCGCAGACCCCGTTGACGCCGTACCGCTCGACCAAGGGCCCACCTCGACCCGGCCCGACCCGGAGTCCGCGTCCTCGGGCGCCGTCGGGGCCGCCCAGGCGTACCTGCTCGGCAACGGTTCGGTCGACCACTACCGACAGGCGCTCGCCGACGGGGTGGAGCGGGTGGCCCGTCGGGTCGCCACGGTCGACCGACCCTTCACCGGGGTCACCCCGGACGAGCTGGCCCCGCTCGTTGGCGGCATCGAGCTCGACCGGCCGCTCGGCGACCACACCACCGCCCTGAACGAGCTGGACGAGCTGTGGCTGCGAGACGCGGTCTGGTTCCACCACCCCCGCTCCCTGGCCCACCTCAACTGCCCGGTGGCAATCCCCGCGCTGCTCGGCGAGGCGATGCTCACCGCGGTCAACCCGTCGCTGGACACCTGGGACCAGAGCGCTGGCGCCACCTTCATCGAGCGCCGGTTGATCGAGTGGACGGCCGCCCGCATCGGCCTCGGAGCGACCGCCGACGGGATCTTCACCAGCGGTGGAACCCAGTCCAACCTGCACGCCCTGCTGCTGGCCCGGGAGGAGGCCGTCGCGCACGCCGCCGATGCCGACACCCGGTCCACGCTCCTGCCCCGGCTGCGGATCCTCACCTCCGCCGCCGGACACTTCAGCGTCCAGAAGGCCGCGAAGCTGCTCGGACTGGCGCCGGACGCGGTGATCACCGTCGAGACCGACGCGGCCCGGCGGATGTGCCCACAGGCGCTGGACCGGGAACTGGAGCGTTGTCAGCGGGCCGACCTGCCGGTGATGGCGGTGGTCGCCACCGCCGGTACCACCGACTTCGGCACCATTGATCCGCTGCCGGAGATCGTCGGGCGCTGCGCCACCGCGGGCGTCTGGCTGCACGTTGACGCCGCGTACGGCTGCGGCCTGCTGGTCTCGCCGACCCGCCGGCACCTGCTCGACGGCATCGAGCAGGCCGACTCGGTGACCGTCGACTACCACAAGTCCTTCTTCCAGCCGGTCAGCTCGAGCGCGCTGCTGGTCCGGGACCGCCAGGTGCTGCGGCACGCCACCTACCACGCCGACTACCTCAACCCGGCCCGGGCGGTCGCCGAGCGCATCCCGAACCAGGTGGACAAGAGTCTGCAGACCACCCGTCGGTTCGACGCGCTGAAGCTGTGGTTGACCCTACGGGTGATGGGCCCGGACGCGATCGGTGCGCTCTTCGACGAGGTCTGCCACCGCGCCGCTGACGCCTGGGCCCTCGCCGACGCCGACCCCCGCTTCGAGGTGGTCGCCCGCTCACCGCTGAGCACCGTCGTCTTCCGCTGGTGCCCCGCCGGCACCGACGCCGAGCTGGCCGACGAGGCCAACCGGCACGCCCGGGCCCACCTCGCCGCCTCCGGTGCCGCCATGGTGGCCGGCACCATGGTTGACGGCCGGGCGCACCTCAAGTTCACCCTGCTCAATCCCGCGACCACGAGCGCGGACGTGACCCTCGTGCTGGACCTGATCGCCGAACACGCCGGTCGGTACGCGCACGACCACGCCCCCGAGCGGAGCGACCACCCCGCCAACCTGTCCTGCTCGGTCGCCTGATCAATCATGCCGCAACACCCCGTCTGGAGAACCACATGACCACCCACGACTTCATCGCGATCGGACTCGGCCCGTACAACCTGGGTCTGGCCTGCCTGACCGAACCGATCTCCGAGCTGGACGGGCTCTTCCTGGAGGCCCGTGCCGATGTCTCCTGGCACCCCGGCATGCTGCTGGAGTCCACCCGACTACAGACGCCGTTCCTCGCCGACCTGGTGACCTTCGCCGACCCCACCTCGCCGTTCTCCTTCGTCAACTACCTGAAGGAGACCGGCCGGCTCTACCCCTTCTACATTCGGGAGAGCTTCTTCCCGCTGCGGGCGGAGTACGACGCGTACTGCCGGTGGGCGGCCGACCGGCTGTCGAACCTGCGCTTCGGGCACACCGTCACCACGGTGGAGTACGACGAGGCCAACGGTGAGTATGTGGTGCACGCGGAGACCGCCGACGGTCCGGTCACCCACCGGGCCCGGCGTCTGGTGCTCGGTACCGGCACCTCGCCGGAGCTGCCCGCCGTCTGCCAGGGGCTGGGTGGGGACGTGTTCCACAACTCCCGCTACGTCGAGCACCGCGACGCGCTGCGGAGCAAGCGGAGCATCACGATCGTCGGTAGTGGGCAGAGTGCCGCCGAGATCTACCACGAACTGCTCACCGACATCGACAGCTACGACTATCAGCTCAACTGGGTGACGCGGTCGCCCCGCTTCTTGCCGCTCGAGTACACGAAGCTGACGCTGGAGATGACGTCACCGGACTACGTGGACTACTTCCACGCGCTGCCGGAGGAGACCCGCTACCGGCTGGAGAAGGAGCAGGTCGGGCTGCTCAAGGGGATCAACTCCGACCTCATCAACAGCATCTTCGACCTGTTGTACGCGCGCAGCACCGACGGCCCGGTCCGTACCCGACTGCTCACCAACACCGAGCTGGTCAGCGCCGCCCACGATGCCGGTACGTACACGTTGGGTCTGCGCCACCACGAGCAGGGCCGGGACTTCACCCTCGACACCGAGGGCCTGGTGTTGGCCACCGGCTACCGGTTCCAGGTGCCGGCGTTCGTGGACGGGATCCGGGACCGGCTCCGCTGGGACAGCCACGGCCGGTTCGACATCGCCCGTAACTACAGCATCGACCACACCGGACGGGAGGTCTTCCTCCAGAACGGCGGCACCCACACGCACAGCGTCACCTCACCCGACCTGGGCATGGGACCGTACCGGAACTCGTACCTCATCCGCGAGCTGCTCGGCCGGGAGTACTACCAGGTGGAGAAGAGCATCACCTTCCAGGAGTTCGGGGCGCCGGTGGCGGTGGACTCGTGACCGTGCACACCCGCCGGGACCCGCTCCTGGGCGAGTTCACGCTGCGCGCTCTCGACCCGGACGGTGACGCCCCGCTGCTGCACCGCTGGGTAACGCATCCGAAGGCGGCCTTCTGGCTGATGCAGGACGCCGACGTGGCGCAGGTCGCCGCCGAGTACCGGCGCATCGCCGACCATCCGCACCACGAGGCGTACCTCGGGTGGCACGCGGGGGCGCCGGTGTTCCTCGCCGAACGCTACGACCCGGCCCACGTGGAGCTCGTGGGCCGGTACGACGCCCGCCCCGGCGATGTCGGTATGCACTTCCTCTGTGCTCCCACCGAGACACCCGTGCACGGATTCACCCATGCCGTCATCACGGCGGTGCTGGACTGGCTCTTCGCCGACCCCGCCACCCAGCGGGTCGTGGTGGAGCCGGACATCCGCAACACCGCTGTCCACGCCCTGAACGCCGCCGTGGGCTTCCAGGTCGTCGGCCCGGTGGAGCTACCGGCGAAGACCGCCCTACTGAGCATCTGCACCCGCGCGGCCTTCCGCGCCGCCACCCAAGGAGCGCCCGCATGACCCCCGGCGACGCTGTCACGCACCTCACCCCGGCGCGCTGGGAGCAGGCCAACCGGCTGTTGGTGCGCAAGGCCCTCGCCGAGTTCGCCCACGAACGGCTGCTCACCCCGGAGCCGATGCCGGCCGAGCCAGGTCGCTACCGCGTCCGCAGCGACGACGGCACGGTCGAGTATCGCTTCACCGCCCGGCTGCTCGCCCTGGACCACTGGCAGATCGACCCGGACAGCATCACCCGACACGGGGATTCCGGGCAGCTGCCGGTTGACGCCGGCGACTTCTGCCTGGAGCTGCGCGGCGCACTCGGTCTCTCCGACCGGGTCCTGCCGGTCTACCTGGAGGAGATCACCGCCACCCTCGCCGGGACCGCGTACAAGCTCGCCCGAGGTGGGCCGGCGGCAGAGAAGCTGGTCGCCGCCGACTTCCAGACCGTGGAGTCGGCGATGACCGAGGGGCACCCCTGCTTCGTGGCCAACAACGGCCGGCTCGGGTTCAGCTCCGACGAGTACCACCGGTACGCGCCGGAGGCCGCCGCGCCGGTGCAGCTGATCTGGCTCGCCGCGCACCGCGACCACTCGACCTTCAGCTGCTCGGCCGAGCTGGACTACGACACGCTGATCCGTACCGAGTTGGATGAGCAGACCCGGTCCCGGTTCGCTGCCACCCTGGCCGGGCTCGGCCTGGACCTCGCCGACCACCACCTGATCCCGGTGCATCCCTGGCAGTGGCGGCACAAGCTGTCGGTCACCTTCGCCGGGGAGGTGGCCCGACGGCACCTGGTCTACCTCGGTGCAGGGCCGGACGACTACCGGGCTCAGCAGTCCATCCGGACCTTCTTCAACCTCACCGAACCCAGCCGACACTATGTGAAGACCGCGCTGTCAGTGCTGAACATGGGCTTCATGCGGGGCCTGTCGGCCGCCTACATGGCGGCCACGCCGGCCATCAACGACTGGCTCGCCGACCTGATCAACGGCGACGAGGTGTTCCGCGGCACCGGGCTGACCATCCTGCGCGAGCGGGCCGCCGTCGGCTACCGGCATCGGCAGTACGAGGCGGCCACCGATCGCTACTCCTCGTACCGGAAGATGCTGGCGGCGCTGTGGCGGGAGAGCCCGGTGCAGGGGTTGGCGCCGGGGCGGCGACTGGCCACGATGGCCTCGCTCCTGCACGTCGACCCGGACGGCCGGTCCCACACCGCCGCGTTGATCGCCGCCTCGGGGCTCACCCCGGCGGCCTGGCTCCGCCGTTACCTCGACGCCTACCTGGTGCCGTTGCTGCACGCCTTCTACGCGCACGACCTCGCGTTCATGCCGCACGGTGAGAACGTCATCCTGGTCCTGCACGAGGGCGTGGTCGAGCGCGTGATCTTCAAGGACATCGCCGAGGAGATCGCGGTGATGAGCGCCGACGCGCCGTTGCCCCCGGCGGTGGAGCGCATTCGTGCGGACGTGCCGGAAGAGATGCGACTGTTGTCGATCTTCACCGATGTTCTCGACTGCTTCCTGCGGCACCTCAATGCCGTGCTGGTCGAGGCGGGGGTCTGCCCGGAGGAGACCTTCTGGCGGACGGTCGCCGAATCCGCCGCCGGATACCTGGACCGGGTGCCGCACCTGGCCGAGCGGGCCCGCCGGTACGACCTCTTCGCGCCCGAGTTCGCGCTCTCCTGCCTCAACCGGCTCCAGCTACGGGACAACCAGCAGATGGTTGACCTCGCCGATCCGGCGGGGGCGTTGCAGCTCGTGGGGACACTGGCCAACCCGCTCGCCCCGTACCGCCCCGGGACCTGACGGCCCGGCCCACAGTGCGCCTACCCGACCCACAGCGCGCCTACCCGGTGGGTAGGCGCGTCCGCTAGCCCGCCGGGTAGGCGCGCGTCTCCGTCACCCCGACCGCGGCCCACACCCGTTGGCCTGGCACCAGGCGCAGGGTCGCCGCGGTCGCGGGCGGTACGTCGGCAGCCACCCGGACCGGACCGTCCAACTGCACCCGCAGGTTGTCACCGTGGCGCTGCACCCCGGCGACCGTGGCCGGCCAGGTGTTGGGCGGGCTACCGGCGGGCTGGTCATCGTGCAGCGCCACCGCCGAGGGGCGGAACGCGACGAAGGCGTCCCCGTCGAGGCGCTCCGGGACGGTGAGTAGGAGCCCGTCGGCGACCCGGATGTGGTTGTTCTCGGCCCGGCCCCGGTGCAGGTTCAGCCCGACCAGCCGGGCGACGTAGTCGGTACGGGGCCGGGCGGTGACGGTGGCGGCATCCCCCTCCTGGACGACCCGGCCCTCCTCCACGATCACCAGCCGGTCGGCCAGCACCAGCGCGTCGAGGGGGTCGTGCGTGACCAGCACGGTGGCACCGGGGTGGGCGGCCAGGTGCCGGTGCAGCTCGGCACGGGTGTCCAGGCGGGTACGGGCGTCCAGGGCGGCCAGCGGCTCGTCGAGCAGCAGCACGGCTGGCCGTACCGCGAGCGCCCGGGCCAGCGCCACCCGCTGCGCCTGCCCGCCGGAGAGCTGCCCGGGTCGCTGGCGGGCGTGTTCGCCCAGCCCCACCCGGGCCAGCCAGTCGACGGCGCTCCGCCGGGCCGTCCGCCGGTTGGCGCCGTGCCGGCGCGGGCCGAAGGCCACGTTGTCGAGCGCGTTCAGGTGTGGGAAGAGCAGGTAGTCCTGGAAGACCACGCCGACCGAGCGGTGCTCGGCGGGGACGAATGTGCGTCGGTCCGGCCGGTCCTGGTCGCTGCCCGCCACCGTGATGTGACCGGCGGTCAGGGGCTGCAGGCCGGCAAGCGCCCGTAGGGCGGTCGTCTTGCCGGCGCCGTTTGGACCCAGCAACGCCACCACCTCACCGGCGGCGACTCGCAGCGGTACGTCCAGCCGGAAGCCGCCCCGCTCCACCGTGAGGCGCGCGTCCAGGAGGTGCCCGGTCACGGTGCGCTGATCCACCGGTCGCGTAGCCCCGCCAGGATCACGACCGAGACGACGAGCAGGATCAGGCTGAGCACGATCGCGGCCTCGACATCGGTCTCGAGCGCCAGGTAGACCGCGAGCGGCATGGTCTGGGTCCGGCCCGGGAAGTTGCCGGCGAAGGTGATCGTGGCACCGAACTCGCCCAGCGCGCGGGCCCAGCACAGCACCGCCCCGGCGGCCAGGCCCGGGCCGACCAGCGGCACGGTGACGTGTGTGAACGTGGTCCACCGGCCGGCGCCGAGGGTGGCGGCGGCCTCCTCGTATCGGCGGTCGGCACCTCGTAGCGCCCCCTCCACGGCGATGACCAGGAACGGCATCGCCACGAACGCCTCGGCGAACACCACGCCGGTGGTGGTGAACGGCAGGGTGATCCCGAAGGTCTGGTCGAGCCAGCCGCCGATCAGCCCGCGCCGACCGAAGACCAGCAGCAGGGCCACCCCGCCCACCACCGGCGGGAGTACCAGGGGCACGGTGACCAGGGCGCGCACGAGACGTCGGCCGGGGAACTCCACCCGGGCGAGCAGCCACGCCAGCGGTACTCCGAGCAGCAGGCAGAGCAGGGTCGCCAGGGTGGCGGTGAGCAGCGACAGCCGCAGCGCGGCGAGCACCCCGGGCTCGGCGAGCCGCTGCGGCAGGGTACTCCACGGGGTGCGGGCCAGCAGACCGATCAGCGGCAGGGTCAGGAAGGCCAGACCGAGCAGCGCCGGCAGCAGCAACGCGACCGGAACGCCACCGCCCCGCCGACGGGCGCCGCGCGGTCGGCGGGAGCCCGCCGACCGGCGGACCGGATGCGCGATGAGCGTCACGGCGCCTGGAACCCGGCCTCGGCGAGCACCGCCCGCGACTGGGCGGATCGGACGTGGGCCACGAAGGCGTGGGCCGCGGTCGGGTTCGGCGCGTCGGCCAACACGGCGATCGGGTAGTCGTTGACGGCCTGGGCGGACTCGGGGAACTCCACCGCCGTCACGTCCGGCGCGGTGGACCGCGTGTCGGTGCGGTAGACGAGAGCGGCGTCCACCTCACCCAGCCGCACCTTTGCCAGGGCCCCACGAACGTCCGCCTCCAGGGTGACCGGGGTCAGCGCGACTCCGGCGGCGTCAAGCGCCCGGCTGGCCGCCGACCCGCACGGCACCTGCTCGGCGCAGAGCGCCACCTTCAGCCCGGGCCGGGTCAGGTCGCTCAGGCTCCGTACGCCCTCGGGGTTGCCGGCGGCGACCGCGATGACGAGCTGGTTGCGGACGAAGACGGCCGGCGTGCCGTCGGCGGTGGCGACGGCGGCCAGGTGCCGCGGGGCGGCGGAGGCGAAGACATCCGCCGGGGCCCCTTCGGTGATCTGGGTGGCGAGGGCGGAACTGCCGGCGAAGTTGAACATGACGGTGCTGCCCGGGTGGGCTGCCTCGAAGTCGCGCCCGATCCGGTCGAACGTCGCGGTGAGGGAGGCGGCGGCGAAAACGGTTACCGTGCCGGTCACCCCACCGTCGGCGGTTCCGTCTCCTGGGGTGCCACAGCCGGTCAGGACCAGCGCGACGGCACCCGCCACGATCGAGGTGCGCAGCCTCACGGCGCGGGCCTTCCCCGGGCGCCGGCCGGCGGCGTAGCCCGTTCGACCAGTACGTTCGTCGACTTGATCACGGCGACGGCCAGCGAGCCGACCCGCAGGTCCAATTCGTCGACGGCCTCCCGGCTCATCAGGGAGACGATGCGGAACGGGCCGGCCTGGATGTCGACCTGGGCCATCACGGTGTCCCGGACGACACCGACGACGATGCCGCGTAGTCGGTTGCGGGCCGACGAGGCGTCGGACCGCTCGTCGCGCTCGGCCGCCTGCGCGCGGGCGAACGCCGCCAGATCCACCCCGTCCACGGCGCGGTGTCCGTGCTCGTCGCGCTCGGCCCGAATGCGCCCGGCGTCGATCCAGCGGCGGACGGTGTCGGCGCTCACCCCGAGCAGCTCGGCCGCTTCCCCGATCCGGAACCTCGTCACCGGGTCACTCTAGCGTCTGCATCCGAGAGCCGTTACCCCGCTCCTCCCGGGTGGTTGCAAGGTTCCGGAGTCAAATTTCCTCGCAACCGCGAGGTTTGGGTTCTGGTCGGGCACTGGGCGTGGCCACCTGCCCCGGTGGTCAGTCGACCCCGGCGGCGGGATCGACAGGCTCGGCCGGCGCCGCGGTGTACGCCTCGGGCCGGGTCTGACCCGGCGGCGCATAATGTGGGTATGCCGGAGCTGCCCCGGCGGTCAGCACACGTGAAATGGTGGGGAGTACGGTGCCGCAGACGATCCCGAACGCAACCCGGAACACCCGGCAGCGGGCCGAGGTGCTCGCGCTACTCGGGGAGGTCGACGGGTTTCACACGGCGCAGCAACTGCACCGGATGCTCTGCGACCGCGACGCCCGGGTGGGCCTGACCACCGTCTACCGGACCCTGCAGCTCCTGGTGGACGCTGGTGAGATCGACTCCACCCGGCTGCCCGGCGGCGAACAGCTCTTCCGCCAGTGCAGCCAGAGTCGTCACCACCACCACCTGGTCTGCCGGTCCTGCGGACGGACCGTGGAGGTGGCCGGCCCGGCGGTCGAACGCTGGGCCGACCAGGTGGCGGCCGAGCACGGCTTCACCGATGTCGGGCACACCCTGGAGATCTTCGGCACCTGCGCCGCCTGCGCCGAGTCCTGAGCTCTGCCGGCTGTCACCAGCCGGGGCGTTTCCCGCCCCGTCGGCCGGGAAATCGGCACCGCGGCACCCCGGCAACGCGGCGTCTCGCGCGCCGCCCGACGAACGGACGCCGATCGCCATGACGTACCGTCCGGCCACCGACCGTCCCGACCTGGACACCCTCACCCTCGGGGTGGAGGAGGAGTTTCTGCTGCTGAACTCCGACACGGGAGAGAGCATGCCGGTCGCCGCCCGGGTGCTCGACGGGTTGTCCGGTACCGCCTACGAGCAGAGCCGGCGGGAGTTTCGACACAGCATGGTCGAGATGGTCACGCCGGTCGTATCCGATCTGACGGAGCTGCGGCGGCACCTGGTGGCGCTGCGTACCGCCGCCATCGACGCGGCCGAGACCGCCGGCGCCCGCCTCGTCGCGGTGGGAGCTACTCCGGTGAACGAGGCGCACCGGACCGTACCGGACGAACCCCGATATCACGCGATGTCCCGGCGGTTCGGACCGGTCGCGCACGACCCGGCGGTCTGCGGCTGCCACGTGCACGTCGGCCTGCCCGACCGGGAACTGGCGGTCCAGGTCTGCAATCACCTGCGCCCGTGGTTGCCGGTCGTGCAGGCCCTCACCGCCAACTCGCCGCTGCACGACGGCCAGGACACCGGGCACGCGAGCTGGCGGGCGATGCAGCTGGAGCGTTGGCCGAGCATCGGCCCCACCCCGTACTTCGACTCGGCCGCCGACTACGACGCCACGGTGGCGGATCTGATCAAGGCGGGGATCATGCTCGATGCCGGGATGGTCTACTGGTATGTCCGACCCTCCGTCGCGTATCCCACGGTCGAGATTCGGGTTGGCGACGTCTGTCCCACGGTTGACGACACGGTGCTGGTGGCTGCGCTGGTCCGAGCCCTCGTCGCCACCCTCGCGGCGGATGTCCGGGACGGTGTCCGCGCGACCAGGATCCGTGGCTGCCTGGTCTCCGCCGCCCACTGGCGGGCCGCTCACGACGGGCTCGACGGTGACCTTGTCGACCTTCGCACCGGGCACGCGCGGCCGGCCTGGGACCTGGTGGACGAGTTGTTCGCCCTCGTCACGCCCGCCCTGGAACGCCAGGGCGACCGGGGGTACGTGCTCGACCAGCTAATCCGGCTCCGGGACGAGGGCACCGGCGCGGCACGGCAGCGTCGGATTCTGGAGCGGACCGGATGCGATGTCCGCGCCGTGCTGGCCCACCTGGCCGCACAGACCCGCCCCGTCCCGGCCTGAGCTGGGCCGAACCGCCCATCGCCTGAGCCGGCCGAACCGCCGGTCCCGGCCTACCGCTGGGCCGTGGCTGCCCGTTCTACCGCGGGTGTGGCCGTCCGTTTACCGCTGGTGCGTCTGCAACCACAGCTCCAGCAGCCCGAGCTGCCACAGTTTGTTGCTGCCGGCCGCGGCCTGCGTCGCCGCCGGGTCGGCGAGCAGTGCGTCAACGTACTCGGGCTGGAACAGCCTTCGTTCCTGGGCGGCGGGTGCCCGCAGCGCGTCGAGCACCAGCTCCCGTACCCGCCCGGAGACGTTGCGCAGCGCCGGCACCGGAAAGTATCCCTTCGGCCGGTCGATCACCTCGGCCGGCAGCACCTCCCGAGCGATCTCCCTGAGCACGCCCTTGCCGCCCTGCGCCACCTTGTGCTCGGGCGGACAGGCCGCAGCCAGCGCCACCAGGTCCTGGTCCAGGAAGGGGGTGCGGACCTCCAGCCCCCACGCCATGGACATGCTGTCCACCCGCTTGACCGGGTCGTCGGGGAGCATCCGGTGCGTGTCCAGGCGTAGCACCGCGTCCAGCGCGGTCTCCGCGCCGGGCGCGGCCAACTCGGCGACGAGCAGCTCCCGGCTGGCATCCCGGTCGTGGGCGTACGCCGGACTGACAACCCGGGACAGCTCGGCGTGGTCGCGGTCGAAGAAGGCCGAGGCAAACACCTCCGCCGCCCCGTCCCGGGGTACCGCCGCGAGCGGCTGGTGGTAGCCGTACCCGGCGAACACCTCGTCGGCGCCCTGCCCCGACTGGGCCACCTTGACGTGCGTGGCCACCTGCTCGCTGAGCAGGTGGAAGGCCACCACGTCGTGGCTGCCCATCGGCTCGGTCATCGCGGCAATCGTGGCCTGGACCGCCGGCAGGAGGTCGTTGTCGGCGAGCCGGATCCGCCGGTGGTCGGTGCCGAAGGCCCGGGCCACCTGGTCGGAGTAGTGGAACTCGTCGCCGGCCTCGTCGCCCCGGCTGTCGAACCCGATGCTGAACGTTTGCAGGTGGTGTTGGCCCGCCTCGGCGAGCAGGGCCACGATGAGACTGGAGTCCAGGCCACCGGAGAGCAGCACTCCGACCGGGACGTCCGCCACCAGCCGCCGGCGAACCGCCGTGCGCAGGGCGTCACCGACCGCCGCCTGCCAGTCCCGGGCATCCCGGCCGGCGTGGGCGGGGTCGCGGGCGTACTCCGGCTGCCAGTAGACGTGTTCGCGGCTGCGCCCGTCCGCCTCGACCACCCGCAGCGTCGCCGGGGGCAGCTTCCGGACGCCGCGCAGCACGGTCCGCGGCGCCGGCACAATCGAGTGCCAGGAGAGGTAGTGGTGCAGGGCAACCGGGTCGATCTCGGTGTCCACCTCGCCGGCGTGCAGTAGTGCGGGCAGGGTTGAGGCGAAGCGCAGGCGGCCGGGGGACTCCGCCAGGTAGAGGGGCTTGATGCCGAGCCGGTCACGGGCCAGCACCAGCCGCTGGCGGGTCTGGTCGACCAGCGCGATCGCGAACATGCCGACCAGGTGGTCGACGAAGGCCTCCCCCCACTCGGCGTACGCCACCAGGATGACCTCGGTGTCACTGGTGGAGCGGAAGGTGTGCCCGGCGGCGCGGAGCTCCTCACGCAACTGCGGGTAGTTGTAGATGCACCCGTTGAAGACCAGCGCTGATCCGAGGTCCTCGCGCACCATCGGCTGAGCGCCGGTGTCGGAGAGGTCGATGATGGTGAGCCGGCGGTGTCCCAGGGCTACCCAGCCCTCCGTCCAGTGGCCGGTGTCGTCCGGGCCGCGGGACTCCATCGCCTGGCTCATCCGGATCACCGCCTCGGTGTCCGGCCTTGATCCGTCAAAACGCACTTCCCCGCTGATGCCGCACACGCTCAGTGCCCCTCCGGCCGCTGTCCGGCGGTCCGGGCGGGTCGATGGCCGAACGTCGAATCCATGGCCACCGTCCCGTCGCACCGTCTCACCTGGCCACCGGGCATGGCCCGGGCCCCGTCCCGATCACGGGTGCGGCGGGTACCCGTGATCGGGACGCTCAAACCCGGCCCGGTGCCCGCCGCCGTCCGGGCCGGGTTTCGAGCCGGATCCGAGACCGGTATAGCGTGGCGCAGGACTCCTAGGGTGGTGTCGATCGGTTCACCCGGGTGAGGTACCGGACGCGCGCAACCGGCGCGAACTGACGGCGACAGGAGACCCCATGCCCGCTATCGCGGTTGACGGACTGGTGAAGAGCTTCGGTGCGGTCCGCGCACTCGACGGGCTCAACCTGCGGGTGGAGGCGGGGGAGGTGCACGGCTTCCTCGGGCCCAACGGTTCCGGAAAGTCCACCACCATCCGCGTCCTGCTCGGGCTGCTGCGTGGTGACGCCGGCAAGGTGCGGCTGCTCGACGGTGACCCGTGGCACGACGCGGTGGCGCTGCACCGCCGACTCGCCTACGTGCCCGGTGACGTGAACCTGTGGCCCAACCTCTCCGGTGGGGAGGCGATCGACCTGTTCGGGGCCCTGCGCGGTGGCTTGGACCAGCGCCGTCGCGACGAGCTGCTGGAGCGATTCGACCTCGACCCGACCAAGAAGTGCCGGGCCTACTCCAAGGGCAACCGGCAGAAGGTGGCGATCGTCGCCGCCTTCGCCTCCGACGTCGAGCTGTACGTGCTCGACGAGCCGACCTCCGGGCTCGACCCGTTGATGGAGGCGGTGTTCCAGGATGAGGTGCGGCGGCTCACCGGCAACGGCGCCACGGTGCTGCTCTCCAGTCACGTGCTCGCCGAGGTGGAGGCGCTCTGCGACCGGGTCAGCATCATCCGCGCCGGCCGTACCGTTGAGTCCGGCTCCCTGAGTGAACTGCGGCACCTCGCCCGCACCACGGTCACCGTCGACACGGCGCGCCCGTTGACCGGCGTCGCGGAGCTACCCGGCGTACACGAGGTCCGGGCCGTTGACGGCCGGGTCCGGTTGGAGGTCGAGCCGGAGCACCTCGACGCGTTGCTCGCCCACCTGATCCGCTTCGAGGTCCGGGCCCTGGTGAGCGCACCGCCCACCCTGGAGGAGCTGTTCCTGCGGCACTACGACGGGGCCGACGACGGTCGGGCCGCCGTGGCCGACAGCGGCGCGGAGCGGGCCCGGTGAGCGCGTTCACCGGCACCGGCCGACTGGCCCGGCTCGTCCTGCGCCGCGACCGGATCAAGCTCGGGGCCTGGCTGCTCGGTACGCCGTTGCTCGGGTTCGCCCTCGCCGGTAGCGTCATCGAGTTCTACCCCGACGAGGCCGCTCGTCTCAGCTATGCCGATACCGCGCTCACCAGCGTGGTGGCGCGCGCCTTCAACGGGCCGATCTTCAACGCCGAGCTGGGCTCGATCGTCGTCGCCGAGGCATACCTGACGCTAACCCTGCTCGCCGCCCTGGTCAGCACGTTCGCCGTCGTCCGGCACACCCGACAGAACGAGGAGACCGGCCGGGCGGAGCTGCTCGGTGCGGCCGTCGTCGGTCGGCACGCGTTGCTCACCGCCCCGTTGCTTGTTGTCGTCGGGGCGAACGCCGCCGCCGGCCTACTCCTCGGGCTGGCCTTCGCCGCCGCCGGCCTGCCACTGGCCGGATCCCTCGCCGCTGGCGGGGCGGTCGGCGGAGTCGGCGTCGCCTTCACCGCTGTCACCGCCGTCGCCGCCCAGCTCACGGTCACCTCCCGGGGTGCGAACGCGCTGGCCGCGGCCACCGTCGGGGTGGCGTTCCTGCTCCGTGCCGCCGGGGATGTCCTCGGTGAGCGGGACGGCCTGCAACTGGTGAGCGCCTGGCCGTCCTGGCTCTCCCCGCTCGGCTGGGGCAACCAGGTACGCGCGTTCGGTGCCGAGCGGTGGTGGGTTCTGGGCCTGCCGGTCGTGTTGCTGGTCGGCGCCACCCTGGCCGCGTTCGGTCTCGCCCGCCGACGGGACCTCGGCGCCGGGCTGCTCAGCGACCGGCGGGGGCCGGCTCGTGCCGCCGCCGGCCTGCTCAGCCCGAGTGGACTGCTCTGGCGGCTGCACCGCGGCTCCCTGGTCGGCTGGTCGGTGGCGGTGGCGATCCTCGGGATATCGATGGGCTTCGCCGCGGACGAGGTCAACGACGTGATCGCCGAGAACCCGGCCGCCGCCGAGCTGATCGCCGCGATGGGGGGCGGGGTCGACGACCTGGTTGACGCGTTCCTCGCCGCGATGCTGGGGGTGTTCGCGTTGGCCATCGGCGCGTACGTGGTGCAGGCGTTGCTGCGTACCCGCGCCGACGAGTCGGGTGGCGTCCTGGAGGCGGTACTCGCGACCGCGGTGGGTCGGGTTCGCTGGCTGACCACCCAGGTGGTGGGCGCCGTCCTGGGCGCGGCGGTCCTCGTGTCGCTGGCCGGGCTCGCGACCGGCCTCGGCTACGGACTCGCGGCCGGTGATCCGGGCAGGTGGGCGCTTCGCCTGGGCGGCGCCGGGCTGCTGCAACTACCGGCGTTGCTGGTGGTGGCGGGCTTGGTGACCGCGCTGCTCGGGTTGGTTCCCCGGTGGTCGGTGTCGCTGTCCTGGGCGGTGCTGATCGGGTTCCTGCTGTTGGGACAGCTCGGCGCGGTGCTCGACCTCCCGCAGGCGGTGCTCAACCTCTCGCCGTACACCCATGTCCCCGCAGTGCCGGCGGTCGAGGCGACCGTGCCGCCGTTGGTGCTGCTCACCGCCGTGGCCGGTGCACTGCTCACCGCCGGGCTGGCCGGCTTCCGCCGCCGCGACGTCCCCAGCTGAGTGGCTCGCAGCTCGAGTCCGGGCGCTAGCCGGAGACCTCGGGCTCCGGCTCCGGTTCGGACTCCGGGCCGGTGTGGCGTTGGCGTAGCAGTTCACCGCTCCACCGCGCGGCGGCCCGCTGCTCGGAGAGGATCCGCTCCCGGGCGCGGGCCAGCTCCTCGCGGACCGCTTCCGAGAGGTCGGCGTCGGGCAGGTCGGCGAGGATCGCCGACCAGCGTCGGTTGAGCTGCTCGGCGTAGCGGGCGCGGCGGAGGAGCTCCTCGTGCCGGCAGTCCAGCGCGATCACGCGCTCCCAGTAGGGCTGGAGGGCTTGACGGACTCGCTCATCGAGCTGCACCCATGCTGTGGGACGGCAGGTCACCGTCTGACCACCGCGCTCGAACGACCACGGTTCCTGCTGGGCGAGCTTCCGCTGAAGCTGCGCTTCCAGCTCACCGGCCCGGTGCGGTGCGACGGTACGGGCGAGGTCGCCGGCGATGCTGGTGAGCCGCTGGGTGGCCGGTGGCAGAAAGTAGTGGGCGTACCAGGCGAGCTGATCCGGTCGCAGTCCCTGCGAACGCCAGGTGAGGTCGGCGCGGATAGTGAAGGTGAAGACGTAACCCCGGGCGAAGACGGTGATCGGACCGGCGGGCTCACGCCGTTCGATCGGATCCTGTGGTGGGGACGGTGCCGGCCCCTGCTTCGCGGCCGTGTCGACCGTACGGGCCACCGTGAGCAGCCACCGCCACAGCCGCTGGGTGGCCGGTGCCAGCCGGGCGGCGAGTCGCCGGGCCGCTGAGATCAGCCGGGTGGCGAACGGACGGGCCGCTGGTGCCAGCCGGGCGATAACTCGGCGCGCTCCGGCCGCCAGCCGGGCGACGCTTCGTCGGCACGCTCGCACCAGCCGGGCCCAGCGGCCCGGTCGCCCGGGATCCGGCGCGCCCTGGCGATGCTGACGCGGATCGGGGGGTGTGGCCTCCGCAGGCGCCTCCGCAGGCGCCTGCGCCGGCGGGCCGTCGGCCATGTCGCCTCCCTCGTCCGTCAACCGGTCCGCCGGGCCGAGCGGTGGTGCGGTCGGTGCCAGGTACGAGGGGGTGCCGGCAGGTGCGGTGTCGCCGCCTACTCACGTTAACAAGGACCGGGCCAGTGGGCCGGCAGCGGCACGGCGTGCCGATCGGCGCTCGGCTGACAGTGCGAGAGGATCCAGCCGTGAGTAGCGTCGTCGCCCCGGCCGCCGCACGGTCGGTGCTGGCTGCCCGGACTGGGGTCGTGGTGGTGTTCGCCCTCAACGGCTTCGTTATCGGGTCCTGGTTCTCCCGGGTGCCGGCGGTCCGGGAGACGCTGGACCTCTCCGCGGGCCGGCTCGGGTTGCTGTTACTCGCGATGTCGGTCGGTGCGGTGGTGGCGATGCCCATCTCTGGTCTGGTCGTTCAACGGCTGGGCACCGCCCGGACGGTGGTGGTGGCGGCGCTGACGCTCTCGGTCGGACTGCTGGTAACCGGTGTGTGTGCGAGCGTGGCCGGCTGGCCGCCCGGGGTGGCGGTGGGGCTGTTTGTCTTTGGCTACGGCACCGGTACCTGTGATGTCGCGATGAACATCGAGGGTGCTGCGGTGGAGCGGCGGCTCGGTCGTACGGTGATGCCACGGTTTCACGCGGCGTGGAGCCTGGGTTCGGTGGCGGGGGCGGCTCTTGGTGCGGTGGCCGCTGAGCTGGGGCTGGTGTTGGCTCTTCACTTGCCGCTGGTCGGCGGGGCGGTACTGGTCGGGATGGTCTTCGGTGTTCGAGAGTTTCTGCCGGCTGCCGAGACGACATCGGCCGGCGGCGCGGTGTCGCCGGCGGCCCGCCGTCGTTCGCTGTTGGCGGCCTGGCGGGAGCCACGGACCCTGCTGATCGGTCTGTTTGTGTTGGTCGCGGCGTTCAGTGAGGGGAGCGCCACCGACTGGGTCGCGATTGCGTTCGTTGATGGGTATGGCGTCAGCGAGGCGGCCGGGGCCGTCGTGTACGGGATCTTCGTGGTCGGCATGACCATTGGCCGGATCACCGGCACCCTCGCCCTGGACCGGTGGGGGCGGGTGCCGGTGCTCAGCGGTGCGATCCTGCTCGCGGTGGCCGGCGTGAGCGTGGCGGTACTGGCTGAATCCGAGCCGGTGGCGGCCGTCGGCGTGGCGTTGTGGGGCCTCGGCGGCTCGCTCAGCTTTCCGGTGGGGATGAGTGCGGCGGCCGACGAGGAGGAGCGTGCCCCGGCCCGGGTCAGCGTCGTCGCCGCGATCGGCTACACCGCGTTCCTCGCCGACCCGCCCTTGCTCGGCCTGATCGGGGACCGGGTCGGGACACTGCACGCCCTGCTGGTGGTGCCGATCTTGCTGCTGTTGTCGGTCGTGTTGGTGCCAGCCACCCGTCCTCCTCGCGGACGCCCGAGTGATCACCGTGCCCGTCGTCGCCGGGGCAGGGATCCGAGCCGGCGAAGGAAACTCTGAGGCGGACACCCGATGGTGGATAGCCGGGGCAGCTCGACAGCGAGAAACCGGACGTACCCGATCCCATCGCGCACGGCGGATGAGCCGCACCCCCGCAGCGGCCTCGCGCTGCTGTCGCCGGCGGACAAGACTCATCAGCTATGTGGCGGTGCCACGCTCTCCAGCTCGTCAATGCTGCCGGACATGATCGTGCGAATATGCGCGGTGGTGTGCGCCAACGGCCAGTCCCACCAGGCAAGCGCCATCAGGCGGGCAAACTCTTCTTCGTGGAGGCGGCGGCGGATCACCCGGGCCGGGTTGCCGCCGACGATGCTGTATTCGGGGACATCGTCAACCACAACAGATCCAGAAGCAACGATCGCCCCGCTGCCGATGTGGACGCCGGGCATAATCATCGGAAACGGGAAGGTCGAGGGCCCGTCCATGCGGTGATTGGCGCCGGTCGGATCGTCCGGGTCATCGTAGTAGGTGAACTCCCCAACCTCGATCAGCGGCGAGGTGATCAGTGGCTTCAGCAGCACCACACGTGGCTGTTCGGGCATCGGATGTAGGACATCCGGATCGGCTGGAGTGCCCGTCATCGCAACGTCCTTCTGGGTAAGAAGTGGAAACCGGGACTGTAGCGCCCAGGCGGGAGGCTGTCACCGCGCCCGTTTTGCGGAGAAGCGCGTTGCGTCAGCCGCTCATCCGGTGCACCGGGCGGGACGGAAAGAGCGTTGGCGGCAGGACCGCGTCGCCGTTGAGTACGGCGGTCACGGCGGCTGTCGCGATTCCGGCCACCGGGTGGGTGGACGTGGTGAGCGAGGGGTTGGTCATCGCGGCCAGTGGGGTGTCGTCGAAGCCGGTCACCGCGATGTCCCCGGGGACCTGGACGCCATCCCGAAGGAGCCCGTTGAGCACGCCGAACGAGGTCACGTCGCTGGCGCCGACGATCGCGTCGGTGTCCGGCCAGCGGGCCAGAACCTCCCGGGCCGCGGCACGACCTCGGTCCGCGGTGAAGTCACCCCGGACCAACCGGGGCGGTAGCCCCGCCGCGCGCAGCACTGACCGGTAGGCGCGCACCGAGCGGCCGGCACAGGGCAGCCAGCGAGAACCACTGATCATGGCGATGTGGCGGCGGCCCGTCGCGTACAGGTGCTCTACCAGTGCTGTGGTGCCACCGCCGTTGTCGATGTCGAAGGAGGCCACCACGGGGGAGCCGACGCCGAGCGAGGCGACCCGGCCCCGCAGCGTCGGCGGCACGGCGGCCAGGACCGCGGGGGTGGTGTTGACCAGGACCAGCCCGCTCACCCCGCGCTGCTCGGCGAGCCGGCGTAGCTGGGTCAGATCCCGGGTCGGCAGCCAGTGCAGGGCCACGCCGACGCCGTGCGGGGCGCACACCCGGGCGGCGGCGCCGACAACCTGGTCGACGTACGGGTCCTCGAGCACCCGGGGCGAAGTGCCGTGGACCACCATGACCAGCCGGACACCGGTGCCGCGGACCAGGGCGCGGGCGGCCAGGTCCGGTACGTAGCCGAGTTGTTCGGCGGCGGCAGTGACCCGGTCGCGGGTGTGGGCCGCGGCGTACCCGTTGTTGGCCAGCACCCGAGAGGCGGTGGCCCGGGAGACGTCGGCCGCCCGCGCCACATCCGCCAGAGTCGGCGCGCGCTGCGGTGCCGGCATCGTGATCCCCTCCCCGTTCCCGCCGCCGGGCGACGTGTGTGGTCAGGACATTATTGCTCGGCTCGACGGCGATGGCCTGCGAAGACTTTTCGGTTTGCACTGAGAACGTTCTCAGGGGTGTGCTCGTGCGGTCCGCCCTGATCACCTTGCGCGAGAGGACCCCTGTCGTGAACAGCGTTACTACTCCGGTCGCCCCCGCTGCCCGCCCTCGGTCGGTGCTGGCCGCCCGCACCGGTGTCGCGGTGGCGTTCGCCCTCAACGGCCTCGCCATCGGGTCCTGGTTTGCCCGGGTACCGGCGGTCCGGGAGGCACTCGACCTCAGCGCGGGTCGGCTCGGGCTGCTGCTGCTCGCCATGTCGACGGGAGCGGTGGTGGCGATGCCCACCTCCGGTCTGGTCGCCCAGCGGTTGGGTACCGCCCGGACGGTGGCGCTGGGGGCCCTTCTGGTCTCCGTGGGCTTGGGGACCGCCGGTGTCTTCGCCAGCACGGCCGCCTGGCTGCCCGGGGTCGCGGTGGGCCTCTTCGCCTTCGGCTACGGCACCGGCACCTGGGATGTCGCGATGAACATCGAGGGCGCTGTCGTGGAGCGACGGCTCGGCCGTACGATCATGCCTCGGTTCCACGCCGCGTGGAGCCTGGGTTCAGTGGCCGGGGCCGGCCTCGGTGCGGTGACCGCTCAGGTGGGGCTGGCGGTGGCCGTCCACCTACCGCTGACTGCCGGGGCGGTGCTGGTCGGCGCGGTGTTCGGCGCCCGGGCCTTCCTGCCGGTCTCCGAGACAACGCCGGCCGCCGACGGAGTCTCCCCGGCAGCCCGCCGCCGGGCGTTGATGGCCGCCTGGCGGGAACCACGGACCCTGCTGATCGGTCTGTTTGTACTGGTCGCGGCGTTCAGCGAAGGGGCTGCCACCGACTGGGTCGCGGTCGCGTTCGTGGACGGCTACGGCGTCACCGAGGCGGCCGGAGCCGCCGTCTACGGCGTGTTCGTGATCGGCATGACCATCGGCCGGACCGTCGGCACCCTCGCCTTGGACCGCTGGGGCCGGGTGTCCGTGCTCGGCACCACGATCCTGCTCGCCGTGGTCGGCGTGAGCGTGGCGGTGCTGGCCGGTTCCGGGCCGGTTGCGGTCGCCGGCGTGGCGTTGTGGGGCCTCGGTATCGCCCTCAGCTTCCCGGTGGGGATGAGCGCAGCGGCCGACGAGGAGGAGCACGCCCCGGCCCGGGTCAGCGTGGTGGCCGTGATCGGCTACACCGCGTTCCTTGCCGGAGCGCCCCTGTTGGGCCTGATCGGGGATCGGGTCGGGACGCTGCACGCCCTGTTGGTCGTGCCGATTCTGCTACTGCCGTCGCTGGCGTTGCTGCCGGCTACCCGCCCTCCTCGTTGACTGCCCGATCTACGTGGCCGTCGTGGCGGTGGCAACCGACGTGTCGCTGGGCCGCACCCTGCTGGCGTGCCTGGTCGTCGCGTTCGCGGGGCGGGGCACACGCTGATTGACCGCAGGTGTTCCTCGCCGATTTCGGACATCCGGCCTCGGACCGGAGCCGCGGCGCGTACTTTGACGGCCAAGGGGTGGTGTTGACACCACCCGACCGCTGCCCGAGCCACCGCCGGACCGCGCGCGACGAATGAAGCGGGGCATCGTGAGCATCAAGCAAAGTTTCGCCTGGTGGTCGTTCGCGGAGGCGCCGCAGCAGGTGCCCGACCTGCTGCGGCAGGCCGCGACCATCGGTTACCAGGGCGTCGAATTCCTGCCCCGCGACCGTTGGCAGGAGGCCTACGACCTGGGCCTGGAACTGACGGTAATCGACGGTCACGAGTGCGTTGAGGTCGGCTTCAGCGATCGGGCCAATCACCGGGCACTGGCCGATGAGGTATGCCGCAACCTGGAGATCGCGATCGCGGGAGGGGTGCGGAACCTTGCGGTCGCCTCGGGTAACTGGTCCGGCCCTCCGCATGACGGGATCAGCATCTGTGCCGAGGGCCTGGCACCCCTCGCGGCCGAAGCCGAGGCCGCCGATGTGGGGCTGCTGCTGGAACCGCTCAACACGAAGGTGGACCACGTCGGGCACGAGTGCGACTCCACGGACTGGGCGGCGGCGGTCATCGAACGGGTCGGCTCGCCAGCCCTGCGGATGCTCTACGACATGTACCACATGCAGATCATGGAAGGTGACCTTATTCGGACAATAAGGAATACGTTTCCGCTTATCGGCCACGTTCACGTGGCCGGTGTGCCGGGCAGAGCCGAACTCGACGACCGCCAGGAGGTGAACTGGCGAGCGATCGCCGCGGTGCTGCGGGAGCAGGACTACCCCGGGTACGTGACCCACGAGTTCATCCCGCAGGGCGAGCCGGTCGCCGCACTACGGCAGGCCTTCGGAGTCTTCGCCCAGCCGGCGGCCCAGGCCGCCCGCAGTTGACCGGGCATCCGCAGCTGACCCGGGCGTCCCGACCGCGCCCGATCGCGGTACGGGTCGACGTCGCCTACGGAAGGTGGATGGCTACCTCCGAACGGTGGCCCCGCCCGGCATCGCCGGTCAGCTGATCTGGCGGGCGGCGGCGCGGCCGGCGACCCGGCCGGAGAAGAGACAGCCGCCGAGGAAGGAGCCCTCCAGGGCGTTGTAGCCCATCATGCCGCCACCACCGAACCCGGCGACCTCGCCGGCGGCGTAGAGGCCGGAGAAGGCGTCACCGTCGCGGGTTCGGCAGCGACCGTCCAGGTCGGTCTCCAGCCCACCGAGGGTCTTGCGGGAGAGGACGTTGAGCCGTACGGCGATCAACGGCCCGGCCCTCGGATCCAGGAGGCGATGCGGCGCGGCGACCCGTAGGAGTCGGTCACCGCGGTAGGCGCGGGCGGAGCGAATCGCCTTGACCTGGGCATCCTTGCAGAAGGTGTTGATGAGCTGATGGTCTCGTTCGGTGACGAGCGTACGGATCCGGTCGACCTCGATCGCCGGCACGTCCGGGTCGGCGATGCGGTTCATCCCGGCGACGAGGTCGTCGAGGATGTCCGCGACGACGAAGTCCTCGCCGTGCCGCTTGAACGCCTCGATCGGCCCGGGAGCACCGGCCCGCACCCGGGACAGCAGCAGCTTGAGGTCCTTGCCGGTGAGGTCGGGGTTCTGCTCCGAGCCGGAGAGCGCGAACTCCTTTTCGATGATCTTCTGGGTGAGCAGGAACCATGAGTAGTCGTAGCCGCTGTGGCGCAGGTGGCGCAGGGTGCCGAGGGTGTCGAAGCCGGGGAAGTACGGAGCCGGCAGCCGGTTGCCGGCGGCGTCCAGCCAGAGCGAGGAGGGGCCGGGCAGAATGCGAATTCCATGGTTCTCCCAGATCGGATCCCAGTTTCGTAGCCCTTCGACGTAGTGCCACATCCGGTCCGGGTTGATGATGTTGGCGCCGGCCTCCTCGGCGATGCCCAGCATCCGGCCGTCCACGTGGGCCGGCACTCCGGCCACCATCCGCTTCGGCGGGCTGCCGAGCCGCGCCGGCCACGCCCGGCGGATCAGGTCGTGGTTGCCGCCAATCCCGCCGCTGGTGACGATGAGGGCCTGGGCGCGGGCCTGGAACTCGCCGACCACGGTGCGGCTGCTCGGCCGGCCTCGCTCGGCCGTGGTCGGCTCCAGCCGGCTGCCGTGCACCCCGACCACCGCACCGGCTTCCACGAGTAGCCCGTCAACCTGATGGCGGAACGCGAACCGGATCCGGCCGGTGTCGGCGTGCGCCCGTACCCGTCGCTCGAACGGTTCCACCACCCCGGGACCGGTGCCCCAGGTGATGTGGAACCGCGGAACCGAGTTGCCGTGCCCACCGGGCCGGCCGTCTCCGCGTTCGGCCCAGCCGACCACCGGGAAGAAGCGATGCCCGTACTGCCGCAGCCAGGATCGTTTCTCTCCGGCGGCGAACTCCAGGTATGCCTCGGCCCAGGCACGCGGCCACCGGTCCTCCTCACGGTCGAACTGGGCGCTGCCGAACCAGTCCTGCCGGGCCAGCTCAAGGGAGTCCCGAACGCCCATCCGCCGCTGCTCGGGGCTGTCCACCAGGAACAGCCCGCCCAGGCTCCAGAACGCCTGCCCGCCCAGGTTCTGCTCCCCCTCCTGGTCAACGAGGAGCACACTCCGGCCGAGGTCTGCTGCCTCGGCGGCGGCGACCAGCCCGGCCAGACCGGCTCCGACCACGACGACGTCAGCTTCCACGGATGCCTCCTATCGGTGGGGGCGGGCATCGACCCGCTTCCGGGCCGATCGCGGGAGCGGGGCGGCGCCGGGGGTTGTCCCACCGTGCCGCAGCCGATCGGGCGACGCCACCAGTTCCGCGCTGGGTGAGCATGAGTATTGTCAACCCGCGCGGTTCGTGGTCGGTCGGGCCGGCTGGCAGTGCGAGGGGCGGTGACCGGGGTGGGCCTCGCGGAACGGCTGGTCGTATACCGAATGCTCACCGAGCGTAGCCCGACCCTCGTGGACGAGATGGTCGGCGCGGTGGTCGACCAGGTTCCGATCTACCGTGAACTCAGCGACACCCAACTTGGGGAGGTCACCGCCATCGCCCAGTGGGCCGTCACCCGGCTCACCGAGATGTGGGTTGACGGCACCCGGCTGAGCGCCCGGGACATCAGCCGCTTCCGGGGCATCGGCGCCACCCGCGCCACGGACGGTCGGCCACTGCTGGCGGTGCTGCGCGCCTACCGGGTCGCGGCGGCCGTCATCACGGACGCCGTCGCCGAGCATGCCCCGCCCGGGCTGACCGTCGCCGACCTCGCCGCTCTGGTGCAGGCCCTCGTCGCCGCGCTCGACGAGCTGTCCGAGGCGCTGGCCAACGGCTACCAGCACAAGGCCGCCGAGTTGATCACCGACCGGCGTCGACTGATCGACGAGTTTCTGCACGATCTGCTCGCCGGTCGCCAGACCTCGCCCGGCGCCCTCGCCGACCGTACCGAGCAGCTCAACGTCCGCGTTCCCGCCAGCTTCGGTCTTCTCCTCGCCGTCGGCGACCCGACGAGTCCGGAGACCCACCCGGCCCGCGTCGCCGCGCTCGTTGCGTCTCCAGCCATCGGCGCGGACCACGGCCCGGTCGACCTGGGTACCGGTGCGCTGCTGAGCACGGTGCGGGCCGGCGCGGGTGTCCTGCTGCTCCCGGACGAGCACGATCAGTCCGCGGTGGCGGCGGCCGTCGCCGCGGGCGGTTGGCGGGCCTGTCTGATCAGCGGCGCTTCCCCGGCGACCCTGCCCCAGGACTACCGGGCTGCGGTCGCCGCGCTCGAGCACGCACCCGTGGCGGCGTTCGCCCGCCGGACCGTGCTCGACCGCGGCGACGCGCTCACCGTTGCGGTACTGCACGGTGCGCCCCCCGTTGACCGTGCCGCCCTGCACGCCGCGGTCCTCGGGCCGGTGCTCACCCCCGCCAACGCCCACCTGCTCGAAGGCCTGCATGCGTACCTCACGCACGGGTCGGCGATCGAGGCCGCGACCGCGGTCGGACTGCACCCGCAGACCATGCGCCATCGGCTCCGCCGGCTCACCGAGCTCACCGGCCGCAGCCTGACCCACTCCTGGGACCGGCTCGTGCTCGCGGTGACGCACGCCTCACTCCCGCCCCCGGGGCGGTGAGCCGCCCGCCCCGCGGGCCTGGCTCCCACCCGCCGACGGCGCACCCTCAGCACGGCATCAGGGGGCGTACAGATGGCGCTCAGCCAAGGGTGGTGCACTGGAGGCCGGCGGCGCCGGAGCTTCAAGGAGGAGCGGCATGGGCTGGTTCAGTCGGAAGCGGTCGCGTACCTGGGGATCTGACGGCGTGCCGACGAAGCTCGACCGGGAGGGCACCCGCGCGGACCTGGTGGCGCTGGAGCAGTTCGTCGCCAGCCGGACCGGGGTCGAGTTCTACCTGGAGCCGGAGACGACGGCGACGGACACGACGGTGGTGGCGATCGCTCACGACGGTGAGTGGATCCGCCGTCGTACCAGGTCACCACGGGTTGCCGCGGAGCTTGCCCGCCGGCTGGCCCTGCCGCTGTACGAAGCGGCCAAGGTGGGCTATCCGGAGCGGATGCGCGCCTGGAACCGGGCCCACCCGGAACGGCGTCTTCGGTAGCCGCCGCACCTCCCGGGCCGTGGCTCCGGGAGGTGGTCGACTGTGGGTCTCCCCTCCCGTCGTTGACCGGGACGTATTGGTGTGGCAGAGTTCGCGGCCGGACGGCAGTGAAGGAAGCCGGTGTGAATCCGGCGCGGTCCCGCCACTGTCACCGGGGAGTGATCCTCCTTGTGGAGCCACGACCGTGCGTCGCGCGGTTGGAAGGCCGGGGGTGAGCATCGATCCGGGAGCCAGGATACTTCGGCCGTCGTTGCACCCCAGGGCGTGGATACCCGAGGAGGACCCGATGACGCGCAGCATCTCACCCATTGACATGTGTCGCATCAACCCGGCGGGTGGCGGTATGCCCGCGACCGGTCCGCGCGGTTGATCGCTGCCTGACGCGCTCAGTCGGCCGCCCGGTCGGGCGGCCCGAGACGGCGTCCGCGACGTCGAATCTTCTCCCGTTTCGCTGAGCTCGCACCTCGGCGCGGGCGTCACTCACCGGAGTTTGCCGTGCGCATTCTGCTGCTCTCCACCGCCGACACCGACCTGCTCGCCGCGCGGGCCAGCGGGGCCGACTATCGCCTGGCCAACCCGACCCGAGTAGCCGTTGACGGCGTCCCGGAACTGCTCGACGGCGTGGACCTGGCCGTCGTACGCCTGCTCGGCGGCCGAGCCGCATGGCCGGACGGATTGGCCGCGGTCCTCGCCTCGGACGTGCCAACGGTGGTGCTGGGCGGGGAGAGCGTCCCCGACGCCGAGCTGACCGCCGCCTCCACCGTGCCCTCCGGTGTCACCACCCAAGCCCTCTCCTACCTGGTCGAGGGGGGCCCGGAGAACCTGGCGCAGCTGGCCCGGTTCCTCTCGGACACGGTGCTGCTCACCGGTGAGGGGTTCGCGCCCCCCGCACCGACCCCGGCCTACGGGATGCACGGTGACTGGTCGACCGACCCGGACCGACCGACCGTCGGGATCGTCTTCTACCGCGCGCACGCGCTCGCCGGCAACACTGCCTTCGTGGACACGCTCGCCGACGCGGTGGAGGCCGCGGGGGGCAACGCGGCGCCGATCTTCTGCGGCTCGCTGCGCGGGCTGACCGCCGGCACCGGCCCACTGGAACTCTTCGCCCGCTGCGACGCGCTGCTGGTCACCGTGCTCGCCGCTGGGGGCACGGTGGCCGCCGACGCGGCCGGCGGTGGCGACGAGGACGCCTGGGACGTGGGCGCACTCGCCGCCCTCGACCTGCCGGTCATCCAGGCGCTCTGTCTCACCAGCACACGGGAGCAGTGGGCCGACAGTGACGCCGGGTTGTCTCCATTGGACGCGGCGATGCAGGTGGCGATCCCCGAGTTCGACGGGCGGATCGTTACCGTGCCGTTCTCGTTCAAACAGCTCGACGCCGACGGGCTGTCGGTCTATGCGCCGGACCCGGAGCGCGCCGCCAGGGTGGCCGGAATCGCCGTCCGGCACGCCCGGCTGCGGCACCTGCCGAACGCCGGCAAGCGGGTGGCGGTGGTGCTCAGCTCGTACCCGACGAAGCACTCCCGGGTCGGCAACGCCGTCGGCCTGGACACCCCGGCCAGTGCGGTGCGGCTGCTCACCGCGCTCGCCGCCGCCGGCTACGACCTCGGCGCAACGCCCGTACCGGACGACGGGGACGCCCTCATCCACGCGCTCATCGCCGCCGGCGGCCACGATGTCGAGTGGCTCACCCCCGAGCAGCTCGCGACCGCCAGCGCGCGGGTACCGCGGGAGACGTACCGGCGGTGGTTCGACGAGGTGCCGGCGCCGCTGCGCGCCGCCATGGTCAGCCACTGGGGGGAGCCGCCGGGGGAGCTGTACACCGACGGCGGTGACCTCGTCCTGGCCGGCCTGCGGTTCGGCAACGTGGTCCTGCTGATCCAGCCGCCCCGCGGCTTCGGGGAGAACCCGATCGCCATCTACCACGACCCGGACCTGCCCCCGAGCCACCACTACCTGGCCGCGTACCGGTGGCTGGCCGCCCCCGCCGCGGCGGGGGGCTTCGGCGCGGACGCTGTGGTGCACCTGGGCAAGCACGGAACTCTGGAGTGGCTGCCGGGCAAGGGCCTCGGGCTGGCCGCCGACTGCGCTCCGGACGCGGTCCTCGGCGACCTGCCGTTGGTGTACCCGTTCATCGTCAACGACCCGGGAGAGGGGACGCAGGCCAAGCGCCGTGCGCACGCGGTCGTCGTCGACCACCTGGTACCGCCGATGGCCCGCGCCGAGACGTACGGGGACCTGGCGAAGCTGGAGCAGCTGCTCGACGAGTACGCGACCGTGCAGGCGCTCGACCCGGCGAAGGTGCCCGTCGTCCGCGGGCAGATCTGGGAGCTGGTGCGCACCGCGGAGCTGCACCACGACCTGCACCAGTCGGAGATGCCGGCCGCCGACGACTTCGACGACTTCGTGTTGCACCTCGACGGCTACCTCTGTGAGGTCAAGGACGTGCAGATTCGCGACGGCCTGCACGTGCTGGCCGAAGCACCCGTCGGCGAGGCGCGGGTCAACCTGGTGCTCGCCGTGCTGCGTGCCCCGCAGGTGTGGGGCGGGACCCGGGCCCTGCCCGGCCTGCGGCAGGCCCTCGCCGCCAGCTACGGCCTGGACGAGTCCGCGCTGCTCGCCGCGCCCGGCGACCGGGTGCGGGTGCCGGCCGCGTTGACTGAGGTGGCTGACGGGCCGGCCGGCACCGCCGCCGACGCCGTCGACCTGATCGAGGGTCTGGCCCGGCGCCTCGCCCTCGGGATGGAGACGCTCGGCTGGCCCTCCGACCGGGCGCAGGAGGTCGTCGTCGAGGTCACCGGTCGGGCGATTCCGGAGGCCGCCGCGGTGCTGCGCTTCGCCGCCACCGAACTGGTGCCGCGGCTGCAGCGCACCACCGACGAGCTGACGCACACCCTCGCCGCCCTCAACGGGCGGTTCGTGCCCCCGGGGCCGTCCGGCTCACCCACCCGGGGCCTGGTCAACGTGCTGCCCACCGGCCGCAACTTCTACTCGGTTGACCCGAAGGCGATCCCGAGCCGTAACGCCTGGGATGTCGGCGTGGCCCTGGCTGATTCGCTGTTGAGCCGGCACCTCGCCGACACCGGGGTGTACCCGCGCTCGGTCGGGCTCACCGTCTGGGGCACCAGCGCCATGCGGACGCAGGGCGACGACATCGCCGAGGTGCTCGCGTTACTCGGCTGTCGACCCGTCTGGGACGACCGGTCCCGGCGGGTGACCGGGGTCGAGGTGGTGCCCCTGGCCGAGTTGGGTCGCCCCCGCATCGATGTGACCGTCCGTATCTCCGGCTTCTTCCGGGATGCCTTCCCGCACGTGGTGGCACTCGTGGATGACGCGGTACGACAGGTGGCGGCGCTGGACGAGTCGGCCGCGGACAACCACCTTCGGGCGCACGTGGCCGAGGACCTCGCCAGGCACGGCGACGAGCGCCGGGCCACCGCGCGGATCTTCGGGTCGAAGCCGGGCGCGTACGGGGCCGGGCTGCTGCCGCTGATCGACGCCCGGAACTGGCGCAGTGACGCCGATCTGGCCGAGGTGTACGCGGTGTGGGGTGGTTACGCGTACGGGCGGGGGCTGGACGGCCGGGAGGCCCGCGCCGACATGGAACGCGCCTTCGCGCGGATCGCCGTGGCGGTGAAGAACCAGGACACCCGGGAGCACGACATCGTCGACTCCGACGACTACTTCCAGTACCACGGCGGGATGGTGGCGATGGTCCGGCACCTCACCGGGGCCGCCCCGGCCGCATACGTCGGCGACTCGGCGATGCCGCACGACGTGCGGACCCGCACCCTCAGCGAGGAGACCCGTCGGGTGTTCCGGGCCCGGGTGGTCAACCCGAAGTGGGTCGCGGCGATGCGCCGGCACGGCTACAAGGGCGCGTTCGAGCTGGCGGCCACCGTCGACTACCTGTTCGGCTACGACGCCACCGCGGGTGTGGTGGACGACTGGATGTACGAGCGGCTCGCCGAGGCGTACCTGTTTGACGAAGAGACCCGGGAGTTCCTGGAGCGGTCCAACCCGTGGGCGCTGCGCGGCATGACCGAACGGCTGCTTGAGGCCGCCGACCGGGGGCTGTGGGCAAAGCCGGAGCCGAGCACCCTGGACCGGCTCCGGGAAGCGTATCTGGCCAGTGAGGGTGATCTGGAGGACCGCGGATGAGCACGACGAGTGAACCGGGCCTGCGGGTCCCACGGCCGTCGCGACCGGAGGTGCCCGGGGCGAACTACCCGTTCTCGGCCGTACTCGGCATGGCCGACATGCGCCTGGCGCTGCTGCTGAACGCGGTCCACCCGGCGATCGGCGGGGTGCTGGTGCGGGGCGAGAAGGGCACCGCCAAGTCGACCGCGGTGCGCGCCCTCGCCGCCCTGCTGCCGGCGGTGGTTCGGGTCGCCGGCTGTCGGTTCGCCTGTGATCCGCAGACGCCCGACCCCGGCTGCCCGGACGGGCCTCACCCGGCGGTGCCGGCGACCGAAACCCGTCCGGCCACGTTGGTCGAGTTGCCGGTCGGCGCCGCCGAAGATCGGGTGGTCGGCTCGCTCGACCTGGAGCGGGTGCTCGCCGACGGGGTCCGCGCCTACGAGCCCGGCCTGCTCGCCGCCGCCCACCGGGGGGTGCTCTATGTCGACGAGGTGAACCTGCTCCACGACCACCTGGTTGACCTGCTGTTGGACGCCGCCGCGATGGGGCGCTGCCACGTCGAGCGGGAGGGCGTGTCGGTCCGCCACGCGGCCCGGTTTCTGCTGGTCGGCACGATGAACCCGGAGGAGGGGGAGCTGCGTCCACAATTCCTCGACCGGTTCGGGCTGACCGTGGAGGTGACGGCCAGCCGCGACCCGGCCGTACGGGTGGAGGTGGTGCGCCGCCGGCTCGACGCCGACGCGGACCCGGCCGGCTTCGCCGCCCGCTGGGCTGGGGAGGACGCGGCGGTTGCCGGGCGGGTGGCGGAGGCCCGCGCCCGGCTGGACCGGGTGGTGTTGACCGACGCGGCACTGCGTCAGATTGCCGAGGTCTGCGCGGCGTTCGACGTGGACGGGATGCGGGCCGACATTGTCACCGCCCGGACCGCCGTGGCGCACGCCGCCTGGCAGGGCCGGGACCGGGTGAGCGCGGAAGACGTGCGGGTGGCCGCCCGACTCGCCCTGCCGCACCGTCGCCGCCGGGACCCGTTCGACCCGCCGGGACTGGACGAACAACGCCTCGACGAGGCGCTGAACCGGGCACAGGAGGAACATCCCGACGACCCGGACCACGACGGCGGCCCCGGCCGTGGTCCAGGGGATGACGTCGGCCCCGACGGTGGTCCGGGGGGCGGCACACCACCCGACGGTGGTCCGGGCGGGGGCAGCGGTCCCAGTGGTGCGGGCGACCCGGCGGGCGACACCGGGCCCGAGCCGGTCACCGGCTCCGCGGCAGACCTCCACTCTGGTGGCAGCGCCGACTCGATGGCTGATCCATCCGGTCCGGACCGACCCGCGGTCCCCGAAGACGGTGCCTCCCAGTCCGCGCATTCGAGCCGGGACGCGGATCCGAGCCGGGTCCCGCACCCGGTGGCCGCGCCACAGCTCGGGCTACGGGCGCGGTTGTTCACCGTGCCGGGCATCGGGGAGGGGGTGCCGGGCCGGCGGTCGCGGGCGCGGACCGGGCGGGGTCGCACCACCGGCGCCCGGATACCGGCCGGGCGCCTCGGTGCGCTGCACCTGCCGGCGACGGTTCGGGCCGCCGCCGGGCATCAGGTCGCCCGGGGACGGGCCGGTGGACCGCTGCGGTTACGCCCGGCCGACGTACGGGAGGCTGTCCGGGAAGGGCGTGCGGGCAACCTGGTGCTCTTCGTGGTGGACGCCAGCGGTTCGATGGGTGCCCGGCAGCGGATGAGTGCCGTCAAGGGCGCGGTGCTCGCCCTGCTCACCGACGCCTACCAGCGCCGCGACAAGGTAGCGGTGGTCGCCTTCCGCGGTGCGGGCGCGCAGGTCCTGTTGCCCGCTACCGCCTCGGTGCTCGCCGCCTCCACCCGGCTTGCCGAGCTGCCCACCGGCGGGCGTACCCCGCTCGCGGAGGGCCTGCTCGCCGCCGCCGAGCTGCTGCGGGTGGAGCGCCTGCGGGACCCCCGTCGGCAACCGCTGACCCTGGTCCTGACCGATGGTCGGGCCACCGCCGGCGCGGACCCGTTGCCGCGCGCCGCGCGGGCGGCGGCGGTGCTGCGCGCAACCGGCGCCCCCTGTGTCGTCGTGGACTGCGAGTCCGGCCCCGTCCGCCTCGACCTGGCTCGCCGCCTGGCCACCCAGCTGGCCGCCGCCCACCACCCCCTGCCCACCGTGACGACCGCCCCGCTGGCGGCGTTGGCGACCGCCGGCTTCGCCGCGGAGCGGAGCGTGCTCTGATGCCGCAGGGTAAACCGACGCACGTGCCGGCCGACGGGCTCACGACCCGGCAGCGGCGGAACCGCCCGCTGCTGATCGTCCACACCGGATCGATGAAGGGGAAGTCCACCGCCGCCTTTGGCCTCGCGCTGCGGGCCTGGACCGCGGGGCTGCCGATCGGGGTATTCCAGTTCGTCAAGAGCGCCAAGTGGCGGGTGGGCGAGGAGAGTGCCTTCCGCGCCCTCGGTGAGGTACACGAGCAGACCGGTCAGGGCGCCCCGGTGAGCTGGCACAAGATGGGTGAGGGCTGGTCCTGGATCCAGCGCGAGGGTGCGGCCGACCACGCCGCCGACGCCCGCGAGGGGTGGCGGCAGATCCAGCGCGACCTGACCGCCCAGCGGTACGGCCTCTACGTGCTCGACGAGTTCACCTACCCGATGAAGTGGGGCTGGGTGGACGTCGCCGAGGTGGTCGAGACCCTCACCACCCGACCCGGTTTTCAACACGTGGTCATCACCGGCCGAGCTGCCGACCCGCGCCTGGTGGCCGCCGCCGACCTGGTTGCCGAGCTGACCAAGGTGAAACATCCGATGGACGCCGGCCAGAAGGGCCAGAAGGGCATCGAATGGTGAGCGTCCCCTGGTCACTGCCGCGGGTCGTGGTCGCCGCACCGGCCAGCGGCCACGGCAAGACCACGATCGCCACCGGGCTGCTCGCCGCGCTGCGCCGTCGGGGCCACACGGTCAGTCCACACAAGGTCGGCCCGGACTACATCGACCCCGGCTACCATGCCCTCGCCGCCGGCCGACCCGGCCGCAACCTCGACCCGTGGCTGGTGGGGGAGGAGCGGATCGCCGGTCTGCTGCGGCACGGCGCGGCCGTACCCCGTCCCGCCGACATCGCGGTGGTCGAGGGGGTGATGGGGCTGCACGACGGTGCGGTCGGTCACCGCGGGTATGCCTCTACCGCCCACGTCGCCCGGCTCGTCGCCGCGCCCGTGCTGCTGGTGCTCGACACCACCGCCCAGGGGCGCAGCGCCGCCGCCCTGGCCCTCGGAATGGGCGCCTTCGACCCGGCGGTGCGAATCGGCGGGGTGGTGCTCAACCGGGTCGGTTCGCCCCGGCACGAGTCGTTGCTGCGCGAGGCCCTGGCCGAGGTCGGAGTACCGGTGCTGGGCGCGGTCACCCGCGCCGCCGAGGTCGCCGCCCCCGCCCGCCACCTCGGCCTGGTGCCGGTCGCGGAGCGGGCCGCCGAGTCGATCGCCGTGGTTGACGCGTTGGCCGACCTGGTGGGAGCGACGGTGGACCTCGACGCGGTGCTGGAGCTGGCCCGGAGCGCGCCGCCGCTGACCACGCCGCCCTGGGACCCGGCCGCCGCCGTCGGCGGCGTGGCCGGGTCCGACCGTCCGGTGGTCGCCGTCGCCGGTGGCCCAGCCTTCACCTTCGGTTACGCCGAGACGACCGAGCTGCTCACCGCCGCCGGTGGGACCGTCGTTTTCTTCGACCCGCTCCGCGATGCGGCGTTGCCGCCGGGTACCCGGGCGGTGGTTGTCGGCGGGGGCTTTCCCGAGGTGTACGTGGAGGCGCTCGCCGCCAACACCGGGCTGCGCGCCGATCTGGCCGCCTTCGACGGGCCGGTGGTGGCCGAGTGCGCGGGCCTGCTCTACCTGGGACGCGAGCTGGACGGGGTGCCGATGTGCGGCCGACTTGACCTGACCGGCCGAATGACCGGCCGGCTCACCCTCGGCTACCGGACGGCCGTCGCCGCCGCCGATTCGGTGGCGCACGCCGCCGGTGACCGGGTCCGCGGGCACGAGTTCCACCGCACCGGCACCGATCCCGGTCACGGTGAGCTGCCGGCGTGGCGCTGGGACGGCGCCGCGCACGGCTTCGTCGCGGGCCGGATCCACGCCTCTTACCTGCACACCCACTGGGCGGGCCATCCCCGAGCAGCCCAGCGGCTGGTAACGGCGGCGTCCGGGTGACCGTGACGCTGACCGGGGTCGGGGTGGGCCCCGGCGACCCCGAGCTACTCACTGTGCGCGCGGTACGGGTGCTGCGCGAGGCCGACGTGGTCTTCGTACCCGTGCTGGACCGGCCCGAGGGTGTCCTGGCCGCCGGCCGGGCCGAGACCACCATCGCCTCGTACGTCCCGTCGGAGCGGCTGCGCCGACTGCCGTTCGCCCTGGCCGACCGGGGCGGGGTGACCCAACGGCGGGAGCGCGCGTGGAACGCTGCCGCGCGGGCGGTCGCCACCGCCGTTGACGAGGGCGCCCGGGCACTGGCCTTCGCCACCATCGGCGACCCCAACGTCTACTCCACCTTCGGCTACCTGGCGCAGACCCTCCGCGAACTGCGGCCGGGGGTCGCCGTGCACACCGTCCCCGGCATCACGGCCATGCAGGAACTCGCCGCCAGAAGCGGAGTTCCACTCTGCGAGGGGCGGGAGCCGCTGACCCTGCTGCCGGCCACCGCCGGACTGGCGCTCTTCGCCGACGCGGTCGCCGGGCCGGGCACGGTCGTCGCCTACAAGGGGTGGCGGCGGCACCCGGAGCTGCTGGCCGAGCTGCGCCGGCAGGGTCGACTCACCGACGCGGTGCTGGGCAGCGGGCTGGGTCTGGCCGACGACCGTGTCGGTCCGGCCGCCGAGGCCGGCGACGAACCGCCGTATCTGTCGACACTGCTGGTCCCGGCCCGCCGGGACCGCCGAGGGGGGAAACTGTGAGCGGCACCGTCTGGTTCGTGGGTGCCGGGCCTGGCGCGGCAGATTTGCTGACCCTGCGCGCGGCCCGGGTGATCGCCGCCGCCGACGTGGTGGTCTGGGCGGCCAGCCTGGTCCACGCCGACGTGCTGGCCCATGCCCGACCGGACGCCGAGATCGTCGACTCATCGCGGTTGCCGATGGAGGGGGTGCTGCCCCTGTTCCGGCGGGCCGCCGCCGACGGGTTGACCGTGGCCCGGATCCACTCCGGCGACCCGGCGCTGTGGGGCGCGGTGCAGGAGCAGCTCGACCTGTGTCAGGCGCTCGGGCTGGCCGTGGAGATCGTGCCGGGGGTCTCCTCGTTCACCGCGGTCGCCGCCCGAGTCGGTCGGGAGCTGACGGTTCCCGAGATCGCGCAGTCGGTCATTCTCACCCGGCTGGAGGGTGGGAAAACGCCGATGCCGCCGGGTGAGCGGGTGCGCGAGTTCGCCCGACACGGCACCACGATGGCGTTGTTCCTCTCCGCCGCGCGCTCCGGCCAGGTGCAGGCCGAGCTGCTCGCCGGGGGGTATCCGGCGGACACCCCGGCGGTCGTGGCCTATCAGGTGACCTGGCCGGACGAGCTGGTGGCGCACTGCACCGTCGGCACCCTCGCGGCGACGGTCAGGAATCATCGGCTCTGGAAGCACACCCTCATCCTGGTCGGGCCGGCGCTGGAGGCTGCCGGTACCCGTTCGCACCTCTACCATCCGGGGCACTTCCACGGTCACCGGCGGGCGGAGCCGGCCGCGCGGGCCGCCCTTCGTCGGGAGCTCACCGATCGGGCGGATCGGCCGACCTGATGGCCTACGACATGCCGCCGTTGCGCGAGCCGGACCTGCCGCGTACCGCGAAGGTCCGGCCCGTGGCTCTGCGTACCGGCTGGACCACCGGCGCCTGTGCGACGGCCGCGACGAAGGCCGCGCTGACCGCCCTGGTCACCGGCGTGGTGCCGGCGCAGGTCGAGATCGGACTGCCGGCCGGGCGGCGGGTGTGTTTCCCGGTGGCCCGCTGTGCCCGTACGGCTGGCGGCGCCGAGGCAGTGGTGATCAAGGACGCCGGCGACGACCCGGACGTCACCCATGGCGCCGAGCTGACCGCCACGGTCGGCTGGCGGCAGGTCCCCGGACTGGACCTGGTGGGTGGGCCCGGGGTGGGCACGGTGACCAAGCCGGGGCTGGGACTGCCGGTCGGCGGACCGGCGATCAACGACACCCCGCGCCAGATGATCGGCGCGGCGGTCGCCGAGCTGGTCGACCTGGCCGTCCTTGGCGTCCGGGTGGTGATCAGCGTCCCGCGCGGCGAGATCATGGCTCGGAAGACCACGAACCGTCGGCTCGGCATCCTCGGCGGTATTTCGATCCTCGGTACGACCGGCGTGGTCAGACCCTTCTCCACCGCGTCCTGGCGGGCCAGCGTCGTGCAGGCCGTTCAGGTGGCGGCTGCGCAGGGAGAGTCGACAGTGGTGCTGTGCACGGGCGGGCGGACCGAGCGGGCCGCCCGAGAGCTGCGGCCGGAGCTGCCCGAGGTGTGCTTCGTGGAGGTGGGTGACTTCACCGGTGCGGCGGTCACCGCCGCGGTCACCCACGGACTGTCCGGGGTGGCCTTCGTCGGCATGGCCGGCAAGCTGGCCAAGCTCGCCGCCGGGGTGCTGATGACCCACTACACCCGCTCCAAGGTGGACCTGTCGCTTCTCGGCGCCGTCACCGTCGAGGCGGGCGGCACCGCTGAGCTGGCCGCCGCCGTCACCGCCGCCAACACCGGTCGGCACGCGTACGAGCTGTGGGAGGCCGCCGGCCTGCTCGGTTCCGCCGGCGACCTGCTCTGCGGTCGGGTCCGCGCGGTGCTGCGACGCTTCGCCGGGGAGGCCGTCGCCGTTGATGTGGCGATGGTTGACTTCACCGGGGTGCGGTGCGTGGCCGCCAGCGGGCGGTGGGCCCGGTGACCGGTACGTCGGGTGCGGGTTGGCGGAACGCCAGCGCCGGCCACCCCGATGACTCCGTCGTCGCCGGTGGTTCCGTTCTCGGAGCGCCGGTGGTGACGGTGGCCGGTGTGGATGCCGCCGGTAACCCGGCGCACCCCACCCTCGCCGCCGAGCTGGTGCGGGCGGGGCTCGTGGTCGGTGCGGCCCGGCACCTGGCGGCTGCGCCGGTGCCGGCTGGCGTGGAGACGGTCGTGCTCGGTCCGTTGGCGCCGGCCCTGGAGCGGCTCACCGCCGCGGTTGCCGCTGGCACCCCGGCCGTCGTCCTGGCCAGCGGTGATCCAGGCTGCTTCGGGATCGTGCGGCGGCTGCGGGCGGCCGGGCTGCCGGTGCGGGTGTTACCGGCGGTGTCCAGCGTCGCCGCCGCGTTCGCCCGGGCCGGGCTCTCCTGGGACGGGGCGGCCGTGGTCAGCGCCCATGGCCGGGACGCCCGGGAGGCGCTCAACGCCTGCCGCGCGCTGCCCCGGGTCGCGGTGCTCACCGCGCCGGGCGCGGGGGCCGCGGAGCTCGGTGCCGGCCTGGCGGGCTGGTCGCGTCGTCTGGTGGTGGCCGAGCAGCTCGGCACCGACGCCGAGCGGGTCACCTGGACGACCCCGGCGGCGGCGGCGGCCGGTAGCTGGACCGATCCGCATGTGCTGCTGAGCCTCGCCCCCGGCCCGGTCGGGGCGGCCCGGGTGGACAACCAGCCGGCTGCCGCCCCGGCCGCCGGGTGGGCGCTGCCCGAGGGGGCGTACCGGCACCGCGATTCGATGATCACCAAGGCGGAGGTACGGGCGCTGGTCGTGGCCGGGCTGCGGCCCCGGCTCGGCCGGCTGGTGTGGGACGTGGGTGCCGGCAGCGGCTCGGTGGGCATCGAATGTGCCCTGCTCGGCGCGGCGGTCGTCGCGGTTGAGCGGGACCCCGCCGCCGTGGACCTGGTTCGCGGCAACGCCGCTCGGCACGGCGTGGACGTACGGGTGGTAGCCGGTGCCGCCCCGGCCGCCCTGGCCGGGCTCCCCGACCCCGACGCGGTCTTCGTCGGCGGGGGCGGCACCGGGGTGCTCGCCGCGGTGGCGGCCCGCCGGCCGGCGCGGGTACTCGTCGCGCTCGCCGCGCTGGACCGGGTCGCGCCGGCCCGGGACGTGCTGCGGGCCGCCGGCTACACGGTCAACGGTGTCCAACTCTCCGCCGCCCGCCTCGCAGATCTGCCCGGCGGGTCGATCCGTCTCGCGGCCACCAATCCGGTGGTCGTCCTCACCGGGGAGCTCCTGTGAAGCACGTCGAATGCACCGAGGCGCGGTCGCGTCGGATCGGGCTGGTCGCGGTCACCGCGGCGGGGCGCCGGCACGCCCGTGTCCTCGCCGATGCCTGGCCGCAGGCCCGGCTGCTGGAGGCGGAGAGCGCCGCCGCCGGACTCCGGGCCGCCTGGTCGGAGTGCGACCAGATCGTCGCGTTCCTGGCCACCGGAGCGGTGGTCCGCCTCCTCGCGCCGCTGCTCGGCGACAAGCACCGCGATCCGGCGGTGGTGACGGTGGACGAGGCGGCCCGGCACGCGGTGGCCCTGCTCGGTGGGCACGCCGGCGGTGCCAACGCGCTCGCTGCCGAGGTCGGGGCGCTACTCGACGCGGCCCCGGTGGTCACCACCGCCACCGACGCGGTCGACCTGCCTGGCCTGGACACCCTGGGCTGGCCGGTCGAGGGGGCGGTCGCCGCGGTGAGCCGGGCGATCCTGGACGGTGAACCGGTCACGGTGGTCGCCGACGCGCCCTGGCCACTGCCGGCACTGCCAGCCAACGTCCACGTCGCCCCGGCCGGCCCCGCCGGTGCCCCTGCGACGGGCTATCGGGTGCTGGTCACCGACCGGATCGTGCCCCTGGACGGGCGAACCGTCGTGCTCCGGCCCCCCTCCCTGGTCGCCGGGGTCGGGGCGAGCCGCGGCGTGCCCGCCGCGGAGGTGCGTGCCCTGCTGGATCGGGTGCTCGCCACCGCGGGCCTCAGCGCGGCGAGCCTGCGCTGTCTGGCCAGCGCCGACATCAAAGCCGATGAGGACGGTATTCGCGCCACCGCCGACACGCTGCGGATACCTCTGAGGACCTGGTCCGCCGCGGAACTGGCGACGGTTGCGGTGCCTAATCCCAGCGAGGTGGTTCGCGCCGCGGTTGGCACGCCGAGCGTCGCGGAGGCCGCGGCGTTGCTCGGCGGGGACGCCGAACTGCTGGTGGCCAAGACCGCGACCGCGATGGCGACCGTCGCGGTCGCCCGGCACGCGCCGCGCGGCCGGCTCGCCCTGGTCGGCCTCGGACCCGGTGCGGCCGACCTGCGTACCCCCGGGGCGGTGACCGAGCTACGGCGGGCCGCCGTCGTGGTCGGTCTGGACCAGTACCTGGACCAGATCCGCGGCCTGTTGCGCCCGGGGACCCGGGTACTCGCCAGCGGGCTCGGCGCCGAGGAGGAGCGGGCCCGGTCCGCCGTCGCCGAGGCCACCGCCGGCCAGGCCGTCGCCCTGGTCGGATCCGGCGACGCCGGGGTGTACGCGATGGCGAGCCCTGCCCTGGAGTACGCCGACGAGCGGGTCGATGTGGTCGGCGTGCCCGGGGTGACCGCTGCCCTCGCGGCGGCGGCCCTGCTCGGGGCGCCGCTGGGGCACGACCACGCCTACCTGAGCCTCTCCGACCTGCACACCCCCTGGGAGGTCATCGCCCGTCGGGTGGCCGCCGCGGCGCAGGGGGACTTCGTCGCGGTGCTCTACAACCCGCGTAGCCGGAACCGGGACTGGCAGTTGCCGGCGGCGCTGCGGCTCTTCGCGGAGCAACGGGCACCGGAGACACCGGTCGGCGTGGTCCGCAACGCCAGCCGGGACGGGCAGCGGGTGCACCTGGCCACCCTGGCCACCCTCGACCCGGCGATCGTCGACATGTACAGCGTCGTGGTCGTGGGCAGTAGCCAGACGCGCCGGATCGCCGGTCGGATGGTCACCCCGCGGGGCTACCGGTGGCGGGCATGACCGGCGCCGCAGCGGTATTCGTTGGCGCCTGCCAGGGCTGTGGAGCCTGTCTGTTGACCTGCCCGACGCACGCCATCCGGCCGGTCTCCGGCGGCCTCGTCATCCGGGCCGACCGCTGCACGGGTTGCCTGGAATGTCTGGAGATCTGTCCGGTCGGCGCCATCCGCGCCGCCGGCCCTCGACACCTGGAGGAGCCGATGGTCATCACCCCGGTCAACCCCGCACCTGAGCGGGAGGACGGATGAGCCGGCGGGTGCATCCGATCGAGGTGGAGTCGTACCGGATTCTGCGGGAGCGGGTTGACCTCCGGCACCTGTCGCCGCTGACCCGCGCGGTCACCGAGCGGGTGGTGCACGCCAGCGCGGACCTGAGCTACGTGACGGATCTGGTCTGTGACGAGACCGCGCTGGCCGGCGGGCTGGCCGCGCTCCGGTCCGGTGCCCCGGTCGTGGCCGACGTGGCGATGGTCGCCGCCGGGATCACCGGCCGGGCGACGGTCTGCCCGGTTGCCGAGGCGGGCACCGCCCGGCTGGCCCGGCAGGCCGGGATCACCCGCTCGGCCGCCGCGGTGCGGATCGCCCTGGACCGGGTGGGGCCCGGGGCGGTGTGGGTGGTCGGCTGCGCGCCCACCGCGCTGACCGAACTGCTCGCCCTTCAGGCCCGGCCGGCTCTGGTGGTCGGCCTGCCGGTGGGCTTCGTCGGCGCCGCGGAGTCGAAGGCCGCGCTGCGGATCAGCGGTCTGCCGGGAGTCTCGAACCGGGGCGAGAAGGGCGGGTCGGCGGTGGCCGCCGCCGCCCTCAACGCCCTGCTCTATCTGGAGGGGGAAGAGTGACCGCATTGGTCATCGTCGGGCACGGTACCCGCAGCGCCGAGGGGGTGGCGCAGTTCGCCGCGCTGGTCGAGCGGGTGCGCACCTGCGCCGGCGGTACGGTCGGCGACGTCGAGGGCGGCTTCATCGAGTTGTCTCGGCCGCCCCTGACCGACGCCGTCGGCGCGCTCGTCGAGCGGGGGCACAAGGCGCTGGTGGCGCTGCCGCTGGTGTTGACCGCGGCCGGGCACGGCAAGGGCGACATCCCGGCCGCACTGGCCCGGGAACAGCAGCGCCACCCCGGCCTGTCCTACGCCTATGGCCGTCCGCTCGGTCCGCACCCGATGCTGCAGACCGCCCTTGCGGAGCGGATCGACGCGGCGCTGGCCGGTGCGGATCGGGCCGGCACGTGGGTGGCGTTGATCGGGCGTGGCTCCACCGATCCGGACGCGAACGCCGAGGTTGCCAAGGTGGCTCGGTTGTTGTGGGAGGGTCGGGGCTACGCGGGCGTTGAACCGGGCTTCATCTCGCTCGCCGAGCCGTCCGTGCCGGCGGTGCTGGACCGGCTGCGCCGGCTCGGGGCGCGACGGATCGTCGTCGCCCCGTACTTCCTGTTCGCCGGGGTGTTACCGGATCGGATCCGGGCCCAGGCGCGGGAGTTCGCCGCCGCCCACCCGGAGCTGGACCTGCGGATGGCGGATCTGATCGGCGACTGCGACGCCCTCGCCGACCTGGTGTTGGAACGCCACGCCGAGGCGGTCCGCGGCGACATCCGGATGAACTGCGACACCTGTGCGTACCGGGTGTCGATGCCGGGCTTCGTCGACAAGGTGGGTCGGCCGCAGACCCCGCACGACCACCCGGACGACCCGGTGGGTGGGCACAGTCACCCGCACCCGCACCCACATGCGCACGCGCACGCGCACGCGCACGCGGACCCACATGCGCACCCGCACGCGCACGCGCACGCGGACCCCGAGCCCGCGTTGCGGCCGGGTGCGGTGGCGATCGTCGGAGGCGGGCCGGGCCCGGCGGATCTGATCACCGTCCGGGGCCGGGCGTTGCTGGAGGTCGCCGACGTGGTGGTGGTGGACCGGCTCGCCCCGCAGGGCCTGCTCGCCGGATTACGCCCGGGGGTGCGGGTGGTGGATGCGGCGAAGTCACCCCGGGGGCCGTCCGTCGGGCAGGACGCCATCAACACCGTACTGGTCCGGCACGCCCGCGCCGGGCGGCGGGTGGTCCGGCTCAAGGGTGGCGACCCGTACGTCTTCGGGCGCGGGCACGAGGAGGTGTTGGCCTGCGCGGCGGCCGGGGTGCCGGTGACCGTGGTGCCGGGGGTGACCAGCGCGGTGGCGGCGGCGGCCCTGGCCGGGGTGCCGGTCACCCACCGCGGGACGGCGCACGAGTTCACCGTGGTCTCCGGGCACCTACCACCCGGGCATCCGGACTCGCTGGTCGACTGGGCGGCGCTGGGCCGGGCCCGGGGCACCCTGGTGGTGCTGATGGGGGTGGAGACGATCGGCGCTGTCGCCGCGGAGCTGATCGCGCACGGGCGCGCCCCGGGCACCCCCGTCCTCGCCGTGCAGGATGCCGGCCTTCCCGGGCAGCGCTCGTTGCCCGCGCGCCTGGATGAGATCGCTGCGGCCGCGGCTCGGGCGGGCGTGTGCCCCCCGGCGGTCTTTGTGATCGGCCCGGTCGCGGCGTTCGCCGCGGAGCCGGTCCTGGCCGCGTCGGGCCATTGAGCTGACTCCCGGTTGGCGTCCGCCGCGCAGGTGACCCACGCGGTGGTGGGGGAGCGCGGCGGGGCCGGCTCACGACCAGGGCAGGGCGGTCGCCGCGAGGTGGCCGAGCGTCGCCGCGGCCACCGCCGCGGCGACGCCGAGGAACGCGTTGGCCACCGCCGGACGAAACCGACCGGCGGTGGCCAGGCGCAGCGTCTCGTAGCTGGCTGTCGAGTAGGTGGTGAGGGCGCCGCAGAGCCCGGTGCCGAGCAGCACGCCAGCCGCCGGTGGGAGCGGGAGTCCCAGCAGGAACCCGAGCAGCAGCGAGCCGGCCACGTTGACGGTCAACGTGCCCCAGGGGAAGCGGGCACCGAAGCGGTCCTGTACCGCTCGGTCGGCGAGGTAGCGCAGCGGCGCCCCGACGGCCGCGCCGAGTGCGACGAGCAGCGCGGTCATCTGTGCACCCGCCGCTGTCCCGTCCCGGTGCCGCTGACCGACGGCGTGAGCCGGTCGGTGGCCGCGTACCCGACCCAGACCGCGAGCAGCGCGCCGGCCAGGGTCGCCGCGAGGTAGGCCAGGGCGATCGCCGCCGCGCCGTCGGCGGCCAGCTGCCGTGCCTCCACGGCGTGGGTGGCGAAGGTGGTGTAGCCGCCGAGCACCCCGACCCCGAGAAACGGCCGGGCCAGCACCGGTGGGTTGGCCTGCTTGGCGAGCACCGCCATCAGCACGCCGATCAGCAGACACCCGCTCAGGTTGACCGCGAACGTCGGCCACGGGAAGCCCGCGGGATCGTACGGCAGCGCGGCCGAGAGGCCGGCGCGGGCGAGCGCGCCCAGCACACCGCCCGCGGAGACGGCGGCGAGCACCGCGGCCGGGTGGGCGGGCAGCTCGGCTCGATCGGCGGGCACGGCCAGGTCCACATCGGGGTCGACGCGTCGCTGCTCCGGTCCGGACACCCGTTCCCCCATCCACGCCGCCGTCGACCGAGCCACCCTATCGGCGGGGCAGCACGGCCACGTGGCAGCGGGGTGCGGCCAGGTGTCGGTGGTGCCGGACTCGCGGCGTTGGCGTACGGTGGCAAGATCGCCGAAGTGTTCGTCCGGCGCAGTGAGGAGAGCGGCGATGTCGGATCGTCCGCCCCACCGGGACCGGCGGGAGCCTACCGGGTGGGAGAGCGCGACGGCGCCGGAGCCGGATGGGTCCGCTCACCGTCCGGTGTCGGACCCGCAGCGACACAACGCCGCGTACGACATGTTTGCTGCCGATGTCGCCTCGCGTGCGCTCGGTATCGAGCTGGTCGAGGCGGCGGCGGGGGCGGCGGTGGCCCGGATGCGGGTAACCGCCGCGATGGTCAACGGTCACCGCATCGCCCACGGTGGCTATCTGTTCCTGCTCGCCGACACCGCGTTCGCGTTGGCCTGTAACAGCTATGGCCCGGTGACGGTCGCCGCTGGCGGGGACATTGTCTTTGTTCGACCCGCGCGCGAGGGGGATGTGCTGCTTGCCCGGGCCGCCGAGTGCGTTCGCTACGGTCGCAGCGGGATCTACGACGTCACCGTCGCCCGGGACGACGGTGCGGTGATCGCCGAATTCCGTGGCCGTAGCCGCACCCTGAACGGGGCCTGAGCCGGCCGGGACGGCGGCGCGGGTGCGCCATTCGGTCCGGACCGCCCGGGTGAGCCGGGCGGCGGCGACGGAGGCGACCACCGGGTCCGGCACGGTGTAGCCGTCCGGCCCTGCGGCCAGCAGGTCCTGGTTCGCCAGATCGTGTAGCGCCGCGACCGCCCAACCTGGTGGCCAGCCGAGTACGCGGTCCAGCAGCACCGGCGTGACAGGCGTCCCGATGGCGGCGGCGGCCATCAACACTGCCCGGCGGGTACCGTCCAGCTGGTCGAGCCGAGTGTCGAGGGCGCGCCGGATCGGATCGGGAACCGATGGTGCGGAGCCGGCGGCCAGCGACGCCACGTACGCGGCGGCCCGACCGGGGAGGCCGCGGACCAGCGGTAGCAGCGCTGTGGCGAGCGTAGCTGGCTGACCGGCCTGGTGCAGCAGGTGGCGCAGGAGCCGTTCAGACTCGCTGGTCGACAAGTGGTGCAACGGCAGTCCCTCCCGCCGGCTCCCGATGAGCCGGGCAGCCGTTGGCGCCGGACCGTGCAGGGCGATCACCACGAGGGGCAGTGCCCGGATCCGGGCGGCGGCGAGCAGCCGGTGCAGGAAGCGGCTCACCTCTGGGGCACCGCGGTCGAGGTCGTCAACCGCCACCACCACGGGCTGTCGCTCGGCGAGGCCGAGCAGGCACTCCTGCCACCCTGCCACCCCCCGATGAGCGTTGCCGCCGGCGTCCGGCTCCGCCAGCAGTTCCTGCAGCGCGGTTACCACCTCAATGCGGCGCGTCGGCGGGACCACCGTGGCGACGGCGGAGGCGAGCCGGGCCCGGACCACCGGGGTCGGATCCAGGTCACCGATTCCGGCGAAGGCGCGAACCAGGTCGGCTACGGGTGCCAGTGGCTGCTCCGGATACGGCGGGCACGCCGTCACGCACCAGTGGACCGGGGCTCCGTCGATCGCCGGGACCGCGCGTACCAGCTCGTGGAGCAGCCGGCTGCGTCCGCTGCCCGCCGGGCCGGTCGCCGAGACCCAACAGGGTCGGCGGTCCCGCACCGCCCGCACCAGCTGATCCCGGGCGGCGGCGAGCTCCCCGCGGCGCCCGATCAGGGGCCCGCGGTGCCGCGTCGGCTCCGGCCGGGCCGGGCCGATGGCGTGCCAGATCTCGATGGGCCGCGACGTGCCGACGACCGCCACCGCGGGCACCGGACGTTGACCGATCAGTCGGTTGGTCGCCCGATGGGTGATAGCGCAGAGGACGACCCCGCCCGGCGGGGCGGCGGTCTGGAGGCGGGCGGCGAGGGTGATGACCGCGCCGCTGGCCATGCCGTGCGCGCCGTCGTGGATGGTGCTGAGATCGACCACCGCCTCGCCGGTCGCCACCCCGACCCGGACGCGTAACGTCGGTGCCCCGGGGAACGTCCGCCGGTCCAGCGAGCGCTGGATCTCCAAGCCGGCCCGGACCGCGCGGTAGGCATCGAAGCCGTCGGACTCCGTGGCGCCAAAGAGCGCCATCACCGCGTCGCCGATGTACTTCTCCACCACTCCGCCCCAGCGGCGCAGCACCCGGGCCACCGTGTCGAAGTAGGCCTGTTGCAGGGCCCGTACCTCCTCGGGGTCGAGCCGGTCAACCAGCCGGGTCGACCCGACGATGTCGGCGAAGAGGACGCTGACTGTGCGCCTCTCCTCGGGAACCGGCCAGCGGCCAGGGTTGTCGGTGCCGACTCGTGAGGTGTGAGGGGGAGTGCTGGGATGCCGGTCGGCGACCGGAGGGGGCCCAGCGGTGACGTTCAACATGGCGTGCATCTGTCCTTTCGATCCCCCGTGGGTGGAGTGGCTCCTGCGGACCTTGCCGACAATCCGAGACTGTCAGCTTTGAGGTGCTTCGGGATCTGTTGGATGATGTATCTCCGCCGGCTGCCACTTTTGTTCACAATGCCGACGGGATGAGGACAATCAGCTAAATTGCTGGTATGATACGCCCGGGCGAGCTAGTCTGCATGGATGATCAGCGATGTGGACGGTGCGCCGCTCGTCGGCCGGAGCGAATTGCTGGAGCCGGTGCGATCCACTCTGGCCGGCGCCGGTCCGGGGTAACCGACGGCGGCTTTCCTCACCGGTAGGAGTGGGGCTGGTAAGAGTCGACTGCTGCGTGAGATCGGTTCCGAGCTGCGGGCGGCTGGTGCCCCGCTGTTCGCCGGCGCCGGTCTGGATATTGGTGACGCCTCCCCGCTGCATCCACTGCGCCAGGCGCTGCGTGGCCTCGACGCCAAGTTGACCAACAGGCCTCCCGCGACTCCTCGGCCCTGCGGGGGCTGCTGAGGATGTTCGCTGACCAGGCCGGTGGCCCCGACGGTGCCGGGGCGCTGTTGGGGCAGGTCTCCCACGGACTGCACCTAATCGCCGGCGGACGGCGGTCGGTACTCATCCTCGATGACCTTCAATGGGCTGACCGCAGCGCCCGGCAGTTCCTGCTCTACCTGCTCGCCGGGCTGGCCGACCTGCACCTCTCGGTGCTGGCCGCCGTTCGCGCCGAGTCCCTCCATGTCCACGGGCTGAGGGGTTCCGCTCCCACCGGCCAGCGGCGGGAACGAAACCCCTCGTGAGTCCGAGGTGTTCGGATTCTGCTATCCGACGCAGTCGGGTACGTCGCCGGAGCAGTTGTCCGGCCGGTTCTTGATCACAACGGTGCCGGTGGCGGTGTTCAGGTTTACCGTGCCGCCCCCCTCGTTGAAGATTCCTCCACCTTCGAGGACGGCGAGGTTCTTGATCACCTTTGTGTTGAACAGGCTGACCGTGCCGGGGTCGTCATTGTATATCCCGCCACCTATGTCCTCGGCCAGATTGCTGGCGATCTCGGAATTGCGTATTACGGTGTCTCCTTCGGTGGAGATTCCGCCGCCGTCCGCCAGGGTTATGTTCTTCTTGATCAAGGTCTTGTCGGCCACGAGCGTGGAACCAGACAGGGAAATTATTCCGGCGCCTTCGAGAGCGCTGTTCTTGAGAACCTTTACGTGCTGTAGGGTGGCTTGCGTAGACTCGTCGAGTCGGATGCCGCCCCCTTCTTCCGGGCCGGAGTTGCCCTTAATTTCTGACTTGGTGAGTTGGAGAATGCTGGCGACCACGTTTATTCCGCCGCCCTCGCTTTCGGCGACATTGTCACTAACGACACTCTTGTGTATCAGTGTGGTGCCACCCTCGTTTGCGTCAATGCCACCTCCGTTGTCCGAGGCCACGTTGACCGTGATTTCCGCTTCCGTCGCGGTGAGGTTGCCGTTGCTCTGGATGCCGCCACCCACCTCTGCGCGATTGAGGGTGATTGTGGAGCTCTTGACTCGGGTGGTGCCGTTGTTGGCGATGCCCCCACCGTCGCTATCGGCGACGTTGCGGGTGATGGTGCTGTGCCTGACGGTCAATTCACCACCTTCATTGACGAGGATGCCGCCACCATCCTCGGCTACTCCGCCGGTAATTTTCAGTTTGTTGAGGGTGAGGTTGCCACCGGTGTTGACGGTGAGGATTCGGAATTCGTCGGCGGTGGCGGAGCGTTCGATGGTGGTGCTTTTACTGCCGTTGAGAGTGATGGGGGCGGTGATGGCGGGGAGGCCGGCGTCGTCGATGTCGGCGGTGAGCAGGTAGGTGCAGTCCTCGGCGAGGTCGAGGACGGCGCCGTCGCTGGCGTTGGCGAGGGTGATCGCGGCGATCAGTTGGTCCGCGCTGCAGGGGACGGGGGTGCCCTTGGGCTTGCTCTCCTTACCTCCCTTGTCTTTGTCGTCGCCCTTGCCCGCATCGCGGTGGCTGTCGGCGGCGGACCGGTCGGACTTCCCGGCCCGGTCGTCGGCGGTGGGAGCGCGCCCGATGGCGGCGGCGGCCGGGGTGGCGGCAGCGGCGGTCAGGGCCAGGCCAGCTACCCCGGCCAGCCCAAGGGTCCACCATCGTCCCCTCGTCCGGCCTCCACCTGGCCGGTGCGGTTCGTGGTCCTGGTGCGGATGGTTCATCGCGGTCTCGGTGTCCTTCCCCCGTCGCGGACGAGAAGCCAGTCATCCGGGTGGTAGGGCCGGGTGCTGTTCCTCGGCTACCAGGTAGGTGGTAGCAACCATCCTCAAGCTAAACCGATATAAGCACCAAGCAGATATTAATGCGAAAAATATACCTAAATGGGGCATATGGCTCGTCTCCGTTGCCGCGTGCCGTCGGGGCAGCGAGGCGCTAACACCGACGATGGCTGTTTTCATCCGGTTAGGCCGGTATGTCCCATTGGCTCCGGACCGTAGGATGCGAGGTAAACAGGTGATTTATTCATGTTGACGGTCCTGCCCACTTTTCTCCCCGTACCGTGACGTTCGGTAACGACCACGTGGTCGCTGCCCTACCGTCCGGAGATATCCCGGCCGGCTCAGGTGTGAGGGAGAGGCAGGAGAGCGCGATGTCCACGTATCACGACAGCCAGCGACCGCCGCGGGGCCGGCGACGGTCTCGACGGCTGCTCGCCGGCGGGCTGGTCGCCAGTGGCTTAGTCGTCGGAGCGGCGGGGCTCGGCGGCGCGGCCGCGGCGTACGAGCGGCCACCCGGCGGCGAGAATGCCGCCGTGGCCCGAGGCGACTCCGTCTATGATCGCGACGGAAAGTCCCGGGGGATCCCGGTGCCCTGCGACAGCGCCAAGCTGATCGCCGCGTTGGTCCGGGTCAACGCCGAGGGCGGCGGGGTGCTGCGGCTGGCACCGAGGTGCACCTACACACTCACCGACGCCTTCCATCAGCCCGACCAGTACGACGGTGGGATCCGGGACGCGAGGGAAGCCGCGGATTCGGCGGAGAATCCCGGCGATGCCGACGACAAGCCGCCCCGGAACCCCGCCGACGACAAGGCCGGGCTGCCGGTCATCTACCACCCGGTCACCATCGAAGGCGAGCAGGCCACGATCGAACGTGCGCACGACGCCGAGGTGTTCCGCTTCTTCACCGTCCGTGACGGCGGTGAGCTGACCCTGCGTGACGTTCGGCTCGTCGGCGGTCGCTCCGACGCCGAGGGGGGCGCCGTCCACGTGGTGCACGGCGCATCGGCGACAATCGATCGGGTCACGGCGATGCACAACGCCTCGTCCTCGGCGGAGGGCGGCGGGGGAGCCCTGTTCAACGACGGCAACATGGTCGTTCAGGACAGCAACCTCATCGACAACCACGCCTACGGGGCGGAGGGCAAGGGTGGAGGTCTGCTCAACAACGGGGTGCTGACCCTGCGCTCCTCAACCTTCAAGGGCAACAGCGCCACCGCCTACGGCGGCGGGCTGGGCAACTACCAGGCCGCGGCGGAGGTACACACGAGCACCTTCACGCACAACGCGGCGGGGCAGGGCGGTGGCCTGGCCAGCTTCTCCGCCCGGACCCGGGTCTCCGACTCCACGATCGTCAGCAACCGGGCGGAGACCGGGGGCGGGATCGCGAACTCGGACGCGCTGATCTTCCTGCGCGGAATGGAGGTCCGGGACAACATCGCCACCGGCGACGGCGGCGGCATCTCCACCTTCCAGGGCCTCGTGCCACTGGACGACAGCGTGGTGGCGGACAACACCGCACACGGCTCCGGCGGCGGCATCCACGCGACCAAGTCGAACCTACTGGTTCGAGACAGTAAGGTCCGGAACAACCACGCCGTCGAGGCGAAGTCCACCGGTGGTGGGATCGCGGTCAGCATGGGCCGGGTCGCGCTCTACCGCAGCCTCGTCGTCGAGAACCAGTCCACACTGCCCGCCGGTGGCCTGAGTGTGGACAAGGCACAGGCGACGGTCGACTCGAAGACCGTCATCGCGAAGAACCGCCCGACCAACTGCCTGGGTAGCACCAGCCCGGTGCCAAACTGCTTCCGGTAGCACCACTCGCGGCCGGTTGGGTGAACGAACGACCGCACCGGGGAGCGGCGAAGCCGTCCCCGGTGCGGTCGTATACCCGTCCGCCCACACCACTGGAGGGCGCGCTCAGGCGTCCGCGCTGCCCCCGGTCGACGGCACGACCGCTGCCTCGGCCAAGGCCTTCGCCTGCTTCGGCCAGGTTGGCAGGCTGGCCGCGCCCCGCAGGCCAGCGCCGCGAATCAGTTCCCGCAGCGCCGGTTCGTCCAGCTCGGCGAGCTGCTGGTAGGTGCGGATGCCGGCGGCCTGCAGCCCCGCGGCCATCTTGGGTCCGACTCCCTGGATCCGGCGGAAGTCGTCGGCGGCACCGGACTCCAGCTCGGACGCAGCCTGCTCCGGCTTCGGTTTCGGCTCGGTGGCAACCGGCGCCCGGTCCGCCGGCTCGGTGTCGGGCTCCACCGGGGGGGCCGCGACCACCGGGGACGCCACCGCGTCGGTGTCGGCTGGCTCAGTCTGGCTGCTGTCAGCCGCCAGAGTGTGCTCCGGGACCGGTGCCGGGTCGACTTGCTCCGGTGTGGTGGCGGTCTGCTCCGGTGTGGTGGCGGTCTGCTCCGGTGTGGTGGCGGTCCGCTCCGGTGCGGTCGCGGTCTGCTCCTGCGCGGTGGGGGTCTGCTCCGGCGCTGCTTCGGCTGCGCGGGAACGGCTGGTGTCGGTGCTGGTACCAGCGGATGGGGACATCGGTTCGCTTACGGCCGTCGTTGTCGTGGACGCCGGCGTAGCATCCCCAGTGGTGCCAGCCCGCACGGCGTTTTGCCGGCCGCGGACCACCCAGCCGGCAGCGGCGCCCACCAGCAGGGCCACGACAATCAACGGCCATTCCGACCAGGCCACGGCAGACCTCCCCTTTTCGTTTGGTGAGTTAGTCGAGAAAAGCTCGCCGAAGCTTGCCACATGCCCGGTGCGATACGACACCATAGCCTGGTAGTCCAGCACATAGCTGGGCTGGATCACACCGGTGGTGGTCGGAGTGTGACGCAACGTTGAATAGTCGGTCGGTGGTGACCGGACGGCCTGGACCCAGCACCCGACGGCCGGACCCGGCGCGCCGCCGCCGGACCCCGGGGAGCCGCGGCCGGACCCCAGCACCAGGGGCCCGGCCGTGCCGGTCAGTCCTCCTCCTCGCCCCGGTAGCTGTAGAAGTCATCGACAAACCGTCGGGCGAGTCGCGGTACCCGGCTGGTGACGCCGAAGTAGCCACGGGCACCGAGCAGGGCGAGGCGGCCGACGACGGGTCGGTACATAGGGTCGTCGCCGCTGGTGCCGCTGCGGTTCAACGAGTCGGCCACCCGCGCGAAGCCGTACGGCAACATGACCGCCTCGTAGTCGGCTACCGCCTGCAACAGCGTCTTTGCTCCGGCCGCGGTGTGGCGTAACTGCCGGTTGAGCAGGGCGGCGTCCCGGAGGGCGGTGTTCGCACCCACCCCGCGCCCCGGGGTCATCGTGTGGATGGCGTCGCCGAGCAGGGTGACGGTGCTGCTCTTCCACGGTGGAACCGGTTCGCTGGTGGAGACCTTGATCGGCAGGGCGCTGGCCGGATCGGCGAGGACCAACAGCTGGCGCAGGTGCGGGTGCCAGTTCTGGGTCAGACCCAGCGCGGTCTGAACCAACTCCTCGCCACGGAGCCGCATGATGTCGGGCGGAAACCGTCGGGCGGTACTCCAGACAACCAGGTTCACATTGTCGCGGGTGCTGTCGTGCGCCCGGCCCGGCCAGCTGTTCAGCAGCGCTGCCTCGGCGGGATCGAGGCCGCTCTTCAGCGCGCCGGAGTGGTCCCACGGAAACTCCATGACATGCAGGACACCCATCACGCCACCGCTGCCGAAGATGAGCGAGATGCCGTGCTCGATCCGCTCCGGCAGCAGCGCCCGTACCTCCTCGGTGAGCGAGATTCGGGTGGCGATGTTGATGGTGCCCGCGCTGCGGGTCACGGCGTGCGGCAGGTATTGGCGCCGGACCGCCGAGTGGGTGCCGTCGGCCCCCACCAGCAGGTCGCCGGTAGCGCTGTCCCCGTCGGCGAAGTACGCGGTGACGCTGCCGTCATCCCGCTGCTCGAAGTGGGTGAGGGCCTTGCCGAAGTGGACAGCGTCCTCCAGCCCGGTGAGCAGGACCTGGCGCAGGGTCATCCGGGCGACGGAGCGCTCGGTGTTCACCTCCTCGGTCTCTGGTCGCAGCGGAAACGACGCGGTCTGCCGGAGCCGTTGGGTGACGACATTGAAGTAGCGGGGAGACCTGGCGCAGGTGGCCCGGTAGATGCGGAACAGGTCGGGCGGCAGGCACTCGCGCAGTGCCCGGCTGCCGGTGGGTCCGATGCCGACCCGGTAGCCGAGTAGGCCATCGCCCCGGGTGCGGTATCGCTCGTAGACGGTCACGGCGATTCCAGCCTGGCGCAGTCCGTGCGCCAGGCAGAGTCCACCGGTCCCCGCCCCGATGATCAGAACGTGCGGTCGGTTGCGGGACACGTGGCGGTCAGCCGGCCACGTGGGGTGCGGCGGCAGCCGCTGAGTCCCAACGGTAGAAGCAGCCGGCAATGGCGTCACGCGGTGAGCGCCAGGTCGGCAGATACGGGGAGGTATGCGCGGAGAGCCGCTCGTTGACCTGTTGGTAGAGCGGATGGTTACGGGCACCGGCCAGGGTGTCCGGGTCCACGTCGGCGGTCTCCATCAGGTGGATACAGACATCGTGCAGGCAGTACAGGGAGCGATGCCGGACACCGGTGAGGCCGGGCAACTCGGTGGCGTCAGACTCGGCGAAGATCTGGGCTACCCGTCCCTCCGCGCCGGGGACGATCCTGCTCACGATCAGTAGTCGGCTCATTTGGGGACTCCTTCCGCCGTGGTGCCCCGTGCGGCCGGGCCGGGGCGGGTACCGTCCCCCACGCTGCCGAGGCCACTGTCACCTGCCCGTCACATCAATGTCCGTTCTGGTGACGCGGGGCGTGGGGGGCGCCTGCCGGCGTCCCTGAGGTTCACGGCTGGCCTGTCGGATCGGCCGGAGCGTCTCGTCGAGCAGGGCGGTCATCGCGGCCGATGGTTCCAGTCGCAGTTCCCGCCGCAGCAGGTCGCGGTAGACGTAGAACGCGTGCACCGCCTCGAAGGCGTTGCCCTCGGCGAGGTGGATGCGGACCACCAGGCGGTGCGGTGTCTCGCGGAGCGGTTCGGCGGCCATCGCCTCCAACGCCGCCTCGAGCGCCTCACCGTGTCGGCCCGCCGTCAGGTAGTGGTCGGCCAGCTCCTCGAGCATGTGCAGCCGCAGTTGGCGCAGCCGTTCCCGTTCGGCCAACACCCAGTCGTCGTACCAGCCGGGCAGCAGATCGTGGCGGCCCTTCGCGAGCACGGACGCGGCGGTGTTCGGGTCATCGCCGTCACGGACCCGGGTAGCCATGCCAACCAGGGCGTCCACGTCAACCTGGACGGCGGGCCCGAGTCGGAGGGTGTCTCCACTGGTACGCAGCGGACAGTAGGGGTCCTGCCGTAGTCGCCACAGGGCGGTGCGGAGCGAGGAGAGGGCGCGCTCCTCCGGATTGTCCGGCCAGAGCAGCCCGGCGAGGTGGCTGCGGGTGGTGCCGGGGCGGAGGCCGACCAGCGCGAGTACGCGTTGCAGCCCGCGTGGTACGACCACCGGGGCGTTGCCGTGCAACAGCCGGAACCCGCCCAGCAGGTGCAGCCGGATCGGGGTACCCGGACGGTCCCCGGCGGTCGGCATGGACGGACCAGCGGCCATGACGGACCCCCTGCGGAATGCTCCTCGGCTGTGTCCCCCGGCGCGGCTGCCCGTGACCTCCACCGGTCGGGTAGCTGGTCCCGCGGCACGGCGTCGGGTCACGGCCACCGGGTTAACCGTGACGGAGATTATCAATTCAGTCACGCACCGTCAACATGCTGTCGGGTGTGTAGCTGCTGTGAAACCCGCTCTGAACTGCGGATAGGCCACTATGTGCAGGTTGCATGTCACAGCTCCTACACAGTCAGCGTCAACGCACCGTCACCAAAGTCTGGGCCGGAGACGGCTCCGGTGACGCGTCGGTGACGGTGGCGCCGCCAAGGTGGGGATAGTCGTCCGGCTTGTCGGCGTACGGCGCCACCGGCGCCCGTAGCCGTTGGGGGAGGTTCATCGATGGAGCGTTCGTTGATCGTCGCGAAGGTCGACCCGAGTGCGGAGGAGCGGATCGCCGAGATCTTCGCCGAGTCCGACGCGACCGAGTTGCCTCGCCTGGCCGGGGTTCAGCACCGGTCGCTGTACCGGTTGCAAGACCTGTACCTACACCTCCTGGAAACGGAGCTGCCGGGGGAGACGGCGGTCGCCGAGGCCCGGTGCCACCCGGAGTTTCTCCGGGTCAGCGAGCGGCTGCGCCCGTACGTCTCGCCGTACCTGCCAACCTGGCGGGAGCCGCGAGACGCGATGGCCCGGTGCGTGTACCGGTTCGATGCTCCCGGAGACCGGGCATGAACCCCACCACGCCCCGGGGCGGGCAGCTCTGGTCGCGCTGCGGCGGCTGCGCCAGCCTGCTGTATCGCAAGCGGCTGCGGCGAAACCTGGACGTGTGCCCGGAGTGCGGCGCGCACTCCCGGCTCGACGCGCCGGCCCGCCTGGCCCTGCTGGTGGACCCCGGGTCGTTTGACGCGCTCGCCGACCCGGCGCCGGAGGTGGATCCGATCGGCTTCGTTGACGTGCTCCCCTACCCCCACCGGCTCACCGCCGCGCGCAGTGGCACCGGGCTGGCCGAGGCGGTTGTCTGCGGCACCGCCACGGTGGCCGGGAGCCGCTGCGTGATCGCCGTGATGGACTTCCGCTTCCTCGGTGGCAGCCTCGGTTGCGCGGTCGGGGAGCTGATCACCCGGGCCGCCGAGCGAGCCCTCGCCGACCGGGTTCCGCTGGTGGTGGTGACCGCCTCCGGCGGAGCGCGGATGCAGGAAGGGGTGCTGTCGTTGATGCAGATGGCGACGGTCAGCCAGGCCGTCGCCGCGTTGCGTGAGTCCGGGGTGCCCAGCGTCAGCGTGCTCACCGACCCTACGTACGGCGGGGTGGCCGCCTCGTTCGCCACCAACACCGACGTGGTGGTCGCCGAGAGCGGTGCCCGGATGGGCTTCGCCGGCCCCCGGGTGATCCGCCAGGTCACCGGCCGGGAACTGCCCGACGGGTTCCAGACCGCCGAGTTTCTGCTGCGGCACGGCCAGGTCGACCTGGTGGTCCCCCGGCACGCTCTGCGCGGTTGCCTCGCCACCCTGCTCGCTGCCGCATCCGGCGGGCGAAAACCGGTGGGTGCCGGGCCCGGATCAGCGTGCCCCACCGGGGACAGCCTGCCGGCGCAGGGGCGTGGTGCGGACAGGCGGGATGCCTGGGAGACGGTCCGGCTGGCCCGGCATCCGGGTCGACCAACCACCCTGGACTATCTGGGGACGGCCTTCGACAGCTTCGTCGAGCTGCACGGTGACCGACTGGGCGCGGATTGCCCGGCGGTCGTCGGTGGGCTGGCCGAACTGGCTGGCCGGCCGGTCCTGGTGGTCGGCCATCAGAAGGGCCACACCACCGCCGACCTGGTGTCCCGCAACTTCGGAATGGCGAGTCCGGCCGGGCACCGGAAGGCGCTCCGGCTGGTCCGGCTGGCCGCGCGGTGGGGGCTGCCCGTCGTCACCCTCGTTGACACCCCGGGTGCTGACCCGGGAGTGGGCGCGGAGGAACAGGGCCAGGCCGCGGCGATCGCGGAGAACATCCTGACCCTGACGATGCTGCCCACCCCGGTCGTCGCGGTGATCACTGGCGAGGGCGGCAGCGGCGGTGCGCTGGCGCTCGCGGTCGCCGACCGGGTGCTGATGCTGGAACACGCCGTCTACTCGGTGATCAGCCCGGAGGGGTGCGCCGCAATCCTCTGGCCAGACCGGTCCGCGGCCCCGCAGGCGGCCCGCGCGCTGCGGTTGACCAGCGCCGACCTCTGTCGTCTCGGGGTGGTCGACGCGGTGGTGCCCGAACCGGCGCCGGCCGCGCACCACGACCCACCGGCTGCCATGCAGGCGGTGCGGGAGGCGGTGCTGGCGCACCTGGTGCCGTTGCTCGACGTGCCCACCGCGACCCTGGTTCGCCGCCGAAGGCGGCGGTTCCGCCGGTTCGGTTCCGCCGGCCTCGGAGCCCGGGCGGGTGCCCGATGAGCGCGGAACTGGCGTCGACCGGCGCGACGAAGCTCAACGGGGAGGCGGCGGTGGACGCGGCGCCCCGGTCCGGCGGGGCCTTCGACGACACTCCGACCCCGGTGTCGGTCCCGGCGGCGGAGGCCGGGCTGGCCGAGCTGTGCACCCAGGCCCGAGAACTCCTCGCCGACCTCGCCGGGCCGATACGGCGGATCCGGCTGGGTAGCGGGAACGCGAGCCTGGAGGTGGAGTGGCACCCCGCGGGGGCCGCCGGACAGCCACTCCCGGCATCGACGGTGTCGGTCCTCGCCCCGCAGCCGGTCGTTCCACAGCAGGCGGTCGTCTCACCGCCGCCGGTCGTCGCCCCGCCGCCGGTCGCCGCACCCGCCACCCGGCACGCTGTGCGGTCACCGATCGTCGGCACCTTCTACCGGGCGCCGGAGCCCGGCGCGGCGCCGTTCGTCGCCGTCGGCGATCGGGTCCACCCCGGCCAGGTCGTCGGCATCGTCGAGGCGATGAAGCTGATGAACGAGGTGACCGCCGATCGGGCTGGGCGAGTCGCCGAGGTCCTCGCCGACGACGGCCAACCGGTGGAGTACGACCAGCCGCTCCTCGCGGTGGTTCCGGTCTGAGGCGGGTGGGCTGATGTTTGGCAAGGTACTCATCGCCAATCGGGGCGAGATCGCGCTGCGGGTGCTGCGAGCCTGCCGCGAGTTGGGAATCCGTACCGCGGTGGTCTACTCCACGGCGGACGCCGACTCGACCGCGGTACGGCTCGCTGACGAGGCGGTCCTGATCGGACCGGCGGCGAGTCGGCGCAGTTACCTGAACCCCGCGGCCATCGTCGAGGCCGCCCGCCTGGTCGGCGCGCAGGCCGTGCACCCCGGCTACGGCTTCCTCTCCGAGGACGCCGACTTCGCCGAGATCTGCGCCGACAACGGTCTCACCTTCGTGGGGCCGCCGCCGCAGGTGATGGCCGCGCTGGCCGACAAGTCGTCCGCTCGGGCGCTGATGAGCCGCGCCGGCCTGCCGCTACCACCGGGCAGCATTGCACCGGTGCCGACCGCTGCCGACGCCGCCCGGGTCGCCGCCGAGGTGGGCTATCCGGTGATCGTGAAAGCTGCCGCCGGGGGTGGTGGCCGGGGGATGACCGTCGTCTCCGCGCCGGCCGAGCTGCCCCGGGCGTACGCCCGGACCCGTGCCGCCGCCCAGGTCGCCTTCGGCGATGACCGGGTGTACGTCGAGCGGTACCTCGGCAATGCCCGGCATGTGGAGGTGCAGGTGCTCTGCGACGCCCACGGCAACGGAGTGCATCTGGGGACCCGGGACTGCTCGGTGCAGCGCCGACACCAGAAGCTTGTCGAGGAGGCGCCCGCCCCGGCGCTGTCAACGACCACCCTGGCCGCTGTCGCCGACAGCGCGCTACGCGGCGCGTTGGAAGCCGGCTTCACCGGTGCCGGGACGGTGGAGTTCCTGGTTGACCCGGCGGAACAGTTCCACTTTCTGGAGATCAATTGTCGGATCCAGGTGGAGCATCCGGTCACCGAGATGGTCACCGGCATCGACCTCGTGCACGAACAGCTGCACCTGGCCGCCGGCGGGACGTTGCGGTGGCGGCAGGAGGAGATCGCGACGCACGGGGTGGCGGTCGAGTGCCGGGTGAACGTCGAGGATCCCGATCGGGACTTCACACCGACTCCCGGCCGGTTGGAGCGGTTCGTCCCCCCGGGCGGCCCCTTCACCCGGGTCGACACCCACGGGTATCCCGGCTACGTCGTCGGCCCCCACTACGACTCGCTCCTGGCCAAGGTGGCGGTCTGGGCCCCGGACCGGGAGTTGGCCCTCAACCGGCTGGAACGTGCGCTCGGCGAGTTCGACGTCGCTGGCCCCGGCGTCCACACCACCATCCCGTTCGTCCGGCGGGTGCTCGACGACGCCGGCTTCCGCAAGGGCCGCCACTGCACCGGTCTGGTCGAGACGCTACTCGCCGACCTGCCCACGCAATCGAGGAGGAACACATGACCGTCACCGACGGCCGCCCCCTGGCCGCCGACATCACCGACATCCTGGTAGCCCACTGCGGGCTCAACGTTGACGACGCCGCCCGCGCCCCGGGCGCCACGCTGGAGGAGCTGGGCATGGACTCGCTGGCCCTGCTCGAGCTCTCCGCCGTGGTCGCCGACCGCTGGCAGGTGCGCATCCCCGAGGAGACCGGGCAGCTCAGCATCGCCGGCGTCGCGGATCTGGTCGCCCGCCGCGTCGAGCCGGCCGGGCACACCGAGAACGACATCCTGATCGCCGCGCCCCTACCGCTGGTCTGGGAGGTCACCAACGACGTCGCCGGTTGGCCCCACCTGTTCACCGAGTACGCGGTGGCCGAGATCCTGCACCGGGAGGGAAACACCGTCCGGTTCCGGCTCACCATGCACCCCGACGAGAACGGGATCGCCTGGAGTTGGGTCAGCGAGCGTACGACCGATCCGGACGGTCGGGAGGTCCGGGCGCAACGGGTGGAGCCGGGCCCGTTCGAGTACATGCGGATCCACTGGCGCTACGCCGAGGAGGCCGGTGGTACCCGGATGATCTGGACGCAGGACTTCGCCATGAAGCCCACTGCCCCGCTCACCAACGCCGAGATGACCGACCGGATCAACGCCAACAGCGCGGTGCAGCTCGCGGTGATCAAAGAGAAGATCGAGCGGCGGGCCGCGCAGGAGACGGGAGCCGGCGATGAGTGAGCAGGTACCCGGGCTGGTGGCTGCGGCGAACGTGGCCGCCGACACCCGCCGCGGCGGCGAGCTGCGGGTCCTGCTCGGTCCGCGTACTGTCGGCAGCACCTCTGGGTTTATGGGCGTGGCGACGCTGGGACCGGGGGAGCGAATCGCCGAGCACTACCACCCCTACAGCGAGGAGTTCCTCTACGTCGCCCGCGGCGCGATCACCGTTGACCTGGACGACGCGCCGGTCCCGCTGGCGACCGGCGAGGCGCTCTTCGTCCCGATCAATACCCGGCATCGGCTGCGCAACGCCGGTACCGCGGACGCCGAGGTCGTGTTCCACCTCGGTCCGCTCGCCCCGCGCCCCGAACTGGGCCACGTCGACACTGAACTCGTCACCCAACGTGGTGGTGGGTCATGAGCGCGAAGATCGGAGTGGCGCCGTGACCGGGCGCCGCTCGGTGGTGACCGGCGTTGGGGTGGTCGCGCCGGGTGGCGCCACTCGGGACCGGTTCTGGAAGGCGATCACCGAGGGGCGTACGGCGACCCGGCGGATCTCCTTCTTCGATCCGTCACCGTTCCGGTCGCGAATCGCCGCCGAGTGCGACTTCGAGCCGGTGGCCGCCGGCCTCAGCATCGCCGAACATCGTCGTGCTGACCGGTACGTGCAGTTCGCGCTCGCCTGCGCGGCCGAGGCGGTCGTGGACGCCGGCCTGGAGTTCACCGACACGCTGCGGGATTGCACCGGGGTGGTCCTGGGCACCGCCGTCGGCGGGACGATGGCGCTGGAACAGGAGTACGTCACGGTCAGCGACGGCGGCCGGAACTGGCTGGTTGACGCCGCCCGGGGCGGCCCGTACCTGTACCAGGCGTTGGTGCCGAGCAGCCTCGCCGCCGACGTGGCCTGCCGGTACGGGCTGCACGGCCCGGTTCAGGTGGTCTCCACCGGCTGCACGTCCGGCATCGACGCGATCGGCTACGCCCACCAGCTCATCGCCGAGGGGGAGGCGGACGTGGTGCTCAGCGGTGCCGCCGACTCGCCGATCTCCCCGGTCACCGTCGCCTCGTTCGACGCCATCCAGGCGACCAGCCCCGACAACGACGACCCGGAGCACGCCTCCCGCCCGTTCGACGCCGACCGGCACGGCTTCGTCCTCGCCGAGGGCGCCGCGGTGCTGGTGCTGGAGGAGGAGGAGCGGGCCCGGCGGCGGGGCGCGCACATCTACTGTGAGGTCGCCGGGTACGCCAGCCGCAGCAACGGCTACCACATGACCGGGCTCCGTCCGGATGGGCTGGAGATGGGGCTCGCCATCACCGACGCGCTCGGCCAGGGGCGGATCCGGGCCGATCAGGTCTCCTACATCAGCGCCCATGGCTCCGGGACTCGGCAGAACGACCGGCATGAGACCGCCGCGTTCAAACGGGCGCTCGGCGAGGTCGCGTACCAGGTGCCGGTCAGCTCGATCAAGTCGATGGTGGGGCACTCGCTCGGCGCGATCGGTTCGATCGAGATGGCCGCCTGCGCGCTGGCCATCGAGTTCGGCGTGGTACCGCCGACGGCCAACTGGGCGACCCGCGACCCGGAGTGCGACCTGGATTACGTGCCGAACGAGGCGCGGGAGTTGCCGGTGAACGTGGCGTTGTCGGTCGGCAGCGGATTCGGTGGTTTCCAGTCCGCGATGGTGTTTCGGCGGTTGTCGGCGGTGCCGTCGTGACCGCGCGGGCGGTGGTGACCGGGATCGGGGTGGTGGCACCGAGCGGTGTCGGCGTGGACGCGCACTGGCAGACGGTGCTCACCGGAACCCGGCGCACCGGGCGGATCACCCTGTTCGATCCGTCCAGCTACCCGACCCGCTTCGGCGGCGAGGTGTCGGGATTCGACGCCGCAGCCTACGCCGACAACCGTCGGCTGGTGCAGACCGACCGGTGGACGCACCTCGGGTTCGCCGCCACCCGGCTGGCCCTGGCCGACGCGGGGCTGCCGCTGCGGGCCCCGGACCCGTACGGCTACGCGGTCGCCCTGGCCAGTTCGTCCGGGGGGAACCTGTTTGGGCAGCGGGAGCTGCAACGGCTGTGGGGTGGATCCACCCGGACGGTCGGGGCGTATCAGTCGATCGCCTGGTTCTACGCCGCCAGCGTCGGTCAGCTCTCGATCCATCATCAGTTCAAGGGGCCGTGCGGGGTGCTGGTTGCCGAGACCGCCGGGGGGCTGGACAGCCTGGCGCACGCGGCCCGGGCGGTCCGGCGGGGGACCCCGGTGGTGATCGCCGGCGCGACCGAGTGCCCGTTGAGCCCGTACGCGTTGGCGTGTCAGCTCGCCTCCGGGATGCTCAGCGAGGGGGCGGACCCGGAGCGGGCGTACCGACCATTCGATGTGGCGGCGAGTGGCTACCTGCCGGCGGAGGGGGGCGCGGTCTTCGTCGTGGAGGAGTTGAGCCATGCCCTGGCACGCGGAGCTCGGGTCTACGGTGAGGTGATGGGGTGGGGCGCCACCCACGACGGTGCGCACACCACTGCGGACACAGCGGGCGATCCGGTGCAGTATGCCCGGGCGATGCGGCTGGCGCTGGATCGGGCCGGGGTCGGCGCGGACGCGGTCGACGTGGTGGTACCGGATGCGTTGGGGGTGCCGCGCTACGACCGCAGCGAGGCGATCGCGTTGCGCGCTGTCTTCGGGGATCGGCCGCCCCCGGTCACCACGCAGAAGTCGCTGACCGGGCGGGCCCATCAGGGGGGAGCCGCCATGGATGTGGCGACCGCGTTGCTCGCCTTCGCGCATGACACGCTGCCCGCGTCCGCCGGGCCGGATGAGGTTGCGCCCGGGTGCGAACTGGACTTCCTGCGGGAGCAGCGGCAGCCGGTGAACCGGTTGTCTCTGGTCTGCGCCCGCGGCTTCGACGGGTTCAACAGTGCGCTGGTCCTGCTTGGGGCGGCGCCGAGTGACGGCGGTGAGCAGTGACCGAACTGGACGAACGAAAGGCGGCGACCCGATCTGACGGTGCCGGTGGGGCCCGGGCGCGGGTGGTGTTCCTGGTGCGGGTGCCAGCCGAGCGGACGGAGGCGTTCCTGGCCGCGTACGAGGCGGTGCGCCACCTCGTCGCGGACGGGGTGCCGGGACACCGGGTCGACCAGGTATGCCGGTCAGCGGCGGACCCGGAGCAGTGGTTGATCACCAGCGAGTGGGCGAGTTTGGCGGACTTCGAGGCGTGGGAACGGAGCGCGGAGCACCGCGACCTGGTGCGCCCGATGCGGGAGTGTTTCACCGATGCCCGTTCGTTGCGCTTCCACATCCTTGCCCAGACGCCGACTCTGCCCTGACAGTACCGGGGCACCCCGCGCCCTGGCGGGTGCGGGGTGCCCCCCGCTGGCGTCGGCCTCCGGATGCGCGGGCAGCGGTCGGGGCGGGAGCCGGTTGTGGGGCGGGCGCATCATGCGTTCGGGGTATCGAAGGTCCTCCTAACGCGTGAAGGGTCACCCGTTGGTTTCGGTCCGGGTGCACGCGCGCGATACTGCACGGCGAAGTGGTTGCCGGCAATCCGGCCAGCCGCTTTTTTTGATCTATCCTTTCGCACCTGTTAGCGGATCTGGAGTCTGCCGTAGGGTCGGCCGCAGCATCTCAGTGAAACTCCCTCAAGGGCAGGAATGCCCTTATTTGTGCTGGGCGGTGAACGGCAGTGAACGGGAACCCCTCGTCCCGCGACTCCAATGCGATCGATCCCGACTGGATAGACGAATTTCTGTTTACCGGCCGACCGGCCGACGTCTGCCTCCGGCTCCCCGACCCGGTTGACCAGGGCACTTTACACCGGCTGGTCACCGAGGCGCAGACCCGCCTCGGCGCCGCTGGGCTGCGTCCCGGGGGTGCCGTCGCGCTCCGGCTGCCGCCGTCCCTGGCGTACGTGGTGAACCTACTCGCTACCTGGCGGAGCGGTGCCCAGGCCATCCTGCTGGACCATCGTCTCACCGACCACGAGGCCGACCGCGCGCTGCGGCGGCTCACCCCTCAGGTAGTCGTTGCGCCGGTCCGCACCGGTGGCACTGCACTACGCGTTTTCGTCGAGGTCACCGAGGGGGTCACTCCGTACGGCGACCGCCCGGCCGCCACCGACCACGCGGTGATCCAACTCAGCTCCGGCTCCACCGGACCCTCCAAGGTGATCGGTCGGACCGCCGCCGACCTGGTCGCTGAGGTGCGTCGCTACACCCAGCTCGACGGCGTCGCCCTACCCGGCGAACGACTCATCCTGCTGCCGTCCATGGTGCACGTGCTTGGCCTCGTCGGTGGCCTGCTCTATGGGCTGCACGCCGGCGTCGAACTGGTCCCACCGGAACGACTCAGCGGCGCGGCGGTGCTCGATGCTATCGGCGCAGCCGACAGTCCGGCCACCGTCCTCGGCGTGCCATTCCACATCGGACTCCTGGCCGCCACCCAGCTCGATCGGCCACTGCCCATGTTCACCCGGATGATCACTGGTGGGGAGCTGGTCTCGGCTGCCACGGCCCGCGCTTTCACCGATCGGTTCGGCGTGCCACTCGGCAACATGTACGGGATGACCGAGGTCGGCGTCATCGGCACCGACCTGTATGGACGACACCGGCCAGGGATCATGCCCGCCCCCGGCATCGACGTCCGCGAGGTCGCCGGCGAGCTCCGGGTGAGCTGCCCCGCCTCCCCGTACCTCGGTGGCACCGATCCGTCCCGCTGGTCCGCCGGTTGGCTACACACCCGGGACGCGGGCACCGTGGACGCGGACAGCGGCCTGGTGACCATCCGCGGCCGGCTCGACTCCCAGGTCTCGGTCGGCGGGATGAAGGTCGATCTCACCGAGGTGGAGCACACGGTCGCCGAGTTGCCGGGGGTCGCCGCCGCCGTGGTGGTCTGGGACGACGGCATCACCGCGTACGTGCAGCCGGTGGGCGCCCTCGCCGAGGAGACCCTGGACCAGCAGCTCGCCGAGCGGCTGGCCAGCTACAAGCGGCCCCGTACCCTGCGGCTGCTCGACCGGCTGCCCCGCACGACCACCGGCAAGCTGGTCCGTTCGGTGGAGACGCTGCGGACGGCAGGGACATCGTGACCGGGCTACTCCGCCTCTCCGACGACAACCATCTCAGCTTCGCCACCGACCACCGCTACCGCCAGGAGCAGCGTCCCGGGGCAGTGGGGATGGCCGACCCAGACATCGGTGACGGCTGGCACCGGGCGTATCCGTCCCGGGGCGGGGACGGGCATCTGACGGCGCGGACCTCCGGCGCGCAGACCGAGGCCGAGCGCCTTGCCGACGGCCTCCTTCGCGGTCCACAACCGCAGGAAGTCCCGACTCCGGCCCGCTTCCGCGCGGGCGGCGAGCCAGGCCACCTCGGCCGGGCTGTACCAGCGGCGGGCCAGGTCCAGCGCGGGCAGCTGGCGGCACCGCTCGACGTCCACCCCCACCGGCCCGCCGGTTCGGACGGCGACCACCGTCACGCCGCCGCCACGGCTCACACTCGCCGGCACGGTGACCTGGCCGTGGCCGGTGTCCCCGGTGACCAGCGCAGCCGCGCCGGGCCGGCGGGTCACCACGATGTCCGCCTCCGGACAGTCCAGCACTCCAGCGGCGGCCTGCCGCAACAGTCGCTCGGCTACGGCCGGCCGACCGCCATTGTCCCGACCAATCCACACGTAAACGGTGTCCCGACCCGACACCGGTGACAGGTTCACGGAGAGAGGTTAACCATGAGAGCCGAGGTCCGCGCCTTCGTCATCGAGCAACTCATCGACATGAACTACGACGTGGAGGAGGTCGACGACGAGTCCACTCTCGGGCCCGCGGGGGTGGACCTGGAGTCCCTGGCCCTCGCCGACCTGGCTGTCCGGGTCGAGGACCGGTACGGGCTGACGTTCGCCGAGGAGGAGTCGGAGAAGCTGGCTCTGATGACGGTGGGCGAGTTCACCACGATGGTCGCCAACCGGGTTGCCGGGGCGCCGAGCGACCGCTCCTGATGGCCGGTCAGCCAGACCTGGGGCGAGGCGACCTGGTCGCCATGCTCGCCCAGCTCACCGACCGACCCACCGACCAGCCTGAGCGGATCGGCTCGATGGAGCTGGCCTGGCTGGTGCACCTGGTCGAGCAGCGCTATGACCGGCGACTCGACCTCACCGACGACCAACTCGCCGGGATTCGTACCGTTGACGACGCACTGGTGGTCTTCCAGACGGCCCTGGTCGCCGCCGATGGTTGAGCCAGCCGATGTTCTCCTCACTGGTGTCCACGCGACCAGTGCACTCGGCCGGGGCGCCGAGGCGCAGCTGGCCGGGGCGCTTGCCGGAATCCCCGCGTTCCGGCCGGTTCGCCGGTTCGACGCCGGCCCCCGGCGGGTCAACGCGGCGGCCACCCTGCCGGATACCGGTCCGCTCACCGACGAACTGACCGAGGCGGTGCTGGCGGCGTGCCGGTCGGCGGGGCTCACCGCGTCGCATCGCGCTGAGGCGGCACTGCTGCTCGCGGTGCACGGCGGGAGGTCCGTGCCGGCATTGAGCGCTGGCCTCGCCGCGGCCACCGGCTTCCCCACCGTGCGCACGTACACCACGGCGTGTGTTTCGGGAACCAACGCGGTCGCCGACGCGGCGGTGTTGTTGCGTCGCGGCGAGGTCAACCGGGCCGTGGTCGCCGCCGGCTACCTGGTCGAGCCCGACCAGTACGCCCTCTTCGACGTCGGCCGGGCGCTCGCCACCGATGCGGCGGTGCGTCCGTTCAGCGCCGGGCGTACCGGCCTGCTGCTTGGCGACGGAGTGGCGGCGGTGGTGCTGGAACGCGCCGACATCGCCCGGCAACCGATCGCCGCTCTGCTCGGCTGGGGACGGGCGGGTGACGCCTTCCACCCGTGCCAGCCGGAACCGAAGGGCCGTGGCCTGGCCCGGGCGATCACCGCCGCGCTGGGCCGTGCCGGCCGTGACCCAGCGGACATCGGTTACGTCAACGCCAATGCCACCGGGTCTGGACCGGGCGACGCGGCCGAGGCGGCGGCGCTGCGGACCGCGCTGGGCCCGACGGCCCAGCGGGTGCCGGTGAGCTCCACCAAGGCTCTGCATGGGCATGCCCTGGAGGCATCTGGCCTGCTGGAACTGGTGGTGACGGTGCTCGCGCTGCGGCGCGGCAAGCTGCCGGCGAACGCCGGCTGGCTCGGTCCGGACTCGGACTGCCCGCTCGATGTCATCCGGGACGGCCCCCGACCGGCGGCCACCGGCCACGCGCTCACCCTCAACGCCGCTTTCGGCGGCGCGAGCACCGCCCTGCTGCTGGGTGCCACGTGACCGGGCGGGAGGGACCGACCGTTCGGGCCGAGGCGGCCTGGCCGGAGCCGGGCGACGGCGCGATACCACCGCTACCAGGATTCGTCCACTCGGCGTTCAACCCGCTGGTGGCGGCGGTAGCAGATCGGTGCCTGCGCCGGGCGTACCGAGCCGGGCCGGCCGCCGACGCAGAGCGCACCGCGATCGTGCTGGTCAGCCCGACCGGCGACGAGGCCAGCGCGGCGCACGTGCGGGCCGCGGTGGCCGCTGACCGTCGGCCGGGACCGCTGTTCTTCTTCCAGTCGGTGCCGAACAGCGTGGCCGGCCAGGTGGCCGCCCGCTGGGGGCTGGGTGGGCCGGTGGTCTGCCTCGCGCCGACCGGCGACCCGCGGGCGGCCGGGTTCGCCGAGGCCGACCTGTTGCTGTACGACGGCGACGCCGACGCGGTGTTGCTGATCCTGATCGACACGGCACCGGACGACGGTGATGCGGAGTCAGCCGTCGCCGTGCTGCTGGGGGGAGGAGACCAACCATGAGAGCCAGGGGAATCCGTGGGCTGCTCGCCGCCGACACCCACATTGGTGCCGGGAATGTGCTCGAGCGGGTGCTTGCGCATGGCACCGACCCGGACACGCTCTGCCTGACATTCGACACACCACTGGACGGGCACCCCGCCGAGACGGCGCTCACGCTGGGACAGCTCGACCGCCGGGTGGCAGCCCGGGCCGCCTGGCTGCACGAACGGGGTATCGGCCCGCGTGATCCGGTGGCGGTCTGGGCCACCGCGGTCGCGGACATGGTGCTGAGCTACCTCGCGCTGACCCGGCTGGGCGCGATCCCGGCGTTGATGAACGGGCAGCTGCAGCCGACCATCGCCGCCGAGTACATCCGGCGGCTGCGTGGCGTCGCGGTGCTCGCCGACGAGGCACACCGCACGCTGCTCGCCGACCATGACCTTGGGGTCCCGGTGCTCGGCACCCCGGCCGAGGCCGGCAGCGGTGATCCGGCCTCGGCGCCAGCCCACTACCGGCACCACCCGGACGACCCGATCGTGATCACCCACACGTCCGGCACCACCGGAGTGCCGAAGGCGGTGCTGCACTCGCACGCCAGCCTCTTCGCGGCGACCCGGCACCTGCTGAGCATGCCGCAGGCGCAGGGCACCAGCCGGATCCTGAGTGCCTTGCCCGCCCCACACACCGCCACCGTGCTCATGGTCAACCAGGTGCTCGGTAACGGCGCGGAGATGCTGCTCCTCTCCGAACAAGGTGGAGAACGGGTTCTCGACGCCATCCAGGGCTGGCGACCGGACGGGGTGTTCGGCTTCTCGGTCACCTGGGCCGAGCTGGCCCGGTGCGACCTGGCCGGGTACGACCTGAACTCGGTACGGCTGTGGTTCAACACCGGCGACTCGTCGCACGAGCCACACATCCGGCACCTGGTGGCGGCCGGTTCCCGGGACGTGATGACCCGTACGGGGGTCACCCGGGTGCCGGGCTCGGTGTTCATCGACGGTCTCGGCTCCTCCGAGATGGGACACTCGATGTTCCACATCACCCACACCCAGGAGACCGACCGGTACGGACGGTGTATCGGCCGGCCGTACCAATTCACGAAGGTAGCCGTGTTGGATGCGGCGGGCGAGCCGGTGCCCACGGGCGAGGCCGGCTGGTTGGGCATCGACTCGCCGTCGCTGTTTCGCGGCTACTGGAACGACTCGGTCACCACCCACCGTTACCGTCAGCGCGGCTGGTACCTGACCGGGGACCTGGTCTACGCCGACGCCGACGGCTGGTACTACCACCTGGACCGGGCGGTTGACTCGGTTGACTCGGTCGACGGGAAGCGCTTCTATACCGCGCTTTCCGAGGAACGGATCCTCGCCGCCTGCCCCGATGTCACCGACTGCACGGTGGTCATGGTGCGCCAGCCGGCCGGTGTCGTCACCGACGTGCTGCTGGAACTGGCCGCCGACGCGGACGAGAGCACGGACCGCACCGCGGCGGTTCGGGCGGCGCTGGGCGGGGAGGTCGGGGCGACCCTACGGCGGGTGGTCCCGGTCCGTTCCGCCGACATCCCGGTCACGGTGACGGGCAAGGTCCGCAAGGTGGCGCTGCGGGAACGCTACCTGAGCGAGGCGTCCCGATGACGGCGGTCATCACCGGGATGGGGTTGTACACCCCGGTGGGCCGGGGTGTCGAGGCCACCTTTGCGGCGCTGTGCACCGGCCGTTCCGGGCTGGCCCGTCCGCCGGCCGACCACCCCGCCGCCGAAACCCTGGAGGTCGCCGGGGTGCTGCCGGCGATCGACCCGCGGTCGGTCTCGTCCGGCCCGGACACCAAGGTCCTGGACCGGATCGTGCTGCTCGCCCTGCTCACCGCCGCGGATGCCCTCGCCGATGCCGGCCTTGAGGTGGGCCGGGACGTCGCCCCGGAGCGGACGGCGGTCATCGTCGGCGGGGTCGGTGGGCTGGCCACCCTGGAGACGCAGGTGCTCACCCGAGCGGCTCGGGGGCGAGCGGGAGTCAGCCCGTACCTACTTACCGGGGTGCTGCCGAACATGCCGTCGGCCCGGATCGCGATCCGGCACGGCATCCGAGGATACAGCTCCTCGGTCGGCACCGCCTGCGCCTCCGGTGTCCAGGCGGTCGCCGACGCGGTGCGGCTGATCCAGGCCGGCGAGGCCGACGTGGTGCTCTGCGGAGCCAGCGAGGCACCGCTCTTCCCCACCTTCGCCGACACCTTCGGTAACGCCCGGGCTCTTGCCCGCGGGTGGGCCGACCCGACCGCGGCCAGCCGACCGTTCGACCTCCGCCGGAACGGTTTCGTGCTCGCCGAAGGAGCGGTGTTGTTGGTGCTGGAGAGCGCCGCACACGCCGCGGCCCGGGGCGCTACCGGGTACGCGGAGATCGCCGGGTACGGCGTAACGACCGATGCCTACCATCCGACCGCACCCCGGCCCGACGGTAGCGGCGCGGCGGAGTCTATCCGGCGGGCGCTCACCGGCCGCCGCATGCCGGTGCCGGTGGCCGAAGTCGGCTACGTCAACGCGCACGGCACCGGGACCAAACTCGGCGACATCGCCGAGACCACGGCACTCACCGAGGTCTTCGGCGCGAATGGGGTACCGGTCAGCTCCACCAAGGCGCTCACCGGCCACCTGCTCGGGGCCTCCGGAGTGCTGGAGACGGCGGCGACCGCCCTGGCACTCGGGCGGGGCCTGCTTCCACCGACCTGGAACCTCGACGACCCGGACCCGGCATGCCCGGCTGATCACATCCGGAAGGAGCCCCGGGCGACCGAGACCGGCTATGCGCTGACCAACTCCTTTGGTTTCGGGGGGCAGAACGTGAGCCTGCTGCTCGCGCGAGCCACCCGGCCGCGGACTTGACGGTGCCACCTTTCGCGGGCGGAGCGCCCGCGCGACCAGCACGGGGGATCTGTGGGAAGGGCTGAGACATGGACATCCGTGGAATAGATCACATCGAACTCTATGTAGACGATGCCCACCAGGCCGCCGCGTACTTCGGCAACGCGGTGGGGCTGCGGCCGTGCAGCCAGGGTGGCCCGGAGACCGGGCTGACCGGGCAGCGGTCGCTGCTGCTCCGGCACGCCGACATCCGGTTGCTGCTCACCTCCGGGCTGACCGCCGAGCATCCGGCGGCGGAGTATGTGCGGCGGCACGGCGACGGTATCGCCGTGGTCGCGCTGGCGGTTGACGACGCCGCCGAGGCGTACGCCGAACTGCTGGCCCGGGGCGCGGTTGGTGAGCTGCCGCCGACCACCATCACCAGCGCGGACGCCGAGGTCGTCATCGCCGAGGTGGCGGGTTTCGCCGATGTGCGGCACCGGTTGGTCGAGCGCCGTCGAGGCGGCGGTGACTTCCTGCCGGGCCTGGCGGAGCTACCGCCGGTCGGTGCCGCCGAGAACCTGCTCGTCGAGATCGACCATCTGGCGGTGTGCGTGCCGCCCGGGCAGCTCGCCGAGACGGTCCGCGGCTACCGAGAGGTCTTCGGCTTCGACGAAATCTTCCACGAGTACGTGGAGGTAGACGGCCAGGCGGTGAACTCCACCGTGGTGCAGAGCCGGTCTGGTCGCGCGACGTTGGTGCTGCTCGAACCGGACACCCGCCGGCGGGCTGGGCAGATCGACGCCTTTCTCGCCGAGCACTCCGGTGCGGGCGTGCAACACATCGGGTTGCGGACCGACGACATCATTGCGGCGATCCGCGCGCTGCGCCAGCGCGGGGTGCGATTCGCGCACACCCCGGCGGCCTACTACGACGACCTGGAGAGCCGGGTCGGCCAGATCAACGGGTCTGTGGACCAGTTGCGGGAATTCGAGGTGCTGGTTGACCGGGACCACGACGGTCAACTGCTGCAGATCTTCACGGAGTCGATGCACGTACGCCGCACGTTCTTCCTGGAGCTGATCGAGCGGCGTGGGGCGCGGACCTTCGGTAGCGGCAACATCAAGGCGCTCTATGAGGCCAAGGAGCGGGAATTGGCGGTGGCCTCCCCCGGAGGTTTTGCCGTCACTCAGGAGGTGACAGGATGACCATTACTGATTTCGACGCAGGTTTGACCGACGAGGAGAAGGCGCTGCTCCCGTCCGACGAGGACGTGGCGTTCTATGCCGAGCACGGCTGGTATCTGTCGAAGAAGTTGCTCACCGACGACGAGGTGGATGCCCTCGCCGCGGCTACCGACCGGTACTACGCCGGTGAACGGCACCGCCAGCTACCGGTACGGCCCCCGAAGCTCGCCTACTGGGAGCCGGCCAAGGGCGCGGTGCAGCGGCACAACGACTACGTCCACCACGAGCACGACGGGCTCGGGGCGATCCTGCGCAAGCGGCTGATCGGGGCGGTCGCCGCCCGGCTCGCACAGGCCGACGAGATTCGGATCTTCCAGTCCACGCTGATCCTCAAGCCACCGATCGACGGGGAGCCGTCGAACATCGTGCCCTGGCACTTCGACAAGCACTACTGGGCCTCCTCCTCGTCGGAGCGGATGCTGACCGCCTTCATCCCGTTCCATGACTGCGGGGAGGAGTTGGGCACCATTGTCATGGTCGACGGCTCACACCGGTGGGCCGAGGTCGGTTCCGACGACACCGTGGTGCGGCACTTCGCCGACCGCGACCGCGACCAACTCGACGACATGCTGGCCCGCAACGCGGGACACAACAACGCCGAAATTCGGAAGATCCCGATGGTGATCCCGAAGGGGCACATGAGCTTCCACCACTGCCGGACCTACCACGGCAGCGGTGCGAACGTCAGCACACGGCCCCGCCAGGCGATCTCACTGCACCTGCAGGACGGCGACAACAGCTGGCGGGCGTATCCGCTCTCCACCGGCGACAACGCCGCGTACAACCACGACGTGCTGGTTCGCCGTACCGACGACGGACGGCCGGACTACGCGGACCCCGAATATTGCCCGGTCATCTGGCGTCACCACGCCAAGCAGGGAGGCTGAGTCATGTCACGGTACGACTGGGGAAAGACGCACCCTGGGATCGAGCGGCTGGAAAAGGCGGTGACGGCCAGCCGGGACCGGGTGGTCCAGCACCCGCTGTACGCCAGCCTCGACAACCACGCGGCGCTGGTCACCTTCATGGAGCACCACGTCTTCGCGGTCTGGGACTTCATGTCCCTGCTCAAGTCGCTGCAACGGCAGCTCACCTGCGTGACGGTGCCCTGGATCCCGACCGGGCCGACCGGCAGCCGCCGCCTGATCAACGACATCGTGATGGTGGAGGAGAGTGACGAGCTGGGCGCCGGCTACCTCAGCCACTTCGAGCTGTACGTGCAGGGCATGACCGAGGCCGGCGCCGACACCAAGCCGGTGGAGACGTTGATCGAGTCGCTCCGTGCCGGCCACCCGGTAACCGAGTCGTTGGCTGCGGCCGGGGTGCCCGCCCCGTCCGCGGCGTTCGCCGGCACCACCTGGCGGATCATCGAAGACACCCCGGTGCACTGCCAGGCGGCCGCGTTCGCGTTCGGTCGGGAGGATCTGATCCCGGAGATGTTCACCCAGGTTGTCGCCGTCAACCACCAGTCCGGACGACTGACCCGGTTCGTTGACTACCTGGAGCGACACATCGAGGTCGATGGCGAGCAGCACACGCCCATGGCCATGCAGATGCTCGCCGACCTCTGTGGCGACGACGACACCAAGTGGCAGGAGTGCGCGGATGTCGTCAACACCGCGCTCACCGCCCGCGCCCGGTTGTGGGACGACATCCTCGCCGCGGTCAAGGGGGCCCCGGCAACGGCATCGGGGCGCGGGTGAGCGGAGCCGACCCGATCCGGCTCTACCGGACGGTGCGGCTGATCCGCCGGTTCGAGGAGCGGGCGATCGAACTCGTCCGCTCCGGCCACATCGTCGGCGGCATTCATCCGTACCTGGGCCAGGAGGGGATCGCGGCCGGGGTGTGCGCGGCGCTGCGCCCCGACGACGTGGTCGCCGGCACCCACCGGGGGCACGGGCACGTGCTCGCGAAGGGCGCTGACCCGGGCCAGATGATGGCGGAGCTGTGCGGTCGGGTGACGGGTCTGAACCGAGGCCGGGGTGGGTCGATGCACGCCGCGGACTTCGCCGTCGGAGTTCTCGGCGCCAACGCCATCGTCGGCGCCGGTGGCGCGATTGTCACCGGCGCCGTCTGGGCTCGGCGTCGGCGCGGCGAGGACCTGGTGGGGGTCAGCTTCCTTGGCGACGGCGCGGTCAACGAGGGGATGCTGCTGGAGGCGTTCAACCTGGCCGCGCTCTGGCGGGTGCCGGTGCTGTTCGTCTGTGAGAACAACGGCTACGCCACCACCATGCCGGTGGCCGACGCGGTGGCGGGCAGCATCGTGGCGCGAGCGGAGGCGTTCGGCATCCGGGCGAGCACGGTGGACGGTCAGGACCCGGCCGCCGTGCACGCCGCCACCGCTGCCGCCCTCGCCCGGATGCGCGCCGATGGTGCGCCCGAGTTCCTGGAGGCCCGCACGTTCCGGTTTGACGCCCACCACACCTTCGAACACGCGGTCCGTCTCGACTATCGCTCACCGGAGGAGGTCGCGCGGGGGCGTTCCCGGGACCCGGTGCGAATCGCCGGCTCCCGGCTGTCGGCCGTCGAGCGGACGGCGGTCGACGCCGACGTGGAGGCGGTGCTCGAGGCGGCGGTGGCGCAGGCGCTCGCCGCCGCCGAGCCCGACCCCGCCACCGCGCTGGACTACCTGTACGCCAGTGGGCTGACCGCCCGCACCGGAGGTGGATAGATGCCGCGGCTGTCGTACCGCAAGGCGCTCAACCGGGCGCTCGCCGACGAGTTGGCCCGCGACGAGGAGGTGTTCCTGCTCGGAGAGGACATCCGGGTTGCCGCGTCGGCGGTCACCGCTGGGCTACTGAAGCGGTTCGGCCCCGAGCGGGTACGCGACACCCCGCTCTCGGAGCAGGCGTTCACCAGCTTCGCCACCGGTGCGGCGCTGGTCGGGGCTCGGCCGGTGGTGGAGTTTCAGATCCCCGCACTGCTGTTCCTGGTCTTCGAACAGATCGTCAACCACGCGCACAAGTTTCCGTTGATGACCGGCGGCCAGTGCGCGGTCCCGGTCACCTACCTGGTGCCCGGCTCCGGCTCGCGTACCGGGTGGGCGGGGCAGCACTCCGACCATCCGTACAGCCTCTTCGCCCATGCCGGGGTGACCACTGTGGTGCCGGCCACCCCGGCGGACGCGTACGGACTGCTGGTGTCGGCGATCCGCTGCGACGACCCGGTGGTGGTGTTCGCCCCGGCCGCGGCGATGGAGCTCCGCGCCGAGGTCAGTGACCCGGTGCCGGTGCCGTTGGGGCGGGGGCGGGTGCATCGATCCGGAGATGATGTGACGGTGGTCGCCGTTGGGCATCTGGTGCACGACGCGCTTGCCGTGGCCGACGAGCTGGCCGGCGAGGTCTCGGTGGAGGTCTTCGACCCACGCACCCTGTACCCGTTCGACTGGGAGGGCCTGCTCAGCTCGGTGGCCCGGACCGGGCGGCTGGTGGTGGTGGACGACTCCAACCGTTCCTGCGGCATCGCCGGCGAGGTCATCGCCACCGTGGTCGAACAGGTACGACTGCATGCTCCGCCGCGTCGGGTTACCCGCCCGGACGGCGCGGTGCTGCCGTTCGCCCCGGCCCTGGACCGAGCCGTACAACCGGGCCGTGAGCTGCTGCGGCAGGCCATCGCCCACGTCAGCAAGGATGGATGAGCACATGACCGACGTTGACTACCGCTGGCCGTCCGCCGCACAGGCCTGGCTGGATCTGCCCGCTGACCTCCGTGCCGACCTGGTCGCCGCCGGGGTGGAGTCCTGGCGCGAGATCTTCGACGAACGGGCTTCGTACAACCAGCAGTGGCGGTTGGCTCGACCACCGGTGATGGACAGAACTTCGCTGCGGGTGCTCAACTCCGTCTGTGACCGGCTCGCCCAGCTGATCTTCGAGTCGTGCCGGCGGCGGGCCAGGACGGCGGGGGAGCTACGCCACCTGCTCGGGATGCCGGCGGGGCAGAACCGGCTGCTCGACGAGGCCGAGCCGCTCACGGAGGCGTTGCTCGCCGGGTTCCGCCCGGACGTGCTGCTGAGTGACGGAGTACCGCGGGTGGTGGAGTACAACATCGACAGTAGTCTCGGTGGGGCGCTCGACTCGGACACGACAATACGACGTTTTGTTGATCTCTATCGGCGGCGTGGCCTCGATCGGGTCCGGATGGAACCGGCGCCTTCGGCGGTGGACATGCGGTTCGCGGCGATTCGGGACGGCCTTGGCTTGGCGGCCGGGGCGCGGCTCGCACTGTTGATCGACTTTGCGGCCGAGTACCCGGGGCTGGACGACCCGGAGCGCTTCTACCGGAAGCTGGCACCGGTGGTTGACCGCGCCGCCGTTGCCGGCCTGGATCTGGTCGTCGCACCGGTTGCGGAGGCCACCCAGGACACCGAGGGGCGGCTGGTCATCCGGGGTGCCCCGGTTGACGGGCTGTTCCGGCTCTTCGTGCCGAACCGGGTCACGCCGAGCGCCGGGGTGGACGCCCTGGAAGCGGCGGTACGGGCAGGATCCGTGCCGATGTGGGTGTCGGCGGCCGCGTGGCTACTCGGGAACAAGCAGGTGTTCGCCTGGCTCTGGGCGGACGCTGACACGTTGCCGACGGCCGACCGGGATCTGATTCACCGGTATGTGCCGCAGACCTGGCTGTTCACTCCGGACCTGGTCGAGCAGGCGGTGGCTGACCGGCACGACCTGGTGGTCAAGCCGTCTGGTGGATCCGCCGGGGTGGACGTGCTGATCGGCCGGGAAACCGACGCGGACGTCTGGCGGGAGGCGGTGGGCCGGTTCGCCCGGCAGGGCGGCTTCATCCTGCAACGCTACGTGCACGCCGACAGCGTGCCGGTGGAGTTCGTGCACATGGAAACCGGGGACATGACCACCGCGGAGGTGCCGTACAGCGTCGCTCCGTATCTCTTCGGCCGCCAGCCGGCGGGCGCCTGTGTTCGCATCGGCTTCCCCGGTAGCGAGGGAGTGCTCAACCTGGCCCGTGGGGTGCTCATCTCCGGCCTGCTGGTGACGGACCCGCCGCCGTCCTGACCGGTCGTGCGGGGCCGTTCCCACCGTGATCCGACCCGTCGGCCCCGTCAGCGGAGGACGCTCCGGTCAGCGCTCGTCGCGTCGAGATGGTGCGCGAGGCGACGGAGCGTCTCCGCCGCGGCGATGGCGTCGCTGCGGGCACTTCCGTGGCGGCCGTCGCTGCTGTAGATCGAAGGGTCGGCGGTCAGCGGGTGGTCGGTCAGGTGTACGTGGACCGTGCCCAGACGGTTGGCCACCGCACGGGTGTGTTCGGCCAGCCGGCGCAGGCGCAGACCGAGCCCGGCGCGCCGCGCCTCGGGCACGGCGGGGCTGTGCGACACGTCGAACATTCCCACCGTGATGACCGTTGCCCCGGCCTGTTGCAGCGCCTCGATCATCCGGGCGATCTCGGCGTCCACCGCGGCGGCGTCGAAACTGGGCCGGAACGCGTCGTTGCCGCCGCAGACGACCAGGGCAAGATCCGGCTTGAACTCCAGTGCCGGGCCGAGCTGGCTGGCCCGGACCTGGTACGCCCGCAGCCCACGCAACCCGAGATTGCGGTAGGCGAGTTCTGGCGCCCGGGCGCGCAGCTCGGCGGCGATCCGGTCGGCCAACTGCACATCCGGGTAGCCGTCAACCGGCTCACAGAGCCCTTCCGCGACGCTGTCGCCCAGCACCACGAAGCGTCGCCACGGATGCCCCTGGAGCAGGGCGTGGCTCTCCTGCTCCCGCAGGCAGTAGGGGTCGGTGGCTTCACTCCGCGTCGCTGCCATGCTCGGACGTTAGCGCAGGAGACGCCGGGGCGCTAAGCGGAAATCCGTCCTTGGTCCGCGGTATCGACCAACGGTGTCTCCGTCCGCGTCCGGCGTAGGACGGCGGCCAGGGGAACAGCGGTGGCGGTGAAGATGAACAGGGCCGCGGCCAGTAGTGCGGACTTGAGGCCGAGCGTGGTGACGGACGCGCCACCGAGCAGGGCACCCAGGGGTAGGCCGGCGAAGGCAAGCGCACCGGCCAGCCCAATCACCCGGGCCTGAAGTTCGACCGGGGGACGCTCGTAGAGCGCGACCCCGAGCAGTGGGTTGACCACGGCGATGCCGATTCCAGAAACGAAGGTAACCACGAGCACCACCGTGAGGTTGTCGGTGAGGGCCAGGACCAGAAGTCGGGGTGGGCCACTGACCGCGGCGCCGATCGCGAAGGTCAGGTCCCGGCGAAGCCGCGAGCCGAAGCTGGTGAACAGCACGTTGCCCAGCAGGGACCCGGCGGTGAAGGCACCGAGCACCAGCCCCAGCCCGGCCGGGTTACCGAACACGTCGGCCACCCAGAGTGGGATGTAGACCGCGATACTCGCGTTTACCACCATGTTCAGTGCGGAGATCACCAGCAGCATGGTGAGCACCGTCCGGTCCTGCCGGAGATACCGGAGGCCGCCGGCGAGTGCCCGCGAATAGCGTTCCGGCGTCGAACTGGTCGGCCTACCGGTGCTACGACGCACCAGAGTGGAAATCAGTAGCGCGCAGACCGCGAAGGTCGCCGCGTCAACGAGAATCGCCAGGGTAGCTCCGAGCCACCAGATGAGCAGGCCGCCAACGCTCGCCCCGAGTAGGGTTGTCAGCCGGGACAGCCCGTCGTAGATCGAGGTGAGCCGGATCAACCGGACCCCGGCAGCTTCCGCGGCCGGGCGGAACATCACGTGCTTGACCCGGTCGCCGACTCCGCGCAGCGTGCCCACCAGGGCCACCAGGATCAGCAGCGCGCCGAAGCCGAGCCACGGGGTGAGCGCCACCGCCACCATCAGCGCGGCGCTACCCAGGTCGCCGAGGATCGAGGTGCGGCGTAGCCCGATCCGGTCGGCCAGCGGGGGGCCGAGCCCGCTGGAGAGCAGGTAAGGCAGGGTCTCGGCGGCGGCGACCAGCCCCATCTTCGCCGGGCTGCCGGTGGTCTCCAGCACCAGCCAGGGAATGGCGAGGATCGAGATTCGGCTACCGAGGTTGGACAGCAGGTCGGCGCCGACGAGTGCGACCAGTTCTCGCCGTGGGGTCACGCGCGACGGCCGATCGATGCCTCCGGGTACTCCGCGGCCGACGGGTGGCTCGTCGCGTACCGTGCCCGCAGGGCACGTTTGTCGACCTTGTTGGCGCGGTTCAGGGGCAGTGCGGCGACGAACTCCACCCCGCCGGGTGCCCAGGTGTCGCTGAGCGCGGCGGTCACCACGTCGATCAGCTCCGCGCTGGTCACCGCCGCACCGGGCCTCGGCACCACGTAGGCGTACGGCAGTTCGCCCGCCACCTCGTCAGGCACGCCGATCACCGCCGCCGCCCGGACGTCGGGATGCCCCGCCAGCGCGTCCTCAATCGGCCGGGAGTAGATCGGCCAGCTACGCCGGCGGGTGAGGATCCGGTCCTGCAACCGGTCGACCAGGTACAGGTAGCCATCCACGTCGAGGTGGCCAACATCTCGGGTGCGGACCCAACCATCCGCCAGGGTCTCTGCCGTCAGATCAGGGTTGCCGTAGTAGCCGGCGAAGCGCAGCGCCGTCTGTACCCAGACCTCACCGTCCACATCCGGCGGAAGGACAGCCCCGTCCGCTCCGCGGATCTCGATTCGCACGTCGCCGTACGGCTGTCCACAGGAGCGCAGACGCTCCGGGTGCGCCGGGTCCTCGGTCAGGCCCGGTTGCGCGGTGACCACCACCGCCTCACTGAGCCCGTACACGATGCGCAGCACCGGACCGAACCGAGTGATCGCCTGGCGCAGCCGGGCGGGTGCGGCGGGCCCGGCGCCCACGTTGAACATGAACATCGAGGAGAAGTCGACCCCGGGTAGGGCGGGGTGATCGAGCACCTCGTAGAGCATCGGCGGGGTCAGAAAGGTGGAGGTGATCCGCTCGGCCGGCACGGTCTGGATGAACTCCGTCGCGTCCCAGCCCTCTCGGGGAAAGAGCACGCCGCCGGTGAAGAGATTGAACAGGGTGGTGATCTGACCACTGGCCAGCCACATGGGGGAGTAGGACAGGTGCCGCAGCAGCGGCATCCCGGCGGCGCGGAAGCCGGTGGCCAGGGCGAGAACCTGGGCATAGAAGCTCTCCTGGTGCCGCACCAGCTTCGGGGTGCCGGTGGTGCCGGAGGTCTGCAGGAGGGAGTCCGCTGCCGGCACCGGGGTGGGTAGGTCAACAGCGGCCGGCGCGGGGACCAGGTCCACGCCGAGGCGGAGCACCGGCCGGTCACCCATCCCCGCCGCCAGCTCTGCACCGACGTTGGCCGGGTCGCGAGCGTCGTAGAGCAGGGCGTCCGGCTGGGCGAGTGCGACGAATTCCGTGATCTCCCGGCGGGAGGTCACCGGAGCGATCCACATAGTTCGGCAGCCAAGCAGGTGCAGTGCGAGCTGTAGCAGCGGGCCCTCCACCGGATTTCCGAGCGACAACAGCACCGCGGCACCGGGTCGAACCCCGTGGCGGAGCAGCGTCGTGGCGAATCCGCATACCTGGGCGCGCACGTCGGTATAGGTCAGCCGTCGTGCGCCGTCGACGATTGCCTCGCGGTCACCGAACTCGGCGAAGAGTGCCAATGCCTGGTGCACGTAGCCCGGCTGCGGTCGGTCGGCCATCCGGACGCCCCCATCCATGGCAGCGGTGTACCCGGGGTTGCCCGGGCACGGTGCGGGCCGCGGGCGACCGCGCCACCACCTGTGAGCCTAGGGCAGACAACGGAAATGAACACGAGCCGAAGGTGGCCCTCGGCCAGGCCAGCAGGACAGTTGATCACGTCGATCAGGTTGATTGACGCCCCCGCACGGCGACGGTTACGTTCCGCAGCACGCCCAGGTGAGCGCCGGCAGTGGCCGGGACGGAGGCTGGGCTGCCTACAATGGAGGTTCAATGTCGACCCCGAAGAGATGGCATATCGTGGCGGGTGCCGCAGCGCTACTCATGCTGGGTACTCCCAGCGTGGTGGCGACCGCGGATCCGTCGGCCGAGGTGTCAAGGCATCGCAAGACAACCTGGGCCGCGAGTTGGGCGACCGCGGTGGCCGGGGGCAATGCGAGCGGCCCGACCAACGCGGGCTTTGAGAACCAGACGATCCGGAACATCGTGCACACCACCGTGGGTGGGTCGGTGCTGCGGGTCCGACTCAGCAACATGTACGGCGAGCAGGACATCCAGGTCGGTCGGGCGACGATCGCCCGACCGGACGAGACGACCCCCGACGATCTGTCCGACATTGACCCGAGTACGCTGCGGAAGCTGACGTTCGGTGGGTCAACCTCGGCGACGATGAACCAGGGCGCCGAGCTGATCAGCGACCCGGTCGATTTCCCGATCGGTGACCAGCAGGACCTGGTGGTCACGGTCTACTACCCGGCCCCGACCGGCCTGGTGACCTTCCACGGCATGTCCCGCCAGACGAGCTTCATCGGCGATGGTGATCTCGCCTCGGATGCCGGTGCCGGCCTGGGAAGGCTCTCGGACTGCTGCTGGTTGTTCCTGTCCGGCATCGATGTGCAGCGCCATAAGAGCCCCGGCTCGGTGGTGGTGTTCGGTGACTCGATCGCCGAGGGTAGCGGCAGCACGCTCAACGCCAACAAGCGCTGGCCGGATCTGCTGGCCGACCGGTACATCGATGCCCGTCCGGATTCTCGGACCCCGGCCGTGCTCAACATGAGTCTCGCCGGGAACCGGCTCAACCACGAGGGTACGGAGCCGGGGGCAGGCGGCTTTCCCGGCTACAACGAGTTGGGGCCGAACGCGCTCGCCCGGCTCGACGAGGACATCTTCGCCCAGAACGGTGCCCGGGCCGTGATCACACACCTGGGTATCAACGACATCTGGATGTCCGACGACTCCGCCGAGGCGATCATTACCTCGCTCCGGCAGGTCAACCAGCAGGTCAAGGCACGTGGTCTGCGCAGCCTGGTGGGCACGTTGACGCCGTACGAGGGTCACGGCGAGCCGGGTGTGTGGACGCCGGAGAAGGAGGCGACCCGGCAGGCGGTGAACGAGTATCTGCGCACCAGTAAGGAGTTCGACGGAGTCGTCGACTTCGATCGGGTGCTGCGCGACCCGGAGCAGCCCAGCCGCTTGTTGCCGGCATACGACTCGGGGGATCACCTTCACCCGAACGACGCCGGCAGCGAGGCAATGGCCGGCGCGGTGTCGTTGCGCCTGCTCGGTCTGTGACATCGGTTCGGGCGGCGGAGGATCCCGCCGCCCGAACCGCCCTATCGTGGGAGGTACCGTGCTGGACGTCGAAGGGCTGCTAGCCCGTCTCTACAGTGCGCAGGGCCGGCAGGAGCCCTATCCCGTCTACGCCGACCTTCATGCGCAGGGAGCGATCGCTGCCCTGGCGTCGCGGCCGGAGCGTCAGCGGGTCGCCGCGGTGGCGGTCGGCTATGACCTGGTCGCTTCGGTGCTGCGGGACCCGGAGTGGTTCAAGCAGCCGCCGCCGGACTGGACGGAGCAGGAGATCCTCCGGACCCTCCAGTCGTCGATGATGTTTATCAATCCTCCCGATCATGGTCGAATGCGGCACGTGTTCGCCGGCACCTTCACACCGCGTCGGCTCGGCGCCCTGGAACCGGTGATCAGCCGCGTGACCGACGAACTGCTGGACCGAATGGCCGACGCTGGGCCGGGTGAGGTGGACTTCGTCGCCGAATTCGCGTATCCGCTGCCAGCTCGGGTGATGGCCGAGTTCATTGGTATCCCCGCGGCGGAGCTGGCCTGGTATCGGGAGCGGGTGGATCGGATCGACGCGTTCCTGGATGTGGCCGGCAAGACACCAGAGCGGCTGGCAGCGGCGAACGTCGCCGGGGCCGAACTGCGAGCCTTCTACGGGGAACTGCTCGCGCATCGCCGCCGGACTCCGGGCGAGGACCTGATCAGTGGGCTGGTGCAGGCGGTCGACTCGGGCGGTGTCGAGTTGACCGAGGACGAGTTGATCAGCAACCTGATCGTGCTCTTCAACGCCAGCTTCGTCACCACCGTCTACCTGCTCAGCAACGGCTTACCGGTGCTGCTGGCGCATCCGGAGGTGGCCGCTGCGATGGCCGACGACCCGGAGTTGGCCGCTGGTGCCGTTGACGAGATTCTGCGGCTGCAGACGCCGGTGCACCTGCTGGCCCGCGCCGCGCCCCGGGACACGGTGCTCGGCGGGGTGTCGATCCCGCAGGGCCAGAGTGTTCTGCTGCTGATCGCCGCCGCCAACCGGGATCCGGCCCACTTTCCAGACCCGGACCGGTTCGACCCCCGGCGGTCGGGTCCGCCGTCGCTGGCGTTCGGCCTCGGCCTGCACTACTGCCTCGGCGCCGCGGTCTCCCGGTTGGAGGGCCGGCTGGCGCTGCCCCGGCTGCTGTCCCGTTTCCCGCGGCTGCGCATCCTGGAGCAGCCGGTGTACAGCGGCAGCCTCTTCCTACGTGGAATCGACAAACTCTCGGTCAGCCCGGGGGGAAGGGAGCATCCGTGAGTAAGCGACCAATCGGCACGGGGTGGTGGCGTGACCCTGCATCCTGAGGCTGAGGCGTACCGGGCGAGCCGTGCGGCGGCCGGCACCCCACCGCTGTACACGCAGACCCTCGCCGAGGCCCGTGCGGCCGACCTCGCCGCGATCCTGGCCGGCTCCGGCCCGGTCGAGCCGGTCCACGAGGTACGCGACACCTGTGTCCCCGGCCCAGCCGGTGACATTCCGGTCCGGGTGTACCGTCCGGCCGCAACCGGGCCGCTGCCGACACTGCTCTACTTCTTCGGCGGTGGGTGGACGCTGGGTAGCATCGACACCGCGGACGGGGTCTGCCGGCGACTGGCCAATGCGGTGCCCTGCCAGGTGATCACTGTCGGCTATCGGCTTGCTCCCGAGCACCCGTTCCCCGCGGCCGTGCACGACTGCCACGCTGCCCTGCGCCATGTCGCGGTGCATCCAGCGGAGTTCGGCGCAGATCCGGAGCGGCTCGCGGTGGCCGGGGACAGCGCGGGTGGCAACCTGGCCGCAGCGGTCACGTTGCTGGCGCAGCAGGACGGTCCCCGGCTGGCTGCGCAGCTGTTGGTCTATCCGAACACCGACCAGACGATCGAGCCGCCCGGTGACGAGGACCCGCTGCTGTTCAACCGCCGCTCGGTCGCCTGGTACCGGTCCCACTACCTGGCCGACCCGACCGACGCCCAACACCCACTCGCGTCGCCGCTACTCGCCGACGACCTGACCGGTCTGCCGCCGGCGTTCGTGGTTACCGCCGAGTTCGACCCGCTCTGTGCCGAGGGCGAACGATACGCCGACCGGCTTCGCCTCGCCGGCGTACAGACGATCCTCACCCGGTACGCGGGCATGGTCCACGGCTTCTTCACCATGCCCGGCATCTTCGATGCGGGCCGGCAGGCTCAGGCAGCGGCCGCGACCTTCCTGCGCCGCCGCCTCCGTCGGACCGCGGCCGACGATGACTGAGCCCCCGGTCGCGCTGCCCGGCGGGCCGCCGGTGGCACTGGCCGACTTCGCCGACCTCGCCCGCGCGGTACTACCGCCGGAGGTGTGGGACTTCGTGGCCGGTGGCAGCGGCGCCGAGACGACGCTGGCAGAGAATCGGCGGGCCCTGGACCGGACCGGCGTGCTGCCCCGCGTGCTGTGCGGTTCGCCGACGCCGCCGACCGACGCCCGGCTGTTGGGGGCCGCCCATGCGCTGCCGGTGGCGGTCGCGCCGATGGCGTATCAGCGGCTGTTGCACCCCGACGGGGAGGTGGCCCTCGCCGCGGCGGCGGGCGCGGCCGGCATCCCGTATGTGGCCAGCACGCTCGGCAGCATCCCGATCGAACAGGTCGCGCGAGCCGGCGGCGACGTGTGGTTCCAGCTCTACTGGCTGCGGGACCGAGGGCTCGTCGCCGATCTGCTGGACCGAGCCGAAGCGGCGGGCTGCACCGCGTTGATGCTCACCGTGGACGTGCCAATTCTCGGCCGTCGGCTGCGGGACGTGCGCAACTCGTTCGCCATTCCCGCGGATGTGGTCGCCGCGAACCTACCCACCGGCCGGGACAGTCTCGCCCATAGGGCGACCCCGGGCGTGTCCGCGGTCGCCGCACACACCGGTGCGGTCTTCGCGCCGGCCGTGAGCTGGGACGACCTGGAGTGGCTGCGGGAGCGGACAGCGGTCCCGCTGGTCGTCAAAGGGGTGCTCGATCCGGATGATGCCGCCCGCGCGGTGGCGGTCGGAGCAGACGCGGTGGTGGTCTCCAACCACGGGGGACGCCAGCTTGACGGCGCACCGGCCACCGCGACCGCGCTGCCCGCGGTCGTTGACGCGGTGGGTGACAACGGTGAGGTGTTGTTGGACAGCGGTGTCCGCGGTGGAGTGGACGTGCTGCGGGCCCTTGCCCTCGGCGCGCAGGGCGTCCTGGTGGGCCGCCCGCTGCTCTGGGCGTTGGCGGCCGGTGGCCGGGCCGGTGCCGAGACAGCCCTGTCGCTGCTGGCCGCAGAGTTTCAGGACGCGCTCACGTTGGCGGGGTGCGCCGACGTGGCGGCGGCACGGCACCTGCGGACGACGACGGTGCAGTGATCGTGAAAATACAGCTTGCCGACCTGCATCCGGCGCTCGAGGATCCGGCCCTGAACTCGATGAACTTCCTCAACGAAGTGGCGCAGGAATACCCGGACGCGGTGTCGCTCGCCGCCGGCCGGCCGTACGAGGAGTTCTTCGAGTTCTCCGCGCTGCACCGATACCTGGACATCTTTCGGCAGCACCTGGTCGATGATCTCGGGCAGGACCCGGTGCAGGTGAATCGCACCCTGTTCCAGTACGGGCGGACCAAGGGGATCGTGCACCACCTGGTCGCCCGGAACCTCGAGGTGGACGAGGGGATAGCGGTCGACCCGGAGGCGATCGTGGTGACCGTCGGGTGCCAGGAGGCGATGTTCCTGGTGCTGCGGGCGCTGCGCGCCGGTCCCCGGGATGTCCTGCTCGCGGCGGCGCCGACCTATGTGGGGCTCACCGGCGCAGCACGGCTGCTGGACTTCCCGGTCCGCCCGGTGGCGACGACGGACTCCGGGGTGGACCTGGCGGACCTGCGTGATCAGGTGCATCGGGCTCGGGCCGAGGGGCTGCGCCCGCGTGCCTGCTATCTGATGCCGGACTTTGCCAATCCGTCGGGTACCAGCATGTCGTTGGCCGACCGGCGGACCCTGCTGGACCTGGCCGCCGAGGAGGAGTTGCTGCTGATCGAGGACAACCCGTACGGACTCTTCCCGGCCACGGAGAGTCGGCGGCTGCCCACGTTGAAGGCCTTGGACACCAACAGTCACGTGGTCTACCTGGGGTCGTTCGCGAAGACGGTGCTGCCCGGCGCACGGGTTGGCTATGTGGTGGCCGACCAGTCGGTGGCGGATGCCGGTGGGGGGAGAGGTCTCCTCGCCGACCAGCTGGCCAAGGTCAAGAGCATGGTCTCGGTGAACACCTCGCCGGTGGCCCAGGCGGTGGTCGGCGGTGTGTTACTCGCCCACGACTGCAGCCTGGTGGCGGCCACGGTCCGACAGCGCACCGTCTACGCCGACAACCTGCGTTACCTGGTGCACGGCTTGGCTCGTCGGTTCCCGGCCGGCTCGTCGGTACGGTGGACGGTGCCCGCCGGCGGGTTCTTCGTGGTGGTCACCCTGCCGTTTCCGGTGGACGACGCGCTGCTGCACCGCTCCGCCCGGGAATACGGGGTGCTGTGGACCCCGATGGCGCATTTCTACGGCGACGGTGTGCCGGTGCACGCGCTGCGGTTGTCGGTCAGCGCGGTCACCCGGGACGACATCGACCGCGGGCTGGGTCGGCTCGCCGCGTTCGTCGCCGGCGAGGTGGCGCGGCGGGAACCGGGACCGGGGGTGCGCTGACTCTTCGCGTTCAGTGAATGGCAAAGAGCGACCACCCCCTTATGTGTGGTCCTCGATGGACGCCCATAATGGAGACTATGGTCGCTTGGGAATACGCACTGTTGGTCCGCCGCTACCAAGGGCAGGGTCGCAACTTTCACGTCAGCTTCGTCTGGTATGGCCCAGACGGATCCCGCCGAGATGTCACCACCTACGGCGACACCGCGATCGCCCACCTCAACCGGGTCGGGCGCGAGGGGTGGGAGCTGGTCGCCGCGGCCGAGGACGTGAACAACGTCCAGGGCAGCACCGAGGTGCACCGCTATCACCTCAAGCGGCCGTTGACCTGAGACCAGGCACGGGCAGTGCGCCCCGCCTTTCGACGGCGGTCGTGGTGTCCGTGTCCGGTTTGCTGATCTTTGTTGGCTAGGATCCCGGACGTGAGAAATCGGCTACTGGCCGCTGCCTCCAGCGTCCTGCTGCTCCCCGTCGTGGTGCCCGGGTCGGCCGCCGTCGCCGCACCCACGCCGACGGCGGTGCCGTGCCCGCAGGCCAGCGTGCCGGCGTCGACGCCGTCCCGGCCGCCCCGCCCCTCCCCGCCACCGGCGGTGGCGCGGGACCAGGTGGTCGGCGGGGCGGCGCTGGCCACCCCCGGCCTGGTGGTCCCGGCGCGGGGAGCCCAGCCGCCCGAGGTGACCGCGACCTCGTGGCTGGTCGCGGACCTTGACACCGGTGAGGTGCTGGGTGCGTGTGGCCCGCACGAGTACGCCACCCCGGCGAGCGTGCAGAAGTTGCTGCTGACCGCCGCCCTGCTGCCGGACCTCGACCCGCAGCAGGTGGTCACGGTGACGAAGGAGGATCTGGACATCGAGCCCGGCTCGTCGGCGGTCGGCCTGCTCGTCGGCGGGCAGTATCCGGTGGAGACACTCTGGCTTGGTCTGCTGCTGCAATCCGGCAACGACGCGGCGAATGTCCTCGCCCGACTCGGCGGCGGCGCCGAGGGTCGGGCCGGGGGCGTCCGCGCGATGAACGAACTCGCCGAGCAGCTAGGAGCTCGGCAGACGCACGCGGTCACACCATCCGGGTTGGATGGGCCGGGCCAGTTCACGAGTGCGTACGACCTCGCGCTGATCGCCCGGGCCTGCTTCGCCGAGCCGGACTTCCAGCGGTACGCGCTGACCGAAACCCACCAGATCCCCGACCAGCCGGCGCTCGGCAGGAAGGGGTTCCAGATCCAGAACGGCAACTCCCTCATCGACCGCTATCCGGGGGCTCTCGGTGGCAAGACCGGCTTCACCACGGTGGCCCGGCACACGTACGTCGGCGCAGCCGAGCGTGAGGGCCGGCGCCTGGTGGCCACGTTGCTGGGCGCCGAGGCACGGCCGTTGCGTGGCTGGGAGCAGGGCGCCGCTCTGCTCGACTGGGGCTTCGCGCTGCCTCGGGACGCGTCGGTCGGCCGACTCGTCGAGCCGGGTGAGCTGACCGCCTCGCCGTCCGCCCCGCCCACGGCCGCCGATGCCCGGCCCGCCGCCGACGATTCACTCCCGGACGGCCTGACCGGCCCCGGGCCGCTGCTGGTCGCGGCCGTGGTCGGGGTCGGTGGGCTGCTGGTGCTGATCGTGCGCCTGGCTCGTCGCCCCCGTCGTGAGCCGGGGCGGCGGCGTCGTGGCCAGGGGCGGCGCCGGGCCTGACCAGGCCCGACGCATGGCCGGGGCGGTCGCCGCCCCGGCTCGCTTGAGGTGCTCGTATTCTTTCGGGCGACACGTCGTCGGGGGCGTCGCCGTCCGCCGACGATCCGGGCATGCGACGAAAGGACACGGCGTGAGTAGCGAGACGTTGGAGTTCCAGGCTGAGGCACGCCAGCTGCTTCAGCTGATGGTTCACTCGATCTACTCGAACAAGGATGTCTTCCTGCGCGAGTTGATCTCGAACGCCTCCGACGCGTTGGACAAGCTGCGCCTGGCGTCGCTGCGGGACAAGGACCTCGACGTCGACACCGCCGACCTGCACATCGCGATCGAGGTCGACCCGGAGGCGCGGACGCTGACCGTCCGGGACAACGGGATCGGGATGTCCCGGGACGAGGTCGTTCAGGTGATCGGCACGATCGCCAAGTCCGGCACCGCCGAGCTGCTCCGGAAGCTGCGCGAGTCAGCCGACGCGGAGGCGTCGCAGGAGCTGATCGGCCAGTTCGGTGTGGGTTTCTACGCGGCGTTCATGGTCGCCGACCGGGTTGTCCTGGTCACCCGGGAGGCGGGGGCGACCGACGGCACCCGCTGGGAGTCGAGCGGGGAGGGCACGTACACGATCGCCTCGGCCACGGACGTTCCGCAGGGAACGGCGGTCACGCTGCACCTGAAGCCGGCCGACTCCGAGGACAACCTGCACGACTACGCCGCCGAGTGGACAGTTCGGCAGATCGTCAAGCGGTACTCCGACTTCATCGCCCACCCGATCCGGATGGCGGTTGAGCGGCCCGGCACCGACGGGGGTGAGCCGACCACCGAGGTGCAGACGCTCAACTCGATGAAGGCGCTCTGGGCGCGGTCCCGCGACGAGGTGGAGCCGGCCGAGTACCACGAGTTCTACAAGCACGTCAGCCATGACTGGGCCGACCCACTCGAGGTCGTGCACATGCGGGGGGAGGGCACCTTCGAGTACGAGGCGCTGCTCTTCCTGCCCACGCACGCACCGCTGGACCTCTTCTCCCCGCAGGGGCGACGTGGTGTGCAGCTCTACGTCAAGCGCGTCTTCATCATGGATGACTGCGAGGCGCTGATGCCGGGGTATCTGCGCTTCGTCAAGGGCGTGGTGGACGCGCACGACCTGTCGCTCAACATCTCCCGCGAGCTACTCCAGCAGGACCGGCAGATTCAGGTGGTCCGCCGCCGTCTGGTCAAGAAGATCCTCGCCACCGTCAAGGACCTCAAGGCCAACCAGCCGGAGAAGTACCGCACGTTCTGGACCGAGTTCGGCGCGGTCGTCAAGGAGGGGCTGATCGACGACACCGAGAACCGGGACTCGCTCCTGGAACTCCTCTCCGTCGCCTCCACCCACGATCCGGCCGAGTCGACCGACCTCGCCGGCTACGTCACGCGGATGAAGGACGGCCAGACCGACATCTACTACGCCACCGGCGAGAACCGCAGCACCATCGAGAACTCGCCGCACATGGAGGCGTTCCGGGCCAAGGGCCTCGAGGTGCTGTTGCTCACCGACCCGGTTGACGAGGTGTGGGTGGAGCGGGTCGGCGAGTACGAGGGCAAGACGCTGCGTTCGGTCGCCAAGGGCCAGGTTGACCTGGACACCGAGGAGGAGCGCTCGGCGGCCGAGGCCGAGCGGGAGCGCCAGCGCACCGAGTACGCCGACCTGCTTACCTGGCTGGGCGGTACCCTCGCCGACCAGGTCCGGGAGGTCCGCCTCTCCGCCCGGCTGACCACCTCACCGGCCTGCGTGGTCGGTGACGCGCAGGACATCACGCCGACGCTGGAGAAGATGTACCGGGCCATGGGGCACGAGGTGCCGCAGGTCAAGCGGATTCTCGAGCTGAACCCGACGCACCCGCTGGTCAGCGGGTTGCGTAAGGCCCGCGAACAGGGTGTTGCCGAAGAGTCACTGAAAGAAACCGCCGAACTGCTGTACGGAATGGCGTTGCTCGCCGAGGGGGGCGAACTGGCCGACCCGTCCCGCTTCACTCGGATCCTCGCCGAGCGTCTCGCTCGTACCCTCTGATCCGCTTGGGGGCGTCGGCGTTGCCGGCGCCCCCGGTGGCGGTGATCGAGGTGGCGGCCGCCGCGTCGGGCGACCGGTGCTCAGGCGGCGACGTCGCGGTGGCGCTGCTGCTCCGGCGTGGCGGGACGCGGCGGGCCGGCGGGGGAGGTGCTCCGCTCGTCCGTCCGCCCTCGCGACGGTTCGGCGAGCCGCTGCCCGGGTGGTGTCTGGGCCAACCGAAGTGCGCGTTGGGCGGACTGCCAGGCGGTGCAGGGCCAGACCTGGCCGGCGCAGAGCAGGTTCCCACATCCGGATCCGGCAGCGTCCGGCTGGTGTGCGTCCGCCACGTTGAGGGCCAGCCCCCACAGCAGTGGGTCGCTCACCTGGTCCGGACGGCCGACGCCGGGTGCGGGCCGATGGTGGGTAGTGTCGGACATGTCGGGCCCCCCTTCTGAGCTGCTGCGATACTACCTCCACCCGGTGTCGCTTTGGCTGAACGGGCACGTCAGGGCGGGGGTGGTGGGAACTGGCGCGACCACAACCACGATGATGGTCGGGTGCGAATCCTGTCTATCCAGTCGTCGGTCGCCTACGGCCACGTCGGTAACTCAGCCGCCGTCTTTCCGCTGCAACGCCTCGGGCACGAGGTGTGGCCGGTACTGACGGTCCACTTCTCCAACCACACCGGCTACGGCGCATGGCGCGGGCCGCTGCTGGCACCTGCGGATGTGGCCGAGGTCATCGCGGGCATCGCCGACCGTGGAGTGCTTGCCCAGGCCGATGCGGTGCTCTCCGGATATCAGGGCGACCCGGCGATGGGCGAAGTGATCATCGACGCGGTCCGCCGGGTGAAAGCGGCAAACCCGGCCGCCGTCTACTGCTGCGATCCGGTGATGGGGGACGTGGGGCGGGGAATGTTCGCTCGTCCCGGCATCCCGGAGTACCTGCGGGACGCGGTCGTACCGAACGCGGACATCATCACCCCCAACCAGTTCGAGCTGGAGTATCTCGCCGGCGGTCGGACCGAGACGCTGGCGGAGCTACTCGCGGCGGTCGACAAGGTGCGGGCGACCGGGCCACGACACGTACTGGTCACCAGCGTCCTCCACCGGGACCTGCCGGCGGAGCAGCTGGAGCTGGTAGCTGTTTCCGAGGAGGGTGCCTGGGCGGTGACCACACCGATGCTGCCGATCAGCCCGAACGGTGGCGGTGACGTCACGGCCGCGCTCTACCTCGCGCACCTGTGGAGCACTGACTCGCCCGCGACCGCGCTGGAGCGCACCAGCGCAAGTATCTTCCGGATCTTCGAGGCCACGTTGGCGGCGGGTACCCGGGAGCTCCAGTTGGTCGCGGCCCAGGAGTCGATCGCCAGCCCGCCGCCGGGCTTCACCGCCCGCCGGCTGCGCTGATCCGGAGCTGTTCGACACGTCTGGCGATGCCTGTGCCGTTCCCGGCACATGCCCGCCCTGCTTCGACCAGAGTTGGTGGTGTCCGGACCGCCCAGCGTCGGACGGTCCGGACACCCGTGGAGGAGGCGACATGACCGGTCTCCACACCGATCTCTACGAGCTTCGGATGGCCGTCAGCTACCTGCGCCAGGACCTGACCGCACCAGCCACCTTCAGCCTCTTCTCCCGCCGGCTGCCGGATCGCCGTGGCTTTCTGGTGGCCGCCGGACTCGACGAGGCGTTGACGTTTCTGGAGACCTTCTCGTTCGCTGACGACGAGCTGGCGTACCTGCGGGATGTCCATGGATTCGACGAGTCGGCCCTGGCGGCGCTGGCCCCGCTCCGGTTCACCGGAGACGTGCGGGCGGTGCCGGAGGGCCGGGTCGTCTTCGCCGACGAGCCGCTGCTCGAGGTCACGGCGCCGCTCGCCGAGGCGCAGCTGGTCGAGACCGGTCTGCTGAACCTGATCACGTTCCAGACCACGATCGCCAGCAAGGCGGCCCGGTGTCGGCTGGCCGCCGGAGGTGCGGAACTGATCGACTTTTCGTTCCGCCGTACCCATGGGCTGGCGGCAGGTGCCGGCGTGGCCCGGGCATCCGCGATCGTCGGGTTCGCCGCGACCAGTCACGTGGAGGCAGCTCGACGGTACGGGCTGCAACCGTCCGGCACGATGGCCCACTCGTACGTGGAGGCGTTCCCGGATGAGCGGGCCGCCTTCCGCGCCTTCGCGAGCGACTTCCCGGACAACCCGATCTTCCTGGTGGACACCTACGACACGCCCACCGGCGTACGGGCCGCTGTTGATGTCCTCACCGAGCTGGGCCGGAGCGGCCCGGCGGGGGTCCGGCTGGACTCCGGGGACCTGGTCGCGCTGGCCCGGCAGGCCCGCGAGATCCTCGACACGGCGGGCCTGACCGAGGTCAAGATCATGGCCAGCGGGGGCCTCGATGAGGAGGTCATCGCAGGGCTGGTCGCGGCCGGTGCCCCGATCGACGGGTACGGCATCGGTACCAGGATGGGGGTCTCGGCGGACGCGCCGTCCCTGGACAGCGCGTACAAACTGGTCAGCTACGGCGACCGACCAGTGGTGAAGCTGTCGGCGGGCAAGGTCACCCTGCCCGGCGCGAAGCAGGTCTTCCGGGACCCCACCGGCGCCGACGGCGACCTCCTCGGGCTGCACACCGAAGCGTCGCCACCAGGCCGGGAGTCGCTGCTCGTGCCGGTCATGCGCGCCGGACGGCGGCTCGACACCGTTGCTACGGCCGAGGCGGTACGGGCCGCGCGGGACCGGTTCGAGGCGGACCTGGCATGGCTGCCCGAGCCAGCCCGACGGCTGACCGAGCCGGTGTCGCCCGCCGTCACGGTCAGCCCCGAGCTGGCCGGTCTGCACGAGCGGGTGGCAGCGGCTGCCCGCTCGGGTCGTGCGGGCGGCTACTAGGCTCGGCCCATGGCGAGGTACTACGACGTGCACCCGGACAACCCCCAGCCCCGGACCCTGCGGCAGGTCGTCGGGCTGGTCCGGAACGGTGGCCTGGTCGCCTACCCCACGGATTCCTGCTTCGCGCTCGGCTGTCAGCTGGGCGACCGCCACGGGCTGGAGCGAATCCGTGACATTCGCCAGCTCAACGATCGGCACCACTTCACGTTGGTCTGTCGGGACTTCGCGCAGCTGGGACAGTTCGTGCAGATCAGCAACGCGGTGTTCCGGTTGGTCAAGTCCTGCATCCCGGGTGGCTACACCTTCATTCTGCCGGCCACCCGCGAGGTGCCGCGCCGGATGCTGCACCCGCGGAAGCGCACCGTTGGGGTGCGGGTGCCCGACCACGCCGTCGCCCAGGCGTTGCTGGCCGAGCTTGGTGAGCCGTTGGTCTCCAGCACCCTGATCCTGCCCGGGGAGGAGGATCCGTTGACCCAGGGGTGGGAGATCAAGGAACGGTTGGACCACGTGCTCGACGGCGTGGTGGACGCAGGCGACTGTGGCAAGGACCCAACGACCGTGGTTGACCTGTCGGGCGATGAGCCGGAGGTGCTACGTCATGGCGCGGGGGACCCGTCCCGCTTCGAGTAGCGGGGTTGCCGGATGGGCGGGTCTCATCTGGCCATGAGCAGCCCTGTTGCGACCTCGCCCTAACATCGCACCCGTGACTCGGAGGGGAGCGCACCGTGGACGTGCCCCTGATCGGATCGCTCGTCGTCCTGGCCCTGGTCGACAGCACCAGCTTCGGAACGCTGCTCATCCCGATCTGGATGATGCTGGCGCCGGGTCGGCTACGCCCGACCCGGCTGCTGGTCTTCCTTGCCACGGTCGCCGCCTGCTATCTCGTGCTCGGCGTGGCGTTGCTCGTCGGTGCGGCGGCGTTGCTCGACGAGGTGCGTCCCGTGCTGGAAACCACGCCGTTCCGGGTGGCGCAACTCGTGGTGGGGATCGGCCTGCTCGGCGTCGGCCTGGTCATCGGCCGGAAGCGCGCGTCGGGTGACCCCCAGCCGGGCCGCCTGCTGCGCTGGCGCGAGCGGGCCATGACCGGAGGCGAATCCACCTCGGCGTTGGTCGGGCTGGCCCTGGCCGCCGTGACGTTGGAAGCCACCACCATGCTTCCCTACCTGGCGGCTATCGGGCTGCTCGGTGCCTCCGCGCTGACGCTTCCCGCGAGCGTCGCCGTGCTCGCCGGCTACTGCGTCGTCATGGTGCTGCCCGCGCTCGTGTTGCTCGTGGCGCGACTGGTCGCGGCTGGGCTGGTGCAGCCGGTGCTTGCCGGGGTCAACCGGTGGATGGTCCGCAACGCAGCCGAGACCACCGGCTGGATCGTGGGCATCATCGGCTTTCTCTGTGCGCGGGATGCCGCCGTTCACCTGGAGCTCTTCGAAGCGCTGTCGAGGGTGACCTGAGCCTCGCCCCGCCTGCCGCACGGCTATCCGAGGCGAGCCGTGCTCCTGTCGTTGATCACGGGGCGCTCCTGCTGGCCGTTGGCGGGGACGGTTCGGCGCCCCACGTTCGTGGGTATCCGGCCCCCAGCGGCGCGGCGTGGCTGGCGCGGTCTCCTGCCCAGCGCCCACTCCACCACGGCAACGTTGATCAGCCAGCCAGCGAGCATCAGCAAGGCCCGGGGGTTCCCGGTCGATTCGCCGGTCAGCAGAATCCAGGGCGCGTTGGTCAGGGCCTGGGTGCCCGCCCCGAGGCCGATCGCGTAGGCGCGTGCCATCCAGGCGCGGTGACGGGTGATCTTCCGCTGTCGGATACTGGTGACACCGAGGATGAGGCACCCGATCATGGTTGCCCCGGCGACGAGTCGGATGCCGGTGAGGAGCTCGTTGTCCTGGGCCGGGCGGTCATAGAAGATCGTCATCCATAGGCCGGACAGTGCCGAGGTGAGCCCGAGCGGGACAAGTAGGCGCCCGGCCGAGCGGTGCCAGTCGGGCCTGCGGCGGCGGAAGCCACGGGCGAACTGAAGCGCGCCGAACAGACAGTAGAGGGTGGAGCTGACGATGTGGACCAGCACCGGCGTTGGTGCGGCGAAGAATCGGGCGTTGTCTGGTGTTACTGCGGTATCGCTGGTCAGCTCGGTGACTCGGAAGGCACCGGCGATCGCCGGGATGGCGCTGAGCGCGATCAGCCCGGCCGGTACGAGCCACTCTCGCTTGGGTGATGCAGGCACGGCATGCCCCTGTTCGTTCTGGACGTTGTGATCCGCCCGGCTCAGACGGATTCACGTGTACGGCGTACACCTTGATCTCGAAGATAAGGTGTACGCCGTACACTGTCAAGCGGGGTGAGTTGTCGCCGCCGCTCAGCCGACCATGCGTCGACTGGCCCGCCGCCATCCGGCGAACACGCCAACCAGGACGGTCCCCAGGGCGGCCACGGTGCCGACCACGACCGACACCACCGACGGGGAGTGGGTGCCCGTCTCGGTGCCCTTGTCACCGGCGACGACTACCCGCTCGTCCTTCTCCTGTTTCGGCTGAACCGGGGTGACCAGGTGGCCAACCGCTTCGTCGGGGGCGAGGGTGAAGCCCCAGTCGAGCAACGCCGTCGCCTCGCCCAGGCTGCCCAGTGGCGCGTTCTCCGCACCGAGCAGGGTCACCGCGAGCGTGCGGCCGTCGCGTTCGGCCACGCCGACGTAGGTCTGCCGGGCCAGGTCGGTGAAACCCGTCTTGCCGCCGAGCATTCCCGGGTAGCTGCCCAGCAGGGTGTTGTCACCGGTGAGGGCGAGTGCGGAGCGGCCCGGTGCGGACGGCAGGCTCGCCGTACGGGTGGCAACATACCGGCGGAAGTCGTCGCGTGCGAAGGCGGCCCGCGCGATCAGCGCCAGGTCATAGGCGCTGGTGTACTGGTCGGTGCCGTCCAGACCGGATGGTGTCACCGCGTGGGTTTGGTGGGCCCGCAGCCGCGCTGCCTCCTCGTTCATCACCTGCACCCCGCCGGGTCGGCCGGCGGCACCGCCACCGAGCCGCGCCAGTACGTTGGCCGCGTCGTTACCGGACTCCAGGAGCAGCCCCAGCCACAGCTCCTCCACCGTGTACCGGCCGCCCGCGACCACCCCCATCAGCGAGCTCGCCGGGTCGAGGTCGTGCAGGTCGTCGCGGGTCACCTCGACGACCGTCGTCGGGTCGAGCCGGGGTAGCAGGGCCGCGGCTAGCAGGAGCTTCTGCACACTCGCGGGGGTACGGTGCTCGTGTGGCCCGCAGCCCCCCAGGACCTGGCCGCTACCCAGGTCGGCGACGATCCAGGAGGTCGCGGTGACCGCCGGTGCCGTCGGGGCTCCGGCCGGCACGGTCAGCCCGGTGGTGGCCAGCGCGGCACCGCCGACGGCCGCTTCGGCGGGGCCGACCGGAGGCGGCGAGGGCGTGCCGGCCGGTCGGGTGCGCACCTCCACAGTGGGGCATGGCTGTGCTCCCGTGCCGGCTGCCCTGTTCTGGGCCGTCCTGTTCTGGGCCGTGACTGGTGCGGCGGGCGACACAACGATGGCGCCCACCGCCACGACGACGGCTGGCACCGTGATTCGACGGATAGTCACATCAGGCACGGTAGTGGGGACACGGCGGGCCCGCGGTGGTTGGGAGAAGCGCGGCGTATCGGCGCCGGGGAGAACGGTGTGTGCCGGGGCACCCGCCTGTTCAGCATTCACGTCGGACGTGCCGTTTCTCCACTCCGGGAGCGTCGGGGCAGCATTTCGACCGGAACCAGACCTGTTGCCTGTCCGATTTGCGGCCCGATTTGCGGTACCCCACCCGCTCCACGTCTGATCGACTCATCCGGACGACCTGTGAAGGAGAGCTCCCGAATGGCCGATTTCGTTGCCGCGGTGGATCAGGGCACTACCAGCACCCGTTTCATGATTTTTGACCACGGTGGTAACGACATGGGTCGCCACCAGCTCGAACACCAGCAGATCCTGCCGCGGCCCGGCTGGGTCGAACACAACCCGGTGGAGATTTGGGAGCGCACCCAGACGGTCATCCGGACCGTGCTGTACGAGCACCGCCTCACCGTCACCGACCTCGCCGCACTCGGGATCACCAACCAACGGGAGACCACCGTGGTGTGGAATCGCCGGACCGGTCGGCCCTACTACAACGCCATCGTGTGGCAGGACACCCGGACCGACCGGATCGCCTCCGCACTGGAACGTTCGGGTAAGGGGGAGGTGATCCGTCGTAAGGCCGGCCTGCCCCCGGCGACCTACTTCTCCGGCGGAAAGATCCAGTGGATTCTGGAGAACGTGGACGGGGTTCGGGAGGCGGCCGAGCGCGGGGAGGCCGTCTTCGGCAACACCGACACCTGGCTGTTGTGGAATCTGACCGGCGGCACCGCGGGCGGCGTGCATGTTACCGATCCGACCAACGCCAGTCGCACCATGCTGATGAACCTGGCGACGCTGGACTGGGACGACGAGCTGTTGTCCTTCTTCGGCATCCCGCGGGCGATGCTGCCGCGGATCCGACCGTCGTCTGACCCGGACTCCTACGGTGTCACCGCCGCCCATGGCCCGTTCACCGGCGCGGTCCCGCTCACCGGGGATCTCGGCGACCAGCAGGCGGCCACCGTTGGCCAGGTCTGTTTCGCCCCGGGAGAGGCCAAGAACACCTACGGTACGGGCAATTTTATGCTGCTCAACACCGGTACGGAGCTGGTCCGCTCCCAGGCCGGCCTCCTCACCACGGTCTGCTACCAGTTCGGCGACCAGCCGCCGGTGTACGCGCTGGAGGGCTCGATCGCCGTCACCGGGTCGGCCGTGCAGTGGCTGCGTGACCAGTTGAAAATCATCAACTCTGCGGCGCAGAGTGAGGTCCTGGCCCGCCAGGTGGACGACAGCGGCGGGGTGTACTTCGTGCCCGCGTTCTCCGGCCTCTTCGCCCCGTACTGGCGCTCCGACGCCCGTGGCGTGATCGTTGGCCTGTCCCGGTTCAACACCGACGCCCACATCGCACGCGCCACTCTCGAGTCGATCTGCTACCAGAGTAGGGACGTTGCCGAGGCCATGGCGAAGGACTCCGGCGTAGCGCTGGGGCGGCTCAAGGTTGACGGGGGTGTCACGGAGAATGACCTGTGCATGCAGTTGCAGGCCGACATCCTTGGTGTCCCGGTGAGCCGCCCGACGGTCGCCGAGACCACCGCGCTCGGCGCCGCGTACGCGGCGGGCCTGGCGGTTGGCTTCTGGCGTAGTACCGACGAACTGCGCGAGAACTGGAACGAGAGCCGGTGTTGGCAGCCCACCTGGCCGTCGGAGCAGCGCGAGGCCGGGTATCACCGCTGGAAGCGGGCCGTGCAGCGTACCTTCGACTGGGTTGATCTCGACTGATCATCCCACAGTAATCTTGTTGGGTGTTTCTGGGGAGGCTGAGCGGGAACCGGGGTGGCCGGGTACTCCCGCCTCCCGTTCCCCCACAACACTCGGCAAACCGGCCACGTGTTGCACCCGACGGTCCAGGGTGCGTTCTGGTCCGGTGAATATCGTATTGTCGTCGGAAAGGGGGTGGGGTCATGCGTAGTCGTTACCGTTGCGGCCCTGGTCGGTGAACGTCACCGACCAGGGCCGCCTCGCCGTTGTCGTCTCCCTGGGGTCGGGGTGGCAGCAGCCGTTGGGTCTCGGCCCGGAGATCGTCCGGGACGATCCACGGCTGCTGCTCACCCCTTCCCACTGGTCGGATCAGGTTGCTGAGGCTCAGTTCTGCTTCATTGAGATCGCGCCGTAGTCAGCGCCAGAGACCTGGTTCCAGACGAAGGTGTCGACCTTGTCGCTGTAGAGCGCCGCTTCCTTACGCCAGAACATCGGGATGACCGGCATCTCCTCACCAAGGATGTCCTCGGCCTGCTGGTAGAAGGCGATGGCCTCCTCCAGGGTCGGGGCGGAGTCACCCTGCTTCAGCAGGTTGTCGAACTCGGCGTTGCTGAAGGTGCTGTTGTTGCTGTCGTTGCCGGAGGCGTAGAGCGGAGTCAGGTAGGTCTCCAGGAACGGGTAGTCCGGGCCCCAGCCGAGCCGGAACGGTCCGGTGAACTCTCGGTTGTCCGCAACCTCCAGGTACTCGGCGAACTGCAGGTTGACCTTCAGCTCGTAGTCGATGCCCAGCGCGTTCTTGATCTGGTCGCCGACCGCCTGCAGCCAGTCCTCGTGGCCGGAACCCGCGTTGGCCCAGAGGGTCAGCTTCTTCCCCTCCGGCCAGCCGCCGGCCGCCGCGAGCAGTTCCTTGGCCTTGTCGACGTCCTGCTTGCAGTAGGTGCAGACACCCGGGCGAGCGCCGTCGAAGATCGGTGCCACGAAGCCGGTGGCGGGGGTGTACCGGCCGTCGAAGACCGCGTCCACGATCGACTGCCGGTCGATCGCCATCGAGAACGCCTGACGGATCCGCTTGTCCGTGAAGGCGTCGTTGTACAGCGGCAGGCCGACGTAGTTGAGGCTGTCGCCCTCCTGCTCGTACAGGCGGTCGCCGTAGCTGGCCTTGGCGTCCTTGAAGCGCGCTGGCGGGATCGTGTACATCACGTCCAGCTCGCCGGCCTGGAAGGCGGCGTAGCCGCTGTCCACGTCCGCGAAGATCCGGTAGTAGATCTCGTCGGACGTGCCCGGCTCACCCTTCCAGGTCTCGCTCCGGACCAGGTTGATCTCGACCTCGTGCTCCCAGGTGCCGTCGATCTTGTAGGGGCCGTTGCCGATCGGGGTCTCGTTGCAGGCATCCGCGTCGTCGATGCAGGCCTGGGCCATCGGGAAGAAGCCCGAGTACCCGACAATGGTTGGGAAGCCGCTGAAGGGCGCCTTGAGCTCGACGGTGAAGGTCAGGTCGTCGACCTTCTTCAGGCCGGACATCGTCTCGGCCGTCGGCGCCGGCGCCTCCGCCGGGCCCTCGCCGTCCGGGTCCTTGGGCTGGACCGTGTCGATGCCCGCGATCCGTTTCATGAAGTAGCCGTTGTTCTGGGCGTTCGGCGCGTAGGCGGCGTAGTTCCACGAGCGGATGAAGGAGTCGGCGTCGACCGGCTCACCGTTGTCGAAGGTGTAGCCGTCCTTCAGCTTGACCGTCCAGAGCTTCTGGTCCTCCGACTCGATCGACTCGGCCAGATCCATCTCCGGTTCGCCGGTCTCGGCGTTGTACTTGACCAGCCCACGGTAGAGCTGACGAATCACGTAGATCGACGGCTCGTCGTCACCGTTGGAGGGCAGTAGGAACGCCGGCTCCGTGGCGTAAACCCGCAGCTGACCGCCGGACTGGCCGGCAGTGTCCTCCGAGTCGTCGCTGCTACCGCCACAGGCGGTGGCCAACATGGCGGTGGCGGTCGCTGCGACCGCCACCTTCAGGAATTTCCCGCGCATATGGAGTGCCTCCTCAGGGCGCTCGGCTCACGAGGGGGTGTGAGGTGCCTGTCACTGTGACACCAGACACGCGATGGCGAGAAGACGTGTTATCAACCCGATACCCGGCCGGGACGGTGTGTACATCAGCCCAGAGCGATTTGCCCGAAGCTACGGCCGGGGTTGCGCGCCGGCGCGTGGCCGGGGTGGCAGCAGCCGTTGGGCCTCGGCCCGGAGATCGTCCGGGACGATCCACGGCTGCTGCTCACCCCTGCCACGCTGGCTGGATCAGGTTGCTGAGGCTCAGTTCTGCTTCATTGAGATCGCGCCGTAGTCAGCGCCAGAGACCTTGTTCCAGACGAAGGTGTCGACCTTGTCGCTGTAGACCGCCGTCTCCTTACGCCAGTACATCGGGATGACCGGCATCTCCTCGGCAAGGATGTCCTCGGCCTGCTGGTAGAAGGCGATGGCCTCCTCCAGGGTCGGGGCGGAGTCACCCTGCGCCAGTAGTTTGTCGAACTCGGCGTTGCTGAAGGTGGTGTTGTTGCTGTCGGAGTCGGTGCCGTAGAGCGGAGTCAGGTAGGTCTCCAGGAACGGGTAGTCCGGGCCCCAGCCGAGCCGGAACGGCCCGGTGAACTCTCGGTTGTCCGCCTTGTCCAGGTACTCGGGGAACTGCAGGTTGACCCTCAGTTCGTAGTCGATGCCCAGCGCGTTCGTGATCTGGTCGCCGACCGCCTGTAGCCAGGCCTCGTGGTTGTTACCCGCGTTGGCCCAGAAGGTCAGCTTCTTCCCCTCCGGCCAGCCGCCGGCCGCCGCGAGCAGTTCCTTGGCCTTGTCGACGTCCTGCTCGCAGTAGGTGCAGACACCCGGGCGAGCACCGTCGAAGATCGGTGCGATGAAACCGGTGGCGGCAACGTTCCGGCCGTCGAAGACGGCGTCAATGATGGATTGCCGGTCGATCGCCATCGAGAACGCCTGGCGGATTCGTTTGTCCGTGAAGGCGTCGTCGTACAGCGGCAGGCCGACGTAGTTGATGACGTCGCCCTCCTGCTCGTACAGACGGTCGCCGTAGTTGGCCTTGGCGTCCTTGAAGCGCGCCGACGGAATCGTGTACATCACGTCCAGCTCGCCGGCCTGGAAGGCGGCGTAGGCGCTGTCCACGTCCGCGAAGATCCGGTAGTAGATGTTGTCGGGCTTGCCCGGCTCACCCTTCCAGGTGTCACTCCGGACCAGATTGATCTCGACGCCCGGCTCCCACTTTCCGTCGATCTTGTAGGGGCCGTTGCCGATCGGCGTCTCGTTGCAGGCATCCGCGTCGTCGAGGCAGGCCTGGGCCATCGGGAAGAAGCCCGAGTACCCGACAATGGTCGGGAAGCCGCTGAAGGGCGCCTTGAGCTCGACGGTGAAGGTCAGGTCGTCGACCTTCTTCAGGCCGGACATCGTCTCGGCCGTCGGTGCCGGCGCCTCCTGCGGGCCCTCGCCGTCCGGGTCCTTGGGCAGGACCGCGTCGATGCCGGCGATCCGGTTCATGAAGTAGCCGTTGTTCTCGGCGTTCGGCGCGTAGGCGGCGTAGTTCCACGAACGGATGAAGGAGTCGGCGTCGACCGGCTCACCGTTGTCGAAGGTGTAGCCGTCCTTCAGCTTGACCGTCCAGAGTTTTTGGTCCTCCGAGGTGATCGAATCGGCGAGATCCATTTCCGGTTCGCCGGTCTCGGCGTGGTACTTGACCAGACCACGGTAGAGCTGACGAATCACGTGGATCGCTGGCTGATCATCTGCGGCGGAGGGCCGTAGATACGCCGGTTCTGAGGCGTAGACCCGTAGTGTGCCGCCGGATTGATCGTCTACTTCCCCTGGATCGTCGCCGCTGCCGGTGCAGGCGGTCGCCAGCATGGCGGCAGCGGTCGCCGTTACTACCACTTTCAGGAGTTTCCCGCGCATAGGAGTGCCTCCTCAGGGCGCTCGGCTCACGAGGGTGTTGAAGTGTCTGCCACTCTGACACCACAATCACGATGGTGAACAGTCGTGTTATCAACCCGGTACCTGGCCGGAACTGTCCGTACACCCGTCCTGGAACTAACTCGCCAAACGCGACGAGCGTCTTCTGGGGACTATGGAGTCGCCCATTGGACAATCAGTTGTCCCACGTCGCCGATCAGTTGGCGCTACTCGCCGATCAGTTTAAGCCTGGGGCGGGGTGACTCGGGTAAGTAGATGATCGGAGATGTAAATGCGACTATGTTCATACTTTACCTGTATCGATTGGCCAGTTCATGGAATTCGGCAGGATGGGGGTAAGGTCCAGATCTGGTGCCCGGGTCCAGGATCATGGCCCGGATTCGGGCCCATACCCCTGCCCTTCATCGACCGGTGAGCAGGCCTGATCACGCAATGACGGAAGAGAACAGCCTGGAGTGGCGGCGCTGCCGGGTCATGAGTCGGCGGGGGAGGGGATTTCCGCGGATGGCGCGGATGGCGCCGGGGGCGGTGTTGCCCCAGCGGTCGCGGTGGGGCAGCGCGGATCCCACTCCGGCGCACGGAGCAGCGCTGGGGAACTCGTTCCCTCCCGGCTGGCCGTGGTCGCAGACGCCAGTCCGTCGATGCGGATCCGTGCCACGTTCGGGACGTAGTCGGCGCTCCACAGAGGATGGGCCAGAGGCCCGTGACTCGGCATGTCATCCTGATGCCATCGTGCGACCATCGCACATGACCGTGGACGGGTTCACCATCTTGGCGCTCGGGCTGCTGCCCTCGTAGGCCGTCGGAACGGGCGGCGAGCAGCGCGAGTGATGAGGAGTCTCAATGACGAGCAGTACGCACTCGAACTCGATCGTCGAGGTGTTCGAGCAGGCCGCCTCCAGCTATGACCGCACCGCAGTGTCCTACTTCGAACCGTTTGGCGCGGCCCTTGTCGGCTGTGCCGGCATTCGGCCGGGGGAGCAGGTTCTTGACGTTGGCTGTGGCCGCGGTGCTGTTCTCCTTCCCGCCGCTGCGGCCACCGGACCGACCGGCCGCGTCACTGGCATCGATCTCGCGCCGACGATGGTGAAGCTCACCGCCGACGACGCCACCCGCGCCGGCCTGACCCAGGTCGAGGTCCGGGTCGGCGACGCCCAACAGCCGGGTTTCCCGCCCCACAGCTTCGACGTGGTGCTGGCCGGGATGGTCGTCTTCCTGCTGCCGGAGCCGGAGCAGGCCCTGCGGGCGTACGCGCGATTGCTACGCCCCACGGGACGGCTGGTGGTGAGCACCCCCGGCGCGTACGATCCGGCCTTTGTTGCCGCGATGGACGCCCTGGCCGCGCACCTACCGGCGGAGCAGCCGCTTCCCGCGCCGACCGCCGGCCCGTTCGAGGATGAACAGACGATCACGGCGACGATGGCGGCGGCCGGACTCGACGTCGCCGCGATCACAGAACACCGGGTCGAGAGCAGGTTCCAGGACGTGGACCACTGGATGCGGTGGATGTGGTCGCACGGCGGGCGGGCGCTGCTACAACACCTGCCGGCCGATCGGCTCGACGCGGCGACCGCCGACGCGGCGCGGGTACTGGAATCCGTCCGTGCACCCGAGGGCGACCTGTCCCTGACCACCGTGGGGCGCATCACCATCGCGGTGCCTCGACCCCGCTCAGCGGGGCGCGCCGCGGACCGTCCGGACCCGACCCATGGATCCGCACCCGCGGCTAGCGGAGCTGAGCCCTCCTGTATAGATGATCGAAAATGATTCGATCGACTGGGGCGACTCGGTGGCGGTCGGTGTGGGTGAGCCAGACGATCTCCTCGATCTCGTTGCTGGGCCGCAGGAGGCCCTGGTAGTCGGCGGTGTAGCAGGTCATCCGGACCGCTGTTCCGTCCGGGTGTCCGTGGGCCTGGGCGCGGAAGGTTCCGACATACGCGGCAGTGTCGGGGGCGATGGTCACGCTGAGTTCTTCCTGAATTTCGCGGACGAGCGTGTCAATGTCGCCTTCGCCGGGTTCGCGTTTGCCGCCCGGGATGTAGAAAACGTCCTTCCCGCGCGATCGGGAGCTCAGGATTGCGCCGTTCTCGAGGTGAATCCAGGCGACCTTGTCGATGGTGGTCATGTGACACTCCGGAGTGGCCAGCTTTGTTCGTCCGTGCGGTCGTGACGCGCAGCCCGAGCGAGACTAGCCAGGGTCGCGGTGATGGAGGCAATCTATCGGCCGCAGCACGGGTGACTGACCGGTCGGTGCCGGTCGAGCGAGACGTGCGGTGGAAGGGCAGGCGGTATGTCGGTCCGGAGGCCTTCTTCGTGGCGTACTTCGCTGTGGACCGGCCCTCGCTGACCCGGACCGGTCTTCTCCTGGACGAGCAGGTCGAGTTGCATTCGCATGCGTGGGTGTTGACCTGTGCGAGTTGGGCGTCCGCCTCGGCCATGAGTGCCGCCAGGTAGAGGCGGAGCGCGACGCGGTTGTCGCGATACTCGGTCAGGAGGGCGACTCGGTCCGACGGGCATGGCCACTCGGCCCGACAGGTCTCGCAGCCCCACAGCGGGCGCATCGGCAGATGTGCCCGGTCGGTCACCGGAATGCCCCGATCACGATGGCGGTGACGATGATTACCACGATCAGCGCGGTGACCAGCTTCTGCCGGGCGGTGGGTGGGTTGATGTCCGGCGGATACTCCGGGTGCACTCGGTCACCGTCCGGCAATCGGGGTGGGCCGAACGGGTCACGGCGGGGACGCAACTCCTCGGGTCTGCTGTGGTCGGCCATCACTGACGGGGGCGCTCTACCTCGACAAGCCCGGCGAGACCGAAACGTACGATGCAGTGTGGGCAGACCTAGCGAAAAAGGCTCTTGACCCGGACGAGACAGACAGGTTTGTAACCACACTGATCGAGGAGATGAATAACCGTGAGTAACCTAGCCGGCGCCGTCTGGCGCAAGTCCACCCACAGCGGTGCGAATGGCGACTGCGTCGAAATTGCGGACAACCTTCCTGACCTCGTGGGTGTTCGGGACTCCAAGGACCCGATCGGGCCGGCCCTGGTGTTCGGTCCGGCGGCGTGGCGGGTCTTCGTGCGCCACGTCAAGCAGCACTGACCAGCCGCAGGAAGCCCGGCTTCCGGGGATCTGGACGGCAGCAGAAGGCCCGGCCCACTGGGGCCGGGCCTTCGTGTTGTGCTGGGCGGCGTCCGGGTTCGGTCGATCCCGGGCGCCGCCGAGCTGGTTGCGGTCAGCCGGCCGCGATCCGCCAGGCCGCGGCGAGCTTCCCCGTCGCGGTGGTCGGCTTGCCGGTCAGGAGCGCGTGCTCCGCGTCCGCGGTCAGGGTGGAGGTCCGCGTCGCCGAGGGGGCGCTGACACCCTCCCGTGCGATCGCTGCCTGCGCGACATCTCGGAGCGCCGACACCAGCAGCTCGTGCTGCGCCGCGGTGTCCCGGCTGCTGAGGGCCAGCAGAGTGGAGATCACCGTCAGCTCGGTGACCACCCGCCGCTCCTCGCGGACCGAGCCGTCGTCATGCCAGGAGCGCTCGTTGCGCAGCGAGCGGTCCAGCACCTTCACCGCGGTCCGGGTCCAGCCGTCCTGCTCGATCTCGGCCAGCTCGGCCCGCAGCTCGTGCAGCCGGTCTCGGGTCGCGTCGGTGCGCAGGCCCCAGCCGTACGGGTAGAGCGGGTCGTAGCTGGCGTCACCGACGTTGATCGGCTCCTGGTCCAACGAACGCGGCCAGGAGACCGGCAGTTGACCGGTGAAGGGCTGCTCGCCGAAGAGCACGTCGGCGACGCCGGCTCCCTCGGTGCCGGGCAGCCAGGAGGCCACCACGGCATCGGCGGGGGCGAGTGCGTCGTCGAGCACGAGCGGACGACCGGAGACCACCAGTACCACGCAGTCGTCCACCGCTGAGCAGACCGTGTTGACCGTGTCCTGTTCGGCGGCGCTCAACGTCATGGTGAAGCCGTTGTTACCGACGTCGCCCATACCTTCCGCGTACGGCTGCTCGCCCACCACGACGACTGCCCGATCATGCCCGTCCAGCGGGGCGGAGGCGTCGGCGCTGTAGGTGACCTCGGCCTCCGGCGCGACCTGTTGGATGCCGTCGAGGATGCTGGTGCCGGGGGTGATGTCGCCGTTGCCGCCCTGCCAGGTGATGGTCCAGCCGCCGGCCTGCGCGCCGATGTCGTCGGCGATGCTGCCGGCGACGTAGAGCTTGCCGGTGTTGGTCAGCGGCAGCACCTGATCGGTGTTCCGGAGCAGCACCTGGGACTTCGCGGCGGCCTCGCGGGCCACCGCCCGGTTCTCGGGCGAGCCCACGTCGGCCAGGTTGGTCCGGTCGGTGAACGGCTGCTCGAAGAGTCCGAGGTGGAACTTCTGGGTCAGGATTCGGCTGACGGCGTCGTCGATGCGGGACATCGGTATGTTCCCGGCCTCGATCTCGCCGAGCAGCGTCTGCTCGAAGCGCTGGTACTCGTTCGGCACCATGATCATGTCCAGTCCAGCGTTGATCGAGATGCGTACGTCGCTGTCGTAGTCCCCGGGGATCTGGTCGATCGCGGCGTAGTCGCTGATCAGGAAGCCGTCGAAGCCGATCTCCTGCTTCAGGACGTCGGTGAGCAGCTCCTTGTGGGCGTGCATCTTGACCGGGTTGCCGACCCCGTCCTCAGTGAAGTCGACGCTGGAGTACGACGGCATGATCGTTCCCGCGTTGTGCTGGCGCACCGCCGGAATGTACGGCTCCAGGTGGACCCGGTCGAACTCTTCCCGGCTCATGACAACGACGCCCTGGTCGATCGGGTACCCGCCGTTGCCCGGCCGGTACTCGGTGCCGCCGTCGCCGGCGTAGTGCTTCACCGAGGCGAGCACCCGGTCGGCGTCCTTCCGGTCGGCCAGCGCGTGGCCCTGAAGCCCGTCGATCACCGTCTCGTTGGCGATCACCAGCGCCGGGTCCTCCCCGTACGCCTCGTAGGTGCGCCCCCACCGGTCGTCGCGGGCCACGCAGGCGCAGGGTGCGAACGACCACTGCGGCCCGGTCGCCCGGGTCTCCTCGGCGGTGACGTGCCCGACCCGTTCGACCAGCTCCGGGTCCCGAGCCGCGCCGAGCCCGATGTTGTGCGGGAAGATCGTGGTGCCCTGGACATTGCTGTGGCCGTGCACCGCGTCAACGCCGTAGAGCAGCGGGATCTGCAGTCGAGTCTGCAACGTGTACGTCTGGTAGCCGTCGACCATGTCCGCCCAGGACTCCGGGGTGTTCGGGGTGGGCGTCGAGCCGCCACCGGAGAGCAGCGAGCCGAGTCGCCAGGTGGCCAGGTCGTTCGGCGAGTCGAGGGCGTTCCGCTCGGCCTGGGTCATCTGGCCGACCTTCTCCTCGACCGCCATCCGCCCGAGCAGGTCGGCGACCCGCTCCTCGACCGGCCGGGAGGCGTCCAGGTACGGCAGGCCGTGCGCGTTGAGCACGATGTTCGGTGCGCTTTCGGGGACGGCGATGCCGGTGCCGGAGAGGGTCAGCGGGATGGTCTCCGCCACCTCAGCCTGCTCGTCGGAGCGGGTCTGGACGGTGATCTGCCGGGTGGTTCCGGAGGCGGTGCCGACGGGGAAGACGAACTCTCCCTCGACCGGCTCGTAGTCCTCGCCGGCGGTGGCCGTGCCGGCGCCGGTGGCGTACCGCAGGGTCACCTCGTCATCCAGCGGCGCGTCATCGGTGTTGGTGAGCCGGATCGTGACGGTGGTCGACTCACCCTCGTCGACGAGGCTGACCGCTGGGTCGGCTGTCACCCGCACCGTCGGCCCGACCTGCGGGACGCCGTAGACCTCCACGTCGTCGATGCGGAAGGTGTCGGCGTACCCGGAGCGGGGCTGCATCGCGTAGCCCCAGATCTGGTCGAGGTCCAGCTCCTGGTTGATGCCGCCGATGGGTTGATAGTCGGTGCGGTATTTGAACTGCGAGAACGGGAGCTCGACCAGGCGCCAGCCGACCCAGTCCTCGGTGAAGCTGGTGATCCAGAGCTCACTGTGGTCGACGTCCACCCCGCCGTCCTTGATCTCCACGTCGATGCGGCGCCCGGCGCCGGGCGCGGCCGGTGGCACGGTCAGCGGGCTGAAGTACCAGAACCGGAACCCGCCGAAGCTGCTCCAGTCCTGCGGTTCGGTGTTGAAGCTCAGGTTCTGCCCGAAGCCGGCCCAGCTGGTGGTGGTGTCGATGGCCACGGAGAGGGCCTGGTTGCCGGCGGGCGTGCCGTCGCGGAGGGCGTCAACGTAGCTCAGCTGCGGGATGCGGGAGTCGTCCCCGCTGAAGGTGATGATGCCGGGCTGTCCACCGGGCGGGTTGAGCTGCGGCTGCGGGGCCTCGAAGTCGGCGACCGTCGCCACGTTGGTGAAGAGCTCCACCTGGTCGAAGTGCAGTTCGCCGGCGCCCTGCGGCAGGTTGACCGCGAACCCCCACATCCGGTCGAGTTGCAGCTCCTTGTCCTTGGGGCCGTCCGCTGGCTGGTAGCTGGTGCGCCAGGCGAAGTCGGGGAAGATGGTCCGGACCTGCTTCCAGCCGGTGGAGTCGTCGATGAAGAACGACTCCCACAGCTCTGACGCCTCACCGTGCTCGCCGCCGTCCTTGATCTCGAACTGGACCTGCCGGCCGCTGCCGTCCCCCTTCACCCAGAACGAGAACCCGTCGTACGCCCGCCAGTCCTGGTGGCCGTCGGGCGCGATGAAGTTGTGGGTGAAGCCACCCCAGCCGTCGATGTCGTACCGGACGGAGAAGGCGTCGTTGTCGCCGCCTGCGCCAGGTCGGTCGCCGCTCGCGACGGTGTCCACTTCGGGCCGCTCGGGATCGCTGGAGGCGAAGAGCAGGACCTCGGGGGGTACGCCGTCCTCGTAGTCCTCGACGGTCTGCACAGTGTCGGCCGGCGATGGCGCAACGGCGGTGTCGGCGGCTAGGGCCGGGTCGGGCAGGGTCTGCGTGGCCCCGGGCAGGACCAGCAGGGATGCGGTGAGGGTGAGGGTGAGCAGGGCGGCGGTGCGGGCACGTAAGCCGCCCCGCCTGCGATCAGATTCTGGATGCACAGTGCCTCCTGTGGATGGGTCGGGAACGCTCCCATCGATTGTTGTAAGCTACAACATATTGGCTCTTGCCGTTGTGAGGAAGTAACAGGTGGGTAACGAGTGGCGGCAAGGTGGACGCCCCGGCGTACCGGCTGTAGCCCGGGTTGCTGCGCGACCAGCGAAGCACACCGGCGCTGTCGGCTAAGGTGTTAGCTAACCTTGGAGGTGGTGGTGTTGACCGAGGCTGCGCACTACAACATGCATGACGCCAAGACCCACCTGTCCCGCATCATCGAGCGGGTGGAAGGCGGTGAGGAGGTCTTCATCGACCGGGCGGGCACCCCCGTGGCGAAAGTCGTGCCCTTGGTGCGGCGGGTCAACCGCACCGCGATCGGCTCCCTCAGCGGGCAACTGGACCTCTCCGGTGATTGGGACTCCACCCACACCAACGACGAGATCGCCGGTGACTTCGGCATCAGCGCATGAGCCTGTTACTGGATACCCACGTCGCGCTCTGGGCCATCACCGGCGATGCAAACCTGGAACCGGCATTTCTTGACCGGCTTCGTCATGACCCGGACATCTTTCTTTCTCCGGTCACCCTCTGGGAGATCACCATCAAGCAGAGGGCGGGGAAGCTCGCTGGACCGCCCGACCTCGCCGAGCGGGTCCGGGGCATGGGTTTTCGCGAACTGGCGGTGACGCATGCCCACGCGATCGCCGCCGGTCGCCTCCCACCGCATCACCGCGATCCCTTCGACCGGATGCTGGTGGCGCAGGCAACCGTGGAAGGCATGACGTTGGCCTCGCGTGACGGGTCGATCGCGCGGTACGACGTGGACCTCCTCAAGGTCTGACCCGCCCCTGTCGCCAGCGGATGCTCAGCCGCGGGCGGAGATGCGGTCGGCGCGGTACAACAGCGCGGCGGCGACGAGGCCGCCAACCAGGACGGCCACCGCCCCCACCGTCTGGCCGGTGCGCACCGCGTCGGCGAAGGCGGCGGTGACCGCCTCCCGGTCCGGGCCCGCCGCGGCCAGGGCCGCGGGGAACGAGCCGGCGCCGGCCAGCGCGGCGGGCAACAGCGCGGCGAAGCGGGCGTTGAGCACCGCGCCCAGCACGGCGATGCCGAGACTGCTGCCAACCTCGGTCATGGTGCCGTCAATGCCGGCCCCGGCGCCCGCCTTGTCCGTGGGGATCGCGCTCATCACCGCCTCAACGATCGCCGGGTTCGCCAGTGCGCAGCCCGTACCCATGATGAGCAACCCGGCCAGCAGCGTGCCGTAGCCCTCGGTGGGAACGTGCGTAACCAGCGCCAGCCCGCCGGCGAGCAGGGTCATCCCGGTGGCGATGGCGGCGGGTAGCCCGAGCCGGCGGATCATCAGCGTGGCGATACCGCCAACGTTGAGCACCACGATGGAGAGCGCGAACGGCACCATCCTCAGCCCGGCCTCCCAGGCCGGGTAGCCGCGGACAAACTGCAGGTGCTGGGTGAGGAGGAAGAGCGCGCCGGTGGCGCCGAACGTGATCAGCACCACGCCGCAGACCGCGCCGACGAAGCGGCGGTTCCGGAAGAACTGCATGTCCAGCATCGGGTGGGCGACCCACTGCTCCCAGCGGACGAAGAGCACCAGCGACAGCACGCCGGCGACGCCCGCGCCGAGTACCTTCGTCGAGGCCCAGCCGAGCTCCGGACCGGAGATGATCGCCCAGACGATCGCGGTCAGGCCGATGGTGGAGAGCGCCACTCCGACCAGGTCGAGGCGTCCGTTGGCGGGACCTCGTGACTCCGGGATCAGCGCCCGCCCGGCGAGCACACAGACCAGTACGATCGGGATGTTCATCAAGAAGATCGCGCCCCAGGGCAGGTGGGCGAGGACGATCCCACCGATCGGTGGCCCGGCGGCGAACCCCAGCGCGCTGGTCGCCGCCCAGATGCCGATGGCCCGCGACCGCTCGGCGGAGTCGAAGACCTGCATGGCGATGGCGAGGGTGGCGGTGACCAGCAGCGCACCTCCCACGCCCATCCCGGCCCGCGCGGCGATCAACTGCTCGGAGGTACGGGCGAGGCCGGCCGCCAGCGAGCCCACGCCGAACAGCACCAGCCCGACCAGCAGCATCCGCCGCCGTCCGTACCGGTCCACGGCGCTGCCCGCGCTGAGCAGCAGCCCGGACAGCACCAACGCGTACGCGTTGATCATCCACTGCACGTCGGCGGTGCCCGCGCCGAGCTCCACCGTGAGTACCGGAACCGCCACCGTCAACACGGTGTTGTCCAGCACCACGACGAGTTGGGTCAGGCAGAGGATCGCGAGAATCAGCCAGCGGTGCGGCACCTTGCTGCCGGCGACGGGGAGGTCGACCGGCGCCGGCGCGGTCGCTGAAGCGCCGCTCATCGCGCCGCGGTTTCGTCGTTCATGGTCCGGCTGCCGAGGCCCATCAGGCGCCCCGCCAGTAGCCGAGGGAGGTGAGCTGGTGTTTGCCGATGCCGAGCGTCCGTCGCACGTGCCGGGTGATGCGGCGGGTGCTGGCCGCCTCACACGCCACCCAGTAGTGTGCGGTCTCGCCGGACGGTAGCGCGGCGCAGACGGTGTCGACCAGATGCTGCCCATCGTCGCGGCGCGGCACCCACGTCACGTCGTGGTGCGCCCGGGCGCGCGGAGTCAACGCCTTCTCGTCTTCATGGGCGAACTCCAGCCACACCGTTGCGGGGATGTCGGCGCCAGCGTCGAGGAGGCTGTTGACCGCCGGTAGGGACGCCGCGTCCCCGACCAGGTAGAGGTGTTCCGGCGCCGGGTCGGGCAGATGGAAGGCGCTGCCCTGAACGGTCGCGTCGATGGTGTCACCGACCTCCGCGGTGGTGGCCCAGCGGGCGGCGCAGCCGTCGTGAATGGCGAACTCCAGGGTGAATCGCCCGGTTGCCGGATCTGGGTCGACCAGCGTGTACGCCCGCTGGTGTGCCCGGCCGTTGGCGTCGAACCAGAGCCGGATCCACATCGTCGGGTGCACGCCGCACGCCGCCAGGAGCCCGCCGTCGTCGAGGAGTAGGCGCTGGTAGCGCCCGGCAACCGACTCGGTGTTCAACACGGTGAGCCGGAAGTCCCGGCCGCCCATGGCCCGGAGGACCAGGCCTTCCCAGTTCCGTTTCACGAAGCCTCCAGCTAAGGTCAGCCTAAGTTAGGAGAGGTTAACCTAAGCGGAGGCTCTGATGGTACCGCTCCCCGCCCACCGGGCCCCAAGCTGCTGACCCGATTCCCGCCCGGCCGCCGAATGAAAGGCGAGATTACGTGATTTATCATGACCAGATCCCCGACCTCGGTGAACTGACGCTGGAGCCGGTCTGCCCCGACCGGCACGCCGCACTGCTGCACGGTTGGGTGACCCTGCCTCGGAACGAGTTCTGGGGCATGGGGTCGCACACGCTCGACCAGGTGCGTGAGATCTATACGTTCCTCGACGGGTTGGACACCCACCACGCGTACCTGATTGTGCTGAACGGCGAGCCGGTCGGACTGTTCCAGACCTACCAGCCGGAGGCGGACCCGGTGGGGGAGCGCTATGTGGTGCAGGCGGGGGACATGGGGATGCACCTGTTGCTCAACCCGCCCCGGCACTACCTCCGTGGCCTCACCACGGCGGTCGGCCCCGCGCTGGTCCGGTTCCTGCTGCAAGACCCGGCCACCCACCGCATCGTGGTGGAGCCGGATGTGCGCAACGAGGCCGCGCTGCGCCGGCTGCGGATCGAAGGGTTCACCTTCGCCGCGGAGATCGACATGCCCGACAAGCGGGCCCAATTGGCTTTTCTGACCCGAGCCCGGTTTGAAGCCGACCATCCGACTGCGGTGGGATAGGGATCTCCGCTGTAACGGATCTCCAACGCACCCCGACGGGACTGTGGCCCGACCGGGATGAGGGCGAACTTTCGGTCAACCAGGGTCATCTGAATCGGCGCTTCGGACATCACCCGACTCTCCTCGCCCTGTTCCGCCATCAGCTCGGCGTATGCCCGGGACCCGGCATCGTCCAGCGTGCTCTCCTGGTATTTGTGACGGATCGTCACCCCTCGGGAGAGGGCGATCCGGGTCAGGGTCTCGATGGTTCCTGGTGGCATCGCCCGGCCGGTGGTCAGCGTCATGATGCTCTCGGATGCGGTGCAGGCGTGCTCGGTCAGGCGTTCCCACACGGTGTCGGCACCTTCCAGCCGCACGATCTCCTCCCGCCCGCGGTGGGTGTCGTGGCTGGCCGCCTGGGCGAGCACCGAGGCGCGGGCCGCCAGGAGCTTCGCCTGCTGTGTGATCATCTGCTGCTCGGCCTGGTGCAGCAGGGCGAGCCGCAGGCTCACCGAGCGCAGACCGCCTTCCTGGTCGGGTCGTCGCGGGAACGATCTCGTTCGCGCACATGGGCCGAATGTCGGCGGGTGTCCGCGCCTGTTCCGGACCGGAGCTGATGATGCGGCCGGCCCGTCGGCGGCGGTGAGTTTCGACTCGCCGGGACCTACCGGACCACCTGCCGACCGCGAGACATCGATTATGTGAGCCTTCCAACCTGATCCTGCAGGTCGGCGCGGTCGGGAGGGGCGTTGATCGATGAGGGCGAGGCTCCGGGTAGGACAGCGAATCGACCACAACCCGATGCCCCGACCGGGAGCCTCGCCATGCTGTCCTTCCCTGCCACGGTTTTCTTGTGTCCGTGTCCTGCCGGCCGCGGATACTGCTTCAGGCAGCCCACACTCGACGGCAGCCGCCGTCGACGAGGCGGTACGCTCGTCTCATGCCACAGCTCAACGGCCGCGACGCGGTCAGCACCGACCTGCACGACCCGGTCTTGTGGTGGCACCGCTCCGACCGGCGTCTGCCAGAGCTCGTCGTCGGAGCCCTCGCGTGAGGGACTTCGCCGCCCTCCACCGCACCGGCGATCCACTGGTGCTGCCGAACGTGTGGGACACAGCCTCCGCCCGTGGCCTGGTCGAGGCGGGATTTCCCGCGCTCGGCACGACCAGCCTCGGTGTTGCGGCGGCAGCTGGCCTGCCCGACGGTACCGATGCCACCCTCGAGGAGACGCTGCGCCTCACGCGGAGCCTGGCGGCGCTGCCCGTCCACCTCACCGTCGACATCGAGACTGGTTCGGTCGACACCGCGGCCGCCGTGGCCGACGCCGGCGCGGTGGGCGTGAACATGGAAGACGCCCTGTGCCCGGCCGAGACGCACGCGGCGCTCATCCGAGCTGTGAAGCGCGAGGTTCCCCGCCTGTTCGTCAACGCCAGGACCGACACCTATTGGCAGCGCTCTGGTGAGTTGGCCGAAACGCTGCGCCGGGTGCGGCTCTACGCCGACGCCGGCGCCGACGGAGTGTTCGTCCCGGGGTTGGCGGGGCCTGCCGACATCGCCGCTGTCGTGGCGGCGGTCGAGGTGCCGGTCAACGTTCTGTTTCTGCCCGGCCAACACACCGTCGCCACCCTGGCTGACCTGGGTGTCGGACGGATCAGCACCGGCTCGCTACTCTTTCGCGCCGCCCTGGCCGCATCAGTGGAGACCGCCGTAGCCGTCCGCGACGGCCGCACCGTGCGACGGGACCTACCGTCCTACGAGAAGATCAATGCCTGGTCGTAGGACGTCGGGCCACCCCCTCGGGGCGGCCCGACGTCGTACTGCTGTTGCTCAGGCCGAGCAACTGGTGGTGGAGGTGGTGCTGCTGCAGGTCGAGGTGGTGGCCGACGAGGAGCAGGAGGCGAGGATCGCCTCGGACGCGTCGGCGTAGTCGGAGATCGCGAAGGTCTCCGACTCCAGCTCCATGATCTCCTCGGCGAGGGCGTTGAGGTCGGTGTCATGCTCCATGATGGCTCCTCCCGGGTCGGCGTCCGGCCGGCGTGTCCGGTCGGCCCACCGCAAGCACACCCCAGGGCGCTTACCGATCGCGTGGTGCCGGCATCACACACCGCTGTCGCCCGATGTCAGTGACCTGACAGTGGCGTCGGCTTGGCTGACCTCATGGTGTTCGTAGCTGCCGATGCCGCCGACTCGGCCGGCCCGCCGGTTGGTCGGAAGATCGTTGCCGCCGCGGCCCGGCGCTACCGCGACCTGCAACAGCGGAGTGTCCGCCGTGAAGGCCCCCGCCAGTCGACCACGGCAGCGGCTACCCGACGGCGGCTACGTCATGCCAGTGAGCTCAGCTCGCTGCTCCGACACATCGTTCCCAGTCCTGCCGCCACCGCCGTTCATCCGGTTCGCCGGCGGCAGCGACCAGCGCCTCCAGCGCGTCGATCAGCCCGACGTCAGGTGCCGTGCCGGTCACCGCGACCAGCCGTCGGATCTCGGCGCTACAGCGTCGAACGACCTCGCCGACCAGGTCCCGGCCCGTGACGGTCAGGCTGAGCCAGGACACCCGGCGGTCGCTCTCGCCGGTCCGTCGGGCCACCAGCCCCCGTCGGGCCAGACGGTCACAGGCGCGGGTGACGGTCGAGGGGTGGACGCGCAGTGTCGCGGCGAGGTCAACGACCCGGGCCGGCCCCTGGGAGACGAGGAGGACCAGGATTCGGTACTGCGACATCGTGAGGTCGACATCGAGGGCATCGAGCGTGCGGACGGTGACGCCGACCAGCGAGCGGCCCAGCGCTGCCAGCGCATCTACCAGGGGTTCATCCACCTGAGGCTCGTCCACCGCCGTCGACGACCCCGTTGGCTCCACGTAGAGTCGCATCGGCCCATAGTTGCACGGATACTCGCACCACGGTCGGGGGTGATCATGGGAAACACCGGCTCCATCAGCCGGCGGGAGCAGCGGGTCGCGAGCTGGGAGCGCCTGACTGCGCTGCCGTTGACCGTTTTCTCTTTGGTGTTCCTGGCCGCATATGCTGCGCCGATCCTGGATCCACAGCTCAGCTCGGCATGGATCACGGTCTGCCAGGTGACCACGTTCACCACCTGGCTGGTGTTCTGGCTCGACATGGCTGTCCGGTTCATCCTGCATACGCAGCGGCGACGCTTCCTCCGGGAGCACCTGTTCGACCTCGCCGTGTTGCTTCTGCCGATGCTCCGTCCGCTGCGGGCGCTGCGGTTGGTGACGGTGGTGCTCTCGCTCAGCCGGCGGACTGAGGCATGGGTTCGCGGCCGGCTCGGCATCTACGTGGCCGCGACCACCGTGTTGCTGGTGGGGGTCGCCTCCCTGGCGGTCCTTGACGCCGAGCGGGCGGCGCCCGACTCGTCTATCACCAACTACTCCGATGCCCTCTGGTGGGCGGCCGTGACCATCACGACCGTCGGCTACGGCGACTTCTATCCGGTCACCCCGGAGGGGCGGCTGGTGGCGGTCGGCCTGATGATCGGTGGCATCGGGCTGATCGGTTTCGTGACCGGCTCGCTCGCCACGTGGATCGTTGACCGGGTGTCCGGCCGGGACCGGCACCCGGCAGCGACCGCCGAGGACATCGCGGCGTTGCGCCAGGAGATCGCGGCGTTGCGCCAGCAGCTCGACCCGTCGGCCGGCGCCGTCCCCGCCGATCCGGTGGCCCCGCCGGTGCAGCCGGCCCACACGACCCACACCTGACGGGTGACCGGCGGCGGATGACACCGCCGCGCGGCGGCGGATTGGCCGACGGCGACGCGATCGGGTGCCGTCCCGGCATGCTGGTGCTCGTGGCGACGTCGAGCCGCTGGTATGGATGACATGTCCGACCAGCATTGGATGTTGGAGGCGGTGGACCTCCTGGTAAGGGTGGTCGAGGCCGCCGGAATCCTCATCATCTTCGTCGGTGCGATGATGGCGTTCGTTCGGTTCGTGGTCGTGGGACTGCGGCAGCGGCAGAGCCGGGCGTTCGTGCCGATCCGGCTGACTCTCGGGCGGTTCCTGACCCTCGGGCTGGAGTTTCAACTCGCCTCGGACATCATGCGTACCGCCGTCGCGCCAACCCTGCTGGACATCGCCGAGCTGGCTGCGGTGGCGGCGATCCGGACCGCGCTGAACTTCTTCCTCGCCCGTGAGATCAAGCAGGAGCGCCGCGAGATCGCCGAGCTCGGCTCGCCCGGGACCGGCGACGCGAACCGGGCGGGTCCGGAGCCGGCCTCGTGAGTGCCTTGGTCGAGTACGCCGTACTGGCCTGCATGGCCGCGGGCATCGGGTCGGCCGCGGTGGTTCTGCTGGTGTCCCGGAACGGAGTCTTGGCCCTACGCGTCGGCCTTGACCTGTGGTTGGCCGCCAGCCTGCTGCGAATCGCGGAGCCGCCGGTGGGGGAGCACCTGCTCTACGTGGTGGCGATTCTGGTGATCCGTCAGCTGATCCGCGTGGTCCTGGTCACCGGTTGGAGTCAGCGGCGGCCAGCGGATCCGGGGTTGTCGCAGCGCCCGTCCGCCCGCTAGCGCCACTACAGCGTTGACGATGTCGTAGCACGTGGGCGCGGCACCCGGGTCAGTTTGCTGGTTGTTCCGTCGCCGGTACCGCCGCAGGTCGCACGATGGGTGGTACGAGCGCCGGCACGCCAGGTGCCGGTGGTGACGCTACCGGGGGTAGCAAGGTGCAGGAGGTCGTGGTCTCGCCGGTGGAGGAGATCGGTGGGGTGCTGCCGGGGCTGGCCGAGCAGGTGTGGACCAACGCCCGGGAGGACCCGGAGGCGGTGCAGTTCGTCCGGCCCGCGCCGGTGTCCCGCGCCTGGCCCGCGCGCCGGTCGGTGCGCGGTGGGGACGTGCCGGTGACGTGCGCCCAGTTCCGGGACGACGTACTCAGCCTCGCCCGCGGCTTCCTCGCGGCCGGAGTGGGGCACGGTGACCGGATCGGGCTGGTCAGCCGCACCCGGTACGAGTGGACCCTGGTCGACTACGCCCTCTGGGCTATCGGGGCGGTGTCGGTGCCGGCTTTCGAGACGGCCAGCGCGGACCAACTTGGGTGGATCCTGTCGGACGCGGGCGTGGTGGGCTGCGTGGTGGAGACGTCTGATCAGGCCGAGTTGGTCGCCAGTCGGCGTTCGGATCTGCCGGCGCTGCGCGAGGTGTGGCAGATCGACGCCGGCGATCTAACCAATCTGGCCGGCCAGGGGCGTGCGGTTGACGACGCGGTGGTTGACGGCCGGCGCCGCCGGGTGACCGGTGGTGACATGGCCACGATCGTCTACACCAGCGGCACGACCGGTCGGCCAAAGGGCTGTGTGCTGACCCACCGATCCGTCCACTGTGACGTGACTGCCGCCGTCTCGGTGCTGCCGCAGCTGCTACACGCCGGGGCTACCACGGTGTTGTTCCTGCCCCTGGCCCACGCGTTCGCCCGGATGATCCAGGTTGGGGTGGTGCAGACCCGGACCACCATGGTGCACAGCGCCGATATCGCGGGCGTGCTGGAGCAGCTACGCCGGCACCGGCCGACGTTCGTCCTGGCGGTGCCCCGGGTCTTCGAGAAGCTGCACAGTCGGGCCCGGCAGAAGGCCGAGGACAGCCACCGGGGCTGGCTGTTTCGGCTCGCCGAGCGGGTGGCGGTGCGGTACAGCCACGGCCTCGATCGTTCCTGGGGCCCGAATCCCCTGCTTCGGCTGGCCCGAGGCGGGTTCGACCTGCTGGTGTACCGGAAGCTGCGGGCCGCACTGGGCGGTCGGTGCTCCGCGGCTATTGTCGGCGGTGCGCCGCTCGGTGAGTGGCTGGGGCACTTCTTCCGTGGCGCGGGCCTGCTGGTGTTGGAGGGGTACGGGCTCACCGAGGCCTCCCCGGCGTTGACGGCGAACACGCCGACAACCCAGCGGATCGGCACGGTAGGTCGACCCCTGCCCGGTGTCAAGATCCAGATCGCCGACGATGGTGAGATCCTCGCCCGCGGCGACCCGGTCTTCCCCGGGTACTGGAACAACGCGGAGGCGACCCGGGCCGTGTTCACCCAGGACGGGTGGATGCGGACCGGCGACCTCGGCGAACTCGACTCGGACGGGTTCCTGCGGATCACCGGGCGGCAGAAGGAGATCATCGTTACCGCCTCGGGGCAGAACCTCGCGCCCGCGCCGCTCGAGGAGGCGATTCGCGCGCACCCGTTGGTCAGCCAGTGCATGCTGATCGGTGACGATCGCCCGTACGTCGCCGCGCTGGTCACCATCGACCCGTCCGCCTGGGAACGCTGGCGCTCCGAGCACGGCCGCTCGGACGACGCGACCGTGGCCGAGCTGCGGGACGACCCGGAGCTGTGCGGCGAGATCCAGTCGGCCGTTGACCGCGCGAACGCGACCGTCTCCCGCGCCGAGCAGGTCAAGACCTTCCGCATCCTGCCCCGGGATCTCACCGAGGCCGACGGTGAACTCACCCCCATTCTCAAGATCAAGAAAAGTGTGGTCGAGGAACACTTCAGCGAGGATGTCGACGCCCTGTACCAGGGCCACTGAACCGGGCGGGGGAGCTGGCGTTCGTGCTCTGAAGCAGGGCCGCTGAACCGGGTGGGCGCTGGCGTCCGTTCCGCCTCGAGCGGAGCTGGTGTCCGTCAGGACGATGCCGCGACGGGGGAGCCGTGGCGGCGTACCGGAAGGGGTGCCATGGCAGCCGGCGTCATCGGCGTGGTGATCGTGCTGGTCGTTCTGGCGCTGCTCGGCGCCCTGAGCCTCCGGATCGTGCAGCAGTACGAGCGCGGGGTGGTCTTCCGATTCGGACGGGTGTTGCTCCCCGTCCGGGAACCCGGCCTGCGGCTGATCATTCCAATCGTGGACCGCATGGTCCGGGTGAGCATGCAGACCACGGTGATCGACGTGCCGGCGCAGGGGGCGATCACGCGGGACAACGTGACCCTCAAGGTTGACGCGGTGGTCTACTTCCGGGTCGTGGACCCGGTGAAGGCCCTGGTGAACGTGGAGAAGTATCCGGCGGCGGTGCTGCAGATCTCGCAGACCGCGCTGCGCTCGGTGATCGGCAAGGTGGACCTGGACACCCTCCTCGCCGACCGGGACAAGGTCAACGCCGATCTCAAGTCGGTGATCGACGATCCGACCGAGGAGCCGTGGGGGCTGAACATCGAGCGGGTCGAGGTCAAGGACGTCTCGTTGCCGGAGGGAATGAAGCGGTCGATGTCTCGGCAGGCCGAGGCCGAGCGGGACCGGCGGGCCCGGGTCATCGCCGCCGACGGCGAGTACCAGGCGTCCCAGCGGCTCGCCGACGCCTCCCAGACGATGGCGGACACCCCGGGCGCGTACCAGCTACGGCTGCTCCAGACCGTGTCGGATGTGGCGGCGGAGAAGAACAGCACCCTGGTGATGCCCTTCCCGGTGGAGCTGCTGCGCTTCTTCGACAAGTACGCGCGGGGCGCCCCGACCGACCAGGACGAGGCGGTGGCGGAGCAGGCAGCCGCGGTGGCCGGTGACGGGCACCGCCGCGACGGCGGGCCACGTCCGGCCCGGTGAACGGCTACCATCGGCCGCATGACCTGGCGACATTGATCCACCGCTGAGTGCCCTTCCCGTGGGCCACCGTGGTCGCCGTACCTCCGGCGTCCGTACTCACCCCACGGGAAGAAACGATGACCTTCGACACGACCCCACTGCGAGGTGGCCCGCACCCGGGCCCGACCGCCGCGCCCGACCGCCGCGCCCGACCGCCGCGCCCGACCGCCGCGCCCGACCGCCGCGGCCGACCGGCGGGTCCGGTCACTCGCGGCAGCCCTCTACGGGTACGCGTTCCTGCGCGACCTCGTCCTGCTCTACCCCGTCTACCCGCTGCTGTTCACCGACACCGGTCTGACGGTGTGGCAGATCTCGACCCTGTTCGTCATCTGGTCGGCCAGTTCGATCGTGCTGGAGGTCCCCTCCGGGGCGTTGGCCGACGCCGTCTCCCGACGGCTGCTGCTCTGCCTCGCGCCGCTGGTGACCGCCGCCGGCTTCGCGCTCTGGACACTCGTGCCCTCGTACCCGGCCTTCGCGGTGGGTTTCCTGCTCTGGGGAGTCGGCGGCGCGCTCGCCTCCGGTGCGTTGGAGGCCCTGGTCTACACCGGCCTGGACCGGCTTGGCGCGGCCAGCCGGTACGCCCGTGTCATCGGCCGGGCCCGCACCGCGGAAACCCTCGGCGTGTTGGCCTCCCTCGTGTTGGCGGCGCCGGTACTCGCCCTCGGCGGCTACCCCGCTCTCGGCGTGGCGAGCGTCCTGGCCTGCCTGGCGGCCGCCGCCGTCGCCACCCGCCTACCTGAGCACCGCGAGCCGGCCGCCGGGCCGAGCGCCGACCGCGACGACGGTGAACACGGCTGGTGGGCCTCCCTGCGGGGCGGGCTGGCCGAGGCGCACGCCGATCGGACGGTGCGCGCGGCGGTGCTGCTGGTCGCCGCCGTCGCCGCCGGATGGGGGGCGCTCGACGAGTACCTTCCGCTGTTGGCCCGAGACGTCGGGGCGAGCGGGCCGGCCGTGCCGTTGCTGCTCGTACTCACCTGGGTTGGTGTCGCCGTCGGCGGCCTGCTCGCCCCGGCGGGGGAGCGGCTGGGTCGTCGCGGGTACGCCGGCCTGATTGGTGGGTCTGCCGGGGCGCTCGCCGCCGGCGCGCTGATCGGTCATCCGGTCGGGTTCCTGCTGGTGGGCGTCGCCTTCTGCGGCTTCCAACTGGCCACTGTGCTCGCCGACGTCCGGCTCCAGACGCGGATCGTCGGCCCGGCCCGCGCCACCGTCACCTCGCTCGCCGGGATGGCGACCGACACGACGATCATCGCGTGCTATGTCGGGTACGGCCTGCTCGCCACCGTCGCCGGCAACCGGGTCGCGTTCGCGGTGGCGGTGGCGCCCTACCTTGTCGTGGCGCTGCTGGTGGCCGTCGTACGACCGGTCCGCCGATGATCTGGGTCATGGATGTGGCAGCGTGTACGGGTGCCCACCGTCGATGTTGACCTCGCCCTGGTCGGTGGTGGCGGCGCGGGCTCCCTCGTGCTCGCCGCCCTGGATCGGTGCGGCGTGCGTGGTCTGCGGGTGGCGGTGATCGATCCGGTGCGTCGTCGTGGACAGGACCGGACCTGGGCGTTCTGGGGCCGTCCCGACGACGGGCTCGAGCCGCTGTTGACGGCGAGCTGGTCACAGGTGGAGGTGACGACCCCCGGGCGGCACCGCGTGCTCGACCTCACCCCGCTGCGGTACGCGATGCTGCGCTCGGCCGCGGTCTACGACCGGGCCGCCACCGCCGAGCGGCGGCTCGGTGCGGTCCGCGTCGTCGCCCCGGCCGAGGCGGTCGAGGACGACGGCGACCGGGTCACGGTCCACGCCGGCGGATCGACGCTGCGGGCATCCTGGGTCCTCGACTCCCGGCCGCGCCCGCCCCGGCGGGCCGGGCGGACCAACTGGCTCCAGCACTTCCGCGGCTGGTGGCTCGAGGCTGACCGGCCGCTCTTCGACCCGGCTCGGGCGGTGTTGATGGACTTCCGCACCCCGCAGCCGGATCGGGGGGTCTCGTTCGGGTACGTGCTGCCGGTCAGTGACCGGTACGCGTTGGTCGAGTACACCGAGTTCACCCCCGGCCTGCTCACCGACGCCGGCTACGACGCGGCGCTGGCCGGATACCGGGACCGGCTCGGGCTGGACCCGGCCCGGCTGCGAGTGCGGGAGGTGGAGAACGGGGTGATCCCGATGACCGACGGCCCGTTCGACCCGCGGCCCTCGCCCCGGGTGATCCGTCTCGGCACCGGCGGTGGCGCCACCCGCCCCTCCACCGGCTTCACGTTCGCCGCCATGCACCGACAGGCGGGGCAGATCGCCGAGGCGCTCGCCGACGGGCGGGCACCGGTGCCGGCACCCGCGTACCCCTGCCGGCACCGGTGGCTGGACGCGGTCGCGCTGCGGGCGCTGGACCGCGGTGGGGTGGGCGGTCCCGACTTCTTCGACCGGCTCTTCGACCGCAACCCGGCCGAACGGGTGCTGCGCTTCCTCGACGGGACCACCAGCCCGGCCGAGGAGGTCGCGCTGATGGGCACCACCCGGTTGGCGCCGATGCTCGCCGCCACCGCCGGTGACGCCGCCGCCCGGCTGCGGGACCGGCTTGTGCCGTGGCGGCGTCCCACCACCTGGCAGATACCGTCGCCGGTCACCGGCGCGGGGCGGCGCTCCCAGCCGGGGGAGTGACCTGCCCGCTGGACGAGTGCCGCGGTAACCGGATCACTCCCGGTTCGGGTCGACGGCCCCGGAAACGTCAGCCACGTCATAACCGGCCCGACTGATCTCCCGCGCCGAACGCTGGTCTTCGGCGGGAAGGTCCGCGAAGTCGTCACCGACATCCTCGGTCTGCGGCAGCGACTCGCCCGGCGGCCGAAGCGACGCCTCCAGCGCCGTCGCGCCGTCCGGTTCGTCCGTGTCGGCCAGGTCGAAGCGGTGTTGCTCGGTCATGGCGCACTCCCGCCCATTGGCTCGCGGTGACCGCACCTGCCGCGGCGACCGAAGGTGGCTTACCCGGGCTCACCTACCCGGACGCCGCCCGGAGAAACGCGTAGCCCCGCCGCGGGCGCGCGGCGGGGCTGCCCAGTGCGCGGGCCGGCTGCGCCGCGGCGGAAGAGCGGTGGCCCGGTCACCGCGGGCGGCATCCAGCTGTGACTGGTGCACGAAGAGAGCACCCGACAGGTCCGCGCCGCATAGGTCGGCCCCGCGTAGGTCCGCGCCCGTGAGGTCCGCGCCGGTCAGGTCGACTCCGCGTAGGTCGGCACCGACCAGCTGGGCGCCGCGCAGACTTGCTCGACGCAGGTCGACTTGACGCAGGTCGGCGCCGAGTAGGGCGGCGCCGCGTCGGTCAACGCCGGGCCGGCCACCCCGGGCCCGGGCATGGTCACCGGCGTGGGCCAGCAGCGGAACGACTCTGCTCCGGTGCGCGTCAACGGCCAGCGACCGCAGCGACTCCGGGTCGCCGCCGGCCAGCCGGTCGGTGGCGGCGAGCGCCTCGGCCAGCGCGGCCCGCAGTGGTGCGGGCAGCTCCATCGTCAGCGCCTCGGTCAGATGCCAGAGCAGCTCGTGGAGCGGCCGAACCACGGTGAAGGTGTCGAACATCGCTTGGGCGGTGGGCTGGTCGTCCCGCCAGTCCCGCCCCCCGAAGGTCACCTGGGTCACCCGCTGACCGGCGCCGAAGCAGTCGAAGACGGTGCAGCCGGGGAAGCCGCGGCTCCGCAACTTGGTGTGGATTCCGCAGCGGAGGTCCGGGCCCAGGTTCGGACAGGGACGCCCGGCCGGCTTGTCGATCGCGAAGTCGGCCGAGGCGGCGAAGGCGGGCGCCACGCAGCAGATCCCTACACATCGGGAGCAGTCGGCGCGCAGCTCCTTCGGACCGACCGCTGTCATGTTGACTGATCCTCCTGCCGTGGCGCTCGATGCGAACCTCCGATTTTGCCACGGCGTCGGAGGTGCACCGGTTTGCGGTGACTGCGTGGTGGAAGTTCATCCACAAACATCGACTTAGTTGAGGCAGGGGATTGTGCCCCCCGCACCTCCTCTGCCATCCTCCTGGATGGACGCTGCCAGTGACGGTTGCCAATCCCGGAGGCCGCGCTGCGGCGACGCCTTCTTCGGGAGGAACCTTGTGAAGCGCAGACGTCGCCAGCTACTCGCCGGACTAGCGGTCGTCGCCCTCGCCGCGACGACGGGTGTTGCCGGAATCCACCTCGCCGGCACCGAAGTGCCGGCCGCCGCCGCGGCGACCGGGGACGGTGAGCTACCGAACGCCCTCGGGGCCCACCTGGAGCAGATGCGTCGGTCGATACCGGGCAACGACGGCATGTCGTTGGACGGCCCGGGCGGTGCCGCGCAGCAGGAGTTCCTCAAGCGGGCCTACCCGGCCAACGAGGTAAGCCTCGCCGAGGTCGACCGCTCGAAGGCGGCGTTCGCGGCGGCGGAGCGCCGGGGCCGGGACGGCCAACGGTGGACCAACGTCGGGCCGAGCGAGGCCGTGTACCCGTTCACCGAGTACCGCAACGCCTTCAACTACGTTCCCAACGAGTACGTCGCCGGTGGCCGGGTGACCTCCCTCGACATCAGCCCCGACTGCAACCGGTGGCTCTGCCGGGCGTACGCCACGCCCTCCGGTGGTGGCGTCTGGGGCACGCTCAACATCCTCGCCGCCGAGCCGAAGTGGTATTACCTGGGTGGGCCGCTCGGCATCAACGCGGCCGGCTCGGTCACGATCGACCGCAACGACCGGACCGGGCTCACCATCTACGTCGGTACCGGTGAGGCGAACATCTGTGGCTCCGGATGTGTCGCCGGGGTCGGTCTCTACCGCTCCACCAACGGCGGTCTGACCTGGCAGGGCCCGCTCGGCAAGGAGGTGCTCGCCGGCAAGGGCATCGCCGAGATCACCATCGAGCCGGACGACCCGAAGACCATCTACGTCGCCACCACCACCGCGCTGCGCGGTATGTCCAGCGCCTGCTGCACCGGCGTGACGCGGCCGGTGCCCGACGCCGAGAAGTGGGGTCTCTACAAGACCACCGACGGTGGCAAGAACTGGAACTTCATCCACAACGGTTCGGCCGCCGCCACCGACTGCACCGGCGACGCCGAGGAGTTCGGCAACAACGCGGTCTGCTCGCCGCGCGGCGTCCGCTACGTCAAGCTCGACCCGAACAACTCCGACATCGTGTACGCGTCGTCGTACGGCCGTGGTGTCTGGCGCTCCCCGGACGCCGGAGCCAGCTGGACGCAGATCAAGCCGTCGCTCAACCCGGAGCTGTTCCAGACCCGGGCCGCCATCGACGTCACCGCGCTGCCCGACGGCAAGACCCGGATGTACGTCTACGAGGGCAACTTCGGCAACCCATACTCGCGGTTGCTGCGCAGCGACGACGTGGCCGGCGGAACCCCCACGTTCACCGATCTGACCAGCTCGAACCCGGCAGACCCGGGGTACGCCACCTACAACCAGTGCACCGGCCAGTGCTGGTACGACATGTTCGTGCACACCCCGCCGGGGCATCCGGACATCGTCTACACCGGTGGCTCCTATGTCTACGGCGAGACGGTCGCGCACAAGCGGGCCGTCGTCCTCTCCACCGACGCCGGGGTCAGCGGTACCGACATGACCTTCGACGGCACCGACGAGCTGCACCCGAACGGTCTGCATCCGGACCAGCACGCGATCGTGACCCACCCGCGGGACCCGTATCAGTTCTTCGAGGCCAACGACGGCGGGATCATGCGCTCCAGCGGTGACTTCGTCGATCGCTCCGCCTGGTGTGACAGCCCGGACCGCAACCTGACCACGCAGTCCCAGCAGGATCGCTGCAAGCAGATGCTCTCCCGGATCCCGAGCAAGCTGGAGGGCATCAACAAGGGCATGAACACGTTGCAGTTCATCAGCCTGTCGGTCAGCCCGCACGACGTGAACCTGCTGCAGGGTGGCACGCAGGACAACGGGACCTGGGAGAACAACGGCGAGCGGCGGCGCTGGTCGAACACGATGATCGGTGACGGTGGTGCCTCCGGCTTCGATGTCGGCAGGCCCGAGTTCCGCTTCCACACCTTCTTCGACGCGTCACCAGAGGTGAACTTCGCCGGCGGCGACATCGCCGAGTGGATCTGGACCGCGGACCCGATCTACGGCCAGCCCGGCACCCTCTTCTACGCTCCGGTCATCAGCGACCCGGTCGTCAGCGGCACGATGTTCGCCGGTACCGGCCGCTCGGTGTACCGGACGAAGACCTTCGGTCTGGGCGACCGGAGCATCGAGGAGGCCAACCGGATCTGCAACACCTGGACCGGCACCTTCGAGGAGCAGTGCGGGGACTGGGAGGCGCTGGGAGCCACGCCGCTCACCGACGAGGCGTGGGGGGACCGGGCCGGTGGCGCGGTCTCGGTGGTCCAGCGGGTCGACACCGACTCCGCCACCGCCTACGCGGCCACCAGCACCGGTCGAGTCTTCGTCAGCCACAACGTTGACGCCGAGTCGGCCGCCGAGGTGACCTGGACCCGGATCGACAACCCGGACACCCCGAACCGCTTCGTCACCAGCATCCACATCGACCCGAGCGACCCGAACCGGGCCTGGGTCTCCTACAGCGGCTTCAACTCGAACACGCCCGAGACGCTCGGGCACGTCTTCGAGGTGACGACCGCCGGCACGACGGTGACCTGGACCGACCGTTCGTACGACTTCGAGGATCAGCCGATCACCGACCTGGTCCGGGACGACGTCACCGGTGATCTGTACGCCTCGACCGACTTCGGCGTGTTGCGGTTGGCCGAGGGGCGGACCAGCTGGACCAAGGCGGGCGGTGGCATGCCGAATGTGGAGGTCGCCGGGCTCACCATCGTGCCGGGCGAGCGGGTCCTCTACGCGGCCTCGCACGGCCTCGGCGCCTGGCAGCTCAACCTGAAGTAGGTCGATCATCCACACCACCAACCGAGTGGGGGGCCGCGCCGGCGGCCCCCCACCGCTGTCCGGGAGGATCGGTCAGATCTGGCGTGCCCTGGGCGCGCTCTTCGTCCTGCTCGTCTTCGTCCCGCCGCTCCTGCTGCTGGTCTCGGGCTCGCTCACCGAGCCCGGGCTGCCGCCGTCCCCCACCCCGCGGCTGATCCCCGATCCGGTCTCCACCGCCGGCTACCGACAGGCCCTGGCGGTCGGCGGGGTGCTCCGTGCCGCGCTCAACTCCCTGCTGGTGGCGGTCGTCGCCGTGCCGCTGAGTGTGCTGGTTGCCGCGCTGGCCGGCTTCGCGTTGGCCCGGCTCAGGCCCCGGGCGGCCGCCCTCGTTGTGGTGGCCTCCCTGGCAGCCCTGATGGTGCCGGCCACCGCACTGCTGGTACCCCGGTTCACGATCTTCCGCGCGCTCGGGCTGACCGATACGCTGGTGCCCTTGATCGCTCCGGCGCTGTTGGGTACCTCCCCGCTCTACGTCCTGGTCTACTACCTGGCGTTCCGGGCGCTGCCGCGGGACCTCTACGACGCCTGTCTGGTGGAGGACATGACTCCGATGGGCATCTGGTGGCGGGTCGCGCTCCCGTTGGTGCGTCCGGTCACTGCCGCGATCACCGCGTTGACCTTCGTGCTGACCTGGTCGAACTTCCTCGATCCACTGATCTACGTGTACGACCGTGACCTGTTCACCCTGCCCTTGGCGCTGCGTTCGCTGTCGGTGCTGGATCCGACGAACTTCCCGGTGTTCCTGGCCGGGGCGGTCCTGGCAACCGGCCCGGCCGTGCTGGTCTTCGGGCTCGTCCAGCGCCGATTTTTCCACCACGATGACCAGACAGGACGGAACCGGCCATGAGAAGACCCAAGGCGCTGCTGGCGGCGCTGCTCGCGACTGTGCTCTTCGGCACCGGCTGCGCAGCCGGACCCGGGGCCGCCGCCGACGGGCCGGTGCGGCTACTGGTCTTCGGCGCCCCCGAGGAGTTGGCCGCGTATCGCACGCTGATCGAGGCGTACGGTCAGGCGCAGCCCGGTAACGAGGTGCAGCTCATCGAGGCGAGCGACCGCAAGGACCTGCTGGCTCGGCTCGCCACCTCGGTTGCCGGGGGAGCCCCACCGGACCTGTTCCTGATGAACTACCGCTTCTACGGCCAGTTCGCGGCGAAGAACGTGGTGGAGCCCTTGGACGAGCGGATCGCCGCCTCCGAGAGGGTGAATCCCGCTGACTACTATCCGGTGGCGGTGGAGGCCTTCACCTGGGGCGGCAAACAGCTCTGCCTGCCGCAGAACGTCTCCAGTCTCGCCGTCTACTACAACCGCACCCTCTTCGCCAAATACCAGGTCCCTGAGCCGAAGGCGGGCTGGACCTGGAACGACATGGTCGGGACCGCCATCGCGATGACCCGGGACGACCGTGGTGTGGTGGTCAAGGGCACCGAGAGCGAGGGGGCCGCTGCCCGCCCGGCCGTGCACGGGCTCGGCGTCGAGCCGTCGATCATCCGGGTGGCCCCGTTCACGTGGTCTGCCGGCGGTGAGATCGTCGATGACCCGGACCGACCGACCCGACTCACCCTGGACACCCAGGCCGGCCGGGAGGCGCTGAAGAACCTGGTCGACCTGCGCCAGGCGTACGGGGTGGTGCCCACCGACGAGGAGGTCGAGGCGGAGGACGACGAGTCCCGCTTCGCCAACGGCCGACTCGCCATGCTGATGTCCTCGCGGCGCTCCACCACCACCTTCCGCTCGATCACCGGCTTCGAGTGGGACGTCGCTCCGCTGCCGGTCTACCAGGACCAGGTCGGGGTGCTGCACTCGGACGCGTACTGCATGACCCGGGGTGCCAAGCGTAAGGACGCGGCGTGGCGGTTCCTGGAGTTCGCCATCTCCGCCGAGGGGCAGCAGATCATCGCCGCCACCGGGCGGACGGTGCCGTCGCACATCGGTGTCTCGCAGTCCCCGGTGTTCCTCGACCCGTCCCAGCCACCGCGCAACGCCCAGGTCTTCCTCGATACGGTTCCCACCCTCCGGACGTTGCCGACCATCTCCACCTGGCCGGAGGTCGAGGATGTGACCGCCGGGATCCTGGAGAACGCGCTCTACCGGGGCGACCGGTTGGACGAGGTCATCCGCGCCCTGGATGAGCAGACCCGCCCGCTGTTCGCCCGTGGTGAGCACGGGTGAACGATGCCGGTCTGACCCACGACGCCGGGCTGACTCTGGACGGAGTGAGTGCCGCCTACCGGGGCGTTACCGTTCTGCGGCAGATGTGGCTGACCGCGGCCCGGGGAGAACTCCTGGTGGTGCTCGGCCCCTCCGGCGCCGGCAAGTCGACGTTGTTGCGGGTGGTGGCCGGGCTGGAGCCGGTCACCACCGGGCGAGTCTGGATCGCCGGCCGGGATGTCACCGCCGACCGTCCCGGCCGGCGTAACGTGTCGATGGTCTTCCAGTCGTACGCGCTCTTTCCCCACCTGACCGTCGCCGAGAACATCGCGTTCGGCCTGGTGGTGCGGGATGTCCCGAAGGCGGCGGCCCGAGAGCGGGCCCGGCGGGCCGCCGAGCAGGTCGGCGCGGCGCATCTGCTCGGCCGGCGACCCGGGCAGCTCTCCGGCGGCGAGCGACAGCGGGTCGCGTTGGCTCGGGCGTTGGTGCGGGAGCCGGACGTCTTCCTCCTCGACGAGCCGCTGTCCAACCTCGACCTTGCGCTGCGGGTGCAGATGCGGGCCGAGCTGCGGGCCCTGCACGACCGGCTCGGCGCCACGATGGTGCACGTCACGCACGACCAAACCGAGGCGCTGGTGCTGGCCGACCGGATCGCGGTGCTGCGCGACGGCCGGGTGGAGCAGGTCGGTACGCCGGACGAGATCTGGCACACCCCGGCGAGCCGGTTCGTGGCTGGCTTTGTCGGCTCCCCGGCGATGAACGTGCTTCCGAGCTCCGGCCCGATCCACCCGTCCGGTGCTCCGCCGGCGGGGATGGCCGGCGACCGGGAGATCGGGTTCCGCCCGGAGGCGGTGGTGTTGGGGGAGTCCGACGGCGCGGCGGCGACTGTTGACCGGGTGGAGGTGGTCGGCACGGACGCCTACGCCTACCTCACTCTCCGCGCCGGGAGCCCGGTGGTGGCCCGGGTGCCCGCCGCCCACCGGCCCGCGCGCGGCGATGCGGTTCGAGTCGGGGTCCGCTGGGCCGATACGCACGTCTTCGACGCCGCCACCGGGCTCCGGTGCGTTCCTTGAGCGAAAGGAGTGAGCGGTCGCGCGCCGGGGTAGGGCCGGCGGCGCGTGGGCACCGGCAGGTGGTGCTGATGCTGGCGCCGTATCTGATCGGTCTGGTCGGTTTGGTGTTGTTCCCTGCCGCGGTCACGCTTGCCCTGGCCTTCACCGAGTACGACCTGGTCAATCCGCCGAGCTGGGCCGGGTTGGCGAACGTCTCCGAGCTGGTGACGGACCCGGTCTTCCGGGTCGCGCTGACCAACTCGCTGGTGTTCGCGCTGGTGGCCGTGCCGCTTCGGGTGCTGCTCGCACTGGGCTTGGCGCTGCTGCTGCATCGCCGGTCGTTCGGGGCCCGTCCCGCACGGGTCGCGGCGCTGCTGCCGACCGCGGTACCCGAGATCGCCTATGGCCTGCTCTGGCTCTGGCTGTTCAACCCCTTGTACGGCCCGATCAACCAGCTGCTGCGCGTCGGTGGCGAGAACGGGTTGACCGTGCTCGGTCGTACCCCGCCGCAGTGGCTGACCGACCCCACTGACGCCCGCGCCGCGATCATCCTGATGAGTGTGTTCACCATGGGCGAGACCTTCGTGGTGTTACTCGCCGCCCGGCGGGCCCTGCCAGCGGATGTCTATGAGGTGGCGGCCCTGGAGGACGCCACCGGTTGGGACGTCTTCCGCCGGGTCACCCTGCCGCTGATGGCGCCGGTGCTGGCCCTGCTGGTGGTGCGGGATCTGATCGCCAGCCTGCACTTCTCCTTTGTGCCGGCGCTCGTGGTGACCGACGGTGGCCCGCCGCCGTATGCCACCACCTACCTGTCGTTGTTCATCTACCGCACCGGGTTCGAGTACCTGCGCTACGGCTACGCCGCGGCCGCGACGTTGGTGATGATGCTGCTGACGGTGGCGGCGGTGGTGGTGCAGTGGCGGCTGTTCCGCCGCTACCGGGCCTTCTATCGGCTGTGATCATTCAGGGCCGGTCGGTTCGTGGCTTCCGTCGGACTCTTAATCCGCGGGTTCGGGGTTCGAGTCCCTGGCGGCGCACCAACGAGCAAGGCCCTGACCTGGCACTTCTGTGCCGGTCGGGGTCTTTTTCGTCGGTGTCTGTCGATATCTAGCGCTGCTGTGAGCCCGAGGTGAGCCCGGGGGTGTATTGCGATGCCATCAGGCGGTGGAAGCTCCCACCGCCTCAGGACGCCTGGTCATCGATGTCAGCCGATTTATCGGGCTGTGAGCCCGGGTGAGCCCGGGAGCGCTTCTGCCTGGGCACCAGACGCGCGGCGGCTTCCGCCGCATCGTGCGCCACCTCCGGCAGGACCGAGGTGTAGGTGTCCGACGTGAGCCCGATGGACGCGTGGCCCAGCATCTCCTGTACCACCTTCCGGTCGACCCCGGCCGCGAGCGCGATCGTTGCCGCACCGTGACGGAGGTCATGCAGCCGGATCGGCGGAAGGCCAGCCCTCCGGGTCAGCCGCTCGAAGCGGGCTGTCAGCCGGTCTGGTTCGATCCACCCCCCGGTTGGCTGGGTGAACAGTCGACCGCTGTCCACCCATGCCGCTCCGGCCCTCTCGCGCGCCTTGCGTTGCCGCTTGAGGTGCCGCTTGAGCACCTTCACGCTCTTCCGATCCAGCGCAACGACGCGATCCCCCGCGTCGCTCTTCGGTGTGCCTTCCAGCGTCTGCCCTCCGAACGCCACTAGCTGAGTAGCGATGGTGAGGGTTTGTGCCTTGAGGTCTAGGTCCTCTGGCCGTAGCCCGCACGCTTCGCCCCGTCGCAGTCCCCGGAACACGATCAGGTGAAAAAGCGCGCACAGGTCGTCATCACCGATCGCATCCAGGAACGCGCCGGCTTGCTCTGGTGTCCACACCATGACCGGTGACGGCTTCACACCGGTAGCCTGCCATTGCGCCACCCGGTCATCAGTCCACACAAGCGCCTTCGGGCGCTTCACGGAATCCAGCTCGACATGTGCGGCAGGGTTAAACGTGATCAGCCCCTGGGCTATCGCATCGTTGAGTGCTGCGCGGAGCGTTGCCCTGATGTGTCGCTGCGTCGTTGGCCCCGCTGGACGACGGAATGGGGGCATCTCTGCGATAGCGGCACGTGCCGTACGGCGACGCTGCCGCCCCTTGAGCGCCTTTAGCTCATCGATAGCGGCGTGCCGTAGCGCGTTCGACTCTTCAATCTCGATGTTTTGTTCAGCGATACCAGCGAACATCTCTTTTAGGTGAGACACCCTAAGTCGGTCTAGCCGTATGTCCCCGATGCGGGGCTTTAGGTGATTCTGGATGTCTCCGGCGTACCTGTTCTTCGTGCTGGGGCGGATTTTGCGGCCAGCGATCCATTCGTCTAGCCACTCCCCGACCGTGGTCTTCGCGGTCAGTGACTGTCCGCTGTGCAGCTTGCGCCTCGTCTCGTCCAGGTCGGGCAATGGTCCCCCACTGGATGCGACACCCGCCAGTAGGTCCCCGATGCGCTGCTGTCCGTCTGCGTCGTCACTGTCAGGCAGCGCCAGCAAAGCCCGTAGGGCGTCCAGGTCGACCTGTGCCTCAGCAGCCGACGTGTAGCCGGTCCGGCGGAACGTCCGCCGTTCGCCGTCCGCTGTCGGCGGTAGCTCCTGGCGTACGCCCCATGTGCCGTGACGGCGTTGGTTGAGCTTCGGGCAGGACTGTCCGTACTGTTTGCCTGTCTGTGGATCGCGGCAGGCGCAGCGGCGGAATGTTGATCCTCTCAAGGTTCCTCCTGACAGTGAAGGTTGGTACCAAGTAGGTACCATACAGGTACCTCCAAGGTATCAACTAGAATGAGGGCGTGGAAGGGCAAAGAGTGGGCGCAGATGGCATGCCAGAGCTTCCCCCGAAACCTAGGGTGAGGAAAGAAAAGCGAGATCGGCAGGCCAAGATTCGGCTCTCGGATCGGGAAACCAAGGCCCTAGAGGACCGGCGGCCAGACCTTACGGTTGCGGGCATTGTCTCCCTGTTGGTTGATGACGTGCTAGAGGGTCGCCACAATCCTTCATGGATGCTCCCGGCGGACGACGACACTGACCCCCAATAGTTCAAGGATGGCCCGGACCGGAACAACGTAGCTACGTCCAACCCGAATGACCTGTACAGGGAACTGCCCGCGTTGGGCTAGCGTGTAGGCTTTGCTGCGGCCGATGCCGAGGATTGATCCGGCCGTAGCGACATCCGTTGTCAGTCCGAGACCCTGAACAGATGCGACGGTCCAAGGTTCATTGGTGCCGTTTTTGGACATGAATCTCCTCCCGTTGGGAAGACAAGTTTGTGGCTCCGCTTGAGGCTTAAAGCCAGTGAGGCAGTTATTCAGGCAGCCTGATGGACACTTCCAGCCCAACTTCAGGATCGATCAAGGGTTCACGTGTAGCCCGACCTTGGAGCGACAACCATAGCAGCCACTGCAACACCCCCCTTCGCGAAGCAGTGACCCAGGTCACATCAGATTCCACCTACAGGCATACGGGTTTGTAGGTGGTTATTAATAGTGAGGGGGTTTTACGGGAGGGAGGGGAGGGAGCGAAGGCGACCGACCCGACCGACCCAACAGTGACCTACCAGTGAGGGCAGCCCCCTTGGCTGCCCGACAGTCACTACTGCTAACAGCAACAGGGCAGCCCCCTAGGGCTGCCAACACTAGTCACTACTGACTACTACTAACCAGGTTGGCAGCCCTTCGGCTGCCAACAACAGAACCAACCACTACGGCAGCCCCCGAGGGCTGCCAACACTGACAACAGCAGTAGCAGCAACTACTGTTGGCAGCCCCCTCGGCTGCCAACCAACAGTAACTACTAAACAGTTCTACTCAAACAAGGGCAGCCCCCTCGGGCTGCCTAGTAGTAACCACTAACTACAGTGGCAGCCCTCAAGGGCTGCCCGCAGTAACAAACTGAAGCTTTAATAGCTACCACTGTTGGGCAGCCCTTCGGGGGACTGCCCAACCAATAACCAACAACCAACCACTAAAGGGCAGCCCCGAAGGGCTGCCTACAGTAACAAACCACAGCTTCTAATTAGCTACTACTGTTGGCATTCCCCAAAGAATGCCAACCAACAGAAACAACCACTGTCCCGCAAAGGCAATGAGTTACAACACCTGCACCATCTGCAAACACCTCACACCCCACGGCACCACAAGGTGCCCAACACACCAGCCGAAACCGTTCGCCACCGCCCAACGGTCGGAGGCGCACAACCGCACTCACCCCGAAGTTTGGTATTCCGCAAAGGCAGCCCGCGCGAAACGCGCGTACCTCAACCACCATCCGGTGTGCTGGGAATGTGGAGCACCCTCAACACACGTCGACCACACCATCCCCACGTCCACACCGGAAGGCCAGGCACTGCTCATGGAACCGTCGCTGTGGCGTCCTCACTGCGCCACCTGCTCCAACCGCCAAGGGGCCCGGTTAGGGGCCCAACGAAGAATCGAGAACCGTGCGACCCCGTTCGGTGAAAGAGCCCCTGGGCTCTGACACAACAGTCTAGCTGGGCGGGGGTTCGCACACTACGGTCTGCATTCCGTACAGAAAAACCCACAAGACAGTCTGCTCAGGAAATGCAAACCCACAACCCCCAACCCCCGGCAGGGGGAAAGGGGCAGAAAAACTTTCCCACAAACTTTACCCACTCCCGCTGCATTAGGCTCGTTTTTGTGTCTGCACATTTCCCGGGTTTGTGGGAATTCGAGGGAAACCTTAAATTGTTTCAGTTACCTTAAATGAGAGTAAGGAAATTTCATGGATGATCCGTTTTCGGCGTTCCGTGAGCCCCCTACCCGACCCAGCGACCAGCACAGCACCGTAAGGAGAACTTCTCCTCCACCGCCCTGGCGGTGGAGGAGACCTCGTCGTAGCTGGTCGGCGCGGCCGCCCTTGAACAGGAGCCGGGCCAGCTGACCGCTGCTGAGGTTTCGGTTTTCGGAGAGCCTAAAGTTGGTTGGCTTGACTTTCTCAAATCCCATTGATAACCTTTCCGCGTCAAGACAACGATCCACTGTGGAGGAACGATGAAGATCGGTAGGGCATTGTCAAGGCTAGGCCTTGGAGTGGCAGTGGTGGCCGTCGGTGGATTTATGGCGCTTAGCTCCGGGACGGGCGCATTCGCGAATACCACGTTTAAAGATGAGTATAAGTACTGGCAATCCGAAAGCAATCCATTGAAGGTTTCCGGCTACGGCAGTACCGTCTATGGATATGGCCAGTGGCGGGTCACTGACAACAGTAGCGGAACTCGTTCGTTCCTGGACGCCCGACTTTGGTATTCCAACGCAGACAACCACAAGAAGTACGCTGAACTCGAAACGCAGGCGAATGTTACGCCAGCTGGCGCGATCAGTGCCCAATTCTTCCCCCACGCAATTAAAGCAACTCCGAGTTCCAATTACACGTCCAAAACCTGGAACTACGTCAACACCTCAGTTCATTCCTGGGGCACTAAGGCCCGTGCGGCTGTCGTGGTATGTCTCGACATCCCGAACCGCTTCGATCCGTGTTCTGGTGAGAGTATAACTGGCAGCACAAATTACTAACATATAGATCTCACGAGTCACCGCCGAGCCTTGCCGTCGCAACGATTGGACTTATCAAGGCTCGGCGGCGGCATGATCGCATGGAGAAACTTTTGGACGTGGGTCGCCTTGTCCTGACCGACTTGACGAAGGCTTTTGGGAACTCGTTTACTCTCGGGCCGCTTTCTTTGACTTTAACAAAGGGCGTAACGTGCCTCGTCGGACCGAACGGCGCGGGCAAATCAACGCTCTTCCGTATTGCCGCTAAAGTGGACCGTCCCACCTCCGGATCCATCACCCTTGAAAATGACGGGAGATCAGCAAGGCTGGGTTACCTACCACAGGAGCCGTTGCTGCCGCCATCGGCAACCTGTGAAGACTTTCTGCACTACGTGGCCTGGCTGCAGCGCATCGGTCGACACCAGCGCGCGGCTGCTATATCGTCGGCTTTGGCCGCCGTAGGACTAGCCGACCGTCGCTCTAGCAGGATCCGCGAACTGTCGGGCGGAATGCGTCGGCGTCTCGGTATCGCGCATGCGATTGTCCATGACCCGGCCCTCATCCTGTTGGACGAGCCGACCGTTGGCCTGGATCCGGCGCAACGAATCAGTCTACGCAACACCATCGGCACGGTTGGCCAGGACAGGATCGTACTCGTCTCGACCCACCTCGTTGAGGACGTTCGCGGTCTGGCTGACCGGGTGATCATCCTTAATCAGGGAAGAGCTATCTACGACGGCAACATCCCCGATCTGGAGAAGCTCGCGACGGCCGAGGCACCTGGTGACACCGATTTGGAGCGAGCTATCGCCAGCCTAATGGAGGGGCAGCAGTGAAGCTCCACGTGCCTTTCGCACTGCGTACGTTGGTCGGCCCTTGGCTAGTGCTGCCGGCACTCGGAGTAGAGATCGCCACTTTCCTTTTGCGAGGTCTACCCTGGCGTGGCGAGGGAATGTGGACCATCGAATGGTTTGCCACCTCCCTATACCTTATCGGGCCCCTGTGTGCTGGTGCAGCTGCGGTAGACGCCGCGCGCCTTACCCGCCCCGGGAACCTCCATCTTGCTGTTGCTGTGCCCCGACCATGGCGGGTGTACGCGCGGGCTGTCGCGTGGTGCGCGGTCCCGCTCATGATCCTGCACCTAGCCGTGATCATCGCTGGCCTGTTGGTTGGAGAGGTTCGCCAGCCGAGTGCCGGCTGGGCGATGATGTCAGTCGCTGCCACGGTTCAGTGTTTCGCGATTCTCTGGTTTGCTACGCTTGGCTCAGCTATTGGACGCTTCGCGAATTATCTTTTGGCTGGGTTGATCGGTGCTGCATCCGGCTACCTCCTCAGCTACCTGGTCAGCGATGCACTAGACGGCGAACCCCGATTCCGTCTCCTCGCTTTAGGGGCCGCTACCGTCACCCTCTTGGGGCGTAGCTACAATTCGGGATATCTGCTCGGGCAACTGACCGTATTCGGCCTCACATCAACGCTTTTCCTCTTGACTTTGGTGCGGATTCGGTCAGGTGTCCGACTGCCTAGCCTCACTGGCGCTGCCGCAGCGATGCTCGCTGTGGTAGTGGTTGCCCTAGCCCCGGCGGTTCTTCCTGCCGAAAGGCGTGTCGATGACCCCCGACCACCAAGCTATTGCTTGGGTAAGGACCCGGAGGTCTGCTTATATTACGAACACCGCCGATATGCGGAGCTAGTCGAACCACACATTCGTACGCTAATGAACGCCGCCCAGGAAAACGGCTATTCCGCCTTTGTGCCCCAACGGATAATGGAGGAAAGTCAAAGCTATAGGCCCGACCCTTCGCAGGCCAAGCCTCTCTGGTTGCCGGCTGAGGTATACGAGGAGGGCAGGTATACTCTGGAAGACGCTGCTTTCTTCCTCCTGCTACCGGCACACTGTGACTTCCTAAATGGCCCGACATTGACCCCCGAAGGTTACGATGAAATATTCTTCTCGCTCCTCGGAACCTGGCTCGAAATTGCCGACGGGAAGCCCTCCCACGCGCCGGTAGAGTACCGAAAACTCACGCCGACCGAGGTGAGTCAAGCATTGGCGGATCTGGATCGATGTCAAGTCGGTAGTGATTGATTAGAAGTGGAATTAATGCGCACGCTGCGTGCTTGGTCAGCCGTCCACAGTACCGGTCCGGCCCTCGGTGCCTTGGCGTTGGTGGGATTGGCTTCGCTGTTTTTTGCCGATTCGACAGTGGACGGGATAGGACCTTTCCGCTTTTGGATGCCAGTGTCCGCACTTCTACTCCTTCCGGCCATCGCGGGAGTGAGTGCCGCCATCGCATGCGCCAGCACCCATCGCCTACCACTGCCCGATCCGGCGCGCGCCCATGGGGCGCGCGCCGGATGGGCGGTCGCCTGGACGGCGCTGGCTGCCCTTGTCGCCAACTTGGGCTTGCTACTCTCCTCGGGTACCTCGCCCCTGGCGGTTACTCGCAACGTAGCCCTCTACATGACGCTCAGTCTCGTGATGGTGTCCGTCGGGCACTCTCACTTGGCTTGGGCGCCCGCGTTCGCCTACACGATCGCCGCAATGCTATTTGGGCACGGCTCCAATTCCGATCAGTACACGTACTACTGGTGGGCTGTCGTGATGCAAGAAGAACTGACGACCACACAGTTGGTCATCAACCTGTTGATCCTCGCTATCGCGCTAACCTTGTACGTGGCCAAGCCCAGTCACAACAGCCGTGTCTAGAGGAATTCAGATTCAGGACGTAGGGCTTGCTGTTTCTATTGGGCCTGTCAAGACAATTGCCCTGTCTCACATTCGGTGGCGATGGAGGATCCTGCTATCCGAGGAGGATGCGGTGGGCGAGGCAGGGTACAGCCTAAGGGGTATCTCGCAACCCTAATGTATGTCTGTTGAGGATGATTACGGTCCTGGACCCCGACAGGGGCCCGGGGCCTTTTCATTGGGCGGTTCACACGATCCTCAAAGGCGGCACCTGGACCGCTAGCCGCCCACTACGGCCAGCCCTCAATGGCTGACCCAGGACGGACGCGTCAGAAACGCTGTCCGGCGCGGATAGAACCCTCGAACGCGTCCCACTCATCCGCCGTGAAGCGGAGCGGCGGCTGATCCGGGTTTTTAGTGTCGCGGATATGCCGATCGCCGTTCTCGCCTTCGGCCACCTCAACACAGTTCGGGGCGGAGTTGTCACACCTCATCGGCTTCTGCCGGCTCAACTTCTCCACGAGAATCTTCCTCTCTCTTTTCCTCACCGGACGCTGATTGCGTCCGGACATCCTTCGGGTGCGGTGGCGTACGTGGGTCAAGCAGGTCATGGGCCAGCAACTCCGCGAATGCTTCACCCCACACCCGGCACCGCCGTCGGGTGCCGCACTCCGGGCAGTGACCATTGACCGCCTGGTGCAAGCTGAGGGTCTTCTGCCACCGCTCAACCGTTGTCCGGCAGGGTGGCCGGCCTGTCACCGAAGTGCCCCGATCACGACGGCGGCAACAACGATCACCACCACCAGTAGAGCTGTCAGTTTCTGACGGGTCGTCAGGGGGTAGGGGTCTGGCTGTGGTACTGGCTCACTGTGCACCTGGTCGCCATCCGGCAACGGGGGCGACCCGTGAGGATCACGGTTGCGGTGTAGCTCTTGGTGCCCACTGTCGTCTGCCATCACAACCGCCTGAGCCCGTCCAGCACAGCCTCAAGCACGTCTACGTCCGGATGGGTCGTGTAGTACACCCGCGCCCGCCCGACGGCGGGCGAACTCTGCACGCAAAGATCGGTTGCAACCGGCGTGGAGGGGGTCGGCGGAGCTGCCGCTTCCAGGTCGATCCGGTGCCGAGCGGCATTCGCCTTCGTGCCTGTGATCACGCCCAGGAGCAGGCCAAGCATGCCCGCAACGGCAGCTATAGAAATCATTACCAGCATTGACGCTCCTAGGGTCCAAGAAGTCCCCGGCGGGTTGGGTTCTCCACCGGCACGCTGTCGGGTTCCACGATGGATGCGCTAGGCATACCCTCACTAGGTGTGTCTATCGGGTGGGCAGCGCCGAGACAGTCCGGGGAACCCGTGCGATAGCCTGAATTATTGATCTTGATTTTGGGGGACGTTGAATTGGTCGACCTGTCGAACCCGATCGCATCGTTCATCGTTAGTGAGATCCGCCGTGCCAGAGGAGCGGCCGGCATGACACAAGAAGCGTTCGGGCGAGCAGCCGGATATGCCGCGTCACACGTTAGCTCCGTCGAGAACGGAACACGGGCGCTAACAATCGACTTCATCCATGGAGCCGATCGGGGCCTCAACACCGGCGGACTATTCGAACGCATGATCAAAGAACTGGGGCGGCGATCCTGGTTCCTGCCTTGGCTAGATGCCGAACGCACTGCAACACAGCTCAGGTGTTTTCAACCTTCCCTCATTCCTGGCCTACTACAGACCCAGGACTACGCCCGGGCGGTGATCCGGTGCGATGACCGGCTCAGCGATGAAGAGGTTGATCGGAGGCTTGTCGAAAGGATGGACCGGCAAGAAGTCTTGACCAGAAAGGACCCTCCCCACTTCATAGCGGTTATTGCCGAATCGGTAATCCGTCGAGCGGGCGAAGACTTCCGTGACATCATGGCCGGTCAGACTAAGCACCTAATCTCACTTGCGGAAAGACCCAACATTAGCGTCCACATCCTGCCTGACGAAATCAGTATGCATGTCGGGCTTACTGGCCCATTCAGCCTCACCTGCGCCGGTCACCAGTGGCTAGCGGAGATGGAAAACCAACTAGGGGGCACGGTTGTAGACCAAGACGACAACGTAGATACTCTGATGTCACGGTGGGAGACGGTGCGCAACGAGGCACTACCTCGCCGCCAGTCAGTCGAGCTGATGAAGGAAGTAGTGGACTCATGGACCTGATCGGCGCTCAGTGGCGCAAGTCGACCCGCAGCGGCTCCGGTGGCGGCAACTGTGTGGAGGTCGCCGGCAACCTCCCCGGCATCGTCGGGGTCCGGGACAGCAAAGACCCGACCGGCCCGGCGCTCGTGTTCGGCCCCGAGGCGTGGCGCTCGTTCGTCGCGTTCACCAACAGCGGGCACGTAGCCCGCTGAGGCGCTACACGCACAACGAAACCCCCGGCCCTTCCTCACGGGTAGCCGGGGGTTTTCACGTCCACAGGGCCCGTACTGCCGGCCCTGCAGTGACGGTCGGTGTATTGCGGGGGTCTTCTATGTGGCTTCTTGCTCCCCGCCTCACCCCTGGATGGTGAGCCCGGTGTGAGCCCGGATGTCTCTGGACCGGCCGTCAGCCGGTGGGACCGGCCGGCATGAAGAAGGGTGCCCACCTGGCTTGATAGGCACCCTTCACTATCCAGCGGGACCGGCTAACACGAAACCGCTCTAACTCTTAATCCGCGGGTTCGGGGTTCGAGTCCCTGGCGGCGCACCAACGAGCAAGGCCCTGACCTGGTATTTCTGTGCCGGTCAGGGCCTTTTCGCGTACGGCGGTGGTGGTTGGTCGCTCGGTGGGTGCTCGGGAGCCGTTGGACGTCACGATCATCCTGGCCGTCGCCAACCTCCTGGTTCTGAGGTGGTCGGCGGCGTGGTGCTGGCGTCAGCGGTGTTGTGCTGCGCTGCTGCCCCTACGCTGGCGGCATGAGGGAACCCAGCGCGGACCGGACTGGTAGGTGCTGATGGACCGGCGTGCGGCAGTTGCTGCCGAGGTGATTCCCGACGCTGTTCGGGCGGATGTGGTGACGCTGTGGCGCTACCACGACCTGCGTCACGGGTTGCGTTCGTGTGATGTGGGTATCGGGTTGGGCAGTCATGATCTTGGGGTGGCGGTCGTCGCGACGCGTCTGTTCCACGAGGGCCTGTTTCCAAGGATCGTGTTTACCGGCGCGAATGCTCCGACGACGGTTGGGCGGTTTCCGCGCGGGGAGGCGGTGCACTACCGCGAGTATGCCGTCGAGCAGGGCGTACCGGCGGGAGCGGTTTTGGTGGAGCCGCGTGCCATGAACACCGCCGAGAATCTGGAGTTCTCCCGTGCGTTGCTGGCCGAACGGCGGATCCCGGTGGAGTCGGTGCTGATCATGTCGCGGCCCTACCAGCAGCGTCGGGCTTATGCGACGTGCCGGCTGGTGTGGCCGGAGGTCGAGGTGGTGTGCGCGTCGAATCCACTCGAACTGGATGACTACGTGCGTAGCATCGGCGACGCGCGGCGGGTGGTGGACATGCTGGTCGGCGACACGCAGCGGATCGAGGTGTACGCGCAGCGTGGGTTCGCGATCCCGCAGGAGATGCCGGACGAGGTGCGGGCGGCGTTCGAGCGCCTGGTGGCGGCCGGTTACACGAGCCGGCTGGTCTGAGCCGGGCTACCAGCGTGGCCCTGCTGGCCGGACGCCCATCCGGTCGCTGAGTTCGACGGCGAGTCGAGGTGGCCGGGGGCGGGTGAGGATGTCCCGGACCAGGTCGCGGGAGAGCCGGTGGTAGCGCACCTGGTCGGGGCCGATGACCTCAGCGTCCAGAAGCGTGGCGAGCGCGTCGTCGATGCGGTTCCACCGGGCGAGGGCTCGGGCGGTTTCGATGGCGTGGCGAACCTGCCGCTCGACGGGCACGGTGCTGGTGTCGAGTGGGGCGCCGATGGCGATGGCGCGTTGTGCGGCACCGAGTTCTATCGCGATGGTTGTTTTGTGGATCGACACGTTGGTCGGCCCGAACGCGGTCCACAGGTGGTTGCCATCGGCGCCGAGCCGCTGCGCGGCTGCGTCGGCCTCGGCGATGTGGGTGGCGGCGGATGCGCGGTCGTCGTTTCGGGCGGCGGCCAGCGCGCAGACGAGGTGCAGGCTGCCGTAGACCGACAGGAGCTGCGGAGTCGGCTTGCCGAGCCGTGGTTCCAGGAACTGTGCCGCCGTGGCGGCGAGGCCGCGGGCTTGGGCGTACTCACCGATAGCTGCCAGCGAGTGCGCGGCGGAGCGGCTGAGTGAGCCGATGACGACGTGGTCCTGGCTGGCGTTGGCGGCGGCCAGCCCTCGGCTGGCGGCGGTCCACGCTAGGTCACCTTCGCCCAGCTTGGTAAGGAACAACGCGGCGAGTTGGTGCGCGTAGGCGGTCATCGCATGCGCGCGCCGACCATCGTCTCCGTCGTACGTCTCGGTAGCGGTGAGGCGGTCATGGATGAGGTGGGGCAGCCGGCGGGCTCGCCCTTCCCACGGCGAGCCCGCCGCTCATCGTCCCTGGTGGAGGTGGCGGTATGACGGTATACGTCTCGCGCTACCCTATAGCTTCCTTTGATTATGTAGTTTCTCTTGCGTCGGTGAGTGGAGCTAGGGCCTTGTTCGCTTCGTTGTGGTCGAGTGAGGGGAATTTCCGCCACGTCGGGCTAGGGCTGATGTCCGATTTGTGTGAATGTCGCCAAGCGCTACCCGGACCGATTTGTAGAATGTGATTTCCGGAAATGGTGGACGTTAATGAGCTCGCGGGTCGGCAAGGTGAGTGTGCGGCGGATGCTGTGGCTTTTTGCCGCTCTGCCCCTTTTGGTCTGTTGCTGTGACGGCGTTGTGAAGTCGGGGGTCTGGCCTCCGGTTGGGGAAAGTTCTGTTTGCGGGAAATATGAGTCGCCGTCAGGTGGTATCGTCCACCTGAAGGATGGCGGAGTTGCTGTAGTTTCCAACGTTATCTTCGAGGATTTCATGGGGCAGGGTGATCACGAGGTTTCCGGGCTCGGTGAATGGCGGTTTGGGCGGGGTATTTTGGGGCCTGCGGAAGTCGCCCTTAGTGTTGACCGATTCGCTTTTGGCTTGAGTGTTGAGCGAGGCTGGCTAGGGGGGATTCATCTGTGGTATTTCATCGATGATCCTGATACTGGCGAGCGCGAGAATTTCATCCGCATTGCGGATTGTGTTAGTTGATACCGAATTCCTGTTAGCTGCACGCGTTCGTTTAAAGTCCCGGTGGGGTCGGACTACCGAGAACTCTGGGCGGAGGGTCGCGACTGGCAATCTTTTCGCTTTTCTGCGCGGGACGAACTCGGCCAGCGAGCGACTGCCTTGGTGAAGGCAGTCGATCAGAACCTCGCCATCACAGCACCGCTGGACTTGCCCGCTGGCTAGCCACTGAAGTTGGTGGTGTTCCTGCCAGGTCGGCCACCCGGCCCCTGACCGCCCGCTCTGGCTGAGCGGCTCGGGGGTCCGGGGCTGGCGAGCTTCCGGGAGACGCGAATATTCCCGGCGGCGGATGCTGTGGTGATGAGAGGATCGCCGTTCTGATCGAGACGGCTGGGGAGGACATTCGTGGAGGTACGGCGGATCGGGCCGGAGTTGGCTGAGGCTGCGGCTGAGGTGTTGGCCGAGGCGTTTGACGGCTACTCCTGGACCGCGTGGACCGTGGGCGCCGATCGGCATCGGGAACGGCTGGCAAACCTCTTCGCGGTGACCCTGACCACGGTTGGCCTCCCGTACGGGGATGTCTGGGCGGCGCTGGACACCCACGGCCGCCCGCAGGCGGTGGCGGTGTGGCTGCGGTCGGATCGACCGGTGCCCGACGAGGTCTGGGCCGACGTGGCTGCCGCGGACGCGAAGTATGCCGGGGACCGGCATTCGGCGATGCTCGCCGCCGAGGCGGCCTGTGCCCCGCTGCGGGCCGAGGAGCCGGCGTTCCTGCTGGCCACGGTGGGGGTTCGCCCCACGGGCCAGGGCGGGGGAGTCGGCTCGCGGCTGCTGCGTCCCGGCCTGGCCGAGGCGGACCGGGCTGGCCTGCCGGCGACGCTGGAGACATCCGCCTCGGCGAATCTGCGGTTCTATGGGCGGTTTGGGTTCGAGGTGACCGGGGAGGTGACCGTGCCGGGCGGGGGGCCGCGGGTGTGGGCGATGCGCCGTCCTCCGGCCGGCGTGTAGGCCGCACCGGACCGGGTAGGTCGCGCGGGTGGAGCTGGTTGAGGAGTCGCCGTACCGTTTCCGGATCGACCGGCGGGACCCGATGCGGGTCCCGGGGGTGGTGTTCGCGGCCGAGGCGCTACTGCCGGAGATCGGGGCGGATGGGTCGTTGGAGCAGGTCGCGGCCGTCGCCACGCTGCCCGGCATCGTCGATGCCTCGTACGTCATGCCGGATGTGCATCTGGGCTACGGCTTTCCGATCGGCGGGGTGGCCGCCACCGATGTGGCGGCGGGCGGGGTGGTGTCTCCGGGCGGGGTGGGCTTCGACATCTCCTGCGGTGTGCGGCTGCTCACGGCCGACCTCGATCTGGCGGGGCTGCGTCCCCGGCTCGACGCGGTCATGGATGGGCTGGCGGAGGCGACGCCGCGGGGGGCGGGACGGGGCGCGGCATGGCACCTGTCGGGCCGCTCGGACGTGGACGGGGTGCTGCGCGACGGGTCGCGGTACGCGGTGCAGCGCGGCTTCGGCGTCGAGCGGGACCTGGAGCGCTGCGAGGACCAGGGTGCGCTGGGTGACGCCGACCCGGGTGCGGTCGGTGAACGGGCGATTGAGCGTGGCGCGAAGCAGGTGGGCAGTCTCGGTTCGGGCAACCACTTCCTCGAGGTGCAGGCCGTCACGGAGGTGTATGACCAGCGCGTCGCGGAGGTCTTCGGGCTGCGGCCCGGCCAGGTCTGTGTGATGATCCATTGTGGCTCTCGTGGGCTGGGGCACCAGATCTGCGCCGACTATGTGCGCCGGATGGAGAACGCGATGCGCCGCTACGGCATCGAGGTGCCGGACCGGCAGCTCGCCTGCGCCCCGGTCTCGTCACCGGAGGGGCACGCCTATCTTGGCGCGATGGCCGCCGCCGCCAACTACGCCCGGGCGAATCGTCAGCTACTCACCCACGTGAGCCGGCTGGTCTTTCGTCGGGTCACCGGCGCAAGCCTCGACCTGGTCTACGACGTCTCACACAATCAGGCGAAGATCGAGACCCACGGGGTGGATGGCGAGCGGCGTTCGCTCTGCGTGCATCGCAAGGGTGCCACCCGCGCGCTGCCTCCGGGACACCCGGACCTGCCGGCGGAGCTGGCTGAGGTCGGGCAGCCGGTCCTCATCCCCGGGTCGATGGGCACCGCGTCCTACGTGTTGACCGGGGTCTCCGGTGCCCCCGCCTTCGCCTCCAGATGTCATGGGGCCGGGCGGGTGCGCAGCCGGAAGCAGGCGGTGCGGGCCGAGCGCGGCCAGGATCCGCGCGAGCAGCTCGTTGCGCGGGACATCGCCGTCCGCGGTGCTTCTCGGCGGGGCCTGGCCGAGGAGATGCCGGCGGCGTACAAGGACATCGACGCCGTGGTCGAGGCCACCGAGGGCGCCGGGCTGTGCCGGAAGGTCGCCCGGTTGGCGCCGATCGGCGTTGTCAAGGGCTGATGCCCGGGTGGGCCGCCCGGAGCTGGCGGTGGTGCCGCCTCACACGTCCACGGTGAGCGCGCAGGACCAGCGGGGACCGTCGGGGCCGAAGCGCAGCTCGTGCAGGGAGATGGCTTTCGGAACGGCGCCGACCAACTCCACCGCGTCGGCGTCGATGGTCTGCCAGCGTACGTGTAGCCCGTCGGCGCCGTCGTCGCGAACCTCGGTACGCAGTGGCAGCTCGCCTGTGGTCTCCATCCGGAAGATCACCTCTTCGAGGATGGTCACCAGGAGGTCTGCGTCCTCGTCGGCGGGGGCGTGGTAGACCTGTTCGTTGGCGGGTTGCGCCGGGCCCGGGTCAACGAAGGTCTCCACCAGGGCGGTGACCGCCTCGGCCACGCACTCCTCCCGTGTCGGCGCCCACGCCTCGATGCGTACGTCGGCGGTGTGCGGCAGGCAGTGGTGGCCGCGTTCGGGCTGTGCTTCCACGCCCCCGATCATCCGCTACGATCGCCCGCTCCGGACGGGGTTCGCCGCGGTGGGCTTCCGAGTCCTGTTGAATGCGTTGATGGTGATGGATAGAGTTTAGTGCACGGGCTCGTTTATGGGAGACACCATGGCCACGATCGACCACGTTGACGTGCTCATTGTTGGTGCCGGTCTCTCCGGCATCGGCGCGGCCTGTCACCTGGTCCGGCGCTGTCCCGAGAAGACCTACGCCGTGCTCGAGGCGCGTGGCGCGATCGGCGGCACCTGGGATCTGTTTCGCTATCCAGGCATCCGGTCAGATTCGGATATGTTCACCCTCGGCTACTCATTCCGGCCATGGAGCGATACCACGGCCCTCGCCGACGGTCCGTCCATTCGGGACTACGTCCGGGACACCGCCCGTGAATACGGCGTCACCGAGCACATCCGCTTTGACCACCGGGTCGTCCGCGCCGACTGGGACAGCCGTACCGCCCGGTGGACGGTCTACGCCCGTCGGGACACCGGCGAGGAGGTGGTCCTCACCTGTTCGTTCCTCCATGCCTGCGCCGGCTACTACCGCTACGACCGGGGCTACACGCCCCAGCTGCCCGGGGCGGGGCGGTTCGCCGGCCGGATCGTGCACCCGCAGCACTGGCCTGCCGACCTCGACCACGCCGGCCAGCGGGTGGTGGTGATCGGCAGCGGCGCGACCGCGGTGACGCTGGTGCCCGCGCTGGCCGAGCGCGCCGCCCACGTGACGATGCTGCAACGCTCACCCACCTACATCCTGGCGCTGCCGGCGCGGGACATGGCCGCCGCCGCGCTGCGCCGGGTGCTGCCGAAACGGGTGGCCTACCCGGTCGTCCGCTGGAAGAACATCCTGCTGCTCACGGCGATCTACCAGCTCAGCCGGCGGGCCCCGAACCTGGTCCGGCGTCTGCTGCGGCGGGCGCTACGAGGCCGTCTTCCGGCCGGGTACGACCTCGACCAGCACTTCTCGCCCCGCTACAACCCGTGGGACCAGCGCCTCTGCGTCGTTCCCGACGGTGACCTGTTCCACGCGATCACGGCGGGCCGGGCCTCGGTCGTCACCGGCACCATCGACACCTTCACCGAGACCGGGCTCCGGCTGGCCTCCGGTGAGGAGGTGGCGGCCGATGTGGTCGTCACCGCCACCGGCCTGGAGCTGCTTGCGCTCGGCGACGCCCGGCTCACCGTGGACGGTGCGCCGATCGATCTGTCCAACACGGTCGCCTACAAGGGAATGATGCTCTCGGGTGTCCCGAACTTCGCGATGACCATCGGCTACGTCAACGCCTCCTGGACGCTCCGGGCCGACCTGATCGCGAGGTACGTCTGTCGGCTCCTCGCCCACCTCGACCGCACCGGACAGCAGGTCGTCACCCCGCTGCCGCCGCCCGACGGCGAGCGGCTTCCCCTCCTTGACCTGACCGCCGGCTACGTGCGGCGTGGCCTCGCCGCCCTGCCTCGGCAGGGGGCCCACGCTCCCTGGCGGCTGCCCCAGAACTACCCACGGGACCTGTTGCTGATGCGGTACGGCCGGCTCAACGACGAGGGGGTTCGGTTTTCTCGGGCGGGCCAGCCGGAGCGGAGGCCCGCGCATGCGTAGGTTTGACTACCACTCGGCGAACGCTGTGGTCACCGGCGCTGCCAGCGGGATCGGCGCCGCCCTCGCCCATGGCCTGGCTGCGCGCGGCAGTGACCTGGTCCTGCTCGATCGCGATGCCGAGCGCCTGGCCACCGTGGTGAGCGCGGTCCGCACCGCGTACCCGGACCGGCGGGTGGACCCGGTCGTCGTGGACCTCGCCAACGCGGCGGCCACGGCAAAGGCAGCCGCGCAGGTCCGCGTTCGCCATCCCCGAATCCGGCTGTTGGTCAACAACGCCGGGGTGGCACTGGGCGGTCGGTTCGACCAGGTGACCCTGGACGAGTTCCAGTGGGTGGTTGACATCAACTTCCGTGCGGTCGTGCAGCTCACGCACGCGTTGCTGCCCGCCCTGAAGGCGGAGCCCGGCTCGCACCTGGTAAACGTCTCCAGCCTGTTCGGGCTGATCGCCCCGCCCGGGCAGGCCGCCTACTCGGCGACCAAGTTCGCCGTCCGTGGCTTCACCGAGGCGTTGCGCCACGAACTGGCCGCCGACGGCATCGGTGTCACCTCCGTGCACCCCGGGGGGATCGCCACCCGGATCACCGAGAACGCGCGGATCGGCAGCGGCGTGAACCGGGACGACTACGAGGCGGGCCGGCGGCAGTTCGATCGCCTGCTCAGCATCCCACCCGCCCGAGCCGCCGAGGTGATCCTGCGGGGCGTGGAACGCCGCCGGCCCCGGGTGCTCATCGGCTGGTCGGCGAAGCTACCCGACCTGATCGCCCGGATCGCGCCGGCCTCGTACGGGAGGTTGTTGCGGGTCGGGCTCAACCAGACCGCCGGTGCGCCGACGCGTCGGCTGACCACCGGGGCTGCGCCCGCACCGCAATCGGCCGACCAGCGTCCGACGGTGTCGCCCCCAGCTCCGGCGGACGACTCGGTGTGACCGCCGACACCTGGTGTGGCGGCCGGTACTCCTGATGGATCGGATCGTGGAGATCAACGATCTCCTCAGCCTGGCTGCCTCCCGGTACCTGTCGGGACCCCGCTCCGCGATCCAGGACGGAGAGCTGACCGCGATCACCGGAAGTCGTTTCTGGGCACGGCATACCACATCCACCGGCCGGGAGGCCTGGCGGACGGCCGCAGGCCGCGCTGTGGCCGACGCGGTCTGGGTGTGGCACTTTCGTGTTCCGTAGTGTGCCGTCAGCGCCTCTTGCCCGGTTTGTGGCCGCCGGAAGCCGCCGATCGCCTGTGACCTGCGCCGCAGCTACTTCCATCCAGGGTGATCCCCGGAATGTCGGATATGGCGATTGGGTTGTGTCCCCGGTACCGCCGGAACCACACCCACATGGCGGTTCCGCAAGGAGTGCTCACCCGGAGCGCTTCGCCTGACCGAAAGGGCACATCGTGAAGTGTGACTTCACCCGATGGCTCCCGGCCATCGCGAAGACCCCGCACCAATGGCTCTCGACGGAGCCGAACCGCAAGCTTGTCCTGAGCGTGGCTGGCGTAGCAGCGATCGGAGGTCTCGCGCTCGCGCCGACCGCCGCTGCGGCCTCGGTGACCAGCGGCCCGCATGCGGGCGCCGTATCCGCCATCGAACTGGCCACCGGCAAACAGGCGGCGGACCCGGACCCCGAGCCGGCCCCGGACTCCGAGCCGGCCCCGACGGAGTCAACCGCCGACCCGGACCGGAGTCCCGAGGCGGCAGCGAGCGACACCGACGGCACCAACTCGCCCACCCGGGAACAACTGATCCCCTACGGTGTGCAGGGTGCCCAGTCCTACATCCAGGTTGACGACGCTCAGCGCACGAACGCCAAGGAGATCATCGAGGTCGCCAAGGCGACCGGGGTCGGCGAGCGGGGTGCGGTCATCGGCGTGGCGACCGCGCTGCAGGAGTCGAAGCTGTACAACCTCGGCCACCTGGGCAGCTACAACGACCACGACTCGCAGGGCCTGTTCCAGCAGCGCCCGTCAACCGGTTGGGGCACGCCGGCGCAGATCACCGATCCGCAGTACGCCGCGACGGCGTTCTTCGAGGCGCTCAAGAACGTCAACGGCTGGCAGGAGCTGCCGCTGACGACCGCCGCGCAGACGGTACAGGTGTCCGCGTACCCGTTCCACTACGCTCAGTGGGAAGAGCAGGCAGCAGAGCTCGTCGCCGAGCTCTGGTGACAACCGCCGGCCGTTGCCCAGCTGGGCAACGGCCGGCTCCTCAGGTCAGCTCAGCGGCGCGCTCTCCTGACACAGCCGCGACGAGCCGGCGGTCACCGACCAGCCCGTCACAAAGCGGCTGCCGGTGCTGCTCTGGGTCCGGTCAACCAGGTGGAACCAGTCCATCCGGCACTGCTGTGGCGTCACCTCCAGTACCCCGTAGCCATGCCCGTCCAACTCGTTCCAGCGCACGTGCGGGTTGGTGGAGCGGATCAGGCCCGACGCCAGATCACTGAGCGCGTTGCCCTCCCGCATCCCCAGGAAGTCGTTGATGTTGTCGCTGGTCACCGACGGCACCACGAACTCCGCAGCGGCCGGGTTGGTCAGCCCGGTCGACTGCGTGGTCAGCTCGTTCGCCCACGAGGTGTGGACATCGCCGGTCAGGAAGACCACGTCCCGGGTCTCGGTCGCCAACAGGTGGTCAATCAGCTCGTTGCGGTCAGCGTTGTAGCCGTCCCACTGGTCGGGGTTGAGCACCGCCCCGTTCTGTGGGATGCCGAGCAACGTGCCCAGCGGCCCGAGCAGCCAGGAGGGGAGGGCACCCACGTCCAGCCGGGAGATCATGACCGGATTGCCGACCAGCTTCCACTGGGCATCCGAGGTGGCCAGGCCCGCCTTGAGCCAGGCCATCTGCGCCTCGCCGGTGATCGTCCGCTCCGGGTCGTCAACGGCCAGACCCGATGCCTGCTCGGACCGGTACGTCCGCAGGTCCAGCATGGACAGGTCGGCGAGCCGCCCGAAGCGCAACCGTCGATAGATCGCACCGTCCGCTCCGGTGCGCACCGGCATCCACTCCGCGTACGCCTGACGCGCTGCCGCCATCCGATCGGTGAAGCTGCCCTCGGCGCCAGGGGTGTGGTTCTCCGCACCGCCCGACCACTGGTCGTTGGCGACCTCGTGATCGTCCCAGGTGATCGCCCACGGCACCGACGCGTGCAGGGTCTGTAGATCGGGGTCGCTCTTGTAGAGCGCATGCCGGACGCGGTAGTCCTGTAGCGTCAGCGTTTCGTGCCCCGGTCGGACCGACCGCACCACGGTGCCCCCGGCGGCGAACTCCCCGGTGCCGTACTCGTACAGGTAGTCGCCGAGGTGCACCACCAGGTTCAGGTCGCCCCGTTCGGCGAGGTGCCGGTAGGCGGCGAAGTAGCCTGCCTCCCAGTTCGAACACGACACCACACCCAGCCGGATCCGGTCGATGTCGGCGTCCGCCGCCGGCGCGGTCATTGTCCGGCCAGTGGGCGACCAGGCGTCGGCGTAGCCGAAGCGGAACCAGTACGTGGTGGCTGGCGTCAGCCCGTTGACGGCAACCTTGACCGTGTGGTCCCGAGCCGGGCCGGTAGCGACGGTGCCCTGCGCCGCCAGTGTGGCGAAGTCCGGGTCGGCAGCCACCTGCCAGGTCACCGTTACCTCCGGGCCGACGCCCGAGCCCGGCTGGGATTCCTCGGTCGGGGTGAGGCGGGTCCAGAGCAGAATGCCGTCCGGCAACGGGTCACCGGAGGCGACGCCGTGCCGGAAGACGCTACCGGTAGCGCCGGCCGGGCCGGCGAGGGTGGCGCTGGCAAGAACGGCTGTGCCGGCAGAGGCGCCCACGATACGCAGAAGGGTACGACGGTCGAGGGAGTTCGTCATGGGCACTGTTTCTACCGGCCGGTAGGGTCTGAGCGCTGCCCCGTGTCGGCGTGTTCGCCGTTCTTTCGTCTTGGCGTCGTCGAGTCTTTCCGCTCAGCGGTGGTCGAGGACGATGTCGGCCAGCGCCAGGCAGAGCGCGAGCGCAGCGATTCCGCTGATCAGGAGCATCGCGTGGTGGAAGGCGGCCGACCAGTCCCCAGTGGCCCCCTGCGCTGCGAAGATGACACTGCCGACCGAGGCGATGCCGGCGGCTGACCCGATGCGGTGGCCGGTTTCCAGCATGCCCGCGCCGTTGCCCGCGTGCGGCGCCGGCACCTGGGCGAGGGTGAGGGCCTGGTTCGGGGTGACCACCAGGCCGCTGCCGAGCCCCGCCACCAGCAGCGGTGTAGCGGTCCACCAGGACACCGTGGCACCCGTGGGAACCCGGTTGACGACGAGGACCACGACGACGAGGCTGACGGCGACGGTGGCCAGTCCGAGGGCGACCAGCGGCCGACCGACCCGGCTGATGACCCGGCCGCCCACGATGGAGGCGAGGACGAACCCAGCCGTGAACGGGGTGCTGGCCAGCCCGGCGGCGAGTGCGCTGTGCCCGAGGCCGTTCTGCAGGTACACCGTGAGGACGAAGAAGATAGCGGTGAATCCGCCGAAAAACAGCAGGGCGATTCCGACGCCGATCCGGAATGAGCGAATGCCGAGTAGGCGCGGGTCGAACAGGGGCTCGTAGCGGCGGGCGTACCACCGTTCCCAGCCGGCGAAGGCCGCCAGTGTCAGCAGGCCGGCCGGAAGCGTGAGCCATCTTGCCGGACTCTGCCAGTGCTGTTGCACCAGGGGCAGCAGCACAAGCAGGACACCCACGCCCAGCAGTAGCAACCCGACCGGATCGAATCGGCGACGGCCGGGGGTGCCCTGGGCGCGGTGCGGGAGAACGCGCCAGCCGAGGACAGCGGCGGAGAAACCGATTGGCACGTTGACGAAGAAGACCCACCGCCACCCGTGCTCGGCGCCGCCGATGTGGATGAGAAGGCCGCCGAGCAACGGCCCGATCGCGGTGGAGATGCTGACGGTCACGCCGAGCAGCCCAAACGGGCGGCCCCGCTCGGAACTCTGGAAGAGCTCCTGGATCAATCCGGTGACCTGGGGGGTGACCAGGCCGGCGGCGACACCTTGGAGCAGACGGGCAGCGACCAGCCAGTTGGCGGTAGGGGCCAGCCCGGCTGCGACGCTGGTGATGGTGAACAGCGTGACGCCGACCACGAACACGGTCCGTCGCCCATGCCCGTCACCGAACCGGCCGGCGGGTACCAGCATCAACCCGAACGTCAACGCGTAGCCGGAGAGGACCCACTGCACATCACTGGGGGCGACACCGAGCGCCCGGTCCATCGACGGAATGGCGACGTTGACGATGCTCACGTCGAGCAATGTCATGAAGACGGCGACCAGCCCCACGCCGAGCGCCACCCCTCGGCGTTGTCGTTCGGCCAGGTCACCCCCAGGTGGTGCGGCCCGTGGAGCCGGGGAGGAGCGGTCGTCACCCATCCGGTGGTTGTCGGCCTGACCCTGAGTGTCGTGGCCTCACGTCAGCTGTTGGGCGCAGAACCGAGGGCCGAAGTCCAGGCCGGCCATCGGCGAGTCCTCGCGGTGCAGCAGGTTCTTCTCGGTGAGTTGGTGCAGGGGAGCGTTCAATTGTTCCTCGGTCAACCCGGTCTCCTCGGCGATCAGGTCCGGGTACGGGACCTGGCCGCGGGACTCCAGGACCGCGACCGCGTCGTACACCTGTTCCTCGAGCTCCGACAGTTGCACCTGCCGCATGTCGTCCTCCTTCGGAAACCGCCTCGCGGGCGGTCGGCCTGGGCAGTGGATACCCGGCTGGCGACCGAGGATGCTCCCCCGATCGGGTATGTCGCCCTGGCCGGGCAGCCGGGTTAGGGCGGGGAGCTGTGCCGAGCATGGGTCATCGGGTCGAGACGGCGCCGGGCACTCGCCTTCGCCTCGACCAAGAACGTTGACGGGGGACCTAGGCTGGCAACGGTGACGGTCTGGGATCTTGCGGTGGTCGGTGCGGGCCCGGCTGGCCTGTCCGCCGCCGATGTCGCGGCACGGGCGGGTCTGACGACCCTTGTGCTGGAGCGGGCTGTGCATCCGCGTTACAAGACCTGCGGTGGCGGCCTGATCGGCACCTCGCTGGCCGCACTGGCGGACCGGATCGAGGTGCCCGCGCATGATCGGGCGGAGCGGGTGACCTTCACCCTGGACGGGCGGCGGGCGTTCACCCGGCGCAGTGGGGCCGGTCCGCTGGTGACGATGGTGCGCCGGGACGAGTTCGATGACCGGCTACGGGCCGCTGCGGTCACCGCCGGGGCCACGCTGCGTCAGCGGGTCGCGGTCCGGGCGGTGGAGTCAGAGCCGGACCGGGTCCGCCTGCGGTTGGCCGACGGGGCGACGGTGACCGCGCGGGCGGTGATCGGCGCCGACGGGTCCTCGGGGGTGACCGCACGGCACGTGGGGGTGCGACACCGGCAGGTCGACCTGGGGCTGGAGTTGGAGCTGCCGGTGCCGCCGGCCCAACGGGCCCGCTGGCGGGGGCGGGTGCTGGTGGACTGGGGCCCGCTACCCGGCTCGTACGCCTGGGTGTTTCCAAAGGACGACCTGTTGACGGTGGGGGTGATCGCGGCGCGGGGGATGGGCGAGCAGACCCGGGCCTACCTACGGTCGTTCGTGGACCGGCTGGGTCTGGCCGGGATCGAGCCGGCGCACGACTCCGGGCACCTGACGCGGTGTCGGCGGGAGGACTCGCCGCTGCGCCGAGGGCGGGTGCTGGTGGCGGGGGATGCGGCGGGGCTGCTGGAGCCGTGGAGCCGGGAGGGCATCAGCTACGCCCTGCGTTCCGGTGTGCTGGCGGGGGCGGCGGTCGCCGCTGACGATCTGGGCCGGTACGAGTCGGGGGTTGCGGCGGAGCTGGTCCCGTCGATGCGGGCGGGCCAGCAGCTGCTGGAGACGTTCGCTCGCCGGCCGGGGCTGTTTCACGGGCTGTTGGCCACGCCGCCGGGCTGGCGGACCTTTGTCGCCTTCTGTCAGGGCCGGGCTGGCTTCGATGACCTGCTCTCCCGGGTGCCGGTACGGGTGGCACTGGGAGTGGTGGCGGGGCTGTCCCGGCGGAGAAGCGCCAGCCCGCGCTGACGCGGTTGTTCCATGTCGCGCGGAGAAGGAGCTCCGCATCTCAGCTATCCATCCAGGATCCTAGGATGCTTTAGCGGTGGTGCGGAGTATCGCCGAAACCAGCGGGAGAGCCGGCCATCCTGCTGTTTGAATCCGCAGACCGGGACACAGCTGACCGCTGTCGCCCGGGGGTGGTGCCGGTACCGGAGTGACAGCGGTCACCAGCTCGGGAGGAAGGGCCGGAGCGGGTACGCTGTTGACACGGGTGTCGGTGTGTCCAGTGTCCCCGGGCCTCACCAATATGCCGTCGCGGACTACCGTTCGGCTGGAGCCGCCACGCGCCACGCGCCGAGAGGCGACCTGCACACCGGCACCCCCACATCGCCCCCCGCTGCCCGAGCCGCGGGGGGCGATGCTCCTCTCACCGACGCCGTGCGGGGGCCCAGAGCTGACCCGCACGTGAAGCCAGCTCGGTAGCGTCTGAGCATGGACCCTTCCGCGATCTGGCGGGACCGGCAACACCGGTGGCGGATCGAGGCCTACCGGGCGCCCGACCTCCGGTTCGCGATCTTTGCCACCAACGGGACGACCGAGTCGGCGCCGCTGTGGTTATTCGGGATGTCGGCGTTGGCGCGCTGGCTGATGAGCCACAAGATCTCGCTTGACGACCTGGAGGTCGACTGACCCCGGTTAGCGGAAAAAAGTGGTTTGCCACCCTTCGTGGCTGGTGCTGGCTAGGGTCACCGAGTGTGAGGGACCGAGGAGTACGTACCGCCGTGGCGGTGCTGACCGGACTGGCAGTGATCTATTTTGGAACGACTGGCCGGGATCAGCCGGACGGTGAGGGTGTCACCAGCGGCTTGATCGCGCTGGCCGTGCTTGCGGCGCTGCTGGTGTGGTACCTCACCCGGCCTCGCGGCGACGCGACGAAGTGACCGGTCACCGGCGCGCCGCCCGCGTCACCGCACCAGCGGACTCTTCGCCGAGCGCGACCCGCACCAGGGCGGAGGCGAAGCGGCCGAACTCCGCCTCCGCCACCAGGCTGGCGAGCCGCCGCGGGGTTTGCGGTAGGCCCAACCTCTCCGCGCCGCTGAGGGCGCGCCGGTCGGCGAAGGGGCGCAGGTCCGGCCAGACCGCCTGGGCCTCGCGGAGGAAGATGTCCGCGCCGGTAGGCCCGATGCCCGGAAAAGCGGTGAGCAGGCGGCGTAGCTGCGCCGGCTGGCCCTGCGCGGTGTGGTGTAGCCGGCGCAGGTCACCCTGCCAGCGGTCCAGGCAGAGTTGTGCGCCCTTGCCGAGCAGCGTGGCGGTCCGCTCGTCATAGCGCCGATAGTGCCCGCGACCGAGCGCGTCAACCCGGTCCTGCCAGGTCGCCGCCTGCATCGCCGACGGGGTGCGGTAACCGGCGGCGAAGAGCTCGCGGGCGGCGGCCACCGCGACACCGGCTCGGATTCGTGAGCTCAGCAGGGTGGCGAGCACCAACAGCTGGTAGAGCGGCCCGGGCCGGTCGGCCAGCCGGATCCCGGCCTCCTCGGTGTAGGTCTGTCCTCGGCGCTCCAGCAACACCCGCGCTGTCTCGTGACTGTCTCCCACCGGCAGGACTTACCCGTCGTAGGCCGGGTTAGCCCGTTGCATGTCCGGTGACGTCGGCGGGTATTCGGGGGTGGAGGCGGCCGCCGCGTACGCCGCCGCCCAGCGGGAAGGAGACAGCGGTGACGAACCCGCAGCAGCAGGAGGTCCGGCGTAGCGCCCGGGGCTCGAACGTGCAGGACACCAAGGGACCCGGTCCGACGGGTCATCCACGTAACCGTGGCTCGTCGCAGGGCGACCGGGGGCGCCCGGTGCCCCGGGGCCAGGTCTCTGGCTATGGGCCCCCGGGCGAGCCGGTTGCTGAGGACGAGAGCTGATCCGTGCCGCCCGCCCTGTGTCTGAGAGGGGCGGGCGGCACGGTGGCTACGCCTCAGGCGGGTGGCACCCGGAGTCGGTTCCAGGTCACCGCGGCGACCAGGCCGTAGGCCAGGTGCGGGATGAGGTCGGAGAGCCAGTCCCCACGGCTCCAGGTTCGTGGGTCGCTGATCCCGAGGACGGCGTACGAACCGCCGGAGGCGGTCATCACCCCGCCGCCGAGCAGCCCACTGGCCAGGGCCGGCGGCATTGGTCGGCCCCGGGTCAGCAGGGCGAAGCCGACTCCGGCCGCGATCCCGATGCCGTATCCAAGTAGCGGGCCGAGCCCCGAGCGGCGGTTGGTCGCCTGGGGCTCGGGGCCGAGGTTGAGGTGGGTCACCTCGGCGACCCGGCCGGCACTGCGTTCTGGGGTGTTACTCGCCGGCCGGGCACGTAGCGTCATGTCGAGATAGGTGACGGCGTTGAGGGCGGTGGTGCCGGCCGCGCCGGCGACTGCGCCGTCGGCCAGGAGTCCGGCTCTCATCTCGGGTCGCCGTCGTGCGTGCCGTACGCGTCGTTACCTGGTCGTGGTGCTGGCATGCTGGGCGCCTCCTCGGTCGTACTCACCAGTGTTGTCCGCCGGGCGTCTACCCGTCCGGCTGGTGACCAACCGCGCCGGGCGGGTCAGCCGGGAGCGCGGACAACCGCGACGGGGCAGTCGGCGTGGTGCAGCGCGGACTGGCTGACCGAGCCCAGCAGGAGGCCGGTGAACGCACCGTGTCCGTGCCCGCCGACCACCAGTAGTTGGGCCTGCTGGGAGGCTTCGGTGAGGGTCGGCGCGGGCCGGCCGCGGACGACTCGTTGGTGGACGGTCAGATCGGGCCACCTCTCGGCCAGCCCGGCGACGGATTCGGCGAGTAGCGTGCGTTCCTCGTGGCGTAGCTTCTCCTCGTCGTAGACGAGAGGCTGCATGTCGCCGGGTTCGCTGGCGACCGGGTGCAGGTAGGTGTGTATCGCGACGAGGTCGCTGCCGCGCAGCGACGCCTGTTCGGCAGCGAATTCGACGGCGGGAGGGGAGACCGCGGATCCGTCCACCCCGACGACCACTGGCCCTTCGGTACGGTCCGTGCCGCGGACGACCAGAACTGGGCAGTCGGCGTGGGTAGCGACCTGGATCGCGACTGAGCCGACGACGAGGGCCGCGAAACCGCCCATACCACGGTCACCCAACACGATCAGCACGGCGTTTGGCGCTTCGCCGACCAGCACGGCGGAGGCCTCGCCGTCGATGATCTCTCCGGAGACGCGGAGGCCGGGCACGGTTGCTTCGGCTTCGGCTACCGCGTCGGCGACGAGCTGCTCCGCTTGGTGACGGAGGCCCGATCCGGGTGGCCCGCCGGGCGGTGCGCCCACCGGCACGTGGAGGAGTGGCCAGATGAAGCCGTGGACGATCCGCAGCATTCGGTTGCGGCGGGCGGCTTCGACGGCTGCGAGGCGTACGGCCCGCCGCGCCTGTTCGGACCCGTCCACGCCGACTACCACCGCGGCGCCGTTCGACGAGTTCACTCCTTCACCCCCCGCGGTCAGTATCGCGGGCGTGGGGTGGCCGGGAGCCGTAACCGGGTGGGTTCGCCCCACCCCGGGCTGCTGCTCGGGGACTCCGGTACACAGACACCCTAGCATCCTAGGCCACCTTAGGGGCGTGTCTCACCACACACCCAGACACCACACGTATCCGCCCTCACACAGCACATCGATGCCGTGACAGGGCGGATATAGTGGCAGCGCAACTGGCCCGGCCCGCGATCCCAGACACTCGCGGGCCGGGCCAAAGATTCGGTCCCGCGCTGGGGTCGCGGTGGTGGTGCCTGCCGATCCGGCAGCGCGGCCGGCAGATGTGGGTCGGGGCGCCGAAGCGCGCAGTGGAGGAGGTTCGGTGTCGCAGCGGCCGGCTCGAGTTGGCACTCCGCAGGCCTCCGACCACCTCACCGACCGGGTCTTCACGCTGCCGAACCTGATCAGCTTCGTCCGGCTTCTCGGTGTTCCGGTCTTCCTCTACCTACTCCTGGTGGCCCGCGTTGATGTCGCCGCGATCGCGGTGCTGGCGGTCGGCGGCACCACCGACTGGGTGGACGGCTGGGTCGCCCGACGACTCCACCAGGTGAGTCGGCTGGGCGAGTTACTCGATCCGTTCGTGGACCGCCTCTACATCCTGGCCACGCTGGTCGCGTTCACCGTTCGTGAGGTGGTGCCGTGGCAGTTCACGGTGGCACTGCTCGCCCGTGAGGTGTTGCTGTTGGGTTCCCTCGGCATGCTACGGCGCCACGGATACGGGCCGCCGCCGGTGCACTATGTGGGCAAGACGGCGACGTTTCTGTTGTTGGCCGCGTTCCCCGTCCTGTTGCTGGCGAAGGCGGTGCCCGCGACAGTCTTCAGCGCGGCTGGTTGGAGTCTGGCCTGGTGGGGCCTGGCCTTGTACTGGGTCGCTGGCGTGATGTACGTGGTGCAGGCCGGCCGGCTGGTGCGGGCAGCGAGGGCACGATGACCGACTCGCAGCTTCGACCGCAGAACCGGGAGTCGACCGGCCGGACGTACGCGCCGGATTTCCTCACCGCGCTGTTTCGCAATCCGCTCGATCCGGGATACGCCGACGCGGCGGCCCGCCGGCGGCAGGGGGCTGTGGTGAGGTGGCGTCGGTCGGTCCGGGCCGTGAGCCTCGTCGTCCTTGTGGTGCTCGGGTTTCTGTTCGCGGTGGCGTACCGCCAGACGGTGGCGGCGGCGCCGGGGCGCCAGCAGGCCCGGGAGGGTCTGGTGGCGCAGATCGAGCAGCGGGAGAGCGAGACCGACCAGCTGTCCGAGCGGGCCGACGAGTTGCGGGCGGAGGTGGCCCGGCAGCGGGCCGCTGCGCTGGGGACGGAGGCGTCGCAGCTGCACGAGCTGGAGGCGGGCACCGGTTTGGGGCGGGTGAGCGGGGACGGTGTGGTGGTGCGGTTGGCCGATGCTCCGCCGGATGAGCAGCTGGTGCCAGATCCGGCTTCGGGGCCGCCGCGAGTGATTTACCTCGACCTCCAGGGGGTCGCGAACGGGCTGTGGGCGTCGGGGGCGGAGGCGATCTCGATCAACGGGCAGCGGTTGACGGCAACGTCCACGATTCGGTCAGCAGGGCAGGCGATTCTGGTTGACTTTCGGCCGGTGACGGGACCGTACGAGGTGTCGGCGATCGGCCCGGACGAGTTGCGGGAGCGGTTCGCACAGACCCGGATTGCGGCGATGATGCAGCAGGTCGCGGCGGATACCGGGGTGGCGTTCGAGGTGCGGGACGCCGATGACCTGACCCTGCCCGCCGCGCCGGATCCGCGGCTACAGTACGCGCAGCCACCGGTCAGTCCGACGCCGTCGGGTCGGTCGGTCAGTCCAGGGACGTCTGGTTCGCCGGCGGCTCCCGATTTTGGAGGTGGTCGATGATTGCGGCGTTGGCGCTGCTTGCGGGTGTGCTGCTCGGGCTGTGGCTCGATCCAACGGTGCCGGGGGCGTTGCAGCCGTATTTGCCGATCGCCGTGGTGGCGGCGTTGGATGCGGTGTTCGGCGGGGTGCGGGCGAAGCTGGACCGGATCTTCGATGACAAGCAGTTCGTGGTGTCGTTCATCTCCAACGTGCTGGTGGCTGCTCTGATCGTGTATGTGGGGGACCAGTTGGGGGTGGGTAGCCAGCTCTCCACGGGTGTGGTGGTGGTGTTGGGAGTTCGGATCTTCGGGAATGTGGCGGCGATCCGCCGGCACCTGTTCCGGGCGTAGGTGTGTGTGATGAGTGGTGACGAGCACACCGAGACGGGGACGGGCTGGCCGGACCAGCCAGATCCGCTGCCTGCGAAGGGCACGGCGGGGGAGCCGGATCCGGACGAGTTGAGTCGGTTGGTGCCGGAGGTGGATCCGGAGCCGGCCGCGGCGGATGAGTCGAGGCTGGACCGCGCGGCGGGGCGTCCGTTCAGCTCCGCCCTTGCCTTGGTCGGGGGCTGGCGGCGGACGAGTCCAGCCACCGTGATGATCTTTGTGTTGCTGGCGTTGCTGGGGTTCACGCTGGTGGAGCAGCTGCGGACGACATCAACGGATCCGACTATCTCGGCGGCGCGGCAGGAGGATCTGGTGCGGATTCTCTATGACCTGAATGCTCGGGAGGACCGGCTGCGGCAGGACATCGCGGCGTTGGAGGACAGCCAGCGGCAGCTGCGGTCGGGGGAGCAGGGCCGGCAGGCGGCGTTGGAGGAGGCGGCGCGGCGGGCGGATGAGTTGGGGATCCTGGCGGGGACGTTGCCGGCACAGGGGCCGGGGTTGGTGGTGCGGTTCGAGTCTGGTGGTGCGGGGGCGATTTCGGCGATGCGGGTGTTGGACGCGGTGCAGGAGTTGCGGGGCGCGGGCGCGGAGGCGATGCAGATCTCTGGTGCGGACGGGGTGACGGTGCGGGTCATCGCCTCGACGTATTTCCTGGATGGGGAGGAGGGTTCCCTGTTCGTGGATGGGCGGTTGTTGACGGGGCCGTACACGATCACGGTGATCGGGGATCCGGCGACGATGCGCACGGCGTTGAACATTCCTGGCGGGGTGGTGGCGACGGTCGACGGTGACGGCGGTACGGTGATCGTCGAGGATCGTGAGGTGACCGAGGTTTCGGCGCTGCACGCCCCGATCGAGCTGGAACACGCCCGTCCGATCACGTGACTGGTGGCGCGGCTGCGCTGTCATGTGGGGGTTGGCGCACGATGGGATGAAGGACGCAGCTGGTGATTCCTGAGGATCTACGGTATACCGCTGAGCACGAGTGGGTTGCGGGTGGTGGCGACGGCGTGGTGCGGGTTGGTATCACGCACTTCGCGCAGGACGCGCTGGGTGACATTGTCTTCGTCCAACTGCCCGAGATGGGGTCGGTGGTGTCCTCCGGTGATTCGGTGGGTGAGATTGAGTCGACGAAGAGTGTGTCGGAGATCTACGCCCCGGTTGCCGGGACGGTGTCGGCGTGCAATGAGGCACTGGGCGACACTCCTGAGTTGGTCAATAGTGATCCGTATGCTGCGGGTTGGCTGTTCGAGGTCACCGTGGCTGATCAGGGCGGGCTGGACGGCCTGCTGTCGGCGGGTGCGTATCGCGAGCTCACCGAGGGCTGAGTGGCGCCCGTCTGCCGCGCGGGGGTTGGTTCCGCGCGTCTGGTTGCCCTGCTTTTCGGCGCTGGCTAGGCTCGCCCAGTCGACCGAGAATCCGATAGTTGAGCGTTGTGTAGTTGCCTTCCTGGCACGGGGAGCCAGCCGCTGGGTGCGAGAATGCCCGGCGGCCAGTCCCGCTCTTACCCGACGCTGACCGAATAGATCCGTGAGGTGGTCCCATGACGCGCCCAGACGACGAGTTTCCCCCACTCGACGTCACTTCGACGCTCAATCTCGGCTCGCTCGAAGAGGCCCTGGAGGGGCCGGATCCCGATGTGATGCCGAACCGGATGTCCGGTTCGTTGCCGCCGGGGATGGCTCTGCTGGTGGTGCGGCGAGGGCCGAATGCGGGTGCCCGTTTCTTGCTGGACCACGATGTGACGACCAGTGGGCGGCATCCGGACAGTGACATTTTCCTGGATGACGTGACGGTGTCGCGGCGGCACGCGGAGTTCCACCGGGATGGTGGGACGTTCACGGTGCGGGATGTGGGGAGCCTGAATGGGACGTACGTGAACCGGGAGCGGGTCGAGGCGGCCACGTTGAGCAACGGTGACGAGGTGCAGATCGGCAAGTTTCGGGTGGTGTTCCTTGCTGGTCCGCGGCCCGAGGAGGGGGCCGGCCGGGGGTGAGTGAGCCTGCGGCGTCTGCTGCGCCGGGGTCATCCCGTCCGCAGCCGTTGATGAGCATCGGTGAGGTGCTGGCCCAGTTGCGGGTGGACTTTCCGGATGCCACGTTGTCGAAGTTGCGGTTCCTCGAGGCTGAGGGCTTGGTGGAACCGCAGCGGACGGCGGCGGGGTACCGGAAGTACAGCTGGGATGATGTGGCGCGGTTGCGGTTTGTGTTGACCGCGCAGCGGGATCAGTACCTGCCGTTGCGGGTGATCCGTGAGCAGCTGGCGGTCTGGGATGCGACGGGTGAGCAGCCGGGTCGTTCTCGGCCAGCGTTGGTGGCGGTGGGCCCGGGTGGGCAGGTGCCGGGGCAGCCGGCGGAGGCCGAGTCGTCGCGGTTGCGGTTGGATCGGGCTGAGTTGATTGCCCGCAGCGGTGTTGATGAGGCGACGCTGGCGGAGTTGGAGCGGCTTGGTGTGGTGGTGACGGATCCGCCGGGTTGGTATGACGGGGATGCGTTGATCATCGCGCAGGCGGTGGCGGGTCTGGCGGCGTACGGGTTGGAGCCGCGGCATCTGCGGGGGTATCGATTGGCGGCGGACCGTGAGGTGGGGTTGTTTGCCCAGTTGGTGACGCCGTTGGCGCGGCAGAGTGATCCGGCGGCGCGGGCACGGGCGGCGGAGACGGCGCGGGAGTTGGTGGCGCTGTCGCAGCGGTTGCACGCGGCGTTGGTGCGGGTGGGGTTGCGGTCGACGTTGGGACGGTGAGGTGGCCACGCCGGTTGTCTGCTGGCCGGGTGGGTGTATGCGGAAAGATCTGTCCGGTGATGCGTGCCGTAGGCTTGCCGGGGTAACCCCTTTTGCGGCGCGGGCCGCGCGTGGGACGGCCGGGTCGCGGTCCGTGTACGGTGCAGAAGGGGTGCGGTGCGGCGTAGGTGACAACGACACGGAGGCGGCGGTGCGCGAGCTGAGTGTGGTCGGGGTTCGGGTGGAGCTGCCGGGCAACCAGCCGATCGTTTTGCTTCGGGAGGTCGAGGGAGACCGTTACCTGCCGATTTGGATCGGCGCGGTCGAGGCGACGGCGATCGCCTATGAGCAGCAGGGGGTCAAGCCGACGCGGCCGTTGACGCACGATCTTCTTCGGGATGTGTTGGCGGCGTTGGAAGCGCCGTTGCAGGCGGTGGAGATCACCGAGTTGAAGGAGAATGTCTTCTTCGCTGATCTGTTGCTGGGTGACGGGGTGCGGGTGTCGGCGCGGCCGAGTGACTCTATTGCGTTGGCGTTGCGGGTGGGGGCGCCGATTCGGTGTGCCGATGAGGTTCTCAGCGAGGCCGGGATTGTGATTCCGGATGAGCAGGAGGACGAGGTGGAGAAGTTCCGGGAGTTCTTGGACCAGGTGAGTCCGGAGGACTTTGCCGGCTGACTCGGCTGACTGGTTGATCTGGTGGTTATGGGTTGGTTGTGCTTTCGTCACGGTTGGTGACGGTCTCTTTGGGCGTGTTGTGGGCGCGGCGTGTCGTGTTGTTGTTGCCTGGCAACCGTCGGGTGCGGCGTTAGGGTGACCGTATCGAGGGGTGCTTGTCTCGACGTGGACGTGGCACCGCACGGCGGGGAGGTTGTCCGGATGCAGGAGCCGTGGGATTCCGATTCTGGGCCGGGTGTGCCGGCGATCGATGGTGACGGCGAGGTTGGCTACCGGGGTGTGACGGCCTGCCATGCGGTGGGTATCAGTTACCGGCAGTTGGATTACTGGGCGCGGACTGGTCTGGTCGTGCCGGGAGTGCGGGACGCGTCGGGTTCGGGGACGCAGCGGTTGTACTCGTTCCGGGATCTGGTGGTGTTGAAGGTGGTGAAGCGGCTGCTGGACGCTGGGGTGTCGTTGCAGAACATCCGGAAGGCGATTGAGGTGTTGCGGTCGCGGGGGGTGGCGGACCTGGCGGGCATCACGTTGATCTCCGACGGGACGACGGTGTATGAGTGCCGGTCGCCGGAGGAGGTGGTTGACCTGTTGCAGGGTGGCCAGGGGGTGTTCGGGATCGCGATCGGTGGGGCGTTCAAGGAGATCCAGGGGTCGTTGTCGCATCTGCCGGCGGAGTCGGTGGTGCCGCAGCCGGCACCGCCGGCTGCGGCGGAGGTGGCGGGGGATGAGTTGGCGGCGCGGCGGGCGCGGCGGCGGGTGAGTTGAGCGACGGCGGGAGTGACCATGCTGCCGTGGCCGCGGCAGCATGGTTCTGTGAGCGAACAGGTTGATGTGCTGGCGGGGTTGGTCTCGGCTGGTGGGGTGGTGGTGCTCAGCGGTGCTGGCTTGTCCACCGAGTCGGGGATCCCGGACTACCGGGGGCCCAGTGGCGTGGCGCGGCGGCACTCTCCGATGACCTACCAGGTCTTCACGCGGGATCCGTTGGCGCGGCGGCGGTACTGGGCACGTAGTCACCTGGGGTGGCGCACGATTGCCCGGGCGGTCCCCAACGCCGGGCATCGGGCGGTGGCTCGTTTGCAACAGGCCGGTGTGGTTGACGGGGTTGTTACGCAGAATGTGGACGGGTTGCACACGGCGGCGGGTAGCAGCGGGGTGGTGGAGCTGCATGGGCGCCTGGATGAGGTGGTGTGCCTGGATTGTGGGGTTGGGGTGTCGCGGTGGGAGCTGCATCAGCGGCTGGCGGAGGTGAACCCGGGGTTCGCGGCGTGGGTGTCGGCGGTGAATCCGGACGGTGACGTGGATCTCGATGATTCGGCGGTGGCGGATTTCCGTACGATCGATTGCGCCCAGTGCGGCACGGGAACCCTGAAGCCGGATGTGGTGTTCTTCGGTGAGTCGGTGCCGGCATCGCGGGTGGCCCGGTGTTTCACCATGGTGGAGTCCGCTCGACTGCTGTTGGTGCTTGGTTCGTCGCTGACGGTCATGTCGGGGCGGCGGTTTGTGGTGCGGGCGGCGAGTCTGGGAATTCCGGTGGCGATTGTGAATCAGGGCGCGACTCGTGGCGATGCGTACGCTGCGGTGACGGTGGATGCCCCGCTGGGTCAGGTGTTGCCGGCCTTGGCTGATCAGTTCGGTGCCGTCCCAGACGGCACGGGGGGACCGGTGGTGGTGGGCTGACCGTGGCGGGCTGTTGTGCGGTCGGTAGTGGCCTGGGTGGGGACGCCCGGGTGGGGATGGCCGCTGGTAGCGTTGGTCGTGCCGGTCGCACCCGTGTGGGAGAGACCGCCCGGAATCCACCCGGTGCGGCGCCGAAGGGGCAAATCCTCCCCGGAACCTCTCAGGCAAAAGGACCACACGGGTAGGCACTGTGGAGCGCCTGTGTGCGCGACAGAGGGGGAGGCCGACCTGTCGACCTCATCCCCGGGGAGCGCCCCATGTCCCTTGAGCAGTTCGCCGCCCGTCATATCGGTCCGGATCCGCAGGACGAACGCCGGATGTTGGAGGTTGTTGGCTACGGCTCTGTTGACGAGCTGATGGATGCGGCGATTCCGGAAGCGATCCGCTGGTCGGGCACCCTGGACCTGCCGGCGCCGGCCAGTGAGTCGGAGGCGTTGGCGCAGCTGCGGGCGCTGGCTGAGCGCAATACCGCTGCGGTGTCGATGATCGGTCTTGGTTACTACGGTACGCACACCCCGGCGGTGATTCGTCGCAACGTGTTGGAGAATCCCGGCTGGTACACCGCGTACACGCCGTACCAGCCGGAGATCAGCCAGGGTCGGCTGGAGGCGTTGTTGAACTTCCAGACCATGGTCACCGATCTGACCGGGTTGGAGACCGCGAACGCTTCGATGCTTGATGAGGGCACCGCGGCGGCCGAGGCGATGACGCTGGCGCGGCGGGCGAGCCGTAGCCGGAGCCAGGTGTATGTGGTGGACGCGGACACGTTGCCGCAGACGGTGGCGGTGATCGCGGGGCGGGCCGAGCCGCTTGGTATCGACGTACAGGTAGTTGACCTTGATGGTGCGGAGCTGCCGGCGGAGTTTTTCGGCCTGCACGTGCAGTATCCGGGGGCGTCCGGGGCGGTGCGGGACCACGCTGCGGTGGTGGACGCCGCGCATGCCGTGGGCGCGTTGGTGACTGTGGCCGCCGACCTGTTGGCGTTGACGCTGCTGCGTCCGCCGGGGGAGATCGGTGTTGACATCGCTGTCGGTACGACTCAGCGGTTCGGGGTGCCGATGGGCTTCGGTGGCCCGCACGCGGGCTATCTGGCGGTCCGCGCCGGCTTGCAGCGGATGCTGCCGGGACGGTTGGTCGGTGTGTCGCGGGACGCGGATGGGGAGTCGGCGTACCGGTTGGCGTTGCAGACCCGGGAGCAGCACATCCGTCGGGAGAAGGCGACGAGCAACATCTGCACCGCGCAGGTACTGCTCGCGGTGATGGCCGGGATGTACGCGGTCTACCACGGCCCGGACGGGTTGCGTGCGATCGGGGCGCGGACCCATGCGATGGCGGCGCGGTTGGCGGCCGGGTTGCGCGCGGGTGGGGTGGATGTTGCGGATGTTCTGTTCTTCGACACTGTCTCGGCGGTGGTGCCGGGTCGGGCGGCCGAGGTGGTGGAGGCAGCCGCGCGGCGGGGGGTGAGTTTGCGGCTGGTGGACGCCGACCGGGTGGGTGTTTCCTGTGACGAGACCACGACGGAGGCGCATCTCGCGGCGGTGTGGGCGGCGTTCGGGGTGCCGGTCTTCACCGGTGCGGTGGATGCGGCGTTGCCGGCGGCGTTGGCTCGCACATCGGACTTCCTCACTCACCCGGTGTTTAGCGCCCATCGGTCGGAGACGGCGATGCTGCGGTACCTGCGTCGGCTGGCGGACCTCGACTATGCCTTGGATCGGGGCATGATCCCGTTGGGGTCGTGCACGATGAAGCTGAACGCGACCACCGAGATGGAGCCGGTGAGCTGGGCGCAGTTCGCGCAGATGCATCCGTTGGCGCCCGAGTCGCAGACCGCCGGTTACCGGGAGCTGATTGCCCAGCTGGAGGGTTGGCTGGCGGAGGTGACCGGGTACGACGCGGTCAGTGTGCAGCCCAACGCCGGCTCGCAGGGGGAGTTGGCGGGGCTGTTGGCGATCCGCGCGTTCCACCGGTCGCGGGATGCGGGGCACCGGAATGTGTGCCTGATTCCGTCGTCGGCGCACGGTACGAACGCCGCGTCGGCGGTGATGGCGGGGATGCGGGTGGTGGTGGTCGGCTGCGACGTCGACGGCAACATCGACCTGATTGACCTCGACAGCAAGATCGATGAGCATCGGGAGACGCTCGCCGCGATCATGGTGACGTATCCGTCGACGCACGGCGTGTATGAGACGGGTATCGCTCAGGTGTGCGCGAAGGTGCACGACGCGGGCGGGCAGGTGTATGTCGATGGGGCGAACCTCAACGCCCTGGTGGGTTTCGTCAAGCCGGGACGGTTCGGTGCGGACGTGTCGCATCTGAATCTGCACAAGACGTTCTGCATCCCGCATGGTGGTGGCGGGCCGGGCGTGGGGCCGGTGGCGGTGCGCTCGCATCTGGCGCCGTTCTTGCCCGGTGACCCGCTCGCGGGGGATTCGGGCCGGCCGGCGGTGTCGGCGGCCCGGTACGGGTCGGCGGGGATTCTGCCGATTCCGTGGATGTATCTGCGGATGATGGGTGCGGCTGGGCTGACCCGGGCCACGGGGGTGGCGGTGTTGGCGGCCAACTATGTGGCGGCGCGGCTGCGCGGCGCTTTCCCGGTGTTGTACGCGGGTAACAAGGGCCTGGTGGCGCACGAGTGCATTCTGGACCTGCGGCCGTTGACGAAGGCGACGGGCGTCAGCGTTGATGATGTGGCCAAGCGTCTGATCGACTACGGTTTCCACGCACCGACGATGTCGTTCCCGGTGGCGGGGACGTTGATGGTGGAGCCGACGGAGAGTGAGGATCTCGCCGAGTTGGATCGGTTCTGCGACGCGCTGATCGCGATCCGGGCCGAGATCGACAAGGTGGGTTCGGGGGAGTGGCCGGCGGAGGACAACCCGTTGGTGAACGCCCCGCACACCGCGGCGATGGTCTCGGCTGACCAATGGTCGCATCCGTATCCGCGGTCGGTCGGAGCCTATCCGGCGGGGAATCGGTGGGGGAAGTACTGGCCGCCGGTGCGGCGGATCGACGGCGCGTACGGCGACCGGAACCTGGTGTGTTCCTGTCCCGCGCCGCAGGCGTTTGAGGAGTGAGGGGTCGACGGGGCCGGGCGGGGTTGTCCGCCCGGCCGGCTGGTGTCGACTCCCGGGCCGGTGACCTGGTGCGGGCGGCTAGCCTGGGGTCGACGGAACCAGATGATTACTGTGAGTTGTTGTCAGGCGACGAGGGCGTGGCGGGCTGGGCCGCGGTGCGGGGCGATGCTGCGCCCGTCGGGAAGTATCTCGCCGGTGTCCTCGAAACTGATAACCCCGTTGCAGAGCAGACTCCAGCCCTGCTCAGGGAAGCAAGCGATGACTTTGGCGGCGTCCCGGTCGGTGGCGTCGGCAGAGGGGCAGGTGGGTTGGTGCTGGCACATCGGGGTTCTCCGGAGGGTGGGGGAACTGTGTCATGTTTCACACGGCCAGTGACGCACAGTACCAAGTTCACGTGATCAGCATCGAGTGGTGTGCGCGTGCCGCGTGGAAAATCCACTGAACGGTTGAGGCGGAATGGACCGGATAGCGTGGAAACGCTTCCAGCAGAGGTGACGATTGCTCCGCCGGCGGCGCCGGACTGCGGGCGTGCCCACGTCGAACGCGCCCGCTGGGAGTGGCGCGTCGGCGACGGCGGAGACCCGGCGGCGCTCGTCCAGGAGTTCCTCGCCGCCCACGGTCTCGCCCTGGATGACCTTGCTCGGCCGGCGGGGCGAATCCCGCAACGGGTGTGCGGGGCTGCCCTCTACGTCTCGGCCGCAGCCGGTGCGCTGGGGGTCGGCCGCGGCCCTGGCCCGGCCACACCCGCCCCCGCACTGCCCGAGGTGGCGGTCGTCGTCTATGGCCATGCTCCGGCTTCCCGCAGGCGTCCAGCCCCCCGCCGATCGTCGGGTTGGTGGCTCGGTACCTGGGCGGAGAGTTGGACCCCATGGCAGCACGCCGACGCGATACGTGCCGTCCGTGCGGCAATCGGCCGTGGGGATGTCTACCAGGTCAACCTCGTGGGACACGCCGCCGCCCCCTACGCCGGTGATCCGCTGCCCGCCCTGGCCCGTCTCGGTGCGCTGCCGGGTGCCCGGTACGCGGGTGTACTCACCGGCACCGGGTGGGCGATTGGCTGCGCCTCCCCGGAGACCCTCGTAGAGGTCACGGCCGGGCGGATGATCACCCGGCCGATCAAGGGCACCCGTCCGGCCACCGCCGCCGGCCGGACCGCGCTGCTGACCAGCACGAAGGAACGCGCGGAACATATCATGATCGTTGATCTGCAACGTAATGATCTGGCTCGCCTCGCCCGTACCGGCACCGTCGCGGTTGACGAGCTGTTCGCCGTACGCCGGTGGTGTGACCTGTGGCAGGCGGAGTCGACCGTCTCCGCGGCGGTCGCCGAGGGGCTCGGCCTGGCGGATCTGCTGCGTGCCGTCTGCCCTGGCGGTTCGGTCACCGGGGCCCCGAAGCTCGCTGCCCTGGACCACATCGCCGCTGCGGAGCCGGTCGGTCGTGGGGCCAGCATGGGCGCGCTCGGCTGGGTCACCCCCGGCCGGGTCGACCTTGGTTTGACTATTCGCACCGCCGCCGCCGACGCCGATCAGCTGCACGTGTGGGCCGGTGGGGGGATTACCTGGGGCAGTGATCCGGAGGCCGAGGTCGCGGAGGCGGCGGCGAAGTCGGCCCCGGTACGCGCCGCGCTGGCCGCCGGGTCTTGACGGCGAACCTATGGCTCCTAGGCCGTGTCTCCTGGATCATGGCTTGGGGCGGTCCGGTTTCGCGCGTAGCCAGATGAGGATGTCGGCGATCTGCACGGTGGCGCGGTAGCGGCAGGCGAGCTTGTCGTAGCGGGTGGCCACGGCGCGGAACTGTTTGCGCCGGTTCATCAGCCGTTCGATGGTGTTGCGCTGTCGGTAGCGCTGCGGGCGGAACGTGGGTGGGCGGCCACCGCGTGAGCCCTTGCGTGCGCGGTTGGCCTTCTGGTCGTCCTTCTCGGGAATGTCGTGCGGGATGCGCCGGGCTCGCAGGGATCGGCGGTTGCCGCGGGAGCTGTAGGCCTTGTCCGCGGAGAGGGAGTCGAGGCGTTTGCGGGGGCGGCCGATCCCTGCGGGGCGGGCCACGGCCACGTCGTCGAGCAGCCGGACCAGTTGGCGGGTGTCGGAGTCCTGGCCCGGGGTCAGGTGGCTGGTCAGGTTCCGGCCGCGTCCGTCACCGATCGTGTGGATCTTCGTGGTCCATCCGCCGCGCGACTTGCCGAGTCCTTCCCGTCGCGCTGCGTCACGGCTGGTCAGCCCCCTTTACGGGCGCCGGCGGCGTGCTGGTGGGCACGCACGATCGTGGAATCGGCGTTGCCGTGCCAGTCCAGGTCCCCGGCAGCGTCCGCCTCGGTGTGCAGCATCGCCTCGATCCGTGCCCAGGTCCCGTCCTCCTGCCAGCGGGTGAACCGCTTGTACAGCGTCTTCCACGGCCCGTACCGCGTAGGAACGTCGCGCCACGGCACCCCGGTCCGCACCCGGAACACGATCCCGTGGATCACCTGCCGGTGATCACGCCACCGCCCGCCACGCTGCGGTGTCATCGCCGGCAGCAACGGTGAGATCCGCTCGTACTCGACCTCGGTCAGCTCAAACCGTCCACTCACGACAACCCTTGATAGCCGATCCGGGATCAAAGATCCAGGAGACACGGCCTAGTTGAGTCGGCCTGGAGCGCGGTGCCAGCGTTGCCGCTGGTCCGTTTCTCCAGGCCGCTCGCCGAACCCGCCGTGCGCGTCTCCGCGCAACGGGCTCTCCACGGTTGCTGTCGTCAGGCGTTGTCGGATGCGGGCCAGGGGTTATCTCCTGTCCCACCGGGGAGGTCACGGGTGAGGGGCAGACCGGACGGGTGAATCGCGTGAACCTTCGTTGATGCCTACTAAAACGGAGCCCCGCTGGTGGGATGTGGCAGCGGGGTGTGGGGACATGCCGTTGTGATGCGGCAGGCGCTGGCCGGGCACGGCATCCGGTCAGGAGAGCACCGCCGTCCCCGGGGTAGGGAAGGCACCCACCCCGGTCGTTACTCGCAGGTGCGAAACAGGTAGCCCCGACGGGGTCCAGCGCCAGTGTGGTGGCTGGTAAGCCGACCGTGAGGAAGGCGCAACGCCGCTACCCGGCCGATCCACGCCGTGCGGGCCAGCCGGATCGCCTCGTACGCGATGTCGGGGCGCAGCAGCCGGTCGCCCGACGTGGCCGCCGACCCCTCGGTGAAGATCACATAGAGGACGCTGAGCACGCCGCCCAGCCGCTCCCGGCGCTCGCCGGCCGCCGGCAGCTCGAACGGCACCCTGGCCGCCGCGATCGTCTTCTTGCCCCGGGTGATGCGGGCCTGCACGGTCGGCACAGCACGAGGAATGCGCGGGCGATCTCCTCGCTGGACAGGCCGCCGACCACGCGCAGGGTCACCGCCACCCGGGCCTCCGGGGAGAGCACCGGGTGGCAGCTGACGAACATCAGCGCCAGGACGTCGTCGTCGATCCTGTCGGGGTCGATTTCTTCGTCGACCGCCAGGCCGGCCGCCAGCAGGGCGTACCGGTCCTGCAGGGCGGTCCGGCGGCGGATCGCGTCGATCGCCCGCCGCCGGGCCGTGGCCATCAGCCAGCCGACCGGATTGGCCGGAGAGGCACGCGGCCACGACACCAGCGCCTCAGCCACCGCCTCCTGGGCCGCGTCCTCGGCCAGCCCGAAATCGCCGGTGAACCGGGTCAGCGCGGCGACGATCCGGGCCGACTCGATCCGCCAGACGGCCTCGACGTCGGCCGTACCCATCAAATCTGGCCGTTGCTCTCGCTGCCCTGCGGGACCTCGTCGGCCTCGGCCACCCGCCGGACCTCGATCTTGGACCCGGCCCGTGAGGCTGGCAGGGTCGCGTAAACTAAGTGTCTTGTATTCGTGTTAGGGCTCGTCCGGTAATCACGGTGAGTCACGCCGAGCATGGTGCTGGCAGCGAGATCTGCATCCACGATCATCGACTTATGACGCGAGTTGTTCCGGTGCGGCGGGGCCTGATTCGTGTCAGAGGACGTCTGATTCACGTATTTTGTGTGTGTTGTGGTTGTAGTGGTTCTCGCCAGGTTGGGGTGGTTTCGGCGGTGAGGCGTTTGGCGAGGTTGTCGATCATGGCGAGGGTGATCATGCTGGCGGAGTTGTCGGGTCGTGCTTCGTAGTCGCGGACGAGTCGGCGGTGGTGCATGAGCCAGCCGATGGTGCGTTCGACGACCCATCGCCGTTTGACCACGCTGAAGCCTTTGGCTTGGGGGTCTTTGGTGACGGTCTCGACGTCGACGCCGAGGGCGGCGCCGTATTCGACGACGCGGTTTGTGAAGCCGGCGTCGACCCAGGTTTTGGTGAGGGTGGGGTGGGTGGTGGTGGCCTGGTTGAGCAGGTTGATGCCGATGGTGTTGTCGCTGGCGCTT
>NZ_KB900614.1:4950068-5091824 GCF_000379065.1 Salinispora mooreana
GCCCAGCGGGCGTCGGACAGGTCGGACGGGTAGGGGCGCCGTTCGGTCATGAAGCAGGCGTACGGTGTCGGGGCCTCGACCTGGCGGACGTCATGTCCGTCGGTGCGGGATGAAAGTGAACCAGACACGATCCCGGGGCGATATCCGCTGAAACCGGGTAGGCCTATGTCCACCGATATGTTTTCTTTCTAGGTCGGGTCGGGCATCTCGCGCTACCGAGGTCGAGGCGCGAATCGGCCATTACCGGCCCGAAGATGAAGCAAACGTCCAGTCACGCGTCGGCGGGCCAGGCGCGGCGTACGGCGTCGAGGGCGGCTTCCCGGTCAGCCAGCAGCCGTGCCTGCCGCAGGTAGGCGGCCGCGTGGAGTTAGCCGGCGGACCAGGTCGTCGAGGCAGGTGGTGAGGTCGTTGAGCGCGGAGAATTCGTAGTGGGTGCTGTCGACTGACCCTGTGGTCAGGTCGGCTGTTTCGAGTTCGGCCTCACCGCTGGTCCAGACGATCAACCAGCCGACGAGATCGCCGTTGATGCAGTCGATCCAGGCTGCGGACTTGTCGTAGGTGGGGCCTCGGTGTAGCTGCCATTGGACGCCAATGTTGTGCAGTTGCGGGGCGCGGGCGTCCACGGTGGCGGCGAAGTCGTCGAGGTCCAGTTCCATCACGCTGGCGATGTTAGGGCGGTTACGGGTCTGTGCTGGTAGGGAACCTTGTCGCGGAGCATGGCGAACAGGACGTCAACGCGACGTCGGCGTTGAGTTCCCAGGACGAACCATGGGTTGTCGCCCAGCGCCGCGCCGGTCACGGGGTTGGCTGGGCGGACGACGCGGTACTGTTCGGTGCCGAGCCGTCCCTGATGTACCCGGACCTTGAGGGTCATCCGGTGGCGAGCTGCATGCGTGCGTGCATCAGCGCGAACCCGAGAAGGTTGCGCCCGCGCCATCGGGCAGGATCGTGTGCGTGGGGGTCCGTGGCGGACAGGCCGATGCCCCAGACACGATCCACCGGACTGGCTTCCACCAGTACCCGGTTGCCCGTGCGAGACAAGTACTGCCCGAGGTCAGGGTGCTGGCTGAACTTGGCCACATTGCCGGCGACGACCAGGTCGAAGCAGCGCGCATCCCAGGTGGCCTGGTCGAAGCCGCAGACCTGCCGGCCCAGAGCCTTGACCGCCCCCGGGTGCGGCGTCGTGAGTATCCGCGCGGCAATCGCTTCGTCGCCGAACAGGCAGGCCTTGCCGACCATCATGTAGTGCTCCGGTAGTTGTCAAGTCAAACTGAGACGGTCTGTTCCTGCTGGGTTGGCTTGTTGATCCAGGCGTGGTCGGGCAGTTTCGGTGCGCGGGGCCTGCGGTTGAACCGGTCCGGGTGGGCGGCGTGGGCCGCGTCGAGGGTGTCCTGCCGTTGCTCACGGATCTGCTCGGCGGTGCCGTAGTGCACCGACGCCGGGGTGTGCCAGCCGATCCCGGAATGTCGGTGTTCATGGTTGTAGGCGGTGAAGAAGCCGTCGCAGAAAGCTTTCGCGTCAGCGAGGGACCCGAACTTTTCCGGGAAGTCCGGCACATACTTCATGGTTTTGAACTGGGCTTCGGAATACGGGTTGTCATTCGAGGTCCGAGGTCGGGAATGCGACCGTAGGACACCGAGGTCGACGAGCATCTGCGATACCGGCTTCGACACCATGACGCCGCCACGGTCGGCGTGGATGGTGTGCGGCTCGACCCCGTTACGGCTGATCGCATCGGCCAGGAAGTCGCGGGCCACGACCGCGTCCTCCCCGGCCGCGACGAGCCACCCGACAACATAGCGCGAGTAGATGTCGATAACGACGTAGCACCGGTACCAGAGGCCTGTGACAGGTCCTTTCAACGCGGTGATGTCCCAGGACCACACCTGACCCGGCCCCGTCGCGACCAGTTCCGGACGTACCCGGGGTGGATNGGCCGCCAGTCGACGTCGTTCCCGGCTCTGCCCGGCCGCACGGGCGATGCGATACATCGTGGATATCGAGCAGTGGTAGCGGCCCGCATCCAGTTCCCTCGCCCAGACCTGCGGGATCGCCAGGTCGGCGTAGACGAGCGAGTTCAGCACCGCCAGCACCCGGCCGCGTTCGGCCGGGCTGAGTGCCTGCGGTGGCGGGGTCCGGGGCAGCCACGGCCCGTGCCGTGGACCGACCGGCTTCACCCGCCGGTAGTACGTCGCCCGCGAGGTCCCGGTCAACGCGCACGCCCGCTGCACCGAGANATCCGCGCCGCGTAACTNNCCGAACACGGCGGTCAGGATCTCTTCGGCGGGTTGTCGTTGTCCGCGCTCTCGGAGAGTTCTTCCAAGAGCGCGTGCGCTTTTCCCATGATGTCCAACGCCATACGGGTCTTCTTCAGCTCCGCCTGCAGCTTCTCGTTCTGCCGGCGCAGCTTCTCCAACTCCACCTGCTCCGCGGACTTCTTCACCCGCGACCCCGCCGCAGCACCGGAACCCGTGACCGGAGTCCCTACCTGTCCGAGTTGCCCGGCATCCCGAGCCCGTGTCCACTCGATGATGTGCGACGAGTACAAACCTTCCCGTCGCAGGATCGCGCCTTTCTCCCCGTTCGCGGCGTTCTCGTACTCGGCGACCATCGCACGTTTGTACTCCGGGCTGAAAACCCGCCGCGACGGCTTCGGCGCCGGATCAACCCCGTCGCCGGACACCGGCTGCTTGCCAGAAGAAGTGGACACGTACACAAGGATCTCCGATCCCCGCCCTCAGCAGGCCCGCCACCCCACTCACACAGGGTGTTCTCACACCATCTTGACCAAGAGGGGGTGACCTCCCGCATCTCGCATCAGATGCGAGATCTTCGCATCCGATGCGACCCACCTATCGAACATGCAGGTCAGGATGGGCGGATTCGCCCCCCTCACAGCAGGGAGTCATCTCCACCAGGTCTACAGTCGTCGAAACCGCTACTCCCGCGACCAGCAGCGCCAACCTCGGCCACAGGTCGGACGCAGACTGTCTTGTATTCGCATCAGACTGAATACGCGGCGGTTGTAGTCGTGCAGAACTACCTGATCACCACCGACAGCAGGGGGCGGGAGGTGATCCGGCGGCGGGAGGCGGACACGGATGGTCTCCCGCCCGCCAAACATCGGATCACCTCGCCGTACGACACCGACACCCGGTGGGCCGCCAAGGGTGATGACCTGTTCTGGAACGGCTACAAGGTCCACCTGACCGAGACCTGCTACCACGACCAGGCGGACGCCATACTCGCGGTACTGTCCGGCCCAGTGTCGTTGACGCGCCGAGCGCGCCATGTCCACAAGGCGGCCGGCCTTGTCGGGATCATCTACTCCGTAGAACGCCAGCAGCGCGCGGAGGTCGTTGACAGAGCAGAGATGCTCACCATACCGCTCTCCATCCGCATGATCTTGGAGAACCCGCCAGTTCCTTACGTGGTTGGTCTGACTGGCTATCTGTTTCATGCCTGACGGCAACCTGCTGGGGGGTTCAGTGCGTAGGTATACGAAGCGGGTCAAGCGGCAACACGAGTGGGAGACCGATGCGGAGCACGGCTGAGGATGAGATCAGCGAGTTCGTGCGGGCGCGGTATGCCCGTTTGCTGCGAATCGCTTACTTGCTCTGCGGTGATCATGGACGAGCAGAGGACCTGGTACAGACGACGTTGACGAAGGTCGCTCTGGCGTGGTCCCGACTAGATGACGATGTTGATCATTACACCCACCGGGTGTTGACGAATACGTTCATCAGCGCGCGACGGCGGCGATCGTGGTTTGAGCGGCCATCAGTAGTTGCCGCTGACCAGCCTGGACCGGATCAGTTCGCTGCCGTGGATGATCGAGACTTGCTGCGGCGGGCGCTGGCGCGGCTACCGGCTCGGCAGCGTGCGGCAGTGGTGCTACGCCACTACGAGGACCTCAGCGAGGAACAGACGGCAGCGGCGTTGGGGTGTGCGGTGGGCACGGTAAAGAGCCTGACGTCGCGAGGGCTGCGCTCGCTACGAGCTGACCTGGATGCCGTGGGACGGCCAGCGAAGGCGTGTGTGGGAGGAGGCAATTGATGAAAACTGAGAGGAACTTGCACGAGCGGCTGATTGATCTAGCGGCTGAGGTCCGTGTGCCGGCGGACCCTGACGTGATGATCCGCCGCCGGGTCAGTGCGGTGCGTCGTCGGCGGGCGGCGCTTGCAACTTCGGCCCTGCTGATCGTGGCGGTGGTGGCGACGCCGGTGATCCTCGCCACCGTCGCGGCACCGTCGCAGAGGGAACTGCCGATGGTGCAGGCCGACGGGCCGCTGCTGAGTTGGGAGCGCGCGGGCGAGGCGCCGGAGGCGCTGGTCGATGATGCGGTGAGGGCGTGGGATCAGGCGACGGGGACCGGCGGATCAGCGATAGAGCACTCGACGGTCCGCGCGTTGTTGGCAACCGAGCATCCGACACTGGGCTCGGTAGTCGTGCTCCAGAGCTCAGACAACGCTGGCCGGGCGAGGATCGGGTTCTTCGCCACCGCCTCGACGTCCCGGATGCGGATGCTGGCCGACAGACCCGCCCCAGACCCACGCCAGACGCGCGTGATCAGCCTGGTAAGTCCTCATAGACCATCGCGCAGCGCTGACGTGGACTACTGGAGCGGCTACGTGATCGCGGTGGCGACACCCGGAGTGACTCACCTAGGGATCACGAGCACCACCGTCGACGATGACATCGGTGGTGGGAAGGGACCGGCCACCGGCCGTTTCATCATCCGAGCGTTGCCGCGAACCTCGACTGCTCTTAACGTTCGGATTGAGGGCTTCGTCGGCAACACCTCCGTCTTCGACGCCCCCGCCCAAGGTGGTGCCCTCGGCGACGCCGATGCCCTGCCCGCGACCGTGCTGAGCCGCTCGGAGGACACCATGACAGTGTCGGTGACCGACCCCGGCCGGGTGCGTGCTGGCCAGCTCGTAGCAGTCGCCGACGGCCTGGTGGGACGGGTCCTGCAGGTCGACCCGGCCTCCCGACAGGTGCAGGTGCAGCTGCCCAACGCGTCAGGATTCGCACTCGCCGCTTACACCGACATCAGCAACCAGCACGGTGTCCTACGGGGAACAGACGACGGACTGCTCTTCGAGAACCTGGACCCGAACGCCGCGGTCAACGAAGGCAACCGGATCCTGGTCGCTGATCCCTCCCAAGCCGGCGATCTCGCTGGGGCGATCACCGCAGCCCGCCCGACTCAGACCCGCACCGGCACCCAGAGCACGGTCACGGCCCGTTCAACCGTGTCTGTCGACGATCTGCGAGAGGTGTATATCAGCGTGCCCGCCGCCATCCGGTGACAGTCACGTCAGCAGCAGCGAGGGGTGGCACACCGCCGGTGTGCCACCCCTCGCTGCTGCTCCGGCCAGTTCAGATGTTGCCGACCGCGGACCCATCGCCGCGGGCGTACGCGAAGTTGCCCGCACTGCCGTAGCCAAACCAAAAGTAGTACTCGTAGCTATTGGACAGCCCGGTCCAGCAGTACTGGTACGTCCGGTTGTCTGTCGGCCAGTTCACAGCGTCACCCATCACAGGATCAGTACCCGACTGGACGCGGTACAGCTTGACCCCGAGCGTGTCTACGTGCGGGGTTCCCGACTGCACGTAGACTTTCAACCATGTGCACGCCTTATTGGTCGTGGTGTTGAACCTGCGGCTCTCGAGCCCGTACGACACCTCGAACCAGTAGTTGAACGGCAGCGAAACACCGAGCGTGCCCATCGACCCGGAGGACGACGCCCCTTCGGTGAACCCGTACGTCGGACCCTGAACCTGGGGCAGCTTGCCGCTCGGCACCAACTGAGGGCTGACTACCTCCGGACCCTTGGCGATCGACACGGCTTCCGACGTCGGCCCGGCCGCGTCCTTCGGCCCTGCGCTAGCCGGGCTGACACCACCAACCGCGACACTCATAGCGACCGCTGTCGCCGCTAGCACAGCCCTACGGAACTTCACCCTAGTCACTTTCAGGTGCCTCCCCATCGCACAGCGACACGAAGGGCTCAGTGTGCCCAGCTATGCGCCGAAGGTCAATATCGTCATCTTCGATGAGGTCTCGGTTGTGAGAGAGCCGGAGTCAGGGTGACGGGGTGTGATCGCCTGAGGCGTACTGGCTCCAGGGCCCGCCGGCGTTGGTGACCTGGCGGGTGGCGGTGGTCTGGTGGAAGCCGAGGGCCTCGGCGATGACCGGGGCGGGGGCCCGCACCTCTGCCATCAACCACCACAGGTTGCTGCACTCCGTAACCGAAGCCTTCTCAGGCGGACGAATACCAGCTACATCGAATAGGTGACTCTGCCAGTCGACTAACTTGATCTTTAACCTGGGTCGGTTTGTAGCGCCCCTGGCTGATCGCGGCCGCGGCCCTTGGTTGATCATTCTTCTTGTCGAGGGAAGAGGATCAGGACCAAGGGCTGCGGGATGATTAGTGTGCATGACGCCGGGCGCGTGAGCGTGGTGGGGGACCTCGCGACGTTTCGTATGGAGTTGCATCGTTGTTTGACCGCCAGGGCTGATGCGTTGTTCGAGTTGGCTGATGCGGTGTTGTGCGCGGATGGGCCGGTGCGGTCGTTGCCGGCGTTGTCGCTGGTGGCGGAGCACCGTCGAGGTCACGGCGCGTTGTACGACGCGTTGGCTGCTGGTCGCATCGATGTGCAGCGGTTGCGGACCGTGGTGGCGTCAACGCCGATTCCACGGGCCGCTGACGGGCGGATCGTTCTGGCGGTGGATGTGACCTGCTGGCTGCGGCCGGAGGCACACACGGTGCCGCAGCGGATCCTGTGTCACACCTACGGGCGTGGCAAGGATCAGCACATCGGGGTGCCGGGCTGGCCGTACTCGTTTGTGGTGGCTCTGGAGTCAGGGCGTAGTTCGTGGACCGCGCCGCTGGACGCCATCCGCCTCAGCCCGGGTGCTGACCTGGCCGCGGTCACCGCCGAGCAGGTGCGCGCGGTGGTGGACCGGCTGATCGCCGCGGGGCACTGGGAGCCTGGTGACCCGGCGGTCTGGGTGGTAATGGATGCCGGCTACGACGCCGCCCGGGGTGGCCTGGCTGCTACGCGACCTGCCGGTACGCGTGCTGGCTCGGATGCGATCCGACCGGGTGCTACGCCGCCGGCCAGGGCCATGGATAGCAGGCCCCAAGTGCGGCCGGCCACCCCGGCACGGCAGCGAGTTCATCTTCGGCGACCCGGCCAGTTGGGGCGCCCCGGACGTGACCACCGTGACCGAAACCCGCCTCTACGGCACCGCGACCGCCCGCGCCTGGCACCGGCTACACCCCCGGCTAACCCGCCGCGCCGCCTGGGCCGACTGCCCCGACCTGCCCATCCTGGAAGGCACCGTCGTCCGTCTCGACGTGCAGCGACTGCCCTCGGCGCTTGAGTCTGGCAGGGTGCGGTAATCCGACTGTCTTGTAATCACGGCCCAGCACGGTCCGATGTTCACGGTGTGTTGCGGGTTGGGCTGTAGCGGTTCCAGGTGCCGCCAGCGGCGGCTTGGTGCCGTTGGGTGTGGTGGTGGAAGCCGAGGGCTTGGGCGACGACTGCTGCCGGGGCCTGGAGCACGAGCTGGCGCAGCGCGGCGAGACGGCCGGGGACGGTCGGGATACCGAGGTTCCGGATGAGCGGGGCGATCGTGTCGAGGGTGAGGGGTTGGCCGGCGCGGCGGCCGGGGAACAACCAGCGGGCGTCGCGGTTGGTGGCGGTGCGCATGTTGGTCCGCTGGTCGCGCAGGGCCAGCAGCAGTGCGGCGACAGGTTCGGGGACCGGTGTTGGCGGGTCGCCGAGGTGCAGCAGGACCTCGGGCCCGGTGGTGTCGATGTCGTCGATGGTCAGACGCAGGATCCGGCCGAAGGGCTGGGCGTAGAGCAGGACGAGGATCGCGGCCACGCGGGTGCGCAGTCCGCCAGTCTCATCGGTGAACAGTTTGCGCAGCAGCGCGAGACGGCGGTGCTGGGTGATCGGGGTCTGCTGGCCGGGCCGGTAGGAAGGAATCTTCAGGCGGGGCATGTGCCCGGCGCGTGCGGCCCAGGTCAGGAATGGCTTGAGGAGTTGCCGCTGGTGCGGCCGGTGGTCGACGAGCCAGCGGTCGAGGTCGGCCTGCCGCAGCATGCTGAGGGTTAGTCCCTGCTCCTGGGTCCATGCGAGGAGGTCGCCGGCGCGTAGGACTTGCTGGCCGAGGTCGTTGCGAGTGTGGCGGCTGATGGGTCCGCGTTCGGCGCGGCGCCGCAGCCAAGGCAGGGTATGCCAGGTGGTGTATTGGCGCAGCAGCCGGCGCTGCTCGGGGTCGGTGACGGTGTCCAGCTGTTCGAGCCGCCACCTCTCGAACAGCGCGACCTGCTTGTCGATGCGGGGTAGGACGCCGCAGGCCATGAGCAGCTCGCGGAGATGGGCGGCGACGCGCCAGAGCTGCAAGCGGTGGAACGCGTCGTGGGTCAGTTCGATGTCGCCGCGGCCCAAGCCCTGCAGCAGGTTGGCGACTCCGGCGGAGCGGCCGGGACGGGACGAAACCCAGGCCAGGCCGGAGAGTGGGTTGTCCATGCTGGCCAACAGCTCGGCCAGAGGTGCCAGCTCGGGCCGGATTCGGCCGGTGCCGTCGTCGAGGAGCTCGGCGATGCAGCGGGCGAGGGTGCAACGGGTGCAGCGGCGGCCGGCGTGCAGCTTGCCTTCCTGCCCGCACTCGACGCAGGCATGTGAGGAGGAGAAACCGGCGCAGCTGGTGCAGATCGGCTCCTGGTCCGCGGGGCGCAGCCCGGCCAGGACCCGCTCGTGTCCGCAGCCGGGACAACGGCCATGGGTGCGTAGCGCCCGGTCGTGGCAGGTGCGGCAGACGTGCCCGTCCGGCCAGCGGGCCGCGAAGTTGCCGCGCCGGCCGCACCGGGCGCAGTCGCGGACGAACCAGCGTTCGTACTGCTCAGCGGTGTAGGTCCGACTCATCAGTCCGGTCGCACGCGGGCACGCCGGGGTCGGACCGTGGCCAGGTCCACCGGCGCCGGGGCCTCGCCGGCGACGGCCTTGCGCGGCGCGACGTTGGCCGCCGTCGTGACGACCAGGTCGGTGGGGGTGACCTCCAGGATGTCGCACAGCGCCGCGAGGACGGGCAGCGACAGCCGCTCAGGTGTACCGGTGACCAGGCGGTGGACCTGGGAGGCGGACAGGTCGATGCCGCGTTCGTGCAGCAGCGGGACCAGTTCGGTGGCGGTGAACACGCCGCGGGCGGCCATCATCTCCCGCAGCCGCCACCGGTAACTGACCTGCCGTTTCATGCTCATCGGGCCCTCCGGGACGGTCGTAGTGCCGCATCCATGGTCGCGTCGAGAGCCTGCCGCAGCGTGCGGGTGCGAAAGTCCGACGACACGCACTCTGGCGACGTCGGATATTGAAAGTGTCTGAATACCTGCCCGCCGGTTCGAGTCGCAGGTTGAACGACCTTGTTGGGGTGATTGCGCCACCCGCTGACTGTGCCCTCCTGCCACCGTCCGTCGAGGGCTGCCGAATCGTGGCGCATCACGGCATGCGTCGTGCAACTTCGGCGGGCCCTCGGCGGACTGGTGCGAGGGTCGTCAGAGAGCAGCGATTGACGCGGGTGCTCGTTCTTGCCGCGCGAGGACGAGCTGCACGCCCGGGCATCGTGTTGGAGATCTTGACCGGGGTGTGCGCCGGCGTGCATCGTCCCGATGGCGCCACCATCGCCGACCGGCTGCTGTTCGCCGTCGCCGCCCTGGCCGCCGAGCTCGAACGCGAACTGATCCGCGAACGCACCCTCGACGGGCTACGGGCCGCCGCCGCGCAGGGCCGACGCGGCGGCCGTCCGGTCGCCGTCAACGCCGACCAGCTTGACGTCGCCCGCGCCCGGTTGGCTCGCGGCGAGTCCGTGACCGCTATCGCCGCGCACCTGGGCGTGGGCCGCTCCACGCTGTACCGGGCGCTGCAACCTCACGACGGTGCGGATCAATCGTCGTCGGGATCGGCCTGATCTGGGCGCACAGCTAATTCAAACCAGGCGAACGCCCCCGGAGGTTCAGCCTGGGCATGTCGACCATCCAAATGGCCGTATCACAGGCCGACGGTGAGCGCATTACCTTATTGTAGGCGTGCACGCACGGAAGGTGCTAAAGCGGCGGTAGCACTGCGCGCGTCAACGACGACGGGGGCCGCGAGCGATGGTTCTGAGGTATACGGCGGACACGGCCGCAGCGGCCTGGCTCGCGACGTCGCGGACTCCGTCGGAGCAGCTGATCACCTTCGGGCCCGCCGGCTACGAGGCGTACGCTCGCCTGCGGTACATCCCCGATCCCACCTCGCCCGATCAGCTCGAAATCGACGCCGACATTCCGGCCGACCGCGAGTTGTGGACGCCACAGGCACGACGTGCGCTGCACGTCCTCGCGGAATTCACGATAACGCCTGACCAGTGCTTCTTCTGCGTCTGGGAAGGCGCCGCCGGAAGTGCCCTGTCCGCGACCGAACGGCACGGCCCGCTGGTCACCGTTCCCCACCGCCGGTACGTCCTGTTCACCGGCCGTCTCGCGGACTACCTCGAAGGCCACGACGAGCCCTTCGACGGCGACGCCGCTGTGGTCCCCGCCTTCGTCTGGCCGGCCGATCACCGTTGGTGTTTCACCAGTGATGTCGACACTCACTGGGCAGGGATAGGCGCCGATCGGACCGCCGTCGACACGCTGCTGAGCACCTTCGGCCTTGACGTGGTTCAGGCCATGCCCAACGAGCGCCCACCCGCCTATCGGTAGGTCACCAACCACAGGGGAGGAACAGTGAAGCAGTACGCAGCAACGATCATGCGGTTCGCGGTCGCGGTAAGTGTGGCGGTCGCAGGCATGAGTTTCACCTCGCCGGCAGCCGCGCAGCCCCGTGTCCAGCCCGACCATGCTGTCTCCTACGCCGAGGCCGTCCCTGGTCTTGAACCGCCTGGCCTCGGAGACAATGCGCGGTACGTCGACGAACAGGGCCGGGAGATCGATCCGGCGACGAACGGGCTACAGGACGGCGGAGAAAAGACAGCGGCGATCGGGTGCACGCCCGTCACCCTGCCGGACAATCCTCACTGGTCAACGCCAGATGTCTCTGGGCACGGGCAGTGGGACAAGGGCGACTGCACCGCAGCCACCGCCCACGTAAAGAACTGCCTCTACGAGTACTACACAGATGGCACATACCGCCGTAAGGCCTGCTCGGGGTCGGTGCAGCTCAAGCCCAAGTCGGTCAGCAACAACCGAACGACGGCGCGCCGAACCTGCGATTCGACAGGTCAACTGATCTCCTGGCGTAACCACGTCGATGTCGACGTCGACGGCCAGATCGATCCGCCAGGCACCGAATACCGCCAGGCGAACGTGTACTGCGTCGTCACCGGACCAGATCAGTAACCCACAGCTCAGCCCCTGACACACCACCGGAACGGCCCGAGAGTAGCTCGCTCTCGGGCCGTTCCGGCGCTGGCCCTTAACGCCAAGATCAGTTGCTTGGCGGGCTGGGACAGCTATCCAATCGCCGGGCCGCCTTTTGGGCGACTTTCGGCAGTTATGGCGCGGATCAGCCGTCGTCGGGGTCGGCCTGATCGGGGTCACGCAGTGGACGCCAGGCACCGCCGAGGTCCGGAAGCCGGAACGAGTAGTGGCCGTGGACATTAATGTGACGGCGCATGTAAGCAGATAGGCGAGCCACATCGTCGTCGAGCACCGGGTAGCCCTGAGTGCGTAGTTCGGCCAGGGCCCGGTCCAGGTAGACCGTGTTCCACAGGGCCACGCAGTTCAGGACGAGTCCGAGCGCGCCGAGTTGGTCTTCCTGCCCGGTGCGGTACGCCTGGTGCAACTCGCCCTTGCGGCCGTGGAAGATGTGCCGGGCCAGGTCGTGGCGGCCCTCGTTGAGGTTGCGCATCGCCTTCATCTCGCGGCGGTAGGCGGGGTCGTCGACGAAGGTGAGCACGTGCAGGGTCTTGAAGATCCGCCCGTACATGGCGAACGCCTCGCCGAGTTGGGTGGGCCGCCCGTCGCGTTGCAGCATGCGGATCACGTCGTGAGCCGAGATGGTGCGGGTGTGGATTGAGCAGATGATCCGCAGGATGTCGGGCCAGTGCCGGGTGATTTTCTCCAGGTCGATTCGGCCGCGGGCGGCTCGGTCCAGGGCGGCGTAGTCCGCCCCCCGGTTGATCCGCCACAGTTTCGCGTCGGGCAGGTCGGCCAGCACCGGCCGGTAGTCGAACCCGAGCAGGGTGACGATGGCGAACACGATGTCGGAGTAGGAGCCCTGGTCGATGATCAGGACTTCCGGGCGGCGGTCGCTGTCGGGGTTGAACACCAGGTCCACGAAGTGCAGGGTGTCTTTCGCCGCGCCGGACACGACCCGGCCGGCAAGCCCGATCCGCTGGTCGTTGATCATGTTGAGCCAGGTCACGCCCTTCTTGCGGGCGAAGTACTTCGTGCTGGGTCGGGCGTCGATGCTGCGTACCGGCACCACGAACCGGACCCCGTCGACCGCGGCGACCATGCCGCCGCCCCACACTCGCGCCAGGTCGATATCGCCCTAGGCGTCGATGAGCACGGCGTTGGCCGCGGCGTAGGTGTCGGGGCGCAGGTAGTGCTGGTCGACGTGGGCCAGCCGGCCACGGGTCAACGCCGCGATGTCCGGGTCGATCACCGGGGGCAGTCCGACGTTGAGCGAGTACGCCGTCAACAGCGCCGCCACCGAGACGTGCAGGTCCGCCAGCCTGGCCCGGCCGCCGGTCACCGACGTGAACGCCGCCGGGAAGCCGGGGTGCCAGCTCATCACCTCCAGGACCTGCTCGGACAGGTCGACCCGGGGGATCATGTCCTCCAGGCGCTTACGGAGATCGACCAGGCTCGGCGGGTCCTCCAACGCGTTGTCCTTGCCCAGGTGCAGCCGTCCGCCGGCGTCCACGGTGAGACTGTCGTTGCCGTCCAACCCGGCCGCGGTCGTTCGCCACGCCTCATCCAACTCGGCGGCGTGAGCCTCCAACAGCTCGGCAGGGTCCTCCGACAACAGCAGCGCCGACAGGACCGGTCCCTTCACCGCGTCCCAGGCGTCATCGGACAGCAGCCTCGCCCGCGGGTCGGCGAACCGGTCGGAGACCCGGGCGAAGATGTCGCGACGCTTCAGCCCGGTATGGAACAGCTCCAGCACGCAGAACACGTAGGCGTTGCGGTCCACGCAGCCCTCGGGCCGATCTCTGGGAAACACCAGTTGGTCCCACCAGCCCCGAGGTGCCAGGCCGATGTCGACCTTCCGGGCGTCCAACCAGCCCTTGGGCACCCGCACGGTCTCACCGGCGTCGATGAACCTCGGCAGGGCCCTCATCGCGGTGACCACCCGCACCGCCTCCGCGGTCGCCCCGAAGTCGATCACCTGGCACAGCATCCGCACGAACCCGCGCACCGTGTTGAACCGCTCTACGACCTGCGCCCGCCACTCGCCGTCCGGCGCGGTGTCGGCGGGCGGGATGAACTCCCGCACCGACTCCATCGCGGTGCGCAGCTTTGCCCGCGACCCCACCGCGGACTCGATCGCGTCCCACACCACGGCCAGCGGCACCGCATCGCCCCAGGTCTCCGCCTCGAACAGCACCTGCACCGCCGCCGACAAGACCCCGGCGTGGCGGGCCTGCCCATGCGCCCGCCGCAGCTTCGCCTTGTCCGAGGTGCGCGCCGCCCGGCCGACCAACTCACTGGTCATGAACACGTCGAACAACTCCAGCGCGTCATCGGTCGCGGTGACCTCCAGCCACCGCACCGTTGCCAACAACGTGGCGATCTTGCGGTGGTACGCCAACGCCGCCAACTTCGGCGCCTTCGCCTCGAACCCCGCGCGAGCCAGCTCGATCAACCGGCGGGTCGGCACACCGGTGCCGGCCACGTCCACCGCCCCCATGTGCAGCCGAGCGATCTGCGCCACCCGGTCCAGCGATCTCACCAGACCCCGCCCGGTCGGGTTGGTCGGCCCGCGCCGCCACAAGTCCAACTGCGAACGCCGCTGCCCCTCCGGCACCCGCAGGATCTGCTCCAAACCACCGGTCTGCTCCGCGGTGACCGCACCCGCCAGCGCCTCGTAGAGCCGGTTCTCGGCCGCCCTACGGGCCCCGGCCACGTCATCGCGCAGGGACGTCACCCCCGGCAGCAGCACTCGCTCGGCCCGCAACCGGGCCACCGCCGAGTAAAACAACGCCTTGGGCCCGTCCCCGGTGGCCCACGCCTGGTCCCCCACCCACCCCAGCAGCCGAGCCTTCGCCGAGGCATACGGGCGGTAGCCGTACACCTCACAGATCTCCACCTGATGCTCGAAGCGCGTCGGCCTGCGCTCCAGATACGCCTTCACGCACGACGGGTCAGCCACCCCGACCTGCGAGGCCACGTAATCGACCACCACCGTCGGCACATCGAGCGGATCCTCCAGGAACCGGCCCAGATAACGAACCGTCACCAGCTGAACGCCGAACCCCAACCTGTTGTGATCACCCCGACGCTTACCCACCAACTCCCGGTCGACGTCGTCCAGGAAAAAGAACCGCTCCAACACCGCCCGCTCTGGCGGCCCGGCAAACCGACCGTAAACCGCCTCCTCACCGAAGGTCAGAAAACTTCTCACGGCCGATCAACGACTACCACCATCGAGAGTTATCGCTCAACCTCGGCTTAGCGTGACTTTCCCGAACGTTGGTCCTCAAGCGCCGACCCGCGGACCGCCGGGACCCGCTTGGCCCACTCTACCGCCTCCTGTTTCGTGGCGACATTGAGCAGGAAGTAGCCACCGAACAGTTCCTTGGTCTCGCCGCAGCCCGTCCCTCCGACCCGCGTCCCGCCCGCCAGACCGGCCCCTGAGCGTTGGCTAGCGCCGGACGCCTGGCTGATCAGAAAGTTCAAAATCGACGGCGAAGTTGGACAGGCTGTGTGCCGCAAGGCGGTGAGCGAGCTGCTCGTGGCGACGATCTTTGACAAGCGTTGCCTTCGACGGTTGCCCGACGCCTTAGGTCAACTGCTGGCGCCTCGGACCAGCGTGGATAGGAATCGATCGGCCAGGGTCGGCAGGTGCAGGTGCGAGGCGGCCCGGTACAGGGGCGCCGGTGACGTCGAAATGCTGGGCGCAGGTGAGGTCGTGCAGATGTCCGGGCATCGCGTCCGAGGTCCAGATCGGTAGCCCGTCGGGGCGCATCACGGCCTGAATGTTCGCGCCGAAGTCGCGGCGTTTCCCGGAGTACCAGGCATCGATCGTTTCACCCTTGACGCTGGTGGTGGTCTCGGCCAGCCGGTCGGTGTCGAACAAGCTTGCCGTCGAGGGTCACGTGAGACCAGCCGTCGGCGGCGACCCGCGCCAGCGCGTCGTGCAGGGTCGGTGTCTGCGCCGCCAGGACCCGCACGGCCTCGGCGACGTACCGGTGGGCGTTGGCCTTCGACACCCCGAACCCGGCCCCGAGGGTGGTCTTGTCCTCGCCCTGGCGGAACCACACCAACACCAGAATCGCCTGGTAGAAGCACGTCAAGGCGCGTGTTCCTGGCCGGGTACCCACCCGCCTGACGCTCGGCGCGCAGCAGCCGCGCCACGTGCTGTACGAGTTCCTTGGGGACGTCGAGCGTCGCACGATAGGCGATCAATCACGTGGGGTCGGCGGCGAAAGTGCTGCCGTCTGCCAGACGACCCCGTCCGGGGTGATTCGGGCGAACATCGGCAGTCGGTGCAGCAAACCCTGCGCCCGCATCCGGCGCAGTTACTCCGTCCACACCAGACCGGTCGCGGCGACGACGCTGGCCGGCGGCTGTCGGGTGACCCACCGGGTCTCGGCGGCGACCCTGGCGATCTCGTCCAGCAACTGGAGGGCGGAGGTGCCGCCGCCGACCACCCGGCGACCGGCGAACTCGGCCGGTCCCCAGTAGTCGACGGTGTGCAACTGCCGGCCGGCGAACGACTTCTGGCCGTACTATCCCGGCCAGAACGGGTGCCGCCAGGTCCCGGTTGCGTTGACCAGCGCCCGGGCGCGCCACTCACCGGCGTCGGTCCGCACGTCGAGCCGGCCGTCGTCCCGGTCGTATACCCCGGTCACGTTCGCCGAGCGGTGCACCGAGAGGCCGAACTCCGCTCGTAGGCGGCGAAGTAGTCGGCGACCGCCTCGGCGGCCGGCCGGTCCGGGGCGACCTGGCCGGCCGGGCAGGTTGTGCACTCCGTGCACGGCGGACATCCGCAGCGTCCGCCAGCGGTCCCGCCAGGCGCCACGCGGTCCGGCGCCGCCGCGTCGAGCAGTACGTAGCCGGTCTCCGGCGCGAAGCCGTTCCGGCCGAGGAAGTAGCCGGCGGAAAGTCCCGCCTGAAAGGCGCCGATCACCAGCACATCCACGTCCGACCGCTCACCTCGGGGTAACCGCGCCGGGTGGCCGATCCGTACCAGAAACGGAGTTTTCGTCGGTCACCGTTCGATGGAATGATCTCGCCATGCAGATACGTAGACCTTCTTCACGCTTGGCCGCACGGTTGGCACTCGTCTTCATGCTCACCGCCGGCACGCTCGGGGGACCGACGCTGGGTGCAGGGCCGGCCAGCGCCGCCGAGCCGGATCCGACGATGAACGACGCGGTCTTCAACCAGCCGACCGGGACGGCCGCCCAGCAGAACGCAATCTTCATCCAGCTCGCCCGGATCATCGACCGGGTGCCGGCCGGCGGAGAGATCCAGATGTCCTGGTTCGGGTTCAGCGTCACCGACGTCACCGACTCGGAGACCGCCCCCGACCTGCCCGGACGACTGCTCGACGCGCACCAGCGGGGGGTACGCGTCAAGATCATTCTGGATCACGAGCAGGTCAGCCAGCGGCCGTACCAGCGGCTGCTGCCGGTGCTCGGCAGCAACGACACCGCCGAGTCGTACATCGTGCACTGCGCCGACAAGTTCCCCACTGCCGACCGGGGCTGCATCGGCACCCGCCGGATCGACTACACCAACTCGTCGGTGACGGCCTACAACCACAACAAGTTCCTGATCGCGTCCAGCATCGTGCTCAACAACGGCTCGACAGTGTCCAACGTGGTCTTCCAGGGCTCGGCGAACCTGGGCTGGTGGGACGCGAACGAGGCGTACAACAACGGCCTGACGTTCAGCGACGCCACCACCTACCAGGCGTACCGGCAGTACTTCGCGGACCTGCGGTCGTACCGCTACAGCTCGGCGGGGAACAACGACTACTACTGGGGCACCCCGACAGGTACGACGTACCGGGCGTACTTCTTCCCCCGGCAGGAGCGCTCCGGGCAGCCGGTCAGCGACCCGGCCACCGATACTATCGTCAGCGTGCTCAACTCGGTCGCCTCCTGCTCGTACGACGACAACGGCACCCGCCGGCAGACCGACGTGCGGGTCAACATGTACTCATTCAACCGGCCCGAGGTGGCGAAGAAGCTCACCGCGCTGCGCAACGCCGGCTGCTGGGTCGACGTCGTCTACAGCGAGGCGAACGCGGAGGCGCTGAACGCGCTGGGCAGCAACGTCCAACTCACCAAGTGTAACTACAACGTCGGGCCGGGCCGGGACATCCGCACGCACAACAAGTACATGCTGATCGACGGCGCGTACGACGACGACATCGTGCCCCGGGTCTTCACCGGCAGCCACAACTACAACGTCTCCGCGCTGCGCCAGGCCGACGAGGCGATGCTGCGCGTCATGGGCCGGGGCATCCACGACGACTACCTCAGCGACTTCTGGCACGTCCGGGACACCTGCCGGGCCAACGGCGGGGCGATCCGCTGAGCCGGTGCACCGTTGCGATCCCCGTGATCCGGGTCGATCACGTCGCGCCGGAACGCCCGGAGCGCCGTACCCTGGTCACGGGGATCACTCTAGCTTGATCTTTAACCTGCGCGGCGTGGCCGGGGATTGGTCGATTCCTTCTTGGGAGAGGTTGTCTTCCCGGTCGCACTGCTGGTGATGATGTGGACGTCGTGGCGGCGGGTGGGGTGGCCAGCAGGTCACATCCACCGCCAGAACGATCCGCCCGTCAGCGGCCCGTGGAATCGACGTTGACGCCACCACGGTCCGCAACCGCTGCACAACGAATACGGCCAGCAGCCAACGCGTCGTACAACGCGCCGTGACCTCGACGGTGCTCCACCACCCGGGTCCAGCGGTGCTGGGCGGCGTCGTAGGACAGCGGTCCGCCGGAGCCGTTGATGCTGGCCCGGAACAGCGGCCCGGCCGTGTATCCGGTGCGCTGCAGGTAGAGCTTGAGCAAGGCGACGTAGCCGCGGTCGTCGACCAGGACGGTGCGGACGGTGCCGCCCTTGCCCAGCCCGTTTGCGTTTGCGGGTGGCCGGGGCCAGGCCGGCGGCCTCGGCCAGGATGATCGTCGCAGTGATGGTCTCCACTACATTCACGGCAGATTTGTCCGGTGAACGTAGTGGAGGACACCGCCGATCCTGTCGCGTGCCGATGCCGGCATTACCTGGGTGGTTAATGTGTTGCGTCGGTTGAAAGGGGGCGGCAAGGATTGTCGACATGCCGCAGGTGGAGATCGAGATTCGGCCCTACACCAACGACGACTGGGATGCGATCGCGCGCATTCACGACGCCGCGCGACGTGACGAGTTACGCGGATCCGCCGGGGTCGAGGCTTTCCTGACCCTTGCGCAGACCGCCGAGCGAGAAGGGCTTTTCGACGGGCACCTGTGGGTGGCGGAGGCAGGTGGCAGCGTAGCCGGCTTCGTCGCACTCGACGACGACGAAGTGACCTGGCTGTACGTCAACCCGCAACGCTACCGGCAGGGAATCGGCAGGGCGCTGCTGGGCCACGCGGTCGCCGCCGCCGGGCCCCGGGTCGAGGTCACCGTGCTCGACGGCAACCCGGCCGCCGAGGCGCTCTATGCCAGCGAGGGGTTCACCGTCACACAGACCCGGACCGGCCCGCTGGTCGGCAACGAGACGTTCACCGCCACCGGTCACATCATGCACCTCAACAAGTCCGACGCGCCACCGGACGAACGTCGGGTGCCGACCGTCGACACGGTGTGACCGGCCGACCCTCATCGGCCGGTGAGGGTGTTCACGCGGCGACGGCACCGCCGTCAAGTGGCGGCCAACCGGACTGGCTCCGTTGCCTGGGCAGCCCCAGAGTGAACTCCGGCTACCCCACGTGCGGCCGGGGCGCACCGTCGCCAGCCGGCTTACGGGCGCGAAGTGACATGAACAGCGGCAGCTCTCCGTCCGAACCCGGGGGAAGAGCCCAGCCCTGTTCGCCCTGCTGACACAGGAACGGCCACGGTCGATCCAGCCACGGGAACTCATGGAAGAACTCGATCACGAGTCCCGCCTGCGCAACAGCGGTGACCAGTTCCGCGACGCTGTGGGTCCACAGGTACTCGACCTCGGTGACGACCTGGGCGCTGCGGTCGGCGTAGCTGCCCTGCACCCGGTCGGCAATCGGCTCGGCCCGGGGAAAGTAGGGCCGGGGCGGCGACGGTGGCGCGGTTGCAGCAGCTGCGCGATGTCGGCGCGTTGACGGCCATCTAGCTGGCGCAAGCACTGACAGATAGCTGGCGCACAACATCAGCAGGGACGGCGTGGTGGTGTTCACGCGCCTTGGCGGCGGGTGGTCCGGCCCTTGGCGGACCACCCGCCGTCGCCGCCCGTGCCGGCCACCGACGTTGCTGCTGCTTGACGGCTGAGGTTCCCCCGGTTACGCGGAGGGCTGGTTAGCAGGCTATGGCCTGTTCACGGGTGGTGTTCACGGGGTTCGGTGGATAGACGTTCTTTGCGTGCCAGGCGGCCTCGTACTCGTCCGGGGAGAGCCAGCCGAGGTCTACTGCACCACCACTGTCTTATGAGAGACCCCGTACCGTCCGAATGTGACAGCCGAATCCGAGGAAACGGAACGTGCCGCCTCCGGGAATGGTCCAGCTCAACCGCCTGGATCGTGCTGACGGAGGGCCTGACGCGAGGCGCCCGCCCGAGCCTCGCGGGCATCGGGCGGGCGCTGACCGCAGCGGTCCGTCAGTCGTCGTGCGAGTAGTCCTCGTAGTCATACGGATCGGCCGGCTCGTTGCGGTCCGCGGCGTCCTGGACGCGCTCGTCGACGCCGCTGGTCGCGGTCGGCGCGTCAGGATCGCGCCCGACGGCCGTGCTGATGCGGTCAGTGGACTCGTGGTCGGTCAGGACGGTTCCTCCGTCAGCACGTGCCCTCAGTTACCTCTGAGGCGACGCGCACCCGCGCCGCGCCGTGCGGCCGGTCACCGGTTGTTTTAGCCGACCAGGTAGTAGGTGTTGGCGAAGCCGCTGGGGTTACAGACGTTGAGCTCTCGCCGTACGGAGGAGTACGAGAAGCCAGGTGGGACGGTGCAGGCCCAAAGTCCGGCCTGGGGCACCCGCAGGTAGTAGGTGTTGGCGAAACCGCCGGGGTTACAGACGCTGAGCTCTCGCCGTACGGAGGAGTACGTGTATCCAGACGGCACGGTACAGGCCCAGATCCGGTCGCTGGGGGCAACGACATAGTAGGAGTTGGCGAAGCCGCCGGGATTACAGACGCTGAGCTCTCGCCGTACCGCCGTGTACGTGTATCCAGACGGCACCGAGCAGGCCCAGAAACCACTGGCCTGCGTGACGGGCTCGGTGGATTGATCGGCACCGTAGGCGGCCGCCGCAGGCGCGACGGCCAGACCGGCGACCATGAGGACAGCAGCGGCGATCAGTCGAGACATCGCCTGACGGATGCGGGGCATGGAACCTCCAGGTGCTCCAGGGCTTGGATTCATCCCCCCGAAGCCTAAAAGCGCTTTGTTAGCACCCGATGAATAAGTGAACCTCGATAGGCCACAGGCCGGGGGCGGTGTCATCGCAGTAGCGCGCATGCCCCTGACCGAAGCCGCCCAGACCCTGCAGGTGTCGGCATACCGTTCCACTACGCCCAGTGGGAGACCCAGGCCGCCGATCTCGTCGCCGAGCACTGGACCAGCTAACCCACCCGCACCACACACACGACCCAACCCACACAAGGGGGGAAAGAAGCTGGTGGCCGGCACCCGAACCAGGGTGCCGGCCACCAGCCGTATCTGAGTGTCGTGTCGTGGGGGTGAGCGTGGCCGCGACCACCGGCCTCGAGCCCACCAGCCCTATCCACACCATGTGGATAGCACATGTGTACGAATCCGGTCCTGGCTGGCATGGGCCGTGTCGGACGCTGAAGGTGGCCGTCCGTCGTCCTGGCCCGCCAAGTATTTGATCTTGAGGTTGGGGTCGGGAACGTGAAACGGCACCCTCATCCACCACCCGCACTCGACTCCGATACGTCGATGTCACTGCTTTCTGCGATGCTTTCTCTCCGGTGTGGAGTGTGGGTGGATCGGAGTGGTGCCGCGGTGGGCCTGGAACGGCGAGTCCGTGTAGGTAGTTGTACACGGGCTCGCGGCTGATCCCGAGCTCTTTGGCCAGCGCCGACTTCTTCGCTGGCGGACTCGCTCCGGGCGAGAGCACCTGATTCGCCGCTTGAATCCTGCCCTTGTGGTGGCCGATCTTGCGGTGGATCTCGCTGGGCCCGATTACCCGTCCCTGCCGGTGTAGCGGTTCCAGGTTCCGCCAACAGCGGCGTGATGGCGCTGGGTGGTGGTGTGGTGAAAGCCGAGGGCTTGAGCGACGACCGGTGCCGGCCGCCTGGAGGAAACGTTGGGGCAGTGCCGCCAGGCGGCCGGGAACGGAGGGGACGCCGAGGTCCCGGATGAGCGGCCCGAAGATGGGCAGGCGTTTTTAGATTATTCCTACCCGGAGTGCGCCCTAACCCGACAGTCAGGCAAGTGCTGGTGATGTTCCGTTGCCAGGCCAAGGCCGCCCAGGGTTCCCCGGCGGTGAAGCCGAGTTCGTCATCAGCAGGGCGGATCCGAGACGCCCTTGGCCTTCTGCCGGGCATAGTAGGCGCGAGCGCGGTTGCGGTCACCGCAGTCCTTCGTGTCGCACCAGCGGCGGTTGCGCCGCGGTGACGTGTCGAGGTAGACCCAGCCGCACCTGGCGTCCTCACACTGGTGGAGGCGGTCGAGATCGTCGCGCTGGGTGAGGGCGACGAGCCCACGGACGATACGGTCGCGGGGCAGGCGCAGGTCGGCCTCCCGGTCCCGCCATTGCCAACGGCCGCCCGTGTGGACCAGGTCGGCTACGGCAATCGCCGCCCGGTACATGCCCGCGAGATCTGCGGCGGCTTCGGGGTCATCCTCGAGGAGGACCGCGTAAGCCCTCTCGCGCGCTTCGATGACCTGCCGCCGTTCCCGCTCGGCGCCGGCGTCGTCCTGCGCGGCGAGGTCGTTCAGGGTCACGGCCTCGTTTTCGCTGATCAGGTCGGACTCGACGCACCAGTCGACGACGTCGCCGAAGGTCCTCAGCGTCTCCGTGCGTGCGGACCCGCCCAGGCGCCAGGCAACAGTGTTCACCAGGTCGAGCATGCGGTCACCCGCGATATGGCCGAACCTCACCCTCGACTCCTCTCATGGGTAAACGCATTGTTGCATGTGAGGCAGCCTCCTGGCATGCTCATGCTCAATCAGCCAATCACCCATGAGAATTCAGGAGCCGGATCGTGCCAACCACCGCCCCACGCAGATCGTTCGGTGCATTGTGGGCGTCCCAAGCGGCTTCCAACCTCGCCGACGGGTTACTGCAGGCCGCCGCGCCGCTGCTCGTCGCCACGCTGACCCGTGACCCGCTCGTGGTGGCCGGCATGACGGTGGTGCAGTTCCTGCCCTGGCTGGTCGTCACCCTTCCCGCCGGTGCGATGGCCGACCGGATGGACAGGCGCCGGATCCTCACCGCGGGTAACTGGCTACGCGCGGGCGGGTTCGCGTTGCTCGCTTTGACCCTGGCGAACGGATGGCGCCACGTCGCACTGCTCTATGCCGCAGTGTTCCTGGCCGGTTGCGCCGAGACGATGGTCGACAATGCCGCCCTGACCATCCCGCCCCGTCTGCTGCGCCGCGAACAGCTCGAGCGCGCCAACGGCCGGTTGTTCGCGACGCAGTCCGTCATCAACACCTTCATCGGCCCACCTGCCGGGGCGGCGCTATTCGCGCTAGCGGCGTCAGCGGCCTTCTACACCGGTGCGGCCGCATTCGCCCTCGCCGGCCTGGCGGCTCTGCTGCTGCCCGCACTGCGCCCCACCAGCGCCGAACACGAGCGCCGCCGCCCGACCCCGACCAGCATCACCCAGGACATCCGCTCCGGGTGGGCCCATTTCTGGCATCACGACCTGCTGCGCCGGGTCGCGTTCATCTCGGCGGCGATCAACTTCTTCGGTTCCGCCACTGGCGGTTTGCTCGTTCTGTTGGTCACCGGCCCGTACCACGTGCCCGTGTCACGCTACGGCCTGTTCGTCGCCGTTCCCGCCGCCGGTGCGATCGTCGGCGCACTACTCGCTGCACGCGTGGTGCCCCGCATCGGCGGCGGCCCCGTCACCTGGCTCGCCGCCCTCGTCCCGGCCGCCAGCTACGCCATCCTGGGCCTGGGCCACCATACGCCCCTCGCCCTGGCGGGCATGTTCTGCGCCGCGATCGCCACCTCGCTCAATCAGATCGTCGTCAGCACCCTGCGCCAAGCGACGGTCCCCGACGAACTCCTCGGCCGGGTCACCGCCGCCTACCGCCTGGTCGTCCTGGGTGTCGTCCCACTCGGAGCCCTCGCGGGCGGCCTGCTCGGACGAGGCCTCGGGGTCCGCGCCACCTTCGTCGCCGCCGCACTCGGACTCGCGCTCGCCGCCCTCGTGTTCGCCTCCCGGGTCACCACCCAAGCTCTCCGCGATGCGGAACGACCCGCCCCGAGTACCGCTAGAGCGTCAGCTTTGTCGAGTTCTTGAGGTCTGCGCGTGGGCACACCCGCTGTGCTCGTCGTCGTCGACGAGGATCGAAGCATTGTCCGGGACACGGCCGGCGATCTCCTAATAGGTCCCGTCCAGCGGCGCGGCCCGCGCCGTCAGGTGCCCGCCCGACTCGGCGGGCAGGTTCAGCGAGGCCAGCACCGTCGGCTGCGCCTGCTCCCAGGCCTCACCCGCCAGCAGCTTCGCCCGCGGATCACCCCACTTGGAGGAATTCCTCAGCATTCGGTACAGATGCTCCAGTACGTAGAAGGTGTACGCCTTCGTGCCTGGCTCCAGATGCGGCGCGGACAGGACCAGGCGCCGCCACGAGCCGATCAGCAAGCCTGTGTTGAACTCGTGTGGGCCGACCTTCTTACGGCCCACCAGGTCCGGCAGCGACCGTAGCTCGTTCAGGACCGGCAGCCCCTCGGGGATGGCCCCGCGAAGGCTCCAACGCCCAATCACCCAAGGTCAAAGCACCGACCGTACCGGACCTCGAATCGCGACGCCCGCTTGTTGTTCCCCGGCCGCCGGGCCGGCCAACCGTTGACCACCGGCACGATCGCCCCACGCATCCGCGACCTCGGCGCCCCCACCGTTCCCGGCCGCTTCGACCACCAGAATCACTCTACATGTGTCAGTTTCACACGTTTGATTCATCTTTACGGTCTTTGACCGTTTATGGAGTTTTTATGTACTTGACTCCTGTTGTGGCGTCATCACCGCTGCCACCGCACCCGGGTACCGCCCCAACCGACCACACAGAAAGCGATGGACGACGATGTTTCAAAGCAGGAGACTCCCCCGCCCGTCCGGGGTGCGCGGTCGGCACCGCGCGCCCCGGGCCGTCGCGGCGGTCAGCGCCGTGGCCCTCACCGGAGTCGCTGGCCTGGCCGGCGCCGGACCGGCCACCGCGTACCAGTCCTCGCCCGACCGTGGCGTCACTGACGGCCAACCACACCGGGAATGGTCGAAGGTTGACGGTGAGTGGGGTGGTGACTGGGGAAAGGCCGGCCACTCGGGCTGGAAGGGTGATGGCCACGGTGACGGGAAGGACAAGGGCACCCCGGTGCCCTGCGACCCCAACGCGCTGATCGCCGCGATCACCGCGGCGAACCAGGCCGGCGGCGGCACCCTACGCCTCGCCGAGAAGTGCGTCTACACCCTCACCATCAACCAGGACGACAACGGACTACCCCAGGTCTTCCAACCCATCACCATCTACGGCCAGGGCGCCACCATCATCCGGGCCGCCGCCGCCGACAACTTCCGCATCTTCGAGGTCACCACCGGCGGCGACCTCACCCTCAAAGACCTCACCGTCGCCGGCGGAAGGCTCGAGGGCAACAACGACGACGGCGGCGGCATCCGCGCCGGCGAAGGCACCCGACTGACCCTCGAACGCGTCACCGTCCGGGACAACATGACCCTCGGCGGCAACGGCGACGGCGGCGGCGTCTCCGGTGACCGAAGCAAGGTCACGATCACCAAGAGCACCATCACCCGCAACACCGCCGGCGACGAGGGCGGCGGCGTCTCCAGCGACCAGGGCACCTTTACGATCAGCAAGTCGAAGCTGACCAACAACACCGCCGGCACCACCGGCGGCGGGTTCTCCAACGACGAGGGCTCCGCCACTATCAGCCACACCCTGATCAGCGACAACACCGCTACCGACGGTGGGGGTGTGGACAACGACGGTGACCTCTCTGAGATCGTCCACAGCACCATCACCCGCAACACCGCCAGCGGACTCGGCGGCGGCATCTACGACAACGGCGACGAGGCCCTCCTGCTCCAGCACGTCAAGGTCGCCGAGAACAGCGCCACCTCCGGTGGGGGGCTCTACCTCACCACCGATCTCGGTGTCACTGTTGAGGACAGCAAGATCGTGTACAACACCGCCACCGCCAGCGACGGCGGCGGCATCGCCATCGTCGGCGAGCCCGTGGTGGCCCTGCGCCGCACCACCGTCTCCGGCAACGAAGCCACCGGAGTCGCCGGCGGTATCTTCTTCGACCCGTCCGACCCCACCACCGTCCTCACCCTCACCGACGTCCGCGTCACCGACAACCTCGCCCAAAACGAGCCCGGCGGCGTCTACAACAACGGCGTGATCACCGTCTTCGGCGACGTCACGATCATCAACAACCGACCCACCAACTGCATCGGCAGCCCCAACCCCGTACCAACCTGCTTCGGCTGACCGACCTGCTCGAGGCACCCCGGCGGTGACCGCCGGGGTGCCTCGCTGCTCGGGTCGGCGCCGGCCCGCCGTTCCCGCCCGGAGTAGGGCGATACTCTCTGGGCTATGACGATGCGCCCGATCCGGACCATCGGCGACCCGGTGCTTCGCACTCCCGCCGCACCGGTCACCAGCTTCGACGCCGAGCTGCGCGCGCTGGTCGCCGACCTGATGGACACACTGCTCGGTGCCCCTGGCCGCGCGGGGGTGGCCGCCCCGCAGATCGGTGTCTCCGCCCAGGTGTTCGTCTACGACGCCGACGGCCACCGCGGCCACCTCATCAACCCCACGCTGGAACTCGGCGAGGACCGCCAGGACGACGATGAGGGCTGCCTGTCGATTCCCGGCCTGTACTTCCCGACCCCGCGCGCCATGCGCGCCACCGCACACGGTGTGGACCAGCACGGGCAACCGTTGACCATCATCGGCACCGGTTTTCTTGCCCGCGCTCTGCAACACGAGACCGACCACCTCGCCGGTCGGCTCTACGTGGACACGCTGCGCGGGGAGACCCGCCGCCGGGCCCTGCGGGAGATCCGCGCCGGCCGCTACGCGCCGCGTTGTCGGTGACCGCCGCCTCTCGCCGGGGACACCTACCGGTTGGCCGCGCTCACCTCATCGTCCCCGACGTTGCCGCAGCCACAGGCCGAGCGACCCGACCGCCACGAACACCAACACCGAGCAGACGAAGAGTTTCACCACTGGCCCACCTTGCCACGGCTCTAGGCTGACCCGGTGCGCCTGGCCACCTTCAACCTGCTGCACGGGCGGTCGCTCACCGACGGGCGGGTCGAGTCGCCACGGCTCATGGCCGCCGTCGCTGCTCTTGATGCCGATGTTCTCGCCCTGCAAGAGGTCGACCGGGGTCAGGGCCGCAGCGGCAACCTGGACCAGACCGCTCTCGCCGCCGCCGCCCTCGCCGCCGGCGAACACCGCTTCGCCGCCGCCGTCGTCGGTGAACCCGGCGGACAGGTCCGCCCCTTGACCCACGACGACGACGGCGAGGACGAACCCCGCTACGGCGTCGGCCTGGTCAGCCGCTACCCGATCCTCTCCTGGCAGATCATCCGGCTGAATCCGGCCCCGGTCCGCGCACCGATCTACGTACCCGGATCCCGCGGGGGCCTCGTGCTGCTCCGGGACGAACCGCGCGTCGTACTCGCGGCGGTCCTGCACACCCCGCACGGTCGCTTGACAGTGGCCGCCACCCACCTGTCGTTCGTCCCCGGCTGGAACGCCCGCCAGCTACGCCAGGCCGTCCGCTCGCTGCGGGTCCTGCCCGCACCACGGATCCTGCTCGGCGACCTCAACCTGCCCGCCGGGGCGGCCCGACTCCTGACCCGATGGCGTCCCCTCGCCCGCCGACCCACCTATCCGGCTGGACAGCCCCGCATCCAACTCGACCACGTCCTCGCCGACCGGCACGGCTACCATCGGCTCCCCCCGGTGACGGCCGTGCGAACCCCACTGTCGGTGATCTCCGATCACCGACCCCTCGTGGTTGACCTCGATTGACCGGCGGCGCTGCCGTGGTGTTGGGCTCACCTTGTCCCGGGTGCGGGCAGCAGGTGCCCGAGGAGGAGCTTGAGGATCAGTAGCGGCGCCAGCCAGGCGAGTGCTGGCGGGGCGGGCAGGATCGTGACCGCCACAACCAGTAGCCCGGTTGCGGCGGTAAACGCCAACGGGCGTTTCGACGTCGGAGTGGCGGTGGCGACCAACACGGCGGCGGCGAGGGTGCCGATGTAGAGCGTGATCGCGGTCGACCATGGGTACGCGGGCAGGATCAGCGCCAGGATGGGCAGGTGGACGTGGGCCGCCACGAAGATCATCTGCCGGCGGGCGGCGGTCGCGCCAGTGTGAAACCGGCGCGACACCGACGCGGTGGCGTTCACCACGGCCCCGCCGAAGATGTCGAAGCCGAGGGCCGCCAGCACCACCACGATCAGGGGCGGGTAGCCCGCTGCGACGCCGATGGCTGAGGCGACACCGGCACCGACGACCGCGGTGAGGTAGCTGAGCCACCGCTCCATCCGGCTGGCGCCGGGGGCGATGAGCAGGTCGTTGAGGCGTGAGGTGGCTCGTCGCGGCAGGGGCATGGCTGTCATGGGCATCTCCGTCCTTCACTCAAGCTGGTGCAATTTCGTTCACTTTAGTGAACGCTTATGCACCTGTCGAGAGTGCCCACAACATGCACGGGCTGAGCTCTGTCGATGATCGGGGTTCACAGTGGCGTCCGCCCCCGATGATCGGTGCATGAACGCGGCAACCTGACGGTTGGCGGGCCGGGTGGTTCCCGGTGCAGCGGTTCTGGCGATGTGGGTGTTGGGTAGCTGGAGCAACAGGGGTGCGGCGGGGGTCTGCACTTCACCGGCCTCGGCCTGGTACACAGCAACCTGTACGTGCTGATCGCGCTCGCCGGGTTGGTCCTACTCGCCGGATGACTGTCGCAGCGAAGCGCCGGACGTCGGTGAACGCGAGCGGCGTTACGCCCCGAATCGCCGCAGCGGCGTTACGCCCCGGGTCAGCCGGACGGCTTCCGGATCGCCGTACCCGAGTAGAGCTGGTCGATCGTGTCCCACCAGCGACGGAGGCCGTCGCGGCCCACCGGGTCCGCGCCGAGCACGTCGGCGATGCGATCCCGCAACAGAATGATCGACAGTTCGTGGGCCAGGAGCACGACCGAGAGCTGCGCCTGGTCCGTGTCCTCGGCGACCGCACCGGTCTCGGCCATCCGGCGCACCAGCGAGTCGGTGAACTCCTGCACCCTGCGGTACGCCTCGACAGAGCGGGCGGAGTCGCCGATGAGCAGGTGCGCGAGGTAGCGAGTGGTGGCCGGCGCCCGGAGCGCGTCGGCTGAGGCGAGAAAGCGGTTGGGGGGACCGGCTTCGTCGGTGTCGGCGAGCGCCTCCAAGGCGTTGCCCAACAGGCCCAGCACGTGGGTGTCCACCGCGGCGACCAGACCGTCACGGGACCCGTAGTGTTTGATGATCAGCGACTGTGAAACCTGCGCCCGCTCCGCCACCTGCTTGAGTGATGCCGCCGCCGGCCACTGCTCGCCGAACAGCTCCAGGGCAACATCCCGAATGATCGCCTTCGCGGTGCGATCCTCGGGTACATACATGTTCACCACGGTAACAACCCGGGTGCTGTGCACGCCGGTTGACCTCCCGCCACCCCGGCCCACCCGTCCCCCTGCGCGGTGCCGCCGCGAGTTGGCGAGGCGTGGCGGAACGGATTGCGGGTACAGGGCGAAGGCAGCGGGAGCACCAGCGACGGTGAAAGGTGGTGCCAGCGTAGTGAAGTTCCTGGCGATAGCGACCTACACCACCCAGGGTGTCAGCGGACTGGGCAAAGAGGGGGGGACACGGCGGGCCGAGGTGGTCCGGGCGCTCATCGAGAACTCCGGTGGACAGGTGGAGTCGCTGTACTTCTCCTTCGGCGAGCACGACGTGTACGTCTTGTGTGACCTGCGGAACAACGTGGTCGCGGCCGCACTCAGCATCGCCGTCCGTGCGGCCGGCGGTATGGATACAATCATGGTGCCACTGTTGACTCCAGAGGAGATCGACGAGGCAGCGAAGCTCCCGGTCACCTACCAGGCTCCCGGCCGGGCGGAGTAGGGCCGGCCAGCACACTCTGCCTCGCCCCGGCTCCGCTGGCGAAGGTGGTGGCATCTACCTTGGTTGACCAGCGCGGGAACCCGCCCTGACTTCAGGTACGGCGTGCGTGCGGGTGGGTCACGTCCTTGCTGAGACTGGTGGTTCCGTCTGGGCTGGCGAGCGAGTCCGAGTGGTATCCCTCGCGGTGATAAAAGTCGAGGTTCCGCAGGTTCTTGGCTCCGGTCGCCAGGAGGATGCGATCGCAATCGGAGGCGGCGTCGGCCTCGGCGGTGCGCAGCAGCCATCGGCCCAGCCCTTGGCCACGTAGGTCGGGCACGACGGCGAGCCGACCTACGTGCCAGTCGGTATCGAGGCGGCGGGCGCGCACCATCCCCAGGAGGCGGCCGTCACGCCACAGACCCGTGGTGTGCCACGCCGCGAGCCATTCGCGTACCTGTTCCGGCGACTCGTGTAAGGCGGGAATGTCCATGGTCTCGTTGGCGAGGGCCTCGTCCACCCAGCAGCACCGCTGCAGTACCGTCACCTCAGGTGCATCATCGCCGCTCAGCCGTCTGACGTAGGACCCTGGCAGCGGACCGGATCGGCTGTCGACCTGTGCGTGTTCACGCAGTGGCCGCAGGGCGTTTGCGACCCGGACCAGTTCGTCCAGTAGGCCGAGGCCCGCCTGGTCGCGGGCCGCGTCGGGTAGTAGTCGTCCATCCGTCGTTGCGTCAGTGAGACGGATCGCGACCGTGGCACCCAACGGAACCAGACGCAGCGTGGTCACCACCTGCTTGGCGTGCTGTACCGATCGGGTGCCCGCCGACGTGTTGCCGTAGCTGACGAAACCGATCGGCTTCCACGCCCATTCGCGGTGGAGATAGTCCAGCGCGTTTTTCAGGGTCGCCGGCATCCCGTAGTTGTACTCCGGGGTGATCGCGATGAACCCATCCGCCAGGTCAACGATCGAGCTCCAGCGCCGTGTGTGCTCATGCTGGTAGATGCCCGACGACGGGTGTTCCTCCTCGTCAAGAAGCGGCAGGTTCAAATCGCTGAGGGCCACCGGCATCAGCTCGACGCCGAGCTCCGCGGCGCGTGGGGAGATCGCTTCGGCCAGCCACTGGCCCACGTGGGGACCGAGAGCGCCGGGGCGGGTGCTGCAGATCAGCAGAAGAACACGAACCGGTTTAGTTAACATGGAAACGAAGTGTAGGTGCTAGCTTGATTACATGTCAACTAATCCCTCGACCGGAGCCGCACGCTGGTTGAACCCGGACCAGGAACGCGCCTGGCGGGCGTTCCTGCGCATCACGGTCGCCGTCCAAGCCGGCACGGCGCGCGACCTAGCCGCGATCGGGCTCTCCGAACCTGACTACGAAGTACTGAGCACCCTGTCGGAACGACCCGGCCACACCAGCACCCTGGGGGAGCAGGCCGACAAGATGGGCTGGTCACGCAGCCGGCTATCCCGGCACGCCACCCGGATGGCGGCGCGTGGTCTGCTGAAACGCACACCCGATCCCAACGACGGCCGGGGCTGCTTCTTGGTGCTCACCGCACAGGGTCTGACGGCGCTCGAAGACGCCGCACCAGCCCACGTCGAGTCGGTGCGACGCCACTTCATCGACCGGCTCACCTCCGCAGACCTCACCGCCATCGAACAAATCGCCCGCAGGCTGGAAGAGCCCCCAGCCAGCGAAGATCGCCCGGCGACGTGACAATCGGTCGGTAGCCCATCCAGGCGTCCACACAATCTCGGTTTGACCGCATAGCCCGAACTCCGATTAGGTGAGGCTGTGCTAACTACTGATTCCACGCCGGCGCCGCGCGCTCCAGCAGACCCCGACGATCGACGGGCGTTGGGATGGTCGCCGTGGCGGACGGTGATCGGCTTCGGTGTGGTGAGCCTGGCCGCCGACATGGTGTACGAGGGCGCCCGGTCGGTGTACGGGCCGCTACTGGCATCGTTGGGCGCGTCCGCACTGATCGTCGGCTTGATCACCGGCGCTGGTGAAGCGGCCGCGCTGGCGCTGCGACTGGTGTCGGGGCCGCTGGCCGACCGGACCCGCCGCTACTGGACGTTGACCACCGTCGGATATGCACTGACGGCGGTGTGCGTGCCGCTGCTGGCGGTGACCCCGCGGTTGGGCGCCGCGGGGCTGGTGGCGGCCGCAGTGTTGATCGTGGTGGAGCGGCTGGGTAAGGCCGTGCGGTCACCGGCGAAGTCGGTGCTGTTGGCCGATGCGGCCGGCGCGGTGGGGATGGGCCGCGGAATGGGCGTCCACAAGGCCCTGGACCAGGTCGGGGCGTTCGCCGGCCCGCTGCTGCTGGCAGCACTCACCACCGCAGCGGGGGGACTCCTGTGGCCCGGGCTGGCCGGGCTGGCGGTGCCGGGGGCACTGGCGATGGTCCTGCTCGTGCTGCTGCGCCGCCGCGCCGGCATCGCGTATCCCCGTGATGTTGCCGTCCACAACCGGGACGAACACGATGAGCCCGCCCGGCGTGCCTCGCTGCCGGCGTCCTTCGGATTGTTCGCGGCGGCCTGCGCCCTGTGCACCGCGGGGCTGATGACCTTCGGGTTGATCGGGTTCCACCTGGCACAGACCGGGCTGGTGCCGGCAGCAGGTGTGCCGCTGCTGTACGCGGCGGCGATGGCGGCGGCGGCCGTGGCCGCGCTCGCCACCGGTGCGGCCTACGACCGCATCGGAGCTCGGGTCCTGCTGGCCCTGCCCATTCTGGTAGCCGTGGTGCCGCCACTGGCGTTCACCTCCGGCCTGGCGGTGGCCGCCGGTGGGGTCCTGGTGTGGGGCGCCGCGCTGGGGGTGCAGGATTCCACCGTCAAGGCCTTCGTGGCCGACCTGGTGCCCCGGGCGCGTCGGGGCACCGCGTACGGCGTTTTCGCCGCCGTCCAGGCCGCCGGTGCACTCGTCGGCGGCGTCGCCGCCGGCGCCCTGTACGACTCTTCGCGGACCGGGCTCTTCGCCGCGGTCGCCGCCGCGCAGGCCGCCGCGATGCTCATCCTGGTCCAGGTGTTGGCTCGTACCGGCCACCGATGACGGCCGGCCCGGCTGCCAGCGCGAGGCTCGGTTCTGGCGCATGTTCCTCCCGCCATCCGAGTTAAAGGTGGTCAATAATGGCCTCTGTCCTATTGACAGGCACTTGTCCGCTCGGAGGTGCACAATGCCGGGAACTGGTCAGCGAGATCGTCACGGCGTCGGCGCGCATGGGGCGGCACGTGCGCTGGCCGGGGGGTTCTGCCTCGCGCTGGCGGTGACGGTCACCCAGGCAGCCGGGGTGCTGCCGGCGGATGCCCAGCCCACACCAACCGCGGCCGTCGCGGCGAACACCATCCTGGCCTGGGGCGACAACTCCTTCGGCCAGTTCGGCAACGGGACCATCGCCAGCAGCAGCACCCCGGTCGCGGTGCGGCTACCCGCCGGCACCACCGTCACCGCCATCGCCGGCAGTGACACCCACAGTCTGGCCCTAACCTCCGCCGGCACGGTGCTCGCCTGGGGTGCGAACTCCTTCGCTCGGCGATGGCAGCACCAGCGACAGCAACACCCCCGTCGCCGTCAACCTGCCCGCCGGCACCACAGCCACCGCCGTTGCCTGCGGCGCCGACCACAGCCTGGCCCTGGTTGACGCGCAAGCGAGCTCCACCACCACCCTGCGGATCTCACCGCCGGACCCGACCACGGAGCAGGACGTCACCCTCACCGCCACCGTCACCTGCGACATCGCAGCGCCCGCCGGCAGCATCACCTTCCGTACCAACACCACCACCTGCCCCCACAGTCAGTCCGAGGCCACCACCATCACCGTCGCCGACCCCACCGACCCCGACCTACCCATCACCGGGGCCAGCCTGCCCCGCCTACTCAGCGCCGCCACCCTGCTCGTCCTCGCCGGCGCCGCCCTCATCCACCGCACCCGCCGACCCCGATCACCTCAGCCGCGGTGACCGCGCCTGCAGAAGGGGGTTAACCCCCGGCCCGGCCGGTGGCCTGCGGGATGGTGCTGCCCTGCGCGTCCGAGGACGCTCAAGAGGCATCCGGCATCGGGCCGGGTGCGCGCCAGCGGACGGAGCGACGCATGAGCACCATCACCGCACCTCACCGCGTGCAGACCGAGTGGCATCGGCCGCTGCTCGCGAACGCGGTCTTCATGTTCACCGTTGCCCTGGTGTCCGTCGGTGGCCTGCTGCTTGACGACCGGCACCTCGTCGGCGAGCCGGTCTGGCTGAAACCGTTGAAGTTCGGGTTTGCCATGGGCGTGCACGCCCTCGTGTTGGCGTGGCTACTCGGCACACTCCGCCGGGGCCGACGCATCGGCTGGTGGCTCGGCACGGTCTTCGCCTTCGCCGGGGTGCTGGATGTCGGGGCCGTCGCCTACGCCGCCGCCAACGGCACCTTCAGCCACTTCAACGACAACACCGACCCGGTGGCCCGCACCGTACAGGCGTTGTTCTCCGTCGGCATCATGCCGCTCCTGCTGACCACCTTCTTCGTGGCGATCCTGCTGCTGGTCCAGCGCGTCGGTGACCGCGCGCTGACCCGGGCGCTCCGCGCCGGGCTGGGCCTGGCGGTCGCCAGCATGGTCGTGGCCCTGTGGCTGAGCACCTCGGGGCAGACGCCGCGGGTGGTGGCCGACGCCAACGACCAGCAGGTGTCCCTGATCGGTGCCCACGGTATCGGCGACCCCGACGGCAATGGAATGCCGGTCACCCGGTGGAGCACCACCGGTGGGGACCTGCGGGTTCCGCACTTCGTGGGAATGCACGCCATCCAGGGGCTGCTGCTGCTCACCGTCGCCCTGGGCGCCGCCTCGGGCCGGCGGCCCTGGCTCCGCGACGAGCGGACCCGCGCCGACCTCGTCGGCGCCGCCGCCCTCGGCGGTACCGGGGTCTTCGCGGTGCTCAGCTGGCAGGCCAGCCGGGGCCAGTCAGTCCTGCACCCCGACCTGGCGACCCTGACCGCGTTCACCGCGGTCGCCGCGCTCACCCTCGCGGCGGTGACCGCGGTGCTCCTGCGGGCGCGCCTCCGACCGTTACCCACCCCATCCTGAGAACCTTTCGCACATGTTCTCCTCCGAGGTTCCGGTGCGGCGCAGCTCGACACCACCGCCGGTGCTGCCCGTCGGCGCGGCTGACTTCACCGAGGCGTGGCTGGCCAACCGCCGGCTCAGCGAACACACCCGACACGCCTACCGGCGGGACGTCGCCGGCTGGCTCGGCTGGTGCGCCGACGCCGACGCCGACCCGATGCGGGCCACATTCCTGCACGTCAACGCGTACGCCCGGTGGTTGGAGTCGACGCCGAATGCCCGCAGCGGTAAGCCGCTCACACCCGCCACGGTCGCCCGTAAACTCTCCGCCCTGTCCAGCTGGTATGACTTTCTGGTCAAGCTGCGGGCCGTCGAGACCAATCCGGTGACCGGAGCGGATCGCCCTCACGTTGACCGCGACCACTCGGCGACCATCGGGCTGACCCCGGAGGAGGTCAACGCGCTGCTCGCCGTCGCCGACAGCGCCACCGGCCCGACCGCCGCCCGGAACCGGGCCGCCGTGGCGATCCTGGTCGACCTCGGGCTGCGGGTCGGTGAACTGGTGTCGTTGGACGTCGGAGACCTGGGTATCGAGCGCGGTCACCACAGTGTCCGCTTCACCGGGAAGGGCGGCCGGGCCCGGCGGCGGGCCCTGACCCCGAGCTCCTCGGCGGCGGTGCACGCCTACCTGGCACTGCGGGCCGCCGCCGCGGATGTGCCGGTGCACCGGTTGACCGGTCCGCTGCTGGTGACCTCGACCGGAGCCCGGCTGGACCGGCACTCCGTGTTCCGGCTGGTCCGCCGGCTGGCCCGGGAGGCCGGCATCCCGGGGTGGGCGCGGCTGTCACCGCACTCGCTGCGGCACTCCTTCGCCACCACCGCCCGCGCCGAGGGCGTGCCGTTGGAGGACGTGCAGGACGCGATGGGGCACGCTGACCCGCGTACCACCCGCCGCTATGACCGCGACCGGCACAACCTCGACCGGGACCCGGCGTACGCGATCTGGGCGGCCCGCTCCCGGCGCCGCGGCTGACCCGCCGGCCGCGGCCTTTCCCGCCGGCACCCCGTCAGTCCAGCTGCGGCAGGATGTGGTGACTGAAGTACGCCAGGTGATCAACGTCGAATTGGTGGGGCGTCTGCAGATAGAGCCGACTGATGCCCGCCTCGGCCAGCTCCCCGATCCGGTTGACCACCTCCGCCGGGGAACCGACCAGCCCGTGCTCCATCATCTGCGCGGTGAAGAGCCCACCGACCGGTTCCGCGCGCCGGGACACCTCGGCGGAGTCCCGGCCACAGACGAGCAGGACAACAGCCGAGCGGCGAAGACTCGACGGTACCCGGCCTGCCTTCTCGCAGGCCGCGTCCACCCGCGCGCCCTGCTCCGCGATCTCCGCCAACGTGGGGAAGGCGTAGTTGAACTCGTCGGCGTAGCGGCCTGCCAGGCGGGGAGTCCTGGTCGGTCCGGTGCCGCCGATGATGATCGGAGGACGCCGCTGGACAGGTTTCGGTAACGCCGGCGCGTCGGTCAGCCGGTAGTACTTCCCGGCATAGCCGAACAGCTCGCCCTGCGGGGTGTCCCACAGGCCGGTGACGATGTCCAGTTGTTCCTCGAAGCGGTCGAACCGCTCGCCGATGGCGGGGTAGGGGACACCGTAGGCACGGTGTTCCGGCTCGTGCCATCCGGTGCCGAACCCGAAGTCGACCCGCCCGTTGCTCATCTGGTCAACCTGGGCGACCGTGACCGCCAACAATCCCGGATGCCGAAACGTCGCCGAGGTCATCAACGAGCCGAGTCGGATACGTCGGGTTTCCCGGGCCAGCGCGCCCAAGGTCACCCAGGTGTCCGTGGGGCCCGGCAGTCCCGCGGCACCTTCCATCGCCAGGAAGTGATCCGAGCGGAAGAAGCCGTCGAGCCCGAGCTCCTCCACCGCCCTGGCGGTGGCGGCGACCTCGTCGTAGCTCGCCCCCTGCTGGGGGTTCGTGAACACATGGCACTGCATGTGCCCAGTCTCCTGCGAATCGGTGCGGCTTTCGGCGCAACAACCAACACCCGGAGGGTGATTCACACCCCGTAGGAACGCAGAAGTTCGCGGGTCCGTTCCGCGATCGGGAAGGGCTTGTCGGCGGGGCAGGGGTACAGGTCCTGCTCGACGATGGCGAACATGTCGGTGTCGAGCCGCCGCGCGGCGGCCAGAACCGGCTCCAGCGCGGGGAGCCCGCTCGGCGGCTCACACCACACCCCGCGGGCCACCGCGGCGGCGAACGGTTCCTCCTTGGCGACAACGTCGGCGAGCACCGCGGGGTCGACCTGCTTGAGGTGCAGGTGGCCGACGCGCTCGCCGCAGCTGTCGAGCAGCTTCACGCTGTCTCCGCCGCTGAAGGCGTAGTGCCCGACATCCAGGCAGAGGGAGACCAGCTCCGGGTCCGTCGCATCGAGGAAACGGGTGACCGCCTGCTCATCGTTGACGTGGGTGTAGGCGTGCGGGTGGAGCATGACGCGTAACCCGAAAGAGTCGCGGACCTGTCGTGCGAGCCGGTTGGTCAACACGGTCAGGTCCCGCCACTGCGCCGCCGTGAGATGCGGCTCCTCGACGAACGCGCCACTCCACGGGTCCCGCCAGTAGCCCGGCATGATCACAATGCAGGACCCACCCACCGCCCGTACGAGCGCCGCGGTCATCGCCACCCGGGGCCAGGTCTCCTGCCAGCCGCTGTGCCCCCGGTGCAGAGACGTCGAGACTGTCGCTGCGGCGACCCGCAGGCCACGGAGAGCGGTTTCGCCGGCGAGCCGGGTCGGGTCGGTCGGCAGATACCCGTACGGGCCGAGTTCGATCCACTCGAAGCCGGCCCGGGCTACTTCGTCGAGGAAACGTGGCCAAGGAATCTGCCGTGGATCGGTGGCGTACCACACACCCCAGGAGTCCGGGGATGAACCAACCTGAATCCGATGATCCAGACCATCCGACGGACTCATCGCCGGCCACCTTGCTTCGTGGTATCCGACCCCAGGTTGCCCAACTCCCATTGGTGCTGGTCCTCGACGGCGCGCCGCAGTTCGTCGCTGGTGACATCTCCCAGGTATGTCACCCGACCGACGCGAGTCGGCGTGGGGATGTGCTGCTGTCCACCCCGGTGTCGGGCGGTGTCGGACAGGGCCGCCTCCAGCCGTTGCGTGTCCGCCATCGCGGGATGCCACACATCCAGGCCGAGGGAGCGGATCAGGCGCAGGATCCGGTCGCGGACGAAACGCCCGATCAGCCCCCGCCGCCAGGCGATCATGCTGGTCCAGGCGATGTCCAACGCCACCGCGTGGCCGTGCGTCACGGCCGGCTCGATCCCCGGCGAGATGTTGTGCCCCAGGTAGCTGGCCCGGGCCGTCTCGTGTTCGAACGGGTTACGCTTCAGTTCCCGCATCATCCAGGAGATCGATCGGCTGAGGATCTCCTCGGAGGCGTCGTCGGCGGCCCGGAAGCGCTCCTCGGCGACCCGCGGCCCGTGCTCCTCGAGCAGCCGAAACAGGGCCTGGTCGCCGGCGACGGCGACCTTGAGGATCTCCGCGAAGCCATCCCTGATGTGGTGCGGCTCCAACGTCGCGAAGAAGTGGGCGTCGGTCATCGACGACCGCGCGGGATGGTAGAGACCGGCCCGGTTCTTCCATCCCGCGCTCACGCCGCACTTCAGGGCGAACATCGAGTCAATGGCCGCCACGAGGGTGGTGCCGATGAAGTCCCACGACACGCCCCGTCGGTATTCGCCGGCCACCAGGCCGAACACGTCGTGCAGCACGCCACCGCCGATAGCGATCGGCGGTTCACCGAACCGGGGAACGCCGAAGGCATCCATCGCGCCGTAGATCCGGTTCGCGCCGTCGCGGGTTTTGGCGTCCTCACCGCCCGGCAGCAGACAAGGTGGGTTGTTCCACTCGAGTCGGTAGCGGTTCAGCAGCCCGGTGATCTCCTTCTGGTAGAGCCGCCAGACACTCTCGTCAACGGTGATGAAACGCCGCCGGGAGCGGTTCAGGTCGCCGAAGAGCGCCGGCTCACTGTGGGGCGTGAGCTCCAGCAACCCGTCGTAGAGCGTGGTGCTCCACTCGACGGGCCGGGCAACCTTCGCCTCCCACTTCCAGGACCGGGCCATGCCCCTTGGTTCCCACCGCGCCCGAAACCATGCCGTCACCGCCACCGAAGCGCCGCACCGGCCGGCGCTCGCCCCTTCAGAAACCGGCGATCTCCGTCATCCGGACCGGTCGCCGCTCTCGCTGCGACCGCCAGCACGCCTCCGCCACCCGAAGCGCCTCCACCGCCTCCCGCCCGTCACACGGATTGTTCAGATCTCCCCGGGCAACCTGAAGGAAGGTATCGATCTCCGCCTCGAAAGCCGGTGCGAAGCGCTCCAGGAAACCTTGGACGGGATCCGACGACGGGAACGTGACATCCGGCTCGACGGAGGTCAGCGGGGTGCGCGGGTCCAGCCCGATAGCGATGGTGTCCGCGTCCCCGCACACCTCCATGCGCACGTCATAGCCGGCCCCGTTACACCGACTGGCCGTGGTGGCGGCGAGCATTCCGTCGTCCATCGTCAGCAACGCGATCGCCGTGTCGAGTTCCCCCAGTTCGGCGAAGATCTGCGGCCCGGCGTCCGAGCCGCACGCGTACACCTCGGTGACCTCCCGGCCGGTGATCCACCGCAGCAGGTCGAAGTCGTGGATCAGCGCGTCCCAGAAGATCCCACCGGAGGCCGACAGGTAGGTGGCGGGCGGGGGAGCGGGGTCCGCGCCAACAGAACGAATAGTGTGCAACCGGCCGAGTCGACCGGAACGTACCAGGTCCCGGCCGGCCAGAAAGCCCGCGTCGAAGCGGCGCATGAGGCCGATCTGCAACGTCACGCCCTCGGCCTGCACCTCGTGCACGGTCTGTATCGACTCGGACAGGTCCGCCGCGATGGGCTTCTCGCAGAACGTGGGCAGACCCGCCCGTGCCGCCCGCCGGATCAACTCGGCGTGCGCGGCGGTGTTCGCGGCGATGACCACCGCGTCGACCCCGGAGGAGAACACCTCGTCGATCGACTCCGCCGCGCTGACATCGAGGCGGCGTGCCACCTCCTGAGTACGCTTCCGGTCAGCGTCGGCGACCACCAACGAGGTGACATCGGCGTGACGGCGAAGATTGGCGGCATGGGTGGCGCCCATCCGGCCCACCCCGACAACGGCAATACGCATACCGTGATTATGGAAATACTTCCGCTGTGCGTCGCGGTATTCCGCACCATCGCCCGGGGCCAAGTCTCTACCGTCGAGGGGTGTGAACGCCGAGCCGCCATGGATTCGGCCGTCGCAGCCGCGACGGCCGGTCCGGACCGGCCTGGTCGTCGCGGGCGCCATGGTCCTGCTCTGCTGTGTGGGTGTCGCCGGGCTGGCCGCGTGGAACCTGCAGGCGGTGACCCGCGCCGCCGGGCCGGTACGGCTCACCGCCGACGACTTCCTGCGGCAGCTCACCACCGGGGACACCGCCGGCGCCTACGAACACCTCTGCGCCGACTCCCGCAGCCGGTGGAGCAAGAACGGCTTCAGCAGCTGGGTACGAACCCCGCCGACCGTAGCGGACTACGAGATCGTCGATGTCGCGGTCACCAGCCGCCGCGGCCGACCGCAGGGCACCGTCACCGTGCGGCTGACCCGCGACAGCGGCAGCACCGAGCAGCGGGACCTGTCCATCATCACCGAGGATGGCGGCTGGCGGGTCTGCGGCGACCCGTACTGATCCACCGCCCCGGGGATGATCCGGTCAGCCGGACGTGGTCGGCCCCAGCTCGCCGGCGCGGTGGTGGCGCCGGCAGAGCACCTGGTAGCGCACCTGGGCGGTCTCGGCCGTATCGCCGACAACCACCTGCGCACCCTCCCGCGCCACCTGCCCGTTGACCACGCGGGCGTTGAGCAACCCCTCCCGCCCGCACCAGCAGAGCACCTCCACCTGGATCCGGGCCACCGAGTCCGCCAACTCGAACAGCCGCCGCGCGGCCGGGAACATCCGGGACCGGAAGTCGGTCGCCAGACCGAACGCATAGACGTCAACGTCGTCGTCGTCAACCAACTCAGCCAACTGCTCCACCTGCTCGACCTGGTAGAAACTGGCCTCGTCGCAGATCAGGTAGTCGACCCCGACCCCCTCGGCCCGCCGGCGGCGGACCAGGGCGCGCAGGTCCAGCTCGGCAGTGACCTCAATCGCCTCGTGCGCCAACCCGACCCGGGTGGTCACCCGTGGCCCCAACGACCGGTCGATGCGGGTGGTGACCAGGCCCCGCCGGCCCTGCCGGGCGTGGTTGTAGTTCATCTGCAACGCCATGGTGGACTTGCCGCAGTCCATCGGACCCCAGTAGAACCGCAGCGCCGCGGCGTGCAACGGACGCCCGTGCCCGCCGGCGCGCACGGGCGATCCGGACGCGGGGGCCAGGCAGATCGAATCGGTGGGGGCGTGGTCGGTCACGGTCCGGCAGCCTAACCCATCGACCCGCCGCCGCGGCGGCAGCAATCGACCGGCTCACAGCACCCGCGGCGGTCGGTTCCCCGCGGCCACGATCGCCCGCCGCATCGGCACCGCCAGCAGCAGCACGAACCCGACCACGAAGAAGATCAGCAGCGAGACCAGGCCCACCCGGTAGGAGTTGGTCAGCTGGAACACCAGCCCGAAGGCGAGCGGGCCAAGCCAGCTGGTACCCCGGTCACTGATCTCGTAGAAGCCGTAGTACTCGCCCTCCTTACCGGCGGGGATGAGCTGACTGAACAACGACCGGCTCAACGCCTGGCTACCGCCGAGCACCAGCCCGATGGCCGCGCCGAGCGCCATGAACGGCAGCGGCGCCTCGGCGGGCAGCCGGAACGCGGCGATCACCACCGCGATCCACAGCACCAGACTCAACAGGACGGTCTTCCACGCGCCGATCCGCCGGGCGAGCGCGCCGAGCAGCAGCGCGCCACCGAAGGCAAGGAACTGCACCAACAGAATGGTGACGATCAGGGTGCTCTGCGTCAGCCGGAGCTCTTCGGTGCCGTACTGGGAGGACAGGGTGATGACCGTCGCGATGCCGTCGTTGTAGACCAGGAACGCCAGCAGGAAGAACAGCGTCAACGGATACGCCCGCAGCTGCCGCAGGGTGCGCCCGAGCTGCCGGAAACCATCGGTGAGCACGTTGCCGTCGCTGGTCACCGCCGCGGCGGTGGGATGCTCACGGAGCCAGCGCAGCGGCACCAGAGTGAACGCGGCCCACCACACGCCCGCCGAGACGATCGACCAGCGGGCCAGGTCCAGGGTGCGCTGCGGGTTGCCCTCCTCGGTGAACGCGGTGACCACAGCCAGGTTGAGCGCCAGCAGCAGACCCCCGCCGAGGTACCCCAGCGCCCACCCCCGGCTCGAGATGCCGTCCCGGTCGTCCGGCCCACCCAGCTGCGGCAGGAAGGAGTTGTAGACCACGATCGCGGCGCCGAAGGCGATGTTGGCGACCAGGAACAGCGCCCCGCCGAGCAGATACCGCCCCCCGGTGACGAAGGCCATCGCGACAGTCACACCAGCACCGACGTAGGCCGCGGCGGCGAGGAGCCGTTTCTTGTGCCGCGTCCGGTCGGCGATCGCGCCGACAACCGGCAACACGAAGACGGTGAGCAGCACCGACAGTGAGATCAGATACGGGTAGTACGACCCGGCGGCGACCTTGATCCCCAGCGGGTACACGTACCCGACGCAGCGGTCCGCGCCGAGCTCACAGCCGGCGGCCTGCCCCGCCACGGTGGTCAGGAACGGACCGAGGAACACGGTGATGACGGTGGTCTGGAACGCCGAGTTCGCCCAGTCGTAGAAGTACCAGCCGGTGCGTTCCCGGCGGCTGCTGCGCGGGGTGGGGGGAGTGTCGTCAACGGCGGGGGCGGCGGTGGCGGACAACTCCGGATCTACCCTTGAATCAGGCGGCCCAGTGGCCGCGGCTGCGGTAGACGTCGCGCAGCACGCCCACGTGATCGGTCATGATGCCATCCACCCCGAGGTCCAATAGCTCGTGCATCTCGGCGGGTTCGTCAATGGTCCAGACGTGCACCTGCAGCCCGAGACGGTGACAGTAGGCCAGAAACCGGCGGTCGGTGACCCGCAGCCGCCCGTACCGCACCGGCACCTGCGCGGCGACCACCGACTCCGGTAGCCGCACCCGCCGGCCGGCCAGCGACGCCAGCCGCAGCCGCGCCACACCTCGCACGCCGAGACTGGTGGCGATCCGGCCCCGGGTCAGCGCCCGCATCCGGGCCAGCCGCGCGTCGTTGAAGGAGGCCAACAGCACCCGATCGCCGGCGCCGGCTCGCTCGATGGCGGCCACCGCCGGCTCGACGCCGGAGCCGGCCTTGACGTCTACGTTGAACCGAACCTGCGGCCAGGCGTGCAGCACCTCATCCAGGCGGGGCACGACGGACGCCCCACCGACGCGCACCGTCGCCAGGTCGGCCCACCGCAGCTCGGCGATTCGGCCGGGGGAGCCGGTCACCCGACGCAGCGTGGGATCGTGGAAGACCACCGCGACGCCGTCGACGGTGGCGTGCACATCGGTCTCGACGTACCGGTAGCCCAGGCCGACGGCCCGGGCAAATGCCGCTGCCGTGTTCTCGTCGCCCTCGGCAGCGCCACCACGGTGGGCGAATGCCAGCGGCGCTGGCGTGTCGAGGTAGGGGCACGAGCCGATCAGCACGCCGAGAAGTATGCCGGCCGATGCGATCGTCAGGTAGTGGGTGTGAGCACGAAAGTGGCGGGTGTCAGCTCCGACGGTGGGAGCGGCTGGTGTCGACCGGCCGCCCGGGATCAACGTAGCGGGGTCGGTCGGGTTCGTCGGGTCGCAGCGGGGCCAGCGTGTCAGTGATCGCATCGATGATCCGGTCGGTGGCCCAGCGGGCCGCGCCGGGCGCATCGGACGGCAGGTCGGTGAGGTCGACCGGGGCGCCGAAACGTACCCGGACCACCCGTCGGTGGGTGACGGTGCGGGCGAGCGCGCGTACCAGGCCTTTCGGGGCCCGGTAGGGGAGCACCTCGTGGGCACCCCACTGGGCGACCGGGATCACGGGCACACCGCACCCGAGGGCGAGCCGGGCGACCCCGGTCTTGCCCCGCTCGGGCCACAGCCCCGGATCCAGACCGATGCGGCCTTCCGGGTAGACCAGGATGACCGCGCCGCCGGCCAGGGCATCGGCGGCCACCGTCATTGCCTCGGTCGCGGTGCTGGCACCTCGGTCGACCCGGATGTGCCCGGCGTGCCGCATGGCGGCGCCGACCAACGGGGCACGGAACAGCCCGCCGGTGGCCATGATCCGCGGCGCGATCCCCACCGAGTGACAGGCGGCGGCGAGCACGATCGGGTCAAACGGGCTGATGTGGTTGGCGGCCAGCAGCAGGGGGCCGGGGCGTAGGCGCCGCGGAATCTCGTTGGCTACCTCCAGCCGGGCCAGGGCGCCGACCACGACGCGGGCAAGCGGTTGTGCGGTACGCCAGATCAGCGGCGCTCGCGATTCGGGGTGCCCAGTCTCCATCAGCGCTTCATGATCGCACGACTGCGCGCCCGGCGGGGGACGTAGACCCCCCATGATCGAGGCCATTGGTCCCGGGACCTCGGGCCCCCCGCCCCTGAGAATCTTTCTACGACCGACTGTAGTATCTACTACGCTTTGTAGTAAGTCTGTAGATCTGGGGGTCACAGGTGGACGCGTTAGACGTCGCCCGTTGGCAGTTCGGTGTCACCACCGTCTACCACTTCCTGTTCGTGCCACTAACCATCGGCCTGTCCATCCTGGTCGCCATCCTGCAAACACTCTGGCACCGCACGGGCGACGAGAAATACCTCAAGCTCACCAAGTTCTACGGCAAACTCTTCCTGATCAACTTCGCGATGGGCGTGGTCACCGGCATCGTGCAGGAATTCCAGTTCGGCATGAACTGGAGCGACTACTCCCGCTTCGTCGGCGACATCTTCGGCGCCCCCCTAGCCATCGAAGCCCTGGTCGCCTTCTTCCTCGAATCCACCTTCATCGGCCTCTGGATCTTCGGCTGGGACCGGCTACCCAAACGCCTACACCTGGCCACCATCTGGGCCGCCGCCATCGGCACCAACCTGTCGGCCTACTTCATCCTCGCCGCGAACTCGTTCATGCAAAACCCCGTCGGCTACCGGATCAACCCCGACACCGGCCGCGCCGAACTGACCGACTTCGTCGCCGTCCTGACCAACAAGGTCGCCCTGATCACCTTCCCGCACACCATCGCCGGCGCCTTCCTCGTCGCCGGCTCCCTCCTCGTCGCCGTCGCCCTGTGGCACCTGATCCGCAGGCCAGACTCCACGGACACCCCGGCCTACCGATTCGCCGCCAAGTTCGGATCCTGGGTCACCCTGATCTCCGCCACCGCCGTCATGATCACCGGCGACATCCAAGGCAAGATCATGACCCAGGTGCAGCCCATGAAGATGGCCGCCGCCGAAGGCCTCTACAACACCGAGAGCCCCGCCTCCTTCTCCGTACTCACCGTCGGCAGCCTCGACGGCAGCCGCGAACTCTTCGCCCTGAAAATCCCCTACCTGCTGTCCTACCTGAGCACCGGTGACCCCAACGGCACCGTGAGCGGCATCAACGACCTCCAAGCCCAGTACACCGCCCAGTACGGCGCCGGCAACTACAGCCCGATCATCCCGATCACCTACTGGAGCTTCCGCCTCATGATCGGCTTCGGGCTGGCCGCCGCCGCAATCGCCCTGCTGGTGCTCTGGAGCCAACGCAAGGGCCGCACCCCCACCAGCCGCTGGCTACTCCGCGCCGGCCTGGTCATGCCCCTACTACCCCTCGCCGCAAACTCCTTCGGCTGGATCTTCACCGAAATGGGCCGCCAGCCCTGGATCGTCTTCGGCGAAATGCTCACCCGCGACGGCGTCTCCCGCAGCGTGTCGATGACCGAAGTCCTCACCTCGTTCACCGCCTTCACCCTCATCTACGCCGCCCTCGCCGTCATCGAATGCAAACTCCTCATCCGCTACGCCAAGGCCGGCGTACCCGACCTGACCCCGGACCCCGACACCGACGACACCGACGACGCCGAGCGCCCGCTCGCCTTCGCCTACTGATCTGCGGAGCCCCCACATGGACCTCACCACCATCTGGTTCCTCCTCGTCGCCGTGCTGTTCACCGGCTACTTCATCCTCGAGGGCTTCGACTTCGGCGTCGGCATGCTCCTGCCGGTCCTCGGCCGCGACGACCGCGAACGCCGCGTCCTGATCAACACCATCGGCCCGGTCTGGGACGGCAACGAGGTCTGGCTCATCACCGCCGGCGGCGCCATGTTCGCCGCCTTCCCCGAGTGGTACGCCACCCTCTTCTCCGGCTTCTACTTACCGCTACTACTCATCCTGCTCGCCCTGATCGCCCGCGGCGTCGCCTTCGAATACCGCAACAAGCGCCCCGAAGCATCCTGGAAACGCCGCTGGGACCACGCCGTCTTCTTCGGATCCCTGCTCCCCGCCATCCTGTGGGGAGTCGCATTCGCCAACATCCTGCGTGGCGTACCTCTCACCGCCGACCACGAATACGCCGGCGGGTTCTTCAACCTCCTCAACCCCTACGCGCTCCTCGGTGGCGCCACCACCGCCGCCCTGTTCCTCACCCACGGCGCCGTGTTCATCGCCCTCAAAACCGTCGGCGACATCCGTGACCGTGCCGCCGCCCTCGCAGTCCGCGTCGGCGTCGCCACCGCCGTACTCGCCGTCGCGTTCCTCACCTGGAGCCTGACCATCCGCGCCAACACGGCCGCCATCGCCCTCGCTGTCGCCGCCGCCGTGGCCCTGCTCGGCGGCCTCGCCGCCGCCTACGCCCGCCGCGAGGGGTGGGCCTTCATCGGCACCGCCGCCGCGATCGGCCTGGCCGTGGCAACCCTGTTCACCGCCCTATTCCCAAACGTGCTGCCATCCACCCTGGACGCCGCCGGCACCCTCACCGCCACCAACGCCGCCTCCACCCCCTACACCCTGAAAATCATGACCTGGGTGGCGGTCATCTTCACCCCGATCGTGCTGGCCTACCAGGGCTGGACCTACTGGGTCTTCCGCAAACGCATCGGCGTGGCCCACATCCCGCGACACTGACCCCCACCACACCCCGAAGACGACGGTCGCCCGTCCCCGGAAAACCCCGGGCGACGGGCGACCGCCGTCGTGGCGCTCAGCCCGCCTCCCGCAGCTCCGCCAGCCGCGCCTCCACCTCCGCCAACTCCGAACGCAGCTTCTCCGCCTGCTGCTCCGCCTCGGCCCGCTCCGCGGCGAGAATCTGCTCCACCGCCTCCTGCACCCCCGACACATCCACCAATCCGACCATCCGCAGCGCCTCCGCCGGCTTCACCACATACGGCTTGGCGAGCACCTTCGCCCCCTGCTGCGCCGCCACCGTCCACTCACCCTCGGCATACGCCAACGTCACCGTCAGCCCCGCCGGCCCCTTCGCCTTCGCTGTCTTCGCCGGCTTCACCGCCCGCCGCGCCGGCTTCGCCGATTCCACCAGCCGCGCCGACGCATCCTCCCCGGCCACCCGTGCCACCGCCGGCGGCGGCGTGTCCAACACGAACTCCGGCTCCGGTGCCACCACCACGGGCTCCGCCGCCACCGGCTCCCCAGCCGGCCGCTCCGCCGACGGCACCTTCCGCCCCGCCCCCCGTGGCGCCACCGCCACATCAACGGGGGAGAAGGGCAACTCGTCCCGCCCGAAACGCACCACCACGAACTCGTCGGAGACCGCCGGGTCGGTCAACGCCACAACCTGACCGACCTGCCCCGCGATCTGCCCCGCCGAAGCGGTAAAAACCACCTTCGGCTTCCGGCCCGCGGCAACCGCCTCCCGGATACCGTCCACCTCCTCGGTGGACAAACCCTGCCCCGACATCACACGCCCTCTTCCGTACACCTGTCCGACTGCCGTACTTGATATCAGCCGCCGGCCACCCAAGATGCGCCACCCCATCACACCGCGGGGGTAGCCTCGCCACACACCCGCCAGACCAGGGGAGAGACCCGTTGAATCCGGTCACCGTCATCACCGGTGGCAGCCGCGGAATCGGCGCCGCCACCGCCCGCCGCCTCGCCCGAGCCGGCCACCATATCGCCTTCTCCTACCAACGCGACCACACCGCCGCCACCACCGTCCTCACCGAACTACGCGCCACCGGAACCACCGCCATCGCCGTACCCGCCGACACCCGCGACCCCGACCAACTCGCCACCCTGTTCGCCGCCGCCGCCGACCTCGGCGACCTCACCGGCCTGGTCAACAACGCCGGCGTCACCAGCCCCATCGGCCCCTTCGTCGACCTCGACCCCACCGACCTACGCCACGTCGTCGATGTCAACCTCATCGGCTACATTCTCGCCGCCCAACAGGCCGCCCGGCGGATGCCCGGCGGGGGCGCCATCGTCAACATCTCCTCCACCGCCGCCACTCTCGGCGCACCCGGCGAATACGTCCACTACGCCGCCGTCAAAGCCGGCACCGACGCCCTCACCCTCGGCCTGGCCAAAGAACTCGCCCCCCGCGGCATCCGCGTCAACGCCGTCGCCCCCGGCATCATCCGCACCGACATCCACATCCGCTCCGGCCAGCCCGATCGACCCGACCAGGCCGCCGCCCGCATCCCTCTCGGACGCGCCGGCGAACCCGACGAAGTCGCCGCCGCCATCGCCTGGCTCCTCGGACCCGACGCCAGCTACACCACCGGCTCCATCCTCCGCGTCAGCGGCGGCCTCTGACCCACCACCAACCCGACCCGCAGCAACCGGCGCCACCCCCACCCAGCCGACGCAACCGACACAGGAGACCCGATGAGCACGGCCACCAGCCCGGCACACCAGGCACCCGGGCCACACATCAACGCATCCTCACCTTCACCACCTGCCCCGAGTGCGACTCCTTCACCGAGGTCGGCCTCGGCTACCTCCCCTCAACCGACCCACCGGAGCCCTGTCCGGGGGAGAGGCCCAACGCACCACAATGATCAGCCACCTCGGCTCCGCACCCACCGACGTCGAACAACTCCTCGGGCTGCTCGACCGGTTGGTTGACGCCGGTTGGTCATCGTCATCGAGCGTTACCAGGCGGTGATGGCACACGCCGACTGGACTATCGACCTCGGACCCGGAACCGGCCACGACGGCGGCCAGATCGTCTTCGACGGTACTCCGGCCGACCTGATCGCCAGCCGGAGTACCCGCACCGGCGAGCATCTCGCCGCCTACGTCAGCCCCTGAGCGCGCCGGAGGCTCGGACGGTCAGTTCGTCGGCCGACGCATCACCAACCTGAGCACCGAGTCAACATTCGATAATGTATATTATGTCAAGTAGGATGCTTTGACGGCCCCCTCCAACGGTCGGCCCTCGCCAGACTGAGCCCCCGGCGACAGGGGCCCTACCCCGTTGGTGCTGCACCACACTGGGCGGCCTCGCGATCGTGAGATGGGCCCACCGTCATCGTCCGGGCAGCCACCGAGCGGCTACACCCGCGCGAACACTCCCGCAGTCGCGTACGGCCCGTCACTCTTCCATCGCGCCGCCCGGCCTCTCGCGTTACCGGGTGATCCGACCCGGACAGGGCTACCGCACCCCCATCGGGTGTGTCCTCGGTAGACTCTGTCCAAAACACGAGATTCATGCATAATGTTCCTTATGCAGGATAGGTTGGGTGAACCGGTAGAGCGGCTGATCGAGGAGTTCCTGACCGATCGCGCCACCCGCAAACCCTCTCCGCACACTGTGGCGGCGTACCGGCGGGACCTGCGCACCGTGGCGAGCATCGCCGCCGACGCGCTCACCCCTCCCCTCCCCCTGGACGTCCTGCCGTTGACGGCGCTCCATTCCCGCACGCTGCGGTCGGCGTTCGCCCACTTTGCCGCCACCCGCTCCGCCTCGTCGGTGCATCGCGCCTGGTCCACCTGGAACAGTTTCTTCGTGTTCCTGGTGGCGGACGGAGTCGTCGCCGGCAATCCGATGCCAGCGGTGGGACGCCCTCGAGCACCTCTACCCCGACCCAGGCCACTGCGTGGAGCGGACACTCCTGAGCAGTTGTTGACGGCCGTGGCCCGGGTCAAGGGCCGGCAGCGAGACCCCTGGCCGCAGCGGGACCTGGCGGTGTTGGCGCTAGCGTTGTGCGGCGGGTTGCGGATGGCCGAGATGCTGGCGCTTCGGGTGGCATCCCTGGCCGGGCGGGTCGGCGAGCGGCGGCTTGATGTGGCCGGTAAGGGTGGGCGGCCACGGGTGGTGCCGGTGGAGCCGGAGTTGGACCAGGTGTTGGCGGACTATCTGGATAGTTGTCGTCGCCGATTTGGGGCCCGCAGTGTGGGTCCGGATGCGCCGTTGCTGTTGGATCGGCGGGGTGGGCCGCTGCGCCGGGGTGGGTTGCAGTATTTGGTGGACTCCTGCTTTCGGCGGGCGGGAATCGGTGACCGGGTGCCGCAGGGGGCGCGGCTGCACGCGTTGCGGCACACGTTCGCGACGCGGCTGGCGGAGGATGGTGCGAGCGCGGCGGAGATCATGCGGCTACTGGGGCATGTGTCGCTGGCGTCTTCGCAGGCATACATTGAGGTGACGGCGGGTCAACAGCGGGCGGCGGTGCGTTCGAATCGCACCCATCGGGTGCTGGCGGAGTTGTTGTCGACGTGAGGCGGCGGCTGGCCCGTGGTGCTGAAGGGGCCAGCCGCCGCCGGTGTCAGGCGGGCTTGCGGTCTTTCTGGCTGAGGGTAAGGAATACCGTCGCCGCGAGCGTCGCGCCGACGGCTTGGGCGAGTAGGTGGATCCAGATCGCTGACCAGGCGAAGAGACCGATGGCGGCGCCACCGAATGCGACTGCCGGGTTGAATGCCGCGCCGGAGATTCCGCCGACCGTGACCACTCCCACCATGACGGTTCCCCCGATTGCCAGGCCGTAGAAGGAGTTGTCTGGGTGGCTGCGGCTGGTGGCGACGTTGAGCACCACGTAGGCGAGGGCGAAGGTGAATAGGGCTTCTACCGCCAATACCATCCAGATCTCGCGCCCTGCCGGTGACAGCGCTGTCGGCTTTGCGTTGGTGAGGATGAGTTGGCTGGTCACCGCGCCGGCCAGGCCGCCGAGGAGTTGGGCCAGGATGTACCCTCCGGCGTCGGCTCGTTTGATGCGGCCACGGATAAGAACGGCCAGTGTTACGGCGGGGTTGAAGTGGGCTCCGGAGATATGTCCTCCGGCGTAGATCATGACCATGAGAATGCCACCTATTGCCAATGGCGCCAGGGCGTTCATCGTGGTGACTGCCAGGCCGATTGTCAGTAGCAGGAAGTATGTTCCGATGAGTTCAGTCGCGTACCGGCGCATTGCAGCCTCCCTTGTCGATCCCCTCGCCGACACTACTCGTATTGATTAATACAGATCTTACGAAGTAGTGAAATGATTGAGAGATATCGTTGGGTGTTGGCACGTCCTGGACGTTCACTCGCGGCCATTTCGTGCGATCGACGACCCTCAGGTATCGGGGTGCAACATAAGCAGGACCGCACGGTTGCGCTGCCCATGGCCCTGGTACTGATGAGGGCGGTTGGCGTCGAACCGGATGGAGTCGCGTTCGGCCAGGGTGGCGGTGGCGTCGACAGGGCCGGTGGTGACGCTTCCGTGGGTGAGGATGATGCACTCCTGCACGCCGGGCAGGTGGGCGGGCGAGTGTTGGGTGATCTGGGCTACGTCGATGTCGTAGACCTCCACGGTGCCGCGCAGTGGGATGCGGTGAAGTAGGCGGGCGCTGACCGCGTCTCCACTGATGCGTGGCTGTTGGTCGTCGGCGCGTACGACGTCGGTGCTGGAGGTGGGCGTCTCCAGTAGTTCGCCGAGCGACACCCTCAGTGCTGTGGCCAGGGCCCACATAGTGCTGAGGGTGGGGTTGCCGTGCCCCTGCTCGATGCTGTGCAGGGTGGTCTTACTGAGGCCGCCGGCTGCGGCCAGGTCGGCCAGGGACATGCCAGCAGTATTTCGCAGCCGGTGCACATTCGAGCCAACCGTACGCGCCAGATCCATGCGTACCAGTTTAGTGTTACGTTCGTTCCAGGGAAGCGAACAGAGTGGGACGTTGGGGAGTGTCACATGACCGTCAGCCGCCTACGCGATATTCCGGGCATCGGCGTTGACCTGGTCGGCGACGCCGCAGACGCGGTAGCCGACCCGGACTTTCTTCGGCTGGAGAATCTGGACACCGATCTTAAACCACCGGCCGTGGCGGTCGCCGCGACGCGGGCTGCGATCGACGACGACGCGGCCAACAGCTACCTGCCCTTCCAGGGACAGCGTTCCCTGCGCGCGGCCGCCGCGGCTCACGTGTCGCGCGTCGCTGGCCGACGGTACGACCCCGACACCGAGTGTGTCAGCGTGGCCGGTGGACTGAACGGCATCCTGAACACCCTGCTGGCTACCGTGGAGCCGGGTCAGGAGGTGGTGCTGGTTGACCCCATCTACGCTGGCCTGGTCAATCGGGTTCGGCTCGCCGGTGGGGTGCCGTGCTTCGTGCCCGCCAAGCCCACGCCGAAGGGCTGGGTGGTGGATCCGGAGCACCTCGCCAGCGCGGTGGGACCCAACACCGCCGCGGTGCTGATGATGGGCCCGGCCATGCCCTCCGGGCTGGTCCTGAACGCGGAGCACTGGGCCGCGTTGTCTGCTGTCTGTGCGCGGCACAATGCTTGGCTGGTCTATGACGCAGCCATGGAGCGGATCCGCTTCGACGGCCTTCGTCCCAGCCATCCAGCAGCTCATGATGGCCTCGCCGGGCGCACCATCACCGTCGGTTCGGCGTCCAAGGAACTGCGGCTGATCGGCTGGCGGGTCGGATGGGTCGTGGCCCCGGCCGCGATTCTCGCCGACATCAAGCTCGTTGGCCTGACCAATGTGGTCTGTCAGGTTGGGCTGGCGCAGGGGGCGGTGGCCGCCGCGCTCGACGCACCCGACGCCGAGGCCGATGTCACCGCCGCCACCCACCGTTGGCAGCGGCGCTGCGACACGGTCCTGCAGCAGCTTTCGGGCTATCCGATCGTTCGACCACACGGTGGCTGGTCGCTGCTCGTGGATACCTGGCCCCTGGGGTTGACGCCTGCCGCGCTGGCGGGGCGGTTGTTCGACCGGGCAAAGGTAGCGGCCACGGCGATGGATGGCTGGGGGCCCAGCGGCGGGCGCTACCTGCGGATCGTGTTCGCCAACGAACCGGTCGACCGTCTCTCCAGCCTGGCTGACCGCTTCCGTCAGGCCATCGGATAATCCGCGTTCGGTCACCTCGGCCGGCTGCTGGGTGTAGAAGAGGTAGGGGACGGCTAGGTATGGGGGTCCCGGAGCGGGGGTCATCGTGCGATACGGAACGGCCCGCTCACGCCGGCCCCGAGGGGATCTGGTGAAGCGGAACGCCGCTGCCACCGGCTACTCCTTCCCGCCGGCTACCCGTCCGGAGGTGTGGCGGGAACACATCGTGCCGGTGGTGGCTGTTGCGCCCCTCACCGACCCGCGCATCGCCGAACTGCTCAAGGTTGAGCCCGGTACCCGGGTGATGCGCCGGCTCCGGGTCACCGGGCCCGAGGCGGAGCCGCCCTTCCAGGCCAGCACTTCCTGGATCCATCCGCGGGCAGCCGCCGTGCCCGGGTTGGACTCCCCTGCCGCCGGGCCGGGTGCTTGGCAACACCGACTGGAGGCCGGAGGTCACTGGCCGATCACCTGGATGGAGATCCACCGCGCGCGGATGCCCAGTACGCGGGAGGCCGCCCTGTTGGAGATCCCGGCGAGCCTTCCGGTGCTGGAGATCATTCGGGTGGGTGTTTCTGGCGGCGACGGTGAGCCGGTCGAGGTGACCGAGTGCGTTGTCGCCAGTGACCGGGTCGAGACCATCCACCTTCTGCATCGTGATGTGTCGGCGCGGGAACCGTGGCCTGAGGTGATCAACGTGTGTGCGGAGGATGACCCGGAACAGTGAGTCTGCGCATTGATGTTGCGGGGAGCTGTCACGTGGGGCTCGGTCGACGACGCAACGAGGACGCCATTCACGTGGGGCGGTGTCTGTTCGCGGTCGCTGATGGTCTCGGCAACCATGGTGCCGGCGATGTCGCCAGCGCCACCGTGATTGAGGCAGCGCGGCGGTACGACCAGGAAGTGGATCCAGGTGCGCTGCCGGTGGTGCTGGGAGAGGCGGTGCATGCGGCGAACAGTGCGGTGCGGCACCGGGTTGCCGCCGAACCGAGCCTTGCGGGCATGGGGACCACCCTGGTCGCACTACTCTGTGCCGGTAGGGCGGCCGCCCTGGCCAATGTCGGTGACTCTCGGGCCTACCTCCTGCCGGCAACGGGACCGCAGCGGGATCGCACCATCCAGATTACTGAGGATCACCTGTACCGGAACCTGGTCGCCGGCGCCGCCGAGGTGCCCCACCTTTCGGACAAGCTGACACGTTTCCTGGATGGCCACCCTGATGGCCGATCACCCGATATCACCGTGTTGGCGCTGACTTCCGGCGACCGAATCTTGCTCTGTTCGGATGGTCTGAGCTCCTATGTGTCGCCTGAGCGCCTGCACACGACCTTGGCGGCCGCAGCAACTGCGCAGCAGGCGGTGGACTGGTTGACTGCTTCCGCGCTCACGCAGGGTGGCCCTGACGTGTCGGCGATCGTCCTGCACGTCCGGGACGACAGCTAGCTCTCGCCGGGGCAGGTGCGGAAGGTTGCTATCGAACGCTTTCGGGTCCTGGGACGGCGTGCTCGGCGGCGCGGCTGACCTGTTCCCAACTGGCCCAGGTGTCCATCCGGCGGTGGGAGAGGTCGAAGGCCAGATCATAGACCGTGCCGCCGAGCAACAGCCGCAGCGGTGGCTCGTCGCTGTCGACGAGCGTGAGCAGGGCTTCGGCGGCGAGGCGGGGCTCACTGTCGACCGACCCTTGCGCCCACTGCGCCTGCACCTGGGCACGGAGCGGATCGTAGGCAGCCACCGATGTGGTGGTGGTCATGTCCTGGTAGAGATTGGTCCAGTAGCCGCCGGGCTGCACGATGCTGACTTTGATGTTGAAGGCATCTGCCTCCAGCGCAAGTGCTTCGCTCATGCCTTCGAGCGCGAATTTACTGGCGCTGTACAGACCGGTGCTGGGGAAGCCGCCGAGGGCGGCGATGCTGGAGATCTGTACGATGTGGCCGGCCCGTTGGGTGCGTAGCTGCGGCAGGACGGCCTGGGAGACCCAGAGCGCGCCGAAGAGGTTCACGTCGAATTGGGCCCGCGCCTGCTCCTCGGTGAATTCCTCGATCATGCCCAGGGACAGGGTGCCGGCGTTGTTGACGACGATGTCGAGGCGCCCAAAGTGTTCGATCGCGGTGGCTACGGCGGCGAAGACCGCGGTCCGGTCGGTCAGGTCAAGCGGCAGCGCAAGCAGCCGTTCACTGTGGCGCTCATCGAAGTCTTCGGCGGCGATGGTCCGGGCGGCGGCGACGACCCGGTCCCCTCGTTCGAGTGCGGCCGTGGTGAAGGCGCGGCCCAGGCCGCGACTGGCGCCGGTGATGAACCAGGTGCGGGCAGCGGTGTCGGACGGGTCGCGCATGGGGTTCTCCTACCTTCAACGGGTGACTTGCAAGACGAGACGTAACGTCTCGGTTGGTGACCCTACGCCCCCCGGCCACCTCTCACAAGACGATGCGATTCGTCTCGCTAGCTATGATGATGGGATGGCACCCAACCCCAGCCGTCGGCGGGAGAGCTCCCGGCGGGCCATTCTCACGGCCGCGTTCGACCTGCTTCAGGAGGTCGGTTACGCCAAACTGACCATCGAGGGCATCGCCGTGCGCGCCGGAGTGGGAAAGCAGACCATCTATCGCTGGTGGCCCTCCAAAGGCGTCGTCATTTTCGACGCATTCCTCATGCTCAATGAGGGCGGTGCGGGTGAGGCGGTACTCCTTCCTGACACCGGCGACCTGCACGCAGACCTGACCGCGGTCCTGCGCGCCACTGTCGCGGAGCTCAACGACCCGCGCTACGACCAGCCACTGCGCGCGCTGGCCACCGAGATCACGCACGATCCCGAACTGGCCGCCGCCTACGCCGAACGCCTGGACAAGCCGATGCGGCACGCCAAACGACACCGGCTGCACAGCGCCCAGCAGGCCGGCCAACTCGCCGTGGATCTCGATCTTGACGTGGCGGTGGACATCATCTGGGGGCCGGTGCTCAACCGCTGGCTACAACGTAGCGGCCCCCTCACCATCGAGTACGCCGACAGTGTCGTCACCGCCGCCCTCAACGGCCTTCACCCCCGCCCTCGAAACGACCGGGTCGGGCGGACAGTCGACGGTCGGGCCGTTTAGCGCTGCCACCAGCCCATTAGTGGACCGAGCGTTTCGGCCACCCTGCCGACCCCACCGCTCTGCTGGTCATGGGTACACCACACCGACCTCGCGCTGCGGGCCGCAGTCAACACTCGAGACCACCAACGAGCGCCGGCACCCGCCTCAGTCCACGTCGAACGCGGCACGCAGGGTGTCGCGGTGGGCGCGCACATAGCTGACGTCCGCCTCGTAGAGATCGGTGTGCCCGTCCGCGATGTGCTGCTGGAACGCCTCGTTACCCCCGCTGGCCTGCTCGCGCATGAAGTCGATGAGCGCCAGCAGCCGGTCCGGAACGACGTCGATGACCTCGGCGCCGACCTGCGGCCCGTATGCGCGGCAGAAGCCGGCGACTCGACGTCCCTGCTCCGTCGGGTTGCCGAAACTCTCCGGGTTGCTCGGTGCCTGAAGCGGCGCGAACCGGTAGACGGCGTAGGCGATGTCCCAGACCCGCGGTCCGGGGTGAGCCGCGTCGAAGTCAATGACGCCAACGGCAGCGCCGTTTCTGACCACGCAGTTGTACGGGGCAGCGTCGCCGTGGCACATGACCTCGGCCGGCTGCCGGGCTGGGAGCAGCCAGGAGTCGTCGGGGCGCGGATGGAATGTGGCGCTCGCGTCGTGCAGGGCCCGGAGCAGTTCGGCGGCGGTGGTGAGATACGCGCGCGTACGCAGATGCGGCGAGAGTGTTTCGGGTACCTCGCCGTCGACGAAGGTGAGCACCTCGTTGTTGTCACTGTCGAAGCCACGTGGCACTGGCGCGCCGCGGAAACCCTGGTCACGCAGATGTCGCAGGAGTCGGTGGATGGCCGGTGCCGCCGGTGACGCCGGCCGGTGGACGACGTCACCGCAGCGGCGTACCACGTTCACCCCGCCCCGGAAGTCCTGTCGAACAGTCATGTGCCGCTCGCAATCAGCGGGATCAGGCCGGGCTTTGACTGGTCATACATCAATCTAGGATGCCTGTCGTCGTGCCCTCGGCGGCACCCTAACCCCTCCGCCGGCCCTGTTACGGTCGACGAATCGTCCGCCACCACCCCGAAGGACAGGTTGTGGGTATCCCCGTCGTCGTCCTAACCCTGCTTCTCGCCGCGGTGATCCTGGCTGCGGCCGTCCCGAAGCTCGCTGGCCAGGCCCAGATGCGGGAGCGGATGGCCCACCTGGGGGTCTCCCCCGCCCGCACCCGGATGATCGGCGGCCTCGAACTCCTCGCGGTCGCCGGCCTGCTGCTGGGCCTGCTCTGGTGGCCGATCGCCGTCGCTGCCGCGGTCGGTTTGGCCCTGCTGCTGATCGGGGCAGCGGGCCACCATGCCCGCGCGAAGGACCCGGTCCCGGCGGTCCTGGTCCCCGTGGTGTTCGCGTTCGCCGCCGCCGCGCTGGCCGTCCTGCACGTCCTGAGCGCCTGATGTCCGAAACGCCGCCCGAGTCCGTACAGCTCAACCTGCCCCGACCCGGATTAGTACTGGCCGGGCAGCACGTCAGCGTTGCAGGCAAAGCCAGCGGTCGAACCAGGCGCGCGGGCGGTGTAGGACGTCAAGTTGGTGGGCACGCGCTCGGCGAACACCACCAGTGCGGCGGCGTCGGTGTGGCACAGTTCGGTGGGGCAGACGTGGCGGCACATTGCCCGCATCCGCCGGGACCTGCTCGATGACGCTACCGGCGCGGCTGAGGGTGACCGATCGGACCTCTGAACCGTTGATCTGGCCGTTGCCGGCGATGGGCTGCGCCACACCGTCCGCCGTCAGCAGCTGCTGCCGCTGTCTCCGCCGGAGGAACCTGCACCGCTGTCCCCGCCGGAGAGCCATCCGCCCCCACTCGAACCGCTGTCGCAGGAGGCACCATCGTCGCCGCCTGCCGTGGCGTCGGGTGCCGACGACGCGTACGCCGACGAGCCGCGCCGACCCGTCGGCGTACGCCGACGCCCGAGGAACCAGAAGGTGAGGACGACCGCGCCCGCGGCGGCGAACAGCCCGAAGAGAATCTCCATGTCGACGACGGTACGGAAGTCGATCAACCCTCTTGGGCGATGCCGGATGCGGTATCGGTCAATGTGTGGGCGGCGCGGCGGTAGTCACGCAGGATCCTGAAGCGCCGCGGGCGGCGATCAGCGCGGCGTCTTGTCGATGGGGAACTGTACTTCGGTGAGCAGCTCAGCGGGACTGACCGTTTGAGGGTCGTTGAGGTAGATTTCGCGCGGTGGGCCCGCCAGACGCACATCCTCCTGCTCGATCCAGCCGGTGACGACGTGGTAGGCGGGGCTGATCTCCTGGTACGGCCCGCGGTGGACGGTGGTGGCGACCGGACCGCCGGGGAGCTCGCGGTAGCGGACCGGGTCGCCGGGTAGGACGGTGCCGGCCGGGACCGGGATGCAGATCTCGATGTCGCCGTTGGTCTGTTCGTCGATGACGTCGTGGTAGATGACGAACGGCTTCCCGTTGGACTCGGCGCCGGCGTTGCCGATGGCGTCGACGACCGTGCCGAAGCCGCGGCCCATGTCGGCGCCGATCGCATTGAGGCTGGTGTGCAGGGTGAGACTGGCCACCGGAATGGTGGCGGCTTCCTTCACGATGACGTCGTAGGGCATAACACGTCCTCCTCGATCGATGAGTGCCTGGAGGAACCGCAGCATCCGCTCCTGCTCGGCGAGCCGGGCCCGCAACCGCTCCCGGTGCGCGACGAGGCGCTTGCCGGTCAGTTCCGGGTCGTCGTCGGCGAGTAGGTCACGGATGTCCGCGATCGGCATGTCGATCGTGCGTAGTACCCGGATCACCTCGGCCCGCTCGGCCTGGGCACGGCGGTAGTAGCGGTAGCCCGAGGACGGGTCAACCCAAGCGGGTGCGAGCAGGCCCTGCTCGTTGTAGAAGCGTAGGGCCTTGACTGACAGCCGGCTCATCCGGGAGAAGCGCCCGATCGGGATCAGGTTGTCCATGCTCGGTTCCTCCGTTCCGCACCGATGTTCGAGTCTCCCCTGGTGGGAGAGTCAAGCCTGGGACGGCGGTTCGGCGAGTCGCAGGCCAATGGCGAGCAACGACGTCCAGCCTGCGACCGCAGAGGCGGCCTCGCGGGAATCCATGGCTCCGTGGCGCTCCGCTGCCCCGGATCGCGGCGACCCTCGGCCCGGACTGGACCGTCAACGTCCTCACCGCCTGGATCCGCCACACCCGCACCCGACCGCTCCTGGCCAACCCACCAACCCCACGCGTGGCGTCGCAGACGCAGGTCAGGACCGTCAAAGGCGAGAAGAACCGCCGTCAGGGCTGGCACCCACATCGCACCCACGTGACCCACCATCCACACAGCAGGAAGGGCCTGACCGCCACTACCGCAAGTCAGACCCTTCACGACCTTGCGCACCGAAGGGATTCGAACCCCTAACCCGCTGATCCGCAGGCCGCGTCATCGTCGAGGTCCAGCCAGCGGGTGATGCCGATCTGCCGAAGAAACGGGACATCGTGGCTGACGACGACCAGCGCGCCCCGGTAGCCGGCCAGCGCCTGGGCAAGCTGGCTGACGCTGTCCATGTCGAGACTATTGGTTGGCTCGTCCAGTAGCAGCAGCTGAGGAGCGGGGTCGGCCAGCAGTAGCGCCGCCAGCGTCGCGCGGAAGCGCTCACCTCCCGAGAGCGTATCCACCAGCTGATCGGCGCGGCCGCCCCTGAACAGGAACCGGGCCAGCTGGGCGCGGATCTGGTTTCCGGTGGCGTGCGGGTTGAGACGGGCGACGTTGTCGAAGATTGTCCGCTGGCCGTCGAGCAGGTCCAGTCGCTGTGGCAGATAGCGTAGCGCGACATGGGCACAGACCTCGCCCTCCGCGGGCGGGAGCTGTCCGGCAATGGTACGCAGGAGGGTGGTTTTCCCGACGCCGTTGCGGCCGGTGAGCGCAATGCGCTCGGGCCCGTGAACCCGCAGGTCGTCGACCTTGCGGCCGGTGCGCAGACGGGTGCGATCGATGGTCAGGACGGTGCGGTGGGGCGCAACGGTGGTGTCCGGTAGGTCGATACGGATGGTGTCGTCGTCGCGGAGCCGGTCCTCGGTCGCGTCCAGGTGTTCCTTGGCGTCCGTCAGGCGCTGGTCGTGGACGGCCTGTTGCCTGCCGCGTGAGACCTGGGCGGCGCGCTTCATGGTCTGGGCGGAAGCTTTGTCCAGGCGGTTGTCGGCGTACATCTGTTTGCCGTAGCGGGCGCTGCGGGCCTGCCTCGTCTGCGCGGCGGCCAGATCGCGGCGCTGCCGGGCGAGGTCGGCGCGGGCGGTGGCGTGAGCCCGCTCAGCAGCTTCCTGCTCGGTGGCGATGGTGTTCTCATAGGCGTTCAGGTTGCCGCCGAAGGTGCGCACGGTTCCGGTGCGCAGCTCGGCGATCTGGTCAACGCGCTCCAGCAGTTCGCGGTCGTGGGTCACGACGATGACGGTGCCCCGGTAGCCGGTGACCGCGTCGTAGAGACGGTGGCGAGCATGGCGGTCAAGGTTGTTGGTCGGCTCGTCCAGCAGCAGGACGACGGGGCGGGCCAGCAGAAGGGCGGCCAGGCGCAGCAGGACTGCTTCGCCGCCGGAGATCTCGCCGACGGTGCGGTCCAGCCTGATGTGACCCAGGCCCAAGCGGGCCAGGGCAGCGTGGGTGCGCTCTTCCACATCCCACTGGTCGCCCAGGGCGGTGAAGTGGTCCTCGCTGGAATCGCCGGCTTCGATCGCGTGCAGGGCGGCGCGTACGGAGGCGACACCCAGCACCTCTTCCACACGCATCGCGGGATCGAAGGTGAGGTCCTGGGGCAGGTAGCCGGGATTGCCGGCGACGTGGACGGTGCCCGAGGAGGGACGGAGCCGACCGGCGATCATTCGCAGGAGGGTGGATTTCCCGCTGCCGTTGCGCCCGATCAGACCGGTACTGCCTTCCCTGGCTGCCCAGGAAAGATCGTCCACAACCTGTGTGCCGTCCGGCCAGGTGAACGACAGGCCACTGCACAGGACGGGTGCGGTGGTGTGAATGCTCATCAGAGGGTCTCCCGTGTACGTACTGGTAAAAAGGGGGCCAGTATGTGGAGACACCACACGCGTGGAACACTGCGGACTTCGTGAAGACAAGCGCCGGAATGGAGGTCAAGCTAGGCAGAAATGCCGGGCCTGCGGGCAGCTCACTTCCGAGGTCACATTCGTAGACGCCACGTCTCGGGCGCACGGTGTCTCAGACCTCAGAGGAGCACTTGCCTCTCCCAACGGCGAAAGCAGATACGCCTTCCAGGGTACACGCACCGTGGCCTAGCCGTAGTAGACCATGGGACGGGCGGTTGCCCGTGGCCACGATCGCGGAGTCGGGTCTGCGCGTAGCGGCAGATGTACGGTTGAACACCGAAAGGCTGTTTCGATCGTGGACTCGTCTCCGTGGCGTCCAGGAGCCGACCTCCAGCGATTGATCATGAAGGCTGGAGCCCGCCGAGGTCGAAATGGGCCGCACTGACCCACAACTGTGGTGCCCGGCAGGTGGCGGGCAGGTCCCAGTGCATGTGCCGACAACGTCACTACCGGCGAGTCCGCATTCGGTAGCGTGGTCCTATGGATCCGGTGCCTGAGCAGCAGGACAACTGGGTACCGGACCTGCGTACCCTGCGGTGGGCTGCCGCGCAGGTCGACGCCGACGTACTCGCTGCGGCGATCGCGCACGACGTCCCACGACGGACCGACGTCCCAGCCGGCCTGACGCAAGAACTGTGGCGCGCGGCCGCCGACGCGGCGTACGAGGCTACCTGGTGGCCGGTCCTGCAAGCCGCGCAACGCCTTCGGGGCGCCCCCGGCCAACCAACCAAGGGTTGAGCGCGTATTCACTGACCGGTTGGGTTGGGCGTCAAGCTGTCCTCTGGGGCTGAGGAACATCCGTGTCGAATCGTGCGCGAAGCGGTCTCCGGGCTGGGTTCTCGGGCGGTGCTCCTTCCAGCTCCCCGAGTTGCCCGGCGCGCTGCGCCCCCTGTGTGACAAGAACGCCTCCGACGATGAGTGACGACACGGGCGCGCCGTGCTTGGCGACGTCGGCCGCGTAGTTCTCCCCGAGGACGGCCCGGCCAGCCTCGGCAGTGACATGGTCAACTGAGACGACGGTCGGCACCTGTCGGTCTCGCCGGCTGGCAGAGCCGTATAGCTAGAGATGTCTTTCTAAAGTATTCTCTATCATGTGATCGACGAGGTGCCTGAACGGTCAATCAAGCTCACCGACCCCCGCACCCTGCGGGCGTACGCGCACCCGTTGCGGATGCGTCTGATCGGGCTGCTGCGCAGCGACGGCCCGATGACCGCCACTCAGGCTGCCGCCCGGCTCGACGACAATGTGCCGAACTGTTCGTTCCACTTGCGACAGCTCGCTAAGTACGGGTTCGCCGAACGCATTCCCGGGGCGGACGGTCGGGAGCGGCCCTGGCGGGCCACCGCACCAGACACGTCCTGGGACGACGACTCCGACGACCCGGCCATGAAGGCCGCCACGGACCAGCTCAACAGCGTGATGCTCGCCCTCTACGTGCAACGCGCGCAGGACTACCTCGCGGTCCGCGGCGACGAGTCTGTCGAATGGCGGGCTGCCACCGGCTTCGGCGACGCATTGCTGCACGTCACCGCCACTGAGCTGCGCGAGCTCACGAAGGAGGTCAAGGCGCTGCTGGCCCGATACGACGAACGGGCTGCCGACCCGGCAAGACGCCCGCCCGGGTCTCGCCCGGTGCAGATCATCCAGATGGCGGTGCCGCGTGGACCCGTACCCTCAGAGGGCCAGCGAGCAGAGACGGACCGTGACTAAACCCCTCGTTCTGGCCGATCCGGCACCGCCACGCCGGCCGCGCATCCCGCGACTGCTACAGCAGACAGCCTTCCGCCGATACTGGTCCGCGCAGACTGTCTCGCTCTTCGGCGACCAGATCACCATGCTCGCCGTGCCGCTGCTGGCCGTGCTCGCGATCAGCGCCGGACCCGCCGAGATGGGCTACCTGACCGCCGCCTCGCTGCTGCCGCACCTGTTCTTCTCCCTGCCGGCCGGCGCCTGGGTCGGTCGGTATCCGCACCGCCGCCAAGTGATGATCATCGCCGATCTTGGCCGTGCAGGTCTTCTACTGGCTGTGCCACTGCTGTGGTGGGCGGACGCACTGAACCTGCCGCTGCTCTGTGTCGTGGCCTTCCTGATCGGGACCCTCTCGGTGTACTTCGAGGTGGCGCACAGCAGCCTATTCGCCGCCTTGGTCCGGCGACCGGACTACGTTAACGCCAGCAGTCTGATCAACGGCAGCAGAGCAATGTCCTATGTGGCTGGCCCAAGCATCGGTGGCGTCCTCGTTCAGGTACTCACCGCCCCGGTCGCGCTGGTCGCCGACGTGCTCACCTACCTGACGTCGGCTGTCTTCCTGACCCGCATAAAGGTCACCGAGCATCCCGGACAAAGCGGTCCCGGCCTGGGCATGGCCGCCGGCGTGCGGTATGTGGCCCGTTCTGCGGTGCTACGGGCGATCCTGCTTGGCACCACCACGCTCAACCTGTTCACCTACATGTTCACCGCGCTCTTCGTGCTGTACGTGACCACCGAGCTGGACGTCTCCCCCGGCGTGCTGGGCCTTATCGTCGGGGCCGGCGCGTTCGGCGGACTGCTCGGCGCAGCGGTCACCGGCCCGGTCAGCCGCCGGATCGGCATCGGCCCCGCGGTAATCCTCGGCCTCGTCGTCTTTCCGGCCCCACTGATCCTCGTGCCGCTGGCCGGGGGACCGCGGTTGCTGGTGCTCGCGCTGCTGCTCACCGCCGAGTTTGTCTCCGCGCTGGGCGTCATGGTCCTCGACATCGCCGCCGGGTCGGTGCAAACCGCGGCCGCTCCGGAGCGGATGCTCGCCGTGGTCTCCGGGTTCAGACGCACCGTCAACTACGGCATCCGGCCGGTTGGCGCCCTGATCGGCGGGGTACTCGGCGCCGCGATCGGGGTACGTTCCGCCCTCTGGATCGCCAGCATCGGTGCCCTGCTCGGGGTGTTCTGGGTCGTCTTCTCCCCATTGCGCACCATGCGCAAGCTGCCCGAGGCATGATGTCCCCCGCAGCGGGCCCGGTTGGCAGCAACTGCCGACCGTACGCGGGGACATCCGGTCTCGCGCCGTAGCCGAAAGCTCATCAACAAGCTACCCGCCACGCGTTGCCGCACGCGTCTTGCCGACGTCGACCAAGACGTTGCCGGAGTTCCAGCTGTCGACCACCTGCAAGCCCTCGTGAATCTCGCGGCGCAGCTCGTAGGAGACGCCGTACTCACACGCGAAGATCTCGCGGATCACCCGGCCCACTCCACCAAGGCGGCGAAGGTCGGGTGCTTTCGGGCCGCTGTGGGTAAACCGGCGCAGCACCTGCTCGTGTCTCGTCTCGTTTGAGTTGGCGGTGTTGAGTGGGGTTGACCTGTGGTTCGCCATTCGTGTTCGGTGTGGTCACTGGTCATCGTCTCTCACTTGAAGTGGCGGATTTCGGGGAACGGGGTTCGGGTGAACCCCGCGTGGCGTTCGTAGAACTCGGTGCGGGTCTTCGCGTGCTTGTGGCGGATCTCGTTGATCCACCGCTGGATCGGGTTGGGGACCGACTCGTAGTTGCGGCGCAGGAGGCGGGTCCAAGGCCGTTCCAGCCAGCGGGCGAAGTCGGGTGGCTGGTTGAGGCGTTTCGCGACGTGTTGATAGAAGTTGGCCGTCTGGAACTCGCGGACCATCGCGATGTGGCGGCGCCATTCGAGGTCGCAGAAGACCTCGGTCAGAGCGACGGCTTCGGGATAAACGAGCAGGTGGGTCGGGTTGTGCGGGGTGTGGAAGCCGGGGAGTGCCTTGCCTCGGACTTCCCAGCGTTCATGTAGACGGGGAACGAGGCGATAGCTGTGGGGCGCCCAGTCCATGATGATCTGGGTGGCGCGGTGTAGCTGTCCGTAGGCCCACTGGCGGTCGCCGGTGGCGGCGAGGAGTCGGCCGTAGCGGCGGTGGGCGGTGATGATCTCTGGGGTGTTGGTGAGGTCGGTCCTGTCGGCGAGCCAGACGCGGTGCTTGCGGCAGAGCTTGGGGAAGTAGAGCGAGTAGACCCTGATCGTGTGCTGCGCGGGCAGCCGGGCGGCGCATTGGTCGCAGTAGTCGTGCAGGCCCCACGCCCGGGAGGGTCGGAACGCGGGAATCTCCTCGGGCAACGTGTCGTCGAGGCGGTGCAGGCCGGGGAGCGCCTTGCGGAGCCGAGCTGCCGGTATTCCGGTGAATGTCTCCAGCCGGTCCAAGGAGTGCTGGTTGACGCGGATGTCGAAGTCGTTGACCAGAGATCGGGTCAGGCCCCGGGTCGGCCGGCCCAGCGCGCCGAGCAGGATCGTGGGGCGGGCGAGGTCGTTGGCGTCGGCCAGCCGGAAAACGTAGGAGATCACCGTCTCGCCGCGCATCGGCCGGACACGGACGGGTAGTCGCTGGGCGGTCTGCTGCCAGGTCTTCATTGCGGACCTGCCCGGCGTGGGCGAGGCGGCGTGAACTGGGCTTGAGCGGCGACATCGAGGATGACCGCGTCGAGATGCTTCTTGGTGATCTTCTCGGTGCCGTCGGTGATGGCATCGTTGGCGGCCTCGTGGATGAGCTGGTCGAGGCTGCCGATCATGCCGCCGGTGCGGTCGTGCAGGTAGCCGGCCTGCTCGACCAGGCTGCCGGGCTGGTGACGGTGCAGCCGTAGCGCGTGTTCCATTGCGGCGACCAGCTTGGCCCAGTCCTGCTTGTCCTGCGTGGTGCGGTGGGTGAACGGGCTGGTGTTGACCGGGATGAACCGGCCGGCGATCTGTCGGCCGCGGACACCGGAGAACATGCCGTTCTCGTCGAGGTCCAGACCGGCATAGACAAAGGTGGCGCTAATCGTGTCGAAGAAGTATTTGAGCTGGTCGGAAGCGTTCTTGCCCTGGCGGGTGGTGAGGTCGAGGCGGTGGATCTCGTCGACGAGGACCATGCCGGTGCCGACCCGGCGCATCACCGAGGCGACGGTGTGCGCGATCGACTGTGGGCTGTCGCGGGGCGCGACGGGCAGCCCGAGGAAGATGGCCATCTCGGTGGCCAGCATCTTCGGGGTGGCGTCGGGTGGGACGACGACATAGACGACGGGGATGCGGTCTGAGACGCCGGGGCTGCGGCGTTCCAGTTCGATCTGAAACTTCTTGCCGAGCTGGGTGATCGAGGTGGACTTGCCAGTGCCGCTGGCGCCGGACACGATCAGGCCGCGGCGGCCCAGTTGCTTGCCGCGGTTGTTGATGACCAGCTTCGTGCCGGTGTGGATGACCTTCTTGATGTCCGGGGTGGCGACCAGCAGCAGCGCGGAGTGGTAGTCCTGCCGGGCCTCGTCGTAGAGATCACGCTCGAACGGCGTAAGCCGCTTCCAGTCCTCGGCCGGCAGCAGGCGGGGCGGCTCCGGGCTGATCTGCGCGACGAACGAGGCCCAGCCCTGCTTGGTGGCCAGAGGATGCCGAACGTCGGTGGAGAGCAGGCTCATCGACCCGCCTCCAGATCATCGGCGAACGGATCGAACAGCGCGAACGGAACGACCTCACCGACCAGCACCGGCGGCTCGTCCTGCTCGGCCTCCGCTTCGCTGGCGGGCAACGCCGGCGGCGGGTCGGCCGACGGCCCCGGCTCCGGCGCCGCGGGTGCAGCGAGCGCCGCGGTGGTCAGCTCCGGCGGCAGATGGTTGCTCATCAAATGGGCGCTGCGGGTGCGGGCCAGGGCCCGGCCGCTGCCGGATCCTTCGTCGGCCCGGCGCAGCAGCGCGGCCAGAATCACCGCGACGGTCATCTCGTTGGTGTCGTCCAGGCCCCGCTGCGCGGCAATCTTGCGGGAAGCCCGCCAGGTGAAGTCGGCGAACGGCTGCCCGACCACGCTGTAATGCGTCCAGGGAACCGTGATCCAGCCGCCGTGGTGGTGGTTGCGCACCCAGATCCGCGAGATGTCGTAGGGGTCGTAGTGGACTTCCCAACGTCCGGCGCGGCTACTGACGCCGGAGCTCTTGCGGACGTAAGGCCGCAGCTCAGGACAGTTGTAGGTGCGGTAGTCGATCTGGATTCCGCCGTCGCCGATGGCCCGCCAATCCGCCGGCAGCAGCTCGATGTAGTCCTCACCGGTCAACGCGACCGGGACGTAGCCGGCCGCGGCGACCAGCGCCGCGTAGGCGTCGTTCGGCGACGCCGCCTGGTCCGGAGTGAACGGGTGCCGTAACCCGTCATGGGGCCGGGACTGCCACCCGGCGATCACCCACTCGTCGAACAGTTCTTGCAGGTCAGGCAGCGACCAAACGGCCCGCTCAGCGACGTCGGCGCCGCGGCGGGTGACATCGCGGCCGGTGTAACCGGCGACGTGCTGGCAGAACAGCGTGTTGATCGACTCGAAGGTCCGCTCGACGATCGCCTTGTCCGTGGGCGTCTGCTGGTGCGCCGGCTGCACCGAGATGCCCAGCGTGTTCGCTGCGCGCAGGAACACCTCCGACAGGAACACCTTGCCGTGGTCGATCACGACGGTGTCCGGGACGATCACCGGCTTCGCCGCGGCCAGCGCCATCCGTGTGTCCAGGGAGATCAGCCGCTGGTGCGGGATCCGCGACGCCGACATCGCCAGCGCGGCGTCCCAGCCCGGCCGCATCAGCTCAGGGACCGTGACCCGCGCCAGCAGCAGCGCCGCGTCGACCGCCTTCGCACCGACCGGCCGCAATACGCCGGCGCAGATCGTGCGGGTCGCGATGTCGATCGCCAGAACGAGTTCGGCGCGGCCGATGACCCCGTCGTCCATGACCGCCATGACGTCCAGCGGGGTGCTGTCCATCTGGACCTGCTCACCCGGGCGGTTCGCCGTGGTCACGGCGTAGCGCCGGGCCGGCTTGTTCGCCGCCTGCCGCCGCGTCGTCGCCGCCCCGAAGGTGTACTTCCCGGCCGACAACGCTTCCAGTAACCGGTAACAGGTCGCCCGCGACGGCATCGGCACCACACCCGGACCGTGCTCGTCGTCCAGCATCTCGCGAATCTGCCGGATCGCCCGCGACTTCGTGCCCGTCGACGTCGCCGTCTGCGCCTCGACCACCGTGGCCGCCGCCGCGACCACCCGCGCATCGACGTTTCCCGCCGGTTTGACCGCGCGCGCATACCGCGTGTCAACCAGACCCCACAGCCCCTGCTCACGATAGCGCTGCCGCATCCGCTCGACCGTGCGCACGCTCGTCCTCGTCCCAGCCGCCGTCAGCTCGACGGCCTTGGCCCGCTGCCGGGCCGCCAGCGAGTGCGTCACCGGGTCATACTCCGGGCGCGGCAGCGTGCCCTCCGGCGCGTCCGGAGCCACCCCCGTATCGACCTCAATCAGGTGCCGTTCCCACGTCCGCGCCGCCTGCACCACCTTCTCCGGCAGCGTCTCCAGCAACCCCAGCGGGTCCACCTTCGGCGCCGGCGCCGCACCCACCAGCTCGAAATCCTCGGCGGCCAGCAGATAGCCCAGCGCGACCACCGTGGTCTGCCCGGCAGCCGACAGCAACCGGATCACCGTGCCGGAGATCGCCACCACGGTATGCGCGCCACCGGCGAAAACGACCCGATCACCGACACGGAGCACGCCCGGCCGCTGCATCACCGCGCTCACCGGGCCACAACCACATCAGCGGACACGTCCGCGTCGGCCGCCGCGTGCACCAACGTGCGATCCGACAGCATCAACGCCAGATCCGCCAGCAGCAGCCGCTTCCAGAGCAGGTGGAACAACACCGGCAGCGTCCTCAACGGATCACCGGCCAGCTCGGCGCCGTCCATCAGCCGCCGCGGGCGCTGGAACGCCCGCATCAACTGGCCGGCGACCTCCGCGTCGAAACAGCGCGGATGCCGGTAACCGGCCAGCCAGCGCTGATTGGCCACCAGCACACCGTCGAGACGGTCCCAGACCGCGTACCGCCAGCCCAGCAATGCGCAGGCCCGGTCACTAATGTCGAACACCAGCCGATCATCCTGCTCGATCAACTCCAGCGGCCGGGAGTCCAGCACCAGCACCCCGCCGTCGACCGTACGCACCAGAAAATCCGGCGCATGCCGCCGCTGCCTGCCCTTGTCGCCGGTCCACAGCAGCCAGAACGGTTGCGACACCATCGCGACCACCGACGGGTCGAAGTCCAACGCGACCAGGTGATCCCGCTCGACCCACGACTCGTATCCCACCAGCCGACCCACCGTCGCCGACCAGTACCAACCAGGGAAGTTGCGCTGCCCTCGATACGACGGGAACGACCTCACCGGCCGCTCCAACTCGTCGACAACCTCCGGCATCCACGCCCACGGCACCTGCCGCTCCACACCATCGGCCCCGACATACACGGCCTCGTAATCGGCAAGCGCCACCCGCCCCTGGCTGATCATCGGAACATCATCCGCCATATCAACTGAGACGAATACGCAGGGCCGCCAAGTCTCGTGAGACACATGTGTTTGTGTCCACGTAGGTTTCCGAAGCTCGATCGCCGGTTACCGCAAGTCATACTCGGTGCGGTGTGGCTCCGTCCTGCCAGCGGTAGAGGTCGCGCAGCAGGGAAATCTCGGCGCCGTGATGGATCAGCTCCCTGTTGACGTGCAGGACCCTGTTCTCCATGGGAAACCGCTCGGGACCCACCGTGGGCGGATTGTCCAGGTCAGCGTCCGAGAGCTCGAGGACCCCCGCGTTCCATCTCCCATACATCTCATCGAGCTGTTTCAGCGCCTCGTCAGCGGTCCCCGCGTAGGCGAATGTCTCGGAGTCGACTTCCTGGCCGCCGAAGTACCACCCGACCCGATAGCCAAGGCACGAGACGATGATGTGCGCCAGCCGCCAGGCAATCGTGGTCACCGGGGCCGGCACCGGGGCAGGGGACGCGAAGTCCACCGTCCATTCCCCCGAACCTGCCGACATCGGAGCGGCCGACGTGCCATGCGGGCGGATGCTCCAGCAGCCGCGCACCGGCTCCCAGAAGTACTCCTCGTCAGTAAGACCGTCCAGCCGCGGCCGCAGGTTCTTGCGCCAGTACCAGTCCAACTGCTCCGCGAGCCGCTCGCTTCTTGCCATTGCCGCACACTACAGACCCGTCGAGCAGACGGCGTCCGCCAGATCCGGTGAGACTCCGCCACCTGTACCGACAGGTCGCCTGAGACTCCGCCAGCTCAGCAGAGAACTGACAGCTCGCTCTCGGGCCGTTCCCCGTCGCAGTGCGGTGGCCTTCCTTATTATCTAATTATTATTACCGGTAATCCAACAATCTCTAGGATTGAGCAAAACGGACAAAATCTCGATGCATCATAATTACTGTTATGGTGTAGCCGTGTGCGCAGCCCCGCTCGCGTCAAGGTCAACAGTGTCCTGGCTCGGTGCACCTGATGCGGCGCAGTGAAGTTGACGCCATGGATCGGTGGATCTGATGCCGGCCCAGTGAAAGTGATGCCGTAGCGTCGCCGGTGGTGTGCTGTTGGTGCTGCGCCCTCCGCAGCCGCGTCCGCAGAGCCTGCATCGTGCTACCCGGGCGCAGCGGCGTGGGCGCCATCGCGCTGACGCCGAAGAGTGGGCCACGGCGGAGGAGCGCGGTTTGCTGCTCGACGTGTCTGTGGAGAGGCCACTCCGGACCGGCCGCACGCATCGGCCGCGGACCTGCGGCAGCCGGCACCTCCCGAGCTCTCCGCCGATGCGCTGAACTCGACGGTGACCGCGCCCGCGGCCATGTTTCGCTTCACCGTTGCGGTCAGGCGTAGGCGTCCTCGAGGGCGAGGCGTCGCACGGTACGCAACGTCGATTGGAGGCTGTCGAGGTCGGTGGAGCCCAGGGCGAGGCGGATCGCCTGCGGTAGGTGCACCGTGGTGGTGAACGGCTGCGCCGTGGTGACCGAGATGTGGTGCCGCGCGAGGGTGGCGGTCAGGCGATCGGCGCGTGCGTCCTCGGGCAGCGGCAACCAGGCGAAGTAGGACGAGGGGTGGCTGATGAGCGGCAGGCCCGCCAGTTCTTGCCGGGCGAGTGCTTGGCGGGCTTTGGCGTCGTTGCGCTTCTGAGCTTCCAACTGGTCCGCCGTGCCGTCTTCGAGCCAGCGGCAGATGATCGCGGTGGTCAGTGCCGGGGTGTTCCAGGTCGTGGCCCGGATCGCGCGTTCGAGTGCGGGCACGGTGGGCGGCGGAGCGAGGACGAAACCGACCCGCAGGCCAGTGGCGATGCTCTTGGACAGTCCCGAGACGTAGACGGTGATCTCCGGCGCGGTCGCGGCCAGCGGCGGCGGGGGGTCCTCGACGAGGTAGGCGTAGGAGGCGTCTTCGATAATGACCGCGCCGTGCCGTCGGGCAATCTCGATCAGACGGACGCGGTCGGCCGCCGACATGACCCAGCCTAGCGGGTTGTGCAGGGTGGGCATGGTGTAGATCGCGCGCACCGGGCGGGCCGCGCACAGCTTCTCCAGGGCTTCGAGGTCCGGCCCGCCGGTGGTTGTGGGGATGGGCTGTAGGTCGAGGTGGAAGGCGTGTGCGAGCACCTTGAAGCCCGGGTAGGTGAGTGCGTCAACCACGACGACATCGCCGGCGTTGAGCGCGGCCATGACGGTGACGGCCAGGCCGTGCTGCGCGCCAGTGACGATGAGGATCTGATCCGCGTCGGCGGTGATTCCGCGGCGCCTCAGGTGCCGCGCGATCGAGGCTCTGTCCCGGGGGCGGCCTCGATGCGGTTGGTAGCGCAGCAGCGAGTCGAGGTCACCGGAGGTGGCTACCTCCCGCAGGGCCTGCCGTAGGAGATCGGCCTGGCCGGGCAGCGACGGATAGTTGAAGTTGAGGTCGACCACGTCCGTGGCGACTGCCTGCTGGTCGATGCCGTGGCCGACCGGAACCGCGGGGTCGCGCACGAACGTGCCGCGGCCCTGTTCCCGGCTGACCAGGCCCATCACTTCCAGTTCGGCGTACACCCGGGTCGCGGTGACCACGGCGATGCCCTCCCGGGCGGCGAGCCCACGGTGGGTCGGCAGCCGCGTACCTGCGGCGAGCCGCCCCGCACGGATGTCGGATGCGAGCGCGTCCACCAGGGCTTTGTAACGTGCGGCTGCCATACACCACATTGTATCCATGACAATTTTTTGACTGTCCTGTCCTCTGGCTCCTACCGTCGTCCCAGACCCGCCCAGCCGGAAGGACAGCCACGTGCACATCGCCATCCTCACCTTCGAGGGCTACAACGAGCTCGACTCCCTGATCGCGTTCGGTGTGCTCAACCGCGTCAAGACCCACGGCTGGCGCGTCACGATCGCTACCCCTAGCCCCACGGTGACGTCGATGAACGGGGTGGTCATCGAGCAGATGTCCACCCTTGAGCAGGCGTGCGCCGCTGATGCCGTAATCGTCGGCAGCGGCATTGCCACTCGCGACATCGTCGAAGACCCGGCGATCATGAAAGTCCTGCGTGACCTGGACCCCTCGCACCAACTCATCGCGGCGCAGTGCTCGGGCGCGCTCGTACTGGCCAAGCTCGGTCTGCTCCACGACATTCCCGCCTGCACCGACCTGATCACCAAGCCCTGGGTCATCGCCGCCGGCGTCGAGGTGCTCCACCAGCCCTTCTACGCCAAGGACAACGTCGCCACCGCTGGCGGCTGCCTGGCCTCGCACTACCTCGCCGCCTGGGTTATCGCCCGCCTCCAGGGCAAGGGCGCCGCCGAAGGCGCGCTGCACTACGTCGTCCCGGTCGGCGAGAAGGAGGAATACATTGAGCGCGTCTGGCGCAACATCTCCCCCTACCTGCCCGCCCCCACATCAGCGTTCGCCTGAACCACCCGGCCCCGAGGCCGACGAAGGTATGACTTCCGCGCCCGAACCAAGGCTATCTGTTTCTGGTCCTGGGACAGCTGCACAAGCGTGTGCCTCAGGGGTGGCTGTCAGCTGGTTCGGACACCGACGAGGGTCGGGCCATGCTGAGGGCTGGTCTAGTGTCCTGCGTAGAGCCGGGATCTGCACCCGTACCGCCTGGACCAGGACCGCGGCGGGCGCGGGCCGGTCGGGTTGGTTGGGCAGTAGGTCGGCGACAGCGGTGCGGATCGCGCCGCGGCTGACACTGTGCGCGCGTGCCAGGGCGGCCGATTAGGGCAACTCAACAAGCAAGTTGATCTATCTCGAAGGGTAAATGGTGCGGCGCTCGGCTTATCCGCAGCAGCCACGCGATCCTCCCAGCTGCATATCCGTGACTACTCCAGTGGTGCCAGTGCCATGAGAGGGCCACCTATGTGTTGAACGTGGACCAGTTAGAGCCTATGCTGCAAGGCGTTCACGATCAACTATTTAGGTAGTGGAGACCGGGAATATGACCTACCACAGCATGGGACGGCACGTCTGAGGGTGCTCTCCTTCGCGCGACACGGGGCGCATGCGAGGGAGCAGCGTCCTCGCCCGACGAGGGGCCGCGTGGGTATTGACGCGGAAAGGCCAGGCTCACGCCCGTCGCCTACAGGAACACCGGCAAGGCGACCAGTCCGCGTACTCGGAACGATTCCCGCCACCGTATGTCGCGGGCAGGCACGGCCAGCCGCATCCCGGGAAAGCGGGCAAGCAGGCTGGTGGGAGACCGGTCAGCAGGTCGTCGGCGGGCCGCGCTCTCTTGTGCGCCACCTGTTCGATCAGGAAACGCCGCATGTTGGCCATGGCCGGACAGGACTGGGCGGGCTGGTTGGCGTCGGCGGACAACAGCGTGTTCGTCCACGTGCGGAAGTCGACGCTGGCCTGGGTGGGCAAACCAAGGGGTTCATGCATGACCTGCAGGGGCAGCGGTGACGCGAGGGAGCCGATCAGCTCCGCGTGGTCGTTGCCGGCGAGACCGTCCAGCAGCGTGCTGACGGTTGTCTCTACAGCGGGGCGCAGGTCGGCGATGCGGCGGGGAGTAAAGGCGGCAGCCGCCAGCCGTCGGAGTCGAGTGTGGTCGGGCGGGTCGCGGTTGAGCAGATGCGCGTCCAACTTGGGAGACAGCGACGAACCGTGCTCACCATCGGTACTACTGAAACGCTTGTCCACCGACAGAGGCGCGGGTCGGTGAATGCCGCTCGCACGTCGTCGTAGCGGGTGACAAGCCACGCGGGGGCTCCATCTGGCGTGCGGACGTGATGCACCGGAGCCTGTTCCCGCAAGGCGTTGTACCGCCGGTGCGGGTCACCAAGCAGGCGCTGTTCGAAGACAACAGCCGGTCGTGACGTCATGCCATCTCCCGGCAGGTGGCCGCGTTGCTTGCGGCGATCGAGGCGGCCAGGGTTGCCGCCTCGACGCTTCCGGCTTGGCTCCGGCAGGTCCGGCGCGTTCGCCGCTACGACGGGCCCGGATGTTGCCGATGACCATCCTCCACAGCCTCCGAGTCCCTCGCACAACCGTCTGGGGATCATGGCTGCGGCCGAGTATAGATGCCTCCAGTCCGGAGGTGACAACATCAGATGCTGCCAGCTTCGGCACACGAATCGGTGTACTGATTTCAATCCAACTCGCCGGATCCAGCCGGTAGCTCGTCGGCCGATCGTGTCCAAACCAACCCCGCTGGCTACCGACCACCCACCACTTTCGCTGGACGTCGCTGCGTGACTGAATCCGATTGAGGTGACCTGCTTGACCAGGCAGGATCCCATTCGTGACCCAGGCGACCTTGTGGACCGCACGGATCCAGCTCGTGCCGTTGAACGACGATCACGTGGACGGTGAGATCGGGCTCGACGCGGATCCGGAAGTCATGCGCTACCTGGGCCGGCCGCGGCAACGGGCGGAGGTGGAGCAGGCGCATCGGCGGCGAATCGCCGTCGCGTCGGCGGTTCCCGGGCTCGGTTTCTGGGCCGGGCTGGTGGAGGGCTCGTTTGTCGGATGGTGGATTTTGCAGCCGCCGGAGCGCGCGGATCAGGGGCCGGTCGAGGGGCAGGCGGAGTTGGGCTACCGACTACTGCGCCGGTACTGGCGTCGAGGCCTGGCCAGTGAGGGCGCCCGCGAACTGATCCGGCACGGCTTCGCCGACTTGGGCCTGCACCGCATCTTCGCCGAGACGATGGCGGTCAACCTGCCCTCCCGCGCGACCATGGCGGCGGTCGGGTTGGACTACGTGCGTACCTTCCACCTGGACTTCAACGACCCGCTGCCTGGCAGCGAGCACGGTGAGGTTGAGTACGCGACCACCCGCCAAGAATGGCTGGCCAACCGGACAGGCGTTGTCCCTCAACCACCACCCGGAAAACACGCGGCGGATCGGGCCGAACGGGCGGTACCACGTGCCAGCGTTGGTCGGCAGAATCAGCGCTCATGATCGACACAAGGGCTACCGGTGACACCTGCCCGGAGTGCGGTACTGCCACAGTCGCTCCGCGCGGGGCCCTGCTGTGGTGCCCGGCCTGCGAGTGGAACCTCGAAGCGTACGACGCTGAACGCATCGGCCCGTTCTTCGGCTGGCGCTGGCTGGACCGACGGATCCACGGCATTGGGTACCGCATGACCCGTCGCCAGTTCGACCGGCTGCGCGGGCGACCGCTGGGCAGTAGTGGCGTCGGCGCAGCCGCCATCGTCACCGCCACCGCATCCTGCTTGCTGTTTCTCGGCGTGGTGGCCCTGGCTGCCACCGGGATCTGGCTGCTCGTCGCCTTCTCCTTCCCGGGCCCGTCGCTGCTGCTGGCGGTTCCCCTGCTCGCCCTCGCCATCGGACTACGGCCCCGCTTCGGGCGGCTCGACCCCGACGCCGATGTCCTCCGCCGGGACCGCGCACCCGAGCTTTTCACCCTGGTTGACGAGGTGGCGCAGGCGGTGGGGGCGCCGGCTCCCGACGTGATTGCCGTCAACGCCGACTTCAACGCGTACGCGGCGACGGTGGGCATCCGCCGTCGGGTGCTGTGTCTCGGACTGCCGTACTGGGGGTCCCTCGTACCGCAGGAACGCGTCGCCCTGCTCGGTCACGAACTCGGCCACTTCGTCAACGGCGACCCGCGGCGGATGCTGCTCACCCAGCCGGCGTTCACCACCCTCGGCTCCGCGGCGGACCTTCTCCGCCCGACGCCATTGACCGCCCCCGGCCTCATCGAGTGGATGGGGGCGGCCCTTGGGCGAATCATCCAATACCCGCTGTCGCGTCTGTTGTTCACGCTGCATGTGGCACTCGTGTGCGTGGCGCTGCGAGACAGTCAACGGGCCGAGTACCTGGCGGACGAGATGTCTGCGAAGGTCGCGGGAACAGCCGCCGCGAAGAGCCTGCTGGATACCGCGCTACGGGTCGAGTCAATGTCGCTCGCCGTACGCCGGGAGTCCAGGGCGGGGCACGGTCCCCAACGGTGGCAGGCGGCGGTCGCCGAGTCGCGGGAGGCCAGCGCCGATGAGCTGCCGCCGTTGCGGCAGCTGTCGGGCCGCGAGGAGGCGCCGCTGTTCTCCTCCCATCCGCCGACCGGTCTGCGTCACCTGATGCTCGAGGGCGTTCAGCGGCACGATCCGGCGGTGGTGCTCACGCAGCAGCGTTCGTCCCGCATCGACAATGAGCTGACCAAGGAGTACGAGTCAGCCCGCCGGGTGCTGGCCTGGTGAGTCCGTAGCTGAGGCGGCGGCGTCATCGCGAGTCAGCTCACGGTAGGAGAGGTAGTCCGCGAGGCGAGCGGATCCGGTGAGCATCGCCCGGCCACGGGCAGTGATCCGCTCCCGCCACTGTTCGATCGACGCCGCCAGCGGGCCGGCCCCACCGGCGGCGTGCACCTGCTTGATCACCGCGGCGATGTGGTGCAGCAGGTAGCCCCCGCGTCGCAGGAGGTGGGCGAGTTCGGCGTCGCGTACGTCCTCGGGTGAGTAGACCCGCGCGGTCCGGGAGCGGGCGGGGGCCAGGATGCCGGCCCGCTCCCACTTACGCAGCGTGGCTGGGGTCACACCGAGCCGGCGGGCAAGGACCCCGACGGAGACTGACGGGTCTGGACCGGACGCGGACGAGGTGGATTCGGACGCCAGCACGACGGCCGCCGCGGCGACCTGGTCCAGGGTCTCCCGGTCGCGGTGCAGCAGTACGTGGGCGGCATCGACGACAGCCAGAGCCGACGGAAGGTCGTCCCGGAGGACCGACTTCATGATCTCCCCGGCCGGCTGAGAGCCGTACCCCCGAACCAGCGCGACGTAGGCGGTCAGCGCGCCCGCATGGTCGTCGGTGTAGCTGCGGTAGCCGCTCGCCGTCCGCGTGGCCGGCGGGATCGCTCCGGCCGCCTCGTAGTTGCGGACCGCCTGCGCGGAGAGCCCGTGCGGCCGGGCCAGATCCACCGGCCGATACACCGCTGTTTGAGGCTTCAACAGCCAATCTCCCGGTAATCGATGGTCATAGTTTAAACCGAAGGTTCAACGATACGGTTAAGGCCATGGCTTTCGATACGGAGTTGCATGCCCTTGTCCGTGCCCACCGGCCGCGGCTGCTCGCGATCGGCGAGCCTTACCACGGTGAGCCGGCCTTCCCCCACCTGCGCAATCGGATCCTCGAGACCCTCGTCGGGCACGGCTTCCGGTCCATCGCCATCGAGTCGGACCGGGCCGCCGGGCTCACCGTCAACGACTATGTGCAGGGCCGCCGCGACGAGGTGGACCTGAGCACCGGCATCAGCCACGGCTGGGGCACCCACCCCGCCAGCCGCGAACTGATCGACTGGCTACGCGCGCACAACGAGAAGCTGCCGCCCGAGGAGCGGGTCACCTTCCACGGCTTCGACGCACCAACCGAGATCACCGGGGCACCAAGTCCCGGGCCGATCCTGCGTGAGCTGCGCGACTACCTCGGCGAAACCGGGGCTGACCTGGACCGCCTCGTCGGCGACGAGAGTTGTTGGACCGCCCCCGAAATCATGTTCGACGCGACGCGATCCCCCGGCCGGTCACCGGAGGCAACGACGCTGCGCGGTATCGCCGAGGACTTCCGCACACTGCTGTACGCCGAGGCGCCTCGCCTGGTCCGGGAGACATCGCTGGAATCCTGGAACCGGGCCGCGGTACTCGCCCGCACGGCTGTCGGCCTGCTCACCTACCACGGCGTGATGGCCGTACCGGGCAGCCAGTCGCAGCGCATCGGTCGCCTGCTCGCCGTCCGGGGTGCGCTGATGGCGCAGAATCTGCTCGACATCGACGCCCTCGAGCGGGACCGGGGGCCGGTCCTGGTCTGCGCCCACAACGTCCACCTGCAACGGCACCCGGGTCGGTGGGACAGCCACTGGGAGGGCCAGGACCTGGCAGCGCAGTGGAATGGTGCCGGCTCGATCGTGTCGGCGTCGCTCGGCAACAGGTACGTGTACGTGGCCGGCAGCCTGGGGGCGAGCGGGCCGCTCGGTCTCGGGCCACCGGAACCCGGTACCTACGAGTACCAGCTCGGCGCCGAGACCGGGATCTTCCCGCCGCCCACCGACGACGATCTCCACGCACGCGCGGCCGACCTGCTCGGACTGTTCTCGCTGGACGCGGCGACGGTCGAGACCTGCGAGGCGATCCTGCACCTCGGGTTCGCGCCGGGCGCGGCCGACGCGGCCCGGATTTCCGGCCTGGCGGGGGTGACCGAGACCCGGATCCCGCCGGGACCCGAGCAGCCGCCCCACACCTGGGGTAACCGGTTCTTCTTCACCGCCGCGGACCGCGTACGACCGTTCGCCACGATCGTCGGGCACGATGTCCCGGGCTTCGACGAGCGGTCCCGCCTGGCCGACGCCGGACGGTACCGGCTGAACATCGAGGTCGGTCGAGCCGAGTTCCGTAACCTGTTCGGCTACGGGCCGGAGGAGTTCGCGGCACACCGCGACGGGCTCGACTTCGCGGAGCCGGACCGCCTGCTGCCCCATCCGGTCCACGCCGGGCAGGGTTGGGTCGGCGTGGTCAATCCGGGCCCCGCCACCGTGCAGGAGGTGACGCGGCTGGTGGCGCAGGCTCGCTCCCGCGGCGGATCAGCAGAGTCTGCTGCCGGCTAGGGCAGTTGTCACGAGTTGCCGCAGCTCGGTGAGGTGCACCAGGCGGGCCACCGCGACGTAGACGGCACCGCCGATGACGCCCGCCGTGGTCACGATGATCAGCGCCCCGCGGTTCGGGGAGTCGAGCAGCGGGGTGAGGGCGTAGACCGTGAGGCCAGCACAGCTACCGGAGAGGCCGACGGCGACCGCTACCCGGGCATGTGTACGAAGAAGTCGGCGCCCGTCGATCCGGCCCAGTCGGCGGCGCAGGAGAAGGGCGGCGGCCGTGAGGCCCACCGTGTAGGCGACCGCGTAGGCGAGGGGAACCCCGACCACGGCGGTGGCGCGGGGTAGTAGCCGCGACGCGGCGAAGCAGCCGGCCGCGCCGACGGCGGTGACCCCGACGGTGATGGCCGCGGGGGTCTTGGTGTCCTGCAGGGCGTAGAAGCCGCGTTGCAGAATCATGAAGCCGGTGAACGGCACCAGGGCCGCCCCGAAGGCTGCCACCACCGCCCCCAGCAGGGCGATCGCCGACGGTGAACTGCGGCCGTGGGCGAACAGCAGGGTGGCGATCTGTGGGCCGAGCACCGTCAGGGCTACCGCGATCGGGGCGACGGCGACAACAGCCAGCCGTACCGCCTGGGACAGGTCCTCGACGATGTGGCCGTGCTGGCGGCCGGCGGCGTGGCGACTGAGCCGGGGCAGCATGGCGGTCATCACCGACACGACGATGACCCCGAACGGCATCTGGAACACCGTGAGCGCAATCTGGAAGGCGCTGACCCCGCCCGGTCCGCTGAGCGAGGCGACCCGGGTGGCCACGGCGAGCAGGATCTGCGCGGCGACAACCGACACGAGGACCCAGCCGCCGAGCCGGCCGATGCGGCGGATCCCGATACCCCGTGGGTTGAGCCGGGGCCGAAGGGTGAAGCCGCTGTGTGCCAGCGCCCACACCACCAGGATCATCTGGGCAAAGACACCCGCGGTGGTGCCCACGGCGAGCAGCAGCAGCTGCCCGGTGGGCATCGACGTGATGCTGGTGGTGCCGCCGATCGCCAGGTAGGTAAGCCCGACAGCGATCACGATCAGGCTGTTGACAACCGGCGCCCACATCGGAGCGGCGAACCGGCCCCGGGTGTTGAGCACAGCGCCGGCGGTGGCGCTGAGGCCGTAGAACAGGATCTGGGGCAGGAAGAACCGGCACAGCAGCACCGCCAGGTCGTGCTGCTCGTCAGAGAAGCCCGGCGTGTAGACCGCGACCAGCCATGGGGCCGAGATCATCGCGATCAGCGTGACCGCCCCGAGCCCGTACACGCCCAGCGACAGCAGCCGCTGGGCGTAGACCACCCCGCCATCGGACTCGGTCAGTGCGGCACGCACCAGCAGCGGCACCACCACGCTGGCCATCGCACCTCCGAGGACAAGCTCGTAGACGGCGTTGGGCAGGGTGTTCGCCACGTTGTAGCTGTCGAGCAGACGGCTCCCCATTCCCAGGGCGGAGGCCAGCACCACCAGCCGGACGAATCCGACGACCCGGGATACCAAGGTTGCCACCGCCATGGCCCGGCCCGCGCTGCCAAGGGAAGATTCTTCTGCCATGGCGATCTTCCTAGCGCACGGGCGCCCGCCCCGGAGCCCGGCCCCGGCCCCGGCCCCGGCCCCGGCCCCGGCCCCGATTGGAGCACCAGGTGAGCACCGAGTCGACGATTCCGCGGTGTGTGCAGGACAGTGGCATCACCAGCATCGCGCTCACCACCTCCCCTACCAACTGCCCCGGTTCTATCTCACCGTCCTCAAGGAGGTGGAAAGGCGCAGCATCCGGATACCCGTCGTCCCCGCTCCCGTGGCCGTCGCCCCACAGATACCGATCCCGGAGACCGGCGTCACCTCCTACGACCTGATTTCCGGCGAGGTGAAGCGGATCCTCGCCTACCAGAACAAGGGCTGGCTCGCCACACCGCAGGAGCTGCGGCGGTACCTCTCCTGGCTGTGGAGCAACCACGGGTCTGGCTGGCTCGCACGCTGGGCCGCTACGGGTGGCGACGCCGACTCCGCTGCGCCGACTCTCTGCCGGGTGTCGCCCCGGCTGCTGCCGACCGTGCCCGAGCTCTGCGGGTCGCGCGCAGCAACAGTCCGGCGTAGAGCAGCAACAGGGCGTCCTGGAGCAGCACGAACCAGCCGAGTCCCTGGGTCAGGAAGCGCCCGAAGCAACCGCAGTTGTCGACTGTCAGCCCCCGCGCGAACGCCTGTGCCGCCAGGACGGCCCAGGTCACCGCCACCCCCGTATAGATCCAGGCCGGGGTCAGCGCGCACGACCGTGGTCGGGTCAGTAGCCAGAGCCCACCGGTCAGTTCCCCCAGGATCAGCACCGCGGCCAGCCACGGCAACGCCGCCGCGGGCGCGATCTCGTACGCGGCGAGGATGTCTGGCATCGCGGGCCACGACACCAGCTGGCCTGCTCCCATCGCCGTGAGGATGGCCCCCAGGACAGCACGAAGCCACATGAGCCGACGCTAGCGGCAGAACCCAGCTCCAGCACCACAAAAACAGCTGGCTGCCCGGGCACCCCAGCTGCTTTAATGAACGAACAGTCATTTATTAATGAGGGAGTGGCGATGGTGGGACGCCCGCGCGGGGTTGACAACGCGGTGATCCTGCGTGCAACGACGCAGGTCATGGGACAGGTGGGTCCGGCGGGCCTCACGTTGGCCGCCGTGGCACGCGAGGTCGGGCTGGCGCCGGCGACCCTGGTACAGCGCTTCGGCTCCAAACACGGCCTACTCCTCGCCCTCGCCAACCAGACGGAGAAGGACATGAGCGAGCTGGTGGGGCGAGTGCGCCGGTCGCACGATTCGGCGCTCGGGGCCCTGGCGGCGCTGATGGTGCGCTCCTTGGCGGCGCTGAGCACCCCGGAGAGCTACGCCAATCACCTGGCATTCCTGTGCATGGACCTCGGTGATCCGCAGCTCTACGAACGGGCCCTGGCCATACACCACACTCAGCAACGAATGATCGAGCAACTACTCACGGAGGCAGTGGGCGCCGGCGAGCTCCGCACCAACAGCAGCCCCACAGCCCTGGCCCGCACGGTGCAGGCGGTCATCGCCGGCTCCGGCCTGAACTGGGCCCTGGAGCGCGAAGGCGGCCTCGAACAGCGGCTCCGGCAGCAGCTCGACGCGGTGCTGGCACCCCACCTGCCGCCGCACGCCAACCCTGATATGGAGGAGTCATGACCATTGACGCACGCCCACTGGCCGGAAAGGTGGCCCTGGTCGCCGGCGGCACCCGAGGCGGCGGACGGGGCATCGCCATCGAGCTCGGCGCCGCCGGCGCGACGGTGTACGTCACCGGACGAAGCGGCGCCGGCCAACGCTCCCACCTGGCCCGCCCGGAGACCATCGAGCAGACCGCCGAGCTAGTCACCGCCGCCGGTGGACTGGGTATTGCCGTCCGAACCGACCACAGCCGTCCCGACGAGGTCCAGGCGCTCGTCGACAAGGTCGCCACAGAGCAGGACGGTCAGCTCGACATCCTGGTCAACTCCGTGTGGGGCGGGGACCCGCTGGTTGACTGGGAACATCCCCTGTGGGAACAGGAGCTGGACACCGGTCTGCGGCTGCTGCGGCAGGCGGTGGAGACCCACATCATCACCAGCCGGTACGCCCTCCCCCTCCTGGTCGCCCGCCGCAGCGGCCTGGTCGTGGAGGTGACCGACGGCAACACCGCCCGCTACCGTGGCAGCCTCTTCTACGACCTGGCGAAATCCGCGGTCATCCGCCTCGCCGTCGCCCAGGCTGCCGAGCTCAAGCCCCACGGCGTGGCGGCCGTAGCCATCACGCCGGGCTTTCTCCGTTCAGAGGCCATGCTGGAACACTTCGGTGTCACCGAGGCCAACTGGCGCGACGGCGTAGCCCAGGACCCGAACTTCGCCCACTCCGAGACCCCGGCCTACCTCGGTCAGGCTGTCGCGGCGCTGGCCGCAGACCCGAACATCATGGCCAAGACCGGGCGCGCCCTGGCCACCTGGGGCCTCTACCGGGAGTACGGGTTCACCGATGCCGACGGCAGCCAACCGGACTTCGCCGCCCACTGGGCCAAAAACCTGGCCGAACAGCACGGGCCCCTGGGGGAACCGCTCTGACCCGATGCCACACCTCGGGGTGCGTCGTCGCGGCAGCGGCATGGTGTCTGGCCGCGACGGGTATGGGTGGGGTATGGAGCATTTCAGGATCGGGACTGTCGCCCAGGAGAGTGCGGATTTCCGTCAGGTGTTGTGGACCGGGGAGCACACCCAACTGGTCGTCATGACCATCCCACCCGGTGGGGAGATCGGCGCGGAGGTCCATGAGCACACCGACCAGATCCTGACCTTCGTCAGCGGCGTCGGCGAGGCGCTGATCGCCGGCGAGAAGCGGGACATCGCCCAGGGCGACCTGGTGGCAGTGCCCGCCGGCACCAGGCACAACATCGTCAATGCCGGACCGAACCCGTTGGTGCTCTACACGATCTACGGCCCACCGGAGCACGCCGACCAGGCGGTGCATCACACCAAGGAGGAGGCCGACCAGGCCGAGGCCGCGGGCATGGACAGGCCGCCGACCGGCTGAGCCCGGGAGCCTCCCGCGCCAGGTCGCCGCCCCGATGAGTGATCAACCGGGGCGGCGGACCTGATCTGGGATGATCTACATCGACCTCCAGGGGTCGCGCACGGTGGGTCGGTCAGAAGTCGTCAGCGGTACGCATGCGGTCACGAATCCAGCTGCCGGCCGGCTTGAGTGGGCCCGTGCCGCCGAAGTCGCCGCTGGCACACGTTCCCGTGGTGAAGACCGCGCCGGAGCGGAAGTCGTCGGAGTAGTTCCAGTTTGCCCAACTGATCTTCTTGCTCGCCATCAGGTCGAGGTAGCGCTGGGACATGGTGAAGTCGTTCGGGCCGTCGCCGGTGTACTGCTGGGTGCCGAACTCGGTCACGAAGATCGGGATTCGGTCGGCCGCAGCCGCCAGGGTGTGGTAGTACAGGTCCCCGTGTGATGCCGCGTAGAAGTGGAAGACGTACATCACGTTGCTGGCCGCCACCGGGTTGGCGGTGATGGCGTCCACGCCGCCGCCACTTCCGGAGACACCGAGCGACGACCAGTCGGGAGTGCCGACGAGCACCACAGCCTCCGGGTCCCGCGCCCGGATGACCGGGATGACCTGGTCGGCGTAGCTCTTGACCGCACCCCAGCTGACCCCGTTCGGCTCGTTCGCGATCTCGTAGAGGACGTTCGCCTTGTCCCGGTGCCGGTCGGCGATCTCGGCGAAGAAGGTCTGCGCGCGCGACAGGTTGTAGTTGGGGTCTCCCGGCGTGAGCATGTGCCAGTCAACGATCACGTAGAGGCCACGAGCGGTAGCCATCTCGATGTAGTCATGGACCAGGTCGGTGAAGCCACGCGGGTCGGTCTCGTAGCCGCCTTCCTGGATGTACATCGAGATCCGCAGGACGTCGGCGCCCCACTGCTGGGCGAGGACGTCGAGGGAGGCGCTGGTCGCGCAGTTGGCGTACCACTGCAGACCGTGGGTGCTCATGCCCCGCAGTTGGATCGCCTTGCCGTTGTCGTTACAGAGCTGCTCACCGCAGACCCGTAGCTGTCCGTTCGCCGCAACCGGCGTGCTACCGGGAGGCGCGGTGGTCGGTGGCGGCGAGGGTGGACTGGTCGTCGGAGGAACCGTCGGCTCGCACGGCTGACCGTTGAGCAGACAACTGCTCGGGCTGCCAGAGCCGGCACCGAGGAAGCCGAACGTCACCGAGGCACCCGGTGCGATCGTGCCGTTCCAGTGCTGGTTGGTGAAGCGGTAGTGCTGCCCGTCGCGGTCCATCAGCGCGTTCCAGTACGAGCCGATGCTGGTGCCCGCTGGCAGGTCGAACTCGACCTGCCAGGAGTTCAGGGTGCTGCTCCCCCCGTTGGTGATGGTGTATCGACCTTCCCAGCCACTACCCCAGTCGGAGACCTTGGCGAACGTCGCGGTCGGCGTGGCCGCCGCGGTCGCGGTGGTGGTGGCCACCATGGCCCCCGCGGCCACGACCGCGAAGATGCCGGCCAGGGCCACAGTCCTCATGCCCAGCTTCATCTGCCCTCCTAGAGACAACGCCCGATCAGCTCGGCCGCGGCTGGTGTCGGGACAGGGACTCCACGTGGCACGCTTTGTTAATATACTTAACTATATCGTGACCTGTCTATACAATGTTGACCTGGATCTGCCCGACTATCGTGCTCACTGATGGGAGTCGAGGCGCTGGGTCGAGCCTGCCGCCAGAGCTTCAGAAACCTGGTGGACGCCGCTGCGGATCATGCCGCCGTACTGGTCGTCGGGGAGGTGCGTAACCAGACTCTGGGCCTGCGCCAGATGCTTCCGCGCTCGCGCGGGGTCACCCAGACGCCGATGATCATCGGCGAGGTTGAGGTGCAGTGAGGGCAGGAGGAGCTGCACCCGCCACGCATGGTCGTACCGCTGGGCACGTTCGTCGGTAAGGGCGTCAGCGGCGGCGAGGGCACGCTCGTCCCACTCGAGTTCAGCCTGGGTGGTGTCCTGCAGATCAGCCAGGTAGTGGGCGAGGGTGCACCGGTGTAGCGCATCACCGGCGGCCTCGATCTGCTCCCAGAGTGCGGTGAGAACGTCGCGGGCCTGGGAGCGCTGCCCGGATCGGCCGAGTTCCACCGCGGCGCCGATGCTCGCCATCGTCTCGTCGGGCACGGCTCGAGCCTGTTCCATGATCCTCCTCAGGTTTCGGATTGTGGGCTGGCCGCTACCGGCATCACCACGGTGGTGATGTCGCCGTCATCGGCGCAGCGAAGAACAGCGGGTAGGTGGGGTTGGCTGATCTGCAGCATCACGTCCGGCCCGAGGCTGGCCACCAGCGCCGGGTACAGCGTGGCGGCGCGGAAGCTGATCGCCACTGGCGCACCGGTGATGTCGGCGGGAACCGCTCTCGGCCTCCCCTGACCTGGCGACGACGTCACGGTCAGATCGCCGTGCACCACGAAGTCCAGGCGCGCCTGTGGACCCGCTGCGATGGTGGCCAGCAGTAGGTCCCGCGGCACGACCACCTGGGTCCGCCACTCCGGTAGCGCGTCGAGGACGATCCGGTAGGCGGGGAAGTCTTCCGCGATTGTCGACAGCCGCCGTTGGCCGCCGGGAGCGGTGAGCTGAACGTACGAATCGGCAGTTTGCCGGATCAGGGTGACCTCGTCGAGCTGATCCGGCGAGTAGTACCGGTATCCAGTGATCGGGTCGACCGCACGGGGTCGCACGAGACCACAGTCGTCGTAGAAGCGCAGGGCGCTGGTGCTGACCTTCGCAGTCCGCGCGAAGACCCCGATCGTCATCCGATCGTCTTGTTCTGCCACGCCGCCCATCCTGAGCCTTCAACCAACCTGAAGGTCAACAACCAACAGGGGTGGCAGCCACGCATGCTTCTGCCGGCGAATCAGACGAGGGTGGCGGCGCGGGCTGCGGGGCCAGGGCTACGGGCACCCACCCTGGACAGCATGAGCCGACGTGGCACGACCCGCGCCGGAGCAGACGCGGGCCAGTCCCCCGTTGCCGGCACAGTCCCATCGCTGACCAGGCGTGGGGACCAGTTGCCAGTGGGGCCGTCATTCGGTTGCCGGCCGATGCGTGGCGCGGACCTCCACTGGGCGAATAGCTGACACATCAGTTGTCACCTATTATGCGTCTGTCCACATGAGTGGACAGAACATGAGGATAGTCATCGCGCACGGAGTGTTGTCAACTGGTGATGACGGTAAACTTTCGCGCTACTCGCCTCAGGAGACGGAGCTGGAGGTGCCCCATGACCGACGACACCCCGCGGAGGCTGGGCGACACCGAGCGCTCCCTGGCCGACAAACTCCACCACCTGTACCAACACCGGCTGCCCGCCGGCCGCAAGAAGCCCTACACCGACCGGGAGGTGGCTGAGGCCGTGCGACGCACGGGTGGGGATGTCTCCGCCAGCTATCTACACGCGCTGCGCACCGGGAAGCGAACGAACCCGACCAAACAGCACATGGAGGCGCTGGCCGCGTTCTTCGGCGTCCCCGCCGCGTACTTTCTCAGCGGCGACACCGGCCGTATCGACGCCGAGCTACGGCGACTCCAGGAGCTAAGCGACCTCAACGAGGCGCTGCAGACCCCAGGCGTCCGGGCCGTGGCACTCAAGGCGCGGGGCCTGTCCGAAGCCAACCGGGCCAACCTCGACGCCATCCTGGACCACGTCCTGTCCCTGGAACGAAGCGCCCTTCGGGAGACAACAGACCCCGAAACGTGACGGACTCCCATCTCCGGTAGTCGGGCTACAACGTCGCGTCGTCGCCCTGGGGACGGGTCGCCAGGCTGTCGAGATGCCCGGCGAGCACCACGCGGAGGCGGTCCGGCGGCATGAGCTCGGTGTGCGCCAGCGCGTGGAGGGTGAGCCCGTCGAGCAGGGCGTGCAGTCGGGCCTTCTCCGCACCGAGGTCAGCGCCCCGAGCCACCAACCCGGCCGCCGCGAGTGCCTCGACAGCAAAGTCGACCACCCGCCGAACCCCCTCGTCGGCCTCGCTGAGCCGCGCCCGGGCCGCCGAGTCAACCTGGGCATGCGAGGTCAGCCACAGCCACACCTCAGCGGCTCTGCGGCGCTGCCGATCCAGCGGCAGGAACTCCTCCAGCGCGTGCTGAGCGATCTCGCGGGGCGTCCCGGTCCAGTTCTCCGTGGCGAAACGTTCGGTCGCCTTGGCTATCACATGCTCCATGGCCAGGACCAACAGGTCAGCCTGGGTGGCAAAGTAGTGCCGCAACGCACTGGGTGACCAGCCGGCCTCGGCAGCGATGCTACGCACCGTGGCCGCGGCGACGCCGTCCCGGTACACGACGCGCCACATCGCCTCGGCCAGTTCGGCACGGCGCGCCTCGTGGTCGACGATCTTCGGCACGGCTCCTCCGGCGGTCGATGGCGCCCCCCTGCTACGGTAATAGTACAGCGTACTAAAAGAGGGGGGCCTGGGTGCTTGTCGCGTTGATCGTTGCCTGTGAGGTGGCCTTCTGGCTGCTCATCGCGGCCGGGCTAGTGGCCCGATACCCGCTTCGCCTTCCCCGCATCGGCGCCGCCCTGCTCATGGCGGTCCCGGCGGTCGACCTTGTCCTACTCGCCGCCACGACGATCGACCTACGCCGTGGCGGCGAGGCCACGGCCGCGCACGGCCTCGCCGCGGCGTACCTCGGTTTCACTGTGGCGTTCGGTCACCGCATGGTTCGCTGGGCCGACGTGCGCTTCGCGCACCGCTTCGCTGGCGGGCCGCCACCGTCTCGGCCACCACGGTACGGACTGGCGCGTGCCCGGCACGAGTGGCGCGACTGGGCCCGGGGCATGCTCGGCTGGGCCGTGGCCTGCGCTCTCCTGCTCGCTGGTATCGCCTTCGTCGGGGACGCGGATCGGACCCAGGAGCTCTGGACGTGGATCGGGCGGCTCAGCGTGTTGATGGTGGCCTGGCTCATCTTCTGGCCGCTCGCGTACACGGTGTTTCCCAAGCGGGAACCGCGCCGCCCCGACCACGCCGTGGGCCCAACCAGGTGAGTCGTCAACCGGTACAGCTCCGGTGCTGGTCGGACCGGGCCAGCACTCCACTACCAACGCGAAGCGGTCAGGTATGACATCAGCTCACCGGGACACGAGCAGTTCGATCTTGTGCGTGCTGGAGGAACTGAGCGCCACCTGGCGCCGGGGAGGCCCACCGAGGCTGCTCACGATCAGCCATCGGCCGCCGAAGCCGACCGTGCCCGCCGTACTCGCCAGCGGCATCGACGGGCACACCCCACTCGACCTCCTGGCACACTGGATCGACCAGTGTCACCGTCATCGTGGCATCGTCAACACGCAGCGGGATCTCGGTGTTGATGCGGTCGCCGTCTCGGGTGAGATTGACGGCCAGCACATTGGCTACGCCATGGACCGCAACGGCCTGGAGTACGTCGTGCGGGGCCAACGACACGGTCCCGAACGGCGCTGCACCAGCGGCACGGACGTCGCGGCCCGCACCCGCCTTCCTGTTCTTCTCACCGAACGGCTCGCCGAGTTGGTCTGGCGGCTGGCGGGCCCGCCGCCGCCCGCCGCCGGTTCTCGGATCCGGGACATGTGGCCCGCCGCCGGACTGATCGACCTGGACGAGGACGAACTTCACGAACGCTACGCGCTGCCCGCTCACCACGAGGGTTACGTACGCCTCGTCACGGTGTCGAGCATCGATGGTCTCGCCGCGGTGGACGGCTCCAGCGCCGCGCTGACCAGCAGCGGCGACCAGCGGGTCTATCGCCTGATCAAACGAGATGCCGACCTGCTGCTACTGGGGGCGGGCACGGTCCGCGCCGAGCAGTACGGGCAGACCGCCCTGTCGGCTCCCGAGATCGCCCGTCGACGGGCCAACGGCCTACCGCCCTATCCGGCCGTCGCGGTCGTCACCCGCAGCCTCGATCTTGACCTGGGTGGCCCGTTGTTCCACCGCAGTATCGGAGGTCACCGCCAGCCACCGCCGATCCTGATCGTCCCCGCCGCCGCGGCGGCCGACCACGGGACGGCGGTAGCCGACGTCGCGGACCTCCTGGTCGCCGGCGACCAAGAGGTCAACCTCAACCAGGCGCTCCAGACGCTTCGACAGCGGGGGCACCGACGTATCGTCTGCGAAGGTGGTCCCTCACTGGCCGGCCAGCTGGCCCAGGCAGACCTGCTCGATGAGATCTGCATGACGATCACCCCGCAGCTGCTGGCGGTGGCCGGCCCGCGGATCACCGCCGGTCCGGCGGGGCAACCTGCGGGCGGGCAGTGGCAGCTGCACCGGTCCCTCCTCGACGAGCAGGGCAACCTGTTCCTGCGCTACACCCGCTCTGGCCCGTCCGACCGGCAGGTCGGGTAAACGATCTATCGCGTATTCACCGCCTGAAGAGCGGTCAGGATCACCGTGAGTAGGGGCCACCGTCGGCATCCCGGTCGCCATCGACCTCCCGGCGATCTGACTATCCTGGACGCGACCTCACCCCGGAGGACGTTGGTTCAGGATCCGCTGGAAGATCAGATGGTCCTGCCAGGCACCGTCGATATGCAGGTAGTTGGCCGCGGCGCCGATCAACGTGAACCCAGCTTTGGTGAGAACGCGCTGACTTCCTCTGTTGCGCACGAGGGTGCCGGCCTCAAGCCGGTGAAGGTCGGCCACCTCGTCGGCAAGCCGGCAGGCATGCCGAACAGCCTGAGTAGCGAGCCCCCGCCCAGCATACCCATGGTCAACCCAGTAGCCGATGTTGGCGCTGCGGAACGGTCCGAGTGCGACGTTGGACAGAGTCAACGTCCCAACAACCCGACCCCCCTCGTCCAACACCCAGGGCACAGTCTGGCCTGATTCCAGGAGCCGGAGCTGATCCTGAACCCGACTCCGCTGCCCCTCTACCGTGAAGAAGGCATCCGCCCGCCGTGGCTCCCACGGCTGAAGGTACTCACGATTGAGCAGGTACGCCTCGCTCAGCGGCCGCGCATCGGACTCCTCCAGCAGACGCATCACAATCGAATCGGCCAAGGGGGTGGGACGGATGGTCACACCCGCCAGCGTAGTGACCTGGCGGCGACGCGCCAGGACTGGCGGCGGCGAAAGCCGCCACAGCCAACCCGCAGCGCACCGTGGCCACGGTCCGCTGCTGCCGGATCCTCAGTCGCGGTCCGGACGTCGCAGGGTCAATGATTGGAAGCAGTAGCCATGACCGGTATCGACCAGGTGGAAGTCCACCACGTCGAACTGCGCGGCGGTGGCAAAGCCGAGCAGCTGTTCGTCGGTGCGCCACGAGAAGAAGCGCGGCGGCACGTGCTGGTCACCGTCGCTGGGACCCTCGGTGCTCTCGTCGCCGCCGTACACCCCGACGAAGTAGAGGCCACCGGGACGCAGGACGGCCCGGATTGCGGTCAGCACCGCCGGCAAATCGCGGTTGGGCACGTGCAGCAGGCAGTTCATCGCGAATACCGCGTCAAAGGAGCCGGCCGGAAAGCCCAGGTGCAGGAAGTCCATCACGTGGGCGTCGATGCCCTTGGCCCGGCAGTGCTCGACCATCACCGGCGACAGGTCGGCGGCAACGACGACAAGCCCCTCCTGCTGAAAGAACGCGCTGTCCTGCCCGGTGCCCGCGCCGACCTCCAGCAGCCGCGCACCCGATGCCAGACGGTCCCGGAACGCCTGACGCTCCGCCACCTTCCACGGTGGCTTGGTTAGCCCGTCGCGCCAGGCCGCGCGGGTGTCATACGCCTGCCGCAGCGGGTCGAGAACCTCGTCATATCGAACGTCCATGTCGGCCATTGTCTCGGGTACGGGCCAGCGGCCCGCGCGCCGCCTTCCACACCCCTGCCGCGGTCCTGCAACGGCCAGCACAGCGACCCGCTCCGATTGGCGGTGGCAACTGCGCGGGGCAAGGCTTCCCACCGTGGGCGGGCTGTGACAGGCTGGAGTCGATGCGACTGGCGGCACCGAGGATGGAACGACCATCGGGGAGCTCGTCGCGGAGGGTCGACCGCCTGGGCCTTCCGTGGGGGCGAGGTGTGCCATGTCCACGTCTATGTCGGTCGCGCGGTCACTGCCAGGTGGACCGGTAGCCGAGCAGATCCTGACCGAGGTGGCACAGGAGGTCACCGAGCTGCGGGCGGCCGGGATGACCCCGGCCCTGGCCACGGTCCTGGTGGGCGACGACGACGCGAGTGTCGGATACATCCGGATCAAACAGCGGCAGGCCATGCAGTTGGGGTTCGCCTCCCCACACGTGCAGCTGCCGGAGTCGGCGTCGCAGGCGGACCTGCAGGCGGTGGTGTCGCAGTTGAGTGCGGACACGTCGGTGCACGGGGTGTTGGTGCAGCACCCGGTTCCCCGGCACCTGGACTTCGACCGGGCGATGCAGGCGCTGGATCCGGAGAAGGACGTGGATGGGATGCACCCGGTGAACCTGGGCCGGTTGGCGTTGGGGCTGCCGGGCCCGGCACCGTGTACGCCGGCGGGAATCGAGGCGTTGCTGGCGTACCACGGGGTGCCGGTGGCCGGCCGGGAGGTGGTGGTGCTGGGCCGGGGCGCCACGTTGGGGCGTCCGCTGGCGATGTTGCTGGCGCAGAAGCGGCCGACGGCGAACGCCGCGGTGACGGTGGTGCACACCGGGGTGACGGACTGGCCGCGGTACACCCGGCGGGCGGAGATCCTGGTGGCTGCGGCGGGGGCGCCGGGTCTCGTACGCCCGGAGCATCTGCGCCCGGGAGCGGTCGTCGTCGGTGGTGGCGTGCGGTACGCGGGGCGGCGGCTGCTGCCGGACGTGGACGAGTCATGCGCCACCGTGGCGGGGGCGATGACTCCCCGCGTCGGCGGAGTCGGCCCGACGACGGTGGCGATGGTGTTCCGGAACGCGGTGCGGGCGGCACGGCAGGCGCTGACTCCACCGCACCCCCGATGAAGGCGAGCACTCGACGCCGGGGCCGGTGCGGCCCTCGAGTTCGGGCGCATCGTCTACATGGTTCGTACGGCTTCCTCGCCAACCGCCAGGAAGGGGGCGGGTGGTCGTAGGCGGAATTCGGTGGACAGCGCCTGGATGTCCTGGATCCGGTCGATGCGGAAAGAGCGGATGTCGTCCCGGAGCCGGTCCCATGCCAGCGCATACCAGACGGGCATGTTGTAGTAGAGGAACTGGATCTCGATCTCGCGCTCGGTGACGGCGCTGCGCCGGTCCTCGTAGCGCACCAGCGCAGTGCGGCATCGCGTGAATGAGTCCAGCAGTTTCTTCATCACTGTGGCCCGGGGCGAGGTGTAGCTCGCACGCACCGGCACGGATGCGGTCTGGCCGATCAAGATCCGTCGACGTAGTGCAAGGATGCGACGGGCCTGCGCCGGTGCGAACGCCGCGGCGACTTTACGGGTGGTCGAGCGTAGGTCATCTAGCAGCAGCGGCGAGCCGACCTTCTCGGCGATGGTGAGGCTGAGAAGCAGGCCGAGCGCCTCCGACTCATTGAGGTGGACCCTGCCGAGCGACCATCCGGACTCGAGGCGCAGCCCGCCACCCGTTCCCCGGTCTCCCTCGATGGGGACTCCCGTCTCCCGTAGCAGCGCGAGGTCGCGGTGCAGGGTGCGTGTGCTGACCCCCAGCTCTGCGGCGAGGTCGGCGGCCGTGGTGTAGTCGCGTTCCGCCAAGATCGCCTTGAGCCGGTCCAGGCGCAGGATCCGGTTCTCCCGGGACTGATCGCTGCTCATCCCACAAATATGCCAGCTAGTGACAGGTTACCCCCTATCGTCGCTCGCACGACGGAAGGAGAAGAGCACACATGCACATCGCACTGGCACCGTTCGGACTCCAGGCAGGCGTCTCCGAGGAGGCCCTGCTCAGCGCCTCCGACCGGTGGGAGGAAGAGTTCGTCAGCAAGCAGGACGGGATCATCAAGAGGATCCTCGTGAAAGACGGCGAAGGCGGCGGTTACGCCGACATCGTGTTCTTCCGCGATCTGCGATCGATCGACGAGGTGGTCGAAGCAGAGCGGAAGAGCGACGTCTGCGCCGCATTCTTCTCGATCATGGACGGCGACGGGTCACACCGCGTCTACGAAGTCCTGAAGAGCTACGAGTGACGGCGGCGCGGATTCCCTTCAAGGACCAGTTCTTCACGCGGGAGAAAGTCGAGCTCATCGCTGGCGAGATCACACATGTGGACTCGGCGTTCAGTGCGGACGAGTTCGTTGCCACGGTCATTGCGCGGTTCCCGGAACTCGAGCTCAAGGCCCGCATCGCCTGGATCGCCACCTGCCTGGATAGATATCTGCCGCGCGACTTCCGGGACGCAGCGAGCACACTGGCGCGCTCGCTGCCCGCCCCGGCCAACCCGGCCCTCTCCGACGGTGACTTCGGTGACTTCATCTACGCGCCATACGCCGAGTACGTAGCCCGGCACGGTTGCACAGCCGAGGACCTCGAGTTCTCGCTGGCCATGCTCCGCGACATCACCACGCGCTTCTCCGCCGAATTCGCGATCCGGCCTTTCCTTGACGCCTTCCCCGACCAGGTACTGACAACGCTGCTGGCCTGGACCGAGGACCAGCACTATCACGTACGGCGACTGTGCAGCGAGGGCACGCGGCCGCGGCTCCCGTGGGCACGGAATCTGACGCTGCCCTACGACGTGGGGATCCCGGTCCTCGACCGCCTCTTCACCGACCCCACCCGCTACGTCACCCGGTCCGTGGCCAACCACGTCAACGACATCTGCAAGAAGAATCCCGAACTGGCACTCGACACTCTTGAACGCTGGCGGGACTCAGGGCTTCAGCAGCCCCGGGAGATGCGCTATGTGATCCGCCATGGTGCGCGGACCCTCCGCCGGGCGAACCATTCCCGAGCACTCGACCTCGTCAGCTCCTCCCTGTCCTGAGCAGGACAGGCAAACGAGGAACGCTGGCCTCGAGGGGGCTGCGACACCGCGAACTTCGTGGTCCAGGCACTAGCTTCGTCCGGGGGTGCGGGGTGCCACCGGTGTGGAGACGATGAAGGAGCTGGTGGTGTGGCCGTGGGGCAGGAACTGGTCGAGGATCGCCGCCAGGGCGTCAACGGCGGCCACGTGCACCTTGAGGAGGAAGCAGTCCTCGCCGGAGATCCGGTGGCATTCACTAACCTCGGGAACGCGGTCGGCCAGGTCTGCGATCTTCGACAACTGGCCCGGACCGGGTTGGATCCGCACCCAGGCGGCGACCGGTAGGCCCAGAGCCGCGGGGTCGATATCGACGTGGTAGCCGCGGATGACGCCGGCGTGTTCGAGTCGGTGCAGACGCTCTCGCACCGCCGGCGCGGACATGCCGACCTGGCGCGCCAACTCCGCGGCGCTCGCGCGTGGGTCGTCGCGCAGTACGCGGAGCAGACGGCGATTGGTGTCGTCGAGCAACGAGTTGCTACTTGGAAGGCCAGTCGGGGGTCTTGGCTCCCGATGCGTCATTGTCATGCTCCTTCAGCCTTCGATCATGCATGGTGCTATCCGCTTTCACCTTCGACGATAGGGGGATGCCACGATCAGTCTCTCGCCTGGGCGCCCGGTCGCTGGCGGCGGTGGCCGCACCGCGGATACCGCCGCACGCCTACTTCGTCGTCAGTGCGGTGTTCCACTACCTCGGTCCGGCGTTCGCGGTGCTGCTTTTCGTCCGCGTGGACGCCCTGGGCGTGGCGTGGCTGCGCATCGCCGCCGCCGCCGTGGTGTTCGCGTTGTGGCGGCGGCCGTGGCGGCTCTGGCGGCGCCTGGACCGGCCCACCCGCCGGCTGCTGATCGGGTGGGCCGCCGTTCTGGCGGCCATGAACAGCGTCTTCTACCTGGCGCTGGAGCGGCTGCCGTTGGGCACGGTCGCCGCAGTCGAATTCCTGCCGGTCATCGTGTTGGCGGCCTACGCCGCCAGAACTCACCGAAACCTGCTCGCGTTGGCCTGCGCGGTTGCCGGGGTGTCCCTGCTCACCGACGTCCGTCTGGTCGCCGAACCGCTCGGAATCGCCTTCGCCGCGGCCAACGCCGTGCTGTTCGCCGCCTACATTGTGCTCGGGCACCGCGTCGCCCGTGGTCAGCAGCTGTCCGGCATCGACGGTCTCGCGCTGTCGATGCTGATCGCCGCCGTCCTCGCGCTACCGGTAGGCATCGGTGACGCCGCACCCGCTGTCGTTGACGTGGTCGCCCTGGCGGCCGGGGTCGGCGTCGGCGTCACCTCGTCGGTCATCCCGTACGTCACCGACCAGCTCGCCATGGCCCGGCTGCCCCGGGCCACCTACGCCCTCCTGGTCTGCCTGCTCCCGGCGACCGCGACCGCGATCGGGGTCATCGTGCTGGCCCAGGTCCCCACCACACCGGAGATCGTCGGGGTCGGTCTCGTGGTCGCCGGTGTCGCCGTGCACCAGGACGGCGAGCAGCCGCGACGACAGCGGGCCCGCGCGGGGCGCTGAAGCCCGCGGGCGCAGGGCGGTGGTACGGGCGCAGGGCGGCACCCGCCACCGAGTCCATCCCGATCGCCGCGTACCCAAGGACGTGGTCGGCCTGTCTGTGCCACGCTGACGCTAACAGCCGGACAGCGACGAACAGGAGGGCCTGCTCACACCGCAGGGTTCCGGCCCACTGAAAGGCGTGAAGCCCGTGAGTAACAGGGATGTGCACCGATTCCTCGAATCGAATCGGGGACTGTGGGACGAGTGGGCGGACATCCACGCCCACTCTGCGTGGTACGACCTGGAGTCGGTACGCCGGGGCACCTGCAAGCTACGGTCGTACGAGGTGGGCGAGGTGGGCGAGGTGGGCGGCCGAAGCCTGCTGCACCTTCAGTGCCAACTCGGCACCGACACGGTCTCGTGGGCGCGGCGTGGCGCGACGGTCACCGGGGTGGACTTCTCTCCCCGGGCCGTCGCTGTCGCCCGCCAGCTCGCCGCCGACACCGGAATCGACGCCCACTTCGTCTGCAGTGACGTCCTGACCCTGCCTGCGGCCCTGACCGGTTCCTTCGACATCGTCTACACCTCGCGTGGGGTGCTGGGCTGGCTGCCGGACCTGACCCGGTGGGCGCGGGTGGTGGCGCACTTCCTGGCGCCCGGTGGCGTCTTCTACGTCACCGACATCCACCCGATCGCCGAGGTCCTGGACTCTTCCGCGGCCGAGCTTCGAGTCAGCCGACCCTATTTTCCCAGGGCCGAACCGGTTGGCTACCCGGTGCAGGGCAGCTACGTCGACCGGGATGCCCAGGTCGCCACCGAGGTGGAGTACCTGTGGCCGCACAGCGTCGCGGAGCTGGTCACCGCTGTCGCGCGGGCAGGGCTCGTGATCGAGTTCTTCCACGAGTTCCCGTGGCTGGATCGGCCATGGCCGTTCCTGCACAAGCAGGAGGGGCTGGGCTGGACCCTCCCCCCTGGCGGGCTGGGCGAGTTGCCGCTGTTCTTCTCACTTCGGGCCGGTAAACCGGCGGCTGGCGATGGCGGATAGCCCACCGCGCCAGCGGCCACGGCGACGGCATCTAGACTCGGCGTCCGATGGACGAGCAGGCCACCCCCGCCGATGCCCGCCCCTGTGCCCACTGCGGACGCCCCGTGCCGCAGCGCACCGGAGCGGGCCGCCCCTTCCGCTACTGCCGGGACAACGACGGCGCCTGCCAACAGGCCGCCCGGACCAGCCGGATGCGACACCGTAACGCCCCCGGGCTACCCGGGCAGGTGGCCCGCACGTGGGAGGCCGTGGACCGGCTTGACCAGATCGTGGCGTCGCTCACCGAGGCGCTGCACGCGCAGCTGTCCCCGGTCGGGGTGGAACAGCAACTGGCCCAGGCGCGCGCCGACGCGGCCAACCAGGTGGCGGCGGCGCAGACCGACCGGGACGAGGCCCGCCGCGCCGCCGAGGACGCCGCCGCCGCCACTGTTCAGGCCCGAGAGCAGGCCCGTAACGCCACCGCCGAGCAGGACAGCGCCCGCGCCGAAGCGGCCCGCGCCGTTGCGCAGGCCACCGCCGCCGCGGACCGCGCCGAGCAGGCTCGTCAGGCTCGGGACCAGGCCCGCCAGGAGGCGAGCGCGGCACAGGCGCTACTGGGGCAGGCCCAACAGGACCGCGACGCCGCCCGTGCGCAGCTACGCAGCACAGATGCCGAACTCACCACCCAGCGGCAGAACGCCACAGCTCTGGTCGCGGAGCGCGACGCCGCCCGCGCCGACGCCCACCAGGCCGCGCAGGCGCAGGCCGCGGCGACCGAGCAGGCCCGCGGACACCGCGCCGACGCGCAACAGGCTCGCCAGGACGCGCAACGGGCGCAGGCGCAGGCCGCGGCGGCGACGCAGGAGCGGGACCGGGCGGTGGCCGACCGGGACCGGGCTGAAGCGCACCGTCAGCAGGCGGTGGGGGACGCGAAGCGGGCGCACGCGGACGCGACGACACTCGCCGAGCACCGCGAATCACTACGAGGTCAGCTGACCGCCGCCCAGCAGGACGTGACCACCGCGCAGGGCCAGCTGGCGGAGTTGACCGCGCGGCTGCGGGCCGCCGAGGGTGACCGGGACGAGGCGCATCGGCGAGTCGCCCAGCTCGCCGACCAGGTCGCCCAGCTGGCGGCCGCCCTGGCGCACCGGGAGACGTCCGCGTCCGCGTCCGCGCCCTGACGCGGGCGAGACCACCTCGTCTCGGCGACCACGCGAACTTTCGGCCAGGTCGGGGCGACCCCGCCAGGCCGGGCTGCCGGCCGGCTACCCTGGTTGCCGGCCGTCACGTGCCACCAGGCGGGAATGGCCCGACGGACACCGACCGTTACACCGAAACAGACCAGCACCACAAACGAGGGGAAGACGATCATGGGCGAGCGCATGCTGCGCGGAAGCCGTCTGGGCGCGGTCAGCTACGAATCCGACCGTAACACCGAGCTCGCGCCGCGTCAGACCCGCGAATACCTGTGCGCCAAGGGTCACCAGTTCGAGGTGCCGTTCGCCGTTGACGCCGAGGTCCCGATGACCTGGGAATGTAAGTTCGACGGCAGCGTCGCCCGGCTGGTTGACGGCAACGAACCGGAGCAGAAGAAGGCGAAGCCGCCGCGCACCCACTGGGACATGCTGTTGGAGCGGCGATCGATCGCCGAACTTGAGGACATCCTCGCCGAACGGCTCAAGGAGGTCCGCACCCGCCGCGGGCGCGCCTGAACCACCCGACACGACGGCACCTGCCTCGGGGATGACCCGGGGCGGGTGTCGTGGTGTCACGGGGGCAGCCCGGGCTCCGGGAGCGCGGTGCCGCGGTGGGGGGCCGGTCGGCGGGTATCGGGCGCCGAGCGCCCCTTGCGCCCTACCGGGGCTCGACGATTTCACCCTCAATGGGCTGGCCGCCGTCAACCACGGTTGGCTCCGCCGACGGCGGCTGCTGTGGGCTGCCCCGGTGCACCCGCACCCGGCGCGGCCCGAACAGATCACCGGCGACCATCGACGACACTCGCCGCTCCGCCGTGCGCCGTACGCCCGCGCGGGCCAGCCGGCGCGCCGGCGGCACCAGCAGCACCACCCCCAGCGCCCCGCTGAGCAGACCCGGAGTGGCCAACAACAGCGCGCCGAGCAACCCCACCAGACCATCGGTGACCTGCGTGCCCGGCGGTTGACCAGCCCGCGCCGCGGTTTGGAAGCCCCGCCACGCGCGCATCCCCTCCCGGCGCAGCAACGCCACGCCCAGCAGCGACGCCGCGAACACGGCCAGCACCGCAATCCCGAACCCGACAGCCCGGCCGACGGCCACGAACACCGCCAGCTCCGCCAACGCCGCCAGCAACAACGCCAACGGTACGAACCTCAGTCCCCGGCGCATCCTCACCTCACCACCCGACCGCCACGCCCCCACTGCCCGGTTCGCCGGTGGTGGAGTACGTCGTCCCGCCCGTCCAGCATGACACGGCCGCACCGCCGCCGACCCCCGCCACCAACGCCGACGACGCCACCGCCGGGCAGCGAAGGGGACCGGGGCAGCGCGCTACGGCCAACGGATCTGCCCCGTGGGCGTGCCGTGTAGCCCCCGACGGAAGGCCAGTCGCCGGTCCGCCACCGCCCACCCGGTGATCCGCCACAACGCCTCGGCGACAATCAGCGGGCTCATCTTGCTGCTGCCCCGTTCGCGTTCGGCGAACGTGATCGGCACCTCCACGATCCGCACCCCGGCCCGGTGCGCCAGCCGGGACAACTCCACCTGGAACGAATACCCCTGCGAGCACACCGACGCCAGGTCCAACGCGTCCAGGGCGCTGAGTCGATACACCCGGTAGCCGCCGGTGGCGTCGGAGACCGGCATCCCCAGGGCCAGCCGCGCGTACAGGTTGCCGCAGCGCGACAACAGCAGCCGCCGCAGCGGCCAGTTGAGCACCTGCGCTCCCCGGGTCCAGCGGGATCCGATCACCACGTCCGCGTCGCGGGCAGCGGCCAGCATCGCCGGCAGATCCTCCGGGGCGTGCGAGCCGTCGGCGTCCATCTCCACCACCGCGTCGTAGCCGCGCTGGCGCGCCCACCCGAACCCGGCCAGATAGGCGGCGCCGAGTCCCTGCTTGCCCTCCCGGTGCAGCACATGCACCCGCCGGTCCTGCCCGGCGAGGGCCTCAGCGACCGCACCGGTGCCATCCGGGCTGTTGTCATCGGCAACCAGAATGTCCACCGACGGAACCGCTCGACGCACCCGTTCCACAATCCAGGTCAAGTTGTCGGCCTCGTTGTAGGTCGGGATGACCACAAGCACCCGCCCCACCCCAGGATGACCGGTCTCGTCACGCACCGTCCTGCCTCCCTCTCACCGGCGTACCGGCCGTCGCCGCACCGCGGGCGCGTCGCCACACCCCACCTGCGGCCAGGGCCGCCACGGCCAGGACCGTCAGCGTCACCTCCGGCCACAACCCGGCCCGGGTCGCGAAGGTGTCTCCGTCGGCGAGGTGTAGCTGCCGCACCACGATCGCGCGGGTGTTGAACTCGGTGGCATCACTTACCCGCCCATCCGGGGAAACGAACCCGGAAACGCCCACCGTCGAGGCCATCAGCGCCGGGCGACCGTGCTCGACCGCCCGCAGCCGCACCATGGCCAGCTGCTGCCGGGCCTCAGCCACATCGAAGGTGGCGTTGTTCGTCTGCACCACCAGCAGCTGCGCCCCACCGGTAACGGTGTCCCGGACCACCTCGTCGTAGGCGACCTCGAAGCAGATCACATCACCGAGCACCACCGGACCGACAGCCAGCACTCCCGGAGTGCTACCCGGCACGAAGTCAGACCGCACCCGATCAACCTGCTTGCTGACCAGTCGGGCCACGTCACGGAACGGCACATACTCGGCAAACGGCACTGGATGCCGCTTCGTGTACAACTGGTCGAGATCCGGGCCGGTCCCCGGCAGCCACAGCAGCCCCGCGTTGCGTACCTGCCCCTCCCCCGGACCGCGCAGCACCGCCCCGACCAGGATCGGCACCCCCACCGCGTCGGCAGCAGACTGGATCCGACTACCGGCGGAAGCGTCGTGCAGCGGGTCGATGTCGCTGGAGTTTTCCGGCCACACCACCAGGTCCGGGCGGGGCCGGGCCCCGGCGGCCACCTGGTCGGCCAGCTCGACGGTGGCCTCGACGTGGTTGTTCAGCACCGCCTGCCGCTGGGCGTTGAAATCCAGTCCCAGCCGTGGCACATTGCCCTGCACGATCGCCACCGTCACCGTCTCCCCACCGCCGTCGGCGCGGATCGGCACGAGTAGCCCGACCGCCGGAACCGCCAGCGCCGCCACCAACGCCCCCGCCACCGGCATCCACCGCCGGCCCGGGTGACGACCCGCCGACCAGGCCGCCCAGGCCGCAGCCACCAGCAGCCCACCGATCACCGCGACCGCGAAGGTGACCAGCGGCGCCCCGCCCAGGGCGGCAAACCGCAGTAGCGGCGACCCGTCCTGGCTAAACGCCAGCCGACCCCACGGGAAACCACCGAACGGAGTGCGATCCCGCAACGCCTCCTGCGCCACCCACAGCACCCCGGTCAACACCGGCCACCCCCACCGGAACCGGTCAACCAGCGGAGAAACCCACGCGGTGGCCGCGCCGAGCAACGCCAGGTAGCCGGCCTGCAACAGCGACAGCAGCACCCACGGCAGAGAGCCGGTGTGCAGGTTGGTCCAGCCCAGCAGCGGAGCGAAAAACGCCACCCCGGTCAGGAACCCGAGGCCAGCGCCAGCGCGCGGACGTCGACGGTGGGTCGCCCCGGCCAACAGGGCCACTCCGACCGCCGCCAACGGCCACACCCCGTACGGCGGAAACGCCAGCAGCATCGCCACGCCCCCACCAACCGCCGCCACCATCGCCACCGGCAACGGCAACCGACGTTCCTGCTTCACTCCCACCGCCGTCGCCGGCATGTCCACGATCACCTGCCGAAGGCTACCCGGCCCGATCCGCGCCGCCCGGCCAGCACAGACCACGGCGGCCTCACCCTCGACCGGGTAAACGGAAATCGGGGCGCGGCAACCGCCGCACCCCGATGCTCCCAGGCCCTTCCCGGCCGGTGGGGCGAGAATGGGACGCGCCGACCTTCGGACCGACCGGACGGCAGACTGGCTGCCCCCGCCTGGCCGTTGTCTACTGGCCGTGCCTCTCACCCTGCCCGTACACCGGTAACCGCGGCCGGTCCGCGCCGCCCCGCCGACCCCCGCCCGCTGGACCTGGCCGCCGCGACCACACACTCGTGTCGCTCGGCCAGCGGACGAAGGGACGAAGCGAACAACAGCCGCTTCCCGTAGTAGGACTCAAAGACGGTACGTGCTCCCCCCGGGGCGCTGTCAACCCGGCCCTGACGAGTCGTCGCCACCACCCGGCGTGTCGCACCGGCCAGCCCGCACCACACCACCCGCAGATCGGGCAACAAGGGCGGGCTAACCCCCCACACGTAACCGTTCAGTGAGAGCGCGCGCCGCGACCGGTTGCTCGGCGCCAAGCAACCCGGCGGCGGCCAGCACATAGTCCACGTCAATCACCGGCCGGGCCGCACGCGGCAACGGCCACCCGCCGGCATAGTCGGCGAGCACCCCCGCGAGCACCCCCGCCGCATCCGCGGGCACAGCGTGCCGCAACACCCCACCCGAACCGACCAGCAGCCGAACATCTCGCAGATCCCGTCCCGCGCGTTCACCCGTGGCCGCCCCGCGGGCGTGCCGCCGCAACGCCACCGTGGCCGCCAAAGCAGCCAACCGCGCGTCTGTCGCCTGCTGCGCCCCACCCACCGGAAGGTACGCCGGGTCGTCGGCACGCCGCTGCGCCGCCACCGCCAACACCTCGGCCTCGGCCGCGTGGAGCAGCCGCTCCTCCACCGCCGCCCGCACCACACCCGGGGCGCTCCACCGCACCCCCAAATCCCCCTCGACGGTGCGGGCCCGCCACAGGCTGCCCGCCACCTCCCGGCCCGGCCCACTCTCCCGCTCATCCGGCGTCAGCACCGAGTACACGTCGGTGGTCGCCCCACCGACGTCCACCACCGCCAGGTCACCACCGAGCGTGTCCGCGAGCAACTCCACGCCGGTCAGCACCGCATCCGGGGTGGCCGCCCGCACCAGCCGCGCAAACCGCGGCCCCCGCGACAGCCGCTTGCCGCCGATCACATGCCGCAGGAACACCTCGCGGATCGCCGCCCGCGCCCCAGCCGGCGCCAACACCCCGATCCGGGGCAGTACATTCTCCGCCACGGTCACCGGCACTCGCGCCGACACCAGCATCGACGACACCTCGTCGCGGACCTGCGCATTACCGGCGAGGACCACCGGAACCCGCCAGCGGGCCCGCGCCAACCGGGACGCGTTGTGCGTCAACGTCTCCGCGTCGCCGCCGTCGGTGCCACCGACCAGCAACAGCACATCCGGGCGAGCCGCCCGCACCGCCGCCAGATCCGCCGCGCCAAGCCGCCCCGCGGCCACATGCACCACGTTCGCCCCCGCCGACAGGCCAACCCGACGGCCCGCCTGCGCGGTCACCAACTGTTCGTAGCCGACCACCGCCAACCGCAGCCCGCCGCCAGCAGACGAACACACGTACCACGGCGCGTCCCCCACCGGCAGGCCCTCGGTCGCCGCCGCTACCGCCGCGTCCAACCCCCGCAACACGTCACTGCCCACCGTGGTGGGCAGTGACGCCGTCGCGACCAGACCCGCGCCGTCGAGATCGACCACCGCCACCTTCGTGTACGTCGAGCCGACATCCGCGCAGATCGCGACGTTCACGCCACCGGTGGCACGACCACCGTGCCCGTCGCGGTGACCGCCACGATCGGCGGATCACACACCTGCGCCGCGGACTCCCCCCGATCCGGACGCCCCCGACACACCACCACGCAACTCAACTCCAACGTGCGGCTACGCGTGCCCACCCGGGTGACCCGACCGGTCACCTCCACCACGTCACCGGCGCGCACCGGTGCCACGAACCGCACGTCCGAATAGCCGGCGAACAAACCCTCGTCCCCGTCGGTGCGGATACAGACCTCCGTGGCGACATCCCCGAACAAACCCAACGCGTACGCCCCGTCGACCAGGCTCCCCGCATAGTGCGCATGCGCGTACGGCACATACCGCCGGTGCACCACCGTCACCCCGACCCTCGGGTCACTCATACCGTCGCCGCCCTCCGGCTCGTGATCAACGTATGGACCAGGTAGGAGGCCACCTCACCTGGGGTGGTGCCACGACCGAAGATCCGGTCCACCCCCAGCTCGGCGGTCATCGCCTCGTCGAAACGCGGCCCACCGACAATCAACAACGGCCGCTTCCCCGCCGGCCAGGCCTCCCGGAAGGCCGCCGACATCTCCCGCGTGTTGTGCAGATGCGCATCCCGCTGCGTGACCACCTGCGACACCAACACCGCATCCGCCTGCTCCGCCCGAGCCGCCGCCACCAAATCCGGCACACTCACCTGCGCGCCCAGATTGCTGACCCGCAACTCCCGGTAGTACTCCAGCCCCTTGTCCCCGGCGATGCCCTTGACGTTGAGAATCGCGTCGATCCCCACGGTGTGCGCGTCGGTGCCGATGCACGCCCCCACCACCGACAGCTTCCGTCGCAACTGCCGCTTGACCACCGCGTTGACCTCCTTCGCCGACAGCAACGGAAAGTCCCGCTCCACCACCCGCACCACCGAGGTGTCCACCAGATGGTTCACCCGCCCGTACACCACGAAGAAGGTGAACCCGTCGCCCATCGGCCGGGCATGCACCAGCATCGCCGGGTCGATGCCCATCTTCCCGGCCAGCTGAATCGCCGCACCCTCGGCTCGTTTGTCGTGCGGCAGCGGCAACGTGAACGACACCTGCACCATGCCGTCACCGGTGGTGTCCCCGTACGGCCGCACGATCTGCTTCTCCGGCACCACCGCCTGCTCCGGCGCGGCCGTCACGACCCCGCCCCTTCCAGGATCTCCACCGCCGGGTTGTAATAGTCGCCCTCGTGCCGCACCACGCCGTCCAACCCCTTACCCCGGTCCGCCGGCCGCTTCATGATCCCGAATGTGCCCTCGCCGATCGCCGTCAGCAACGACTGCTCCCCGACCCGCTCCAACAACTCCACCGCCGAGCCCAGCACCTGGTGCGCCCGCTGCTGAATGAACCCGCCCGACGCCGGCACGAAATCCTCGTGCAGCCCACCCGCGGCACCCAACACATACCGGACGTTCTGCAAGGCGATATCCCGATCCGACAGCCACGGCGTCACCACCGCCTCGGTCATCATCCCCACCAGCAGCATCCCCTGCCCGGTCAGCGCCCCCACCAGGTTGAAAAAGCCGTCGAGCAGGTTGCCCCGAAACACATCCCCGGTCATGTGCTTCGTCGGCGGCATCCACTTCAACGGCGCATCCGGGAACAACTCCCGCGCCAACAGCGCGTGCGCCAACTCCAACCGCAACGACTCCGGCACATCCGGGTTGACCTCAAACGCGTGCCCCAACCCCAACTGCCAGTCCGCCAACCCCGCCTCATGCGCGAAGTACTCGTTGAGCAGCTGCGACACCGTCACCGTGTGCGCCTCATCCACCGCATCGGCAGTCGTCAGATAGTTGTCCTCACCAGTATTGATGATGATCCCCGCCCGGGCGTGCACCTGCCGGGAGAAGCGCTGATCGACAAAGGTGCGAATCGGATTGATATCCCGGAACAAGATGCCGTACATCGAATCGTTCAACATCATGTCCAGCCGCTCCAGGCCTGCCAACGCCGCCATCTCCGGCATGCACAGCCCCGACGCATAATTCGTCAACCGCACATACCGGCCCAACTCCCGCGACGACTCGTCCAACGCCGCCCGCATCAGCCGGAAATTCTCCTGCGTCGCATACGTACCGGCGAAGCCCTCCCGAGTCGCCCCCTCCGGCACATAGTCCAACAACGACTGCCCCGTCGACCGGATCACCGCGATCGCATCCGCCCCCGCCCGCGCCGCCGCCTGCGCCTGCGGAATATCCTCGTAAATGTCCCCCGTCGCCACAATCAGATAAATCCACGGCCGCCGCGGCGGATCCCCAAACCGCCGCACCAACCGCTCCCGCTCGGCCCGCCGCCGATCAATCCGCCGCACCCCCGCCGCGACCGCGCGCCGCGCCGCCCGCCGCGCCGTCGTCGCCGCCCGCCCCGCCGGAACCGCAAACCGCACCGACCCCGCCGCCGCCTTCTGCGCCAACAGCGTCACATCCGCCAACTGCTCCCGCGCCAAGGCATCGAAGACCGGAACAGCCACCCCATGCCCCAAGCCCACATCCGCGACCACCGCATCCACCAACCGGTTCACCCAGGGAATCCCATCCGGATCCGCCCCCTGCACCCCGGCCAGCCGCAGCACCGCCCGTTCCACCGACACCGTCGTATGGCTACGCGCCAACTCCACCACCGGCGCCCCAGCCCGAGCGGCCAACTCCCGCGCCCGCGCCACCAACACCGGATCCAGATCGAGCTTCCCGATCACAAGTCGCCCTCCCCATAGATCGCCGCACCATGCAGCACCGTACGTCGACACACCGGCAACGGCGTCGGGTCCGAAGCACCCCGCGCCTCCGGATCCTCCGCCTGCAACACCGGCAACCCCCGCTCCACCCCCGCCGGGGTATCCCACACCGCGAACGTCGCCGGCGCACCCAACGCCAACACCCCGTCACCATCCCGCCCCACCGCACGCCAGCCACCCCGCGAATGCGCCGCGAAAGCCGCCCGCACGCTCATCCGCTGCGTCGGATTGTGATGCGACACCGCCGCCCGCACCGACCCCCACGGATCCACCGGAGTCACCGGCGAATCCGATCCGAACGCCAACGACACCCCCACCGAATGCATCGCCCCCAACGGATTCGCGGCCAACGACCGATCCAGCCCCAACCGAGACTCATACATCTGACCCGCGCCACCCCACAACCGGTCAAACGCCGGCTGTACTGACGCCACCACGCCATACTCCACAAAACCGGCAATCATCCGCTTGTCCACGAGCTCCGCATGCTCCACCCGATGCCGAGCCGCCCGCACCCGATCCGTACCCAGCCGCGCCGCCACCGCCGCGAACCCCGCCAGCACCGTCGCGATCGCCGCATCCCCAATCGCGTGAAAACCGCCCTGCACCCCGTACCTCGCGCACCCCAACAAGTGATCCCGCACCTGCTCCACCGACAGATACCCATGCCCGCACCCACCCGCATCCGCATACGGCACCGTCAGCTGAGCCGTCCGCGCCCCCAACGCCCCATCAGCGAAGACATCCCCACCAGCACCCACCGCACCCAACTCCCGAGCCCGCTGCGCACCACCCAACTCACCCCAATACCCGTACACCTCCGGCACCCCCACCCCGGAGATCCCCAACAACCCCGTGAAATCCTCCTCGCCGGAAATCTCCGGCCCACCACACTCATGCACCGCCGCAACCCCCAACGACGCCGCCCGCGCCAACGCCGCCCGCTGCGCCGCCACCCGCTGCACCCGACCAACCACGCCAAAAGCCGCCGCCCGCACCACATGATGCGCATCCCGCCGCAGCCACCCCGACTCGTCGAACCCAGCCGCGGCAACCACCCCCGGACACGCAGCCAGCAACGCCGTCGACACCAACGCCGAATGCATCGACGCCTGCGACAGATACACCCGCCGCCCCGCCGCCGCCCGACCCAACTCCGCCGCCGCCGGAGGCACCGGCACCGGCCACGTCGACTCGTCCCACCCATGCCCCAGCACCACACCATCAGGCGGCAACCCCTCGGCAAACGCCGCCACCGCCGCCAACAACTCCCGCCCCGACCGCACACCCGACACGTCCAGCCCCGACAACCCCAACCCGGTGTCGGTCACGTGCACATGCGCATCAACGAACGCCGGCGTCACCAACGCCCCATCCAGATCCACCACCTGATCGGCGACCGGTGCATCAGCGTCCGCCCCCAACCAGGCAATCCGGCCATCGGCGACCAACAAGGCAGTCGCAGCCGGGTCAGCAGGACAATGCAGCACACCGCCGCGGTACAGCGTCGAGGGGTTCGTCATAGCACTCAGTCTGCCGCCAGCCGCGCCTCGAAGAGACGACGCACCCCCGGGTCGGCCCGCACCAAATCCAACGCGAACTCCGCATGTCCCGGCACAAACCCGTTACCAACCAGCATCGTCACATCCGCCGCCAGGCCCTCCGCACCCAACGCCGCCGCCGCGAAACTCGTCGCCATCGAGAAGAACACCACCGTGCCACCGTCAGCCGTGGCCAACACCGCCCCATGCTCACAACCCGGCACATCCACGCACACCACCGTCACATCCGCCGGCACCCCCAACGCCGACAGCACCGCCGTCGACAACGCCACCGGATCCCGCGCATCGGCCAACACCACCGCATCCGCCAACCCGGTCGCCGCCAACGCGTCCCGCTCCCCCGCCACCGGCACCACCCCGACAGCCTGCGTCGCGCCCGCCCGTCGCGCCGCAGCCAACGACAGCGACCCACTTTTGCCCGCACCGCCGATCACCGCGACACTGACCGGCCGCGCGTCCCTCTCCCGCGCCCGCTCGGCCACATACCGCTCCACCACCCGCGCGGTCAACGCCGGAGCCCCGCACACATCCAGCGCGGCGAGCGACAACTCCGGATGCAGATCCGCCGGCAGCACCACCGCGATGGAGCGAGCAAACAGGATCGCATGACCATCACACGGGACCTGCTCGGTGCGGCCATCCCACCGGGACAGCCCATCCGCGACGGCCAACGGCGTCAGCGTGAGCGACACCAGAGTCGCCACCCGGTCGCCCACCCGCAGCCCCAGCGGCGACCGCCGCCCGGCCTCCTCGACTGTGCCGATCAACATGCCACCCGAGCCGGTCACCGGGTTCTGCATCTTGCCCCGGGCAGTGATGATCTCCAGCACCTCGGCGCGGATCCGCGCGCCGTCCCCGCCGTGCTTCTCCCGCAACTGCCGGAAGCTCGCCGCGTCCAGGTGTAACCGCTCCACCCGGATCCGTACCTCGTTCGGTGAGATCGCCGGGCTCGCGTCCAGTCGCCAAGCCGCCTGCGGCAGCACCCCCGCAGGCTCCAGAACGCGGTGCAGACCCACCGGTGATATCACGACGACCTCCCTGTCAGCCGCCTGAAGCCCCGGACCGCGACTCGCAAGGCGGGAAAACTTCCGGCAGAATAAATACTTCGCCGGATAATTTCCAGTACCCTACGGGACCATTGATCATGAACACCACCACCCACAAGGAGGGGGCCGTGACCCAGACCCACCCCGCGGAAACCATCTCCGCAGCCCAGCCTGCACCCACCGCCCCCACCACGGGCCAGCCCTACGAATACCGACGGGCCCCCCTCGTCGAACCCGATTGGACCCGCTTCCCCGGCTGGCGCCACATCAGCCGCGACCAGTGGGAGTCCGCCCAGTGGCAACGCACCAACTGCATCAAGAACATCAAGCAACTCCGCGCCGTCCTCGGCGACCTCGTCAGCGAAACCTTCTACGCCGACCTGGAAGCCGACCAGAAAGCCCTGGCCACCATGTCCATGCTGGTGCCGCCCCAGATGATCAACACCATGGTGCCCTTCGAGGCGATGACCACCGACGCCCTCTACGCCGACCCGATCCGGCGCTACATGCTCCCCGTCGCCTCCGACCGACGCACCGACTGGCCCTCACACCCGTACGCCAGCCGCGACTCTCTACACGAACACGACATGTGGGTCGCCGAGGGCCTCACCCACCGCTACCCCACGAAGGTCCTCGCCGAACTACTCTCCACCTGCCCGCAGTACTGCGGGCACTGCACCCGGATGGACCTGGTCGGCAACTCCACCCCCACCATCGACAAACTCAAACTCACCCTCAAACCCGTCGACCGCTACGACGCCCACATCACCTACCTCCGGGCCCACCCCGGAGTCCGCGACGTCGTCGTCTCCGGCGGTGACGTGGCCAACGTACCGTGGAAGAACCTTGAGTCGTATCTGATGCGCCTGCTCGACATCGAGACCGTGCGCGACATTCGGCTCGCCACCAAGGCCCTGATGGGCCTGCCCCAACACTGGCTCCGAGCCGATGTCGTCGAGGGCCTCGAGCGGGTCGCCCGCACCGCCGCCCGCCGGGGCGTCAACCTCGCGATCCACACCCACGTCAACCATGCCCAGTCCCTCACCCCGCTGGTCGCCAAAGCCGCCCAGACCGCACTGGACATCGGGGTTCGAGACGTCCGCAACCAGGGCGTGCTCATGCGTGGCGTCAACGCCACCACCCCCGAACTACTTGATCTCTGCTTCGCGTTGCAGGGCGAGGCCGGCATCCTGCCGTACTACTTCTACCTGTGCGACATGATCCCCAACGCCGAGCACTGGCGGGTCCCGGTCGGGTACGCCCAACAGCTCCAACACGACATCATGGGCTACCTGCCCGGCTACGCCACCCCACGAATCGTCTGCGACGTTCCCTTCGTGGGCAAGCGCTGGGTGCACATGCTCACCGAATACGACCGGGAGCGGGGCATCTCGTACTGGACCAAGAACTACCGCACCTCCATCGAGTCCGCCGACCTGGAGGCGCTCAACAAGCGATACGCCTACTACGACCCGATCGACTCCCTGCCGGAGACCGGCCAGGCCTGGTGGGCGGCCCACCGCGACGACTGACCCACCTCGGCCCGCCGCCCATGACCACAATTCGTGGGCGGCACCGGGCTACGGCAATCCGGCCTTAGCCCGCAAGCACCAGTCGGAACGACGGCGGGCCCGGCAGCACCTTCTGCCGGGCCCGCCGGGTCAAGCGGTCACGTCACCGCGCAGTCCGATCCAACTCACGATCCGACTGCTCAGCGCGCTCCTCCCTGGCCTGGCGAGCACGGGCGTCGTCCCGCTGCCGGACCCCTTCGACCCGCAGCCGCTCGTCGCCGCAGACATCGCCCACCCGTTCCTTGGTGGCGCCGGTCAGCTCGTCCACCATGTTCTTCGTCTTGGTGGCGAAGCCCATCTCCGCTCTCCCCTCGTGGCGTTTCGGCCATCGACATCGAGTCTTCCCGTGCTGCTGGTGACTATTCGTTTGGGTCGGTATGCGCAGACACCGCGCCTAGTGCGTCCTAGGATGCTAGCCAGGACGGGCTGCGATGCCAGTGGTTGACTGAAAGGCATGGGTGAGCTCCTGTTGATCAGACACGGTGAGACCACGTGGAGCGCCCGTCGGCGACACACCTCGTACACCGACCTCGCGCTGACGCCGGACGGTGAACGGGAGGCCCGCGCGCTCGCCCCGATGCTCACCGGCCGGCGCTTCGCCGCAGTCCTGACCAGCCCCTGCGCCCGCGCGGTGCACACCGCGCGACTCGCCGGCCTCAGCCCGACCGGGACGGACGACGATCTTGCGGAGTGGGACTACGGCGAGATCGAGGGCCGCACCACCGCCGAGGTCCACGAAAGAGACCCCGACTGGAACCTCTGGACCGATGGCTGCCCCGGCGGCGAGTCTCCCCACCAGGTCGGTGAGCGGCTCGACCGGATCCTCACCCGGCTGGGCCCCATCCTCGACCACGGAACCGTCGCCGTGGTCGGACACGCGCACAGCCTCCGGGTGCTCACCGCCCGGTGGCTCGGCCTACCACCCTCCGCCGGGGCGCTGTTCCGGCTGGAGACCGCGACCGTCAGCGTGCTCGGCCACGAACACGGCCGCCAGGTCATCCTTCGGTGGAACCAGCCGGCTCCCCCGGCCCCCGCGGCCGCAGCCGCCCAGACACCTCGGCACTGATCTTCGGCGGCCGGCCCTCGTACGGCGTTGACAACACCACGGTGGTCCGCGTGGTCACGCTCGCCGCCATCCGGATCTCCTGCAGCACCCGCTCCAGGTCCGTCGGCCCGGCCACCCTCAGCAACAGCAGGTAGAAGTCCTCCCCCGCGACCGAGTAACATGAGTCGATCTCCGGTAGGTGGGCCAGTCGCTCCGGGGCATCATCCGGCTGCGAGGGATCAAACGGCCGAATCGCGACAAAAGCCGTCAGCGGCAGGTCCAGCGCCTCGAAGGACACCCGGGCCGCGTACCCGCCGATGACCCCGCGCTGCTCCAGCCGGCGGACCCGCTGGTGCACCGCGGAGACCGACAACCCCACCCGCTCGGCGAGGTCGGTATATGACAGCCGGCCGTCGACGGCCAGCTCCGCGACGATGGCCCGGTCGATCTCCTCCACGGCGAGCAACCTACCGGGAAAAGGCCCGCCACGCGATGCTGGGTCGCCAGAACAGCATCGCGTGGCGGGCCCGCCCCTCCGTCAGCCCTTCGCCAGCGCGCGGGAGATCACCAGCCGCTGGATCTGGTTGGTCCCCTCAACGATCTGGAGTACTTTCGCCTCACGCATGTACCGCTCCACCGGGTGATCAGCGACGTAGCCCGCGCCGCCCAGCACCTGCACCGCGTCGGTGGTCACCCGCATCGCCACATCGGTGGCGAACAGCTTCGCCTTCGCCGCCTCGATCGAGTACGGCCGGCCGGCGTCTCGCAGCCGTGCCGCCGCCAGCATCAGCGCCCGGGCCGCCGATATCTGGGTGGCGGCATCGGCGAGCAGGAATCCCAGCCCCTGGAAGTCGACGATCGCCCGGCCGAACTGCTGCCGCTCCCGGGCATATCCGACCGCGTAGTCCAGCGCCGCCTGGGCCAGGCCAACCGCGCAGGCCGCGATCCCCAGCCGGCCCGAGTCCAGCGCGGACATCGCGATGCGGAAGCCCTTGCCCTCCCCGCCGATCAGCCGCTCCGCCGGCACTCGCGTGCCGTCGAAGACGACCTGCGCCACCGGGGAAGCGTGCAGCCCCATCGTGCGCTCCGGCAGCTGTGGCTCGATCCCGGGCAGGTCCCGGTCCGCGAGCAGGCAGGAGATACCCGAGGCCCCGGCACCACCGGTACGGCAGAAGATGTTGTAGAAGTCGGCCACGTGAGCGTGCGTGATCCACGCCTTCGTGCCGGAGACGACGTACTTGTCGCCGTCGAGGACCGCCCGGGTGGTCAGACTGGCGGCATCCGAACCGCCCTGCGGCTCGGAGAGGCAGTATGCGCCCAGCAGCTCCCCACCGATCAGTTCGGGCAGCAGCTTCCGCTGTTGCGTCGTGCCGTACTCGGCGAGCGGGAAGCAGGACAGGGTGTGGACGCTGATCGCCTCGGCGACCGCGAGCCAGCGGCTGGCCAGGACCTCCAACACCTGCAGGTACACCTCGTACGGCTGGGCAGCGCCCCCGTACTCCTCCGCGTACGGCAAGCCGAGCAGGCCCGACCGGCCCAGGGTGCGCAGCACCTCCCGGGGGAACTCGGCGCGCTCCTCGTGGTCGGCGGCCTTCGGCGCAAGCTCCCGGTCGGCGAGCTCGGTGGCCAGGTCCAGCAGGTCGTGGGCCTCGTCGGTGGGGAGGATCCGGTCGACAGTCATGGGTTGATGAGCTCCGTAGGGGGTGGGGTTGAGCCGTCGCACCCACCAGCTTAACGGTCGTTCGGCTCGCCCCGCCGCCACGGCACCGGAACGCGCAGCGGGCACCATCGGCCGGTCCCCCGCTGTCAGCGTCCACGCCGACGTCGGTGCGGTGTGCCAGGCTGTGGGCATGCCAGCCCCGCTCATGCTCGTGGACGCGCCCAGCCTCTACTTCCGGGCATACTTCGGCATTCCGGAGTCGGCCGCCGTCGGTCCCGAGGGCCAACCGGTCAACGCCGTCCGCGGCTTCCTCGACATGCTGGCGAGCCTGGTCCGTACCCGCCGGCCGGGCCGGATGGTGTGCGCGATGGACCACGACTGGCGACCCCAGTGGCGGGTGACCCTCCTGCCCTCGTACAAGGCGCACCGGGTGGCGCCGGAGGGGGGTGAGGTGGTCCCCGACACGCTGAGTCCGCAGGTCCCGGTGATCCTCGACGTGCTCGACGCGCTCGGCATCACCACCGTCGGCGCCACCGGCTACGAGGCCGACGACGTGCTCGGCACCCTCTCGGTCACCCAGCCGGGCCCGGTCGAGGTGGTCTCCGGTGACCGCGACCTGTTCCAGCTGGTCGATGACGCTCGTGGGGTGCGGCTGCTCTACATCGGGCGGGGGGTGGCGAAGCTGGCAGACTGCGACGACGCTGCGGTCCAGGCCCGATACGGGGTGCCCGCCGCCCGCTACGCCGACTTCGCTGCGCTGCGCGGTGACCCCAGCGACGGCCTGCCGGGGGTGCCCGGCGTCGGCGAGAAGACCGCGGCCCGGCTCGTTGACCGACACGGCGACATCGCTGGTGTGCTCGCCGCTCTGGACGATCCGGACGCCGGTTTCGCGCCGGGGCTCCGGACGAAACTCATCGCCGCGCGGGACTACCTGGCCGTCGCTCCGGCGGTGGTCCGGGTCGCCCTCGATGTGCCGCTACCCGCCCTGCCCACCGACCTGCCAGCCGCACCGGCCGACCCCGATCGGCTGCTCGACCTCGCCGAGCGGTGGAACCTCGCCAGCGCCGTCCGGCGCCTGGTTGACGCCCTGGCCCACCGCGCCGACTGACCGCCGCCGCCCTCCCGGCACCGCGCACGCGGTGCCGGGACCGCTGCGGTGCCAGACGAGACGTACGCCGTCAGGCGGTGGCCTGATAGGAGAGCACCCCGCGGTTCACCGCGACAATGGCCTGCCGCGCGGTGCTGCGCAGCTCGGCCGAGGCACCGCCGGATTCGGCCAGCTGACCGAGCAGGTCAACCACCTGCCGGGCCCAGCGGACGAAGTCGCCAGCCGGCATCTCGCCGTCGATGTGGCCGCTGACGAGGACCTTCGCGAGAGGCTCCCCGCGGGCCCAACGGTAGACCGGCCAGGCGAAGCCGAGATCCGGCTCCCGCGTCACAGTCAGCCCCTGTGCCGCCTCGTCGGCCTCGATCTCCCCCCACAGCTTCAACGTCTCGTCAACCGCCGTCGCCACCGCACCACGCGGCAGCGAGGCGCGCTCGTCAACGTCCCGGCGGGCCTCGAAGACCACCACCGACACCGCCGCCGCCAACTCGGCCGGGCTGAGCCCATTCCACACGCCACGACGCAGGCACTCGGCGACCAGCAGGTCCGCCTCTGTCCAGATCCGGCTCAACATCCGACCGGCGTCGGTGACGCCCCCGTCAACGGCAAGGTAGCCACGGGCCGTCAGCAGCGCCACGATCCGGTCGAAGGTGCGGGCCAGGGAACCCGTTCGGCCGGCCACCCGCTGCCGCAGCTCCGCGGTGTCCTTCTCCAGCCGGCGGCGACGCTCCGCCCAGCGGGCGTGCTCCTCCCGTTCCGGGCAGGCGTGGCACGGGTGACGGCGCAGCTCGGCGCGGAGCTGCACGAGCCGGTCGTCCTCCCCAGCACCGCGCCGCGACCGGCCGCCCCGCCGGCTGCCGTGCCGGTTCAACCCGGTGCCGTTGACCGCGGCGGCCAGGTCCCGGCGCGCGGCCGGGGAGCGGTGGTTGAAGTGTTTGGGCACCCGAATCCGGGTGAGCACCTCCGCCGGGGTGGTGAAGTCACCCGGGCCCACCCGGCCCGCCCAGCGGTCCTGGGTCAGCACCAGCGGACGGGGCTCCCCGAAGCCGGCGGCCGCCGGGTCCAGCACCACCGCAAGGCCAGCTCGCCGGCCGGACGGCACCCGGATCACGTCGCCGACCCGCAGCCGCTCCAGCGAGACGACCGCCGCCGCCTTGCGCTGGCTCTGCCCCTGCCGGGCCAGCTCCCGCTCCCGGTCGGCGATCGCCACCCGGAGCGCGAAGTAGGCGTCGAAGTCACCGTGCTGGCAGGCTGCCTCCGCGCCGTACGCCTGGACCGTCTCGGTGTTGCGCTGGACCTGCCGCGCCAGCCCGACCACCGACCGGTCCGCCTGGAACTGCGCGAACGAGGACTCCAGCAACGCCCGGGCCGGCTCCGCGCCCACGCTGCCGACCAGGTTGACGGCCATGTTGTACGACGGCCGGAAACTCGACCGCAGCGGGTACGTACGGGTGGATGCCAGACCGGCCACGTGCCGCGGGTCGGTCTCCGGGGACCAGACCACCACGGCGTGCCCCTCCACGTCGATGCCGCGGCGACCGGCGCGGCCGGTGAGCTGCGTGTACTCGCCGGGCGTCAGGTCCACGTGCGCCTCGCCGTTGTACTTGACCAGGCGTTCCAACACCACGCAGCGGGCCGGCATGTTGATGCCCAGCGCGAGGGTCTCGGTGGCAAACACCGCCTTCACCAGCCCGCGGACGAACAGCTCCTCGACGACCTCCTTGAACGCCGGCAGCATGCCGGCATGGTGTGCGGCGAGACCCCGCTCCAACCCGTCCAGCCAGTCCCAGTAGCCGAGCACCGACAGGTCCTCGCCGGGGATTGTGGTGATCCGGCTCTCCACCACCCGACGGATCTCGGCCCGCTCTTCCGGGCCGGTAAGCCGCAGCCCGGCGGCGAGACACTGCTGCACCGCCGCGTCGCAGCCGGCGCGGCTGAAGACAAACAGGATCGCCGGCAGCAACCCTTCCCGGTCGAGCCGGTCAACGATGTCCGGGCGCATCGGCCCCCGCCAGCGCGGCCCACGCCGACCTCCCGGGCCGCCACCGCGCCCCTCCCCCAACTCGAGGCGGCGCAGCGTGTCCCGGGTATAGCGCAGCAACTCCGGATGCACATCGTGCTTGCGCGCGGCGTCGGCGTCGTGGAACAGGTCGAACATCCGCCGGCCAACCAGCATGTGTTGCCACAACGGCACCGGCCGGTGCTCACTGACCACGACCTCGGTCTCGCCACGCACGGTGACCAGCCAGTCGGCAAACTCCTCCGCGTTGGACACCGTCGCCGACAGCGACACCAGCGTGACCGAGGCGGGCAGGTGAATGATCACCTCCTCCCACACGCCACCGCGGAACCGGTCGGCGAGGTAGTGCACCTCATCCATCACCACGTACGCCAGCCCCTGCAGCGTCGCGGAGCCGGCGTAGAGCATGTTGCGCAGTACCTCGGTGGTCATCACCACCACCGGAGCATCACCGTTGATCGCGTTGTCACCGGTGAGCAGCCCAACCTGGTCGGCGCCGTGCCGGTCAACGAGATCGTGGTACTTCTGATTTGACAACGCCTTGATCGGGGTGGTGTAGAAGCACTTGCGGCGCCCCGCGTCGGCCGAGGTCCCACCCCGCAGCGCCAGGTGGACGGCGAACTCGCCGACGACCGTCTTGCCGGCGCCGGTGGGGGCGCAGACCAGGACCCCGCTGCCGCGCTCCAACGCCTGGCACGCCTCCCGCTGGAAGTCGTCGAGGTCGACACCGAGGTCGAGGGCGAACTCGTCCAACGCCGGGGACAGGGGGGCCTGTGCGGCCCGGCGGCGTGCCGCGGCGTACCGCTCGGCGGGACTCGACATGGGACCAAGATTAGTGCGTGCCGCGCCGGGACGCCCCACGAGGCCGTCCCATCCGCAGCCGTCCGGGGCGGTCGGTAGGGTGCACGGCGTGCCGGACCGTACCGAACCCGCCCCGACAACCGCCCCGGGTCGTGCTGTTACCCCGACGGCATCCCGCCGGCCCGTGGAAGCGGTGCTCTTCGACTTCCACGGCACGCTCGCGCAGGTGGAGGAGGCCACCGCCTGGGTGACCGCGGCGGCTGCCGCCTGTGGCACCACGCTGGACCGGATCCGCGCCACCGCCCTCGCCGACCGGCTCCTCACCGCCGGCCGGGCCGGGGGGCCGCTGCCCCAACGGGTCCCGCCCGCGCTGGCCGAACTCTGGGCCGACCGGGACCTCTACCCGCATGCGCATCGCGGCGCGTACACCGGACTCGCGGCGACGATCGACGCCGGAATCGAGGGGCTCGCCGACGCGCTCTACGAACGGTTGCTGGTGCCCCAGGGATGGGTGCCGTACCCGGACACCGCCCCCACCCTGGCCGCGCTGCGCGCCGCCGGGGTGCGGGTGGGTGTGGTCAGCAACATCGGCTTCGACATCCGGCCGCTCTTTGCCGCCTGGGGACTCGCCGACCTGGTGGACGGGTACGTGCTGTCGTACGAGGTGGGGCGCTGCAAGCCCGACCCGGGCATCTTCCTGCACGCCTGCGGGACGCTGGCCGTTGACCCGGAACGGGTGCTCATGGTCGGGGACACCCCCGCCGACGCGGGCGCGGTGGCGGCCGGCTGCGCGGTGCTGGTGCTCCCGCCCGGCGAGGCGGGCCGGCCCAACGGGCTCGGCGCGGTGCTGGACCTGGCCGTGCCGGGCTGAGCTCGCTGAGCCGAGCTGACCGGGCAGCTCGACGCGGTGTTGGACCTCGGGCCGGGCTGACCGGTGATCAGCGCAGCAGCCGCACCGCCGCCGGGGCCGCGGTGATCGTCATCGGCAGTTCGGCCAGCGGCTCCCCGTCGGCGTAACCGGTGATGCCCGCGGCGGTCACCTCCACCGTCCGCGCCCGGAAGCTACACACCAACGGGTGGTCAACGTGCGTCCCCGGATAGATGCGGCGTTTGATCCGCAGCAGCGTCCGCCGGTTGAACCGCCCGCCGACCACGACGTCGAGCAGCCCGTCGGTCGGGTCCGCGGCGGGGCAGATCCGCATCCCACCGCCGTAGCGGGCGCAGTTGCCGACCGCCACCAGCACGGCGTCCAGCTCGTGGGTCACGCCATCCAGGCGCAACGTGTAACGGCGGGGCCGCAGCCGGGCCAGCTCCACCAGGATCGCCAGGTCATAGCGGCGCGGGCCACGGGGCCACCGCATCCGGTTGGCCCGCTCATTGATGATCGCGTCAATGCCGGCGGCGAGCACCGCCCCGTACCACCGCTGCGTGCCGTCGGCCGCAGTGGTGTGGGCCAGGTCGATCGGATGGGAGCAGCCGTGCCGCAGCGCGGCGGCGATCGCGTCGGCCGCGGCGAGGGGGTCGGCCGGGAAGCCGGTGTCACCGGCGAAGTCGTTCCCGGTCCCCGCCGGCACCACCGCGAACGGCACTGAAGTGCCCGCCACCGCCTGTAGCGCCAGGTGCGCGGTGCCGTCACCGCCGACCGCGACCAGCGCCGCCGCGCCGTCGGCCACCGCCACGCGACAGGCCGCCTCGGCCTGCGCCGGAGTCCGCGCCGCAAGCACCCGCACCGGGTGCCCGCCGGCCGCCAGCCGGTGCACCACAGTGGGCAGCAGCCCGCGGTGGCGCCCCCGGCTGGCACTCGGGTTGGCCAGGACGGCGACCGGACGACCGGTACCGGTAAAATCGACTGCGGTCACGGCGTGCACCGTACCGGGACGGGAGCGGGACCGCACCCCCACCCGGCACCGCCGGCGGGCAGGCGCAGCAGTGTCAGGTCATGTCGTCGTAGCGGCGCTCGACCGGCGCGGGCTTGGCGACCGGCTCCGGCTCCGCGATCGACTCCGGCGCTCCCACCGGGGCGCTCGCCTCGACCGGGTCACTCCCCTCCGCCAGCGGCGACGCCTCGTCGTCGGCGAGGCCGGCGTAGCTCTCCTTACCGCGGCCCCGACGCTTGTCGTTGAGGAACGCGACACCGACGGCCGCGAAGTAGAGGGCGCACAGGCACAACGCCAACGCGGTCATTCCAAACGGGTCGGGCGTTGGCGTGACCACCGCCGCGAAGGCGAAGAACACGAACACCGCCACCCGCCACCAGCCCAGCAACCGCTTCGCGCTGGCAACGCCGACGAAGTTGAGCATCAACACGATCAGCGGGAACTCGAACGCCACCCCGAACAGCAGGATCAGGTTGGTGACGAACGAGATGTACCGGGTGATGTCGAGGGTGGTATTGATCTCGGGGCCGGAGACCTGCAGCAGGAACTCCAGGCCCTTGGAGGTCACGAAGTACGCCAGCACCGTGCCGGCGGCGAACAGCGGCGCCGCGAGCGCGGTGAAGGCGTACGCGTAGCGCCGCTCGTGCTTGTGTAGGCCGGGGGCGATGAAGGCCCACAGCTGGTACAGCCAGACCGGCGCGGCGAGGATCAGCCCCACCCACAGACCGATCTTGAGGTTGAGCAGGAACAGGTCAGCGGGACCGAGCTGCACGAAGTCGCAGGCGCCGTCGGTGGTCTGCGCCTGGGGAAGCTCGCAGTAGGGCCGCTGCAGGATGCCGCGCACCGGCCCGGCGAGCCAGAGGCCGACGCCGAAGCCGATCAGGATCGCCAGCGACGCCTTGAACAGCCGGTTACGCAGCTCGCGGACGTGCTCGACCAGCGTCATCGAGCCTTCCGAGGCCCGTTGGAAGCTACTCGGGCCGCGTTTACGCAGGGCGAAGGCCACGGTGGTCGGGCCCCTCGATCAGCTGTCGCGGGTGCGCTGCACCGGGTCAACGACCGGCTGCTGCTGCGGCGGGGCCGGGTAGGGCGGCTGCTGGGGATACGGCTGCCCCTGCTGAACCTGCGGCGGCAACGGCTGGTAGCCCGCCTGGGCATCGGCCTTCTCGGCCAGGTCACGGTCGTCGTCGTGCAGGCTCTTCGTCTCGGCCTTGATGATCCGCAGCGAACGGCCCAGCGAGCGGGCCGCGTCAGGGAGCCGCTTCGCGCCGAAGAGCAGGATCAGCACGACCACGAGTACGGCGATGTGCCACGGCCTTAGGGCACCCATGGGAAGCTCCGGTCTCTCGGTGTCGGGCAGGTGGTGTCGCAGCCATCGTACGTGCGTCCGGCGGCGTTGCCATCCGGTGGGCGCTACGGGACCGTTCCAGCCGGGTGAAATCTCGGCCAATCGCGGATGTCCCCGGCAGGCCGCTTCGCCCCGGCCCGGGCCGCCGTGGGTGGGTGACGGTTGGCTACCGGCGGCGGGACCGAACTGCGGCGGCCCACTGCTGGGTGGTCGCCAGCCGTTCCTGCAACCCTTCGGCCCGCGCCTGCAGCGCCGCCGCGGTCGTCTGGAGCGCCGCAGCCTCGTCCGCGTGGCGTTGCAACGCCACCGCCGCCCGACGCAGCCGACGCAGCCGGTTCAACACCGGCCGCACGGCCAGCCCGAGCAGCACGAAGGGGAGCACCACCAGCGCGACCACGATCCACACCACGGCGCTCAGCCTACCGGCCCGCGTCGCCGCCAGGTATGCCCGCCGCGCCCGGCGGCGGCGTGGCGTACGCCGCCAGGGCTGCGGTCGCCGCGGCATGCACCTGTGCGGCCAGCTCCGCCGGCGCCACCACGGTGACCTCCGGTCCCAGGCCCAACACGAAGCGGCGGGCCCAGCCCAGGTCGGTGACCCGGAGCGAGACCAACCACTCGCCATCACCCGGCTCGACCCGCTCACACGGGTAGTACTCGGTGATCCACCGCTCGCTCCGACCGATTCGCAGGGTGACCAGCGGCAGATCCGCCGTGGGCCGGAAGACACCGCCGGTGACGTCGTGCGGCACCGCCTGCGCCGGCACCCGCGCCGGCTCGTCCAACCGGGTCACCGCGTCGATCCGGTCCACCCGGAACATCCGCATCCCCTCCGCCCGGCGGCACCAGGCCTCCACGTACGCCCGGCCGCCGATGACGAGCATTCGCAGGGGGTCAACGGTCCGCTCGATCGTCTCGTCCCGGCCCACCGAGTAGTAGGTGATCCGCAACGCCCGGCCGCTCTCCACCGCCGCCCGCAGCTCCGCCACCCGGTGGTTGTCCGCCGGCAGCCGTACCGCGACCGGGGCACCCAACCGGTCACCCGCGGCATTTTCGATCTTGACCAGGGCCCGCTCCACCGCCTCCCGGTTGGCCACCCCCGGCGTCTCCGCCAGCATGCGCAGCGCCACGACCAGCGCGAGGGCCTCGTCGGGAGTCAGTCGTAACGGCCGATCGATGCCAGCGTCGTAGGTGATCGTCACCCGGTCGCCGTCGAAGGCCATGTCGATCAGATCCCCAGGGCCGTAGCCCGGCAGCCCGCACACCCAGAGCAGCTCCAGATCCTCCCGCAGCTGCCGCTCGGTCACCCCCAGGTCACCCGCCGCCTCGGCGATCTCGATGCCGGGCCGGGCCAACAGGAAGGGCACCAGGTTGAGCAGCCGCGCCAACCGGTCCGCGGAGGTACGGGATCCGGGCCGAACAAACCGGGTCACCGGGCACCCCCGACACCGACGTCGTGGCGCGCGACGGTCTCCTTGAGTCGCTGGATGACCGCCTCCCGCACCTCCGGTGGATCGAGCACCCGCACGTCCGGGCCGTATCCGACGAGCTGACCGGCGAGCGCCTCCGGATCCGCGTACGGCAGGACGAGCTGGTCACCGGTGGAGCCCGAGGTCGTCTCCGCCGCCCATCGGCGCAACCCGGCAGCCCGGTTGGGCGCGACGAGCACTCGGGCGCGGCCGGTGCGCTCCGCCGGATCTGACGAGCGAGCGACATAGCTGATCAGGTCCACCTCGGCCGGCGGCTCGTACGCCCCCAACGGGCCCACTGTCCGAACCGCCCCCACCACCCGGGAGAGACGGAAGCAGCGGGCCGCGGACCGATCCAGGTCGTGTCCCACCACATACCACCGGCCCCGCCAGCAGACCACCCCCCATGGCTGCAGCCGACGGGCAGAGGGCTCGTCCCGGTCCGGGACCCGGTAGTCGAAGGCCACCTCGCGGCGGTCCCGGGCCGCGGCGGTCAGCGGCGCGAAGGCCGGATCCACGCTCACCATCGGCTCCAGCCCGAGCGTGGCCTGTGGGTCCACGTCGACGCCGGCAGCGCGCAGCTTCGCCAACCCGGACGACGCGGCGGCGGCCAGCCCAGCATGCTGCCACAGCCGGGCGGCGATACCGACCGCCGCGGCCTCGTCCGGCTCGAGCGGGATCTCGGGCAGCGCATACTGCCGGCGGGCGATGCGATAGCCCGGCTCGACGTCGAAGGCGCTGGCCGTCCCGGTCTCCAGCGGGACGCCGAGCTCACGCAGCTCGGCCTTGTCCCGCTCAAACTTGCGTTGGAACGCCTCGTGGGCCCGCATGTCGTGCGGATCATGCTCGTAGCCGGGCACAGTCGCGGCGATCTGCACGGCGGTCAGGAACCGTCGCGTGGACAGGAGACAGATCACCAGATTGACCAGGCGTTCGGTACGGGTCCGCGACACGGTACGACGCTAGCAGCCAATGCCGGCGAACAAATGTACCTATCAAGCCCGCGCGTCTCGCCCCCCGGTTGGTCACCGGACCGGCCCGGCCGGACCGTCGCGCCGCCCGATGGCACCCCGGACGCCGGACCCGCCCGGCCCGACCGCTAGCGTCGCGCGCATGGTGCGATGGCGGTCGGGAACGGTAACGGCGGTCCGGCGGGAGTGGAGCGGCGCGGTCGAGTTGGCCGTCACGCTCGCCGACGACTCGACGATGCGCGCGCTCGCCTACCCCGAACTGGTTGGTCAACCACGCGTCGGCGACCGGGTGCTACTCAACGCTGGCGCGTTGCTGATGGGCCTCGGCACCGGCGGCTACGCCCTGGTCGTGGCCCTGCCGGACCGGCTGCCACCGGATCCGCCCGCACCGGCGGAGAGTCGCGCCGGGGGCCACCTGGTCAAAGCCCGCTACACCCCGTTGCAGCCGATCCTGCTCGGCGTCGACGAGGAGGCGTCCCCGCACCGAGCGGCCCTGGCCGACGCCGACGACCTGGACGGCCTGCCCGTGGTCACCGCCGACCTGCACTCCGCCCTCCCGGCGGTGCTCGCCGGGATCCGCGCCGACGCACCCGACGCACGGGTGGCGTACCTGCTCACTGATGGCGGCGCGCTGCCAGCCTGGTTCTCCCGCACCCTCGCCGGGCTCCGCGGGCACCTCGCCGGCACCATCAGCGTGGGGCAGGCGTTCGGCGGCGATCTGGAGGCAAGCACCCTGCACTCCGGCCTGCTCGCCGCACGGCATGTGCTCCACGCCGACCTGGCCATCGTCGCCCAGGGACCCGGCAACCTCGGCACCGGCACCCGCTGGGGCTTCTCCGGGGTGGCGGTCGGCGAGGCGGTCAACGCGATCGCCGCGTTGGGTGGGCGGCCGGTCGGTTCCCTGCGCATCTCCGCCGCGGATCCCCGCCCCCGACACCACGGCGTCTCCCACCACAGCCTGACCGCGTACGGCCGGGTAGCCCTGGCCCCCGCCGAGTTGGTCGTGCCCGACCAACTCGACCCGGCGCTGGCCACTGCGGTCGAGACGGCCCTGGCCCCGCTCACCGCCCGGCACCAGGTGCGCCGGGTGCCGGTAGCCGGCCTCGACGCCGCGCTACGGTCCAGCCCAGTAGCGCTGTCGACGATGGGTCGCGGCCTGGATGCCGACCACGCCTACTTCCTCGCCGCCGCGGCGGCGGGACGGCACGCCGCGCGGCTCGCCGGCTGACCTCCGTTCAGGCCATGATCACCAGGATGGCCCAGGCCACCACAATCGCGGCCAGGGCGAGCGCCAGCACCCAGGTGGGCACCGTGTACTCTCCGCGACGGTTTCGCTCGATCTCGGCACGAATCTTCTGGCGGCGGCGCTCGGTCCAGCTCAGCTTCTGGGAGCCGGAACCGCCCGGTTGACTTGACATCATGGCGTGGCCAGCCTACCCGGCGACCGCCGGGTAGGCCCACCCGCGCCCGGCGCGCTCACATGCTGGCGATCAGCCGCTCCACCCGCTCGTCGTACGCCCGGAAGGGGTCCTTGCACAACACCGTGCGCTGCGCCTGGTCGTTGAGCTTCAGGTGCACCCAGTCGACGGTGAAATCCCGCCGCTTCTCCTGGGCATGCCGGATGAACTCGCCCCGCAGCCGGGCCCGAGTGGTCTGCGGCGGCGTCTCCTTCGCCTCGAAGATCTCCGGGTCGGTAGCCGCCCGGTCCACCTGGCCGCGCCGCTCCAGCAGGCCGTACAGGCCCCGGCCACGACGGAGGTCGTGGTAGGCGAGATCCATCTGCGCCACCCGCGGATGCGACAACGGCAACTCATGCTTGCGCTGATAACGCTCGATCAGTCGCAGCTTGGTCACCCAGTCGATCTCCCGGGCCACCGGCTCCAGATCACCGGTCTCCACCGCCCGCAGTACCCGACCCCAGAGCTCCACCACCCGCTTCGCCGTCTGATCGCCGCCGCGCCGCTCGACGAACTCCGTGGCCTTCGCCAGATACTCCTGCTGGACCTCCAGCGCGCTGATCTCCTTTCCGGAAGCCAGCCGCACCTTCCGCCGTCCGGTGATGTCGTGCGACACCTCGCGGATCGCCCGGATCGGGTTCTCCAGCGTCAGGTCCCGCATCACCACCCCGGACTCGATCATCCGGAGCACAATGTCCGCGGCACCCACCTTCAGCAGGGTGGTGACCTCGTTCATGTTCGAGTCGCCGACGATCACGTGCAGCCGGCGGTACCGCTCAGCGTCCGCGTGCGGCTCGTCCCGGGTGTTGATGATCGGCCGGCTCCGGGTGGTCGCCGACGAGACCCCCTCCCAGATGTGCTCGGCCCGCTGCGACAGGCAGTAGACGGCCCCCCGTGGCGTCTGGAGGACCTTCCCCGCGCCACAGATCAACTGTCGGGTGACCAGGAACGGGATCAACACATCCGCCAGCCGGCCGAACTCACCATGTCGGGAGACGAGGTAGTTCTCATGGCAACCGTACGAGTTTCCCGCCGAGTCGGTGTTGTTCTTGAACAGGTAGATCTCGCCGGCGATGCCCTCATCGTGCAGCCGCTTCTCCGCATCGACGAGCAGCCCCTCCAGGATCCGCTCGCCAGCGCGGTCGTGCGTCACCAGGTCCGCCACCGAGTCGCACTCCGGCGTCGCATACTCCGGGTGCGAGCCGACGTCCAGATACAGCCGGGCACCGTTGCGCAGGAAGACATTGCTCGACCGGCCCCACGACACCACCCGCCGGAACAGGTACCGCGCGACCTCGTCGGGGGACAGCCGACGCTGCCCACGGTAGGTGCAGGTGACGCCGTACTCGGTCTCGATGCCGAAGATTCGCCGCTCCATGATGCGACACTAGCCGCACAAGGCGACATCTGGGCAGTGCTCACCGCACCCGTCCCCGACCGCCCAGCGCCGAATGCGACCCGCACCGCCCCTGCCCCACGGTACGGTGCAAGCCGTGAAAGTCCTCGTCACCGGCGGGGCCGGCTTCATCGGCTCGGCGTATGTGCGCCGGCTGCTCCAGGGCACCGAATCCGTCCTGCGGCCAGACCGGGTATCCGTGCTTGACTCATTGACGTACGCCGGCACCGAAGGCAGTCTCGACCCGGTCCGCGACGACCCCCGCCTGCGCGTCGTCCACGGCGACGTCTGCGACGTGGAGCTGGTGGACGCCACCGTCGCCGGACACGATGTCATCGTCCACTTCGCCGCCGAATCCCACGTGGACCGCTCCATCACCTCCGCCGCCCCGTTCGTCGGCACCAACGTGGGCGGCACCGGCGTCCTGCTCGACGCCGCGCTGCGGCACCGCGTTGAGCGGCTTCTCCACGTCTCCACCGACGAGGTGTACGGCTCTATCAACCAGGGCTCGTGGGTCCCCTCCGCGCCGCTGAATCCCAGCTCGCCGTACTCGGCCAGCAAGGCCGCCGCCGACCTGCTCACCCTCTCCTACCACCGCACCCACGGACTCGACGTGGTCATCACCCGGGGCACCAACACCTACGGCCCCTACCAGCACCCCGAGAAGCTGATCCCCCGCTTCGTCACCAACCTGATCGACGGGCACACCCTGCCGCTGTACGGCGACGGCGGCGACATCCGAAACTGGCTACACGTGGACGACCACTGTCACGGGATAGCGCTCGCGCAACGGAACGGCCGTGCTGGGGGGATCTACCACCTCGGCAGCGATACCGCCCGGACCAACCGGGACCTGACCGGCTTACTCCTCGCCGCGTTCGGCGCCGGTTGGGACCGGGTAACACCGGTGGCGGACCGAAAGGGCCACGACCGGCGGTACGCCCTCGACACCACCGCAACCCAGCGCGATCTCGGCTGGGAACCCACCGTCGACTTCGATCAGGGTCTGGCCGCCACCGTCGACTGGTACCGGGAGAACCGGGCCTGGTGGGAGCCGCTGATCAAGGCCTGAGCGGCCGAGATCAGTGGCTCTCTCGGGCCTAGGAATCGGGGCGTTCCGCTCCATCAGCCGATTCAGTCGAGTCGGCCGCGTCGGCCGGCGCCGTCGAGGCATCCGCCGATGCGGCCGCGGTCTCCCCGTCGTCGAGCAGGGCGGTCAACGCCGCACCGGTAACCCGCCGGAAGGTCCGGCCGACCCGGTCGCGGTCCAGGATGGCGACCTCCAGCTGGTCGGCCGCGATCGTGCGCGCAGCCCCACCCTCACCGCCGACGCTGCCCAGGGCCTGCACCGCCACCTTGACCGCGTCGCCCAACGACATGTCCGGACGGTGGTGCGACTTCAGCACTCCAGCGATCGCCTCGGCCTGACCGCCCATCGCCATTCGGCCGGGCTCATCGTTGACCGACCCGTCGTAGGTCAACCGGTAGAGCTCGTCGTCCTCCGCTGTTGCGCCGACCTGCGCGACGCAGATCTCCACCTCGAACGGCTTGGACTGCTCGGTGAAGATCGCTCCAAGCGTCTGCGCGAACGCGTTGGCGAGCGCCCGCCCGGTCACGTCCCGCCGGTCGTAGCTCAGACCGTTCAGGTCAGCCATCCGCACACCCGCACGTCGCAGGTTTTCGAACTCGTTGTACCGGCCCACGGCGGCAAAGCCGATCCGGTCGTAGATCTCACCAACCTTGTGCAGGGCGCTGGAGAGATTCTCCGCGACGAAGAGCACCCCGCCGGCGTAACTCAGGACCACCGCGCTGCGCCCGCGGGCGATGCCCTTGCGGGCCAGCTCGGAGCGGTCGCGCATGATCTGCTCGGGCGAGGCGTAGAACTGCATGGCCACGACAGAAGTTCTCCTTACGGCGCTGTGCTGGTCGCTGGGGTCGGGTAGGGGGCTCAGCCGCCCGGATTCTCCATCCGGGCAGCGACCACACTTTCGGCGATCGCCGCCGTCTCCGCCTCGGTGAATCGATGCGTGCCCTCCGCCGTAGCGGACATCACCACCGGATAGATCCGCCGGGTCAGGTCCGGCCCACCGGTCGCGGTGTCGTCGTCGGCCGCGTCGTAGAGAGCCTCCACGGCCAGGCGTACCGCCTCGTCAACGGAGAGCCCGAACCGGAACCGCTTCTTCAGCGCCGACTTGGCGAACAAGGAGCCAGAGCCGACCGCGTCGTAACCGGTCTCCTCGTAGGGACCGCCGGTCACGTCGAAGCTGAAAATCCGACCAGCCTTCGCCGGGTCCGTCGCGGCCAGGTCGAACCCGGCGAAGAGCGGGACCACAGCGAGCCCCTGCATCGCCGCGCCGAGATTGCCCCGAACCATCGCGGCCAACCGGTTGGCCTTACCGTCGAGCGAGAGCATCGCGCCCTCGATCTTCTCGTAGTGCTCCAGCTCGACCCGGAAGAGTCGGATCAGCTCGATCCCGATTCCGGCAGCACCCGCCATGCCCACGAGGGAATATGCGTCCGCCGGATACACCTTCTCGATGTCCCGCTGGGCGATCAGGTTGCCCATGGTGGCGCGGCGGTCGCCCGCCAACACGACTCCACCGGCAGCGGCGATGGCGACGATGGTGGTGGCGTGCGGCGTCAGGTCCGTGGCCATCCCGGGCGGCAGCGGCCGTCGTCCGGGCAGCAGCTCCGGCGCCGCCTTGCTCAGGAACGCGGAGAAGGAGGACGTCCCGGCGTTGGTGAACAGATCCGGAAGACGCCCGGATGGGTCGAAAGCCGCTGCCACGTGGTTCCTCTCAGGTACGTGATCGTCCTGGTCGGTCTGCCCGGACTTCTCCGGAACCAGCCAGGACCACCGTTGCGGTTGAAGCAGGGTATCCCGCACCCCTTCTGGCGCGGTGATCGTGTCCAGGTGATGGCGAATCGGCCCCGACGCCTATTCGCCGCCCTTCTGCACGTAGCCCCGGACGAATTCCTCGGCGTTCTCCTCAAGAACGGAGTCGATCTCGTCGAGGAGGTCGTCCACGTCCTCGGTGATCTCGGCGTGTCGCTCGGCGGCTTCCGCGCTCGCCTCCGTCGTGACGTCCTCGGTCTCCTCGCTCTGCTGGGACCGGCCGGTCTGCGCCTGCCCACCGCTGTCACGGGTCGCCATGGCTACCTCCTCCACGATCGTCTGCGACGAACTTACCTCGCGCGGACGACGAAATGGCCTGTCGCGCGCCAGTCACGTGATACCGGTCCACCGCGCCGGACGGCTCAACCACCGGTCAGGGTCTCCAGCAGATCCTTCGCGCTCTCGCAGCGGTCAAAGAGCGCACCGACGTGCGCGCGGGTGCCGCGCTCCGGCTCCATCATCGGCACCCGCACCAGCGACTCCCGGCCCACGTCGAAGATGACCGAGTCCCAGCTCGCCGCGACCACCTCGGAGGCGAACTGGGCGAGGCAGCGACCCCGGAAGTAGGCCCGGGTGTCCTCCGGCGGCTCGGTCATCGCGACCTGGGCCGCCTCCGCCGGCAGCAGTGTCCTCATCGCGCCCCGCGACACCAGCCGGTGGTAGAGCCCCTTCTCCGGGCGAACATCGGAGTACTGCAGGTCAACCAGTTGTAGCTTGGGTGACCCCCAGCCGAGCTTCTCCCGCTCCCGGTAGCCCTCCAGCAACCGCAGCTTCGCCACCCAGTCGAGCTCGTCGGCGCAGAGGAAGACATCCCGGCCCAGCCGGTCCAGCACGCTCTCCCACCGTTGCAGCACGTCGGCGGTCTGCTCGTCAACGTCGTTGCCGTACCGGTCGTCCACGAACGAGCGCACCCGCTCGTAGTAGGCCCACTGGACGTCCAGCGCGGTGAGTCGCCGCCCGTCCCGCAGCCGCATGAGGTGGCCGAGGGAGGGGTCGTGGCTGACCGCACGGAGCTCGCTGACCGGGTCCGCGATGCCGAGGTCAGGGACGAGCGCCTGCTCTTCGATCATGGTGAGAACCAGCGCGGTCGTGCCGACCTTGAGGTACGTGGAGATCTCCGACAGGTTGGCATCGCCAATGATGACGTGCAGCCGGCGGTACTTGTCAGCATCGGCGTGCGGCTCGTCCCGAGTGTTGATGATGGGCCGCTTGAGCGTCGTCTCCAGCCCCACCTCAACCTCGAAGAAGTCGGCGCGCTGGGAGATCTGGAAGCCGTTCTGCCCACCATCCTGGCCGAGGCCGACCCGCCCGGCCCCCGCGACGATCTGCCGGGTGACAAAGAACGGTGTCAGAAACGTGACGATGTCGGCGAAGGGCGTCTGCCGCCGCATGAGGTAGTTCTCGTGTGCGCCGTAACTGGCGCCCTTGTTGTCGGTGTTGTTCTTGTACAGGTGAATAGGGTGGCTGCCGGGGATGGTGGCGGCGCGGCGGGCCGCCTCGGCCATCACCTGCTCCCCCGCCTTGTCCCAGCGCACCAGGTCCCACGGGGTGGTCACCTCCGGAGTGGAGTACTCCGGATGGGCATGGTCCACGTAGAGCCGGGCGCCGTTGGTGAGAATCACGTTGGCCAGACCGAGATCCTCGTCGGCGAGGGCCTCCGCCGGGTCGTACGCGGCGCCGGAATAGGTGAAGCCACGGGCGTCGCGCAGCGGCGACTCCTCCTCGTAGTCCCAGCGAGCGCGCCCCCCACGATTGAGCTCGGGACGCGCCCCGTAGGCGTTGACCACCTGCGAGGAGGTGACCATCGGATTGGCCCCGGCCTGACTGGGCACGGAGATGCCGTACTCGACCTCGGTGCCCATGATCCGTCTAACGCTCATCAACCTACCCGCTTCACTCGCCCCGACCGATCCCTTCGTCGAGAGTAGTCGGCACCGCACCCGATCGTGATGCGGCGGTGCGGAGCAACCACCCAGCGAAGGTCACGAGCCCGGGTCCTAACCTGACCCGGGCTCGTGACCACCGTCGTCAGAGATACTGGCCGGTGTTACTGGCGGTTTCGATGGACCGGCCCGCATCGGCGCCCTTGCCGCCGGAGACGAGCGTACGGATGTAGACGATCCGCTCGCCCTTCTTTCCGGAGATGCGCGCCCAGTCGTCGGGGTTGGTGGTGTTGGGGAGGTCCTCGTTCTCCCGGAACTCATCGACGCAGGCGTCGAGGAGGTGTTGCAACCGCAGGCCCTTGCGGGCGGAGGTGAGGAACTCCTTGATGGCCATCTTCTTGCCCCGGTCCACGATGTTCTGGATCATCGCACCGGAGTTGAAGTCCTTGAAGTAGAGGACATCCTTGTCGCCGTTGGCATAGGTGACCTCGAGGAAACGGTTCTCCTCGGTCTCCGAGTACATCCGCAGGACGACCGCGTCGATCATCGCCGCCACGGTGGCCTGTGGATCGCTGCCGTGCTCGGCCAGGTCGTCCGGGTGCAGGGGCAGGCCGGGGAGGATGTATTTGGAGAAGATGTCCTTTGCCGCCTCGGCATCCGGCCGCTCGATCTTAATCTTGACGTCGAGCCGCCCCGGCCGCAGGATCGCCGGATCGATCATGTCCTCCCGGTTGGAGGCGCCGATGACGATGACGTTCTCCAGGCCCTCCACCCCATCGATCTCGCTGAGCAGCTGCGGGACGATGGTGTTCTCCACATCCGACGAGACACCGGAGCCCCGGGTGCGGAACACGGAGTCCATCTCGTCAAAGAAGACGATGACCGGTGTGCCCTCGCCGGCCTTCTCCCGGGCCCGCTGGAAGACCAGCCGGATGTGCCGCTCGGTCTCGCCGACGTACTTGTTGAGCAGCTCTGGGCCCTTGATGTTGAGGAAGTAGCTGGTGTGCTTCTCCTCGCCGCGCCGCTCGGCGATCTTCTTGGCCAGCGAGTTCGCCACCGCCTTGGCGATCAGGGTCTTCCCGCAGCCCGGCGGCCCGTAGAGCAGAATGCCCTTCGGTGGCCGGAGCTGATGCTCCCGGAACAGGTCAGCGTGCAGGAACGGCAGCTCCACCGCGTCGCGAATCTGCTCGATCTGCGCGTGGAGACCGCCGATGTCGGTGTAGTCGACGTCCGGCACCTCCTCCAGGACCAGCTCCTCGACCTCGCTCTTCGGAATCCGCTCGTAGGCGTAGGCCGAGCGAGGCTCGATCATGAGGGAGTCACCCGCCCGAATCGGGGCGTCGATCAGCGTCTCCGCGAGGTGCACGACGCGCTCCTCGTCGGAGTGGGAAACCACGAGGGCACGGTCGCCGGGAGCGCCGTCGGGCCCGGCGAGCACCTCCTTGAGCATGACCACCTCACCGGCCCGCTCATAACCGAACGCGTCAACGATGTTGAGCGCATCGTTGAGCAGGACCTCCTGCCCCCGGCGCAGTTCGGCGACCTCCAGGGACGGTGAGACGGCTACCCGGAGTTTGCGGCCACCGGTGAACACGTCCACCGTGCCATCGTCGTGTCGCGCCAGGAAGACCCCGTAGCCGCTCGGCGGCTGGGCGAGCCGGTCGATCTCCTCCTTGAGCGTCACGATCTGCGCTCGCGCCTCCTTGAGAGTGCTCACGAGCCGCTCATTGTTCTCGGTCAGCCGCGCCAGTTGAGCCTGGGCGGCCGCCAGCCGCTCTTCGAGCTGCCGGACCTGTCGGGGGCTTTCGGTCAACTTGCGCCGCACCAGAGCGAGTTCCTCTTGCAGGAACGCGACCTGCGTGGAGAGATCGTGGGCCTCCTTCTCCCACCGTGCGGCGCGCGAGTCCGCGTCGTCGCTGCGTGCCACGTCCCACCTCCCCGGGGGGCTTGAACGTTCTGCCCTAACACTAACCGCTATGAGGCCGATTCGGTCCCATGCAACACCCTCGTCACCGAACCTTGATCGCCCCGGGTGGGCTCGGGAATGCGTCCGATGGTTCGGGTACCGTCAAGGCGTACGACGGACGAACCTGGGGGAACGGTGATCGAGGTCGCGACCGACCAGCTACAGGTCTGGGTGGACCAGGACCTGTGCACGGGCGATGGGCTCTGCGTCCAGTACGCACCAGAGGTCTTCGAGTTCGACATCGACGGACTCGCCTACGTCAAAGGGCCGGACGGCGAACTGGTACAGGCCCCGGGCGGCCGGGTGGCGGTGCCGGAACACCTCCGCCTTGAGGTGATCGACTCGGCGAAGGAGTGCCCGGGCGAGTGCATCCACGTGCTCCGCGGCAGCGACGGCACGCCAGTCGCCGGCCCAGGGGCCGAAGAGTGACGGCCGAGGCTGAGGACTGGCCGCCGCTGCCCGCGAGCGGTCAGCCCTCAGCCGAGTGATCAGTACTCAGCCCAGTGGCCGACCGACGGCCGAGGCGACCAACCGGGCGAACTCCTCAAGGCGGGTGATCTGCCCGGCGCCGCCGTCGTCGAGGGTCTTACCGAAGCGCAACGCGTCATGCCGGAGCGAACCGCCCCCCTCCTCACCCGACGGCGCCTCGTCCAGCGACCTCAACAGCAGGTAGACATCGATGCCGTCCACCCGCACGGTGCCCCTGTCGGTGCGGGTGAGCCGCCGCCGACACCCCACCTCGGTGACCGAGGAGATCGGCACCACCCGCAGCGAGGAGGTCATCGAGCCAGGTGGGCCCTCTCCGGGCGGGATGTCCTCGCCGTGCCAGAGGACCAGGCGGCTGCCGTCACAGATGACCACCTCCTGCCAGACTCCGTTGACCTCGTTGACGAACCGTTCCAGGGTGAAGCCGAGCACGGAGGCGCCGCGAAGCACACCGCCGAGCGCCTCCAAGGCCACATCCGGGTCGCGCAGGTAGGCGCGCGCCGCGGACTCGAGGTCCCGATACGGCGACCAGTCCGGAAACACCGCTGGCACGTCGCCGCCGCCTAGGCCCGGCCGTTTCATTCCGTCTCCCCCCACCACCGGTCCACGCCGGTCGGCCGCTGTCGCGTCATTCCCCGCTGTCCTGCTCGACCCTCATGACCGTCATCCCTCCTCCACCGCGCCGGCCTGGGCAGCCGGCGCCTCCCGCAGCGCCGCCCGGCGCTGCGCGTATGCCTCCATACCCTTGCTGGGCTTGCGACGGCGGGGAGGGGCGGTGACCCCCGGCGCGAGCTTACGCGCAGACACCAGGAACGCGGTGTGCGCGATCATGCGGTGGTCGGGGCGAACGGCCAGTCCCTCCGCGTGCCAGTCCCGGACCAGTGACTCCCAGGCCCGCGGCTCCGTCCAGCCGCCCCGCTCCCGCAGCGCCTCCACCAGCTCGGAAAGCTGCGGGGTGGTGGCGACGTACCCAATCAGCACCCCACCGGGCAGCAGGGCCCGCTCGACCATGTCGAGCTGCTCCCAGGGCGTGAGCATGTCCAGGATGATCCGGTCGAAGCCGGTCTCCGGATTCGCCGCCACGTCCCCGACCTGCAGCCGCCAGGCCGGGTGCGGGCCGCCGAAGAACGCCTCGACGTTACGGCGGGCGATCTGGGCGAAGTCGTCACGCACCTCCCATGAGCGCAGCTCTCCGGTGGGGCCGACAGCACGCAGTAGGGAACAGCTCAGCGCACCGGACCCGGCCCCCGCCTCCAGCACCCGCGCGCCGGGGAAGACATCGCCCATCGCAACGATCTGGGCCGAGTCCTTCGGGTAGATCACCTGGGCGCCGCGCGGCATCGACAGGACGTAGTCGGCGAGCAGCGGGCGCAGGGCCAGAAACGCCGTACCGCCGCCGGCGGTGCTGACGACGCTGCCGTCGGGCTGACCGATCAGGGCGTCGTGGTGCAGGATGCCGCGGTGGGTGTGGAACTCCTTGCCCGGCTCCAGGGTGAGGGTGTGCATTCGCCCCTTCGGGTCGGTCAACTGCACCCGGTCACCGGGTTGGAACGGCCCCCGGCGCGCTGGAGGCGGCGCGGGGACGTGTTGGTCGGGTGCGTCGGAGGGCGGTGCGGTCACGTGTTCATCTCCGGTGGGGTTCGAGCAGCTGGGCAAGATCCGCGAGGTGCAGGATGCCGACGACATCTTCGCCTGAGGTCACCACGTACTGTGCGCCCGGGTGGCGCCGCACGGTCTCCAGCACCTGCTCGCCATCGAGGCCGACCGGCACGGTCGGCACCTCGGCCAGCGGCCGAGCCACCGCGTCCACCGGCAACCACGGCCGGCGGTTGACCGCGACCGCCGCGGCGGCAGCCGGGTTGACCAGGGCGTGTGAGCAGCCCGCGGAGTCGGTGACCAACAGCGCGGCCGGCGGGCTGGCTCCGGCGGCGCGCCGCTGCGCCTCGGCGAGCGGGGTGCCGGTCGGAACGGCGCAGACCGGACGGGCCAGCCGGGGAAGATCGATCAGCGAAAGTCGGCGGGTGATCCGGGCCAGCCGAATGGACTGCCCGGCGCCCCGCCAGAGGGTTACCGCGACCAGCAGCATCAGCGGCATCGCGAGCAGCACCGGCGGCGTCGGCGGACGGGTCAGGGCCAGCACGACGGCGGACCCGCCCGTACCGAGGGCGACCACCCGACCGACCCAGCCCGCCACCTCGGTGGCCCGGTGTCGGTCCCGGGTGACGGCCCAGACGGCGGCCCGCAGCGCGCGCCCGCCGTCGAGCGGCAGCCCGGGCAGCACGTTGAATACCGCGACCACGACGTTGCTCACCGCGAGCTGGAAGGCGAGCTGGTGCGCCAGGGTGCGCTCGGGGAGCGCCAGGGTGACGGTGACCGCCGCCGCACCGAGTACCGCGGAGACCGCCGGCCCGGCGAGGGATATCAGCAGATCAGCCCGGGGGGTCGGGGCATCTCGGTCCATCTCGGTGTAGCCACCGAGCAGCTCCAGGGTGATGCCCCGCACCCCGATCCCGAATCGGCGGGCGGTGAGGGCATGACCGAGCTCGTGCAGCAGCACCGACCCGAGCAGGGAGATGACGAAGCCGAGGCCGATCAGGTAGCCACCGGCCGGAGAGAGGGCGAGCTCCCGACGGGCGAACTCGGCGTACAGCACGGTGACGGCCAGGGTGAGCAGCAGCATCGACCAGTCGAGGTGCAGCGGCACCCCGATCACCCGGCCGACGGTCACCCCGGCCGGTCGATGCGGGGCTTGCCTCCTGGAGTCCACTGACCCGATGCTACGCGGGAGCGGATCATGCCCTGCAGACGGCGCGGGCCGCGCTGTCACCCCGGTGCCCTACCCTTCCGGTCATGACAGCGGATCCGGTGACAGCCCAGCAGCTCTCGCCCGCGGCGGAGGTACCGGCCACGGTACGGGCCTCGCTGTCCCCCTCGCGGGCGGCCGACTTCAAGACCTGCCCGTTGCTCTACCGGTTCCGCAGCATCGACCGACTGCCCGAGCAGCCTACCGTGGAGCAGGCCCGGGGCACTCTGGTCCACGCCGTACTGGAGCGCCTGTTCGACCTCTCCCCCGCTGACCGCACCCCGAGGGCCGCCAGCGACCTGGTGGCTCCGCAGTGGGACCGGCTGGTCACCGAGCAGCCGGAGCTGGCCGCCCTGTTCACCGACGACGCCGAGGCCCGGTCAACGTTCCTACGCTCGGCCGCGGGGCTGCTCGAGGGCTACTTCGCGGTGGAGGATCCACGCCGCCTGGAGCCGGCCGAGCGGGAAAGCCTGATCTCCGCGGTGGTGGACGAGGAGCTGCTGATCCGGGGCTATCTGGACCGGTTGGACGTGGCGCCGGACGGCGCGCTGCGGGTGGTTGACTACAAGACCGGCGGTGCACCGCGGGAGGCGTTCGAGTCGCGGGCGCTGTTCCAGCTCAAGTTCTACGCCCTGGTGTTGTGGCGTACCCGCGGCGTGGTGCCGCGGGTACTGCGGCTGCTCTACCTGAAAGATGCCGAGGCCTGCGACTACACCCCGGACACTGACGAATTGGTGCGATTCGAGCGCACGGTGGTGGCGCTCTGGCGAGCGATCGAGGCCGCCACCGCCGCCAAGGACTTCCGCCCGCGGCCAAGCCGGCTCTGTGACTGGTGCAGCCACCAGCGGCTGTGTCCGAGTTTCGGGGGCACGCCGCCGCCGTTCCCGGTCGGCCCGAATCCGGCCGACTCGCTCCGTGACTCGCGATCCCAGCCGATGCCGCCGGGCACCGACGAGTGAGTGGACACCGGGTGCAGGCGGTGGTGCTGGCGTACGAGTCTGGGCTGGCCCGGCCCGGGAGCTGACTGCCCGCCCTTCGCCAGGGGTTGTGCCGCTCACCTACTGTGACCAACAACGAACAGTGGGGTTGACCATCACCGATCGTCGGCGTGCAGGGTCGATCCCAGGGCCGTCGGGAAACCGGCTCGACCGAGCGGGCGCTCAGGGGCAACCCTGAGTGATGATCAGGGACACCCGTAGCACCAAACTCCGCCACGGCTCCACCCCAAGTCGGAGGGATGTGAGCTGGGGAAGATCCATGATGGGACTGTCGCGCTGGGCCGAGGGGGACGGCGCGGACCAAACGACGAGAAGGAGAAGACGTGACCGCGACGGTAGGCCGTCAGGCGCAGGCCGCGGCCCGCGCGAGCGAGGTGTGGAAGGTGTACGGCACTGGGGAGGCGCAGGTGATCGCGCTTCGCGGGGTCACCTGTGAGTTCGAGCAGAGCCGATTCACGGCGATCATGGGTCCATCCGGGTCGGGCAAGTCAACGTTGATGCACTGCCTCGCCGGGCTGGACTCCGTGACCCGGGGCACGGTCTCGATCGGCGAGACCACGGTCACCGGCTTGGGGGACGCCGGTCTGACCAAGCTGCGTCGTGACCAGGTCGGTTTCATCTTCCAACAGTTCAACCTGCTGCCGACGTTGACCGCGAAGGAAAACATCCTGCTACCGCTGTCGATCGCCGGGCGCAAGCCGGACCCGGCCTGGTTCGACACCGTGATCGAGACCGTCGGCCTGCGGGACCGGCTGGGTCACCGGCCGGCGCAGCTCTCCGGTGGGCAGCAGCAGCGGGTCGCCTGCGCCCGGGCCCTGGTCAGCCGCCCACAGGTGATCTTCGCGGACGAGCCGACCGGCAACCTCGACTCACGGGCCGGCGCGGAGGTGCTGAAGTTCCTCCGCAGATCGGTGCGGGAGCACGGGCAGACCATTGTCATGGTCACCCATGACCCGACCGCCGCCGCCTATGCCGACCGGGTGGTCTTCCTCGCCGACGGACAGATCGTCTCTGAGCTGATCGAGCCGACGGCGGAGACGGTGCTGGACACGATGAAGAAGCTCGACACTCAGGTCGAGGTGGGCGACTGATGTTCCGGGCGACCCTCAAGAGCCTGCTGGCGCGAAAGCTCCGGCTGATCCTATCCGGGTTGGCGGTGGTGCTCGGCGTCATGTTCGTCTCGGGCGCGTTCGTGCTCACCGACACCCTCGGCCGCTCCTTCGACGCCGTCTTCGCCGACGCGTACGAAGGGGTGGACGTCAACGTCTCCGCGAGGCCGAAGGAGGGGCTGAGCGACTTCGAGAGAGAGCCGGTGCCGGCCGAGACGGTGGAACGGATCCGGGGCGTCGACGGAGTGGCCGAGGCCACCGGCATCGTGGCCGCCGACGGCGCGCGCCTGATCGGCAGCAATGGCAAGGTGGTCACCTCCTTCGGGCCACCCCAGCTCGGTGAGAACTGGGTGGGCGTGAGCGACCTCGTACAGCTACGCGAGGGCCGGGAGCCGCAGGCGGACGACGAGATCGTCGTCAACGCTGGTCTGGCCAAGGCCGGCCGGGTCGCGGTCGGCGACCGGGTGGGCGTGCTCACGCTCGAGCCGAAGCAGGAGTTCACCATCGTCGGGATCTTCGGCTTCAGCGGAGGCCGCGACTCCCTCGGCGGCACCAACGAGATCATGTTCACCACTCCGGTGGCGCAGCAGCTGATGCTCGGCCAACGCGACGCCTTCACCAATGTCACGGTCACCGCCGCCGACGGCGTCGCCGACGATCGGCTGCGCAACGACATCGCCGCCGCGCTCGGGGCCGACTTCGAGGTGAAGACAGGTGCAGAGCTCTCTGCGGATGCCTCGGCGACGCTGAAGGACGGGTTGTCCTTCTTCAACCGAATCCTGCTCGGCTTCGCCGCGGTGGCGCTGCTGGTGGGGACGTTCCTGATCCTCAACACATTCTCGATCATCGTGGCGCAGCGCACCCGGGAGTTGGCGCTGATGCGCGCCGTCGGGGCGGGCCGCCGCCAGATCATCGGCTCGGTGGTGCTGGAGGCGGTGGCGGTCGGCCTACTCGCCTCCGTGCTCGGCCTCGGCGCCGGCGTCGGCATCGGCGCGCTGCTGGCGTACCTGTTCGGCAACCTCTCCGGCGGGCTCGACCTGGCAGGGATCGCCGTACCCCCGGCGGCGGTCATCGCGGCGTTCGGGGTCGGCCTGATCATCACGGTGGTGGCGGCGCTGCTGCCCGCGCTGCGGGCGTCCCGGATCCCGCCGATCGCGGCGATGCAGGATGTCGCGACGCCGGACCGGCCGCTGACCAAGGTCACGGTGGCGGGCGCAGCGGTGACCTCGACCGGTGCCACGCTGCTCTTCCTGGGCCTCGGCGGACACGCCGGTGGCGACACTCTGATCACCATCCTCGGCGGCGTGCTCCTCGCCTTCATCGGGGTGGCGCTCCTGACCCCGCTGATCAGCCGGCCGGTGGTCGGTCTACTCGGCGGGATCTTCTCCTGGTGGATGCCGGGCAAGTTGGGCCGGCTCAACTCCGGACGAAACCCACGCCGTACGGCGATCACGGCGGCCGCGCTGATGGTCGGCATCGCCCTGGTCACCGGGGTTACCGTCATCCTGGATTCCACCAAGAGCAGCATCAGCGGCCTGGCCCAGGACAAGATCAAGGCCGAGTTGGTGATCGGCGGCTCGCAGACCGGGCCCCGACCGCCGACCTTCGACCCCGCGGTGCTGGAGAAGACCGCGGCGCTGCCCGGGGTGGCGCTGGTCGGCGGAGCATACGGCGATTCGGCCCAGGTCGGCGACGAGCGCACCTGGGTGGGCGCCAACAGCGACGTGTCGACGCTGACGCAGATCTTCGGCGCGCGGGCCACCGCCGGGGACATCAGTCGACTCGGGCAAGATCAGATGCTGGTCAGCTCTGATGTGGCGGCCTCGCGCGGACTCTCCGTCGGCTCCACCGTGCCGGTACAGCTGGCCCGCGCCGAGGCGAAGACCTACACGGTCAGCGGGATCTACGAAGCCGCTGAGCTCCTCGATCCGATCACTTTGCCGGTCACCGCGGCGCAGGGCTTCACCATCCCCCAGCCGATAGCGGGCTTCATCCAGCTCACGCCCGGCACCCAGGCCGCTGACGTGCTGCCGCGGGTGGAGACGCTCCTGGCGGACAGCCCGGAGGTGACGGTGGCCGACCGTGAAGCGTTCATCGAGCAGCAGACCAAGCCGCTCGACGACCTGTTGCGAATGATCCAGATCCTGCTGCTGTTGGCCATCGTGATCGCGGTGCTCGGCATCATCAACACCCTGGCCCTGTCGGTGCTCGAACGCACCCGAGAGCTCGGGCTACTCCGCGCGGTCGGCCTTGGTCGGGCGCAGACCATGGGCATGATCACTGTAGAGGCGGTGGTGATCTCGGTGTTCGGTGCGCTGCTCGGCATTGCCGTCGGCTCCGGCCTCGGCGCGGCCGTCGTCGAGGCGCTACGCGACGAGGGAATCACCGACCTGGTGTTGCCCTGGGCGGACATGGGGACGATGGTCGGCCTCGGCGCACTCGTCGGCGTCCTCGCCGCGGTGATTCCCGCGGTCCGCGCCGCCCGCATCGATGTTCTGGGTGCCATCGCCCACGACTGAGCCCGCTCGCGGAAGGGCCCCGTAGCACCGGGGCCCTTCCGCGCACTGACGACGTGTCACCGGAACGACTGAGCGCTGCCGACCGCCGAAGGCCGTGTCAGGCGAGCGGTTCCCCGAGCAGCGCCGCAAGTAGCTCCAGGTCGGCCGCGGCCAGGCTCGCCAGCTGGTGCACGTCGGCGCAGGGCTCCACCGGCACCTCCGCCGGTACCGCGAGGACCGCCGCACCCGCGGCGAGGGCACTTGCCACACCGGTCGGGGAGTCCTCGATCGCCACGCACCGTCCGATCGGCACACCGAGCACCCGGGCGGCGGTCAGGTAGGGCATCGGGTGTGGTTTGGCCGCATCCACCTCGTCCCCGCACACCACCACGTCGAAGCTGTCCCGCCCCAGGGTGTCGAGGGCAACCTCCACCAACGCCCGAGCGCTGGATGTGACCAGGGCCGTCGGGATCTGCGCGGCACGGACGGCGCGCAGCAGGGTCAGCGCGCCCGGCTGCCACTGCAGCCCGCAGCGGAACAGCTCCAGGATCCGCGCGTTGATCCACGCCGCACTAGCCTGCAGGTCGCGCTCCGGCTGGCCCAGGTCGTCATGCAGGAGCTGCATCGCGGCCGCCATGCTCGTGCCGATCATGGCCTGCCGGGCGTTCTCGGAGAGCACGCCGCCGTAGGCGATTGCCAGCTCGCGCAGCGCGGTGTCCCACAGCTTCTCGCTGTCCACCAGGGTGCCGTCCATGTCGAAGAGAACAGCGGCAGGATGTTGGGCGCTCAGCGTGGGCCTCCTCACCTCGGGGTAAACCATAGATGTTGTCAGCCGCCGCCCCCGCCCGGCACCGATCCTGCTTCCCTGTGACATTCGCCGCTGGCTGGTACCCGATTCGGCTGCGGCCGGCGAGACGTCACCTGCCCGGCGGCCGGGCAACCGGGGTTCGCGCCACCACCGGTGGTGTGTTCAGAGGACGTCTGATTCACGTATTTTGTGTGTGTTGTGGTTGTAGTGGTTCTCGCCAGGTTGGGGTGGTTTCGGCGGTGAGGCGTTTGGCGAGGTTGTCGATCATGGCGAGGGTGATCATGCTGGCGGAGTTGTCGGGTCGTGCTTCGTAGTCGCGGACGAGTCGGCGGTGGTGCATGAGCCAGCCGATGGTGCGTTCGACGACCCATCGCCGTTTGACCACGCTGAAGCCTTTGGCTTGGGGGTTTTTGGTGACGGTCTCGACGTCGACGCCG
>NZ_KB900614.1:5091924-5092107 GCF_000379065.1 Salinispora mooreana
CGATATCCGCTGAAACCGGGTAGGCCTATGTCCACCGATATGTTTTCTTTCTAGGTCGGGTCGGGCATCTCGCGCTACCGAGGTCGAGGCGCGAATCGGCCATTACCGGCCCGAAGATGAAGCAAACGTCCAGTCAGAGGGTGGTTCGGTAGCTTTCGTCCCTTAGAGGTTTGGGTTGGCATG
>NZ_KB900615.1:0-3199 GCF_000379065.1 Salinispora mooreana
AACGGCTGCGACCCGCCCAGGGCACGCAGCTGCGGCAGCTGGGTGGCCAACACAAGACCGCAGCCCGTTTTCCGCATCGTCTCGGCGGCTTGCACCGCCAGCGCCACGATCGCCGTGTTCGGCACCAGCAGCAACTGGCACTCGTCGATGACCACAACGAGGGGAAGCAGCCCCAGTGCGCGCACTCGCGGATCGTCGGCGTCGAAGGCATCGACGCCGGCGTCAGCCAGCAGCTGCGATCGGCGCATCACCTCGGCGTGGAAACGGCGGGTCAGCAGCCCGGTCGCCTCCACCCCCGAGTGGTACTCCACCGTGCCTTTCCACGCCGGCAGCGACTGTCCGTTCTGCGGATCGCCGACGGCGACCTGCACACCGCCGGCGAGCAGGTTCGCGATCAACACACCCAGGGCGCGGGACTTGCCCGATCCGGACGAGCCGACGACCAGGCCACCGAGGACCCCGAAGTTCGGCCGCGACACCACCCACCCGCCGGCCGATCCGTCGCTGAACCGGGCGATCTCGAACCGGCCAGCGTTGTAGGTGGGGCCGTTCCACGGCACCCCACCCGTGATGGCCGACTGCTCGACGAGGATGACCCGCAGCCGCGCCGTCTTCCCGGTGGGGCGCCAGCCGACCGCACCCTCGTCCAGGTCCAGGGCCACTTCCACGTCCGGGCCGGACTTCATCAACGGGCCTGGCCGCGTGTTCGGGGCCAGGCGGATCAGCGCCTCAGTGACCCCTGGCCGCGGCTCGACCGCTTTGACCAAGGTGGTGCCGGCGCACACGCCCTGCCCGACGATCTCGTCCTGCCACCGCCGCTGCCACCGCACGGTCAACTCATCGGCCACCGGCGACTCAACAGCCGTCGGCTCCAGGACCGGCTCCGGTGTCGGCCGTTGCCGCAGGTGGTGCCACCACGGCCAGCCCAACACCACACCCGCCAACGTCGGCACCGCGATGGTCAGCGTCGGGTGCGCGGCCAGAGCGGCCGGGCCGCCCGCGGCGACCGTCGCCACCGCCGCGCCGCCGAGCACCACCGCGATCGCGGCCCGGTATGCCCGCACGGTGCGGGAGTGGGCCCGCCACCCGGCCGCGGTCGCCGCGATCGCCAGGGTCAGCAGCGCGACGGTCTGCCACGACAGGCCCAAAGGCCCCGACACCCAGGACAACGCGCAGCTGGCGGCGACCCAGTAGAACGGCAGGAGCCGCCGCCAGCTGCGACGCAGCACCGTGGCCACCGCGTAGGCGGCCACCGTGACCACTGCGCTCAGGGCCCGGACCAGAGCGGCCAGCCGGTCCGCGCGGATCTCATCCACAGTCCTGGTCGCCATCGCTGTTCTCCTCAAAAGCCGGGTGTGGGCAGGGGTATCTGGCAGGGGATGGGCCCCGGGGCGGTGCGCGCCCCGGGGCCCGGGGCCGGGTCAGCCGACCAGGACTTCCTTGCTGGCGACGTTGCCTCCGGCGTCGGCCACAACCTCGGCGACCGCGCCGTCCTTGCTGTTGAAGTCGCCCAGGGCGGCCTGCAGCTCCTCCTGGGCGGTGTTCAGCGCCGCCTGCGCGGCAGCGAACGCCTCCGCGGCGTCACGCAGATGCCCCACCGTGGACACGGCCATCTGCAGACCCTCATAGCGGTCAGCGGCCTCGGTCAGCACACCGGCGACGCCGGCGACCTCCTCAGCCCGCTCCCCCGCCGCCTCCGCGGCCTGGGTGAACGCGGCGCGGATCTCCTCGGGACCAGTAGCTTCCAGATTCACGGTCAACTCCCTCAGGTGCTCGGTGATACCGGCCGCCCCGACGGCGGTCGGGTGGTGCACAGATCCGGCGTCATCGCCGGAGGTCTCATGCGCATCGCAGAACGGGCTGTCCGGACCGGCGGTCAGGTTGTCGCACCACCGCTCAGGCACGCCCTCGCGGGCGGGCTCGCAGTAGGCGCACTCGCCAGCCGCCCCGGTGGCGGGCGCCCCGACCATCTCCATCTCGTCATCGGGATGCGGGTCATCCGCAACAGGCTCGGTAGCAGGTTGCGGGCAGGTGTGCCGGTTACCCGCCGCCTGCGCGGCCGGCATCGACGTGAACGAGGAGTCACCCTGACCGCACACCCGGCACCGCCACCCGAACCGCGGCTGGGGGCGGGGTGCGGTGCAGGTGGGGCCACACGGCTGCAGGCAGTAGGGATGCGCGTCGTCGTGCACCACCGACGACGGCTCATCCGGATCCGGATCGCCCTGCACCTCCCGGGTGTCCTGGGCGTCCTGGGCACCACCGGGGATGACCCGCAGCGCCGGCCGGCCCAGCGGCTGCTCGGACTCCACAACGGCCTCGTCGACCTGGCCCTCCTCGGCCTCGGCGGGTTGGCCGGTGTACCGGTCGGGGTGCTCGGTGCGGGTGTGCTCCCGGCCGGCCCCCTGGGCGTTGGCCTCGATCCGGAACGGCCGGGAGGACCACCCGCATATGTCGCAGTCGGCGTACCAGCGGCCGGCCTCGTCAACGTCGGTCGCGACACCGTCAACGGCGCGGCTGCCGCGTTTGCGGGCCACCGCGCGGCGCCGGCGGGCCCGCGCCCGATCAGTGGCGTCCTCGATCAGCCCCGCCACGTAACCGTCCGCGGCAGCGACCACGCCCGCCCGTCCAGCCGACCCGCTCGCCCTGTCGGCCTGACCGCCGGCGGCCTGCTGGCGGGCGCGGGCCTGCCGGCGCGGGGACTGTTTGCCTCGTGCTGCCCACGCGGCGTCTTCGAACAGCAGCACGGCGATCCGAGCCACCGCCAGGTACACCAGGATGTCGAAGAAGATCATCGGATCACGTCCCGGATCGTTGCGCCTAGGCCGCCGACGATCATCGGCAGCAGCAGCGCGCATCCCAGCGCGACGTGCGCCAACGTGGCCTTACCACCGCCACCGCCGCCCTTGCCGAACGCGCCGCCCTTACCGGCCTTACCGCCCCCGCTGGCGCCCTTGCCGCGCAGGTGAACGGCCACGACGATCCCGAGCGCCAGCCCGAGCGCGGTCGGAATGGCCACGGCTACGTCACTGGTGGGCTGGCCGATCCAGTCACCGATCGGAGCGGCGACCGCGCCGATCGCCGCGGCCAGCCACTGGTTGACCTGGGTAACCACGACGCCAGCGAGCAGCCCGCCGACTCCCAGAGCGACCATCACCCGCAGCCGGGGAGTGAAGTGAAAGAACACCGACAAGGCGAT
>NZ_KB900615.1:3299-33843 GCF_000379065.1 Salinispora mooreana
AGGCGATGTAGACGATGCCGGCGAGCACGAACAGTGCACTGGTCATAACAGGCTCCCTTCTCGAAAGATCAGTGGGTTGCGGCGAACACGGCCGCCACCGCGGCGACGGCCAGGGTGCGTAGGGGGTGGGCCAGAACCCACGAGGCCAGATGCAGCAGCCCCCGCGGCACCAGGACGAGCACGGCCCAGCAGGCCATCGCGATCGCCTGCGCGTCCTGCTGGCCGTCGCGGGCCTGCCCGGTCAGACCGACCAGGTCCGACAGCGGCTCCGGCGAGCCCGTCCACACCGCCGTGACGCTGCCCCAATCCCCCGGAATGTCACGCACAGTAATTCCGATGTTGGAATTGGGACCGGAACTCGTAGTGACCTTCTGTACAGGTTTGGGCTGGTTGTATTCCGGTAGGGGAGGGGCCGGCGGGCCCTCTGACCTGCGTGGAGCGAGGGCAACCACGTCCGCCTCCCGTCGGAGTGGAATTCGCCGCGGCGGTAACGCTTGGTAGTTGTCCTCGGCGGGTTGAGCGCTCACCAGATCACCTCCTTCACACGTGTGTGGTGCGGGTTCGAGACGTGGTTCATCGGGTTGTTCCTCCCTGACCGAGGGGTGGGGCCACGGCACCCGACCCGACAACCGCGGTGGCGGGTCGAGCACCGTGGGCTCACACCCCGGTCAGGCCACCCGGCCGTCGGCCAGTTGCAGGACCTGGCCGGCGATTTCCGCCGGCACGGCGTTGAGGACCTTGCGGATAGTCCGGTCGGAAATCCCGGTGATCTCCGCCAGTTGCTTGTTGGTCATTTCCGGGTTCCGGCCCCGGGCCTCCAGGACGACAGCCACGGTTTCCGCCCGCACCGTTTCCACCTCGGGCAGGCCAGCCGGCAACTCGGCCGGAACAGCAGCCAGGGCTTTCCGCCCCGCCGGGCGCGTGATTTCCGCCCGCCGCCCCGAGCCGATTTCCGGTCGTTCCTGCACCCGAGCAAGAGCACGGCGGGCGCATTCCAGCTCGCTGACCGCACTCTCGCGGGCCTCGGAGGCCGCCTGCGCCTCCTGCTCCGCGCGCACCCGCGCGGTGACCTGATGCTCGACGAACCGCTGCGCCTCAGCCAGCTGCGCCTGCAGCTCCCGCACCATCTCGTCCGCCGTGGCGGCCCGATCCTGCGCGGCCTGGTAGCCGCGTTCGGCCTGCTCAACGGCCTCGGCACTCGCCCGCGTCTGCTCGTCAGCCGCCTGGACGGCCAAGGTCCGGGCAGTAGCGGCCCGGTCCGCGGCGTCGCGGGCCTCAGCGAGTCGACCCTCCGCCAGACGCTGTGCCTCAATCGCCTCCGTGGCCAGCCGCTGCGCAGCCTCGGCATCGGTGCGAGCGGAAATCTCGGCCTCGGCGCAGGTGGCGATTTCCGCCTCCTTGGCCGCCAAGGTTTCCGCCCGCGTTTCCGCCTCAGCCGCCGCCCGGGTTTCCGCCTCAGCCCGGGCCGTTTCCGCCTCAGCACGCGCAGCCGCTTCCGCCTCAGCCCGCGCCGCTTCCGCCCGCGCCGTCGTTTCCGCTTCCGCCTGCGCCGCCCGAGCCTCGGCCGTTTCCGCCCGCGCCACCCGAAGCTCTTCCGCCCGCGCCGTCGTTTCCGCCTCCGCCGCGACTTCCTGGTCCGTACGGCCGGTGAGGCTCTTAACCCGCACCACCACGATCGGCGCGACACAGGCAACCGCGACCACCAGCCCCCACGGCACCTTCTCACCGCCGTCGAGGTCGATGAATACGGGAACGAGGTGCACCGCCACCTGACAAAAGATCATCAGGAGCATGCCGACGACCATGTCGACCCACCGACGACGGTGGAAGGCCGTGATCACGTAGACATCGAGCATCACCGGGAACATCCAGGCGATCTTCGGACTGAAATGCGCGAGGACCGCCAGGTCGAACTCGCCCCGGGCCGTCAGCACTACCGCCGCGGCCATCGCGACCCACGGCCCCCACGACACGCCAGCCACCCGCGCTTTCACCGCAGCACCCGCTCATCAGCGACCCGGGCCAGACTGGCACCCAGAAGCTCCCGCGCGAGCTCGTCCTCCGCGCACGACTGGTGACACGCATCGCCACGGCCGTCGCGCATCTTCGTGACGGTGGCGCAGACCCGGCAGGGCAACGACCGGTCAGGGTCGTAGTGCGTCGAGTCGGACCAATCCAGACGTACCCGCACCAGCAGGGAGGCCATCAGCACACCTCCCCGCGTGCCCGGCGGCGGGCCCGCACCTGGGCCAGCAGCTGGCGGCCGTACGGGTCCAGATCGGCCTCGTCCACATCGACCGCTGGCGGATGCCGGCGGTCGTCAAACCAGCGGACCAGACGGCCACCGACAACCACGCCAGTGACCAGGCCAACCGCAACGACCGGGGAGTACAGCAGCACCTGCGGGACCTGGTCGGCGTGATCCGACATGGCCCGGCCAGCAAGCACCGCCACCGGAGCCCCCGCCACCGCCGTGACAGCCGCAGCCCGCAGCGCACGGCTCACCGTCCGAGAAGCCGGAGGTGCCGACACGACCGGCCGGCGCAATGCCTGCCGATACTCCCGCTCGGCATCCACCAGACGCCGCAGCCCGTCACCACCAGGCAGCACCGCGACAGCAGCGGCCTGACGCTCCAACTCGACGTCAGACACCTCGCGTAGACGAACCCGATAGCGGTCCAGCACCACGGTCATGTCCAGCACTGTCGGGGCCGTCATGCCGCACCACCCAGCACGCGTGCCGTCCCGGCCATCGCCCGCAACCGCACCACCGGCCGCGACTCCACCTGCGGCAAACCCGCCGCCCGGTCGTACTCAGCCGCCCGGTCACCGCCGGCCGCCTTGGCCTTGTACAGCGCGATGTCCGCCGCCTTCATCACCCGCAGCGGGTCATCGCCAGCCATCGCCGACACCGCGCCGACACTGGCCCGCACCGCCAACTCCCGGCCACCCGGCACCGTGATCGGCGCGGCCAGAGCCCGCACCACCTCCGCGCCGAGCATCCCCGCGATCGGGGCCGGCGACGGGCACACCAACACCATCTCGTCCCCGCCAAGCCGGGCCACACACGCGCCGTCAACCTCGTCGAGCACATCGGCCAACCGGCCCGCGGCCTCCACCAGCACCGCATCACCCGCGTCATGCCCGTAGGCGTCGTTGATCTGCTTGAACCCGTCCACATCCAGGAGCACCAGGTCGTAGGGCTCACCAGCCATAGCGGCCAGGGCCTCGTGCAGGCCGGCCCGGTTCGACAAGCCCGTCAACGGATCCGTAGCCGCATCCCGACGGGCCCGCACCAGCTGGACCCGCTGCGACCGGGCCGTCTGTGCGGCCCACACGTGCCCCGCCAGCGACAACACGGCAGCCGCCGGCAGCAGCATCTTCAACGCCTTCACCGGGCCACATCCCCGGAGCGCGCCCGACGGGCCTTGTTCGCTGCGATCCGCTGATGCGGCGCCAGACCGCCGTAGATCCCCTGGATCCAGTCCGGGGGGAGCTCCGCCTCCTCCCGCAACGCCAGCTCGGCGCACTCGACCCGCACCGGGCAGCCACTGCACGCCTTGCGCGCCTGCGCTTCCAGATCCGGCTCGTTTCGCGTAACCGGGAACCACTTGTCATCCTCAGCGCTGACCTTGGACTTCTTGCCGTCCGGGGCGCACTCACCTCGGGCCTGCACCCGCTTCTCCAGCACAGATGTCAGTTCGGCTGTCGCCGTGCTGCGTGCGACGATGTCCATGAGTCGTGTCTCCTTCCGGGTTGGACCGACTCGCTGAGCCCTCGGCGCTGTCACGCCGAGGGCTTCCTTACCTACCTCAGTCGCAAAGTTTGGTACATAACTTCACGCCCTGATGACAGTACGTCTCCAAGCGACGACGGTCAAGGACTTACGTACCCAGCAGTCACCAGAAGTGCACCAATGACCAAAAGTTATGTACCAAAGATGGCCGGGTGCGTATCATGCGCGCATGACATCGGTCAGACACGGCCAACGAGGTGCCTCACGTGCGATCGCGGATGATCTCCGCAGCCAGATCAGGTCTGGGCAACTCCGGCCAGGAGACGCTCTGCCAACGAGCCGGGACCTGGCCACCCGATACGGCGTGACAGATCGAACCGTCAGTGCCGCTGTCGACATCCTGAAGGCCGAGGGGCTCGTGATTGGCGAGCAAGGTGGGCGCCGCCGGGTGCGCGCCGACCGACCTATCACCTGGGACCTGACAAAGTTCGAAAGCAAGGCTCGCCGCGACTCAACGACGATGGACGACTGGTCCACCGCCATCAAGGAAGCCGGTCGTGACCCCGCCCAGATCGTGACCGTCACGGCCGAGCCCGCTGATACTGCGGTGGCCGGTTGGCTACAGATCCAGCCTGGTGACGAGGTGATACGCCGGGTACGGCTGCGGACAGTCGATGGCCGGCCGTTCCAGTTCTCCACCAGTTGGTTTCCCGCACGAATCGCCAAAGACACCGCGCTCATGGAAGAGCGGGATTTATCGATCCCCGGAGGGCTGCTCCGCTCTGTAGGACACCCCCAGCACCGCATCCGTGACGAAATCACCGTCAGAATGCCTAAGCCAGAAGAGTCGGAACGCCTCAAGCTGCCACCCGGCACTCCCGTTGCCCAGCACGTCCGCATCGGCTTCGGCGATGACGGACCGGTCAGGGTCATGATGACCATCGCCCCGGGGGATCGACACGTCCTCGTCTACGAGATGGATGTCTGATCATGATCCGAATCCGGCCGGCAGGCCAGCATGACATCGATGCCCTCATGACCCTGCGCACGGAGGCTGAACAGTGGCTACGCACTGCTGGCACAGACCAATGGTCGGACCCGGAAACCGGTAGCCAGGCAATCGCCAAGTGGCGGCAGAGCATCTATGAAGGCCGGACCTGGGCGCTGCTCGACAGAGACCAAACGGTGGTTGGCACAGTAAGCCGAGGACCGGCAGACCCCGACTTCTGGTCTGAAGAGGATCGCCCGGAAACAGGCTTCTACCTGTACAAACTCATCATTAGCAGGACGCTTTCTCGCCGAGGGCTCGGCAGCCTGGTCATCGACTGGGTATCCCGCGTCGCCGCGCTGGAAGGACGAGAGTGGGTCCGGCTCGACTGCTGGCGCACAAACCACAGATTGCACCGGTACTACGAAGGCCTCGGCTTCACACACGTCCGTACCGAGGCCCCCGCGCACCGCAGGTCAGGATGGATGGCTCAACGGCCCGCCGGCCTCGTCCTTAATCCCACTGACTCTCTGCTCATCGGCTCCCACGATCAGGTGCCGCCGCAAAAAACATCACTGGCTACGTCTGGCTGAGGTCGAGGATGCTCCAACCGGTGGGCAGGACGGCGGCGGCCGGGCCGGGGTTGGTGGTGGCTAGGTGCGCCTGGTGGGCGATGGCGGTGCGGGCGGCATGTCCGAGGGCGATGTCACCGCCGGCAGTACGGGCGAGCACACCGACCTGGCGGGCGTCGTCGACACCGGGCTCCGCGCCGAGGGGCAGCACGGTAACGGCCGGAGTGGTTGTCAGAAGCGTGAGCAGTGCGGCGCTGACCTCGCTGCTCGTGGCGGCGTACGCGGCGGCGAGACAGGCGGCCGGCACGCCCACGGTGCGGTCCTCCTCGGCTACCTCCGCGATCAGTTCGCCGACGGCGAGCTGCCCATCGACGTACGCGGCGAGCGCGGTGGCGTCCAGGACCACGGCGACCGGGCCGCTCACGCGGCCTCGTCGAGGATCCGCTGTCCCTCGGCCAGGGCCTCGGGCGGGATCGGGGCGGCCAGGCGGTCACGCCAGCGGGCCTTACCCGCGTCGGTGACCTCGATCCCGGCGCGGCGCAGCGCCTCGTCCAGGTGAGTGCCGGCCATCTGCGCCCGTACCGCCGTGGTGATCGCGGCGGACACGTTGGGCTGGTCGTCCAGCCACTGGGCCACGTCGTCGGGGACGCTGATTGAGCGTTTCGCAGTCATGACACCGACCCTACCCGCCTGGTAGCACCGCCGGTGCTACCAGGCGGGTGGTCACTGAAACCGCACGACCCATGTTCGTACACATGTCCTATCCACATGCTGTGGATAGGGGGCTGGTGTACCCGAGGCCGGTGGTCGTAGCCGTGCCCGCCCACGGCACATGACCCCGGATACGGCTGTTAGCCGGCACCCGTGTCGGGTGCCGGCCAACAGCTTCTTTCCCCCTTGAGGGTTAGGTCTGGTGGTGGTGCCGGGGTCAGCTGGTCCAGTGCTCGGCCACCAGGTCAGCGGCCTGGGTCTCCCACTGGGCGTAGTGGAACGGGAACGCCGACACCTGCACCGTCTGCGCGGCCTCGGTCAGGGGCATGTCCTGCCAGCCCTCGACCTGCTTCAAACCCTCCAGGAACGCGGTGGTGGAGTAGGCGGGGTCGGTGATCTGCTCCACCGTGCCCCAACCGGACGACGGACGCTGCTGGAACAGGCCCTGCGAGTCGTGGTCGTTGCGGTCACCCAGGTGACCCAGGTTCTCCAGCTTCGACTCCTGCAGGCTGGTGGCGATCGCCACCACGGCGGCCCGCTCGTCCATCCCGGCGGCCTTGGTGGCCTCGATGATGGCCTTCACATTGCCGGTCTGCTCATCGCCCAGGTCGATATGCGACTGCGTGCCCTGGGTGCCGTGCGGGATCAGCGTGTCCATGTCCGGCTTCGCCACCTGCACCGCCGCTGCGGCGGCCGGGGTGGGGGTGGTGTCGGTAAGGGTGGCCAGGGGGCCGGCGACGACACCGGTGGACAGGGCCAGACCAGCGATACCAAGCACGCTACGACGCAGAATCGTGTTCATGAGGTGTGCTCCATTCGGGGGTCGACGCCCACGCCCGAAAGGGGGTTCAGGGTGGGTGCGAGCACCGTCGGGCGCTCAACAGAACAAGAAAGAAAAGAAGATGATCCTCAGGCGACCGCGGCCCTGCGGGGCTCTCACGGTGCCGGGTCCATGTGTAACGACCGGCGGGCCGCCATCATTCCGGGGCTCACGCACGGGCGGCACCCGCCACGGGCGGGGCGCCTCCTCGGTCGTACGCAGGGTGTAACGCCCCGACGCCGGCCGGGATTCCGCCACCACCGTGCCCCCGACCACACACCACACGGGCATCAACCAGACACCCGTGACGTCTGCACCCAGAACAGACTCGTCCAGCTACATCACTGGCTACGTCTGGCTGAGGTCGAGGATGCTCCAGCCGGTGGGCGATGGCCGTCCGGGCAGCGTATGTGCCGTGTGATGTCTCGTACGAATGTGAGTACGTCCAGCCTTGATCAGGCTGCTCGGTCTTGGTTTTGGGTGGGCGGCAGGGTGGACAGGGCTCGTACGGCGTCGGCGAGGGAGATGGGCCGGTCCGGTACCGCAAGCATCTGTTCGACCCACTGCCGGATCAGGGCGCTGGCCGTGGTGCCGTGCTGGTCGGCGTAGGCGCGTAGGCGCTGATGCAGTGGCAGGGGCAACCGCACCGAGGTCGGCACCGTGGCGGTGTCCAGGTCCGCTGCCGATGGCAGGCTCGCCAGGATCTGCTCGGCCTGCTCGGGCGGGTAGTCGCCGAAGGTCATGGCGCCCTCGGTCATCGCCTGATGGATCTGCTCGGCGGCGGCCGTGGCCTGCGCGTCGCGCAGCGCCTGGTCGTCGTTGTCGTGTCCGCTCATCGCGTCGCCTCCCATCGCGTCAGCTCAGCCTCCTCGCCGGCGGTCAGTTCCCGCGCGGCGGTGATGTGAGCGTTCATCGAGCCCTGTTCGGGCCACAACACCACCAGCAGGGCCCGGCCGGTGCGGGTGCGTCCCCACACGGTCAGCACCGCCCCGGCCGAGGTGTAGCCCTGCCGGGGCCACCGTTTGCCGTACTGCAGCACCTGCTGCACCTCGGACGGCTCGATGCCCAGCCGGGCCAGCCACTCCAACGCCCCACCGGCCCACATGAACGTCACACCACAAGCGTAGTGCACGTGCACTACACCCTGCGACGGGTTGCGTGGCTGAGGTCTTCGAGGCAGCAGACCCCACAGGGCCTTGTGCTGAATGGCCCTGGCGCTCCTTACATCCCGAGTGATGGCCCGCCACGGTCGATGTTCGGTCCGCGGTGGTGGTCGCGGTGGAGTCGTGGACTGCTGCGGTGCTCGGCTGCCTGCTGTTTGGCGCGGGTGGCGCGTTCGCGGGCTTGTTCGGTGTGCCGGCCGAGGTCTTCCACCCGGGCGAGTATCGGGTTCAGGCGTTCACGCAGGGTGGCTTCGGCGCGGAGTCCGGCGGCGCGGCGCAGCAGGGCCTCGGGCGACTGGCGTTGTTGGGGGAACGATTCGGCTGCCAGGGTCGTCGCGGTGCGTGGCGGCTTCTCGTCGGCGTGTATCGCTTCCGCCGTCCGGGCGGGCCAGTGGCGCTGTAGCTCGGTCAACTGTTGTGCGGCGTTCGGGGTACGGCGTGCCAGCTGCTCGTGTGGGTACGCGGCCGCGCGGGCCTGCCCGGCGTCGTGGTCGGCCCGCACGGCGACGTCGACGAGCTGCCGCACCTGCCGGGCCACTTGGCCGGCGCGGGGGCGCAGCAGTTTCGCCAGCCGGCTACGGGCGTGCTCGGAGTGTTCCAGGGCGCGGATCTCGGCGCGGGCCTGCCGTGCGGTGTCCTCGTGTGCTCGGGCGGCCTGTAGGTGCTGCTCGGCCTGGCGGGCCGCGTCGACCGCGGCGGCCAGTCGCTCGCGCTGCTGGTCGAGTTCACGCATGGCCGGGCCACGCCCGGCGCGGGCCTCGGCGAGGCGGGCCTGCTCGGCGCGCTGCCATCGCGCGTGGGCGGCCGTGATGCGGGCCGCGGCCTGTTCCGCGCGGGTGATCTCGTCGGCGAGTTGCCCGGTGGGCACCGTGCCGTAGGGGCGCCGCTGCCACGGCACGTGGGCGTCGGTAGCGCCGGCCGGGACGCGTCCGCCGCGGCCGGCGGCCGGGTGTTGGCGGCGGGTGGTCTGCGCGCGCGCGGCGTCCAGGCCGTCGCGCAGCTGCTCGCGGGTGAACCGGCCGGATGGTTCATCGCCGGCGGCGATGGCGCGTAGCTCGGCTATGACCTCGCGGCGGGTCTGCTCGTCAGCCGCGCGCCGCCCGGCCGGGTCCAGCCGGATCCGCTGCAGCCGTTCGCGCAGCAGATCCCGCTCGGTCGGCTGACGCAGCCGTTCGTCGTCGAGGGCGTCGACGCGGGCGGCGAGGGCGTCGACGTCGGTGACCGGGTCACGCCGCGGCACCGTCTGCGGCTCGGCCGGCTCGGCGTGTGGGTCCGCGCGGCGGGGCAGGATCGGCTCCGGCGCCTCGCCGAGTTCGGCGAGCACGATGCCGTCCGGCTGGTCGTTGTCCACGCTGGCGGCGTAGGCGTCGACGGCCCGCTGCCGGGCCTCGGCCTCACCGGCCGGGATACCAAGCCGGGCCCGGTCCGCGTCGGTTTCCAGCCCGTCGAGGGCTAGCCACAGGTCGGCGCGGTGCCGGTCGCGGGACATGGCCGGGTAGAGCACGTGGGCGTCCATGCCGTTGCCGTAGACGAGGGCCTGGTCGCTGGTGAGGCCCTGGGCTTTGGCGGCGGTGATGGCGTAGGCGAGTTGCAGCCCGCCGCGCTTCACGTAGCCGGCCGGGACGGTGACGTGGGTAAGCACCGGCCCGTCCGGGCCGATGCCGCGGCGTTCGATGGTGACCCGGCCGGCGTCGTCGATGCTGGTCACGATGCCGCGTTGTCCGTTGAGCACGCCCAGAGCATGGTTGTTCGTGCGGGTCATCACCTGGTCGCCGACGTGCAGCCTCAGGGCCGCGCCGGTCGCCACGGTGTACCGGGTGCCCTGGTGGAGTTCACCGGCGGCTAGGCGGTGCTGCTGGGCCAGGTGGTTGAGGGCGTCGACGTCGGCGTTGGTGTGCGCGAGCATCAGCAGCCGGTCGATCCGCTCGTGCGGGTCGGCCCATGCGGTACGCGCGGCCGCCCACCGCGCCAGTATCGCGGTGTGCGCCTCGGCCGGCGTCGCGGTGACGTGGACGCGGCCGGAGTCGGCCCACGTCTGCAGCGCGGCACGACGCTCGTCGGCCCGCCATGTTGCCAGCGCCTCGCGTTCGACGACGTCGCGTTGGCGGCGGTTCTCCGTCAGCTCCAGCCCACCGAGCATGGTGTGCGCGGCGGCGAACACCCCGCCGACGCCGACAGCGCGCAACTGCTTCGGGTCGCCGACCAACACGACCTTGGTGCCCGTGTCGCCGGCCGCGGCCAGCAGCCGGGCCGTGTGCCGGTCGTCGACCATCGCGGCCTCGTCCACGACCAGCACGTCCACGCCGGTCAGGCCCGGCCCGTCGTCGATACGCCGCAGCCAGGACGCGATCGTGTACGACTCGATGCCGGCCTCGGCCCGCAGGTTGGCCACCGCCACCGCGGCGGTGCTGGCCCCGGCGACGGTCTTCCCCTCGGCCTCGTAGGCGGCGCGCAGCCCCGCCATGAGGGTGGTCTTGCCGGCGCCGGCGACACCGACGACGGTGTCCACCCCGTGCCCGGCGCCGGTCAGCCGGTCCAGCACCGCCCGCTGCTCGGCGGACAACGCGAAACCGCCGGCGGCCTCGAACTGCGCCACGGCCAGCGCCGTGGTGGCGTCGTCGACGAGCGCGTACCCGCCGGCGAACCGGTCGCGGGCGGCGGCGATGACGGTCCGCTCGGCATCCACGATGCCCGCCGAGGTGAACCGCTGGGCGTTACTCAGGTGCACCGCGCCGGCGGCCGGTAGCGGCACCACCGTGTCGGTTGCGAGCACCTGGTCGACACGCTGCTCGGCCTCGGCCAGCGACGAGATGCCGGCGCTGTCGACGTCGAGCACTTCAGCGAGCAGGTCGGCGCGGGTGGCCGTCTTACCGTGCGCGGTCAACCCGGCCTCGTCGCGGAACACCCACGCCACCAGGTCGTCAACCGACACGCCTGCGCGCTCGGACGACGGCCGCGGGCCGGGCATCGCCGCGGCGACCAGCCGCGCCGGATCCACGTCCGCGGCCGCGGCCTGGGCGTGCCAGTCGGCCCGCAGATCCACCCCCGCGCCGGCCGGCTGCTTGTCCCGCTTGGAGTCCTGCGCGGCCTGCTTCTGCTGACCCGTCGTGGCCTTGGCGCGGTCGAGTCCACGGTCGGTCAACGCGGTGTCGATCTGGCCCTGACGCTTGGAGAACACCTCACGCAGCCGGCCCGGAACACCCGTGATCTCCCACGCCCCGGTGCCCGGGTCACGGGCCCACTCGATACCCCACCGCTGCCGGGTCACGGCACGCAGCCGGGCCTGCACGAGAGTACCCGCGGCCTTGACGTGGCGGTGGATGTCACGGCCGCCGGCGCCGATCGTCGACCACCTGCCGTCGACACCACGGACCACGTTCACGACCGTCACGTGCGCGTGCAGATGCGGATCCGGCGCGGCGCCGCCGACCGGGCGGGCGGTGCGGTGCACCGTCATCCAGCCCAACAGCCCGGTCCCCTCCACACGGTGCCCACGGTGACCGTCGCCGTGATGCCCGCGCATCCCGTACCCGGCCCACTCCTGCATCGCCCCGACGGTCTCGCGCACACAGTCGAGGTAGGCCTCCTCCAGCTCACGCGCCGTGTCCAGGTCCGCCATCGCCACCAGCACGCTGTACGACTTCGGCAAATCCAGGGTGAGGTCGTAACCACGGTTACCGACCACGACCCGGGCGTCCCTGTGCAGCCGCGCGGCCGCCAAATCCCCCACGTCGTACACGTCGTCGAGCCGAATCCCGGCCGCCGCGGCGACCTTCTCCAGGTCACCCACCGGCGCCCGATGCGCCACCGCGTCTGTCAGACCCACGCGGACGCGGGCCTCGGCGCGGTTCTGTTCCCGGACCACACCCCGCTGCAGACGACCGAACCGGGCCACCGCGCGCGGCTCACCGAGCAGCCGCGCCGGCGTCGTTCCGGCCGACTCCGCGGCCACGCGCACGGCGTCGACCAGCGGCGCGGCATCCAACCTGGCGCGCGGGTCGACAGCCTTCTTCGCCTCGATCAGCCGCTCCCCGGACCGCGGATCACGGCCGTCGGCGAGCATCCGAGCCGCCGTCTTACCGTCGTCGTCGAGCACCGTTCCCGGCGCGATACCAACCTCGCGCAGACCCTCACCAACCCACTCCAAAGGCCGATCCGAGTCCAGCCGGTACGCCACCTGACCATCACGATCAGCGGACAACCCGCACCCGGAATTAGCCTGCAACCGGTAGTCGACCTGGCGCATGTCCGGCCCGATCGTGGTCGCCCACGCCATCCGGCCTCACCCCCACGCGCCGCCCACTTTGTCGACCTTGCCCCGATTTTGATCTTGACTCTCGTATCGAAGATACCTGGGTACTTCACGTTTCAGGGACCGTGAATTGATCTTGAGATGGATCCGGGTGCTGGTGACCGTCCCAGGCCACCGCGCGCCAGGTGCACGTCCGTGGACCCGCGCCGGCTGTGTGTCCACGCAGGAGACACACACATCGGTGGCAAGCCGACCCGGACCGCAGCGCCGGCCACGGCGCGAGGACCGGAAGCGGCGCGGCAGCACCAGCCAGCCCAGCAACCGTGGGGCGAAGGCACGCAGACACCCCGCTCGGCTACGCGCGGCGGCGGGTGGGGGCGTTGCTACCCGTTGCGGGCCTGGCCAGCGCGTGTCCGTCCCGGTGCCTGGCCCTGCGCGGGGTCGCTTTGTTCAGAGTGGAAGGGAACGCTGGCGGGTCTTGACCCGTCGGCCGTTCGCGTAGTCGGTGAGATAGCCGGTGGGCGGGTGCCAGTGCGCCGACCACGGGGCTTCTTTGACGCCTTGGACGAAACGCTTGAGATGCTCGACCTCGCCGGGCTTGCGGTCGAGGTTGTCCCCGGCCAGGAGCAGGACGCGCTCGTCGACGTGGTGTCGGTAGCAGAACTGCAGCTCGTGGGCCGCCTCGTACACGCCGTAGGCGGAGCAGTCGAACGACATACGCGCGGCCCGGCCGAACGCCAATGCCGGCTCGATCCCGGGAAAGAAGAACCACTGGCCGAAACCGACCGCGTACCCGCGGATGACGCGGTGATCGTCGCGGCGCACCTCGCGCGGCAGCGGGTCACACGACACGGCGGCGTGGTAGCCGCCAGCAGCCACGCTGTGGCCAGACTGCGAGTCGCCTTTCTCGTGGCGCTCGCACAGCATCTTGCGCCGGCCCACCGCGCACCCCCCTCTTCTCCTGCCCTGGCCGTCACCGTACGACGCCCCAACGCCCATCACCGGCCACCACCCCGAGCGCTACGGCCGGCACCGTAGACGGGGTCACCCGGACCGCCCCGGGCTCGGGCGGTCGGAACGTGCGCGGCACGATGCGCGGTGAGTCGTCACTGGCCGATCTGGGCGCGGATGTCGTCGAGCCGGGCGGCGAGCGTGGGGACTTGGTCCCGGTCGGTGTAGGGCAGCAGGGCGCCTGAGCAGTGGATGCAGGTCTGCGGGTCCCACTGGTCGGCGCTGCCCCGGACGGTGATGAGCCGGCATATGCCGCACACCTGCAGCTGCTCGACGTCCTGGGCGGCGGCGAGTTCGGCGGCGCTGGTACGGCGGCGAGTACGCCACGGCAGCGCGGCGTACGCCGCGGCGGCGGCCTGGTTCCGCTTGGTCTGGTAGCCGGCGAGCGCGGTTTCCTGGATGTCCTGCCGGGCCCGACGGGTGGTCGAGCAGTTCGACCTCCGTGCGTGACAGCAGTTCGCCGTGCTGCAGCTGGGCGGCGGCCGCGCACAGCCCAGGCCGGTCGCCGCGCTGGTCGACGGCGGCCGCCAGCGCGCGGGCCTGCCGGGTCCACTCCTGGCGGTGCCGGTCGGCCAGGACCTCGCGTAGCCGGCCGGCGACGGTCGGGTCGGCGCGGTCGCCGTCCCACCACGCGAGGACGGCGTCAACGAGGTCCGGTTCGGCGTCGACCAGGTCACGCGGCCGGTGGCCGACCGCGTAGCCGAGTACCGCGCCGGCCGGGGCGCCCAGGAGCCGGGCGACGTCGTCGACGTTGACGGCGCCGATCCGGGCGGCGAGCTGCTGGCGGCCGTGCTCGGCGTCGGCCTGGTCGTGCCAGTGTTGGGCGCGGGCCTGCGCGTTGACGCGCTCGGCGAGCAGCTCGGCGAGCGTCACCTGGGCGGCGGCTTCCGCCGGCAGCATCCAGACGGTGCCAGTCACCGCGTCGGCCGGTGAGCGGACCAGGCCGCACGCGGCGACCACGAGGGCCTGCGCGGCGGCGATGTCCCGGCCGGGCTGGCCACCGTAGCGGCCGGTCTGGCTCCGGGCGGACGTCATCAGCTTCGCGGCCGCGGCGATGAACGTGGCGGCGCGGCTCGGGGTGGTGGTGAGCAGCAGCAGCGGCGGGCAGTGCGGCCAGACGCCTTCCCACGCCCCGTCAGCGGCGTACGCGAGATACCGGGCCACCTTCTCCCGTAACAGGACTTGGGTCATGCTGGCCAGGTCGACCTCGATGAACACGGCGGCCTGGCCGACAACGTCGGCGGCGGCGAGGTCAACCAACGCGACCGCGTCCGGGGTCAGCCGGCGCAGCCGAGAGCCGTAGCCGGGTGAGCGGGGTTCCCACTCCTGCCAGCCGGCCCGGTCGGCCCACCAGTCGACCAGGCGCAGCCCGGCGGCCGGGCCGTGCTCGCGCAGCGCCAGCCACACCTCGGCGATCGCGGCCGAGTGCGCGACGAACAACCCGGACGGGCGGCGGCCGTCACCGGCGGCGGTGCCGGCCACCAGCCGGGCGCCGGCCGGACGCAGCCACCAGTGCCGGGGAGCCGAGCCGGACTCCCGGCCCGGGCGCACCTGGTCGACCAGGCCGGCGCCGCGCAGCCGATCCAGCCGGTAGCGCACGGTCCGGTCCGGGGTCTCGGTGGCGCGGGCGAGTTGGTCAGTGGTCATCACCCGATGCTGGTCCAGCAGCACCAACAGGTCGTGAGACGGGCCGCCCGAGGTACGCAGCCGCTCCACGAACGACCGATCCGACAACGGCGAACCTCCCCCGTACGCCCCTATGGGGCCACCAGCGGTGACACAGACAGTGTCAGTCGCCCCGTTGCCGTCGACCCGGACAGCGGCGCTGTGCTGGGCCAACACCCTGTCACGGGTTGCCGTTCGGGTCCACAGCAATTGGCAACCAACAGACCCCCGGCGATGGCCAACAGCCGACCTGTCAGCGGTGATCTCTCACCTGATGTCAGTGCTTAAGCGGCGGGTTGAGCACGTACGCGACCGGCCGATCCCGGACCGTCCAGCGGGTCCACAGGTGCTGGTCAAGGTCCCCGAGACCTGTTTCGGCGGCGAGCCCCGAGCACCGGCTGACGCTCGCTGCGGGTGCGGCGTTCCGCAGCCCTGTTCAGGAGCTGGCGGCGCGACGGTGGCCGTTGCCACCCGTTGCTGGCCTGGTCGGCAGCCGGTGGGTTGGTGGTGGTGCCGGTCGTACCCGCCGCACTGGCTCACACGCCGAACTCGCGGCGGGCCGCGCCCTCACCCGCGCCCAGGACGCCGGCATCGACAGGTGTAGCGTCCGGCGGTACACGGCTGGGGCGCAGTGGACGGAACGAGGGGTGCGGTTGCTGATGGCGGGTGTGCTGAGCCTGGACGAGCTGATCGGGCTGCTGGACCGGTTCGGCATGAAGGTCACCGTCGACCTGGACGATGCTGCCGCCGACGGGGTAAGCCCTGAGCTGGTCACCGCCCGCCTCGCGCACGCCCTGGTCGGCGTGGTCGAGGCCCACGCCAGCCGGGCCGAGGACGCCGCCCGCACCGCCGGCGCCGGGGTCGACGACATCGCCGAGATCACCCTGATGGCGTTCGCCGGGGCGAACTGCCAGCGCGAGTCCGACGAGTGGGCCCTGATCGAGTGGCGGGCCGTCAGGCTGGCGATGGCGCTGTCCGGGCTGGACTTCGACGGCCCCATACCCAGTCAGGGGCAGGTGGGCTCCGGTGACGTCCTCGTCCGCACGATCCGCACCGTCGCCGGAGCGCTGTCGGGAATGGCCACCGCCAAACGGACCGCGTCCGACCCGCTGCGCCCCGCCGGGGACGCCACCGACGCCGGCCGGGCCCTGTCCAAGGCTATGGACGCCCTCGAACGCGCAGCGGCCGACGCGGCGCTGCACCGCAACATCGGCGACCTGATGCGGATGACCGACTGAGACGAACGGACCACGCTCTGATGGACCACGACAACGGCACCGGCGGACCGCTCGCGCGCTACTCACCCGAGGCCCGGGTCGCGGTTTTCATCGACTTCGAGAACCTGGTCTGCGGAGCCGGCAAGGGTCTGCCTGGGCAGAGCGACCCCATCCCGGCCAAAGCGCTGACGCACCTATGCCGCGGCTTCTACGGCAACGCCTCCATCCGCAAGGCGTACGCCGACTGGGCCAACACCGGCTTCGGCCGTCACCAGCCCGCGCTGGCCAACAACGGCGTCGACCTGGTCCAGATCGCCCACCACGGCGTCGCCGGCAAGAACGCCGCCGACATCCGCATGGCCGTCGACGCGATGGAAGTCCTCATCACCCACCCGGACGTCGATGTGTTCATCCTGGTCACCGGCGACAGCGACTACTCCCCACTGGTGCACCGGCTACGAGAGTTCGGCAAACACGTCGTCGGAGTCGGCACCCAGGCCACCGCCAGCCAACGCCTGGTCTCGGTCTGCTCCGAGTACAAGTTCTGGGGCACCATCGTCGCCGAGGTGGAACCAGCCGCCCGCCCGGCGGTCAGCGCCGCGTTCGACATCGCCGACGCCGAAACCCTGCTCGTACGGGCGTTCGAGCAGATCCCCACCGACACCCCCACCGCCGGCACCGTCAAGAACAAGATGCTCGTGCTGGACCCGTCGTTCGACCAAGCCAACTACGGCTGCCGCACCTTCCGCGATTTCCTCAACCAACTGTCACACCGGGTAGCGCCCGCGGGGCGGTCCGGGGCTGACATCAGGATCCGTCTGATTCCCATGCCGGCGTGATCAGTCGCGTGGCCGAACTGGTCTTGGACGTCTTCGAGGCGGGCGCCGGCTTTGCGGGCGAGGGTGACGCAGGTGTTCCCGGCCTCTGGTCCTCGCCGGACCGGGTCAACTTGCCCGCCCCGCGATATCGGCTGCACACAGCGAGGCTTCCGCGCTACTTTCTGCTGATCGGTTGTGGTCGATGGGGAGGTTTGTAGATGTCGGCGAAGAGCAACCCGGGTGACGGCACCCACGGGCGGGGCATCAAGGGCAGCAAAGCCCTGGCGGGTGAGACCGCGCGGGGTCCGGTGGGGTTCCTGGCGGACCTGGCGCGGGGCCTGCGGGGTCTGCTGCGCGGGTGAGGCAGCTTCGCCCTGCGTTTTGGGGCCCGTCGGGCCGGGTGGGCGTCGATCCCCTGGTCGTGGCGGGCCCGGGCGCGCGGGTGGCCGGCGGTGAGCTGGCGCGGTTGTTCACCGGCGTTGGTGTGACCGGCGAGTTCCCGGCCGGTAGTTGGTGGCAGGAGGTGGCGCTGGTGTGGCCCGCGCCGGCGGCCCGCCCGGCCGGTCGGGCGCTGCGCGAGGTGTTCACCCAGGCGGTGGCCGAGATGTGTGGTGACGCCGCGGTGGTCGGGGTGAACTTCTCCGGTGGCCTGGATTCCCTCGCGGTGCTGGTGGCGGTGTGCCGGCTGGTCCCGGCGCGGTCGGTGGTGGCGTTCACCGTGGACCTGGTCGACGACGACGGCGTCAGCACCGCGGCGGCGGCCTCCGCGCTGATCGCCGCCCTGCGGCTGCCGGCCCGCCTGGTGGTGGTCAACCCTGACGCGGCCGGCGCCGCACCGCCGTGGTCGCCGCTGGGTCCGCGGTTCGACGCGCTGCCGCACCTGAACGCCCGGGTTAACGCCGCGGCGGCGCACGCCGGTTGTGGGGTATTGCTGTCGGGCAACGGCGCCGACGAGCTGCTGGCGGCCGGGTCGTTCGCCTCGATCGAGGTCGCCGGTCGGTGGGGTGCGCGCGGGGCCGGCCGGTATGTGGCCGACCTGGCGCGGACCGAGGCCGGCTGGCCCGGCGAGGTGGCGGCGGTCGCGGCCCGGGCGCTGCCGGCCAGGTGGTCGGCGGCGGCGTACTGGGCGGCGAACTGGCCGCGGCTGTGCCGGCCGAGCGTGTCGCCGTTGCTGGCGGCCGGCCACCGGGATCAGGCGCGGGCTTGGGCAGCGCAGTGGGTGCGCGAGCAGGTCGCTGGCCATGCGGCGGCGGGCAGGTCATGGGCGCAGGCAGACCGGGTCGACACGTTCTGGCCGCGCGGGTTCAGCCCCGACGCCGGCAGCGTGCCGGAGGGCTCACCGTTCCTGCACCCGGACCTGGTCGCCGCCGGCCTGGCGGTGCCGGTCGCGTCGCGCTACGACCCTCGCCCCGCGCACGCCTACCACCGGATCAAACCCCTGGTCGTCGGCTTGTTCCCGGCGCAGATGCGGGCCGGGCTGCCGACGGCGAAGCGGTACTACGCCGCCGCGCTGGCCCGCGCGGTCGCCGGCCCGCTGGCCGCGCCAACGGCCGTGGAAGCGGGGCTGCTCGACGCCGCCGCGGTCGCGTCCTGCACGGACACGGCGACCCGGCTGACGGTGGCGGCGGTGGAGACCTGGCTCGCCGGCGCGGTCGCGCGCGGGTATCAGGTCAGCGGGTGAGCTGGTAGGACCACAGCCGGTCCACCTCGACGAAACCGACCCGCTCGTACAGGGCGTTCGCCACCACCCTAGACCGCTCCGGATCGTCGTCGGGGGCGTCGTCGTCGACGTAGAGGATGACCTCCCGGGCGCCGAGCCCGGCCAGCAGGTCCAGGGCCGACCCGAGCAGCCGCAACCCCAGCCCCTCGCCCCGCGCCACGGGCTCCACGCCGATCCACCAGAGCACGCCAACACCGTCGACCGGGTCGCCGATGGTCGCCTCGGCCACCACCTGGCCGGCCCGCTCGACCTGCAGCACGCGGCGGTCCTCGTCGCAGCTGGTCCGGTACGAGCAGGTCGGCAGGCCCGGCGCGGGCAGGTCACGGCGCATGTACCGCCACAGGTCGCTGCCGGTGAAACCCCGGTCGAGCAGGGCGGCGTGGGTGGCCGAACGGTGCCGCACCGGCAGGGCCTCCAGACCCAGGCCCAGCGCGGTGGCGAAGGAGAACGCCTCCACCGACGGGCAGCCGGCCAGGCCGGTAAGCGCATGGTCGAGCAGCCGCCGCACCACCGGCGGGTCCTCCCGGGCGTGCAGCCACAGAATCACCCCGGCGCCGTCGCGCGGACGCCGGGCGTAGGCCACCGCGCCGGCCAGCGCTCCGGCGGCGTCGCACAGCACCTCGGTACGCAGATCGGCCAACTCGGCCCACCACGCCGAGTCCACCGGCGACGTCCCGTCGATCGCCGCCTGCAACCGCTGCAAAGTGCACGCCGGTTGACCGGGCAGCCGATCGGCGTTAACCAGGTCGACCAACTCCGCCGTGGCGGTGGTGACCGGTGTCAGCAGCGACGTGACCACGGATGACCTCCTTCTCTGAATCCCCGGTGGGTCAACGACCATCATCGGTCCAGCGGCGGGCTATCGACGGTGCGCCGCGGTGATTCCGTGGAATGCCCGCCGTCGGCGGCGGTGAGGTACGCGGCGAGGGCGTAGGCCGGCGCCCGGTCGAGGCGCTGCCCACCGTGGTCATAGCGACGGGTGGTCCGCGCGTCGGCGTGGCCGAGTTGCTCCTGGACGTCCTCCAGGCGCGCGCCGGCGTCACGGGCGAGGGTGGCGCAGGTATGCCGCAGCACGTGCGGACTCATCTTCACCGGAATTCCCGCGGCGACGGCGAGGCGGCGCAGCAGCCGCCACACCGCACCCCGGTCGACGCGGGCGCCGCTGGCCGTGACGACCAGGGGCCGGCGCGGCCGGGCCCCGGCCTGCCCGACCACCACCGGCACCCGGGCCTCAGCGGCGGCCTGCCCACCCTCGGAAAGGGGCGCTAGAAGGCCCTTACGCGGCCCCGCCGGTGACGCCACGAGGCAGGTACTCGTCGAGCGCGACCGCGATGAGGGCGGTCCGGTTACCGCTGGTGTGCTGCTCGGCGAGTCGGTCGATGACGGCAAGGTTGGTGGGGTTGGGCCGGATGGAGACCTGGACCTGGTCCTCCTCGTGCAGCTGCCGGGTGGACCGCTGGACAACGAACAGTCCATCGGACTGCTCGGCGGGTTGTTTGCTGCTGGCTGCGGCCAGCTCGGCGAGTCGATGGTGCGTGGCGTTAAGAGCGTCGAACACGATCTGCGTGTGCGAGCGGCTGGTGCTTTTGGCGTAGTCGCGGAGCCGGCTGCGCAGGCTGACAGATAGGTAGATCACTACGCTGGAAGGGTGGCGTTTCGGCTTCCGGCTACCTGTGGCCTGATGCGTGCGACGTGGGCGAGCGGGACGCGCTTCGGCATCTGGCTCTGCTGCTGCGGTCGTCGGTACTGGCCGTTGGGCCGCCACAGCGGGTACTGCCGGGGCCGGTGGTGTCAGCTTGGGAACTCCCTGGGTGCGGTCAGGTACCGCTGCTGTGGCCGGAGCAAACAGGCTGGACAGGTCGGTGGGCGGAATACCGGAGGGATCCTTGCCGAGCTGGGTACCGCTCATGCCGTCACTGCCGCAGCTGAGGCCTCCGCCTTGACAAGCGCGGCGAGCGTTTCGGCGGTCAGAGCCTGGAAGTCACCGGCGAGGCTGGCGGAGCTGGAGGCCAGTTGTGGCGTGTCCACCCCGTCGCGGAGCCGCTCGTACCACTTCGGTCCGGCGTCGACGACGCGCTCGAGTTCGTGGGCGAGCTGCCCGCGCTCGCGCACGTCGTAGGCGGCCGCCTCGACGTGGCGGATCGTGGCGTCGAAGACCGGCGCGGCCGCGCCGAGTTCCGCTTGGATCGCCGTGCGGGCGGCGCCGCGGATCCGGGTCGCGCCGGGGGTCACACCGAACAGAAACACGCCGAGCAGCGTAAGGGTCGGGTTGATCGTTCGGGCGGCAGCGAACCGCTGGGCCATTTCCCGCAGGCCCTTGCGAGAGCTGGCGTCAGTCTTGGTGGGGATGAGGAGGTACGCCGCCGCAACGAGGGCTTCCTCCTGGACGACGGCGTCGATCGGCGGTGTGTCGATGAACAGCAAGTCGTAGTCGGCTGCCAGTGGGGCCAGGCAGCGGCCGACAGCACCGGTGGATTCACGGCCAGAACGCCGGTAGGCGTCGAGCGCCGAGGGGATCAGCGAGACCGCCGCACCGCCCGGCACCACATCGAGGTTGGGGCGTACGTTGCGCAGAGGCACGGGGGGTTTGCCGGAGCGGACGGCGGCGTAGAGGGCTTCCCCCTCGTCTGACAGACCAGCGCCCGTGTAGCCGAGATCCTCGCCGAGGTTGCCCTGCACATCCAGCTCCACCAGCAGCACCCGGTTGCCTGCCTCTGCCGCCAGGGCTCCAAGGTGCGCGGTAGTCGTCGTTTTACCGACGCCGCCCTTGCCGTTGGCTACTGCGATCGTGCGTGCACTCGCGGGCATACGTTGCTACTCCTGTCGCGGGTCCTACTCGCGGCAAGAGGAGCTGGTGCACCTGCTGCCGCAAGCGCATAAGGGCATGCTGGCGCGATTTCTATCACATGAGCAGATGAGAGAGCGACAGACGCGCTGACAGTGTGAGCTACACAAAGACGCGGAGCCAAGGCATGTAGATACCGCTACTGCACGGTGTTTACTATCAGCTTCTAACTAACGCTAATGAACAAGCGACCCGGTATTGCTATCCGATAGCGTCATCGATAGCTGAAGGTGTGGCATGGCAGTCGGCCGTGTGCTGTCGGCGGTGATGGGCACGGAGGTGACCGCACGTCTTGTGGGTTGGCGCGTTCGCCGCTCGCGCGCGCGTTTTTGCGGTGCGACCGGTCGCAGCGAGGAGCCGGGTGGCGGGGCTGAAGCACTACATGGCGGGTGTTTCGGGGGTCAGGCTGTCCCTGACCCCCTGGTTACCCGACGTCCGGTCGTGCCCGCCGTGTCAGGCGCTTGGCGGTAGTGCCCGTTCCAGGAACTCGTCGTATTCCGCGGCGTCCAACGCGCCGTCGAGGTGGAGTGCGTCGGTGATCGCCTGCGTTACGGCCTCTCTTGGGATGCCTTGGCGGCGTTCGGCCTCACCGATGATTTCGGTGATGGTGCGGGCGGCCAGTCGTGGCTCGTGACGCACGAGCCAGTCCAGCATCTCCGCCACGTCCTGGAAGATGGTGTAGTCGTGCTCGCCACCGTGCAGCTGGTGGCTCGTCGCCAACTCGTCCAAGACAGCGCCTCGGATCGTTCTGGCCAGCAGATGGGTAGGCACGATGGAGTCAAGGTCGGCAGCCACCGTCCAACTCAACTCGGTGGCGATCTCCCGCACGGACTCCTCGGTGCGCCACCGTAGCGCCAGACGCTTGCGCAGCGTAGGTGACTCCCGGATCTGCATGGCGAAGGTGTTCGTGTACTGCTGCCACAGGTCGTTGACGCCGAGGGACAGGTGTGAGCTGTCACGGTGGGCGGCCATAGCGCTGGCGGCCCCGTCAGGAGAGCGACGCCGCTGCTCGGCCCACTCCTGGGCGACGACACGCGCCCACATGCTGCGGCCTCCCACGACCGCCTGCGGCGTCGGAACGGTGCTCTCTCCACGAGTGAGGTAGGCGCGCAGAGTCGACGGACTCAGTCCGGCGATCTCCGCCATCTCGGTCACCGTAACCAACTGGTCCGCAGCCAGCTCCGGTGCTGTCATCTGCACCACGCAACGAGACAACGCTCGTGAGGTGTCACTTCGCGTGGCGACCCAGGCCGCGAGGTGAGCGGTCCAGGGACCCTGCAAAGCGGCGTCGAGGTCGACGTCCTCGACACCAAGGACGCGCGCCCGATCACCTAGGCCACCGGTGATCATGTCGGCCGCGGTCACTGTCGAGGCAGCGGGAACCTGCCGCTGCACATGCACTTCGCTGGCCCAGTCGAAAATCTGCCCCGGCCGGTACCAGGTAGCCCCGTCCCACCAGTAGCCACCGGCACGGAACAGCTGAGCTGTCTTCATGAATGCCATGTACGCGCCCGACGAGTCGGCGTTGCGGTACAGCACCACCGAACGGCCATGCTCCGGATGCCAACGCACACACCACGCCAGGTCCAGACGCTTCGGGTCCGAGGTGTAGGCCACCCACCCGCGATCAGCGCACTTGTCCGTGCGCCCCCACATGTTCTCCCCGCGGTTACGACCGACAGCTTCTACCGCCCGCCGATCCTCGACCGGGATATGTGCATCGTCAACGAAGGGCAAACCCGGCACCGGATGATCCGTACGAAGCCCGTTCCCCACCGGCTCATAGTTGTGCAGCGTCACAGCTACCATCCTCCACTCGACACGCTGTAGATATCTACAGCGTACCCAACATTGTGAAGATGGCAAATATGCTGCCTATAGGGCATCCCTCTGGACGCATGACCGTGCTGGTCAGATGCCGGAAAATCCGCTGATGCGCGGACCGGTCTAGCGGTCGAGGCCGCCAGCGGGCAGACCCGAGCCGGGCTGCGCGGTGTGCGGCCACTCCTCGTCGTTCCTGCGGGGCTCCGGCGTGGTTGCGGCGATGGTGCGGGCGGTGGTGTGGTCGCCTCGGCCCGCGGCGCGTGCGGCGGCGAGGGCGGTGTGGCGGCCGTGGCCGGGCCCGGCGCGCTCGGCTTGGCGGGCTTGTTCGCGGGCGGCCCATTCGGCGTGGCGGTCGGTGGTGTGGGCGAGGGTGGCGGCGTGGTCTGCGGCGCGGTGGTCGCGGTCGCGGCGTTCGCGCATGGGTGAGGGGTGGGGTATCTCGGCGTTGGGGTTGGTGAGGGCCCGGTCGAGGACTGCGGCGAGGTAGGACAGGGGGGAGTGGGCGTCGCCGGCGGGGATGATGGTGCGGGTTTCGGCGTAGCGGCCGGTAAGGCCGTGGTGTTCGACCAGGCGGACGACGTCGTCGGCGGTCCAGTCCCCGCTGAGGCGGGGTGCGAGGGTGGCGGCGATCATCGCGATGCGTCGTCCCCGCTCGCGGTCGGCGCCACGCTGGTCGGTACAGCCGTGAGCGGCCAAGAACTGGGCGAGGAAGTCCCACAGCCCAGCCAGGCTGCGGGCGAGGGGTTTCGCCCATGCCGTTGAGCGGCGGGGATGTGCTGGTGGGTTTCCTCTCCTTCCGTTGGTCGTCCTAGGACGCGTAGGCGATGTCGGCCCGGTCACTCGCCTCGTTGGTGCTGGGCGCGAAGCGCCGCCGTTTGGTCTTTCTCCCCGGCCGGGAGGCCGTCGTCGTGCGGCGGCTAGTGACGTTGACGCTGAGAAGGAGTGGTACCCCCTGTAACCGGAAGAAGATTTCTTGCTTAACCCCATACGGGGAGGGTGGAAAAAAGTCGTCATGCGGTTGGCGAGGTCGAACGCCGCGCGCACGGTGTCCTCAGTGGGGCGGGCGCCCTGGTGGGGGCGACGGTCGGCTGGGGTGGTGGTGGGCTGGTTGGCTCGGCCGCGGGCGGCGATGGCGGTGGTGAGCGCTTGGCGGGCATCGGGCGCCCATACGGCGCTCACACTCGCCTGTAGCTGGAGGTCTTCGGCAGCGCGTTCGGCTACCGCGGCCTGTGCGTCGAGCAGCTCGGTCTGCGCGGCCTCCGCCGCGGTCTGGGCTTCGGCCACCGCCTCCTGGTGCTCGTCGACGAGCACTAGGGCGCGCTGCAGCAGCCGGGCCAGCACCGCGGTTGCCTCCCCGAGGTGTGGTGTGGGGTCGAACGGTGAGGTGTGCAGGGCCGCGAAGTCGTGCACGGTGCGGCGGCGGCGTAGCCCGGTGTCCTCCCGCTCGGCCAGAGAGCAGTTCCGGCCCGCCTCCGTCCGCACGGTGGCCCCCACCCGCTCGGCGTTCGCCCACGCGGTAGTGACCGTCCTGGCGGCCACTCCGGCACGGGCCGCGGTGGGGTGAAGCCCGGCCATCGACCGCCGGCCCGCGGCAGGATCCGCGGCAACAGCCATCACACCGACCACTAGGGGGTGTTGTGATGGCCTGCCCCGGCCGCTCACCCCACGCTCGGCCCGATCCGCGGCCGCCCGCGCCAGGAAATCGGCGATCAGCCACACCGCGCGGGCGCGGCCTGTGGGGCTCTGCTTGAGCTGCAACTGTCCCCGCGGCCCGGTCTTCGACAACCTCGGCATCGCCTCCAGCACGCCGGCCACCCGGTCACGCCACGCCTGCACGCCGGTCAGCCGCCGCTCAGCGCGCGCCACCCGCCTCACCGCCGCCCGATGCGCCACCCGCAACTCGTCCACACGCCGCGACTCAGCGGCGGCCTGCTCCACCTCGGCGGCCTGTGCCGCGCGGGCCGACGACGCGATCCACGCCTCATCCCCACACCGCCAACACCCCTGACGGCGGCGGCCACTGTCCCCCCGCTGCCGCTTCTGCCGCTTCTCCTGCCGCCGCTTCTCGCGCAGCTCACGGCGACGCTGCCGCCGACGCCACCGCCGACGCCGGACCACCTCCACCGGCAGATCCACCACCGCGGCCTGGTCCGGCCCGCCACACGTCTGACACGCCAACCGCTCGGCAAGCTCCGCGAGCCAGCCGGACTCCTCCGGCGTCAACCCCCGCCGCGCCGCGCGACGCTGCCGCCGCCGCCAACACCCCAGACACAGCGGCGCGGACCCTGGCCCATCGCGTGACACACCCAACCCGGCCACGCCGGCGGCAGCGCAGTCCACACACGGCACCCGCTGACCAGTCAGGGGCGGCACCCGCGCCACATCCGGCAACGCCAACCGCAACTGACCTGCCCGGGTGGCCTCCACAGCCACCGGCGACAGGCCCAGGTGCACGACGCACCGCGTACGCCCCGGAGCAGCTAGGACCGCACGGCCGCGCGCGGCGCACACCGGGCAGTGCCCAGACGCGACCACCCGCTCCGCGGCCAACACGCCACTCATCGCCCCACCACAGACACGGGCTCAGGGCGTGGTGAAACAGCCGCAGCCTGCACTGCGACATGGGGGAAGGGCTGGGGCAGATGCACGTCGCCGTGACACGCAGAAAACGTGATCGAAGACAAGAGTGCACCCAGCCCGAAGGTGGGTGCTATCGTTGCCTCCGAGCTTGTCGGAGCCTCAAGCCCTGTTCTCGCGGCCAAACGAAACGGGGGTTTGGGGCTCTCTTGCTGTCTGGAATTAGGGGTTGAGCTGAAGCGCTCCCTCAAAGTCTGATAACCCGGTGATCTTACGTCCACCCGCACGCTGGATGCAGACCCAACACGCGCCGGTATATCAATATCCTGTATGGACCTGTCCCGCAACCAGGCACATACTGGTACAAGCCGGACATCGCTGTGCGGTAAAGGAATCCACGCGTGGGCGACCCGCGGAAGCGGGCCGCCCGGCTGTGGATGGTGGGTGCTCACGCGGGCAGGTGGATGGTGTCGCAGTGAAGCGCGGTGCCATCGCCGTCGTGGACGTACAACTCCGCGTACCGATCCGCAGGTCCGTCCACTGCAGCGAGCAACAGCGCGGCCTGGTCACAGGCCGCGTCCATGTCGGCGGCGGTGTAGTAGGCGATCGCCTGGGGGTTGTCGGGGTCGGGGTCGGTAATGATGTCCAGGCGGTACTCGTCGGTCGCGCCTGTGACGTCAATGCCGAACGGCTGGTGGGTCATCATGGTCAGGCTCCTGTCATCTGTTGCGGATCAGGGCAGTGGCGGGCGGCCTCGGCTGGGATGCATGGGGGCCGCCCGCGCCGCCCGGCTGGTGGGAAAGGGACTCACACCGTCACCAAGCGCCGATCGCGGCGGCGGCGGTCACGCCGGCGCCGACGTAGCCGGCCAGCAGCAGAGGCACCGCCCGGCCGATCGCCCGGTACTTGTCGCGGGCGGCCTGGGACAGCCACCACAGCTCTCGGGCTCTGGCCAGAGGCGTCATCTGCGCTGCGTCGTCGCCGGTGAGGCGGGTCAGGATGTCGTGGGCGGTGTCAGCGTCGGCCCAGGCGACGAAGCCGAAGTCTCCGCCGAGGCGAGGCCGGGAGGACAGCAGAAGCAGCACCACCGCAGCCAGGACGACCAGGGCGGTGACCGCCCCGGCGACAAGGGCTGCCGGGGAGAGGTGACCGCCGACTCCGGCACCGCCGAGCACGGCCAGGCCCGCGCCGAGCAACACCCCGGCCGTCTGCAGGAAGCCGCCCGCTTTCGGGTCGACCCGGTGCAGCTCGGCGCGCACTGCGCTCACCTCGGCGTCCAGGGTGCTGGTGACCGTGCCCCGGCCGCATGCTGCGGCGTGGGCGCCGGCACGAGCAAGGATCTCCAGCTGGGAGAAGTCGTGATCGACCGTGTCGCAGCCGGTGCAGCGGAAAGTGCTGTCGGTCAGACCGGTCGGAATATCCACCAGCACCGCGTGGGCGCCGGCGGTGGGGATCTGGAACCGGCGACGACCGTTGTGGGGGTTGTGGTCGCTGGCGTAGGCCGCGCCAAGGTAGGTCGGATCACCTGGGTCAGGCACCATGGTGAGCAGCTCCTGTCATCTGTTGCGGATCAGGGAGTGGCGGGCGGCCCCGGAGCTTGGAGGCGTGGGGCTGCCCGCGCGGCGGTAGGTCAGCGGTGGGTACCGGTGTGGGGGAACGCCAGCACGGTCGCGCCGGCGACGGCGCCGTCGTCGGTGGCAGGGCCGGCGGCTGGCTGGCCGTCGAGTGCGGTGAGCAGGTCGGGCAGCTCCTCGGGCGTGATGAGGACGTCGCGGGCTTTGGAGCCGCCGGACGGGCCGACAACCCCCAGGTCGTGCAGGGTGTCCATGAGCCGGCCCGCCTTCACGAAACCGACCCGGAGCTTGCGTTGCAGCATCGAGGTGGAGCCGAACTGGCCGGTGACGATCAGGTCTGCGGCCTCTCGCAGGAGGGCCCGCTCGTCGTCGTCGAGTCCGTCGACCACCGTGGCGTCCACGGCCGGGGCGATGGGGGTGTCAGTGGCGGTCGGCAGGGTGGCGGGGGCGTCGCCCTGGTCGCGCCAGTGCTCGGCGACGGCGGTGACCTCGGCTTCGGTAACCCATGCACCCTGGATCCGAGTCGGCGTACCCGCGCCCATGGGGGCGTACAGGCCGTCGCCTTTGCCGAGGAGTTTCTCCGCGCCGGGCTGGTCGAGGATGACCCGCGAGTCCGCCAGCGACGAGGTGGCGAAGGCGAGCCGGGACGGCACGTTTGCTTTGATCAGCCCGGTCACCACGTCCACGCTGGGGCGTTGGGTGGCCAGGACGAGGTGGATGCCGGCGGCGCGGGCGAGCTGGGTGATCCGCACGATGGAGTCCTCGACGTCGCGGGGGGCGACCATCATCAGGTCGGCCAGCTCGTCCACGACGACCACCAGGTACGGGTACGGGCGTAGTTCCTGCTCGCTGCCGGCCGGGGCGGTGATCTGCCCGTTGCGGACCTTGCGGTTGAAGTCGTCGATGTGGCGCACGCCGTGGGCGGCCAGGTCGTCGTAGCGCTTGTCCATCTCGCGCACGACCCACTCCAGCGAGTCGGCTGCCTTCTTGGCGTTCGTCACGATCGGGGTGACCAGGTGCGGGATGCCGGCGTAGGCAGTCAGCTCGACGCGTTTGGGGTCGATCAGCAGCAGCCGCACCTCGTCCGGTGTCGCCCGGGTGAGCAGGGAGACGAGCAGGCTGTTGAGGCAGCCGGACTTGCCGGAGCCGGTGGCCCCGCCGATGAGCAGGTGGGGCATGGCGGCCAGGTTGCAGGTCACCGGCCGACCGTCGATGTCGCGGCCCAGCGCGACCTGCAGGCGGTGCCCGTCGCGGGCGGACCGGGAGCGGATGACATCGCCCAAGGTCACCGTCTCGCAGTCGGTGTTGGGCACCTCCACGCCGATCGCGCTCTTTCCCGGGATGGTGCCGACGATCGGCACCTTGTTGGTGCCCAGGGCGTAGCCGAAGGTCTTGGCCAGTCCGGTGATCTTCTCGACTTTGATCCCGGGTCCGATGGTGATCTCGTGGCGGGTGATGGCGGGGCCACGCTTGTGGCCACTGACGACAGCGTCGAGCTTGAAGTCGGTGAGCACGCCCTGCAGGGCCCGCTTCGCGGCGTCGGTGGCCGCGCTGCGCGGCTGTGGCGCGGTGCCAGCGGCGAGCAGGCTCACCGGCGGTAGGACGTAGCCACCGGCTGCCCGAGCCGGCTCCACGGTCGGGTCGGCGGGCTGCCGCGGTAGCGGCGGCCGGGGCACGAGGTCAGCCGGCGGGCGGGCCGGATCGGCCGGGGCGGTGATGTTGGTGGTGTTGTCGCCCTGGTCCACGTCGGCGTCGTCGTCAAGGTCGTCGAGGTCGTCGAACCGGTCGAGCTGGTCGAGCTCGTCGACGTCGGCGGACGTGTTCGATTTGCCGCGGGCGGCGGTAGCGAGGGCGGTGACGACGGCGACGGGGGTGATGCCGGTGGCGGCGGTGAGTCCTGCGGCGATCACGCCCGCCAGGACCGGGGCGGCGCCCCACACGGTCAGGACCGCATCGAGGGCACCTGCGGCGCGGCCGAGTAGACCGCCGGCACCCGGGGTGGCCAGGTCGAGCAGTCCGGCGGCACCGGTGGCGGTGAGCAGGATCCCGGCGGCCTGGGCGAGCAGGCGCACGGTGTGCGTGCCGGCGGGGTGACGCATCGCCTGCACCGCCAGCCAGCACAGCGGCAGCGGCATCAGCACGGCGAGGTGGCCGAGCAGCCCGTCGACGAGACCGGCCGGGACGGCCAGGGCTTGGCCGGGCAGACCGGCGGGGTCGGTCCACACGGCCGCCGCGGTGACAGCGCCGGTGAGCAGTAGGGCGAGGCCGGCGGTGTCGTGTCCGGGCAGATCCACACTCGTGCGGTGTGGGCTGGGTAGCTTGCGGGCGGCCCGGCCGGCGCCGGCGGCGGTGGCGTGCCAGCCGGTACGGGCGGCCTGGCCGCACCAGCGGGCCAGGGCGGCAGCGTGGTCGACCTTGGCCTGCTTGGTGGTCTTCCTGGCCATGCGGGTCTCCTTTCCGGGCGCAAAGGGTGTGGTGGTCAGTTCGTGATGGTGAACGGGCCGCCGCGCTGGTCGGGTGGGGTGACCGCGCCGCGGTCCTTGAGCCGGGTCAGCAGGTTGTAGAGCTGGGACTGGTTGACCGGGCAGTCCGGGCGGTCCAGCAGCGCCTGCGCGCTCGCCGGGCCGCGGCGTAGGCAGGCCAGGACCCACTCGGCGGGCGTGACCGGGGTGACCTGCTCAACCACGGTGGTGGTGCGGCGGCCGGCTCCGAACGCGGCCCGCAACCGGTCCACCGCGCTACCGCCGTTGCTGCTGGTGCTGGCGGGGGTGGTGGTGTTGCCGCTGGTGGGGGTGCGGCCGGGCACCACGATCGGGGTAGCCGGGTCGATCTCGGGGACGTTCCACCGCACCGGCACGCGGGGCGCCGCTGCTGCGGCGGCGGTCTCATCCAGGTGCGGAACCCGGCAGATCATTCCGATCCGGTGGGAGTGACGCAAGAAGCCCATGCCGGCGGTCGTCGTGCCGTCCTCGAACTCGCGGGGCAGGCCAAACGGGTCGCCCACGAAATCGTCGGGCAGGATCGTCGACCCGCTGCCGCGGTTGGACACGC
>NZ_KB900615.1:33943-34240 GCF_000379065.1 Salinispora mooreana
TGAGGCAGCCGGACTTGCCGGAGCCGGTGGCCCCGCCGATGAGCAGGTGGGGCATGGCGGCCAGGTTGCAGGTCACCGGCCGACCGTCGATGTCGCGGCCCAGCGCGACCTGTAGGCGGTGCCCGTCGCGGGCGGACCGGGAGCGGATGACATCGCCGAGGGTCACGACCTCCCGGTCGGTGTTGGGCACCTCCACGCCGATCGCGCTCTTTCCCGGGATGGTGCCGACGATCGGCACCTTGTTGGTGCCCAGGGCGTAGCCGAAGGTCTTGGCCAGTCCGGTGATCTTCTCGACTT
>NZ_KB900615.1:34340-34703 GCF_000379065.1 Salinispora mooreana
CGGTGACAGCGCCGGTGAGCAGTAGGGCGAGGCCGGCGGTGTCGTGTCCGGGCAGATCCACACTCGTGCGGTGTGGGCTGGGTAGCTTGCGGGCGGCCCGGCCGGCGCCGGCCGCGGTGGCGTGCCAGCCGGTACGGGCGGCCTGGCCGCACCAGCGGGCCAGGGCGGCAGCGTGGTCGACCTTGGCCTGCTTGGTGGTCTTCTTGGCCATGCGGGTCTCCTTTCCGGGCGCAAAGGGTGTGGTCAGTTCGTGATGGTGAACGGGCCGCCGCGCTGGTCGGGTGGGGTGACCGCGCCGCGGTCCTTGAGCCGGGTCAGCAGGTTGTAGAGCTGGGACTGGTTGACCGGGCAGTCCGGGCGGTC
>NZ_KB900615.1:34803-78337 GCF_000379065.1 Salinispora mooreana
GGAAATCCCGGTGATCTCCGCCAGTTGCTTGTTGGTCATTTCCGGGTTCCGGCCCCGGGCCTCCAGGACGACAGCCACGGTTTCCGCCCGCACCGTTTCCACCTCGGGCAGGTCAGCCGGCAACTCGGCCGGAACAGCAGCCAGGGCTTTCCGCGCCGCCGGGCGCGTGATTTCCGCCCGCCGTCCCGAGCTGATTTCCGGTTTCGCCTGTACCCGAGCCAAGGCCCGGCGGGCGCGGTCCAGCTCGCTGGCCACACTCTCGCGGGCCTCGGAGGCCGCCTGCGCCTCCTGCTCCGCGCGCACCCGCGCGGTGACCTGATGCTCGACGAACCGCTGCGCCTCAGCCAGCTGAGCCTGCAGCTCCCGCACCATCTCGTCCGCCGTGGCGGCCCGATCCTGCGCGGCCTGGTAGCCGCGTTCGGCCTGCTCAGCGGCCTCGGCACTCGCCCGCGTCTGCTCGTCAGCCGCCTGGACGGCCAAGGTCCGGGCAGTAGCGGCCCGGTCCGCGGCGTCGCGGGCCTCCGCCAACCTGCCCTCCGCCAGACGCTGTGCCTCAATCGCCTCCGTGGCCAGCCGCTGCGCAGCCTCGGCATCGGTGCGAGCGGAAATCTCGGCCTCGGCGCAGGTGGCGATTTCCGCCTCCTTGGCCGCCAAGGTTTCCGCCCGCGTTTCCGCCTCCGCCGCCGCCCGGGTTTCCGCCTCGGCCCGCGCGGTTTCCGCTTTCGCCCGCGCGGCGGTTTCCGCCTCGGCCCGCGCGGCTTCCGCCCGCGCCGTCGTTTCCGCTTCCGCCTGCGCCGCCTGAGCCGCGGCGGTTTCCGCCCGCGCCGCCCGGAGCTCTTCGGCCCGCCGCACGGTTTCCGCCTCCGCCGCGACTTCCTGCTCGGTGCGGCCGGTGAGGCTCTTGACCCGCACCACCACGATCGGCGCGATGCAGGCAACCGCGACCACCAGCCCCCACGGCACCTTCTCGCCGCCGTCGAGGTCGATAAAGACCGGGACCAGATGCACCGCGATCTGGCAGAAGATCATCAGGAGCATGCCGACGACCATGTCGACCCACCGACGACGGTGGAAAGCGGTGATCACGTAGACATCGAGCATCACCGGGAACATCCAGGCGATCTTCGGACTGAAATGCGCGAGGACCGCCAGGTCGAACTCGCCCCGGGCCGTCAGCACCACCGCCGCGGCCATCGCGATCCACGGCCCCCACGAGACACCAGCCACCCGCGCTTTCACCGGAGCACCCGCTCATCAACGACCCGGGCCAGACTGGCACCCAGTAGCTCCCGTGCGATCTCGTCCTCCGCGCACGACTGGTGACACGCATCGCCACGGCCGTCGCGCATCTTCGTAGCGGTATCGCAGACCCGGCAGGGCAACGATCGGTCAGGGTCGTAGTGCGTCGAGTCGGACCAATCCAGGCGTACCCGCACCCGTAGGGAGGCCATCAGCACACCTCCCCGCGTGCCCGCCGCCGCGCCCGTACCTGCTCCAGCAGCTGGCGGCCGTACGGGTCCAGATCGGCTTCGTCCACATCGATGGCGTGGGGGTGCCGGCGGTCGTCAACCCACCGGGCCAGACGGCCACCCGCGACCACACCGGCGACCAGGCCAACCGCGGCAACCGGCGATAGCAGCAGCACCTGCGGCACCTCACCGGCGTAATCCGCAGCCGCCCGGCCGGCCAGCACCGCCGCCGGAGCACCCGCCACCGCCACCACCGCCGCGACCCGTAGCGCCCGCGACCGCGCCGACATCACCGGTCGGGATGCCGTACGGCGAGACTCCCGCTCGTCATCGACCATCCGGCGCAGCTCGCCGGCATACCAGCCCGGCAACGCCGCCACCTCGGCCGCCCGCCGCTCCAACCCGGCGTCAGTCAACGCCGACAGACCCGCGCGGAACTGCGCCAACGCATCAGCCAAATCCAGGGCCGTGGAAGTCGTCATGCCGCACCATCCAGCACGTCAGCGAGCAGGTCCCGGTGGGCGATGCACACGGTGCCGCCGTAGACGGTGTCCAGGTGTGCCACGAGCGCCTGGTAGGTGTGGGCGAGCACCCACATGGCGCGGGTGTCGTCTTGGCCGACCACCTCGGGCATGCGCCTGGCGGCGGCGTAGGTGCCCACGTGCACACAGGACGGGACAGTCACCATCCACGCCTCGCCCCCGGCACGAAGATCGGGCACGTACCGGGGCGACAGAGTGCGCCACTGCATGTCGTCCAGGTGCAGTCCGGACGCGGCGTAGAGCTGGCGGAACGCGGCGTCTTGCGGGTCCTCGCCCAGGTCGACAGGTCCTCCAGGCAGCGCCCATCCGTGGTCGCCGGCGTGGTCGATCATGAGCAGCCAGCGCACGCCGTCGTCGGTGTGGGCGGTCACCAGGGCATCGGCATAGAGCCGCTCGCCCCAATGGCCGAGGTGGCCACGGCCGTACCGGATGCCGGTCGGCGGGGCCGGCGCGACGGTCGTCATGCCGTCACCCCCAACACACTGGTCAGAGCCGCCAGCTCCCGCAGCCGCAGCAACGGCCGCGACTCCACCTCCGGCAACTCAGTCAGCGGGCAGTGCTCCACCATCCCGTCCCCGCCCCGGGCCTTGACCTCGTACACAGCGGCATCCGCAGCAGCCAGTACCCGCGACCGCTCATCCCCAGCAGTCGCATGAACCGCACCGACACTGGCAGTCACCGTCACCGTCACGCCGGCGGCAACCTCGATCGGCGCGGCCAACACCGCGATGACCTCCGCCCCGAGCAGCTGCGCCAACGGAGCCGGCGACGGCGACACCAACACCAACTCGTCGCCACCAAGCCGGGCGACCACCGCGCCCTCGATACCGTCCAGCAACGTCGACAACCGACGGGCGACCTCCACCAGCAGCATGTCGCCGGCCGCATGCCCGTAGGCGTCGTTGACCTGCTTAAACCCGTCCAGGTCCACCAGGACCAGGTCGCAGGGCTCGGACTCCAGGTCAGCCAGGGCCCGGTTCAAGCCCGCCCGGTTGGCCAGGCCGGTCAGCGGATCCGTGACCGACCGACGGCGAGCCTCAGACAGCCGGCCCCGCAACCCGCGCACCTTGCGGACAGCCCACAGGTGCCCCAGCGCCGAGGCCGACACCGCAACGGGGACCAAAATCTCGGCGATCATCGGTCCACCTCCGAACCCGAACCGGTAGCCGTGGCGTATGCCTCGCGGACTTCCCGGGGTATCCGGCCCCGATCAGCAACCTGGTAGCCGTTGGCCTGTGCCCACTTCCGGATCGCAGCTCGCTCGCCCGCGCCCTGCCGGCGATTCCGCGACGATGCCGATGATTCGCGGCGGCCCGCACGCAGCTCCTGCCGCACCTCGGCCAGCCGGCTGGCCAGCGATGCCTCGTCCTCAGCCAACTTGCGGTGACGCGCCGCGGTGGCCTCCCGCTCCCGCCGCTGCGCCTCCTCAGCCGCCACGCGGTCGGTGAGTTCCTGCACCAGCCCGCCGATCTTCGCGGCGAGCTGCCGGGTTCGTGCGGCCTCGCTGCTGGCGCCAACACGCAGCAGCTCGTCCAGGCGGCCAACCTCGTGCTGTGCCGTGGTTTGTGGAGCTGGTGCACCAGGCCCAGCAGTCACCCGGATACCCATCGGCACTCGCTGCGCGGGTACAGCCGGAGTGCCGTTGGCTGGCGTCATCGTCACGGTGCTCATGCCGGCATCACCGCCGTCACAGGCAGCAGACCCCGCAGGGCCCGCAGGGCCTTGTGCTGGATGGCCTTGATCGTCGACGGAGTCTTGCCCAACACCTGAGCGGTTTCATCAATCGACATCTCCCGCAGGTACCGCAGCGTGATGCAGTCCCGCTGTACCGGACTCAGCTGCGCGATACCCTCCACCAGAGCCTCACGGGTCAGCCGCTGCACCGCCGCTGCCTCCGGGCTGGACACTTCGCCAGCAGGGACCGGGTCGCGGACCTCGGCCACCGGCCGCTCGCGGCGCTGATGCGACCGCTGGTAGTTGATAGTCAGGTTTCGGGCGATGGTGGTGACCCAACCGGCGAAGTCGCCATGCCGACGGAACGCCGGCAGGTTCCGCAACGCCCGCAGCCACGTCTCCGATGTCAGGTCCTCAGCAACCTGCAGGTCCAGGACCCGTCGGTAGACGAAACGGAACACCTGGTCGACATACCGGTCATAGACCAGTCCGAACGCCTCCGTGTCGCCAGCCTGCACCCGCGCCACCAGCGCAGACACGTCACCGTCATGGGGTTCTACCCCATGATTCCGGGCAGCACGTACCCTCATTACTGGCATCTGAGCCTCCTTGGTGGGATGCCGTGCGGCTTCGGCGGGGCCCAATCCCCGCCGGGGCCATTTCTGTGCCCACTGATAGGGCAATGGAAAGGTCAACCGGTCTGCATGCAGACCTATCGACGTGCGGCCCACGTTAGGTCCTCAATGCGTCACGGTCAAGGATTCTGTATGCAGACCTTCAAAGGTTTACGCTGTGACCCATGAGTACCGGCCCAACGGATGCGCGACCTATGCAAGTTCGCGTCGCCGACGACATCCGCCTGAAGATCGAGACGGGTACGTTAGGACCGAGTGATCAGCTCCCCACCCTGGACGAACTGGCGGCAGACCACCTGGTCAGCCTGGCAGTGGCACGTAAGGCAGTCGACCTGCTCAAACAGCAGGGGCTCGTCATCACGATCCAGGGCAAAGGCACGTTCGTCCGAGAGCGTCCGACCGCGCGCCGGCACGGCATCGACCGGTACGCCAAGAGCCGCTGGAGGTCTGGCCAGGCGATCTTGACAGCTGAGGCAGAGTTGCAGGGGCACAGAGCAGGCCAGCTAATCCGGGAACTCGCCGAGACAGCAGCACCAGCAGGCGTAGCTGAACGGTTCAAGATCCCCGTTGGCACTCCCGTGTGGGTTCGACGGCGGACAACGCTCGTAGATGATCGCCCCAACCAACTCGCCGACTCCTATTTCGAGCTGGACGTGGTCAACGGCACGCGGATCCGGGAGGACGACACCGGCCCTGGTGGCAGCTACGCCCGGCTGGAAGAGAGCGGTTTCGAGCTGGATGAGATCACCGAAGAGTGGTCCGTACGGATGCCCACGGGCCCAGAGAGCGCGGCGCTACGCCTGCCAGCGGGCACACCCGTAGTGGATCTGTTCCGAACAACATTCGACACCATGGGCCGGCCGGTCGAAGTCATGCTCGCGGTCATCGCGGGCGATATGGTCCAAATGTCATACCGGTTCAAGATCCCCGACTAAGGCGGCATGTGTCCATCACCTTTACGGCCGCCATGGAGGCAGCGCCGACCAGCACCAACGAAGACCGCTTCGCTGTCGGCGACGGGTGGGCCTTGGTCCTGGACGGCGCAGGCCGGTATCCCGGAGAGTCAGGGGGATGCGTGCATCCCGTCGCCTGGGTCGTCGAACGGCTCACTGCCCACCTCAGCGCTTGCCTACCCCACCCTGACCGGCCACTGACCACCATCGTTCGATCCGCGATCAAGGCCACCATGGCCGACCACGGACCCACGTGCGACATCACCGATCCACTGTCACCTGGAGCAACTGGCGCGGTAGCCCGCGTCGGCAAGGACCAGGTCGAGTGGCTGGTCCTCGGCGATGCCGCTGTGGTCATCGACCAAGGAGCCAACGGGTGCACAAGCATCGTCGACGATCGCGTGGATCACCTACCAGATGCACCCGTCGTGGAGGGCCGAGTACGTACCTACTCGCCGGCATACGTGGCGACGGTACGCAACCAACCAAACGGATTCTGGGTGCTCGGCGCCGTCCCTGACGCTGCTGACCATGCGCTCGTAGGGTCACTACCGCGTAGATCAGTCGACCAGGTGCTCCTCTGCTCAGATGGCGTCTCTCGACTGACCGAGCGGTACGCATGGACCTGGCGCGAGGTCTTCGACCTTCACGCGACCAGCGGGCCTGAGGCACTCATCCGCGCTGTCCGGACAGCCGAGCTAGACGATCCAAACCCTCGACGCTGGCGCGGCAAGCGCCATGACGACGCGACCGTCGTCGTCCTCAGAACCGACACCGGCAGCGACTGAGTTGAGGCCGGTCGTCCTGTCTAGTAAGCCACCGCGGGGGTACTCTGCGCGTGTGGCCCATACTCCCGAGACCGGCACCGACACTGCGGCGATGCTCGCGGCGGTGAACATCACCGTGACTGAAGAGGGTAAGCAGCGGGCTCGCCGGCGGCTGCGTGAGGCCCGTGAGCGGTGGACCCCCGAGCTGGACTCCGCGGTACGTGAGCAGCTGGGCCTGACCGACCGTACCGCCGCCTGACCGGCCGGCGCCCTCACGTGGAAGACGTCACGGTCCGGATCATCCTTGATACGAGCGCCATCGTGGCGTTCACGCGCGAGTCGATCGCTGTCGGCGAGATCATCGCTGAGGTAGCCGACGAGCCTGGGTGTGCGGTTGGCCTTCCGGTGCTGTGCCTCGCCGAGGCTGCCCGGGTAGCGGCCGATTCCACCCGCCTTGACCTGCTCGTCAACCACCAAGCCGCGCTCGTACTCACTCCCGATCCGGTGTCCTGGCGGGCTCTCGCGATCACCCACGACACGGTCGGTCGGCTGGACGCTGCCAGCGCGGTCCTGATCGCGATTGACCTTGGCTGCGACGTGCTCACCAGTCAGCCGGGCTTGTACGCCGGCCTCGCTGGCGGCGGCCCTATCATCAGCCTCTAACGAGAACCATAATTCGTACACATGTGCTATCCACATGTTGTGGATAGAAGTCCGGGGCGGGCCCGTCAACACCCGTAGGCGTGCTTGCCGACATCGCGGGTGCTACCGAAGTAAGGTTTCGGTATGACTGAGTTCCGTAAGTTGTCGATCAGTGTGCCTCCGGATGTGGCCGAGACCCTGGAGAGCCAGGGCAAGGGGCGGGCGAGCGCCTATGTGACGGGGGCGGTGCGTGCGCAGCGGGCGTGGGAGCAGTTCCGCGCCGAGCAGGCTCGGCGGGGCGTCGCCATCACTGAGGAGGGGATGGCGGCAGCTCGTGCGCGCCGGTACGGGGTGCAGGCCGAGTGGACGCCCGAGCGGTACGCCGCGCTGCAGCAGCAGGTGCGTGAGCACATGGAGCGCGGGTTGTCCGACGGCGACCAGCAGGCACCGGCCGCGTGAGCGCCGAGGACCAAGGGGCTCCGATCACTCTGGTGTTGGACCGGTCGGCGGTGCTGGCGTACGTGGCCGGGTCGATCCACGCTGTCGAGCCGGTAGCGGAGGTGGTCACCGATCGGCAGCGGGTAGGCGTCACCAGCGTCACCGTCGCCGAGGCCCTGGCGCTGCTGGCCGATCCGAAAGGCCGCGAAGACCTGCACGCGCTGCTGGGTATGGATGCCTGCGTGGTACTGCCGACCTGGGGCGAGGACTGGCTGGAGCTGGCCTACTGGCGCCAGGTCACCAGCCGCGCCGACCTGGCCACGACGGTACGGGCAGCGCTGGAACATCAAGCGTCGATCCTGACCAGCGAGGGGCACCGCTACGGCGACGGCCTACCCGTCATCCACATGCCTGGATGAGAGCCGGTGACAGGGTGTCGGTCGGTTCGGGGTCTGGGCCGTAAGCTGCCCGGAGAACTGGGGAAGACTTCGGCGACGACAACGGACCTGTCTTTTGAGTGAACGTGCTAGCGCAGGGCCTGAGGCGCTGCGCCCCAAGTATGTCCAGCTCAGCCGTCAGCAGCAGAGTGCCCTCGATGAGGTGGCGCGGGAGCTGATGGACGCTCGGACGCGCACGGGCGGGCAGCGCATCACGGCGAATACCTTGATCCGTATCGCGGTGGACGCGTTGCTGGCCCAGCGGTCGGCGTTGGTCGGCGATGACGAGGCGGCGCTGCGGGAGGCGTATTTCCGCGCGCTGGGTATCCAGGACTCCACGGTCGGCTGATGGTCTCCTTCGTCCGCCACGTGTCGTCACCGGGTCTACCGGCGGTACCCGACCCGGATCAGTTCTTGGCTCAGGTGCCGCTGGCGTGGGTGATCCCTGGTGTTCTGGGGGGTCTGGTCTTGCTGGTGGTGATCGTCGTCAGGTTGCGCCCGGCGCCGCCGGGGCACGCGACGAGTCACGATCTGCGCGCCGAGATGTCGGCGCGCTCGGCGCGGCAGCTGCTGCCGCAGACGCGGCCGTCGTTGGTCGGCCAGAAGGTCGCGGTCACTGAGTACGCCGTGCGGATCGGTCGAGCGGTGGCGCCGCGGCGCGGTGTTTACGGCACGCCCGAGGACACGTACCTGATCATCGGTCCGCCGGGGGCGTACAAGACGACCTGGCTGGACAACGTCATCGCCGACGCTCCGGGGCCGGTCATCCACACCAGCACCAAAGTCGCCGACCATTTGAGCACGGTTGATCTGCGCGAACAGGTTGGTCCGGTCTACCGGTTCAACCCGTCGCTGCTCGGCGGGCTGTCGAACACTCTGCAGTGGTCGCCGATCGATGGTTGCGAGGTGCCGCGCGTGGCCATCGACCGCGCCGGCTACCTGTTGTACGGCGCCCGTACGAGCGGCGACGCCCCGCTGGAGGAGTTCTTCCGCTCCACTGCGAATGAGGTGCTGCGGGCGTACCTGCACGCCGCGGCGCTGGGCGGCCAGAGCATGGCCGACGTGTACCGCTGGGTGGGCGACCCGGACAACACCGAGGCCCTGGTGCTGCTGCAGCACCACGAGGCTGACCCGGCCTGGATCTCGACCCTGCAGGCCCGGCAGAGCGTCACCGATCGCACCCGTGACGGCATCTACACCACCCTTGGTACGGCGTTGTCCTGGCTGGCTGACCCGGACGTGATGCGGGCGGTCACGCCCGCGCCCGGGGCCCCGCGGTTCGACGCGGAGGCGTTCCTACGCAGCAAGGGCACCCTCTACCTGATCGCGGAGGAGTCCGGTACGGGCGTGGGGATCTCGCCGCTGTTCGTCGCGCTCACCGCGCACCTTGTTGACGCCTCCAGGCAGGTCGCCGCCGCCATGCCAGGACGCCGTCTCGATCCGTACCTGACGCTGGCGCTCGACGAGATGGCCAACATCTGCCCGGTCCCTGTCGATCGGTGGATCGCCCAGCTGCGCGCGCTCGGGGTGATGCTGCTCGGCGCGATCCAGTCCAAGTCGCAGCTGCGCGCCCGGTGGGGCGAGGCGGGTGCCAGCACGATCTGGAACGCGGCGGCCTGGACGCTGATCCTGCGCGGTATCAAGGACGCCGACGACCTGGAGAGCCTGTCGAAGGCGTGCGGTGACTACCCCAAACGCAGCCGCAGCAGCTCGCATGGCCCCCACGGCACCACCTCGTCGACGAGCACGCAGGATGTGCCCACCATGCCCCCGGGCAAGATCCGCATGTTGGGCCGGCGCCGGATCCTGGCCCTGTACCGGGGCTCACCGCCGGTCCTGATCGTGGTGCGTGGGCTGTGGATGCGCCGTGACATCCGCAAACGTCGCCGCGCTATCCAAACGCTGGGCGCCTCGACGCCGAGACCCTCGGCTGTTGACGTACCCGATTCGGCCGTGCGGGAGACGGTATGAGCCGCGACGACCTGGCGAGTCAAGTGCTCACGCTGGCTCAGGACCTCAGCCGGATACAGGACCAACTGCGGGAGGTCACGCCGCGGCTGGATGCAGTGCCCGGTCTGGCGGCGGCCGTCGAGCGGCTGTCGCACCAGCTGGCGCAGCCTTCTGGCGACAAGCCAGACCCGTCCCCGTCCCTGTGGGATTGGACGACGATGTCCCGCCAGGCCGCCGATGACGCCTGGCAGGAACTGGTGGAGTGGGTCACCGACGTGCTCGGCGGCTACTACGGCGTGGTCGGTGGCACAGCCAAGATCGGCCGCGGGATCCCCACCTGCTGGTACCGGCATTGGGACCTGGTCCTGGAACTGTCGTGGCTGTGCCAGGACTGGAAGGCCGTCTTCCAGCACGAGGCGAACAACACCTACCGCGCCGGCGAGTGGCACGACCGGTGGCTGCCCGGCGTGCTGGGGCGGGTGGCTGACTCGAGCGCCGGCCGCTGTAGGGCGCAGCACGTCGACCCGCCCGTACCGTCGCGCGGTGTGGTCGACAACGCCGACGACCTGCGCCGCGTCATCGCCGCCGACCTCGCCACCCGACCAGACCATTCCACCATCAACTGACATAAAGGGCCGTGGGAGGAGGCGAAATGGCAACGACGTGGCGATGCCAACGTGATGGCCGTGACCGGATCTACGTGGTAGGCGACGACGACGTCACGCTCGGGTACGTGGACGTACAGACGAACACGCAGCAGCTGACTCGGCTAGACCGAGCAGCAGAGTTCTATGAAGCGCTAGCCGCGTGGCGACTACGTGCGGGAATGGAACGGGAATACACCGACGAGGAACTGGCCGGGTTGGTGTGTGTCGAGTGCGGCGTGGAATACCGGGTTGAGGACCATTCACACGTCGCGGTGCCGACATTCGAGCCCGGCAGCTTGGCCTGCTCCGAGTTATGGCAGCTGGTGGCGTGTGAGGGTGACTGCGCGCTACGGCAGTCGGCGGCGCGACGGGGCATGTCTCCGTACGTCGAGCCCCCACCGTTAGCCGAACGAATTGCGGCATGGGACTCCCGATAGCAGGGGTCGCGTCTGTCGCTGATCCCGGTCGGGCTGCCTGTGCCTGACTTCGCCCGGCCGGGCCCGTGCAACCGGGACAACGACCTAGAGGAAGGTAGGGGCATCAGCGTGAGCACTGGCCCAGTCGATGTGAAGGCACACCTCAGCGGCGCTGATCACGTGGTCGACGCGTTGCCGTGGCGCGTTGGCCGCACGGATGCCCAAGCCAAACGGGCCCGGGGACGAGCCTCCGCGCTCGCCCACCAGATCGCCGCGCTACTGGCCAACGGGTGGAGCCCGGACGAGGTCCGCGATGCCTTAGCATCCGCCGACGGTGCCGCTGACGCCCCGGACGCCGCCGCACAGGAACGACTGTGGAGGGCAGCACTCAAACGCGCCAAGAACACCCGGATCACGCCCGTAGTTCCCTAATGCACGGCGTGCCCGCCTCGGGCCCTTCAGTTACTCCGGCCACTGCCAGTTGTCGGGCAGGGCGAACGACGCCGACCCGGTGACCCACGTCAACGCGTGCTCGGCGCCGGTGGCGTACCGGCGCTCGACCGGCCGTCGGATTGAGGCTCCGCCGTCGCTGATCGCCTCGGCCGCGGCGTACGCCTCCTGGGCTACTGTCGCCCGGGTAACCGGCGGCTCGGTCTCTCGTCCGGTGATGGGTGCCTGTTGTCGCTGTCCGAGCACCCATCTCAGGCCATCGACCACGCCGGCGATGTACTGCCGACCGCCGATGCTCTCCTCGGTGTAGTACGACTGCGGTATCCACGCGATCAGCGCGCTGGTCTCCTCCGGACTACGCATCGGCTCACCCCCGTTCCAGCGTCGGGCCTCGGTCGGCCTGGCGTGTCTGCGCCTCACGGGCCCGGTACGCGGCGGCGGAGCGCCGCGCGTCGTCTGCCTCCCGGTCGGCCTGCTCAGCGTCGCGCTGCTGCAGGTAGGCGCGGGCGCGGTCCAGCTGCGCCGTCAGGGTAGCGACAGCGGCTGACAAGTCCCTGCTGGCCGGTGTCACCTCGTTGACCGGGACACGCTGCGCGGGGACGAGGTTGGTGCTGCGCGCGGTGTTCGGAGGCTGAGTCATCGGCGCGGCCTTCCGGGTGGGCTGTTCGCCCGCGTCGACCTGGCGGCGGGCCAGCTCGACGCGGGCGGCGTCGGCGTTGGTGCGGATGGGCTCGGTGTCGGAGTACCACGCCTGTCGGGCCTGGTGGATCTCGACGAGTATGGCGGCGCGGTGCTGCATCTGCTGCGCCAGCTGCGCGTAGGAGCGGGCGCGGCTGGTCAACTGCGGCACCTGGTCAGGGTCGTCGGCCTGTTCCGCCTCGGCGCGGGTGATGGTGGCGCGCTCGGCGTAGTCGAGCGCCGCGGTAGACATCTGACGCATCTCGTCAGCCACGTAGTCCGGGGCCCACGACTGCGCCCGCTCGTAGCGGGCGATCCACGCGCGCAGCTGGGCGTCGCTGGCCTCGGCGACGTGCCGATGCTCCTCGGGGTTGCCCAGCGCCGCGAACGCCGCTTCCCACGCCGCCCGCTGCTCGACCGCGCCCCGGGCCGGCGCCGCCCCGATGACCGTCCCGGCAGCGTCAACGCCGTACAGCTCGCGGTAGGCGGCCACTGTGGCGGCGCGTGCGGTCCACTGCGCCCGCGCGATGACGTCCTCGGGGACCGGCCCCAGCCGGTCGATCGCCCACGTCGGCGGCTGTTCGGCCGCCGCCTCGCCCAGCTGCACCTGGCGGGCCTGCATCGCCTCGGCCACCTGCCGCAGGTAGTCGCCCACCTCGCCGGGCAGCTGCGGAGTCCGCTCCCGCCAGTCAGCGCCGGCCGGCGCCCGCTCCGGCTCACGCCCGGCCACGGTCTGCTCGACACGCCAGTTCAGCAGCGCGCCCAGCTCCCGGGCGTCGCCCACCGACCGCGGGTCGCCGATCGCCTCGCGCAGCACCGCGGCCGGTTCATGCCCGCGCAGCTGCGCCTCCCGGACACGTCGATACAGCGGGTCGGCGGCTTCGGCGTCGAGCCGGGCCACCGCGTGCGGGCCGAGGATGCCGGCGATGATCTGCCGGCAGTCGGCCTGGTGGCGCTCACCGATGACGTCGGCCCAGATCGGGGCCAGCGCCGGCAGCGACTCGTGGTGGTCCAGTCCGGCCCGCAGCACTTCCACCGCGGACCGCTCGGCCGTCTCGTGCCCGAGGATGCGCGCCATCTCCGTGATGGGGTGCGAGTCTGTGACCTCCAGCTGATGCTCGTCGCCTGCCAGCTGGGTGACCACGAAGGCGCGGTTGAGGTACCGGCCGCGGGTCAACCCGACGTATGCGGCCTCCCGGGAGGTCATCGCCTCGGCCAGCAGGTACCCGTGCTCGACGGTGCGGCCCTGGGTGGCGTGGGTCGTGCCGGCGTAGCCGAGCGCCACGTGCTGCATGTAGTCGGCGGGCAGCCTCACCACGCCACCCCGCTGGTCGCCGGTGACGTGCTGGACGGTCAGCGACCCGTCACGGCCGCGGCCGGTCACCTGGTAGAGCCGCCGGTTGATCACCGGCAAGCCGGCGCTGTCGACCAATGACGCCTCGTTCGCTCGGGTCTGCACCAGGTCCCCGACGCCGGCGACGTTGCCCCCGAGGACACGCACGCCGCCGTCCTCGACTCGACCCAGCCGCACCAGCTCGGCGCGGATCTGCGCCGACAACTCGTCAGCGCGCTCGTTGGTGGAGGCCACCACGACCGCCTGTCTGCCGGCCAGCACGTCGGCCACGTACGCGCGGGTGACCGCCTCGGTCATCTCCTCCAGCGTGCCTCCGGCGAGCCGGCCGTGCTGGTCGTAGGCGGCCAACGCCGCCGGGTTGCCCTCGCGTAGCTGCAGCGACGCCTCGGCCTCCCACTGCCGGATCGTCCCGTCCCGGTCCCGGAACCGGCGCACCGTGGACAGCTCGTACGCCTGGGTCTCACGCACGATCAGCCGGAACCCGCCGCCCGCGCCGACCGCGCCGATCTGCGCCGGGTCACCGACCGGGACCACCTTCGCCCCCGCCGTCTCGGCGATCTGGCTGATCTGCCGGAAATGCTCGTGGTTGACCATGCCGGCCTCGTCCACGATCAGCAGGTCCCCCGCCCGCACGGCGAACCGCGCACGGTCGGCCGGGCTCCCGACACCACGCGCGTGCAGCAGGAACCGCTCGATGTTCGTGGCCGTCGCCACGCCCTCCTCGCGCAGCACCGCCGCGGCGACATTGGACGTGGTCAACCCGATCACCCGGGCGCCGACGTGCTCCTCCCACGCCCGGGTGATCACGCCCTGGACGTAGGACTTACCCGCGCCGGCCGGGCCGACCACCGGCGACATGCGCCGGCCGTCGCCGAGCACGCCGCGCACCACGGCGGCCTGGTCGTCAACGAGCCCCGCCGCCTCGATGACCGCCTCGATCGTGTCGCGTTGCACCACCGGCGCCCCGCCGGCCTGCGCCCGCACCAGCAGCCGCTGCTCCTCGCTGAGCTGCGCGGCCGTGGCGTACCGCTCGTCACGGCCGGGCCGGTAGACGCTACGGCCGTCGGACTCACGCCGCAGCTGCTGCGGCGGGGAGATCAGCTCGAACCCGTCGACCTGCACCACCTCGTACTCCCCGGACAGGGCCTCGTCGGCAAGGATGTCCAGCAGCTGCGCCACGTCCGTGCCCACGTCCAGGCGCTCCGGCAGATGCCACCGCAGCGCCTGGATCAGCTCGGCGCGAGTCCAGCTGGCCCGGTCGCGCTGCACCTGGGCGACCGCCGCGGTGATGACCGCGGCGCGGTCCCACTCCGCGACCTCCTGGCCGCCGTGCTCCCGGCGGCGGGCCACACCCGCGGCCTCAGCCCGCTGCGCCAGCTCGGCGTGGCTGGCCGCCTGCCGGCGCGCGGCCATCTGCTCCCACCGGCCGATCAGCTCCTCCAGCGGCACCGACGCTTCCTTACCGCGGCGGGTGTGCAGCGCGGCCGTCTCACTCATCAGCGTGAGCAGGTACGGGCTCGGCTCGGCGCCGTCGTGGCTGTCGCGGTACGCCTGCACATACTCGGCGAGCTTGCCGGTCGTCTCCCGCCGCCGCGTCGACCACGCGTCACGCTCCTCGGCGGTGATACCGATAAGCTCCCGCGACCTGCCGTCCGGGCGCAGCTCAAACTCCACCGGCCGCGCCGCGGTGATGCGCTCTTCCAGAGTGCGCTCGTAGACCGCCGCCGCGGCCGGCCGGGCCTTGTGCAACGCCCGGGAGTCCAACGTGCGCCACACCACCGTCCCGTCCACATCGACCGTGCGGACCCGGTTGAGGATCGTCGCGTGGCTGTGCAGCTGCGGCTCTCCCGCCCTGCTCGTGTGGTGCACGAAGTCCGCGCCGATCCAGTCCCGGGCGTCCACGTAACGCCCGACACTGGCCCGGCCGTCAACGCTGCGGCCGTGGTAGCCGGCCCGGGAGTATCCCGCCTCCCCCTGCAGCCACTCCACCGCCGCGGCGACCGCAGCCCGATGGGCGTCGAGCACCTGCGCGGCCTCCTCGCGCCGCCCAGCCGCCAGCAGACCCGCGTGGTAGAGCGACACCGACTTCTGCGCCGAAAACGTCAGATCGAAATACCCGACAGGCTGGCGCTGCGTGCGCAGCACCTCCTGCTCGATCTGCGCCCGCCGGTCCGGCCCCGCGTCCGGCTCCGCCGCCAACCGCTCAGCCAGCCGCTGCTCCACCGGCCGGAACCGCCGCGGCGCCCGCCCCAACCGGACAACCTCCAACGCCTCACCCAGATACTGCTTGGCCTCATCACCGTCCAGCCCCAAAGCCTGAATCTCATCAGCGGCACGGGCCTCGACCCGCCGATACACGGCCGGGTCACACAACTGCCCAAACAAAATCAGGTAGTCACTCTTCGCAACCTGCGCGCCAACCTGGAAACCGACCGACTCCACCCCGACGCCGATCCACCGCGCATCCGAACCACCGTCGGTGTAGTACGCCTCCCGACTCTGATCCTGACTCTCATGCTGCGCGCACTCCCACGGATACCGCGCGCCGGCAAGGCCGGCGGAGACAGCGGTAATACGCAACACGTCGACGATCATAACTCAAACAAGATCCAGAACATTAGTAATGCCTTGGTGTGTAAGAACTTTCTCGGTACTGAGAGGCGTCGGATGGTCGCGCTCGACTGGTGGGGAAGCGTCGGCGACAGGAGGGTTAAGCCTTGAAGTTCAAGAGTTAAGCGGTGAGAATCTGCCTCTGGCGGTATCGCGGGATTTCGATCGCTTCTGCTGGGCGATCCAGAGCCCAGCATCTACTGCGACCGATCGTTACGCTGCGCTGCCGCAGGCATGCGCTGAGCGCCGACGCGAAGAACGCTTGTAAGTTTCTCCACTGTCGGCCAGTCCAAACGGGGGATTGTCATTGAGTACAGAAGCGCAGCGGCTGCTTCCCGTGCCGCCGGTGTGGGCCGTTGACCCGAGCGAGTTGGGTCTTGGCGTGCTCGTGCCGGTGATCGGGGCGCACCCGCAGGCTGGGGCCTCGGGGGTGGCGTTGACGCTGGCGGACACGGCTGCCGCCGCCGGCGCGCGGGTGCTGCTGATCGATTGCGCGGATCCTGCCCGCTCGGGGCTGGCGGGAGTCTGCCAGCGGGAGGGCCGGTCGGTGGCCACGGGCGAGGGTAAGGCGTCGATCCGCCTCGCCGCGAGGGCGACGGCGCGCGGCGCACTGGACGTGCGCCGTCTGGTGAGCATGGGTACGCCGCTGCTCGCCGACGCTGTGCCCCGGGTCCATGCGTGGGTGGCCGCCGCTGCCGGGGAGTTCGACCTGACCGTGGTTGACGTGGGCTGGGACGTGTGGCGGCTGATGATGCCGTCGTCTCCGATGGGCGCTCTGGCGTGGTGTGCCGGGAATCCGGTGTCCACCTACCCGGTGCTGGTCGCACGGTCCACGATGGCGTCTACCGCGTTGGCGGAGGTGCTGCTCACTCGCTACCAGGTCGGCGAGCAGTTGGGGATGCTGACTCCTGTGCGGCGGGTCGTCGCGCTGGGCGCGGCCAGCTGGCCGACGCAGGTCCGCAGTAGCCTCGGCCGCCTGATGTGCCAGGTCCGCGACCCTGCGGTGTTCGCGCCGCTCAGCCCGGAACACGTGGTGTCCGGGTGGGGCACTACGGCTGCTCCCGCCGAGTCTGTGCCCGCTGCCTCCACGCTCCTTCACGGCCTGGGCGGGCACCTGGCCGACCTCATCGCCCCACCGGCCGCGCCGAAGCGTCGCCGATTCCCGCTGTCTCGGTAAGCCTTTGAAAGGACACATGTTGCATCACGTTCTGGACCTCGTTGGGGTGTTGGGGGCGGTGCCGGATCCGGCTCCTCAGGCACCACCGAATGTCGACGAACCGGTGTCCACGCTGATCTCGTACCTGAAGTGGGGTGTGCTGCTGGTCATCCTCGCCGCGGGCCTGGTCGGTGCCGGTGCTATCGCCGGCGGCCGGGTGTTCAGCCACCACGGCGCCAGCAAGATCGGCATCGGCATCCTGTTGAGCGCCCTGGGTGGCGCGGTGGTGTACGTGTCGATCTTCGCGATCATCACCTCGATCACCGGATGAGCGCCGCCCCGCAGGCTCCCGGCCGAACGCGGGCACTGCTGGTGCTCGGCGTCGTGGCCGTGATGCTCCTGGTGCTGTGCGCCGGCGTCGTCGTGGTCATCCGCACCACGATGAACGGCGACGGTGACGCTCCGCGTGCCTCTACCTCGGCTCCTGCCAGCACACCGGACGGCAGCGCCCCGCCGGCCGGGGAGAGCGAGTCGCAGGCTCGCCGCGACGAGATCGCGGCGGAGCCGATGATGCAGCTACCGGAGTCCGCGGCGCAGCCTCAGCCGCTGGTCGCCGACACGGCCGGCCCGCCGATCGTCGTGCCAGCGCCCACCGGCGCTGTCGTGCCCGGTGGCCCCCCGGCTGCCTCCGGATTTCCGAAGACACCGGAGGGCGCGCTGGGCCAGCTGGCCGCGATCGATGAGGCGGCGATGTCCACCACCGACATGGCACGGGTGCGGGAGGTCTACGCCTGGGCCGCGATGCCCGGCGCCGTCCCTGAGGTCGAGTGGTCACCGGCAGTCGGTGTGCGGGCGCTGATCTCCAGTCTGGGCGGCACTGAGGACGCCCGCACGGCGCGGGCGAGCTACGCGGTTGTGCAGGGGCAGATCAAGGGCACCGACGGACCGGATTTCGCTGTGGTGTGCGTGCTGGGTGAGTTGACCGTCTCAGCCGCCACCTCGGCTCGGGCCGGCGTCGCAGATTGCCAGCGCATGGTGTGGCATGACGGCCGGTGGCGCATCGGCCCCGGCGGGCAACCGGCGTACCCGCCGCACGCGTGGCCGGGCAGCGCGGACGCCGTGCGCGGCGGCTGGAAGGAGCTCATCCGTGCTTAGGGCACCGATCCCAGAAATCCCCATCCCCAACCCGATCGAGCCGATCCTCGACGGGCTCGGTGACGCGGCCACCAATGCGGCAGGTCAGGCGTTCGACGCGGCGATGAGGGCCATCTGGGACTTCGCGTCAGAGCTGCTCGGTGGTGCGCTCGGCATCATCGACACGTACATGTCCCCGAACGTCGAGCTGGTCTCCGGAATCATGCCGGTCGCTGGCGGTGTGGGTGCCACCGTGCTGGTGGTCATGGCCTGGGTACAGACAGCCCGGGGCGTCATGAGCGGCGGCCGTGGCTTCGCCCGGCTGTTCATCGGCCTGGCCCAGTACACCGTGGCCAGCATCGCCGGGCTGGGCATGCTGGGCATGGCGGTGAAGGCCAGCGACGCGATCTCCCACGAGATCCTGTCCACCGGCCTGGGAGTCGACAGCTGGCAGGGCATCAACGGCCACAACTCGATCCTGGAAAACGCGGTCAACGGGGTCTCCGGCGTGGGGCTGGGACTCATCGCGCTGCTGTGCATCATCCCGGCCGCGCTGGGGTTCCTGATCGAGGCGCTGGCCCGCAACGCCGCGATTGTGCTCCTGGCCGCGACGATCCCGATCGTCGCGGCCGGGCTCATCAGCGACGCGACCCGCAAATGGTTCTGGACCGCGCTGCGCTGGGCGTTCGCCCTGCTGATGATGACGCCGGCCATCGCCCTGGCCGTCGTGATCGGCATGAAACTCGCGGAAGCCGCCGCGGGCGCGGACGGACAGCAGCAGGGTGCGGTCGAGGCCGCGGTGGCCGCCACAGTCGCCGGCATGGTGCTGATCGTGGCGCTGTGCACCCCGATCGCCCTGTTCAAGATGTTCGCCTTTGTCGATCCGAACTCGGCGTCAGGGGCCGCGCTGCGCAACTTCTTCTCCGACGTCGCCACCGGCGGCGGCGGTGGCGGTAGCTCGGCCGGTAGCAGTGAGGGCAGCGCCGAGTCCGCCGGAGAGTCGCGCTTTGAGGCGGCGTGGGCGGCCATGAGCCCCACCCAGTGGGGCGCCACCGCCGGCAACATCGCCGCCGGCGCCAGCGGCATCCTCGACGCCGTCGGCGCCGGGCACCCGGGCCGGCCGGACTCCAGCCGAGACAACAGCACGACAGTGAACTCCGAGCTCGGCGACGCTGATGACAGCGATGACGACGACTCCACCTCCGTCGACACCGCGCCCGGAGGCGACAGCGGCGGAAGTTCGCCCGCATCCTCGCAACCTGCGCCGGCCAACCCGACGCCGAACCCGACGAAGCCCGCGGACGCCATCCCCACACCGGCATCTGACGGCGACGAGAAAACCGGCAAAAGCAGCGCGGCCGAACGTAAAGCGGTGGCCGAAGAAGCCGGCGAGGCGGCGGCGGTGGCGCTATGACCACGACCGGTGCACCACGCACGTACAGCGGCTGGACCAGAGAGTCGTTCGGCTGGTTCATGGGGCTGCGCACCTGGCAGCTGCTGCTGGTGATGCTGACCGTTTTCCCGCTGCTACTCGCCGTCGGCAACGGCCGGTGGATGCTGTTCGCCCAGCTGCTACCGCTGGTCCTGGTGGCGCTCGCGCTGGTGGTCGTGCCCGTACGCGGGCGGCCCGCGGTGCGCTGGCTCACCGATGTGGTGCTGTTCGCAGCAGGCAGGGCCACGGGGTGGTCTCGGTGGCGGTCTCAGGCGGCCACCGGCGCCGCTACCCCGCAGGACCTGGACACGGTGGACCTCCCCGGAGTGTTGGCCGGGCTGCGGCTGCATGACGGACCGCCATACGGCTCGCTGCTGCAGCGCATCTGCGTCATCCAGGACCCGCGGGCAGGCCAGTGGACGGCGGTAGCCCGCATCACCCACCCGGGCCTGGGTGACCTCGACGAACAAACCCGGTCCCGCTACGCCGACCAACTCGGCGGGATGCTCGCCGCCGCCGCCCGCGGCGAACAGGTGTCCCGGGTCAGCATCATGATCCGCACCGTGCCCGACGACGGCGCGCACCGCGCGGCGTGGATGGCCGACCACGTCTCTGCCACCGCTCCCGCGCTGGTGCAGCAGATCAGCGCCCAGCTGGAACAAGCCGTGGTCTCGGCGGCCGTCCGACACGAGGTGTTCGTCACGATCAGCATCTCCGAGACGCGCGTGCGTGGGCAGGCCCGACAGGCCGGAGGCGGCGCTGAGGGCCGGGCCCGGGTGCTGTACCGGCACCTGCAAGAGATGGAGGGGCACCTGCGGGGCATGGGGGCGACCGCTGTGCAGTGGCTGCACACCGAAGACGTCGCCGACGCGATCCGCACCGGCTACAACCCGGCCGACGCCGCCGTACTCGAACAGGCCCGACAGGAACACCGGCGGGGCCGGCCCACAGTCACCGGTGTGGCGGTGGGCGCTGCAGGCCCGGCCAACGCGCCGGCCCCACCCGCCCGGTCATACGTCCACGACGCCTTCACCACCGTCTCGTTCGCCCTGCTGCTGCCCCAGCTACCCGCCCGGGTCGGCGCGTTGGCGGGCATCCTGGCCCCATCGGCCCCCGGAGAGCGACGGTGCGTCGCGCTGCACTACGAGCCGCTGAACCCCGACAAGTCCGCACGGCAGGTTGAGCAGGAGATCTGGCGCAGCGAGATCGCCGCGGACGTGCGTCAGCGCCGCGGGTTCCGTGTCGGGCGTCAGCAGCACCGGCGCCAGGCCGAAGCCGCCGCGCACGAGCAGCAGATCGTCGCCGGGCACACCATGGTGCGCGTCGCCGGCGCCGCGTCCGTGACCGTGCCATCGACGTGGCCGGTCGAAGACCACGCCGCCCGCCTGGAGGCAACCGCCCGCAGCTGCTTCTTCCGGCTGCTGCGCCTGGACCTGGCGCAGGACACCGGGTTCACCGCCGCGACCCTGCCCCTGGGCATCGGCCTACCCGACCGGGAGATGTGATGACACGCAACACCGGGCGCAGCCTGGCCGACCTGGTCACAGATCACGGCGGACAACTGCCCGCCCCAGCACCAGCGCCAGCGGGCATCGACCGCACCCGGGAGTCACGGCTGCTGCGCCCCGACGCCCCCCGGCGAGGACGACGCCGCAAGGGCCACGGATGGGCACCAGTCCCAGCGCCCCTGGCCGTCTACCGGGCCTCCAGCGCGGAAATCGGCGGCATCTTCCCCTTCGTCACCAGCAACGGTCTGCCGCCCACCGGCGCCCTCATCGGCTACGACGCGCTGACCGGGGGCGGCTTCTACTGCAACCCGGTCGGCTGGGTCCTGGACCAGATCGTCAGCAACCCCAACCTGATCTTCTTCGGTAAACCCGGCCAAGGAAAATCCACCGCAGTCAAGCTCTTCCTACTGCGGTCCATGCTGTTCGGTGCGCGCACCCTGATCGCCGGTGACGTCAAAGCCGAATACGAGGTGCTGTGCCGGGCGGTCGGCGTCGAACCGATCTCCCTGGGGTTGGGGCTCACCGCCCGGATCAACCCGCTCGACCTTGGTCCCCTGGGCGCCGGATGGACAGCCCTCCCCGCGGCCGAACGCACGTCCCGCGCCGCGCTGATCTTCGCCCGATGGGTGGTGCTCCTCAAAGCGCTTATCGGCGCCCGCGGAGTCGAGGTGAGCCCCGCCGACGAACACGCCCTGGCCACTGTCCTCGCCGACAGGTCCGGCTGGGCAAACGGCGACGGTCGTCTGCGCACCGTGACGATCCCCGAGATCCACGACGCGCTCGCCCGGCCGACTCCGGAGCTGGCCCACGCCTGCCGGTACGCCTCCCAACAGCACATGATCGACGAAACACGTCAGGCCACTGACGCGCTCGGCGCGCTGGTCCGCGGCGCGCTGGCCGGACTGTTCGACGCCGAAACCACCATCGACCTGGACTGGAACGCGCCGATCCAGTCACTGTCACTCAAACGGCTCACCGACCTCGGCGACGAGGCCATCGGAGTCGCGCTGGCCTGCACCAACTCGTGGGCCAGAGCCATGACCGACCTACGACAACCAGGCCAGATCACCATCGTGGTGCGTGATGAGGTGTGGCGACAGATGCGCCTGGGCATCGGCGCCGTACAGAGCCTTGACGCTGACCTGCGGCTGTCCCGCAACGACGGCGAAGTCCAACTCGTCGTGGCGCACAAGCCCTCTGACCTGCTGTCAGTCGGCGCAGCCGGCTCTCAAGAGGTCGCCATCGCCAGGGACATGATGGCCCTGTGCGACACCAAGGTCATGTTCGCGCAGGACCCTGGCATCGCCGAGGAACTGTCGGAGCTGGTGGGCCTGGGCGACATCGCCCGCGACTGGGTCTCCGGCTGGGCCCGCCAACGCGTCGGCCGCGCCGTGTGGCGAGTCGGCGACCGGCTCTGCAAGGTCACCACCGTCCGCACCGCGTCGGAGGAAGAGTTGACCTACACCAACACGGCGCTGGTAGCGACCTCATGACACGGCGCGCGTGGTGGTGGCTGATCCCGGCGCTGGTCGTATGGCTGGCCGTGCCCATGACCATCATCATGATCGCGGCCACCACCGCCAGCGCCGGCCAAAACTGCGGCCCCGGTGGCACAGCCACCACCGTCGAAGACGTCGACCTGTCCGCCGAACAGCTCGCCAACGCGCAACTCATCGTCGGCGTCGTGCGGCAACAGCAACTCCCCGCCCGCGCCGCGGTCATCGCGTTAGCGACCGCCATGCAGGAGAGCACCTTGCGGAACCTGCCCCACCTCGGGGGCAACAACGACCACGACTCAATCGGCCTGTTCCAGCAGCGAATATCGATCTACGGTGCGGCCACCGCCGGCGACCCGGTCAAGTCGACGACGGCGTTCCTCGCCAAGCTGGTCACGCAGGACAACTGGCAGACCCGGCCGTTAACCGACGTCGCGGCCGACGTGCAGATTCCCCGAGCCGACCTACGCGGTGAGTACGCCCAATGGGAAACCCTCGCCCACGCCCTCACCGAACGGTTCTGGCCGGGAGCAGCGGCGGTCATGGTGTGCTCCGGCGGAGCTGGCGACCCGGCCCTCACCGCTGGCGGCGGTATCCCCGACGGCTACCAACTCCCGAACAACGCCCAACAGCACGCAGCGGTAGGCTTCGCCCTCGCCCAGCTCGGTGAGCCCTACGTCTTCGGCGCCAACGGGCCGGACACCTGGGACTGCTCCTCCCTGATGCAACAGGCATGGGCCGCCGCCGGCGTGGCCATCCCCCGAGTCACCTACAACCAGGTCGACACAGGCGTCGCCGTCCCGGGCCTGGCAGCCATCCAACCCGGCGACCTGATCTTCATCCCCGGCAGCCTCGGCACCCCCTCAACACCACGACATGTGGGTATGTACATCGGGGTTGGCGGAGACGGCAAGCACTACCTCGTGCAGGCGCCCAGCAGCGGCGACGTTGTAAAGGTGACAGCGGTGTCATCGTGGGCATCGCAGATCGTCGCGATACGCCGCCCAGTCACAGCCCAGTAGCCACACGCCCGAAACCCACCATGGCGGCCGGGCACGGAGGCATCAGGGGCAAGGTGACCCGGACCGCAGCGCCGCCAGGCGCGAGGACCGGAAGCACCGCGGCAGCACCTGAGGGCTTGTGCCACGACCGTCACGGCCGGCTACAGCGGCAAGGAGCGGGGTGGGCAACCCTCACGTACACTGAACCTGTGTCCAGGGCAGGCAGGAGCGGCTAACCCCTTGAGCCGCCACACGCGCCACTAGGCGATCGCCTAGCCGAACCTGCCCAAAATCAAAACACCAAGGTCGCCCCCAACCGGACTGTCGCCTGCGGAGGAGCATCAGGCGAAGACGGTACGCCGGGAAGCACCGCAAAAAGGTGGATCACCTGAGCAACCTCATCCGGCTATCGCTTCTGACTACTGGACAGATGGCACTGGGAGTCCTCGGGAATATGGCCTACGACCTGCTGAAGTCACTGTTCAGCATGGGCTAGTGAAGGTCATCACCCGGCGGGCGCGGCCCCGTTGCCCTTGAGCGCGGATGTTGACCGACCGCTGGTACGCAAGAGCGAGTACCGCCAGCGGCGGGAACCAGCCGGCGGGGCAAACCGGTAGGCGGGAAAGCAACATTTCGGCTCGTCGTTGTTGCAGGGGTAGCAGAGCAGCCCACGGACCAAGTCGGTGTCGTGATCGTGGTCGATGACGCGAGGGGTAGCGCGGCGGCAGATCGCGCACACGCCGCGCTGCTCGGCGAAGAGAACTCCCCAGACGTACCAACGCGGCGGACGGTCGTCGGGCCATGTCTGCAGTGGCCCGGGATTGTGCCGTACGGCCTCCGCGGCTGGCCACACGGTGCGGTTACGGCACCGCTGCGTGACCGGTACGGCCAGGAGCGGGACCGGCTGCCCCTGTAACGGCAGGCCCCGTTGATAGTGACAGCGCGCCTGACCGGTGCGCGAGTCCCGCAGGTGGTAGCGGCCGTCGACGCCCACCGCAGCAGTCGGCGAATCGGCTGGCCATGCCCCCAAGTGTGGACACATCTGCTCGGTCGCGAGCGGCGGAAAAGGGTCAAAATCGCACCGCTGCTGCTGTGACAATTGTGGATCTTGATCGCTGGCTGAAACGACACTGGCGATCACGACCCCGTCACGAAGCAGTTGCACGACAACACCGTCGCTGGCCAGGCGAACCGCAGCCGCTAACGCTGCTGGATCGTCGGCGGGTACCTGATGGGTCACCACGAATCCCCTCACCGCCACCGACACCTCTCAGCGATACACGATCCTGATCGCCGGCACCGCTGGTCGACTTCAAAGGCCAGGCGGAGCGGTACGCCCCCGCGCGGACGGTACCCGGCTGGGGCTAGGGCTGCTCGACTGTGCGGGGCTGATGCCGATTCCACCTAAGCGGCCCGGCTCGCCTGCTCCCACCGCCCCGCACTCGACTGCGATGCGTCAATGTCACTGCCTTCTGCGATGCTTTCTCTCGTCTGGTGTGGAGCGTGGGCGGATCGGGGTGGTGCCACGGTGATGGGGCGATCTCACGCGCTGTCCGGGGCGGTGGTGTGGCTGTGTGGGTGTGCGGGGGCCGCGGTGTGGGGTGCCCAGCCTGCGGCGGGGACGGTTGTGGTGGGTGCGGCGGTTGCTGCGGGTGCCGCGTTGCTGCCAGATATTGATCATCCGGGGTCGGTTGTTGCTCGGTCGTTGGGTCCGGTGACGCGTGTGATCGCCCGGGGGACGGCGGCGGGGGCTGCAGCGTTGCGGCGCTCGTCTTGTGGTTGTTGTGCGGGTCGGGGTGGGCATCGGGCGGTGACTCACACGCTGGTGTTCGCGGTGGCCGCCGGCCTGGTGGTGTCGCTGGTGTGCTGGCTGGGGGGAGATGTGGCCGCGGCGGTTGTCGCCGGGTTGTCGGCGGCGTTGGCGGCGCGTGGGTTGCTGCGCCGGCGTGCGCGGGGGATGTTCGGTGCGGCGGGGGTGGGGCTGCTTGTCGGGGTGATGGCGGCGGCGCTGCCGGGCCCTGGGGGTGGTTGGTGGTGGCTGGGTGTGCCGTTGGGGTTGGGTTGCCTGACTCATTCCCTCGGCGACGCGTTGACGCACTCGCGGGTTCCGCTGTTGTGGCCGATTCGGGTACGGGGCTGCCGGTGGGCGGCGTTGGGTATGTGGGCGCCGTTACGGTTTCGCACCGGGTCGGCGGTGGAGCTGCTGCTGGTAGTGCCGGCGCTCGTGCTCGCGGGCGGGTTCAGCACATGGATGCTGGCGACCGCGTAGGCAGCCGGAGGGTTCCCGCTCGGTGGGGTCTTGTCACCGCACCGTGGTATCGATGAGCGTCTGCTAGTAGTGGCGAGATCACGGAGCTGTCATGCCCTTCGTCAAGGCACACAAGCGAGGCGGGAAGCCGGTCCGCGGCTACTACCGCCTGAACTCGATCTGGAACTTCTGGTTCGGGCTGATCCTGATGCTGCTGTTCTTCGCCTACGTCAGCAAGCACCAATAGCGGCCCTACGCCGGGGCGTCTGTACGAAACTTCACCTCCGGCCGGACCCGTGCAGCCCGGCGGCAGCGGCCCTGGAGCAAGCGGGGGCATCAGCGTAAGCACTGGGCCCAGTCGACGTGAAGCGCAGCTCAGCGGCGCTGATCACGTGATCGACGCGCTGCCGCGGCGCTAGATGTACCAGTGGCCGGCACTTCGAACCCAGTAGAAATAAATACTTGCTAGTTAGCTACTATTTTCGAGGGACGCCGCTACCAACTGGCAACGACGTCCCCTGCATTTAGCTCTTACGTGAGTTGCTGCTCACGTTGAGCAACAGGATCAGCACGAGGAGTCCAACCCCCAGGTTGGGCTCCTCGTTGCTGGTCAGTGCCTCAAAGGCAGAGACCAGCTCACAGGCCACGCCAAGCTCTACAGCTAAGGCGATCTTGCGCTTTTCCTGTTCCTCGGGTGATTCCACCATCGACCCCTTCCCTCGGCTACCTCGCTACGGAAGCCCAAAAGGCCCCCCGCGATCCTGCGGGCCCGCCGTGGCATCGAGTCGGGAGATCAGACGGTCGAATACACCGGATCCACACAGTACCGGACGCCCAGAACTGGTTGTCCGATGGTCGATGGCTGAGCATCCGGCGGCCCGCAGGCGTCAGCCCTCGGCTGGCCAGCTCCAACTGCGCCTGTAGGTCGGTGCCCAATAACAAACAACCCGCGAAACTTGGTCTTGACTGATTAGTTCCGTGCAAACGGGCCTACGGCGATCGCCGTAGGCCCGTTATCGTTGCTTTGGTCTGACGAGCAGGGGATCGAACCGGGGCCGATCAGGCGGTGTCGTCGTCCTGGTGGTCGACGACGTCACCGAGCGTCGCGGCGAGCCCGGGCACGCTCTAGCGCCCGGTACACCGTCTGGCGCGACACCTCGAACAGCTCGGCCAGCTCGGCAACGGTGTGCTCCCCCGCAGCGTGCAGCTTGAGTAGATGCGCCTGCCGTGGGGCCGACAGCTTCGGTGCCCGGCCCTTGAGTTTGCCCTTGGCCCGGGCGATGGCCATGCCCTCCCGGGTCCGCATCCGTAGTAGATCGACCTCAAACTCGGCGAAGGTGGCCAAGATGTTGAAAAACATCTTGCCCATCGGGTCAGTCGGGTCGTAGACCATCGTGCCCAGCTGCAGCCGGATGCGGCGCGCGGCGAGGGAGTCACCGATCTGCCGGGCGTCCGGCACGGACCGAGCGAGCCGGTCCAGCTTCGGTACAACGAGCGTGTCACCGGGCCGCACGGCGGCGAGGGCCTGGTCCAGGCCGGGCCGGGCGCGGCTGGTGCCGGAGTACGCACGGTCAAGGTAGATCCGTTCGGCCGGCACCCCGAGGTCGAGCAGGATCTGGCGGTTGGCCTCCAAGTCCTGCTTGTCGGTCGAGCAGCGGGCGTATCCGATCAGCACAGCGGTCACGGGCCGCAGCGTAACGGATAGCCCCCCATCACCGGACAAACCACCGGACACCCTATCTGAGACAGTCTTCGTCGCTGGTGGACGCGTGCCGTCGGTACTGCCGGCGGGTGTCCGTTGAGGGTTCGCCCAACGGACACCCTCGTTGCTGCGCTGACCGAGCGGGCGCGTTGCGCCGCGCTCTGGCTCAGCGGTGGTCGACCCGGCTCACCGGGCGGGGCCGGTCACCCGGCTCACCGCTCTGGCGCCCCGCCTCCCTCGCGTCGATGACCGCGGCGTCGAACGCCGTGTCGTTCTTGCGTGCGTTGGACAGGGCGTCGTACGACCATCCGGTAGCGGCAACAGCTTCCATGATCGTGAGCCCGCTGCGTAGGTGCTGAAGTACGGCCTCACGGTCCTCAGGACCAAATCGGCGGGCTGGTGTGGCGTACTGACGGGACGGGGATCCTTGGATGGCAGCCGAGTGTGCCTGCGTGCAGATGTCCTCCCGGCAGCCGAGGGCGTAGCCGACCGTGCCGCAGTCTTGCGGGCAGTGGAGCTGACGCACCGGACGCAGCGGCGGGATCAGGCCGCCCTCTTGGGAGGCCTGGACCAGCGCGGCGTCGTACTCGGGGTGACTACGGCGAGCACCGCCCAGTCGGTGCGGGCTGACCCCAGCCGTCTCGCACGCCACCGTGAGCGAGGTGCCACCACGGACCGCAGTAAGGATCTGCTGCAAGGCGGGCTCGTCGATGGATTTGCGCCCCACCGCGCCAGCTGCCGCCCGTCGAGCCGCACTGTAGGGCGCAACGGCGATGGTGCAGGCAGTTTTGCGGCAGCCGTACTTGTAGCCCTGGTAGGAGCCGCAGTGACGGCCGGGGCATGTCCACCGCCCCCGGTCCGACTTGTCATCCTGCTTTGCGCAGCGCTGGATGTGACTGTGCACAGCCTGCCGGGTCAAGCCAAGGGCCTGGCCGATGACCGCCAGCGTCCATCCAGCATCGTTTGCCGCCCGAAGGGCACCCGCAAATTCGGGGCTGCGCTCGGCGTGCAGACTCCGCAGCTCAGCCGCAAGACCAGCCGGTAGTGCCTCCGGCGGGCGGTTGCGGCTCAGCCACGCCAGGGCATGCTGCCGGTCATAGTAGGCAACGGGTGCCCTTCGGGCGGCCCGCACGTAACCGGCGGGCTGGAACACCTGACGATAGGCCCTGATCTGAGCTTGGACGCTACCCACTTGCAGGCCAAGCTGCGCAGCTAGCATCTTGACGGTAGCCATACCGTCAGGGACGGCTTCAACGCCCGGAAGGCGTCGCGCCCATGCTGCGTCGACCTCCGTGAGGCGATACCGCGCGGGTCGGCGGTCGTTGACTGCCCGGATGCCGGAGCGCTCCCTCAACCACTCGTAGACTTTGGACTGATGTACGCCGTAGCGTGCGGCGAGCTGGGAGACGGTGGCGGTGCGTTCTGTGGTCACTGGCCTTCCCTTGCATACTCGGCGAGCAGGCGGGTTACGACAACGGCGAACCGCTCACCGCGCTTCTTGGCGGCCTCCCGGGCGGCGTCCTGCACGTCTTGGGGGACACGAATGTTCAGGGGCGGGGTTGTTCCGGTGGTCTTGGGTCGACCACGGCGCTTCGGCTCCGGCATCAGTACTCGTCACCCTCCCGGCGGATCGCCCGCTCGTCGTAGCCGGCACGAACGTGGGTAATCCACTCGGCGGGGATCTCGTCCCGCACGGCCGGGTAGCCCTCGGCGACGGTGGTCATCACGTCGTCGTGCACGTCGGCCGGGACATCGACGCGGAGCAAATGAAACGCCTGGTGCTCGTGCCAGAGCCAGTCCGCCTCGGTACGTCCCCGTGGCGTGTCCGCAAAGAGGCAGACCACGTCGCCGTCGAACCCGTCGGGGGCATCGTCGCCCCACTTCCACGCGGGCGCGTTGCCGGCCCGGGCCAGGGAGTCACGGCAGACCAGCGGACCGCCGTTGTAGCTGGCGTCGGCGATGTGCCAGTAGGTAACGGTGGTGGCGGTCGTCTGCGTCATAGAATTAGTGTACGACACAAACTCTAATAGTGCACGACAAAAATGCACCCGCGGCATGGATTCACCTCGCAGCCCCCAACGACGCCGACTTGCAACACGGGCCCTTCAGTCCGACGGTCCTCAGCGTCCCGGCGCCGCTGATGGCCCGGTTCGAGCGGGCACGGCGCAGCTCAGCCAGCAACACCGAGCTCGTCCTTGATGCGCTCCGCGCGCACCGTCGAGCTGCCGTACCTCGGCCCTACGATCCGGGCCATGAGCACTCGGCGACGGGCGGTACGTAGGCCGCAGCCGCCCGAGGATCCGATGGCCGTCAGGTTCGGCAAAGCTTGCGCCGAATGCGGTCGCCACTGGATCCCGAGTGGGCGCAAGGGCAGCGAGCTTAAAACGCTGTGCGCTCGTTGTAGCGACAGGGCCCACGCGGCCAGAGCCTCCGCGATCAGGGCAGCACGGCTCGCCGCCGCCCGGGATACACCGCTGGCGGTAACCGCCAAAGAGCGACACGACCTCGCTACCGGGCCCTGCACCTACTGCGGTGCGCCTTCCCTTCAGGCAGACCACATCCGTCCGATCAGCCGCGGCGGCCTCGACATCGCCGACAACCTCACCCCCGCCTGCGATGACTGCAACAACGACAAGCGCGCGAAGCTGCTCGACCAGTGGTGCCCCTCGCGGACTGCGTACGCCGCCTCCCGCTCACCCAAGGTCGCGGCGGAACTTCTTCGCCTCCACGGGCTTAGCCAATTTCGGCCCTGATCTGCGCCACCGTCTCTGGGGGCAGCACGTCCGTCAGGGTCGCCACCTCGCCATCGAGGCGGCCGGCCTCATCGGCTGGGGCTACCAGGAGGTACACATCCGGGTCGGCTTCGCCCAGACCGTGAGCCTCGGCCCAGTCCAGGACCCGGACCGGGATGTCCACACCGACCAGTTGCGGGTCGGCCGCAGCTGCGAACGGCGAATCGCCACGCATGACGTACCAGATGACCAGCGTGCCCTCGTAGTCGGGCGCGGCAAGGCGCAACAGCGCTTCCCCCACGGACGGGCCGACACCGACCGCAACGGTCGCGCCGGTCACCGCCACGGCCGTGGCACAGTAGTCCTCCCCGGCGTCCTCGCCGTCAGGGTCGTGCTCAAGGATGATCCGGTGGCCGGCGGCCAGCAGCGTCTCGACCGGGAGCCGGTCCGCCGGGGTCGGCCGATGGAGCAGCACGGTGGCGTCGACGATTGCGGCGACCGGCTTCCGGTGCCGGGTGAGTACCTGAGTCCTGGCGTGACTCTCGTAGATCACGTCGCCGAGCTTGGCGCGGGCCTCCGATAGCGGCCACATCGGCATCCAAGCCACCGGCTCGGCCACCTCGGCCATCGGCACCAGCGCGGCCCATTCCCGGCCGCCGCGGGTGATCAGGGTGACCGTGCCGGCCTCGGCCGACGCCACCAGTTCGGCCCACCGGGACCGCGCGTTTTCCAGGGGCACAGGCGGACCGAGGCGGTCCACGAGGGAACGGAACACAGGCGGAACGTTGCTAGCATCATCCATACCAAAAGCGTAAGGCATCTTGCAGATAGATCGCAAGGTGCCTTACAAATTTACCGGACCATAGACCCGGCGAGGCCCCGCCCGCCGCCAGCCGGGGTCCTTGGGCTCAGGAGCCGGAGTCGGCGCAGTAGCGTGCCGGCCGTCAGCGTGCGTCGCTGCGCCGAATCTGCTCGATCTGCTGGTCGATGAGGTAGATCGCTGGCAGGGTGTGCCTCTGCTGACGCTCGTTGCGTTCGGTCCATGCGGTCAGCGCTACCGGAGTGCATGCCTTGGCGGTCATGTTCTCTCCTGATCATCTGCCGAAGGTGCGCCGCAAAGCAGAGGTAGCCGGCGATGGTGTATGCCGAAACCCGGCGAGGTGGCCGACCGCTGTGGTCGTATCGGCTGGTCTTGTGCGATTGACTAGGCCCGGCCATCCATCTTAGGCGCGCAGCCTGCCGTTCAATTCCCTCTCTGCCTTACCGATCGCTGGATAATTTGCCCGTGTTGTGCAGCGCCTACCACAGCGGTGCTTGCCAGGCTTTCTGCCACGGTCAGGATCGCTAACAGAGCGGTGAGTCGCTGCAGGTAGAGCGGGCATCTGAGATGCCACTAACGTTGTCGTGTACGGTCTGTTCTGCGATACGTGACACCAGCTTGGACACAAGGGTTTGCACTACCTGGTATCCAATGTTGTGTACACCTACTTGTCCCATGGCGTTCGCCCTCTATGTCACACCGTTGTGGACAACATCGTTTGCCACTACGTTAACTGTGGTGCTGACAATATAACTTGTCGAGTGATGAGGCTTGTCGTGCGCTCTATAGTGCGCGGTATTGCGAGGGATGTCGTGCGCGATAACGCACATGCGCTTTGTCGCGCCCCCGTGCGCGTGTTGGCTGGCAATGCTGCTGGTCAGCTTGGGTGTGACGTTCGGCGCGTGGCGTCGCGCGATGGGCCTCGCGAGTGATAGGCACACGGCCGAAGGACGCAACCCTGCGCCGATGAGAGAAGGCAGACCAATGACGTTCGGGCAGATGCTGGGTGTTGATCCCGACCTAGCGGCGGCGATGGAGCGATGGCGCCGACTACGGCCGCTCCTCGGCCGTGTGTTGGCGGTGCTGAACGGAAAGGGTGGCCAGGGCAAAACGTCGGTCAGCGCCAACCTCGGGGGCCTGCTGGCGCTGGCGGCGGAGCAGGCAAACTCGCGGCGTCGGGTGCTTCTAGTTGACTGCGACCCGCAGGGGAACCTCGGTCTGGACCTCGGCTATCTCAAGCCGGAGGACGTCCCCATCGACGGACGGCTGCCGGAGGGCGTGCAGGTAGGCGACGACGGCAAGGGTTTGATGACGGCGCTGCAAGCGGGGACGGTGCCGCACCGGCTGCGCAACGTCCGCCCGTGGCTGGACGTCATTCCCGGTGGGTCGGCCTTGGACGAGGTCAACGGCATGATCTTCGGCAAGACGGCGCGTGGCCACGCTCACCAGGCACGCCTCGCGTTGGCGGAGGTTCTGGCGACGATCGCCGATGAGTACGACTGGATCATCATCGACTGCCCGCCGCGCGAGATCAACCTGCAGGACCTGGTCCTGGTCGCCAGCCGGGCCGCATTGGTTCCGGTGTCCTTCGATCAGGCCAGCCGGCAGGGTCTGTCCGGCGTCGCCGAGCGGTTCGGGCGGGCGACAACGATCAATGAGGAGCTGGAGTTGCTCGGGGTGGCCATGTTCGGGTTCCAGTACCGCGTCAACCGCAAGGGCGACGAGGTGGGACAGCGGCGGGAGGTACGACGCGAGCTGAAAGAAGACCTGCGGGCCGCCGGCACCGATGCCCTGGTATTCAACTCCGTCATCCGCTACATGCCGTCGGTCGCCAAGGCATGCCGCGATCGTGGCCAGCTCATGCACGAGCTGGAGCAGGTTGAGGGCCCGAAGTGGTGGGAGATCCGCGCCGGCACGGCGAAGGGCCGGCCGGTTCCCAGCAGCGAGGCAGGGAAGGTCGCCCAGGAGTACGAAGACCTCGCGGGCGAGGTCTTCACCCGGTTCAGCCAGTTGGGCGGTGAGCACAAGTGAGTGAGCAGGAAAGCGCCGACACCTACACCCCGCCAGCGCCGAAACTCCGCGGCTTCGGCGGCCGGGGGTCGTCCTTGGCAGGGTTGGTCAGCGCTGATCGCACTTCTGCGGTGTCGGCGCTGGCACCGACGACTAGCCCACACATGCCTGACGACACGGCACCAGCCAGCCCCGCCCCTGCCACCCGGACTGAGGCGGCCCACGCGGATCCACTGGCAGCCGAAGCCGGCAGCACCGAGGCTGTTCCGGCGCCGCCAGCGTCGGTGCCGTTGATGGACGAGACGTCAACGGGCCGTGCCCTGGCCACCGGAATGCCAGATCTGTCGGCGGACATGGACGACCCCGCCGCGCTGGCAGTCAGTCCGACGGTCCTCAGCGTCCCGGCGCCGCTGATGGCCCGGTTCGAGCGGGTACGGCGCAGCTCGACCAGCAACACCGAGCTCGTCCTTGATGCGCTCCGCGCGCACCTGACCGAACTGCCCCGCCTGGTCGCCGATGCCCGCCGGCCAGCCGTCGCCGACGCCAGCGAGCCGTTCCCGTGGCGCGCTTCCGCGCGCCGTACGGCGACTAAGGTCCGCCGGGTGCAGTTGCCGATCCGGCCCCTCGCCGGCGAACTGCAGGTCATCGACACCCTGGTCGGGTGGGTCCAAGAGCAGATCGGCGCGGGCCCTCGCTCCTTGGGCGGTCGCATCACCCGCTCCGAGGTAGTGGTAGCGGCTCTGAACGCCCACCTTCCAGCCGACCGGCCGCGAGGACGTCGACCAAAGCCGTAGCGCTGTATCCCGACGTCCGCCCGGCCGTGGGGCCAGGCGGGGGAGTGTCTGCGTTGTGGTCCGGCCTCGCGGCGCAGTAGGGCCTGTACCTGCTCGGCGGTGAGGCCGTCGAGCAGGTCGCCGTCCTGGACGGTCCAGTGCAGTGGTCGGCGGGCGTCGACATCGACCCGGGCCTCCCGCCCGTCGGGCAGTTGGTAGATCAACCACCCGGACACGTCCGCCCCTAGAACGGCGCCGGGCCTGGTGTTCGGTCCGCGCCCGGTGTGGGCGGCTCCTGGCCGACGTCGACCAGTTCCTGTGCCAGGTCTCGTTGCAGTATTTCGGGCCGGCCGTTGACGTGTGTGCAGCCGGGCCGTTCGCAGGTGAATCCACCGCCGGGCAGCCGGCGGTGGTGTCGGTCGTAGGCGCTAGTGGCGGTATTGTCGGTCATGGGTGACTCCTTCACCTCTCTGCTCCCGCAATCGATCGTCGGTCTACTCGCTTTCCATCACCGGGCCTGGCGTGACAGAAAGCGAGCGAGTCAGTAGTCCTGGCTGTCGTCGTCGAACAGGTGGCGGCGTCGGCCGGTTCGGGGCTGGTTGTTGGTGGCTCCGGCGAGTTGGTCGTCGATCCAGGCAAGTCCGCCGCGGTCGAGGATCTGCTGGGCGCGGGTGACCGCCACGTAGGCGAGCATTGCTTCTGCTTTGGGAACGCGGCCGGGTGTGCCGTTGTCGTTGGCGGCGGGCTGGCGGAAGTCGCCGCCGATTTGCACGGTGTCCCACTCGCGGCCCTTGGCTTTGTGGGCGGTACTGATGACCAGGTCGGCGTAGCGTTCGTCGGAGAGCCGGTCGGCGGCGTGGATGATCTCTGGTGCGCCGTAGTCGTCGATGAGCCGCACGAACACGGCTAAGTCTTTGCCGGCGTGGTCGTTGCGCGTGTACTCCTGCACCTCGGCCCAGGTGGCGAACGCGAACAGCTCCGGATGGTCGGTCTTCCTGCCGTGTTGCAGACGTTCGGCGGCCTCGGCGAGCCGGCGGATGGTCGCGCCGCCGCCGACGAGACCGGCTCGGTGGCCGTCGTCCATCGCGGACATCGCCTGGCCCATCGCCTCGGCGTTGGTGCGGCACAGGATCGCCTTCGGGTGTTCCAGGGGCTCGACGCGTGAGGCGAGAGTCGGGCTGCCGGTCAGTCGCAGTCTCGCGTTCAGCAGGGTCAACCATTTGTTGGCCTCATCGGCGACGGCCGGGCCGAAGCGCCAGGACCGCGACAGGCGCAGCCGCAGGTCGGCCGGCCAGTTCGACAGGGCGTCCACCGCGCCGCGCCAGCCGTAGATGGCCTGGTTCTCGTCGCCGACGGCGATCAGTTGGCACTGCTGGTCCTGCACCACGGAGGCGATCAGCGGGTCCGCGTCCTGCGCTTCGTCGAACAGGATGAAGTCGGCCGCGAGCTGGGGCCGACCCAGCGCCCACATCTTCAGGTAGTGGTCGTGGGTGAACTTGAGCCGCCCGTCGAGCCGGCGCAGGTCGGCCCAGGCGGCGATCGCGTACGGCAGGACATGTTCGGCCAGCGCTGCTGCGGCGGGCCCGTCGACCCCGTTGACCTGGGGTACGTGCCGGGTGTCGAGCTGCTCGTCGGCGGTGCGGCAGTAGGCGGCGACGGTTTCCATCGCGAGTCGGGCCAGCTGCGGCGCTTCGATGTTGCGTTCACGGGAGACGACGAACTCGGTGTCGATGCCCAGCAACGCCGCGCATTGGTGCGCGGGCAGCCGCGGTCCGTCCAGTCGCGCCTTGTACTGGTGGCCAATGGCCCTGAACGCCAGGCTGTGCGCGGTGGAGCAGCTCACGTGCTTCGGGAAGCTTTTCTTCGCGTCGGCGGCGATCGCCCGGTTGAACGCGACGTAGAGGCCGCGGCCACGCATCAGGGTGGCCGCCATCCGCAGCGTCGCTGTCTTTCCGGTGCCCGCGCCGGCCGAGATCGCCGCGCGTTGCCCGGCCACGCACGCGTCGATGATCGCCTGCTGTTCGCCGGTGGGCTTCAACCCACCGACCGTCGCCGTCATTCCTCGTGCCGGCACCGACACCGGCGGCGCCGGCGCATCCTGACCGTTTTCCGTTGCAGCCGTAGGCGTGACGGAAAACGGCAGGGTGTCCTGGGCGAGCGGATCAACGGCAGCCGCGGCCACCACGGGCTCCGGCGGCAGCACCGCGGCGCACAGCCGGGCGGCGTGCCGGCCCAGCTCGGCCAGGGTGTCGCCGTCGAGCAGTGACAGCCTCGTGCGGATCGCGGCCAGGTCGACCGCCCGCAACGCGGCCACAGCGGCGACCAGGTCCTCGCGGCGCTGGCCGTCGCTGGGCGCGTGCGCGGCCCGGAACGCCTGCGTGCGGCACGCCGGCGAGCAGTACCGCTTGCGCCGGCCCGGCAGGTTCGGCCGGACCTGGAAGTCGGCGCCGCAGTTCTCACACGGCACCCACTCCGGCGAGCCGGCGGCCACGGTAGCCCGTCCAGTTTTTTTCGTCACGGACTGCATCGTGACGAAAAAAGGTGGATGACGCAATGCCCCGCGCCGAGTAGGCCGCCCGTGTCTCGATGGTCCAGGCCGGACCGAGCCGGACACCCTGCCGTTTTCCGTCACGCCTAAGACTGCAACGGAAAACGGTCAGGATGCGCCGGTGCCGCCGGTGCCGGCACGAGGGACGGCACCGGCGACGGTCGGTGGGCGGCCTCGCGGCAGCAGGGCCTGCACCTGCTCGGCCAGTCGGCCAGTCGTTTCGGGGTGCGGATGGGGTTTGCGCTGTTCAATCGACTCGACGTACCTGGACGAAGCCCTCGGCGGTCAGGGTGTCCAGGCTGGCCACGGTGCGCTGGTGTTGGTTGCGCACGACGGAGTCCGGCACGGCGCGGCCCCACCGGCGGCCGGGCAGGGGACCGGGCCGCTGACGTTGCCGGTCCAGGCATCTATCCAGCGTGGTGTCGATCACCACGGCGATGGCGGGCATTTGATGACGGGCGGCGATCGCGAGCAGTTCGGCGCGCTCGGCCGCCACCCCGTTGGTTGCATCGACCACGGTGGTCAGCTGGCGAGACAGCCGGGCGTCAACGATCGCCAGGAGCAGGGCGACGGCGTCGGCGGTGGCGTCCTGGTCGTTCTCGTCATCGGCGACCACTTCCCGCAGGGCGCCCAGGCTGACCACCTGCGACGTGCGGTAGCGGGCGGCGGCCCACGTCGACTTGCCGGCACCGGCCGGGCCAACAAGCACCACCAGCTCCGGCCCGGCGGTCACTGCGGCTCACCCGACCGGTCGACGTGGGCCAGCTCGGCGTGGGCGGCGTCGAGCTGGGCCTGGAGCTGCTCGACGCGGGCCTCGGCGCGTTCGGCCCGGTCGGTCGCGGCGTGGGCGCCGGCCGCCATCTGGGCTGCCTGGGTCCGGGCGTCCTGGGTGGCCTGGTCGGCGGCGCGGCGTTCGGTGTGGAGCTGGTCGATCTGGCGGCGGGCGTCGGCCAGCGCGGCGCGTTCGGTGCGCAGGTCGTCGGCGGCTTGTCGGCGTGCCGTCTCGGACTCGGTGAGGGCGGCCCGCGCGGTGTCTCGCTCGGCGGCGGCGGTGGCGAGCTGTCCGCGCACGTCGGTCAGCTCGGCGCGGGCGGCGTCGCGCTCGGTGCTGGCGGTCTGGGCGGCGTGCTCGGCCGCGTCGGCGCGGGCGGTCGCGGTGGCGAGCTGCTCGCGCGCGCTGGCCAGCTCGGCGCGGATGGCGTCGCGGTCGGAGGTGGTGGCGGCGAGCTGGGCGGCGAGGTCGGCGCGGGCGCGGCCGGCGTCGGCCAGCGCGGTGTCGAGTCGGGCGACGTCGGCGCGGGCGGCGTCGCGTTCGGCGGTGACGGTGGCGGTGGCGGCCTCGGCGCGTTCGGCGCGGGTGGCCTCGGCGCGCAGGGCCTTGTCGCTGGCGCGCAGCTCTCCGGTGAGGGTTTTGGTTTCGGCGCGGGCGTCGCGCAGCTGTGCGCGTACGTCGTCGTGGCGCTCCTCAAGGGCGCGGCGGCGTTCGGCTTCCTTGGCGGCGGTGGCGGCGCGGGCCTCGGCCTCGGCCTCGGCGCGGCCCTGGGCCTGGCGGGCGTCGGCGACATCGCGGGCGGCGCGGGCTACCGCGTCCGCGGCGTCGCGTTCGACGGTCTGGGCGCGGGCAACGGCGGCGTGCCGCTCGGTGTGGGCGTGGGCCCGGTCCTGCTCGGCGTTGTGGGCTGCGGTGAGGGCCTGGTCCCGCTCGGCCTCAGCGGCCTGCGCGCGGGTCACGGCCGCGGCCATCGCCGTCTCGGCCTCCGCGATGCGAGCCAACGCACCGGCCTCGACGGCCTCGACGGCCGGCAGGACCGGCTCCAGCTGGGCCGTCAACGCGGTCAACGCTGGCGTCAGGTCAGCCACAGCTGACCGCCACGCGGTCAGGGGCGTGTCCAGACCGGTGGCCAGCTCCGCGGCCCGGTCCGCGGCGGCCATCTCCCGGCACGTCCGGTTGCCCGGCTGCCACCTCGTGTCATCCGGCGCGCAGAACTCCTTCGGCCGACCGAAACCGGCGTAGACCAGCGCCTTCTGGCACTCGCGGTAGCCACAGCGCCGCTCACGCGGACCGGACTCCGGCCCCGATTCACCCACATTCACCTCAACATCCATACCAACATCCTATACTATTACTTAAATGAAAGTGCAAAGACTTAGTTAGTTTCTGTAAGTCATATGTATTTGACCTTGAACCTTGACACGGGGCGAGTTCCGATAGAACCTGCCTTAAAGGGGCTCTCAGAGCTTCGTAGGAGGCTTTTGATCTCGCTCTGATTGGTTAAGTAAGGGCAGCGCGGGTGGTGGCGGGAAATTGGCGCTGAGCCTGCCGCGAGGTCCGGAAGGGGGTGGGGGCCCCTGGTTTTTAGCGGTCGAGGCCGCCGGCGGGCAGACCCGCGCCGCGGGCTGTGGGACGTCCGGCCAGTCGTTGTCCGACGTGGTGGCGTGGGCCGGCTGCGGTGGCGTGGGGTCTGGGGGTGCGGCGTTCATCGACCGCTACCGTGTGCGTTTGCAGTCCGCCCCCCGATGTTGAGGAGCGCAGTGGTGAGTAAGCCAAAGAAGCCGACTCGGCACCAGCAACGGCTGCACCAGCAGCGGAGCCTGGCAAGGCGTAAGGCAGATGCCGAGCTACGCGCCTCCGCGCTGGCCGACTTGGACGCGCCGGTGTGGGACGAGCTCGACGCTGACCTGCGGACGCTGATCGCAGCGGATCCGTTTCCGTGGAAGACGTCGGAGGACCTTGCCGACGCGATCGTTCACATCGGCGAGACCGCGAACCCCGCCGAGCTGGAGGCCCGGTTGGTGGCGGTCGGGCTTATGGACCTGTTACGGGCGGCGGACGATTCGAGCCCAGCGGTGATACGCGAGTTGCGGGCAGGTTTTCCTGCGGAAGCACTGACCAACACGAACACGTTCATCGCGGCGTGCGCCAAGGTAGCGGGGGTGCTGGAGACCCGCTGACCAGGGCCGAGCTTATCGGGCCTGGCGCTTGGGTACGTCCCGGTCACGGGGTCCGCTCTGGTAGGTGCCGGCACCGGGCTGAGCGACTTCGGGCCAGTTCTCGGCCTCGGCGGCGGCGATGGCGCGGGCGGTGGTGTGGTCGCCGCGGCCCGCGGCGCGTGCGGCGGCGAGGGCGGTGTGGCGGGCGGTGCCGGGTCCGGCACGTTCGGCCTGGCGGGCCTGTTCCCGGGCGGCCCAGTCGGCGCGAGTGGTGTTGCGGGCGGTGGTGGCCGCGGTGGCCTGGTCGACAAGGTCGCGCCGACGCGCGTCCTGCGCCGCCTGGCGGTGCGCGTCATGCCGGCGGGCGGGGTGTGGCGGCTCGTGCTCGCCGGTCAGCGCCGTGTCTAGTAGCGCTACCAGGTAGCCCAGCGGCCGTTCCGGGTCGGTCAGTAGTTCCCGGCCGCCGCGGGCGCGGTCGATCGTGTCGAGCATGGCCTCGATGGTCCAGGCCGGACCGAGCCGCGCCCCAATCGTGGCCGCCACCCGAGGCAGCGGTACCGCCTGCAGCCACGCCAGGGCCTGCTGGGCGGCCTGTGCCAGCGGGTACGCCCATCCATGCCACTCTGGACGGGGCCGCGGCCTCCGTGGCGACGCACACGTGCCCTGACGCGTCCTAGGACGCGCTACCCGATGTGCCCCACTACTTCCTCGTGTTGTTGAGCGCGAAGCGCCGCCTTCCCCCCGACTCGGATCCCCCGACGTGGAGTGAGTTTTCGTCGGAGGTTGAGCAAAACCCCGAGACAAGCAGGAACTTAAGTACTCACCTTGAGACGCCGAGCGGGGGGAGAAGAAATTCCCGGTCTCGATCTGGGCCGTGGCGATGGCCTCCACATCGGTTAGGAGGGTGTCGCGGGCTGCTGCGACGGCGTGGCGAAGCTGCGCGCGGCGGGCCAGCGCGGCATGGTCAACCACGCCGGCGGTACGGGCGATGAGGGCGTCGAGGTCGTCCTGCGCGGCGGCCAGCAGCACCAGGGCGTGCTGCACAAGGTCGTCGAGTACCAGCAGCGCCACCGGGATGTAGGGGGCGCGGACGGCCGGGTCACCGCGGTGCAGCGGGGCCAGGTCGAACTCGGCCCGGTCGTTGCACCGGCCCAGCTCGGTGCGCTCGGCCAGGCTCAGGCGCCGCCCGTGATGGGTACGCGTGGCCCAACCCAGCGCCTCGGCACGCGCCCAGCAGTCAGTGACAGTGCGAGTAGTACAGCCAGCCAGCTGCGCCGAGCGCTCCCGACCCGGCAGCGCTCGGCGGCCCGTGCGCCAGTCACTGTCGACCGCGAGGACGGCGGCGACCCGGGCCAGCCGCGACGGCCGGCCACGCCGGCACACCCGCGCCCCCGCCTCCCTAGACAACACGTCCGCCAGCAGCTCGACCGCGCGGCCACGGCCACCGCCGGCCGCGTACGCGGACACCGTTACCTGCAGCCGATCCACCCACCCGGCCAACTCCGCTACCCGCTGCTCGGCCTCAGCCCGCTGCGTGAGCTGCGCGAACCGCGCCTCGACAGCGGCGTCCTCCAACGCCTGGTCCCGCTCGAACGTCGCGCGCAGCTCGGCCAGCCACGAGTAGCCACACAGCCAACACGACGGCGACGGCTCCTCCGCGCCGCACGCCGCACACACCGGGGCCTCGTCAACGACAAGGGATGCCTCCAGGGCGGCCCGCCGCTCGGCCGCCACGCGGCGACGCTGCGCGGCTTCGGTACGGGTACGCCAACACGGAATGCACAGCGCATCCGAGCCCTCACCGTCACGCGGCAGGCCCTGCGTGTCCCTACCAGCGCTCGCACAGGACACGCATGGGGTCTGCAGACCGGTCGGGTGGGCAACCCGACGGCGCGCACCAGCCGGCACCGTGAGGCGGGTCTGCCCGGTGCCGGTGGTCTCCACCCACACCCGCGACCGGCCCATGTGCACGATGCACCGCGTCTGCCCTGGGGCAGCTAACACCGCCTGCCCGCGTGCAGCGCAGACCGGGCAGTGCCCAGACGCGGCCACCCGCTCCGCAGCCAGCGTGCCGCTCATCGCCCCACCACCACAGACACAGGCTCAGGGCGTGACGAAACAGCCGCAGCCTGCGCTGCGACATGGGGGAAGGGCTGGGGCAGATGCGCGCCGCCGTGACACGCAGAAAACGTGTTCGAAGACAAGAGTGCACCCAGCCCGAAGGTGGGTGCTATCGTTGCCTCCGAGCTTGTTGGAGCCTCAGACCCTGCTATCGCGGCCAAACGAAGATGGGGTTTGGGGCTCTCTTGCTGTCTGGAATTAGGGGTTGAGCTGAAGCGCTCCCTCAAAGTCTGATAACCCGGTGATCTTACGTCCACCCGCGCGCGGGATGCAGACCCAACACGCGCCGGTATATCAATATCCTGTATGGATCGGCCCCGCAACCAGGCACATATTGGTACAAGCCGGACATCGCTGTGCGGTAACGGGATCCACGCGTGGGCGACCCGCGGAAGCGGGCCGCCCGGCTGCGGATGGTGGATGCTCATTCGGCGGGCAGGTGGATGGTGTCGCAGTAGACGGCAACACCGGTGCCGTCGTGGTTGTACAGCTCGCCGTAGCGGTCGTCCGGGCCGTCCGCAGCGGCGAGTAGCCGCTGGGCCTGCTGACACGCGGCGTCCATCGTGATCGCCACGAAGTAGGCGACAGTCTGCGGGCTGTCGGGCTCAGGATCGGTGACGATGTCCAGGCGGTACTCATCGGTCGCGCCTGTGACGCCGGTGTCGAACGGCTGGTGGGTCATCATGGTCAGGCTCCTGTCATCTGTTGCGGATCAGGGCAGTGGCGGGTGGCCTCGGCTGGGATGCATGGAGGCCGCCCGCTGGTGGGATGGGGTTCAGACCGCGTCACCAAGCGCCGATCGCGGCGGCGACGGTCACGCCGGCTCCGAGGTAGCCGGCCAGCAGCAGGGGCACCGCCCGGCCGATCGCCCGGTACTTGTCGCGTACGGCCCGGGACAGCCAGCACAGTTCGCGGGCGCGGGCGAGGGCGATCAGCTCGTCGATGTCCTGGTGGTCGTCGCCCCAGCGGGCCAGGATCTCGTAGGCGTCGGTGTCGGCGTAGGCGAGTGGACCGTAGGCGCCGTCGAGGCGGGGCCGGCAGGCCAGCATGAGCAGCACCAGGGCGGCACCGACCAGGACGGCGGTTCCGGCCGCGGCGGTCAGGGTCAGGGGGCCGAGCCGGTCGCCGGTGCCGGCGAGTACGGCCAGGCCGGCACCGAGCAGCACTCCGGCGACCTGCAGAAAATGGCCCGCTTTCGGGTCGACGCGGGCCAGTTCCGCGCGCACGATGCCGATCTCAGCGTCCAGGTGGGGCACCATGGGTGGGCTCCTCTCGTCTGATGCGGATGTAGGGAGTGGCGGGCGGCCCCGGAGCTTGGAGGCGTGGGGCTGCCCGCGCGGCGGTAGGTCAGCGGTGGGTACCGGTGTGGGGGAACGCCAGCACGGTCGCGACGGCGCTGGCGCCGGCGCCGTCGTCGGTGGCAGGGCCGGCGGCTGGCTGGCCCTCGAGTGCGGTGAGCAGGTCGGGCAGCTCGTCCGGGGTGATGAGCACGTCACGGGCTTTGGAGCCCTCGGAGGGGCCGACCACGCGCAGCTGGTCGAGCTGGTCCATGAGGCGGCCGGCTTTGGCGAAGCCGATGCGCAGTTTGCGTTGCAGCATCGAGGTGGAGCCGAACTGCGCGGTGACGATCAGTGCGGCGGCCTCTCGCAGGAGGGCCCGCTCGTCGTCGTCGAGTCCGTCGACCACCGTGGCGTCCACGGCCGGGGCGATGGGGGTTTCGGTGGCGGCCGGCAGGGTGGCGGGGGCGTCGCCCTGGTCGCGCCAGTGCTCGGCAACGGCGGTGACCTCGGCGTCGGACACCCACGCACCCTGGATCCGGGTCGCGGTGCTGGCGCCCATGGGCAGGTACAGGCCGTCGCCTTTGCCGAGGAGTTTCTCCGCGCCGGGCTGGTCGAGGATGACCCGCGAGTCCGCCAGCGACGAGGTGGCGAAGGCGAGCCGGGACGGCACGTTTGCTTTGATCAGCCCGGTCACCACGTCCACGCTGGGGCGTTGGGTGGCCAGGACGAGGTGGATGCCGGCGGCGCGGGCGAGCTGGGTGATCCGCACGATGGAGTCCTCGACGTCGCGGGGGGCGACCATCATCAGGTCGGCCAGCTCGTCCACGACGACCAGCAGGTACGGGTACGGGCGTAGTTCCTGCTCGCTGCCGGCCGGGGCGGTGATCTGCCCGTTGCGGACCTTGCGGTTGAAGTCGTCGATGTGGCGCACGCCGTGGGCGGCCAGGTCGTCGTAGCGCTTGTCCATCTCGCGCACGACC
>NZ_KB900615.1:78437-78668 GCF_000379065.1 Salinispora mooreana
CAGGCACGCCCTCGCGGGCGGGCTCGCAGTAGGCGCACTCGCCAGCCGCCCCGGTGGCGGGCGCCCCGACCATCTCCATCTCGTCATCGGGATGCGGGTCATCCGCAACAGGTTGCGGGGGGCAGGTGTGCCGGTTACCCGCCGCCTGCGCGGCCGGCATCGACGTGAACGAGGAGTCACCCTGACCGCACACCCGGCACCGCCACCCGAACCGCGGCTGGGGGCGGGGTG
>NZ_KB900615.1:78768-79708 GCF_000379065.1 Salinispora mooreana
TGCTGCTGGTGCTGGCGGGGGTGGTGGTGTTGCCGCTGGTGGGGGTGCGGCCGGGCACCACGATCGGGGTAGCCGGGTCGATCTCGGGGACGTTCCACCGCACCGGCACGCGGGGCGCCGCTGCCGCGGCGGCGGTCTCATCCAGGTGCGGAACCCGGCAGACCATCCCGACCCGGTGGGAGTGACGCAGAAAGCCCATGCCGGCGGTCGTCGTGCCGTCCTCGAACTCGCGGGGCAGGCCAAACGGGTCGCCCACGAAATCGTCGGGCAGGATCGTCGACCCGCTGCCGCGGTTGGACACGCGCAGGATCAGGGCGTTCCCGGCGACCAGGGCGTCGCGCAACGGCTGCGACCCGCCCAGGGCACGCAGCTGCGGCAGCTGGGTGGCCAACACAAGACCGCAGCCCGTTTTCCGCATCGTCTCGGCGGCTTGCACCGCCAGCGCCACGATCGGCGTGTTCGGCACCAGCAGCAGCTGGCACTCGTCGATGACCACAACGAGGGGGAGCAGCCCCAGTGCGCGCACTCGCGGATCGTTGGCGTCGAAGGCGTCGACGCCGGCGTCAGCCAGCAGCTGCGAGCGGCGTTCCACCTCGGCGTGGAAACGGCGGGTCAGCAGCCCGGTCGCCTCCACCCCCGAGTGGTACTCCACCGTGCCTTTCCACGCTGGCAAAGACTGTCCGTTCTGCGGATCGCCGACGGCGACCTGCACACCGCCGGCGAGCAGGTTCGCGATCAGCACACCCAGGGCGCGGGACTTGCCCGATCCGGACGAGCCGACGACCAGGCCACCGAGGACCCCGAAGTTCGGCCGCGACACCACCCAGTCGCCGGCCGATCCGTCGCTGAACCGGGCGATCTCGAACCGGCCAGCGTTGTAGGTGGGGCCGTTCCACGGCACCCCACCCGTGATGGCCGACTGCTCGACGAGGATGACCCG
>NZ_KB900616.1:0-22565 GCF_000379065.1 Salinispora mooreana
CGGGCTGCGGCTGTCACGGCGGTGGCGGGGGCTCCGGTGGCGGTGCTTGCTGGCCGGGCCATGTCGGATCACGCCGACCAGGTCCCGCAGGTGCTGCTGTACTCCCCGGTCGCTGCGGTTGGCCTGGTCACTGGCGTGGTTGTCGGTGGCCGTCTGGTCCGCTGGTTTGACGACCGCCGGCACCCCCACGCCATCGATGTGGACGAGGCCGATCTGGACCCGTACGGCCGCCAGCTGCTGGCCCAGGTGCGGGCTCGCCGCCGCGCGCGCGGGGAGGTGTGCTGATGGCCTCCCTGCTGGTGCGGGTACGCCTGGATTGGTCCGACTCGACGCACTACGACCCTGACCGATCGTTGCCCTGCCGGGTTTGCGCCACCGTCACGACGATGCGCGACGGCCGTGGCGATGCGTGTCACCAGTCGTGCGCGGAGGACGAGATCGCACGGGAGCTACTGGGTGCCAGTCTGGCCCGGGTTGTTGATGAGCGGGTGCTGCGGTGAAAGCGCGGGTGGCTGGCGTGTCGTGGGGGCCGTGGATCGCGATGGCCGCGGCGGTGGTGCTGACGGCCCGAGGGGAGTTCGACCTGGCGGTCCTCGCGCATTTCAGTCCGAAGATCGCCTGGATGTTCCCGGTGATGCTCGATGTCTACGTGATCACCGCTTTCCACCGTCGTCGGTGGGTCGACATGGTCGTCGGCATGCTCCTGATGATCTTTTGTCAGGTGGCGGTGCACCTCGTTCCCGTATTCATCGACCTCGACGGCGGTGAGAAGGTGCCGTGGGGGCTGGTGGTCGCGGTTGCCTGTGTCGCGCCGATCGTGGTGGTGCGAGTCAAGAGCCTCACCGGCCGCACCGAGCAGGAGGTCGCGGAGGAGGAGGAAACGGCTCGGCGGGCCGAAGAGCTTCGGGTGGCGCGGACGGAAACGACCGCGGCTCGGGCGGCGCAGGCGGAAATGGCGGCGCGTGCTGAGGCGGAAACGGCGCGGGCTGAGGCGGAAACGGCTGCGCGTGTTGAGGCGGAAATGGCCCGGGCGGAGGCGGAAACCCGGGCGGCGGCTGAGGCGGAAACGCGGGCGGAAATCGAGGCCGCCACGGAGGCGGAAATCGCGGCCTGCAAGCGGGTTGCCGCTGAGGCCCGTGAGGATACCCAGGCCGCGCAGCAGCGGGCCGCGGAGGCGGCGCAGGCGCAGCGTCTGGCGGAGGGCAGGCTCGCGGAGGCCCGTGACGCCGCGGACCGGGCCGCAGCCGCGCGGATGCTTGCGGAGCAGACCTGCGCTGAGCAGGTGCGGGTCCTGACGGAGGCGTCTGAGCAGGCCGAACGGGACTCCCAGCAGGCATTGGCCGAGGCCCGATACACCGCACAGTCCGCCCAGGACCGCGCGACGGAGTTGGACGACACGGTGCGGGCGCTGCGCGCGCAGCTCGACGAGGCGCAGCGGTTCGCCGAGCGTCAGACCACCGCCCGGGCCCTGGCAGAGCAGGAAACGCAGGCGCTCGTCGAGGCCCGCGAGGGTGCGGTTAACGAGTTGGAGCGCACCCGCCGGGCCTTGGCTCGGGTGCAGGAGAAACCGGAAATCAGGTCGGGGCGGCGGGCGGAAATCGTGGCGCCTGCCAACCGGAAATCCCTAGCGGCTGTGGCGGCTCCGTTGCCGGTGGGTCTGCCGGAGGTGGACAAGGTCCGACCGGAAACGGTGGCGCTCGTGTTGGCGGCTCGGGCGGAAAACCGGGACGCCACCCAGGCGGAACTCAACGCCGCCACCGGCGTTTCGGTGCGCACGATCAGCCGGGTTCTCAACGCGGTGCCGGCCGATGTTGTCGGCCGGGTCCTGGAACTGACCGGCGGCCGGGCCGCTGCGGTCGTCGAGGAGGTGGCCTAGATGACGGCCTCGACAGGGCAGACCGCTGCGGCGCGGCGACCATCTCCCTACCCACCGTCGGTGACAGATGGTAACTCTCCAGTCTCCACTGGAGAGTTCGGAAGTGCCCCTGTGCGGGGTTCGGCCCAGGTTGGAGGGCTGGAAGTCTCCAGTCTCCAGTCAACTCTCCACCCGACGGCGGTTACGGTGCGTGACCGGCTGTGGGGGTGGTTGAGGGCGTCGCGGGCGTATTGGACGCCGCCGGCGGTGCTGACTGAGCCGCCGGCGTCGGCGGCGCAGTTGGCCGCGTACGCGTGGCGGGGCGGCTGGACGGGCGGCGTGGACGGGCCGGTGCGGCGGCTGGGTGTGTGGTGGCACCGCCTGGTGGGTCTGCCGGTGACCGTGGTGTGCCGCTACGTGGAGTGGGTTGCGCAGCGGCCGGGCCGGGCGGTGCCGGTGTACGTGCTGTGGCGGTTGTTCGTGCTCACCACTGCGGGGCAGTGGGCGATGGAGCACCTGATTCGTCCTGTCCTGGGCCTGGCGGCCTGGGTCCTGCTGTGAAGGAGGGGAGGAAGGCATGGCTAAAGGCGCGAAATCGGCGGTGAGAGCGGTCAAGCAGAAGGGCATCACCGGGCTGGCGTGGTGCTCGTTCGCGATCGCGGTCGTGGGCGGCACCCTGGCGACGGAGACGTTCCTGGGCCGGGTGGTGCAGGGGTTTTTGGGGCTGTGGCCGTGGGAGTGGATCCCGCCGGTGCTGCTGGCGGTGGCGGTGATTGGCCTGGGTGTGGACATCTTCATCGACAGCGTGCCGAACCAGATGGCGATCTTGTCGGCGTTGACGATGCCGTCGATCGCCGCGTCGGTGACGGGCCGCCTTGGTGACGAGGTGTCGCACTGGTGCGGGCGGCTGCTCGCCGCGATCGATGGGTGGCTGCACGCCTGGGTGACCGATTCGGCGACGGGGCTGGCGGTGGCGTGCATCCTCGGCGCGTTGGTGATGGCCCGCCGTGTGGTGCGTAAGAGCAGGGCTGCGGGGGTGGCGTGATGTTGATCGATCTTGCCGCCCTGTGGCTGGTGACGTGGCTGGTGCGCACCGCGGCGATGGACGTGGCGTACGCGGTGACGGGCAAGCCGAACCCGCGGTTCGCGCAGAAGCAGGCCAAGGCCCGCGCCGCCGGGCAGAGCCTGGTGCAGCCTCGGTACGGCACGCGGGACTGGTTCGACGATCTGCTCTCCGACGGGCTGGCCGCGCAAACCCAGTGGCGGCGCCGCCGGGCGGCCAGCAAACAGGCCCGGGTGCTGGACCACGACGACGACCAGGACGACCTCGGCGGCCGTCGGGACACCGCCGAGGTGCGGGACACCAACACCGGCCGAGACACCGACACCGATGACGACGATGAGCGGCCGACGTCGGTCGTGCACGACGGGGTGTCCACCTCTTACCGCGAGGCCGGGTTGTGGGCCTGGTCGTGCCGGCGGCCCGGCTGCCCGGGGAAAGGCTTCAACTACGACAACGCCGAGCGGGCCCGCGACGCGGCGGCGGAGCACCGGTGCCCGGACACCCAGAGGATGCCCGCCGACGGAGTCCAGATCACCGGATCTGACGCGCCGGCGTCCGCATCGGCCGGCGGGGAGGCCGACCTGGAGCAGTCCCCGCAGCCTTCCCAGTCGATCCCACCGTCGGATGCCGACCCGTCGGAGGCCGGCGCGAGGGTCATTCCGTTTCCCACCAAACCGCAGGAGGAGCAGATGAACACCGACATCAACACCGAGGTCATTGGGCTGGACCAGTCCATCGCCTACGCCACCAGCCTGGCCACGTTCGCCGGGGAGCACGCCACGGCCGGTAACGAGGGCTACACCGCTCACCTGTCCGGCCACAAGGTCGGCGGTGACGCGCTGCGCACCGCGGCGGAGATGCAGGAGGCGTTCACCAACGCGGCGACCGCCGCGGCGGCGCACGCCGCGGAGCTGGAGAAGCAGCGCGGCGTGCAGGAGGCGTACGACGCGGCGCCGGATGCCGGTGACAAGGACTACCAGACCCAGGGCCGCTAACCGGTGAGGCCGGGTCCGAGCCTCACCGCTCGGGCCCGGCCCCGGCCCTCTGTCTTTCCCGTCTGCCCGCAAGGAGGCCCCCGTGACGACGACGACGTACCCCAGCGGCGAGCTGCCGACCGGCGCCACTGATGTGCTGGCGCCGCGGTTGCCCGAGGTTGGACTACGCGCGCAGGTCACTCCGTGGGCCGCGATGGGCGCGCTGGTCGTGGCGGCCGGGGCGGTGCGCCTGGCCCAGCACGTCACCGACGCTGACGCGCAGATCGCCTACGGGGTGGCTGCGACCGCGTTCGTGGTCGCGGTGGTCGCCGCGGTGGCCGCGGGGCGGCGTGTGCACGACCGGCGGCTGCGGCACCGCCTGGTCGCCGCGGTGTATCTGGCCGCGTCCTGGCTCAGCGTGGTTTCCGCCACCGGCGTCACCCTCGACGCGGTCGCCGCGCTGGCGATCCTGGGCACCGGGGTGAGTCTGTTGTGGTGGCGGCGGCACCGCCACGACTTCCCCGCCACCACCGCCGCCGCCGTGACCGCGGTGGGGGAGCAGCCGCTGCCGGTGGCCGACGACGCGGACCTGTACGTGCAGCGGTGGGCCACGCACCTCGGTGCCCGGGGTAGACAGTTTGTTGGGTCGGTCCTGGCCGATGCGCAGGTCATCACCGCCGGCTACCGGTACACGCTGGAGCTGGTGCCCGGTGAGCAGACCGTCGAGCAGGTCGCCGCCGCGGTCACCACCGTGCGCGGAGGGCTGCGGCTGATGCCCGGCCAGGACGTCATCGTCGAGACCCACCCCGACCTGCCCGCCCCGACAGCGTTGCTGACCGTGGTCACCCGTCCCCCGATCAGCCGGTCCCAGCCGTGGCCCGGCCCGCAAGACGGGTTCGACCCGCAGCACGGGTGCGTACGGCTGGGTCCGTTCGCCGACGGTGAGGGCGTGGCCTGCTGGCGGGTGTACACCGCCGACAGCATCTGGGGCGGCTACATCCAAGGCGCACAAGGCAGCGGTAAAAGCCGCTTCATTGATCAGATCGCCATGTCATGCGCCGCGTCGACCACGCACCCGACGATCGTCTGGTACGGCGACGGGCAACGCGGCGACAGCTCCCCACTGCTGGTCGCCCACGCCGACTACGCCGCCACCACCTTCGAGGGCATCTACAACATGGTCCAAGCCGCTATCCGCGTCATGAAGATCAACGGGGTGGAGAACCGGCTGAACAAGCAGAACGGGTTCACCCCCACCGACGCCCGGCCGGGCCTGCTGGTGATCCTCGACGAGTGCCACAAACCGCTGTCGGCGGCGGAGAACCCGCTGCTGGCCACGGCCACCCAGCTAGCGCTGACCAGCATCGCCCGGGAGGGCCGCAAAGTCGGCGTCGGACTGCTCATGGCCTCGCAGTCGGTGACGCTGGACGCGTTCGGCGGTACCGGTAACAGCAACCTGGCCGACACCCTGCGTTCCTGCCTGCTGGCCGGTAACGGGCTGATCCTGCGCTCGAAAACCCCTAACGCCAAAACGGTCTTCGGTGTGGACATCAGCCCCAAGACGTTTCCGAAGCTGCCCGGCTACGGCTACCTGTGCGACCCCGACCCCGGCGCCCGCTCCGCGCCGTTTCGCGGCTACCACGTCACCGACGAGCTAGCCGAGTACTGGCCCGGGCGCATCACCTGGCGGTCACTGCCCGACCGGCAGGCCAACATGGCCGGCACGCACTACGCCCGCCGCCACCAGGCCGTCTCAGAGCAGCGGTTCGCCGACGAGATGCTGCTCGCGATGGCCGACGCCGGCACCGTCGAGGACATCGAGGCCCTGGAGCGCAGCATGGACACCGCCGCAGCCTCCAACACCACTGTCGACGTCATCGACCTCGGCGGCGCCCACCCGCCCGTACGGCGCATCGAGAAGTTCTGGCAACAGCCCGCGGCCCGGCCGGTGTTGAGCACCGGCCAAGCCAAGGTCCTCGACGCCATCCGCGCCGGCCACACCGGCCCCAAAGACATCGTCGCCGCGACCGGCTACAGCGCCAGCCAGGTCTACAACCTGCTCGAACAACTCACCGACCAGCAGCAGATCAGCAAAGCCCGATACGGCCACTACCAGGCCACCGCCGCCTGACCCCCACACCAGAAGGAGAACCGCGTGCACATCCCCCACCCGCCACGCCTGAGCACCTGGTGGCGCACCAACCCCGCGATCCTGGCCATACGCGAGAACTGGCAACTGGCCGTGATCGTCCCCTTCGCCCTAGCCGCGACCGGCGCACTCATCTGGCTGCTCTGGCTGCTCCTCACCGGCCTGATCACCGCCCTCGGCGCGGCCGGCAGCGCGATCGGTGACACCGCCCCCGCCGTCGGCGCCTGGATCACCGACGGGCCCATCACCCGTTCCATCTCCGAGCCCATGCGCGCCTGGCTCGACACCAACACTGCCGGGCTGCCCGCCACCGGCCGCGACGCCTGGATCACCTGGCTCGTCGCCATATGCGTGCTCTACGCCGCCGCCGTGGCCGGCTCCAGCTACGCCCGCATCGGCTGGGCCGTCATCGGCGCACTCACCGCCGCCGCCGTGCACGCCGGGGCACCCGAGGGCACCGGCTTGGCCGCGGCCGGGCTGACCGTCGCCGTGTGGCTGCTGCTGTCCCTACTCGCCTACGCCGGTCCCGTCGCCGGCAGCGCATTCGCCGCCATGGTTACTGACCTGACCGAACGACGCGCACACCGCACCATCTGAACCCAGACGACGGGCGGCCCCACGCCCTGCAAAAGCTCGGGGCCGCCCGCCACTCCCAAACCATCCGCAACAGATGAGAGGAGCACCCCCTATGGTGCCTGATCAGACTCGCCAGCCCTTCGAGTCATACGTCGAAGCCACGACCGACGAGTATCGCCTGGACGTCTGTACCGATCCCGAATCCGACAGCCCGCAGACCATCGCCTACTTCACCGCCGCTGACATGGACGCGGCCTGCCACCAGGCCGCCCGGCTGCTCGCCGCCGTCAACGGCCCGGACGACCGCTACGCGGATCTGTACTGCCACGACGGCGACGGAACCGCGATCTTCTGCGACACCATCCACCTACCCGCGTGAGCACCTACCACCGACAGCCGGGCGGCCCGCAGGAGCGGGCCGCCCACGCGTGGTTCCCGTTACCGCACAAGGGTGTCCGGTCTGTCCCTTTATGCCCGCAATCACAGCATTGGTCTACGGTGGACATTTGTCGATGCGCGCGTGTTGAGACCCCATCGGGCGCGGGCGGGGACGTAAGATCACCGGGTTACGACCAGATCTTGAGGGAGCGCGACCGCTCAACCCCTAACTCCACAAAAAAAACCGAGCCCCACACCCTGCCTTTTCGTTTGGCGGCGAAACAGGGTCTGAGGCTCAACACAAGCTCGGAGGACACCATAGCACCCACCTCCGGGCTGGGTGCAGTGTTGTCTTCGGACGCCGTTTCGGCGTGTCGGGGTGTTGCCTGCTGGTGCCCAGCCCTCTCTCGTGTTGCTGCTCGACGTGAGCCCGTGGCGGTGCTGCGATGAGCGGCGCGCTGGCTGCGGAGCGGGTGGTCGCGTCTGGGCATTGCCCGGTGTGTGCCGCGCGCGGCCGTGCGGTTCTGGCTGCCCCGGGGCATACGCGGTGCACGGTGCACATGGGTCGGTCACCGGTGTGGGTGGAGACCACCCGCACCGGCCAGACCCGCCTCGTCGCTCCGGCCGGTGCCCGCCGCCGGATCACCCACCCGACCGGCGTGCAGACCCCATGCGTGTCGTGCGCGAGCGTGGGCCGGGACACCCAGGGCCTGCCGCGTGACGGTGACGGTTCTGAGGCGCTGTGCATCCCGTGTTGGCGTACCCGTACCGATGCCGCGCGCCGGCGACACGCGGCCGAGCTGCGCGCTGCCGCCCTGGAGGCATCCCTTGTCGCTGACGAGGCCGCGGTGTGTGCGGCGTGCGGCGGGGAAGAACCGTCGCCGTCGTGTTGGCTGTGCGGATGGTCGTGGCTGGCCCAGGCCCGCGCTGACCACGAGCACGCCCAGGAGCTGGACGCCGCCGCCGTCGAGCACCGGTTCGCGCAGCTCGCGGAACGCACCCGGGCCGAGCAGACGGTGGCGGAGCTGGCCGGATGGGTGGATCGGCTGCGCACCACGATCCAGGAGTGCGCCACCGGCGGCCGCCACGAACGCGCGGTGCACCTCCTGGCCGACGTCCTGGCCCGGGAGGCCGCGGCCCGGGTGTCCAGCCGTGGGCGCCGCTCGAAGCTGGCCCTGGTGTGCGGAGTCCTCGCGGTCGACCAGGCCGCCCGGATCACCCGGCCGGGCCGGGCGCGTACCGCCGAGCTGGCCGGGGTCACCGAGCGCACCGTCACCGACTGCTGGGCCAAGGCTGAGGCTTTGGAGTGGATGGAGCGCACCGTGCAGGGCCGCCGGCTGTCCTTCGAGCAGCGCTGCGCCACCGGCCGCACCTACGACCGGGCCGAGTTCGACCTGGCCCACCTCGGTGGTCTGGAGCGGGCCGCCGCCCGCGCGCCGTACCTGCCGGCGGCGCTGCTGGTGCTCGACGAGCTGCTCGCCCACGCCCTGGTGCTGCTGGAGGCCGCCCACGACGGCGTCGACGCTCTGCAAGCTCGCGCCGGTGAGCTGACCGACCAGGCCGCCCTGGTCCGCCGGGCGCAGCTACGCGCCGCCGTGGCCGCCGCCCGCGACACCGCCCTCACCGGCGCTGAGCTGATCGCCGCGGCCCAGCTCGGCAATTTCTTCCCCCCCCGCGCAGCGTCTACAGGTATGAGCGTTTACTCCTGCTGGTTTCGGGGTTTTGGTTGCCCACCATCGAGTGCTCACCCGACGTCGGGGGATCCGAGTCGGGGGAACAGCGGCGCTTCGCGCTCACCAACGACGGCGGGGAGGGGTGGGGCACATCGGGTAGCGCGTCCTAGGACGGGCCAGGGCCAGTGTGCGAACCCACAGCGTCCGCGGTCCCGTCCGGAGTGGCATGGGTGGGCGTACCCCCTCGCTCGGGACGTTCAGCGGGCCTTGGAGTGGCTGGAGGGCGTGCCGCTGCCTCGAGTAGCGGCCACGATCGGGGCGCGGCTCGGTCCGGACTGGACTGCCGAGGCGGTGCTGGCCGCGATCGGCCGGTCTCGGGGCGGCCGTGAGCTGCTGGCCGCGCCGGACCGGCCGCTGGGCTACCTGTGCTCGCTGCTGGAGGACGCGTTGACCGGCGAGCACGAGCCGCCGCACCCGGCCCGCCGCCGCGAGCGGCACCTGCAGAAGACGGCGGCAGCCACCGCCCGCGACGCCACCCGCGAACAGTGGGCCGCCCGCGAGCAAGCCCGCCAGGCCGAGCGCGCCGGGCCCGGCCACGGCCGCCACGCCGCCCTCGCCGCGGCTCGTGCCGCGACCCGAGGCGACCACACCGCCGCCCGCACCATCGCCGCAACCGCGCCGAAGCCCCGCGGGACCGACGAGGACTGGCCGCACACCGCGCAGCCCGGCTCGGGTCTGCCCGCCGGCGGCCTCGACTACTAATGCCAGGGCGCGCACCGTGACCGAAAGCCCTGGCCCAAGACCCCCGGTCACGAAACGCGGGCGGCCAAGGCACACGCGCCTACGTGACCGCCAAAGTTTGTCGACCGGCCGCACCCGGGCGTTGCCAGCCGCCCGGGCTGCGGCGACGCACCCGACCAGCCCCTGCCATTTCGGAACTACCCAGGGAAGCACCCAAGGAAGCACCTGAGGAAGGGCACACCTCTTGCACTGCGCCGTCCTTCGGCCACCGCGCCCGGTGAAAGCCCGTGACACACCAGGGGTACAGCCAAGGTACGGCGGAAACCGGCAATAGGCGGTAACGCGCCTTGATGGGGTGAGCGCCAAGGTGCGGCCGCAAGGGGCGGTAGCCTGCGCTCTGCTTATGGTTTCCGCTGTTCAGATGGCTTCGGCGGGCAGCTTGGCCAGGTGACGGTAGATGGTGGGCCGGGTGACGCCGAACTCGGCGGCGATCTGCTCGACGGTGTGTACCCGGCGTCCGTCGGGTCCGGTCTCCTCATACATCTGCTGGGCGATTTTTGCCTGACGCGGGGTCAGTTTGGGTTTCTGCCCGCCGGTGCGACCGCGGGCCCGGGCGGCGGCCAAGCCGTCGAGGGTGCGTTCGGACATCAGCGCGTGCTCGAACTCGGCTATCGAGCCGAGGATTTGGAAGAACATCCGGCCCATTGCGGTGGACGTGTCGATGTTCTGGTCGAGCACGACCAGGTCGACGTTGCGATCCTGCAACTGGGCGGACAGGTCGATGAGGTTCTCCAGCGAGCGGCCGAGCCGGTCCAGCTTGGTGACCACGAGTTGGTCGCCGGGTCGGTGGGCGACCAGCAGCGCCTTGTCGAGCTCGGGGCGGCGGGCGAGTTTGCCGGACGCCTTGTCGACGTAAATCTGTTCGCAGCCGGCCGCGGTGAGCGCGTCGTGTTGGGCGTTGGGGTTCTGGTCGCGGGTGGAGACCCGCCCGTAGCCGATCCGCATGACCCTGACTGTATCGCGAACCTCTGAAAGCGTTACGAAGGCGCGGACACGGGTTGTGTTACAAGGCCGGCCTGGGCGAACGTCCATGCCGCCAGGGTGTATCGCGAACGAACGTTAGCGTTCACCGTCAGGAGCGACTATGAAAGGCTGACATGTCCCGTCAGGTTTTTCTGTCAAGGTCTCCGTTATGGATCTTGATTTGGCAGGCAAGGTTGCTGTGGTAGCTGGGGCGACTCGCGGTGCGGGGCGCCAGATTGCCGTGCAGCTTGGTGCCCGCGGGGCGACGGTGTATGCCACCGGCCGCAGTACCCGCGCGCATCGATCGGAGATGGACCGGTCGGAGACGATCGAGGAGACTGCTGAGCTGGTGACTGCGGCCGGTGGTAGGGGGATCGCTGTCCAGATCGATCACCTCGTCGCGGAGCAGGTGCGTGCGCTGGTGGAGCGCGTCGATGCTGAGCAGGGGTGCCTGGACATCCTGGTCAACAACATCTGGGGTGCGGAGCTGTTGTTCAGCTGGGACCAGAAGCTGTGGGAACACCCCCTGGACACCGGCCTGCACATCTTGCGGCTGGCGGTCGATACCCACGTCATCACCAGCCACTTCGCGCTGCCATTGCTGATCCGCCGACCGGGTGGCTTGGTAGTCGAGATGACCGACGGCACCGCGGAGTACAACCGTACGAACTACCGGGTGTCGTTCTTCTACGACCTAGCCAAGACCTCGGTGCTGCGCATGGCGTTCGCCCAGGCTCAGGAGCTGGCCTCGTTCGGTGCCACCGCGGTGGCCCTGACGCCGGGCTGGATGCGTTCGGAGATCATGCTGGAGCACTTCGGGGTCACCGAGGCCAACTGGTACGACGCCACGGCCACCGAACCTCACTTCGCGATTTCGGAGAGCCCCGCCTTCGTCGGCCGGGCGGTCGCCGCGCTCGCGGCCGACCCGGACATCGCCCGGTGGAACGGGCAGTCGCTGTCCAGCGGGCAGTTGGCTCAGGTCTACGGCTTCACTGATCTCGACGGTAGTCGCCCGGACTGCTGGCGGTACCTGGTCGAGGTCCAGGACGCCGGCAAGCCGGCGGACGTCACCGGCTACCGCTGATACAAGTCGGCCAGCCGCTGTGCCGCAACCCGCATCTGCTCGCGCAACGGCTGAGGCGCCAGCACCTCCACTTCCGGGCCCAGGCGTAGCAGCTGGTCGTAGGCGACCTCGGCGGACTCGACGGGCAGGCGAGTGACCACCCAGCCCTGTTCGTCGGGTCCGCCCGCCGCGGCGGTGGCCGCCTGCACCGCGGGCGGCTCGACGGCGAACCGTAACGCCCGCAGCCCGGCCTGACTCAGTCGTACCGTCACCTGCTCGGCGAGCATCCCGCGGACGAACTGCGCCGCCCGTTCAGCCCACACTGCCGGCAGGTCAAAAGACTCCTCGCGGACGAACCGCTGATCAGTGACCTCGACGCCTACGACTCGGTCGACGCGGTATACCCGCAGGTCCGCGCCGACCCGCGCGACGAGGTACCAGATCCCCGCCTTGAGGACCACGCCGTAGGGCTGCACGGTGCGCGTCACCTCGTCATGTCGATGGTAACGAAGGATCACCGTCAGGTCCTGCCACACCGCGCGGACCAAGACGCTCAGCGCAGGCGGCGGGTCGCTGTCGTGAAACCACCCCGGCACATCGAGGTGGAAGCGTTGCGCCGCCTGCGCCGCCGCATCACGCAACTCGGCTGGCAGCGCCGCGCTGACCTTGAGCTGGGCGGTGGCCAGCACATCGCCGAGTCCCATGTCTCGCGCCGGGCCGTACAGACCGAGCAGAAACAATGCCTCAGCCTCAGCCCGGCTGAGTCCGGTTAGCCGGGTGCGGTAGCCATCGACCAGTCGGTAGCCGCCGTGTCGTCCCTGTTCGGCGTAGACCGGCACCCCCGCAGCGGCCAATGCGATGATGTCGCGGTAGACAGTCCGTTCTGAGACGCTTACTTCACCCGCCAACTCCGCTGCGGTCATAGCTCCCCGCGCCTGCAGCAGCAGCACCATCGAGAACAGCCGGGACATACGCACATCCGCCATCTTGGCCGTACAAGCCAGCACCCGACACCTCGCCCACCCAGCACGCCCAGACTTGAGGGCGGCGAGCCATCAGGGGACCAGTCCTCCCCGCCCGCGTCAGGATCACGCAGCGGCCGCCGGGCACCACCGAGCTCATTCGGCGACCGTCACCGGGCGGGTGACGGTACGGGCTCCGGGATGGTGAGGTCGATGTCGGGTAGGTGCGCGTCGTACTGCTCGGGGGTGATGGTGATCTCGTCGGTGGCGTAGACGCCGAACCGGTTGATCCGCATCGTCTGGTACGGCGACAGCACGGCCAGGTCCTCCGGCTTGATCTCCCAGCCCTCACCGGCGAGTTGCCGGAGCACGCTCATCATGTCCAGGGTGGTGTGAAAGATGACCGCGTTGGTCAGCAGGGTGGAGAACTTGATGTGTTTCTCCTGCTCGGCGGGGTCGTTGTCGCGGACGCGGCCCTCGTTGCCGAATCGGCACCAGGCGGAGAAGTTGTTGTAGGACTCGACCTTGTTGGTCGCCGCGGTGGTCCGCCGGCGTAGCTGCGGGTCCGACAGGTAGCGCAGCAGCTGGATCGTGCGGATGACCCGGCCGACCTCGCGGAAGGCCTTGTAGAAGGCGCTGTTGTGGCCGGTGGTCCTGGTCGTCTACGCCGCCGGCCGTGGGATCGGGCGCGTGGTGCCGGCCCGCCGGGTGCGGTCCGGGCCGCGTACAGGTACGCACTGGCTGGTGGCGGGTGGGTTGATGCCGCTGCTCGCCGTCGGATTCGCTGTGGCGTTATGGCTTGATGAGGTGGGCGGGGAGTGCGCCCGCCGCCACCAGGTCGCCAACGAGTTCATCGGTGACGGCCCGTGTGACGTCCCCCAAGCGTGGGAGTTGCTGCTGGCGTTGACGATATGGGCGCTGTGGTTGGTCACCGCCGTCGTCGGCCTGGTCCTGGGCGTGGTCGAGGGCCGCCGCCGGACGCGGTTCGCTCACGGCCGGTGGGTCGCGGCCGTGGTGGTGGGGGTCTGCTCACCGCCGGCGATCGTCGGCTACGGCATCGGCTACGGCATCGGCCGGGCGATACCGGCCGCCACGACCACCAGGCCGCCGCCGGAGCCGTCGCCGGCGTCACCGACGGATGTGTTGCTGCACAATCTGATCCGCGCCCGAGACCCGCTGCACGCTATTGACGCGATGGCCGCGCCGGGTGGCGGGCACCTCGGTTGGGACGGCGGCTACTACGTCGGGGCTAACCCCCGTGGTGGAGTGCTGGTCATCGGCCCGCCCGGTTCCGGTAAGACGTCAGCGGCCATCATTCCGTCGGTGATCGTGGCCCCGGGGGCGTGCGTGTCGACGTCGATCAAAGACGACGTGATGACCGCTACCGCCGGTGTGCGGATGCTGCGCGGCACCGTGTGGCACTTCGACCCCGGCGGCGCCCCGACCTCTATCGCGGGTGTCACCACGGCCCGCTGGTCACCGCTGGCCGCCGTGGCCAGCTGGGACGACGCGCGGCGGATCGCCTCGCGGATGGCCGAGCCCGCTCGCGGTAGCGAAGACCAGGCCCACTGGGTCGACCGGGCCCGGGACTGGCTGGAGGCGCTGCTCTACGCCGCGCGTCTGCGCGGCGAGCAGATCGCCACCGTTGCCGACTGGGCGCACAACGCCGCCGCCGACGACGTGGCCCACCCCGTACTCGCCGCGCTCATCGCCGCCCAGGACGCCGGTGACACCGGTGCCGGGATCGCCGCCCGCCAGCTGGAAGGGCTACTGACCATCCCTGACCGTGAACGCGGATCGGTGCTGTCGACCCTGACCCGGCTACTACGGGTCTACGGCTCCACCGCCGCCCGCGCCGTCGGGCAGGACCCGACCTTCGACCCTGCCGCGTTCGTCCGTAGCCAGGACACGCTGTTCATCACCGCCAGCCCCGACAAACAGCACGAGTACGCGCCGCTTATCGCCGGTCTCCTTGAGGAAATCCGGCTCGCCACCTACGCCCGGCACCGCGCTGCAGCCGCCGGCGTCGAGCCGGCCCGCCCCCATGTCACGTTCGTGCTCGACGAGGCGAACAACACCGCCCCTATCCCCCTACCGGCGATCATCAGCGAGGCCGGTGGCCAGTCGCTGCACGTCATCGTCGGCGTTCAGGACCTTTCCCGCGCCCGCGCCCGCTGGGGCAAAGAAGCCGACGGCTTCCTCACCCTGTTCCCCACCAAGATGGTCCTGCGTGGAGTCGTCGAGCCCTACACCCTTGACGCGCTGTCCAACGCCGCCGGTGAGTACGACCGGCAGATGATCGGCTTCAGCGAGTCCACCGCCTACGTCGGGCAGTACTCCACACCGATTCACCAGACCAACCCGTCGTACTCCACCCAACGGCAAAAAGTCCTTCACCAAGGCGACATCGCTGACCTGCCCGACGGACACGCCCTGATCTGGGAAGGCGCCCGCTGGCGACTCATCCACATCGGCATGCACTGGCAGCACCCCGCCTGGGGCGTCGTCATCGACTGGGGCAACTGGCAACACGAACAAGACCACCAACCCGCAACCACCTGACGGCCGTGACGGGCGCCTCGCGTACCCGACCACCAACGTGCCCCCGGCGCCCGCCGCCCCGACCCTTCGGGCCGGGCCACCGCACCATGAGAGCCCGGCAGGCTACGCGACCAGCGTTAGCGGCAGCGCGACCAGCGTTAGCGGCAGCGCGACCGGTTGACCCACCACGGCCCGCTTCAGAGCGGCGAATGGATCCACCTCTACTGGAACCTCGGTGCGTGCGCGGGCGGGAGCGTACTTTGCCGGTGGCGGGCGGTGAGAGTACTCGATCTACGGCTGGCCCCTTGTGTCTGTGTGCGTGTTGCTACCCTGCGTCGCTGGGGAGGTTAGCTCTTGTCTGACGAGGTACGTGTGGATCCGTTGGCGCTCGATTCGCAGGCGCGGGTGGCGGAGGACGTAGCGGCGGCCTTGGAGCATGACTTGATTGATGTGGAGCCAGAGTCGGTCCAAGCCGTGCAGGACTTGTCGGAGTGGCGGACTGGCCGAGCAGTCGAGGATCTGGTGTGGTTTTGGCGCGACGATTTGAAGAAGCTGACCGGGCAGGTGAACGGTGTTGCCGAAGGGCTACGCCAGTGTGCTCGTGACTACCGGCATACGGACACGGCTAGTGCGGATCACTTCCGGTCGGTGGCCGGGTGGTGACGTTCGCCGCGCTGCGGGATACGCGGTTGGAGTCGTTGAGTGAGGCTGCGCAGGCGTGGCGCGATTTGGCCCGTCAGCTGGGCGACCTGGAACGTCGCGTTGTGGTGGAGTTGGAGGGCCCGCTGCGGGGGTCCGGGTGGTCGGGGCCTGCGTCCGAGGCGGCGTTTCGCCGGGTCGACAGCGTTGAGGACCAGTTTGAGCTATCGGCGTTGCAGTCGAAGCTAGCCGCCGCGGTGCTGGGTCGGGCGGCGGAGGAGCTGTGCGACGTACAGCGGCGTCTGCATGCCGCCTTGGAGGCGATGCCGTTGCTGCGGTTGAGCGTTGACGACAACGGTCGGGTCGACGCTGGTGTGACACAGGAGTGGCAGCGTCATACGGAAGAGGGCCGTGCCGACCGGCAGCGTCAGTACGAAAACGCCCGTATCTACGGGAAGCTGATAGACGACCTGGTCGTGGAGGCCACCGAGCGCGATGCCGACTTCCAAAAGGCGTTGTCGCGGCTGCAACCGGACTCGCCGGGTGTGAACGACGTGTTCGAGTGGAAGGACGCTGTTCTTGACGCTGAGCGGATCGGGGGCCTGCTTGGCGTGGATGAGGCGGCTATTCCTGGGCAGGGAGCGAGTTCGTCGGAGGCTGGAGAGTGGTGGTCGGGCCTCACCGACGACCAGCGTCAGCTATATCTGACCGCATACCCCGAGCGGCTCGGCGCGCTCGACGGTCTGCCAGCGGCGGCGCGAGACGAGGCCAACCGGTTGGCCTTGCGAGCGCATCTGGCCTCCCTTGCGTATGCATCAATGAGCAGCGAGCAGGGCTATCGGGAAACGGAGCGCCTGACGAACCTGCTGGACCGGCTGGAAAGCTCCGAGTATGGGCCACCAGAGCAGCGGCTCTTGCTGCTGGGACTAGACAACGCTGGTGATGGGCAGGCGATCGTTTCGGTCGGTGACCCCGACAGAGCTCGACACACCGCTGTGGTGGTCCCCGGCGTCGGCACCGAGCTAGACGGCATGCGCGGGCAGATCAACCGCGCAGCCGAGCTACAGGGAGCGGCGTCGCGACTCGCAGGCCCGACAGGTGGACCGGTGTCGGTCGTCGCATGGCTCGGCTACGACACGCCAGGGCTGGACGGCAGCGCGGTCAGCCACCGACTGTCGAAGGAAGGCGGTGTCGCCTTGGATAGCTTCGTCAATGGACTACACACCGCCCATGCCGGGGGTGCAAGCCACGTCACTGCTGTCGGTCACAGCTACGGCAGCACAGTGGTCGGAGAGGCAGCCCGACAAGGTGACGGCCTTGCGGTCACCGACATCGTGGTAGCGGGAAGTCCTGGCATGCATGTCAGCTCTGCCGGCGAATTGAACATGGACACCCGCCATGTGTGGGCGGGGGCGGCCTCCGACGATGCGATCTCGGGCGCGGCCGGCGGCATCTGGGGCATACACGACGAGGAGCCGACCGATCCGGACTTCGGAGCGAACCGCTTCCACGTCGATACGCCCGGGCATAGCGGCTACTGGGAACCGGGCAGTCAGAGTCTGAACAACCAAGCCCGCATTATCGTCGGCCTGTACGCCGACGTGTCCCTTGACCACGGGAGCGCACCGCGTTGAGGAAGCAAGCCGCGGTAGCGGCATGTCTCGCACTCGTTCTCACCAGCTGCACCGGACAAGAGCCAGCCGAAAGGAACGGCGCCACCGTGCGGACCCAGCCCAAGGCCGACCTCGAACAAGCCACCCGACGACACATCTCCACCGTGATCACCGCCGTCAACGCTGGAACACCGGACGCCAGCACGCCCCAACTGCTTGCGGTGCCCTGCAACGGCCCAAGCGGCGAAACCGCGACCGACGGCATGTACTACGTCAGCGGGCAGACCACCATCACGGCACCCGCGGACCAGCACCGCCACCTCGTCACCCAAGCCCGAGACTCTCTCGAGAGGCAGGGCTACGCGGTGACCTCGTACCGCGACCTTCCCGGACCCACCGGCGCCGAAGCGATCCTGTCCGACCCCAGTGACGGCACGGTGATCACACTGGCCAGCTCAGGCGATCGAGTATGGCTGGCGCTGCTCGTCAGGTCTGCTTGTGTCCTTCCACCTGACGGCAACTACCCCGGCTAACGTCGTGTCTGACGTCCGCCTTCCCCCGGCCCGCGGCCAGATGTGCGCCAGGACCTGGACCGGGACGGCGTCGGTACCGAGTAGGTGTAGGCCCTGCTCGGTGGTGGAGGCTGAGCCGGTAGGGAATCGCCTATTCAGTGCTTACCGGTACCTGTTCCTGATCGTCAGGGGCGGCGTAGACCTGCAGCAGCAGGTTAGCCAGCGCTCGAAGGTCCTCAGGCGTCATCTCTGCCTGTAGCGACTTCGCGATCTTGTCAGGAGTGCCGCCGAGGCGCCTGATAGCCGACGCGGCCTTGCGCGGGCGTTCGCCCTTTTCTCGGCTACCTACAGCGGTTTCAGGGACTGCGGTCTCGTTAACCGCGGTTAATTCTGGCTTGTGCTGGCGCTGTCGCAGTTCCTCAAGTTGCTCTGTGGGCGGTAGCTGGTGGAGGTCTCGCACGTCTCGTAGCGGCACCTCGCCTGACCTCAGCATCGACTGCAGCTCCGCGCCGAGCTTGAGCAGGTTGAGTCGCTGGGTCACCCATGCAGGAGTGCGGGATAGGCGTTCGGCTGCTGCCTTCCCTGTCCTGCACTCCTCCACCAGGAGTTGAACTGCTCGTGCCTCCTCGATCGGGTCCAAGTTCTCCCGGTCAAGGTTCTCGGCTGCGGTGGCACCGACCCAGGTCTCTCGGCTCTCAGCTAAGTGGTTCTTGACGATGATGTCGAGCGTGGCCAGGTTGGCCAGCAGTGCGGCTGCGCGGCGTCGGCCGCCGGTGACTTGTACCCAGGGGGCTCTACCGACCGCAGGTTCGTGCTCGGGGTAGATCCGCAGGAACGCTTCCCGGGAAACGACCGCGCACGGCTGGAGTTGTCCGTGCGTTTGCATCGAGTCCGCGACGCTCTCGATCTTCGCGTGATCGGCATCGAGGTCTCGGGTGTTCAGTGGGTTGGCAGCGACTTGCTGTACGCGAGCCGTCCGCGGCGCTGACTCGGCAAGGGTGGGGACGCGTGCCTCGGGCAGGGCCGGCTCGCTGGCAAGGTCTGACAGGTTGATTCGTTTCCCCGCCATGTCAGACCTCCTGGAGGCTTGACGCCGTCTGTGGTGGGGTTGCTGCTGTTCCCCCGTAGCCCATCTCCAGCGCTAGGCGGAAGAAGTCTTCACGCGCTTCCATCGCTACACGGTTCCGCGGATACTGCGTCACCACCATGCCTTCGGCAGAAGCCCGAGAGTGCAGCTTGTAGCGGCGGATGACTGCGTTGCACATGGCCCAGCCCTTGCGCTGGATGAACTGCGCGGTTTGCTGCAGGTCGGGCAGACCGTCACGCGGATCCCAGCTGTTTACGACCACTCGGTACGGGATGCCGCGAGGTGCGATGACAGCCTCGATCGTGCGGCTGGTGGGGTCGTAGCACAGCGGCTCCGGCACCATCGGCACGAGTACGTCATCGCACTCGTCGAGCGCGGCCTGGAGGATCCGCTCATCCTCTAGCGACCCCGGTGTGTCGACGAAGATGTGTTCGTAGTGCAGGTTCCGTAACTTGCCAAGGTCGCGTGGGTCGTCGACCTGGGCGAAGTCGAACGGCAATCCGCCGTGCTTCTCTACCCGCTTTGACCACCAGACAGACGATGCCTGGGGGTCTGTGGAGGCAACCATCACCGGACTGTCCGGGTCACCCACCGCTTCAGCGGTCGATCGGAGGATTGGCTCGGGGTGAACCAAAACGTCATACGTCACCGCCCCCAGGTTGACGGCGAGCGTGGTCTTGCCGACGCCGCCCTTTTGGTTGGCGATGACATGCACCTGAGTCATGTTGGCTCCGTTCCGTGTGCTTCCCTGGCCGTCGCGGCCGAGGTACTTCGGATGCGCCCCATGCTAGATCCAGTTCCGGCCTGCTCAGAAGCGTGGTCCGCCCCGGAGTGTCTTCGTTAACCGCGGTTAATCGCCGACAGAGCTCGTAGCCGGTTGATGCCTACCTCGCGGGAGATGTATGCCTTGAGAGGGGTGTCATCGGTGTCTGGTTGATGCCTGTGTGGGGTGTGGTCGGGGGCACGGTGGTGGCGGAATCCCGGCCGGCGTCGGGGCGTTACACCCTGCGTACGGCCGAGGAGGCGCCCCGCCAGGTGGGCGGGTGCCGCCCGTGCGTGAGCCCCGGAATGATGGCGGCCCGCCGGTCGTTACACATGGACCCGGCACCGTGAGAGCCCCGCAGGGCCGCGGTTGCCTGAGGATCATCTTCTTCTCTTTCTTGTTCTGTTGAGCGCCCGACGGTGCTCGCACCCACCCCGAAACCCCCTTTTCGGGCGTGGGCGTCGACCCCCGAATGGAGCACACCTCATGAACACGATTCTGCGTCGTAGCGTGCTTGGTATCGCTGGTCTGGCCCTGTCCACCGGTGTCGTCGCCGGCCCCCTGGCCACCCTCACCGACAGCACCCCCACCCCGGCCGCCGCAGCCGTTCAGGTCGCGAAGCCGGACATGGACACGCTGATCCCGCACGGCACCCAGGGCAAGCAGTCGCGCATCACCCTGAACGATGAGCAGACCGCCAACGTGAAGGCCATCATCGAGGCCACCAAGAACGCCGGGATGGACGAGCGTGCCGCCGTCGTGGCGATCGCCACGAGTCTGCAGGAGTCGAAGTTGGAGAACCTGGGTCACCTGGGTGCTCGTAACGACCATGACTCGCAGGGCCTGTTCCAGCAGCGCCCGTCCTCTGGTTGGGGCACGGTGGAGCAGATCACCGACCCCGAGTACTCCACCACCGCGTTCCTGAACGGGCTGAGGCAGGTCGAGGGCTGGCAGGAGATGCCGTTGACCGAGGCCGCGCAGACGGTGCAGGTGTCGGCGTTCCCGTTCCACTACGCCCAGTGGGAAACCCAGGCCGCTGAGCTGGTCGCCGAGCACTGGACCAGCTGACCACCGCACAACCCCCAGACCTAACCCTCAAGGGGGAAAGAAACTGTTGGCCGGCACCCGACACGGGTGCCGGCCAACAGCCGTATCCGGGGTCATGTGCCGTGGGCGGGCACGGCCACGAACCCGAGACCACCTGTATACACATGTCATACACTGGTGGGGTGCCGGAGGAGTTTTACCAGTTCAGCGACGTTACGTATGAACGACTGGACGCCGCGGGCATCACCCCGATGTCCGTGCTCGACGTCCTTCACGGCGGCGGCTTCCAAGTGCGCCGCCACCTCGGCGCGGCACTGCAAATCGCCGGTCAGGACCGAACCGGCGCGTGGATCGGCGTCGCGCTGATCGAACGCGGCGGCGACGACCACTACATCGTCACCGGCGCCCGCCGGCTCGACAACAACGAGATCAACGCGATCACCCGCATGAAAGGGGACCAGCCGTGAGCACGTTCGACGAGGCCAACGCCGCACTGGAAAACCGCGACTGGTCCACCGCCCAGATCGACACCGCCCGACCCCGCGGCGTCAGCATCGTGCACTCCACCCGCATGAGCCACCACCTCACCGAGCGGCTGTTCGCCGAAGCGCAGCGACGCGACGTGACCCCCAGTGAACTCATCCGCGAGTACGTCGAGGCCGGACTCAGCACCGCCGAGAGCGGCAAAGAGGAAACCGTCACCATCCGCGTGGCCGACCTTCACCGCGCGATAGACACCGCAGTCAAACGCGCTGCGTGAGTAGCCCGAACACAGCCGCGGCGTCGTCGCTGCGCTTATTACGAGGCCATCGAGTCCCGTCCGGGTCACTCCGCTCAGCGGCACGTACCTGGCGGATCAGCTCGGTTGCGCCCGCTGCCTGCATTAGCTCCAGGGCGCTGGTCCAGTCGTGCAGACCGAAGGTGACTGCTCGCGCTGCTCCGTCCGAGAGCACCGCGAAGCGTCGCAGCTGGTCGAGGTGCGTCTGTCCGGTCAAGGCGTGATCTACAGCGGCTGGGTTGGTTTCGGCGACCCAGTAGCCACCCGGCTGGTTGCGGGCCGCCAACTCCTGCCGCTTCATGCGTAACAGCGCGGCCTGCTTCGCCGGTGATCCGATCGGGTGGCGGTCAGCGTCGGCTCGCTCTGCGCTTGCCGTCGGCTCGCTCTGCGCTTGCCGTCAGGCTCACGCGCCCGTCCGTGATGACCTGCACGTGACCGCTGACGTCCAGCACCACGCAGACATCACCCAGTACGAAGTGCTCGACCACGCCGCCGTTGATGCGGAGGGCACCAACCGCCGCCGACGGTGTGCCTGAGTGGGTTAGGTCGCACTCAGGGTGTAGACCCGCGACGTACGGGATCGACGCCGCTACGGAGGCCGCCAGGCTCAACCGGCGAGCCCGGTCAACGATCGCCTCGCCCAGCTGGCCGACGAACCAGGCGACCCCATGAGCGCACCCGGTGTCTGTGCGGGCAGTCGCGCCGTCGAGCACGAGCACCAGGTCCTGGCTGACATGGACCCAGTCCTCGTTGTCCTTCTCAGCACTGCCCGGCTCGATTGCCACGTCTGTCAACGGCGGATTGGAACTGACCCCCTATCGACGTTTTGGGATTGACCCCCCGGAGGTCGTTTCGTGCTACTTGTTGCGGTCCTTCGCGAGGAGTTCTCGGCGGGCTCTGGTGCGGTAGGACTCGCCTGCGAGGGTGAGGACCTCGGCGTGGTGCACGAGGCGGTCGATCATCGCGGCGGCGACGACTTCGTCGCCGAAGACCTCGCCCCACCGCCCGAACGGCAGGTTCGAGGTGACGAGGATGGAGCCGGCCTCGTAGCGAGATGCGACGAGTTGGAAGAACAGGTTCGCTGCGTCGGTGTCGAAGGGGATGTAGCCGACTTCGTCGACGATGATG
>NZ_KB900616.1:22665-26381 GCF_000379065.1 Salinispora mooreana
AACCCGGTCCTTGAGGATCGTCAGCGACTTCGTCCACCCGATCCGCTCAGCGATCACCGTCGCCGGCATCCGCGGGAACTCCGCGAGCAACGCCCGGACCTGCGGCTCGACCCCATCCACACACGAACCGCGAGGGCCGCGCTCACGCGACGGCGGCGCCTCGGCCCGAAGCGCCGAACGGACCGTGTTACGCGCCAAACCCAACCGACGCGCAATCTCCTTGATCGGAACACCCTCAGCCCGATGCAACCGACGGACCTCAGCCCAGTCTTCCAATGCGATCACCCCTCCAGCCTCGGAGGGGTCAGTCCCAATCCGCCGCTAGAGGGTCAGTCTCAGCGCGTCGTCGACAACGTCCAGCATCATCGTTACGCGCACCTAACCACCACCATCCTCGGCCCAGCCGCCGCCGGCCTGCCACCAAATGCGGGACTACGCTACTGCTCCAAGCAATTACCGGTCGTAGTTTCGGCGCGGAATTCGGACCGGAATTCGACGTCTGTTTTCAGTCGTTTGATGCCGCTTTGATTCCGGTAGGGGAGGGGCCGCATACTCTGCTGACCTGCACCGGCACCTGCGAGGAGCCCGGCCTCATGCACTGGAACGGAAGCCCCGCCCCTAGCGGCCCTGCGATGGCACCGCACACCCAAACAGCCTTACAGGCACGAACGGGCCTGGCACGCACCAGTAGGCTAGAGGTCGAGAGTTGCGGGAGGCGCTAACGCATGGGTGGGGTCACGGCGCGCGTTGAGGATGAGATCCGTCGCATGGTTACCTCGGGTGACTACGGGCCGCAAGACAAGCTGCCGTCTGAGAGAAAGCTTGCCGAAGACCTGGGCGCAGGAAGGACAACGATTCGCCTGGTCCTGACGAAGCTGACAGCGGAAGGGCTCGTGCGGGCTGAGCACGGACGGGCGTACTTCGTCGCTGGTGAGGGCGAGGGCAACGTATGACCTCAGAGAAGAATTTGCAGCCGTGGACGACCTACGGCGAGCGAACGATTTATGACAATCCCTGGGTGAAGCTTGCGCTTGTCGACGTAGAGCCGCCTGGTGTTCGACGATTTGAACATCACGTCGTTCGGCTTCACCGTGCCGCCGTGGCTGCTGTGTTGGATGAACATGACCGGGTGCTGATGTTGTGGCGCTACCGGTTCGTACCCCAGCGGTGGGGCTGGGAGTTGCCTGGCGGGCTGGTGAATGAAGGCGAGGACGCAGCCAAGACGGCCGCTCGTGAGGTCGAAGAAGAAACGGGATGGCGGCCGACTGAGCTGCGGAACTTGACGACTTATCAGCCGCTTGTCGGCATGGTTGATGCTCCGCACGACATCTTCATCGGGCACGGTGCGACACATGTCAGTGATCCAGATGATGCCGAGGAAGCCGGCCGCGTGGCCTGGATACCCCTACGCGATATACCGGAGTTGATCAATCGGGGTGAGCTGCTTGGGTCGGGCACTCTGGTAGCCCTGCTGCATGTGCTTGCGTTCGGCTCAGGCTCTACATCCCCTGTGTGAGGCGTTCGATTCGGCGACGGTGCCGGACTGATCCGGTGCGGCTTGCCAGAAGCCGCGCCTCCTTTAGCTGCTTGACTGCCTCAATCTGTTCACCGCGTACGAGGTGAGCCTGAGCCAGATCACATCGAACCCCCGCCTGTGCGCGGACAAACGTCGGGTCCATACCGTTTAGCGCCGCGTAGAGGTCATTCACGGCCTGGTCGTCACCAAGCAGCGCGAGCGCGTTTCCACGCCATCGGGTGAGGTGGCTCTGGTTGAGAAAGATGCTGGGCATGGCAGAGTCACGCGGTTCGTCGCAAGCGGGTAGCGCTGCCGCAGCATGGTCGAGCGCGCGGCGACATTCCTCTGCTCGTCCAGCAAGGGCGCATAGCTCGGACTCGGCTGCGTAGAGCCATGCGACGAGACGCGGCGGGATACGCCCTTGGCCTTCCCGCTGCGCCTCCTGAACGAGCGCGATAGCCAGCTCCGGCTTATCAGCGTCGGCCAGGACATACGCCTGCTCGCCCATGGCGTGCGCCAGGAATGCCGGCTCGTCTGCATCTCGTGCGGCGGTCTTGCCCAGCTCGTAATGTCGCCAGGCTCGGTCCGCGGCCCCGACATCGAGCGCTTGCCACGCCGCCAGCGTTGCAGCCCCCGCCAACGCTCTTGCCACCGGCCGCCGGGCATCCGGCAGCACCGCAAACGTCAACGCATCCTGCAACGTCCCCAGATGTGCGGTCATCTGGTCAACGAGTTGGGGCGCACCAAGCTGACGGTCCATCGTCCGCAGAAGCTCGGTCTGACTCAACAGCACGTCGACCATGCTGGCGCTGATTGCTCGGGCGGCATCTATTCGCGTCGCCAGTTCGTCGTATGCATCCGATGTGCTCGTGGGTGCGGTTTTGACGGGGGTCTCGAACAGCTCGGCATCTGTTAGGCCGAGAACCCCGCGAAGGATTGTCGCGTGCTCAGTCGAGATGGCACGTCTTTCGTTTTCCCACTCGGACACATACACGCTCAGGCTAGCGGTTGATGCAACGTCGAGTCCGTGCTGTTGGGCGTACTGCTCGATGCCGGCAACTAGTCGGCGCTGTGACCAGCCGCGAGCGTTGCGCGCCTGGCGAAGCCGGTTCGACGCCACGTAGTTCCTCCACCGTGGCTGGGGTTAACAACCGAAGGTTAACCCGTGTTGGCTGCCGCTGACGACCCGCGCGGTGTTGTTTGGATGCAGCGAACAACCAAGAGAGAAGGGATCTATCCAGATCGTTGACACTGGTGCGCACCAGTTGGCATACTGCCCGCACTGGTTCGTACCAGTTGTCGGCAAGAAAGGCCTCAGCGGGTGCCAGCCCGCTGAGGCCACAGAGGCAACCCCGATCCCGACTCTGGAAGGGAGATCGACGTGCCTATGACGAGGTTAGCGGCTCCGCCCCCTCGGGCTGTAGCCGTGACGACCGAGCCGTCGTCTGTGCTGGAGAAGCGGGTGCAGGCCCGAGGTAAGTGCACTCCGGACGGCGAGAAGTCCAAGGTCAGCGCCACGAATGATCCGTGGTTCCCGGTCGACCTTAGAGAGCGGGAGCTGGAGAAGGCGGCGCACAAGGCATGTGATGGCTGCCCGGTGAAGGACTCGTGCCGTGAGCTGGCGCTGCGGATGGAGCGCGGGCTTCCTCAGGATCTGATCCACGGAGTTCTCGGCGGTCTGGCGCCACATCAGCGGATCGCAGCGAACAAGGCCCGTCGGGCGCGCTCCGGGGAGGTGGCCCGGTGAAGGCGTTGAAGATGCTGCTGCCGGCGGCTGCCGTGTTGTCGCTGGCGGGGCACGTGTGGGCCGCACAGACGGCCCGGTCGCAGCGGGTCCAGCTGGTGCGGGCCCGTCGGGATGCGGCTACGGATCCGTTGACGGGCTTGTCGAATCGGGCCGGCCTGCACGAGGCCCTGGCCGCTATGGCTGGTGAGCCCTATGACCTGGTGCTCCTGGATGTGGACGGGTTCAAGCAGATCAACGACGCCTTCGGGCACGATGCGGGTGATGCGGTGCTGGTGGAGGCCGCGGGCCGGCTGGCCGATGTGCTCGACGATGTCGATGGCGCGTGTGTGGCCCGGCTCGGTGGGGACGAGATGGTGTTGGTGTGCCCGTCGCCGGCCCCGATCGCGGGGATGCTCGGCGCGGAGGTGGTGCGGGCTCTGGCCGCGCCGATCACGGTGCCGGGTGGCCGGGAGT